>NZ_LT707409.1:3619265-3636411 GCF_900156875.1 Robertmurraya dakarensis | reverse complement strand
TCCGCCGCTAACTTCAAAGCTAAGCTTTTAAAAGTCCGCTCGACTTGCATGTATTAGGCACGCCGCCAGCGTTCGTCCTGAGCCAGGATCAAACTCTCCAAAAAAGAGTAAGATTAGCTCTTAAATATAATTCTAAAAACGTTGACGTATGATTTGTTTAGTTTTCAAAGAACAACATCGCATCGAAGCGACTTTATTAATATACTATAGTGGATTTTATGTGTCAACACTATTTTAAATATATTTTTCATTTAATACTTTGTGACGACGTTTGTTATTCTATCATTCCTAAGTAAATTGATCAATAGGTTTTTCAAATATTTAAAAAACCCACATATCAATTACTACTAATGCTGCTACCCCAGGTATCCCTAGAAATCCTGATACAGCTGATGTGGCTAAGTTAATCGGAAGATGAATTCCAAATTGAGTACCTACAGTATTTAGAAAAAATAGCAATAATGCACCGATTAATAACTTAATACAACCTTGTCCTACATATTTTAGTGCTTTTATTGGGGTTCCGATGACAAGTACCAACAGTACTAACACAGCTAATACCGATACGACCACTACTGGTTCCAATAAAAAAACCTCCTCTTCATTAATAACCTATACTGTATTAACTATGTACAAGTTATATAAAAAATTCCAAGAAGAGGAGGATATCTTTTTCATTTTTATTTTTGCATCTTTACTTTTCTATGTTTTGCCTCTTTGATTAAGTAGAAGTATTTAGCCTCAGTCAATTTCGTTTCGTATATAATTTCCTCGGAAGGATCAAAGCTTTTTTCAACCAATGCCTTTTGCATACTCCACTTTGATCTTATTTCTTCTAGATCATACAAAAGCTTTTCATCAAATTCTTTTCGAAGCCACCCTTTTCGTCGAAAAATCATCGTTATTTCCCCCGATTTATTCTATACTTCTCTTCTTCCCTCTAACGCTTTTGATAAGGTTACTTCATCTGCATATTCTAAATCTCCGCCTACTGGTAGACCATGTGCAATTCGGGTAATTCTAATCCCAGACGGTTTGAGAAGACGTGAAATATACATTGCAGTAGCTTCCCCTTCTATATTCGGGTTTGTTGCTAAGATGATTTCTTTTACAGTTTCATCCTGTAAACGTTTCAAGAGGTCAGGAATATTAATATCCTCAGGACCAATACCATCCATTGGTGATATCGCGCCATGTAAAACATGATAAAGGCCAGAGAACTCCTTCATTTTTTCCATCGCTATCACATCTTTAGGATCTTGAACAACACAAATCACACTTCTGTCACGATGCTGGTCTTCACAAATATAACAGGGATCTTGGTCTGTAATATGTCCACAAACAGAACAATAAGATAAATTCCTCTTCGCATTTACCAGTGCCTTAGCAAAATCAAGGACTGTATCTTCCTTCATACTTAAAACAAAGAAAGCCAGACGTGCGGCCGTTTTCGGGCCGATACCTGGCAATTTCATGAAGCTGTCTATCAGCTTTGATATCGGTTCAGGATAATACATGTTTCATTCTCTCCTACCTAGAATGGAAGGTTCATTCCTTTAGTGAATTGTCCCATTGTTGAATTCGTTAAATCTTCAACTTGTTTAAGTGCGTCATTTGTAGCCGCTAAAACAAGGTCTTGCAGCATTTCGATATCTTCAGGATCTACCACTTCTTCTTTAATATTTACCTCTAGAACTTCTTTATGTCCTGACATAATAACTGTGACCATTCCGCCGCCAGCTGTCCCTTCAATTCTCTTTTCTCCAAGCTCCTCTTGAGCTTGAGCCATCTTCTTTTGCATTTTTTGCATTTGCTTCATCATATTTTGCATATTTCCCATTCCACGCATGTTTAACATTCCTCCAATATTAATCTTTTATTTCAATTAAGTCTTCACCAAACATTTTGAGGGCTTCGGTAACGACCGGGTCTTCTTCCACTTGATCCTCTGAGCTCTGTTCTGGATTCTCCTCCCGATGGCCCTTCAGAAATTCTTCTCTTATATGCAACCATTGCTCTTCTGGTACACCGACCACTTGCAGCTTTTTCCCAAGCAGTTCTTCAAGTAAATTGGTTAATAGATTTAAGAAACTTTGATTTTCCATTGCCATTTGGCAATGTATTTCATAGTTAAACTTTAGTATGAACGCATTTGATGAAGCCGCAACAGGCTCTGCCTCTTTTAACAACGCGGCATACGATGGTACGAGTCTTGACAGCATTTCTCCCCATCTGCTTTTTATAGCAGTTAAATCCGGCTTCGTCGCTTCCTTTAGGATTTCATTAATTCTTCCTGTAGGGACTTGGAACCCTTTGCGGGAAGCTCTTTGCGTTTTTTTCCGTGGTGCGGCCTGCGCCTCTTCATTAATAGATACGCCATTTTGCTTTAATTCCTGAAGCTGCTCCTCCAAACGAGAAATCTTACTTAGCAAACCCTCTAATTCAGCTGGACTGGTTTGATTTGCCCTTTCCAGCTGACAAAGCTTGATGATGGCTACTTCAAGAAAGATTCGCGGATGGTTTGTCCAGCGCATCTCTTGCTGAGCTTTGTTTAAGACATCAATGATTTCGTAAATTTGCTCATGTTGGACTTTTTCTGAGAGTGTTATAAAGTCTTCGTCTAACATTACTCTTTCAAGGGATTCTTCTAAATTGGGGGCTACTTTATATAAAAGCATATCCCGATAGAACAAAATAAAGTCTTCAATAAATCTTGAAGGATCTTTTCCTTGAAATAAAAGCTCTTCTAAAGCATCCAATCCGTCTGCTACATTTCTATCATCGACGGCAGCAGCTAACTTATTCAAAAAGTTTTGAGAAACAGATCCTGTAACCGTTAAGGCATCTTCCACCGTGACGATATCTTGGCTAAATGAAATAGCCTGATCTAGTAAACTTAGCGCATCACGCATTCCGCCATCAGCAGCTCTAGCTACAATCTGTAATGCTTTCTCATCACACTGAACTCCTGTTTCATCCACAATCAGCTTCATCCGGCCAACAATCGAACCCGCCGTAATTCTCTTAAAGTCAAATCTTTGACAACGAGATAAAATCGTCAATGGTATTTTATGCGGTTCTGTCGTAGCTAGAATAAAGATGACATGCTTTGGCGGCTCTTCAAGTGTTTTTAACAGAGCGTTAAATGCACCAATGGATAACATATGCACTTCATCAATGATATAGACCTTAAATTTGACTGAACTAGGTGCATACTTCACTTTATCACGTATATCCCTAATTTCATCAACACCATTATTTGATGCAGCATCGATTTCAATCACATCTGAGATAGACCCGTCTGTGATTCCTTTACAGGATGGACATTCATTGCAAGGTTCTTTCACTGGAGCCTTTTCACAGTTTACTGCCTTTGCTAGGATCTTTGCAGCACTTGTTTTTCCAGTACCGCGAGGACCTGAAAATAAATAGGCATGTGAAATTTTTTCCTGGAGCAGGGCATTTTGCAATGTTTTTGTGACATGTTCCTGACCCACAACATCCATAAAAGCCTGAGGTCGCCAAACACGATATAAAGCTTGATAACTCAACGCTTCCGCCCCCTCCTAAAATAGTCTATTCTTTATCATTGTCTTACGATAACTTCACTTTCCCTATTATAACGTAAATATTTTCTTTTTTACAAAATGAATGATAAACATTAAGGAAAATCTTTTAGAAATGCAAAAAACTCACCCTGATGGATGAGTTTGATATACATATTATAACTGCCGTGCACCTTCCGTCGACTGACGCCCATAAGCGTTACTTAAGCAGTTAGCTCGGCCCAGGCAACCCTGCGGCACATGAGATGGTCCACTTAATGCTGCTTCCTTCCGGACCTGACATGGTTCATGGATTCCCATTGCGCAGGACCCAGACGTCAACACCACTTACTTAAGGCAGACCCTACAGGACACCAGCCTCGGGAAGGGATTCAGTCTCGCTAGAGCGGATTGCGAGTACAGGGCACCGCTACCTCCCCACCTAGCACGGCAAAATTGATACCGAAATATTAAGTTGCGTCATTACCGACGCAAGTACAAGTATACTAATATTTATTTTAAAAAGCAACCTACTTACTGATGTAAATTATTGTAAGTCTTCTGCGGCTAGTTTTTTCAGCCTTTTTTCATTTTTCTTTTTCACTCTAAGTCTTCTAAAGAAGTCAGTAAGAAGCATACCGCATTCCTTTTCCAAAATGCCCGATGTCACTTCACTTTGATGATTAAATCGTTCATCCTGTAAAAGGTTCATGAACGTTCCGGCACAACCACCTTTTGGGTCAATAGCGCCATACACTACTCTCGCAACCCGGGACATAATAATAGCACCAGCGCACATCGGACATGGTTCTAGCGTGACATAAAGGATAGCCTCCTCCAATCTCCACGTTCCAACTTTTTGGCAGGCTAAGTCAATCGCAAGCAGTTCCGCATGAGCCAAAGCATTTTGGTTCGTTTCTCTCAAATTATGCGCTCTAGCTATGATTTCCCCATCTAGTACGATAACAGCCCCAATTGGTACCTCCGCTAAATCCTCTGCTTTTTTTGCTTCTTTTATGGCCTCTTTCATAAAAAACTCATCTATTTCCAACTGATTGTACATTTTCTTACTCCATTATTTCAAATTCTTTTTCTATTCTAACCTACAAGTAAAGGCAGTAACACTTTTTTTAATAAATCCATTATAAAAGGGTCCTTTATGATGGAATATTGAATCTTTCCCACTCATAGGATGGATGTAGCGCACATCCGTTCAAGGAGGAAAGAGCATGCAAATACATGTGATTCAGCAAAATCAGTCTCTTTATGGAATCGCTCAAGCCTATGGAACTACAGTTAACGAAATTGTCGAGGCAAATGAAATTCCCAACCCTAATAATTTAGTAGTCGGGCAAACAATTGTTATTCCTATTGTCGGAAGTTTTTATTGGGTTCAGCCTGGTGATAGTCTGTGGTCCATTGGCTCTAAGTTTAATATAAACTATCAGCAGCTTGCACAAGTTAATGGTATTCCTGCCAATCAGCCGCTTACTGTAGGATTAAGACTATATATCCCTGATTCCCCTAAGATTCAAAAAGAATTTAATGCATATGTTGAGCCTCGCGGCACGACGGTTGCCCCAGAGTTAGAAGAAGCTGCAAGAGAGAGTGCCCCATATTTAACTTATTTAGCTCCCTTCAGCTTCCAAGCTCTAAGAGATGGTACCTTAAAGGAACCATTGCTTAATAATTTCCCAGCGATTGCACAGGCCAATAATAATGTTTTAATGATGGTGATCACCAATCAGGAAGAAGACGCCTTCAGTGATGAACTTGGCCGTATTTTGTTAAACGATATGAATATCCAAAATACCTTCCTAGATAATATCGTTGCAACGGCACAAAAATATGGATTCCGCGATATTCATTTTGATTTTGAGTTTTTACGTCCTGCAGACCGTGAGGCTTATAATACCTTCTTACGTAAAGCAAAAGCACGTTTTGAGCAACAAGGCTGGCTCCTATCAACAGCTCTAGCCCCGAAGACAAGCGCAGAGCAAAAAGGTGAATGGTATGAAGCACATGATTACCGTGCCCATGGGGAAATTGTTGATTTTGTCGTTATCATGACCTATGAATGGGGCTATAGCGGCGGGCCCGCACAGCCTGTATCGCCCATCGGTCCAGTTAGAGATGTACTTGAATATGCCTTAACTGAAATGCCAGGCTCAAAAATCATGATGGGCCAAAACCTTTATGGCTATGATTGGACATTGCCATTCGTACAAGGGAGTATCGCGAAAGCCGTGAGTCCCCAGCAGGCTATTCAATTAGCTGCAGAGAATAATGTACCTATACAATATGACGTGCAGGCACAGGCGCCATTCTTTACTTATGTTGATAATGAAGGAAAGAATCATGAAGTATGGTTTGAAGATGCCCGATCTATACAAGCAAAGTTTGACTTAATGAAAGAGCTTGGAATCAGAGGCATGAGTTATTGGAAGCTCGGTTTATCCTTTCCGCAAAATTGGCTTCTTATTGTCGAAAATTTTAACGTCGTGAAAAGGTAGATAAGGTAACCACAGCATCTCTATTGGGATGCTGTTTTTTTATGGATTTTCGATCATAAAATACTTCCAATTACATCCTTACGAATTCGGTGTCTTTTACAGATGATATTATGATAAAATATTCTTTGCGCTTTTTCTTAAAATTACTAGTTAACTTCTGCATCATTTGGGAGAAGGAGGACAATTATGGGGGAAATACCATTTATTACAGTAGAAGGACCAATTGGTGTTGGTAAAACCTCACTTGCCAAAGCCTTATCAGATCATTTTCAATATGCTCTGCTAAAAGAGATTGTTGATGAGAACCCTTTTTTAGGGAAATTTTATAACAATATTGAAGAGTGGAGCTTTCAAACAGAAATGTTTTTCTTATGCAATCGATATAAACAGCTTGGTGATATCCAAGACCGTTACTTAAGTCAGGATATTCCTGTTGTTGCTGATTATCATATATATAAAAACCTAATATTTGCTGGACGAACGCTAAAAGAAGAAGAATATGAAAAATACATTAAAGTTTACGATATTTTAACGGTTGATATGCCCAAACCTAATATTGTTATCTATTTAAATGCAGGGCTCGACACTCTTCTATCTAGAATAAAGCTCCGTGGAAGAGACGTGGAAAAAAACATCAGTCCGATCTACTTAGAGCAATTATCTATCGATTATGAACATGCCATGAAAGAATTTGAAAAGCAAAATCCTGAGGTTCCGATCCTGCGCTTTGATGGTGATCAGCTTGATTTCGTAAAAAGTCAAGAAGACCTACTATACATTATTAAACAATTATCGACATCATTAGAAAAAAGGAGCCTGCACTCATGAATCTTAGAGAGAAATATGATATCCCCGGAAATTCTGTCATTACGATAGCCGGTACAGTTGGCGTGGGAAAATCAACGATGACAAATGCCTTATCTCAAGCACTAAATTTCCGCACCTCTTTTGAAAAAGTGGATACTAACCCCTATTTAGATAAATTTTATGATAACTTTGATCGTTGGAGTTTCCATCTGCAAATCTACTTTCTGGCAGAACGGTTTAAAGAACAAAAGCGAATTTTTGAATATGGCGGCGGCTTTATTCAGGATCGTTCCATCTATGAAGACACAGGAATTTTTGCAAAAATGCACTATGAAAAAGGAACAATGTCAAAAGTGGATTATGAAACATATACAAGTCTATTTGAAGCAATGGTGATGACTCCTTATTTTCCTCATCCTGACTTGTTAATCTACTTGGAAGGATCTCTTGATGATATCCTCTACCGAATTAAGGAAAGAGGACGTCCAATGGAGCAGCAAACACCGGTAAGTTATTGGGAAGAAATGCACGGACGCTACGAAAACTGGATTAATAATTTTAATGCTTGTCCTGTTCTCCGCTTAAATATCAATGATTACGACATTTTGGATAATGAATCCTCCATTGAACCAGTCATTGAAAGAATCTCATCTTTCTTAAAGCAGACACAGTTGTTAAAAAAATAGTGATGACAAAGAGGACCATGACATATGGACCTCTTTTCTGTATAAAAAAAATCCACTGCAATGATTGACTGCAGTGGATCCATTCTCCAATTATTATGCGTATGGTAAAAAAACATAAGTTGATATGGCGGAGGAAGAGGGATTCGAACCCCCGCGCGGTTTAACCCGCCTGTCGGTTTTCAAGACCGATCCCTTCAGCCGGACTTGGGTATTCCTCCATATGAACAAAATATAATATAGCATCTT
Organism: Robertmurraya dakarensis; assembly: GCF_900156875.1. Classification (GTDB taxonomy): domain Bacteria; phylum Bacillota; class Bacilli; order Bacillales; family Cytobacillaceae; genus Robertmurraya; species Robertmurraya dakarensis. The sequence continues at coordinate 3,628,614 of NZ_LT707409.1, read as the reverse complement.
TAAAAATAGGTGTCAACATGATTGATGTGCCATCATATTTAATGTTTTTTGAACAAGTTTCTATGCTATTATTTAATACTTTTTCCGCAATTAGCTTCTATTATTCCTAGTAGTTATAGAAAGAAATGAGAGTGAATTTCTCCACTCCCATTAGTTCCTCTTATTTAATTACTTCTCTGTTCCCCATATATGGACGCAACACTTCTGGAATAATGACACTGCCATCTTCCTGCTGATAATTTTCTAAAATAGCAGCAACTGTTCTGCCAATCGCAAGTCCAGATCCATTTAACGTATGAACATGCTCTGGTTTACCTTTCGGATCACGGCGGAAGCGGATATTTGCCCGGCGTGCCTGGAATCCTTCGAAGTTACTGCAAGATGAAATTTCACGATAAGTGTCGTAACTTGGTATCCAAACTTCAATATCATATTTCTTAGCAGCTGTAAAACCAAGATCACCTGTACACATGCTCATGACACGATATGGAAGTCCTAACAACTGAAGCACCTTTTCAGCATTGCCTGTAAGCTTTTCCAGCTCATCATATGAGTCTTCCGGCTTAACAAACTTCACAAGCTCCACTTTATTAAATTGGTGCTGACGAATAAGTCCGCGTGTATCTCTTCCCGCAGAACCAGCTTCTGAACGGAAGCAGGCACTAAAGGCCGCATATTGAATTGGCAGCGATTCGCCATCGAGTATTTCATCACGGTGTAAATTTGTAACGGGTACTTCAGCAGTTGGGATTAAGAAATAATCTTCACTTTCAATTAAAAAGGCATCTTCTTCAAACTTCGGAAGCTGACCCGTACCTGTCATACTTGCTCGATTGACCATATATGGGGGAAGAATTTCTTGGTATCCATGCTCTTCTGTATGAAGGTCAAGCATGAAATTAAATAATGCCCTTTCCAAGCGAGCTCCGAGTCCTTTATAAAATACAAAACGGCTTCCGGTTACTTTACCTGCACGTTCAAAGTCTAAAATGCCAAGCTTGTCCGCTACCTCCCAATGAGGTTTTGGTTCAAAACCAAAGTTGCGAATTTCTCCCCATTTTCTTGCTTCGATATTATCATCTTCTGTTTCCCCCACTGGAACACTTTCATGTGGAATATTAGGAATGCTAAGAAGGATATTATCCAATGTCACTTCTACCGTGCGGAGCTCTTCATCCAACGCCTTAATGCGGTCGCCCACCTCACGCATTTCCGTTATTAAATGGTCGGCATCCTGTTTCTCGCGCTTTAAAGCAGCTACCTGTTGCGAAACCTCATTTCGCTTGCTTTTTAATTGCTCTGCTTCTACAATAAGATCTCTTCTCTTTCGGTCAAGATCCTCAAATTTTCCTAAATCACTTAAATCTTCTCCGCGATGCTGGAGTTTTGCCTTTACCTCTTCAAAATTAGCACGCAAAAGTTTTACATCTAACATTTCTTTCACCCTTTTTTATTTTTTCTCAAACAAAAAACTCCCATCCCTTAAAAAAGGGACGAGAGTTACCCGCGTTGCCACCCTAGTTGAAAGCACAGTCATGCTTTCCAGCTTAAAGAAATAACGGTTTCTAACCGGAAGTATTTAATAGCCTTTTCGCAACTTATTCAGATGCACTAACGTAATCTATGTATCAGGCGTTCCATACTTCACTCAAGGATGGATTCACAAGTCTCACTCACCGATTTCCACCAGCCATCGGCTCTCTACAGAATGAAAAACCTGCTACTGCTTCCTCTCATTGCTTTAATTATAGGGAATTTTGTAACTAAATTTACTATAATTATGAACTTAATGCAACCCTTTTATTCATTGATTGCTTGTTTTGTCAGTAAATTAACATATAAAAAGGCTCCCTGTTTTCACAGAGAACCTAATTTACGATTGATTAAAACCAACCTTTAACAGTTGATGAAACACTTCCCCATAAATCTCCGAAGAATCCACCAATTCCACGCATCATCAATACAAACCAATTAGCTTTTTCAACATCATCTGCTGTAATGACGTCAACAACAATACTTTTATGTCCTTCTTCCGTCAAGAACCCTAACGATTCCCCTTCTTTAGGTACAACCGTTAATGTTCCTACCTTATCTCCTTTTTTAATAGGAGCAACAAGCTCACCGTTTTTATTAAGCTTCTCTTTATCAAGTGTTAAAACCGTTTTGTAGTTTTCAATATCACCGTTTTTAATCACCATATTAATAGGATCTTTTGTATATATCTCAACAGAGTCTTCTTTTCCTTTAACAACAGGAAGTGATTCATTCTTTTTCACTTGAAACTCTTTTGGAACGATTTCCTCTTTTCCAAAGTTGCTAAATGCATAATCCATAATCTTCTTTGTCTCTGCAAAACGTTCTTGCTGTGAGCTTGTCTTCATCACAACAGAAATAAATCTTTGTCCATTTCGTTCTGCCGTTGCCGTAAATCCATACCCTGCAAAATCTGTAGAACCTGTCTTCAACCCATCAATTCCATTATATTCAAAGATTAGCGTTGGCAGCATCCAGTTAAAGTTCTTATACTCTCTTCCATCTCTGAACTTTAATGATGGCTGACTAGCTGTATCTAAGACATGAGGGAAATCTTTCAGAAGGTGGTAGGCAAGCTTAGCTGTTGCTCTTGCTGACATGATGTTTTCCTCATCTGGATTACCAGCAGGGTGGTTGCCTAATAGACTGCTATTGTTCAATCCTGTTGAGTTCACGAATTTATAATCCTTCAATCCCAGTTCTTCAGCTTTCTTATTCATCAATGTAACAAAGTTTTTCTCCGTGCCTGCAATCACTTCTGCTAGCGCAACAGATGCCGCATTTCCGGAATGAATAGCCATCGCTTCATAAAGTTCTTTCACTGTATAGTTTTCACCTTGTGTTAATCCAACATTAGATAATCCTGGTGCACCAGACAGTTTATGAACAAACTCGTTAATTCGTACTTCTTGTTCCCATGTAATCTTCCCATTTTCAATAGCTTCAAGTACTAGATACTCTGTCATCATTTTTGCCATTGAAGCTACACCAAGGATTACATCTGCATTTTTTTCATAAAGGACTGCTCCAGTCTCTGCATCTACTAAAATAGCAGCTTCGGCATTAATTCCAAGCGGGTCAGTTGCAGCCTCTGCTTGTTTTGGAACAATTGAAAACGATGCCGCAAAAAGGAGAAGAAGCACCGTCATCACTAACGATATTTTCTTGTAACGTTTCAATTTTATATACCTCCAAAAAAATTTATCAATAAAAGATTACAGCAAGTACTTGTTATTGTTTATTACAGCAAAAGCATGCCTAGAAAATCGCACTTGTACAGTTTAACATAAATAAAATGAAAAAAATAGACAGAGAATGGTCCCTCTGTCTATTGGTTGAATGGGAAAATATATGCTTTTTTTAGGTCCTAATTCTTATTACAGCGAATAGTTTGGAGCTTCCTTTGTAATTTGGACGTCATGCGGATGGCTTTCCTTCAGTCCAGCTCCTGTCATCCTGATGAATTGAGCATTTTCTCTTAACTCATTTAAATCTTTTGTACCACAATAGCCCATACCAGAACGAATTCCGCCAACTAACTGATAGATGCTATCTGCAAGTGGACCTTTGTAAGGCAATCTTCCTTCGATTCCCTCTGGTACGAATTTCTTGTTATCTTCTTGGAAGTAACGGTCTTTTGAACCTTTTTCCATTGCCGCAACAGAACCCATACCACGATATACTTTAAATCTACGTCCTTGGAATATTTCTGTTTCACCAGGGCTTTCAGATACACCTGCTAAAAGACTTCCTAACATAACCGCATGACCACCAGCTGCTAGTGCTTTAACAATGTCACCTGAGTATTTAATTCCCCCGTCAGCGATAATTGCTTTGCCATGTTTGCGAGCTTCTGTAGCACAATCATAAATTGCCGTAATTTGCGGTACACCAACTCCGGCTACAACTCGTGTCGTACAAATGGACCCTGGTCCAATACCTACTTTTACGATATCCGCACCTGCTTCATAAAGTGCTTTTGTCGCTTCAGCAGTTGCAACGTTTCCTGCGACGATCCCCACCTCTGGGAATGCCTCGCGAATCTGCTTAACCGTTTCAATAACTCCTTTAGAATGGCCATGTGCAGTATCAACTACAAGGACATCCACTTGTGCTTTAACAAGTCTCTCGACACGTTTCATCGTATCACCGGTTACCCCTACAGCTGCACCAACCAATAATCTTCCGAGTGAATCTTTAGCTGAGTTAGGGAACTCAATTACCTTTTCAATATCCTTAATAGTAATTAATCCCTTTAACACACCGTTATCATCGACAAGCGGAAGTTTCTCAATTTTATATTTCTGTAAAATTTGTTCAGCTTCCTCAAGAGTTGTCCCAACAGAAGCCGTAACGAGATTTTCTTTTGTCATCACGTCAGCAATTTTAATCGAGTAGTCTTGAATAAAACGAAGGTCGCGGTTTGTAATAATTCCAACAAGCTTTTGTTCATTCTCGTTGTTTACAATTGGAACGCCAGAAATACGGTACTTGCCCATTAGATGTTCTGCATCAAACACTTGGTGGTCCGGTGTTAGAAAGAATGGGTCTGTAATAACACCACTTTCAGATCGCTTTACCTTATCCACCTGATCAGCCTGCTGTTCGATGGACATATTCTTATGGATGACTCCTAATCCACCTTGGCGAGCCATTGCAATCGCCATTTCAGCTTCTGTTACTGTATCCATACCTGCACTGATAATGGGAACATTTAACTTAATCTTATCCGTCAACTCTACCTGCAAACTAACATCCTTCGGAAGAACTTCAGATTTGGCTGGTATTAAAAGCACATCATCAAAAGTTAATCCTTCTTTAGCAAATTTATTTTCCCACATTTTTTGGCCTCCTAGACTCGAAAATATTATTAGTAGGTTATCAATTGGACAAAATACTGTCAAGATAAGAATGATTTATAAAAATATTCTAATTATTAAATAGGGAGGGGAATGAATTTTGTCTTACTTTGATTGGACCTCATTTTCTCTATTTTTCTCTGCCAGCTCCACACAAAATTATTTAAAAAAGTGTTACAATGACAAGCAAATTGAAAATGCAGAACAAAAAAGCTATGAAAACTGTTATCCATTTATTTATTATCTCGAACATGGAAAAGTATACTATGAACAGGCCCAAATTGCTCCATTAATTATTCAGCCTATCCTTTTTTTCTATGGATTTGTTCATCTAATAAAAGCAAGTATATTAACGATCGATCCAAATTATCCTGAAACTACATCAGTGTTGGCTCATGGGGTCTCTACAAGAAAAAGAAAAAAGCAGCAGTACTTATTTTTTCAGGATGAAGTTAAATTTCAGAAGACAGGCTTGTTTCCTTTCATAGCTGAAAAAATGTTTCACATGAAACATTTTGAGGGAGAAAAGGCAAATATGAGTGATTTATTTAAACAGATCCCTGAATTAAGCGGGCTTTTTTCCCAACTTGAAGGTAAAAAAACATTTATAGAGGTAAAACAAACGAATGATGAATTTCAAATTCCAACTTCTATTTTAGACGTTTTTCATATGACAGAGAACCGCTTTATTGAGTTTTTTCTTCAAAAATCTAAAGGGGTGTTTGAGCTTCATAAGGTAAATCATAATAGTGAAATAATATTTAAAAAAGAAGATAATAAGAAGTTTGATTGTGCACCATTAAGATTTAACTTAGAAAGCAATTCACACTCTTTACCTTTAAATAGGAGCAGTGAATTCGAATTTCACGAACTGCTAATTCACTACTTGCTTCTTTATAATTTAAGCATGATTGCCCGTTATGAAACGGAATGGTGGAGTGAACTGGTGAAGACAATGCCAAACAAAGACTTTCCATTCATTCAAACCTTTCTGAAACTTTCTCTTTCCAAAGGTCCTTTTTTAATACATCAGTTTTTAATGAGTCAACGTTAAAATTTTTGTTTCACTGGGCTTCGTTACTGACAAAATAACTGTTATTCTGCACATAACAAAAAAGCATCCAAAATAGATGCTTTTTTTATTGCCTGGCGACGTCCTACTCTCACAAGGGGACAGCCCCTAACTACCATCGGCGCTGAGAAGCTTAACTTCCGTGTTCGGTATGGGAACGGGTGTGACCTTCTCGCCATCGTCACCTGGCTATTTGGTTTGAGGTTTGTTCCCTCAAAACTAGATAACTTGACAATCATCTTTTAAATTGTCCAGCTGCGGCTCCTAACTCTTCGGTCGTTTCAATCCGTCCATGCAAATCCAAAAGCAGGATTTGCCCGGCCGGCTTTCCAACGCCTCTCAGAGTTGAACAGTCACCTTCGCTTTTCTTATTGGTTAAGTCCTCGATCGATTAGTATCAGTCAGCTCCACATGTCACCACGCTTCCACCTCTGACCTATCAACCTGATCATCTTTCAGGGATCTTACTAGCTTAAAGCTATGGGAAATCTCATCTTGAGGGGGGCTTCATGCTTAGATGCTTTCAGCACTTATCCCTTCCGCACATAGCTACCCAGCGATGCTCTTGGCAGAACAACTGGTACACCAGCGGTGCGTCCATCCCGGTCCTCTCGTACTAAGGACAGCTCCTCTCAAATTTCCTACGCCCACGACGGATAGGGACCGAACTGTCTCACGACGTTCTGAACCCAGCTCGCGTACCGCTTTAATGGGCGAACAGCCCAACCCTTGGGACCGACTACAGCCCCAGGATGCGATGAGCCGACATCGAGGTGCCAAACCTCCCCGTCGATGTGGACTCTTGGGGGAGATAAGCCTGTTATCCCCGGGGTAGCTTTTATCCGTTGAGCGATGGCCCTTCCATGCGGAACCACCGGATCACTAAGCCCGACTTTCGTCCCTGCTCGACTTGTAGGTCTCGCAGTCAAGCTCCCTTGTGCCTTTACACTCTACGAATGATTTCCAACCATTCTGAGGGAACCTTTGGGCGCCTCCGTTACTCTTTAGGAGGCGACCGCCCCAGTCAAACTGCCCACCTGACACTGTCTCCCACCCCGATCAGGGGTGCGGGTTAGAATTTCAATACAGCCAGAGTAGTATCCCACCGACGCCTCCACCGAAGCTAGCGCTCCGGTTTCCACGGCTCCTACCTATCCTGTACAAGCTGTACCAAAATTCAATATCAGGCTACAGTAAAGCTCCACGGGGTCTTTCCGTCCTGTCGCGGGTAACCTGCATCTTCACAGGTACTATAATTTCACCGAGTCTCTCGTTGAGACAGTGCCCAGATCGTTACGCCTTTCGTGCGGGTCGGAACTTACCCGACAAGGAATTTCGCTACCTTAGGACCGTTATAGTTACGGCCGCCGTTTACTGGGGCTTCAATTCAAAGCTTCGCTTGCGCTAACCTCTCCTCTTAACCTTCCAGCACCGGGCAGGCGTCAGCCCCTATACTTCGCCTTGCGGCTTCGCAGAGACCTGTGTTTTTGCTAAACAGTCGCCTGGGCCTATTCACTGCGGCTCTTCAGGGCTATGCACCCTAAAAAGCACCCCTTCTCCCGAAGTTACGGGGTCATTTTGCCGAGTTCCTTAACGAGAGTTCTCTCGCTCACCTTAGGATTCTCTCCTCGCCTACCTGTGTCGGTTTGCGGTACGGGCACCTACTACCTCGCTAGAAGCTTTTCTTGGCAGTGTGGAATCAGGAACTTCGGTACTATATTTCCCTCGCCATCACAGCTCAGCTTACACGAGAAACGGATTTGCCAATTTCTCTGCCTAACTGCTTGGACGCGCATATCCAACAGCGCGCTTACCCTATCCTCCTGCGTCCCTCCATCGCTCAAACGGTAATGAGGTGGTACAGGAATATCAACCTGTTGTCCATCGCCTACGCCTTTCGGCCTCGGCTTAGGTCCCGACTAACCCTGAGAGGACGAGCCTTCCTCAGGAAACCTTAGGCATTCGGTGGATGGGATTCTCACCCATCTTTCGCTACTCATACCGGCATTCTCACTTCTAAGCGCTCCACCAGTCCTTACGGTCTAGCTTCAACGCCCTTAGAACGCTCTCCTACCGCGGACACGTAAGTGTCCACCCACAGCTTCGGTGATACGTTTAGCCCCGGTACATTTTCGGCGCGGAGTCACTCGACCAGTGAGCTATTACGCACTCTTTAAATGGTGGCTGCTTCTAAGCCAACATCCTGGTTGTCTAAGCAACTCCACATCCTTTTCCACTTAACGTATACTTTGGGACCTTAGCTGGTGGTCTGGGCTGTTTCCCTTTTGACTACGGATCTTATCACTCGCAGTCTGACTCCCACGCATAAGTACTTGGCATTCGGAGTTTGTCTGAATTCGGTAACCCGATGAGGGCCCCTAGTCCAAACAGTGCTCTACCTCCAAGACTCTTGATCGTGAGGCTAGCCCTAAAGCTATTTCGGAGAGAACCAGCTATCTCCAAGTTCGATTGGAATTTCTCCGCTACCCACACCTCATCCCCGCACTTTTCAACGTGCGTGGGTTCGGGCCTCCATCCAGTGTTACCTGGACTTCACCCTGGACATGGGTAGATCACCTGGTTTCGGGTCTACGACCACATACTCATTCGCCCTATTCAGACTCGCTTTCGCTGCGGCTCCGTCTATTCAACTTAACCTCGCATGTAATCGTAACTCGCCGGTTCATTCTACAAAAGGCACGCCATCACCCATAAAAGGGCTTTGACTACTTGTAGGCACACGGTTTCAGGTTCTCTTTCACTCCCCTTCCGGGGTGCTTTTCACCTTTCCCTCACGGTACTGGTTCACTATCGGTCACTAGGGAGTATTTAGCCTTGGGAGATGGTCCTCCCAGCTTCCGACGGGATTTCTCGTGTCCCGCCGTACTCAGGATCCACTCAAGAGAGAATGAAGTTTCAACTACAGGGTTTTTACCTTCTCTGACCAGCCTTTCCAGGCTTGTTCGTTTACCTCATTCTTTTGTAACTCCGTATAGAGTGTCCTACAACCCCAAGAGGCAAGCCTCTTGGTTTGGGCTAATCCCGTTTCGCTCGCCGCTACTCAGGGAATCGCGTTTGCTTTCTCTTCCTCCGGGTACTTAGATGTTTCAGTTCCCCGGGTCTGCCTTCATTACCCTATGTATTCAGGTAAAGATTCCATCCGATTAAAGATGGAGGGTTTCCCCATTCGGAAATCTCTGGATCAAAGCTTACTTACAGCTCCCCAAAGCATATCGGAGTTAGTCCCGTCCTTCATCGGCTCCTAGTGCCAAGGCATCCACCGTGCGCCCTTATTAACTTAACCATCAGTTAATGTTAAAAAAGAACTTACTTGTTTAAAAATGATGTCTTGTCAAATTTGTTATCTAGTTTTCAAGGAACAAAG
>NZ_LT707409.1:3307434-3615565 GCF_900156875.1 Robertmurraya dakarensis | reverse complement strand
TGCCTGGCGACGTCCTACTCTCACAAGGGGACAGCCCCTAACTACCATCGGCGCTGAGAAGCTTAACTTCCGTGTTCGGTATGGGAACGGGTGTGACCTTCTCGCCATCGTCACCAGACTATTTGGTTTGAGGTTTGTTCCCTCAAAACTAGATAACTTGACAAGCATCTTTTAAATTGGTTAAGTCCTCGATCGATTAGTATCAGTCAGCTCCACATGTCACCACGCTTCCACCTCTGACCTATCAACCTGATCATCTTTCAGGGATCTTACTAGCTTGCGCTATGGGAAATCTCATCTTGAGGGGGGCTTCATGCTTAGATGCTTTCAGCACTTATCCCTTCCGCACATAGCTACCCAGCGATGCTCTTGGCAGAACAACTGGTACACCAGCGGTGCGTCCATCCCGGTCCTCTCGTACTAAGGACAGCTCCTCTCAAATTTCCTACGCCCACGACGGATAGGGACCGAACTGTCTCACGACGTTCTGAACCCAGCTCGCGTACCGCTTTAATGGGCGAACAGCCCAACCCTTGGGACCGACTACAGCCCCAGGATGCGATGAGCCGACATCGAGGTGCCAAACCTCCCCGTCGATGTGGACTCTTGGGGGAGATAAGCCTGTTATCCCCGGGGTAGCTTTTATCCGTTGAGCGATGGCCCTTCCATGCGGAACCACCGGATCACTAAGCCCGACTTTCGTCCCTGCTCGACTTGTAGGTCTCGCAGTCAAGCTCCCTTGTGCCTTTACACTCTACGAATGATTTCCAACCATTCTGAGGGAACCTTTGGGCGCCTCCGTTACTCTTTAGGAGGCGACCGCCCCAGTCAAACTGCCCACCTGACACTGTCTCCCACCCCGATCAGGGGTGCGGGTTAGAATTTCAATACAGCCAGAGTAGTATCCCACCGACGCCTCCACCGAAGCTAGCGCTCCGGTTTCCACGGCTCCTACCTATCCTGTACAAGCTGTACCAAAATTCAATATCAGGCTACAGTAAAGCTCCACGGGGTCTTTCCGTCCTGTCGCGGGTAACCTGCATCTTCACAGGTACTATAATTTCACCGAGTCTCTCGTTGAGACAGTGCCCAGATCGTTACGCCTTTCGTGCGGGTCGGAACTTACCCGACAAGGAATTTCGCTACCTTAGGACCGTTATAGTTACGGCCGCCGTTTACTGGGGCTTCAATTCAAAGCTTCGCTTGCGCTAACCTCTCCTCTTAACCTTCCAGCACCGGGCAGGCGTCAGCCCCTATACTTCGCCTTGCGGCTTCGCAGAGACCTGTGTTTTTGCTAAACAGTCGCCTGGGCCTATTCACTGCGGCTCTTCAGGGCTATGCACCCTAAAAAGCACCCCTTCTCCCGAAGTTACGGGGTCATTTTGCCGAGTTCCTTAACGAGAGTTCTCTCGCTCACCTTAGGATTCTCTCCTCGCCTACCTGTGTCGGTTTGCGGTACGGGCACCTACTACCTCGCTAGAAGCTTTTCTTGGCAGTGTGGAATCAGGAACTTCGGTACTATATTTCCCTCGCCATCACAGCTCAGCTTACACGAGAAACGGATTTGCCAATTTCTCTGCCTAACTGCTTGGACGCGCATATCCAACAGCGCGCTTACCCTATCCTCCTGCGTCCCTCCATCGCTCAAACGGTAATGAGGTGGTACAGGAATATCAACCTGTTGTCCATCGCCTACGCCTTTCGGCCTCGGCTTAGGTCCCGACTAACCCTGAGAGGACGAGCCTTCCTCAGGAAACCTTAGGCATTCGGTGGATGGGATTCTCACCCATCTTTCGCTACTCATACCGGCATTCTCACTTCTAAGCGCTCCACCAGTCCTTACGGTCTAGCTTCAACGCCCTTAGAACGCTCTCCTACCGCGGACACGTAAGTGTCCACCCACAGCTTCGGTGATACGTTTAGCCCCGGTACATTTTCGGCGCGGAGTCACTCGACCAGTGAGCTATTACGCACTCTTTAAATGGTGGCTGCTTCTAAGCCAACATCCTGGTTGTCTAAGCAACTCCACATCCTTTTCCACTTAACGTATACTTTGGGACCTTAGCTGGTGGTCTGGGCTGTTTCCCTTTTGACTACGGATCTTATCACTCGCAGTCTGACTCCCACGCATAAGTACTTGGCATTCGGAGTTTGTCTGAATTCGGTAACCCGATGAGGGCCCCTAGTCCAAACAGTGCTCTACCTCCAAGACTCTTGATCGTGAGGCTAGCCCTAAAGCTATTTCGGAGAGAACCAGCTATCTCCAAGTTCGATTGGAATTTCTCCGCTACCCACACCTCATCCCCGCACTTTTCAACGTGCGTGGGTTCGGGCCTCCATCCAGTGTTACCTGGACTTCACCCTGGACATGGGTAGATCACCTGGTTTCGGGTCTACGACCACATACTCATTCGCCCTATTCAGACTCGCTTTCGCTGCGGCTCCGTCTATTCAACTTAACCTCGCATGTAATCGTAACTCGCCGGTTCATTCTACAAAAGGCACGCCATCACCCATAAAAGGGCTTTGACTACTTGTAGGCACACGGTTTCAGGTTCTCTTTCACTCCCCTTCCGGGGTGCTTTTCACCTTTCCCTCACGGTACTGGTTCACTATCGGTCACTAGGGAGTATTTAGCCTTGGGAGATGGTCCTCCCAGCTTCCGACGGGATTTCTCGTGTCCCGCCGTACTCAGGATCCACTCAAGAGAGAATGAAGTTTCAACTACAGGGTTTTTACCTTCTCTGACCAGCCTTTCCAGGCTTGTTCGTTTACCTCATTCTTTTGTAACTCCGTATAGAGTGTCCTACAACCCCAAGAGGCAAGCCTCTTGGTTTGGGCTAATCCCGTTTCGCTCGCCGCTACTCAGGGAATCGCGTTTGCTTTCTCTTCCTCCGGGTACTTAGATGTTTCAGTTCCCCGGGTCTGCCTTCATTACCCTATGTATTCAGGTAAAGATTCCATCCGATTAAAGATGGAGGGTTTCCCCATTCGGAAATCTCTGGATCAAAGCTTACTTACAGCTCCCCAAAGCATATCGGAGTTAGTCCCGTCCTTCATCGGCTCCTAGTGCCAAGGCATCCACCGTGCGCCCTTATTAACTTAACCATCAGTTAATGTTAAAAAAGAACTTACTTGTTTAAAAATGATGTCTTGTCAAATTTGTTATCTAGTTTTCAAGGAACAAGGCCACGAATATCAATCACATCATGATTGACTTCCTGACTATTCTTCATGCAGCCTTGCGACGAGCTGAGGATTACTTCCTCGAGTCACTGCGGCGCAGGAGCAAAGAAATTCAAAACAAAGAAAGTCTTAAAAGAAAGCCCTTCAACGTTTGAATATGCATGATAAAACTCGAGAGATAATTCTCTCAAAACTAAACAAAGTCAGAAAACGTCTACGTAATTGGTTTTGTGTCTAGCTTCGGCTCCTAGCTTTTCGGCCGTTTCAATCCGTCCACACAAATCCAAAACCGGGATTTGCATGACCGGCTCTCCAACGTCTCTCAAAGCTGGACAGTCGCCTCCGCTTTTCTTTTCATCCTTAGAAAGGAGGTGATCCAGCCGCACCTTCCGATACGGCTACCTTGTTACGACTTCACCCCAATCATCTGTCCCACCTTAGGCGGCTGGCTCCAAAAGGTTACCCCACCGACTTCGGGTGTTACAAACTCTCGTGGTGTGACGGGCGGTGTGTACAAGGCCCGGGAACGTATTCACCGCGGCATGCTGATCCGCGATTACTAGCGATTCCGGCTTCATGCAGGCGAGTTGCAGCCTGCAATCCGAACTGAGAATGGTTTTATGGGATTGGCTAAACCTCGCGGTCTCGCAGCCCTTTGTACCATCCATTGTAGCACGTGTGTAGCCCAGGTCATAAGGGGCATGATGATTTGACGTCATCCCCACCTTCCTCCGGTTTGTCACCGGCAGTCACCTTAGAGTGCCCAACTGAATGCTGGCAACTAAGATCAAGGGTTGCGCTCGTTGCGGGACTTAACCCAACATCTCACGACACGAGCTGACGACAACCATGCACCACCTGTCACTCTGTCCCCCGAAGGGGAACGTCCTATCTCTAGGAGTGTCAGAGGATGTCAAGACCTGGTAAGGTTCTTCGCGTTGCTTCGAATTAAACCACATGCTCCACCGCTTGTGCGGGCCCCCGTCAATTCCTTTGAGTTTCAGCCTTGCGGCCGTACTCCCCAGGCGGAGTGCTTAATGCGTTTGCTGCAGCACTAAAGGGCGGAAACCCTCTAACACTTAGCACTCATCGTTTACGGCGTGGACTACCAGGGTATCTAATCCTGTTTGCTCCCCACGCTTTCGCGCCTCAGCGTCAGTTACAGACCAAAGAGTCGCCTTCGCCACTGGTGTTCCTCCACATCTCTACGCATTTCACCGCTACACGTGGAATTCCACTCTTCTCTTCTGCACTCAAGTCTCCCAGTTTCCAATGACCCTCCCCGGTTGAGCCGGGGGCTTTCACATCAGACTTAAGAGACCGCCTGCGCGCGCTTTACGCCCAATAATTCCGGACAACGCTTGCCACCTACGTATTACCGCGGCTGCTGGCACGTAGTTAGCCGTGGCTTTCTGGTTAGGTACCGTCAAGGTACCGGCAGTTACTCCGATACTTGTTCTTCCCTAACAACAGAGTTTTACGATCCGAAAACCTTCATCACTCACGCGGCGTTGCTCCGTCAGACTTTCGTCCATTGCGGAAGATTCCCTACTGCTGCCTCCCGTAGGAGTCTGGGCCGTGTCTCAGTCCCAGTGTGGCCGATCACCCTCTCAGGTCGGCTACGCATCGTCGCCTTGGTGAGCCGTTACCTCACCAACTAGCTAATGCGCCGCGGGCCCATCTGTAAGTGATAGCGTAAACCATCTTTCAGTTTCTCCTCATGAGAGGAGAAACATTATCCGGTATTAGCTCCGGTTTCCCGAAGTTATCCCAGTCTTACAGGCAGGTTGCCCACGTGTTACTCACCCGTCCGCCGCTAACTTTTAAAAGCAAGCTTTTAAAAGTCCGCTCGACTTGCATGTATTAGGCACGCCGCCAGCGTTCGTCCTGAGCCAGGATCAAACTCTCCAAAAAAGAGTAAGATTAGCTCTTAAATAAATCTAAAATTAAAACGTTGACGTTTCTGCTTTGTTTAGTTTTCAAAGAACTATTTTTTCGATCTCCGCCGAAGCGACGACAAAATTAATTGTAACATCTAACTTCGTAGAAGTCAACTTCTTTTTTTAAAATCTTTTTTTATTTAAGATAAAAAAGATTGTAGCTCGCTTTTTAGCGACAAGAATTAATATAACATTTTGTTTCGTAGAAGTCAACTTCTTTTTTTAAAAAAACTTCAGTGTCATAACTGTACAGTATTGATAACTCAAATCAACACCTTGTAGATCAAGTTAAAAAGAGCATCAAAACTTTTGATCATAAATCACTAATGGGGTAGAAGCCTTTATATAGTTACTAAAATAATAAAGAAGAAAAAAAAGAAGAAAACAACGTTGGTTTTCGTCAAGCACGAACACAATGTTTAATCTATGAGTTAAATAAGTGCTCTAACGCGCCTTAGAGGATTCGAACCTCTGACACACGGCTTAGAAGGCCGTTGCTCTATCCAGCTGAGCTAAAGGCGCTTTTTTCTACTGGCGGAGAAGGAGGGATTTGAACCCTCGCGCCGGTTGCCCGACCTACACCCTTAGCAGGGGCGCCTCTTCAGCCACTTGAGTACTTCCCCATATAAAAAAATGGCTCCGCAGGTAGGATTCGAACCTACGACCGTTCGGTTAACAGCCGAATGCTCTACCACTGAGCTACTGCGGAGTAATACTATTTTACGTATGGTGGGCCTAAATGGACTCGAACCATCGACCTCACGCTTATCAGGCGTGCGCTCTAACCAGCTGAGCTATAGGCCCATTATATTTGGAGCGGGTGATGGGAATCGAACCCACGACAACAGCTTGGAAGGCTGTGGTTTTACCATTAAACTACACCCGCAAATAGGAGTCGACAATACCGGTGGTCGGGGTCGAACCGACACTCCAGAAGGAACACGATTTTGAGTCGTGCGCGTCTGCCAATTCCGCCACACCGGCAGTTCTAAATTAATGGAGGCAGCAACCGGATTTGAACCGGTGATAAAGGTTTTGCAGACCTCTGCCTTACCACTTGGCTATGCTGCCATTAAAATTGGCTGGGCTAGCAGGATTCGAACCTACGAATGACGGAGTCAAAGTCCGTTGCCTTACCACTTGGCTATAGCCCAAAATAATATAAATGGGGCGATTGATGGGAATCGAACCCACGAGTGTCGGAGCCACAATCCGATGCGTTAACCACTTCGCCACAACCGCCATATTTATTGGCAGGGATAGTAGGAATTGAACCCACACTGGAGGTTTTGGAGACCTCTGTTCTACCTTTAAACTATATCCCTATATAGCGTAATGGTGGAGGGGGACGGATTCGAACCGCCGAACCCTAAGGAGCGGATTTACAGTCCGCCGCGTTTAGCCACTTCGCTACCCCTCCAAAAAGGTGGCTCAGGACGGAATCGAACCGCCGACACAAGGATTTTCAGTCCTTTGCTCTACCGACTGAGCTACTGAGCCACACGAAAAGAAAAAATCTATATTAACAGTAGATACCTACTGGAATAAGATGGCGGTCCGGACGGGACTCGAACCCGCGACCTCCTGCGTGACAGGCAGGCATTCTAACCAACTGAACTACCGGACCAAATTGCGGGGACAGGATTTGAACCTGCGACCTTCGGGTTATGAGCCCGACGAGCTACCAGACTGCTCCACCCCGCGATAATTTTATTAAGGTTTTATGGCGGAGGAAGAGGGATTCGAACCCCCGCGCGGTTTAACCCGCCTGTCGGTTTTCAAGACCGATCCCTTCAGCCAGACTTGGGTATTCCTCCATATATATAAATGGACCCTGTAGGACTCGAACCTACGACCGGACGGTTATGAGCCGTCTGCTCTAACCAGCTGAGCTAAGGGTCCATTAATTTTATAGCGGCGGAGGGGATCGAACCCCCGACCTTACGGGTATGAACCGTACGCTCTAGCCAGCTGAGCTACACCGCCATAATGGCATAGAAAATGGAGCCTAGCGGGATCGAACCGCTGACCTCCTGCGTGCANGGGATTTCTCGTGTCCCGCCGTACTCAGGATCCACTCAAGAGAGAATGAAGTTTCAACTACAGGGTTTTTACCTTCTCTGACCAGCCTTTCCAGGCTTGTTCGTTTACCTCATTCTTTTGTAACTCCGTATAGAGTGTCCTACAACCCCAAGAGGCAAGCCTCTTGGTTTGGGCTAATCCCGTTTCGCTCGCCGCTACTCAGGGAATCGCGTTTGCTTTCTCTTCCTCCGGGTACTTAGATGTTTCAGTTCCCCGGGTCTGCCTTCATTACCCTATGTATTCAGGTAAAGATTCCATCCGATTAAAGATGGAGGGTTTCCCCATTCGGAAATCTCTGGATCAAAGCTTACTTACAGCTCCCCAAAGCATATCGGAGTTAGTCCCGTCCTTCATCGGCTCCTAGTGCCAAGGCATCCACCGTGCGCCCTTATTAACTTAACCATCAGTTAATGTTAAAAAAGAACTTACTTGTTTAAAAATGATGTCTTGTCAAATTTGTTATCTAGTTTTCAAGGAACAAAGTTTCGAGAGATAATTCTCTCAAAACTAAACAAAGTCAGAAAACGTCTTTTTATTGAAGTATCAAGTACTTCTTTTCATCCTTAGAAAGGAGGTGATCCAGCCGCACCTTCCGATACGGCTACCTTGTTACGACTTCACCCCAATCATCTGTCCCACCTTAGGCGGCTGGCTCCAAAAGGTTACCCCACCGACTTCGGGTGTTACAAACTCTCGTGGTGTGACGGGCGGTGTGTACAAGGCCCGGGAACGTATTCACCGCGGCATGCTGATCCGCGATTACTAGCGATTCCGGCTTCATGCAGGCGAGTTGCAGCCTGCAATCCGAACTGAGAATGGTTTTATGGGATTGGCTAAACCTCGCGGTCTCGCAGCCCTTTGTACCATCCATTGTAGCACGTGTGTAGCCCAGGTCATAAGGGGCATGATGATTTGACGTCATCCCCACCTTCCTCCGGTTTGTCACCGGCAGTCACCTTAGAGTGCCCAACTGAATGCTGGCAACTAAGATCAAGGGTTGCGCTCGTTGCGGGACTTAACCCAACATCTCACGACACGAGCTGACGACAACCATGCACCACCTGTCACTCTGTCCCCCGAAGGGGAACGTCCTATCTCTAGGAGTGTCAGAGGATGTCAAGACCTGGTAAGGTTCTTCGCGTTGCTTCGAATTAAACCACATGCTCCACCGCTTGTGCGGGCCCCCGTCAATTCCTTTGAGTTTCAGCCTTGCGGCCGTACTCCCCAGGCGGAGTGCTTAATGCGTTTGCTGCAGCACTAAAGGGCGGAAACCCTCTAACACTTAGCACTCATCGTTTACGGCGTGGACTACCAGGGTATCTAATCCTGTTTGCTCCCCACGCTTTCGCGCCTCAGCGTCAGTTACAGACCAAAGAGTCGCCTTCGCCACTGGTGTTCCTCCACATCTCTACGCATTTCACCGCTACACGTGGAATTCCACTCTTCTCTTCTGCACTCAAGTCTCCCAGTTTCCAATGACCCTCCCCGGTTGAGCCGGGGGCTTTCACATCAGACTTAAGAGACCGCCTGCGCGCGCTTTACGCCCAATAATTCCGGACAACGCTTGCCACCTACGTATTACCGCGGCTGCTGGCACGTAGTTAGCCGTGGCTTTCTGGTTAGGTACCGTCAAGGTACCGGCAGTTACTCCGATACTTGTTCTTCCCTAACAACAGAGTTTTACGATCCGAAAACCTTCATCACTCACGCGGCGTTGCTCCGTCAGACTTTCGTCCATTGCGGAAGATTCCCTACTGCTGCCTCCCGTAGGAGTCTGGGCCGTGTCTCAGTCCCAGTGTGGCCGATCACCCTCTCAGGTCGGCTACGCATCGTCGCCTTGGTGAGCCGTTACCTCACCAACTAGCTAATGCGCCGCGGGCCCATCTGTAAGTGATAGCGTAAACCATCTTTCAGTTTCTCCTCATGAGAGGAGAAACATTATCCGGTATTAGCTCCGGTTTCCCGAAGTTATCCCAGTCTTACAGGCAGGTTGCCCACGTGTTACTCACCCGTCCGCCGCTAACTTTCAAAAGCAAGCTTTTAAAAGTCCGCTCGACTTGCATGTATTAGGCACGCCGCCAGCGTTCGTCCTGAGCCAGGATCAAACTCTCCAAAAAAGAGTAAGATTAGCTCTTAAACAAATCTAAAATAAAACTAGTCCAGTTTCGGCTCCTAACTCTTCGGTCGTTTCGATCCGTCCATTCAAATCCAAAAACAGGATTTGAGACCCGTCTCTCCAACGCCTCTCAGAGTTGAACAGTCGCCTCCACTATCTATTGTTGACGTTTCTGCTTTGTTTAGTTTTCAAAGAACTATTTTATATGTCGCTTGAAGCGGCTTTTATAATATATCATTATGCAATTTCCTTGTCAACTTTTTCTTGGGTTTTTATGATTTTTTTTCCATGGCCGCTTTTATAACCTTTAGAATCTGTTTGTTAAAGCACTTCTTCGATAAATATTTCCCTATTTTTCTCCAAACTTATGATTTCCTCTGTTTCAAGTAGTTTAATTAATGGTCTTGTTGGTGACTTTTCTTCAAAGAATAAGATTTCAGCAATCGTTCCATTTGAAAGCTTTACTTTCGTTCCAATTGAAAAATTAATTATTCCTGATTGAAGTGCTTTTATAACCGAAATATCGAACTTTCCGAAGTTATCTTGAAGAATCATTTCCATAACCTTAAATGGAGACTGCTTCTTTCGATAAAGGCGGGCAGAAGTCATAGCATGAAAGGTATCTGCTACTGCAATAATTAAAGCAAATGGATGTATTTTATGTACTTTGTCGCCAATAGGATAACCAGTACCATCAAGCCGCTCATGATGCTGGAACACCGCTACTTTGCCAACATCACGTATTAGCGTGCTGTTTTTAATAAGATTATAGCTATGTGTAGGATGGTTCTTAATTTCATTATACTCATTACTTGTCAGCGTACCCTTTTTATTCAAGACACTTTCAGGTACTTTTGCCATTCCGCAATCTGAAAGACATCCCGCCAACGCTAACTGAATAAGATCACCTTTTTTATAGTTAAGTTTTTTCCCAATAAACCAGCTAATTAAACCAACAGCAATGCTGTGTTGATATAAGTATTCCTTCTCTGTTGAAAGATGGTGAAGCGTTAAAATTTCTAAAGGTGCTTTCTCTAACTCATGCAATAAAGGAACAATAATGGCTCTTACCTTTGCTACATCAACGGTCATCCCAGCCTGCCAGGATTGGAATTCCTTTCTATACAGATTGGCTGCCTGTAAAAATAAATCTGAAAATGTTAATTCAGCATCCTCCTGTTTTTGTTCTGTCTTTTCTTCTTCCTCTTCAACAAAATTTTCTGGTATAAAGAGCTGGCCGCTGACCAGAGTTTTGCTAACTTTAACATCCTTTACCAAGAAAGCTTGTAAGAACTGAATTAATTCATATGTAAGAATTGTATTCTTAGGTACTATAGGCCGGTTTGTTAAACTAAATACATCTTCAGTTAAAATACAACCCTCCTGTAATTCCTTCACATGTACACGCATATAAGCCACCTCAAAAGCAGTATAGGTCTTAATATCTATTATTTTTATTCTACTTTATTTTCCGAAAATAAAAAAGCCGCAGAATCAATTTTGATTCTGCAGCTTATATATATATTAATTATTCGTCAGCAGGTTCATTGCCTTCATCTGGAGTTATATCATTTTCTGATTCAACTTCTTGTGATGATTCTTCGCCACTTGCTTCCAATTCAGTATTATCATTGGAATCTGCATTGTCATTTGACTCAAGCAGCGCTTCCTCATCTTCTTTTTCAACCACCGCTACAGTCGATACATGTTCATTTTCAGTAGGACGGATAAGGATGACACCTTGAGTATTACGTCCCATTGTGGAAATATCACTTACAGCCATCCTTATAAGGACACCACCTGTAGTGATAATCATAATGTCCTCTTCACCTGTAACAGCCTTCATGGCAACAAGATCTCCATTTTTATCTGTTACATTACATGTTTTAATCCCTTTACCGCCACGGCCTTGGATACGATATTCTTCAGCATTGGTTCTTTTTCCGTACCCTTTTTTCGTAACTATTAAGATATCAGTGTTGTCCTCGAGAACTTCCATCCCAACTACCTCATCCGAGTCATCAATACTAATACCCTTCACACCAGTAGCAGTTCTGCCCATAGAACGAACGTCTGTTTCAGGGAAACGAATCAGCATTCCATTTTTGGTCCCGATGATAATTTCCTTGCTGCCGTCCGTTAAACGAACGGAGATTAATTCGTCGCCTTCCCGCAAGTTTAACGCTATTAATCCATTGTTTCGAATATGTGCAAAAGAGCTTAAAGGTGATCTTTTCGAAATTCCTTCTTTTGTTGTAAAGAACAAGAACCAATCATCGGCGAATTCAGAAACAGGAATAATAGCGTTTACCCATTCGCCTTTATCAACCTCTAAAAGATTAATAATTGGAATTCCTTTTGCTGTTCTTGAAAACTCAGGAATTTCATAACCCTTTGCTCGATAAACCTTCCCTTTATTTGTAAAGAATAAAAGGGTGTCATGGGTTGAAGTAGTAATAAGATGTTCTACAAAGTCATCCTCATTTGTTCCCATCCCTTGAACGCCTCGGCCACCGCGCTTTTGGGCACGATAAGTCGAAACAGGCAGACGCTTAACATAACCATTATGAGTAATGGTTACGACAATATTTTCACGAGGAATTAAGTCCTCATCTTCAATATTTTCAATACCGCCTGTTACGATTTCTGTACGGCGTTCGTCATTGAAGCGTTCCTTTATTTCTGTTAGTTCCTCACGGATTACTTCTAGAATTCTCTCTTCATCTGCAAGAATTGCTTTTAGCTCAGCAATAAGTGCAACTAAATTTTGATATTCTTCTTCAATTTTTTCACGTTCTAAGCCTGTTAACCTTTGTAGACGCATATCTAAGATCGCTTGCGCCTGCTTTTCAGATAAACCAAATTGCTCCATTAAGCCTGTTCGTGCAATATCTGTAGTTTGCGAGCTGCGGATTAAACTAATGATTTCATCAATACGATCTAATGCAATACGCAGTCCTTCTAAAATATGTGCCCTTGCCTCAGCTTTACGAAGTTCAAACTCTGTTCTGCGGCGGATAACTACTTGTTGGTGCGCTAAGTAGTGCTGCAGACATTGCTTCAAGGATAATACTTTAGGCTGGCCATCTACTAATGCTAACATATTGATTCCGAAACTAGTTTGCAGTGCCGTATGTTTGTAAAGATTGTTTAGAAGTACATTTGCATTTGCATCCTTACGTACTTCAATAACAATTCTCATTCCTTTTCGGTCTGATTCATCACGAAGATCGGTAATGCCATCGATTTTTTTATCGCGGGCCAGTTCAGCTATTTTTTCAATTAATCTTGCTTTATTTACTTGATAAGGAATTTCCCTAACGATGATAACTTCTTTCCCACTGGCTTTTTGTTCAATTTCAACTTTAGCTCTCAGCGTAATAGAACCTTTACCAGTTTCATAAGCCTTCCGAATTCCGCTTCTGCCGAGAATTAATCCTGCAGTTGGAAAGTCGGGGCCTGGAATAATTTCCATTAGTTCTTGAGTAGTGATATCAGGGTCATGACTGATAGCCAACACACCATCAATTACTTCACCCAGCTGGTGAGGAGGGATATTCGTTGCCATCCCTACCGCTATACCACTAGTTCCATTTACTAATAGATTTGGAAAACGTGCAGGGAGAACAACTGGTTCTCTTTCTTCACCATCGTAGTTATCTTGATAATCAATTGTATCTTTGTTAAGATCTCTTAATAATTCCATTGATATCTTTGACATGCGCGATTCAGTGTAACGCATCGCTGCAGCTGAATCACCATCGACTGATCCAAAGTTACCATGACCGTCAACAAGCATATAACGATAGTTAAAATCCTGGGCCATCCGCACCATTGTTTCATAAACAGCAGAGTCGCCGTGCGGGTGATACTTACCAATAACGTCACCAACAATACGAGCAGACTTTTTATACGGCTTGTCCGCATGAATACCAAGATCGTGCATAGCATATAAAATACGACGGTGAACCGGCTTCAAACCATCACGCACATCCGGAAGGGCCCGTGAAACAATAACACTCATCGCATAGTCTAAGAAAGATGTCCGCATTTCCTGACTTATATTAATTTCTTTTATTTGAGAACTAGGTGTTTCAGACATTTTTGAAACCTCCTTTTTAGGAAAGACTTATATTCTTAGGGGCATAATCATTACTTAATGTATTGTATCTATACCATAAACAAGGATAGAGGCTGTACCTGCTATCCTTGTAATTAAAATAAAACATTTAATTCAGTAGCCGCTTGTACAGGCAAAGCTAGTTCTATAGCTCCGACAAGGCTGTAACGCATAATGCTTTATATATCTAAATTCTTAACGTATTGAGCATTTTCTTCTATGAAATGACGGCGAGGTTCTACCTTATCACCCATCAGAATTTCAAAGGTTTCATCCGCTTCAATAGCATCTTCTAAGCTTACCTGGAGCATGGTTCTTGTCTCTGGATTCATGGTTGTTTCCCATAATTGTTCAGGATTCATTTCTCCAAGACCTTTATATCGCTGGATATTTGGCTTTGGCTGACTTGGAAGTTCTGCGAAAATCCGCTCAAGCTCCTTCTCATTATAGGCATATTCAACTCTTTTACCTTGCTGGACTTTATATAAAGGCGGTTGGGCAATATAAATAAAACCAGCTTCGATAATTTTCCTCATATAGCGATAGAAGAATGTTAACAATAATGTTCGAATATGTGCCCCATCAACATCGGCATCTGTCATAATGACAATTTTATGATAACGAGCCTTCGAAATGTCAAATTCTTCACCAATACCAGTTCCACAAGCAGTAATCATTGCTCTTACTTCGTTATTTGAAAGGATTCTATCCAATCTCGCTTTTTCCACATTTAGAATTTTACCTCTTAATGGCAGGATCGCTTGGAAATGACGGTCACGGCCTTGTTTAGCAGAACCCCCCGCTGAGTCACCCTCAACGATATACAGTTCACTAATAGACGGATCCTTTGAAGAGCAATCTGCTAGTTTTCCTGGCAGACTTGAAACCTCTAGTGCACTTTTTCTACGAGTCAGCTCTCTCGCTTTCTTCGCAGCCAATCTTGCCCTAGCAGCCATTAACCCTTTTTCAACTATTTTTTTCGCAGTAGTCGGGTTTTCAAGTAAGAACTTCTCAAAGAGTTCTGAGAAAATTGTATCTGTAGCTGTCCGAACCTCTGAATTACCTAACTTTGTTTTCGTTTGCCCTTCGAATTGCGGGTCCGGATGTTTAATTGAAATAATGGCCGTTAAGCCTTCCCGGACGTCATCACCAGAAAGGTTTGCATCGCTTTCTTTATATAAACCGTTTTTACGAGCATAATCATTAATGATTCGCGTTAGTGCCGTCTTAAAGCCCGACTCATGCGTACCGCCTTCATACGTATGAATATTGTTCGCAAATGAATAAATATTCTCTGTGTAGCCATCATTGTATTGAAGAGAAACTTCTATGGAGATTCCATCTTTTTCGCCTTCAACAAAGATTGGCTCTTCATGAAGCACTTCCTTGGTACGGTTTAAATGCTCCACATATGATTTAATTCCGCCCTCATAATGATATTCATTCTGCTTATTTTCAACCCTTTTATCTTCGATCGTAAGCGTAAGTCCTTTATTTAAGAAGGCAAGCTCTCTAACCCGGGTAGAAAGAATATCGTAATCATATTCTGTTGTTTCAGTAAAGATTTCCGGATCAGGCTTAAAATGAATCGTTGTTCCTGTGTGGTCCGTTTCTCCGATTATTTTCAGATCCGCACTCGGAACCCCTCTTTCGAACTTTTGGTAGTAGATGTTTCCATCACGATGGACATATACTTCAAGCGAAGTAGAAAGAGCATTTACTACAGAGGCACCTACACCATGGAGACCGCCTGATACTTTGTATCCTCCTCCTCCAAACTTCCCGCCGGCATGGAGAACGGTCATAATTACTTCTACGGCTGGTCTTCCCATTTTTTCATGGATTCCAACTGGAATTCCACGTCCATTATCAACTACTTTTATGCTGTTATCTTCTTCAATAAAAATATTAATTTCCGAACAATAACCTGCTAATGCCTCATCAATACTATTGTCAACGATTTCCCAAACGAGATGGTGGAGTCCTTTGACACTTGTGGATCCAATGTACATTCCCGGACGCTTCCGGACAGCTTCAAGACCTTCCAAAACTTGTATCTGACTCTCATCGTAGGACTGTCCTTTGACTGCTTCTTGTTCCATTGCCACAACGATCACCTACACTTTCTTAAACTAACGTTTCGAAGATATCTTCGTTTTGTTTTAATACTGAGAAAAACTTGACCCTTGTTTCAGTCAAGCTCATAAACAATTAATCATTAAAATTCTTGAACGGTGAGATTAGAAGACCGCTTTTTTAATGTTCCAGAAGCTAAAGGTGAATAATATATTTTATCTGTAGTAACCACTAGAGACTTAAATGAGCCTTTAGCGAGATGAACGATATTTTCGTTTTGACCATTTAAATATTCTTTCACAACCTGTGATGTCTTCACCGTATCTTTATCAATAATTGCAACAATATCCTTGGTCCTAACGAGGATATCTTCACCTACATGAACATACATTGTCCTCACCTCATCCGAATTTTTTCAGAACCCCCGAGTCGACCTTAAAGGTAGATGCTTCTTTTAAGGTTTGATGGTCAATACCTTCCACGCTTGTGGTGGTAACGAATGTTTGAACTTTACCTTGGATGGTATTTAATAAATGGGATTGGCGGTAATCGTCCAGTTCTGAAAGGACGTCATCCAACAACAGAATAGGATATTCGCCTATTTCAGAATGAATTAATTCAATCTCAGCAAGTTTGATTGATAGTGCAGTCGTTCTTTGCTGTCCTTGTGATCCATATGTTTGCACATCGCGATCATTTACAAAAAAGACAAGATCATCTCGATGCGGGCCAAACAAGGTAACACCTCTATCAATTTCTCTTGATTTTACTTTGGCAAATTTATCCTCATATACTTCTATCATTTTCGACAAAACTTGGTCTTCTGATACATCTGCGGATGGCTTGTACTGAATTTTTAACGTTTCTAAGCCGCGTGATATACCTTCATGTATAGGAATAGCCCATTTTTCAAGCAAGTGAAGGAACTCAAACCGCTTTGCAACAATTTTTACAGCCATGCCTATAAACTGCTCTGTTAAAATATCCAACATTGTCATATCACGCTGTTTGCTCGTTTGCAGGAGTTTTAAATAGTGATTCCTCTGCTGCAGTATTTTTTGATACTGACCAATATCATGCAGATAAACTGGAGAGACTTGCCCAATTTCCATATCAATAAAACGACGCCTTACTTGTGGACTCCCTTTAACTAAATGGAGGTCTTCAGGCGCGAACATTACAATATTCATATTACCTACATATTGGCTTAGCTTTCGCTGCTCAATATGGTTGCATTTTGCTTTCTTGCCCTTCTTTGAAATAACAAGCTGCATAGGAATAGAACCGTTACTTTTTTGAACCCTACCCTCTATTTTAGCATATTCTTCGTCCCAGCGAATAAGTTCTTTATCATTCGATGTTCGATGTGATTTTGCCATCGCCAAAACATAGATAGATTCCATTGCATTTGTCTTTCCTTGAGCATTTTCTCCAAGGATCACATTGACTTTATTTTCAAAAGATACTTCAAGCTCTTCATAGTTCCGATAATTTTTTAAGCGTAAATGCTTAATATACATAAAAAGTACATCCTTTTTCTCAGCAAATCGTGAAGGATCCAATATTTGGAATTTCAACAGAATCCCCAGTGCGGAGCTTTCTTCCTCTTCTCTGATCTTGTTCACCATTTACAAAGACTTCATATTCACTTAAAAACCATTTAGCCATTCCACCTGAATCGATTAATTCAGCGAGCTTAAGAAATTGTCCTAATGTAATAAATTCAGAATCTATGCTGATCTCTTTTTCCACGCTTTCACTCTTTTCTTAATAATGGTTTTTCTTTTATTTTACTAAATAATTGACTTATACACAAAGAAAAGACAGGAAATTTACTTGTTCTTAAAAAATTACAGAAAAAAGCTGCCAGGTCAGCTGACAGCTTCTGCTAGTTTTATTTTTAATATGTCCTAACAGGTAGAATTAACTGAAGAATAGAATCGTCATTGATTGGACGTATTAAGAACGGCCTCATCGCTCCTGTAAAGCTAATTTTAATCTCGGAACCTTCAAGTGTCTTTAAGGCATCCATGACATACTTGGCACTAAATGAAATCTTTAACTCTTCTCCCTCAACGGATTCCGCCTGCAGTTCTTCAACAACTTTACCAATCTCAGGGGTATTGGAAGACACTTCTATCGTTTGTCCTTCTAGTGTTGTAAGCCGCACGACATTATTTCTTCCTTCACGAGCCAATAATGAAGCACGATCAATTGACTGTAAAAATTCCTTTGTGTGCACGACTACTTCAGTTTTGTTTTCATTAGGAATCAATCTAGAGGTATCTGGATAATTCCCTTCCAATAATCTTGAGAAGAATAGTAAATGCTTTGCTTTAAACAATACTTGGTTTTCCGTGATGACAATATCAACACTGTCATTATGATCATCGAGAATCTTACTTAGTTCGTTTAAGCTTTTCCCTGGAATCACAACATTGTAAGTTTCATCGGTATCCATTTCAATCCTTGCTTTTCTCAATGCAAGTCTATGGCTATCTGTTGCAATACAGATTAATTCATTGTTTTCTACCTTCCAGTTTACACCTGTCAACACCGGGCGTGTTTCTGAGGTGGACACTGCGAAAACGGTTTGGCGAATCATCGCTTTCAATAAATCAGTTGGAATTTGAAGACTATCTTCTCCTTCGATTTGTGGTAAGTGAGGATACTCTTCAGCATCAAGTCCATTAATATTAAATTCAGATTTACCAGAACGAATCACGACTTGCAGATTACTTTGAACTTCGATTTCTACCGTATCAGTTGGTAGTTTTTTTACGATATCACTGAAAAAACGTGCTGGAAGAACGATTGCACCTGTATCTTTCATTTCTATGATTTCTTGGCCTTCTTCTTCATTGGGAATGAATGATTCAATAGAGATATCAGAATCACTGCCTGTTAAAGTGACTCCGTTATGTGATGCAACCATCTTTATTCCTGTTAAAATCGGGATAGTTGTCCTGCTCGTTACTGCTTTCATAACATCTTGAACACTTTGAACAAGACGATCCCTTTGGATTATGAATCTCATTATTTAATCCTCCGATTAACTTTATTTAGATGCTTATTTATATATAATTATTATTTTAAAAAATAATAGAAGTACTAGTAGGGCCTGTTAACATGTGGATAACCGGAATTTTTCAATGGAAACACAGTCTATCAACATGTGGACAGACTGTGTGTAAAGTATGCTGAGTTATTCACAGTTTTCACTAAAAAAAAATAGGTCTCCGAATCGTTCAACTCAGAAAACACTAGTTCATTAGATTTTTAAAAGCTCGTTGATTTCTTTCAGCTGCTGTTGGAACTGTGAATCACTTTGTAAAAGCTTTGATATTTTTTCATGAGCATGGATCACGGTAGTGTGGTCACGTCCGCCAAACTCTTCGCCGATTTTAGGCAATGAAAAATCCGTTAATTCCCTGGAAAGGTACATGGCAATCTGCCTTGGAAATGCAACTGATTTTGTGCGCTTTTTTGCCTTAAAATCCTCAAGCTTTACATTATAAAATTCTCCAACGACCCTTTGAATATCCAGGATCGTAATAACTTTAGGCTTTGAACTTGGAATGATATCTTTTAACGCTTCTGCTGCGAGATCCGCATTAATATCTTTATTAATAAGGGATGAATAAGCAACAACACGTATGAGTGCACCTTCTAGCTCACGGATGTTTGAGTCAATTTGATTCGCAATATAAAGCATTACTTCATTCGAAATGTCTAATCCTTCTGCTTTTGCCTTTTTCCGAAGGATTGCGATCCTCGTTTCCAAATCAGGCGGAGTAATATCCGTTATAAGTCCCCATTCAAAACGTGAACGTAAACGATCCTCCAATGTCGGAATTTCTTTTGGAGGCCGGTCACTAGAAATCACTATTTGCTTACTTTCTTCATGCAATGTATTAAAAGTATGGAAAAATTCCTCTTGAGTTGATTCTTTTCCAGCCAAGAACTGAATATCATCTATTAAAAGGACATCGACTTTTCGATATTTATTTCGAAATTCTGCGGCTTTATTATCACGAATAGAGTTAATAAATTCATTCGTAAACTTTTCGGAAGACAAATAAACTACTTTGGCGTTTGGATTATGCTCCAGAACATAATGGCCAATTGCATGCATTAAATGGGTTTTTCCTAGACCAACGCCCCCATAGATAAATAATGGATTATAAGCTTTAGCTGGTGCTTCTGCTACAGCTAAAGAAGCTGCATGGGCAAAACGGTTACCGGATCCAATAACGAATGTATCAAAAGTATTTTTTGGATTCAGCATGGTAGACGGAAATTCCGGCTGTTCGTCTGTTTTCGTTAGCTTTTTTGGAGGATTTGGTAAATTAATATCTTCTTCATTTTGATTTTGCGGAATAATAAATTTAACTCCGAGTTCTTCGCCAGTAATTTCGTATAAAATACCGGAGATAAGTTCGGAATAACGCTCTTCTAACCAATCTCTCGCAAACTCGTTCGGAGCGGTTACTGTTAAGGTATCCCGTTGAAGAGAATGGGCCTGCGTTGACTTAAGCCAGGTATCGAAGCTAGGTTTGCTGATTTTCTTCTCAATACTGGCAAGAGCATTATTCCAAAGGTCCGCAATATTTTCCAATAGATTTCCCTCCTTCTTTCGAATGATAAAGTGGAGCTTCCATCAGTGGGGGGCCTGCCCGTTAATCTTAATGTTAATTTATCATTATACGAAACTTAGATTGTGGAAAAACATATAATAAGATAGAAAGTAGATTTTCGACAGTATCCACCAGCTGTGGACAAAGTTTTACATAAGGGGTGAATAAAGTATCCACATGTTATCCACATTCTGTGGATAAAGATATTATGCACAGGAATCTATCCATAGTGAAAACACAAATATAATATCAAATAATCCTTACTGTTGCAATGGTTTTTCTTACTTTATCCACAAGAGGTACAAGCTGTGTAAAAAAATTATCCACATGGACTTAGTCTGTGAAAAAGCTGTCAATATGTATTGTGGATAATAAAAAACATGTCGAAAGTTATGCACAAGTGACTAGTTGCGAGGTTTTCACGTAAGAAAATACTTTCCTAATAAAGGTTCTGGTTCTACGATTTCTAGTATGTGTATTTGCTAATAGAAATAAATAATCTTTTTATAAAGAGGAGATAATAATTTGCAGTGGATGGAAGTTTTATTGTATTTGGATCTTCTCATTCATGAATTTTAAAACGGTGGTTGACATTTTCCGGGTTCAGTCTATATAATTATACAGACTGTCTGTAACAGCAATTCCTCAGGGAGGTGTCATATAATGAAAAGAACGTTTCAACCAAATAAGCGTAAAAGAAGTAAGGTTCATGGATTCCGCAGTCGAATGAGCTCTCCAAACGGACGTAAAGTTCTAGCTCGTCGTCGTCGCAAAGGAAGAAAAGTATTATCTGCTTAGGCCACTGATTTTCAGTGGTCTTTTTTCTCATGTTCCGAATTTTTATGTATAGATAGCTATATGAAAGATGATAATTTTAACGTTGTGAAAAAATTCATAACCGATCAATCGATGATTGAAGGTGATTAGAACGGTGAAAAAAGAGTATAGAGTAAAAAAGAATAAGGAATTTCAGGAGGCATTCAAAAAGGGAAAGTCTTTTGCGAATCGTCAATTTGTTGTCTATTCTTTGAAAAAGCCAGGACAGGAACATTTTAGAATAGGACTCTCTGTCAGTAAGAAGTTAGGAAATGCTGTCACTCGCAATCAAATAAAAAGATACATAAGGCAAGTCTTTCTTGAACTTGAGGAAGAGTTATCAAACGAGTATGACTATATTATCATTGCCCGTAAACCAGCATCGGAAATGAACTTTTTTGAAATAAAAAGCAGCTTAGTTCATGTCTTAAAACTTTCAAAAGCGTTAAGCAGAAAATACACCGAGACGAAACACAACGAATAAATTTTGAAACTGCCCATTTTTCTGGGGCAATGCTTATTAAAAGATGGTACAATACAATGTGGATTACATAATAAGATATTATCTCTAATAGAATTGATATAATTTTATAAGGGTAAGTGAAAATTTAAAATTGATTACATATAAGGAGGAATAAACGGTTGAAAAAGAGAATCTTTCTTGTGACTGGACTTATTATGCTTACTGTCCTTTTAACCGGGTGTATGGAGTATAATCAACCAATCACTCCTGAAAGCAAAGGCTTTTGGAATGAGTATATTGTCTACCCGTTATCCCAGTTTATTGTATGGGTTGCTGAATTTGCAGGTGGCAGCTTTGGTCTATCCATTGTTATTGTAACGATTATTATTCGACTGGTGATCTTGCCATTAATGATCAAACAAACAAAGAGTTCGAAAGCGATGCAGGCTATTCAGCCGGAAATGCAAGCGCTTAGAGAGAAATACAGCTCTAAAGATGCCAATACACAACAAAAGCTTCAGCAAGAGACAATGGCATTGTTTCAAAAACATGGAATTAATCCGTTAGCGGGATGTTTCCCGATCTTGATTCAAATGCCAATTCTTATTGGTTTTTATCATGCGATTTCCCGTACTAGAGAGATAGCTGAACATAATTTCTTATGGTTTGACTTAGGTTCACCGGATCCGTACTTCTTATTGCCAATTATTGCTGGGGTCACAACTTTTATTCAGCAAAAAATGATGATGGCAGGAACAGCCAATCAAAATCCTCAAATGGCGATGATGCTTTGGATGATGCCGATCATGATTGTTATTTTCGCTATCAGCTTCCCGGCTGCATTGTCACTCTACTGGGTAGTAGGAAACTTGTTTATGATCGTGCAAACATACTTTATTAAGGGTCCAGATTTGAAAAATGCAAAGGAAACTAGTAAAGCGGGAGGAGCAAAAAAGTGAAAGAAGTAACTGCTACAGGACAAAATGTCGAAGAAGCAGTAAAATCAGCTTTAGCTCAGTTACAAACTACTAGAGATTCTGTGGAAATTACCATCCTAGATGAGGGAAAAAAGGGGATTTTTGGCTTTGGTTCGCGTCCAGCAACCGTAAAGGTAACAAAAATTATTGATCCGATTGAAGAAGCAGAGAAATTTTTAACAGATGTTAGTGAAAAAATGGGCGTAGCAGTTAACATTGAAGTAAAAAAAGAAGGAAAACAGGTTTTATTTACTTTATCAGGAGAGAAAATTGCTCTATTGATTGGAAAAAGAGGACAAACCTTAAATTCACTTCAGTATTTGACGCAGCTTGTCATTAATCGTCATTCTGATCAATATCTAAATGTTTTGCTTGATGCAGAAGAGTATCGGAAAAGAAGAAATGATACATTAACTCAGCTGGCGGGTCGTCTTGCTCAAAAAGCTCTTAAAACAGGTCATAAAGTGGCCTTAGAACCAATGCCATCCTATGAGCGGAAAGTGATTCACACTGCTTTAATGAGTAATAACCGCGTTAAGACTTATTCAGATGGTGTAGAACCGAACAGACATATTGTAATTGCACCTAAATAAATGAATATGAATGATTAAAACAAAAAACACTGTATTCGACTTTTTCGAATACAGTGTTTTTTTGCACTTTAAGGAAGAACCGTCTTTGACTGATTAAAGTATAAAAAAAGACACTGATTTATGCCAGTATTGAAGGTAAATTGTGATTTTCTAATGGCTTTCATGCTAATGATAATAGAGTGGTTATTTGAATTTATTGTTATTCACATGTGGATAAGCTAAAATAAAGCATATTAATGGCAAAAAATGTGGATAACTGTAGTATGTAAATCTTTTTAAAAATACGGGCATATGCTATCCTATTATTTTGGGAAATACAGTACAAATAAGATTTATTTAGATAGGATTGTTTTTTGTGTAAAGAGAGGTGGAAGAAGTGGAATTTGATACTATCGCAGCAATATCAACACCAATGGGTGAGGGTGCTATTGCGATTGTTCGCTTAAGTGGGGACCAGGCGATTGAATTTGCTGACCAGCTTTTTCGCGGAAAAGGCGGGAAAAAACTTAATGATGCAGCTACGCATACTATTCATTATGGGCAGTTAGTTGATCCGAAAACAAACGAAGTAGCTGAAGAAGTTATGGTGTCTGTTATGAAGGGTCCGAAGACATTCACAAGGGAAGATGTTGTTGAGATTAATTGTCATGGAGGGCTTGTTTCGGTCAATCGTGTTTTGCAGCTAGTGCTAAAGACTGGTGCAAGATTGGCGGAACCAGGTGAGTTTACAAAGCGGGCCTTTTTGAATGGACGGATTGACTTATCACAGGCCGAAGCGGTAATGGACCTCATTCGTGCAAAAACAGATCGGGCTATGAAT
Source organism: Robertmurraya dakarensis (assembly GCF_900156875.1). GTDB lineage: Bacteria > Bacillota > Bacilli > Bacillales > Cytobacillaceae > Robertmurraya > Robertmurraya dakarensis. The sequence goes on along the minus strand of NZ_LT707409.1, from coordinate 3,591,739 downwards.
GTTGCTTTAGGACAAATGGAAGGCCGTCTTTCGAAGCTGATTCGAAAACTTCGTCAAGATATCTTAGAGACACTGGCGCAAGTTGAAGTAAATATTGACTACCCCGAATATGATGATGTCGAAGAAATGACTCATAAGCTGTTAATTAATAAAGCAAAAGAAATCCAAGGAGAGATTAAAAAGATTCTTCAAACCTCCGAACAAGGGAAAATTTTGCGGGAAGGGTTATCAACTGTCATTGTTGGCCGGCCAAATGTCGGAAAATCTTCTCTACTGAACAGCTTAGTACATGAAAATAAAGCGATTGTGACGGATATTCCAGGAACCACTCGTGACGTAATCGAGGAATACGTCAATGTCAGGGGGGTACCATTAAGACTATTAGATACAGCTGGTATTCGTGAAACAGAGGATATTGTTGAACGAATCGGTGTCGAACGATCAAGGCAGGTTCTGAAAGAAGCTGACTTAATCTTGCTTGTCTTAAATTATTCGGATGAACTGACAGTAGAAGACGAAAATATTTTTAAAGCGGTAGCAGGAATGGATACGATTGTAATCGTCAATAAGACAGATCTGCCGCAGAAAATAGACATGGAAAGAGTAAAAGAATTGGCTAGTGAGCATAAGCTTGTGACGACTTCACTTTTAGAAGATGTCGGAGTAGATGCACTAGAGGAAGCGATTTCTTCGCTATTCTTTGCGGGTTCAATTGAAGCCGGTGATATGACCTATGTTTCGAACAGCCGCCATATCGCACTATTGAATCAATCTCTTAACGCAATTGAAGAGGTTATAAATGGAGTAGAATCAGGAATTCCGATTGATATCGTTCAAATAGATTTAACACGTACATGGGAGCTTCTTGGGGAAATTATCGGTGAAAGTGTTCATGATAGTTTGATTGACCAGTTGTTCTCACAGTTTTGTTTAGGAAAATAAAAGAATGGGTCCAACTAACCGTCAGCCGTTGTTAAAGGAAAGTGCCGCAGATGGTAGTTGTCGATAATTATGCAGTAGAAACGAGGAGGCAGCGTAATGCAATACGAGGCTGGGAAATATGATGTCATCGTCATTGGCGCTGGGCATGCAGGGTGTGAAGCAGGATTAGCTGCTGCACGCCAAGGTGCGAAAACGTTAATGATTACAATAAATTTAGATATGGTGGCGTTTATGCCATGTAATCCATCCGTTGGAGGTCCTGCAAAAGGAATTGTTGTTCGAGAAATTGATGCTCTAGGCGGAGAGATGGGTAAAAATATTGATAAAACTCATATACAGATGCGGATGTTAAACACAGGAAAAGGACCTGCAGTTCGTGCTTTGAGAGCTCAAGCCGATAAATTTGCTTATCAGCATGAGATGAAAAGGACATTGGAAGATGAGCCTAATTTGACGCTAGTTCAAGGAATGGTAGAAGAATTAATCATTGAAGATGATGTTTGTAAAGGGGTTGTCACCAAAACCGGCGCTGCTTATTACGCAAAAACGGTCGTGATTACTACAGGGACTTTCTTAAGAGGAGAAATCATCATCGGGGATCTGAAATATTCTAGCGGTCCGAATAATCAGCAGCCTTCGATTAGGCTTTCGGAACATCTTGAAAAGCTTGGTTTTGATTTAGTTCGATTTAAAACAGGTACACCGCCAAGGGTAAATAGTAATACAATCGACTACAGCAAAACGGAAATTCAACCTGGGGATGATAAACCTCAAGGCTTTTCTTACGAGACAACAAAGTATATCACCGATCAATTGCCATGCTGGCTCACCTATACAAATGAGCATACGCATCAAATCATTGATCAAAACTTACATCGATCCCCGATGTTTTCTGGAATGGTTAAGGGAACGGGCGCTCGTTATTGTCCTTCTATTGAGGATAAAGTTGTCCGCTTTAATGATAAGCCTAGACATCAAATTTTCTTGGAGCCTGAGGGAAGAAATACAAATGAAGTGTATGTCCAAGGACTGTCAACGAGCTTGCCGGAAGAAGTTCAGCATCAAATTTTAAGAACGGTTCCAGGTCTTGAAAAGGCTCAGATGATGCGGGCAGGTTATGCGATTGAATATGATGCAATTGTTCCTTCGCAACTTTGGCCAACGCTTGAAACAAAGAGAATTCAAAACCTTTATACTGCTGGACAAATTAATGGTACGTCAGGTTACGAAGAAGCGGCTGGTCAAGGTTTAATGGCTGGAATAAATGCCGGAAGAAAAGCGCTGGGCAAAGAAGAAGTGATTTTAAGCCGTTCCGATGCTTATATTGGTGTGTTAATTGATGATTTAGTCACAAAAGGCACAAATGAGCCTTATCGTCTTTTGACTTCTCGTGCAGAGTATCGCTTATTACTTAGACATGATAATGCGGATCTGCGTTTGACAGAAATCGGTTATAAAGTAGGGCTGATCAAAGAAGAGCGCTATCAGAAATTCCTTCAGAAAAAGGAAGCCATTGAAGTTGAAAAAGAACGTTTGAAATCCATTATTATCAAACCTAAACAAGAGGTTCAAGAATTGATTAAGAGCCAAGGCGGCAGCGAATTAAAAGATGGAATTAAAGCGGCTGACCTTTTAAAAAGGCCGGAAATGACATATGAACATATTGAAAAGATCGTTCCTTCTGATCTGCCTTTAGATCAAGAGGTAAAAGAGCAGGTTGAGATTCAGGTGAAATATGAAGGATACATTGAAAAATCTCTGCAGCAGGTAGATCGCATGAAAAAGATGGAGAATAAAAAAATACCGGTTGATATTGATTATGATGCCATCTCAGGTCTTGCTACAGAGGCAAGACAAAAATTGAAGCAGGTACTTCCGTTATCGATTGCTCAGGCTTCTCGTATTTCAGGGGTTAACCCAGCGGATATTTCTATTCTTCTTGTTTATTTAGAACAAGGGAGAATTGCACGAGTTTCAAATCAGTAGGGGATGAAACTTCCGCTTCGGTTACGAGTATTTTCGAAAATATTGTCCGGGCAATAATTTTAAAATACTACTTATAGAGAGAGGTTTTCTCTCTCTTTTACATAATGAAATCACAGTCAGAAAGGAGGACTCCATGTATGAATACGGAACAATTTAAACGTACCCTTTCAGAAAAAGGGGTATCTCTTTCCGAAAAGCAAATGAGTCAGTTTGAAATCTACTACAGCACATTAGTAGAGTGGAATGAAAAAATGAACTTGACGGCGATTACTGATAAAGAAGAGGTCTACTTAAAGCACTTCTATGATTCCATCTCAGCGGCTTTTTATTTTGACTTTAATAGACCGTTAACAGTATGTGATGTGGGTGCAGGAGCAGGCTTTCCAAGCATTCCTATTAAAATTGCCTTTCCAGAAATACATGTAACGATTGTTGATTCTTTGAATAAGCGAATAGGCTTTTTGGAGCATTTGGCAAAAGAATTGCAGCTGGAGAATGTCCGCTTTATACATGACCGTGCTGAAACCTTCGGACAAAATTCGGAACATCGCGAAAGCTATGATGTTGTAACTGGAAGAGCTGTAGCACGTATGTCTGTATTAAGTGAACTTTGCCTTCCGTTAGTTAAAATGGACGGAAACTTTATTGCGATGAAAGCGGCACATGCAGAAGATGAAATGAATGCAGGTAAAAAGGCGATTGCTGCTTTTGGCGGGAAAATAGAAGAGACTTTTTCTTTCACGCTTCCGATTGAGGAAAGTGAAAGAAACATTATTGTTATTAAGAAAGTTAAAGCTACTCCAAAGAAATATCCAAGGAAACCAGGTACACCAAATAAATCTCCTATTGAATAGAGTACCTTTTTTGTCAAATTTATGGCATAATTTTAGTAGAGTAGAATTCTATTGTTACGTTTTTTAATAGTTGCAGGAACTAATCATTTTATAGAGAATTCTTAAGTTAGGGAGTTTCGTAAAGGTGGTGCAAGGTGATGAAGCAGACTTTCACACGCTTTTTTGGCCTAGGCGAAAAGGAACAACAAGCTGAAAAGGAACAACAAGCTGAAAAGGATCAGCAAGCTGAAACGGAATCAGGAGAGCAAACGGATATAACATCAACTAGGGGAAATGAAGAAATTAGGAAAATTCCTATTGAGGATATCGTACCAAATCGTTTTCAGCCGAGAACGGTTTTTGAGGAAGATAAGATAGAAGAGCTTTCCCGGACGATTCATATTCATGGGATCATTCAACCTATTGTTGTTAGGGAGTTTGAAAAGGGAAAGTATGAAATTATAGCAGGGGAACGCAGATGGCGGGCGATGAAAAAGCTTGGCTGGGATGAAGTTCCGGCAATTGTCAAGAATATGACCGATACAGAAACAGCATCTGTAGCGCTTATTGAGAATCTTCAACGAGAAGAGCTTTCTCCGATTGAAGAGGCGGTTGCGTATGGGAAATTACTAGAACTCCATAATTTAACGCAGGAGGCGCTTGCGCAGAGGCTTGGAAAAGGACAATCCACCATTGCCAACAAGCTTCGTTTATTAAAGCTGCCGCAAGAAGTTCAAGATGCAGTTTTGAAGAAATCCATTTCAGAACGTCATGCCCGTGCTCTTATTCCCCTTAAAGATCATGAAAAGCAAATTCAACTGCTAGCAGAAATAGTTGAAAAAAGCCTAAATGTGAAACAGACCGAAGAACGTGTCGTTAAGCTATTAGAAAAAGGGGCAGAAAAACCGAAGCCAAAAAGAAAAGCTTTTAGCAAAGATATGCGGATAGCCGTTAATACCATCAGGCAATCATTATCAATGGTTTCTGATAGCGGAATTAATTTGGACGCGGAAGAAAAAGAATTCGAAGAATATTATCAATTCACGATAAAAATTCCAAAGAAAAAATAGATCTTCATGAGATGAGAAATTAAACGAAAAAGTTTGGTTTCTCATATTTTTTTTTCATCCAGTTCCAGCACCTTTTCAATCTGACTGCTATAGAATGATTCTCTGAGGTTGCCTCGGAGAATAAGTGGGTTTTACTTGTTCTGAAGGCGCTTCCGCTTTTGTATATGGGAATTTTAAGAAAAACTAATTTCTGATTCTTTTTCATGATAAAATAGAATACATGATTGTGAGAATCTATTGAAGTAAATGGTGATGTCTATATTTGGAGTTTTAAGAATCAAACAAATCATCTAACATCGGGGAATGCAAACTCTGATGAAGATTCACTTTTTAGGAAATGAAGGTAGGTGACACCGTGGGCAAAGTTATTGCAATTGCAAATCAAAAGGGGGGAGTCGGTAAAACGACTACTTCTGTCAACCTAGGCGCCTGCTTAGCATACATAGGGAAAAAAGTTTTATTGGTTGATATTGACCCCCAAGGGAATGCCACGAGTGGTGTAGGTTTGGAAAAAGCAGATATTGAACAATGTGTTTACGATGTACTAGTGGATGACGTGGAAGCCGTTAAGGTTATTCTTCCGACATCTGTTGAGAATTTACATGCAATCCCCGCAACCATTCAGTTAGCAGGTGCCGAGATTGAACTTGTACCGACTATTTCGAGAGAAGTACGTTTGAAACGGGCTTTAGAAGAAGTGAAAGATCAATATGATTATATTTTAATAGATTGCCCGCCATCCTTAGGGTTGTTAACCTTAAATGCTTTAACTGCCTCTGATGCTGTGCTGATTCCCGTTCAATGTGAGTATTATGCTCTAGAAGGGTTAAGTCAGCTTCTAAATACCGTTCGTCTCGTGCAAAAGCACTTAAATCATGAACTGAAAATTGAAGGTGTATTGCTGACGATGCTCGACGCCCGAACTAATTTAGGTCTTCAAGTTATTGAAGAAGTGAAGAAGTATTTTCAGGATAAAGTCTATCAGACTGTAATCCCTAGAAATGTTCGACTAAGCGAAGCACCGAGTCATGGTGAACCCATCATTATATATGATCCAAAGTCTAGAGGGGCTGAAGTATATTTAGAATTAGCAAAGGAAGTGGCTGTACATGGCTAAAGGATTAGGAAAAGGTTTAAATGCTTTTTTTGCTAACATAGAACCGGAGAAAGAAGAAACTGTTAGGGAAGTAAGTTTGAAAGAGCTGCGCCCGAATCCGTACCAACCTCGGAAAACATTCGAAAAAGAAGCGATTGAAGAATTAAAAGATTCCATCTTAGAACATGGAATTCTCCAGCCGATCATTGTTCGAAAAAGCATTAAAGGTTATGAAATTGTCGTAGGAGAAAGACGTTATCGTGCCGCGAAGGAAGCGAAGCTGGAAACCATACCTGTTGTCATCAGAGAGCTCTCTGAACAGCAGATGATGGAACTAGCTGTGTTGGAAAATCTTCAAAGGGAAGATTTGACTCCAATTGAAGAAGCGGCTGCTTACCAGCTATTAATGGAGAAACTTTCATTTACACAAGAACAATTAGCGAAAAGACTAGGTAAAAGCCGTCCTCATATTGCTAACCATGTACGCCTGCTATCATTACCAGCAAAAATTCAAGACCTTATTTCATCAGGGAAGATCTCAATGGGACATGGCCGGGCACTATTGGGGTTACGAAAGAAAGAGAAACTAAATCTAGTTGTAGAGAAAATACTAAAAGAAGGTTTGAATGTTCGTCAACTTGAAAAGCTCATTGGCGAAATAAATGAAGGTGTTTCACGTGAAACGAAAAAACCAAAGCCCGAAAAGAATATCTTTATTCGCGAAAGAGAATCTTTTTTACGGGAACGATTTGGGACAACCGTCAATATAAAACAAAGTGATCCAAAGAAGAAAGGGAAAATTGAAATAGAATTCTTCTCAAATGAAGATTTAGAAAGAATTCTCGAATTGCTGCAATCGAATCAATCTTCTTAAGCCATCAATGAGATGGTTTATTTTTTTGCTATAAAGTATTTAACAAAAACTGCTTTCAAAACACTAAATTTCGTGTTAATCTATTTAATAGTTTTTTGAAATATTCTGAATGATGTGGTGAAACCTATGTTTCTTTTAGGAACGATTGTAAATGGACTACTTATTATCATTGGTGTTATATTAGGAAAATTTTTAAACCGAATTCCTGAAGGAATGAAAAGTACAGTCATGCACGCTATTGGACTAGCAGTTATGATCTTGGGGATGCAAATGGGCTTTAAAAGTGCAAATTTCTTGATTGTGATTATAAGTTTAGTTTTTGGTGCTGTGATTGGAGAGTACTTTGATTTAGATCGAAAGCTGAACGCCCTTGGAGAATGGATTGAAAAAAAGGTTGGGAAGAATGATGGGCAGGGTAGTATTGCACAAGGATTCGTAACAGCCACATTAATATTCGTCATTGGAGCTATGGCTATTATTGGTGCACTCGACAGCGGGATAAGAGGAGACCATGATGTGCTTTATACGAAAGGAATCATTGATGGTTTTACGGCAATCATCTTAACCACCACTCTTGGCGTTGGAGTCATATTTTCTGTTATTCCTGTTGTTATTTATCAAGGAGTGATTGCTTTATTCGCGACGCAAATTAATCAAGTTGTTCCGGAATTATTATTGAACAGCTTCATTGCAGAGATGACGGCTACAGGTGGGGCAATGATTGTTGCTATTGGCCTTAATCTCCTAGGCCTGACGAAAATTCGTGTGGCAAATTTGCTTCCAGGAATTGCTGTAGTGGCTTTTATAGTGACGATTATTTATTATGTTCAGCCTTTAATAGGTTAGCTTATATGCAGCAAGGAAAAGCTCCAGCGCAAGTTTAAGCGCTAGAGCTTTTTAAGTGATTTGTTCTTGGTCATAATCGAGTTTCAGCTCTCTCCAAGCCGGGCGATAAACGGTGCTTGCCTCGTGGATCCCATTGGCAATAACTTTTGCCATTTTTAGAACTAAATTTAATCTTGTATTTTGCAGGACGAAAAATTCCATAAATCCGCTCACGTTGACGATACCTGTAATATGGTATTCTCCTACATCTGGCAATTCCTTTTTAACACCTGCACCAGGCTTAACAGGCCCGCTGCCAATTTGAATGTAACCGACACTTTTTAGTCTGCCAAGGCAAGCATCAATTCCGACGATAAGTGGGTTAAGATGCTTTTCTTTAATTTCATTTATCTTATCCTCTAGATTAACGGCATGGATTGGATCTTCTAACGTACCATAAATGTGAAAAGGTGAGTTTGCTTTTTCTTCAAGCAGTGTACCGATTAGAGGGCCTAAGGAGTCACCAGTTGAACGATCGGTACCAATACATACAAAAACAATTGGGCGGTTTACCAGCCGCGCAGGCAAAATGGAAATAAGTTCATTTGCAATCTTTTTGGATGCATTTTGTTCATCGAACATGATCCTCGATTCAGCGCTATCTTTTTTATCGAACAAGCTAGATTTAAGATTCATTGGTCCTCTCCCTCCATATAGTAGTAACAGTATACGGAAAAATATTGAAATGTATACATACTACTTGGGATAATTATGAAAATATACTGAAAGTTTTATTTCAGTACATTTTTACCAATGTAATGAATAAGATGTAGGTATTGTTTCTTTTCTATAAGTATTGAAAAAAGCTGAAAGGGCTATAATCGACAAAGAAGAAACTTATTTTCTACAAACTCTATGGAAAAATTGTTAAAATAAAATATAGAAATAGGGGCTCAAAAATGCCTAACAGTTCGAAAATAACTCTACTCTCTTATAATAAGTTGGTTAATAGAGTTGGTTTAAAGGAGGATTAATCAATGGAGCAAAAAGAATTTGGCTTAAATGATGTAGTAGAGATGAAGAAGCAGCATCCATGCGGTACAAACCGCTGGAAAATTATTCGTTTAGGAATGGATATACGAATTAAATGTGAAGGATGTTCCCACAGCGTACTAATACCTCGAAAAGAGTTTTCCCGTAAATTGAAAAAAGTGTTAGTGAAGTATGAAGAGTAATCTTTATGCTTCTTTTTTAGTTAGAGATGTTATATTCTTATATTTTAATCCTTTAAATTCTTTATAAGTTATAAAAATGGGAGGGGAGAAGATTGAGTGTTCACCTATCATCATGCTCTTTAAACTGCTGGGATAATTGCGGTTTTAAGGTAGAAGTTGAAAATGGAAAAGTTTCAAAAATTGATGGAAACCCTGATCATCCCATAACAAAAGGGAAAATTTGCGGGCGAGGCAGAATGCTTGCAGAACGGACAAATTCTCCTGATCGTTTGCAGTTTCCTTTAAAAAAGCTAGATGGCGAGTTTAAGAGAATATCATGGGAACAAGCCCTTGATGAAATTTCTAATAAACTATATCAATATAAGAATGAGTTTGGATCTACATCGGTTTTGCATAGTCATGACTATGCAAATGGTGGACTATTGAAAAATCTTGACCAGCGGTTTTTTAATTGTTTTGGCGGTGTGACAGAATTAATCGGTTCTATTTGCTGGGGTTCAGGTATTGAAGCGCAATCTTGGGATTTTGGGGACGCCAACAGTCATTCCCCACATGATATTGTAAATAGTAAAAATGTGATTGTTTGGGGCCGAAATGCAGCTAGAACGAATATGCATCTTTTTCAACAATTACAGCAGGCGAAAAGACGAGGGACAAAGCTAATTGTGATTGATCCTATCTACAATGCTACAGCTAAAATAGCCCATCAACATATAACGATAAAACCAGGAATGGATGGTTTGCTGGCAGCCGGGATCATGAAGGAAATGTTAAGAATGAATTTGGAGGACAGAGATTTTATTGCCCACCATTCTATTGGGTTTGAAGATGTGGTAGAGCTGCTAGATACGATCACACTTGAACGTATTAGTGAGTTAACAGAGGTTTCAATTATTGATATTACAGAGTTGGCTAAAATTTATGGTGACCGTCCTACTTCAACATATCTTGGTTTAGGAATGCAGCGTTACCATAATGGAGGGAATACAATTCGCTGGATTGATGCACTTGCAGCCATTAGCGGCAACGTGGGGATTACTGGAGGCGGAGCTAATTTTGCTAATAAGCAGGTGGGGAAAAGTTTTTCAACCTCTTTGCTGTCCTTGCCTGAAAAAAGAAAAAATCACCGCCAATTTACCATGATGGAGCAAGCAAAAAGCATCCTTACCGCAGAGGATCCTGCAATTAAGATGATGATTGTTACTTGCGGAAACCCTTTAACGCAGGTGCCAAACACAAATGAAGTAAAGAGAGCTTTTCATTCTGTCGATACGGTAGTCGTCATCGATCAGTATATGACGGATACTGCTGAGCTTGCTGATTATGTATTACCGACGACAACTGTTTTTGAGGAAGAAGATGTTTATTATTCTTCTATGTATCATCATTATGTAAATTATGGCCCAAAACTTGTTGATCCTCCTGGAGAAGCAAAGTCTGATTTGTGGATTTGGACAGAATTGGCTAGACGTCTAGGTTTTGGTGATGATTTCGATTATACGAGAGAGCAATGGATCAAGATGGGATTGCAATCTCTAAGAGATCAAGGGATTACTTATGAAAAGTTAAAGGAATTTGGTCATCTAGAGCTAAAAGTAGAAGACATTCCTTGGAGTGATTATAGATTCAAAACGCCAAGCGGGAAGTATGAGTTCACATCATCGGCTGCAAAGCAAAGGGGATATGATGGAAAATTATCTTTCTCTTTGCCAAAGGAATCAGAATGGACGAACCCGGAATTGGCCAAAAACTTCCCTTATCAGCTTTTAACGATTCATCCCTTAAGGTCTAATCATTCTCAGCATTATCATTTGTTCAAAAGTGAACCAAAGGTGAAAATTGAAATCTCAAAGGATATTGCTGACAAAGAGAATTTGAAGAATGGAGACTATGCTGTTGTTTGGAATGAACGTGGAGAGATCAGCGGATATATTTCTATTCTAGAACATGGTGTTCATGCAAAGATTATTAATATTGATGAAGGAGTACCTGCCAAATTTGGAGGAGCTGTAAACAAGCTTACTTCAAGCTCACTATCTGATAATGGGCTGGGAAGTACACTTTATGATTGTCTTGTTAACATCAAAGCTGCAAAGTCTCATATTAACAATTAGGTTTGTGTTCAGGAACACCTTGATTATAATAGTGAAATAGGATAAGTTTTAATAGATATTGGACACGAGGAGTGACTATGGATGGCCTTAACAGCCGGAATAGTAGGATTGCCAAACGTTGGGAAGTCTACTTTATTTAATGCAATAACACAGGCAGGAGCGGAGTCTGCGAACTATCCGTTCTGTACCATTGATCCTAATGTAGGGATTGTAGAAGTGCCTGATGAACGTTTAACAAAGCTTACTGAGTTAGTACAGCCCAAAAAAACAGTTCCAACAACATTTGAGTTTACAGATATAGCAGGGATCGTAAAAGGTGCCAGTAAAGGTGAAGGGTTAGGAAATAAATTCTTAGCCAATATTCGAGAAGTGGATGCAATTTGCCAAGTTGTACGCTGCTTTGAGGATGAAAATATTACGCATGTATCCGGTAAAGTCGATCCAATTGATGATATCGAAGTCATTAATTTAGAGCTTATTTTAGCTGATTTAGAATCTGTTGAGAAGCGGATTGCCCGTGTGGGGAAAATGGCTAAGCAAAAAGATAAAGAAGCAATGGCAGAACTAGAAGTACTCGAAATGCTTAAAGATGCCTTTGAAGCAGAAAAACCTGCACGTACAGTTGAGTTTTCGGATGAACAAAAGAAAATTGCCAAAGGGATGCATCTTCTTACGATTAAGCCAGTTCTATACGTAGCAAATGTTGGAGAAGATGATGTAGCAGATCCTTCCTCTAATGAATACGTTCAAAAGGTTAGAGAGTTTGCTGAGAAGGATAATGCTGAAGTTATTGTCATTTGCGCAAAGATAGAGTCTGAAATAGCAGAGCTTGAAGGGGAAGAAAAAGCAATGTTCCTTGAAGAGCTTGGCATTGAGGAGTCTGGATTAGACCAGTTGATTCGTGCAGCTTATTATTTACTTGGACTAGCCACTTATTTTACTGCTGGTGTACAGGAAGTGCGTGCATGGACGTTCCGCAAAGGAATGAAAGCACCACAGTGTGCAGGGATCATTCACTCAGATTTTGAAAGAGGCTTTATCCGTGCTGAAACGGTTTCTTATGATGACTTATTGGCAGCTGGCAACATGGTTGCTGCTAAAGAAGCTGGGAAGGTACGACTAGAAGGAAAAGATTATATCGTCCAAGATGGCGATATCATTCACTTCCGTTTTAACGTTTAGGCTTTTTGATTTGTTTCGCTGTCAAACTCGCAGATCGCTGAACCTTTCCACGTGCTGTTATTCTGATTACAATAAAGGCACATTCCAAGGACCACCGATCTGCTAGGGCTGATTTTTTAAAAAACACTCTGTTGAAATAATAGAGTGTTTTTCTAGCTCTTGCTAATTGATTTTTACTGTGCTATAATTTCTTCTTGTGAGTAATGAATATTGCTCCTTGCCCATTTAAGGGCCGTTAGTCCAAAAGGAGGTGAACGTGATGAGATCGTACGAAATTATGTACATCATCCGCCCAAATATTGAAGATGAAGCTAAAAAAGCACTTGTTGAACGCTTTGATGGCATCTTAAAAGATAATGGTGCGGAAGTAGCTGAATCTAAAGAGTGGGGTAAGCGTCGTTTAGCATATGAAATCAATGATTTCCGTGATGGCTATTACCAGCTTGTAAAGGTTAATGCTGATGCAGCTGCTGTTGAAGAATTTACTCGTCTAGCTAAAATTAGCGAAGACATCATTCGTCATATCGTAATTAAAGATGAAAAATAATTTTTTTATATAGCACTTTTAACTGGTTGTTTCACGTGAAACAGCTAGTGGGAGAAAGGGGTTGATTCTGATGATGAATCGTGTAGTTCTAGTCGGTCGATTAACGAAAGATCCTGAATTGCGATACACACCAAATGGTGTTCCTGTTGCTTCATTTACCCTTGCTGTAAACCGGAGTTTTTCAAATCAACAAGGTGAAAGAGAAGCTGACTTTATCAATTGTGTGGTTTGGCGTCGTCCTGCTGAAAACGTGGCTAACTTTCTTAAAAAGGGAAGCCTTGCAGGTGTGGATGGGCGCATTCAAACGCGTAATTTTGAAGGACAAGATGGTAAGCGTGTATACATTACAGAAGTTGTAGCTGAAAGTGTACAGTTCCTTGAACCGAAAAATGCGTCTTCAGGTAATAGTGGCGGCGGTTTTGGCGGTGGAAGAGAACAAGCTAATCCATTCGGGAATAATCAGAATCAACCATATCGCAATAACAACAACAATAACAATAACAATAATAACAACCAAGGCTTTACCCGTGTAGATGAGGATCCATTTGCAGGTGGCGGTCAGATCGACATCTCTGATGATGATTTACCATTTTAGCAAGTATTAAGATGAGTAATCTTAAAAACACTTAAAAACTCTTATATAATAGGACTTCAACCTAGTTTACAGGTGAGTAATCTATAATAAGTGATTAATGGTTTTAGGTGGATTATTCAAACTCTGTTACTTATATGAGTAATCTTAAATAATCAGTATAGCCACTAGGATTTACATATTATGATATGTGTAATGTGTAAATCTTTTAAAGAGGGGACATTTTCCTTTCTTTCGGCTCAATCTCTATAGGGTAGATTTTTTTGTTAAAAAAACGGGTATCGGTGAATTATATTAAAAATCTTTTTGGAAAGGGAGGTAATTTAAATGGCAGGTGGAGGTCGTAGAGGTGGACGTGCTAAACGTCGTAAGGTTTGCTATTTTACAGCAAACGGTATCACTCACATCGATTATAAAGATGTAGATTTACTAAAAAAATTCATCTCAGAACGTGGTAAGATTTTACCTCGTCGTGTTACTGGAACAAACGCTAAATACCAACGTAAATTAACTGTTGCTATTAAGCGTGCGCGTACTATGGCATTGTTACCATATGTAACAGGAGAATAATGGTATGATAAAAAGCAGTTTGGAGATAATTCTCCTACTGCTTTTTTTTTATGCATATATGACAATTTGCCTTAAATCTAATAGGTTTATCCAATTGCTTTTTATATGAGTAATCTAGGTCTTGATACAGTTCCTATGGAATTAATATGCTATAATTTGAATAATATGTAAATCTAACCAAAAGGGGAGTACCCCCCATATTTGGTGGTTAGGGGGATGAAATGAAAGTTGAGAAAACCCTATCTTCCTTAGTATTAGTAGATTCTAATATGAGAATTATTCCAGAGGTTTTAGATTTTACAAATACGTTGGAACAAAAGGGGATGTCACCCAATACTGTTAGAGGCTATTTAAATGATCTAAAGGTGTTTTATTTGTGGCTTACCCAGGAAGGGCTGCTGTTCTATGAGGTAAGGCCAAAACATATACCAAGTTTCATTGAGTTCATTGATAGTAGGAGTATAAGTGGAAGAGTATCGCCTCCCACCCTTTCAAGGTATTTAGCTACTCTAAGCTCCTTCTACAGACATTTTGAAGCTTTAGGGGGTTTTGTAGAAGAATCTCCATTAGTTAAAGTAGAAGGCTTTAGACCTACCCAAAGAAGAGGGTACTTTAGACATATCACTAAAAATTGGGATAAAAATCTTCACAATTACTTTAAGAGGAAGCACAAAAAGAAAATAGATAAGAAAAGGTTGTTTCCTGATGCAGTGGATAAGTGTTACGAAACAATAGAGTCTCTGTGGAATGAGAATGAGTCCTTAAAATTTCGTAATAGGTTGATGTTTAAATTTCTATATGAAACAGGTTATAGGGTATCTGAACTTCTACATCTAAGAATTGCTGATTTTGACTATCCTGATCCAACAGAAAAAACAGGAAACATTTATCTTATCGAACGAGATAATGAACCACCCGATAGGCAACTTAAAACAGGGGAAAGAACAACCCCGGTCTCTTCTACGTTATTGCAAGAGATAGATGATTATATTTTGTATCATCGCCCTGAAAAGGAAGGTGTCGATTATATTTTCGTTTCCCACTCTAGGGCTAATTTTGGAAATCCAGTTGGAAGAGTAACCGTTGAAGGGGTTTTAAATGAAATTGAAGTGGCAAGTGAACTAAAACAAATCCGATTAACACCTCATGCGCTTAGACATACTCATGCTTCCGAATTACAAGACCTTGGGGTTGATGTGAATATCATAAAGGAACGTTTAGGACATGGAAGCATTGAGACTACTGCTAAGTATGCTAAACCTTCAATAGATACTTTAATTAAGGCCCATGAAAGATATCTAGCAAGAAAGGAAGGTGTGGTGTCCGATGGATAACGTACTTCCTCTAATTGATATGAAAAAAGATACATGGATACTACCTTCTAGTGATGACTTACATGATTACTCATTCGTTTTTGAATATTTACCAAATGAATGGTTTAAGGAGACGATTAAGAAAATTGCAAAGGAAAACATTACAATAGGTAGATTAAAACTCTCTACATTAAACAGATACAACTATTCTCTAATGGTATTTTTTGATTTCTTGGAGAGCTATGATATTGAACTTGCTACGTTTAAGGATATCTCATATGAGCTTATTGAAGGCTTTGTTCACTATCTTTTAGCAAACGTAGATAGTCCATCGACAAGATCTGTAATAATTGCATCTTTAAAGCATCACATAAAGCATGGTCAAATGTTTGAATGGGAGGGATTCCCTGCATTTGAAGTCTTTGACGGTACAGAACAACGTACTCTTCAAACAGAAGATACACTAAAAAGTATGTTGATCGATGATGTTGTAATGGATTCAATTGATTCTTCACTCCGCCAGTGGAAATCAACAATAAATCCGGTTTTAGAAAACTTAAATGATGTTGTATTGTGGGTATTAATTACTGTAATTAGGCATACTGGAATTCGGCTTACAGAGGCTCTAAATCTCAATAGTGATTGCTTAAATAGAGACTTAATGAAGAAGTATTTGCTAGAGGTAGTAAGTCCAAAAAATGAAACCGAAAGGTTTATTCCAGTGAGTAAAGAAGTAGCAGTAGCAATTGATTATCTTAGTCAAACTACAAAAGATCTTCGGGTTGATTTAAACAGCAATAAACTGTTCTATTATAATTTAATCTTTAAAAACAGCTATAAGATACTTGATCAAAACACTGCGAGAGATTGGTTAAGGAATAAGTTTATTAAGAAGTTTGATATTAAGGATTCTAATGGTAAATTAGCAGTACTGACATTTCATAACTTTCGTCATCAAATAGGAACTGATCTTTTAAATAATGGGATGAGTGCTTTCGAAGTAATGCAGTATTTAGGGCATGAGTCCATGCACTCCACTAGGTTATATGCCAAAGTTCGAAACGACAGATTAACCAAAGAGTATAAGAAGGTTGGCTTTATAGGTGTCATCAAACAAAGCATCGAAAATATTGTTGATGAAGAAGGAAAACAACTTGATTCTGAAAAACGTTTAATGGCACAACTTCCAGATGGTGTTTGTGCAAAGCCAATTAATACAAAGGTTATTGATTGCAAGAAACCTAATGCCTGTCTATTCTGTCCTAAGTTTATTACTACACCTGAATTTCTTGATATTCATAAGGTTCATTTAGAACGTATAAGGGCGGATAAAGAACGGTATCTGGCAGAAGACTTAATGGGTAGTGAATACCATCTTTTTGAGACTGAAAAGGCTCTAGAAGACATTATAAGTCGTTTGCAGCCCTCCAAGAAGGGAGATCATTAAGTGGCAATTAAAAAGAATATACCCATTGTTGATTACGACCCCTCAAAGCCAGAAACTGAATGGCGTTGTGGTAATAGTAAATTTACAGAAGATATATGGGACTTTAAAGGTTTGGTTGATGCCCCTCACTGGAATGATGCTAAATTCCGAATAGACTTCAATTCTTTTAATGAGTGGCAATCAGTTAAAGTTACAGTAAAAAGGTATATCCTATCAGAATTAATAATGATTGTTTTTAACTCCGTCAAACGAAAATATGCATCATTTAAACAGCTTAGGGATTATTTGAAAGAGAACCCTAATATTCAATCCTTTCAGGACTTTTCTAATAATACAGTTCGTGAGTTTTTTGAGTATCTCTTAAATGCCAAAAGCAATAAAGGGACACGTCTTAGTCCAGTAAGTGTTAAAAAATCAGCACAAGTGGTTAAAGAATTGTTAATCCGAGGTAGTCAAAGGGGGTGGGATGTCCCTCGAAATACAGTTAAAGTAAATAGTATTTACGATGAGTTGATCATTAGAAATAATAGAATTAAAGAAGGTACGAAGTTAGGTAAAACAAACAAAGTATTGCCTGAAGCTGAAATCGTCAGTAATCTAATAAATTTGGCGCTAAAACAAATTGAAAAGGGTGAGGATGTACTTGTATCGGCAGGAATTCTAATCTCAACCCAATTAGGACTTCGGATCAGTGAGCTTGTCCTAATGGAAGCAAATCGTTTAAGTGTTATTAACGGAGAAGCCCAGATCACCTTCCGAACTTGGAAAACAAAGAAGGAGCTTATTTGGGTTACGAGGCCTGCGAATGAAATTGTTGTTAAAACAATAAAAGCTTTAGAAAAGCATTCAGAACCTTTTAGAAAGCAAATCGGCCAACCTTATCTCTTCTTAGATAGAGTTAAAAACAAAGTTCCTATTCAAATAGCTGATTATTCAAATTGGGGTAAAAACAGGTTAAACCCCTTTATCAAAAAGCATGATTTAAAGGATGAGTATGGAAACAAACTAAAGCTAACACAGCACTATTTCAGACATATATTTACTACCTATGCATTAAAAGGTGGAATGAAAATACATGATGTTGCTGAAATGTTAGGTCATGCATCAATTATGATGACAGAAACATATGACCATACTTCGGAAGAAAAACAAGAGGTAATTAAGGGAATTCTTTCTGGTGATGTTTCAGTTAGCACAACTAATAAAACTGTACTGGCATCGATTGAAGGCGACGATAATCCGTTTAAAGGTAAAACCATTGATCAAGTAGATAAAATGCGAAGGAGCCTAAAAATTGAGCTTTTACCTCACGGAATATGTTTACACCATCCGATGCGCGGAGAACCTTGCGCTCAAGACGGTGTGTGTTTAGGATGTAACAACTTCCTAGCATCCTCCAATCATCTACCGATTTACGAACGAAGGCTCGAAAAGGTTAACGAAGAGTTAAATAAAACCAGCAATGATAGAAGTATATACTCTACTAAACTTCGTTATCAAAAAGGGCAGCTAGAAAAGTATGTCTTCGACCTCCAAGAAAAATTGGCACAAAAAGAATTCCAAGAATCATTAGAACAAGTGGCAGGTTCAAAATATGACGAATAAGAATAATCTAACGTTGGCAGAGATAAACAGGCTCAGAACTACAGAAAAAGTCAAAGAAGCACTTGAAATATTAAAGAATAGAAACTTACCAATAAGCATAAGTAGTGTTTCTAAAATGGCTAATATATCACGAAAGACAATCTCGACAAACCGTCCTGATTTAAAAGCAATGATCGATGAAGTGAGTTCCCTTCAAAACGATTTAAAGGCATCTAAGGGAAATAAAACCAAATCAAAAGGCACAACTCAATCTGAACGTTTGGAACGGCTTAGAGAGAAGAATAAGGAGCTTATAGAGGATAAGAAAAAGATTCTAGAGCAAAACATAACTCTCACTAAAGAAAATACTAGATTGAAAGAAAGACTTGCGGATTTGGAGGAGAAATTGTATTCTCAGGCTGAACTTAAAATCGTTGAGATGAAAAGTAGTAATCGTTCGTGACGTTTGAAACCTCTTATGGAATGGATAAACTAGAATTTATTATTATTTAGGAAGATGAACCTGTTGCTTTAAGAGATAGAAAAAAAGCAGCCGGAAATACATATAGAACTATTGCTTTTTAAAATGCAAATTAATTGATTATCTTTTAGGTAGTCAATTTTTTTATTTATTAACATCATTCAAGATAAAGCTATTATGTATTCCTATTTTTTATAAAGGTGAAGACGGAAAAGTGTGGGAATATGTACTTAACCCTGATGAAACGATTCTTGAAATACCTGTCAGTAACTAATCTAAATAGCTAAAGAGTGCGATAGTTGAACAAGCTGTTCCTTCTTCAACTATTGTGGCAGGATTGTTTAACAAGGGATATAAAAGTGATGGTAAAATAATGGTAATAAGGAGGAGATATTTATTCTAAAATTTGATAAGCGAAGGATTCTGTGTGCGGTAATTATTTCTTTGATGATAGCACTATTGGTTTTTTCAATTTTTACTAACTTCAATTTATCTGGTTATGCTTATCATTTGGATGAAAACACGAATATGTTTAGTCTTGAAGAGGGATTTGTTAAAAAGAAGGAAATATACAGTGAGCATGTTAATGAATATAATTCAATAAACATCGCTATGGTCATGTTGGATATTAACCACGCAAAGGAACTATGGTATGCAAGTATTTTAATCTTTTTGGTGTTTACTGCGGCATTATTTGGATTATTAGATTCTCGTTTGAAATCAAAAAAACATGTAAAATGGATAATTGCTTTATATATTACAAGCTTTACAATTTTTATTATTTGGAATATAAACTCGCATAAAGAAATACTTGAGGAAATAGCTCAAAATATTAATTTTTTTAAAACATAATAATCAAATCAATTTTATAGGTGTGGGGCGATCGCGAAATAAGTAAGCAGTTGCCTTTTTACTAACGGGAGATTAGTAAAAGATCGAAGGGAATATTCTAATAATTCCGATATTACAAATAGAGAGGAGGAGAAAAATATGGGGTTTAGTTGGAAGGTTTCAGCAAAATACCTTACTTATGCTGTTGGATTTATTATTTTGTTAATTTTTTCAGGTGAGATTTATTCTTATTTTCAAGGAATCCAACAGGACACCTACAAACTTGTACCTTGGTCCATATATGCAACGTTAACTTATATTCCTATTGGGATATATCTTGGACTACCCAAACTCTTAAAAGAAAAGAAAAAAGCAGGAAAGTGGAAAATAAATTTTCAAAAATTATTATTTATTGGTTTACCAATCCTATATTTCGTATTTTATTGGTATTTCCCATTTTCATATCCTATACCAGAGTTTCTTGTTCATACGAACATCATTTTCAGACACGGAGGTACTATAATAGTGGGTTATATACTAATCGATAGCTTTATTAAAGAGTAACAAAAATTCACTAACGTGGGCGATTCTTCAATAGGAACAGTTGCTTTTAATGGAGTAAGCAAAGGTTAATAAGGATTAACAAATTGCAAAGAATAAGGAGTAAATGTAAATATGAGGTGAATTTTGATGGTTAAGAGATACATATTGCTTTTAGGGATTTTATTTTCTACATTTACTCCTTTACAAACTGTTAAAGCTGAAACTGTTCCAAAAGCAGAAGACCTGTATGTCACAACAGAGGATATTATTTCAGACATTGTATTCCCAACTATTGATAAAAGGGTAATAAAAGAGTATGGGCAGGATACTCTTTTTGGCTGGGAAATGAAAGGGATTGTTGGTATAACATACAATGACAATCATTCCTATGATGTTTCTGTAAGAATTGATATTCATTCTAGAAATCTTGATAATAATAAAGAAGATATAGTAGAGGTAAGAATATCCCCATCTTGTGATAGCGATAAGCTTAATAAGCTAAAATGTAATCATGGGTTCAAAATTGAAATATTAGATTATAAACATTTGTCCCCATCTGATGAATTGACTACTACCTCTAAAGCACAAAATGAGTACCTAACTAAAATTATAAAAAAAGAGAAACTTGAAGAGCTATATGCAAAACGAGTGCTTTAAGTAGAGCTTACTTCCAAATTGAAGAAGAGATATTTGAACTACAAAAAGAAATTCTTGAAGCAGAAAAAAAGCCAAATTAAAACTTGAACTAACGGGTGCGATTGTTCAATATGAGCAGTCGCTATTTTACTAACTGGCAGAATAGTGCAAGAAGAAAAATGAAGAATATGGTAAAATTAGGGTATATACTCAAATTAAAAAGAAGGTTACTGAATGGAATTCTTAACTGAAAAATTATTATTTATAGGATTGTTTATCTTTATTATCCATTCGATAGAAACACTAGCTTATGCTGTGAGGTTATCAGGTGCAAGAGTAAAGATGATAGCATCAGCTTTATCTCTATTTAATATAATGGTTATCGTTTCAAGGTTAGCAAATATGATGCAACAACCTTTCACTGGTAGTCTAATTGATACTGCTCCAAAAGAAAATGCTTTGGAGTTTGTGGAAACTCAATTTCGAATTCTCATTGGCGCATCAACGATTGGAACAGTATTTGGCATAATTCTACTTCCTACTTTTATAGCTTTATTTTCAAGGGCAATCATTCATTTATCAGAGGAGAAAGGCTCTGTTCCTTCCTTAATGAAAAGGATATTTTCTTTACAGTACATAAAGCGTGGCATAACACATTTTAATCTACCTAAATTTTCATACTTCCAAGATATTAAGGTTAAGGATATTCCAATTAAACTCTTTTTTGTAAATATGATAATAACAGCAATATATACAATTGGTGTATTATCTGCACTATATGCTGCTTTATTAGCTCCCGAAAGAGCCTCAACTGCTATTATGGCATCAGGTTTAATAAATGGCATAGCAACGATACTTTTGGTTATCTTCATTGACCCCAAAATATCTGTAATTGCGGACGATGTTGTTAATCAAAGAGGAAGTTACAATAAGCTAAAAAGCATGTCAATAATGATGGTCACTTCAAGGTTATTTGGCACATTATTTGCTCAATTGTTGTTTATATGGGGAGCAAGATACATAGCTTGGTTTACAAAGTTCATTGTGTAAACGTTATTCAACTGGTGATATTCATCAGAAGGAGAATGGCTCTTCCCTTATTGCAGTATAGAGCAGGTTAGTCAAATAATTTAATAAACTCATTTATGGAGGAAAAAATAATATTATGACAGAAACATTAAGGGGAGATGTGCTGATTGATGTATAAGACAAATAGAGGTGCTTTTTTATTAGGCCTTTTCTCTGCTATTCTTGGTATTGTTTTCTTTGCAATTTTTTATTATTTTATTTTCAATGATTCACCCTTTAGGCGTGCGTTTGATTACACATTGCCAGTAGGGTCATCTATAATTATCCCTTCTATGACAACATTAGGTGCATTATTCAGAGGGGAGAAATGGTTGATTTTAGCTTCTTCTTTTATGGCTTTGTTTGGTGCAATATATTTAATATATGCGACAAATAATATCCTTCAATGGTATATAATCGTACCTTTAATGTACCTTATTACTTTCATATCTTTGTTAAATATAAAGAATCGTTAGTTTTCGTTATATTTATGACTTACTTTATATGTTTGTTATTAACAAACAGGGAGCATTTCTTCAAGAAGGAGAAGTGCTTTTTTAATGAAGTGTAAAGCGCGGGATGTAGAATATAACAAGAAATAATATTTGTGTTTTTGGGAAATCTAAGATTGGTGATGAAAAATGAAAAAAGTATTGGTTATACTAATAGGATTGCTTTTTACTACTCAATCGGTATTAGCAACCTCTAGTAGCAACGAAGTGGTGAATAATTTTATATTAGCCCTAGTCAAAAATAATGATAAACTGGCAAAGTCATATGTATCTTCAAATGTTAAAATTCCTGAAATAAGAGAAAATACACCAATTAGGGGATTTATGAAATTATCCTCACCTAAAGAAAATGTTAAAGTATCCATTACTTATTTCGATGATGGAGAAAATGAGCCAGAAAGAATAGCTTTTATTTGGGAAATCACTTCTAATAAAGAAAAAATAACAAATATACGGGTTGTTTATGATGGATCCAATCCACTTATGAATGAATCAAAAGTTGTTAATGAATATGAAGCTAAATTTCAAAATAAAATATTAGTACCTTCAGAATTTCCCTTTGATATTACACATGTAAACGGATATGTATATAAAGATGAATTGATGCTAAGATATCGAAATGAAAATATAAACGGATTACTTCAGATAAGTGTTGTACCTAATGATGTTAGTTTAGAAGGATTTGGAGGAAGATATGATAAATTTTATACATTGAAGAACGGAGCAAAGGCATTGTACCAACCGAATTTTGGTCCAGCACAGCAACTAATCTTTCAACATAAAAATTTAAAGTACTCGATCGGTATAAGTAGAAGAACAGAAAAAAAGATTACAGTAGATGATTTACTTAAAATTGCTAACTCTATGTTATAAAAAATCGGGGAGCTATTCTTCAAGAAGGAGTATAGCTTTTTTTATTGAAGTAAAGGGGAAGATAATTCAATTTGCAATTTATTAGAAAAGAATTAAATAAGGCAAAAAGGGTTAATTTCCTTATTGCCTTGAAATTGGTTGTTCTATTATTTTGTTAGCACCATCAAAAATAAATAAAGTTGCCTCATCCCTTGCTAGTTTTTCAACTCTATTCGTATCGGAACCTTTTTTAATAATATATTCATTAAATAAAAGGAGTCCATCATTTTTGGAAAGAGATGATGTTCCTATTGTTTGTGGACGCATCTTTGTAAACTTTGAATTTTTATCGTCAAGCTCCATAAGTTGTGCTAATGGTTTGTTGGGTAAAACAGCTAATTCGAACCCCTGTATTCTCTCCCCCGGATAATCAAAATAACTTCTAATCGGTGAACCGTCATCTGTTTTTAATAATACTTCATATCTGAGGATATTTTCTTTTACATTAATTTTAATACTAATTATGTTCAAATTTTGTTGCTTATCAAATCCCGTGAGAATAAAAATTATAAAACAAGTTATTACCAAACTTATAAATTTTTTCATTTTTTGCCTCCATTTCATGCTGTTTATTATGTGAATGAACAATTTTATTTTTAGTATTAATTATTTTCTTATTCAAATTCAGGGGCAAGAGATGAAGTTCAGTATCTGTTTCGGCAGCCTTTTTGCTTATTAAAGTAACAAGTAGCGTTTATGTCATAAGCAGGAACGTTTCTTTTTCCAAATTAAAAGAAATCAATGTTAAGATTAAAATATAATAATTGTTCAACTATCGAAGTAGGTTGGGGGCGGGGGAGGAATTTAGTGAAGTATTTAAAAATTATTTTATTATTACTTTTGTTTCTAATTATGCTTTCAGCTTGTTCCGCAGACAAACAGGAAGAAACTTATTCAATTATCGTTGTTTCTGGCGAGGAAAATATCAGTGAAAAATTTGCGGGTTATATAGGCAATCCCGTTATCCAATATCAGCATTTATTTAATTTAAAAACTGCTCAAGAAAAATATCCAAAATATGAAATAGAAAAAGTACCCGCGATTTTAATCTTCGAAGACAACAGTGCGGTTTTAAAGAAACTAAAACTAAAAACATATGATGTTGAGGAAGCATTAAGGTATCTTGAAGATATTCAAAATAAATAAATGCTATTTTTCACTAACGGATGCGATTCTTCAGCAGGAACAGTTGCTTTTAATGGAGTAGGGAAAGGTTAATAAGGATTAAAAAATTGCGAAGAATAAGAGTAAATATGTAATATGAGGTGAATCTTGATGGTTAAGATATGCATATTCCTATTTGGGATTTTATTTTCTACTTTTATTCCTTTACAAACTGTTAAAGCTGAAACTGTTCCAAAAGCTGAAGATCTGTATGTCACAATAGAGGATATTATTTCAGATATTGTATTCCCAAGTATTGATAAAAGAGTAATAAAAGAGTATGGGCAGGATACTCTTTTTGGCTGGGAATGGAAAAGGATTGTTGATATATCTTACAATGACAATCATTCTTATGATCTTTCCGTAAGAATCAAAATTCCTTCAAAAAATCTTGATAACAATAAAGAAGATTTAGTTAAGGTAAGAATATCCCCTTCTTGTGACAGCGATAAGCTTAATAAGCTGAAATGTAATCATGGGTTCAAAATTGAAATATTAGATTATAAACATTTGTCCCCACCTGCTGAATTGCCTACCACTAAAGCACAAAATGAGAACTTAACTGAAATTATGAAAAAAAAGAAACTTTAAGAGCTATATGCAAAACGTAGAGCTTTCAGTAGAGCTTATCTCCAAATTGAAGAAGAGATATTTGAACTGCAAAAAGAAATCCTTGAAGTAAAAAAAAGTCTAATAAAACATTGAACTAACGCTGAATGCTGAACAGTGTATTCGCTTTCTTTACTATCGGAGCAGGTTACTTTAAGAAGATTAAATATATGATATAATCTTTGCAATCTTAAAAAAGAGGGGGTTCATTAAAATTAAAAAATTGTTCTTTAAATATATCTATATTATTTTTATTATTATTGCGATTACAGCTTGTTCTTCTAATGGAAATCAGAATGTTCAAAGGATTAATATTTATGAGATGGAAAATTATTTTGAGGAAAAAGAAAACTCCTCGATTGTAATTGAGGATAAAGAAATAATAAATTCTCTTGTTAAAATAATTAATCGCGCTAAACAAAAACAAGGACAGATTGGAAGAGATCCTGATTATAAAATAGAGATTGGCAAAGAGACTTATCTTCTTTGGTTGGAAGAAAAGGTAGTAGTCATGGCTAAAGAAAAGGATAGTAGAACATTTTTTTCTTTTTCTAATTCTGCTATAAAGCAGATAAATGAAATGGTGCAACAAATTGAAGAATAAACGAATTTTTTATTCTTTCAGTAACGGGGGCAATTGCGAAATAGGAGCAGTCGTTTTTTTTGCTAACGAAGTAGTTTGTTAAAAAATGGTGAAATGTTGAAAGTGGAAAGAGAAATATTACTTTACAAACTTTAGAAAAAAATAGATGCCCAAATTTTTTTGACAATCTATAGAGAATTAGTTAGTCTGAGATGAATAAACTGTAAATTTACAGAGGATTTTATTATAATTTTGTCGAAATTTAATTATAGGAAATATTTTAAAGCGAGGAGTTGATTCCATGGCAAATGTATTAGATATTGCTAAATTTTTAATCTTTTTAAAAAACCATGACCCTCGTCAATTAGAGCTTTCCAATCTAAAACTCCAAAAATTGTTATATTACTGTCAAGGGTATTTTTTGTCATTAAATAATAATGGTAGACCTTTGTTTGAAGAGGATATCGAAGCATGGAAATATGGTCCAGTCATTAAAGAGGTTTACCATACTTACAAAGTTTTTGGGGATTTAGATATCAATATTCAAGTTGAAGAAGATGATTTTAATCTAGAGTTAGAAGAAATGGGAATAGTTGCATTAGTTTGGAGGAAATTTGGAGAATTAAGGGCAGGTACTTTGGTAGACATGACTCATAGTGAAAGTCCATGGTTGAATTCATGGTACTTTAATAAAGAAAGTAGTATAATTTCCACTGAAACAATAGCTGACTATTTCAGGAAAAATCCACCACAAGAATTATTAATGCATAGACAGGTGTAGAATATGGATCCTAAAAGACATTATTATAAAGTTGAAATATTATATAGAAAAACTTGGGTGAAATTTATCACCCTTATTTTAATTTTAGGATTAATTTCATTACAGTTTTATAGTAATAATCTTGCTTGGAATTTTGAAATACTTAAACCTAATGAAAAAATTCTTGATTATTTTATAAGGATTTTCATGTTTGTCATACCAGCCGTTATTACAATTTTTACTTTCGTGTATAGAGAAAAAAAGGATGCATCCTATTCTAATTTGAAGACCTCGAATATAATTACACTTTTTTTATACACGGTATCATTATCAATATTAACACTAGTCTATTCTATATCAACCAGTGTAGAACTATCAAATATAACAAAATCTTCTCAAATTAATAGTGATACCGTAATTAGATTTCAGATTACCTTTTCATTAGGTTTCCTAACTTTCCTTCTACTCATCGTATACTTTTATTATTTATTAAGGAATATGGACATTAGATATTCTTCAAAAAAAACACTTAAAAAAACATTAAAGCTTCATAATTTTATTAAATATTTGTACTTAAATGATAATAAGAAAGAATTTAGTTATAAGCACTTGTTCGAGGAATATAATCATTTGATTGAATCTAATTTTCAATTAATCATTGCAGCAATTTCAAGGAAAAATTTCTCGAATATTGAAAATGAATTAAAAAATCTTTTTGCTTTAAGTAACGATTATTTTTCAACATATATAGACATAACCTCGGAAAAAAATTTAAAAAGATTGCTTAGTGTAACCGAAAAGGATTTACTCTACAAAAAGGTCTTTTCCCTTGATTTTAGAGTTACTGAGAGTACTGAGTTGGAAGAGGATTTATCAGAAAAGATTTATTATATGGATAATTTAATTGAAGTCTATAAAACTATTGTATATAGTTACAAGACATTAATAAGAGAGGCCTCAACTAATGGCGTTACGAATATCCAAAAAACATCTCTTCTAGAATTTTCTAGATTGAATCCTGTGAAGTTTTATAAGTTTGAATTGGAAAATTTACAAGTTGAGGAGTATGTTTGGATTAATAACTACTACCAAGAGTTAGCAAGATGTTATCAAACTGCATTGTTTGAAATAATAAAAGAGTTTTCTGATGAAAAAACTGTTGAGTATTCATACCTAATAGAGCAGATTTCTAAATCAATTGGGCTTTTTAATTCTTTAGATATTTTTAAGGGAAAGAATGACCAGCAATTTAAAAATTTCTATAGCTCTTTACTTAAAAAACAATTACAGTTACTAGAATCCTTATTTATTTGGTCTGTTGAAACAAATAATGTACGTTTTTTAACTGAGTCTATGAACCTATTATTGAATCAATATTATAGTCACGTTCACTATCCAGATGGCTTAGAAAATGAGGTTAAAGAAAAACTAACTAAAGAAACAAGTATTTTAAATAGATACAATTATTCTGCAGATTTAGTTACTGGGATTAAAGACTATTCATCTAATGGTATTTTTAAGGAGTTGGCAGTTACAGGTGTAATTAAAATTATATTACATTCCCTGTATAAGAGTATAGAAATAGGGCATTATGCATGTACAGGCTATATTATTAAAGTAAGTATGAGCCATTTTACTATTAAAAATTACCTTAAAGCAATTAGCGGTTTTATTAAGAAAATTTTAGAGAGAAGAAACAATGATTTTGATCTGGGATATTATCACTATTCTTTTAATAATTTTTCAAAGTTACATTGTCTTCAAAAGTTAATTCTTTTAGTTTCTTATCAAATTTTAGGTAGGGTTGGGAAAAGTTATAAAGATGAATTAAAGGAGTTAATAAAAATCCTGTTCCTTAATAATGACAAAGAATTGCTATATATGGTAGAAAAGATAAATGCAGCTTCAAAATCATATGGTATGACTACTATTAATAAAAAGGTTACTAGTGTTATTAAAACAATTTTATATTTTTGATTATAATGCCGTACTCGGTAAGTTTAGTTTTGTGAATTGTCTATAGGAAATCTACAAAAGGTAGATTACTCATAATTTGGGGTAATATGCTCTCAAAACAATAAATACCAAAGATTACACACGTTAGAGTTGGTATAACTACCTTTCTAATAAGGGATAAGCGGAACGTATATTATTTACATTACAGAGGAGGGAAATAACATGGCAGGTGGAGGACGCAGAGGCGGACGTGCAAAGCGCCGTAAAGTTTGCTACTTTACAGCAAACGGAATCACTCACATCGACTACAAAGATGTAGATTTACTAAAAAAATTCATCTCTGAACGCGGTAAGATTTTACCAAGACGTGTAACTGGAACAAATGCTAAATACCAACGTAAATTAACTGTTGCTATTAAGCGTGCACGTACTATGGCTTTATTACCATACGTAACAGGCGAATAATATGAAAAAGACAGTTGGAATTTCAATCCAGCTGTCTTTTTTTTAAAAGGGTTAATCTGACTTCATATTAGGGAAACCGTTATTATTACATATAAGTTGAAGATGATGTAAATCATCGATAAAATATGATTTAGGATGTTTAATCAAAGAGGTGAGGGAATGGTTAATAGCCCGCGCAGGCTTACTGAAGGGGCATTATTATTAGCGATTTTTGCTGTATTACTATTAGTTACGATTTATGTTCCGGTACTTGGAATGGTTGTGAATTTATTTCTTTCACTCCCTTTTATCATGTTTTCTGCAAAGAATAATCGGAAGAGCTCCGTCTTATTCTTAATTGGAGCCATTGCGATCTCTTTAATTGTCGGAACGGTGTTATCCATTCCTTTAGCAATTGCCTATGGATTAACGGGGATTGTCATTGGAGACTTTATAAGAGAAAAGAAAAGCAGAATAGCAGGCTTTATTGGTGGAGGCATCGCCTTTTTAATTAGTTTAGTGGGGCAATATGCGGTCTCTGTTGCCTTTTTCAAGGTAGACTTTATTAAAGAGTCCATGATGTTGATGGAGGAATCAATTGAGCAATCAACCGAAATGATGTCGGCACTTGGACAGAGTCCTGACCAGGCTATGCTTGAACAATTTCAAGCAAGTATCGCAATGTTAGAGGTACTGATTCCCAGCTTGTTTGTTATGGCTTCATTCATGATTGTATTCTTTATTCAATTGCTGTCATTTCCAATTATAAAAAGGTTCGGGATAGAAGTTCCGAAATGGATGCCATTTAGAGAACTAAAACTGCCTAAAAGTCTTTTATGGTACTATCTAATCGTTTTATTTATCTCACTTATGCTAAATCCCGAAGAGGGCAGTTATTGGTTCACTGCATTAATGAATCTTTCTTTCATCCTGCAATTTTTCATGCTGTTGCAGGGGTTATCTTTTATCTATTACTTATCACATCGAAAAAAACTTTCGACATTTATACCAGTTCTAGCAACCGTATTAACTTTGTTTATTCCGATATTTCTTTATATTGTCAGGTTATTAGGTATAATTGATTTAGGATTTGATCTAAGGAAGAGGTTAGAAGATAGAACGAAAGGTTAGAGCATAAGGAAGACGAATGTTGTATCCTAAAAATAGCTAATATTTAATAGTGTCCGATTATACTTTTCACTACTGTTTGGGAGCTGAAAATCATAATGCCTTCATATTTAGAAAAACGGTCCATTCGCTATCCAATCTATGGATTGATCGTCATAACAGTGGTGCTGCTTGGAATCTTAGCTTCCTATCATTGGTTGTTTAGCTTAGCAGGCGTTCTAATCGCGGTTGTCCCATTTTATTACTTTTTCTTAATTGAATCTCGGCAAAGAAAAGAAATGGAAGACTATATTTCCACACTTTCTTACCGAGTGAAAAAAGTTGGGGAAGAAGCTTTAATGGAAATGCCGATCGGAATTATGCTGATCAATGACGATTATTACATTGAATGGACAAATCCATTTTTAGCTTCATGCTTTGATGAGGATACGATTATAGGTAGATCCCTATTTGATGTTGGTGAATCATTAATTCCCCTCATTAAGCAAGAAGTTGAAACGGAAACAATCACACTGCATGATCGAAAGTTTAGAGTGATTCATCGTGCAGAGGAACGTCTTCTATACTTTTTTGATGTTACCGAACAAACGGAGATTGAAAAATTATATGAGGACGAAAGAACGGTTATTGCCTATATCTTTTTAGATAACTATGATGACCAAACGCAAGGGATGGATGACCAAGCTAGAAGCAGTCTTAATAGTCTTGTTACTTCAACCTTGAACAAATGGGCTAATGATAATGGAGTATTTTTAAAAAGAGTCTCTTCTGAAAGGTTCGTGGCTGTTTTTAATGAACATATCCTTCATCTATTAGAAAAAGGGAAGTTCTCTATACTAGATGATGTTAGAGAAGTGACCTCTAAGCAAAATGTCCCGCTTACGTTAAGTGTCGGTGTTGGTACAGGAGTTTCATCGCTGCCTGAATTGGGTCTGTTGGCACAATCAAGCTTGGATTTAGCTTTAGGACGGGGCGGCGATCAAGTTGCCATTAAACAAACAAATGGAAAAGTGAAATTCTATGGCGGCAAAACGAATCCAGTCGAAAAGCGGACAAGAGTCCGCGCTCGTGTCATTTCACATGCATTAAAAGAATTGATTATTGAAAGTGACAAAGTAATTGTCATGGGACATAAAAATCCAGATATGGATGCAATCGGTGCTGCGATTGGGATTCGAAAAATTGCTCAATTGAATCAACGTGAGGGCTATATTGTTGTCAATCCTAGTGAGATAGACACTGGCGTATCTCGGCTCATGGATGAAATAAAAAAACATGAGGATTTATATTCACGTTTTATCACGCCTGAACAAGCATTAGAAATTGCAACAGAAGATACACTTTTGGTCGTTGTAGATACACATAAACCGTCTCTAGTAATTGAGGAAAGTCTCTTAAATAAGATCGATCATGTTGTTGTCATTGACCACCACCGTAGAGCAGAGGAATTTGTCGATAATCCATTACTTGTGTATATGGAGCCGTATGCTTCTTCGACCGCTGAGCTTGTTACAGAGCTTTTAGAGTATCAGCCTAAAAATGGAAAAATTAATATGCTGGAAGCAACCTCATTGCTAGCAGGAATTATTGTTGACACAAAGAGTTTTACATTAAGGACGGGCGCTAGAACCTTTGATGCTGCTTCATATCTCCGTGGACAAGGCGCTGACACGGTACTTGTTCAGAAGTTTTTAAAAGAAGATGTTGAGACATTCCTGAAGCGGGCTAAGTTAATTGAGACGGTATATTTTTATAAAGAAGGTATTGCAATCGCTAAGGGTAAGCCCGACCAAATTATTGATCAGGTTTTAATCGCCCAAACGGCTGATACGCTCCTTACGATGGATGGAGTCACTGCATCTTTTGTTATTTCCAAACGGAATGAAAATATGGTTGGAATCAGCGCCCGCTCATTAGGAGATGTCAATGTTCAGGTCATTATGGAAGGTCTGGGTGGCGGCGGACACTTGACGAATGCAGCAACTCAGATTCATGACGCTGAAATAGATGAGGCAGAACTGCGATTACAAGAAGTAATCGATGATTATATGGAAGGGAGAAAGAAATCATGAAAGTAATTTTTTTAAAGGATGTAAAGGGAAAAGGGAAAAAAGGCGAAGTTAAAAACGTGGCAGATGGATATGCACATAACTTCTTAATCAAACAAGGCTTGGCTGTGGAAGCAAACCAAGCAAATATAAGTTCTCTTAATGCTCAAAAGAAAAAAGAAGAAAAGCAAGCAGAGGAAGAATTAGCAGAAGCTAAGAAATTAAAAGAAGAAGTTGAAAAATTAACGGTAGAATTAACAGCAAAGTCTGGTGAAGGCGGACGCCTATTTGGTTCTATTACGAGCAAACAGATTGCAGACGCACTTCAAAAAACACATAAAATTAAAATTGATAAACGCAAGATTGAGTTAGAGGATGCTATTCGTGCACTAGGATATACAAAAGTTCCGGTGAAGCTTCATACTGAAGTTACTGCTACATTAAATGTTCATGTTAAAGAAGGAAACTAATATATGGAAGTTCCTTTTTTCCGTAAACATGTTAAAATAATAGAGTTCATTCAAATGTGATCAGTATCGCTGATCACATTTTTCTAATATATACTTTAACAAGTGTTTGAGTGTGTTATTGCTCTATTTATAAAAGGGGGTTAAATATCGTGAATGACTTATTTTCAGATCGACTTCCTCCACAAAATATTGAGGCAGAGCAGGCGGTATTAGGAGCTATCTTCCTTGAACCATCCTCTCTTACACTAGCAACGGAAATTCTGATTCCGGAAGATTTTTATCGTGCTGCACATCAAAAGATATTTAATGTCATGCTGAACCTGAATGATCAAGGGAAGGCAGTCGACTTGATTACCGTGACAGAGGAGCTTGCTGCGGCCAAATTACTTGAAGATACTGGAGGAGTCAGTTATTTAAGTGAATTAGCTGGGTCCGTACCTACAGCAGCCAATATTGAATATTACGCTAAAATTGTTGAAGAGAAATCATTGCTTAGACGATTGATTCGAACAGCTACTGGTATTGCACAGGATGGCTACCAGCGTGAAGACGAAGTTGAGCTTCTGTTAAGTGAAGCTGAAAAAAGCATTATGGAGGTATCTGGGAGAAAGAATGCCGGTGCCTTTCACAATATAAAAGATGTACTTGTCCGCACCTATGATAATATTGAAATGATGCATAACCGAGTAGGCGACATCACAGGAATTGCTACAGGATTTGCCGAACTCGATGAAATGACAGCAGGATTTCAGCGAAATGATTTAATTATCGTTGGAGCCCGTCCATCAGTTGGTAAAACAGCCTTCGCCTTGAATATTGCGCAAAATGTCGCGACAAAGACGGGGGAGAATGTTGCGATCTTCAGTCTTGAGATGGGGGCAGAGCAGCTTGTCATGCGTATGCTTTGTGCCGAAGGAAATATTGATGCCCAAAGACTTCGTACAGGGTCCTTAACAGATGAGGACTGGGGAAAGTTAACGATGGCGATGGGAAGTTTATCAAATGCAGGGATCTTTATTGATGATACTCCCGGCGTAAGAGTGCAGGATATCCGTGCGAAATGCCGCCGTTTGAAACAGGAACATGGCTTGGGAATGATTTTAATAGACTATCTTCAGCTAATTCTCGGAAGCGGACGTTCTGGTGAAAACCGCCAGCAGGAGGTTTCTGAAATCTCTCGTTCCTTAAAGCAGTTAGCCCGTGAATTACAGGTGCCTGTTATTGCTCTATCACAGCTATCACGTGGAGTTGAACAACGTCAGGACAAGCGTCCGATGATGTCAGATATCCGTGAATCAGGGAGTATTGAGCAGGATGCCGATATTGTTGCTTTCTTGTATCGTGATGATTACTATGATAAGGAATCCGAAAACAAGAATATTATTGAAATCATTATCGCTAAGCAGCGTAACGGTCCAACAGGAACGGTATCATTAGCATTTGTAAAAGAATATAATAAATTCGTGAATTTAGAAAGAAGATTTGATGATTCTGCTATGCCGCCTGGTGCATAGCCTGTAAAGATAAATAATTGTGATGAAGATTAGTTGGATGTAAACCGGCTAATCTTTTTTGTTTTTGGAAAAAGTAAAGAAAAGGAGTTATGACCATGCTTCGGCGAAACGGTTTTCCTTTTAGTTTATTCCTAACGAACATTGTTAAAAAAATAATAAAAAATGTTCGTGTTTCATTGACTAACGTATGCATAAATTGGTAAAATTACTATGTTAAAAAAGGACAGTTTATTTTTAAATACATACCTTTGGAGGTGCGGATATTTATGTCATCGGTAGTGGTTGTTGGTTCTCAATGGGGAGACGAAGGAAAAGGAAAGATTACAGATTTCCTTTCAGAAAATGCAGAGGTAATTGCTCGATATCAAGGTGGTAATAACGCGGGACATACGATTAAATTTGATGGAGAAACGTATAAGCTGCATTTGATTCCATCTGGAATCTTTTATAAAGATAAAATTTCTGTAATTGGAAATGGAATGGTTGTAGATCCAAAAGCGTTAGTTAAAGAACTTGCTTATTTACACGATAAAGGAGTCACAACAGATAATCTACGCATCAGCAATCGTGCGCATGTCATCTTGCCATATCATTTAAAACTAGATGAGGTAGAAGAAGAAAGTAAAGGTGCCAATAAAATTGGAACCACTAAAAAGGGAATCGGTCCAGCATACATGGATAAAGCAGCACGGGTAGGAATACGCATCGCGGATCTGATGGATCGAGAAGTATTTGAAGAGAAACTGTCACGGAATTTAGGAGAGAAGAACCGTCTATTAGAACGTATCTACGAAACGGAAGGCTTTAAAATAGAAGATATACTAGATGAGTACTACGAGCTTGGACAACAAATTAAACAGTATGTCGTTGACACTTCTGTCGTGTTAAACGATGCTCTTGATGAGGGACGCCGTGTTTTATTTGAAGGTGCTCAAGGTGTCATGCTAGATATTGATCAAGGTACATACCCATTTGTGACTTCATCGAACCCCGTTGCAGGTGGAGTAACGATCGGGTCTGGTGTTGGTCCGACAAAGATTAAGCATGTTGTTGGAGTTTGTAAGGCATATACGACTCGCGTTGGCGATGGACCTTTCCCAACAGAGCTTAATGATGAGATCGGCCATCAAATTCGTGAAGTAGGAAGAGAATATGGTACAACAACTGGCCGTCCACGCCGTGTGGGCTGGTTTGACAGCGTAGTGGTACGTCATGCTCGCCGTGTAAGTGGAATCACAGATCTATCTTTAAACTCAATTGATGTATTAACGGGAATTGAAACATTAAAGATTTGTACAGCCTACCGCTATAAAGGAGAAGTGATGGAGGAGTTCCCAGCAAGTCTAAAGGTTTTAGGGGAATGTGAACCGGTATACGAGGAGCTTCCAGGCTGGACAGAAGATATCACTGGCTGTAAATCTTTAGATGAACTCCCTGTTAATGCTCGCCATTATGTAGAAAGAGTAGCCCAGTTAACAGGTGTTCCTCTATCTATCTTCTCTGTAGGACCGGATCGTACTCAAACCAATGTAGTCATGAATCCATGGCGTCAAAACTAATCACGATAAAAGACTAAAGGACTGAATCTAAGTTCCTTTAGTCTTTTTTCTGTTATAACCCCCTTTTTGTAACATTCCTGTAATAAAACTGAAAAATCACTATGACAATGTTATTAATAGCATACTTGATGTTTTTTTCGCCAGAATATGCTATTTTACGACATGTCCAAAGTGGTTAATCATAATATTCCTAACATTTCTTTAGGGCAGCATGTCATGAATTATACATTTATATTACATTATAAATTCTCTTAATCTTTTCTGTTTTATTTATGTTAAAGTTAAAAAGGTGTTAAACAAGGATGTAAATAGAATAATAAGAGGTTTTACTATCTTATTAGTCTAGGAGGATTTAAATGTATATAGGTATAAAAAAATTGACTATGTCAGCACTTGCTTTTGCGGCTATTTCTTTAGGCACAGGGGCTGCTGCAGCAGCGGATTCCAATCTTACAACGGTTTACTATGTATACAACCAGGATGACTATATTGGAACTGTTTCTGATAAAGAAGTGATTAATAGTGCATTACATAAGAAAGTTAGTGAAGCAGAGGATAACTATCAACAAGTTAACCTGACAATTGGTTCAGAACTTACATATATTCCTGAGCAAGTATTTGGTTCAGGAGCGAACACAGATGATGAAAAGGTAATTCAAGAATTAACAGATTCATTGGATGTTGAAGCGGAAGCGTATGCTTTAAAAATTGGCGATGAGTCTGCTGTGTATGTAAAAGATTACGAGGCAGCGGAGAAAGTAATAGAGGCACTAAAACTCAAATATGTGACAAAAGAGCAGCTTCAGCAAGTACAGCAGCAAAAAGAAGAATCAGCCAGCAGCTTACAGCCTTTAAAAGAAAATGAAACACGTATATTAAATGTTTCTCTATCCAAAGAGATTGAGATAGAGGAGAAAATTGTTTCAGCGAAAGAGTTATTGTCCGTAGAGGATGCTGTCGAATATTTAATAAAAGGTACTCTCCATGAGAAAAAGTATCGAGTACAAGAAGGAGACGTTCTTGGCAAAATTGCTAATGAGCATGATATGACATTAGAACAGTTACGATCGATTAATCCAGAGTTAAAAGATGAAACTACCATTAAGGTAGGGCAGGAGTTAAACGTCACATTCCTTAAGCCTCTTGTAGAGGTAGTTGTGGAGAAGGAAACATTTAAAAAGGAAGCAATTGCACATGAAAAAGAGGTCGTAGAAGACCCATCAATGTATAAAGGTGACACAGAGGTTATACAGGAAGGCAAGGATGGCTCTAAGGAAGTAACTTATAAATCATTTGAGCAAAATGGCATGGTAGTAAAACAGGAAACCATCAATGAAAAGATTGTGGAGGAACCTGTTAAACATATTGTAAAAAAAGGTACGAAAGTAATCCCTTCCCGCGGAGATGGTTCTTTTGCATGGCCGGCTGTGGGCGGTTACATTTCCAGCTCACAAGGTACTAGATGGGGGAAACTTCATAAAGGAATCGATATAGCTAGACCTAGTAATAGAACGATAAAAGCAGCAGATAACGGAAAAGTAGTTTCCGCTGGCTGGGATGGCGGTTATGGTAATAAAATTGTTATTGACCATCAAAATGGGTACAAAACAATCTATGCACACCTATCTTCCATAAATGTAAGTGTGGGGCAAACCGTTACAAAAGGAACTAAAATTGGCATTATGGGTTCAACGGGAAATTCAACTGGTATTCATCTCCATTTTGAGATTTATAAGAATGGCAGTCTGAAAGACCCTCAGGATTATTTATAATAAAATGGTAAAAAGTCTCTAGTATATGCTCTAGGGACTTTTTTACTTAATTCATGCCCATTTAAATATTTACCATTCGAGGTATATGTTTTTACCCTCGTGCTAATAGGTGAATTCCCTTAAATAAAATGGTAAAGTAGAAAGTAGAACAATTTTCTAGGCAGTGAAATTAGATTGATTGAAGGAGAATTGTATGGATAAAAAAATCTTAGTTGTCGATGACGAAAAGCCAATTGCTGATATACTGCAGTTTAATTTAAAAAAAGAAGGCTACGAAGTCTATTGTGCTTATGATGGAAATAGTGCACTTGAAATGGTAGAAGAAATCAAACCTGATTTAATTCTTTTAGATATCATGCTTCCTCAAAGAGATGGGATGGAGGTATGCAGGGAAGTACGAAAAAAATACGAAATGCCGATCATTATGCTGACCGCAAAGGACTCTGAAATAGATAAGGTATTGGGCTTAGAGCTAGGTGCAGATGACTATGTGACAAAGCCTTTCAGTTCAAGAGAGTTAATTGCCCGCGTAAAAGCAAATTTAAGGAGACATCAACATGTCGCGGCGCAAAGTGATGAAGAAGAGACAAATGAGATTGAGGTTGGGGCGTTAACGATTCATCCAGATGCTTATATTGTTTCAAAACGCGGAGAAAAGATTGAGCTGACACATCGCGAATTTGAACTGCTTCATTATCTAGCTAAGCATATTGGTCAAGTTATGACGAGAGAGCATCTATTGCAGACTGTTTGGGGCTATGACTATTACGGTGATGTACGAACAGTAGATGTGACGGTTAGACGCTTACGTGAAAAAATCGAAGATAACCCGAGTCATCCTATATGGATTGTAACGAGAAGGGGAGTCGGCTACTACTTAAGAAATCCTGATCAGGAGTAATTCACGATCATGAAAAAAGTCGGTTTCTTTCGTTCGATACATTTAAAGCTGGTATTAATTTATGTACTATTGATTTTAATAGCGATGCAAATCATCGGTGCTTATTTCGTCCGTCAGCTTGAAGCGACACTTTTAAAAAATTTTGAAACATCGATTCAGGAAAGAGTCGATTTATTGGCTTATTATCTTGGAGAAGAAATGATCAAGGAAAGAAGTACGGACGAAGAGGGTCCCACTTTAGAGGATGATGTCAAAAATCTCCTGAAGGATTTTAATAAAACGGCTGATATTTCAGAGGTTCGGGTAATCGAAGGGAACAGTCTTAAATTCCTAGGGACCTCAGATCCTTATAACCAAGGAATTGTCGGACAAAGAACGACAGATAAGTTAATCTGGCGTGTCATTGCTACGTCTGATGATGACGGTGACGATGTCACAATGATTGATCCGCAAACTAAAAATCGTATATGGGTTCTAGTTAATCCTATTAAGGTGGATGGTGACGTTATAGGAGCCATCTATTTAATTGCCAATGTAGAAAATGTTTATGAGCAAATGAGGACCATTAATAATATCTTTGCTACAGGCACGGTTATGTCGTTGGGAATCACAGCGGTACTAATAGTGTTGCTTGCTCGAACGATTACAAGACCGATCTCGGATATGAGAAGACAAGCATTAGCAATGGCAAAAGGGAACTTTTCAAGAAAAGTTAAGGTCTACAGCTATGATGAAATTGGCCAGTTAGCAATAACCTTTAATAATTTAACTAAGAAACTTCAAGAAGCACAGGCAACAACTGAAGGAGAACGGCGAAAGCTTTCCTCAGTTCTTTCCTATATGACCGACGGTGTTATTGCCACGGATCGTAAAGGACGAGTTATTTTAATTAATGAACCCGCTGCAAAAATGCTGAATGTTTCACGTGAAACGATTCTCTCAACACCAATTGTATCTTTGCTCGGGATCGAAGAAGAGTATACGCTTGACGACTTATTAGTGGAAAATGAATCAGTGATTTTAAACTATAGTACGAACACAAAACCTTATGTACTGCGTGCTAATTTTTCTGTCATTCAGAAAGAAACGGGGTTTGTGAACGGTCTGATTGCAGTGCTTCATGACATTACTGAGCAGGAAAAGATTGATATGGAACGGCGTGAATTTGTTGCCAATGTGTCACATGAATTACGGACACCACTGACAACGATGAGAAGCTATTTAGAAGCGCTGGCAGATGGTGCCTGGAAAGATGAGAATATTGCACCTAACTTTTTAGAAGTGACACAAAACGAAACAGAAAGAATGATTCGTTTAGTCAATGACTTATTGCAGTTATCGAAAATGGACAGCAGAGATTATCAGCTGACGACAGAGTGGATTAATTTTGTGGAGTTTTTCAATCGAATCATTGATCGATTTGAATTGACCAAAAATCAAGATGTTCATTTTGAAAGGAAGCTCCTTGACCATGCTGCAGTTGTAGAAATTGATGAAGATAAATTAACACAAGTGTTGGATAATATTATTTCAAATGCACTGAAGTACTCACCTGAGGGTGGAAAAGTTACTTTTAATATGGTTGAACAAGAAGAACAGCTGGTTATTAGCATTTCTGATGAGGGAGTGGGGATCCCAAAGGAAAATATCGAGAAAATCTTCGATCGTTTTTATCGAGTTGATAAAGCTAGAACAAGAAAGCTGGGCGGTACAGGATTAGGGTTGGCCATTGCAAAAGAAATGGTTGAAGCACATGGAGGCAATATTTGGGCAGACAGTGTGGAAGGTCATGGGACAACGATTTCTTTTAGTCTACCTTATGTACAGACGGAAGAGGATGATTGGGCATGACATATGAAAACTTTAAGACAGTGCTATTAACTTTTTTAGTACTGACAAGTACACTATTCACTTATGGTATTTGGACCTATAAGCCAAGTTACGACACAATGGAAAATACCAATATTGTGCCGGAAGTTAACTTAGGTGAAAAAAAGGAAGTTTCTCAAATTGTGAAGCCAACGAAGATTTTTTACCATCAGAACAACCTCCATCTTGGGACAGTCAATCATAATGAGATAAATACTGTCTTACAGGAACTAAGTAACTGGAATTTAGATGGTTTCGAGAACGTTTCGAAAAACATCGGTGGATTGTCCAATTTTTATGAAGAAGGATATGCGGAGATTATTTTCCCCGATATTGTACCGATGGAAATTTACAAAGGTGTATTAAATCTTCGGGATAGTGAAACATTAAATTTTCAATTTGATCGGATCATCATTGATTTAAAAAACACAGCAGGTGAAGAAGGGTTTGTCTATTTTTTAAACTCTGAACATGATCAGGCTTTTCGGGCACGTGTAGTTGTTTCCTTTATTAATAATTTCAAACAGTCCTATTATCAGACTGCAAAAGACAATCCTTCCTTCTTAACTTATACGTTGGAACCACTCACAGATAATAGAAGCTTATTAGTACTAACTTACTCAACAACGCTGCCAACGTACAGTTATTTGTTAGATATTTTTCAAACAGATAGCTTCAGAGATGCCTTATTTAGTGATCCAATCCGTGTACAGAGATATAGTTCGATGTCCGGGGATGAATATAAGGATTCTTCCACGTTGCTCAGAGTCAATAAAGAGACATATACGATCTCTTATGTGAATCCTGCAGAGGAAAGTGAACGGCCAATCAATGCTAGTGAATTGCTGCAGCACAGTATAGACTTTGTAAATGGGCATGGCGGCTGGACAGATAACTATCGTTTTGTAGGGGTGGATGCTGCAGAAAGAACTGTTTCATATCGCATGTACGAACGTTCTTCTGGACTTCCGATTTTTAATAGCGGAATGTCTGAC
Organism: Robertmurraya dakarensis; assembly: GCF_900156875.1. Lineage (GTDB taxonomy): Bacteria > Bacillota > Bacilli > Bacillales > Cytobacillaceae > Robertmurraya > Robertmurraya dakarensis. The sequence continues at coordinate 3,550,774 of NZ_LT707409.1, read as the reverse complement.
ATTCTCCATATCTGGGGTCAAACAGAAACCTTTATGTATATGAGAAATAATTTTGCACTTGACCGCCGTGTTGATACGGAAACGAAGGAGAACCCATTAGTTTCCGGTATCGATACATTACGTATTCTCAAAAACACCGAGGGTATTAACCCTGAGTTTATCCAGGATTTAACCATCGGCTATAATATGGTTCGTGGTTCAGGAGGACCGCTTGTTCATTTACAACCAGCATGGTATTACAAGTATAAGGACCAATGGCTGATGGTTCCGAAGGAGAATAAGGGAGGCGAAGAAATTGGATTGGAGTAGGATTAAATCAATTTTTATCGTAGCCTTCCTTATCTTGAATCTTAATTTGATGTTCGAGTTTTATAAAACTTATCATTCTAGTCAATATGATTATATGTCGGAAACTTCTATTGAAAATAAGTTAAAAACAGATGAAATTAAATATGAAGACCTTCCTAAAAATATTAAGAGTGATAAATATTTGAGTGCGGAACCAAAGAAATTCACGAAAGAGGAATTAGAAAAGGTTAAGGACACGATTTTAAGAGGACAAAACATCACCGTTTGGAATGAAACGACGATTGAATCTAATTTTCAAGAACCGATAGAGCTGAAGGAGAAATTTGATTTAGCTGAATTTCAGTCTTTTATGAAAAGCAATGTTCTCTATACGGAAGAATATGAGCTTTGGGAGTTAGATGAAGATAAAAATGTCATCACATTTTACCAAGTCTTTGATGGTAAAATGCTCTACAAAAATCCCAATGGTGAGCTTACCTTTTTTTTGAATGATGAAAATGAGTTGACCGGTTATAAACAAACTCTTTTAGAGAACTTTGAGGAATTTTCTGAGGAGGATAATATCCTTCAGCCTCTTAAAGCGATTGAAACTCTATATGATAATGGGGAATTAGAATTTGGCAGCAAAATCTCAAAGGTTGAGCTAGGGTATTATACATTGGTTCATCTTACGTCATCGCAAGTGCTGACACCAGTTTGGCGGTTCTTGGTCGATGATGAAAAAAGCTTATTCGTAAACGCAATCGATGGTCAAATTGTTCAACTAGAAAACCAAGATAAAAAGATAGTGGAGTGAAAAAAATGGGACTCACATTTAGTGTTCTTGCTAGCGGGAGCACGGGAAACGCAGTTTTCGTAGAAACGGAGGAGCATTCCTTTTTAGTGGATGCTGGTTTAAGCGGGAAGCAGATGGAAGCTCTTTTTGCAAAAATTGACCGGGATATGGGGAAACTCTCTGGTTTGCTTGTTACTCATGAACATAGCGATCACATTAAGGGCGTAGGAATTGTTGCCCGCAAATATAATCTGCCTATTTACGCCAATGAAAAGACATGGGCTGCGATGGATGGTTTAATTGGGAAAATACCATTAGAACAAAGGTTCACGTTTGAGACAGAAACCGTTAAGAGCTTTGGCGCATTAGATATTGAATCATTTGGCGTTTCTCATGATGCAGCTGAACCGATGTTCTATATCTTTCACCATGGGGGCAAAAAGCTGGTTCTTATTACAGACACAGGTTATGTCAGTGACAGGATGAAAGGGATTATTTCGAATGCAGATGCTTTCGTATTTGAAAGTAACCATGATGTCCAAATGCTTCGCATGGGGCGATATCCTTGGAATATTAAACGAAGAATTCTAAGTGATGTGGGGCATGTCTCTAATGAAGATGCAGCCATTGCTATGAGTGAAGTTATCGGGGATCAGACTAAGCGAATTTATTTAGCGCATTTAAGTCAGGATAATAATATGAAAGACTTAGCAAAGATGTCTGTCACACAAACACTGCAAAGCCGAGGAGTAATTGTCGGTGAGCAAGTTGAACTTTATGATACAGATCCAAAAAATCCAACGGCATTAACAGCCGTATAGGTACCTGAGAAGAAATCGGTGAGAGAACCGGTTTCTTTTTTATGAATAAACTAAGACTAAAATATGAACAAAGTTGTAAGAATGCAAATTTAGCATGCTTTTCATTAGATTTTTCATGTTACAAGATTATAATTAGGTATAGATAGGAAGAATAATCTTTAGCAATCGTTCTCGTGAAAGGAATGGTGAAAAGTGGGTTATTACGATCAAGATTACCAAGAACGCTATAAAAAGCAAAAGGGAAACAGGGGTGGATATATACTTGCCAGCTTGGTCGGAGTGATATTAGGAGCTCTGCTAGTAGTAATTGCCCTTCCGCAGCTGTTAAATTATGATGTATTGCCTTATTCCTTGGATGATGAAGAAAAAAATGAAGTGGAAGAACGCAGTCCTCTGCAATCAGAGACGGTTTCAGTAAATGTTGAAACAGATATTACAAAAGCAGTCGAAAAAGCGGCAGATGCTGTCGTGGGTATAACCAATATCCAAGCAACTAGCTTTTGGGGAAATGGTCAAGGAGAAGAGGCTGGTACTGGTTCCGGTGTCATTTATAAAAAGGAAGGCAATAAAGCCTTTGTCGTAACAAATCATCATGTAATTGAAGGAGCTAACACGATTGAAATTACGTTAGCAAATGGCACAAAAATTCCTGCGACACTTCGAGGCAGTGATATTTGGACAGATCTAGCGGTGCTTGAAGTAGATGGCAGTGAAATTGAAACTATTGCTGAATTTGGAGATTCTGATGCTTTAAGGACGGGTGAACCAGTTATTGCAATTGGAAACCCATTAGGACCTACCTTCTCAGGATCTGTTACTCAAGGGATCATTTCAGGGTTAGAAAGAGCAATCCCGGTTGATATCGATCAAAATGGTGTAGTTGATTGGCAGGCAGAAGTATTACAAACGGATGCTGCTATCAACCCTGGTAATAGCGGAGGGGCTCTAATTAACATTGCTGGCCAAGTAATCGGGATTAATTCAATGAAAATTGCTGAGAGTGCGGTTGAAGGAATTGGACTTGCGATACCAATCAATTATGCCATCCCTATTATTGAAGACTTAGAACAGGTTGGTGAAGTTCAAAGGCCATACATGGGAATCGAACTTCAATCTGTAAATGAAATTCCGTCTTATTATCAGCAAGAAGCATTGAAGCTTCCAAAAGATATTAATTATGGTGTTGCTGTCATGAGAGTAGAACCAAATTCACCAGCAGAGTTAGCTGGCCTGCAAGAGCTGGATGTTATCGTTGAAATGGATGGAGAGAAGATTACAGACGTGATCGATTTACGCAAGCACTTATATAATGAAAAGGACATTGGTGAGTCCTTAACTATTAAGGTCTACCGAAATGGAAAGATAGAGGAAACCACGATGAAACTAACAGGAAATAGAGTATATTAGTTAGATGTGGGTAAAATAGAGCAGGAAGGCTGTGTATAAAAGCTTTCCTGCTTTTTTTGATCATGTTAAGATGAAATGTGGATAAGTAGGACAGAGTTTGGAATGGTGTTTTCCACATTAGAATTTTGTCTAATTATGTAGAAAATATAAACATGATAGAAGGAGAAAAGAACATGATATATTGCTGTGAAGAACATGTGGATCTTGCTATAGACACGATTGTAGATGAATTTGAGACATTTCCGTTACTGTCTAAAGTGGCAGTGGACGAGTTATCAACAAGCTGTGAATATTGTCGAAATTCCGCTGTATATATGGTAGCGAACGAATGATCTCATACAAGATGTGGATAGAAAATGTGGATATGTGGATAAGTTATGTGGATATCTTGTTTGTAAAGTGAGGATTAGGTGTGCATATTTCGTTAGTAACGGTTGGAAAGTTAAAAGAAAAATATTTAAAACAAGGCATTGAAGAATATTTAAAAAGATTATCATCTTATGCCAAGGTAGAGGTAATTGAAGTATCCGATGAAAAGGCACCAGAGGAACTAAGTGCAACCGAAATGGAGCAAGTGAAACAAAAAGAGGGAGAGAGAATTCTAGCGAAAATAAGCCCCGATACATATGTTATCGCATTAGCGATTCAAGGAAAACAAAAATCTTCCGAAGAACTGGCAGAGTTACTGGATAAACTGGCAACCTATGGGAAGAGCAAAATTGCCTTTATCATTGGCGGTTCACTTGGCTTAAGTGATGAAGTCTTAAACAGGGCAGATGAGCACCTGTCATTTTCAAAAATGACATTCCCTCATCAATTAATGAGGCTGATTTTGGTGGAGCAGGTCTATCGGGCGTATCGAATTAATCGGGGGGAACCGTATCATAAGTAAATGAAGTTATTAAGGGTATAGGATGGCCCCTACGCATATTTTCCTTAGTGCCTCTTTCTTGGAAAGAAGCACTAAGGTTTATTTATTATAATGAGATTGTCCCTTTATTTGTTATTTGGATATTAATCCAATGATAACTCTGCCTAAACTTGATGTTCCATAGTTTTCACCATTCTTTTGGCTCATAGTTTAATTCTCTAAATAACTGAGTTCGTTCTTTCTTGGATAAATCTCTCCATTGTCCAGGAGAAAGGTTACCTAAATGAATATTCATGATTCGGGTTCTTTGCAAACGGTAAACGTCGTATCCTAATTCAGCGCACATGCGGCGTATTTGGCGGTTTAGCCCCTGTGTTAAAATAATCTGAAATTCAAACTTTGATAATTGAACAACTTCACAAGGCAGGGTTTTAGTATTTAATATTTTGACACCTTCTGACATCTTCTTCAAGAATTCAGGAGTAATTGGTCTGTCTACTGAAACAATATATTCCTTTTCATGCTTATTTTCAGACCGCAGAATTTCGTTAACAATATCGCCATCATTCGTAAGAAGTATTAAGCCCTCTGAATCTTTATCCAGGCGCCCAATATTAAATATTCTTAATGGATGGTTGACCAAGTCAACAATATTTCCTTTTACACCTTTTTCTGTTGTGCTAGTAATGCCTACAGGTTTATTTAAGGCAATATAGACATTATTCCTTGCTACTCGAATTGGATTTCCATCCACTTTAACGTCATCCCCAGGTTCAACTTGGCTACCTATAGTTGCACGCTTACCATTAATAGTAACTCTTCCATCGGTAATTAATTTATCGGCACCTCGTCTAGATGCTTTTCCAGATTCACTTATATATTTATTAATACGCATGTTGACACAACCTTAATCAGAGGATTGTTTTATTAGATACTAACTATACTTCATTTTTAGGGTGAATGACAAATTCTGATTTATATATAACGGATATAGGGGATAAAAAGAAGCGAAAATTACTCTATTATAGGTATATATAAGGATATTATTCTGAATAGCAGAAAGGAGTTAAAACGAGCTTGCACACCCTAACCTAGCAACACCTAATATAAGTACATTACGGTGAACCGTATCATAAATAGATGCGGTTAATTTGAAGAATTTTTTAGTAAGTTAAATTGAAATTTCTATATAAAGAAAAACACATTGTATCGGGGGGATCCAATGTGTTCTTTAATAGAAAAGTTATTTTTATTCAGGGCTTAACAGCTATAAATTCGTCAATAGTTTCAGGGGTGTGTTTACCTTCTTTTCCTTTGAAAACGTCGAGATTAATGGTCACATCCATACAGCCAAGGTATTTTCCATTTTCATCACGCACTGCCATGAACTTTTGGTAAATTTGACCACTTTCTTCACCAGAGCGTTTTGGAAACCAAAATTCCCATTCGTCGCGTGCTCCTGAACGGAAATCATTCAACAATTTTTCAACATGATGAGCCACTTTTGGATGAAGTTCAAGCACATGGCGTCCAATTGCCTCTTTACGACGACCATGGACACGGTCTGGATTATTTGAATACCAGCGGAAAATATCGTTAGCATCGCAAAAGCCCATTTCAAATGGTAAAAGATTGATAATTGAATCCAAAGTGCTCGCTTTAATTGCACCGGTTTCAAAATTTATGATAGCCTCAGGACTAATTAATTCAGACAATTTATTTTCAGACATGTATAACACTCCCTTATGGAAACTCTCTTTATGAAAAGACAAATAATCTTGAGAAAATCCTCTTCTTTTAGGTGAATAATTATCTACCTCATTAATAATGATAGCAATAATAATGACAGCGAGTTGTGATTTATCTCACGAAAATTGTCTTTGATCATTACTTGTAATTAAGGGACTGGTTTAGGAGATCAGGTTAAAAACTTGATCGATAGATAAATAGAGGGAAAAATTCCGCTTAAAAAGTAAATGCATCGAAAATAGCCACTAATAGGCGGAGAAATTCCCTTTATTGACTCAGGAAAATGCGAAAATAGGATATTTTACCTTGGGTAAGCGGAAAATCTCCCCTTATATCTCCTAAAACGAGCATCTTTTTGATTTTAACGGGAAAATCTCCGCTTATATTATTTTTGCCGGTTACTCATTTGAGGATAAGACTTCTTAACACAATCGGATAGGGCAGAATGAACAGTAAGGTTGAACAAAGGTTCAACCCCTTTTTTGTTAAATATGCTCCTAATAAAATCCCCACTTAATCAGCATAATACATTATGAATTCGTGTTTTAAAATATTTTATAAATTTATGAACGTTGATTCAGTCTTATCTAAGGTTAGCTAGATCTAAAATTAAAGTGAAAAGGGAAGGAAGTGATCTTTTGGAAAATGAACATATAAAAAAACCATCATTCAAATATGCGTTATTTATGCTGCTTTCAGCTGTTATTATTGTGGCGACTGGCATAATTGCTTTTGAAGCGCCTATTCAAATTTTAATGTTTATAAGTATGGTTGCATTGATTCCGTTTATGAAAGGGTTAGGGTACACCTATAAACAAGTAAAAAAAGCTATGATGTCTTCAATGAGTAAAGCCTTGCATCCTGGCATTATTCTTTTATCAGTAGGTATTTTAATTGGGGCGATGATAGCTTCGGGCACAGTACCTACTTTAATTTATTACGGAATTAAAATGATATCGCCTCAATTCTTTTTAGTAACAACCTTATTATTTTGTTCGGTTGTATCAATGGCTATAGGATCTTCATGGGGGACGATTGGTACTGCAGGGATAGCTATGATGGCGATTGGTACGAGTTTGGGGATACCACCGGGAGTAACTGCGGGGGCGATTATAAGTGGTGCATATTTTGGTGATAAAATGTCACCTCTATCAGATACGACAAACTTAGCACCAACTGTTACTGGTGGTGATCTATTCACACATATTAAACATATGCTATGGACGACAGTACCTGCTTATATTATTTCCGCAGTAATTTTTACCTTTATTGGGCTGCAATATACTGGGGTTGCAGATGCAGAAAGTGTAAGAGTACTGACAGCTTATTTAAGCGAAACATTCAATCTTGGGCTAGTGTCTATGATTCCTATTGTAGTTTTAATTGCCTTGTTATTAAAAAAGAAACCGCCAATCCCTTCCATCTTCATTGCGTCAGTAGTGGCTGCTCTTGTTGCAACCATCTATCAAGGATTCGGGATCTCCGAAACGTTGAGTATTTTATATAGGGGTTACGTGGTGGAGTCTGGAATTGAAATTGTTGACAATTTACTGCAGCGCGGTGGTTTAACAAGTATGCTTGAACTTATTGCTCTGTTCTTATTTGCACTAGGTCTAGGAGGTATGCTTGCTGAAACGGGAGTATTAGAGGCATTAATTGCTTCTTTTGCAGATAAAATTCAACACACTGGCACCCTGATTTTTGTAACAATCATAGTAAGTTATTCAACACTTGCAATCGGTGGTTCCATTTACTTTTCTTCTGTGATGAGTGGTACTTTAATGAAACCTATTTTCGAAAGATTAAACTTAAGACCCGAAAATCTCTCAAGAACAATAGAAGATTCAAGCACACAGGGTGGTGCATTAGTTCCTTGGACTGGCAGCGGTATTTTCACAGCAACTACACTTGGTGTTGCAACTGGTGCTTATTTTCCGTTCTGTTTCTTGGCTCTGATCACACCGATAGTTGCACTGTTCTACGGTATAACAGGATTAACAATCACAAAACAAGAAGATCCACAGAAGAAGAAAACTAACTATCAAATACGCTCAAAAATAAAGAGCAGACCGAAAGAGGATTTGTAAGTTGTTCAGTCTAATAACAGCCTCTATATTACGGAGAACTGTCATGAAATAGAAGGGTTTTAAAAGAGCTGCCTCATTTTAATGAGACAGCTTCTTTGTATAGCTTATTTTGTATAGTTATCAAAGTATCCTTGAATATAAATCATTGGTGTTCCCTTGTCGCCGCTGCCAGACGTTAAATCCGATAATGATCCAATTAGGTCCGTTAATCTGCGAGGTGTAGTACCTTGTGCTTCCATCGCACCTACTAAGTCTTCGTTCTTGTTCTTAATGTAAGTGGAAATAGCCTGTTTTAACTCTTCGCCGCGAAGATGTGAGAAGTTATTGTCTGCTAAGTATTTTAACTTTACTTCATTCGGTGTACCATCAAGTCCTGCTGTATAAGCGGGTGATACAACTGGATCCGCAAGTTCCCAGATCTTCCCGACTGGATCTTTGAAGGCACCGTCGCCGTAAATCATAACTTCTACATTTTTACCTGTTACTTCTTTAAGTTTTGCTTGAATACCGTCCACGATAGGTTGGCAGTTATTTGGAAATAGCTTTACGCTTTCTTCCGTTGCTTTATTAGATCCTAATAGACCATAAGCTTCGTTAAAGCCGCTGCCATTGACTGATTCTTTCAGAATATCATCAAGTCCAAATACTTTTTCAGCACCATGGTTAGTTAAAATACGTTTTGTTCTGAAGCGTGAGTGGATATCACATGTTAAAACATTCTTTGTATAATCTAAGATAGTCTTTGGATTATTTGAGAAGATAACTTGGCAAGCTGCACCTTCAGCTTCAACTAATTCTTTATAGTATTCGATGTAATCAACACCAGTAAAAGTATGTTTTTTATATCCAAAATGCTCACGGAATTCATCTTCCGTTAATACATCAGTCCACGGATTTACACCCTTTACGTCCAGCTCGTCGATGTCAACAAGGTGGTTACCAACTTCATCAGAAGGATAGCTTAACTTTAAAACAACTTTGTTAGCTCCTCTAGCAATCCCTCGTAAGCAGTTTGCAAAGCGGTTACGGCTTAGGATTGGGAAGGTGACACCAACTGTTTCCTCACCAAATTTTTCTTTTACATCAGCAGCAATATCGTCAATTGTCGCATAGTTTCCTTGTGCACGAGCAACGACTGATTCAGTGATTGTGACAATATCATTATCTTCGATAGAAAAGCCTTCCACCTTTGCTGTATGTAATACAGTATTTACTACGATTTCTTCAATATTATCCCCTTGATTAATGATCGGCCCTCGAAGTCCGCGTACTACTGTTCCGACTACTCTTTGCAACATGATCGCTCCTCTATCAAAGTATATTTATATATTTTAAATACTAATTTTAAATCCTATGTTACTATAACCTTTTAAGTAGTATAAGTAAAATTAATATTCATAATATCGGATATAAGGAGAACTTATATGATTGGATCATTAGATTTATATCGCATATTTAACGTTGTAAGTAAAAATAATAGTTTTTCAAAAGCAGCACATGAGTTATATATGACACAGTCGGCAGTCAGCCAAGCTATATCCAAGCTTGAAAAGGAATTAGATATCCAGCTTTTCTATCGAACATCAAAAGGTGTAGTCTTAACAAATGAAGGAAGCCTGCTAAATGAGCATGTGAACTCAGCATTAGGTATTATTCAGGCAGCAGAGGATAAAATCTTAGAATTTAAATCATTAAAAACAGGAGAATTGCGTATTGGGGTAGGAGACACAATTTCTCGTTATTTTTTATTGCCTTATTTGGAAGAATTTCGCACAGCATATCCTGGTGTTAAATTAACTATATTAAATGGCACAACAACTGAAATCTGTGAGTTTATCAAGTCAGGCAAAGCAGATATAGGGATTTGCAATCTGCCAATCCAGGAGGAAAACCTTCAAGTCATTCCATGTAAAGAGATTCAGGACATTTTTGTTTGTGGTGAAAAATACAAGAAAATAACGGAAAAACCAATTAGTTTGGAATATTTGATGCGAATGCCACTCATTTTTTTGGAAAAAAAATCTAATTCGCGAATTTATGTAGAAAACTTCTTGAAAAAGAGAGGCTTTCAAGTTTCACCAGTATTTGAACTTGGTTCTTATGATTTATTATTAGAATTCACAAAAATAAATCTGGGCATAGCGTGCGTTACAAAGGAGTTTTCAAAGGATTATTTGAACTCAGGAAATTTATATGAAGTAACGCTTGAAGAGACGATTCCAAAAAGGAATATTGGTATATGCTATTTAAGGAATGTCCCATTATCACGTGCTGCAAAGAGGTTTGTGGAAAGAATTAACAATAGTTGAAAGATGTGAAAATACAGCCAAGGTCCTTTTAGTATACAAAAAGGAATAAATGAACTATCTTAGGATAGCGGCTGCGATTTAGAGCATTATAAAAGTGAGGAGGTGGGTTAAGATGATAAACATAACAATTCCAAAGCCAGATGTGACGATTACTAAGAAGGATAATCCTGAATTAAGTAATATATATGGATTTACTGACTTTCATCTTATCTCTAGAGATAAAGGTGGAATCTTTATGTTTTACAACCGTGATAAGGAGTTATTATTCGTAGGCAAAGCGAGGAAGTTAAGACAGAGAATAAAAAAGCATTTTGAGGACAATGTTTCTCCAATAAAGATGCACAGAGACGAAGTAACGAAAATTGCCGTTTGCCTGGTTGAAGATCCTGTACATAGAGAAATTTATGAAACATACATCATTAACGAACTCAAGGCAAAGTACAATGTTGATAAAGTATTTTTTCGCTAAATGAAATTGCTGATTTATTATAGAGAGATAACGATTAACCAAAGCAGAAACCCCGATTTCAGCTTTGGTTTTTTTGTGTTTTACAAAGGAAGTGTGGACTTTTCACTTTTAAATTGTAAATGTATGGAATAATTAAGGTTTCGTTCACTTTTAAATAGGTTATAACTATCATATAATAGTAAATTAATATTTTAATCTTTTGATAATAGTGATACACTATTAGTAGGTATTATTGATCCAGAAAAGATGTATTAACAGGTGGTCCTGGGCTTATTGTGACGCCTAAGCAGGAACGCCCACATCCTTTCTGCAAATCTAAGGGGATAAGGACGGACGGTAAAATGAGCAACGGACATACTAGAACAGACGTTATCTTAATTGGTGCCGGAATTATGAGTGCGACTTTGGGGTCACTGCTGAAAGAATTAAAACCGGACTGGGAAATAAAAGTATTTGAGAAACTTTCAAGCGCAGGAGAGGAAAGTTCAAACGAGTGGAATAATGCAGGAACGGGGCATGCCGCACTGTGTGAGCTAAACTATACTGTTGAGAAAAAGGACGGATCGATAGACATAAGCAAAGCGATCAAAATTAACGAACAGTTCCAGCTTTCAAGGCAGTTTTGGTCATATCTTGTAGATAGTAATCTGATACGTAATCCGAAAGACTTTATTATGCCATTGCCTCATATGAGTTTAGTACAAGGGGAAAAAAATGTAGCTTTTTTAAAGAAACGATTTGAAGCGCTGTCTAACAATCCTTTATTCGAAGGAATGGAATTCTCTGAAGATCCAAAAAAACTTAAAGAGTGGATTCCACTTGTTATGCAAGACCGCACATCGAACGAACCTATAGCAGCAACCAAAATTGACTCTGGAACGGATGTCAACTTTGGGGCTTTAACACGCATGTTGTTTGAACACTTAGAGAGCAAAGATGTCGAGATAAATTACAAACACAGTGTTAACGATATTAAACGCACGAGTGACGGATTATGGGAACTAAAAGTACGTAATCTTGATAGCGGTGCAGTTGAACGTCACACTGCAAAATTCGTCTTTATTGGAGGCGGAGGAGGAAGCCTGCATTTACTTCAAAAGTCAGGTATTCCTGAAGGGAAACATATTGGCGGCTTCCCTGTAAGCGGATTATTTATGGTATGTAATAATCCGGAAGTGGTCGAGAAGCATCATGCGAAATTATACGGAAAGGCTAAGGTGGGTGCTCCGCCAATGTCTGTTCCACATCTTGATACAAGATACATTGATAATAAAAAATCCTTGTTATTTGGACCTTTTGCTGGTTTCTCGCCAAAGTTCTTAAAAACGGGTTCGATGTTCGATTTGGTTACTTCGGTAAAACCGGATAATCTCTTAACGATGCTGGCAGCTGGTGCAAAAGAGATGGCACTGACAAAGTATCTCATTCAGCAAGTGATGTTATCGAAAGAACAGCGCATGGAAGAGCTTCGCGAATTTATTCCGAATGCAAAAATTGAAGATTGGGATCTAGTGGTTGCAGGCCAACGTGTGCAGGTAATTAAGGACACAGAAGCTGGAGGCAAAGGAACCCTTCAGTTTGGTACGGAAGTTATCACAGCTTCTGATGGATCAATTGCAGCTTTATTAGGTGCTTCACCAGGTGCTTCAACTGCTGTTCACGTTATGATTGAAGTTCTTAAAAAATGTTTCCCGCAATATATAGCAGAATGGGAACAGAAAATTAAAGAAATGATTCCTTCTTATGGCGTGTCGCTAATGGAGAATCCTGACCTTCTTCATGAGATTCATAATTCAACTGCACAGACACTAGGCCTAGAAGAAAAGAAACCAACAAATCCAAAAATCAATACACGCGTATTACAAGAAGTATAAACTGCCATTCTGGCACTTTATGCTTCTTTTTTTAGCGGGAGAATGATTTCTTAATAGATGAAGGCCAAAAACGAATGGAAACTAGGAAAATAGCTCTCATTCATGTGATGAAGACCAAAAAGCGGGTAGAAAACTAGAAAAAAGGTTTTCATCGAAGTGATGAAGACCAAAGAACGGTTAAAAACTAAGAATAAGGCTTCCAATCCTTTGTTATGAGAATCAAGAAGGTGAATTGTTATTTAAGGTCACTGTGTACACAGTGGCCTTATGAGCTCCTTAGAGGAAATAATCTATATATTGAGTCCGTGTCCTGGTGAATGATTGCTGAGGTAAAAGGTTCTTATGCTTTGTCCATCAGGGCTCATGATTAATTCTAACTTATAAGGGATTTCTTTAATGTAAAAATATTCTGGGACATACTCCTTGCCTAGAGCCCGTATGGTTCCTAACGCTAATAGCCCTTCGGCACTTATTCCAACCAGGAAAGTGCATCTTTTTTTTGATAGTTCTACTGACTTTTTTTTATGATGATCAGTTGCTTTCAATTGATAGCTTACGGTAATCACATATGGCGATGCGGAATTTTGATCTGAAGGAACTTCACAGGTCATATCAACGTGGTCTGCATGATCTTGATCAGCAAGCCAGTATTTATACCAAAAATGGTGACCGACTAATTTTCTCCTTTGTTGTTCTCCAATAAAAACATGCTCAAACCCTGACAAATCCCTTCCGTTGTCCCAGTTAAATTGCCGAAACCAAAGATGATGCAGTTGGTGGTACCACTGTTGATCATCAAAATTTTTATTAAGCTTTTCCATTAGAAACTTCCTTGCTATTTGAACAGGCGGAGAGAGGGAGGCCATCATTAAGAATTCGGAGGCTTCCTTAAACTCATATGCAGTATTTATCTCCTTGCTTTTTTGATTCAAGGTGTAATTATCAAAAAGCTTTTCAATTAACTCATAGCTTTTTCTTTTTTTATCGGGTATATGAACTTCCCTTAAAATACGGTGGTCAGGACTACAAACTTGCGTATCGACCATAACGTATCCCTCGGAATAATTTCTATTTTCCAAAGGGGAAATAGGACGAAGACCACTGTGCTTCGTATCGCATTCCCAAATCTGTTTGTAAATATCCAAATCCTCTCCTCCTAAGATTATTAATTCAACCTTGGTAATGCTTAAGTTATACAAAAATGCTTTTTTTAATAATTTTGGTTGTTAAATTGTTATTTATGAATATTTTTTCACTCATTTGGAAGGGTAATAAATCAAAAGAAGTGATCTATGGAGGATAGATAAACGATATTTCTTTGGAAATAATGATTGTTCTCCTTGTTTATTCTGAAAAAACATCATAAACAACAAGTTAATAGTTAAAAGTACGTTTAAATTAATTATCTTTTTCTATACAAAAAAAGATTGAAAAGCGGAATATAAATAAGGTAATATTATTATACGGTCATCAGATGACCGTATAATTAAGTTATTTTTTGACAGCGCTTTCTTAAATGGGGGAAAGTGTAAAAAGGGGAGATTTGAATTGTTATTAGTTGCTTTAAGTGCAATTATTGCACCGTTTATTATGCTGGTACTATTAAAAATGCCAGCCGCAAAAGGGATGACAATAAGTGCAATTATTGTTATTTTATTAGCATTTTCTCTTTGGGGGATGGAAACAAATATTATCCTGTCATCAATATTACAGGGTACCCATAAAACGTTTACGATATTATGGATATTATTTGGGGCATTAGTGCTTTTGAATACGCTTCGAAATACTGGTGCTATCACAAGGATTAACCAAGGATTTCAGTATATTTCTGCTGATATGAGAGTACAGGCGATTATTGTTGCTTTCTTGTTTGGTTCATTAATTGAAGGGGCAGCAGGATTCGGTACTCCAGCAATGGTAACCGGTCCGCTCATGATCGCATTAGGTTTTAACCCAATAGCTGCGGCAACACTTGCTTTGGTTGCTGACAGTTCAGCTGTTATGTTTGGGGCAGTAGGGACACCAGTTGCGGTAGGATTAAGTAATATTCCTGGTGCAGATACTCCATTCTTTCATGAAATAGCGCAAACGATTACATTTATTGATTTATTTGCAGGGACATTCATTCCATTGATTTTAATCGTTCTTTTAACTAGCTTTTTTGGCAAAGGTAGAGGGCTTAAAGATGCGATTCCAATGATTCCTTGGACATTATTCGTTGGGATTGTGTATACAGGATCTGCTTACCTTTATGCAAATTTATTCGGACATGAATTCGTATCCATTTTAGCTGCGTTAACAGGTTTAGTTGTGGCAGCGTTTACAGCTAAAAAAGGTTTTCTATTGCCAAAAGTGGAATGGACAGACGCTATGCAGGAAGGTTTCAAGGTGGATACAGAAAAATCAAACATGGGCCTTATTACTGCGTGGTCGCCATATTTAGTTGTAGTTGGACTATTGTTATTAACAAGAATCGTACCATGGTTAAATGAATTCACTAAAACAGCCATTAATTTATCTTGGAATAACATATTAGGTGTTGAAAAAATCAGTTCAGCATGGGAGTTTTTATATTCACCTGGAACAATTTTAACAGTGTCAGCTATATTTGCATTTATCATTCAGCGAAAGTCGTTTAACACATTTACAAAAGCAGCAAAAGAATCGCTGGGATCAATGAAAACAACGACTATTTCATTAATTGCAACGCTTGCAATGGTACAAGTATTTAGTAACTCAGGATTAAATGCCAGTGACCTTGCAAGTATGCCGCAATACATCGCAGAATCATTTGCAAGCAGCTTAGGATCAATTTGGATATTTGTAGCACCGTTCCTTGGTGAACTAGGTGCATTTATAACAGGTAGTGCAACCGTTTCTACACTGACATTCTCACCAATTCAGTATAATGTAGCAAGTGAAATCGGTTTGGATCAAAATATTGTTTTGGCGGCCCAAATAATTGGTGCAGCTGCTGGTAATATGATTTGCATTCATAACGTAGTAGCAGCCAGCGCAGTTGTTGGTTTAGAGGGTAAAGAAGGGGAAATTATTCGTAAGACATTAATCCCTGCAATTATTTACGGTTTATTAATTGGAACTGCAGGATTCTTCATCTTATAAAACTATTTCAGAAAAAAGTTTTTATAAAAGACTTAGGGTCATTTCCTAAGTCTTTTATTTCTAGAGAAAATACTATAAATACATTGAAAAACCTGTATAACAGTCGACTATACTTGTTATATGTTTAAATATTTTAAAAATAATGAATTTTAGTACTAACAAAATTATTGTTGTAATCAAAATTTTACTTTGCTAAAATAACGTTGAAGTAGTTTAATTTCGAAGGGGGAGATATTACATGAAAATAAAAAAGAATAGTCTCTTGACTGTAAGCGTTTTATTCGTAGTCAGTTTACTATTGGCTGCATGCGGCGGTGGAAGTGATAACGCTGAGGGCGGAGATACAGAAGGAAATAAAGATGGACTAGAAACGAACATTGTAACGATTGCAACTGGTGGTTCTTCAGGTCCATATAACATTATCGGAACAACATTAGGTAATGAATATACAGAATTATACGGCGTTAATTCAAAGCCGCAAACTACTGGAGCATCTGTTGAAAATATTAACTTAATTAAAGAAGGAAAAGTTGAAATGGCCTTCGTTATGAGTGATGTTTTAACAGAAGCAGTAACAGGTACTGGAAACTTTAGTGAGCCAGTGGAAGAAGTATCGCAAATGGCTGTACTATATCCAAACTTCGTTCAAATCGTTACAACAGCTGATTCTGGAATCAAGACGATTGAAGATTTAAAAGGCAAGCGTGTTGCAGTTGGTGACCAAAATTCTGGTGTTGAAATCAATGCGCGCAACTTACTTGCTGGTCATGGCATCACATATGATGACATTAAAGTAGACTACTTAGGATATGCAGAGGCTGCTGATGGATTAAAGTCTGGTACAGTTGATGCAGCGTTCTTAACAAGCGGACTTCCAAACGCATCAGTATTAGAGCTATCAAAAACACTTGATATTAATTTAGTATCAGTAGATCCTGCAAACATTGAAAAGATTGCGGAAGATCAAGAATACTTCGTAGCAATTGATATTCCTGCAGACACTTATGGAAATGCAGAAGCGATTCCTACTGCTGCAATTATGAATGCGCTTGTAGTTAGAAGCGATTTAAGTGAAGATGATGTTTATAAATTAACAAAAACATTCTTTGAAAGCTTAGACAAATTGGGCAATGCACACCAAGCAGCAACTGAAGTTTCACTTGAAGCTGCACAAAAAGGTATGGTTGCACCCGTACATCCAGGAGCACAAAAATATTACGATGAACAGTAAACGTTTCATTGTAGGGAGCACTTTTTTAGCAGTGCTCCTTATTCTCCTTTTTTACAAGATTTCTGCCATTCAGGTATCTTATTCTGATCATCATTTTTATTTAAAGGATAAAACTTTTGAAATTGGCTGGATTCATTCTGTTGAAAAAGAACCTTGGTTTGAAAAATATGAACTGAGAAATGATGATCTTTATTTAGTTGAAACACGATTTAAAACTTTCGGTGCCGGTACCCCCTCTACAGGTGAAATTATCCCTTCCAATGATGGTTTTGTGCATATGAGGATGAATCGCAAAATGGAAGCCATCCATCTAGTTGTCTCGGAAAATATCAAAACAACACTATACACAGAACAATCGAACATTCCTTTATACAAACTTACTGAAAAGTATGGGGCGATAACGATTGAAAGCAAAAAACTTCCGCTGTGGCGGTTACTAGAGGTGATGACAAGTGACAGATTCAAAGAAGCAGAATAATAGGGTGGAAGACAAAGATGTCATTACGGAAGAAAAACAAGCGGAAATACTGGAGAAATTTGATACTGAATCAAAAGTAAGAAAATTCAGCAGTAAAAAGGTTGTTATTGTTGTTTCCGTATTTGCCATCCTATACTCGCTCTTTCACTTATATATTACATTCAATCCAATGCCAACGCTGCAGGCAAGGGCCATCCACGTATCGTTTGGTATTGCTTTAATATTCTTGCTGTACCCAACGACGAAAAAACAAGACCGCAGTAAGATAGCTTGGTATGATTGGATCTTATTCTTATTAGCGCTTGCTTCAGCAGGATATTTAATTAAAGAATATACTGCGATTGCGACAACACGTGGTGGTATCCCTAATACAATGGATATCGTGTTAGCCATTACAACCGTTATTCTTGTTTTAGAAGCGGCACGAAGAGTAACAGGTATTATTTTACCTATCTTAGCGTTAGTTTTCCTTGCCTATCCATTTGTCAGCCATATGGACTGGATGCCAGTTAAAATGATGACGCGTCCGTACGATTTAGGCGATATTTTTGGACAGCTTTATTTGAAAACAGAAGGACTATATTCAACAGCGATTGGTGCTTCTGTTAACTTTATTTTCTTGTTTATTTTGTTTGGAGCATTCCTGGCAAAGTCCGGTATGGGACAGTTTTTTAATGATTTAGCTTTGGCGATGGCCGGACATAAACAAGGCGGACCTGCTAAAGTTGCGGTAATTTCAAGTGGTTTTATGGGAAGCATTAACGGAGCAGCTGTAGCAAATGTTGTGGGAACAGGTGCTTTTACCATTCCATTAATGAAAAAGATCGGTTATTCGAAAAATTTCGCAGGTGCGGTAGAAGCCAGTGCATCTGTTGGTGGGCAAATCCTGCCGCCAATCATGGGAGCAAGTGCTTTTATCATGGCAGAAACTACAGGTGTTGCTTACGGAACAATCGCACTAGCTGCATTGATTCCTGCAGTATTATATTTTATGGCAGTTATCATGCAGGTTCATTTTAGAGCCGGCAGACAGAATTTAAAAGGTATTCCAAAGGCCGACCTTCCACAATTAAAGGTCATAATGAAGGAAAGAGGGCATCTATTGCTGCCAATCGTCTTCTTAGTTGTATTGTTATATCAAAGTATTCCAATTGGACACGCAGCTTTCTATACGATTGTATCTACGGTCATTGTGGCAGCGTTTAAAAAGAGTACTCGTATGTCTATTAAGGATATCCTAGAAGCGCTGGACAGCGGCGCAAGACAATCACTATCCGTAATGGTTGCCTGTGCTGTTGTTGGGATTATTATTGGGGTAGTAAGCTTAACAAGCTTCGGAAATGTCATGACTTCTTCAATTGCAAGCCTTGGTGCAGGTTCATTATTCTTAACATTGTTCTTTACGATGATTGCATCAATGGTTTTAGGTATGGGTCTTCCATCCATTCCGGCTTATATTATTACAGCGACAATGGCAGCTCCTGCATTAGCAGAGTTCGGAATTCCGATTCTGGTTGCCCATATGTTTGTGTTCTACTTTGGTATTTTTGCCAATATTACACCTCCAGTAGCTCTTGCAGCTTTTGCTGGTGCAGGGATTTCAGGTGGAGATCCAATGAGAACGGGCTTCACTTCATTAAGGCTATCAGTAGCTGGATTCCTAATACCATATTTATTTGTATACAATCCTGCCATGATGATGATTGATACAACTGGGGTTGGTATAAATTCAAAAGAGTTTCCAATGGCGCCAGTTTTGGACATTGTTTTAATTACCATCACTGCGATTATCGGAATTATTGCATTGAGTGCTGCGGTTGAAGGATACTTTAAAACAAGCTTGAATCCTTTTATCCGTTTAATATTAGGCGCAGGTGCATTGATGATGATTATACCGGAAACATTTACAGACATTGCTGGTTTGATCCTTGTTGCAATTATATTTGCTTGGGATTACCTCAAAGATAAAAAAGGTCAGCAAAATATTAATATAGGTGCGTAAAAAAAGAGGGGAATCGTGTTTGTTACGATTCTCCTCTTTTTTCCGTATATGAAAATTTCATTCGTAACTTTACTTAATCTTCCATAGTAGACAAGTCGCCAGTCGGCAGTCCAAGCTCCCAAGCTTTCAAGACGCGGCGCATGATTTTTCCTGAACGAGTCTTTGGAATTGATTCGCGTACTTCAAATAGGCGGGGTGCTGCATGGGCAGCCAGCTTGTGTTTAACAAAGTTTCTAATTTCCGTTAATAGCTCGTCACTTTCGACATATCCTTCACGTAAGGTAATGAATGCCTTAATGATTTCACCTCGAACAGGATCTGGTACGCCGATTACACCAGCCTCTTTAACAGCAGGGTGCTCAACTAGTTTACTTTCAACTTCAAATGGACCCACCCGTTCTCCGGATGTGTTAATCACATCATCAACGCGGCCTTCAAACCAAACATATCCATCTTGATCCATATAAGCAGAGTCACCAGTGATAAACCAGCCGTTTAAAAAATATTGCTCATAGCGATCAGGGTTATTCCAAATCGTCCGAACCATAGCCGGCCATTTTGGTTTAATTGCCAGATTACCCATATGGTTAGGAGGCACTTCATTGCCATGATCATCGATAATGCTCACCTGTATCCCTGGAAGAGGCTTCCCCATTGAACCTGGGCGAATAGGATTACAGCGGAAGTTTGCACAAATTGCAGAACCTGTTTCAGTCATCCACCAATTATCATGAATGCGCAGATTTAAGGTCTCCAGACCCCAGCGGATAACTTCTGGATTTAAAGGTTCGCCTGCTGATAATACATGGCGTAGTTTGGAAATATCATATTTCTTTGGCAGTGTATCTCCATTTCCCATTAGTAATCTGAAAGCCGTAGGGGCACTGAACCAAACAGTGACACCGTATTTTTCTAATGTAGCAAACCACTCATCAGCATCAAAACGGCCGCCGCGAAGAACATTTGTAACACCATTTAACCATGGTGACCACATACCTGCCGATGTTCCTGTTACCCAGCCAGGATCCGCCGTACACCAGTAAACATCATCTTCTTTTAGATCGTAGACCCATTTGCCTGATAAATATTGGTGAACCATCGCATCATGGACTTGAAGAACTCCTTTAGGCTTTCCAGTAGAACCTGAAGTATAGATAAGGAGCATTCCATCCTCGCGATCTACCCATTCAATAGTATACTCTTCAGAGCCATTCATTAAGTCTTGGTATAACAATTGATAGTCTTCAGTTGCTTTATCCGCTCCAACTAAAATAACGTTTTGTAAATTAGGCAGTTCCTTTACAGGTATTCTTTCTAAGAGTTCTGGTGTCGTTACAACCATTTTTGCGCCGCTGTCTAGTAATCTATCTTTAACGGCTTCTTCCATGAAAGCCTCAAACATCGGGCCAGCAATTGCCCCAATTCTAATAATACCTAACATAGCAATGTATAGTTCCGGGCTTCGCGGCATAAAGATGAAGACCCTATCCCCTTTTTCAACTCCTTGTGAACGGAGACCATTTGCAAATTGTGTAGAAAGCACGCTTAAATCTTTGAAAGTATATACTTCATTCCGTTCTGTATCACTGTAAATAAACGCCGTCTTGTCTCCTTTTCCTTCATCGACATGTCGATCAATAGCCTCATAGACCATGTTAACTTTTCCAGTTTTAAACCATGTAAAATGCTGCTCGATATCTTTCCAGTTCATTTCTTTTACAGTTTCTTCATAGTTTTTAAGGTTTGCTTCACGATCAATCGTTTCAAGTCCCATCATTTCTTGAGAGCTTTTCATTATATGACCTCCTATTCATGTTATATAACAACGGATGTTTTATTTATATATTATACAACAATAATTCGGAATTTCTATAATTTTAAACAAAATTTTGAAAATTTTTTACCTGTAAAAAATTAATGTATTGAAACGAAGGGGTTCTCTAGGATGATTTTGAGATTAATTTTTGCATGAGTAGCATGTGTTTAATAAAAATTCAACAACCAAAGAATGCTGAGGGGAAAATAAAAAAAGCTCCTAAAAAGGAGCTTTTGTCGCCAACATTACAGAAGCAAGAATGCTAGCACACTTCCAGTTGTGATGAGTACGGCGGAAAACTTAATGAATGGTGAGATTTTTTCGTTCGTCTTTTCATTCACTTTTTTTTCCTGTTCATTCACAACCTTTCGATATTCTGGACTGCAGCAGCCCATTTAAGCTACTCTGTTCCAATCTGAAATATCTTCATCAAGCGGTAAATTATTGGCCCGTGCCTTTTTAGCAGCGTTGAAGAATAGCAGGACAAGGACAATTGCACCGATAAAGCCGCCGTACCAAGATGTGTTCAAGGATAGGCCGAAACCGATCTGTGCATTTAAAATATAGGTGATGACCATCACTAGCATGAAAGTTCCAGGTACAAGTGCAACCCAGTAGTTTTTCTTTGCGATGTATAAATACATAGCACCTACAAACAGAGCAATAACAGCTGTTGCTTGGTTAGCCCAGCTAAAGTATCTCCATAAAATATTAAAGTCGATTTGAGTAAGAACCACTGAAACAGCAAATAGTGGTATAGCAATCCATAGACGGCTTGAGATTTTCTTTTGTGCAATGTTAAGGTATTCTGCAATGATCATACGAGCACTGCGGAAAGCAGTATCGCCTGAAGTGATCGGTAATACAACTACTCCAAGTACAGCAAGTGTTCCGCCAATTGCTCCAAGCATTGTTGTTGAAACTTCACTTACAATCGCACCAGGACCGCCTGCTGCAAGAACATCGCTTAATCCATTATATCCATCAAATAAACTCATCGCGGCTGCAGCCCAAATCATCGCAATGATTCCCTCAGCAATCATCATTCCATAGAAAATTTTACGGCCTTGCTTTTCCTTTTGAGTAGTACGAGAAATGATGGGTGTTTGTGTTGCATGGAATCCTGATAAAGCACCACAAGTAATGGTGAAAAATAATAACGGGAAAATCGGTGCATTGTCAGGATGGAAGTTTGATAGAGAAAGTTCAGGGATTGGTGCACCCTTCACGATTAAACCAATACCAACTCCAAGGGCACTAATTACAAGAACAGCACCGAAGTATGGGTAGACGCGACCGATAATTTTATCAACTGGCAGTAATGTTGCCAAAATATAATATAGAAAAATAACTGCAATAAGGATGCCCATAGCGACTTTGCCATCCATTAAAAGGTGTAACAGACTCGCTGGTGTTGATACGAATACTGTACCTACTAATAAAAGAAGCAGGACAGCAAAGGCGTTAACAACATGTTTCATTACTTTTCCTAAGAACTTGCTCGCAAGCTCCGGTAAATGAGCCCCTCGGTTACGGATGGAAATCATTCCTGTTAAGTAGTCATGAACAGCCCCCGCAAAAATACAGCCGATGACGATCCAAATAAAAGCTACAGGTCCGTATAGAGCTCCCATAATTGGGCCAAAAACTGGGCCTGTACCGGCAATATTTAATAGTTGGATCAGAGAGTTTTTAGGTGTACTCATGGGTACATAGTCCACACCATCATTATTTACATAAGCCGGTGTTGCACGGTCTTCTTTGACTCCGAATATTTTTTCAATAAACTTTCCATACGTGAAATAACCTATGATTAACAGGACAATACCTGCTAGAAATGTATACATTTATTCTCCCCCTCTACAGTGATTACGCTTTCAAAAATAGTATAGTAGACAGCAAGATTACGATGGGAGTTTTTAGACTAAAAAGTCGAAAACTTAGGTTAACATGCTCCATATAGGGATTAAGATGTAATAATAACGAATGATATTTTAGCTTCATCGAAATTAGTAAGTTTTATCTTAATAATATGGGACAAGTACCGCTGCAATCTCTTCCCCTCCTTCATAGACTGCTAATAAAAGTTTAGAAGGGAAGGGATAAAATTGTTTGGTTTTTCAATGGTGCAAATGGTTAGAGCAAATGCAGACAAGCTCGAACGTTCGCTGCGTGAAGAAATACTAAACCTTTATAGACCATTTAAGTGGACGCCTTGCTTTTTGCATCGTTATTTCGAGGGTTCTCTTAAAAAGAGAAAAAAGCTTTCCGTTATTATCGAGTTTGAAAAGGGCTGCTATGAAAAGGGTTGTAATGAAATAGAGACGGTGATGAAGAAGCATGTAAAAAATAATATAAGAGTTCATTTCTCGAGGGTTTCCTGCTGCAGTGCTGATATTACCCCAAATGGCTTAGAGGACATGTTATCCAGCTGCCGTCATATTAAAAAGATTTATTTGAATAGGGAAGTAAAAGCGTTTTTGGATGTAGCGGTAGAATCCGCGAGAGCAAGGAATGTAGTAAGGAGAAATCAGAGATTAACAGGAAAAGGAGTAAAAATTGCGATTATTGACACAGGGATCTATCCGCATCAGGATCTATCCGGAAGAATTACAGATTTTGTTGATTTTATTAATAATCGAACAGACCCATACGATGATAATGGACATGGGACACATTGTGCAGGAGATGCTGCTGGAAATGGTGCAGCCTCATCGTCTAGATATGCAGGACCAGCTCCAGAAGCAAATCTAGTCGGGGTTAAGGTGCTCGATAAGTTAGGATCGGGATCCTTAGAGACCGTCATGTCAGGAGTGGATTGGTGCATTCAGTACAATGAAGATCCTTCTGCCGAGAAAATTGATATTATCAGCATGTCTTTAGGAAGTTCCGCGCAGAATTTTGGGGATGATATCAATGACCCAATGGTGCAGATAGTGAATGCAGCTTGGGATGCGGGAATTGTTGTATGTGTAGCTGCTGGGAATGAAGGGCCAAATAGCGGTACGATTGCAAGTCCAGGTCTTAGTGAAAAAATTATTACAGTCGGAGCCTTGGATGATATGGATACAGTTGAAACGAGAAATGATGATGATGTTGCTAGTTTCTCCAGCAGAGGACCAACTATTTACGGAGATAAGAAACCGGATATTTTAGCACCAGGGGTAAATATCGTCTCGTTAAGAGCACCAAATTCGTATTTGGACAAACTTCAAAAGACAAGCCGCGTAGGAAATGATTATTTCAGCTTATCTGGAACATCAATGGCCACACCTATCTGTGCAGGAATAGCGGCACTTATAAAGCAAAATAACCCAGAATTACCTCCCAATAAGGTAAAGGAATTATTGATGTCAGGTGCTGATTTATGGCGAGATAGAGAACACAATATATATGGTGCAGGTTATATTAACGCAGAACGTTCCATTCCTGGAGACTAATATGTACTCCAGGTTTTTTCTTTGCGCTGTTGAGTATTGAGCAGACTAAAAGTAACATATGGGGAAAGGAGTTGGAATTATGTCAAAACCATATGAATTGGCAGCCTTTGCAGGCGGATGTTTTTGGTGTATGGTATCGCCATTTGATGAACTGCCGGGAATCACTGAAGTGATCTCTGGTTATACTGGCGGCCACAAAGAAAATCCAACCTATGAAGAAGTTCATTCAGATGCTACCGGCCACTATGAAGCGGTCCAAATCACATTTGATCCAGAAAAGATACCTTATCAAAAAATAGTTGATTTATTTTGGCAGCAAATAGATCCGACAGATGAAGGGGGGCAATTCAGTGATCGGGGAACTTCCTATAGGACGGCGATTTTTTACCATAATGGGCAGCAAAAGAAAATCGCAGAAAGCTCCAAAGAAAAGCTATCTCAAAGCGGCAAGTTCAGTAAACCTATTGTAACGGGCATTCTGCCGGCAGGTCCTTTTTATCAAGCAGAGGAGAAGCACCAGCAGTATTATAAGAAGAATCCTTTTCACTATAATCTTTATAAAGAGGGGTCTGGACGGGCATCTTTTATTCGAAGTTATTGGAAAAAGCATAAAAGTGATGAGGAATTACGACAAGAATTGACTCCATTACAGTATGAGGTGACAAGAAATAATGGAACGGAACCGCCCTTTCAAAATGAATACTGGGATCATACTGCGGAAGGAATTTATGTGGATATTATTTCAGGAGAACCTTTGTTTAGTTCTGCTGATAAGTATGATGCCGGTTGTGGGTGGCCGAGTTTTACAAAGCCGTTAAGACGTTCAGAGCTGAAAGAAAGCTTCGATACTTCACATGGAATGAGAAGGATTGAAATAAGAGCGAAAACGTCAAAATCCCATCTTGGTCATGTGTTTGATGATGGTCCTGGTCCTGATCGTGCCCGTTATTGTATCAATTCAGCAGCACTGCGATTTATTCCAAAAGAAAAACTTGCTGAGGAAGGCTATGAGGAGTTTAAAAGTTTATTTTAATAATTTTTAGGCCGCTATTTGTTTAAAATAGCGGTTTTTTAAGTGTTCATTCAGTAAATATAATTTTAAAAATATTCGTTAAAATCAGAGGATTTGTGAGGAAATAGGGGGATTTTAATAGAATTGACAGCTGTAGGTGGGCTCAACCTCGTTAAATCGATTATTTATAGAGTCAGCCTGTTTTATCCGCTTTGACGACCATGTTGATTCACGTTAACATTATAATTGTTAAGAAAATTGGAAAAAGGAGGATA
The DNA here is from genome assembly GCF_900156875.1 of Robertmurraya dakarensis. Classification (GTDB taxonomy): domain Bacteria; phylum Bacillota; class Bacilli; order Bacillales; family Cytobacillaceae; genus Robertmurraya; species Robertmurraya dakarensis. The sequence continues at coordinate 3,524,726 of NZ_LT707409.1, read as the reverse complement.
AAAAACCTTACATGACTATTAAAATATCAGAGTCAAAGTCTGATACAACTACTACTATTTGTTTTCGTGAACCAACGAAAGAAGATGGAGCAAAAGTTTGGGAGCTTATTAAAAGCACTGGGAATTTAGACCTCAACTCAGCCTATTCTTATTTAATGTTTTGCGAGTTTTTCTCCGACACCTGTGTGATTGCAGAGGAAAATGATCAAATCGTCGGCTTTGTGTCCGCTTTCCGTCCGCCTCCTTCTAGTGATGTCGTCTTTGTCTGGCAAGTGGCAGTACACGAATCACAACGAGGAAAAGGGATAGGGAAAAAGCTCTTGAAAGAGTTATTGAACCGAAAAAGTTGTGAAAATGTTCACTATCTGGAAGCAACGGTCACACCATCAAACATCGCATCCCAGTCCCTATTTAAAGGATTAGCAAAGGATCGCGATTGTGCCTGCGAAGTCTCAGCTTGTTTTGAAGCTGAATTATTTCCGGAAACCGGACATGAAGCCGAAGAGACATATCGAATTGGTCCTTTTTAAAAGAAAACTACTGGGTTCCATGAGGAAAGGACAATTATCGACAAAAAATATTGAATATTCTGAAAGGTTGTGTTTGAATGGTAGCGGTAAAAGAAATAGATTCACTTTTAGGAGTATTTGAAAATTTGGAGTCAGAAGTGCGCAGTTATATTCGCAGCTTCCCAACCACATTTACGAAAGCAAAGGATTCTACGATGTGGGACGCAAATGGGAAAGAGTATATTGATTTCTTTGCAGGTGCAGGTGCACTAAACTATGGCCATAACAACTCAAAAATGAAAGAAAAATTAGTGGAATATATTATGGATGATGGAATTACTCATAGTCTTGACATGGGGACAACAGCTAAAGCTGAGTTTTTGGAAGCGTTTAATGAAGTCATCTTAAAACCCCGAGAACTAGAGTATAAGGTAATGTTTCCTGGTCCTACCGGAACGAATACGGTAGAAAGTGCATTAAAACTGGCTAGGAAAGTGACTGGCAGAGACTTAGTAATAAGCTTTACAAATGCCTTCCATGGGATGACGATCGGATCACTCTCAATAACTGGTAATTCATTCAAACGTCATGGTGCGGGAATTCCGCTTCATAACAGTGTCGCTATGCCATTTGATCGGTATTTAGGCGATGATGTTGATACTGTTGATTACTTGGAGCGTTTTCTTGAGGATAACGGAAGCGGTGTTGCATTGCCGGCAGCAATTATTTTGGAAACCGTTCAAGGTGAAGGCGGTTTAAATGTAGCCAAAAATGAATGGTTGAAAAGAATTGAGGAGGTCTGCCGAAAGTGGGACATCTTGTTAATTATTGATGATGTTCAAGCTGGATGCGGCAGAACTGGCACATTCTTTAGCTTTGAAGAAGCTGGGATCAATCCAGATATTGTTTGTTTATCAAAATCAATTGGTGGTTATGGACTTCCGATGGCGCTGACCCTAATTAAACCACAATATGATGTTTGGGGTCCTGGAGAACATAATGGTACATTCCGTGGAAATAATTTAGCGTTCATTACTGCAAAAGAGGCCCTTGTTTATTGGGAGTCAAAGGATTTTAGCAAGGATGTTCAAGAAAAAGGCGAGCTAGTTGGTGAATTTTTAGAAAAGCTGGCTTCTAAATATCCGGAAATACAAGGAGAAGTTCGCGGCAGAGGGCTAATGAGGGGAATTGCATGCGGCCTCGATGGGATTGCCGATAAAATCTGTAAAAATGCCTTTGAAAAAGGCGTTATTATGGAAACTTCCGGACCAAACAGTGAGGTCTTTAAAATCATGCCTCCATTAACGATTGATCGTGAAGAATTGTTACGCGGGTTTGAAATTGTGGAAAGCAGTGTAAGTGAAAGCTTGCAAAAATAGAATGGTTGATAGTGTCAAAATTTACGGACACTTATGCCAGGTTTTTTCAGAATAGAGGGACATTCCAAAGAATCACTGCTGCAATGTTTTTTATTCACCTAAATTTTAAGTGTGATTAGCGGGACGATCCTCCTTCCGAGGGGGATTTCTGCCCGATAATCTATAAATCATGGTTTACATAGTCATATTTTAAAAGGAGGAATTTACATGATTGTTAAATCTTTAGACGAAATTAAAGGAACTGTTGATGACGTAGCTGATGGGCATTGGGAAAGCCGACGTTTTATTTTGCAAAAGGATGGAATGGGGTTTTCTCTACATGATACGATCATTCATGCAGGAACAGAGTCTGTTTTTTGGTATAAATACCATCAAGAAGCTGTTTATTGCATTGAAGGTGAAGGTGAAATTGAAGATTTAACGGATGGAAAGATCTATCCAATTAAAGCAGGTACGATGTATGCACTTGATGGGCATGAAAAGCACCGTCTGCGTGCAAAAACACAAATGCGAATGGTTTGTGTCTTCAATCCTCCATGTACGGGACAAGAAATACATGATGAAGAAGGCGCTTATCGATTACCAGAACAAGAAGCAGCATCACAGAAGTAAGTGTTGAATTTTTAACGATTTAGCAGCTAATCCACAAGACAAGTCATCTCCGCTTTTATAGAAATATATAAAATAGAAGAAGGAGTGATTGGGTTTGTTAGACTTATATCCGTCAAGAGTAAGTAATATTCCAACCATTACTGATCGAAAGGATCCTGTTGTTTATTCTGATTTATCACAACCAGGTCCTCTTGCAGCTGATCAATTATCTTTTTTTGAAGAGAATGGTTTTTTAGTACTTGATCAGTTTTTTAATGAAACAGAAGTTGCTGTGATGCGCAAAGAGCTTTCTAATGTGCTTGAAGAATCGAGAGGCTCAGATGATAAGCGGGTCATTCGTGAACCTGATAGTCAGGATGTCCGATCTGTGTTTGCTGTTCATGAACACGAAGAGTTTTTTAAAGATCTATCAAGGGACGAACGTCTGACAGGGATACTTGAGCAGCTTCTAGGTTCTGAAGTGTATATACACCAGTCCAGAATCAATCTTAAATCAGGTTTTAATGGCAAAGAGTTCTATTGGCATTCCGATTTTGAAACATGGCATGTTGAAGATGGTATGCCAAGAATGAGAGCAATTAGCTGTTCCATTACGTTAACAGAAAATACTCCATTTAATGGACCGCTTATGCTGGTGCCTGGTTCTCATAAATATTACGTTTCTTGTGTGGGCGAAACACCAGAATCAAATTATGAACAATCTCTTCGCAGACAAGAGGTTGGTGTACCTGACCATGAGAGCTTAACCAAACTGGTAGAACAAGGGGGAATTGTTGCTCCAACTGGTCCAGCTGGTTCGGTTATATTATTTGATTGTAACATCATGCATGGTTCAAATAGCAATATTACACCTAGTCCAAGAAGCAATGTGTTCTTTGTTTTTAACAGTGTGGAAAACAAGTTAGTTTCGCCATTTTCCGGCCAAAAGCCGCGGCCTGATCATATTGCAGCACGTGAAAAGGTTTTGGAAAATATTTAATGTTTAAAGTACTCCTTTCGAGGGGTACTTTTTTATGTACGCAGGTTTTTCGGCTTAATTCGTTCGATTAAGTATTGTTTTTCTGATTTGAAAAATAATAGAAGTAATCTTAAATTAAACAGTTGGACATGCGGGGGTTTACATGAATAAAAAGATTTTGCGAAATCCAGTTTTTTTTATATCAGGTGCTGTTATTTTGGCATTAGTTATTCTTGGTGCCATCATTCCAGTGAAGTTTGGAGAAGTCTCAGGAAACCTGTTTAATTTTACGACGGTAAATTTTGGCTGGTTCTACTTATTAGCAGTTCTCATTCTGATTGTATTTTTGGTTGGCTTGGCCTTAAGTAAGTATGGAGCAATCCGCCTTGGCGGTGAAAAAGAGCGCCCAGAATTTTCATTCTTTACATGGATTGGAATGTTATTTTCAGCGGGCTTTGGTGCGGGACTTGTTTTTTGGGGCGTCGCGGAACCGATGAGTCACTTTTTTACTCCGCCTTATGCAAATGTAGCAGGTCAAACAGAAGATGCAGCAAGACTTGCAATGGGATATTCCTTTTTTCATTGGGGAGTCAGTCAGTGGTCCGTATTTGCAATTGTCGGACTTGTGATCGGGTTCCTGCAGTTCCGTAAAGATCGAGATGGACTTGTTTCAACAGCACTAGAACCTGTCACAGGAAGCAAACCGGGTGTAAAGCATACAATTGATACATTAGCTGTGATTGCGACGGTAATGGGGATTGCTACATCGATTGGTCTTGGGGTACTGCAAATGAATGGCGGAATTAATGCTGTATTTGGAACGGAAAACCATTTTGGAATCCAAATCATCATTATTGCCATTATTTTTATTGCTTATATGTTGTCTTCCACAACCGGCTTAGATAAAGGGATTCGCTATTTGAGTAATCTAAATTTAGGAATCGCCATAGTGCTGCTTTTATTTGTACTTATTACAGGTCCTACTGTATTTATTTTAGAAAGCTTTACATTAGCAATGGGGGACTATTTCACGAATTTTATCCAGTACAGCTTACGTCTGCAGCCGTATCAGGGAGGAACTTGGGTTCGTGACTGGACGATCTTCTATTGGGCTTGGGCGATTGCATGGTCGCCTTTCGTTGGAGCTTTTGTAGCAAGGGTCTCGAGGGGACGCAAAATACGTGAATATATCATGGGTGTCATGATTATTCCCCCTTTAATCGCGTGCTTATGGATAGCGGCGTTTGGGGGAACAGCAATATGGCAGGATTTAAATAATGGTGCGGGAATTGCAGCTGCTGTTAATGCCGATATTACATCAGCGTTGTTCCAAACCTTTAACTATTTGCCATTCTCGGTAATCATGTCTGTGCTATCTATATTATTAATATTCACATTTTTAGTGACGTCCGCTGACTCAGCAACCTATATATTAGCCAGTATGACGTCTTATGGAAGCATTACACCACCGCAATTTGCCAAGTATGTGTGGGGGATCCTGATGTCGGCGATTGCTGCCGTGCTGCTTTATGCAGGGGGACTTGAAGCATTGCAAACAGCTTCCTTAATTGCGGCGCTTCCATTCACAGTCATTCTTTTGTTATTAACATTTGCTATTGTAAAGTTACTGAAGCACGAACCACTTCCGATTCGTAAAGCAGATCTGCGGCGCTTTCGCAGATTGGAGAAGGCTGCTGCAGATAATAAGAAAAAAAAGTAGTGATTTACGAAATGATTATGATACATGGATAAAATAAGAGGTAAAGCTGTAGTGAACCATAGCTTTACCTCTTATTATTTCGTGATTATTCTTTAAATTTCTCTAGACTCTTCTTATACTGTTCTAGATACTCAGAGATTTTAAAGTCTTCTGTTTCATTTTCAGCAATCCATTTTTTCTGGAATTCTTCCGCCGTTGATTTCCACTCCTGTTCTTCTTCTGGAGTTAGTTCAACAATCGTTTTGTTTGCCCTAAACTCTTCTATAAATGTTTTTGCTACTTCGTTTTCTACTTTTCCGATTTCTTCAGTCACTTCTTGACCTGCTTGAATCATGACTTCTTTTACATCATCGGGCAGGCCTTGCCAAACCTTTTCATTAATAATGAGAGCCTGTAAGCTTGTTCCATAGTGAGGCAATACACCATGCGTTAAAAGATCTTTTACTCCTGTAGAAATGAGTGGTTTACCATCAATGCTAAGCGCATCAACTACTCCTCTTTCAACTGCTTCATACATTTCTGGGTAGGGAACTGTTACAGGAACCGCCCCTACAAATTCAAAGAATTCACTGGACATGCCTCCAGCAGTCTTGATTTTTAGTCCCTTTAAATCTGAAGGGACACGAATTTCCCGGTCCATTGTCCAAATTTCATAAGGAGGTGAGTTTAACACACCCAGCGGTCTTACACCGTTTGCTAAAAATTCCTTTTCTAGTATCTCTGGATTCTCTTGGATCAGATCCCAAAAGCCTAATGTTGATTGATAGCCGGATTCTGCGACACCAGGCATATTTTGTAAAGCATTATTGATAGGCATTTCTGAAGGATAATAAATAGTTGGAAGCATGCTGATATCAGCAACATTATCTGCAGTTAACCCAAGCAAGTCACCAGCTTTCCCGAGCTGTTCAGATGGATAGTATTCAATCTGAACTTTTCCATTTGTCCGTTCTGTTACCCTTTCTATCCAAGGTTTTACAAAATCAGTATAAGTTGTCGTCGTATCAGCGAAAAATGAGGCAAGTTTTAAAGTAATTTGTTCATCTGCAGATCCAGAGGCTTGTTCAGTTGTCTCTTGTGAGGAATTATTACCGCATCCAGCTAAGGCAATCGTTAATGTAATAATGATTATATTTATTGTTTTAAATAATTTCATTTGTATCCTCCTAACATATTAGTCAATGTGCAGCCACCTACTTTTAGACAGTAAATAAATCCACCTCCGATTGAGAAAAGCAATTGTGGTAAGTGACTAATGCTTCTAGAAAACTATTCTACATATATGAGAAAATCCCTTTTAAATAAATTAAATATTGTAATTATTTCAAAAATATTGATAATTAGACAGATTAGGACAAACCATGCAAAAGTGATGCTTCAGTGACAAGCTTGAAAACATTAAATAAGGAAAAGGTGTACCTTTGGAGAGGTTTTAACCTAGTTTTTTACAAAACACATAAATATTTTTACATTTGTGGTTGTTTGCCTTTACATTTCTTTACATTGATGAATTGAATATAGAAGAGTACAAGTTTAGCAAGTGTATATGGAGAATTTTTTGGAAGGAGGAATTATGTGGATACTTCTTTATTAAACAAACATGTTGAAAAAATTAAAGTAACAAATTTGGAAAATGCTGATGTAGAAGTAGTCAACAATTCACCGTTAAAAATGATGGGTAAGGGACGTCAAGGAGCTGTTTTTCAATTTACAAATGATATATGTGTAAAAGTATTCGGAAATGAGGAAGATTGTGAAAGGGAATATCAAGCTCTATCGCTTGGCCAGCATACAAACCTTTTTCCGAAACTTCATGGAAGGGGACCTCTTCATATTGCTATGGAAATAGTAAGAGGAGTGGATTTGCGTGAATATTTACAATCGCAGCCTCTGACAAAAGAGCTGTCTGCAAAATTAATACAAATGCTTATTGTATTTAAGGAAATTGGATTTGAAAGAATTGATCATCATAAGAGACAAATCTATCTTCAAAATGATGGGAGTCTTAAAGTAATTGATGTAGCGAGAACCATTTGGAGAGACCGGGTATATCCATACCCTCGAAAATTATTAAATTCTCTTGGAGAGGAGTATAAAGCACTCTTTTTAGAACATGTGCAAGAATTTGCTCCAAGTTTATACGAAGAATGGAAGCACTATATTGAGATGGAAGAGCAGTCCCGCGAACTCATTAAAGTAATTTCAAGTCAGGCCTATGATAAAGAAGCAATCAAAAAGGCTAGTGAAAGGTTAAGAACAAGTAATGAAAAGCCTCTTTATGAGGTAGGGCTGGAAAACCTCGTTTATAAAGTGTTTAAGGATGAGTGGGTGAAGGCCATGCTCGCAATGGGATACAACCCGGATCAAGTAAAAGATCAAATGGATGCGTATTGGGCTCAATATGAACAGGCCAAGACAGATAAGGAGTTATTGTCAGAAGTAGATCAAGAGTTTAAAGAAAAGGTATTTAAAGAGCTAATAGATTCAAAGGATAAAGGAAAGAAGAAGGAGGACAAAGAAATGGGTAAAAAGAAGGATAAAAACAAAAAATCAAAGAGTAAAAAGGTTAAAGAAACGGAAGAACAAAGAAAGAAAAGAGAAGCAGAAGAAAAGAGGAAAAGCAAAGAAGAGTTATTTAAAAAAATGCTTTCCATTGGTCCTGATTTATCAAAAACCAAGAGAAAAAAGTAAGGCATTAGAGAAGTTGGTTTTTATAGAAACAAAAACTACTAACAGGGTATATCAAAAGGTAAAGAGGTGATGTCAAAATGAAAATACTTGTCATCTGGCGCCTGCTAACTGTTGGCGGGGTTAACGCTGGCTGGCGAAATCGTGCAATATACTTCAAAAAACATGGAATCGAAACGGACTTTTTATATACCACAGATCATGGTGGTATGCATATTATGGAAGATGTAGCTACTGTGTATTTAACGAAAGATGAAGAAAAGATTGTTAATATTATTCAGAGTAATCGTTATGATGCCATTATTGTGGTTGATACAGGTGCAGCTTATAAATGGATTCAAAAGGCAAATTATCAAGGACCTGTCATTGTTGAAGCACGGACACCCGAACTAATCAAGTTACAGCCCCATCTAAAAACATTCAGAGGAATTAACCCAGAGTTTATCATTGTACCCTCACAGTATCAGAAAAGATTAGTCTCAATCCTCACTGATAATATACCAATAAATGTTATCTATAATGGCATAGACACATCCTTCTTTCGTCCGCTGCAAAAAGACGAGATTGATTACAATAGTATTCCTATTCTGAGGAACAATAAAAAAATTATTGGCTGGATAGGAAGATTGGATAAACGTAAAAATTGGACTAGATTACTTGAAATTGCGCAAAAAATTAAAAGTGAACGTGAAGATATAGAGATTTGGGTAATAGGCGGAGCACAAAGTGTACAAAGAAATGAGTTTACTATTAAATGGCAGGAGGAAGAATTGACCGATATCATAAAGTGGTTTCCCGTTATTCCTTATCAGCAAATGCCGCATATGTATGCAAAAATACGTGAGTCAGGGGGTTGTACGCTTGCTACAACCAAATCTGAATCGTTTGGGAATACGTTCATTGAGTCAATGGCTTGTGGAGTACCAGTTGTCGCATCCAATATTATGCCAATCACTGAACTAGTCCGGAAAGGGGAAACAGGCTTGCTTTTCCGCGGCCAAAACGTTGATGACGCAGTAAACCAAATTTACGGGATCGTAGACTATCCTGAACTCTATGAGCGTAGATCAAAGGAAGCGGTAAATCATGTTCGTAAAAATTTTGCGATAGAAGTGGTAGCAGAACAATATGTTGGAGCATTAAGAAAAGTGGAAGGAAAGAATGATGAAGGTGAGGTGCAGGCTCCTTGATAAAACCTGTAGCTTATCGACGAAAGATGGAAGGAAAGTCAAATGCACATTTGATTACCTTCGATGATGGTAGAGATTATGTAGTTAAATATTTTCGTCCTGGTTTTGAAAAGACATTGCCAAACGAATGGATCTCATATTGTCTGGGACGTTATCTCGGATTGCCAATTCCAGTTGCAAAAATAGTAAAAATCCCACAGGAGTTTTCAAGCCAAATTCCTGATCTGCCGCCTTTAAAAGATGACAGTTATCAATTTGCGTCATTGTTCATACCGAATTGTTTGGATGGTCATCAAGTTACTGATGTGGAAAGCATTACAAATCCTTCCACCCTTGCATCTATTATTTTATTTGATTATTGGCTGGGAAATACCGACCGAACCAGAAAAAATATCCTCCTAGAAGAAAAAGGAGCAGATTCCTATCAGTTATGGACTATTGACCATGCTGAGGTATTCAGCACGTATAATTGGGAAATGCCAGATTTAGATAGTCTTCCGGAGAGAGTCATGAAAAGTGCGGCACACCAGCTAATGGCACGTTTCATTAGAAACGAAGAGGATTTTCACGCGTCATTGGAAATTATTCAAACTATACCAATTTTGCTGATAGAAGAGATTGTCGCCCTAATTCCTGATGATTGGAATGTAACAGCGGAAGAAAGAAAGGGCATTGTCACAGTATTATTAAGAAGACGTGATAAAATACTGCCTAAATTAATGGGAAGTTTTCTTAAAAAGGTTTATAGGCCCCTTCATCAAAAAAATGATAACTCCTGACTCTTAGCGATTCAGGAGTTTATTTTAAAACCAAAGATTAAGTCTATGAATCTATTTTTCTATCGTGAAAAAAAGCTGTCGGGCTTCATATACAACGATAAATATCTTATAGCAGGAGGAAAGAGATGAAAATACGGAAAGCCATCATACCGGCTGCTGGTCTTGGAACAAGGTTCTTGCCTGCTACGAAGGCACAGCCGAAAGAAATGATGCCAATTGTTGATAAACCAACGATTCAATATATCGTCGAAGAAGCGGTTGCTTCGGGGATTGAAGAGATTATCATCATCATTGGCAGAGGAAAACGGTCAATTGAAGATCATTTTGATAAATCATATGAACTAGAAGATGCTCTTTTTAGAAAAGGAAAGCAAGATATGCTGGAAGAAGTACAGAAGATTTCAAGTTTGGCCAATATCTACTATGTACGCCAGAAGGAACCTAAAGGACTGGGACACGCCATTCTTTGTGCAAAAAGCTTCATAGGGAATGAACCATTTGCTGTTATGCTTGGCGATGATATTGTAATGTCTGAAACTCCTTGTCTCAAACAGCTTATTCGTGTGTTTGAGTATTGTAATAGTTCAGTTGTTGCTGTTCAAGGAGTTCCAAAAGAGGATGTTAGCAAATACGGAATTATAAAGCCAAAAGGCACCATGTTCGAACCAAATCTACTTCATATCGATTCATTAGTAGAAAAGCCCAATATAGAGGAAGCACCATCCACATACGCCATCATGGGACGTTATGTCTTGAGACCTGAAATATTTCAATTTTTAGAGAGTGTTCCTTTTGGAAGAGGGGATGAGCTTCAGCTGACGGATGCGATTAATGAATTAAACAAGCAGCAGGCAGTCCTCGCCTATAATTTTGAAGGAAGACGCTATGACATCGGTGACCGAATCGGCTTTATTAAAGCAACGTTAGACTTTGCTCTGCAAAGAGAGGAAATAAGAGAAGCACTTATCGATTATTTGAATGAAATGGACAAAAAGGAAAATCTTCAACTTTTTAAGAGAGAGTATGATTAGGATGAAAATTACGGTATTAGGAACAGGTTATGTCGGGCTGTCGACGGGTGTTTGCTTAGCGGAAATTGGTCATAATGTTACTTGCATTGATGTTAATACTGAAAAAATTGATCAGTTGAATAAAGGGATTTCTCCTATTTATGAGCCTGGATTAGAAAGTTTGCTAGTCAGCAATATGGGAGAGGGGAGGCTTGAGTTTACAACTTCACACCAAAAAGGCTTTGAAAGGGCAGAGGTGATCATTATTGCAGTAGGTACGCCGCAAACAGATGAGGGTGCGGCGAATTTGGTCTATCTTGAGCAGGCAGCAAAGGATATTGCCCAGCACTTGAAGCATGATGCGATTGTGGTCATAAAAAGTACCGTTCCGGTTGGCACGAATGAATATATTAAAACAAGAATAAAAGATGGGTTGGAATCTGGAGTAAAGATTGAGATTGTTTCCAATCCAGAATTTTTAAGGCAAGGGTCTGCGGTTCAAGATACTCTTCGAGCTGACCGAATCGTTATCGGTGCTGATAACAAATTTGCAGCTGAGAAAATAGCAGAGATGTACCGTCCAATGAAAGTCCCTGTACTTCAGACAACTATTCGCAGTGCAGAGTTAATTAAATATGCTTCAAATGCGTTCTTAGCAACGAAGATCAGCTTCATTAATGAAATGGCAAATTTATGTGAAGCAGTGGGGGCGAATGTTGAAGATGTTGCTGAAGGAATGGGAAGGGATCAACGAATAGGAAGTGCCTTTTTACAGGCAGGTATTGGCTATGGCGGTTCCTGCTTCCCAAAGGACACAGCGGCGTTAGTTCATACTGCTAGAAAGAATGGGGTTCCTTTTGCAATTGTGAAGGAAACGATTGAGACTAATCAAGAGCAGCAAAAACGACTTGTTTCAAAAGCTTTAAAACGATTCGGTGATATTAAGGGCAAGAAATTTGCGATGCTCGGACTTGCGTTCAAGCCGGAGACTGATGATATGAGAGAAGCTCCCTCGATTATAATTGTAAAGGAACTTGTTAGACTCGGAGCAAGTGTTTCCGCTTATGACCCGGTTGCAATGGGAAATGCCCAAAAAGTAATTGGGGATGAAATAGAATATGCCTCAAATGCCTTTGAAGCGATTGCTGATGCTGATGCCTTAATGATTGTTACCGAATGGAATGAGTTTAAGAATTTGGATTTGCAGAAGGCACTCGATGAAATGAAACAGCCGATCATTTTTGATGGCAGGAACTGTTTTAGGGAAGAGCAATTAGAAGATATTAAAAATATCGAGTATTACCCAGTAGGTAAACCGCCTTTTATCAATAGCAGCAATAAATAAATGTATTGAGTTGAAGAGAAGGGGAGGGGAGATAACAGGTACAATTACAGGGATAAATTGGTGCATTTTATCATGTATACAAAAGTGTATTCTTGTATACGAATATGTATACTTAATGTATTCATATTCGTATACTTGTTTACAAACGTGTATACATGCTGATATATCAACATGTATGCGGATTTGTGTACGTGTATACATATTTGTGTACTTGTAATCCTTTTTGAATACAACTAATGAATCATTGACTAGCTATTGGAAATCAAATAATCTATTATTATATGATGTTAAATTTTTCTTATACCTATAATCATATGAAGGGATGATTTGATGAGTAATTCTAGGGTAGCAGCAATTGATGTTGGAAATGATTCAATTAAGGCTTTATTCGGTAAAATGGACTTTGAACTAAATATACCGAACGTAATGGCAAGAGATACGGAGGATCGTCCAGTTATTGGAATAGAAGAGTTAAATGAGAAGGATCCATTAGAAGGTATTCATATTAGAGTCCACTCCCCTGCTTTAACAGAAAATAATGTTGTTTATCGTGTGGGCAGTCTTGCGACAAAAAGTGACAATGCCGCAGAATTAGATCCTGGAAGTAGTAAGTCTGAAGAGGATCAGACATTGGTTATGCTTTTTGCTTCATTGGCATTAGATGCAGTAAGAGATGAAAATTCTAATCTTTTTAAAAAGGTTAATAATGTAATAGATGCTAATTATACTCTTGGTACAGGATTACCTCTCCGTGAAGTAAAGGAAGGTAAAGATGTAGGGTACCGAGCGCAATTATTAAGCTCTGTCCATCAAGTGGAATTTTTAGTGACTCCAAAGTATCAAGGTATAAAAGTAAATATTAAATTTGATGAAGTGAAAGTATATCCTGAAGGATTTGCAGCTTACATTAACCTTGTTATGGACAATGATCTCAACATTATTAATAGAGATTTAATTGATAGAAGAATTCTGATTCAAGACATTGGAGGTTTATCAACTGATGTAGCAGTGATTAAGAACCGCAATGTCGATGATGATAAAGCGCAAGGCTTCAATATCGGTGTTTCTGAAGCATTGGAAGCAATTCGTGAAGAAATTCGTTCGAAACACGGAGTGGAGCTAGACAGCCGTCGTGATGTGGTTGAAATTATTACTAGGAAAAATGACCGCAATCACATTATGGTAAAAGGAAGCCGGACTAGTGTTCATGATATTACGGACCGCATTTTATTGGAGCTTGCCAAAAAGCAATACCGTCATCTCCGCAATGTTTGGAAAAAGAACTCACAAACAGAGATTTGCTATTTTGTAGGCGGCGGTTCTATTGTTTTAAAAGATTATCTTAAGGCGCTTAATAACAGTTTAGATGGCTATAATATTGAATTTTTCGAGGATGAGAAAGAAAGTATCTGGATGATGGCTAATGCTTATTATAAGCTTATTTCCGATTTTGTAAGAAAGAAGGAAAAAGAGGAAAAGGGCAAAGGAAAGGGCCCGGAGAAACAAGCTGTCACAAAATAATAAGGTGATGTCATGAAAAAAAACGGAAGGGCTGGTATTGAGAGGGGACAAGCTATTACGTTTAGGCTCCCTTCTGATACTCCAGATCATCTCATTCAGCAATTACAGGAATTAAAGGATAAGGAAAAACGGAATTTTTCCAGTAAAATTGCCGAGTTTGTGCTGGATGGAGTGAATCGTCATCATATTAAAGAGAAAGAAACGGTGACGATTCCTCTTCCAAGAGCATTAAGCAAGGAACAGCGTAATTGGCTGAAGCATGCCCATTCTGAAGCGCTGCTTGGATCAATTATTTACCAAATGCTTGCAGATCCTGTCCGGGCTTCTTCGTTTCTTGCCTCTTTTAACAGTCATTCATTAGATATTGATGAAGCCTTATTTCTACAAGAGCAGGAAAATCCGATGTTGGAAGATACTGATGAAAGCCGCGAGTTCGACCTTGAAACAGACTCTGTCTTGGACGAAGATGATCTAATGGAATTAGATTGGAATCAGATTAAAGATGAGCAGGCTGCTTCACTGTCTGAAAATGAGGATAATATAGAAGAAGACGATGTAGAGGACTTGCTGGGTGGATTTTTAAGCCAAATGAATAAATAAAAAAGATGCGTACTTATTAATAGTACGCATCTTTTTTATTGGTTTAGCGATAATTAGATAACACCTTGTACGATCATAGCATCGGCAACCTTTTTGAATCCGGCGATATTAGCACCAATTACAAGGTTTCCAGCATAACCATACTCCTCAGCTGCTTGAACGCTTTGCTGATAGATGTTCTTCATGATGTCATGAAGCTTAGCGTCAACTTCTTCAAAGCTCCAAGCGATTCTTGAACTGTTTTGAGCCATTTCCAATGCAGATACTGCTACACCGCCAGCGTTAGCAGCTTTTGCTGGTCCGAATAGAACATCATTGCTTAAGAATACATCAACTGCTTCAAGTGTAGAAGGCATGTTTGCACCTTCAGCTACTGCTTTCACTCCATTTGCAACAAGCTGTTTTGCAGCTTCTTCATCAATTTCGTTTTGAGTAGCACAAGGTAACGCGATATCACATGGAATAGACCAAATTCCTGTACAGCCTTCCACGTATTCAGCGTGAGGATGTGCCTCAACGTACTCTTTAATTCTTTTTCCTTCTACTTCTTTAAGACGTTTTACAGTATCGAGATTGATACCATTTTTATCATAAATATATCCGTTTGAATCACTGCAGGCTACAACTTGTGCGCCTAACTGTTGAACTTTTTCAATTGCATAGATGGATACGTTCCCAGAACCAGAAACAACCACTGTGCTTCCTTCTAATTCGATTCCTTTGTCTTGTAACATTTCTTGAACGAAATAAACTGTACCGTAGCCTGTTGCTTCTGTACGTGCTAAGCTTCCTCCGTAACCGATGCCTTTTCCTGTAAGGACACCAGCTTCGTTACCGCCGCGGATTCTTTTATACTGGCCGAATAAATAACCAATTTCTCTTCCTCCAACACCGATATCACCAGCAGGTACATCAATGTCAGGACCGATATGTCTGTAAAGCTCAGTCATAAAGCTTTGTGTAAAGCGCATGATTTCCATGTCAGATTTCCCTTTAGGGTCAAAATCTGATCCGCCTTTTCCCCCTCCGATAGGTTGACCAGTTAATGCGTTCTTATAGATTTGTTCAAATCCAAGGAACTTAATAATACTTGCATTTACAGATGGGTGAAAACGTAAACCGCCCTTATATGGTCCGATCGCACTGTTGAATTGAACACGGAATCCTCTGTTAACTTGTACTTTTCCTTGATCGTCGACCCAAGGTACACGGAATGAAATGATTCTTTCAGGTTCAACAATTCTTTCTAGAATGCTATGCTTTTGGTAAATAGGATTTTTCGCCAGAATAGGTACAAGTGAATGAAGAATTTCTAGTACAGCTTGGTGAAATTCGCTTTCATGAGGATTGCGCTTCACAACTGTTTCGTATATTTCATTTACATACTCTTTGGCGTTTCTTGTCGCCTCATCTTTTGCTTCCATTGTTAGTAACATAATATTTTTCCCCTCTTTATTAAAATTTAAAATTTTTCAAAATTCAATTGGTATGAATCCGTAGCAGAACTTATTACTTCTGTTTTTTTATTTTATATCCTATGAATAATCTAATCAATACGTATAATAGATAATATCAATGCCAATATGAGATGAATGGGGATGATAAAGTTGGAATTAAGACAAATTCAGTATTTCATCGAGGTGGCAAAACGGGAACATGTGACAGAAGCTGCATTGAATTTGCATGTTGCACAATCTGCTGTGAGCAGGCAGATTTTTAATTTAGAATCTGAGCTCGGTGTGGATTTGTTTTTTCGTGAAGGACGAAGTGTCCGGTTAACCCCAATTGGAAAAATATTTTTGGAACATATGGAGCAGGCCATGAAGGTCATTGATAATGCGAAACGGGAAGTTGAAGAGTACGTAAATCCGGAAAGAGGAACGATTCGCATCGGTTTTCCAAGCAGCTTGGCTAATTATACTCTGCCAACTGTCGTTTCTGCTTTTCGTGATAAGTATCCGAAGGTGAAATTTCAATTGAATCAGGGCTCCTACCGTCACTTAATTGATGCGGTAATCAAAGGGGACATTGATATGGCTCTCATTGGACCTCTGCCCAAAAACGAACATAAATTGAACGGTGATATTTTATTTACAGAAAATATTGTGGCCCTTTTGCCAAGTAGCCATCCGTTAGCAGATCGCAAAGAACTTACACTCAGCCAACTGCAGGAAGATTCATTTATTTTATTTCCAAAGGGGTTTATCTTAAGGGAAATTATAGTAAATGCATGTCAGGAAATTGGCTATCTGCCAAAAGTTTCGTTTGAAGGAGAAGATATTGATGCCATTAAAGGTTTGGTATCGGCAGGATTGGGTGTTACGTTAATTCCGGAAATAACATTAATAGACAGTTTACCGCGTTCGACTGTGATGATTCCGATTACTGAACCAAAAGTAACAAGAACGGTTGGAGTCATCATTCCAAAAGAGCGGCAGCTGCTACCGACAGAACGATTATTTCATGAGTTTTTAAAGGACTTCTTCTTAATTTTAAATAACTTTCAAAGGTGAATAGGATGATAACGGGCAATAGGTCTGACTCAAAAATCAGTTGAAAGGCGGGTTCTGTGTGGAATTCGTCTTTTTTAGTATGAAAGTTTATAGGCGGATTTCGCAAATAAAATATTCAGTTTAGTCTAAATATACTGCATATTTAGTAGTATTTTCAAGTATATGCTAATAATTCTAAGTTTTCCCTAAATTTAAAAGAGCTGAAGATAGGTGAGCTGGAATTATCCTTGATTATCATAAAATATGAGGTTTGTATCATCTTTTTAATTTGCGTAGACTTAATTTATGCCGCTTTTCCTATTCAACATTCCACTATTACCATCATTCACAACCATTTTCACATTAACTCTACTGTGAATGTACAAGTTTAAGATAATTCTTCTTATGAACGATGTTTTTTCCAAAAAGGTTTTAATAAGTACAGCTTTATATGAAGAAAAATGCTATTCAAAAAATTGGGGGTTTGATCATTGAAGAAATTTTTAACAGGAATAGTCGTATGTCTTTTGATGCTGAGTCTGGTTGCTTGTTCATCGACGTCATCAGGATCTGAAGGAGATATGTCTACACTGGAAAAAGCGCTTGAAGAAGGAAAGATAGTTGTCGGGTTTTCTGGAGAAGTTCCATATGCATATGAAGATGAAGATGGGAATTTAACAGGACAGTCAGTTGAAGTAGCTCGGGCTGTTTTTAAGGAGCTTGGCATAGAAGAAATGGAAGGAAAGCTGACTAAATTCGGATCGCTTATTCCTGGCTTGCAGTCAGGCAACTTTGACGTTGTTACAGCTGGAATGTATATTACGCCAGATCGTTGTGAACAAGTCGATTTCGGTGAACCAGAATATAGTATTGGTGAAGCTTTAGCAGTTCAAAAGGGAAATCCGCTTGATTTGCACAGCTATGAAGATATTGTAAATAACCCGGATGTAAAGGTAGCGATTATGAATGGTGCTATTGAAATTGATTATCTGAAAGCAGCAGGAATATCAGATGATCAAATGGAGATTGTTCAGGATATCCCTTCAAATATTGCTGCTCTTGAATCAGGCAGAGTAGATGCGATCACAATGACAGGTCCGACATTGGAAAGTGCATTGAAAACGGCAAATGCCAAGAACATTGACCGCGTTGAGGACTTTACGCAGCCGACAGTTGATGGTGAAAGTGTCCGCGGCTATGGAGCTGCCGCCTTCCGTATTGATGATGATGAGCTAAGAGAAGCTTATAACGAGAAGCTTCAAGAGTTGAAGGATTCAGGTGAATTATTAAATATTATTAGCGAGTTTGGCTTTACAGAAGCAGACTTACCAGGAGATGCGACAGCAGAGGAACTTTGTAAAGGCTAGATTGATAGATGCAAAAAACAGGCACTCTTCATTCTGGGTGCCTGTTTTTGGATAGAACGATTAAAATAAGAGATTTGAAGGATGTGATGAATGATGGATGTATATGTTGATATTATTCCTAAAATTTTACCCGGTGCGATTATAACCATCCAATTATTAGTTGCATCTTCCTGCCTAGCTTTGGTTATAGCCTTTATAGCAGGGTTAGGGCGAGTTTCGAGGTTTGCTGTTGTAAGAAGTTTGACAAGTGTCTATGTAGAGCTTTTCCGCGGAACTTCTTTGCTTGTGCAGATGTTTTTTATCTTCTTTGCTCTGCCGGCCTTTGGATTTCAATTTTCTCCATTCCTTGCTGGAGTGACGGCCCTCGGTCTAAATTATGGTGCTTATGGGTCCGAAATTGTACGCGGTGCCATTTTGGCCATTCCGAACGGCCAGACAGAAGCATCGATCGCTTTGAATATGACCCGGTGGCAGCGAATGAGGCTTGTTATTCTTCCGCAAGCGATCCGAATGATGCTGCCTGGGTTCGGAAATACCTCTATTGAACTATTAAAAGGCACTTCTCTCGTTTCATTGATTACGCTGACGGACTTAACTTACAAAGGTCTTATGGTTCAAAATACAAATATTAGCTATACATTTCCGGTCTTTATCGTACTTTTGATCATGTATTTTGTTATTGCCCTCCCGTTAATTTTTGGCGTTCGTAAATTGGAGAAAAATGCTTCAAAGGGAGTGGTGAAAGCATGACATGGGATTGGAATTTTGCGATTGAAGTATTTCCGGAAATTGCTGGTGCAATCTGGCTGGTCATTGGGATTACTTTAGGTGCATATATCGTTTCGTTGGTATTTGGACTTGCACTTACATTTGCTAGAAGGTCTAGCTTTAAACCTTTAGCCTTGGCGACATATGGCTTTATAGAATTTGTCAGAAGTACTCCTCCTTTAGTGCAATTGTTTTTTGTCTTCTTTGCACTTCCTTCAATCGGCATTTCCTTCGATAAATATACAGCTGGGATCCTGACATTAGGAATTCATTACAGCACATATCTTTCTGAGGTATACCGTTCAGGGATAGAAGCAGTTCCGAAAGGTCAGTGGGAAGCTGCGAAAGCAATGAATTTTTCAAAGATGCAGACGTGGTTCAAGGTTATTCTCCCTCAAGCGCTACCGCCAGTCATTCCGATGATGGGGAATTACTTGCTTGTTCTTTTTAAAGAAACACCTATCTTGATGGCAATTGGTGTTGGTGAGTTTTTACAAGAAGCACAGTTGATTGGTGCCGCAAACTTTAAGTATCTAGAACCTATCACGATTGTTGGATTGTTGTTCTTGTTATTAAGCTATCCATCTGCCTTGCTGATCAACAAGCTGGAAAAACGGTCAAAAAGAGGCTTTCGTTCGACAAAGAAAGCAGTAAAAGAAATGAATGAATTTGAAGAACTGAAAGGGTGATGATGAGATGGGAGCGATAGAAAAGGATCTAGCTAGTAAAGATTCTCTTAGTACGTTAGTGCGTTATGAAAATGTTACGAAGAGGTTTGGCGATATCGAAGTTTTAAAGGGCGTAGATTTAGATATTAAGCCTGGGGAAAAGGTGGCATTAATCGGCCCAAGTGGATCCGGAAAAACAACGATCATTCGCATGCTGATGACTTTAGAGAAGCCGACTTCAGGTGTTATTTCAATGGGTGGCGAGCCTCTTTGGCATAAGAAGTCAAGCAGCGGTAAGCTCGTGCCTGCTGATGAGAAGCATTTGCGGAGAATGCGCAGTGATATTGGCATGGTCTTTCAGCATTTTAATCTTTTTCCTCATATGAGTATATTAAGAAATGTAACAGAGGCACCGATCCACGTGCTGGGGCTTTCTAAAGAGGAAGCGCGAGAGAGGGCAGTAGACATGCTTGAGAAGGTAGGACTTGGAGATAAGCTGGATGCTTATCCAGAGCAGCTTTCCGGCGGGCAGAAGCAGCGTGTGGCGATTGCAAGGGCAGTCGTGATGCGGCCTAAGGTAATGCTTTTTGATGAAGTGACATCTGCTCTTGATCCTGAATTAGTTGGGGAAGTTCTTGAGGTGATTAAGGATTTAGCAAAGGAAACAGATATGGCGATGATCCTTGTTACTCATGAAATGGACTTTGCCCGTGATGTTGCCGACCGCATCGTCTTTTTGCATGATGGGCAAATTGAAGAACAAGGAACTCCTCAAGAGGTTCTTGAAAATCCTAGCAGTGAGAGACTTCAAGCTTTCTTGAGCAGATTCTTGAGAAATTAAATTAGTTTTTACGAAAGGAGAGGGAAGCCTCTTCTTTTTTTGCGTATATGCGTTAATTTTTATGGAGAAGTATTATAATGAGAGAATGCTTGAAAAAGTAAACCGAAATGATTGGGTGAACAGATGGATAAATTGATGAAAGTAAAAGTGAAGTCTTCATTTGTAAAAAGATTTGAAAGTGGTTACCCGCTGATTAGTGAGGAATCCTTACAGAAATTAAATGGCGATATTGCGGAAGGAACTCTTATTGAAGTGATCAATGATCAAAATAAGTTTCTTGGAAAAGGATATTATGGGAAACAAAATAAGGGCCGAGGCTGGATTTTAACGAGAAATCAGAAAGAGAATATTGACCAAGCCTTTTTTGAAGGGAAAATAAAAAAGGCGCTGGATCAGCGAAAATCGTTCTTTCGTGACAGCGATACGACAGCCTTTAGGGTGTTTAATGGCGAAGGAGACGGAATTGGCGGATTAGCGATTGACTACTTTGATGGGTATTACTTGATGACTTGGTATAGTGAAGGGATTTATACCTTTAAGAATGAAGTGATTACGTCATTAGAAAACCTTACAAAGTTTAAAGGTCTTTATGAGAAAAAGCGCTTTGATGCAAAAGGCTCCTATATGGAGGATGATGATTTCGTTGCGGGAGAGAGGGCTGAATTCCCGCTTATTGTCAAAGAGAACGGCATGCATTTTGCGGTTTATTTAAATGACGGTGCGATGGTGGGGGTCTTTCTCGATCAGCGGGATGTTCGGAAGAGAATACGGGATACCTATGCCAAAGGGAAAAGTGTGCTGAATACATTTTCTTATACAGGAGCGTTTTCGGTAGCAGCTGCGTTAGGCGGGGCTGTCAAGACGACAAGCGTTGACCTAGCGAACAGGAGTAAAAGTAAGACGATTGAACAGTTTGCTGTGAATGGCATTGATTTTGAATCACAGGATATCATTGTAGAAGACGTCTTTCATTATTTTAAATATGCAGTTCGCAAACAGCTTAAGTTTGATATGGTCATTCTCGATCCTCCCAGCTTTGCACGTTCGAAAAAGCACACTTTCAGTGCTGGGAAGGACTATCCGAAGCTGTTAGAACAGGCGATTGAGATAACTGAAAAGGAGGGCATCATCGTTGCTTCCTCCAACTGCAGCACCTTTGACATGAAGAAATTCAAGAGTTTTATTGAAAAGGCATTTACTCAAAGTGGACATACCTACAAAATATTAGAAGAATACGGACTTCCGAAAGACTTCAAAACCATAAAAGAATTCAAAGAAGGCAACTACTTAAAAGTAGCCATAATAAAAAAGCTCACATAAAAGAAAGACACTGTCCCCCTCAGGTGGACAGTGTCTTTCTTCGGTACCAGGTACCTTAGCTGTTTTGTGCTTTTCTTAGGAGTTCGTAGGCTTTGTCTCCGGCTTGCTGTGCAAAGCTTTCCCAGATACGATCTCTTAATATATCGATTTCTACAATTTTTTTGGCTAGTTCGATGACATCTTTGTTATTCATATTCTTCGTTTCTCCTTTCGCTATATCTTTTATATTCAAGTTCAAGTTCCGTTAATGTTAAGGATTCTAAATCAAGCTGCTTGAACAAACCGGTATTCATTAACAATGTAATAAAATGTCTTCTCCTCTTTTCGATGGCTTTTCTTATCAATGGCATTTTAATCCTCCCTTTTTTGAATGTTAAAGATATTTTAATAGGAACTTTCTTAGAAATCATTCTTTATGTTAAAAAATGTAACAATAAATACCAATTTTATGTTATATTTTCTTACATATGGTGTAATAAGCGGGAGTTTTTATTATATAATTAACCATGTGGTGGGGAACTTTAAGGGAGGAGGATATGATGGAGGAGCCTTCATATAAAAATCGTAAAGTTATCACGATTGGAGTAGTCAGTGAACTGACTGGATTGTCAGAAAGGCAGATTAGATATTATGAGGAACGAAAGCTGATTTTTCCGGAACGTACTGAACGAGGGAATAGAAAGTACTCGTTCTCAGATGTGGAGAGGTTAATGGATATTGCCGACAAAAGAGAGGAAGGCGTGAGAACGTATGAAATTAGGCAGGATATGCTGAAAGCCAAAAAAAAGGAAGAAGACAAGAAATTGCGTGAAAGAATGCTGCGAGGGCAGCTTAATGCGCGATTCGGAGTTCAAAAAGGAAGGTTAAATGGCAAGTGATTATAGTTTCTAAGATTAATAGCTCACTAAGGTGAAGGCCGACGCTATAAGGTATTGTCGGTCTTTTTGTATTTATGTAAAGTATTATAACAAAAACTGTCCGCCCCAGATGGAAAGTGTCTTTTTTAGGTACCAGGTACCTAACGAAAGGTACCTAACGAAAGGTACCTAATGAAAAGGTACCTAACCTTATTAGGGTGGAATCTATTCAAATGGGGGATTATACATTAGAATAGGGGTTAATTTAGGGGGAGTGATATCTATTTTTGGCGGTATGTTATGGGGGAAGTGCAGGTTATGAGAAAGATATTTTTGTTTTTGAAACGATTACAAATGCTAATTTAATAGTGTACAGAAATGCTTGTATAAGAATGTACAGTTTTGTTGAGAAGATGCATAATATTCTGGAGGTGGAATATTATGCACATGCAAATCAATGTAAATACAGATATTGAAATTAACAGTCTTGTAGATTTACCTAAACTTAAATTGTTAATGGAGAGTTTAAAAATGAAGATCAATAAGAGTAAATTAGCTCGGGATATGGGAGTAGATCGGAGGACGGTTGAAAAATATCTACAGGGTTATGAGCCGAAAAGTAATCGGAAGAGGACATCAAAAGTAGATGATTACTATGAAGTTATAGCGCTGCTTCTATCAGAAGAATCTAATCAAAAATTTTATTACAAAAGAGTACTATGGCAATACTTGAAAGATAATCATGGATTAAATTGTGGACAATCAACTTTCAGGAATTACATATCAAGTAAACCAGAATTCCAAAGTTACTTCGAATCAGAGAGACGTAAGAGTTCAGTCAGTGAAGTAATTCGTTTTGAGACACCACCAGCTGAACAAGCACAATTAGATTGGAAGGAAAATATTCGATACATCACCAAAGATGGGGAAATCCTTTATGTGAATGTATGCGTACTTTTACTTGCTCATTCAAGGTTTCGAACATTCAACTTATCAATCTCTAAGTCTCAAAGTATATTATTATCTTTCCTTACGGAGAGCTTTGAAGCATTTGGAGGAGTTCCTAAAACGATTCTAACAGACAACATGAAAACGGTTATGGACGAGCCTCGAACAGAACATCAAAAAGGAAAAGTAAATGAACGGTTTTTTCAATTTTCTAAAGACATGGGTTTTGAGGTGAGGCCTTGTATAGCAGGAAGACCGAGGACAAAAGCCAAAGTAGAGGCCCCGATGAAATTACTAGATGAGATTCACGCCTATCAAGGAAAATTTGATTATGAGGAACTTCATCAGTTTATACAAAAACTATGTGATCGTATCAACAATAGTTACCACCAAGGAACAGGAAAAATCCCGATACTGGCACTAAAAAAAGAAAAAAATCTCTTATCCCCATTACCACATGAACGAATAAGAGATTCCTATAAAATTGATCATATACATGTGAAAGTGAATCCATCTAATATGGTTCCCTTCAAATCCAACCAGTATTCAGTCCCACCTGGATACATCGGGAAAACGCTTCGTTTACAAGTATATGACAACCATATCTTTGTTTATTATAACACGGATTTAATTGTCCAACATCCTATTCGCCAATCAAAACTCAATTACAAGCCAGAGCATTATGTCGATACATTGGCAAGAGGATTACCATCTTCCACAAATATAGAAGAGTTGGCAAAGAAAAATTTAGAGGCAATTAATGAGGTGTATAAAAATGAATAGTAGTTATAACAAACTTGTAAATAATTTAGAGTATTTAAAGTTAAAGCAGATGTTAGTGCATCTTGATGAAACGATTGATTTTATGACCAATAACCAATTGTCATTTACGGAAACGTTAATCAAACTTACGGATTACGAAATTGATATGAAGGAAGTCAACATGGTGAAATCAATGGTGAAAGTCGGTGCATTCCCTCATTTGAAGGAAGTAAAAGACTTTGATTTTGATTTTCAACCAACGATTAATAAACAACAGATTTTAGATTTCACCACCTTACGGTTTATTGAGCAAAAAGAAAATATTGTATTTTTAGGAACAAGTGGTGTGGGCAAAACTCATTTAGCCACCGCTATTGGAATCGCAGCAGCAAAGAAAAGGACGAGCACGTATTTTATTAAGTGTAATGACTTGATTCTCAATTTAAAAAGAGCAAAACTTGAAAATCGATTGGAGAATAGACTCAAACATTATGCAAAATATAAGCTGCTTATCATTGATGAATTATGCAAAGCTTCACATAATTCATCTTATGGAAAGTTACTTATTATGTAAAGTTGAATGCTAAAGGCCTTGTCTTGTTTATGATTTTTAACATCCAACTTTGCATAATAAATTCTAAATAAGTTCTTTTAACCAGTTCAATAAATCATCTTTTTCTTTTTTAGTAAGTTTTTCATCAGGAATCACATTATGGCTTGCTTGTTCAATCGCTTTCCTTTTCACCTCTGGATTCGATTTTGCATAAATTTCAGTTGTAGTAACAGAGGAATGCCCTAAAAAATCCCTTATATAAATCAGGTTGACACCACTCTCTAATAAATGCATAGCTTTACTATGTCTAAAAATATGTGGTGAAACTCTATTTGGAAATAATTCTGGATGTTTTTTTCTGGCTGCCGTTATATATTTGTTTACAATATATGAAATACCAGCTCTTGTTAGTTTTTCTTGCCTTTTATTAAAAAATAAAGGTGAAGTGAATTTTGATTCGCTAAACAAACCGTAATCATTTATATAAGCTTTTACGATATTTATTGTTTGAGGCATTATTGGAATAATCCTTGTTTTTTTACCTTTCCCAGTTAATCGTATTGTTGCTGGTCCTTTTATTCTTATATCACCAACTAGTACATCTACTAGTTCTTGAACTCTTGCTCCTGAATCATAAAGTAAGGAAAGAATAGCTAAATCCCTACGCGCTTCTTTGTTGGATGCATCAGGAGTAGCTAAAAGTTCTTTAATTGCTGCTATTGATAAATAGTTCATTTCAACCGTAGGTGTTTTTTTCGAACTTATTGATAATATTGAATTGCACAGTTCCATATATTCTGGAGCCTCAATTTGTATATATCGAAAGAATGCATGTAACGCGGCTAATCTTTGATTTCTGGTTGAAATAGAGTATTTTTTTGTATCTTCCAACCAAGTTAAAAAGTCTTCAACCATATTCCTGCTCATTCTTGAAAAGCATATTTTTTCTGGTTTAATTCGAAGAACATCTTTACAGTATCTAAGAAAAATTGTAAAAGTATCCCTATATGATTTAATTGTGTTTTCACTATAACCAGTTCTTTGTGGTATATAACTGAGAAAATATTTAGATAGGTATCTTCCAAAATCGGTACTATTCATCGATCTGCACCTCCGGAAAAACTCCATTGTAAAGAGGTGTAACAGAATCAATAATTTGACCATAAGCTTCTTCTGTAAGCCTTAGATATTTCTCTGTACTCTCAATATCCCGATGTCCTAAGTAAGTACATAAAATTGGTAAAGCACAATAGAGATCTTGTCCATCCTGAACCATCTTTTCTAATGCATGTACTGCGAAAGTATGCCGAATATCGTGAACTCTGGGGCCAACTTCGTTTTCCGCAAATATTCCAGCCTCTTTCATAAAATCTTTAAATTTTACATATACAGGAGTGTTGTTATATTTCCCATTATCCCGTGAGGGATAGAAATATCCATCTTCATGCATATCAAATCCCATCTTTGAAACATATCGTCTACAGTAATTGGTTAATGATGTCGACATAGGAACTAGTCTGCTAGTATTGTTCTTAGCTTTTTTAACTGTTAGTATTCCGCCATCTAGATCAACATCGACTTTTTTTAACGACAACGCTTCGTTAATTCTTAACCCGCATCCATACAACATTCTAAAAAGCATTGGGTATATCACGTGATAATACTTACTTGATGGAATATATTTCAAATTATCTACAACTTTTATTATGCTTGCGATTTCTTCGCGAGTAAAAATATAAGGAGAAAAAGTTTTGGAAATAGGGATTAGTTCTTTAGGATGAACGTAAAAATCAAAACCCATACTGTTCATATATATGGCAAATTGTCTAATAAGGCTCATTCTCATATGCTGAGTCTTAGCTGATTCTTTCCCTCTTTTGCTTACATAGTCCTCAACCATTTCCTTATTCAATTTCAAAGTGACCATATCGTATTTCTTAAAAAAATCATTCATATACCTTAATTGATAAAGAGAGGATTCTCCAAATTTATAACCAAGATTTCGTTTATATTCAACATACATCGAACAATAATCTTTAAAAGGACCATCAAAAATGAATTGCTTTTCTTTATCTTTCATAAGGTACCTCCAATGCAACCGTTCGAAGTTGCTCTATGTCAATACGGAGATATAATTTCGTAGTATTTGAGTTTTCATGTCCTAATACACCAGTAATAACAGGGTATGGGGTGTTATTTTTAAGTAGGTTACTTGCCATACTGTGCCTCATAGAATGAAGGCCATGTTTCCTCCTATTGATCGTGATACCTGCGGTATCCATATATTTATTGATAATACTCCAGAATACGTTCCCTTTTGTAAACGCAATAAATGGCGCTCTATGACGTATGAAAATATGTGGGTCATTAGTGATAGGCCGACTATTTTTTATATAATCAATTAAAGCATATTTCAGGTTTTCAACTAATGGGAGCCTTATTGGATTGTTGGTTTTCTCCTGAACGAACTCTATAGTATCTAAGTGCCATTTTATGTTGTCAAATTTTAACTTTCTAATATCACCAGCGCGTATCCCTAACTGTATTGCTAATAACAATACTACATAGTCCCTACGACCAATTTCGGAGCTCCTATCCACTTGCTTAAGGATCCTTTGTATTTCTTCTATTGAATAATAGGAAGGAATTCTTTCAAATTTATTTGTGAAAATAACCGGAAAAAGTTGATTTAGTGGAGATTCGGTATAGCCTTTTGAAAAAAGAAAAGCTAAAAAATCTCTTAATGTGAACAAAATACCAGACCTCGTCGCACTTGCGTATTTACTTAATGTTTCTAGATAAACCATTACAACTTCAGGCATTAAATTATTTATGCCAATCAGATTTTCCTTATCAATATAACTAAGAAAATCGATAATCTGTATCTTTTTACCCTGCAGTGTACGTTTCGACAATTGTAGTTCTTTTTGAAGCTGAATATATTCCTCAAAAATGTTTATATATTGATTAGGAACTTGCCTTCCTGGTGATTGGTGACATTTCTGAAATGAATTATGCTGATGATATTCTTCCAAAACCTTAATACATCTGACATTAAAAACCTGTGACTCTGAAAGTTTCATGTTGGGTTTAATACCATAATAGTCTAATAAGAAGGCCTCTCCCAATTTCAATGAGAAAATTTTGTGATTCCTAGTTTCCGCATATACCCGAAAATGCTTCCAGACAAGTCTATACCGATATATCGTTCCTTCGGAATACCTCAAATCAATTAAATGTTGAGTTGCCTGCTGAATTAATTCTGTAAGATTAGTAGTATCGGACATTGTTTTTACCCTCCTTAAAATGTTCGATACTACTTTATCATTAAAATATTATGCAAAGTTAAGTTCCAATAAACGTTCGAAAAATCGTACCTTTAGAATTTAACTTTACATAATATTTGTCTTTCCATAAGATGAAATTGGTTATTTGCCAATTGATGCGGAAGATGCCAAGTTATTTTTTCAGCTAATTGACATGAGATATGAACAAAAGAGCACCATTTTAACGACCAACGCCAGCTTTAAAACGTGGGGAGATATATTCCAGGATCCCAAAATTGCCAATGCCATTTTAGACCGTGTTCTTCATCATGCGACAGTTGTAAATATTATCGGAGATTCATATCGTCTAAAAGACCATTTTAATATGGAAAACACTAAACAAGGGGATGAATAAGATGAGTGTATTGGCATTAACAGAAGTTACAAAGTTCTTTCGTTCATACGGAATAAAATGTGATAAAGAGCTGGTTGAGGAATGGATAAATACTACTTCTAACAAAGAAAATTTAAGCGATTGTGTTTGTGAAGATGACCTTTACAACTTCAATGAATGGTGTAGATGGAAAGGCACAGCCTACGAAGAAGGACTAGATGATCAAACAAAAATCGCAAGATTATTAGAAGAAGTAAAGGATCTTCAAATTGAGGTGTCAGCCTTAAAAAAGGAGAAAGAAGAATTAGAGTTAAAACTAGGAATTGAGTCTTTTTAAATTAACAAAATCTCCCCCAGCCAAAGGTAATAGAACGGTTGGGGGTTATAAAAATAATTGAATAGCAGAATTGTGCATTCTAAAACAAGCAAAAGTGTACATATTATCGTTGACATTTATAACGATATCGGGCAGCGGTTTGGATTGCTTTATTTTTTACTGTGTTTGAGCTTGCTGTAGAGCTTGTTCAGCCTATTATTATGGCGGTTATGATCGATGAGGGGGTTGTAAAGGGCAATCTTTCGGTCATTTATGGATGGGGAGGGCTGCTTCTCGGCTTATCGCTCCTGGCGTTTGCCGGCGGCATCATTAATACATTTTATTCAGCAAAAGTCAGCCAAGGAGTCGGCTATGAGATCAGGAAGGAACTTTTTACAAGGATTCAATCATTTTCCTTTAAACATTTTCAATCTCTTCCTACATCTTCTCTTATTACAAGGCTGACGAACGATGTTACACAAATTCAAACCTTTATTTTTATGGGGTTGCGAATTGCGCTAAGAGCGCCGTTATTTATACTGGGCGGAATCATTATGGCATACAGTGTTCATGTCGGCCTGGCCCATATCCTTCTCGTTGCGGTACCCATTCTTTTACTTATTACCTTATGGCTGTTAAAAAAGGGTGTTTTTTATTTTCAGCTTGTTCAAAAGAAATTAGATGCTGTTAATAGGGTGATTCGTGAAAATCTCATGGGAATACGCTTGATTAAAGCGTATACAAGAGGCAGATATGAAGAAAAGCGGTTTACGGACGTAAACGATTCACTGATGAAGGATAATAAAAAAGCGTTATGGATTATGGAATTGACCATGCCGCTTTTGATGCTTGGCATGAATGTCAGTATGGTAGTAATTCTTTGGTTTGGCTCGATTTATTTAAATCTTGGAAGTGCGCAAGCAGGTGAGGTTGTAGCCATCATTAACTATGCGACAAGGATTATGTTTTCCTTTGGAGTATTTTCCTTTTTAATGATGAACTATTCGCGGGCAAAAGCTTCCTCCGCCCGAATTACAGAAGTATTGGATGTAGGGATTGAACAACACCTGCTGGAGAAAAGGCCAGACGGCGGGGACCTCCGTGTAGAAGGGGAGCTGGAATTCGTCGATGTTTCCTTCCAATACTCTTCTGAAAAAAAACCTGTTCTAGAGAATCTTAACTTTTTTATAAAACCAGGAGAGACTGTTGGAATTTTGGGCGAAACAGGTTCAGGGAAAACCTCCCTTTTTCAGCTGATTCCAAGACTCTATGAGGTTACGAAGGGAGAGATTTTCTTAGATGGAGAGGAAATCCGAACCATTCCATTGCAAATGCTCCGAAAACAAATTGGGCTTGTTCCGCAAGAAGCACATCTTTTTTCAGGAACAATAAAGGAAAATATCGGCTGGGGGAAAAATGACGCTTCACTTGAGGAAATCATTCAAGCTGCAAAAGATGCAGAAATTCATGATTTTATTAAGAGTTTACCTGATGGTTATGATACAAGGGTTGGCCAAAGAGGAGTCAATCTTTCGGGGGGACAGAAGCAGCGGCTATCAATTGCAAGGGCGCTTGTTCGAAACCCAAGCATTCTGCTTCTAGATGACAGCACAAGTGCACTTGATGCCCGTACGGAAAAAAGAATCTTAACTAGGTTAAAAAGACAAGCTTGTACGACACTGATTATTGCGCAGAAAATAAGCTCAGTAAAGGGTGCAGATCATATCTTGCTTCTTCATGATGGAGAAATAATCGGAGATGGTACGCATGAATTTCTCCTAAAAGAAAATTCATATTATCAGAGAATCTACTGGTCTCAGTCAAAAGAGGAGGCGGGGCATGTTGTCTAAACCATCAGTAAAGAAGCGTAATATGAAAAGAACGCTATTAAGAATCTGGTCGTATATGGCTGAAGAAAAAGGCCTCTTTGTTCTTGTCGTGATCATGGTAATTGTTAGCTCAGTGTTATCACTTGCTGGTCCATATTTAATGGGAGTGGCGGTTGATTCTTTAATTTCTGGTTGGAACGGCAGTCAACTGTTGACCATGTTAGTATGGCTTGTGATCATTTATGCAGCGCAGTCGGGGACAGTTTTTTTACAAGGCTATTGGATGATTGGAATTGCGCAAAATGTTGTATTTACGATGAGGAATGCTTTATTTTCTCATCTGCAAAAGCTTCCGATTTCCTTTTTTCAAAAGCGTCAGCATGGTGAATTAATGAGCCGCTTAACGAATGATATGGAAAATGTCAGCAGAACATTAAATTCTGCTGTGATTCAAATTATTACAAGTACATTGACATTGGCTGGTACGGTGGCAGTCATGCTCTGGTTAAGTCCATTGTTAACGGTTTTAACCTTAACAATAGTTCCAGTTATGTTTGCAGGAATGAAATGGATCACGAATCGAACGGGCAAGTATTTTAAGGAGCAGCAGAGAACATTAGGCGATTTGAACGGATACATAGAGGAGACATTGACAGGTCAGCGAATTGTAAAGATGTATTCACAGGAAGAGCGGGTTATTGAAAGCTTTGAGGAAAAAAACGCTGCCTTAAAAACGTCAAGCTATTGGGCGCAAACGTATTCCGGTTTTATTCCTAAATTAATGAACATGCTCAATAACGTTAGCTTCGCTATTATTATCGGAATTGGCGGAATTTTAGCAATAAAAGAGATCGTATCGATTGGTGTGATCGTGACGTTCGTGACTTATTCCCGGCAGTTTACCAGGCCGCTGAATGATTTGGCCAATCAGTTTAACATGATCTTATCCGCGATTGCTGGGGCAGACCGTGTATTTCAAGTACTGGATGAAGAGGTGGAGGGAAAGGATGAAGGTTCAGCGTATGAGATTTCTTCTCTGAAGGGTGAGATTGTTTTTGATTCTGTATCTTTCTCTTATGAAAAAGAAGTGGCAACGCTTAAGAATGTCAGTTTTCATGTTTCACCAGGTCAGACGGTGGCAATTGTTGGCCCGACCGGTGCCGGTAAAACAACCATCATTTCTTTGCTAACTCGTTTTTATGATGCGGATGAGGGGGCTATTTTTGTTGATGGGATGGATATAACAAAAGTAAAGAGAGACAGTTTGCGTAAAAATATGGCCTTTGTTCTGCAGGACTCTGTTCTTTTTCAAACAAATGTTATGGAAAATATTCGCTACGGGCGGTTAGATGCTAGTGATGATGAGGTTGTGGAGGCGGCGAAAACAGCGAATGCTCATGAGTTTATTATGAAGCTCCCTAGAGGGTATGATACTGTTTTGGATGCTGAGGGCGGCGGCATCAGCCATGGCCAGTGTCAGCTTTTAGCAATCGCGAGGGCGATTTTAGCGAATCCGGCTCTGCTGATATTGGATGAAGCTACTAGCAGCATTGATACCATTACAGAGATGAAAATTACGGATGCTTTAAATAAGCTGATGCAGGGACGAACATCCTTTGTTATTGCCCATCGTTTAAATACAATTCAAAATGCAGACTCTATTCTTGTATTGAAGGATGGAAGAATAATAGAGCAAGGCAGTGATGAAGAATTGTTAAAACTGAGCGGTTTTTATGCAGATTTAGTAAAAACCCAGCGTCAAAAAGGAGTTATCTAATCCTCTGTTTAGAATAACAGGGGATTTTTGCTGTTTAATAAACGTGGGTGGTTTGAGGTCAATGTGGTTATGTGTTTGTATTGGAAAATAAAAATAAAAAACTTCGAACGGTAAAACTAAAATAAGTTTCCATCAAAAGGGTAAATTAAAAAGTACATCAGTTATCATAACTGTCCGCCCTAAACGGACAAACTAACAATACTGTCCACGGACGGTACCAGGTACCTTTGAGGAGGTGGGAGATGTGTTTGATTGTGTGATTGTTGGAGGCGGTATAGCGGGGCTGCAGGCGGCGATTCAGCTTGGGAGATATAATCATGATGTTTTGGTGATTGATTCTGGAGATGGGCGTTCTGTGCTTTGTAATAGCTATCATAATATATTAGGATATCCCGATGGAGTGAGCGGGGAGTATCTCCGCAGTATTGGACGGGAGCACGCTGGAAAACTAGGAGTTCAATTTGTGCTTGAAAAAGTAGAGAAGGTAGAAAAAAGCGGCGATGGTTTTGCGGTAAGTGTTCATAACGGTGACATATTCGAAGGAAAGCGGCTTCTCTTTGCAACAGGTGTGATGGATAGGATACCAGAAATTCCTTCACTATACCCCTGCTTAGGGACTAGTGTGTATGTTTGTCCAGACTGTGATGGCTACGAAATTAAGGATAAAATGGCCATCGTTCTTGGTTCAGGAAATGTCGGTGCCAATATGGCCTTAACACTGTATTACTGGACGAAGGAGCTCGCTTTTGTCAATCATGAGAAGAAAAATGTGGATCCCGAGCTTCTTCACCAACTAAAAGAAAAAGGAATTCGTTATTACGAGGAACAGATTGCAGAAATAAGCGAAGATAACGGACAATTAAAAGGAGTCATTCTAAAAAACGGCACGGTGCTCGAAGCGAATCATGCCTTTGTCGCCTTTGGATCAAATGAAGTAAAATCACAGCTCGCTAAGCAACTGGGCGTCGAACTTCTTGAAAATAAACATATTGTTGTTGACCCGAGGTCGAAAAAAACGAATGTAGAAAATGTTTGGGCAGCGGGTGATGTCGTGGCGCATTCCGAGCAAGTTACGATTGCAATGGGTGACGGTTCACAAGCAGCGATTTGGATTCATAAATCATTATTAGAATGAAATAAAGGATGTTGAATATGAAGAGGGTTTGGTGGAAAGAAGCGGTTGCCTATCAAATATATCCCCGCAGTTTTCAAGATTCCAATGGCGATGGGATTGGTGATCTGAACGGAATCATTCAGCGATTGGACTACTTACAAGAGCTTGGAATTGATATTATCTGGATTTGTCCGATTTTTCAATCGCCGAATGATGACAATGGCTATGATATATCAGATTATAAAGACATTCTGAAAGATTTCGGAACGATGGAGGATTTTGATCAGCTTCTTAAGGAAGTTCATTCTCGCAGCATGAAGCTGATCCTCGATCTGGTACTGAATCATACGAGTGATGAACACCCTTGGTTCATTGAATCAAGGTCTTCCAAAACGAACCCAAAGCGCGATTGGTATATTTGGAGAGACGGAAAAGATGGCAGGGAACCGAATAACTGGGAAAGTATTTTTGGCGGATCAGCGTGGGAGTATGACCAGACTACGGAGCAGTATTATCTGCATATTTTTTCAAAAAAACAGCCTGATTTGAACTGGGAAAATAAAGAGGTCAGAGACGCCCTTTATGAAACCGTCAACTGGTGGATTGAAAAAGGAATTGATGGCTTTCGAATTGATGCCATCAGCCATATTAAAAAGCGGCCGGGGCTCCCGGATATGCCCAATCCAAAAGGAAAGAAATATGTTTCCTCCTTTGACATGCATATGAACCAAAAGGGAATTCACCCATTATTAAAAGAATTCAAAGATGAAACATATGGAAACTATGATGTCATGACAGTAGGGGAAGCAAACGGTGTAAGCATCGATGAAGCGCCGCTTTGGGTTGGGGAAAAAGAAGGCAAAATGGACATGATTTTTCAGTTCGAGCATCTGAGCCTTTGGGATGCCGAGGTCAGTCCCACACTCGATATTGTGAAATTGAAAAAAGTATTGTCGCGCTGGCAAAAGGGGCTTGAAAAGGACGGTTGGAACGCACTATTTATTGAAAATCACGATAAGCCCCGTGTTGTCTCGACATGGGGAAATGATCGGGAATACTGGCGCGAATGTGCGACAGCGATGGGAGCAATGTACTTTTTCATGCAAGGAACTCCTTATATTTACCAAGGACAGGAAATCGGCATGACCAATGTGCAATTCCCAAGCATCGAGGATTATGATGACATATCAACGAAAAATTTGTATAGAGCGAAAAAAGAAGAAGGCTTAGAACATCAAGAAATCATGAACATCATTTGGGCCTCTTCCCGAGATAACAGCCGTACCCCAATGCAATGGTGTGCAGAGGAAAATGCGGGGTTCACAACAGGAAAGCCTTGGATCAAGGTTAATCACAATTACAAGGACATCAACGTTGAACAACAGCACCAAGATGAGAATTCGGTCCTCTCTTTTTATAAAAAAATGATCGCTCTAAAGAAGAAGTATGATGTGTTTACGTATGGAGAATATAATCTGCTGCTCCCTCGGCACCCGCAAATCTTTGCGTATACCCGCACCTTGGGAAATGAAAAAGCAGTGATACTCACAAATCTTTCTACAAAACAAATTATTACTCAGGAAATAAACCTCAAACTTTCCTCCGAAAATCTACTGCTAAGTAATCTAAAGGTTACCCATCACGATAAGGGTTGCGAACTGCTTCTGAAGCCTTATGAGGCGCGTGTTTATGTGATTGAATCTTAAAAGGGTTCAATCTTTTTTATGGAGCAGAATATTCACTTTATATTTTTCGACTGCTATCATAAATATCATGAAAGGGGTCTTGAACGTGAAGGTTAGTAAAACAAATGCAATGAGAATATTAGATGCTAAAAAAATCCCGTATGAACTGACTACCTATGACGTCAAAGATGGAAAAATAGATGGCGTATCGGTGGCAGAAAAGGTTGGGAAGGACCCGAAACAGGTCTATAAAACACTTGTTACACAAGGAAACAGTAAAAATATCTACGTGTTTGTGATACCGGTTGAAGCTGAACTTGATTTAAAAGAAGGAGCCAAAGCGGCTGGTGAGAAGAAAATTGAAATGATTCCGGTGAAAGATATCCAAAAATGGACCGGTTATATTCGCGGCGGTTGTTCTCCTGTCGGGATGAAGAAGGCCTATCAGACCTTTATTGACAGCAGTGCAGAAGTGCTCGACTCAATTGTCGTGAGTGGCGGGAAAATAGGTGTTCAGATGGAACTAAAGCTTAAAGATCTTCAAGAAGCTACAGGTGCAGAGTTAGCGGCCGTTGTAAAAAAATAATTGTTAATACGCTGTGTAACCAACATATTCCAGAAATAGGCATTCACCTAACCAAACCTGTTTGCATAGGATTAGAAGGAAGGAAAATTCCGAATGAACGGGTGAAAAGGATGTGTTTATGTGGCTGGGATGATCAAACATTATTTTGCAGGCGGCAATACTTCAAAGGGATTTTTCAGCTTATATGATTCTTGCTTAGAAAACTTAAATAAGATCTTTATTCTCAAAGGCGGCCCAGGAACAGGAAAATCGACGTTAATAAAAGAGGTTGGAGAGTTCTGGGCGGAAAACGGAATGGACATTGAGTACATGCACTCCCCGTTTGACCCTGATAAACTTGAAGGGGTAAAAATTCTCGGCGGTTTAAATGTTGGGATTGTGAATGGCACTGCGCCAAATAATATTGAACCAAAAGCACCTGGTGCAATTGAACAGTACATTAATCTTGGAGAAGGATGGGATACAGGAAAGCTTATTCTTCAAAAGGATAAAATCATTCATTACAATGACATTATCTATCAATGGATGGAGAAGGCATATGGTAGATTTGCTGAAGCGCTAAAGGTTCATGATGATTGGGAAAAAATTTATATTGATAGCATGGATTTTGAAAAGGCAGATGCTTTGACGCAAAAGCTGATCAAAGAGTTTTATGGAAACATTTCTTTAAACAAAATGTCTGCTGTCAAACATCGTTTTTTAG
The DNA here is from genome assembly GCF_900156875.1 of Robertmurraya dakarensis. Lineage (GTDB taxonomy): Bacteria > Bacillota > Bacilli > Bacillales > Cytobacillaceae > Robertmurraya > Robertmurraya dakarensis. The sequence continues at coordinate 3,488,169 of NZ_LT707409.1, read as the reverse complement.
GAGCTGCTACTCCAAAAGGTGCTGTTGATTTCGTCCCGAATCTGACGGAGGATATTTCGAAACGGTACTTTATCAAAGGCAGACCTGGGTCTGGAAAATCGACGATGTTGAAAAAAATAGCTCAGGCAGGAAGAACGCGTGGCTTTGATGTGGAAATTTATCATTGCGGATTTGATCCAGAGAGTGTTGATATGGTGATTGTCAGAGAATTGAGCATAGCCATCTTTGATAGCACAGCGCCGCATGAATATTTTCCATCAAGAGAAGGCGACGAGATTCTCGATCTATATGGAGATATCATTGAGGCGGGGACTGATGAGGTTTTTGCAGAAAAAATCGAAGAAGTATCGAAGCTATATAAAGGCTGTATGAAAACGGCAACCTCTTATCTTGCTGAAGCTAAAACGGCAAGAGACGAGTTAAACCAAGTCTATACAGACACAATGGATTTTGAAGTCGTCAATAAACTTAAAAGTCATATCATGACTGAAATACAGAGACTGAGAGATTAAGATGCTTAGGTTATCCTTTGGGGGATAACCTTTTTATGTTTTAAAAACTTTTTAGTTTATACTCTAAGCAATAAACACAAAATGAATAAGGGGAATAATGGGTTTTGATGTGGAGGGAGAGAAGAACATGGATGATTTAAACACGTTAATAACCTTGTTTACGAATAACCGCAATCCTGAAAATGCAGGTCCGATGCAGAAATATATGAGAGATCAATTTCCATTCTTAGGCATTAAAACTCCGAAAAGGAAGGAATTGTTGAAAGAGTTTTATGAGAATAGCGGAATATTAAAAAAGGAATTTCAACCTCATTTTGTGTTGTCTTTATGGCAGTTAGATGAACGGGAATATCAATACGCGGCATTGCATTATATTGAAAAATCGTTAAAAAAGCTTCAAAAGGAAGATCTTAATCTGATGGAGAAGTTAATAACAACAAAATCATGGTGGGATACGGTCGATGTGATCGCTCCTAAGCCTGTTGGGAAAATTGCAGCGGACAATCCTGAGATCATCCCAGAGGTCATTGAAGGATGGGCATATGGAAATCACCTGTGGCTGCGGCGGTCAGCCATTCTTTTTCAATTAAAATATAAGGCTCAAACAAATGAAGAGTTACTTTTTCGATACATAAAACAAAACGCTGAAGACAAAGAGTTTTTTATACAAAAAGCGATTGGCTGGGCATTAAGAGAGTATTCGAAAACGAATCCTAAGTCGGTCAAGGAATTCATAGAAAGCACTACTCTTTCCAATCTAAGTGTGCGTGAGGGCAGCAAATATATAAAGGACTAAGGGTGAAAACAATATGATAAAGTGTATAGCCATTGATATGGATGGGACGCTGTTAAGACGAACAAATGAAATTTCAGATGAAAATCGTGAGGCGATCAAAAAGGCACAAGAACAGGGTGTAGAAGTGGTTATTGCTACCGGCCGGTCATTTGCAGAAGCCATCTACTTATTGGAGGATGCTGGGGTGAAGTGTCCAGTTATATGTGTTAATGGTGCCGAAATTAGGTCGATACATCAGGAGATTATTAAAGTGAATCCTTTGGATAAAGAAAAGGCGCAAGCAGTCTATGAAGTACTGCATGAGCTGGACTTTTACACTGAGTTTTTCACAAACAAAGGGACGTTCACAGAGGATATTGAAAGAGGGGTGTCGATCTTTCAAGATGTTTTGAAGACCTTAGATTCACCTGCAGAAAGAGAAAAGATAAAAGCTCTATTGGATGAAAGGCTGCAATTTATAGTGGAAATCGACAGCTTGAGCTTCATTTTTGAGAAAAAAGAGTATCATTTTTACAAACTGCTGGCATTTTCCCGTGATTTTCAAAAGCTTGAGGGTGCTAGGAAAAGATTAAAGGAAATTGAGGGGATTGCTGTCAGTTCCTCCGGCAAAGAAAACATTGAAGTGAACGGCATGAATGCCCAGAAAGGACTGGCGTTGGAGGCCTTTGTGAAAGAAAAGGGGATTTCCCTTATGGAAACGATGGCAATTGGCGATAGTTATAATGATTTATCGATGTTTCAACGTGTAGGGAGGTCTGTGGCAATGGGCAATGCGGACGATAGGATAAAATCATCCTGTGATTTTGTCACATTAACCAATGATGAGAATGGCGTTGCCAAGGCAATTATGGATGCTATTCAATAGGGAGGAGTAGGATTTTGAAAAAGTGGATCTTGCTGTTTGTTTTGCTGTTGGCAGGTTGTTCTGCGGGCAATGAGGGGAATGTTAAAGACCAGGTGGAGGAGGGCCATGAAGTCATTGCTTCAGCTGAGGATTATGAAATACTTGCTGTAAATTTGAACATCCCGTGGTCGATTAATAAAGTTAATGATACTTTTTACATTAGTGAACGAACAGGAAGTATCATGAAAACTGATGGAGAAACTCAGGTAAGGCAGAAAGTTATATTAAAGAAATCCCTATCAACTGCAGCCGAGGCGGGGCTGCTAGGGTTTGTGCTAGCACCTGATTTTACAGAGTCTAAGAAGGCTTTTGCTTACTATACATATGAAGATGAAGGTCAACATAATCGGATTGTTGTGTTGAAGCTTGAAAATGATACTTGGCGGGAACAAGAACTGCTGCTTGATTCAATTCCAAGTGGTCAATACCACCACGGTGGCCGTTTGAAAATTGGACCGGACCAAAAGCTTTATGCTACAACGGGTGATGCTGCAACAGATCCGGAAATTGCGCAGGATGTCCAATCATTAGGAGGGAAGATCCTCAGGTTGAACTTAGATGGGTCCGTTCCTGAAGATAATCCTTTTCAAGATTCCTATGTATTCAGCTATGGACATCGAAATCCTCAAGGGCTGACGTGGGCGAACGATGGTACCTTGTATGCCAGCGAGCATGGTGCATCTGCACATGACGAAATTAATTTAATAAAAAGGGGCCAAAATTACGGCTGGCCCGCTATTCAAGGAAGTCAACAGCATGAGCTGATGGAAACACCGATCTTTCATTCTGGAGCGGATATGACCTGGGCACCTTCAGGAATGGCCTTTTATAACGGAAAGCTTTATGTGGCAACATTAAGAGGAAATGCTGTTCGGGAATTTGATTTGGACACTAGGGAAACGCGGGAAGTCGTATCAGGGTTAGGAAGAATTCGTGATGTCTTCATTGAAGACGGACAGCTCTACTTTGTCAGCAATAACACCGACGGCCGCGGGAATCCGGATAGGGAAGATGATAAGCTGTACAGGATTGAGCTCAAGGGCCTATGAAAGGTTGTATCGCGAATAAAATATCTTAAACGCTAATAAATCGTTGACGAACGCGAATAAAAATTTTTTTACGCGAATAAACCTTAGTTTTCGCGAAAAAGCGATGTACAAACGCGAATATCTCTAATGAATAAAAGAAAACCCCATCAAATTGCGATGGGGTTTCTACATGATTTCAATTTCCAATGAATTTACCTGTGAGACAAGAAGTTCTTCATATTGTTTTTGAGCTAAGTACATGATTTCTTGGTTATTTACATCAGGATTTTCTTCTTTAACTTGATTAATAAGATCGTTTTGAACTTTTTGAGACAGAACAATCAGTTCATATTGCTGCTTCTCCTTGTCCCAGAATTTATCTTCACCATATTCTGCAATCAGCTTTTGTGCTGATTCAAATTGTCCGTACTGTTCACGAACTTTATTGATTTCTGCCTCCACTTCTTCAGCAGTGGCAGTATGGCCCTTTTCCTCTCCAAGTAAAGCCATGGCACGGAGACGGATAATCTGGGTAAGCAGCTGATTTTGATCTTGTAGTGTTTCCTCTTGAGATTTCCAATAAGCTTCAGCTTCTTTTAATGCCTCGCCTTTAAGATTTTTCTGGTCTTTCTCACGGCCAATTGCGATATGGAGATCATTAATGAATTGGTAAAACTCAAGGTCATCATTTGTAATCCATTCACCATTCACCTTTGCAACACCATTTGCTTCAGATACCTCATATTGGATGACCTTTTCAATCTCTTTCCCATCCTGTTCAATTGTAAAAACAATTTCCCATTCACCTGACATGGGCAGACCGACATTGGCTGTGTAAATACCTTCTCCGGCATCTGTGAAAGTGACTTCATACGTACCATGATCCATATTGGTCATCGCAAACTCAGCATTAATATCTAGACCTTCGACAGGACCATCTGTATCTGTTGCTTTGATAGCAAAAGCCGATTCTTTATCTTGATTGAAGTAGATATCTTTTTCAACTTGTACCTCTAAATCACTGCCTGAACTGCAGCCTGCAAGCATGATTAGGAGAATTAAGCCTAGACTAATAAGAACTTTTTCCATTTTCATTCTCTCCTAGTTTTTGAGTTTGTAGAAAATCTTCAACTGTATATTTCGTGATTTTTCGTTCCTCTAGAAAGGCAACATGTGTGCAAAGTTGTTTTATTTCATCAAGATGATGAGAAGAGAGAAGGATCGTTTTGTTCTCTAACTTCTTAAGTGCATCAAGAATTTCCTTCCTCCCGATAGGATCAAGCCCGCTCGTTGGTTCGTCCAATACGAGGATAGTTGAATCCTGGTATAGTGTTACAGCTAGACCGAGTCTTTGCAGCATCCCTTTAGAGTAGCCGTTAATGGGATGATCGCGATCTTCCCAGAGGTTCACTGATTTTAGTATTCTTTCAATTCGTGTTTCGTCTAAATCCTTTGAAACGGCCTTCGCAAAGAAAACCATATTTTCCATCCCGGTTAAAAGCGGATAAAGTCTAAACTTCTCGGGGAGATAGGAAATTTCATTATTGGCTTTTTTTCGTTTAGAAGAAACGGATGCACCATTTATTTTGATATTGCCTTTTTTTACAGGAAGAATTCCGAGCAGGCTATTAATAAAGGTTGATTTACCAGCACCATTTCTGCCAACCAAAGCACAGATTTCATTTTTTTCGATCGTCAAATTTACATCATCTAATACAAGTTTTTTTCCGAAAGATTGATGGAGATTTTGAACTTCAATCATTCTGATACCTCCTTACGGTGAAAGGCAGCTGCTGCTCCAAAGGAAATGACGGCTAAGAGAACTAAGTTTCCGATTAAAAACAGAATTGGTTTCATCCACATAAAGTTTTGGAGCAGTTTGGACATATGGTCAAAGGAGAATACTCCCAGCGACGATTCAAGATACATTCTTGCACCCTGTAATGGGTTTAGGAAATAAATAAATGAAAATAGCTTTACATTCTCATACGTGATACCCGGTAAGATGGAGAGCAGAATGAAATCATGAATAAAGAAAAAGTAAAACCAAACTGCTACTGTAAATCCGACGATTTGCATTCTTGATGTACTAATGCTCCCAATTAAAATTCCCAGCTGTGTAAAAATTAAGATCATACAGATTAAGGAAAGCAAAAATGCCGCAAAACTTGCTCCGTCGGTTACAAAGAAAAATTTTACAAATAAAAAGTAAATTAAAAACCAGGCTATAATAGGACCTAAAATAACTGATTGAACAGATATACTTTTCTTAAATAAGAAGCTTTTAAAGTCATCGCTTCTAGTTAAAAGCATAATTAATGTTTTTTGCTCTTTTTCTTGAAAAAGGGCGAATGCTCCTAAAAATAAACATAGAATCGGAATAAAATAAACAAATGCATCAAACAAGTTTATCAGGAGAACATAAAAGCCTTGATCAATGGAAAGAGCTGTCGTACGGAAGAGCAGAGCTATTGAAACGATGACAATAATGGAAAATGATAGCCATAACCCTTTACCTTTTAAGTTTTCTTTCCATTCCTTCCAAATGTAATGCATAATGAATGTCTCCCTTTTTGTAAGATAACGGCGATGATAATAAGGCCAACGATCGTAAGCCAAATCCAATTGTAGTTAACTTGAGCATCATCCTTTACAAGAGGATGTTCATCTTCAAACATCGTTTTTTGATTATGGAAAAATTGATTCATTTTTTCATATACAGCGATTGCTGGGCTTTTTAAGAATAGGTAAGTCAATTCTTGATCTTCAATTAATTCATATAGTGAAGATTGATAGGAAATCTTTTCATCCCCGATGCCATCTTGATTAAGGTCAATGACAGGGAAGGAGGTTCCCCAATGGTTTCCCTGTTGATCTTTGCTCCATTGATTTCTGCTGCTACCACCCAGTGCAGCAACTGGTATCGTATTTTCATCAATTTCATTTAATGTAAAAACTTGATCATTCGAACTTGCCCAAATTTCAATCCCAATTTGGTTCTTGATAATGGAGTTTCCTTTAAATGAATTGTTTGTAGCTTGGTCGATATATAAACCGCGCTGGTTTAGAAAGAATGTATTATTTTCTACAAGCGTCTGATTAGAAGAGAGCAGCAGTAATCCAAATGACTTATGGCCATAGTTAAAGATAAATTCATTGTTGCTAAGCTTGTTGCCATTTGACTGCATGATCGCCGCGCCGCCTGTATTAAAGGTAAAAGTATTCCCGTTAAAATAGTTTTCATTTGAATACATAAAATGAAGGCCATAACGAGTTTCGCTGATCTCGTTCCCCAAGATCTCATTGCCATTTGCATAATCGAAGAACATTCCATCTCTTGTACTTCTGACTTTATTATTTTTCAATATATTATTGTTCGCATAATAGACATGTAATCCGTTTCCTTGGTTAGCAATTTGTCCTTTTCCAAGGCCGGTGATATCGCTGTTTTGGACGGTATTGTGATGGGCTTGGCTAAGATAAATACCGTGAAAAGAGTGTTTAATGGTTACACTGTCGATTAAATTATGATCAGTATGGATCTTGATTGCTGCATATTCTTCTGAACTGTTTCGGTTTAAACTGCTATTTGTAACGATTAAATTTCTTATTTTAACGTGGGGGGCCCGAACGGATATCACATTACCCGTTCGATCTCCTTGAATCACGGTGTTTTCTTTTCCGATAATCTCAATGGATTTATCAATGACGATATTTCCTTCATATGTCTTATTTTCAAGTTCTAACACTGCCCCCCCATCAAGTGAATCAATCATTGCCTGCAGATTCTCAGAAGCAATACTTTTATTTGGATTGAGGGCAGCGATCAATAACAACATGAAGAGAAAGAGCAAATGTTTTTTCATTGTTTTCGTTCCTTCCATAAAGGAATTAAAAGCAAAATAAATGCTGCAATGACAAAATAAGTTCCTGTGCCAAGAAGGCTGTATGTTGTAAAGTTTGCGATAATATTTTCTCCAATAATTGGTGGAACAAAGGGTTCCATATCAATAGGTGCCATCGGATCTAAGTTAGTGCCGAAGTAAGCAAGGGCATGTCTTAAATCCCAAACTCCTACTGCGCCTCCGATGATAAATAAACTAATAACAAAGTAGAGATAACTTTTCTTTCGGACAAATGCTCCAATTAGTACGATAGCCGCTAGTCCAATGATGAGATAATTTAAGTACTGCAGCTCTGGGAAGTTTTCCTCGCTAAAGGTTTGCATTCCGATATAATGATTCAAGGCATTAATTTGATCAAGTTCTCCTTCAAGCTTATCTGGGTAAACAATAATGTTGAGTCCTTCAGGATATTGAGGAGCGAAAAATTCCATTCTCCACCATGGGAAGAAAAGTGAAAATATAATAAGTAATGCGGATATCACAATCGCAATACTTGAAAAGATAGAAAGTCGTTTTCCATTCAATGTAAACATCTTCTTTCTTTTTTTATTAAAAGCAGGGAGGGCATCATTGTTGAATGATACCCTTTCCCTTATTTAATTATTGTTTTGGCTTAACTAAGAAGTATCCTGTCATTTCTTGGTGAAGTGCTGAACAGAAGTTTGTACAGTAAAGCGGGAAGGTACCGGCTTTATCAGCTGTAAATTCAATTGTGTTTGTTTGTCCTGGCTGCACTTCAATATTTAAGTCGTATTGGTTAATAGCAAATCCGTGAGTGATGTCTTGGTCAAAGTCGATGTTAGTCAAGTGCAAGAATACTTTATCACCTTCATTGACTTCGATTACATCTGGTCTTTCAGCCTTAGCATCAAAAATGAATTTTGAACGCATTGCAATTCCGTAAACATGAACTTCATTTCCGTTACGTTCGATTCTTGTTTGATCTTGGCTGTAAACAGCATAAGGATTGCTTTCGTCTTTGTCATAAATTGAAATAGTGTTAATCTTATCCGCTTTAATCATTTGTGCATAGTGTGGTTCTGGGTTAACAGGAGCAGATTGGATAACTTCCATTTTCTCACCTGTTAAATCAATTAACTGCATTGACTCTGGATGAGAAGGTCCTACAGATAAATAGCTGTCTTTTGCAATTTTGTTAAGTGCAATAATATATTTTCCGTCTGGTGCTACTGTATCTCCTTCAGCTGCAACTGAGTGTCCAGGAGAATATTGAACAGGAACACGATCTAATGTTTCACCAGTGCTTGGATCCCATTTTACGATTTCAGAAGAAATGAACATTGTAGTGTAAGCCATTCCTTTGTCATCAAATTGGGTGTGAAGTGGTCCAAGGGCATTTTCAGGGTTAACTTCTCTTTCCATTACAGATTCATAGTTAAGGATTGGAATCCCGTTGCGTTCGCCTTCAAATTCACCAGCTTCGATAGCTGCGAATGCTTTTTCAAATGAGAACACAGTCATTGCTGGAGCAAGCTTACCTGATGCAATAAAGTGTTCTCCATCTGGAGTTACGTCAACACCGTGTGGAGATTTTGCTACTGGTACTAAATAAATTCCGCCTTTATGCTTTTCAGGGAAGATCATTTTTTGTCCAGTGACTTCATCATAATCACCATCGGCAATTTTTTGCTCAAGTTCTTTCCAGTTGAAAAGAACAATATAATCACGGTCTGCTTGAGAAGCATTGATTTCTAAGTTAGTTGTTGCTTCTTCGGTATTGTAAGTTGTCATAACAGCCCAATCAGCAGACATCTTCTTACCTGCATCTGAAAGGTCATAAGACCATGGTGGTAATGCTACTTGGTAAGCAATATTTAACTTTTCATTTTCTTCGTCAAATGTAACAGCTGACATAACTCCACGATATGTTTCGCTATATTCATCTAAGGAAGCGTATTCACTGCCGATTGGTACAGCGAAGCGCGTCGGCAAGAACATGTACTCTGTATTTTCTGTAACAAAGGCAGCACAGTGAGGGCCGCTCGTATTAGGTACATCAATAATATCTCTTGTTGTAAATGTTTCTAAGTTCATAACTGCTGCACGGCTGTTACCTACGTCTGTTGCGAATAGGTATTTACCGTCATAGTCACCGTTTGTCTCTGAAAGGGCTGGGTGATGAAGATCTCCCCAGTTATACTTACCCATTAGTTCTTTTGTATGTTCATCAAATCCATATCCTGTTGCTGAATCTGGAGAGAAAACTGGAACAGTACGGATATGGCGCATCGATGGAACTCCGTAAATGAACATTTGTCCAGAGTGTCCGCCAGATGCCATCAAATAGTATTCGTCTTTTTCGCCAAAAGGTACATAGACCTTTTCAGCATTTGTTTTATTTGAATTTACTTCATTTGCTGCTTCACTTTTTGGACCTGGTGAAAAATCAGCAAAGAAGACGGTTGCTGCTAACACTCCAGCAGCCAAACCAGATACTGCAGGTACCCATTTTTTCATAAGTTAACACCATCCTTAGATAATTAAATTTATAGAGGACAGCTTGGAAGCTGGAAAGCTGTCTAGCTCCAACGCCTACCCCCTCGAGGTCACAAGCTGTTCCTCCCAGAAAGGAAAGAACGCCTTTCCGTGAGGATCGTCTTGTGCTTGTCGGGGGTGGACAAGGCGTTTCCGCATTTCTTATTCCGAAGCCTTTTTTAACTCGTCCACGATTTGAGTGATTTCGTCATCAGTCAGCGGGCTTCCGCTAATAACTGTTGACATAACAGCAGATGTTGGTTCCTTTAAGAATGCATCTAAAGGCTTGCCGTGTTTTCCTTCTACGTTATTGAAAGCTTGTGATAAATCTGGACCTGTTGCTCCGCCAGTGAGGTTTAACCCTTCGACAGAGTGGCAGCCGATACATCCTTTAGATTGAAGAATGCTTTCTTCACCAGATGCGGTAGCAGTTTCAGCTGCCTCTGCAGGTTGTTCTTCTTTATTTGTGTCAGCAGTTGTTTCGGTTGTTTGGTTACTAGTCGAAGCAACTTCAGTTTCGCTGCTATTGCCCGCCGCAATGACGTCAAATGCCAAGTAACCGATTCCAAGACCAATTACAGCACTAATAATGAATTGAATAATTGGCTTTTTCAAAACTGTTTTCCCTCCTAAATGGTTCACGTTTGTTAGTACATTTACATGCTAACTTTTAAAAGGGATTAACAGTGTGATCTTTTTCACAAAAAAAGAGGGTTATTTTGAAGGTTTTGTGAAGTCAGAGTTATTTAGGTCGCTTTTGAGCGAAGGAGTTGGCAGAAATGTGAGGTAAGTCACATTCTAAACGAAAGCGCTTCGATAAAATGAAGTTAGACATAAGTCTGTCAAAAACGGAGGTGGGGAATTGGGAATGGAAATGGCTGAATCAAATTTTGACGGTTCTCAAGCACATATTGAAGAGTTTTTGGGAAAGATTGAAGTTTTTCGGAATTTGCCTCGACAGTCGATTCAACTCATTGATAAACGGATCCGAAAAATGAGCTTTAGAAAAAGTGAAAAAATTATGTCTGAATTCGAAATGGCAAAAGGAGTATTCTTTGTTCACTCAGGAATTGTAAAGTTGACAAAACAGGATGAACATGGAAATGAGTTAATTGTATGCATTAAAAAGAAAGGCGAAATTTTTGCTGAGGCTTGTTTGTTTAATAATGGAGAAACCTATCCTGCAACAGGCACGATGATTAAGGAAGGGGAGGTCTACTTTTTAAACACAGCCGATCTTGAACAAGAGCTTTTGCTTTCTCCAGAATTAGCCGTGCAAATGATCCGCTATATGAGCGATTCTCTTAGAGATATGACTTCCATTATGAGAGATATTGCTTTATTAGATGTCTATACTAAGACGATGAAGACACTAGAAAGATTGGCAGAAAGGTTTGGGGCCAACCGCTGTAATCAAATGTTTATTGAACTCCCGCTCACTGTACAAGAATTTTCTACACTGGTTGGAACTTCGAGAGAAAGTGTCAGCAGGGTATTTTCAAAATTAAAAAAAGATGGTCTTATCGAGATCAAGGAAAAGCATATTATCATATTAGATTGGTGCCGATTTTGCGGCGTAACCCATAAAAAAATTTAGAACTCCTGAAATGGGGTTTCTTTTTAATGGTGCAAACAAGTGTATCGGGTGTTTAAAAAAATAAAGGGAAAAATTCCACTTATGTTGGGAAATACCCATATTTCCTAAATTATAAGGGGAGTTTTTCCCTTTATAAGAGCCAAATCTTTGTATTTTGCCTTAATGAGAGCGGATAAAGGGAAATTTTTCCGCTTATATCTGCTAATTCAGCCTCTCCTCTAATCATTAGCGGGAAATTCTCCGCCTATTTTTCTATAAAAATCACCGGACTTTTCGTAAGAGATTTAACCTTCTTTTTCACTTGCACTTCAAAAGTGAACCCAAGTCCTTGAAAAGCTTCTTTCATAAAAAAAAGTCCGCCTGCTAAAACAGGTGGACTTACTTGTGTACTTATCTTTCAATTTCATAACTCCAGGCATTCATGCCGTTTTCCATATTATAAATATGATTAAAGCCGTTATCGAGAAGCTGCTTGCTTGCCTGTAAGGAGCGATTTCCAGTTTCGCATACAATTAAGTATGGCTGGTCCTTGTTTAAATCATCAAGCTGTGACTCCAATTGATCAAGAGGCAGCAGATGGGCCCCTGGAATATGTCCATTGTTGTATTCTTCCTGTGTCCTGACATCAATGACCGCCACTTCTTCTGTTTCGATAAGTTCCTTTGCTTTCTCTCTGCTAACATTTTCAATTGACGCTTCTTTTGGTGAACAACCAGTAATGATTGAAAGAACCATTAAAATCATGATGAAAAGAAATATCTGTTTTTTCAAGTTCTTCCTCCTTTTTACTAATTTTTAATACTGTACGTCCAAAAGCGTTCATTTTGCAGCCAAGCAATCATATCTGGATCATTTACTTTCAGCTTTTCTTCCATTTCTGTTGCCATGAGCTGTGTTTGCGAACGGTGTGCTTTAATTGCTGCAATTTTCGTATCCATTACAGCACTAACATCATGCCGGATATCAGGTTCACCGAGCTCATCAATGCAATTATTTGAAAAAGCCACTAAATGGAGTTTCGGGCGTTTTTCCTTGGGAAGGCGTTCTACCGCTTTCACGACAGCTCTTCCAGTTGCATCATGGTCTGGGTGAACGGCGTAACCTGGGTAAAAGCTAATGATGAGGGACGGATTCAGCTCATCTATTAGGGAACCCATATGATTGATTAACTTTTCTTCATCTTCAAATTCGATCGTTTTGTCCCGATAACCTAACATTCTTAAGTCTTTAATCCCAATAATATTTGCAGAATCTTGAAGCTCCTGTTTGCGGATCAATGGAAGAGTCTCCCTGTTGCAGAAAGGGGGATCACCCATGTTTCGACCCATTTCTCCTAATGTCAGGCATGCATATGTAACGGGTGTCCCATTGTTAATATGTGTCGCAATTGTTCCTGAAACACCAAAAGCTTCATCATCGGGATGGGGGAAGACAACTAATAATTGTCGTTCTTTTTCCATTATGTCCATCTCCTTTCTTAATTAAAACGGAGTTTTGCTAATTTGCAGGGCGACAGCAAGTTTTCCTTGGTAGTCATGTCCTGCTAAAAGCAGCCGTTCCTGGTCATCTACTTCAAAATGAGTAATTCCTTCAGCATATACCCAGCCAATATTTAATTTCAGACCGATTCGGTAAGGTCCAATCCCTGTAACTTTCCCAAGCTCATATTGGATGAGTGCGTTGCGGATATAGGCACCCGAATTGAAAAAAGACTGATCCTTATGGGCGGCGTAAGCTCCATTGGTTGTTTCGAGATGAAGGAACACATCTTGATTCGCAAATCGATCTAACTCTGCTTGAACCTTTTCTGGTATTACTGGTTCCATAATCAATGCCTCCTTATTCTGTTTTTACATTTGAAAAACACTAAAAAAGATATTTTTATCTTACTAAAATTACCTGCAAAAAGCGAAAAGGTTGTTCCTATATAGGTAAAAATTCCTTCAAAAAGAAACAGAGCCTGTCTAGACTCTGTTTTTCTGAAATTATTATTTTACTGTTTGACCTTCTGTTGCACCGAATAATTTGTAAGCACCGTGCATGGTTGGTCCAACATACTGATTCAATTTAAAGCCGTGGCGAATTCCAGCTGTTACGAACGCTTTCGCTGTTTCTACAGCTTCCTTAACTGACTTTCCTTTAGCTAATTCTGCTGTAATGGCAGAAGAGTATGTGCAGCCTGCACCGTGAACATAAGGTGTATCAATGCGCTCACTTTCGAAAAGTGTGAACTCTTTTCCATCAAATAAAAGATCCACAGCTTTTTCATGATCAAGCTTGCTTCCGCCTTTAATCAATACATTTTTAGCACCTTTAGCATGAATTTTTTCAGCTGCTGCTTTCATATCATCGATTGTGCGGATAGGAGCCGTTTGTCCAAGTTGAGATGCTTCAAAAAGGTTTGGTGTCACCACTAATGCTCTTGGTGTTAACACTTCGCGAAGAGCATCTGCTGTTTCAGGATGAAGGACCTCATCTTCTCCTTTACAAACCATAACAGGGTCAATTACTACTCGGTCAAAGTTGTTTTCATCAATTACTTTTGCCGCACGCTCGATCACTTCTACAGAACCCAGCATACCTGTTTTCATTGCATCAATGTTAACAGAGAGGATGGTTTCTAATTGTGCATCAAGCGCTTCAAGAGAAATAGGGAATACATTATGATGCCAATTATTTTTAGGGTCCATTGTTGCAATTACGGTTAAAGCGGTCATTCCGTATACACCAAGCTCTTGGAATGTTTTCAAGTCAGCTTGGATGCCTGCTCCGCCACTCGTATCAGAACCGGCGATGGTTAGAACTTTTTTCATTGTCATAGAGTTTAATCCCCCTAGAAGTTTTGGTTCCATTTTATAGTAAAATGTGGACCTGGTAAAAGGTCAGTTATTATTAATTTGACCATGTCAGTTTATTTATATTAAGAAAATAAATTAACTTGTCAATTAATATAGTTGTTTCCGTTATTAAGAAAAATAGTGAATTTTGAACACTTTATTACAATATTTCTTTAATCGAATTTAACAGCATTGATTCGTGACAAACATCACAGTCAGCAATAAAGGGAAGTTATAGCATGAGCTATAGGGTTATCTAAAAATCAATAATCTTGAACGTTTATGTCATTGTTTACTTTTCAAGAAAAATATATATTTCAGCATTTTTAAGTACTTTATTTAGTGAAACGCAAACAATTACATCCTTTTAAGAACCGGAAATTTTTATTTTGTGATTTTTGTCGCAGAGAATAATAGATAACTTTCTTAAAATAGGAAGGTCAGAATAATTGTTTGCTAAATGAGGTGGGGAAATGAACAATAGAAAAGGCTGTCCAGATGAATATCCAATCACCCTTGTAGTGAACGATTTTGAAGTGGCTGTTTTTCAGCTGACAAAGAGTGATTTAGAGGATTGGGTTTATGGATATTTATTTTCTGAAGGAATGATCTCGGGGGTTAATGATATTGAAAGGGTTTTCATTAATGAAGACTCTGGAGTTATTCAAGTGGAATTAGCCAATTTCGACAGCGAGAAAATGTTTTCTAAGAAGAAGCACTACACAGCAGGATGCGGAAGAGGTGTTACTTTCTTTTCGATGACTGATGTGAAGACTTTTAATAAAGTTAAAGGCAAAAAAGTATACCCATTAAGTTATGTGTTGAAGAAACGCAGTGAGTTTGCCAAAAACTCTCCATTCTATCTGGAAACAGGAGGAATGCATGGCGCTTGCATCGTTAACGAAAAAGGCGATATCACCGTTAGGGAGGATATTGGGCGTCATAATGCAGTTGATAAGATCATTGGACATGCTGTCCGAAATCAGCTTGACCCGGGTTCTTTATTACTGATTACAACCGGGAGGATATCCTATGAGATGCTCTCGAAAGCTGCTAAATTTGGGTTTGCTGTCATTGGGTCAAGAACAGCCGCAACTAAACAAGCTATTCAACTTGCAAAGTATTTGAATATTGAAGTCGTTGGCTATTTGAGAGGGAAAATGGCAATACAATATACCTCATTTGGCCGCGTCATTAACGACTTAGATGAAAGAGCAGGAGTTATTGGGGGATCATCCTAACTTTTTAGGATTTTCAAATAAAGTTTTTATAGTTTAAGAAACTAGCATGAGGGGGAAGAGCAATGGAAATGAATGTGACCAGAAGACAGTTTTTGAAGCTATCTGGTGCCGTTGCAGCTACATTAGCAGTTGTTGAGCTTGGTTTTGATGAGAAAAAAGCTAGAGCGGAATCAAGTGATTTTAAAATTGCGAAGCTAAAGCCAACGCCGACCATTTGTCCATATTGTGCAGTAGGCTGCGGCATTTTAGTTTATTCTACAGAAGATGATGTTGTTTATACAGAGGGTGATCCAGATCATCCAATTAATGAAGGAAAGCTATGCAGTAAAGGAACAACGGTCCGTCAGGTTTATACATCTGAAAAGCGTGTAACAAAGCCAAGATACCGTGCTCCGGGAAGCGATAAATGGGAAGAAGTCGATTGGGACTTTGCACTCGATAAAGTGGCAAAAAACATTATCGAAACAAGAGACCGGACTTTTATCCAAAAAGAGAATGGAATTACAGTGAATCGCACTGATTCAATTGCATATCTAGGCGGAGCAGCACTTGATAATGAAGAATGCCACCTGCTGCAGAAATTATTCCGTGCAGGATTAGGATTAACATATATAGAACACCAGGCCCGAATATGACACAGTTCAACGGTTGCCGGTCTGGCACCAACATTCGGTCGTGGAGCAATGACAAATCACTGGAACGATCTTCAGCATGCCAACGTTTTAATGATAATTGGTGCAAACCCAGCTGAAAATCATCCGATTAGTTTTAGATGGATTACAAAAGCAAAAGAAAATGGCGGGAAATTGATTTCGGTTGACCCGCGTTATACAAGAACATCTCAGATGGCTGATATGTACGGACAGCTTCGTTCTGGAACCGACATCGCGTTCATCGGCGGGATGATCAACTATGTATTAGAGAATGAACTTTACCACAAAGAGTATGTTGCAAATTATACAAACGCAGCTTATTTAGTTACTGATACCTATTCATTTGAGGATGGAATGTTCAGCGGCTACGATGAGGGAAAAAGAAGCTATGACAAAACAAAGTGGGCTTTCAAAACGGATGAGGATGGAAAAGTCCTAACAGACCCAACATTAAAGGATCCAAATTGTGTATTCCAGCTAATGAAAAAGCATTTTTCCCGCTATGACGTTGACACGGTTGTAGGTGTAACAGGTACAGATAAGAAAATGTATTTAGATATCTGTAAAACATACGGTTCAACAGGAGAAGTAGGAAAAGCAGGTACGATTCTATATGCGATGGGTACCACACAGCATACAGTTGGTACGCAAAACATTCGTTCATACGCTATTCTTCAATTACTTTTAGGGAATATTGGAATCCAAGGCGGCGGTGTTAACGCACTTCGCGGAGAATCAAACGTACAAGGTTCAACAGACTTCGGACTTCTGTACAACAATGTAACTGGATATATGAAAACGCCAGAAGCGACAGAGGTAGATTCAACTTATCAAGGTTTCCTTGATCGAATTACCCCTAAAGCGGGATATTGGGTAAACACACCAAAGTTCTATACAAGCATGCTGAAGTCGTTCTATGGAGATAACGCGACAAAAGAAAATGAATTTGGCTATCACTACATTCCAAAGCTTTCTGCAGGCAAAAACTACTCGTTTATGAGATTGTTTGATGCTATGTATCGCGGAGAGCTGGAAGGATTGCTTCTATTCGGATCAAACCCTGCTGTCGGCGGTCCGAATGCGCGTCAGGAAAAAGAGTCACTTAGCAACTTAAAATGGATGGTGGCAGTAGATTTATTTGAAACTGAAACATCATCATTCTGGCAAAAAGAAGCGGGAGCTGATCCTGCCTCCATTCAGACTGAAGTTATTTTCCTTCCAGCATGTGCTTCTTTTGAAAAAGAAGGGTCCGTTACAAACTCAGGACGCTGGATGCAATATCGCTGGCAGGCTATTAAGCCAAAAGGGGAATCTAAAGCAGACTTAGAGATTGTTCATATGCTGGCACGTAAATTAAAAGATTACTATAAAAATAGTTCAAACCCTGCAGACCTTCCAATGAAGGCAATGACTTGGGATTATGGTGAACATGATCATCCGGATATCGATCTTGTCTGCCGTGAAATTAATGGCTACGACATGAAGACGAAAAAGCAGGTTAAAGGCTTTGGAGATTTAAAGGATGACGGTTCAACATGCAGTGGAAACTGGATTTATTGCGGTTTTTATCCAGAAGAAGGCAATCTATCAAAACGTCGTGACAGTACGAACGAAGGCATGAGCAATTTCTTGAATTGGTCATACGCATGGCCTGCAAACCGCCGGATTCTTTACAACCGTGCAAGTGCTGACTTAAATGGTAAAGCATGGAGCAAGGATCGTGTTGGAATCGAATGGAATGCACTAGAAGGCAAATGGATGGGACATGATGTTCCGGACTTCGTGGTGACAAAAGGACCTGATGACCCGACCTTTAAAGATCCTTTTATCATGATTGCAGGAGGAAAGGGTGCCATTTATTCTACCGGATTAAATGAAGGACCACTTCCAGAACATTATGAGCCATTTGAAAATCCGATGTTGAACTCGTTCTCGAGTGTCCAGTTCAATCCAGCTGTTCAGTTCGGTGAAAAGGAAATGAACCCTCAAGGGGATGTTTCGAAGTATCCGATTGTCGCAACGACTTACCGCCTTTCAGAACACTGGCAATCTGGAGCAATGACGAGAAGTCTTCCAGGACTTGCAGAGCTAGTGCCGCATATGTTTGTAGAGATTAGTGAAGAGTTAGCGAAAGAAAAAGGCATCAAAAACAAAGATAAAATTTTCGTTTCATCAGCACGCGGTGAAATTGAAGCATATGCTATGGTTACAAAACGATTCAAACCATATAAGTTGAAGGATAAGACCGTTCATCAAATCGGTATGCCATGGCATTTCGGTTATAAAGGAATTGCAATAGGCGCAACAGCCAACCACTTAACACCGCATATCGGAGATGCAAACTCATCAATACCAGAATACAAAGCATTTCTATGCGATGTAAGGAGGGCGTAATAGATGGCAGATTATATTAAGTTTGTAGATGTAACCAAATGTGATGGATGTCGAGCTTGTATGGTAGCATGTAAGAACTGGAATGACCTTCCAGAAGAGCCGCAAGATTTCTCTGGATCATACCAATCACATGAAAAGGTTACGGCGAACACGTGGAATGTTCTAACTTTTAATGAACATCAAAGATCTGATGGTAACTTTGAATGGCTTTTCAGACATCAATCTTGCCTTCACTGTGTCGAAGCGGCTTGTGAAAAGGCTTGTCCGGAGGATGCCATCAGCCATACAAAGTTTGGATCAGTCGTGATCGATGCTGATAAGTGTGTGGGCTGTGGATATTGCGTTCAAGGCTGTACTTTTGATGTTGTTGAGTTAGCAACATATAAGGATAAATATGGGAAAGAATATCGAAAAGCACAAAAATGTGATTTATGTACAAGTCGTTTAGAGGAAGGCTTAAAGCCGGCTTGTGTAACGGCTTGTCATACGGATTGCTTAATTTATGATGAAAAAGATACAGTATTAGCTGAAGCTGAAAAGCGCCTAGCTGTCGTTAAGGAACGTTTCCCGAATGCGAATATCTATAATCCGCAGGGAATCAAAGGAACAACTTCTGTCTATCTATTAGCAGACAAACCATCTGTATATGGACTTCCAGAAAATCCAAAGGTTCCATTATCACAAATCGTGTGGAAAGACTATGCACAGCCACTTGGAAAAGCATTATTTGGTGTTACCACAATGGCGGTAGTTGGTGCGGTGATTTCAACAGCAATCAATAAGGAAAAAGGCGGCCATGAAGGAGGGCAAGACCATGAGTAATAAGAATAAGCAAAAAACGATTAAACGTTTTAATAAAGGCTTTATTATTTCTCACTGGGTGAATGCCGCTGCATTTTTTGTCCTTTATATTTCTGCCCTTCCAATGTATACGGAGTTCTTTGATTGGCTTTATCCAGTATTTGGAGGTCCGGCAGGTGCACGTCTCGTCCACCGAATTGCAGCAGTTGCCTTCATGCTGCCGCTGCCAATTATGATTCTCTTAGACTTAAAAGGCTTTAAGAACTGGATGAAGAATATTTTTTCATGGAAAAAGCATGATATTCAATTCTTTAAAGAGTTTCCAAAGGAGTTTTTTGGACGTAAAGCAAAGGTTCCGAAGCAGGACTTCTTCAATGCTGGAGAAAAAGCAAACTCTTGGTTAATGATTTTTACGACACTGATGCTGATCTTTTCAGGACTAGTTATGTGGTTTCCGCAAAACTTCAGTCAAGGGGTCGTGATGTGGGCATATCCTATTCATAACATTGGACTTGGTCTGGCTGCAGCTGTTGTTGTTGGTCATATCTATATGTCGATTGCCCTTGCAAAGCCTTCATTAAGAGGGATTTTCAAAGGGGATGTTACAGAAGAGTATGCGAAAGACCATCATGGACGCTGGTACGATGAAGTGAAGGAAGAAAACAAGAAAAAGCATGCATAAGAAGATAATGGCTTACGTTTTGACAAACACTATAGTAAAAAAGGAAAGTGCTACCCCGCCTCCCGTGGGTAGCTTTTCCTCTATTTACATGAATTAAAAATGATGAGGTGAACCATAATGTCAGTTTTAAATAAACAATACTTAGAGCAAGAAGAGCAAATACAAGCATTAAGTGAGAAATGGAGAGACACTCTTGAGAATCAGACATTAACAAATGAGGAAGAGTATTCAAAAGTGGATGTTTTTCCGATCATCCCTCAAATTCAGCTGCAAGTTGATCTAAGTGACTATCAAGGATTTATTCTAGAGCTGTTCACACTCTTAGAAGAAAATCAGCCAGGTTTAGCAGGAGATATTGCAAAGCTAAAAGAAGTATTAACTATGGACGTATTGGGACAATGGTTCCAAGAAGGAATTGCTGTTAATCATTTATTTTTTGAGGAGTTTGCTAAAAACGCAAATGTGAAGGATTGGCTTCCTATGTTTGCTGCAGAGCATGGGGTAAGACCTTTTTTACAAAAAGCAGCAGCAGAATTAAATGAAATTCTGAAAGAAGCAAAAGCTCACCATGGCTGTCCTGCCTGTGGGGAACCATCTCGGTTAGCGGTGATTAGCAAAACAGGAAAGAAAGAAATAACTTGCCCGCGCTGTTCTTACTCTTGGGAAGAAAAGAAAATCAGCTGTGCTCATTGCGGCTGTGAGGAGCCAGGGAAAATTGAAATATTAAGGGTTGAAAAAGATGATCGGGCAGAGGTTCATGTTTGTCATGAATGCAAGGGCTACACAAAGGTAATCGATACCCGCAAGCTGATTAGAAAGGATGCCCCGCAATTATTAGACAGCAAGTTCATTCATCTTGATTATATTGCACAGGAACATGGATACGGAGTTTCAGAAGGAAAAGATGTCCATTAAGCTAATCTACTAAAAGAGGTGTATCCCATGCAAACAACAGGAATCATTCTAGCTGGGGGAAAATCGACTAGAATGGGGACCAACAAAGCCTTGTTGGATATAAACGGCAAAAAGGTCATTGAAAGAATTATAGATGAGCTAAGGCACAATGTTAACAACATGATCATTGTGACTAACTCATTTGAGGATTATAAGTTTTTACAATTGCCGATGGTAAAGGATCGATATAAAGGAATGGGGCCTTTAGCGGGTATCCATGCGGGTCTGTCAGCATCGGATACGGAAAGAAACCTGATTGTTGCTTGTGATATGCCATTTGTTTCACCGGCACTTGGTACACTGCTGTTAGAAGAACTGTCAGAATATCAGGCAGTTGTGCCTGAGATAGAAGGGCAGCTTCACCCTCTTTTTGCGGCTTACCGGAAGGATGTTCAAGAGGAAATTGAAGAGGCTTTAAAGAGAGAACAACTTCGTATCAGAAGCTTTTTTGACAGGATTCATGTTAAAATACTAACAGAAACCCAATTGGAAAATCTCGGGTATCATTTTAATAGTACTGATTTTTATAATATGAATCATCCAGAAGAATACCATCAAGCAAAAAATATGTCGAAGGGTCGTAAAGAGAGAGTGAATCATGAAATTTTTTCAAGTTAAATCGGTAGAAGAAACATTTCAATTAATTAATGAAAAAGTTGCTCCATTAACAGAAAAAATAACGAAACCACTTTTTGAAGCGCTTCATTTCGTTTTAGCTGAAGATATTACTGTTCGTGAAAACGTACCAAACTTCCGGCGTTCAACGGTTGATGGGTACGCAGTCAAAGCAAAGGATACGTTCGGATCATCTGAAAGTATGCCTGGTTTTTTAAACTTGACCGGTGAAGTGAAAATGGGGAAAGAACCGGATCGTCCTCTTCAAAGTGGAGAAGCCATGTATGTTCCAACTGGCGGGATGCTGCCTGAGGGAAGCGATGCCGTAATTATGATTGAGCACGCTGAGGATATTAGCGGCCTTTTAAATCTATATCGGCAAGTGGCCCCAGGTGAAAATGTCATTTCGATTGGAGAAGATCTAAAAGAAGGGACAATCCTTTTAGCAAAAGGGACAAGACTGCGCTCCCAAGAAATTGGCGCATTAGCTTCACAGGGAATTACCAATGTTACGGTGTTTAGAAAACCAATTGTGGGTTACTTGTCTTCCGGTGATGAAATTGTTCCGCTAGAAACGAAGGAGCTATCCATTGGGGAAGTGCGCGATATGAACGGAGCTGTGGTCGGCTCTCAAGTAAGCAGCTGGGGGCTTGAGTTTATTTACGGCGGCATTGTCCAAGACGACCGTAATGAACTAGAAAGAAGAATGAGAGAAATGCTCGAGAAGGTAGATTGCCTCATTCTTTCTGGTGGAAGCTCTGTTGGTACAAAGGACTACTCCGTTGATGTCATTGAATCATTGGGAGAACCAGGTGTTTATGTTCATGGAATATCGGTTAAGCCGGGAAAGCCAACCATCCTTTCAATGGCGAACGGCAAGCCAGTCATTGGTCTGCCTGGACATCCTGCTTCTGCTATGATTATTTTTCATTTATTTGGCAGAGAAGTACTTCATTGCCTGCAAGGCATACAGCAGAAACAAGCAAAGCTAGCTTTTGCAAAAGTAACGAAGAATATTCCATCTTCACCCGGCCGAACGGATTATGTCCGCGTGAGGCTTATTGAAGAGGATGGAGAGTGGATGGCTGAACCGATATTTGGTAAATCTGGTCTAATCTCAACTCTTGTGAAAAGCGAAGGAATGATTGAAATTTCTGCTGAAAGCGAAGGGGTTCATAAGGGAGATTCAGTACCAGTGATATTATTTCAATAGGGTGTGTGGGAAAAATGGCAAGAGCATATAAACGAAAAATTTATCTGCAGGATAAACCACGGAAAGTGGCGAGAGAGGAGCTTCTTTCTCACTTTAAACCAACTAAGAAAACAGAGTGGATCCACAGCAGTGGCGCTCTTGGACGGATTACAGCTGAGCCTGTTTATGCGCTGAATTCCATGCCGCATTATCATGCCTCTGCGATGGATGGGATTGCCGTAAAGGCGGAGAATACGTTCTCGGCCCATGAACAAAATCCGATTCAGCTAAAACGAAATGAAGACTTTATCTATGTTGATACGGGGAACGCTGTACCATCTCCTTATAATGCCGTCATTATGATCGAAAATGTGGAAGAACTGTCAGAGGATGTTGTAGAGATTATCGAACCAGCATCTCCCTGGCAGCATATTCGCCCGATCGGCGAGGATATTGTTCAAGAAGAGATGCTTTTTGGACAGGGACACAAAATCCGCCCTGTTGATACAGGTGTTTTATTAGGATCGCAAACGACAAAAATAAAGGTTTTTAAGGAGCCAATCGTAACCGTGATTCCAACTGGTAATGAGCTTGTATCTGCAGATGACAATCCTGCGCCAGGCAAGATTATAGAGTTTAACGGTACAGTCATCTCAAACTACATAGAGGAATGGGGAGGCAAGCCTTTATTACATAGCATTGTTCGTGATGAGCCGGAGGAGATTAGAAATGCGCTTTTGGAAGCAAGTGCCGCCTCTGATATCGTGATCATTAATGCTGGCTCTTCTGCAGGTTCGAAGGATTATACCGTTCATATTATTGAGGAATTAGGCGAAGTATTTACGCATGGGGTAGCGACAAGACCTGGCAAACCTGCGATACTTGGAAAGATAAATGATACGGTGATCGTCGGCATTCCTGGGTATTCGGTGTCTGCTTATCTTGCCCTTGAATGGTTTGTCAGACCATTAATTTGTGATTACTTAGAAATCCCAGAGCCGAAACGGCCGGTATTGAAAGTCAAGCTTGGCCGCAGAATCGTTTCCACGATGGGGGCAGAGGACTTTTTAAGAATGAATATTGGTTATGTCAATGGGGAATATATTGCTAACCCGTTAACAAGAGCAGCCGGTGTGACGATGTCCCTCGCACGGGCAGATGGGCTGCTAATTGTGCCTCCTGATGCCCTTGGGTATGAACAAGGTGAATACGTTGAGTTAGAACTCTATAAACCATTAGAAGAAATTCAGTCTGCGGTTGTCTTTAATGGCAGCCATGACTTAACCATCGATATTTTATCTTCTTTTTTGAAAAATGAACAAAAGGATGCAAAAATCATCTCCAGCCATGTCGGAAGCATGGCTGGCATCATGGCAATTAAAAAAGGTGAAGCCCATGTAGCGGGAATTCACTTGCTTGATCCTGAGACAAAGGAATATAACCGCTCGTATGTGAATAGATTCTTAGCGGGACAAGATGTAGTTCTTTATCCGTTTTTAAAAAGAAAACAAGGCTGGCTGCTTCCAAAGGGCAATCCGCTGGGTATTGAGAACGTAGAGGATATTGCGAAAAAGAAGGCCCTTTATGTGAATCGTCAAAAAGGAGCAGGGACGCGGATTCTTTTTGATTTATTGTTAAAGGAGAATTCTATAAACCCGGATGAAATCATCGGCTATGAAAGAGAGATGTTCTCACATTTAAGTGTGGCAGCTGAAGTGAAGGGCGATGAAAAAGCAGTCGGGCTGGGAATTTATCCAGCTGCGAAGGCAATGGGACTTGAATTTATTCCTGTAGCGGATGAGGATTATGATTTATTAATGACCAAATCTTTCTTTGAGAGTGATCAAGGCCAGAAGCTTCTGAAGATCATACATAGCGAAGGATTTAAGAAAAGGGTAGAGGCAATTGGCGGTTATGCTGTCGTCTCTAACCCAGAACCTATCATTTTCTAATGAGGTGACAACATGAATTTTGAAATATCAAAGGATCCCATTGATGTACAATCTGTCATCGATAAAGTGGTCCAGCGTGAAGCCGGCGCGATCACAACGTTCATTGGGACAGTTCGGGAATTGACGCACGGAAAAAAAACGCTTTTTTTAATCTATGAAGCTTATGAATCAATGGCCGTGAAGAAATTAGAACAAATCGGCCGTGAAATAGAGGAACGCTGGGAAGGTGCTAAGGTAGCAATTACACACCGAGTCGGCCGTCTGGACATTACGGATGTCGCCGTTGTGATTGCGGTATCAACACCGCACCGTGCGGATGCTTATGAAGCCAATCGTCATGCTATTGAAAGAATCAAAGAAATCGTACCGATTTGGAAGAAAGAACATTGGGAAGACGGAGAAGAATGGATTGGCGATCAGCTTGAGAAAAAAGCTTATCCAACAGGAAAGCCAGAGGAGGAGGATTTACATGAATAAGATCTTGTTTTTTGCTCATTTGAAGGACACGGTTGGTGAAGAATCCATTAGAATTGATGTCTCTGGGAAGTCAGTTGCCGAGGTAAAGTCTTACCTTTCAGATAAGTATCAGTTTCAGAAGTTTGATACCGTTATGACGGCCGTAAACGAAGAATTCTCATCAGATGATGAAATCATCAAGGCAGGAGACGAAATCGCCTTTATCCCGCCAGTGAGCGGCGGATGACCATACGTATTTAAAAAAATGTCCACCTAAGGTGGACAATGTCTTTTTATGGTACCAGGTACCGAAGGAGGTACAGCTTAGAATGTTTGAACGTTATTCTCGTCAGATGTTATTTACACCGATTGGTCATGATGGGCAGGAGAAAATTAGGAAAAAGCATGTGTTGATGATTGGAGCTGGTGCGCTCGGTTCTAGTAATGGGGAAATATTGACGCGCGCAGGGATTGGAAAGCTGACGATTGTCGACCGTGACTATGTGGAAGCCAGCAATCTCCAACGCCAGCAGCTCTACACGGAAGAGGATGTCGCACAGAAGCTTCCAAAAGCCATTGCTGCAGAGAAAAGACTCAAGGCCATTAATTCTGATGTTGACATTGCAGCGGTTGTTGGCGATGCGAATCCGGAGCTGTTAGAGGAACTTGTTCAGGATGTTGATTTGATTCTTGATGCCACCGATAATTTTGAAACTAGAATGGCGATCAATGATATCGCGCAAAAGCATGAAGTTCCGTGGATTTACGGTGCTTGTGTGGGAAGCTTTGGGATGAGTTTTACAATCATTCCTGGGAAAACACCTTGTCTCAATTGCTTGTTGAAGTCCATTCCTATCCAGGGGATGACTTGTGATACGGTTGGAATTATTGCGCCTACCGTACAAATGGTCATTGCCCATCAATCAGCAGAGGCGCTGAAAATCTTGGTAGAAGATTACGATGCGTTAAGAAACTCTTTTGTCAGCTTTGATTTGTGGAGAAACCAGTATAGCAGTATTAAAATGTCGAAGGTAAAAGATGAGGGCTGTTTATCTTGTGGAACACAAAGAACGTATCCTTATCTCGATAAAGAAAACCTGATGAAAACGTCCGTCCTATGCGGCAGGGACACGGTTCAGATTCGTCCGCCCAAGAAGATAGAAATCAATTTAAATGAACTAGCTTCACACTTAAAGACCTTGGAATATGAGGTTAAGGGAAATCCTTATCTTGTCTCTGTTGAGACGGGGGAAAACCGCCTTGTTATTTTTCAAGATGGAAGAGCACTCATTCATGGAACAAAGGATTTATCACAGGCTAGGTCCATTTATCAAAGAATATTAGGTTAATACATAGCTGGCTTGAGTGTTTTCAGGCCAGTTTTTTTTGCGTTAAAAACGACTTAAACCGACAATCCTTCTAATTAAAAGAATACCACTCACGGGCTTTTCATTTTATAATAGTAGGACAGCGAGTGCGAAGGGGGAAGATAGATGTCGAAAAAGGATGATGAAATCCTGGCGCAGCTTGAAGCGATCAGGCATGAATTAAGAGAAGGTAAAAACCAAACTGCAGGAACAGCAGTGATTGGGTCAGAAAATCGTTCCCTTTCATTTGGGACTTTTATAAAAGCAGGTTTTAGAAATTGGAAGGTTAAGGTTGTTATCTTTTTGATTATAACGATTTTAATTGGTTGTGGCATTGGCATAGGAACTTTTCGATATTTTGCAGGAAGTACTCAGCAAGTGGAAAAGGGTAGTTTCATAGAACAAATACAAGAGTTATCTTCACTTGCTTCTTCACAGGCATTTGTGAAAGCCGTTATTGAAAAGGAAGATAATGCGCTCTTTGGGAAAGAAATTAACACCAATATCCCTGGGACCAAAAGGAAGCTGCTTCTCGTCGTACCAGGAACCGTAACAGCGGGGGTAGATCTGCAAAATATTGAATTGAATGATGTGAAAATAGATGAAGAAGAAAAGAGGATGGAGATCATTCTGCCTAGGGCGGAAATTATTCAAGATCCATCTCTAGATTTTGACAAAGTCCAAACCTTCTCTGTTGAGGGTATTTTTCGAAATGATGTAAATTGGGAAGAGGCGTATGGTCTGGCTTCTGAGGCAAAAGCGCTGGTAAAAGAAGAAGCGATTGCGCAGGGACTTCTAGAAATTGCAGAAGAGAATGCGAAGAAAACATTGATAGAGTTTTTCGAGAGAATCGGATATGATGTCAGCATTCAATTTGTAGAGAGCTAGGTTTCACTGTTTTTCGATAAAAATATACATGTTTCACGTGAAACATTTTTAAAATTGTAAATATATGATTACCTATGGCGAATCTTAGGATTAAAAGGAAATGATAGATTTGAAAGAGGAAAAGATTAATTGTTTTGGATGCCGTCATTTTTACGTGACTTGGGACCGTAACTTTCCAAAAGGCTGTAAAGCATTTGGATTTAAAACAAGACGTCTTCCATCGATGGAAGTGTTAAAGGCTTCTGGTCAGTCATGTTTAAAGTATGAGAAGAAATAGGATCGATTTTTTGAAAAAGACGTGGGACAGGATGACTTCCTGCGACTGTTCTGATGGGAGATGTGTAAAAGAACCTCCGCTAATGGGGACTGTGCTTTATACTTAAGACAGAAACTGATAGAATGGTGCTAAATAATGGAGAAGAATGGGTAAGAGGTGTTAGGATTGAACATATCTGTAGAACAGCTTTTAGGAAAAATAGAAGATGAATTAAAACAGGCAAAAGCTAGTGGTTCTGAAGCCCGAATAAGAGAAAGAATACATGCGATCAAGGCTTTGTGTGAACTTGTTTTGGATGATCGTTCAAAGACCGTCCAGCTTGTTGAAAAACCTGTAGTAACTTCTTTACCTAAAGAACAGGTCGTTCCTGTTCAAGGGCAGCCGCAAAGGCTGAAAATGGATGATGATGCGAATGGAGATTCACTATTTGATTTTTAGGAATGGAACAGGGGGAGAGGTAGATTATGAAAGTACTCATTATTTTAGGGGCGATTAATGCGTTCTTATCTGTTGCACTAGGAGCCTTTGGAGCACATGGGCTAGAAGGCAAAGTAGAACAAAAATACATGGAAACATGGCAAACCGGCGTTCAGTATCAAATGTTTCATGCTGTCGGTCTATTGATTGTTGGTGTCCTGCTTGGGAAATTCCCGGCCAGCGCGCTGCTTACGTGGTCTGGATGGCTGATGTTAATTGGGATTATTTTATTCTCAGGAAGCTTATATGTTTTATCGCTAACGAAAATTTCCATTCTAGGTGCTGTCACTCCATTTGGGGGAGTATCGTTTTTGGTTGCATGGGTATTAGTTGTCATTGCAGCAGTAAAATGGTTATAACAATGAGAAAGGGAGCTTTGATACTATCAAAGCTCCCTTGTCTTTTAGTGGCAATCCTACCTAGGAGGATAGGTTGTTGCACCAGGCATCCCGTATGGATAATCATACTCTAATTCTTCTTCAAATGTGGCATAACCGAAGTACACCATTGGCAGGAGAATCCGATTCCCTGTTTCCGGTTCGCTCATAATTAAGTGATCACGACCGGCAGCTTCAATAATACCGGTAAAGGTTCTAGTATTCCCGTCTCCGTTAGCACCATCAAAAATGGCCACTACACGAGCA
The DNA here is from genome assembly GCF_900156875.1 of Robertmurraya dakarensis. Classification (GTDB taxonomy): domain Bacteria; phylum Bacillota; class Bacilli; order Bacillales; family Cytobacillaceae; genus Robertmurraya; species Robertmurraya dakarensis. The sequence goes on along the minus strand of NZ_LT707409.1, from coordinate 3,459,501 downwards.
AGCTTTCCTTTATTCAGACGCAGAATATTTTCAATATAAGATTGCTCTAATGGAAGCATCCCCGGTACCTGTGGCGGCGGTGGTGTAGCACCTCCATTTGGTACTCCTGGTACTCCTGGCATTCCTGGAAACATGCCTCCGGACTGAGTGGGTATGGTCGGCTGACCCATGCTAGGCTGTGCACCATATGCAGGCATCTGAGCTGGCTTTGCTCCATGATATTGCTGTTGTTGCTGCCAATATGGATATTGTTGATTATAAGTCAAAGAATTCCCCTCCTAAATGTATGATCATAAAATAAAGGACTTTACGGCTGCATTTAAAAATCACTCACTATTGAATGGTTATGTAGGGCAGCTTTTTTTTATGACAATATTTTAGAGGAGAAGAAGGTTTAAAAAGGATAGAAAAAAGGAAATTAGCGCCCGCCAATTTCCCTTAAGATCATGATTAATTCACATGTAAAAATGTCTCAACGTGATTTTCTTCAAGCAGGTTGCCGACAAAGAAAGTACCAAACTCTCCATAGCGTGCACTTACTTCATCAAAGCGCATTTCATAGACAAGCTTTTTAAATTGCAGGACATCATCGGAGAATAAAGTAACGCCCCATTCGTAATCATCAAAGCCAACAGATCCTGTAATGATTTGCTTTACTTTTCCTGCGTATTGACGGCCAATCATTCCATGGCTGCGCATTAAATTGCGGCGGTCTTCCATCGGAAGCATGTACCAGTTATCCTCGCCTTGACGACGCTTGTCCATTGGATAGAAGCAAATATATTTTGATTTTGGAAGAGTAGGATACAAACGAGCTAGAATTTGAGGGTTTTGGTATGGATCCTCTCCTGCAGGCAAGTAATTGCTTAGCTCTACCACTGAAACATAAGAAAAGGCTGGAATTGTATATTCAGCAAGCTTTGTCTTATTGAACTCCGTTTCGATTTCATTAAGCTCTCCCATCGTTGGTCTTAAAATCATCATCATGAAATCTGCTTTTTGACCAACAATTGTGTAAAGGGTATGGCTTCCCTTTTTCTCTTCTTGCGTTTTATTCCATTTTTCAACTAAGCTTAGAAATTCAGCAATCGCAGTTTGGCGTTCATCTTCTGTTAGCATTTTCCAAGATGTCCAATCAATTGCCCGAAAGTCATGAAGACAATACCATCCATCAAGTGTTTGTGCTGCTTCACTCATTATGATCACTCCTAAAATATTTTCTGGAAATCTCATGACTTACTATATCATATTTTCAGTTGTTTACATAAAGTGAAGCGCTTTACTTTGTCAATTTTTGCCGAATCTCTGTTTTTAAAAAGTTCCCTATATAGCTGATAATTTTGCCTGTATAAGTAAATATTAAGTATGCCTTAAGGGTGGATTATTCAGAAAATATAAACTTAGGGAATGAAAGCGCTACTATGGATGGGGTTTCTTGAAATTCCTTATAGGAAGAGTATTCTAAAAGGGTAAGGATTAAAGGAGGATTTTGAATGAGTGACCTATTTACTGGATTAAAGGAAAAAGTCAGCGGTCAAAATATAAAGATCGTATTTCCGGAAGGACTAGATGAAAGAATTATTGGAGCTGCAGGAAGATTGTCTGCAGAAAATATCCTGACGCCTATACTGATTGGCAATAAAGATGAAATTGATGCGAAGGCAAAGCAGTTAAATGTATCGCTAGAAGGAATGGAAATCTTTGATCCAAACTCTTATGAAGGAATGGATGAATTGGTTGCTTCTTTTGTGGAGAGAAGAAAAGGGAAAGCAACGGAAGAAGATGCGCGTAAGATTTTACTAGATGAAAATTATTTTGGAACGATGCTTATACATACAAATAAAGCACACGGACTTGTGAGTGGTGCTGCACATTCTACCGCTGATACGGTTCGTCCTGCTCTGCAAATCATTAAAACAAAACAAGGGGTCAGCAAAACGTCTGGCGTGTTCATCATGGTTCGCGAAGACGAAAAATATGTATTTGCTGATTGTGCGATTAACATTGCTCCGGACAGCCAGGATTTAGCTGAAATTGCTGTTGAGAGTGCAAAAACCGCTAAGATGTTTGATGTCGATCCAAGAGTAGCAATGCTAAGCTTCTCAACAAAAGGGTCAGCAAAGTCACCTGAAACAGAAAAAGTTTCAAAAGCTGTGGAGCTTGCGAAGCAAATGGATTCCAGTCTTTTAGTAGACGGCGAGTTCCAGTTTGATGCTGCATTCGTACCTTCTGTAGCCGAAAAGAAAGCACCAGATTCAGCTATTAAAGGTGATGCTAATGTGTTTGTATTCCCAAGTCTAGAGGCAGGGAATATCGGTTATAAGATTGCACAGCGGCTTGGCAGCTTTGAGGCAGTGGGGCCAATTCTGCAAGGCTTAAATCGCCCTGTAAATGATCTATCAAGAGGCTGTAATGAAGAAGATGTCTACAAACTTTCATTAATTACTGCTGCACAGGCATTGAATCAATAATTGTGATGGAGCCAGCCCTTACTCAGGCTGGCTTTTACTATGCTATAGAAGGTACGGACTTTAAGAGTATTATGCTATAATAAATTGATATTTTATTGGTAATTGAAAATTTAACGGAACGATGGTCCCTGAAGCGTGCCTTTATTTTGAATAAAAAGCACGTGGAAGGGTTCATCGTGGAGTGATACACCAACTATACTAATTTTTAATGCTATTTGAATAAGGGGCGGGCGGCATGAGTGAAGCACAAAATCTATTGATTCAGGAAGTATGGAGAGTAATCGATCAATCGGCAGTCGGCTTGCATGCCAGCGCACTCCAATCATTTGGAATGGACGATACTTTGTGTGCTTCGGTTGGTTCAGGGTTATCACCTGCTACAGCGAGAACATGGGTGCATGAACGAACGATTGTATTAGGAATCCAGGATACAAAGCTGCCATATGTGAAGGATGGCTTGGATTTTTTACAAAAAGAAGGCTATCAAATCATTGTCCGAAATTCAGGCGGGTTAGCTGTTGTGCTTGACCGTGGTGTTTTGAATATCTCGCTTGTTTTTCCGGAAAAAGAAAAAGGGATTGATATCAACCGCGGCTATGAAGCAATGTATTTATTAATAAAGGAAATGTTTGCGGATTTCCAAGTAGAAATAGAAGCAAGAGAAATTATTGGATCCTATTGTCCTGGCAGCTATGACCTTAGCATTGGCGGCAAAAAGTTTGCGGGGATCTCTCAGCGCCGCTTGCGGCGAGGGGTAGCTGTGCAGATTTATCTTTGTGTGACAGGAAGTGGCAGCGAAAGGGCAGGGCTCATTAAACAATTTTATTCCTTAGCTAAAAGGGATGAAGAAACAAAGTTTTCCTATCCGGAAATTGATGAAGGCGTGATGGCATCTTTGTCGGAGCTTTTAGGAATTGACCTTTCCATTGAAGAGACGATGCTGCGCTTTTTAAAGGCTTTAAAGGAGCGAAGCCAGCGGTTAGAGAGCGGTTCGTTAATAGCAGAGGAATGGCCGGTTTTTGAAGGATATCATCAGCGCGTAGTCGAACGGAATGAAAAGTTTTTTAACGGTATTTAAGCCGAATTTTTTCTAATCGAAAAGGCCGAGAACCAATTTGTTTTCGTTTTCGGCCTTTTTAATCGAAGATGATGGTACCAATCTCTTCTCCAATATAGTTGTCTATTAATGTATTTTTATTTAGACATTTTAAAAATTCTACTCTGCAACTTTTTCAAGGTTTCCATTTCGATCCATTTTAAAGGTAGTTGCTGGACGTTCTTCTTCTTCAAATAGAACGAGTTTTCTAGCACGATTCATAATTTTCATCAATGTCTCGTAATCTTCCTGAATGGTTTCCGTATTTTGTTCAAGCTTTCCAATCTTCTCTTCCAGTTCTTGATTTAACTTCTTCATCTCTGCATTTTCACGCTTCAATCTTTCATTCTCACTTCTTAAAATATCAACCTGTAAATTTGAACTGCCTAGATTTTGCAAATAAGAAATCACCATTTCAAGGCTAAGCTCTCTACCAGCTGCAGGCACTGATGAGTAAGTTGGTGTAGACGGTGCTGGTGCTACTGTCGGTGTTGATGCTGTTGTTGATGGCACTGACACACTTGGCTGCAGTTCCGTCGAGATTTCCTCATTTCCTATTGTTGTTTCAACCTGTGGTGTTTGCGTTGATAATAACTCAATTTCTTCCATAGACGGTGTTGGTGGAGAATATAATAGCTTTTTCTTTCCGCCTTGATCTTTTCCTAGTATTCTTTGACGCTGCTTTCGTTGTTTCTTCGCTAACTGGAGGGCCTTTTCATAGCGGTGTCTCACAACGGCATTCCAGCGGAACCCACAAGCAGCTGAAGTGCGGTTAAGCTTGTCCCCAACCTCTTCAAATGCATTTAATTGTGTGCTTCCTTCTCTAACATGTCTAAGTACGGTTTCAGCTAGCAATAAATCATTTTCATCTGTCCATGCGTCTTGTCGGACTTTCATCATATTATTCACTCCTTAAACTTTCTATATGATCTGCGAATAAGCATGCTCTACTCTTAATATGACCACTTTTTTGGAAGTTTATACAAAGTGATTAAAAGGATAGTAGTTTTTTATATAAATAAACAGCAGTTTGGAAAAAATTAAAACAATGCGATGAATAAGATGACAACAAACCCCTATGTTGTTAATGATTGCAGCTTGCATTACTAGAAGAGAAAATGTAAAATGACGTTTAGACAAGAAGTGTGTAGAAATAATAAAGAAGGTAAATACTTTTACTATAGAATGATGTTTTATGTAGAAAGGGCTGTAAACTATGGCAAACGAATTTCGGGTTTGCGACGATTGTCAGGCAGTAAACTTAAAGACGTTAATTCCGAAGCTAAAGGAAATCGATCCTGAAGCAAAAATAGAAATAGGCTGTCAATCTTATTGTGGCCCAGGGCGTAAAAAAACATTTGCGTTTGTAAACAATCGCCCATTAGCTGCGCTAAGTGAAGACGAACTGATGGAAAAAATCAATAAAAAGCTAAAGAAATAAAGTCACCTTTTCTTATTTTTGAAGGTGATTTTTCTTTTTGAACAGATTGTGGGAAATTTGTCATAATTGGAAGTTTTTTCTGAGTATATGGTGATTTGTGGATTGAATTTAAGCTATAATAAAGGACAAGATCATATGCGATTTCCATCAAGGGATATATGAAGGAAGCAGGGTGAAAAATGGGTTACGCTGAGCAAAAGCTAAGTGAAGAGAAGGTTTTTAAAGATCCTGTTCATCGCTATGTACATGTTCGTGACCAGGTTATATGGGATTTGATTGGCACAAAGGAATTCCAGAGATTGCGCAGAATTAAGCAGCTCGGAACAACCTATTTAACTTTTCATGGGGCAGAGCATAGCCGGTTCAATCATTCTCTAGGAGTATATGAAATTATTCGGAGAATTGTCGATGATGTGTTTAATGGCAGGCCTGAATGGAATAAAGAAGACCGTCTTCTTTCACTTTGTGCGGCATTGCTTCATGATTTAGGGCACGGGCCTTTTTCTCATTCGTTTGAAAAAGTGTTTGATACCGATCATGAGCAGTATACACAAGAAATCATTCTCGGCAATACGGAAGTTAACGATATTTTATCAAAAGTAGATCATGATTTTCCTAAACAAGTAGCAGAAGTGATAGGGAAGACGTCCGATAATAAATTGGTTATCAGCTTAATTTCAAGTCAGATTGATGCAGATCGAATGGATTACTTGCAGAGAGATGCCTATTTCACTGGTGTGAGCTACGGTCATTTTGACATGGAAAGAATTCTGCGCGTAATGCGTCCGCAGGAGGATCAGGTCGTCATCAAGCAGACAGGAATGCATGCAGTAGAAGATTATATTATGAGCCGCTACCAAATGTACTGGCAGGTATATTTTCATCCTGTAACACGAAGTGCTGAAGTGATATTGACCAAAATCCTTCAAAGGGTGAAGGAATTATATCAGAAATCATATTCCTTTAAATATTTTCCTATTCATTTCACTTCCATCTTTAACAGTGAACTTGTTGTCGAAGACTATTTAAAACTGGATGAAGCGATTATTCTTTATTATTTTCAAATGTGGCAGGAAGAAGACGATGAGATATTGAAGGATTTATGTAAAAGGTTTGTAAACCGCAATCTCTTCAAATATGTTGAGTTTGATCCTGCAAAAGAATATAAAAAGCTTGCAGAGCTATCCGTGTTATTTTTGAAGGCTGGAATCGACCCGGATTATTATTTGGTCGTAGACTCCTCTTCGGATCTCCCGTATGATTTTTATCGGCCGGGGGAAGAGGAAGAGAGACTGCCGATTCATCTGTTAATGAGGAATGGGGAAAATCGTGAATTGTCAAGAGAGTCAGAAATTGTGGATGCGATTTCTGGAAAAAGAAGAACCGATCATAAGCTTTATTTTCCAGGAGACTTTCTCCAAGATGACTCCACCAAGAGAAATATAAAAAAACAGATTAGAACATTATTAGATTATCGATAGATTTCAGTCATAAAAAGATGAATGTTCGCGAGACGTAACTTGTAGAAGAATTTTACGAGGGTAGGAGATGACCTAAAGTTGTTACAAGATCATGCTAAATTAATGCAGGCTTTTGCTGTTTCTGGTGAGATAATTGGCCGGAAGAAACTCCAAAAGATGATATATATTGCGAAAAAGGTAACATTTCCGTTTCAGGAAAAATTTCAATTTCATTTTTATGGTCCATACTCAGAAGAGCTGACTTTACGTATTGAGGAACTTTGCAATATGGGCTTTCTCAACGAAGTGAAAGAGAAAAAAGGCGGGTACTATCAGTATCGCTACACGTTGACAGATGAGGGCCGGGAGTTTTTGAGTTTAAATGAAGTTCATATGCCATTTCTTCATGATTGCATGACGGACATGAATGATCAAAATGCTAGATTTCTTGAACTCGTATCGACGGTCTTATATTTTGATAACCTTTCAAAAGAAGAGGTTACGGAGAAGGTCTTTACACTTAAAAGCAAACAGCGTTATACGGAGGAAGAAATTGACCAAGCTTATCAATACATCGAAGCCTTAAAGGAAAAAGCTAAGCCGCATTGATAGGCTTAGCTGTTTCCTTTATGCGTAACCAAATGTGTTGATCCGCGTTTTTTATTGCTCGCTTTTTAATTTCCCGCCTACTGCAAGGTGGCTCTTTTTCATTTCTTCGATGATGACGTGGACATTTGCAGTTGGTGCACCTACAGTTTCACTGACTGCAGCAGTTACTTTTTCCACTAATGCTTTCTTTTGTTCATCTGTACGGCCTTCTAGCATTTTCACTGTTACGTATGGCATGGGGAGCCCTCCTTATTATTTAAAAATATTGTCGGTTGGTATGCTTGAACAAGCCTTTATTCCTGGTTGTGGAATAACAGCGAAGTGAAAGGGTGCCAACCGATATTCTCATACTGGGTTGAAATATGCAGAACCTTGCTGTTTATGTATCAGAATGATTTTAGTTTTTCATATTTTATGGGAATATGCAAGAAAGAAATAGAACGCTTACACCGTCTCTTTTTTCACATTATCCTTGGAATCATGTATACTTTTACAAAGGGAGTTTGAAGAGAGAAATGAAACAGGCAAGACAGGCATAAGGTATTAATACATATGATTAAACAATAGGGGAGATTTGCGGTTGGAACAATTTTTAGCTTTTTCATTGCGGGAAATTCCTTACGTGGCGATCACGCTTATCGTTGCCTTTACCATTCATGAATTTGCACATGCCTTTGTCGCTTATAAATTTGGCGACGCAACAGCGCAAAAGCAAGGGCGGTTAACGCTTAATCCAATGAAGCATTTGGATCCATTAGGTACGATTTTAATTTTTATAGCGGGCTTTGGATGGGCTCGGCCAGTGCCTGTTAATCGGTTTTTCTTTAAAAAGCCGCGTCTCGCTGGGATTCTTGTATCTGTAGCGGGTCCGATCAGCAATTTATTAATGGCCATGCTTGGCTTTATCATCTGGTATAGTCTTGTCGGGGCAGGGATTGCATCAAGTCTGCCGGTCTCTGTAGCTGAATTTCTCGACATTTTTATTCAATTAAACATCATCCTGTTTGTTTTTAACTTGCTGCCATTTCCGCCGCTTGATGGCTATCGAATTGTGGAAGATCTTGTTCCGCAGCATATTCGTCCAAAAATGACACAGTTTGAACAATATGGAGCTTTAATTTTTATCATTTTGGTGATTACGCCTTTAGATCAATACACCATTCAGCCAATCTTTAATACGGTGCTTCCAGTGGTTGTTGGCGGCTTGAATGAATTTTTCTATCAAATATTAACGTAATCATGTAAGGGAGGCAAACTAATGGAAGAGAAAAAGAAGAAGAAAATGGGCTTTAATATTATCAAAAAAACTGATCCTACCGACGGGCATAAAGGATTTGGCATGGGAGTATTAAGCCTCGATAATATTTCTCCAGTAATCATCGATGTCGATGAAGAGGAAGCAGTTGTTGATATTGGAGCCATGCATGCAAGAAGTGCGGTCGAAAAAGGAATTAAATTTTTACCAAATAAAGAAGATGTTCCAAACGGGAAACCATATTGGCTTGTATGGGTTACGATCGACCGCCAGGAAGAAGGTCCATATTATGCAGGGGTAACAGCTTGCGAAATGACTGTTGACAGAAGCATTCGCCGCGGCTATAAATCATTGCCTGATCATGTTAATAAAATGGATAAGTCTATGAAACGGCATATTATCGTTGACCATATGGATGATAAGTCAAAGAAAATTCTTTCTGATTTTCTTAAAAAACATAATGAAGACATGTGGGAGAGATCATCTCAGGAATTGAAGGATGGATTAAACGCTTAAATACTGCGTTATGCCGTGAAAAACGATAAAATGTAAAAAAATGGGTATAAAATGGTGCTAATTCATTAAAAATGTGTCGATTTTGTGAATTTGTTCATTTAAGTACTTGCCCTTATATGCTAATAAAAGGTAAACTATTGACAGCGTATACACACGCTATAGAACTAGGACACGAAAAACCTCGGGTTTATAACCCGAGGTTTTTCAATTATCTAGACTAATTTCCCCATTGGAAGATTTTCTTGTACCATGGGATTTTTTCTTTTTTCTCTTTCTTGTCATGTTCTTTCTTTGCTTCATTCTCTTCATGAATATGGACCGTACAGTACTCTGTTGGTTCTGTTCCAGCAACAAAGTATGTTAAGCGCCGTAGCTCACAGTCTTCCGTGGCTAATTTTCCGTTACTAGGGTCAACATAGACGCCAACGGAACCCTTGGTAGGCTTAAAGGCCTTTACAGGTTCATCTTCAAGAGCATCCTCCATAAATTGAACCCAAATATTTTTTGCGTAGGTTTTATCTGCTACAAGCTCAATAGGGGTACCTTGATCATAACCGGTCCAAACAGCCGTCACAAGCTGCGGGGAAAAGCCGACCATCCAGTTATCGGTGTTGGTTGATCCTGACTTTCCTGCATAAAACCTCGTCATGTCATTGATCACTGTACTTCCCGTAACACTTGCATAGCCATTTAATTTCCGGTCAAACATTCCAGTCATCATATGGGTGGTAACAAAAGCAGCATCTGGATCGAGCACTTCTTCTTTTACTTGCTCATGTTCATAAATTACATCACCTTTATGATCCTCAACTCTTGTTATAAGAACCGGAGACACTTTTTTACCGCCGTTGGCAAAATGGCTATAGGCACTTGCCATCTCAACGACACGCACGCCTGATGTTCCTAAAGCAAGAGAAGGAACCTCAGCAAGGCGTGTGGTAATTCCAAATCTTTTTGCCGTCTCTACTAAAGTATCTTCTCCTAAAAACAAATGCGTTTTAACAGCATAGACATTGTCAGAAACGGCGAGTGCCTGACTAAGTGTGATTTCATCTTCAGCGTACATATTATTATAATTGTGTGGAGTGTACGGCGGCCGTCCTTCTTCATCAAATCGGAAGGTGGTCAATTCACTCCGCATCGTCGTTGATGGAGTAAATCCATTTTCGATCGCTGCGTAATAAAGAAACGGCTTCATGGTCGAACCAGGCTGTCTTACTGCCTGGGTAGCACGGTTAAACGGGCTTTCTTCGTAATTTCTGCCCCCAACCATTGCTTTAACATGCCCATTCTTTGGGTCCATGGCGACCAGCCCGATTTGAATGTCAGAGTCGTCTGCAATCAATCTGTCAATATTTTTTTCTGCATCCTCCTGCTGTTTTACATTAAGGGTTGTATAAATTTTTAAGCCGCCAAGCTCGATTGTTCGTTCATCGAGATTGAGGACATTTCTTAATGCACTTTTAACCGCATCTTGAAAATACGGACCAACTTTTGTTCTAGAATGAGTGTGCTCGCCGGTTACTTGAATTTCCGTTGCGGTGGCTTTTTCAATATCATGTTCTGTAATGTAGCCATTTTCCTTCATCATTCCTAAAATAACCTGCTGGCGGCTTTTTGCCTTTTCAAAGGAAGCGAGGGGTGAATAAATACTCGGCCCCTTAGGAATGCCCGCAAGCATAGAAGCTTCAGCAAGGTTCAAGTCGGCAGCATTTTTTCCAAAATAAAATTGACTCGCTGCCTGAATACCATAAGCTCCTTCACCGTAATAGATGGTGTTCAAATAGCCTTCAAGAATCTGGTCCTTTGTATAGTTCATTTCAATGCGGATTGTGTAGAAGGCCTCTAATAATTTTCTTTTCCAGGTCTTTTCATGCTCTAAAAATAAATTCCGCGCGTACTGCTGGCTGATGGTGCTTGCGCCTTGTACCTTTGCCATCGCTTTTAAGTCGGCCAGCGCAGCACCTGCAATTCTTTTAAAATCAAAGCCATTATGATTGTAAAAACTTCTGTCTTCGATCGCAATCGTTGCTTCTACCAGCTCGGGCGCAATTTCATCAAGCGGGACCCAATAACGTTTCTGTCCATTATGACTCTCTCCAATGATCGTTCCATCATCGGCGTAATAAAGCGAAGATTGCGGAACAGCAAGCGGCGGGGGGCCTAGTACTTTTGCATAAACAAGGATGCCCGCAAAACATATAATCGCAAGCAAAGTGCCAATGATGCCGATGATGAGAAGGGCCCTTAAATATTTAATTGTTTTTTTAAATCGCTGGTCGGTCATCAGTTCCATATTGACACCTCACCTCTGTATTTTTTATAAAAGAGTTGTAAAAACGGTATAGCTTCAGCTCCAATGTTTGCAGGCATTAGCCGTGGGCGTATTTACTTTTCTTTGACTTACATATTATTTCCAAAAATAGCTATTAATAGTATGAAAAAACGGAGAGAATTTTAAACCTATCTATTAAAAAATATTTTTCTTGCAATTTTGCTAGATTCATCTATACTTTTTCTCATGTTTGTATAAATGTTGGGTAAAATAACAAATATAGCCTTAGGAACATGTCCGGAAGGCGTATTTGATTATTTTTAAGAGGAAGGATTGAAGGTAATGGGTGGTCTTTGGTTTACTGAGAAACAAACGGATAATTTTGGAATTACAATGAAAATAAAGCGAACATTACATACGGAACAAACGGATTTTCAAATGCTTGAAATGGTGGAAACAGAAGAGTGGGGCAATATGCTTCTATTGGACGGAATGGTGATGACGTCTGTGAAGGACGAATTCGTCTATCATGAGATGGTCGCTCATGTGCCATTATTTACGCATCCAAATCCGGAAAATGTTTTGGTTGTTGGCGGCGGCGATGGCGGTGTTATTCGTGAGGTGTTGAAGCACCCAAGTGTGAAAAAGGCTACTTTAGTTGATATTGATGGAAAAGTCATTGAATACTCAAAGAAATATTTGCCTGAGATTGCAGGAAAGCTCGATGATCCTCGTGTGGATGTTCGTGTTGACGATGGTTTCATGCATATTGCGCAAAGCGAAAATGAATATGATGTCATCATGGTTGATTCAACAGAACCAGTTGGTCCTGCGGTGAATTTATTTACAAAAGGGTTTTATGCAGGAATTTCAAAGGCATTGAAAGAAGACGGGATTTTTGTCGCACAGTCAGACAATCCTTGGTTTAAAGCTGATTTAATTCGCAATGTTCAAAAGGATGTTAAGGAGATTTTCCCGATTACACGCCTGTACACAGCGAATATTCCAACGTATCCAAGCGGTCTGTGGGCATTCACGATCGGTTCGAAAAAATATGATCCGCTGGAAGTAAGTGAAGACCGCTTCCACGAGATTGAAACGAAGTATTATACAAAAGAACTGCATAAAGCAGCGTTTGTTCTGCCGAAGTTTGTGCAGGATTTGGTGAAGTAAAGTATAGGGGGCCTGACCCCCACAGCGTTAAAGCGGTGCAGTGGGAGCTCAGCTCTTTTTATGAGGAGGAATAAAAATTGCGTTTTGATGAAGCTTATTCTGGCAATGTCTTTATTAAAAGCCATCCGAGCTATGAAGAAAGCCAGGCTGTTTTATACGGAATGCCGATGGATTGGACAGTCAGCTATCGTCCGGGTTCTCGTTTTGGTCCGGCACGTATTCGCGAAGTATCAATCGGTTTGGAAGAATATAGTGCTTACTTAGACCGTGAATTAGAAGAAGTGAAGTATTTTGATGCCGGTGATATTCCATTGCCTTTCGGGAATGCACAAAGAAGTTTGGATTTAATTGAGGAGTTCATCGATAAGTTACTAGATGAGGGCAAGTTTCCTTTAGGAATGGGCGGCGAGCATCTTGTTTCTTGGCCAGTGATGAAGGCTGTGTATAAGAAGTACCCAGATTTGGCGATTATTCATATGGATGCCCATACGGACCTGCGTACGGACTATGAAGGTGAGCCATTATCGCATTCTACGCCAATTCGAAAAATTGCTGAATTAATTGGTCCGTCGAATGTGTATTCTTTCGGAATTCGTTCAGGCATGAAGGAAGAATTTCAATGGGCAAAGGAAAACGGGATGCATATCTCCAAGTTTGAGGTATTAGAGCCTTTAAAGGAGATTCTGCCAAAGCTAAGCGGCAGACCTGTTTATGTAACGATTGATATTGATGTGCTAGACCCTGCGCATGCTCCTGGCACAGGAACAGTTGATGCCGGCGGGATTACTTCAAGAGAGCTGTTAGCATCAATTCATGAAATTGCCCGGTCAAACGTTAATGTTATCGGAGCTGATTTAGTGGAAGTCGCACCGATATACGATCCAAGCGAACAAACAGCCAACACAGCAAGTAAGCTCATTCGCGAAATGATCTTAGGCTGGATTAAATAAAATGACATCAAAGAAGGCACCTTTAAAGTAATAGGTGCCTTTTTGGTTGTTAAGGTAAAGGAAGTATTTGTCCGTTCCAAGCGGACAAAATGGAACGAACTGTCCACGGGCGGTACCTGGTACCGGTCGTGGACAGTTCGTGGAGTACCATTCTCGATGTTTTTGTTTTATAATAGTAAAGTTATATTATTGAAATGAGAGGGATGTGTGACCGTTGTCTAGTCATCCGGCGGAACAGAAGCAGGTAAAAATTAAGTTAAATACGTCGATTTTTAATGATGGTGAGAAAGAAACTTTTGAATTGACTACTTTTGGACGATACTATAAAAAAGGGAATTCTTTTTTCCTTCAGTATGAAGAAACGATGGAGGAAGGGCCCATTAAGTCGACTATGAAGGTTTCTGATCAAGAAGCATTACTATTGAGAAGCGGCGCCATTAATATGAGAATGGTGTTTCAACATAATAAAAAACAGCAAGGACGATATGAAACCCCTTATGGAACAATGGGTCTCGTCACACGTACAAAGAGACTCGTTTCTTCTGTCAACGCAGACGAGAAAAAGGGGAATATTGATATATTATATGATTTAACGATGCATGGCTCACATGCGGGTACATATCACTTAGAGTTCGTGTTCGAGGAGGAGAAAGGATGAACATTTTAGAGCAGGTTCAGGAAAAATTAAAAGACGAAATTAAAGCGGCTGTTCTAGAAGCTGGCTTAGCAACTGCAGATCAGCTTCCAGACGTAATCTTGGAAGTGCCAAAGGAAAAAGCTCATGGGGACTATTCTACGAATATGGCGATGCAGCTGGCAAGAGTGGCGAAAAAGGCTCCGCGTGCGATTGCGGAAGACATCGTTAAGAACTTTGATTCTTCTAAAGCATCGATCGAAAAAATTGAAATCGCTGGTCCAGGGTTTATTAATTTCTATATGAATAATAGCTATTTAACAGACCTTATTCCGGCCATTTTAAAAGCAGGAGACAGCTATGGGGAAACAAACACAGGCAATAACGAGAAGGTTCAAGTAGAGTTTGTTTCTGCCAATCCAACGGGAGATCTACATTTAGGACATGCCCGTGGTGCTGCGGTTGGAGATTCACTATGCAATATCATGGCAAAAGCTGGCTATGATGTATCTCGCGAATATTATATTAATGATGCCGGCAACCAAATTAATAATCTTGCACTATCCGTTGAAGCCCGCTATTTCCAAGCGCTTGGTTTGGAAAAAGATATGCCGGAAGATGGCTATCACGGGGAAGATATTATTGGGATTGGAAAGAAATTAGCAGAAGAATACGGCGATAAATATGTTACTGTAGAAGAATCGGATCGTTTCGAGTTTTTCCGCGAATATGGATTAAAATATGAGATGGAAAAGCTGAAAAGAGATTTAGAAGATTTCCGTGTCAGCTTTGATGTATGGTACTCAGAAACATCTCTTTATCAAAATGGAAAAATCGATACAGCTCTAGCGAAGCTTAGAGAAAACGGTCATATCTATGAAAAAGACGGAGCGACTTGGTTCAAATCAACGGAACTCGGTGATGACAAAGACCGTGTGTTAATCAAACAGGACGGTTCTTACACATACCTTACTCCGGATATTGCTTACCATAAGGACAAGCTTGAACGCGGTTTTGAAAAGCTGATCAATATTTGGGGTGCAGACCATCACGGCTATATCCCAAGAATGAAAGCAGCGATTGAAGCGTTAGGCTATGAGCGTGATGCTTTAGAAGTTGAAATCATTCAGCTTGTTCATTTATATAAAAACGGTGAAAAAATGAAAATGAGTAAACGGACAGGGAAGGCTGTGACGATGCGCGACCTTGTGGAGGAAGTTGGACTTGATGCGACGCGTTACTTTTTTGCAATGAGAAGTGCTGATACCCACCTCGACTTTGATTTAGACTTAGCTGTTTCTCAATCAAATGAAAATCCTGTTTACTATTCTCAATATGCGCATGCCAGGATTTCAAGCATTCTTCGTCAAGGTGAAGAGCAGAATTTGAGCTTTGATGAAAATGTTGATGTATCCTTAATAGGAGCAGAAAAAGAAATTGAAGTGTTGAAAAAGCTTGGCGAATTCCCGCTTTCGATTTCTGAAGCTGCTGTGAAGCGGATGCCGCATCGCATTACAAATTATATTTACGAGCTTGCGTCATCATTCCATAGTTTTTATAACGCAGAAAAAGTGCTCGACCTAGAAAATATTGAACGTACAAAAGCACGTCTTGCCTTGATCAAAGCGGTCCAAGTGACGTTAAAAAATGCTTTATCATTAATTGGAGTTTCTGCTCCTGAGAAAATGTAAAACAGGAAGGGTCTCCTAACGGGAGGCCTTTTGCCATTAAATAAGGGAGGCAATTTTAATATGAATCATGACCTTTCTGTCCATGATTTTTTAGATAAAAAGAAAGAGTATATCCCAATCGATGTTCGTTCACCGGGTGAGTATCACGACAGTCATATTCCAAATGCAGTCAACATTCCTCTTTTTACAAATGAAGAAAGAGCTGAAGTAGGAACGCTCTACAAGCAGAAGGGGAGTCAGTACGCGAAATGGCGGGCAATGGAAATTGTTTCACCAAAGCTTCCGAATATATTAGGACAAATTAAAGAGATGATTGAGGAGGATCAGCAGCCGGTTGTTTACTGCTGGCGCGGCGGGATGCGCAGCCAATCTGTTACGCTCTTTGCATCCATGTCTGGCCTTGATATTCTTCGGATCTCTGGCGGATACCGGGCATACCGCGAGGCGATCATTGAAAGGATTCCTCTCAGCATTCCAGAAAAGGCCGTCGTTCTCTATGGATTGACAGGTACAGGAAAAACGGAGATTCTGCACAATTTGAAAAGGCTGGGATACCCAGTTTTGGATTTGGAAAAGCATGCAAATCATAGAGGATCTGTTTTTGGTGCGATGGCGGATAAACCCCCGCATAATCAAAAGCGTTTTGATGCCATGCTGCATGAGGATTTAATGAGAATTGAGGGCAGTGATTACTTTTTCATGGAAGGTGAAAGCAAGAGGATCGGTCATGCTGTTCAGCCGCCAGAGCTTTTTGAAAAAAAGAATACAGGTGTTCATATTCGAGTGGTCTCAAGTCTTGAAACAAGAGTGGAAAGAATTTACGAAGAATATGTAAAGGATTTTGAAGACAAGAATGAGTTTCATGAAAGAGTTGGCTCTGCTTTAAAAAGAATTCTAAAAAGAGTCAAACCGCAAGAAGTGCAGCAGCTCCTCGAGACATGCTTAGAGGAAAAAAATTATCGTGAAATGATTAAATTATTGATCGTATATTACTATGATCCTCGGTACGATAATAAAATTAATGAGTCCATCCATACGGAGCTTGAAGTAAATAGTGACTCTGTCCTTGAAGCAACGAAGAAGATTGCAGACTTTGTTGACAAAATGATGCTTACAAAGGTAGTGAAGTCTTAATGCAATCCAATGTAATGAACTCCATGAAAATGGGGACATTACAAATAAAGGAGGGCATCATGAGACTTGTTATTTTATCAATTGTTACTGGATTTATTGTTGGCTTTGTTTTTGCGATTTTCAAATTGCCCATTCCAGCACCGCCGGCTCTGGCAGGGGTAACGGGGATTGTTGGAATCTATCTTGGCTTTAAAGCATTCGAGCAAGTTGCTCCATGGTTTGATAGTATTTTCAAATAAAAAAGCGGCCGCCAGCTTGCCGCTTTTTTTCTTATAAAAAAAATGATATACTGCCCGCAACTTTTTCCTTAAAGGATCGAAATAGATTGGGGGAGTTGATGTCCTCTAATCGCATCTTTTGTGACTGCATTAAATCCTCTTGAATAATATTCTTGACCTCCTGTACCACTCTTGTGTCATAGATAAAACAATTAATTTCATGATTGAGAAAGAAGCTTCTTTTATCGAAGTTGGCCGTGCCTAGATCACAAAAATCGTCAATGATGAGCACCTTTGCATGATAGAAACCATTAGAATATTGATAGACATGAGCTCCTTTTTTAATTAGCTTTCTAAAATAACAGAAGGAAGCTTCCTTGACGAGAATATGATCTGATTGATATGGAACAAGGACAGTCAAGTTCACGCCTCTTTGAAGTGCTTCTAGTAAATACTGAAGGACCTTCTTGCTGGGAATAAAATAAGGAGACCCAATTGTAATCGAAGACTTTGCATTCTTAATAAGGTCAGAAAAGGTTTCTTCTAGTAAGAAACCTTCTGATGAAAATAGTTGATGTTTGGATGAACCTTTTTCAAGCTTGGGAAAATAAATTTGATTTTGCGAAAGATTTGTCTTGTAGGACTCTCTCCAGTCTCGTAAAAATTGCATCTGTAGATCGCTTACGCCCTCACCGGTCATTTTTAAATGATAATCCCTCCATGGGCTGAGTTTTGGGTCTAAGTCGATATACTCTTTTCCAACGTTATAACCTCCCATATACCCAATTTCCCCATCAATAACCGTAATCTTTCGATGATTGCGTACTTGCGTTGAGTAAAAAAAGAAGGGCAGTTTTGGTTTGTGGCAAAAGGCGAATTGCACACCAAAACTTTTTAATTCCTTTATTGTTTTACGTTTGAATTTTATGCTTCCGACCCAGTCGAGAAGGAGTCTGACTTCTATGCCTTCTTGCGCTTTTTCTTTTAAAATAGAAAGAAACTCTTGACTAAAGCCATCGTTTTTGCAAATATAGAAAATAATATGAATATTATGTCGGGCATTTTTTAAATCTGAAAACAGTTCTTTGAATAACTCATTTCCGTGGGCAATGATCTTTAGATTGCTTTCACGAACCGGGTATTTCTGGCTGTACATGGATTTAAGATGCTGCTTTCTGCCAAGCATGAAGTCAATTGTTACATATAGTCCGATCACAAAGATAGCGATAAGGATCATGATCAAAGCATTCATTGCTTTTACCTCCTCAGAAAAATCGAAAGGCTTAAATGGTGGAAATTTTTACTGGTAAAAAAGTAAATTTAGTGCCAATCTCTTGTAATCCAACTATTCAAAGGTCATCACTAGTTAGTCAATATTGTTCCCGGGAAGTCGCGATCATATGAGTAGAATATAGGAAATAATTGCATTTGGCAGTAATGGATCAAGAGTTTTCGGAAAAATTAAAAATTGAATAACCGTTAAAAAATTCAAATAAATCTGTTGACTGAATGCTCATTCATAATATAATAGAGGTAAGGGTAAATTTCAGAAAATTTTCTATATAAAATTTTCAGCTACAAGGGGTACTTACAAGAAGAAAGGGGTAGAGATACTGATGAACGGTCTTTTATGGATTAACTTAATTGCTCTATTACTTGTAATCGCATACGCACTCAGCTTGTTTGTATACGTGGTTACAACAAGAATCCAGTACATTCGTCTTGGGAAAAAGACAGAGTTTGATTTAAACATGAAAGAAAGGCTCGATTCGATATTAGTGAATGTATTGGGCCAGAAAAAATTATTTAAAGATAAAAAGAGCGGTGTGTTTCATACCATTCTATTCTATGGATTTTTTATTGTACAACTCGGTCTTATTGAATTGATTTTAAAAGGATTTATTGCCGGGTACGAATTTCCTTTAGGAGCGGCACATAAATACTTCAGTTTCTTGCAAGAGTGGACAACATTTTTAATGATGTTGTCAATCATATACGCTTTTTATCGCCGTTATATTGAAAAAGTAAACCGCTTGCAATGGAAGCGAGATGGAAAAGCAGCATTTGTTTATATTGCATTAACGATTCATACATCATCGATCCTGCTTGGTCTAGGTTTCGAACATATTATGATCGGTCATGAACCAAATCTTGTTTATGCTCCATTCTCTGGAATCGTTGCCGCGTTGTTTGCAGGCGTCGGACCAGAAGTTGGCCAAGTACTATTTTATGTATTCTGGTGGGTGCACTTGTTGATTGTTTTCTCTTTCATGGTGTTCGTTCCGCAGTCAAAGCAATTCCACGAAATACTTGCAATGGTCAATGTTTTTGTTAAGAGAAAAGAGCCAGGCAGCAGCCGATTAAAGAAGATTAATTTTGAAGATGAAGAAGCAGAAAGCTTTGGTGTCGGTAAAATTGAAGACTTTACACAGATGCAATTAATTGATTTATATGCTTGTGTGGAATGTGGACGCTGTACGAATATGTGTCCTGCAACAGGCACAGGGAAAATGCTTTCACCAATGGATTTAATGACCAAACTGCGTGACCATTTAACACATTATGGTGCTTCTGTTACTTCAAAGCAGCCATGGGTACCAACGTTTGCTTTTGCTAACACAAAAGGAAATCAGCTGGCACTTTCAGCTGCTGGTCAAGGTGCTCAGGAAAGTGCTGCGGGTCTTGCATACAGCCCGAGCTTAATCGGGGACGTTATCACAGAAGAAGAAATTTGGGCTTGTACGACTTGCCGTAACTGTGAAGACCAATGTCCTGTTATGAACGAACATGTTGAGAAAATTATCGACCTTCGCCGTTACTTAGTGCTAACAGAAGGGAAGATGGATTCTGACGCACAGCGTGCCATTCAAAATATTGAACGTCAAGGAAATCCTTGGGGATTAAACCGTAAAGACCGCGTGAAATGGCGCGAGGCTCGTGAGGATGTCGTTGTACCAACTGTAAAAGAATTGAAGAAGGCTGGAGAAGAGTTTGAATACTTATTCTGGGTTGGTTCAATGGGATCTTACGATAACCGCAGCCAAAAGATCGCATTGGCATTTGCTAGATTGATGAATGAAGCAGGCGTGAAGTTTGCTATTTTAGGAGATAAAGAGAAAAACTCAGGTGATACTGCCCGTCGACTTGGAAACGAATTCTTGTTCCAGGAATTAGCGACAAATAATATCGCTGAATTTGAAAAGCATGAGATTAAAAAGATCGTTACGATCGATCCGCATGCTTACAACAGCTTTAAGACTGAATACCCTGACTTCGGATTTGAAGCAGAAGTATATCACCATACTGAACTTCTTTACGAGCTTGTAAAAGAAGGAAGATTAAAGCCGCAGTATGCTGTTAATGAAACGATTACGTTCCATGATTCTTGTTACTTAGGACGCTATAATGACGTTTATGATCCACCGCGCGAAATCTTGAAAGCTATTTCAGGTGTGAAGCTGGTAGAGATGGAAAGAAACCGCGATACAGGTATGTGCTGTGGAGCCGGCGGCGGTATGATGTGGAAGGAAGATAAAGTAGGAAACCGTATCAACGTTGCCCGTACAGAGCAAGCACTTTCTGTTAATCCAACCGTCATCAGTTCTGGTTGTCCATACTGCTTAACAATGCTTACAGATGGAACAAAAGCAAAAGAAGTAGAAGAACAAGTGTCTACTTACGATGTTGCGGAACTTCTAGAAAAAGCAGTTTGCGGCGAACCGCAAACATTAGTATCATAATAAATTTCCTCCATCCATAGATTATATGGATGGAGTTTTATTTTTGTCTATTTTGAATATTTAAAAAAAGTATTGTTAAACTTGCTAGTTATGCTGTAAAATAAGGGTAATGATAAAGCGCTTACAACAAATAGATGTGACTACATAGAGCTAACAAAGGGAATCTGCATGGGTAAAAATGTGATTCCAATTTTTTAGTTCTCATTTTGAACGAGCGTTCAGTCGGTTTCGATTTTAAAAGAAGAAAGGGAGAGATCACGATGGGAAGAACAGTCATTTTAAGCGGAGCAAGAACACCTTTTGGAAAAGCAGGCGGTCAATTGAGCAGCTTTAGTGCGTCAGATCTTGGCGGCATTGCGGTGAAAGAAGCTTTGTATCGTGCAGGCGTTGCTGGTGAGGATGTAGGTGAAGTGATCTTAGGGAATGTTCTTCAAGGAGGGCAAGGACAAATTCCATCCAGACAAGCAGCACGTAAGGCTGGACTTCCATGGGACGTGAAGACGGAAACGATAAACAAAGTATGTGCTTCTGGAATGAGAAGCGTGACGTTAGCTGATGTGATCATCAGAGCCGGGGATGAAGAGGTGATTGTTGCTGGCGGAATGGAATCAATGAGCAATGCACCATATTATCTTCCAAAAGCGCGCTGGGGCCTTAGAATGGGTGATTCTGTTGTAAAGGATGCGATGGTCCATGACGGATTGACCTGCAGTTTTACCGGAGTACATATGGGCATCTATGGCAGCCAGGTTGCGCAGGAATTGGAAATCACGAGAGAAGAGCAGGACAAGTGGGCGCTTAGAAGCCATGAGCTCGCCATTGCGGCAATTGAAGCTGGGAAGCTGGCAGCGGAAGTCGTATCAGTCGAAATTCCGCAGAAAAGAGGAGAAGCTCTGATTGTTGACAAGGATGAAGCGCCAAGAAAGGATACCTCATTAGAAAGACTTTCAAAGCTTTCACCTGTCTTTGATCAGTCGGGCAGTATTACAGCCGGAAATGCTCCAGGGGTAAATGATGGTGCAGCTGCACTTGTGCTGATGAGTGAGGAACGTGCAGAACGCGAAGGTAAAAAGCCTGAAGCTTACATCATCGGCCATACGGCGATTGCAGTGGAAGCAAAGGATTTTCCGAAAACACCAGGTCTTGTGATCAACGAATTATTGAAAAAGACAGGAAAGTCGCTTGAAGAGATTGATTTGTTTGAAATCAATGAGGCGTTTGCGGCCGTTGCCTTAGCGAGCAAAAAACTAGCAAATCTCGATAAAGAAAAGATCAATGTCAATGGTGGTGCGGTTGCTCTAGGCCATCCGATTGGCGCGAGCGGTGCAAGAATTATTTTAACCTTGATGAATGAGCTAAAGCGCAGGGGCGGCGGCGTCGGAATCGCAGCCATTTGCAGCGGCGGCGGTCAGGGAGATGCAATCATGATCGAAGTGCCAAAGGGTTAAGGGAGATTTTTTAAAAAAAAGATAGACTGGGGGATGTACTCATGAGTGTAAAAAAATTGATGGTAATTGGCGCAGGTCAGATGGGTTCTGGGATTGCGCAAGTATGTGCACAAGCGGGTTATAACGTTTTATTAAATGACTTAAAACCTGAATTTGTAGAAAAAGGCTTAGGAGTCATTAGCAAAAACCTTTCTCGAAATGTTGAAAAAGGAAAGATGACATCAGAGCAAATGGAGGCTGTCCTTCACAACATTACGGCTTCTACTGATTTGCAGGATGCAGCAGATGTTGATTTGGTAATCGAAGCGGCAGTTGAAAATATGGATGTGAAGCAGCAAATCTTCCGCAATTTAGATGGCATTGCGCCGGCTCATGCCATTCTTGCGAGCAACACATCATCGCTGCCGATTACAGAAATCGCGGCTGTGACGAATCGTCCGGAAAAGGTAATAGGCATGCACTTCATGAACCCGGTTCCGGTGATGAAGCTTGTTGAAATTATCCGCGGCCTGGCGACGGCAGATGAGGTCTATAAAACGATTGAAGATATGACGAAAACATTAAGCAAGGTACCGGTAGAAGTGAATGACTTCCCAGGCTTCGTTTCGAACCGCATTCTCATGCCGATGATCAATGAAGCAGTTTATACCCTTTATGAAGGAGTAGCGACGAAAGAGGCAATTGATGAGGTCATGAAGCTTGGAATGAATCATCCGATGGGACCGCTGACGCTGGCTGATTTTATCGGCTTGGATACTTGCCTTTATATAATGGAAACGCTCCATGAAGGCTTCGGCGATGACAAGTACCGTCCATGTCCGCTGTTAAGAAAATATGTGAAAGCTGGCTGGCTTGGGAAGAAAACTGGAAAAGGCTTTTACGAGTACGCTTAAACAGTTACGGATAAAATCGTTTTTTTACGGATAAACGAGAAATCTTACGGATATATTGAAATTCTTACGGATAAAACAATATTCTTACGGATAAATCTATTTTTCTATGAAAAATGGCTCCTGAATGACTGTGCAACTTATAAATATAAAATGACGCTGCACCGGGAGGGTGACAAATGAACCTTAGATTAACAGAAGAACAGGAAATGATGCGCAAAATGGTTCGAAATTTCGCTGAAACAGAAATTTCTCCTTTTATTCCAAAAATGGAGCAGGGAGAGTTTCCGCGTGAAGTTTTAAAGAAAATGGGGGAACTTGGCTTAATGGGTATTCCAGTTCCGGCAGCATATGGCGGCTCGGAAATGGATTTCACATCTTATATCATCGCCATCCATGAACTCTCAAGAGTTAGCGCGACGGTTGGGGTCATTCTCTCGGTCCATACATCAGTCGGTACGAATCCAATTCTTTACTATGGAAATGAGGAACAAAAGCAAAAGTATGTACCTAAGCTTGCAGCTGGTGAGTATTTAGGAGCTTTCTGCTTAACCGAGCCAAGCGCGGGTTCTGATGCAGCGAGCTTAAAGACAAGAGCTGTCTTAGATGGCGATCATTATGTCATTAATGGCTCCAAGGTTTTTATCACAAACGGCGGGGAAGCAGATGTCTATATTGTCTTTACTTCCACAGATCCTTCTGCAAAAAGCAGAGGCATTTCCGCTTTCATTGTCGAGAAGGGAACTCCAGGCTTAGTGTTCGGCAAGGATGAACATAAAATGGGGCTTAATGGGTCAAGAACACTGCAATTAATCTTCGAAGATATGAGAATACCGAAAGAAAACCTCCTTGGAAATGAAGGAGAAGGCTTTAAAATTGCCCTCGGCAACCTCGATGTCGGGAGGATCGGCATCGCCGCACAAGCCTTAGGTATCGCGGAGGCAGCTTTTGAAGCGGCTGCGAAATACGCTGCGCAGCGCGTTCAGTTTGGGAAACCAATTGCTGAGCAGCAAGGTGTTGGCTTCAAGCTGGCGGACATGGCGACAAATGTTGAAGCCGCAAAGCTCTTAGTGTATAGAGCGGCTGAATTACGTGCAAAAGGCTTACCTTGTGGAAAAGAAGCCTCAATGGCAAAGCTGTTCGCTTCTAAAACTGCCGTAGAAGTCGCAACAGATGCAATTCAAGTATTCGGAGGTTACGGATACACAAAGGAATATCCTGTGGAACGATATTTTCGCGATGCGAAGGTAACGGAAATCTATGAAGGAACGAGCGAGATTCAGAGAATTGTCATCAGTAAGCAGCTTTAGGTGCTTTTAGCGGTAAGACCGCGTTTCGAGAATATCATGCTGGTTTTCGCGAATAAATGATCATTTTCGCGAATATCACGCACCTGAACGAGAATAAACAACGATAAACGCGAATAAAAACCGGAGTTTCACTATTAAGTCAGTTTTCAATAAAATTATTTCATTTTAACCAAAGCGGGGGAATAGAAATGAGATTTCAATTAACAGAAGAACATGAAATGATTAGAAAAATGGTACGAGAATTTGCAAAAAACGAAGTGGAGCCGACAGCAGCAGAAAGAGACGAAAGCCAGCGCTTTGACCGGGGAATTTTTTCAAAAATGGCGGAGCTGGGCTTAACAGGAATTCCATGGCCAGAACAGTATGGCGGCATTGGCAGTGATTATTTAGCTTATTGTATCGCGGTCGAGGAATTATCAAGAGTCGATGCGTCAATCGGTGTTACACTATCTGCTCATACTTCACTTGCAGGCTGGCCGGTTTACAAATTTGGCACAGAGGAGCAAAAGCAAAAGTATTTACGTCCTATGGCGCAAGGTGAAAAAATTGGTGCCTACGGATTAACTGAACCAGGAAGCGGTTCTGATGCAGGCGGCATGAGAACAACAGCAAAGCTTGATGGAGACCATTACGTTATAAATGGATCGAAAATCTTTATCACAAACGGCGGCGAAGCGGATATTTATGTCGTCTTTGCTTTAACAGATCCTTCGCAGAAAACGAGAGGGACAACAGCTTTCATAATTGAAAAAGATTTCCCTGGTTTCTCAATTGGAAAGAAAGAAGATAAGCTCGGCATTCGTTCATCACCGACGACAGAACTTATTTTTGAAGACTGCAAAGTTCCAGTGGGGAATGTACTTGGAAAAGTGGGCGAAGGCTTTAAGATTGCGATGATGACGTTAGACGGCGGACGTAACGGGATCGCTGCACAGGCTGTTGGAATTGCTCAAGGGGCACTTGATGCCGCAGTGGAATATGCAAAAGGGCGCGAGCAATTCGGGAAGCCAATCGCTGAACAGCAAGGAGTGGGCTTTAAGCTTGCGGATATGGCAACGAATATAGAGGCAGCAAGACTATTAACTTATCAAGCTGCATGGCTTGAATCAGAAGGTCTTCCATATGGAAAGGAATCCGCAATGTCGAAGCTTTTTGCAGGCGACACAGCGATGAAGGTTACAACAGAAGCGGTTCAAGTGTTCGGCGGCTACGGCTATACAAAGGAATATCCAGTTGAACGCTTTATGCGCGATGCGAAGATTACACAAATTTACGAGGGAACGCAAGAGATTCAGCGCTTAGTTATTTCAAGAATGATTACAAAATAATAGGTTAGTGTCTAAGAGGCTGGATGATAACTTAAGATAGTATGTTCTGGTAAAGGGTGGTGAGAGAGAACAGATGAAAAAAGTAGAAGTACAGGCTTCCGTTAAAGATGAACGTCTTGTGTTAAAAAGAAGAAATCAAATGATTAAAGGGGCAGTCGCGCTTTTTAAAGAAAAAGGGTTTCATCGAACCACGACGAGAGAAATTGCAAGAGAGGCCGGCTTTAGTATCGGCACCTTATATGAGTATATTCGATCAAAGGAAGATGTTCTCTATTTAGTTTGCGACAGCATCTACGATGAAGTGCATGCCCGTCTTCGAAAGGAAATTGATTCGAAAAGGGGCACTTTGGACAGTTTGAAGCTCGCGATTTCAACTTATTTCCGAATCGTTGATGAGATGCAGGATGAGTTTCTCGTTATGTATCAAGAATCAAAGTCTCTCTCAAAGGATGCCCTTCCATATGTATTGAAAAAAGAAACGGAAATGGCAGCTTTTTTGGAGGAAATTATCAAGCATTGTGTTGAAAATGGAGAGCTTTCTTTGACAGAAGCGCAAATGAAAATACTGTCTCACAATATTGTCGTTGAAGGGCAAATGTGGGGTTTTAGAAGATGGGCCATTCAAAAAATGTGTTCACTTGAAGATTATATTGATATTCAAGTTAGCTTGATTTTTGATGGGATTAGCCAAAGTTCTAAATCATGAGTTAGGAGGAGTTGGGAGAGATATGAGTACACAGGAAATTTACAAGCCGAAAAATCATGTGCGTTTTGTAACGGCTTCGAGTCTTTTTGATGGTCATGATGCATCGATTAATATTATGCGCAGGATCATTCAGGCAAGCGGTGCAGAGGTTATTCATCTTGGTCATAACAGATCAGTGGAAGAAGTGGTCAATGCTGCGATACAGGAAGATGTCCAAGGGATTGCAGTATCTTCTTATCAAGGGGGCCATGTTGAGTATTTTAAATACATGTATGATCTATTAAAGGAAAGAGGTGCTGACCACATCCGCATTTATGGCGGGGGCGGCGGTGTTATTATCCCAAGAGAAATTAAAGAACTGCATGATTACGGGATTGCGTGGATTTTTTCACCTGAAGATGGGCGCAAATACGGCCTTCAGGGAATGATTAATATCATGCTTGAAGAATGTGATTTTCCAACTGTTACTCCTGAAATGACTCAATTCATTGAGAAGCTGGCCACAGGAGATACCATTGCCACGGCCAAATTGATCACTCTGGCTGAGCACCAAAATGGAGTAGAGAAAGAAAGCGCTGCTGCAATCGATTCTGTCATGGAAAAGGTGAAGGCGATTGGAAAGACAGTTCCTGTATTGGGAATTACCGGGACAGGTGGGGCAGGAAAAAGCTCGCTGACAGATGAGTTAATCCGCCGTTTTATTAACGAAATTCCGGAAAAGAAGATCGCGATCCTTTCCGTTGACCCAACGAAGCAAAAAACAGGCGGCGCGCTTTTAGGTGATAGAATCCGCATGAATGCAATATTCTCTCCACGAGTCTACATGAGAAGTTTGGCAACACGTAAATCAAAATCGGAGCTTTCCTTAGCTATCCAGGATGCGATTTCGGTCGTAAAGGCAGCCGGCTATGACTTGGTTGTGGTGGAAACAAGCGGAATTGGCCAAGGAGATGCCGAGATTACAGAAATCTGTGATGTATCGATGTATGTGATGACAAGTGAGTTTGGGGCACCTTCACAGCTGGAAAAAATCGATATGATTGACTACGCTGACTTAATTGTCATCAATAAATTTGAAAAAAAAGGCTCTGAAGATGCACTGCGTCAGGTTCAAAAGCAGTATCAGCGCAGCCGCATGCTTTTTGAAAAAGACTTGGATGAAATGCCTGTGTACGGGACAATTGCCAGCCAGTTTAATGATGCTGGAACAAATGCCTTGTTTGCTGCACTAGTTGAAGTCCTAAACGAAAAAACAGGAAGTAAGTTGACGACAACTTTTAGCAAGAATGCTGTTGTTGAAAAGCAAAGTGTCATTATACCAAATGACCGCCGCTATTATTTACGGGAAATATCTGATACGGTACGGACTTATCATAAAAAAGCAGAAGAGCAGGCTGAACTCGCCCGGAAGCTGTTCCAAATTGAAGGAACGATTGAAGCAGTAAAGGCTGGAGATGGAAATAGCGAGGTCCTAAAAGCATTAGAGGTTTTAAAAGAGGATGTGGAAGGAAAACTTTCACCGCAATCGAAGAATATCTTGGCAGGCTGGGAAGAGAAAAAAGAAAAGTATGCTGGTGATCAATTTGTTACAAGAATTCGTGATAAAGAAATCGTCACCATTTTAAAGACAAAGAGCTTATCAGGACTTTCTATTCCAAAAGTGGCCCTGCCGAAATACCGCGATTATGGCGAGATTATCAAATGGGTATACAAAGAAAATGTTCCGGGTGAATTCCCTTATACTGCGGGCGTATTTCCATTCAAACGTGAAGGGGAAGATCCGAAGCGCCAGTTTGCCGGGGAAGGAACGCCGGAAAGAACGAACCGCCGCTTCCATTATTTATCAAAGGATGATGATGCAAAACGGTTAAGTACGGCATTTGATTCGGTTACCCTTTACGGAGAAGATCCGGATTACCGCCCAGATATTTATGGAAAAGTAGGAGAAAGCGGTGTCAGCGTTTGTACGCTTGATGATATGAAAAAGCTTTATGCGGGCTTTGACTTATGTCATCCATCTACTTCGGTCTCAATGACGATAAATGGACCGGCACCGATCATATTAGCGATGTTTATGAATACGGCGATCCAGCAGCAGATTGAAGCGAAAGAAAAAGAGCTGGGGCGTTCATTAAATGATGCAGAGCTTGAGGAAGTTAAAGCGCGCACATTGCAGACGGTTAGAGGAACGGTGCAAGCGGATATTTTAAAAGAAGATCAGGGCCAGAATACCTGCATTTTCTCAACCGAATTTGCGCTTAGAATGATGGGGGATATCCAGCAATACTTTATTGATCAAAAAGTCCGCAATTATTATTCTGTCTCGATTTCTGGTTATCATATAGCTGAAGCTGGGGCGAATCCAATTTCGCAGCTTGCTTTTACATTGGCAAATGGCCTAACTTATGTGGAGTACTATTTAAGCAGAGGCATGCATATAGATGATTTTGCACCGAATCTTTCATTCTTCTTCTCAAATGGACTTGATCCGGAATATACGGTGATTGGCCGTGTTGCGCGCCGCATTTGGGCAACCGTTATGAGAGAAAAGTATGGTGCTAATGAGCGAAGCCAAAAGCTTAAGTATCATGTCCAAACATCCGGCCGTTCATTGCATGCTCAGGAAATAGACTTTAATGATATTCGCACCACCCTTCAGGCATTGATGGCACTGCATGATAACTGTAACTCTCTTCATACAAATGCGTATGACGAAGCAATTACAACACCGACAGAAGAATCGGTGCGCCGTGCGATGGCTATTCAGATGATCATTACAAAGGAACATGGCTTAACGAAAAATGAAAATCCGCTTCAAGGTTCCTTTATTGTTGAAGAATTAACGGATTTAGTCGAGGAAGCGGTTCTGCAGGAATTTGAACGAATCGATGACCGCGGCGGTGTGCTCGGAGCGATGGAGACACAGTATCAACGCGGAAAAATTCAGGATGAATCGATGTATTATGAAATGAAGAAGCATACAGGCGAGCTTCCGATTATCGGCGTTAATACCTATTTAAATCCGAATCCTCCGTCAGAAGAGGAAATTGATAAAATGGAATTAGCTCGTGCATCGAAAGAGGAAAAAGAGCTGCAAATTCACAACTTAAGAGAATTTCAGGAAAGGAATGGGGATCAAACTGAACAAGCGCTAAATCGCCTTAAAGCAACAGCTGTCAGCGGAGGAAATATTTTCGCTGAGTTAATGGAGACGGTTAAGGTGGCTAGCCTTGGTCAAATCACCCATGCTTTATACGAAGTAGGAGGTCAATACCGCCGCAATATGTAATGGTTGGTGAAAGGCTTATAGTTCACGCTATAGGCCCTTTTTCTTTGCGATAATGTAAAAAATGTTATTTATAGAAAAATATAGAGCAAAACTAAATTGTTTTTCTATATAATCAATATGGAAAGGAAAGCTACTTTTTCGCAGGAAGTGAGTGCAGTGAAAAAAATTACTTTATTTATCGGTATGGTGTTGCTTTTAACAGCGATGTACTATTTGTATAAATATCAGCTTGGTGCGATTTCGTTTTTCATTCTATCGATTATTTTCTTTTCCTTAGCAAAAAAAGAGTTTTCCAGCAAATCAACTAAAAAATTTAAAAAACCATCGAGGTAGAGGTCAAGCTCATAGGAGGAAATGAAGGGTTTTGAAACCTATGGTGATGCAGAGGGAAAGGCATAATTATACTTCCTCTTAAAAAAGTATAATAATCACATGCTAGAAGTAGCATAAAGACCAATAATTTGTTTATAATGGAAAATATGCTATCAGAGCGAGTATGCCTTTGAAGTGTCTAGATGGTGAAAGGATGTGCAATAACTTTGAGTCTAAATCAATATACACAAGAGCAATTAAAAGAGATGTCTTGGATTGAAATCGCTTTTGAAGTCCTCAATAGTAATAAACAACCTGCTGCTTTTAAAGAAATAGTAGACGAAATTGCGAAAGCGCTTGATTTGAGTGATGAGGAAGTAAAAAAGAGAATTGCCCAATTTTATACAGATTTAAACATAGATGGCCGGTTCATGGCTTTAGGCGAAAACCGCTGGGGCTTACGTGTTTGGTATCCTGTTGATCAGACAGAGGAGGATACGGTAACACAAGCGAAACCAAAGAAGAAGAAAGCGAAGAAGAAGGTTGTTGATGAAGACGACGATCTTGATTTAGAAGATTATGATGAACTAGATGAAGAAGATGTCGACTTCGACGACATAGATGAAACAGAAGATGACTTTGATGACATCGATGAAGACGACGATGACGATGATGATGATGACGATATCGAGGATGCAGATGATTTTGAAGATGAAGATGATCTCTTGGATGAAGACGAGGAATTCGAAGAACTGGACGAAGAAGACGAAGACCCTGATTCAGATGAAGAGGATGATTTTTAATAGTTGACTTTTTAAGAATGTGCTTGTAGAATCATTTTTGGGCTCCTTTTAAAAGGAACGATTTTATTTATAGCAACTAACGCCTCCCTTACTGCAGTGTAAGTGGGGCGTTTTTTTATTTTGTCAGGATATATTAAATATAAACAAAAGAAACATCGTATTCCCCTAGCACAAATTATTTCACTATTTTATTCATTAAACTAACACCATAATGTACAAACTGATTAAGAGGGGGAAAAACAAATGACAAAGTATATTTTTGTAACAGGCGGAGTGGTTTCGTCTTTAGGAAAAGGGATAACAGCAGCATCGCTTGGCCGACTATTAAAAAATCGCGGTTTAAGCGTTACGATTCAAAAATTTGACCCTTATATAAACGTTGACCCAGGAACAATGAGTCCTTACCAGCATGGTGAAGTGTTCGTAACAGATGACGGTGCGGAAACAGACTTGGACTTAGGTCACTATGAACGTTTTATTGATATTAATGTAACGAAGTTCAGCAATGTGACAACTGGGAAAATCTATTCAACAGTGCTGCAAAAAGAACGCCGCGGTGATTATTTAGGAGGAACAGTACAGGTTATTCCACATATCACCAATGAAATTAAGGAAAGAGTTTTCCGTGCCGGCCGTGAAACAAATGCCGATGTCGTCATCACAGAAATCGGTGGAACAGTTGGGGACATCGAATCTTTACCATTCTTAGAAGCGATCCGTCAGATCAAGAGTGATATTGGTCCGCAAAATGTGATGTACATTCACTGTACACTTGTTCCTTACATTAAAGCTGCTGGAGAAATGAAGACGAAGCCGACACAGCATAGTGTTAAAGAATTAAGAAGCTTGGGAATTCAGCCAAACATTATTGTCGTGCGTACTGAAATGGATATGCCGGAAGATATGAAAGACAAGATTGCTTTATTCTGTGACATTGATAAACATGCGGTTATTGAATGTCCTGATGCAGACGTTTTATATTCTATTCCGCTCGTTCTGCAAAAGCAAAACATGGACCAAATTGTCTGCGACCATCTAAAGCTGCAATGTGTGGAAGCAGATATGACTGATTGGAAAGCTCTTGTTGAGCGCGTAAGAAACCTTTCAAAAACAACAAGAATTGCGCTTGTTGGGAAATATGTTGAACTGCAGGATGCTTATATTTCTGTAGTAGAGTCATTAAAGCACGCAGGTTATGCTTTTGACGCTGATATTGATATTAAGTGGATCAATTCTGAGGAAGTTACAACTGAAAATGTCGCTGAATTATTAGGTGATGTGGATGGTATTCTTGTACCGGGCGGGTTTGGTGATCGCGGAATTGATGGAAAGATACATGCTATTCAGTTTGCCCGCGAGCAAAAAGTACCTTTCCTTGGTATCTGTCTAGGAATGCAGCTAGCATCAATTGAATTTGCACGCAATGTATTGGGCTATAAAAATGCTCATTCATCTGAAATTGATCCAAATACACAGCATGCGATTATCGACTTGCTTCCAGAACAAAAGGATGTTGAGGATTTAGGCGGAACACTTCGCCTTGGTCTATATCCATGTAAGTTGATGGAAGGTACTAAGACTTATGCTGCTTATAACGATGAAGTAGTTTATGAACGTCACCGTCATCGCTATGAGTTTAACAATCATTACCGTCAAGAAATGGAAAAGGCCGGTTTCATTTTCTCTGGAACAAGCCCGGATGGACGTTTAGTTGAAGTGATCGAGCTCGAGGATCATCCATGGTTCGTTGCATCTCAATTCCATCCTGAATTTACGTCTAGACCAAACAGACCGCAGCCGTTATTCAGAGATTTTGTGGAAGCTTCAATAAAAAGCAATCAATAATAAATTGAAAAAGACGTGCAGAATTTGTTCTGAACGTCTTTTTTAGTTGGCTTTACTCAATATTCCGCAATAATTTCATCAAAAGTTAATTTAATTCCATAATAAACATATAAAGCGGCGATGGATGCTGGATATCCAAAGCGATTTCCTTCTTCATCAGGAAGCAAGCCTTTTTTTAAACGCAGATCAATGTGAACATCTGCTAAATCTGCTAAGCTATCTGCCTCAGAATCAACGGGAAGTACGGTTGAAACCGCCACAAATGGAATGTTTTTTTCTAAAAGCCATTTGGCTGCTGCAACTGCTTGTTCATCATGGGTGTATCTTGTGAAAATAATAACCCGATCTTGATAGGAAAGGGAGGGATCCTTGCCATCCCATTTTTTTGCGGATTGAAATGGTTCGGTGCTGCAGAGTGCTTCTGAAATGACAGCATCCATTTCTTTTTCTCCATATAGGTAAACATTCCCTTCGCCAACGGCGGCTTGGGCGAGAAGTCTTGCGCTATCTTCAAACGCAAAGCTTTCTTTTTCATGAAGGGTATTTAATAACCCAGTTAACTGAGTTGAAAACATTTTAAGCAATTTAACATGACCTCCTTTGGACAGTTCTTATTATAAAAAACGTTTGCTAAAAGGTAAAATGTCATCACTTTCGTAAAAAAAGGAAATTAAGCAGGAAATAGTAAGAGCAAAATAGAATAAAGGAGAAGAGAATAAGGGTGAAGTGCGTACATAGAAACGATATTAGGGAGAAAGAGGTGTTTTGTTATGCAAGGAAAGGTATTGATTGTTGATGATCAATTTGGAATTCGGATCTTGTTGAACGAGGTTCTCCAAAAAGAAGGGTACGAGACCTATCAGGCGGCAAATGGAGTTCAAGCGTTGGATATTCTTCAAAAGCATTCACCAGATTTAGTTTTGCTTGATATGAAGATTCCAGGAATGGATGGAATTGAAATATTAAAAAGAATGAGGGTCATTGATCAGGATATTCAAGTGATTATTATGACTGCTTATGGCGAATTGGACATGATTCAAGAGGCGAAGAATTTAGGAGCGTTGACTCACTTTGCAAAACCTTTTGATATTGATGATATTCGTACCGCTGTGAAAAAATATATAAAGGTACAAGCAAACTAAGCATATAATGCGTTTGTGAACGGTTTGTAAATTAAAGATGAATCGTAGCAATTCTTTTTCCATTTTGATATGATACAAATGGATTGTTTGGAATAGTTATCCATCAGACAATCGATACACAGTACATATTCAAGTTAGCAAACGGTAAAACTTTATAAGACACGTTATGCTAAAAAATGATGGTAGATATCATTTATAAGGAGGAAGAACGATGCCTTTAGTTTCTATGAAAGAAATGCTGATCAAAGCAAAAGAAGAAGGCTATGCAGTTGGACAGTTTAACTTAAATAATCTGGAGTTTACTCAAGCGATTCTTCAAGCTGCTGAAGCGGAAAAATCACCAGTTATTCTTGGTGTTTCCGAAGGAGCAGGACGTTATATGGGCGGCTTTAAAACGGTTGTCAAAATGGTTGAGGGACTGATGGAAGACTACAAAATCACAGTGCCTGTTGCTATCCATTTAGACCATGGTTCAAGCTTTGAAAAGTGTAAAGAAGCCATTGATGCTGGATTTACTTCGGTTATGATTGATGCTTCTCATGATCCATTTGAAGAGAATATTGAAAAAACGACTAAGGTCGTAGAATATGCACATGCAAAAGGAGTTTCCGTTGAGGCGGAATTAGGAACAGTTGGCGGACAAGAAGACGATGTTGTTGCTGATGGCGTAATTTACGCTGATCCAGCGGAATGTCAAGAGCTTGTTAAGCGAACTGGAATTGATTGCCTTGCTCCAGCTCTAGGCTCTGTTCATGGTCCTTATAAAGGAGAACCAAACCTAGGCTTTAAGGAAATGGAAGAGATCGGGGCAGCAACTGGTGTGCCATTGGTTCTTCATGGAGGAACGGGGATCCCAACAAAAGATATCCAAAAAGCGATTTCTTTTGGAACAGCTAAAATCAATGTTAATACAGAGAACCAAATTTCTTCAGCGAAAAAAGTTCGCGAAGTACTAGCTGGAAATCCTGATATGTATGATCCACGTAAATACTTAGGACCTGCACGTGACGCTATTAAAGAAACGGTTATCGGAAAAATGCGCGAATTCGGTTCTTCTGGTAAAGCATAAAAGTTTTCTATAACGCTCACGTAGATAGATCGATCCTGTTAATGCGGAATGATCTTCATAAAAACCGCCTTTTAATAGGGCGGTTTTGATTTATTTCAACTAATTTTAAAATTGATGATGGAATTAAAGCAGAGTGCTGGACCTTGGAATGTGCCTTTATTCTGAAAGAATAACAGCACATGGAGAGGTTCAGCACGGCGCGAGTGATAGCGATAATCTTACTAACAAAGCGAATAATTAAAACATAAAGAAGCGAGGGAATAACAGATGAAGTTTTTTATTGATACAGCAAACATGGAAGAAATTAAAGAAGCGTATGCATTAGGAATTGTGGCAGGTGTGACGACAAATCCATCTCTTGTGGCAAAAGAAAAAAATGTATCATTTGAGGACCGTTTGCGCGAAATCACGGCATTAGTGCCTGGATCTGTAAGTGCTGAAGTTATTGCACTTGATGCAGAAGGAATGATCAGAGAAGGAAAGGAGCTTGCGGCGATCGCTCCAAATATCACGATTAAAGTTCCGATGACACCAGACGGATTAAAGGCAGTATCTGCTTTTTCAAAAGAAGGAATTAAAACGAATGTGACGCTGATTTTCAGTGCTAATCAAGCACTTTTGGCTGCTCGTGCAGGTGCGACATATGTCTCTCCTTTCTTAGGAAGATTAGATGACATCGGTCATAATGGTTTAGACTTAATTTCGACAATTGCTGATATTTTCACCATCCATGGAATTGAAACAGAAATTATCGCTGCATCTATTCGCCACCCACAGCATGTTACGGATGCTGCATTAAGAGGAGCACATATTGCAACAATTCCATACAAGGTCATTAAGCAACTATTTAACCACCCGCTTACAGATAAGGGAATTGAAGCATTTCTAGCTGATTGGAACAACCGCGGGTAACTATCTTCTGCCTTTTAGCTAACCATTTTCTCGTTCCGTAAATAGGTATTATTTCTTAAATTAAACTTTTTTTCATAAATATACATGAAAATTGTTTTTTCGTGTAAACTATATGGATAAGGATAATAATGTCGGAATTTGCCTGTATTTACTGGAAAAAGATTCCTAGCAGCTAGAAAACAGGTGGAATTTTTGAGCATAACGAAAAATGATAAGCCTAACTTATCGAGTATGCCTATAACCATACTTGTTCAATAGTCGATATGCTAGGGTAGGCTTAGAAGGGAGTCAGAGATGGAAAAGCTCAAAATCGCAGGGGGCTATCCTTTAAAAGGAACTGTCCGGATAAGTGGTGCTAAAAATAGTGCCGTTGCACTAATACCAGCGACTATTTTGGCTGATTCACCTGTCACGATTGAAGGTTTACCAGATATTTCTGATGTTGAGATACTTAAAGGGCTTTTAGAGGAGATCGGCGGAACTGTTCAGTTTACGAATAATGATATGACTGTCGATCCCTCTGCTATGATTTCAATGCCATTGCCTAATGGCAAGGTGAAAAAGCTTCGTGCATCTTATTATTTAATGGGAGCGATGCTTGGGCGCTTTAAAAAAGCTGTCATTGGATTACCTGGCGGATGCCACTTAGGTCCAAGACCGATTGATCAGCATATTAAGGGATTTGAAGCATTAGGAGCAAAAGTGACGAACGAACAAGGGGCCATCTACTTGCGGGCAGATGAATTAGTCGGTGCGAGGATCTATCTTGATGTGGTCAGTGTTGGAGCAACGATTAATATCATGCTTGCTGCCGTAAGGGCAAAGGGAAGAACCGTTATTGAAAATGCGGCGAAAGAGCCGGAGATCATTGACGTAGCTACCTTGTTGACGAATATGGGTGCGAAGATTAAAGGAGCAGGTACGGATGTCATCCGGATTGAAGGGGTGGACGAGCTCCATGGCTGCAGACATACGATCATTCCGGATCGAATCGAAGCAGGCACTTATTTAATTTTAGGAGCTGCTGTAGGGGAAGGGATCTTAATAGATAACATCATCCCGCAGCATTTAGAATCTTTGATTGCGAAGCTCCGTGAAATGGGTGTACCAATTGAAACAAAAGATGATCAGGCATTTGTGGGCAAAGCCAGCGCTTTTAAGCCGGTTGATGTGAAAACACTTGTGTACCCAGGGTTTCCGACAGACCTGCAGCAGCCGCTTACGTCACTGTTGACGAAAGCAGAGGGGACAAGCATGGTCACGGATACGATTTATAGTGCGCGCTTCAAACATATTGATGAGCTCAGAAGAATGAATGCGAACATTAAGGTTGAGGGGCGGTCAGCTATCATCAGCGGTCCTGTTAAGCTTCAAGGAGCGAAGGTGAAAGCAAGCGATTTGCGTGCTGGGGCAGCCTTAGTGATTGCTGGGTTGATTGCCGAAGGGGTCACTGAAATTACCGGGGTTGATCATATCGACAGAGGCTACAGTCATTTGGTTGAAAAACTAAATGGCCTTGGTGCGACGATTTGGCGGGAGTCTTTGACAAAAGAAGAAATTGATCAAATGAAAAATGCCTAAAAGTGGGCAAACTGTATATTGATATAAGAATTGTTTGGGAGATGAAACCATGGAAAGAAGTTTAACAATGGAGCTTGTGCGGGTTACGGAAGGTGCCGCATTAGCATCAGCGCGCTGGATGGGAAGAGGTAAAAAGGACGAAGCAGATGATGCAGCTACGACTGCAATGAGAGAGGTCTTCGATACGATCCCCATGCAGGGAACTGTTGTAATTGGTGAAGGAGAAATGGACGAGGCACCGATGCTTTACATTGGAGAAAAGCTCGGAACTGGAAATGGACCTTTAGTGGATGTAGCGGTTGATCCCGTTGAAGGAACAAATCTTGTTGCGTCTGGCGGCTGGAATGCACTTGCTGTTATCGCAATTGCTGACCATGGAAACCTTCTCCATGCTCCAGATATGTACATGGATAAAATTGCTGTTGGTCCTGAAGCAGTGGGGAAAATCGATATCAATGCTTCCGTAACAGATAATTTAAAAGCTGTCGCGAAAGCAAAGGGAAAAGATATTGAAGATGTTGTCGCAACTGTTTTAAATCGACCTCGCCATGAAAAGATTATTAATGAAATACGTGAAGCGGGAGCTCGTATTAAATTGATCAACGATGGTGATGTTGCAGGAGCTTATAACACAGCTTTTAATCGTACAGGTGTTGATATTTTATTCGGATCAGGCGGTGCTCCTGAAGGGGTAATCGCTGCTGTTGCATTAAAATGCTTAGGCGGTGAACTTCAAGGAAGACTGCTGCCGCAAAATGATGAAGAACTAGAACGCTGTAAGAAGATGGGATTAGATGTAAGCAAAGTATTACTTATGGAAGACCTTGTTAAAGGGGATGACGCTATCTTTGCAGCGACAGGCATCACAGATGGAGAGCTGCTTCGCGGAGTCCAATTTAAAGGATCTTTTGCATCTACCCATTCATTAGTTATGCGTGCAAAGTCTGGTACGGTTCGTTTTATTGAAGGCCGTCACAGCTTGCAAAAGAAGCCAAACTTGGTAATTAAATAAATATTAGGAGAAAGACATTTCATAGTCTCAACTCTACCTCTAAAAATGGGAAAGGCTGAGATCCAGTTGCTGCATGTGATCTCAGCATCTCTTCCCGCTACATTTCCTGATTAATAAAAAGAATCTTCTGGCGAAACTAGTATTATTGAGTGATGTGTTCTGTAAATCTTACTTAAAATGGTCAAAAAGTAAAAATAGTGTTGATTAAGTTTTATAAACTGGAGTACAATAGAAATTGTTTTACTTAATTGGACCTAACTTAAAACGTTTTCAACAAAGAGAGAATAGCAGCAATCTGTCATATATTTCTTCTTATGCTTCCAAAAGCCTCAATTTTTATTCTTTCCTTTTTCCATTCCCTTTTGTTTTGTATTTTTAATAAGGTTTCTGGGGTGGAATGAACTTTATTTTATAAAAGAGTGGTGACAAAATGGAATTAACAATTTCCAGTTTAGAAAATATGAAACTAAAGGAACTTTATGAATTGGCAAAAACCTATAAAGTTTCCTATTATAGCAAATTAACGAAAAAAGAATTGATTTTTGCCATCCTTAAGGCTCGAGCTGAACAAGAAGGGTATTTCTTTATGGAAGGGGTACTCGAAATTATTCAGTCAGAAGGGTTTGGCTTTTTAAGACCGATTAATTACTCGCCAAGCTCAGAGGATATTTATATTTCTGCATCCCAAATTAGAAGATTTGATTTGCGTAACGGTGACAAAGTATCCGGTAAGGTTCGTCCGCCGAAAGAAAATGAAAGATACTTTGGTTTGCTGCATGTTGAAGCGGTAAACGGTGATGATCCTGAGTCTGCAAAAGAACGGGTACACTTTCCTGCCTTAACCCCCCTTTATCCAGATCGTCAAATGAAACTAGAGACAACTCCAAAGCATATGTCTACGAGAATTATGGATTTAATTTCTCCTGTTGGATTTGGTCAGCGCGGATTAATTGTAGCTCCTCCAAAGGCTGGGAAAACAATGCTGTTAAAGGAAATTGCTAACAGTATTACAACAAACCACCCTGAGGCAGAATTAATTGTACTTCTCATTGATGAACGTCCTGAAGAGGTTACGGATATCGAACGTTCTGTTGCTGGAGATGTGGTGAGTTCAACATTTGATGAGGTGCCGGAAAATCATATTAAAGTAGCCGAACTCGTCCTTGAACGAGCCATGAGACTTGTTGAACATAAGCGTGATGTTATCATTTTAATGGATAGTATCACTCGTTTGGCGCGTGCATATAACCTGGTTATCCCTCCAAGCGGCCGTACGCTTTCCGGCGGGATTGACCCTGCGGCTTTCCATAGACCGAAAAGGTTTTTTGGGGCAGCGCGTAATATTGAAGAAGGCGGCAGTTTAACGATTTTAGCGACGGCTCTCGTTGATACAGGATCTAGAATGGATGATGTGATTTACGAGGAGTTCAAGGGAACTGGAAACATGGAGCTGCATCTTGACCGTGCTCTTGCGGAAAGAAGAATCTTCCCAGCGATTGATATCCGCCGTTCTGGTACACGTAAAGAAGAATTACTTATCCCGAAAGACCATTTGGACAAGCTATGGGCGATTCGCAAATCGATGGCAGATGCTCCTGACTTTGTTGATAAGTTCATTCGAAAGCTGCGTCAAACAAAGTCTAATGCAGAGTTTTTTGCAAAGCTTGATGAAGAAATGAAAGCAAAGCGGTCATAATGTGAGTGTAAAATAGTGGGGTTATTACTGGTTTTCTCCATATTAAATCCTATGTTGCAAAACTAGTTTTACGCTGTTATAATATGAGAAGTTGTTTATGATAATGAACAGCATGGTCAAAACTATGCTGTAAAGATAACTCTGTTTCGAAAGATTCAGGGCGGAAGGAGATGAAAAGGAATGAAAGCAGGAATTCATCCAAATTATAAAAAAGCAACGGTGACTTGTGCTTGCGGTAACGAGTTCGAAACTGGTTCTGTTAAAGAATCAATTCGTATTGAAACTTGTTCTGAATGCCATCCATTCTACACTGGCCGTCAAAAGTTTGCTGAAGCAGGCGGACGTGTTGACCGTTTCAACAAAAAATATGGCATTAAGTCAAACCAACAATAATTGTTTTATAAAAACAGGCAAGAAGCTAACATCCCTTGCCTGTTTTTTATTTCTTATATGTTAAATAATAATCGTAAAAATACTTAACTTTAACTTAGAGAGCTGTCTAGCTCCGGTGTCCAGCGACAAATGTACTTCCGTCCCCTCCCTGCGATAAGTCAACATCGAATCACTATCGTTCTTCGTGTTTCCTTTATCTCACTCGGGGCCATCCAGTCCATACGTCGCTAAGCGGGGCACCTGCGCATTTCAATTTGAAGGGAGAGGCCCGTCTATGTATGTGATGGACCAGCACGGTTGGGTGGAAGTCATTTGCGGAAGTATGTTTTCCGGAAAATCAGAAGAGTTAATTCGTCGTGTAAGAAGAGCTGAGTTTGCCAAGCAAAAGATTGCTGTTTTTAAACCGATTATCGATAATCGCTATAGTAACGA
Source organism: Robertmurraya dakarensis (assembly GCF_900156875.1). GTDB lineage: Bacteria > Bacillota > Bacilli > Bacillales > Cytobacillaceae > Robertmurraya > Robertmurraya dakarensis. The sequence goes on along the minus strand of NZ_LT707409.1, from coordinate 3,418,670 downwards.
AGCAGTTGTTTCGCATAATGGCACTTCCTTTAATGCTAGACCAATCAGTCAATCAACAGATATTTTTCAACATATAGCTCCTGATATTGATGTTGTTGCGATCGATGAGGTGCAGTTCTTTGATGAAGAAATTGTCGGAGTCATTCAGCATCTTGCGAATAGCGGACATCGTGTCATTACGGCAGGACTTGATCAAGATTTCCGAGGAGAACCATTTGGTCAAATGCCGGCGATCATTGCGGTAGCTGAATTGGTTACAAAACTCCAGGCGGTCTGCACCGTTTGCGGCTCACCTGCGAGCAGAACACAGCGATTAATTAATGGGAAACCAGCTTCCTATGATGACCCTATTATATTAGTGGGGGCGGCAGAGTCATATGAGGCGCGCTGCAGACATCATCATGAAGTTCCGAAATCCCCAGCCATTGTCATCCCATCAGAAACAAAATCTTTATCATAAGTGCAAAAGGCCTAATCGATGACGATCGAACGGCCTTTTTTATTTGGCTATTAGCAAGGGGAGGGTCCTTAGAACGTGCCTTTATCCTGTTAAGAATAACAGCATGTGGAAAGGTGGTTCCAAAGCAAAGCATATTTAAAGCATATTTGAAAAAAGTGGATAAATGATAAGCTATCGAAGGGACATCCTAATAGTAGAAACTGATTATGAGGATGTGTCAATCTGTGAAAAAGCTATATTTTATGGTCATTCTTAGTTTGTTTGTCGTTGCTGGCTGCAATCAAAATGAAGCAGGCATGGATGGTCAAGAAAATTGGGAGCCGGAAACAACCCTGCTTGGTAATCAGCAATCAGGAGAGGATCGCGGGCGGACGATGTCAGATCAAAATCCGAACCTTAGAAATTTTAATGGTAATGTTAATAATCAACAAGCAGATATTGAAAAGGCTAGAGAAACCATTGAAATGACAAACGAGTATGTATCTGAGTCGATTTGGGTTAACGGTAATGATATGTTTGTAACAGTGAGTAAAAAGGGCGGTATGACTCAAGCGGAAAGAAAAGATAATGAGGAACATCTTCGTCAAATGTTAACCCAGGCAGTGCCGAGATATCGTATCGATGTCGAGATACTTGGAGAGCAAACCCGCAGGTAATAAAAATCATCAGTGATGGGTAGAAACCACACTGATGTTTTTTATTATCAAGATTTGTTTTTGACGTTGCTTATCACCTATACTATAATTAGAATGTTATGGACTAGAAAAATAAGGTGAACGCTGCCCTATTTAATAATTGAGGTGAATGACATTGTTTGATCGTCTTCAAGCGGTTGAAGATCGCTACGATAAGCTGAATGAGCTTTTGAGTGATCCTGAAATTGTAAACGATACGAAAAAATTACGTGAATATTCAAAAGAGCAATCCGATATACAGGAAACGGTGGAAACATATCGTGAATATAAAGAAGTCCGTTCTCAGCTAAAGGATGCTAAGGCCATGCTGGAGGAAAAGCTTGATGCTGACATGCGGGAAATGGTCAAAGATGAAATAGATGAGCTCGAAGAACGTCAGGAAGAGCTCGAAGGCCGGTTGAAAATTCTACTCGTTCCAAAGGATCCGAATGATGATAAGAACGTAATCATGGAAATTCGCGGTGCTGCAGGCGGAGATGAAGCGGCCCTTTTTGCTGGAGATTTATACCGTATGTACAGCCGTTTTGCCGAAGCGCAGGGCTGGAAAACAGAAGTGATTGAAGCAAGTTCAACAGGTGTCGGCGGCTACAAGGAAATCATTTTTATGATTAACGGAAAAGGTGCTTATTCGAAGTTGAAATTTGAAAATGGAGCACATCGTGTGCAGCGTGTCCCTGAAACAGAATCTGGCGGGCGCATCCATACTTCTACTGCAACGGTAGCGGTATTGCCTGAAGCGGAAGAAGTGGAAGTCGATATCCATGAAAAGGACATTCGTGTTGATACATTTGCTTCAAGTGGACCAGGAGGACAAAGTGTTAACACAACGATGTCTGCTGTCCGCTTAACGCATATTCCGACCGGTACTGTGGTTTCCTGTCAGGATGAAAAATCACAGATTAAGAATAAAGAAAAAGCGATGAAAGTACTTCGTGCTCGTGTGTATGATAAATTTCAACAAGAGGCGCAGGCTGAATATGACCAGCAGCGTAAATCTGCCGTCGGTACAGGAGATCGTTCTGAACGTATCCGCACGTATAACTTCCCGCAAAATCGTGTAACAGATCATCGCATTGGTTTAACGATTCAAAAGCTTGACCAAATCCTTCAAGGAAAAATGGATGAAATCGTCGATGCGTTAATTTTAGAAGAGCAATCTGCAAAGCTGGAAAGTGCATCTGATGTCTAAAAAAGTATTTGAAGCCCTCAAATGGGCTTCTTCTTTTTTAACACAACAAGGCCGTGATGAAAATGCGGGAGAATTATTACTGCGGCATTATATGGGAGTAAGCAGGTCCTCTTTATATGCAAGCCTAAGGGATGAGTTGTCAGAAGAAGTTTGGCAGTCATTTCAAAAAGCTGTGCACCTGCATGCAGGAGGGGAACCTGTTCAGTATATTATTGGCTATGAAGAATTTTATGGCCGGAGATTTATGGTAAATAAAGAAGTCCTGATTCCTCGACCTGAAACGGAAGAATTGATTGTGGAAGCACTAAAAAGGATTTCAACACTTTTTGGAAATGATGAGAGTTTGAAGGCTGCCGATATTGGAACTGGCAGCGGGGCAATTGCGGTTACGTTGAAATTAGAAAAGCCAGCACTTGCGGTCACTGCTACTGATATAGCGCAAGAATCGCTCGCGGTAGCTGAGCATAATGCGAATATGCTTGGTGCTGAGATTGAATTTATTCAAGGTGATTTGCTTCAGCCGCTCATAAACCGAGGTGAAAAGTTCGATGTGATTTTGTCGAATCCGCCTTATATTCCTCAGGGTGATTTGGAGAGTATGTCTGTCGTGGTGACAGAGCATGAACCGCATCGGGCTCTTTTTGCCGGTGAGGATGGGTTGGACCTTTACTTGAGGATGATGGAAGAGCTGCCGTATGTTTTGAGAAGAAAAGCATTGGTTGGTTTTGAAATAGGTGCTGGTCAAAGTGAGGCTGTATCCAATATGCTAAGAACTGCATTTCCTCAAAGTAAGGTTGATGTTGTCTACGATATTAATGGGAAAGATCGTATGGTTTTTGCGGAAATAGAACAATAACCCAGCATAGGTGATGGGCCTTGGAACGTGCCTTTATTGTGAGTGTTTAACAGCATGTGGAAAGGTTCATCACCTTGCAGGTTTTTCAGAAATATAATTTAACAGAGCTGCATGAAAAAATTTTTAAATTTAATAGTTTAAGATTCTCTCGTCCTGTCCACAATGAGTGGTGAAGGGACGGTGTCAAAGACATGAAAATTAAAACAAAAACGTTTGCGGCCTTATACATTTTAATTTTATCGATTGGAACGATTTTAAGTTTATATATACCGAAAAATGAAGTAACAGCTAATGATGTGCAGGTGATCCCGAACGAAGCGATTAGACTAAGAATTTTAGCTAACAGTGACAGTTCGCAGGATCAGGAGATTAAGAGACAGGTAAGAGATGCAGTCAATGCAGAAATCACAAAATGGGTGGAAGAGTTAACTTCTGTAGAAGATGCTAGAAATCTACTTAGAGCAAAAATCCCGGAAATTCAAAAAATAGCTCAAGAAGTACTAGAACAACAGGGTGTTCAACAAAGTGTACAATCTCAATTTGGAACAGTTCAGTTTCCGACAAAGCTATATGGTGAATTCTTATATCCAGCAGGTGAGTACGAAGCAATTTTGATCACCTTGGGTGAAGGGAAAGGCGCCAATTGGTGGTGTGTCTTATTTCCACCGCTGTGTTTCTTAGATTTTTCAAATGGAGTTGCAGTCAGCGAAGGCTTTGACGAAGAAGAGGAGCAAAAGGAAGAGAAAGAGAAAGAAGATAGTAAGGAAGAGAATGACAGTAAAGAGGAAAAAGAAGATAAAGAAGAAAAGGAAGAGCAGCCTCCTGTTTATGTCAAAGAAGATGAAGAATCTGTTAAAGTGAAGTTTTTTCTAGTAGAAATCTTTCAAAAAATATTTGGATAAATTAAAAATCTCTGATAGGTGTTGAACCTAGATTATGCCAAAAGCCTTGCTCCCCCTGCGAGGTTTTTTTATTTCTAGCAAAGTAATACAGTATTTTTTAAAAAACTAGTCTATTAAGTTCTACTTTCTCTATCTTTTCATATTAATAGAATAACTTTAATTTTCGTATGGAGGGATATTGGATGGAATCAACGATTCGCTGTGCCGAGGCTCTTGATAAACAGAGATTGCTCTCTTTTTTAACTGAAGCAAGATTAGAGACAGCAGGTGTGGAGGAATTTATTGATTATTTTTTACTATTAGAGAATGAAGATGGCAGCATTCGTGCGACGCTGGGGATCGAACCATTGGGAGAGATTGGGCTGTTAAGGTCATTGGTGATGACGAGCAGGACGAGTGAAAAAGATCTATTACTCATGCTTGAACAAATGCTTGTGCTGGCGAGAGATAAACAATTGGAAACCCTTTATTTAGCTACTAATAAAGAAGCATCACTGCCGTTTTTTATGGCATTAGGTTTTGTGAAGACGGATAAGGAAGATTTACCAGAGGGGATATCTTTGTCCACACACGGGAATCATTTGTTAACTGTGGATAACTCTGTATTTCTAATGCTAAATTTATAATAATGTGGATAAAATTGAGAAGTTATCCACTTTTTCAAGAAAGTTATTCACGTTTTGTGGATAACACTTGAGTTCGCTAACATCTTCTTTTATACTTTCATAGGTAATATGAGTATAAATAGCGAAGGTGGACAATGATGGAAACTAAAAGATGGTCAGTGGATAAAACTGTGGACAAACGAGAGCTCTATCCACAAGTTTCACAGGCTGCTGACCTTTTAAGAGAGAATGAAGTAATAGCTTTTCCAACAGAAACGGTGTATGGATTAGGTGGAAATGCTGAAAATGATGGAGCCGTTTCGAAAATTTTTGAAGCGAAGGGACGTCCAAGTGATAATCCACTCATTATCCACATTGGTAAGATGGAACAAATTGAGGAGTTTGTACAGGAAGTTCCTCAAAAAGCAGCTAAATTAATGGAGGCCTTTTGGCCAGGGGCGTTGACGATTATTTTTAACAAAAAGGAAGGGGCATTGTCGGATGTTGCAACAGCCGGGTTATCCACAGTTGCCGTTAGAATGCCGGATCATCCGGTCGCTTTAGCGATTCTGCAAGAATCGGGGCTCCCGATTGCAGCACCGAGTGCCAATCGTTCGGGCCGGCCCAGCCCTACAACGGCTCAGCATGTGTGGGAGGATTTGAACGGAAGGATTGCTGGGATTGTTGACGGGGGGCCAACCGGAATTGGAGTGGAATCAACGGTTATTGATTGTACGGAAGACATTCCAGTCATTTTAAGACCAGGCGGTGTAACGAAGGAACAGCTTCAAGAAGTAGTAGGAGAGGTTGGAGTCGATCCTGCTTTATTAAAATCGAAGGAAGCGCCGAAGTCTCCGGGGATGAAGTATACGCACTATGCTCCAGATGCCCCTCTTTATTTAGTAAAGCGCGGACGTGAAGAGTTGCAGGAGATCATAAATGAAAAAAGGCGGGAAGGCCTTTCGGTTGGCGTGCTGACGACGGAAGAAAATAAGGCGTACTATGATGCTGATGTCGTCTATGCATGTGGACGAAGGGCAGAGCTTGAAACAGTGGCAGCTCATCTCTATGAAGCGCTGCGAAGCTTCAATAATACGGATGTAGATCTGATCCTCAGCGAAACCTTCCCATCTGAAGGAGTTGGCGACGCCATCATGAACCGCCTCCTCAAAGCCGCAGGCCATAAAGTTATCGAATAAGTAAATTTAGGTACCTGGTACCGGTCGTGGACAGTGTCTTTTTCGGGTGGACATTTGCTGGGTTAGAATTGGCTGTTTGTGCGATATGTTTGACTTCTAAACGCTGTTGGACTTGCATATGCTGAATTAGCAAGTTTAGGGAGGCGCGAAGGATGTCATCGATAATCGGCGAGTTACTAACACTAATACTAATGGCGTTTGCACTAGGGATGGATGCATTTTCAGTTGGTCTGGGAATGGGAATGTTCCGACTGCGCCTCAGGGAAATATTTAAGATTGGCTTAACAATAGGATTATTTCACATTTTTATGCCGCTGCTCGGGATTATTGCCGGACGGTTTCTTTCTGAGCAATTTGGGACATTTGCCGCTTATGTCGGGGGAGTGTTGTTAATCATACTAGGAGTGCAAATGATATGGTCAAGCTTCAGGAAAGAAGATGAAGGTGCTCTCATTACTCCTGTGGGATTTGGTCTATTGGCATTCTCGATAAGCGTAAGTCTTGACAGCTTCTCTGTCGGCCTAACACTTGGGATTTACGGAGCCAAGACCGCTTTAGTACTTTTATGCTTTGGCGCCGGGGCATGTCTGTTAACTTGGCTGGGCCTTCTAATCGGCAGGAGAGTGCAAGGATGGCTTGGTACATATAGTGAAGCACTTGGCGGAAGTATTTTAATGGCATTTGGTGTGAAATTACTCCTGTTGTTTTAAGAAAAAAGTTCAAAGATGTATCGTATAGAACAAAAGGCGCCGATTGGCGTCTTTTTTATTACTTTGTTAAAAATTCTCTCTGCTATTTTATTTGTCAATCTATAAATGTTAAAATTTTAAAAATAATATTTGAATATTTAAGGAATTTTACTTAGTTTTACAATACATGCCTATTTTAAATAGGAAAAATGTCATATAATGTAGAAACGAGGAGGAGCCAGTAATGATCCGAATTTTATTTGTTTGTACGGGGAATACATGCCGCAGTCCGATGGCCGAAGCGATTTTAAAAAGCAAGGGGATTCCAGGGATTGAAGTGAAGTCGGCAGGAGTATTTGCTGCAAATGGAGCATCAGCATCACAGCATACTCAAACCGTATTAAAAGAACAAAACATCACCCATGACCATCGATCTTCAATGTTGACGGAAGAGAGTGTAAATTGGGCAACGTACATATTGACAATGACATGGAGTCATAAGGATTCAATTAACAATATGTTTCCAATGGCAGCAGGAAAAACCTTTACATTGAAAGAGTTTGCAGAAGGTGATTCTTATGGTGATATTAGTGATCCATTCGGCGGACCTCTTGAATTATACCGGCAAACATACAAAGAGCTTCATGACATAATCGATAAAATCATAAAAAAGATAGAAAAAGCTGGTGACAGCTAGGGAGGAAAACATGGAGGAAACGAAAGGATTGAAATTTGGACTTAGAAAGAAACTTGTCTTGTTTATTACGATACTTGCGGTGATTACGTATTCGACAAGTGCGCTGTTTATCTATTTTATTTATCCAAATATAAAGGGCTCAATACCGATGAGTGAGGCAGCTTTTACGGTCCTCACGCTATTGATGGGAATCATTTGGTCTGGCGTGCTGGCCTTCCTTGCTGCCGGGTTTATTATTAGACCTCTCCAAAAGCTTGAAAAAGCAGCATTAAAGGCAGCAAATGGTGATATTAGTGAAGACGTTGAACTGCCAAAATCAGATGATGAGATTCGTTCGCTCGGGATTGCCTTTAATCATATGCTTTATAATATTAGAGAAATGGTTCAAAAAATTGACGAGAACTTCCGTGAAACAAATGACAAAGTGATCGCCATATCGAATGAATCGACAGCCGCAGCAGAACAAGCGGAAGCGATTGCAAGAACCATTAGTGAAATTTCTCTTGGTGCAGACAACTCCGCTGTTTCTATCCAAGAAACAGCAGAATCGGTGGAAGATGTCATCCGCATTGCAGAAGAAGTACAGGAAACAGCTAAAACTTCTGGAATGGTGTCAAAAGAAATGGTAGAGGATCTTAAGCAATCAAAAAATGTCATACACTCATTAGTATCTGGTATTCAAAAGCTAGCGGCGGATAATGAGCAATCGCTGCAGACTGTAAAAAAGTTAGAGGAAAATGCGGCAAAGGTCGAGCAGATTATTGGGCTTGTTGGTGATATTGCTGCACAAACGAATCTTCTCGCACTCAATGCTTCGATTGAAGCGGCGAGGGCAGGAGAGCATGGGAAGGGCTTTGCGGTCGTAGCCGAAGAAGTCCGCAAGCTGGCCGATGAAAGTGCTAAAGCCGTTCAAGGCATCTCGGAGCTCATTCAAAATATTCAAACTGAGGTACGTAATGTTGTCAAGCAAATCTCAGAACAAGTGGATTCTGCCAACAATGAAGCGAAAAAAGGGTCGAAGACGAATGAAGTGATTGAAGAGATGACGAAGAGTGTACATGAAATGGCTGATTCTGTTATGAAAATCACAACCCTTGTGGATAAACAAATGGAGAGCATTCAACATACCTCTACACAATCCCAGGAAGTTGCTGCGATTGCAGAAGAGACATCTGCTGGGGCGCAAGAGGTGACGACAGCGACCAATCATCAGGCAGGGGTAATCGAGAATGTGGAAAAGTTAGCTTTAGATTTGAAAGGTCAGGCAGAGCAGCTTAAAAACACGATTACAAGGTTTAAAATATAGAATATGTATAGGGAGCAGACATACCTGTAAAGTGTGTCTGTTTTATTTATGTAAAAATTATGACATAGTACCAAATTAAGACAAACCATCTTTAATTTTTCAAATGTTTATGTCAAAATGAAAACGTTCATAATAACCGCATGCGAGAAAACGTATATATCTAGGAGGAATAGCGATGAAGGTAGCAATTGCATCAGATCATGGCGGAATTAATATCCGTGAAGAAATAAAAAAATTAATGGACGAGCTGGGAATTCAATACGAAGATTTTGGCTGTGAATGCGACACATCTGTTGATTACCCTGATTATGCTTTGCCGGTAGCTGAAAAAGTTGCAGCTGGTGAGTTTGATAAGGGCATTCTTATTTGCGGTACTGGAATTGGAATGAGTATTGCGGCAAACAAGGTAAAAGGCATTCGCTGTGCACTCGTACACGATGTCTTTAGTGCAAAAGCAACGCGTCAGCATAATGACAGCAATGTATTAGCAATGGGAGAACGTGTGATTGGCCCTGGTCTTGCACGCGAAATTGCAGAAACTTGGCTGACAACTGAATATGAAGGCGGGCGCCATGAAAAGCGCGTTGGGAAAATTACAGACTACGAAGGTAAATAATGATTCTATTCTTGCTTTTCTCACGAAAGGAGGAAGGTAGATGTCAACAGAAATTAAAGAATGGGAACAGCAGTTAAACACGATACTGACTGAGTTTAACGAAGCTGTTGCTCTAAAAAAAGACCAGGTATTCTTGGTTGGCTGCAGCACAAGTGAAGTGATGGGAGCTAAAATCGGTACAGCCGGAACGTTTGAGGTTGCGGCGATGATTTTCGGGGAAATAAAGAAGCTCCAGAAGGAAACAGGTATAGCACTGGCGTTTCAATGCTGTGAACACTTAAATCGAGCTGTGGTTGTGGAAAGGAAGACGGCACTTAACCAGGGACTCGAAGAAGTATCTGTTATTCCTGTACGCAAGGCAGGGGGAGCAATGGCTGCTTATGCCTATGAACAGTTGGAAGATCCTGTAGTAGTCGAGCATATTAAGGCGGATGCAGGAATTGATATAGGCGATACGCTGATTGGCATGCATCTCAAACATGTCGCTGTTCCTGTCCGTGTTTCAAGGAAGGAAGTTGGCAGTGCACATGTGACACTGGCGAAAACACGTCCAAAGTTAATTGGCGGTCCGCGGGCAGTATATGTGAAAAGTGAAGAAAACAGCTCTTGTACGTAGGAAGTAAAAACTTTTGTCTTCGGGCAAAGGTTTTTTATTTTTGGGAAAAAAGTGTGTATTCACTAATAACGAACATTAATGAGTGTTAACGCAAAAAGTATTCGGATTTTATTAAAAAGAGTTCTTGCGTATTTGTCCATTTCCTATTAGAATGTAACACATGAGTATTTTCAAAATCGACAAAAAATTTAACCGTTTTTGATCATGAGGAGGATGGAAAATGAAGCATTTAGCACAGCAGGACGAACAAGTTTTTCAGGCAATTCAAAAGGAATTAGGCCGTCAGCGTACAAAAATTGAATTAATCGCATCCGAAAACTTTGTAAGTGAAGCAGTTATGGAAGCACAGGGGTCTGTTTTAACAAACAAGTATGCAGAAGGTTATCCGGCAAAACGTTATTATGGCGGATGTGAATATGTAGATATCGTAGAAGATCTTGCACGTGAACGTGCGAAGCAAATCTTTGGAGCAGAGCATGTCAATGTTCAGCCGCACTCAGGTGCACAGGCAAACATGGCTGTTTACTTTACAATCTTAGAGCCAGGTGACACGGTTTTAGGGATGAACCTATCTCACGGTGGACATTTAACGCACGGAAGTCCTGTTAATTTCAGTGGTGTTCAATACAATTTCGTTGATTATGGTGTTGACAAAGAAACACAAACGATCAACTATGAGGACGTTTTAGAAAAAGCACGTACACATAAGCCAAAATTAATCGTTGCTGGCGCTAGTGCATACCCTCGTGAAATTGATTTCAAACGCTTTAAGGAAATTGCAGATGAAGTGGGAGCTTACTTCATGGTAGACATGGCTCATATTGCAGGCCTTGTTGCTGCTGGACTTCATCCAAACCCAGTTCCATATGCTGATTTCGTGACAACAACAACACATAAAACACTTCGCGGACCTCGCGGCGGAATGATTCTATGCAGAGAAGAATTTGCGAAAAAAATCGACAAGTCCATCTTCCCTGGAATTCAAGGTGGTCCATTAATGCACGTTATTTCTGCAAAAGCAGTTGCATTTGGCGAAGTGCTTCAAGACAGCTTTAAGGAATATGCAGCTAACATTATTGCGAACGCTAAGCGTTTAGCTGAAAAGCTTCAAGAAGAAGGATTGAACCTTGTTTCTGGCGGAACAGACAACCACTTATTATTAGTAGATGTTCGTTCTTTAGGCTTAACAGGCAAAGTAGCTGAACATGTATTAGATGAAGTCGGTATTACCGTTAATAAAAATACTATTCCATTCGAAACAGAAAGCCCATTTGTCACAAGCGGAGTGCGTATTGGAACAGCGGCTGTTACATCTCGCGGCTTTGGTTTAGAAGATATGGATGAAATTGCTTCAATCATCGGATTTACTTTGAAAAACCACGAAGATCAAGAAAAGCTTGCAGAAGCGGCACGTCGTGTTGAAGCTCTTACAAGCAAGTTTACATTATATCCTGAGTTATAAGATGGTAAAAGAAAGTGAGATTCCGGTTTTAGGAGTCTCGCTTTTTATTTGGTTGAGGGTCATGACCGTTTTATAAGAGAATTTTTATAAAATGGGTCTTAAGAAAGATCTTTAAGTCCCAATGGGGGTAATTTTTATAAAAAAAAGCCATTAGAATATGCCTCATGAACCGCCAGCACTCTTTTTATCAAAAAGCGGGTCATTAGAATGAGATTGCCCTTGTTTATTACGTTCTGTCATAAAAAGTTCCTATTTAGAAAACTCGTTATAGGTTGCTCTTGAAAATGTTTTTCTGTAAAATTAGACGAAGTGTGTTACATCTAAGACTAAAAGGAGAGATCTAGATGGCAAAAGTTTACGTTTTTGACCACCCGCTTATTCAACACAAACTTACATACATACGAGAAAAAGACACAGGAACGAAGGAATTTCGTGAATTGGTTGATGAAGTTGCAACATTAATGGCGTTTGAAATTACGAGGGACATGCCCCTTGAAGAAATTGAAATTGAAACACCTGTTAGTAAAACAAAATCTAAGGTATTATCAGGTAAAAAGATCGGTATCATCCCAATTCTGCGTGCTGGCATCGGCATGGTTGATGGAATTTTAAAATTAATCCCTGCTGCAAAGGTGGGACATATCGGCTTATTCCGCGATCCGCAAACATTAAAGCCGGTAGAATATTTTGTTAAGCTGCCAAGCGATGTCGAAGAAAGAGATTTCATCGTTGTGGACCCGATGCTTGCTACGGGAGGATCTGCGGTAGAAGCGATCACTTCATTAAAGAAGCGCGGCGCAAAGAATATTAAGTTCATGTGTTTAGTTGCAGCTCCAGAAGGGGTCGAAGCAGTAAAAGAAGCTCACCCGGATGTGGATATTTATATTGCAGCATTAGACGAGAAATTGAATGAAAAAGGCTATGTCGTGCCAGGTCTTGGTGACGCAGGCGACCGTTTATTTGGCACAAAATAATGAAGGCTGGTGTTCTGATTGACCCGACGTATTAAAGTCATGACCATATTTGGGACAAGACCTGAAGCGATTAAAATGGCTCCGCTTGTTCTGGAAATCCAAAAGTACCCTGAGTATTTTGAGTCCATCGTAACGGTGACAGCGCAGCATCGCCAAATGCTTGACCAAGTGCTGCAAATTTTTGGGATCACTCCGGATTATGATTTAAATATCATGAAGGACCGTCAAACATTGGTGGATGTAACAACCCGAGGCTTAGAAGGTTTGGATAAAGTAATGAAGGAAGTAAAGCCCGATATTGTTCTTGTGCACGGCGATACAACAACAACATTTGTGGCAAGCCTTGCTGCTTACTATAACCAAATCACCGTTGGCCATGTTGAGGCAGGCCTTCGTACGTGGAATAAATATTCACCATTCCCGGAAGAAATGAATCGCCAGCTTACTGGTGTCATTGCTGATCTGCATTTTTCACCGACGTCAAAATCGGCAGAAAATCTGCGCACGGAAAACAAAAATGAAGAAGATATTTTTATCACCGGAAATACGGCGATTGACGCTTTAAAGACGACGGTTAAAGAAGAGTATACACACGAAATTCTCACCAAGCTCGGAAATGACCGCTTGATTTTGCTAACGGCACATCGCCGTGAAAATCTTGGCGAACCGATGAGAAATATGTTCAGCGCAATCAAGCGGATTGTGGAAGAACAAAAGGATGTCCAGGTGGTGTATCCTGTCCATTTAAACCCTGTCGTAAGGGAAATTGCTTCAGAAGTATTAGGAAATGACCACCGTATTCATCTAATTGAACCGCTAGACGTCATTGATTTTCATAACTTTGCAGCGAGAGCGCACTTAATCTTAACGGACTCGGGCGGTGTTCAAGAGGAGGCGCCATCTCTTGGTGTGCCTGTTCTAGTTCTTCGTGATACAACGGAACGTCCAGAAGGAATTGAGGCGGGAACGTTAAAGCTCGCTGGTGTCGAGGAAGAAAATATTTACAGCTTAGCGACTGAGCTTTTAACAGATGAAACTGCTTATGAAAAAATGGCAAAAGCGGTAAATCCGTACGGTGATGGAGAAGCATCGAGACGAATTTGCGAAGCGATTCGCTTCTATTTTAAAGAAACAAGTGATAGACCTGATTCCTATCAACCTTTAAAAGGCTGACGTTAAAAACGTCGGCTTTTTCTAATGCGCATATTCACCCCCATTAAAGAACAATCTAATGAAAAAAGAGAGGGGTGATTGCAAATGAAACGTATTATGCTTTTCCTAACCATAACTTTATGTATGATGCTGCCTCTTTCCCCCATCAAAGCCCTTGATCTCAAACACCCTCCGATTCCGGAACAATCACCGCAGGAAGAAAAAGTAGCGATTGTCACTCTTCCGAAAAATCATTCCAAAGAGCAAATAGAATCGCTCATTAGTGATTATCCTGATTTAAAGTTGCGCTATATTTATCAGCATGCGCTTCAAGGCTTTTCTGTTAAAGGCAGTCTGGCTTCTTTATCAAAGCTTGCAGAATCTGCAAATGTTAAAATGGTCTCTCCTGTATTTACATACAAAGCGGAAAAAGCTGAAAATATTTCTCTAATTGGCGGCGATGATGTCAGGGGGATGTTTGACAAAGGAAATAAGCGTTTGACTGGAAAAGGGATGACCGTTGGTGTGATCGACACGGGTATCGACTACACCCACCCCGATTTAAGAAGGAACTATGCAGGGGGGCATGATCTGGTGGACGGCGATGATGACCCAATGGAAACGAAAAGTCAAGCGGGACAAAGTACTCTTCATGGGACGCATGTGGCAGGCATTATTGCGGCTAACGGAAAATCCAAGGGCGTGGCCCCTGACGCTAAGGTCATTGCGTACCGGGCGCTAGGTCCAGGAGGTTCCGGCACAACGGAACAAGTGCTGGCAGCGATTGAAGAAGCGGTTAAAGATAAGGTTGATGTGCTCAATTTATCGCTGGGAAATAGCATCAATGGACCGGATTTGCCGATTAGTTTGGCTCTTAATAAAGTGGTAGAGAAAGGGATTGTTGCGGTAACCTCGTCTGGTAACTCTGGTCCGAATATGTGGACGGTAGGTTCGCCGGGTACAGCGGCAAAGGCAATTTCAGTAGGTGCCTCGACGCCGCCTATGAAGATACCTTATCTTACTGTTAAAGATTTAAAAATAAGGTTAGAGCCGATGCTGGGAGCACAATTTTGGAATTTAGACCGATCCTATCAAATGGCTTTCGGCGGGTTAGGAAAGCCAGAAGAACTGAAAAAGGTTAAAGGAAAAATAGCTCTCATTGAAAGAGGAGAAATAACGTTTACGGAAAAAGCAAAAAATGCACGCGAGGCCGGAGCAGAGGCTGTTGTCATTTATAACAATACAAAGGGTGCTTTTATAGGAAACATTGACCAGCCGATTGATATACCTGTTGCTACTTTATCAAAAAAGGTAGGCGAAAAGCTGAAAAAGCTCATTTCTAAAGAAGAGATATTTATAACAACTACTATAATAGAACAAAAAGATTTACTTGCTGACTTTAGCTCCCGGGGCCCTGTTACTTCTACATGGGAAATTAAGCCAGATGTGGTTGCGCCAGGGGTAGCGATTAATAGCACGATACCAGGCGGTTATCTGGCATTGCAGGGAACGAGCATGGCATCCCCGCATGTGGCGGGAGCGTGTGCATTAATTAAGCAAGCTCATCCGGATTGGAGCCCTGAACAAATAAAAGGGGCGTTAATGAATACAGCGCTGCCGATAAAGGATGAAAAGAAGCGTCCTTATAGAACATTTGAGCAGGGCGCGGGGAGAATCCAAATAAAAGACGCCATTGAAACAGAATCAATTGCCACACCAGCGTCGCTGCAATTCGGGCAGTTCAAGCTGGGTGAGCAGCTGCATGTACACAAGCAGAATATCGAAATTGAAAATGTCAGCGAGAAGAGAAAAACATATTCTTTCAAAATTCCAAGAAATGAAAAAGGGATAGAATGGGAGCTTCCTCAGTCTTTTACGCTAAAACCAAAAGAAAAACGTAAAGTAGAAGTTAAAATGATGGTCGATCCTCACGTCCTGGCAAAGAATCTGTATGATGGGTATCTTGAATTGAGTGCAGGCAGCCAGCAAATCAGAATTCCGTATTTATATGTAGTTGAAGAACCTGACTATCCAAGGGTGATGGGATTTGATTTCGGCTTGGGTGATAAAGAAGGCACCTATCGATACGAAGTGTATTTACCAGGAGGCGCAGAAGAGTTTGGAATTGCGCTGTTCGATCCAGACAGTTATCAATTTGTCGGATTTTTAGATTGGAAGCGAAAGGTGGGCAAAGGAATGCTCAAAGAAGAGCTGTCAAACCAGAAACTTCCCAAAGACGGGATGTACATTGCCAAGGTATTTGCGAGGAAAGCAGGGAAAGAGGATATGCTGGAGTCAAATATAATAATTGTTAAGAAAAGATAAGTATAATCCTTTCCAAGGGTCTAATGTGCTTCGTTCGATCCTTGGAAGGGGATTTTTTTTGAGGATAGGAAGCTGAATGTTACTCCCTTTACCAGATGTGTAATGAAAGTTCAAGATGGTGATAAAAGGTAAATATGTAAAATTTGTGAACGTCACTGATTTACCGCATTAATGTGTGATTTTTTTCACTGTAAACGCATTGACATTGATAATGTGCTATTGTATGCTAACTAAGGGTATAAATGATAGGGTTTACAAATTTCGACCATTTCTACCAATATTTTTAAATTAGGCAACGCATTAAGACTTCTTACCATTCTCTTAAAGAGAGGATGCGTTATCATGAAACAGAACAATCGCCACCCGTTTCAAGCGATGGCGTTAATGTCCGCGATTCTTTCTCAACTAGTCGGATCCGTACTGATTGGCATCTTTCTCGGAAGGTGGCTGGATAATCAATTTGGAACCGAACCGCTTTTTTTAATTCTCGGTTTATTGCTAGGGTTAGCGGCAGGTGTATACGCAATGCTTCGTTTGATCCAACATTTTTTTTCAGGAGATTAACCCAATATGCCGGATGTAAAGACAATTTACTCGCGACAAAGCCGATACATATTTACACTATTGTCACTCTATGTCCTAGGGTATGGTTTTACATCATATAAAACTATCTTTTTGGGCCTGATACTGGGAACCTCCCTTAGCCTCTTTAATATTTGGCTTCTTGCACGGAGAATGGACAAGTTCGCTGATGCGGTAGTCAAGGGGGAGAAGGTTCGTTCACTTGGGATGATTTCAAGAATGGCAACCGCCGTTTTTGCGGTAATGCTTGCAGTTGAATATCCCGATAAATTTCATCTCTATAGTGTGATTTTGGGATTAATGACATCTTATATCGTCATTATGATAGATTTTTTTATTAAAACATTTATTTTTCGTAAATAGCGGAGAGAGAGGTGAATACTGTGCATCATGAAGCTCCATTATGGGAATTTATGGGCTTAACTTTTAACTTAGCAAACATGATGATGATCACAATTGCTAGTGCCATTGTTTTTATCATTGCTGTTCTTTCCACACGAAACCTAGCCATGAAACCTACAGGAATGCAAAACTTTTTCGAGTGGGTCATGGACTTTGTTAGAAACATCATTAACAGCACGATGGACTGGAAAGACGGCGGAAGATTCCATGTATTAGGGATCACGATTATCATGTATATCTTTGTCTCTAATATGTTAGGATTGCCTTTCGCAGTTGTTATTGACAACACACTATGGTGGAAATCACCTACAGCTGACCCTGTCGTAACCTTGACATTAGCGACGTTGGTAGTTGGATTATCCCACTACTATGGAGTTAAATTAAAGGGATTTGGCTCATACGGGAAAGAGTTTTTTAAACCGTTCTGGTTTATGTTCCCAATCAAAATTATTGAAGAATTTGCTAACACATTAACACTTGGTCTTCGTCTTTACGGTAACATTTATGCAGGGGAAATTTTACTTACATTAATTGCTGGCGGACTTGCTACTGGAATTGGCGGTCACCTTGCAGCGATTATTCCAATGCTTGCATGGCAAGGATTCTCAGTCTTTATCGGCGCGATTCAAGCGTTCATTTTCTGTATGTTAACAATGGTTTATCTCTCACATAAAGTGAGTTCAGACCATTAATATATACCTTGTTCATTTTATGGACAAAACAATAAAAAATCATATCTTTTATACATTTAAGGAGGAACATTAATAATGGGTCTTTTAGCAGCAGCAATCGCAATCGGTTTAGCAGCACTAGGTGCTGGTATTGGTAACGGTCTTATCGTATCTCGTACAGTAGAAGGTATCGCGCGTCAACCAGAAGCACGTGGTATGCTTCAAACAACTATGTTCATCGGGGTAGCGTTAGTTGAGGCGATTCCGATCATCGCGGTTGTTATCGCGTTCATGGTTATTGGTGGTTAATAGTAACGAAATTTTAAATGGCGAAGATCATTCCATGAGTTGCTTCGCCATTCCTTTATGTCTTAATAGGTAAATAGAAGGTTTACCTTTATCAAATTCAAATTATTCGTACCAATTGCTTTCATAAGTGAACGACTCTTGAAGGGAGTGAATCGAGGGTGTTAACAAACAGTCTACTTTTTTCAGACAGTCTAGTATTAGGCGCAGCTGGTGGTGGATTTAACGGCGGGGATATTGCATTCCAGCTAATCATGTTCATCATTTTGTTAGCATTATTAAAGAAATTTGCTTGGGGTCCATTAATGGGCATCATGCAGCAGCGTGAAGAGCATATTGCGGGTGAAATCGGCGCGGCAGAACAAAGCCGTCAAGAAACGCAAAAGCTATTAGAAGAACAGCGTAATCTTTTAAAAGAAGCTCGTAACGAAGCACAAGTTATGATTGAAAATGCAAAAAAACAAGGCGATGTACAGCGTGAAGAGATTATCTCAATCGCACGTACAGAAGCTGAACGCATAAAAGAATCTGCTAAAGTTGAAATTGAACAGCAAAAAGAACAAGCTGTTGCGGCTATCCGCGAACAAGTTGCTTCTTTATCTGTCATGATTGCTTCTAAGGTAATTGAAAAAGAACTTTCAGTACAAGATCAAGAAAAGCTGATCAATGAATACATTCAAGAGGCAGGAGAAAATCGATGAGTGGCTCAACTGTAGCAAAACGCTATGCGACAGCACTTTTCCAAATTGCAAAAGAGCAGCAAATTCTTGATGCAGTTGAAAATGAGCTTCGTGTAGTGAAACAAGTTGTGGCAAACAACGCTGAATTAAATGTCGTTTTAAAGTCTCCGAAGCTTACGGTTGATAAGAAAAAAGAGATTTTAAAACAAGCCTTTGGAAATGTTCAAACTTCTGTGTTGAACACACTTATGATTTTAATTGACCGTCACCGTGAAGGTCTTATCTCAGATGTGGTGGATCAATTTATCGAGTTTGCCAATGATGAAAGAGGAATTGCAGAAGCAACTGTATATACAATTCGTCCTTTAACAGAGGAAGAAAGCCAAGCTTTATCCTCATCATTTGCAGCTAAAGTAGGAAAAAAATCACTTCGTATTAATAATATCGTTGATTCCAATTTGCTCGGCGGTGTGAAGATCCGCATCGGCAACCGTATTTTTGACGGAAGCTTGAGTGGTAAATTAGAGCGTTTGGAACGTCAATTGTTAGGCTAAGATTCGTAGATAGGGGTGAAACTCATGAGCATCAATGCTGAAGAAATTAGTGCGCTGATAAAAAAGCAAATTGAAAACTATCAGTCGGAAATTCAAGTGAGTGATGTAGGTACAGTTATCACAGTTGGTGACGGTATCGCTCGTGCTCATGGCCTCGACAATGTCATGGCTGGAGAGCTTCTTGAATTTTCAAATGGCGTTATGGGTATGGCGCAAAACCTTGAAGAAAATAACGTCGGTATTGTCATTTTAGGACCATTTACAGATATTCGTGAAGGCGATGAAGTTCGCCGCACAGGACGCATCATGGAAGTTCCAGTTGGGGAAGAGTTAATCGGACGCGTTGTGAACCCTCTTGGACAACCTGTTGATGGAATGGGTCCAATTAATACAACAAAAACACGCCCAATTGAAAGCCCAGCTTTCGGTGTTATGGATCGTAAATCCGTACACGAGCCGCTTCAAACAGGGATTAAAGCGATTGACGCACTTGTGCCAATCGGACGTGGTCAACGTGAGTTAATCATCGGTGACCGCCAAACAGGTAAAACGTCTGTTGCAGTCGATACTATCTTGAACCAGAAGGATCAAGACATGATTTGTATCTATGTAGCAATCGGACAAAAAGAATCTACTGTTCGTGGACTAGTAGAAACTTTAAAGAAAAATGGTGCAATGGATTACTCTATCGTTGTTACTGCTTCTGCATCACAACCTGCTCCATTGTTATTCTTAGCTCCTTATGCTGGGGTTTCAATGGCTGAAGAGTTCATGCTTCAAGGAAAGCATGTGCTGGTAGTATATGATGATTTAACAAAGCAAGCATCTGCTTACCGTGAGCTTTCATTGTTATTACGTCGTCCTCCAGGCCGTGAAGCATATCCAGGGGATGTCTTCTACTTACACAGCCGTCTTTTAGAGCGTGCAGCGAAGTTGAGTGACGCAAAAGGTGCTGGTTCAATCACAGCATTGCCATTCATTGAAACACAAGCAGGTGACGTTTCTGCTTATATTCCAACAAACGTTATTTCTATCACAGATGGGCAGATCTTCTTACAATCAGACCTATTCTTCTCTGGTGTTCGTCCAGCGATTAACGCGGGTCTTTCTGTATCACGTGTTGGTGGTTCAGCGCAAATTAAAGCGATGAAGAAGGTTGCCGGTACACTCCGTCTTGACCTTGCATCATACCGTGAATTAGAATCATTTGCTCAGTTCGGTTCTGATTTAGATAAAGCAACAAAAGCAAAGTTAGATCGTGGTGCACGTACAGTAGAAGTTTTAAAACAGGATCTTAACAAGCCGTTAAAAGTTGAGAAGCAAGTTGCGATTCTTTACGCACTTACTCGCGGTTTCTTAGATGATATTCCTGTACAGGATATTCGTCGTTTCGAATCTGAGTTCCTTACATGGTTAGACCATAACCGCAAAGATTTGTTAGACCATATCGCCACTACAAAAGAACTTCCTGCTGACGATGATATGGCTGCTGCAATTAACGAATTCAAAAAGTCATTCGCAGTATCCGAATAAGGTCTAGCATTATGATAGGTGAGATTATAGGAAGAAGGCTGCTGCTTTCTCCCTATAGTTCTTGCCTGAACATTCTTTGAAAAGGGTGGTGAGAACCTGTGGCATCATTACGCGATATAAAATCACGTATTACAGCAACCCAAAAAATGGGTAAAATCACAAAGGCCATGCAGATGGTATCTGCTTCGAAAATGAGCCGTGCTGAACAAAATGCAAAGAAGTTTGTTCCATACATGGAGAATATCCAAGAGGTAACAGCTTCAATCGCATTAGGAAGTGCGGATGCTAGTCATCCAATGCTTACATCACGTCCTGTTAAGAAGACGGGATATGTTGTGATCACTTCTGACCGTGGCTTAGCTGGATCGTATAATAGTAATATGCTGCGCACTGTGTTTAATACAGTGAAGCAACGTCATAAATCAAATGATGAATTTGCAATTATTGCAATCGGTCGTGTTGGCCGTGACTTTTTTAAGAAAAATGGCATGAACGTTGTCCTTGATATTGTCGGAGTACCGGATCAGCCTGCTTTTTCTGAAATAAAGGATATTGCCAGCAAAACAGTTGGAATGTTTGCTGATGAAACATTTGATGAAATTTATATCTATTACAGCCACTATGTTAACCCGATTACACAGACTGTAACAGAAAAGAAACTCTTGCCGCTTACAGATATTTCTTCTTCTAACAAGCTTACATCTTATGAGTTTGAACCATCAGCAGAAGAGATTTTAGAAGTCCTGCTTCCTCAATATGCTGAAAGCCTAATTTACGGTTCACTTTTAGATAGTAAAGCAAGTGAACATGGTGCTCGTATGACTGCAATGAGCGCTGCAACGGACAATGCGAATGATATCATCAGTTCATTAAGCATTAGTTACAACCGTGCACGTCAGGCAGCGATCACGCAAGAAATCACCGAAATTGTCGGTGGAGCAGCGGCTTTAGAATAAAGGATAAAACTCTAAATTAAACATATAAGCTAGAACTGTCTAGCTCCGGCGCCTACCCCCTCGAGTCATAAGCCAATCCAGCTAGAAGGTTAAAGGACAACCTTCCAGCCGGCTTGTCTTATGCTAGTCGGGGGTGAGCGAGGCGCCTCCGCATTTATAGTTAGGAGGGAAAACGATGAACAAAGGACGCGTTGTTCAAGTTATGGGTCCAGTTGTTGACGTAAAGTTCGAAAATGGTCAACTTCCTGAGATCTATAATGCCTTAACCATTAAAAACGAAGCGCGTAACGAATCAGAAGTTGCTATCAACTTAACCCTTGAAGTTGCCCTTCACTTAGGTGATGATACAGTTCGTACGATTGCAATGGCTTCTACAGATGGTTTACCTCGTGGTACTGAAGTAGTTGACACGGGTGCACCAATCTCAGTTCCTGTAGGAGATGTAACACTAGGACGTGTATTTAACGTACTAGGTGATAACATTGACTTAGATGAACCAGTTCCTGCGGATGCTCGTCGTGATGCGATCCACAGAGAAGCACCTAATTTTGAACAACTTTCAACAGAGGTTGAAATTCTTGAAACTGGAATTAAAGTAGTAGACTTGCTTGCACCATATATCAAAGGTGGTAAGATCGGTCTATTCGGTGGTGCCGGTGTTGGTAAAACCGTATTAATCCAGGAATTAATCAATAACATCGCTCAAGAGCACGGCGGTATTTCCGTATTCGCTGGTGTTGGAGAGCGTACTCGTGAAGGAAATGACCTTTACTATGAAATGACGGATTCTGGCGTTATTAAGAAGACTGCCATGGTATTCGGTCAGATGAATGAGCCTCCTGGTGCACGTATGCGTGTTGCCTTGACTGGTTTGACAATGGCAGAATACTTCCGTGATGAACAAGGACAGGACGTTCTATTCTTCATCGATAACATCTTCCGTTTCACGCAGGCAGGTTCTGAGGTTTCCGCCCTATTAGGTCGTATGCCATCTGCCGTTGGTTACCAGCCGACACTTGCTACTGAAATGGGTAAATTACAAGAGCGTATCACATCTACAAGCGTAGGTTCTGTTACATCGATCCAAGCGATCTATGTACCTGCCGATGACTATACGGATCCGGCTCCTGCGACAACATTCGCTCACTTAGATGCAACAACTAACCTTGAGCGTAAACTTTCTGAGATGGGTATCTACCCTGCGGTGGATCCACTCGCATCAACTTCTCGTGCGCTTGCACCTGAAATTGTTGGAGAGGAACACTATGAGGTTGCTCGTAAAGTACAGTCTACACTTCAAAAATATAGAGAATTACAAGATATCATTGCGATGCTAGGTATGGATGAGTTATCTGACGAAGATAAAGTTACTGTTCAACGTGCTCGTCGTATCCAAGTATTCTTATCACAAAACTTCCACGTTGCTGAACAGTTCACTGGACAGCCAGGTTCATACGTACCTGTAAAAGAAACTGTTAAAGGTTTCAAAGAAATTCTAGAAGGTAAGTGGGACCACCTTCCAGAAGATGCATTCCGTCTTGTAGGTAAGATTGAAGAAGTAATTGAGAATGCAAAGAAAATGGGCGTAGAGGTCTAATTCTGGACCAGGAGGGTAAAAAATGAAGACAGTTAAAGTCAGTGTTGTTACTCCCGATGGCCCGGTGTATGATTCAGATGTGGAAATGGTAAGCGCAAAAGCGGCTAGCGGTGAGCTAGGGATTTTACCTGGGCACATCCCGATGGTTGCACCGTTAGAAATCAGTGCTGTTCGTTTGAAAAAGGGCAGCGGTACAGACTTCATTGCAGTTAGCGGCGGCTTGTTAGAAGTACGTCCTGACCAAGTTACAATCTTGGCTCAATCTGCTGAAGTAGCTGATGAAATTGACGTTGATCGTGCTGTGAAAGCAAAAGAACGTGCAGAACAGCGCCTAAACGACAACAAAAAAGAAAACATTGATAATGTCCGTGCTGAGCTTGCACTTCGCCGTGCTATCAACCGTATCAATGTAGCAAATAAAAAGTAAAACACACAAAAAACCTTTCGGCTCCTCGCCGAAAGGTTTTTTTGTGTGTTGATTAGGTACCTGGTACCGTCCGTGGACAGTTTGGTGTATTTGTACGTGTGGAAAGGACAGGGATATTCTGTTTAGATGTTTCATAGAGTAGTGTTAGTATGGACAGCTTTAGGGGTAGACTCTAGTGAACAATTGAAATTATTAAAAAAAGTTAAGAAAAATGTCGATTTATTGACAATTATCACTGATATCTTATTTATTATCCTTTTTAATAGTAGGAGGAGTACTAAAAATGGGTGGTGTTAGCGTATGTTGATGACTTCATTGGCCTGAAAAAAATGAGTTCGTATTTTCAAAGATTGAACATTAATTTTTAAAAAGGCTAATAATTCCCAAAACTGTCAAGGGTTTGTCGACACAAGATTGTAACAATGTTATAATGTATTCGGTTACAAAGTTAAAAGTTTAGAAAAATAAATCACTTTGGAGGGGAAGGGGCATGGAACTTTTAAACCTATATCAGAATAATTATCTGGTAGTCTTTGTGTTTCTATGTCTAGGTATACTACTGCCTGTGGTGGCGCTGTTTTTTGCCAAACTATTGCGACCAAGCAATCCTTTTGATGAAAAGCTCACCACATACGAAAGCGGGAATGAACCATTCCATGATGCAAGGGTTCAATTCAATGTCCGCTATTATATTTTTGCCCTTTTATTTGTTATTTTTGATGTGGAGACCGTGTTCTTGTATCCATGGGCTGTTGCCTATGAAAAGCTCGGTATTTTTGCATTAATTGAAATGTCTATCTTTGTATTTATGCTGCTAATTGGACTTGCGTATGCATGGAAAAAGAAGGTGTTAAAATGGATTTAAAATTAGAGAACATCAGCCCGGAAGAAATGGAAGAGGTACAGCGTACTGTATTTATGGCAACGCTTGAACAAATTAAAGGATGGGCGCGAAGCAACTCCCTATGGCCAATGACATTTGGGCTTGCTTGTTGTGCCATCGAAATGATGGGTGCGAGTAGTTCCCACTACGATTTAGACCGTTTTGGCACATTCTACCGAAACTCACCGCGGCAGTCTGATGTCATGATTGTTTCAGGTACGGTAACGAAGAAAATGGCGCCGCTTTTAAAGCGTCTATATGATGAAATGGCTGAACCTAAATGGGTCATTGCCATGGGTTCATGTGCAACTGCCGGAGGCCCATACGTGAAATCATACTCCGTCGTAAAAGGCGTAGACCAAATTGTACCGGTGGATGTATATATCCCTGGATGCCCTCCAAACCCAGCAGCTTTAATTTATGGAATTAATAAATTGAAAGAAAAAATACGTTATGAGGCAAAGACTGGGAAGAAGGTGATCTAATCCATGAGTGGGGAAAAAGATCTAGACCAACTGAAAAAAGAAGCCGCTGCTAAAGCAAAGGCTGCCGCTTTAGCCAAAAAACAAGCAAAAGAGCAGGGGGACTCTGCTAAGGAAGTCACCGATACTGCTAATGAAGAAGACTTAGCGAAGAAAAAGGCCGCCGCTGCTGCCAAAGCGAAAGCTGCAGCCCTCGCGAAAAAGAAAGCGCAGGAAGAAGCAGAAACAGCGCCAGAAGCTCAAGTTGAGGAAGAGGATCAAGACTTAGCGAAGAAAAAAGCCGCTGCTGCTGCTAAAGCGAAAGCTGCAGCCCTCGCGAAAAAGAAAGCGCAGGAAGAAGCAGAATCAGCGCCAGAAGCTCAAGCTGAGGAAGAGGATCAAGACTTAGCGAAGAAAAAAGCCGCTGCTGCTGCCAAAGCGAAAGCTGCAGCACTTGCGAAAATGAAAGCACAAAAAGCAGAATCAGATTCTGAAGCTCAAGGTGGAGAAGAGGATCAAGATCTAGCGAAGAAAAAGGCCGCTGCTGCTGCAAAGGCTAAGGCTGCCGCTGCCGCGAAAGCGAAAGCTGCTGCGATGGCCAAGGGTGCTGGTGAAGAAACAGGTGATGATGCCAAAGCAAAGGCTGCTGCCGCTGCGAAGGCAAAAGCTGCTGCTGCAGCAAAAGCAAAAGCCGCAGCTCTAGCGAAAGCCGGTGGAGATGCTGGCGGTGATGATGAAAAGGCGAAAGCCATTGCAGCCGCAAAAGCCAAAGCGAAAGCCGCCGCTGCTGCAAAGGCAAAAGCAGCTGGAGGAGCAAAAGCCGCTGATACACCTGCTGAGGAAAGCAAGCCATCTCCGAACCAGCCAATACTTGATAAATATGTAAAAGTGATTGAAGAGCATCTAGGTAAAGATGTTCTAGAAGATTTCTATATTAATAAACTCTCCAAGGATGTTCCGACATTGTTGGCAAAACCAAGTACATATTTTAAAATCGCGGAGTTCTTAAAATATAATGAACAGCTTGGTTTTGATTACTTATCAGAGCTTCACGGTGTTGACTATGAAACATATATGGAAGTATATGTTCACTTATATTCATATAAGAATAGTCAATCGGTTGCTCTTAAAGTAAAACTAGATCGTGATAATCCTGAGATTGATTCATTAGTATCACTATGGGCTGGATCAAACTGGCCGGAGTGTGAAGCATATGACCTATTAGGGATTAAATTCAAAAATCATCCTAACTTACATCGGATCATGCTTGGTGAAGAATGGGTCGGATATCCACTTAGAAAAGATTATGAACCGTATGATGTGGAGGTATAGGTATGTTACGAACAGAAGAAATGCTCTTGAACGTAGGACCTCAGCATCCAAGTACGCATGGTGTTTTCCGGCTGGTCTTGAAAATTGACGGGGAAATCATTAAAGAAGCGAAGCCTGTAATCGGCTACCTTCATCGCGGAACAGAAAAGCTTGCGGAAGACCTTCAGTATACACAAATCATTCCTTATACAGACCGGATGGACTATGTGTCGGCAATGACTAATAATTATGTGATTTGTCATGCGGTCGAAACAATGATGGATATTAAAGTTCCGGAAAGAGCGGAGTATTTGCGCGTGCTGGCCATGGAACTTGGCCGTTATTGCAGCCATATGCTTTGGTGGGGAACATTCCTCTTGGACTTCGGGGCAACAACGCCGCTGCTTTACGCCTTCCGTGAAAGAGAAATGGCATTGAACTTACTCAATGAGTTATCAGGAGCGCGCATTACTTTCAACTATATGCGAGTAGGCGGAGTGAAATGGGACGCACCTGAAGGCTGGATCGAAAAGGTTAAAGAGTTTGTTCCATATGCGCGTGAACAGCTAAAAGGCTATAGTGAGTTTGCTTCCGGAAATGAAATCTTCCAAAGCCGGATGAAGGGAATTGGTAAGTTTTCAAAAGAAGATGCACTGAACTATTCCATAAGCGGACCAAGTCTTCGTTCTACTGGAGTGAAATGGGATTTACGTAAAAATGAGCCTTACTCCATTTACGACCGCTTTGATTTTGACATTGTGACACAAGAAGCAGGCGATGTTTGGTCCCGTTATCTAGTGCGTCTCGGTGAAGTAGAACAATCGCTTCGTATTATTGAACAAGCCTGTGAGCAATTCCCTTCCGAAGGGGATATTATGGCAAAGGTTCCGAAAATCATTAAACCGCCAAAAGGAGAGGCATTCGTTCGGATTGAATCTCCGCGTGGTGAGATCGGTTGTTATATTGCAAGTGAAGGTAAAAAAGAACCATATCGTTTGAAGTTTAGAAGACCTTCCTTCTACAATCTGCAAATATTGCCGAAGCTTCTAGAGGGTGAAAGTATTTCCAATCTAATTGCGATATTGGGAGCTGTTGATATCATCCTTGGGGAGGTGGATGGTTGATGATGCAGGATTTATTGCATTCTGAACCTGGGCTTTTAAATTTTGGAATTGTTTTTGCAGGAGCAGTCCTTTTGCTATTTGTCATTTTAGGTTTCGTAACCTATGGAATTCTAGCAGAACGGAAAGTGTTAGGTTTTATGCAATCACGTCACGGTCCAAACCAAGTTGGGGGACCATGGGGTTTATTGCAAACGGTCGCTGACGTACTAAAGCTTTTACTAAAAGAAGACACGATTCCAAAGCTGGCTGACCGGCCAATCTATATCATTGCACCGGTTATCGCGTTCGCTCCATCCTTTATGGTAATGGCCGTTGTACCGCTGACAGATAAGCTTCAGTTTGCGGATGTTGGAGTGGGTTTACTTTATTATATTGCTGTTACTGGTTTAACAACGATCGGAATGCTTATGGGTGGATGGGCATCTAATAATAAATTCGCCTTATTAGGCGGGATGCGTGCAGCCGCACAGATGATCTCCTACGAGATTCCACTCGTTATGTCTGTGGTCGGGATTGTGCTGTTAACAGGCAGCATGAATTTAAATGATATTGTCGCAGCTCAGGAAAATCTTTGGTATATTATCATGCAGCCAATTGCATTCATCGTTTTCTTTATTGCTGCGACAGCAGAGTTGAACAGGGTTCCGTTTGACTTAGCGGAAGCAGAAAACGAATTGATTGCCGGATTCCATGTTGAGTACTCCGGGTTCCGCTGGGCGATGTTTATGCTTGCTGAGTATGTGTATATGTTTGCAATGGCATCATTAATCACAGTACTATTCCTAGGTGGATGGCTGCCGCTGTTCTCGTTCCTTGATTTTATCCCAGGTGCCGTGTGGTTTGCGCTTAAATTCAGTGCTGTTATCTGGGTATTAATTTGGTTCCGTGCGACGTTCCCGCGTATGCGTCCAGATCAATTGATGGAAATGTGCTGGAAAGTGTTGTTGCCGATTGCAATAGCGAATATATTCTTAACAGCTATCGTAAAAGAAATTCTTAATCTATTTTAATTGAATGCCTAACTCGTTTTTTAGATTATTTTACTCATAAGGGGTGAAAAAACATGCTTGGATTAGCGAAAGGTTTAAAGTATACCCTAAAACAATTAACGAAGGAAAAACCAACTTATGAATATCCGAAAGAACCGCTTCCACTGCCGGATCGTTTTCGCGGAATTCAAAAGTTTTATCCTGAGAAGTGTATTGTCTGCAATCAATGTGCCAATATTTGTCCAACGGATTGCATCCAATTAACGGGTAAAAAACACCCGGATCCAACGAAAAAAGGGAAAATCATCGATACGTATGATATTAACTTTGAAATTTGCATCCTCTGCGATTTATGTACGGAGGTATGTCCAACTGAAGCAATCATCATGACGAATAACTTTGAATTAGCAGACTATAGCCGTGATATGCTGTTTAAGAACCTGGAATGGCTGGATGAAAATGACGAGAATGTTCGGAAGGTGAATAAACCATGATATTTTCAGGTGAATTTATAGCATTCCTAGCACTCGCATTAGTAGCCATCATGGGCGGCGTTCTGCTGCTGAACCTTACGAAAGTGGTTCATATGGTTGTAGCTTTACTGTTTACATTTGTCAGCATAGCAGGTATTTTCATCCTTTTATCAGCCGAGTTTGTGGCAGTAGTGCAAGTATTGGTGTACGCAGGATCGATCACCATCATCATGCTATTTGGAATCATGCTGACAAAACCTGACGATGAATCGGAAGAGCAAAAAGGTGGAAAACTGCGCAAGATCCTAACGCTTTTAGGCATCATTGGGTTTGCTTTTGCTGTATATATTGGCATCGCAGATCTAAACTTTGGATCTGAACAAGTCGCCTTGCATGTTGATAACACAGAACAAATTGGGATTGCTCTTTACTCAAAGTATATTATTCCGTTTGAGCTTACCTCTGTCGTGTTATTGGTTGCGTTAATCGGTGCGATCGTGATTGCCAAAATGGATGATGAAAAGGAGGCGGAGAAGGAATGAGTTCAGTTCCCATTTCAGCCTACCTGACGTTAGCGCTGATTCTATTCTGTATCGGGTTGTATGGTGCGTTAACAAAAAGAAATATGGTAATCGTTCTAATCTCAATCGAATTGATGCTAAACTCCGTTAACATTAATTTGGTGGCTTTTAGTAAGTTTGGAATGGTTCCATCCATTACGGGTCAAGTATTTTCCTTGTTCACGATTGCGATTGCTGCAGCCGAGGCGGCTGTTGGATTAGCCATCCTCATTGCACTATACCGTAATCGAAAAACAGTTAATATTGATGAAATGAACACAATGAAACATTAAGAACGGTGGAAAAGCCTGATTGATAAAGGCTTTACGTTTTACCCAAAGCAAAAGTGACCCTGGGAATGCCTAGGGCTACAATCTAGCGCGCAATCATCAAGCAAAGACTTCCATGCGCGTTTTAAAAAGGGGATTGTGATATTGATGGAGAATGCATGGATCATACCGCTTTTCCCGCTATTATCATTTTTGTTCCTTCTTCTATTTGGTAAAAGATTAAAGGAAACTAGTGCGTACATCGGAATGCTGTTCACACTACTTTCTTTCATCTACTCCCTTGTCGTGTTGTTCGATCGATTTTCGAATCCAACCTACAAGGCCGAAGCCACTTGGCTTACCATTGGGGATGTTCAATTAACAGCGGGTTTTGAAATTAATCAATTAAATGCATTGATGCTCGTGATCGTGTCACTCGTCAGTTTTCTAGTACATACGTATTCGAAAGGCTATATGCATGGCGATGATCGCTTCCACGTATTCTATGCTTATTTAGGATTATTTACTTTTGCAATGCTAGGGCTGGTGATTTCGCCTAATCTATTGCAAACCTATATTTTCTGGGAATTAGTAGGAGCAGGATCCTTCCTATTAATTGGCTTCTATTTTTATAAAGAAGAAGCAAAAGCTGCTGCAAAAAAAGCCTTTATCATGACTCGTATTGGAGATGTGGGGCTTTTAATCGGGATGATTCTGTTATTCTGGCAAGTTGGCAGCTTTGAATATGATGAGATTTTCCAAGCAGTAGAAGCAGGCAGCGTTTCAGCTGGAATGGTTACGTTAACCGCGATCCTCATTTTTGTCGGGGCGGTTGGGAAATCAGGTCAGTTCCCGCTACATACTTGGCTTCCTGATGCGATGGAAGGTCCAACACCAGTATCTGCATTGATTCACGCCGCAACTATGGTTGCAGCCGGTGTGTACTTAGTAGCAGCGCTATTCCCGCTATTTACCGCGAGTGAAACTGCGTTAATGGTGGTGGCCATTATCGGGGCAGTGACAGCCATTTTTGCAGCGAGCATTGGTTTGGTTCAAAAGGATATTAAACGAGTACTTGCTTACTCAACAGTCAGTCAATTAGGTTATATGATGTTAGCTTTAGGGTCAGCCGGCTATGTAGCGGGTGTGTTCCACTTAATGACACATGCCTTCTTCAAAGCATTGTTGTTCCTAGCTGCCGGCAGCGTCATACATGCCGTTCATACGCAAAATATTGAGGAAATGGGAGGACTTTGGAAAAAGCTCCGCATCACAGGTCCGCTGTTCTTAATTGGAACATTGGCAATCAGCGGTGTCCCATTATTTTCAGGTTTCTTCAGTAAAGATGAAATTTTAATTGCCGCATGGGCACATGGAAATACTGTTTTATTTTGGCTGGCAGTCATTGCTGCATTCTTTACAGCCTTCTATATGTTCCGTCTATTCTTCATGGTTTTCTCTGGCAATGCTCGAAGTGAGATGAAAAATGTTCATGAGTCACCTTCTGTTATGACGTTCCCGATGATTGTACTGGGAATTTTAGCGGTAGTGGCTGGTTATGTGAATACGCCGTGGTTTGGTACATTCCTTGGCGATTGGCTTGTAGATGGAAACGAAGCACTTGGCCATGGTCATATTGAAGGTCCGGCTTGGATTATGATCGTTGCAACAGTTGTGTCGTTACTGGGAATTTTCTTAGCATGGATGATGTACGGAAAGCGTTCAATATCAAGGGATTGGCTCTCGTCAAGAATGCCGATCGTGTATGGCATCCTTTACAATAAGTATTATATCGATGAGTTTTATCAGTTATCAGTCGTGAACGCAACCAAGTTCTTCTCCTACTTGTTCCACTATATTGAAAAATTCCTTGTCGAAGGAATTGTCAAAGGAATAACGGGCGTGGTACAGGGTCTCGGCAGAATCGGCTCTAAAATCCAAAGCGGGCAAATTCAAGGCTATGGAGCAATGGCCTTTGTTGGATTAGCATTGCTGCTAGTAATATTTGCAATCACAGGGGGGTACTTAAAATGAACGAAGCATACTTTTTATCCATTTTAGTATTCTCCCCATTGCTTGGAATTATTATTTTGGCGTTATTGCCAAAAAACAGTGAAACATTGATCAAGTTTATCGGTTTTTTAGCAACAGTACCGACACTTGTTCTATCATTAATTGCTTTCTTTCAATACAGAGGGGGAGCGGATCTCAACCGCTATGATGTAAAGGCAGATTGGATTCATTTTGGTGATTTTGCCGAAATGGGACTGTTCAAGATTGATTATGAATTAGGCTTAAATGGCCTATCGCTGGTATTAATCGTGTTAACAGCGATCGTGTCGTCACTTGCAGCGATAGCTTCCGTTCATATTAAATCAGAATGGAAAGGCTATTTTATGCTCTTCCTTCTATTAGAAATTGGAATGCTCGGTGTCTTTGCAGCAGAGAACTTAATTCTATTCTTCATCTTTTTCGAGATTACGATGATTCCAATGTTCTTTTTAATCGGAAAATGGGGTTATTTTGAAAAAGAAAAAGCTGCTTACAGCTATCTAATTTATAACGGCTTAGGATCTGCGGTACTATTAATTGTCATCGTCATTTTGTTCGCTCGTGCGGGTACATCGAACATCGAAGCTCTTGCACAGCTGATGGCAGTTGAAAATCCAAATACACCAGCGCCAATTTCAGAGTCATTGAAATTTGGATTGCTGATATCGCTATTAATTGCTTTCGGTGTGAAGCTGCCTATTTTTCCATTGCATACATGGATGCTTCGCGTTCACGTACAGGCACCGCCTTCCATCGTCATGATTCACTCTGGTATTCTCTTAAAAATCGGTGCGTTCGGTTTAATCCGTTTTGGTATGGGGATTTTCCCAGAGCAGTTCCAGAGCCTTGCAGGACTTTTAGCAGTCCTAGGGGTAATCAACCTTTTATACGGCGCCTTCTTGGCCTGGATTCAAAAGGATTTCAAAATGGTACTTGCTTACTCCTCGATTTCGCATATGGGAATTGTCTTAATCGGATTAGGTGCGATGAATGAAGCGGGCATTCAAGGGGCGATCTTCCAGGTCGTATCACACGGATTAATTTCAGCACTGTTGTTCTTCCTTGTGGGGATCTTTTATGAACGATTCCACACATCAACGATTTCCAGCCTTGGCGGTATGGCGAAGGGCATGCCGATCACAGCGGGCTTCTTATTAGCAGGGGCGCTTGCTTCTCTTGGGCTTCCTGGCATGTCAGGGTTCGTCAGTGAGTTTATGGCATTCCTCGGCTTGTTTGGAGAGATGCCAGTTCTTGCAGCAATCGGATGTATTGGGATTATCATGACAGCCGTTTACCTGCTTCGTGCAGTGCTCGGAATGACTTATGGAAAAGCACATCGTGAATTTGCCGGCATTACCGATATGAAATCTGTCGAGTACGTACCAGTACTTGTACTAACGGCATTAATTGTTTTAATCGGCGTTTACCCAAGTGTACTTAGTGAGACATTACAAGCAACACTTGAGACAATCATGCTTGGGTTAGGAGGTTGATGAGGGATGGATCTAGAGACATTATTATCATATGACTGGGGAGTTATGGCACCAGAATTCATCATCCTTGGTGTGGCAACGATTCTTTCCATTGTTGACCTTTTCGCGCCAAAGCATTTTAATCGAAGAATACTAGGATGGATCGGACTAGCAGGAATTTTGGCTGCCCTTGCTTCTCTGTTCAATTTAGCAGGGCTCGAAGCAACATCCATACTATATGAAACGTTTAGACTTGATTCATTTGCTAAAGCATTTAAAATTCTTCTTTTAATTGGCTCAGCGCTGGTGATGCTGATTGCGATCAGCTATGAGCCGAAAGAAGGGATGCAGGAATACAAAGGGGAATTTTACTATCTATTCCTGACAGGCTTGCTTGGGGCCATGATGATGTCATCGAGCGGTGACTTGATTACTTTATTTGTTGGCTTGGAGCTTTTAACCATCTCTTCTTGGATTTTAGCAGGGATTCGCAAAAAGCATTTGCCTTCAAATGAATCTGCAATGAAATATGTAGTGAATGGCGGAATTTCCACAGCGATTACGCTTTTCGGGATGAGTTATGTCTACGGAATCACGGGAACAACTAATCTGATGGAAATGGGACCAACATTAGCTCAGTTGGCGAATTCACAGTATCTTTATATTTTAGCGTTATCTTTTTTCATGATTTTTATTGGTCTGTCCTTTAAATTGGCGACAGCACCATTCCATATGTGGGCACCAGATGTGTATCAAGGTGCTGCGACACCCGTTACCGCTTTCCTAAGCGTGGTGTCAAAAACGGCCGGATTTGCGTTACTGGTGCGAATCATTATTGTCGTTTACTTGAGCACACCTGCTGGAACATCAGGGCTGTCTGCGATGACACCGCTCTTAGTCAGCCTGCAGGATTACATCGCATTCTTAGCAGGAGCTACCATGATTATCGGTAACGTTGTAGCCCTTAGACAGCGGAATATTAAGCGCCTATTCGCTTATTCCAGCATCGCGCATGCCGGTTACCTGTTAGTGGCCGTTACGGCGCTTTCTGCGTTCATGTTTGATGCGCTATGGTTCTACTTAGGAGCTTATCTCTTCATGAACGTTGGGGCATTTGCTGTCATTCAAATTATGACAGGAAGCAGTGACCGCGAAGATATTGGCGAGTTTGCCGGTTTATACAAAAGATCACCGATCCTTGCAGTCTCCATGGCAGTCTTTATCTTATCCCTGGCAGGCATTCCAGGAACAGCTGGGTTTATCGGGAAGCTTAATATCTTTATGGGAGCATTGATCACAGAGCCTGCTCATTATGTGCTTGCTGCTGT
This sequence comes from Robertmurraya dakarensis, assembly GCF_900156875.1. Classification (GTDB taxonomy): domain Bacteria; phylum Bacillota; class Bacilli; order Bacillales; family Cytobacillaceae; genus Robertmurraya; species Robertmurraya dakarensis. Next base: position 3,384,297 of record NZ_LT707409.1, on the reverse strand, counting down.
GATGATTGCGACAACGGTTGTCTCTTATTTCTACTATTTTGGCATCTTGACGCAAATGTTCTTTAGACCTGCTGCTAGTATGGAAAAAATAAATATTCCAATTGGACTTGTCATTGCGATTATCATTTCAGTTGCGGCAACGATTCTGTTCGGTATCCTGCCAAACATCGGATTTGATTTTCTGCATACCAATTTCAATGGTTTTGTTGATCTGTTACAATAAGAAGGAACAATTTGGGAGATTTACGGTTAATGTTTTTATCAAGATTGGGGGATCTTGGTGAAAGCACAAAGGGGATTATATAGAGGTTTATAGGAAGAAGGGGTCAAAAGCCCCTTCTTTTTATAGTGGGATACTTTAAGGGCTAAAGTCGAAGAATCACACTGATTTCCGCCGCAGTATTGGCCGTTAGTCGTGTTTTTCTAATGAAAGAGGCTTTTTCAACATATTTTTGTGCAAAATCGGGTATGATGAAATAGGTTCTATTATAATATGATTTCTTGCCCACTTGCTCTAAATGAAAGAAAAGGAGGAATCTGGGATGGTTTCTGGTTTTGGTTATCAAGCAATCATAAGTATTTTTTCTCACCTAGTCTTTATCGGCATATCCTGGTGGGCACTTCAAGCACTAAACTATGATAAGTTTATCCGCGGAAGTCACGTTGTCCAAGCACGGGTACTGTTTATATTATTGTCGATCGCGATTGGATCTATTGTAAGCAATTTTTTCCTTGATTATCTACTTTGGTCGCAGCAGCTTCCATTAATATTCCAATAAGCACCGGGTTTTCCGTTTATTGTAAAATACCTCGATAAAAGTATTTAAAATTAACACGAAAGTTATCTGAAAAGATAGGCCTTCGTACCTTTTCTCTTTTTAACTATTTTCAGTAAAATTTTAAGGTGTGTGCGATATTGAACAAGTACATAGAGCTCATACTATTTCAATTGTCAAAAAGTGACGATAGATCTTGAGTATGCTTACGCTCTCCTTGGTAACAATGTTATTAAGGGGAGGAGATTTAAGTTGAAACAGAAAATATTACTTGTTTTTTTTATAATTGGAATAGTTGGTTTCTTTATTAGTATTAACGGGAATAGACATACTATGGCTCAAGAAGAACTTGATCTTCTCACGCTAGTGTCAGTTATGAAAAGTGAGAATATAGATATCAATGAATGGTCTCTACATGCAAGAGAAAAAGGGCTGCAATTCAACACGCTGAATGAAGTCCAAGAGCATGTGGAAAACCTCAGAAGTAAATATCCTGCTTGGGAGTGGACAATAAAGAGTAGTACCGATAAGTGGGAAGCAACGGCAACGAAGGTAACTTCTGGAGAATTCCAAGAAAACATTCATGTACTATCTACCCTCACAAAAAGCACACCACAAACGTATATCATTTATGAGGTCCAAGGTAAGAAGGTTAACCAAGAAACTGAGCAATTTTTAAAACAAGAATTAAATAAAACGCTTTCCGACATATTTCGAGAAAATGCCACAATTTTTTCTTGTATAAAGGGTCAGTTGAATGATAAGATGATATCGTCTGTGACTATATCTGATTATATGGACGAACTTCTGGACTCATTTCATGCGAAGGAAGTTGAGTCGTTAACTGAAACGGATTTTATATCGACATCGGCATATTCTCCGCTTTTTGCAGATCATATTAAAACGAAAGATAAAGACATGAACTTACAACTTGGAATTAGAACTCAAGGATTGGGCGCAAAGACTACCCTCGTAGTTGGCACACCAATCATTACGATTGAATATTAATATAGAGAAAATGGACGCGGAGGGGAATACACTTGGAAAAAATCATCGTCCGCGGCGGTAGAAGGCTAAGCGGTTCTGTAAAAGTAGAAGGAGCAAAGAATGCAGTTTTGCCGGTTATTGCCGCATCATTATTAGCTAGTGATGGAAAAAGCGTAATTCGTGATGTGCCAACTCTCTCCGATGTATACACCATCAATGAAGTATTACGCTATTTAAATGCCGATGTGGTGTTTAAAGATAATGAAGTCACTGTCGATGCATCAAGAGAGTTAAAAGTAGAAGCACCTTTTGAATATGTACGTAAAATGCGTGCTTCCGTGCTTGTAATGGGATCATTACTTGCTCGTAATGGCCGTGCTCGCGTAGCATTGCCTGGCGGATGTGCAATTGGATCAAGACCGATTGATCAACATTTAAAAGGATTTGAAGCAATGGGCGCTGTCGTCAAGGTCGGTAATGGCTTTATCGAAGCAGAAGTGAAAGACCGATTACACGGTGCCAAAATATACTTGGATTTCCCAAGCGTAGGTGCAACTGAAAATATTATGATGGCTGCCTCGCTTGCTCTAGGTACAACAATCATCGAGAATGCAGCAAAAGAACCTGAAATAGTCGACTTAGCGAACTTTTTAAATAAGATGGGTGCAAAGGTAAGAGGTGCCGGAACAGGTACAATTCGAATTGAAGGTGTAGATGTTCTATTCGGCGCAGAGCATAATATTATTCCTGACCGCATTGAGGCAGGTACGTTCATGGTAGCAGCTGCGATTACAGGCGGAAACGTTCTTGTAAAAGGAGCGGTACCAGAGCATTTAACTTCTCTCATCGCGAAGATGGAAGAAATGGGTGTTATTTTTGAAGAGGAAGAGGATGGCTTGCGTGTCATTGGACCTGAGAAATTAAAGGCCGTTGATATTAAAACAATGCCACACCCTGGCTTCCCGACCGATATGCAGTCCCAAATGATGGCCCTGCTGCTTCGTGCAAAGGGCACTAGCATGATAACAGAAACGGTATTCGAAAATCGTTTCATGCATGTGGAAGAATTCCGCAGAATGAATGCTGATGTGAAAATTGAAGGTCGTTCGGTCATTCTAAATGGTCCTTCGAATCTTCAAGGAGCTGAAGTTTCTGCTACCGACTTACGTGCAGCGGCAGCCCTGATTTTAACAGGACTCGTAGCTGACGGTGTCACAAGGGTAACAGAATTAAAGCATCTTGATCGCGGTTATGTGAACTTCCACGAAAAGTTAGCCGGTCTTGATGCCGATGTTGAACGCGTGAAAGAGGAAGAAGAACAAAATGCCTCTTTTCAGCAAAACTATGTATCAGACATGAATGCATAATAGTAGGTGCCAACACCTAAAGACGAACCGTAGAATGGGAAGCCATTTTGCGGTTTTTATTTTGTGTTAGAAAATCTGACCGTTTGGATGATAGTAAAAGAAATCAACATAAGATAGTGTGGTTTAAGACGGTGGATGTTATACATAGTTTTTTAAAAAAGGGTTTTATGAGGCTGTCAACAGGGCTGGAAGTTAAAAAGAGGCCGCCGAAGAACCCAGAATTACTTTAAAAAATGAGACTTCAAATTGTCATAATAGCTCGTCCAATGCCATATGTATGAATGAAGACATGACAGTTGTGTCTTAACGAACCTGTACAATTTTACATATGGAGGCCTCTAACATGAAAATGAAACCAATCGTTCTATTAGCCGCAGTCTTATTTGTAGTCACGCTCATGATTCCTACGATGCTGGTCGTCCCTTTTATGGATAAAACAGGCGGAAAGCTGGCGGAGGAGCTCCAAGAGAAAGGTTCCAGCATTGAAGTGGTAGACCCTATGGAACCTGCTGTAGAAGTGGCTGTCTACCGAACACAGCAGCAGCAGCTGCAAACATTGCCGCTTGAGGAATATGTGGTAGGCGTAGTCGCGTCGGAAATGCCGGCAGACTTCGAAATGGAAGCATTAAAGGCACAAGCTCTTACTGCCAGAACGTATATTATTCAGCAGCTCATGAATGAAGAAAAATTGGGGGTTCCTGATGGTGCTGATGTAACAGACACCGTTACTCACCAGGTTTATAAAAGTGATGAAGAATTAAGGGAACAGTGGAAAGGTGAGTATAGCTGGAAAATTGAAAAAGTACGAAAAGCTGTCCAAGAAACAAACGGGCAGATTCTAACGTATAATGGGTCACCGATTGATGCGACCTTTTTTTCAACGAGCAATGGATACACGGAGAGTTCAGATGAAATTTGGCCTAACTCGCTTCCTTATTTAAAAGCGGTGGAAAGTCCATGGGATGTGAACAGTCCGAAATTCAGCGGACAAAAGGTGGTGCCGGTATCGGAATTTGAATCCAAATTGGGTGTGAAGCTGGCGGATGCAAGTTCAGTTGGAAAAATTGTTGAAAGAACAGCGGGAAATCGTGTGGGTAAAGTTGATATAAATGGAAAAGTGTTTACAGGAAAGGAAATTCGTGAAAAGCTTGACTTAAAGTCGACTGATTTTACTTGGCAGCGAAAAGGGAAAAACATTGTTATAAATACAAAAGGCTATGGACACGGAGTTGGGATGAGCCAATATGGAGCAAACGGCATGGCAGTTGAAGGCAAAACATATGACCAAATTGTCCAGCATTACTACAAAGGAACAGAAATCAGCTCTTCTACGAATCTTTTAGCAAAAATAACAGCTAAAAAGTAAGTTGTTATTCGCGTTTAAAGGGTAGATATTCGCTTTCGCACAGCATTTATTCTCGTTCAGGAGCATATATTCGCGAAAAATAGAGCTTTATTCTCGTTCAGCACATTTTATTCGCGAAACGCCAAAAAGGGTGTCCCAAAAGCTAATCAACTTTTGAGACACCCATTTCAGGATGGAAATAGTTAAGAATTGTGTCAAACGCATTTCGGCGATACCCTCTTCTGACAAAGTAGTAGGCCGCCAATACGCCGGTAACGTCTTTAACGAGGTCAATCCAGGTTGCAGATCGATATGGGACAAAGGATTGGTGGATCTCATCAAGAGCCCCGTACAGGCAGGAGATGACCGCAAAGGTGATGCTGAGCTTTTCAGAAAATGTTCCTGTCGTAAACGCCGCCATGACAAAAAGCAAATACAGAATCGCGAATTCGATTAGATGCAGTGACTCCTTCACATATGCATCTATTTTTGAATCAGGAAGCTCTACAACCGCGTCTGCAGGCATGCTGGACAAGGTCCAGATCAATCCCATATAAAGCAGCGGAAGCAGCCTAAAAAACCACTTTAAAAAGTTTTTCAAAAAAATTCACCTCACGATGCATAATTAGAATATGTTTGTCGAAAAATAAGACAAAAAAAGTTTTTTCAAAAATGTATATATTTATCATTATCTGTTCAGAATGATAGCTGAGGTGATGATAAATGAGAGAGGAAGAAAAGAAACAAACTTCTCAAGATTCAAGTATTAAGCGCTTCTTTAAAAAGCGTTGGGCATTCCCGGCGATTTATATTGCAAGTGCTGCAATCATTCTAACCGCGGTTCTTTGGTTCCAAAACAGCAACGAAGCAACAGATGAGCAAATCGATTACGAAGCTACCGATATTACGGGTAAAGAATTTAATGAGCCGGCTGTCGAAGTTAACCGTTCAATGGAAAACTTTGCAATGCCAGTGGTTGATCCTGATTCTGTAAAGATTCAAAAACAATTCTATGATTTTGAAAGCTCGAAAGAAGAACAGGAAGCTGCACTAGTATTCTACAACAACACGTACCATCCGAATACAGGTATCGATATTACCATGGAAAACGGAGAAGCGTTTGAAGTAGTGGCTGCCCTAAGCGGTACAGTAACAAATGTCCAAGAAGATTCATTGCTTGGCAACGTAATCGAAATTGAGCATGATAAAGGTATTGTAACACAATATCAATCTGTTACAGATATTGATGTAAAAGTTGGAGACCAAGTAGAACAAGGACAAACTCTTGCAATGGCTGGAAAGAGTCTTTATAACGAGGAAGCTGGTACACATTTACACTTTGAAATCCGTAAAGATAATGTAGCAGTGAACCCAATTGACTTCTTCAACAAACCGCTAAGTGCTCTTCAAGAAAAGGATGTAGCGGAAGGTCAAGAAGTAGATGACAGCGGTAAAGCTGAAAGCTCTGAAGGATCCGAAGAAGAGGATGCAACAACAGGTGAAGAGCCTGCAGAAGACGAAGGCAAATCAGAGGATGACAGTACATCCAATGATGAAAGCAAAGATGAAGAAAAAAGCGTAGATGAAGATGAAAATGCAGATGAAAAAGAAAGTGAAGAGAAAACTGACTCTTCTGATGCATAATATTTATCTATAAAATGTACAACCCGCACTCTGGCGCGGGTTTTTTCTTTTTGTCAAAGAAAAAAGGCCAACCGGAGTTGACCTTTATAATGCGATTATGAAACCTTCTCGATGGCAGCAGCTTCTTCACTGCCTTTCTTCACGATACTAAAAACATATCCAAGTACTGCACCGACGATGGCTGGAACAATCCATCCTAAGCCCACTGTATATAATGGCAGGATGCTTGTAAATAGATCGTTCACTGTGGTAAAACTGATTCCTGCAGCATTCAAGCCGTCAAATATAGCGACAACTCCTGTAAACAAAATGCTTAATTGATAAACTTCTTTTCTTCCTTTAAATAGAGGATGTAAGAACGTTAAGAACATTAAGCAGATAGCTAAAGGATAAATGGCAACTAAAACTGGTACAGAGATTGAGATTAATTGTGTTAAACCAAAGTTAGCAAATACTAAACTGAAGATCGATACAATATACACAAATGCATTGTAAGAAATCTTTGGCATTAACTTGTTAAAATATGATGCACAAGATGTAACAAGTCCGATACTAGTTGTTAAACAAGCCCCGAATACGATTAAGCTTAATAGAACAGCACCAAATGATCCGAAGTAATGGTTTGAAACAGCTGCTAGAATCGCACCGCCATTTTCTAATGAACCGATTCCTTCAACACTCTTTGCACCGATATAGCCAAGGGATGCATAGATGATTGCAAGAAGGAAAGCTGCAAGGATGGCTGCTTTCGCTGTACCAACCATGATTTGCTTCTTCGTTGTTGCGCCTCTTTCTTTAATGAAGTTAATGATGATGATACCAAATACGAATGCTGCTAAAGCGTCCATTGTCAGGTATCCTTCTTGGAACCCTTTAAAGAAAGCATCGTTAACATAAGTTTCAGCAGGAGCCTGCAGCTCGCCAATAGGGTTAAATAGAGCTGTAACAATTAAAATTCCGATAAATACTAGTAGTGCTGGTGTTAAGACTTTCCCAACGATATCAACAATTTTTGAAGACTTTAATGAAAAAATAATCGTAATGGCAAAGAATACAGCCGAGAAAGCTAATAAAGCGATCATCCCGCTTCCTTCAGGGACGAATGGACGAATCCCGATTTCGTATGATACAGTCGCAGTTCGAGGAATCGCGAATAATGGTCCAATCGATAAATATAAAGCTACTGTGAAAATTACACCGTATATTGGATGTACACGGCTAGCAAGTGATTGCAAGTCCCCTTTACCAGAGAAACCAAGAGCTAAAACCCCTAGTAATGGAAGTCCTACGCCTGTAACAATAAAACCTGCGTTAGCTGCCCAAATATTAGAGCCTGCCGATTGACCAAGCATTGGAGGGAAAATTAAATTTCCTGCTCCAAAAAATAGGGCGAATAACATAAAACCTAGAGCTACTATAAATGAAAGGGACATTTTTTTATCGTTCATCTTTATATCCTCCTATATGTCCTTCTATTTTTTCGACTATTTATGACTTTAATAGCATGTGTCTAAAACCCCACGTTTTAAACAACAAAAGCAATTCTACTAAAGCCAGGATGCTTAAGCAACCCATCTTCGAAAGAATATGAATATTTTTTGTATGTATGAAAGATATCATAGAATAATATTAAATGCAATATATTTCTGAAAAATTACAACATTGGTTAAATTTAATACTATATTAAGAACATAGTTGATAATCTTTCATAATCATATATACTAGAAAATGTAAATAAAACTTTTATATAAAGGAAACTCTGAACAAAAAAGGTGGATACAGTATGCCGATACCTACAGATTTTTCAATACCCGTTCGTATGACTGCGAAAAAAAGAGCTTTTACACAAATTCAAACGTGGATCATTGATGGAACTCTGCAGCCGAACGAAAAGTTAAATGATGCGGATCTTGCCCAAGCATTGGGTGTAAGCCGGACGCCTATTAGGGAAGCACTTCAACTATTAAATGTCCAAGGCTTTGTCGAGATGTTCCCAGGGGTTGGCACACAAGTGACGCCAGTAAAAAAAGAAGATGTAAAGAAAATCTTACCGCCGCTTGGCGTATTGCAGGCATTAGCTTCGGAACTCGCAACGCCGCTAATGACTCAAGAGGTCATTGATTCATTGCGTGACATTAATAGAAGATTTGCAGAAGCGATTGCTAAGGGTGATTCCATTTCTGCGATAAAGTTAGATGAGCAGTTTCATAATATCATTGTAGAAAATGCTCAGAATCAATATATTACAAACAGCGTTTCGATGCTGCAGGCCCATGTGTTCCGTCTGTTCTTTCATGATTCGATTATCGTTACAGAAAAGTCGGTTGATGAACATGAAGAAATACTGAAAGCGTTTGAAAAGAAAGATAAAGCAGGCGCTGCCGCAATCTCAAGGACAAATTGGCTTCGAATTCTCGAGATGTTTGAGGAGAAATAAATGTACTGGAAAGGGAACAGCTGGAGTGCTGTTCTCTTTTCGTTTTTTCTAAGCAAAATTAGACAATTTTTTTAAGAAAGTTTTTTTGAATTTCCCTTGATTTCTGATCGCTTTCTGTGGATAATATTAATATGAATTTTCTCAATATTCATAAATATATAAATATAGTTTAAGAGGAGGCCCAATATGATTCTTTATTTGTTTCTGATTGTAACTGCCGTGTGTTTGATTCTTGCTTTGCGAATGAAAAAGGCCATCTTTTTAACGATCCCATTCATTTCCATCTTCGTGTATTTTATCTTTCAGATCATACTTGTTCCGTTGCCATTTATCGAAACGGTTAAGTTCATTTTTAGCTTGAACTCGTAGCGGTCAAATTGTAAGCGCTTTATTCCGGTGCTGCAGTGATCATAGAGAAAATTGGTTGAAGGAGGAGTACAAAGAGGGACAGTTAAAAAAATGCTGCTGCAATGTATTAGGAAAATTTTTACAAAAGGTGGGGTGGATTTATGAAGAAAATTGAAAAGGAAGTAGCTGATCGTTATTTCCGTGAAAAGAACCGCAATATTATTATTTATTTTATTGTTTGGTTCATCGTTTCATACGGTGTGGTCTTGTTTGCGGAGCCACTAAGTCATATGACGTTTTTGGGATTCCCTTTCCATTACTATATGGGGGCTCAAGGTGCAGTAATAACATTTATCATTCTCTTGTTTGTGAACGCAAAACTTGGTGACAACCTTGATAAAAAATACGGCATCGACGAAAGCAAAAACGAACAAATCAGCTCAGGCAGAGCGCTTGACCACTAAGGTACCAGGTACCACTCGTGGACACTGTCCACGGAGGGTACCTGGTACCGTTGAAAGAAAAATTTAGAGTAGATATGTATCAGGGGGGATGGCTATGGATGTACAATTCTTGGTCTCATTATTAATTATTTTAGCTACATTTGCTTTATATATTGGAATCGCGATTTTTAATACGGCGAAGGCCACTTCGGACTTTTACGTGGCAAGCCGCGGGGTACCGCCGATTTTTAACGGGATGGCAATCGGGGCTGACTGGATGAGTGCTGCTTCCTTTATTGGGATGGCAGGAACGATTATGCTTCTTGGCTATGATGGATTAGCTTATATTATGGGCTGGACAGGTGGATACTTATTCCTTACGTTCTTACTTGCCCCGCAATTACGGAAATACGGACGCTATACCGTTCCGGAGTTCATTGGCGATCGCTATGACAGTCATACAGCGCGCGTGATTGCCGCAATTTGTACAATTATTATCAGCTTTACCTATTCGATTGGCCAGTTATCAGGATCAGGAGTGGTCATCGGACGCTTGTTTGAAATTGATGCAAAGCTTGGAACAATGATTGGGGTAGTCCTGATCGCTTTCTACTCCGCAATGGGCGGGATGAAAGGGATCACGTGGACACAGGTTGCACAATATCTAGTTTTAATCATTGCTTATTTAATTCCTGTTATTTTTATGTCGCTGCAAATTACAGGGAACCCTATTCCATGGATTTCCTACGGTGACATTGTCGGAAAAATGGGTGAGATTGATCGGGATCTAGGAATCTCCGAATACTTTGCTCCATTTACAAATGGGACGAAATGGCAGTTTATTGCATTAATGTTTACTTTAATGGCGGGTACGGCTGGGCTGCCGCATGTCATCGTTCGTTTCTATACCGTTTCGACCATGAAAGCGGCACGTTGGTCAGGCGCCTGGGCATTGCTTTTCATCGGGCTGTTATACCTTTCGGCCCCGGCTTATGCGGCGTTTTCACGCTTCATTCTCTTAACGCAAATTGCCGGCAGCCAAATTAGCCAGCTGCCTGCATGGACGAAATCATGGGTTGATACAGGAAAGCTGCAAGTCGCTGATGGAAACGGTGATGGCGTTCTTCAATGGTCTGAGCTTGTTATTTCCAATGATATCGTCGTAATGGCGACACCGGAAATTGCTAACCTTGGCGTGTTTGTCATTGGGCTTGTTGCGGCCGGTGCTATGGCTGCCGCATTGTCAACAGCAGGCGGTTTAATGATTTCAATATCATCTGCATTTGCACATGATATTTACTACCGCTTAATGAGACCGAACGCCAGTGATAAGCAGCGTTTAAAGGTCGGCCGCTGGTCGATCGTAATAGCTACTCTATTTGCCGGCTTAATTGCTTTAAACCCACCAGGGGTTATTACCCAGATCGTGGCATGGGCATTTGCGATCGCATCCGGTACTTTCTTCCCGGCACTTGTGCTTGGCGTTTGGTGGAAGCGTTCGAATGCAAAGGGAGTAATCACGGGACTGCTAGTTGGTTTAGCGGTTACACTATCCTATATTTTTGCGGCCAAGTACGGCGGCTTTACGATTTTAGGTATTATTGATACGGGTGCTGGCGTCTTCGGGGCGTTCGCAGGCTTCTTAGCAAATGTGATTGTGTCATTATCAACAGCAGCACCATCACAAAAGCTTCAAGATGAAGTCATTGACCTGCGTTATCCAGAGCAGATGACCTATAAAGATGGCGAGGTATGGATGCACGATGGCGAAACAGAAACCATCAAATAAAGAATTGCTTGAGGCTGTGCAGTTCCACCCCTTTTTTCAAGGGCTGGACTCTGTCACAGCCCTTTCTCTTATGGAAAGATGTGATTTTCGAATTTATGAAAAAAACTCTATCCTCCTTCATGGACAGGATCCGCGCATCGGCCTAATTTTAGTCCTTGATGGAATGGCGGAGGTGTTGATTAACGAAGGCAATGAAGTACTGGAAGTGGTGCAAAAGGGAGAACTGATCGGATTCTCAGGTCTAGCTGATTGTCTTGGGGCCATGAATACTGTGAAGGCGGAAGTAAGCTTCGAGGTGAAGGCGGGTAAAGAGGTTGAAGCCTTGTTCATTCCCTTTGATGTCATCACTAAGCGTCTCGATGATCCAGCTGTTCGTAATTATTTATTAACACAGGTGTCGGCTCGCTTAAAGGATGTATACGGATCATTAGCTGAACAGGTGAAGCTGGCACATGAATTTGGTGAAGAGAAGGCGTTTATGACCCGCGTCCAGGATGTGATGGCAGAAAGAGTCGTTTCGATCACTCCGAAATCATCCGTTCAGGAAGCGGCAAAAACAATGGCCGAAGAACGGACTAGTTCTGTCCTTGTTATTGAGAATGAAAAACTATGCGGGATCATTACCGAAAAAGATATGGTCGGACGCGTTGTCGCCAAGGGTCTTCCTCATCATCTCCCGGCAAAGGAGATCATGACGAAAAATCCAATTGTCATTTCGCCAAGTGCATACTATTATGATGCCATTTCACTTATTTTTTCAGAAGAAATTAAGCATCTGCCAGTTGTGGAGGACGGGAAAGTCATGGGGATGGTGACGTTGTCCGATCTGCTTAGAAAAAAGAATGAAAGTGTGATGACAACGATCAAAAAGATTCAGCATGCGGATGTATCCGAGCTTTCTGAGGTAAAGGAGGCGGTTTATAGCTTAATCGACCTGTTCCTGCGCGAGAAGATCCCGATTTTTAAAACACTTGAAATGACAACAAAGCTGCTGGACAGACTTGTGATTCGCGCAGTTGAGCTCGCGGTGAGGGAGTTAAAGGAAGAAGGTTATGCTGAAAGAGGGCCATTTTCATTCTATGTCATGGGTTCAAGCGGCAGAGGTGAGCAGTTCATGCTGACCGATCAGGATCACTTTCTTGTTTATGATTCCAATGATCATGATTACTTCCGTCTGTTGGGCGGGGAAATTACCAACTATTTGGAAAAGGCAGGTTATGAGCGCTGTAAGGGGCTCATGATGTGCAGTGAAGCGAACTGGCGGGGAAATTTGGTCGACTGGCAAAATCGTCTGCGTACATGGATGCTGCATTCTACCAATACGAATTTACTGCTGGCACAGAACTTTTTTTCCTATCGTTTTTTGATTGGAAGCGAAGATCTGCATATGCGGTTCGAGAAGATGGTAGAAGAACTGCTGCATGGGTCCAAGATATTTTTATACAGGCTTGCCCAATTGGAGCGGGAGCATCCAATACCAGATCTTGATCAGCCGATTCGGTCGCTGTTTAAGCTTGAAAGAAAAAGCATGGATTTGAAAAAAGAAGCGCTGTTTCCATATCATCATAGTTTGCAAATCTTAGCTTTATTACACGGAATACCAACAGGCACACCACTTGAGAAAATCGATGCTTTGCTGGATAAAGGTGTGTTCAGCCCGTCGTTTGTACAGGATGTAAAGGATGCTGTGGAGCAGCTTCTTTCATTATATATCAAGCACCGCCGCAAGCAGGCAAGAAAAGGCGAGGAGCTTACAGCGAACATTCATTTTCTCCAGCTTTCGACGAAAGAAAAGGAAGCGTTAATCTGGAGTTTGAAAGTACTGCGGGAATTGCAAAACAATACATGGTCAAATTTTTCTATTTGAGACAGTCGTAGATATTTAATGCAGCGGTTAAGCGTGAAAGCAAGGAAAAGCTTCAATATGGGGTGAAGGTATGTTTTTTCAAAGAAAGAAGATATCCTGCGGCTTGCAGTATAATACAATCCCACTTTCAACCCCGTTGGCTGAGCTCCGATATACGGTTTTTGATACAGAGACAACGGGATTTCAAGTGGGGACAACAGACCGGTTAATTGAAATCGGTGCTGTTCAGGTGATGGGCTTTGAGGTGCTGGAGGAGGGGATTTTTCAGACATTTGTGAACCCGAAGCGACAAATTTCTCGGGAAATAACAGAGCTTACGTCGATTACCGGCGAAAAAGTAAGAGATGCGCCGCCTGCACATGAGGCAATTCTGAGCTTTATCGATTATGTTCAGTCTTGGAATACCGTCTGTCTTGTTGGTCATTATGTAAGCTTTGATTCGCTTGCAATCAAAAGTGAGTTAAAGCGGGAAAAAGTTCAATTAAAGGATTGGTTCACCATTGATACCCTCGATTTAATAGGCTACATTGCGCCCTCCTATGATATGCGTGATCTGGAGAAGTACGCCCGTATCTTTGGTACGAGGATGTATGATCGTCATAGTGCGGTAGGGGACGCGTTGACGACGGCCTATTTATTTGTTGAACTCCTCTGGCAGTTTAAAAACAGAGGGTATGATACATGGGGTGAGCTTATCAATGCAACAGACAATAGCGCCCGTTCATTGTTTTTATAAACGGTACCAGCATGGCTTAATCATGTATTCGAACATGAAGGTAAATAAATTTTAAGTCTATAAATTGGTTAAATTTTCAAAAAATAACAAATCCCCTTGTCCTTATTAGGTTTTTCGTGCATATTCTCATATCCAAGCTAATACACTGTTATAAACCTTACAAAGAGAGTGTTTGAGGTGAGGGATCGTTTGAGGACGAGAACATATACTTAGCCCAAGATATGGATTATTCCTTGTAAATTCAGAAAGTAAACGCTTTCTGACGTACTTTAACACAGTGCGATAATAGTAGTTAGATGAAGCCGGAGCGAGTCTCATTTCACACTTCTCACATCCAATTTAGGGAGGGCGAGTGGTGTGCACGATTACATCAAAGAGAGAACTATCAAGATTGGAAAGTATATCGTGGAGACGAAAAAAACAGTTCGCGTAATTGCGAAGGAGTTTGGCGTATCCAAAAGTACAGTCCATAAAGATTTGACAGAGAGGCTTCCTGAAATCAACCCAGATCTTGCAAATGAGGTAAAAGAAATTTTAGATTACCATAAATCAATCCGTCACCTGCGAGGGGGCGAAGCGACAAAAATGAAATATAAGAAAGAAGAAGAATTAGAAGGAGAGCCGATTTAATCAACCCAAATCCCGCTTTTTTCATTCCTTTTGACAAATTTCAGCAAATTTCTCGGCATTTTTGACAAATGATTACTTTATTTTTTATAAATATGGTAAAATACTCAATTAGGGATAGAGCTGAATTTGTAAAAAGCGCACATGGCTTTTTCAATAGTAGTGATTAGTTGCGAATAATAAATCAACCACATACATGAATGAATCGTTGCTACCACGTAGACGAGATGGTGCGCACCCGCATAAGAGTGAGAACTTTTGTTCAAGGAGGAAATGAAAAGAATGTTTGCAAGGGATATTGGAATTGATTTAGGGACGGCAAACGTACTCATACACGTAAAAGGTAGAGGAATCGTTTTAAACGAGCCATCTGTGGTGGCAATTGATAAAAATAATAATAAAGTTCTGGCAGTTGGTGAAGAAGCTAGACGCATGGTCGGACGTACGCCAGGAAATATCGTGGCGATTCGTCCGTTAAAAGATGGGGTCATTGCCGACTTCGATGTAACCGAAGCGATGCTTAAGCATTTTATTAACAAGCTGAATGTAAAAGGGTTCCTGTCTAAGCCGCGCATCTTAATTTGCTGCCCGACAAACATTACGAGCGTCGAGCAGAAAGCCATTAAAGAAGCAGCTGAGAAAAGCGGCGGGAAGAAAGTGTATTTGGAAGAAGAACCAAAGGTGGCTGCCATTGGTGCAGGCATGGATATTTTCCAGCCAAGTGGAAACATGGTAGTAGATATTGGAGGAGGAACAACGGATATTGCAGTACTATCAATGGGTGATATCGTTACCTCTTCCTCTATTAAAATGGCTGGAGATAAATTTGATAACGAAATTCTTCATTATATAAAGCGTCAGTACAAGCTGTTGATTGGTGAACGGACGGCCGAAAATATT
Source organism: Robertmurraya dakarensis (assembly GCF_900156875.1). Taxonomy (GTDB): domain Bacteria; phylum Bacillota; class Bacilli; order Bacillales; family Cytobacillaceae; genus Robertmurraya; species Robertmurraya dakarensis. The sequence goes on along the minus strand of NZ_LT707409.1, from coordinate 3,369,031 downwards.
AAAATTCAAATTGGTACGGTATTCCAAGGATCCCGCCAAGAGGAAATGGAAATTCGCGGCCGGGATATGGTATCTGGTTTACCAAGAACCATTTCGGTTCGTTCAGAAGAAATCGAAGAGGCTTTGCGTGAATCGGCTGCGGTGATTGTACAAGCTGCCAAAGGTGTATTAGAGCGCACACCTCCAGAATTATCAGCAGACATTATTGACCGCGGCGTTATTTTAACAGGAGGAGGAGCGCTGCTTCATGGATTTGACATGCTCCTTGCAGAAGAGCTTAAGGTTCCTGTTTTAATCGCGGAAAACCCAATGGACTGTGTCGCAGTCGGCACAGGCATCATGCTCGATAATATCGATAAAATCTCAAGCAGACGATTTGGATAAGCAAGGAACAGACACCCTTTTTTAGTGGAGGGTGTCTGTTGTTTTTTTGGAGTGGGTGAGTCGTAAAGGACCCGTAGAAAACTGTTTCCTGCGTGGATTGTGAGCGGGCGCTCAAGGCCGGTTTATGGCTTCCTAAACAAGAAATGGTCGATGAGCAGGTGCTCATGGCCGTTTTGGGGTTGAAAAAGTGAGAAGTGGTCACTGAGCGGATTCTCATTGACCGTTTTAGGCTTAAAAAGCAAGAAGTGGTCACTGAGCCGATCCTCATTGACCATATATGACATTTCAAGCTGAAAATGGTCCATTAGCTGAATCCTTATGACCCGATTTCCGATAATACAGCAGGAAACGGGCCTTGAGGAGCGGATTTCAGATGAGCATGATCTAAAAATCTTCTAATCTAAACGGTTATTTGAAGCGAATCTCTCACTCTTTTTGTCATGATTCTGCAAAAATCTTCAAGAATCTGCAAAAATATAATGTTTATTTAGTGATTTTTTTTTATAATAGAAGGGAATGGCATTAAAACTTAATGTCCTAACGCTTCATTAAAAGGGTGATACCATGTTTAGAGGCTTTTATACGGTTGCGTCAGGAATGCTGTCGCAGCAAAGAAGAACAGAGATGTTAACAAATAATATGGCAAATGCCAATACACCAGGATTTAAAGCAGATCAGTCGGCACTCAGGGCTTTTCCGGAGATCCTGCTTCATCGGATCGATCAAGAGAAAGTACCAACACAGAATGGCTTAAAGCTCCCTTTTAATCAAACGGTAGGACCTATTAATACGGGTGTTTACGTGCAGGAAGCGATCCCGAATTTTACGCAGGGTGCACTGCAGGATACAGAGCAGCGTACAGATCTCGCGCTAATTGATCAAGAAATGCCTGTTAATCCAGAAACGGGATTAAGGGGATCCGTATTTTTTACAGTGCAAAACCAAGCAGGAGAAATGCGTTATAGTAGAAATGGAGATTTTACGCTAGATGGCCAAGGTTTTTTAACGACCGCGAGTGGATACTTTGTCCTTGATACAGCGGGGAATCCAATCCAGCTTTCCAGCGACCAGTTTCAGGTGTTAGAAAATGGAGTCCTCCAAGGGGCAAACGGTGAAACTGCGCAGTTAGGGATAGGCTTTGCAGCTAACCCTCATGGACTGATAAAGGAAGGCGATGGCCTTTACTCCACGGAAAATGGAAATCCGCTGGCTAATGCTCATAACCAAGAGGGAGTACAGTTTAGCCTTCAGCAAGGATTTCTAGAAAGATCAAACGTCGACACAAGCCGGACGATGACGGATATGTTAACCGCTTATCGTGCCTTTGAGGCAAATCAAAAAGTACTGCAGGCTTATGACAAGAGTATGGAAAAGGCGGCGAACGAGGTCGGAAGGATTGGCTAAAAAGGGGGATAAACGATGAATCGCACGATGCTGACAGCAACGAATACCTTAACACAGCTGCAAAAACAGATGGATATCATTTCGAATAATATGGCGAACATCGATACGAACGGTTATAAACGGAGAGATGCCACCTTCAGTGATCTCATTCATCAGCAATTTAACAATCAAAGAAATGCGGATGAGGAAGTAAATCGTCTAACACCAAATGGCATTCGTGTGGGAACTGGGGCAAGGATTGCTCAAACCCAGCTGGATATGAAACAAGGCGGCATTAAAGCGACAGACCGCCCCCTTGACACTGCTTTTGCTAGTGTTGGTCAGCTCTATAAGGTGTTGGTACAGGATGAAGCGGGAAATAGCAGCATTCAGTACACGAGAAACGGTGCGATGTATTTATCGCCGCTTAGTGATGATGAAATCGCCCTTGTTACATCTGATGGACATAGTATACTAGATGAAAATGACAATCCCATCTACATAAATGGGGAGCCTTTAGATTATAGTATAGATAACCATGGCCGGCTTTCAGTAAGAATGGCAGCAGGAACGGACCAAATCTTTGATATCGGAGTCGTGCAGGTGAATAAACCTCAGTTTTTAACAGCTAATGGCAATAATCTGTATGGACTTCCGGATAACTTGAATGAACTTGGCGTCGCGCTTGATGATATCTTCACCGATTTAGGTGGTCCGCTTCGCGGTGAAATCGCCATTCAACAAGGAGCATTGGAACAGTCTAATGTTGATATGTCTAAGGAAATGACAGATCTCATTCAGACGCAGCGTGCTTATCAATTCCAATCAAGATCGATCAGTATTGCTGATCAAATGATGGGACTTGTGAATGGAATTCGGTAAAAGGGGAATTAAAATGGCTTTGAACAAAAATAACCAGGAAGTAACCGGAGCACGAGAAAAGTATAAAAAGGAAAAGGTCAAAAAACAGCAAAAGCAGGAAAAACCGGCGACAAAGCAGCGTAGAATTGTGCGTGTACGTCTTATTCCGATTTGGCTTCGTGTAATATTGGTTGCATTATTGCTTGCCGTCAGTGTCATAGTCGGAGCAGTGTTTGGTTATAGTGTTATTGGAGATGGAGAAGCGAAGGACGTTTTTAAAAAATCAACATGGACGCATATGCTTGATTTGATAGAAAAAGAATAATGAATTTTAAGGGAAAAATCAGAGTCATGAGGCTCTGATTTTTTTGTTTCACTTTTTCATGAAATCTATGTCTTTAAAGCGTTAATGTACTAATATTAACTATCTTTAAAAAATTATAAAAATTTAATTGATTTTTACAGAATAATTATTTAGAATTGTCTTAAATAAGCGAATATTAATATTTTGTTAAATTTATTAACAGAAGATTAACAATATTAATATTTAATTATTATTGAGAGGGGGACGAAAAGCTTTACTTCAATAATAAATTTTAAACTTTTTGTATTAGGAGGATATCAATGAGAAAAAAGTCATTTTGGGGATTTTTAATGATGGCAATGGTTGCTTTCATGCTAGTAGGCTGCTCTGGCAGTGAGGAAACATCTGAAGCTCCTGCTGAGGGTGAAGGGAAGGCATCAACAAATGCTGACAGCAAAACATTAACAATTGCTTTAGGAACAGATATGGTTACATTTGACATACATGATCATAACAATACTTCAACTGAAGCCGTTCATGTTAATATGTTCAATTACTTATTTAAGAAAGACGCATCTGGTGAAATTCATCCAGAACTAGTACAGGAATTCACGCAGATTGATGATTTAACAGTTGAAATGAAGTTGAAAGAAGGCGTTACTTTCCACAATGGAGATCCGCTGACTTCAGCTGACGTTAAATTTACGCTTGAAAGAGTCGCAACAGATGACAAACTTCAAGAATATCCAAACTACAAGCAAATTAAAGAAGTACAAATTATTGATGAACTTACATTTAAAGTCGTTACACATGCTCCAGAACCGTCTTTATTCCACAGACTTTCCCGTCTAGGTTCAGGTATTTTACCAAGCAAGTATATTGAAGAAAATGGCTGGGATCATTTCTTAGCGAACCCAGTTGGAACGGGTCCATACCAATTTAAAGAGTGGGTTCGCGACGATCGCATCGTCTTTACACCATATGATAACTACTATGATGGAAAAGTAGAAGAATGGGATGAGCTAGTATTCCGTATTATCCCTGAAAATTCTACGCGTGTTTCTGAATTATTAACAGGCGGTGTTGACATTGCTGTTAACGTTCCACCTGCTGACTGGGATCGTATTAATAGCAATGAAGGTACATCAGTCGTTCAAGAAAACTCAAACCGTGTCGTTATGTTGATCCTTCGTTCAACGGAAGGTCTTCCAACATCAGATGTTCGTGTACGTCAAGCGATTGATTTTGCGATTGACAATGGCGCTATCACTGAAAATGTTCTAAAGGGCGGCGCAGTGCCAACCCTTACTCGTGTAGGTCCTGGTAACTTTGGGGCTGCTGAAGATTTATTTAACAAATTCAACTATGATCTTGAAAAAGCAAAACAGCTAATGGCTGAAGCAGGTTTCGAGGATGGCTTTGAAATGACGCTTCAATCTCCACGCGGCCGTTACCTGCAAGATGCTGAAGTGGCTGAAATGATCGCTGGTATGCTATCAGCTATTAATATCAAAGTGAATGTTGAATTCTTAGAATGGAGTAACTTCGTTGAAATGCGTGCAGCAAATGAAAATAAGGAAGCTTACTTAATCGGTCTTGGAAACTCAATGTTTGATGGAGCTTATTCTGTTGACTGGTACCGTGCTGCTCGATTTGAAGGACATACAGATTATAAGAATGATAGAATCGAAGAATTGTTGGCAGCGTCTGCTGTTAATATGAATCAAGAAGAACGTGCAGCGCAAATTCAAGAAATTCAAGAAATCGCTGCTGAAGAAGTTCCACACATTATGCTTCATCAGGAAAAAATTAATCTCGGTGTAAGCGACCGTATTAATTTCGTACCAACTCCAGATGAAATGCTGTATGCACCATCCATGACAAGAAAATAAACTTACATTCGAAAAAGGACTAGGGAGTGATCCTTAGTCCTTTTTCATCCAATCGAGGTGAGATAATGGGAAAGTTTTTAGTACGTCGACTTCTACAGATTATTCCAGTGCTTTTCATTATATCTTTCATAGTATTTTGTCTTGTGTTTGTTGCAGGAGATCCTGTTGCATTAATGCTGCCAGAGGATGCTAGTCAAGAAGATATTGAACAGCTTCGAGAGTCTCTAGGTTTAAATGAACCGTTTCATATTCAATATCTGACATACATGGCAGGCTTGTTCACACTCGACTTCGGAGAATCTTTCCGCTACAACGAAAGTGCCCTTCCAATCGTTCTTGAACGACTCCCAGCGACAATTGAATTAGCAATCGCAGCAATGGTGATTGCAATTGTCATTGCCATTCCTCTTGGTATTTGGTCTGCTACAAAGCAAAATTCACCAGTTGATCTGCTTGCTACAGGAGGGTCAGTACTTTGGAAAGCGATGCCGAACTTTTGGCTCGGGATTATGTTGATTTTACTATTCTCCGTAACATTTGGCTGGTTCCCTGTTTCGGGAAGAGGAACATTCATGCACTTGATTCTGCCGGCTATTACGTTAGGAACCGGAATTGCCGCAGAAATGACGAGATTAATAAGGTCAAGTATGCTAGAAATCCTTAACCAGGATTATATTAGAACGGCAAGAAGTAAGGGAATTAGAGATTTCTTTGTTATTAACAAACATGCCTTTCGAAACGCCCTAATTCCAGTAGTAACGATAACGGCTCTGCAAACTTCGACCGTAGTAGGCGGTACATTAATTACGGAAACCGTCTTTTCTTGGCCAGGACTTGGTCAGCTTTTAATTCAAGCAGTTAACACGAGAGATATGGCGATCGTGCAAGCAAGCGTTTTTGTCATTGCATTTATTGTCATCCTCATGAACCTGCTGGCGGATATCATTTATAAAGTATTAGATCCACGAATCAAATACAACTAAGAAGGAGGGACAAAGATGGCGGCAAATCCACAAACAACAACAGGCACTGGGCCTGTTGCAACTCCCATATCGAAAAGTCCTAGTGCGTTCAAACGCTGGTTCCGGCTGCTGCTCAAAAGTAAAACAGGAACCGTAGGCTTAATCATTGTACTAACGGTCATTCTGATCTCCATTTTCGCGAAACAACTGGCACCGCATGATCCAAATCAAATCAATCCAGCCATGATGCTGAAGCCACCTGTTTGGATGGATGGCGGCAGCGCTGATTATATCCTTGGTACCGATAATTTAGGACGAGATATTTTGAGCAGAATTATCTTCGGTTCGCAAATATCACTGGCTGTTGGGATCTCTGCTGTAGTATTAGCAGGGGTAATCGGTGTCTTTGTTGGGTTAGTAGCTGGGTACTATGGCGGAATTATCGATAATATTCTCATGCGGCTGGTGGATTCATTTCTAGCGATCCCTACTATTCTATTTGCACTTGTTATTTTAAGTATTTTTGGTCCAAGTGTTCCAACGTTAATCGTTGTCTTAGGGATTACCAACTGGGTTCAATACGCACGGCTTGTCCGCGGAGAGGTATTATCCATAAAGGAAAGAGAATTCGTAAAAGCAGCAAAATCAATCGGTGTTCGGGATAACCAAATTATTCTTCGGCATCTGCTTCCGAATGTTATCTCGCCTTTTATCGTTATTTCAACGTTAAGCGTAGCAACAACCATCATTTTAGAGGCTTCACTAAGCTTCTTAGGTTTAGGGATTCAACCGCCAACAATCTCTTGGGGAGGCATTTTAAGTGACGGAAGAGATTATATTGCAACAAGCTGGTGGCTGGCGACATTCCCAGGACTTGCGATCACGATTACAGTACTCGGAATCATCTTTTTGGGTGACTGGCTGCGGGATGTACTGGATCCAAGAGCGAATAACGGGCGATAAGAGGAGGTTGGCTGATGACTACAGATACAATTTTAGAAGTGAAAGATTTAAAGACATATTTTTATACAGAAAACGGCGTCATCCCATCTGTTGATGGAGTAACTTTTGATATTAAAAAAGGCGAGACAATTGCGATTGTTGGTGAATCTGGAAGTGGAAAAAGTGTAACATCACTATCCATTATGGGGTTGGTCGGGTCCCCAGGGAAAGTTGCTGGCGGAGAAATTCTTTTTGAAGGTAAAGATATTACGAAAATATCGAAGCGGGAGATGCGAAAATTACGCGGCAATGAAATTGCGATGATTTTCCAAGAACCATTAACTTCCTTAAACCCGTTGTTTACGGTAGGAAACCAAATTTCTGAGTCCATTCGGCTTCATCAAAAAGCCAGCAAAGAAGAAGCGAAGAAGATTGCGATTGAGATGTTGAAAAAGGTTGGGATTCCAAGGGCAGAGAAAATTTATTCCTCACATCCGCATTTATTAAGCGGTGGAATGCGGCAGCGCGTGATGATTGCCATGGCTCTCTCTTGTAATCCGAAACTATTAATTGCTGATGAGCCAACAACTGCATTGGATGTAACAATTCAAGCACAAATACTAGAGTTAATGAGGAACCTTTCGCGTGAAAATGATACTTCTATCATGTTAATTACCCATGATTTAGGAGTAGTGGCGGAAATGGTTGATAAGGTCATTGTGATGTACGCTGGCCAAGTGGTGGAGCATACCGATGTATATACATTGTTTAAAGATCCAAAACATCCTTACACAAAAGGGCTGCTTGATAGTACACCGAAGATTCATGAACTGAAGGAAGAGCTTCAGTCTATTGAAGGAACAGTTCCTCCGCCGGGGTCCATTCCGGTTGGCTGCCGTTTTAACACTCGCTGTCCTTACGCAACAGAAAAATGTTTCTCGGAAACACCCGAACTAACGGAAGTTTCTCCAAACCACCAAGTACGCTGCTGGCTTCATGAAGAAGGAGAGGTGGCCATTTAATGGAACAATTAATGAAAGAAGATAGCAAAAACGTTCAAACTGAATATCTATTAGAAGTAAGAGGATTAAAAAAATATTTTGATGTGTCTGAAGGGCTTTTTAAGAAAAGAAAATCCTTTGTACGAGCTGTTGATAATATTGATTTTTTTGTAAAACCAGGAGAAACTCTTGGGATTGTTGGGGAATCAGGCTGCGGTAAATCAACGACTGGAAACTTGATTATGCAATTGCTGGATAAAACAGAAGGTGAAATTATTTTTGAAGGCGTCGATTTAGGAAAGCTTTCAGGTGAAAAGCTGCGCAGAAAACGAGCAGAAATTCAAATGATTTTCCAAGATCCGTTCTCTTCTTTAAATCCAAGAATGAGAGTATTCGATATCATTGCCGAACCGTTAAAAACTCATCATGTGGCAAAGGGAAAAGAGTTAGAAAATCAGGTATACGAATTGATGGATGTTGTTGGATTGGACCGCTCATATGCGAGACGCTATCCGCACGAGTTCAGCGGCGGTCAGCGCCAGAGAATCGGCATTGCGAGAGCACTTGCTTTAAAACCGAAACTGATTATTTGTGATGAACCAGTGTCTGCGCTGGATGTTTCGATTCAATCACAAATTCTTAATTTAATGGCAAAGCTGCAAAAAGAATTTAATCTTACTTATATTTTTATCGCCCATGGGCTGCCGGCCGTAAAACATATAAGCGATCGCATTGCCGTGATGTATTTAGGGAAAATCGTTGAAATAACGACAAAGGAAAAACTGTTTGATCAGCCATTGCACCCCTATACAGAAGGATTGCTGTCTGCGGTACCTATACCAGATCCAACTCTTCGTGATAAAAAGAATCGTATTATCATTGAAGGTGATATGCCAAGTCCTGCTAATCCGCCATCAGGATGTCGTTTTCATCCGAGATGTCCATATGCGCAGGAAAGATGTAAAATAGAAGAACCTAAACTAGTGGAAGAACAACAAGATCATTTTGTGGCTTGTCATTTTCCGTTAGAGGAAGGCCACGGTATCTTACTAGACAAATAAAAATAGGGAGATGCGAAAATGGAAGACTTTATACAGGGGAAAAAAGATGAAATGCTCCAACTAATTGAGAGGCTGGTAAATATTGATAGCGGCTCATATGTGAAAGAAGGCATTGATGAAGTAGGCAGTATTTTAAAGGAAAAGTATGAAGAATTAGGTTTTGTCGTTGACGTGAAAGAAGAGAATGAGAATGGCAACAATTTGGTGATTCAGCATCGAGATGCCAAGGATCCAAAAATTATTTTAGTGGCTCATATGGACACGGTTTTTCCAAAAGGAACGGTGGCAGAGCGTCCATTTCGCATCGAAGGCAACCGCGCCTATGGACCAGGCGTAGTCGATATGAAATCGAGCTTGGTAGAGCTGCTTTATGCGATTAAAGCGCTGGAGCAGAACGGGTCAGAAGCGATTAAAAATGTGCAAATCATTTTAAATGGCGATGAAGAAATCGGATCGGTGACATCTCGTCCGTTAATCGAACAACTTTCACAGGGGAAAGAGTATGCGCTTGTCATGGAACCGGCGAGAAAGGATGGCTCATTGGTTTCTGCAAGACGCGGCGGCGGCCGTTATACGCTGATTGTAAAAGGGAAAGCAGCGCATTCTGGGATCGAACCGGAAAAAGGGCGCAGTGCCATTGAAGAGCTAGCTTTTAAAATTATTCAATTGCATTCCTTAACCGATCATGAAAAAGGAATCAGCGTGAATGTTGGGTTAATTGAAGGCGGATCTTCTGTGAATACCGTATCTGCCAGTGCGGTTGCGCATGTTGATATCCGCATTTCTGAAATGGAGCAGGCTGAATATTTAAAAGAAAAGATTCATGAAATCTGTTCAAAAACGGAAGTCGATGGGACGAAAATTTTCCTAGAGGGAGATATCAGCCGTCCTCCAATGGAATATAATGAACAAACAGAGTCTTTGCTGCAGATCATTCAGGATGTAGGAAAAGAGATTGGAATTAGTGTCCGCGATACCGCAACTGGCGGCGGGGGAGACGCTTCCTTCACATCTGCATCAGGTGTGGCAACAATTGACGGTCTAGGCCCTGTTGGCGGGAATGCACATAGTGAAAGAGAGTATTTAGAAATAGATACGCTGCCGGAACGTACATTATTGCTGGCAAAGACGATTGAAAGACTGACTGATTAAGTAAAATGAGAGAGCCGATTGAGGCTCTCTATTTGTTTGTAAGGGAAAGGCAAAGCTTGCATGTTCCAGGTTTAGCCTATAAAATAAGATAAAACCTAGTGTTAGTAGGAGGTACTAATTACATATGCTTGATATTAACGAAATTAAAGATATTATTCCGCACCGCTACCCGTTTTTGCTTGTGGATCGAATTTTAGAAGTAGAAGAAGGCAAAAGAGCTGTCGGCATTAAGAATGTTTCAGCGAATGAAGAATTTTTCAACGGTCATTTCCCAGAGTACCCGGTGATGCCGGGAGTATTGATTGTGGAGGCGTTAGCACAAGTGGGCGCTGTGGCAATTTTAAAAAAGGAAGAAAACCGAGGAAGACTTGCGTTTTTTGCTGGAATTGATAATTGCCGGATGAAAAGACAGGTAGTACCGGGCGACCAGCTCCGCTTAGAGGTAGAAATGACTCGTGTGCGCGGTTCTTTTGGAAAAGGGAAAGCGGTGGCAACGGTAGATGGAGAAGTCGCGGTAGAAGCGGAAATTATGTTTGGTCTTGGAGAGAAAAAAGAATAGCAAAGGATCCACCTGGTACGTGTTGTGCCGGGTGTTTTTATTTGCAAAAAAATTTTTTGAAAAAATATGCAAATAATTATCGCTTTTGGGCAACATAACAACAGACCGATACATATTAGGTCCAGAATCAATAAAATATGAAAGGAGCTTATACTTATGAAGAAAAAGCTTTTAGCACTCCTTGGAGGTACTTTATTGACAGCGATGGTACTGGCTGGCTGTGCTGGGAATGATCAGGATCCGCCTCCAGAAGAAGATGTGAATGTGGAGACTCCAAATAACGGCGACGTTAATGACAACAACGGTGCTGGTACAAATGGCGATAACGGAGCTGGCACAACTGGAGAGAACGGAAATGGCGATATGGATATGAACCAAACAGAGGATCAAACTGGCGGCGGCGATATGCTCGAAGATAATAATGAGCAAGGCGAAGATATGCTGGAAGATCAAAATGATATGGAAGACGAGAATAATCAAGATAAATAATGTGAAATCTCTAAAGGTGGTTTCACTGCCCGATAATGTCATAGCAATAAATAGGACAGGGTGACCTGTCCTTATTTTTACGAAACAAATTACAGAAAGTTAGAGAGGGCATCTGCCTGGACTAATTGAAAAATCAGCTCTAAATAGAGTAATCGCGAACCATGAGCGCGGCTTTTTTAATGGCGAATGAAGAACGGTCGAATTTTGAATTTACCTAGTTTTATTTGTCAGATGAAAGCTATTATGATAAAGTGAAAATGTTGAGAAGGAGTTTATGGTCGAGATTAAGTTTGGGGGTACTTTTACTAGAATGTTTAAAGATCTTTCACCAGGCATAAAAATTAGCATTTCACGATCCATTTCAACCGCATTTGAACAATACATGAATCAAATACGTTGGAATGAAAATAAATTTGATATTGAAAAATTTATTAGTGAGTGGCAGCACTATATAACAAATAACTCATCTTGGTATGAAAAAATTAGCGATGATGTTAAAAATAATCCTGCGTTTCATGAGCAGCTTGCAGATAAGATTAATGAAACCATTGATAAAATCCTTTCGGAAGAACCAACAGAAGAGCAAATGCAAGAAATTGATAGACTTCAGCAGGAAGTTGGAGAAGAACGGAATTATTCTTGTAAAACGGAAGCAAAGTTTGTCATTGAGGATTTAAAGCAGGAGTTAAAAAAAAAGTAGAACAGCTAATGCCTGCCAGTGAGGAAAAATTAAAGCTGGCTTCCATCCTGTACTACCAATGTTACAGTGAGGAGCTTCCCCTTCGTGATTATAAAAATCAGGACATTGATTATATCATTGAACAGCTGAATATCAAGATCATAGAAAAGAAAGACGTTTTTCAATCGAGTATTCTGCACTGATTTTTGACTATAAATAAGTACTCCCGAGCATCCTTCAGGGCCGGGAGTTTTGTTATGTCAAAAATATTGCGGCGGATGCAGTGTCTCGGGTGCAGTGCAGCTTGTTCAACGCTTGTTTTAAACCTTTGAGTTGGACTTAGGACGATTATAGAATTTATCTTTAAACTCAATTAATAGATTCTCTCCGCTGAGGCCTTTTGAGATCAAACTGCTTAACAGGTTCTCAGCATAGCTGCTTCTCATTTTTTTCAGTGTTCCTTGAAGCAGAATGCTAATATGCTTCTCGAAGGAAATAACTGATCTTGTGTGGACACGGAAGAGAACGGGATCATTATCTAATTTGGAAATGATTGTTTGGATGAGCAATTCCTTCTTCTGGTCATACGCTTCCTGGAAAAAACGCTGAAATGATTTATCAATATAACTCTCAATTAACCAAGAATTTTCTTCATCCTCTTTACTAATCATTATGCCATCCTCAAGCGGGACATCCATTAGACCGTCTTCTTTTACCACTTTTAACGAAACAAGCTTAAATGTCTTCATCCTACACCTCCCGACCGCAGTAGTATTTGCTAGATAAAATTATACCATACCAGTCTGATAATGAAAATTTTGCCATTGTCGAATATTGTCGATAAAAATAGGAAAGAGAAAAGAATTTTGTCGTATTGGGTTTATTTTAAGTTAAAAGTTTAATTTTTCTCTAGGGGAAAATCAGATTTTCGGCTTTGAAAAGAGGCTAAAATTTAATTTCGGCGGTTTTACGAGAATGGTCATCTCCGGTTATGATAACGATATCCCAAGGGAGAGAGGTGATGAAAGATGATCAATCAAGTAACACTGGTTGGAAGGTTGACGAAAGATCCTGAGTTAAGGGTGACGACAGATGGAAATGCCGTAACCAACGTAACACTTGCAGTGAGCAGAAATTTTCGAAATCACCAGGGTGAAATTGAGGCGGATTTTGTTCAGTGCACCTTGTGGAGGAAAATGGCTGAAAATACGTCGCGCTATTGTAAAAAGGGGTCGTTGATCGGCATTACGGGACGAATTAAAACGAGGAATTATGATAATCAAGATGGAAAGAGAACCTATGTAACGGAGGTTATTGCCGAAAATGTAAAATTTCTGGATAGCAAGAAAGCGAATAGTACACATGCTGAAAAAGAGGTGGTCACCAATTGAAGACCCTGATCGATCGAGACAAAAGTCTCGAAATATTACTCGAACGGCTCATAATGATGGTTGGGAAATCAAATGAACGAGCCGAACAGCTTCATAAGCGCATCCTGCAGCTTGAATACATCTTACTTAACGAAAGCCCCAAAGAACCTGCTGAAAAGAAATCATTTATATCATAATTATTCATGATCTTTACTAAATATTATCCCCCCAATTCCCCAAGTTCTTGGTAGAAAAAATCAAAGCAATCCTCCAAACCTCACATTTCCAGCGACGGTAAACTAGAACCGTCGTTTTTTCTATTTCAAGACAGAAAAACAGCACCAGGAAAGACCTGGTGCCGTAAAATATAGTGTGTGTCCGCTCCGTGCGGACAAAATCGAACAACTGTCCACGGACGGTACCAGGTACCGCTTTTTTATAGGGAGACGAGGTCGCGGAGTTCGTCTGTGGAGAGTTCGGTGATCCAGCTGTCGCTTTGGATGATGGCGTCGTTGAGCGATTGTTTTTTCTCGAGCATGGCATCGATTTTTTCTTCGAGTGTGCCGGTGCTGATGAATTTATGAACATGGACAAACCGCTTTTGGCCAATGCGGTAAGCACGGTCTGTTGCTTGATTCTCGACAGCGGGGTTCCACCAGCGGTCATAGTGGATGACATGATTGGCCGCCGTTAAATTCAAACCGGTGCCGCCTGCTTTTAACGACAGTATGAATACAGGGAACTCGTGGTTTTGGAAACGGGTAATCATCTCATCACGCTTGCTTTTTGGAACACTGCCATTCAGGAATGGAACTTCGATTTTGAACTTCTGCTTCAGCATCGTCCGCATCATTTCACCCATTTCAATATATTGGGTAAAAATTAAGCAGCTTTCCTTTTGCTCCAGCACGGCGTCGACTAGTTCGGCCAATTTTTCAAGCTTCACAGATCGTTCCAGCACACGCTTCGGCTTTTCTTCTTTCAAATACAGTGCAGGGTGGTTGCAAAGCTGCTTCAAACGGCTCAATAATTGCAGAATTAATCCTTTTCGTTCAAGGCCTGTTAATGTCTCAATTTGCACAAATGTATCGCGGACGAGCTGTTCGTAAAGTGACGCCTGCTCGGCCGTCAGCGGACAGTATTCCTTTTGCTCCTGCTTATCAGGCAGATTTAGTGCAACCTCTTCATCCTTTTTCGTCCTTCTTAAAAGGAAGGGACGAATCAACGCCTGCAGCTCACCAATCTTTTCTTTTTCATCGTTCTTCTCGATTGGAACGACATAGTTTTTCTGGAATTGACCAAGGCTGCCAAGGAAACCGTGATTGGTAAAATCAAAAATCGACCACAATTCGCTCAAGCGGTTTTCCATCGGTGTCCCCGTTAATGCGATATGATGCTTGCCTTTTAACTTGCGCACCGCCCGCGACTGCTTCGTCTGCGCATTTTTAATGTTTTGCGCTTCATCTATTGAAATAGAACTCCATTCAATGCTCTCAAATTCAGCAAGATCAAGATGGGTCAGCCCGAATGAGGTCAGCACGATATCAACTTCAGACACTTTTTCCGTAAAAGCGTCTTCCTTCATACGATTTGATCCATAGTGGAGATAGACGTTCAAATCAGGTGCAAAACGTTCAATCTCCTTTTGCCAGTTTCCTAAAACGGAGGTAGGGCAAATAATCAGGGCAGGACCGCTTTTTTCTTTTTCCTTCACAGACAGAATATACGAGATCAATTGAATCGTTTTTCCAAGTCCCATATCATCGGCAAGCACAGCCCCAAAACCGTACTGGCGTAAAAACAAGAGCCAGCTCATCCCTTGAATTTGATAAGGGCGGAGCGCGCCTTGGAAGCTGTCAGGCACAGATGCTTCAGGAATCGATTTGATATCGCGGAGCTGTTTGATCATTTGCTTCCATTGACGATTCAGTTCAATTTGCACGCGCATCAGCCCGAGATCTTCAGCTGAATCGCCTTCATTTTCATCAGGTCCAAGTAATTCCTGCTGAATTAAATCGCGAACATGCAGGCCTTCCTTTTCAGCTCGTTTCATCAATTCTTGAATTTGATGAACAAACCCAGGATCAAGCTTAATCCAGCGGCCGCGAATATAGACAAGTCGCCGCTTTTCTTCAACGAGCTGTGAGAACTCCTCTTCAGAAAGCTCAACGCCATTCATCGAGAAGCGCCAGTTGTAATCCAGCATCGCCTGCAATCCAACGAATGAAGGCCTATGGCTGGAGGCGGAACCCTTCAATTTCGCTTTGACTTTCAAATTGGCATTTTTCATCGCCAGCCACCATGAAGGGAGAAGAATCTCAATTCCTAACGCCAATAGTGTTTCACTGCCTTCTGTTAAGAATAGCCATGCTTCATTTTCCGTCAGTATGTTTGTTACGCCATTTTTACCTTCCAGCCAGGGAAAAAGCGCAATCCAGCGCTGCTGCTCTCGATCGACTGCTTCAAGGAAGTCAAACCATTTCGCAGGCATATTGCTATGATCATTTACATCAACGACGACTTCAGGATCATCTTTTCCTCGTAAAAAGATCCGCAGCTCCCACGGTTCAGCGATATCAGCGGGCTCTTCTAATCTCAGCCCTATCGAAAAGGGCAGGGCGCTATCCTTCAATCCAATCCATTCACTCCAAGTTTCTTCATCAAAATAAGAAGAAAGTGCCCGTGGAGGAAGAGAATGATTTTGAATGGCTTCGAGCTTCTTGCCGATTTTTTCTTTCCACTGCGGTTCTTTTTTAAAAAAAGCCTGCAGGGATGCGTTATACCAGCCTGTTACAAAATCTTTAACAGGGATGTCATGCTCGACGTTCTGCTCCCAGAAGTTTTCGCCGAATTCATGGTACACCCGCTGGGGGAGGCGCCATTTGAATTCATCCTGCTGGAGCGCCTCGAAGTCGGGGAACCAGTCTTTTTCCTGGATCGATTCATACATCGAATGGGCGGCGGCTAAGCAAATTTGCCCGGTATCGTCCCAATCCCATTCAACGAGCCGGTTAAACTGCTCATTGGCAAGCAGCGTAACGAGCTGCCAGCCGTCGACGACCACACCGAGCTTTTTCTCCTGAACAAATGTTCCATAGTAGCTTGCTTCATGACGATTGAAAAGGAGAGACTTCCATTCGCTAGGCTTGAGATCAAAGCCGTCTTCATTTTCGGCTGTTAAAAAGAATTGGCCATCTTCCAAGGGTTCTATATTAATTTTTAACGATGTTGACTTAAGCATTGATCAGCTTGCCCCTTTCGCATTCTTCCTGGAAGGCTCGCAGCCGTTTCGTGTTTTCTAAAAGTACTGATAAAAACTGCTGCCAATCGTCTTCACGCTTGAGCTTCTTATAAATCGTCCGCAGCTTCTTTAAATGTTTGACAGCTACACGGTAACTGCTGCGGTTTTTTAAATTAATTTGCTGTTGAACTGATTGATGATAAAGCGGGAGCAGGACCGTCGGCTCTTCTTTTTGCAGTGCCTTAAGTTTGTCGTTTGATAAGGAAGAAATGTCATATCCAATGTAGACTTGCAGGTCACTCCATTTATCATATTGTTTTTGTTCGAAAAGAAAATCGTCATAAATTCGGTAACTGTACGGCAGGGTTTGAACGAGAATTTTTTCATATAAATCGAACTTATGATTTTCAATGCAGTAGACAGAAACAGCCTTCAATGCCCAGCGGGTAAATTCCATGCGCGCATATGTATCGTGAAGTTCCTTAATATAGCCTTGCAGCATGTTCGCAAATATGTCGACAAAAGGGCCCATTCGCTTCCAATCCTTTGAAGCCTTCAACATTTCCAGCCAGAAAAGCATATAAGGTGCTGCTTCTTCTTCAAGATGCTGTAAAATTTTTAATGCGCGGTCGTCATCCCGCAGCATGATGTGCTGATGGGCGCTTCCAAGCAAAAGAGGAACGGTGTGTGTTTGTTCATAAAGCTCTTGAAGTTTTTTGGTTTCTTGTTCACGCCAGCCCTTCTTTTTGTAAAGCTTTGTCCAAAGCACAACATAAAGATGGGTCCGTTCAAATTCAAGGTCAAAGTCCTCTGCCAACAAATAAATGCAATCATCCTTCAATCTTGCGATAAACTCATCAAACGCAAAGGGCATGGCATGCACACTTAACTTTTCCACCAGCTCTTCAATTTCATCGATAATGGAAAAAAACAGATGCCGATAGTGCCGGTTAATGTCTGCTTCCTGATGATCCAGCTCCCGGCTCAGGTTGAGCAATTGTTGAAAAGAGTGGATGGCAGCGACGATATAATATAACTGCTTCCATTCCTGCTTCACGGGCGCGCTCGCCTTGAGCTTACGGCTGTAGACTTGAAATAAATCTGGTACTAAATAGGGTTTAGGGTTTTTCGTTCCCTTCATGATGGAATCGAAGTCTTCACGAAAGCTGGATACCCAGGAATCATAATCTGGCTGCAAAGCACCGGCTGTCTTCAACAAGTCCTTTGCTCTTTGCAGCCCCCATGTTTCTGCTGATTTTTTCTCTTTAGCGGGCTGCCGCCAGTCTTCCACCCATTCTGCGACACTGCCGACTTGGGAGTATGCGTAGAAAAAGACAGCAAGAATATGCCGGCACGTCCCGTCAGTAGGACAGGAGCAAGTGCTCAAATTTAAAAAGTTTAAGTCGAGCTCGACATGGACTCTCGTGACATCCTGTACCGATGCCGTGACAAAGTCATTTTCAAGCTTTGCTTTAGAGACAAGACCTTGTCGGTATAAAAGAAGGCCTTTTTGAACGATTTTTTCATCTTCGATCCGTTCCGACCACAGTAGCGCTTTTAAATCCGCTGCCGCTGCTTGAAGCAGCTCTTCATATTTCATTGGGATCGATGCCAATTCAAAAACCTCCCACCGTTTGCACGTGTAAAAAACACCATAATATCTTATTATACAAAATTTTAGGGTGAGAGGGGAGGGGCATGGAAGTTTGATGGGAATTGCTTAACGTTTTTGGGAATTCTTTTAAAAATATTCCTAAAGTTATATTTCGGAGCAGAAAGGGCAGATAAAGATAATATATGCCGTAATACCAGTGGATTATCGCTGCTTTTTAGGGTTTATTCTTTTCTGAAAACTGTGATTCAATAAGGATATAGGTCTAGCCCAAAAGGCGCTATCCTAATGTAACAATCCTTTAGCTCTATTGTTCCTTGAGAACAATACTATTAGAATCTCCATTTTTACACTCCAGAAAAGTCTGGGGTGTCTTTTTTTGGTCGGGTATTATTTACTATTTTTAACAGATTTACCTTAATCTTTAGAATTTACGATGGATTTCAGATGCCTGTTTCCTGTAAGTGATGTAAAATGAATACACAGAATATGACAAATTGTTGGAGGATTCATTATGTTTTTTCAAGTTAGGCTGTTTCGAGGACTTTTTTCACCATATGTCGCGGCACATCAATTACATAAAGCGGAGCAAATTCATGGAATTTGGACACGTACCTCCATGATTCTCGCGATTAGCCTAATTTTAGCAGGAATTTCTGCTTTTTTCGGAATTGGGAATGAATCACTATCGAAGCAGATCTATGATGTTTCAGCAGCAGAGTTTGAAAATATGAAGGCATTATTTGCGGTTGGACAAGTTGTTCTGAGTATGTTAATAACGACAGCACTGATATTCTTCCCGGCGCTCGTCTTTTGGGTTTTTACCGATATCGAGTATAGCAAACTAGTGGTGATCGGCTTGCTGACAGCGGCAATTTCGTTATTAGAAAAAGCCATGCTGATCCCATTTCAGCTGTTTTTCGGACTGGATGAGGCATCGTCTCCTTTTGGATTGGGTGTTGTGGCGCAGTATGTAACTCGACTTGAATTTCTCATCCAGTTACTTGGGAACATTTCAATTTTTTCAATCTGGATGATGGTCCTTCATTATTTATATTTAAAATGGACAACGGAGAAAAAGAACGGGGTACTTCTACTTATCGTTTTATCTACTAATCTATTTATCTGGATCTTTTCTGCACTCTTTTCTTATATAAAATTTGAAGTCATGCTTTAAAGGAGGCGGCAAACTTGAATAGAAAAAAATGGACGGTGCTGGCGATCATAGGGTTATTGCTTGCCGCGAACCTTTTCTTGATTTTTAAAAAAGAAAGTAAAATCGAGAGAGCAGCTTATATTGGTGAATGGACTGAAGTTAAAGAACAGGACTTGGTATTGTCGAAAAATAAATCCGGCGTACTCGTTCCTGCGCAAGAGGAGTATGTCTACTATCAAGCTGGAAGCGGTATTTTTGAAGAGTTTCTCGTCAGTGAGGGAGAAGAGGTAAGGTCTGGAGAAGCTTTATTTGAGTACTCTCCGGTCGATATCGAGGCGACCATCTCGAGTTTTGAAGCGGAAATCTCCAAACTGGACCGTGAGAAAGAAGCGCTTGAGGATAATATCGATGATTTGGAGAAGCTCGAGAGAACAACATCTTTTGGGGATGATAACCCTTATGCTGATTCGATTGTGAACAGTTTTTCAGCGGAAATCTCCGAAAAGAAATGGGAATTAGGAAAAGTTGAAGCGGAAATTGATAAATATAACGATCTCATCGACATTGCCGAAGACGGCCTTAGAAGTTTGACCGTCGATAGCGGAATGGCGGGTGTCGTGAAAGACATCAGCTATGAACTGCAAAATCCGGTTGTTACGATTACTTCGCATGACATGAAGGTGGAGGGCGTATTGGATGAGGATGAGGTGCTTGAAATCGCTGAAGGGATGGAAGTTGCGATCACTTCAAATAAGCTGCCGGAGAAATTGAAGGGGACTGTTTCAAGTGTGTCTGTTAACCCGATAAGTGATCCTAAGCTGGATGAGGAAAGCCAGTACAGTTTTACCGTCGAGCTTGAGGAGCAGCCGGAAACATTGATTCCAGTTGGGGCAAATGTTGGGTTGAAGATTAAAGTAGCGGAAGCTCAGGATGTTCTGACGGTATCAGAAAAGGCTATAAGAAAGGATAGCATTTTTGTGCTTGGACGGGATGGCAAGGTGCAGAAGCGCGAAATCGAGAAAGGCCTTGTTGTAGGTAAAACCGTCGAACTGATTAGTGAAGGGGAAGAAGGAGAATTGGTTGCGTACGAACCAGAAGGCCTCAAAAACCAAGCGCCCTACTTCACCCCAATCAACATAAGTAAACTATCAAAAACTGAGCTAACCACCATGCCCAAAAAAGAAATCCTCCGCTACATCGGCCGAGGACTCCTAACCAAATAAACAGGGGTGTCTCCCTCAGGGAGACAAATGTCCACGAACGGTACCAGGTACCGTCCGTGGACAAACTTACCCCATTTGTCCATGAGGGGTACCTGGTACCATGTTTTTGATTTTTTTGGTGATGAAGGTGAGGAAGCGATTGTCGTGTTGGAGTTCGAAGATGAGCCGGGCTTTTTCCATGAGTTGTATCGCTTTTATTGGGTTGTTTAGCAGTTCGTAGTTGTAGCCTGTATGATAATGAAGTTCCCCTAACAGATAAAGGCTTTCCCTCTTGATGCACCAGTCAATTCCCTCTTGGCAGTACTGAATCGATTCATGGTATTTCTCCTGTCTGGTAAGGACGCGGCCGATATTATAATAAAGCCGGGTTTGTATCGAAATATCATTTAAATAAGGAAGCTGCTTAATGGCATGAAAAGCTGTTTTATATATTTTCAGTGCGCTGTCTAAATCATTTTCCTCAAAGTAAATGACCCCGATCGTCAGCATAATCTCAAGCTCTCTCTCAGAGTAAATTTTCTCGGTAGTTTGCGTGAGGGAAATGGCTTCTTGGAGGGTCTGTATAGCTTTTCCGAGATCCTTGTTCATTGCATGCTCATAAATTCCTTTATGCCAGAGAAGCACTTGATAGTTTCGTCTATTCTGCGAAAACAGCGGGTTCTTCTGCTCCATCTCCACAATTTGCTTCATTTCTTCATAATTCATTGTTCTCCTCGTAATCCGAAGCTGCTTACAAACTTCTTGTACATAATCAAGGCGGGGTGTCAGTCCGATGTCAAAAAAGTAGTTAACGTCAACACCAAGCCGTTCAGAAATCAAATAAAGAGTAGAAGCATACGGATAAACATCCCCGTTTTCAATTTTACTAATTTGCGCCTGTGTACAAATCCCTTTGGCCAGCTCTCCTTGAGACAAGCCGATTTGCTTGCGAAGCTCCTTGATCCTTTTCCCTACTGCTGAAAAGTCCATTTAAAACACCTCCTGCAAATATTCCCAAAATTATATTTTTTGGTTAAATAGTATGTATAACGGATTTACTAGAGTAGAAAGTAGAGAAAATCAACTTATATCGAAAAATTGAAAATTGTAGAAATATGTTTTACTAGAGTCAAGATATATTCATTTTAACGCTATCAACACTTTTTGAGGAGGTTTACCAATGAAAAAACGTATTATCGGACTAGCATTAGCGCTTATTTTAGCAACAAACGCAGGAATCATTTCGCCTGGGCCAATTGGCGGCGGCGACTCCATTCACGAACTTCCATCTGAATACTGATTGATATCCCTTATTCTTGGACATCTCTTTATGAGGTGTTTTTTTTATGTTTGAAGAGCTGGGTTGTAAAAAGGGTAATCATCGATAGGAAGAAATATTCCCTAAGCATATGCCTATAGTTATATATTTATAAAAATAAAAGATATATAGGTACATATGGTTTGCTTGGCTGCGTTTCTGCCATGTCTATCGAAAAAACCACCTTTTCTGGATTTTGTTACAGTATAAGGAACAACGGTAAAAGGAGGAAATAGGATGGATATCGAAATGAAGATTCAACCCTCTTTTATTGATCATGAATGTGCCATTGTCTTTTCGTTTTACTTTAGTAAAAATGCTAAAAAGATTGGTGAAGCAGTGGTATTCACTTATGGTGAAGCACCGTGTGAAGAAATTGAAAGCAACCGCAGAACCACCACCCATCATCATCCCGCCGGACAAAAGAAAAAGATAGCCTACCTCAAAGAGCACACAATCTGTGAAGAATATATAAAAATATCCCTAAACAAAATACACCACTTCCTCAACATCATCGGCATCCATACATGCATATCAAAATAATTAGGTACCCTTCATTTAGGTACCAGGTACCGCTCGTGGACATTTTCTTGATATTGTCCGCGCCGGGAGGACAGAAGATAAAAACCTTCAATTTAGATAGAAAAGACGTCCACGTGGACGTCTTTTCTAGTAACTAGTATAAACGCTTGAATCCATCGAAGCGTGATTCATAGTAAGGTTCGTCGAGGCTGCTGATGATGACGCCTTTTGAAGAGCTGGCATGAATGAATTCATTATTTCCTAAATAGATTCCCATATGTGAGATGCCAGCTTTATAGGTGTTCTCGAAAAAGACAAAATCACCTGGCTGCGGTTCATCTATATAAAAGGAACGGCTGTAATAGCCTTCTGTTGATTGTCTGGTCATGCTTGTCCCAGCTCCATTTAAAACATAATGAATAAATCCGCTGCAGTCAAAGCCCTCCGGTGAATTTCCTGCCCAAGCATAAGGAGTCCCAAGTAAATCGGTTGCTTCATTTATTAAACTTTGGGAATTAACAGGGTAGAGGCTGTCACCTTCAGACGCTTCTGGTTTTACTGTCTGCCCTGGTGTACTGATGTTGTCACCCTTATCAGCTGTTATCGGCTTAACGGTTGATGTACTGTTAGCGCTGGACGTGGAACCAGCGCGCAGCTTTAATTTTTGTCCAACGTAAATAAGGTCAGAAGAAAGAGCATTCAGTTCCTTTAGTTCTGCCACGGTCATCCCGTTTCTGACGCTGATATGACCTAATGTATCACCGCTTTTGACAACATACTCACCTGTACTTGATAGCGCTGAATTGGATTCCTTCGGAGGAACTGGCGCCTTATCAACCTTTTCAGCAGGAGCAGGAGAAGCTGATTGCGATACCTTCAGCACTTGTCCAGGATAGATCATGTAACTGCTAAGATTATTCAGTTTCATTAAATCCGCCAGAGGGATTTTATGCTGATTCGCGATCTTTCCTAACGTATCGCCTTTAACAACGGTGTAGACGGTACTCCCAGCAGCGGGAGCTGAAGAGTAGGATTTGGACACGACAGGTGCAGTTGTCATGGTGGTTGCCGCTGGCTTAGCCGGAGCCTTGTCAATTACAGGCACCTTTACTTGTGCAGTTGCTGCTACATTAAGTGTCTGATCCACGTAGATTAAATCTGATGAAAGATTATTTAAAGCTTTAAGCTCAGAAACACTTAAACTATACTTCTTTGCAATATAAGAAAGTGTGTCTCCTTGTTGCACTTTATATGTATCAGCTAAAGCGTTTGACGCGATTGTTGATGATAGAATGGCAACAGTCGTAAAAGCGACAACTTTTTTCTTCATCGTTAGTTCAGCCCTCCTATAATTGGCTATTAATCTATCATTATTCTACCATATAAGCGATTTTTGTTGACTGAAAATTAGCAATTTCTACAAGAAATAAATCCAAAAATTTCTACAAAATTCTCTGCAAATTTCGCAAGATAAACCTTGGCTGAGTATGCTTCAGGTACTGTCCGTCCCGAAAAGACACTGTCCACCGCCGGTACCAGGTACCGGCGGTGGACAAAAAGGGGAAAGTGTCCATGGGCGGTACCTGGTACCATATTAATAATGTTACAATTTGGTTACTTGTGTTTGAATTCTGGGGTTATTTCATGTAAACTACTGGAGTTTGAGCTATAATAGTGGACGGGCATCTTTTTGGGTGATGCCTGTATTTATGTTTATCGATATAAAAGTTAATATGAAAATAGAAGTAGATCCAATGATGATGCAGGTGAACGAGGGAGGTGCGCCCTGCATGAAAATTCGTAAAGCGATCATTCCGGCAGCTGGACTGGGAACACGCTTTTTGCCGGCCACGAAGGCACAGCCGAAGGAAATGCTGCCGATTGTGGATAAGCCAACGATTCAATACATTGTCGAAGAAGCGGTGAAATCGGGCATCGAGGATATTATGATCATCAGCGGCCGCGGAAAGCGTGCGATTGAAGACCATTTTGATAAATCCTATGAGTTGGAAGAGACTCTTCTCAAAAAAGGGAAATGGGATCGGCTCGAGGAAATCAGAGAAATCTCCAACCTCGCGAACATTCATTATATTAGGCAAAAAGAGCCGAAAGGGCTGGGGCACGCGATTTACTGCGCCCGCAGTTTTATTGGCGACGAACCATTTGCCGTCATGCTTGGCGATGACATCGTACAAGCGGAGACACCATGCCTGAAACAGCTTATGGATGTCTATGAAAAGCACGATTCAACCGTGATCGGCATTCAAGAAGTACCAAGCGAAGAAGTATCAAAATACGGAATTATCGATTCAGAGCAAAAACTTGACGAAAACATCTTTCAAGTTAAAAGCTTAGTCGAAAAGCCAGAGCAGGAAGCGGCTCCTTCCAACTATGCGATCATGGGGCGTTACATTCTTGAACCGGAAATCTTAAAAATTCTAGAAAATCTGCCGCCGGGAGCAGGCGGAGAAGTGCAGTTAACCGATGCACTGCGAACACTAACGAACACAAAAAGAGTGCTGGCATACTACTTTGAAGGTGACCGTTATGACGTCGGGGACAAGCTTGGTTTCATCAAAGCCACACTCGAACTGGCCTTGAAGCGCGACGATTTACGCACCGAACTGCGTCAGTATTTAAATCAATTATTGGTAAATGATAAATAAATAAAAATGTCCGAAACCCCTCGGGAATTTGGGACCTATTTTACAAGCGAAGCACACTCGCAACTAAGGATTTAGAGAAGGGATAACATGAAAATAACGATAGCAGGAACCGGATATGTGGGGCTTGTGACAGGTGTCTGCCTGGCTGATGTCGGACACACCATCACATGCTTTGATATAGATGAAAGAAAAATTCAAGAGCTCAATGGGGGAAAGTCGCCGATTTACGAACCAGGCCTTGAAGACTTGATCACGAAAAACCTTGAAGCTAAGAGGCTGCATTTCACGTCAGAGCCCGAGCAGGCATATGCTGACGCCGATTGCATTTTTATCGCGGTCGGTACACCGGAAAATGAGGACGGTTCAGCAAACCTATCTTATGTAGAGCAAGCAGCGATTATGATTTCCGAGTACATCCACAAAGACACCGTAATCGTTGTAAAAAGCACCGTGCCGGTGGGGACAAACGAAAGAATTGCCCGCATTATTAAGGAGAGAGTGGATCCATCGATTAACATCGAAGTCGCTTCTAACCCGGAATTTTTAAGAGAAGGGTCAGCGATTCACGATACCTTTAACGGAGACCGGATTGTGATTGGAACGGAAAGTCAAGAAACGGCGCAGCTGTTAAGAAGCATTTACGAGCCGCTCAACATTCCGATTGTCACGACCGATATCCGCAGTGCCGAAATGATCAAATATGCGTCAAATGCCTTTTTAGCGACGAAAATCAGTTTTATCAACGAAATCGCGAATCTTTGTGAAAAAACAGGCGCCAATATTGAAGAAGTGGCGGAAGGAATGGGCTATGATAAGCGGATCGGAAATCAATTCCTTCGCGCAGGCATCGGGTACGGCGGATCTTGTTTCCCAAAAGATACAAAGGCGCTTAATTACCTTGCAAAGCAGTACGACTTTGATTTTAGAATTCTCGAATCGGTCATCAACGTGAACAAATACCAGAAGGATAAGCTTTTCCTGAAAGCGAAAGAACTTTTTCAAGACTTCACTGGAAAAAAAGTAACCGTGCTCGGATTGGCATTTAAACCGAATACGGACGATATTCGGGAAGCTCCTTCGATCGATATCATTGAGAGTCTTCTAAAAGAGAATGCCCAAATTACGGTTTTTGATCCGATTGCAATGGGTAATGTAGAAGAACTGTTTCATGACAAAATCAATTATGCAAATTCGGCGCTAGAGGCCATTCAAGAAGCAGATATGGTATTTATTGTCACGGAGTGGAGAGAAATCAAAGAGCTTACGCTAGCACAATACAAAGAAAGCATGGCGCAGCCAGTCATTTTTGATGGGCGAAATTGTTATCCACTTCACGAGGCGAAGGAACTTGGCATCCAGTATTATTCAATTGGCCGCAAGCCGGTTGAATAAGGGCGCGAAGTGAAGGAAACAGTTGTCACTTATTCCATGCAAATTTCGTCTTATCTTTGGAATGCTAAATATATACATGAAAAGCTATCATCATTAGACAATTTTCGATATAATATCATTTAGGTTATTTTTTGTACTTTAGGAAAGTGTAACTTCTCTTAAGAGAAAAGTCCTCGATTTCCACAGAATCGAGTTTTTCTAAAAGGCAGCCTATGAAAGGAAGAAATACTTATGACAAAGAAACTGTGCGTGGTTGGCCTTGGATACATTGGATTGCCAACAGCCGTCATGTTTGCGAATCACGGAATGACGGTTCATGGAGTAGATATCAATGAAAGAGCTGTTAAAATGATCGCGGAGAAGCAGCTTCACATTGAAGAAAATGGTCTTCAGGACCGCTTAAATACAGCGATTGACAGCGGGAATTTCACCGTATCAACGCAGCCGGTGGAGGCAGATGTCTTCATTATTGCGGTTCCATCCCCAATCAATCCTGATAAAAGTGCTAATTTAGATTATGTGCGCGATGCAACAAAATCAATCGTGCCATTTGTGAAAAAAGGAAACCTAGTCATCCTTGAATCAACAGTTCCGCCAAGAACCGTTGAAGATATTATGATTCCAGTTTTAAAAGAAACGGGCCTTGAAATGGGTACCGATCTATATATTTCTCACTCACCGGAACGTGTGATTCCAGGAAGAGTGTTCGAAGAGCTTGTTAACAACGACCGCATTGTCGGCGGAATTAACGAAGAATCTTCACGCTTAACAGAAGAACTGTACAGAACATTTGTAAAAGGAAATATTCACCTTACAGATGCAACAACAGCTGAACTTGTTAAGGTTATGGAAAATACTTACCGCGATGTCAACATTGCGTTTGCAAATGAATTGGCGCAAATTTGTGATAGCATTGGTGTCAACGTATGGGAAGCGATTAAGCTTGCGAACTACCATCCGCGCGTGAATATTCATACGCCTGGTCCTGGAGTCGGCGGACATTGTATCGCTGTTGATCCATGGTTCTTGGTTGAATTACAGCCAGAGGTTGCCAAGATTATTCATAAATCAAGAAGAACAAATGATTCAATGCCGGAATACACAGCGTTGAAGGCAAAATCAATTTTAGATAAAAAGAATATTTCCCATGGCCGTGTGGCTGTTCTTGGGTTATCATTTAAAGCAAATATTGATGATATGCGTGAAAGTCCTTCCGTTGAAGTGATTAAGCACATCGAAGAGCTTGGCCTTGATTACACAGCTTACGATCCGCATATTAAAGAAAACAAACTTGCCCATCAAACACAAAGCCTCGAAGAAGCAGTGAATCACGCTGATCTTGTGCTAGTCTTGACTGATCATAATGAGTTCAAGACACTGAACCCAGAAGGTTTCGCTGATATGCTTCGTACAAAGCATGTGTTTGATACGAAAAATTGCATTGTCCGTAATGTCTGGGAAGATGCTGGCTTTGAAGTAACCGTTCTTGGAGATTCCAAAAACGTCTAAAAAACTGATCTCACAAAAATAGGTGATGAGATGAAAGAGAATTTTCTAGGGGTAGATGTCTGTAATCAAACATACGAACAAATCACCTCGTCTTTAATGAATGATATTGAAAAAAATAAAAAATCCTTTATCGTGGCGATCAATCCTGAGAAAATTATGAAGGCTCAGGAGGACGTCTCTTTAAAGGAGCTTTTAAATAAGGCCGATTATCAAATCCCAGATGGAATAGGTGTCATCATTGCATCGATGCTAAAAGGCGGAAAAATTCGTAAAAGGGTCACGGGAATCGATATGATGCTCGCCCTTTGCGATGCTGCTTGGAAAAATCGCAAGACGATCTTCCTTTACGGTGCAAAGCCGGGGCGCGCAGATGAGGCAAAGCAAAAGCTTGAAGAACGCTTTCCTGGTCTGCAAATTGTCGGGACTCTTGATGGGTACGTGAAGGATGATGCGTTGATTAGGCAAACCATCAATGATGCGAATCCGGACATTATTTTTGTCGCAAAAGGAAGTCCGACACAGGAATATTGGATTGTCGATCATATGCACCAGCTTGCCCCGAAAGTTTACCAAGGGGTAGGGGGCTCATTTGATGTGATTTCCGGCCATATTAAGCGGGCACCTGCTGGATTCCAAAGGCTTGGACTGGAATGGTTCTACCGTTTAATGAAGGAACCATGGAGATGGAAGCGTCAACTCCTCTTGCCAAAGTTCATTTTAAAAGCAATAAAGAAATAGAAGGAAGGACACGCTATGTCAAAATTACGATTGGCCAGCATATTATTTTTGCTGTCTACCTTCTTTTTGAAATTTTCGAGCATGATCCGCGACATTGTCATTTCCGGTTTGTATGGCGACTCCTATATGGCCGACGCCTACTTCGCCTCCATGGTCATTCCGAATGCGATCGTCCTGTTTATGCTGACGGGAATGAAGGATGCGTTTCTGCCCAGTTATTTCAAATATGACAAATTGGGGAAAGGCTTCTCGCATTTAACGAATATTGTGAAGGGGACCTTCTGGATTTCACTTGCTGTGTCAATTGTGGGAGCGGCCGCATCACCATGGCTGGTAGGGATGCTTTATCCGGACTTTGCCAAATTCGAGCAAGGCATGATGATAGCAGCCTGGACGGCAGCGATTTACTTCTTGTCAATCAGCTTAGTTGGGGTAAATGCCGTATACGAGGGTTATTTTGATTCGCAAAAAAAATTCTCATTCTCCACCTTTTCACAAACCATTGTCGTTCTAACGACGATTTTATTTGCGATTATCTTTCATAAAACGTTAAGCATTTATGCGGTGCCGATCGGGTATTTTGTCGGGACACTTTTTTCATTTTTACTGAAGCTAGTTGTCTTGAAGCCTGGAAAAATGATGGCATGGACGCAAAAGATGGACTGGCAGGAGATTAAGTCCTTTTATTGGATCTTTATTCCGGTCGGCCTCACGATTGCGGTCGGGCAAATCAACCTTGCCGTCAACCAGATATTTGCATCTGGAATGGGGGAAGGGGTCGTCTCTAACTTAAATTACGCCTTCAGGCTGGTGAACATCCCGCAGGCGATTTTTGGGGTGACGATTGCAACGATTGTCTATCCTTTACTGGCAAAAGCAAAGTCAGATGGTGATCACCAAAGCTTTAAGCTTGGAATGGAACGGGGACTTTCATATATGTTTATGTTCCTGGCTCCAACTGTGATTGGCATGCTGATTTTAATGGAATCAATCGTTCGTTTAACGTATGAAAGAGGAGCGTTCACCGAAAGTGCAACGGCGCTGACGACACAATACGCGATATTTTATATCGGTTCTGTCTTCTTTTACAGCATACAAGCCGTAGTTGCCAAAGGTTTTTATACATTAGACAAAGGTCACTATATGATGAGAATCGGAATGATTTCCGTTGTCGTTAACGTGATTTCCAACTGGATTCTATCGAATATCATGGGGCCGGCAGGTTTGGCGCTATCAACGTCGGTAGTCGGCATGATTTATTCCGTTATTACTTTTTCAACGCTATATAAAATTTTCAACGGTTTTAATCTTAAATACATTGGAAAAGAATACATCAAAATGATAACAGCGACAGCGCTGATGTTCCTTGCTTTATGGGGTCTAGGAAAGGTTATTTCTCCAGCGTTACTGGGAGACATCCTCTATTTAGCAATCATGATCATCACGGGGGCCGTCGTATATTTCGCGGGTCTGTATATACTAAAAACAACATCAATGACCCAGCTTCTTGCAAGGGGAGGGAAAGCAAAGTCTTCTACCTAGAGGATCAGGAATATGAAAAATTTCATTCAAAAAATTAATCGTATTGATACATTTTCACCATACTTTTTTCTACCGTTTGTGCTGGTCTTATATTTCTTTATCAGTCTTTTCGACTTCAGCCGCTTTGAGTACTTTGATGTCAACCGCAATGTCTTCCTCGCTGTCCTGCTTGGATTGGCAGCGTATTACGCGGCGGTGTACATTACGGATAAAAAGCAGTGGACATTTCCTTCGTTTGGCTTAGGCTTTTTAAGAGGGAAAACGATTTGGTTCCTCTATCTATTAGGAGCTATCGGCTTAGTTGCCTATTTAATCATGTTATTTACAGGACAAGTAGGGATTCTCGATGAATCAGTCCGCCGAAACCTCGATCCGAAATTGAACTTCTTAAGTTCATTCTTATGGTTTTCGGTAATCTTTTTACTATGTCATCAGATTTTAAAAGAAAAAGAATTAACGACGAAAAAGAAGCTGACTTACGGCGGAATCTTGATGGTCGTGTTTGTGCTCTTTATCCTAATGGGCTACAGAACGCCGATCATGGTGATGTTCTTTACGTCATTTATCGTCTTTCATTATATTATTAAGAGAATTAAGCTTACGTGGTTTCTTAGTGTCCTCGTAATACTTGGAATCCTGTTCTCGCTGTTCGGCTTCATCCGCATTATTTCGGAGGATCCAACAGAGAAACATAACTCTAGAGAAGGTCCAGATGTGGAGCTAACTGAGGAAGATCTTGATGAGAATCTTAAGATTCAGCGTAAAATTAATGCCACACCTAAATGGGTGAGAGCATTAAACTCTGAAATGGTTACTGGTCATATTGTGTTAAGTAAGCTAATCGAATACACAGATGAACATGGCTATATGTATGGAAGATTGCATTCTGGTATTTTTACAACGGTACTGCCGGGTGAGCAGCTGTCACCACGGATGCAAGTGACCGAAATGGTGAACTCCTTGAGTGTCGATGAAGGGAAGTATATTACAAGACCAGGCCGGACGACGACGCCTACATATCTTGGCCAGCTTTATGTAGAAGCCGGATACATCGCGATTATCATTGGATTTGCCCTATATGGATTGATCATTGGCATGCTGTATAACCAAGTACAGCGTACGGGCATTAAATCCTATCAAACCGTCGGCTATGCCTTCGTCACAACGATCTTTGTTCTTTCACTGCACACAGGACTATTAGACTTAGTATTCTTGCTCATGATCGCCTATGCGATCGTCTCAACCAGTATCGAAAAAAAGCCATTACAAAATACTTAAGAAATATTTGGTAACAAAGGTACATTTTCGTAATTATTTGATTGAGATAAAAGAGCAATAGTGGTAGAATGTAGTTAACAGAGAGATTTATTTCCTTCTGCTTCTGATATAAATATCTCGGTTGGTAGCCCATGAGACTGCACCTATCAATTGATAGGTGTTTTCTCATTTTTCGGTGTTCGCGTTGGTTGACGTGGGCATCTTTTTTTCTTTTTATGGGCAAACCGTAGGGGGCAGAGAGTCGTAGGTAGATTTGAGCTGAGGGCCTAGGTAGAAAGCGTAGGCTGAGCGAGTGCTCATGGTCCGAAATAGGTGGCTCCTATAGGATTTGGTCTCATAGAATTAATCTAAAGTCCCGAAGAAGGTGCGGAAGGGCAAACTAGGTCCATTAGAAGAATTCTAAAGGCCGCATATGAGTGAAAATAAGCAAAACCGGTCCAATAGAATTGAGCAGAAGCTAGTTGAAGCACCACCGCCAAAAGATTGATTACCAATTTTGGTAGAAAGACTAAAAAAGCACCGCCAACAAGCGGTGCCATCAACTTTATTTCTGCGGAGGATAAGCCTTCCACTTACTTAAATCCAACTCTTCCTTCAACACAAGCTCCTTCGGGAAAATAAACGTCCAAGGCTTGCTAGTATTGGCTTTAACCTCTAAATCCTCAAGTTTAAAGCCACCCTTAGCGATAACGTCACCTGACGCATCTTCCACTGTCAATGGCAGCTGCTGCAAAGTAAGGTTCTTTTCACTGCCGTTACGGATCAACAGAGTAACATGCAAACCGCCATCATCAGCAACACGAGCTTGTACACCCATGAAATTCACTTCACCAGCCTTAGGCGGTGTCATTGACTTCACGAGGTTTTCCAGCTTTTCTTTATCCTGGTCAGCCAGCGATTTCTCCCAGCTTTCCTCTAAATCAAGGGCATGCGGCCCTTTTGCTTTCTTTAATTCAAACGCCAGCTTCCAATCAGTCTGTGGAATCTCTTTGATCAAGACATTTTTTTCTTCAAAAATAAAATACCACGGACGGCTGCTTTCAGCGGGAATTTCTCCAATTTTGGTTAAATCAAACTGTTGGCGCGCAATTCTTTCGTCATTCGGGCCTAATAAAAGCAACGTTGTTTCTTTTTCAAGGCGAATGCCTCTTGCCAGACTGTTGCGTACGAACGCAGTAACGAACACTTTTCCGCTATCATCATCGACCTTCAGCTCCACTCCAGATAATGAAATCTGATTTTGCTTTAAAGGGGGCAGTTCATTGTTTAAAAACTGAAAGTAGTAGCGATCTTCTGGTTTTAACTTTCCGTTAGGCGGCAGTGATAAGGTTGTTTTAACAATCTTTTCCTGACTGGAGTCCTCGCCGCCGAATAATTCCTTTGAATCTACTGTACTGTCTGCACCTTGTTTTCCAACATTTTTATTTCTTTTAAAAAGATTGAACATATAAAAACCTCCATCATGTGAAAGAAGCCTTGCCTATTGGCTAGGTTGATTAGCAAGGCAAAGCTTCCCTCTAATTGAAACGCAAAACGGTCCTGCTTGTAAAGCTTATTTCCTATTCTCTAAAGCTTGAACTAAACTCGCCGTCTGCTTACTAATATCCATCTCAAGCACAAAGTACATTTGTGTAAATAGCTCCAACGCTTCACGAGCATATTGACGCATTGGGTCTTCCTGGCTGTAGCTTCGCAGTCCGACACCTTCTTTTAAGCGGTCCATCGCATCGATATGTCGGAGCCAATGGTAGTCTACCACAGATAGAAGGAATCTTTGAATCGCCTCGCCGATTTCCGGTTTGTCTTGATACTCATCTAATAATGGAAGATAAGCATTCACCGCTTCATAGATCGGATCAGTCAACTCACTCTTATCCAACACATCTTTACGAAGTTCGATTTTTCCAGAAGGCAGGATTTCCGAGATATTCTTCTGCAGGCGATCAATCTTCCATTTAGAAGTATCGACATCTTCTGGGCAGCAATGGTGAATTTCCT
Organism: Robertmurraya dakarensis; assembly: GCF_900156875.1. Classification (GTDB taxonomy): domain Bacteria; phylum Bacillota; class Bacilli; order Bacillales; family Cytobacillaceae; genus Robertmurraya; species Robertmurraya dakarensis. The sequence continues at coordinate 3,335,818 of NZ_LT707409.1, read as the reverse complement.
CTTTGACATAAGACTCAATCGACGACTTGAGAAGTGGAATTAAATCATCACTTTCTAAAACCTTGTTGCGCAGCTCGTAAACAGTATTACGCTGAACATTTAAGACATCATCCAGCTTCAGGTTGTATTCGCGGATTGAGAAGTTCGCTCCTTCACAAATACGCTGAACACGATCGACAAACTCGTGGATGTTTTTATTCAAAATCTTCCCGGTATCATCAGTTTTCATCGATTTCTTGAACTTCTCGACATCATCGCTGGCAAAGCGCTTAATCATGTCATCTTCAATCGAAATAAAGAATTCAGTTGTACCAGGGTCACCTTGACGACCGGAACGTCCTTTTAACTGGTTATCAATGCGGCGTGATTCATGACGTTCTGTCCCGATGACATACAATCCGCCAAGTTCAGCGACACCTTCACCAAGCATGATATCGGTACCACGGCCCGCCATGTTTGTCGCAACAGTAATCCGTCCTTTTTGACCAGCAAGGGAGATTAATTGAATTTCCTGTTCAATCGTTTTCGCGTTCAACAGCTCAAAGCTCAATTCTTCTGCCCTTAAAACCGCAGCTACTTTTTCAGATTGAAGAATGGACGTAGTTCCAATTAAGACGGGGCGTCCTTCTGCATGCAGTTCCTTCACTCTTTTTGCAACAGCAGAATATTTATGCTCAGCTGTATCATAGACACGGTCCGGTGAATCAACGCGTGCTCTCGGTTTATTCGTTGGAATCTGCACAACCTGCATGCCGTAGATTTCCTGGAACTCTTTTTCCTCTGTCTTTGCTGTACCAGTCATGCCGGACAGCACAGGATACAAGCGGAAATAGTTCTGAATCGTAATCGCTGCCTGTGTCTTGTTCTCTTCTGTTACATGCAGTCCTTCTTTTGCTTCAATCGCCTGGTGGAGACCGTTGCTCAAAGTACGACCTTCCATTGGACGGCCTGTAAACATATCAATTAAGAGAATTTTCCCATCCTTGACGATATAATCGACATCGCGTTCAAACATCACGCGGGCGCGCAAAGCCTGAATCACATAATGATAGAGAGTCTGATGCTCTAAATCATAGAGGTTATCGATATCAAAGCCGCGTTCGATTTTGACAATTCCTTCATCAGTAAGGTTCGTCGTCTTTGTTTCCAAATCGAATAGAAAATCTTCATCTTCTTTAAAAGTTTTCACAACTCTAGCACATAAGTAGCTGAGCTCGGAGCTGACACCTGTTTTACCAGCAATAATCAATGGTGTCTTCGCTTCGTCAATCAGCACGCTGTCAACTTCATCAATAATCGCATAATGATACGGTCGCTGCACGCGCTGCTTTGTTTCATACACCATATTGTCGCGGAGATTATCGAAGCCAAATTCCGTTCCGACTCCGTATGTAATATCCGCTTCATAGGATAGCTTTTTCTGTTCAGGCTGCATCATCGGAAGGTTCAAACCAACCGTTAAGCCAAGAAATTCATGAATTTGCCCGATCAGCTCTCGGTCACGGCGTGCTAGATATTCATTGACGGTAATAACGTGAACACCTTTTCCCTCTAGTGCACGCAAATAACTCGGGAGGGAAGCAACAAGCGTTTTTCCTTCTCCCGTGGGCATTTCCGCAATGCTTCCTTCGGTCAGCACCATTCCGCCAATCAGCTGAACGTCAAAATGGCGCATTCCCGTAATGCGCTTTGATGCTTCACGGACGACCGCAAAGGCTTCAGGCAGTATATCAACAATTGTTTTTCCGTTTGCTAACTGTTCTTTAAAATAGTTCGTTTTATCTCGCAGCTCTTGATTTGAAAGCTTTTCAATTTCAGCCTCAAGACTATTAATTTTCTCGACTTGCTTGTAGTATTGCTTAATTTTTCGATCTTGTTTGTCGCCAATAAGCTTCTTTAATCCAGATAGCATTCTATTCTCTCCTTGTAAAATGGCACTTGACTTAAGTATATCACTGATTAATTCCACTTTCATCTTATGTAACAAAAGATACAACATCCATTTATATCCACGCTTATCTTACCCAAATCATTGCTACTTTTTCCATAAAAAAATAAAAGATTTTGAAAAATTTCATATAAATGAAACTTTTTCCAATTCCATCCGTCATATACTAGAGTAGTAAACTATTTAACTATTACATTGGGAGGGTCAAACTGTGAAAAAATGGCTAAAAACAGGGTTTGCGCTTGGAACAACGGCGGCTTTAGTCGTACCAAGTGCTGCATCAGCGGCAACGTTTGATGAAATTAGTAAGTTACAGAAAGAAGAAAAGCCCGATATTTTAAAAGACATCTTAGGATCTGACACAGAAAAGAAGATTCTTGCTTATAAAAAGCAGCAGGAACAGAAAGACCAGCTTAGCAGCGATACTCTAGTGATTAAATACGATCAGAAGCTTTCACCATCTGTCCACCAGAAGGCAGGTACGGTTTTGGTGAAATCAATCCCTACGCTAGGTTATGATGTCGTGAAAGTGAAAAAAGGTCAATCTTTACAATCGGCTCTCTCATTTTATAGCAATATGGAAGGTGTAAAATCAGCTACTCAGAGTGTTCAGTATAAAACAAGTAGTGCACCAGATCCGAAAAAGGATAAACAATACCATCAATCTCTGCTACAAATAGATGAAGCATTAAAATTTGCAGGAAAAAATGATGTAACAGTTGCAGTAGTTGATACGGGCTTGGACTTCAACCATCCAGATCTTAAGTCACAAGTACTGCCTCCTTATAATGCAGCAGATCCTGCCAACGGTTCGTTCACAGATATGCATGGTACCCATGTGGCGGGAATCATTGCGGCTGGCGCTAATAATGGTATCGGCGGACAAGGGGTTGCTCCTAATGCAAAAATTCTTCCGGTTGATGTTTTTAATGGAGAATGGGGCGCAAGTGACTACGTCATTGCAGAAGGAATTCTCTATGCAATTGAGAAAGGCGCCGATGTCATTAATATGAGCTTAGGCGGCTACATGGAATCGCCTGTTTTTGAAGACGCGGTCCAAAAGGCAATTGACGCGGGCATTACGGTTGTCGCTGCAGCAGGAAACGAAGGATGGGATGAGTATGCATCTCCAGCTTCCTATGATGGCGTCATCAGCGTTGGCTCAACAAATGATCAAAATGAATTATCAAGCTACTCCAACTTCGGACCATCTGTTGACATCGTGGCACCTGGGGAAAATGTGTACAGTACGGTCTACGATTTTCAAAAAGGTTCCAGCTACATAGAAGCAAGCGGTACGTCCATGGCGTCACCGGTCGTAGCGGGTGTGGCGGCACTTCTTAAGTCAAAATATCCAAACTTAAAGCCATTTGAAGTGGAATATATTTTAGAACAAACGGCGAAAGACTTAGGGGAAGAAGGCTACGATCTTAAGTTTGCCAACGGTCTTGTAGATCCGGTTGCGGCTTTAAAGTATGACATAGCTAATTTGCCAAAAATCGAGTCATTAACAGCTGCGCAAAAGTTAGCAAATGCTACTGAGTTAAAAGGCGAAGATACACAAAGCGGCTCTTTTACCCAGCCAGAAGAAAGACATTACTACAAAGTTCATCTAAATGAAGGTGAATACTTACAAACGGGGCTAGAAGGATCAGAGCAATTTGATTATGGCATGGAGCTGACGTTTATTCCAGAGGTCGGTGCAACGGCGGAGCCTGTAAAGGTGAACGCAGCAAGAGCAGGAGAAGCAGAAGGTTACTTATATAAAGCAGAGTCAGCGGGAACATTGTTGATTACAGTCAAGGATGCGAACGGAAACTATCATGTGGGCGGTGATTCTAAGTATACGTTCACAGCGGAGGTACTTTCAGAGATTAAGAGTGACAAATCGTCCAAGGACAATATCATCCCAATTTCAGCGATTCCATATGCAAGCGCTGATGATAAAAATGGACCATTCACCCTTTTCTCAGAGGATGAAGAAGGAGATAAGGATTACTTTAGTTTCTCCGTAGAAGAACCGCAAATGCTATCAATCGATGTATCCGGAATTCCAGGTGTCGACTCCACACTCGGGCTATACTTTAAACAAGACTTTGAAATGGAGCGTCCGCCGGATCTGCCGGAATGGGAAACATGGCCATACCCAGTGCAGATGTCAAATAAAGGTGGCAAAGGTGCAGATGAAAAGCTTGTCTTTGAAGCGGTACCAGGCATGGAGTATGTGTTAGAGGTTTCGGCTGCACCTAGCTTTGAGTATATGATTTATGATCCATTCTTTACAGGCATTAATTTAGACTTTACACCTGGTAACTCTAGTGTTCCTTATGAGTTAGATATTGAAGGGTTAGAGCTGCCTCCTGATGAAGATGGCTACCCTATGAACAGTCCAGAAGAAATGTATATGAAAGACGAAATGACTACAATTGAGTACATGGAAGCGAAGAAAGCTGATTTCAAGAAATTTGCGGAAGATGTAGTTGAAGAAGCGGAAACTTACTACCGCATGTTTGAAGAAGAAATGGTTGATCAGATTGTAAACGGTGCCCCGGAAATGACAATTGGCACAGATGTTGAAGGCTACTTCCAGTTCGCAGGAGATGAAGATTTCTATTCATTCACTTCTGATTCAGATGCGATCTATGAATTCGGCTTAGATGCCGGGGAAGAAACCTACTTATGGGGAACGATTTATGAATATGATGAAGAGCACAATGATTTAATTCCTATCACTGATTTCGGATACTTTTATTCGTATGGTGAAGACATTAAGATGTCTACCGCGTTAGAGAAGGATAAGAAGTATTTTATTCAAATGCGCAATGAAATGTACGCAATGTCAGCAGATCCTTATGTGATTAAATCGAGCAAGATCATGGATTCACCAGAAGAAAATGACAATGATGAAAATGATCCAGTCCGTGCGAAAGTCATCAGTCCTGGAAAAGCGTATACAAACTACCTAATCCAGAATACGGATAACGACATCTATTATTATAAGCATCGCGCCGATCAAAAGATTTTCAATCTGAAGTTAACTCCTCAACCATTCACAGCTGAGGAAAAGAAAAACTTACCGAAGTCTGTACAAGAACCATTATACATTTACACAACGATCATTGAAGACAGCAACGGAAACATGAACATTGATCCAGAAGAAGCGATGAAGGCATTATCGTTCTACCCAACGAATGCGTTGACGTATGAAGTAAGTGCGTCTTTCAAAGCGAAGAAGGATGTAGGTTACTTTGTGATGGCCCAAAATGGTTCATGGGGAACAGCTTCTGTGCAGCCGTATCAAGTCGTATTAACAGATATGACGAAGGCTGATGAAGATGCCGGTTCTGTTGTGAAAAACAATGTTCCATCAAAACCACTTGCACTAACAGCGGCAAATGGTGTGTTAAAAGCACAAGGCTACTTGAACTCTGGCGTTGATTTCGGCGACAAGGACTATTATGGATTGAATATGGCGAAGGATGGTTCTGCCACAATAACATTTAAGACAGAAGGTTCACTAGACGGTGTAATCAAAGTCTATAATGCAAACGGCGCTCTTGTGAAGGAAATGGATTACTATGGTGTAGCCGATCATGAAGTAGGTACAGTTGCCCTGCAAAAAGGCCAATATTACATTGAAGTTAGCGAAGCAGCAAGCCGTGCTAGTACGAAAGCTTATGAGTTAGAGGTTTTAGTGAAGTAATAGATTGGGAGAGAAGCCTGGCGGTGTTGAACTGCTGGGTTTTTCTTTGTTTGAAAAAGGTTATTGTGGTTTAGGGTTAACGATAGTGGTCTAAGCAACTCTTATGGCCCGAAATAGGTAACATTGAAGGTATTTGGGTCAATAGAAAGAGTCTAATGACCCAAACATGCCGGAAACTACATAACTTGGTCCATTAGAAAATTCTAAAGGCCCCAAATCAGTAAATTCGAGGAAAATCGGTCCAATAGACGTACTTATACATCAATTACCAAGCTCAATGACCATTTTTATATAAAAACCTCAACGACACTCTAGCTCTATTAAATTCCCAATCTTTTCTTTTATTATAGGTTCCTCCTTTATTCATGTTAATATAATAGAAAAAGAGTGGAAGGAGATTGGAAATGAAGAATTGGAAACTAGCAGCTGGCTCCCTCTTCTTTCTTTTAGCATTCCTATTTTCAGGAAGTGCAAGCGCGAATGTCATTGACGAAGTGCAAGGAAAGCAGGCGGCTGCAGGCAGCTATGAGGATTACTACACGCTTCAGCAGCAATATACAGGCGAAAGCGGCGTAACGTTCGAAAGCTACAGCAAGGACTATAGTAAGAATTGGAAGACTGTTGAAGAATTAAAAGCACTTGAGCAGGAATTATTGAAAAATAAGACAGGCGAAGAGCTTGCTTATTTAGGAAAGGTCAAAATTTTCTCGGATTATCCAGCAGGTAAAGGTGTGCTTGGGCAGTACTATGCGAGCTATGAGCATGGAGGAAACATCATCCGTTATTCAGACGACCGTGTGATTGAGCTGTACGGCGGGAATGACTATGGTACTCCTGAAGCAATGGCAACGACACTATCGCATGAGTACGGACATCATTTTACGTACTACCATTTAATAGTAGGAGAGCGGGTTCTTCCGGAAAATTGGCTGTCATCACAATATGCGCAGGAGAGAGGCTTAAGCTCACTTCCTGATGTCCATGTAGATGGAAGCGGCGAGTACCAATGGAGTATGCCGGAAATTTTGGCTGAAGATTATGTACAGCTGTTTGGAACAGAATCGGCCATCAAAGACCATATGCAAATGAACGGACAGATTGATACACCATTTGATAATCCAAGCATCATGGGATATTGGAATGATCTACTGACTGACCGAGAATATCCGTTAGAAGAAAGTCCTTCCTTATATGTTACGGATTTTGAAAAGTCACCTTATAATCGTTATGACTTGAAGCTTTATGGCCAAAATTTAAATGGTCAGAACACATACGTGGTGGCACAGGATGACAACTTCGCTTATTCTCCGGTTCAAATTTTAAAGTGGACAGGTGAGGATGAGCAGGAAGGCTGGGTGCGCCACGGTCAACTAGATAGTGAGAAATCTTGGGTATTAAATGGGGAAGATTTCACTGGAGTAAGGCTTCAGGCGGTGCAGCATAATGCTGACGGCTTCAACAGAGGTTCTGCCACATACAACCTTGCCTATGAAACTATTAATGAGACTGTAAAGACAAAAGAGCAAATCCACGCTTATCAGCAAATGCAGCTTACTGTTCCTGAAATTAAGGAAATGCTGACAGAAGTGGCGAATGAAAAAGGAATTCCAGCCGAGATCTTAAAGGCTATTGCTTATGTAGAAACAGGTTTTCAGCAATTTGATGAAAATGGCGAACCGCTCATTACGGCTGACGGCGGGATCGGCATGATGCAAATCACGATGAGTGATGAGGAGTATGGAAGTAAGGGCATTGATAAGGAAAAAGTAAAATACGACATCCGCTACAACATTGAAGTTGGGGCAGATATTTTACTAGAAAAATGGGATTTACGTCTGCCAACGATCAATAATCATGATAAAAATAGCATTGAAGATTGGTATTTTGCTGTCATGGCATATAACGGCTTATCAAAACGTAATGATCCAAATCTAAATGAGGATGCCTATCAAGAACGCGTCTATGACATTATCAGAAATCGCAGCTTGCTTGAGATTGGACAGACACCTGAACTTGATATCAGCTATCCACATGAGGACAAACCGGAAATCATCGTCTTTGGTGAAACATCAAATTACAAGTGGCCAACGCAGACAAGGACTACACAAAACTATCAGGTTGGAGATATGGTACACAGCCAAAATCCACACCTAAGCTATTCCAACCTTCGAGATGGGATTGACGGAAGTGTGTCTAAGAAGTTGAAGCATTATAATCCGCTAGAAATCATCGGCGGTCCTTTTGAGACGACTTCAAACCCTGAAAATCAGTATGCCATGTATAAGGTAAAGGGTACAGGCTTTGAAGGCTATATTGCTTCTTCTAATATTGTAGAGGGGAATATCAATTTGTTCCCGGATGTGAACAGAGAAGAAGTTGCTACGGCTGTTGCTTACTTGCAGCATCGAGACATTATTAATGGATACACAGATGGCACGTTTAGACCGGAAACGCAATTACTCCGACGTCATGCTGCATCTCTCATTGTAAAAGCACTTGATATGAAACGGCCACAAGGCTATGAGATGAAAGCAACAGACATGGCGCCGGGTCAGATTGGGTATGAGGATATGCTCATTGCAGAAGCACATGGCTTAATGGGAAGCGGCGGAGCACTTCGTCCGAATGAAACCCTAACCCGTGCGCAAATGGCGGCTATCTTGGTCAGAGCATTTGATGAAGTCTATGAAGAACCAACGCAGCAGACTTCATTCACAGACCAGGGGTCATTCTGGAACTATGACGACATTAACACACTAGCACATAACAACATTACAGTGGCTGACCCATTCAGACCGAATGAAGCAGTCAAAAGATCACAATTTGCACTCTTCCTTGAAAGAACGATTAAACTGATGGAAGAATAATAGCTAGAGAAACACGATTTGTCACCATTAGGGAGGCAAATCGTGTTTTTTTTATAAAAATAACCAAAAAGCCTCGGTTCAATTATTGAACCGAGGCTTTACTCTGTTGGCAGCCCGCCAAGTTGTTATTTCATTGCTCTATATAAAAACGCTGCAAACTGTGATCGTGTTACATGCTCTTCAGGTTTAAAGCTTCCGTCAGGGAAACCAACGGTAATTCTGGAACCTGCAAGCTTCTGTACGTCGTTATAAGCCCAGTGATCTGCAGATACATCTGAGAATTCAACTGCTGATGCAGGTGCGCCTAAATCAAATGCTCTGGAGATAATAGCAGCCATTTGACCCCGAGTTAAAGCGTCGCTTGGTCGGAAGTGGTTAGAATCATTTCCTTGAAAAATTCCTTCTTGGTAGACGGCATTAACAACACCTACCGCCCAGTGGTTAGAATTAACATCTGGGAAATTACCGCTGCGGTTGTTCACTTTTAGGTCGAACGCTTCAGCAAGCATTGCTGCCACTTCAGCTCTTGTGATATTATCTTGCGGTTTGTAATAACTGTTTTCGTAACCAAGTACTAGTTCTTCTTTCGCCAGCTCATTAACAATCGGCTGAACCCAATGATCAGAGTTAATATCGCGGAACTCGCCAACACCTAGGTCAAATGAGAGAACACGGCGTGCACCGATGTATTTATTTTTCCAATAATAAGGATCATTTAAGCTTGAGATCGTAACGCCCTTGCTTGAGGACGAATGAATAAACTCATCATTTCCTATGTATATACCTGCATGTGAAGGACCAGAACCAAAAGTATTGAAAATAACCAGGTCACCGACACGAAGGTTATCACGTTCAATATATGTACCAGCTGTGGCTATTCCTTTCGTCGTACGCGGCAGATTAATACCTAATTCTTTATAAACCACATTTATGTATCCTGAACAATCAAACCCGCTTGCTGTTGTTCCTCCATATTTATATGGAACACCTATGTACTTTTTTGCAACTGGAAGAAGCTTATCATAATTCGTGGAAGCAGATGCCGATCCAGCCCATAAGAAAAAAATTGCAAAAGTTGAAACCAATCCTAAAATCAATCGTCTATACATATAGGGAAAAAACCTCCTTGGCATAATAGTCGAATATTTTACAAATTTTTCAGACAAGAAAATAGTACCATATTATCGAAGATTGTTATTTTACAGTTTTGTAACAAAAGATTCGTAGTCTGTAATATAACTATAGAAGTAATGTGTATGTCGAAATTTGCTAGAGTGTTAGAATGACAGGTATTATGTTGGTTTCTCCTTCATAAATCCATACTTTTTTCACAAAAGACCAAAAAAATATCAATAATCTATTGATATTTATGGCAAATCCTGTAGAATTATAGAATGTATAGTAGCTTCTTATGGGTACAGATTAATATGTATGGTAATTTATAGGAAATCACCATATGCATTGACATTAACCCCATAAACTTCTATACTAATATTTGTTAACGAGCTAGTTTAAGAGTTCAATACATATATAAGTAGATAGACTCTTAGATCACGCTTTTATAATTTTTTAGTTAATTAAAGGGAGGAAATATCTCAATGGCTTACCAACCAAAGTCTTACCGTAAATTTTTAGCGGGTACAGTAACAGCTGCTGTTGTAGCTTCTGCTGTTGCTCCAGCTGCTAGCGCAGCATTTTCTGACGTATCTGCAAACGATACACATGCAATCAACGTTAATAAGGCAGTAGAAATGGGTCTTATCAACGGATATCCAGATGGTACTTTTGGAACTTACCAAGATATCACTCGTGGTCAAGTTGCAAAAATCATCGCTCGTTATCTAGGGAATGTTGACACAACTGGTGTTCAACAATTCACTGATGTTGCTACTTCACCTGATACTGAACTTAAAGCAGCAGCTTTAAAAGTACGTGCAGCTGGCGTATTCACTGGTTCTGACGGTGCGTTAAACGCTGGTAAAAACATCACTCGTCAAGAAATGGCTTCAGTAGTTGCTCGTTTATTCGAACTTACTGATATTGAAGATGTTGAATCAAAAGTAACTGATAACGATTCAGCTTGGGAAGTACACCGCGCTAATATTAACCTGCTTTCTGAACATGGAATTACAACTGAAGCTACTTTCAATCCACTTGGAAATGTGAAGCGTGGTCAATTCGCATCATTCATCGTACGCGCGATCGAAAAAGTACAAGAAGTAAAAATTGAGAAGGTAACTGTGCTTGATACAGTTGGTGCATTTGTTGAAGTGCAATTCAACAAGCCGGTTGTTGGTGTAGAAGCTTCTGATATTATCATTCAAGATGCTGACTCAAAAGCAAGAAAAGGTGTTAAAGACGTTAAGTTATCTTCAAATGGTAAAATCGCTACTATAGAATTATTCACTACAGACGAAAGACCAAATGTAGCTGAAATGGTATTAGATACACTTAAATATTATGATTTAACTGTATTTGTTAATGGTGAAACAATCCAAACTTCATTTATCCGTCCAGCACACGTTAATGAAAGAGTTGTAGAAATTGATCCGAAAGATAGAACTATCAAAGTGGGTTCTTCTACAATTAATATTCCAAAAGATACTGAATTTGATTACGCTGATGCTTTTGGTCGTGAAGTGAATGCTTGGTTTAATAAAGATAGAGATCTTGTTAACATCTCTTATGTTGAAGAAGATGTAGTAGTAGACTCTTTCGAAGTTGTTGAAGAAGTTTCCACAACGGAAGATGGAGAAATTAAGGTTAAATCTTCAGGGGATGTATATACTCTTTCTGAAGATGTAGAAGTATATCTTAACGATGAAAAGAAGACAGCAAGCAACCTATTCGGCGCTGGTACTGACGGTGACAAATATGACTATGCTAAACTTCTATTTGATAAAAACGGTGATGTAGAATTAATCTTAGCGTACAACTGGGACGATTTCATTGTAGTAGATTCTATGGATGAAGATGTAGTAATCGCTGGTGATGATTCAGAGTTGGACCTTGAAGATTACTTGATTATGAAAGACGGAAAGCAAATCACTGCTGGTGATATTGAAGAAGGCGACATCATCTACTTTAACGAAGATGCTAACGAAAAGAACGGCGTTGCTGAAGTATTAAATACAACAGTTACTGGTGAAATTGAAGATGTATTTGCTGAATATATCCGCATTGATGGAAAAGATTATAAGTATACTAGCGTTAAATACAACGGAAAGAAAACTCAATTCCTTGATGGAGATAAGTTTAAAGATCTTTCAGATAACGACGCTGAAGAATTCCAAGCAGGCGGAGAAGTAACATTATTCTTAGACCGCAAAGGCGATGTAGTATTCATCACTGGTGCACAAGAAGATGTTGATTCTAATACTGTTGGATTCCATTCTGTTGAAGCTCCAATTGTTTCTTATAACAATGGTATCAAAGAAAGAGGAATCGTTGAGATTGAAGGTTTAACAACTAACAGTGAAGAAAAGCTATACGAATTCCGTATTGATGCTCTTGATATGATTACTAATGCAGCAGGTACTGAGTTTGAAGTTGATGAAAACTTCCCAGGAACATCTGTTGAAATTGATAAATTCGCTTTAGCGGATAACGCTTCTGGTAATGCAACTGGAAATGTTATCGCTCTAGATGAAAATGGCAATGCTATCAACGCTGGTGGAACTACAGTCTCTACTTCATTCGGAACTGCAACAGTAATTGTTGACCTTAGTGTTTCTGCTGCTGATAACGCATTATTCGAAGTTAAAACAAATGATAATGGTCAAGTGAAAGAACTAGAATTCTTAAACTCTGACAACAAATTAAATACTAACAACGAATTAAAGCTTGATGATAAGTTTGTTAACGGTTATAGACTTCTTTCTGACACTATCGTTCTTGATGGTTCTGAAGGTTGGGATGCATCAAAATCAGGTTCTGAATATAATCCTGATGCAGATGAAATCGAAGTAACAACTTGGGCTGACTTGAAGGATAAAGGTTTCGATATCACTGAGGCAACTTATTACTACAACGAAGATGATGAAGTTGAGTATCTAGTGATCGAAAACTCTGATGCGGAAGACACTACACTTTACAATGGTGTTGTTACAAAGGTAATCCGTAATACAAGTGATGAAATCGTTGAAGTTAAAGTGTTTGTTGATGGAAAAGAAGAAACTTATAAAGTTGACAAAGTAAAAGACGGTAGCATTGCTAAAGGAAAGACTGTTGTATTAGAAATCAACGACAACACTGATCTTGTTAAAGATGTTGATGTAATTGCAACTAAGTCAGGTAAAGTAGATGCTGTTAGCGTTGCTAATAAAACAATCACAGTTGACGGATCTGTATATTCACTTGATAATGGTGCTGACGTTTATGACTATACAGGTTCTAATATAGAAACAGAACAGTTCAGAGATGTTAAAGTTGGGGATTCTGTAACAGTAGTGTACAGCCCGAACTCAACTCGTTTTATCGATGTTGTTTTAGTTACATCTAAAGCGTCTAATACACAAAACCCAACACCAACAACAGCTACTGGAACAGTTGAAGCTCCAGAGAAAGCTAAAGTTGGCGAAGCAGTAACAATTACTGTTAAAGATGCTGACCTAAACAAGTCTGCTACTACCGTAGAAAAAGTTACTGTTACTGTAGGTGCTGCTAATGTAGAGTTGACTGAAACTGGTGTTAATACTGGTATATTCTCAGTATCTTACACTGTCGCAGGAAATGCTGGTGATCAACTAGAAGTGGTATATGCAGATGCTGCTGATGCTACAGGTAAGGCAGTAGAAGCAAAAACTACTATTACAGTTGAAGAAGCTGAAGTAGTTGCTGAAGATATAGCTACTATTCAAGCTGCAAAGGCATCTGAAATTGCTGGCCAATTCATCCATGCTATCCAAGGTACTATCGTGGATGGGAAGACTGTTACTAGTGTAGTTGCACAAGGTATTGCAGGTGCAGAAACAACAGTGGCAGATGGTGGATTTAAACTTGGATTTGCTAATTCAGAAAAACTTAATGAAGTAACACTAGTATTCTACAACGGAACAGAAGAAGTAGGAACTCAGAAAGTTACTATCCAGTAATTATTAACTAAACCGTATGAATAGCCGAACCCTTTAACTGGCTTCGGCTATTCTTTAAAATAAAAAATGAACTAGTGTAATATAATTAGGAGGAATAATGAAATGAAAAAGTCTCCCGTAAAATTACTTTCTGCAGCAGCTTTTGCAGCTCTACTTGCTGTACCAGTTGCATCTGTATCTGCTGATGAAGTAGCACAACTAGAACAAGGTTTCTATTTTGGTGGAGAAGCAAATGCATACATGTCACTTGCAGATTATGTACTTCAACCAGAAAAAGTAAATGAACTTTTAAATAAAGCTGGCCTTGATAAAGTATATGTGTATCTTGGACAAGATACTTTTGGAACTATGGAAGATCTTATTATTAATGAAACAGGTTTTGTAAGTTATACACCTGGTGATATCCCTGTAGGAACTTATCAAAATGTCGATGAAAATGGAAAATCACCAGAAGTTGGTGGGGAAACACCTGCTGAATTTGAAGTAATCGATATCAGTGCAGTCGACGAGACAAGTGTTGACGTATCATTTCCCAGTAACTCCGGCGTGGAAGAGGCTGATTTAACAGGTAAAGTAATTACTCTAACTGCCGGTGATCAGACTTTAACTCTTACATATAGTGAGGGAAGCCTATCAGATAACAAGGTGACTTTTATTTTGCCTGAAAATAGTTCTTTAGTAGCAAATACTGAATACACAGTTACATCCGAAGATCTGGTAATTCAGGAAGGACAAACTGTTACTTTAGAAGCACCTACACTTGAGGTTTCTGAAGTAAGTGCGATTAACGCTACAAGTGTTACTGTTACATTACCTGAAGCTCTAACTGAAGTACCAACAGCAGAAGACTTTATCGTAACTGTTGGCGAAGAAACAATCGCAGTTTCAAATGTTGAAGTAGCTGAAGATGGTGTTACAGTAACATTAACTGTTGATTTAGCAGAAAAAGCTGGTGTATTAACAGTTAACGGTACTGCAGCAGCTGAAGAAGTAAACTTTGTAACTCCTGCAGAAGTAGTAGCAGCAGCAGAAGCAATCGCAGCTTATGAAGAAGCAACAATTTCTACATATGCTGATGTTGCAGTTGTCGTAGAATTAGAAGTAGCAGCACAAACAGCAGTAGACGCAGTAGCTGATGAAACTGTTAAGACTGAATTACAAGCTCAATTAGATGCTCAAACAGCAATCTTTGATGAGCAATTAACTGGCGTTGTTGAATCAGTAACAACAGCTGCAACAGCAGGTTCTACAATCCAAACAAAAGCAGCATTAGATGCATTTGGATTTGAATATGAAACTATTACTATCGCAGATTTAGCAGTAGATAAATTACAAGCAGTAACAACTGTTCAAGAAATCCAAGCTTACTTCTCTGAAGCACAATTTGTTGAATTAGTAGAAGCTGCTGTAAACTTGGGTGTAACAGCTGACCTTACCACTGTAGACGATTCAAAATTATATACTGCTCTTGAATTCGGTGTTGAAAAAGGTTTATTAACAGGAGTAAACTTTGATAAATACTTCACTACTTATGTAGCAACAATTCAAGGTTTTGCAACAGCTGACGCTGCAAAATTAACTGCAACTGGTATCCAATCAAACGTAATTGATAAAGCTCAAGAAGCTACTGTTACTAATGCTGTTGATGCGGTGAAAACTCTTACTGCAGATTCTAATGATACAGTAATTACACAAGCAGAAGAAAAAGTAGCTGTAGTTGACGTAGATTCAGTGTTCGCTGATGGTGAAGCAGATTTAACAGTGGCTGGAGTAACAATTGAAGTTAAAGGTCAAAATGTTAAAGAAGCTTTAACTGCGATTGTAGAAGATATTAAATCAGCTAAGTTAGTTTACACTGTAATTACTGCAAGCACACCAATTAATCAAGCGAAATTAAATACTGCTCTACAAGAAGCGGGTGTAGAACGTGCTTATGAAGATTATATTGTTAAATATGCTACAGAATTAGAAGGTTTAACTACAACAGCAGATTCCTTATCTGAAATTCAAGGGCTTATTGATGGTGTAAATGATGATATTGCTGAAGATTTAGTGAATGATGCAGTAGCAAACTTAACGCCTGAAAACATTACTGCAGCAGAAACAGCAATCAATCGTTTAGCACCAGATGTTGAAGGTTCACGCAATAAAGTAGCAACATTAACTGCGCAATTAAAAGCAGCAGAAGAAGCAACAGCTAACTTAGCAGCAGCAGAAGCAGCAGTGGATGCATTAACAAATGAAGATGATTCAGCACTAGCAGAAGGTGTAGGTCAAGCTGAGATTGATGCAGCCGCAAAATTAGTAGAAGCATTACCAGGAACTACAGAAGTTACTGACCCACCTGCAGACGATTTCAATGCAGATAAAGCAGCATTAGAAGCTGATTTAGCAGCAGCACAAGTTCTTCAAGATGGAGTTAACTTAGCAGCAGCAGAAGCAGCAGTGGATGCATTAACAAATGAAGATGATTCAGCACTAGCAGAAGGTGTAGGTCAAGCTGAGATTGATGCAGCCGCAAAATTAGTAGAAGCATTACCAGGAACTACAGAAGTTACTGACCCACCTGCAGACGATTTCAATGCAGATAAAGCAGCATTAGAAGCTGATTTAGCAGCAGCACAAGTTCTTCAAGATGGAGTTAACTTAGCAGCAGCAGAAGCAGCAGTGGATGCATTAACAAATGAAGATGATTCAGCACTAGCAGAAGGTGTAGGTCAAGCTGAGATTGATGCAGCCGCAAAATTAGTAGAAGCATTACCAGGAACTACAGAAGTTACTGACCCACCTGCAGACGATTTCAATGCAGATAAAGCAGCATTAGAAGCTGATTTAGCAGCAGCACAAGTTCTTCAAGATGGAGTTAACTTAGCAGCAGCAGAAGCAGCAGTGGATGCATTAACAAATGAAGATGATTCAGCACTAGCAGAAGGTGTAGGTCAAGCTGAGATTGATGCAGCCGCAAAATTAGTAGAAGCATTACCAGGAACTACAGAAGTTACTGACCCACCTGCAGACGATTTCAATGCAGATAAAGCAGCATTAGAAGCTGATTTAGCAGCAGCACAAGTTCTTCAAGATGGAGTTAACTTAGCAGCAGCAGAAGCAGCAGTGGATGCATTAACAAATGAAGATGATTCAGCACTAGCAGAAGGTGTAGGTCAAGCTGAGATTGATGCAGCCGCAAAATTAGTAGAAGCATTACCAGGAACTACAGAAGTTACTGACCCACCTGCAGACGATTTCAATGCAGATAAAGCAGCATTAGAAGCTGATTTAGCAGCAGCACAAGTTCTTCAAGATGGAGTTAACTTAGCAGCAGCAGAAGCAGCAGTGGATGCATTAACAAATGAAGATGATTCAGCACTAGCAGAAGGTGTAGGTCAAGCTGAGATTGATGCAGCCGCAAAATTAGTAGAAGCATTACCAGGAACTACAGAAGTTACTGACCCACCTGCAGACGATTTCAATGCAGATAAAGCAGCATTAGAAGCTGATTTAGCAGCAGCACAAGTTCTTCAAGATGGAGTTAACTTAGCAGCAGCAGAAGCAGCAGTGGATGCATTAACAAATGAAGATGATTCAGCACTAGCAGAAGGTGTAGGTCAAGCTGAGATTGATGCAGCCGCAAAATTAGTAGAAGCATTACCAGGAACTACAGAAGTTACTGACCCACCTGCAGACGATTTCAATGCAGATAAAGCAGCATTAGAAGCTGATTTAGCAGCAGCACAAGTTCTTCAAGATGGAGTTAACTTAGCAGCAGCAGAAGCAGCAGTGGATGCATTAACAAATGAAGATGATTCAGCACTAGCAGAAGGTGTAGGTCAAGCTGAGATTGATGCAGCCGCAAAATTAGTAGAAGCATTACCAGGAACTACAGAAGTTACTGACCCACCTGCAGACGATTTCAATGCAGATAAAGCAGCATTAGAAGCTGATTTAGCAGCAGCACAAGTTCTTCAAGATGGAGTTAACTTAGCAGCAGCAGAAGCAGCAGTGGATGCATTAACAAATGAAGATGATTCAGCACTAGCAGAAGGTGTAGGTCAAGCTGAGATTGATGCAGCCGCAAAATTAGTAGAAGCATTACCAGGAACTACAGAAGTTACTGACCCACCTGCAGACGATTTCAATGCAGATAAAGCAGCATTAGAAGCTGATTTAGCAGCAGCACAAGTTCTTCAAGATGGAGTTAACTTAGCAGCAGCAGAAGCAGCAGTGGATGCATTAACAAATGAAGATGATTCAGCACTAGCAGAAGGTGTAGGTCAAGCTGAGATTGATGCAGCCGCAAAATTAGTAGAAGCATTACCAGGAACTACAGAAGTTACTGACCCACCTGCAGACGATTTCAATGCAGATAAAGCAGCATTAGAAGCTGATTTAGCAGCAGCACAAGTTCTTCAAGATGGAGTTAACTTAGCAGCAGCAGAAGCAGCAGTGGATGCATTAACAAATGAAGATGATTCAGCACTAGCAGAAGGTGTAGGTCAAGCTGAGATTGATGCAGCCGCAAAATTAGTAGAAGCATTACCAGGAACTACAGAAGTTACTGACCCACCTGCAGACGATTTCAATGCAGATAAAGCAGCATTAGAAGCTGATTTAGCAGCAGCACAAGTTCTTCAAGATGGAGTTAACTTAGCAGCAGCAGAAGCAGCAGTGGATGCATTAACAAATGAAGATGATTCAGCACTAGCAGAAGGTGTAGGTCAAGCTGAGATTGATGCAGCCGCAAAATTAGTAGAAGCATTACCAGGAACTACAGAAGTTACTGACCCACCTGCAGACGATTTCAATGCAGATAAAGCAGCATTAGAAGCTGATTTAGCAGCAGCACAAGTTCTTCAAGATGGAGTTAACTTAGCAGCAGCAGAAGCAGCAGTGGATGCATTAACAAATGAAGATGATTCAGCACTAGCAGAAGGTGTAGGTCAAGCTGAGATTGATGCAGCCGCAAAATTAGTAGAAGCATTACCAGGAACTACAGAAGTTACTGACCCACCTGCAGACGATTTCAATGCAGATAAAGCAGCATTAGAAGCTGATTTAGCAGCAGCACAAGTTCTTCAAGATGGAGTTAACTTAGCAGCAGCAGAAGCAGCAGTGGATGCATTAACAAATGAAGATGATTCAGCACTAGCAGAAGGTGTAGGTCAAGCTGAGATTGATGCAGCCGCAAAATTAGTAGAAGCATTACCAGGAACTACAGAAGTTACTGACCCACCTGCAGACGATTTCAATGCAGATAAAGCAGCATTAGAAGCTGATTTAGCAGCAGCACAAGTTCTTCAAGATGGAGTTAACTTAGCAGCAGCAGAAGCAGCAGTGGATGCATTAACAAATGAAGATGATTCAGCACTAGCAGAAGGTGTAGGTCAAGCTGAGATTGATGCAGCCGCAAAATTAGTAGAAGCATTACCAGGAACTACAGAAGTTACTGACCCACCTGCAGACGATTTCAATGCAGATAAAGCAGCATTAGAAGCTGATTTAGCAGCAGCACAAGTTCTTCAAGATGGAGTTAACTTAGCAGCAGCAGAAGCAGCAGTGGATGCATTAACAAATGAAGATGATTCAGCACTAGCAGAAGGTGTAGGTCAAGCTGAGATTGATGCAGCCGCAAAATTAGTAGAAGCATTACCAGGAACTACAGAAGTTACTGACCCACCTGCAGACGATTTCAATGCAGATAAAGCAGCATTAGAAGCTGATTTAGCAGCAGCACAAGTTCTTCAAGATGGAGTTAACTTAGCAGCAGCAGAAGCAGCAGTGGATGCATTAACAAATGAAGATGATTCAGCACTAGCAGAAGGTGTAGGTCAAGCTGAGATTGATGCAGCCGCAAAATTAGTAGAAGCATTACCAGGAACTACAGAAGTTACTGACCCACCTGCAGACGATTTCAATGCAGATAAAGCAGCATTAGAAGCTGATTTAGCAGCAGCACAAGTTCTTCAAGATGGAGTTAACTTAGCAGCAGCAGAAGCAGCAGTGGATGCATTAACAAATGAAGATGATTCAGCACTAGCAGAAGGTGTAGGTCAAGCTGAGATTGATGCAGCCGCAAAATTAGTAGAAGCATTACCAGGAACTACAGAAGTTACTGACCCACCTGCAGACGATTTCAATGCAGATAAAGCAGCATTAGAAGCTGATTTAGCAGCAGCACAAGTTCTTCAAGATGGAGTTAACTTAGCAGCAGCAGAAGCAGCAGTGGATGCATTAACAAATGAAGATGATTCAGCACTGGCAGAAGGTGTAGGTCAAGCTGAGATTGATGCAGCCGCAAAATTAGTAGAAGCATTACCAGGAACTACAGAAGTTACTGACCCACCTGCAGACGATTTCAATGCAGATAAAGCAGCATTAGAAGCTGATTTAGCAGCAGCACAAGAATTACTTGACGTTGTTACTATTAACGCAGCAATCGGTGAAGGTGATGTAATAGCATTACAAGAAATCATTGTTGCTTTAGACAATGTAGATTTCTCTAGTTTATCAAGTGCTCAACGTTCTGAATTAGGTGCTTACATTATTCTACAAGCAACTACAGACGAAACGGTATTTAGTAGTACAACAACATTTGATGAAGCAGTTTCAACATATGTAGGTACTTATACTACTAATATTGCAGCATTCAACACTAAAGCTAATGTAGATATTGCGTCAGATGCAACAGCAGCTGAAATTACTACAGCTAAAAATGAAATTATTACTGCAATCACTGATTTAACTGGCACTGAATATTTAGCTGGATTAACATCTGTTCAAAAGCTTGATTTAGCGGAAGCTATCTTAGACGCTAAGCCAGAAGCAGGTTATGCAGTTAAAACAATTGCTCAAGTAAAAGCAATCGTTGAAGCTAACAAATAATCTATTAGTTTTATAAATTAGTATCTTAATAAGGTATAATAGGACAACCCTTTTCCTCACTAGAGGGAAGGGGTTTTCTTTTAAATAATAATGAATCATTTATATTCTAAAAATGAAAGGATTAGAACTATGCATACAGTTGCTCACACATCAGAGATAGAACAGTTAAAGTTAGATGCAGGTAATATAAATGTGATATTAACATTGACACCATATCAGTCTATTGAATCTAAATATACTGCTTTTAATAAAGAAATTAAGCAACTAGAAGCTTCTAAAAATGTCTTAGAGTCGGAGTTAGTTGAAATCGAACAACAGGTAAAAACTGCATTTACTGATGGTGGAGATTTATATTGGGAATGTATCATCCGTATTCAAAATTTGAAGACAAAATGGAAGTTTATAGAGAAGAAAAAGCCAGCTGTTACTCCTGATATCTCATATCCTTTATCAATTGAATATATGGATGATGCATTGCTACAACTGCGTTTTGATGCATTTTTTAATATTGGGAGAGCCGCTAGAAACTGGATTAAAGAGCAGTTACAAATGAAAGGTATTACTCAATTTAATTCTGAAGAAGAATTAATGCAGCATTCGAAAGAAATGCTAGAAATATACAAAGATATTTGGGAGCAATGCTTGGTTCCAACAAATGAAGAACAATGGTTAAAATCACTAACAAGGCTAGGTTTTGATAATAGTTTAATTGATGGACAAAAGTTATACCAGTTATATACTCATTTTGATAAATCTAATGTCTACACGTTAAATCAGCTTCAAATTCAGCTGCGAAAAATGATTGAAAAATATGATTTAATTAAAGCAAATGCTTTAGGTATTTTATCGATAAATCCATTCATGAAATCTATTGCTCCTTCATTAGCGTTATCTTCATAAACAAACCAAACCATATTGGATAAATATTTACAAATTAGAACTCGTTTCTCCAAGGAAAAGTAGAGCAAAATAGGGCGAGATGAGCTTAGAAATAAGTCTATTTCGCCTTTTTAAAAGAAATTCAGTCTTAATCAGAAGATAAAAAGGGATTGTGATGAAATAAAGAAATAACCTACTAGATGAATTAATTTTAAAAATTGCCTTTTGTAAGGTGAGTTCCTTAGCGAATCACTGTTACTACAGTGATTCGTATTGAGAATGAAATATGAGGGGGTAGAAATACTATTTCTATAATGGAAACCTATGTGTATTAGTCTATTAGTCTTTTGAGATTAAAATCACTCAACTTAAATGGAATAAAATTTAAAATAAATATATATTATAATAACGAGAACATATATTTTATATCAGCCCTAATTCCTTTCGTGGAGTTAGGGCTATTTCTATTTAGGGAGGAAAAATGATGAATCAATATGTAAGAAAGCCAATGAAGCAATTAGAACTACTTGAAGAAGGAGTAGAAAAGAAGAAGCAACATGCCAAACGAGTGAACGTTGTAAGCCTAAAGCTAGTAAAAGAATCTAGCATTTTATACAAGGAGCGAAGAATCAGTTCCCCAGAAGATGCTTACAAACTCTTAAAAGATTTTCTAGTAGAATCAGACAGGGAACGATTTGTAGTTGTCTGCTTGGATACGAAAAATTAACCAACTGCCATTAACATCTGCCATGTGGGTAGCCTAAACGCTAGTATAGTACATCCAAGAGAAGTGATGAAGGTAGCTGTTATATCTAATGCAGCATCCATTCTTGTCGGACATAATCATCCCTCCCAGGACCCAACGCCAAGTAGAGAAGATTGCGAAGTCACTAAGCGACTTGTTGAGGCGGGTAAGATTATCGGGATTGATGTTCTTGACCATTTGATTGTATGCGATGAAAAATATGTGTCCCTTAAAGAAAAAGGATATGTTTGACAAAGGATGTAAAAGAACTAGAATAGCTAAATTGATGAATATAAAAAAATTAAAAGAATAGCAGAGGAGAATGAATTATGCCAACATACCATAAAATCACGATTAACGGAAGTGTCTTCTTTAGAGAGTTTGATACAACAAGGGGTTACTATGAAAATGAAATGCTGACTGAGGACGAGCTAATACAACAGCTAATGGAGGAAGTGGTGGAAGCAGAGGTAGAAATTGATGAAGGTGAGATTGAAAGAGCTATAAATTGTATTTCTAGCCCATTTCAACGGAAGATGGTCCAAAACTATATCAATTATCTTGAAGCTGTCCTGAGTCCTTTGAGTAAGCTCACGACATTTCTTTATAGAAACTTACGACATTTCTAAATACTAAAAAGTAAAGTAAAGCAAAACCCAATAATATCATAAGATACTGACTATTTTATTTAAATAAAACCCACGCCATTATTATAGAACTGTCGTGAGACGCTATGTTAGGAACATTTTCTAAAGGAGGTGTGTAACCGTCAAGTAGAATTAAACAGTTTTCCGCAAATAATTTTAAGCAGTTTTCCACAATTAAGATTCAACAGTTTGATCTTCAAAAATTGTTTTTCTGTATTTCATTCTAATGCTGTCGGCTTCACTATCGAATGTAAGAATCTCGCTACGATGGAGAAGCCGATCTAGAATGGCTGCCGTTAGGGTGGGGTCACCTAAAAACTTGCCCCAATCGCTTGGTCCTTTATTTGATGTTAAAATAAATGCTGATTTATCATATAAATCATAAATAAATTGAAAAAACATATTGGCTTCCACTGGCTCATAGGTCATATACATAACATCATCGATGATTACTAAGTCTGAATTTATTATTCTTTTATATCGTTTTTTGATTTATTGATATATTCCCTAGTCTTTAAGATATATATAAGCTGATTCATGGATACAAATGATACTTTATAGCCTCTTTCTACTGCATGAATGCCTAATGCAATTGATAAATGCGTTTTTCCAGCTCCAGTTGGCCCCATCATTATGAGTGTGAAACACCCTTCTATCCAATTTAACTCTTTTAGGACGTTTAGTTGCTTTTCTCCAATGGCAGTCTGTTCACTAAGGTTATAACTTTCGAATGTCAATTTCTCCGGGAAGTCCGCCCATTTCATTAATCTTTCTTTATTCTTTCTCTCTCGATAATTCATTTATGACTCAAAACCTCATATATGAATTCATGATAAGTCCAGCCCTTCTAGTTGAGCAATCTTTTGTCCAGTCTGCGGAGCCCGACTTCCTAAGTGTAATTTTTTCACATCATTCACTCCAATCCATGTACTGTAATGGATTGTTTAATTTTTGGTCGACTAAAAAATGAATTAGTAAGACTGAACTTTTGCTAATGTGCCGGCATTGGAACTGATTCACTCTATTGAACAGGACTTTCTCAATTTCTATGAAGCAAGTGGTAGTGAAAAGGGGTTGCTGACATGCTAACATGCTAATAAGCTAGCAGAGAAATATACGGAAGAATTGAAACATGAATAAAATTGATTTGAAAGTAAAAATGTACCTAGCTGTTTGTGATGGAGAGAATGTGGTGAGTGTTACGAAGGAATAAAAGAGTATGTGGCTCTTTAGGGAATTTCTCTGTAGGGCATTTTTTATTTGGGTTGCCCCCTTCAATTTAAACAGATGTTACATAGTTGCAGGTAAAAAGTGATTATTTGGGCTGTTAACTCGCTTTTAATTGTGTCATTGACTCTTTTGGCATACGGAGAATTGAAGGGAAAATTTAACTGTGTTAACATGGGAGATATATACATAACTAGTACTTTAGCATTATGAAACGGGAGGCGAGAATCGATAATGAAAAATGGGAATTGGCTAAAGTCTTTACTTTCATTACTTCTTGTAATATCAGTTTTTACACCGATCCAAGCCTATGCGTTCTTTGATAGTGACGCTGAGCTGGAACTGAAACAAAGAGGGATTAAGGTGGATTATTGGAATAACCTCAGTGGGAACGATACTTGGGAAGTGCATTTTATTCCAGAAGATACTCGTGTTTTTTTTGACTTTATTAATGATTTTATTCCTATTGTTGGTCCTATGATGAAGAATGCTTACTATGCGGAAAGTCCTTGGGAGGTTGTTGTGGAGAATGGGAAAGAAGGAATCTATGAGGCAGGTAGTTTAATAATAGGTGGAAAGTTTTTTGAAGGTGTAGAAGCCATTCGGAAAATAAATGACGTTAAATCAAACATAGAGACAGTAGAGAAGATGATTAAGACCTTTACACCGTCAGAACAGTATCCAGACAGCTACGCTATTGAAGCGATAAAAATATTAAACTATGGTCTCATTGCAGAAGAAGGCGGGACTGTTTCGACAGATGATTGGATTATTCTAAACATCCCTTATATGGATGGAATTTTTAATGACGGAGATAAGTTTACATGGATGGAAAATGGAAAACAACTCAATGAAAATATTCAAAGGTTTGATACATACTTAAATATTATTAATGGAGAAAATTTATCATTACTTGACGGTCCAGTCATTCCAATTATTAAAACCGATAATTCTTATGGATATGGTAAAGCAACTGAAAAGGACTTGGAGCAAATTCTTTTTGACATTTATCAAATCTTGAAAGGACAAGATCCGGTATATTTTAAATACTATTCGCCATTTTTAGTAAGCACTTATTATGCAGCAAAAGCAGGATTTGAAGAAAATATTAAAAGAAGTATGGAAGAACTAGAAGAAATAGAGAAGGAATTAAAAGGGGAATATCCCATGGAACCATTTCGATGGGAATCGAGAAGGAATGTCGACCCTAATCATGACTGGACGATCACCTTCAATGCTATTTTAGATGAATCTACCATTAATACGAATAATATTTTTATTATGCACGAGGATAAAAACGTAGACGGGATTACTGTTCATCGAAATACAGATAGGGAGTCTGTTACAATTAAAGCCCCAGCAGATGGTTTTAAACATGGTGACACATATGTTCTACATATTAATGATTCAATTCAGTCGGCTGATGGCAATACGTTAACACAACCCATCGTCATGGAATTTACAATCAAAGAAGATAATGAACCGGAACCTGTAAATGATATTGTAATTTTTGAAGATAAGTATCTTGAGAAATCGGTTAAACACACCCTTGAGATAGAGAATAATACACCGGTAACGAAAGAAAAAATCACAGAGCTCACGAAATTATTGGGCTACGGTACAGGTCCAGATGAAAATATTAAAAGTTTGAGTGGATTAGAATATGCAATAAATTTAGAGGTTTTAGAGCTAAGGAAAGACAGCATTTCCGATCTCACCCCATTAAGCAATTTGACAAATTTGGTGCGAGTCAACTTTCAAAATAGTAACATATCAGATGTTTCTCCTCTTTCTGGACTTCCAAATCTTAAACATATTAGTATCGATGGTAATAATGTTTCCACACTTAGTAGCCTACAAGAACTACCAAACTTGGAGTCTTTAAGCTTTGCCTACAATGAAATTAGTAGTCTTCACGGGATTGCTGCTTTTCCTAATTTGGAAAATTTAAATTTGGATGGGAATGATTTGAGTGTTATTAATGAAATAGGTCATTTTACAAACCTGGATGTGTTAAATTTAAATCAAAATAAAATAACCGATATAGAGCCACTATCGTCATTAACATCTCTCGTATATTTGCATCTAGATGATAATAGAGTCCAAGATTTAACACCGTTAAGTAATTTGACTGAGTTGAACACTTTATCATTAGAAAAAAATCAGATTACGGATATCAGCCCGCTGAAAAATCACACTTATATTCGGGAGCTTTATTTTGATTATAATAATGTTTCCACTATTGACGTAGTGAGTCAACTAACCAACCTTAGAACAATTAGATTCAGTTTCAATAATGTTTCCGATTTGTCTCCATTGGAAAATCTTAAGAACCTGCAAATTATTTATGCTGATTATAATCCGCTGTCACCAGAATCACTAGAATTGCTGGAAGAAGTAAGATCCAAATAAAAATGAAATCTCTACATTTTCATATTCTTTAATTGATCACCATATACGTGTGGTGAAAGATGTTCAGTCATCTTTAAGAAATCATGAAAAAGCACTAATAGTTTGATCAGATTAATTTAATTATGAATCTATTTTAGGCCCTAATTCCTTTCAGGGAGTTAAGGGCTATTTTTATTTTAGGAGAAGAAATTATGAACCAATATGTAAGGAAGCCAATGAAGCAATTAGAACTACTTGAAGAAGGAGTGGAAATGAAGAAGCAGCCTGATAAAGTGTAAACATTGTTAGCTTAAGAATGGTGAAAGAATCTAGCATGCTTTATAAGGATAGAAGAATTATATCCCCAGAAGATGGATATGCGAGAATGGTCAAATTAGCGACTATTCTCATCACCGTATAACAAATTTAAACATTAGGTACCTATATCCCTATTAGTTAACCCATATACCTTCGATAATAGTCCGAATTTTTAGTAAATATTATTTAAATTCGTTTTCCCTTATTTTATAATTAGTGTGGGGAAATAAGTAAGAAACTACTGCTGATGGATCGCTGTGTGCGGCGAAAGCCGCCTGCATGGTGAAGTCTCGTTATAAATCCGAAAAAAGAAGGTATAAGACGAGAATAGTATAAATGCCAAAAATCTAAATGCAAAAATAGGTGTGGCAACTACAGTGTTGAATGAAGTGACTGTAGGTACAGAAGTAGGACAGGTAGCTCAAGCAGATAGAGATGCGTTAGCAGCAGCTATAACGACTGCTGAAGGTGTCTATGATGATAGGGAAAATAAAACACAAGCCCAAATAGACAATGCCACCACAGCATATATCTAGCGAGTGCCAGGTATCTCTCATGATGTAACAACTAGAGTAGAAATCTCAAGAAAAATTATTGGTAATTTAGAAGGTTAGAATTTATCTTTGTAAACCATATATGCTTTGGGTCCTAAAAAAACAGGTTGTAGGATACGACATCTGTCATTTGCATTCTAGTCTTTTCCTAGATATGTACATTTTTACTATGATAGGTTAGTCAGTGGAATCGAATATTATGGTACTAAGAAGACATTTCTCAGTCACTTGGTTTCTTCCGATTAGATGAAACAGTAAAAGAACAAAGTGCATATGCGATCATACGAATTTACTCTTTCCCTATTTAAAACAAAGGGGCTGTCCAAAAAGTCAGGTAACTGACCTTTGACAGCCCTTTATTTTTTAGTAGTTGGTTAAACGGAGTTGTTGATTTCCACTCCAGGCACTTCGCTTTCCGCGGGCGGTACGGGGAGCCTCCTCGGCGCTAAGCGCCTGTGGGGTCTCCCCTGCCCCGTCGTCCCGCAGGAGTCTTCGTGCCTTCCGTTCCAATCAACCTATATTTAATCTTTTTTGGCTTATAAATCCATCTAATTATAAAAAAGCACACAAAAAAATCGCCCTATTTAGTAAAATGTAAGTGACCAAACCAACATTTTAGAAAGGACGATTTTTTATGTGTAATCCAAAGACTACTACTGCAGATTATAACACTCAAATGATTCTTCTTCCAGAGGTTGATGAGAAATCGCCTCCTAAAAGACAATTAGCTCCTACGTTTAAACCCTATGACAACCGTCAAATTCAATCCATTTTTGATATTGAAACACTTATTCAAGAGAATCATGTGGCTCGTGTAGTGGATGAAATGGTCGAAGCTGTTCCAAACGATCGGTTATTCTCTCATTATAAAGGTGGAGGACGAAGTTCTTTTCATCCCAAAATGATGCTTAAGATCATTCTGTTCGCGTATTCTCAGAAGGTTTACTCTTGCCGAGGAATAGAAACATTGATTAAAGAAAACATACCAGCTATGTGGTTAGCTGCGATGCACCAACCTGATTTTCGTACTATTAATGAGTTCCGTGGAGAACGGATGAAAGTCTTGATGGACGAATTATTTGAAGCCATGATAATAAAGTTGATTGAAGATAAATACATCACACTCGAAAACT
>NZ_LT707409.1:3302004-3304111 GCF_900156875.1 Robertmurraya dakarensis | reverse complement strand
ACAATGCCACCACAGCATATATCTAGCGAGTGCCAGGTATCTCTCATGATGTAACAACTAGAGTAGAAATCTCAAGAAAAATTATTGGTAATTTAGAAGGTTAGAATTTATCTTTGTAAACCATATATGCTTTGGGTCCTAAAAAAACAGGTTGTAGGATACGACATCTGTCATTTGCATTCTAGTCTTTTCCTAGATATGTACATTTTTACTATGATAGGTTAGTCAGTGGAATCGAATATTATGGTACTAAGAAGACATTTCTCAGTCACTTGGTTTCTTCCGATTAGATGAAACAGTAAAAGAACAAAGTGCATATGCGATCATACGAATTTACTCTTTCCCTATTTAAAACAAAGGGGCTGTCCAAAAAGTCAGGTAACTGACCTTTGACAGCCCTTTATTTTTTAGTAGTTGGTTAAACGGAGTTGTTGATTTCCACTCCAGGCACTTCGCTTTCCGCGGGCGGTACGGGGAGCCTCCTCGGCGCTAAGCGCCTGTGGGGTCTCCCCTGCCCCGTCGTCCCGCAGGAGTCTTCGTGCCTTCCGTTCCAATCAACCTATATTTAATCTTTTTTGGCTTATAAATCCATCTAATTATAAAAAAGCACACAAAAAAATCGCCCTATTTAGTAAAATGTAAGTGACCAAACCAACATTTTAGAAAGGACGATTTTTTATGTGTAATCCAAAGACTACTACTGCAGATTATAACACTCAAATGATTCTTCTTCCAGAGGTTGATGAGAAATCGCCTCCTAAAAGACAATTAGCTCCTACGTTTAAACCCTATGACAACCGTCAAATTCAATCCATTTTTGATATTGAAACACTTATTCAAGAGAATCATGTGGCTCGTGTAGTGGATGAAATGGTCGAAGCTGTTCCAAACGATCGGTTATTCTCTCATTATAAAGGTGGAGGACGAAGTTCTTTTCATCCCAAAATGATGCTTAAGATCATTCTGTTCGCGTATTCTCAGAAGGTTTACTCTTGCCGAGGAATAGAAACATTGATTAAAGAAAACATACCAGCTATGTGGTTAGCTGCGATGCACCAACCTGATTTTCGTACTATTAATGAGTTCCGTGGAGAACGGATGAAAGTCTTGATGGACGAATTATTTGAAGCCATGATAATAAAGTTGATTGAAGATAAATACATCACACTCGAAAACTACTTTTTGGATGGCACAAAGATTGAAGCGAATGCCAATAAGTATTCTTTTGTCTGGAAAAAAGCAACGGAGAAATTTGAGGCTAAATTAAGAGAAAAAATTCAAGAAACCCTTCAACACATACAGGAATTAACACAACTAGAAGCTGGGAATGAACCAAAGGATGATAAACAAAAAACAGAAGTCTCCGAATCAGATTTAGAAACTGCTGCGACAGAACTAGAAGAAAAGATAGAAGCATTAACTGAAGACATTGAAAAGGAACCCGAAACAAATATTCGTAAAGTGAAATGAAAAGAACGTAGTCAATTAAAGAAAACCGTGAAGTTGATCCGCGAAAACTTCTTACCTAGACTGGCTAAATATAAAGAACAGAACCAAATCTTCGGTGATCGTAAAAGCTATTCTAAAACGGACAAAGACGCCACCTTCATGCGCATGAAGGAGGATCATATGAAAAATGGTCAACTAAAAGCAGGATATAACGTACAGATGGGAACGGAAAACCAGTTTATTCTGTTTTACACGATTCATCAACGTCCAACTGACACTCGTTGTTTTATCCCACATTCGGAGAAACTGTCGTCTACTTCTTTACCAATGCCTAAAACTGTTATTGCCGATGCTGGATATGGAAGCGAAGAAAATTATGTTTATGCGGTTGGCGATGAGAAAGAGCCAAAGTTTGACTTTCTAATCCCTTATGGATCATACATACAAGAAAAGACACGTAAATATAAAAACGATATCAAAAATGCAAAAAACTGGACATACCGTGAACAAGACGATTATTTTATTTGCCCGAATGGAAGGAAAGTAACTTTTAGAAAATATCAAAACAAGAAGAATCGATCTGGTTATGAACAGAGCTTTAAAATATATGAATGCGAAGACTGTACGGATTGTCCACTAAAAGCAAAATGTACAAAGG
>NZ_LT707409.1:3094908-3298250 GCF_900156875.1 Robertmurraya dakarensis | reverse complement strand
AGCTATTCTAAAACGGACAAAGACGCCACCTTCATGCGCATGAAGGAGGATCATATGAAAAATGGTCAACTAAAAGCAGGATATAACGTACAGATGGGAACGGAAAACCAGTTTATTCTGTTTTACACGATTCATCAACGTCCAACTGACACTCGTTGTTTTATCCCACATTCGGAGAAACTGTCGTCTACTTCTTTACCAATGCCTAAAACTGTTATTGCCGATGCTGGATATGGAAGCGAAGAAAATTATGTTTATGCGGTTGGCGATGAGAAAGAGCCAAAGTTTGACTTTCTAATCCCTTATGGATCATACATACAAGAAAAGACACGTAAATATAAAAACGATATCAAAAATGCAAAAAACTGGACATACCGTGAACAAGACGATTATTTTATTTGCCCGAATGGAAGGAAAGTAACTTTTAGAAAATATCAAAACAAGAAGAATCGATCTGGTTATGAACAAAGCTTTAAAATCTATGAATGCGAAGACTGTACGGATTGTCCACTAAAAGCAAAATGTACAAAGGCGAAGGGGAACCGTCAGGTTCACTGGAATACGATCTTTGAAGAAATGAAAGCGAAGGCAAAAACAGCCCTTAAATGTGAGGAAAAGGCAGCTATCTACGCTCAACGTAAAATTGAGGTAGAAAGTGTGTTCGGTCACATCAAGGGCAATCGGTCGTTCCGTAGGTTTTCCCTACGGGGCTTGATAAGGTCCATGTGGAGTTTGGAATTGTGGCATTAGCCCACAATATACTGAAAGTAGCCGGCATCCGCCAGCTACTTTCAGGGAATGATCCATATAATACAAAAGCAATTGGAGAAAAACGTGCTGTTTTTCTCCAATTGCTTTATTTTAGGGACTTATCAGACAGCCCCTTCGCTAGTTATTCTCCAGTTGTAAAACTAATATTCTTAATTACATGTCTATTATTATACGTTCCAGTAGAAGCCGAAAATCCTGCATTTGTAAATGTTTCGTCAAATTCAACTTCAACTTCGTGTGTTAAAACAACTTCTCCATCAACATATACAGTAATTCCTGATTTAGTTGCTTCAACCTTTACATCATGCCAAGCATTATCTTCGGTTATTGGTGTGTTTGCAAATTCCAGATGATTTTCGGTATGGTCCTTAATTAGTGCAATATGATTTGCACTTGGGTCTGCGAAGTTTGAATAGCTATCAAATTCGATACCGTATCCTTTTCCACCATTAAATCCAAGGTAGCCTCCTGATGAACCTGCGCTTCGTTCCTTTAAGAACATAAAGACGAGCCCATCTGCTCCGCTGCCTCCTCCAGATAAATAAGAGAATGAAGCTGTAAATGGCAGGGTCAAAGGCTTTTCATACCAAACCGTTCCTAATTTCCAATTATTAGCTTCTGTTAACACAAATTCATTTGTATCTTGATAAAAAGTGGCGTCCCCAGTCACTTCAAAGTCCTCTATTGGAATTGGTAGATCTGCGGTTGGTCCTTGTTCGTTCAGAGCTACACGAACTTCATATTCACCACTGTTATCGTAATACCCATTGGGCGTATCGTTGTACGCTAATTTTAATTCTCCACTGATAGGAGCAAGAATGGAAACGTCACTCCCTAGAGCGAATGGCTCAGAAATTTGTCCATCATCTGTTTCGATGATACCAATCAGTGTACCAATTCGAGCAGTTGGAAGGACTGCGCCATCATCCATCTTAAATTGTTCACTAATCTCATTATTAATTAATTCAAACCCGTCGGGATTTCTAGGGTTTGTAAATGATGCATAATTTCCAGCTCCAGTGGCTTTAATTTGAATGACTGCGTCTTTTGTTACATGCAGATTAGTTGGTATCCATCCGCTAGTAGTTGGATCAATCGATGCATCAACAATAATGGATTTGTGATCCTGACCAGGATTCGATTCATAGCCTAGAGCAGCAAGGTTTAAATTTTTGACTTCTATTGTTAATTTTTCAGTTTTATTTTCTGCATCTTCTCTTTCGTCTTGTCTTGAATAGTTGGCTTCAATCGTAACTTCTAGAGAGTCACCACCTCTTGGTAGATCACGTGGAACAGAAATTTTCCCATCCTTAGATATCGTAACGATTTCGGGGTGGCTAGAAAGATAAGTGATCACTTCCTTATCTGATAAAGAATGTGGATCTGTCACATCTTTAAACATGGAAGTCGATTCAAACATGTCATTAATTTCAGCAATTACGAGTAATTGTTCACTGTCCCCTGGTTCGAGTATAGGAGAGGTACCTTGTGAATCTGTCGAAATAGTAATGGCTTTTAATACATCACAATTGTTATAGGATCCTGGCTTATAAGGGAAAACCTTCTTAGCCAATGTTATTTTGATAGGATCCTGAAGGGCGATATGGATTTGGGCATTTGCTTCTAAATAGGCACCAAGCTCCATTCTTATACACCCATCGGTTGCAGCTGTTTCTCCGTCCTCTATTACTCTAGCCGCAGCTACAAACAGCGTACCATCAGCATAGACTCCGCCTTCACCGCCAAATCCACCACCTATTGCTCCGCCTAAGGCTTTAAGCATAAAGGATGCCTCAGGACCAAGTTCTGCTCGAATGGTTCCACTTCCATGAAGAGCGGATGAGGGAGTGAATTTTTTAGGATCATGAATTACGTCTAAGTCCCCGTCTATAATGGCAACTCCAAGCTCTCCTTCTGTTTCCAATTCAAAAGTTGTCCCTATTTCTGCATTCACTTTTGCTTCAGCATTAAGCTGTACATTTAATTCTAAAAACAGGGCTGGGTTGATTGGAATAATAAATTTTCCAAGAGGTAAGTCAAAATCTAACGTCCTCATCGCAAGTTTTTTCAATTGTTCTGGAGTGACGTCTTTTTTTAGGTCACCTCCAATAATGGTTACAGTTACCTTGGATGATGTCTGGTATTCTGCTTTTATGTTAAATCGTTTTAAGCCTTTCATTAGACCATAATCAATATCAACGATGGCATTGGGATAAAACATTCTTACAACACCATCTACTTTTACATACAGACCGTCTACTTCAAGCTTAAGGGCATCTAACTTAAACTCTAATACATCTCCAATCGTATAGTCGCGATAATTTGCGATGGTAAACGTATCTAAGAAATCACTATTGGGTGCAAGTTCTTTCATATTCACTTTTCTCACACTAATGTTTTCTGGCAAAGAGGCAGCCTCTAGATTTTCCTCCTTGAGATTAATAGATTTGTAGATATTTAACTCTTTAAAAACCTCGGTGAATTCAACGTCAGTTGTAGAAGCCGTTTTACCATCCTGAGATAGAGTGGTAATTTTTTTTGCTACACCAAAAGGATTGTTCTCATCTGTGGGACTAACAACGATATCCCCTACTTGGACGTCCTGGTTCCCTTGAAATTCAACTGATCCATTTTCAGTCATATTCAGTTCCTGGCTGGCTATCTCTTTAACCTCATCTTCAAATTCGTATATTTCAATAGGGTCTCTTTCAACAATAAAAGGCATGTTCACGCCTTGCTTTAGTTGGTTGGAAGATAATGATTCTATTGATTGATCAATATGTAAAAGATAGGATTGCCCTTTTTCGTATCCCTTTTGTGGAGGTAACACCTTTACCTCATTTCCTGAATAGACCAATTGTGTTGAAACCTTATTTCCATTTTCATCTTCAACATAAATGGCTCCAGCATTAATGGAATCTTCATCAACGGTGGTATTAAATTTAATATTCCACGTTTTGAAAGAATCTACCCCAACCTTAGCAGACCATTTGAATTCCTCCCCATTTGCTTGTCCTTCAGTCGGAAAAGAATAGATACATAGAATAAGCAATAACAATGCTAGTAGTTTCTTCACCTTCATATTTCCTTCCTTCCTGTGTCAGTTTATAGATTAATATGAAAATTATACCATTATAGTAGATGTTATACTAGAAGAATAGGCCTATAAAGGTGCACTATTAGGGCAGGATAATAGAGGGGATAGCATTTACAGAATTCTATTAAATTGGAGTCTTCGTTTTCACAGTTTAGGCTCTATTTTTTTATGAAAAACGTAGAAAATAGGTTCAAAAGGTTCAATGGAAACTTTTTCCACTAACTACTCACAATCCCAATGATAACGCCTCTAATCACTCCCTTCCATTTTTAAGTCAATGTATAAATTAATCCGTTAGTCTCGTGGCAGACAGGAAGTTAAGGAGCTTTTAATTATTCCCAGCAAACCATTAATAGCTGTTAAGACTAGAGTGAGAATAGTCAAATTAGTGATTGTTCAAGCTTATTTTGTAACTACAAAATTTGTGCATGATAGAGAAATAGAAAATTGGATGTATGAGGGCACTTGTTAATGGTGCCTATCAGTGTTCTGTCCATTAAATAAAGACAAAATAATAAAATTATGATAGATTTAACGGGAATATTATCCTAGGAAATTAAAACCAATTTTTTGTTCATTTTGAAATAGGTCTTCTGTAGGGTGTGCCGTTTAAATCTAAGAAAGGGAGGTATTGTATGAAAAAGATAGTTAGCTTGTTTTTCGTGTTTTTTCTGATGTTTGGAACGCCTTCTGCTGTTCACGCTGAAGAGAATCAGCAATTTGCGATCCAACCAAAATTTGATGCTGTTTCAGTGGATTACAATGAAGGTCTAGCATTTGTTTATGTTCACGGAAAATGGGGCTTTATTGCCAATCCTCTCAATGTTAGCGATGAAATCAAATACCCTCTAGAAGGATATAAAGATAAAGGAACGCGAACAAATATCGCTGCCGATAAAACATGGAAAATAGAGTTTAATGACCAATTACTAGATGAAACAGTAAATAGTCAAGCTATTCGTGTTTTGGATCAAAACGGAGAGGTCGTCAAGGTCGAATTTGATATAACAGATGACGGTAAATCTGTGTTGGTATCTCCGTCTGACACGCTCTATGAGACAGGAAAGACGTATTATCTTCTTGTAGGGAATTCTATCCGCTCAGAAGAAGGAAAAGAATTAAAAGAAGCTGTCTCCATTAAATTTACTATTCAGTAGGATTCTTAGTTTAAAAAAGCTAGACTTATAGAGAAGGAGTGCTCAAAAAGAAATTTTTGGGTGCTCCGAAAACAGCAACATTTCAGCTTATGTTAACATTACTAACTCCAGGATGTAAACGGAAAGTAAAGTCAGTCGGCTTTGTTGGATGTTCTCCATTTGTTCAAACGATTGATTAATATTATTCTTCTGGTTTGAAACCTCTTATATCTCCCCGCTCCCCTGATTTCTCCCTTCTTATAAAGCATTTATCACCTCAAAAGAAGGATTCCTTTCCTAATAGGGTCATAGACGGAAACATTTATCTATAGAGTGAAGTGGAATAAGCCGCAGATCATAAGCACGAAGAACCATGAATTGTCCGACAATACAAAATATATTATAATTTCCATATGTTCCTAGGAGGATAAGCCTAATCACGTCAAAATCTGGGGGACAATTTTATATAGAAAGGGGCATAACATGGAAATACGGAGAAAGAAACATCATTTTGTGTTAACGGGGATTATTATGGCTCTATTTATGCTATTTTCTTCCCAACAATCTTTTGCTAATAGCAAGGAGGGGGTTCTAGAAACTCCTATTTATGAGGCGTGTGAAAATTGCTCTATTGCTGATATTGTTACTGACAATGGTGAATTAAGACTAGTGATAATAGGTGGACGGAACTTTGAGGAAACGGAAATTGTAGCTTTCAACAAAGACAGGTCTATTAAGTGGAGTAAGAAATACGACTTTTATGTACCATGGGTGAAACCGGCGTTTAGTGTCGATGGTACGATTTATTTAGGTGCTGTGGGGTATGCCGTCGCCCTAGATAGAAATGGGGATGAGAAGTGGAGATATCCTGTGGAAAAGGGAGCTGCAACCACTCCAGTAGAAGGGGCTGACGGAACAATATACTTTAGTGAGTTTAACTGGACCGACTATATTGGACCATACGGTGAAACCAATGTCTATGCTGTAAACGAAAATGGGGAACTCGAGTGGGAACATCGTGTTTCGGGACAAGCAAAATTAGAGCTTTTAAACAACTCTACTCTCTTAGTCAGTGCAGGTCCGGATCTACTAAACTACTCAACTAATGGTGAGTTAAATTGGAAATACGCTGCTCCAGGTGAAGCTGAGGAGTATGAGCCTTATATTAATACAATCGTGTTGGAAGACAAAATTTATGCAAAAAGCAGCAGAGCCCTATTTTCTCTAGATTTGTATGGGGAAGAGGTTTGGACGAAGGACGCTTCTGGTTATTATTTATACCATTTAAATGGTGGAAATGCAGATTACCTCATATACCAGTCATCAAATGAAGAGGGAAAGCCAACTCTCCACGCAGTGACTTTAAATGGTGAACAAGCATGGGATTATCACGTAGATGTTCCAGATAAGGAATATAGCTATTATTATATTGATATTTATCCAGCAGAACAATATCTGTATGTAGGAACCGATAATGAGCTTATAAAAATCAATAGCAACGGAGAAACGGAATATACGATTGACGTAGAAGAATACATTAGTGATTTTATTCCTTCTAATCAAATAGGATATATGGCGCTTAGTGATTATTTGAATAATGAGTTTGCTATTCATACTTATGATTTAAGTAGTGGTGCAAAACTTAGTATATATGATCTTGCCAACAGCCCTCGAAGCTTTACATTGGATGGAGATCAGAATCTTTATTTTGGATCTGACAATGGCTTATATATGCTAGATGCTGAGCATTTAGGTGAACCAGATTCTGAAGTTATGAAAATCTGGGAAGAGAAGTCTACGAGCGATGTTAATAAACAGTGGACGATTGAATTTAATAGAGAAATAGATGAGGCTACGGTAAATAGCGACAATATATATGTAATGGGTGAGAACGGACTAATTAAAACCACTGTTACTTTAGATGAAAGCCTCAAATCCATTATCGTTAGTGCACCCGAGAACGGGTATGAGGTTGGCGGCACATACACTTTATACATTGGAAACGTAATGTCAACAGATCAAAAGAAACTTAGTCAACATGTTAAAATGAAGTTTAATATTTTAGAACAACCATCAACTGAAAATAAGTCAGTAGGGGAAATCTTTATTCCTGAATTTAGTTGGTCCTTAAAGAAGGCTGAATTAATTTCGTTATTAGGTAAAGAAGTAGAAGATTATCCTGAATGGGGTTATATGAGCATTGATGTAGATGGCTTGTTTGGCTATGAGACAGATTTATGGGTTCATTACGATGATGCAGGGAATTTAACAGATGTATATTATATGTTTGATCACCATATGCGTTATCCTGATGATCAATTAGATGCCTTACATCAGGATCTACAGAGTAAAATTAGCCTGTTTCTAGATGAAGAGCCAATAGAATCTGGTCATGATCAATTAGGCTACTATAGTAACTGGGAAGCTAATAAATATTCAGGAAAATTGCGGCTTAATATAGAAAATGATGATGTGATTACCAGTGCAGCTTTATATCTGCTTCCTTGATGAAAAGTAATAAGGATGTTTGGCTAAGTAATAGGGAGAAACGAATTCAGATTGATAGGAGTAAACAATGAGGGTAAATATGAAAAGGTTTTTGTTTTTGCTGGCTTTCTATTTGGATTATGTATTCAATTAGAAAGCATTTACGCTATGTCTAGCGAAATGGAGTCAAATGACCAGATTGATCAGGCTACGGAAATATCCGTTAATGTTAATAATGAATACGGTGGAATTTTGAGTGCAACTTCCGATAAGGATTATCACTCTCACTAAACCCGGGAATATTAAAGTGAGTATTCCAAACGTGCCGAATAAGCAATGGGCCGAACAAATGATAAGTTCATCTGGGAAGGAATTAGATATTCTTTATACAGATAAGTCCGAGTACACAACAGGTGTTTCAGAGATGGAGACAGGTTTGCAAGCAGGAAAATATTATATACAAATCTATCGACCTAGTTATGGAAATTCTGAAGAAAAACCTTATTCATTTTCGTTAAATTATGAACAAAGTAACTACTATGAACAAGAGCCGAATGATACTGCTCAATCGGCTACAGAGATTTATGTAATAATGACTACCATGGTGTTCTGAACTCAACTAGTGATCATGATTACTATACCTTTAACTTAGAAAAACCAGGTAAGTGTAACATTTACTCTCCCGAATATACCAAATAAACAATGGTATGACTTATCTTATTAAGAAATTCTAAAGGGGAAGAAATAGATTATCATTACACGGAAAAGTCTGAATACACTACAGGGCAATCAAAGATGGAGACGGGTTTGCCAAAGGGAAGTACTATATTCAAATACAGCGTCCTAGTTATGGAGATTCAGAAGATACTGCTTATACGTTTTCTTTAGAGTATGAAGAGAGTGACTTTTTTGAAAAAGAATTAAATAACACAGCATTATCAGCAACATCAATCGCTTTAAATCAAGCCTATCAAGGTGTCCTGAATAGTACTGGTGACAATGATTATTATACCTTTGAATTGAATAAAAGCGAAAATATTACTTTTAGTATGCCGAATATCCCCGAAAAACAATGGACTGTGATTTTAAGGGATTCAACAGACAAAGAACTGGAAAGATTCTATACAGATAAGTCGGAATACGTTACGGGTTACTCCACTCTAGAAATAGGTCTCACAGCAGGAAAGTACTATATTCAAATACAGCGCCCGAGCTACGGGGATTCAGAGGATACGGCATATCAATTCTATGTGTTTTCACCTTCTTCCCCAAATCATTTTACAGAGTGGGAAAAACAAGTGGATGTGTCCCTTACGAAGGAATGGACGGTAACGTTTAATTTATCTTTAGATTTGAGCACCATCAAAGAACAAAATATTTATGTGACGTATAAATATGGGGATGTTGTTCCTTTGCTATATATAGTCGATCCGAGCGTGGATGATAGCTTTATAGCTTTAAATCCAGTAAAACCTTATATAAAAGGTGAAAATTATACACTTTGGATAAAAGATATCAAATCAAAAAGTGGAGAAGTTTTGAAGGAAAACGTCAAAATGGAATTTAGTATTGAAAATTAGTAAAAAAAGGAATCGAAAAAAAATAGGCGGAGTGGCTCGAGAGTTGAGCTTCTTCGTTTCTTTTTATTTTATTAGATTTAGGGTTAACTAAATTTTTTTAAAATTATTTGACAAAGGAATTTAAGAGATCTACCAATGCGATAATATAAGAGCTTGGCTGGGGGCCCTTCTAACGGCTGTTTCTTTTATTAGTGGAGGCGGGTACAATTGTTACGCGAATCTTCTTTTAAGCATCGAACTGAGCAACCAATGCAAAAATAATGGAGTGAAAAGATTGCCCTGCAGAATACTGAAGTAAAAATGTTAGGCGGGCGCTTTTATTTTGTCTTCGATTCAGCAAAACAGCTATAAAGTCATTGCTTGGTACTGATGCATTTATACTTGACTAAGAGAAAATAGTGGTGGGTACCTCTCTTCCGCTCAAGAGATTACCGGACTATTTCCGGATGTGGAATTAGCATCAACTAAGAGAATAAACGTTATAGTTTTTATAAACCTCAGAGGGTATGATGTAGAAAGCTCACAATGCAAAGGGAACTACAATCGCGAAGAATACAAATGCTTACATAATTTGGATAGGATAGTTTTTGTCAGGACGTCCCTTTTACCATTTATATAAATTAGTGCGCATGGTATAATACGAAAGACGAGAACGTTTTGGGGGAAAGCAAATGGATAAAAAGATGTTAGTATGTATTTTTTCTGTTTTGCTATTGGTCTCTGGCTGCTCTAATGATAAGGAAACAGAAAAGGCCAATAAAACAGTAGAAGAAAATCAACAATCAGAAAAAGAATTAAACGTAAATGAGAAAAGTATCCAATTAGAGAAGAAGATAAAAGAAGAAGATGGTGTTATTGATGGTCAAGTTTATGAGGAAGAGGACAAGGCCATTGGAAAGATTGTCTTAGACAAAAAAGTTAGTAATGAAGATGCAAAGAATCTAGTAGAGAAGTTTTCAAAGGAACTAAAAAAAGAATATAAGGATAAAGTAGTAAGTGTACAGGCTACAAAAGATGGAAAGGTTGTTGAGGAAATGACGATTAATAGTTCTGTTAATGAAAAAAAAGAAGCTTCAAATGAAAGTAAAAAAACAGCTAATGACCTTAATGCTAAAGTTTTAGATGTGCTGCCCGGGGTATTTAGCGTTAAAATTCCTTTAGAAAAAGCAAACGAGGTAGGCGCAACAGAAACATCAACACTAAACTTGCAGGTTGAAGGAAAGGAAGCAATAGCTTTAACCTATTATGAAGAGTATAAATTATTTCTTAATGTGAATATCCCTGATAAAAGTTATACTAAAGAAGAATTATTAAATGCCGTTGTGTCAGCTAAATAATTCATTTCCAATACAAAATGTGGAAGATGCATGAATTTACTTGGTTCATGCATCTTTTTATTCTATATAGAAAAAAGTCCAGGCATATTTTCACTAAGTCTTTCTTAAATTAGAGTATTACAGTTACCACGATATTCTATTTTTTTATACGATCCTGATAAAGCTAGTTCTTCTATAATTTCCTCCTCGAATGCTATCAATGAACCACTCAACTACCAGTTTTTTTAGTATGGATATCACTTTTAAGATTTAAATTTTGGTAGAGTTGCAATAATTGTTCAAACTCTATACATTGACATCCCCCCATTATCATACTATTGATTAGGTATAATGTAATGAATATTCAAAAAAGGGTACCTTAACGGGGACATATTATGAAAATGAATGGTCGTACGTGATATCGTCTTCACGATGTCAGATGATAGATCGAGCTTTGATGGGAAATTTAAAATTAGTAGTGGAATCAATTGGGGGTATTGGGATGGAACAAGGCTGCCCAATAATTAACTTTATTGACCTTTTTTGGGACATGAATGAAGCATGTCTCTTTTTTTTGGTGTATGAGCACAAATGTTAAACTTTTTCAAAAAGCGTAGTTTGTGTGGTGGTGATTATTATCTTATTAAAAGGTAAAATATACCTATTATTATGGTAAAATAGTCTATGAAACTATGAAAAGAGGAGTTGTATTATGCAAAGAGGAAAAATTTTCATTTCAGTACTAGTAGCTTTATTGTTCCTTATCAGCGCTAGCATGGGCTCAGCCCAAGCTGCGGAATATCAGATCTGGCCGGATAAAACAAATGTTAGTATAAAGCACAATTGGACGATTAAATTCAACAAAGAACTAGACAGGGATACCATTAACAACGAAAATCTCTATGTTCATCATAATGGGGAAAAAGTTGCAGGAAATACAGTATCCTTAGGAACTGATAAAAAAACCATTATGGTGAAGGCTCCAGAAGATGGGTATAAAGCAGATGAACAATATGTTTTATACATAGAGTCGGGTGTTAAATCCATCACAGGTATTGAACTGAAACAGCCTATAAAAATGAAGTTTACGACCAGTCCTACCAATGATGAAAGTCGAGCATTAGTCCAGATAGATGGAAAATGGGGACTTATTGATAGAACGGGTGAGATGATCATTGAACCTCAATTTGATGAAGTGAAGGAATTTAGTGAGGGGTTTGCGGCTGTTGCTGTAGATGAAGATGATTGGACACGTAAGTGGGGATTCATTGACAAAGACGGAATTGTTAGTGCACCTCTATTCTATGATGTCGGTGATTTTAGTGAAGGTCTCGCAGCAGTTGCTATAAATGAAACAAATGACTATAGTGTTCATAGGAAGTGGGGGTTCATTGATCAGTCTGGTAAAATGGTGATCGATCCTGCATTCAATTCACCATATGGTATTGGTGGGGAATTTAAGGATGGTCTAGCGCCTGTTGCTACATACGATAAGGATGGATGGCATGCAGGATTTATTGATAAAACGGGAAATGTTGTAATTGAACGTACGTTCTATGAAACGAGTACGTTTAGTGAAGGTCTCGCAGCGGTTGCTATATATGATAAGAACAACTGGAATCGGAAGTTCGGATTCATTGATCGAACCGGTAAGTTAATGATTGAGCATCAGTTTAATTATGTCAGGGAGTTTAAAGAAGGATTAGCAGCGGTTGCAATGGATCAGTATGATGAGACACGGTTATGGGGATTTATTGACAAATCAGGCAAAATCGTGAGAGAGATTAAGTATAACGAAGTAGGGGACTTTAGTGAAGGTCTAGCCGCTGTAGGTGTTTATGATGGTCAAGAGTGGTATTGTGGTTTCATAGACCAGAGCGGTGAAATTGTAGGGGAGCTTCAATATACTGGAGTTGGTGGATTTAGTGAAGGGTTAGCACGTGTTGCGAATAAGGATGGTTGGGGTTTTGTTAACCGAGCTGGTGACATGGTGATTGATCTTCAGTTTTATGGAGTGGGAGACTTTAATGAGGGCTTAGCACCGGTTGCGGTAATCGATCATAATTCCGATTATAAATGGGGTTTTATTGATCAAACTGGAAAAATGGTCATAGATCAAGAGTATTACGGAGTAACCATTTTTAGAGAGGGCCTTGCTGCTGTTGCGGTAAAAGATGAAAATGATGAATATAAGTGGGGATTTATTGATAAGAATGGCAGGATGATCATAGATCCTCAATATGATAACGTTTATGCTTTTTCTAGCGTCAGTAGGTAAGAAGATTAATCCTTGCATGATTTGTTTCAACAAGACAACGATTTTGTTATTTTGAATAGGTTAGATATTGGAAAAAGCGGTAGACATATGTCCTCCGCTTTTTCCGTTGGGTTTAAATTGCTCCTCTGTTAAAGTATCTGATATGTTCAACTTTTGAAATCGTAATCGTGGCTACCGGATGACCGTAACTCCCACGGGTGTATACACAATAATTTCCCCGTCCCCGGAATTTGTTATGGTTAACGCTCCTGGTTTAGAGACTGAAACGGTTTGGTCCCATGAGGAAAGAGTTTTATTCTGTTCCTCTCCAGATACCGTACCCTCTTCGTAGTTACTATACCTAATATAGTCGTACATTCCGTCTCCTGTTAGCTTTATCGATTGCGAACGTTCCGTCAAGTTATGAATGGTGATGCTTTGTCCACTAGTAAGCTTTCTGACTTGTAAAATTGGTGATGACGATTCTGTATAGGCAAACTCATTCGCAGGTGAATATACAGTTATATTTTTAGCGCCAGAGTTTGTTAAATCAAAAGTACCGCCTGAAGAAACTGAGTAGGACTGATCCCATGAATAAGCTGTTCTATTATATTCAAAACTTCTAATATTCCCAGCCTCTTTATCTGAGTATCTTACATAGTCATACATAAGGTCTTGACCGCCTACTATTTTTAAATACTGTGTTCTGCTTGTTATGTTAGCTGTTGATAAGGTTTCCTTAGGTGCAATGGTGTGCTCATCTAAGGCCTTTTCATCATGAGAACTAAACTTAAATAAACTTGAAGGTGCATAGGCTATTACACTATCACTATTCGCATTTGTTAAAATGAGGGAGCCTCCGTTTCCAATACTATGTGATTTGTCCCATGAGTAAATCACAGAATCCTTTTCAAAACTATCGATATGATGGTTAGTAAAACTATTATAATCTACATAATCATAGTAACCCCGCGTGTTGCCAGTTACCTTTACGTATTGTGTACGCTGAGTAAGGTTATCCGCTTTAAAGGATTCGCCCTTTTCGATGGAAAATTCTTCTAAAGCCTCTTGGCTGCTGGCCTCAAAGTGAAACGTTTTATAGGGGCTGTAGATTCGTTTCACTTTTCCAGTACGATTCGTCATAATGAAAGAACCATTTGGTGATATTGTATAAGTACGATCCCAAGAATAATTAGATAGATCTTTGTCAAACACATCAACTTTTTCAATTGATTTATCCTCATATTCTACAAAGTCAAATGTTCCTGTTCCGCTAACTTTAAATCTTTCATTGTTTGGCTTTTCACTGGTAATCACGACCGTTTGATTAAGGGGCAGTTCATACATTTCTAAAGCCTTTTCACCGTATTCCTCAAATGTAAAGCTGCTCGCAGCCGCATAAATATTTAAAAGTTTATTTTTTTCACTGGTAATGATGATATAGCCATTCGCTGGCACATAAATGGTATTTTGGTTGTTGTCAACATAGTCAAATCGTTCAACAGATCCGTCTGAATTATATAATACATAACCATACTCACCGCTTGTGACTTTTAACTTTGAAGTATGAGACAGGGTGTTGGTAAATTTGGTTGTGGCCTCATCCACTTGATACACATTTAAAAGAGCAGTGGTGTTAGATGGTTCAATGGTTAATTCATCATGTGTTAGGGAAGGAACGGATTCTTTAAAGGAAACAATCGCTTTTTCTCCCTTAGAAAGATAAACATTTGTCGTATTTCGAATGAAATGATCGACATTTCCATCTTCATCATAACGAACATAGTCACCCGGGATCGGTAATCGGATTGATTTGCCTCTGGTTAAACTGTTGGTA
The DNA here is from genome assembly GCF_900156875.1 of Robertmurraya dakarensis. GTDB lineage: Bacteria > Bacillota > Bacilli > Bacillales > Cytobacillaceae > Robertmurraya > Robertmurraya dakarensis. The sequence continues at coordinate 3,283,769 of NZ_LT707409.1, read as the reverse complement.
ATGATATAGCTATTTACATACTTATCTTGCATAACATTACTGCCTGAAGGGAAGTTCGGCAAATCTGGGTCCTTCTTCACTTTAACAATTAAGTCATCTGTAAACGTTTTATTATCCTTTGTGTAAGTCGCTGTAATGATGACTTCTTTGTCCCTTTGTAAAGAGTTTACTCGTACCCTGCCTGTTGATGTAATGGATACGCTCGGGTCACTAACGGAATACTTGACATTCTTAGTAACCGTTTCATAAATAGGTGAATTAAAACCTGTACTATAATCAAACACCTTACTAAATACCTTAACACTTCTTGTTTCCCCGCTAACAATCTCAATAGAGGGATCATTGAATTCAATTGATTGTACGCTTTTGCAATTATTGATAAATAATAATGGTAATTTATAACTTTTTAGTGTATATGTTGATTTTAACCATGTGCCTTTTAATGGTGGAAAATATACGGATAAGTCATTAAATACACCAATTTCACCAGCTTGACAGCTCAATTTTTCATTGCTCGTTACAAGTTCTCCCCAAATGAACTTAAAATTACCAAATGGTCCAACGTCGTTATTTAATTCAACGGCCCTTACTGTTAAATAGGCAGCATGCAAACCTGTTCTTAATCCAACTTTTACTTCGACACCACCGGATCCGGTGTGTGAAATATCATTCGTATTCGTAAATTCCCTAACTGCTCGAACGTTTTTATTATTCTTAATAAATCCTACTTCCGCGTAGGTTGAATTGGTGATAGATGCATTAAATCCTCCAATGGCTGAAACTTTCACCACTCCGCCTACATGTCCGCCTACTGTTAAACCAGGCAGCTGTGGAATAGGTGTTGAAAATTTACCTAAATCAATTTCGACTTCTTTAAAAGGTATTGTTTTTATACTTTTTGATGCTTCAATTGAAAAAGATAGTTGTGTTACGATCGTTGCTTTAAAAACAAATTTAACATCGTCTAGTTCAGGAACAATTCCGTTCCATTCCATCTTCGGCTCGATACGCGGGTTGCGTAATTGAATTTTCCCTGTTAGGAATAAAATTTGTTGATTATATTCTAAAGGATAATTATCAAATACATATTGCAATCCTTCTACAAAGCCTGCAACATTGCGGTCATATTCACGGAAATCACTAACCGTTACCCCTTGACCTAATGAGGCGGGATCGATATCTTCTGCCGTGACTTCAACCGATTCATTTAAGCTAATGGAAGAAATCAAATCCCCTAAATAAGGGACAGATGTTTCGGCTGTATAGACACCGTCTGTTTCCTGAATCGATTCAATCTTACGTGCATACCCTTCAGGAAATTCATCGTTTGGCTCTATCATGATAATATCGCCTATTTTTAGTGACATCCCATTCTCTTGGGTCAGTGTTATAGGTTCACTGGCTGTACCGCTCTCTAGTACTTCTGGCTCGAGATTTTCAACAATGGCTTCAGGGTCTAATGATACAACCTCTTCTTGTAGTGTCACTTCAGCAATGGAATCACTTTCGATTAGAAATGATTTCGACACGGCATTTTTCAGTGGGTTACCCTCATCATCTTGAACACCGTCTGTCACATGTAAGGTATATATGGCACCAGGGGTAAACCCTTCTGCAGGCGGCTCCACAACGATGATATTATCTGCTTCTCCCAGCGTTACGGCTGTGTTGACTTTAGTATTGGAAGAATCTAATATGTAAACTGTGTCGCTGTTTACGGTATCGGGATTCACATAAGAGTTTAATACGATGGTCCATTCTTTATAAGATGGAACATCAATTGCAGCATCCCAAGTTTCTGTTGTCGTTTCAGCATTAACATTTGGAATAAATATTAATACAAATAAGACAAAGAAGAATATAATTTTGTGTAGCTGTAAGTATTTCATTTTTGCCCTCCTATTTATTTATCCCTACTATTCTATCATTTTGAGTGTAGAGGTACTATTACTATTATACTATTTTTTATCCAATAACTTGTATTTATAATGCGAAGGAGTCTCTCATGTATCGTTACTGCTTTATGATTTTTTTACTATTATGTATGCCGACATATGCTTTGGCTGAGGAAACGATTTTAATAGGTAATAGAGTAGAAGTTGATCCGAATGCAGAATACTTATCATCTTTGGGTATGACAATTATTTCCAGTGGTAGCATGAAGGGTATAGCAAACGACACCCGAACCATTGCGTCCATCGATCCCATACACCAAAACTGGTTTATTGAAAAAACGAATGTATCGATGAGTTGGCAATATCGTCCTGCTCGTCCCGTTGTAGTCGCCGTGATTGATAGCGGTATTTCCCCAGTGTTAGAAGATCCGTATATTCTAGAAGGTAAAAACTTTCTTGATGAGGAGATTGCTCCAATTGACGATCACGGACACGGGACAATTGTAACAAGCGTCATTACACAGGTTCGAAACCAATTACCTATCTATGTACTTCCACTAAAAGCTGGTGATAAAAGTGGAAGTCTTGAGGTAAGTAATATTATCCGAGCCATCGATTATTGTATAAAAGTAGATGTTGATATTATAAACTTAAGCTTTTCTGGCCCCACGCCTAATACCGCGGAACAATTAGCGATCCAAAAGGCTGCAGATGCGGGGATTACGGTTATTGCTGCTGCGGGTAATGACGGAAAAAGTTTTTACAACTATCCAGCTTCATATGAACAGGTAGTTTCTGTTGGCTCCATTAATGAGCAATACAAGCATTCCTCATTTTCGAATTATAATGATTTTGTTGATTTTACTGCGCCAGGAGAACGTATTTCAGTTATGAACGAGAAGGGGGAATTCATGGAAGTCAATGGGACATCCTTTGCGGCGGCCTATGCCTCTGCAGCCTTTGCTATCGCAAAAACACATCAGCCTTTTTCAAAGTATTTGGAAGAGAATGAGGTAAGTGCAGCTACCTTGGATTTAGGGATAAAAGGAAAGGACCCTTACTATGGGTTAGGAGTCTTTCAAATTGATCCATTTTTGAATCGTCAACGTGGTGTCGAAATGTCAACAGAAAAGATTGTTTCGAAAAATAAAGAATGGACGATCTCTTTTAATAAAGCCGTTAGTTCAATTCCAAAAGATAGTATCATGGTTTTTGATGAAACAGGTAGAGCACATCCTACTTCTATTAAACGATCATTTGATCAACACAAAGTAACGGTTTCACCAACTATTCCTTACGATCCCGGGAGTACCAACTGGCTCTACATTTATCCGACTATAGAAGATGAAACAGGTCAGGTATTAAATAGTTTGCATTCGATTAGGTTTGAGGTGGAGGCCAGTGCGGATTTATCCTGAAAACATAGGAGTTTACTATAGAGATGAGATGCAAACAGTGTAAAACACACTTGAATTCACTGTTCATACTCTATTGATTTATAATTATAATTACTTATCATTTCCTCTTTCACAAAGTAAATCACAGGAAGTGTGTGGACTTTTTGTGGTACAGTACGTGGATTATGAAAGATTGTTCGGTTTAATTATAATGAGGTTCACTTGGTTTATTGTTTTTTTGTAACATAAGAAGTCTTATCCTTAATTACGTAACCAACCAATAATATTTAAAATAAGCGGAGGGTTTTCCGGTTAAGCAAAGCAAAACTACCCATTTTCACGGTTTTTGAGCCAATAGACGAAATTTCCGGCTATTTAAACTATTTTCAGTACTATTTCCTATTTAAGAGAAATTTTCTCCGCTTATTTTTCAAACTCTTTGTAGTGGATGCTTTATTGAATAAAATAAAATATAAAAAAGGCTTAGAGATATTTGCATCTCTGAGCCATTTGATTGTGCAATATTCTTTGAATTGTGTTGTGGTGTTTATGTGATTTACCGTTTTGCACCTCATAAGGAATCCCCATTGGATTCTCTAAAGGGGGGTTCCTATTAGTACCTATCAAAAGAATATTCACTATTCTCCCATAATCCTAGTTTTGATGCTTTGGCTTCTTTCTGTGATTCAACAAGCTGCTCCATATAGCGGGTATTAGCATGGATATGATGAAGATGTGCATATCCATTTTGAATGAGCCATTCATTGACCAACGTTCCATCTGCGTATACATAGGCTAACAGATTTCCTTTTGAATCGCGTTGAATGATATCAAACTCTAATTCTATTTTTTCTGCATTTGTTAATAGCTCGCGCAGTTCATCCTGTGAAGCTAATTTGATATTATTTATATGAACGTTCATTTGCTGGCCATCTTTTTCAACTAGAAGCTGTCCGTTTGGTAATAACTCTATAATGTTGACTTGTTCTTTTTCTATTTGGTCAGTACTTAAGGAACTGAATTCCCAGAATTCATTTGTATAGAAAAAGCCATCATCTGAGTAGAACTTCACTTTAAATTGGTCTTTGTCTGTATCCACTTCTAACACATAGTAGGTTCTTAAATAGTAGCTATCCGTATACCAATCATAAGAAGTCTCGGTACCGCTATAAGCAAAGGCCGCACTTACTTCATTGTAGTTATAATAACGAGTATTGGTGTAGTAGCTTTCTAAGTATTGTTCCGCTTGTTCTGCAGTGACTCCCAGTTTATTTACTGCACTAAATACTTGAAAGCGGTAGTCATCTAGCAGCCATTTATCATTTTGTTTCTTAAATGTATATGTTATAAGTCCCCCTGAGTTCAGCTCATTACCTAGCTCTGCTGTTTTAATCACCAATTTCTCAGAGCTTGATTCTAACACTTCAAACAGAAGGTCTGTTGCAACAGAGAAAGGGAACATCCCGGAATCACAAGCGTAACACATATCATGTTCATAATAAGGTTTTAAGGTTCCGAACATATAATCCTCTGTTACGACTTCTTTTAAGTCGTCCTCAAGGGTAGAGAAATCGTCCTGAGAGTAATCATCATTATCTTCCCAGCCACTAATTAAAATCCGACTAATATCATACCCTATCGATTCTGCCATCTTTTTCATTTGTTCGATCGTTGGAATATCAGAATGAATGACAATTGAGATTTCCTCTGTTTTTACAATATCTTCTTCTTGATAAGTAACCTTAATCGATGCACGGTCGCCATCAACGGCTCTCGGGTCAACCTGAATGTATCGTCCATTTACTACTTTTACAATAGCTGGGTTACTAGATTCTAACTTAATATATTTCCACTTGCCGTTTTGCTTTAGATCCTCATAGTTCTGAAGTAAATCATAATGATCATAATATTGGCCTACAACAAATACTTCCTTCAACTCACCCGGTTCAACGATCATTTCTTCTAAGACAAACAAGCTTTCTAGCTCTTTACAGTTATTTTGAACATATGAATCAAAAGGATTTTTATCCTCAAAGAAGGTTACTTGAAGCAGCGTCTCTTCATAATTAAACCAGCCGAGCTCTATCTCTGCAAAGATGGTGCTATCAATAAAACTCCCTGGTTCGTACTTGTAACATGCAAGCGAAGGGTCAAGATCAAATCCTTCATCTAAATCATATTCTACATGGGTACCAATAGCTGCCTGTGACTTCAGGTCTGAGTACAACCCAATTCGATTATTTAAGCCTCCTTGAAGGATATTAGCAAATACCAGGTATACATTTAAGTACCCTCCAGTTTCAACTTTGGCTTCCCCTCTGCCGCCAAGTTTAAATCCTAAGTCGGGTTCGTAGTTGAAAATAGGGGTGACATTTCCATTCTCTGCAATGGCTCCAAGTGTGAGCTCTGTATTTCTGCTGACAGTAGCAAACACATCGCCCTTGAAATCACCCTGGAGAAAGAATCCAAGCTCCACAACGGCGCCTAGTCCAGTTGAACCAATCGGAACTGTCACATTTCCGACTTTAACAGTGCTTTCAAAATCTTCTCTTTTAAGCTGCTTATGTATATCCTCCAAGCTGAAGTCACCGCGCACTCCCAGTGATACAGTTAATTGTTCTTCCGTTACAGTCATTAATTCAACATTAAAGCGCTCTAATTTTCCTTTTTTTAATTTATGATCAAATTCAGCTACTGGAGCTTTGTAAATTAGTTTCCCATCTAAATAAATGGGGAGTCCACTTTTGGTTTTTACAAGAAAGTGATTAAATTCCACCTCTATCCCGCTGTCCCACTTTGCCTTAATGTTTGGAATAGGTTCGAATGTTGCGTCCGTTCTGACGGAGTCCTTTGAAGAGGATTGTAGGATTTTCACATTCCTTATTGAAATTTGTTCAGGAACATCCGAAATGTGTTCAGCGGTAATAGGTACTTTTTGATAAACTTCTAGATCACTAAAGATTTCATTCACTTCAGGTGTTACCGTTTCAATCGTTGTTGTATTCTCATTTTCATTTTTGGAAATAACCTTTTTTACGAGCCCGAGGGGGTTTTCTTCCGATGGTGGCAGCTTAATAATATCACCGTTAACTAAAGGCTCGTCTAGCGCTGTATTGTTAATCGTAAGTGTGTCTGGACCTTCCATCGTGACATTTTCATTTTCTACTTCGATTACTTGTTTGTTAAATTCCATTTCCAATGTTTCATTGCGGTCAATTTTAAATTTCATGGAAATAGGCTGTCTAAGAGGTTGGTTGCTATTCGATTTCAAAGAGTCGCTTATAGATAAATCATATAATTCCCCTGGAAAATAACCTCCAATAGGCGGCTCTATGCTAATGGCCTTCCTATCCACTTGTGTTATTTTTACATTCACTTCATTTCCCTCTGAATCCGTTACGATGATGCTATCCGATGCTTTTTCAGAAGTGAGATCACTATTAAAACGTATCGTCCAAATTTTATTTGGAGCAACGCTCATCTCTTTTGCGGGCCAAACTTTACTATTGCGTGTTTCCGCTAAAGCCTCTTGAGGGGAAAGAAACCATGCTAATGATATGATGAAAAGCAATGAAAAAATGTTTATAAACTTTCTACTAATCACTGACCTTCCTCCTATTAATTTATAAATACTACTATATTTTACTATAACTGACTCAATTTGTATTGGTTGTTTTGGGATTATTTTCCTACTAGTAGAGGGAGAGGCAACTAGGGGGGATCTTCTACCAGTTTTTCACATCAATTTATCATATTATCATAGATGAACATTCTTACGTTTTGATAGAATATAGGAAAATAGATTTAGAAACGAGGACCTAATGATGAAAAGGTATATTTGGCTTTGGGCGGTTATGTTCTTTTGTGTCTTGCCTATTCATGGCTATGCGGAAGAAAGCTATCAAATTCATGCTGAATGGACAAATCATATGGCAGACGGCAGCTCGTCCATACAGGCTTCAAGTATTAAGGCTGCACCTAGTTTTCAGAGTCAGAGTCTTGACGGGTTAGCAGCGGAAATTGAAAAGGCCCTGCTAAAAAGGGAAACAGTTTTTACGATTACATACGAAGGTGATACCACTGATCTCAAAGGGAAAATTAACGAAGCACTGGAGACGGTGCTATTAAGAAATGAATATTTGAGTTATGACTATAGAGGACTCAGTTATTATGGGGATGTGTCAAGTCAGTGGGCGACCCTTACTTTTTCGGCACGCTACTATCAAACAGCCGAACAAAAGGCCTATGTGGATAAGAGAATACCGCAGATCTTAAATGAAATTATTAAAGAGGATATGAATACGCATGAGAAGGTAAAAGCGGTTCATGATTATATCGTATTAAACGTTGAATATGATGAGTCATATAATCAGGGTGTGAATGCACCGTATTTTGCATTGACGGAAGGAACGACGTTGTGTAATGGGTATGCGATGCTGGTGTATCAAATGCTGCAAGAGTTAAATATACCTGTCCGTCTTATTAGCGGAACAGCTGGAGACATCGGACATGCTTGGAATCTAGTGCAATTAGACGGGAAGTGGTACCATCTAGACGCAACTTGGGATGATCCTGTTCCTGATGAAAAAGGACGTACAGTCTATAATTACTATCTAGTACCGGATAAGATGATTGCTAATGACCATCATTGGCAGGAAGGCGGATTAAATGGCCATGATCTGCTATATCCGACAGCTCAAACTGATTATGCACAGGTTCTATCTGCCTTAGGATATGAAGAGTTAGCAAAGAGTTTGGATTTGCATTTCCTAGACGATGAGTATACAACTTCAACAGACGAAGAAGTGATCAAACTCGTTTCAGCCTATCTTGATAAAATGGATTATGAATTTTCATTCCGTTACGTAACAAATGATGTCAATTATAAGGAAAAATTGGGAAATTTAATCCGAGAAGCTGCAGGCCAAACGTACACAAAAAGCTGGAGTTATTCAGTAGTTGATTACCCTCGTTCAGAGGAAAAGGATTATATCGTAACGGTTTCTGATATTGAGTACTTACGAGAAATAAGCGGGATTGGGATGGCTATGCTTCCTAAAAGCCCATTAAAATCAGGAGAGGAATCTCCGTTCCTTCTCTATGCCGAGCTAAGTAATGGAATGCGTCTGGATGTAACAATGGAAGCTGAGTATAGCATAGATCATCCTGAAGTTGCCGAGATTCGTAAAGGTATCATAACGGCAAAAAATCCTGGAACAACAACAATAGTAGCAAGCTATAGAGGGAAAACAACCTCTTTTTCCATTGAGGTAGAAAAAGGACCTGAAGAAATACCTTACCCAATGGAAGGGTATAAACATTTTGGTGAACAGACTAATGTAGATTCTGATAAAGTCTGGAATGTAAAGTTTAATACAGATCTAAGCAGTTATCTTGGTGATGCGGATGTATATGTGTTAAATCGTTTTGGTGAAAAAGGAATTCAGTTCATCGAGCACGGGGATAGTCAAACGATAAAAGTACACCCTCCACTAGGGGGATATATAGCAGGTGAGACTTACTATCTGGTAATAGAGAAAAATTTACAGTCTGCAAAAGGCGATTATTTAAAGGAAGCTGTAACTTTTAAATTTACGATAGAAAAATAAATACAGTAGACAATTAATAGGAGAGTGGATGAGGTACAGCATCCGCTCTCCTATTATCCTTTGATGCTCAAAAAATACTGATAAAAAGTCACTATTTTTCTATCAAAATATGACCCCAAAAGCCGATAAATTAAATAGGGTACAATCAAAGAAATTTGATGTCACAAAGCTAAAGGGGCTAAGGGGAAACCTATGCCAGCCAGCTGCCCCTACCAAGGAGGAAAAGGGAATGTACAAAAAGATTACACCAGTTGTTGCTGCTGTACTTGCTACGGGAATGATTTTATCCGGTCCTGTTTCGGCTGCTCCAAAAGAGGAGCATAAGCCGCCGGCGAACGAAAAAGGTAACCAAAACCAGAAACAAAACCAAGCTGAGGAAAAAGGACAGAAAGAAAACAAAGGTCAGACCCAGGAATTAAAGTCTATTGATAAGCAGCTCGATAAGATTGAAGACAAAATTAGTCACTATACGGACAAGCTTTCTTCGATCACGGAGTCAAATGATACAGAAGAAGCTGAAGAAGATGCAGTAGAAGAGATTGAGGAAGAAACAGAAGATGCACTGGAAGAAGGTTTAGAAGAACAGGAAGAGTCAAAAGAAGAAAACGATGAGGGTATAGAGGAAGAAGCAACTGAAGAGCTCAATGACGAGCCAGCTGCTTCTGATGATACAACAGTAGAAGGACAAATTCCTAGTGAAGCTGTGGAAGAATCCGTTGACGAAAAAGCTGAGGAAGGCGTAATAGAAAGCCTTGCGGAATCCACAGAAACCGTTGAAGAAGATCTAAGTGAAGAATTGACAGAAGAAAATCCTGAAACAGTAGAAGAAGATCCAGGAGAATCAGCTGACCAAACGGAAGAGGAAAGCACAGAACAAGCAGCAAATGAAGAGGGAGAAGGCGTCGAGCAAAATGATGATCAGAGCGGGGAACAGACAGAAGAAGTTCTCGAAGAGGAAAACGAAACTGAATCAGAAGAAGCAGACGACGATGATGAGCTGACAGATGAAGAAATCGAAGAAGAAGTAGAAAATGTTGAGAAAGAACTGCAAAATAATCAAGGTTATGCTGGTAAATTCAAAGCTCTGCAAAACCGATTAAATGCAGTTGCCAAAAGGTTAGATGAGCTTTCAGCAAAAGGCGTAGACAGTGCTGTGTTAACAGAACGCTACAACCGTGTTATGGAATTGCATAATGCAGTAGCAGAAGCAGCAGCAACGATTATGCAAATTGAGGATAAGGTAAAAGAGACCATTGAGAATGATGATAAGGTCATAGAAGAAGCACCTGCGGATGATGTACCTTTAACAAAAGAGTGGAATATCAAATTCAGTGGTGAACTTGATGAAACGACGCTATCTGAATTAGATATTGTCGTCATAAACGGGGAACAAGGCTTAGTTGAAACAGCCATTAGCTATTCAGCAGCTACAAAGACGGTTGTTATTACCCCTCTTCAGCCATATAAAGCAGGAGAAACTTACATGCTATATATTGGAAAAGAGATTTCAGGGAAAACAGGCCTAGACTTAAAGAATTCGGTAAAAATGGAGTTTACTGTTAATTAAATCCATGTTTAGCCTGATAAAAGGGAGAGTTCTTATGAGCTTTCCTTTTTCGTTCTATAGGTTAAGTAGTATACATCATCTATGATATCTTCTAGGAGGTACACAATGAAGAAAACAAGAATGATTCTGTCTAGTTTTGTATTAGCTTGTCTTGCTGTTCTCTTAACTTCAGTGGGGAGCCATGCAGCAGCAGAGAATTACAAGAATTTTGAGATGGTAAATCATGTTCCACTTCATCATGATTGGACGATTAAGTTTAATAGGATACTAGATGCTAAAACTGTCAGCAATGCTCATGTCTTTATTGAAGATTCAAGTGGTCAAAAACTAACGAATGATGTTGAGGTTGCAGATGACAATACCACAATCACCGTACATGCACCCCAACATGGATACCAGTCTGATCAAACCTTCACTCTGTATGTGACTAGCGGAATCAAGGCAAAAGGTGGGGCGTCCTTAAAAGAAGAAGTGAAAATGCCATTTACTACAGTTAGTGTGAAAAATGGTCTATTACCTAAAATCACCGATTGTCTATATTTGGGAATGACAGTTGAGGAGTTTGAGGCCGTAATAGGGAGACCAGACGAGATTTATGTAAATGAAGATGAAACAACCTTAACTTACGACTTCAATAAAAATGGGAAAGTTTATAATATGATATTTGCCACTTTTAGTCATAACGCTTATGCATTGACCTATTTTGAAAAATATTGGGATGAAAAGGACCCTTTAATTGCAAATAAGACGGTTAAAGAAACGTATCAGGTGTTAAAAAACTTGTTAACCGAAAGATTTGGCCGTTCACCAGATCATGAAAGTCTGACACCGGAAGATATAGAGGATATCATCCCGAATGATAGTGCCGTATGGTACGAAGGAACCGAGATATTCGAGTTGAATGTATCTGAACCACTATTTGAGCGTGGTGAAGTTATAGTCCGAATTGAAGTACGAGACTTAAAAAGTCAATGACCTTATTGAAGATAATTTCAAAATTCATTTTGAAAGAAAGGGGGGATATCTATGAGACTGAAATATTATTATTTTATTGCACTATTATTTATGATAACTGTTTTTTTCATTCAAGGGTCTGTCACTTTTGCAGAAGAAAAAGAGTATATCCTTAAAACTTCTTATTTTTCACAGTTAAAAGAGGAATATCAGCTTCATGTAAGGGATAGCATCCCCAATGAAAACTTATACAAAATCAAAGTCGATACAGATGTAATGAATGAACTTGAGGATGATTCAAGAGTTTCTTCTCTAATAGAGAATCGTGTTGTCCCTGCGCCCATTATAAGATATCCCACTTTGTTCCTTACTCAAACTACAGCGAATAGGTATTGGGGATATGAGTCCATGAGCTTTCCTTCCCATCGTGACCCCATGCTAGAAAAAGTTGAGGTTGCAGTTGTCGACACAGGAATTGATGTTGATCATCCTTTATTGAAGGATTCTATACAAGGCGGGTATGACGCAACAGGTGATGGGGACATTGAAGATGAACACGGCCATGGTACACATGTGGCTGGAATTATTGCAAATCATAACCCGAATATCAAAATTATCCCGATAAAGATGTTAGATAAAAGTGGAACAGGCGATGTATATTCCTTCCTTAAGGGGATGTATTATGCAATAGAACAAGAGGTGGATATTATTAACATGAGCTTGGGTATGGAAACAGATATTCACCTCGTTAGAGATGTGGTTCAACAGGCTTATAGAAAAGGAATTATCATGGTTGCCGCTTCTGGTAATAATGGAGTCGCTAATCTTCAATATCCGGCAAACTACCCTGAAGTTTATGCCGTTGGAGCATACACCGCAGAAGAGGAGGTTGCAGAGTTCTCTCAGTACAGTGAAAACTTAGATTTTATTGCCCCGGGAAAAGAGATATGGAGTTCTTGGAATGATGGTGGTTACACCTATAAGTCTGGAACCAGTATGGCTGCCCCGTTCATTTCAAAGGCGATTGCATTGCTGGTTTCAACAAATCCTCACCTATCTGTACAGGAGGTAGAAGAAATTCTGATTAGATCTTCAGAAGCATTGCCTGGCAGTGCAGGGAAGTCTGAAATAGGTCATGGAAAAGTGAATGTGGAAAAAGCCCTCCATCACGCTAAGGAAATGAATCCTGAGATAACTTATTTTCCAGAAAGAACGAATGTATCTCCGAAAAAAATATGGAATATTAAAATGTCGCAACCCCTCGGTTCGGCTGCCTTTAATCATAGCGGGTTTAAAATAATAGACTCTAATGGAAAACAACTAGAAAATAAAGTTCTCTTAAACGAGCAGGACAACCGGATTATACAAGTACTACCGCCCCAAGAGGGTTATGAAAGTGGAGAAGTATACTATCTGCAAATTGAAAAAGGGCTTAAAGCGAAAAATGGGGAGATCAGCAAATCAGAAGTGAGGATGGGTTTTGTGATCCAATAGTTAATAGATTATTCCATCTAATAGGTAATTAGAATCAATATTTACTAGTAGAAATCTCCTCCCCATGTTATGATGAAAATGGAATTTTTTACATAGGAGGGGTTTAGATTTGCGGAAGTTTTTATCATTATTCTTTGCTTTAGTGTTAATGCTAACATTAGCAGCACCAAGTTTGGCAGCAACACCTAGTTTTCCTATTCCTGTTGAAGGAGCCAAGACCACGATCACTCTTCAAAAAAATAGTACGAATCTAGAAATCGAGCGTATAGATTTCGAGAATGAAGAGTATACCGTTTTAAAAGGGCGCGACTTAGGATTTTGGGAAATAGATATGGAGGTTTACTACAGTGATGGTTCCTCGGATTCTCTGGATCCTGATGATGTAAACTTTAATTCGTCCAATGAATCTATCTTTACTGTAGATGATTCTGAAATTTTTGGTGAATCTCTTGGTTCTGCAACATTAATTGCTGAATACCAAGGGTATACAACAACGGCGACGATTAGGGTTGTTGAACCAAATGCCGATGTTACGATTGACTTACCGGAAATAAATCAAGGTGAATATCCTGAATTGGACGAGCTTCAATACCTTGATGAAGACTACTATGAATTTATGGATGTCGACACAGACTATGATGAAGATACAAATACACTATTAATTTATGGAATTGATTGGACTGCACAAGGTCCTTTTATCGGCTATATCCAACAAGGAAATTGGATGTATAAAGTCGAAATCGATCAGAGTGATAGAGGAAACATCGTCCCTATTACAATTAATGAAGACGATTATACGGAAGTGAATTTTGATATTCCTGCACAGACATCTATTTCTCAATATGAAACTATTGTATTGACTGCTCTAGACGGGAATAACGAACCTATGGCAACGGGGACTTTTGATGATATTTCGGCAGGAGATAGTGTACATGTCCCTAAAGGAATTTATGGAATGCAGGTAACTGTTGAGGAAGGCAATGATGCTTACAATTTATTTACCGAAGAACTGAATTTTACAAGTGCTAATGATGTGGTCATGTTTGCAGAGAATGATGTAGCCAATATCACATTCAATAATGAAATCTCTGGCAATGTAGTGGTTAATGAGGTTGCGCTTTGTAACTTTGAATATGTAAATACATGCTATCATGTACAGGGAGATACAGATATCGATAATCTCTATACCACTATAGGCGATTATGATTTCTTTATGTACGAAGTTGTGGTTGATAATGAGTGGGCATATGAATTTGAAACGGATGTCTATTCTGTGTCTGGTAACCAAATAGTGACAATTGACGATAAGTTAAAAACAGATTTGAAATTTAATCTGTCCTCCTATATAGGTGGGGAAAGAGTTCGTCTAGGCGGTGGCCGCGACGGAGTCTTAGAAGTGACAGACAGCTATGGAAATAAGCTTCAATCACTCCGTTATAACAATGAAAAGGTCCCAGGTGTTCTAACATTTAAAAATGGTACCCAAGAATATAAGGTACAAGTATTAGATTTAACACATCCTTCAATTACTCTACCAAACGCAGAAGGAACATTCGAAGTAACCTTTACTTTAGGAGGTCAGTCTACGGTGCCTGACCCAGGTGAAGGAACCTTGCCTGACCTTTCTGGGGAATGGGCGGATTGGGAAAACAGCCGAGTTGTTAATGCCCACTATCAATGGACAGTAGAATTTAACGATTCTTTAGCGTCTTCAGATGTTAATAATAATAATTTTTTTGTTGTCGATGCTGACGGCTATTTGGTAGAAGGGGTTAGTGTAGCATTATTAGAAGGTGACCCAACTAAAGTGCTGGTGTCAGCTCCAGATTCAGGCTATGAAGCTGGACAAAGGTATACTCTTTACATTCGTGATGATGTTCAGTCAGAAAGCGGAAAGGGCTTGACTAAGGGAATTAAAATGGGATTCGATATTACTAATTAAGAATTAGCCCCCTTGTTTGTAAATTGCATCTTGCTACAATTAGTGGTGCAGTTTCGCAAGGGGGTGTTTTAAAGGTTTAATAGATTGAAAATTCTATATGTTTCAAGAAGAGATAGGAGATGAGAAATATGAGAAAAGCTTACTCCATTATAATGGCTGCTATCATTGCATTCTTTTTTACGATTGCCCCCGCCCCTTATGCGCAGGCATCAGCGGTAGGTAAGATTGATTACGTAGCGCTAGGCGATTCGTTGGCAACTGGCCAGACCCCGTATAAAACAATCGGCAAAGGCTTTACGGATATGATTAGCGAAGAGCTGGCTGAAGCGGGTGTACTTTCTTCATTTACGAAAGAACACGCTGCTTCTGGTGAAACAAGTGTAGGGTTATTGGAAAAATTAAAGCGGGAAGGTGTTCAGAAATCCATCCAGGAAGCGGAACTAGTAACCATTATTAGTGGGGCTAACGATATTCTTCAAGCAGTTGATTTTACCTCTGATATTGATCAAGAAGCCATTATGGCACTATTACATTCCATTTCCGTGAATCTAACAGTCGCTGTCAAAGGTGTCAAAGCAATAAACCCTGATGCTGAAATTTATTTGTATGGCTATTACTTCCCATTCCCATATATGGAAGAAGGACTAACAAGAGCTCAATTGATCCAAGCTTTAGAGTATTTTAATTATAGTATAAAAACTGTAGCAGAATTAGAAGGAATTCATTTTGTTGAAGTTTCATCTGCCTTTAATCCAAATAGTCTTGCCTGTTTGCCAAATCCTCAGGATATTCATCCAAATGAGGAAGGATATCAAGTACTTGCTGATCAATTTTTCTTGAATTACGAGATTCCAAGTATTATAGACTTTCCAAATCCTGATGGGGAGTGGGGGAAAGTTATTCACAAATTAGAACCTTCCGTTTCTGATAAAATGTGGACTGTGGAACTGAACAAAGAAGTCAATAGTGACTCTGTATCTGTAGCAATCTATGTGGTCAAAGACCGTACAGAATTAATAGAGGTAGAAACAGAGGTATCAGAGGACAAGAAGCATATCTTCGTGAAAGCACCACAACAAGGGTACGAAGCGGGTACTTATCAATTAATGATTACCGGCCATTTGAAGGATACTGCAGACAACCCTATCAAAACGACCGTACTAATGGAATTTACTGTACAATAAGAGAAAATGAAAAATCCCTTGTCCAGACGAACAAGGGATTTTTGTCAGTTTTTGCGATGCTTTTATTTAATGGTGAATTCTTTTTTTACTATTTCTTTTAATTCTTTCTGAGAAACAGATTTTACTTCTTGTGTAATAACAAGTTTGTAGGATTCCTTTGATGTATAACCTTCTTTAGGAGCAAGAACGACGACTTTATTCTCGTTTACCTTGTATTCAAGACCGCTGACTTTCTCACCGTTCGAGTCAACGATATAAATGGTTTCGGCATTCACTGACTCTCTGTCAATGTTTGAATTAAACTCAATCGTCCAAGGCTTATCTTTTGATACGGCATTCGATGGTTGAGAATCAGAAAAACTGAAGGCGCTGATTGTGGTTGAATATTTAAAATCATATTCCTCGCCATTTGGGATTCTCTCAAACTGTCTTGTTTGGTAGTAGACTTTTCCGTTCGGTTCATCAACAAGGAGCGCAGCTAAATATCCTTCATCATTTAACGTGTACTGCCAGTTCTGATTACCGGTATCTTTATCATAGGACGTAATATCAGAGCCAGAATATAGATAAATATCTTCTAAAATATCATATACATTCCAGTACCCATCATCATTACTTGAGATTTCCTTTTTCCAAATAACTTCACCATCTAAAGTAACTAGTACAGCAAAATCTGAATAAAAAAGATATAGATGCTCATCATCGATTTGTCTAACGGAGGTTACATAATGATTGTCATCGTTAAATAACTGATATTCATTTAAGAGGGAACCATTTCCGTCAAAGACCAAGTAAGTCCCTTCAAACATAAGATGTATATTTTCATTAACATGGATTAGGTCATATCCTCCACTATAAGGTAAATCCTTCATAGCGATTTGGTTTCCTTGCTTATCAAGCACTAACAGCTTATAAGTAGTCTCAAATGTGACATCGTCATACAGTGAAAGGATGACAAATAATCTGTTATTCTCGGAAACCTGTACGTCCCCGCCACCGTATATTTGCCCCTCTGGTATTCTAATATCTAATTCCTTGTTAAGAAGAGTTTCTCCATTAGGGGACTCTTGAATAAAAGAAAGGCTGCCACTATAGTTATCCCAGATGTAATATATATCCGTGGCCCATTGATCGTTGAGTGTTTCTCTGCTTAGTTCTTCCCCGTTAATGGAATAGGTAATGGCCTCCCTATTTACATGGTCAATAATCGTTAGTTGGTTACCGCCTGGCACAACATAATAGTAGTGTTCTTCCATATTAAGAGTTTTTTCCCACAGTTTTTCACCAGAGTTGGTATACAAGGAAAATTTCGACGTTTCGGTATCCAAGATATGTATGTATACATCTCCATCTTCATCAGAAAATGAATTGCTGCGTCCAGTTAATTTCCATTGATCTAAAACCTCTCCATTGGTATTGTCAATCGTCATAAAATCATTATGATATACACCATCGATTATGGAGTACTTTCCAACAATTAAATTCTGATCCTTGTCCAATAATGGATCGAACAAAGGTTCACCCTCATATTCAACTTTCCAAAGGTTTGTTGGTGATGTCTGGGCTGATGCAGAAACGGATAAAAAACTTGAAAATAATAATAAGACCGTGACAATGAAACTAAATGGTGCACGCGTTTTAGACATAAAGTCCCTCCTTAAAATGTAGTAGTCTAGCATAATATACCATATTGGTAATGTCAGTTTATGTCTAATTTTGTCGGAATTGAGCTGGGTTTGAGAATATTTGCCTATTTATTTGATAAAACATATATAATAATAGAATAATTGAAAGGTAAGTAGGGATGCATATGTCGAAATCTCAAAGTTCTTATATATGGAGCCTTTTTATAAGTGGAATGTTAGTCATGTCTTATTTATTTTATGGTTTTTATGAGAGCAGTCATTGGTTAGGTTTTTCCATTATTTTATCAATGACTACAATGTTAGTGATTGTATATAGAGGATTGACGAAGAGGAGAGAACCCCAGACCAATTTGGTGTTTTTGGCGCTGCTCTTGGTAGCTTGTTCTTATGCTTTAACATTCATAAATGGTGTTGAGTCCGTCGAACACACTCTATTAAAAATAACTGAATGGACCATGTATGCCTCTTTCGTCTATCTGGTATCGAACTATTTCATACCTAACAAGATTCATACTATGCTTTTTTTTACCTCTATTTTTGCTTTTATGAGTCTCTTGGTTTTAGGTCGAATCGTTCACATTCAAGATGGTGTTTTAATACTTGGCGAAGGGTTAACCGGCAGTGGCGTGCGGTTAGGTGGCTTTTTTCAGTATCCTAACGCATTAGGAGCACTAGTAGGGGCGTTGCTGCTTTATCATATCATTCAGCTGATCGTGGATCCTTCTTTAACGAGGTGGCTAAAAGTAAGTATATATAGTTGTGTGCAGCTGCTTGGATTCCTATTGATCATGACCGAATCAAGAGGAGCATGGCTGGCATTTATAATTGGCTGGCTTGTAACGATGTGGCTTTTGAACGGGGAAAAGCAATTACAGTTCATCGTTGATTCAAGCATAATGGTTTTTTATAGCTTGACGATGTATTTAGTTTTTACAGAAGCAGGGTTTAGCAGGGGGCAATGGTTCGTCCCTTTCGTGGTTTTATCCGCTTCTGCTGTAGGGTTTGTATGTAGTAAGCTCCCGAAGCAGTTTGGTATTAATACTAGATGGACATTTCCGATTCTATTTTCATCTGGTTTTATTGCTTTATTTATTAGTGTAGTCAAAAAAGACTATCTCTTTTTTCTATTCCCACAGCCGTTGAAAGACCGGATTTCTCAAAATACATCCTCTTTCACAGACCGTTTATATTATATGAAGGATGGGTGGACGGCGATTCAAGATGATTTTTGGCTTGGGGCAGGCGGAGAGGCTTGGAAGTATAAAATGTATCAGGTTCAATCTGCTCCTTATTTGGTTCATGATATGCACAACTTTTATTTGCAGCAGTGGTTAGAGACAGGTGTTATTGGGTTTCTATTGCTCATTGCAGCATTGGGCTTAGCGCTATTTTTTGTCAGCAAACATAATTTATTGGTATTGCCGGTTCTTATCGTTATTCTAGTGCATAGTCTTTTTGATTTTACTCTATCCTATGGAACGATGATTATGCTGCTTTCTCTATTTATTATAGAAGGAATGGGAGATAAAGTGTTTATCCGGCATAACCCTGGTTCTATGAGTGTAGTGTTTAAGGGGGTGCTGGTTTTGTCCATTTTGATCACGGTATTCTTTAGCGTAAGATTCCAGCAGGGGGAAAAGGCGTATCTATCCGCACTGAAAGGACACAGCAGAGATCCTCTTCTTCTTATTCAGGACGCGATTCAGTTGAATCAGTATAAGACGGATTACTCATTGCAGTATAGCGAAATCCCAGGTATAGACTATGCTGAAAAAAGAGATGTTATTCTAAATGCACTAAAATTTGAGCCGCATCATGCGTTGCTTTATTACCAATTGGGGGTCATTGAAGCTGATCGTGGCAATGACCTTGAGGCCATTAAAGCATTTAAGCTGTCGCTTCAATATGATCGTTTTGACCAAAAGAAATATGAGGCCATATTGAAATATAGTCAGGAAAGGTCAGATGAGCTATTGAAAAGTGGGAATGAAGAGATGGCAAATTTATTAAAGTATGAAGGGAAAGCCATACACAATAAGTGGACTCAATTAAAGAAAGAAATTGAACAACATCCGCTCCAAAACCAACGAAACTTCGGACTCGTACCCCCAATGTAAACCAAACAGGTACCAGGTACCACAAAAGGACAAATAGCATAAAATGTCCACGGCCGGTACCAGGTACCTGAATAAGAAAAGACAGCAGAAAGTGTCCATGGTGGTAGCACTTTCTGCTGTTTTCATAATGTTAAATTAAGTTGTTTAAGCAAACTCGCCAATGTCGAAACGCATTTTGATACCTGTTTCCATGTTTTCTCCATTCATTGATTTAACCTTTTCGTTGATAAAGAGATTATAGCCATCCATCCAGGTGTAGTCTCCTACAGGTGTGACGATGATACTTTTGCTATCTTCACTGATTTCTAAATTAACGTCAACGGGGTGTCCAAATAAATCTTGAACATAAATCGTTTCATCACTTACTGTGCTGTGATCAACGGGTGCAGAGAATTGTATCGTCCATGGTTTTTTTACATCTGTACTTTCCTTTCTGTCCCATTCTCTCCATAATTCGTCTTTTGTGTAAGGTGAGAAAGATTCGATTGAATCCAGTTGAAAATCAATGCTGTCCGTTTCAACATATACTAAGCTTATTTCGTTCATGTCCCTAACAAAGAAAGGTAAGTACCCTTCGACAATAGAACGGGACGGAATAGATTCAGGGAAAACCTCGTCGCCAAATAAATCTATATCATCTTGACTAAGGACAAATTTTTCTAAATCATCTTTGTTCGTATGCCATGAACCAACAGTTATTTGATCGATGTTGACATCCTCGTTCGTTAAATTAGCTACTCGAACCTTCACAAAACCGATCATACCGTGATCATTTATAGAAAGAGGACCAAAGGATTTCAAATCTGTCATTTTGACGTCCTTCGCCAGCACGGTCAGCTCCTCTGTGCCATATTGATAAAAGTTTGACGGTACGCGAAAAAACTGTTCATCGAAAATTTGCTCAAAATAGTCAACGGGCTTTAATGATTTTAAGGCATCCTCTTCTTTATATAAAGAAAAATCATAGAATCCATCGAATCCATTAATATCAATCATCACACTTTGTGCCTCTACTGAAGATGTTGTTACATGAAAGGTGATGACTTCATTAGGTTGTACTACCTTTGGATCCCCAATATAGGAATAGGCCATATTCTGGATGTTATCATCCCAATAAATCCATTGAACACTTTCATTTGTCAATGTAATTGGTTGATCGCTAACGTTTCCAAATTCAAAAGTAGCTGAGACGCCGAGGTCTGTCCGATCTACTCCAATTGGTTGTATTCTAAAACCTGGCCCGAAGGTTGTCCCGATCATCGGTAGACCGTTCTTTGAGAGTGCATTACTTTCCGGCAATTCCTCATGTTCCTCCATATCAAGAGCTTGTGGCCTTTCCAATTCCTCATATGTAATAGCTGCTTCTGCTCTGAGGCTGGGGAAGGAGACTATTAACGTCAATAGAGCGGTGAAAATAAATAATGGTATTTTCCTCATAATTACTTTAACCTCCTGTTGTATAAATATTACTATTTTACTATTTTAAAGCAAGAAAGTACCTAGGGCAAGGATACTAGTAGTCTATACAGAAATATACAAACCATATAATTCTATTATTATGTTAAAGTATGGATTAATAGATTGAGCAGGTAAAGGAGAGGAACAATTGAAGAAATTTATAATTTTGCTGATCGGACTGATTGTGTTTACATTCAATCTATCTGTATACGCTGATTCAATCGAACATGTACAAGGGGAAAGTGAAGTTGTTGCTAGTGAAGAGAAAATTCTGTACGAGGAGCTCGATATGAAGGAAAAGCTTAGACTTCTTACAGAAACCGCTTTAAAGTATGAAATCCCACCAGAAATTTTAAAGGCGATTGCTTTAAAGGAAAGCGATATGATGCAGTTTAAAGATGGGAAACCGCTGATTTCTGATGATAACGGGATTGGAATCATGCAGGTGACAAATACGACACTTGATGTCGATCAAGAAAAATTAGCCATTGATACGGCATATAATATTGAAATAGGTGCCAAAATTTTAAAAAATAAGTGGGGTTTACAATTTGAGGGGAGAATTCCATCTATTAATGATGCCAATCCTACAATAATAGAAAATTGGTATTTTGCGATTATGGCTTACAATGGATTATCTGCTAGGAATGATCCAAATAAATATGAAAATACCTATCAAGAAAGAATCTATCAAACAGTTGAGAATTATAGTCAAATAGATGTGGCTGAATTTCCTAATATAGACATTGATTATCATTCAAATGGAACGATGTTTTTTCCTAATAAGCATCTAGAATGGGAAAGTGCTGTGACTGAATCCACGCAAATGTTTCTCCCAGGTAATTCTGTATATGTGATGAATTCTCTTGATCCTTACAAATATGATTATGGGAATCTCAGAGCGGTGCCTGACCAGTCCGCACCAGTTACTGAAGAAATTGCCTACTATACTGAGCTTGAAATAGTAGGAGGTCCTTATATCGCGTCTTCAAATCGTTATAATCAATTTGTGATGTATGAGGTAAAGGGTGTAGATTTTTCAGGTTTTATTGCCTCTTCTAATATTAGAAAAAAATCTACAAATGTAGAATTTGAGGTGTGGGCTGATGATAAAGGATCTTCTGATGTTAAAAAGAAATGGACCATAAACTTAAGCCAGCCTGTCAATCCTGAGACCGTACATGCGAGAAATATTTATATAGTTGATGAAGCGGGAGTGGGGGTTTTTACAAACATAAATTTCAGCGAAGATGGAAAGACTATTTTCATAGAACCTGAAACTCCGTTTGAACCTGGAAAGGATTACTCTTTATTTATAAAAGATCTGGTATCAGCAAGTCATGAATTATTAAGAGAAAGTATTCGCTTGCCTTTTTCAATTACACCATGATCCTCTACGAAAGGCTCTTTATAGGACGAGGTGAGTGCCCCCCGATTGTTCGTTGTGCCAAACAATGATGGTGCATTTCAAAAGCCTGTCACCACGTCCTTTAAAGGGCGTTTTTTTTTGCTATTTTTCAACAATTTTCCCGAAAATTATCTAGTAGATCCCTTCATTTTTCCTTACTTTTGTCGATAAATTATTTGATGACTACTTTTTGAAGGGAGGAAGGGCACATTAGACTGTGTCTGCGGCATCATGAATTATTCGAAATTTGTTCCTTTTTTTCTATTAATGGCATTTTCGCTTGTGTTACCAACTACGATTGCTAAAGCAGAAACAAAATCGGTTGTAGGCGTATCAACAGTTTATGAGGAGAAGAGAGGAAAAGAGGTTAATATTAGTGTGTATATCAATGGGAGTGAAGAAGTTGCAGGTGGATCTTTGACACTTTTTTATGATAAAACAGCTTTGACCGTTGAAGATGAACCCATCATCGGGGAGGAACTTTCTGATTATTTAACATCTGTTAATACAGAAAAGCCCGGAAAAGTCATGTTTGAATGGGCAAAAGCAACCGAGCAGATACTTGATGGAACACTTCTAACTGTTACGCTTGAACTGGAAAAGTCGAGTGAGACGATCAATCTGGATTTGCAAGAAGTAAAATTATTCAATGAAGATTTCGAACCAATTTCTGTCGATGTGTTTGATGGCCAAGTGAAGCCTTTTAAAGGTGATATGAGAAAATACGGTACAAAAGTTAAGGGCTCTAAAGAATGGAACGTGCGTTTTAATAAAGAGTTTAACAAATCTACGGTTAACAAGCACACTGTATTCGTTAGGGATAGCAGAGGAAACGTCATTGATGTAGCCATCAATTTAAGCGGCAAGAATATCATTGTCGTAAAACCAAAAGGTGTTTACGAGTATGGGACATATACGTTAGAGATTACAGAACAGGTTAGAGATTTAAATGGAAAACAGTTAAAAGAGCCAGTTAAATTTGAATTTTCGGTAGAGTAAGGAGGGGAATAATGTGGTGAAAAAAGGGATTAAAATTGTAACGGTTCTTTCCATGCTGTTCGTGTTAGTCTTTTCAAGCAAATTCTCAGAAACAAGTGCTGCGGCTGACCCTCTGCTTGAGGTTAGTTCAGTTAGATCGTTGGGAGATACTGTAACAGTACCAGTAATATTGCGTCATACAAGTTACTTAAGACATTTTCAATTTACCATTACATTACCATCTGACAGCAAAGGAGTCTCTTTAAAATCTTTTGAAACTGGAGATCTATTTGATGGTGAGATTTTTCGCCCAAAAGTTCAAATAAATGGAAACAAGTTAACCCTGGACTTTATTTCACAATCGGGCGCAGCGGAGCGATTAAGAGATTACAATGCAAATGAAATGGTCGAAATTGGCTATATTACATATGATTTGACTGAAGAGTTTACACCAGGTCAATCCGTTCCTTTAGAGGTCAAAAATGTAGTTGCAAAAGAGAAAGATGATGAAGATTTAACTATTAAAATATTAAATGGAGTAATTGAACACCGCATGACTGTCGGCGACGTTATTGGAAATGACGGTGTCACAACAACGGATGCGATGTGGGTGCTGCAGCATATTGGGAAAAATGATATTTCAGATCGGGAACAATGGCTTGCGGCAGATGTTGATGCGGATGGATTGTTAACACAAGATGACGCTCAGAAAATCTTAGACTATGCTACAGGAAAAATTAATACATTTCTTGCCATAGCTGCTCAGGAATTAACAAATGGAGTACTGCAAAGTGAATATTCTGCCAAGATTGAAGCTCGTCATGGAAGAGCACCATATGAGTTTGATAAATCAGGAAGACTACCGTCTGGCTTAGAATTAAACGAAGAAACTGGTGAAATTACAGGTGTTCCACGAAAAGCGGGAGAATATACCTTTACCATTGAAGTCATTGATGCTGTAGGAAATGAGGCAGAACGCACATATACGCTCAACATTATTGACTCTAACATCATTTCTGTTGAAAAAATTGCGCCAATTAATGTGAAACTAGGTGAAACGCCTGTCCTGCCTTCCAAAGTTAGAGTTACTTACAGCGATAAAACGACGGGAATGGAAAAGGTAACCTGGGAACCAGTGGATACATCAACATTGGGGACAGTCACAGCGAGAGGAAAGGTTGGCGATTCAGGCTTTACTGTCAATGCCACAGTACAGGTCGTGACAAAAAATTATATTCACAATATTAACGTTGGCTATTTTGAAATGCTGAACGTTCATACGATTGTTGTTGAAACAACTTCAGATGTATATGCGATGACGGTAAATGATATTCAAGCCCACTACGAAGGAAACAATCAGTATAGTTTGGCCAGTTCCACGTTTGAAGAAGGTACAGCTGTCACAATCAAGCTGTTCGATAAATATGGAAACGTACTGGAAACAAAGGTTCAGACATTAACTATCAATGAATAGTTCAGGAGGTGTGACAAATGGCGAAGTATCGTACCGGATGGAAAGTCGCTTTTATTACCATACTGTCTATTGCGGGAATCCTGGTTGGTTCCCTCAGTACGGCTGCTGCGGCAAAGCCTTATGAGTACACGTTTGAGAAAGATACTGCTAAATTTAATAAAATTGGCTATATTAACAAATTAATAGTTTCAATGGATGAACAGATTTCAGAACTTAAAGACTGGGATGACAATATTTATGTAGTTCAAGCTGATCAGAGAAGCGCTGCCCCCGTCAATATTATTAAAAGTATCGGTAAAGTGGGAACGGACCAGCTGACGATCACATTCAAGAATTTAGAGTTAATTGATTATGCAGGGATTTTAGATTATCAGCTCGTCATTAATAAAGAAACACTAAGGTTTGATCAGTTGGAGGATTATGTTATTCCATTTCAGATTTATGATATTCTTCCAGGGTTTAAATCAACTTTCATCGATACAGATGCTGATATACTCAATGAACATGTATATATGAATAATGCAAATAGAGATATCTTCGTACATGTGCCAAAAATCTTTATATCTTCTATTGAAACGATTCATCATTATGAAGGAATTCTACCTGAAGATTCTAATGAAGATGATGACATTTCAAAGGATCCGATTAGTGAAACAGATGTAGAGAATCCTGCATTGACGAATATTGATGTCTATGCAGATGAAGAAGCAACGCGCTTAAAGGTTGCGTTTGGAGATTCTCCTAATTTGCACAGCCGTGATTTACTGCGTCGTGCGGATATGGATGGCTTTTCGATGGGGCAGGCAGGGATTGATGACATTACGAACAGACAATCCGAAAGTGAAACAGAATTCTCGCTGAGAGCCTTTAATGATGATGGTAGATTTTTGGAGGAAAGAAGATTTAAGTTAAGGGTTAAGGATCCGGATGATGATTTTATCATTAGTGATTATCTTCCGGAACCGACAGATGAATTTGGAGAATCCTATAGCTTATATGACTTAATGGCTGACCCTGAAATGTTGGAGAACATCGTTAGCCGTATTCCAGTCAGTCAGTTGGATTCATTGGGAGTGACTTATACTGTCGGTAACACCAGTGTAACGGTTGCAGATGAAGAACAGCTGTTAATTGCGTTGAATAATCCGAAAGTGAAGACTATTAAATTGCCTAAAACTTTGACATTACAAAAGGATTTAGTTATTGACCGTAATGTGACAATTGAAGGCTATTCAGCAGTAACCCCGACTGATTTAAAAGGTTATGATGTTAGGCTTAGTGGTCCTGATATTACTGTACGCTTAAACAATCTTTCAATCGATAATGACTTACTCGTAGATGTCGGTGCTAATGGAACAGCGATCCTGGATAATGTGGCTGTTAAAGGCAATGCTGTTAGCACGGAAATCATTAGCGGTGGAAAAAACTCTATTCATCTCTATAAATTTAAGACAGATAAACTAGTAATTAACAATAGTTCTGAGCTTAGAGTGGTTGTGAATGGTGAGTTGAAGAAGGCATCAGATGAAACATTTAATACAGATGTAATCATTAAAGGGGTGGCCCCTGTTACGTTAGAAGGAAAGTATCAGAAAGTAAATGTTCAGTCTTCGATCACGTTAAATATGACAGAGGATACAGATATATCAACAATTGATATTGCAACAGGGCAAACTTTGAGGATAATGGGGACAGGCAGCATCAGCACATCAATTGTCGGTGAAGGTGATGTAGTTTTCCCAGACGGTGAAGGAACAAGTGTGGAAAGAGAATTTACCTATGACGACGAAGGGAAAACATTAGAATTTATAACGAATGAAGTACAGATAACTCTTGATCTTGAGAATTTTGTTGAGCAGGATTGTACAGAAGAAACCTGTGTTGACAGTATTCCAAGCGATATCAATTGGCAGGTTATAAATGGCTCTGAAGATCATATCTCCATAACCAAAGATATAAGAAATGTTTATAAACTTGTTATTGATAATACAGTTACAGATTTAAATGAAATTATTTTACAAGGAGTTCATTATCAGCTTGACGGTGAAGTAAAGCATAAAACCGTTTATACGGTAACAATTCCTGTTAGCATTTCGAAATAAATAGCTTGGCAGAAAACAAGTATGATATGGAGGTGAAAGAGACTTGTTTAGACATAGAAATCCGATACTATTAATGATAGGTATTATCCTACTGTCCTTAATAACGTTTGCATCATCAGCTGGCGCATATGGCGTCCTTAATCATGAAAAGGTTGTGGATGCCGGGAAAGATCATCTAGTTGTCTTAAAAGATGATGGAAGTGTGTGGGGTTGGGGGGATAATTCCTATTACCAGTTAGCCAATACTGGAGCGGATGCCGCTGATCCCAATCCTATAAAGAAAGCTGATGGCAATCGCTTATCAAATATCAAAGAGATTGCTGCCGGTGGCTATCATACAGTTGCCCTCGATGAGAGTGGAAAAGTATGGACATGGGGACGCAATGATATGGAACAGCTTGGCCATTCATCTGGTGTTAGTAAAGTGGAAGCACCCAAGGTGGTGGAACTGCCTAGAAAGATTGTCGCGATTGCGGCTGGTGATCACCACACTCTTGCTGTCGATGAAAATGGACAAGTATGGGCATGGGGCCGGAATATTTACGGACAGACTGGCGAAAGTGGTACGGTTGTGTCGTCATCGAGTAATAAAGTTCCTGTCTTGTCTGAGATAGTCGCTGTAACAGCGGGTGCTGATCATTCTCTTGCTTTAAAAAGAGATGGCACTGTCTGGACGTGGGGCCGGAATTCATATGGCCAGCTGGGCAACGGCGAAACTACTGATGTCAATGACACTCCTAGGATAGTCCCTGGGGTAAGCAGTATCATGGAGATTGCTGCAGGAGACAATCACACCATTGCTTTGAATCAGGACCGAACGACGGTATATGCGTGGGGCTTGAATTCATTAGGACAATTAGGCGACGGAGGCCGTGATAATAAATTGACTCCGATCCAAGTGGAAGGAATCACGGATGTGACGATGATCGCAGCTGGTGATAACCATACGATTGCTTTAAAGGATGACGGAACTGTTTGGGCATGGGGGCGGAATACCTCAGGTGTTGGTACGAGCCGTCCGACCCCTATTCAAATAAAAGGATTAGGTAATGTGAGTACAATTGGCGGCGGAGGTGGTTTCGACAGCTTTGTTCTTGCGGTTAGACAGGATGGAACCGTTTGGTTATGGAAGTCGATGTCTTCAGATCCAACCACGAAGGAACCTGTATTTACACAAGTTCATGGTATTGATAATGTTATGCAAATTAATGAATTTCCATTTGTTCAAGGAGGGCAGGTGCTGTTACGCTACTTTGGCGATGAAAATACGGTGAGTGTTAAGGTGAACGGAAGCTTTAATGATTGGGTAGATCTCCCGCTTAGGGAAGTTGGAAACAATGTATGGGAGTTGCAGGTGGAATTAGAGCCGGGTGAATATACGTATGGCTTTCTTGTCAATGGCCATTGGATGACAGATCCACTAAACCGTAATAAAGTGCTTGATGACTTTGGAAATTCGCTTAGTATATTAAATGTATTGCCATATCCAGAGTCAGGTCCAATTATAAATGGCCGCAACGTGACGTTTACTTATAGCAGTTTTGATGACAGTGGCCTGCTTGAGCTTGATGTGCAGACCGATTATGTGGCTGTAGTCGGCAGTTTCAGTAACTGGCGGGAAGTCCCGCTCGTAAAACAGTCGAACAATGTTTGGGCTGTCACGCAAACGTTGGAGCCAGGTGACTACTACTATTCATTTGTTGTCCGTGATTTAAGCTCAAGTCCTTACACCGTGAAGCACGATGACCCTTTAAATCCAAACCTTGAGTTGCATTCGGTCACCGGTGTGACCCGTAACAAGTTTCGCGTGTATGAATCATTACCCATTACGGTACCTGTTACAGGCGTTACATTAAACAAAGGGTCTGTTCTTGATTTAGTTGTTGGCGAGCGGGAATCATTATATGCAACGGTAAGTCCGACTAATGCTAGCAATAAAAATGTAAACTGGACTTCTAGTAATAGGTTGATTGTAGATGTAGATGCGAATGGGAAGTTAACGGCTATATCTAAAGGTACAGCGGTTATTGTTGCTACTACAGTAGATGGTGGAAAGACCGCAACTTTAACTGTCACAGTATCAGAGAAGGATGATGCTATATCTTATCCGAGAGTTGGTTATAAAGACTTTGGAACTAATACTGGTGTTAGTCCAAAGAAAGCCTGGAGCATAACGTTTAGTAAGGAATTGGACCGAAACTCATTAACAGATGATAGTGTCTATATATTAAATGAGACAGGTGGTAAAATGCCGATTGCTCGTCTTCTGCAAAAAAATGATAAAACGCTGGAAATCCATTTAATAAACGGATTAAGCTATGAATCAGGCTCCACATATTACCTTTTTATTGAGGATATAGTAAGAACGAAGACTGGGGAACAATTAAGTGATCCGGTTCAAATGAAGTTTACAATTGAATTATAAACGAAGAGGCTGTCCTATAAGTTTGCGGCTCTTCCGTTAGTGAATAGTAGTTGTTTTAATATATTCTGCTAAAAGACGGAGGTTCATGGATCTTATTCTTGGGACAGCTCTTCTATTTTTAAAAAAAGAAACCGGCCAATTGCGCCGGTTTTCATCATTTTGATTATTTCGCAACGAATGTCAACTTAATGGGCTCGTTTAAGAATCTGTCAGAGGCTTCGCTTTTTATTTCTTGGTCAATCCATAACGTATATTGCTTGTTTGCCTCATAGGATCTATTGGGTGCAACTGACAAGCTTGTTCCGTCTCCGCTGAGCTCTAACGAAATGTCAATTCTCTTACCTGTTGTATCATCGGTCACATAAATCACATCAGCATATAAAGCTTTTCTGTCCACTTTTGAGTTGAATTTGATTTCCCAAACTTTATGGGGAGATACAGTTGGAATTTCCTCTGTCCATTGAGCAACGGCAGGAGTGCTGACTACCGTAATCGGGCTGATGATTTGGTCAACCTCCAAGAGTGCGTACACTTGTTTATTTTTAATCCCCGTTATTTCTTCCTTATAAGGAATCCATGTTGCTAAGTCTGATGGTCTTCCGGAAAATAAGAAGTCAGCAAAAGTCTGATCATCGCCGCTTCGTTCAAAAGCAATCTTCTTATCATTCAACGCATAATAGATTTTTGCTCCTGGATAGATTGAAAAGAGTCTATAAGTGTCTTCCTTAGGTCTTAATAAAATTGGACCATAGGTTTTTGTCAGGAGGGCATATTGGCCAGGCTCAGTTGCCATTCCAATTATGGTATTTCCCGACTGTTTGCTTGGCTGAACAATTGCAAATAATTGTCCGTTCGTTTGCCGTTTTAATCTTACAAATACTTTGTTCTCCTCATTGGGAATCTCCACTTCAATTGGTTGGATGAAAGGACCTGATTGATTGTCCCAATCCAATTCAATAATATTTGATAATTCATTTCTCCAACTGGGGTCATTCGCTGTAATAATTGACCTTCGGCTTACCTCGTTTACTGTCAATGTCGGATTCATGCTTTCTAACAAATTTGCTGGAGAAACATGAATGGCAAAGTGGTCTGCAATAAAGCTGATCCCTTTTTCTGAAGCTAAAGCCTTTTCAGGTGCTGTTAGGGTAATAGCGCTTGGCTGATAGCTATTTAAGACCATATTCTTTTTGACCGCATCTGCCCAAGTTGTGATTGCGCTGTTTGCTTCTTTTACAGTAACTGTATACACTTTTTTCACTGTCATATCCGCTGCGGCAATAACGGTAAATGAAACAGGATTCTTGTAATTTTGTGAAGATGATCCAGAAGTTTGCGTAACCCCATTTACTTGAACTCTTTCGTTCCCTTGAAATAGTGTAAATACAGCTTTTAGATTTGTAACATCGGTTCCCTTCGGTACTGTGATTAAAATTTCCCCGTTAGTTTGGTCAATTATTCCTTCAGAGTTAAGTCCATTAAAACTAAATGATGCAAAACCTATAAATTTATCCAACTCAGCATCAGAATACTGACTAATATTTACTGGATCTGAAGGTATACTTTCCACTCCATTTACCGTTTGTGTTACATAGTAGCCAATCCCAGCTGGTACTTCTGAAAAAACTGCTTTTGTATTATTCGGAACAGGTTTGGATTCAATGAGTTGATTAAAAGTGTTATATAGATTAACGACAGTTGTTGAATGATGATACAAACCAGAGATAATCTCTATTGAGCTCGTACCAGATGTGCTCTTGAGTGCTATTGTTTTATCAACCTTTGGAGGTGCAACAGTTAGTTTGCGTAATTTATTAATGGCTTCGGTCCCGCGTTGAGCTGTAACACTATATGTGATGGTGTATTTCCCTGGCTCTGGAATTTGAACTTCACAATTGACCGGTTTGTTTGGATCACTGCAAGTCTGAGAATTGAAAGGTGGTATCATAACTTTTGTTAATGCTCTTGTTAAATCACCATCTATATAATCCTCAGATGTTGCCCCTGGGTCAATAAATGTATTTGTTGAGCCTCTATAAAATTCTTCCTTATCCTCATTCCAAATAACTGTGATTTTTTCAGGGCCATTTAAGGAAATTTGAGGACGGTCGATGTCAACAACCTCTACGATATTTGATTTTGCACTGACTAATCCTGTTCCATCAACTGATTCGAATGATTGAATGATATAGTAGCTGCCTGGCTCTATATTTTTAAAAATATAGGTGGTTTCACCATCAGTCAGTTTAGGTGACTGTTTTACAAAAGTATCATCACTTTTATATAGCATCAGAACAGATCCAACTAAAGCATTTTTTACGCCTACTTCGCCCATGTCAGCGGTGCTTCCGATCGCAATTACTGCAGGTGGTAAAACAGTGACAGTTCTTGTTGCAGTGACAGGACCGTTATTTCCTTGATCATTTACACTGTAAGTAATGGTATAAATTCCAGGTATACTTGTATCGACAAATCCAGTCGTTACCACATCCAGCTCCGTATCGATATTATCTGTAGCTAACGCTCCCTGTTCAACATACCTTGCACCGACGATTAGCTTTATATCTGAACCGATTTTTTTTATTTGGGGTGGCGTTTTATCTAAGATATGTACTCTGTCCGATGGAAGGCTTTTAACTGTGCCATACTCCTGGATTACATAATAGTTTTTTCCGACAGGGATATCATTAATGGTCATTCCGTCTGTTGCATTTTGGATGGGTCCTCTAACAAGAATATCATTTGAATTGTCATTGTCATTTCCGATATCTTGATATAAATAAAGGAGGACGCCTGTAGCTGGGATAACTCCATTTATTTTAATTTCTCCAGTCGAATCTGTTGGAATAGTTAGTTCGGTATCTGTTGCTCCCAATGTCAATTTATTCGGTTGAATTATGACCGTTCTCGTTACTTCAGCTGCTTTATTACCATTGCTGTCCTCGGCATTGTATTTTAGGGTATAAATCCCGGGTTTTGCATCTGCTGGGATAGGATTGACCCCATTATCAATTGTTCGAGCAGAATCAATATTATCTATCACATCCGCACCAGGTTCGTTGTAATTTAATTGATTTCGATCATAGATAATAGTTATTGGATTATCACCTTTTAACTTTATAACAGGGATTTCCTGATCGACTAGTGTGACCAACTCAGAATCTACACTAGGTATGTCATTGATGGTTTGGACTACATAATATGTACCTGCACTTAAACCGCCAAAAGTATATCCACTTGGGCTGTTGACAATTACAGGTGTTTTGGCTAGCTTTCCACTACTGTGGTATAGGGATAATGTACTGCCTACTTTTATATCGGTTACTGTAATTTCTCCTTCATTGTTAGTAGGACCAGGTTCTTTTTGGACAAGAACGGTTACTTGATTTGGACGGATTGTAATCGGTTTAGATGTAGATAAAGCACTCTCTAATTCGTTGAAGGTTTGTGTTACTTGATAACCTTCCCCTGGATCAATATTTTTGAATATTCCCTTTCCGTCAGCGTCTGCATCAATAGTTTTTGGTATGTAGCCAGCTATAGTTGAATTCTTGAGTGTGAATTTAGCTCCGGGATAACCACCTGATACCGAGATCTCATCGCTGCCATCTACAGATGATATTATTACAGGAGCTGGCTTTACCGATACATTTGTAGAGTAATCGGAAACAACCTCATTTCCATCGACTAGTGTAGTTGATGTCACAACATACTCTCCGGGGTCAACCTCAGTAAATTCAACTGAAGATTGTGCGGCTTCAATTTTTTGTACAACCGCTTGCAAATTATCTGCTTTATAAAGTTTAAGAACTGCATTAGTTGGTGCATTTGTTACTGTTACTATACCTTTTCCGCTCCCGCTAAGAGGAGACTCCGCTGTGCTTCCGGATACGCTGCCTGGAAAGGATCCGGCCGATGCGAACTCGAAGGCTGTCAATAAACATAGTATAAAAAAAGATAGAATAATCGTTGTTTTCTTCATTTGAGCGGGGGCCTCCTTAGTTCAGAACTTGATAGCTTTGTTTTTCAAGCAATTGTTCATGTTGATCATAAGCAAATATTTGTATTTCATCACCAGCCATTAAGCCCCGTATACCACGAGTACGGTCTTCATGGAGTGCGATTTCACTGCCTCCGTTGATTGAAATTGTAATCCTTGCGACCCCGTTTGCAGCCTTTGCCTGTACATTTGTCACTAGAGGATTTAAAGTTACTTGAACTGATTGTATGTATTCACCCTGAACTTCAAAAGGCATAATTGTTTCTTCATTTAGTTTAGTTCCCGCTACAGAGTAAACATCTTCCGTAATTATTAAAGAATAAGATTCTTCTATGAAAAATGGTTTGTCCGGATGAACCTTAATTGTCTTTCCATCAGCTGAAAGTTGTAGATTTACTGGGTGGTGCTGGCCAGATTCTGTTTCAATATAGATTGATTTTTTTATATCTTCATTGAATTCGACTACTGAATTAAATTCTATCTCCCATACTTTTTGCGGGTCATGGGTGACTTCTTTTTCAAAGTTTTTTGCTGAAGCAGGTGCGATGAAAATTAGTAAACTGCTTAGAAAAACGAGCGGGAAATATATAGGTCTTTTCACTTAAATCCTCCTCGGTAAGTTCCTGTTACTTTTGTGCGAAAAATGTAGTATACTTTTCTACATATTATCATAAAATTTAACAAATTAACCTAAAAAAAGTCGCTTTTTACTAGTTTAGTTACTTTACATTTTACGAATAAAGGAGAACTTTCATGGTAATGAACAAAAAGTGGTTATTGATTGCAGTGGTTTTGTCATTATTTGTCGGCATTCTGATTCCTTCAGCCTATTCAGCTGGTGCTGTAGAGGGCAATAACGGCTGCAATAACCCTAATAGAGGGCTTGATATCGTCTTTGTCTTGGATAATTCAGGAACAATATTGGTTAATGACCCGGATGAAATTCGATTTACAGGGTCGATGAACTT
The DNA here is from genome assembly GCF_900156875.1 of Robertmurraya dakarensis. Classification (GTDB taxonomy): domain Bacteria; phylum Bacillota; class Bacilli; order Bacillales; family Cytobacillaceae; genus Robertmurraya; species Robertmurraya dakarensis. Next base: position 3,249,151 of record NZ_LT707409.1, on the reverse strand, counting down.
AGTAAATTCTTTGCATGAGTATGACCGGGCATCGGTTATTAAATTTGATGATGAAGCCGTTAATCTGCAATCATTAACAAACAATCGTTATTTCGTACAAGAGGCGTTATATAAGCCCATTCCGTATGGTGGAACGGATATGAGTACTGGGATTAGCGAGGCTCTAGCAGAGTTTTCAAAAAATAGCGGAAATAATCATAAAATTATGATCGTGTTAACCGATGGACATTCAATTAATAACTCCAAATCATTGGAGTTAGCTCAACAAGCTTATGAAGAGAATATAACGATCTACACAATTGGTCTTGGCCATGAATCTGCTATTGATGTTTCAACTCTAACAGAAGTGGCTGAAAAGACAGGAGGTCAGTATTTTCAAGCTATCTATTCAGCCAATTTAATTAACGTGTTTGATAACATAAGAGAATCAGTTGAAGATCTACGGGGACCAAAAGTTTATAGTGATTGGACTCTGACAGATGATTTATATATGGATGGAGATTTAGTACTGTATGAAAATATGAAAATGGATTTAAATGGGTATGATGTGGAAGTTGAAGGTGACCTTGTGCTTCTTTCGTGTTCTGAAATGCGTGCAGTAAGCGGAACAATACAGGCGGGGAATCTCGAGCAAGAAGCCGGTTCTACGATTAATCTTAATAATAGCCAATTAGAGGCAAATAGTTATACTCAGGATGGATTTTTGCGGGTAAATGGAGAATATGGCACTAATGAAGATGATGAGGTTTTAATTCAAGGTAATTATAATCAGTTGGTGCGAGGTGGTCTGGATCTTAATGGCTTTGCTCTAACAGTGGTAGGTGATTTAGTTCAAGAGGGAAATTTTAATACCGGTGGCGGATTTGTTCATATTAAAAAGAATATGACACAAAAGGGCTGGTTTGATCTTAATCATGGTGAGCTATTGATTGATGGGAACCTTGATATAAGCGGTAGTAATTTAATTGATGATCAGTTTAAAGAAAATAAGTCATTAAATGTAAATGGTGGCTATATTCAAGTAGGTACAGCTGATTCGAGAAATGTTGACAGTACCAAGGGGGATGTGATTCAAAATAGTGGTCAACTATATGTTAATAATGGTACTGTCAATATATTTGGTAATTATACGATTCATGATGGCTGGTTGACAATGATTCATGGTTCTATGGATACAACCTCTGATTTCTATACGGAGAAAGATGGTGATTATGTTCATGTCCACGGTGATTTTACAGTGGAAAGCTCGCGTAATCATGCTGAAAGGTTATATCCCTTTTTAGGAAAGCCGATGAATGACCAAGCTCATTTAACCGATGGTGTTTTACAAATTGAAGGGAACTTCAAACAGGTAGGAGATAAACAAGCTCATGCTGTCTATAGTGACCGTTCTCAAAACTATGAAAAGGACTATAGTCGATTTAACTTTGTGGCAACAGGCAGACATAAAGTATTATTAACCGGCAATGGAAACATTGAGGTAGAAGGTTATGGCTTCCATTTTAATATTTTGGAATTAGAGGGACGTTTGGTTGATTATCCACGTATTGGTCCAGTTAGATGGGACCAACTTATAGAATCAAGTAAATCGGCTAATACGAATTTACATTATCTTTCTATTAATGATATCCCTGTGAAGGGATTTAATCCGGAAATTTTAAATTATGACCACGCGGTACCTGCAAGTACTATAACGGGACCACTTGCTTCCTTAAAAGTTGATGCTCGTGCAGAAGATCATGGAAACGCAACTGTTGAGATTACTGGCAACACAATGATAGGTGATAAAGCAGTGGTCAAAATTTTAGTAACTGCACAGGATGGTGAAAGCTACAAGGTATATACTGTCAACGTGATGAAAGGGGACGAGGTTCCTGGTAAAGTGACATCAATTGAACTAGATCGTAGTGAACAAACGTTTATTATGAACGGTCCATCGTTTAGTCCGGAGAGGGTCACACTTGGTTATACTGTGTTTCCTACAAATGCAGAGAATCAAAAAGTAATTTGGACAAGCACAAATCCCGCAGTTGCAACGGTTGGCCCGAACGGAATAGTCACCCCGGTTGGAGTCGGTGAAACGACAATAATGGCCGAAACAGAGGATGGAAGCTTTTTTGATTCTGTCAATGTAAAAGTAATGCTTCCGTTCGACTTATTAGAAGGAATAAAGACTTTGGCTGATTTTGTGGAAGACACGGATCGTTACAATAACATTATGGCTTTATATGATCCTAGTAAATTAGGAATTGTTGTTCCTGGAGAATATATAGATTCTATAGAGTTTATCGCTTTTAGTTATCTTGTAAATGGAACGATTACTACGAATCCTGCAGTCAGTAGGATTGAAGTAAGTGTGAACGACTTACCGCTTTCAGCACAGGAATTGAATGACACGGGAACGGAAAAAGAATTCCTTTTTAATCGTGCAGGCTTGCAATACGGAGATAAGATTGAAGTCATTGCTTTTAATAGTGCTGGAGACGAATTAGAACGTATCATGACTGAATATCCCGTTGATTATAGCAAAAACACATTCATTCCCTATGGTTTTCATTCTATTAAAGATTTACTTAGTAACCCAATCCTATTCGAAAAAATCCTTGAACAATATTCGCTTGATGAATTAAGGTTTATTTTAAAATAGCAGTCAGCGAGACCATTGTAAACGGGGACGGTTGAGTTGTTTGAAACTTAGCAAAGCAGAAACCCTGCGGGAAGAACTCCGCAGGGTAACAATTCTACTTTTCACTGATTTGTAAAGAGATTTTTTCCGGTTTGTGAACTATTGAACATTTCTATTTCAAGAGATCTAATCGTATATATAATAAAAGCATAAGAAGTGCTTCTAAAAAACTACTACTAAGTGAAATCTTAATCTAAGAGGAGTGAGTGTGGTGGTAGTCAAATGGTTAAGAGAAAATAATATAGCAGCCGGAATACTGGTATTATTTAGATTATATTTAGGTTATCAATGGATTCATGGGGGATGGGGAAAAGTAACAGGTGGTTTGATGCATCTGGTTTCTTGCAAGGTGCCATTGGCAAAGCATCTTGCGATCATCCAGCCGTTCAAGCATGGTGGGCTGGTTTCCTAAAAGGATTTGCACTTCCAAATGTAGGGTTGTTCAATATTCTTGTACCATGGGGTGAATTACTAGTAGGAATCGCACTTATTCTTGGAACGTTTACAACATTCGCGGCTTTAATGGGAGCAACCATGAACTTTGCATTCTTATTCTCTGGAACAGTAAGCACAAACGCACAAATGGTGTTATTAACTGTATTCATCATAGTAGCTGGTGCAAATGCTGGTAAATATGGTTTAGATCGATATATTTTACCTTTCATTCATAAAAAAATCAACAAAAAAGCAGAAGATAATAAAGTTACTGTATAAAAGTATATGACTATTTGTAGAAAGCTCTATGGAGAAAAGATCTCTGTAGAGCTTTTCTATTTAGAAACATTGGCCGTTTCAGGGTTATCACAATTTTCTTTATTCAAAGAATGATGATGAAGAAAATGGTTCAGCTCCGAAAGCACCTCTTTCTCTACTCTCAGTATGCTATTAGTATATCTAAGTTATTTGAAACAAATATTATAACTATTAAAGTCAAAAGGAGGTGGCTGCAATGAATGCACAACGAGCACAAGAAATTGCTTCTTCGCCAAATATGGCTAATGTAACCTATAATGGAGAAGGCATTTATATTGAGCACGTGGATGAAACAAATGGAATAGCTACAATCCATTCCCTTAATGAACCAAATAATAAACAAAGTGTTTCTGTAACAAGCTTAAATGAACAATAATTTATCAAGTCTTTCCTAATAATAGACCTCCACTTTCGGGTGGTGGTTTTACGTTTGATTAAATTCAGTTGAATTCTCCTTCAACTATTTATTCTCTCTTCTTCCATCCTCATTCCTTAGCCTCATTTTCCAAATTTTCCTTTTATTTTAATGAAGTCTCTTGTATACTAAAATCAAATTGAATAGTAATTAACTAGGGGAGTCCAATAAGTTGGGCTGAGAAAGAAACACGTTGAAGTTTCTTGACTCTTGGGACCTGATCTGGTTCATACCAGCGTGGGGAAGTTAGAAGCGTCATTATAGTTATACTACTTCTTTATACATATTAGCCGGGTCCAGCCATTTATTGGACACCGGCTTTTTTATGTACTTCATAAGCTCTCCGCTTGTTGTGTTCTATATCTTGTCCTTATATCAAAAAAGGAGAGATTTATTTCAAATGACAAAAACGAAAGAAAAACAACTGCACTTAGGTGTTTTGCTCTATGGTTGTGGACATCATCAAGCTGCTTGGTTAATGCCTGACTCAAGCGTTGAACGTATTGGAGATATTACTTATTACCAATCCTTAGCGCAGCTAGCGGAAAAAGGTTACTTTGACGCAGTATTCTTTGCTGATAATCAATCATTTCCAGGTAAACATTCTAGTGATATGCCTGCATTTTGGTTTGATCCGGTAGTCAATTTAACTGCTATTTCTCAAGTGACAAATCATGTGGGATTAGTTTCAACCATTTCAAGTACTTTTTCTAATCCTTTTACAGCTTCACGACAACTATTAAGTTTAGACCATATCACAAAAGGACGTGTGGGTTGGAATCTCGTTACGTCAATGACTGATTTAGAGGCGTTAAATCATGGTATGGAAGAACTGCCTTCTCATGACAAACGCTATGAGAAGGCAGACGAATTCGCTGCTTTAATGAATAAGTTATTTCTTTCATGGGACAGTAATGATTTTCTACATGACCGTGAAGAAAGAAAATTGATAAATCCTTCAAACATTGAGCCTTTTAATCACGCTGGCACCTATTTTAAAGTGTATGGCCCATCCACTACGCCAAAAAGTCCGCAAGGTAAACCAGTATCAATGCAAGCAGGGGCATCTAAACAAGGCGTTGCATTAGCCGCAAAATATGCCGATGCCGTCTATTCGGTGTCGTGGAACTTAAAGCAAGCAAGAAGATTTCGTGAAAAGTTAGATGAACAAGTGAAACAAAGCAAAGACAGCAATAGACATATTAAAGTATTTCCAGGCTTAGTAACCTATGTAGGTCATACTCGTGAAGAAGCTTTGGCCAAAAAAGCAGCATTAGATGAGCTATTACCTATTGAAACGGCTTTAAAACAGTTGAGTTTCTTTATTCAACAAGACTGTACTAATTGGGAAATTGATAAAGAAGTACCTCCATTACCCCCAGTAGAAGAATTTACTGGTCCAGTTGGACGTTACGAAACGATACTAGAAATTATTAATGATACACAACCGACAGTAAGAGAATTATTAGGATATCTTAGTGCAGGCGGTGGACATCACACACTGATAGGTACACCCGACGAAATTGTGGATCAGATGGAAATCTGGTTTGAAGCTGGTGTAGCTGACGGATTTAATCTTATGCCTCCTACATTACCCGGCAGTTTAGAAGACTTTGTTGAACTAATTGTTCCTGAAATGCAAAAAAGAGGTATCTTCAGAAAGAAATATGAAGGCCATACCTTCCGTGAACATTTAGGATTAACATAAGGTACATGATACATGGGGAAAGAAACAAGGGGACGGTTCTCACGCCTTCCTAATTCCTTCCAAATTAAATGATTAGCAGAATTAATGCAGCCTTGTGGAGAGAAATCTTTGCAGGGCTTTTTGTGTTTTTTGGCTTAACCCTTTTTTGTTAAGTTTTTGTCGAATCTATTCCATTTTCATTTCGAATTTAAGATAATATTCTTTGTGTGTTTTAATCATTTTTAAAAAATAAGGTGATTGATTGAGAATGAAGGATTTACCTGATGAAATATTGATTGCTTGCTATCTGAAAGCAGTGGAGTTGAAATTGGACAAGGCGTTTATAGAGTTATTATTTAACGAAATTAACTCCAGAAACATTCAACATTTTCTAGAAGAATAATAAAATTTCTTCCCTCTAGTAGTCTAATTTATTTAAATCAAGCACTAAATGTGGGAATTCACTTCCTAGAAAGGGATGAATGATATTTCTGCGGAAGAAATGTTTCTATTTATAAGGGACTTCTACTTTTTGTACGATCAATATACTAGGTGCAATGATATGGATATAAAACTAATAATCTACGAGGAAATACTATTATTGGGTCAAGTCATTCATTCATGATTTTTTAAAATTTCCCCCATCTTAAAAAATAAAGGGCAAATTTTACGAAAGTAAAAATACGCAAAGCCACGGGCCTAAAGCAATTCTTGCCATGGCAGCCGGGTTGCCAGACTATTGTCTGTCCCTTATACTCCTCACTTCTTTCTTACACCCTTATATTCCTTCGAATGATCTCTGCTAATTGGCTAAATTTACACACATCCTCGAATTGCTACCTGTACTTCCTTAGGACTTCTATTTAACCACGTCGCTTTTAGAAACCTAAATTTTACAAAAAAGTAAAATAATTTACTGTCACATCACAAAAAATGAACACTTTTAAAATCTACTAAATAAAAAAGGCATTGGATGAGTCATTATCCCCATTAATATTAAGTTTTTTCACCTATAGGAAAAAGTGTGATTAAAACGGCTTTCTTCATATACCCCGGGACTTTTGAGAGGGTAAGGGTGTTTTCATTTTTACTAGATTAAGAGTGTTAATCGCAGAATATGTCAGTTCTATTGAACCAGGATCGAGAGAAATACAGGAATAATTTGCTATTTTAAGTGATTTACCATTTTTTTACGACATTCTAACATGTGCAACATAACTATTTCCTACTATTAAAAACGAAACGAAGGAGGGAATAGTATGAAAAAAGATGAACTTCAATTAGAATCGCTGGATCGTCGAAAATTTTTAAAAAGGACTGGTAAAGGGGTAGGGCTTGCACTTGGTGCTGCTCTTATTCAATCACTTCCAGTAAATGTGGCAGCTGCCGAGTCGTCATCCAATCAATCTAGCAATCTTGATTATCCATTTACATTAGGAATTGCTTCAGGTGACCCACTGCCGGATGGTGTTGTTTTATGGACAAGGCTTGCTCCGGACCCATTAAATGGGGGAGGCATGCCAAATCATCCATTCCCGGTACAATGGGAGGTTGCTCTTGATTCCTCTTTTACCAATGTGGTGAAAAGAGGAACGGAACTATCAAAGCCTCAGCTGGGCCATTCCGTCCATGTTGAAGTAGATGGCTTAGACCCTGCGACATGGTATTATTACCGATTTAAGTCGCAATCGAATTTCAGTCCAGTGGGCAGAACGAAAACAGCACCTGCCTATAATAGTCATGTGGATGAGCTAAAATTTGCATTTGCTTCCTGCCAAAACTGGCCTGTAGGATTTTACACAGCCTATCAGCATATGGCCAAGGAGGATCTGGATTTGGTCGTTCACTTAGGTGATTACATATACGAAGGGAAACATGACTCCAATATTCGCCCAATGGATCAGGTGTATCCAGAGATTTATACACTAGAGGACTATCGTAATCGCTATGCCTTATATAAATTGGATAGTGATTTGCAGGCGGCCCATGCGAATTTTCCATGGATTGTGACATTTGATGACCATGAAGTGGATAATAACTATGCTGCTGATATCCCTCAGGATCCTCACAAGCAATCGAAAGAGGATTTCTTACAACGAAGAGCTGTGGCGTACCAAGCCTATTATGAGCATATGCCTCTTCGTCGTACATCTACTGCAAATGGCAGTGATATTCAGCTTTATCGCCGGCTATCTTTTGGTAATTTAGTAGATTTTAATGTGCTGGACACACGTCAATATAGAGACGATCAGGCAAATGGAGACGGCTGGAAAGTCCCAACTCCAGAGTCGGAGGATCCAAGCCGTACACTGCTAGGGGAAGAACAGGAACGTTGGTTATTAGACGGTCTAGCTGCATCACAATCAAAATGGAAGGTTCTAGCCCAACAGGTCTTTTTTGCTCACCGTGATGGTGATTTTGATCCAGACGAAGAATATGTAAGCATGGATGCTTGGGATGGATATCCTGGCGCTCGCCAGCGAATTGTGGACTTTTTAGCTGCAAAGGATATTAAGAATACCGTTGTCCTTACGGGAGATGTTCATACCAACTGGGCTAATGAAATCAAAGTCGACTTCCATGACTCTAACTCTGAAAATGTAGCAGTAGAGTTTGTGGGAACATCGATTACTTCTAATGGAGACGGTTCTGATGTGAATAGCAACACAGCGAAATACTTGAAAGAAAATCCGCATATTAAATTCTTTAATAACCACCGAGGCTACGTTCGTTGTAAACTGACACAACAAACATGGCAAACAGATTATCGAGTGGTTCTATATGTATCAAGACCGGGTGCACCAATCAGCACACGTGCTTCTTTCGTAGTGAAAGATGGAAATTCAAGCTTGCAGCAAACAGCGGGACAAGCAGTTTTAAGCTAATGAAGGTTAAGTCACAGTGACGGCCCGAAGTTCCTCGAAATATGTCGGAAATTAAATGAAGAAAAATAAGCCCTGCGGAGAATAAAACCTCTGCAGGGCATGCTTTGTCTTCGGGCAATCAGGGCGGTTGAAATTGAACGCAATAATGGAAAGATATCAAGTCTTATTAAATGAATAGCTGTGTTTTGTTTAACAAAACATTCTATTATTCTTAAATTTTTAAAAATTATGCTTGCCTAAATTTTACGAATTTAATATAATCTAACTAAACCGGTTTACTAAACCGATTTACTAAACCGGTTTAGAAGAAGGAAAAGTTTGGGGCGAATAGGAATTGAAGACTGTTACGATGGCTGATGTGGCCAAGAAGGCAAAGGTTTCGAAGAGTACGGTATCTCAGTATATCAATAATCGCTATGAATATATGAGTGCCGAAACAAAGACTCGGATTGAAGAAGCTATTGAGGAGCTTGGTTACCACCCTAACGTTATTGCAAGAAGTCTGAAACAGAAGAAAACCTCAACAATTGGAGTCATTGTTGCTAATATTTTGCACGCATTTTCAACACAGGTGATTCGTGCTGTAGAGGATGTTAGTAATGATTCAAATGTCAGCGTTATCATTTGCAATGCAGACGATAACCCAGAAAAGGAACAGAAGTATATTGAAATGCTTCGGGCAAAGCAGGTTGATGGGTTAATTCTATTTCCGATTGGCTCTAATTTCGAACTCTATCAACAATTGAAAGAGGAGAACGTCCCTCTCGTATTTGTTGACCGGCGAGTAGAAGGAATTGAAACGGCTTCTATTTTACTAGAAAATGAAAACGCTTCAGAGATTGCCGTAGACCACTTTTTTAAAAGAGGGTATACAAGGATTGGAATACTGACTACTTCCATTGCTGAGAAAATTACTCCCAGGGTGGAGAGAATTGAAGGGTACAAAAAGGCGTTAGTAAAAAGAGGTTTGCCATTAAGGGATGACTATATTGCAAGTGTGGATATAAGCGATATGCAAGATGCACTTACAAATATGTTCAGCCAGCCTGAGCCGCCGCAGGCATTACTAGCAGGAAGTGATTTAGCCTTTCTTGAGGTGCTGCATTTTGTTAAAAGAAAGGGCATGCAGATTCCAGATGATCTCGCGGTTATAAGTATGGATGAAGTTTCCTTTTCAGAAATCTATCAGCCCAGACTTACCACCATCTCACAGCCTGCATATCAAATGGGTAAGCACGCCACAGAGATACTTTTAAAACAAATTAAAACAGGGAAAGAAGTCAACTCTGACTTAATTCGTTACCCAGCAAGTCTAATTATTAGGGAATCAACATAACGTTTCAGCGCGAATAGAGGTGTAAAAGTGGATATTATTACGATTGGTGATGCATTAGTAGCTTTTGAACCAGCACAAAACGGCCCGCTAAGATTTGTGAATAGCTTCGATCGAAAGGTTGGAGGAGCCGAACTTAACGTTGCGATTGGATGCTCGCGGTTAGGCCTTCAGTCCGGGTGGATCAGCCGATTAGGAAAAGATGAATTCGGGCGCTATATTTACAATTTTGCAAGAGGCGAAGGAATTGATGTGAGTGAGGTTCAGTTAGTCGAGGGTCATCCCACTTCAATCTATTTTAAAGAAAAACTGAACGGTGATTCTATTAATTCATATTATTACCGTCATTCGTCACCGACCATTACCTTCAAGAATGATGAAATGAACGAAGAGTATATAAGGCAGGCAAAAATATTACATATTACAGGTGTTTTTCCTGCTATTGCTGAATCGAATGCTTCTATTATTCTTCAGTTGGTTAAGTTAGCCAAGAAACATCAGGTACTGGTGACACTTGATCCGAATATCCGGTTAAAGTTATGGAGTGCCGAAAAGGCAAGGGAAACTTTACATTCCTTCCTGCCTTATGTAGATGTGCTTATCACAGGTGAGGAAGAAGCTGAAATTCTCTTTGGTACCTCTGACCCTGATGAAGTGAAGCTGGCTCTTCAGCAATTAGGGATTGACCACTTTGTCTTAAAACAGGGAGAAAGAGGAGCAATGGGCTTTCGAAAGGAAGAATCTGTGTATGCTCCGGTTATGGATGGGATACAGGTAGTCGATGTTGTAGGAGCAGGAGATGCATTTGCTTCAGGTTATCTCTACAGCTTGATACAAAATTGGCCGCTGGAAGAGTCCTTGAGTTTTGCGAATGGAGTTGCTGCCCATGTCATTGGAGTTGCAGGCGATAATGAAGGGCTCCCATATAAAGAGGATATGGACATTTTTTTAGGTAAAAAGAAAGCGGTTACGCGATAGAAAGTTTTTCTAAAAGGGTTCCTAATAAAAAATTTATCAAATGAAAAGGGGTAAATGAAATGAAGAAATTTTTCAAAAAACCAATGATGTTTCTTGTAGCTGCTCTATTTCTTGTTGCTTTAACAGCATGCGGATCAGGCGAGGAAGCTTCAAGCGATTCAACGGAGAGCAAAGATTCAGATAAGAAGATTTCAATTAACGTAGCATATGGTAATCAGCCGGGAGAACCACTTGACCAGCAAGCGAAAAAATGGAAAGAGCTAGCGGAAGAAAAAAGTGGTGGAAAGCTAGAATTAAAGCTATACCCAAGTTCACAGCTTGGATCGGAAAAAGACGTAGTAGAACAAGCGATCATGGGTAATAACGTGATTATCTTTACGGGTTATGATTTCTTAATGGATTATGTTCCAGATGCAGGAATTTACACAGCACCTTATTTAACAGAAAGCTTTGATGACTTACTTTACTTAACAACAACGGATTGGCAAAAAGAACTTGTTGAAAAATTAAAGGCTGAAGGAATTGAAATCGTTAACACAAATACGGTTTATGGTGCACGTCACCTAATGACGACTGAACCAGTAACTTCAATTGATGATCTTAAAGGCATGAAAATTCGTGTTCCTAATAACCAAATGTACATTAAAACGTTTGAATCACTAGGTGCAACACCAACTCCAATGCCATTGGCAGATCTATACACTTCATTACAGCAAGGACTAGTGGATGGAGCTGAAAATCCACTTCCAGTATTAAATGGTACAAAGACACAGGAAGTTGCTAAGCATTTAACTTTAACTGAACATACAAAAATCATCAGCCCGTGGATTGCAGGAACTAGTTTCGTAGAAACCATTCCAGCTGATTTGTATGAAATTTTAGTAGAAACAGGAATTGAAGCTGGTGAGTTCGGACGCGAAGTAACAGAGAAAGAAGCAGAAGAAGTATTAGCACAATTTAAAGAAGAAGGCATTGAAGTTCACGAAGTAGACCTTGCGCCATTTAAAGAGGCAGCAAAAGAAGTGTATACAGGATTCCCTAACTGGTCTCCAAACTTATATGAAACTGTACAAGAGTTGTTAGCAAACCGCTAATATAGACCTGGACCGAAGTTTGGTTATATCAGGAGGAACGAATAATGCTAAAAAAATGGCTAGATCCAATAGATGATGCACTTTCAGTTGTTGCCCTGGCGGCAATTTCAGGGTTAACGATTGTTAATGTAATATGTCGATTTGTTTTAAACAGCCCAATTGGATGGGCAGAGGAAGTTTCACTTGGGCTTTTTGTCTGGCTGGTCTTTATCGGGATCAGCTCGGCAATGAAGCGGGGCGGTCACATTGGTGTCGATTATTTCATCCAAAAGATGCCAAGACCATTGCAATTGGTCCTAACACTAATTGGTGCGGCAGCCATGTATTTTGTACTAATCTACGTATTTATTTACTTGGGCTGGCAGTTTACTGCACAGGCTGGAAGTAAGATTACCCCTGTACTAGGAATTAGCTATCAGTATATTGATTTCGCTGTGCCATTAGGGGGACTGTTAACAGCCATTCACTTTACTATTAATTTGATTCGTTCTTTCCAAAAAGACTCAGATAAAAAGGAGAGAGCATAATATGGCCTTAACTCTCATGTTAATCGTCCTTCTAGTGTTATTTTTAATCAATGTTCCGATTGGCTTCGGGTTAATCGCCAGTACGGCTGTATATTTCTTTTTTACAGACAGCTTCTCTATGGAGATTCTCGTTCAAAGATTAATTGGTGGGGTTGAATCGGTTCCGCTTCTGGCCATTGTATTCTTTATGACAGCTGGAATTCTAATGAACTATACGGGGATTACCACAAGAATGCTTCGTTTTGCTGAGGTAATTACCCGCCCGCTTCCAGGGGCATTGGCGCAAATCAATGTGGTTCTTAGTACATTAATGGGTGGACTCAGCGGGTCTAATATCGCGGATGCAGCTATGCAATCCAAAATCCTAGTTCCAGAAATGGTGAAGGCAGGATATACGAAATCTTTCTCAACTGTATTAACAGCAGCAACTGCTTTGATCACACCAATTATTCCACCGGGCATTGCTTTAATTATGTACGGGTATGTAGGGAATATCTCCATTGGTCAGCTGTTTATGGCAGGAATTTTACCGGGGGCTGCCCTCTGTGTGATTTTTATGATTTACGTGCATTTCTATGCGAAAAAACACAATCTGGAAACGGAAAAGAAAAAGAAGGTAACGGCAAAGGAATTTTTCTCAAGCCTGAAGGATGCTCTACTAGCACTTCTCCTGCCGCTTATCATAATCGGAGGAATTCGCTTTGGTATCTTTAGTGCAACAGAAGCGGGTGCCATTGCCGTATTATATGCATTAATTTTAGGTTTAGTTGTTTACAGAGAGATGACATTCAAGCAGTTAATAAATGCTTTATTAGAAACGGCTCATACGTCGGCTTCTGTTCTCATCATTATTGCAGCAGGATCTGCATTTGGGTGGGTATTAACCCTTGAACAGGTTCCGCAAAAGGCGACAGAGCTTATGGTTGGAAATGTGGAATCCAGCATCATGTTCTTCCTGATTGTCATGATCTTCCTTTTAGTATCAGGTATGTTTGTGGAAGGAAATGTTTTGATTATCATTCTGACTCCGCTATTCATCCCAATGCTTGGGGCATATGGAATTGATCCTGTTCATTTTGGTATCTTTTTCATCATCTGCTTAAGTATTGGTACATTAACGCCTCCTTTAGGAACGTTAATGTTTACAACCTGTGCGATTACAGGCACAAAGGTAGAAGAATTTGTCAAGGAAAGCTGGCCATTCCTATTGCTTCTTATTGTGGCGGCATTATTAATTGCATTTATCCCTGCAATTTCAATGTGGCTGCCAACGTCGCTTTATTAAAAGGAACCCGGTGCAATATGAATTAAGATTTGACAGCCTGTGAGGTGCAGGACCTGCAGCCTTAATGGGTGCAGAAAGTACCTTGCAGGCTTTTTATATGGATTAGGCAGTGCAAAAATAAATAGAGGGAGGTTCCATCTCCAATGACTGAACAAAGTCAAGTAATTAAAATTCATCCTGAGGATAACGTAATGGTTTGCCTGCAGGACATGAAGAAAGGCGATCAACTTCATGTGGACGGAAACAGTATCACTCTTCTAGAGGATATTTCAAGCGGACATAAAGTGGCCATCCAGCCAATTAAAGAAGGAACAGATATTATTAAGTACGGCTTCCCGATCGGTCATGCGACAGAAAATATAGAAGTGGGCGCATTTGTTCATAGCCATAATGTGAAGACCAATTTAAAAGGGGAATTAGATTATACCTTCACTCCAAATGATGCAGAATTTGCTATCCAGGAGGGAGACTCATTACCAACCTTTAAGGGTTACCGTCGTGAAAATGGCAGTGTTGGGGTCCGCAATGAAATATGGATCATTAACACCGTTGGCTGTATTAATAAAACAGCAGAGAATCTCGTGAAAATGGCAAATAAAACACTGCAGGCAGAGAATGTTGATGGTGTTCAGCATTTTGCCCATCCATATGGCTGCTCACAACTCGGGGATGATTTAACTTACACGCAAAAAATTCTTGGAAACTTAGTGCATCATCCAAATGCAGGTGGAGTTCTTGTACTTGGGCTTGGCTGTGAAAATAACTATATTGATTTATTTAAAGAAGCGATTGGAGATTACAACCCTGACCGCGTGAAGTTTTTGAGTGTTCAGATGGTGGACGATGAAATGGAAGAGGGCCTTGAACTGATTGACGAGCTGGTACAATATGCGAACGGTTTTACAAGAGAGGATGTGCCGGTTTCTGAACTGAAGATTGGGTTAAAATGCGGCGGATCAGATGGTTTATCTGGTATAACTGCTAACCCGCTAGTTGGGGCTTTTTCCGATAAATTAATTGGTTATGGCGGATCGACCGTATTAACAGAGGTTCCTGAGATGTTCGGTGCTGAAACGATTTTGATGAACCGCGCCAAGGATGAAAAGACTTTTAACGAGATTGTTCATTTAATTAATGACTTTAAGCACTATTTTATCAAATACGAACAGCCTGTTTATGAAAATCCTTCTCCAGGCAACAAAAAAGGCGGTATCACGACTTTGGAGGAGAAATCGCTGGGATGTGTGCAAAAAGGCGGATTTGCTCCAGTGAACGACATTCTTCCATACGGAGGACGGGTTGAGAAAAAAGGATTAAGTCTGCTGCAGGGTCCTGGGAATGATCTTGTATCTGTAACGGCTTTAGCAGCTTCAGGTTGTCAAATCGTCCTCTTTACAACGGGGAGAGGAACTCCATTCGGGGGGCCGACTCCAACGGTGAAGATTTCAACCAATACGGCTTTGGCAGAGAGAAAAAAGAACTGGATTGATTTTAATGCGGGCAAGCTCGTGGAAAATGTACCGATGGGCGAATTAGTTGAAGAGTTTTTCTCTTATTTAGTGGATGTTGCTTCAGGTAATAAGGAAACGAATAATGAAATTTTCGGATTTAAAGAGATTGCTATATTCAAAGACGGAGTAACGATGTAGGAGGAGCTTTATGTTAACACTTAATCATGAGGTGCTGAAAGGTTTAGAAAAACCACTTCCTTCCTCACAATACCCAGAACGAGTGCTTCAGATTGGGGAAGGGAATTTCCTAAGAGGCTTTATTGACTGGATGATTTTTGAAATGAATAAAGCTGGTCATTTTCAAGGGAGTGTCGTAGCGATCCAGCCTACCCCTAGAGGGAAGGTCGTTCCCAAGCTGAATCGTCAGGATGGTCTCTATACAACGGTATTAAGAGGCATTGAAAATGGAGAACCTGTTGAAACGATTGAAGTGATTGATTCTATCCGTCGTGGAATAAACCCTTATTCAGACTGGGCTGACGCATTAAAAGTTTCAGAGTCGGCCGAAATCGAGTTTGTCTTTTCCAATACAACGGAAGCGGGACTGCAATATCTGGAGGAGGATTTTGCTGAAGATTCATCTCCATTGTCTTTTCCGGGTAAATTAGTCTCTCTCCTTTACCATCGTTTTGAGTTTTATAAGGGCGATGTGACGAAAGGTTGGATCATTCTTCCATGCGAACTTGTTGAAAAAAATGGGGAAGTCTTAAAAGGGATTTGTAAGAGATTAGCAGAGTACTGGGAACTGCCAGAAAGCTTTTGGAATTGGGTGGAAGAGTCATGCGTTTTCTGCAACACTCTCGTCGACCGAATTGTAACAGGTTTTCCGCATGAAGAGGCTGCGCAATTTGAGGAACGTCTTGGCTATCAGGATGTGCTGCTTACAGTAGCTGAGCCTTATCATTTGTTTGTCATTGAAGGACCGGAGTTTATTGAGGAAAAGCTTCCTTTTAAAAAGGCAGGATTAAACGTCCATTTTGACCATATTGATTCTTATCGTGAGCTGAAGGTGAAGTTCCTGAATGCTCCACATACGATGCTGGCTGCGGTTGGAGTATTAAGCGGCATTGAGACGGTAAGGGAAGGAATTGAGGATTCTCTTATCTATTCCTTTATCAATGAGGCATTAACGGTGGAAATCGCTGAAGTGCTGGGAGAAAAGGAAAAAGCGAAGTCTGCTCAGTATATCAAGGATGTCTATGATCGCTTCCTCAATCCTTATTTGCATCACAAGCTGCTGGATATCAGCTTAAACAGCTATGCGAAGTTCCAAACAAGGGTACTTCCAAGTTTGCTCAAGTTTTATCAAACTCACGGAGTTTATCCAAAGAGACTAGTGTTCAGCCTTGCTGCTCTGTTGAACTTCTATCGAATGGAAGAAGAAGATGGAGAGAAGTCTTTTGGACAGGGACTTGGCGGAAGTTATGAAATTCGTGATGGCAAAGAGGTCATTGAAAAGTTTAGGGCATTCTGGGGCGAGTACAATGGCCAAAGAGAACAAACTGTGAAGCTAATAAGCGAAATGATCCTTGAGGATATCGTGGAAGACAAGCAGCTTTACAATCTTACTAGTTTAGCAGAAGAGATTGCTGATGATGTGATGTTGATTAGGGAAAAAGGGATGAGAACAGCTTTAGAACAAATTTAGGGCAAATAAGAAGGGGATGTAGACATTGCGAACAATCATTTGTCAAGAACCAGGCAGAATGGAAATCATAGATCAGGAAAAACCAACCTCCATACAGGACCATGAAGTATTGATTGCGATTAAAAGAATTGGGATTTGCGGTACGGATATTCATGCGTATGGAGGAAATCAGCCATTTTTCGAATATCCACGGGTACTTGGGCATGAATTGTCCGGCGTGGTCGAGCAGGTTGGCGGGAATGTTCAAAAGGTAGCAGCAGGTGACCTTGTTGCGATGATTCCTTATATGCATTGTGGTGAGTGTATTGCTTGTGAAAATGGGAAGACGAATTGCTGTACCAATATGAAGGTAACGGGAGTACATATTGATGGCGGAATGAGAGAGTACTTGATCATGCCGGAAAGCCATGTGTTAAAGGTAAATCAGTTATCTCTGAATGATGCAGCGATGATCGAGCCTTTAAGCATCGGAGCCCATGGGGTGAGAAGAGCGGACGTAAAAGAAGGCGAGACTGTTCTTGTTATTGGGGCAGGTCCAATTGGTCTTGGTGCGGCACGCTTTGCTAAGCTTCAGGGTGCGAAAACGATTATGATGGATATTAGCGATGAGAGACTAGCTTTTAGCAAGGATTGGGTGGAAGCGGATGCTACGGTGAAAGCTGGCGAAGGAGCATTAGAGGAGCTTAAGAAATTGAACAATGGCCGTCTGCCATCCGTTGTCCTTGATGCCACTGGGAATAAGGCTTCCATGACGAGTGCTTTTGATTATGTGAGCCATGGCGGGAAGCTTGTCTATGTTGGCCTTGTTAAAGATACCATCACGTTCAATGACCCAGATTTCCATTCAAAGGAATTAACGCTAATGGGAAGCCGAAATGCGACATTAGAGGATTTTGAGAATGTCATTCAGGCTATCAAGGCTGGACAGGTTAACACGGCTGCCTATATTACACGAGAAATTGAGTTTGACAAGACGCCAGAATACTTCGAATCTAAGAATTTCAATACAAACAAGGCGATTATTGTACTAGAGTAGGTTGAAAAGATAAAAGGGTCCTTTATGTTCAAGGACCCTTCATAAGGAGATTGTTATGAGTATATTAAATAGACTTTTTGATACAGGAGTAGTTGCTGTTGTCCGCCGGGTCGATGAGGACAAGGTACTGAATGTCATTGAAGCCCTTATCGAAGGGGGAGTCATCGGAATTGAATTAACATTGGATTCTCCGAACCCTTTTCAGACGATAACTGAAGCGAAAAAGAAGTTTGGCTCTGAGGCAATCATTGGCGCAGGGACTGTACTGGATGCAGAATCTACTGTAGCAGCGATTAGTGCCGGAGCAGAATTTATCGTAGCTCCTACCTTAAAGGAAGAAACGATTAGAGCTGCAAAACGCCATGGGAAGATTGTCATTCCAGGTGCGTTCACTCCAACCGAAATCTTGCAGGCACATGAATGGGGTGCGGATGCCGTGAAGGTCTTTCCCTCCTCCGTTCTAGGCCCAAAATTTATTAAAGATGTAAGAGGACCACTCGGCCACATCCAAATGATGACTACTGGGGGAATTGATCTCCATAACATCGGCGACTTCATCCAAGCCGGCGTAGCAGCCGTAGGAGTAGGCGGCTCACTGCTCAATAAAGACTATATCCAAAACCAGCAATGGGATAAACTAACACAACTAGCGAAACAATACACAACAGCGGTGGCTCAAGCAAAAGCGGAAAAGTGAACTTGAATCGGTTGAATTGGTCACTGTGACCACTCGAAACTGCTCGAAATCTGTCGAATAGAAAACCCACTCTTTAATAGAGTGGGTTTATTTCGGATTGATTTCCTATGCGCTTTGTTCTATGCTGCGCATTCTTCTGTCCACAGCGCTGTTTTTCTTAACTTTCCCTACAATAAACTGACCCAGCGGCAGCATGGAGATGAGTTTAATGATCATAACGGTGATGATTAAAGTTACGAAAAACAGAGCAAGAACTCTTGTGCTGGTTTGCTGGAAGTACGCAGCGGTATATGGAGCTAGAAATCGCTGAACGGGCCAGTGCACCAGGTATATGCCAAAGGCATAATTGTTTAAAAGAGTAATAATCTTAAATTTTGGAATCGCTTGTCCCCATGCCAGAACAGCGGTGGAAATCGAAAGCACTAATGGAATAATATCGATTCTCCGTGAATGGATCGCTGTGTTTCCTTGCATATAGCTCAAGTAAAGAATATATACGGAAAGTCCCACATATAGCAGGGTTACCCACCTATGTTTATATAATTTTTCTGCAATCACTTTATAATGTTTCCCAATGATGAAGGCAGCGGTAAAGTAACCAAACCAGGCGAGAAACGGTAATTTAAGCACATGATCATAATCAGGGTGAAGGGTATACTCCCCGTTTATTAGGGTTAGGTACCAAATCATCACGGCGAGACTTACCGGAAACATCCAAGTCATTGATAGCTTAAAACGCGTGACCAGATAGTGCAGCGCGTAAAATTGAAAAATCACGATTATAAACCAGCCTACAAACGAACCGGTAAAGATATTGTCTATAATTCTATGAGAAAGACTTAAATTAGGATTAAAATACTTACCTACCAAACCATCGATGATTCCGAAAGCTAGGTAAGGGAAAAGGATAAACTGGAAGCGGCTCATCCAGAAGTTATCTGGTAATCGATCAGGGTAACGATTAGATAAAATAACCATCGACAGTACGATGAACGTAGGAGTGGCATAAACTAATAGAATACGATATAAATCATAATTTTCAATTTCGGGTAGTCCTACAACAGCGGCTGTCTGCGTCGTACTATGAAGCAACACAATACTCAAGCAAGCAACCACACGTAAAAGGTTCCATTCCTTAATCATTATATTCTCCTTAAAGAGTAGTATATCTTCAATACTACCTCATTTTGGTCACAGGGACCACCCGAAGGAGGTCGGATTTTGTCGATGGATAAAGT
Source organism: Robertmurraya dakarensis (assembly GCF_900156875.1). Classification (GTDB taxonomy): domain Bacteria; phylum Bacillota; class Bacilli; order Bacillales; family Cytobacillaceae; genus Robertmurraya; species Robertmurraya dakarensis. The sequence continues at coordinate 3,229,378 of NZ_LT707409.1, read as the reverse complement.
TGTTAGGTATATTTTGAGTCATTAGTTTCAATAGGTGAGGATAGGTACATATATTAAAAGTTATACAGTATATATGGAATGAAGGTTAGAAACCACTAAGACAAGGAATTTATGAAAGCTGTTAAATGGATATTAGGGTGTTTAGATGGCAGTCCTAGGCAGTTGTATGGGCGCTCAAATTACCAATTATGTATTTCGGGGGGAATGCAGGTGTGCTGTAAAAGAAAGGTAATGATGAAATGCTTTCTGATCCTGTTAACTATTTCATTACTTGTCCCTTTTTCATCACAAACATTTGCGAAGGAAAACGAGACAGAAATTGAGGATCCCCCAAAATTCACTGATATTATCCTGTATGAGGATGAAATTTATCAGTTAGTAGAATTGGGGATTATTAATGGATACCCAGACGGTACATTCAGACCGAAAGAACCCATTACAAGGCTGCAGGCAATCACCATTCTGATCCGTGAGATGAATCTGGATACATCCAACCGTCCGGATCCGTTTTTTATTGATATCAGCCCTGGCGAGTATGGATACGAAGAAATAGCAACTGCATTTGATGAGGGAATGATTAGCGGAAATAAAGGATACGTAGATCCAAATGGAACGCTAACAAGAGCCCAGTTTGCAAAAATCATGGTTAAAACTTATGGTTTAACATTAAAAGAGGGATATGACAGGCGATTTATTGACGTACCGAAAACACATTGGGCTTACGATTACGTAAAGATCCTTGCATCCAATGGAATCACGTCAGGTTACGCTGACGGGACGTTTATGCCTGAAGACCAAATCACTCGAGAACATTTTGTGCTGTTCCTTTCGCGATTGTCACAGTGACCACCCGGTAAAACTCGAAAATTGTCGAAGGACCTGTAGAGCTTAAGGCTCTGCAGGTTTTTCTGTTTGTGGGGGCTTCAGCTCGTAACCTGAAACTTATGTATGTTGTTCAATGAAATCTCTAATAACTCTATTCAGCTTACCAGCGGCTTTTGTAGGAATCCGGTGGTTTACGGTTTCGATAAATAGTAGTTCGTTTTGCGGTAATTTTTCATTTAACATTTTGGCGTAATGATGAAAAGGCTTATCTTTCTCTCCATAGACTAGCAGGACCGGATGATGGACCTGGCTTAATTGATTTGTGCAATTATAATTCAGACTATAACGGAAGTATTGTTCGATGTTTTTGGCATTGCCTTTACGTGCTTCTTTGACTGATTCCTTAAACATCTCTTTCGTATCTGAATTGGTTTTTGACATAGACCAAGCGAGTACCGGAATTGCACCGACCCCTGCAAGTTTGATCCCGAGGGAAATTTTTTGCTTTAAGTAAAGATCGTTTACCTCTGAATAACCGCCGATGATGATACCTCCTAAAGCTTTCTCAGGAGAGGTTCGCAATAATTCTAGTACAATTGAGCCTCCGGTCGAATAGCCGCCTATAAATGCTTTTTCGAGTCCAAGATGGTTCAATAGCTTTTTGATATCTTCGACGATCAATGGGAAGGTGATCAGTTCGTTTGAAACTGAACTCTTTCCATGTCCTCTTATATCAAACGTAATCACTTGAAAAAAGGAGGATAATTCCTCTACTTGGTATTTGAAATTAAAAGAGGTGAGTACGATTGGATGAATTAGAACAAGAGGAGTTCCCTGCCCTTTAACATTATGATAAAGACTGATTCCGTCGATGTTGAGAATTGCCATCTATTAAACACCTTATTTCCAAACGAAATTTTTAGCGGGAGCTAAATTGATACTTTATTATTGTTCAAATAAATACCTATAAATATTCAGGACAAGTCTACGGGCTGAAGGATTCCCCTCCTATATTTACGGGTTATTACTACTTGAGATATTTTGTTTTGCATTTCTTGATAAATAAGTCATTTATAGGAATATGTTACTAATATTAACCTTTTATGTAAGAAAATCTAACAATAAACTAGAAACCCTATTTTTCCTGTTTTATACTTCAAGTAATCAATTCAATAAATAGTTTTGGTAGTTTAATAAAAATTGCTCTCTAGGGTTCCGTTTGAAGGTTTCCCCCTCCTTTAAGGTCTGGTCCGAGAGAGAGCGTACAGCGATAGCTGTATACACGGAGGGAAAAAAGCCCGGGAGAATTTTTTACACAAAAAATTTCTCGGGCTTTTTTCCTTTTTGAATTTATTTGAAAAGGATGAATGAAGATGAAAGAAAAAACAGGTCTAGTTAAAACACTTAAAACGCCTCAAGTTGTATTTATGGGACTCGCCTGGATGACGCCGATGATTTATTTTACCGTATACGGTGTTGCGTTTGATGCGGCGAATGGAAAAATGGCAGCCGCCTATATAGCGGCGTTTCTAGCTATCTTCTTTACAGCCTATAGTTACAGTCGGATGGTAAAAGCTTATCCCATCGCGGGTTCTGCATACACATACACGAAGAATTCCATCAATCCTAAAGTGGGATTTCTCGTTGGTTGGGCACTTCTGATCGATTATATCTTCTCTCCGATCATCGCGATTCTCACCTTTGGTATTTTCATGCACACTGAGTTTCCTGCAATTCCGATCTATGTTTGGATCATCATCATGAATGTCATCCTCGCTGTCGTTAACATCCTTGGAATAAAGTCAGCTGCTCGTATCAGCGGCGTTTCGGTTCTTTTTCAGATTGGGTTTATCATTCTTTTCTGTATCCTCGTTGCGAAAGATATCATAACCGGCGATACCGGGGTGAGCTCCATGTTTTCGCTAGCTCCATTCTTTGGTGACAATGCATCAATGGGAGTTATTTTTTCAGGTGCTGCACTGATTTGCTTTTGCTTCCTTGGGTTTGATGCGGTGACAACCATGGCAGAGGAGACGGTTGATGCTCAAAAAACCATTCCGAAGGCGATTTTCTATATTATCTTTATTGCGGCAACGATGTATATTTCGATTTCGTATTTGACGCAAATAGCCTATCCTAATTTTACTTTTGCTAACTCGGATAATGCCGCGTATAGCCTAGTGCAGCTTGTTGGAGGTAACCTGCTGAGTTCCTTGTTTATCATGGTATTAATAGTAGCAACCTTTACTCAAGGGTTATCCTCGATGACAAGTGTGAGCCGATTCCTTTACGCATTAGGGCGTGAGTCAATTTTACCAAAAAAATTATTTACATCGCTGCATCCAAAATTCAATACACCTGCCGCGAATATTATCTTTGTTGCTGTTATTTCGCTTTCGGCAGTTGTGATCAATCTCGATACTGCAGTTTTATTCGTAAGCTTCGGGGCATTAACCGCGTTTGTATTCGTTAACTTGTCTGTGATCGCGCATTTTTATATCAAGGAGAAAAAGAGGTCTCCTAAAGAAACGTTCTTATATCTGATCTTTCCGCTAATTGGAGCCGGTTTTATTGGATGGTTGTTAACTTTACTTGATCCAACTACACTCAAACTGGGCATCGGATGGATTCTCTTAGGCTTTGTATATCTTTTTATAAAGACGAAGTGGGAACAAGTGAAAGAGAGGTTTGCTGCACAGTCGGATTCGAATGAAAAAAGTTATGTTAGATAAAGTAACATTTAATGGTTGATTTTATAACATAAGTGAATTATAATAAAAATACACCTAATATTTAGAATTTAATAAAGGTTTTCTCAAAGTGTGAAAACAAAAAAGCTCTCTAGGGTTCCGTTTAAAGGCTCCCCCGCCTTTAAAGTCTGGTCCGAGAGAGAGCGTACAGCATCAAAGCTGTATACACGGAAGGATAAAAGCCTGGGAGACTAACCATCTCTCGGGCTTTTATCTTTTTTTATCAAAAAAAGGAGGCAAAACAATATGCAAACTGTTTCTACAATGGTAAAGAAAACAATTCCGGCAGGCGGCAAATGGTCAACCCGCATTAGCAGAGGGAAGGAAATTAAATTTACTGCACTAGAAGAGGGTGCGAATGTGTCGATCCTTCTTTATAACGCAGATGATACAGCTGAGCGATATAATATGCCGGATACATTAAAGGCTCAATATACAGCATTTTTAACAAAAGGAAATGTGCTGATGAGTGACAACGGCCGTGTGCTGGCGAGTATCACAGCGGACTCGCTTGGTTGGCATGATACGATCACTGGCTACAGCACTCGAAAGCAGATCGATCAGAAATATGGAAAAACCACGTACCAAGAACAGCGAAATGAATGGTATCGAAGCGGAGAAGAAAATCTTCTTGTTGAGCTTTTTCGAAATAACTTAACATCAAGTGACTTGTCACCAGTAGTCAATTTGTTTTCCAAGGTGTATTGCGATGAAGATGGAAACATGCATTTTGTCCAAGGACACTCAAAAAAGGGAGATACCGTCACACTCCGAACAGAAATGGATGTTCTCCTCGTAGTATCCAACACACCCAACCCGCTTGACACAAGCAGAGTTTACTCATCGGTACCCATTGAAATTGAAGTAAAAGATGCAGAACCTGTGAAAGAAGATGACGCTTGCCTGAATCATCGCGGCGAAAACCGCCGTGCTTTTGAAAATACATGGGAATACGTAAACCTTACTAAAGGAGGAAATCAATAATGGCGGTTTTAAATTATGTTGAAAGTGAACGTACAGTAGAAGATGCAATCTATAATAAAACCTTACTGGCTGGGGATGGCTGGCTGCATACTTTGGAACCGGGCCAAGTGTTTCGAATCGTTGATTTGGCAGGAAATCAAGCGGCAGACACACTCTTTTACAGCGGTGATGATCCAGCTGACCACTACAGTGCAGTGAACACCATCGGCCGCCAGCAAAATATTTATCTATCAACAGGATCGGTCCTTGTCTCAGAATCTGGCAAAGAATTAGTGAAAATTATTGCTGATACATGCGGACGGCATGATACGATTGGAGGTTCCTGCTCTGCACAAAGTAACACGGTCCGGTATTCACACGATACGCTGCCGATGCATAATTGCCGCGACACTTATATGCTGCAGCTCGCCAAGCATGGAGTAGGTTTTACGAAAAGAGACCTCGCACCAAATGTGAACTTTTTCATGAATGTCCCTGTGACCCCAGATGGCGGACTGAAATTTGATGATGGCGTTTCTGCGCCAGGAAAATATGTAGAAATGCAGGCGATTAGCAGAACAACCGTATTAATCAGCAACTGCCCGCAGCTTAACAACCCGTGCAATGCCTATAATCCAACACCGATTCAGCTATTAATCTGGGATAAATAAGGAGTGAGACTATGTTTAAAAAAGTACTGATTGCAAATCGCGGTGCCATTGCCAGTAGAATAATAAGAACATTGCGAAAAATGGAGATCCAATCTGTTGCGGTTTATACGAAAGCTGATCAAGATAGCGTTCATGTTGAGTTAGCGGATGAAGCAATCCTGATTGGTGAAGGGGCAGCGAAGGATAGTTATTTAAATGCTGAGCTTATTTTAAAAACGGCCTTGGAAACAGGGGCGGAAGCGATTCATCCTGGTTATGGGTTTCTAAGTGAAAATGCGGGCTTTGCCCGTGCCTGCCGGGAAAACGGCATCGCGTTTATCGGTCCGGCTCCGGAGCAAATTGAATTATTTGGGTTAAAGCATTCAGCGCGTGAAATGGCGGTCAAAGCGAATGTGCCGCTTTTGCCGGGGACTCCGCTTATTCATGATTTGGAAAAGGCTGTAAAAGAAGCAGATAACATTGGTTATCCGATTATGTTAAAAAGTACAGCTGGAGGCGGCGGAATCGGAATGCGGATTTGTCAAGATGAAGAGGCATTACGTGAAGCCTATGATTCGGTTTGCCGACTGGCTGCGACGAATTTTAACAATGGCGGTGTTTTTTTAGAAAAATACATCGAAAAAGCACGCCATGTAGAGGTTCAAATCTTTGGGAATGAATTTGGTGAAGTTGCTGCCCTTGGAGAACGCGACTGTTCGGCACAGCGCCGTAATCAGAAAGTAGTCGAAGAAAGTCCGGCTCCGCTCCTTTCGGCTTCTGTTAGAGAGGATATGCTCAATGCGGCAAAACGTTTAGCGCAGGAAGTCGGTTATCGAAGCGCGGGGACCGTTGAGTATTTATATGATCCTGAAGCTGAAAAATTTTATTTCCTTGAAGTGAACACGCGCCTGCAGGTAGAGCATGGGGTGACGGAGGAAGTGCTTGGCATCGATTTAGTGGAATGGATGGTAAAGGAAGCGGCGGGAGAATTGCGTGGGCTTGATTCCTTGTATTCTGCTCCGAAAGGCCATAGCATCCAAACGCGAATTTATGCGGAGGACTGCTTAAACAACTTTCAGCCAAGCGGCGGGCAGCTTGACCAAGTTCATTTTTCGAAAAAAGCACGGGTGGAAACATGGGTGCGAGATAAAATCAATGTGACATCTTTCTATGATCCGATGCTGGCAAAAATCATTGTTCACGCTGAGACAAGGGAAGAGGCGATCGCGAAATTACGTGAGGCGCTTGAAGAGACTAGGGTTTATGGCGTAACGACCAATCTGCAATATTTGGAATCTCTTTTAAAAGAAGAAAGTTTCCAGTCAGGCCATGTGCATACGCAAATGCTGAAGGACTTCGCGCCAGCTGAAAATGCGATTGAAGTGCTTGATGGCGGTATACAAACGACTGTTCAGGATTATCCGGGCCGTGTTGGTCATTGGGATGTTGGGGTGCCGCCTTGTGGGCCGATGGATCCGTTCGCGTTCCGCATTGGAAACAAGTTGTTAGGAAATGAGAACAGCGCTGCAGGTCTGGAATTAACACTTCGCGGCGGATCTTATAAATTCCGTGGGGAGATGTCCATTTGTTTAACCGGCGCTGACATGGAAGCGAAATTGGATGATATCGAAGTACCGATGTATAAAGTGGTCCGTGTGAAAACTGGGCAAGTTTTATCCTTTGGCGAAGCTGCGAAGGGAATGCGCACTTATTTACTGGTGGCTGGCGGACTGGATATGCCGCAATATCTAGGAAGTGCGTCGACCTTTACGCTTGGCGGCTTTGGCGGACATGGCGGCCGTGCGCTTCGGACGGGAGATGTACTCCGAGTTAACAAGGGAAGTGAGGCTGTTGAAGTAGAGCTTCCGGAGATCCAGCAACCTAAACACGCGAGAGAATGGACGATAGGAGTGATTCCTGGTCCGCACTGCACAGAGGAGTATTTACTGCCCGATTATCTTGATAGTCTAACAGAGAATAGTTGGGAAGTTCATTTTAACTCCTCGAGAACGGGGGTCCGCTTGATTGGTCCGGCCCCTCATTGGGCGCGTGAAGATGGAGGAGAAGCTGGTCTGCATCCTTCTAATATTCATGATAATGCTTATGCGGTTGGAACGCTGGATTTAACGGGAGATATGCCCATTTTGCTCGGCCCGGATGGTCCAAGTCTTGGCGGCTTTGTCTGCCCAGTCACGACGGCTTCAGCGGAATTTTGGAAAATAGGCCAGCTTCATGCTGGAGATAAAATTCGTTTTCAGCTGTTAACGCTGGAAGAGGCGAATGAGCTGCGTCAAGCACAGGAAGAATTTTTAGAGGGAATTGGTGAGGGGTATTTTGAAAAAGAACTACCTAGTTTACCGGCAGAAACAAAACCGTTCTCGCCTGATTATCCGATCCTCGTTCAGCGTACGGACAGCCGTTTCCCAATGACGATTCGGGCGGATGGGGATGAGAATATTTTGATCGAATACGGTGAAATGGAGCTGAACTTATTGCTTCGTTTCCAAGTGCATGCGCTGATGGAAGCGATCGAAGCGCATGGAGGAATTCCGGTCATCGATATGACGCCAGGAATTCGTTCCTTGCAGGTTCATATTGATGCTGGAAAAATGTCGGTGGTGACGCTTTGTGAAATTATTGAGGAGCTTGATCGGAGCTTGCCGCCGCTTGAAGAAATGGAAGTAGCTTCGAGGATTGTGCGTCTGCCGCTTTCCTGGGATGACCCGGCAACACAGCTGGCGATTGATCGCTATCAAAAAAATGTCCGCCCGGATGCGCCATGGTGCCCGAGTAATTTAGAATTTATTCGCCGTGTGAATGGGTTGAAGGAAATTGAAGAGGTAAAAAAGGTCGTTTTTGATGCGAATTACTTGGTTCTTGGTCTCGGAGATGTCTATCTTGGTGCACCAGTCGCAACGCCGGTTGATCCGCGCCACCGCCTCGTCACGACGAAATACAATCCGGCTCGAACATGGACCCCTGAAAATGCCGTTGGGATTGGCGGAGCTTATATGTGTGTGTATGGGATGGAAGGACCTGGAGGGTACCAATTTGTCGGCCGGACGGTGCAAATGTGGAACAAACTGCGTGAAACAAGGAGTTTTAAAGATGGTAAACCATGGCTCCTTCGTTTCTTTGACCAAATTCAATTTTATCCGGTAGAAGCAGATGAACTTCTTGAGATGCGTGAGCAATTTTTACGAGGAGAATTTGACATTGAGATTGAGGAAACAACGTTTAAACTGAAAAACTATCTTGCTTTCTTAGATTCTATTAAAGATAGTGCGGATGCTTTTAAAAAGACACAGCAAACAGCCTTTGATGCTGAGAGGGAAAGATGGCGTGAGTTGGGGCTTGATGAATATATTTCTGAGCATGAAGCGGCAGAACCGGTGGAGGAAGAACTTTCAGAAGGTGCTGAAGCGGTCCGCTGTACACTGCCTGGAAGTGTCTGGAAGGTCCTGGTGGCACAGGGTGATGAAGTGAAGAAAGGCGATACACTTATAATAGAAGAAAGTATGAAGATGGAATTCCCGCAGGTTGCGCCGTTCGATGGATATGTTCACTCCGTTCATGTAGCACCAGGGGAGGAAGTGCATGCAGGGCAATTGATTGTTTCGATGACGAAGGAAAAGAGAGGTGTTTATGATGAAGGTGTTGAATCTGCCACAAACGTTGTCCATAGCTGAGCTGAAGGAAAAATATGAATCTGGTGAATGGACCCCGGTAGATGTGGTTGAGGAGATTGTGAAGCGTGCTGAAGAGGATAAGGATTTCAATATATGGATTACGCCGCCGACGATGGAGTTGATTCAGCCTTATTTAGAGGATTTGCGGGAGATGGATCCAGGGCAGAAGCCGCTATGGGGCATTCCGTTCGCGATTAAAGACAATATTGATCTTGCAGGAGTCCCGACAACGGCAGGCTGTGCTGAATACGCTTATACTCCGGATGAACATGCGACGGTCGTTAAGCGTTTGATCGATGCTGGAGCGATTCCGGTAGGCAAAGCAAATTTAGATCAATTTGCTACAGGCTTGGTTGGAACGCGTAGTCCTTATGGTGAGGCGAGAAATGCTTTGAATCCTGAATTAATAAGCGGCGGGTCGAGCTCCGGCTCAGCGGTCTCCGTCGCCCGCGGATTAGTGGCTTTTGCGCTTGGTACAGATACCGCCGGGTCCGGACGTGTGCCTGCTGCACTAAATCGCCTTGTTGGTTACAAACCAAGTTTAGGAGCATGGCCGGTGAAAGGGGTTGTGCCGGCATGTGCGAGCTTGGACTGTGTGACGGTTTTCGTTAATGGTTTGGGTGATGCCATGCTGGTTGATGAAGTGGTACGGGGATTTGATGCTAAAGATCCTTGGTCGAAAAAAGTGAAGCGTAGGGGCGATGCATTGCCGGAGAAGATTCTTTTAGTAAAAGAACCTCTTACTTTCTTTGGTCCCTTTGCTGAACAGTATAAGAGGGCATGGGAAGCGGCTGTTGAACGCGTGGAAAAACTCGGAATTCCGATTGAGTATATAAAGGGAAGCTATTTATCTGAGGCGGCAGCTACTCTTTATGATGGACCATGGGTTGCTGAACGATGGGCTAGTTTGGGAGAGTTTATTACAGCGAATGAAAACGTGGCATTTCCTGTAACCGAAAAGGTGCTGCGTTCTGGTGCTAATTCGGAATATGATGCTGCATCTGTTTTTAAAGCGATGCATCAGCTGCAGGCTTTTAAGCAAAAAGCTCATGGGCAGTTGAAAAATGCCGTACTGATTATGCCGACTTCCGGCGGGACATGGACGCGCGATGAAGTAAGGGAGAATCCGATAAAAACCAATAGTGATATGGGGCTTTATACGAATCACTGTAATTTGCTTGATCTTTGTGCTTTAGCGGTGCCGGGAGAGGATGCTGGTGAGGACTTGCCATTTGGGATAACGCTGTTCTCAAGCAGTGATAATGAGCATTATATTACCGGCTTGGCTGATTTGTTTTTGAATGGACGCCGTCCGAAGGGGGAAGCGGAAACGACCTTGATAGCGGTATGCGGGCTTCATATGCGCGGGTTTCCATTAGAAAAGCAGATGCTTGAACACGGAGCGGTGTTTGTCCGGGAAGCAAAAACAGCTCCTGTGTATAAAATGATTAAACTGCCATCCGACCCGCCTAAGCCAGGGTTAATCCGGCAGGAGCGCGGTGCTTCTATTCAACTGGAAATCTGGGAAATGCCGTTAGCTAAGTTAGGATCCTTTGCGACGCTGATTCCATCTCCGTTGGGAATCGGAAAAGTATTGCTGGAGGATGGTTCTGAAGTTTCGGGGTTCATTTGTGAAGGAAATGCAGAAGGAGAAGATATTTCGCACATTGGTAGCTGGCGTCACGTTGGTGCTTCAAACGTCGGGTCGTCACTGTGACGACCCGGAAAAGCTCGGAATTTGTCGAATGTAAAGCCCTATGGAGAGTGTGGTCTCTATGGGGCTTTTCCTTTCTGTTTTGGTGTTACTTTTTCTCTTTGAATAGGGAAAGCGGAGTCGCTTTTGTTTTGAATATTGAAACAAGATGTTATAATATTCTTAAAATTCAATGAAGAGGGAGTTGCGCTATGTCTGTACATACATTCTCAGCAAATCTATCAAATGGAAATGAGATTAGTTTAGAAGATTACAAAGGTAAAGTAGCATTGGTTGTGAACACTGCCAGTAAATGCGGGTTGACTCCACAATACGAAGGATTGGAAAAGCTATATGAAAGTTACAAGGATAAGGGCTTCACCGTATTGGCCTTTCCTTGTAATCAATTTGCAGGTCAAGAGCCTGGAACAGATGAGGAAATCAGCGAATTCTGTTCATTAAATTACAATGTAACATTTCCGCTTTTTCAAAAGATTGAGGTGAACGGAGAAAATACCCATCCTCTATACCAATATTTAAAGGAGCAAGGACCGGAAGAAGAAGCAATGGATCCAAACGGAAGACTATATCAAATTCTACAAAAGAACTTCCCGGAAAATCTTGAAGGATCGAATATTAAATGGAACTTTACGAAGTTTTTAATCGACCAAGATGGGAACATTGTTAAGCGATATCCACCTAGCACTGCACCAGAGGAAATTTCTGCGGATATTGAAAAACTAATATAAGGAAAAGTTAAAACAAGCCTTACAGAATGTGTTCTGTGAGGCTTTTTAATTTTCTGTTTTATTTTAAAGTTAGCTGTTAGAACCCCCACAAAATCTTCCAATTTAGAGTATTCTATTTTGAATTTGCTTTGAATAAAGTATTCGTGGCTAATAATCAAAATTGGAAGGGGCAATACAATGAAAAAGAAATTCTCTTTGCTTATTGTCGCAGTGGTTTTTGGTTTTCTTTCACTAGTAGGGGGTGCTTTAGCTCAAACCGTTACATACCATCCTTCTCTGGCGCATAAAAATGGTGCTTTGGCGTATGAGCATATGAAATATCTTGCTAATGAAATTGGATCGAGAGTAGCGGGTTCCGAGAATGAGGAAAAGGCAGCTCAATATATTAAAGATCAATTTGAACAAATGGGCTTGGAAACGGAGGTACAAGAGTTTTCTTATACGAGAAGAGGTTCAACCTATGATTCTTCTAACATCATTGCATACAAGCCGGGAAAATCAAGTAAACAGATTATTGTTGGGGCACATTATGACTCCGTATCTGTCGGCAAGGGCATTGATGATAATGCATCAGGGGTCGGTGTAATGCTTGAGGTAGCAGAAGTCTTGAAGAAAATTAAAACACCATACTCTATTGTCTATATCGCCTTTGGGGCGGAAGAGGTTGGGTTAACAGGGTCGGAGTATTATGCGGAAAATATGTCTGAAGAGGATATTGAAAGCACAGTTGGCATGATCAATTTAGACAGTTTAGCAGTTGGAGACAAGATGTATGTTTATGGTGGCGAAGGTGAAGATGGATTTATTCGTGACCAAGCACTGGAAATCGCTGAGAAGAAGAAACTTGATGTCGGAACGAACCCAGGTCTCAACCCTGAATACCCAGAAGGGACAACAGGAGAATGGAGTGACCATGCACCGTTTAAGGGGATAGGGATTCCATACGGATACCTTGAAGCAACAAACTGGGAAATCGGTGATCAAGATGGATATACCCAAACAGAAAAGCACGGGGGAGTATGGCATACAGAAAATGACACCATCGAGTTTATTGAAGAGGAGTACCCAGGTAGAATAGAAGAACATCTATCTACTTTTAGTACATTGCTCACCGACCTACTAAAATCGCGGTCACTGTGACGACCCGTATTTGCTCGGATTTTGTCGAAGGGAAATGATGATGCTCTGTGGTGATTTCCACAGAGCTAATTTGATTGTCAGGCAAAAAAAGGGCCAAAAAAGAAAAGAAAGAAAAGCAAAAAAAGACCCTACCTCAAATAGATAGGGGGTAAGAAAGAATAAGGATGTCATGCTGGTAAATCTATTGTACAAGTCTTATGGAAACGGAAGGTAGCCCATATCATGACTTGTCAACCAAAGTCTTATGCTCATACTATACGGCGGATGATTAGTTTTTATGTCTGTATATTCTTAATATGTGGGAAAAAATTTTGATGATATAAAAATGAAGGAAAAGCTCTTTAGAGCTGTCGAAGTTTTTTCTCGTGTTTTAAGGTCTTGCTCGATACAAAATCAAGGGTTTCCTGAGTATCTGACAACTCTTGACGCAGCCCATCCAATTTAGTTTCAATACGGTCAAAGCGGTAATTCATATTGTGTTCAAGTGTTTCTATTTTGTTATCCATGCGGTCCATTCTGGATTCAATGGTACCTACTTTAGATTCAAGGTTGTCCATCTTAGATTCGATATTACCCACTTTAGATTCAAGGTTGTCCATCTTAGATTCGATATTACTCACTTTGGATTCAAGGTTGTCCATCCTAGATTCGATATTACCCATTCTAGATTCAAGGTTGTCCATCCTGGATTCAATGTTATCCATTCTACCGTCTAGCTTATCGATTCTACTTTCAATACGCTCGGAGTGTTCATTCAAAGCTTGCAAAATGGTTTTTAATGTAATTTCTTCCATTTTTCGTTCACCTCCTAATATGCTTATTCTTACATAGAAATTATACTTTAATTCAACTGAAAAATCACGATGAAGTAGAGACATAATAGAGGAGATTTGATGAAAAAATTTGATCAATCGTTTGATCAAAGGGGATTTACTAGTGAAGGAAGCGGACTTTTACCAGTATATATACCCAAAATCACAAAAAGTAATCTTAATATTTTAAAAAATATCAATTCCTTTTTCTTTCCAACTATTGTATCCTTTTTCCATAGAGTTATTTTTTCAGAATATTAAACTATCATATTCTGTTTTGAAGGGATGCCTTGAAATTGGACTTATTTTTAATTGTTCTGCCTGCATTTCTTATTTTCGCTACTGGGTTTATTGGACAAAAGGTTTTTAAATTCCAGATCAAATCGATTTCGACGATGGCACTTTATTTGATGATGCCATTTTTAACATTTGATACTTTCTACAATAATAGACTGGACATGAATTATTTTTACATGTTTATCTTTTCAGCTTTACTTGTTGTGATTCTAATCGGAACAACACTTATCATCGGAAAAATCATCAAGTCTGACCGAACCCATACGTCCGCCATGTTATTAGGGACAATTTTTCCAAACAGCGGAAATTACGGAGCACCCGTCGTACTGTTTGCCTTTGGCGAGGTGGCCTTTAATTATGCAGTCATCATTATGGTCATCCACGCTTTCCTGATCAACTCCATCGGTATCTTTATTGCTTCAAAGGGCAGTGCAAAGTCTTCAACCGCAAAAGATGCACTGATAAGTGTTTTAAAAGTTCCAGTCCTTTATGGAGTTATCCTTGGGGTGGCGCTGCAGCTAATGAGGATAGAATTGCCATCGACGATCATTGATGGCATCCATTTAGTTGGATCGGCATCGATTCCAACGGTAATGTTGATTCTTGGGATGCAGCTGGCTGAAATCAAGGCGCAAAAATTTCAATGGAGATATGTGAACACGGTGATTTTAGTGAGGATGGCGGTGTCGCCGTTAATTGCCGCGGGGCTGGTCAGTTTTATGCCAGTCGATGATTTAATAAAAGCGGTATTCATTTTACTAGCAGCAATGCCAGTGGCAGCGAACACGACGATGCTTGCGGTGCAATTCGATGTCGAGCCGGATTTAATTTCGTTTACAACATTGGTGACGACACTGCTTAGTTTGGGGACGATACCATTTACATTGTTTCTTTTATAAAATAAAATATGTTTCTAATAAAGAACGAGGAGGTCACAAAAAAATGCCTCCGCGTTCATTTTATTTTATTAGTGGCCGTGGCCAACTTCTCCGCTTTCAACAGGGCTGAATGTCAAGTGTTCCTCGTGTGTGACAAAATAATGATGGATATCAAAATGAGCTACTTCAAATCCAGGGTGTCCGGCGTCCAAATATTCGATGTCAGTGTGCACGATTGGCGGAGAAGGAAGTCCTTTCATGCCCGGAATGTCAACATGATTTACCCCATTGATAAAATCTTCCTGTGATACCATTTGCTCGATAAAGACAAGCTTACCTTGCTCAACCCCATAAATTGGCCCCAATGGAAGTTCATCTGGAAGTCCCCAATGCTGACCCATGCCCGGCACACCTGGTGCATATACGTCTGTAGTTCCTTCAAGAGAAATCGATCCATCTGGAAGGTCCAGTACATAAGCTAGACCTGCCTGGAAGTTCCAATCCACATTTTCGGCACCAGTAGCATCAGCAATTGCACGAATATGTACCGCAGGCTTCCCATCGTACATTTTCATTTCTAATTGCTGTCCGTTAATAACAAAAGTTTGATCAACCACTTCGTACTCTACCCCTAAAGTCTCAGCATAAGCAACTGCATCAACCCAAACCTTCCCTGGGGTCCAGTGAGTAGCGCTTCCTTTAATGTCCACTCCATTAATTTGCACCGTTACCTCCTTGCTGACCGTTTCGGCCGCCCCAAACGCTGGTACGATGAAGCAGAAGGCTAACAGAATGGTTAGTACGGTGTACAGCTTTTTCTTAAAAACTTTCATTATCCCAACTCCTTTTATCTGAAAATTCAAACTAATTATACAACCGCTGTACTCACTGTACAATAGCCCAAATTTGTCATAATGTGCGCTTAGAACTACGACCAAAGAGATATGGTATTTTAAAAGAATTAATTAATCAAGATTACTTCCTTTTACACTATGGAAATAGATGGACTCTTTACTTTCTAGCATTCTTGTAATATCATAATACAAGTTGTAAATCAGACTAAAACTATCTGTTTTGAGGTGAAAAAATTTGGCAAAACCACAACCAGTTTTAGAAACTACCACACCACAGTGGAACAATAAATCAACTACTTTTATTACAAATTTAAGCCCAATGCAAAAGAACTTTGTTGGGGCTGGTATTATTGCTGCGATTATTCTTTTAATTGCCATTGTGAATGTAGCCAGCTGGAAACAAGGGACTCTATTTATTTTAGGTCTGCTGCTTGGCGCTACTTTGCTTTATGCGCGTTTTGGTTTTACCTCTGCATTCCGCCGTTTTGTTTCTGTCGGAAATGTTCAGGGAATTCAAGCGCATCTGCTGATGTTTGTCGTCTCCACGACTTTATTCGCACTTATCCTTGGTACTGGGTTCACTTTTACCGGGGGAGCACCATCAGCTTCTGTTAATCCTGTTGGCGTTAGTATCATCGTCGGTGCTTTTCTATTCGGGATCGGGATGCAGCTCGGAAACGGATGTGCATCTGGAACACTTTATAATTTAGGCGGCGGTTCTTCATCGATGGTGTTGACGCTGACGTTCTTCATTGTCGGTTCAGTACTTGGTGCTTATCATGCGCCGTTCTGGATGGAAGACATGCCTAGCTTTGGATCATTTTCATTGGCTGAATCAACGGGCCTTGGCTACTTTGGGGCATGGGTTGTTCAATTATTAATTTTTGCAGCGATTTACGGAATTACGATTATGATTGCGAAAAAGAAACGTCCGCCAATGATGAAGCCACTTCCAACAACGACTGGTTGGAAAAAGGTAATCCGCGGTTCTTGGCCATTGTTTGCAGCGGCAGTAATTTTGGCTGTCCTAAATGCAATAACGTTAACGGTTAAAGGATCACCTTGGGGAATCACCTCTGCTTTCGCACTTTGGGGAGCGAAAGTCATTCAGTTCTTCGGTGTTGATGTTGCATCTTGGGGATATTTTGCAGGATCAAAGGGAGAGGCTTTAACCACTACGGTTCTTGCTGATTCTACGAGTGTCATGAACTTTGGGATTTTAATCGGTGCCTTTACGGCAGCTGCTTTCCAAGGTACGTTTAAGCCTAAGAAAATTAAGCCAGGAGTTGCGTGGGCATCCATTCTTGGCGGACTTTTAATGGGTTACGGCGCACGCCTTGCATTCGGCTGTAACATTGGCGCATACTTCGGTGGGATTTCATCATTCAGCCTGCACGGTTGGGTATGGATGTTGATGGCAATGATCGGAACAGGTGCGGCCTTGCTTATTCGCCCGCTGTTTGGATTGAGTAATCCTAAATCGAAGGATTCGTTCTGTTAAAAAAAGAAATGGAAGTCAGCCAGTTAAGTGGCTGGCTCTTTTTAGTATGGTTGGAGGTATAATAAGAGGTAAAAACAGAGGGGGACACCATGAATCTTAAAGCAAAATTATTGAATGGGTTTCAAAATAAGTATGAGGTTGGTTTTAATGAAGAAAGGATTGCGGAACGGCTTTCGCAATTAGCTAGTATTGGACTGACCGAAGAGGGCGGTTCAAACCGTATCGCCTATACAAAAGAAGAACGAGCAGCAAAAGAAATGGTTAAAAAATGGATAAAGGAAATTCTGTTAGAGGTCTATGAAGACGAAGCTGGAAATGTGTTCGGACGATTAAATGGTAAGGACACAACACTACCGGCTGTTTTAGTTGGATCGCATGTCGATACAGTCCCGAATGGCGGACATTTTGATGGGACTTTAGGCGTTTTAACTGCCCTCGAGGTTGTGCAGACTTGGACCGAAGAAGCCTTTATCCCTGATAGAAATTTGGAAATTGTTATTTTTTCAGATGAAGAAGGGGTTCGTTTTGACGGTGGTTTAACGGGCAGCCGGGTGATGATGGGGGAGGCCGATGCTGGGTCACTGCGTGAGGATAAAGATGAAGATGGGGTGACCTTTGCTGAGGCCTTAAGAGCCGACGGATTGGATATTGATCTCCTTGACAAGGCTGTTCGAAACCCAAAAGAAATTCATGCCTTTGTGGAGCTGCATATTGAACAAGGAAAAGTGCTGGAAAGGCAAGATTGTCCGGTTGGAATTGTCACTGGAATTGCAGGTCCTGTTAACTTGTGGGTTCAGTTCAACGGCGAAGCGGGGCATGCCGGGAACACGCCGATGGGGCAAAGATTAGACGCTTTGGCTGCATCTAGTGAGTTCATGACGGAGCTAGAAAAAATGCCGGGCAGGTTCAGTGAAACAGCGGTAGCTACAGTCGGTAAAATAGATGTCTATCCTGGCGGGAGCAACGTTATTCCAGGGCGTGTAGAGTTAATTGTGGATGTTCGCGATATTTACTTAGAAAGCAGAGATAGCTTGCTAGCGACGATTGAGGAGCTTGCGTTGAAAATTGCTGAACGCCGCGGTCTGCAAGTAGTGTTGGATAGAAAATTAAGGGTCGATCCGGTGTTAATCCAGGATGGGATGAAAGAGATTGTTAAGGATGCGGTTGAAAGCTCCGGATTTCAGCCGGTGTTGCTACCAAGCGGGGCAGCGCATGACGCGATGATCATGGGAAGACATGTCCCAACGGCCATGATCTTTGTCAGAAGCCAAGACGGCATCAGTCATAACCCAAAAGAGTGGACAACATTGGATGATATTATGGCTGGATGCAAGGTGCTTAGTGAAACTTTAAAGCAGCTGGTTGCAGGTTAATGAGCTCGGGACATGGGGTGCACATGTCCCGAGCTTTTTTTATCATGGAGTCAATGTTGTTGAAATGTTTTCCGATGATAAAAACGAGTGAGATTTCTGTTTGTAACGATCATGAAAAAATTTTTCAACAGCTTATGTTTCGTTTATCTGTGTTACTTTATATAACATTGAAATGAATAATTGACAGAAAATTATTGACATTCTAAAAAATACCCATTATCATGTTAACTAAGCTAACATCAAATAAGGAGAGTTGACCATGAACCTTTTTACATATTTAAAAGAACTATTCACACATAATGGTGCAGAGTTTGCATGTAACATTGCGGAATCGTTTACAGGAATTGAAGAGTACTGGGATCCAACTTTTATGAAATAAAAGCTTCCGATAAAAAAGTCTATCATACTACCCGCAGAAAGAATTCCCCACCAAGACAACTCAAATACCACAATATTTTTTTCGCCCTAATATATTTCACTATGGGCAAAGGCGGATGATCAACTTGATCATCAGCCTTTGCTTTTGTCTCTATGATTGGTATGTGGCATTTTTGTGTAGTAAAAGCGTAGAGGGCTTTCTTATCTTACAAAAAACCTATCTGATTTTAAGGGTAAGCAGAAAAAAATGTACGTCTCAGAAAGACACTGTCCACGAGTGGTACCTGGTACCGCTCGTGGACAGTAAAAATACTATTGACATAGTAAAAATGAGTGCGATATGATTAGGTCAACCGTTTATTGCATTTTAAAAATTTGAAATTTTTCTTATCAAGAGCAGGTGGAGGGACTAGCCCTATGATACCCGGCAACCGGCCCAAGTGGGTACGGTGCTAATTCTTACAGCGCGTGAGCTGAGAGATAAGAAGTTGTTAGTAATCTATTAACCTCTTCTTACTTGAAGAGGTTTTATTTATTTTTCCCATCTTAACAGACAGTAAGACTCCCACTTCAAGACTTGGGAGAATCCAGGATGGATAAGTGGGAGATCAACTGTCTGTAAAGATCCGATTGGTTCAACTAACCATCAGTGGGGGGTGAAGGGAAACCCCCACTGATGGAAGTTTCACTATACGGGAATAAATCTGCTGCATTGTGGTGATTTCAATTTTTACGTGCAAAGGTAAGGGCTGATACAGACACGCTATTTATTCAACTCAAGGAGGAATTACCATGACTACTATTAAAATTCAAGGAACAAACGAAATCATCGATAACCAAGAGAAAGTGATTTCTTTCTTAGAAGAGCAAGGCGTTATTTACGAACAGTGGGATATTGCGAAGCTTCCAGAACATCTTCAAGAGAAATACTTACTAGACGAAGACGAAAAAGCTGAAATCTTAGATACATTCAAGGCTGAAATTGAAGATATCTCTGCACGCCGCGGCTACAAGGCTTATGATGTTATCTCGTTGTCAGATGCTACTCCAAACTTGGACGAACTATTAAAGAACTTCGAAAGAAAGCATATCCATACAGATGATGAAGTTCGCTTTATCGTTAGCGGCCATGGTGTTTTCATCATCAAAGGCAAGGACGGCAACTTCTTTGAAGTGCATCTAAACCCAGGTGACCTTATCTCTGTTCCTGAAAATATCGAGCACTACTTCACACTTGCTGAAGACCGCAAAACAGTTGCAGTTCGTATCTTCATTACAACTGAAGGCTGGGTGCCAATCTACTCTGACGAACAAGCGGCAGCGAAGTAAATGGCTCTTAAAAAATTCGAACATGTCGGCCTGCAGGTAAAGGATTTAGAAGCATCAATTCAATTTTATACAGAGGTGCTAGGCTTAGAGTTTATCGAAAAGCAAGACCATGTCGATCCAAGCCTAAAACTAGCATTCCTAGGGTTAAAGGACACGAAGGAACCGATCATTGAGTTAATCTCAGGGTACAATCCCAATTTGCCAACGGAAGGGAAGGTACACCACATCGCCTTCACCGTTGATAACATTGATGAAGAGATCGCTAGACTGAAAGAACTCAATGTAACATTCATCGACGAAGCCGTAACGACACTGCCAAGCGGTGCGAAGTACATTTTCTTTAACGGCCCGGACGGCGAGTGGATCGAGCTTTTTCAATCTTAGTAGGGAGAAGGGGTGCTCTTTTTAGAGGGAGCCTTCATAACTTTTAAGACTTGCAAAATAATACTTAAGTAAAAGGGCAGGAATTCCTGCTCTTTTGCTTAAAAACAGACCATCATTTCAATGGTCTTCCTCGACGTTTACTTTACTTTTCTTCTTATAGTCTAAGTAAAGCCAAAAAATTAAAACGAACAAACCAATGATAATAGAAATGGGTATCAACCATAGATGATTTCCTTTGAGATGCAAGCCCAAAAACATAATGGAGACCGAAATCACGGGTGCCATTACATAAAATGCTGCAGCATTATAAAACCAGCCATAAGGAAAAAAGTGAGCTCCTGTTATAATGGCAAAAAATACGATAGCATCATTCGGACTTTTTATAATTCCCCAAAAAAGGATAGGGAAATAGATAAGCTGAGCGAGATTTAAATATAAACCTAGATTACCTAATGGATTGTTTTTAAGTTTCCAATCAGCTCTTATTAAAGTAGAAATTCCGACGGATAATGGGAACATTAAACCTGTTGAAAACAACATATAGATGTTTTTCTGATAAACGTCAAATGACTGTAAAAATATGAATGTAATGATTGACCAAATGACAACAGCTGATAATAAAAATCCGATCCCGTTTTTCCCTCTAACTGACAGTTCATTTCTAACCTCATTTAATTCCAATAAATTACCCCCTTTTCTATTTCAACAACTACGCTAATTAAGTATCTTAGCTCTAATTATACAACATTTTCCATTTAACAAGTATTATTGAACTGACTTTAAACATTAGTCGATATGAATATCATCCCGCACTCTTTTTTAGTAAAATAAAAGAAAAAGAGGTGTTAACGATGCTGCTGCAATGTACAAAGAAATTACTAGATGAATTGAAAATCAAACCGGAAACCGAGCCAAGCGAGGATCCGCTATTTTCCTGGCATGCGAATTTGATTACGGTAAACCGGAAAAAGACGGTCGTGATTGTGAATGATCAAAGCCTCTACCCAATCGTACTTCATGGCTTGAAAGCCAAGGATTTTAAAAAGCTGGATGAATTGATTATCGAAGCCATCCGCGAAACCTTTCAGCGTGAGGGCATTAAGGATGAGGTCATTCAGCAGTATATTGCACATGCAGAGAGCATCACTTATACAAAAACAAAGGACCGGACCACTGTGGCTAGGATGAATAAACAATGTGAAAATGTGGAGTACTTTGAGGAATATCTGTCTGCAGATTCTCTTATTAATAGTGGAATGAGCCTTAAGATTAGCAAGATGCTGGCCGGTCAAGGAAAGAATAACTACATAACACCGAACGAAGAACTGTATAAAAATTTAGAGACTTTTTATGGCGGGGCTATTTTTGAAAGTCAAGCGGCCGTGCTCAAGGTAAATCTCCTCCTCGGGGAAACTCAAAGTTGGCGGAAACTGATTGTTCCATTGAATATGAATTTTTCTGATCTCCATGAAGCATTACAAGTAGTTTTCGGCTGGAGTGATAGTCATCTCCATGAGTTCTATATCTATGACGAAACGGGCCATAAACTTTCCTTAGTGGAGGACCCGACTATATTTCAATTCCCGCAAAAAGTACCGAGGATGCATGAGAATGATTTTAAAATAAGCGAAATCCTTCCTGCAAAAATCAAATACATCTACGATTTCGGGGATAGCTGGGAACATGACATCGAAGTGGAAAGAATAATCGACGATTTTGATAAAAATCACCCTGTTTGCTTGGATGGGGAAGGAAATACTCCTCCTGAAGATGTCGGCGGCACTGCGGGGTACGAAGAATTCCTCCGTATTCTAGCGGATGAGCTCCATCCGGATCACAAAGAGGTGAAAAACTGGGGTAAGTCTAATGGGTATGCAGAGTTTAATGTAGATTGGGTGAATAGAAGACTTAGTTTATAGAATTATTCGCGTTTATGAGGTAGATATTCTCGTTCATTACCGAGATATTCGCGATAAATTGTTTATATTCGCGAAAACTACAGGTTTATTCTCGTTCGAACAAATATATTCGCGAAACGACCCAATTCAGTGTCCTGCCACCAAAATTTTTATTAACAAATTAGGCAGGACTTTCCCTATATATACAGAACTAAATAAGCAAAAGGAGTGATCAAACTTGATAGTAAAACAGATTGAAAAGCCAGTAACCTTACTGAAAACAGAAGCTCTGCTGCGGCGTTTGCCAATTAGAGATCCTGCTAGACCAGAAATTGAACAAGAATTAGTTAAAGGTCTTGCCGGCTATAAAGGGGAACGAGCCCTTGCCTATTATTTAAACTTTCTCCCGCAAAAGAATTGCCTCATCTTCCATAATCTCCGCCTTCCTAATGGAAATTACCATTTTCAAATTGATTTTTTAATTCTAACCACTACATTTACACTAATCATTGAATGTAAAAATTTCTATGGAACTCTGTTTTTTGACGACGCCTTCAAACAATTAATCCGAAATGCTAACAATCTTGAAGAATGCTTCCCGGATCCAATCTCTCAAGCTAAATGGCATCGTATTCAATTGACGGCCTGGTTAAAAAAACACCACTTTCCTTCCCATCCAATAGACTATTTAGTTGTTTTTAGCAACCCCTCTACCATCTTAAGAACGGACGCAAATAATAAAGAAGCTCGAGAACATATTATTCATAGTCAAATTTTTATAGAAAGGTATACACATCTAGCCGAAAGGTATCAACAATATCATCTTGATGATAAGATGCTGCGGAGGCTCTCGAAGACTTTAATGAAGAGTCATGTTCCGGAAGATAGGGATGTATTAAAAAAGTATGGAATATCAAAATCTGATCTTATAACAGGAGTGCGCTGTCCGGAATGCAAAAGCTTCAAGATGGTTCGTGAAAAAAGGAAATGGTTTTGCCCCACTTGCGGCTGCTTTGATAAGAATGCACATCAAGAAGCACTTGAAGATTACTTTTCCCTGCTAGGTCCCACGATGACCAACCAGCAATGCCGAGAATTTCTTCAATTATCCTCTATACATACCGCGACTCGGATACTAAACTCTATGAATCTCTCCTACTCTGGTACAAAAAAGGGAAGAATCTACTTTCAGAAGTAGAATGAAAGTAGTGGAAACGGGGTTAATCTCTTTAGGCGATGGATATTCTCGTTCCGCAAAAGATAATCGCGATAAATGAGTTTTATTCGCGAAAACCACGGATATATTCTCGTTCAACACCATTTATTCGCGAAACAGCTAATCACAGGTACTTTTCTGAAAATTACTTCTTCTTCCCTCACTATTATGATAAAAAAGTATTCACAGCAAAACTAAAATCGGTTAAACTACGCATTCTGCCTAGTTATCAGACGTTCGACCTCTTGTGCAAATAGGTATGCACTAAGAAAACTATTATACCAGTAGTTTGCGTGACTTTTTAGAATCTTTCTATTTATTCCTTTATAGTTTCTTTGCCCGTATGGTTGTGATAATATCGTAATGGTTTTGGAAGTAATTAATATTTACACCAATGATAAAAGGTTCAGTGATCATACGTTCCAAAATGATCGGCAAAAAATTCATTATACGAGGTGTAAGAAGGAATGGAAGAGTACGAACAGATTCAAAGGGAGAACATGAAGCTCTTAGTCGAGATCTTTAATCTCAAAGAAAATTTGAAAAAACTCTATCAAGAACATGGGCCTAACAGCTCAGACTATATATCACTTTCCATTAAGTTAGATTTACTTGTCAAAGAGTACATCGATGAAAAAATGATTCTGATCCAAGACAATTACGTACCAGAGCAAGAATCGGCGCAAAACTAAATAACATGCAAAAGAGGGCTGACCATAAAACGTGGATAGCTCTTTTTTATTGTTAGATCGAGGTTTGAATGGTATGACCATTGGGTAAAGAAAAGGGTATATTCCGAAGTATTTTTAGTTTGATCAATCGTTTGATCAAGGGCTATGTTCGTATTTTAGGCTGGCCAAAAGCCCCCCAACCTTCTTCATAGGTCCTCTTTAAGAGGCAAGTAGTCTCTTTACTTCAACCAGCTCCTTTGCTAAAATCCAATCTAGAGTTGCACAAAAATTGGAAGAAAAGAGGATATGAGATGTTACATAAGAATAAATGGATGATGATGTTGGTGGCTTTGCTGGCATTAATTATGATTTCAGGCTGTGGGAACGACGGCGCCGAGGACGCTGCGGAAGAAGATCCAGCACAAGAAACGCCGGCAGAGGAAGGTAAAGAACAAGAGGAAAATGATCAAAAGTCTGATACAACTTTAGAAAGCGACCAAGATTTAACTCAGAAACTTGAAGCAGAAAAAGGGATTGAGAGCGTGATGGTTCAAGTTGTAGGAGGAGATCAGCAAGCAGTTAACGTCGACATCGAAATAAACGAAGAACAGGAATTATCTGCTAAAGAAGTCATCGAAAAGTACGGTGCAGTGATTAAAGAAGAATACACAGACCACACCATCGACATCATCGTCGTCAAAGACGGAAAAATCCAACAGCAAGCAACATTAGATTAAATTATAAATTATATAAATTCTCCACACATACTTACGAACAAATGCCCCGCTGAAAGCGGGGCATTTGTCCGTTCCAAAAGGACACTGTCCACGGATGGTACCAGGTACCGCTTTTGCGGTACCTGGTACCTTTTGGTTTAATTTACCACAAAAAAATGACTGACTGGTCATCCTTATTGCTTCTTATTGGATAGGTAAATATGATAAAATAATGCTATGAATCTAATATTTACCTTTGGAGATAGATATTGTTTTCCAATTGGTAGTTACATAGGAGAAGATAATATGAAAAAATATACTGCGTTAGGGCTAGCATTTATGTTAGCGATGCCGGCTATGTCTACTGCTGCTTTGGCAGATGGGACGGAACCGGAAGAAACTGAAATCGAAGAAGTGGTTGAGAACGAAAACGAGAACGAAAATGAGAACGTTGAGAATGAGGAGACCACAGAAGATACTACAGAGGAAACCACTGAAGAAGGCACAGGTTTGGAATTAGAGGAACTCGACAGTCTTTCACTGGAAGAAGCGGTTGAACGTGCATTAAACAATAGTCCAATGTTGATCGAAATGAAATATCAAACTGAGATATTAGAAAGTCAGTATGGGGACGCTAATCATAACTTCCGTGACCTGGAAAGAGATATTAAAGATTTAGAGGATACTAGAGAAGATCTTAGGGATATGCAAAGTAGTGGAGGAGGCAGAACGTTTCAAGAACGTTTAGCCATTCAAAATCAGCTGGAACTAATTGATGATAAAATCAAAGGGTTAGAAGACGCTCTTGAAAACTTAAAATCCGGTAAAGCAACACTCGCTTATAACGAAGCTGAATTTGAAGAATCCGTAAAAATGACTGCAACAGCCAACTTCAGTCAATTACTCATGACGAAAGACCAGCTTGGCCTGCAAAGACAAGCATATCAGTCTAAAGAAAAAGAAATGGCTGTACTGAAGCTGCAATATGACTTAGGGATGGTCTCTCTTGACGATTACAATAAGAATAGACGCGATCTATTAAGACAGAAAACAGATCTTAAAAAAGCCGAAGAGCAATATACAAAGGATATGGTGGAGTACACATTAGACCTTGGAATTGGCTACCATGCTGCCTTCGAGCTTGAACCCATGGAACTAGATAACCTTGAATTACTAGAACAAGAAACAGAAACTAGTGAACTTGTAGAAAATTCATTTGTCTACAAAAAGCAATTAGAAACGATCTCACTGGCTGAGTATACGCGCGACCAAGTATACGAGGATGACGATTCTACTTCATTTCAAAAAACAGAGCAAGACCTTAATGTTGAACTAGAAAAGGAAAAATTAGTACAACTCAAACTTGATCTCGAAGAAGCCATCCGCACCCTATACCATGACGTAGCAGTCGGGTACCAGGCTTTAGAAGATGCTGAGCTTGATTATCAATATGCAAAAGAAGATTACGAGATTTTACGAAAGCAGTATGAACTAGGGCTGATTTCACGTATTAATTACGAATTGGCATCAACATCGGTAGACCAGGCAAGAATCGCTTATGAAGGTGCGAAGCAATCTTACTTCTTGCTAACAAAGCAAGTTGAAATGCTTGAAGCAGGGGTCATTCAGACAGGTGCATAATAACTAGAGAGGTGGGCAGGTACATGAAAATCCTGCTCACCTTTTACAGTTTCCCCTACAAAAATAGTAATTAAAAAGCCATATTAGGGGAAAAATATAGGAGTTAAATACTATTTTCCAAAAAAAGACTGCTTTTCACATTCAAAATAGCCTAGAGAATGCTATAATTTTCTATGGAATATCCCATAAATGGAAAATAATAACTAGAATTCTATTTTTCTAGCATTTTCCTAATATTAAATGAATAGGGTTATTGAGGATTACTTAGTAAAGAGGAGGAGAACCATGAAGAAATCAGGATTGATGGCAATCGTTTTTGCAGTTATTTTTGCATTAATGATTCCAACAGCAAGCGCTGCTCAGTCATTTACCGATGTGTCGAAGGACTTCTGGGCTGCTGAAGAAATTTACCGTTTTACCGATGAAGGTGTCATTAATGGGTATGACGATGGAACATTCCGTCCGAACAAACCCGTTACAAGAGCACAAGCTGCGATTATTTTAGCTAGAGGCCTTGACCTGGACACGGAAAATCCAAAGCCAGTAGACTACAAAGATATTAATAAGAACTTCCATGCTTACAATGAAATTGCCGCGATTACAGAAGCGGGAATCATGCAAGGTAACAAAGGGAAGTTCCAGCCGAACAAGCCGTTAACTCGTGCGCAAATGGCGATCATCATTGCCAACGCATTTGAACTTGAAGGAAATGGTTCAGCATCATTTAAAGATGTAAAAAAGAGCTTCTATGCATACAAGGAAATTGATGCGATTTTAGCTTATCAAATCACAACAGGTTACGAAGACCATACGTTCCAACCGTTTAAGCCAACAACGAGAGCACAATTTGTAACATTCCTTGCAAGAGCACTAGACAATGTTGAAGACGGTCCGTTGGCTGACTTCTTAAAAGAAGTATATGCGAACGAAGTAGCAATCGAAACATATGAGTACGAAGGCAACATGAACCTAGGTATTAACTTACCAGCTTCTTTGAAAAATGATCCAGAAGCAACTGGACTTGTGTCACTTTTAGAAGACATTCAAATTGATATTTCTGGTACATATCAGAAAGACCCAATGGTGATGGAAGCAGACCTTGGTTTGACATTAAAAGGTGAGGTTGGCGCAACATTCAACATGCCAATGGTAATGACAGAAGAAAAAATGTGGATTAAGCTACCGCAAAGTCCTCTTTTCCCATTACCAGAAGATATCAACGGGAAGTTCATCGAGTTTGATTTTGAAGAGTTAGCTGAGCTTGAAGGACAGCCAGTGGTTCCAACCATGAACATGAACCTTCAAAACGAACTAGGTCTAGCAATCAACAACCTATTCTTAGATGATTTTGCAAACCAATACTATAAAGTGGTTGACCCAAGTGAAGTTGAAGTCCCATCTGATGTGGATGCAGAAACAGTTGTGAAATTCGAATTAACAAATGAAAGCTTAGAGCCATTTGTAAAAACTCTTTTCGCAAGCACATTACCGCAATTGGTTGAATTGCTTGAAGACCCAGAGTACGCTGAAGCATTAGGCTTAACAGCTGAAGATGTTGCGCTATTCAAAGAGCAGCTAGCTTTAATTAACATCGATGAAGTACTTGTAGGACTTAACAGTACATTCAGCATTAACGCATTTGACGAGTATGTGTTCATCAATGAAGATGATTACATTGTTTATGATGTTATGGATTTAAACGTTGATTTTAAAATGGAAGAAGAAAAGTTAGGCTTATCTTTACTATATGATTTGAAAAAATCAAATATCAACGGAGATGTAGAGGTGTCTGAGCCAAATAAGGCCGATGTTATCACTTATGCAGAATTCATGGAATTAATGGAAGCAGAAATGCAAGCCGAGATCGAAGCGGCTGAAGTTCAATAAGAGAGGAGCCCTGTTCTGAGGAACGGGGCTTTTTATATTGATCGCAGGTTTTTAAGGGCGGGAGTTACAATAAATGGTTATTATAGCTCTAAAAAACTACTTTTAGTTTAATTTATTATAATAATTGGAAAAACCATAACTATAACGAAAGTATTAGACATTAATATGTGATTTTATGGAAAAAACAACATTATAAACCTACTTTTGGTGGGCTTAAAGTGTGTCCTCACCCTCTCCAAACACAAAAAAGACCCCGCAGAGTCAACCTCCACAGGATCTTCCTTTTCTCTATAAAAATCTCTCTCTATCTAATCTCGGTTGTAATAGCCATAAATCCTTACATCGTTACATCTTCTTCAATCACGTCAACCTTCTTCTTCTTACGCTTAAACCATTTAAAGTTCTTCATACGGTTGGACAGCCCATCCAAATACGTATACATCACTGGTACGAAGAGAAGGGTAAAGAACATCGAAATCGATAAACCAAAGATAATCACAACCGCGAGCGGCTGCTGTGCCTCGGCACCTTCACCAAGCGCTAAGCCCAGCGGAACCATCCCAAGCACGGTTGTTAATGTCGTCATTAAGATCGGCTGCAAACGAGAAGGCCCGGCCTTCAAGATTGCTTCAGTCCGTTCCATACCGCGTGCTCGCAGAATGTTGATATAGTCAACTAACACAATCGCGTTGTTTACAACAATACCGGCGAGCATGATAATCCCAATGAAGGCGGGCACACTCAATGGAACTCCCGTAACGAATAATCCAAACGAAATCCCAACCATCGCTGTTGGCAGCGAGAACATGATAACAAACGGATACAAGAATGACTCAAACTGTACCGCCATGACCGTGTAGACTAAGAAAATCGAGAAGACTAACGCGATCGCTAAATCTGCGAAGGCCTCCATCATATCCTCAGATTGTCCGCCAAAGCTGTACGTATACCCATCAGGGAAGTTCATCGTGCTTAACGCTTCTGATACAGCGAGACTTGCACCGCGAATATCAGAACCTTCAATATCACTTGTTACGTTCACTTGACGCTGCTGATTGTCACGTGAAATCACAGACGGTCCTTGAACTTGAACAAGATCGGCCACTGATGACAATGGCACCGTAGCTCCAGATGGAGTAGTCAATAACATCGTTTCAAGGTCGCTAATGGAAGTACGCTGTTCTTCAGGTAAAATTACCTTAATATCAATTTCATCTCCAGCTTCACGGAATCGTGTCGCCGTTTGTCCATTGAAAGCAAGCTGTACTTCAGACATGATTTGCTGATACGTTAAGCCGTACTGTGAAGCCACTTGACGGTTGACCTCGACATGAATCTCCGGCTGTGTATCAGATGCACTTGTTTCAATATTTTGCAGTCCATCCACATCTTCAAGCAGCCAAACGACTTGCTGTGAAAGCTCTTCTAACACTTTTTGATCCTGTCCATTAATGCTGACCTGGATAGGGGAACCTGTTCCCAAGCCTGCTGATGCTTCAGAAACAGTAATCTCAGCACCAGGAATATCCTCAACAGCTGTAGCTAGTTCCTTCGCTAATTCAGCTGTAGTAATTTCACGTTCTGCTTTCGGTACCATCTGAATCATGAAGCTCGCTGTATTAGAACCAGAGCTCATTCCCATGCCGCTTGATCCGACAGAGACAAAGTTCATCTGAATGCTGTCTTTAAAAGGTTCCATTTTCTTTTCAATCGCAGCAACCGTTGCTTCCGTTTCCTCAATCGATGAACCACTTGGTGTCTCGACATTGATATTCAACTGACCTTGGTCTGAATCAGGAACGAATGTTGCCCCAATTTGTGTTGCCATTAACACCGCTGCTACCATTGATAAAAATACAATCCCAACCGTAGACTTACGATGCTTTAACGAGAAATTCAACATCTTTTTATAAAAATTCTCAAAGCCAGCAAATAGTCGATCAAACGCAGTCTGCTTTTTCTCTTGGAATTCTTTTTCCTTGTTTAAAAGCTTTGAAGTCATCATCGGTACGAGGGTAATCGCCACAATTAAGGAAGCAAGCAGCGAGAACGATACTGATAATGCCAACGGTCTAAATAAATCCGACGCCATACCTTCTAAGAAGACAATCGGTAAAAATACAACAACAGTTGTTAACGTCGAAGCCAATATCGCTCCTGACAGTTCCTTCGCACCCTTGATCGCTGAATCGAGGATCGAATGACCTTCTTTTCGATACTTTACGATGTTTTCCAAAATAACGATCGAGTTATCCACCATCATCCCAACTCCGAGTGCAAGTCCACCCATGGAGAGGATGTTTAACGTTTGTCCTGAGAAATACATCATCACAAACGTGGAAATAAGTGAAATCGGAATCGCCACACCAATAATAATCGAAGAACGAATGCTTCGTAAAAACACAAACACAACGACAATCGAAATCAATGCAGCCAGAACCATACTTTGTGTAACCGAGCTGATCGATGTGCGGATAAACGTGGACGTATCCATAACCATCTCAAGATGAACATCTTCAGGAAGAACTTCTTGCGCATCTTCCATCGCTTTGTACATGCCATCTGCAACGGCAATCGTATTGCTGTCAGATTGCTTCATGATCGAAAGCACAAGTGCTTGCTGCTGGTTTACATAAGCATTTGTCGTTTCATCCTTGAACGTATCGTTAATCACGCCGATGTCGTTCAGTGTAATTTCAGAACCGGAAGGCAATTTGATCGCCATATTGGCAATGTCTTCAACCGATTCAAATTCTCCATCAATACGGATCTGTAAATCCTGTGATCCTTTTGTAATCGATCCGGCAGAACCAGAACTATTTTCTGAATTCAAGGCTTGGATGACCTGTGAAGTCGAAACGCCGTACTGGGCCATGAGCGCTTGGTTCAGCTCGACTTGAATTTCACGCGTTTTTCCGCCTTCAATCGTTACAGAGGCAACACCTTCAGAACGTTCAAACAAAGGGGAAACTGTATCTTCCGCAATATTCATTAAACGCTCGGGATCATCACCCGTTAAACTGATCCACATCACGGGCATTTGCTGTGGATCGAAGCGGAGGACGGAAGGGTCGTTGGCGCTCTCAGGCAGCATGCTCTTTACGCCATCGACTTTTTCCCGTACCTCTAAAAGCGCGTTATCTAAATTGGTTCCAGATTGGAACATCATAATAACCATAGAAGAGTTGGCCATCGCCTGTGATTGAATACTATCAATCCCTTGAATCGACGACAACGCACCTTCTAACGGTTCATTGACCAGTTTTTCAACTTCCTCGGGAGCTGCCCCTTGATAGGTCGTAGCGACAACCGCAATCGGAAGATCAATTTCAGGATAAAGGTCGATAGCAAGACTTCGAAGTGAAACAAAGCCTAGCGCCAAGATCCCGAGGAAGATCATGATTAGGCCTACGGGGCGTTTGACGGCTGTTTCAATAATTTTCACCTATTCTTCCTCCTCAATGATCTTAACTTTGTTGCCATCGCTTAATGTATTTTGTCCTTTCGAAACAATTACCGTACTTTCAGACAAGCCTTCTCCTTCAATCGCGGTAAAATCAGTCTGCGCGCGGATAATCGTGACGTCTGTCTGAACGGCAACTCCGTCCTTCACGACATAAATATACGTTTCATCACCTTTTTCAATCACAGCATTCGTAGGCACAATCAATGAATCTTGAACAACGGTAGACTCATTAATCACTTTCGCAATCATCCCGTGCTTGATTTTCCCATCCTTGTTAGGAAGAGTTGCTTCCATTAAATAGAATCCGCCTTCATCTGCCATATTAGAGATATAAGAAACAGTCGCTGTTAACGTTTCATTTAAAGAGGGGATTTCCACTTGAATCTTTTGGCCATTTTTAAAAGCAGGAAGCTGATTTGCACTGATCTTTGCTTCTACGACCATTTTGTTTAAGTCTACAATCGTTGTGAATGGTGCGCTGTTTGAAACAACATCACCAACGACATGATTAATATCAGTGATTTCTCCGGCAGCAGTGGCGACAATTTTCGAATCATCTAATTGAAGCTGTGCTTGCTGAACCTGCAATTTGTTAGAGTCAATACCAACTTGTGCCTGCTTGACGCTGACATTGGCAAGCTCTAATTGCTGCTGTGCGTTCGTTAAGCCCACTTTTGCTTGCTTGACACCTTGCTCGGCAAGTTCGATATCTGTCTGCTTTTCAGCATTGCTTTTTTGCAATTTCGCTTGCTCAAGTCCAATTTTTGCTTGATCTAAAGCTGTTTTCGCCTGCTCAACCTGCTGTTTCGAAGCAGCACCAGAATCAAACAAGGCTTTCATGCGGTCATAGTTCACTTGCGCATCTTGTAAGCTGATTTGCGCTTGCTCTAACCCGAAATCAGAATTATCGATTCCAGTTGCCTGGCCATCCTTCGCTTTTTGCAAATTCAATTCAGCGTTCTTCAGCGCCAACTTCGCATTGCTGATCGCTGTTTCGGCTTGCTTTTTCGAAACTAATGCTTGCTCATATTGACTTTGCGCGTTTCTTCCAGCTGTTTGCTGCATCTGTACAGCGAGCTGTTGGTCGGTGTTGTCCAGCACGGCTAACACTTGGCCTTTTTTCACCTTGTCGCCTTTTTTAACATTGATTTCTGTAATCTCGCCGATCATCTTTGGCATCACATCTACAGATGAGTCAGACATCGCTTTTGCAATGATTTCATTTTTAACCGTTAAGTTTCCTTTGGTGATGTTCTCCACCTGCACAGGGGTTTCTTTCTCAACCTTCGCATCACCTGCAGCATCCTTGGATGAGCAGCCACTCAACGCAATAGCAAATGATAAGGCGGCAGTAATCACCAAATTACGATTTCGCTTCTTCATTAATATGTCTTTCCTCCTTATAGGAATGGTTTCTTAGTCTAATAGTTTCATTATTTTATCTGAAACAGGCTTTGTTTCAGGAATTACCTCAAGAAAGTTCAATAATCCTTGAAAGACGACTCTCTTTGGGCGTTCTTGCTTCGCTTCTTCTTTTAAAAATTCAACCGAATCCATGCAGTCTTTCTTCGTATCTTTATCAAGCTTGGCATGTCCGACGAGCTTTTCAATCTTATCTAATAAACCTTGAAGCTGGTCCTTTAAAGAAGAATCTCTGCAATGCATCGGATCTGTTACGAACTGAAGAGGGGGAATAGGCAAACTTTCTTTTTTCGCAATCATCCCTTCTGCAAGGTCGTCCAATCGTGAAATAAGAAATGTCGTCAGATCACCGATATCATGATCAGCCGTGCTGACAAACAATGTCTTTAAATAGGATTCGATCATTCCACTAAAGATGATGACGAGGTTTGTCGTATATGGAGCAATTCTTTCTCCATAGATATCTTTAAATGTTCTCTCATACCATTCGAACGTCTCGATATAAATTGCAGTAAGAAAGTCTCCTAATTCGGCACTATGATTCACATTTTCACGCAAATGCATGAGAATGAACTCTTTCCTGCTCAATAGTCCTTCGATATAAACCTTTAGCTGTAATTGCAGACGTTCTCTCGGGTCAGAAAGTTTCATATTTTCGTAATGATTCATTTGCTCTCTGATGCTTTGATAATAATAGCGGTAGATTTCAATTAATAATTCATTTTTAGAAGAAAAATAGGAATAAAGACCGCCTTTCGAGACACCAGCCTGCTCAGCCACTTCCTGCATCGAAGTAGAATGATAGCCTTTCGTTGCAAACAGGATCATCGCTTGCTCTAAAATCATGAGTCTCTTATCAGTCAAGAATCAACCCTCCTTATGATGAATGTTGTATCTAATCATGCGTGTCAAACCTATTAAAATAATGCAGAATAGCAGTTGGTACACTTTCCCTTCGCTGTTATTCCAAAGAACAGGAATAAAGGCTTGCTCAAGCATACCAACTGACAATTCATTTTTCTCATTAGAAAAACACGATTTGTCACCAATAATGGTGGAAATCTATGTCTTTTCTTATACTTTAATCCTTTAGAGAAGTTAAACTTTCTTAAAGTATAAAAAAACGACCAGTCGGTCACCATGTAAATCATACTATGATATATGGCATTTGCCAAGTAAATAGGTTGAAAATAAAATGTAAATTTTCTAGGTTAAGAGATATAGATTTTCGGCGTGGTTAGACGCTGTACTCGTACTGTGTTTCTTCTATTATATATTCATAGTACCGTCCCTATCTTTACTCAGTAGATGAAAACGATGGCGTATCTCATATTGAAACATATTCAAGGTAGTAAGAAGTCGATGGGGCCAATTTGTGAAAGAGACTGGTACAGGAATGTTAAAATAGAAGAAAAAATGTAGGTGAAGTTATGATTAAATGTGATCACTGTGGAAGTCATGAGGTGAAGGTTCATTTTAATGGGGAAGTGGAGAGCAAGCATTTATGTATGGATTGCTACAACCAATACATGTCCGGCGTGCTCGGGGTTGAATTAGAGCCCATCATAGAATCTTTTTATTGAAGGATGTTCAAGGAGTGAGTCGTACCTTTTATGTAGAAAGACCGTTGGATACAGAAGGGATTTTTTTGGAGGCTGCTGAAAACATTGAGTTTGGCTATAAGTTTGCTGTACATGGCGAGCTAAATTGTAACCAACGTGGAACAGAAAGGTGAAAATTTAGCGCATATGAAAAGAAGCCGCTCCCAGGAAGTGAGCGACTTCAAAAATTATTTATCCATGTTTTCAAGCATATTTTCAATGATGGAAGAAGAGTTCGTTACGGCCAGTTGTTTGAAATCTTCCCATTTCATGACAGCTCCTTCACTTGCATCATCGGAAGCGGAGCGGATTACAATGGGAAGCATGGGGACGGTACTCATGCTTCCTTCAACAGAATTAAACAGTCCTGTTTAGGGTTACTGTATAAAGGTCACTTCTGATGTTATGATGAGCAAGCATCCTTACCATTTTTAAAATAAAAGTAGTGAAAAATGTAGCAGATAGGTATATGATGGTCTTAATCCCAATCCTTCGACCCACAATAATGACTTCAAATGGCAAACTACCTCTCAATCCTACAAACCACTTGGTACTCTTACCGTTCTTATCTTTAATTGATCTGCTAACTTCTGTCTTTTACTGTTAATCTCTTGTAATATTAAAAAAATCCTCACAATTACTATCTAACATTTCATTTTTCATTCCATCGATACGAATAACCATATTTCCTTAACCACTCCAAATCTTTTTAGAAAAAGAGGTGATTATGATGCCTCGTGGCCCCCGATTGAAAAGCAGCACGGGAATCTATCATATTATTTATAGAGGAGCAAACAGACAAGAAATATTTCACGATGTGGAAGACTTTCAGACCTTTCTTAATACCCTTAGGAAATATAAATGGAAAGTAGAACTAACAGTCTTTGGCTGGTGTTTGATGAATAATCATGTCCATCTCCTATTGAAAGAAGGCGACGAATCGATTTCCGTTACGATGCAACGGATCTCTGTTAGTTATGCATCTTACTATAACTGGAAATACCGAACAACAGGCCATCTATATGAAGACCGGTTTAAAAGTGAAAATGTCGAAGATGTTTCCTACTTATTAACCGTTATCAGATACATCCATCAAAATCCATTGAAGGCTAGAATGGTCAGCTGCATGGAGGACTGGAAGTGGAGCAGTTGCTTAGGTTACTATGACAAGACTCTGTACCCACCTCAGTTACTAGATAAGGAGTTTATCTTAAGAATGTTTGCCTCGGACATGTTGTCAGCAAAGGAAAGGTTCAGAGAGTTTAATGAAAAGAACAATCATGATCAATGTCTTGAAGCATGGGAAGAGAATCGTCGAAAATTAAGCGATGACGAGGCAAGAGAAGAAATAAAAAGAGTTCTTGGATCTATCAAAATCCCCCAAGTGAAAACTCTACCTAAAATTGAGAGAGACCAACTCCTTAGACAATTAAAAGGCGTTAATGGGCTCACTCAACGCCAAATGGCAAGAATTTTTGGTGTATCACCAAATCTCATTTTTAAAGCATAACAAACACGCACATTTGTCTAGTACTTCCTTTGAAAGGAGCAAAAAATGGTTTCAAAAATAATGAGTATTGGTTTAAAGGGGGTAGAAGGCTACCGAGTTCAAGTAGAAGTTCAGACGGTGGAAGGAATTGATGCATTTCTCATTGTGGGCTGCCCGATGCGTCTGTGAACGAATCGAAGGAGCGCGTAACCGTTGCATTGCATTCGTTAGGTCACCAAATTAACGATGTAAGAACGATTGTTAATCTTACACCGTCCGAACAGAAAAAGAATGGACCGATTTTTGACCTGCCCATGGCGATCGGCATCCTGAAGAGTATCGGGGTGATCACTTCAAACATACCAGCTTCGTCTTGTTTTATTGGCGCCTTATCATTAGACGGATCGATTCTTCCCTTTGATGGCTTGCTGGCAGCAGTATTGACAGCCAACAAGCTTGGATTTAAACGTGTATATATGCCCTTTGATGCGAGTCTTCCTAAAATCAGTATGGAAGGATTAGAGATTGTCTATGTTTCTTCTTTGCACGATGTCATCCAGCATTTATCAGGACAAATGCTTCTCCCGTTTCATATCCTTCCTGAGTCAGATCACTCCATTTATCAATTCAGTAAAGACTGCAGCGATATTATTGGCCATGATCTGGCTAAGCGTGCCTTGGAAATTGCAGCAGCGGGTGAGCATCATGTTTTTAGACAGGTCCACCAGGAAGGATGCGGAAAAAGCTTGCTAGCTGAAACCTTTCCCTCTATTTAACCGCCACTATCAAACGAGGCACAGTTAGAAAAAATAAGCCTTTATCAATTAGCTGGCAGTGAAGCGGGCGTAACCAATATCCCTCCATTCAGAAGCCCGCATCATTCAGCCTCAAGTGTCTCGGTTATTGGCGGCGGACAAAATCCCAAACCAGGTGAAATTTCATTAGTTCATCGCGGGGTACTATTTTTAGACGAAATGGCCAAGTTTTCTAAGAAAACATTGGATATGCTTAGGCGGCCGATTGAGACAGGGAAAGTGACGATCAGCCGTGTTCAGTCGATTGTTACGTATCCAGCTTCCTTCCTGTTAATCGGTGCGATGAACCCATGTCCATGTGGCTATTTGGGATCCAACAACTATTACTGCACCTGCACCCCAAAACAAATTCAGTCCTACCAAAATCGAATCTCAGGACCAATTCGTGATCTTCGACATCACGCTTTCCTTGCAATCTGTGAATCTGGAAAGGGAAAGTGAGACGAAACGGGAAAAATTCGATGTTATAAGAGACCGTGTGATGGAGGCTAGAAATCGCCAATATGAGCGCTACGGGATGAAGTATGCAATGGCCGGGTTCCGTATGAATTATTAACAAAGACGAGTCCTCCGCAAGAGAAAATTAGACAGTTGCTGCAGCAGATGGCGATGAAAAGAGAATGGAGCAATCGTGTCCAAATCAAAATCATCCGCTTTGCACGAACGATTTCCGACCTGTGCGGTGAAGAACTAATAACAGAAGAAGAGGTGTGGGAAGCGATGTCATTGTGCAGGTCGAATGTAAATTATCGAAAGGAAAAGGAGAGGAAGGGAGTGAGGGAATAAAAGATTTATGTAGTAGGGATGGTTAAAAAACAGTGGTAAAATTGAGTTTACGGTAGCGTAACAGCCTTCTGCACCTATAAGAAATAGGGTATACTAAAAACAAAGGGGTTGATAAAGTTGGCAATCAGTAGAGAAGATGTTCATAAATTAATTGAAAAAATACCAGATGAAAAACTGCCTGATCTTATAAAATTAATTGAGATACTGTCAATACCTGAAGATGAACCGACTAAGGATGAAATGAAGGCAATCGAAACTGCTCGTAAGGAGTATGAGAATGGAGAAACCTACTCGTACACCATCGATGAATTACGTAAGGAATTTTTGGAAAATGATTAAATACAAGATTTGAACTATCCAAATCATCCAAAAAGTTTCTTGATAAATGTGATAGGGTAACAAAAGCTCGTATGATCAATGTTATACATTCATTAACTGAAAATCCATACTCGTATAACGGAAGTATAAAGTTATCTGGATTTGAAGATGTCTATCGTATAAGAGTCGGAAAATACCGGATATTATATCAAGTATTAAATGAAAAATTAATTATCTTCATTCAAGATATTGATAGTCGTGGTGACGTCTACAAACACCTCTAATCCCTCTCTAAAATCACAATAATATACAATAAATTTACTCCTCACGATGATCCAAAACAAACACAACCAGTTATAATAGAACCTTTATTTTAATCCTCTATGAAATTAGGAATATAAAATCGTCTAATACTATTGTGCAGTAAATTAAATATCCAGAAAATCCTCTGCAACAAGGTTTAATTGCGGGGATTTTCCGAACATGCATTGACTATTTTACTTGTCTTGCTCTTTATGCATTTTCCTCTTTACAACCTTCACCCATACCCCTCTTTTCTTTTCAGGATTCAGGATAAAGGTTAAAGATTTGTCATTCTCTCCGATCGTCATTTTTTCTAGCTGCTCTGCTGTTTGTAGTTTTATGGTTGAAGGAAGTTAATCTTGTTGGAATGAAAAGGGTGGAGCCGTTGCTGAACTGAATGATTGTGTTTCGATTACTGCTGGCGGTTCTTTTGATATGTTGTGGGTTAAACCAAATATTTTCTTCATGCTTGGTTGATCGGATTGACCATAATGGGGTACACGGAAGCATTGGAACCGTCCCCGCGCTTCTTCTTCTACTGATACCTCTTCTTGTGCTTTTACGTCTGCTTTAACTTTCTCATTTCCTTCAGCTGCAATATTTGCTATTATTGCAAAACTTCCAATTACGGCTATTACTATAGCCAAATATTTTAATGAATCTTTTATTTCTGTATTCCAATTTATTTTTTTCTTAACTGGTACCATGTATACCAAACTCCTTGTTCTTTATTTGTATTGTTCTCTATTAACAATTTAGATGACTTTCTAAGATATATGTCGGATATTACCAATCAGATATAAGACAATCACTCTAGTTACAAAATTAAGAAAAAGAAGAATCCCTACAAAGGGTTAATAAAAACTGATCAAAGGAATTTGTATAAGTGGGTGAACTGTTTACCAGTACAAAGACACCTTTGAGCAAGCTGCAAGCTATATAATATAAACTCACACAAGGAAGCATGGGGACGGTTCTTGTGCTTCCATTATATTTAAGGAAGCATTAGAACCGTCCCCGCGCTTCTTCACTATCCTTTAATTATTGCTGCAGCGTATAGTGGATTCACTTTATACGGTTTGGGATTATCAAGTAGTGTTCCATTAGTTATCGCAACTCCAGGACATTTCCTTGAGGAATTGATGGGGATTGTCCCACTAAGTGAAACCATTTTTTCTTTCCCTATGTTATTAGCGACAGTACTTTTATTAATCATTTTGCCAATTACTAACTCACTATTACATCCAAAGGCAAAAGATGAAATTATTGAATTTGATGCGTCCCTCTTAAGTGAGGCAAGGGAAGAAATAGCAACATCAATAGAGGCAACTGATTCTAACATTGCTTCAAAGTTGAATAATAATTCGTTTATTGGCAGGGCCTTAGGGATAATTGGGGTAATCTATGTCATGGCTTATTTTATGGATGGAGGTTCATTCAATTTATTTATCGTTAATACGATCATTTTATTCCTAGGGGTATTATTGATGGGTTCGCCTTCACGTTATGTAGAAACATTGGGTGAGGGGATTAAAAGTGTTACTGGCATTGTGCTGCAATATCCTTTATATGCAGGGATCATGGGAATTTTAGCTGGTACAGGTCTGGCATCATCGTTTGCACAGGTATTTGTTGATTTTTCAACAGACAAAACACTCCCTTTGTGGGGATTAATCAGTGCTTATTTTATTAATATTCTAGCACCTTCTGCAGGCGGACAATGGGCGATTCAAGGTCCTATCATGATTGAAGCGGCCAATCAAATCGGAACATCCATTAATATCACAGCGATGTCGGTAATGATGGGTGATACGTGGAACAATCTTGTGCAGCCATTCTGGATTCTACCGATCTTAGCTCTCTCAAAGTTAAAATTAAAAGATGTCATGAGCTATACTGTCATCATGATGTTCTGGGTAGGCTTAGTTCTGATTGCTGTGTTTCTTCTTTGGGCGTATT
The DNA here is from genome assembly GCF_900156875.1 of Robertmurraya dakarensis. Classification (GTDB taxonomy): domain Bacteria; phylum Bacillota; class Bacilli; order Bacillales; family Cytobacillaceae; genus Robertmurraya; species Robertmurraya dakarensis. The sequence goes on along the minus strand of NZ_LT707409.1, from coordinate 3,188,925 downwards.
TATAGGAGGATATGTTTATCTTAATCAAGATGAACCGTACCATAAGTAAAATGAGATTTAGACCAATGCCTATCCTTAAGTGTCAGGTTGATAAATAGCGGGAAAAATTACCCCTATTTGGAAAGTAGCATTGAAATCATCTTAAATAAAGGGAAAAATTCCTCTTATTTGAGTCAAGTCCATAATATTGTGTAAAATTCCTATACAATGTTTACCAACCCGTTAAGTGGCAAGGGGGTGTTGCCCCCTATGTTTTTTTTGGCGAAACTTCCATGGCCCTACAGCTCCATAATCAGTAAAGGCTGTCAAAGACGCTTTTCCCTTTGATAGCCTTTACTGATTATGGGATAATCCATGATGGAAGTTTGAAAAATAGCCTATTTTGTTAGAGATTTTTTCTTTGCGTAGACAGTCTCTTGATAATGCATTAAGACAGCTCCTACCAGGCGGAAAGCAGATTGTGTATTAGGAAAGATCCTTATCACTTTTTCTCTTCGCCTTACTTCTTGGTTTAAGCGTTCTAGTGAGTTAGTACTTCGAATATGAGGACGAAGAGACTCTGGATGAGTCATGTATTGGATGGTATCTTCGAAACCTTCATCTAATATTTCTAATGCCTTTTCGTATTTAGAGTTATCTCCAAATCGACTCATTAGTTCATCTTTAAATGTTCTAATATCTTCAATGGTAACGGCTTCAAACACACGTTTTATCATCGTTCGGATTTCAGTAGAATCCTTTTTAGGTAATTTCTCAGTAATATTACGCTTAAAATGGACGTTACATCTCTGCCAGCTAGTACCAATAAACTCACGTTGTATAGCTTTTTGTAGACCTTGATGTGCATCAGAAATAACCAGTTTAGGGGATTGTAAACCACGGGATTTGAGGTGCTTTAAAAATTGACTCCAACTCTCGTAGCTTTCAGTATGATCTACACTCAATCCCAGTATTTCACGTTGGTTCTTTTCAGTAAGGGCAGTGGCAATATAAACGGCTTTAGAGACGACACGATGATGTTCACGTACTTTTATATACATGGCGTCTACAAAGACATAAGGATAATAGATAGTATTTAAAGGTCGTTTTGCCCAATCATTTACAATTGGGTCTAGTTTTTGTGTAAGTGAAGATACGAATGATTTGGATATGTTTTCACCACAGAGCTGCTCAACAATATGTGTTACTTTTCTTGTAGAGACACCATTAATTACCATCTCTAACATAGATAGAACTAAAGCTTGATCACAGCGAGCATATTTTTCAAAAATAGACGGAGAAAACTCCCCATTTCGAGTTCTAGGCACCTTGAGTTTGATTTTCCCTATACTCATTGTTAATTCACGTTCATAATATCCATTGCGGTAATCACGACGATCATCAGTGCGCTCATAAGGATAAGCTTGTAAATAGTCATCTCTTTCTTTTTCCATGAATTCATTTAAGACCAAAATAATCGCGGATTTCATGACAGTATCAATATTTGAATTTATCACAGAATCTTTTAAAACTTCCATATCTAGGTTAAACTGTAATTGAGTCATTTTTATTCCTCTCTTCCTTGTTTTTCGTGGTTGTTAAACATTGTAGACAAGAAGGAATAAAATGACTCATTTTCTTTTTACACAATTATACGGACTTAATCGTGAAACATGGGGGCGGTACTTGCGTTTCCCTAAATACTTCCAAAACCCAATGATTAGTAGAATTAATGTAGCCTTGCGGAGAGAAATCTTTGCAGGGCTTTTTTCTGAAACAAGGGTAACCTGATATCAAGTAATACCAATTAGTAGGGAAAAGTATAGAAACAGGAGAACCGTCCCGATGTTTCTGGGAGAACACTCCCGATGTTTTGGGTAAAATACAGTTGTATGCTCATTCATTGAGGATAGACAGATGAAATTTTTGGAGGACTTAAGTATGAAACATTTTACAGAAGAAGAAAAGATAAAGATTTTATCTGACATTATAGCGATTAAATCCATTAATGATAACGAAATCGATGTGGCCAACTACTTAAAAGATTTATTTGCCCAATACGGTATTGAATCTAAAATTGTTCCGGTTACAGACACTCGTGTTAACTTAGTGGCTGAAATTGGAAGCGGGAGTCCAGTCATTGGCGTTTCTGGTCATATGGATGTTGTTTCTCCTGGTGATGAAAGCGAGTGGACTTCAGATCCGTTCACATTGACAGAAAGAGACGGAAAATTATACGGACGTGGAACAAATGACATGAAAGCAGGTTTAGTAAACCTTGCTTTAGTCATGATTGAACTCAAAGAAAATAATGAACTAAAAAATGGTACTGTCCGTTTTATGGCAACGACTGGTGAAGAAGTCGGCGGCGCAGGTTCGAAAAAATTATACGAAGAAGGCTATATGGATGATGTAGAGTATCTATGGGTAGCTGAACCTTCTCATGACACGATTATTTACTCTCACAAAGGATCACTTAACTTGCGTGTTACGTCTGTTGGTGAAGCAGCACACAGTTCTATGCCTGACCAAGGTTATAACGCAATTAATCCATTAATGAAATATCTATTAGAAGTAGACGAAAAACTGAATGGTGATGATCGTAAAAATGAGGTTCTAGATAAATTGGCTATGAGTACAACTATTTTTAATGCAGGGAACCAAGTAAACTCCGTTCCAGAAAAAGCAACAGCTGAAATAAACGTGCGTACGATTCCGGAGTTTGATAACGATGAAGTGATTGACTTATTCAACAAAACAGCTAACCAATACAATAAAGAAGGCTCTAATATTAATGTTGAAGTGACCATGTCATTACCAAGTGTCTTCACTTCAGGACAGTCTGAAATGGTTGATCTTACTAAAGAACTCGGTAAAAAACATTTAGGTTTGGAAATTTCCGTGAAAGGCTCTCCAGGGGTGACAGATGCATCAAACTTATTACGAGGTAAGGATGACCATTTCCCATTCATGATGTTTGGTCCAGGCGAAACAAAAATGGCACACAAGACAGATGAATATGTCTATAAAGATTACTACTTTGCATTCTTCGATATTTATAAAGAGTTAATTTTAGGGTTATTGAAGTAAAGAGCGGGAAGCATGGGGATGGTTCATTCTCTTCATCTTGTAGACAAGCATTGTTAAACAAGTCTACAAGATGTATGAATGTACCCCGATGGCCTTTGTTTATTTACCCACTTGTCCGTCCTCTGTATACATGTGAATGTTGAGTTAATCCATCAACTGTTGTAACACCTTGAAATTCGTGATAATGTCTACCATTTGGAAGATAAATGGCTGGACCTGTAACACCTCTGATTTGATGGATGTGTCCATCTGAAATAGATGTATATACAAAATATCTGTGAGTGTGTTGTCTTCTTCCAGGGGCAGGTTCCGTTGTCCCAGCAAACATATGACTATGTCCTATATCATATGAAGTTTCCCCAGAGAATTGGTGAATATGGACTGGATTACCGTCCCATGAAGTAATACGTAAGTTGTGAGAATGTACTGATTCCCCTATATCACCCGAATCATACAAATAACCACTTATAGGTACAAACATTCCTCTTCTCCTCCCCATATTTTCCTATAGGATATGTAATCAAAATATGAATAGTTCTTTAATTTTTGGGTGGAGTGGAGTTGGAATGGGATTTATCGATGGCTGAAAGCAGTATTATTAGTTGATATCGGAAGAAAATGAGTAATCAAAAAAATGACTTGTATACTCACTTCGCAGGAATGTCTTGAGAAAATTAGTTTTTCAAATTTGTAGTTTCTACCACTCTGCTTTCAATCAGGGCAAAATTAATATAAACTCTTTATTTAAATACAAGTTATTTACTTGTTTAAATAGGTTTGTACAAAAATACCGTCACCTTCTAACCATTCGGCTAAAAAAACCTCTTTATAATTAGTTACATTCTGTGATAATAGCTGCTCTTTTAACCAAGATTCATCATACCCTAGATCTTTTAATTCGTCCTTTAATACTTTGCCATCTCTGATGAGTGTGACAGGGACGTAGGCATGCTTTCCTTGAATATTAAAATCTTCTAACGTTGTTTTTTGGTATTGTGGCTTCTTTAAAATACTGATCGAACCATTTGGCTCTAAATAGCAAAAAGCAACTTCCCGAATCGAAAAGGTTTCGCTTTGTCGAAGCAAGCTTTGTAATTGATTTAGATTCATTCGATTTTTCAGTAATATCTCCCGATCAACCAATCCGTTTTTAATAAGAGCTGACGGTTTCCCCTGAAAAATGCCACGAAAAAATAAAGACTTTCTTCCGAGATATTCAACTGTAAAAAGTAATATTGCCCACAAACTCATAGAGTAAATAATGTAGAAAGTTCCAACTTTATCATCGTATAAGGCATTTCCTAATAACTCGCTTAACACAATGGATCCAATAAATGTAAAGGGGGTTATTTGATTAATGACCTTTCTGCCAATAAACATAATAATGACAAACAGGAATAAAAAACCTGTAATGAGTTCAATTGTTAAAGACGATATATTCATTATAGAATACTCCTATCCAATGTTATGAAGGCGATAGCAAGCCTAAGCATTAACTTTGCAAATGCATGTATAGAACCCCTTATGTTGATGATGTTCTTTGTATGTATTATTGTTCCAACCGAACTAATATTTATTATTACACTTTGTTTTGTAACAGTTCGGAGATTATATACGTAGAAGAGAAGGTGCTTGTTCGACGTAAGGGTACTTTTGTGCAATACCCTATGCACTGATGAGTGGAATGAGCTCCTGCATACTCACTTCCTACTATTCTATTATTATGGAGAAAGCCGGTTCCCTCGGGAAACCGGCCTTTTCCTACTTAGATAATCTCATAATCTGTTACATTTCGTTCGACGACACGTGCACCTTCAACTGCGACTAAATCACCGCTTGTTGAATTGAAGGCATTGGATGCAATGATGGCCTCCATCGCTGTCTTGATAGCGGCTGGATCAATTGGCTCAACAGGTTGATCGACGGTTAGCTTCGCAGTTTTTCCAAGAGCCGTTGTAAAATTAAGTTCTAATACTTTCGCCATTTGTTTTCTCTCCTTTCTATTTTAGTTAGGCGATGATTTCAAAGCTGTCGTTTCGGTCCACGCCGACAAGTGTGTTCAAAGACAATCCTCCAAGAGCATTGGCTGCTTGGAATAGCTGGTCAGCTGTAGCTTCCAGCTTGATGTTGCTGTACGATTTTCCTTTATAAATCGGTTCACCTTTTTCATTAAAGCCAGTTTCATACGATAATACGAGACTCGACTTCGTTAAGATCGCTTCTGCCATTTCCTCACCCCCTTCACTCTCTATATAGGGAAAAAGGGGCGAAATGGACAGGGGGGAGAGAAAATTTTTTAAAATAATGGGAGTTGAAGAGGATTTGCTTGAAGATCGGCCATCTCATCTGCAGAGAAGCCCATGTCAAATAACTCTTCAAAGTAGAGCTCTTCAAACTTCTTGTTCACAATTCCATAGAAATAGGCAATAGGATTATGGATTGCATTTGATTTCAGCTTTCGTACAAATTGTTTAAATGCATGAATGGAGATGGCTAGAACTTTTTCAGCATCCTGTTCGCAGTTGTGAAGGAACGCAGCAATGCTCGCCATTCTCCAGTAATCCTCGATCATTTTCGCATCAGAAAAGAAGCATTTTACTAGATTGGTAAAAGGAGATGGCACACGATCGCTTGTAAATGTATGGTCTAGAACAGAAGATTGAGAATCCTTTTGTTCTGCAGGAATCGTTTCTGTACGTTTTTTATTATCTTTAATAGTTTTAGAAAGATTAATAGTTTTATTATGGTGGTTCGAAATTTCCTCGTTAGGTGGTTCATTTTTAGGAAAGCGATTGAACACATAAAGATTGCTGGATTGCGAACCATTTTTTCTTTCTGTTTCGTAAACAGTCAGGATGCCGAGCGAAATGGCCTTTTGGACCATTCTTTTAAAAGTAGAACGAGAGATCCCGTTGCCCTCATACTCCTCATGAATGGCTTTTAAGAAAGTGCCAATCTTGGCATTCGCAACCCCAGGAATCTTCGCAGCAAAACGAACCAGTCGCTTTAAGCCAACTAGCTCTCCCTTCGTAAATTCAAATTTATGTAACGCTAACCACATTTCCATATGGGTGTTGAACTCCTTTAGAGAATGAAACTGGGAAAAAGATTGAAACTGCTCCATAGTGCCCGATTTAATATTCATAGTTCTGCACTCCCTTCATTCTCTATATAGGGAGAATGAGCGGGAAAGGATAGGGGGGAGGAAAATTTTTTTTGAAAAATGTTATAAACCATCTTGATGAGGGGACCTCAAAGAACTCTCGGTCTCGATATGATGCAGTATTTACCGGTAAATGTAATTTTGTTAAGGATAAATCCAAATATGGGTCGCTAAGTTCCTGAAAATGGAAAAATGGCAATTAAAATTTATAGATATAAACACCCTTTTTCCGCTTTTATCCAATTTCGTGATTAAAACAAGAAAACACGGAAACGGTTCTTACGCTTCCTCGTTCAATTTAGGAAGCATGAGAACCGTCCCCGTGCTTTGCTTTATTTTCCTTCTAATACTTCAACAACTTCTTTAAGAGTGGTGCTTGTTCCTACATTACCTGGGAAGATCACGTAGGCGGAACCTGGGAATTTGCTTTCTTCTCCCGTTTTCCAAACTGGTATGCCTGGTTTAATCTGACCGGCTACGTCGGCACGCTTAACGGATAATCCTTCTGTTCCGATGCTTGAGGAAGTAATTCCTCCTTTTGCAACGATATATTTCGGACGAACCTTTAAGTCTTTGACAATGCTTGTTACAGCATCAGAAATTTTGACAGAAAGCTTTAATTCTTCTTCTGCACGGTTCTCACCGAGATCAAGTCTTTCTCTTCGAGTATAGTAAACAACAGATTTTCCTTCGCTGATTAATTCTTCACAAGTAGTGCGGACACGGTCGATTTCCTGCTGGAACTTCGCCTCATCAAGCACAAGATGTACATTAAACTCAACGCCTGTAACCAAACCGCTCTCTAGCAATATAGAAAGCTGCTCTGTCGTTTTTTGTACATGTGAACCAACAGCAACAATTCCGCCGTGGGATGTCTCTTCGGTAACAAGCTCTTCTCTTGATAAAAGCGGCTTGTCCGAAATACCGCCCATCACTTTTGTTAAAGCTGCTGCACTGCGGCAGATGAACGTTTTCCCTTCCTTTAAAGCCTGAAGAAATGCTGCGACAAACACTTCTACATCCACATAATCTACAGCGTTCACAACGACCTTGTTAAAATCAGAAACGTTCATTAATTGCTGCTTAATGCCCGCGATATTTTCAGAACGCAGATCTTCAAGGCTAATGTATACTGACTCTTCTTTGGTAAAATCACCATTTGTTTTTTCTTGAATCCATTCCCCTAAATGAGAGGAGGCATAGCCAAAGGTACGGTCTTTCGCAAACTCCGTCTCGCCAGCAGGTACAAGCTCCTCACCATACTGAACATAATGAATGTTATCGATCGTTAAACGGCCGCCTTCTTTAAAAAATGGCATGATGATCTCGCCATCTATCTTGCTAGTGGACAACTCTTCGATTGTATTTTTCATTGTTTCTGTTTCTAGTGGGTAGTGTCCTCTTAACGTAGAATCGCCGCGGCTAATTAATACGTATGGGATTCCCGTTTGTTCAGAAACCTCTTGCACACGCTTCGCGATATCTTGATGAACCACAGCTGTTTCCTGTGCTGTGAAACTGCGAGAGTTGGTTAACAAGAAGAAAATTCGATTATCTTCACGGAAACCTTGCTCAATGCTTTCTCTTGTCCAATCCGTATAAACAGACACGCCATGAACCGTTTGAACACCTGTTGGGTCATCATCTAAAACAACAATTTTATGATTAAAATCAGCAAGCTCATCTTTTAGCATTGCCTTAATTCCTGCTGTATTAGGCTCTTTCAGATTCGCTAATAATTCTTTACTATTCATGATTACTGCTCCTTTCGGGATACTTCCACATTTGCTAGTTTCTCATAATGTTGAACAATACTTGCATGATCAAGCGCTTCTTTTCCGTCCGCTTTTAATGAATGGAAAATTTCAAGCAGCTGCGCTGATAATGGAAGTGGAACAGCAAGGTCATGAGCAGTATTCATCACATTTGTAATGTCTTTCATGTTAATATCGATGCGTCCGCCCGCTTTGAAGTTACGGTCCAGAATCATCGGGATTTTTGCATCCATTACCGTGCTGCCTGCAAGTCCGCCGCGGATGGCCTGGTACATTTTTTCGACATCGATTCCAGCTTTAGAAGCAAGTACAAGAGCTTCTGAAACAGCAGCAATATTTAAGTTCACGATAATCTGATTAGCTAGCTTTGCTGTTGCTCCGCAGCCAGACTCCCCAACAAGAACAATGTCTTGTCCCATATCACTTAGAACGTCTTTCACACTTTCAAAGACATCTTTATTTCCGCCGACCATGATAGAGAGGGTACCGTCAATCGCTTTCGGTTCTCCGCCGCTAACTGGTGCATCAAGGAAGTAGACGCCTTTTTTAGCCGCAAGCTCTGCGAATTCCTTTGACTCAACAGGAGTAACGGAACTCATGTCGATGATCACTAATCCTTCACGAGCTCCCTCCATGATTCCATTTTCTCCAAAAACCGCTGAGCGAACATGTACGCCTTTTGGAAGCATTGTAATTACAACTTCACTTGCCGCTGCTACTTCTTTACCAGATGCTGCAGGGTTTGCTCCATCTTTTGCCAAAGCGTCCACGGATGCTTGATTAAGATCAAAAACAGTCACTTCTTTTCCATTTTTCAAAAGGTTGCGTACCATCGGTGCTCCCATAATTCCGAGTCCAATAAATCCAATACGTTTTTTCATTCTAGCTGCATCTCCATTTCTGTCTATATGTTTAGTAATCAAGTATTATAATCCTGGTAAAAATCCTTGGAACATGCTAAGGATGTAGACGAATACTAACGCCGTTACTCCTGATAAGAAACCACCAATTGACCAAACTTTTAATGTCTCTGTCATCGATAAGCGGCCAAATTTGCTCACTACCCAGAAACCTGAGTCGTTCGGTAAAGATAGACCAACACCACCGGCACAAATCGCAAGACCTAATAGGACAGGGGATACGCCAAGTTCCATCGCCATTGGCCCCATGATCGCCGAAGTGGTAACTAGTGCCACCGTTGCTGAACCAAGTGATGCACGCAAGATTTGTGAGAATAAGAACGCTAGCAGTAAAGCAGGCATGCTAACTCCTTGCATCAAATCAATGATCAAATCACCAATTCCTGTTTCCTGAACGACTTTACCAAATGCTCCACCTGCACCAGTAATTAAAATTACCATTCCACTCTGATCAAAAGCATCTGCAAAGATCTTGCTGCTATCGTGTTTGATGTAAGGCTTCAACGCAAACATAGCGACAATGACACTGATTAGAAGCGCGACGTTTTTGTCCCCAATGACTGAGAAGAAAGTCGCAATAAAGTGTTCTGGATTATCTTTGAAAATTAAATTCACAACTGTGTTTGATAAAATTAAGGCAATCGGAAGAATCAGCATCCCGAAAGAAAGGGCTGTAGAAATTTCCTTACCGCCTGTTTTTGAATCGTTTTCGAAGTCCGTTACTTCCGACGGATCAAGACGTCCTTCATTCGTAATACGTTTTCCAATAAACTTTCCGTAAATAATCCCACCTACAAGTACACCCGGTATGGCAACCAGCAAACCATAGATGAAGAAAATTCCAAGGTCTGAACCTGTTTGGTCAGCGACAACGAGAGGTCCTGGAGTTGGGATGATTAAGCTATGCGCTGTGATTAACCCGATGGCTAAGATCGCAACGAACGTTGAAAGTGAAATCTTTGTTTTAATCGATAAGTTTTGAATTAATTTGTGTAAAATGATAAAAGCGGCGTCAAAGAATACTGGAATCGAAACTGTGACCGCCGTCGCACCCATTGCATACGGTGATTTTTTTACACCGAAAGCGCGAAGCATTCCTGAAGCGATCTTACTAATCGCACCTGATTCTGCTAAAAATTGACCAAAAATAATTCCGAGTCCGATTAGAATCCCGACACCGGTTAATGTGCTCCCGAAGCCTCCTGCAATAATGCCGGGTACATCTTTAGCGGGAATACTTGAAACTAATCCCAGTCCAAGAGCCACAACCAAAAGCGAGATAAAAGCATCCCATTTAAATTTGATAATAAATACAAACAGTAAAATTAAGGCAACAACAAATCCAATGATGAGTGCATTACCTGTTAACATAATCTCTTCCCCCTAGAAGTATCCGTTTTCAAAAAATCTATTACCTTTTCATTTTTGTAACTGCTAACCTTGATATATTTACTGCTTCCTCGACATCTTTTCCCCCAACGGAAAAAACTCTTGTATATAACATGTCAATTAGAGCTAGTTGAACGATACGGCTAACCATTGCATCTGAACGCTTTTCCGTCTCCTGTGCCTGCGTGAGCAGCAGGATATCAGCCATCTCCGCCAGTGTTGACTTAGGATTAGAAGTAATGATGATCACGGTTGCTCCGCTTTTTTGGCACATGTCTACTACTTCGATAATATTGACGGTTTCCCCAGAATGCGAGATGGCGATCACGACATCCTCTTTGTTCATATGATTTGCATAGATTGCTTGATAATGAGGATCTTTAACCGCTAACGTCGTCCCGCCGATCCTCATAAATTTATGAGCCCCGTCTTCAGCGATGGTCCCTGAAAGTCCTTGACCGAAAAAGAAAAGCCTGTCTGCTTTTGAAATTTTATGAACAGCTTCTTCAATCTGCTCGACATTGAGTTGTTCTTTCGTCATGGACATGGCGGTCGAGAGCTGATCGGCAATCTTTTCAAATACAACATCTGCCAGGTCATCTTTATGAATCTCTATCGAATTCGACGGCTGCGAGGAATTGGTGCCCGCAAGCTCTTGAGCAAGCGCAACTTTTAATTCTTGGTAGCTGGTATATCCAAGCTTTCTATACAAACGAACAACACTTGGTTCACTAACATTACTTAATGATGAAAGTTCGTTCATCGATAATAGAAAAGGCTTTTCATTCTTTTCTAATTGCTCTACTATTTTTAGTTCAGAAGCTGTGAGTGCTTCCTTTTTTAAAATTAAACGTTCTTGAAAACTTGTCAAAAGTGTGACCACCTCCTGCTTGTGTAGTAAGTTTACTACAATAATAACGCTTACACAATGATTTTTTCAAAAAAACTACATAATTTCGACACGAATTCGACAAAAAGTGGTTGTTATTCTCTATCTTTGCCCTTAATATATGAATAAAATGTAAGAATACTACATTACTAGAGGAGACGATTGTATGATTACTACAACAAAAGAACTGCTTGCCCAAGCTGAAAAGACTAACAGCGCCATTGCTGCTTTCAATTGTTATAACGCTGAGACCATCCAAGCTGCGATTGCTGCAGGTGAAAAAGCCAATAAAGGAGTGATTATTGCCTACGGTGAACGCTATCAAGATTATATGAATATCGAAGCGTTTGCCGCTTTTACAAAAGCCCTAGCAGCACAGGCTTCTATTCCTGTTGCCCTTCACCTTGATCATAGTTATCAACTTGAAACGATCAAGAAAGCGATTTCTGCCGGGTTTTCTTCTGTTATGTATGATGGTTCTGCACTGCCGATGGAGGAAAATGTGAAAACGACAAAGCATGTAGTAGAACTAGCACATGCAGAAGGAGTTTTTGTAGAAGCAGAAATTGGATCGATGCAAAAAGGTGAGTTCTCTGACGAAGAAGAGGGGGACGGGAAACTTACGGATCCAGCCGAAGCTGCTTGGTTTGTGAAAGAAACAAACGTTGACTTTCTAGCTGCATCGATTGGAACTGTGCACGGAATGTATAAAGGTGAACCGAATTTACAACTCGATCTCTTACATGACATTGCAAACAGCATTGAAATCCCTCTAGTCCTTCATGGTGGTTCCGGCACGCCCGAAGACCAAATCCTAAAGGCCATTGACCGAGGGATTCGCAAAATCAATGTCAACACCGAAATTTCGTTAGCCGCAGTCAAAACAATCAGGGAACAACTAAACGAAAACCCAACTATTCACCTAAGCAACCTCATGACAGCAGCACAAGACCACATGACAGAGCAAATGGTTAGGATTATTGAAGTGTATAAGAACAATTAAGGAAAAAAGGGGACCGTTCTCGTGTTTTCCTAATTAGTGAATAATAGAAATAAATTTGCCTTGGGAGAGAAATCTTTTCAGGGCTTTTTTTGAAGAATCAAGGGGATTTTTCTAAAAGATAAAATTTTTAGTAATAACAATTATTGGTGAAACCCGTCAAAAGAGGAGAACCGTCCTAAACTTTTTGTCAATATCTACTCATAATTTGTAGAAATTTCCCGGGGAATTTGTTGGAGTTTGAAAAATAGTGATATTCATTGGGGGGGCAGGGTGGAATTTCAAATGTATCAGCTATAGAAATTTCTGTGTCATCAATTCTTTCTAATCTTTCTTTTTATTGATAAACAAGGTCTTAAGCTGTATCATCCAGGGACTTGACCGTATCGCGTAACGCTATAAGGCTCCGATGTCGGATTTAACAAAGTGGATTGGCTTCTTTTAAGAAATCATACTTTTCACTTTGAAATGCAGCCATACTTTTGAAACGGAGGGGAATGCATTTTTATTTGGTTGGAAGAAAATGGGTCATATATCGAATGTGTATCATGTCGCATATCAGCCATACTTTTCTTAAAGATAAAGGTTCTGGAGATTTAAGCGCACGGTATATCGCCCGGCGATATAAAACAAAAAAGGGCCTTCAACCTTCTCTAGGGAACTCTATTAAGGCCGATTTATGTTTTTTATTAAGATTCTTAGTCGCCGTAACTCCCATTATATCAATCATTCTTTTTTACTTGCTTCAAGTTGTGTATATCGTTTAGATATATATCACTTGAATTATCCACTAAACAGGCACCTTATTTTCGAAAAATAGAGAAGAGCCCTCCCCATTTTTCTTTAGGTTTTTGTATCGCTTCTTCTAAACGTTTATTGAATTCATTTTGTGAATTCCACTCTTTTTTCTGTTCTTCCCGCATACTCTGTATTTCTTTTTGTAAGAGTTCACTCTTATGTTTTTCTTGTTGTAGCAATGTTTCGTAATGGTTCTTTTGCTGTTCAGTTAATTTTTCAATTTTAGCATTCGTTTTTTGCGCTGAATTTCCAATCGTAGAACTTATAATATGATGATCTTGCTGAAGTCGAGAAACCTTTGTTTTAAGCTCTAACATATCGTTTGTCAGTTGGACATTCATTTCACGTGTGGCTGCGAGTTCCTTGACTAAAAACATTAAGACCTCTTTTAATTGATTAGGGTCATTAGGTAAGTTTTCATATGTATTGGTTAGCGCAATCTCTATTTCGTTGGACTCTTCTAATCTTTCTTTTTGTTGATTCACAAGGTCTTTAGCTGTATCGTCTAGAGGCTTGTCCGTATCGCGTAACGCTATAAGCACTTCGATGTCAGATTGAACAAAAATACGCCGATCGCCATCTTTTAAAAACTCATATCCGTTCCGCTCTAAGATTTGGCCATATTTTCGGACAGTGGGTGTTGCTATCCCCACTTCTTCTGCCACTTCCTTAGAAGAGAAAGCTCGTTCATTAGGTTGTATATCACGTCGCATATCGTTTCTCCTTTTTCTATTTAATATGAAGGCTTTTAGAGTTATTTGCAAGTGTTATATCGCCCGACGATACGATATAAAATATTGGAATAGGAGCGTTAATACCGGTCCTTTTGATTCTTTCAGTCTTTTAACAGAAACTTATCCAATTCACGTACTTGATCATATGCTGTTAATAGATTTTCAGGTACCAATGTTCTTCCATATTCCCAAGCATTCTCTTCGATTTCTGCTAAGAGCTGTTCCTTTTCCTGTTCTTCACCATAAATAAGAGTCTTTAAAACTCGTGAATTTTTCCTGAATTCTAAATAATAACCAAGCTCACGATAAAGAATAAGCTTCACAAAGTTATTTTCTGTTTCTTTAATTTTCAAATTAATTTTAGCGCTATATCCGTTAATTTGTAAGTAGTTAAACTTTATCGTATTTGTAGATACGTTATAACTCATCGGTGCTGTGAGTTTATCGCTGGATTCTACATTTATATTTAGTTTGAGTTCTTCTAACGTATCTTTAATTATCTTCTCGATATGCCAAATATATAGCATTCTTCCTTCCCCATTCCTTAAAAAACATTTTCAAGCATTGCAAGAAAACCTTATCTTGCTTCTACCAAAAAGTTGTTTTATTCAAATTGAAGCATATTGTCTTTTTAATAATCTCTTAAACTAATCTTTTCGTAAGCCGCTGCACTTTTCCAATGCAAATATAAAATTGTCGAATGAAGTCATTTTAACCTTATTATATGCTGCATAACGTGACAAGAGTCATTTATCATGGACGCGTATCTATTACACAGTAAGTAATAAAAATGTAACACTATGTTATCTTTCTGTCCTTGATGTTGGCAGGTTCAATAGATAAACTTACGTAATATCAAGGAGTGATTTCGTTGAAAACTGTAACAGTAGATAAGTTAAAGTTTAGAAGAAGTTTATCAATTATTGAACAGGTTACCCTAAAAAATTTACTTTTTAAATGGATCATACCCAGCAAACCTATGAATGAATATGATCCCCATTTACTGGAATACACAGAAGAAGTTTTTGCGAAAATGGAAATTTCAACAGAAACGAATTGGTTAATATTAAACAGTATCTGTTTTAGATACATCACTTTAACTGAAGATAATCAGATTGTTATAGGGTTTTTTAAATGCAGACCAAGAATTAAATCATACGATTTTGTCTTTGAATGAAATAATCAGTACTTGAGATTGATAAAAAAGATAGGATGGTTAACAGAAATGCAAAAAGCAAATACAGGGGGTCGTATTCTTTTTGAGAGAAATAACAACCTATATGAAGGAAAAGTATACCATGTGCGAACTAGTAGTGTATTGGTTGAGATTTCGAATACAGATGCTAAAAATTTAGGTTACGAACAACCAAATACAGTTGTTAGGCACGGGAATTATAGTATTGTGAGATAGGGAAATAGGTGGGAGGAGTAAAAGCTAAATCTATTTTCTTACGGTAATAATGGAGTTGGGTACAAAGACAATGTGCAATTGCAGTTGTTTTGTACATTGATGGTCAAGGCGCGTGTAGGAACGCGGGTACTATAATAGATGGTAGGTAAAAGAAAACTAGGTACGGTTCCCGTGTCGTCCTAATTACTTCCAAATACAATGATTAGGAGAATTATAGCAGCCTTGCGGAGAGAAATCTTTGCAGGGCTTTACTCATATGGGGATACGGAAAAGATTCTTGCGTTTCCAGTGACCTTCAACCTTCCCGATGTTTTAATGTTTTCCTTACCATCCTTTGACATAGTTAACAAAAATATTTAGAATATTATTAATTATTAGAAATAATAAATAATAATAGATTAATAAACTAATAAAGAGGGTTATTTTATGAGAAAAGAAGAGATTTCAGTTGTTTCGGTGATTGGCGCGGGTGATATGGGACATGGTATTGCGCAGGCTGCTCTTTTAGGCGGACTGATCGTTTATTTGTACGATGTGAACGAGGAATCGCTGCAGCGCGGAGTCAAAAAGATGAATGAAAGTTTTGAAAAGCTCTATTCAAAGAACAAAATTAGTTTAGAAGAATGGAACGAATACAGGAGCAATCTCCATCCAACCTTGAATTTTTCAGATGCTGTTTCAAATTCACAGTTTGTATTTGAAGCTGCGCCAGAGATTTTAGAGATCAAGCAAACCTTATTTAAAGATATGGAAGCACTGACCTCCAGCGACACCATTTTAGCCTCAAACACATCAAATATGAGTATTTCAGAGATAGCTGAACACGTACAACATAAGGAAAGAGTGGTCGGTGTACACTTCTTTAATCCTGTTGTCATGATGAAGCTGGCTGAGGTAATAAGAAGTCAAGACACCAGTGAGGAAACAATGAGGATCGCTTATGACTTATGTTTGAAAATGAATAAGGTCCCGGTTCGGGTTGAAAAGGACAGCCCTTGCTTTATCGTTAACCGCGTAAATGCACCAATCCGGGTCTTTTTGGGTGGGGTTGTTGATCAAAAAATCGCCGAACCAGAAGAGATTGACGCTTTGATGAGGTTCCATGGCCATCCAATGGGGCATTTTGAACTATCAGATTATGTAGGACTAGATGTGCTTTATGATTCTTGTCAGTATCGCGAGAGGGTGCTGCACCCTGATTATGCTTCTTTTCAATTGCTAACGCAAAAGGTGAAAGCAGGGGAATTAGGAAAGAAAACAGGGAAAGGCTTTTATGATTGGTCTAACGGGCGGCCGGCGATCGATCTTGATAGAAGAACAGATAAAATCAACATAAGTGATTTAGAGCTAATCAAATTAAATGAAGCAGCTAAGCTGATAGAAGAGGGAGTTGCATCCCCTAAGGACATTGATCTCGCCATGGTACTCGGGACGGGCGATAAGATTGGTCCGATTGAGGGCAGCAAGGGAATAAATATCAATAATGCCATTGCGCGGTTGGAGTCAATCGCAGAACAGCTAAACAAAGCCGTATTGAAACCGACAGCACTGCTAAAAGAAAAGCCTGAATCAATATTTTATTAATTTTTCAATGAAGGAGAGAGAAACGTGGAATATCAAAATCTTAAATTGTCACTAGAAGATAAAATCGCAATCATTACCATTAATAGGCCTGAACTTAGAAATGCCCTGAATGCCGAAACGGTGAAAGAGATAAGAGAATGTCTTACCAGCCTTCGAACAAACGAGGATGTCTTGGCCGTTATTTTTACAGGGGCAGGGGAAAAAGCCTTTGCGGCAGGAGCTGATATTAACGGAGTGAGGCAAAAAACATTTCTGGATGGACTGGCTGCAGAAATGCAAGTCCTTTATACGGAAGTGGAAAACTATGATAAGCCAACGATCGCAGCGGTGAATGGGTATGCTTTAGGTGGCGGCTGCGAGCTCGCGATGGCTTGTGATATCCGCATTGCCTCTGAAAAAGCTAAATTTGGTTTGCCTGAGCTCAATTTAGGCGTCCTCCCAGGGGCGGGTGGAACTCAAAGAATGACGCGGTTAATTGGGAAAGGGAAAACAAAGGAGCTCGTTTTTACTGGAGATATTATTGATGCGGAAGAAGCTGAAAAGATTGGATTGGCTAATAAAGTGGTTGCCGCTGATAGATTAATAGAGGAAGCGGTGTTTATGGCGAGTAAAATGATTAAAAAAGGGCCATTGGCTTTAAAACTTTCGAAAATCGCCATCAACGCTTCATCTGAAACAGATATTAACACCGGTCTTCTAATCGAAAAGCTGGCTCAGAGTATTCTGTATACAACAGAAGACAAGATAGAAGGAACATCTGCGTTTTTAGAAAAACGGTCTGCGAATTTTAAAGGGAAGTGATTACGCGGGGATGGTTTCTGAGAAGTGAGTAGGAGAATGATAGCAGCCTTGTGGAGAGAAATCTTTGCAGGGCTTGTTTTAAGTGCTATCCATTATCAACAAAAAACATAGAAATAGAAGAACCGTCCCGATGTTTTCTTTGACAACGCTTTCATAACCTCGTAAAATAATATTTGTATAATTGTGAAAATTTTAATAATTAAAGGGGTGTCTTAAATGAGAATTAAAGCAGCAGTAGCTGAGCAAGGAACAGAATATGTCGTTCGAGATGTTGAATTAGTTGACGAAGTTAAGCCCAATGATGTCTTGGTTAAATTAGTAGCTTCAGGTTTATGCCGTTCTGATTATTCGCTTAGACATAGTGGTTTGCCAAGCTATCCGGTTATTCTTGGACATGAAGGTTCTGGAATCGTAGTGAAAGTTGGAGAAAATGTAAATGAAGTTCAGCCGGGAGATCATGTTCTATTATCCTACGCATATTGTGATGAATGTAAACAATGTAATCATGGACATCCTTCTGCTTGTAAACACTGGGGACCATATAATTTTGGCGGTAGAAATAAAGAGGGAGAGTATATATTTAAAGATGAAAATAACGAAGGTATAAGTGGCTTTTATAATCAATCTTCCTTTGCTACTTATAGTTTGACTGATAAAACAAACATTATTAAAGTTGATAAAGATCTCGATTTACGCTTGCTTGGGCCGTTAAGTTGTGGTTTCACAACAGGTTCAGGAGCTGTCTTAAGTTCATTAAAAGCAAAAGTAGGAGAAAGTTTTGCAGTATATGGTACAGGGGCTGTAGGTTTTGCGGCTATTATGGCTGCAAAAATAGCTGGATGTTATCCAATTGTGGCGATTGACATTAATGATAAAAGATTAGAACAAGCGAGAGAACTAGGCGCGACACACACATTTAATAATTCCGAAGGTGATCCAAAAGAATTTTTATTACAATTAACAGATGGCGATGGGATAGATAATGTAGTAGATACAACTGGGATTACTAAGGTTATGAAAGATGCGTTAGATTCTTTAAGTGCATATGGTGGATTAGCTGCATTAGCAGTTACAAATAATAATATAGAATTTAACCCCTCTGATCTAAATGCAAAAAATAAAAGAATCTATGGTTCTATTATGGGAGACGATATCCCTCAGTACTATATTCCAAAATTAATCCAATTCTATAAAAATGGACAATTCCCTTTTGATAAATTAATAAAGTTCTTTGATTTTGAAGATATCAATGAAGCCGAAAAAGCCTCCATTTCAGGAAATGTAGTCAAACCGGTCGTTATCATGGATAAGGATTATAAACCGCAGTCACTGTGACGACCCGGAATATGTCGATTCTTGCGGGCTCCTAAAACATGGGGACGGTTCTTTCGTTTCTGTTGTACATGTCTTTCGAAAAAACGTATAAGATAACAAGAAAACCACCCTACGCCGTCGCGTGCAAAAGGGTGGTTCTCTAAAGAATTTGCAATTGTGTGGGGGGACAGACCTCATAACTTATGTGGCAGCTGCCGGCTCAGTGGTTAGCTAGTGGGTATAAATACTGTCACTTTGGTCCCTTTATTTACTACACTTTCAATTTTTATGGTTCCATTATGATTTTCGATGATCCGGTTGGACGTTAGTAATCCCAGTCCAGTTCCCTTTTCCTTTGTTGAAAAAAATGGCTCGCCTATCTTCATTAATCGATCTTTTTCAATACCACATCCATTGTCAATAAAGATAATTTCTACCCCGTCTTTAGAATTCTTCAAATTTATAAAAATTTCCCCATTACTTTCAATTGCCTCAATTGCATTTTGAAATATATTGATAAATACTTGTTTAATTTCACCCGGATTACACATTATTTGGTTAGTACGATTTAATTCCGAACGAATAGTAATATTCTTCAGGTTTGCTTGACTCTCAAAAAGAGTAATGACATTTCTAACAAGAGTATCAATATTTTGCCGTGACTTTGGTGTGTTATGATGTGGTTTTGCTAAAGTTAAATATTCGGAAACAATAGACTCCATTCTCACAATTTCACTTAGCATTATTTCTACGTGCTGACTATTAAAATCTCCATTTTGTTTAGCTAGCTGCATAAATCCTTTTATGGAAGTTAGAGGGTTTCGGATTTCATGTGCAACCCCAGCAGCCAGCTCACTAACGACAGAAAGTTTTTCTGATTTTAAAAATAGGTCAAACGCCTTCTTTTGTTCTGTAATATCACGTCCGATAACCAATAAATTTTTTTTGCGGCCGTCTGCAAAAAAAGTTGGAACCTTCATCATATCAAAGGTAGCAGAGTATTGATCTTCTATAGAAATATCTAATTCAAATCTATAAGGTATGCCCTTCTCCCATGAAATTTCATCATTAGAAAAACAATCTTGAAAGTTTCTAAACCATTCATTTTGAGAAAAAAGGTCATCAAGATGTTTATTCCTATAATCAATATCTTCCAATTTAAATAAAGATTTAGCATACTGATTCATTTCAATAAATCTTCCTGCTCCATCCTGAATATAAATTAAATCGGGCATTGAATTTATAAGGGCTAAAATTTGTTGTTCATTGTCCTTTTTTACTTCCTCTTTTTTAGCATCATCATATCTTTGTACTGCTCTGCTATAACGAATTTGCAGGAAGGCTACTATAAAGGTGACAGATAGAGTAAATAAAAAGTAGAAAAAGTCACCTTTTTGATAGAAATAATTAAGACGTTCTCCGTATTTATAAAAATGGGCGCCTATAAAAATACTAATTATGCCCATTAAAATTATGGGACGGTAATCATGATATAAAGATAAAATAAAAATGACTAAAAAAATGAGGTAGAAATTAGATATTACAGGTTCGTTGTCAATAAGTACAAAAGTTACAAATGACATCCCCAGAACACATAAATACATAGTTTGCTTAATAAACAGTTTCCTATAAACGAAAATGGTTATAGTTCCACATACTAAAATTCCACTGCCAAAGAGGATGCTGATAAAAACAGGGTCTTTATGTTTTAATATTTGGACTACCATACATAGGATAAAACATCCCCATAAAATACGGATTAACAAAATATTCTTACTATGTATTTTTTGGATATTCACTTGATTTCACCTCTAGAAATGCAGAAGCTGTTCTATAAAATCATATTATCTCTGCAACAATTTTCCCTTTTTTTGACTTCTTCTCTTAAAAGGGTACCATACTAATATAACATGGGGACGTTTCTCATGTTTCCCTAATTCCTTCCAAACCCAATAATTACTGGGGAATTATTTTTATTTTTGCCACGGATGCTTACAGGATTTTAGACCTAAGCATGGAATATATAAATATAGACTCACAAAAACTACTTAATCCCTCATCAATTATTATTTCTCTCGCTGTTTCTCCTTTTTCCTACAATAACAAAGATTTTTCTCACTTGAAGGTTCACGGGTTCTATCGTAATTCCTACTAGTACATATGAACTCTATGGATTTCTGTGACATAATTTGGCATAAACATGCCGAGCTAGCGTTGAAATTGCCGATGCGGCCGAACATAATGTCTTAATGAGTATGTAGCATCTAGCAAAAGAAAAACAAGTTTCCCTCAAATAGCACCTTATCGAAACCCTCAGCATGCCTCATCATCCATTTCCATTATTAAAGGCGGAACTTCAACCAAAACCATGAGAAATTTCTCTTAGAGACCTATACGAAAGCGGGTGGAATAACTCGGGTAAGGCGATACGAAGTAGTTGAGTACCGTGCCCAAATTTTTCCGTTAGGCTAGAATGACATCCAATATTGAAGACAGTGGAACTGTCACTTTGTTTTTGAAACTATAGAAGTAGGAGAACTGCCCTAATATTTTCATGATTTTGGTAATATTAATTCTCCTATCAAAGTATAGATAAGTATATATCAACATGTTTTCTACAATAAGCATTCATAAACTGACCATCTTCTGTTTTTTCTATATATAGATCAAAAACAACAATAGTTCTGCATAAAATATTCGGCCTTACCATTAAGTTTAGTAGAAAAGGAGAGAGGTAACATGGAATCATCTAAACGAAATATACTTTTGACTGGATTGGGTTATCTAGAAGCAGCCCGCTGGTATGACGGTGCCCTGTGGTTTTCTGACATCAAAAATAAAACGGTAAATCGTGTATCTCCTACTGGAGAACATACCATCGTGACAACAGTTGAGGCACGGCCATCCGGCCTAGGCTTTGAACAAGATGGAACGCCTCAGATTGTCTCTATGGAAGATTCAAGACTGCTGCGTTTGAAAGACGGAAGGCAGGAGATGCTTGTAGATTTCGGCGGCGATTCTCTGTTCATCAATGATATGGTGGTAGATTCAAGTGGGAGAGCGTATATTAGTCAATTTGGCTATGATTTATTCGGAGGCGAGTCTCCGAAACAAACCCGGCTGCTTATTAGACACCCTGATGGTAGAGTGGAACAAAGCGGAGAAGGACTTACATTTCCGAATGGAATTGGAATTACTCCGGACGGCCGTACACTCATCGTGGCTGAATCTTTCGGGGTACCGTGTACGAAATTAACCGCATTCGATATCCGAACAGATGGTTCTCTATGTAACCAGCGGGTTTTCGCTGAATTTGATACAGCTGAAAAAGTTGTTCCTGATGGGATTTGTATTGATTCTGAGGGAGCGGTTTGGGTAGGTATCTGCCGTCGTGGGGAATTCTGGCGGGTACTAGAAGGAGGAGAGGTGACGGACGTCATTTCAATACCGCCAGAAGGAGGAAACTATTGTGTTGACTGTGCTCTAGGGGGGGAAGATATGCAAACTCTTTTCATGCTGATCGCAGACACAAATGTCGAACGGTTGGGAAATAATTGGGATTCGTCAGCAAGAATTGAAACGGTCCGGGTGTCGGTGCCTGGCTTTGTAAGGCCGGCGGTAAGGAGTTGATTCAAGGGCTTGGGGAACGCTGGGGAGTCTCGTGTTTCCCTGATTCATACTAATCCAATGATAAAAAACATGGTGACGGTTTGCTCGTTTCCCTAATTACCTCAAAACTCAATGATTAGCAGACTTCTTGTAGCCTTGTAAAGAGAAACCTTTGCAGGGCTTTTTTGATCCACGAAAACATTAATTTGATAAATCTAATTTCAAATATTCTCCCATATCAAAAGAAATTATAAAATAAGAGAACCGTCCCGAGGATTGCTCGATGTTTGCTTAGTGATTGCAAGTTGACTATATAAAGTGTATTACTTAAAATAAAGGTAATACTAAGGAAAAGGTAAGAGGTGAATGTGGTGGAATTATTAAGCGGCAAAATGACAAGCAAAGGGCAAATTACCATTCCTAAAGAGCTTAGAGAAAAACTTGAAGTTGGAGAAGGGGACCAACTTAGATTTTTTATTGAAGATAACCTGATAAAAGTAGAACCTGTAAAGAAGAAGAAATTGAGTGATGTGGTTGGAAGATTTCAGGTGGATGAACCGATTAATATTACGAAAATGAGACAAGTCGCAAAAGAAGAAATGGCCAAAAAATACAACAAGGAAATAAGTGAACAATGAACAAGTTTTTAGTAGATACCAATGTCCTTGTGCGATTGATAGCTAAAGATGATAAAAAGAAATTTCAATCGGTGCTGCAGCTTGTTGAAAGGGTTGATAAGGGTGAGATGACCCTAATAATTCCGACGATTACCATTGCTGAATGCTGCTGGTTGTTTGAATCATTTTACAAATTGGACAAGTCTATTATCGCTAAATATTTAATTGATATTCTTGAATCTGAAAATGTGGAAGCGGAGGATAAAGATTCGGTCGAAATATTAAAGATTTATGGAGAAAAGAATGTAGATTTTGCTGATTCTTTGCTAAGTGTTAAGTCCAGTAATCGGATCCCTGTATTGACCTGGGACAAAAAGGATTTTAAAAAGCTTAATTGCGAGTTTTATAGTCCCGATGATCTAAGGTAATAAACAACCAACGGGAAAGGAAATTGAAACATAGTGACGGTTCGCAGGTTCCCCTGATTACTTCCAAAAGTACCAGAAAGCATGAGGGACAGAGGGGCGGTACTCGCGTTACCTGATTCCTTCCAAATTTAAAATAAAAAACCTTCCTAATTTTTCATACCAGGTTGTATATCTGTATAAGGATATGAGAAAAGGCATGATTCAAAATTCGATTGAATCATGCCTTAGAAAGCCCAAATAGGTTATCTTACATCTTAGTCTAATATCGTTACTTTTAACTTTTTTACACCAAAATTAATAGCTTCTTGCTTAGATGGGATAAACACATCAATTTTATTCCCTTTAATGGCTCCACCAGTATCTCCGGCGATTGCTTCGCCATAGCCTTCTACATAAACTTTACTGCCTAGCGGTATAACGGACGGGTCAACTGAGATGACCTTTTGATCCGGATTTTCTTTTAGGTTAATTCCGGTAGAAGTGATACCAGAACATCCTTCACAAGTAGCCGTATAGGCTGTCGCTTCTACTGTAATTTCCTTTGCAGTTGCATTACTTGTTGTTGGGGCAGTTGGTGCACTTTCCTTTGGAGCCGGTGCTGCTGACTGCTTTGAATTTACGGTTACAGTAGTTTTTGTACCTTCAAAGATTACTAGAGTTGTTCCTGGGTGGATGATATCAGTTTCTAGTCCGTTCCAACTTTTAATTTGTGAGACGGTTACCTGATAATCCCTAGCTACGCCCCATAATGTGTCACCTTGCTTAACGGTATATTGCTTTTTCGGTGCAAGTGCCAGCTCATCACCGGGGTGAATGAGGTCTGTAGTAAGTTTATTCAACTTTTGGATATTCCCTACAGATGTATTATTTGCTTGTGCCAGCCCCCAAAGGGTATCTCCTTTTTGTACGGTAATGGTTGCAGCTTGTACATTAGCACTAACTGAGACTGAGAGTAAACCAACTGCTATAATCGATATCATTTTTTTAATCATTCTTAAATCCTCCATGTTCTTTGTCCGATAATATTAAATAAATCGTATCATAGATTTTTCTGAGAAAAAGAACAGGGAGGTATTAAATGGGTTACATTCATGGCATTTATATTGCAATAATATTTCTAAGCTAGGGAAAACCAAATAGAAAAAGGATGAAACCATTATGGCTTCACCCTTACTATGTCTGTTAAACTATTTACTTAGTTTTTACCGTTTCCGTTACCGTTTCCATTGCCTTTATTTTCATTATTATTCTTTTGTCCGTTGCCTTTGTTTTCATTATGATTCTTCTTTTCATTGTTCTTGTTTTGTGCGTTTTGCTTGTTTTCTTTAGCTTTTTGCTGCTTTTCTTCTTTTTTCACTTGAGCTGCTAGCTTATTTTCTGCAGCATTTTGTTTCTTTTCAACAAAAATTGGAGCTACAGCTTCTTGTTGAACGTCTTCAGTAGATTCATCTTCAATAGAATCATATACAGTTGTTTCTTCAGTCTCTTGCTCTACTGTTGTTTCTTTAATTGGTTCTAATCCAATTTCCTCAGTTTCTTCGTTTTCTTTAGCAGCAAATTTCTCAGCTTTTCTCTCCAACTTTGCAAGTTTTTTATCTAATTTAGCAAAAGACTTTTGAATGTTCTTCATTAATGCTTTTTGAGCTGTAGGATTTTTCACATGCTAAACCGCAGTCACTGTGACGACCCGAAATATGTCGGTTCTTGCGGCCTAAAGTCCGACCGATTAATTAAATAGGATTTAGTAGCCAGAGAGAAATCTTTGCAAGGCTTTTTTATGAACCATGGAAACATCAATCTGATAAACTTAATTTCAAGTATTCCCCATTATTAGAAAAGGTTATAGAAACAGATGTTTACCCGAGGTTTGAAAAGTATAGAAACAGGAGAACCGTCCCGATGTTTATAAGCCAGTAAAAAAAACAGAATCAAGGAATCGCCCATGTTCACAAGTTAATCTTTTGCTTGAATTCCTTCATTCGGGTTCGACTAACAATAATATTTAGGTCTTCTGCGTTTTTCATGGTCACCAGGTAGGTTCCGTTGAACCAGGAGGTGATTTCATTAATTTCACGAATGTTAATGAGATAGTTTCGATGACATCGGAAAAAATCAGCTGCATTTAATTTGCTCTCCAGTGTTGTTAAGGTCTGATTGTAAAGATAATCCTTCCCCTTTACTCTCAGATAGACAGAACGGTCTTTGGCATAAGCAAGAATAATATCCCTTTGTTCAAATATATGAAACTTGTTTTGATCCTTGTATGTGATAATCTCGCTTTGGGATTTCTGCTCGTGTATTTGATTTTCAGGAGGTGATTTAATTAATAATTGTTGAATAAGACCGATTTTAGATAAGACATCCTCTGAAGAAATGGGTTTCAAAATATAGCCTAGTGCATTGACTTTAAAAGCCTCTAAGGCATAATTTTCATAGGCTGTCACATACACAATAATGGGCGGTTCCTTCATTTGGTTAATAATGTTTCCAATTTCAATGCCAGTTAACCCAGGCATTTCAATATCCAGGAACACGGCATCTGGTTTTAACGTGGTTAACAATTGTAAAGCCTCTGTTCCTGTAGCAGCTAATCCTTCTATTTGAAAATGTTCATTTTGATTAATGATATGCTCAAGTTCTTGTCTAACATGTTCTTCATCGTCAGCGAGCAATACTTTGATGCTCATTTTCCTCTAATCCTCCTTTAGCTACTGGAATGACAATGGAAACTTTTGCTCCATCCTTTGTATTTGAGATCCTAAAGGTGTGTTGATTTTTATAAATGCTTTTTAATCGGCGATTGATATTGTTTAGACCGATACCGACATTTTTTGCCTTCTTTAGATTGTTCGTGCAATCAATAATCTCCTCATGAAAGCCTTTTCCATTATCCATTACATCAATATGGATCTGTTCATCAATTACTTTTCCATAAATCTTAATCCTTAAATGATGATATTCATCTGTATTCGTGAAGCCATGAATGATAGCATTTTCTACTAATGGTTGAACGATAAACGTTGGAATAGGAAGATTATATAATTCTTCATCAATATGAATGTCAAGTTCGATTCGATTGCCAAACCGTGCTTGCTGAATGTCCCAATAGACTTTGATCGCCTTCAATTCCTCAATGAATGGAATAATATCTCCATGTTCACTTAAACTTCTTCGATAAAAATCTCCGAGTTTAATAATCAAACCTTGAGCTTTCGTGGTATCAATTCGAATCATTGTTTTGATAGCGTTTAGCGTGTTATATAGAAAATGTGGATTAACTTGTGCTTTGAGCGCTTTATATTCAGTCTCAATTAATAGTTTTTCTTGTTCAACCAAGTATGTATTTTGGATTTGCAAGCTTAAGAGTCCCGTAATCCCTTCTATCATCTTAATATCGGTTGGAACAATATGGCTTGTCCATTTGTAAAATCCGATATACCCGATAAAAGTCTTATTAATTATCAATGGTGAACGAATGACAGAAAGATCATTTTCGCTTATCATCTCATATGTTTGGCGATTCAAGCTTTTATAGGAAAAAGGTTGATCAAAGAGATTGCTGCAGCTTACGTCACCTTCAAAAACATGGAAGGTGTATTTGTTTTCTATTTCTACACCTATTACTCCATCAATATAGTGATTAATAAATTTTGCTACCTTGGTAGCAGAGTCTTCATGGAAGCCGTCCTTCAAAATGTCTAGTGTGTGCTTGGCAATTTCTAATGATTTCTCCGCATAATTCGCCCCAACAAGGTTTTGATTATATTGAATATCCTTAATCAGTGACACTAGAAGCATCACACCAACTGGGTTAATGATTAACATATTTATCCCAATCATAGAATAATAGACCTCTGCAATAATATGTGGCTCGATTAATATGTAGATCATTAAAATAGAGAAGGCTTCACACGCAAGAGTATATAAATAGATTTTAAGTAAATTAAAACCTTTTCGACGATTAGTCAGATAAAAGAGTGAACCTGCAAGACCAGTAGCAATCAATGATATGAAGTCTGCCAGGCTCGTTGGATTATTCATCCACAGCCTATAAAGACCACCAATCGCCCCAGCAACCATTCCAACAACCGGTCCACCAATCATGCCACCCACAATCGGTCCGATTAAGTGACTTTGAATACCGATTCCATTAAAGACCGTAACACCGGTTAAAGCACCAATGATCGATAGTGCACCAAAATATATACCAAGAAATATTTTTTCTTCTGTTGAGGCTACTCTTAGAATAGCCCTCTGTAGGCTGGGGTGCTTTATTAATGGATAGGTCATTAAGATAATTAAGGCAACAATTTTTGAGTTTTCAATTAATCCATTCAAAATGCCCATCCCTTTCTTAAGTTGTATTTTGACAACTTGAGTAAAAACTACCGGATATAATGAATATGTCAAATTTTAAAAATATTGAATGCGTTTGCAAATAGTGCGACTCGTCAGGCTATAAGGTTATTGGTGCGTAAATAATGCTATTGGTAAAGTAAATATGTCCTGTGAAAATAGTTATACTTATAATGATAACTAGAAAGAATATTACGATAATAGGAGTGGTGAATATGTTTAAGAAAATGCTTTCGGGATTTATCATGTTAGCGCTTATACTTGTTCTTGCAGTTGGATGTGGTTCAGAGGAAACAAGTAATGAGAGCACAGATAGTGCAGCTAAATCAGAGACCTATCCCAATAAACCCATTAATTTAATAATAGCATATTCTGCAGGTGGAAATACAGATATTGCTGCAAGGATCCTTGTCCCTTATGTGGAGGAGGAATTAGGTGTTCCAATTAACGTCATTAACAAACCAGGCGGTGGCGGCTGGACTGGCTGGACTGAATTGTTAAATGCAGAAAAGGACGGGTATACCATCGGTTACATAAATACACCTAACTTGATGACTGGGTATTTGAATCCAGAGTTTAATAGAGATAACAGCTTAAATGACTTTGAGCCTATCGCAAACCATGTTATGGACTATGGCATTATCGCTGTGAAAGCGGATGACGAAAGGTTTAATAATATTGATGAATTAATTGAGTATGCGAAAGAAAATGAAGTGACGGCAACAACAACAGGATACGCTGGGGATGACCATATTTCTCAACTTCGCATTAATCAAACTGCTGGAACGAATTTCGTTGCTGTCCACCAGGCTGGAAGTAATGAAATGTTAGCATCGGTATTAGGTGGTCATGTTGATGTATTGTTTGATAATGTAGGTGGGGCGAAAACAGCTTATGAGAATGGTGAAATCAAAATTCTTGCTGTATTGGCACCTGAAAGAAGTGAGTTCATCCCAGATGTTCCGACATTAGAAGAAAGCGGATATCCAGATATTTATTCATTCTCCGCGAGAGGGATTGCCTTCCCTGCGGGTGTAGATGCCGAGAAAGTTTCGATTGTTAAAGAAGCGTTTGTCAAAGCACTTGAAAACGAAGAACAAGTGAAGAAGATTGAAGATTTAGGATATAAGGTGTATCCAGTCAATGGAGAAGAATATAGAACCTTCTTAGAAGAAGATGAAGCATCCATTATTGGAATTAAAGATGTTCTAGGCTGGTAATGATAGCTTTGTAATCATGGGTGGAATAGGACGTAAGTTGTTATTTCACCTTCTTTTTAAAGGAGGGATGACATGAGTTTGAAATTGGATGATTTTATAGGCATTATCGTAATTATATTGTCTGCATTCCTGTATTTCTTAACGAATGATCTGCCGGAACAGAGTGCGTTCTTTCCAAAATATTTGATTATTTTGTTTGGAGTGTTAGGAGTCATCTTGTTTTTCCAAAGTTTTAAGAATAAAAGGGAACAATCTAAAGAATCTAGCTTTAGTATGAAAAACTTAAAAGACCCATCAAAGGCATTGGGATTACTAATTGTTTACGTCATACTCATCAATTTGATTGGATTCTTTATCGCCACTACTATGTTTGTCGTTGTTTTCATGGTGGTGTTTAAAGAAAAATCATTCAAGAAAGTAGTCTTAACTGCAGTTTTATTGGATGCCTTTTTATATGTCTTGTTTGTTTATCAGTTGAATGTCCCATTACCTTAATTTTTTTAGATTTATAGTTTTTTAGGATTGGAGGTTATTTCATGAACATAGAGATTCTCTCAAGTGTTTTTGCACAGTTGTTCACTCTAGAGGTCATTGTCGCCTTATTGATAGGGGTGGTGGGCGGAATGGTTGTAGGAGCTTTGCCTGGGTTAAGTGCTACGATGGCTGTTGCCTTATTGCTCCCGTTAACTTTTAGTATGGGAACGATTGCAGGGCTTGTGATGCTAACTGGACTCTATACTTCTGCGATGTACGGGGGGTCGATTTCTGCTATTTTGCTACATACGCCCGGAACACCATCATCCGCAGCAACTGCTTTGGATGGGTATGAAATGACAAAGCAGGGACGGGGCCTTGAAGCCATTGGAATTTCAACGATTTCATCGATGATTGGTGGAGTATTCAGTGCCCTTGTATTATTATTTTTAGCACCTCCACTATCATTAGTGTCTTTGAAGTTTAGTGAACCGGAATATTTTTTAATTGCTATTTTTGGATTGACGATTATTTCAAGCTTAGCGTCTGATTCAGTGGTAAAAGGACTACTATCAGGTGTGTTTGGATTATTAATTGGTTTAATTGGTACGGATATTTTAACAGGATTTCCAAGGTTCACCTTTGGTATATCAGAGCTTGAATCGGGTATCTCTCTCGTACCTGCCATGATAGGATTATTCTCCATTTCTCAAGTGCTTTCGCAAATGGAAGCAATAAGGGACGCTAAGCGGAACCAGATTAATAAAGTAGATGGAAAAGTGTTGCCGTCTTGGACAAGCCTAAAGAAAATTGGTCCCACTATCACATTGTCATCTGTGATTGGGCTATTCGTGGGAATGCTACCGGGAGCCGGCGGAGATATCGGTTCGTGGGTAGGATATAATGAAGCAAAAAAACTATCTAAAAATCCAGAAAAGTTTGGAAAGGGATGCATCGAAGGGGTCGCAGCACCGGAAGCGGCTAATAATGCGGTAACGGGTGGAGCTCTAATTCCGTTGTTGGTTTTGGGTATTCCTGGTAGTGCGGTGACAGCGGTCTTATTAGGGGGACTTATGATTCAGGGATTGGTTCCAGGGCGTGACCTTTTTACCGTACATGCGACAACTACATATTCCGTTATTGTAGGGCTTATTTTTGCAAATCTGCTTATGGGGATTATTGGATTGCTGGCAGCGAAGCATATTGTAAAAGTAACAAATATATCATTTTCGATATTAATTCCTGTGATTATTGTTTTTTCATTAGTAGGATCGTATGCGATTAATAATAGTATGTTTGACGTTTATGTCATGGTGTTCTTTGGGGTTGTGGGTTATTTAATGAAGAAAACAGGGTTTCATCCTGCTCCAGTTGTCCTTGCCATTATACTTGGACCGCTTGCTGAGGGTGGATTGAGAAGAGCGATGGTCATGGCAAAGGGTGATTTTCTATTATATTTATTTCAAAGACCAATAAGTGTTGTGTTGATCATCATGATTTTATTATCTATCTTATCACCGATTATCTTAAATTATAGAAAGAAGAAAAAAGAGGAAGAAGTGGCACTATAATAACTGAAGCAGGAGGTAAGGAGATGCCAAAGGTAGGATATCGAATCATTGAAGAGATAGAGCGAGCCGATCTGGAACTTGTAAACAAGTTTAGAGGTATGCCAACATCAATTATTGCTGATAATATGGGAAGATTTTATGCAATGGATAGTGAATTGACCCCCTATAATCAATTTAATTTAGTAGGAACAGCTGTAACAGTGAAGTCGAATACAGCCGATAATTTATTTTTTCATAAGGCGTTGGATTTGGCAAAACCGGGAGATGTGATTGTGGTTGATGTACAGGGAGATTGTACGAATGCGGTTTGTGGGGAAGTTATGGTTAGGTATGCGATGAAAAAGAAAATTGCTGGGTTCGTTGTGGATGGGGCGATTCGAGATGTTGATAGCATTCGCGAGTTAGACTTTAGTGTTTTTGCAAAGGGGGTTAGTCCGAGGGGACCTCATAAAACTGGACCAGGAGAGATTAATGTTCCAATATCGTGCGGGGGTGTGATTGTGAATCCTGGCGATATTATTGTCGGTGATCAGGACGGGATTGCGGTGGTCCCAAAAGAGCTGGCAGAGGAACTGTTCCAAAAGTCCATTGAAACCGTCAATAAGGAAGTGAAAATCTTCGAAGACATCGAAAAGGAATGCCTAGATCGATCCTGGATCGATGAAACGCTTCGAAGCATAGGATGTCAGGTGCCATCCAAATAGGATTTTAGGTGAAAGGTATTAAAACGAGGCTGGGACATAACTAGCTTCAAATAGTAAAAAAGGTGAATTTGAGCACACTCAAATTCACCTTTTTCTATTTTTACGTGTAAATTCTTCTATTACTTTAGTTAATGGCAGTTAATTTTCTTAAATTCACTGCCATTAACGCTAGGCCCATTTCGTTTTCTACCTTCGATTTTCCTCGTATTGAAAATCGAGTGAAACGCAAATTAGCCTTCAAGAATCCAAAAACTGGTTCCACACCGATTTTACGTTTTCGATAAATGGCACTTGTTTTCTCTTCTGAAAGCTTCGCTCTTACATATTCTTTTTGCTTTCCCAGTTTTCATTCACCATTAATTTTCGATTGTTGCCTTCTTTTGCTTTTGTACATGATGAACGGAATGGGCATCCCGAACAGTCTTCACACTCATAAATTTTGAACTCCCGATGGAATCCTGTACGATCAGTGCGTACAGAACGGTATTGAAATTTAAGAAGTTTCTGATTAGGGCATATATATGTATCGTTTGCTTCATCATACTGCCAGTTGTCGGGATTGAAGGTATTTTGTTTGTACTTTTTTTTCTGTTCCTTGAAATACATGTTATACGTATAAGTGCTTCTCGTTTTCTGTTCGAAAGGACATCATTATAGTTTTGTTCACTACCATAACCTGCATCTGCGACAATATGTTTCGATATCTCAAAATAATGCTGTTCGATTTCATCTAGAAATGGAATTAACGTTTTTGTATCTGTTGGGTTTGAGAATAAGCTATAGGCAAGGGCATATTGACCTTCCGTTGCGATTTGCACATTGTAACCCGCTTTCAATTGCCCATTTTTCATATAATCATCTTTCATTCGCATAAATGTCGCATCCCGACAAAATCCAACAACTGCTTCCGCACTTGTTTCGGGTATTTGCGTTCACTTCTTAATGCTTTTCGTTCTAGAACATCTAATGATGCTTCAATTTGTTTATCATAGTTGGTTACGACATCGTCCACTTTTTGAACTAATTGAGTCAGCTCTTCCAATGATAACTGTTCATCGCATTCTCGTTCCATTTCAGGTATGATTTGATTCTCAAGCAGCTCGTTGTATAGCTGGTTCGACTTTTCAATTAAACTTTGATGATATTTCTCAATCGATTTCTTTCATACGAACGTAAATTTATTCGCATTCGCATCAATCTTAGTACCATCGATAAAAATCGCTTCTTAATCGATAAGTTTTTCTTCGATCAACTGGCAACGGAATTGGACGAAACATTGGCGAATTAAATCTTTCACTTCTGGTTGAACACGAAATCGGTTAATTGTGCGGTAGTTGGGTTCATACCCTTGAGCGAGCCACATCATACGGATACTGTCTTTTAATAGTGCTTCAATTTTGCGTCCTGAGAAAATAGATTGCGAGTAGTCACATAAGATAATTTTAAGCATCATGCGTGGATGATAGGCAGGACAGCCCTCATTTCGCAGAAATGGTTCAAATGCTTCTTGAGGAATACTCCAACTAAATGATGGACATGGAAGGCAATTCATTTTTTTGTAATTTCACTTTTAAATCTAAAGGCAAAATAATTGATTCATGATATAATTCTTAAACAGAAGGACCCTTCTTTCGGTAAGATTTTGTGTGGTAACTTTATTTTATCAGAAGTGGTCCTTATTTTTATTTAAAAAATAATTAAAGCCGGTGAAATTTTACGCGTCGTAAAATTTCACCGGCTTTTTCATCTCAGAGGAGGGTTTTGTCCCAGCCTCATTTTTTTTTATACTGTGTCCTCGGTTCTCCTTGGAACAAATAGCTCCTTCAAATAAAAGTGCCCAGTCAAAAAAGAGTGTCTGTGACCCTCGCTCCGCATAAATCGCCCGATAAATTAAACGGAAATAACAATTCTTAGGCTATTGTGGTTAAAACTGGGAAAAAATCAAGTGCCATGGTGGAAATAGATAGACATTTTCAGTAGCCTCGAACCGTCCCCATGTTTCCTCATGGCTTCACCCTTACTATAGTCTGTCACAGTATTTACTTAGTTTTTACCGTTTCCGTTGCCGTTTCCTTTATTTTCATTACTATTCTTTTGTCCGTTGCCTTTGTTTGCATTATTATTCTTCTTTTCATTGTTCTTGTTTTGTGCGTTTTGCTTGTTTTCTTTAGCTTTTTGCTGCTTTTCTTCTTTTTTCACTTGAGCTGCTAGCTTATTTTCTGCAGCATTTTGTTTCTTTTCAACAACAATCGGAGCTACAGCTGCTTTTTGAACGTCTTCAGTAGATTCATCTTCAATAGAATCAGATACAGTTGTTTCTTCAGTCTCTTGATCTACTGCTGTTTCATTAATTGGTTCTAATCCAATTTCCTCAGCATCTTCATTCTCTTCGGCAGCAAATTTCTCAGCTTTTCTCTCCAACTTTGCAAGTTTTTTATCTAATTTAGCAAAAGACTTTTGAATATTCTTCATTAATGCTTTTTGTGCTGTAGGATTTTTCACATGCGATAATGCAGCCGTTAATGCGTCGATGTTATTCGCAAGCTTAACTTCTACAACATCTGCTTCAGTATCTTCTGTTGCCGCCTCTTCTTTTGAAGCTAATTCATCAGTATCTTCCGCTGCAGCATCATCTTCTGAAGCTAATTCATCAGATTTTTCCTCTGTTTGTTCTGTTCCTTCATCTGCTTCCGCATCGGCAGCTTCTTTCTCCTCAGATGTCTCTAGTGATTGAGCTAGATTTTCAGCAGCTTCTACCTGAGTATCAATGGCTTCCTTAAGCAGCTCTTCTGCTTCCTCAGATTTACCTTCAGCAAATAAAGCATTTGCTTCAGCTATACGTTGTTCTGCAAAATCTGCTAAAAGACGAGCTTCTTTATAATCATCCATTGTGACAGCAAGTCTTATTTTTTCCATCATAATTTTTACAAAATAGAAGAAATCTCCAGGTACTAAAGATGGCTCATCTTCTTGCGTATCTTCGTTAGATTCTTCTTCGGTCGTAGTATCATTTTTAGATACATCTTCAAGATTATTATCATTTTTAACAGCTGCTTCGGCTGCTGTCTCTTCTGTAGCAGGTTGTTCTGTTGGCACCTCATCTGCAAATGCGCCTGGTACTGCTAAAGATAAAATAAGTGATGTCGCTACTGTGCCGCTAATAATAGACTTCTTGAGTTTTCCGTTCTTCATTCGTTGTATTCCTCCTGAAATTTATTTTCAGTAGAGCATTCGACAATAACGATCACTATATGTCTGTGAATCTGGAAAATGGTTAATTGTTCTTAGAGTAAGATAATTTACATAGAAAATGCGTTAGTAGGAAGTTAATTAGGGGTTTTTTAGGACTGACAGTAGTTAATACTGTTAAAACTAGATAAACAGTCAATTATACCTAGTTTATTTTTCTAAAAGAAACTAGTTATAATGATATAATTTTGATAGTCTAGTAATGAAAAAATACCTAGAAGGAAGTATGGGGGAATATGAAAAATAGATCTAAATTTTATAAAGTCGGATTGTTTTTTATACTATGTACATTAATTATTGCTGTACCTTATAAAGAATCAAAGGTAAATGCTGCATCTGCAAATTTTTATGATATCCCTTCTTCTTATTGGGCAAGCCAGGAAATTCGTTATTTAAGCAGCCGTTCAATCATAAACGGATATCAAAATTCAAAAGGCTCTTATTTTGCTCCAGAACGGACGGTAACGAGAGCGCAGGCAGCGAAAATGATTGTATTGGCCAAAGGTGCAAACGAAGCACGTGTTTCTGAAAGGGTATTTTCAGATGTATCAAAAGGACATTGGGCAGCGGGCTGGATTCAAAAGGCTGTTCAATTAAACATTTTTGATGGAAAAAAAGATGGTACCTTTGCGCCGGATGAACCATTAAAACGCAGTCAAATGGCGAAAATTATTGTAAAAGCATTTGGATTGACCGTTGAAAACAATGAAGTAGAACCTTTTACAGATGTTTATATTAATCATGAATTTAGACCATATGTCAGCACTCTGTATCAACTTGGCATCACCACAGGATCGGGTAACCAATTTAACCCCGGAAAGCATATTAAACGTTCAGAATTTGCAACATTTCTAACTCGAACACTAAATACGAGTTACCGTAAAATTCCTTCAACGGATAAACAGCCAAATCTAGAAACAAAGCCCACTCAATCAGCTAAAACAGCGACCGTAACGGCAGATATCTTAAATGTTCGTTCAGGATCTTCAACCAATTCCCGTGTAATTGGCCAATTATCTTTTGGAAATATCGTAAATATAACCTTTGTCGATGGGGGCTGGGCAAGAATTCTATATAACGATCAAGTAGGGTATGTAAGTGCTAGTTATCTTAATATCGGCAGTACTACATCTGAAGCTATTAATCTTGAGAACCAGGTTATTGTTCTTGATGCAGGACATGGAGGGAAAGATCCAGGGGCAATTGGACATGGTATGTACGAGAAGGACATTGTGTTTGAAGTTGTCAATCTGCTTGAGCAAAAAATGAAGGACACAGGCGCTAAGGTAATTTTGACTCGAAGTTCTGATGTCTATCCATCTCTTAATGATCGGGTAAAAATTGCAAACCAAAATGGTGCAGATATTTTTGTAAGTGTTCATGCTAATGCCGGCCCATCAACCGCACATGGAACCGAAACCTATTACGATTCCTCCAAGAACCCACAAAGTGCAGAAGGTAAAAAGTTAGCAGCTGAAATCCAACAGCAAATTGTCTCTCTTTTAGGAACAAGGGATCGTGGAGTGAAAGATGCAGAATTTCTAGTGATAACTCAAACGAAAATGCCAAGCGTACTCGTTGAATTAGGGTTCATTAGTAATTCTGATGATGCCAAAAAGCTCGCAGAACAACGCAGTTTATTTGCAGACGCCATTTATAATGGAATACTTGCTTATTATGAAAAGCGGTGATGGGGATACTAGGGGACGGTTCTTTCGTTTTCCTAATTCCTTACAAATAAAGTATTAGTAGCCTTGCGGAGAGAAATCTTTGCAGGGCTTTTTTCTGAACTCTAGAAACATTAATTTGATATGGTTATCAGTAATAACCGTTATTAATAGAGACTATAGAAATAGAAGAACCGTCCCGATATTTAATAGGAAAATTAATTTTTAAAATTTGTTCATTATTAAGAACGCTTTTTGAAAAAAATGTTATTATTAAATTGGAATGATTAGTTATGGAGGGGATATGATGAAAATAGGTAAACAGTTTAAGAGTTTAATAATGGTGGGGGCTTTATTAACATTGCCACTTTCCGCTTTGGCCAACGTGCCGGAAAAAAAGGTAATTGACTATGTGGCCATGGGGGATTCATTGGCAGCGGGAATCACGCCTGATGGAGATGATGGGTTGGGTTATCCTGACTATATAAAACAACGCTTTGAGCAATCTCAATATACTATTAACTTTAATAATGACTCTGCAAAAGGTGGGTACACAACAATCGATTTAATGAAAGATATGGAAAATGAGAGTTTAAGGGATGCTATAAAGGAAGCTGAGTTGATTACGATCGATATTGGTGCAAACGATGTGCTGCCAGTCCTTAATGCATTTCTTGTTCAAAGAGCAACTCCTGAAGATATTGATAGAGCTATTGAGAACACAACCGCCAATATAGGAGAAATTTTGAATGAAATCGAGGGTATCAATCCAAATGCAAAGGTTTATGTCATGGGTTATTACAATCCGATGCCTCATATCCTTCCAGGACACCAGCCGTTGATAGAACAACTGTTAGAAACGTTGAATGGTGCAATTGAACAAGTCACGGACATTAATGGAGATACTTTCGTCCCAACGGCTAAAGTTATTGCAAAAGATCCTGACACCTATCTGCCAAATCCTGAAGACATCCATCTAAGCGAAGAAGGATACCAACAAATAG
Source organism: Robertmurraya dakarensis (assembly GCF_900156875.1). GTDB lineage: Bacteria > Bacillota > Bacilli > Bacillales > Cytobacillaceae > Robertmurraya > Robertmurraya dakarensis. The sequence continues at coordinate 3,151,179 of NZ_LT707409.1, read as the reverse complement.
CCAAAGAGTTTTGGAAAAAGATTGATAAAAGCAAATCGAATTAATTTATAAGTTACTCCTCGCAACAGGAGTAATAATAGACAACAGCTCGCATGGTACAGCTGTTGTCTTTTTATTTTTGAACGTGGCTTCAACTCTCAAAATCTCCAAACCAAGTATAATGCATTATAGTTATCTCCTGTAGATAAGCCATGAAGTTCAGCGTGAAATTTTCTCAACATCGTCTCCCTGTATGAGTGAAATGGTCACAGGGACGACCCGAATAATGTCGAATTGGGATATGGATTCTGGGTTAGCGAATCACCATGGTGACCATTAACATGATGTAGATACTCGATACTAGGAAGCAGCTTATTAGAAAAGATAGAAGTATCGATGCTTTTTTTAAAAACGATAGTATTAGTACGCCAAACAGTAAGATGGAAAGGAAAAAGAATCCTACGGTGTACATGTTCACAACAAAGCCAATGGATTGGCCGGGTTCAATCGTGCTGCCGTGAAATAGATTGAACAAAGGTGAGATGGCTTCAGTCGTTAAATTATTTCCATGTGGTGGTGATTGTTGCGTGAATGCAGCGGTAATCATAAAGATAGTCAGCAAGATAAAACCTTCTACACGAATCCAAGGGATCGGATTGAATGCCGCATCTTTTGAAAGTTTATATTTAACAATCACGCCATTCACTAATGCATAGAAAAGAAGCGGCACCAGGAATAAATGTTTGATTAATAAGCCTTGACCATATGATCCCACCCAAGAACTAATATACCCATCCACCATTACATCCATCAGCAGCACACCGCTAAGAACAGCGGCAGCTAGACAGCCAATGGCAACGGCTGAGAACCAGCTTAAGAATGTAAGCCAATGTTGATGATTAACAGCACACCAACCAATCATCAATAAAATTCCCACCCAAACACTTACCGCTGTTAAATGAAGAAAGTGGCTGATTAAGCCCATGGTTGGATCGATGCTGCCGGCATGGCTCGACCAAGCAACGGTCAACATTAACCCCAGTGTCAGCAATGTCCCTAGATAGGCGAAACGGCTTTTTTCCGTTTCTTTCACTATGGAGATTAATAGTATCAACACAACCGAACCAAGGAGTGTAAAGTTCCAAGCCGTTCCAACGGTATAGGTGGTCAACACAAGTTTAAATGATTCCACAAGTCCTAACCGTGGAGCGATAAATAGGGTAATATCAAGCACTGGAAAAAATGCGAAGATGGGCAGGGTACCAGCGCTAATTAACAATAAGCGCTTTGGAATCTTGACCTCAGGACGAACGTTGTTCGGGACCAGCATGAGTATAAAACTTCCTGCTAAGACCGAAAAGCATACATACAAAAGTGCCTGACTTATCATAACGATTGCTTCCATAGATTACTTCTTTCTTTTACGAACGAAGAAGAAACTGCCGGCTGCAATGACAACTAAAACAACGATGAGTAAGACTGTCGTCGAAGAGGAAGCTTCTTCAGCATTATTTGCTTCTTCGACTTCATTCGATTCTTCAACTTCATTCGCCTTTTCGGTTGGAGCTTCTTCTTGATCTTCTGTCGCTGGCTCGGCTGCTTCTGTAGGCTCCACGGTTTCCTCTTCAACATTTTCAGGTACTGGCGCGTTGACTGTAAAGGAGAATCCTCCTTCTAATGGGTGGCCATCCGCACTAATAATATTCCAGTTAACTTCATATTCATCGTTTGGCAGGGGCTCAGCTACTGTGCCTGTTAAAGTGCCCTCACCAATGATTATTTCTTGTATTTCAACTTCTTGTCCTTCTGACGTCGTAACATCGATAAAGCTGCCTTGTTCAATTTGACCGTCAAAATTCAGAACAATCTCATTTACTTCTTCTGTTACAACCTCACCATCTGCTGGAATGGTTCCTGTAACATGCGAATGAGCAAATGCGCTGTTCGAAATCGACATGGCCAATAAAGCTGCTGCAGTGGCGGTAAATATACGTTTCATCATGTATTCCTCCTAAACATTGCTTAAGTTAGTATTAACATATTGGTTATCTTATAAAATAGATGTGAAATATGTATGAAATGTCACAGGGACGACCCGAATAATCTTGTTTCATGAATAGTAATGTTTCACAGGGGGATGTTTTTGCTTTTTAATGCAGCAAAAATGAAGCCTGATGACCTTTTTCAAGGACACCAGGCCTAAGTATCTGCACTCAACTCGATTTATTTTGCTTTGGGATGAACCAAGGTCCTCTCCCAAACGAAACAAATAAAGCAACGGCGAAACAGCAGAAACCGGATGTTAACATCCATGCGGACCAGCCCCAGTTTTCTACGATTACTGGAAGTCCCAGGTTTAGGAATACGCCCCCAACGGCGCTGAATATTCCAGAAATGGCAAAGGCTCTTCCTACTCCAAATGAACTGATTGATTCGGCGTTTTCTGAAAGCAAGGCACACCATGCGGGGTAGATGAAGCCCATCGTAATACCAGACAATCCCCAGATCAGAATAAGGATGGTTTCCGAAGTATTTGCTGGCAATACTGACAAAATAATGAGCATGGCCCCTGTCCCGATTGCTCCTAAGGCGGAAACGATTTTTCTCAATTGCAGTTTATCTGAAAGCCAACCACCGAAAAAGATAGAGAAAATAGCGACAAACCAAAATACGTTTGTTAAAGAGGCGGCTCTTGCAGGTTCAATTCCAAAAAATTGTGTGAAGTAGAGTGGAACGTAGGCCATAATGGACGCATAGACGCATCCCCAGAATAATAGCGCCATGTTGAGGAACCAAATTCTCCAATCCTTGTAAATCAAATTCCCGCTTTTCTTCGCTTCCTCGACACTAACTTCTTGTTTGACTGTTTCGCTTTTTAAGCCTTCTGTTTGATCCTTGTAGACCTTACCGCGTACTTTTTCTGATAAGTCTTTATACAAGAACCCAACGATGATAACCATAATTAATGCTACTCCAGCAGCGATCCAGTATTGCGGCCTCCATCCCGGCCAGATGGGGATTGTCATGGACGCGGCACCGTTGGATGTCAGAGAACCAAGCACAAATGCTAATGATAGCCAAGAGTAGGAAATGGCTCTTCCGCTCCTAGGAGACACATCCCGGAAAGCGGCTGCGACAACGGGGTAGAGTCCTGATATGATGACAAGTCCCAGGACATAAAATACCGCAACCGTCATAAAGTTTTGTGCCATCACGGTCAAAATTGCCAGGAACACATAGATAAACATGGGCCAGATCATTAACTTTTTTCTACCATAAAGATCTGAAAAATACCCAAAGATATAGACAGAAAGGGCAGAAAGAATGGTCGCAATGGTGGCAACAACTCCCCATGTGGTCAGACTAACATCAAAATCCTCCATGATATACGACAACACGGGAGCCATCTTTGCTTTTTCAAACTGCTCCACCGTCCATGCAAAAACAAGGATCAACATCAGCCACAAACGCAAGCCTGGCGTAGGATACTGATCTAATTCCTTATAGGAAAGATAAGTCCAAAATCCTTTTCTTGGCGGGGATTCATTTTTAACAGTCAAACGTCATCACTCCTTTATTTTTTGAAAAATAGTTCACGCGGATTGCTCTTGTTGCTTAAGTGACTTTGTTAGCGGCTGACTAGTTAGGAAATGTCGGTAACACATCCTTTCTATAGTTATTTGAATATTCAGAAAACAATAAAGTTAAAGAAAGGATTCTCCTGTTTAATAAAGAGAATCCTTTTGAAACAACCCTTATCAAAATATATGTATACCTTACAAATTTAGAATGCGGATGTATGGGGAGCTAAAGAGCCAAAAATAAATTAGCTCAGAATGAAATAGGAACAGGTTCCTAATCCTCTTAAATGGTGAGAATAAGAGTACTAGCTGATTTCTTTTCCATCTGGTTTCCAACATAATAATAGTATAAATTTAGAAGATTTAGAACAGCTCAGAGAAACTAGTAAATTATCCAAATATGAAAGAAGGGGAAAGGTATGTTTTATCCAACAGTATTTGATAAAGGAGACAATTTAACACATGTTGTAAAAGACCGTAACACTTGTAATTGTGGTTTCAAATATAATGTTTTTCCTACTTTTGTGCGGAGTGATTTTAAGAAGATTAAATTTAAACCTGCAAATACAATTACTTGTCCTAGATGTAAAGCATTGGGTATTAAAAAGTTTTCGTAAATAAGGAAGGGAGTGGCGGGCACATGAATATCAATTTCATAAATCAAGTACGTTATGAACGAGTAGAGCATGCTTATCAACCATTATGGCAGTTGCATAACTGGAAAGTATACGGGTATGAAGCTCTATTAAGATTTACTGAGGGGGCTCAGAATCAAAATATTGAAGCCATATTTGATGAAGCTAGGCGAGAAGGAAGTTTATATGAACTAGATACATTGTCTATTTCAAAGGCAATAAGCAGTTTTCCTTTTGAACAATCGCTTTCAGAATTATTGTTTATCAATATATTCCCATCTACGTTGTTGAATGATCAGTTCGAATCGTTTATTGAACAGCTGCTTATTCAATATCCACAAGCAATAGGAAGAATCGTATTTGAATTAAACGAGACTAAAAATGAGGAACATATTTGGAGAATTCAAGAATTAAAAGAGAAGATCAAGTTTTTAAAAGAAAAAAATTTCATCATTGCATTAGATGATATTGGTAAGGGAGCTGCTGGACTACAGAAAATCGTTGAGTTTTCCCCGGATATTATTAAAGTAGATCAGTATTTTTCTAGAGAATTATTTACGTCAAAAGATAAACAACAATTGCTTTCGCTTTTAGTGCAATATTCCAAGCAACGGATGATCTTGATTTTAGAAGGCTTAGAACAAGAGATGGATTTAGCAATCGCTAAGACTTTACAAGTTCCTGTTGCACAGGGGTATCTATTAGGAAAACCAGAGAAAATCAAAGACGGAAACCTATTTAGCGAACTTCGGTCACTGTGACGACCCGAATAATCTTGTTTCACAAGAATGTTCCACAGAAGGAAGTTTGGGTGGGAACCATGCTTTCTGACGAGGGGAGGGAAGTGAGATTACGGGGTTGGTAATGGAACTGTCCCTGCCTTTCGCTGAGAAAAAACTAGATATCCAAAATGAGTTATTCGATATATAATATGTGAAAAGGAGGTGAGGGAAAATGAATGGTGAAAAAATTGAGGATATGCTGGCACAATTAATAGGGATGGTAGGGGGAATTCAAGCTGAGCAGCATAGCATGAAGAAAGATCAACAAGATCTGAGGACAAGTCTACGAGAAATGAAGCGAGACCAACAAGAAATGAAGCAGGATCTACAAGAAATGAAACGAGACCAACAAGAAATGAAGCAGGATCTACAAGAAATGAAACGAGACCAGCAAGAAATGAAGCAAATCCAACAAGAGATGCAAATAAAACTCCCAGAGATAGAAACCAAAGGGGAGGAACGCCATAAAGAAATAGTAGATCGCTTTAAGGCTATTGAAAATGACCAGGATTTTATTTGGGAGAAAACAGCAAGAAATGAAAGGGAGATTGGCAATATCAAAAGACAATTAAGCTAAGCGCAGTTTAACGTACGCCATTAATTGTGAAAAATTCATCTCCTGTACTTCGTAACCCCTTCTATTTATATATTCTTCTACCAATCAATATTTCAGGGGCTGCCTCTCGCTCCGGTATCTGTAAATTACAACCCATTTAATAGATAAGATTTTAATAAAATAGGAACTACCTGCCCATCTCATGACTGGTAGTTCCTAGGTAACTTTTTAATACTAAGGTTAAAGCAAGGAAACAAGGGAACTTTCTCCATGTTTCCAAGCCCCGCGAATAAACTCATTAAAAGTCTGTATATTAGGTTCTTCCGCACGCACCTTTAGATTGATCATAGAAGTAATAATCGGTTCATCCACCTGTTGCAGGATGGTGATCGATCCATCTTCCAATTCATTCTTCATGATATTTTCCCCTAAAATAGCATAGCCGGTACCGTTTAAGACCGCTCTTTTGATCGTCTCGTCGCTGCCGCCCACTACAATCATGGACTGTGGCTGAAGTTCATTGCTCTTAAAATAGCGGTCAATGATACTGCTGAAACTGCAATCTTTATCGTAGGAGATAAAGGGATACTGACTATAAATCTCTTCCAGGCTTTTGATCTTGCTTATCCCTGATGACACAACTAAAAACGTCTTTTCTTCTTCTAAAAAGGTTTGTTTAATATCCATTTCATTGCAATCGCTGGCAATAATCGCAATGTCGGCGACACGGTCCTTCACGCTTTGGATGCCGTGAACGCTATTAAGTGGCAAAAGGTTGACCCGCACGTTACTGTACATTTCCATATATTTGCTAATTATCGGTGATAGATGATGCCTGCAGTAATACTCAGATGCCGCCACGTTCAGCACCCCGGCAGGTCCATGCAATTCTTCCATATCTTTTTCCATCTCATCGATGAGGTCAAATAATTGGTCGACATGCCCTTTCAGTTTTTGCCCGGCAGCGGTTAGCAGCGTCTTCTTTCCAATTCTAGTGAGCAGGGTGTGATTAAGCTCTTTTTCAAGTGCTTGTAGTTGTAATGTGAGAGTAGGCTGAGTATAGCCTAATCTTTTTGCCGCCTTCGTGAGATTCAATTCCTCTGCCACGACTTGAAAGGTTTTTAAATTACGTAATTCCATGTCATCACCTCTTTTTGAAAAACAATTCTGAATTTAAAATACGTACAAATTAGATAATCTCTTAATATTATAGCATAGCAATTGGCGGGCCTTTTCATATAGAAGGATTTGGAAGAGTGACTGCATGAGATTCATAAATATACAACTTTATCCATAATGATTCATAATTTTTCTTAATGGTTTTTGCCTGACTTTTCTAGTATCGAGCATGTGTTTAGCCTGTTTTTTTAAAAAAAAGCAGTCATCACAACGGATCACCTCCCTAATTACCGATATTTACTATTAATATTTCTTATGGATTGAAATTGACTAATCATGCATATTGAGAGAAAATTCATTAAACATTCATTGGATATTAGGAGATGGCATTATGATAGATTGGAACACCATTAATGAAGAAGGCTTATTGGCACCCACAATGGCGAAGGATTTTCCGAACCTGCCAGTAGCTAAAGCAGAAGGGTTATTTTACATCGGGGTTGATGGGAAGAAGTACTTGGATTTTACTTCAGGGATTGCGACTGAAAATACTGGGCATCGCCATCCGAAGGTAGTTGCTGCGATCAAGGATCAAGTGGATTCTTTGGTTCATGGACCGATCGGGATTATCAACTATGAATCTATTATTAATTTAGCAAAGAAACTGCAGACAATTTTACCAGAATCCTTAGACTGCTTTTTCTTTGGAAATAGCGGCGCTGAGGCGATTGAAGGGGCAGTGAAGCTCGCTAGACATGTGACAGGAAGACCTTATGTTGTATCTTTCCTTGGCGGATTTCATGGAAGAACAATGGGAGCGCTCAGCCTGACAACTTCGAAAAGCAAGTACAGAAGAAGCTTGCCTGTCGGAGCGGGGATGACGTACCAGCTGCCATACGCACAAATTACGGAAACCCCCGACGGATTAGACCATGATGTGTATTGGTCAGAGCACGTAGAAAAAGACTTTGAAAAACTATTTAATCATCAAGTGGCTCCGGACGAAGTGGCAGCGGTTATTTTAGAACCAGTGCTTGGGGAAGGCGGCTATGTCATCCCGCCGAGAGCTTGGCTGCAAAAAATACGTGAAATCTGCGATATGCACGGCATTCTATTAATTTTTGATGAAGTGCAAACGGGGTTTGGACGTACGGGTGATTGGTTTGCAGCGAGTCGCTTTGGAGTGACGCCAGATATCATGGCGATTGCGAAGGGAATTGCAAGCGGCTTGCCGTTAAGTGCAACGGTTGCTTCTAAAGAACTGATGGAGCAATGGTCGATTGGCAGTCATAGTACCACTTTTGGAGGAAATCCAATTGCCTGTGCAGCAGCTTGTGCAACGATTGATGTTCTAAAAGAAGAGGGCATGGTTGAAAATGCTAGAAATCTAGGTGAATACGCGCTTAGAAAGCTTATTGACCTAAAAGAAAAGCACCCCGTGATGGGGACGGTGCGAGGCATTGGCATGATGCTGGGGATTGAGATTGTTCAACCTGTAACTGGTGCACCAAATGGCGAAGGACTTATGAATATTCTTGAAAAATGCCTGCATAAAGGCGTGATTTTTTACCTAAGTGGAAATAAAGGCGAGGTTATCCGGATGATGCCGCCGTTAAATGTTGACAAAGAGAACTTAGATAGAGGAATTGCATTGCTGGATGAGGCGCTAACTGAGTATGAAGCAGAATTGGGGATTAGAGGATAGAGGGGTTTTTTAAAAAGGGGGAAATGGTGTGGAGGCACAAGCAAGGGTCAAACAGGAGAGTGAAACGGCCGCGTCGAGTGGCGGCCAGTTAAAGTTTTTGATTCCTTCGTTGATTGGGGTATTGTTATTTCTCGTTCCAATCAAATTCAACGGGGAAATTACTATTGGTGTCGGCATTTTGGCATCACTTTTGAACGGTTATTTTAGTGCTTATATTCCGGCATTTATTATCTTTATTTTGGGTTTATCAACCGCTGGAACAATCGTGACAAAGATTTTTAAGCCGAGCTTTATTATGGAGAGTAAGTTTTTTAAAGGGTTATTTGATATTGGGATGTTCGGTTTAGCAGCCAGATTATTCGGGTTCTTGGTGGGGATCCTGACGATTTTTGAAGTGGGACCAGAGTTTATTTGGAGCCGTAATACAGGCGGAGTCGTGCTTTATGATTTGGCTCCAGTGTTAATGACATGGTTCTTATTTGCGGGAATTCTACTGCCTTTATTAGTAGAGTTTGGATTGATGGAATTTATTGGAGCCCTTTTCCAGAAGATCATGCGGCCGTTATTTACGCTGCCAGGGCGTTCTTCCATTGACACACTGGCTTCCTGGATGGGGGCAGGAACTGTTGGGGTGTTGGTGACAACGAAACAATACGATGAAGGTTATTATACAAAAAGGGAAGCTGCGGTTATTGCGACCACTTTTTCAATCGCCTCGATTGCCTTTAGTTTAATTGTGGCGAATGTCGTTGGACTGGGACATATGTTCATTCCATTTTACTTAACCGTTTCCGTAGCGTGTGTGGTGGCAGCGGTTATTATGCCGAGAATTCCGCCGCTATCAAGAAAACCGGATACTTATTATGAACCTGTTGGTCAGAAAATTGATGAAACGATTCCAGAAGGCGTATCGAAAGTGAAGTGGGGTTGGGAGCAAGCACTGAACAAGGCGAGAACTGCGCCAAGTGCGAAGAAGCTGCTCTCAGATGGGGTTGAGACGATTTTAGATATTTGGTTAGGGTTGATCCCGCTTGTTATGAGTTTGGGAGCCCTTGCGTTAATTGTTGCTGAATATACACCTGTTTTTGATATCATTTCTTATCCATTTGTTCCGATTTTAGAATGGATGCAGGTGCCTGAAGCGGGTGCGGCTGCGAAGACGATGCTGGTTGGATTTGCGGACATGTTCTTGCCGCCAGTGATCGGGAGCGGGATTGAAAGTGAATTAACACGTTTCATTGTCGCAGGACTTTCTTTAACACAATTAATCTACATGTCAGAAATCGGGATCTTGATTCTGCGTTCAAACATTCCGTTAAGCTTCGGTGAGCTATTCATTATATTTATCGAAAGAACAATTATTACATTGCCAATCATTGTATTGATTGCACATTTGTTTGTTTTTTAAAGTTTTCTTGTCACTGTGACGACCCGAATAATCTTGTTTCACGATGAGAATTGTTTCACGGAAGAAACGTGGGGGCGGTTCTCGTGTTTCTTTTTTTAATTGGAAGAGAGTGCCCTTTTGAGGTGCTCTTTTTTCCATATATAGGTCCTCCCACTATTTTAAAGGAAAGAAGGCATTTGAGATGACTGTTGCGAATCGAGATATACTAATGAAGGACATAAGTAAGGAAACGGATTTTCCACTTTCATTTGAAGAATGGGAACAAAAGGCTTCCGAGGTAATGCATGCGGGCGGTTATGGATATGCAAGTACGGGAGCGGGGAGAAATGAAACGGCGAAAAGAAACGAAGAGGCTTTTTCGAAATGGGCGATTGTTCCGAGAATGCTTAATGATGTATCTAATGTAGATATGAGTGTTAATCTTTTTGGTCGCCGATACAAAACGCCATTTCTTTTATCGCCGATCGGCATGCAGACTCTTGCCCATGAGGAAGGGGAACTGGCCACGGCTAAAGCGGCAGAGGCTATGGGCGTTCCGTTTATTGTTAGTACGGTATCTGCGTATTCATTAGAAGAAATTGCGGAAGCCGCGCCAAATGGCTGTAATTGGTTTCAGCTTTATTTTTCCACTGTGAATCCTGAGCTTTCTTACAGCATGGTAGAACGAGCAGAAAAAGCGGGCTATGAAGCGATTGTGATTACGGTTGATACGACGATGGCAGGGTGGAGAGAGACGGATATGCGTAATCAGTTTTCGCCGTTGTCATTGGGGTATGGAAAAGGGAACTATGTGAGCGATCCAGTATTCATGAAGTCGTTGGAGAATCATGATCTGGAAAGTATTGTTGCGGGGATCCTGGAAAATATTCAGCACCCTTCTTTAACATGGAAGGATGTCGCTGAGGTGAAGAAACGGACAAAACTGCCTGTGTTGATTAAAGGGATATTACATCAGGATGATGCAAAAACGGCTTTATCTTATGGAGTGGATGGGATTATTGTCTCCAATCATGGCGGCCGGCAGCTTGATGGGGTGATTGCTTCGATTGATGCGCTGCCAGGGATTGTGGAGGCGGTCGATGGGAAAATTCCTGTTCTATTAGATAGTGGAGTACGCCGTGGGATTGATGCAGTTAAAGCCTTGGCATTGGGCGCAGATGCTGTGCTAATTGGCCGCCCATTTCTGTATGGATTAGCAGTCCACGGACAACAAGGCGTAGAGAAAGTGCTCGAACGATTTGTGCAGGAAACCGAAGTATCACTTGCTCTATCGGGTATAGCGGACTTATCGCAGAGGGTCACTGTGACGACCCGATAAATCTTGTTTCACAATGGAAATTGTTTCACGGAGGTATGATAGTAGGAAGGCATGGGGGATACCGTGCTTTCTTTTTTTGGGATTGGTATTAAATTCATGACCGTGCGCAATACTGATAGAGGGTGATAATAGGAAGTTTTTTTGAGAAGGAGGGAAGGGTATTGAGAATGATGTCTGCCTGCTGAACTGAACTTCTTGAAACGCATTCTACACTTAAATAAGTATATTTTGTTACAATAGGTCAAACTATTTGATAATTTTTTACGAAAGTGATAATTGTATAATTAGTTGACAAATAGTTTAGGTTATATGATAATAATTATAAATTAATAATTATTATAGTTAAGTGAGCGGGTTATATGGCCGGCTGCCTATAATTGTTTTCCTTAAAAGAAACAAAAGAACCGACCAAATGTTTCACTTTCTATAATATTTAAATATTACATATTGGAGGAATTTTATTATGTCATTAATCGGTAAAGAAGTACAACCATTTAAAGCACAAGCTTACAAAAACGGTGAATTTGTAGAAGTTTCAGAACAAAATTTTAAAGGTCAATGGAGTGTTGTTTGTTTCTACCCTGCAGACTTTACTTTCGTTTGCCCAACTGAACTTGAAGATCTTCAAAACCAATATGAAGAATTAAAGAGCCTTGGCTGTGAAGTATACTCAGTTTCAACTGATACTCATTTCGTTCATAAAGCATGGCATGATTCTTCAGAAGCAATCGGCAAAATCACTTATACAATGATCGGGGATCCTTCTCACGTGATTTCTCGTAACTTCGACGTTCTAATCGAAGAAGATGGTGTTGCTGACCGTGGAACTTTCATCATCGATCCAGACGGAGTTGTACAAGCTCTTGAAATCAACGCTGGCGGAATCGGCCGTGACGCAAGCATTCTTGTAAACAAAATCAAAGCAGCTCAATACGTACGCAACAATCCAGGTGAAGTTTGCCCAGCTAAATGGCAAGAAGGCGGAGAAACTCTTAAGCCAAGCCTTGATCTTGTAGGTAAAATCTAAGGAGAGCGATAAAAATGGCACTTGATGCAGATATTAAAGCTCAATTAAGTCAGTACTTGCAAATGCTTGAAGGCGATCTTGTCCTTAAAGTTAGTGCAGGTTCTGACAAAGTTTCAGAGGAGATGCTGGCTCTAGTTGAAGAGCTGGCCTCCATGTCTCCTCGAATTTCAGTGGAAAAAGTAGAACTAGCAAGAACCCCAAGCTTTAGTGTCAACCGTGTCGGTGAAGAGACGGGCGTTACTTTTGCAGGTGTACCGCTAGGGCATGAGTTCACTTCATTGGTTCTAGCTCTTTTACAAGTGAGCGGAAGAGCTCCAAAGGTAGACCAAAGCGTGATCGATCAGATTAAAAATATTAAAGGTGAACACCACTTTGAAACATATGTCAGCTTAAGCTGTCATAATTGCCCAGATGTGGTACAAGCCTTAAATATTATGAGTGTGTTGAACCCTAATGTTACGCATACGATGATCGATGGTGCAGCTTTTAAAGAAGAAGTAGAACGTAAAGATGTATTAGCTGTTCCGGCTATATACTTAAATGCAGAGCCATTCGGAAATGGACGTATGTCGATTGAAGAAATTCTTGCGAAGTTAGGGGAAGGCCCAAGTGCAGATACCCTTTCTGAAAAAGATCCATATGATGTTCTTGTTGTCGGCGGAGGTCCTGCTGGTGCGAGTGCGGCGATCTATGCAGCGCGTAAAGGAATCCGCACAGGAATTGTCGCAGAACGTTTCGGCGGTCAAATCCTTGATACACTAAGCATTGAGAACTTCATTTCTGTGAAAAATACAGAAGGTCCTAAGCTTGCTGCGGCTCTTGAAGAGCATGTGAAAGAGTATGACATCGATGTCATGAATCTTCAGCGTGCAAAAGGCCTAGAAAAGAAAGACCTAATTGAAATTGAACTTGAAAATGGCGCTGTTCTTAAGAGTAAGACAGTAATCATTTCAACAGGTGCTCGTTGGCGTAATGTGAACGTTCCTGGTGAGCAAGAGTTCAAAAACAAAGGGGTAGCTTATTGCCCTCACTGTGATGGTCCATTATTTGAAGGTAAAGATGTAGCGGTAATCGGCGGAGGTAACTCTGGTATTGAAGCAGCGATTGACCTTGCTGGTATTGTGAAGCATGTAACAGTTATTGAATTCATGCCAGAATTAAAAGCAGACGAAGTACTGCAAAAGCGTCTTTACAGCCTTCCAAACGTAACAGTCGTGAAAAATGCAGCAACAAAAGAAATTACCGGTACTGACAAAGTAGACGGAATTACGTATGTTGATCGCGACACAGGCGAAGAAACACATGTGGAATTAGCAGGTGTGTTCGTCCAAATCGGTCTTGTACCAAATACAGATTGGTTAGAAGGCCAGCTTGAGCGCAACCGTATCGGTGAAATCATCGTCGAAAAGAACGGTGCAACAACCATTCCTGGCGTATTTGCTGCTGGGGATTGTACTGACAGCGCCTATAACCAAATCATCATTTCAATGGGATCAGGTGCAACAGCAGCATTAGGTGCATTTGATTACTTGATTCGAAATTAAATTTAAGACTTTCATAGAAAATCACTATTCTACTTGATGGAATAGTGATTTTTTGTGCAAAAAAATAGAATCTATGAAAACAAAAAAATAGCGTATCCCCAACTAAGGAACGCTATTTTTTTAGGCGGCCGGCCTGTATTGAGGGTATTTAGTTTTTTAAAAGAAAACGTTTGTCATTGCCCTCCTTTCGTGGTTGGATTTTCGAATCTATCACCTGGACCGATAAATTGTAATGCCGAAGGAGAAAGGGCTCTTACTTTCGCTTTCGCGTCCTCAATTTGTATTCGGATCAAGCTGGAAACTCTGCTTCCATGCTTGGAATGGACCTCACCTGTTTGTGCCAGCTGTCGGGAAACGCGCTGCACTTTTTCAAGTGTTTTGAACATCGTCATCACTTTCTGACGGCGAACCTGCTGGATAGGCTCTAGAATTTCATTTCCTTTGGAAGTGTGGGATTGTGCTGGAACTCGACGTAAAACTAGCATCATAGTATCACTACCTTTCCGAAATGATCTCAGGGGTTTTTTCCCTATGCCTCAATAATTCCAGAAAAAACCCCCAATTTCCTCTTCATTTATACCCACTTTCCATCGTCAAATTCCTATCTAAACCTCTTAATCTCTAGGAATCTTGAGAAAAACTGAGAAATTACATTATCAAATGAACAGGATTGCTGTGAAAATATGCAGGAAATTAGGGAGAAGAATTAATAAAAGAGAAAAGATTATTAAATATTATAATTTCTAATACTTTCTAATATAAAGACGGTCTCAATGGGAAACCGTCCTATCTAAATAATTTCCTTACAGTTAATGCTACGTCTATTTGTTCTCACGATTGCTATGCCGACTAACGCTGGCTCCTAGAGGTGATAACTAATTCATAGCCATTTTGGTAGCAACAAGATCTCTTGTTTAGCTAAATAAACTAGCCGTTTTACGTAATCTCTCTGTGGCCTTGGTTTTCCAATGTTTTACTGCTGACGGGCTGACACATTCGATTTCCGCGATTTGATTGGTATCGAATCCTTTTAAAAAGGTGTACAATACCCATTTGGTCTGGTTCTCAGAGAGCTGGCCGTTTTGACAATAGGCAAGGAGAGTCTCTTCATCTAGAAGGGAAGAGACTGATTCATCAATAAGGTATTGCCAAAATTCCTCAGTCGGGATGGTGGTGTGTTCCGCCTCCTTATTTAACCTGCGAAATTCGTCCAGGTACCTTCCGAGAATATGGTTATAGGCATAGTTTGTAAAACTTCCTTTTCTAGGATTGAATTGCTGCTGCGCTTCCCAAAGGGCAATCAGCCCCATCTGAAAGAACTCCTCTTTGTTTTTATAAATTGTCAACCTGCGCATAATGCTGTAAATCATCGGCGTATATTGTTCGGCAATCTGTTCAAAGCTTTCCATTAGTGTTTCCCCTTAGAAAGCGCGCTTTGTTCTTGTATTCCCGGGTACCTTTACAATAGCGGGATGTGCAGTTTTAATCGAACGAGCAAAAATCACTTTTGAAGGCAAAAACAGAACGAAAACGCCAAAAACGCCCTTAAAATTGAAAAATGAAGGCGTTTTTGGCGTTTTCGAATAAATTTGGTCACAGTGACGGCCCGGAAAATCTTGTTTCACAGGATTGGATTGTTTCACGAGGAAAGGAGAGTCCGGCGGGGACTCTCCTTTGGTTATAGTTTATGGGCGAATTCGTTGAGTTTTTTTGAGAATTCTTCGATTTCTGTGATGAATGTTAATGTTTTCTGTATGGATTCGGCCTGTGCTTGGCCGACGGTGGCGATTTGCTCAATGGATGCTCCCATTTCTTTTGTAATGGATTGGATTTGCGACATCGTTTCACGGATTTTTTGAGTGGATGTCGCGGTTTCTTTTGAAAACCTTCTGATTTCGTTTGCGACCACTTCAAATCCTCTGCCTTTTTCCCCAGCACGAGCCGCTTCTATCGCTGCATTTAATCCCAGTAAGTTTGTTTGGTCGGAGACCCTCTTGATCATCGTGAGTACTTCATCTGTATTTTTGACATCTTCTCCCGCTTGCTGCGATTGTTGCAGCAGGTTTTTAGAAAAATCAGCTAAAGAACTAGACCCGTTGGCCACCTGGCTGATTTGTTCGTTTGCCAATGATAATGATTCCGAAATTTGTTGAGCAATTGCGCGCAGTTCACTTTGCCTCCGGATTTGAACCGCCATTCCACCTATGACTCTGTTATGTTCATCATGCAGCGGCAGGGCTGTTCCGGTAAATTCAAAGCCATAGAATTCTGCCGGAACATTTGCCTGCAGTCGTTTATTTTGAGTCAATGCAATAGAGAGAGGCTCTTCAGGGTTCAAGGGCTGTCCTACTTTAATGCCTAGATTTATGTTCTTGCCGGGAGAATAAGCAATAAATTTTTCTAAATCGCATACAGCAATAGAAAGATCCGCAGGAATCGCTGCTTTTATAAGTGGGATCATCGTAACGATGTAATCTAAAGATTGAATTTTGTTTATCATGGTTGATAGCTCTCCATTTCTACATTATGTATTAAATTTTAACACACTATTTATAGTGCTTACTTCAAAAATTTGGTTGTCCTAGTTCTTTTGACTTTGTAAAAAGAGTAAAGTTTTAGGAATCTAGGAATATATTCAAAAAAAGGAGGTGAAAACACAGTCAGATTATATTGTAATAAGGATTATATTGTTTTGTTAGCGTTTACATTCGTTGGTATTATGGGCTGAAAAAAAAGTGTCATTTTTCTAAAATAATGTTTTGACAGATGAATGAAAACTAGCTATACTATCCTTAAGTTATTAAATAATCTGAAAATAAAAAAAGTTCCTATTCTTCTTTTAACTCTGTAAGGAACTAAAGCAGGGGGTATTATACACTATGGATAATCGTCCACAATGGGGAACGCGCGCTGGTTTTATTTTAGCAGCAGCCGGGTCAGCAATTGGATTAGGGAACATCTGGCGATTCCCGGCAACCGCTTATGAAAATGGAGGCGGGGCGTTCTTCTTACCTTATTTATTCGCTCTTTTGACCGCAGGGATTCCGCTTTTAATCATGGAATTTACGATTGGTCACAAGTATAGAGGATCTTCTCCGTTATCATTTTCCAGAATAAACAGAAAAATGGAATGGATCGGATGGTGGCAAGTAGGAATTTCGTTCTTCATCTCGGTATATTATGCAGCGATCATAGCATGGGCCATGTCCTATTCCATTTTTGCATTCAACCAAAGCTGGGGAAGTGACACCGAGGGATTCTTGTATGGAAGCTACTTGCATCTAGCAGAAACACCGGGACAATTCGGAAGTTTAGTACCAGGAGTTTTCATTCCGCTTGTTATTGTTTGGGTGGTTACATTAGGGATTTTATTTAAAGGAATTAAAAAAGGAATTGAGGTAGCGAATAAAATCTTTTTACCAGCACTTTTCGTATTATTTTTAATTATCGTTATTCGCGCCGTAACATTAGATGGAGCAGTAGATGGTCTAAATGCCTTTTTCAAGCCAAATTGGGAAGTCATTATGGACGGGAAGGTTTGGGTAGCAGCCTACGGACAAATCTTCTTTAGTTTATCCATCGCTTTTGCGATTATGGTCACGTACTCTAGTTATCTGCCAAAGAAGTCTGATATCACCAACAATGCGTTTATCACCGGATTTGCAAACTCTGGATTTGAATTATTAGCGGGTATTGGGGTATTCAGTATTTTAGGATTTATGGCTATGCAGCAAGGTGTTGGAGTAGATGAGGTTGTTAAAGGCGGTGTGGGATTAGCTTTCGTAGTATTTCCTGCGATTATCAATGAACTTCCTGCCTTCAATGGATTCTTCGGATTCCTGTTCTTCGCATCGTTAGTGTTAGCTGGGTTATCATCGCTTATTTCCATTGTGGAAACGTTCGTTGCAGGGGTTCAGGATAAATTCAATGTGTCACGTACGAAATCGGTTATGTACGGAGGCGGACTTGCAGCCATCATTTCGATTGCGTTTGCTACACAAGGCGGACTATACTTCCTGGATGTTGTCGATTATTTCATTAATAACTTTGGAGTCGCGTTAGCAGGATTAGTAGAAGTTGTAGCGATCGCTTGGTTTGCGAAGGAGCTTAGAAACCTTCAGAATCATGCAGACTCAGTTTCTGATATCAAGCTAGGCGTTTGGTGGAGAATTTGTTTAAGCTTTATTACCCCGATCGTTCTTGGCTACATGATGTTCGATAATATTAGAACGAACATCGCTGAGAACTATGGCGGTTACGAAACATGGTTTGTGTCGGCTTACGGCTGGGTCATCGCAGCCTTAGTAATTATCCTGGGAGTTCTTTTCTCGAAAGTAAAATGGGGCAAATCAACCGATTTTGAAGTAAAAGATAGCAAGGGGGATTCTAAATAATGGACGGAAGCGCAATTACAATGATGATCATTGGAATGGTAATTATTTGGGGCGGCCTTGCAGCGAGTATCGGGCATGCGGTAAGGAAAGCGAAACAGAATAATTAAAGAAAAAATCGTCAGGATTTCGGGTCCTGGCGGTTTTTTTTGTGGAGAACAGTATCTTACCAATATGTCTCCTACTGGTCTGAAATACTGACTACTATTTTCCTATAATAGTAGTTGGGTTATAATACCTATTGAACTAATTTTTAGGAGGATGGGTATGAAAAAAGCGATTATAAGTTTGATGAGTACTGTTCTTTTCCTTTTGGGATTGAATCATACAGTGTCTGCAGCGGAGTCATTTAAAGATATCGACTCCAATCATGCTTCATGGGAAGAGATTGAGTACTTGATTGAACGAGGTGTCATTACTGGCTATCAGGATGGAACATTTAGACCGAATACAACGGTGAAACGGATTCAAGCTATTACCATGCTGGGGCGTGCTTTGAATTGGGAAACAACTAATCTAGCGGATCCTGGTTTTTCTGATGTGGAGAAAGGAACTGAGGGTTATCGTTATCTAGCGGTTGCGGTTGAAAAAGAGATTATTCAAAAGGGTTCCACTTTTAATCCTTATGGTACATTAACTCGTGCGCAAATGGCAAAAATCCTAGCAAATGCTTTTAACCTTCCTACAGGTCCGGCTAAGAGCTTTTCAGATGTAAAGGAAGATCATTGGGCAAATGAATATATTGCTAGGCTGGGATTTTCGAACATCACAACCGGTTACCCTAATGGAACGTTTAAACCGGAAAATGAGACAACACGTATGCAATTCTCCTTGTTTATCAGCCGCGCGTTAAATCCGGAGTTTAGGGAAGAAAAAGCGGCATTCTTTGGAAATAGTGTGAAAGCTGCTTCAACCATTGAATATAAGAATCGTATCTTTACATGGTGTTTCGATGAAAATGAGGTTGGAGCGATGTGCTCCATGGATTTAGATGGGAATAGTCCTGAGATTGCTAACCTTCCTGAAGGGGAGCTGGCAGTATGGGGCGATAGGTTTTACGTGAATTCTTTTACGGATGATCAGAAAATTGTTTCGATTAAACCAGATGAAACAGATGAGAAAACGATTGTTACGGCTGCTGATATCCCAGTCAACATGGAAAAAGTTTGGCTTGGCGATATGAATATTACAGATGAGTGGATCTACTTTTCTGTTAGTTCCAACAAGCAATACGAGGGGTATATTTTTAAAGTCAAACATGATGGAAGCTCGTTGACACAAGTACATAATAAACCAACGATGTCTTTATCGGTTTCTTCAAATGGACTTTGGTTTTTAGAGGAATATTACAATGCTTGGCTCACACATATCGATTTTAACGGGAAGAAAACATCTTATGATATCCATGGTGTGGATTTTAAAATTGAAGAGGACTGGATTTATTATTTAGAAGAGAAAAATGGCGATTTTTCACTTTATCGAATGAAACTGGACGGTTCACAAAAGGAGCTGCTAGCTGCTAATGTGAGTCCAAACTCAGATTTTGCTATATATAACAAAGGGATTTATTATGTGAAAAATTCATCCAGCGGTTATTTTCTTTATAAAAATAGCCTGAACGGAAAAAATGAGCAAGGTGTTATTCCGTTATCTGGCGACCTAAATATAGAAGCGGTTTTCAATAATCATGTATTCTATAATTTTAGAAGTAATGATACGTTCATGCTGAACTTAGCAACATTAGAAAGTACACCGATTTCCTTGCATCAATATATAGAACCGGAAATTACAACCAACTCGCTTGTTGAAAGGCTGAGACAGGTTGTTGGCGAGCCGTATGAAGTGATTCTTGGAAGTGATCACCCTGATCGGGATGCAAAGGTAGTGAAAGAGGATCAGCCACTTATGAACGTTTCGGTCTTTGAGCAGGAGCTTTGGATTAATATCTATGATACTTCTAATGAAACGCTGGAAGTGGTTACTGACATTATGAAAAGCTATGAAACAAGCATTGGTGATGAGGAGGTCACTAACTCGCTGAAAGATTCACTGAACGCGACAGAGACAGTTTACTTTCAATCAGGAGGAATGTCATACAGTGTATGGCCATCCAATAATGACAGTGAAGCAGTGAAACTAGTAGTTGTTGCGGATCTTAGGTCACAGGGACGCCCCGAATAATCTTGTTTCACGGGTGTGTTTCACGAGCGGTATGAAGCTTAACTATTTGGAATTCTAGGGAAAGGCCGGTCCACTTTTTGTGGAAACCGGCCTTTGCTTGTTTGGTCCTGTTGGTGGTGTTAGTGGGAAGGGGATTTTTCGAATAAGCCTTTGAAATTGCTGCGGTAATGAATTAAGAGAGTGGTTTGAGCGGTGGAAAGCAAGATGGCCAAAGCTAGGAACGAAGGATCTATGAATAAGTGCAGTAATAAGATGTTTGCGATGATGGGGGTTAATATCGCAAGCGCGAGTGGGACGTAGCGATCCAGTAAAAGGAGTAGGCCGCATATGACTTCCAATGACTTTTCCACTACTAATAAATAATCGTATTGCAGGATGGCCATGGCTTCCCGGCTAACGAAAATAAAGGGCTCTAGACCAGAAAACCAAACAAAAAATCCATTTACCCCTCCGAATAGGAAGATGAGCCCTAAAAACACTCGGGTAATAGGGACGATGATGTTCATTTAACTTTCACCTCCTCTTATAGTGTATTCAGAATGAAGTGGCCGGTTTCCAACCGTCACTGTGACGACCCGAAAAATCTTGTTTCACAGGGTGAGTTTGTTTCACGTGCTTAAATAGGAAACCCCCATTGAAATAGGTATAATACCTATTCTAATGGGGGTGCTTCTTATTTTCTGTTTTTCACTACTGGCAAGCTTATATGTGAAGAGTATTTCGAACTTAGGTGCACGGTGTTGTTGGCGATGATGAAATCTTTCTCGGTGTCTACACCAAATGGGTTTCCGGTGTTAGGGTTTCGATCGAATCTTGGGAAGTTGCTGCTTGAAATTGCAACTCTTATTCTATGACCTTCCTTGAATACGTGACTTGTATCATTTAGAATAACCTCAATTTTATAGACCTCCCCATCTTCCATGAAGACTTCTTTGTCTAACCCTTCACGGAATCGCATTCTTTGGATTCCATCATTTAATAAGGTAGAGGTTCCGTCTGGTGAGACATCTGTTAATTTCACAGTAAAGTCAGTGTCTTTTGCATCAGAAGACACATAGAGGGTGGCGGTGATGTTTCCTGTAATCTCAACATCCTCTTTTAAAACTTCAGAAGTGTATGTTAAAGAGTTTTTCTCACTAGTTCTCTGATCCATTGGGCCAACGCCGTAGAATCCATATAAATTCGGACCGCCGATGGTGATGTTTGGATCAGCAGGGTCATATTCAAATGTATGTGCAGTCTTAGCGCGTGGAACCTTTTTGGATAAAACAGCATCATTTAGCGAATCTGCACTTCCGCTTTCCCCGTCATTCAAATACCACTTTTCACTTTTGGAAGTTTGAACAGGCCACTTATTTGCTGTTTTCCATTCGTTATCCCCCATTGTATAATAGCGGATTGGAGCCTCCTTCATGATTCCGTTATCGATGCCCTTCAGCCAATAATCGAACCATTTTTTCATTTCAGCATTGATATCAACTTCATCGCCTGTAAAGTTCTTACTATCTCCAACATCACGGTGACTCCAAGGTCCCATCAGAAGCTTTTGATTTCCTCTCGCGCCTTTACCACCTTTCGTTTGCAGACCAACAAAGTTATTTATTGGACCTTCAGCAAACACATCATACCATCCGCCGACATGATAAGCTGGAACATTAATGTTTGAATAGTTTAATTGAACGTCCCGATAATCGTAATAACCATCTTTCACATAATGCTCAAATAAATCATTATATGCCCCTAATAGATTCATAGGGTAAAGATCCTTTAATGGCATCTTCCAATAATTTTCGGGGAATTCTCCTGCATATTTCACTACATCTTCAAAGTTCTCTTGGGTAATTTCCTCCTCTTCTAGTAACTTTTGAGCATTGGTAACATTCATACCTGCAAGCCAGTTCTGAATAAATTCAAGTCGATAGGCTCCGCCTTGGAAAAGGGATCCCTCAAATATTTGTGAAGGCGCGACAATGATAAACATCGCTTCTAAGCCTTCAGGTTGTTCAGGAGCTAGTAACGTCTGGGTGATTCCTCTAGCAGAAGAACCAAATGTGCCAACTTTTCCATTACTCCAAGGCTGCTCTGCTAACCATTCAACTGTGTCATGGCCATCCTTGGCATCATCGAGACTGAGCGTATATCGGCCTTCTGATTTAAAGACTCCACGCAGGTCTTGGACTGCCACGACGTAACCATCTTTGGCGAACTTTTTTCCAACATCTGAGTAGTCTCCTAGTTTCTGACTGCCGTCTTCGTTTTCTTGAAAAGCACCGCTATTGTAGGGTGTTCTTGTTAATAAAACGGGATACTTTCCATCTTTCTTCGGACGATAAACTTTTGTTGCCAGCTGTTTACCATCCCTCATGGTCACCATAACATCTTCAATAATGATGTCTTTTGTATCAGGATTTGAAGCAAAAGATAAATTTGGAATCAATGACAACATCATGATGAGCGCTAGAATTAGTACACCTAATTTCTTCTTGTTTAAAACCATACATCAGCCCCCTAAAAATTTTTAATATACTACCACGCAGCAACCTGCGGAGTAACTGAAATCAAGTATGTAAAAATTACATATACTGAATATTCAGATATATAATTTCCAATTATACAACTCAAACACCATCATCACTAATCCCTTTCTTACTATTTTTACCAATAGACCTTTTATACCGTCGTCCCTGTGACGACCCGGAAAATCTTGTTTCACAGGTTGGAATGTTCCACGGGAAGGAATTTTTTGAGGGGAATGATTGATCATTGCAGGGGGTAGTCAT
Organism: Robertmurraya dakarensis; assembly: GCF_900156875.1. GTDB lineage: Bacteria > Bacillota > Bacilli > Bacillales > Cytobacillaceae > Robertmurraya > Robertmurraya dakarensis. The sequence goes on along the minus strand of NZ_LT707409.1, from coordinate 3,128,173 downwards.
TAATTACTAGAAAACAACATTTTTATATTAAGAATAGGAAATTTTTTGTAGAATTTTGTTGAATTCGGTCATATTTTCCCTTATGATAGCTGTATGACATATGAATCTTTAGGACTATATTTTAAACGAAAAGGCAAACTGTCTGAAAGGGCAGGACGCAAAGCTTAGGGTCTAAGGTTATAGGGGGTTATATGCCTTCCTTATTGCTATGATCGCCTGGTTACCAAATTTTAAATTTATGTTTATTAAAATCTGGCTATTCTTGTTTTTTAGAATGGTCTTTTTTTGTCCATAGATTTAGCTGTGCGTGCTGGGCTTTTTAAGACAAACATGTTTCAAGTTTGAAAGTGTGATAAAAGTCATATTTAGGCTTTGCTTATTTCGTTATAGTACATTCTATATGGTGTAATTAGGTAAGAGTACTTATATTTATCCCAAAAGGAAGGTACTGGAAAGTTAGGTGGTTACAATCGATTTACTGAACTTAATGAAAGAGGAAGTGCTGTACAGTGAATTTCAACCTCTCATGAATTCTAGCAATGATCAAATCTTTGCTTATGAAGCCTTGATGCGTACGACACCGAGAATTAATCCCTTAACGTTAATTCGATTTGCTCGAAGCCATGGGGTTTTATATGACTTGGATACAAATTGTATCAAGAATGCAGTAAAGGAATTTCCCTTCACCCTTTATCGACATCATTTCCTTTTCATCAACTTATTGCCGTCAACTCTCGTTCATCATCATTTTGAAAACTTTATCAATAATTTAATGACCTGCTTTCCACATATTAGAGGACGTGTTGTTTTCGAGATAAACGAGGATGTGGCGGAAGAAGAGATTTGGTCTAGCATCCTTTTCTATGAAAGGCTCAACTTTTTAAAGTCACAGGGGTTTCACATTGCATTTGATGACTTGCCTGTGGCAAGGGCTTCTTTTGAAAAAATGGAATCCATCTCCCCAGACTTTGTGAAGCTGGATCATACAAAATCAAATGGACTTTCGCATTCGAAGGATAAGCAGCAATTGGTTTCTCTTTTTCTAGAGTATACGAATGAAAAAATGCAACTAGTGCTTGAGGGCATCGAAACAGAAAAAGATTTAATAACCGCTAAGGAATTGGGGGTGCCTTTGCTGCAAGGTTACTATATTTCAAAGCCCATGCCGTTGGAGATGTTAAGAAAAGCAGAAATTATTTAAAAGGGGACTGACAACATGAAATACTTCTTTAGAAGCATCAAAACAAAATTAATCTTAGCGTTTGCTATTATCCTTTTTATCCCATCCATTACGATTGGAACGGGCGCATACATAACGGCAAAAAGTGCGGTTGAAAAAGAGATACTCGCGGGTATTGGGGAAAATATAAATCTATTAAATTCGACGATCGATAGTACAATTCAACCGAAGATCCATGATATTGACTATCTTGCTGAGTCTGTGACCTCGGAAGCTTATCAAGGAGAGGGCAGCCAAGAGTTAAAAAGTCAGTTAGATCAGTATATCCAATTGCATCCGGAAGTTGACGCTATCTATGTGGGTACAGAAACAGGGCAGTTTATTCAAGAGCCCTCGGACATTGAAATGCCAGAGAACTATGATCCTAGAAAGAGAGATTGGTATCTAGATGCAATGGAACAAAAGGGTGAAGCGGTTATTTCAAACCCTTACTCCTCGGCAGGAACCACTGGGATGGTTGTGACGGTTTCTAAAACAACCAGTGACGGTTCTGGGGTTATTGCGGTTGATATCTACTTAAGTCATATTCAAGAGCTAACAAGTGAAGTGAAAGTTGGCGAGAATGGTTACGCCCTTCTTTTAGATAAAAATAAAAATTACATCGCCCATCCTACACAAGAACCTGGCAGTGAAGCTGCTGAAGAGTTTTACGATCAAATGTACCAGCAAGAAAAAGGGGAATTTGATTATCTATTTGAAGGCGAAGAAAAAGTGATGAGCTTTGTGACCAATGAATTAACAGGATGGAAAATAGCCGGAAATATGTATACTTCTGAAATTGACCAATCGGCTTCGCCTATTTTTAACAACACATTGCTTGTTATTATCATTTCTTTAGTGGCGGGTTCTGGAATTGTTACGATCATTATGATTTCGGTCTTCAAGCCAATGCGAGAACTACGAGAAAAGGCGTTGACGATCAGTCAGGGGAATTTGACTGAGGGAGTTATCGTTAAATCTAATGACGTGATTGGACAGCTTGGGGCCGCTTTTAATGAAATGCAGGAAAGTCTGAAGGCAGTCGTAAAACAAGTGGATTTCAATGCGGATCAAGTGGCAGCATCTGCGGAGGAACTTACAGCAAGTGCAGAAATGACGGCAAGTGCTACGGAACAGGTATCCGTTTCCATTCAAGAAGTTGCAGGCAGTGCAGAAAAACAAACTGCTGGAGTTGACCATAATGCGCAGTCACTAGATGAAATTTCGAAGGGGATCGGGCTGATTGCTGAGAATTCGATGAGAGTGGCGGAGCTTTCACAGCACACGACTGCTCAAGCAGAAGTTGGGGGAGAGGCTGTTACAAAAACGGTCAACCAAATGAACTCTATTCATGAATCGGTGTCAGAGTCAAATTCGATGATTAAATCGTTATATGACCGTTCTAAGGAAGTAAGTTCGATTTTAGATGTGATTACAGGAATTGCTGATCAAACGAATCTGCTTTCATTGAACGCAGCGATTGAAGCGGCAAGAGCTGGTGAGCACGGGAAAGGCTTTGCTGTCGTAGCAGATGAGGTAAGAAAGCTGGCGGAACAATCTCAGCAGTCTGCCAAGGAAATTGACGAGATCATTAAGCGGATTCAAAAAGATACAGAGAGCTCCGTTCAGATTATGGCGCGCGTGGCAGATGATGTACAGGTTGGAGTTCAAGTTTCGAATGAAGCGATAGAGAAGTTTGATCAAATTTTACAAAGTACGAAGGAAATAACTCCGCAGATGGAGGATGTCTCTTCAACTGCGCAGCAGATTGCTTCGGCTGTTCAAGAGGTGACAGCGACAGCCAATGAATTAGCGGACATTGCTAGAGGGAACGCAGCGACGTCGGAGGAAGTAGCGGCATCAACACAAGAACAGCTTGCGTCAATGGAGGAAATTTCAGCATCAGCCAGCTCCTTGTCGAAGATGGCGGAAGAGTTGAAAGATTTAATTGCGAAGTTTAAATATTAAGCTGCTTTCTATAAAGAAAGTAGATGGAGGTAAACGATGTTTACTACGAAAAAACGCCTAACAGCCATACAAGAGGAAAAAATGGCTTTGCAAGCCAAGTTTGATGAAATCTACTCCGAGTGCAAAGAAAAGGAAGCCTTTTTTGAAATTTTTATGGAAAAGTTCAGTGAAGATTTGGCTAAAACGATTGAACAGCATGAAATCGTGAATGGTCAGCACCATGTGATGGCAGATATGGTCGCGCAGATTAAAAATCATTTTGATCAGGTGAATACCATCAGCCAAAAATCGTTTGATAATTCTGTTGATCTTTTACAAAAAGGCGAAGCATTAATTCAGTCTTCTCAGGATATGGTCGTCCGATCTGAAGAAGGGAAGAGCTTAGTTAATCAAGTGGAGGGGCTGATCTCCGGTCTTGGTAAAAAGCTTGAGGAAACCTATCATAAGATGAACAACTTGAATGAACGTTCGAAGGAAATCGAAATGATTGTAAAAGTAATTAAGGATATTGCGGATCAGACGAATCTTCTTGCGCTGAATGCTTCGATTGAAGCGGCGCGGGCCGGGGAGCACGGCAAGGGCTTTGCGGTTGTAGCAGAAGAAGTCCGCAAGCTCGCGGAAAGCACTTCCGACAGCACGAACTCGATTAGCACTCTCACGCAAAATATCCAAAATGATATTAAAGATACGATGCAATCAACGACGGCTAGTACAAGTATAATCCGGGAAGGAATTGATTTAAGTAAAAATACTTCCAGTAAAATTGATTTTATTTCTTCGGTGATTGGGCAGGTTGAAGCTGAGGTAAAGGGCGTAATTAATAGTATTGAGGAGCAAACAGGTTATTCGAAAGAAGTTATGAGGGAAATCAGCAATACGAGTACATTATTTGAGGAAGTGAAGGAGTTAATCCTTGAGCATATTGAAGAAGCGAGCAAGGTGGATGAGAAGCTGGAGGAAACGAGCAAGCAGGTGGCTGCGTTAGATGATCAAAGGGGTGAGTGAAACTGGCTATTAATATGGAAAAAAGTGCGCAAATGCTTCTTGTATCTGCAACAAAGAATGCCATTCAGAATGTTGTTCCATTGAATCTGGCGATTGATAACCCCCGCATTTTGGGGCAATCGCTGGATATTCAATATGGCGTGCTGATTGGGATGACGGGTGATATGAAAGGGAAGCTTGTCCTGTCTGGGGATTCGGATGTGTTTGGGAACATTGGCGAAGTGATGTTTGGTATGAAAATTGGTGATGAGATGCTGTCCTCTTTTAGCGGGGAGCTGGGAAATATGATTGCGGGAGGACTATCTTCGCAAATCTATGAAAATGGATTAAAAACGGATATTACTTCACCCACGGTGTTAAGCGGGAATACCACGTTATCCGGATTTCAGCGGGCATTACATATTCCAGCTACCTTCGAAAGAGCTGGAGAAATGGGGATTTACTTATTGTTGGATGCTTTTAAAGGAATGAGGTAAATGGAGGTCTGATGTATGGCAAGAATTTTAATAACAGATGATGCGGCATTTATGAGGATGCAATTGAAAGATATTTTGACTAAGTTAGGACATGAAGTGGTGGGGGAAGCGGAGAACGGGCATGTTTCCGTAAGCAAGTACCAGGAATTGCGCCCGGACCTCGTCACCATGGATATCACCATGCCAGAAATGAACGGCATTGAAGCACTAAAAGAAATCAAAAAAATCAACAGCAGTGCCAAAGTCATCATGTGCTCCGCCATGGGACAACAAGCACTCGTCCTCGAAGCCATCAAAGAAGGAGCCAAAGACTTCGTTGTGAAGCCATTCTCACCAGAAAGAATTCAGGAATCCATCGAAAAGGTGCTTTAAAAGCCGTCACTGTGACGACTCGAAAAATCTTGTTTCACGGGGAATGTTTCACGAGGGTTCAATAGATGTGTTTTAGATAGGCTTTGGAATAAGGTTCTGCAGGGGTTTCTCTGTAGAGCCTTTTTATGTAGTAGGGGTTTTTATTCATTTATTATTGGACATGCGGTGAACTAGAACGGTCTCTAAAATATTTCCTACTAATAATACCTTCTATTTATAAGATGTAAAAAATTTATGGTAAGTTATATTTGGCAAGTGGAAAGAATGTTATACTAATGTATTGTTACGTGTTGTGTGTTGATTTTTTTGATAATCGAATGTAAAGGAGACAAATACATTGTTTCAATGGCAAAATGTTTTTAAAGGAATGTTGATGGGCATTAGTGATGTCATTCCAGGTGTGAGTGGCGGGACGATTGCTCTTGTATTGGGAATCTATCAAAGATTAGTTGCTGCGATAAATGGTATCTTAAGCAAGGATTGGAAAAAGCACATCGCTTTTCTTATTCCTATTGGAATTGGGATTGGCATAGCTGTACTTACTTTTAGTCATATCATGGAATGGCTGCTAGCTGAGTATCCGGAACCAACTTTTTTCTTTTTCCTTGGGTTGATCATTGGTATTATCCCTATGCTTTTAAAAGAGGTTAATTATAAAAAAACGTTTAAAACGAATCATTATATCCTTTTTGCAATCGCTGCGGTATTAGTGGCGATAACCGTTTTGATTAAGGAGAATGAAATGGCTGCCGTCATGAGTGAACTTGTTTGGAGCGATTATTTATTTTTGTTTATTGGCGGCTGGTTAGCTAGCTCTGCCATGATTTTGCCGGGGATCAGCGGGTCTTTTGTTCTTTTACTATTAGGGCTATATCCTACCGTGATCAACGCTGTTTCTACTTTGAATATTTCTGTGATTATGACAGTTGGTTTCGGAGTTGTGATTGGCCTGTTATTAACGAGTAAACTCATTGCTTTCCTGTTTGTAAAATACCGCATTGCTACCTATGCAGTCATGATTGGTTTCGTAGCGGGGTCCATTGTCGTCATCTATCCAGGATTCAGCTCGAACCTGGCAATTACAATCGCAAGCATCATAGCCTTCTTATTCGGTCTGCTAGCTTCCTACCTGCTCAGCATAATCGAAAATAAAAAACTCGAACCGCAAACGTCACTGTGACGACCCGAAAAATCTTGTTTCACAAGGATGTTTCACGGAGTGGGTGCGTGCGGGATTTGGGGTTTAAGGGAAGTTAAGGATAGAGGAGTTCAGTGTGTATTCACTGACTCTTTTTTTTTGTGTGGATTTAGAAGGATTTATGAAGAATTTGTCGAATTTTCAATGTGTGATATGGCTTCAATCTCTCACTTTCCATCTTGCCACGCCACTTTATTTCCTATTCGTTTTGCCGCCTGCTAACCTTTCCTTTCTTCCGTACCCATCTGCCTTATTAAGGAGGTGATTCCCTGTAGTATATATGCAAGAAATGTTGAAATGTTGTTATGAAAATATATTCATATAAAGGTAGGGAAATTTATGCCGTATAAGAGAAGACTATGGATTCCGGACCGGTTTTATCATGTTGTTAGCCGGGGGAATCGGCGTGATCCGCTTTTTTGGGAGGATGCTGATTTTCTAGCATTTTTTCATATCCTTAAGCAAGTTTATGAGAAATATCCATTTGAAATTGCCGCGTATTGTCTGATGACCAATCACTTCCATCTACTCATGCGTTCTCCCGAAGTTCCTCTTTCAAAAGTAATGTCCCTGATAAACAAGCGATATGCGAATTATTATAATAATCGGTATGGATTAACCGGTCATGTGTTTGAGAAACGTTTCCGTGGTGATCGGGTTGATGATAGAAGGGGAATCCTTGCGGTTAGCTGGTATATCCACTTAAATCCGGTTGAAGCTAGAATGGTTAACCATCCATCTGGGTATTCATGGAGCAGCTATTATTTGTTTAAAGACAGCGGTTTTGAACAGCCTGACTTTATGAATACTGATTATATTCTCGACTTTTATCAAGGAACAGCAGAAGAGAAGAGGGGGGAGTATTGTGCTGAACTTGATAGACGCAGGGACGACCCGAAATATGTCGGAAAACCTTGTTCCACAGGATTGTTCCACGATGGGAGTTCATGAATTAAGCCAACAGCATATTGTTGGCTTAATTGAGTTAGGAATGTCCATGAAAGGCTTTTAGTAGAAATTCTCTGCCCGGGACTTTTAATTTGTGAAAAGATTCTAGGAAGGCGGCTTTGTCATAGGTTGTTTTTTCAAGGCTAACCTCAATTTTGTTATCGTGAACTGTTACGATGGCGTATGTTGCAATGGGGTCATGGCTGCAGCCTAATGCGCCGGCATTTAAATAAATGGAGCGGCTGTCTTGAAAGAAATGGATCGGGTGATGATGGCCGAAGCAGATGAGATCATCTTGATGATCCTTAAAAATTTGCTGCATGTTCTCAAGACTAGGATCAACGATATCGCTGAATGGATCATTGCTGATGTGCTTGTTTAGTTTGTGGGGATCAATATGATAATGTATAAAAAACAAAGAATGGCCATTTATTTTCTTTTGGATGGTACGCGGCATTTTTTCGATATGCGAAACAAATGCAGGATCAATACGATCAGCAATCCAGCTATGATGCTCACGTATAAATTTATATCGTTGAGGGTATTCCTGTCCCTGATGCAAAGCAAGGACCGCTTCATCATGGTTACCCGTGATCATCGAGAGATTATCCTTCGAAAACAAAGTTTCTAATACCTCATTCGTATCCGGCCCTATCCCAACCATATCTCCTAGTGAAAAAATATGATCAACATCTTTCCTTCTATCAATCTCAGCAAGTACCGCCTTTAAAGCGGCCGCATTTCCATGCACATCTGTAATCACTGCAAATCTCACAAACTTCACTCCTTTCTTTATATAAAAAAATCCTTACTATAGGGTATTCAATAGTTTATTGAGAATTTCCTCTTTAATGTAGTCACAGGGACGCCCCGGGTTTTGTTGGGTTTTGACCGATTTTGTCGAAACTCAAGGTTTTTGTTGGAATTCTTGGCTCATCACTATTTGGTGGTGGGTCTTTTTTAATTGAAAAGTGATCGTAAAGCTTTTGTTAAGAGTTTATTAAACAACCAAAAAATTCAAAAAACGGTGATAAATTGTTAGGGTGAGATGATTCGACATGTTGAATTTTATATGAAGAAAGATGAGGAGGAATTAACGTGGGACTCTATCATAAATCTAATCAAAAGCTATTTCGTACTGTTCTATCTGCAAGCATTGCAGCAGGGGCAGTAGCTGGGGTAACTCCAGCTTCTATAGATGCTGAGAAAATTTCATCCAATGCCAACAACGGTGACAATGGAAATAATGGAAGCAATTGTGACAACGGGAAAAACGGAAATAACGGGAACAACAACGGCAACAACGGCAACAATGGGAATAATGGCAACAACGGCAACAACGGCAACAACGGCAACAACGGCAACAACGGCAACAACGGCAACAACGGCAACAACGGCAACAACGGCAACAACGGCAACAACGGCAACAACGGCAACAACGGCAACAACGGCAACAACGGCAACAACGGCAACAACGGCAACAACGGCAACAACGGCAACAACGGCAACAACGGCAACAACGGCAACAACGGCAACAACGGCAACAACGGCAACAACGGCAACAACGGCAACAACGGCAACAACGGCAACAACGGCAACAACGGCAACAACGGCAACAACGGCAACAACGGCAACAACGGCAACAACGGCAACAACGGCAACAACGGCAACAACGGCAACAACGGCAACAACGGCAACAACGGCAACAACGGCAACAACGGCAACAACGGCAACAACGGCAACAACGGCAACAACGGCAACAACGGCAACAACGGCAACAACGGCAACAACGGCAACAACGGCAACAACGGCAACAACGGCAACAACGGCAACAACGGCAACAACGGCAACAACGGCAACAACGGCAACAACGGCAACAACGGCAACAACGGCAACAACGGCAACAACGGCAACAACGGCAACAACGGCAACAACGGCAACAACGGCAACAACGGCAACAACGGCAACAACGGCAACAACGGCAACAACGGCAACAACGGCAACAACGGCAACAACGGCAACAACGGCAACAACGGCAACAACGGCAACAACGGCAACAACGGCAACAACGGCAACAACGGCAACAACGGCAACAACGGCAACAACGGCAACAACGGCAACAACGGCAACAACGGCAACAACGGCAACAACGGCAACAACGGCAACAACGGCAACAACGGCAACAACGGCAACAACGGCAACAACGGCAACAACGGCAACAACGGCAACAACGGCAACAACGGCAACAACGGCAACAACGGCAACAACGGCAACAACGGCAACAACGGCAACAACGGCAACAACGGCAACAACGGCAACAACGGCAACAACGGCAACAACGGCAACAACGGCAACAACGGCAACAACGGCAACAACGGCAACAACGGCAACAACGGCAACAACGGCAACAACGGCAACAACGGCAACAACGGCAACAACGGCAACAACGGCAACAACGGCAACAACGGCAACAACGGCAACAACGGCAACAACGGCAACAACGGCAACAACGGCAACAACGGCAACAACGGCAACAACGGCAACAACGGCAACAACGGCAACAACGGCAACAACGGCAACAACGGCAACAACGGCAACAACGGCAACAACGGCAACAACGGCAACAACGGCAACAACGGCAACAACGGCAACAACGGCAACAACGGCAACAACGGCAACAACGGCAACAACGGCAACAACGGCAACAACGGCAACAACGGCAACAACGGCAACAACGGCAACAACGGCAACAACGGCAACAACGGCAACAACGGCAACAACGGCAACAACGGCAACAACGGCAACAACGGCAACAACGGCAACAACGGCAACAACGGCAACAACGGCAACAACGGCAACAACGGCAACAACGGCAACAACGGCAACAACGGCAACAACGGCAACAACGGCAACAACGGCAACAACGGCAACAACGGCAACAACGGCAACAACGGCAACAACGGCAACAACGGCAACAACGGCAACAACGGCAACAACGGCAACAACGGCAACAACGGCAACAACGGCAACAACGGCAACAACGGCAACAACGGCAACAACGGCAACAACGGCAACAACGGCAACAACGGCAACAACGGCAACAACGGCAACAACGGCAACAACGGCAACAACGGCAACAACGGCAACAACGGCAACAACGGCAACAACGGCAACAACGGCAACAACGGCAACAACGGCAACAACGGCAACAACGGCAACAACGGCAACAACGGCAACAACGGCAACAACGGCAACAACGGCAACAACGGCAACAACGGCAACAACGGCAACAACGGCAACAACGGCAACAACGGCAACAACGGCAACAACGGCAACAACGGCAACAACGGCAACAACGGCAACAACGGCAACAACGGCAACAACGGCAACAATGGCAACAACGGCAACAATGGCAACAATGGCAACAACGGTAACAATGGCAACAATGGCAACAACGGGAACAACGGGAACAATGGCAACAACGGAAATAACGGCAACAGCTGCGGGCAGGACCCTGGTGATGATACGCAATATACTTTGTCATTAATGCACACGAACGACACGCATGCCAATTTAGATAACATCGCAAAAGTGGTGACTGCTGTGAAAGAGGTTCGTGCAGAGAGACCAAATGCACAGCTTATCAGTGCGGGGGATGTGTTTTCTGGAACTCTCTATTTTAATGAATTTCAAGGACAGGCAGATCTTGAGTTTATGAACCTGATGGGTTATGACGTGATGACTTTTGGAAATCATGAATTTGATTTAGGTTCGAGTGTGGAAGGCCATAAAGCATTAGCGGATTTTATAAGAGGTGCAAAATTCCCATTTGTCAGCGCAAATGTTGATTTTTCAAAAGATGAGAACCTAAAAGGATTATTTAATGACCTCATATCAAGCAAACCGAAAAAAGGCAAGATTTACAGTGGAATGGTGAAAGAAATTGACGGTGAAAAGGTAGGATTCTTCGGATTAACGACGGCTGAAACTCAAGCTATTTCAAGTCCTGGGGAAGTAACTTTCGAAGATTATCTTGCGGAAGCGGAAAAAGCTGTTCAAGCATTTGAAGGCATGGGTGTTAATAAAATTGTGGCTGTTACCCATATTGGCTATGACGACAATCCTGTCATCGACAATGATCAGGAGCTTGCTAAGCATGTTGACGGAATTGATGTGATTGTTGGCGGGCACAGTCATACAAAATTGGAAGAACCAGTCGTGATAAAAGAAGATGAAACCGGTGTGGCGAAGGACCCAACTGTGATCGTGCAAGCTTACCAATACCATGAGTATCTAGGGACGATTGATGTACAGTTCGACAAGAACGGAAAGGTGATTGGACAAGCTGGTCAACTGATTTCTATTGGGGAGCAAGCAGATGATCGCAAAGCGGCAAAAGTACTAGAAAAGTATTCTTCAAAAATAGAAGAATTGAAGAGTCAACCTATTGGTGCAACAGCTTTACAAGCGTTAGAAAATCCCCGCACAGGTGGCGATAATTCAAAGCCTAGCGTTCGGAAAAATGAAACACCATTAGGGAACGTGATTACAGATGGAATGCTCGCAAAGGCGAAGGAGTACAACGCTGATGTCATCATGGCCCTTCAAAATGGCGGCGGTATTCGTGCAGCGATAGACCAAGGAGAAATTACGACAGGGGAAGTCATTACAGTCCTGCCGTTCGGAAATACGCTGGCCACCATGGAATTGACAGGAGCAGAAATCAAAGAAGCATTTGAAATTAGCTTAAGTAAATATCCGGCTGAAAACGGCGGCTTTTTACATGTCTCAGGTGCAAAAGTAGAATACAATTCTTCGAATGCTGCCGGTGATCGAGTACTATCTATTTCTTATAAAAATGAAGATGGCAGCTACTCTCCAATCCAAGAGGATGTAGTCTACACGATTGCCACAAATGCTTTTACCGCAAAAGGTGGAGATGGTTATACCGTTTTTAAAAAAGCATATGAAGAAGGCCGTGTAACAGATTTGGGTCTTTCTGATTGGGGCAACTTTGCGGAGCATCTTAAAAACTTAAAGACTGTTAATCCAGTAGTTGAGGGGCGTATTGTTGATATTGCAGTAAATCCAGATGATTTCGGGGGCACTGCTGAAGAACCGAAAACGATAGAAGGAAACGCTGTGGTAGATATCACCGGAGTAACACAACTGAGTCATGCCGTTATTAAAGGGAACTTAATTCTGAAAGGGACGCCATCTGAAAGCTTTACTTTTACCAATATTAAAGTAGAAGGCAGTTTAAATGTTTCCGAGCTTGAAGGAAGCACCATTAACTTTGAAGGAATTGAAGTGGACGGGGAAACGATTCTTTAAGTAACCAATCCTATAAAAAAAGGAGACTTTAACGATATGAGCAAAGGGAAGTTAAATAAACCACTAAATGCATTTCTTGCGGCTAGTTTAGTGTCAAGCATTGTTGTGCCAGCAGCATCGCCGGCAGCGGCAGCAGGTACTGCGACGGACTTAATTATTTCTGAGTATATTGAAGGTTCAAGCTTTAACAAAGCAATTGAGCTTTATAATGGGACAGGTTCTGATATTGATTTAAGTGTGTACACACTTGAACTTTATTCCAACGGGGCTTCAACAGCTTCTCAAACCGTTGAGTTAACAGGAACTTTGAAAAATGGCGAGACGTATGTATTGTATCATAGTGATGCCAATGATGATATTAAAAGCAAAGGAGACCTAGAGAACTCATCTGTTATTAATTTTAACGGGGATGACCCGATTGTTTTAAAAAAGTCAGGTGAAGTCATTGATTCAATTGGGCAAGTGGGATCAAGAGTTGAAAATTTAAAGGATGTTACATACGTTCGAAACAGTGATGTTCTCACCGGTGATACCGTTATTGATGATCAATTTGATCCTGCTGTGGGATGGACGGCACTCCCTAAGGATGACTCTTCCAATTTAGGAACTCATTCTCTTGGTGAGGCAGGTCCGGTATCTCCGCCGGATGAAGAGGAAGCACCAGCCGAAGTCATTACTATCGCTGATGCACGAACGAAAGCACCAGGAGAAACCGTCACCATTAAAGGTGTTGTCGCGGCTGATCTGAAAAACACGTTTTCCGTTCAGGATGAGACTGGTGGAATTGCCGTTCGTCCAACTAGTTTGAATATCTCTGTTGGAGATGAAGTCGTCCTAACAGGTACGCTGGCGGACTACCGTGGGTTGCTGCAGTTAGATGGTGCCACAGTGGTGGAAAAAACGGAGAATGTTGGCGCACCAAGTCCATTGGATGTAACAGGTGCAGAAGTTGCCGAGGATAATGAGTCAAAGCTGGTTACTGTAAAAAATATTGAATTGATCGATGTGCAGGACGGCGGTTCTTGGGCCAATTTTACCGCAAGTGATGGTGAGAATGAGTTTATCGTTCGTGATGAAAATAATGATTTGGGCTTAAGTGTTGGCAATAGCTATGAATCTATTACTGGAATTGTGCAGCAGTTCGATGATGATTATCAAATCATTCCTCGTTCTCGAGAAGACATTGTGGTCGACAGCTCAGTTATTCAGCCTGTTCTGGCCAGCCCAGGAAGCGGCACGTTTGTTGGAAGTACAACCGTTAAGCTGAGCACTAGTACTGCGAACGCGGTCATTTATTATACACTTGATGGAAGTGAGCCTACTAGTGATTCAAGTTTGATTTATAATGAACCGTTTACGATTACAGAAGACACAACGGTAAAAGCCAAGGTGATCACAGATGATGGTCGTGAAGGTGAGGTAGAAACCTTCCAATATGAGATTATTGATGAACTGCATATCCACGATATTCAAGGAGACGGGCATCATTCTCCATTTGATGGTCAATTTGTCGAGGACCTGCAAGGAGTTGTGACTTATACCTTTGAGCTAAACGGCTCCACTTATTATCATATTCAGACACCTGACGAGTGGGCGGATGATAACCCGAATACATCGGAAGGGATCATTTTGTACAGCGGGAGAAATGCTTGGCCGGTTAATGTAGGTGATTTAGTGGCTGTTACGGGTGAAGTGGACGAATACGCGATCGATGGATTTAGTGATCGTCAGCAAACAGATCTAAAGCTTACGCAAATTAATGTGCGAGATGATCAAGGTGGAAAGGTAGAGGTAGTTGAAGAAGATGTTGAACTGCCTAAGCCAATTTTAATTGACGAGAACAGTCTAACAGCAAGTGTGATTGATAATGATGCCTTGACTGAGTTTGATCCAGAAGAAGATGCGGTTGATTTTTGGGAAAGCTTAGAGGGCATGCGTGTTGAAGTTGGCAATGTGAAGGCTGTTGCGCCTCAGGAGCATGGGGATTTGATTACCGTGCTGGAAAATAGAGAAACGGATACGGTGAATGGCGGAGTTTTACTAGAAGAGGATAATGCGAACCCAGACCGCATTCAATTCCGCATGGAACCGAATGGACCTGCGCGTGACTTCGAAGTGGCGACGGGTGATTCTTTTTCTGGTCCAATCACAGGGGTTGTCGGCTACTCTTTCCAGAATTATAAAATCAACGTTCCATTAGAGACGATGGAGAAGGCTCATACCGTTGGTGAAGCAGTACCTGAGACGACCACGATTGTAAAAGAGGATGGGAAATTAACGATCGCTTCATATAACCTGGAGAATTTTTCAAATAATACATCAGAAACTTCAGATGATAAAGCGCAAAAGTTAGCAAGAGCCTTCGTTAAAGATATGCAGAGTCCAGATATTATCGGGGTGACCGAGGTTCAGGATAATAATGGGCAAGATCAAGGCGATTCGGCAGCGAATGAAAGTTACGAAAGGTTAATATCTGAAATTGAAAAGGCTGGCGGTGTGAAATATGAATACGTGAATATCGACCCTGTCAATAACGAGGATGGCGGTGCGCCAAATGCCAATATTCGCGTTGGATTTTTATATAATCCTGAGCGGGTTTCTTTAACAGAGGATATCCCGGCTGGTGACGCAACGACAGCTGTTGGTTATGAAGATGGAAAATTAACATTGAATCCTGGCCGAATCGATCCAACGAATGAAGCGTTTGATAACAGCCGGAAGCCGTTAGCTGCACAGTTTGATTTCCAAGGTGAAAGTGTTGTCGTGATTGCGAATCATTGGAATTCGAAGTCAGGTGACACGCCATTGTTTGGATCCACGCAGCCTCCTGTTTATGGTAGTGAAGAACAGCGTCATAAGATAGCTGAAATTGTTGCTGGTTTTATCGATGATATTAAAACAAAAGATCCGGATGCTAACATCGTTTCTCTTGGTGATTTTAATGATTTCCAATTCTCCGAGTCATTAAAAATTCATGAAGGGGAGCATATGACCAACATGATTAACGAGGTTGAGAAGTCTGATCGTTATACGTATTTATATCAAGGAAACTCGCAAGTATTGGATCATATTTTGATATCTAATAATCTAGCACAGTCGACTGAAGTGGATATTCTTCATATTAATGCAGATTTTACCGATATGGCCGGTCGTGCGAGTGATCATGATCCGGTTTTAGTCCAAGTGGACCTAGCCAATGCAGCAGCTCAGCAGCCGCCATTTTTTCAATATAAAGAGGATAAGCTAAAAGTTACGCAAATTGCCCAATATGATAGTGGTGCAGGAGAAGGCGGAACGGAAATTCTAGCTTATGATGCAGACTCTAATTTAGCTTTTGTTACAAATGGTGCGAAATCAGGGATGGATATTCTTTCGTTTGATGCGCTGAAATCGGGAGAATTTAAAGCTATTAAATCGAAGAAACATGTATCGTTACAAGATTTAGAGATTGAGAATGTGGATGATATTACTAGTGTTGCAGTAAGCCCAACGAAAGATCTCGTAGCACTCTCGGTTGTCAGCAATCCAAAAACGGACCCGGGCTATATTGTTCTTTTAACAAAAGAGGGAGAGTTGGTGGATAGTATTCAGGTTGGCTCTCTGCCCGATATGGTAACCTTCACCCATGATGGAAAGAAAATACTTGTGGCGAATGAAGGCGAACCAAGTGATGATTATAGTGTTGATCCGAGTGGGTCGGTTTCCATTATTGATGTCGAAACGAAGGCTGTTAAAACTTTATCGTTTGAAGGGGTTTCTCTTGATGAAAAAGTGAGAGTCAGCTCAAAAGGTGATACCCTGGCACAGCTAGAGCCGGAATTTATCACAGTTTCCGAAGATAGTAAACGTGCTTATGTGTCTATGCAAGAGAACAATGCAATCGCGACGATCAATCTTGAAAATGACTCTATTGTTGATGTGAAAGGCCTTGGCGTGAAGGATCATTCTGCTGCCGGAAATGAATTGGATGGTAAGAGAGATGGTCAGACGAAAATTGAAAAGCTTCCGCTTCTTGGTTTTTATATGCCTGATGCGATTGATACTTTTACCGTTGGCGGAAAAACTTATATTGTCACACCGAATGAAGGGGACGCCCGTGATTATGACGCTTACTCCGAAGAAGCTAGCATAGGGGACATTGCGGATCAAATCCAGTTAAATGCTGATTTTTATGAAGGCTATACACAGGAAGAGCTAGATCAGCTTGTGGCAGATGGTCTTTTGGAGGAGATGGCAAAGACAAACATCACGAAGGAAAATGGATTTAACGAAGCTACAGGAAAATACGAGGCTCTTTACTCATACGGCGGACGCAGTTTCTCCATTTTTGATGCTGAGACGATGGAACTTGTCTATGACAGCGGCAGTGAGTTTGAGAGAGTTGTTGCGGAGGCTTTGCCAGAACATTTTAATACAAATAATGATGAATTAGCATATGACAAACGAAGTTCTTCAAAAGGACCCGAACCGGAAACAGTTGTAACAGGTATGATTGATGGAAAAACTTATGCGTTTATCGCATTAGAACGGACGAGTGCGATTATGGTCTATGACCTGACAAATCCGGCAAAACCTGAATTTGTCACGCTGCTTTCAAGCCGCGATTTCTCGGCTGATGTCAAAGGGGATGTGTCTCCTGAAGGCTTGCAATTCATTCCGGCTGCTGTGAGCCCAACAGGCAAAAGTCTGCTTGCCGCTACACATGAAGTTTCAGGGACAGTTGCCGTGTATGAGTTTAGTTCAGTTGCTGATGACGTAGAGGAAGAGGATGAGGTTGCGGAAAAGTCGTATACTCTTAAGGATTTTAAAACGAAACAATTAACCCTTTCTTCGCCAAGCATTTCTGTTCATCTTGACGATACCGTTGAGATTACAGAAGGTGTTACGATTACGAGCAGAGAATATGTGGAACTTAGCGGAGAAGGCTTCGCAGACCTAACGGTTACGATCAAACCAGAGAAAACTGGTGCGATTATTGACTTTAAAGGGACGAACATAAAAGAGGTTATCATTGATATGGAAAATGTCGCAGAAATTAGAGGCGCAGAGAATATTCAAGATCTGCAAAAAATGAACAACCAATGATAAACTAATCAATAGAATGATACCTGACCTGAACTATCACAAAAACAACCGCTTGCCCAATGCTGCAAGTGGTTGTTTTATTATTTGTCACTGTGACGACCCGAGATAGCTCGAATTATGTCGAATGAAAATTATGTTTTGTGTTGGGGATATTAGTGAGGAAGGGAGTGTTTTGATGTTGGATCGGATAAAAGGTGCGTTGTTTGGTTTGGCGATTGGTGATGCGTTGGGTGGGACGACTGAATTTTTGTCGAAGGAAGAAGTTAAGGAGAAGTATGGCAGGCTGACTGAGATCGTTGGCGGCGGGGTGTGGAAGCTGGAAAAAGGGGAGACAACGGATGATACTGCAATGACGTTGGCTGTTGCGAAGGGGATTATAAAGAATCCCGATGACCCGATTTCTGCGATTGGCGAGTATTTTCTGGAGTGGTATCAATCAAATCCTAAGGATATTGGAAATATTATTAGAACCGTTTTTGAACTGTATGATGGTGACTGGTTTGCGGCGGCTAAGCTGGCGCATGAGAAGTATTTAGGCGGTCTTTCTGCTGGAAATGGGACTTTGATGAGGTGTTTGCCGGTGGCACTTTCGTACAAAAGTCTCACAAAAGTTGAAGAAATCACAGAACGGCAATCCGAAATGACTCATTATGATAACAAAGCAGCTGAAGCCTGTCTAATTTATAACCGAATTGCTTATAAAGTCTTAAATGGCGGAGATTTAAGTGAAGCGATTGCTCAAGAAGTGAAAGGGACCATTTATGAAACGGTTCTTGAGGGGAAGAAACCAACCTGCCTCCCTGATGGTTACGTCGTTCATACGATGCAATGGGTGCTGTATTGGCTGATGAGCAGTGAAACCTTCTTAGATGTAGTCGTTGGGGCAGCAAATGAAGGAGAAGACAGCGATACCGTAGGAGCGATTGCAGGAGGGTTAGCGGGATTAGCCTTTGGATATGAAGGAATCCCAAAAGAATACCGTGAAGCTTTACTAGAAAAGGACACTTTGGTGGAGATCTCGAATCAGTTGCAATTTGCGTCCCTGTGACGACCCGGAATTTGTCGAATGTTGTGGTTCTGCCAAGTGGATGGAATTTATGGTATATTTAAATAGGTTTAATAGTATTAATTCTGTCTCATGGTAGTGTGTGGTTTTCTAGATTATAAAGGAACGGTATTGAATTGCATGAGGAAGATGAAAGCGGTTATATTTAGCCTGGTAATATTGGTTATATTGTCCACCTTAGTTATGATCGTGGGAAAGGATTTTCTAGTGGTCAATGAAAAGCCGGAGAAATCCGATGTTATTATTGTGCTTAGTGGCAATATAGGTCGTTTAGAAAAAGCGGCGCAGCTTTATAAAGAAGATTATGCAGACTATGTCATGCTGACGAGAGCGCACGATCCTCATTTAACCGTGAAGGATGCGGTTGAAATTGGGATTCCAGAAGATGCACTGATTCTTGAGGAGAATGCCACTAGCACATACACAAATGCTGCATTTGCAAAGTCCGAAATGGAACAGCACCAGTTAACATCTGCTATTGTGATTTCCTCTGATTATCATATGAGACGAACAAAATTTACGTTTGATAAGGTTTTTAAAGATAGTGATTTTGACTTGATTTACGTAGCGGCTGAGAATCAGAGTCCTTGGTATAGTACAAAGGGTCCGTTTTTTAGCACGATCTCTGAATGTATTAAACTCGCAGCGTACAAACTAGAATTGTATGAATATATTGATTTAGAGTAGACTCGAGACTCACTGCCTTTGTAGTGAGTTTTTCTGTATTAACACTTATCTTAAAATTCTAACTATTGTGTTATGATAGAGGAGAATCTATTTTTTAATAAAAGGGTGATGAGAAGTGGACAAGCAAGAATTTATGGCTCATGTGGAAAATGTATACGATACATACCAGCAGAAACCGGAACAGATCTTTATGTTTAAGCTGCTGCAATTTCAGTTTGATTATGATGATGAAGCGAAAACATGTACAATCACATGCCCGGTTACGGATATTATGCATAACCCAAGCGGCATTGTGCATGGCGGGATTTTCACCTTCATTACG
The DNA here is from genome assembly GCF_900156875.1 of Robertmurraya dakarensis. Taxonomy (GTDB): domain Bacteria; phylum Bacillota; class Bacilli; order Bacillales; family Cytobacillaceae; genus Robertmurraya; species Robertmurraya dakarensis. The sequence goes on along the minus strand of NZ_LT707409.1, from coordinate 3,108,493 downwards.
GACACGGCCATGGGGCATTTGAATTTTCGCCACAAGGATGCACCGTATGTATCCCTGGAATTAAAAACATCTTTTTATAAAGCGGCAGCAACAGGGAAATTGATTGCGACCTCTCGTTATGTAAAAGAGGGCTACAAAGTTTCCTTTATGGAAGCGGAAGTGAAGAATGAAAATGGTGAATTGCTCTGCAGAACATCAGGCACATTCTATCGATACGAGAAGAATAAAAAGAGTTAACCAAGGGTATAGGGATTTTTACTTATAAGTAGTAAAAAAGCATATTCTCGGATTATAAAAATTGACTGAAAGGGAGGAAGAATGTTGTAAGCCTCCATTTCAGTCGTTTTTTTTATCTTTATGTGAAACAACTCTAAACCTGTGATAACTGAGAAAAAAGATAAAACAAAAAATAGCCCCCGTTCATTTGTATCATTTGAAAAATTTTACCATAACATAAGTGTAAATGACCTATGCCCATAGTATGCCTGCGACAGACGGATAAGCTTCTAGCTAAGATGCTACATTTCTATCATAGCAATATGAACGTGATATGATAAAATTATACAATCGTTCATATTGAGAGGATATTCGTTTTGTTGAGGTGATGTGGTGAGGTCGAGAGGCTTTGTCTTAGGATTTTTAATATTTGTAGCAGCACTCATTTTCTATTTTTCTTCACAAACGTACCAGGAACAGTCTGTCGTCCCACTTCTGAGAGAATTATTGCCAGGCAAACCTGGCGAGGAAATGCTTTCTAATTTACAGATATCATATTGGGATACAGTCATATCAATTGAGACGAGGGGATATTATCATTTTATAGAGTTTTTGATCCGTAAGTTTGCTCATTTGTTCTTATTTGGTTGTCTTGCTGTGGCTACTTTTAGGGTGTTTATGTTTTTTCGTCCGAAAAGAATATGGCCGGTAGTCACTTGGGTTCTTATCTTTACAGGTGTTTATGCTGCAATAGATGAGTATCACCAATATTTAACAGGTGGAAGGACTCCGCTCTTAAATGATGTTATGCTGGATTTAACTGGGGCAGTTATGGCATTGATGATCTATGTTCCTTTGTTTATTTGGAGGAAGAGAGAGTAACTTGAATTATTAGTAGGTGCATGATGTATGTGTTATCAATAATAATTTATAGTTTGAGGTGTGTGGATTGGACAAAACAACAATTTTTATTGATATTTTAAAAGAGTCCTATGAAAAAGGTGAACAACAGGACGATCTAACGGTCAAAGAAATAATAGAGGATATGACAGAAAGGCTAAGGATTTGCATTCCTGAATATAAATAAATTTGCAGAGGGGAGATCACCCCTTTGCTATTTTTTTATAAAAAAAATTTGGACTCCCTCATCGAAAAATGGGCTTAGACTTCTGCAACTTCACTGCTACCTCTTCGTCTAAATGGTTGAGGTGACAACAATGAAAAGGATTAAATATTTTTTCTCCATCATGATTTTGATGGTCGTGTTCGTTTTTGGGAGTGGAGTTCAAGCAAACCATGTCCCGTCTGATGAAGTGATTACGGTGAAAAAGGGGGATACGCTTTACGGGCTTTCGAAAAAACATCATGTCAGTGTCAAGGAGATCAAGAGGCTGAATCTGCTGGAGAATTTGACGATTTATCCGGGGCAGCGCTTGCTTTTAGAGCAGGGGGAATTGTTTAAGGTGATGACCGGATCGTTTACGGTTAAGAAACATGCGTTAAATCAAGTTGATCTTCTTAAGGAAGCTGGCCTGTCCGCAGCTGTGAGTGAGGCAGTTATTAATGGCAGCGTTCATTATCGTGTTCAAGCAGGTGCCTTTAAGGATCGAAAAAATGCAGAGCAACAGTTAAAAGCGGTGAAAAAGCTGGGGTTTGGTGACGCATATATTCTTAAGGTTATCCCGTTGAATATCCTGGGAGTTAAGACTGGTGATACTTTTAATGATATTGAAGCGCATTTTGGTGTGGCGAAAAAGGTCACGAATCAGGACCTTACAAACTCTCTCTATTATAAAGGTGATGGTGCAGGTATAACAGCAACCTTTAATCGTGATGATGGAAAGATTGAGATTTTCACGATTTACCCGGATTTTCTCAATAAAAGTCATTATCCAGGGATTCCTTTTACAAAGAAAAGTGTGTTAAAGGTTTTTGGGGATCCAACTGTGGAAAAGGAAGTTTCTTGCTATGAGTCGGCCAAATGTGAAGAGCTTAAGTATTCCCTGAACGGCCAGGAGCTTACAGTGCGGGTGGACCGTGATGGGAAAACGGTTCAGTTTTTGGAATTAAGAAAGCTTTAGCATAATAAAAAGAGTGCTGGGGATATTAATGTGACCATTAATTAAATAGATCACGGGAAAGTTCATGGAAATTTCGTAAATATGAACATTTCAGTGATCTTTCTCATTTATTTTATGAAAAGAATTTCGTACTCTAAAGAATGTAGTTAGCTCCTTGAGAAGGGATGTGATGAAGATAAACTCCTATCATGTGACAGAACTCATTAGAGAAAATAAATTGTACAGTGAATATCAGCCTCTCCTAAACTCAAGCAATGATTGTATTTATGGTTATGAAGCTTTGATGCGGTCCACGCCTAGAATAAGTCCTCTTACTATCCTTCGGCATGCTCGTAAAAGCGGGGTACTGTATGAATTAGATACAGCCTCTATGAAGAATGCGATTCGAGAATATCCCAATTCCTATCTTAGGCAACACTACTTATTCATTAATGTGCTGCCGTCTACTTTAGTTCATGCTGATTTTGAGAAATTTATAAATCGCTTATTTGAATGTTATCCTCATGTGAAAAATCGCATTGTTTTTGAGTTGAATGAAGATTGGAATGAGGAATTCATTTGGAGCCAGGAAATTTTTCTCCGGCGTATCGAGTTTTTGCGATCTCTTGGATTGCGCATTGCTTTCGACGATTTATCGATCACCCGTGCTTCCATAAAAAAGATGGACACTATATCACCTGATTTCGTCAAACTCGATCATACAAGATCAAAAGGCTTATCCCAGTCACAAGAAAAACAACAACTAGTCTCATATTTATTGCAATACACCAACAACGACATGAAGTTGGTCCTAGAAGGCATCGAAACAGAAGATGACCTACACACAGCCAAAAACATAGGGGTGCCCCTCCTGCAGGGCTACCACATCTCCAAACCAAAACGACTAATCTAATGGTACAATCTAATGGTACCTGGTACCGCTCGTGGACAGTTTTGTTAGTTTTGTGTTTTCTACGTGGACACTTATAGTGAAAATAGCTAATCTGCCTCTTTTATGAGGTAGATTTTTTATATTTTGCGGTTTTTCATGGTGTTCATGATGTAAACTTTTGGAATGAGATGAACAATATAGGTAAAAAGCACTTAAAATGAGTACTTATAAGAGAATCTTCTCAGTTCTTCCATGTTTCACCTCTATAAATGTATGAGATTTATATGTTACTATTCTATTTGTGAGCGAGAGAGCTTACATTTACTTGAAATTATATAAGTCGATTTTACTAGATTAAAATAACTCATTTAGATAACTAAAACATACATTACAGGGGGCAATTTAAAATATGAAAAAAAATACGAAACTAAACAAGTTCATGGCAGGATCAGTAACAGCAGCATTAGTAGCATCTGCAGTAGCACCAGCAATTAGTGCAGCTGAAAATAACTTCCAAGATATCGTAGCTCTTGATGCTGAAGCACAAGCAGCAATTAACGCTTTAGCTGATGCAGGTGTTGTTAAAGGTTACGATAATGGAACTAAATTTGATCCTTGGCAAAATGTGAAACGTGGTCAAGTAGCTCTAATGCTTTCACGTGTAGCAGAACTTGGTTTAGATTCTAAAGCAGATACAGATACTAACTTCACTGATGTAACTGGTGATATCGAATTGATCGGTGCAGTTGAAGCTCTAGTAAATGAAGAAATCGCATCTGGTTACACAGATGGAACTTTCAAGCCTTACGCTCAAATTTCTCGTCAACATATGGCAAAGCTTATCGTTAAAGCTTTTGACTTAGAATTAAAAGAAGGCGTAGAAGTTAACATCACTGATCTTAACGAAGCAACAACTGAAATGGCAGAATACATTAAGATTTTAGCTTCACACGGCATTACAACTCAAACTGAGTTCAATCCACAAGCTCCAGTTAGCCGTTATGCATTCACATTGTTCATGACTCGTGCAATGGATGCTGTTAATACACCGGAAGTTCCTGAAATTGTTGAATCAGAAATTATAAACATTGATGTTGATACAACAACAACAGTTGAAGTTCAGTTTAACCAAGCTGTAGAAGCATTTGACCGTAATGATGTTGTGATTGAGGATGAAGATGAAGATCGTATTTTCGTTAAATCAGTAGAACTAGCTGAAGATGGAAAATCTGCTTCACTTGAGTTATATGATGCACTTAAAGATGAAACTTCATACGATTTCACAATCAATGCTGGTGAAGAAGAATTATCTTACACTCTTGACTTTGTACTAGGTGAAGTTTCTGAAATCCTAGCTTCAAGCAAGACAATTGATCCTTCAGAAGACTACGAAATTGAATACACTGTATTAACAGATACTGGAGTAGATGTTACTGAAGAAACTGACGTAACTTTCAATGATGACAGATCTGATGTTGATACTTCAACTGGTGTAATTGTTGCTAATGATTTAGAAGATGGACAATCTGTTTTTGTCGAAATCGTTGCTGGTGACGTTAAGAGCAAAAGAATTAAAATTACTGCTAATGATGGAGAAGCAACAGAATTCTCAGCTTATTCAGTAGTGTCTGAACCTGTTGGCGACTTAGATGCTTGGAATGCTGATGATTTTGAAGCTGACCATGATATCGCAATCGGCCAAAACGGATTATCTCTAGATGTATTATTCTTAGACCAATATGGTGAAGAAGCAGCCGAAACAATTAAATTTGAATCACTTTCTCCAAGCATCCTTGTAGTTGATGAAGCGACTGGTGAATTAACAGCACGTAAAGTCGGTACTGCAGATGTTAAAGTAACTATGGGAGATGTTACAAAAGTAGTTAAAATTGATGTTGTGGCTGAAGCGAAGTTTGATGCTTTAGAAATTCGAAACGATGAGGGAGATGCTATTACTAACCTAGCAATTAACCCTGATGTTGATGAAAATGAAACTGTAACAGTTCAACTAGTAGACCAATATGGTGAGGATTTCTCGGCATCTGAAGAAGACTTAACTGTTGAAGTTAAAGGTGATTCAGTAGAGGTGGACCAAGAGGGTGAAGGCCGTACAACTACATCTGGTGCACTTGTATTAAACTTAACTGCAGTAGATGGTGAAACTGGCAAGACTACAATTACTGTGAAAAATGAAGATGGTAAAATTGTTGAAACTCTAGAAGTATCTATTGTAGAAGCTGGAGAGATTGCAGACTACAAATTAGAAGGTTTAGAAGATATTGATTTATATCATGCTAATGATGGAGACGACGAAACTGACGGTTCTACTACACTTCAAGTTTTCCCTGTTGATGAAGATGGTGTAAAAGTATCTGATGCAGTTAATGCAGAATATGTCGTTGAAGATGAAGATGGAGAAGTAGTTGATACGGCTAATGGACGTACTGTTACTCTTGGTTATGAAAGTGACTTAGAGGTAACAGAAGCTGGGACTTACACATTAAAAGTAACTGTAGGTGAGTTAGAGGTAATCAACACTGAATTCGAAGTTGTTGACTCAACGCCTGCTTACGAATTAACTCAAACTGAAGATGAAATTGTTGTAGACAACACAACTAACTTATTTGCAGAAATCCAAGCTGCTCTAGAAATTACTCAAGATGGGGATACTGTAGATTCTTCAAACATTACTTCTTTCTCAGTTGTATCTGATAAGAAGGCTGTTATCGCAGACAGCGTTGATGCATCATTTACTTTAAATGCTGATAACGCTGATGAAGTCGTTCTTTCTGAAGGTAACGCAACTTTATATGTTGAAGAAGTTGTGATCAATGGAAAAACTGTTGAGGTTGACTATCAATTTGATGTAACTGTTGAAGATGTATTTGCTCCTGCAGCTCAATCTATGGTTATCGCTGACCAAAACAGTAATTCTACTTTAGATGCTGGAGAGACTGTAACTATCACATTTACTGAAGCATTGTCAGGTGAATCAGTGGCAGCTGTTAAAGCAGCACTAGAAGGAATGGAGAAATTCGGTGAAGGTGCTATTGCAGTAACTGAAGATAACAAGACTTTCGTAATAACTGCTGGTGAAAGTGCTTCTATCAGCACTACAGAAGGCGGAGTTAGATTTACTACTGACATCGTTAATATTATTAAAGATGGAAATGGAAATGCTGCAAAAGAAGAAGTTTTCTTCACTGTAGCGAAGTAATAAAAAGGTACCAGGTACTACCCGTGGACACTGTCCACGTAAGACAGACAGCCTATATATTATAACCAGTCAGAGAGTCATTCAATATCCGTTGGAGGGTATTGGGGGCTCTCTTTTTTATGGAAATTAGAAGAAACTTTATGCTGAATGCACCAACGTTTAAATACAGCAATAGTTAATAGGCTGTCCTTTATGTGCAAAAACTGTCCAAATTAGATGGTAGATGTAAACCTACGCCTTTCGTGCGGGTCGGAACTTACCCGAAAAGGAATTATTAAAAGAGATCATTGCCGAAGTTGTGCAAGACAAAATTCTAAAGGGCAAATAGAGAGTTTATCCGAATACTCCGCATAAATGCTAGCAAATATCTAAAATTTTCGTTAATGCTATTAACTAAGTGGAGTCATAAATTCAGTGATGTGGTAAAGGCGGGTGGTTTGAAGCTTATATCGAAACCTTAGTCCAAGGACAATAGTGTTCACTAGAAAGAGCACAATTCTGATCTTTCTTACGTCGAAGTGCTTCCATTTTTGAAAGTTCGGTACTAGGCACCGTTGGTGGACAGTTGTGCGATAGCTTACTATGCTACCTTTTTAATGGGTGGTTTTTATTTTTTTGATTTTCATTGTGTTTATAATGTAAACTTTTGGAATGAGATGAACAATATAGGTAAAAAACATTCAAAGTGAGCGTTTACAAGAGAATCTTCTCAGTTCTTCCATGTTTCACCTCTATAAATGTATGAGATTTGTATGTTACTATTCTATTTGTGAGCGAGAGAGCTTACATTTACTTGAAATTATATAAGTCGATTTTACTAGATTTTAAAATACTAAAACATACATTACAGGGGGCAATTTAAAATATGAAAAAAAATACGAAACTAAACAAGTTCATGGCCGGATCAGTAACAGCAGCATTAGTAGCATCTGCGGTAGCACCAGCAGTAAGCGCAGCTGAAAATAACTTCCAAGATATCGTAGCACTTGACGCTGAAGCACAAGCGGCGATCAATGCTTTAGCTGATGCGGGTGTTGTTAAAGGTTACGATAACGGAACTAAATTTGATCCTTGGCAAAATGTGAAACGTGGTCAAGTAGCCCTAATGCTTTCACGTGTAGCAGAACTTGGTTTAGATTCTAAAGCAGATACAGATACTAACTTCACTGACGTAACTGGTGATATCGAATTGATCGGTGCAGTTGAAGCTCTAGTAAATGAAGAAATTGCTTCTGGTTACACAGATGGAACGTTCAAGCCTTACGCACAAATTTCACGTCAACATATGGCAAAGCTTATCGTTAAAGCTTTTGATTTGAAATTAAACGAAGATGTTGAAGTAAACATAACTGACCTTGATGAAGCAACAACTGAAATGGCTGAGTACATTAAGATTTTAGCTTCACACGGTATTACAACTCAAACTGAGTTCAACCCACAAGCTCCAGTTAGCCGCTATGCATTCACATTATTCATGACTCGTGCAATGGAGGCTGTTAATACACCGGAAGTTCCTGAAATTGTTGAATCAGAAATTACAAACATTGATGTTGATACAACAACAACAGTTGAAGTTCAGTTTAACCAAGCTGTAGAAGCATTTGACCGTAATGATGTTGTGATTGAGGATGAAGATGAAGATCGTATTTTCGTTAAATCAGTAGAACTAGCTGAAGATGGAAAATCTGCTTCACTTGAGTTATATGATGCACTTAAAGATGAAACTTCATACGATTTCACAATCAATGCTGGTGAAGAAGAATTATCTTACACTCTTGACTTTGTACTAGGTGAAGTTTCTGAAATCCTAGCTTCAAGCAAGACAATTGACCCTTCAAAAGACTACGAAATTGAATACACTGTATTAACAGATACTGGAGTAGATGTTACTGAAGAAACTGACGTAACTTTCAATGATGACAGATCTGATGTTGATACTTCAACTGGTGTAATTGTTGCTAATGATTTAGAAGATGGACAATCTGTTTTTGTCGAAATCGTTGCTGGTGACGTTAAGAGCAAAAGAATTAAAATTACTGCTAATGATGGAGAAGCAACAGAATTCTCAGCTTATTCAGTAGTGTCTGAACCTGTTGGCGACTTAGATGCTTGGAATGCTGATGATTTTGAAGCTGACCATGATATCGCAATCGGCCAAAACGGATTATCTCTAGATGTATTATTCTTAGACCAATATGGTGAAGAAGCAGCCGAAACAATTAAATTTGAATCACTTTCTCCAAGCATCCTTGTAGTTGATGAAGCGACTGGTGAATTAACAGCACGTAAAGTCGGTACTGCAGATGTTAAAGTAACTATGGGAGATGTTACAAAAGTAGTTAAAATTGATGTTGTGGCTGAAGCGAAGTTTGATGCTTTAGAAATTCGAAACGATGAGGGAGATGCTATTACTAACCTAGCAATTAACCCTGATGTTGATGAAAATGAAACTGTAACAGTTCAACTAGTAGACCAATATGGTGAGGATTTCTCGGCATCTGAAGAAGACTTAACTGTTGAAGTTAAAGGTGATTCAGTAGAGGTGGACCAAGAGGGTGAAGGCCGTACAACTACATCTGGTGCACTTGTATTAAACTTAACTGCAGTAGATGGTGAAACTGGCAAGACTACTATCACTGTGAAAAATGAAGATGGTAAAATTGTTGAAACTCTAGAAGTTTCTATTGAAGAAGCTGGAGAGATTGCTGACTATAAATTAGAAGGCTTAAAGGAAATTGATCTTTATGGTTCTTCTGATGATGACGAAGATACTGTAAGCGAAACTACACTTCAAGTATTCCCAGTTGATGAAGATGATGTGAAAACTGCGGGTGCTGTTGAGGCTGAGTACGTAGTTGTTGATGAAGATGGTACTGAGATCGATAGTGCAACTGGAACTTCAGTTTCACTTGGTTTTGGAAGCGAACTTGCTGTAACAGAAACTGGAACGTACACATTAAAAGTAACTGTAGGTGCCCTTGAAGTCATCAACACTGAATTTGAGGTAGTTGATACTGAAGCCGCTTATGAATTAACTCAAACTGAAGATGAAATTGTAGTTGATAACACAACTAACTTATTTGCAGAAATCCAAGCTGCTCTAGAAATTACTCAAGATGGAGATACTGTAGATTCTTCAAACATTACTTCTTTCTCAGTTGTATCTGATAAGAAGGCTGTTATCGCAGATAGCGCTGATGCATCATTTACTCTAGATGATGAAAATGCTGCTGAAGTTGTTCTTTCTGAAGGAACTGCAACATTATTTGTTGATGAAGTTGTAATCAATGGAAAAACTGTTGAAGTAGATTACCAATTTGATGTAACTGTTGAAGATGTATTTGCTCCTGCAGCTCAATCTATGGTTATCGCTGACCAAAACAGTAATTCTACTTTAGATGCTGGAGAGACTGTAACTATCACATTTACTGAAGCATTGTCAGGTGAATCAGTGGCAGCTGTTAAAGCAGCACTAGAAGGAATGGAGAAATTCGGTGAAGGTGCTATTGCAGTAACTGAAGATAACAAGACTTTCGTAATAACTGCTGGTGAAAGTGCTTCTATCAGCACTACAGAAGGCGGAGTTAGATTTACTACTGACATCGTTAATATTATTAAAGATGGAAATGGAAATGCTGCAAAAGAAGAAGTTTTCTTCACTGTAGCGAAGTAATAAAAAGGTACCAGGTACTACCCGTGGACACTGTCCACGTAAGACAGACAGCCTATATATTATAACCAGTCAGAGAGTCATTCAATATCCGTTGGAGGGTATTGGGGGCTCTCTTTTTTATGGAAATTAGAAGAAACTTTATGCTGAATGCACCAACGTTTAAATACAGCAATAGTTAATAGGCTGTCCTTTATGTGCAAAAACTGTCCAAATTAGATGGTAGATGTAAACCTACGCCTTTCGTGCGGGTCGGAACTTACCCGAAAAGGAATTATTAAAAGAGATCATTGCCGAAGTTGTGCAAGACAAAATTCTAAAGGGCAAATAGAGAGTTTATCCGAATACTCCGCATAAATGCTAGCAAATATCTAAAATTTTCGTTAATGCTATTAACTAAGTGGAGTCATAAATTCAGTGATGTGGTAAAGGCGGGTGGTTTGAAGCTTATATCGAAACCTTAGTCCAAGGACAATAGTGTTCACTAGAAAGAGCACAATTCTGATCTTTCTTACGTCGAAGTGCTTCCATTTTTGAAAGTTCGGTACTAGGCACCGTTGGTGGACAGTTGTGCGATAGCTTACTATGCTACCTTTTTAATGGGTGGTTTTTATTTTTTTGATTTTCATTGTGTTTATAATGTAAACTTTTGGAATGAGATGAACAATATAGGTAAAAAACATTCAAAGTGAGCGTTTACAAGAGAATCTTCTCAGTTCTTCCATGTTTCACCTCTATAAATGTATGAGATTTGTATGTTACTATTCTATTTGTGAGCGAGAGAGCTTACATTTACTTGAAATTATATAAGTCGATTTTACTAGATTTTAAAATACTAAAACATACATTACAGGGGGCAATTTAAAATATGAAAAAAAATACGAAACTAAACAAGTTCATGGCCGGATCAGTAACAGCAGCATTAGTAGCATCTGCGGTAGCACCAGCAGTAAGCGCAGCTGAAAATAACTTCCAAGATATCGTAGCACTTGACGCTGAAGCACAAGCGGCGATCAATGCTTTAGCTGATGCGGGTGTTGTTAAAGGTTACGATAACGGAACTAAATTTGATCCTTGGCAAAATGTGAAACGTGGTCAAGTAGCCCTAATGCTTTCACGTGTAGCAGAACTTGGTTTAGATTCTAAAGCAGATACAGATACTAACTTCACTGACGTAACTGGTGATATCGAATTGATCGGTGCAGTTGAAGCTCTAGTAAATGAAGAAATTGCTTCTGGTTACACAGATGGAACGTTCAAGCCTTACGCACAAATTTCACGTCAACATATGGCAAAGCTTATCGTTAAAGCTTTTGATTTGAAATTAAACGAAGATGTTGAAGTAAACATAACTGACCTTGATGAAGCAACAACTGAAATGGCTGAGTACATTAAGATTTTAGCTTCACACGGTATTACAACTCAAACTGAGTTCAACCCACAAGCTCCAGTTAGCCGCTATGCATTCACATTATTCATGACTCGTGCAATGGAGGCTGTTAATACACCGGAAGTTCCTGAAATTGTTGAATCAGAAATTACAAACATTGATGTTGATACAACAACAACAGTTGAAGTTCAGTTTAACCAAGCTGTAGAAGCATTTGACCGTAATGATGTTGTGATTGAGGATGAAGATGAAGATCGTATTTTCGTTAAATCAGTAGAACTAGCTGAAGATGGAAAATCTGCTTCACTTGAGTTATATGATGCACTTAAAGATGAAACTTCATACGATTTCACAATCAATGCTGGTGAAGAAGAATTATCTTACACTCTTGACTTTGTACTAGGTGAAGTTTCTGAAATCCTAGCTTCAAGCAAGACAATTGACCCTTCAAAAGACTATGAAATTGAATACACAGTTTTAACAGATACTGGTGTAGATGTAACGGAAGAAACTGAAGTGATTTTTAATGCCGATAAAACAGGTATCGTAAGTGCAGAAGGTGTTATTGCATCTGGTGATTTAGCAGACGGGAACTCAGTATTTATTGAAATTAAAGCTGATGATGTTAAGAGTGAAAGAATTAAAATTTCTGCAAATGCTAGCGAAGCAGTAGAATTTGATGCGTATTCAGTAGAAGCAAATGCTGTAAATGATTGGGAAGCTGAGGATTTTGAAGCAGACCATGATATCGCAATAGGTCAAGAAGATATGAACTTGGATGTTAGATTTTTAGATCAATATGGTGAAGAAGCTAACGACGATGCAGTTAAATTTGAATCACTTTCTCCAAGCATCCTTGTTATTGACGAAGAAACTGGTGCATTAACAGCACGTAAAGTTGGTACTGCAGATGTTAAGGTAACTTTAGGAGACATTACTAAGGTAATAACAATTCAAGTTGTTGCTGAAGCAGAATTTGATGAAATTGAAATCCGTAACGATGAAGGCGACGCTATTTCTGAATTAGCAATTAATCCAAGTGTTATTAATAATGAAACAGTAACAGTTCAACTATTAGACCAATATGGTGAAGATTTCACAGCATCTGAAGAAGACTTAACTGTTGAAGTTAAAGGTGATTCAGTAGAGGTGGATCAAGAGGGTGAAGGCCTTACAACTACATCTGGTGCACTTGTATTAAACTTAACTGCAGTAGATGGTGAAACTGGCAAGACTACAATTACTGTGAAAAATGAAGATGGTAAAATTGTTGAAACTCTAGAAGTATCTATTGTAGAAGCTGGAGAGATTGCAGACTACAAATTAGAAGGTTTAGAAGATATTGATTTATATCATGCTAATGATGGAGACGACGAAACTGACGGTTCTACTACACTTCAAGTTTTCCCTGTTGATGAAGATGGTGTAAAAGTATCTGATGCAGTTAATGCAGAATATGTCGTTGAAGATGAAGATGGAGAAGTAGTTGATACGGCTAATGGACGTACTGTTACTCTTGGTTATGAAAGTGACTTAGAGGTAACAGAAGCTGGGACTTACACATTAAAAGTAACTGTAGGTGAGTTAGAGGTAATCAACACTGAATTCGAAGTTGTTGACTCAACGCCTGCTTACGAATTAACTCAAACTGAAGATGAAATTGTTGTAGACAACACAACTAACTTATTTGCAGAAATCCAAGCTGCTCTAGAAATTACTCAAGATGGGGATACTGTAGATTCTTCAAACATTACTTCTTTCTCAGTTGTATCTGATAAGAAGGCTGTTATCGCAGACAGCGTTGATGCATCATTTACTTTAAATGCTGATAACGCTGATGAAGTCGTTCTTTCTGAAGGTAACGCAACTTTATATGTTGAAGAAGTTGTGATCAATGGAAAAACTGTTGAGGTTGACTATCAATTTGATGTAACTGTTGAAGATGTATTTGCTCCTGCAGCTCAATCTATGGTTATCGCTGACCAAAACAGTAATTCTACTTTAGATGCTGGAGAGACTGTAACTATCACATTTACTGAAGCATTGTCAGGTGAATCAGTGGCAGCTGTTAAAGCAGCACTAGAAGGAATGGAGAAATTCGGTGAAGGTGCTATTGCAGTAACTGAAGATAACAAGACTT
>NZ_LT707409.1:3088928-3090969 GCF_900156875.1 Robertmurraya dakarensis | reverse complement strand
GCTGTTAATACACCGGAAGTTCCTGAAATTGTTGAATCAGAAATTACAAACATTGATGTTGATACAACAACAACAGTTGAAGTTCAGTTTAACCAAGCTGTAGAAGCATTTGACCGTAATGATGTTGTGATTGAGGATGAAGATGAAGATCGTATTTTCGTTAAATCAGTAGAACTAGCTGAAGATGGAAAATCTGCTTCACTTGAGTTATATGATGCACTTAAAGATGAAACTTCATACGATTTCACAATCAATGCTGGTGAAGAAGAATTATCTTACACTCTTGACTTTGTACTAGGTGAAGTTTCTGAAATCCTAGCTTCAAGCAAGACAATTGATCCTTCAGAAGACTACGAAATTGAATACACTGTATTAACAGATACTGGAGTAGATGTTACTGAAGAAACTGACGTAACTTTCAATGATGACAGATCTGATGTTGATACTTCAACTGGTGTAATTGTTGCTAATGATTTAGAAGATGGACAATCTGTTTTTGTCGAAATCGTTGCTGGTGACGTTAAGAGCAAAAGAATTAAAATTACTGCTAATGATGGAGAAGCAACAGAATTCTCAGCTTATTCAGTAGTGTCTGAACCTGTTGGCGACTTAGATGCTTGGAATGCTGATGATTTTGAAGCTGACCATGATATCGCAATCGGCCAAAACGGATTATCTCTAGATGTATTATTCTTAGACCAATATGGTGAAGAAGCAGCCGAAACAATTAAATTTGAATCACTTTCTCCAAGCATCCTTGTAGTTGATGAAGCGACTGGTGAATTAACAGCACGTAAAGTCGGTACTGCAGATGTTAAAGTAACTATGGGAGATGTTACAAAAGTAGTTAAAATTGATGTTGTGGCTGAAGCGAAGTTTGATGCTTTAGAAATTCGAAACGATGAGGGAGATGCTATTACTAACCTAGCAATTAACCCTGATGTTGATGAAAATGAAACTGTAACAGTTCAACTAGTAGACCAATATGGTGAGGATTTCTCGGCATCTGAAGAAGACTTAACTGTTGAAGTTAAAGGTGATTCAGTAGAGGTGGACCAAGAGGGTGAAGGCCGTACAACTACATCTGGTGCACTTGTATTAAACTTAACTGCAGTAGATGGTGAAACTGGCAAGACTACTATCACTGTGAAAAATGAAGATGGTAAAATTGTTGAAACTCTAGAAGTTTCTATTGAAGAAGCTGGAGAGATTGCTGACTATAAATTAGAAGGCTTAAAGGAAATTGATCTTTATGGTTCTTCTGATGATGACGAAGATACTGTAAGCGAAACTACACTTCAAGTATTCCCAGTTGATGAAGATGATGTGAAAACTGCGGGTGCTGTTGAGGCTGAGTACGTAGTTGTTGATGAAGATGGTACTGAGATCGATAGTGCAACTGGAACTTCAGTTTCACTTGGTTTTGGAAGCGAACTTGCTGTAACAGAAACTGGAACGTACACATTAAAAGTAACTGTAGGTGCCCTTGAAGTCATCAACACTGAATTTGAGGTAGTTGATACTGAAGCCGCTTATGAATTAACTCAAACTGAAGATGAAATTGTAGTTGATAACACAACTAACTTATTTGCAGAAATCCAAGCTGCTCTAGAAATTACTCAAGATGGAGATACTGTAGATTCTTCAAACATTACTTCTTTCTCAGTTGTATCTGATAAGAAGGCTGTTATCGCAGATAGCGCTGATGCATCATTTACTCTAGATGATGAAAATGCTGCTGAAGTTGTTCTTTCTGAAGGAACTGCAACATTATTTGTTGATGAAGTTGTAATCAATGGAAAAACTGTTGAAGTAGATTACCAATTTGATGTAACTGTTGAAGATGTATTTGCTCCTGCAGCTCAATCTATGGTTATCGCTGACCAAAACAGTAATTCTACTTTAGATGCTGGAGAGACTGTAACTATCACATTTACTGAAGCATTGTCAGGTGAATCAGTGGCAGCTGTTAAAGCAGCACTAGAAGGAATGGAGAAATTCGGTGAAGGTGCTATTGCAGTAACTGAAGATAACAAGACTT
>NZ_LT707409.1:2979757-3085756 GCF_900156875.1 Robertmurraya dakarensis | reverse complement strand
AGGCTGTTAATACACCGGAAGTTCCTGAAATTGTTGAATCAGAAATTATAAACATTGATGTTGATACAACAACAACAGTTGAAGTTCAGTTTAACCAAGCTGTAGAAGCATTTGACCGTAATGATGTTGTGATTGAGGATGAAGATGAAGATCGTATTTTCGTTAAATCAGTAGAACTAGCTGAAGATGGAAAATCTGCTTCACTTGAGTTATATGATGCACTTAAAGATGAAACTTCATACGATTTCACAATCAATGCTGGTGAAGAAGAATTATCTTACACTCTTGACTTTGTACTAGGTGAAGTTTCTGAAATCCTAGCTTCAAGCAAGACAATTGATCCTTCAGAAGACTACGAAATTGAATACACTGTATTAACAGATACTGGAGTAGATGTTACTGAAGAAACTGACGTAACTTTCAATGATGACAGATCTGATGTTGATACTTCAACTGGTGTAATTGTTGCTAATGATTTAGAAGATGGACAATCTGTTTTTGTCGAAATCGTTGCTGGTGACGTTAAGAGCAAAAGAATTAAAATTACTGCTAATGATGGAGAAGCAACAGAATTCTCAGCTTATTCAGTAGTGTCTGAACCTGTTGGCGACTTAGATGCTTGGAATGCTGATGATTTTGAAGCTGACCATGATATCGCAATCGGCCAAAACGGATTATCTCTAGATGTATTATTCTTAGACCAATATGGTGAAGAAGCAGCCGAAACAATTAAATTTGAATCACTTTCTCCAAGCATCCTTGTAGTTGATGAAGCGACTGGTGAATTAACAGCACGTAAAGTCGGTACTGCAGATGTTAAAGTAACTATGGGAGATGTTACAAAAGTAGTTAAAATTGATGTTGTGGCTGAAGCGAAGTTTGATGCTTTAGAAATTCGAAACGATGAGGGAGATGCTATTACTAACCTAGCAATTAACCCTGATGTTGATGAAAATGAAACTGTAACAGTTCAACTAGTAGACCAATATGGTGAGGATTTCTCGGCATCTGAAGAAGACTTAACTGTTGAAGTTAAAGGTGATTCAGTAGAGGTGGACCAAGAGGGTGAAGGCCGTACAACTACATCTGGTGCACTTGTATTAAACTTAACTGCAGTAGATGGTGAAACTGGCAAGACTACTATCACTGTGAAAAATGAAGATGGTAAAATTGTTGAAACTCTAGAAGTTTCTATTGAAGAAGCTGGAGAGATTGCTGACTATAAATTAGAAGGCTTAAAGGAAATTGATCTTTATGGTTCTTCTGATGATGACGAAGATACTGTAAGCGAAACTACACTTCAAGTATTCCCAGTTGATGAAGATGATGTGAAAACTGCGGGTGCTGTTGAGGCTGAGTACGTAGTTGTTGATGAAGATGGTACTGAGATCGATAGTGCAACTGGAACTTCAGTTTCACTTGGTTTTGGAAGCGAACTTGCTGTAACAGAAACTGGAACGTACACATTAAAAGTAACTGTAGGTGCCCTTGAAGTCATCAACACTGAATTTGAGGTAGTTGATACTGAAGCCGCTTATGAATTAACTCAAACTGAAGATGAAATTGTAGTTGATAACACAACTAACTTATTTGCAGAAATCCAAGCTGCTCTAGAAATTACTCAAGATGGAGATACTGTAGATTCTTCAAACATTACTTCTTTCTCAGTTGTATCTGATAAGAAGGCTGTTATCGCAGATAGCGCTGATGCATCATTTACTCTAGATGATGAAAATGCTGCTGAAGTTGTTCTTTCTGAAGGAACTGCAACATTATTTGTTGATGAAGTTGTAATCAATGGAAAAACTGTTGAAGTAGATTACCAATTTGATGTAACTGTTGAAGATGTATTTGCTCCTGCAGCTCAATCTATGGTTATCGCTGACCAAAACAGTAATTCTACTTTAGATGCTGGAGAGACTGTAACTATCACATTTACTGAAGCATTGTCAGGTGAATCAGTGGCAGCTGTTAAAGCAGCACTAGAAGGAATGGAGAAATTCGGTGAAGGTGCTATTGCAGTAACTGAAGATAACAAGACTTTCGTAATAACTGCTGGTGAAAGTGCTTCTATCAGCACTACAGAAGGCGGAGTTAGATTTACTACTGACATCGTTAATATTATTAAAGATGGAAATGGAAATGCTGCAAAAGAAGAAGTTTTCTTCACTGTAGCGAAGTAATAAAACAGGTACCAGGTACCGCCCGTGGACACTGTCCACACGACACAGACAGTCATTATAAGTAATAAGAGAGTCACTCAATATCTGTTGGAGGGTATTGGGTGGCTCTCTTTTTTTGGAAATTATGATAGTGAGTATTCTACTATGTCATACATTTGTAAAAATTATGGAAAATAGATTAAAATAGTAGATTTTACCCTGCTAAAATGCTATGATTTCTTTGTTTGAAAACACTTTCCTAGGGGGAATTTTTAGTGAAAAAGAAGTTTGGAAAAAAGGCAGTTGCTGGTGCAGCTATCGCACTTGGACTGATTATCCCGCAAGTTGCTCCAACTATTACCTACGCTGATGTGATGAACGATGAAGATGTCGTCAATCTTCGAATCGTTGAAACA
Source organism: Robertmurraya dakarensis (assembly GCF_900156875.1). Classification (GTDB taxonomy): domain Bacteria; phylum Bacillota; class Bacilli; order Bacillales; family Cytobacillaceae; genus Robertmurraya; species Robertmurraya dakarensis. The sequence continues at coordinate 3,083,178 of NZ_LT707409.1, read as the reverse complement.
ACAGATATCCACTCAAACGTTATGAACTATGATTACTACAAAGGTTCATCTACTAATGCTTATGGCTTATCCAAAGCAGCTAAATTAATTAACGAAGTTCGTGAAGAAGCGCCGAACAGCCTGCTTTTTGACAACGGTGATCTAATCCAAGGAAGCCCAATGGGTGATTATGTCTACAACAACGACTTAATGAAAGAAGGATATGTACACCCTGTTTTTAAGGCAATGAATCAATTAAACTATGACGCTGCAACAGTAGGGAACCATGAATTTAACTATGGATTAGACTATTTAGATATTGCACTAGAAGGTGCTGATTTTCCATACGTGAATGCCAATGTCTATGATAATGACGGCAATCGCTATTTTACTCCTTATGAAATTTTAGAAAAAACAGTAGTAGATGAAGATGGAGAGGAACATACAATTAAAGTCGGTGTAACTGGTTTCGTGCCTCCGCAAATTTTAACATGGGATGCAAAATATATTGCAGATGACTTGAAAGTGAAAGACATTGTTGAGTCTGCAAAAGAAGTAGTACCGCAAATGAAGGAAGCAGGAGCAGATATCGTTGTCGTGCTTGCTCACTCTGGTATCGCGAGCTACGATCAAAATGGCAAATTGCAGCCATACCAAGAAGGCATGGAAAATGCTTCTTACTACTTGAGCCAAGTTGAAGGAATTGACGCGATTTTAACAGGACATCAGCATCAAACATTCCCGAACGCAGCTAAACCATCATTCCCAGATGGAAATGGAATTGATAACACAAAAGGAACGATCAATGGAATTCCAACGTTAATGCCTGGTTCTTGGGGAAATAACATCGGACTGATCGATTTGAAAATAGAAAAAGTGGACAATGCATGGGTCGTACAGGATGCTCAAGCGCAATTAAAGCCAATCACGGTCGGCGAACAAACTGCTGAGCCTGTTCAAGAAATCGTAGATGCTGTAGCAGAAGAGCATGAAGCGACCATCAAATATATGGAAACTCCTGTTGGTGAATTAACAGGTGACTTGAACACTTACTTTGGTCTTGTAAAAGATAATGCAGCGATGGAAATTTTAAATAGAGCACAAACATGGTATGTGGAAAATGCATTAAAAGATAGTGAATACGCAGATCTTCCAGTGCTTTCGGCTGCTGCTCCATTTAAAGCAGGCCGCGGCGGTGTAGATGATTTTACAGACGTGAAAGCTGGTACTCTTGTTCTTAAAAATATTGCTGATTTATATCTTTATGATAATAACGTTGTGAATGCTGTTAAAGTGGATGGCGAAAAACTTAAAGAATGGTTAGAATGGTCAGCTGGCCAGTACAACACCATTGATCCGAACAGCACGGAAGAGCAAAATCTGATTAACCCAGACTTCCCGACATACAACTTTGATGTGATTGATGGCGTAACATACGAAATCGACGTGACATCATTGCCAAAGTATGACAGAGGTCAAAACGTGATTAACCCTGAAGCAAATCGTATTAAAAACCTTAAGTACAATGGTGAGCCTGTAACAGCGGATATGGAATTCATCGTAGCAACAAATGACTACCGTGCGGCAGGCAGCAAGTTAATGAATCCGGGCGGAGTGAACACAGTTCTACAAGCGCCAGATTCAAACCGTCAAGCGATGATGAACTATGTTGTTGAACATGGAACGATTGAAGCAGAAGTAAATAACAACTGGACATTCGCTCCTGTTGATGCAAATGTAACATTCTTATCTAATCCAAAAGCTGCTGAGTTAGCGAAGGAAACGAATAATATCACTTATACTGGTAAAACAAATGAAGCTGGTTTTGGCATTTTCAGCATTGACTTAAGTGGAGCTGGTGAAGGGGAAGAGCCGACAGAACCAACACCAACTGAGCCAACTGAACCGACAGAGCCGCAAGAGCCTGAAGCTCCAGTAGATCCAGGATTTAAAGATGTTTCTGGAAGCCACTGGGCTTATGAATATATCGCTGCTCTTGCTAATGAAGGCGTCATTAAAGGAAAAACTCCAACAACATTTGATCCAGGAGCAAACATCACTCGCGGTCAATTTGCGAGCTTGTTAGTACGTTCTTTAGGATTAACTGCTAAAAACGATGCGCCATTCACAGATGTTAGCGGCGACCTTGCAAAAGAAGTGGCGGCAGCATATGAAGCAGGAATTACAACAGGAACTTCTGCGACAACGTTTGATCCTTACAAGCCAATTACACGTGCACAAATGACAACGATGTTAGTTCGTGCATACGAAAAGCAAAACGGTGAAGTAAAAGCTTCAGAACAAAAGCAATTCGCGGATACGGCAGCATTAAGTGCAGAAACACAAGATGCGATCCAAAAAGCATTTGATCTAGAATTAGTACAAGGCTACGGCAAACAATACAAACCAGGCAACCAAGCAACACGCGCCCAAGCTGCAAAAGTAGTCTACCTGCTAAACAACAAATAATAAATAATAAGGTACCAGGTACCACTCGTGGACACTTGTCTTTCTGGTGTGTACACAGAAAAATCGACTGTGCGTTTTCGTGCAGTCGGTTTTTTTGTAGATGGGAGGGTTAGTTATTTTTGGAAATCACCTTGTGTCACTCTTAGGCATATAGATATCAAGGGTGAAAAATATGGTGAAAATCTTTATTGACCCTGGCCATGGAGGAATGGATTCAGGGGCTGTTGGTAACGGGTTGTATGAGAAAAACGTAACGTTGCAAATAGCGCGAAGAATTAATGAAATCCTTCTCAACGAATATTCTGGTGTAACCACAAGACTAAGCCGCACAGGCGATCAAACCGTATCTCTGTCACAGCGTACAAATGCCGCCAATGCTTGGGGAGCCGATTTCTATCTATCTGTTCACATTAACTCCGGCGGAGGAACAGGGTATGAAGATTTCATTTACCCTGGAAGTGGTACTCCGACGACGACATATCAAACAAACATTCATCAAGAAGTGATGAAGCTGGTTGATTTTGTTGATAGGGGAAGGAAGCAGGCTAATTTCCACGTGTTGAGAGTTTCAAACATGCCTGCATTGTTGACAGAAAATGGATTTATTGACAGTAGCTCCGATGCTGCGAAGCTAAAACAAACGGACTTTATTGATCGAATTGCCCGAGGGCACGTCAATGGGTTGGTGAGGTCTTTTAATTTACAGAAGAAGCTCAGCGGCGGGGGAGCTTACCGCTTGAAGACAGGTACGTTTGCAAATGAAACACATCAAAGAATCGCCGCAGAACGTCTCAGATCCTTTAGCGGCTGGATTGTTCATGAAGTGAGCGACAACGGACTTCGCTTATTAACAGGCAGCTTCCGAACCCGAGCACACGCAGAAATCGCAAAACGCCGTGTCGTAAATGAATTTGGCTGGGTCGTCCACATCGTCGAAGACAATTAGGTACCACAATTAGGTACCTGGTACCGCTTGTGGACAGTTGGTTGAGTTTGTGTTTTTGGGGTGGACAGTATTGAAGAGGGGATGGATCTAGTATCAAACAGATCTATCCCCTCTTTGGTTTAGGTGGCTGGTTTTTCGGTGTTTAGTGGTTTTCTTGGGTCTGGAAGCTTTCCGAAGATCATCCATGCTCGTGGGAACAGGAGATGAATGATTCTAATAAACACGTAGCAACTGACCAAGACTAGCACATATCGAACAAAAATGAATAGGTGAAACTGCATTTCTGTTTGTGGCACTAAATAGATTTGCCAAAGTGCTAGGATGAAAGGATGCACCAAATAAAAGCCGAATGAATAGATGCGCAGTTTCTCAATCACAGCTTTAAACCATTCGGAAGAGATGCCGTCAACCCAGATCGCAGCTTTAAACAAAAAGTAGCAGGAAAGCAGGTAATAACAGATCGCCAAAAATTTAAATACATGATACTCCATTAGAATGTTTCCCAATACGTTTTGCTGGTGATACAAGTAGGTGTATCCAAGTCCGAGGCCAACTGTCACCGCAAACATTGCCCAAAAGTTCTTTTTCGATAAAGTCTGCTTTAACTTTGGATAGTAAATGCCAACCCATCCCCCCAATAAAAAACTCGCCAGATAAACCATGAAAAAGGGGCTGGTAATCCAGTTATAGCTATGGTTTAAAATTTGATAAAAATATTCAAGGGCAAATCCAAATAAAAATAGATATTTTTTTACAAACCAAAAGCGTTTAATTAAAAAAACAAACACAGGCATCAGGAAATATAATTGCACGAGAATCAAAATAAAATACAGCTGGTAGTTGGAGCTCCCGTAAAAAATATTCGTGGCCACTGTTTCGATATTTTCAAAAGTTCTGTAACCCATATAATGGGAAAAACCTTCATAAAACAACGACCAAACAAGATAAGGAAAAAGAATGTACATAAATCTTTTTCGGTAAAAACCAAGCCATGTCTTCAGCGTAAACGGCCGGTCGTCATAATTGTAAAATAAAACAACACCGCTTAGAAAAACGAAGACGGGGCCTTCAAATCTCGTGAAGCGATTTAAGAGTAAATAAAACTGATACCAAGCGTCAGTTGGATCAAGATAGGACAAAGCCTCCGCGGTTGTGTGGATCAACACAACGAGCAGCATCGCGACGACCCTCATATATTTTAACGAATCAATTCTTTCTTTTCTCATCATATCCTCAAATCTTTTGAAAGTATTATCTTTATTATACCTTATGACGATTGCAGGTCTAGAGATTGGCTAAATCGTTTGCTAGACTATTTTAAAAAAGGAATTAGAGGGGCATGGTCTATGAAAAATGGAATTATTTCCTACGGTGAGGCGTTTGTTGATTATATCTCGGTGGATTCTTCCAATCAAAACTTTCAAAAATACATCGGAGGGACTACGCTGAATGTTGCGGTTGGCGTGAGAAGACTCGGTAGTCCTTCCTATTATTTATGCAAGCTGGGGGAGGATGAGGTAAGCTTTTTTATAAAAAATGAGCTGAACAAAGAGGATGTTAATTTGGAATACAGTGTTGAATCTGGCCAGAAAAAAATTTGCGGTGTATACGTTCATTTGAATGATGATGGTGAGCGCTATTTTCATTCTTATGAAAATGAATCCCCAGATGAGCAGCTGTTGGTTTCAGAATTGCATGAAGAGCTTTTTCGAAAAGCGAAGCTGTTTTATTTTGGGTCGGGAACTCTTTTTCACGAAATATCCCGTCAGACAACGAAGGCGGCTGTTGAGTTGGCTCAGAAGCATGGCACTCTGGTCGCTTTTGATCCCAACATTCGTATGAAAAGATGGGAAAGTGAACAAAAGTGCAGAGCCGCGATCATGGAAATGCTTCCTAATGTGGATCTTCTCAAAATAGCTGAAGAGGAATTACTATTTTTAACAGAAACGCTGACGGTTGAAGATGGGTTAAAGCAGCTTGCGGACTATGGGATTCCCTATGTTTGGGTGACGTTAGGAGAAAAAGGGGCGTTGGCAGTTCATGGTGGAGTGGAGTTACATGTTCCTGCTATGAAGGTAAAAGCGGTTGACACTACCGGTGCGGGTGACGCGTTTATGGCGGGGATTCTGCATTGTATTCATAGTAAGGGGCTTCCGGAAGATAGTGCTGCGCTAAAAAGATACACGGAGTATGGAAATGATTTAGGTGGTAAGGCTGCTAGTGTTGTAGGGGCATTGACAGTGAGTAAGGAGTTGTTTTAAAAATAGGAACATTTGTTCTGTTTTTAAATATGGTTAGATGGTAAAATGAGGGTAACAACTACAAAGCAGACGGGCGGGTGACTACTTCCCTTTGGAAGGGAGGTGGAGGATTGACAATATACGAAGCAATTAATGTAGCAATTGGATCCAATTCATTATTGATAGCGGTTCTTTCACTTTGTGTTATGTTATTCGTCACAAACCAAAAGAAGTAATCACCCTGCCTCGTCTGGAAATAGGATGATTACTTCTTTTAGGATCTATGAAAATTAGTCTGCCGTCCGTTCGCTCACGGCATGTAGTTGCCAGATCAGGTGTTGCAGCACCTGATCTTTTTGATGATTAAATTATACTCTACCCATACGCAAATGACAATTGGCCAAATGTATTATTGTGCGCCCCAAATGGACACTGTCCACGAGCGGTACCAGGTACCTAATAGTGTTTCATAACTTACTTAGTATTGACGTTGAAATGAGCGAGAGGTAAGCTAATGATTGAGAGAGATCATAACTTGTATTCAAAATGGAGGGGGAAACCTTGATTTACGGATATGCTAGAGTAAGTACGCAAGGTCAGGATATTGAGGTGCAAATTCAGCAGTTAAAAGAGGCTGGATGCGAGAAGATTTTTTCAGAAAAATCCACTGGCTCGAAATCGGACCGTCAAGAATTCCAAAAGCTGATGAATATGCTTGAAGAAGGGGATTCACTGGTTGTAACGAAATTAGATCGTTTTGCACGTTCTACTATTGATGCGATTACGACCGTTAAGAACCTTTTTGATAGAGGGGTTAAAGTGAATGTGTTAAATCTTGGGGTCATTGAAAATACGCCGCAAGGAAAGTTAATCTTCAGTGTGTTTTCTGCGTTTGCTGAATTTGAGAGAGAATTAATCGTGGAACGAATGAAGGAAGGAAAAGAGATTGCGAAGCAGAAGCCTGACTTTCGAGAAGGCCGCCCTCGCAAATACGGCAAAAAGAAGATTGAGCATGCCCTGGAGCTGCTAGAAAGCAATTCTTATAAGGAAGTAGAGCAATTAACGGGGATAAGTAAGAGCACATTAATACGAGCAAAAAGACGCTTAGAACAAAAAGTGTAGTTTCGAAGATTGTAAGAATAAGTGTCCACCCCATACATACAAAAACACCAAACTGTCCACGGATGGTACCAGGTACCTAATGAGGGGTACCTGGTACCATCTATGGAAAGTAGATGTCGATTCGGTTTTCGCCGTTTTTAATGGTATAGTAGTTCCGGAAATCATCTTTTATATATTTTTCGGGGTATTCTTTTAATAGAATTTTTTGCTCCGGGCTGCCGTCATGTTTAATAAAAGTGAGATTATCGCGAGTTACCATAATCCTTTTAAAGTTAAAACCCTGCCTATCATATAAACAATCTTCTTCATAATAGTTCAGGACTACCTGGCGATTTTGATATTGAGTTAACGTCTCTAAGTCATTTATTTGCTTTTCCATACTCTTAGCACATACCCTCCGCAACCGCATTGGTCGATAAATTTAGTATCAATTCTGTTACCAAAATATAGATGTAGTGATTCTGATAAATAATCATCAGGATTTCCTAAGTTTGCTGGTGTTACAAGATTAACATAGTAACCTTTCGATGTTTGTTCGACAGCCTCGATAGCATCCTCAACAACTAACTCCATATTATTCTCATATTCATCATGTTCAAGTGATATAGACCAATTTTTCTCCATCGTTTCACCTCTACTCCTCTCAACCCCATCATACAGCCAAGGCCCAGAGAAAGAGTTGATATACATCACGGTACTGAAAACTTTTAGGGATGACCAACGGAGATAGGTGGTTTTAGGGGTTATTGTCCACCTGAAAAAGACAATATCCCCAAACTGTCCACGAGCGGTACCAGGTACCTTTTTTATGTTTTTTTCTAAAATTTGTTATAATCTAGGTATTTTGGAGTGGGTTGATTCTGTTATAATTTCGATATAGTACTTGTGGGTAATGGGGTGAGGGGTTTGGGGAAGGACATTGAATTGGTTTATCAACGAAATAAGTGGCTGCTTTTCGGTTTGGCTGGCTATTACCTTGTTAGCCTTGTTGTTAATGTAGCTGTATTGGGAATCTCTGCCCTGTTCCCTCCAGTGGGGCTTATTTTGTGCAGTACCCTGGCATTACTAATCTATAAAAAGACCTATATCAAAACCACGATGTATTTGTTGGTTTTATTTATTTTTCTGTATTTCTTTTACCTAATCACTGATTACCCATTTTTAGTCAACTATGTTTTCATGTGGTTTGGTCTCATCTTAAGCTCGGTTTATCAAAAGATTTCCGTCATTATTTTCGCAGGCATTTTATCGATCCTGCTTACCTTTTATGCTTTCTTCGGCTTTCATGAAGAAATTTTTCCAAACGTTGTTTATTCTGATATTGTCTATTTAATATTGTTCTGTATCTTTATCACTGTTTATCTCGTGTTCTCAACTCGCTTTACTTCCCGCTTGAGGGAAAAAACGCAGCGCGATGAAGAAAAGATTAAGCATCTGTTAGCCAACGCCAATATCATGACTTTTTCTTATGACCTGAATACAGGGGAAACCGTTATTAACTCGAATCTAAAAACAATGCTGCCGACAGAAATAGCACCAAAAGGGCTTATTCAGTGGAAGGAATACGTTCATCCGCTGGATCTCGAGAAGATAAATCAGGCAGAGCAAGAAATCCAACAGGGGGCAGAGAAAGTAATCGAATACCGGCTCCTTTCCCAGGAAGGTAAACAAACATGGCTTAGATGTCATTTTATCCCCATTTTTGACAACCCGAAGCAAAAGCGAATTGATGGGATACTAACAGATATCACCGAAGAAAAGCTTCAAGAGGAAAAAATGGAAAATCTAGCTTATCAAGATCCGCTGACTGGATTGCCGAACCGTTCTTTTTTAGCAAAGTATTTCCAAAAAGCGGACGCCGAAGTAGAGAAACTGTACCTCTTTTTCATCGACTTAGATTCCTTTAAAGAGGTAAACGACACTTACGGTCATTACATCGGTGACCAGGTGCTTAAGATTATTGCAAAAAGAATTCAGTCATGGATCAGGGAAAGCGATATTCTCTCGCGAATTGGCGGGGATGAATTTGTAGGGATTTTAAAAGGACTTTCTAAAGAAGATGTAGGAAAAATTATCGGACGTATCCAGGAATCCCTGGCAGAGCCGATTTCTATCGATAAAGAGCTGATCACCATCACAGCGAGTATCGGCGTTTCCTTGTATCATCCTGGAGATGAGCTGGACAAGCTGATTATAAATGCAGATAAGGCGATGTACATGGTGAAGCAGTCCGGTAAGAATGATATTCGTTTTATTAGTTGAAAAAAAGAGGTGAATGTATTGGGAAAGTGGTTTCCATCCATCTATGATATGGCCATGTCTCCTTTAGAAAAAGGGACTTTTAAAACAATCAGAAAAGAACTGATCGGCAAGGCCGCCGGCAGAGTTTTAGAAATAGGAGCAGGAACAGGAATCAATTTTCCATTTTACCAGAATGTTGAGAGAGTGGATGCCATCGAACCGAACCCTCTCATGATTGAAAAAGCAAAGAAGAGACTGCACTTGGCGGATGTTCCGGTGCAATACCATACACAATCAGCAGAGAACCTGAGCTTTCCAAACATGACATTTGACTCCGTAGTCGCAACCCTTGTCCTGTGCAGCATTCCAGACCCGGTCTCGGCGCTGAAAGAAATAAAACGTGTAGCGAAGCCGAACGCTTCGATTCTCTTTTTTGAACATGTAAAAATGGAGCAGCCGTTTTTAGCTCAGCTTCAGGAAACATTGACTCCAGCGTGGAAAAAAGTCTGCGATGGCTGCCATTTGAATAGAAACACACTGGCGCTGATCCGAGAGGCAGGCTTTGAAATTCAAAAAGTAGAGTCCTATTACAAGGGTTTATTTTTAGTAATAGAATGCAGGTAAAGCTATTGACAAACTAGTAAGTAGTAGTCAATAATAACCTTATACTTTAGTTTGCTAATGGATTAAAGCGAATTCTAAAAAGGAGCTGCTCGATATGGAACATTTATGGAATCATAACATTAAAAAATTAACCCCTTATGTACCTGGGAAACCGATAGAAGATGTGAAAAAGGAACTGGGCTTAACGGAAATCATTCGCTTAGCATCCAATGAAAACCCGTACGGCCCGTCGGAAAAAGCGATTAGAGCAGCACAGGAAGCAGCGTCGATTAATCAGCTTTATCCGGAGCCATCCAATCGGGAATTGCGGGAAAAGCTAGGGGAAGAATATGATATAAATCCTGATAAAATCACCATTTCGAATGGTGCTGACAATATTTTGCTGCTGATCAGTCAGGCATACATCAATCCGGGTGATGAAGTCATTTATTGCGCACCGACTTTCTCTGTCTACCGTTCGACGACGTTGATGATGGGCGGGGTGCCAGTTGAGGTGCCGCTAAATGATCAGCATGAATTTGATTTAGAGGGCATTCTCCGTGAGATCAATGAGAAGACGAAGCTCATTTACGTTTGTAACCCGAACAACCCTACAGGCACGGTCGTTGATTCGGATGTCTTGGAGGATTTTATAAAAAGAGTTCCAGACCATGTGATTGTCATTTTGGATGAGGCGTATGCCGAGTTCATTGATATTGAAGGCTATAAAAAGGGAGTAGAGTATGTGAAGGAAGGCTATAACGTGATTTCCGTGCATACTTTTTCGAAATTATATGGATTAGCGGCGGCGCGAGTGGGATATGCGATTGCCTCAGAGGAATTGTTAAAGCCGATTCTCGCTGTGCGCGAACCTTTCCCTGTCACAAGAATGTCTGATGCAGCTGCGATTGCTTCTTTAGAAGATGTTGACTATAAGAATTTTATTTTAGATGAAAATCGTAAGGGGCTCACGTATTTAAGTGAGGAGCTTGAAAAATTAGGGTATTCTTCGGTCCCGTCTTATGCGAACTTTTTATTTGTTGATACGGGCAAGGATGTTCAGCCGCTCTACATGGAGCTGATGAAAAAAGGGTTCATTGTTCGTCCTTGTACAAGCTTTGGCTATCCTAATCATTTTCGGGTAACGGTGGGAACGCCGGAGCAGAATGAGAATTTTATTGAGGTATTAAAAAGCTTAAGTTTATCGCAGGTTAACGGGCGGTAAGACCCTCACTGATTCCACTTAATAAGAAAAAGGGAATTTGATCAAACGTTTGATCAAGTTCCCTTTTTGTATGCTAAAAAGCGCCAGAACCGCCGCCTCCGCCGCCAACACCGCCCCCACCGCTGGTAGATGATGAACTGCTTGAAGAGGATTGAGTATTTTGGCTGGCAGAATGAAAGTTCGTCGAAGCAACCGGGCCAATAAAGGTCATGGCATAAATGCCTGCTGGATCAGAATGACCAGCCGTATTAGTTAGCGGTCGTTCAAATGACTTCACGAGTTCTTCGTTTTTCTTCACAATGCCTTTGTTGTTGATCCCTAATCCGTATAAATAGGCACGCATCTTGTCATCGGCACTGAGCTCATTCCATTTTACAACCGTCATTTCTTTAAAAAACTTTTTAACAGCATTCCACTCATAGGAAATCTTTAGTCCATCCCGCGTCTTTGGATGGTAAAAAAGGGCATAGAAGATGGTAGTGATAAACAATAGCAGTGCTGCCATAAACCATCCTAGAAGATCATAGATCGGAAACAGAATGATAAAAGGAAGCACGAGTAGACTTGATAAGCCAACGGTCCACCGAAACTTTGCGCTGTTTTCATAAAGGTTCTTTTCCTTCATTTCTTCTTTTACGGCCTGACTCCATTTTATTTGATTTTGCTGATATTTATTATGATTCCTACTTGCCTTTGTATAGGAGGCAAGATTGTCAAAGGTAAATTTGCCGTTTTCTCCGACTTCATGGAATAAGAAGTCTATTAAAATTTGTTCATGTTTCAGAAGCTTTTTTGGCGTGTCTTTCATCACAAACACATTCTGATCAAGTTGCTCTACAATTCCTTTTCGAACCAAATCCAGCAGACCGGCTGCCATTGCTTCAGCTGGGAGGTATCCGCCATTTGTAAAAAAGATGGTAGCGGGTAGACTCATTTCTTCTTTTGGGATGGAAAAGTCGTCTTTCGCTTCACGCTGCACATCAGCTTTTTTCAGGCGTGCCTTCATGAAGGTGCTAATCATCAGAATGAGTAAAATAAGCGTAAACGCTGGAATGCCAATTTTGCCGATTGTGTTAAGCGTATCCTTCGTTTCTAGTTTTTTAATGGCTGCATTGATAAGGTCGGCGTGAGCCTTCAGGATTTCATTCTTTATTGGTTTGTCTGCTGTAATCGCTGCGGATGGAAATAGAGCGGCATCGTAAGCCACACGGATATCACCATTCTCATCAGAAGGCACTTCGCCAAGAGTAAAAATGACACTTCCGTCTGATTGAATGTTTTCTGTTTCAAATGCTTCATCATAACCAAAAGCAATCACATTTTTCGTTTCTTTTGGAGGGTGAACCGTAATGTTCATGTTCTCATAGGTTGATTCATTGCGGTCATCAAAGAATGGCCAGTAAAATTCAGCAAGATCTGAATAGACATCGACACCATTTTTTATGGTATAGGCAAGATCAATCGTAATAACCTCGTCTTCGCCTTTGCGATGAATTTTATAAAGGTGATCCTCGTTTTCTATTTTTAAAGGTTTCCCATTTTCTTCTGCAGTGAAGTTGGTAATACTGCTGCCTTCTTTTGGCGCTATCTCTCGCGTAATCCCACCAAAATCACCGTCAAAGCTATAGGTATGAGTCTCCTTCACTTCCACATTTCCATCCTCAAGCAGCCAAGCTTCAATCTCAACATCATCAATCGAAAACTCCACCGCAAGCCCCTGCCCCGGAAACACAAAAAGAGCCATAAAAAATCCTATCACTAAAATAAGGCCTATCCTCTTATTAAACATCAACCTCCACACCTTCCTTCCCTATAAAATACGAACCACTCCCCCAAAAAGTTTCAAAACCAAATATCGGTACCAGGTACCCTCCGTGGACAAATTCACCTTTTTGTCTTTCTACGGTACCAGGTACCGCCCGTGGACATTTAGGGTTATTTTGTCCTTTCGAGGCGGACGGTTAATTGTAGATTTCTTGTCATAAAGTGGGTGAAAAGGGTGATTTGTTCAGTGGTATAATTTTCTAGTATGAGGAAGGTAGAATCTTGCTATGTTTTAGGAGAATTATCGTTACTATTTTATCCAAGTGATTAGCTGCTATCCTGTTGCTTTATGTATTCTTCCCAAATCTGTCATGTAATTAAAGCCCTTGATTTTACTCTAACAAAGGAGGAAGTTACTTGCCGCGCAAACCTCAGTTCTGGTACCCAGGTGCTAAATATCATATTTACAATAGAGGCAATCGAAAAAGTACCCTGTTTTATGATGATGAAGACCGCATGAAGTATTTAACAATCACTGCGGAAACGAAGGAAAAGTATCCATTTCATCTTAATACCTACTGTTTGATGACCAATCATATTCACCTCAATTTAGAGACAATCAAAGATCCTCCAGGGAAAATCATGCATGCCATCAATGTTAATTACGCCAAATACTTTAATAAAAAATATGACCTAACGGGCCACGTCTTTGAAAATCGTTACAATTATGAATTTATTGATTCTGTTGAGTATGAACTGGATGTCAGTAAGTATATTCATCTCAATCCTCTCCAAGCGGGTATGGTTCAAAAAATGGAAGATTATCCATGGAGCAGCTATAGGGCATATATCCTGAAAGAGCACAATCCTCTCGTTACAACCGACCATCTTCTTTCATACTTTCCCGACCCACCTGAAATCTACTATCACCAGTATCTAAAATCAGCATATACATTTTCTCAAGCTATGAGTGTATTGAGGTCGGAACAAGAAATCTAAATCCGTAATGAGTGTACACGTGGAAAAGACACTGTCCACGAACGGTACCAGGTACCGCAAAAGGACAAAAGATGCAAAGTGTCCACGAGCGGTACCTGGTACCTAGAGGGTTTTGTTTGTTAGTCCAAGGTGTGTTTTTAGTTCGTTTTGGATGCGTTGTTGTTCTTCGGTTGAGACGACTTGGTAGAGGATGGAGTCGATGCGTTCGCTTTTGCCTTCGAGCTGGATTTGTTCGATGTTTTCGCTTGCGCTTCGATAGTTCAAATGAATGTCAACCATTTCATCGAATGTCAGGTTGGTTTTGATGTTTTTGCCGAGTGAAGCGAAAATATCACCAAACCTTGTTAATGAGCTAAAGCTGCTGCCCTTATCAATAACCCCTTGAATAACCTGACGCTGTCTTTGCTGGCGGCCGTAATCGCCGGCGGGGTCCTGTTTTCTCATTCTCGAAAAAGCAAGTGCCTCATCACCATTCAGTGTGATCAGCCCTTTTCTAAAATGAAAGCCGTCCTCCGAAAAAGCAAACGGATTATTAATCGTGATCCCGCCAACAGCGTTCACAATCTCTTTAAAACCCATCATGTTCACTTTTACAAAATAATCAATGGGAATATCTAAAAAATTCTCTACGGTATCAATCGACATTTTCTCGCCGCCGAAAGCGTAAGCGTGATTCATTTTATCGGATGTCCCGTGCCCAATAATTTCCGCTCTCGTATCCCGAGGAATGCTCAGCATCTTGATCGAATTTTTACTCGGATTCACTGTCAGCACGATCATCGTATCAGAACGGCCGATGTCACCCTTGCGTTCATCGACTCCAAGCACTAAAACAGAAAAGGGATCCCTCTTTTTCAGCGTCACTTTTTCCAGCCGTTTTTCCGACACTTTTCGAATCTGCATCGGTTCATGCATCGTATCAACAGCATTTGTCAGCGAAGAGTAGATGGAGTAAGCATAAGCAGATACTCCAGCGACTAAAAAAAGAAGAAGAAAACCCGTTATACGGAGCCATTTACGTTTCTTTTTCCGATGTCTAGCAGACCTCATCCTGCTCATTCCCCCAAGTTGAAAATTATCGTTTAAATGTCATCACTCCGACCAAGAAACAACCGTATATCATACTGTTTCCAAGAAAACAAAGCTTTATGATGTGAAAAAGAAAAAACCATGATAAGTTTTTGTGAATTTTGCTAGAAAACTGTAAAAAACTTACCCGCAATAGGCAATTTTCAGTTAATATAGAAGATAGATTAGTAGAGTTGTAGGAAGGTTACAGGGCTATTTTTTAAAAAAATGACCTCAGAAAGTCCTACACTACTCAAGCTAAAAAATAGTAAGGAGGAATTTATATCATGTCTTATTCTCCAAAGTCATATCGTAAATTTATGGCAACGATTACAACAGCAGCATTAATCGCATCCGCAGCTGCACCAATGGCCAGCGCTGCTGAAGCGAAGCAATTCTCTGATGTAAGTGAAAGTTTCTGGGCGGCAGAAGAAATTTATAGCTTAGTAGAGCAAGGTTTCATTAACGGATACGAAGATAATACATACAAGCCAAACCAATCAATTATTAGAGGTCAGGCAGCTAACTTACTAATGAGAGCTTTAGACCTTCCAGTTCCTTCTGATGTAAAAGCGTTCGAAGACGTTGCGGAAGGTTCAAGCTTTGCTGAAGGAGCTGCTGCAACGAAAGCAGCTGATATTTTCAACGGGTCTAACGGTAAATTCAATGCTGGTGCTGAGTTAACTCGTGAACAAATGGCATCTGTTCTAGTTCGCGCATTCGACTTAAAAGCAACAGAAGAAGACATTACCTTCACGGACTGGGATTCCATTAGTCCTTCTCATCAGGAAAATATAGAAATTTTAGCACAAAACGGAATTACAACTGGAAAAGAAGACGGCTCATTTGATCCGAAGGCTCCAGTAAACCGTGCTACATTTGCTGTATTTTTAGAGCGTGCTCTTGACAAGGTGCAGCCGGCACCTCAGCCAGAGCCGCAGCCTGAACCGGTGGACAATTATAACTTAACCATCATGCATACAAATGATACACATGCACATTTAGACAATGTTGCTAAGCGTGTAACAGCTGTTAAAAATGTTCGCGCAGAAAAGCCTAACGCATTATTAGTGGATGCAGGGGATGTTTTCTCTGGAACATTGTATTTCAATGAATTCAGAGCACAGGCTGATTTAGAATTCATGAACCTGATGGGCTATGATTTAATGACCTTCGGTAACCATGAATTTGATTTAGGAACGAACGAAGGAGGACATCAACCGTTAGCTGACTTTATTAAAGGCGCAAGCTTCCCGTTTGTTAGTGCGAACGTTGATTTTTCAAGTGACGCGTTGTTTAAAGATATCAACCAAGGTGACCTTATTACAGAACAGCCGGAAGATGGAAACATCTACAAAGGGATTATTAAAGAAATTGACGGCGAAAAAGTCGGTATTTTCGGTTTAACAACAGAAGAAACTGTGGCTATTTCAAGCCCTGAACAGGTAGCTTTTGAAAATTACCTAGAAGAAGCTGAAGAAGCCGTTGCTGCTTTTGAAGAAGCTGGTATTGATAAAATTGTTGCCGTTACACATATTGGATATGATGATAATGCGGCGGTTGATAACGATCTTGAACTAGCGATGCAAATCGACGGCATTGACGTCATTGTCGGCGGACACAGTCATACAAAGCTTGACGAAGCAGTATGGGTGGAAGAAGATGAGTCTGGTGAAGCGAAAGAACCAACGATCATTGTCCAAGCTTCCCAATACGGCGATTACCTCGGAACGGTTGATGTTGAATTTGATGAAAATGGAGTGGTCGTAGGGGCTGCTGCTGAATTAATCAAAGTAGATGATCTTGAAGAAGATGCAGAAGCGGCTGAAAAACTACTTCAATACTCTACAAAAATTGATGAAGTAAAGAATACTGAAACGGGTGCGGTAGCCGTTAATGCGTTGGAAAATCCACGTCAAGGTGAAGGGCAGACAGTCAGCGTGAGAAGCAATGAGACTCCGCTTGGTAACTTGATTACAGACGGAATGCTTGATAAAGCGAAGCAATTCAACCCTGATACAGTAATTGCTGTTCAAAACGGCGGTGGAATTCGCGCTGCAATTGATGCAGGTCCAATTACATTAGGTGACGTTCTAACAACATTGCCATTCGGTAACACATTGGCAACGATGGAATTAACAGGTGCTGAACTGGTTGCTGCTCTTGAGCACAGCGTAAGCCAAGCTCCAGCAGAAAGCGGCGGATTCTTACATGTAGCTGGAATGAAATTCACTTATGACAGCAGCAAGCCTGCTGGAGAAAGAGTGGTTTCAGTGGAAGTAGAAGAAGAAGAGGGCGTCATCACAGCACTTGATGAAGAGAAAACATATGTGATCGCTACAAATGCATTCACTGCTAAAGGCGGAGACGGCTTTGATATGTTCGCAAAAGCATACGACGAAGGCCGTGTAACAGACCTAGGATTCGCTGACTGGGAAAACCTTCGCGACTACGTAGCACAACTTGAAACTGTTGAACCAACAGTAGAAGGCCGCATCGTAGACGAAGCACAACAAACAGAAAACGAATAATATAACAAACCAAAAATATATAAACTATTAGCCCCAAGAACTACCCAAAGAGGCTAATAGAATACCAAAAAAAGAGGAACCGCATCAACATCGACGCGGTTCCTCTTTTTAATTCAGTGTCTTTCTTGAGAATACAACTGTCCACAAGCGGTACCAGGTACCACAAAAAGACAAAAGGCCGAAAGTGTCCACGGGCGGTACCAGGTACCACTTTAGGTACCACTTTAGAAGCCGATGTTGTAGATTTTCCAGTTGCCGTTGTTGTCTTTTTGGAGGTAGTAGTCGTTTGAGTAGTCGGCTGGTTCTTCTAGGTTGCCGTATTTGCTAGAATGATAGATTTCTTTGTAGATCAGGTTGTCTACGTAGAGCTTTGCGTAACGATTGCTCTTCATTTCTACGGTCACACTAAAATCCCCGATTGGTTCAAAGCGCAGTGTGTCGCCTTCATCGAGTGCGCTTTGATAGAGCTCAGTGATTTCCACTCCTTGAGAACGATAATAGCCAAATCCATCTCTTGTATAAAGCGACTTTAATTCGTTAAAGTTACTAGTGTTAAGCAGGTTTCTTTCTTCGTTAATATGATTCGTTAAAGTTGATTTAAGCTCACTATCGCTTGGCAAGTTGGTATCTTCTTGACGCAGTGCACGGTGGATCATGACGATTCCGTGTGCTCTTGTCGCGAAGTTCAACGGTTGAAACAACTGCCCGTTCCCTTTAATAATCTCATTAGCAGCAATCGTATTCACTTCTTTAGCTGCCCAATGGTTAGGGGGAACATCTGTAAATGTTTTTCCAGTAGAATTGAATGTAATGCTATCTTTAAATGCCCGGTAAATCATCGCTGCCATTTGACCGCGGTTGATTTTATCATTTGGATAAAACTTTCCGTCTTCTTTCCCGTTTATAATTCCATGGCTCGTTGCAATTTGCACATAAGGGTAATACCAAGCGCTAGAATTCACATCAGGAAAAGATTTTGCGGAGCCCGCTGCTTCAAGGTTCAATGCATTCACGATCATTTTTGTAAACTGTGCTCGAGTAATGAATCCTTCTGGTTGAACTCTCACGTTCGGAATGACGCCCTCACCCTCAGATACACTTCCTGTAATGATTTCAGCAGCTAAGAAATCATCAATTTCTTCCAATGCCCAGTGATCATCGGGAACATCAGAAGGAAAATAAAAAATCGTCGCTTTTTCCTCGGCAGACGCCGTAAAAGGCAAAAGCGCAAACAAACAGACAAGACTTAATGTAATACGCAGGGCTTTCATGTTAAACTCCTCTCAAAATATGTACTATATATCAAGGATAAACGTTTACCAGATTTGAGACCAACTGAAAATATTGGAAGAATCATAAATAGGACAAAATTCCCTGAAAAAACCGCGGCCTTCCAACCAATTTCACCAATCCCAGCTGCCCCGCCTTGAAAAACATCGCTCAATCCTTCATGATAAGAACTACAAATTCCAAAATAACCCAAATTTAGTAATAAGCTATACAATTGAGGTAATGAAAATGATCAACTCAACATTTATCAAGCAGGCGATACGATTTGTCATCATCGGATTTGTCAATACAGGAAACTACTATGTATTGTATTTACTCTTTTACACAGTGCTGAACTTGCATTATATGGCGGCTCATATACTAGCATTCGTCATCAGCATGGTCGGTTCCTTTTTCTTGAATTCCTACTTTACCTATCAGAGCAAGCCGACGTTGAAGAAATTCTTTCAATTTCCGCTAACCTATGTGGTCAATATTACGGTGACCACGACAGCACTCTATATTTTAACGGATCTCATGGGATTGAATGGTAAAATAACACCCTTATTTGCATCAGTGATCGCAATTCCGTTCACATTTCTGCTTTCTAGAAAAATTTTAGCCGACAAACATCAGCCAGAACCAGAATAAAAAGCGGAGTTCGAGGAGATAATACTATTTTAAAAAACAGATCCTATATAAAGAAGGGATTTTACAATGAAATTATCTATTGTCATACCCTGCTACAATGAAGCCGCAGTGCTTAATGATTTTTATAATGAAATAATAAAAATTGCCAGAGAGATTCCCGGCAATCTAGAGATGGTCTTTGTGAACGATGGCAGCCGAGATCAAACTTTGCCGATCTTAAAAAGGCTTGCGGAGCAAGATTCCCGAGTCTACTATCTATCATTCAGCAGAAATTTTGGCAAAGAGGCAGCTATGCTCGCGGGGCTTCGCTATTCAAGGGGAGATGCTGTCGTGATTATGGATGCTGACCTGCAGCACCCTCCACACCTCATTCCGGAAATGGTCGAAAAGTTCCAAGAGGGCTATGATCAAGTGGTTGCGAAAAGATCTAGAAAAGGTGAGGCGGCATCGAGAACGCTGCTATCGAAGCTATATTATAAGGTAATTAACCGTTTAACAGATGTAGATTTCATGGATGGAGTCGGTGATTTTCGTCTGCTCAGTAAAAAAGCGTTAAAAGCATTGTTAACGTTAAAAGAATACAATCGTTTTTCAAAAGGGCTTTTTTCTTGGATTGGCTTTAAAGAATACGTCATTGAATACGAAAATGTCACGCGTGAAGCAGGAGAGAGCAAGTGGACGTTTAAGAGTCTCTTAAATTACGGAATCGATGGGATTGTTTCATTTAACAACAAGCCTTTACGCATATCCATTTTTCTGGGATTGACCATTACGTTATTTTCGGTCCTCTATATTGTGACGATGTTATTTCAGGTATTATTTCAAGGTGTTGAAGTACCAGGCTATTTTACAACGATTACCGCCATCCTTTTTCTCGGCGGTGTTCAGCTGATTTTTCTCGGAATCATCGGCGAATACATCGGCCGCATCTACTATGAATCAAAGGGCCGGCCAAACTATATTATTGATGAGAAAAAAATGCGGCAGGTGGAACATGTCAGAGAGAAGTCTACTTCAAGAGGTCGGATTTCCCATATTTAGGAGGCATTTGTGTTGTCAAGGAAAGTAAGAAAAGAGATCCTCGCGCTGTTTATTCTCGCCATTGCTGCGGTGGGAATGCATGCCTATGTTTTTCAATCGGGATCGCCTTTAATAACAAGAGGAACAGACGCAACGGTTCAGCTTTTGTTTTTCAAATATATGCTTCACAGCCTTTTTACTGATGACCATTTCTTTTGGTCTTGGTCTTACGGGCTTGGCGGAGATATTTTTGGGCAGTTCAATTACTATTATTCGGCTTCTCCCTTTTTATGGCTGCTGTTATTTTTCGATATCGACACGCTCACGGACGTTGCCGGCTGGGTATACAAGTCCTCGATAATAAAGCATTTTGCGGCAATGGCAGGTGTTTACGTTTTACTAAAATACCATAACAGGTCCTTCACCGCTTCATTAGTTGGTGCGCTGATGTATGGCGGGACGATCCTGTTTGCGTTTAACTCTCTTCAATTTGATTTTATGCTGGACCCCTACATATGGCTGCCGATCGCAGTACTTTCACTGGATCTTTATGTTGATAAAAAAAGAGCCTGGCCCTTAATCCTTTCGGTTGCTCTCATGACAGCGTCCAATTTTTATTTTGGTTTTATTTCGTCTGTCTATCTCATTTGTTATGCAATCTTAAAGTATTTTGAAGTGGAAAAAAATGCTTCGATAAAGGATTTTATCGGATACGGTTTGCGAACTTCTATCGTGTATTTAATCGGTCTTGGCATTTCGGCCTTTGCCTTTCTGCCGGCTGTCTATCAATTTTTACACACGGATCGCTTACAAAGAGATTATGCTATTCCCTTTCTTTTCGACATAGAACACTATGAAAATGCTCTGCTATTCTTGTTTTTCTCTTTTAGAAGCGCGCATCCCATCACCTACAGTATTGGACTGCCGATCTTGGCGTTTGTCCTGCTGCTCTCGAGCTTTACGATCAGGTCAGCCAGCCTGAAACATAAGAAAATCTTTTTAGGGGTGTTTTTCCTCCTTTTTTGTTTTCCGTACACTTATTCATTTTTCAACGGAATGTCAGCAATGCAGACAAGATGGCTGTATTTGTTTAGTTTTACCATCTGCTTTATCACGCCTTTCTTTTTAGATGAAATGAAGTTTATGAAAAATAAACATCTGCTGACAGGCGGAACGCTTTTCCTGCTCATCTATTTAGTGTGGAAGAGTCAAGGCATTAGTCATGATGTGGCGGTCTATAATTATATTCTTTTAGGGATAGGGATCCTTTCCATTCTTTTTTTGATTCTTTTTTTAAAAAGAAAACATTGGGTGTTGTCAGCTTTATTGGTCGGGGCTGTGGCAGTCAACGGGATGCTTCAGCATTATTTTTACTATAACGAGTTCCTAGGGACTGCAGGAATTCAAAAGGAAGTAAATCGAACGTACTTGTCGAGTATTAGTTTTGATAATAGAGAGGCTCTCAGCATATTTGAGGAAATTGAGCGAAGTGATCCAGGGTTTTACCGAATAATCTGGGATCACCCAAAAGTAGAGTACAACACGCCGATGTACTATGGATATAAAGGGAATAGTGCGTACCAAAGCTTGCTTTCGGGGAATGTTCATCAGTTTTTCAAAGAGGATTATAACATCCTCCAATTTGATTCGATGAGTATGTTTAAAAACTATGACCAACGAGCTTATTTAGAGAGTGTAACAGCGAATAAATATTATATCGTGGATAAAAACGCAATGCATATTCCATTTGGATATGTCAAACGGTGGGAAACTGCTAACTGGGATATTTACGAAAATCAGCACTTCCTCCCAATCGGCTTTCACTATTCCCAATGGATAACAGAAGAGGAGTTTAGAAAATTAAATCCCGCAGAGAAGGATCAGCTTTTGCTACAAGCTGCGGTTGTGAAGGATGAACTTTCAGTTGGGGAACATTTTGATGTGAAAAAATTAAGCACACAAACGCTGCATCAAGGTGTAGAGAATGTTATTTTTAAAAATATCGAAGGCAGCGGCCGAAACGAATACAACGCATTGCTGGAAAATGGCAGCGAACTTATAATTCCAATCGAAAACCCTGATGAGAATGGTGAGATTCTAGTTGAAATTGACATTGAAGAGCTTGATGGAAAAAGTTTTACCTTAACCCTGAACGGGAAAACGCTCGAGAAAAGGCCCAATCATTTAACATGGTCCTATCCTAAAACCAATTTCGTCATCAATGCCGGCTGGAATTACGAGGAAGATGAGATTCGCATTGAGCTGTCAAATGGTCATTACAGAATCAACGATCTTCATGTCTATTTTAACTCCTATGAAAATTTAGTCGAAAGAGTGGATGATCTTCGACAGACGGGCTTGAAGAATTTGAACTATACAGAAGAATCTATTTCGGGTGAAATTATCGCGGCGGAGGATGGAATCTTCTATTTATCTGTACCCTACAGCAAAGGCTGGAATGTGCGCATTGACGGTGCTGAGGTCGAGCACATCGAAGTGAATCACACCTTCATCGGCATCCCGCTTGAAAAAGGAACTTATAAGCTGGAAATGAACTACGTAACGCCATTCTTTAAAGAAGGCTTCCTTGTATCGATTTTATCGATTATATGCGGCGCATTGTTGTCACTGTGGAGAAGAAAGAATGGAAAAAGCAGCAAAGACAGCATAGTGAAAGGGTGAAATCCTGAGGATTTCACCCTTTTCTAATAGATGAGCTGAAGAAAAATGTATGGCCATCAGGCGTTAAGCTTTAGCGATCTTTTTCACAAGAAAACGAATAATTCAAAGCCAAAAAATCCTTCTCCACTTTTGGTACGCCATCAATTTCATAACATTCGTCAGTGGCAAAATCGATTTCTTTATAATGAAAATATGATTGCATGCCCACTAAAAATAAAACCGTTAAAAAAGATAAGACACAGATAGTAATTATTGTTTTAATTGTCTTATTCAATAAATATCACCCCTAATAACTATGTATCGGCCCAACCACTGTCCATCCAGAGAAGACACTGTCCACCGCCGGTACCAGGTACCATCCATGGACAGTGTCCATGGGAGGTACCTGGTACCTTTTTATTTAAAAAGGTACCTTTTTATTTAAAACGCCTTCTTTATTTATAGCGCTGCCTCTTTTATCCGCGATAGCATGGCGGCGAATTGGGCTCGGGTGATGTGTTGGGTTGGCCGGTAGGCTTGTTGTTTGGTGATGATGCCGAGTGATGTTAGGTGCTGCACTTCGTCGTAGTATTCCGCGGATGGAGCAATGTCATGAAATTCATGACCCTTCCCGTCAAACGGCACTCCATCCAAGTCTAGTACACGTGCTAATATCAACGCCATCTGTCCGCGCGTCAGCGGATTTTCCGGCCTGAAAAACTGCCCGCTGCCTTCACGATACCCTTGTATAATTCCCTTTTGGTTCGCAGTCATGATCGCCAAATTGGCAGCCGTTAATTCACTGTTAACATCCTGAAAAGGGGACGAGTACGAATCCAACTCATCCCATTGAAACAGGCGGTTGAGCATCAACACGCTATGTTTCCGTGAAATCGGTGCATTCGGTTTGAAGCTGCCATCACCATAGCCGTTGATCATACCAGATTGAGATGCTTGAGAAATTTCCTTATAGGCCCAAAACGAAGCTGGAATATCAGAAAACGACGAGCTCTCAATCCTATAAGTATCCTGACCGACAGTTAAATGGTTAACCCCATAAACCTGCTTCTCATCATCAGTCACAATCGCAAAAAGTTTAACCAAGCCCTCAGAGTCAGCAACTCCCGAAAGATCAATTTCCATAATAGAATCTTCAATCTCACCTTCATCAATCACAACTTCATTTGCAAAAACCGTCAGCCTTTTACCAGTCCACTTCGAAGAGACGCCGATAAAATGCTCCTCACTGCTATCGAAGTCCTGGCCTTCCTTCAATGAAAGCCACTCAATTCCTTCTAAATCCAACGGCTCCGTGAGCATGTTTTTCATATTGACGATTCCGTAGCCGCTATCCTGATCATAACCGGGCTCCAAAACATCGTCACTTTTCTCAAATAAATGGTTCCGTAACGAAATTAAATCGACCCCAGGATATAAAGCCTTCATCATCGCCAACGTCCCTGTCACATATGGAGTAGCCATCGATGTTCCATTTAAGTATTGATACTCATGATTCAAATACGTGCTTAAAATATTAAAGCCAGGCGCGCTGATGTCAACTTCCCAGCCGTAATTCGAAGTAGAGACCTTCTGCAAATCCTCCGTTACCCCTGCGACCGTAATCACACCCGGATAAGCGGCAGGAAAAACTTGGTCTGTTGAAATATCCCAATTTCCGGCAGCAGCGACAATGGGAATATTGTGATTCAGCGCTTTTAGAACAGTCTCTTTCAGCGCTATCGTTTGCCCGCGCCCCGTAATGCTTAAATTGATCAAATCAACCTTTTTTTCAATCGCTTCATTAATGGCCTTGCTGATTTCAAAATCGCCGCCATAGCCATTCGCATCGAGCACCTTTAAAGGTAAAATATCAATCGGTGCGTTCCCGATGACGCCAGCCATCCCGATCCCGTTGTTGCTGCACGCAGCCAGAATTCCGGTCACATGTGTGCCATGTCCATTTTTATCCTCAGGATGCGTTAAGTTCTCTTTGTAATCCTTGCCGAGGCTATAGAGAACATTGCCGCAGAAATCCTCATGCAAAAAAACTCCCGAATCAATCACCGCAACAATCGAATGATTGACGCCTTCTACATTCACAATCCTTGGGGGCTGTTTCCATTCTTCTGCCGTTTCAATCACAACAGTAATCTCATCATAGGCCTTTTTTGGCAGCAGCACATCCAACTTTTCCAAAGCCCCCACATTTGAAGAGATCAACGTTCCTTTTCCATCAAAAACGCCTAACGTCCACAAACCTTCAATTTCCTCTAACTCAACCGAAACTCTCGATAGTGTCGTACCAGACAAATCAATCCTAAAAGAATCTGCAGAGAACGGAGCATTTTCATAAACCGTAACTTCACTATTAACCGTAAACTCCCGTCCCACTAGTTCATTTTTAGAAAGAGTAGAAGGAAAGGAAGCATAGTTGATGGCCTTCAAGCCCCATTGTTTTGGAAAAAGCGGGTCATCCACGTCAGGGAGGGCAGTCGCTGCCTTCCTGTAGTTGTGTTCAATATTTTCAATTTGAACGCCCGATGAAAGAGCATCCTTCTCCGTCGCACTCAGTTCAACCTTCAAAGCTCTCCCTAATTGATCCAAAACCTGATCAGGATGCGCTTCTTTAAACCCAGTTGCGGCATCTTCTGTAGAAAAATAAACAATCCACTCCTGCCTGCTTTCTTCTGCCCCAGCAGAGGAGAGGGTGAAAAAAAGCAGAAAGGTGAACAGACTTACAATTTTTAAAAGCATATAGGCACACTCCAGCTAGAAATATACTATTATTATACTTTATAAAAATCATAGAAGTAGATTTAATGCAAAGTTGGTAGAAAAAAGTAAAATGGTCATTTCTATTAAGACATTCTACTTATTGAAAATAATTCCCAAGTCTCATAGAATGGTAATTGACTAATTTGTAGAATGATAGCAGTTTTATGGGAAGTTTGTAGATATGGGGGAGAAGAATGAGGAAAAAACTAGAAAAATATTGTATGATCGCTGTTGCTTTTATCATGGTTATTTCAACACTAGTGGCACCAATAAGTGCTAGTGCGGAAAGTTCCCCTAGAGAGCAGTTTACCGTCACACCAGGTGTGGTTTACAAAGACATGCGGTTTGTGCAAAACTCAGCTCAACAGGCTAGTAGAATACTAGATATTGATTTAAATCAGCCTAATATTAAGGTAGAAATGGGAATTCCAAACCCAATTAACACCTTATCAACGGTTTCAGCACGGGCAAAAGCCGAAAGTGCTGAAGGGCATCGAGTCGTCGGCGCAGTCAATGCTTCATTTTTTCACACAAAAACAAAAATGCCAGCATACTTGGTAACGTGGAAGGAAAATGTTAAAACATTAGGTGTCATTTCCACAGGAGCCGACGAATTCATGAGTGTTCCAACTGCATTTGGAATCAATGCAGCAGGAAATGCCCAGATTGATAGCTTTGCGTATGACACGACGTTTGAAGTCAACGGTCAAAGCACGAAGGTCAATTCTATTAACAAGGCACGTACAGATTCAGAGATTATTGTGTACACTCCAAACTGGAGCTATTCCTCAACAAGAACCAATAGCTATGGAATGGAAATTATCGTTGAAAACACATCTGCACAATTAGATGAAGGAATTGAATTTGGCAAACCGATTACGGGTACGGTCAAGGCTGTGACGCCTTATGGACAAGCTGGAAACTCGGTCATTCCTAGTAACGGGTATGTCATTTCCATTCAAGGCGGCACACAGGCTGCTAAGTTTGCAAATGTCCAGCCTGGCCAAGAAATTAAGCTTAATGTGAATGTGGAAGATAAATGGAAAAATTCCGAGTTCATGCTTGCAAGCGGACCGATGCTTGTTAAAGATGGAAAAGTATCGATGACCATCAGCGAAAACAGCAGCCGCGCGAAAGAGGTAGCGCCAAGAACAGCTGTTGCAATGGATAAAAGCGGCAAAAGAGTTTTCCTTGTTACAGTAGATGGCCGTCAGTCAGGCTACAGCAAAGGCATGAACTTAAAGCAATTTGCGCAGTACTTGGTCAGCCTTGGGGCAGATCGTGCCATTAACCTTGATGGCGGCGGTTCAACGACGTTGGTGGCAAGAAAGCATGGAAATATTTATCCAACTGTCATGAACTCACCATCAGATGGCAGAGAAAGATCTGTTTCCACGATCCTGCAGGTAGTCAACACGGCGCCAACAGGACCGGCGACAACATTTGAATTCAAGAAAGCTTATGAAGGAACGCTTTTAAAAGGAACTTCAATTGAACTTCAACCACAGTATGCGATGGATGCAAACTATCACCATATCACAGTTGATCCAGCGCAAGTGACTTATAGTGTTGAAGGTGATGTTGGTACGATTGAAGGGAATAAATTCGTTGCAGCGAAAGAGGGCAGCGGCTATATCGTCGGGCGATACGGCAATGCGGTGAAAAAGGTCCCCGTATCAGTCACGGAAACTCCAGGGAAAGTAGAAATCAGCCCAGCGAACACCACGATGGGCCCTGGCAATTCAGCTTCATTCAGCGTGAAAGTCTACGATGAGAACGGGAAAGAATTAGTTCTCCCAGCTGGTACGGTACAATGGAGCGTCACAAATGGAATTGGTACGATCACACCTGATGGCGTCTTTACTGCCGGTACTGAAGCGAAAACAGGTACAGTGAAAGCGACTGTATTCAAATCCAGCGCGCAGGCATCCGTTACGATTGCCAATAAAGCAGAGATCATAAACACATTCGATGCAGCGTCAGCTTGGAAAGCGGAATCTGCTAAAGCAGACACGAAGCTATCTCTTGCATCAGGTTCAGAGCCGTATTTCCATGGCAGTACTTCTTTAAAAATGAATTATGATTTCACAGTCGGCGAAGCGGGAATTAAAGCATCTTATGCGGCGCTTACTAACCCAATCGCATTATCTGGAAATCCAAACTACATCGGCCTTTGGGTATATGGCGATGGTGCGAACCATTGGCTAAGAGGAAAGATTCTGGACGGATCTGGAACTGAGCATACCATCAACTTCACAGAAGAAGGACAGTTGAACTGGAAAGGCTGGAAATATGTACGCGCTGAAGTACCAGCTGGTCTCAAGCTTCCAGTGAAATTTTCAAAACTTTATGTAGCAGAATCGCTGGCAGAAAAACAAAATAAAGGCGTTCTTTACTTTGACAAACTCCAGGCTGAGTATGGAAACAGCTATGCTGAACCAATCTTTAATGATGTTCCAAACACTCACTGGGCGAAAAAGGAAATCGCTGATTTAAGTGAAGCGGGAATTATTACCGGCTACTCTAATGGTTATTTTAAACCTGAAAATACGTTGACTCGTGCGCATGCGGCTGTATTGCTGGTAAGAGCAATGGGGATTTCAACAGCAAATGTAACTGATCCAGGTTATAAGGATGTTTCCACTGATCATCAATACTATAAGGAAATTGCTGCAGTAAAACAAAGTGGTATCATGAGCGGGAAGAACAACAACACGATTTTCGACCCTAATGGTACACTGACAAGAGCGCAAATGGCGGCGATCTTAACTCGTGCCTACGGGTTAGAAGGAACCATCACGCCGGCATTTAACGACGTGTCAGCTGAATACTGGGCATACAAAGAAATCCATGCCCTCGCTGCAAGCGGCATTACAACAGGCTACAAAGCAGATCACACATTTAAACCAAATAACTTTGTAACAAGAGCACAATTTAGTGCATTTATCCATCGAGCGCAATTTTAGAAAGAAAAGCTCCACTTATTCTGATTTTGAGTAAGTGGAGTTTTTTTTGTTTGGGGCGCGTTTCTCTTAGTGCCCGGAATAGAACATTTATAGCAAAACTGGGCCATTAGGAAGTCTCTTATTGCCCAGCTTCCTTAAAAAAGTAACTTTGAAGGCCATTAGAAATTTCTAAAAGCCCAAGTTAGTTGTTTTTAGAGAAAAACGGTCCAATAGAATAACTCTATTAGCCCGTCATCAACGATTCTTCAAGAATATCGTCCTTAAACGAAAAAAAGGCACCCTCCAATCGGAGGATGCTCAAATGTCTCACCTATCTTGACCCACTCACAATGGCTGCAAAATCAGACATCGTTGTATATGGATATACCCCGAAGCGAGGAATTTCAAACGTATTGGTACCAGGTACCGCGTAGCCTGTTTTTGTCGTATAGGCAGATGTGTAGCCGGCCTTTTTCAGAAGACCTATCGTTTTCTCGCTGTATTGACCAAATGGGTAGCAAAAATAGCCTGTATTCACAAACTGTTTGCTGCGAACAAAATCACTAAGCACTTCATCTTCGGTTTTCGTTAACACATAAGAAGTGTATCCTTGTAACTGATGCAGTGCGGCTGTATGGCTTCCGATTTGAAAATGACTTTTCATTTCATTGATTTCTGGTTCGCTTAAACTTTGCGACCTGCTAGCAATAAAATGAGAAGGACTCGGCGTAATTCTATCCGTAATGATAAAGGCGCCGGCTTGGAATCCATATTGTTTTAGAATCGGCAAAGCATAAAAATGATTCGTTTTCAGACCGTCATCAAACGTAATTAAGACCGTTTTATCCTTCAGCTTAATTCGTCCCTTTAAATAATTCTCCATATCCGCCAGCGAAATCGTCTGATATCCGTAACGCGATAAGTAATTCATCTGCTCTGCGAAATTTTCCACATTCAAAATAACATTATTGTTCGGAAAAATGTTCTCTCTTTTTTGTAAAAGATGATGATACATCAGTACGGGAACTTTCTTCGCGTTTGTGGCAGCAATTTTATTAGGAAGCTTCACGGTATTATTTTTATGAATATAGCCGATCTTGCCTGCGACATCAATTCGATACCAATTGCCATAGACGCTTAATATTGGATAAGAGGTACCACTTGTTATTTTTGCAAAAGGAAGAAGAGAGCCTGTGCTGTTATCAACGACCGTTGTGTCGGTTGTGATCTTAACGACATCGCCAAGCGGGGCATAGTACTTGTTCTCCGCAATAATGGAAGATCCGGGCGCCTCTTTCGCTTTCACTTTAGCAATATAGCCCTTTGCATCACCGAACGAGATTTCCCACCAATTCTCACCAAATGGCCGAAGCAGCCGGAACGTTTGTCCTTTAAAAAGCTCCCCGACCTTCACCAGCGCACCTGTACGATTGTCGTATACCTCTGCCCGGTCGGATACAATCTCAAGTACCTTTCCTTGTGAGGCAGGAGGCTTCTCTTCGGGCTTTCCGAAAAACAAGGTATCATTTTTATGGACAAAGCCAATTCTGCCGGCCATATCAATCTTATACCAGTTGCCATAAGGTGAAATGATTGGGTACTGCACATCTTTAGAAATCACAGCAAATGGAATAAGGCTTCCTGTGCTGTTGTCATAAACGATCAAATCCGCCTGCGCTTTAATGCTTTCTCCCGACAACACCTCAATCGTTTTTTCATTGCGGAGCTCAGCGGTTGTAACCTCTTTGACATCTTTACTAGGAACATAGCCTGTAGAATTTCCAAAAGTGATTTCATACCAGTTTGTTCCAAAAGGACGAAGGGACTGGTACACTTCTCCTTTGACCAATTCTCCTACTTTTACAAGAGATCCTGAGCTATTATCATAGATCGGAATCTTTTCTGCGACCCCTTCAAGGAGTGGCCCGCCCTCATTTGCAGCTGCTTTTCCTTCACCAATAAATGGAAGGAGACACGCCAAAAACAGCAAAAAATAGTAATACTTTTTTCTCATAAAACACACCTGAATTCAAAATATTGGATATTGGTAATCTATTAAAATATTCTACCATCACAAATCCTTTTAACCAAATTTTTTACAAGATTCCCTAAAAATATAGTCTTTAGTCCTAAATTAAATTACAGTCGTGTAAAGTTTTACCGAATTATGGTCGGAACCACAAAATTTTGGTAGACTAGTAGGGAACAATTATTGTAGAAAGGAGGACCAATATGTTGAAAGGTGTCAAATTATATGGGGTTGTTTGTCTTGTTGTGATGGGCTTGATACTATCATCATTTTCGATTTCGGCATTTGCTGCCAGCAAGAATGTATTTGGAGATGTACCAGACTCGTTTTGGGCTAAGTCAGAAATTGAATTTTTACATAAACAAGAGATCATCAATGGCTATGAAGTGAAAAATGGACAGCTGTTCCGTCCGAACAATAGTGTAACAAGGGCGCAGGCTGCCAAAATGATCATGATCGCATTGGGCGACCCGGACATGAAAGTGAAAGAGTCTAAATTTAAAGATGTACCAAGTGATCATTGGGCGTCAGAATGGATTGCAGCTGCCAACGAACTAGGCATTATTAGCGGCTACGAGGATGGTAACTTTAAGCCGGAGAACTACTTGACAAGAGCGCAAATGAGTAAAATTCTTACGGTAGCGTTTGGTCTTGATCTCGCAGCAGCACAGGAAAAGGACATCGTTTTTCGAGATATTAATCAAGGCTTCTGGGCGGCATCTTATATTAATACTTTGTATTATAATGGGATTTCGAACGGCAGCGGAAATTACTTTAAACCAAATGATAAAATTACGAGGGCGCAGTTCTCTGTCTTTATCAGCCGGGTATTAGAAGATGAATTCAGAGTTCCTCCAGAAGGAACTGAGAATGACCCAGCGCCGGCACCGGAGCCAAAACCGGAGCCAACGCCAGAGCCTGTTCCAGAGCCGGAACCAGTGCCTGAACCAGAACCAACACCAACTCCGGAACCAGTTCCTGCTCCAGAAGATGACAAAGAATCAGCTGAGGAGCCAGCACCTGCACCAGAGGAGGACGAGGAATCAACTGAAGAGCCAGTTGAGGAACCGGTTGAAGAGCCAGTCGAAGAACCAACTCCTGAGCCAGCGCCAGAACCAGCTCCACAGCTGGGAGAAGCAATCGCTACTGGAACGGTTACAGCAAACTCACTAAATGTGCGTGCTGAAGGAAATGCGGATGCAGCTATCCTAGGAAAGCTTGGTCTAGGGGCAGAGGTTACGGTATACAGCATTACGAATAACTGGGCAAAGATCGGTCACAATAACGGAATTGGCTATGTTCATAAAGCTTATTTGAAGCTAAAAAATCTTAAAGGTGATGCGTTAAAGGATCGAATCATTGTTGTTGATGCAGGTCACGGCGGGAAAGATCCTGGGACTCTTTATGGAAACATCTATGAAAAGGACATCGTGATTAATGTAGCTAAGCTCGTGCAGCAGAAGCTTGAAAATAGCGGCGCTAAGGTAGTCATGACAAGATCGGACGATTCGTTCCCAAGCCTTCAAGACCGTGTGGATATTACAAAGGAACATTATGCTGAGCTATTTGTGAGCATCCATGTAAATGCAGCGGGCTCGTCGGCGCAAGGTACAGAAACGTATTACGATACTTCTGAAAATGATAACGGCGTTGAAAGCCGTAATCTTGCAGAAGAAATTCAAAAACAAATCATTGAGCTAGTGGGTACGAATGACCGGGGCATCAAAGATAATGAGTTTTACGTCATTCGAAATCAATACATCCCAAGTGTGTTAGTCGAGCTTGGTTTTATTACAAATTCGGAGGATCTTTCTAAGCTGACCTCTGCTACTTATCAAGAACTATATGCGGAAGCCATTTTTAGAGGGATCAAAAATTACTACAGTGAATGAGAGTAAAGAACGGCTGAACCAAAAACAGTCGTTCTTTGTTTTTCTTCTTTCAGTAAAATTTGGTATAATGTTTTATGCGAAAATAAGTAGATATTGTCGAGGGGCAACTCATTTATTTTTCGGGAAATAAAACGAATAAAAAAGAAGTCTGTCACTTTTTGGTGAACAACGATAATAAGGTGTATGTCAATGAAAATTGGAATTATTGGGAACTACGGGCATGATAACAATGGAGACGAAGCCATTCTGCAAGGGATCTTGACGCAGCTGGTGGATGAGCTGGGTATTAATTCAGATGATATCGTCATTTTCAGCAATAACCCCGACAATACAAAAAGCAGATACGGCCTGCAGACAGTGAAGCTCCTGCATAAGCGGGGCTCGCTCCTGAAGTCCATGATGGCGACAATCGCGCATAACCGAAAGATTATTTCCGGCCTCAATCTTCTTATCATCGGCGGCGGAGGTCTTCTCATGGATATGTACAAGCGCGATGCTCCCCTGTATTCGTCACATGCCATGCTGGGGCGTTTAACAGGCTGCAAGGTGATTATTTACGGAGTTGGGGCAGGGCCGATCACGACCAAGCCGGGTACTTTTCTGATTAAAAAAATGATTTCAAGCGCTGAAAGTGTATCGGTCCGCGATACAAAGTCGAAGGAGCTGCTAGAGTCAATCGGGGTAACAAAGCCCGTACATGTGATAGCAGATCCAGCTTTTCAGCTGGGCAAACAGGTTGATCGGCAGCCTACATCCTCTGTGAAAAATATTGGTGTGACCGCAGTTCCTTATTTCAGCAAAGATTATTGGCCGACGAGCGACGAGGCTATCTACCGTAACTATGTAAATGGAATGGCGGCTAATCTTGATGTGTTGATTGAAAAGCACGGTGTAAATGTCACGTTCTTTTCTACTAAATTTCCTCAAGATGTCAAAGTGACAGAGGAGATTTTTGAAGTAATGAAGCATCGTGACCATGTTACGATCCTGAAGGATAACCTTCATCCTCCAGAGCTTGTTTCAATTTGCCAAAAACAGGATATTCTGATAGGAACTCGACTTCATTCATTAATATTGGCTGTAGCGGCGAAAACGCCGGTTATTGGAATTGGCTATCACCAGAAAGTGAAAGATTTTTTGAAAAAAATTGATAGAGAACAAGGCTTTGTTGATATTCAGGATCTTCATGAACATCCACATCTGCTGGATGCTATTGTTGAGAAATATAAAGAAAACTGGATGAGGGAGCAGGAAGAGATTGCTGCGATATCGATGCAACAGCAAGAAGAGGCTGAAGCAGGCATACAGCAAATACGGCAAGCCCTTATGTTAGGTGGGAAATATGAGTCGTAAAAATGTGTTAGTGATAACCAATATGTATCCTACAGATGAGCATAAAAGCTTTGGCGTCTTCGTTAAGAACCAGGTTGAGGCCTTACGGGAGAGGGACTTGACGGTTGATGTGGCTGGAATTACGAATCCAAAGTCCGGCAAAGTGAACGTGCTGAAAAAATATTCGCGATGGTTTTTACAGACGCTGAAAAAGTTCATCACAAGCGGGAAAAAATATGATGTCGTTCATGCTCATTATGTGTTTCCAAGCGGGTTATTAGGGTATTATTTTAAAAAATGGTTTGGAACACGCTTGATTGTGACCGCTCATGGCGGCGATATTGATAAGATGGCGCGGAAAAGTACGAAAATTTTTAACTTGACGAAAAAAATTCTTCATGAAGCTGACCATGTTATTGCCGTTGGGCAAGAACTGTATGATACAATTTTAAAAGAGTTTGAAGTGCCTGCCGAAAAACTTTCTATTATTAATATGGGTGTGAATCGAAAGGTATTTAAGCCTGTTGCAAAGGAAGAGGCAAAAAAGGCATGCCGTTTGGAAGGAAACACGAAGCCGATTCTATTTGTTGGCAATTTGATCAAGCAGAAAGGTCTGCTAGAATTGGCAGATGCGTTGCCGGGCATAGTCAGTGTGGAACCTAATGTTCATTTGTATTTGATCGGACCAAGCAACGATGGTGCCTTTAAACAAGAACTAGAAAATAAGATACACTCATTAAACATAGAATCCCATGTGACCTTTTTAGGAGTGAAAGACCAGCGAGAGATTGCGAACTGGATGGCGGCAGCAGAAGTGTTTGTACTGCCTTCCCATATTGAAGGTTTCGGGCTGGTTGCGCTTGAAGCGATGTCTTGCGGTACGCCGGTTGTGGGAAGTGATGTCGGCGGGTTAAAGTATCTGCTCGCAGATGGAGCTGGCAGGTTAGTTCCGCCGAAGAATTCACAGGCGCTTGAAGAAGGGATACTGCATTTACTTACTTCTGCGGAAGATAGAGAAATGTTCATAAAGAATGGGGAAAATAAAGCAGAGGAAAACGACCAGGAACGGATGCTTAATCGGGTTATGGACGTCTATTTTCCTACTGGAGGGTAGGACTTGATGAAAAATAAAAAAAGAAAAAAAGTACTGTTTATATCTTCTTTAGGTGGCCACTTAACGCAGCTTCTTCAGCTGGAGCCTTTGTTTAAGGAATACGACTACCATATTGTCACGGAAAACTCTGTGATCACAAAGGAATTGCAAAAACAGTACAATATGTCTTTTTTAGTGTATGGGGCACGGAATTACCCATTTAAATACATTTTTAAATTCAGCTACAATGTGTTCAAATCACTGTTCATTTTTCTGCGTGAAAAGCCGGACGTGATTGTCTCAACGGGGGCCCATACCGCGGTACCGATGTGCTATATTGCCAAGCTTTTTCGAAAAAAAGTGATCTTCATCGAAAGCTTTGCGAAAACATCGACACCTACGATTTCGGGGAAGATGATTTATCCAATTGCTGATCTTTTTATTGTACAGTGGGAGGGAATGCTGAAGCATTATCCTAACGCTGTTTATGGAGGTTCAATCTATTGATATTTGTCGTGTTAGGAACTCATGAACTCCCTTTTAACCGGTTGTTAAAGGAAATCGAAAACCAGATTCAGAATGGGAATATTAATGAAGAAGTCATGGTGCAGGCGGGGCATACAAAATACCGCACGCCGCTGATGGAATTTATGAAATTCACTACCTATGAAGAAATGACAAAATTGTATGATGAGGCGAGTTTCATCATCACCCATGGCGGTACCGGGTCGATTACGCTTGGGGTTAAAATGGGCAAGAAAGTGATCGCTGTACCAAGACTGATGAAGTATAACGAGCATAATGATGACCATCAAATCGAAATCGTCCGTCAATTTGTGGCATCTGGCCATATCTTGTCGTGGTCGGATGGTGAAGATTTAGGGGATGTTCTCGAGAAGGTAAAAACCTTCGAGCCTATTCCGTACCGAAGCGGGAAGAAGGAAATCCTTTCGATCATCAAAAACTTTATTGATCAGCAGGTCTGATACCCTTTATAGGAAGGCTGGGTCGCAATGAATACAAATAAGCTTTTAAAAATCATTGGTGCCGTAGCCGTTATTAATTTAATTTCCCGCTTTTTCGGCTTTGTCCGCGAAGTCGTCATCGGCTATCATTTTGGAACTTCATTTTTGGCGGATAGTGTCATTACGGCCTATACGATTCCAAATTTCTTATATATTGTTGCCGGCGGTGCGATTACAACCGCCTTTATCAGCGTTTTTAATAAAGCGGGCAACCCGCTCGTGCAAACGCAAATCAGAGAAGTTATTTTTACGTATACGTTAATCCTGTTCTCGCTGATCAGCGCAGCGTTTTTTCTATTTCCAGACTTTTGGATCGAGCTGTTTTTCATGGGCTTAAATCCTGAGGAAGTGGAAGTCACAGGGAGCTTGTTTAGAATCATGGCTCCAGCGACACTCTTGCTGATTCTCTCGATGTTTTATTCGGGGATTCTGAATGTCAACGACCGTTTCCAAATCACCGCGACAGCGCCGCTTATGAATAATCTTCTATTTGTACTTATAGCCCTAGTTTTGTTCCCGATCCTGCACGAACATGCATACGGATGGGGAGCTCTCATCGGGGCCGTTGTGATGATTTTGATGCTGGTTGTGAATTTACGGAAAATCGGGATTTCGGCATTCCGTTTTCGTTTTTATATGGAAAAAAAGGATCATCTGTTTCGCTTCTTAAAAATTGCGATTCCGATTCTGCTAGGCGGAGCCACGCTGCAATTTTACTTTTTGGTGCATCGGGTGTTTGCATCCTCGCTTGAAGCAGGGTATATTGCGGCCCTCAATTATGCTTCCAAATTGGTGCAGCTGCCGCAATCGATATTGATGTCTGCTGTAACAACCGTCATTTACCCGCTGATTGCTCGAAAAATTTCAGAGGGAAAGCAGCAGGAGCTTTCAAAAATGTATGGCGATGGCATCCAATATTTACTGTTTCTCATGATTCCGTCAACGGTATTCCTCTACTTTTACTCAGAAGATATCGTGACGGTGATTTTTGAATATGGGACATTTGATCGTGAGTCGTCGATCATCACAAGCGGACTGTTGGAAATTTTCGTATTTGGGATGTTTGCTCACGCAGCTAACCTCTATGTGACACGGTTCTTTTATGCAATGGAACGGGCGGTGCTTCCGGTCATCAGCGGTGTGCTGGCGGTGTTTGGATTGAATATCCTCATTGTCGTCGTCTTTATTGATGGATATGGGGCTGCGTCGATTGCGTGGGGAACAACGATCAGTGCTTATTTTCAATTAATCATCTTGATGTTTGCGGCGAGAAGGTCGCTGAAGTTGAAATTGGATAGTAAAATTAATTTGCTCAAGCAATTTATTTTAGCAGCTTTGCTAGCAGGCTTGGGACTAGCTGTCGCAAGCACGTTGACGCTTTCGTCGTCGATTTTGAATCTATTAGCAGGATTGCTCATAATCGGATCAGGGTTTATAATCGGAGCATATCTATTACGCATAAAAGAGATTCAAAAGATATTGTCATTGGGAAGAGGAAGAAAACGGGGGTAGAACTACTATGAAGATGTGGAAGAAAGGATTCTTTTTTGTCTGCTGTTCATTGGTGCTAGCATCATGTTCTTCTATTGAAAAAGAAACAACGGCCGAGGCTCCATTGGAGGCCGCTTCAGTAGAGTGGGTAGATGAAGAAGTTAAGAGTCTATCTAAAGATACAGCGGATTTAGATGAGAGAATCGCGAAGCTCGAGAAAGAAATCGGTGACGTGTCAGCATCAGAGCCGGTTGTTTTTGAGGATGTTCAGCCTGACTATTGGGCTTACAAGGAAATTATGAATCTATCAGACAACGGGATTATTAAAGGCTACCCGGATGTAGGGCTTTTTTACCCGGAAAGATCGATCACGCGCTATCAAGCGGCATCGATGATTATTAAGGCGTTAGATCTGCCGTTATCGGACAGCCCTTCTGTGTTTAAGGATGTTAGTAAGAGTCATCCAGGAATGGCGGAAATTATGACCGTGTACGAGCATGGAATTTTCAATGGCAGCAACGGCAGCTTCTTGCCGAATGAACCGATGAAGCGCCGCCACATGGCAATGGTACTGCAGCGAGCTTTTGAATTAGAAGAGACAGATGTGGAAGTTGCAGATTATCGTGATGTAAATCCTGACCTTGATGGCTATGATGCAATCAAGATCATCAGCCAGCACGGAATCGCAACCGGCAGCAACGGCAGCTTCATGCCGGAAAGCCCAACGAAGCGTTCGCAGTTCTCCGCGTTCATTTACCGGA
Source organism: Robertmurraya dakarensis (assembly GCF_900156875.1). Taxonomy (GTDB): domain Bacteria; phylum Bacillota; class Bacilli; order Bacillales; family Cytobacillaceae; genus Robertmurraya; species Robertmurraya dakarensis. The sequence continues at coordinate 3,045,047 of NZ_LT707409.1, read as the reverse complement.
CATTGCAGGTTAAATAATAGTAGGAAGAAGGAAGGAGTCTTTTGGGAGGGCTCCTTTTTTTGGTGAAAAGACAAGTCTAAAGGACCTCTAAGGGCGTTTTTTATTGAAAATGGGACATAAGCCATCTTCTATAGGACAACATTGTTGTCTTTTTCCTAAAAACGGGTCATAAGACTTCTTCTAAAAGCCCGAAATCAACTTTTCCTTGCTCAAACGGTCCTTAAGACTGCCAGTCACACACAAAAAAGCCGCCGACCACCCGTCGACAGCTTTTCCTCAAATCTAATTCATCTTTTTAACTTCAATCCCAGTATAATAATGCTTCAAAATCTGATCATAGCTATGTCCAGATTCAGCCATGCCTTTAGCTCCCCACTGACTCATCCCTAGAAGATGACCCCAGCCATCGCCGCTAAAGGTAAACGTCTTTGGACCAGTTGGCACAAGCTTTGAACTGCTGGCCGTTTTAACAGGCAGATTCAAATCCTCAACAGTAACTTCTTTCCCAGAAGCGTCTTTGATTTTATAACCTGTCAAATAGGATGTGCTTTCATCCTTGCCATTAGCTAAACGAATTTTATGTGAAGAATCCACCGAAACATCAAATTTAATGCTCTTTAAAGAAGTTCCAAAAATCGAACGGAATCGGTCCGGCGTAGTCGCATACTTTGGCAGCAAGTCCATCTTCGTAATAGAATCCGTACTGCGATTATAAATGCTTGCCTGCATCTGCTGAACGGCGCTGCTAGGTCCTCTCTTTGTAACCTCTAACCCAAGAAGCATCTGATCGGCATTTAAGCCGAGGCTCTTTTTTATAGTATCTGCATTAGCGGTCGTACTCCATCCGTAGTGACTTGTATTTACATCATATGGATCTGGGACAGCTTTGATGTATGGCACGGCGCTGCTCCAAACATTTTCACTATTTTCCGTGTGGCCGCCTGAGCTTGAATGGAAAACGGCGTTAATTGGCACATTATTATAAGTTGCAAAAATGCCGGCAGTCGCTTCAATCGCCTTATTGGAATTTGCGTGCTCACTTGACTTTCCACCATACACTTGGTTGCTCACAGTCATTTCTAAATAGCCTTTCGCTTTGTTGCTTTGAATTTGCGTATGTGCATAGCTGCGGGCTGCAACTGATTGCGCCTTTAAGGCTTCTAGATGCCAGCTTGCAGGCATTTCACTTGGTACAACCCCTTTTAAATAATCTTCCATGTCGAGGATATTAAAAAGGGTAGGCGGGGTGCTTCCGCTGCCAGGTCGAATTTCCATCGAACCTCTGTATTTAACAGGCTTCACACCTTGTGCCGTATTGATGCCGGTCACTTCGACATCATTGTCGGCACTGTATTGGATTTCGTTAATATCGATCCCTTTTACAGAAGTGAAGCTTTCTGATGCTGTTAAAATTTGTAAAGCACCATCTTTTTGGGTTACGGACAAAAATGAATAGGGAATAATCGTATTATTATCAAGATTGACGATTTCATACAGCCCATTAATTTTTAATGAAAATGTATTTGTAGGTAACAATTTGACCTTAACTTCCGTCTTATATGTGACAGGATTCGATAAAGTTGTCCCAGAAGCGTCCGCTTGTCCAAATGGGAACAATAACAAAATGGCTAAAACAGCTGCAAGGGAGGTTTTACGATACATACATTTATTCATTGAATTAATTTCCTTTCTTTAGTTCAATGACTTGTTTTTCCAGCTGTTCTACTCGGTTTTCCAATTCCTCGACCTTGTCCTGGAGCGGGTTAAGCTCGGTCATAACCCATTCAACACTCGCAATCACTGTTTCACTTGCAGCGGAAATCTTCGGGATGGAGATGAGTGATATTAAAACTAACGCGGTTAAAAAACCAGTAAGCAATTTCTTTTTCATTAAATTTCTACCTCCTAAACTTTGTAAATATTAAGGTAGAATCTATTATATCAAAATTTGCAAGAATATGAGATTATAAATTATGTTAATGGAGGAATTGTCGAAAATCTGAGCTTTTTCGATAAAAATAGTATTCTCAAGTTTGGGTTACTATGTTATAATCCTCGTGGTACTTGTATATATCTAAATTTGGTAGGATACAAGATTTGAAGATCACAAATGTTAAAAAATTCATGAAATACTGTAATTTTGGAATCAGCCAATGTACTGTTTAACAATCATTACTTTTTGGCAAGATATAATCTAAGGAGGGTCTTCATGTTCTACTTGACCTTATTGATTTGCTTTATAAGTTCCATCCTGATAACTCCTTTAGTAAAAAAATTAGCCTTTAAAATAGGCGCAACAGATAAACCGAACCAACGTAAAGTACACCAAAAAATCATGCCGAGACTTGGCGGGCTCGCGATCTTCATCAGTTTCTTAATTGGATTCATGATCTGGGATTGGGGTCAATATTCAGAATATGCCATGGCCATCATGATTGGAAGCACGATTATCATCATAACTGGAATTCTGGACGATATGATGGAATTATCGGCCAAAGTAAAATTTGGCGGTCAATTAATTGCAGCTGCTGTTGTCGTCATACTTGGTGGCATTCAGCTTGAATTCATTGACGTTCCTTTTTTCGGTCAAATTAACTTTGGTTTCCTTGAGATTCCAATTACCATACTTTGGATTGTCGGCATCACAAATGCCATCAACCTGATTGATGGACTTGACGGACTTGCAGCCGGGGTTTCATCCATCGCGTTAATCGCCATTTCTGGAATGGCGATGTTTATGGGATATGGATTTGTCTCTGTGATGGGAGCGATTGTATTCGCAAGTACACTTGGATTCTTGCTCTATAATTTCCACCCGGCAAAGATTTTTATGGGAGACACGGGGGCGTTGTTCTTAGGCTTTATGATCTCGGTGTTGTCACTCCTAGGGTTTAAGGAATTAACACTTATCTCGTTAATTATCCCTGTTATTATCCTCGGAGTTCCAATTTCTGATACATTATTTGCGATCATCCGCAGAATTGTGAACAAGCAGCCGATCTCGGCTCCAGACAAGTCGCATTTGCATCATTGCTTGTTAAAGGTAGGCTTTACACACAGACAGACGGTGTTAATCATATACGCAATCGCAGCGTTCTTTGCGCTGGTAGCAGTCATTTTCTCACAGGCAAAGATTTGGGGAGCGGTAATCCTTGTTGCGGTGCTCGTAGTCTTAATCGAAATATTTGCTGAAAAAATTGGTCTCGTTGGAAAAGACCATAAGCCATTACTCAAATTCATGCGCGGATTACGATATTCCGCAGCGAAAGACAGATAAACAAAAGAGGCTGACTCAAAAGGTTCTATGACCTTATGGAGTCAGCCTTTTTATTTGTGGTTTTTTATAAGGTGCGTGCCAAACTGTTCCGACTACTACTGTATTGCACAAAAAAAACTTAGCCAAAAATGGCTAAGTTTAATAATTAACGCTATCGTCTTCTGAATCCTCTTTCACATACCCGTTTGTTTCTGTTCCAGAACCTGTTTCCTCAATTAATTGTAAGTGTACCTGAAGCTTCTGCTTTGTTTCATCAAGCGCTTCTTCGTCTAGAGCATAAACATATTTCGGGCCAACATAATCATCGTATCCGGCTAGTGTAATCGTTTCGATGTCCAAGCCTGTTCCTGCAGTTGCGTAGTTCACAAATGATTTCATTTCCTTAAATGAAATATCCGTTGACATATTATCACCGACGGCTTCCATGACGTCATCGTATTTCGATAACGACTGTACGTTGACCGCTTTTTTCATAATCGCCTTAATGATTTCTTGCTGACGCTTTCCGCGTTCAATATCATTATCCTTCATTCTCGTACGAGCCAATGCTAATGCTTCTTCGCCATTCAGCTCCTGAAGCCCTGCTTGCAGTCTAATTGCGTTATGACGGTCCTGTGAGTCCTTTTCATTTAAAGCGTATGGAACTTCGACCTCGATGCCGCCTAAAGCATCAATTACATCGATGAATGCATTAAAATTCATTTTCACATAATAATCAACAGGAATATCTAAAAATCCTTCAACCGTTTCAATGGTTGATTTCACACCGCCATTTGCATGTGCGTGTGTGATTTTATCTTTATACCCTAATTCCGGTACGAATACGTAGGAATCACGGGGGATACTGACTAATTTAATTGATTTCTCTTCTTTATTTAATGTAGCAAGCATCAGTGCATCTGAGCGGGAGCTGCTGTTATAATCACGAACTTCACTATCATCAACACCGATAAAGAGAATAGAAGTGCTATCCTCAACGGGATCTACTGCTACTTCTCTCGTTGTCTCACGTTCAACTGGCTGATAGGAATCCTCCATGACGGATTCTGCTTTGCTGTATAAAAATGCCCCATAGGCTGTTCCACTGAGGATCAAGACCATAAAAGGCAGTAAAACCCACTTAAATATGCGTCTGCGTCTTTTTCGAATTCGATTTCTTTTCTTCATGACTCGATTATTTGTCATAAAAAATCCCCTTTATAGAAAGATTAGTCTATTAATGTCATAGATTGTAAACTAGTAAACTATAAACCAACTACCATTTTACAATTTTTTTACTCTCTCGTAAAATGAAAGTTTTACAACAGAAGGGGAATTATTGAAGAAAATGGTCTGCAAAGCGCAGTATTATGCATCTTCTTCTAAATAAAGCACGTCCCCTTCCGTGATTTCACATTGTCCATTTGTCAGTTCGATCATCCAATCTGTAAAGTTCTGAGTTTGTTCTTCTTCGACAAATGTTTCAATTTCCACATTGTCCAAGTAATGAATTTCTTTAATGGCGTACACAGAAGAGCGCAATTCATTCTCCAGTTTCCCGAGCCATGTGTAGTCAACCTTCGTATGCATGACCTTCATCAGCTTTCTTTCCACAACGCCAGTGGCATTGATGCCTTCGGAGGTTGCCTTTCCATAGGCACGGATAAGTCCGCCTGCTCCTAATTTTATTCCGCCGAAGTAGCGGGTTATGACAACCACTGTGTCTTTTAGACCCTTTTTTTTCAAAACTTCTAAAATCGGAACGCCGGCTGTACCGCTTGGTTCACCGTCATCATTCGCTTTTTGAATTCCATCGGTTTCTCCGATTAAATAAGCGGAGCAGTTATGTGTGGCATTCCAATGTTTCTTTTTTATGTTTTGGATGAACTCCTGTGCCTCTTCTTCTGTCTCAGCTCGGTCTACATGAGCGATGAATCTTGATTTTTCTATAACAATTTCGTGTTCTCCGTATCCTTTTACTGTATGGTAGCGGGGCAGCATGAAAAACATATCCTTTCCGTTTGGTAAATTTTAGATTTATTTACAATAGATTTTAGTGAATCGTGGGATGACCGTACAAAGTCCCTAATTTCATTATAATTCGACAATAACCTTACTTCAAATTATCATTCGTTTGTAAAGAAACTTTAATATAGGTAACTTTTAGTCATGGTATAATAGAATAGGTTTTTGTAAATAAAGTTTTGCATAGGTCTGTTTGGTTAGTAAAAGAATCCTAAGTAAATACTAGGATATAGGACATAGTCCGTAGAATAATCTCGGACTTTTTAACGATTTTTCAAGGAATTTCAAGTTTTTTCAAGCTCGGAATATAGTATCTTTGTTATTTTCACGCTAAAATATTTACAAAAACCTAAAGGGTTTTTTGGACCCTTGGAGGAATATGTATATGGCTAAAAAACTTGATACAAAAACCCTGGATCTCATTTTAGATAAAATGGTTGAGACAGTGGGTAATAGCAAAGATGAAATATTTCGCATTGGTGAACAATGCAGAATGGATTATGAGTCACTGACAGATGAACTAAAAGCTGTCAGAGATATGGTCGCGCAAATTATTGATGAAGGGGACAAGCTTGAAACCCAATCCAAGTTTGCAAGAAAGCGGCTTTCAGTCGTCAGCATGCATTTTAAAGACTATACAGAAGCAGAGGTACGTGAGGCGTACGAAAGGGCTCATCAATTACAGATGGACCTTACGATGAAGCGCCAAATGGAAAAACAGCTGCGTGACCGCAGAGATGATATTGAGCGCAGGCTAAATGGCTTAACAGAAACAATTGAACGAGCGGAGCATCTTGTTTCTCAAATTTCTGTTGTCATGAATTATTTAATGAGTGATCTAAAGCAGGTTGGGGAAGCACTTGAGGATGCCAAGATGAAGCAGGACTTTGGCTTAAAGATCATCGAGGCGCAAGAGGAAGAACGAAAACGTCTATCAAGGGAAATCCATGATGGCCCTGCTCAAATGATGGCGAACGTGATGATGCGTTCTGATTTAATTGAACGGGTCTACAAAGAGCAAGGGGCAAAGGAAGCATTTACAGAAGTAAGAAACTTGAAGAAAATGGTCCGCGGCGCCTTGTATGAAGTTCGACGCATTATTTATGATTTGCGACCAATGGCACTTGATGATTTAGGATTAGTTCCAACCCTCAAAAAATATTTGCAAACCATCGAAGAATATCATGATAGTACGAAAATTTCTTTTGCGAATATCGGGGAGATAAAAAGACTTCCTTCCAAATACGAGGTCGCTCTTTTCCGGCTTGTTCAGGAATCGGTTCAAAATGCCTTAAAGCATGCCGATGCGAAGGAAATAAAGGTAAGACTTGAAATTAATGATTCAAAGGTCACTGTCATCGTCAAGGATGACGGAAAGGGCTTTGATGTGAATGAAAGAAAAGCCGAATCGTTTGGTCTCATCGGAATGCGGGAAAGAGTAGATATACTTGATGGCCAGATCGCGATTGACTCAAAGATTGGCGCTGGAACGGTAGTGCTTATTCAAGTTCCATACTAGTCTAAAAATAATACGAACAAACAAACAGAAAACGTAGAAGGGCATAGGGAGGCGAAGCAATGACTACCAAGATTATTATTATTGACGACCACCAGTTGTTTAGAGAAGGGGTTAAAAGGATTCTTGATTTTGAAAAATCCTTTGAAGTTGTAGCTGAAGGTGATGACGGAAGCGAGGCAGTTGCATTAGTTGAAGAGCATAATCCAGATGTGGTAATCATGGACATCAATATGCCAAATATCAATGGAGTTGAAGCAACTCGTCAATTAATTGAAAAATATCCGGGGACTCGTGTGATTATTTTATCGATACATGATGATGAAAACTATGTTCAGCATGCGCTGAAAACAGGTGCCAGCGGTTATCTGCTGAAAGAAATGGACGCAGATGCGCTAGTGGAAGCGGTAAAAGTGGTTGCGGACGGAGGAGCTTACCTGCATCCGAAAGTAACGCATAATCTTGTGAAAGAATATCGCAGATTGGCGCTTGAAGAAACTGCTGGCAGCGGCAGCTATGTACAGCAGGTTGAAATTCGACGCCCGCTGCATTTATTAACACGCCGTGAATGTGAAGTTCTTCAGCTTCTAGCTGATGGAAAAAGCAACCGCGGTATCGGCGAAGCTTTATTTATCAGTGAAAAAACGGTTAAAAACCACGTAAGTAACATCCTGCAAAAAATGAATGTAAACGACCGTACTCAAGCCGTTGTTGTCGCAATTAAGAATGGCTGGGTAGAGGTAAAATAAGAAACACGCTTCGGCGTGTTTTTTTTTATTCGTGAACAACTTATGACAAATGAGGTGAATAACTTTACAAAGCCGCTGGTTCTAATAAAATGGATAGTATATAAGACATATGACATATGGGGGATATGATGACAGCTTCACTATTCATGCTATCGGATATTACATTAGTTGAAACGTATCATAAAGCCGTTGGTCTCGGTTTAGACAAAGAATTTATCCTGCTATTAGATAAGGAAATTAGGCGTCGTGGGTTGGAAAAGAGAAAAGTAAGTTAAATAAATATTTAGCGGTGACTCTATGGTTTCATAGGGTCATTTTGGCGTTTACAACATGATTATATTGTTAATTCTGCTTGAAGCATGCATTTTTGATGGTTTTCATATAAAATAAATTTAAACAAATAGTAGAAAAAATGAATGATAAGGATGGTAACCCCTATATGAAAACGGCAGTTGTCACGGACAGTACCGCGTACATCCCGAAAGAATTGCGAGAAAAGTTAAATATACATATGATCCCGCTAAGCGTCATTTTTGGGAATGAAACCTACCAGGAAGAAGTCGATATTGAAGCAAGCGATTTCTACGAAATGGTAAAGGATAAAGAGCTTCCGACCACCTCCCAGCCATCGATTGGGCAGTTCGTTACGCTATTCGAAAAGCTAAGGGAAGATTATGATGCGGTGATTAGCATTCATCTGTCAAGCGGAATTAGCGGCACCTATCAAGGAGCTGTATCGGCCGGCGATATGGTGGAAGGAATCAAGGTCATCCCGTTTGATTCGGAAATTAGCGCGATGGTTCAGGGTTTTTACGTGCTGGAGGCTGCGGAAATGGCAGCTGCAGGCAAAGAGCTGGAAGAGATTATGGGCCGGTTGGAAGAAATGAGGCATTCTCTTACAGCTTATTTTATGGTCGATGATTTATCTCATCTTCAGCGGGGAGGACGCCTTTCAAGTGCACAGGCGCTAATCGGAAGCTTGCTGCAAGTAAAACCGCTGCTTCACTTTGAAAATAAACTCATTGTTCCGTTTGAAAAAATCCGTACACGCAAAAAAGCGATGAAGCGCATTGTTGAGCTGTTGGAAGAAGACGCAAAAAGCGGCGATGCTTACCGAGCTGTGATTATCCATGCGAATCGCGAGGAAGAAGCACGGGAATGGAAAGCTGAGCTAGAGGGAAAGCTTCCGAATGTGGAATTTATGATTAGCTACTTTGGTCCGGTTATCGGTACCCATCTAGGTGAAGGATCGATGGGATTGGGCTGGGTGAAAAAATAAGGATTTGGTTTTGCCATCTGGCTGTTATGGTCGGGTGGCTTTTTTATGTATCGAGGCCAATGTTTTTATTGGCTAAAGGCCCGAATAGTGCTATTAATACGTATTGTGGGAGATAAGGGGATTTCTATTGAACCGAATCACGAAAATTTATCGCATGTTGGGCCATTAGGCAGGTTCTAATGAACGGTTTTAACTCTGATATAACAAATTGGGGTCATGAGCGCTTGCTGGGTTCATAAAAATTAGCAGAGTTCTCCTGGTATACAGAATTTAGAGAGAAAGTAGTTTCTTCTCCCCAAGTTATGGTTTACCAGTGAAATAGGAAATTACCGGTTTTTGGAGGCTCTAAAGACCCGATAAGTGTTGAAAATATGATTTATGGTCCTTAAGAAGATTTCTAATGAACCAACTCACTAAAATTTTCATCAGTTTGGGCAATAAGGCAGATTCTAATGAACGGTTTTAACCCCATAATATCAAATTGGGGTCATGAGCGCTTGCTCAGTTCCTAAATCTGAAAAAGTTAACTAGAGAGCAGCCTATTTTTGGTAGTATTCTATTACAAGAATGATATAATTAGTTCAGATTAGCTGCTAAGTAATCCGGCTCCTAAACCATCCACAAAAGAGGTGTATTCCTTGAAATTTGCCATTATCAACGAAAGGCTAGTCCCTGAACCACTGCTTCATCAACAAGAACCCACCTACCCTATCTCAAACATCGAAACCATTCCCCAGCCGCCAATTAACAAAGATTACTCCTTCAATCACGACCTGCAAAACCTGCTAACTGGAAAACAACTCCCACTAGATGAACTCCCATACTCGATCCATGAAATCCACCAGCATTACGAAAATGGCTGCCTTATCTATCGGAAGGGCATTACTTTTCAAAAAGGAAAAGCGAAATGCGAACGTTGCGGAAATACTGATCAAAATTGGTTTGCGGCTTACCCATGTTCACGCTGCGGTACTTCTTGTACCTACTGTCGAAGGTGTCTGATGATGGGCCGTGTGAGTGCTTGTACACCATTGTGCAGCTGGAGCGTAGTAAACAGTTTTAGTACCAATAATTCACAGCTCGCCTGGACAGGCACTCTATCCCAAGGACAGCAAACCGCCTCAACCCGTGTTTGCGAATCGGTTGCGAATGATTCGGTACTCCTGGTCTGGGCCGTATGCGGTGCTGGAAAAACTGAGGTGCTTTTCGAAGGGATTGAAAGAGCACTTCAGCAGCAAAAAAGAGTCTGTATTGCTACACCGCGGACCGATGTTGTCCTTGAATTAACACCGAGATTGCAGGCCGTCTTCCCACACATCCAGGTTGCTTCTCTTTATGGAGGTTCCGAAGACCGCCACAAGCAATCACCTCTCACGATCGCAACGATCCACCAGCTGCTTCGGTTTTACAAAGCGTTCGACACGATTATTTTAGATGAAGTCGATGCATTTCCTTACTCAGTCGATGAAACCCTTCAATACGCTGTCAAAAATGCCCGCAAAGATCAGTCATCCATGATCTACCTTACAGCTACACCAAACCCGAAATGGCGTAAAGAGTGCCGTCTTGGAAAAAGAAACTTTGTGACGATCCCGGCAAGATTCCATCGTCATCCTTTACCCGTTCCGGAATTTGTATGGTGCGGCAGATGGCAAAAGCCTCTCAAAAACGGCAAACTTCCGCAAATACTTATGAAGTGGCTGCACCAAAGACTTCAATCTCAAACACAAGCTCTCCTATTTATCCCGAAAATTGACTTAATTCCAGTCATCCTTCCCATACTCCATAAGCTTCATCCAAAAATAGAAGCCGTCCACGCTGAAGATCCGCAGCGAAAAGAAAAAGTTCAAAGGATGCGCAACAAAGAAATCCCTATCCTCATTACAACAACCATTTTAGAAAGGGGAGTGACGTTTCCTAATTTAGATGTCGCGGTCCTCGGTGCCGAAGACCGAATTTTTACCGAAAGCGCCCTCGTGCAAATCGCCGGCAGGGTTGGCCGCAGCAAGCAATATCCAACGGGAAACATTACCTTTTTCCATTTTGGAAGAACCGAAGCAATGACTAGCGCTAGAAAACAAATTTTATCAATGAATAAAGAAGCGGTGGAGAAAGGGCTGGTGGATGTATGAGTGACTACTGCTTATCCTGCCACAGTGGGCTAATCCCAGAAGTCAGCTGGTCGATCTTTTTTACAAAAACCGTTCCGACATACTTATGTTCAAGCTGTGAAAACCAGCTAACTCTAGTAGGAGGCCCAACCTGTAAAATCTGCGACCGCCCACTTGAAAAATTAGACCCGCAATACGTCATTGGTGCTACCTGCTACGATTGCGTCCGTTGGGAAGAGGATCCCGAGTGGCAGAGTGCTCTCTTAAAAAATCATTCTATCTACGTTTACAATGACTTTTTAAAAGAAGTCATCTCTCAATACAAATTCCGTGGGGATTATATTATTGCTAAGGCTTTTTCGGAGAATATCCGCAAAAAAATCAAGACAATCGACTATGACATTCTTGTTCCGATTCCTCTAAGCAAAGAACGCCAATACGAGCGGGGCTTCAACCAATCAGAAGGTCTTATCGTAGAGGCTGGCTTTCAACCGACAAATTTTCTTCAACGAATTCACAGCGAAAAACAATCAAAGAAATCCCGACATGACCGAATACATGTGCAGCAGGTGTTTCGATGTATTGGAAGTGACCTCAGCGATAAAAGAATTCTATTAATCGATGATATTTACACAACAGGGTCTACCCTCAGACATGCAGCAAAACTATTAAAAGAGGAGGGGGCCCAATCGGTTTCATCCCTAACTCTGGCTCGAGGCTAAGTGATAGCAGCTGCTAGCATTGAGATAATAGATTGCTAGCGTGTGATAGCATCTGTCTTAAAAAATTCATTTTCAACCTTTCTCGCATAAGGCTATAATGAAATCAAACAAGACTGGCTGGAGAGGAGTTTTGAAGGTGGATGAAATAACAAGCTGCCCAAATTGCGGCGACATTTTTGTTAAAAATAAATTTCGCGATGTCTGTCAAAAGTGTTGGAAGGCAGAAGAAGAGGCTTACGAAAAGGTCTACAAGTTTATTAGAAAAAGAGAAAACCGTGCAGCAACGATGCAGCAAGTGGTGGATGCGACAGAAGTGGAAGAGGAATTGATCTTAAAGTTTATTAAAAAAGGACGCTTGCAAACTGCTCAGTTTCCAAACTTAGGTTATCCGTGTGATAAGTGTGGGAAGGTCATTCAAACGGGAAAGCTTTGTGCTGGCTGTGCCGAGGAATTAAGAAAAGAATTGGAAGCTCATACTGCGCAAGTGGAATGGAAAAAAGAAATCGAAGAAAGATCAAAAAATAATACTTATTTTGCAGTTGACGAGAAATATCGAGGAAGAAATGATTGATGGTACCATGGCTCAGAGCTATGGTATTTTTTTGCGGAAATTTTTTCAATGGGGCAATTACCCTAAACGAATTAAGATAAACACTTTTCAACCGATATAATAGTCAGAATGCTATACGGTCGGAGTGAGATTTATGCAAATTACTGTTCAAAATCAAATAAATCCTTCTATACAATCAAATGAAGCCCCTATTGAACTGAAGCAGGGGGAAGTTTATAAAGCGCAAATAAAAGAAAAATTGAGTGATTCCGAAGCACTTATTTCAATAAGAGGCAGGGAAATCAAAGCGAAGTTTGAAGGCGGTGTCCCTGCAGGTGATCGCCCCACTGTACAAGTGACAGGAAAGCAGGAACAGCTGGCTCTTGTAAAAGAAATTATTCCTGAAGCTCCAAAGGGGAAGCAAGCGGTTTCCAGTGAAGCGAAGGTTTTTAAAAGTGTAGGTTTAACGGCAGGGGATAGTCCTGAACTGAAACAAGCTGTTAAGTTAATTTTCGACAAAGGGCAGCCTCTTTCAAAAGAGGTTGTCCAGGAGCTTAAGACCTTTTTTGAAAAAGCTGAAGGAACAACGCAGTCGAAGAATGACACTATCAAAGCACTCGTCAATAAGGGGCTGGAAGTGACCCAGACCCATTTGCGTTCCATTCATGAAGCTCTGCACGGCAAGCCTTTGAATGAAGTGCTAACCAATATTGCAAAAGAAGTGAATCCTAACTTTGATCCTAGTAAGGAACCGGTCAGTGAGTTTTCGAAACAAAAGATCGTGAAAGAACCAGTGTCTACTCCTGTAGTGGAAGTGAAAAAAGGTCAGGAGAAGTCCCAGACTTCACAACATGTTATTGAAAATAAGAAACACGGTGAGATTATTGCAAATGTGCGAAAAATGGTAGAACAAGAGCCTGATTTACAAAAGGCGATTCAAAAAGTAAAGGATGAAATCATCGCCAATCCAAAAATAGATCGTGAACATGTGAAGCAGATTGAAAAAGCTGCTTACGAAGCAGAAAAACTGCAATCAATTGGGAAAGAACGTCTGGTTCAGGCTCTAAAAACGGCAGAAACACAAATTGCAGCAAAAGAGCCAGTTCAAAAAAGTGAGCAATTCAACGTAAAAGCTAGCAGTGAAACAGTGTCGTTAAAAAACTTAATAAACGAAGTCCGTACCAATCCGAACTTGCAAAAATCGATTGAAAAAGTTCAAACAGAGATTTTGAAGAATAACCTAATTCCAAGTGAAAAAACTGGCCAGGTCGAAAAGGCAATCAATGAAGCAAGCACTCTTTTAAGACAAGGAAGAATTACAACGGGTAAGGAAGTGCTAAGCCGAGCTCTGTTAGAAATTGAGAATGATGTTAATAGATTTAATGAAAACAAGCAGCTACTAAATACTTCGAAACAATCTGAGGCAGTTAAGCAAGTTATTGCAGCGGTGAAACAGGAACCTAATTTGCAAAAAGCAGTGGAGCAAGTTCGTGAGCAGGTCGTTAATAATCCAAAACTGGATCGTGAAGTAGCACAAAAGGTAGAAAGAGCGGTTCGTGAAGCTGTGCAGCTGCAACAAATCGGTCGAGAAAGTGCCGGTCGTGAAAGACTCGTCCAGGCCTTAAATCAAGCAGAAGTGGAACAGACTCAAGTTGAGTCGCGCAAAGCTAATGTGGAACCACGCCCAAGCGAAGTGGTAAAACAAGTAAAAGAAACGGTTCAGCAAGAACCAAAGCTACAAAAAGCTGTAGACCAAGTTCGTGAACAAGTCGTAAATAATCCGAAAATAGATCGTGAAACAGCACAAAAAGTAGAAAAAGCAGTCCATGAAGCAGTGCAGCTTCAACAGGCAGGTAAAGAGGGATCAGGCCGAGAGAAACTAGTCCAGGCCCTAAATCAAGCGGAAGTAGAACTCAGTCAGGCGGAATCACGAAGAGCTAATGCAGAAGCGCGACCAAATGAAGTAGTGAAACAAGTAAAAGAAGGCGTCCAACAGGAACCAAAGCTACAAAAAGCAGTAGACCAAGTTCGTGAACAAGTTTTAAACAATCCGAAAATAGATCGTGAAACAGCACAAAAAGTAGAAAGAGCTGTGCGAGAAGCAGTGCAACTCCAACAAGCGGGTCGAGAAGGATCAGGCCGAGAAAAGCTCGTTCAAGCCTTAAATCAAGCGGAAGTCGAACTTAGTCAATCAGAATCACGAAGAGCTAATGCAGAAGCGCGACCAAGTGAAGTAATGAAACAAGTAAAAGAAGCAGTCCAACAGGAACCGAAGTTACAAAAAGCAGTAGACCAAGTTCGTGAACAAGTTTTAAACAATCCGAAAATAGATCGTGAAACAGCACAAAAGGTAGATAAAGCTGTCCGTGAGGAAGTGCAGCTTCAACAGGTAAGTAAAGAAGGAGCAGGCCGGGAGAAACTCGTCCAGGCCTTAAATCAAGCGGAAGTAGAACTTAGTCAGGCAGAATCACGAAGAGCTAATGCGGAAGCGCGACCAAGTGAAGTAGTGAAACAAGTAAAAGAAGCGGTCCAACAGGAACCGAAGTTACAAAAAGCAGTAGAGCAAATACGCGACCAAGTGGTTAACAACCCAAGAATTGATAGAGAAGTAGCTCAAAAAGTAGAAAGAGCTGTGCGAGAAACGGTGCAGCTTCAACAAGTAGGTAAAGAAGGAGTAGGCCGAGAGAAACTGGTTCAGGCGTTGAAGCAAGCAGAAGCTGAACTTAGTCAATCGGAAACTCGTCGATCTACATCAGAACTACGTCCGAGCGAAGCTATTAAGCAAGTAAAAGAAGCTGTCCAACGGGAGCCAAAGTTACAAAAAGCAGTAGACCAAGTGCGTGACCAAGTCGTTAATAATCCGAAAATAGACCGGGAAGTAGCACAAAAAGTGGAAAGAACTGCACGAGAAGCAGTTCAACTTCAACAAGCAGGCCGAGAGGGATTGGGCCGAGAGAAACTCGTCCAGGCATTAACCCAAGCGGAAGTAGAACTCAGTCAGGCAGAATCACGAAAATCTATTGCGGAAACGAAACCAAGCGAATTTGTAAAACAAGTAAAAGAATCGGTTCAACAGGAGACAAGGCTGCAAAAAGCAGCAGACCAAGTGCGCGACCAAATCGTTAACAATCCAAAAATCAACCCAGAAGTGGCCAAAAGTGTCGATAAAGCAGTGCGTGAAGCAGAGGTGCTGCAAAGGGCAGGTAAAGAGACAACTGGTCGTGAACGTTTAACAGAAGTGTTAACTAAAGCTCAAACCGAACTTACTAAGATGGAGTCTAGTGCCCAAAGGGATTCTCAGCAAGTAACACTAAAAGATTCCATCAAACAAATTCGCGAACAGCTTCAAACAGAAGCTGATATCAAAAAGGTTTTGCCCAAAGTACATGACCAAATTATTAATGATAAAAATATAAAACCTGAGGTTGCTAGGGATATAGAGAAGGCCGCTAAGCAAGCCAATCAGTTAGATCAGGCAGGTCGAGATCGATTGGTTAAAATGCTGCAGCAGGTGGAACAATCCTTAAAGCAACCAGCTTCCAATCAGGAGGTAAGTACTGTAAGCCAACCTGAAAAGCAAGTCAATCAGGCCCAAAACATAACTAATCAACCGCAGCCAAAGGTTAATGAGAACCAGGAAGAAGTTCAACAGCCGCAAATAAAATTGCCAAGTGAAACGATCAAACAGGCCTTAAAACAACTTCAATCAGAGGCGAACCTGGATGAGGCATTGAATCTTGTAAGAAAAGAGATTTCTAGTAATCCAAATATTAATCTCGACCATGTTGGAAAAATAGAAAAGGCAATAGAGCAAGCGGAGCAGCTAAACGACAAAGGACGTGAAATGGCTGCGAGGCAGCATATATCTAGAGAACTATCAGACTTGCAGCAAACCGTTGCAAAAGCAGAGCCTAGAATAAGTGAGGGAAATTCCAACCCAGTTAACCAATATGAACTAAATGAGCAGCTGCAGTCTTTGCAAATTCAATCGAAGGATATTTTAGTCACCAAGATTACGCAGAAACTAGCAGAAGTAACTCGCGAGTTCAGGGAGCTAAAAAGAGAGATTACAAGAAATCTAGATAGTGTGAAACGAATAATCGATACTTATAAGCAGAATGCTTATCCGCAGGCAAAACAGATGTTAGAAACGGCAATCAGCAAACTGGATAATACTATTTTAAAAAGCGATATGATGCTTTTTACCGATATGAAGACAGAAAGAGAACTACTTCAGGCAAGCAGTCAATTAGCCGACGCGAAAAAATTACTAGCTAAAGGTGATTTTTCGCAGGCATCCAAAATTGTAGGAGAAGTCAAAGACCTTATCGATAAAATGAATTTCAAACCTTCTGATCAAAAAGTGATGCATTATGTAGGGAAGGAAAGCTTAGCTCTTGAAAATAAGGGGAATCAAGCTCTTTTAGAAAATGCGGCACGAGGTTTCACGATGACAGAACCATCTGCACGCCAAATGTTTGAAACAGTGCGCTCTATGGGGCTGAATCATGATAGTGAATTAGCGAATTCTTTAGTTTTTAAAAATGGAGATCAATCACAGCAAGAGCAGCAACAGCATCAAAATAATATAAAGGCTGTGTTGATGAAGCTTCAAAATGAAGAAGCTGGAACTCGTGTTGCCCAACAAGCTGAGCAAGCCCTAAACAATCTGACCGGACAACAGCTATTAAGCAAATCGGACTCTTCAGGAACAATGCAAAGTATGTTGTTTAACCTTCCGATGTTATTAGGAGGGAATCCAGAAAATATACAGGTTTACGTGAATTCCCAAAATGAAGGACAGCAGGTTGATTGGGAAAACTGTAACCTTTACTTTTTACTAGAAACGAAAAAGCTTGGTGATGTAGGTATCATGCTTTCTTCAACAGATCGGAATCTATCTATTACGGTGAAAAATGACAAACCTGGCTTTAAAGAGAAAATGGTACCAATCGCGAGTTTGGCAAAAGAACGATTAAAGGATATCGGATATAACGTTGGCAGCATTCACATTACAAGGATGACTCCAGTTCAAGCAGGTTCAAGCGAGGGCATAAACCAGGAATCAGAATCCATTAAACAAAAGGAAATTAGACCAATATTTACCGAGAAGGGAATGGATTTTAAAATATGATGGTGTCGAATTTTTATAATCAAAAAAGACGTAAAGAACTAAACGGCCCTTCTGCAGCAGTTATTAAATACGACGAGGAATCTAGTAAATCACCGATTGTTGTCGCCCAGGGAAAAGGGCAGGTTGCACAGCAAATTATTGAGTTGGCCAAGAAAAACAACATTCACATGCAGGAGGATTCCTCCCTTGTTGCCAACTTGCTAGATATGGATTTAGGGGATAATATCCCTCCGCAACTATACTCGGTCATGGCAGAAATTTTACTTTTACTCGAAGAAATCGAGAAAAACTACTAAACACTTTTCGACTTTTTCCGATAAAAATAACAGATAACCAAATGGAGGTGCACATATTGTGTACGACTTCTTAACGGAAGAAATGATATTTAAAAAAACACCGCAAGAAATTACAGCACTGCTGTATGAAGCATGTATAGATACATTGGAAGAAGCGATATCAGCGATTAGAAAGAAAGATTACTTTTATTCGAATCGATTATTAAAAAAAGCCCATGATATCATCTATCGTTTAGATGCTGGGTTAAACTATAACGCAGGCATTGTCGCAGACCAACTCGATGCGTTGTATGACTATATGTCAGAAAAGGTGATTGCAGCCAATATTAATAAAGATATTGCAGCTATCGAAGAAGTATTGAACATTTTAAATGAAATTAGTGCATCTTGGAATGAATCACTGAAAAAACATAAAACAGCAAAACCAGCAGGCAATCTTCTTCTTCGTCAAAAAAGTCTTGCCTATGAAAAACATATACAAACGATAGAATAGGAGAAAAGAAGACATGAGAATTAATAATAATATTCAAGCCTTAAATGCGTATCGAAATCTATCTATGAATCAAACAAATACAGGGAAAAATTTAGAAAAATTATCTTCAGGGATGAGAATTAATCGTGCCGCAGATGATGCAGCAGGTCTAGCCATCTCTGAAAAAATGCGTGCTCAAATTCGCGGCTTAGAAATGGCAGAAAGAAACTCTTTAGACGGAATCTCTCTTATTCAAACAGCAGAGGGTGCTCTAACAGAAGTGCACAGCATGTTGCACCGTATGCGTGAACTAGCTGTACAAGCAGCAAACGACACAAACACAGAATCAGATCGTAAAGAAATCCAAAAAGAAGTAGATCAACTGACATCAGAAATTAATCGGATTGGAAATGCGACTGAGTTTAACAGCAAGAAACTTTTAAATGGCGGATCTACAAAAGTTGCACCGGAAGTTAACAAAGCTGGGGTTGCATTGGCTACAGGAGAAGTGAAATATACAGAACTTACAGAGAGTGTTAAAGCAGAAAGTTTTAATGCTGTTGAAATAGTAGAAAGTAAAACGCTTGTCCCAGGGAAATATTCAATAAGTATTCAAGCTTTTGCCGATGGTGATACATTAAACATTGATGGATTGCCAATTACATTTGAAAATGGTGGTACTGGTAATATTGACCCTTCAGTAGATGTTAGCCCAGAGGATCAGGTCGAAGCTCTTGTTACGTATATAAATTCAAAAACAGCAACAGGTGAAATCGGGGAAAAATATACAGCCTCAATTGATTCGTTAGATGATACTAAAATTATTCTTACTCAAAATACTGGATCTCTATCATTAACACCGCCAGTTGTCGAAAAAACAACAAACTCTACTATAACTACTGCGGAAACAGTATCAAATGTACCAATGGATGCCTATGCATTTGACGTTTCAACTTTATCCGCAGGTGATGGTGATACATTAACAATCGATAGTTTTACATCGATTACATTTGAAGATGATGGCACTGGAGTTGTAAATACCACTGATTTGCCTCAGGACCAAGCAAATGCTATCGTTAACCATATTAATTCAGTAGCAAATGGACCAGGACAAGTTGGAGAAAAGTATACAGCTTCAGTTGATCCAAACAATAATACTAAAGTAATCCTTACAGAAAATACCGGTTCAGAAGTTGAACCTAATTTAGTCCATAATGGCAGTCCAGTAACACTAGAAAACATACACGAAGATGAGCATACTTATATTGTTTCAACGTTATTTGCCGATGGTGATACTTTAACAATTGATGGATTACCAATTACATTTGCAAATGACGGAAGTGGTAATATTAACCCTTCAATAGATGCTAGTCCAGAGGATCAGGCAGATGCTCTCGTTACTTATATAAATTCAAACACCGGATCAGGAGAAGTCGGAGGAAAATATACAGCCTCTATTGATGATACAGACCCTACCAAAATCATTTTAACAGAGAAAACGGGATCAACAGTTGCGCCTGCCATAAGCAAGACCTCTTCTTCGACTGTGAATACACCACTTGCTGTTACTGAAGAGGCAGCATATTCGGCTGAACAGCAAGGCGTTTATGAATTTGAACTTACTGATGGGTTCCTCTCTAGGTTACAAGACGGGGATACTGTTTATGTAGGAAGTGTACCCTTCACAGCGAAAAATGGAGGTACACTTGCTAGCGGTGAATTTGATATTAGCTCTGGAAATCTATCAACAGTACTTACATCTTTAAAAACAGCGGTTGACGGAAATTCGATTTTAAGTACAAGATTTGGATCATCAATATCTGGTGATAAATTAGTACTTACTGAAAATTCTGGACAAGAAGCTGGGAGTACTTTATCAGATAGTAATGTTAAAGCTGAAACTGCTGGAGTATATTCACTAGAAATCTCAGAAATGTTTATTAAAGGTGAGCAGATTACAATTGGTAATCAAGTTTTTGAATTCGTTTCAACAGGTGCCGATAACTCTGCTGGACAAATTAATGTGGGTAGTACACCTTCTGAACAAGCAGAAAATATTAAAAGGGCGATTGAGAGTTCAGATTTAGATGATACGTATGGAGTTAATGTAGTTGACAACAAAATTACATTAACTGAAAAAACAGGACTAGCCACTGGAACTGCACCGACAATAGAACGAATTGGTAATACACAAGGTACTGTATACTTTAACGAACTTTCACCAGGAGATGCTTCTTCAAAAGCTAAATATGTCATTGAAGTGACGAATGTCTTTAGAGAGAATGAGGTATTGAAGTTAGGTGGGGTAGACTTTAAAGGTGTTCTTGGAGCAACTACAGCATCTGATTCAGAATTTAGTGTAGATGGAAATGCAATTAATCAAGCTGATAGTCTCATGCAAGCTATTGAAGCGAAATTTGGTTCTGCTTATAATGTAACAAGAAGTGGTACTACTTTAACATTAGAAGCTATTGCAAATGGACCTGGTGCATTAACTCCTCCAGAAACAGATTTAACTGCGGCAATTGCTGGTGAATATAGCTTCAATATCGAACGTTCTATTGTTGGCCAATCTTTTACAATTGATGGTGTAGAAATAGATGTAGTTAATGATTCAACGAAGTATAATGAAGATGTTAATACTGGCTATGCAATGCGTCATAGCAGCAGTTTGTCTGAACAGGCAGAAAATCTACGAAATGCGATTGAGAGAAATCCAGAGTTAGGTAAGAAGTATTTAGTTACAGGAACAGGAAATGAAATTAAATTACAACAAAGACCTGGATATGAAACGTCTGTTTTACCGCAAATTATGCTTTCCAATGCTGGTGATGGAGATGTATTCAAATCCAACTTACAAATTGGACCGAACCAACATCAAATTATGACAGTTGAATTGAATGATATTCGTTCACCGGAAATTGGAATTTCTACAACAGATCCAAGAACGCCTATAAAAGATATAAATGGCGATATCATTGAAGGTGCAGCATACAATGTAATTAAAAATGTCTCTAATGGCATTAATGAAGGATTCGTGGAATATTCTATCGATGTGACTTCATTTGAGAAAGCTTCTGCTGCAATTAAAGTATTTGATACAGCCATCGAAAGAATTAGTGGCGAAAGAGCTTCTCTTGGGGCGTTACAAAATCGCTTAGAGCATACAATCAATAACTTACAAGTAACAAATGAAAACTTAACATCTTCTGAATCACGTATTAGAGATGTCGATATGGCGAAAGAAATGACAGATTTCACAAAGAACAATATCTTGAACCAATCTGCTCAAGCGATGTTAGCTCAAGCGAACCAATTGCCACAAGGTATTCTTCAATTATTACAAGGCTAATCTATAGTAGAGGAGAGAGAACATGTACTTCTCTCTTCTTTTTTCTTTTCTATGGTAAAATAAATTTACACTTACCCAAAAGGTGGCATCAAAATGGACGTACGCAAGGTTGGTAAAGCTGGACTTGATAAAGTAAAAGCTAAGCAGAATATCCCAACGGAAAGCATTTCGTTTCAAGAAGTAATAGGGAAGAATCGTCAATCAATGGTTCATGAGAAATTAACGAAGCTTGTCAGTGAAATCGAGCAGCAAGGGAAGAAGCTTTCCGAAAATCAAACCGTTGATGAACTTAGAAAATATAAAAAAATGGTCAAACAATTTATGGATGAAGCCGTTCAAAACGGATTGAGACTAGAAGAACAAAGAGGCTTTAACCGCCGCGGCCGAACGAAGATCTATAAAATAGTAAAAGAAGTCGACAGGGCACTCGTTGATTTAACCAATACGGTACTAGATAAAGAAAAAAATAGCCTAGATATTTTAGGCAAGGTTGGCGAAATTAAAGGGATGCTTATTAATATATATACGTAAAACAAAAAGTAATAAAATAATAGCAGATCAATTATAAGAGCATGGTATTCATAATATACTCATGCTGTTTTTGTTTGGAATAAACATTTTTTTCTTTACTTATTTATTTTTTAACCGATATAAAAAATAAATAAGACGAGAAATTGATAAATCGCGCACACTAGATCGTAATAGACGTACAAAGAGGTGAAACTGGGTGAAAATTAATCATATTGGTCGAATGAATATCAATCCTTATAATAAACAGATGGAGAAGGTAGATAAACTTCAATCTGAACCGAAACGAGATAAACTTGAAATTTCTTCTGAAGCGATAGAATTACAAAAAGGAAATTCATTAGAATTAGAACGCGAAGAAAAAGTTGAGAAGTTAAGAGACAAAATTCAATCTGGTGAATATGAAATCAATCCAAAAGAAGTAGCAAAAAAAATGTATGAGTTTTGGAATAATTGATGATTCCAAGGGAGGGCTGAACATTGTCTGCTCAGAGTATCATTCAAACACTACAAAAGCTAACAGCCCTATACAAAAGTGTAAATGTGTTAGCCAAACATAAAACAGAAATGATTAAAACGGGAAATATACAAGAATTAAACGCGGTCATAGCGGATGAAAAAAAACATATATTAGCCCTGCAAAAAATAGAAAAGGACCTACTAAAGAAGGCTAAGGATTACTTAATCCAACTAGGAGTAGAAACCAACTCGATTACACTTTCTCTTTGTATAGAACAATCCCCTAAGACTGATCGCATTTCTATGGAAAAGATAAAGGTAGATTTAGAAAAAGAAATTAAAACGCTAAAACAAAAAAATGAGTTAAATCAGCAGTTGCTTGAGCAATCATTACAATTTGTAAATCTTTCTTTAGATTTGCTCTCACCGAATATGGATTCGTTTAATTATGATCGTCCGAATACTGTACAGGAATACAGCGATGATAAACGCTCAATTTTTGATTCAAAGGCATAAAATGGAGGAATTTCAATGGTATCAACATTTCATGGGTTAGAAGTGGCAAAAAGAGGGATGTACGCTCAACAAACGGCCCTCTCTACAGTTGGCCATAATGTTGCAAATGCCAATACACCAGGATATACGAGACAACGGGTGGATTTTCAGACAACGACACCGTTTCCAACACCTAGTTTGAATCGTCCGCAAATTCCTGGGCAATTAGGGACAGGTGTGGAAGCAGGGGCAATCGAAAGGGTACGAGACAGCTTTATTGATAGTCAGTATCGTGGAGAAAATAATAAACTCGGATACTGGGAAACAAAAAGTCAAGCATTAAGTTCATTAGAGGTAATTATGAACGAACCAACAGAACAAGGATTGGCGAATACATTAGATGAATTTTGGCAATCATTACAAAATTTATCCGTATCTCCGCAAGATTCTGGGACACGTTCAGTTGTTAGGCAAAGTGGGCAGTCTGTGGCAGAGACATTCAATTATCTCTCTAATAGTTTGTCAGCGGTTCGAGAAGATTATCGTGCAGAAATAGATGTGACACAAAAGTCTGTTAATACTATTATTGGACAAATTAATGAAATTAATCAGCAAATTGCGGCAACAGAAGTTCATGGTTATCTTCCGAATGACTTATATGATCAAAGAGATCTGTTAGTAGATGATCTTTCTTCTTATGTCAATATCATTGTGAAACCGCAGGATTCAGGAGGATTATCGGTGCCTTCTGCTGTAGGAAAATACGATATTTATCTTGCTGACCAAAATGGAATCATTATGAAAGATGGCTCAGGAAATGATTTGCTTTTGGTAAATAGTAGGGATGATAAAGTAAGTGGAATTCAGATTGACTATGATGCTAACTCTGTTAAAGGAGTTAAACTAGTCGAAATGGAAGCAGATGGACAGTTCATGGCTAACGAAGTAAACATTGATGTTGAAACCTATCTGGGCAATGCAAATGGAAGTTTACGAGCGTATATAGAAGCTTATGGTTATCAAACTGGAGGAACTGAAAAAGGAATCTATACGGATATGATTAGTAACTTGGATGCAATGGCAACTACATTTGCAAAGAAGTTTAATGAAATCCATCAAGCTGGTTGGAGTCTATCCGAATTGAAAAATGGGGTAAAGGAAAGTAAGACTTTTTTTGACTTAAGTGACCCAGCCTCCATTGGTGCATCTAAAGCGATAAGCTTGCATCGAGATATTATAAGTTCAGTAGATAATATTGCAGCATCAGGTGAGCAAGGAGGAGAGTCTTACTCTGGAAGCGGAGCTAACGCGTTAGCACTCGCTAATTTAAAAGATGAGATGTTAAACTATGCGGGCACTGATACAAGTGTAACAAGTTTTTATCAGTCCCTTATTGGCGACATGGGTGTACAAGCTCTTCAGGCAAATCAAATGACAGATAATACCAACATTTTAAGAGATTCCGTTCTGACAAGAAGAGAATCCGTGTCATCTGTATCCCTGGATGAAGAAATGGTCAATATGATTCAATATCAACATGCATATAATGCAGCCGCAAGACAGATCACGATGGTTGATGAAATGCTGGATCGCATTATTAATGGTATGGGTGTCGGCGGAAGATAAAGCAGGTAGGTGAAAATACATGAGAGTTACTCAAGGTATGTTAGCACGAAACAATCTGAGCTATATTAGTAATAACTATAAACAATATTCCGAAATTCTAGACCAAATTAATTCTGGGAAAAAAATTACCCGTCCTTCGCAAGATCCTGTTGTAGCCATTAAAGGAATGGCCTATCGTTCACAAGTAACAGAAACAGAGCAGTTTCAACGTAATTTAAATGAAGTCACAAGCTGGATGGATAATACAGATGCAGCTTTGGACGAGACAACACAAGTATTGATGCGGATTAAAGAATTAACGATACAAGCATCAAATGAAACGTACACCTCAAGTCAGCGGCAAGGAATTGCAGAAGAAGTAAAGCAACTTCAAGGGCATTTAGAAACTCTTGGGAATACGTTAGTAAACAACAAATTTATTTTTAATGGAACAAATATAAGTCAGAAGCCTATTGATATAAAAGATATTAAAAAAAGTATTTCGGATTTTATCTCTAGTGACGCTAGCAACGGATCTGAATTTCATATTCGTTATGAAAGCAACCTGTATACATTTGAGTATGAATCAAAGGATGACTATGTATTTAAAAATGGAGATATAGAGCTTGCTATAAATAAAAAGAGATCGGATATAACATTAAGTACAGGAGAAAGTGTATCGCCAGAAAAAATTGTGATGTCTAATAAAAATCTATCTGATATCGATCCGGGAAAAGAAAATGAATTTGCCGTTTATTATGAGGGCGAGCTCTACAAGGCTTATGAAGAAAGTGGCGAGGTGATCTATAAAAATGGGGATGGCGGTCAACTTACCATTGACCGAACGAGTACACTACCTTTGATGAAGGATGGTGCTGGAACAGAAGTAGAGGAATCAAATCTGAGCATTATTACCACTACCGATCTATCTAGTATCACTCAAGGAAAAGGTTCTGAATATATTCTTCATTTTCAAGACGAACAGTATGTATTTGATCGTGAACAAGATGGTCAATTTGTCTTTAAAAATGGGAATAAACAAATCACAGTGGATAATGACTCAGAACCACTGACGGTTACATACACTCCAGGTAGTCCAGATGATCCTCCAGTGCCAGATGACTTAATCGGAAACATCGTTGTTTCTCGAGTCATTTTTTCAGACTTGATTCCAAGCGGCAGATCTGAATTTGTGATTAGTTATCAAAACAAACAATATTCTTTTGATCGTGCGGATGAATTTGGAGGAAACGAGTTTTTTGTGTTTAAGAACGGGGATCAGGAACTCAAAATTGAGTTCGACAGTAACAAACAGCCAACTATCACATTGGATGAGAATCTCGATGAATCGAAAACTTTAGAACAAGCAGATATCGTTATTTCCCCAAAAGATGCGATCTCAAGCAATGAACAGGACTTTGAAATTGAAGTGATGAAAGGCATTAATATAAGTGTAAATATTCGTCCGCAAAATGTCTTTCCCTCTCAGTTGTTTAAAGACATATCTGACCTAGCGAAGGTACTTGAAGTCCCAAGCAATAGTGGAAGTGATGTTAATGCGTTTCTAAGTAAAATAGAGGGGCATATTGATAATGTGGTGAATGAACGATCAGATCTTGGAGCCAGATATAATCGCGTCGAGTTAATTGCAGATAGGCTCAGTAGACAAGATGTAATTGCAAAACAAACATTGTCTGAAAATGAAGATGTGGATTTTGAAGAAGTGATCACAAACCTTAAAATACAAGAAATGATCCAACAAGCAGCTCTTGCGGTAGGAGCACGGATTATTCAACCGACTTTAATGGACTTCTTGCGTTAATCGTTTTCCGGGCTATCTTCTTGGTAAGATAGCTATTTTTCTATCACCTATTATGTGGAAGGGGATGAATGGATGCAACTTCCTAGTATCCAAATTTCGACAACGACGGCTCAATTAGCAGTAAAAAGCGAACTGCCAACGATTAAAATGCGCCAGCCAATGGCAGATATGACGATAAAACAACCACAAGCGGATATTCAATATATTCAAAAGGATGCCAAGCTTCATATCGACCAATCCGAAGCATTCGCAGAAGCTGGCTTAAAGCCGGTCAGCCGTGTGATACAAGAATGGGCGGAGAAAGGAAAACAAAAAGCACTGCAAGCAACGGCGAGAATGGCAAGACAAGGAGATATGATGATGGATCTTGCGAAGGGTGGGAAAAATATGATTCCACAAATCGCCAAGCAAAATAGCCAAGACCCTGTACGTGATTTTAATATTGGCTTTGTTCCATCATCCGCTTCCAGTGTGAAAATAAACTATATCCCAGGTGAATTCCATGTAAAAGTCAACCAAAATAGCCCAGAAATTAATATCATACCGAATCAACCGCAGATTAATATCCATTTAGGATCAACGGAAATTTATCTGAAGCAAAAATCATCTATTTCCTTTTCAATTGTCGGTGCCAATATTGATTACAAGAAATAAGAAAGAACAGGTGAAACGATGATTATTAAAACGAAGTATCATGGTGAAAAAGAAATTAATCCTGAACATATTATTACATTTGAGCAGGGGATTCCAAGCTTTGAAGACGAGAAAAAGTATATCGTGTTAGAGCTCGGTGAAGACTCAACTCTTTTCGTCCTACAATCGGTTACAACCCCAGAATTAGCCTTCCTTGTCGCCGATCCGTTCAGCTTTTTCCCAACTTATCAATTTGCCTTGCCAGATAGTGTTATAGAAGCGCTTAAGATTGGCAACAAAGAAGATATCGCCACTTTCGGGATTTTAACTGTAAAAGAACCATTTGAACAAACAACGATTAACCTACAAGGTCCCATTATTATCAACAGCAAAGAAAAACGTGGAAAACAGATTGTTGTTAGTGAAGGAAACTATCATACAAAGCATCCTCTTTTTCAACAAAAATCCTCCATCGGAGAGGAGCGGTAATATGCTTGTGTTAACAAGAAAACTCAATGAAGCCATTCGTATCGGTGATGATATTGAAATAAAAATTCTTGCCATCGATGGTGAACAAATCAAAATTGGCATCGATGCACCAAAGAGCATTGATATTCACCGGAAAGAAGTATACCTCGCCATTCAACAAGAAAACAAAATCGCAGCACAAACACCGTTATCATTCTTAGAAAGTTTCTCAAAACAAGTAAAAAATATGAAGAAAAACAGTTAAATTCTCTCAAATCTTGTCGATATAAAGAATGTAAAATAAAATAAGCGTGCTAGACGGCCGCTAGCAGCTTATTTTATCACACAAAACCACAAGGACGTGGGACAACAAACATTTCAAGGAGGAAACAAAAATGATTATTAACCACAATATTTCTGCGTTGAACAACTATCGTCAGATGGGAATCAACAACAATGCCAATGCAAAATC
This sequence comes from Robertmurraya dakarensis, assembly GCF_900156875.1. Taxonomy (GTDB): domain Bacteria; phylum Bacillota; class Bacilli; order Bacillales; family Cytobacillaceae; genus Robertmurraya; species Robertmurraya dakarensis. The sequence goes on along the minus strand of NZ_LT707409.1, from coordinate 3,017,103 downwards.
AATGGAGAAATTATCTTCAGGTCTTCGTATTAACAAAGCTGGGGATGACGCTGCAGGTCTAGCAATCTCTGAAAAAATGCGTGCACAAGTACGTGGTTTAGACCAAGCAAGCCGTAACTCTCAAGATGCAATTTCTTTAATTCAAACAACTGAAGGTGCTCTTCAAGAATCACACAACATCTTGCAACGTATGCGTGAGCTAGCTACACAAGCAGCGAACGATACTAACGTAGCTGTTGACCGTAACGAAATTCAAAAAGAGATGAACCAATTAACTTCTGAAATCAACCGTATTGGTAATACAACTGAGTTTAATACGAAAAAATTATTGAATGGTGATTTATCTGATAGCAAAACTGTAGTAAAGGCTGATAATGGTGCTAATGCGGTTAACTTTGCAATTGGAACACAATGGAATGGGTTATCAGGTGACGAGCAACCAACAATAAAAGGTGGAACTTCTGGTACTGCAAATAAGATTGATATCTCAGGTTCTGTAGGTTCATTTGATTGGGCTAAAATGGATGCAGCAGAAGCTAATACTGTAAAGGTAACTAGAGATGGAGATTCATTTACTGTAGATATTGCTGCAGTAGATTCAGATGGCGACACACTTGCTGTTAACGCTGATAAAATGGCATATGATGAGGGAACTGATACGTACTCATATAAAGCGAACGGTCTAGACTTTAAAATCAGTGGAGCTGAACTTGGAAAGTGGACTGACGGTGCAGATATATCTATTAACCTCTCTGCATATGATACAGATGGTACAAAAAGTGAGTTTGATATTACAGGTGCCACTGTTGCTACAAAGTCTGATTTCACTAGTAATACTTTAAAGGCTGCTGGAGGAACACATGGTAGTTTTGGTGCAGGTATTACAGTAGATAATACAGATGATGGATACATCGAAGGTCTTACTAAAGTGAAAGTTGAAGGTTCTGGACTAGATGCTGCTGGTGGTAGCTATACAGTTACTTTAATGGATAAAGACGATAATGTATTAGCTACTGAAACTGTAACTAACGATACTGCTGCTACTACATCCATTGCTTATGATCAACATGGTATTAGTTTTACCTTCACAGCAAATGATACTGCTTCATTTGAAATTACGAAAGACTTAAAATATACAGAAACAAAGGAATCAGATGCTAGCTCTTTAAACTTCCAAATTGGTGCAAACCAAAATCAATCATTAAATTTAAGTGTCTCCGATATGCGCTCTGAAGCATTAGGAATTAGTAGCAGTAGTGCTAATGAATTAACATTTGTTAATCGTGATGGACAAGAAGAGACAGTTAAGTTAACTTCTGGAAAAGATGTTACTGATGGAACAAACGCTAAAGGATCTGAAAAAGCGTTAGATATTTCTACTCATGAAAATGCATCAAAAGCTATTACAGTTATCAATAATGCAATTGAAAAAGTTTCTGGTGAGCGTTCTAAACTTGGTGCTACTCAAAACCGTTTAGAGCACACTATCTCTAACTTAAACAATGCATCTGAAAACTTAACAGCCGCTGAATCTCGTATCCGTGACGTAGATATGGCGAAAGAGGTAATGGAAATGACTCGTGCAAACATCCTTGCACAAGCATCTCAATCAATGCTTGCACAAGCAAACCAAAAACCTCAATCAGTACTACAATTATTAGGATAATCCTAATTAACAATTATAAAGGAGGCTCTAGCAATGCTGGGGTCTCTTTTTTCATAAGTAAATGTAAGGTAAGTATCGGTGGATGGAATATTTGAAGGTAATTAATATGGAATTGGAGCAAAATTACCATATAAATGTATACGTGACGTATGTTAAAAAGGAAATGAATATAAATGGTACAAATAGAGAAGCCTTCCTGATAAGCATTCCAGAATGGAAATGGTCTACTGAGATTGGAACTTCCCGTTTTAGCCAAGTTTATTGGTATGATAATTTAAAAGGAAACATTCAGGAATCTCTAGAAAGACTTGTAGACGTATTATCAGAACGATTGTCAAAAATAGACTTTAAGAGCATGTTTATTAATTAATATATGAAAGAGTGTGATAGAATGGAAAAACACATTGAAGTCATGAAACAATCATTAGAGCTGTCTGAAACGATCTTAGAAGGCTTACAACACATTCAAAAGCTTCTTAGTGAAGGGAAAAGTGAGCAGACAATATTCCTATTTGAAGATACACTTTTGGCTTATGAAACTATTTCAAAAGCGATCAATTTAGCTGTAACTGAGCTAAACAACGAAAGTATCTCTGCAAAGCAAGCGGAATTCAGCCAAGCAGCTGACCTAGTTGTCACGGCCTACGAAGAAAAGAACTACGCTAAAGTACAAGAGATTCTTCAATTTACGCTTGTTCCACAGTTCAAAAAGCTAAAAGAAGAACTAGAACAAGCATTCAATCCTTTCGTTGTTTCCTAATCAATATAATGACACGAAGGAGGTATCCCCATGGATATCGCATTACTTTCCATGGTACTAAGCCAAGGACAAGTCCAACAACAAGCATCCATGTCTGTCATGAAAACAGTCCTAGATCAAGCTAAAGAAGGCGCAGACGGACTAACAAAAATGATAGCATCAACTGATGTACAAGCACTTCAACAAGCCGCTCAACCACATTTAGGCGGAAACATTGATCTAAAAGGATAAGAAGGTAATTGGAGTAGCCGCAGATGAGGTTGCTCTTTTTCTATTTGGGACAAATGGGGAAAAGATGAACTAAGCCCCGAAAGCCCAACTATGAAAAGGTACTGCTTGCCGCATTCAATGACATTCCCCTAAAAACGAATTAAATGAAGATTCAGTTATATATTATAATCATAGAACGTGCGTTTATTAAATGAGCACTAGATGTTCAATAAATAAGCGAATCAAGCCTCTACTTCCATTGCGGGAGTAGGGGCTATTTCTATTTTAGGAGGAATGTGAAATGTCAAAGTATGATTCCAGTAAACAGTTACAATTGCCAGTAGTAGAGGGTGTGAAGGAAGAGAAGCAGAAACCAGCCAAGCGAGTGAACATTGTTTCACTCTAGATGGTAAGAGAGTCAAGCGTGCTGTACAAGAACCGCAGGATTAAGTCACCAGAAGATGCCTACCAACTACTCAAGCCTTTCTTAGTAGACTCTGATCGTGAACAGCTCGTGCTTCTAACCCTAGATACGAAAAACCAGCCAACTGCCATTCATACGTTCAGTGTAGGAACATTGAACTCTAGCCTAGTTCACCCTAGAGAAATCATGAAAGTTGCCGTACTTGCTAATTCAGCTTCCATAATAATCGCACATAACCATCCCAGCCAAGACCCAACTGAATCAAGAGAAGACGTGGAAGTAACTAGAAGAATAGATGAAGCAGGTAAAATACTAGGCATTGAATTATTGCTCGATCATTTGATCGTGTGTGAGGACAACTTTGTTTCTCTCAAAGAAAAAGGGCATCTGTGAAGGAGGAGAAAGGACATGAACGCAGCTACACAACTGTTTATGAACTACCTAGGACAAGAACATGATGTAGAAGCTAAGCCTAATGAAATCGCTTGGGAAGGCATCAAGATGTACCATGAAGAGATCGACCTGGACCTGTTTCCAAAAGAAATCCTGGAGATATTACCTGATCCACTCCTGCTCCTAACGGCTAGCTATCTAGACGAAGAGGGACAAGAGTGGATGTTTTGCATTCTACAGAGGTGTATTTCCCAACCAAATGGCTTCACGCATTGTGTTTGAAAGATGGGGAATTGATTGATGAGAATGTTTCACTTGATTATGGAGAGTAGAAGTAGCTCACGACAAAACTACAAGTAAACTCATGACAAAACTTTATCATCCGAGTAAGACTGCGTAAAACCTAGTCTTACCATGTAATGCTGCTAATTAAGCGATAGAAAATCTTACGACAGAAATTATAGTTCTATCGTTAAATAGTAGTCATATTGTCTAAAATTTACTATTCTAAAGAAAAAGGGGGAACAGTTATGGATGAAATCATTGAAGAGTATAGAGGCTGGCTAAAGGTTCAAGGGAAGTCAGTGGCGACGATCCAAACGTATGTACAAAATTTGAAGAAATTCTTTAAGTTCATCATGGACCATAGCCAGGTACAAGTTTCTTTTCCGTTACAGAGGGTATACGTTATTCGATATAAAGAGTGGCTGCTTCAGCAAAAGAAACAGTATTCCACTATTAATATTCAGTTATTGAGCATTTTATCCTTTAACAGTTTTTGTATCCATAATGGTTACATGAAAGAATGGGTTGTATATCGAAAGCAAGATTGTTTAAAGGATCTTCGAGAGAAACAAGTGAATGTCTTAACGGAAGAAGAGATTACAAGAATCCTTTTTTATATGAAAAGCGATAATCGCTTTAGATTGAGAAATGAATGCATTGTACTCGTTCTTTTATACACGGGAGTTCGTGTAACAGAGTGTATTAATATAAAATTGGATCATATTAATTGGGTTTATGGAGAGTTGACGGTCGTTGGCAAGGGAAAAAGAATTCGCAGCATTCCGCTTCGGACCGATGTACTTGAAATCCTTAAAGATTATGTTCGAAAAGATAGAATAGATCATCCTCATGCAAGTAGCCCTTATTTATTCCTCAGTCAACGTTCTCCACAACTTTCCCGTGATGCAGTTTGTGAAATCCTCAAAGGGTTGGGCAGAAAAGTAAATGTTCATCTCTATCCACATTTATTCCGTCATACTTTTTGTACAAGACTGTTAAAAAAGGGTGCCGATATTGAGCTAGTCAGTAAACTTGCAGGTCACTCCTCTGTTCAGACCACCATTCATTATTACATCAGTTATTCGGATGATGATAAACGTAATGCGTTAAATTTGTTATAAGAGATTAAACAGATTAACTTAAATCTTTAAAAATACTACTATTTTTAAAATATCTGTTATGTTACGATCAAGAATATTACGGTTGCGTAATCTAGGAGGCACTCTAAATGGATAAAGATCAACTAGAACAATTAAATTTTCTAGAGCAGCAGCTAAAATGGAGCAAGGAACAAGACCACTTTTTTGCAGTAATAGAAGAAAAGCTTTGGGAAATGAAGAAGATTGCCGAATATGCGGAGGCAAATAATTTATCTTTACAGGAATGTGAAGCTTTAAATAAACAGTTGAGCGAACTTAAAAATGAAATACGTTTACTGGAGAACAAGTTACATAGTGGAGATTTTCACTAGTTAGACAGGGGTAAGAATCATCGATATCAGGTTACTTTCCATGGCGCTTATCCAAGGATAGATTCAGCCACAAGCTTCTTTGTCAGTAATAAAAAAGCAATGGATCAGGCCGAAGGGAGTTCTGACCTGCTAACGAAAATGGCCGGGGAGTCAGAGAGAAAATGACTGCAGCATGCTGCGCAGCTATTTTTAGGGTGGAATATTGACATAAAAGGCTAAAGCATTCTTTCAGAGTAACATTTAAGTTGCTCTTTTTTACTTGTTTTTTGTTTACTTTTTGTCGGAATGCAATTTCTAATTTTATAATGGACGGTCGTATGTGTACTAAGTAATACATATATTCAATTACTAAAAAGTATTTTTTAAATTTTTAAAATCTATCAAAAACTATTGTTCAAATAATGGATATGATGTCGATATAAAGAGTAAAAGAAACTGAAAGGACGAACGGATATGGAGATTACGAAAAAACAACCTTTCGATTATCCATCTAGTTTTTCAATAAAAAAGACTGAACAAAATCTGCCGCTACAGAAGGAAACACCAACAGGAGAAGGTAAACAGCCCAATTCTGAGTTGAAACCTAATCAAGAGAATGTTGAAAAAGAGAAAGTTGTTGCTCAAATTGAAAGCATGAACACTGTTTTTGATGTAAATATGACATCATTAAAATTCAACTTGCATGAAGAAACAGAACGCTTTTATGTTGAAATTCAAGATCAAAAAACAAAAGAAGTTATTAAAGAAATTCCCACTAAGGAATTTCTTGATCTCATGGCGCGCATCACAGAATTTACGGGCATACTAATAGATAAAAAGATTTAATGAAAAAGAAGGATTTATTGTTCCTTCTTTTTCTTTTTGACTTGAAAATAAAGAAAAGAGGTCGATAAGAATAATAGTATAGTTAAGAGAGTATGGACTTATAAAGGAGAGAAACTATGGCTGGTTTAAGAATTTCGGGCTTAGCAACAGGCATGGATATAGATAGTATTGTTAAAGATTTGATGCGTGCGGAGAGAGTACCTTTCGATAAGATTACTCAAAAAAAGCAAACCCTTGAATGGAAGCGGGATGCTTATCGGGAGATGAATACGCTCTTGTTATCTCTTCGTGAGGAATCATTGAATATGCGTTTGCCTTCGTCTTTTTTATCGAAGGTGTCAACGTCTTCAAATGAAGCGAGAATAACGGCTGTTTCTTCTGCTGCTGCAGGTAATTCAACCTATACATTCGAAAAAGTAGATCGTTTAGCATCAGCTGCAACGAATGCCAGTGAAAACTCGATTTCTAAAGATGGTGAAAAGATTGATACGAAAGCGAGTATTTATTCATTGCAGTCAAAGTTTGCTGGTTACCCCGCTTCTATTGAATGGAAGCGAACTGATGAAGGGGTGGATGAAACCGTAGAGGTGTCAAGAGCAGGGAAGACCTTTAAACTCGCAAATTTATCAGGTGGTACAATCATTAGTGGAAGTGTTTCGAATAGTATTTTGGTTGAGCATGAAGATGGCAATGTTGAATTTACAAGGTCATTGAGTAAGGATGATTTAGCAGAGAATGAGTTTTTTATAGATGAAAAGACCGGAATTGTAACTTTTGGTGAGGATCTTAAGGCAGATAGCAGCTTTAACCTTACTTATCAATACACCCAACAGGATTCATTAACAGCAAGTACTGATAAGAATGAGTATCAGCTAACACAAGCTGGAATTACAGGGGAAAATGGTGTTAAGACACTTAAGGTAACAACATATGAAAAAAACGCAGATGGAACAATTAAGAAGGGTGCGAATGGTGCCCCTATAATTAAAAAGAGTTCCGAGTATAAAACAACTGGGGATAAGGATGCGGGTACGTTTCTAGTATATGATGCAACAAAAGAAACATATACTAGTAATGATGGAGCTGTTACCATTGATGGGCATACAGGGAAAGTTACATTCAATGACACTGACAATTTTAAATTAGAACAAGGCGCTAAAATAGAAGCTGATTATTCTTACAATTACTTCGAAATCAAGATGGAAACTTCTACTTCAAAAGGAAAGGTACAGGAATCCTTAAAAGTAAATGGTGGAGATTCGTTTGATAGTATTATGTCTAAAATCTCAAATTCTGATTTTGGGGTTAGTGCCTTTTATGATGAATACTCTGATAAAGTCACATTAACTCGTACTGAGACGGGCGATTTTAATGCAAACGAGTATAATCTAGACGGTACGTTAAAGACTAGAAATACAGAAATGAATTTTATGAATGATCCTTTTATGAAAAACCTTTTGCAGCTTCATGGTAGGAATGAAAAAGGCGGAGAAGACGCCAAATTCACCATCAACGGCTTAGAAACGGGCCGTCACTCCAACTCCTTTGATGTCAACGGAGTTACTTTTACCTTAAAAGAAACGTTCAGTGATACATCTGTGAAGATCGGTACAAAAACCGACACAGACAAAGTCTATGAAAATATTAAGAAATTTGTTGATAAATATAACGAGACAATTGAAAAGGTTAATAAAAAAATAGGTGAAGAGACATTCCGTGATTATGCACCTCTTACTTCTGAGCAAAAAGAAGCTTTGAGTGAGAAAGAAGTCGAGCTTTGGGAGGAAAAGGCGAAAAGTGGGTTAATTCGCAGAGATCAAACCCTGTCTGGTGTCTTAGACAAAATGCGGAATGATTTTTATACTCCGGTTAATTTTGAAGGGGATAGTGAGTATAAGCAGCTAACAGCGATTGGGATTACTACCACAAACCTTTATAATGTGAATAAAGGGAAGCTAGAAATTGATGAGGACAAGTTAAAAGAAGCTATTAATAATGACCCGGATGCTGTATATAAGCTTTTTGCTAACGATAGTGAAAACTATTCGGAAAAGGGAATCGCTAGAAGGCTGCGGGATTCGTTGACCACCGCTATCCAATCAATCGAGGAAACGGCAGGTAATGATATTAAGACTAACAGTCAGTTTACAATTGGAAAAAACTTAGATGATATCGAAGACAGAATAAGCGATTTCGAAAGAAAACTCGGACAAGCAGAAGAGCGTTACTATAAACAATTTACAGCGATGGAACAAGCGATACAAAAAATGAATCAACAATCATCATATATGATGCAGCAACTAGGTATGTCTCAGCAACAGTAAAAAGGAGTGAACAAGAATGGCCATTAACAATCCATACCAAACCTACAAGCAAAATTCTGTGACACAGGCTACTCCTGCAGAACTAACGTTAATGCTTTATAATGGAGCACTGAAGTTCATTAAGCAGGCTAAGGTAGGAATTCAAGAAAATAATATTGAGCAAAAAAATCTCTATATCCAAAAAACGCAAGCAATTCTCCAAGAGTTAATGGTGACCCTGAATACTGACGTGGAAATTTCAAAAAATATGATGAGAATGTATGATTATATGCTTAGTCAATTGATTCAGGCTAATATACAAAATGATGTAAAATTACTAGACGAAGTGGAAGGTTTCTTTGTTGAATTTAGGGATACATGGAAAGAGATGATTCAACAAAGCCGACAGAAGGGTCTCAAACAAGGGAATCATGCGTAATGAATAAGTTTCAGGAAATTTATGACCTCACTCTGATCATATCTGACATTTTAAAGAACACTGGAAATAAAGATCGAGATCACTTAATAGAGGAGGTTACATCCTTAATTAATAAAAGGCAAGTAATGCTTGACCAATTACAGCCTTCATATAGTGATCAAGAAAAATTGCTTGGAACTAAAATTGCTGAGTTAGATCAGGAAAATAATAAATTGCTGAAAATGGTTCTGAATGAAATCAAACGTGATCTCACTAATTTAAAAAAACGAAAAAGCACTCAGAATAGATATGAAAATTCATATGCAAGAGTATATAATGATGGGGTCTTTTTGGATAAAAGGAATTAATGAGGGGACCTTTAAAATGCCAAATAATTGATAAATGGAGCAATCAATAATGGTTGCTTTATTTTTCGTCTTTTAGGGTGTAGAGAATTAATTAAGCTTCAAAAACATTTTTTGCCTTGTCTACAAATATTCCACTTGGATACGACAAACTAATTGGACTATGATGAAAAAGTAATTATTTATTCTAGTTATAAGCGAAAAATCAAATGGAACACAACCTAGCTCAACCAAAAATAAAATCATGATACCTCTTTTGGCTGGTATCGGGTATTGTTCTGGTTGCATTTAATTTGCGGCCGGGAATTACGTAGGTCGGCTCGTTAATAGGCATGATCAAGCGGATGTTGGTCTTGCCTATTTGGAGTGCGGGATTGTTACAATGAAAGTGCCTCGCTGCTAGAAATGTTGAGCAAAGATAAATTTCCACAAAGGTTCGGCCTGATGACAAGTGTGTATTCGACATCGATGGGGCTGTTTGCTTCTTTAGCGTCTGGGCTCAGTATCCCTTTAGCGCAGGATTTACAGCTAGGCTGGCAAGGAGCCCTTATTGTTTGGGGAATACCACTATTCTAGCAATTATCCTTTGGACATATTTAGTCAAAAAGGATCAAGATGGAGAAAAGAAAGGCAGATAAAAGGTGTTAAAACTGCTAGCCATTAAATGTGGCGATCCACTCTTGCCTAGCAGGTAGCTCTTATACATGGGCTTTCAGTCATTCTTGTTTTATGTAACCGTTGCTTGGCTACCGCAAATCTTGCATGATCAAGGGTTGAGTTTAGAAACCGCAGGCTGGATGTTATCGTTTAGCCAATTGATGGGACTGCAGGCTGGATTTATTGCCCTAGTAATAGTTGGACGGGAATCCTTTTAAAATACAGCACAGTGTCTTCCGTAAAATATAAAGGCCAGATCGTTAGGATCTAAATTAACTAACAATCAGGCCTTTTTTAGTGTTATTTGTTTTAGTCTGTTTATTATAACCAGTGGATGGGGCGGCTGTCTTTACAGGAATGTAATAGGATAGAAAGAAGATATATTAAGCTGCTTCCTGTGTAAAACAAGGGTCATTGAAATAGATCACTTCGGAAAGAATTGCACAGCCCTCAATGTTTTTTAGAGCCTCTCTTGCCTCTTGTTCCGTTTTAAATTCATATTGAGAGATATTTGAATCTAAATATCTAGTGATAATCCACATAATAAAATCCTCCTGTTTTTTTAAAGTTTTTATTTGTCCTGCAACCGGGTGGGTAAAAAAATTCTTGTATATACCTTTAAGACGATTTAACTTTAATGAAGTCTCTGTCTAATGTTTGAAATGCCGTTATTGTTTGCTACGGACTAATCATAATGCAATAATGGAAATAAATAAAATGCTAAAAAGTTATAATGAGATATAAAAAAATATTATATCGAAGAAGTTGGGTGGAAATTGTGGATTATCGTGATTGGGAAATACTAAGGGTTCTCTATAGTCAGAAGAATCTAACGAAAGCGGCACGGCTTTTGTTTATTACCCAGCCTGCATTAACGAACCGTTTGAAGCACATGCAGGAAGAATTAGGTGTTAAAATCGTAATCCGTGAAAGCAGAGGAGTGCATTTTACCCCAGCGGGAGAATATTTAGTTCGTTGTGCGGAAGATATCCTTGATCAATATAATCAAATAAAAGAGCATGTCAGGAATATGAGTAATCATGAAGAAAATGAAGTTGCAGGGACATTGAAATTGGGTGTATCCACCTTCTTTGCTAATTATGAGCTGGCACCTATTTTAAAATTGTTTAAAGACCAGTATCCACATGTGGAATTTAAGGTGACGACAGGCTGGAGCAAAGATGTCACGCAGCTTATTCATAATAAGGATGTACATGTCGGCTTTGTACGAGGTGACTATAGTGGCAGAGGACTAAAGAAACATTTATTATTTGAAGAAACCGTTTCGATTGCATCAAAGCAAGAGGTTGATATTGTTGATTTGCCTCATCTCCCTAGAATTGACTATAGCGGAGATTACTTATTAAAATCATTAATTGACAATTGGTGGGCCGAAAACTATACACAGCCACCATATATCAGTATAGAAGTAGATCAGGCTGATACTTGTAAAGAAATGGTTCTAAATGGGTTAGGCTATGGCGTCTTGTCAGGAAGGATGCTTAAGGATACAGATGAATTATGTGAAATTAATTTAAAGGACCAAAATGGAAATCCTATCCTTCGTAAAACATGGATGTACTACTATAAGGAATCCTTGGAATGGAAAGTCGTAAAGACTTTTGTCAATTTTATAGAAAATAAAGCATGGTGAAGCAGGGGGATGTGCCTCTCACTCCTAGAAAAAGACGGAAGCGGCAAAATATCTATTATTTCTTGTAATGAATAATCTTGCTTCGCTAATGTTAACAAATTGATTCTAATATTTAAAAAGGAGAGCATCAAATTTTCAACTAATGAATGCTCTCCTTTTATGTTAAGTTAACTTATTTTGACATAGGTTTATTAGTTATTCTTCATCATCAAATCAATCGCACATCTCAAATTTTTCAAACACTCCACTCGGATTCTTTCATCACAAACGAAGTCATCTAACACTTCACTCTCAATCCTTGTAGTAATCATTGATACCGGGATTTCATTAACGCTTGTTTGATTCTCCTGAAGAAAGTTAATGATTTCCCTTTCAAAAAATTCTACACTGCCAAAAAACACAGTCATTCTCTTGATTCTCCTTCCTAGTTTATTGACTGATCTATCAGTCTTTAATACTTTATAGACAACAAAAAAGCCTAACCAAAGATTGGTAGACTGTATGATAAAGGCCATGCTTTTATATGCATATCATAAGTAGTAGTTTCCAACCATTTGGCAACCCGACGATCATAGCATAACACCTTAGACTCGTGGCTTTGCGTCCTTATCTTTCAATAAGTTTGCCTTTATCAAATTCATACTTTAATAATAAAACTTTAGTAGGAATATTCCAATATAATCCGACAAATATTTACAAAAAATTTACTAAATGGTTATTTATACCTAAAGCTTTGTCACTGTGACGACCCGATATTTGGCGAATGAAAGTTCTTTACAAAAAGTTATGAGAAAGTTTTAGGATAAGTAGCCGTTTGAGGTTTACTTATCCTTTTTTTGGCGAACTAGGTAACACTTAAAACAATTATGATATAGTTACTAAGGATTCTAGTTACAAGGAGAACATACAGATGGAACACAACTTAGCTCAACCAAAAATAAAATCGTGGTACTTATTTTGGCTCGCAGCGGGCATTGTCCTCGTCGCCTTTAACTTGAGACCTGGTATTACTTCTGTAGGTCCGTTAATCGGCATGATTCAAGCTGAAGTCGGCCTTGCCCATTGGAGCGCAGGTCTACTAACAAGTCTGCCACTAATCGCATTTGCCGTCGTCTCGCCAGTCGTTCCCAAAATAGCTAATAAGCTGAACAACGAACGGACATTGCTCCTCGGAATGGTGGTCTTATTAGCCGGTTTTTGCATTCGCTCAATTTCAATGACACCTACTTTATTCGGGGGTACGCTTCTAATCGGTATCGGCATCGCGATCGGAAATGTCTTACTTCCAGTTGTCATCAAAGATAAATTCCCACAGAAGTTTGGTCTGATGACCAGTGTATATTCGACATCAATGGGCCTGTTTGCCTCATTAGCATCGGGACTAAGTGTCCCTTTAGCACAAGGTTTACAGCTGGGCTGGCAGGGAGCTCTCATTGTTTGGGGAATTCCAACTGTTCTAGCGATCATCATTTGGACATACCTTGTTAAAAATGGTCAAAATGGCAGTAGTCAATTAAAAGGGGTTAAGACTGGAGATCATCAGATGTGGCGATCACCTCTTGCCTGGCAGGTTGCCTTATACATGGGCTTTCAGTCCTTCATGTTTTATGTCACTGTTGCTTGGCTCCCGCAAATTCTACATGATCAGGGGCTGAGTATTGAGACCGCAGGCTGGATGTTATCGTTCACCCAGTTAATCGGACTGCCTGCTGGATTTATCGCGCCGGTTTTAGCTGGACGAATGCGTTCACAGCAGTGGATTGCTGCAGTGTTAGGGAGTTGTTCTCTCATCGGGTATTTAGGACTGTGGTTTGGATCAACTTATTCCATTCTCGTGATCAGTATTATTTTCATCGGAATTGGACTAGGAGGAACTTTTCCATTAGCGTTAGCTTTTTTAGGAATGCGCTCAAGAAATGCCAAACAAGCATCAGAATTATCAGGGATGGCACAGTCAATCGGTTATATTTTGGCAGCTGCAGGGCCATTGCTGATAGGCACTTTATATGACGTAACGCATGTCTGGGACATCCCGATTTTAACCTTGATCATTGTCTCAATCATTGTTACTTTATTCGGCATTAGTGCGGGCCGAGACCGGTTTGTTTAAACTCTTAATTTACTCTTTTTGAACTCATGTAAATCAGTTCGTCACCAATTCGACAAAATTTTTGCAACTTTTCCACTGTTATAGCAGGAATATTATGGGGTAAAATAGAAGTATAATACATAGTCATTTTCTAGTAGTGATAGAGCCGTGATGGTGACTTGAAACGAGGGAAAAGAGACTGTATGTATTGTACTAAGGAAAAGGAGGAGTTCACTTATGAAATACAACGTTCGAGGAGAAAACATTGAGGTAACTCCAGCGATAAGAGATTACGTAGAGAAGAAAATTGCGAAATTAGAAAGGTACTTCACAGAAACTCCGAATGCTAATGTACATGTAAATTTAAAAACTTACAATGATAAACGATCTAAAGTAGAAGTAACCATTCCGATGACGAATCTAGTATTACGTGCAGAGGAAGATCATGATGATATGTATGCAGCAATTGACTTGATTACTGATAAGTTAGAACGTCAAATTCGTAAGCACAAAACAAAGGTTAATCGAAAGTTCCGTGAGAAGGGAAGCTTAAATGACCTTTTCGTTGTATCTGAACCAGTAGAAACACCTGTTGAAGATGATAACGATCTTGAGGTTGTTCGTCAAAAGAGCTTTGATCTAAAGCCAATGGACAGTGAGGAAGCGATTCTTCAAATGAACATGCTTGGTCATAGTTTCTACGTTTTTACAAATGCTGAAACAAACCAAACAAATGTCGTTTACAAGCGTAAAGACGGCCGTTATGGATTAATTGAAGCACAATAAGCACTAGGAGAAGAGCCCAGCCCTATACGGGAGCTGCGGCTTTTCTTTTATGTAAAAAGTGTCGAAAATTGTAGAAATATCCATTGATATTTCAAAACACTACCACTATAATGGAAACTATTGTTAAGAGAATAATGAGATAAAGGCAAACTTCTCGAAAGGGTAGGACGCAAAGCTTAGGGTCTAAGGTTGAAGGGGAATAACTCCAGTCAGCTATGATCGCCTGGTTACCGAATTTTTTCACAAGAACGATTTGGCTGCTATTCTTATAAATTAATAGAATAGTTTTTTTATTTTCTTCAATCAGCAGTTTGTTAATGTTGGGAAGGAGATGGAAATTTTGCATCAGGTTACAAAAACTGTTCAAAAACCAAAAAGCGTTTCGAGGATTGAACGAAAGAATTATTTTCTAAAACAGCTTCATGAGGTACTGAACCAAAAGGGATATAAAAAGAGTGAATGTAAGAAAGTAGAGTTGGAATTAAAAAGGATTATAAATTACTTCATGAACTACACGGATATTAAAAAAGTCACTGAAATTAAATTGGAGCATGTTATAAAATATATGAAGCACTCCATAGAGGTAAGTTATTTAGAACTCTCCATAAAAGAACTGAAAAATGAAGTGATTCTTTTGCAATTTGCATTAAAAGGTTATACAAGAGAGGATCTTAGTATCGATTTATCGATCAGTAACTTTAATTTATGGACGCAGCTTTTGCCGCGTAAAAGTGTCAGTGGGAGTTAAAGGAAGTAAAAGAAAGGGGTTTTAGCAGTGCGAATGATTGAAATTGATGAATACAACCCTAGCACGATGCAGCTGGCTAAACCCATTTATGATTCACATAAGCGAATTTTATTAGCTGCAGGAAGAAGTATTCATCCTGAATATTTAAAGAGAATCAAAAAACTGAACGTTCGCTATCTATTTATTGAGGATGCTGAATCTGCAGGGATTACTTTGGATGAAATGCTCGATATGCCAACATGGATGGATACGATTGATATCACCCAAGAAGTATTTAATGAAGCAGGTAAAATAAAGAATATCACGCAGCCTACCTTAAGGAAGGTTCAGAAAACGATTGATAGACTTGTGACGGAGGTTCAAAAACGACCGTTGCTTGTGCTAATACCTTCAACTTCGATTGCAGAGGAATTAAAGCCTTTTGCTCATGGAGTGAATGTGGCGCTGTTGAGTTTGCAGATCGGCAGGAAAATGGGCTACAACATGCTTCAACTAAAAACGTTAGCAACCGGTGCGCTTCTGCATGATATCGGTAAGGCAATCAATAAGGATGTCGAAAAGCATCCAGTTCACGGGTTTGAACTATTACGAAATGTAAGTGAATTGAGTATCTTAGCGGCGCATGTGGCGTTCCAGCATCATGAGTCACTGAATGGAACTGGCTTTCCTCGAAGCATAGAGGGAAAACAATTTCATGAGATGGCGCAAATATGCGGGGTCGCTAATTTGTATGAAAATAGTATCTCAAAGGACATGCTTTCTCCGCATGAAGCGATGGAACTCATCATGACAAAAAGTGATAATACTTATAGTCACCCCGTGATCCAAGCGTTTTACAACGGTGTGCCTACATACCCGCCTGGAACGAAGGTGGTTCTTAATACTGGATCGGAAGGTATTGTTTATAAAATTGACAAAAACCTGCACCGCCCTACCGTACGAGTTTTTCCAACTCATGAGGAAATAGCCTTAGCAGAAAAGCCAACCATAATCATTGAGAAAATAGCTAGCAGTTAAAACTCATAAATAATCTTAATTAGCATCCTCCCCATCGGAGGGTGTTTTTTTGTTGAACTTAGAATCCATTAACACTACAACCACAGTGTAAATATTGAGTTCAAGCAAATAGAGTTGCTTTTAGCGACACGCTATTATAATTTAATTATATAGGACTAAAAACCTATAAAAGATTGATAGGATAGTTAATTATACCTGTTTAATAAATGGATTCATCCAGCAAGAAAGGTGTGATCGAACTTGGACCGTTTTAGGATGAAATTGGCCATCATTATGATTATTTTTGCTGTTGTGATTGCTTTTGGGAATTCCATCATTGACTACATAAGGCTGAAGGACGAGGTGTTAAAAAACAATCAGTTTCAAGTGCATCAAATTGAGGAGACGATTAATTATTCCTTAAGAAGTATTGAGAAGGCCTATTTCATTTTTGATGAGAATACAGAATCAAGGATGAAAGCTAGCACACAGCATTTACTAGCTTTATATGAAAGTAATCCTAGTTTTGAAGAATGGGATTTTAACGATTTAAAAGAGATGCTCGGGGTGGATATTTATATCATCAATGAGCAAAATGTCATTACACATAGCAGTTTTGATGAAGATATTGGCCTGGACTTTTCCAGCTGCTGTGCAAAGTTAGCGAAGGTTCTCGATGAGAGAAGAATGTCAGGGGAATTTTTTGCGGACGGAATGGACATTGAGCAGCAGACCGGAAAGATTAAGAAATATAGTTATATGGCCACGCCTGATAAAAAGTTCCTAGTTGAACTTGGATACACCTTGCAAGATGGTGTTATTTTTCATGAGTTTAATTTTTTAAATGTGATTAATGAGCTGGAGCAGCGCTATCATGCGATTGACGAAATCAACGTGTTGAATATGGGGGGCTATTCCTTAGGAACACCAGTGAAAGAGAAGAATTTAACAATGGAACGAAGAGAAGCGTTTGAAAAGACTTTAAAAACGCAGAGGACGAGTGAATTAAAAGTAGATAATACCATTTATCGCTACGTTCCTTATGTCTCGGATTTCGACCAAAGCTCAACAAAGAACAAAGTCATAGAAATTACTTACAATCAGAATGAGCTGCAGTCTATACTAGGCAAAAACCTGCAAACCTTTTTGGTTCAGCTCGTTATTGTCCTGATTGCAACCATCTTTATCTCTCTAATTATATCAAAATGGGTTTCGCGGCCGATGTACTTAGCTTTTCATGACAGCTTAACTGGACTGAAGAACAGGGCGGCCTTTGACGACATTCTCCAAAAACAACTCGCAGAAAACAAGGAAGGCATTGCCCTGGTGATCATTGATATTGACAACTTCAAATGTATTAATGATACGTTAGGACATGATGCGGGCGATCATTTTTTAAAAACCGTTGCTGAAAAAATTCAACGCATCGTTCGCAAAGAAGATATCACGATCAGGCTTGGCGGTGACGAATTTGTGCTGATCATGCCGTCTGCCACAAAGCAACTAGCGGGAGAAGTGGCTGAAGAAATAATTCAAGTGATTAAGGGGGTAGCGGAAGACTTGCAGCTCCCAACAGGACAGGTTACGGCGAGTGTTGGCATTGCACTTTCACTGGAACATGGAAATGATCCGGAGGTTCTTTATAAAAAGGCTGACCTTGCACTTTACGCTTCAAAAGAAAGAGGGAAGAATACGGTTCATATTTATCATGAAGGGTCAAACACCACTATATAATAGGATATAACCTGTATCTTTTTTAAAAGTTTGTAAATCAAACCCAATCAGGGGATGTTATAATTGAAAAAAATAACATCCTAGGGAAAGGGTGAACTCCAACAGATGAAGCAGCTGCAATTATTTTTAGCGTTTTTTCGCGTCGGGATTTTGGGTTATGGCGGCGGCCCTTCATCCATTCCGCTTGTTCATAAAGAGGTTGTCGAGAAATATAAATGGATGAATACGGATGAGTTTGGCGATGTTTTAGCGCTGGGGAACGCGCTTCCTGGTCCGATTGCCACGAAAATGGCGGGCTATATCGGCTACCGGGTTGGCGGCTATCTCGGAATGCTCAATGCACTTATTGCGAATATTATTCCAACGATTGCGTTGATGATTATTCTATTAACCGTGTTAAATAATTATAAAGATCAGCCGTGGGTCAACGGCATGGCGGCTGCAGTCGTACCGGTGGTCGCGGTGATGCTTGCGACATTAACATGGGATTTTGTAAAAAAATCAACGAAGTCCACACTAGGCTGGGGCTGGACACTTGCCTTTGTTGTCATCAGTTTAATTCTGCTGGAGCTGCTTTCGATCCATCCTGCCATTATTATTGTCGTATTATTGCTTTCAGCATTGCTTAAAAAAGATGGCGCAAAGAAGAAAAAGGAGACGAGGGTCTCATGATTTATTGGCAAATATTTCTAGCTTTTTTCATACCGGGTATTCTTGGCTACGGTGGAGGGCCAGCTTCCATTCCGCTGATTGAAAATGAAGTGGTTGACCGCTACGGCTGGCTGACTGTTAATGAATTCAGTGAAGTCTTAGCGCTTGGGAATGCGCTGCCAGGGCCGATTGCGACGAAAATGGCGGGTTATATCGGTTTTCAGCAAGGCGGTATCCTGGGTGCAATCGTCGGGGTATTTGCTGTCGTGGGGCCGTCTTTAATCCTCATGATTGCGCTGCTAGGCTTGTTGATGAAATATAAGGAATCTCCAAGGGTGAAAAGAATGACGACGTTAATTCGCCCGGTCATTGCTGTGCTCCTTGGTGTGATGACCTACGATTTCTTCTTTTCTGCTTATGACAGTGTCGGCCTTTGGCAAACGCTATTTATTGGGGTTGTCAGTTTTATTTTAATGGAAAAATTAAAAGTCCATCCGGCCTACGTGATTGTTGGTGCGTTAATTTACGGCGGATTGGTGCTGGCATAGGTTTCGTCGTCCTGTGCTAATTTGAAAAATTCATTACAGTTTTAAAACAGCTATCAAAATTCACTTGGTAGCTGTTTTAATTTTGAGCTAATATGTTTAGACTGTAACTAATGTACAAGAATAATAGAATAGGTTACAACTAAGGAGAGGTCAAACAAATGATCGCGACAAAAACCAACCGAAATGACCCATGTCCATGCGGCAGCGGGAAAATATATAGAGTGTGCTGTGGTGCGAATGAGACGGTGTCAATTACTTCGATCATTGAAAAAGAAGTGACCGATCTGCAAACGCTCATCCTCGATTATGCGCTGACTAAATACGATGATCATATTCAAAGGGATTTTGAAGAGGCCGTCGAAGAACTTACGATGATTAATGAAGAGGAAACGGATTTTCTGATGTTCGTTCATAGTATTTGGTACATCTTATTTGTCCCGATTGATGGTGAAAAGACCATTCTTCATAAATTCATGGAAGAAAGGTCTAAAATGATCAAGCGTCCGGGAATGAAGGATATCTTGGACTCGTGGAGAAACCCGCAAGCAATAGCGGGAAGAATGATTTCTTTCTCACCTGAAAAGATGGTTTTAAAAGATGCTTTTACCGGTGAACTCCATGAAATAAAATTGCTAGACCCGATGGAACCATTGAATGATGCCTTCGTATTCGGTTTCGTCGTTCCGTTTCGACAGGAGCAGGTGTTTTTTCTAGCTCCGTATGATATTGAAGGTGACGAAAAGAGAAAAGAGGAAGAGTATCTGCAGGCTGCTTTTTCTAAATCGTCCTATGAAGACCATCAGGAATATTTAAATCATGCTTTCCTTGAGATTATGTGTGACATTCCGTTTGTTGGTCTTGAATTTAGTCCAGAGGATTTTGAGTGGTCGGACCCGATGCATAAGGAAGTCGCGGAACTTTATCACGAAAATATGCAAGAGGAAGATGGCTCTCCTTTTGAGAATATTATGTCAGGCTTGATCCTATGGTACAAATTCTGTGAGGTGCAGCGGATTCAAAAAGAAAAGCCTGAAGCTTATGCGGCGGCTCTTCATTATTTAATTATGACGTTGAATCCGCTTTTAAACTTGTTGAAGAAAGAAATAGCCTCTATTTACGGTGTGTCGGCTGCGAATATGAGTGCAGCGATCAAAGAAATTGAAGAGGTCGCATCTGCTGACCTTAACGAGTTGCGAGATGTGGCTCATAAAGGTTTAAGAGAGCTGTTGGACGAGGAAGGAGGTCGGCTGATTGACGAAGTTATCGAGGGGGATGAGGATGTCCCGAACAATATCGTTCCCTTCAACCTCGACATCATTGACGCGAAAGGTGACCGGAAAAAGTAAAGCAAGGGTCGTTCTCCCTATTGTTCGTGATCAGTTGTCACTCCTTCGGGGAAGTGGTAATATTAATAAGATGATAATTGAAACTTTTTTAATAAAAAAACGTATGATTAGATAGTTTTTTAACGAATTCAAAGAAAGGATCATGCCTTTCTTTTCTTATTCATAAAAGTGGATTTCTATGATAAAAGGAGCGTAAAACGGATGCTTGGAATGTTAAATAAAGTGTTTGACCCGAATAAGCGTGAGATCAAAAAGCTCATGAAGATGAGTGCGCAAATTGAAGCACTTGCGTCAAAGATGGAATCATTGACGGATGATGAGCTCCGGGGAAAAACGGAGGAGTTCAAGGCGCGTTATCAAAAAGGCGAGACCTTGGATGATCTTTTAGTAGAAGCATTTGCCGTAGTGCGTGAAGGCGCAAAGCGGGTGCTTGGCATGTTCCCATATCCTGTTCAGCTCATGGGTGGTATTGCCCTGCATGAAGGCAACATCGCTGAGATGAAGACAGGGGAAGGAAAAACGCTAACAGCAACGATGCCGGTTTACTTAAATGCCTTGTCTGGAGAAGGCGTTCATGTGGTGACGGTGAACGAATACTTGGCAAGCCGTGATGCCGGTGAAATGGGCCAGCTTTATGAGTTTTTAGGATTAAGTGTTGGACTCAATACCAACGGGATCTCAAAAGAAGAAAAGCAGGCCGCCTATGCCTGTGACATAACGTATAGCACAAACAACGAGCTCGGCTTTGATTATCTTCGTGATAACATGGTGCTATATAAGGAACAAAAGGTACAGCGCCCGCTTAATTTTGCGATCATCGATGAGGTCGACTCCATCTTAATCGACGAAGCGCGTACACCATTGATTATTTCTGGATCTGCTCAAAAGTCAACCGCTTTGTACATTCAAGCCAACGCATTCGTCCGTACGTTAACAAAAGAAGATGATTTTACGTATGATGAAAAAACAAAAGGTGTGCAATTAACGGAAAGTGGAATTACCAAGGCTGAGAAAGCTTTTGGAATCGAGAACCTCTTTGACATTAAGCATGTTGCGTTAAACCATCATATTGGCCAAGCTCTAAAGGCACATGTCAGCATGCATCTTGATGTCGATTATGTGGTTCAGGAAGGCGAAATCGTCATCGTTGACCAGTTTACCGGCCGTTTGATGAAGGGCCGCCGCTACAGCGATGGTCTTCACCAGGCGATTGAAGCAAAAGAAGGCCTTGAAATACAAAATGAAAGCATGACGCTGGCATCGATTACGTTCCAGAACTTCTTCCGGATGTACAAGAAGCTTTCCGGTATGACCGGTACAGCGAAAACCGAGGAAGAGGAATTCCGTAACATTTATAATATGAATGTTATCGTCATCCCAACGAACAAGCCGATTGCCCGTGATGACCGTCCGGATCTGATTTATGCCACAATGGATGGCAAGTTCCGTGCTGTTGTCGACGATATCGCTGAACGTAATCAAAAGGGGCAGCCTGTTCTAGTCGGGACGGTAGCGATTGAAACGTCAGAGATTATTTCCAAATATCTCACGAAAAAAGGCGTTCACCACAATGTCTTGAATGCGAAAAACCATGGTCGCGAGGCTGAAATCATTCTCCATGCTGGGGAAAAAGGGGCTGTGACGATCGCAACCAATATGGCGGGACGCGGAACCGATATTAAATTAGGTGAAGGTGTGAAGGATCTCGGCGGATTGGCCGTTATTGGCACAGAGCGCCACGAATCGAGACGGATTGATAATCAGCTTCGCGGTCGTTCCGGACGTCAGGGCGATCCTGGTATCACTCAGTTCTATCTATCAATGGAAGATGAATTGATGCGCCGCTTCGGTTCAGATAATATGAAAAACATGATGTCAAAGCTTGGAATGGATGACACACAGCCAATCCAAAGTAAAATGGTTTCAAAGGCCGTTGAATCTGCGCAAAAACGAGTAGAAGGTAATAACTTTGATGCTCGTAAGCAGCTTTTATCATATGATGATGTATTGCGCCAGCAGCGTGAAATCATCTACAAGCAGCGTAATGAAGTGCTTGAAGCGGAATCACTTCGCGAGATTCTAGAAAGCATGATTATCTCGTCATTAACCCGCAATATCGAAGCCCATACAGCTGGAAGCTCAGATCAAGAGCAATGGAATCTGCAAGGGATTATCGATTATGTGAACGGAAATCTTCTTCAAGAAGGCATGGTCACTGTTGATGACTTACATGGCAAAGATTCGCAGCAAATCATTGATCTGATTTACGCTAAAGTGAAAGAACGCTATGATGAAAAAGAAGAGCAGCTTTCTGAAGAGCAAATGCGCGAGTTTGAAAAGGTTGTCCTTCTGCGTGCGGTTGATACGAAATGGATTGATCATATTGATGCGATGGATCAGCTTCGCCAGGGAATTCATCTTCGTGCATACGGTCAAATTGATCCGCTGCGCGAATACAATAAAGAAGGCTTCGCGATGTTCGAAGAAATGGTCATGGCGATTGAAGATGATGCCGCGAAATATATCATGAAGGCTGAAATCCGCAACAACCTTGAGCGTCAGGAAGTAGCGAAAGGGCAGGCGGTCAACCCGAAGGAAGACGGCGAGAAGCTTAAGAAAAAGCCAGTTGTGAAGCAAATGGATGTCGGCCGCAATGACCCATGTATTTGCGGAAGCGGCAAGAAATATAAAAACTGCTGTGGGAAAGCACAGTAATAATTAGGGGGTCGGCTTGACCGGCCCTTTTTAAAATTTGGCTGAGTTAAGGTTCGTTGTTGATAAATGATACTAAGCAGGGCGGGAATTCCTGGAACGTGCCTTTATTATTACGATAGTAATACCAGCATGTGGAAGGAATCCCGCACCGCGGTTTCATTAACATTTAATATTAGCAAGCCTAAAATTTAATAGAGGTGACATGAATGGAATTAGCAGAAATACGTAATGAATTAGAGAAAACAGCTAAGAAATTAGCGGACTTTAGGGGGTCTCTTTGACTTAGAAAACAAAGAGGCGCGCATCGCTGAGCTTGAAGATGAGATGCTTCATCCTGACTTTTGGAATGATCAGCAGGGTGCTCAAGCGGTGATTAATGAATCTAACGGGTTGAAGAGCCAGGTGGATGAATTTCATGATTTAAGTGAAACGTTTGAAAATCTTGAGCTGACTTATGAGCTGGTGAAAGAGGAAAGCGACGCTGAACTTCAATCTGACCTGGAAACTGAGCTGAAAGATTTATTGCAGCGCATGAATGAATATGAATTACAGCTGCTTTTAAGTGAACCATATGATAAAAATAATGCGATTCTTGAGCTTCACCCAGGTGCAGGCGGTACTGAGTCACAGGACTGGGGCTCCATGCTTCTTCGTATGTACACACGCTGGGCTGAAAAACGCGGCTTTAAGGTAGAAACGCTTGATTACCTGCCAGGTGACGAAGCGGGGATTAAAAGTGTGACACTTTCCATTAAAGGCCATAACGCTTACGGCTATTTAAAAGCGGAAAAAGGCGTCCACCGTTTGGTGAGGATTTCGCCATTTGACTCTTCAGGCCGCCGTCATACCTCATTTGTTTCTTGTGAGGTTATGCCTGAATTTAATGATGAAATTGAAATTGATATCCGTTCAGAGGATTTGAAAATAGATACGTACCGTGCAAGCGGCGCGGGCGGTCAGCATATTAATACGACTGACTCTGCTGTAAGGATTACCCATATCCCAACGGGAGTCGTTGTTCAATGTCAAAATGAACGTTCTCAGATCAAAAACCGTGAAGCGGCGATGAAAATGCTTCAAGCAAAGCTTTATCAAAAGAAAATTGAAGAGCAGGAAGCTGAATTAGCGGAAATCCGCGGTGAACAAAAGGATATCGGCTGGGGAAGCCAAATCCGTTCTTACGTCTTCCACCCGTATTCTATGGTGAAGGATCACAGAACAAACACCGAAAGCGGGAATGTTCAAGGAGTGATGGACGGAGACATCGATCCGTTTATCAATGCATATTTACGTTCGAAATTAATCATGGAGTAACTTTTATTTAATAGCCTTCATCAAGGATTGTCTTGGTGGAGGCTTTTTATTTTCTTAAAAGGGGAAGGTTTAAAATAGGAGAAATGCGTTTCACTCCTTTACCACGGCAGTTTATCGCAGGTTAAGGGGCAGTAAGACTCCCACTTCAAGACTTAGAGGAATTGAAGAAGGATAAGTGGGAGATCAACTGCCCCTAAAAGCCCGATTGGTTCAACTAACCATCAGTGGGGGATGAAGGAAAACCCCCACTGATGGAAGTTTCACTTTATTGGTATTCACAATATATTTTGCACATGCTATACTCGAGGGCGTGAAAATTTTGGCAGTAAAGGGAGAAATCAGCATGGTGAAACGGAAAAGAACAAAGCAAAAGCATCCTCATATGGAGAAAATCATAGAGTATTTGTATATTTTGGTCGGGTCGGCTTTTGTGGCTCTGGCCTTCAATGTATTTTTGCTTCCTAATCGAGTCGCTTCCGGAGGGGTTAGTGGAATCAGTACAATTACGGATGCGGTATTTGGCTGGGAGCCGGCCTATGTACAATGGGCTTTTAACATTCCGCTGTTCATTGCCGGTGTCATTTTGCTCGGAAAGCAGTTTGGCATTAAGACGTTAGTGGGAACGATCTTTCTTCCGTTTGTAGTCTTTTTGACTAATGACCTTGAGCCTTGGACGACTGATCCTTTTCTGGCATCATTGTTCGGAGGAATAGGTGTCGGGCTTGGACTGGGAATTGTTTTTAGGGGAAAAGCGTCAACGGGAGGAACCGATTTAGCGGCGCAAATTATTAATAAATACACTGGCCTTTCGCTTGGAACATGCGTTGCGATCATTGACGGCTTGATCGTTTTATTAGCAGCGATTGTCTTTGATATCGAGCTCGGTCTCTATGCGCTCATCAGTCTTTATGTGACAAGCAAAACGATTGACCTTGTTCAGGTAGGAATGGGTCGTTCGAAAATGGCGATGATTATCACCACGATGCAGGAGGATGTACAAAAGGGGATTTTGGAAAAGATCGACCGAGGGGTGACAAAATTATCGGCTTTTGGCGGCTACACGGACCATGAACGCCCCGTTCTCATGTGTGTCGTGGATCAGACGGAGTTTACTAAGTTAAAGCAGCTTGTAAAAGGGATTGACCCTGATGCGTTTGTTGTCGTGATGGATGCCGCCGAAGTTCTTGGCGAGGGCTTCAAGAGGGTGTAGTGATATTTTTTATAAAAAAGAAGAATAAAAACATAAATTTTTATTTTTTAGCCAAACTAGAATTATATGGCTAATACCAAGACAATAGGGAGTTTCGTCCGTTCACAAAATTGAAACAAATGCTTAAACCTTTGATTTATCAAGGGTTTGCACGGTTTTTAAAAGAAGACAGTGAGCTGGATCACTTCCTATTAGACAATCCTAATTGGTATAATATAGTCGTACATGTATATTTTTCCTGAGGAGGAGACACAGTTGAACAAAAAACTTCTTGCATTACTAATGGGTCTTGCCCTAGTGCTGCTTCTTGCTGCTTGTGGCGGCGGCGGAGACGAAGATGCTGCTGACACTGGCGGTGAAACTGCGACTGAAGATGCTGGCGGCGATGACGCTGGTACTGATGCTGGCGGCGACGATGCTGCAACAGAAGATGCTGGAGATGGCGCAACTGCTAGCGCAGGCGATGCTGAAAAGCTTTACCAACAAAAATGCTCTAGCTGTCACGGCGGCGATCTTACAGGTGGAGTTGGACCAGATCTAACAGCAGTTGGTGGTAAATTATCTCAAGAAGATATTGAAAGTGTAATTGCTAACGGTCAAGGTGCAATGCCTGGCGGACTTTTACAAGGCGACGAAGCTTCTACAGTAGCTGCATGGTTAGCTGAAAAGAAATAATTGTTTGTTAGGCGTTCTGTCATGTTTGGCAGAACGCTTTCTCTAAAAGCCCCTTCATATAAGTACTTCCTTTTCTTCAAACTATCTTCTCAAACACACTTGTCGGATGATGTAATCTATTCAACTCCTAATTATGACAATTACCTTTCTGCCCAAAACCCTTCTTCGGTAAAAAGTCCTATTTTTTTTACGACAAAAAGCGATTATAAGCAGGAAAATCTTGCCGGTTTGTAGTATTAAAAAATATGGATTTTGGAAAAAAACGGCGAATCTTCCATCATTGAAATGAAACTGTAATAATTTTAAAGTTATATCGACAAATTATGATGTTATAATGGTTGATGTGAGAAAAAAACTCATTTAGTTAAGGTTATGACGAAATTTGTCGAAAAATGATGAAACTAGGATTTTTAATTTTTTTACCAACCATAAGATATAGGTGATATTTATGATAGATATGCAAGATGTTTTTAAAAAGTACCCGAACGGTGTCGTTGCGGCGAATGGGATTAATGTGCATATTGCTCAAGGTGAGTTTGTGTATGTTGTCGGGCCAAGCGGTGCCGGGAAATCTACTTTTATAAAAATGATGTACAGAGAAGAAAAACCAACCCAAGGGACGATTACCATCAATGGAATCGATCTTGGAAAATTAAAAGACAGCAAGGTCCCGCTTTTAAGAAGAAATATCGGCGTCGTCTTCCAAGACTTTAAATTGCTTCCGACTTTAACTGTCTATGAAAATGTTGCATTTGCTCTTGAGGTTATTGAGGAAGAGCCGAAAAAGATCAAGAAACGGGTCATGGAAACGCTGGATCTCGTGAATTTAAAGCATAAAGCGAGAATGCTGCCAACAGAATTGTCCGGCGGGGAACAGCAGAGAGTTTCGATTGCACGGTCGATTGTCAACTCACCGAAAGTAATGATTGCCGATGAGCCGACAGGGAACCTTGATCCAGAAACATCATGGGATATTATGAATCTATTTGATGAAATCAACAACAGAGGCACAACGATTGTGATGGCAACTCACAATCGAGATATCGTCAACACGATGAGACACCGAGTGATTGCCATTGAAGGCGGGCAGATCATTCGTGACGAGCAGCGAGGTGAATACGGATATGAAAGCTAGAACTCTGCGCCGTCATATGAAGGAAAGTATGAAGAACCTTGGGAGAAACGGTTGGATGACGTTTGCTTCAGTCAGTGCCGTCACCGTTACCTTGATCCTAGTGGGTGTATTTTTTGTCATTATGATGAATCTCAACCAAGTAGCAACGACGATTGAAGAGGACGTGGAAATACGCGTTCATATCGATTTAGCAGCAACAGAAGAAGATCAGAAAGTCATGAAAGAAAAGATTGAAAAGCTTGCCCGGGTCGAGTCAGTCGAATTTTCACCAAAAGAAGCTGAATTAGACGGCCTGATTGACAGCTTAGGTGAAGAGGGAGAAGCGTTTAAACTGTTCGAACAGGACAACCCGCTAAACGATGTATTCATCGTAAAGACAAAGAATCCACAGGATACGATGACCGTTGCTAAGGAAATTGAAAAAATGGAATATGCATCAAAAGTGAAATACGGACAAGATATGGTTGAGAATTTATTTGATTTTATTAATGTCAGCCGGAACGTAGGAATTGTCCTCATTATTGGGTTGTTATTCACAGCGATGTTCCTTATTTCTAATACCATTAAAATTACCATTATTGCTAGAAAACGAGAAATTGAAATTATGAGATTAGTGGGGGCCACAAACTCCTTTATTCGCTGGCCATTTTTCCTCGAAGGGCTTATGCTTGGCGTCTTGGGAGCCATTATCCCAATCGTTCTGATTAGCTTTTTATACCACTATGCATACGGCTATATTGCTCCAAGACTTGAGGGACATTTCATTCAAATTTTAGAGTTTAATCCGTTTATTTATCAAGTGGCGGCCGTATTGATTCTCTTAGGAGCATTGATTGGCGTTTGGGGAAGCTTGATGTCAGTAAGAAAGTTCTTAAAGGTTTAATAGTTGAACGAAGAGGAATGAAAGGTCTTTGACATGAAAGACCTTTCAGATTCCTTTAAACATAATTCCTCTAAGATAAACAAAAAAGGTACATAGCATTATATTTGGGAAGGAGAAATCGGGATTGAAAAAGACGATATTGACCATTTCCGTAGCATTTACCTTGGGTTTGTCTAGTTTGTCGTTGAATACGGTTTTGGCAAATTCAAAGATTGATAGTTTAAAAGCACAAGAGAGTCAGCTTAGAGAAAAAAAATCGGCTGTCAGCTCGGAGATAGATAAAACGAGTGATACTATTAATGAAATTCAAACAGAACAGAAAAATGTAAATGAAGAAATTAAACGACTTGATTTGCAAGTAGAAGAAACACTTCAAAACATTCGTCAAAAAGAAGGAGAAATTAAAAGCACCAAGTCTGAAATTACGAAGCTTGAGCAAGAAATAAAGGTTCTAATCGAACGCATTGAGAAGAGAAATGAGCTATTAAAAGACCGCGCCCGTAATTTTCAGGAATTTGGGACCGTTAGTTATCTCGATGTTGTTCTAGGTGCGCAAAGCTTTGGTGATCTGATTGACCGTGTTGGGGCTGTTGCGACGATCGTTGAAGCGGACCAGGGTATTCTTCGTGAACATAAGGAAGACAAGGAAGCCTTAGAAAAAGCACAAAATGCCCTTAAAGAAAAATTAGCAAACCTTGAAAACATGAAAGCTGATCTTGAAAATATGAACAAGACCTTACAGGGACAGAAGGCTGAAAAAGAGAAGCTGATGGCACAACTGAAAGAAGAAGAAGAGCATATGCATGCTGTGATGCTGGATTTAGAAGAGGAGAAAGGTATTCTTGCCGCTCAAGAAAAAGCAATGCAAAAAGCGATTCAATTAGAGAAGCAGCGTATAGAAGCAGCTAAGCGTGCTGCTGCAGCTGCAAAGACAAGCAGCGGAGGAAGCACAGCTAGTGCAGCATCTGCTCCGCCTGTTTCTGGAGGTACCTTTACAAAACCGGCAGCAGGGTATCTTTCTTCCGGCTACGGAAACCGTTCACTTGGAAACCATCATGGGGTCGATATTGCTGCGAGCGGCACAGTTCCGATTGTAGCTGCTGCAGATGGGGTTGTCATTCGTTCATACTATTCATCTAGTTATGGAAATGCAATCTTTATTTCTCACTCGATCAATGGTCAAATTTATACGACTGTTTATGCACATATGAGCAGCCGTCATGTTTCGGCCGGCGAAGTTGTCTCAAAAGGCCAGCAAATTGGCTACATGGGGAACACAGGCCGTTCATACGGACAGCATTTACACTTTGAACTTCACAGAGGACCTTGGAATCTATCAAAATCTAATGCTATTAATCCAGTGGGAATTGTTCCGCTATAAAATAAAATGGAAGAAGCGATGCTTCTTCCATTTTTCCTTTTTAATAGTGAATGAGGGATGCAGTGTTCGAAACACGCCCGAAAAACCTTCTTAAGTTTTCATAACTCGTCCATCTATGTCATATATTGAACCATGGTCAGCCGGTTTTTTCTTGTATTTTTAAAAAAAGCAGCGTTTTTTCGAACAGGACATGAGGAGGATTTGCATGAAGCAGAAAATGATTGCCTTACTTATGGCAGGGTCCATAGCCGCCGGAGCGGGAGGTACATATGCCGTATTAGAATGGAATGATGCAGATAATCAAAAAGCTCAGCATGAAGAAGCAGAAGGAAACGAGGGAAGTCCGGCGGATGAAGTTGATTTAGATTCTTTAGATAAAGTAGGAAGAGCATATGATTTAATTTTAAGCAGTTATGTGGAAGAGGTTGAGGGTGAGGAGCTTGTAGAGGGAGCCATTCAAGGCATGCTGTCAAAATTGGAGGATCCCTATTCCGTATACATGGATGAGGAAACGATGAAGCAGTTTAATGAGACGCTGGAATCAACGTTTGAAGGAATTGGAGCCGAAGTCAGCATGGTCGACGGAAAAGTGGTGATTGTAGCTCCGTTTAAGGATTCTCCAGCTGAAAAAGCAGGCATAAAACCAAATGATCAAATTCTTTCTATTGACGGAGAAAGTGTGGAAGGGCTGGATCTTTTTGAAGCCACGCTAAAAATCCGCGGTGAAAAAGGGACGGTCGTGAAGCTTGAAATTGCAAGGCAGAATCTTAGAAATCCGATTACTGTGGAAGTAAAACGAGATGAAATTCCTCAGATTACTGTCTATGGAGAGGTCAAAAAATTTGGCGGCAAAGAAATTGGTTATTTAGAGATTACCTCATTCTCCGAAGAGACGGCTAAAGAGTTCAAGGTGAAGCTTGCTGACATGGAAAACCAAGATGTAGATGGACTTATCATCGATGTCCGCGGCAATCCAGGCGGTCTGTTAACAAGCGTGGAGGAAATTTTAAAAGAGTTTGTTTCGAAGGAAAAGCCTTACGTGCAAATCCAAAAACGGAACGGAGAGAAGCTTCGTTATTTTTCCACATTGAATAAAGATAAGCCATACCCTGTAGCTGTATTGATCGATAAAGGCAGTGCGTCTGCGTCTGAAATACTAGCAGGTGCACTGAAAGAAGCAGAAGGCTACCCATTGATCGGTGAAAAAACATTTGGAAAAGGCACGGTGCAGCAGCCAGTTCCGATGGGGGACGGCAGCAATATCAAGCTTACGTTGTTTAAATGGCTGACACCAGACGGCAACTGGATTCATAATGAAGGCATCAAACCGGATCTGGAAGTAACACAGCCGACCATTTTCCATACGCACCCATTACAGATCGAGAAGCCGCTTGAAAAAGAAATGAACAACGAGCAGGTGCAAAATGCACAGCAAATGCTCGAAGGCTTAGGCTTCGCTCCAGGAAGAACAGATGGTTATTTTAGCGCTGACACCGAAACATCGGTTATGGCCTTTCAAAATCAGAAGGGGCTGAATGCCAGCGGGAAAATTGATGCGGAAACAGCTTCAGCCCTCGAAGCAGCGGTCATTGAAGAAATGAAAAAAGAAAAAAATGACCTCCAGCTACAAACGGCGATAAGATATCTATCAAAGCAGTAACAGAAGAAAGGGGCTGTCCGAAAAGTCATTTTGCATCGACTTTTTGGATAGTCCCTTGTATTGTTTATTTATTTGACGGCCTCATGACCCGTTCATGGACCCCTCACTCCTCACTGCCCTAAACGATCACGCACCACATTAATCAAGGCCTTCACATCTTCCTTCATTTCTTGCAGCACTCTTTTCCATTTAGGGCTTTCTTCTATGATGATCTCTTTCAGTTCTCCAGTTTTTTCTCGTAGTTCATCTGTCTTTTCTTTTAACCGTCCCTTCAGTTCAGCACTTTCCTGCTGTTTTTCTTCGTTCTCGGAAAGCCTTGCGTTAACAGACGATACTTCAAATTCTCCCGGATCAACATACTGGATGACTTCCTCCATGATCGCACGGAAAATGGGTACGGCGGAGCTGTTATTGGATAAATAATGCTCGCGATCGGTTTGATCATAGCCGATCCACACGGCGCCGACGAGGTTTGGTGTGTAGCCGGCAAACCATTGATCCTTCGTTCCGTTAATATCCGCGAATGGCAATTGAGTGGAACCTGTTTTCCCGGCAATATCAACGCCGGGAATCTTTGCTTTTTCACCTGTCCCTGACTCAACCACATTCAGCAGCATGGAGGTCATTTCCCTTGCAACCGTTTTGGATGTCACCTTTACCGTTTTGTCTTCATGCTCGGCAATCACATTGCCGGTAGGCCCTACAATTTTTGTAATCAGATGGCCATCATTCCGCACGCCCCCATTTGGAAAAGCCGCATACGCTTCGGCCAATGTAAGGGGAGAAATCCCTTTATGCATGCCGCCCAGGGCAATTCCTAAGTAGCGGTCTTCATCGTGAACCGGGATGCCGAAGCGGGTGAGGGCATCGATTCCTTTTTCCAGTCCAATTTCGTTCAGCAGCCAGACGGTTGGGGCGTTAAGAGAATCTTGAACAGCCTCATACATCGAAACTTCCCCTCTATATTTGCCAGAAGGATTCGTTGGTGAGTATTTTCCATATGATAGCGGTTCGTCAACAAGCATGGAAGTAGGAAGGTAGCCCTCCTCAAGTGCTGGTGTGTAGACCGCTAATGGCTTCAATGTCGAGCCTGGCTGTGCTTTCAAGTGGGTAGCCCTGTTAAAGCCTCGGAATACATAATCGCCCCGGCCGCCAACCAGTCCGAGAACACCGCCATTTTTCGGATTTAGCAGCACCGAACCACTCTGCACAAGCACGTTATCACGGCTTCTTGGAAACAGCGCATCCCGATTATAGACTTTTTCAAGCGTCCTTTGGATATCTTGATCCATTTCGGTATGAATTTGATAGCCCCTCGTCAAAATCTCCTCTTGAGTCAGTCCGTATTTCGAAACGGCTTCATCCAGGACAGCATCCACATAGTAAGGATAGTCCCGCTCAATAAAGCTTCCGCCGCCATCTTTCAATTCAATGACTTCTGCCTTCGCTTCATTATATTCTGCTTCAGAAATCATCCCCGTTTCTTTCATTCTGCTGAGAACAACATCTCTGCGCTGTATGGCACGGTCATAATATTTGAAAGGGTCAAGTGCCGATGGTGATTGCAGCAGACCTGCCAGTAAAGCGGCTTCACTGATGGTGACGTCATCAATGTTTTTATTAAAATATTGCTTGGCCGCTGATCCGATTCCCCACGCGCCATTTCCAAAAAAAACTTGATTTAAATACATCTGCAGAATTTCATCTTTGGAATAGTTTTTCTCAATTTCAATGGCTAAAAATAGTTCCTCTGCTTTCCGTTTATACGTTTTTTCAGGTGATAGTAAGGCATTCTTGGCCAGCTGCTGGGTAAGTGTACTACCGCCGCCCGTAATTCTGCCGGCAAATAAATTTTTAAAAAAGGCTCTCGTGATTCCTTGCAAATCAAAGCCATTATGTTCATAAAAACGATGGTCCTCAATCGCTACGACTGCATCTGCGACATGGTCGGGAATTTCGTCTACATCGACTCCGGATGTCCGGTTCGTGGTGATCTCGGTGGCAACATCGCCGTCTTTATCATAAATGATGGTCGCCTGCCTCAAGCCCGCTTGTAATGTTTCTACATTCGCTTGACTGGCAAGAAAGGCAAAGTAAATAATCGTCAGAAGCACAATACTTAACAGTAGTAACAAGAGTATTTGCGTAAAATGGTTTTTCCTCCAAAAAGCAATAACAGCTTCCCAAATAAGCTTTCCTCTGTTCATTTTGTCTCCTATCCTTTATCCATAATGAAAAGCTAACACAGTGATAGCGCGTGATATCATTCTTCTATCATTGATCTAACAAGTTGAAAAAAAGTATATCTGCCTGCTAGCAAGCAGATAGAACGTCAATTTGGACTTATTATATAACATTCTTGAACGTAAGGGATAGAACGAGGCATTGCCCCCTCCCCTTTTACTCACCGTAGTAAAAAACTACCAACTTTATCTTAATAGATTAAAAGTGCCAGATAACTCTAATATTTGGTAGAATATAGAGTAAGAGACTTTTTGTATGGTGGTGAAAGAAGTGGTCCAGGATTGGCTGATACATCTGTTAATGGGAACGTTGAAGATATTTCTTCATCCGGTGTTCTATGTTTCGGTTTTATTAGCGGCATATCTAGGAGTTTCCCGTGTGAAAAGGGAACGGAAAAACTTCCATGTGCGTGCTGAAAATGCTTTTTTTGAATTGCGCCAGCTTTTACCGCTTGGACTGGTCATTGGATTAGGAATATCCATTTTGACCGTTGGTGCTGGATTGGTCATTCCGTTTGAAGCGATTCTATTTATCGCATTATTTACGATTGTTATCGGGATTAGCTTAAGAGTCAGGTTGTTATCTCCTGTGTTTACAGTGGGATTCTCATTTTTCTTACTGATATTTGCTGGAGGATCCAAACTCTCTATTCCTTTCTTTCCGGATGCTTTTAGTCAATTAGATGAAAAAATTTATCCATCTGTTGCAGCGCTGCTAGCACTTTTACTCATTGGTGAAGGAATTCTCATTCTGAAAAACGGAGTAAAAGGGACCTCTCCAAAACTGATTAAAAGTAAGCGCGGTTTATCTGTCGGCGTTCATGAAGCAAAGCGTCTCTGGATGGTGCCCGTGTTCTTGGTGATTCCAGGTAACGCCTTACAGATTCCGTTTGAATGGTGGCCGGTGTTTTCCATGGGAGGGGAAACCTATTCGCTGCTACTCGTCCCATTTGCGATTGGTTTTCATCAGCAGATCCAAGGCATGCTTCCGAAAGAGGCGATTGGAACTCTTGGAAAAAGGGTGGTTGTTTTAGGAATTTGTCTTACACTAGTAGCAATCGGCAGTTACTGGATTCCGCTTCTGTCTATTGCCGTTGTCGCCCTGGCGATTATCGGAAGAGAAGCATTAACCTTAAGTCAGCGTTTAGCAGAAGAAAATCTGCCATTCTACTTTTCAAGAAGAAACAACGGGTTGATGATCCTAGGCGTTATCCCAAATTCGCCAGCTCATAAAATGGCCCTTGGGGTCGGTGAATTGATTACTAAGGTTAATGGCACAAAGGTGCATGATGAAGACGCTTTTTATAAAGCGATCCAACAAAATGGCGCTGCTTATTGTAAATTAGAAGTGTTGGATGTGCATGGACAAGTCCGTTTTGTCCAAGGTGCATTATATGAAGGAGATCACCATCAATTGGGAGTTCTTTTTGTACAAGACGAGAAAAAATGGGGAAATGAAGCGGTTTGACGATGCCTATTCTTCAAAAGCCCATAATAGCATGAAGATTCATATTAAGCTTCTATTATTAGCAGCTTGGTTATGAATCTTTTTCTTTTGGGCAGAATTACCCGTGGCTATGATTGTAAAAATAGTTCCTATCACCCGTGTGGTAGATTTCACCACTGTTATTATAATAGTAGGATTCGACCGCAGAACCTGCTACAATATCTTATTAGCAACCAACAGATATAAGAGTGTTTATAGCAACATTTCATTCCTAACTTGGGTTATTTTCCCTATAGACATACTATTAAAGTTTCAATTTACAGAAACTAGTGAATAAGCCCAGTGGTAATATGTCAAGCACTAAAATTCAATGAATTGGAAATTAATATTGTCTTTCATTGAAAAGTGTTTAAAAAAGAGTATACCTAATAAACCTCACACTATTTTCAATTTTTTACCAATACTTTCAAGTGTGAAGCTGGGTGTTTGAAAGGGTGTGAATGAGAAGTTTTAATCTCTCCTTTCGGGTGGTGTGTACAACTGATTGGTGCGTAGTAGCGAAAACACCAATCGTACCAGTTTTCTTGCGGTTAAGACGAGAGCGCGTTTGTGTTTATGTTTTGGAACTTCATCGTACTTCTTTGTGTAAAAAGCTTTATATTCAGAGTCGTACTTTCGGATCTTATCGGCAGCTTGAATAAGGTAGTAACGCAGGTATTTATTACCTGTCCTCATTCTAGCCGTTTCCTGGGATTCGAATTCGCCTGATTGGTTCTGGTTCCATACCAAACCTGCATATTTCGCTAAGGCATGATGATCTTTAAATCGCTTTATATCGCTAATTTCAGCTATCAACCCTGCCGCATAAACGTCTCCAATTCCTTTTACAGACGTTAGGGTTTGCGGTATGCCTTTCATTAACTTGGCAATTTCTTTATCCAGACGCTTTACCTGTGACTCGATATGTTGAATGGTACTTAAAGTAACAGACATCGAAATATTTACGGGGTCCTGCATAGCCTTATTCAGCCGGTAAGATGATCTAGCCAACTTTTGAAGGTATTTTGCGATTTCCTCTGGCTTTTC
This sequence comes from Robertmurraya dakarensis, assembly GCF_900156875.1. GTDB lineage: Bacteria > Bacillota > Bacilli > Bacillales > Cytobacillaceae > Robertmurraya > Robertmurraya dakarensis. Next base: position 2,981,025 of record NZ_LT707409.1, on the reverse strand, counting down.
AAATCGGTTTTTTCCTTTATCTTGCAGGAACTCGACGAGTTCCTCGAGGCTCATTTCAGCGATCGTTTCGGGCTCTAGTTCCTCCATGACAGCCATACTCGTAGCTCCGAATTTATCTGAAAATGGATTATCCTGTCTCAGTCCACTGAACTTTAAAAAGAGCTGGTTAAGGAAATACGTTTTATTTCGGGCAATCTCCCGCATAAAATGAAACCTTGTTCGCGTTAAGCGCTGAAGAGCTTCATATTGTATGGCATCTTTCATTTGGGCTGGCAGTCGGCCAAAGCGCAAGTGGTCAGCGATGACCCAGGCATCTATGCGATCGTTTTTTACAAGAGAATCATACCCTTTTTTGAAACGAGCGACTTTTCTCGCATTTAGTACGTAGATAGAGGCTTGAAACTTAGGTTCATAGCCTTTCATTTGGTCTTGTAGATAATGGGCAAGGTGCCAACTGTAAAGATCAGTGGCTTCCATCCCAATCTTCAATTGGTTGGCCTGACTTTTTTCCGCAGTTTCTAGCATTCGTTTGATCAGGGTTTCGGCCCCGGTTTGATCATTAGAAACAGAAAAGTCGGCGAGTGTGGACCCGTCCTCCTTCATGAAATGGACATGATGGGACTTCAAGCTTACATCTACACCAACAAGCATTTGTGACATACCAATCACCTCCAGTATGTAAGTTAATCAAGAACGTTCAGACCTGGGTGCCCACGGGAATCATCGATGTCTTCCTCGTCATCAGCACTCAAAGAAAAGAAGTCCATCATGAGCGCTACACTCACTTCTTTTACGGCGGCGCAACCAGTGGTTAGACCTTCAATAATGAACCATGGGTAGCAGGCTTATGAAGCAGTACACCAAAGTGTCCGCAAGGGGGAGAAGCAATATCCTGATACGATCCTGTCGGTTCCATTGTCCCATGAGCAGGTCTATGAACGCTATAAAAAAATGACGGAGTAAAACGCTGGAGCTTCCTCCATTCTCCGCCATTTCTCGATATTCAGTTAAAGGCATTTCAAAGAAGCAGTAGGGAAACTATCCCCCTGCGAAATAAGAACAACACATTAATCTATTATTGATAGTTTGAACTTTACCTCGGCTTCCCCATCAGGTGGGTGAAACAAGGGTAAAACTAAAATATTTAAGATGGGGAAGCCGAAAGGCTAACCTTGATAACCTATAGGAATCTAGAGTGAATTTTAGAGGATCCGGATCAACTGGAAATTCTTCTAGAAAGAGCTCTTACTAGTACTATACGAGGGGGA
>NZ_LT707409.1:2811278-2978654 GCF_900156875.1 Robertmurraya dakarensis | reverse complement strand
AAGCCCAGTGGTAATATGTCAAGCACTAAAATTCAATGAATTGGAAATTAATATTGTCTTTCATTGAAAAGTGTTTAAAAAAGAGTATACCTAATAAACCTCACACTATTTTCAATTTTTTACCAATACTTTCAAGTGTGAAGCTGGGTGTTTGAAAGGGTGTGAATGAGAAGTTTTAATCTCTCCTTTCGGGTGGTGTGTACAACTGATTGGTGCGTAGTAGCGAAAACACCAATCGTACCAGTTTTCTTGCGGTTAAGACGAGAGCGCGTTTGTGTTTATGTTTTGGAACTTCATCGTACTTCTTTGTGTAAAAAGCTTTATATTCAGAGTCGTACTTTCGGATCTTATCGGCAGCTTGAATAAGGTAGTAACGCAGGTATTTATTACCTGTCCTCATTCTAGCCGTTTCCTGGGATTCGAATTCGCCTGATTGGTTCTGGTTCCATACCAAACCTGCATATTTCGCTAAGGCATGATGATCTTTAAATCGCTTTATATCGCTAATTTCAGCTATCAACCCTGCCGCATAAACGTCTCCAATTCCTTTTACAGACGTTAGGGTTTGCGGTATGCCTTTCATTAACTTGGCAATTTCTTTATCCAGACGCTTTACCTGTGACTCGATATGTTGAATGGTACTTAAAGTAACAGACATCGAAATATTTACGGGGTCCTGCATAGCCTTATTCAGCCGGTAAGATGATCTAGCCAACTTTTGAAGGTATTTTGCGATTTCCTCTGGCTTTTCAAATCGGTTTTTTCCTTTATCTTGCAGGAACTCGACGAGTTCCTCGAGGCTCATTTCAGCGATCGTTTCGGGCTCTAGTTCCTCCATGACAGCCATACTCGTAGCTCCGAATTTATCTGAAAATGGATTATCCTGTCTCAGTCCACTGAACTTTAAAAAGAGCTGGTTAAGGAAATACGTTTTATTTCGGGCAATCTCCCGCATAAAATGAAACCTTGTTCGCGTTAAGCGCTGAAGAGCTTCATATTGTATGGCATCTTTCATTTGGGCTGGCAGTCGGCCAAAGCGCAAGTGGTCAGCGATGACCCAGGCATCTATGCGATCGTTTTTTACAAGAGAATCATACCCTTTTTTGAAACGAGCGACTTTTCTCGCATTTAGTACGTAGATAGAGGCTTGAAACTTAGGTTCATAGCCTTTCATTTGGTCTTGTAGATAATGGGCAAGGTGCCAACTGTAAAGATCAGTGGCTTCCATCCCAATCTTCAATTGGTTGGCCTGACTTTTTTCCGCAGTTTCTAGCATTCGTTTGATCAGGGTTTCGGCCCCGGTTTGATCATTAGAAACAGAAAAGTCGGCGAGTGTGGACCCGTCCTCCTTCATGAAATGGACATGATGGGACTTCAAGCTTACATCTACACCAACAAGCATTTGTGACATACCAATCACCTCCAGTATGTAAGTTAATCAAGAACGTTCAGACCTGGGTGCCCACGGGAATCATCGATGTCTTCCTCGTCATCAGCACTCAAAGAAAAGAAGTCCATCATGAGCGCTACACTCACTTCTTTTACGGCGGCGCAACCAGTGGTTAGACCTTCAATAATGAACCATGGGTAGCAGGCTTATGAAGCAGTACACCAAAGTGTCCGCAAGGGGGAGAAGCAATATCCTGATACGATCCTGTCGGTTCCATTGTCCCATGAGCAGGTCTATGAACGCTATAAAAAAATGACGGAGTAAAACGCTGGAGCTTCCTCCATTCTCCGCCATTTCTCGATATTCAGTTAAAGGCATTTCAAAGAAGCAGTAGGGAAACTATCCCCCTGCGAAATAAGAACAACACATTAATCTATTATTGATAGTTTGAACTTTACCTCGGCTTCCCCATCAGGTGGGTGAAACAAGGGTAAAACTAAAATATTTAAGATGGGGAAGCCGAAAGGCTAACCTTGATAACCTATAGGAATCTAGAGTGAATTTTAGAGGATCCGGATCAACTGGAAATTCTTCTAGAAAGAGCTCTTACTAGTACTATACGAGGGGGATCTTGATGAATAAAGAGACCATTATTTTTTTACATGGAATCGTCGGAAATAAGAATGCCTTTAAAAAAGAAATGGAGCAGCTGGAAGCTCATTATCATTGTATATCCTATAATTATTACTACTTAGAGGATGAGCTGGCAGACCTTAGTTTAGAAGCATTGGTGGAACAGCTTTATACCGTATTCATTCAGAACAAAGTAAAAAAAGCCCATCTATGTGCATTGAGTTTTGGGTCGGTGGTCGTGAAGGCTTTTGCGAGAAAGTACCCAGAAATGGTAGCAACCATGACATTAGTAGGTGGATATCTCTGCAGTGTTCCTTCACAATGGAATTATCATATGAAAAAAGTTTTGGAAGACAATAGAAAATACGATACTAGTAACTGGGTAAGACGATGTGCGAAACTTCTTAACCCAAATTCAGAGCATCTGCCTGAAGACTCAGAAATGATCTTTGAGAAATTTGCTCTTCAAGTTCACCCCGAAGTATTAGTAAAAGCCTTCCAAATACAATATCAATTCGATTCAAAAGCAGCGCTGTCCGGGTTAGAAACTCCGATCCTTTGGGTAATGGGAGAATACGATGAATTGCATAAAGGGACACTTGCGGAATTGAAACAACTTGTTCCCCATGTAGAGTATAACGAGCTTTTTCATGCTGGACATGCTGCGCATGCACATCAGCATGAGCTGTTCATGTATTTATTCCACGATTTTCTTAAAAGAAACCCAGTCGATTGGCTCGAGAGAAAAGTACAGCTGAGTGTTTAAAACTAGAATCACTAAAGGTGGTTTTTTAACAGTAAGGAGGTATCCATTGTGTCTATAAAAAAGAAGCTGCCTTTAATTTTTACATTGCTTGTACTGTGTATTTTAATCGCAAATAGTACGTTACATTATATGCGGTCGAAACAAAAATTAATAGACTTCAATGAAAAAGAAATAGAATTAATTGTCCAAGAAGTTTCCTATCAAATTGAAAACTCAAATCATGGGGCTCTTTATGTAGAGAATATTTTGGGAAGAGAGCTGAGAACTGCTTCGATTGCGATCAGAAATGCTCTGCCCCCGAGACATGAAGATATTACAAATGAGCAGTTAAAAGAGCTGGCCGATGAGCTAATGGTCTCGCATATTACCTTATTGGCTGAGACGGAAGACAACATTGTCGGAGTCAAATCCTCTGATCCTCATGAGGTGGGGATGGGAACGAAGGAATGGGGATTTTGGTACGATGCCTTTCACCAGCTCCTTGATTTAAAAACCGTTGCGGTTAAGGATGGCCTAACACTAGGACATTATTGGTCTGGTCCGATTGAAGTAGCAGCAAGTAACCCGAATCATACCGATAAATGGGGCTATTATTATGATGGATCCACCAATTATATTATCAATCCTTATTTTCGTGACAATCAGGTATTAGAGTATGAGAAGCGTTTTGGTCCAAAGAATGTCATGGAACGTTTCGAGAATACTCTCGAAGGTGTTCTCGAAATCACGGTATTTAATCCTGAAAAATTCGGGAAAGAGACGCGGGTGGTTAATAAAAATGGAAATACCTTTATCCGCATAGCAGATCAGCCAATTTGGTACGGAGAAGATTCTTATCAATTTAAAAATCAAGAAGTGGATGCAGAACATGTGCATGCAGCGGCTAAGACAGGTGAAACACGAAATTATAGAGATGAAATTAACGGAAAGATGGTTACAAAAACATTTGTCCCAATTAATCAAGGTATAGAGGATCCATATGTCATCGGGGTAACCTACAATTATGATTTAATTCAAAAAGAACTTCAAAATGAATTAGTGCAGCACGTCCTATTTATGATCCTATTTATATTGCTTGTGATGCTGGCCAGCTTTATTTTTTCACGTTCGATTACAAAGCCAATTGGAACGATTGTTGAAAAGGTCAATGAAATTGCGAAAGGGAATTTTGGGGGAAGCTTTGAGTTAAAACGTAAAGATGAATTGGGCCATCTTGCGCAGAATGTCAATGCACTATCAAATTCTTTGCAGACATATGTTGCCGATCTAGAACAGAGTCAGGAAGTCATCAAATTCCAAGCTTTTCACGATCCACTTACAGGCGCGTACAATCGAAGGTATCTTAACAAGGTATTAAATCAGCGTATTGACAATTATAAGAAAAATGGTGAAACCTTTGCTGTCATCTTTATTGATATCGATCGATTCAAAGATGTTAATGATACGCTGGGACATGCCAAAGGAGATCAACTAATCAAGCTCATTTCAGAACGGATCAAGCATTCCTTGTCTAACGAAAAAAGTATATTAACTAGGCAGGGTGGCGATGAGTTCCTGATCTTAGTCAGCGGTTTTGCGAAGAAAGACGTGATCGCTAAAGCTGATATGATTGTTGCTGCCATTCATCAGCCTTATTTCATCGAAGGCCAGGAGGTCGTGGTAAGTGCCAGCTGCGGAATCAGTCTGTGTCCAGAACATACAGAGGATACGGATACTCTAATGGTATTTGCAGATGGTGCGATGTATGCGGCTAAGAAGCAAGGCGGTAATAAAGTTGTCCTCTACAATGAAGAAATTTCAAAGGAAAAAAATGAAAAGCTGAAGATTGAAGCACGCTTGCGCAAAGCGATCGCTAATGAAAAAATTGAAGTGTATTATCAGCCAAAAGTAGATGCTCGAGCCAATGTTGTGACTGGGGTAGAAGCGCTGCTAAGATGGAATGATGACGAGCTGGGATTTGTGCCCCCAGATGTTTTTATAGGAATTGCTGAAGAAACAGGACTGATCCATCGTTTATGGGAAATTGCTATGAAGGAAGCTTGTTCGCAGGTAAGCAGATGGAATGAAGATCGACAAGAACCATTAAGGCTTGCTGTTAATTTCTCAGCGAAACAATTCCAAGATCCTTGTTCCTTAGTCAATCAAGTGAAGGAAATCTTAACTCAGTGCAGATTGCAGCCAGACTATTTTGAAATTGAAATTACGGAAAGTACATTGCTTTACAATACAAATGACACGATTAAAGCATTAAAGGGATTGCAAGAATATGGTATTTCTATTTCTATAGACGATTTTGGAACGGGATATTCGTCTTTTAGTTATTTGCGTTCATTGCCAGTCAATAATCTCAAAATAGACCGTTCATTTATCCAAGACATTAATGAGAATTATGAACATGCAGAAATCCCTGAAGCCATCATCAACTTAGCCCGCGGCCTTCGATTAAATATCATTGCTGAAGGAGTAGAGGAAGAATGGCAGAAAGAGTTTCTGTTAAAGCATAACTGTATTCATATGCAAGGCTATTTATTCAGCAAGCCGCTCCCTAAAGAAGAATTTGAAAAATGGGATGCTGGGTACCGTTCTCTCTAAAATAAACATGAAAAAAGCGATGTATTGTACAGTTGTACAATACCATCGCTTTTTTTATAAAGTTTTTTATTGAAATGGGTGAAAGCGACGTAAACGAGTAAATTCGTACGTTGGAACAAAAGGGACCCGAATCGTGACTCGGAATGCCTTTTGTCTTTTGTTTTACGCACGTGTTCTACGCGCTTTTCGTTTTTTAGGAAATGCTATTTAGTTTTATCAGGGGTTTTAGTAACATGAAACCTTTTAATAGCGGCTGTTGTAAAGAGGTTTGAAGCTAGGAATGTAATTACACATTCAACAATTTAATAATCTGTTTCAATCAAATTACGTTCTAAGTAGGTTTCGATTGTTTCGCTAATTTGGAATGAAACTTGAGGTAAATCATAATTTTCGAAGACATGTTCACATTGATTTTTATAATCCATGATTTCATCGTAATGTGACATATGACGCTTAATGGACGCTTCGTCATCTTGACGCATCTTTTGCCTTTGAATGACCGTTTCACGGTTCGCATAGATGAAAATTCGAATGACTTTTTCACCATACATCTGTTTTAATTTTTCTGCTCCTTCATGGTTGAGGGCTAAATAAACTAAGTTATGTTTCTGGAAGGTTTCCACAATATCTTTCTCGCGAATGCCATAGTGAAATCCGTCAATTTCTACGCTTTCCAGGAATTCATCTTCTTCTGCCATTTTTAAAAACGTTTCCTTTGTAACAAAATGATAATCTTCTCCATCTATTTCATAATGTCTGGGCGGGCGGGTCGTATAGGATAGAACCGTTTCCATGTCAAAGGCAGTTGCCACCATTTTTCCAAGTGTCTTTCGTCCAGAACCATCGGGACCAGTATAAATAAATATTCTTTCTTGCTCTTTAACCTGGTACATAAATGACCTCCTCATATAATGAAAAATTATAAGACTATTTAGAATCTTATGATTATATTATAGCATATATTAGTAGTTTTTTATATAGAAAAACTAAACGTACAATAATAATTCACAATTTCTTAACATGCATACTTTCTGCAGATTTTCCTGTTATGTTAATTCTTAAAGGTTGAACAGCGTGTTTAAGCGAAATTGTTTTTGAGAATAAAGTTAACAGAGGTGAAGAGTATGAAAAGAATCATGAGCACTATTTTGATCGTCTCCATGTTGGCCTTGTCAGCGTGTGGAGGCGAAACCGAGGAAAATGCCTCACCACAGAATGAGCAAACGAAAGAAGAAACTCCAAACGAAAATGAAAATAGTGAAATGAATCATTCAGACATGGAGCATTCTGGATCAGGGGAAGTTCCAAGTGATTTAAAAGCTGCAGAAAGTCCAACTTATGAAGTGGGGAGTAAAACTATCATCAAAACAGGTCATATGGCAGGCATGGAAGGTGCAGAAGCAACAATTGCCGGTGCTTATGATACGATAGCGTATGCCGTTTCTTATACTCCTACTGATGGCGGGGAAAAGGTAGAAAATCATAAATGGGTCATTCATGAGGAGATTCCGGAGGCTGGGGAGCAGCCTCTAGAACCTGGGGCGCAAGTCACCTTGAATGCCGATCATATGAAGGGAATGGACGGTGCTGCAGCTGAGATTGACTTCGCAGAGGAAACCACTGTTTATATGATTGATTTCACCCCGACTACCGGAGGAGACAAGGTGACCAACCATAAATGGGTGACGGAAAGTGAATTGTCACCAATTGAATAATATTTTTGAGGCAGCTTGTTCCGTTATGGAACAGGCTATTTTTTTGTATAGGAGGGATTCCCGCGAAATAAATGAGCTTATTTTAAAAGCAAAGTTTGCAGTTTCTGTGGATTTTCACAAAATTTTAAGATGGCTTCCTATCTTTTTTTCTAAAGTGAAGTACGTCACATATTGAATCTATTCAGAGTCATTATGATATCAATAGATTTAATGAAGGAGGAAGCAGGATATGAATAAAACAAAATTAACAATTATGGCATTTTTAATATCAGGAGTTGTTCTTTCAGGGTGCAGTTCGGGATCTGATCAAAGTTCAGCATCTGCAGAAAAAGTCCAGGAACCAACACAAACGGAAGAGGTAAAGGAACTAACTTCGGATGAGGAGGATGAAAAATTTTACTTTACAGCGGATGAAGGTGGGAGTATTACCAAAATAAGTGCTTCGACCAATGAAGTGGTTGAAACAATTCAAGTGGACGGTGTAGTTCATAATGTCCAAGTATCTCCTGATGGAAAAATGCTAGGAGCAACGGTCATCCCAATGAATACAGGTGAAGCGGGTCATGAAACAGAAACGCATGGAAATGATTCACATGGTGATCATGGGGAAGATCCACATGGAGAAGCAGCTCCTGAGAGTGATGGACACGGACATGGTGATGGCACACCGGGACAAGCAATGTTTTTTAATATCGAAACAGATGAATTGATAGAATCTGTACCAATCGGAAATCACCCTGCGCATTTTGTTTTCACTGAGGATGGCAAATATGCACTTGTCACCAATAATGAAGATGACAATGTTTCCGTTATTGATATGGAAAGTATGAACGTCACTGCTGAGATTGCAACTGGAAAGGGACCGCATGGGTTTCGAATTTCTTCAGACAGCGAGAAAGCTTATATTGCCAATATGAATGAAGATAGTGTGAGTGTGATCGACCTTGTAACCATGAAGGAAGAGAAGAAAATTACCGTTGGTGCAGCGCCGGTTACGACAGGGATTACTTCTGATGGAAAAACATTAGTGGTAACCTTAAACGCAGAAAATAGCTTGGCAATTGTAGATTTAGAGAAAGATCAGATCGAAAAGGTCGAAGTTGGCCATGGCCCTGCTCAAGTATATATTGATGGCAATGATCAGTTCGCTTATGTGGCTAATCAAGGCACTGCTGATGCCCCATCCGCATCCGTAACGGTTATTGATTTAGCTGCAAAAAAGGCTGCCGCAACGATACCAACAGGAAAAGGAGCACATGGTGCTGTAACAAGTTCGGACAGCAAATTTCTGTATGTTACCAATATGTTCGATCATACAGTAACGGTCATCGATACGGAGGAGCAAAAAGCGATTGAAACAATCGAGGTTGGTAAGGTTCCAAATGGAATCAGCATCATGAAATAGATTAGAGATTCTTTATAAAAACTTCATATTTTCCCTTTATAATAGAATGATATTGGATTGTATCTCTCTAATCTATCCATGAAAGTGTGAGGAGTCTTGAGTCATGTATGAAGTTTTTAGCGGCATCAGCAATCTTTTCACTCAGCCCTTTTATAATCTAGCAAGAAGCATGGAAGGAATTCCAATCTTGTTCGCCTTTTTGCTGGGGATTGTAGGTGCTCTTGCGCCCTGCCAATTCACAGCCAATTTAGGTGCTGTGATGGTTTATGGAAATAAATCTGTTCAGCAAAAAGTCGCATGGGCTGAGGTACTCTTTTTTACATTGGGGAAAATCGTTGTCTTTTCCGTATTTGGCTGGATATTCTGGATCTTAGGCAGCGAGGTAAAAGAGGTGTTAATAGGCTATTTCCCTTGGTTTAGGAAAGCGGTAGGGCCCATATTAATCCTTATCGGCCTGTTCATGCTTGGTATTATTAAATTCAAAAAGTATTTTTCATTTGGAAGCATCCCTGAAAGGCTGACACGAAAGGGGAAAATGGGTGCGTTCTTGATGGGTGTCAGCTTTACGCTGGGGTTTTGTCCGACGATGTTTGTGTTATTTTTCGTCACCTTGATGCCAATGGCCATGTCAGTATCCTACGGCAGTATCCTTCCCAGCATTTTTGCGGTTGGAACATCATTACCATTGTTATTAGCCGTTTTTCTCATCTGGTATTTGGACTTAAGTGGAAAGTTTATGAAAAAGACTGGGAGAAAGATCGGTATCATGGTGCAAAGAGGTGCAGGAATCATCATTATGATTCTAGGGATACTAGATACCATCACCTACTGGGGATAAATAGTTGACTTAAATGGTTTTTTATGACAAAACTGAACACTAAGGAAGAGGTGTTCTAATGAAAAAAATCATGTCAAAGTGGTGGGTACTGCTGCTCATTATCTTATTTATCCTCATTAACCTGTTTGTAAATAACTTAAATGAAGCAGAAAAGGAAGAACAGCCAAGAAACGGTGGAATGATACAGGGGAATATTGATACACATTAAGCAGTTTAGAAAGGAGGTGCACCGTAACCACAATGGGGCGCCTCCTAATTTCATTATTCTAGCAGCACTTGCTTAGAATCTGTTCATCATATTGCTGGTATTTTCACCTTTGAAATTTTCCATCATGCCGCCTTCACCATGGCAGGCTTCAAACATTTCTTTTTGCTCCTCTTCCGTCAGATCAGGGTGCATTTCCTCCATATATGGCTTCATCTCTTCGAAGTCAAAGATTCCATCATTTGATGCAGCAAACGTTAATGTCCCAGCGCCTAAAATAAAGGCTGCACTAAAAATTCCTGCAAATAATTTTCTTTTCATTTTCTACATCTCCTTTCTTGCTTTTATCATAGCTCGAAGGAATGCAGAATTTATCGAGAACTTATGAGGAAATTGTGAAGATTCATCTTTGACGTTTCCACAAAACATACAGAAGATAAAACAAGATGACAACAGTAAGCAGACCGAGCTGCCACTGCCATTTTAAATTTAAAACATGGTAAATTGAATAAGCTTCAATAAACAATGCTGGAATTTTACCCAGGGTACTGGCAATGCTGAAAGGAAGGAACCCCATTTTACTGATGGCAGCCGTGAGGGTCACGAGCCCAGAAGGAACGAATGGCAGTAATCTTAATAGTATCACCATCAAAAATGCTTCTCCGCCTTCGGTATTCTGAAGCCTAACTAATAGCGGATGTTTGATCATTTTTACCTTAGGAAAAAGCTTATGAACCCCTTTTCGATAAAGAAGGAAGCTCACCATGGCGCCCGCTGCTTCCCCAATAATCAAAACAACTAAACCAGTTTGAAAACCAAGAACGCCAACTGTCCCAGCTGTAATAAAGGCACTTGGCAAAACGCCGGAAATGGCTATAACGATATTAAGTAAAATGCTGACGATTGCTGCCAGCCATGATTGATCCGGAAACCACTCTGCCCTAGAATCCGCAATCCCCTGATGCAAAAAGAAAAACATAAAAACCATCAACCCAAAAATAATAAAGAAAAACAAAACCCCAAGCTTAACAGACAACCTATTCATAAATATCACCTGATTGTATTTTACTTTAAAAATGGTCACTGTGACGACCCGAATAATCTTGTTTCACAGGATGTTTCACATAAAAGCGATGGTTGTCCCAAGGCGTTAAACTTCCAGATTAAGAAAAAGCCTCTTATCGCAGTAATTGTGCGGTAAGAGGCTGGGTAAAGTTTTATTTGCTTTCTTCGATATTCATATCATCGCTTTCTTCCATTTCAATCTCGGCTTCATCTAGTTCTTCAGTTTCTGTGCCCTCGCCTGCAGGGTCTTCAGCTCCTTCTTCTCCAAGTCCGCTTTCCGAAGAGTCCTCTGATTCCAGCTCTTCTTCAGCTGGCTCTTCTTCCATTTCCATTTCTGATCCAGCAGGCTGTTCTTCGGTATCCATATCCACATTAGCCGGAGCATCTTCTGGAACCATTTCTTCCTCTATCACTTCTCCATTTCCACATGCTGTAGCCACCATTAAAGCAAAAACAGGGATAGACAACTTACGAAATTTTTTTAAGATCATGTTATATCCTCCTAAAATTTTCTGGCTTTAATTCCTTAAAGCTAGAGTCAGTATATACAAGCCCTTTTAAAAAAATTGTCGTTTTTATCCGATATTACAACGGTTTAACGTAACTGTTAGCTTCTCTATACAAATGAAAACTACTATTTACGTTTGACTTTATAAAAAGTCATCAAACTACTGCTAGAGTAGGTGTTAATAGGGTTACAATTTTTAAACCTAATTTCGGATCTTTATATTATTTTAAAAAACTTAATGATGGTGTAACGCTTAAGAAATATTGTTAAAAATATCCGTCCTATACTTGAGGTTTCGCGAATATTTTAAAATAAACGCGAATATCTTCTGGGTTTTCGCGAATAAATCATGATGAGCGCGAATATCCCAGCTGTTTCCGCGAATAAACGCCCCCCAACCGCGAATAAACGCCTACTTCAAGTAAATTTCCATTTCCTTGTTATGTTCCACGGCCTGCTAGCATATATTTTTTTATCATCACATATAGGAGTGATCGCGTGATTATAAAAATTCTAGGGTCAGGCTGCCAGAATTGTGTTACTTTGGGGGAAAACACCGCAACGGCTTTAAAGGAACTCAGAAAAGATGTGGAAATCATTAAAATTACAAATAAAAGCACCATTCAAGAGTATGGAGTAAAGTCCACACCCGCTCTTGTGATCGATGAAAAGGTAGTATCGGCCGGGAAAGTCTTAAATCCAGAAGATATCGTAAAAATTTTAGCTGAATATTAGCATGATGAAGAAACTGGTTGCCTAGAAAAACGGGTACCAGTTTTTTCTTTACAAAAAAACAGTTGAATCCAACATATAACCAAAGTATTATATAAGTAATTGGTTATATGGAGGCTGCCTGCTCTATCCGTATACGGCAGGCCCTCACAGCAAATGATAAAGATAGTTCATCATTGATATATAAACATATAATTATCTAGTTAAAAAATAGAGGTGAACTCCGTGCAAGAAAACATGATTGAAATTGAAAAAATGGCCATGATCTTAAAACTTCTTGGTGACAAAACAAGATTAACGATGGTGAAAATCCTGGATTCCCATGACTGCTGCGTGTGTGAGTTTGTGGAAATATTCAAGATTAGCCAGCCGGCTGTCAGTCAGCATTTACGAAAATTAAAAGACTTGGGAGTGGTAAAAGAGGCAAGAAGAGGGCAATGGATTATTTACTCGCTTCATAAAGGCAGTGAGTATTATTCAGTTGTGAAGGCCTTGCTTGAGCATTTGCCAAGCCAGGATCACAAACTTCATGACCTAGAAAAACAAGGATTGCGGATTTCGTGTGATTAATAGGGGGAAACAGGTTTGACAACAGCTATCATCGCATCATTACTATTTTTACTAACACTTGTCCTTGTCATTTGGCAGCCTAAAGGCCTGTCGATTGGCTGGACCGCATGTGGCGGAGCGTTAATCGCCTTACTTCTAGGAGTGGTCGACTTTCAAGATGTTCTCGAGGTGGTCGATATCACATGGAACGCGACATTAACGTTTGTGGCGATTATTCTCATTTCTTTAATACTAGATGAAATCGGTCTGTTCGAATGGGCGGCCCTTCATATGGCCAGATTTGCGAAAAGCAATGGAATCAAGATGTTTGTCTACGTCAGTATTCTTGGCGCCGTCATTGCTGCCCTCTTTGCAAATGACGGGGCAGCATTAATTTTGACACCGATTGTACTGGCAATGGTCCGAAACTTGAACTTTAGCGAAAAAATGATTTTTCCATTTATCATGGCAAGCGGATTTATTGCTGATACGACTTCTCTTCCTTTTATTGTAAGTAACTTAGTGAACATTGTATCAGCTGATTTCTTTGGAATTGGGTTTGTGGAGTATGCTTCAAGAATGATCATTCCAAACCTTTTTTCACTAACAGCAACAATTCTTGTGTTATTGCTTTATTTTCGTAAAAGCATCCCGAAAAACTATGATTTATCAAAATTAAGAGTACCAAAAGAAGCAATCAAGGATCTTAAAATGTTCCATCTTTCCTGGTATGTGCTTGCGATCTTGTTGATTGGTTATTTTACCAGCGAATTCATTGGTCTACCCGTATCAATTATTGCCGGAATTGTGGCGATCTTCTTTATTATGATGGCAAGAAGAAGTGAAGCGGTTAATACGCAAGCTGTCATTAAAGGGGCGCCGTGGAGCATCGTCTTTTTCTCAATTGGGATGTATGTCGTGGTCTATGGTCTTGGAAATGCATGGCTTACCAACTCATTAGCAGGCGTCATTCAAGCTGCTGCCGATCAAGGATTGTTTGTGGCGACAGTTGCCATGGGCTTTATTGCAGCGTTTCTGTCATCGATTATGAATAATATGCCGACCGTCATGATTGACGCATTGGCGATTGCTGAAACAAATACATCAGGGATGATCCGTGAGGCATTGATTTACGCTAATGTTATCGGTTCAGATTTAGGTCCGAAAATTACGCCGATTGGTTCTTTGGCTACCTTAGTATGGCTCCATGTATTATCGCAAAAAGGAGTCAAAATCTCTTGGGGGACTTATTTTAAAACGGGGATTGTCTTAACAATTCCGATATTATTCTTCACACTCGTTGGGCTTTATATAACATTATTACTTTTCTAAAAGGAGAATCTTTAAATGGCGAAAAAAACAATTTATTTCTTATGTACAGGCAACTCTTGCAGAAGCCAAATGGCAGAAGGCTGGGCAAAAAAGTACCTAGGTGACGAATGGGAAGTTCACAGTGCTGGGATTGAAGCGCACGGACTGAACCCTAATGCAGTGAAAGCAATGAAGGAAGCGAGAATTGATATTTCCACGCAAACATCCGATATCATTGATCCCGACATTCTAAATAACGCGGATCTTGTGGTGACGCTATGCGGGGACGCAGCAGACAAATGTCCGGTAACACCGCCAAAGGTAAAACGGGTGCATTGGGGCTTCGATGACCCGGCGAAGGCAGAGGGTACAGATGAAGAAAAATGGGCATTCTTCCAGCGTGTCCGTGATGAAATTGGAGATAGGATTAAGCGTTTTGGTGAAACAGGTGAATAATAGAAAATCGAATGGCATAACATGTGCCATTTTTGCTTTTATTGGCAAAATGACGAGGTTATGGAAAATGCTTAAGTTAAAAAACGAACAAATTGTTTCCGGTTGCAAAAATTACTTGGCAAAGATAATACATGCATTCTGGTATGCTAGTATGCTTTTTGAAAGAAGGAATGCAAGCACTTATTCTACACTGAATATAAAATTTAGACCATGGACTTTTAGAATGTCTTTCCCGCTCGTTATTACAGGGGTATTAATGTTTGTTTAAATACCTGGTATGTCGACAGTTTTATCTGCATGGGCTTTCGTAACTTACATTGTATGGGGGCATGTATAGTACGGTTAATATACCATTTGGATCAATGGCTTCCGTAATGCTTGCTGCAGATTTGGCTGAAAAGAGAAAAGTACAACAATAAAAAATTCTTTAAAGAAGATGATGACTCAACCCTTTAGCTATCTTCTTTATTAAAAAACGGACATATCCAAGGAAACAGAACGGTGCTATAATATTTTAAATTACAGTTATAGATATTAGGGAGTGTACAAAATGTTCACAGTGTCGGCGAAGCTGCCTGGTGAGAATAACCGCAATTATTCTTACAGAGTCATCAAAGAAGCGATTATGTCACTACAATTAGAGCCAGGGCAGTCCATAAGCGAAATTGAGCTTGCGGAGCTGCTGCAGATCTCTCGGACACCAATCAGAGAGGTGATGGCGAAATTAAGAGAAGAACACTTAGTTGAAGTTATACCACAGGTTGGTACTTATGTATCAAAGATTAACCCTCTTTTAATAGAAGAAGCTGCATTTGTGCGTGTTACGCTTGAAAGGGAAATCTTAAAGCTATCTTGTGAATCATTTCCCAAAGACACACTTTTTGATCTGAAAAAGAATGTGGCCCACCAGGAGGTGTTAATTGGACAAAAAGGCATGGAACAAGAATTTCATCGATTAGATAAAGATTTTCATTGCATCATTTATCGAGGAAACAATAAAGAAAATGCATGGTCTGCTATCACACGATTGAGCACACATTATAATCGCATTAGACTTCTTTCTGAAATGGAACACAACTTTGAAGACGCTATCTTTCAACATAAAAAGATTATTGATATCATTGAGCAGCAACAAACAGGAGAGATCGAAGCTGTTGTACAACAGCATATTATTGAACCAATTCAATTGTGGGAGGATCTCTACCAGCCAGACAGCCCATATGCGAACTATTTTGATAGGGATTATAAAAAGTCGGTTTTCTCCTGAGAATATCGGCTTTTTTCATGCAGTTTAAAAGAAATTTGGATGGTCTTTCCAATTATTATTCGACTTTTAGGACAAAAACAAATCGCCATAAAGTTAAACTGGCTAGTGCAGACGTTGCGTTCGTGACATCGCGCACTTAGTTTGCCTTCATCCCCACTGAAGGTTAGTGGAATCAATCGGATCTTTGATCTCCCACTTATGATTTTTGGAGTACCATTATTAGGATTAGTGATTTCACTTATAACAATGAAGTTTTATGAATTAGATGATAAGAGAATGACAGAAATTCAACAGCTATCGCTGAAATTAAAGAAAAGGCAATGCAAAAGGATAGTGAAGTAAGCGCATAATGATCCTTTTAATAGATAGACGAAACCCCATTGCCAAAAAGCGGCTATCGGGTTTTTACATGGAATTAACTTTTAAGTAAATGAAAGTAAAAGTCAAGGATGCAAGATTAATTTTAATAAAATATTGACAATTCTGTGAACAGAGCTGATAATATTTGTAAAAGGGAGGGGAAGTCACATGAAAACAAGAGAGACGATTTTAAATGCAGTAAAATACATTGGCGGCACAATCCTTACAATGGGCATTATAACTTTTTTATTAGGATTTTTTGTAAGCGATTCCATAACCATGACTTCTATTGGGATTGGAGCGGTCATTGGTGCGACGTTTATCTTTTTAATGGGGGTATTCTTTGTAGCGACAGATGAAATGCTCGAGAACTCTGATAAAGGAATCGAGGTCGTTTCGTTAAATGTGAAAAAAGACTTCCTTATCGTGAAAGAATAATACATCATAACAAAAATCATGCTTCAAGAATAGGATATGCAGCCTATTTTGAAGCATGATTTTATTTATTTTAAGGGATTAATTTTTATAACCAAAGTTCGGAATGTTATTACAACGGTTACTCAAGTAGCGAACAACCATCTTTGGTTCCCGTGAACGGGTATAGATACCTTTTTTATTCCCTTGAACGCGCATGATTCCAAACTTTGTTTGAAAATCAGCGGATTTCCATAATTGTTCACCAACAAAGTTAGGAATTTACTAAACTCATACCAACTTTTAACATGTATATAATTCTCAGGGATAACAAGCTATTCAGTAAGTAATTTTTAAAATACTTTCTACAATGCTCTTTTATACAAAAAAATAAGAGGTACAAATCTTAGGTTGATTTGTACCTCTTACTAGAAAGTTAGCTATTTTTACATATCCCAAAGTAAGATTAAGAGTGTTCCAAAGATCGTAACTAAGGCAATGATTAAGGCGTAGTAGACGTTTGTGTAAATCACACCTTTATCCTTACTTTCACCAGCATGCATAAAGACTACCAGCTGCAATCCTGCTTGGATAAATGCTGTCACAAGCAGAATGATCATCCCTGTTGTAAAGGACATGTCGAGAAAATAAACGGATAGAGCAATGGCTGTAAGGACTAGTGAAAAAACAAAGCCCATTACTTGTTTGCGTGGAAATAATTCACTCATTCTACATCATTCCTTTCAAATAGACGAAGCTGAAGATAAAGATCCAGACAACATCTAGGAAATGCCAGTAAAGTGAGAAGATAAATGATTTATTCCCTGTTTCAGGAGTGAGTCCGCGCTTTTTGATTTGCAAGAGGATGAATGTACCCCAGAATAAACCAAATGTAACGTGAGCTCCATGTGTTCCTAATGTTGTTAAAAGAATGGCCGTGAAGGCACTTGTTTGCAGACCGGCTCCTATATGAACATAGTGAACAAATTCATAAATCTCAACACCAAGGAAGGCTAGGCCAAGCAATAAGGTAATACCTATAAAGGCCATCGTCGCTTTTTTGTTAGCAAGACGCATCGCATGTACGGCCAAGCCGATTGTAAAACTACTTGTTAAAAGCAGAAGTGTTTCAATTAATACTGGCGTAATTTCAAATATTTCTGCCCCCGCAGGACCGGCTCCTGTCCGGTCCACGAGTGTAAAATAAGAAGCGAAAAGCGTACCAAACAGCATGATTTCCGCTCCAAGGAAAATCCAAAATCCTAGAATATTTAATTGATTTTGATCTGTACTATATTCAAGTGGCAGCGAGTTATCGATTTTCATTTTTTAAGCACCTCGCAATTTTGTTTCTGTGTCTTCAATTTCTTTTACAGAGATATAACGTCCATGATCTTTTTCAGCAGAACGATATCCCATGCAAGCAAAGATTCCGATGGTCGCGATAATCAGTGGGATCCACATTGCAAATACAAACGAGAATCCCCATACAAAGAAGATAACACCCATAATGAATGGCAGACCGCTGTTATTTGGCATATGAATTTTTTCATATTTGCCTGGGAATAAGTCATGACCATTTTTAACATCTCTAAGTGCCTCTGATGAAGCAACATTAGGTGTAATCGCAAAGTTATATTCAGGGACAGGTGTATGTGTCGCCCATTCAAGTGAACGTGCATTCCATGGGTTTGCCCCGATGTTTCTTGGTGAATAACGAACGCTGTAGTAGATGTTGTAGACAATGAGAACAAAACCAAATGCCATCACTGCTGCACCTACGAATGAAAGCATATTTAACATACTAAAGCCAGCAGCTTCAGAGTAAGTGTACATACGGCGAGCCTGACCGTCTAAACCAGAGATATACATTGGGAAGAATGCTAGAACGAATCCAACTGTCAGCATCCAGAACGTCCATTTACCGATCTTTTCATTCAGCATAAATCCGAACATTTTTGGCCAGTAGTACGTAAAGCCGGCAAGCATCGCGAATACGACACCTGGAATGATCGTGTTGTGGAAATGGGCAACTAAGAACATCGTATTATGATATTGATAGTCAGCTGCTGACATTGCCAGCATAACCCCGGTAACTCCCCCAACAGTGAATAGCGGAATGAAACCTAAAGAATAAAGCATTGGAACGGTAAAACGGATCTTCCCTTTCCATAAAGTGAACAGCCAGTTGAATATTTTAACCCCGGTAGGGACGGCTATTGCCATTGTGGTAATAGAGAAAATACTGTTAGTTAAAGCACCTTGACCCATCGTAAAGAAATGGTGAGTCCAAACTAAGAATGAAAGCAATGAAATCAGTACCATTGATGCAACCATTGATTTGTATCCATACAGGTTACGTCCTGAGAATGTAGCAATGATTTCACTATAAAGTCCGAATGCAGGCAGGATTAAGATGTATACTTCAGGATGTCCCCAAACCCAGAACAAGTTGGCCCAAAGCATATCCATACCGCCGTTTGATGTTGTAAAGAAGTTTGTTCCAAATAGTCGATCCATCGTTCCCATTGCTAACGCAACAGTTAATACAGGGAAAGCGAAAACGATGATGACGTTCGCGATAAGAGAAGACCATGTAAACATCGGCATTTTCATCAATGTCATGCCAGGTGCTCTCATTTTAAAAATTGTTGTAATCATGTTAATCCCGGTCATCAATGTACCAAGACCAGAAATCTGTAAAGCAATCATATAATAGTTCGTTCCGACTGATGTACTGAAATCATTTCCGGCAAGTGGGAAATATGATGTCCAGCCTGCATCAGGTGAACCGCCGACAACGAATGAAATATTAAATAACATCGCACCGGCAAAGAATAGCCAGAAGCTGATCGCGTTCAAACGCGGGAATGCAACATCACGTGCTCCAATTTGCAATGGAATCAAATAGTTCATAAAGGCGAATACGAATGGCATCGCCATAAACATGATCATGACAACCCCGTGAGTTGTGAAAATTTCATTATAATGCTGTGCGTCTAACATTTTGTTGTCTGGAACAGCGAGCTGAGCACGCATCAAAATGGCATCTGCGCCTCCGCGGAATAGCATCAAAAGAGCTGAGATTAAATACATAATCGCAATGCGCTTATGATCGACGGTAGTCAACCATTCACGCCAGAGGTAACCCCATTTTTTAAAATAAGTTAAGCCAGCAATAATCGCGATGACGGTAAGGCCAATCGCAACCATGGAGGCGTATATCGCAGGACTTGGGTGCGGAACGGCAAATCGTTCAAAGAACTCCATTCTATGTGACTCCTTTCAGAAATAGTAGATTTATAGTCTAGCGAAAGCGGTTCGTCATACGATCGCTTTCGCTTCTAATATCAGTGTTGGCTATGTTCGTCATCATGTTCTGAATGACCAGATTCATGATGCTCGTCAGTTGAATGTTCATCCTGTTCACTTGAACCGTGGTTATGTTCAGGAGCAGGACTGAATTCTAAATGTGTGCCTGTGTAAGTTGATTGACCAAGATGTCCAGGCTCTAATAATTCATTAAACTTTTCTTCTGTAAGCGGTGAAGCTGTTTCTTTTACTTCTTCTACCCACTCATCAAATTCTGCTGGAGGAACTGCTTTTACATTAAAGGCATTTTCCGCAAAACCTTCACCTGAGAAGTTTGCATTTCGTCCCATATATTCGCCAGGTACTTCAGCGGCTAAATGAAGGGTCGTAACCATGTCAGCCATCGCATATTTTTGTCCGCCAAGCTGAGGAATCCAAAAACTAGTGATAGGGCCATAAGAATAAAGCTTAAATTCTAGTGGTCGGTCTGTCGGAATGTATAGGTAATTAACGGTTTCAATATCTTCTTCTGGGTAACTAAAATGCCACTTCCAGTTTGATGAGGAAGCATAAATAACGAGCGGTTCTTGATCTTCGTAACCTTGAGGGGTTGCCTCAACAATGTAGTTACTTTTAACTGAAACAATAGAAAGGAAAATAACGATGATAACTGGAATTCCAACGCAAATTGCTTCTACAATTGGGTTTCCTTCAATGTGAGGTGGTTCATAATCTTCACTTTGTTTTGATGCGCGATACTTGATCAACATATATGTCAGAATCGCTAAGACAGCAATGACAATGAAGGACATGATCCCAATCGATAACATAATATCGTTGGCCTGTCTTTCAGCTTGAGGACCTTTTGGATCCAAAACCAAAAGCGGTTCACAACCTGTTAACACTGTGGTAATGGTGAAAAATACTGCTAGTAAAGCCCATTTTAATTTCATGGTGATACCCCTTTCTTATAAAACTTATCGCTAAGAAAATTTCATAAAGTATTCATAATTGATCTCTTTCGTTATTATCTTAGTATCATAGAGTTGAAACGACAACTAATTGTGAGGTTTGTCACAAAATGTTCAAAAATACACCGTGATTTATGTCACAGAATGTTCAAGAATTCTATGCTAGGAAGGGTGTGTAGAGAGCAGAATAATAGCTTTTTTTAAAAAAATGAGCTATTTAAGAAGTGATTGTTTATATTTTTTTTCCAAAAAATTATTGTTGCAATGAAGTAATTGTATCTTATTAGAAAGGCTGCCTAAATTATACTAGTATGGTAATCATAAAGATTCTGATGAAAAAAAGCACTGACAATTCATATAGTCAGTGCATGTAGAGATTATATAACCGTTTTAATTGTTCTTTAATCGTTCTTGCGCCATTTTGACAAGCTCTTTTACCATATTTCCTCCAATAGGCCCGCCCACTTTTCCTGCCTGCCGGGAGGTAAGTCTGCCGTTATAGCCATGCTGCAATGGTATATGTGCTTCTTTGGCTACTTCAAATTTCACATCTTCTGAATTCTCACTGCTGACATTATAGCCTTGTTTTTTCATTACATCCGCTTTTAGTCTGTCTAAAGCTTCACGCGCTTCCGGTACTAATGGACGCCGTTTTCTTCTGCCCATAAAAAGCCTCCTTACATTCTTTTTCTTAGAATGTCCAAAGTTCTTGTCTAACTGTAATGGAAAAGCTATCCTTATTAATAGAAGAAACCGTAATAAGCAGGTGGAACAGAATGTTGATCAAATACTTATCTGCCTTAATTTTGCCAGGGCTGTTAGTGGTGCTGTTTACAAGAGTGGCGTACAATACGGTCATTGCTCTTGTCTTAACGGTAGCGCTCATTACCGCATCGGTTTATAAAGGGTATACGGATGCCTTTGGATTAATTGTTGTGGATGCATTATCATTAACCGTCGGCTTTTGGTATTCCAATCAAATGACAAGAAAAGCGAAGCAGCAGGATTAACGAATAAAGATGAAAGAAAAGCTTGGGCATTAAAATCCCAGGCTTTTTATCATCTAATAAGTATTGTTGATGAATCCGCTCCATGATGATCCCTTCCATGTGCTGTTATTTTTTTGAAAATAAAGGCACCTTACAGGGACCATCATTCAGCTTGAGTATTCTATGACCAACTTAGTTATTTAACGCATTTGTCATTTAAAATCTAGTTAAAAATCGAATACCAGTTCGCATATTATTGGTTAGTTTTTACCTGTTTGTGGTAGAATGGAAATATCGAGAATAGTGAAAAGAAAACTTGTCAGGGAGGCTTTGTTTGTGAAGGATCAGTTTGAATTAGTTTCGAAGTATTCACCCCAAGGGGATCAGCCGGGAGCAATCAAAACGATTGTAGCGGGCATTAATGAAGGAAAAAAACATCAAACATTACTTGGAGCAACTGGAACAGGGAAGACGTTCACGATTTCAAACGTCATTAAAGAAGTCAACAAACCTACCCTTGTGATAGCACATAACAAAACTCTCGCTGGACAATTATATAGTGAATTCAAAGAATTTTTCCCTAATAATGCTGTGGAATATTTCGTCAGCTACTACGATTATTTTCAGCCGGAGGCATATGTCCCATCTACCGATACGTTTATTGAAAAAGATGCCAGCATTAATGATGAAATTGATAAACTCCGTCACTCTGCGACTTCGTCTCTATTTGAGCGAAAGGATGTCATCATTATTGCCAGTGTCTCCTGTATTTATGGTTTAGGTTCTCCGGAAGAGTATCGGGAGCTTGTACTTTCACTCAGAACAGGAATGGAGATTGAACGGAATCAGCTTCTCCGCCGTCTTGTGGACATCCAATATGACCGCAACGATATGAATTTTCAGCGCGGTACATTCCGGGTGCGCGGCGATGTTGTGGAAATTTTTCCAGCATCACGTGATGAACATTGTGTGCGTGTCGAGTTTTTCGGAGATGAAATCGACCGTATTCGGGAAGTGGATGCACTAACAGGTGAGATTCTAGGAGAACGAGACCATGTCGCTATTTTCCCAGCGTCCCACTTCGTTACACGAGATGAAAAGATGCAAAAGGCC
Source organism: Robertmurraya dakarensis (assembly GCF_900156875.1). Lineage (GTDB taxonomy): Bacteria > Bacillota > Bacilli > Bacillales > Cytobacillaceae > Robertmurraya > Robertmurraya dakarensis. The sequence continues at coordinate 2,956,063 of NZ_LT707409.1, read as the reverse complement.
ATTGAGAATATCGAAAAAGAATTAGAGGAACGCCTGAAAGAACTGCGTGACAATGACAAGCTTTTAGAAGCACAGCGCCTTGAACAGCGGACACGCTATGACCTAGAAATGATGAGGGAAATGGGCTTTTGTTCAGGAATTGAGAACTATTCGCGCCATTTGACTCTGAGGTCGCCGGGGTCGACTCCTTATACCTTGCTTGATTATTTTCCGAAGGACTTTTTAATCGTAATTGATGAGTCGCACGTAACTCTGCCGCAAATTCGAGGGATGTATAATGGGGACCAAGCGAGAAAACAAGTGCTCGTTGACCATGGTTTCCGACTTCCGTCCGCGCTGGATAACCGCCCGCTGACATTCCAAGAATTCGAAAAACATGTCCATCAAGCTGTCTTTGTATCAGCGACACCAGGGCCATACGAACTTGAACATACACCTGAAATGGTTGAGCAGATTATCCGGCCAACCGGGCTTCTTGATCCGACGATCGACGTACGGCCGATTGAAGGGCAAATTGATGATTTAATTGGTGAAATTCAAGATAGAATCAAGAAGAATGAGCGTGTGCTGATTACAACTTTGACGAAAAAAATGTCCGAAGACTTGACCGACTATTTAAAGGAAATCGGCATCAAGGTTCAATATTTGCATTCTGAAGTAAAAACGCTGGAACGGATTGAAATCATCCGCGAGCTCCGCCTTGGAAAATATGATGTGCTTGTGGGGATCAACTTATTGAGAGAAGGTCTTGATATTCCTGAAGTGTCATTGGTGGCCATCCTCGATGCCGATAAAGAAGGCTTCCTCCGTTCTGAACGTTCGCTGATTCAAACGATGGGCCGTGCAGCACGTAATGCAAACGGTCACGTCATCATGTATGCAGATCGAATCACCAACTCAATGGAACTGGCGATTAGTGAAACAAAACGGCGTCGTGCGATCCAAGAAGAATATAATGAAAAGCATGGCATTACGCCGATGACGATACAAAAAGAAATTCGTGAAGCGATTCGTGCGACACATGCAGCAGAGGAGCAGGAAACGTATTCTCCAGCTGAAAAGCTTGGCAAGCTGAATAAGAAAGAAAAAGAAAAAGTCATAGCAGATATGGAAAAAGAAATGAAGGAAGCGGCAAAAGCGCTCGATTTCGAAAGAGCGGCAGAGCTTCGTGATTTAATTTTAGAGTTGAAAGCGGAAGGATGACGAAACAATGGCAATGGAAAAAATAACGATAAAAGGAGCCCGGACTCATAATCTTAAAGACATTGATGTCACCATTCCGAGAGATAAGCTAGTGGTCTTGACAGGGCTTTCCGGTTCTGGAAAGTCCTCTTTGGCATTCGATACGATTTATGCGGAAGGGCAGCGTCGATATGTAGAGTCTTTGTCTGCATACGCCCGGCAATTTTTAGGACAAATGGACAAGCCGGATGTGGATTCAATCGAAGGATTATCACCAGCGATATCAATTGATCAAAAAACAACGAGCAATAATCCGCGTTCAACCGTCGGTACTGTTACGGAAATCTATGATTATTTACGGCTTTTATTCGCCAGAGTAGGTAAGCCGACATGTCCAAATCATGGCATCGAAATTACCTCACAGACGATTGAACAAATGGTCGATCGTGTAATGGAGTATCCAGAACGGACAAAGCTTCAGGTCCTGGCACCCGTGGTTTCTGGGCGAAAAGGGATGCATGTGAAGGTTTTGGAAGATATCAAGAAGCAAGGGTTTGTGCGGGTGCGTATTGATGGGGAGATGCACGACTTAAGCGAAGACATTGAGCTTGAAAAAAATAAAAAGCATAACATCGAGGTTGTCGTTGACAGGATTGTGGTGAAGGAAGGGGTCGCAGCGCGTTTAGCTGATTCTCTTGAAACTGCCTTAGGCCTTGGTGAAGGAAAAGTCATCATCGACGTCATTGGGGAGGAAGAATTGCTGTTCAGCGAGCATCATGCCTGCCCGCTTTGCGGCTTTTCAATCGGTGAATTGGAACCAAGAATGTTCTCTTTCAACAATCCGTTCGGAGCTTGTCCGGAATGTGATGGATTAGGTTCAAAGCTTAAAGTTGATGAAGAATTGGTCATTCCGAATCCTGAATTGACATTGAAGCAGCATGCAATTGCCCCATGGCAGCCGACGAGCTCGCAATATTACCCGCAGCTGCTCGAAGCGGTATGTACTCATTACGGCATTGATATGGATGTGCCTGTTAAGGATATTCCGAAGCATCAATTGGATAAAATCCTTTACGGATCTGGTGAAGAACATATCTTTTTCCATTATGAAAATGACTTCGGTCAAGTGAGGGAAAGTGATATTCTCTTTGAAGGCGTCATCAGCAATGTTGGCCGCCGTTATCGGGAAACGAGCTCAGATTGGATTCGTGAGCAAATGGAGAAATACATGGCTCCGCAAGCTTGTTCGACTTGTAAAGGAAACCGTCTACGAAAAGAGAGTCTTGCTGTATTGATTAATGGAAGCCATATTGGGCAGACTACAGAATTGTCAGTAAGGGAAGCTTATCAGTTTTTCGAAAGTCTATCTCTGTCTGAAAAAGATATGCAGATTGCGAGACTGATTCTGCGGGAAATTGAAGAACGGCTTGGGTTTTTGATTAATGTTGGTCTTGATTATTTAACATTAAATCGTGCGGCAGGGTCACTTTCCGGCGGGGAGGCGCAGCGGATACGGCTTGCCACGCAAATTGGTTCGCGCTTAACGGGCGTTCTCTATATCCTTGACGAGCCGTCAATCGGTCTGCATCAGCGGGATAATGATAAACTTATTGATACGCTCAAAAATATGCGGGATATCGGAAATACGTTAATCGTCGTCGAGCATGATGAAGATACGATGATGGCTGCTGATTATTTAATCGATATCGGCCCTGGTGCCGGAATTCACGGCGGTGAAATTATTTCTGCGGGGACTCCTCAAGAGGTAATGAATGATCGAAACTCATTAACAGGACAGTACTTGTCCGGAAAAAAATTCATTCCACTGCCGCTCGAACGCCGAAAAGGAGACGAACGCTACCTGGAAATTAAAGGAGCGAAAGAAAATAACTTAAAGAATGTGAATGTGAAAATTCCGCTAGGCTGCTTTGTTGCGGTTACCGGTGTATCTGGGTCAGGGAAAAGTACGCTTGTGAATGAAGTGCTTCTTAAGACATTGTCGCAAAAACTTCATCGTGCAAAAAGCAAGCCTGGTGAGCATAAGGAAATAATAGGGATCGATTATCTAGAGAAGGTGATCGATATCGACCAATCGCCGATTGGAAGAACACCGCGGTCAAATCCGGCTACTTACACTGGTGTATTTGATGATATTCGTGATGTGTATGCTGCCACGAATGAATCTAAGGTGCGCGGTTATAAAAAAGGGCGCTTTAGTTTTAATGTGAAAGGCGGACGCTGTGAAGCATGCCGAGGAGACGGAATCATTAAGATTGAAATGCATTTTCTCCCGGATGTGTATGTACCATGTGAAGTTTGTCATGGAAAACGCTATAACCGTGAAACGTTGGAAGTAAAGTATAAGGGGAAAAGCATATCTGATGTGTTAGAAATGACTGTGGAAGCGTCACTCGAGTTCTTCGAGAATATCCCGAAAATCAAGCGGAAGCTGCAAACGATTTTTGATGTCGGGCTTGGTTATGTAAAACTCGGGCAGCCGGCGACAACTTTATCTGGCGGGGAAGCACAGCGGGTTAAACTGGCATCTGAATTGCATCGCCGCACCAATGGGCGTTCGCTTTATATTTTGGACGAACCGACTACAGGTCTGCATGTTGATGATATTTCTAGATTGCTGACGGTCCTGCAGCGCCTCGTAGACAACGGTGATACCGTATTGGTCATTGAACATAACCTAGATGTCATTAAAGCTGCTGATCATTTGATCGACCTTGGTCCTGAAGGCGGAGACAATGGCGGTACGATTGTGGCTTTCGGTACTCCTGAAAAAGTTGCCGAGGTTCCAGAATCGTATACTGGGAAGTATTTAAAACCCATTTTGGAACGAGATCGTCAAAGAATGAAGGAAATTATTAAAGAAAAAGAAGCAAGTGCTGCGAAATAAGGAGGAACCCGCTGGAAATGGCGGGTTTCTGCTGTATGGAAAGGATTTTGAAACTTTCCCTGCTTTCCTATCGTAAAAAGAATAGTGAAACATATATTTATAGTGGTGGAAAATGATGGAGGCGAGTTCCATGGAACAAGAAAGAAAACGAATACTAAACATGGTGCAAGAAGGCAAGCTTACTGTAGATGAGGCATTGGTTTTATTGGATGAACTAGGGAAGTCAAGTGAATCGATGAAAAAGAAGGAAGAGCAGCTCTATGGTGAGCTCTCGACCATGGTGAAATCAGAAGGAGCTAAATTTGAAGAGGCGAAAAAAGAAGATGGATCTTCAAGTTATAAGTTTCAATCAGCGAAGGAAAAACTATTTGAATTTGTCGATACAACGATAAAAAAAATAAAAGATCTTGATCTTGATTTGAATTTTGGCCATTCCGTCGATATTTCTCATATTTTTCAGCATGCTGAAGCCAGTATAAGCAGCATCGATATCGATATGGCGAATGGATCAGCAAAGCTGATTCCATGGGATCAAGATGATGTTAGAGTAGAGTGCGATGTGAAGGTTTATCGTGTTGATACTCCAGAAGAAGCGCGCAATATTTTTCTAAATGATGTCGTGTTTGCGATTGAAAATGATAAGCTAAAATTCTTTTCACAGCAAAAATGGATGAAATTAAATGCAAAGATTTATATCCCGCAAACTCAATATGAAAATATTAAGGTACGGATGTTTAACGGCTCGATTGAAAGTGAAAACTTAGCTGTGACAAAGTATAACGCCAAAACCGCAAACGGAAAAATCAATTTGACCGGCATGTCCAGCAAGTATGTTGAAGTTGAAACGGCGAATGGTCAAATCGATTTGCGAAACAGTCAGATTGAAGATTTCGAAGCAGAAACGATCAATGGTGCGATAAAAGTAGACGGGAAATTCAAAAGGGTCGATCTGCAGTCTTTTAATGGCAATATTACGTTTTCTCTTGCAGGCGAAAGCAGCTGTGAAATCATCGAAGCGAAATCAACAACAGGCGGCATTAAGCTCTATTTGCCTGAGACATTGGCAATAAGAGGTGAATTTAAATCCAATTTAGGTGCGTTTCAGGTCGACCGTGAAGGCATTACAACAACGGAGGAAAAAAGTGAAGTGGTGCAAAAACTGTTACGTTTTGAACCATTAAATGAAACCTTTCATGTGGCAAAAGTGGCGGCTGAAACGAAAACAGGGTCAATTACGATGAAAAGAGTGAAATAAAATAATTCGCTCTCCCTTAAGTTTCTGAAAAAGGATGTTTACTATGAGATGGTTCACTGGAATTATAATCAATGCAATCCTGTTTATTGCGATATCAGGCTTTTTTAAAGAATCCTTTTATATTGAAGGCTTCTGGGCGGCACTCGGGGCCAGCTTTGTGCTGGCGGTCATTAATATTTTGGTAAAACCGTTCATTATCCTGTTAACACTGCCTGTGACTGTGCTGACGTTAGGGTTATTCTTATTCGTCATTAATGGTATAACGCTGATGATTACAGATGAAATTGTGGGCAGCTCATTTGAAATCGATGGCTTTTGGATGGCTGTGCTGATTTCTTTAATCATGTCGATCGGAAATATCATCATACAAAATATGCTTTTTGATTCGAAAAAGGAAAAATAACTTGGTGAGGGCCTGACTTTTTAAGGAGTCAGGCCCTGTTTTTGAGTTAATTTTTGGTTGAAATTGGTATATACCGGCGGATAGATCACAAAATCCACATAGCCTCTTGCTTTCCCTGCTATCCCAATATAAAAAATCCCAAAAAACAAAAATTTGGTTCTTGTCAAAAAAATGCTAAAATATACAATGTAACTTCTGACAAGTTATATGATGTTCATTTTAATATAGAAAACTAGAAAATGAGAAAGTAGGAGGAGCACGTTTTGGCAAAAGTTCGCACGAAAGATATTATTGAGAAATTTAAACTTGAGCTGATTAGCGGAGAAGAAGGGATCAACCGCTTGATCACGATGACGGATATATCACGGCCAGGTCTAGAGATGGCAGGCTTTTTCGATTATTATCCTGCAGAACGAATTCAACTGCTTGGCAAGACGGAATTAACCTTTATTAACCAGCTGAACCAAGATGCGAGGACCGATCGGCTGGAACGACTATGTACAGATATTACTCCTGCTATTATCATTACAAGAGATCTTGAAGTGCCTGAAGAACTGATTGAGGCATCAGAGCGAGAAGCGGTACCCGTGCTGCGATCGAAGCTTAAAACGACTCGTTTCTCAAGCCGCCTGACCAACTATCTTGAAAGCCAGCTGGCACCAACAACGGCTGTTCATGGTGTTCTTGTTGATATCTATGGGGTCGGGGTGTTGATTATTGGGAAAAGTGGAGTCGGTAAAAGTGAAACGGCGCTGGAACTGGTTAAGAGAGGACACCGTTTGATTGCAGATGACTGTGTAGAAATACGTCAGGAGGATGATGATACCCTTGTTGGGACATCTCCAGAGCTGATTGAACATCTTCTTGAGATTCGCGGATTAGGGATTATTAATGTCATGACCCTGTTTGGTGCAGGAGCGGTCCGCAGTCATAAAAAAATCTCGCTCGTTATTAATCTTGAGCTTTGGGATCAGACGAAACAATACGACCGTCTTGGACTTGATGAGGAGACGATGAGAATTATTGATACTTCAGTAACGAAACTGACTGTTCCGGTACGACCTGGTCGAAACCTTTCTGTTATTATTGAAGTTGCGGCAATGAATTTCCGTCTGAAAAGAATGGGCGTGAATGCGGCTGAGCAATTTTCAAATCGTTTATCAGACGTAATTGAAGATGGTGAACACGAAGATCGATAAAAGAACACGAATAATATAAAGAAAAGGAGAAGATTTCATGGAAGAAAATATACAGCCGATTAATCCGGTTGCTTTTTCCTTAGGTCCGATTGATGTTCATTGGTATGGAATCATCATTGGAGTAGGGATTGCTCTTGCGCTTGTGTTAGCGATAAGAGAAGGAGACCGCAGAGGGATTCATAAAGATACCTTTCCGGATTTAATGCTTTGGGCCATTCCCATTGCGATTATTTCCGCTCGAATTTACTATGTCGCGTTCGAATGGGACTATTATGCGCAAAATCCCGGTGATATTATTAAAATATGGAATGGCGGGATTGCCATTCATGGTGCTTTAATCGGTTCTGTAATCACTGCATATGTTTTTTGTAAAAAGAGAAATATTTCTTTCTGGAAACTTGCTGACATTGCTGCGCCAAGCATTATCCTTGGTCAAGCGATTGGAAGATGGGGAAACTTTATCAATCAGGAAGCGCATGGCGGTGAAGTCAGCCGTGCTTTTCTAGAAAACTTATATTTGCCAGATTTTATCATTAACCAAATGTATATAAATGGCGCGTACTATCATCCGACATTTTTATATGAATCTGTATGGAATTTTGCTGGAGTCCTGCTGCTGATCGGATTAAGATATGTGAATTTAAGAAGAGGAGAAATATTCCTTTCTTATGTGATTTGGTATTCAATTGGACGCTTCTTTGTTGAAGGAATGCGGACAGACAGCTTAATGCTGACAGAATCATTAAGAATGGCCCAAACAATTTCCATTGCGTTAATAATCGGCGCCATTGCTTTGCTTATTTACCGCAGAGTAAAAGGCCTAGCGAAACTGCGTTATACGAATAAAAATATGTAGAACTTTTAAAGAGGGCTATCCTGTCAGTTTGGGAGAGTCCTTTTTAAAAAATAGCCTTATTATTTGTATCGTTGAACGAACACCGCAAGGCGATGAACCTTTCCACGTGCTGTTATTCTTTCAGAATAAAGGCACGCTCCAAGGACCATCACCTCTGCTAGGTTTGGATTTATAAACAGAGATCATTACGAAAAAATCAAAGGGAGAAGAGAGAATGTGGCAACAAACAATTAAAACAGGGTTGAAGGTGGGTTTAAGTACGACCTGGTCATTGGGGAAAATTATTTTTCCGGTTACGATGATCGTGGCATTTCTTCAGCATACACCGATCCTGCCATGGGTGATTGAATTAATTACGCCGTTCATGGGCGTGTTGGGGCTGTCGGGGGATGCAGCGATTCCGCTTGTGCTGGGGAATTTTCTTAACATTTACGCAGCCATTGGGGCAATTTTTACAATGGAACTGACGGTTAAGGAAGTGTTTATTATTGCTGTCATGCTGTCCTTCTCGCATGCCTTGATCATTGAATCAAGCGTAGCTGTGAAGGTAGGGGTAAAGCTGTGGATTGCGGTTGGCGTTCGATTAGCGCTTGCGTTCATATCTGCTGTTGTCATTAACCTCGTATGGAAGGGCGGAGAACAAATTGCCCAATATGGGTTGGTGTCACAGCAGGAGGAAACAGTAACTGGTTTAGCTGGGATTACGCTAGATGCCTTGCAAAAGGCTGGGCTAGGTGTATTCCAATTAGCGGTCATTGTCATTCCGCTAATGTTAGTGATTCAAGTACTAAAGGATCTAAAATGGCTTGATACAATTTCAAGGTGGATGGCTCCTCTTATTAGAAAGCTTGGCATTCAGGAAAATACTTCGACCACACTTGCGGCAGGGCTGTTGTTTGGGCTTACCTTTGGGGCCGGTGTGATGATTCAGGCGATCAAAGAGGATGGAGTCAGCAAAAAAGATATCACGCTGGCTTTCATATTCTTAATTACCTGTCATGCTGTTGTAGAAGATACATTGATTTTTATCCCGTTAGGAATCCCGATTTTACCGTTATTATTAGTGCGAGTCTTCATGGCTATCTTAATTACCATGGTTGTAGCGGCACTATGGAATCGCGCGGAACTTGCAAAAAGAAAGGAAGCAACCTATGAATACTAATATTTCAACCATTTTATTTGATCTAGACGGAACATTGCTTGATACAAATGATCTTATCATTCATTCATTTTTACACACATTAAATCAGTACTATCCCGGACAATATAAAAGAGAAGATGTCCTGCCGTTTATGGGGCCGACTCTCTCAGAGACTTTTGAATCTATTAATAAAGAAAAAACAGAAGAAATGATCAAAGTATATCGTGATTTCAATATTTCACAGCATGATGACTATGTGAAGGAATTTGACGGTGTCTATGATACTGTTCAAATCCTTCATCAACAGGGATATAAGCTTGGTATTGTAACGACAAAAATGCTTCATACTGTGGAAAAGGGCTTAAAATTATCAAAATTGGATTCCTTTTTCGATGTGGTCGTTGCGCTTGATCATGTTGAGAAACCTAAGCCTGATCCCGAGCCGCTGCTAAAGGCATTGGACAGATTGAATTCAGACCCAGCTGAAGCGATCATGATCGGCGATAATCATCATGATATCGTTGGCGGGAAAAATGCAGGAACGAAGACGGCCGGAGTAGCTTGGTCGCTTAAGGGTGAAGACTATCTTCGTCAATTTAAACCGGATTATATGCTGCAAAATATGAAGGATTTACTGCCGATCATTGGAGCAGGAAGATCATGAGAAACACGACTCGTTATCCTGTCGAGGGTGCGAATTCACTATGGCATGTTTATAAAACCGTTCCTTTTGGGAAGGTAGTCAAGAACTTTATTGTTATCCAGCTTGCTCGGTACACGCCATTTTTAGGAATGAAAAACTGGCTGTACCGGTCATTTTTAAAAATGAAAGTCGGCGAGCAGACATCCTTTGCTCTCATGGTGATGCTTGATGTGATGTTTCCTGAAAAAATCAGCGTCGGCCGCAATACGGTAATTGGTTATAACACAACGATATTGGCACACGAATATTTAATTAAAGAATATCGCCTTGGTGAAGTCAGAATTGGCAGCGAAGTGATGATTGGTGCAAATTCTACGATTCTTCCAGGGATTACGATTGGTGACGGGGCGATTGTATCTGCAGGGACACTGGTCCATAAGGATGTTCCTGCTGGTGCCTTTGTCGGCGGAAACCCAATGAAAGTCATTTATACAAAAGAAGAACTCCAAGAAAGGTGGAACGAGGACCCGATATACGGAAAATAATGCTTCATTAACAAAAAGTTAATGGAGCTTTTCTTTATTCTGCCATGTAAAATTGCCCAGATTTTTCTGTTTTTTTATTGACGGAAGATGTAATGAACGATACAATACATATAACTTCAACTCGCTAATATATTAGCGAACTAAAGGATTCGGAAAATAAGGTGGGAATGTACATGAGTCGCTTATTTATGTTTGAAAAGCCGTTAGGAATGAGAGATACACTGCCAGAACTATATGAAACGAAGAGTCAGGTTCGTTCAGCAATTGGAGAAGAGATGAAAGCATGGGGCTATCAATTTATCGAAACTCCTGCTCTTGAATACTACGAAACAGTGGGAAGTGCTTCTGCGATTTTGGATCAGCAGTTATTTAAGCTTTTGGACAGCCAAGGCCATACGCTCGTCCTTCGTCCGGATATGACGGCGCCGATTGCGAGGGTGGCAGCTTCTAAGCTTTTGAAAGAGGACTTGCCATTGCGCCTTGCCTATTCAGCTAATGTGTACAGAGCTCAGCAAAGAGAAGGCGGCAGACCGGCTGAATTTGAACAGATCGGTGTTGAATGCATTGCAGATGATACGGTAAGTGCGGATGCAGAAATGATTGCCTTAATGATTTCAACATTGAGAAAAGCGGGAATTGAAGATTTTAAGATTTCCGTAGGACATATCGGATTTGTGAAAGAACTGTTTGTGCAAATTTTAGGAACAGAAGAACGTGCTAATGCGTTGACGAAATTCCTTTATGAAAAAAATTATGTAGGCTACCGTGAGCATGTAAAGAGCTTAAGCCTATCTTCTATTGATAAGCAGCGCCTGTTGGAATTTTTAAAATTACGAGGCGGCGAAGAAGTCATTGAGTGGGCTTTGAAGCTGATTGAAAATGAAAAAGGAGAGGAAAACATTCAGGAGCTGAAACAGCTTTGGGATGTAATTGTGGACTATGGTGTGCAATCGAAGCTGAAATTTGATTTAACGCTAATCAGTCATATGAGCTACTATACAGGAATCGTGTTTGAAGTGTACGCAAACCAAGTTGGTTTTCCGATTGGAAATGGCGGCAGGTACAATCTTTTGCTGCAAAAATTCGGTAAAACAACAGGTGCTACTGGTTTTGCATTAAGACTTGATCGACTTTTAGAAGCATTGGGTACATTAACAAAGAGAAAGCCGGCCGGATGCATTTTATTTAGTGAAGAACGCCGAAAAGAAGCAGTGAATTTAGCGAAAGAGAAACGCGAAAGTGGAGAAAGAGTGGTTCTTCAAGACATTAACGGTGTGAAGAGCATTGACAGCTATACAGAACAGTATGAAGAAGTCACCTTTTTAGTCGGAAAAGCGGGAAGGGGGTCATTATAATGAACGACTATCTTACAATTGCAATGCCAAAAGGAAGAATTTTTGAAGAAGCGGCTGAGCTTCTCCGTCAGGCTGGATACAAACTGCCTCCTGAGTTCGAGGATTCACGCAAGCTGATTATTGATGTTGAAGAAGAGAAGTTCCGCTTTATTTTAGCAAAGCCGATGGATGTTCCTACATATGTTGAGCATGGTGTTGCCGATCTTGGGATTGCTGGAAAAGACACGATGCTTGAAGAAGAAAGAGACGTCTATGAGCTGTTGGATTTGCAGATCAGTGAATGTTATTTAGCGGTGGCTGGTCTTCCGAATACGAAAATGAACGATGTTGCACCAAAGGTTGCGACGAAGTATCCGAATGTGGCAGCTGCTTATTTTCGTGAGCAAGGCGAGCAAGTGGAGATTATTAAGCTAAACGGTTCGATTGAATTGGCCCCGATCATTGGCCTTTCTGACCGAATTGTTGATATCGTCTCAACAGGGAGAACGCTTGTTGAGAATGGACTTGTCGAGTATGAACGGATTGTCGATATCACTTCAAGATTGATTGTGAACCCGGTCAGCTATCGCATCCAAGAAGAGAGAATCAGTGAACTGGTTGAACGTCTGGCAGGAGTTATTCAAGGAGCCGTCAGTGTAGAGTAGGATTGAAAGGGATGAAATTTCGATGAAAATTCTTAAGGTGAGTGACGCACTTTCCATAAAAAGAAGTGTTGAAGGAGGAACAGAGGAGCAGCGGCAAGCGGTTAAATCGATTATTGAAAATGTTCGCAAAAACGGAGATGCTGCGGTAAAAGAGTACACCGAACGTTTTGATGGTACACTTCTCGACTCTTTGGCTGTGACTCAAGAGGAAATCGACGAAGCTTTCACAAAGGTTGATGCGGATTTAGTTGCGGTTATTGAAGAAGCGGCTGAGAATATTCGTTCCTTCCATGAGAAGCAGCTGCGAAATTCGTGGATGACAACGGATGAGAATGGCAGTATTCTAGGGCAGAAAGTAACACCTCTTGATTCTGTTGGCCTTTATGTTCCAGGCGGTACGGCTGCCTATCCTTCATCGGTTTTAATGAACGTGATGCCGGCAAAAGTGGCAGGAGTTGAAAGAATCGTGATGGTTTCTCCTCCCGGCAAAGATGGAAAGCTTCCTGCGGCCGTTTTAGTTTCTGCCTCGATTGCTGGAGTGAAAGAGATTTATAAAGTCGGCGGAGCGCAGGCTGTTGCGGCACTTGCTTATGGAACAGAGTCGATTTCACCAGTTGATAAAATAACTGGACCTGGAAATATCTTTGTCGCACTTGCTAAACGAGAAGTATTTGGGGACGTTGACATTGATATGATTGCAGGACCAAGCGAAATTGCGATACTAGCAGATGATACGGCATTAGCGAACGAAGTAGCAGCCGACCTGTTATCGCAAGCGGAGCATGACAAAAGAGCATGCAGCGTGCTGGTGACAACATCTGAAAAATTAGCGAATGATGTGTCTGCCCAAGTAGAAAAGCAGCTTGAAGACCTGCCGCGAAGAGAGATCGCTGCGGCATCGATCGAAGACTATGGGGCAATTTATGTGGCAGACAATATGGACGAGGCTGTTGCGACAATCAATCAGCTGGCCCCGGAGCATTTAGAAGTGATTACCGAAAATGCGATGGAGCTTCTTGGGAAAATTAAGCATGCAGGGGCAATTTTCATTGGACGCTATAGCTCTGAACCTGTCGGCGACTATTTTGCAGGAACAAACCATGTTCTGCCAACGAATGGAACAGCGCGCTTCTCAAGCCCGCTGAACGTCGAAGATTTCCAAAAGAAATCGAGCATCATCGTCTACAGCGAACAAGCCTTAAAAACAAACGCACACAAAATTGCAGCCTTCGCACGCTCAGAAGGCCTCGAAGCCCACGCAAGAGCAGTTGAAGAACGCCTAAAATAAAAAATAATAGGTACCAGGTACCAGCCGTGGACACTGTCCACGGGCGGTACCTGGTACCCTTTGTGGACAGTGTCCATTGTGGACGGACAATTTGAAATAATGGGGGATTATGTATGAGCAGAACTTCTAGTGTTACGAGAAAAACGAATGAAACGAATATTGAGCTTTCTTTGAATATTGATGGTGAGGGAAAATCAACCCTTGAGACGGGTGTACCGTTCATGACGCATATGCTTGATTTGTTTGCAAAGCATGGTCAATTTGATTTGAATATCAATGCTAACGGTGATACGGAAATTGATGATCACCACACAACGGAAGACATTGGTATTTGTCTTGGCCAAGTCCTAAGAGAAGCGCTTGGAGATAAAAAAGGCATTAAACGTTATGGAAATGCATTTGTACCGATGGACGAAGCGCTGGCACAGGTGGTCGTTGATTTGAGCAACCGTCCTCATTTAGAAATGAGAGCAGAGTTTCCAAGTCAAAAAGTAGGAACATTTGATACGGAGCTTGTTCATGAATTCCTATGGAAGCTTGCACTGGAAGCAAGAATGAACCTTCACGTCATCGTTCATTACGGACAGAACACGCACCATATCATCGAGGCGATTTTCAAAGCGCTGGGACGTGCACTTGATGACGCAACGACGATTGATCCGCGAATCAAAGGTGTTCCATCAACGAAAGGAATGTTATAAATGATCGGAATCATTGACTATGGAATGGGGAATTTATTCAGTGTCAGCAAGGCATTGGAGAGACTCCATGCAGACTATTTCATTTCTGATGTAAAAGAGGAACTGCTAAAGGCAGATTCTTTAATCCTTCCGGGTGTCGGTTCTTTTAAAGATGCGATGGATCGCCTTAATGAAGCAGGCTTAACGGACATGATCAAGGATTATGTCGCAACAGGAAAGCCGCTTTTAGGGATTTGCCTCGGCATGCAGCTGCTTTTTGAACAAAGTGAAGAAAATGGCTTAACAAAAGGGCTGTGTCTGCTTCCGGGGGAAGTCGTTCGTTTCCCCGGCGTTACAAAAGACGGCGAAGCATATAAGGTACCGCATATGGGCTGGAACAAGCTTAAATTCTCACGTCCTTCTCTTGTGACCGAAAACATAGATGCAGAATTTGTATACTTCGTGCATTCTTATTATGTGAAAACAAATGATCCAGAAGTATTGATTGCGAGTACGGACTATGATGTAAATGTTCCTGCAGTTGTTGGCAGAAATAATATTTTTGGAATGCAGTTTCACCCAGAAAAAAGTGGTAAGCTTGGAATGGAGCTTCTTCGCAACTTTACACAATTGACGAAAGAAAGGGTGGAAAGCGCATGAGCTTTACGATTTATCCAGCCATCGATATGAGAGGCGGAAAATGTGTACGATTGCTGCAAGGGGATTATGATAAAGAAACAGTATACGGCGACTCTCCTTTTGATATGGCGAAACAATTTGCTGACGCCGGTGCAGAGTGGATACATATGGTTGATTTAGATGGTGCGAAAGAAGGAAACCGTGTGAACGATTCATTCGTGATAAAAGCGGCGCAGGAACTGCCTGCAAAAGTGCAGATCGGCGGGGGCATTCGCACCGAGGAAGATATTCTTCATTATTTAAATAACGGTGTTGATCGTGTAATCATTGGCAGCATCGCCGTTTCGAATCCAGACTTTGCAATTGAAATGATTCGCAAATATGGCAGCAAAATTACGATTGGACTTGATGCAAAAGATGGCTATGTGGCGACGCACGGCTGGCTGAACACATCTGAAGTAAAAGCGGTTGATCTTGGAAAAAGATTTGCTGATGAGGGTGCAGAAACATTTATCTTTACCGATATCGCAACAGACGGGATGCTTTCGGGCCCTAATTTAGAAGCGGTTGAACAAATGGCTATCGCTACTGGAAAAGAAGTCATCGCTTCAGGCGGTGTCAGCGAGTTAGCTGATTTAACAGCATTGAAGAAACTTTCATCTAAAGGCGTTAAAGGTGCCATTATCGGAAAAGCCATCTATGAAGGCAGATTTAATGTGGAAGAAGCGCTAGCTGAGGTGAAAAAATAAATGCTGACGAAACGAATTATCCCATGTCTTGATGTAAAAGATGGCCGTGTTGTAAAAGGGGTGCAGTTTGTGCAGCTCCGCGATGCAGGGGATCCGGTTGAACTGGCTCGTTTTTACGACGGGCAAGGAGCGGACGAGCTTGTATTCCTTGATATCTCAGCATCAAATGAAGGTAGAAAAACAATGGTTGAAGTTGTAAAGGCGGTAGCTTCAGAATTGGCGATTCCGTTTACAGTTGGCGGCGGAATCAATGCGTTAGAAGATATGAAAAGAATCCTCCGCGCTGGTGCTGATAAAGTCTCTTTGAATACAGCTGCCGTCAATAACCCAGACTTAATTACAGAGGGAGCCAATTTCTTCGGATCACAGTGTATTGTGCTTGCGATTGATGCCAAGTATGACGAAGAATTAGGTTCATGGCGTGTTTACACTCACGGCGGCCGGACACTGACTGATAAGGAAGTTATTGCCTGGGCGCGTGAGGGAGTCGAGCGAGGCGCAGGCGAAATCCTCCTAACGAGCATGGACTGTGATGGTGAGAAAAAAGGCTTTGATAAGGCGTTAACAAAAGCGGTTTCTGAAGCTGTTTCAGTTCCTGTCATTGCTTCAGGCGGAGCTGGGAATGCGGAACATTTTGCGGAAGCTTTTTTAGAAGCAAAAGCGGATGCGGCATTAGCTGCTTCGATTTTTCACTATAAAGAAACATCTGTAGAAGAAGTGAAATCCTATCTTAAGGAAAAAGGTGTGAATGTAAGATGAACTTAGAAAATGTACGGTTTGATGAAAAGGGGCTTATTCCAGCAATTGTCCAGGACGCGGTAACGAAGGAAGTTCTTACTCTCGCCTATATGAATAAGGAATCTCTAGAAAAATCATTGGAAACAAAAGAAACTTGGTTTTACAGCCGTTCTCGTGCAGAACTTTGGCATAAAGGTGAAACAAGCGGAAACACACAGAAAATCGTTGAAATGAAGCTTGATTGTGATCAAGATGCGATTGTTGTTTTAGTAGAGCCAGCTGGTCCAGCATGCCACCAAGGTACTGTAAGCTGTTTTAATCAAAATCTCTATGGAGAAGCCAACCTTTCTGCAGGAAGTAATTTAGAAGATTATCAGATTCTTGATTCACTTCAAAAAATTATTAAGCTTCGTGAACAAGAACGTCCTGAAGGTGCTTATACAACGTACTTGTTTGAAAAAGGGGTAGACAAGATTCTGAAAAAAGTGGGAGAAGAAGCCTCTGAGGTGATTATCGCTGCCAAAAATCGTGATCATGAAGAATTAAAATGGGAAGCAGCTGATCTGATCTATCACTTGCTTGTCCTGCTAGAAGAACAAAAACTTCCATTCAGTGAAGTTCTCAATGTCTTACACGAGCGTCATCAAAAATAATTTTTAAAAATGAGGAACAGGCTGCCTGATATTCGCATACGATATTGAGGCGGCCTATTTTTTATGGCTGGTTCCATTCAGTGAAACAAAATATTCAGGTACCCCACATAGTAGCATTTGTGTTATACTACTGTAGGTTAATCTGTATATATGGAGGATTTCATGAATAGAGACTCTAATGCGATAAAATCAAAAATGGGAACGTTACTGCCATTTATTCCTACAGGTGAGTATTATTTTTCAAAAGGATTAAAATCTTACCAACGACGGGATTTTCATAAAGCAAAAAAATACCTGGAACGTGCGATGCAGCTTGAACCAGGTGAACCAATGATTGCCTGCCAATTAGCGATTGTCTTTACGGAGCTTGGGCAATATAAAGAATCAAATGACATCTTGCGCATGATTTTGGAAGAATGGGATGAAGACATGGTCGAATGCCATTATTTTCTTGCCAACAATTTTGCGCATATGGGCATGTTTAAGGATGCTTATCACCACGCAACGCTGTATATGGAGCTTGGTGACGATGGAGAATTCGCGGAAGAAACCGAGGACCTCATTGAATTATTGATGCTTGAAGCAGATGATATCGAGGATGATGATTTGTATGAAGCAGATGACTTGATCTCGATGCAAGAGGAAGCACGTGAACTGCTTGAAAATGGTCATTTTCTTAAAGCGGTAGATTTGCTGGAGAATGTCATTCAAGACTTCCCTGAATATTGGTCTGCTTATAATAATTTGGCTTTAGCGTATTTTTATTTAGGAGAAACGAAGAAAGCGAAAAACATCCTGAATGAAGTGCTTAAAAAGAACCCGGGTAATCTTCATGCACTGTGCAATAAGACTGTTTTTGCTCAATATAAAAACGACCATGAAACGGTTAGTGTGATGAAGGAAACTCTCAAAAAAATCAAGCCGTTGCTCATCGAACACCAATTTAAGCTTGGAACGACGTTTGCGTTGATCGGTGAATATGATGCTGCCTACGCATGGCTGAAAAAGCTTCATAAACAAGGCTATGAAGGCGATGGTCCGTTTTATTACTGGCTTGCTTATTCAGCTTATCATACCGGCAGAAACAGCACGGCGGAAAAAGCTTGGAAAAAGGTTTTGCAATTCAACCCTGAAAAGGAAGGATTGGAACCTTGGAATGATGAAAAATCTTCTGTTGAACACTTTGAAGAACATGCTGAAAGCATCAAGCAAAAGCTTCAAAGTGAAAACTTGGAAGAGAGATTGTTTGGCCTTTTTTTAACATCGCTATCAGACCATAAGAATGAGCTTCTGGAAGGCTATGAAGCGGAAACTCCGTTAGAAGAGCAATATTTGCGAATTGTCAGCGACCCGATGGCTGCTGATGCTTCTAGTGTTGAAATTGCCCACAGGACGGCAAGCCAGCTTTACGGCTTTCATCATCCAATTGGTACGGCTGAAGCTGGATTGTATTTATTATGGTTTTCCATTTATGTAGAAATTGAAAAAGAACAGCAGCACTTGACAAAGAATGAAAAAGCTTATGCTGCAGCAGCTGAGTATGTTTGGAGAAAGCTGCGCCGTGAAAAAGTTTCACAAAGTTATTTTGCAGAACAATATGGTCTTTCACTCTCCACGATTCAAAAATATGTAAAAATTGTGAACTCCTATTTAAACTGAGCAAAACTTTGGACGAAACTGCTATTGTTTTATAGGATATGGATAGTTAGTAAATACTATTCATGACCGATAAGACAACATAGGATAGTTTAAAGGAGTGGAGTACCATGTCAGAAGAAAAAATATATGATGTTATTATTGCTGGTGCAGGCCCTGCTGGAATGACGGCTGCTGTTTATACATCCCGCGCGAATCTGTCAACTCTGATGATCGAACGTGGAATACCAGGCGGTCAAATGGCTAATACAGAGGAAGTTGAAAACTATCCAGGATTTGATCATATACTAGGACCTGATTTATCAACAAAAATGTTTGAGCATGCGAAGAAATTCGGTGCAGAATATGCATATGGCGATATTAAAGAAGTCATCGACGGTGAAGAATATAAAACCGTTGTAGCTGGCGCGAAACAATACAAAGCTCGTGCTGTGATTATCACAGCAGGTGCTGAATATAAAAAGATCGGCGTTCCCGGTGAAAAAGAACTGGGTGGACGCGGGGTTTCCTATTGTGCGGTTTGTGATGGTGCATTCTTTAAAGGCAAAGAATTGGTTGTTGTCGGCGGCGGAGATTCCGCTGTTGAAGAAGGTGTCTACTTAACCCGCTTTGCTAATAAGGTAACGATTGTTCACCGCCGTGATGAACTTCGTGCTCAAAAGATCCTGCAGCAGCGTGCATTTGACAATGACAAAGTTGATTTCATTTGGAATCATACGGTGAAAGAAATCAACGAACAAGAAGGAAAAGTCGGCAGTGTAACGCTGGTTCACACTCAAACAGGTGAAGAGCAGGAATTCAAAGCCGATGGTGTCTTTATCTATATCGGTATGATCCCGCTGTCTAAACCGTTTGAAAACTTAGGGATTACAAATGAGAATGGATACATTGAAACAAATGAAAAAATGGAAACAAGGGTTCCCGGCATCTTTGCAGCTGGTGATATCCGCGAAAAAATGCTTCGTCAAATTGTTACAGCAACAGGCGATGGAAGTATTGCCGCTCAAAGTGCACAGCACTATGTGGAAGAATTAATGGAATCACTAAAGACTAAAGCATAAGGCTTTACATGAAAACCCGCGTTTGTGCGGGTTTTTTTGCTTTTGAGAATATATTCCGACGAACGCGAATAAAAGGATGACTTCCGCGAATATATTCCCATGAACGCGAATAAATTACTTTTTTCGCGAATATAGCCAGCTAATCGCGAATAACCGTTCCAAGCGGCCCCGATGACAAAATTCCACATAAAATTTACAAAAAGTCATTCGCTTTTAACTCTCCTGTAACAATGGTGAAATAAAAATCAGTTATGATAATAATAGAAATTGACCCCCTTTTAAAATAAAATCCTTTGGATAGCACAGGGAAACTTGTGCTCTTTTTTTTTACATAAAAAAAGCAGCAGAGAAGGAATGGCTTCTTCGTTTTGTCCACATTTAAATTGGCATCAATTCCCTCCTCTATTTCTCTATATCCAATTCATTGTGGCGCTCTAACAAAAATAGTATAATTAATACATTAATATGTGGTGCTCCTTAGATTTACATACAGCTTCCCCGAAGTAGAGGTGAAAAGGATGCAAAGAGTAACGAATTGTGTATTAATGAAAGATGATAAAGTATTGTTATTACAGAAGCCAAAACGAGGCTGGTGGGTAGCTCCTGGCGGAAAGATGGAGCCGGGGGAGTCTGTCAGAGATTCTTGTATTCGTGAATTTCGTGAAGAGACAGGCATCTATTTAAGAAATCCGAATATAAAGGGGATTTTTACCTTTATCATGAAGGATGGCGACCAAGTTCTATCAGAATGGATGATGTTCACTTTTTTTGCGCAAAATTCTGATGGTGTCAATTTGGACGAATCTGACGAAGGAAAAATCTCCTGGCACTCTTTTGATGAGATCAAAAATTTGCCAATGGCAGAAGGTGACTATCATATATTAGACTATATGGTGCATGGCAATGGCATTATTTATGGAACCTTCACGTACACACCAGACTTTAAATTGATTCAATATCGGCTTGATCCAAGTTAATGGATACAAGCAGTGGAACGATTTTACGAAATAGAGTGGTTTTTTTACTATATAAGGGGGAAAGAACATGAGTACTGGAGCAGTTCATGAAACACAATTGGTTATCATTACTGGAATGTCAGGAGCAGGCAAAACAGTCGCGATCCAAAGCTTTGAAGACTTAGGCTTTTTTTGTGTAGATAACTTGCCTCCAACCCTCTTGCCAAAATTTCTTGAACTGATGAAGGATTCAGGGAATAAGATGAATAAGGTGGCACTTGTTATGGATCTTCGAGGTCGTGAGTTTTTTGATTCGTTATTTAAAGCTCTTGATGATCTTTCCGAAAAGTCCTGGGTAACACCCCAAATCTTGTTCCTCGACTCAGACAATGCGACATTAGTTCGAAGATATAAAGAGACAAGGCGTTCACATCCTTTGGCGAAGTCAGGATTGCCGCTTGAGGGGATCAAACTAGAACGGGAGCTTCTTGACGAGCTAAAGGGCAGGGCACAAATCATCTATGATACGTCAAGTTTAAAGCCGAAAGAGCTGAGGGAGAGAATTATCTCCGAGTTTTCTGTGAATAAGAAGACTACCTTCACAGTCAATGTCGTATCATTTGGTTTTAAGCATGGAATTCCGATAGATGCAGATTTAGTTTTTGATGTACGCTTCCTACCCAACCCTCACTATATCGATCATATGCGGCCGAAGACAGGGTTGGATGAAGAAGTGTCTAGTTATGTTTTGAAATGGAATGAGACGAATAAATTCCTTGAAAAGGTTACGGAGCTGTTAACTTTCATGCTTCCGCATTATAAGCGGGAAGGAAAAGCTCAGCTAGTCGTTGCGATTGGCTGCACTGGCGGTCAGCATCGTTCAGTTGCACTTGCTGAACATATTGGTCATCATTTTGAAAAAGATTACCACACTCGCATTACGCACCGTGACATCGAAAGGAGAAAGGAAAGGTCAACATGACCATACAACAACAGCCCAAAATCGTGATCATCGGAGGCGGAACAGGTCTGCCCGTATTATTAAGAGGATTAAAAAAATACCCTCTCGATATTACAGCAATTGTTACCGTTGCAGATGACGGAGGAAGTTCTGGACGTTTAAGGGACGAAATGGACATTCCTCCTCCGGGTGATGTGCGAAATGTGTTAGCGGCCTTATCAGATGTTGAGCCATTAGTAGAGGAAATGTTTCAGCATCGTTTTAAAACCACTAATGAATTATCTGGCCATTCCCTTGGGAACTTGATTTTGGCTGCGATGACATCGATTACAGGAAATTTTGTCCGGGCAATTCAAGAAATGAGTAAAGTATTGAATGTCCATGGAAGAGTTTTACCTGCTGCTAGTGACAGTGTCGTCCTTCATGCCGAAATGGAAGATGGGACGATTGTCTCAGGAGAATCGAAAATTCCTTACTCTGGAAAAAGAATTAAACGTGTATTTTTAACACCGGAGACGGCAAAGGCCTTGCCGGAGAGCATCCAAGCGATACGGCAGGCAGACTTGATTATCCTCGGCCCAGGAAGTTTGTATACAAGCATACTTCCCAATTTACTTGTTCCTAAATTAGGCAACGAGGTGTGCCGTTCAAAAGCTAAGAAAGTGTATATTTGTAATTTGATGACACAAGCTGGGGAAACGCTTGATTATACGGCCAGTGATCATGTGAAAGCCATTTATGATCATTTGAATCATCCTTTTATCAATACGATTCTTGTAAATAGTGAAAATATACCGAAAGAAATTCTCGAAAGGTATAGCGAAGAGCATGCGAAGCCTGTTCATTTTGATTTCAATGGTCTTTACGAGCTGGGATTGGAAGTGGTTCAAGGCGAAATCATGACACTTGAACAGGGAGTCATTCGGCATGATACGAACCAGGTTGCACAAATTTTGTATTCTATGCTGTTGGATGAAACCAATCGCAGGTTTGAAGCGTAATACTGTTAAGGCGTTTTATCGAAACACAGGCGGAACGGTGATCCCTGTAACATGTCTGTATTTTTTAAAAATACAGCACATGGAAGGGGCGTTGTGCAGTTCATACGCCAAACAATAGTAATGAATAACGGTTATTGTAGAAAAGAGCTGTCGATCAAATAAGATTTATTGTGGGGTCCAGCGATTTTTAAAAGGAGGTGCAGGGGTGTCATTCGCTTCAGAAACAAAGAAAGAGTTAACCAACTTAGAAGTAAAAGCTTGCTGCGCTAAAGCTGAACTATCAGCACTGATTCGAATGAATGGATCCTTATCCTTTTCAAATCGAAAACTGGTTGTAGACATACAAACAGAAAATGCCGCCATAGCCAGAAGAATATACACATTGATTAAAAAGGATTATAATGTTCAAGTTGAGCTGTTAGTTCGTAAAAAAATGCGCTTGAAAAAGAACAATGTATATATTGTAAGGCTTTCCAATCAAGCGAAAGAAATACTAGAGGATCTAAAAATTTTAGAAACCGGTTTTGTATTTGTACACAATATTTCCGAATCATTAGTAAAAAAGAAATGCTGTAAGCGTTCGTACCTAAGAGGAGCTTTCCTTGCTGGAGGTTCTGTGAATAATCCGGAGACATCTTCCTATCATCTAGAGGTGGCTTCCCTTTATAAAGAACATAATGATGCTCTTTGTGAATTGATGAATACGTTCGGTCTTAACAGTAAGACATTGGAACGTAAAAAGGGATATATCACATACTTGAAGGAAGCGGAAAAAATCACAGAGTTCTTAAATATTATTGGTGCTCATAACGCTTTACTAAAGTTCGAAGATATTCGAATTGTTCGAGATATGAGAAACTCCGTTAATCGATTAGTCAATTGTGAAACAGCTAATTTAAATAAAACGATTGGTGCTGCGTTAAGGCAAGTCGAGAATATCCGATACATTAAAGAAACGGTTGGGATTGAGATTTTGCCTGATAAGTTAAGAGAAATAGCGGAGCTTCGAGTTGAGTATCAAGATGTTACTTTGAAGGAACTTGGAGAGATGGTTTCAGGAGGCACAATCAGCAAATCGGGAATCAATCACCGTCTGCGCAAGATTGATGAAATTGCGGAGAAATTACGTGCTGGCGAACCAGTAAAACATAAATAGATTATAGATAATTTTTGGGAGGATAATGGAAATGGTAGAAAAACAAGTTGAAGTCAAATTAAGAACAGGTTTACAGGCACGCCCGGCTGCTTTGTTTGTGCAGGAAGCAACGCGCTTTTCTTCTGAAGTGTTCATTGAGAAAGATGGTAAGAAAGTAAACGCAAAAAGTATCATGGGTTTGATGAGTCTAGCAATTAGTTCAGGTGCTGTCATCACATTAATTGCTGAAGGCAGTGATGAGGAAGAAGCTTTAGAGGCTCTTGCGGAATATGTGGTACAAGACTAAAGTAATCCAATCATAATAAAAACTCGCCCCATCATATGGTGCGAGTTTTTATGTTCAAATTATTTTTCTTCTTTTTTATCATTACGAGTAATGATATGGTCAACTAAACCGTACTCTTTTGCTCTTTCAGCTGTCATGAAGTTATCACGATCAGTATCACGAGCGATTACTTCAAGCGGCTGACCAGTACGTTCTGAAAGGATTGTATTTAACTTTTCGCGTAAGAAAAGAATACGTTTTGCGGCAATTTCAATTTCTGTTGCCTGACCTTGTGCACCGCCTAGTGGCTGATGGATCATTACTTCAGCGTTTGGCAATGCATAACGCTTTCCTTTTTCGCCGGCAGCCAGCAGGAATGCACCCATTGATGCAGCCATCCCAATGCAGATCGTTTGAACCTGCGGCTTAATGAATTGCATTGTATCGTAGATCGCCATACCAGCTGTAATACTGCCGCCAGGGCTGTTAATGTAAATGGAGATGTCTTTTTCAGGATTCTCGGCTTCTAAGAATAATAATTGCGCAACGATCGAGTTGGCTACGTTATCGTCAATTGCACTTCCCAGCATGATGATACGGTCTTTCAATAGACGTGAATAAATGTCATAAGCACGCTCACCGCGGTTGGTTTGTTCAATAACTGTTGGAATCAAATTCATTTTTGTTCCTCCTTCAAAATAAGAGTCAAAATCTAAGTATTCTTTTGTACCTCTATGTATGTAATCATACACTAATAAGTCAAATAAGGTCAAACAATACAAATGAATTTTTTACCTTATTTGTTCGACAACTTTTTGAACGGATTTATGTGTTGGTAACTTTGATAATTGTCCAGCTCCAGCGCCTACCCCCTCGAGGTCACAAGCCGATCCACCCAGAAAGGTAAAGAACACCTTTCAGGCTGGCTCGTCTTGTGCTTGTCGGGGGTGGTCAAGGCGCTTCCGCTTTTTCTTCTACCATGATACCCATAAAATTATCTTTTAAACCAAATTTTGACCTTGCAAACTATGATAACATAACATATAATAGATAAACGTAATGCAAATTATATTGCCCTCGTGGTGCAACGGATAGCACGTAAGATTCCGGTTCTTAAAATGGGGGTTCGATTCCCTCCGAGGGCGTAACAATAGCTTCTTGTCGACTAGCGACGAGGGGCTATTGTTCTATTATGCTGTTATTCCTCTTTCTATTCCTATCTTTAAATTCCTCTATTTTATGCTGGTAAATCAAAAACAAAAGATAATAAGCATATAGTAGATAGTACATATGGAAATTTTTTAGATACAACATTTTACAGTGTTATTGTAAAATGGAGTTAGGGGGGAGTAAGAAATGAATTTAAAGGCTGGTTTATGGCAGCAGCAAACTTTAAAACTGACGATGACGCAGGAGTTGTCACAGGCGATCGCGTTATTGCAATATTCCAATCAAGAACTTACGTCTTTTTTAGAAGACAAGGCTATTGAAAATCCCCTTTTGCAGCTTGAATCAGGGAATGTTCAAAGTATGGATCCTCGGAAGGACAGGCCAAAGAAGACCAACTCAAAGGTTGAAAAAGATAAACAAAGCTGGATTGAACAAATAGGAACCGTCAGTAAACAACTGGATGAGTATCTATACTCACAAATGGATATGAAGCAGCTCACTCCTGCCATTCGCAGGGTGATGAATCACCTTATTGAACACATCGATGAAAACGGTTACTTTTGTGGAGAAGTCGAAGAAATTGCCCAACAATTTAACATTGCAGCTGACAAAGCTGAGATTTATTTAAAGATTATTCAGGAACTGGAGCCGGCTGGAATTGGGGCGAGAGATTTAAAGGAATGTCTATACCTTCAGTTAAAACGGCTTCCAAACCGAAATGAATTAGCAGAAGAAATTATCACTGAATATTTTGAGCTTTTTGCTGATAAAAAGTGGAAAGAGCTATCAAAGCTCCTAGGGGTGAAACCGGTCGACATTCAAAAAGTGTTTGATTTAGTTCAAACATTGAATCCGAGGCCTGCTTCTAATTTTCAACAAGAACACCCGATTTATATTGTTCCAGATGTAGTCGTGAAATGGGACGGAGAATCGTTTTCGATCAGTGTTTTCGACGAAGCATTGCCTAAAATAAGCTTTAATCAAGATTACTATAAGCAGTTTTCATCCTACGAAGACAAGCAGGTCAGCCGCTTTTTGCAAGAAAAGCAGCAGGACTATTTTTGGATTGTTAGAAGTTTAGAGCAGCGAAAGGAAACATTGACAAAGGTTGCGGTAAAGATTGTTGAAAAACAGCCAGATTTCTTTGTGAAAGGGCCCGCTTTTTTAAAACCAATGACCATGAAAGATATTTCAGAGGAATTAGGGATACACGAATCAACCGTCAGCAGGGCGGTAAGAGAAAAATATGTTCAAACTCCTTTTGGCACATATGAATTAAAATCATTTTTCACGAGCACCATTCAAACGACCTCTGAGGAAAGCACATCATCCCAGCAAGTTAAAAATGCGATATCAAACTTAATAGAAAATGAAAATAAATACAAG
Organism: Robertmurraya dakarensis; assembly: GCF_900156875.1. Lineage (GTDB taxonomy): Bacteria > Bacillota > Bacilli > Bacillales > Cytobacillaceae > Robertmurraya > Robertmurraya dakarensis. Next base: position 2,929,576 of record NZ_LT707409.1, on the reverse strand, counting down.
CCATTATCCGACCAAGAAATTGTTAACATGCTCAATGAGCAGGAGGGCATTGTGGTCTCTAGAAGAACGATTGCTAAATATCGCGATCAATTGGGGATTTTATCATCATCGAAACGAAAAAGATATAATTAAAGGGGTTTCACTGTGAAGACATATGTAAAGTTATACACCAGAAAGGGCTGCCATCTTTGTGAAAATGCAGAAGCTATTGTGATGGAGCTGAAAGAAAAATGGAATTTTCAATATGAAGAAGAAGATATAGATAGAAGCGATGAGCTGACAGAGAAGTACGGTTTAATGATTCCCGTAGTTGAAATTGATGGGGAGGAAGTGCAATTTGGGCAAATTGATAAAATTTTTTTGAACGAAGCGCTTTCACGAAAACATTTAAGTTGAATAAGTAAATCACTCCTGCTAGAATGAAAATGTGCTCGGGGTGATTTTTTTTTGCATCAGTGGGACACAATACGTCCATAAGGGACATATAATGACCATGAGATGAATGATTGAAGGAGATGTCATGAATGAATTCATTGATTGACATTCAAAAGAGATTATTACCTGATTTGCTTCCGGTCATGCAAAGAAGATTTGACATCCTCCAATACATAGGGTTAATGGAGCCGGTTGGCCGGCGCAGCTTATCAGTAAGCTTGGGAATAACAGAACGCGTCTTGCGAAGTGAAGTCGGGATCTTAAAGGATCAAAACTTGATCATCGTTAACAATGCTGGAATGAGCATAACCCCCGAGGGCCGAACTGTACTTCATGGTTTGCGAGGCATGATGAGAGATCTTCTCGGAATTAACATCTTAGAAGAGCAGCTTCACAAAGAGCTGGGTGTTGAGAAAGTCATGGTTGTATCTGGAGACAGTGATGAATCTCCTTGGGTAAAAAGAGAATTAGGAAGAGCTGCGGCAAATTGTATGAAAGCCCGCCTCAAAGGGGAAAATATCATTGCTGTTACGGGTGGATCAACGATGGCTGCTGTTGCAGAAATGTTGACTCCTGAATTAAGCGATGACCTGCTTTTTGTACCAGCAAGAGGAGGCATTGGTGAGGATGTTCAAAACCAGGCCAATACCATTTGTGCAATCATGGCAGAAAAGACGCATTCCAAACATCGTGTTCTTTATGTACCTGATGAAGTCAGCAGCGGAATGTATCAATCCATTATGGATGAACCACTCATACAGGAAGTTTTAACCTTGATCAAATCAGCAAACATGGTTTTACACGGCATTGGAGATGCTATTACAATGGCAGAACGCCGTAAAACTAATTCTGGCGATCTGAATAAGCTCCAAGAGAAGAAAGCCGTTGGTGAAGCGTTTGGGTATTATTTTAACGAAGATGGAGAAATCGTTCATAAGCTTCATACGATCGGTCTTCAATTAGATGACCTAGAACGTGCTGACAGTGTCATCGCCGTCGCAGGCGGGGCGTCGAAAGCAAAAGCCATACGATCTTATATGAAACAGGCTCCGGAAAAGACCATCTTCATTACAGATGAAGGAGCAGCAAAACAGTTGTTACTTGGGTAATTCCCTTACTATAAAAATACATCCTTGAAGGAGGAAATTATAATGGCAGTAAAAGTTGGAATTAATGGGTTTGGAAGAATTGGACGTATCGTATTTCGTGCAGCATTGAAAAATCCAAATGTGGAGATTGTTGCGATCAATGATTTAACAGATGCAAATATGCTTGCTCACCTTTTAAAATATGATTCCGTTCATGGCAGATTTGATGGAGAAGTTGCTGTTGATGGAGATTCCCTAATCGTAAATGGTAAAAAAGTACAGGTAAAAGCGGAACGTGATCCGGCTCAAATCGGCTGGGGCGACCTTGGTGTTGAAGTGGTGGTTGAATCAACTGGACGCTTTACAAAGCGCGAGGATGCAGCGAAACATTTAGAAGCTGGTGCGAAAAAAGTAGTCATTTCAGCTCCTGCGTCTAATGAAGATATTACGATTGTTATGGGTGTTAACCATGATCAATATGATCCAGCAAACCATAACGTCATTTCAAATGCTTCTTGTACAACAAACTGCTTAGCGCCATTTGCAAAGGTTCTTAACGACAAGTTTGGTATTAAACGCGGTATGATGACAACGATCCATTCTTATACAAATGACCAGCAAATTTTAGATTTACCACATAAAGACTACCGCCGTGCACGTGCTGCTGCAGAGAACATGATCCCAACAACTACTGGGGCTGCAAAGGCAGTAGCATTGGTTCTTCCAGAACTTAAAGGGAAATTAAATGGTGGTGCTGTACGTGTTCCAACTCCAAACGTTTCATTAGTTGACTTAGTTGTGGAGTTAGATAAAGACGTAACAGCTGAAGATATTAACGCTGCTTTAAAAACAGCTGCAGAAGGCGACCTAAAAGGAATTCTTGGATACAGCGAAGAGCCGCTTGTATCTGGAGACTACAATGGCAACCCGAATTCTTCTACAATTGATTCTCTATCAACAATGGTGATGGAAGGAAATATGGCGAAGATTATTTCTTGGTATGACAACGAATCAGGCTATTCTCACCGTGTCGTTGATTTAATCGACTATATTGCTGGAAAAGGTCTATAAGAAATATTTACTTCAATGTGGCGATAAATGTCGAGAACGTCTATAATGATAAAGTGAAAAACTTTCATTTCTTGTATAATATTGCCACTTTAGGCGTATTGCTAAAATGACAGCAGGCTTAAAGCTTAAAAGGGGAGCGGGGAAGATTCCCCACTCCTTTTTCTTTTGCTTTACACATAGAGGAACTAGCACTACATGAAAGTGGTAAGCATGCTTGATCATCCCTTACCTTAGGAGGTTCTTGTAATGAACAAACAGAGTGTCAAAGATGTTGATTTGAAAGGAAAACGTGTATTCTGCCGTGTTGATTTTAATGTCCCAATGAAAGATGGACAAGTTACGGACGAAACACGCATTCGTGCAGCTTTGCCAACCATTAAGTATTTAATGGAACAAGGAGCAAAGGTTCTTCTTGCAAGCCATTTAGGACGCCCAAAAGGCCAAGTAGTGGAAGAGATGCGGTTAACTCCTGTTGCGAAACGCTTATCAGAGCTGTTAGGAAAAGATGTGAAAAAAGTAGATGAAGCGTACGGAGATTCTGTTAAAGCAGAAGTCGAGAAGTTAAATGAGGGAGATGTCCTTCTTTTAGAAAACGTTCGTTTTTATCCTGGAGAAGAGAAGAATGATCCAGAACTTGCAAAAGCTTTCGCAGAGCTAGCGGATGTGTATGTGAATGATGCCTTCGGAGCTGCACACCGTGCCCATGCTTCCACAGAAGGGATTGCTCACCATCTTCCAGCAGTTTCCGGCCTTTTAATGGAGAAAGAGCTAGATGTTCTTGGAAAAGCACTTTCTAATCCAGAAAGACCATTTACAGCGATCATTGGCGGAGCAAAGGTAAAAGATAAAATCGGTGTCATTGAAAATCTTCTTGAAAAAGTCGATCACTTAATCATTGGCGGCGGGCTTGCTTATACGTTTGTAAAAGCGCAAGGCCATGAGGTCGGTAAGTCATTGTTAGAAGAAGATAAAATTGATTTGGCACGCAGTTTTATGGAAAAAGCAAAAGAAAAAGGCGTACAATTCCACATGCCTGTCGATGCCATTGTGGCTGATGATTTTTCAGAAAATGCCAATACAAAAATTGTTCCAATCGAGGAAATTCCAGCAGATTGGGAGGCGCTTGATATTGGGCCGAAGACAGCTGAACACTACAGCCAAGTCATTCAAGGTTCAAAACTAGTCATTTGGAATGGACCAATGGGCGTGTTTGAAATGACTAAGTTCTCTGGCGGGACAAGATCTGTGGCAGAGGCCCTTGCGGAGGCAAATGATACATATTCAGTGATCGGCGGCGGTGATTCAGCAGCAGCGGTTGAAAAGTTCCACTTGGCAGATCGCATGAGCCATATCTCAACAGGCGGCGGTGCATCACTTGAATTTATGGAAGGAAAAGCACTTCCAGGGGTAGTCGCGCTTAACGATAAATAAGTACTTTACGTCTTAGAAAATGCATTCATGAAAGGACTGATACTTTTGCGTAAACCAATCATTGCAGGAAACTGGAAAATGCACAAAACTCTATCGGAAGCAAAAAGCTTTTTAAGCGAGGTGAAGGGACTCGTTCCTTCAGCTGATAAAATTGAATCGGTTGTTTGTGCTCCTGCTTTATTTTTAGAATCATTAGTGGAGATTGCAAAAGAATATGATATTGAAATTGGTGCCCAGAACATGCACTTTGAAGAAAGCGGTGCTTTTACAGGTGAAATCAGCCCGGTGGCACTGGCGGATTTAGGTGTAAAATATGTGATCCTTGGTCATTCTGAACGCCGTGAGATGTTTAATGAAACAGATGACGCGGTGAATAAAAAGACGATGGCGGCATTTAAACATGGTCTTATCCCGATCGTTTGCTGTGGGGAAACGTTAGAGGAGCGCGAGAGCGGGAAGACAAATGAGCTTGTTGGTGAACAGGTACGCAAGGCGTTAACGGCGCTGACAGATGAGCAAGTGAAGCAAACGGTGATTGCGTATGAACCGATTTGGGCAATTGGAACGGGAAAATCATCTTCAGCCCTAGATGCTAATGAGGTTTGTGCTCATATCCGTCAAGTGATTGCAGAACAATTTTCTGAAGAGGTTGCTAGTGCAGTCCGCATTCAGTATGGAGGCAGTGTCAAGCCTGAAAATATTAAAGAGTATATGGGACAGCCAGATATTGACGGTGCGCTTGTGGGCGGTGCAAGTTTGGAACCTGCAAGTTTTGTGAAATTATTGGAGGCAGGACAGAATGGGTAAAAGTCCAGTTGCATTAATTATTTTAGATGGCTTTGCTTTTAGAGATGAGAAAAAAGGGAACGCGGTTGCGCAAGCGAATAAACCAAATTTTGATCGTTATTGGGGAAAATATCCCCATTCAACGTTGACAGCATCCGGTGAAGCAGTTGGCTTGCCTGAAGGACAAATGGGGAATTCAGAAGTGGGTCACTTGAACATCGGTGCTGGGCGAATCGTATACCAAAGCTTAACAAGAGTAAATATTGCAATTCGCGAAGGACATTTTGAAAAAAATGAAACCTTTATTGATGCGATGGAACATGTGAAAAAGAATGGCACAAATCTTCACCTTTTTGGTCTTTTGTCTGATGGAGGTGTGCATAGCCATGTCCAGCATTTATATGCGCTGCTTCGTCTAGCGGCTGAATCCGGTGTCAAGAATGTCTATGTTCATGGATTTTTAGATGGTCGTGATGTGGGCCCGCAAACGGCAGGCTCATATATAAAAGAAACAATGGACAAAATGAAGGAGTATGGCATCGGGGAATTTGCGACGATTTCCGGTCGTTATTACTCTATGGACCGAGACAAGCGCTGGGAACGTGTCGAAAAGTCGTACCGTGCCATGGTTTATGGTGAGGGTCCGTCATATACAAATCCGTTAGATGTGATTGATGACTCATATAATAACGGCATCTACGATGAGTTCGTCCTTCCGTCTGTTATTAAAAAAGAAAATGGCGAGCCTGTCGCTACGATTCAGGACAATGACGCTGTCATTTTCTATAACTTCCGTCCAGACCGGGCGATTCAAATTTCGAACACATTTACGAATGAGGATTTCCGTTCATTTGATCGTGGACCAGGACATCCTAATAAACTACATTTCGTCTGTTTAACGCATTTCAGTGAGTCTGTAGATGGTTACGTTGCTTTTAAACCATCAAACTTAGATAACACGATCGGGGAAGTGCTGTCTCAGAATGGTTTGACTCAGCTGCGAATTGCGGAAACAGAGAAATATCCTCATGTCACCTTCTTCATGAGCGGTGGGCGTGAAGCGGAGTTTCCGGGAGAGAAGAGAATACTCATTAATTCTCCAAAGGTTGCTACATATGATTTACAGCCTGAAATGAGTGCTTATGAAGTAACAGATGCGCTTGTGAAGGAAATTGAAAATGATAATTTTGATGCAATTATTTTAAACTTTGCTAATCCTGATATGGTTGGACATTCAGGGATGCTTGAGCCTACCATTAAAGCAGTGGAAACAGTGGATGAATGTCTAGGCCGAATTGTTGATTTGATTGTTTCAAAGGGCGGCGCCGCGATTATTACTGCAGACCACGGCAACGCAGATGAAGTCATTACCATTGAAGGCAATCCAATGACAGCACACACAACAAACCCAGTGCCTGTTATTGTGACAAAAGAAGGACTGGAGCTTCGCGATGGCGGGATCCTCGGGGACCTTGCTCCAACCATGCTCGATTTACTAAATGTAAATAAACCTGCTGAAATGACTGGTACTAGTTTGATAAAAAGCTCTGATAATTAACAAAATTTATCGTTCGTAATATAACGGAACGATGGTCCCTGTAACGTGCCTTTATTTTAAAAAAATAACAGCACGTGGAAGGGGGCATCGTGGAGTGGTACAACTACAATATTCATTACAAAGCCTAATAAAATAATCATATTTTGAAGGAGAGAATAAATTATGCCTTATATTCAATATGTCTATGCTCGTGAAGTACTTGATTCCCGCGGTAATCCTACAGTTGAGGTTGAAGTGTTAACAGAGTCTGGTTACTTTGGCCGTGCTTTAGTTCCATCTGGAGCTTCAACTGGCGAACATGAAGCTGTCGAACTTCGTGACGGTGACAAAGATCGTTACCTTGGAAAAGGCGTTTTAAAAGCAGTTGAAAATGTAAACAACATCATCGCTGAAGAGCTAATCGGCTTAGATGTAACAGATCAAGTGGGAATTGACCGCTTAATGATCGAATTAGACGGAACTGAAAACAAAAGCAAATTAGGTGCAAACGCCATTCTTGGTGTGTCAATGGCTTGTGCACATGCTGCAGCAGACTTTGTTGGTCTTCCATTATACCGCTACCTTGGCGGATTCAATGCGAAGCAGCTGCCAACTCCAATGATGAACATCATCAACGGCGGTTCACACGCAGACAACAACGTGGACTTCCAAGAGTTCATGATCATGCCTGTTGGAGCTCCTTCTTTTAAAGAAGCAATTCGCATGGGTGCTGAAGTATTCCATAACTTGAAGAAAGTTCTTGCTGGTAAAGGGTTAAACACAGCAGTAGGGGATGAAGGTGGATTTGCGCCAAACCTTGGTTCTAACCGTGAAGCTCTTGAAGTAATTATGGAAGCGATCCGTGCTGCAGGTTATGAGCCAGGTAAAGACATCTATCTTGCAATGGACGTTGCTTCTTCTGAATTCTATAACAAAGAAACGAGCAAATATGATCTTGCTGGCGAAGGCCGTACTGGCTTATCTTCAGAAGATATGGTTACATTCTACGAGCAGCTTGTTAATGAATTCCCGATCATCTCAATTGAAGATGGTCTTGACGAAAACGACTGGGAAGGTCACAAGCTTCTTACAGACCGTCTTGGTAAAAAAGTTCAACTTGTTGGAGACGATTTATTCGTAACGAACACGAAGAAGCTTTCTCAAGGAATTGAGCAGGGCGTGGGCAACTCCATCCTAATCAAAGTGAACCAAATCGGTACTTTAACAGAAACGTTTGATGCGATCGAAATGGCGAAGCGCGCTGGATACACAGCTGTTGTTTCTCACCGCTCTGGTGAAACAGAAGATGCGACAATCGCTGACATTGCGGTTGCAACAAACGCTGGTCAAATCAAGACTGGCTCAATGTCTCGTACAGACCGTATCGCGAAGTACAACCAACTTCTTCGCATCGAAGACGAACTTGGCGACCAAGCAAGATACGATGGCTTGAAAAGCTTTTATAATTTAGATAAGTAAGTTAGTTTTGGAGGGTGCCTTCGCGGAATGCGTTGGCGCCTTTTTTTGTTGAGTTACGGAAATAATGTGTATTCTTACGGATAAAATGCAAAAGTTACGGATATAACCGAATACTTACGGATAAATGCAAAAAGTTACGGATATATCGATTTTCTTACGGATATATCGTCGGTCGATGATAAATTCGTCCTTTTTTTGTACCAGAATGGGGTAAATTCATCGTTCTTAGAAGATTGGTTGCTGTGTCAGGATCGGATAAATGCAGAAAGCTTCTAAATTCTTGATTGGTTATCGTTTTATCGATCAAAAGAAAATAATCCCCCACCGCCTTAACATGCGCATCTTTACTTTTCCCGCCGCATTTTGGGCAAATCCATGTACCATAGCCACGTTCCATCCCGAAAAAGCCACAATCTAAACATTGAACCCCTGTCCTAATATCAGAGGGAACCAGTCCAAACCGATCAAGGATATCCCCATCCTCCGGAACATCACTTTTCAACAAAGATTTCCCTAATTTACGTAAGTTTTTTTCATCAAAACATTCACTATGGTATTTGGAACCTAACTCTTCAACTCTTTCGACAATTAATTGGCTGTGCACGACGCGTTTTAGAACCTCTCGATTCCTAGGGTTTGCTTTAAGAATGGTAGATGGACTGGCGAATACGACGAGGTATTCAATTGGATATGAGGGAAAATGGTGAAGTCGAAGCCAGTCCTGTAATTGACGCTGGTGCCATCTGGCTTGGGCGAGGGGATCTGGGAAGCCTTCATCTTGTTCATTGGCATTGCGAGTAAGCTGCTGGAAGTTTTCATCAAAATAAACGGTGCCATAATAATTTTTGCACTCAAGGATCATCGCAAAGCAGTGCGTTAATAATAAGTAATCAATCTGAAAATGGTATTTTCCACTGGGGAGGCGGAGGTTGTGAAGTACGACATAGCCTTCTTTTGAGAGGTGGTCCATATAATAGGCAGCAGCTTTTTCACCTTTAAATCCAGATAATTGTTTAACGAGCCTTTGCCTGATGTCGGGCAGCTTAGGGTGTTCTGCCAAAATCCGCGTTACCAGTGCTTCCAGTTTATGAATATGAATTGGTTTGGTAAGCTCTTTTAAAATCACCGCAATCACTCCTTTCGAAACTATATTTCGACATGCTCCGCCAAATTCCTCTACATATAATTGTTGTGATACAATATCAACTATGATAAAATTAATCTTACTGTGAATGTTCGTTTATGGAGGTGGACTTTATGTATGCATTATTTGTAACGTTACTAGTGATTGTTTCAATCGCGTTAATTGTTGTCGTATTACTTCAATCAGGAAAAAGCGCAGGTCTTACCGGTGCCATCTCTGGGGGAGCGGAACAACTATTCGGCAAGCAAAAGGCACGTGGACTTGACCTTGTTCTCCACCGTCTTACGATTGTCTTATCCGTTCTATTCTTCATCTTAACGATTATCGTTGCTTACTTCTTATAGAACATACAAACCTGGCCTTTGAGGGTCAGGTTTTTTTCGTCTTTCGAGAATCGTATTAGTGGATTGATAGAAGGGACATTGTTTAAACTAAATACAGCAACTAGAAAAAGGAGTTTATACATAATGAAAATTACCTTACCAAAGCCATTTACATTTGAAAGGGGAAAGAGAGCTGTGCTATTTCTGCATGGTTTTACAGGGAATAGTGCAGATTGCCGTATGCTGGCACGCTTTTTAGAAAAGAAAGGCTACACCTGTCATGGAATTCAATATAAAGGACATGGTGCGCCGCCAGAAGAGCTGGTTCAGACAGGACCAGAAGATTGGTGGAAGGACGTGATGGAAGGCTATAATTTTTTAAAAAATAAAGGCTATACCGAAATAGCAGCCGTGGGTCTTTCGCTAGGTGGCGTATTTTCTTTAAAATTGGGTTACACTGTACCTATAAAGGGAATTGTACCGATGTGTGCCCCCATGTACATAAAGAGTGAAGAAGTTATGTATCAAGGAGTTCTCGAATTTGCCCGTGAATATAAAAAGCGCGAAGGAAAAGATCCAGAGCAAATAGAACAAGAAATGGACGAGTTTCAAAAAACTCCAATGAACACATTGAAATCACTTCAAGATTTGATAGCTGATGTCAGAGATCATGTCGATCATGTATATGCTCCAACCTTTGTGGTTCAAGGCAGACACGATAAAATGATCAATCCGGACAGTGCCAATATTATTTACAACGAAATTGAATCAGAGGTAAAGGAACTGAAATGGTATGAAGAATCAGGCCATGTCATTACCTTCGATCAAGAAAAAGATCAGCTGCATGAGGATGTTTATCAGTTTTTAGAAAAACTTGATTGGGAACAATAAGATAAAAAATTAGTAAAAGGAGGGGTTATGTTGGAAGAAAATATTCAACAGCATATTGATAAGCTCCTGCATTATATGGAAGATGAAGCATACAAACCATTAACCGTACAGGAGCTAGAGAAAGCATTTGGCATAGAAGACTCCGCGGACTTTAAGGATTTTGTAAAAGCATTAGTGATTATGGAAGAAAAGGGGTACGTCGTCAGGACGAGAAGCAACCGCTATGGACTTCCGGAAAAAATGAACTTAATTCGCGGGAAGCTGACAGGGCATTCTAAAGGATTTGCGTTTGTCATTCCGGACGAACCGGGAATGGATGATATTTTTATCCCGCCAAATGAAACGAATAATGCGATGCATGGAGACACGGTGTTAGCTCGTGTATCAACAGAAACTTCGGGACAAAGACGGGAAGGAACGGTTGTCCGCATTATTGAGCGGGGAATCCAGCAAATCGTTGGAACCTACACAGAAAGCAAACACTTCGGCTTTGTCATCCCTGATGATAAAAAGTTTACGAGTGACATCTTTATTCCAAAGGCAGCTTCTGCTGGAGCAGTAGAAGGACATAAGGTTGTCGTAAAATTAACCACTTATCCTGAAGGGCGTAAAAGTGCCGAAGGAGAAGTTATTGAAATACTAGGACATAAAAATGATCCGGGTGTTGATATTCTTTCGGTCATTCATAAGCATGGATTGCCAGGCCCGTTTCCTGATGATGTCATTCAGCAAGCAAATGAAACACCTGATGAGATCGATGAAAGTGAAATCGAAAATCGCCGTGATTTAAGAGACCAAACAATTGTGACGATTGATGGTGCAGATGCCAAGGACTTGGATGATGCGGTAACGGTCACGAAGCTTGATAATGGAAACTATAAATTAGGTGTTCACATTGCGGATGTTTCCTATTATGTAAGAGAAGAAACGCCGATCGACCGGGAAGCGGCTGACCGCGGAACGAGTGTCTACTTAGTGGACCGTGTTATTCCGATGATTCCGCACCGTTTATCAAATGGAATTTGTTCTTTAAATCCGAAGGTGAATCGCTTAACGTTATCCTGTGAAATGGAAATTTCGCCGGAAGGTCAAGTGGTTAACCATGAAATTTTCCAAAGTGTGATCAAAACAACGGAAAGAATGACGTATCATGATGTGAATAAGATTCTTACAGAACAAGATGAGGAATTGATCAAACGTTACGAACCGTTAGTGCCGATGTTCCAGCTCATGGAAGAGTTGGCGGCTATTTTACGTAAAAAACGGATGACACGCGGTGCGATTGATTTTGATTTTAAAGAAGCTAAGGTTCTTGTTGATGAGGAAGGAAAGCCGCAAGACGTTGTGATTAGAGAACGGTCTGTTGCTGAACGTCTCATCGAGGAATTTATGCTGGCAGCAAATGAAACGGTTGCTGAGCATTTCCATTGGCTGGATGTCCCATTCATCTACCGTGTTCATGAAGATCCGAAAGAAGATAAGCTAAGAAGATTTTTCGAGTTCATTACAAATTTCGGTTACATTGTAAGGGGAACTGCGAATTCGGTTCATCCGCGGGCACTTCAGGAAATCATTGAGGAAGTTCAAGGGAAGCCGGAGGAAATGGTTGTTTCCACTGTGATGTTAAGATCGATGCAAAAAGCGAAATATGATCCAGAAAGTCTAGGACATTACGGTTTATCTGCTGAATTTTATACGCATTTCACGTCACCGATTCGCCGTTATCCTGACTTAATTGTTCATCGTTTAATCCGTACGTATTTAATCGAAGGAAAATTAGATGAAAGTACGAGGGAAAAATGGAACGCTAGACTGCCTGAGATTGCTGACCATACTTCAAAAATGGAACGCAGAGCAGTTGATGCGGAACGTGAAACAGATGAACTGAAGAAAGCCGAATATATGGCTGATAAAATTGGTGAAGAATACGACGGTATCATTAGTTCTGTTACCAACTTCGGTATGTTTGTAGAGCTTCCGAATACGATTGAAGGTTTAGTTCACGTCTCTTATATGACAGATGATTATTATCGCTATGATGAGCGTAACTATGCGATGGTAGGAGAAAGAACGGCAAAAGTATTCCGGATTGGTGATGAGATCACCGTTCGTGTTGTCAATGTGAATAAAGATGAGCGCTCGATTGATTTTGAAGTAGTTGGAATGAAGGGCAGCCGTCCGCGTAATACAGAAGGTCCAGCGAAGATTTTTAAAACGGGTAGCACCGAGAAAAAACCTCGCAAAGGAAAGTCAGGTCAACCTGCTAAGGGCGGAGGAAAAGACGGCGGTAAAGGCTCTGGAGGAAGTCCAAAGAAAAAGAAAAAGCATTTCGAGAATGCACCTAAAGCGAAGCGGAAAAAGAAGAAACGCTAAGGTGTTCGAAGGAGAGTCAAATCGGCTTTGGCTCTCCTTTTCCGAAGTGGTTAAGAGGCCCCTTCTTACAATTTGTAGCTCGCGGTAAAATTTGCTACAATAAGGTTCAGGATGTAAGGGGGAAAGTATATGCCAAAAGGCGCTGGTAAGGTTATTGCCCAAAATAAAAAAGCATATCATGATTATTTTGTTGAAGATACGTATGAATCCGGGATTGTTCTGCAAGGAACGGAAATCAAAGCAATACGTGCGGGCCGCGTCAATCTAAAGGATTCATATGCACAGATTAAAGGCGGCGAAGTGTTTCTTGTCGGGATGCATATCAGTCCATATGAACAAGGAAATCGCTATAATCATGATCCAGAACGGACACGAAAGCTTTTGCTTCATAAAAAAGAAATTGATAAGCTGACCGGGGAAACGAAAGTAACAGGTTATTCTCTTGTGCCATTAAAATTATATTTAAAAAATGGCTATGCAAAGGTTTTGCTTGGACTTGCAAAGGGTAAAAAGAATTATGACAAGCGGGAAGCATTGAAACAAAAAGAAGCAAAACGCGATATTGAACGCGCATTTCGTGATCGTCAGAAAATGTAGTGGATTTACAAAAGTTTACAATTGATTTGATGTTGTAATATGTTATAATAATATTTGTCAGCACGACTAACACACATAACTTATAGCTCATCTATTTCGAGCATTCCGTTTCATACCATGGACGATTGTGTGAAATACCACAGCGTACATTTTAACATGGGGACGCTACGGATTCGACAGGGGTAGTTCGAGCTTAGGTTGCGAGTCGAGGGGATCGGCCTCGTTAAAACGTCAAAGCCTATAACTGGCAAACAACAAAACAACTTCGCTTTAGCTGCCTAATAGCACTTTAGCGGTTCGCCCCTCCATCGCCCATGTGGTAGGGTAGCGGACTCACTCTTAGTGGGCTACGCCGGATTCCACCGTCTGAGGAAGAAGGAAGAGAACAACCAGACTAGCTAGCCGGCCGCCTGTCGGCAGGCAAAAGGACTAGCGAAACAAGAATATGTCGACTACACTCGTAGAAGCTTAAGTGGCGATATTTCTGGACGTGGGTTCGATTAGTAAATAGTCGCCTTGTGTGGTAACACATAAGTGAAAATTCGGCTTTATCGGTGAAACCTAAGTCACTTAAATGTGATAAGGCAATACCGAGCGGTATGTGGAGTAATCCAACAGCCGTGTATCGACTTATAGGCTGCCATCATGATGGTAGTACTAGGATGCAAAATATACTTGAGAATCAAGTAAATTTACATTTTGCATAACACGCCGAAGGACCTGTAAAAAAACAGGTTCAAGATATAGTCAGTGCCATGACGAAAGCATGGAAGATCACGTCCCACCGTCTCCACCAAATACATATTTGGTGGTTTTTTATTTGTTTATTTTATATTTGAAAAAATTGTTCTTCGAAGGCCAATTTTTTCTGCAATAAGTCATGACTGTATTTTCCATTTCTCGGGGTTACTTTTTCATAATTCTCAAGTATCAATAAGGCTCGCTGTTTCTTTTTCTCAATTCGTAAAAAGTTAGAAATTTTTCTTAACAGATAAAAAACTGTATCTTTTTTTTTGATCATTAGTGAGTAGGAATTTTTATGTATATCTGGTTTATAGTTTTTCTTTTTTGTAATTGTGCCACCTGTTAGTGTTTGAATATAGTCTAAAAGTTCTTTATCGGTTGAAGCTATCGTAATACATGGCCGTCGGTATTCGTTTTCATGCATTCTGGTCAAAGTAACTGTTCCTTCTCCATCAATTATTCCAGCTAAATAGGCAGCTTCCCAGTTTTTCATAATAATTTCCTCTCCCGAATACTTTTTATAAATGCATTGATTAGATATTTTTATTTTAGAACAAATGTTCGTATTTTTCAATGAAAATTTTATCAGCAGGTATCTAATTTAAAACTGAATGACACTGTTTTAATAATAAGAATAAAAAAAGGGAGAAAACTTGGGAAGAGCTAGAAACAAAGTAAAAGTTATGCGATTGAGTAATAAGGAGAGACCGTTTGTCGTTTGAACTTACATTTTAAAAAGATAAAACTCCCATACCTAACCGGTTATGGGAGTTTTTAAGTTTGACGAGTGTATAAATAGAAAGCAATTTATGATAGAGAGTTATTACTCTTAGCATTACGGAACAAAACCATCTTCCTGTTGACGAATGGCATCTTGATGCGTCTTTTCTCCTCCCACTGCTTCGATAGCAGCACCAATTGATTGGAGCCAGTCTCCTGTGATGGCAGTTCTTTGACCAATTAATAGTGATGGAGTGTCTTCGGATAAAATTTGGTGAGACACACCGATTGCTTCTATTAATTGCCCAATGGCTTGAATCCAAACTCCATTCAGTATTTCAAGCGATCCAGGTTCTTCATCCTCTAAATAAAATAATTTCGTTACATTCACTGCTTCAGATATTAGTGCAAGGGCCTGGATCCAAACACTGGCTGCAATTTGTTGTTTTAATCTTAGAATTCTAGTTTCCTTATCCTCCGTTTTAGAAAATGATACGGAATTTGATTCCTGGTCTTTCTGTTCTTTCTTCAAAAGCACTCACTCCTTCTTACTGAGCTCCTTATTTATTAATATTCTACTAGGCTAATTTAGTTAAGTATTAAAGTTCCAAACACTTCAAATAGGCTTTCACCCCATTATTGAACACTCTAAATACTTTAGTCATATGTTAAATTAGTCCATGTTATAGGAGGGGAGAAAATGTATTTAAGGAAAGATATCAATAACTTATTAACAAATAGAGAACAGAATAAAGCTGGTCCAGATACCATGAGGTTTAAATATATTAAAGAGGATCCTTTAACTATCAAAGGGAAAATAGTTGATGTTGGAATTGATTTCGTTGAAATATTACAGGATGATCATCTTATAATAAGTGTTTTAACAGATAGGATTACACATATAAAATGGCCTGGCCAATGGGCTTCAGAAAGAGTATTACAATGTAAGCACCATGGAAATTGTCATTGTGTACAAATTGGGCGCTTATCAGATTTTAATGATCGTCGAGAGAAAAAAAGGAAAAAGGATAAGGAATTTCATCATAGTTGTAAAGGCTGTAATAAAACCCCTTGTCAATGTTATAGCAAAAATCACAGGGGCGTGAAACATACTAATAAACGTAAGAAATTTGATGAGTTAAGACACGACCATTGTCCTCAATGCCATCACGAGCACCGGGAAAAACACGACCGTTGTCCTCATTGCCATCACGAGCACCGAGAAAGGCACGACCACTGTCCTCATTGTCATGACGAACATGACCGAAGATATGATTACTCCGAACACTTTTACCATATGCGAAATAACCGCTGTTGTCATCAAAAATTCACATGTTTTTGTGACCATGCCATTCCGTTTTGCGATGAGCGATTTGAATTGCGGCTAGCTGGATTGAATGATGACTTAAAATTTAAGTTGTTACAGCATAAAGGATGTAAAGTTGAGATACAAATTGGTTAACGTCAAAAGCCTTCGGACCTTTCCGAAGGCTTCTGCTCATGATATCAATGTAAAGATTTATTGTACAATAGGATTTTGATTACAAATTAAATATTCTCTAGCAAGGAGTCCTCTTTCAATCTCAATATAACATAACTCATCAAAATCAATACCTTGTTTTTCGTGATCAATCTCCATTACTATTCTTCTTTTATTAACATTTATCAGTTTACCGTCTTTTTCCATTTTATGATTTTCGGATTTTACATAGATAAAACTGTCAACGTAGCTTTCAAGAAAAAGCTTCAATTTAAGCCCGAAAAATAAATTGAGTAAAAACGGACTTTTCGGCACAACCTTACCAAAATTGAAAGTAAGAGCTCTTCGCAGGCATGCGTCTATGTTAAGCAGCTCTTGCTCCCTTCGATTTTGTACTTTCTCCTTGAGCAGTCGTTTCATCTGTACTATTCGTTCAAAAGGAATCATAACAATATTCCCCACATCTGTTTGGATAATAATAAAATCTAATCCCGCGTCTGCCAGATGTCCTTTGATGGTTTGTGTTTCTTGATCTTCACCACAGTTTATCGTTACTAGGAAGCGGTGGTTTCTCAATTTTCTTAAGCTTTCCTGCATGGCCCTCAGGTTTTCCGAATCCCTCTCAACACCTAATGTAAGTAGAATTTCATTTGCTTCCTCAATACATTCGGTAATTTCAGCTAGCTCTTCCGGTGGAAACGAGCTATTAGCAGATGGGAATTTCGGCTGAGGAATTTGTTCAGGACATCTTAATGCTGAACAAAAAAAATCCCCATCATGTTCCCCTGAAATACATTCAGGACACCTAAACTCATTGAAACCGTCGACATTATTCTTCTCTCTAAAGAAACTTATTTTAGGCACACTCCTTTCCTAAATATATACCTAGTTTATGGGTGAACTACCCTTTTTGTCTGGGCGGTTAGGATGACAAAAAATAATAAATAGAATAATGACAAGCATTTGTCTAATAAAAATGAATCATAGGACATTCAAGAGGTGGTTAAGAATGCTGGCTGGATATCTGGGGTATCTTCTCTATGGAAATGTGTTGATACTTGTCTGCACGTATTTGTACCTGTTTCGGATTCGTAGGCTGATTGGATATCAGTTGGGCATGAATATTTCAAATATGGCCGGCGGTTTTATTGCCATTGTAACCGGGGTGATTTTGATATATCAGTTTCCGCTTAACTTCGTAGTCGTAACCATAATCACAACCTTAATTGGTGTGGCGGCTGGAGGTCTATTTGGCTCATTGTTCGATTATCAAACAATGTTAACTGGTTATGGCAATGGGTTAATGATGGGTATAATGGCACCAATGATTGGGGCAGCAGCAAAAAATAGTTATATTTTTTTAACTTTCCTGGAGGGGATCTTTCTTCTTTCTCTGTTCTTGTTGGTTCTGTCAGCCAAGCATACATAGATAGGAGGATGGATGCGAATTGACCATGTTTCTTATAAGTTTACTATGCCTTAATAGTTTTATAGGTTTCATGATTTATAAGATTTTTTATAAGAAAAGGAAATTATATGATGATCGGTTTGGAATGATTATGGCAATGAGCTGCAGTGGCATTCTGAGCTTGAATTTATCAATGATTGTACAGTTTTTATTTCCGGAGAATTTTTCCATAGTTATGATTATATCTGTTATTGTCTGCGGACTTATTGGAGTGCTGTTTGGCTCTTTAGTAAAATTCCAATCACTTTTAGCAGGTTTCTTTAATGGAATTGTAGGAGGCTTAATGGGAAATATGCTTGGATTAGTCATTAAGGATCCAAGTATATGCAGCTTACCGGCTGCCTATCTTACGAATATAAATCAAAACATGATGCTTTTTGGTGTATTCGGCACTTTTCTTGCTGGAGTTACAATTTTTTTTGTCTTTTATTCTTTAAAAGTCTAATCCAATGGAAAGGAGCATCATTTTGTGGAACAGAAAAAGGGTGATGAAAAGGGAAAAAGGCTTCACTTACATGAATACAGAAAAGAGCTGCTCGAAAGGGTGAAAAATGAAGAGAAAAAAGAGGATATTATTAATGAGTTCAATATAAAGAGGGGAAAAGGATTAACATCACCGACTACATCAACAACAACTGAGGAAACACGGTTGTTAATGGAATATATCGACCGTGCAAATATGTTTAATATTTCCAAGCATAATGAAAAAAGAGGAAAATATTTAAAGCTGAGAAAATTTTTTAAAGCAAAACGGAATCAGCAAATTGAGATTTATGCAAAATGCGGAAGTGAATCCATACACAAAGTCGGGAAAGTTAGTACCGTTGGCCGGGATTTTGTGATGATTACCAATCTCAAAGAACGAATGTGGATCCCTTATTCAATTATTGAAAGTGCTAATATTCCATTTGGCATACCGAACTATTCTAACACACATCAACATTTTCTTTATGACAATAATTTGCGTAATAAACTGATTCTGCAATTTGGTGAAACCGTTTCGAAGCGAAATCTTTTAATGCAGCAGTTTTTTGAGGAATCACTTCAGACTAACTTGGAAGCTTGGAAGGAAACGTGGGTGGTTGCTCACTTGAGAGGAGATGAAAAAAAGATTGGTAAAATACTAAGCTGTAAAGATAACAAACTAGCCCTTTCATTTTTTGGAGAGAGTAGTCATATTAATTTAATTGATTTGAAATACGTAGAAACAATTCGGATCATGACAATGTTTTCGTATTTATTTAAAAGATTTACAAAGGATAGCTCTCTTGGATAAATATTTTTCTATGAGTAAAGGAGGAGGCTATATGTCAAACGAAAAAAAAGACAATGAAAAGAAGGTAGATGAAAAACGGGTAATGGACGATGAACGATTTTTTGACGGTATGATACGGATAAATATAGCCAATGTTGAAGATCAATTGTTTGATGAATTGAATGGAATGATAGGTAAAAGTATTTTAGTCGTGACCAATTCAGATCAGTTAAATTTATTTGGCCAAACATTTCGTCCGATTTTTTGCGGAACGATCATAAGAGTGACACAAGGTGATGTTACATTATTCCCAGTAAACATAAAAATGATTAATGCTCCATTTTATCAATTTCCTACTCCATTAAGCATCCCGCTAGAAAAAATATCCCATTTTTCGCCTGACTTTGATTGTAATGACAGGATTCCACTTACGTGATCAGCTTGAACTCATCAAGAAAATGTAAGGAGGCTTCTTAACCATGGAACAAGACATTCGATTAACTGAGATTAGTTTACCATCCGTAAATGATATACATGATGAAGCACTTATAAATGAATTTGTGGCTGGAATCGGGAAAAATGTTTTAATCATGACTCCATCTTTTCCTTTTGTCTTTATTGGAAGAATTGTGGAAGTAGTTGGTGATGCTGTTGTAGTTGATGTAAAAGTGACAACGATCGGAGAACTTGAAAATAGATTATGGTATATCCATGCTCATCAGATAGAAGTTTTTTATATAGAACAAAAAGGAATGCCGAGAATACCGGAACTTAGAGATGATATTTAGGAAAAGGGAGAGTGCGTATGAAGAGATTTTATCATGTTGTTGCGATCCCAATTCGAATAGTATTAAACAATTTTGGTGACTACAATGAAACGGGCATGATGTACGTTTTGAAAGAAAATGAAGAGAAAGTGAAGGAAGCTGTTAAAAAGAATCCATTTACACCGGTAGACTTAGTGCAGCCTTTGTGTATTCGGGCGAATCAAGGTGACACCGTTGAAATATTATTTGAAAACAAGATTCATTATGCAACTGGAATGCACTTTCAAGAAGCAGACTATGATGTATTGAACTCAGATGGTGCAAATGTCGGTTTTAACCCAAATACATTGGCAGAGCCGGGTGAGAAAATCCTTTACCGTCTGCAATTTAATCATGAGGGAGTATCCATATTTACAGACTTGGGAAATCCTGACAGCAGTGATGAAGGAACAAGTATTAATGGATTATTTGGGTGCCTCTTTATTGAAAAACGAGGATCATGGTGGACAGACCCGGAAACTGGAGGACCGTTAAATAGCGGGATGTTTGCTGATGTACACCATCCATTTGCCCCTTCATTTCGTGAATATGCATTTATTTTCCATGATGAAATGTCAACAAAGGATATAACTGGAAATCGCCCGCTTGATCCTGTTACAAATCAGGAGAGAGAGTCTACACATGCGATTAGTTATCGTTACGAACCTGAACAAAATCGCAAGAGGCTGATTGAAGAAGGAGTAGTATGTCCTGATTGTGAGGGGGAAGAAGTCCATCATGATTCATGGGTGTTTGGCGATCCGGCAACACCAATTTTTCGAGGTTACCGGGGCGATCCGGCCAAATACAGATTAGTTCATGCAGGGGTCAAGGAAACTCATGTGTTCCATTACCATGCTCATAGCTTTTTTAGAGATCCCCTTAATACTGATTCGGATGTGTTTGATGCAATATCTGTTAGTCCACAATCGTGGTATACCATTGATACATTATATGGATTAGGATCCTTGGTAGGGGCATTTGGTGATTTCATTATCCATTGCCATTTGTATCCACATTTTGGTGTAGGGATGTGGGCAATCAACAGAGTGTTCGATACGCTTCAGGATGGCAGTCAGTGTTATCCGAATGGCGTTCCGATTAAAGCGCTGCAGCCTTTGCCTGACCGTCCGTGTCCACCTGCACCTACAAAGGAAAGACCGGGATTTCCTAATTTCATTCCAGGAAAAGTAGGCTGCAAGGCACCTCGTCCACCGCTTGGTGTTGTTGGGGGCAGGGGGCTTA
The DNA here is from genome assembly GCF_900156875.1 of Robertmurraya dakarensis. Taxonomy (GTDB): domain Bacteria; phylum Bacillota; class Bacilli; order Bacillales; family Cytobacillaceae; genus Robertmurraya; species Robertmurraya dakarensis. Next base: position 2,908,703 of record NZ_LT707409.1, on the reverse strand, counting down.
CGGAGCTTGAGAGAAATGCGGCTGTACCAACTGCAAGACCTGGAGCGGTGTTCACGGATCCATGTATCATCGAGGAGAATCCAGCCGTACAGGAGATAAATGTTTCCCTTATTGAACTTCCGCTTGTTTATAACCGTCAAGGATGGCATGACCCTAAAGGCAGAATTTATGTTCGCGACGAGGATTTAGAGGATGTTTTAGCTGGCAGAAAAGAACCAGAGCCTTTAATACTTCATATGAATGCCGGAACATGTTTATCTGTCAATTTTACAAATCGTCTCCCAGAAGTAGCAAGTGGAGATGCGTTTCAGCTTGTAACAAGAACCTATGAGACGTCTTTTCATGTTCACTTTGTCAAATTTGATGTATTGGTGAGTGATGGGGCCAATGTTGGCTGGAATTATGACTCCAGTGTACTGCCAGGTGAAACGATTCGCTATGAATACTTTGCTGATGTAGAGTTGAAAGCATGGTTTTTCCATGATCATTTATTTGCCAGTTATCATCAGCAGCATGGTGTATTTGGTTCCACTGTTGTTCATGGCAGATTTTCAAAGGTTCTGGATCCAAAAACGGGTGAAGAGGTGGAAGCAGGTGCACAAGTGACTGTTACACATCCTTTAATTCCAGATTACAGAGATTTTGCTTTGATGGTTCATGACTTTGCACTCCTTTTTGATAAAGATGGATGTCCTTTAAATCCACCTGAATTTCCAGGGTCTCAAGATGACCCAGGTTTATTTGCAGTAAATTATAAAAATGAACCGCTGCAATTCCGTTTAGGAAAGGATTGTGATCCAGCATATTCTTTTAGCTCCTTTGTAAATGACGATCCTGTGACACCGATCTTACATTGCTATGAGGGGGACCCCATTCGCATCCGTTTACTCCAAGGGGCACAGGAAGAATCACACAGCTTTAATGTACATGGTTTGAGGTGGAAAAAGGAGAGGCCTGATATTGAGACAGAGTTTCAATCTCAGGAACATATCGGCATTTCTGAATCATTCACATTTGATATGGAGGTTCCCAGATCAGGAGATTATCTTTGGACGTTTGAAACCGAAGAGGATCTATGGAATGGCTGCTGGGGGCTGATTCGTGCGTATGATGAAGAAGTCGATTTCCTAATCCCCTTGGAGGATCGCCCTTCTCCGCCGAAACGAACGAAACCATTACCAGTTTGTACAGGGAATCCCCCGCCGCCAGCAAAAAAAGTAGAGGTCGATGCACCTCTAAATGCACCTGTTAAAGTTTTTCATATTGCTGCCTTCCACGTCCCAATCCGCTATAGCAAATGGGGAGAACAAGATCCATATGGAATTATATTTGCACTAAAGGAAGATATGGATGAAATCCTTTCAGGAAAGAAGGAGCCAGTGCCTTTAATATTACGTGCTAATCAGGGAGACGTTGTCGAGGTTCATTTAACCAGTTTCCTAGAGTCTGAAAAATTCCCTTTCCCGGATGGAATTTGGCCGTACCCACCTGTAAAAGAACAAGCATTTTATCCGCCATCTGTTCGAATTTCATTACATCCGCAGCTTATTCAATATGACGTAAAATCCTCTGCAGGAGAAACAGTGGGGTTCAATCCTGATCAAACGGCTGGGCCAGGAGAAACGGTGACGTATCGATGGTATGTTGATGTTGCTGTAGGTGCCTGTGGAATGTGGGACATGGCGGATATTAGAAATCATAGATCACTAGGGACTTATGGGACGTTTATTGCTGAATCGAGAGGAACGCAAATATTAAACCCTAAAACACGTACTCCGGCCGTTATTACAAGTGAAAATGTCATATTAAACCATCCATTTTCGCCTGACAGAAGAGAGTTTGTGCTAGTTATGTACGATGGTGCCAGGTTGGTGGATAGAGATGGCTGTGTCATCATCGATCCCGTAGATGGTATTTTAACAGATGTTGATCCTGATGAACTTGATGATCTAGTAGATACGTATGATAATGGATCAAGAGGTTTTAACTATCGGACTGAGAGATTAATAAACCGCCTGAATGAACATCCTATCCTGAAGGATTTATTTAGCTCGAAGGTTCATGGGGATCCATCCACACCAGTATTTGAAGCATATCCTGGTGATCCGATAACGATTAGACTTGTGAATCCATCCGAACGCAGGCGTGCACATACCTTCCATTTACATGGTCATTATTGGAACACAGACGATAAGGATATTTTTTCTCAGGTCAAATCTATTGAGGATCACGTTGTGTTAGGGCATGCAAGGGATCTGCAATTGCACTACGGAGCAGGAAGTTTTTTCAATTTCCCTGGTGACTACATGTATCGTTCAGGCAATATACGCTGGGATATTGAACAAGGGATGTGGGGAATTATTCGAGTGCATAAAAATAAGCAAGTACATCTTCTTCCGTTAAAAAACTCTAATGCCAAGCTAAATTGAGGTGAAAAACTCCTTAATAAGGTGTGAAGGTATGGGAAAGAAAATATTCTGGCCGTTTTTATTGATTGGTCTTGCTGGATTTTTATGCATCTATTGGTTTTGGCCAAGTGGTGAAAAACTGCCTGTCTTAGACAGAATAGAGAGCTTTGAACTTGAAGATGTCCATCATGATGTATATAAATCTGATAATGGTCAAATTAAATTAGTTGCCTTTTTTTATACCAATTGTCCTGATATTTGCCCATTAACCATGTTTGACTTTCAAATTTTGCAAAAGAGACTAAAAAATGAGGGTCTGTTCGGTGAGTCAGTTGAATTAGTTTCAATCACTTTAGACCCTGAACACGACACAAAACAGGTGATAAGAAACTATGCCAGGGCATTCGAAACAGATCCAGCTGGCTGGAAATGGTTAAGGGGTTCAACAGAGCAAACAAAAGCAGTTACGAAGGAATTCCAAATGCAATACCGAAAAATCGAAGGGGATTTTTTTACGCATTCCGTGACCATGTATTTGATTGACAGCAATAACCAATTAAGAGCTTTATATGATATGGCTAATGCCAAAAAACCAGTTGAAAAGGAACAGATTCTAGCTGATATTAATGAGTTAGTGAGACAAAATTAAAAAAGATTATATAGCGACATTACTGCTTATAGCGGTAATGTTTTTTGTGGTTCCATAGAAGAGTTTTTATGATATTGGCAAATGTACTCTGTGTTACATACTATACATGGATCCTATTTTATACAGATATGGAGTGCTTATTTCTTTATGATAAAAGTTATTTATACGTCCTCCAAGAAAAGAAAAAGTACAAATAAGGTTTGGACTATCTCAGGTGAAGAAGGTCTTCCTATTGTATATTTAACAAATACTTTTCTAAAAAAATATAACATTAAGTCTAGATTCATATTTATTAAGTTCGGGAGCTGGCTCCAAAAGTTTAGTGTATACATTGATAATTCGTTATCTGAGAATGAAATTGGCCTGATCAAGAACAACCATTCTTTTAACATACCTGGAAACTTGTTTTTAAACCTAAAGGTGGAGAGGGATGTACTGCATATCGGTCCATACATTGGATTAATTGTAAAAAAGAAAATGGAACGTTTATCAGTTGATACATTAAATCATTATAAGATGCTTTATCGATTACATGAGATGAAAGGTTATCACATTATTTTTTGTTGTATCGATTCCATAGATCTAATGAATAAGGAAATTACAGGCTTTTACTGTATGCCAAATGAAAAAGAGAACACATCAAGATGGGTAAAAGGGACATTTCCTTTTCCTGATTGTGTGTTCAAAAAAATTAGGATACCAGAAAAGATTGAACTGGAACTAAGGAAGTCAACTGATGAAAGGTTATTTAATACAAACTTTTTTACTAAATTTGAATTTTGGGAAGCATGCTCGAAACATAAAGAGGTAAGAAGTATATTACCTGAAACGAAAAGGTTTAGATTAATCGGGGATCTTAGAGAAATGCTTTATAAATTTGGAACGGTCTATCTTAAACCAGCAAAAGGGATGCAAGGAAATGGAATCTTTGTTATTAAGGAAGAGCAGGATGGAATATCGATTATTAATAAAAGAAAGGATAAAAAGACATTTCCGTCATTGTTTGAGGTTATGGAAGAACTAAAGAAGATACTTCCAAATAAAATTTATCTCCTCCAACAAGGAATTCCCAGCGTATATAGAAATAAACATTTTGATTTTAGATTGTATTTTCAGAAAGATGCCCAAAAGAATTGGGTATGTCAAGGGACGATTGGCAGAGTGGCGCAAGAGAATAGCATCGTTACAAATTTAGACCATCTTGCCCATATAGCCACCGGAGAAAAAGCACTTCAGATTATATACAAAGTCGATGATGAACAAGCAAGGCGGATTATAAATCGTACCATTAAGGCTTGTAAAGCAATCTGTCAAATTTTAGATTACAATTTGGGACATTTTGGAGACATAGCGTTGGACGTAATCATAGATCAGGATTTTAAACCATGGGTATTAGAAGTAAATAATCTCTATGGGAAAAAGAGTTTATATATAATGAAAAATGAAGAATTAATCTCGACACTTTATAAAACACCGCTCACCTATGCAGCAGCTTTAAGTGGTTTTTAGAAATTGTTATGTGATACATGACGGGCATCCAATCACTTCCTTTGACAACGTTAATATATTCATATATTATTAATTCGAGATAATTAAATTAACAAGATTAAAGGAGATTTTAATATAATGAAAAACGTTTTAGTTGTAAAAGCAAATAACCGTCCTGCTTCAGAAGCAGTTTCTAGTAAGATGTATGAAACATTTATGAACAGCATTGAAGGTGTTAATGTAACAACTTTCGACGTGTTTGCTGAAGATATGCCTTATTTTGGCCAAGATTTATTCAATGCTTTTGGTAAAGCTGAATCAGGCGAAGAAATGACAGACGTTGAACAACGTATTTTAGCTGCAAAGAAAAAAGCAATGGATGCATTATCAGCAGCAGATGTTATCGTTTTTGCGTTCCCATTATGGAACTTAACAATCCCTGCTAAATTACAAACATTCATTGACTATGTATATCAAGCTGGTTACACATTCAAGTATGATGAAAATGGTCAATTAGTTGGCTTAATGGGAGATAAGAAAGTGGTTATCCTAAGTGCTCGCGGCGGCATTTACTCTACACCAGAAATGGCTCCACTTGAAATGTCTGCAACCTATGTGAAAAATATCTGTGCTGGCGTATTCGGTATGGAAGTAATCGATGAAGTTATCATTGAAGGACATGCAGCTGCTCCGGATCAAGCGGAAAATATCATTGCTGAAGGCCTGGCAAAAGTAGAAAAAGCAGCAAAGAATTTATCAGCAGTACTAGCATAATTAGACATCAAAATGAAGGTGCAGTAAAGTCGGCCACGATTTTACTGCACCTTTTTAATAGTAGAAATAACTAAAAAGTTCATACATAAAATGATATAATGCTGTTTATGAAGACTACTATTATTACTAAAAAGATGGTGATTATGTGTTAAAAACAGCGATTGGGCGTTTTCGGTTTTTCGGGCATATTGAAGGGGCATCTCTATTAATCTTATTGTTTATTGCAATGCCATTAAAATATGGTGCGGGACTGCCGGAAGCAGTGAGAGTGGTTGGCTCCTTGCATGGATTTTTCTTCATTCTCTATTTATTCGTGATTGCTTATACAACGTTTAAGATTAGGTGGTCATTTAAATGGGTTGTAAGTGCTGTCGCCGTTGCCTTTATTCCTTTTGGCAACCTGGTCCTTGACTCTTTCCTAAAAAAATCTTCTCACATTGAACAATAAACAACCTTTGTAAAATCCACTGTGCATATTAAAAACAGTGGTTTTTCATTTTTAGCTGGTTCAGAACAAATTAAATAATAAATACCATTTTGCAGACAATAAAGAAGACTAATTACCAATAGGAGGAAAATTAATCATGAACATACATATTAGTGACAACGCGATAGAATGGTTCAAGGATGAAATGGATTTGGAGGCAGGCGATAAAATTAAGTTTTTTTCAAAAATTTATGGCACCAGCCCAGTACAAGAGGGCTTTAGCCTGGGATTTACAAAAGATCCAGACCCTATTAATGTCGTGGTAAGTACCGAGGTGGAGGGCATTCTTTTTTTCATTGAAGAAGGAGATTTGTGGTTTTTTGATGAACATGATCTCTATGTGGAGTACAATAAAAGTAGTGATGAATTAGAATTTGATTATAAAAAGCCATGACTTCGCAAAGGTTAGGGGAGGGGATCTGGATGACAAAAATAAAACAGCTGTCATCTGAGCTGAGAGATTGGATCATTCAAACATTAAAAACGGGTGTAAGCCCGGTTGCGATTGCTGATGCTTTGATTAAAAAAGGCTTTGATCCAAGGTTTGCGTACGAATCGTTATTTAAAATTGTGGGAAATGAACAAATTAAGACGACGGAAAGTACTGAAATTCCATATGAGTATGAGGTACCGAGTATTGGTCAAAAAGGCAATATGATCACCACGGCTGACCGTGATATTAAGGTGCTTTCTAGAATTGAAAAGCCATTCACACTTCATTTAGATAACGTCCTTAGCATCGAAGAATGTGACGAGCTTATCTCCCTTGCGAAGGAACGTTTACAACCATCTCGAGTTGTCGACCCTAATACTGGAGCAGAAAAAGTAGTCCCTGGCAGAACAAGTAAAGGCATGTACTTTCAAATAAGAGAAAATGAATTCATTGAGAAGATTGAAAAAAGAATAGAAGAGATGACAAACTTTCCTATTGAAAATGGAGAGGGCCTTCAGGTGTTGAATTACGAAATTGGAGAAGAATATAAGCCGCATTTTGATTTCTTTCCACCAAATAAGATTGACAGAGATAAAGGCGGACAGCGGGTCGCTACTTTATTAATCTACTTAAATGATGTCCCTGCCGGCGGAGAAACGGTTTTTCAAAAAATCGGTCTCTCCGTCGTTCCAAAAAAAGGAAGCGCTGTCTATTTCCACTATGGGAACAGCATAGGTCAAGTGGATCGATTATCCGTTCATAGCAGCATCCCGGTGCAAGAAGGGGAAAAGTGGGTAGCGACGAAGTGGATTCGCGAAGGGAATATTTATTAAGAGTCATCTTCAGTCGAGACGTAAAATTCAAAAAGGATGTTATCGCAAGTGAAACTTTTTCATAAATTACGACAGAAAAAACAGAACGTAACAGTAGAATTTTGTGAAAAAAATCTTGACCGTTTTTTAACGAAAGAGAATTTCCCATCTTATGATGCATTTTTGAAGGGGAAAAACATTACCTATAAAGAATATCAATGTCAAAGCAGATGCGAGGAATGCAAGAACTCTCCCTATGCAATCGTCGATGGAGAGTTTATAGCTGCTAAGGATAGCGAAGAATTATTGGATCATTTAAAAAGATTGGCCGAAAGCAAGAATTGATTGGTCTTACCTGCAAACTGGATGGTTACTACAGATTAGATTAACTTGGAGACCTTTTTTTAAAAGAATAGTAGAATGGTAAGAAGTATAAATACAATCTAAGAGAGGGGTTCCATGAACGTACTATATGCATTGGTAATCATCATCGTTATTATATCCATCGTTGCAACACTGCTTATAGCTGGCAAGGGTGACGAAGATTATAGCAAATCTACAAAAAGAAACACGACTAATTTAACGATGATTTATGTTGTTATTATCACCATATCTTTAATTGCTCTTGGGATTTATATTAAATTATTCACTTAAAGTCTAATAAGAAGCTGATTTAGCAGGTCAGCTTCTTATTAGAATCTATTTTTATACTTTTTAGTTGAAAAAGTTAAAATTCTAAACTATAATCAAAATCGTACATAGATTATTATTTAGGAGGAATTACCAATGGCTAAATACGAACTACCTGCATTACCATATGCAAACAACGCACTTGAACCACATATCGATGAACAAACGATGATGATTCACCATGATCGCCATCATGCTACATACGTAAACAATTTAAATGCAGCACTGGAAGGTCTAGATGAACTATCTAGCAAGAGCGTGGAAGAGCTAATTGCAAACCTTGATGAGGTTCCTGAGAACGTACGCACTGCTGTACGTAACAATGGCGGCGGACATGCAAACCACAGTCTTTTCTGGACAATCCTTGCTCCAAATGCAGGCGGAGCTCCAACTGGTGAAGTGGCAGAAGCCATCACTGCAGCATTCGGAAGCTACGATGCTTTCAAAGATCAGTTTGCTAAAGCAGCGACAGGCCGTTTCGGTTCTGGCTGGGCTTGGCTGGTTGTCGACAATGGCGAGCTTGCTATTACGAGCACACCTAACCAAGACAGCCCATTAATGGAAGGCAAGACGCCAATTCTTGGTCTTGACGTATGGGAGCATGCTTACTACTTAAAGTATCAAAACAAGCGTCCAGATTATATCAACGCATTCTTTAACGTTGTGAACTGGGATGAAGTAAACAAGCGCTACCAAGCTGCAAAATAATTAAAAACAACAAAAAACACTTTTAGGATGTTCCTAAAAGTGTTTTTTGTTTGAAGTTTATAATAAATTTACAATGATTATCGCCATCTGTTTTGCAGCTGACCCTGCGGACGTTGTCTGTGTGAAGAACATTCTGCAGCATTTGCGTCTCGCATTGGCATGCTGTTTTGAAAGTATTGGCAACAGCAAGGATCGGGCAATTATGTTCAACAAGTTCATAGACATCTTCATCGATGAGTGAAACATCCGCCATATAGCCTTTTTCATTTTGGATGGTGACAAGCTCATTGATTTTTTCTACATTCGTTTTATGTGCGATCCGCTGTGAGTATTCTTTTGTTAATCTTTCTTCTCTTTTATTAAATAATTTTTCAACCGCATCGTCTCCGTATAAATCCTTGATATCATACAGGAATTCCAGTGTGATGCCTTCATAATTTTTTGGGAAAGATTTTTCAGCTTTTTCCGTTAAAGAATAGATTTGCAGAGGCCTGCCCATTGCTTGTTTTAACTCTGAGGCTTGTACCAGGTGATCCTTTTGCAGTGAATCCAGGTGTTTTCTTACGGCCATATGTGTAATGTTCAGACGCTGTGTCAAATCATTTACCGCTAATGAAACTTCCTTTTTCAGCAAATCAAGAATTTTGTCCTTCGTCGTCATCTTCATGGTCATGGGTAGAAACACCTCGATTCTCATTTTAAAAAGTTACCAATCTCACGAACAAAGTTTCATCTTATTATACTTGAAAGTATAAAATATAAAAAGTGAAAATACTTCCTGTCCACTATCATAACCGCTTCTATTTTGCGCAAAATATACCAATCCGTGGTGTGCAGGAAGGAGGGGTAACCTTGAATAAGAAAGAGAAAAGTTCTTCCCTTACCAATAAAAATGGGACAGTAGAGGCGAATCAGTCACAAGATGTATTAGAAATCAGTTCTACTGGGTATGGACTAGAATCTGTTGACAACTCTGTCGAGCAACAAAAGGAAGATCCAGACTTCTGCGGCGGTCTATAGAAAAAGGAAAAGATCCATCATGTTATTTCATGATGGATCTGCAGTGTGGACAGTTAATTTCATCATCTGATCGAAATTGAATTTTCTTGAAATCTTTGTCGCAGAATGTTGGAAATACATGGTACTTTAAGCCGCATAAACAATTATTTTGATCTTTTACAATATGCCTTAAATTGGATTTTTCACTATAAAAAGTAGGATAAATCAACGTGACAGTACACCTTTCTTAAGCTGTATTAGGCAAATTAGGAAAGGGCGTAATTCTAGATAGTAAGCAGAGGAATACTGCTGCGAAGTTGTTTGAAGTTTGCCTAAAAGAAATCTTAGCATATTTTGTCGAATTTTGTAAAAGAGTCTTTAGTGCTAATTCTAACCTCTTAGTTTAGAACTGAATAACATTTCCTCCGCTGCAAAAAATACCAAAAAAGGGGGATTTCCATGGTTTCATATGAAGATATATTAAAGGCGCAAGAAAAAATGATCGGCATTGTACATAAAACACCATTGGACTACTCAAAAACCTTTAGTGAGTTTTCCCATAACGAGATATATTTAAAGCTCGAAAATCTTCAGAAAACAGGATCCTTCAAGGTGCGGGGCTCTTTCAACAAAATGACTTCTTTAAGTAAAGAAGATTTGGAAAAAGGAGTGATTGCGGCTTCTGCAGGAAACCATGCTCAGGGAGTTGCTTACTCGAGCAGCATGCTTGGGGTTCCTTGTACGATTGTGATGCCAAAAGGGGCTCCGTTAAGCAAGGTGCAGGCTACGAAAGAGTATGGAGCAAATGTGGAGTTGCAGGGAAATGTATTTGATGAAGCGCTGGCGTATGCCCTGGAATTAAAGGAAAAAACAGGTCGTTCTTTTGTTCATGCGTTTGATGATGAGGCTGTGATAGCAGGGCAGGGGACGATTGGTCTGGAAATCATCGATCAGCTCCCAGATGTCGATGGTATCATTTGTCCGATTGGCGGAGGCGGTTTGATTGCAGGGCTCGCCCTGGCCATTAAGGAAAAACACCCCAATATAAAAATCTATGGTGTTGAAGCAAAGGCTTGTCCAAGTATGGCTTTTTCACTGCAAGAGAAGAAACCGATCATGATTGATTCTGATCCAACAATGGCAGATGGAATCGCCGTCAAAAAACCAGGGCAATTGACCTATGAAATTGTACAGAAGTATATTGATGATATTTACACAGTGGACGAAATGGAAATTGCGAGAACGATGTTAATGCTGCTTGAAAGAAATAAGCTCCTGGTGGAAGGCTCCGGGGCGGCTTCACTTGCAGCGCTGCTTTATCAAAAGCTTCCTATAAAAAATAAAAAGATCGTCTCCATCATAAGCGGAGGCAATGTCGATGTAAACTTCATCTCTAGTATTATCAAAAGAGGGATGGTAGAGGCCGGACGGTATACAAGATTCAATACGATCCTGCAGGACAAGCCTGGATATCTTGAAAAAGTGCTAAATGTGATTACGGGAGAGCAGGGAAATATTATCAATATTAATGTAAATCATATGGGCGAAACGATTTATCCCGGTTATGTTGAATTAGTCATCTCCGTTGAAACGAGGGATCAAGAACATATCGAAGAAATTTATAGTGCATTAAAGAAAAAAGGCACAATGGTTCAAATGCTTAAATAACGAAAGCACTCCTAGCAGAGTCAGTCAGACCCAAGGGGTGTTTTTTTTTGCGAAATTTGTAGATATTTAATGAACAATTGGTAAAAAGGAAGGGGAAGGAATTTAACTTAGCGAATTTTGTAAGAATAGAAAGAGTTTATAGCTGCTAACGGGAAAAATAGGAAGTGAGGAGATTCCAATTGAATAGAGAAGAATATGAAAATGTATTGAACACGCATCGTGTGCCTGTCTCGCAATTAAGATCAGAATTTGATCCTAGTAAGTTACCTTTCACAACAACTGCTGAGATGGAAAAACTCCCTAACGAGATGATTGGGCAGGAACGAGCTGAGCAGGCAATGGACTTTGGCTTAACCGTTGAACAAACGGGATATAATCTTTTTGTGGTAGGTCCGGCTGGCACGGGGAGAATGACGTATGCTCTGGATAGTGTTGAAAAGAAGGCTAAAACAAGAGCAGTTCCAGAGGATTGGTGTTATGTTTATAATTTTGAAAACCCTGACATGCCGCTTGTGATTTCTTTTCCAGCAGGCCAAGGACAGAAATTTCAACGTGAAATAGAATCATTGCTTGTTGAAATAGAAAGTGAGATCAGAGCTTATTTTTCAAGTGAAATGTTTGAAAAGAATAAGCGTGCTATATTGGATTCCTTTCGGGAAAAAGTAGATGAGCTATGGGCCCAAACAGATGGATTTGCTTCAGAACAGAATTATAAGATTGAAAGAACGCAAATGGGAATTAATACAATCCCTCTTCGCTTTGGCAGACCCATGAGTATGCAGGAGTATGAACAATTGTCTCAAGTTCATAAAGATTTATTGAAAGAAAAAGAGAGACTGATTGAGGAAAAAATCCAGGATACCGTTCATCAAATTCGCAAGATGGATGAAGAATTAAGAAAGCAAGTAAATGAGTTTATGAAGAAGACAACCTATGAAGCGGTTAACGAGCTTTTCTTGCCTCTAAAGGAAGTTTATCGTGATCATAAAAAGGTCCTTTCCTATTTGGATGCGTATTTTCATGATGTGGTTGAGCATTTCTTCTTTTTCATCTCTGATGAAAACGAGGAAGATAATGTCATGAGTGCTTTGATCGGCTCAAAAGAGCAGCAGCTTCATCGCTATACCGTCAATTTATTTGTTAACAATAAGAAACTAGCTGGAGCCCCAGTGATTTATGAAACAAGTCCAACTTATCAAAATTTATTTGGGAAAGTCGAATACCGAGGACAGCTTGGGAGCTGGGTGACGGATTTTACTTATATTAAACCAGGAGTACTGCATGCAGCGAATGGAGGTTATTTAATCCTTCAGGCCGCAGAATTGCTGCAGCATCCAAATTCTTGGACAAGATTAAAACGCGCTCTTCAAAATGGTAAAATCCAAATCGAAAATCCTTATGAAGAAAGCGGTGCATTTCCAGCTAGTGCCATTAAGCCAGAGCCCATCCCGCTAAATGTCAAAGTGGTGATTATTGGTTCTTATTATATATACGATCTTCTCTCCGGTGTTGACGAAGATTTTCACAAGCTCTTCAAAGTAAAGGTCGAATTTAATACCGTTATGAAGAAGGATGATGAAAATAGCTTAAAGATGGCACGCTTTGTAAAAAATTATTGTGAACAGCAAGGACTGCTGCCATTTCATCAACGAGCCATCGCGAAAATGATTGATTACAGCTCTCGATTGGTAGAGGATCAGTCAAAGCTGACAACGCGTTTTCATGACATAACGAAGCTGCTCGTAGAATCAAGCTATTGGGCAAAGAAGAGCGATGCTCGCTTTGTTGATGATCATCATGTATTAAAGGCTCTTTCTGAGCAGGTGCAGCGATCTAATTATGTCTCCCAGCATTATCGGGATTTAATTCGAAATGAAACGATTATGGTGGATACATCCGGATTTCGTATTGGTCAGATTAATGGATTAGCGGTAATGGGGACGAGAGATTCGGTATTCGGTATTCCTACAAAAATTACTGCACAGACGTTTGCCGGGAAAGCGGGGATTATGAATATTGAAAGAGAAGCGGCTTTAAGCGGACAGATCCATAATAAAGGATTAATGATTTTAACAGGCTATTTATCAGGAGAGTTTGCTAAAAATAAACCACTACCGCTGTCGGCCAGCATCACCTTCGAACAAACATATTCGCCTATTGATGGGGACAGCGCTTCAAGTACGGAATTATATGTTCTCTTTTCATCACTTGCCGAAGTTCCGATACATCAAGGAATTGCGGTTACAGGATCGGTAAATCAATGGGGAGAGATTCAAGCAATTGGCGGTGTAAATGAGAAGATCGAAGGCTTTTACGAAATTTGCAAGGAAAAAGGTCTTACAGGGGATCAAGGAGTAATCATTCCGAAGCAGAATGTGAAAAACTTAATGCTTCATTCAGAAGTAGTGGATGCAGTATGTCATGGACGATTTCATATTTGGGCAGTCAGCCATATTACAGAAGGAATTGAAATACTGACAGGGATTCGAGCTGGAAATATTCGCGGAGAATCTTGTGATTTTCCTGAAGATACGATTTTTCAAAAAGTCGACACCCGTTTTAAAAAAATATATGAATCAGCATTAGCAGCTAGTAATCCATCATAGCATAGAAGGAAAGCGGGTCGTATTTTCGGCCCGCTTTTTGCTAAAACCTATCCATGCATCTTCATGGCCGTTTCGGCGATTAATTTACCATAATCTCTGGCAAGCTGCATTTCAGCGTCATTCGGTTTGTTCATTGGTGCTTCCTTCGATTCCTCCGTAGGAATGGAAGCTGTCGCACCATAAGGGTTTCCGTATTGTGCACGGTCAGGTGTGATTGGACCTGTATTGGATACGACGACCATCCCATGGTGGAACATAGGCGTTTGCAGCGCACGGCAAACATTTTCCACGCCGCCATGCTGAGTAGTAGTCGTCGCGAACACACCGCCTACCTTCCCTTGCAGTGCTCCAGTTGCCCAAAGACCTCCAAGTTTTGCTAAGAAAGTTGACATTTTAGGATTTGGTTCACCAAAGATTCCCCCAGATCCCCAAATAATCCCCGCCGCTTCTTTCAGTTCTTCAGGATCTACATCATCTACCGATTTATAAATGACCTCAGCGCCGTTGACCTGCTTTGTACCATCAGCGATGGCACCGCCTAACACTTCCGTATGGCCAAACATGCTCGAATGCAGCACATAAATTTTCAATTTTCGTGTACCCCCTTTGATGAAAAATCAAAATACGTATATATTTTTCGTCCGATAAAGGTTTTCATACATGGGAATAATACGGAAGAGAAGGCAGCTGTTTTCCAAGTGTGGCGGCTGTTAGCATTGTGTATAGACAACGGCTTATTTTTGAAAAATAAAAAAAGGCCCAATTCAAGTTCTGGGCCTTACGAAACTCTATTTACTCATTAACTGATCAAATCTTATGCGCTTGTTCAGCGCGATCATAACTGGGATACCCACTGCCAATACGACGAATTCACCGACTGCTGTAGTCAGCCATGTGAACATAAACGGGAAACCAAGTGCAAGATTTAGTTCAAGTGCGATCAGCCACATCATAAATGTAAACACAACCGTATTGATCGTCATTCGAAGCCAAATGTTCTTGACGTAACGGCAGAGAATGATCGTAATCGTTAAAGAAAGTATCGAATGACCCACTCCAAAGATTAAGTCATAAGCAACCATTGGGGAAAAGAGCAAATTCGTGATAAAAACACCGACGACGATTCCATATGCATAATTTTTGTTGAAAACGACGAGATGATTAAACATTTCTGAAACACGAAATTGTATTTGCGAAAACCCAAAAGGCTGAACCAATGCTGAAACAGCAATATACAGAGCTGCTAAAATCGCATTCGTTACAAGTGTTTTAATATTCATAGGTACCTCTCCTTAGTTTTTTATCGTGGGATGGTTACGAACCACGTGGACTGTGCCAAAGAACATATTTTAATATAAAGAGATTAAGAGAGCAATAGTAAATTGATTCCTAACAGAGAAGAATAAAAAAGTAAATTTTTTTTGAAAAATAAATTATCAGAAGATATTTACTATTTAGAGTATTCTGTGCTTTAATAAGAATAGACAATTTCCCAGGAGGTGTTTGGATGAACATTGCTCATGCTCTTGAGAGGCATGCATATATTAATGAGAACAAAACAGCAGTAATTTTCAAAGAGAAAGAGTATACATATCAACAAGTAAATCAAAAAGTCGATCAATTTGCACATGTATTGCTTTCACATGGTGTGAAAAAAGGCGACAGAGTGGCGATTTGGCTTCCCAATGGGATGGAATTTATTTATAGTTTCTACGGTATTTTAAAAATAGGAGCATTGGCTGTGCCTATTAATTATCTATTTAAAGAAGCAGAATCTCAATATATTCTAAATCATTCAGGAGCAAAGGTTCTTTTTACAACAAAAGAAAAAATGCCGCTGTTAAATGGTAACGCTTCCAAGATGGGGGTCTTGGAGAATATCTTAATCACTGATAGCGATCATCGTGTTGAAAAACCGTTCACAGCTTTAACATCGCTGCTAGAAAGTACCGCTGGTAATTTGCCAGCTCTAGACCTTTCTCCTGATCACGGTGCCTGTATTTTATATACATCAGGAACGACTGGCAACCCTAAGGGTGTTGAACTGTCTCATTATAATTTGAATACGAATGCAGAATTTTATGCTGATAGCATTGGCCTTACACAACATCATTATGGTGCGATTGTTACACCGCTATCGCATTTACTCGTTTTAATGGCCGGTCTCATTTTGATTTTTATGAAGGGCGGCAAATTTTATCTGTTTGAAAAGTTTAGTACGACGGGCGTTGCTGAGAAAATCAATCAAGAAAGAATTAATTTCTTTATCGGAGTTCCCGCGATGTACTATATGTTTCTCAATATGCCAGAAGTACCTGAGTACGACTTATCTTCACTGGAAATCTGCATTACAAGCGGAGGTCATATGCCGCTTGAGGTGCGAAGAAACTTCGAATCCCGCTATAAGACGACGACGTTACAAGCTTACGGGCAGACAGAAAGCTCACCGGTTATCACTGTGGATATGCTAAATCGGAAGCGCAAGTTTGATAGCGTTGGATACCCTCTCCCACATCTAGAGGTGGGAATTGTGAATGATGACAATCATCTTTTACCTGCCAATCAACCGGGAGAAATTGTCGTGCGCGGACACTGTGTGATGAAGGGATACTGGAATAATCCGGAACAAACGGAAAAGACGGTTGTCGACGGCTGGCTGCATACCGGAGATATTGGAAAAATCGATGAAGATGGTTATTTGTATCTGCTAGACCGCAAGAAGGACTTGATTATTGTGGGCGGCTATAATGTCTATCCTGTAGAAGTTGAAAATCTGCTGTATACCCACCCGGCTGTTCTTGAAGCAGCGGTTATTGGCGAGCATGACGAACGCCTTGGTGAAGTTCCGAAAGCTTTCATCGTGGTAAAAAAGGGCATGACCCTTACAGAAGAAGAGATTAAAAGATTTTGTTTAGAAAAGTTAGCAAAATATAAACAAATTCAAAAGGTAGAGTTTATCGATGAAATTCCCAAAACACCGACAGGTAAATTGATGAAGCGAAAACTTAAAAGTCTTATGTGAGAAAGAAACATGATTTATTTTAGCAATGGTTATGTTGAAGCTTTTTTTGTTGGCTGTGCCGTCAGGGATCCCTTACGAGGCAGCTGCAGCTACACAAAAGGCTTACGCAAAACCTTAAATAAATAAAGGGGGAGCTAGAATGAAGGTTAAAAAACTTTACCTGGGTTTCATTATCACATGCATCATGGCGCTAGTATTAGCGGCATGCAGCGGGGGGGGAGAACAAAGTTCTTCATCTGAGGGAAATAATGAAGGAAGCAATGAAAGCAGCACAGAGCTCGCACAAGGTGTATCAGATGATGAAATCTTAATTGGACACCTGGGCCCGCAAACAGGACCAGTAGCCATCTATGATTTAATCAGAAAAGGAATCGACTCACACTTTAAATACGTAAATGAAAATGGAGGGGTCAATGGACGACAATTAAAGCTTGTTGCCTATGATGACCAATATCAGCCTGCAAAAACCGTTCAGGTGGCAAAGAGATTAGTAGAAGAAGACAAAGTATTTGCGATGCTGGGGAATGTATGTACACCATGTAACACCGCGGCAAAGGACTACTATGTCGATAAAGGCATTCCGATGATTCTAGTTAGTACTGGAGCGAAAGAATTTGTAAATCCGCCAATCAACAATTACTTTGGTTCAAGTATCATGAACTACCGCGTTGAAGCAAAAATTTTCTTAGATTATGCTGTCAATGAACTTGGTGCTAAAAAAATCGCTTTGGCTTATCAAAATGATGATTACGGGAAAGAAGGCTATGAAGGAGTAAAAGAAGCAATCGCCAATTATCCAGATGTTGAAATTGTCGAAGAAGTAACGTTCATAGCGACAGATACAGAATTCAGTTCCCAAGCACAGAAGCTTCAGCAAGCTAATCCAGATGCCATTTTAAACTTCTCAACACCTAATCCAGCAGCAAACTTGAAAAAAGCAATGCACAAAATCGGATTTAAAGACGCTGCCTATATCGTCTCATCTGTAGGAGCAAATGATAATAATCTCTTTAATTTAGCTGGTGAAGATGTTTGGGAGGGCACTTATACTGGTGCAACATTCCCGATGCCTGAAATCGTTCCAGATGATGAAGAAATGCAGTTATTTGTTGAGCGTTTCAGCAAGGATTACCCAAATGATCCAACAGCTGGGTTTTCTCAAGTTGGCTGGGCAGCCGCTCAAGTTTTTGTAGAGGCACTAAAGCAAACAGGTGACGATTTGACATGGGATAACTTCTTATCCTCATTCAATACATTTGATAATTGGCAAGGTTCGATTTATGCAGGTGTGACGTTCTCAGAGGATAACCATTATGGCTTGACTACGATGTTTATGACACAAGCTCAAGATGGTAAAATTGTGCCAATCACAGACCCGAAAACGTTTGATCCGGCAACAGGTGAAGTAAAATAAGCTATTTTATAAAAAAACGGAGTTTGCTTTATAGGCATGCTCCGTTTTTATGTGTGATAAAGTAGTTTGTATACAAATTATATTTACACAAATAATATTTAGAGATATAATATGTAAGTCGGATAAGGGAGGGCTTCACAATGAAAATAACATTAGATAAATCGATTGGAGCTGCAACAGTACGGCTCAGTAAGAAAGTTACGAGGATTATTAATCATCATCTCAAGCCTTACTGTATTACTACTGAACAATGGAGCGTCCTCCGCACCTTATATGAATGCGATCATATTACCCAGAAGCAATTATCGGAGCGATCAGATAAAGATCAAGCGACATTAACGAAAATACTAGACCTTCTTGTGAAAAATGGGTTTGTTGAAAGAATACCCAACCCAAACGACCGGCGATCTTTTTTTATTAAAATCACCGAAAAAGGAAGTTCCCTTTCGGAAGAATTGATTCCTTTCCTTGAAAACATTTATGGAATTATCATCGAAGGAATACCAGATGAAAAATTAACCATTTTCCAGGAAGTATTAGTATCTTTGGAAGACTCGATACAACATCTTTTAGACCATCAGACAGAAAGAAGGAATTAATTTGAGTAAATCAACTAAATTATGGACAGGTAGGTACGTAGCCATTGTGTTGATGGCTTTTTTATTTTTTGTATGTGTCCAGCTTTTAACCGCAGGATTTCCAGCTTATATAACGGATGTGAAAAATAATCCCGCACAGGGCGGGTTAATGACAACGGTGTTCATGCTTGCAGCGATTGTGACGCGGCCGTTAATTGGCTATCTCATTCATAAAATGAATATGAAAGTGATGAGTTTGGCCGGCTTGGTATTTGTTGCTGTTACCATCGGGTTCAGCTATGGGCAAGATTCTGTTCCTTTATTACTATTTTTACGAGCTTTACATGGGATTGGTTTTGGGATTTTATCTACGATTCTTTCAACGATGGCAACCAATATTATTCCAGCAAACAGGCTGGGAGAGGGAATTGGCTATTATGGACTGGCAACAAGCATTGGAACAAGCTTGGCTCCGATGATCGCCTTGTCCTTGCTTCAGCTATATTCTTACAATCTATTAATCATTGTTTCTGTGCTGCTTACTATCGCGACACTAATCATTAGCTTTTTTACAAAAGCACCTAAGAAAGTAGAACAAAAGAAAGAGAAGAAAGACAAGGTTACCTTCAAGGAGTATGCTTTTGATAAAAAGGCCTTTCTACCCTGCTTGCTGACCGTCTTCTTTACCGTTTCACTAGGAGGCGTGATCAGCTTTTTAAATGAGCTGGGAAAGGAAGCGCATATTGAAGGATCTGTCGCATTCTTCTTTTTAATTGTCTCGATCGTCATGGCAGCTGTACGTCCTTTTTCAGGAAGAATCTTTGATAATTATGGTCATAAAGTAATTATCTACCCAGCGGCGGCCAGCGGGATCATTGGTCTTTTCCTGTTAGCTATAACGAATAACACCGCAACCTTGCTTATTGCCGCATTCTTCTATGGAATTGCATACGGTGTCCTTACCCCGACACTGCAGGCCATTGCCGTCAGCGCAGTGAGAAGAGATAAGCAGGGGACAGCCAATGCCATGTTCTTTTCCGGAATGGACCTTGGGGTAGCGATCGGGTCGACAGGATTAGGACTGCTAGCTTCTTATACGGGCTATCACTTCATCTATGGCTTCTCGATTTTGATTTTAGTTTTACTTCTTCTGCTGTATACATTTGTTTTTGTGAAAGGGGAAAATGGATCACATATTGTTGAAGAAGGATAACAAAGAATCCGGGATAGGGGGAGAGTTTCCCCCTAATGTATAGAGAGGGAGCTAAAGAGCAGATATAGGGGGAGAAATTCCCTTTAATTTCTCTAAATAAAACAAAATCCAGAGATTTGGATCACATAAACGGAAAAACTCCCTCTATTTTTAGGGAAATATGTGTATTTCCCAATTTAAGAGGAATTTTTCCGTTTATTTTTCATACACAGGGAAATTACTGCATTTTCGCACTTTTAAAAAGAACCTGGAGCTCTGCCCAGGTTGATCCTTTCTAATAGACTCTTACATTTCCGCTAGATACCTCGATCTCAATAGGGTGTGTGCCTTTCCCGTGACTTCCTTCAAGAGTGCGTTGATCTTGTTTGATGATTTCTAAAGGGAATTCACAGGATATATTCCCTGAGGTGCTTTCACCATTAAGGGTAAAATCGGCATCATCAGGCAGATCTAGAAAGACGCTGCCGGAACTAACATCGACCTGAACAGAATCTGCCAGCTCCTTCATTTTTACTTCTAGTTTTCCAGAGGATAGATCCGCTTTTAATGCACCTGTATACTCTCCTATGAAGATGCTTCCAGAACTGATATCAATATCGCTCTTATCTGCAGTGAGAGAATTTATTGATAGATGTCCAGAAGATCCATCATGTTCAAACTCTTTAACAGATAGATTTTTTAAAGCGGCTTTCCCAGAACTCATGTCAATGGCAAGTTTGTCTAATTCATAAGGCTGTGAGGAAGACTTACCAATTAAATGGACATTGCCAGACCCGATTTCCACATCAAGTTCCTGATTATAGTCTTCTGGTATAAAAACCTTCACATCACCACGGTTGAAAAACGGAAACCACTGCAGCCAGTTTTTTTCGTATGTGATGGCAATCGTGTCTTTGTCCTTATGGATCTGTACATTGCCTTTTCCATCAAGATTGACTTCTAAGTTCTTTCTGCTTTCAGGAAGGATATTGACATTTACTCCCGAGACATCCAATTCAATGGTTTTAATTTCATCCGTAATTTCAGCGGCTGTATCATTTTTTCCAAAAATGAAATCAGTAAGAGCTGTAGCAGATTGAAATAAAATATAGATGCCGACAAGAGCAAGAAAAATAATCATGACTCTTTTCATTATTTTCGCCTCTTTCATGGTCCACTTTATGTATACTGTAACATGCATAGAATCTTCCATCATTGTTCTATAGAAGGAATTACCACTAAGACTTCAGGCTGATACATGTAAGTTTTGTCCGAAATATGACAAAATAAAAATTGGGCAAAAAAATGTTTATTTAGTACTTTACATAGGGTAGAGGGGTATGGTACATTATTTTCGAGGAGGTTGTTAAATATGGAGATGAATGATCCGCCAATCAAAGATCCTCATTGTGATGACAACTGTTGTGATGGATCTGTAAGAAAGAGCCATCATTCAGAGAAAACAAAGAAGAACTTAGTGACGAGACTCAATCGAATTGAAGGTCAAATCCGCGGCATAAAAGGGCTTATTGAAAAAGATACTTATTGTGATGATGTGATTACTCAAATTTCAGCAACAACGGCAGCACTAAACGGAGTCGCTAAAATTTTATTAGAAGCCCATATGAAAAGCTGTATTGTCGATCGCGTTCAAGAAGGCGACCATGAAGCAATTGATGAGCTGCTAGTCACCATTCAGAAGTTAATGAAAAAATAAATCTATTAAGAAAGAAGGAATTTATGATGGAACAAGTTACGTTAAATGTAAAAGGAATGTCTTGCGGTCATTGTGTGAAGGCAGTTGAAGGAAGCGTTGGAAAGCTTGATGGAGTAAACGAAGTCAAAGTAAATCTTGAAGATGGAACAGTGGCAGTTGCCTTTAATGCTGATGCTGTGTCAATTGATAAAATTAAAGAAACGATCGACGATCAAGGATATGACGTTGAGTAACAGAAAAAACGTGCTGCGATGAAGACAGCACGTTCTTTTGAAAATATATTATACCCACGGTGGGTATGAGGGGTAGATAATATGAGTGGCAGTAAAGAAACCAATATGCAAATAACCGGTATGACTTGTGCAGCTTGTGCTACTAGAATCGAAAAAGGGTTAAGAAAGTTAGATGGGGTCCAGGAGGCAAATGTCAACTTGGCCTTGGAGAAATCTGCGGTTAAATACGACCCTGGGGTAACAAATATTGAACAAATTCAAAACAAGATTCGTGACTTAGGCTACGATGTTGTGACCGAAAAGGCGGAATTTGAAATTACGGGAATGACCTGCGCCGCTTGTTCAGCGAGGATCGAGAAGGGCTTAAATAAACTGAGCGGCGTAACAAATGCAAATGTGAATCTGGCTCTTGAAAAGGCTTCTGTCGAGTATAATCCTTCCGAGATTTCTGTACAGGATGTAATCAAAAAAGTACAGGACCTTGGCTATGGTGCGAGCGTGAAGGAAGATGGAAATGGTGAAGCCGTCGATCATCGCCAAGCAGAGATTAAAAGGCAGACAACAAAATTTATCTTTGCTGTGATCTTTTCATTGCCGCTCCTTTGGACGATGGTTGGTCATTTTGAGTTCACGTCCTTCTTATATGTCCCAGAAATTCTGATGAATCCATGGGTGCAGCTGGCTTTAGCAACGCCTGTTCAGTTTATCATTGGAAAGCAGTTCTATGTCGGAGCCTACAAAGCTCTGAAAAACGGCAGTGCGAATATGGACGTACTGGTAGCACTAGGTACTTCGGCAGCGTATTTTTATAGTCTTTATTTAACACTGCAGGCTGGCGGAAGCCACGGTCATATGCCTGAACTATATTATGAAACAAGTGCTGTCTTAATCACACTGATCATTCTTGGTAAGCTTTTTGAGGCAAAAGCAAAGGGGCGTTCTTCAGAAGCCATCAAAAAGCTGATGGGGCTCCAAGCGAAGACAGCGATTGTCGAACGTGATGGAGTTGAAAAAGAAATCCCATTAGAAGAGGTAATAGAAGGGGATATTTTTCATGTAAAACCAGGGGAAAAGATACCGGTAGATGGTATCATCACAGACGGTCAATCAGCGATTGATGAATCAATGCTGACAGGTGAAAGTGTACCCGTTGATAAAACAGCTGGAGACGAAGTAATTGGGGCTACGATCAACAAAAACGGCTTTTTAAAGGTGAAAGCGACAAAGGTTGGGAAGGATACAGCCCTTGCGCAAATTATTAAAGTGGTGGAGGAAGCTCAAGGGACAAAAGCTCCGATCCAACGTTTGGCTGATAAAATTTCGGGCATTTTTGTACCGATTGTGGTCGGGATTGCTATTGTGACCTTCTTGATCTGGTACTTATTTGTTTCACCAGGAGACTTTGCTGAGGCTTTGGAAAAACTGATTGCCGTTCTAGTCATCGCCTGTCCTTGTGCTTTGGGACTTGCAACGCCAACGTCGATTATGGCAGGATCGGGACGCGCTGCTGAATACGGCATTCTGTTTAAAGGCGGCGAGCATTTAGAAACGACGCAAGGTATTACAACGGTTGTCCTCGATAAAACAGGAACGGTTACAAACGGAAAACCAGTACTAACCGATGTTGTCGTGGCAGATGGTTTTAGTGAAGAACAATTGCTTGCGAATGTTGGAAGCAGTGAGAAGAAATCAGAACATCCTCTTGCTCAGGCAATTGTGGAAGGTGTTACAAACAAAGGTATTGAATTAAAGGATGTTACTGATTTTGAATCAATCACAGGCTTTGGGATTCGCGCAATAGTGGAGGGAACCGAAGTTTTCGTTGGTACAAGAAAACTGATGGTCCAAAAAGGAATCGATGTTACAGAAGCTCTAGTGAAAATGACTGCTTTTGAAAAAGAAGGCAAGACAGCGATGCTAGTCGGTATTGATGGGAAGTTTGCGGGAATTGTTGCTGTCGCTGATACAATTAAAGACACTTCTGTCGCTGCCATTAAACGATTAAAGGAAATGGACCTAGAAGTGATTATGATTACTGGTGACAATCATGATACAGCGGCAGCAATCGCAGCCCAAGCGGGCATAGACCAAGTGATCGCCGAGGTTCTGCCTGAAGGAAAAGCGGAAGAAGTGAAAAAATTGCAGGCTGCCGGCAAGAAGGTAGCGATGGTTGGGGATGGTATCAATGATGCGCCGGCTCTCGCTGTAGCAGATATCGGAATGGCGATTGGTACAGGTACAGATGTGGCGATGGAAGCAGCGGATATCACTTTAATCCGAGGCGACTTGAACAGCATTGCAGATGCTATTTTTATGAGTAAGAAGACGATGCAAAACATCAAACAAAATCTGTTCTGGGCTTTTGGGTACAACACATTAGGAATCCCGATTGCCGCCATCGGCTTCCTTGCTCCATGGCTTGCAGGTGCAGCAATGGCCTTCAGTTCAGTATCCGTTGTTCTGAATGCCCTTCGTTTGCAAAAATTAAAGCTATAATCTGGTTTGAAAGGCTGCTGGGATACCCCCGCAGCCTATTTACTTTGTAGGTTATTTTATGTCTGTTAGAATATTTAGTAGAAAGCCGAGTGATGGGCTCTTAACTCCGCAAATAGAACCATTTCATAACCAAAATCATATAAAATATCAAAAGGAAATAACTAGTAAAGTTGATCGGAGGAACCAAAATGGATGCGTTGGAAGCATTACGAACAAGAAGGAGCATTGGGCTTGTTTTAGACAAGGTGGTACCGGAGGAGTTAATTAACCAAGTGTTGGAAGCTGGGACTTGGGCTCCAAATCATTTTAAAACACAACCATGGCGATTTTTTGTGTTAACAGGCGATGGGAGAAAACCGCTAGGAGAAACTCTTGCCAAAATTGCTGCACAAAAGATGGATAATCCGGAAACAGAGGAAAATCAGCAAAAGCTGGCTAAAACAAAGGAGAAGTCACTTCGCGCTCCCGTTGTCATCGTGGCTGCGGTTGAACCTAGCGATAACCCGAGAGTGATAGTAAAAGAGGAATATGCTGCGGTCAATGCGGCGGTGCAAAATATGTTGTTAGCAGCACATGCACTCGGTCTCGGGGCCATTTGGAGAACAGGAGAACCTTGCTATCACCCTGAAATGAGGAAGCTGTTTAAACTGTCAGACAAAGGGGAAGTTTTGGGCTTTATTTATATGGGCTACCCAAATATGAATCCTCCTGCGAGAAAAATAAAGCCTGTCAGTGAAGTAACAAGATGGTTCAACACTGAAAATGATTTCTAACTACATCGAAGTTTCCCCCTTTTGCTTTTAACAATAAGAGGCGAGGGGGATTATTTTGTTTTATTAGAGGAAAAGCAGGTACAATAATAAAAAAAGGATGGTGAAGATGGTATGAGTTTTAATGATAAAGTCATTATTGTGACCGGCGCCGCAAACGGGATTGGACAAGGTGCAGCGAAAGCTTTTGCCGAAAAGGGAGGCAGTGTCGTTGTTGCGGATTTAGATGAAGAAAAAGGAATGAGTGTTGTCAAATCCATTCAGGAGCAGCATGGAGAAGCAGCATTTATTAAAACCGATGTTAGAAAAGAGACAGATATTATTAAATTAATGGAATATACAAAGGAAGCTTATGGGAAAATAAACGTACTAATTAATAATGCCGGAAAAGGAATGTTCAAATCGCCTTACGATCTGACACTGCAGGAGTGGGATGATATCATACAGACGAATTTACGGAGTGTCTTCCTATGTTCGAGAGAGGCAGCTAAATACATACGTGAAAATCAAAATGGCGGTGCCATTGTCAATATTGCTTCCACACGTGCAATCATGTCTGAGCCGAATTCTGAAGCTTATGCGGCTACAAAGGGAGGGATTGTTGCGCTGACTCATGCTCTTGCAGCATCGTTAAGCGATGATAAAATCCGCGTTAATGCGATATCTCCCGGCTGGATTGAAACCGGAGACTATTCTCAGTTAAAAGAAGAGGATCATGCTCAACATCTCTCGAAGCGCGTAGGAAAACCTGCTGATATTGCCAGAGCCTGTTTGTATTTAAGCACGGAAGAAAATGATTTTGTGACAGGTATTAATCTCGTCGTTGATGGAGGAATGACAAGAAAAATGATATATGAGGAGTGAATGTTTTTTAAAGTTGGAAAAGCATTATTTGCATAATAAAAATAAGAAATTTATATATATTATGTGAACATTGTTAAAATATATTGACACAAGATAATGATAATCGTTATCATCATAAGTAGAAGGTTTATATTTTTTGAGATTAAGTGAAAACTATTCTCATTACAAAACCATAATTGATAGAACCTATGAAAAACAGCATATGGGACAAAACAACACTGCTTATAGGTTTCTGGATATTAGCAAGAACGAAATCCAGTCCTTGGATTTTACTTTAACTTTTTATTGATAATCATTCTCATTTACGCAGAATAGTTTGTTCTCGAAAAAATTAGAAAGAGTAAGGAAAGAGTTATGAAAAGACGATATTTAGTTCTAGCATTAATCATCCTATCCATCACATCATTGTTCATTGGCGTAAAAGGAATAACTCCTTTAGATCTTTTTGATTTAACTCAAGAACAAGCACATATTTTATGGGTGAGCCGATTCCCTCGCTTAATGGCGATCCTGCTAGCTGGTATGGGGATGAGTATATGCGGTTTAATTATGCAGCAGCTGACACGAAATAAGTTTGTTGAACCAACTACGGCTGGTACGATGGACTCGGCCCGTTTGGGAATTTTGGTATCATTGATGCTCTTTACATCTGCAAGTCCGTTAGTCAAAATGCTAGTAGCCTTTGCCTTTGCGTTGTTAGGAACTTTTCTCTTTATGAAAATTTTAGAGAAAGTGAAGTATAAGGATGCTATTTTCATTCCATTAGTAGGGTTGATGTTTGGGAATATCATCGGGTCGATTACAACGTTCTTTGCTTACAAAAATGATTTGATTCAGAACATGTCGTCATGGCTGCAAGGGAATTTTGCGATGATGCTTCAAGGGCGTTACGAATTGCTTTACATCAGTATTCCACTCGTAATCATTGCCTATTTTTATGCCAATAAATTTACGATTGCGGGAATGGGCGAAGATTTCGCGGTTAATTTAGGGCTTAATCATAAAAGAGTGACCAATATTGGCCTCGTGATTGTAGCCTTGATTACTACAGTCGTCGTTCTCACGGTCGGTATGATCCCGTTCCTAGGATTGATCATCCCTAATATTGTTACAATGTACCGTGGGGATCATCTTAAAAACAGTCTTTCTCATACAGCATTGCTCGGAGCAATCTTTGTTCTCGTCTGTGATATCCTCGGCCGTGTCATTATTTATCCTTATGAAATTGCCGTTGGAGTTACAGTTGGGGTCATCGGAAGCGGAATTTTTCTTTACTTAATCATGAGGAGAAAGGCATATGAGTAATAAAAGTAAACTTAGTATTCTTGCCGTTATAGCTCTAATTTTAGTAGCGCTATATGTATTCGTGGATATCGGAACCAATTGGGATTATGTCCTTCCGAGAAGAGGAAAGAAGATATTAGCAATTGTTTTAACAGGTGCTGTAATCGCCTTCACGACGATTATTTTTCAAACAATTACAAATAACCGAATTTTGACTCCTAGTATCATTGGATTAGATTCGCTCTATTTACTAGTTCAGACCTTTTTAATCTTTGCGTTTGGGTCAATGAATCTAACCGTTATGGATGATAACTTTAACTTTATAGTATCCGTGGCTTTAATGGTTCTTTTTTCAGGACTGCTCTATAAAGTGCTTTTTAGCAGAGAGGGTCAAAACAATATCTACTTGCTTCTCTTAATTGGGATCATCTTTGGAACATTCTTTGAAAGTCTTTCAACCTTTATGCAGGTTCTTATTGATCCAAATGAATTTATGATTGTTCAAGATAGAATGTTTGCAAGTTTTAATAATGTAAAAACAGATCTTCTCGTCATTTCAATTGTTTTTATCATATTAGCCAGCATTTATTTTGCAAGGTTATATAAATACTTAGATGTTCTTGCTTTAGGGAAGGAACAAGCGATTAACTTAGGAGTGGATTATGATTATGTAGTAAAAAGACTGCTTATCATCATTGCCGTTCTAGTTTCTGTCGCAACTGCTTTAGTAGGACCGATTACATTCTTAGGTCTGCTCGTTGCGAATATCGCCGTACAGTTCCTTAATACTTATCGTCATAGCTATTTAATTATTGGTTCTGTGTTAATCAGTATCATTGCCCTTGTCGGTGGTCAGCTAATAGTAGAACGAATTTTTACGTTCTCAACAACGATCAGTGTCATTATTAATTTCGCCGGTGGAGTATACTTCATCTATCTTCTATTAAAGGAGAGTAAATCATGGTAATCGTAAATAATGTTTCGAAAAGATATGGAAATAAGAGTGTTGTCGAAGATGTTTCAGTGCAAATTGAAAAAGGTACGATCACATCCTTTATTGGACCAAATGGTGCAGGGAAAAGTACTTTATTGTCAATGGTCAGCCGCCTGATTGCGAAGGATACTGGAGAAGTATTAATTGATAACCAGGAAATCAGCAAGGCAAAAAGCAATGATCTGGCGAAAAAAATCTCTATCTTGAAGCAAGCGAATAATATTAATCTGCGCTTGACGATTCGTGAGCTTGTAGCATTTGGAAGATTTCCATATTCTCAAGGCAGAATGTCCAAACAGGATTGGCAATATGTCGATGAAGCGATTGAATATATGGAGCTCACGGAAATGCAGCATAAATTCATTGATCAGCTCAGCGGC
This sequence comes from Robertmurraya dakarensis, assembly GCF_900156875.1. Taxonomy (GTDB): domain Bacteria; phylum Bacillota; class Bacilli; order Bacillales; family Cytobacillaceae; genus Robertmurraya; species Robertmurraya dakarensis. Next base: position 2,880,037 of record NZ_LT707409.1, on the reverse strand, counting down.
GGGCAAAAACAAAGAGCGTATATAGCGATGGTAATTGCTCAAGATACAGAGTATATCCTTCTTGATGAGCCGCTTAACAACTTAGATATGAAGCATTCTGTGCAAATCATGAAAGTGTTAAGACAATTGGTTGATGACCTTGGAAAAACAGTGATTATTGTAATCCACGATATTAACTTTGCAGCATGTTATTCAGACTATATTGTAGCCATGAAAGATGGAAAAGTGGTACGAGAAGGAATTACCCAAGAGGTCATAACACCAGAAGTTCTAAAGGAAATCTATGATATGGACTTTACGGTAAAAGAAGAAAATAAAAAACGTTACTGCTTATATTTTTCATAAACTAGATCTACTAAAAATTCTATGAGGTGTGCCATCATGAAAAAGAAATTATCTTTATTTTTAATCATTGCCATGCTATCAATCTTTGCTGCCGCGTGCGGTGGTGCTGATGATAACAGCAGTGAAAATCAAGAAGGCGGAGCTGAAGGAAACGGCGAAGCACAAACAGATGAGATTACGATATCCCATGAATTAGGGGAAACTGCGGTTACGAAAAATCCACAAAAAGTGGTTGTATTTGACTTTGGTATCCTTGATTCACTTGATAAACTAGGAGTAGAAGTAGCAGCTGTTCCGCAGGCAACCGTACCTGCATATCTTGAAAAATATGAAGGCGACGAGTACGTGAATGCTGGAAGCTTAAAGGAACCAGATTTTGAGGCGATCGCTGAACTTGGTCCTGATTTAATTATTATCTCCGCTAGGCAGATGGAATTGTATGAAGAGTTTGCTGAGATTGGACCAACTGTTTATATGCCATTAGATTATGAAAACTATATGGAATCTTTTAAAGGCAATATGGTCACACTAGCTCAAATCTTCGATAAAGAAGCGGAAGTAGAAGCTAAATTAGCAGCTGTAGATGAAGTAATTGCAGGCCTAAAGGAAAAAGGCGAAGGTATTGGTAAAAATGCATTAGTGATACTAGCTAATGAAGGAAACTTAAGTGCTTACGGCCCAGGCTCACGTTTTGGAATTATTCATGATGAATTCGGTATTCCAGCTGTGGATGAAAGCATCGAAATCTCTACACACGGTCAAAATATTTCACCAGAATATATTGTGGAAATGGACCCTGACTACCTCTTCGTCATTGATAGAGGTGCAGCAGTCGGCGGTGAATCTTCTGCTAAATCAATCGTTGAAACAGAATTAGTGAAAACTACGAAAGCTTTCCAAGACGATAACATTGTCTACTTAAATCCAGATTACTGGTACCTATCCGGCGGCGGATTAATATCTGTAGCTGAAATGGTAAAAGAAATTGAAGCTGGAATTCAATAACACAGAAAACCTGTTCTCCAATAGAGAACAGGTTTTTTAGCTACATATCTGACTTATCACGTTGATCTTTATTTCTTTTATTGCCTTTACTATTATCTCCACTCATATCCCCAGACAGAGCACCGCCTGCTTGAGGTGAGTTTTGATTGCGGCTGCCTTTGTTGTATTTCTTTGTCATCCTGTCATTCTCCTTTTCACTTTGATCAAGGATAGTGTTACACGACCATCCAACAATTATGTGTGAAAAAGAAAAAGACCTCTTTTCAGAGGCCTAAAAAGGGGGAATTACACTTTACCATTATAATGACCAGATATTGCTGTTATTATTCACCTTGAGTGTAAAAAATTTATATAATACGTAAAAAACTATAATCTTAACCGTTCACGAGCTCAGCATCTAAATAATAATCGCCAAAAATATCAGCAAATGCATCAATTGTGTTATTTAGCTCTGGAAGATCATTTTCAACCCCGCCAAATTCAATCAAAATAGCTCGTTCTGATAAGTCTTGATTGTAAATGCCATTTCCTTCACTTTTCCCTTTAGCAAATACTCCTCTGCTGATTCCTGGATATTTTTCTTCCAACATATGATGAAGTTCTGTTGCCACTTTTTCATTTTCTTCATAATTGCTATGCTCTTTTCCGACGATAAAATAGATCTTCGCATAGGACTTCCCGTTAATCGTGGCTGTCGTTATGTTTTTAGGCTGTGAATCACGGTGAATATCGATGAGAAAATTAACGTCATCGTTCGTGGCGAGGGCTTCTTGGACAATTTCTCGTGATAAGGTATAGGAATTGGCATAGCTCCAATTCTTCTTATGCAGCTCCTCCGTCATATTGGTTTTATCATGAACAGCACCAATTCCGCGTTCATTCAATTTATTTGCTAGCTTTTGCCCAATTGCTACAACATTAACCTTTTCATTAGAACTGACAGCTTCACTATTTTTCGTAATCCCCTTCAGAAGCGGGGTAAACGACTCCCAGCTATGGGTGTGATAAATCAGAACAGATTTCTTACCATTAATGGGAGAGGGAGCATCGTTATATTCTTCTTCCAGTTTCTCACTCGCAATCTCACGTTCTGTTAAAAGTACTTCCATTGGGGGAGCAGATTCAATCGGCAGTGTTGTGTAATCGGTCCCTTCCCCAGCGACAATTATTTCCGTATCAAAACTTGAAAAGCCTGGCAGCTCTCTGCCGAGAAAGGTACGAATATCCGTCGGCTTTACGTTAGCGGCTAATCCTAATGTGAAATCTGAGATGGTACGCATATCGGCAGCCCCATCATCATCTTTTTGGTAAAAATAGTGGTTCTCGGATTGAAGCACATAAATTAAGAAATCACTTGCGTTTATCTGATTGGACCATGTTTTCCATGAACCAGAAATAAGGGAGCCGGAGTATGTAGTAACTGCTCCAGCCAGGATAAACATAAATAAAATGCCGAACAGCCAGCTATTAAAAAAAACAAGGATAGAAGGCTGAAGCTTCCTCATCTTTGAAACACCTCCCTACATACATGTATATGTGTCAAGCCTATGAATATTAAGAAGAAAAACAGTCAGTTATAAAAATTTAATGGCAATCACCATTGAACACACGGTGTGAAATCCATAGGCCGTTAGTTTCTGGCAGCAAAAAATTGAGCCTTTAATGGAGTACAGTGGTGCTTATTTTTTATGATTCAAAAAGAAAAAGGGCAAATCTACTAAGCCATGTGCCCTTTTTTACTAGAATAGGGGAAAAGCCCTCAACGAAACCCCCGTAAACACATATCTAATAGTAAGAGCACAAGGGGGTGAGATGTTGGGAGATCTAAACAACAAACTAACTGAGTTATCGCGGTCATTGGTCGGCCTTCATGTAAAGGATGTATTAAACAAAAATACGAAGGACAATAACAATTCAAAGCTCAGAAGTCTTTCTGATGAGGAAAAGGAACAGCTTAGGAAAATTTTCAACGATTTACAAGACCAAGTGAATTCCTTCGTAAAACAAACGAAACAGGAAACAGAAGACACAGAAGCGGCTGATAATCAAGCCGGTCGAACCCGAACAACCTTAAGAGATTTGATGCAAAAAAAGAAAAATCAAGAAAAATAAAGGAGAGATGTAAATTATGTTAAGCGGAAATTGTCATGAAAGTCGTAACCGTGTTGGTGGCGCATCCGAGAGAGAGTCTGTTTGCCCACGCTGCAATGATAGAGGAGGAAGAAGATGGAATGCACTAGACCCATCTAGTCAATTCCCATTTTCAAATGATGATGCACAAGTATCTCAAGAAGCAGATCAATTTAGCGGTATTGAGCAGCGTTCAAGAGAAGTAATTGTTGTTAAAGACAGCTGTGATATCAATGTAACTTCAACAGAAACTCAAGTGGCTGTTTCATTGCAAGCTGCACTGCAAGTAGCGATTGCTCTAGTTGTTAACTTAACTATCGCTGACAGCAACCAAGCAGAAAAAGTAACTCAAGACCTGTTACAATTCTCAAGAATTGAACAAGTTAATAGACAAAGCGTCTATATTGAAAACAGCCGTGATGTTGATATTCAAATGACTGATACTGATATCGCTGTATCACTTCAGTTAATGCTTCAATTGTTACTTGCTTTACTCGTTCAAATTGATGTCTTTTAATTAAAGGTTTGTAAGTACGCCTCATCTAATTATCATTATCCAACCCAACCTCCTAAATATATATATGTAAGTAGCATGCAGGGGATGAAGCCCCATATGCTACTTTCTTTTTTATTTAGTTAATGTTCTTAGAATACCCACTCCACGATGGTCCCTTCCACGTGCTGTTATTTTTTCAAAATAAAGGCACGCTACAGGGATCATCGTTTCGTTAGGAGTATTGAAGTTTCACTTAATAAATGAATTCCATTCCCCAATAAATCCTGCGGTTGTTTCATTAGGAAACTCGATCACCTCGGATGTGTTCCCAATCTGTCTTACTTCACCATTCATGAGAATAGCCAGCCTATCTGTCAAAAATTTAATTTCCAAAAGATCATGGCTGACGAACACCGTCGTTGTTTCAGTGCTGTGAAGTATTTCCTTTAATTCTTTCAAAAGCTGGACTTTTGTCGGAAAGTCTAAAGCAGAAAAAGGTTCATCGAGAAACAGCACCTCAGGCTTGAGGGCCATCGCTCTTGCAAGATTCACACGCTGCGCTTCGCCGCCAGATAGATAATAGGCATGCTTTTTGGCTAAATGCTCTATTTTAAACATCTCTAACCAATGCTGTACTTCTTCCTTTATCCTCTTTTTTGGCAGTTTGCGAAGTTTTAGACCGATGGCCACATTTTGAAAGACCGTTGTGTTTAGGAGCAGTGATTGCTGCAGTGCAATCGCAAACTTTCTGCGCATGTCAATCGATAAGTGGAGAACATCAATTTCCTTTTCTTTAAAATAGATGCTGCCGGTACTTGGGGCATCAAGTAAGGATAGTACTTTTAATAAAGTGCTTTTGCCAGCTCCATTAGGCCCCATAATGCCGATGATTTCTTTTTGTTTTATTAATAGATTTGGAATGTTTAAGATATCCCTGCCTTGTGCTGTGTAACCAACGTTCTTTAACTCTAATAGCGGATTCATACTTTTCGGCTCCTTTGCTGCAAGAACGTTAAACAGAACGTGATCAAGAACGTAATCGTCATAATAATAAAGGATAAAGCAAATGCAATATCAAAGTTTCCTTTTGAAACCTCCATCACAATTGAGGTCGTCAAAATTCTTGTTTCCCCTCGTATATTACCGCCAACCATCATTGCGGCACCAACTTCAGCGATCACTCTGCCAAATCCAGCAATGATTGCTGCTAGAATGGATACGCGCGTTTCATTTAATAGAATCAGTAATGATTGCAGCTTCGTTGCTCCCAGTGATTTAATTTGCAGGATCATCTTTTCATCAATCTGTTGAAAAGCACTGCTCGTTAAACCAATAATGATTGGCAAAGAAACGAGCACCTGCGCCATGACAATGGCTGTTGGAGTAAAAAGAAGGGCTAGATGTCCTAAAGGTCCTGAACGCCAAAGTAAAATCGTAATCCATAGACCGGCAACAACGGGAGGAAGCCCCATTAAGATATTAATGATGACAAGCAATATCTTTCTGCCAGGAAATCTTTTTAATCCAAATAGGATCCCAAGCGGAATACCAACGAAAGTACTGATTAGGACCGCTGTTAAAGATACACGAAGCGTCCGCCAGGTAATTTCGAGGATTTCCGGATCTCCGGATGCGATCATTTCTAGTGCACGAAGTAGTCCTTCTAGTAATAAGTCCATTTTTTACTCCAACTTTCTAAAAGCATTACTATTATTGTAGCAAATCATAACTATGATGGTAGTTTCAGGTTATTCGCTATACGGAAAGAATAGCGGCTGTCCATATTCTTCTTTTCCAAACTCTTCAATGATGCTTTGTATTTCGTCGCTAATCATAAATTCAACAAATGCTTCTGCTCCTGCACTGTTAATGATATCAGACTTATCTGGGTTAACCTGCATGACATGATAAATATTTAACAATGCTTCATCGCCTTCTACGACAATTTCCATATCTGCTAAGTTATCTGCCTGAGCTAAATAGGTTGCTCTGTCTGTTAATAAATAGGCTTGCTTTTCTGCGGCAAGCTGAAGGGTATTTCCCATTCCCTGTCCTGTTTCAAGATAGGCTTCATTTTCTGAAGGTGTGATGTTTAGGGATTCCCATATCCCAAGTTCTTTTTTATGTGTACCTGAGTCATCACCGCGTGAGGCAAAAGCTGCACTGCTATCAAAGACCTTCTGGAATGCTTCTACTACTTCCAACCCTTTTATTCCTGCAGGATCCGAAGAAGGACCAACAATAATGAAATCATTGTACATAACGCGCTTGTAGTTGATGACATCTCCAGCATCGACAAGAACTTGTTCTGAAGCAGGTGCGTGGGTAAGGAGAACATCTGCCTCACCATTCACGCTCATTTCTAATGCTTGTCCAGTACCTACGGCAATCGGTTTTACATTATAGGGATGCTGCTCTTCAAAGATCGGAATTAACACGTCAAGGAGTCCGCTGTCCTGTGTACTCGTTGTCGTGGATAAAATTAAATCTTTTACCTCGGCTGATTGTTCTGCTTGCTCTTCTGATTTGTTTTCAGTCTCTGTTTGATTTTCTTCTGTTGTATCATTGTTTGCACTTCCACATGCTGTTAATAAAAGTAATAGTAAACCGATGTAGAAGGTTGTAAGAAACTTCTTTGTATTCATCTATTAATCCTCCTGCCTATTGTTAAAAAGTATTTTTCCGAATTCTGTTGTGTCGTAGCCTTCAAGCTTTTCGACGCTTTCCTTAAAATCGGTTAATTGAATAAGATCTAGTAAATGCTGCAGTGCTGTTTGATTTTTGTCTGTCCATCTAAAGACGAGGTCAAATTGTTCGGTCGCAATTGGGATGAAATCCAGGTTAAGCTGTGTCGCTGCAGCCTGAATTCCGAGGGCGCAATCAGCGACGCCGCGACTTATGTAAGAGGCAGTCGACAGATGTGTCCATTCCTCGTTTTCATAACCCTTAATGTCAGAAGGGCGGAGGTTATGTTTCGCAAGAAGTGAATCCAGCAGGAAGCGGGTTCCTGCTCCTTTTTGGCGATTAATCATGGTTACGTCTTTGCGTGACAAATCCTTAATCCCCATGATCTTCTTGGGATTTCCCTTTGCAACAAGCAAGCCTTGTTCCCTGTCCGCGATTCTCATGACCGTCAGCGGTTCGTGAATAAAGAACATTTTAATAAAAGGGAGGTTATACTCGCCTGATGATGGATCGAGCAAGTGAACCGAAGCTACATCACAATTGCCGCGATACAACATCATGAGTCCTTCCAGACTGCCGATATAGGTAGGCTGTAAAGTAAGAAAATCGGCTTGTTTTGTCACATATTTAATTAAATGTTCAATTAAGAAATCATGGCTCCCGGCAATATGGATATTTCCAGTTAGCTCAGCGATGGAATGTGGAGTTTTTTTACCGGCTGATGGTGTATCAAGATTCTTAAATCTGTCAACTTCACTATGATCGATTCGCATTTTATTCCCGATTTTGAAGGCATGAAGTTCGCCTCGTTTTATTAACTCGTAAACGGTATGTTTTGAGATTTTGAATAACTTGGCCAGTTCATCTGGCGTATATGTTTGATTCGTGACATTTCACCTCCCTTTAAAAACTCACTTTATAAAAAATACTACATATTTTGAATTAATCCTGTGACTTTTATTATGTTTTGTTAAGTTCTGTTTAGAATTGTATAGATTGTTCACAAAATGTTCACATTTAAATAGGTCTTTAATCATGCGTTTTCAGGATATCGGTCAGATTTGAGATATATCGGTCAGATTTGAAATATATCGGCCACTTTTCGTATATATCGGCTACTTTTCGTATATATCGGTCAAAACCAGGTAGATATCGGCCACATCCAAAAAAGCTTGTATCTAAGCAAAGAGAATAAATACATTAAATTAGCTAATTTTTAAAAAATCTCATACAATTAATTAAGGAAATAAGAAAAAGTGGGTGGACCTGAAATGACAAGTACACATTTATTGTTTAATACCGCCATCGGTGTGAAAAAACCAGAAAGTATCCGTAACAAGAATGCTAGCTGCCCTTTCTGTGCCAGGGATGAACTGACGGATATTATTGATACAGATGACTCGATTATCCTTCTGAAAAATAAATATCCTGTCCTAGAGAATGCCTATCAGACAGTTCTGATTGAGACTGATGACTGCTTAAGCGAGCTCTCTCTCTATCCAAAGGAACATTTAGTAAGACTTTTCACATTCGGGATAAAGCATTGGCTGGATTTCCAAGAAAGCGGCAAATATCGTTCTGTGCTTTACTTCAAAAATCATGGGCCTTTATCAGGAGGTACCATTGCGCATCCCCATATGCAAATCGTGGGCCTGCATGATATCGATTATATGGAAAATATCTCACCTATGTACTTCGAAGGAATGAACATCCATGAAGAAAATGGCGTCACCTTTTCGTTATCAACGAAGCCAAAGGTTGGTTTCTATGAATTTAATGTAAAAATGACTCATCTGGATCAAATCCCGACCTTTGCTTCCTACACACAAATGGCCGTACACTATATATTGAATCATTTTCCATTTAGGGCTAATAGTTATAATCTTTTCTTTTATAGGCTGGATGATGCTATTTACGTAAAAGTGGTTTCCCGTTATGTCACCACACCGCTTTATATTGGATATTCCATCCCGCAGGTTCCCACAAACCTAGAGCGGATCAGAAAAGACATAACTTCCAAATATTTTGAATGAATGTAAAAAGTACCAACTTCTGCAGAAAAGTTGTGATTTATTCTCAATAAAAATATAATGAAGTATTGTACATGCTTCAAAGGAGAATAGACATGACTACAAAACATCAGCCGACATCTAAAGTAGATTATAATTTGGCATTTATAGTGTTTTTATTATTTTTAGCAAGCTGTATTGCCATCTATAGCGCCCAGTCGACAGGACAGTATGGCGAGAACTTCCTATTAAAACAAATCGTATGGTATGGGATAGGCATTGTGATTATCGCTGTCGTCATTACCTTCGATTCGGACCAGCTTAAGAAGCTATCGTGGTATGTTTACGGACTTGGCTTGTTTTTACTTGGCTTTTTAATTGTTGCGCCGACTAGCATTGCTCCTGTCATTAACGGAGCTAAAAGCTGGTATAAGGTACCCGGCATGGGTTCCTTGCAGCCGTCGGAATTTTTTAAAGTCTTCTTAATCCTGGCTCTTTCAAGAGTCATTATTGATCATCATGAAAAGAATGCTATGAAAACTGTTCAAACTGACTTGTGGCTGCTTGTAAAAATTGGCCTTGTTACGGGAGCTCCTCTTTTTTTGGTCATGCAGCAGCCTGACTTAGGAACTTCGATGGTGTTCCTAGCGATCATGCTCGGAATGATTTTTATCTCTGGAGTCTCTTGGAAGATACTTGCCCCTATATTTGGGTTCGGGATTTCAGCTATTTCGGTCATCTTCTATTTAGTATTATGGAAACCCGATATTTTAGAAAAGTATCTGGGTGTAAAGGAGTATCAATTCGGACGGATTTACTCTTGGCTCGATCCATATAATTATTCGAGTACCACCGGTTATCAGCTTACGCGTTCGCTGCTGGCAATTGGCTCTGGTGAAACGTCGGGGAAGGGATTCGGTACTAGAGAAGTCTATCTGCCTGAAAGCCATACGGATTTTATCTTTAGCGTGGTAGGGGAAGAGTTTGGCTTTATCGGTGCAAGCATCTTAATCAGCCTTTTCTTTTTGCTTATTTATCAGATTACCAAAATCGGCATTGAAACGAAGAATGACTACTATACGTATATATGTGTCGGCGTCATTAGCATGATTACCTTTCACGTCTTCCAAAATATTGGCATGACGATCGGTCTTCTGCCGATAACAGGGATTCCGCTTCCATTTATCAGCTATGGAGGAAGCTCGCTTATGGGAAATATGCTGGCTGTCAGCTTAATCTTTTCTATTCGCTATCATTATAAAAAGTACATGTTTGCAAGCGAAGAATAATGAAAAAAAGAGCAAGGACACATGTCCTAGCTCTTTTCTTATTGGATCACACCAGCTTCGGTAATCGTCACATCTGGTTTAATCTTCACAACTAGTTTTGGATATTCGGCAGCCCACCATTTGTCGATATTGAAGTTTCTTTCTTGAGTTTTGACAAAGTGGCCAAATCCAACAGGGTCAATTTCTTTTTCTTGAAATCTCTTAACAAAATACATACATTCTCGAGCGATATCCTCTTCGAATTGCTTTGCCAATTGTTTGGTGATTTTGGGGGTTAGTTCATTACCAGTGAATTCATTGATCACGCCTTCGACCCTGATTTTCACCGTAACTTCGAATGGGTTCCTGCCAGTCAGCTCAAAATTATGGGATGAACGAATACTCCGAATGGCAGCATCTCCTTTTTCGATGCCGACTCGATGCATCCCTTCACTGAATTTATCGACTAGCAGCTTAAAAAAGAACATTTTATCTTGAGTAATCGTATCAATAATTTTTCCGCTTTTAAAAAGACCGACTCCGCTTAACTCCACATTTTCATCTGATATTTTCTTGATTTGCGGGATATAAGGAGTCTTGCCCTTTTGATAAAAGTCAGCTAAAAACCGTTGTAAATTGGTCTTTGGGAGATCTTCTCTTTTCACATTTTGATCTAAGAGATTGGCAATATGGGCTGCATTCCCTTTTATTCCGTACTTTCCTTTTAATATTTCCTCTGCCGTTCCATCAACCGTTGCTAGATAAATTCCGGATCCTACCCCAGGGTCACGCTGAAAGGCATCTACTAATTCTAAGATTCCCTGTTTTGTGGAGAGCTCTTCACCAAAAAGCACTACGCGCATTTTTCCGGTTACAATAGGGTCCGCTGATTGCTTCTGAATATCCTGCAGTACTGACTTTTTAATAGCTGCTTCCGCTGTAAGAATCTTGTTCTCTGGCGGCTGATCTTTCATAAACACAGGGAAAAGGATCGTACCGATAATTCTACCTTCTTCTGCATAATCAAACCCTATACCATTGATTAAATTTATATCATCAACGGTTTCTTTTTCCACACATCCGACTAGTAAGAAGAAAAGAGGGATGAGCAAAAGGAAATTACGTATCCTTTCCATGAGATCTCACCTTCTTGGTAATTAAAATTACTATAAACAAGATTGGAACATAGACAAAATTAAAATAAAAACCAAACTTCCCTGTAATGTTGGTTACAGTATTAATCTGGTCTCTTGTTACTAATAAACTAATTCCAACTAAAACAAGCAGAGCTAATACAGGGAGAGCTCTTCTTTGTTGTACCGAAAAGATTTGCTTCGTCAATCTGCTTACGCACCATAAAGCAAGGCAAATATTCGGCAGAATGATTAAGCACCAATTTGCAATGCCAATATACTCAAAACGTTCAACAAAGGGCATTTCAATGATCTTCCATAGCGTCAGCGTGGGCCAAACATTTTTATCTAATTGGGCCTCTGGAAAGTATGCGAACGTGATAATGGCTAAGTAAAAATAGGCAAAAGTTGTATAGGCGATCCCAAGATGAGCCCACTTTTTCGATTTTTCAGGATTTTTAATAAAAGGATAAAAAAACAGCAATGTCTCAAACCCAACTATAGAAAATGACATGTCACGACTTGATAAAAGGATGTCCTTAATGGAATGATCCAAAATCGGAAGCATATTCGTGAAATCAGAGAACGGTACAGTATATAAAAACAAAAATAGGATATATAAAGGTAACAGTACAGAAAAAAAGGCGATGCCGGTAACCGTTCGGAAGCCTCCAAAAATCACATACAAGACTAAAAGGAGAAAGACTAGTCCGAACCAAAACGTATGCAGGTGCGGGAACATCCATACCTGGACGATTTCAATAAAATTTCTTAAGACCGCCGTCGTTAATAAAACAAAATATAAAATTAAGATAGAACATAGGATTTTGGCTGCCTTTTTTCCTAATAGGTATGTGTGAATGGCCAGTATATCTCCATCTGCAATTCTTAGCATTTTGTACATCATCCACACAATAATATGAACGGCCAGTCCTGCTATAAGAATGGATATCCAAGCATCATAGCCTGCAGATTTGGCGATTATCCGCTGAAAACCTAGGACCCCGACACCAATCTGCATAGAGTGAATAAGAAAAAATACGAGGGATGGAGATATTTTTCTGTTGTCGGGAACGATTTGAGTCATATTTAAATACCTCTATTCATCAATGTCTTTCTTTTCTTTTGCAGTGCCATCATCGAAACGTTTAGGGGCCTTAGATTGTAAAAAAAACGGCCGATTTGTCTGCTGGCTAAAAGGCAGGCGAATCAGAGCATCCTTTAAGTCATGTATTCTAGGTGGATAAATGGGCTCTAAAAATGGCCTTCCTAGTGACGTTAAACGCAGCAGGTGAGTTAAAAAAAAGCAAAAAGCTAACAGAATTCCGAGTAAGCCCCAAAGTTCTGCAAAAATCAAAAATGGAAAACGAATTAAACGAATGGTATTGCTCATTTTGTATATTGGAGTTGTAAAAGAAGCAAGAGCTGCTAAAGCAACAAATATTAATAAAACGTTACTAGTCAGACCTGCCTCAACACTCGCTGTTCCAAGTACGATACCACCCACGATACCAATTGTTTGTCCGACCTTAGTTGGCAGTCGTGCTCCCGCCTCTCTGAGGAGCTCAATGGTAAGCTCTAGAAAAAGTGCTTCTAGAATTGGCGGAAAGGGAATCTGTCTTCTAGAAGTAACCAAGAGCCCCAAAAGGTCCTGAGGTATTAATTCGTAATGATAACTTAATGTGGCTACATAGACAGGTGTAACCAAAACAGAGAACGTAACGGCAAATATACGAACTAAACGTAAAAAAGATGAAAGAATCCAGTTTAAGAAATAGTCCTCAAAGGAACTAAAAAACTCTACCAATGTGGTTGGTGTAATTAAAGCATGGGGGGAACCATCAACAATAATCGCTACTTTTCCCTCTGCTAAAATTGCAGCAACACGGTCTGGTCTTTCTGTATCAAGAAGCTGTGGAAATGGTGAATGTTGATTATCAGAAATCATTTGGACGATATACGAGCTGTCCGTAATAGCATCAAACTCTATATCGCTAATCCTCTGTCTTACGGTGTTCACATTTTCCGTATTGGTAATTCCATCGATATAAAGAATAGCCACTGTTGTTTTTGAAAGCTTTCCAACTTTCTGTTCCTCAATGATTAATTCTTTTATAGGAAGCCTTTTACGAATTAAATTTAAATTTTGATCTATTGACTCAACAAATGCTTCCTTCGGCCCGATTACGTTAAATTCTACTTCAGGAACACTTACGTTTCTTGAGACTTCCTTTTGAGCAGAAAAGAAGCAAAACTTATTTTCTATACCTTGCATCGTTAATAATACATACCCATTAAATAGCTTCTGTTCCAGCTTATCTGTTTCTTCTGTCACTTGAACATCTGATAGAGGCAGGATGTTTTTTGTATCCTCTAATCTATAGAAGTCTCCTTCTAACAAAGGAGGAAGGGCGTTATCATTAATGATTTTTTCGTCTACAAGAGTGCTCATAAATGTTAAACAAAAAGTAACATTCGTTTTTTTATTTAAATATGTGACAGTTGTATAATCTTTTGATTTGGACAGTGCCTTTTTGATTTCTTCTCTATCATTTTTTTTCTTCAAAAATGGAAACTTCATGAATGCCATCACCCTTACCTTCAATGACTAAGGTTTATTATTACCGCTTTTGGCAGCTTTATCCGGATTAGTTATATTATGAGTAGGAAGATGGAATAAAAAAAACTCACAGCTTTTGTGAGTTTTTTTTATAGGGGGCTTAGCTTCATTTAAAAGAGGGGGAAAATGAAGCTAATATCTATTTTAAGAAAGTATTCTCGATATCATCTAACATTAAATTAGCAGCAATTACACCGCCAGCCGTATTCCAGATGGCATCGTTCACCTTGTGAACTTCACCTTTTTTCGCAACTTCGAGGTTTTGGAATAAAGGATCCTCAAGCCATTCCTTTTCTAACTGTGTTGCTTCTCCATCACCGGTTTCATACGTAAAGTAGAAGAGAATGTCGCCATCCATTAACGGTACCTGTTCTTTTGTTGCCCCTTTAATGGCAAATTCATCGACATCCTGGCTTTCGGGTCTTGCAAACCCAATTTCATCTAAAATCACTCCAGAGAAGGAGTCTTTTTGATAGATACGAACGTCTCCGGCCATGAAGCGAACCATTGAAACTTTCATATTTAATTTATCGCCTAGCTTTTCTTGTAAATCAGCGATTCTTGTACTATATGCATCAAGGACTTCTTTGCCTTTCTCCTCCTTGTTTACAGCTTTTGCGTATAGTTCAAAGTTAATTTTCCAGTTTCCGCGCAAATCTTCTGCAAAAACAGTAGGTGCAATAGCATTCAAGTGCTCATAAATATCTTCTTGTCGCATTTTATTTCCAATAATTAAGTCTGGCTCCAGGGCAGCAATTGCTTCTAAATTAACTTCACTTTCAAGCCCGACTACTTCTACATTTTTCATATCATCGGCAATATGCTCATACCAAGGGTCGCCAGTCCAAGATTGGACTGCACCAACTGGAGTCACTCCTAGAGCGAGAAGGGCCTCCGTTCCTTCGTTTGTTAAAACAACCACTTTTTCTGGCGTTTTATCAATGGTAGTTGTCCCCATGGCGTGTTCAACCGTATAGCTAGTATCTTCAGTTTGTGTATTATCATCCTGTGTTTCTGTTGTTTTTTCTTCTTCGGTTCCGCCGCAAGCAGCAAGAATGAAGACAAGCATAATTGATAAGATAGATAGTAAAGATCGAAGTGATTTCATCATGTTCCTCCTATTTGTGTTAATGATAATCATTATCAGTTGTCACTATCATAAAACGGTATAATGAGATTGTCAATGATTAATTGAAAATGATTATCAAAGTCATTGACAGCATAATAGTCGTACAATACACTAAAACTAATCACAATAATTAAAGAGAAGAAAGGTTTTTCTTATGCTTTTAAAAAACAATGGTCAAAAGGTTCTTGGCCTCATCATCGCAATTATCTTATTACTATTATTTATTTGTGCAAGCATTATATACGGATACACAGACACGACCTGGAAAATGGCTTTAAATGCCTTTCAACATAACAATGGATCAAACGAGCACCTAGTTATTACGACTGTTCGGCTGCCAAGAGCTTTAATTGCTGCGGCAGTGGGGTGTAGTTTAGCGATTGCAGGGGTTCTTATGCAAACATTAACGAAAAATCCGCTTGCATCTCCAGATATATTTGGTGTAAATGCGGGTGCTGGGTTTGCTGTGGTCATTGCTGTAACTTTATTTTCAATAGGAGACCTGCAAGCGATTGCTTGGATTGCGTTCGCAGGGGCTGCTGCAGCTGCCATTGGTGTCTATATAATTGGTTCAGTTGGCAGAGAAGGATTAACACCGATTAAGTTGACATTAGCTGGGGCAGCGATGGCGGCGATGTTTGCATCCTTTACACAAGGTTTCCTGGTAATAGATGAAGCAGCATTAGAGCAGGTCCTCTTTTGGCTTGCAGGGTCTGTTCAAGGAAGAAAGTTAGAAATCCTTCTATCTGTACTGCCTTATTTGATAGCAGGATGGGGCATTGCTTTCTTGATATCTTCCAAAATGAATGTGCTTTCAATGGGGGACGATGTAGCAAAAGGTCTAGGGTTAAATACAGTGATGCTAAAAATTGGAGCCGGAATAGTGATTATCCTCCTATCTGGTGGAGCTGTTGCGATAGCTGGACCTATTGGGTTTATTGGTATTGTTATTCCACACGTGGCAAGAGCGATAGTAGGCATTGACCATCGCTGGGTCATACCGATCTCAGGTCTCTTAGGAGGAATTTTATTACTGCTTGCCGATATTTTAGCTCGTTATGTCATTATGCCTCAAGAAGTACCTGTAGGTGTGATGACAGCTATAATAGGAACTCCATTCTTTATTTACATCGCAAGAAGGGGGTTCAATGCAAAATGAATGATTTTAAAGGATTTCGACTTTTAAACGGAAAAATTTCTTTCTTAATTGATAAACGAGCTGTAAGAGTTCTGTTGATTATGATACTAATTACAGCAGCTGTTTTCATTTTAAGCACAGGGCTGGGAGAAATGAAGATTGATCCGCTGACAGTACTGCATGTGTTTTTTGGCGGAGGAACGGACATGGAGAAGCTCGTAGTCACGTCTTTTCGTCTGCCGAGGATCATCGTTTCCCTTGCTGTGGGGATCTCTCTTGCCGTGGCTGGAGCCATTCTCCAAGGTATGATTCGCAATCCCTTGGCCTCTCCTGATATTCTCGGTATTACAGGCGGGGCAGCGGTGGCTGTAGTAGGCTTTCTAGCATTTTTTAGTAATGACAATAACGCTTTAACCGTTAGTATAAAATGGATGCCGTTAACGGCTTTTATCGGAGCTGCTATCATAGCTATATTTGTATATGCTTTATCATGGAAAAATGGAGTGACACCTATTCGTCTTGTCTTAATCGGGATCGGCATCTCTACCCTTATGAAGGCACTGACAACATTAATGATGATTTTAGGACCCATACATCGGGCAAGTCAGGCGAATATTTGGATAACAGGAACCGTACATGGTTCGACTTGGGCAAATGTGACAGTACTTGTTCCATTGACAATGGTTCTTGCTGCTATTGCATTTGCGATGGCACGAAAAATGAACATTCAGGAGCTGGGTGATGAAATTGCAACAGGAGTCGGCGGAAACGTGCAAAAACAGCGTTTCACGCTCTTAATGGTCAGTACTGCATTGATAGGAAGTGCTGTTGCTTTTGCTGGAGGAATTGGATTTGTTGGCTTGATGGCACCACATATGGCTAGAAGGCTTGTTGGTTCATCGTTCGGAGCATTATTGCCGGTGTCTGCTCTAATTGGCGGGATTCTTGTCATGACGGCAGATTTGGTCGGACGGACATTGTTCTCTCCATTAGAAATTCCGGCGGGGGTATTTACGGCAGGAATAGGAGCTCCTTATTTTATTTATCTGCTTTTTAAAACAAGGAATTCATAACACATAATAGAAGGGGGAGAGAGTTGAATGGCAGATGCAATTGAAACGAAAAATCTCACGCTTACATATGGAGATACGATTATCATCAATGAATTAGATTTGAGGATTCCGAAAGGTGAGATCACGGTCTTTATCGGTGGGAATGGCTGTGGAAAATCAACACTGCTTCGTTCCATTGCAAGGCTGTTAAAGCCGAGAACAGGGGCCGTGTTATTAGAGGGAAGCGCAATGGCAAAAATGTCAACAAAGGATATTGCCAAGAGAATGGCGATTCTTCCGCAATCACCGTTAGCCCCAGAAGGTCTAACCGTAATGCAGCTAGTTAAGCAAGGTCGTTATCCTTATCAAACTTGGCTGAAGCAGTGGACAGAGGAGGATGAGGAAAAGGTAAATCGTGCATTGAAAGCCACTGGGATTCAAGATTTAAAGGACCGCACAGTGGATTCATTATCTGGAGGACAGCGGCAAAGGGCCTGGATCGCCATGACTCTTGCTCAAGATACAGATATCATTCTCCTTGATGAGCCTACCACCTATCTTGATATGACACATCAAATTGAGATACTGGATCTACTTTTCGAACTGAATGAAAAGGAAAATAGAACAATCGTTATGGTATTGCACGATCTCAATTTAGCCTGTCGATATGCTCATAATATTGTCGCCATTAAGAATCAGAAGATCCATGCACAAGGCAAACCAGAACATGTTATCAATTGCAATTTGGTCAAAAATGTTTTTGATATGGAATGTGAAGTGACAATTGATCCTTTATTCGGTACCCCGCTTTGCATCCCTTATGGTAAGGGAAGATGTATAATAAAAAGGGCTGAAGTTGGAAATGGCTGACGTTCTTAGTAAAGAAGAAATCAATCAATTGAGGCAGTTTCGCTTCACAGCGGAAGAGGATGCGGGAAACCAAGTTCTTTCTGTTTCTAAACTATTCACGGAAGAAAACCTAAATCAATATTTAAACACATTAAGCGGCGAAATAGGATCGCCGAATATAAGAGTCACGGCTTCAATGTTTGTAAAAAGATATGCGTTTTTAGCCGTCATATATTTATATGGAGTAAGTGCTTGGAATAAAAGATTAAACCCTTCGTTTCGGCATATATTTCTCATAACAAGTGATGACGATCAAGTTTGGCTGCCAAAGTTTTTTCTCCAAGATCAAAGCTTTGAATCAGTAAGCTTAGATCGGAAGAAATGGGTTGAGGCGGCGATTCGTGATTTTTTTGCAGATCATATGGCTGTCCTCCTTGACCTCATCTCAAAGGTTACAAAGCAATCCAAACATATTCTATGGGAAAATATCGCGATTTATATTTTTTGGCTTTATGAATCGATCCTTCTGAAGTCCGAGAATAAGGAAGCAGCAGCAAGAGCAGGAGCAGATTTTGACTTTCTCATTCATGAAGCACCAAGTACTCTTTTTGGAGAGAGACATAGCAATCCGCTTCGTAAGTTTTTTACTGAAAAAAATAATGAAGTACGGATTAGAAAAACCTGTTGTTTTCATTATTTATTGGAGGGTGAATCGAGACACTGTAAAACCTGCCCGAAAACATGTAACATGACATGAAAGGGGGATGTATGAATGAATGATTCTTTTCGTGAACAATTTGAGGCGCTAATGACTAAATATACTGAATTGCTTGTAGGTGATTCGACACCGGAATTAACGGAAAAGGTGAAGATTTGGGCAATGTATACGTATGTAAGTAAATCAATGCCGCCATTAGCTAAGCATTGGAATGAGTTATATCCAGATGCAAAAGAGGAAATGAAGGAATTGATCCTTGAAATCAAGGAGCTGAATGAACAGCATCGTCAGTCTAAGAAATAAAGAAAAGCCGTTTGACATAGAGTCAAAACGGCTTTTCTTTATTAATATGATTATTATTTCAAGTCTTCAATAGAATCAATTTCTACATATGAAGGTACAACGAGACCAATTTTAGTTCCTTCTAAGTTAGCACCAAGGTCTTCGAAATCTCCTTCGAATTCTGAGTAGTAGTCAGCATGTGTTAATGGAAGCCATCCAGCAATATGAGCATCCAAGCTTCCGTCAGCAACACCAGCCCACATTGGGCCTGCTTCTACTTGGCTAAGTGTTACATCATAACCTAAATCCGTTAACACCTGGCCGACAACATTCGTGCTGGCAATTTCAGTATCCCATGCTACATAACCGATTTTGATTTCATCACCGTCGACCTTTTCAACGCCTTCAGTCCATTCTGCTACCTTATCTGGATTAGCATCTACCCATGCACGAGCAGCTTTCTCTGGATCTTCACCATCAGTAATTTGAACCATAACATCGTTCATATCTGCTTCATCCCAATAGAAATTATCAAGCACTTGGTGTGCAGATGGATGATCTTCAGCAAGGCCATTACGTGCAATTGAATGGATATTTTCTTCTTCACCATAAGTACCTTTTGGATCTTCTAAATATTTCAGATCAAATTTAGAGAACTTCCAGTGTGGGCTCCAGCCTGTAACGATAACAGGTTCTTCTTTGTTATAGGCCTTTTTCAAGGCAGCTGTCATTGCTGCACCAGAACCCTCAACCAATGTCCAATCCTCAAGTTCATATTCTTCAAGTACATTGGCAGTTGCTTTCATGATACCAGCGCCTGGGTCGATTCCGATGATTTCATAATCAACCTGCTCACCGATAGAAGCTTCTGTTTCAGTACCGCCGCTGTTATTGTTTTCTTCCTCATTTGTATTTCCTGCTTCATCTGACCCGCAAGCTGCAAGTCCGAATGCTAGTGCAGGTGCCATTAAAAAAGACAGCCATGTTTTTTTCATGATTAGTTTCCTCCTTGTTTTCTAATTCCAACATTTTGTGTAATCCGGTCTAGGATAATCGCCATGACGACAATGGCTAGACCAGCCTCAAAACCTCTTCCGATTTGAATCTGTGTGACTGCTCGATACACGTCAGCACCAAGACCAGGCGCACCTACCATCGATGCAATAACAACCATTGATAATGAAAGCATGATGCTCTGGTTAATACCTGCCATAATGGTTGGCATGGCCAGTGGCAGCTGAACTTTTAATAACCTTTGGCGTGTTGTGGAACCAAATGCTTCTGTTGCTTCAATAATGTCAGTAGGGACCTGCTGAATACCTAAGATCGTCAATCTGATCGTTGGCGGTACAGCAAAGATGACAGAAGATACAACCCCTGGGACAACACCGATGCTAAAGAAGAAAATAGCAGGAATTAAGTAAACAAATGCCGGCATCGTCTGCATAAAGTCCAATATAGGTGTGAGAATTTGTTTGACAACGGTTTTCTGCGATGCCCAAATCCCCATCGGTATTCCAATAACCACAGTAATGATGACTGCTGTTAATACTAATGACAATGTTTCTAGCATGGCTTCCCAGTAGCCAAGATTATCAATTAAAAACAAACCTATGACAGCGAATAGAGCAATTCCTTTCGATGATAACTTCCAAGCTAACAAACCAATGAGGATTAGAAGAATATAGGAAGGTATGATCTCCAGGACAGCGAATAGCCCTTCCACAACTCCTTCTAACGAAACGGTGATACCGTCAAATAAAAAGGCAAATGTGACCGTCAACCAATCTACAAAACTATCAATCCAATCAGCAAGCGGAAGTTTTGGTAATAAGCCCTCCATTAGTTACTCCCCTCCTTTTCAGATTGATCTGCAGCTACTTCAGTTTTGGCTTTCTCTAAAACATTAATGACTTCATTATTCCCTGCAAGTGCACCAATGACGGCCCCTCTTACAAGAATTCCTAAAAGCTTGTCATTTTCATCAACGACTGCTACAGGAATGGAGGCAGTCGAGACGCTATCAAATAAATCAAATAGCAATGTATCACTGCTGACTTTTTGTACATCCCGATCGAGAATATCTTGTAATGATTGCCCAGCTTCAGCGGCTTTTCTTGCGTCTGCTGCTGTAACCGCACCGAGAAGTTTCTTTTTCTTATCGACGGCATAGATACTTGAGATCCCTAATTCCTTCATCATTTGTAAAGCAACGCGCGGCCCTTTATCAATTTGAACTGTTTCAGCTCGTTTCATGACATGGCTTGCTGTTAGAACCTTCGATAGATCTACATCCTCTACGAATCTCTCAACATATTGGTTGGATGGATTCATGAGAATTTCTTCCGGCGTACCGATTTGAACAATCTCTCCATCTTTCATCAAAGCGATGCGGTCGCCGATGCGAAGAGCTTCATCCAAGTCATGCGTGATGAAAACGATTGTTTTTTCCATCGAAGCCTGAAGGTCTATCAGTTCATCCTGCATATCTTTACGGATTAATGGATCAAGTGCACTAAACGCTTCATCCATTAAAAGAATATCGGTATCGCTCGCTAACGCCCTTGCTAATCCGACGCGCTGCTGCATTCCTCCGCTGAGCTGTTTTGGATACTGATGTTCATATCCTTCAAGTCCGACTAATTTCAGGGAATTTAACGCTTGCTGCTTGCGTTTTTCCTTGTCAATTCCTTGAATTTCTAAGCCATATTCCGTATTTTCAAGAATAGTCTTATGTGGAAGCAACGCAAAGTTTTGGAAAACCATGCTGATTTTCTTGCGGCGCACTTGAATCAGTGCGTCTTTCTTCATTTTTGTAATATCATTGCCATCAATGAGGATTTCTCCAATCGTTGGATCAATCAATCGATTAAGTGTACGCACTAGTGTTGACTTACCACTTCCGGATAACCCCATGATGACAAAGATTTCACCATTGTACACATCAAAAGAAGCCTGATTTATCCCGATCGTTGCACCGGTTTTTTCAAGGATTTCTCCTTTTGACTTTCCTTCCTTTAAAAGCTGCAAGGCTTTTTTAGTATTTTTCCCGAAAATCTTCGTTACATTTTTAACGGTGATTTTCACATTTCCTTCATTCATTCTTTCACCTCTTATCTTAAAGCCCAAATAAAAACTAGTACTTTTCTCACCGAAAGAAGGCAATATTGCATAATTTACTGTTGTGATTTGGGCTACTTTCCCGTTTTAAGGACTTCTTAATTGTAGAACTAGAGGAAAAAATGAGCAAAGTCGAGAATACGTCATATTCCGGCGTATTGTTTGTACAGTAAAAACTGTACGAACAGAATGTTAAGTATTCTTAAAATTCCTAGCATATCCTTCCTTTTCCTATAAAAGGTCATTCTTTACATTCCTAGAAAAGATGGTAGTGTATAAATTAATTCATGCGATAGCAAGTTAAGTATCCTTATTACGGGATAAACTAAATTTTAAGATATGTGAAGGGAACTTAATTCAATTAAGTTATGGATGTGAAATAGTACATGAATGGAAAAGAACAACTGGATCAAGCCCGGGAGCGTGTTATTGAAACAATGGCTCAGAATATGAATCTGTACGGAGTCACAGATTCTATAGGCAGATTATATGGAATGCTTTATTTCCATGATGAACCGATGACTCTTGATGATATGAAAGAAGAACTTGGCATGAGCAAAACTTCTATGAGTACTTCAGTTAGGCACTTATTAGAGCTGAAAATGGTTGAAAAAGTTTGGAAAAAAGGGATTAGGAAGGATCTATACAAAGTTGAGGAAGACTGGTATCAATCCTTCACAGATTATTTCAATATTAAATGGAGATACGGTATAGCGCGTAATATCTTGGCTATTGAAAAGTCCATGACCGAACTAAATAAGCTGGTTGCATCTGAAGATACCGATGAGGAAGTCCGTGCTGAGGCAAAAGCTGATCTTATGAAGCTTCAAAATGCCTTGAATTATTATGATTGGATTGAGCGCTTTATCGATTGCTTGGAGTCAGGCAAAATCTTTGAAATCGTGCCTAGAAAAGAACATTGATTAAAAGTTCGAAAGGAGTAACTTGCAATCTCTAACAGAGAAAGAGGGGATTGAATAAAAGTTACTTGTAATAAAACATAGTAGTTCTATGTATTTACTATATTATATCGCTAAAGTATTTTTATGATGCAGTTTGGCAGAGGAGGATGTGAACTTTCGACTTTCTTGTACAACAAGTTCTTTTAGTATGCGGAGTATCCCGGTTAAAGGAGTACTGTACAAGGAGTCGTATATATAAAAGGGGGAAATGTATTTTGTTTAAAAGAATTTTCGGAGTTACATCAGCATTAGCTTTATCAATAGGCCTAACAGCTTGTGGTGGAAGCGAAGAAACAACCAGTGAAAGTACTTCTATAGGTGAACAACTCGATTATCAAATTGTCGGAATTGACCCAGGGGCTGGTCTTATGGATATGACCATCAATAAAGTACTGCCAGAGTATGGTCTTGACGAAAAATGGGAAGTATCGGAAGGATCCGGTGCTGCTATGACTGCAGCATTGAAAAAAGCTTATGACGCGGAAGAACCTATTATCGTAACAGGCTGGATTCCACACTGGAAATTTTCTGAATTTGATCTGAAAATGCTCGAAGATCCAAAAGGGGCGTTTGGCGGTGAAGAAGATATCAACACGATTGTTCGCCAAGGTCTTAAGGAAGATCTGCCTGGTGCGTATACATTCTTTGATCAATTTCAATGGGAACCGGAGCATCTTCAAGACGTCATGGTGAAAATTGAAAGCGGTCTAGAAGGGCAAGAAGCAGCAAAAGAATGGGTTGAAAGCAATGAGGACTTAGTAAATACTTGGATTGAAGGGGTAGAGCCTGGAAACGGAGCTGAAGTAAAAGTGACGTATGTGGCTTGGTCTGATGTGATTGCTAGTTCCAATGTTGTGAAATATGTATTGGAAAATAAATTAGATTATACTGTGAATTTAATTCAAGTCGATGCTGGACCAATGTGGGCGAGTGTTGCGGATGGAAGTGCGGATGCAATGGTAGGTGCATGGCTGCCGACAACACATGCTGCATACTATGAAGAATATAAAGAAGATTTTGAGGACCTCGGGGTTAACCTGACTGGTACTCGAAATGGACTGGTTGTTCCTGCTTATACGGAAATTGATTCTATTGAAGACTTAATAGATGAAGAGTAGTTCTAAATATAGATATAACCAACAATAGAAGGACCTGCTTTCGACAGGTCCTTTTTTTCATCATAATTAGAGATGTGCAGGCTATTGTTAATTACGGAAGGTTTTAATTAGGGGGAGGAGTGAAATTCATGTTAATTGGTCAGATCAAAGAAATCGTTCGTCATCCAGTCAAATCCCTTCGCGGTGAAAGTGTAGAAAAAACAAAAATTATGGATTATGGTTTATATGGTGATCGCAGTCATGCTTATGTGGATGAAACAAACAATGGAGAATTCTTAACTATCACAAGGTTCCAAGAAATGGTTCGTTACAGTGCAAGATTTGCAGGTGAAGATACAGTAAATGTATATCCAAGAACAGAAGTCATTACACCTGAAGGAAAGGTTTTTGAGTGGGAAGATGAAGAATTGATAAAAGAATTGGAAAACAAATCGAAACGGAAAATTACGACGATTGAATACCCTCCATCACATGTACCTATTGGACCTATTGCAGTTGAGCATATTCAACTTGTATCCGATGCTTCGTTGGAAAAATTGAAAGAACTATGGGGGAAAACCGAGGTTGACCATAGGCGTTTTCGCCCAAATATCATTATCTCGTTAAAGGAAAAAATTCCGTTTATAGAAGAAACATGGTTTGGGAGAAAGATTAAAATTGGCAGTGAAGTAGAACTTCAGGTAAAAAGTCATTGTAAAAGGTGTATGATTACAACAGTTGATCCCGATAATGCAGCAAAAGATCCAAGTTTGCTGAAAACAATTGCTAAGGAAAGACAAAATCACTTTGGCGTGTATGCTTCTGTGATCAAAACAGGTGAAATTTTTGCAGGCGATGACATTCAACTTCTTGAATGATTTGTCCTATGCAGATAGTTAGAAAAACTGAATACTGTGGAGAAATGCGATTGTCCAACTAGGACAGCCGCATTTTTTTGTATCCAATAAATTTGTCATCTCTTAATCTAATATATCTTTATCTTTAATGCATTCTGTGCCTTTTTCTTTTATATAGTTATAGTGGGGAGGTGGCACCATGGAACAGCTATTACGAAGTTTTTTCTTATTTTTATCAAGAAATAGGATGTTAACGAAATTAGCCAAAAAGTATGGATTGCAGTTTGGAGCCTCTCGTTTTGTTGCCGGTGAATCAGTGGAGCATGCTGTCAAAGTCATAAAGGAGTTAAACCGCAATGGCTTGGATGTAACTCTCGATTATTTGGGAGAGTTTATTGATGACGAAAAAGAAGCGGAGGAAGTAGCGAGGCATTTAATAAGGGCGATAGAAGCGATCAGTACAAGTGACGTGAATTCACAGCTTTCTTTAAAACTAACTTCGCTGGGTCTAGATATTTCAGAACAGGCCGTTATGCAGAATATGAAGAGAATTTTAGAAGCTGCGGAAAAGCATCAAGTGTTTGTAACGATTGATATGGAGGATTATTCTCGCTGTGCAAAGACGCTTGCTATTTTTAAAGAATTAAAATCACGCTATGATCAGGTCGGAACGGTTCTGCAGGCATATTTGTATCGAACGGTTTCCGATTTAGAGGATTTACAGCCATATAAACCAAATTTACGCCTTGTGAAAGGGGCTTATAAAGAGTCGGAAAAAGTAGCTTATCCTGATAAAAATGATGTCGATAAGAATTTTAAAGAAATCATCAAGATGCATTTATTGAATGGAAATTATACAGCCATCGCTACCCATGATGAGAAGATTATTGAATATACGAAGCAGCTTGTTTCGGATCATCAAGTTTCAAAGGATCTGTTTGAGTTTCAGATGCTATACGGAATCCGCCCCGAACTTCAATTGAATTTGGTGCGCGAAGGCTATCGAATGCGCGTCTATGTCCCATATGGAACCGACTGGTATGGATACTTTATGCGCCGCCTGGCTGAACGTCCTGCAAATGTTGCATTTGTAATTAAGGGGATTGTAAAAAAGTAGCAAGACGGCCTCAAAAGTGACATGGGTCGGTAGTCAAAAGAGGCTATGAGGCAGTAAGCAAGTCCGAATAAGAGGTAACCAAAAACAGGCTGAATCTGTTTCAGCCTGTTTCCTCCACTCTAATTAGCGTTTATACTGGTTATTCTGACTGTTACGTTTGCCGCCGCCATCTCTTTCGACAGTTGGTCCTGCATCACCTTGTACACTTGCTGCACTTACGCCAGCTTTAGATGGGTTTTTCTTTGTTTTACCCATAGCTTTCACCTCCCATTGGTTACTAACATGACACTCCCACTATCATTCCCCTAATGATGACGGAACATAAAAGATGAAAATTTCAAAAAAAAGATAAAATTACGCATCTTAATATTGCGAAAATTTAAGAATTACTTTATTATAAAAATAACAGAAACTCATTTACATTTTTTTTAAGCAAAAAATGAATGAGGCTTCATTCAAGTGATGATAAGGGGGAAACGTAATTGATCCAGCAAATAAAAAAAGCAGCCGTTCTAGGATCTGGAGTAATGGGTTCGGGGATTGCAGCTCATCTAGCAAACATAGGTATTCAAACCTTGCTATTGGACATTGTACCTCGTGAATTAACTGAAGTAGAAAAAAAGAAGGGACTTACCCTTGAAGATAAGCAGGTTCGCAACCGCATTAGTTCGGAAGCACTTCAAAAGCTTTTAAAACAAAAGCCAGCACCGTTAACAGCCAAAAAGAATCTTGCCTTAATAGAGGCTGGAAACTTTGAAGATGATATAGAACGTTTAAGTGATGTTGACTGGGTGATCGAGGTTGTTGTAGAAAACTTAGCGATCAAACAACAAATTTTTGAAAAAGTCGACCAACACCGCAAGCCTGGAAGCATTATCAGCTCAAATACATCAGGGATTTCAGTCGAAGCAATGGCGGAAGGCAGATCAGAGGATTTTCAAAAGCATTTCCTGGGAACGCATTTTTTCAACCCGCCGCGTTACTTAAAGCTACTTGAAGTTATTCCTACTCAACATACTGCACCGGAAGTACTTACCTTTATGAAAACATTTGGGGAAGATGTGCTTGGCAAGGGAGTTGTTGAAGCGAAGGATACACCAAACTTTATCGCCAACCGCATTGGAACATACGGATTGCTTGTTACGGTACGGGAAATGCTCGCAGGCGGATATAGTGTCGGAGAAGTTGACTCGGTGACTGGTCCGTTAATTGGCCGTGCCAGCAGTGCGACATTTAGAACGCTTGATGTCGTAGGACTTGATACATTTGCTCATGTTGCCAAGAACGTCTATGACCAAGTAGATGGCGAAGAAAAGACGGTCTTTGAAATTCCATCCTTTATTCAAAAGATGATTGGAAACGGCTGGATTGGCAGTAAGTCTGGTCAAGGCTTTTTCGTGAAAAAAGGAAAAGAAATCTTAGAGCTTGACCCTGAAACATTAGAATATGGTCCTCGTAAAAAGCTGCAAGCTCCATCTGTTGAGATGAGCAAACAGGTAAAAGGATTAGACAATAAATTGAAAACGCTTATTTATGCAAATGACCGTGCAGGAGAGCTGTTATGGAAAACGCTAAGTCCGGTTTTCGTATATTCTGCAGAGTTATTAGGCAGCATCGCGGATGATATTGTCTCAATCGACAATGCGATGAAATGGGGCTTTGGCTGGCAGCAAGGGCCATTTGAAGCATGGGATGCCATTGGGGTTGAAAAATCAGTTCAGTTAATGGAAGAACAAGGTTTAACCGTTCCAAAATGGGTAAGAGAAATGCTCTCAAATGGGATCACCTCTTTCTATAAGGAAGAGAACGAAGAACGCTATTTCTATTGTAATGGAGAGTACGTCAGAATCCATGAAAATCCAAAGAACATTAACTTAAGCAAGATTAAGAAGCAAAACGGTGTCATTAAAAAGAATTCCGGTGCAAGCTTAATCGACATTGGCGACGGGGTTGCGCTTCTAGAGTTTCATTCGAAAAGCAATGCGATCGGTCTTGATATTCTGCAGATGATCAATTTTGCGATTGAAGAAGTAGAAAAGAACTATAAAGGTCTTGTTATCGGCAACCAAGGGAAAAACTTCTGTGTCGGTGCTAACCTTGGAATGATTTTAATGGAAGCTCAAGATGACAATATTTTTGAACTGGATATGGTCGTTCGCCAATTCCAGCAAGCTTCCATGAAAATTAAATACAGCAAAAAGCCGGTTGTCGCTGCGCCATTTGGAATGACACTAGGCGGCGGTGCAGAAGTTTGCCTGCCTGCGGCTCATGTTCAAGCTTCATCGGAAACGTATATGGGACTCGTTGAAGTGGGTGTTGGCTTAATTCCTGGAGGAGGCGGAAATAAAGAGCTTTATATGAAGCATCTTGAAAACCTTCCAAACGGAGTACAGTTTGACTTGCAGAACATTGCAAATAAAGTGTTTGAAACGGTTGCGATGGCGAAAGTGTCTACTTCCGGCGAAGAAGCGCGTGAAAACAATTTCTTAGACAATGCGGACGGCATTAGTATGAATGCAGATCATCTAATCTATGATGCGAAGCAAGCAGTACTGTCATTAGCCGATAAAGGCTACCGCCCGCCGCTGCGCAGGAAAGTTCCTGTTGCAGGTGAACCAGGATATGCAACTTTATTGCTAGGCGCTCAGGCGATGTTTGATTCTGGCTATATTTCAGAGCATGACCTGCATATTGCTAAAAAACTTGCATATGTAATTGCCGGCGGAAAAGTGCCATACGGTACAAAGGTAGATGAAGAGTACTTGCTTGATCTTGAAAGAGAGGCATTCCTAAGCTTAGTTGCCCATCCGAAATCACAGCAGCGAATGCAGCATATGCTTTTAAAAGGAAAACCATTACGAAATTAATAGAATAATAGATATATAAAACTGTTTACAAATCGATGGTGGGAATAGAGTGGTTGAAAAGATATCGGCAATTTCGTTGACTGATTTTAATCTAACTACTGAATTCCCACCTCTAGAAAGAGAGGGAATGAAATGAGAGAAGCGGTTATAGTGGCAGGAGCCCGCACCCCGGTAGGAAAAGCGAAAAAAGGATCCCTTGCACAGACAAGGCCTGATGATTTGGGAGCGTTGGTGGTTAAGGAAACATTGAAGCGTGCTGGAAATTATGAGGGAAATATTGATGACCTCATTATCGGCTGTGCGATGCCTGAGGCGGAGCAAGGACTTAATATGGCGCGTAACATTGGTGCACTGGCTGGCCTCCCAGATACGGTCCCAGCAATTACAATCAATCGCTATTGTTCTTCCGGGCTGCAATCAATTGCTTATGCTGCAGAAAGAATTATGATCGGCCATGCTGATACGATTATTGCCGGCGGAGCAGAATCTATGAGCATGGTCCCAATGATGGGGCATGTGCTTAGACCGAATTCAAAGCTCGCAGAAACGGCACCGCAATACTATATGGGAATGGGTCATACAGCAGAAGAAGTTGCAAAGAAATATGGCGTATCACGTGAAGATCAAGATGCTTTTGCGGTTCGCAGTCATCAAAAAGCAGCAAGAGCGATTGCTGAAGGAAAGTTTGTCGATGAGATTGTCCCAGTTGATGTGACGTTAAGATCTGTAGGGGCCAACAACAAATTGATCGAAAAGAATTTTCAGTTTAGCCAAGATGAAGGAGTCCGTGCTGATTCAACGGTAGAAACACTTGCAAAACTACGTCCGGCTTTTTCAGTAACGGGGTCTGTCACAGCGGGAAACTCTTCACAAACAAGTGATGGAGCAGCAGCTGTCATGGTCATGGATCGTGAGAAAGCCGATTCGCTGGGACTCGCACCAATGGCAAAATTCAGGTCATTCGCTGTAGGAGGAGTTCCTCCAGAAGTGATGGGAATCGGTCCAATCGTAGCGATACCTAAGGCGTTAAAATTAGCAGGATTAGAGCTATCAGATATCGGATTATTTGAACTAAATGAGGCATTTGCTTCCCAATCTCTTCAAGTAATCAGGGAACTTGGTTTAGATGAAGAAAAAGTCAATGTAAACGGCGGCGCAATTGCTCTAGGACATCCGCTAGGCTGTACAGGAGCAAAACTAACGCTAACTTTGATACATGAGATGAAGAGACGTAATCAACAGTTTGGTGTTGTAACGATGTGCATTGGCGGCGGAATGGGTGCTGCAGGAGTTTTTGAACTGCTATAGGAAAAGCTTGATTCGAAAAAAACAGGGAGTATATCGCTCCCTATCAATAGATTGGAGGAAATGAAAATGGCAAATGAAACTGAAAAGTTAGTTAAAGGTGGAAGTTTTTTAATAGAGGAAGTAACGTACGATCAAGTCTTCACACCAGAGGATTATAACGATGAGCAAAAAATGATTGCTAAAACATCTGAAGACTTCGTTATTAATGAAGTGTTGCCAGAAGTACCTTATTTAGAAAAGCATGAGTTCGATCGCTCTGTTAAATTATTGAAGCAGGCTGGGGAGCTTGGCCTTCTAGGGGCAGACGTTCCTGAAGAATTTGGCGGCTTAGGTCTTGATAAAATCAGTTCCGCATTGATTTCTGAAAAAATGTCAATCGCTGGCGGATTTGCGATTACACATGGTGCTCATGTCGGTATTGGATCACTTCCGATCGTATTATTCGGTAACGAAAATCAGAAGCAGAAGTATCTTCCGGAATTGGCTGTTGGGGATAAGATTGCAGCTTATGCCTTAACAGAACCAAGTTCGGGTTCTGACGCACTTGGTGCAAAAACAACTGCGAAATTAAATGAAGCTGGTACACATTATGTGCTGAACGGTGAGAAGCAATGGATTACAAACTCTGGATTCGCAGATGTATTCGTTGTATACGCTAAAATTGATGGCGATAAATTCTCTGCATTTATTGTTGAAAGAGATTTCCCAGGTGTTTCAACGGGTGCCGAGGAAGATAAAATGGGTATCAAGAGTTCATCTACGCGTACATTGATTCTTCAAGATGCAGAAGTTCCAGCAGAGAACTTGCTTGGTGAAATTGGCCGCGGTCATGTGATCGCATTCAATATTTTAAACATTGGCCGTTATAAGTTAGGTCTTGGTGCTTTAGGAGCATCTAAGCGTGCTATGGAAATCACGATCCCATATACAAATCAACGTCAGCAATTTAAGACACAGATTTCATCTTTCAATTTAACAAAGGAAAAATTATCAACGATGGCTTCTAAGGTGTATGCAGCTGAAAGCTCCATTTACCGTACTGTTGGCTTATTTGAAGAACGAATGAGCAAATTATCTGAAGAAGAGGCAAAGAACGGGCATGCGGTGGCAGCTTCGATTGCTGAATATGCAATTGAGTGTTCGCTAGGAAAGTTTTTCAATACAGAAGTTCTTGATTATGTAGTGGACGAAGGCGTTCAGTTACATGGCGGTTACGGCTTCATGGAAGAGTATGAAATTGCAAGAGCATACCGTGATTCACGTATTAACCGAATTTTTGAAGGAACAAATGAAATTAACCGTCTATTAGTGCTGGGAACATACTTGAAGAAAGCGCTAAAGAATGAACTGCCATTGTTCCAAAAGGCGCAAGCACTTCAAGCTGAGCTTATGATGCTTATGCCAGAAGAGCCAGGTGAAGAGCCGTTAGCACAAGAAAAATACTTGGTGAAAAATGCTAAGAAAATTGCTTTACTTGCAGCAGGCCTTGCAGCACAGAAATATGGCAAAGAGGTAGAAAAAGAACAAGAAATCTTTGTGAATGTAGCTGATATGGTCGCAAATGCTTATGCAATGGAATCAGTTGTGCTGCGTACGGAAAAAGCTATTGCGAAAGATGGTTTAGAAAAGAGCAAACAAAAGCTTCTTTATACACAAATTTTCTGCCAGGAAGCGTTCAATGAAATTGAAGCTGATGCAAAGGAAACACTGGTTGCAGTAGAACAAGGTGATACACTTCGCATGATGATGTCTGCGCTGCGCAAGTTTACGCGCCATACACCGATCAATGTCATTGGTAAAAAACGTGAAGCTTCAGAAAAGCTGATCGAAGCTGAAAAATTTGTTGTTTGATAAAAACGTTGTAAGTTAATCTTTTAGCTACTTGGCTCCCTTCAAGCTGAAGGGAGTTAATGTTATTTTGAAATAATTTAAAGGTGATTTTTGAAAGTAAAGCTCATTATTGTGAATTTGATTTTTGATATGTTACTATTCAAATAATCGTTGCAAAATTTATGCAAATCTGGATAAGATAACATTGGAAGGTGAGAGAATGGCATTAACTTTTTATTGGTATCCAAAATGCGGTACTTGTCGAAAAGCAAAGAAATGGTTGGATGACCATGGTATTGATTATGAAGATGTACATATTGTAGAAAATCCTCCTTCCCGGGCAGAATTGGAAGAGCTGTATAAGAAAAGTGGTTTAGAAATCAAAAAGTTCTTTAATACAAGCGGCATGAAGTATCGTGAGCTTGGCTTAAAAGACAAGGTTAAAACAGCGTCTGACGAGGAACTGCTTGATGTATTGTCGACAGATGGAATGCTGATTAAGCGCCCATTGTTAACGGATGGTGAGAAAGTGACAGTCGGCTTTAAAGAAGAGGATTATGAAAAGAACTGGCTTTAAAGAAGCCCGCTAACTGTTTGCAGCAACACAAGTGATGCTTGTTAAAAGGCCTTGCATTGCAGGGTTAAAATATTTGGTTTTTGGAGGGGTAAAGATGAGTGCACCAAAGGAATTACGTTATTCAGAAGAACATGAGTGGGTAAAAGTTGAAGGAGACAAGGTCCGTATTGGGATTACTGATTTTGCTCAGTCAGAATTAGGAGATATTGTCTTTGTTGAACTTCCAGAAGTTGGAGCTGAAATAACTGCGAATGAACCATTTGGCAGTGTTGAATCTGTTAAGACAGTTTCTGAATTATATGCACCGGTAAGCGGAAAAGTGGTTGAAGTGAATGAAGATCTTAACGACAGCCCTGAATTTGTTAATGAATCTCCATATGAAAAAGCATGGATGATTACTCTTGAGCCAGCAAATGTTGCTGATGTGGATAAACTAATGTCAGCGGATCAATACGAAGAAATGGTTAAAGAAGATTAATTGGTTGAGAAAGCGTCTCTGATGAGGCGCTTTTCATTTTTAATTTTTAACAATAAATCGGGAAAGCTAATCATGTAACCTTTATTATGACTAGAAGGGTGATTTTGAGATAGGAAAGGATGTTTCCCGATGACATTAAATCAGCAAAAAATAGATGTAACAAATCGAATCGTTGGTAAGTTAAATAATGGAGAAATAGAGCTTTTTTTAGAAAATGAAAAGATTGGTAAAATGACCATACCTCCTGGCAGTAATCTGCAGTTGGAGAACCATTTCGAAGGTAATATTCAGAATATTTATCAGCATGTCACTACGACGGATCAACCCAATGCTCGTTACACGGATTGTGACGAAGGGGGCTGGTGTTAAATAAACAGCGGTGGAAATCGCTGTTTATTTTTATACTTAAGAACGTGTAACCTTTCAAAAGGGTAAGCGTGCTATTCCGCCAATGTTAGTGTTTTTCTAATATCAGGGGTGAAATGCAGGAGAATTATGCCGCTAAATCGAATATGAATAATATAAGCAACATTATTACTCCGTTCATAGGTGATAAAAATGAATGTAGATCATGGTGAAAAGATCATTATCGTCGAAGGAATCAGTGACAAACGGAAAGTAAAAAACATCGTAGCGGAAGATATTGAAATAATTTGTACAAATGGTACCATTAGCTTGGCACGGCTTGATGAATTAATTGACTCTTTATTCGGAAAGGATGTGTACATTCTCGTTGATGCGGATTCTGCAGGAGAAAAACTAAGAAAGCAGTTTATTAGAGAGTTTCCTGAAGCAGAGCACCTTTATATTGATAAGATGTATCGCGAAGTGGCTACAGCACCGGATAACCATTTAGCGACTGTGCTTCTTGCAGCAAATATTGATGTACACACCCAGTTTTTAGATAGAGGGTGAGTAGTAATGAACGAATTGTCAAAACCGGAAATAGAGAAAAACATTAAGTCTGATGGGGATACTTGGTTATATCTCTATACACCTTTATGTGGAACATGTCAGGTTGCCGGAAAAATGATTTCGATAGTCGCGGAGTTAGTTCCACAAGTGCGATGGGGAAAATGTGATTTAAACTATATTCCTGAATACGCAGCAGATTGGGAAATAGAAAGTGTACCTTGTCTTCTTTTATTCAGGAATGGTCAGGTAAAGAAGAAGATTTATGCTTTTCAGTCAGTCCCCTTCCTATATGAAACAGTCAAAAACTCGACTTGAATTTACACAATCTCTTGCGAAATATGTTAGGAACCAACATATTTCTCGGGAAATGACAGACAATGCTATTTAAAATGATAGCATTGTCTTTTTTTGTTAAAGAAAGAGGCAGGAACCATGCAGGTCTTGTCGATTGATTTTAAAAGGAATCTCATATAAAGAAACGAATTACTTACTGGGAAAGGGATTGTTAAGGGGGTTGGCATTTTTGCGAAAACTCATGGAAATGTTTGTCGAGGAAGTGAACAGGAGAAAGCATCTATCATCATTACTAAAAGACGTATGCATCACTGTCGAAATAAAAAGCGGACAAGAGTTGCTGTTTTTAGTGGTCGAGGATGAGACACTTTCCATAGTTAATAAGGTGGATAAAAGGATTAATGTGAAAATTAATGGAGACCAGGAAGTTTTATCATCTCTTTTATTGGGTGAAATAAAGCTGCGGGAGGCAAAAAGGCGAAATTTGCTTCTGGTAGAATCAACTTTCCGAACATCCTTATTTTTAGAGAGTTTATTTAAGTTAGCTATGCCGGTTAAAAATGGACTAATTACTGAAGATGTATTGACTATTTAAAAAATTATATGATACTATTTCCCTAATACTAATAATTGAATAGTTCTTATCATGAGTGGTGGAGGGACTGGCCCTATGAAACCCGGCAACCGGTTTTTTTACACGGTGCTAAATCCTGCAGAGATATTCTCTGGTAGATAAGAAGAGAGTCGATCATAATCCCCCTCTTCTTAATAGAAGCGGGGTTTTTTATTTTAAATTAAAGGGAGTGGAAAACAAATGAGTGAGAAGAAAAATTATCGTTTAGAGACATTAGGTGTTCATGGCGGATTAAATCCTGATCCAGTAACAGGAGCTAGAGCTGTTCCGATTTACCAAAATAATGCTTATCAATTTAGAGATACGGAACATGCTGCAAACCTGTTTGGATTAAAAGAACCAGGCTATATTTATACTCGTATTCACAACCCAACGGTATCTGTTTTTGAAGAAAGAATGGCTCTTTTAGAAGGTGGAGTCGGTGCTTTAGCACTATCAAGCGGAATGTCAGCGATCACGATGTCGATCCTAAACTTAGCCGGTGCAGGAGATGAAATTGTCGCTGCAAGTAATTTATATGGCGGTACATATAATCTATTTGCTGTTACTCTTCCAAAATACGGAATTAATGTCAAATTTGTAGATGCGACTGATCCAGAGAATTTCAAAGCGGCGATTACTGATAAAACAAAAGCGCTTTTTGCTGAAACAATCGGTAACCCAAGCTTGCGAATATTAGATATTGAAAAGGTGGCTGATATTGCTCATGAAGCAGGAGTGCCGCTCATTATCGATAATACTTTTGCAACACCATACTTGTGCAGACCAATTGAATTTGGGGCAGATATTGTGATCCATTCTGCTACAAAATGGCTGTGCGGCAATGGGACAACACTTGGTGGAGTGATTGTGGATGGAGGAAACTTTGATTGGAATTCTCCAAAATTCCCTGGTTTCATTGAGCCGGACCCAAGCTACAATAATATTGTTTACAGTGAAGCGTTAGGAAATGTTGCTTATATTACCAAAGCTCGTGTTCAGCTTTTGAGAGATATTGGACCTCAAATTAGCCCGCAAAATGCATTCCAGCTTGTTCTTGGACTTGAAACACTTCATGTCAGAATGAAAGAACATGTGGCAAACACAAAAGTGATTATTGATTATTTAAATAATCATTCTGCTGTTAACTGGATTTCTTATCCAGGTGATGAAAAACACCCTGACAGAGCGTTGACGGACAAGTATCTGCCAAAAGGTGCTGGCTCTGTAGTTATATTTGGTATTGATGGCGGCCGTGTAGCGGGTGCGAAACTAATTAATAATCTTGAACTTTGGGCACATGTTGCGAATGTAGGGGATGCAAAGAGTTTGATTATTCATCCTGCAAGTACAACTCACCAGCAGCTTGATGCAGAAGGTTTAAAAGCAGCTGGAGTTCCGGAGGATTTAATCCGTATTTCTGTTGGAATTGAGAACGTAGAGGACTTGATTGAGGATCTTGAACAAGCGATTGAAAAAGCTACTGGTAAAACGTCTTTAACAGCTAAAGCATAAGCTCTTATTTTCGTTGACACACCTATCCTTCCGTGATACGATAGCTTTCGTGATAAAAAACGACACTACAACTATATAATTGTTTGCTCTTATCAAGAGTGGTGGAGGGATGTGCCCGATGAAACCCAGCAACCTTCAATAAAAGATGTTTATTGAAACGGTGCCAATTCACGCAAAGCTAAAGCTTTGGCAGATGAGAGAAAGGGATTTAGTCATACACTTGTGCCTTTCTGCTTATCCGCAGAAAGGCATTTTTAGGTACCTTAGGTACCTGGTACCGTTCGTGGACAGTGTCTTTCTGGTGTGGACAGTTCGGGCGGGTTGAATGATTTTTATCAATTGGTTAAAGATAACTTTTATATAGTAGTTTTTGCTTCGGATCTAGAGGGGTGAACATAGTGATTTCAATTAAAAATGTTAAGAAGATCTACTCATCGAAGTCTGGTAATGTCATGGCTGTGGATAATGTCAATATCGAGATCAAGGATGGAGAGATCTTTGGAGTTATTGGGTACAGCGGTGCCGGGAAGAGTACACTGATTAGAATGTTAAATGGTCTGGAGCTTCCCACTGAAGGGACTGTTACAGTAGCAGATAAAATTGTTTCAAAGATTAAGGGCAGCGAGTTACGAAAAGCAAGACAAGAAATCAGTATGATTTTTCAGCATTTTAACTTGCTTTGGTCAAGAACTGTTCGTGAAAATATTGCTTTTCCTTTAGAAATCGCTGGGATTGGTAAAAGTCAGCGAATGAAAAGGGTCGACGAATTAATCAAGCTTGTGGGTCTTGAAGGAAGAGAGGACTCTTACCCGTCCCAGCTAAGTGGAGGACAAAAACAAAGAGTGGGAATTGCGAGAGCCCTGGCGAATAACCCGAAGGTTCTACTCTGCGATGAAGCAACCTCTGCTTTGGACCCGCAAACAACCGATTCCATTCTAGAACTACTGGTTGATATTAATAAACGTCTTGGCTTAACGATTGTTCTGATCACACATGAAATGCATGTTATTCGTAAGATTTGTCATCGCGTGGCTGTGATGGAGGGTGGAAAGGTTGTGGAACTTGGGCCTGTTCTGGATGTTTTCAAAAATCCACAAGAAGAGATCACAAAGAGATTCGTACAGCAGGTGACAGAGCCTGAAGAAACAAAGGAAACAATTGAACATCTTCTTGAGCATATTCCGAATGGTAAAGTCATTCAGTTAGGTTTTGTTGGGGAGGCTGCTGAACAGCCGCTTATTACTAACTTGATACGGAACTTTAACGTCACGGTCAATATACTGCAGGGGAAAATTTCACAAACGCAAAATGGCTCATACGGAACATTATTTATTCATCTTGATGGTGCAGATGATGAGATCACAAAAGCGATCGATTATATCCATTCCCAGCAGGTTGGAGTGGAGGTGATGACAAATGCTTAACGGGCTGTTTCCAAATGTAAAGTGGGATAAAATGTGGGAAGCCACGGTTGAGACTCTCTATATGACAGGCGTTTCAGTTGTTGCTACATTTATTTTAGGACTTATATTAGGTTTATTACTCTTTTTGACAGCTAAAGGGAATATTTGGGAGAATGCATTTGTTAACAAAATCATCAGTTCGATTGTAAATATTTTTAGATCGATTCCATTTATTATCTTAATTGTCCTTTTAATTCCTTTTACAAAATCCATTATGGGAACGATGATCGGAGAAAATGCTGCCTTGCCGGCACTGATTATTGGTTCTGCTCCATTTTATGCAAGAATGGTAGAGATTGGTTTAAGAGAAATTGATAAAGGAGTCATTGAGGCGGCCAAATCAATGGGAGCTAAAACAAGTACCATTATATGGAAGGTTCTGCTTCCAGAATCGATGCCTGCCCTTATTTCGGGTATTACTGTTACCGCTATTGCGCTTGTAGGGTATACAGCAATGGCTGGGGTTATCGGTGCTGGCGGCTTAGGGAATTTAGCGTATTTAGAAGGTTTCCAGCGCAGCCGAAATGATGTTGTACTTATGGCAACAATTATTATCTTAATTATTGTTTTTATCCTCCAATTTATTGGAGATGTTATAACAAATAAATTAGACAAGAGATAGGAGTTTTCAACATGAAAAAATGGTTAAGTTTACTATTAGCAGTTTCATTTGTCCTTTTACTCGCTGCTTGTGGCGGTGGAAATGCTGAGGAAGAACCAACAGAAGGTGGAGAAGCAGAAGGAGATACAGCTACTGAAGAAACAACAACATTAGTAGTGGGAGCTTCAAACGTACCGCATGCTGAAATTTTAGAAGAAGCAAAGTCTTTGTTGGAAGAAAAAGGAATTGAATTACAAATTGAAACTTTCCAAGATTATGTTCTGCCAAACCAAGCACTTGAAGCTGGCGACTTAGATGCCAACTACTTCCAGCATATTCCTTATTTAGAAGGGCAAATTGCGGAACATGGTTTTGACTTTGTGAATGCAGGCGGTATTCATATTGAGCCAATCGGTGTTTATTCACAAGAATACAAGAGCTTAGATGAACTTCCAGATGGCGCTCATATCATCATTAGTAACTCTGTTGCTGACCATGGCCGCATTTTAAGCATGCTTGAAAAAGAAGGTCTTATCAAATTGAATGAAGAAGTTGAAAAAACAACTGCAACGATAGATGATATCATTGAAAACCCTAAAAATTTAGAGTTCGATACAGAATATGAGGCATCACTGCTTCCGCAGATCTTTAACAATGGGGAAGGCGATGCTGTACTCATTAACTCAAACTATGCAATCGATGCTGGATTAAATCCGCTTGAAGATTCAATTGCAATCGAAGAAAGCGATTCTCCATATGTCAACGTGATTGCTGTACGCAGTGAAGATGAAAATAAAGAAGCGATTAAGACATTAGTTGAGGTGCTTCGTTCAGAGGAAATCCAAAACTTCATCTTAGAAAAATATGAAGGTGCGGTAGTACCGGTAACTGAATAAGACAGAATAAACAGGTATCCGAATGGATATCTGTTTTTTTACCATTTACTTTCCGTCCAACTAAGAGCCCATCCTGCTTAGTTATTACATCAAATGTGCTGATTTGTTTTGTCTAATCACAGTCTTTCGTATGATAATAAAGTAATCCGCCATAATTGTAAGTATATATACGGTGTACTTCTTCCTACAAGCTGACAACAAACTTCACGAGGATATATTCCGAATTTTCAGCTTTGTAGATTAGAAATAAACTTGTTAAAATATCTTACATAATCGTTGTTGCCTTGTGAATGTTGAAAACTGAAGGGAAGGGTTCTTATCAGTCAGTTAAATCTGAATTATACGAGTGATATGGAGAAAGCCATGCAGGGATCACATAAGATTAACTATGCAACTTATAGTCGAAAGCATGAAGAAAGAATGCGGGTCGAGAAAAGGCGCCAGGAGAATTATTTACAATGTCAGAGGCTTGTAGCCGATTTGGTTCGCAAGCATCTATATAGAGGATCATAATTTTAAAAAAATGGAAACCAATGCTGACAGAGGCATTGGTTTTTTTGTTATAATGAAGAAGGTCTTTATCAACAAGCCTAGCTTCATTCTCATTTAGAGCTTCATACATACAATAAATACAAAAGGAAAAAATATAGTAGACGAGCTATTCTGTACAGAACAGAATAAGATAGTTATCAGAAAAGACTGAAAAATAAAGGAGTATTTACTTTAACAATAAAAATTATTCATTTATTTTAATATGATTAAACCCTGCTAAAGAGTTGCTATCACATTTCATTTGTTATAAGATTGTAATGAGAATAAAATGAGAATAGAGTTTTTACTTAATTCAACAAGATCATAACTTTTTTATAATTATGGAGGTATTTAAATATGGCTGGATCTACTTTAACAATTAAGGATCTTCATGTTTCTATTGAAGATAAAGAGATACTAAAAGGTGTTAACCTTGAAATAAAAGGCGGAGAAATCCACGCGATCATGGGACCAAACGGTACTGGTAAGTCAACTTTATCATCTGCTATTATGGGTCATCCAAAATATGAAGTAACATCTGGAAGCGTTACACTTGATGGTGAAGACGTTCTTGAAATGGAAGTAGATGAACGTGCACGTGCTGGTCTATTCTTAGCAATGCAGTATCCAAGTGAAATCACTGGTGTCACAAATGCAGACTTCTTACGTTCAGCAATCAATAGCCGCCGTGAAGAAGGAGATGAAATCTCCCTAATGAAATTCATCCGCAAAATGGATGAAAAAATGGAGTTCCTAGAAATGGACCCAGATATGGCGCAGCGTTATTTAAATGAAGGGTTCTCTGGCGGGGAGAAGAAACGCAATGAAATTCTTCAATTAATGATGATTGAACCTAAATTTGCAATCCTTGATGAAATTGACTCTGGTCTTGACATCGACGCATTAAAGGTTGTTTCAAAAGGAATCAATGAAATGCGCAATGAAGAGTTTGGATGCTTAATCATCACTCACTATCAACGTCTATTAAATTATATTACTCCTGACCATGTCCATGTGATGATGCAAGGACGTATTGTGAAATCCGGCGGACCAGAGCTTGCACAGCGCTTAGAAGCTGAAGGATACGATTGGATTAAGAAAGAGCTTGGTATTGAAGACGAAACCGTTGGGCAAGAAGCATAAGCGTTAGGAGGATACTCATGACAACAGAAATAAAATTACCATTTGATAAGGAGTATATCAGCTCTTTTTCTAAAGAGATGGGTGAACCAGCTTGGTTTACAGAACTCCGTATAGAAGCACTAGAGAAAGCAGAAACATTACCGCTTCCTAGACCAGATAAAACGAAAATTGATAAATGGAACTTCACTCAATTTGATAAGCATATTGTGAAAAGTGATGATTTTGCTTCACTTAATGAACTTCCAGAAGAAGTAAGAGCTTTAGTAGATATTGAAGCGGGCGATCAAAATTTATATATTCAACGTAATAATCGTCCTTCTATTTTGTCTGTTTCAAAAGAACTTCAAGATAAAGGTGTTATCTTTGTTGATATTTTCACAGCAGTGCGTGAACATGGAGAACTTTTACAAAAGTACTACATGAAGGATGCTGTAAAACCAGATGAGAATAAGCTTACTAGTCTTCATGCTGCATTGCTGAATGGCGGAGTATTCTTATATGTTCCAAAAAATGTTGAAATCTCATCACCAATTCAAGCGGTTTTCATTCATGATGAAGAAGAAGCTAACTTGTTTAACCATGTGTTAGTAGTGGCTGAGGATAACAGCTCTGTCACTTATGTTGAGAACTACATTTCTACTGTTGACTCTTCAAACGGTGTGTTTAACATCGTTACTGAAGTGGTTGCTAATACAAATGCAAGAGTTCAATACGGTGCAGTTGACACATTAGCAAAAGGGACGACAGCTTATGTGAATCGCCGCGGAATTGCAGGAAGAGATGCACAAATCCAATGGGCACTTGGATTGATGAATGATGGAAATACCATTTCTGAAAATGTAACGAACCTAATGGGTGATGGATCTGTAGGGGATACAAAGACAGTTGTGGTTGGCCGTGGAGAACAAATCCAGAATTTCACAACAAAAGTTGTTCATTTTGGAAAGCATTCACAAGGATATATTCTAAAACATGGTGTTATGAAGGATAAAGCAAGCTCTATTTTTAATGGAATCGGAAAAATTGAGCATGGTGCAAGTAAATCTGATGCACAGCAGGAATCACGTGTGTTAATGCTTAGTGATGGTGCGCGCGGTGATGCGAACCCAATCCTTTTAATTGATGAAGATGATGTTACAGCTGGCCATGCCGCATCTGTCGGTCGTGTTGATCCAGTTCAGCTTTATTATTTAATGAGCAGAGGGATTTCTCAAACAGAAGCAGAAAGATTAATCATTCACGGTTTCTTGGCTCCAGTTGTGAACGAACTGCCGATCGAAGGAGTAAAGAAACAGCTGCGTGAGGTTATTGAAAGGAAAGTAAATTAATGAATATCCAAGATATTCGTTCTTATTTCCCAATTCTGCATCAAGAAGTGAACGGTAATCCCCTTGTTTATTTGGATAGTGCAGCAACATCGCAAAAACCTGTAAAGGTAATTGAGGCTTTAGACGAATACTATCGCGAATATAACTCAAATGTTCATCGCGGCGTTCATACGCTGGGAACAAGAGCGACAGATGGTTATGAAGGCGCGAGAGAAAAGGTTCGAAAGTTTATTAATGCAAAACATATTCAAGAGATTATTTTTACGAGAGGAACAACAACCTCTTTAAATACAGTTGCAGCAAGCTATGCGAGAGCAAACCTAAAAGAAGGCGATGAAATTGTGATCACCTATATGGAGCATCACAGCAATATCATCCCCTGGCAGCAGGTTGCAAAGTCCACTGGTGCAACATTGAAATATATTCCTTTACAAGAGGACGGAACGATCTCTTTAGAGGATGTTAGAAATACGGTTT
Organism: Robertmurraya dakarensis; assembly: GCF_900156875.1. GTDB lineage: Bacteria > Bacillota > Bacilli > Bacillales > Cytobacillaceae > Robertmurraya > Robertmurraya dakarensis. Next base: position 2,837,189 of record NZ_LT707409.1, on the reverse strand, counting down.
CGACCAATACAAAAATTGTTTCGGTCATGCAGGTATCAAATGTTCTTGGAGTTATTAACCCGATTAAAGAAATTACAAAAATTGCCCATGAAAATGGTGCGATTATGGTTGTAGACGGAGCGCAGTCAACACCGCATATGAATGTAGATGTCCAAGATTTAGATTGTGATTTCTTTGCCTTATCAGGGCATAAAATGTGTGGTCCAACAGGCATTGGGGTCCTATATGGCAAGAAAGAACTTCTAGAAAATATGGAGCCAGTTGAGTTTGGAGGAGAGATGATTGACTTTGTTGATCTCTATGACTCTACTTGGAAAGAGCTTCCATGGAAATTTGAAGGCGGAACCCCAATCATTGCTGGTGCAATTGGCTTGGGAGCTGCGATTGACTTTCTAGAAGAAATCGGGCTTGATAACATTCAAGCTCATGAGCATAAGCTTGCAGCCTATGCGCTTAATAAAATGAATGAAGTGGAAGGAATGACGATTTATGGTCCGAAAGATGCTTCGAAAAAAGCAGGCGTTGTGACCTTTAATATCGCTGATGTCCATCCGCATGATGTGGCAACTGTTCTAGATGCAGAAGGAATTGCCGTTCGTGCTGGCCACCACTGCGCACAGCCATTGATGAAATGGCTGAAAGCTTCAGCCACTGCTCGTGCAAGCTTCTACTTGTATAATTCCGAAGATGAGATTGATAAGCTCGTCGAAGGGCTTGTTAAAACAAAGGAGTATTTCAGCGATGTCTTTTAATAATTTAGATACTCTCTATCGACAAGTGATTATGGATCATTATAAGAAGCCCCGTAATAAAGGTGTACTGGAAGATGACAGCCTGACGATTAATATGAATAATCCTACATGCGGGGATCGTATTCAGCTTTCATTAAAAGTGGAAGATGGCAAAGTCGTTGACGCAAAGTTTGAAGGAGAAGGATGTTCGATCTCCATGTCCTCCGCTTCAATGATGACACAAGCGATTAAAGGGCAGAATATTGAGGATGCGTTAAAGCTTTCAAAAATATTTTCCGATATGATGCAAGGCAAGGATTACGACGAAGATTTAGACTTAGGGGATATAGAAGCACTCCAAGGTGTATCAAAGTTCCCAGCGCGAATTAAATGTGCAACTTTGGCTTGGAAGGCAATGGAAAAAGGTCTAAACGACGGTGACAAACAATAATAAAGTGATAAGGGGAGATAATCCCCTGTCACTTTAAGAATGGAGGAATACGACGATGGCAAAAAAAGCGCCTGAGATCGGTGATTATAAATATGGCTTTCATGATAAAGATATTTCCATCTTCCGATCAAAACGTGGTCTTACACGTGAGATTGTAGAAGAAATATCTAAAATGAAGCAGGAGCCTCAGTGGATGCTCGACTTCCGCCTAAAGTCATTGGAACATTTCTATAATATGCCAATGCCTCAATGGGGGGGAGACTTAAACTCATTAAACTTTGATGAAATTACCTACTATGTTAAACCATCTGAAAAAACAGAACGTTCATGGGATGAAGTTCCTGATGAAATTAAGCAGACATTTGATAAGCTTGGTATTCCGGAAGCGGAACAAAAGTATTTAGCGGGTGTATCTGCTCAGTACGAATCAGAAGTTGTTTATCATAACATGCAGGAAGACTTGGAAAATTTAGGGATTGTCTTTAAGGATACTGACTCTGCACTTAGAGAAAACGAAGATATTTTCCGTGAGCATTGGGCAAAAGTTATTCCTCCGACGGATAACAAGTTTGCTGCACTAAACTCAGCTGTTTGGTCTGGTGGATCTTTTATCTACGTTCCTAAAGGTGTAAAAGTAGATACACCATTACAAGCTTACTTCCGTATCAACTCAGAAAATATGGGACAATTTGAACGGACATTAATCATTGTTGATGAAGGTGCACATGTACACTATGTTGAAGGTTGTACGGCTCCTGTTTACACAACAAACTCATTGCACAGTGCGGTTGTTGAAATTATTATTAAAAAAGGCGCTTACTGCCGTTATACAACAATCCAAAACTGGGCTAACAATGTATTCAACCTTGTTACAAAGCGTGCTGTTTGTGAAGAAAATGCGACAATGGAATGGATTGATGGTAACATTGGTTCTAAACTAACGATGAAGTATCCTGCCGTAATCTTAAAAGGTGAAGGTGCTCGTGGTTTGACGCTTTCTATCGCGATTGCAGGTAAAGGACAGCACCAAGATGCAGGTGCAAAAATGATTCATTTGGCGCCAAACACATCTTCAACGATTGTGTCAAAATCAATCTCTAAACACGGCGGTAAAGTAACATATCGTGGTATTGTTCATTTTGGCCGTAGAGCGGATGGAGCTCGTTCTAATATCGAGTGCGATACACTGATTATGGATAATAAATCTACATCAGATACAATCCCTTACAATGAGATCCTTAACGATAATATCTCACTTGAACATGAAGCTAAGGTTTCAAAAGTATCTGAAGAACAATTATTCTATCTAATGAGCCGTGGTGTTTCTGAGCAAGAAGCAACAGAAATGATCGTAATGGGCTTCATTGAACCATTTACGAAAGAACTTCCAATGGAATATGCAGTTGAAATGAACCGCCTGATCAAGTTCGAAATGGAAGGTTCTATCGGATAATAAAGAAAAAACCCCGTTATATCGGGGTTTTTCTTATATTTGGCTCGTGCCGAGTTTGCCTTCTAGCCAAGTTTTTGCCAAGTAAGTTTTTATCTTGAGGTGTATGCAGAGAATTTTGCAAGCTCATCTGTTTGTATTTTATTAGTGATATGCCCATAAGTTCTACTTAATTCCTTCGTATCTTTATGACCTAATCTTTTTGCTACATAAATTTCACTTACACCTGATTCAAGTAATAAGGTGGCGTGGGTGTGCCTAAAAGCGTGCAAGCCTCTATATTCAACTTCGGAAGCTTGATGATAGTTCTGAATCGTTTCACGAATGATTGATGGTGTGAGATAATGCCCGTTGTAATTTTGAAAGATAATGCTGTCTTCATTTTTGTGGAATCTTGGATTCCCTAAAATCAATTCATTTTGCTTTGCCTTGAATTTTTTCAGTTCTCGAATTACTTCATCTTCAATTTGAATTGTACGGTACGAGCAATTGTTTTTTAATGTTGAAATGATTACTTTGTTATTATCATCCCGACTTGTTTGTTTATTGATATTGACCATATTTCCTTCGATATCATCCCATCTTAAAGCAAGAGCTTCTGATATCCTTAAACCAGTTTTGTAGAGGAAGAAAATCAACATGTAATATATTCGGTATTCGGGGAACCGTTGATGCTTGTACGTTTTTAAATAGTCCAAAAGCTGATTCATTTCCTCTAGGCTGAAATACTTCACCTTTTCATCTTCTTTTTTCAAAGCAACATTATCCTGCACTTCTATCTTCAATCTATCTGCCGGATTATCTCCAAGTACCCGAAGTTCTTGGACAGCATAAAACAAAATGCTTTTAATCACTGAAAGATATTTACGTCTTGAACCAATTGAGTATTTTGGCTTTCCACTCTTGTCGCATTCACCGAAAGCTGCAAGCCAATCTTTTATTTCAATTCTTGTGATTTTTGCAACCTTTTTGTGACCAAATGCAGGCATCACATGATTTCTTATAATCACTTCGAGTTGCCTATAGGTTGAATCTTTGGTTGTGCGCTTTTTCCATTTCAGCCATTCTTCCACAACAAACTCGAAGGGTGTATTTTTATTTGTTATATTTTGACCCAAGTCTTTTCTTTCTTCCGCTTTTCCTGCAGCTATTTCAGCTTCCCTACTCGTTCTGAAAGTCCCAATGCTTACTAGTTTTCCATCCTTGTGAACACGGACTTGATATTTTCCGCTTGATAATTTTCTTATGTTTGCCATGATGCATTTTCCCCTTTCAATCCTTTAAAACAATTTCGATAAGGCTTCTTATTTTTGCTTTTTCTTCTGTTGTCAGAAGCCTGTCCTGAAAAAATAGTGGACGATTGGAATCCAGTAAAAAATCAAGGTAGAATGGCTCTTGTTCTTCTTCCTTTTCAATTTCTTCTTGTATAAGTGACCAGTCTCTATCTTCTCTTTCGTTTTTCATTCTTATATAATCATCTGGGTCAATATATCCTGCTGCTACCATTAAATCCTCGTATGGAACTTCTAAGCTTTCTGAAAGCTTTTCTAATACTTCAATTGATGGCTTAACACGTTTCCCACTTTCAAGCTGTGAAATATACATAGCGGTAATCCCAGTTAGTTCCCCAAGTTTATTCATTGAAAGATTTTTTTCTTTTCTTTTCGTTTTGAGATACTTTCCAAAACTCTTCATTAAAAATCCCCTCCTTTCATTCACAGTATATCTAAAAATTTTAATTTGTAAACTGATAGTTTGCATTTGTTTTTTAATTGTGTTAATTTGCATTATATAAACTGACAGTTTGTATTTTGCTTTGTGAAATGTATTAAAAACAATAACCAACTAAGGAGGAACTGACATGATTAACTTTTCTATTGATGAAAGTGAATTTAAAGAATTGTATTTAGAGGAAATCCGAAAAAGGGCGGAGGAAGTTGAACGTCAAACAATATTTATGGATACAAAGGAACTTTGTAAAATGCTTATGTTAAGCAGACCAACGGTAGAAAAATTATTTATATACAATCCGGATTTTCCTTCTATACGGGTGGGAAAGAAGTGGTTATTCCATCGTAAAGACGTAGAGGAATATATCAATCGTTGGAAAATAGATGTTAGAAAAAAAGGTGGCGTCATAGAATGGGATTAGAGCACTTATTAAGGCAGTCACTTTTTTAGTGGCTGCCTTCTTTGCGCTCCAAGAATATATTTATCGAATACCCTTAAAACGCCGGGGAATGGCCTTTACGGGCCTCTGTGGGCGTATGGTTAAATTGTAAAGGGAAGCCAAAGGCGTGTTATTCTATTTTAGCATTTTGCCAATTGGCGGAGTTTTCATTCGGGTTTAGATTGCTTAAAAGAGCATCTAGAAATGTTTTTAATAGTTGCCTTTGTTTGTCCGTAAAAGTGATTCCTTTATAATTTAATGTTTTCTCAGCATTCAGCAGCCGATCTAAATCAAAAAATCTTTTCATGATTTCTGCTTCTGTAAGCGCTCTGGTAGTCATAACCCTATCCTCTGGATTAAAAACATTTTCCTCATAAGGTACTTTAAATAATAAATTTCCTTTATTCAATGTATCGCCAAAAGGAATGGGTATAGCAGTATGACCGGCTGCTTTTAGAAATTCAACATAGTCAGCTTGCAATACTTCAGCAAGTCGTTCTAAAACCTCTGCAGAAGGTATTCCACGTTTTCCATTTTCCACGTTTGAGATATAAGATGCTGATACATTAGTCAGATCAGCTAGCCTTCTTGTTGTCAAAGAATTGCGTTTTCGTAAATCCTTCAAATAACTCCCGAATTTGTTCATATGTAAAGCCTCCTGTTCTGTTGTGCCTTACATCAGTATTGCCATACATGTATTCACTAGAAACATCTTTTTATCTTTTATATCCTTTTATGAATAATTTTCATCAGAATGTAAAAGATGGATAATGTTCTCATTTGAATACAAGAAAGAGGTATTATATGAAAATTCAAATTAAAGACGAAGTAAAGTTAAAGAAATGGCTCATTCGTAAAGGGTTTTCTAATACCGATTTGGCAAAAACACTTGGGGTTTCAAAACATCATATTGGATTCATTTTAAAAGGAACAAGAAGTCCAAGTCCCTCAGTTGCTAAGCAAATATCGGATATTTTGGAATGCGATTTCAATGAAAATTTTGAGATTGTGGAAAACCAGGATAAAAATTAAAGTGAGGGAAGCAAGAATGAAATTGGAAGGTAGCCAAGAACATACAGTTGTTGATGAAATAATAATGGTAGATATATCAGATGTAGACATAGATATTATTGATGACATGCTTTACACGTTTAATATTGAAACAGAAATGTGCGAGACAGACAATAGTATTCGTATGTGGTTCAATAAACCTGTTTTATATAAGCATGAGCCCGAAGGAGTTTGTGCTTTAGGGTTCAAGGTAAGATGGGAGATATGTACCGAAAAGGAAATACCAGAAGATATTGAAAACGAAGGTGATAGACAAGAATTGCCTGATTTTTTAACTTGTATTAAAGACGCTGAGGAGTTTCACAAATATACAGGTGATCCTGATGAAAGGCGCTATGAGGATGAAGAGGATATCTATGACAGAGAACTAGTTAATAGAAAAAATATGTTATTTGCTCATAAATTAAAAATAAAGCATGTTGTAAAAAATTATATAGAAATTTTAAAGTTTATTAATAGTAACTCTCCTGTTATTAGTGATACTTTTTCATTACCTCTTTCATTACAGAAAAAAGAACTTGACGCACTGATTCAAGATGACACCATCAAGGTTGAAAACAATAACGAATATGATGCAGCTAGACAATTGATAGATAAATTAAGAATTGTAAGATTTAATGATTCCCTATATTTTTATGACCGGAATCATTACTGTAAAGGGGACAATTATGTTAAAAGTAAAGTCGCCCAAGAGCTTAAAGGTCAAAAGAGTCGTTATGTAAACGAAGTGATTAGACAAATAGAAATTTGTGCTCCATTTGTTAGTGCGCCACCAGAAGGTTGGGTAATCAAATTTAATAACGGATACTTATACAACGGTCAGTGGTTGGATTTTAACTATACAGATTTTACACCTTATTACATTGATATTGCATATGATCCTGAGGCTACACCTGTGCCAGTGGTGGACGAGTTCCTTAGAACTTTCACTGGTAATGATGAAGCTTACATTCAATTCATACCGGAAATTATGGCCCATGCTCTTATTACAGACATCAATGTAAAACGTGGCAGTAAACACTTTCAAAAGGCTATATTTTTACATGGAGATGGTGGAAATGGTAAAGGAGTCTTATTGAATATAATACGGACTTTTTTGGGAAGTGAAAATGTTTCATCCGTTCCATTACACCGTTTCACCGATGAAAGTTACTTAATTAGTATACGAGGGAAACTAGCTAACTGCTGTGATGATTTGAGAGAGGACAAAATGATTAACAAAGCCCAAATACAAGTGCTCAAAAATTTGACTGCTTATGATGACATAGAATTACGGAATTTGTATAAAAGTTCATTCCATGAAGCAATTTCAGCAACTCAAATTTTTACAACAAACCATATCTTAAAAACCTCTGAAAAAGGGGAGGCGTGGAAGCGCCGGGTAAAAATGTGTCCGGCTTTTGCAAAACCGAAGGCTGATGATCCAGACATACAGAAAAAATTAACCTCGCAAGAAGCCATGGAATATTGGTTGAAGCTTGTAATAGAAGCATACAAGAGGTTATATAAGGAACGGAATTTTTCGGAATCAAAGAAAATTAGGGATTATACGGAGCAATACCACGAAGAAAATAATTCTTCTCTCGCTTGGGTACGTTCTAAAGGCAAAGACTATTTTATTAATAAACGTTCTCCTCAAGTTCACGATGATTATCTGACTTGGCATAAAGAGAATGTCGGTGGAACTCCTTTAAACAATAAGCAATTAAAAGAAACTATTTTAGAAGTTCACAGCTTAGATTTCAAGAATACATCATTCAAAGGAAAATCAAATTGGTTATTCAAAGAGAAAAAAGTTATCTAAACAATCACATCAACCACAATTTTGTACTGAATCGTGGTCGATGTGGTTTTTTTGTGGTCGGTCTTAGCTCTACTCTTCAAAGGGATTGAAAGAAAAAACCACAAAACCACAACTTTTTTTTAAAAAAAAGCTAAATAAAATAATCAACTGAACTTAATTTAAATTTTATATATTTATATTGGTATCTTTTTTGTTTCTATAAAAATAAAAGAGATCACCTTGCTTTAAAAAAATGAAAAAAAAATAATTTCAGTAAAAAATTGTGGTTTTGTGGTTATTTACCAAAAATCCTTGGTGCTGCAAGGTTGAAGCACACCACAATTTAACCATGTTTGACCACATCGATGTGTTTTTTTTGAGTCGCAATAATCGAATAACGGGTCATCATTATGGGTAAAAGGTTTATTGCATTGGGTAATAGATAATGGAAAGTGAAAATAAAAGACCAGCCTTTAATGGCTGGCTTAATTGTAGAGGTTTTCGACACCTACAAAGTAGTTAGGTGTGGCGATGTGATGACCAAATATTTATAAAATGTCCATTTAATAGTATGACTTATGAATAATAATTTAAACATTAGGAATATTAAAATTAAGGATAAAAGATAAATTAGAAGAGGTGTGCAAAGTGGATGAATTAATCACAGAAGGGAAACGGGCTTACCATCGAGAGTACATGAGAAATTATCGAAAGCAGAACCCGGAAAAAATAAAAGAATGGCAGAACAATTGGTATCTGAAAAAAGCACTGGAAGCACAAAAGAATGAAGAAAAACAGCCAACAACAGCAAAAGAAAAAGCCTTATTTCAACTGGAACAATTGAAAAATAAGCAACTTGAAATAGAGGCAAGAGAAGCAATGAAACATGAGCCATCTGTCCCGACATTTTACTGAGGAAAGAAGAGACAACCAAATGGCAAAAAAAATTATGATCAAAGGCGCAATCGTCTCAAACAATGATTACCCCGTTTACGAATGGCTTGATATAGAAGCAACAAGTCCTAAAATTGTTCATGAACAACTTGCTGAGGCTAAAGGTCAACCTGTGGAAGTGGACATTAACTCGGGTGGCGGAGATGTGTTTGCCGGGAGTGAGATTTATTCGGCTTTAAGAGCCTACTCCCTCAACGGAGGGCGTGTAACGGTCAATATTGTTGGTCTAGCAGCGAGTATAGCATCGGTCATTGCCATGGCTGGAGATGTGGTGCGAATCACCCCTGTGGGGCAGATAATGATTCACAATGCCTCTATTCATGGCGCAAGCGGTGATTATAGGGACATGAATCATATGTCAGGTGTGTTAAAGAACGTGAATCAAACTCTGGCAAATGCCTACAGATTAAAAACAGGCAAAACGGAGAGTGAGCTATTGTCAATGTTTGATGCTGAAACATGGCTAACACCAGAACAGGCTTTACGACATGGCTTTGTTGATGAAATCCTGTTTGATGATCAAATTCAGACGGGATTAAGTGTTGCTGGAAGAAGTCAGGTAGGTTCTCATCAAACGAGAAAGATGACAGCACAATTAAATTTAATGAAACTGAAAGTGGGTATATAACGGTGAAAATTACAAAAGAGCAATTGCCGAGTAAAGAACAGAGAAAAAGAGGGTTTCAGTGGTTTCAGAATGAGGAAAAGGCAGAGAAGCCTTTTGATGGGAAAGTTAAGGTGCGGATAACGGAGCAGGAATATAAAGCGGTTATCTCTGCGTGCCATATAAATAACCAAGGATATAAAACTTTTGCCCGGACAGCGATTGAAGGCTTTGAAAAGGTGGATGAATTAATCCAACCACAAACGGAGGGTGACCCACAGGATTGGCTGACGCTTGAGTTTGATAAGGAAGTAAAGGAACCATTGGTTCAAGCTGCTAACAAGGCAAAGATGACGCTGGAGGAATTTGTCCGGGCATTGGTTTGGACAAAGGTGAAGAGAACGTTTAAAGCTAAGAAGGAACAAGATGAACGATCAATGGAACAACGGAGGAAGGAAAGCTATCGTGCTGTTATGATCAGGCTAGAGCCAAATCTGATTGAAAGATATGAATCCAAGTTTGGGAGAATCAATAGCATAACAGAAATTGAAAACACATTAAAAGATTTGTTGCAAAAAGAGCTTGCCTAGTCCCCCCTCTAGAAAATAACAAAGCTCCAGTTAGGGAACCGGCGGCGGGAGAAGAATTTTTCTGCGTGATGCTTACATGTATTTTTTTGGATTTATAAAAAGATGGCAGGATAAAAAGCGAAATGTTCAAACCTTCAATTATTTAGGCAGCTATGTAGAAAGTAGCTGCTTTTTATTGAACGAAGCAGGTTACTTCAATAAGTTTATTTGTTGTACTAACTATCCTAGAAATTTAAAATTAAATAAAAAGAATAAGAGGAGTTATTTTTGTATGAAGATAAGTAAACATAACGCAGAACATTACATATGGGGAAATATATGTGATGGATGGCATTTAGTAAATAGCAATGAATTAAGTGTCATTCACGAACGGATGCCCGTTAACACTTCAGAAGTAAGGCATTTTCATAATCAAGCACGTCAATTTTTCTTTGTATTATCTGGCACTGCTACGTTAGAAGTTAATGGAGAACGCATTATTTTGAACCCTCAAGAGGGAGTTGAAATACTACCTTTAACACCACATCAAATGATTAATGACTCAAATAAAGATGTTGAATTTTTGGTTATTTCTCAACCTACTAGTAAACGGGACAGAGTTTTAACAGAAGAGTAATTTAATTTGGACCTCAAAAGGTGCTTTTGTTCAGGATGATGATCGCTGCGGCGGTCATTTTTTCTTATTGAAGAAGGGTTAGAAATTTTCTAGAACAAAATACCCCAGTTCAATGGGGTATTTTTATTATTTATCTCCGAAAGCTTTTACATAGGAGGTCTATTTAAAAATATGGCGAACTATCTTGTTTAATTTTTGAATCAATTGCCAATTGAAGGATGTTACAAATGGTTTTTACACCCTGTTCTAATTGTGGCTCATTCATATATGAGAAACTTATTCGAAGATAATGATTTTCCTGGTTTGTAGGAAAACAAGTTGAACCAGGCAAAAAAGTGATTTGTTCATTCTTTGCTTCTAATAAGAGGTGATCCGTATTAAGCCAGAAAGGAAGAGTGAGCCATACATTTAATCCCCCTTTTGGTACGAACCAAGAAACCTCTTTAGGTGAATGTTGTGACAGAATCTCCAGAACAACATCACGCCTTATCTTTAGAGCTGTTCTTAATTTTTTTAAATGATCCATCATTCTTTTTGAAGTAATAAATGGAATGATGGCTTTCTGTGTAAGCAAAGGACTGCCTAAGTCGGCGTTAGCCTTGGCAGCTAATAGACGTTTAAATATAGAGCCAGAAGCAGCTAATATTCCAATTCTACAGCCTGGAGCTAATATTTTGCTTAAACCTTTCAAGTAAATGACATGACCGTCTTGGTCCAGACTTATCATCGATGCAGGAGGTTTTCTTTCAAAATAGATTTCACTACATGGATCATCCTCAATCACTAAACACTGCGTACTTTTAGCAATCTCAAGAATTTGTCTACGACGTTTTGTGGGCATCACAGCACCAGTTGGATTGTGAAAAGTAGGGACGGTATAAATGATTTTAGGTTTATACTTATCACACAAATTCTGAAGTAAATCAACTCTCATCCCATCACTGTCAACAGGTACGGTAAGGATTGTTGCACCTCTCCCACGAAACACATCAATAGCTCCTGGATAAGTCGGGGCTTCCATGACTACCACATCACCTGGTCCAACGAATGTACGAGCAACTAGGTCTATTCCTTGTTGTGAACCACTTGTAACTAATATATTATCTGGGGTAGTTGGAACATCCATTCTTTTTAAATACTCAACCATAGCCTGTCTAAGTTCTTTATCTCCTTGAATTTCTCCATATTGTGATAGAACTTTTGGATTCTCAGAAAGCATTTTATGAATTTCTTGCTCTAAATATCGATTAGGTAAGAGTCCAGGATCTATCATAGAAGATGAAAGATGAATTTTTTCAGGGACTTGATGGAAACGAGCAAATTGAGACCTAGGTAAATAATCTTGAATGGAAAGCTGCCAATCGTAGGAAATGGCTCCTTCCTTTTTTTCAGCTTCTTTGATATTTGTCTTTCTTATAAACGTTCCTTTCCCTTGAACAGATGTGATATACCCCTCTTGTTCTAGCTTTTGATAGGCCTTTACTACAGTAACTAAACTTACTCCAATCTGTTTTGAGAGTTCTCTTACAGAAGGTAATTGTAAATCTTCTTCTAAGAGATCTGAACGGATATGATCGAGAATGGAATGGTATATTTGCTTTGTTAATGAAATGTCAGCATTACGTTGAATCTCAATGTGCATGACTTAATCTCCTTTAAGTGTTATACATAGGGGTTGAGTGTTATATACAAATAAATGTAAACTATCAATAAATTGTTAAACACATTATAACACTGGAGGAATTGTGATGAAATATTTTGTAGTTGATGCTTTTGCTGAAAAAGTGTTTGAAGGAAATCCAGCAGGAGTATGTATCATGAATGGTTGGATTTCAGATGGACTCATGCAGAAAATAGCGATTGAAAATAACCTATCGGAAACAGCATTTGCAGTAAAAGAAGGAGCACATTATCGACTGCGATGGTTTACACCTGGTGGAGAGATTAACCTTTGTGGGCACGCCACGTTAGCAACGGCATTTATCATTCTGAATTATTATGAGGAGCATTTGAATAGTGTCAAGTTCAATACAATTAGTGGAGAATTAACGGTAAATAAGCAAGATGATTTATATGAACTGGATTTCCCTTCCGTTCCTTCGGAGGAAATTTGTTCAACTGATCAAATGATCGAAGCCTTGGGAATTGTGCCAAAAGAAACGTACTTAAATAGAGACCTTGTTTTCGTATTAGAGTCCGAGGAAGAAGTGAGAAACGTAACTCCTGACTTTGCCCAATTAGAAAGATTACCAGAAGGATTGGGTGTTTGTGTTACAGCCAAAGGCAGTGAATTCGATTTTGTTTCCAGAGGTTTTTTCCCTAAGTTAAAAGTAAACGAAGATCCAGTAACAGGTTCTTTGCATTGTAGCCTAATTCCTTTTTGGGCGAAAAGATTAGAAAAACAGGAATTAGTTGCAAGACAACTATCTAGCAGAGGCGGTACTCTTTATTGTAAACATGAAGATACACGAGTAAAGATGGCTGGGAGAGCAGTTCTATATTCAGTAGCTGAATTAAACATAGGGATTAAATGATAGTGGGGTGATGGTTTGAAACGTATTCATTATAGTTGGGTTATTTTATCAGTTGCTTTTTTTTCCATTCTTATAGCTGGTATAGTTCGTTCATCATCAGGGGTCTTCATTGTTCCATTTGAAACCGAGTTCGGATGGGAACGGGCAACGATCTCATTAGCTTTTGCGGTAGGCCTTCTACTCTACGGTTTTTCGGGCCCTTTTATGGCGGCACTAATAGAGGTGACGGGTGTAAAGAAAATGATGATTTTAGCCATGACAACGTTATTGGTCGGAGTGTTGCTTACCTATTTTATGGTGAAACCTTGGCAATTAATCTTGATTTGGGGAGTTATTATAGGCTTAGGTTCTGGGTTATTCCTAACCGTATTAAGCCCATATATTGCAAATACATGGTTTGAAAAAAGAAGAGGACTTGCACTTGGTATTTTAACGGCGAGTACGGCAACTGGACAATTAGTCCTTCTCCCAATACTTGCAATCATCATAGAAACGCATTCATGGAGATGGGCAATGGGTCTTATCCTCATTCTTAGTGTCATCATGCTATCGATCATCCTTTTATTTATGAAAAACTCACCAAAAGAAATAGGTTTGCTTGCGTACGGGTTAGAAGAAGAAGTAAGTGGGAGTGAAAAAGTCCAAAAGAAAAATCCTGTCATTGTTGCCTTACAAACGTTATATGAAGTGGTAAAAGTAAAGGAATTCTGGTTGTTAGCAGTAAGCTTCTTTATCTGTGGGCTTTCGACCAGTGGTTTAATCGGCACTCACTTTATTTCTTATTGCATAGGATTTGGTTTTACTGCAGTTGCAGCTGCATCCATGCTTTCATTGATGGGCGTGTTTGATTTAATTGGAGCCACTCTTTCTGGTTGGCTTTCCGATCGATTTGATAATCGATGGTTGTTGTTTTGGTATTATGGTTTAAGAGGAGCATCACTTGTATTTCTCCCATTTGCACTTTCTGAAGGGTCAATGACTTTTCTTATTATATTTTCAGTATTTTATGGTTTAGATTGGATTGCAACGGTACCACCAACGATTAATATCTCAAGGCAAATCTTTGGTAAAGAAAAAAGTGGAATCGTATACGGATGGATATTTGCATCGCACCAATTAGGTGCAGCGGTAGCTGCAGGGGGAGCAGGGGTGATATATAACATTTTCAACTCCTATTCATGGGCATTTGCTCTAGCAGGAATGTTTTGTTTAGTAGCAAGTCTATTTGTGGTAGTAATAAAGAAGCAACCTATTGAAGTTAAGATTCAAACTCATGTAGCTAATTAAGAATGGAAGGAGATTTGCTTGTATGTCCCATTATTATATGTTTATTTTTGTATCCCTTATTATCATTATGACTCCAGGTCCCGACTTTATTTTGATTACTAAAAATGCACTTACAATTAATAGATATGCAGGTCGTATGACTTCATATGGAGTTGTGACAGGACATATTATTTATGCAACAGCTTCTATACTTGGGTTCACAGCCATTATTGCAAAATCTATAGTGCTTTTTGAAGTCATCAAATATACTGGAGGTGTTTACCTTCTTTATCTAGGAATTAAAGCAATCCTGTCTAGTATAAAGAATAAGGAAAAAGAAAACACAGAAATTAAATCGAATTTAGAGGCTGAATTACAAGTTGCTCAAAAAAATTCAAAAACTAAAACTTCTTATTTCCAAGGATTAGCAAGTACACTTCTAAATCCTAAAGCCATTATGTTTTATATTTCTTTTCTTCCACAGTTTATTGATTTAAAAGGAAATATAATTCTGCAGTCAATGATACTCGCAGGGCTTTTTATAATAACTGTTTTATTGTGGTTTACTTTATATCTTTACATTCTTACTTACATTAGCTCGTGGTTTAAAAAACCTTCTGTAGAAAGAATCTTTGACCGATTTTCTGGTATCGCACTAATTTATTTAGGAATAAAGTTAGCACTTGGAAAAAATTAATTTTAGAATATTGTTTCAATCTTAGTTATAGGTAAGGATGATATTGGTACTTTGCACTAACTGGAGACATGAATCTAAAATGAAGAATATGTGAATTTTTTCACTTAAACTATATGGGTGCGTTAGTTGAATAAGAAAACTAAAGACCACTGAAATGTTGGTCTTATTTTTTGTTTAAATGGTGATGTTCATTACGTCGATTCGATAACTCAGGGTTTTGAATTAAGAGGAAATCAAGCATTGAGTCGGCCCCAATGAAAAAAACGATTAGGGCAAATACGTATGCAATTTGGAGAAGGTAATAATTATTGGAGATCAAGACATAAACGCAGCTATTGAAAGTTTTGGAGGAACAGAAATTTAGAAACAATATGGAGGATAAATTGCCTTGTTAGCCACTCTTGTAAACAACAATATTTCAGGAATAAGTATTTCAACCTTGCATATGTTTATTTTTATAGGGAAGAAATAGAATAAAAAGTTGTTTTTACGATTAAATGTGGAGACAGATTCATAAAGTCTTGATATATTTAAAAGGAAGAGGTTTACTTTGATACAAGAGATGGGAGGGAACAATCATGTCAACTCAATTCAAAATATTTATTGATGATAAGCTTAACCAAATTGAATTTGTTGAGTATGATTATTCCCAAAAAAGCTATCGGATGATTTTGGATGAAGCTTTTCAAAAGGATCTACGGCAAATAATTTTTACTACTTCGGTTTTTAAACAGCTCATTCAAAAGTTATATGATAACAGTTATTATTTATTGGAAATCAAATTTATTGATTCGATTGATAATTACGATTTTTCTGATATAAGAGAATTTATAAATCAAATAAACATTGCAAAAGGTAATAAAGTTTTAGTGAATTCTCTCCTTAAAGAAATAGATTGGCTTGTAAATGATGAGAGTATCGATATTAAATCAATTGTATTTTTGGATATGAAGAATAGAGATAAATTTGAAATTTACAGTAATGGTGTAATTTTGGGTAAGAATGATCGAGTTTTAAAGATAATAAAGGACATACTTACGCCAATTTTTGTGAGGATTTAGAAGTAATATGAATACAAAGAATTTATTGCTAGAAAGTTCATTTAAATTTCTATTTCCGTTTTTAGCACTTTTAATATCCTATTATTTTTTTAATATCTCTGATTGGATTAAACCAATAAGTGATATCAAAGATGACAAAATAAAATGGGCATTTGATCTCGCTTTTAATACTTCTTTAATAAATATTATTTATGAATTAATAAAGGCAAGATTTAAACCTTCTATTATATATACCGTTAGTATCACTGATAGGAAACAACAAAATTCTGTTACATTGGATTATGCTGAAGCAGAGCAAATCCTTCCTTTAAAGTGTAAAATAAGTGTTCAAAGGGATAAACCTATTAAAAACATAGAAACAGAAATAAGGTTAGATTATCCTAAGTGGCTTACTTTGGAGATAGACAGCATAAAACATTCTGATGAAGAGGCATTTGATCATAAAAAGGATGAAAATGTACTCATAGTTAAACCAAAACATTTATTTAATGAGAATATAAAGAGTTTAGAAAGTTATGAAGTGAACTTAAAGGTGATTGCTAGGAGAATAAATAATTATCAAGGAAACATTCAACCCAAAATTAAATCACAACCTAAGTATAGAGCACTGAAAGTAAAAAGTACCACAGAAGCCTTTAAAATTAAAATAGTCGAAGGGTGAAAACACCTAAATGGAAAGTTTTTCGATTTGGAATTTAAATAATGATAGAAATTTTGGACAAGTTATCGAAATTTATCAATCTTACTTAAATTGGAGAGTTACAGAAACAGACCCCTACAACGACCAGACACTTGAATTTAGTATTGAAGTTATTCAAAATGATGACTACGCATTTTTGTTGAATAATGCAGAAGAAAATGCCATTAGTTTTGCTCAAGTCAATTATAGAAGAGAGAAAGTTGTAACAAACGAAAGAAATAATCCCCTTAGGGAAAGAAGAATAAAATTAATCGAGCTAACTTTTTTCGTTTTCGAATACATGGGTCGAGTTAAATTTATATCATTAAGAGGTAGTGGTGCAAATACCTTAACGGCTTTACGAGCAGCTAACAACTGTACTAGTAATAACGAAATAGTTGCTGATAATCTTGAGGTTACTGAGGATTTTTTCTATTGGGTTTTTCAAAGACATATGAATTTTACTAACAGGGAGTTATATCCTGGATCAAATTCTTTTGTTGACGCTCTTACTGGTTACAGTGGAAATACAAGAGACTTAGTCAATAATATGTGGGGTAGAGGAAACAGAATTTCAAGAATATTGGTTACACTTGCCTTCCTTTTTAACAATGATAGCCTTAAGTCCTTAACCCCTGATTTTAAATATGGGGATGAGAATCTAGAAGTTGAACTAACGCTTAGTGGAACTTTTAAATTCAATGAACAAAGTCATGTTGGTAGATATTTCTTAGAACCAGATCCAATTAAAAAGAAGGCATGTTTATTAATGCTTTTTGTCCTTGAAATATTTCCAAATGTAAAAATGGCATACAATAATCATTTAGAGGATGAAACTTGGGGACCTGATCACCAATTGAATTTCATTGCAGGTATTGGTGCAGAGATACAAGACCGAGTAGAAGAAAAGCTACAAGGGATAAGGGAATTGTTAGAAGATGGTGATGATGAATAAATTAAGCATGAATTGATAAAAACCCTCTCAAAAGAGAAGAGTTTCTGTGTGCCAACACCGTGCCAAGTCCATGCCAAGTTGAAAACATAATCCATTTTAAACCATTTGAAGAAATGGCTTTATATCGGGGTTTAACCGACTTTTTTATAAATCATTTCGTGCCATTTCGAGCAAAATTAATCAAGTTCGAGATGGAAGGTTCAATTGGATAATTCCTATTGATAAAAAAAATCCGTTCGCCCTTAAGTGGCTGAACGGATTTTTTTATTTCGTAATGACAGCGATTATAAAATGTACGGTTATATTTAGAATCATACTCTTTAATGTGGGGAACGTGTTTTAGCAAGTAATTGTATTACGCTTAGTAATCATTTATTAATTTCAAAAATGTATGCTCGTTTATTATGTTAATTTCTTTACCTTGTTCAATTAGAGAATAAGCCTTCGCCTCTTTTGTACTAGTACCATTTTCCCCAACTACAGATTTATCTTGAGTACCAACAACTAGGTAATCAGTCTTACCGCTAATTCCACTTTTTACCACACCACCTAGATTCACTACTCTTTGCATGGCATCTTTTCTATCCAATGTATTCAAATCACCTGTAAATACAATGTTTTTTCCGAAAAAAGGATGATCTGTACGAATAGTGTCAACAGTTACCGAAATTTCTGATATTGCAATACGGTTGGCCTTGAATCGGTTCCTCTTTATAAAGTGAGTTTGAGGTTTAAGGTCTGAAAAATTGCGAACGGTAATTCCTTTCCCAAACATACTGAGATACGTATGGAGTGTCTTTCTCTTCTTGCTTTTCATACAAGCGATGACTAATTGAGCACATGCTCTAGCATCTGCCATGGCATTGTGATGTTCATTATGTTCTATACCGAAATAATCTAAACGTTCTATTAGTGAATTTCCAATTCCTTGTCCATTGCACGCTTTTGTACTTAGCGTAATGCTATCTATGTATTCAAAATTTGGTAATTCCAAAGAATACTCGGTTAAGCAAGAATACAATACACTCATGTCAAATTGAGCATTATGAGCAATAATTGGAGTAAATGTAAAATGAGAACTGATTTCTGTCCAAATTTCATCAAACTTTCTCTCATTTCGTACATTATCTGCTGTTAATCCATGAATTTTTGTAGTTTCTTTATCGAATTCTAGTGAAGGAGGTTGTATTAAGAAATACTTTTCGTGAATAATATCATGGTCTTTTACAAAAGCCATGCCTAATGAACATGCACTGCTCATCTTGTTGTTAGCGATTTCGAAATCAATAGCAATAAAATCGATATCATTCGTGACTTCATCAATTGAATTTAATTTACCATAACAATCTTCACATAGCTGTTGATTATTAAGATCTCCGAATTTAATTCTTGCCCTTCCACAAGAATTACAAACAATTAACGGCTGCAACCTGTTCCCTCCTAAAATAATAAGGCACCTAAACAAATTGTAAGTTCTAGGTGCCTTAAATCTATCTCTTGTATTTTTTATTGTTTTTAGTTATTTCTATTGATTCCTTTGTTTCATCATGCTAATTTCCAGCTCAGCGTCAGCTACTTTGCGATTGACGAATACAACGCCTTCCCGGAGTGACTGGATTTCTTTAAGTAAGAGATTGTCGGAGTTAACATTTTCGATATGTTTCTTCTCGATACTTTCAGAAAGCTTGTCCAATTTCACGTTAACGATCTCAACATCTTGTTTTGTAGCCATAGTAGTCTTAATTTCGTGGATTTCTTTTAAAAGCAAATCTAATTTATCATCCATTGGAATCGCCCTTTTCCGGATTGTTTTTGGTTCACTTTTGCATCACTGTTAGAAACCTCTTATATCATTGATTTTAACATGAATGTTGCTGGATATAAACGAATATTATTGCTTCTTTTTAACATCATAGTTTCCGTTCGCCCTTATGTGGCTGAACGGATTTTTTTATTTCGTAATGACAGGTATAAATTAATCATGTACAGTAATAATTAAGAATTTTAGCCATTTAGTGAGGTGATAGAATGATTTATATCGGTCTGACAGGCTGGGGAGATCATGATAGTCTCTATGGACCGCACACAACAGCGAGGGACAAATTAAAAGACTATGCAAGCTATTTTCCAACGGTCGAAGTAGATGCTTCTTTTTATGCGGTACAGCCGCTCAGAAACTCCCAAAAGTGGGTGCAGGATACTCCTGATGGCTTTCAGTTTATTGTCAAGGCTTATCAGGGAATGACAGGGCATGAAAGAGGGGAAATCCCTTTCGATAGCAAGCGCGATATGTTTCAAGCCTTTAAGGAGTCATTGACACCTTATTCTGAAGCAGGGAAGCTTGCCATGGTACTCTTTCAATTTCCTCCATGGTTTGATTGTAAAAGAGAAAACGTCAGCTATCTTAGATGGTGCAAAGAGGAAATGGGGGATTTTCCTTGTGCACTTGAATTTAGAAATCAGTCTTGGTTCACACCAAATTTGATTAAGCAGACGCTGCAATTTATGAGGGATGAGAAGTGGATTCATAGTATACGTGACGAACCGCAGTCAGGGGAAGGCTCAGTACCGACTGTTCTTCAGTCTACTCATTCTGAAAAGGTACTTGTCCGCTTCCATGGGCGTAATGTTCATGGCTGGCAGAAGAGAAAAGATGTAAATTGGAGAGAAGTCAGGTACCTTTATCGCTATAATGAGCAGGAATTACGGTCATGGATTGCCAATATCAAAGAATTACAGAAGCAATCACAAAAGGTTTATGCTGTCTTTAATAACAATTCAGGCGGCGACGCTGCAGATAATGGGAGGCAATTTATTGATATGTTAGGGATTCATTATGATAACCTTGCCCCAAGGCAGTTGGATCTATTTTGAGAGAGAGGAACTTAATTACTAGGCATCAAAGATATAGAAAATAACGATGCCAGTTGGAGGTGGAATGGAAGTGGAGTGGCTAATTTTATTAATGATCGGGCTCGCAGCTGGAACAATCGGTGCGTTAATGGGCTTAGGAGGCGGCATTATTGTTGTCCCTGCATTGCTTTATTTTAGTACATATACGAATCTCCTCGGGGAGATCACCCCGCAGGTTGCGGTTGGGACTTCCTTGTTGATAATGATCTTTACTGGATTATCGTCGACATTGTCTTATATGAAACACAAGACGGTTGATTACAAAAGCGGGATGATCTTTTTTATCGGAAGCGGTCCTGGCGGCATTGTCGGGGCATATGTGAACAAGGCTTTAGATATGACATCCTTCAATATCTATTTTGGGGTATTTATTATTATTATTTCCATTGTATTAATGGTAAGAGGAAAACTAAAGCCGGTTACGCTTTCAGTAAACGGAGGAGTCAAACGCACATTTACAGACTTACATGGAGAAACGTTTCAGTATGGCTATCAACCTGTCATTGCCATTATCATTTCATTTATCGTCGGTTTTTGCTCAGGGATTTTTGGGATTGGCGGCGGTTCGTTGATGGTTCCGGCAATGATTCTTATCTTCTTATTTCCGCCCCATGTAGCAGTAGCAACATCGATGTTTATGATTTTTTTATCAGCGATTGTAAGCTCAATTACTCATATCAGTCTCGGAAATGTGAACTGGATGTTTGCTCTCGCTTTAGTACCTGGTGCATGGATTGGGGCGAAGCTAGGGGCATTTGTCAATCAGAAATTAGGCAGCGCAACGCTTGTACTATTATTTAGGCTATTCTTACTCTTTATTGGCATACGTTTAATTTATGAAGGGGTTACGGGAGGGTAACCAGCACTTTCCAATAGTGGAAATACCTAAAAATAGAGATGTATACACGCTTTTCCCACCATTATCATAGATTGATAAGGGAAGGGAAAGGAGCGTGAAAAAATGGTTGAACTAACTCCAATCGAAATAAATGGTCACACATTTTTAAGCGTATCTGTCGCTTTACCTAAAACAAATTTACTTGTTGTGACAAGTGATAAAGGATATATTATGTGCGGTGCTTTAGACGTAGGATTATTGAATGAAAAGCTCAAAGATCGAAAAGTGATTGCTGGCAGGGCAGTTGGTGTAAAAACAATCGATCAGCTGCTTGAAGCTCCTTTAGAATCTGTTACGTTAGAAGCAGAGACATTAGGTATTCATAAAGGAATGATTGGAAAAGACGCACTGCTCAAGATGATTTAACATGAACCCGCTGCCGGCGGGTTTTTTTTGACAATAAAAAATTCATGAAAAGTATGTCGAAATTTGTTAAAATGCCGTAAAATGATAGATAGGAAAATTATACTGATGTGGAAATGGGAGTTAGCAATGAGATTAGTATCAACTGCGACTGTTGAACCAGGTGCGATTCTTGCGAAAACGATCTATAACGATAAAGGGCAGGTCTTGCTCAGTGATGGTGTTGCGTTAAATGAACGTATGCTGAAAAGACTTCTTGAGATGGGGATAGCCTATGTTTATATTAAAGATGCCAAAACTGAGGACATTCAATATAAAGAGGCTTTTCCACGAGAATTAAAGGTGAAAGCAATTAAGTCGATTGAGTCGACTTTTCATCAAATACAAGTTGATGCAACTTTATCAAGATCGTTCGTTGTTGAAAGAGCCTCTCAAAATTTCACAGATATCATACGCCAGCTCCATGAAGAAATCAAAAATAATGGCGACTTATTATCGATACTATCAGATGTATTTACATATGATGATTATATCTTCACCCACTCTTTTAATGTTACATTATATTCTTTGGCGATCGGGATGGAACTTGGACTCCCGCAAAAGGAAATTGAAACGCTTGGCCTTGGCGCGATTATGCATGATGTAGGAAAGATGAAAATCCCGACAGATATCCTGCTAAAGCCTGGGAGATTGACAGACGAAGAATTTCAAATTGTAAAGCAGCATCCTGAAGATGGCTTCCGGCTTCTAAAAGATGTACATACCATTTCACTGCTTGTCGCCCATTGTGCATACCAGCATCATGAGCGAATTAATGGTTCAGGTTATCCAAGAGGAATTAAAGGGAATGAAATTCACCGTTTTGGTAAAATCATTGCCGTTGCGGATGTTTTCGATGCTGTGACATCGAATCGAGTCTATCGCAAGGCAATGCTGCCACATGACGGATTGGAAATCCTTTTTGCCGGTTCAGGCACATTATTTGAAGAAGAAATCGTCAATGCCTTCCGTAAAGCGGTTGCGATCTATCCTGTTGGGATAACCGTTGAGTTAAGCGATGGAAGAAAGGGCATTGTATCTGAGCAAAACAGCGGTAAAAGCGACCGGCCAAAAGTGAAAATACTAGAGAAAGATGGCTTAAATGTTACCCCGTATGAGTTAGACTTAATGAAAGAGCTGTCCGTTGTCATTACAGGATGCGACACAACTTTCTCAAAATAATTCAAAAGTTACCCATATTTTTGAGCTAGTTCCCTCCTAACGAGCATACATATAGCTTGTAAAGGGGGGATTTGTTTTGCCTAAATTTCGCGGTCGCCTCCCGCGGAGAGGTCCGCTGCCTTTCAGGTATGTTTTTTTACTAACATTTGTGTTTTTTATATTTTCCACCACTGCAGGTTTATGGATTATAAACGAAGGCCTCAAGCCCACATTAATGGCTTATGCAGAATCACAAACGAGGCAGATTGCCTCTCTTGTCATTAATAAAGCGATTTTGGAAAGAAAAGTAATGGACATAAATGATGTGCTTGTTAAAAACCCTGAAACATCGATGGTCAATTTTGATACGGAAAAAATATACAATGAACTAGGGGAAACCACTAATTTAATATTGAACAATATTAAAAAGGCAGAAAGCGGAAATCTAACTGACCTGGCCGAATCCGTGGCCGGAGTAGAAATCGAAACAGATCCTGCTAGTGGTGAAAACGGAATTGTTTATTATGTCCCTTTAGGTCAGGCTACAAATAATGCCCTTTTGGGGAATCTGGGACCGCGGATACCGGTTCGCTTTAACGCAATTGGAGACATGGAGTCAAACATCGAAACGAAATTCAAAGAGGTTGGCATCAATAATGTCTTTATCGAGGTACTGATCAAGCTGAAGGTAAATGTTCAAATTATTATTCCATTTGCTACAGGAGTCGCGGAGCTCGAACAAGAGATACCGATTGCGCTTGGGTTGCTGGAAGGCGATGTTCCACAGTTTTACAATAATAGCGGAGAAAGTGGGGCTCCTTCCATTGAAATACCAGTAGACTAGATATAGGAATTTTGTTATAGTAGGAACATAATTTCATACACCTTATCATTTCGGTGGGGTAGAGGAGCAGAATTTAAGAGTAAGTTATGTGAGGATGACAACAATGAACATAGCTGAAAGGAAGTTTTGCCGAAGTAACATGATGGGTCAGCATGATGTTACTGGGGTTACTTTGAATAAAAGTAACACTGTCATTATGAAATACTTTCATAATGGGGAGCTACAGATCGTGATGGAGAATCGAATTACTTAAAATTGCAAAGAGTAATGGTAGATTTTTCTCTATCATTGCTCTTTTTTGCGTGGTTTTTTCATAATATATTTGAGCTGCCCCATAGTCAAACTACTTAGGAGGACATATTTGAAATGACGAATACTTTTCTATCATTAATTCCGCCTATCGTGGCGATCTTAATGGTTATTTTAACCAAAAGAGTGCTCCTGTCACTAGGTGTCGGGATTGTATCTGCTTCCATCTTATTAGCAGAATTTAATGTAATTGAAGCGATTTCGATCATCGTGAATGCTGTGACGGCACTTTTTATCTCAGAAGGGGAATTAAATACATGGAATGTGTATATTATCCTTTTCTTATTTATTCTTGGTACGATCACTGCTTTTATTTCGATTTCGGGCGGCAGCCGTGCCTTCGGTGAATGGGCAATAAAACGTGTAAAGTCGCGGGCAGGTGCACAGGTAGTAGCAGCTATTCTTGGCATGATTATTTTTATTGATGATTATTTTAATGCACTTGCCGTTGGACAAATTTCACGGCCGATCACAGATCGTCAAAAGGTCTCTCGTGCAAAGTTAGCTTATTTGATTGATTCAACCTCTGCACCAGTCTGTGTCGTATCTCCGATATCAAGCTGGGGGGCATATATTATCGCCATCATCGGAGGGATTTTAGCAACACATCAGGTATCACAATTTACAGCTTTTTCAGCGTTTATTCAAATGATTCCAATGAATTTCTATGTCTGGACGACGTTAGCGATTGTGTTCATCGTTGCTTTCATGAATGTGGAGCTTGGTAAAATGAAAACACATGAACAGCGTGCGATCTCAACTGGAGAAGTACTTGATCCTCATAAACAAGCACCAGGAGAGTTAAAAGAAGAACTTCCAACAAGCAGTAAAGGGGCAGTAGGAGATTTAATTTATCCGATTTTAGCGCTTGTAGTTGGAACAGTTGGTTCTATGCTTTGGACAGGCAGTCAGGCAGTTGAAGGAAATGCAACGATATTAGCTATTTTTGAGAATACAGATGTAGCGGCGTCTCTTCTTTATGGCGGTTTGTTTGGTCTAGCAGTAACCTTGCTTTTATTTTACCGTCAGGCCTTCATCTTAAAAGGTGTAAAGGCAAATGTATTTTCAAGAGGGATAATAGAAGGGATTAAATCTATGCTGCCTGCAGTCTATATACTGCTTTTTGCGTGGGTGATTGTTGATTTAATTGGTCAGCTGGAAACAGGTAAATATCTTGCCGGTATTGTGGAAAAGTCTGAGATCAATATTGCATTTTTACCAGTCATTCTATTTATTATTGCAGGGATCATGGCATTTTCTACAGGAACTTCATGGGGATCGTTTGGGATTCTCTTACCAATAGCAGGAGATATTGCAGCAACGGTTGATTTCGGTTTATTGCTTCCAGCAATGGCTGCTGTTCTTGCAGGGGCCGTGTTTGGAGACCATTGTTCGCCAATCTCAGATACGACGATTTTATCCTCGACAGGGGCAGGCTGTAATCATATGGATCATGTTGTCACACAGCTTCCTTATGCATTAATTTCTGCGGGAATTTCTTCTGTTGGTTATTTACTTTTAGGATTTACAGAAAGCATTCTAATACCGCTTATTGCA
Organism: Robertmurraya dakarensis; assembly: GCF_900156875.1. Classification (GTDB taxonomy): domain Bacteria; phylum Bacillota; class Bacilli; order Bacillales; family Cytobacillaceae; genus Robertmurraya; species Robertmurraya dakarensis. The sequence goes on along the minus strand of NZ_LT707409.1, from coordinate 2,811,493 downwards.
ATCGTCTTTTTATTAATTGCATTTGCATTATTTGCTAAAAAAATCAGCACAAATTAAAAAAGGTGCGGGGCTCCCATAAAGGGTGCCCAGCACCTTATTTTTTTCGAGCTTTTTGCCGTTCCTGCTTTTCCCATAATCGTAAATGTGGGTAAGGGTCATAAGACCATTCTGTATAGCCATTATCTTTGTACATTCCATAATGTAAATGAGGCGGG
>NZ_LT707409.1:2641056-2810626 GCF_900156875.1 Robertmurraya dakarensis | reverse complement strand
TCATGTTGTCACACAGCTTCCTTATGCATTAATTTCTGCGGGAATTTCTTCTGTTGGTTATTTACTTTTAGGATTTACAGAAAGCATTCTAATACCGCTTATTGCAATCGTCTTTTTATTAATTGCATTTGCATTATTTGCTAAAAAAATCAGCACAAATTAAAAAAGGTGCGGGGCTCCCATAAAGGGTGCCCAGCACCTTATTTTTTTCGAGCTTTTTGCCGTTCCTGCTTTTCCCATAATCGTAAATGTGGGTAAGGGTCATAAGACCATTCTGTATAGCCATTATCTTTGTACATTCCATAATGTAAATGAGGCGGGAACTTTCCTGATGTTCCAGGAGGACCGTAGCCTGAGCTTCCACCCCCGCCGATGAGCATGCCAGGTTCTACAATTTGACCTAGTTTTAAGTCTTTTGCAAACCCGCTTAAGTGCGCAAAATAATGATAGTTGTTATTGATATCCCGGATGCCTACACGCCAGCCCCCGTAGCGGTTCCATCCTTTCATTTCAACGATACCATAGGAGGTTGCCCGAACAGGTACACCATAATCGGCAAAAATATCGGTTCCTTCGTGAATTCTTCTGCCTCCCCAGCCGCGGGCATCTCCCCAAGTATTTTTATAGCTGTGATTGCTTCTAAGCGGCACCGGAAAAGCGTGTTCTTCTAGATCAATTCGACCAAAATGCTTATAAATCTGTGCTTTTCCAATAATGATCCCAACGGTTTTATCGCGCTGAAAATAGTCCCAAAGACCAATTTTAATATTGTCATGATCGACTCCGTAAGATAACAAATATTGAGCAAACGCAAAAAGGACGTCTTCATCATTTTTTACATCCGCTTTTCCATCGCCATTCCCATCTACACCAATGCCATTAAAAAATTTAATAGAGGTTGGGTTCTGGTCCTCGAGATTCGGGTTTAATAGTCCAACCCATTCTTCAGGTTTGAAATATATTCCCGTGACACCCTCAGCTTTTGGTAAATCCCGTCGGACTGAACGAATATTACGCTCATATTGATCGACAGCCGCTAGGTAATACCAAGGTATATTAGTAACCGCTTCTACCTTTTTGTAAAGGGTCATTCGTTGTTCGTATATATTTGGCTCTGTTTCTGCTCGTACTCCCATATTGCCTGTTAGTAGAAAGATAAATAAAGCAGGAATTAGTAAGTTGAAAAGCCGCACAGGAATCCTCCCTTCACTTTAATCGACACACATAGTTTGCGGATATTAACCGAAATAAATAAATATCAATAATTGGTAATCGTAATCTGTCCTGCTTGTTCTTCTTTTTTCATTATGGTAAAGTGACATGAGAAGAAGTGACCGTTGGTCTTGAACAACTTTGCTAAATGGAAGTCACCAATAGAGAGTCAGCAAAGACACTAATCAACTTGAGGATGGTGTGGTAATTGAGTAAGAACGAAGAATACTTACGTAAACCTGAGTGGTTAAAAATAAAGCTTAACACCAATGAGAACTACAAAGGCTTAAAAAAGATGATGAGGGAAAAAAGCCTTCATACAGTATGTGAGGAAGCAAAATGTCCTAATATTCACGAATGCTGGGCGGTTAGAAGAACTGCTACCTTCATGATATTAGGGGACACTTGTACAAGAGCATGCCGTTTCTGTGCGGTCAAGACAGGTCTTCCAACGGAATTGGATTGGAAAGAGCCTGAACGTGTAGCGGATTCTGTAGCACTTATGAATTTAAAGCACGTAGTCATCACAGCGGTTGCGAGAGACGACCTTAAGGATGGCGGTGCAGCTGTTTTTGCTGAAACGGTTCGCGCAATCAGAAGAAAAAGTCCATTTACCAGTATTGAAGTACTTCCGTCCGATATGGGAGGGGTTCTTGAAAACCTTGAAACCCTCATGGAAGCAAAACCAGATATTTTGAACCATAATATTGAAACAGTTAAAAGACTGACGCCAAGAGTAAGAGCAAGAGCTAAATATGAACGTTCACTCGAATTTCTTCACCGTTCTAAAGAGATGTATCCATCTATTCCAACAAAGTCTAGCTTGATGATCGGTTTGGGTGAGACAAAAGAAGAGATTATTGAAGTGATGGATGATTTAAGAGCGAACGATGTTGATATTATGACCATCGGCCAATATTTACAGCCAACCAAAAAACATTTGAAGGTCGAAAAATATTATCATCCGGATGAATTCCAAGAGCTTAAAGAAATTGCACTAAGCAAAGGATTCAGCCACTGTGAAGCTGGACCGCTTGTCCGTTCTTCCTATCATGCCGATGAGCAGGTTAACGAAGCTGCAAAGCATAAGCAGGCTTTGGCAGAAGAAGCCGCGAAAGAAGCATAAGAAGTTCAGGGAATGAAGTGAATAATTACGAAAAGCATGGGGATTTTTATGTGAAAAAATGTCCATGCTTTTTTAGGCGGAGAATTTCCCGCTAATGGTTAGAGGGGAGGCTGAAGAAGCAGATATAAGCGGAAAAATTCCCTTTATCCTCTCAAATTAAGGCAAATTCTAAAGAATTTGATCATATAGCCGGAAAATCTCCCCTAATTTTTTAGGAAATATGGGTATTTCTCAAAATAAGCGGAATTTTTCCATTTATTTTTCAAACACATTCCTTATTTACCTTATAAAGCAATAAAAAATAGGGTGAGAATAAACCTTCTCACCCCATTTACATTTAACTCTCTTTTTTGGCTAAATATTAAGCCCCTTCAGTTTGATCTTCGTCGCCGGAGGTATTTTTCCCCTGTGGTGACTTTTTCATTTCTTTAATCAGCTGATCAATGGCGTATTCTGCTTTTCGATTATCTGCGTCCATGGTCGCATAGCTTTCAAGCGTGTTTCTTAGAGATGAATCATCACTGACATAAACGTGGTACCAACGCGGAACAACGGACATCGCTGTTCTTTTAACTTGATCGGCTGTTAAATTTCGATTGTCTGAATCAGTGTCATAGACAATTAATACTTCTTCACTCGTTACTAGCGTGGAGACATCGTCAACGTTTGGGATGGCCATACTATATTTACCAATCATATCAGCGACTTTTTCACGATCAATGACGGCAAAATCCTCTGTAGCCATTTGATCGCCCATAATCTGGCTTTTTTGATGGCGGACATATCCAAAGTCCTCCGTAATATCGTCACGATTATGGTTATAAATATCAGCTCGCTGATTATTAACATTTACTGTATTTCCGCTTTTTTCGTAAATCCCTGGTTCTGCGGCATTGTTATTACATGCTCCTAGAAAAATTAAGGAACAAATTCCTGTAACCATCAAGGTTTTTTTCAATTTAAGCACCTCCACATTATTAGAATAGCCAGGATTGATCTTTTTTCTCTTAGTAATTGATGGGGAATAAGTTATAATGTAGACATAGTGTGTCAAAAGAGGTGAGTATATGATCTGTATAAATAATGTTTGTTATGAAATTATAGAAGAGCGGCGCGATGGCTTTAACGAGGAAGCCTTTCGTGGACGATACAGCGAGATTTTATCTAGATATGATTATATAGTCGGTGATTGGGGCTATGGACAGCTTCGCTTAAAAGGTTTTTTTGATGATGGAAATCAAAAGGCTAACTTTGATACAAAAATCAGCACGTTAACCGAGTATCTTTATGAGTATTGTAATTTTGGATGCCCGTACTTTGTAGTAAAAAAGGTAAAAGGGTAAGACGCAGGGGAAATTCGCCGGCTGGGGCTTAGCTGCTCCATTCCGGCGAATTTTATTTTATTTCTCTTGCTGATTTTTATTTTGATCAAGGAAGGAATCTACATCCGTATTCGGATCGTCATGGGTTGGATGCGAACCTTCCATTTGACGAGGCAGACCTTCGTGGAGGTTACGGTTCTCATAGGTGAAATTACTATAGTACTGCTGTCCCTCTTTCCAAGGGGTATTTTTGTTTTGGACAGGTTCATCTTGTCCAATTGGTGATCCAAAAGGCCCTTCAGGGAATTCTTCTGCTGTTAAAAAATTCCTTTGTGTTTCTACATTTGCAAAATCAGTGTACACTTCTCGATCTTGATCATTCATTTTCCTCACCTCACCTTACTGTTTATTATGAGGATTGCGATGAGGAACAAAGCTAGGTAAGTTCTGCTAAATAAAAAAGAAGGAGATTAATCTCCCTCTTAAATAACTTCTTCTAAGAACGAATGCAGTTCTGCAGCATCTTCCTCAGAAATTTGAAATGCATACTCCAAGTACCCTTCTTCTTTTAAATCGTCTTGACCGATAATAGCAAAACGGTTACTTTGGATATTTAAGACAATATGTTTACCGTAGTAACGATCTGATTGAATAAGAGCCAAGTCAAATCTTGTGTTTTCACCCATGAAGCTTACGAAGCGTGTTTTTGTATCAACCTTATCATCATACAGGAAAAAGCGTTCAGACATTTGTTTCCTCCTTGAAAAAGTTTCCTTGTTAATACCACTATACATGAATTCCTTCTATCTTAACAGAGCAAATGCCAATATGCGCATATTCTCGACAGGAAAATATACGTAATTTTGAAAAAATGTGCTACAATAATTTGTAGTTACCGACTGAACTCCTGAGAGGAATGAGCTGTGATGCTTCTAATTCATTGGTTAAATAGCTTTAGGAGATGGGGGAAAATTGCGCTGCCATTAAAACTAATACGGTATTATCCGCCTCAGTTTATTCTAAGAGATCCAATTTCACGAGGTGTGAAAAGGTCTTTTAAGCGTGGATTCGAGGTAGCCGCGATCGTTTTTAATATAGCTAATTTAACGGAAATCGGCAATCAGCTTGATGAACGAAACTACAAGCTTTTTATCAAAAGCTTTAAGAACCATGTTCGCCAGGTTATTAAAAATGAAGTAAGCAGTGATGAAGTCCTTGTTCTGCATGATTATCACAGCGATGGAGTGACGCTATTCTTAAGAGTGGACCATGATTGGAGCAGCGTTTCAGAAATTGATGTCACCATGAATACCATTTTAGAGAATATAGAAAAAAGTTTAAAACAGGATTTTTCATACATAGAAATAAATTTTCAATGCGGTTATATGTTTGTTGAGAAAAAGCATAATACGCTAAAAGACGCCATCTATAAAGCGCATCAGCAGGCGCAGGCCATGGCCGAAAAACGGGAACAGTCAAAGTTTAATGAAATGCATTATATGATCAGTAAAATTGTTTCTCAAAAAGGCATCCGCATTTTGGCACAGCCCATTATCGATGTTCAATCAAAGGAAATCCGCGCATGGGAAATGCTGACAAGAGGACCGAAAGATACCTTTTATGAAAGCCCCTTGCAGTTATTCTCAATTGCACGCCAGACAGGAATGCTCTATGATTTAGAATTAGTGGTATTAGAAAAAGCATTAGAACAAGTGCATTCAACAGGCTGCAGGCAGGATATTTTTATTAATTTTACTCCGGTGTCTTTAGGAAATCATAATATTATTAAAGATGTAAAAAGAATTATGGCAAAATATAAAAGCATTCCGCCAAGCCAAATTACATTAGAGATCACAGAACGAGATTCAATTGATGAAATTGAACATCTTTTACATAATGTAAGAACCTTAAGGAATTATGGATTTCGTTTAGCTGTTGATGATACTGGTGCTGGTTACGCAAGTTTTAACACCATCAGCTCGGTCATGCCTGATATAATAAAAATTGATCGATCTGTTATTCAGGATATCGATAAAAATGCTGTGAAAGAATCCATGTTAAAGGGTTTGCTGTTAGTTGCGAAAGAAACAGGGTCTCTTGTAGTAGCAGAAGGGATTGAAAATGCAGAAGAGGCATCTGTACTCTCTCGCAATCGAGTAGACCTTGCACAAGGATATTTTTTTGCAAGACCAAATTCCCTGCAAAAAGGGCTTAAACCTTCATGATTCAAGATATACTTGCTTCTTAAGATGGAAAGGGTGATATTATGTATTTTGTAGATCGTGAGAAAATTGATCAAATTTTAGTTTATACTGAAAAACAGCTTGCATTACTTGAGGTAACAAACAGCTGGGAGTCACCAATTGAAAAGGCTGCTCTAGAAAGAATTTGCCACACTATCGTGGAAGGCATCATCGATGTGGGCAATTCCATGATTGATGGCTTCATCATGCGTGACCCGGGGAGCTACGAGGATATTATTGATATTTTAGATGATGAAAAAGTGGTTACTAAAGAAATGAGCATTTCATTAAAGGATATCGTCGCTTACCGAAAAATGCTTGTTCAAGAATATATCTCAGTTGACCATGAGAAGCTTCTGAAAACATTTTTGGCAGAATTGGCCAGCCTAAAGCAATTCGCACCAAAAGTTAGAGAGTATTTGGTCAATGAACTGGGCCCGGTTTCAGCTTTTAGAAATTAACGTTTATTGAAAACGCCTCTAACAGGGCGTTTTTTCCATTAATAATACATGCTTTAAAATAATCATGTCTGGCAACGATAAACATAGGAGTGATGAATGTGAAAAAATATAAAGGTTATTTAATTGATCTCGATGGTACGATGTATCGCGGTACAGAACAAATTGCTGAAGCAGCGGAGTTTGTAAATAAATTAAATGAGCATGGAATTCCTTATTTGTTCGTCACAAACAATTCTTCAAGGACCCCTCTTCAAGTGGCGGAAAAATTGCGCGCCTTTCATATTGCCGCTGAAGAAAATCAAGTATTCACAACAAGCCAGGCTACAGCAAACTACATATATGAAAGTAAGAAAGATGCCTCTGTTTATGTAATAGGGGAAGAGGGGATACGTACGGCGATTGAAGAAAGAGGGCTTTCGTTTGCAGGTGAGGATGCGCACTTTGTCGTCATTGGAATTGATCGAGAAATAAGCTATGAGAAATTAACAGTAGGCTGTTTGGCTGTCCGGAATGGGGCAACCTTTATCTCGACAAATGGGGATGTGGCAATTCCAACAGAGAGAGGACTCCTTCCAGGAAATGGATCGCTTACGTCTGTCATTTCAGTATCAACTGGAACCAAGCCGATTTTTATTGGCAAACCAGAGTCGATCATTATGGATCAAGCCTTAAAGGTGCTGGGAACGGAGAAAGAGGAAACTCTTATGGTTGGGGATAATTATGATACAGATATAATGGCAGGAATCAATGCCGGAATGGATACTTTACTCGTTCATACTGGTGTAACGAAAAGAGAGCATTTATCAAATGTTCAAACCAAGCCAACCTATACGGTAGATACATTGGATCAATGGGAATTTTAAAAAGGATGGAGCTGCGGCTCCATCCTTTTGTATTTATCAAATTACCTTGAAGTTAGATAGCTGTCAAGCTCCAGCGCCTAGGGACGAAAGTCTAGCCAATCCGTCAAAAAGGTCAAAGAACAACCTTTCTGCCGGCTCGTCTTATGCTTGTCGCCCCTGAACAAGGCGCTTCCGCTTTATTCGGTATTTGCGGCACGGTGTGCGAGGCGGCTTGATGCTGCTGCAGCCACGGCCCCGACGATGTCATCTAGAAATGTATGGCACCCGCCAGAGGATTTATCATTTAATCTTTGCAGAATCCCCGGCTTCATTTTGTCAATAAACCCGTAGTTGGTAAATCCAATGGAACCATAGACATTGACGATTGAGAAGGCCAAGATTTCATCAACGCCATAGAGCCCTTCATCCTGTTCCAGCATCGATTGTAATGGCTCTTCTAATAGCCCTTTCTCCGTTAACATATCGAGCTGTATTCCGGTAATAATGGCGTTTTGAACCTCTCTTTTAGAAAGAACCTTTTCCACGTTATAAAGGCAATCTTCCATTTGAAGATTGGGGTGATACTTTTCTTGAAGATAAAAGACAAGTTCTGCAATATCCTGTGTTTTTACGCCTCGATCTTGTAACCATTTCCGAGCTGTTGTTTCAACGACATCCATCGATCTTTTTTCATCCATTAGCTTCACCTTTTCTTATCTTTTGACTATATATATACTTCTTTACTTCAAAATATGCAAGCGTCATCTTCATCATTTCCCAGCAGAACATCATTATTCAAGAATCCAACAAGTTTTAGATTTTCACCACATATATATAAGTATTATTTAGAATTGAAGGGGTGGCAACATGCTTCAAGCATTGCTTCAACAAAAATTTGGGATAAAGCCTGAGGAAGAGCTAAGAATGGGTCCATATGAAGCTTGCAAAGCTGGATCCAGCCTCTACTTATTAATTCCAGCACGAAATATCGATGGGGAAACAATCATGGAGCTCGATCAGATTTCACAGCATATGGTTCAATATGGTGATTACCATGTCTATACTTTTCTTAAAACAAAAGAAGGAGAAGCAATCGTTGATTGGAAAAAAGATCATTATTGTGTATTAGCTAACCAGCGTGGTGAGCATGTACCGGTTCAAAAAGTCGGGAGAAAACTTAGTAAATTCCATCATCGTGGGAGAATGCTGCCGCTCAAAATTCAAAAGATCAGCCGAATTGGCATGTGGAAATCTTTCTGGGAGCAGCGGTTAGATCAAATGGAAAAGGTTTGGAATGACCAGTTGTTTCATCCACCGGAGAATGAATTCCAACGATTGTTTTTGGAGTCCTTTCCATATTATATGGGCCTTACGGAAAATGCAATCCAATACTTGACCGATACCGAATTGGACGATAATCCAACGGGGATTGATAATGGAACGGTCTGTCACGTCCGTTTTTCGCAAAAAACGTGGGGAGATCAAATGGTCGTTAAAAATCCTTTTGACTGGGTCGTCGACCACTGCGCACGAGATTTAGCGGAATGGACGAGAGATCGTTACTTTTATAATAGTAAAACGTACGAGAGAGAAGTCAGTGCATTCTTTCGAGATTATCAAAGCATTGAACCTCTGTCGTCTTTTTCATGGCGCCTACTCTATGCACGGTTGTTGTTTCCGCTTCATTATTTTGAATGTATTGAGGAATACTATATAACTGACTCAGAGCAGCAGCAGCATTTGCTCGAAGAACGTTTGAAAAAATATGTAAAGCACTCGAGAGAATATGAAAAGTTTTTAAGAGATTTTTATCATCTGACAGAAGTTCCAGTGAAAAAATACCATTTACCAGAATTAGAATGGCTATTCCGGTAAAATCTTGCATTTTTTTTACAACGAAGGAGAAATTCGTCTTATAATGAATACTGACACTACATAATAAAAGGAGATACAAATGAAGCCCTATATCTTTATTACAAGAAAACTACCAGATGAAGCCGTGTCAGCGCTAAAAGAAAAGTACGAAGTGAACATGTGGAACAGCGAAGAAAAACTCGTTCCGCGTGATATTTTATTGCAAGAAGCTGCAAAAGCGGATGCGCTTTTAACAATGCTTTCGGAAAAAGTTGATGAAGAATTATTATCGGTAAGTAAAAATCTAAAAGTCGTTGCAAACCTGGCTGTTGGATTTGATAATATTGATGTAGAGGCTGCGTCAGCTCATGGCGTGGCTATTTGCAATACACCAGATGTATTGACAGACTCAACAGCTGATCTAACGTTTGCGCTGTTAATGGCTGCGGCTCGCCGTCTTGTTGAAGCGGCTGAGTTCGTGAAGGAAGGAAAATGGAAAAGCTGGACACCGCTTTTATTAGCTGGACAAGATATTCATCATAAGACGATTGGAATCGTTGGTATGGGGAGCATTGGGTCAGCCGTAGCAAAGCGGGCAAAAGGATTTGATATGAATGTCATCTATCATAACCGTTCCCGAAAAATGGATGTCGAGAATGAATTGGGGGCCGTCTACAGCTCTTTTGACGATTTAGTTCTGACTTCCGACTTTATTGTTTGTTTAACTCCATTAACAGAGGAAACTAGAAATTTATTTACAAGAGAAGTGTTTAAGAAAATGAAAAAGACTGCTGTTTTTATCAATGCTTCTAGAGGGCCAGTCGTAAATGAGCAAGATCTCTATCTGGCCCTTAAAGAAGGAGAGATTGCCGCGGCAGGTTTGGATGTGTTTGAGAAAGAGCCGATTGATGAGAATCATCCGCTGCTTCAACTGTCTAATGTCGTAGCTCTCCCGCATATTGGCAGTGCTTCTATTGAGACAAGAATGGGCATGATGAAGCTTTGTGTGGACAATATTGATGCTATTTTAAGTGAAAAAGAGCCGCTTACTCTCGTGAATAAAGATTGGACTCTTACTAGGTAAAGCGGGTTCTCTTCTGAGGTTCAGAGTTAGGCTGGACAAGCTTTCGATTTATTAAGAAAAATTTTTTTATTATAAAATGACTGAAATAACAGTGATAAAGCGATTACATTATTTTTAATTATGAAAATTTCTATTGTAAAAAAGCAGATAGAGCACTATAATGTCTACTATACAAATACAGTTGTTTTCCTTGGGAGAACATATTCGAAGAACTTGGAGGGAATGGCGTGGAAGCAATTTCAATTGGATTATTAGGTTTAGGAACGGTCGGCTCTGGTGTGGTTCAAATAATCGAAAATCATCAAGATAAACTAATGCATCAAATTGGCTGTCCGATAAAAATAAATAAAATTCTTGTTAAAAGTATCGATAAACCAAGAAGTGTTGAAATCAAACAGGAATTGCTGACAACGAATGCTGAGGATGTAATTGAAAATCCTGAAATCGATGTAGTAGTAGAAGTAATGGGAGGAGTAGAAGATACTCGCAAGCTGTTACTGCAAGCACTTAGAAACAAAAAGCATGTTGTGACGGCGAATAAGGATTTGATGGCTGTGTACGGTTCAGAGCTTCTAACAGTTGCTTCTGAGAACGGCTGTGACCTTTTCTATGAAGCTAGTGTTGCGGGCGGTATTCCAATCCTGAGAAGCTTAACAGAGGGGCTGGCTTCTGACAGAATTACAAAAATGATGGGAATTGTGAACGGAACAACAAACTTCATTTTAACGAAAATGAGCAAAGAAGGAAGTGCTTATGAGGAAGTCCTTAAAGAAGCACAAGACCTAGGTTTTGCTGAAGCAGACCCAACTTCTGATGTCGAAGGACTCGATGCCGCTCGCAAAATGGCGATTCTCGCTTCTCTTGGGTTCTCGATGAAAATCGATCTTGATGATGTTAAGGTCAAAGGGATCACAGAAATTACCGAAGATGATTTGCAATATGCAAAGCAGTTAGGCTATACAATGAAGCTAATTGGAATTGCGGAGCTTGAAGGAAATAAAGTTGAGGTCAGCGTACAGCCAACTCTTTTAGCTGATTCCCATCCATTAGCATCTGTTAATGACGAATTTAATGCTGTCTATGTCTATGGAGAAGCTGTCGGTGAAACGATGTTTTACGGACCTGGAGCTGGAAGCCTTCCAACGGCGACCTCTATTGTCTCAGATTTAGTTGTGGTCATGAAGAATATGGTGCTTGGAGTTAACGGTAAAAATGTCGTAACACCACAATATGAAAAACAATTGAAGGCACCGAATGAAGTATTTTCTAAGTATTTCTTACGCCTGCATGTAAAAGATGAAGTGGGTGTATTTGCCAATATCACGACCATCTTCTCTGGCCATGGAGTGAGCTTTGAAAAGATCCTCCAATTGCCTAATAAAGAAAAAGGACTAGCAGAGATCGTTTTAGTGACTCATAATGCTTCATTGCAGGATTATGAAGAAATCTTAGTTCAATTGAGAGATCTGCAAGCCGTTCATCATATTGACAGTTCCTATCGTGTTGAGGGAACTGGAAAGTAATAAATGCAAACGTAATAAGCTGAGTATTTTAACTGGCAAAGGTCTTAAAGCAGGATAAAAATAAAATAAAAGCCTGAAGTCAGTCAAATAAACCAGTGCTTCTTCCCGCCGGTGAAGCAGCGGTTGTGTCATATTAAAGGAGTTGTACGTGTATGGGTGATGGTGATATGTTAACAATTCAGGTGCCTGGAAGTACGGCCAACCTAGGTCCTGGGTTCGATTCCATCGGATTAGCCGTTAATCGATACTTAAGATTAGAAGTGGAAAAAGCTGAAACTTGGGAATTGGTCATGCTATCAGAGGAACTGAATGTGTTTCCAAAGGATGAATCAAATTTTATTATACAAGTAGCAATCAGCACTGCAGCGAAGCATGGGAAGACATTGCCATCATGCAAAATTAAAATGGAAAGTGACATTCCTCTCACAAGGGGCTTAGGCTCCAGTGCAGCAGCTATTATTGCTGGAATTGAACTTGCTGACGCAGCAGCACAATTGAACTTATCAAAAGAGGAAAAGTTCCAAATTGCTTCCAAAATGGAAGGTCATCCAGACAATGTTGGAGCATCGCTTTATGGTGGTCTAGTGATCGGCAGCCTGCAGGAAGATGAAGTGTTTGCTGTTGTAAACAACCTTCTGCAATTTGATTTAGTTACGGTGATTCCGACGGAAGAGCTGTTAACAAAGGAATCAAGGAATGTTCTGCCTAATGAGCTGCCGTTTGCGGAAGCGGTGAAAGCAGGATCAATCGGAAACGTGATGGTTGCCGCACTATTAAGCGGTGATTACCGTTTAGCAGGCAAGATGATGAGAAAAGATCTATACCACCAGCCATATCGCAGAAAGCTTGTTCCTCATTTAGAAGGAATAGAAGAGCTTGCCTATGAAGAAGGGGCTTACGGTGTCGCTTTAAGCGGAGCAGGTCCAACCGTCATTTGTTTCTGTGAAAGCGGCCATGGCCAAGTGCTTTTAGAAAAATTAAAAGCTGCCGACCCTGGCATGGAATACACTTGTTTACAAATAGACCAAGCGGGCAGTCAAGTAACTGTACAAAAAAGGGTCAAGCAATAGTTTAAGTTTTTAAGGCGAATTCTCTTTTTTGGGGAATTCGCCTTTGTGATAATTGCGAGGGTAGGTCCTGTCTGAATATGCCACGGATTCAGACAAGCCCTATATAAATCCATGAGATTTCTGTCCAAAAAATACGCGGCCCAAATAAAAAAGCACGCCTTCTATAAAAGAAAGCGTGCTGTATTAATAAAGAATGAATTAGAATACTTGTTCAACTTCTACTACGCCAGGAACTTCCTCTAAAAGAGCACGTTCAATCCCTGCTTTTAATGTGATCGTTGAACTTGGGCATGATCCGCAAGCACCTAATAAACGTAGTTTTACAATACCTTCGTCAACATCAACTAATTCACAGTCTCCTCCATCGCGAAGAAGAAATGGTCTTAATTTATCTAAAACTTCCTGTACTTGTTCAAACATTTGTTCAGCCAATTTCATCGCTCCTTTCCTAATCATTATTATAATGTTTCTAACGAAAAAAATCTATCCTTAAACCTTAAAATCCATTATTCTACAATCCTTTTTGTCAAAATAAAGGCGGATGCTGACTTAAATATTCTCTATTAGTTGCAAAAATTCTCAATAAAAATCCATTATGACGTGATTTTCTTATGTGTTCACCTTAGTATACTGTAAAATATAATATAGAATGCAAAGGAGTGGGGAATTTATGAAAAAGAAAGAAGCAGAAATATTTGTTTTTGGAGCTGAACAGATTTGCGCTAGCTGCGTAAACCTTCCGTCTTCAAAAGAAACGTATGAATGGTTAGAAGCTGCATTAAGCCGAAAGTATCCTAATCAGCCTTTTAAAATTTCTTATATTGACATATACAATCCGCCACAAGAAGAGAGCATCCAAAGCTTTTCGCAGAAAGTAATCGAGGAAGATATGTTTTACCCGGTTGTCACAATAGGAGATCAAGTGGTGGGTGAAGGCAATCCTCGGTTAAAGACGATTTATGCTGAAATGGAAAAGTATGGGTACAGTGCAGGTGAATGAAACATAAAAAACATACGCAGCTTGGCATGCGTATGTTTTTAAATTAAATAAGGCTTATCCGTTATGATATTTGTACATCCACAGTATTCCTGATTTTAATAGACGCGCAACGCGCCCGGTTAAAGGCCGTTCTGCTACCATGCCAAATCCATGTTTTTTACCGAGAGAACCGAGAATGCCTTTTAACTTAATAGTCGGCAGTGATTCTGGCAGTTCTTCGTTATTCCAGCGCTTTAGGAGGATTTGAACAACTTGCTCTGCTTGTCCTTCAGCAAGCTGGGCACTTGGGGCATGTGGAAGACTTGCACAGTCTCCGATTACATATACATGCTCATTGCCAGGGATATTATGATGTGGAGTTAGAACCACTCTGCCTTGCCGATCTTTTTCAACATCCATTTCACGAACGATCTTACTTGGCTGTATCCCTGCAGTCCAAACAATGACGTCGCTGTAAATAGATTCCTCGTGATTGTATAACGTATTTGGTTCTACTTTTGTAATGTTCGAATTGCTGACAATTTCAACACCATGGGAGTCAAACCAATTCTCTACATACGTACTTAGACGAACTGGGAATGCTGACAAAATATGATTTCCGCGATCGAATAGTTTAATTCTTAGATCGGGACGGCTTTCATTAAGTTCACTTGCCAATTCAACACCGCTTAAACCTGCTCCGACAATACTTACAATCGAACCAGGTGCAAGATTATTTAACGTTTGATAAGTTTCACGAGACTTTTCAATAGATTGAATGCTGTAGGTATTTTCTTGCGCACCAGGGACACCATGATAGTTATCCTCACAGCCCAGACCGATGATTAAATCATCATAGTTAATCGCTTCTGCATCTTTCATTAAAACCTTTTTCTTCTCTAAGTCAAATCCAGTTACATCACCATAGGTGATCTTCAAGCGAGGGTGCTCGGGAAATGCAACACGCACATGTTGATCAGAGATTGTTCCAGCTGCTAATGCGTAATATTCTGTTTTTAAACAATGATAAGGATTGCGGTCAATTAAAGTGATCGTTACATCTTCTGGGAGCTGACTCGGCAAAAATCTAGCAAGAATTCTCATACCACCATAGCCGCCGCCTACAACTACGAGATTTTTCATGTTTTTAAATTCCCCTTTGTCTCTTCTCTTTTAAGCCATCACACAATATATTAATATAACATTTTGAAATAAATGGTAGATCCGAAAGACTTGCAATCAAGATACTATTAAGGAGATAATAGGCTATTTATATCAATATAATTATTTTCACACCATAAAAAGTATAACGAAATTGTGTCAAAATAACAACACATTTGTGGCAAAAATCATAAAGTTAGTTATATAACACAATAACTTTTATATAACACAGAATATTCCGTCTTGCGGAAATGCAATAGAATCTGTAGGATTAGTTGTAGTGGTGAGGTGAAAGTGATGATTCAGCCTATCATCGAGTTTTGCATTAGCAATCTAGCAAGTGGAGCTCAAAAGGCAAGAGAGCAATTAGAAAAAGATCCTAATTTTGATATTATTGAGTATGGCTGTCTCGGTTTTTGCGGCAAATGTGGGGCTTCATTATATGCATTAGTCAATGGTGAGGTCGTAACAGGTGAAACACCGGATGCTTTAGTAGAAAATATTTATCAGTACTTAGAGGATCATCCAATGTTCTAAATAAAATGAGGGGAGATGCTGGCCCCTCATTTACTAATCAAATTGTCTCTTTCTGTTTTTCTCTTATCTCGTACCAGCGCTCCCTGGCCATTTCAACTGTTTTTGGTTCAGTTGAAGTATTTTGCCTCTCAATAACCTTTGAGAAATACTTAATGGCCTGCTGAATTTGATTCGTTCGGCGTGATAATTCCCCAATCAAGTAGAGAATGCGTAATTCTGTTACTTGAGTGCCTCGAAAATCATCGGTCATGTAGGACTCAGTATATTCCTTTAAAGCTAATTTCATAAATCTTTGTTCTTGTTCTTCGTTACTGATGGAACGGTAAAGCCAGGCGAGACGCATGTATATACCTGCCATAGAAATATGTTTTTCCTTCTTTAACGTTCCGCAATAGGCGCCAAGCTTCAATGTTTGCAGTGCCATCCTGCTATCACGAATATCGCCAAATTCATGAGGGACCCACTGATCACATACTTTTTCTGTAATGATTTCCTTTGCGTTTGGAGGGAAATAAGGCTGAAAGTCGTCAGAAAAGGAAAATCCGCATTGGGGGCAAACTTTCACGTAATAGAAAATGGGATTGATTTCTTCCGTAGAATAGATAGGCCTAAAGTCACTGTCATAGTCGACGACCTTTACAAATCGTGAACGAATTTTTTTGGATGTAAAAGAATGGCTGCACATAAGGCATTTATATTTTTTATCATAATGAGGTTCTAATTGTTGAGCCAATTTCATCACCAACTTTCGAAATAGGTCTAATAGATGTGTTTATTTATATTATACATTAATTTTTGTGATAAAAGGATTAAAATACAGTAAATTAACTAGATCTTAATACCTGCATTTAATTCATCGTTTGCTTTTTGATAAAGCAGTCTAGTTGAGTTACACCTTGATCGTGTATATACTAATAATATAATCCTTAAATTAGGAGGGGAATTTCATGGAAATTGTTTCGTTAACTGAATCGGCAGCTCTTCATATAAAAGAAATGATGAAAGAAAATGAAGAAGAAGGTGCATTCCTGCGTGTCAGCATCCAAGGAGGAGGCTGCAGCGGTTTGTCTTACGGAATGGGTTTTGCTCATGAAGTAGAAGATGGAGATTCGCAGCTTGAGCAGTACGGCATCAAAATTCTTGTGGATAAAACGAGTGCTCCTGCATTAAAAGGGACTAAAATTGACTATAAAGAATCATTAATGGGCGGCGGGTTTACAATTGATAACCCTAATGCGATCGCTTCTTGTGGATGTGGTTCATCCTTCCGTACAGCAACAAATGAGGGGTCTCCAGAAGAATGCTAAACATGATGATCTAATAAGAAAAAGCAAAGCGCCATATCTTTGGAGCTTTGCTTTTTCCTTTATGTCAGTAAAAAGGTGTTCTAATCAAACATGGATGAACTGTGAAGCGGCTGGGCTTTTGCTTTCGGATCAAAATAGGTCTTGGCGTTGTTGACTGCTGTAGGTGCTTCGCCAAAACCGCAAGCAATTAGTTTCACCTTGCCTTCATAAGTGCAAATATCTCCTGCCGCATAAATTCCAGGGATATTCGTTTCCATTTTTGAATTCACGACAATAGAATTTTTTTGTATCTCCAGACCCCATTCTTTAATGGGTCCTAAAGAAGAAATAAAGCCATAATTACAGATCACCGCATCAACATCAATACTTTCTTTGTTTTCGCCTTTAACTTCTTGAATGACCACTTGTTTGATTCCGATCTCGTCACCAATCAGATCAGCTGGAACAAACGGCGTCTTTACATGAACTTTTGATCGGTGAAGGTTCTCTACACTATGTTCATGGGCTCGGAATTTATCACGACGGTGAATAATGGTTACTTCTTTTGCAATAGGTTCGAGCATAAGCGCCCAGTCGACAGCGGAATCTCCTCCGCCAAAAACAACGACTTTCTGTCCTGCAAATTGAGTTAAATCATCTATAAAGTAATGCAGATTTTTTCCTTCATAGTGAACAGCATTTTCAAGCTCTAGCCGGCGGGGTTGAAATGCACCATTTCCGGCAGTAATAATAATGGATTTCGAGTAATGAATTTCTTTGTTTGTGGTTAATTTAAAGATGTTATCATCTTGTTTTTCTATTTTTTCGACGGACTGTTCCAGGGCAATGGTTTGATCAAATTTAGACATCTGTTCCTTAAGGTTGTTAACAAGTTCTTGTGCCCGTACCTTCGGGAACCCGGCGACATCGTATATATATTTTTCTGGATATAATGCAGACAACTGACCACCAAGCTGCGGCAAACTTTCGATGATTTTCACAGATGCCTGTCTCATCCCTCCATAAAATGCAGTAAATAAACCAGTGGGACCACCGCCAATAATGGTTATATCATAAATTTTTTGATCTTTTTTCATTACAGAACCCCCCTAAGAGAATAGTTCACTCTATTATAAATATTAACACAAATTAAAATATTACTCACATTTGGCAATTAGCAGTAATACAATGGTTATAACAATAATAATATGAAAAAAAGTATTATTATATCTTACTTTTGGCCAGTAATGATGAATTTAGTCTTGAAAAACGCCGTCAGAAGGAATATTATGTTATATGTAAACGCATTGTTAATTTTTTGTGACAAAATTAGTACGGTTTTATGTCTTGGTTCGTGAAGGTTTTCACATACTTTTTCTTATTTCTTTAAATATAAATACCGCCGCTGAGTGAAAATAAGAAGAAGTAGATATGATATATATAATTCTAATAAAAAAAGGTGGAAGTGATTACTTTGAGAAAGCCAAAGGTTGTTATTTTAGGAGCAGGTTATGGGGGATTAATGACGGCTACGAAATTACAAAAAGCTGTCGGGGTGAATGAGGTAGAAATTCTACTAGTGAACAAAAATGATTATCATTATGAGACAACTTGGTTGCATGAGGCTTCAGCAGGTACATTACACCATGATCGCGTCCGATACAATATTTCAGAAGTGATTGATCGTAACAAAGTTGATTTTATTCAAGGAACAGTATCTGAGATTAACACGAAGGAAAAGAAGGTAATTCTCGAGGACGGAGAACTTGAATACGATTACCTGGTTGTTGCTTTAGGCGGAGAATCTGAAACATTTGGAATTAAAGGGCTCAAGGAACATGCATTTTCAATTGTAAATGTTGATTCAGCCCGTCAAATTCGTGAACATATTGAATATCAGTTTGCTACCTATAAGGCTGAAGAAGAGAAAAAAGAAGAAAGACTAACCATTGTTGTAGGCGGAGCTGGATTTACTGGAATTGAATTTTTAGGAGAACTATCAAATCGCGTTCCAGAATTATGCCGTGAGTATGATGTTGATCCAAATAAAGTGAAAATGCTTTGTGTGGAAGCAGCTCCAACGGTTTTACCTGGGTTTGATGCCGAATTAGTTAAATACGCTGTTGCTCAATTGGAGAAAAAAGGCGTAACATTCATGATCGGTACGGCTGTAAAAGAAGGCACACCAGAAGGTATTATTGTGGCCAAAGGTGAAGATGAGTTAGAAGAGATTAAGGCTGGTACAGTTGTATGGGCTGCTGGAATTAGAGGAAATTCAGTCATTGAAAAATCAGGATTCGAGGCAATGCGCGGCCGTGTGAAGGTTCAACCGGATTTAAGAGCGCCTGGATATGATGATGTGTTTATTATTGGTGATTCAGCATTAATTATTAATGAGGAAATCAATCGTCCTTACCCGCCTACTGCGCAAATTGCCATGCAGCAAGGGGAAACATGTGCACATAACCTGGCTGTATTAATTCGCGGGAAAGGTGAAATTCAATCCTTTACACCTGATATCAAAGGGACGGTATGTTCCCTTGGTGAAGACGATGCTATTGGGGTTGCTTTCGGGAAGAAAATGGTCGGCGGCAAGGCTTCGTTCATGAAAAAAGTTATCGATAACCGTTCTCTCTATATGATTGGCGGACCAACATTAGTATTTAAAAAAGGTAAATTTAATTTCCTATAAGAGACGACTAAAAGAGCAGGCCTTTAGGTCTGCTCTTTCTTAATGCTGACGGTATCCTTCGGCCATCTTTTTTATTGACTCTAAAAAATACATTAAGTACACTTAAGGTTGACGTAAGGGAGGTACATGCTAAATGCAGATGACCATTTTTGTGCTGCCGATTTCGATGCTCTTATTTTTTGTGTTGTTTTTTGGAATTGGTTTTATTTTAAATATGTTATTACGTATGTCTTGGATTATGGCTATTATTTATCCAATTATTGCTGTTTTAATCATTGATCAGGTTCGATTTATTGAGTATTTTACAGATAGCATGAATTCTTTTAGTAATTTAGCTAGTAGAATTACGAGTTTAGCTATGGCGGATATCTTAATCTTAAGCAGCGGATTAGCGGGTGCGATCGTCGCTGGGATTACGATTAAAATGCTCCGCAATCGTGGATATAGAATGTTCTAAAAACCTTCACTTTGTGGGGGTTTTTTATTTTACCTCTTTTTTCCTGCTCCTCTCTTATGAATATTTCATTTCGAGATGGGAAATGACTAGTTCTGGGAGGAGTGGAAGATTAAATGATGAGTCATATTACAACATGGACTAGGCGTCTACTTATGACAATCTTATTTTGCGCAGCAGTTTTAACGACCTTTCAGGGAATATCTGGTGTTGAGGCAAGGTTCCTCACAAATTATCTGCAAGGCCATTCTATAACAGGAGAAGATATTGAAGGCTCTTATTCTGATCATAAATTTAAACCTGTAGAAGTGGCGTTTAAGTTCATATCAAGCGTGGCAAACTTTGATATAAAAATTGCATCAACAGAAAAAGTAGCAGGAACTGTGAAAACATTAGAAGAAGCAATTGATTGGTCAAAATACCAAAAGAAAAAGGTCATTGCGACTGGGTATACTGCCGGATACGAATCGACTGGCAAAAACCCGGGCCATCCCGAATTTGGGATCACCTATTCTGGCGTTAAAGTAACACGAGATCTATTTTCTACTGTCGCAGCTGACCTGGACGTTTTTCCGATCGGGACGATTCTGTTTATCCCAGGTTATGGATATGGCGTCGTCGCCGATAAAGGGGGAGCGATTAAAGGGAATAAGGTTGATTTATACTTTGAAACAGTTGAAGATGTCTATTCAAAGTGGGGCAAGAAGGAACTAGAAGTATTCGTCGTAGAACATGGAAATGGTACGTTAACGGAAGAAGAACTGCGAGCCCTAAATGAGGATGAATCATTACAGGTATTCAGGCAGCAGTATATAAAATCTGAAAGAGAGTAACAAAAGGGCGGGAAATGAGTTTCCCGCCCTTTTCGCTGCAGTATCTAATCTTCCGGGTGCAATAGCCCTATGAGCTTCCTAGCGCCTTCTAAAAGGCGGGGAGATGGCCTGCAGTATAATTCTTCTTCTAGAACAAGGACTCTGTTATTTTTTATTGCATCAAGATTCGACCAATTTGGCCTTTTTAGCAAGGTTTCTGGTTTTATCTTTTCTGTTCGAACTCCTACCCATGATAGGCAAATATAATCGGGATTGCGTTTGTATACATCATCCCAGTCCGTCTGGACGCTCGCTAGTTCTACATCTTCATAAAGATTATTGGCACCTGCTAATTCGCTGATTTCTGTCAGCCAATTGACCCGTCCTGGTGTAAACACCGGCTTTGGCCACCACTCCCAGTAAAGGGAAGGTCTTTTTGAGTGTTTTTTGCCTAATTCTTTTAATGCTTCGACTTCATTGTGAAATTTACTCGCTGCTTTTTCTCCAATTTCTTGTTCTCCGAGAGCAATGGCTGTTCTCCGTAAATCTTCTTCAATGTCTGACAAGCTTTGAGGATTCAAGACAATATGGGGAATATTTCTCTTTTTAAGATTTTCAATATTTTTTTCCATCCCAGGAACACTTAGTGATGCGATCACAAGGTCAGGCTGCAGTTCTTGGACAGCATCCATATTAATGGATAAATCGGGACCGAGTCTTGGCAGCTTGTCTATGGCTGGAGGCCAGTCTGAATAGTCATCAACTCCGACTAATAAATCACTTAACCCTAAATATTCAATTATTTCGGTATTGCTGGGGCAAATAGAAATGACTCTCATTTACTCAACTCCTAACGTACGAGATAATGAAGCAGCAGGGTCAGAAATATCCCTGTTAATCCTCCAAAGAAAACTTCAATTGGTTTATGTCCTAATAATTCTTTCAGCTCTTTTCGCTTCTCTTGCTCGGGTTTTTCATTCCAATCTTTTGCATCTTTAAAAATACGATTGAGATCAGTTCGAAGCTGGTTCAAGACGATTGCCTGTTCACCTGCTTGGCGGCGCACGCCAGCTGCATCAAACATCGTAATAACAGCAAAAATGGCTGAGACGGCGAACAGCGGTGAATCTAACCCGGATTCTAATGCCACGCCAGTAGATAAAGCAGTAACGGCTGCAGAGTGGGAACTAGGCATTCCGCCATTACTGGTTAAAAGGGACCAGTCCAGCTGTCTTGTTGCAATAAATTGAATGGGAACCTTCACGAATTGTGCAAAGAAGATCGCTGAAAATGAGGCCCATAAGGGGAAATTCATAAATAAGTCCATTTTGAAACCACCTTTGTTGATAACAATGATTTATTGTTGCTTAATACTATATCACTTATTAAAACAGATTAAATGCAGAAACTCTGATATTTTTGTTAAGATATTATTAGAAATATAAGGAAGTTCCAATGGTTCATTCCGCTTATACACTTTTTAGAAAAAGGTGAGGCTCGATGGAAGATTATCCAATCGAATATTACCATTTTTTCATCCACTTTAACGAGGGTGATTATTACACTTGTCATGATCTGCTTGAAGAAATGTGGATGACTAACAAGCGCAATTACTTTTTTAAAGGATTGCTGCAAATGAGTGTTGCCATTTATCATTATGAGTACGGCAATGTCAAAGGAGCCCGGCTGATGATGAAGGCTGCACACGAATATTTGCAGGATTATCGCCCAAAATATTGGGGATTAGATTTAGAAAAAGTCTATATTTTCATTGAAGAATGCCTTTCTATTATACCACAACATATAGATCGAGTTGAGTATGAGAAAGTACACGAACTGCCTGTTTTACCACAGCTGCTTTTGTATTTAGAAGAGGATTAATATTTCTCGTAGAGGTGAAGAGATGTTTACGGTAAGTAAAGAAATGAATTTTTTATCAGAACAGGAATGTTTAGTTGTTGGTCTGTATGACAAGCCTGTCAAGTTTGAAGGGGCACTTGCTCAATTAGACGGATATTTTAACGGACATTTAACAGAGTTAGTAAAGAGTGGTGATATTTCCGCAAAGAACCAAGGAATTTCAAAGGTACATACATTTGGATTAATTGGAGCGAAAAGGCTGATATTTGTCGGACTTGGCAAAGAGACGGCCGCTACATTTAATGGTGTTCGGGAAGCTTTTGGAAAGGCTTTTAAAGAAATACATAAAATGAAATGGACGCAAACTGCTGTCTATTTGGATTCTTTTACTGGGGAGGAAATTGATGCACTTGATGCTGCTCATGCACTAAGTGAAGCGCTGGCGCTCTCTACATATGAGTTTAAGGGATATAAACAAAAATCAAACGAACCAGAAAAAAGAATAGAAGAAGTGACTGTTTTAAGTGAACCAGGTGATGAAGAGGATATCAAATCGGCATTAACCGTTGGTTTTGTCTATGGAACGGGCACAAATTCAGCCCGCACACTGGTGAATTTGCCTGGTAATATGCTGACCTCTACTGATATGGCTGAGTATGCAAAGAGCCTTGCTGAAAAATACGATTTTGAATTAGAAATTCTAGAAAAGGAAGATATGCTGAAGCTTGGCATGGGAGCCTTGTTAGCGGTTAACCAAGGGTCCGCACAACCGCCGAAAATGATTGTCTTGAAATATCAAGGCAGAGAGGAATGGAAGGATGTCATCGGATTAGTAGGAAAAGGGATTACCTTTGATACGGGCGGATATTCCATTAAAACGAAAGATGGCATCGTTGGAATGAAAACTGATATGGGTGGTGCTGCGTCGGTACTCGGTGCAATGGAAGTGATCGGAGAATTACGACCGGAGCAAAACGTGGTTGCTGTCATTCCTTCAACAGATAATATGATTAGCGGAAGCGCCTTTAAACCTGACGATGTGATTACGTCGATGAGCGGCAAAACAATTGAAGTGTTAAACACGGATGCGGAAGGGCGGCTTGTGTTGGCGGATGCTGTTACGTATGCAAAACACCATGGAGCAAACTACTTAGTGGATGTAGCTACATTAACTGGCGGTGTTATTACGGCGCTGGGAACAGAAATTACGGGGGCGCTTACGAATAATGAGACATGGTATGAACAAGTGTTAGAAGCTTCCTATGAAGCAGGAGAACCCGTTTGGCTCTTGCCATTAATTGAAAAAGACAAAGAAAGAGTCCGTAAGAGCAAAATCGCCGATTTGAACAATTCACCCGGAAGAGAAGGACATGCGATCATGGGCGGTGCTTTCATTGGAGAGTTTGCAGAGGATACCCCATGGGTGCATTTAGATATTGCCGGGACAGCGACGACTAGCAAGGACACAGATCTTGGTCCATCTGGAGCAACAGGGGTGATGGTTCGTACTCTTGCGCTGCTGGTTGAGCGGTTTGAGGCTTAAAGACAATATAGAGCTCTAGGCGCTGCGACCTAGAGCTTTTTTTAAGAGGAAGGGAGTGGTGAAGGTGATCAAGCTTTTGTTTACCATCTTTGCGATAATCGGCGGGCTGGCCATTAGTTTGCAAGCCTCGATCAATGGTGGATTAGGAAAAAGAATTGGCACGATTGAGACATCCTTTGTTTCTTTTGCAATTGGGACATTGGCTCTGTTATTTATGGTGATTTTCCTGGGGAAAGGTAACATTCTCGCAATTGGAACTGCACCAAAATGGCAATTAACGGGAGGACTGCTGGGGGCTATTTATGTATTTGTTACTGTCTTGGTTGTACCGAAACTTGGAGTAGCCTCAACGATTATGGCTGTTATCGTTGGTCAACTGTTAATGGGGGCAGTCATTGATCATTTCGGATTGTTAGGAGGAAAACAAATCCCGTTTGACATGAAGAGAGCTTCAGCCATGCTTTTATTTTTTGCTGCCATTTATCTATTTTATCGTAAATGAAAGGTGAAACGTTCTTTGAGATGCTGTTCTTAAAAGTGATTGACAGTCAATAAGCTAGTATGCTATTTTAGTAACTAGATTTTAATTCTCTACTAGTTTACCAAACTAAAGCATCGAGAGGGGAACGAACATGAACGCTGTAGTTCTTGCCGTTGTGGTCATGTTAATATTGAGCCTTTTACGCGTAAATGTTGTACTTGCGTTAATTATTGGGGCTCTTGTTGGTGGATTGACAGGCGGTTTATCAATAGATAAAACGATTGAAATCTTTGCAGGCGGTCTAGGCGGAAGTGCGGAGGTAGCGCTAAGCTACGCATTGCTTGGCGGGTTTGCGATTGCTATTTCAAAGACAGGTTTGCCAAACTTATTGGTTGAAGGGGTATTAAGCGTTGTAAGAAAAAATGGCGACTCCAAAGGGAAACTATATTCAAAAGCACTCATTATTTTTTCTATTCTAGTAATAGCTTGTTTCTCACAAAACTTAATTCCGATTCACATTGCTTTTATCCCGATCTTAATTCCGCCGTTATTAATGTTAATGAATGAATTAAGAATTGATCGTCGATTAATTGCGACTGTACTTACTTTCGGGTTAACCGCACCGTATATATTGCTCCCGGTTGGGTTCGGAAAAATATTTCACGATATTCTAGCAACGAATATGGCTGAAAGCGGTCTGGCTATCGACATGAATGACATTCCAGTTGCATTATTAATCCCGATTGGCGGGATGGTTATAGGGTTATTGATCGCGATGTTTGTATACCGTAAGCCTCGTGATTATAAGTCATTTGAGCTTGTTGAAGTGGAAAAGGGAGAATACTCTAAAATAGGAATTCTCTTTTCATTGATTGCAATTATTGCGGCTCTTACTGTCCAAATTTTGCTAGATTCAATGATTTTTGGTGCATTAGCCGGTATCATTATTGTTTACATCAGTGGTGCAATTAAATGGAAGGAAGCAGATCATCTTTTGACTGAAGGCATGAAGATGATGGCATTTATCGGTTTCGTTATGCTGGCTGCATTTGGATTTGCAGATGTGCTAAAAGAAACGGGTCATGTTGAATCGTTAGTTTCTCAATCGGCTGCATTCATAGGTGGAAATCAAGCGTTAGCGGCTATTCTTATGCTTGTTGTCGGTTTGCTTGTTACGATGGGAATTGGTTCTTCTTTTTCAACGATTCCAATTATCGCCACTATCTTTGTTCCGCTGGCATTAGAATTAGGATTTAGCCCAATGGCGACGATTGCTTTAGTAGGTACAGCTGCAGCATTAGGAGACGCGGGTTCTCCTGCTTCAGACAGCACGCTTGGACCTACCGCAGGACTTAACGCAGATGAACAGCATAATCATATATGGGATACATGTGTTCCGACATTTATCCACTACAATATTCCATTAATCATTTTCGGCTGGATTGCGGCAATGATTTTATAAAAAGGAAACAGCTTCTCTTCATGGGGAGCTGTTTTTGTGTATATGGAACATGCTTCAGAATAGGAATGGATTCCTAATCTTGGATATCAACTAAAATGGGACTCGATGGTGATACCTCAAATTCACTTTTTATTGGAAAATATAATTATCTATTGAAATAGGAATTATTAGGAGGTCGGGTTTATGACAAGCATTTTAGAAAGCAATGATATTCTTACAAAAATTTCAATTAAGAGAAGGGCATTAATTGAAGTGGCCAATTTGAAAGGACTTACGAATAAAGAAACGGTTGAATGCAGTCAAGAGCTTGATATCTTAATCAATTCTTATTTTAAAATTAAAAAAGGTTCGGACTTGTGCTGAAGAATTTGGGGTTTTGCTTTAATTAATTTGGTGGTATTTGAATACACTATAATATGCAGAAGAGTATTAAATTTTAGCCGCTTATGTTATAATGCGAAATAATAAAAATTTTTAGAAAGTAAGGGCTCCTCTAAAGGAGTCTTTTTTTCAAAATGGAAGGAGTGTTGATGATGCGAGATGTGACACTTTTAGCAATTTTTGAACACCATATTGCACAAAAATATTTAAATCGATCTGGATTAGCTCATGCGATTGCAGTTGCATACCATGCTTATCATCTTGCAAAAAAACATAAAGTAGATGTAGATATTGCAGCCAAGGCCGGGCTCCTTCATGATATTGGCCACTTTACATGGTATAAAAATGGAAAGTGGGATTATGATTTATACAAGAAAAATGATATACATGCGATTAAAGGTGCGGAAAGAGCCCATAAATTACTCATTCGCCTTGGTGAGAATCCTGTAAGAGCAAAAGAAATTGCTTTAGCTATTCTTTTTCACACAGATTCATTCTTACCCACGAACGATATTGAACGCACAGCACTGCAGCAAGTCGTAAAATGGGCTGATGAGAAGGATGAAGAAAAAGGCGGTTTACATCACTATCGCAAAATAGATGAGGACCGGGCAAGACAGAGTATCTCCCGTTTAGATCAGTGGATTGACGCTGAGTTAGGCTACAGTAAAAAAATCGTTGATCAGTAAGCACAACTCCCCCACAGTTATGTCCAAACATTTTCGTAAAAGTAAACTCCAGGTGTTTTAAAAATTCAATTGAAAATCTGTTTAGGAATAAATCACACTTTGAAAAAACCAAAAACGGAAACATTAAGAGTTAGCCCACGCCAACTAGGTATTCGTTGCATATGCAGTACTATAGAGAATTACTTTTAGATAGTTGAAGGAGGTAAGCATATGCAATATTATAGGAGGCCGCCGGCACCAATGCCAATGCGTAATGACAGGTTCTTCTTCTTTGGGGGTCCACTAGTTGGAGGCTTCTTAGGGGGCCTAGCTGGGGGACTATTAGGCACTGCATTTTATCCGCGTCCTAGACCATACCCGTTTTATGCACCATATCCGCCCTATTATGGTCCGTATGGATATGGGGGTTATGGCGGTCCATTCTATTATTAGGCAAAAAAGAAATTCTAATAGCATATTAAAACGGTCTCGGTTCCAAATCGAGACCGTTCTTCGGTTACATCCACCTTAATGCAAGGGTCAAGCTGCAGCAATCAGCAGTTTCTGAAGGTGCTTGAAATTGGAGCTTTAGCCCATCTGGTGTGTAGGTAGCATTCGGAATGATAGGAATGCCCGTTTCTTTTATTAATGCATTTACTTTCTGTTTATCTGACTTTTGAGCCGCATCCATTAAATCTAGTGAGAATTTCTTTGAACTTGCCATTTTTTCTAATAAATCGCTGGCAGATTTCATAATATTTTGCATATGGTGTGCGGATTCCATAAAGATGGATGGGTTTACATCCGGCAGTTGGCGGGGGTAAGGGTAATAAGTTGTTGGATAGGGATAATACGGGACATAAGCGTATGGTCTAGAGTAGTATTGAGGATTTATATAGTATGGATAATAGCTATGCATGAACTCATCTCCTTTCGGTGTAAATATGGTAATTACATCCTTTTCATATATATGCATTGGCAGCTTATCTGATGTTTTTCCCATTTGCGAAGCAAGCAGAACACATGGGTTTTGGGGAAAATCTGATATACTTAAGTAGTATCATATTTAAATAAACAGATCCCTCGTGTGGATTACTTTAGAATCCACAAGAATGTACGAAGTTAAGGGGAGATTGCCTCAATGGAGTTAGAATTCATATTAGATCTTATCGAAAAAAGCGGATATTTAGGACTTTTTCTTTGGCTTTGGCTAGGTGTATTTGGTGCGCCGATCCCAAATGAAGTCATTATTATGACTGTGGGACTTGCTGCCTCTGAAGAAGTTCTTAATCCCGTTATTACATATTTTGTTACCTTTTTTGGAATGATGGCGGCATTAACAACCTGTTTTTTGATTGGGAAATATATAGGGGGGCCTCTTCTTCCTTTTTTTCAAAAAAGGAAAAGGCTCTCTAGGACGATCGATAAATCGATTAAGTTCATGAACAAATACCACGCTCATTCTCTGATGATCAGTTATTTCTTCCCTGGTTTAAGAAACTTTGTTCCTTTTTTGTATGGGGTAAGCAAGCTGCCTTTTAAAACATTTGCCCTATTTGCATATTCTGGGGCATTTATTTGGCTGACAATTATGTTTAGTTTAGGCTTTTGGTTCGGCGATCATCGCGATACGATTGTCAAATATGAAACCGAATTATTTGTAGTGGCAGGAATTTCCTTACTTGTTGTTGTATTATTTAAATTAATGAGAAGAAAAAGAAGACAGAAATTAAAATCAACACAGTAAAATTTGAGGGGTGGAAGAGGTTGGAACGTCATAAAAATACACTTATCAGCAATTTAGGGATTGAAATTCTTAAATTAGAAAAAGGGTTAGTGGTTGCGACCATGCCTGTTGATGAACGGACAAGGCAGCCATTTGGCCTCCTGCATGGCGGGGCATCGGTTGCTCTTGCTGAAACGGTTGCTTCAATGGGTGCTTTTGAATTGGTTGATCAAGAGACAGAAGCAGCGGTAGGGTTAGAGATTAACGCGAATCATATTAAAGGTAAGACAGAGGGGATTGTTACCGCTACTGCTACCCTCCTTCATCAAGGGAGAACGACACATGTTTGGGACATTAAAATTACCGATGAAGAAGGTAACTTAGTTTGTGTTTCGAGATGTACGATGGCGGTTATTAAAAGGAGATAAAATACTTAATATGTAAAAAGCCCGTTCTTCTATCGAGAACGGGCTCTTATTCGTTAATATAGGTTATTTACTTACTAAAGCTTTTTTCTTGTTGTTTTTCTTTAAATCATCTTTATTACCTGCTGAAGCTTTTTTCATATCTCTCTTTAAATCATCTCTAACACTCTTGTTCCATAATGGAACTCCAGAATGGTAGGCAGCTCTGCTGATTAAATGCCCTGCAACCGGAGAGGTCATAAACAGAAAGACGAATCCTAGAATCAGTCTTGAATTAAAATGTCCTTCTAAATGATAGAAATATAAGAAAGCTCCTAATAAAATACACATGACCCCTAATGTAGCTGATTTAGATGCTGCGTGGTTTCTGGTATAAACGTCAGGAAGTCTAATGACACCAAAAGCAGCAACCAAGCTTAGGAGAGCACCAACTAAAATGAAGAAGCCTATGAGAAACTCAATTATCGCGTTCACGTTCTATAATAACCCCTTTCTCTAGGTACTTTGAAAAGGTGACAGTTCCGATAAATGCGATAATCCCGATTAATAGAATAATCTCAAGAAAAGCATGTGTTTTTAACACAATGGATAGAAGCGCCACAATCGCCACCAGATTGACTCCAACCGCATCGAGAGCTATAACTCGATCTGGTGTGGTGGGCCCCTTTATGACGCGGTAGATGAGCGCCAGCATTGCAATAGCTAAAACCAACAATGATAATTTAATGATGATCTCTAGCATTAACGGCTCACCTCCATAATGGCTTTCTCAAATGAATTCTTAATAGAGCTAACGGCATCATCCACATCATCGATATCAATCGTATGAATGTACAAAGTTTTATTATCGTCAGATACATCAAGTACCAATGTACCAGGGGTCAATGTAATTAAGTTCGAAAGAATGGTGATCTGCCAGTCCTCCGTTAAATTTGTTTCATAGGCGAAGATCCCCGGACGTATATTTAATTTAGGTCTTATTACTAATTTTACAACAGACCAGTTCGATAGGACGAGCTCTTTAAAAAAGAGTAAAACTAAGGAAATCATCGACCATACTCGGTATAAATAAAAACGAGAATGAAAGAATCGTCTTAGTACAAAGATGATCAGAAGTCCGAATAGATAACCTCTGATAAAACTAACCGGATCATAGGATACTTTGATGAACATCCATAGGAACGCCAAAGCAATATTTAATAAAATTTGAAATGCCATACCTTATCACTCCTTTAAGACAGCTTGAATATAAATACTTGGATCCGATAGCGTCTCAGCTGCCTGATAAATATACGGTAAAATGGCTTCTGAACCAAGACCGTATAGTGCAGATAGGATAACTAGAATAACTGGAGAGATAAGCAGCCACTTCACGGGTGCTTTTTCCTTCACGTCATAGGAACGATCCTCACCCCAAAATCCGTTAATGAATATTTTCATAATGGAGAATAAAACAAGCAAGCTGGACATTAGAACAATTGCAGCTCCGACATAGCTTTCTCCTTCAAATCCACCTTTGACAATCAGCACTTTTCCGATAAAGCCGCTTAAAGGAGGGATTCCCGCTAAAGCCATCGCGGCGATAAAGAAAGTCCATGCCAGCCCTGGATAATGCTTGATTAAACCGCTGATCTTTTTCAAATTGCTTGTTCCCGTAACGGCAATCACAATACCGACAAGCAGGAACAAGGCTGCTTTAATAATCATGTCATGTAATAGATAGTAAACAGATCCAGCTAAAGAATCAGGA
The DNA here is from genome assembly GCF_900156875.1 of Robertmurraya dakarensis. GTDB lineage: Bacteria > Bacillota > Bacilli > Bacillales > Cytobacillaceae > Robertmurraya > Robertmurraya dakarensis. The sequence goes on along the minus strand of NZ_LT707409.1, from coordinate 2,779,672 downwards.
GTCATGACAGATATACCGTAAAGGATGACGCCGACAGCGACGATGATATTGTAAATAACGATGTTTTTAATATCCCAGTATGCAATCGCACCAATTACCCCAACGATGATAGAGAGAATAGCCAAAATACCGAGAAGCTGATGGGTAAAACCTGCATCATGATAAAAGAACAATGTATAGGTCCTTGTGATTGAATACACACCAACTTTTGTTAACAATGCACCGAACAGTGCCAGCACTGGAATAGGCGGCGCATAGTAAGAGCCGGGCATCCAAAAGTATAGCGGGAAAATAGCGCCTTTCAGGCCGTATACAACCAAGAATAAAACTGCAATAACCGTTATGATAACGGGTTGTCCTACTTCAGCAATGCGAAGGGACACATGCGCCATATTCAGGGTACCGACAACCGAGTACAAATAGGCAACGGCAATAACAAAAAGCGCAGACGAGATCACATTCACGAGCAAGTACTTAATGGATTCTCTTAACTGAATTTTCGTTCCCCCTAAAACAAGCAGTACATAAGATGACATCAACATAACTTCGAAGAACACGAACAAGTTAAAGATATCACCTGTTGTGAACGCACCGTTGACCCCAACTAATAAAAAGTTAAATACAGCGTAATAGTAGAATTTTTCTCGTTCTTCTCCAATTGATTTAAAGGAGTAGATTAAAATCACAAATCCGATAATGCTTGTAGTCAAGACAAGCAAGGATGAAAACATATCTGATACGAGAGTAATCCCAAAAGGAGCATCCCAGCTGCTGATATTAAGGGATTGAATGCCTTCTGAACGAACCTTCTGAACAATTAAGAAGGAGACAATTATAGTTGCAATCGATGAAAGGGTGGCAATCCAGCGCTGAGCCATTACACGCTTGCTAAAAAATATTAAGATTGCCCCAGTTAATAATGGGATTAAGATCGGTAAAACAATTAAATTATTCATTACCTTCTGTTCCTCTCATTTTTTCCAAATTATCCGTCCCAAGTTCTTGATAGGCTCTGTAAGCTAATACAAGGAAAAATGCTGTTACCCCAAAGCTAATTACGATTGCAGTTAAAATTAGCGCTTGTGGCAATGGATCTGTATAAGCTTCAGCATTTTCTCCTAAAAGAGGCGCAGCCCCTCTTTTTAATCCACCCATTGTTAATAGCAGGAGATGTGCGCCGTGACTCAAAATCCCAGTCCCGACAATAATACGCAGCAAACTTTTAGACAGCATTAGATAAGTAGCAGTCATAAATAGAATACCAACAACAAAAGCCATTAATATTTCCATTATTCATCCTCCCCTATTGTTTGAATAATGGTCATCGTGACACCGACAACAACAAAATAAACACCTAAATCAAATAGTGTAGCAGTATGAAGAGAAATATCCCCTAAGACAGGAATCACCACATGTCCGAAGGCGTGCGTTAAAAAAGGAACATTAAAGAGCAGTGCGCCTGCACTAGTTCCAATCGCGAATATCAATCCAACAGCCGTTAAAATTCGATAATTTACAGGCAGAATTTTAGCAACTGTTTTAATATCATAAGCGATCAATAATAGTACAATCGCTCCAGCGGTCATTAGTCCGCCGATAAAGCCGCCGCCGGGATAATAGTGACCTGCAGTAAAGATATAAACTGAATACAACACGATGAAGAAAAGAAGAATCTTTATAGATGTTTGCAGGATCACGTTATTAGTTGTTCTCATCCTTCTTTCCTCCTTGTGCTTCGTAATTTAATCATGCCGTAAATTCCAAGTGATGCGATTGCTAAAACCGTAATCTCAAATAATGTATCAAATCCACGGAAATCGACTAGAATTACGTTTACCATGTTTTTACCAGCTGCTTCTGTATACGTATTTTCAACATAGTATTTAGAAATTGAATCAAACAACTTATTGCTGTGTGCTGAAAGGGCAATAAGGGTAACGATTGCACCTACTCCAACCGAAATAACAGCATTTGTAAGCTTGAAGCTCATACCTGCTTCTTCTTTTTTAAGCTCTGGTAAGTGATAGAAACATACTAAGAATAATGCTACCGAAATGGTTTCAATCGTAAGCTGTGTTAGTGCTAAATCCGGCGCTCTGAAAATGGCATAAAATAGCGATACCATGTACCCGACGGCCCCGAGAATAATGATGGACGCTAACCGTGACTTAGAAAATAGAATACTAACAGTTCCGATGACAATAAAAATCGCCAGCAATAATTCGTAAATGCCTATCGATGCTACATTACTGGTATCCATTTTAAAGGCACCTTTTGCAAATAAAGAAGTACCTAATATCAAAATAAAGAAACCAAAAATGTACACAAGATACGAACGGATCGAACCATTCATGTAGCTGCTCGTTAAACGATAGGACCCTGATTGCATACCTGCTAAAATTCCATCATAGGCCTTATTTAGTGCAAGCTTTTCAGGGAATAGGCCATAAACCTTCTTCCATTTGTCTTTGGTCAAATATAGGAGTACTCCGAGTACAATGACTCCGAAGGTCATGAATAATTCAATCGTGAATCCATGCCAAAAATAAATGTGAACAATGAACTCTTTCCCGGTTTCCAGCAGACTTGGCAGAATAGAAGCCATCGCTGGGGCAATGATACTTTGAGATAATAAATTTGGGAAAAAGAAGATAATTAGCACAAGCGATGCCAAGATAATCGGTGAAATTAACATACCAAATGGTGCTTCGTGCGGCTTCTTGTCCAATTTTTCTGGCTGGTATTTGCCTGTAAATGTTTTGAATACAAGGATCATGCTGTAAATGAACGTAAAGATACTAGCGATCCAAGCTAGGACAGGGAATAGTATTCCAAATGTATCAAGGCTGAATATATCAAGCTCAAGAACACGAACCATCGCTGTAAAGAACATTTCTTTACTTAGGAAACCATTAAATGGCGGTAAGCCGGCCATTGAAAAGGCTCCAATAATCGACAAGGTAAACGTAATCGGCATGAAATTCATTAATCCTCCGAGTTTACGAATATCCCTCGTTCCAGTTTCATGATCGACAATTCCGACAACCATGAACAAACTACCTTTAAAGGTTGCATGATTAATAAGGTGAAAAATCGCTGCTGTTGTAGCGACTGTAAAAATATTATCATCTAGTGTTTCATAGTGTAGAGCGGCAGCTCCAATTCCAAGCATAGACATAATCATCCCGAGCTGACTGACCGTTGAAAAAGCAAGTATCGCTTTTAAATCGGTTTGTTTGACGGCAGAGAAAGATCCCCAGAATAAGGTGACAATTCCGAATCCGGCAATTAACCATAGCCATACTGGTGATTCGCCGAAGACCGGTGTTAATCGTGCTACTAAATAAATACCTGCTTTAACCATCGTGGCGGAGTGCAAGTAGGCACTGACTGGTGTTGGCGCTTCCATCGCATCTGGAAGCCAGATGTGAAATGGAAACTGTGCTGACTTTGTAAATGCACCTAATAAAATACAGAGAAGTGCAGGAACAAATAACGGGTGATTAAATATATCTCCTGATTGACTGACAATCTCCGTGATGCTGAACGATCCAGTCATGTTGTATAAAAGAATAATCCCTCCGAGCATGGCAAGTCCGCCAAAGACGGTAATCATCATCGACTTTTGTGCACCATAACGTGATTTTTCGCGGTGGTACCAATATCCGATTAAGAGGAAAGAGGAGAAACTCGTTAGCTCCCAAAATCCATACATCACGATTAAGTTGTCTGAAAGAACAACCCCGAGCATGGCACCCATAAACATTAATAAATAGACATAAAAGTTACCTAGCTTCTCTTTTTCCTTCCCTAAATAATAAATTGAATAGAGAACGACTAAAGATCCTATTCCCGTAATTAACAATGCAAAGAGAAGACCAAGTCCATCTACTTTTGCAGTAAAGTTAATTCCTAGTGACGGAATCCAGTTTAATGTTTCTGCAACAGTTTGTTGATTGGTTGTTGCAGATAAGTAGGTAAGGAGATAGGAAAATAAGAGTATTGGCAGAGGTAATACAAACCATCCAGTATGTATATTGCGAAAAGCTTTATACAACATCGGAATAAAAATTGCCAATAATAGTGGTGAAATTATTGCTAAATGCAGTAGTGACAAACCGAAACCTCCTTTTATAAAAAGACAATTTTCTACAATGGTCAACACCATTATCATTCATGGAAAAAATTCATTTTATACTCGACATTCCCTAAATGCTTCCAATATAACGAATTGCCAGCTCGATTGTAGTTCTCTAGTTACTGCCCATAAAACGAAATCATTCCGTTCAGTTGACCGCCATAAAAAAATTATAACCTAAAATAAATGTTCGTGCATGTTTCAGATTCCTATAACCAAAGGACTTTTCTAGATTTATTAAATAGGTAGAAACACGTATTTTTTGTTAAAAAACTTTTTAAAAATTTTGTTGAATAAAAGAGTATTTTTCAATCCACACTATCTAATAGACGGAGGTGTGCAGATTGAAATTGAAAGTAATTGCATCTCTATCCATATTTATCCTTTTATTTTCACTGGCTTGGGTGATCAATAATAAAGACAACAGGGAATTTTATGACCCAATGGCTGTTGCGGAAGAAGAAGAAATAGTTGAGATTGTTCCCATAAATTATCAAGTCGGAAATACTGGGAAAAAGCGGTATGAGATCTTTAAGTCACGAGAGTATGTGAGAATCGAAGGGCTTTAATAAAGGAGAGGGTGGCTTTTGCGTCACCCTCATTTTTCAATTAGACAAACCTACGCGTAACCGGAGATTATCTTGAAAGTGAGCCATACTGTGTGTATATTCCAAAGGCATAGCGAAAATAAGGCAGGACCCCTTCATATTGATGGTGAGGGGGTTCTTTTATTAGCTTTTAGAGGTAGTTTTCCGACTTGGACTGAAACCCCTCTGATAATGGGGCAATTTGTGTTGCGATCACTCCGATATACTGCTTCTTCATGCTGCATTTAAAACTGTGAATAAAAGTCAGGGTAATGTGAATATCATGAAGGTGAAGGTGATAAAATCCCTAATTTTTTACGTTGAACTGAAAGGGACAGTTGACTGCGAAAATTAGCATTATTTTACAGAAAAATAAAAAAATTTCTCGCTATTTCATGGTATAATAGGAGGTAAACAATCTAGCTAGTGTAACCCTTTTTTAGGATTTCGTGATCCATAAGTCTATGAAACTATTCATTCGGAAAGGAGGCAGGTGAAGGGATGAAGGAGGACCATCAATACTTATTTATTGATTTCGAGTTTACTATGCCAGAAAAAAGCGGGAAATTTAAAGGATTTTATCCAGAAATCATTGAAGTTGGAATTGTTGCGGTTCGAAATGAGGAGATTTATGAAAAATATTCTTCTTATGTGCTGCCATTAAGATTCCCTGAATTATCGAACAGGTGCAAATCATTTCTGAATATCTCACAGGAACAGGTGAATTCCGGGATTCGTTTTGTTGATCTAGTGACAAAGTTTGAGGAAATTAGTGCAGATGTCAAAAAGAATACGGTTGTAACGTGGGGGAACATGGATATGAAGGTGCTTCGAAACAACTGTCAAAAGGGCGGTGTACCTTTTCCGCTAAAGGCACACGAAGTTGATTTATCCATGGAATATAAGCGGTTTTTTGGTGATCAAAATCAGACAGGGTTATGGAAAGCGGTTCAAGAATATGGCAAGGAAGGCACAGGAAAACATCATCGTGCCTTAGATGATGCGCTGACAACCTATAATATCTTTAAATTAGTTGAGAAAGACAAGCGTTACTTACAAAAGCATGAGCCGACTACGATCGGGGATCGAATCGATCTATCCAAGCTCATGAATATTCTTGCATAATAAGCCAAATCTTTATAAATTGATTTGGCTTATTATATAATGGAGTCAACTTTTATTTGAAATACTCCTTTTCGAGAGTCTCGATATTCCTTATACTTTGCAAAGCCCATGCTGAAGAATCTTCCTTTAATTCTCCTTTAAGCTTTTCTACAGCGTCTTTAAGTGACTGCCCATAATCAGGGATTTCCCCATCATAAGGTTTTACCATCTTCAGCGGTACATTCGTCTGTTCTCTGAATGCAAGTGCTTTTCTTTCATGAAAAAATGGAACGTCCGCATCCTTTGGATTATGTAAGTCACCCTGCATCGGGTGTTTTAACACGGCTAATACTCGAACCAAATAGTGCTGCGGCCGTATATCTGTTATTTCCCCAATATATTTCCCTGTTTTATTAATGGCTGTCACAGTATCGCCAATTTTAAGTTCTTCCATTGTACGAACTCCTTTCCAAACACTAAAAGAATGATTTATGATAATTATGACCTAAAACAACATATAATCAAAGTTTTTTGGAGGGACATGCCGTGAAAAAACAACATATTGCCAATGTTGAGCTAGGGAAGCTCGACAAACCTGTTGAGGACGTGTTAATTAAAAAAATAACCATTGTGAAATAAGTGGAAAAGATGGTTAGGTTCGAAAGTTGTTGATATAATGGTATTTTGACAACTGCCTGTCTTGGCAGAAAGGAAGAATATGATGTTTCAATGGACGATTCTCTCATTATTTTTGTATTTTCCTGAAGACAAAACAGAATATATACCAGCAGCATTTTCGTTTGCGGTCTTTCTTATTTTATGCATCTTTACTTTTAGATTCATTGTGAAAAAATCGCGCAAAGACGCGGAAAAAGCGAAAGAACTAGAAGACAGGATTTTAAACGGTGAAAAGAACGTGGATCAATAAAAATGAAGGCCGCCTGAACCGGTAGCGGATCAGGCGGCTATTTTTATATCGAATTTGTTATTTATTCTCGTTCATCGGAATTTATTCGCGGAACCGACGCGTTTATTCTCGTTCAGCTCATTATATTCGCGAAACTTCCACATTTATTCTCGTTTAATCAATTTTATTAGCGAAACTTAAAAAACGAGTGTCAATCAAAAGCTTTCTTCAATCGTTCTAATCCATCCATCAGAACATCGCGTGCACATGCGATATTCATTCTAACAAATCCTTCGCCGCCCTGACCGTATTTTGGACCTGGCTCTAAGCCGATTTTACCCTTTTTAAGTAGCGCTTCTTTAATTTCTGCATCAGACAAGCCCGATTTCCGGCAGTCGATCCACAGCAGGTACGTTCCATCTGGTCTCATTACAGACAGATTCGGGATTTGTTCCTCAATAAACTTGATTGAAAGCTCAACGTTTTCAGTTAGATAAACTAGTAATTCCTCAAGCCATTCTTCGCCATGTCGATAGGCAGCTTCAAGTCCGATGACTCCAAATGTATTTAACGCGTGAAAGCCCTGCTTTCCTTGTACTTTTTGGAAAGCAACACGCAGCTTCTCATTAGGAACGATTACTGCTGACGCTTGCAGACCGGCAATGTTAAAGGTTTTGCTTGGTGCAATGCAAGTTACGATATAGTCTTCATACTTTTTATCCAATTTGACCATTGGAACATGCACATTTGGTGAGTAAATTAAATCCGAATGAATTTCATCAGATAGGATTAAGCAGTCATATTTAATACAAAGGTCGGCCATCTTTCGCAGTTCCTCTTCCGTCCAAACCCGGCCTCCAGGATTATGGGGGTTACATAAAATAAAAAGCTTGACCCCTTCCTTTAACTTTTCCTCAAAATCCGCAAAATCAATTTCAAAGCGATTGTTTTTCAAAAGTAAAGGAGAGTTGACGACAACCCGGTCATTGTTTTTAACCATATTAAAGAACGGTGGATAGACTGGAGATTGCATCAAGACTTTATCCCCTGGTTCTGTCAATGCGTTTACAGCAATGCCAATTGAAGGTACCACACCGGGACTGTAGATGACAGATGATGAATCAACTTCCCAGTCGTGGCGCTTTTTCAACCATGATTGGACAGCTTCTGTTGCAGAGGGTGGTGTGAAGGTGTAGCCATAGATTCCGTGCTCCACTCTGTTCTTCAATGCGTCCGTTACTTCCTTTGGCGGCTGAAAGTCCATATCTGCAACCCACATAGGCAGGATTTCTTCTTCCCCAAAGACTTGCTTTGTCATCTCCCATTTAACTGAAGATGTGTTGTACCGATCGAGCTTTTCGTGAAAATTATATTTTGCCATCTTAACACTCCTCTTGTAAGTATAAACGTCCCTCACTCTATGATAAGATATATGGATAAAAAGATAAAACAATTAGGTGATGAAACATGGAAATGCTTAATACGAATTTAAAGCTTGTTAAGCTTTTAAAGGAATGGGATCCCCTCGGTTATGGGGAAGAAGCATACGATTCAGAAATTGCTGATACCCTTCAAGCTGTACATATGTTGAATGATAGAGATAAGCTCGCCAGAAAAATTCAGGCTATTTATGAATTTTCATTTGAAGAAATCATCCCGCTGGTAAAATGCAAACAAATAAGCGTTGAGATGCTTGCCATTAAGAATGAGGATTCGTGTTCGATATGATTTTTTACCTTTCTAAAAACTTCTTGATATGGCAATAAACTTCCTCCGGCCGTTCTTCAGGAACGAGGTGTCCGGTCTCTTCCAGGACAATCAGCTCGGAATTTTTTAAATCCTTATGCAGTCGTTTCCCAATCCCAAGGGGGACGACTTTATCATGTTCTCCCCAAATTAACAGGCTGGGCGTTTCAATTTTATGCAGCACTTCTTCAGGCAGATCCCCTTCGCGATGTCTAAGCATTCTCGTTAATGCTTTAAAAATATCATCCTCCAAAAAAGGTACTAAATACCCGTTAAACATCTCATCATCAATAAGTGCATGGTTATAGACCACATTCTTCAGGTTCCGCATCACTCCGGATTTCGCCAAATGCCGCTTCACAAAGAAATGAAAAAAGGGAATGTAGCTCGTTAAAATCAGCGATTGTTTCGCACGTGCTAAATACCCTGAGCTTGATAGTAATACAGCTTTATCAACCAGATCCGGCCGTAAATGGGCAATGTTTAAGGAAATTTGCCCGCCCATTGAATGCCCAATTAATCCAATTCCCTTGAGGCCCAGATGTTCGACAAGCTCGATGACCGACTTTGCCATATTTTCATAAGAATACACATATTGTACCGACTTTCCGCTTTTACCAAAGGGAGGTAAATCAACGGAGATGATGCTATAGTCCTCTTTTAAAAATGGGATGAGACGGCGGAAGCTAAAGGTAGACGAAAGAAAACCATGTATTAATAATAAGGTCTTCGCGGAATTCTCTTGTTTTTTAAAATATTCGTAGTAAAGATCATTGCCGTTAATCTCCTTGTGGCCTTTATAAAACTTATACTGCATTTTAATCTTCCCTTCGTATACTCCGGTTACTTATTACCTAACTAGTTAAAAATAATAAAAAAAATATAAAATCAAATATCAACTCTTCGAATATTTTGCTATAATTTAGATATTTTATGACAGTATTATGAGGTGAAGGTTAATGAAGTTATCCGAAAAGGAACTAGAAATCGTTGAGATTCTAGAGAGAGATGCTCGCATTCCCAATGAAGACGTCGCAAAAATGGTCAATTTAAGCCTCGAAGAAACAGAAGCGATGATGAAAAAGTTAGAGGACCAGAAGATTATTGTAAAATATTCTTCGATCGTGGACTGGTCAAAGATTTCCGGCCATGAAGGGGTAACTGCGATGATTGATGTAAAGGTTACACCGAAACGCGGCAAGGGCTTTGATGATGTAGCTGAAAGAATTTATCGATATAAAGAAGTGAAGGCATTGTACTTAATGTCTGGTGCATATGATTTGTCAGTTGTGATTGAAGGAAAGTCGATGAATGAAGTGGCTCAATTCGTATCTGAGAAATTGTCTACACTTGATTCAGTTATTTCAACAACCACTCATTTTATTTTGAAAAAATACAAGCATGACGGCACTATTTTTGAAAAGCTAGATGACGATAAACGAATTGTGGTGTCACCGTAATGAAACAAACAAAATCCTACCTGTCAAAGACAGTTGATGAATTAAGACCATCAGGGATACGCCGCTTTTTTGATTTAGCTGCTGGAATCGAAGGAGTTATTTCTCTCGGCGTGGGGGAACCTGATTTTGTTACATCCTGGTCGGTAAGAGAAGCCGCAATTTTATCACTTGAACAAGGCTACACATCCTATACGGCTAATGCCGGCTTAATGGATCTGAGAGAAGAAATATCGGCTTATATGGAGAAAAATTTTCAAGCTCCGTATTCTGCTAAAAGTGAAATAATTGTCACGGTTGGTGCCAGTCAGGCTTTAGACATTGCTTTAAGAGCCATTTTGGATCCCGGTGATGAGGTAATTGTCGTGGAGCCTTGCTTCGTATCGTATGGACCTCTTGTTACGCTTGCAGGAGGAAAAGGAGTGACGGTGCAGGCGGAAAAGGAAAATGATTTTAAAGTACGGGCAAACGATATTGAAAAAGCGATTACAAACAGAACGAAAGCGATTATGATCTGTTCGCCAAATAATCCAACAGGGTCCATGTTAAATCGCGAGGAGCTAGAAGAAATCGCAAACATCGCGAAAAAGTATGACCTTATCATCTTGTCTGATGAAATTTACGCAGAGCTTTCTTATGATGAGAAATATGTGAGCTTGGCTGCGATTGAAGGGATGAAGGAACGTACGATTTTAATCTCTGGTTTTTCAAAAGGGTTCGCGATGACAGGGTGGCGCTTAGGCTTTGTTTGTGCGCCTGAAGAAATCACACAGGCGATGCTGAAGATTCATCAATATGCCATGATGTGTGCGCCAACGATGGCACAGTATGCTGCCTTAGAAGCTCTGAAGAACGGCAGAGAAGATGTGGAGGAAATGAAGAAAAGCTACCGCCGCCGCCGGAATTATTTTGTTCAGTCATTAAATGAGATTGGACTGGATTGTCATATTCCAGGTGGAGCTTTCTATGCATTTCCATCCATCAAACGAACAGGTTTATCTTCAGAACAATTTGCAGAACGTTTGTTGTTAGAGGAAAAAGTCGCCGTTGTTCCAGGAGACGTATTCGGAGCAAGCGGAGAAGGCCATATACGCTGTTCCTACGCTTCTTCAATGGAACAGCTGCAAGAAGCAGTAAAAAGAATGAAACGCTTTATTGATAAGTTATAGAAGCGCTAAGACTGTCGGGGGAAACTCGGCAGTTTTTTTGTTGGGGGAGTGTGATCACGGAGCTGTCAAAGTGGAAAAGCAAAAGGAAGAGGCAGCCGTGAGAGTCACGGAAGTCCACCGGTACGGCTTTTGGGAACCGAACTAAAATAAACACAAAAAAAGGACAACCATATTGGTCGTCCACTTCAAAAAGGGGGGAATACTAGAAAGCCTTATAGGACTAGCTTTTCCACTTTTACTTTTTTTAAACAATTTTTAACAAAAAAAAGCGAGGATTCCCCGCCATAAAATTAATGCAGCTGCTCGAATGTTGTATCCTCCATTAATGGCATTCTTGTATCAAAGAAGACGGAAGCAGGAGTATCAAGAGCTGTTGAAATTTTTAAAAGTGTATCTGTGTTTGGAACAATTTCTCCAGACTCGTATTTTTGAATTTTTGAAGGGCCAACACGTAATTTTAGTGCAAGTTCTTCCTGGGACATATTTAATCTTTCGCGGCAAAGCTTAATATTATCTCCAATAGAAACCATGGTATCACCACCCCTTCCTGTTATTCTTATTATAGTTTATCACAGGGATGGTGATACTTATGTGTTTTTAAATAAAATTCATTAAATATTCAAATAATTAGATTAAACCAATTGAATTTAAAAAGACGAGAATAATTCCTACAGGTACAAGATAACGAATGGCAAAATACCATAGGTTAAATAATTGCGCTAAACCTTTTGTTCCTTGCTCTAATTCCTGCTTCACCATTTTTCTTGGCATACGGTAACCGACGAATAAGGAAATGAATAATGCTCCAATCGGCAGACTGAGGTTGCTCACAAGAAAGTCCGCAAAATCAAATATGCTTTTTCCAAAGATCGTGATTTCAGATAGTACCCCGAACGACAATGCGCTGGGAATTCCTAAAACGAAAATAATCATCCCAGCAATCCAAGAGGCTTTCTTTCGTTTCTTTCCTTCTTTTTTCACCATCACGGCAACAACAATTTCCAAAATCGAAAAAGCAGAAGTCATGGTCGCAAATAAGAGGAGGATTAAGAAGATCGTTAAAAAGATTCCACCGAAAACCATTTCATTAAATACAGCAGGCAGTACGACGAATACTAGTCCGGGTCCTGCACCAGGTTCAAATCCTAAGGCAAAAACTGCCGGGAAAATGACCAGCCCTGCTAATAGTGAAATCAGGATATTTAAGCCAACAACGGAAAACGCCGATTTGGTAATGTTTTCTTTTTTTGATAAATAAGAGGCATAAGTTACCATTACGGAAATACCAACACTTAATGCGAAAAAGGATTGCCCCATCGCCAGTAAAATCGTTTGAGCTGTAATAGAGCTAAAATCAGGTTTTAATAAAAATTCTACCCCTGCCATGGCCCCATCCAGTGTCAGCGAACGAAAGGCAAGAACGATAAAAAGAATAAATAACGCAGGCATCATGTATTTATTGGCTTTTTCAATGCCTTTTGATACACCGCCCTGTACAACCCAAATCGTTAAGATCATAAAGATGAGCTGGGCAATTACTGATTCAACGGGATTGCCAATTGTTTCATTAAATAAAGCACCATAATCCTCTGACGCTAATCCGGTAAAGGCCCCTGTTACACTTCTCCATAAATACGAGAGGATCCATCCTCCGACAACACCGTAAAACGATAGAAGGATCATCGAGGCGATGACGCCCAGATATCCCAGCATCGGCCAGGCTGAATGCGGTGCAAGTGTTTTATAGGCGCTTACTGCATCCTTCTGTGTGTTCCGGCCGATGATAAATTCAGCCATTAAGATAGGTGTTCCTATAAATAAAGTCATTAAGATAAAAATAAGAAAAAAGATAGCTCCTCCATTTGTTCCAGCCACATAAGGGAATTTCCAAATTGCCCCGAGACCAATGGCGGAACCTGCTGCGGCAAGGATAAAGCCTAGCTTTGATGTCCATTGTTCCTGTGTGTTCATGCTTGTCTCCTCCAAAAAACTCGTATTTTTCCATGTTACTATTATTTCCCCGAAATGTGTAGGGATTTTTCTGAGTAAGCTAACAGTGAAGAATATATAATAGTAATAACTTTTTTGATAAATGCTTTAACTTGTGTTATAATTTTGCATTGCGTATATAGTTAAGCTGTCTTAGTGAAATTTATTGTATTTATAAGTTAAAAGCAGATGTATCGGAACGGGAATAAATATAGTCTGCCCTTCTTTCACTTAGGATTAGTGGTGCTCTTACAAGCAATCATTCAGAGGACACGGTTATGTCTTGTAGAGTGGGGAAAAGTATAAAAAACAAAAAATATTTAGGAGTGTTTATATGTCAGAGAAAATCGAAGTAGGTAGTGTATTAACAGGTAAAGTAACAGGAATTCAGCCATACGGAGCATTCGTAGCATTAGACGAAAATACACAAGGACTTGTGCATATTTCAGAAGTTACACATGGTTTTGTTAAAGATATTAACGAACATCTAAAAGTTGGAGATGAAGTACAAGTTAAGGTGTTATCAATCGACGAAGCAGCTGGAAAAATCGGATTATCAATCCGCGCTACACAAGAAGCTCCAGCAGAAACAGAAGCACCAAAAGCTAAAAAAGCACCTCGCAGACGTCAAGCTGCAGCAGCTTTCAAAACAGATACAGATTCTTCACAAGGCTTCAACACACTTAAAGATAAGCTTCAAGAGTGGATTGAACAATCACAACGCTAATTTTAATAAGTATAAAAAAAGCTTGCTAAGGAATTTTCCTTTGCAAGCTTTTTTTGCTTTGTCAAGTAAATGTAGTGAAGAATTATTGTCTGAATGTAGGCTGAAATGTTACAGAAACAGCCTTTTCCCTTAAAGTATGTGAACATCATCACATGCTTATTTTTATAATTTTTATTAATCATGCATTAACTTTTTAAAACTTCTCTGATTGAGTCCTTTTCATTATGATAAATGCATAGAAACGAGGCACAACATCGTTATCTGAAAGGCGATCGGGAGGTGCAGTACAGTGAAATTTCACTATCTGAAATATTTCATTGACTCGGTAAAATTAAAGCGGTAATACCATTGACAGCCATCAGTATTTGGTAGTTCTAATTTTTTAATTCAAGGTATTATGTGAAGTGTTTCACGTAAAGGAATCGCTTGAACAAAATAAAAAGGAGTGTTAACGATGGCAATGAGCCACTCAGCATTAAAAAGAGCTCATAAGGTAACACCACTCAAGCCGACGAAGGGAGAAAAAGATGTAAAGCTAATCCCACTTTTAATCACGTTGGCAATCGGGGCAATACTTTGGTTCATTCCTACACCAGAGGGACTTGATCCAAAGGCCTGGCACTTATTTGCAATCTTTGTTGCAACCATTGTTGGTTTAATTATTAAACCTTTGCCAATGGGAGGAGTCGCGATTTTGGCAATAACCTCGACCGTTTTGACAGGGACATTAGCGTTGTCAGATGCACTATCGGGATTTCAAAACAGTACGATTTGGTTAATTGTGATCGCATTCTTCATCTCAAGAGGATTTATAAAAACTGGACTAGGAAACAGGGTTGCCTACATGTTTGTTCAAAAGTTCGGTAAGAAAACATTAGGGCTGTCTTATTCACTTTTAATCAGTGATCTAGTTTTAGCTCCTGCGATGCCAAGTAATACTGCACGTGCAGGCGGAATTATATTTCCTATCATTCGATCTTTATCAGATACATTCGGTTCCAAAGTAGAAGATGGCACACAAAAGAAAATGGGTTCATTTTTATCAACGGTAGCATTCCAAGGCGACATGATTACATCCGCAATGTTCATGACAGCGATGGCAGCGAACCCGTTAGCTGCTTCAATTGCAAAGGACGTAATGGGGCAGGAAATAACCTGGACAGGCTGGGCAATTGCTGCAATTGTTCCGGGAATCGTCAGCTTAATTGCGATTCCGCTTATTCTCTATAAATTAAACCCGCCGGAAATTAAGGAAACACCGGCAGCTGCTGAAATTGCAAAAGAAAAGTTAAAAGAAATGGGTCCGTTAAAGAAAGCAGAATGGAACATGATCATGGTATTCGTTCTGATTCTAGGATTATGGATATTTGGCAGTAAGATCGGCATTGATGCGACTACTACAGCATTAATCGGTTTAGCGGTACTGCTTCTGACAGAAGTACTTAAGTGGAGTGATATTAAAAAAGAAGAAGGAGCTTGGGATACATTAGTATGGTTTGCGGCTCTCGTCATGATGGCGACTTATTTAAATAATCTCGGCATGATCCCATGGTTCAGTGACATGATGAAGGGTGCAGTCAGCGAAATGAATTGGATTTGGGCAATTGTCGTTCTAGCATTAGTATACTTCTACTCTCACTATTTCTTTGCAAGTAACACAGCTCATGTTAGTGCAATGTATGCAGCGTTTTTAGCCGTTGCCATTGCGGCAGGTGCACCTGCAATGTTATCAGCGTTACTATTAGCATTTTTCTCAAACTTGTTCTCTTGTACAACACACTATGGATGCGGTCCTGCTCCAGTATTCTTTGGTCCTGGATATACATCACAAAACAAATGGTGGTCCCTTGGTTTTGTTGTATCAATCGCCCATATCCTGATCTGGGGAATTGTCGGCGGAGTATGGTGGAAGATTCTTGGTTTATGGTAAAAAAATCTCTCGGCCTCGAACAATAGTAAACAATTGTTCGAGGTCAGCTAATAGGAGGAAAACCAAAATGAATGTCTCGAAATGCTGTTCTGCTGAGTTAGAAAAAGAGTTTATCGTCGATCTATACCATGGCTGTGATGATGAATATGAATTAAAAGTTCCGGCGTATCGGTGTTCTAAATGTCAAAGTCTAGATATGCTAACTTTTATACCTGAGTCCTATTCCAAACAAACGCCGGTTTATCTGAAAATCAGCTAAAAAGAAATAGATTCCAGCAACGGTTACCAATCAACTAAAGAAAGAAGAGGATTTTAACATGAAGGAAATTACAGTAGATGTTATTTCAGCAGCGGTAAAAGAATTATGTATTGATGCGGCATGCAATCTTCCAGAGGATGTAGAAAAACTGCTCCGTGAAGCAGTACATAAAGAAGAATCAAAGTTTGGGAAGTACAGTCTTGAAAAAATTGTGAAAAACGTTGAATTAGCCCGTGCTGAGCATGCGCCAATGTGCCAGGATACAGGAATGGTCGTTGTCTTTGTTGAAGTGGGGCAGGAAGTGCATATTACGGGCGGTACATTACAGGACGCGATTAATGAAGGTGTTCGCCAAGGATATATTGATGGTTATTTACGAAAGTCCGTTGTAGGTGATCCTGTTCTTAATCGAAAAAATACAGGAGACAACACACCAGCAGTGATTTATACGGAGCTTGTACCGGGAGATGAACTTAAGATTCAGGTTCTTCCAAAGGGTGCAGGAAGCGAAAATATGGGCTCTCTTAAAATGCTAAAACCAGCTGAGGGATTAGAGGGTGTGAAGAAATTTATTATCCAGGCTGTAACGGAAGCAGGCGGAAACCCTTGTCCGCCAGTCATAGTCGGGGTAGGGGTTGGTGGAACAATGGACAAAAGCACGCTGTTAGCGAAGAAGGCGCTGTCCCGTGAAGCGGGTGCACCACATCCAGATCCTGCTTATCGCGCACTGGAAGAAGAATTGCTTGAAGAAATCAATAAGCTTGGGATCGGACCACAAGGCTTTGGCGGGAAGGTAACGGCACTCGCTGTTCATATCGAGACTTATCCTACCCATATCGCAACGATGCCAGTTGCTGTTTGTTTGAACTGCCACGCTGCTCGCCACAAGGAAGTTATTTTATAAAGGGAGAGAAACTGCCATGACTGATATTAAAAAGGTAAGTACACCACTTACGGATGAAGTTGTAAAAGGGTTAAAAGCAGGTGATCAGGTTTCGATTACAGGCGTGATTTATACGGCTAGGGACGCAGCTCATAAGCTATTAACCGAGGCAATTGCAAGTGGAGAAGAGCTGCCGGTAGATTTTACGAATCAAGTAATCTATTACGCAGGACCTACTCCAGCAAAGCCAGGAAAAGTAATTGGATCATGCGGGCCTACTACGAGCGGGCGGATGGATGCTTACTCACCAACGATGATGGAACAGGGCCTAAAAGGAATGATCGGAAAAGGTCCAAGAAGCAAAGAGGTTATTGACAGTATGATCAAAAATAATGTCGTTTATTTCGCAGCAATTGGCGGAGCAGCAGCCTTAATCGCTGATTCCGTAAAAAGTGCGGAGGTAGTGGCGTTTGATGATTTAGGTCCGGAAGCTATCCGCCGTCTTGAAGTCGTTGATTATCCTTGTATTGTAGCGATCGATTCAGAAGGAAATAACTTATACGAATTAGGTGTGCACCAGTATCGTGTTACAGAGTAAATTCATGAACTATGCACCATTCATGCACCGTTCGATTTTCTCCACAAATGGGGAAGCTTGAACGGGCATGTGAGAAAAGACTATTACAAGGGGGATTCACCCAATGTTGAAATACGATGTAGTAATCGTAGGAGCTGGCGGTGCGGGAATGATGTCAGCCCTATATGCCAGTAAAGATCCTAATTTAAGCGTAGCTGTACTTAGTAAAATTTTTCCGACTCGTTCACATACAGGTGCTGCACAAGGCGGCATCAATGCAGCAATGGGATATCGTGATGCAACAGACTCCATTGAAAAGCATTTTCGCGATACCGTTAAAGGAAGCGATTTCTTAGCTGACCAGGACGCTGTTGAGTTTTTCACCACTCATATGCCAGAACTTATTTCAGAGTTAGATTACATGGGGGTACCATTCTCTCGTGATGAAAACGGAAGGGTTGCACAGCGTCCATTCGGAGGAGCTTCAAGCCCAAGAACCTGTTATTCAGCCGATAAAACAGGGCATGTTATCCTACATGCTTTATATGAACAATGCTTAAAAAATAAGGTAAACTTTCATAATGATTGGTATTTATTGTCATTATCAGTTGACAAAGGAAAGTTTCAAGGATTGGTTGCCATGGATATCCGAACAGGTGAAATTCATGCCATCCAAGCAAAATCAGTGGTCATTGCTACTGGTGGATTTGGACGTGTCTATTGGAGCCGAACAACTAATGCGATCAATATGACTGGAGACGGAACGGCAGCCTGCTTTGATGTCGGTATCCCAATAAAAGATCCAGAATTCGTTCAATTTCATCCAACTGGCCTAGCTTCTACGGGTGTACTGTTATCGGAAGCTTGCCGCGGAGAAGGCGGATATTTAATAAATAAAGATGGAGAAAGATTCATGGCACGCTATGCTCCTGAAAAAATGGAGCTTGGACCACGTGATCTTGTTTCCCGCAGTATTGAGACAGAGATTAAAGAAGGCAGAGGTTTCGGTGACGGAATGGGATCCTATGTATTGATGGACCTGCGTCATTTAGGAAAAGAAAAAATTATGGAACGCTTGCCGCAGGTGCGGGAACTGGCGATGGATTTCGAAGGCGTAGATTTAATTACAGATCCGGTGCCTATTCGCCCAAGCTGCCATTATATGATGGGTGGAATTCATGTAAGTGATTACAAAACATGTGCAACTCCAATCGAAGGGATCCATGCTGCTGGTGAATGCTGTGCTGTTTCCATTCACGGAGCTAACCGCCTAGGAGGCAATTCAGTAGCTGATGTGGTGCTGTTTGGTAAATACGCAGGACTTGGCGCAAGGGATACCGCGAAGAAGCGCAGCTTTACTGATGCTAAAAAGCTTCAACAAGATGCAGAAAATTGGGTGAAAAAATTCAAAAAGATGCGCGAGAAGAAAACAGGTATTAACATGTTCGAAATCCGTGACAAGATGGCAGAGACGATGTGGTACAACGTAGGAATCTTCCGAACGGAAAAAGAAATGCAAAAAGCATGCGACACAATTGAAGTTTTACTAGAACAATTTAAAGAAGCTTATATCGGAGATTCTTCTGAAAAATACAATATGGCGTTTATCAACTATGTGGAAATTGGCAATCTATTAAAATTAGCAAAAGCAGTCGCGATGGGGGCTATTAATCGGAAGGAAAGCCGCGGGTCACATTCCCGAGGTGATTATCCAACCCGTGATGATGAGAAATTCTTAAAGCATACGCTCATTCATAACGAAGGCAAAAAATATCGTCTCGAGTATAGCCCAGTTACCATTACGAAATATCAGCCGGAGGAGCGGAAGTATTGATGAGAAAGATACATTTTAAAATCAAACGATTCGATGGGAACAAAGAATGGTATCAGGATTATCAATTAGCATATGAAAAAGGGAAGACGATCCTTTGGGCTCTTACCTCTATCCGTGAACAGTTCGATCCCACACTGGTCTTTACATCAGCTTGCCGACATGCTATTTGCGGAAGCTGTGGAGTTAAAGTGAACGGATCATCCTACTTGGCATGTAAAACATCGCTTGATGAAGTCCTTGATACATTCAAAACAGACTACTTAACTTTTGAACCAATGGGAAGTTTTGAAGTCATTAAAGACCTCGCCGTTGCGTGGGAGCCAAAGATGGAGAAAATGGAGAAAGTGAAGCCATGGTTAATTCCATCAGTAGAAGGAGATGTTGAAGGAGGTTTTATTCAAAGCGAAGAGGACTTTCATCATATTGCTTCCCCGACAGACTGTATTCTCTGCGGGATCTGTGCTTCAGAATGTAATCAATTGGCTGTGAATGATGGAACATACCTAGATCCATTTATTCTAAATCGTGCTTACCGTTTCGCAGTCGATTCGAGGGATGGTTCCCCTGAGGAGCATATTCGACCTGTTATTGAAAATGAACTATGGAAATGTATGCACTGCATGCAGTGTGCAACGAGTTGTCCAAAAGGGATTCCGCTAACAGAGCAAGTTGCTTTCTTACGTCAGGAATCAATTAGAATGGGTGAAGTTAATAACCAGGGAGCAAAGCATGCTTTCGCATTTGTGAACGATGTTCGTACAAAAGGACGATTAAATGAAACGATGCTGCCGATTAAGACAGATGGTCTTTTCAAAACGGCAACAACGAAGGTTCCTTTTGCACTGAGAATGATTAAAAAAGGAAAAATTAACCCATTTCATATGCCAAAAGCAGTTGAAGGAATTAAAGGGGTTCAAGAAATTTATAAGTATGCTGAGGAGGTCGAAAACCGATGAGATACGCTTTCTTTCCAGGATGTACGTTAGAATCGGCTGAAGAAGAATTAATGATATCCACCCTGAAAGTTGCAGAGGCATTGGGAATTGAACTGATTGAGTTAAAGGGATGGACATGCTGCGGGGCAAGCCATATTCAGGACGTGGATGACTTCTTAGCTACCTCAATCAACGCACGCAATATCGCCTTGGGTGAAGAGCTGGGAGTATCGAAAATTATTACAGTATGCAACACATGTACACTCATGCTTCGCACTGCAAAGGATAAGCTGGACCGCAATGATAACCTTAAAACGAGAGTTAATGAAAGCCTGAGAGGGACAGGCATGCAGTATAAGGGAAATACGGAAGTGACCCATTTATTGTGGATGCTGATTGAAGAATATGGGCTTGAGAATTTAAGGAAGAAAGTCGTTCGCCCATTAACAGGATTAAAAGTTGCGAACTTCTACGGCTGTCATATTTTAATGCCGCCGAAAATTATGGGCTTTGAAAATCACCGTAATCCACAATCAATGGAAATGGTAGCGGAAGTACTTGGAGCCGAAAGTGTTGAATTTGATCAAAGACTTGCTTGCTGCGGCTTCCATTCCGTCTTTCCTGCCGAAAAAGAAGTTATGGGACTAACGGGAATGAATACCTTATCATCTAAAACATCTGGTGCTGATTGTTTAGTAACACCTTGTCCGCTGTGCCAAATGCAGCTTGATGCTTATCAGCCGGATGCTCAAAAAGGCTTTAAGGAAGATATTACGATGCCAATTCTTCACTTACCGCAGCTGATTGGGCTGGCGTTAGGTCTTTCACCTGAGGAACTTGCGATTCAACGTCATGTGGTTGATGCGATTCCAATGCTAAGACGGAGTTTGCAGCTTGTCTAAAAAGTTAGAGAGAAATGAAGTGTTTCATCTAAAAGGGGATATTTTCTATGAAATATACCTATGAAAAGAAGGCAAAATTGGTCGGGAATATTGAAAAAGGGATGCTGTGGCTGCTCAATCGCGAGGATGACTGGATCCACGATCAGTACGGCGAAAGCTATATCTATTACGGAACTATTCACTCCAGCAGAGAACCGTTTCATCCGCTATCCACATCCATTACAGGTTATTTTCAGGATCATGATTCAAAGCTGTGGATAAAAGTAAAAGGAGGATTAGCAAAATTTACGCCAGGAGAAATTGAAAAGTGCTGGTTCGGACAAATAGAAGAACAGCTTCATGTAAGAATAAAGACGGGCATTTATAAATATTATAAAAAAACAAAAATACCACTATAACCACAATGAGGATCCTTACAAGGGTCCTCTATTTCATTTTTGCTGAAATAGACAAGAAATGTGCAGTTATAAGCATCCTTTCTGTTTTATCATAATAGAGAAGTCATAAATAAAGCGGTGGAAGAGTTGCGAAACAAGTTATCTTTGAAGCTCATGATCGTCCTATTGGTTTGTATAGTTGTGCTGATGTCACTGTTGATGATGAATATACGTGCTGATAAAGCGGTTTCAGATAGAGTGAAGAAACATAAAGAAGAAGTCGCCTTTCATGTCTCAAGAATCATAGCGAACGCCCCCATAGTCATTGGCGGATTGGAGGGGATAATTCCTGAGCCCCGTATTCAAGATTACACAGAAAAGTTAATAAAGGAGCTCGATGTTCAGTTCATTGTTGTCATGGATATGGATGGAGTCCGTAAATCTCACCCAGACCCCGATGAAATTGGGAAGAGATTTAAGGGCGGTGACGAGGATCCTGTTCTTTCTGGAAAGGAATATGTTTCGATATCAGAAGGAACTCTCGGTGTGTCGTTAAGAACGTTTACGCCTGTTTATAATTCAAATGGGACACAGATAGGCGCGGTTGCTGTAGGAGTACTAATCGACGAGCTGGAGAAAGAAATCCTCTCCGTTCAAAAGGATAATGCGATTGGTATCTCTTATGGTCTATTAATCGGAATTTTTGGTGCTGTAGTAATTGCTCATTTTATAAAAAAAATCTTATATGGACTCGAGCCATTTGAAATTGCGAAAATACATCAAGAGAGAAATAGGATGTTGGAATCTGTTCGTGAAGGAATTATTGCAGTTGATCATACCGGGAATATCACCATTGTAAATAGATCAGCTGAGGAAATTTTTAAGAAGACAGGGATGGATAAAATTGAGACAGGAAAGCATATCGATCTGTTCGTCAAGGACTCAGTGTTGGTGCGTGTTTTAAAGACTGGGGAATCACTTGAGGATGAAGAATCTCAAATCAAAGATGTGAAATTATTAATTAACTCGGTCCCGATTATTGTTAATGGAAAAATAGCCGGCGCCATTTCTACCTTTAGGGACCAATCAGAAGTTCGTCTGCTGGCGGAACAGCTCTCGGGTGTAAAGCATTACGCAGAAGTTTTACGTGCGCAATCACATGAATTTATGAATAGGCTTCATGTCATTTTAGGGCTATTAACATTGAAGGAATATGACAGCATGTCAAATTATATCAACAGAATTGTCCACAACAGCCAGGATGAGATGGAGAATATTACGAGAAAGATTAAAAATCCGTACCTAGCAGGTTTTATCATTGGGAAGCATAGTGCAGCCAGAGAGAAGGGGATCGCTCTAGAACTTTCGATTGAAAACGTAATCCCTAATACAAATAATCAGGAGTTTACCCATGACTTGATTACGATCATGGGAAATCTTATTCAAAATGCTGCCGATGCCGTTGAAAAATCAGAAGATAAAAAGGTATCGATGTCACTACTTTTTGATGGGGAGCTTTTAACTGTAGTGGTTGAAGATTCAGGTGTAGGCATTAGAGAAGTTGATAAGGGTAATTTATTTGATAAAGGTTTTTCCAGCAAGGGTGAAAAGAGAGGCTATGGACTTTATTTGGCGAAAAAGTCAGCAGAAAAATATGGCGGGTGCCTTGCGTTTACTTCTGAAGAAAACAAAGGAACTATATTTGTATTGGAAATACCGTATAATGCAGGGAGAGATCAGACTTGATTAAGGTATTTATTGTGGAAGACGACCCAATGGTTGCAGAACTAAATAAGAAATTTGTTGATTCATTAGAAGGCTTTCAAACAGTTGGGGTGGCAGGAAGTGTAATGGATGCCGCGAGGTTTTTAGAATCAAATATAGTTGATTTAATTCTTCTAGATGTTTATATGCCAGGTGGGACAGGACTTGAGCTATTGAGAATCATAAGGGAAAATGACAAGAAAATCGATGTTATTCTGATAACAGCAGCATCAGATTTAATCACCGTTCAAGATGCAGTTAGGCTGGGCGCAATTGATTACCTGATCAAGCCCTTTTCATTCATACGGCTGAGTGAAGCTCTTCATTCCTATCAGGATCGGAAAAGTTTAATGAAGGGGAAAAGAGCTTTCTCCCAAGCTGAACTGGATAAAAGCTTTTTTTCAAAACAAACATCCTCAACATCCAAGGAATTACCAAAGGGATTGACGAAGCCAACATTAAGAATCATTCTTACCGAAATGAAGAAATTAGAAGGCATAGCTTTTGAATCGGAAGAGCTTGCTAAAAAAACAGGGATTTCAAGTGTTTCGGTTAGAAAGTATTTGAACTTTTTAAGCGAAATAAATGCATTGGATGCCAGGGTGTACCATGGTTCCGTTGGGCGTCCGAGTATACATTTTTTATATAAAGCGGAAGATGAGTGTAAGATTGCTGAGTTTTTTTAGGAAAGTTGAAATGAACAATCCTTGCTGGAAATCAGCAAGGATTGTTTGATGTAATTTAACGGCTAGCTTCAGGGGAAGGTTCGGTTTGCTCGTTCGGTTTAAACAATAGACCGAGGTTGATTAAACCAGCAAGTCCGACTAATCCATAGACGATTCTTGCCAGTCCTGAATCCTGTCCTCCAAAGATAGAGGCAACAAGATCAAATTGGAAGAATCCGATTAACCCCCAGTTAATGGCCCCAATGATGGTAAGAATTAATGCAATACGTTGAATTGTGCTCATGCTGTACCTCCTTATATTTGGGATTACCTATAGTGTGATTTTTTTAAAAGAATATTATGCATATGCAATGGTAATCCTTAAAAAATCGTAATTTTTGCATTCACAAAAAAGATGAAAGATAATAAGTACCTGAAGGAGGATGATTTAAACATGATCAATTTTACATATTGGAACCCAACGAAATTAATCTTCGGAAAAGGGCAGCTAGAAGCGTTAAAAGATGAGGTACCGAAGTACGGCAAGAAGGTTCTCCTTGTTTACGGCGGCGGCAGCATTAAGCGCAGCGGACTTTATGATGATGTCATGTCATTGTTAAAAGAGCTGGGTGCTGAAGTCTTTGAATTGTCAGGTGTAGAGCCGAACCCGCGTATTTCTACCGTAAGAAAAGGTGTGGAGCTTTGCAAAAAGGAAGGAATAGAATTTTTACTAGCGGTAGGAGGCGGCAGTGTTATTGACTGCACGAAAGCAATCGCAGCCGGAGCAAAATATGATGGCGATGCATGGGATATCGTCACGAAAAAAGCATTCGCGAAAGAGGCACTTCCGTTTGGAACTGTGCTGACACTTGCTGCAACAGGTTCTGAAATGAACGCTGGTTCTGTTATTACAAATTGGGAAACAAAGGAGAAGTATGGCTGGGGAAGTCCTGTGACATTCCCGAAATTCTCGATCCTTGATCCTGAAAATACCTATACTGTGCCAAGAGACCAAACTGTCTACGGCATTGTTGATATGATGTCACATGTCATCGAGCATTATTTCCACTTGGAAGAAAATACTTTATTGCAAGATCGTATGTGCGAGGGCCAGCTTCTTACGGTGATGGAGTCGGCACCAAGGCTGTTAGAAAACTTGGAAAGCTATGAAGAGCGAGCAACGATCCTTTATAACGGAACAATGGCACTAAATGGAATGTTCTCGATGGGTTTCCGCGGTGATTGGGCTACACATAATATTGAGCACGCTGTCTCAGCGGTTTACGATATTCCTCATGGCGGCGGACTGGCAATTTTATTCCCGAATTGGATGAAGCACAACTTGAATGTGAAACCTGAGCGCTTTAAAAAGTTAGCTGTCCGCGTCTTCGGTGTTGATCCAACAGGAAAAAGTGATGAAGAAGCTGGCCTGGAAGGAATCGAAAAACTCCGCGAGTTCTGGAACAGCATCGGTGCACCTTCCCGCTTAGCGGATTATGATATTGATGACAGCCAAATCGAAGTAATGGCCGATAAAGCGATGGTTAACGGTGAATTCGGTAACTTTAAAAAATTAAACCGTGATGATGTGCTTGCGATTTATCGCGCTTCTTTATAGGTGAAATCGTCATTATTGTAGAAATAACGTGTCGTTTCGGCACGTTATTTTTATTTTTAAATAGTATGTAAAATAATGTCTTTAATTGGACACGCTTACAATATCAGGGTTTCTTGATTACGGAGCAAAGATTGTTTAGAGTGTAAAAGAATACATAGAATTTAGGAGGATCAAGGATGACAAAGTTGCGTTTTGATTACTCGAAGGCACTATCCTTTTTTGGAGAACATGAAATTGAATATATGAGAGATTTCGTTAAAGTGGCTCACCACTCCCTGCATGAACAAACAGGAGCGGGAAGTGATTATTTAGGCTGGATTGACCTTCCGGTTGATTATGATAAAGAGGAATTTTCAAGAATCCAAAAAGCGGCAGAAAAGATAAAAGGTGACTCTGACGTTTTATTGGTGATTGGAATTGGCGGTTCTTACTTAGGGGCGCGTGCTGCGATTGAAATGCTGCAGCATAGCTTTTATAATGCTCTTCCGAAAGAAAAGCGGACAACACCTCAAATCATTTTTGTTGGGAATAACATCAGCTCCACTTATATGAGAGATGTCATGGACCTGTTGGAAGGAAAAGATTTTTCTGTGAATGTGATTTCAAAATCTGGGACGACTACAGAGCCAGCAATTGCTTTCCGGATTTTCCGCAAAATGTTAGAAGAAAAATACGGTGCGGAGGAAGCTCGGAAACGCATTTATGCCACGACTGATCAAGCTCGAGGTGCTCTTAAAACACTCGCCAATGAAGAAGGCTATGAATCGTTTATTATCCCCGACGATGTGGGTGGCAGATATTCGGTGTTAACTGCGGTTGGACTTCTGCCAATTGCGGCGAGCGGTGCTGATATTGAAGCGATGATGAAGGGTGCGGCTGATGCCCGTGAGGAGTTCAGCGAATCAGAACTTGAAAATAACCTTGCTTATCAGTACGCAGCTGTTCGTAACATTTTACTGAACAAAGGAAAAAGTATTGAAATGCTCATCAATTATGAGCCAGGTCTTCAATATTTTTCAGAATGGTGGAAGCAGCTGTTTGGTGAAAGCGAAGGAAAGGATCAAAAGGGAATTTTTCCAGCATCTGCTAATTTCTCAACCGACCTTCATTCATTAGGTCAGTATGTTCAAGAAGGTCGCCGTGACTTATTTGAAACGATCATTAAAGTGGAAAATCCACGTCACGAACTAACCATTGAAAAAACGGAAAACGATCTCGATGGCTTGAACTATCTCGCTGGAAAAACAATCGATTTTGTCAATAACAAAGCGTTTGAAGGAACGCTGCTCGCCCATACGGACGGCGGAGTGCCGAACCTGATTGTATCCATCCCGAAACTTGATGAGTACACATTCGGCTACCTAGTTTACTTTTTTGAAAAAGCATGTGCGATGAGCGGTTATTTATTGGGAGTTAATCCGTTCGATCAGCCTGGGGTTGAAGCTTATAAAGTGAATATGTTTGCGCTGCTCGGCAAGCCTGGGTTTGAAGAGAAGAAGGCGGAGTTGGAGAAGCGGTTGAAATAATTTGTTTGTCTTTTTGAAGAAATAAGTACTTGCAAATGGGGTGAGAAAGTGATTTTCTCACCCTATTTCTGTATCAATGTTTTGGACAAATTAAAATCTAATCGTGTTTGAAAAATAAGCGGAAGAATTCCGCTTATTTTGGGAAATACCGATATTTCCTTAACAATAAGGGCAAATTTTCCCGTTATATGGTCCAAATCATTGGATTTTACCTTAATTAGAAAGGATAAGCGGAATTTCTCCATTTATTTCTGCCTATTAAGCCTCCCCACTATACTTTAACGGTAAATTCTACGCCTAAAAGGCATGGCAGATTTTTCTTGCCATGCTTTTTGTAAGTTATTTAACCTGTATTTTCGAACCCGTTACTTTTTAAAGACTAACACTCTTTTTTTGGGGGAAACTAAGCCAAAAGCTTGAAAGGGGTTGCTGTCATGATTGAGATTCCTTCAAAAGTAGAAGGCAGACAATTTGATTTGTATAAGCTCGAACAGTACTTGAAACCGCTTGGTTATTCGATTGGAGGTAATTGGGACTACGATCACGGTTATTTCGATTACAAGTTAAACGATGAAAATGGTTACCAGTTTGTACGGTTGCCATTTCGGGCGGTTGATGGTCAGCTCGATTCTAGAAACTGTACCGTAGAGCTCGGGCGTCCTTTCTTACTCTCTCATGTGTACGAGGTAGGCATAGACGAAGAGGTCGACGATGCCGGTACCCTTAACCAGTTCCAGGAACCAATCGACAAGGACGCAGAAGTTCCTTATCAATATATTGACGCAGGGAAAGCGTTAGTGTCCGAGCTTGAAGTAACATTGTTAAATGAATAGCTATGATGCAGGTGTGATGACGATAAGTACATCGTGATCTTTAATGATAAAATCTGGGGGAGGATTCACAGTCGTGTTTGCTCCTCTTTTTATCCCTAATAAAATCGAGTCTTCCTCCAATAAAATCTTACTGGCATCGTTAAACTTCTTGTTGATAAATGGTTCTGAAGAACGGGAAACAATTCTGCTTCCATCTAATTGCTCAAGCAAACTCAGCAGTGATTCTACACGGCCCTCAGTTTTTAAGCTGTTCAACATAACCGAACTTGTTATGTTATTCGATTGAATGACAATATCCGCACCCGCTCTTTTCGCATTTGCGGCTTGCTCCGCAGTAAGCACCTCAACGACACAAGGAACCGTGTTGTTACAGCCTTTAATGGCTAGCAAGGTAAGAATCGTATTCATATCTGCCTGCAATTCATCACGATTTTGATCAGCTGTAATGAGCACCTTTGAAGCATCCTCAATATTAGCCTTCAACAGGGTCTGATCGGTATGGGATCTTCCCTGAATAAATTGCACATGGTAATCAGAGAAAGGGTTCTTTTTCAACGTCTCGTCAATTAAGACAATCGATCCTTTGTAATGGAATTCTAAGAATTTATGTATAACTTCACGGGATCGCTCATTCCAGCCGATAATGACAATATGATCTTTTCCTTTAAACGCCACTTTTCCCTCCAGAAAATCAGTCTGTCTTGTCACCGCTGATGTCGCAAGTGAAATAAGATAAGCTGAGAGAAAGCCAGCTCCGAAAAAAATCAGCACGATCCCTGTAATTTTCCCAGCTGTCGTTTG
This sequence comes from Robertmurraya dakarensis, assembly GCF_900156875.1. Classification (GTDB taxonomy): domain Bacteria; phylum Bacillota; class Bacilli; order Bacillales; family Cytobacillaceae; genus Robertmurraya; species Robertmurraya dakarensis. The sequence continues at coordinate 2,750,944 of NZ_LT707409.1, read as the reverse complement.
CGGTACAATATCTCCGTACCCAACGGTAGACGCCGTGATAATTGCCCACCAGATTCCGTCGAAAATGGTGTGAAACGTTTCTGGTTCAATAAACGTAACGATGATACCGAGAGTTAGAATGACTGTTAAGGCCATCAACAATATTCGAAAAAACATCGGCAGACGTGCAAAAATATGATAAAAATGGTGCGACATGGCCTCTCACTCCAAGACTTAAAATTTCTATTACCATCTTGGTCATTTGTGGGGGAGGCTAAACGAAGGAATGCTAAATTTACTGGTGATAAAAATAACCCTTTCTAGGGTATTGAAGTTTTATGAAGGGAGAAGTCGAATGGTAGGCAGTGCTTCCTCTTTTTCTGTCAGCTTAGCGCTGTTTCTTTGAAAATAGTCTTTTACCTCTTGAATCGATATGCCTAAGTCTCTTGCTTCTTTCATTAATTCAATCCATTCTTGGTCCAGTTGCTCAAAATTTGCCACCCTTTTTACCTCCTATGTGGCAGCACAGCCATCCTAGCACCCTCGCACCTTAGATCTGTAACTTTGCGTCCTCACCTTTCAGCAAGTTTGCCTTTGTCAGTAGTTTGTATTTTTTTAATTTTCACTATTATCGTGTAGTTAAATTATACTACTTTGTGGTTTTGGAAAAAATACCAAAATTATCTAAAAATTAATACTAATTCCGACAAAAGTAGACAGATATCCCAAAAGTTATTTTGTTAAAATGTTTTTTCTCGTGCACTTCTGGCAGAAGTCGTATAATAATTCATTTTGCAAAACTCAAAAAATGGTAGAAGTTGTTGAAAAATTATATAAGAATTATCTAGGTTTCTAGCTATAGCGTTGTTATAATAAGTGGCATAAAAGCATATTTATTGGTGCTAAAGGATTATAACTAATAGATGAAAAGCTTTTACTTGTATATACATTCGTTATATAAAATGACAATCTAAGATTTGATTGACAGCTTGTAGAAGCCATGGTAAATTAAGAATATATTGTTCTTTATAATGAACTCAATGTGATTTATAAAGGATTTTCAATAGGTAATTAGCTTTAGTTTATTTTTTTATAGTTTTTGTTCTTTATTAGGAACATTTGGGCAGGAGGAAAAGAATGAGTGCAATCGCAGGAATTGTTCATTTTAACAAGGAACCTATTTCAATTGAATATAGTAGAGGAATCATGAAAGCACTCAGTAAGTTTCCAGCTGATGATGTACAAACATGGCAAAAGGATCATGTTTTTCTTGGCTGCCATGCACAATGGATTACACCAGAATCAATTGGTGAGCAGCTTCCTTTTTATGATTATCAGAGACAATTAGCCATAACAGCTGATGCCATTATTGATAATAGAGAAGAACTGTTTGAAAAATTACAGATACATAAAGAAGACAGAAAACAAATCACGGACAGTCAGTTAATTCTTCTAGCTTATCATAAATGGGGAGAAGACTCACCGAAGTTTTTGGTTGGGGATTTTGCTTTTATGATATGGGATGAGAGAGAACAAAAGCTATTTGGGGCAAGGGATCTGTCTGGTTATCGGACACTTTATTATTACATGGACAACGGGCGATTTTCTTTCTGTACTACACTTGCTCCATTGTTGTCTTTATCCTATGTTAAGAAAAAACTAAATGAGGAATGGCTCGCAGAATACTTGGCTATTACGGGAACTATCGATACAGTAGATGCCAGAACAACTCCATATAAAAATATTGACCAGGTTCCACCGGCACATAGCATCACAATTTCAAAAGGGAAAATAAAATTAAATAGATATGGCTCTTTTTTTACAGGTGAACGTTTAAAACTCAGTTCTAATGAAGAGTATGTTGAAGCATTTCAAGAAGTTTTTCAGGAGGCTGTTGATTCAAGACTTCGTACATTTAAGAATGTTGGATCTCAGTTGAGTGGAGGTCTAGATTCTGGCGCAGTCGTTGGATTTGCAGCAAGAACCTTGAAAAAGCAAAATAAAATATTGCACACCTTTAGTTATATTCCTCCGGAGGATTTTGTTGATTTTACTCCAAAGCACTTATTAGCTGACGAGAGACCGTTCATTAAATCAACTGTTCAATATACTGGAGGAATAAACGATCACTATCTAGATTTTGAAGGGAAAAGTTCTTATACGGAAATCGACGATATGCTTGAAGCTATGGAAATGCCGTATAAATTTTTTGAAAATTCGTTTTGGCTAAAAGGCGTGTTTGAATGTGCTGAGGTGGAAGGAATTGGAGTACTCCTAAATGGGGATAGAGGAAATTTTACTATTTCTTGGGGGTCTGCTCTAGACTATTATGCAAAGCTGTTAAGACGATTAAAGTGGTTTAAACTATTGCAAGAATTAAATCAATATTCTATTAAGACAGGAGGTGCTAGGCTAAGAAGGTTGCCTACAGTTGTAAAGTTAGCATTTCCAGTTATTCGTAAAATTCCACAAAAAAAAACAGGATATTATCTTCCTGCTCTTATAAATAAGGGATTTGCAAAAAGGACTTCAATCTATGAAAAACTTGAAAAATATGGAGTTAACGACACAGGATGGATTACCGCAGCCAATATTTTTGACGAAAGAAAAAATCTTATAGGTAATAATATATTTCCTTGGAATACTGGTAATACCCTTATTACAAAACTATCCTTACGGCATTCAATGTGGAAGCGTGATCCCACAAATGATCTCCGCGTAGTGCGTTTTTGTTTGTCGATACCGGAAGAACAATATGTTCAGAATGGAGTGGATCGTGCTCTTGTCCGACGTGCTACTGAAACATATTTACCTGATACGGTCAGGCTCAATCAACGAATTCGTGGAGTACAGGGGACTGATTGGGTCCATAGAATGGCTTCTCAATGGGACAAATTTATAGAAGAGTTAAAAATACTTAGTACTGATACTAGAATTTTAGATTTTCTAGATAAAAAAATATTACGAGAAGCTATTGCAAAAGGTGAAAAGGGACCTCAAGTCTCACTTGACACAGACCCAGATTATAGAACATTAATGCGAAGCCTAATTGTATACCGATTTATTAATAAAATAAATGAAGGAGGTGATTAAGTGAAAAAGGAATGGGAAAAACCTATTTTAGAAGTACTCGAGGTAAAAATGACATTGCTTGGAAAATATGGAGACAGAACAGATGCAGAATTTCCTGCTGAAACCGACAGAGGTGATTTAACATTTCATAGTTAAGTGTAGACAAAAAATTGCTTACCGAATTTAATTAACAAACATAGCCCTTATACAAGGATAGCATGTATAAGGGCTTGTAAAACCATATTTAGGAAAAAATGGAATTCTACAGATAACAAAACTCTAAATCACAATTTGGTTAGGGACAACTAATAATTTAATTTATGACTATATTACTTATACAAGATAGTTGAAAGAAGGAACGAACGACATGGCGGCTATTACTGGAATATACAATATTCTCAAGGAACCAGTTAATATTGAACTTTTTAATAAAGTAATCAAAGCTTTAGAGGAAATTCCAGTAGATAATGTTCAAACTTGGCAAAAGGATTACTTATTATTCCTCTGTCACAACCAATGGATTACCCCTGAATCTGTAGGTGAACAGAATCCTTTATATGTTAATGATAAAAAAATAGTTATTACAGCTGATGCCATAATTGATAATCGAAATGAGATATTTGAACGTTTACAAGTTTCCCGATTTATACGAGAAACAATTACAGATACTGAACTTATATTACTAGCATACGAGAAATGGGGTAAAGAATCTCCTAACTATCTAGTCGGGGATTTTAGCTTTATGATCTGGGATGAAAATCAACAAATCCTATTTGGTGCTAGAGACTTTTCTGGTGCACGTACGCTTTACTATTATAAAGATCAGTCACGGTTTGCTTTTTGTACTACTATTGAACCTTTATTTGAATTACCAAACGTAGAAAAAAAGTTAAATGAAGAGTGGCTTGCAGAGTTTCTAGCTATACCCACAATGGTTGAATCTACTGATGTAAATCATACCGTATACAAAAATATCTATCAACTTCCGCCAGCGCACACTATTACGATTGAAAAAGGAAATATCCATTTACATCGATATTGGAAATTATCTCTTGATAGGGAATTGAAATTAAAGTCTGATCAAGAATACGAAGAGGCTTTTCATGAGGTTTTTCAACGGTCAGTTAGTGAAAAATTACGCACCCACGGCAAGGTTGGCTCGCATTTAAGCGGCGGATTAGATTCAGGCACGGTTGTCAGCTTTGCAGCCAAAGCCCTACAAAAAGAGAATAAATTATTACATACATACAGCTACATTCCAGAAGATGACTTTTTTGATTGGACCCCAAAATATTATTTAGCCGATGAAAGACCTTTTATAAAAGAGACAGTTCAATTTATAGGGAATATAAAGGATCACTATCTGAATTTTACTGGTAAGGATCCATTTACAGAAGTAGATGATTTTCTAAACCTTATGGAAATGCCGTATAAATTTTTTGAAAATGCTTTTTGGCTTAAAGGGATTAATGAACATGCTTCTAAACAGGGTGTGAAAATCCTGCTAAACGGCTCGAGAGGGAACCATTCAATATCCTGGGGATCTAGGAGTTTATCAATTGATTACTATTCTTCACTTTTAAGAAAGCTAAGGATATTACGGCTTAATAAGGAACTAGAATCATATTGTACAAACTTTTGTACAGGTAAAAAGGTGATGCTTCCCATTGTCGCTAGAAATGCTTTTCCTGATTTATATAAGATGCTGGCAAGAAGGAATGAGACAGACTATCAATTTCCTTCCTTTATCAATCCTGACTTTGCAAAAAGGACAAAAGTGTTTATCAGACTTTTAGAAAATGACTTTGATATATCAGGGACGTCTAGCGGTGATTTCACTCAGTATAGAAGAAAGCACTATAATCAACTCTATTTTTGGAATAAAAGCGGTACTGCTACAACGAAGCTGTCTTTACGTTATTCACTATGGGACCGAGACCCAACAAATGATTTGCGTGTGATTCAATTTTGCTTATCAATCCCCGAAGAGCAATATGTTAAAAATGGAATGGAACGATCATTTTTAAGAAGAGCAACGAAAAATATCCTCCCAGATAAGGTGAGGCTGAATCATCAGATTCGTGGAATCCAGGGGGCTGATACGGTTCATAGAATGAGGTCATGCTGGAGTGCCTTTGTAGAGGAATTAAAGCGACTTTCCAATGATTCAATGATGACAGAATTCGTAAATCGGGATGTCATACAAAACGGAATAGATTATATCGGTAAGGACCATAATCCAAATATTATATTCTCGGATCAATTTAAAATTTTAATTCGGAGCCTTATCCTTTATCGGTTTCTCAAATATTTATATTGAAGGGAGGTGAACGAATGAGGAGACAATGGAAAGTACCGAGGTTAGAGGTACTTGAGGTTAGGATGACCTTCAACGGAAATGGGAATGCAGTTCCGGATTGTTTTGATGTTGGAGAGCATAATGGAAATATGAATGGTAATCAGAGTAGTGAGACATCAAATGCGAGCTGTAAACCAGGACTAGGGAGTTAAGTTATTTAGATGACTTACCCTTATACCCAATCATGGAGGGTGTAAGGGTAAAATATCACAAGAAAGCATGGGGGTAGTATGACAGTAACTTTAAACGGGAAGGTGTATAAAGCATTCGGTTTCAATGTTATGAGTGAAATTCCGTTACCTGAGTTGCCATGGGTTTACACTAAAAAAGAAATTGATATTTTAATAGAATTTGCGGACTTAACCGAGATCTGGGCAGAAGTAAATGAACCAAATCGTTACTTCTATATTGATGAAGGTTCGGTGCTTTTTCAGATACCTAATATTGCGACATTCATAGTACAGGATGGTTATAAAATTCTAGTTTCACCATTAAGAGATGCGACTGAAGATTATCTTCGCCTTTATATTCTCGGTACTTGCATGGGCGCCATTCTGCTTCAGAGAAAAATCCTGCCTCTCCATGGCAGTGCGATTGAAGTGAATGGGAAAGCATATCTAATCGTAGGGGATTCGGGTGCAGGTAAATCTACTTTAGCTTCAGCTCTTATAAATCGAGGTAAACGGCTGATAACTGATGATGTAATCCCTGTGACACTAACAGCCGAAGGGATTCCTATGGTGACCCCCTCTTATCCTCAACAGAAGTTGTGGCAGGAAAGTCTGAATCAGTTTGGAATATCATCTGAAAAGTTCCGTCCAATTGTCGATCGCGAAACAAAATTTGCAGTCCCTGTTTCCGATAAATTTGCTACGGATTGTTTGCCATTAGCAGGAGTATTTGAATTAATCAAGTCGAATTCAGTAGATATTAACTTGACACCTATCCTTCATCTCGAACGATTGCATACGCTCTATTATCATACATACCGCAACTTCATGATTGGGCCATTAGGATTAATGGAATGGCATTTTAAGATGACAGCAGCCATTATTCATGAAATAAAAATCTATCAATTGCAGAGACCTGAAGATCGATTTACTGCAGATGAGTTAACTTCACTCGTATTAAATACAATCGAAAGGAAGTAGCAAAAATGCTGACAAACACAAAACTATCATTAGAAACAACGGTGAAACAAGTAAAGGGGAATATTGCAACCGATATGGGCGGTGAAACAGTGATGCTCAGTATCTCCAATGGTAAGTACTACAATTTAGGAGAAATAGGCGGAGCTATTTGGGATTTGATAGAGACTCCCATAGTCGTTAATGATATTGTCAAAGCCCTTATGGAAAATTATGAGGTAGGGAAAAAGGAATGCGAGGAGGAAGTACTCTCCTTTTTAAATCATCTCTATACGGAAGGATTAATACAATTTTCCTAATGGAAATTTAAGGGGATTATCCAATGAATGTTTTAACTAAGATCTTAGCCTTTTTTTCTATAAAAACAGAGACAAGGTTGCTCTATATGGAGGCATTTTGTTACTTAGGGTATGCACGTATTCTGAAGCTGCTCCCATTTTCGAAAGTGGCTCCTTCCCTTGGTGAACATATGAATGAAACTTCCACTATTCATTTAACATCAGATAAAGCAATCATTAAAAATGTATCCCATGCCATTCACTTGATGAGCCGATATACCTTTTGGGAGAGTCAGTGTCTTGTCAAGGCGATAGCAGGTATGAGAATGCTAAATAGGCGTCACATTGATAGCACTCTTTATTTGGGAACAGCAAGAGATGAATCAGGAAAAATGATTGCTCATGCTTGGCTTCGAAGTGGTCCATTTTACGTGTCAGGTTCAGAAGGCATGGAAAAGTTTACGGTTGTTAGTATGTTTGCAAACAGAGCTAGTGATAAACGAGTAGAAGGGGAAAGCAATGGAGAAAAATCTGGATCTTAACACTACCAAAATTCCAAACGAACTAAACCTTATCTTCGAAATCCTCAAAACGGAAGAACATGAGAAAATCCCTAAGGAAAGGTACGTCGATATCGACTGGGAGTTATTTCTTCAGCAAGCTTTCCACCATCGCCTTTATCCATTGCTATATTCCAAGTTGAATAAAAACAATAACAGTTTGGTACCCGCTAACGTTTTTCAAACATTAGCAGATTCCTATCGTGAAAATACCTTCAGAATGCTTCATCTATGTGGGGAAATGGATAGGATTAGCAAGTTATTTTTGGAAAATGATATTCGCCCTCTTTTTCTAAAGGGGCCGACTCTAGCAGCGGATTTGTATGAAGATATATCGAAGCGTACTTGCGGAGATTTAGATATACTCGTACCGCTTGAATCATTACATCTTGCGGAGAAACTCCTTATAAATATAGGATACGAAAAAGACGAATATATAAAATCATTTTTAAATGACTGGAAATGGCGGCACCATCATTTTACTTATTACCATAAAAATGGAACGAAAATTGAAATTCATTGGAGACTGAATCCAGCTCCAAGTAAAGAACCATCGTTTAAGGAGCTGTGGAAGAGAAAAAGAGAAACCGAGTTTGGGAATACTCCAATCTATACATTGGGCTATGAGGACTTATTCTATTTTCTTGTCTCCCATGGAGCTCGTCACGGATGGTCGAGACTGCGCTGGCTGACCGATATCCACCAAATCTTAATGAAGGATCTCAAATGGGAGAACGTGCTAAAGGTATTGAGAATGCATAAAGCAGAACATATTGCCGGGCAAGCATTGATCTTATCAGCTAGTCTTATAAATTCTAAAATACCAAATGAAACAGTAGTCCTCACCACACCAAGGCAATCAAAAAAGCTGGCACAGGACGCTATTTTTTACTTAGAACGAATGATTAACTTGCATTCAGATCCAGTTCCTAAAGATATTGCAAAATATCATTCAAAACATTTATTTACGTTAATGTCAAAGAGTCAAAGGTTTATTTATTTACTAACGATATTACATCCCTATTATACAGATATAGAAACTTTCCCATTACCAAAGAAGCTCCATTTTTTATATTTTCCTTTACGTCCATTCTTATGGGCATGGAGGAAAACGAAAAAACTAGCATGATTCTAGGAGGCTTTACACATGAAACAGGTCTTATACTTTTTTAAACAGTTATACGCATATTCAGGAAACGAATTATTTATCAATCTCCTAGGAATGGTCATGATTAGTCTATTGGATGGAGTTGCCTTATTACTTTTAATCCCTGTTATCAACTATAGTGGAGTGGTTAACTTAGATACAGGATCAATCCCTATAATAAAATCCTTAGACTTTCTCCAGGGGATTCCGAGTACACTTGGTCTATCTTTTATTCTGTTTCTATTTTTAATAGCTAATATTTTAATAAATATTATTCAGAGAAATATTGCTATAAAGAACGTAAAGATTCAGCACGGCTTTGCAAGACATTTACGAGTAGAAACCTATCACGATTTGCTTCGTGCAAACTGGGACTTTTATATAAAAAGAAGAAAATCGGATCTTATAAATACGATTACTGCTGAATTGGCACGTGTAAGCGCAGGAACCAATACATTCCTGCAGCTTATTACAGCTCTGATTTTTACAGTGATCCAGGTGGGAATTGCTTTATTGTTATCTCCACAGATTACTCTTTTTGTCTTATTAAGCGGTTTAATCTTGGCCTTTTTTTCAAGAGGATTTATTAAACGTTCACGTGTTCTTGGAAGCCATACTTCTGAAATTGGGAGAAATTTCTTAGCTGGTATAACAGACAATTTTAATGGTATGAAGGATATTAAAAGTAATACATTGGAGCAATCCCGAATGGAGTGGTTCCGAGCTATCACACAGCGGATGTATGATGAACAAGTCAATTATACAACGTTGAAAACAACCTCTCAGCTATTTTACAAAATTGCATCAGCTGTTCTTATTTCAATTTTTATTTTCTTATCTGTGTATCTGTTCCATGCGCAGTCAGCTCAACTCATGATTATTATGGTGATATTCTCAAGATTATGGCCTCGAGTGACCAATATCCAGGCAAGTCTTGAACAGTTAGCGTCTACCATTCCCGGATTGAATGCCTTAATTCAATTGAGGACACAATCACGGGAGGCGAAGGAAATAGATCACCTATCATTTCAAGGAGTACCTCCTATAAAAATAGTGGAAGGTATACACTGCCGTGATGTATCTTTTCGTTATATGAGAAATGAACCTGCTTATGCACTAAAAGGAATTAATCTGATATTCCCTGCTAACAAAATGACGGCCGTTGTCGGTAAATCTGGGGCGGGAAAAAGTACTTTGATAGATTTATTAATGGGATTAAATCAACCTGAAAAAGGTGAAATCCTTATTGATGGGGTGCCTTTGACAAAAGACAATCTTTTATCCTTAAGGCGTTGTATTAGCTATGTTCCACAGGACCCGTTTTTATTCAATGCCACAATCCGGGAAAATCTTATGATTATTGACGAAAGTGCCAGTGAAACACAAATTTGGGAATCTCTTGAATTTTCTTCTGCCGCAGAGTTTGTCAAAAAACTTCCACAGGGACTTGATACCCTTATTGGTGATCGTGGGATCAGATTATCTGGAGGAGAGAGGCAGCGCATTGTTCTTGCAAGAGCAATTTTAAGAAGGCCTGCCATTTTAATTCTAGATGAAGCGACAAGTGCATTAGATACGGAAAATGAACGTAGAATTCAAGACGCTTTAGAAAGGCTTAAAGGTACCATGACCATTATTGTCATTGCCCATCGATTATCGACTATTTACCACGCAGATCAGGTAATTGTCCTAGATCAAGGGGAAATCATTCAAAATGGCGGATTTAAAAGACTGGCGTCAGAAAAGAAAGGGTTGTTTAGCCAACTTCTTGAAAATCAACAAATACTAGCGAACCAAGAATAAAGAGGAATTACCATGAATAAATATAAATGGATACTATTAACCTTTTTTATATTGGTCATTGTGGTAGTTTTTACACTGGTAAAGAATGCAGGCAGCTTTCTTGTTCTTGATGAAAAGCCAGTAAAGTCAGATGTAATCATCGTGTTAAGTGGAGGAGGAACAGAACGGCTGCTGAAGGCATCAGAGTTATACAAGGAAGGCTATGCACCTTATCTAATTATCTCTAACGGGGCTGAGGATAATCTCTTTGAAGGTGCCCAGAAATTGGGGATTCCTGCTGATTCTATTATTCTTGAAAAACAAGCGCAAAGTACAACAGAAAATGCATTTTTCTCTGTTGAGCTTATGAGAAATTGTTGAATATGTAAAGTTAATAGGCAACTATTTTGGTTTCCATGGGAATGATGCTAAAAATCTGCTAGAAAAAGTCATTTCGGCGATTTAAATCGAATTTTGCAGGATGGATTGTTCTTTATAAAGGTTCATATGATGATATAATAAGAACTACTGAAGAAATGAGAGTTAGGTGAAAATGGAACGGAGGTGAATAGGAATGATTAAGGTTAAAAGACTGTGTATATTGATCTTCTTAATTGGATTGTTAACAATACCTTCTACTACTTTTGCGTCATCAGGATACGATAGAACAAACGATCATTATTTTTTTTCAAGGTTAACACAGATCGTGCTTGCTTACGTTAATAACGGAACATATGACTCGGATGAAACTGACGGAAATGATACGAATGATAATAAATATAAAGACCATGCGGGAGAAAAATATGAAAAATGGGATGATGATTTATGGAAATGGTGGTGGAAGAAAAAGTGGGATCATACTGAGGAAGATGAAAATGAAGAATGTACCTCAGAGAAAATATGGAAAAAATCTTTTGGATGGGGTAAAAAAAACCATGGATCAAATTGTTTTAATGACGGAGGCGAACAACATGATGACGATGATGAGCATCATTGGGCGCATGATAAAGATTGCTATCATAATAAGGATTGGAATCATTGGAGAAGGTTCCATGGTTAAGAGGTAAATTGGGAGGTAAATTGATCCAAAATAATATAAATACTAAAGCATCATATAATCTGAAAACTCAGAAATAAAACATTGACATGTTCTTTATAAAGAATTAATATAGATATATAAGTGAGACGTAAGTACTAAATAATCAGAGTTTTACATAATATTTATTCATATGGGGATTGAAAGTTTTATTTTTTTACCTAATCGTTCTCTATATGGAACGTTCCTCCGGTGTAATTCTGATTTAATAAGCTAATAGGCTGGGGTAATTGGAGGTTGCTATGCAAAAGGAAATAAATTTAAAAGTATTGTTCGGTGTCCTTAAAAGGCGAATGCGGCTTATCTTAATCATTTCAGCTATCACGACAGTACTAGCAGGCCTTTATAGTTTGTCATTAGAAGCTGGGCCGCCTAGGTATCAATCTTCAGCGAGTATATTATTAAGTGGTGAAGTCGGGGCAAATACTACATTAGAAGTCATTTTAAGAGATCCTGTTGTATTAGATAGTGTGGTTGAGGAACTAGGCTTAGCAAAATCCTCTAGTGAGTTAAATAGTCAAATAGATTTCTCTAGCGAGGGTGGGAGAATTTTAAAAATATTTGCAGTGGATTCTAATCCAGAGCTGGCCGCAGAAATCGCTAACTCTACAGCAAACAATTTTACAAAGCAACTCGGCAGTATTCTTGGAATGTATGAAACGAAAGTACTATCTGAGGCTCAAGTAAGCAGTACACCAGTATTCGTAGATTCAGTATCCATACTTAAGTTTATAATTGGCGGGTTTGCAGCGGGATTCATTATTAGTATCGGAGTTGTACTTTTCTTAGACAGTTTAAATGAAACAATTCAATCAGAAAGAGAAATCGAGCAGCTTTTAGCTCTCCCAGCGATCGGATATGTATCGAAAATAGACAAAAAAAATATCAACACTCAACCTGGTCAACGTAGTGAAAAGAAACGGAGAGGTGTAAAAAGTGGCGCTAAAAGAAAAGGATAAAAGCCTTATTTCTTATACGAACCCGGGAAGTATCATTTCTGAACAATACCGGACGATTCGAACGAATATAAACTTTTCCTCCATTGAAAAACAGTATCGAACATTGCTTATCGCCTCACCAGGATATGGAGAGGGAAAGACAACAACTGTCACTAATTTAGGAATATCAATGGCCCAACAGGGCGGAAAAGTATTAATTGTTGATGCTGATCTAAGGAAACCTTCTCTGCATACTATTTTTTCTAAGGATAACCAGGCAGGCTTAGCGTCTATTTTATCAACAAACAGTTCTTTGGAGGAAGCGATTACATCAACAGAAATTGAAGGTTTAGAGATCCTTGCAGGAGGTCAGATTCCATCAAACCCTGCAGAGTTACTAGCATCAAGGGAAATGGAACAGCTTATACACACTGCAATACAATGTTACGATATAGTCCTTTTTGATTCTCCCCCCATACTTGACGTAACTGATGGAAGAATTTTAGCAAATAGATGTGAAGCAACGATCCTTGTGTTTGGTAATGGGAAAACCAAAGCAGAAGATGCATTAGAGGCTAAAAGATTACTAGAACTAGCAAGAGCAAACTGTATTGGGGTCATCCTCAATAAAAAGTAGCTCTCTCCTTTTTAATATTTTGTTCTTAATAAAGAATAAAATGATTCTTATATTGGTGTGTTAGGGAAAAATGTATACGGTGATGTCTCCTTACCGTTATCAAAGGAGGCACTCGGTCATGCTGTGGGTTGAAATAAACCTTAGACGCCAGTCGTCGAGAGTGTGATGTGAGGGCGGGTTGAATGCCCGATTTTTATTAAAGTATTTACCTATAAGTCCTTCGTTTATATGGAAAAGGGGTTATAGGTAAGCACTTTAAAAAGGAAATTTAAGGAGGAGATAGATGTCATGCTAGAAATGGATCAATATCCGAAATCAATTAAAAAAGCAGTACGTTATATAAAACAGGATGCAACTAGAGAACAGTTAGAAGCTATCAAAAAGTTAATTGATTATGCGATTGAGAGAAGAACGTCTGCTTTAAAAAGAACTTCTTAATGATGTCATTTGGGTAAAGGGGTGAATTTTTTTGACATATCGTCAAAGGTTATCATTTTTGACCTTTTTGGATTCGGCTATCGTGTTGACAGCCGTTTTTTTTAGCAGTTTTTTAGTAAACGCAAGTATTGAGGTCATTACGTTCCCAATTGTTATCTACTCCGTTACTTTGTTGTTGGGTCATCATATTTTTTCTTATCTTAATAAGCTTTATAAAAAGGCATGGGAGTATGCAAGTATTGGGGAACTACTGATTATCTGGAAAGTGATCACCTACACGATTTTGCTGGTGGCGGGAATGCAAATTATTGTGAGTCATCAGATCCATTTTCGTATGCTTGCTGTGACGTGGATGCTGCATATGCTGTTAATAGGAGGTTCTCGGTTTTTTTGGAGAATGTACCGTGACACATATATTAATAACGCGGTTAACAAAAAAAGAACACTTATTGTTGGAGCTGGTTCAGCAGGGTCAATGATTGTAAGACAGTTGTTAAATAATCGCAGTACTGAACTTCTGCCCGTTGCATTTATAGATGATGATGAGAAAAAGCAGCATCTGGATATACTAGGCATTCCGGTAGTAGGAGGGGTGGCGTCAATAGAAAAATATGTACAGAAACTTGCCATAGACAATGTAGTAATAGCTATTCCGTCATTAAGTAAAAAGGAACTAAATGTTATTTTTCAGGAATGCTCAAAAACAAAAGCCAAAACGCAAATTCTTCCTATGATAGAGGATTTAGCGACGGGGAAGGTTTCCGTTAATCAATTCCGGGATGTTCAAGTTGAAGATTTATTAGGAAGAGATCCAGTGGAGTTAGATATCGATAGTATTTCTGATTATGTTACAGGAAAAGTCGTGTTAGTGACTGGTGCAGGTGGATCAATTGGATCGGAAATATGCAGACAAATCGCTAGTTTTCATCCTGGAAAATTGATTTTACTAGGGCATGGTGAGAATAGTATCTATAGTATAGAAATGGAATTAAGAGATTTATATAAAGAATCAGGGATAGAATTTATTACTGAAATTGCTGATTTACAGGATGAGGAGAAAATGAACTATGTTATGAATATGCACCATCCTCACGTTGTATACCACGCCGCAGCTCATAAGCATGTACCGTTAATGGAACGGAATCCTGAAGAAGCGGTTAAAAACAATATCATTGGAACGATGAATGTCTCAAAAGCCGCTAATAATCATGGGGTGGATACATTTGTGATGATTTCTTCCGATAAAGCGGTTAACCCAACAAGTGTGATGGGATCAACAAAGAGGCTCGCGGAAATGATCATCCAGCATATGGATAAAATGAGTCATACAAAATTTGTGGTTGTTCGATTTGGGAATGTGCTGGGGAGCAGAGGGAGTGTTATTCCACTATTTAAGAAGCAAATTCAAATGGGTGGACCGGTGACTGTTACGCATCCTGATATGATTCGCTATTTTATGACGATCCCGGAGGCATCTAGACTTGTCATACAAGCAGGTGCTCTAGCCAGAGGAGGAGAGATTTTTGTTCTGGATATGGGGGATCCAGTTAAAATCGTTGATCTTGCGAAGAATTTGATAAAGCTCTCTGGAAACACCGTGGAGGAGATTGGCATCGAATTTACTGGGGTAAGGCCTGGTGAAAAACTATATGAAGAGTTATTTAAAGATAATGAGGTTGAAAAACAGCAGGTGTACCCGAAAATTTATATAGGAAAAGCGACAAACCTCTCAATAGACGAAATTGAAAACCTACTATCTGTATATCCTATTCTCGATCGTGAGAAGCTGCGGGAAGAATTATTAATGTTAGCCAATCATAAAGAAGTACCAGAAAAAATTAAAATATCAGGGTAGCATTTGAAAGGAGAAGACAATGAAAGTTAAAAAAGCAATTATTCCGGCAGCAGGACTTGGAACTAGGTTTCTTCCTGCTACAAAAGCGATGCCGAAGGAAATGCTGCCGATTGTTGATAAGCCGACGATTCAATATATTGTCGAAGAAGCGGTACAGTCAGGGATTGAGGATATTATTATCGTAACAGGTAAAGGCAAAAGGGCAATTGAAGATCACTTTGATCACTCCTTTGAATTAGAGCATGTTTTATTAGAAAAAGGAAAATTTGAATTGCTGGATGAAGTTCAAAAATCTTCAAAACTAGTAGATATTCATTATATTCGTCAAAAAGAGCCCCGCGGCTTAGGTCATGCGATTTGGTGTGCACGCAAGTTTATTGGTAATGAACCATTTGCGGTATTGCTTGGGGACGATATTGTGAAAGCGGAAAAACCGTGTCTGCAGCAAATGATTGAGCTATATGAACGGCACCATTCATCGATTATTGGCGTTCAGCATGTAGCTGATGATGAAGTATCACGATATGGGATTGTAGACGGAAGCATGATCGCTGACCGTTTTTTTAATGTTCATAGTTTAGTAGAAAAGCCTAGTTTGAATGAAGCACCATCGAATTTAGCGATTCTTGGGAGATATATTTTAAGCCCAAGAATTTTTGATATTTTAGAAAAACAGGAGCCAGGCACAGGAGGAGAAATTCAATTAACAGATGCCATCGCGGCCTTGAACAAGGTTGAAGCCGTTTTTGCTTATGACTTTGAAGGGACCCGATACGATGTTGGTGAAAAAATGGGCTTTATTAAAACAACAATCCAATTTGCACTAGAACACCCGGAGATAAAGAATGAATTATTAGACTATCTTACCAATGTAATAGAAAAAGAGTTATCGAAAGAGATTTGAATTACCCTTTAGCAATGGTGTTAAAAAGGAGAGAAATTCATGGCAATAAAAAAAGTAGGAGCCGCTGTTTGCACCATCGCATTATTAGCTGGCTGTATGACAGGAACAGAGGCTACCGATCAATTCTCAAATCGAGTGGTGCAAGCAACGTCTCAAGATGAGATTACGATTAGTGGAAGAGCAGTTCCATACCAAGAAGTTCTAGTCTCACCTAAAATTAATGGAAAGATCAAAGCAATTAAAGCTGAGCTGGGTGCATATGTAAAAGAAGGTCAGGTCTTAGCAGAACTAGATGAAGGCGATCTCGCGGAACAAGTAAAGCGGGCGGAAGATCAAGTTAAGGTAGTCGAAGCTCAAGGGAATTTGCAGGCGATGGAGCAGCAAATTGCTTTAAATCAAACAATGGCAAGTCTGAATCAAGCGATGGTAAGCCTTAATATGGCACCACCTGAAGCACCGGTCTTACCCCAGTTAGCAGGGTTTCCAGAACTAGAAGCAGCAAAGGTAGCTGTTCAGGATGCTGAACTAGCGCTTACTGAAATAATAGAGGAGCTGCAAGCAACAACAGAATTATTTAATAATGGATTAGTCTCCAAGCAAGAGTTGGATCAAGTTACCGCTACAAAAGACAGGGCTGAGATTGAACTTGAACGAGCTAAGAAAAAAGTAGAAACAGAAACTGTCAAAGCAAATATTCAACAGAAATATGAAGAGGAAAAGAAGAAGTTTGAGGCGGAGAAAAAGCAATATGAGAATGCACGTGCTAAATATGATCAAGACGCGAATCAAGCAGCACAGCAGACAGAAATTTCGGCACGCGATACGTTAGAAATGCAAAAAAAGTCAGCTGAAGTGACAGCAAAAATGACTCAAATTGCCATTGAAAATGCCAAATCCGAGCTTGAAGCTATTCGTAATCAATATAACAATCTGCCAATCGTAGCTCCATTTAACGGATTCATTACAGAAAGCTCTGGCAGAATTGGCGAGATGATTGGGGCAGGCGAACCATTATTTGTTATTACAAACCTCGACCGGCTTTATATTACAATCGAGGTTTCAGAGAGTATGATTAATCGATGGAAAGAAAATCAATCAGTGGAAGTCCTTTTTCCGACACAAGAGTTAACTGTTAAAGGAACCGTTGCTTATGTTGGGCTGGTTCCAAGCGGTGAGGGGCAGACATATCCAGTTAAGGTATTGGTCGAAAATACTGGCCATAAAATCCGTGCAGGTATGAAGGCTGTTGTTACTTTGAGAGAGGAACTGAAAAGTGCTGAAGCACAATCCTAGTAGAACAAAGAGGAGGTGATATCGATGTCAGGGAAAATATTATTATGTGCAACGGTCGATTATCATTTTAGTGCTTTTCATCTTCCGTATATGAAATGGTTCAAAGAGCGAGGGTGGGAGGTACACGTTGCGGCAAACGGTGAAAAGGATCTTCCTTACGTGGACAAAAAATATCACCTCCCTATTCAAAGGTCTCCCTTTTGTAGGGCAAACATTGATGCTTATAGAAAGCTGAAGGGCATTATCGAGGAAAATCAATACAATCTTATTCACTGTCATACTCCTGTTGGCGGGGTACTGGCAAGATTAGCTGCAAGAGAGGTTAGGAAAACAGGGACAAAGGTCCTCTACACTGCGCATGGGTTTCACTTTTGTAAGGGTGCTCCAATCCTAAATTGGATGATTTATTATCCAATTGAAAAGAAGTTTGCCCAATTTACCGATTGTCTCATTACGATTAATCAAGAAGATTATCAAACTGCCTTTACCCATCAATTTAAGGCAGAGCGAATTGAACATGTTCACGGTGTTGGCGTTGATACAAGTCATTTTCAACCGGCCAGCCACCATGAAAAGAATGAATTAAGAAAATCGTACGGATATAACTCCGACGATTTTTTATTATTTTATGGTGCAGAATTTAATCAAAACAAAAATCAGCAGCTGCTTATACGGAGTGTTAACGAGATTAAATCAAAGGTACCAAATGTTAAATTGGTGCTTGCAGGGGACGGTCCATTATTAGCAGATTGCAAGGAATTAACGCAGAAACTTAGCTTAGAGAAGATTGTACACTTTCTTGGTTATCGCACCGATATGAAATCACTACTATCAATATCAGATGTCGCAGTGGCCTCAAGCTTGCGGGAAGGACTCCCTGTAAACATTATGGAGGCAATGGCATGCGGACTTCCAGTTGTGGCTACTGATAATCGCGGGCACCGGGAATTAATCAAGAATGATAGAAACGGCTGGGTGATAACAGATCAAGATGAAAAGGAATTTTCAGAAAAAATCAAGCTGTTATCAAGGGACCCTGAATTGCGAAAGAGTTATGGTATGTCAGGGCGAAAATTAATGGAAAGCACTTATAGTCTAACTAAAGTTTTAGAGGAGAAAAGTAAGCTCTATTCATCATATATGAAAGAACAGGAGGGGGTCATGTGGGCGGTCCATTAAGAATACTGCATGCGGTCGTCAATATGAACCGAGGCGGCGCTGAAACTTTGATTATGAATTTATATCGCAATATCGATAAATCGAGGGTTCAATTTGATTTCTTGACTTGTAAAAAAGGTGTATTTGATGAAGAAATAACAGCAATGGGCGGCAGAATTCACCGCATACCGTATGTTACCGATATCGGTCATTTTGGTTATGTGAAGGCGTTAAACACATTCTTTTCTTCCCATCAAGATTATAAAATTGTTCATTCCCATATGGATAAGATGAGCGGCTTGGTCTTGTATGCAGCCAAAAAAGCAGGGATTCCTATCAGAATTGCTCATAGCCATAACACGAATAGTGAAGGAGGGGCTGTAGCAAGGGCATATAAGACGTATGCTGGGGCTTTTATTTCGAAGGGAGCAAACCATTTATTGGCCTGTTCAGAGCTTGCTGCGAACTGGTTATTTTTGAAGAGGGCTAATAAAGCACTAATCTTAAAAAATGGGATCGAATGTGATAAATTTGCATTTTCTTCACAGGTTAGAAATGAAGTAAGAGAGGAACTCCAACTAGGTCATGAGCATGTTGTGATCGGGCATGTAGGAAGATTTAATGAGCAAAAAAATCATTTATTCCTTATTGATATCTTTGCGAAATTGCTGAAGGAGAAACCTGAAGCCATTCTCATCATGGCAGGGGATGGACCACTGCGGGAAAAAGTGGTTGAGAAGGTTAGGTCCTTGAATTTAACAGACCATGTAAAGTTTTTAGGAATCCGCAGCGACATCAACAGGCTGCTTCAAGCATTTGATTTCTTTGTGTTTCCGTCATTTCATGAAGGCCTTCCGGTAACACTTGTTGAGGCACAATGTGCCGGGCTGCCATGTGTGATATCGAAGGAAATCTCAAAAGAAGTTGATCTGGGACTCAATTTAGTTGAATTCGCTTCGTTATCCGAAATAAACCAGTGGGTTGAGAAAATTAACAGCTGTGAAGCTGCTAAGATGACAAGGCAGATACCGATGTCAACTTTGTCTGAAAAAGGATACGACATTAAAAATACGGCGAAATGGACCGAAAATTTTTACATGTCAATAGCGAGGTGAATGATGTGAAAAAATTAACCGTCTTTACACCATCTTATAATCGTGCCTATTGTCTTCAGATCTGTTATGAAAGCTTAAAGCGTCAGACATGTAAAGACTTTGTCTGGTTAATTATCGATGATGGTTCAACAGATGGGACGAAGGAATTGGTAAAGGGATGGGGCGGTGAGAATGCAGTAGAAATTCGTTATCATTGGCAAGAGAATCAAGGGATGCATGGTGCACATAACACTGCGTACGAAATGATTGATACGGAATTAAATGTTTGTATCGATTCGGATGATTATATGCCAGAAACAGCTGTGGAGGATATTATTTCATTCTGGGAAAAGTATGGGAGTGATAAGGTAAGCGGAATCATTGGTCTTGATTCCTACCAAGACGGAGAAATCATTGGTTCAACATTACCGGAAGAAATTAAGACTTCCACTCTTTTTAACCTCTATTATAAACATGGCGTAACAGGTGATAAGAAACTCGTTTATCGGACAGAATTAACAAAACAATATCCTTATCCCATTTTTCAAAATGAAAGATATGTAGGTTTAGCCTACAAGTACTATATGCTTGATCAGCAATACGAAATGTTATTAATAAACAAGGTATTATGCTGTGTTGAGTATTTACCGGACGGCTCTTCCAAAAATATGTTAAATCAGTATAGAAGAAATCCAAACGGTTTCGCATTCTATCGAAAAGAATTGATGAAGCTTCCATTTGCAAGTAGCTCTTTTAAATTTAGGCAGGCCATTCATTATGTTTCGAGCAGTTTTATCTCAAATAATAGCCGTTTCTTAAGAGAAACACCTTGTAAGGGTCTGACGCTGATTGCCATGCCTTTTGGACTTTTGCTATATTGCTATATTTTAAGTAGGACCAAAATTTCTTATTGATTTAAAGATTGAAGGGAATTAACAAATGACAGTTCTTTGGATCAATCTTACCCTAGTCTACTTTTTTTCTTTTTTCTCGAGATACTTCTCAGTTCCTTCACTGTCCAATATATCTTCTATTAAGCCCAATAAACTCATGATATTCATGGTTATGCTCACTATTGTTCTAGTATCGGGGTTAAGAAGGAATATAGGTGACACGTATTTTTATAGGCATATTTACGATAGTAATGAATTTACTTGGGAATATGTATTGTCACAAAAGGATATTGGTTTTGGAATTATGCAAATGCTGTTGCAACAAATATCAGATGATTCTCAGATTATGGTTTTTATTACTGCCCTTATCACGAATGTTCTTATTATTATCGTATTATACAAATATTCCAGACTTCCGGAGCTTGCGCTATATGTATACATTACCTCAGGGATGCACATCGTTTCGATGAATGGGATTAGACAATTTCTAGCAGCAGCCATTTTGTTTACGGCAACGAAGTACTTATTTGAGGGGGATTTTAAAAAATATGCTTTAATCATCCTTTTTGCATCTTTCTTTCATCAAAGTGCACTTATCCTCATTCCGATTTATTTTATTGTGAGGAGAAAAGCATGGACCGGTACGACCTTTATGATGTTATTACTTGCAATCGTCTTTACGTTAGGGTTTGATAAGTTTTCACAAATTCTCTTCGGAGCAATAGAAGATACTACTTACGGCGACTATGAAAGTTCGTCGGAAGGCGGTGCCAACATCATCAGGGTGATGGTGTATGCAGCACCAGTTATCCTTGCCTACTTCGGAAGAGAAAAGCTGCGAATTATTTTCCCACAGGGCGATTATATTGTAAATATGTCGTTGCTAGCTGTTGTTTTTATGATTATTGCCACGCAAAATTGGATTTTTGCCCGATTTACGATTTATTTTGGTTTGTACCAGTTAATTTTAATTTCATGGGTGCCGAAACTATTTACGGAAAACTCACAACGGCTGGTCTATTACCTAATATTAATCTGTTATTTCCTTTACTTTTATTTAGATGCTGTTTTAACGATGGGTATTCAGTATCGCAGTGATTTTATCGGCTAGGAAGGGTGAAATAAAGAATCTAGGGGGTGATGAAAAAAGTGAATAATAATAGGTTGAAGCGTGTTTTACATGTTGTTAGCGCAATGAATCGAGGCGGTGCTGAAACCCTTTTAATGAATGTATACCGGAACATTAATAAAGAGCATCTTCAATTTGATTTTATTGTTCATAGGCAGGATAAAGGTGATTACGATGATGAAATTACGTCCTTAGGGGGCAAGATCTATAGAATTTCCAGTTTGGGACATAGCGGTCCCGTTGCTTATTTAAAAGAATTAAGAAAAATCATGTCACTTGAACCTTATGTTGCTGTTCATGCACATACAGATTATCAAAGTGGTTTTCCAGCATTGGCAGCAAAAATGGCAGGTATTCAAAGAAGAATTTGTCACTCTCATAGCAACCATTACCCTAAAGGTAATCAATTGAAGGAGAAATCAGTCCTGGCAGTCTTGAAAAGCATTATTAAGTATTCAGCAACAGATTATTGTGCGTGCAGTTTTGAAGCTGCTCGTTTTTTATTTGGGAGAAGATTGGTGGACGAAAACAAGATTCACATGTTGAAAAATAGTATCGATATAGAGCCATTTATCGAAATGAATGACGGTGCTAAAAGAAGTGTAAAAGAGGAGCTTCACATTCCAATGGATGCTAAGTTAATCGGCCATGTTGGACACTTTTCTCAATCAAAAAATCATTCTTTTATACTTAAAACTTTAAATAGGCTGCTAGTAGAAAATAAAAATGTGTATGTCGTGTTTGCGGGCGATGGACCTTTAAGGAAACAAATAGAGGATGAAGCAAAAGCACTAAGCGTTTTTGAAAGGGTCCGCTTTATAGGTGTCAGATCAGATATTCCTAGATTAATGAAAGCTTTTGATGTTTTCCTTTTTCCATCGTTATTTGAGGGCTTTGGAATTGTAACGATAGAAGCACAATGTGCTGGGACACCATGTGTTGTCTCAGAGGAGGTGCCTATTAGCACAGACATGAATTTAGATTTAATGAAGTTCTTAAGTCTTCATACAGGGATTGAATTATGGGCAGAGGCAATTGAAGAAGCTTTTGATAAAATCAGGCCCACTAAAGAAAAAATTTTCGATCAAATTGCACAAAAGGGTTTTGATATCAAAAGAAATGTTTCAGATTGGGAACAGTTATACGCTTAATCAAAGAGAAATAGTAGGTGTGATGATGAAAGAGAAACAAAGAATTCTGATCTCTACATTTGACATGGAAATTGGCGGGGTTGAGCGCAGTCTCATCGGCCTGCTTAATCATATCGATTATGACAAATATGACGTAGATCTTATGTTATTTAAACATGAAGGAGAATTTCTGCCCTTGCTGCCGAAAGGTCCTAATTTACTTCCGGAAATACCTCAATATAGTACTTTTAGAAGTTCAATAGGAGAGATATTAAAGAATAAACAATATGGGATTGGGTTTTCGAGGATACTTTCGAAAATGCATGCAAATTTTATTGGGAAAATAACAAAAGCTGCGGAACCAGGCTATTATCAGATGCAATTGATGTGGAAGTATGCACTGCCGTTTTTACCAAAAATGGATACTGAATATGATGTTGCGATTAGTTATTTATGGCCTCATTATTTTGTAGGTGAAAAGGTGAATGCAAAAAAGAAAATAGCATGGATCCACACGGATTATTCTACAGTGGAAACAAATGTGAAGCTGGATTTAAAAATGTGGAATAAATTCGATCATATCGCTGCTGTTTCGGAGTCATGCAAACAGTCGTTTTTAAAGAAATATTGTGAACTAAGTTCAAAGGTAATGGTCATGGAAAATATTACTTCACCAGAATTCATTCGAAAGATGGCAGAGGAAACAGTTGAAAACCCGATGGAAAATGACCAGCGATTTAAAATCCTAACCGTTGCAAGGCTCTCACACGCAAAAGGAATCGATCATGCTGTTATGGCTTTGAAGCTGCTAAAGGAAAAAGGGTATGACAATATTTCTTGGTATGTCGTTGGATATGGCGGGGACGAGGTACAGATAAGAGGATTGATTAAAGAGCTTAGTCTGGAGAACAGCTTTATCTTGTTAGGAAAGAAAACAAATCCATATCCTTATATGAAAGAAGCTGATCTATATGTCCAGCCTTCAAGATATGAGGGGAAAGCAGTGACGGTATCGGAGGCTCAAATTCTCTCGAAGCCTGTTGTCATCACGAATTATGCAACGGCCAAAAGTCAGGTAAAGGATGGTTATGACGGTTATATTACCGATTTGTCGGTAGAGGGGATAGCTGCGGGTATAGAAAAAGCATATCAGACTCCATCTTGGAGACAAGAACTTGCGAACAATTGTAGAAAAACCAACTATGGGAACAATAAAGAAGTTGAAAAGCTTTATTCGCTGTTGGGTTGATATGGATCCTATAGGATAGGCGGTTAAGTTTATGTTGCCAAAAGTAAGCGTGGTTGTACCAATATACAAAGTAGAAAAATATCTTCATAGATGTGTTGAAAGTATCGTCAATCAAACGTATCCGATTCTAGAGATTATCTTAGTGGATGACGGATCTCCTGATGGGTGCGGGAAAATCGCTGATGCCTATGCGGAAAATGATAAACGCATCTTATCGGTCCATAAGGAAAACGGCGGTTTATCGGATGCGAGAAATTACGGCATGCAGTATGCAACAGGAGAGTTTACGATATTTGTTGATAGTGATGACTGGTTGGAACACAACATGATTGAAACATTGGTGGAAACAAGTATAAAGTATGGAGCAGATGTTGTCCAAACAGCTTTTTATTATGCTCATGACCATGAGCTTTTTTATGACAATCGCTACTATCAAAGACAAGACCTTCCAGTTGTATTAAACAATCAAACATTAATGAAGGAGTTAGTCATTAATGAAAGAGTAAAGAATTTTGCGTGGGGAAAGCTTTATAAAACAAATCTAATTAAAGACATTCCTTTTAAAAAAGGGGTTTTATTTGAGGATGTTTTCTGGGCTCACCAAGTAATGCAAAGGGTTCATACATTTGTTCTTTTAAATCAGCCTTTATGCTACTACTATCAGCGCAGTGATAGTATAGTAGCGAATTACACACCAAGAAATCTAGACATTATTAAAGGGTTAAAGGAGAGACATAACTTCATCGAAAGGTATTATCAAGATTTAAAAGACGAATCCCTAAAGATGATTTTGAAGACAAGTTTGATCCATTATAATCTCCTACTTGTAAATCGAAGAAAGGATGCTGGCGGAAAATATAGGGATGAGCTACAAACCTATATTAAAGAAAATTACAGTACTTTAAAAAATGCTGTTAATGACGACAAGCAACTAAAAATTCAATTGTGTCTTTTTAAGATACATCCTACTCTCTACATTTCATATTTGATTTATCTAAAGATATTGAGGGCACTAGGACTTGTACCCAAGCCTTTAATGTTAGAAAAGGTAGTTATTAAACAGTGAATAAATATCCCTCTTATAATGCCGGAACATTGTATGGATTGGAGTTCACTTACTAATACTAGAGGAGTTAAAGCAAAATGAACAGCATAATAACTAATCTTAAGAAAACCTCAGCCATTGCAATCATATATTTTTTTCATTGTTTCCCGATCAAAAGGAATAAAATTTTCTTTTTTAGTTACTATGGCAGTCAATACGGTGATAGTCCTAAGTACATCTCCGAATATATACTTAAAAATTATCCCAAAGATAAGTTTGACGTCGTATGGGCATTTGATGAAATTGAACAAAAAAAAGGTATTACTGGCTTTAAAGAAGTGAAGATAATGTCTTTAAGATATTTTTATGAGATTTGTACCTCGAAAGTAATTATTACAAACTTTAGAACAACTGACTTATTTATCAAGCGTAAAAATCAGTATTACATCCAAACATGGCATAGCTCCTTACGTTTGAAACAAATAGAAAAAGATGCAGAGGATACTCTACCAAGGCATTACATACAGATGGCAAAAAAGGATTCGCTAAAATGTGATTTATTATTATCAGGATGTGAGTATAGTACAAAAATTTTCAAACAAGCGTTTTGGTATGATGGAGAAATTTTTGAACACGGTACACCAGCAAATGATATATTTTTTAAAACTGGTATAAAAAATAGAAGTGAAATTTTTGAAAAACTCGATATTCCTTTAGGAGTTAAGGTTGCACTATATGCACCAACATTTAGGAAAGATAACAAAATATCTGTATATGACCTTAATTATGAAGAAGTACTAAACGAATTAAAGAAGAAATTCGGAGGTAACTGGATTTTACTTTTAAGATTACACCCGCATCTTTCTGCAATTTCATCAGAAATTAAAAATACGGATACTATACGAAATGTAACTAGTTATGATGATGTTCAAGAGTTAATGTATATATCGGATGTACTTATTACTGATTATTCTTCAGTTATGTTTAGTTTTCTAATAACTAAAAAACCCTGCTTTTTATATGTTCCGGATCTAGAAAGCTATCTAAAAAATGACAGGAAGCTATATTTTAACTTGAGGGATCTACCATTTCCAAGTGCGACAACCCAGCAGGATTTGGTTAATAATATACATGATTTTAACCAGGAAAGGTATACAAAAGATATTTTGGAATTATTAGACACAATAAATTCGTATGAGAATGGAAATGCCAGCAGAAATTTACTTCAAAAAATTGAAAAAGAAATTGTAAAAAAGGGGACTTAATCTTATGAAAAAATATAATGTGGGTTATACAACAGGTGTTTTTGATTTATTTCATGTCGGTCATCTTAATGTTCTAAGAAGATCAAAAGAGCAGTGTAATTATTTGATCGTGGGAGTGAGTACTGAGGATTTAGTATTAAGTTACAAAAAAAAATTACCTATAATTCCTTTTGAACAGAGAATCAAAATTGTTGAAGCTATTAAATATGTAGATAAAGTAGTAGTCCAGGAGACAATGGATAAACTAGCTGCATGGGAAGAATATAAATTCGATGTAATGTTCCATGGAGATGATTGGAGGGGAAATCCTCTCTTTGAGGAAGTAGAAAAGAAGTTTCATAACGTTGGCGTGGAAATCGTCTATTTTCCATACACAAAGGGTGTTTCGTCGACGATTGTTAAGCAAAAGATCTCTGTTTAAAAAATTTATGAATCATTAATTAGACATTATTAACCCTTTGTAGGTGAACCTTTTCTTGAAAGTGTGCTTTTTATAATCGATTACTTTTATATATTTGGAGAGAAGGAGGCTAAAACGATGAAAAAGATTCTTCCATTGATTTTTGCAGTGTCAATTGTTATTGGAGCGATTGCTGCAACAGCCCATGCTAGTGGGATACAGGAAGAAGCTGAAGGTGATCAAATAACAGATAAAGAACAAGTAAAGGAGGTAGCAGAAGAGTTAAGTCAGCTAGAGAAGGTTGAGGAATTAACTCTAGAAGATGTGATTCATAGAGGGACGGAAAATAGTGTAAATCTTGCAGTATTGCAGCTTGAATTAGAAATGAGTAAAAACGATTTTTTGCTTACTAAAACTGATCATAGAAAAACTGAACGTCAAATAAAAGACTTAAAAAATAGTATGGATAAACTAAGAGAGCAAGAGGATACATTCGATGAACGAAAAGATAATCTTGAGGAACAAGAAGCTCTTAGAGAAAAGATTAAGGCACTAGAATTAGCCATTCAACAATTTGAATCGGGAGAGTTGCATCTACAGTTAGAGGAAGAAGCTGCAAAAAATGGGGTTCGGCTTATGCTGACAACTGCTTATACAGATCTTCTCTTGCAGGAAGATTGGCTGGTTAATATGAATAAATCATTCCAATCGTCTATTAAAAACCTAGAAAAATTTGAAATACTATATAAGTTTGGCAGAGTATCTGAGGAGGAATTACGTCAGATAAGGATTGCTCATGAAAACGCTGAGAAACAATTAGAAGAGCAAGAAAAGAATTTAAATTATGCAGTTGCAGCACTTTGCTATGATATTGGTGTTTCCTACAATCCGGAAGTGAAGATAAATTCATTGGAAATAGACCCAGTAAAGGTCGAAACGCCATCTGATATTTCTTTATTGATTGAAAATTCCTTAACGATGAAGAGTGCACAAAAAAACTTAGAAAATGCTATTTTAAATCGCGACCAAACCTATGAGGATTATGAAAAAAGAAAAGCGACAAAATACGAAAAAGAAAATCAAGAGCACCTTGTTACCATTGCTGAAAAAAATATTGTTGCTACAGAAAACGATCTAAGAAATCAAATTGAGCAGCTATACCGTAATGGTGAAAATTCATACACTGCGTACCAAGAGGCGGTTCGGCAATTAGAAATCACAAAAGTCAATCTTGGACTTTTAGAAGTTCGCTATAACCTGGGAAGAGTATCTCGATTTGATTTTGAGCAAGCACAGCTTAAATTAGAGGAAGCGCAGCTAAGAGTGTTCGAAACTAAGGTACAAAATTACATCGTGATAAAAACCATTGAAGCAATGGAAAAAGGATATATCTAAAAAATAATCACAAGTCAAAAGTGCTATTAACATAATAGGGCTTTTTTATTTTGGCTTAAAGGGTCATGAATGAAGTGGAAAAGGAATATTGATGTAAATAACTAGTGTTAGGAGGGGAGAATGGTGAAAATCCTGGTAACCGGTGGAGCTGGATATATTGGGTCACATACATGTATTGAACTATTAAATGAGGGTTATGAGATTGTCATTGTAGACAATTTTTCAAACAGCAAACCAGAGGCATTGAATCGAATTCGTACAATTACCGGTAAGGAATTTAGCTTTTATCAAGCGGACCTGCTTGATAGTGAAACAATCAATACCATATTCAAAGAAAACGATATAGATGCAGTTATTCACTTTGCCGGACTAAAAGCTGTTGGAGAATCAGTATCAAAGCCGCTCTGGTATTATTCAAATAATATTACGGGTACGATTCGATTATGTGAAGTCATGAAAGTGCATCAGGTGAAAAAGCTAGTTTTTAGTTCCTCCGCAACAGTTTACGGAGTACCAGAACGTGTACCAATCAATGAAGATTTTTTAACAGGAGCAACAAATCCTTATGGGCGAACCAAGCAGATGATTGAAGAGATTTTACAAGATCTGTTTGTTTCTGACAGTGAATGGAGTGTTGCTCTTTTGCGTTATTTTAATCCAATTGGTGCACATAAAAGCGGGCTGATTGGTGAAGATCCAAATGGGACTCCCAATAATCTTCTTCCGTACATATCGCAGGTAGCCGTCGGGAAACTCAGCGAGTTAAAGGTCTTTGGCAATGATTATGATACACCAGATGGAACTGGGGTCAGAGATTATATTCATGTAGTCGATCTTGCCAAAGGACATCTTCGTGCACTCGAAAAAATTATAGGAGTAAAGGGAGTAGAGATTTATAATCTTGGAACAGGTAAGGGCTTCAGTGTACTAGAAATGATTTCTGCATTTGAAGAAGCGTCTGGGAGAAAGATTCCTTATAAAATCGTGGAACGACGACCTGGAGATATTGCTGTCTGTTATGCCAACGCCAAAAAGGCAGAAAAGGAAATGGGGTGGGCTGCACAAAGAGATATTCACGAAATGTGTGAAGATACTTGGAGATGGCAGCTCCAAAATCCAAATGGATATGAATCTCAGAATCAGAAAGGGATCGGCATGAAAATGAACTGATTTTTATGAATGAGGTAGGGAAATGGATATTTCGGATAAGTTAACAAAACAGGATTTTCAAGAAATACTTCTAAACACATATCAAAAAGGCCAGGAATCAGAAATGATGGAAGTAGTAGAATTCGTTAATGAAATAAAGAAACAGTTTCTTACAGCGTTATCTAAACAAAGCGAACAGGACTAATAATAGAACAAATAGGAAGTGGTGAGAGGATTGAGTGAATTCAGTGAATTCAGTATTATTATAGACCCAGTTTCATGGAAAAGGGCAGCAAGTTCCTTTACTAACCTAGATGTCTATTATTCATATGAGTATGGCAAGTTATGGAGTAATCATGAGTCCGGTGAATTAATGGCAGCTTATTATAAGGAAGGATCAACACAGGTTTTTTATCCATTTATTAAAAGAAAGATCTCCATTATTGATGAAAGCCTATATGATATCGTCACACCATATGGCTACGGAGGCCCCCACATACAGGGAAGCATCGATAATGTTCAAAACTTTTATGACAAATTCAGCCTATATTGCCGGGAAAATAATGTTATTACTGAAACAATCAGGTTCCATCCATTAAAGGATAACCGGCGGAATTTTGCGAGCAGTATGGTTGTCCAATATATAAGAAAGACAACAGCTGTCGATTTATCACTGCCATTAGAAGAGATTAGAAGAAATTATTCATCAATGGTAAAGAGAAATATTAAAAAAGGAAAGAAGAAAGGGATCACTTGCTTTCTTGCAGAGAATAATTTGGAAAACATAAGGATTTTTATGGACTTGTACAAAGAAACAATGGATCGAAATCATGCCAGCCCTTTTTATTATTTTGATGAGGCGTATTTCATTGAACAAGTTAAGGATACAAATGAAAGCAAAACGTATTTATTGTTTGCAGAATATAACCAAAACATTGTTGCTGCTGTGATGGTGATGGTAGGATCGGAATTTTCACATTATCATCTAGGTGCTTCTAAAACAGACTATCTGCATGTTAGACCCAATAATATGCTGTTTGATTTTATGATTGAGTTTTGTCGGTCAAAGGGCTCATCTCTTCTTCACCTAGGTGGTGGCTATCAAGAAGATGATGGGCTTTTTCATTTTAAAGCATCTTTTACTAATAGCAATCATTATGACTATTTTATCGGGAAAAAAATTCATTGCCAGGAAGTGTATGAAGATCTAACAGGCTTGGTAAAGAAAAATTATGAATATAATCCAGACTTTTTCCCAATTTACCGCGGGATTGTGGAGAAGAAAAAAATAATTTTATAAAGAGCTATTTCTATAGGCAAAGGGTGTGTTTTATGAAGAATAATAAAAGAATTTATTTATCTTCACCACATATGAGTGGTAATGAACAAAAGTATATTCAAGATGCTTTTGAAACGAATTGGATTGCCCCTCTTGGACCAAATGTCGATGCCTTTGAAGAGGAATTGGCATCATATGTTGGCATGAAGGGAGCTGCAGCTGTCAGTTCAGGGACTGCAGCTATTCATTTAGCTTTAAGATTGTTAGATGTGAAAAAAGACGACACGGTTTTTTGTTCAAGTCTTACCTTTATTGCCAGTGCCAATCCTATTGCCTATTTAGGAGCAAAGCCCGTGTTCATTGACTCAGAACCTGAAACATGGAATATGTCACCTCAAGCGCTAGAACGTGCATTAACTGATGCTGTTCATTCAGGAAATATACCAAAAGCTGTTATCGTCGTTAACCTATATGGTCAAAGCGCTAAAATGGATGAAATCTTAACATTATGCAATAGATATGGAGTGCCTGTAATTGAGGATGCTGCTGAGTCATTGGGATCTTTTTATAAAGGGAAAGCAAGCGGGACGTTCGGCAGATTTGGAATTTATTCATTTAACGGCAATAAGATCATTACAACATCAGGCGGAGGAATGCTCGTTTCTGATGATGTTGAAGCATTAGCAAAAGCGCGCTTTTTGGCAACTCAGGCTCAAGATCCAGCTCCCCATTATCAGCATAGCAATGTTGGTTACAATTATCGAATGAGCAATATTTTAGCGGGAGTGGGAAGGGCACAATTAGAGGTATTGGAAAACCGCGTGGAAGCTAGAAGGGCTGTCTTTGATAGGTATTATCACGAGTTAGTATCGATTTCAGGGATCACTTTTATGCCTGAGCTGGAAAACACTTACTCAAATCGTTGGCTCACAGCCTGTACCATTGATAAAGAGCGAACAGGGATCTCTGTACAAGAATTAATAGAAATTCTTTCAGAAGAAAATATTGAAGCCCGGCCTGTCTGGAAGCCGCTTCATATGCAGCCTCTCTTTGCAGATGCTGATTTTTATGCTCACAGCGAAAGTGAGAATGTTTCAGAACAGTTGTTTCAGACTGGTATTTGTCTTCCATCTGGATCAAATATGAATGAAGAGGATCTTTCAAGAGTAATAAATAGTATAAGAAATAGCTTAAAAGTAGAGGTGTAGAGGTAAGTCAATCTGATTGATGCACAGGTTTATAATTTATGAAATGATTTTCTTTTCATGATATATGCACTTCATGTAGAACTTATCTTTAAATGTAGGATCATAGCAATCTTTATAAAGATGGTAATAGTACATGTGCATGATTCGATGATAACGTTTTTTAAGTGTCTGAAATGGATTAGATAAAATTGAAAACATGGCTTTTCCTCCAGATTAAAGACATTTATGATGCAATAGACTTCGACAAGACGACTTTTGCTTATACATAAACCTCTCATCAACATGTTATGATGAGAAACTTGATACTTGTGTCAATGGATATAATTCCTTTTTAAAAAGTAAACCTTTAAATGGGTTTTTTTATGAGTAAATTTCGCAACAAGAGGTGGTTTGATAATTGCGAAGTTAATTAGAAAATAAAGAGGTATAAAAATGATTGGTAAAAACATTTATCGAATTCGAAAACAAAGAGGTCTAACACTATCCGAACTAGCTGAAAGGGCAGCAATCTCGAAGTCGTACTTAAGCAATATCGAACGCAGCTTGAATAAGAACCCATCCATTCAAGTACTTGAGAAAATCTCCGGAGTTCTGCAGGTTGATCTACAGCTTCTGCTTAATCCAAATGCAGATATAACAGAACCAACTCCATCAATTGATAAAGAATGGCTAAAACTAATAAACGAATTAAAAGAAAGAGGTGTGGATAAAAAAACAGTTCAAGATTATAAGATTCTTCTCGAATTTATTAAGTGGCAACAGGAGAATAAGGGATAAGAAGGGTTAATATCGATTAGTTACGGAAAACGAGGTGATTTGTAATTTGAAACAAAAAATATTATTTGTTATTGACTCTCTAGATTGTGCAGGCGCGGAAAAAAGCTTAGTCACATTACTTAATCTTTTAGATTATAAAAAATATAATGTTGATCTTATGTTATTTGCCCATGGAAAAGTACTCGAGGAGCTTGTTCCTCCAGAAGTAAATATTTTAAAACCATTAAAATATACACTTTTTAGTCAAATGGCTTTGATAGAATCCGCTAAGTATTCGTTAAAGAAATTTGATTTCAAAATGTTAGCGGCTAGGACTCGGTATTCTATCCGTATACGTAAAAATAAGTGTAGCAATGCTCAAAAAGCTAGGATGTTTTGGGAAGAAATATCACCTGTTATTGAAGAGAATTCTACTACTTATGATATAGCGATAAGTTATGCCCAGGGAGTTCCGACTTTCTATATAGCAGAAAAAGTAAAAGCGAAGAAGAAGTTTGCATGGGTAAATGTTAGTTATCGACTAGAACAAAAGGACAAAGATTTTCAGAAACATTTTTACGATAAATTTAATAAAATTGTGGCAGTATCAGATTCTACTAAAGAGGTATTCCTTGAAACTTTTCCACAATATAGTAATTATGTCGATGTGATTTACGATATTAATAACCCTGAATTTATAACCAATATGGCAGAGCTAGGAGAAAATCAAGAAGATGAATTTGATGGAATCAAAATTCTTACTATCGGAAGGCTTGCTCATCAGAAGGGGTACGATGTTGCTTTGGAGGCATGCAAAAAATTAAAGGATAAAGGCATTAAATTCAAATGGTATGTTTTGGGTAAAGGGCCTTTGCGAGAGGAAATAGAAAAGTATATTTGTAAAAATGATTTAACTGACTACTTTATTTTATTAGGAGTCAAAGCAAATCCTTATCCGTATATAAAAAACTCTGACTTGTATGTGCAAACTTCAAGGTTTGAAGGATTTGGTCTTGCGATTGCTGAGGCAAGAATGCTTAATGTCCCAGTAGTAACAACAGAATTTGATGCAGTTTACAACCAAATGTTACATGAAAAAAACGGTCTAGTTGTCGAAAGAAATGCAGTTGCAGTTTGCGAAGCGATACTTAGGATTATCAATGATCATGAACTAAGGAAAAGTATAATTAATTACTTGCAAAATGAGAAAAAAGGAAACACGGAAGAAATAGAAAAATTTTATCGATTAATATGTTAAGAAAATCTAAGTTCTGTGAGTGATTCTTAAATGAAGAAAAAAATACTTTTTATGCTTATTAATATGAATATAGGCGGTACAGAAAAAGCATTACTCAATATGATATCTGAGATGCCGAAAGAAAAGTATGATATTACACTGCTAATGCTAGAGGAATACGGAGGACTTCTAAATTCGATCCCTCAAGGAGTTAAAGTTAAATATTTAAAAGGGTATGACAGAATAAAAGAAACTATTAATAATCCTCCTCAAGTATCAGCAATAGAATTTTTAAAAAAAGGAAGAATCATTGATACTACTAGCTTAATAACAGTACATCTTATAACGAAGATGAAGAAAGAAAGAAGTCTATTTTATAAGTATATTTTAAGAAATTACCCTGTTCTAGAAGAAGAATATGATGCAGCAGTAGCTTATGCAGGACCCATGGACCTTATAAGCTATTTTGTTATTCATAAGATAAAGGCAAAAAAGAAGATACAATGGATACATTTTGATATTACAAAAATTGGTTTTAATAAGAAATTTGCAGAAAGAATTTATAGGCAGTTTGACAAGATTTTTGTGGTATCAAATGAAGGTAAACAAAAACTTATTGAACTTATACCGAGTTTAAAATACAAAACTGAGAAGTTTTTAAATTTTTTGTCTCAAGAACAGGTTTTAAGGCTTGCAGAAGAAGGCTGCGGATTCCAGGATGACTTCTGTGGATATAGAATCCTTACTGTAGGAAGGCTAAGTAAGGAAAAGGGGCAGGATTTAACAATCAAAGTGTTAGCTAAGTTGAAAGAAGATGGCTACAATGTTCGATGGTACTGTATAGGTGAAGGTAGAGAGAGAAAAGAATATGAAAGATTAATTAAAGAACATAACTTAGAAGATGATTTTTTCCTTCTTGGAGCAAAAGAAAACCCATATCCATTCATGAAACAATGCGATATCTATGTACAACCTTCTCGGCATGAAGGATATTGTATAACACTTGCTGAGGTAAGGTGTCTGAACAGGCCTATCATTGCTACAGATTTTACAGGGGCAAAAGAACAAATAAAAAATGGTGAAACAGGTATCATTGTACCTATAGACGTCGGAGAAATATATCATGGGATAAATAGATTACTAAGAGATAAGACTCTACGAGAAAACCTCTCCTACAATTTAGCTAATAAAAATATAAGTAGTTTATCAAAAGATATTCAAAAAATAACGTTTCTGCTTTAAATTAAATAGGTATTTTTATTAGAAGGGTAGAGATTTATGAAAAGTATCATTATAGTTACTCGAAGAATGATCATGGGTGGTATAGAACGAGCATTAATTTCCATGCTGGAGAAAATTCCAAAAGATCAATATAATGTAACAATTTTAGTGATGGGATCTGGTGGAGAGCTTTTAGATAAAATCCCTAGTCATGTAAAAGTAAAATGCATGTATGGAAATGAAAAAACTACAGGAAAAAAAATATGGAATTTAATAAAGAGGAGAAAATTCATAGATGCTTTTAAGGTTGGGCTTTATACATCTTTAGCAAAAAGAGCTAATTCTGTATTCAAGCAGGAAATGTATCTTTCTAAGACCATATCATTTGATGAAAATAGATATGATTTAGCAATTGCTTACCACGTTCCTGCATCTTTTCCAGTAGTTTATGTTGCCGATCAGATTATTGCAAATAAAAAAGTTGCATGGATACATAGTGATGTCTCCAAATATAAAAATTCTCTAGGGAAGTATAGAAGATTTTATCATAAATATGACAAGATATTCTGTGTTTCATATTATTCAATGTTAAAATTTAATGAGTTATTCCCTGAATTCAAAGAAACTACATCAGTATTCTACAACATCTTAGATAAAGAGAAACTTAAATGCATGTCCGAGGAGAATATAGGCTTCGAAGATAGCTTTAATGGTATAAGGATATTAACCGTAGGAAGATTAACCCCTGAAAAAGGTCAGGATCTTATTCCGAATATACTTCGTAGATTAGTTTCAGAAGGCTATAATGTCCGTTGGTATTGTATAGGTGATGGTAAATCCAGAAAGGAAATAGAAAATAAAATAATTGAAAATGGTTTACAAGATAAATTAATTCTACTTGGTACAAAGAATAATCCTTATCCTTACATGAGAGATTGTGATCTGTACGTACAAACTTCTCGCCATGAAGGGTATTGTATTACTTTAGCAGAGGCAAGAGCACTATTTAAACCAATCGTTACAACTAACTTTCCAGGAGCGATGGAACAAATAATAGATGGAAGAACGGGAAGTATTGTCAAATGTGATGAAATAAGCTTATACAACAAAATAGAACAATTGTTAAAAAATGAGTATGTATTAAAACAGTTTGAAACAAATCTCAGGTCCATGGATGTAGATAATATTTCTGAAATTCACCAACTACTCAAAATGATATAGGGATTGATAGATTTAATTGTAAACTTACTTTTTTTATTTACTAAGTTATATAGAAGCTTTTTCTCACCTACCCTCATTTGGAGGAGAATATAAAATTATAAAAGGATGATATAGGTGAAGGATACAACAAATAAGATAATTATGCTTTTTAGCAAAAGAGAAAAGTATAAATTATTATTACTATTTTTTCTAATGATTTTCGCAGCGCTATTTGAAACAGTTGGAATAGGTTTAATTGTACCCTTTGTGGGAATTGTTACCGACCCAACAATAATTGAAAATCAAACTAGTTTGCAGTATATTTATAATTTGCTGAATTTTAATTCCCATAAGGGATTTGTGACATTTTCAGTTGTTATATTATTAGCGGTTTTTATATTAAAGAATTTATATATATTATTTTTTCAATATGCACAGGGAAGGGTAATATACAATCAACAAGTCAAGCTATCCCAAAGATTATTCAAAAAATACTTAACAAAACCATATTCTTTTCATTTACAGAGAAATACTGCTACATTACTTCGAAATGTAAGTAGAGAAGTACCTAAGGTATTTAATGGGATTATTATGGCAGGATTTCACTTACTCACAGAAATACTTATTATCATCTTTATCGTATTATTACTGATAGTAACGGAACCGTTCTTAACACTTATAGTGGCCAGCGTATTAGGTGGAAGTTTATTTTTATTTTTAAGAATATTCAGGAAAAGAGTTAAGGAATTAGGAGCTGAACAGACAGAATTTAATAGTGATTTGATAAAATGGGTAAATCAAGGATTGGGCGCAAGTAAAGAAGTTAAGGTGTCCGGAAAAGAAGATTTCTTTGTTGATGCATATACTAAACCCAATGTATTACTCGCTAAGAATGGTATATATATGCGGATGTTAGATTTAGCACCAAGACTTTTTATAGAGACCATAGTAGTATCAATAGTATTAATAACGATGCTAATCATTATTTTTCAAAATGTAAATACTTCTAATCTTGTATCGACTATGGCATTATTTGCAATGGCTGCTTTTAGACTTATGCCGTCTATAAGTCGGGTAATAGGATTAATTAATAGTATACGCTATAATCAACCCGCATTGTCCGCTGTCTACGAAGATTTATTTATGGATAATGAGCTTTGCGAAAACAGTGAACCGAATCTGAATTCTACTTTTAAACAAGAAGAAAGCAATCTACCAAAAAGAATGTTTAAAGAAGAAATACGATTAAAGAATGTCTCATTCCGTTATCCTAATCAGAAAAATTTAGTAGTTAAGGATATTTCGCTGACAATTCCAATTGGTCAATCAGTGGCTTTTATCGGAGAATCTGGTGCAGGAAAAACAACTATTGTTGATATAATTCTTGGGCTCTTTCGTCCAGAAGAGGGATCCGTTACTGTAGATGGAAAAGACTTATTCGAGCAAATACCACTTTGGCAAAAAAAAATTGGTTATATTCCTCAAACAATATATTTGTCAGATGATACTATTCGAGGGAATGTTGCATTCGGTATAAACAAAAAAGAGATTGATGATGCTGTAGTTTGGAAAGCACTAGAACAGGCACAGCTAAAGGAATATGTTGAATCTTTGCCTGATAAATTAGAAACAACTGTTGGAGAACGAGGAGTAAGAATTTCTGGAGGCCAAAGACAACGTATTGGAATTGCCAGGGCTCTCTACCATAACCCAGAGATATTATTTATGGATGAAGCAACATCTGCACTTGATAATGGAACAGAACAAGAGATTATGAAGGCAATTAACGGATTGAAGGGAGAGAAGACATTAATTATAATAGCTCATCGCTTAAGCACCATACAAAATTGTGACGTTGTTTTTAAAATAAACAATGGAAGGTTAATGTCAAAAAGTAAAAAAAATTTGGAACAGTCTGTTATGTAATAATTCAGTGATTAGTTTGAGACCAATTAAGCGAGGTGATTCACGGTTGTACCAATACTCATCTATTAATAATTTTATAAGTATAAATAAGAAGTTCCCTATAATTTTGTGGCCGTTAATTTTGTTTAATTGTAAACCATTAATGCCTAGAAATCCAATTAAGAGGATTAAGGTAATATTGAATTATGCTCTTCAATATAAAAAAAATAAGTTCAAAAAGAAATCATTAATCATAGATGGGGATATTGCCCTAAGTGTAGGAAACAATAACTATAAAATAATAAGGTTAAAAGATAGGGTTATTTATACGATTTATGATGAACATAACGAAAGTTATATATTAAGGAGTTTGAGATTTAATAAAAGTAGTTTAATGTATGAAAAAATCTACGATGTAGATATTGAAAATAGGATAATAAAAGGAAGGTTCTATAACGGGCACCATCCTAACCTTATAAACGCTTCTATTAATAACCATCTTAGAGATAAAATAAGTGATATGTTTATAAATTTATTATATAAATCAGCTATTAAGGAAGTTGAGTCCCATGTTTATGCCAAATTTTTACTAAGTAAATCTCTCGGTATTCTAAACAGAAATTCGGGGAAATTATCTGAAGAACAAATAGAAACAGTAAAAAGTTTCATTAAAATAGAGTATGAAAAGTTTATAAAAAGTTATTCGCGAAATAAAATTATCCTAACTTTTAGTCATGGAGATATAAAACAGGACAATTTACTAGAGGTAAATAATGAAATAGTACTGATAGATTGGGAGTTTTGTGAATTTAGAACTCCCTTTTATGATTTTCTTAAGTTTAAAGCGAGATTCCCTTTTCTTGGAGAAGAATTTTATGATTATATTCTGGAAAGAATTAATAGGTACTTCAAGGAGTCAGATATTAATAATCTCCTGAGTGATTATTTTTACACTCATTCTATAAATAATAAAGAACTTTTTTATCTGGAGGATGTTTATTTAAGATTAATACAGTTCGAGACTAGACAATTTGCAAGCGATTTTTCAAGGATAATTAGATTTATTAAGGGAGTAGAGGTTTAAGTATAAAAAAACCTAAACTAGATGGAATTCAATATCCAAAATTATGAAACGTTGATTATAAGCTCTGATATAATCACCGATTTAAGACT
The DNA here is from genome assembly GCF_900156875.1 of Robertmurraya dakarensis. Classification (GTDB taxonomy): domain Bacteria; phylum Bacillota; class Bacilli; order Bacillales; family Cytobacillaceae; genus Robertmurraya; species Robertmurraya dakarensis. Next base: position 2,711,572 of record NZ_LT707409.1, on the reverse strand, counting down.
TTTAGAAAAACTGCCAAAACTAAAAGAAGAAAATATAAGTAATAACAGAATATAGGTAAAGTTAACTTTTTATAAAGGATATTTATTAATTATGTGTTCTTAATTAAGAATATATGTTAGGAGGAGGAACGTTTGATTGTTGACATCCATAATCACATCCTTCCCGGTCTAGATGATGGCCCTAAGAATTGGGACGAAATGATTCTGTTAGCCCGGCAAGCAGTGGATACAGGAATAGATCATGTAATTGCCACACCGCATCATAAGCATCAACATAAAAAACATTTCTATGAAAATAGTCCATCTAATATTTTGAAATTAGTTGAAGAGGCTAACGAATTGCTAAAGGAACAGAATGTCCCATTGGAAGTTCACCCTGGAATAGAATTTCATTTACATGAGCAAATTCTTGAAGATATTGAAGAAAGATTCGAGGATTTTCTCACGTTAAATAATACAGGAAAGTACATGCTTATCGAACCCCCCTGCCATCACCTGCCAGAGCAAACGGAAGAAGCACTTTCCCGATTGCAGAAGAAAGGGTTCACGCCTATTATTGCCCATCCGGAGAGAAATAGGATTATAAGAAAAAATCCTGGACTCATCTACAAATGGGTAAAAAACGGGATTCTAGTCCAAGTAACTGCAGGAAGTATTACCGGTATGCATGGAAAAAGGCTGAAAAATTTCTCCAGGCATTTATTGGATCATGAACTTGTTCATTTTATTGCTTCTGATGCCCATCATCATATTCGGCGAAAGTTCGAACTGCAAAGTTGTTATGATTTCTTAGATCGTCAGTATTCCTCTGACTATCGGCAGTACTTGCAAACGAATGCAAGTAATACATTAACTGGAACGGACATCAAGATCAACCAGCCAAAGTATATTGAAAAAAGAAGGCAATATTTCTTCTTATATAATCATCCATTAAATCGGATCAAAGAACAAAATCTTTAATCATTACTTCGGAGGTGAAACTAGTTTGAAAAGAATCACGGATTTAACGGTTGCAATCATCCTTATCGTTCTTTTTTCTCCTATTATGCTATTTATTGCAAGTTTGATTCGGATCAAAATGGGGGCACCAATTATTTTTAAACATACTCGACCTGGATTACATGAAAAGCTTTTTCATGTGTATAAGTTTCGAACAATGATTGATAAAAGGGACGAGACAGGCAAAATGCTTCCAGGAAAGGAAAGATTGACAAAGCTCGGAATATTTTTAAGAAAATATAGTTTGGATGAACTGCCTCAGCTTTTTAATGTCATCAAAGGAGATTTAAGTTTGGTCGGACCACGCCCCTTACTAACCGAATATCTATCTTTATATACAGCCGAACAAGCCAGAAGGCATGATGTAAAGCCCGGTATAACAGGATGGGCACAAATTAATGGAAGAAACTCAATTAGCTGGGATGAAAAGTTTGAACTTGATATTTGGTATGTCGACCATCAATCGTTTCTTGTAGATTTAAAAATACTGATTTTGACCGTAGTGAAGGTTGTGAAGAAAGAAGGCATTGGTGCAAAGCAGCACTATAGTATGGAACATTACAAGGGAATGTCGAAAAACTTATAAATTTGAAGAGGTGCTATTGTGGAAAAAATCTTAATTACAGATGTTGGCGTAGCTCCAGCAGAAAATGTTATAAAGTCATTTAATCAATCAGCAAAGAAAGAAGAAATCATTGGCGTTTCGAGGAATCCAATTCAGCTATTTTCATCAAAAGCGGATACAAAACGTCATATTCCATATGAGCATGCGTTTGGGGATGAATATAAGAAAGCATTGCTCAAATTACTAGCGGATGAAAAACCGAGTTTGGCAGTTTTTATGAATGATAGAGAAATTTTAGAAGTATCAAAGCTTCGAAATGAAATTCAAGCAGTGGGCACTAAGTTATTTATGCCCGATCATGAAGTTATTGAGACATGTACAGATAAATATCTATCTTATAAGATCTGGGAGTCAGAGGGAATTAAAGTTCCAAAGACTGTTCCCATTAATGAATCATCTGATTTAAAAAAGGCTTTCGAACAATTAGGTGATAAAGAGGGGAAAGTCTGGCTAAGATCAACGATTGGTGCGGGTGGAAAAGGTGCGCTTCCTACAAATGATTTTGAGTTTGCACAAAACTGGATTGATATCTATAAAGGCTGGGGAAGTTTTACAGCATCAGAATTACTTCAGTCTGAAAAAACCGTGACCTGGTTGTCAATTTGGTATGAGGGAGAACTGGTTGTTGCTCAGACAAGACGTAGAAAGTCATGGGGCTTCGGAAATCGAACACTCTCAGGTGTAACAGGTATTACTGGTGTTGGTGAAACATATTCTGATGAAACGGTTAATCGAGTAGCAAAGGACACTATCTATGCGGTTGATCCAAAACCTCATGGCGTCTATGGAGTCGATATGACATATGATCAAAATGATTTTCCAAATCCGACTGAAATCAACATGCGCTTTTTTACGACTAATTATTTCTTTACAGAAGCAGGGCTGAATATGCCTGAAATATATAAAGATATCATGCTTTATCAAAAGTTTCCTTCATTAGAAAAGAAAATTAATCCTCTTCCGGATGGGCTTCTTTGGATACGAGATATGGATAGAGAGCCAATTTTAACAACAGAGAAAGAAATCAGTAAATTGCTAGAGATTCAGCAAGTACCAACACATTTATAAATCTTGGGTAATGAAGAGCCAGGTAGATGGGGAGGGAATGCTAATTATTAGTCGTTGTGGAAAGTTAATTACTCAGAAATTCCTATTCTTATATCTAGGTTTTTTAAATATCCTAGATGGAGTTTTAACCTTTTGGGGCATTAGCTTTTCTTACATCAACGAATGGAATCCGTTTATGAATGCTCTTTTTGAAGCGCATCCTTTGTTATTTCTATTCTTCAAGGTATTCCTTTCCTGTTTAATAAGCATATTGGCTTTTATAAATAAGGTTCCTCTTAAAACTTGTACGAAGGTCCTAGTCGTAGCTGCATCAATCCTATATTCGGGTGTTAATGTTCTACATTTATACTGGATTATTCCTCTTGTTTGAAAAATATCAAAAAATGCAGGCCCTCCCCCAAAAAGAAAGCCTGCATTTCCCAATCCCTATTATCACTCCGCCTTCGCACCCTGCACATCCAACGAAATCTTCACCTTATCCCCAACCAGCACGCCGCCAGTTTCTAGTGCTGCGTTCCAAGTTAATCCGTACTCACTGCGGTTGATGACGCCTTCAACGCCAAATCCAACTTTTTCATTGCCCCATGGATCTTTTCCAGAGCCTTCGTAAGTAACCTTGAACGTTTGAGGTTTTGTTACATCACGAATCGTGAAGTCACCTGTTACATCATATTCACCGTCATCTGTTTTTGCGATAGAAGTGGATTTGAATGTCATTTTTGGATAGTTTTCTGCATCAAAGAAATCTGCAGAACGAAGGTGGTTATCGCGGTCTTCGTTACGCGTATCTACGCTTGCAGTCTCAATGCTGAATTCGATCACAGCTGATGTTAAATCAGTTGGATCTGCCTCAATTGCTGCATCAAAGTTCTTAAATGTCCCTTTCACGTTTGCAATCATCATATGTTTTACAGAAAAATCTACGCTGCTGTGTACTGTGTCTACTGCCCATTTTGTTTTTACCATCTAATATCTCTCCCTATTTTAAAATAATATTTTTAATTCGTTAATCTCAAATTCGAGATATTTTAATTCTAAATGAATTATAATTGCTAAACATATTCAGTGTCAATATAAAAATCCCTTATTATTTTTATTTAATTGGTAAAAATAAGTAAAGGATCACAAGATGAAAGGATAGTGGCAGATGAATCAACCAGTCGGCTATTTAAAAGAATTTTTATCGAATTACACAGACCGGTCAGATGTAGCACAGGAAATTTACTCGATTATTCGGGAGAAAGATTTCACAACAGAGTCATCTTTTGTACGAGAGCTCAATGAACAGCATATTAGCTTTTTGGATCAAATTCTCTCAGATGCGATTAGTTATGCTAAAAATGAGCAAGACGAGGAACGTGCAAATCAATTAAATGAGATATACGAACTACTTTTCTAGAAAAGAGGACAATGACCACATTCAGTCATTGTCCTCTTTCTCTTCCACATATGGATCATGCTCAAATGCCGGCAAATCGCCGAATGACGTCATGATTCCTTCTTCATCAAGGTTCTGTTCATAGCGTTCATGCTGATTATTTGGATATACCGTAATATGCTTACCTGTGATATCCGTACCCACAAAGTTCTCATATTCCTCTACATAGCCGGTGTTTTCTTCAGACTCATTGCCAACGTCATTATAGTGGCCGGCTACATTGTAAAAATCGGATGGTGATTCCGATGTGCCCCAGCTTTGGACCTCTTGCCAAGCATCTTCCGCATCAAAAGCAGTCGTTTCATCCTTTTCATCTTGGTCGAACTTGCCAAAAGGAGGCATGAGGACTCCTTCTTCTAGCGGGCGTTCGTGTGATGTAATTTGATCTGGTGTATGTTCAATACAATAAGTGGTGGTTGGCAGTGCTTCTAAGCGGGCCACCGCAATTTCCTTCCCGCACACCTCGCACTTTCCATACGTCCCATTTTCAATTGCTTGTAACGCTTTCGTGATATTTCCTAGTTCGTTTTGAGAATGTTCATTTAAAGCGATATCCTTTTCTCTTTCATACAGCTCCGTTCCTTCATCGCCTGGGTGATTGTCGTAACTCGATAATTCACCTACCGATTCATGGGCATGTCCGGATGTTAAACCAAAATGATCATTTTGGTCAAATCTATCTTCTGCTTCTTTCTTTTGTTGTTCTAGCTGTGATTTAAACGTTTCAATCTGTTCGTTTGATAGCATCTGCAAGCAATCCTTTCCATGCGTTCTTTGCTTAGTATTCTTCATAATGGGCAGGTTAATGAGTAAAAACAGCATAATTTTTCGATAAATAATCTAAACAGCTTTGCAAATAATAAGAATAGTTAGAACACCGATAGACGATATTCCAAAACAGTGGTAAAATGTGTACTTGTAACTAGCAAGACACACAAAACGAAGAGAAAGAAGTTTTGGAATATGTCATTAAATCATTTAAATACTTTTCTTAATCGGGTTATGCCGCTGATTACTCCCGCTAGTGTTGTAATTGGAGTGCTGCTTGCCGATTTTTTTGATTCTTATACCTTTTTGGTTGTTTGGCTATTTGCCTTTATGACGTTTTCAGGAAGTCTTTCCTCGAATTTTACTTCTTTAAAACATGTTCTTGCCCATCCTTCTAATATTATCGTGGCATTATTGATTCTGCATGTTATTATGCCGCTTTGGGCTTGGAGTGTTGGTCATATTGCTTTTCCAGGTGACGTTTTCACGATAACTGGGCTTGTACTCGCCGTTGTTATTCCAACTGGGGTTACAAGTTTTTTATGGGTCACCATTTATAAAGGAAATTTCGCGTTAGCACTTTCGATTATTTTAATTGATACATTCCTTTCTCCGTTTATTGTGCCAGCCAGCATGGCTTTTATACTTGGAGAAAGCATTGAGATGGACGTCCTGTCCATGATGAAGGGTCTTTTTGGAATGGTTGTGATTCCTTCGCTATTAGGAATGATCTGTAATCAGATTACGAAAGGGAAAATTAATGAAAAGCTGGGAGCTCCATTAGCACCTTTTTCAAAAATAGCTTTGGGTATAGTAGTGATGATCAACAGTTCAACAATTGCACCTTATTTGAAAAATATTGATGCGAAGCTTGTCTTTACCGCATTGATTGTTTTTCTTGTTGCCGCAACAGGGTATATTCTTGCCTGGTTGATTGGGAAGTTACTAAAATGGGAAAGAGATGAAATTATTTCTCTCGTATTTACTGGGGGAATGAGAAATATAAGTTCAGGTGCTGTAATCGCCGTTGCTTACTTCCCACCAGCAGTGGCCGTTCCTGTGGTGATCGGCATCCTTTTTCAGCAAGTACTCGCCTCCCTTTTTGGATATTTATTGGAAAAATCGTTCAGTTCGTCGAAGAATACGATGGCGACTGCCAAGAAAAGGGACGCTGTTTAAGTTTAATAGACTCATATATTAAGGGCATCCTTGAAAAAGGGTGCCTCATTTTGTTCTTATGACCCAAATTTTCGTAAATAAAGGCAGTTACGGCCTTTAGAATGTTTCTCTAGACCCAAAATTATTATTTTTAGATATTTATGGGACATTAGAAAGAGTCTTAAAGCCGTAATCAATGATAAGATGAAGACATTGGTCCATAAGGGATAGAAAAAGCAAAAAATAAGTCGCAGAAGTGCTCTTTTACTTAGTTTTCACCAACTTCCCTCTAGTAAATTCCACCCGCAAATATACCTCAACATGCTAACCTAAAGTCACAATATAAATGAATTAGAACCACACATCAATTTTGCTAAAATTTTCTTTATATTGAAAAAATTACACTTAAATAGTATAATTCTGCTAATTATATAGTAGTTTGATATATGAAATATTTTCCACCTTTGAAGTTCTTTTTTGAAAAGAGGTGCAAGCATTGTCAGAGCCTTTGTTACAGGTAAAGAATTTAAAAACGTATTTTTACTTAGAAGGCAAGAAAGTCGCCAAAGCAGTTGATGGCGTTGACATTCACGTTCATCCAGGTGAAACGGTCGCGCTGGTGGGCGAGTCTGGAAGCGGGAAAAGTGTCACATCATTGTCGATCCTAAAACTGATAAATAAGCCTGGAAAAATTGAAGATGGCAGGATTATTCTGAATGGAACAGACATTACGCCGCTAAGCGAAAAACAAATGGCCAAAATTCGCGGCAAGGAAATATCGATGGTTTTTCAAGAACCCATGACAGCCTTAAATCCTGTTTTTACAATTGGGAATCAACTAAAGGAAACCATACGAAAGCATACAAGAGTTTCAAAAGCTGAGGCGGAACGCAAAGCAATCGAGCTCCTTAAGCTAGTAGGATTTCCTCGGGCAGAAGACACGATGAAAGAATACCCCCACCAGCTTTCCGGCGGAATGAGGCAGCGCGCGATGATTGCGATTGCGATCTCATGTGATCCGAAGCTATTAATAGCCGATGAACCAACCACTGCGCTGGATGTCACAATTCAGGCACAGATATTGGAGTTACTCAATGAAATGAAAGATAAATTGAATATGGGCGTTCTCTTAATCACCCATGATTTAGGGGTCGTTGCTGAGTATGCAGACCGGGTGATGGTCATGTATGGCGGTCAAATTGTCGAAGAAACAACGGTCAAGAATCTCTTTTTGCATCCAAAGCATCCCTATACACAAGGACTGCTTGATAGTTTGCCATCTTTGGAGAAAGAGGTTGATAGACTTGGCGCTATCTCAGGTATGGTTCCGCCTGCATACGATTTTCCAAGTGGCTGTCGTTTCTCCGATCGCTGCCGGCATGTGATGGAGAAATGCAGGACAGAAATTCCTGATCTAAAACCGATTCAAACAGGGCACAATGTGCGCTGCTGTTTGTATGAGTAAGGGGGCGATGATATGACGCAAAAAACAGATCATATACTTGAAGCGAGGAATATCAAAAAATACTTCCCTATTAAAGGCGGGATTATGAAGAGAACTGTCGGCCATATAAAGGCGGTTGATGATCTTTCACTCAGCATTGTGAAGGGGGAGACGCTGGGCATTGTTGGGGAGTCTGGATCGGGGAAATCCACACTTGGACGGGTAATCCTGCGCCTATTAGAACCAACAGACGGCAGGATTTATTTTGAAAATGAGGATATCTCTAAGCTTAAAAATAGACAGCTTCGTCCGCTTCGGCGGGATATGCAAATCGTGTTTCAGGACCCGTATGCTTCGCTTAATCCAAAAATGAATGTTCAGGAATTGATTGAAGAACCGCTGCTTGTGCAAACATCTATCAAAAAAAGGATCAGGGAAGAAAAAGCAATCAGCCTGCTTGAGAAAGTGGGTCTGCGTGCAGACGACAGATTGAAATATCCTCATGAATTTTCTGGAGGACAGCGTCAGCGCATCAGTATTGCTCGTGCTCTATCTTTAAATCCTAAATTTGTTGTTTGCGATGAGCCTGTATCCTCTCTCGATGTGTCCATCCAAGCACAGGTCCTTAATTTAATGGCCGATTTGCAGGAAGAATTGAATTTAACGTATTTATTTATTGCACATGATTTAAGCGTGGTGAAACATATTAGCGATCGCCTAGCCGTCATGTATCTCGGACGTTTGGCAGAAATAGCTCCTAAGAAAAACCTCTATGAAAATCCACTTCATCCTTATACACAAGCCTTATTATCATCCGTGCCATCCACCGATGTCCTGAATCGCCGTCAAAAAATTATTTTAAAAGGTGATCTTCCGAGTCCGGCGAATCCTCCATCTGGCTGTGGATTCAGAACGCGCTGCCCAAAGGCGCATGATCGCTGTGCAGTAGAACGTCCAGAGTTAATGGATGCAGGAGAAGGCCATATGGTTGCTTGCCATCTCTATGCGTAGTGTTATGTTGTTCAGTTAAGGGGGTGATGGGGCTAGGAATGTCTTATAGGGGAATTTGGACTTTTTAAAATAAAGAATATTCCGGAAAAAGGAGTGAAGGCTTTTGAATTTAAAGAATAGATGGTTTTTACTGCTAAGCTTTGTTTTAATCTTTGGTGTACTGGCAGCATGTTCAGGCAATAACGAATCATCGTCGACAAATGAAGAGAATGAAAAGGATGCAGAACAAGCAGGGCCGCAGAAGGGTGGAACCGTTATCGGTGCTATGGACACTGCTCCATCAGGTCAGTTTAACCCTGTCTTTTATGAAGAAGCATATGAAGCGAACATTCTAGACATCACACATGAAGCGTTGGTAGGTCAGGATAAGACGCTTGGTTTCATTCCGCAGTTGGCTAAGGATTGGACATTCAATGAAGATCACACTGAAGTCACCTTTCATTTACAGGATAATGTAACTTGGCATGACGGAGAACCTTTTACAGCAGATGATGTGGTCTTTACGTATAAAATTCTTTCATCGCCTGGTTACATTGAGGCCGGCGGGATTCGTTCCTACTATGCCGAAAAACTACTTGGTTATGAGGAGTTCAGCTCAGGTGAAAGCTCCGAATTTCAAGGTGTTGTAGCTGAAGATGATTTGACTGTGACCTTTAAGTTTGCAGAGCCAAATGTAAAAGCTCTTTCTGATGCAGCTTTCAAAATCATTCCCGAACATATTTTTAAAGATATCCCGATTGCTGACATGCCTGCCGCAAGTGCATCACGCAATGCCGGGGAAGTAATTGGTACAGGTCCGTTCAAATTTACGGAAATGGTGCAAGGGGAGCAGTATGTTCTTGAAAAGCATGCAGACTACTGGCAAGGTGAACCCTATCTTGACAGCGTTATTTGGAGAGTCGTCGATCAAGCCGTTATTTTAGGATTACTAGAAAATGGGGAAATTGACTTTGTCGCGGAGCCGAATGGTTTCCAGGCTGCTGACTATGAAATTGTTGAGGATATGGAACATATCGAAATCATCGAGCAGGCTGATTTTGGCTATCAAATTATGGGAATGATGGTCAATCACCGTGCAAAAGGAGATATGACGCTTGATCCATCGAAGTGGACAGTCAATGAAAAATTAAAAGATCAAAAGGTCCGTCAGGCGATTGCATACGCAGTTGACCGTCAAGGTATCATTGATGGCTTGTTATATGGAAAAGGCACGGTGCAAAACTCACCGATCGCTACTCAATTCTGGGCCTATGATGATACTAATCCACCGCAATACGAATATGATCCAGAACAAGCTAAGGAACTCCTTGAAGAAGCGGGGTATGTCGATCTTGATGGTGATGGCTTCCGTGAAAATCCAGACGGAGAAGAGTGGATATTAAATTTAAACTATCCAACTGGAAATCAGCTTCGCGAAAGGTCAGCTCCAATTATTGAAGAGTTCTTAGAAGAGGTAGGCATTAACATTGACCTTCGCCAGCCGAAGGAAGCGCAAAGCTATTTCGAGGATCTTGAAAAGAATGCCCAAGATTGGGATTTTTATTTGCTTGGCTGGAGCTTGGATAGTACGGATCCTGATCCAAGTGGTTTATGGTCCTCGACAGCAGCTTACAATTATTCACGCTGGCATAACCCGGATGCTGACGCACTTTTAAAAGAAGCTTCAACAGCACCAGATGCATTTGAAGAAGAGTTCCGCAAACAAAAATATAGCGAATGGCAAGTGGAATTTGGCGAGGATCTGCCTGCGTTAATTCTATATGCTCAGAACAAGTTATACGCACATAACAGCCGTCTGAAAAATGTTGATGTCCTGCCATACAATTTTATTAATAAAACACATCTTTGGTATGTAACAGAGTGAAAACATTGAAATGACAGTCAAGAAAAGGACGTTCGGTCTCCGCGCAACGTTCTTTTCTTGTAAAAGGAGGGCTGATCACGTTGTACAAATACATCATCCGGCGTATTTTGGTGTTTATTCCCATGCTGTTTATCCTGACCGTTTTGGTTTTTGCTCTTATTCTAGCTGCCCCTGGAGATCCTTTTACGGGAAAAATGGATCCGAATGTTGATCGAGAAGTTTATGAAAAACAAAGAGAGGCACTTGGTCTGAACGATCCTGTTCATGTTCAATATTGGAATTGGCTAAAAGGTGCTGTTAGAGGTGACTTTGGTGATTCGCTCATTTATAAAGGACGGTCTGTATCAGAATTGATCGCTGAAAGGTTAAGCAACACCGTTTATCTTGGTATTTTTACGATTTTTATTACAATAATCGTTGCGATTCCGATCGGCATTTATTCGGCACGGCACCCTTATTCGCTGTTAGATTACGGGGCGACGGCTTTCGGATTTTTCGGGTTGGCTGTCCCAAATTTCTTCTTCGGTCTTGTGGCGATCTATGTCTTTTCGATTCAACTCGGATGGCTGCCCGCCCAAGGGTCTGTCAGTAAACCAGGATTAGAAGGGCTTGAGTTATTTTTTAATAAACTTCAGCATCTAATTCTCCCTGGCATCACTCTTGGTTTAGCAGGAACTGCTACTTATATGAGGTACATGCGGTCTGAGGTTTTGGATGTGCTCGGCAGCGACTATATCCGGACTGCAAGAGCGAAGGGAATGACAGAACCAGTGATCTTGTACAAGCACACACTCCGCAATGCATTGATTCCGATTATTACCTTGCTTGGGCTCGAAATTGGAATATTGCTAAGCGGCGCTGTCATCACGGAAGCAGTCTTTCAGTATCCCGGAATTGGCACATTATTCATCAGCTCTATTGGAAACAGGGACTATCCAGTGATTATGACAATCAACTTAATGCTCGGTTTATTTGTCCTGGTTGGAAATTTACTTGCTGATATTTTCTACAGTATCGTTGATCCACGAATCCGCTATGATTGAGGTGAGAAATCATGGAATTGAAACCCCAAGGAAATATTGATGGAAACTCTGCCGTTGGAGTAAAAAAAGGGGTTCGCGGAACAAGTCCATCACAAATTGCACTGCGAAGGTTCTTAAAAAACAAACTGGCCGTTGTCAGTGTCGTTGTCCTTATAGTGATTATTTCAGCTGTTATTTGCGCTCCATTTTTGACGGATCACAGTCCAACGAAAACGAACTTAATGTTGATTGAACGTCCCCCAAGTGATGATCATCCATTAGGTACAGACAGTTCTGGCCGGGATAATTTAAGCCGTCTTTTATATGGAGGACGTGTTTCGCTTATTGTTGGCTTCAGTGCAATGTTTTTTACCTTGATCATCGGGGTCACGCTAGGCTCGCTGGCAGGTTATTACGGCGGAAAAGTCGATGCCATCATTATGCGGCTGACCGATCTGATGCTTATGCTGCCGTTTTTAGTTCTGTGCTTAACGATCGTCGCGATTTTAGAAAAAGTAACGATTGGCATTTTTGTCGCGATTATTGCGTTAACTTCGTGGCCTAATTTAACGAGGATCATCCGAGGTGCTTATTTAAAACTTAGGGAACAGGAATTTATACAAGGAGCAAAAGCAATTGGCGCAAGTGATTTGCGAATAATTTTAAAACACTTCATGCCAAACGCGATTGGGCCCATTGTTGTTAACGCCACGTTGATGATGGCGACTTACATCATTATCGAATCCGCGCTGAGCTTTATTGGCTTCGGAATCCCACAGCCAACGCCAACATGGGGAAATATGATCTCCGAGGCACAAAGCATCCGGGTGCTGCGCAATAGCCCTGAGGCGTGGCTGCCGCCGGGGCTGGCGATCTTGGTGACTGTACTTTGCATCAACTTTATTGGTGATGGGCTTCGGGATGCATTTGACCCGAAGAGCAGCCGGCGCTCGTGACTGGCTTGATTAAGCTTGAAATAGGGGATATATGGAAGATGTTTGTTGAAAAAGGAACTTTTGCAAGAAGATATGTAATTTTTCGGAAAAACCTTGTTTAAATAAAATTTTTAAAACTTAAATATGTAATATACTGGAAGTTACTCTGTTATAAGAGAAGTTCTAATAGCCCAAAAAGTGAAAAATAATTGATAAAAGGGTCATGAGAAGTTTCTAATGACCCAAAAAGTGAAAAATCACCTGATAATAGGTCATAAGAATCTCTCTAAAGACCCTAGTTTGTTATTTTTGGAGAAAACCGGTCCATGAGCGCCCGCTCAGCATCAATGTCCGTGTCAAATGCCCATAAAAAATGCACAAGAGGCCAACTTACACCTCTTGTGCATTTTTATTAGGCTTGTTTAAACTAGGTCCGACCACTCGCTATAAAGCCCGCTCCCATTGCAGCCAGGGCATTCAAACGGGTTAGCAAGATAGACGAACTCGTTGGCAGGATAGATCAAGAATCCTCTTCCGTAGCATTCCGGACATTTGTTTTCATCTTTCATCTGCGTCACATGATTCTCGTAACGTGCTGTTCTCCACTCATTAAAAGCATTTAGGAGCCCCATGGAATTCACCTCGATTTTTATTATAGTTTTTAATAAATGAGCAGAATTTATACATGTATTCACAAAATAATTACCAATTATTATAAGGAAATGATAGCGCTTACATTAATATTATTATTATTGTATGCAGCGAAAGAGAAGCGAGTTCATTATTTCTGATTTTTATTTAAATTCAAAAAACTTATTGAAAAATGATAAAGTCGATGGTTTAATAGTAATTAGCTGTTATAGATCAGATATCAGATATCTGAAAACCAGATAGAACAACCAAGATGGAGGGGAATTCGTGAATGTAAAAAAGATCTCAATTAAGAAGGTTTCAGAGTCTGTTGTAGAACAAGTTGAAAAGCTAATTGAGGAGGGTACCTTTCTCCCAGGGGAAAAGCTTCCGTCTGTTCGTGAACTTTGTGAAATGTTTGGTGTCGGCAGGTCTGCTGTTCGAGATGCCATCATTACACTAAAAGGGAAAGGGGCGGTAGATGTAAAACAAGGAGAAGGGACATTTATACGTAAATTTGATTCTACGAAATTATTTACCAGTCAATTGATTCTTCCAGACATTAAAGACATTCGTCAGCTTTTTCAAGTAAGAAAAATTCTCGAACCTGGCATTGCAGAGACAGCAGCATTAAATCGAAATGACATTGACCTTGAAGCAATGGAGAATGCGCTTTTTAACGAAAACTCACAAGGCTGGGAATCTGATTATAACTTCCACATGGCTATAGCAAACGCAACGGGAAATGATATTATTACTCAACTTATGCAATTCATCTCAACTACCACGAAAAAAGCCATGAATGACTTTCACCAATACATCCAAGAAAATCAATCCATTGTAATGAAAATAGATGCACAGCATGAATCTATCTATCAAGCTATTAAAAATAGTAAACAGGGGAACGCAGGACAAGCGATGATAGAGCATTTAGATTATGTTGAGAACATTTTAAAGAACAGCATTTTGCATGAAATATCGCAATAACAGTAGTAGAGACATTGGAGGTGTACAGAGTGGTTACAGCTGATTTAGTCAATGAATTAAAAATGATTTTACCCGAAGAACGTATAGGGGAAAATCATGAGTTAGATCATCCTCTGGGAAACAGCGGCAAGGTGAAGGTTTGTCCAGAAACTGAAGAGGAAATTTCAAAGCTTTTAAACTATGCAAATCTTAATGGAAAAACCATATCTGTCGTTAGCGGCGGGACAAAGAGAGGATTTGGCGGTCTTTCTGAGAATAATGATTTACTGCTCTCGCTTGAAAACTATAAAGGAATTGTTGAGCATACCGTTGGAGATATGACATTAACCGTAAAGCCTGGTACCTCTTTTAAAGAACTTCAGGACTATCTTGCTAAGCATAATCAAAAAATTGCACTTGACCCAGCATGGCCAGAAGATGCCACTATAGGCGGAATCATTGCGGCGAATGAAAGCGGACCGAAGCGCTTAGGCTACGGGTCTTCACGGGATGCCGTGATCGGCCTCAGAGTGGTCTATCCGGATGGCCAGGTGATTCGTGCTGGAGGCAAGGTTGTTAAAAATGTAGCAGGATACGATATGAACAAATTATTCATCGGTTCGATGGGGACGTTAGGTGTATTATCTGAAGTAACGTTAAAGCTGCGCCCTCTGCCGAAATATGAAAGTCTTATTCTTTTATCTTTTCCTGAAGGTAAATCAGACGAAATGAAATCGTTCGCAGTAAAGCTTTTAGATTCCATGCTAGAACCGGTTTCGTTGGAGCTCTTAAGCCCTTCTTTATCAGAAAAATTAACGGGAGAAAAGCTTTATACATTGGTAATCGCTTTCGAGGATGTTGAGAGCTCGGTTCATTATCAGGAAGATATGGTTAAGAAAATGAAGCCGTTTGAGGCGAAGTTGGAGATTTACAAAAGAGAAAAGGCACAAGAATTTTGGAATGCTTTTTATAAAAATGGCCCTAATGGAGCAAGAAGCAGTTCAACAAATGAAACGGAAGCTTCCTTAAAAGTCGGCGTGGTGAATCTTGATGTACTTGAGATTGTAAGAGAAAGCGAACTCCTTCGTGACAGCCATAATTTAGTCGTTGAGGCGCACGGCGGGCTTGGTCATGGTCTGTGTCAAATCCATGTGCGCGGTGCGATCGGTGATGTTGAATCAGCCATAAAACACCTTAGAGAATCTGCCGAAAAGAATAACGGCTATGCGATTGTGAAGCATCTTCCATACTCCTTAAGACAGAAGGTCAATGTATGGGGAGATAACCCATCCTATTTCTTCCTTCTGCAAGGAATTAAATCGAAAATCGATAGCAATGGAATTATGAATCCTAGAAGGTTTGTTGGGGGGATATAAGGTGAGCGTAAGAGAAATGGATATTAAAGCAGATCCATCTTGTACAACTAACAGTTTGAGCAATTATTTATGGAGTGACCCGCCAGATGAAAATAAATGGGCGGATTGTGTACACTGCGGTATGTGTTTGGAATCTTGTCCTACCTACGAACATACCGGACAGGAGCAGCATTCTCCGCGCGGACGTGTTCATTTAATCAAGTCGGTTGCTGAAGGAAAGCTGAAAGTAAATGAGATGTTTGCAGATCCAGTCTTTCAGTGTTTGGATTGCCGCGCTTGTACAACGGCGTGTCCGGCGGATGTTGATGTCGGAGGTTTAATTGAAGAAGCGAGAGGGCAGGTTCGTCAAGCGATGCCGCTAACAGGATGGAAGGGCACGGTCAGCAAAGCCATACTAGAGGGGTTATTCCCGCACCCTAACCGCTTAGATTCTTTGGGAGGACTCTTAAAATTTTACCAAAAAAGCGGTCTGCAAAAGGCGGTAAGGAAAACAGGGCTGATAAACATCATGCCGAAGCATCTGGTAGAGATGGAATCGATCATGCCGGAAATCAAGGAATCTGTACGTAAAAAATATAAAAATGAAAACGTCATCAAGGCGAAGGGTGAGTCAAAGCATGAGGTCTCTTTCTTAACGGGCTGTGTCATGGATGTGATGTTCGGTGATATTAATGAAGCAACGATTAACGTACTGACACGGAATGGGAATGACGTGAAAATACCGAAAAACCAAACATGCTGCGGTGCCCTCCATGTTCATGCTGGTGACCGAGAGACAGGGCGAAAGCTTGCGAAGCAAAACATTGAAGCGTTTCAGGACTCTGAAAAAATCATTGTTAATGCGGCTGGCTGCGGCTGTATGTTAAAGGAGTATCCGGAATTATTCCGTGAGGAGCCAGAATGGCATGAGAAAGCGGAAGAGTTTTCTAAAAAAGTAGAGGATATCTCAAAATATCTTTATGATACAGGTTATGAAAAGCCAAAGGCAGAGATTAACAAGCGGATTACGTATCACGATGCGTGTCACCTTGCACATGGCCAGGGTATCCGGCAGGAGCCGCGCGATCTGCTCCTTAATATTCCAGGGGTTGAAATGGTTCATATGCCAAACTCTGACCGCTGCTGTGGAAGTGCTGGCGTTTATAATATTACCAATCCAGAAATGGCTGGTGCGGTGCTGGAAAGCAAGATGGAAAACGTCCCTGATGATGTGGAAATGATTTCGATGGGCAATCCAGGTTGTATGCTGCAAATGGCCATTGGCGTGCAAAAATATGGAAGAAACCAACAAGTTGTGCATACGGTACAGCTATTAGATTGGGCTTATCAAAAAGAAGATGAAGGGAAGGAGGGGAAATAATGGCGGTAAAAGGCTTGAAAACAAAGGACCAGCATATTATCAATCTCGCAAATATCGTTAACAGCCCTCGTTCGATTCTTTATCAAAAAGAGGATTTGCTTGCTTATGATTGCGATGGCTTTACGATTCACAAGCATTTACCTAGAGCTGTTGTTTTTCCAAAAAACACCGAGGAAGTCGCGCGTCTCGTAAAGTACTGTCATGAACATGATCTTCCTTTCCTTGCGCGGGGTGCGGGAACGGGGTTAAGCGGAGGTGCCATCCCTTTAAATGGGGAGGTTATTATCAGCTTGGTTAGAATGAAGAAGCTATTAAGTGTTGACCTTGAAAATAGAAGAGCGGTGGTAGAACCGGGCTTTGTTAACTTAAAACTAACAAACTCGATCTCTGATAAAGGCTATTACTATGCACCGGACCCATCGAGTCAATACTGTTGTACGATTGGCGGAAATGTTGCTGAAAATGCAGGTGGTGCCCACTGCTTGAAATACGGTGTAACAACGAACCATATTTTGGGATTAGAAGTGGTTATGCCGAATGGGGAAATCATCGAAATCGGGGCAAACGGCATACCAGATGCGCCAGGATATGACTTATTGGGATTATTGACAGGTTCGGAGGGTACTTTGGGGATCGTGACGAAAATAACTGTCCGTATCTTAAAGAATCCAGAAGCAAAACAAACCGTATTGGCCTATTTTGATAAAGTTGCGGATGGCAGTCAGGCGGTTTCTGATATTATTTCAGCGGGAATCGTCCCTGCTGCTCTAGAAATGATGGATAAGACGGCTATTGAAGGGGTAGAAGCAGCTGCTTTTCCGGTAGGTCACCCGAAAGATATTGAAGCCGTTCTTCTGATTGAAGTAGACGGCATCTCAGCGGGGATTGATGAACAGATTAACGAGATTCTCGATGTTTGTAAAAAGCGCAATGTTCGCGAGGTCAAGGTCGCCCAAGATGAAGCTGAAAGAGGCAGATGGTGGGCGAACCGGAAAACAGGCTTTGGTGCAATGGGAGCGATTTCCCCTGACTATCTTGTTCAAGATGGGGTGATCCCTAGAAGCAAGCTTCCTATCGTATTGGAACGAATTAATCAAATTAGTGAAGAATACGGCTTAAGAATCTCTAATATTTTCCACGCAGGAGATGGGAATCTCCATCCGCTTGTTCTTTTTGATGCAAGAATACCTGGGGAAACAGAAAAAGCACTAGCAGCTGGAAGTGCATGTCTACAAGTATGTGCGGATGTTGGCGGTACGATTACAGGAGAGCATGGAGTTGGGATTGAAAAAAGGGAAGAAATGCGCTTTGTATTCAAGGATGAGGAGATTATTGCTCAAACTGATATACGGGAAGTTTTTAACCCTAAGAATCTCTTGAATGCTGGTAAGTTATTTCCGACTCCAGGACGCTGTGTGGAGATTAAAAAGGAAATGAAGGCCGCTTCCACCGCTGCAAATTAAACCAATAGGGGGGATGTAAATTGAACGCGTTCCCTCTTCCAAAAAATATAGATTATTTTTAGAAAATTGTTGAAAATATCTTAAACAGCATGTTATTATCCTATTAAGGATTATTTATGAAACGCTGTTTCGTAATAACAAACAAAAAGAGACATGGATATCATTGATAGATTAGTAATTTGCTAATATCTCTTTTTTGATAAAAACAGAAACGGTGTTTTGCAATAGGAAACAGGTGTATCGTGAGTAGGAAAACATCTAGTTGAAATTTAAGGAGGAATTTTATCATGACTCAATATGTTAAAATCGGAAATCTTCAAGTAGCGGATATTTTTGCAGACTTTATTAACAATGAAGCACTTCCTGAAAGCGGTATTGACCGCGAAAGCTTCTGGGCGGGCTTTGAAGCACTTATAAATGACTTGGCGCCAGTTAATAAGGCGTTACTCGCTCATCGAGAGGTTATTCAAGAAAAGATTCATACATGGCATAAGGAAAATAAGGAATTTGATTTCAATCAATATAAAGCATTTTTAAAAGAGATCGGCTACTTAGAGCCAGAGGTTGAAGATTACAAGGTAACTACAGAGAACGTTGATGAGGAAGTTGCCCTTCAGGCAGGGCCGCAGCTCGTTGTACCAGTCGACAATGCCCGCTACGCCCTCAATGCTGCGAATGCACGCTGGGGAAGTCTATACGATGCACTTTATGGAACAGACGCAATCAGTGAAGAAGATGGGGCACATCGCGGCGGAGCTTATAATCCTGTTCGCGGAGAAAAAGTCATTAGGTTTGGCCGTGACTTCCTAGACAAATCAGCGTCTTTAACAGACGGTTCACACAAGGATGCTGTTAACTATGCCATCCAGGACGGAAAATTAACAGTGACACTTGAAAACGGCCAAACAACAGGGCTTGCAGATGAATCAAAGCTTGCAGGTTATCAAGGAGAGGCAGGAGAGCCTTCTGCTGTTTTAATCAAAAACAATGGGCTTCACTTCGAAATACAGGTTGATCGCAATTCACCGATAGGTAAAACCGATAAAGCTGGAGTAAAAGATATTTTAATGGAAGCAGCTGTTTCAACCATTATGGATTGTGAAGACTCCGTTGCTGCTGTAGACGCTGAAGATAAAGTTCATGTGTACCGCAACTGGTTAGGCCTAATGAAAGGCGACTTAACAGCGACGTTTGGCAAAGATGGTAAAACGATGACTCGTGCGATGAATCCTGATCGTATTTACAATGCTCCAAACGGAGGAGAAGTAACATTAAAAGGTCGTTCTTTAATGTTCACACGAAATGTGGGGCATTTAATGACAACAAATGTGATCCTCGATGCTGACGGACAAGAAATTCCAGAGGGAATCATGGATACGGTTGTAACGAGCTTAGTTGGTAAGCATACAATCCTTGGAAACGGAAAATTCCAGAACTCCTCAAAAGGTTCGATTTACATTGTTAAGCCGAAAATGCATGGTTCTGAGGAAGTAGCATTTGCAAATCAGCTCTTTAATCGTGCTGAAGACTTGCTGGGACTTAAGCGCAATACGATCAAAATCGGGGTTATGGATGAAGAACGCCGTACAACATTAAACTTGAAGAATGCCATCAGTCAAGTTAAAGAAAGAATCGTATTTATCAATACTGGTTTTCTTGATCGTACGGGTGATGAAATGCATACGTCCATGGAAGCTGGTCCAATGATCCGCAAGAACGATATGAAAAATACAAGCTGGCTGCAAGGGTATGAAAAATCCAACGTAAATGTTGGCTTATCAGTAGGTTTCCAAGGGCATGCACAAATTGGTAAAGGTATGTGGGCTATGCCTGATCTGATGGCAGAGATGATTAAACAAAAGATTGGTCACCCTAAGACAGGTGCAAATACGGCGTGGGTGCCTTCTCCAACTGCAGCAACACTGCATGCGCTTCACTATCATGAGGTGAATGTAAAAGCTATCCAGGATGAATTGCTAAAGGATGCGGGAAAGGCAGATTTACAGGATGATATCCTTCAAATTCCGGTTTCTGAAAATCCTAATTGGAGTTCTGATGAAATTCAAGCTGAGATTGATAACAATGCACAAGGAATTCTTGGTTATGTTGTCCGCTGGGTTGAGCAGGGCATTGGCTGTTCAAAGGTATTGGATATTAACAACATCGGTTTAATGGAAGATCGTGCAACATTGCGTATTTCCAGCCAGCATATCGCTAACTGGCTACACCATGGAATTGTAACGAAGGAGCAAGTGCTTGAAACATTTAAGCGCATGGCGAAGGTTGTAGACGAACAAAATGCAGGGGACGATGCGTACCGTCCAATGGCAGCAGATTATGACAATTCAACTGCATTCCAAGCTGCATTGGAACTGGTCTTCAAAGGCTATGAGCAGCCAAGCGGATATACTGAACCAATCCTTCATCGCCGCCGTGCTGAATTCAAAGCGAAAGTGAAAGTCGGCCAATAAACTAAATACTGATGTTCGAGTATCGTGGATACACAGATGAACATTATAATTGAACTAGAGGGCATTCTAAATACTTTTTAGAATGCTCTCTTCATAAGATCAGTTATCGGATAATCTGTTAAATTAACTTTTTAGACTGCTAAAGAAAAGAGAATGACTCTACAATTAGAGAGGAGAAAAGCTAAATGAAATTTATTCGGTTTACAGCCAATTCGACTACATATAAGGGCACAATTGAAGGAAGAGAAATTAAGGAGATCATTGGAGATATATTTGGTGTTTGGGAATATACGGGAAAGACGTTCGATAAAAATGATGTAAAGCTTCTTGCGCCGCTAGAACCAAACCAAATTATTGGCATTGGTGCGAATTTTGTATCGAAAGTAGAGGAACTTCCAAAAGAATTACCTGAAATCCCTGTTTTCTTTTTTAAACCAACTTCCTCTGTTATTGGTCCTGAAGAAGACATTATCATTCCAGGCGGGATAAAAGAGATTAAATTCGAGTCAGAATTAGCGGTCATTATTGGGAAAGAAGCGAAGAATATCTCTGAGAATGATGTGTTGGATTATGTCTTTGGTTATACAGTGGGCAATGATGTGACAGCACCGCAGTTCTTTCATGAAGCAGGTCATTGGACGATCGGAAAATCCTTTGACACGTTCACACCTTTAGGGCCAGTGATTGAAACAGAGCTCGACCCATCTGAGGTTATAGTAGAAGCAAGACTGGATGGGGTGGAGAAACAAAACAGCAGCACAGAGTTAATGATTGTTCCTATTCGCAAGATGATTTCTTATCTATCTAAAGTGATGACGCTCAAGCAAGGAGATGTTATTTTAACAGGGAGCCCAGTTGGTGCGGAATTTGTCGGAGCAGGCAGTATCATTGAATGTGAAATTAAAGGCATTGGTACACTAAAGAATACCTTTGCAGCTGTACGGGAAAGTCAATTGAATCGTTAATCACAATGAAATGCCCGGTATGATATAATGAGCTCATTATTTGAGAGGTGAGAGAGGTTGGAAAGAGATAATATGGTTAAATCTGTCGGCCGGGCATTGGATATCATTGACCTGGTCAGCGCTAAAAAGGGTGGATTAGGCGTTACAGAAATTGCCAACCAAATTGATATAAATAAAAGTTCCGTTTACCGCATTCTTTCTACACTTGCACAGTATGGTTATATTGAGCAGGATGCGGATACCGGCAAATATAAGTTGGGCTATAAATTTTTGGAAGTCAGCTCGAAGTTGTTAGATTCGATTGACCTGCGCATGGAAGCGAAACCGTTTCTGCAAGAATTAGAGAGAGAAACAAATGAAGTGATTCACCTCGTTGTCTATGATCAAGGCGAGGTAGTTTACATCGAAAAGCTTGAGGGCACAGAAACACTGAGAACCCATTCAAGAGTCGGAAAAAGGGCTCCTATGCACTGTACGTCTGTTGGAAAAGCCATTCTTGCCCATTTGCCATCAACTACTGTAATGGATATTATCGATCGTAAAGGCCTGCCGATGCATACAGAAAATACGATTACGGAAAAAGAGTCATTCTTGAAAGAGCTTAACGGAATTAAGCAAAAGGGGTACGCTCTCGACCTAGAAGAGAATGAGTATGGAATCACCTGTATTGCAGCACCAATCTTTGATCATTTAGGCCGGGTTGTGGCATCGGTAAGTATCTCGGGGCCGACAATGAGGATGACAGAGGAACGGTTAGAAAGTTTGAAAGAGAAAATGCTTCATGCAAGCAAAGAGATTTCAGCAAGATTAGGATACATTACAAAATAAGCATAATAAAATTTGTACAAACTCTTTGAAATAAAGATATTTTGTACAAATTTTTTTTTTGTTATTTTCAGTACTGAATTTTCAAAAAATTATTGCTATTCTTACAGAAATTTGTATAATAGATTTAGGTTTACTAACTGTTATATAACATTATTCTATTTTTATATAACAATGTTTCGTAAACCGCAACAAAGTGAACTTATTGTTTCTTATTATGAAAAGGGAAGGGGAAAAGTTTTATGAGTACTGGGTTGTTAGCTTTATTATCGCTGCTGCCAATTATTGCAGTTGGAGTCTTCCTCGTTGGTCTTAGATGGCCAGCTAGTAAAGCAATGCCAATTTCTTATTTGGTAGCGATTGCACTTGCTTTGTTTGTATGGCAGGTGCCTGGAGCAAAGGTTGCTGCTGCTTCTTTACATGGCTTCTTTACCGCATTAACATTGTTGTATATCATTTTTGGAGCGATTCTTCTATTAAACACACTCCAAGAAAGTGGAGGAATGAAGACGATACGTCAAGGATTTATTGATATTTCTCCGGATAGACGGATTCAAGTAATAATTGTTGCTTGGTTATTTGGTTCCTTCATTGAAGGATCTGCGGGCTTTGGGACACCTGCTGCAGTAGCTGTACCTTTAATGGTTGGTTTAGGGTTTCCGGCTATGGCAGCAGTTGTCGCTGGGATGATTATCCAAAGTACACCTGTATCATTCGGTGCAGTAGGGACACCAATGTTGGTCGGAGTTCAAACTGGTTTAGCTGCTGATACTAGCATTACAAATGACTTTCTGGCTTTGACTGTAGATATCGGAGGGAAAGTGGCGATTCTTCATACAATCGCAGGAACCCTTGTCCCGCTTATCGTTGTGGCATTTATGACCAGATTTTTTGGCAAAAACAAATCATTTACAGAAGGATTGAAAGTTTGGAAGTTTGCTATCTTCTCGGCCTTTGCTATGACCATACCATATGTGATTGTTGCCAATACACTTGGACCTGAATTCCCATCTATGATCGGGGGATTAGTTGGATTAGCAATTGTTATTACGGCAGCTAAAAAAGGTTTTCTTATGCCTCCAAAAGAGGAAGTTTGGGATTTTGAGGAGAAATCAAAATGGGATCCTGAGTGGAATGGAAAGCTGGAAATTAAGGACATTGCACATAAAAGCGGCACGATGAGCGGCGTTCGAGCATGGGCACCGTATGTACTTATTGGTTTATTCTTAGTTTTAACTAGATTGAAATCACTTCCACTACTAGAATGGTCTCAGGCTTGGACGTTAAAATGGGAAAATATTTTTGGTTCAGGAATTACGACAAGTTTCCAGCCGTTATATTCACCAGGAGCTATTTTTATTTTAGTATCGATCATTACGTACTTTATTCATGGTATGAATGGAAAAGCTTATGGGCGTGCATGGTCAGCATCTGGAAAAACAATGCTTTCTGCTTCGACTGCTTTAGTGTTCACGGTGCCAATGGTACAAGTATTTTTAAATACAACGGACGGTGCTGCTGGCTTTGAAAGAATGCCAATTGTACTGGCGGATGCAGTCGCATCATTGACGGGAGAGTTTTGGCCATTTTTTGCTACTTTCATTGGCGGGCTTGGGGCCTTTATTGCTGGAAGTAATACGGTAAGTAATATGATGTTCTCACTATTCCAATACGATGTGGGTGCGCAAATTGGAGTGAACCCGGCGTGGATCGTGGCTTTACAGGCTGTCGGCGGAGCTGCTGGAAATATGATTTGTGTGCATAACGTTGTTGCTGCCTCTGCTGTTGTAGGCATGGTAGGGAAAGAAGGATCGGTTATCAGGAAAACACTTTTACCGTTCGTATACTATGCATTATTTTCAGGAGCATTAGGCTTTTCCATTGTTTGGTATGCAGAAAAGGGACTTTTTAATCTCGGATCGATTATTGTTGCGCTTATCGCAATTGCAGCTATCTATATTATTGCAACAAACAAGAAACGCGCAAACCAACTTACAATTAACACTTCTAATGGAATGAATTCATCAAAATAATTACGATAATTAGAAAAGCCTAAGGGGGTCCCTTAGGCTTTTTATGATGAGAAGTTGTTGTGAATTTTTGAGAATAAAGTTTGAGAATACTAGAGAAAGAGTTTCAAAAAATATTACTTTATATAAAAATCTCTTACACTTCCTGCGGTACGCTTAGTCCTAGACCTTTTGCGATGCGAGTACCGTACTCTGCGTCAGCTTTGTAGAAATGCGAGATTTGACGAAGTTTGATTTCTTCTAATGAGACAGGCTTCATTGCTTCTACAATGGTATTGACAAGTCTTGTGCGTTCTTCTTCACTCATCAGACGATATAAATCACCAGCTTGAGTGTAGTGATCATCATGATCATATGCCACGTTTTCAGCTACACCTGTTACAGGGTAAGCGGTTGTTTTGTTTTCAGGTGTTTCCTTTGGACCGCCAAAGCTATTTGGTTCGTAGTATACTGAACCGCCGCCGTTATTATCTGGACGCATTTGGCCGTCGCGTTGATAGCTGTTCACTTCTGATTTTGGACGGTTAATTGGAAGTGAATTATGGTTCGCTCCGACACGATAGCGATGTGCATCAGCATAAGCAAACAGACGACCTTGTAACATTTTATCTGGAGAAGGCTCAATACCTGGTACTAATGTTCCTGGAGAGAATGTTGCTTGCTCTACTTCAGCAAAATAGTTTTCAGGGTTTCTATCTAAAACCATACGGCCTACTTCAATAAGTGGATAGTCTTTATGAGACCACACCTTTGTCACATCAAATGGATCGAAACGGTAAGTATCTGCATCTTCAAGCGGCATGATTTGTACCTTTAATGTCCATGACGGGTAGTCGCCTTTTTCGATCGCATTAAATAAATCTTCTGTATGATAATCAGGATTTTCACCAGCAAGCTTTCCAGCAACTTCATTTGAAATATTTTTAACACCTTGATCAGTAATGAAGTGGTACTTAACCCATACGCCTTCACCATCTTCATTTACCCATTTGAATGTATGGCTTCCGTAACCGTTCATATGGCGCCAAGTAGCTGGCAGGCCGCGGTCACCCATTAAATACGTAACTTGGTGCAGCGATTCTGGAGAATGAGACCAGAAGTCCCAAACAGCCGTAGGGTTTTTCAAATGTGTCTTTGGATCTCTTTTTTGTGTATGGATAAAGTCAGGGAATTTAATCGCATCACGAATGAAGAAAATTGGTGTGTTGTTTCCAACTAGGTCGTAATTTCCTTCTTCCGTATAGAATTTTACAGCAAAACCACGTGGGTCACGCACTGTATCTGCAGAACCTAATTCGCCAGCAACAGTAGAGAAACGGATGAACATTCGTGTGCGTTTGCCAACTCCATTAAACACTTTTGCTTTAGTATATTTAGACATGTCGTTTGTCACTTCAAAGTATCCGTGTGCACCGCCGCCTTTAGCATGTACAACACGCTCAGGTACGCGTTCTCTATTAAAATGGGCAAGTTTCTCAAGAAGATGTACATCTTGAAGTAAAGTTGGACCTCTTTGACCAGCCGTCATAGAGTTTTGATTATCACCGACAGGTGCACCCCAGCTAGTAGTAAGTTTCTTGTTATTATTAGTCAAAACAATCACCTCATAAATTTATTGTTTGATAACTCTTGATTACAATGATAACACTTCTCAGTAAAAAATCAATACTAAATTATAATAATTATTAATAAAAAATATTACTAAAATATCAATGCTAATTACTTTACCTTAATTATAGAGTGCTGTCGCGTATAGAAGAATGATATCTATCGTTGAAAATATAGTGATGAAATGGTTTAGAATTAAGAATTATACATTCTAATTGATAATGGGAATAGTACTGCAGTACCATTAATAATTCTATGTAGGAGTATCATAAATATGTAGAAGATTAGAAAGTTGATGTTGTAGTAGATTGATATGATCTGTGTAGGAAACCCATTATATGTGTTAAAGACTAGAAGTTGTAAAGCTTTGGTTTTACGCAATTATGGTGATTCCAGGATGTTGAAGTGGTTAGTGGAATGTCTTGTTATCGTTTTTTATGTGCAGCGTTTGGTACTGTACAATATAATAATCAAGCTGTTCGCTAAGCTGAATTACTTTCTTGCTGCTTAATCCATGAACAAGTCCAATTTTAATCATATCCAATCGAAGTGCTTCGATCATTTTGATTAAATCGTCTTTTTCAAAAATTTGAAACATGGGAAAAACCCCCTTTTTAGTCATTTATTCCAATCTTAATATAGGACGAAAAGAAAGGCTGTGATTTTTGACACAATTATAAAAAACATTTGGTTGAACAGTCAGATAATATAATATGAAGAAACTAGGATAAAAAAGTACAACTTATGATATAAAGTCCTTTATGTAAGTTACGATCAAATACTCCTTTAATCTGACAAAAACATGTCGAATTTTGAGATGATAAAGCCGGATTCTAAGAAAATGGAAGGCCTTACATTGGCGATCATAATCCTGCTTTTTTCTATTATTTTCGACAAGGATAATGGAGATTTTCAATAATAGGAGAGTGCTTGTCGAGAAAGCGCGAATATTGTTAAGGTCATGGTTATGTCGTATAATAGAGATAACAAAAAAGTACTGTTACAAGGAATTTAGAGGATTTTATGTGCTGCATGTAAAAGATGTTGTCGATGTATTTTAGGACAATGGGTTGATTTTTAGTTTGTGACGGCGTAAAATCGGTTACAAATCCTGTCTGTGAGATAGACATTTTAAGAGGAGTGGGTTACATGTTATCAAACATTGGAGTCCCCGGTTTAATATTAATTTTAATTATTGCACTTGTTATTTTTGGGCCAAAGAAGCTGCCTGAAATGGGACGAGCTGTTGGTCAATCCTTAAGAGAATTTAAAAATTCGACAAAAGGATTAATGGATGATGATAAGCCAGAAGACGAAAAGAAAAAGGGTATATAAGTAAAAAGATTATGAAGAGTATGTTCATTTTTATGGACATACTCATTTTCTTTTTACATATAATGGTTGATGATGATTCAATAAAAAGTGATCTTAACCGCTATATGACGGCATTCTTTAAAGATAGGATTATTCTCTTATATGACAAAAGTAAGTCTTGACAAATTTTAAAAAAGAAGTATGATTCTTGTATTGTGTTAAGTTTTTATTAATGATTTATTTTTTGTTTGTTAATAATTTGTTCATATTTTGCAGGTATGATAATTATTGGTATTACTGGTGGACATTCATAGTCATATAAATTAACCATATTAGGTATACTAGTTTGGTAGAGGTAGGTGTAACAAAATGAATAACACATTACAGAAAGGTCAAAGTATTTTTAACAAATATATTGGCTTTTTCTTTTTGGCAGTAGTCTTACTTTGGCTAAAAACATACGTGATACAATTAACGCAGTTTGACTTAGGAATAGATAACTCACTGCAAAAATTCTTATTGTTTTTAAATCCTTTAGGATCTTCCATATTATTTTTAGGTTTGGCAGCCATTTTTAAAGGCAGAAAAAAATATATTTGGCTGATTATTTTAGATTTTGTCTTAACTTTTCTTTTATATGCCAATGTATTATATTACCGTTTTTTCAATGACTTTATCACGCTGCCAACGCTTTTCCAAACAGAGAACTTTGGCGATGTAAGCGGGAGTGTCATCACTTTAGTTAGACCATATGATGTTCTTTTCTTTGTTGATATTCTTCTATTGATTGGATTGCTTTCATTTAAAACTGTGAAGATTGATATGAAGAATTTTGGACGCCGTAAGGTTGCTGCACTACTGTTAATGGCTTTAGGTATTTCAAGCTTAAACCTTGCTATGGCAGAAACTGATCGCCCGCAATTATTAACAAGAGGCTTTGACCGCAATTATATTGTGAAATATTTAGGTATGTATAATTACACTATTTACGATGCTGTTCAAAGTACAAAGGCTTCTGCACAACGAGTTATGGCGGACAGTAATGATATTACAGAAGTCATTAACTTCACGAGATCTAATTATGCAGAACCAAATCCAGAATACTTTGGTGTTGGTGAAGGAATGAACGTGATTTATCTTCACCTCGAATCAATACAATCATTCTTAATGGATTATCAGCTTCATGGGGAAGAAGTAACACCGTTCTTGAACTCTTTAATCAGAGATGAAAATACGATTTATTTTGATAACTTCTTCCATCAAACAGCGCAAGGGAAAACGGCCGACGCAGAATTTATTTTAGAAAATTCATTGTACGGCTTGCCGCAAGGTTCAGCTTTTACAACGAAGGGTCTTAACACATATCAAGCTGCACCGGCGATTTTAGGACAACGTGGTTACACATCAGCAGTATTCCATGGAAATTCAGGAAGCTTCTGGAACCGCGACGAAATTTACAAATCATTCGGTTATGATCACTTTTTTGACTCTAGTGCCTACAATATGCTGCCGGAAGATCTTGCAGAATACGGTTTAATGGACAAACCATTCTTTGAGCAATCAATACCAATGCTGCAAACACTGCCGCAGCCATTTTATTCAAAGTTTATTACGGTTACGCACCACTATCCGTATAAAATGGACCAGGAAAAAACAACGATTGCACCACATACAACAGGTGATAAATCAGTAGATAACTATTTCCAAACTGCGCGTTATGCAGATGAAGCTTTAGAGCAGTTCTTCGCTTCTCTTAAAGAATCAGGGTTATATGATAATTCTATTATTATAATGTACGGAGACCACTATGGTATCTCGCAAAACCACAATAAAGCGATGAATACGGTTCTTGGAAAAGAAGTGACGCCGTTTGTAAGTAAAGCAGAATTACAACGTGTGCCATTATTTATTCGTGTTCCAGGCCTAGAAGGCGGGGTAAATCATGAATATGGAGGTCAAATTGATCTTCTGCCAACACTTCTTCACTTGCTGGGTATTGATACGAAAGAATATGTTCAGTTTGGGACAGATTTATTATCAGAGGACCATGATGAAGTGATTCCGTTCCGTAACGGTGATTTTGTAAGTCCAACGATTACATTTGTGGATGGAAAATTCTTTGATTCAAGAACAGGTCAAGAATTGCCAGAAGAACAAATTGAGGAAGCGAAAAAATATCAGGAAATTGCAGAGCAAAAATTAGCTCTCTCTGATAGAGTGGTAAATGGAGATTTATTACGATTCTATGCACCGGAAAATTTTGAGCCGGTTGATCGTTCGCAATATAATTATCAACTATCTCTAGTAGAAGAAACTGCTGAATAATGATAATGATAAGTATTGAAAAAAGCTGTCCAATGGGCAGCTTTTTTCAATACTTTTAAAATGAAAACAACCTAATTCTATTTACTAGATATAATTCTGAAATAACTTTATTCAGAATAGTTTAAAATTTCTAAAAAATATATTGAAAAATAGTAAAAATGTTATTACACTTAATTCTATACTCCGCAACCGGTTGAGATGAAAAGGCTTACAATGGGGGTGTTTTCCTCGTAGATTGCGGTGATAGAGGAGGGAGGTAGAAACATCAGCTGTAAATCTTTTATTATCGTGCATTCATTTATAAAAATTTAATAGAAATTTTCGAAGGGGGAATTGTTGAATGAAAAAGAAGCTCCATGTTTTTTTAACGATCTTTATAGCGTTTATGTTACTAGTGGCGTGCAGCAGTGAAGATGCTGGGAACCAGTCAAACGGGAATGATGGTTCTAGTGATGGCAAACAGCTGGCCCAAGGGGTAACGGATACAGAGATACTAGTTGGACATTTAGGACCGCAGACAGGCCCGGTAGCTGAATATGATAAAGTTCGCAAAGGCTTAGAGGCGCATTTCAAATATGTAAATGATAATGGCGGTGTGAACGGAAGAAAGCTTAAGCTGATCGCATATGATGATCAGTACCAGCCAGCGAAGACTCTTCAAGGTATGCAAAGATTAATTGAAGAAGATAAAGTATTCTCTATTCTTTATCCAATCGGAACAGCAAATATCGCAGCTGCCATGCAGCTTCTAGATGAAACAGGAATTCCGGTAACTGGATTAGGAACAGGAGCAGATAAGTTTGTAAACCCGCCAAAGAAGAATATTTTTGGAGGAACATTTAATTATGTTATTGAGGCAAAATTGTTCTTGGATTATGCAGCAACACAATTGAATGCTAAGAAGATTGCTATTATATATCAAAATGATGATTTTGGTAAGCAGGGGCTTCAAGCAGTTAAAGATAATCTTGAAAAGTATGAAGGGGTAGAAATTGTAGCGGAAATTCCATTCTTAGCGACGGATAAAGAATTCAGCTCACAGGCGCAGCAGATGAAGAAAACGGGTGCTGATGTATTTATCATGAACTCGACACCAGCGCCTTCTGCAGCACTTCGTAAGGAAATGCACAAAATTGGTTTAATGGATACACCGTTCATTGTGACAACCACTGCAGGTGGAGACAAGAACCAATTTAACTTAGCGGGTGAGGATGTCTGGGAAGGTACCATTAGCTCTATAACAAATATTGGCTATGAAGACAGTATGGATGATCCAGATGTTCAAAAATATGTTGAATACGTAACAGAGGAATTCGGCGAGGAAACACTCGGAGCTCTTTCTCAAGGGGCATGGTCAACCGCACAGGTTTTTGTTGAAGGATTAAAGCGTTCTGGTGATGATTTAACATGGGATAATTTCATTAAACAAATGGAAACATTCGATAACTGGGATGGTTCTTTCTATAATGGTGTTACTTATACACCGGAACACCGCTATGGAACAACAACCCTATTCTTGACTCAAGCAAAAGATGGAAAGCTCGTTCCAATTACAAGCAATGTTACCTACGATCCAGTAACGGATGAAATTATTTATGAATAAAAGGATGTTCAATAATTGAAAGCAGTGTTTTTATAAGCAGGAAGTGCTCCTGCTTTTTTTTATCTGTAGGAAGGGGGAGTTTTTTAACAAATATAAAAAATAATGGTTTATATTTATACAGGTTTATGATTAAATATTAATATAAACTTCAATTCTTTAGAATGAACTAAAGGACATATAAAAAGGTGAGAAAACATGATACAGATTAGAAAAGCAAAGGTGTCTGATGTTGAGGCGATTTTTGATTTAATTCAACTTTATGCAGAACAGGGGCTCCTTTTAGCACGGACAAGAGAGTCTTTATATCAAAACCTCCAAGCAATCTTTGTAGCTGTTAAGGATAATAAAGTGGTGGGCTCCGCAAGTTTGCATATTTTAGATAAGCAATTAGCGGAAATTCGTTCGTTGGTTGTTGCTGAGGATCAAGGGAAGCTAGGGATCGGAAAGCGTTTAGTTGAAAAAGTCGTTGATGAAACAAAAAATTTAGAGATTGATAAACTTATATCTTTAACCTACCAAGTGGAATTCTTTTCAAAATGCGGTTTTGAGGTGACGGTAAAAGACACGATGCCGCAAAAGGTATGGATTGATTGTATCCATTGTCCAAAGCTGCATAATTGTGATGAAATCGCAATGGTTTATTATACGAAGCAGCTAGTGTAAGGAAATATTGATATGACTGTGAGGCACCTATGTGAAGGTGTCTTTTTGTTATTGAAAAAACAGGACAGCGGGATTATGTAGAACACTTTATGCCGCTCTTTTAGAGGAATTCGGCCTATACATGGAAAATACGTAAAGAAGCACCATTATTGAGGAGGAAATCATTTGGTATTTCAGAAAATTGATCGTCAAATTATAGAGTTGATAAAAGATATAATCCCCGAACATAGTCGTGTGTTGACAGACAAAAATGATCTTGCCGGCTATTCGTTTGATGCCTCTTTCGGTACTTATTTTCCAGAAGTGGTCATTCAACCGTTAACAACTCAAGAGGCGGCAGACATTGTGAAGCTGGCTAACGAAAAGTCCATACCGATCTATCCACGCGGGCAATCGACTTCACTTTCAGGCGGCCCGCTGCCGGTTGAAGGGGGAATCGTTTTAGATCTATCGAGAATGGACCAGAAATTAGATGTTATTCCAGAGGATCTTATTGTGATTGTGTCACCAGGAGTATTAACAGGTGCTATTCATGAGGCAGCAGAAAAATATGGTCTTTTTTATCCGCCTGATCCAAGCAGTTCTGCCATTTCAACGATCGGCGGGAACCTTGCTGAGAACTCTGGGGGACCAAGGGGGCTGAAATATGGAGTGACGAAGGATTATGTCCTCGGTCTTGAAGTCGTGACTCCACAAGGGGATATTATTCGAACGGGCGGGAAAACGGTCAAGAATGTGACAGGCTACGACCTAACCAAGTTGATTATCGGCTCTGAAGGTACGCTTGGTATCATCACAGAAGCGACGCTGCAAGTGATTCCAAAACCACCGAGTACAGCAACAGCTATGGCGATATTTGATGACGTGGTAACTTCAGGGAAAGCAATCTCCACGATCCTCACATCAGGTATCCTCCCGTCAAAAATCGAAATGATTGATCAAGCGTGCATTGCAGCAGTAGAAGACTATTCCCCTTCTGGCCTGCCTTTAGATGCTGAGGCGATTTTGCTTATCGAGGTGGATGGGAAACCGTTATCGGTGGCAGAAGAAATTCAGGAGGTCGGTGAAATTTGCCGCAGCTCAGGGGCAAGAAACGTCGTAATGGCGACGGAATTATCTCAACAAGCAAATCTCTGGAAGGCACGAAAAATGGTGTCACCGGCGATTACGAGAATAAAGCCGACGAAAATATCAGAAGATGCTACGATACCTATCAGTAAAATTCCTGATATGTTTGAAAAACTGAAGAATATAAAAGAGAAGTATCAGCTTGATCTCGTCATTTTTGGACATGCGGGAGATGGCAATCTTCATCCTAATATTTTGGCTGATAAACGGGACAGTGATGAGATGAAACGAGTGGAGCAGGCTGTGAAAGAGATCTTTGAAGCAGCGTTGCAATTGGGAGGCACTCTTTCAGGAGAACATGGCATTGGCACGATGAAGTCGTCGTTTTTGGAAATGGAACTGGGGCCTGTCGGATTGGACATGATGAAAAGAATTAAGGAAAGCTGGGATCCGAATGGAATCATGAATCCTGGTAAAATTTTTCCGGGAAAAGACCAAGTTTTCTCGTTAATGGAAGGGGAGTAGTCCTGTGAACAGTCTGCCATATGATGAAACGATTCAATGTGTTCAATGCGGTTACTGCCTGCCGGCTTGTCCGACCTACCTTAGTAAAAGGACCGAGACTCATTCGCCGCGAGGGAGGATAAACTTGGTGAAGCTGGCTGCAGAGGGGGTTATTTCTTATGATGAGTTAAAAGAACCCATTGATCTGTGCCTAGGCTGCCGCGCCTGTGAAACAGCTTGTCCATCAGGTGTGAAATATGGAAAAATTCTTGAAGAAACTCGGGAAGCACTCTATCACAACCACCGGGAGAATTCTTCACTTCCTTTTCAAAGAACGCAGGATCTTTTGTTTCGAAAGGTAATTCCGAGCTCAAAGCAAATAACTCGAGGAGCGAACCTGCTTTGGTTCTATCAGTCTAGCGGGCTGCAAAAGCTAGCTCGAAAAACAAAACTCACTGATGTATTGCCAGGTTCACTGTCTTCATTTGAGAAGATTTTACCTGAGGCAGCATCACCTGCCAAACGGAAAAAACGTGCAGCAGTGTTGAAGCCAAGTACTAGTCCTAAGTGGAAAATAGCCTTTTTTACAGGGTGTATTATGGATGGTTTGTTTGAGAAGGTGAACAGCCTTTCTCTTGAATTACTGAAGTTAGCGGGCTGTGAAGTACACGTAATTCCAGAACAGACATGCTGTGGTGCTCTCCATGCCCATTCTGGACGCAAGCAGGATGCAATCCAATTAGCAAAGAAAAATATTGCGGCATTTGAAGAAATGGATATTGATTATATCGTGAATAATGCAGGCGGCTGCGGTGCGATGTTAGCCGAATATGATAAATTGCTTGAGAATGATGAAGAGTGGGCAGAACGGGCTCATGCGTTTGTTCAGAAGACAAGAGATATTAGTCAGATCCTCGTACAATGCGAGCTGCCGTTAGGGAATGTTGAGATGGATAGAAAGGTCACCTATCAGCCTTCTTGTCATATGACGAATGTCCAAGGGGTGGTGGATGAACCACTGCAATTGTTAGAAAGCATTCCTGGTGTGATCTTCAAACCGTTGAGCAAGGCGGAGATGTGCTGTGGATCTGCAGGGATATATAATCTTGTACACTTCCATGAATCCATGAAGATCCTTGATGAGAAAATGAAGGGAGTAGAGCAAGACGTGGAGATGATTGTCACAACCAATCCAGGATGTCTTCTTCAAATGCGTCTAGGAGTTCATCGAGAAAAACTTGAAGAAAAAATAGAAGTTGTTCACCTAGTAGAATTAATTGCGGCATCCTGTGGATTAACACTGACAGATGAATAAAAATAAAAGCGTTTACACTAAAAAAATCATAAATAACATGTTGACAGTGTTAAAATGGAATGCGATAATTCATTACAGCAGTAAAGTTATTTGAATATATAAATTTAATAAATAATCTCTTATCAAGAGCAGGTGGAGGGAAGAGCCCTATGAAGCCCGGCAACCGACTTATTTTGTATGAGCACGGTGCTAATTCTCACAGCGAAAGCTGAAAGATAAGAAGTTGTTTTTACGGAAACCTCTTCTTATTTTGGAAGAGGTTTTTTTAATAGAATGAATAAAAACTAGAGATAAGAGGGTACCTAACATGAGTAAAGTTACAGCAGCTTATCAAATCATTTTAGATAAGGCCAAATTAGAAAAAAAAGGTGAAGAAATCGCATTGGGACTTACGATTGGTTCATGGACGAATCTTCCTCTTTTAGAACAGGAACAATTAAAAAAGCATAAAGGGCAGGTTGTCAGTATAACTGAACTGGGCGAGGACAAAGAGACAGGGAAAACCATCGCCAGATACGAAATTGACTTCCCAAGCGCAAACTTTTCAAATGATATCCCAGCGATCCTCACGACAACGTTTGGAAAGTTATCACTGGATGGAGAAGTTAAATTAGTAGATTTGAAGGTTGATGAAGATCTTCTAAAAAGCTTTCCCGGTCCAAGATTTGGTATCGAAGGGATACGCGAGAAGCTTGGCGTATATGACAGACCTTTAGTTATGAGTATTTTTAAAGGTGTAATTGGAAGAGATATGGATTATCTGCTAGGCCAATTGCGGGAACAAGCATTAGGCGGTGTCGACCTCGTCAAGGATGACGAAATTCTTTTTGATAATGAGCTTACTCCTTTCGAGCAAAGAATTACAGAAGGAAAAAAGGTCCTTCAGCAGGTTTTCGAAGAAACGGGACATCGCACACTTTATGCCGTTAACTTGTCTGGCAGAACGTTTGAATTAAGAGATAAAGCAAGGAAAGCGAAAGAATTAGGTGCGGACATTCTTCTGTTTAATGTTCATACATACGGATTAGACGTCCTTCAAGCATTGCGGGAAGATGATGAGATTAGTTTGCCAATCATGGCACATCCGGCATTCAGCGGTGCGTTTACATCGTCTGAGAAATATGGCGTCACTCATGCACTGCTATTAGGAACGCTGACAAGATTAGCAGGAGCTGACCTTTCACTGTTCCCATCTCCTTATGGAAGTGTGGCACTAGAGAAAGAAAAGGTAATGGCGTTGAAGGAAGAATTGGTTAAAGAAACAGCGCTGAAACGGACTTTACCTGTACCATCAGCTGGTATTCATCCTGGACTAGTACCGCAGCTTATGCATGATTTTGGAAATGATTGCGTGATTAATGCAGGAGGCGGGGTTCACGGCCATCCGCAAGGTGCACAAGGCGGAGGAAAGGCTTTTCGTCAGGCGATTGAAGCTGTGTTGAACGGAAAACAGCTGCCAGAGGCAGATGAGGCAGCAGAATTACAAGAGGCGATTAAACTTTGGGGTTGGAAAGAGGTCAGTACATCATGAAAAAACCAGTTATCTTCTGTGACTTCGATGGAACGGTAACCAAGAAGGATAATATTGTCAGCATTATGAAACACTTTAACCCGCCAGGCTGGGAGAAATGGAAGGACGGGGTCCTGTCTCAAGAAATCAGCATTCAGGAGGGGGTAGGCAATATGTTTGCACTCCTTCCCTCTGCTAAAAAAGAAGAAATTATTCAATACGTACTAGAGACAGCCCAAATTAGAGATGGCTTTGGTGAGTTTGTTCAATATACAAAGCAGCATGACATTCCGCTTTATATTGTCAGCGGGGGAATTGACTTTTTTGTAGAACCGATGTTAAAGCAGTTCGGTGACATTACTGGATTGTATTGCAATCAAGCTGATTTCAGCGGTGACACCATCCGCATAGAATGGCCGCATTCCTGTGATGAACGCTGCACCAATCAAAATTGCGGCTGCTGTAAGCCGGCTGTCATCAGGAGTCTAGCCCATTCTGATGCCCATACCATTATGATTGGTGATTCAGTTACGGATGTAGAGGCTGCAAAAATGGCTCATACAGTGATTTCAAGAGATTATTTAACATCAAAATGTGAAGAGCTTTCGATTCCCTTTCAACCATTTGAAACTTTTTACGATTGTATTAATATATTAGAAAGTTTAAAGACTAAAGCAGGTGAAGAAAGATGAGTGTAGTGGTATCAAGAGTAAACGAGCTTGCCGATATTAAGGCAGAGCTGGCAGAGCGTGACTGGTTCATGGGAACGAGCGGAAACTTAGCGATTAAGGTTCAAGATGACCCTGTTCAATTTTTTGTAACAGCAAGCGGGAAGGACAAGCGGAAAAGAACACATGAGGATTTTTTACTTGTTGATGGAGAAGGAAACCCAGTTGGCGAGACGAATTTGAAGCCGTCAGCTGAAACCCTTCTGCATTGTGAGATCTACAGTAGAAGCAATGCTGGCTGCAGTCTTCATGTTCATACAGTGGCAAATAATGTCATTTCTGAACTGTATGGTGATGAAGGGGAAGTCGTATTTAGAGGACAGGAACTGATCAAAGCATATGGACTTTGGGAAGAAGATGCGGAATGGAAGATCCCGATTATTCATAACTTTGCCCATATTCCTACACTCGCAGCGACAATGGCTCCGTATGTAAATGAAGATCGTGGAGCTGTGCTGATTCGCAATCACGGCATAACGGTTTGGGGAAAAGATAGTTTTGAAGCAAAGAAAGTTCTTGAAGCATGCGAGTTTTTATTTCAGTACCAGCTTAAATTAATGCAGGCAAAAGCAAGTCTAATGCGGGTAGGACAGATCTAATCATTTTACCTTAATAGAAAACGCATTGCCTATGTACAAGTTTAATTCTGATTTAACAAATTGGTTAAATGAGATTTAATAAAGTGTTATTTTTAAAAAAAATATAAATAAAAAGGGGAATTTCACATGAAAGGATTATTTAAAAAGTTTGCTGTAACTGGTTTGGCTTTATCCCTTCTTTTGACTGGATGTTCTTCAGGAGAGAAGACCTCTTCAACAGAAGAAACAAAAACACCGATTGAAAATGTTCCAGAGAGATTTGCTAATGGAGAAGAAGTAAAAATAATGGTCATTCGTAAAATTGGCGGTGACGATCATACAGCTCAGTATTTGGCAGGAGCTAAAAAAGAGGGCGAGGAACTAGGATTTACAGTAGATACTTTTACTGCAAATGGGGATACCGCTAAGTTCCACGATGCGATTGCTCAAGCTTCCACTCAAGATTATGATGGTGTCATCATTTCACACGGTGACGATGCGGCGACAGTTGATGCTGTTAAGGATCTTGTAGAAAAAGATAAGAAAGTTGTGACGTTTGATTCGATTGATGGTTTAAAAGAAGTTGAAGGGGTTACGTTGACTGCTCAAGATGACCAAGCGCTTGCGAAATTAGCATTGGATCAGCTTATTAATGATTTTAATGGTGAAGCAAAAATTGCTTACCTTTGGGTAGATGGATTTCCGCCGATGGTTCGCCGTAATGCTGTGTATGAAGAAGCATTGAAGAACAACCCAGGAATTAAAGAAATTGACCGTTTTGGTGTAGCATCTGCTAATACGTCTGTTGATACACAGAATGCTGTCGCAGCAATGCTAAAAAAGTACCCAGAAGGTGAACTGGATGCGATTTTCGCAACCTGGGATGCTTTTGCTACAGGGGCAGTTCGTGCGTTAAAAGAAGCAGGTCGTGATGAAATTAAAATCTATGGAATTGATGTTTCGAATGCAGATTTACAATTGATGCAAGAAGAAGGAAGCACTTGGAAGTATACAGCAGCGGTTGACCCTGCTTTGATTGGTAAAGTAAATATGAGAATTTTGGCTAAGAAATTAGCTGGTGAAGAAACGCCGCAGGAATACGCACTTGACGCAAGCTTAATTTCACAGGAAGAACTAGCTTCTTCTGAAGAACCAATCAACATGGTCAACTTATCAAAAGTTGTAGCAGGCTGGGGAGAATCAACAGATTTTGAAGAAGACTGGATGAAGACGTTGAAAGAACATTATCAAAAATAAAAAAGTTCTTTGTTAAGAGAAATCGGTCAGCGTACCGATTTCTTCTTTAATGAAATGTCTATGAAAAACAAATAATGTATTAATTAAATACTAGCAGAGTGATGGGTCCTTAGAACGTGCCTTTTTTCTGAGATGAATAACAGCATGTGGAAAGGGTCATCACGGCGCGGATTCGTGAACAATAGAAATAAAAAGAGCCAATTAGAAAGCAAGGCTGCAAAAAGCCACTAGGAAGGAAGGCAAATACATGATTCAAATGAACAATATATCCATCCACTTCCCCGGCGTGGCCGCATTAAAAAATGTTAGTTTCCTAGTTGAAGAAGGGAAAGCTCATGCTTTAATTGGAGCAAACGGAGCAGGAAAATCAACGCTAATGAAGGTTCTTTCAGGGGCCTATGATCATTATAGCGGTGAAATTTATCTGCATGGGGAGAAGGTAACCATACGGACACCGAAGGACGCAAAGCAGCTCGGCATTCAAATGGTATATCAGGAAGTTGACACTGCCCTTATTCCTTCTTTATCTGTTGGAGAAAACATCATGCTTGAAAGCATGGTTCACGGGATGGGTAAAAAACAGTTTATTCATTGGAAGAGTATCCATGAAAAGGCTGCAGAAATCCTCGCCAGCCTTCATGTGAATATCCCTACAACAAAATCGATCAGCGAATTGACACTCGCACAAAAGCAAATGGTTCTGATAGCACGGGCTGTTTCGGATTCTTGTAAGTGTCTGATATTGGATGAACCAACTGCGCCTCTTAGTCAAACTGAAACAGAAGAGTTATTTCGGCTGATAGGGTTGCTCAAAAAACAAGGTGTGGCCATAATATTCATTTCCCATCGATTGCCAGAACTGTTTGAAATCTGTGAGGAAATTATGGTGATGAGAAATGGTGAGTCTGTCATGAGTGAAAAAGTGTCAGAAACTTCACCAAACCAAGTTGTCGAAAAAATGCTGGGAAAACCGCTGGCGGATCAATATCCTGAAAGGTCTTCTTCACATGGAGAACATATCCTTGAAGTAAAAGGATTATCTGATGGAAACATGATCGATCATCTCGATTTACATGTAAAAAGGGGCGAAATTTTAGGACTGGCCGGCCTTGTAGGTGCGGGTAAAACGGAAATATGTAAAGCTCTATTCGGAGAAGCAGACACAGTTTCCGGCGAAATTTTTATCAACGGAAAGAAAGTGAAAATATCTTCACCTTATGACGCGGTTAGACAAGGAATCGTTCTTATTCCCGAAGAAAGACGAAAAGAGGGTTTGGTGGTAACTGAATCTGTTTCATCTAATTTAAGCATGTCGAATTTAAAGAAATTCTCTCAAATGGGCGGCTTTTTAAACTTCAAGCATGAGAAGAGGGAAGCCGAAAGAATGATTGAACAGCTCGCCATAAAAACTCCTTCGTCTGAGACTAAAGTGGCGAATTTATCTGGTGGAAATCAGCAAAAAGTAGTAATTGGAAAGTGTATCGAAACTGATGCAGATATTTATATTTTTGATGAACCGACAAAGGGCGTTGATGTGGGGGCGAAGAGAGAGATTTTCGATCTGATCACAGCATTAGCGGACCAAGGAAAAGGGGTCATTTACGCCTCTAGCGAATTAACAGATATTCTTGGAATGACAGACAGATTATGTGTTATTTATGACGGAGAAATTGTAAAAGAGATGGAAACAAAAACAACCAATGAAGCAGAAATTTTATTTTATTCAACAGGAGGAAAATAGACATGACAAAACCAGAAGCCTCCACAGTAGAAAAACAATTAGTAAAGAAACCTTTTAAACTATTTGACTTTTTTTATAAATACGGCACGATTTTAACGATTGCACTGCTAATTTTGATTTTTACTTGGGCTAACCCAGCTTTTATAGATGGCAATAACTTAATTAATATTTTACGATCCATTTCAATTGTAACGATCATCGCAATTGGAGTGACGATTTCTTTATCTGTGAATGGATTCGATTTATCCGTTGGTTCCACAGCCTCGGTAGCAAATGCTGTGGTGATTTCTATGTTCGTCTGGTATTCGCAAAATATGTTTGTGGCGATACTTGTCGTACTTGCGGCTGCCATACTGATTGGCTTAATTAATTCACTGTTAATTGTGAAGTTAAGAATTCCAGACATGTTAACTACATTAGCTACGATGTTTATCATCCAAGGAATTGCTTTGACCTACACAAAGGGGGCAACCGTTTCTGAAAATATGGTCATGCCAGATGGGTCATATGCGACAGGTGTGATTAGTCCTCTGTTTGTAAAAATGGGACAGGTTCCGTGGATTATTGTCGTCATGCTAGTGGTTGTCATTGTGGTTCATATTTTTCTTACTTACACAAAACATGGCCGTTATATGTATATCATTGGCGGAAATAAGGAAGCTGCACGACTATCAGGAATTCCGGTAAATAAATATAAAACAATCGCTTATTTATTGTCAGCGGTTCTTGCAGCAATCGGCGGAATGGTGCTGGCGTCAAGGGTCATGACAGCAGAAATCAACGCTGGTTCTCCTTATTTGATGGACGCAGTAGCGGCTGCTTTCATTGGGTTTTCTGTGCTTGGAGCTGGAAAGCCAAATGCGTTTGGAACATTTGTCGGTGCTATTCTTATAGGGATACTATCAAATGGACTTGTGATGATGTCCGTTCCCTATTATGCCATGGATATTGTAAAAGGGGCCGTATTGGCATTTGCATTAGGGCTTACGTATTATAAACAGAAATAAGTGGAGGGGATACAGGATGAAGGACTTTACTTCGGCTTACTTTACAATGAGTGAACAAGATGCAGTGGATTATATCAGAACAAAGCTGGATTTTTTCGATAAAAATGCTGAACTGACATGCCGGGAGATCGGGGATGGAAATCTAAACTATGTGTTTAGAGTCGTGGATGAGAAGAGCGGTAAATCAATTATTATTAAGCAGGCAGGGCCGGTAGCGCGGATTTCGGATGCATTTAAGCTGTCACCCGATCGTAACCGAATTGAAAGTGACATCTTAAAGCTGAAAGGGGAACTGGCTCCAGGATTTGTTCCTGAAGTATATTCCTATGATCCTATTATGAATTGCTGTGTGATGGATGATTTATCGGACCATGAAATTATGCGTTCAGCACTGTTGAAGCATCAAAAGTTTCCGTTGTTCGCTGATCATATTTCTACTTTCCTTGCGAATACATTGCTGCTAACTTCAGATGTGGTGTTAGAGCATAAGGATAAAAAGGATTTGGTAAAGCAATTTATCAATCCTGAGCTTTGTGAGATATCTGAAGATTTAGTGTACACAGAACCGTTTTATGATTGTGAACAAAATGAAGTGTTTCCTGGGACGAAAGAATTCGTTGTTGAAGAGTTCTGGAATGATCAAAAATTAGCATTGGAAACAGCTAAGCTTAAGTTTGAGTTCATGACAAAGGCGCAAAGCTTGATACATGGCGATCTTCATACTGGATCGATTTTTATCAAGAAGGATTCTACTAAAATTATCGACCCTGAGTTCGCCTTTTATGGACCTGCGGGCTATGATATTGGCAACGTAATTGCCAACTTGATCTTTGCTTATGTGAGTTCAAACTTTGTGATTGAGGATCAAGAGAAGAAAGAGGATTATCTGCTATACTTGAAAAATACAATTTCAGATGTAGTACAGTTGTTTACGGATAAATTCTTAAAACTATGGGATGAGAAGGCAACAGAGAGAACTGCAAAATATCCAGGCTTTAAAGAAGTTTACTTGAATTCAATTCTTGAAGATACTGCTGCAGTAACGGGACTTGAGTTATCGCGCAGAATCATTGGGCTTGCGAAGGTGAAGGACATTACTTCAATTACGGATGATAACGACCGCGTTTTAGCAGAGAAAATCTGTCTGACAGCTGCAAAAACATTTATTCTCAATCGTTCTGATATCAGGACAGGGAATGATTTTGTAAAAGTATTACTTGAAAGTGTCAGTGCTTATAGTGAAAGTATAAAAAGTAATTAATCTACTATATGAGAAAGGCTGCCGTGTGGCAGCCTTTCTTTTTAGACTTTCATCCCTATTAATAGTTGAATTTGGAAATCGTCTTGTTTAATTCATCGACTAGACTAGAGAGTTCTGACGCCATTGAGCTGATTTGTTGAACGGAAGCATTCTGCTCTTCCATAGTTGCCGATAATTGTTCTGTGCCTGCAGAAGACTCCTCTGTGACGGCTGCAATGTTTTCAACAAGCTTTAATATATCCGTCATGTTATCAGCGTTCTTTTCTGTTAAAATAGTCACTT
Source organism: Robertmurraya dakarensis (assembly GCF_900156875.1). Taxonomy (GTDB): domain Bacteria; phylum Bacillota; class Bacilli; order Bacillales; family Cytobacillaceae; genus Robertmurraya; species Robertmurraya dakarensis. The sequence continues at coordinate 2,668,390 of NZ_LT707409.1, read as the reverse complement.
CCATAATGCGTTCTGTTAACTGACTGATTGCTTCTCTAATTTCATGAAAAGCGTCTTTATTTCCCTCTATGACTGTCATTCCGACATTTACTTCGCTAACCATCGCTGCCATAGACTGTCCCGCCTGTTCAGACTCGTTTTCAACTGCAGTTATGATTTCAAAAATTTGCTTTGTAGAAGAGGATGTTTCCTCAGCAAGCTTTCGAACTTCATCAGCTACAACCGCAAATCCTTTCCCGTGTTCACCAGCACGTGCTGCCTCAATCGCAGCATTAAGGGCAAGTAAGTTCGTTTGGTTTGAAATGTCATGAATCACAGATAAAATGTGGTTAATATCCTTTGATTTTTCACTTAAGGATTGTATGACGCGAGCAGTCTCGGAAACTCTTTCTTCAATCATTTGAATTTGCTGCATCGACTGATCAACACTTTTCAGACCATGCTGAGAGGCAAGGTTTGCTTTATCTGAATTCTGTTTCATTTCAAAAGTAAAACTTGTCATCATCTCCATTTGTTCTGCTGCCGATCTTACTTTTTCTAACGTCTCTGTCGCATCACTAGCCTGAGAAGTGGCCCCGCTGGCAATTTCCTCACTAGTAGCAGATACTTGTTCGATGCTATCTCTCATTTCGTTTGCAGAAGCAGTAAGTTCTTCACTGGAGGAAGAGACTTTCCTGGAGATATCTGCAGCTTGCATGATCATTTCTTTCACTTTTTCAATCATAATGTTGGTACTTTGGGCCAGTCTGCCTATTTCATCTTTTGATTTTAATGTTAATTTTGGAACGCTTAGGTTGCCGCTGCTAATTTCTTCGCTGACTCTTTGTATTTGTAAGATGGGACGTGCGAACCCCCTAGCGGCATAGTAGGTAGCTGCGAATGCAAGGATAACCCCGATTACAATGACGATAATGGTATTAAAAACAGATTTAGAAGCACCTTGATAGATATGCTCCTCTGCTTTTGAAATAAAGACAAAACGGTTTTGGTCCTCATCATAATGGACATATGAAATTTCTTTTTGCGTTTGACCCGTGATTGGATTTTGAATCTCGTAAGTTAGAAAATCATTTTTTGTTTCAACTATTTTTTTAACAACATCTTCACCATTTTGAAGGTCAACTACTTCAATTTTCGTTCCGATTGCTTTAGGGTCATTAAAGTATTGCAGAATACCATCGGCAGAAAGGACTCCTGCTCCTCCGTGTTCTCCTAGTTTGGTTACGCTGGCATTAATATTCTCTTTCATTTCCTCCTCGTATTGGCTAATAGCGGCTTCAATATCATCCACATAGTTCCCTGTTCCGATGACCCATCCCCATGGTTCGAATAATTTCGTATATCCGCGTTTTTGATAGGCTATTGTGTCATCCCCTGGTTTTGGAAAATAGTAATCAACAAAATTATCATTGCCCTGTAAGGCTCCATCAACAAATAGCTTTGCATACTGCGTACCATTTTGATCGGTTGCGTTCCCGCGGTATATGCCCTCTTGTTGAGGAGAAGGAGGAAGAAGGACAAGGTTATACTCTGTATCATCAATCCAGAAGTAACCGTTTTCACCATAGACAATGTTTCTAAGGCTGCGCAGCGCCTCTGACTTGGCTTTTGTTTCCGTAAGAATTCCATCCTGAGTTTGTTGATAAAAGGAGTTCACTAAGCTAATCGCATTTTCAACTTGATTTCGGATGTTGTTGTCATAAGAATCAAGTGCTTGTTCTCTTAATAAATCTACTGACTTTTCTGATTCACTCAGCAGATTGTTTAATTCTTCTGTTTGAAGTTGTAAACTTTGCATCGCTTGGTTTTCCAATGCAGTTCTAGTAAGAAACATATTAACGATACCTTCACCTAGCGACACTAATATAATGAGGGACGTAACAAGAATCATTAATTTTGTTTGGATGCTTTTCATTGTACTCTCTTCCCTTCAGCTAATTTTTGTTGCTTCTTTTGGAATGGTAAGGATGGTCTGATAAAGAATCATGATGGATGATGGATTTGGTAAAAAAACTAGTAGTGGATAAAGATCATGTAATGCGATGTATCATGCTAGCTAATGAATCTGGTTAACACTATGAATGTAGTACTAATTGCATAAAAATACACTTTGAAGAATACGCATCTAAATACCTACATAAATTATAAAATATTTCAAAAATTGTCAATCGCAATTAGAAAAAATATTGTCAAATAGCACGAAATAAGTCGAATTCGTGGCAAATTAACAAATATTAAAAATAAAGTGAAAATATACCTAAAAACTGTCCTCCCCACAAAGACAAAATCAAGTTATCTGTCCACGAGCGGTACCTGGTACCGAAATTGAAATATAAATGTAATATTATTATAATCTTTTTGTTATCATTGCCTGCTATAGTACTAGAGTAGAGAAAAAAGAAATTAAGAAATTTGTATTTTTAGATTAGATTTTGTCAGATTCAAGTAGATGAATAATATATTCTTGAAAGTGTAATAATCTCATACTTATTTCATATAAGTACATATGGCAGTCGGAGGATTAAGAATGATTAAGAAGAAATTATTAGTGCTTAACACAACAATTCTACTTGGGGTAGGTAGTTTAGTAGGGATTCCAACAGCAAGTGCGGAGGATGTAAATACCCAAATTCAAGAATTAACACAAGATATTACTAAAGCTCAAAGTGAACTAACGGAGTTGGCACAGCAAATCCAACGTGTTGAAAAAGCTTTAGAAGATAATAATAATTTAATAGCAAAGACTGAAAAAGATATAGAAGCGACACAAAATGAAGTAAAAGTATTAGAAGCAGAAATTAGTGTATTAAAAGAAACCATTGCGAAAAGAACGGATGTCCTAAAATTGAGAGCTCAATCCTATCAGGAAACTGGTGGAACCGTAAGCTACATCGAGGTTTTACTTGGATCTGAGGATTTCAGTGATTTTATTGATCGTGCGTTCGCCGTTGCGCAAATTGCAAATGCAGATAAAGAGTTAATTAATAAGCATGAAGCAGACAAAGCGGAAGTTGAGCAGAAGCAAAATGCTGTAAAGGATAAGCTGGCCAATCTTAACAGCATGATGGAAGAACTTGAAGGTATGAAGGCTCTAATGACGGAGCAAAAAGAGCAAAATGATGCGCTAAAAGTAGAGTTAGAAGAGAAGATTCAAGCATTAACAGCTGAGAAAAGTGATTTAGAAGCAGAAAAGTTAAGACAATTAATTGCAGCTCAAGCTTCTGTATCTTCCGTATCTTCTGTATCTGGTGCTAAAAGTACTAGCGGAGCAAATTATACATATACAGCTGCAACTTACAGCGGAAATGTGAATGATGTTATCAAAGCAGGCTATAAATACATCGGAAATTCCGTATATGTATTTGGCGGTGGAAGAAATTCATATGACATTGCCAATGGCCGTTTTGATTGTTCTGGTTTTGTGCATTATGCATTTTCACAAGCAGGAATTAAAGTTGGTGCAAGTACAGATGCATTGAAAGGTCAAGGGAAGCGCGTTTCTGTTGGTGAAATGCGACCAGGAGATCTTGTATTCTTTGATACGTATAAAAGAGATGGACATGTTGGGATTTATGTAGGCGGTGGCAAGTTCATTGGCTCTCAAAGTTCAACGGGTGTTGCGATTGCAGATATGTCATCAGGATACTGGAAACAAAAATTTAATGGGCGAGTCAACCGTATTATAGATTAATATAAAAAAGCTTACTCTCGGATGGAAAGAGAGTAAGCTTTTTTTGTATTATTTTTGAAATAAACTTAAAACCTTGTCGAAAAGTGACTTCTTTGGAACGATATCATCCAAATCAGTGCTGTAGAATTCATAGTGGCCTTTTCCTTTTGATTTAACATAATACATGGCTTTGTCTGCATTTCTAACTAATGCTTCGATATCTGATCCATTATCTGGATAGATAGCGATTCCAATACTTGGCGTAACAGTAACATTGTTATCGTCAATAAGGAAGGGAGTCGAGATACTTTGCAGGATTCGTTCAGCAATGCCGCTTATTTCTTCCTTATTTGTTTCTTCAAATACGACGATAAATTCGTCGCCGCCCAGTCTCGAAATTAAATCTTCCTCACGAACAGTTTCGATTAAGCGTTCAGCGACTTGTTTCAGCAGGGAATCCCCTACATCATGACCTAAAGTGTCGTTAATACTTTTAAAGCCATCCAAATCAATGAACATGATGTCTACTTCATGTTCTTTACGCCTTGCACGAGATAGTGCTTTCTTTAAATGACTTTTCAGCATCGATCGATTTGGGAGGTCGGTCAGACTGTCATAGAATGCCATTTGTGACAATCTTTCTTCCTTCACTTTTCTATCTGTGATATCAATTATCATCCCAGTAATATTTTTGCCTTCCCCGGATTCTGTCATCTTGGAAGAGGCTCGCAGCTCTTTCCAGTGAATTTGTTCTTCTCCTAGTATCATTCTAAATTCAATGTTTACAGGTACACCTGCCATCCATTGTTGTTTCTTTTTTAAGTATCGGGCTCTATCTTCTTCATGAATATTTTCTTCGATCGCTTTTAAGGAGAGAGCGAAATCTTCTATCGTCATTTCAGTTTCCTGCTTAAATTCGCTGGATATAAACCCTCTTTGATCATCCGTATTGTATGAGAATATATAACCTTGATTTTGATCCAAAATGTTCCGATATTCTTTTTCGAAATATTGATAATCCTCTAGTTTCTCTTCTAATAAATTGATTCTGCCGGTTAATGCCTGAACATCTTTATTACGATTATCTACTAGTCTTTTTAGTTTACTATCTGCCGTAAAAATAGGAATCAATGATAATAACGGCAGCAGGTAAAAGACGAACGGTACCTTCCAACTATCAATATTAAAGAATATGATTACTTCGATAAAAATGGTCATGCTAATGCTGAGGAGCCAAATTTTATTATTATTCACTTTTTCACATCCCAAATTGTACTAAGCCTTAAATTTCTTTAGGGATTCTTATTTTATCATAATGATGTTCATTAGGCTTGCTTAAATTCTAGTAAAAAGTGGACTAGGAATACAATGGGAATAGACTCCTAATCTGTCCTAATTGTGAGAATGGGAATACTAGGTGATACCCTGGATATGGAAGTTAAAGGATAATGTGTTTACAGACAAGCTAACTTGGAAAATGGAGTTTTAAATAATCTGATCTATCTTTTATAACGATTATAAATATTAACGTGAGTTTCTATATTACAAGGAATGGTGAAGGGAAATGGAACAAACGATTCTTTCAAAAGGAAAAAATGTTAGGGAAGCAATAGAACTCGGACTGGATTTGTTAGGGATCGGTAAAGAGGAAGCCGCCATCGAAATCATTCAGAAAGAAACTAAAGGATTTTTGCAGTTAAGGTCAAGACAGGCAGTAGTAAAATTAACGAAAATCAAAGCAAATAGTACCCATCGTGAAAGTGCTTCGATGTCAGTGGATCTCGCTGTGATTGAGAAGGTTGTCGACAATTTGGGATTGGCAGATAAAAAGGTCGAACTTGTCTCAATGAACGCCAAGGCCGATGAACATCGCCCTGATGAACAGCTTGGTGGGAAGGTATGGGTTAAGGAAGGTCAGATTTACTGTCAGCCGTCAGAGCTTCACTATCCGACAATTTCTGTTGGCAATGGAATCAAGCTTTTAAAGAATAATGAACAAATTGCGCTTTCAACCATTGCTACAAAAGAAGACAGATTTGAAATTCAAACACAGGATGATAGTAAAGATACCATATGGAATATAACGATGGATTCCGAGAAGTTAAATGTCTACTTGCATATCGAACCTGGGATGAAAAAGACAAGCAAAATAAAGGACATTGAACCGGATTATCATATTGTTTTGGAAGCTGAAGAGACTGTCGAGATTATAAATGACTTAGAGTATAAAGAAATACTGCAAGCACTAAATGAATTAAGGGTGATCCACGGTTTTAATCACAGTGAAATTATGAAAGCTGTTAATACGGATACACCAGGGACATTTACAATTGCCAGCGGGGTAAGTCCTAAAGAAGGTAAAAATGGCAGAATTGAGCTCATTGTAGAAACCGAAAAGAAAATGGGTTTAAAAGAACGTGCAAACGGTACAGTGGATTTCCGAGATATTCAAGTGATCCCTACTGTACAAAAGGGCCAAGTAGTCGCTAAGATCCATCAGCCTGTTCCAGGGATACCAGGGTATACAGTTACAAACGAACCGATTCCTCCGAAACAGACCTATCCTCTTGTTGTTCAGTGTGGAAAAGGGATTACCTTTTTAGAAAGTCAAAACAAGCTGGTTGCAACAGAAAAGGGGCGTCCCTTTTTTGAACAAAATGGGTTAATGGCAAAGGTCTCGATTATTGAAAAATTAGTTCATCGCGGTGAAGTGAATATTTCATCTGGAAATATCCGTTTTAAAGGTGACATTGATGTGCTTGGAAATGTAGAGGATGGAATGATGGTAGAAGCAGAAGGAAATGTTGAGATTTTTAAAAATGTCTATTCTGCATCGGTCTCGTCTAATACGAATGTTGTCATTCGCGGAAATGCAATTGGCAGTATGATTTCAGCTGGAAAACAAAATATTTTTGCCTCACAAATGGTTTATCTACTAAGAAATATTCAAGAAGAGATGAAAAAGATGATCTTAACGATAGAACAGTTAATGAACTTGCCAGCTCTAAAAATGACAGATCATGGCAAGAAAGGACTGCTTCCTCTCATAAAAATCTTGATAGAAAAGAAGTTTAAATTATTAGGTACAAGTGTGAAACAGTTTATCTCTTTGAGCCAAAAAGGAAATCATCTTTTAGATCATCAATGGCTAGCCCTAGCAGGACAATTGAAATCGTGCTTTTTTTCTACAGTCATGAATGAATATCATTCTTTTGACAGTATGATCGCTTTGGAGAAGAATTTAGCAGAAATGATAGGACAATATGCTGAGGATCAAGACAAGGACTGCTTTATACACCTAAGCTATGCACTAAATAGCCATATCTATTCTGGCGGAGATGTCCGTATTAGTGGACAAGGGTGCTATAATTCCAAAATTCACGCTGGCGGAGTTGTCGATATTAACGGTGTCTTTCGAGGGGGAGAAATCTATTCTGCACAGGGAGTGAACATTAGGGAATCCGGCTCAGAAGGTGGTGTTATGAATAAAATTATTGTGCCTAGTGATGGGAAGATTAGAATGGACCTGGCTAGAGAAGGCACGGTAATTCAAATAGGAAAAGTAAAGCATACATTTCAGGAGGAGTGCAGGAACATCAATGCTAGGTTAGACGAAAATGCAAGATTAGTCTTTTAACCTTAGGAAGAGGAGCTATAGGAATGTTTACATACAAATTAGACAAAATAGATCAATCTGTTTCAGTTCAATTTAATGGGGATTTTGATATAGAGGTCTCAGAATTAATTGAAGATGAAATTATCCCAGCATTAATGAATTTTGCTTGTGTTGAGTTAGATTTTGATGGAGTTCCGTTTGTGGATTCGACTGGTATTGGTCTATTGCTGAATCTGATTGATTCACTAAAAAACAACCAAGAGGATGTTCAGATCAAAATAAAGAAAATACAACCTATGGTAAGAGAGGTTTTTGAAATCCTTCAACTTGATGAAATCTTGAGAGAAAAAGTTTATTTATCGTTAAATTAATTTAAGGTGATAACTTTTAGGGAAAACTCTCCAAAAATTATTGGTGAGTTTTTCCTCTTATTACAAAAAGGTTTTTAAGGAGGCTTAGGACCGTTGAGACGGCTTTTTAGTAAGTATAAGAAATCCACTGAGACAAAATATATTGAGCTACCGTCTCCGCCGTTAGATGTTTCCTACAAAGAATTGATCTATAAAACTAATCGAGGATATCTCGCTAAGAAAATAGGCCAATATCTTGGGTTGGAATCGTTAGAATGGGATAAATTATTTTATTCTTCATTAAAGAACGTATCATTTTCTCAAGTTAATTTTGAAAATGAAAATGAACTTATCCTTTATCTGTCACAACAAATGTTGGAATGGAATAAACGAAATGAAGATATTCAAAAGAAAATCATGGACCTGGATATTCATATCAAAATACAAAATGCAATGATGAAGGTTTATGAGGTACATAGGAGAGATCTTTTTTTACAATCTACTTTGGCAATGGAACACGAAAAAATTCATTTATCGGAAGAAAAACAAAATGAGTGGAGAATTTATCGCGATGTTATGTTCGCTGCTACTCAAGGTCAGTTTATGCTCATTTCAGAAAGAGAAGCAACAGCATATTTAACAGGAAATATTCTCTGCAACGGCACGATAAAGGAGAGATCAGATATTCCCAAAACTCGAAATTCTGTTCAAAAAGTACTGGAAAAGAAGGGGCTCGCCAATGCTAAGATGATGAGCTGGTTATTAGCACTTTCTGAAGCGATTACGAATACGATCAAGCATGCTGAAGAAGGCCAATTGATACTGATAGAAAATGACGAACAAAATGAACTGCTTTTTGTTATTCAAGATAAAGGACCGGGATTTCCTCTTGAAGATTTACCTAAGAAAATTCTTTTATCAGGGTATTCAACGAAAAGATCGATGGGGCAAGGGTTTACGATCATGAGGAAAATGGCAAAACAAATCTTGTTATACACTTCTCCAAAAGGATCCACTCTCATTCTAATATTCGATCTTGGGACGCGGAAAAGTGAAGAAATACTGAGTTCTGTCAGTATTTTAAAGAAATGATAAACACCGCCGAATGGACCGAGGAAGGATCACAAAGTAACTCTTCACCAATGAGCAAAATGATATATGGGGGAAAGGGGATTTTACTTTGAAATTAAGAATCTCATCTTTGAGAACGAAATTTATCATTAGAATGTTAACGGTTCTAATGATCATCACAATCATTTCAGGGAGTCTGCAATTATATTTTATTAATATGCAAGTGAAGCATGAACTGGAAACATGGTCAACGATTATTGTACATGGTATCAACGCGTATTTTGAAGCACAGGAATCATATGGATTTACCGATGAAGTTGGCTTGAATTTTTGGATTCAAAAAATGGAAAGAGATCATACGTTTATTCATGATATCACTGTCATTGATTTAAAAGAATTTCAGAATACCGATTTAGAGAAGCAAAACGCTCCTCCTTTAGGGTTTTTATCAGAGGAGGATATAGAAATGATCAAAAAGCTTGGTGAAAAAGGGAAAGAGAAAAGTATACAAAAAATAAATGGTGAAAAAGTACTGAAGTTATATTTACAAGTGGAGAATGGACAAGTGATATATATTTCCATGGATTACAACCAAGTGACAGGCCAAATTTACCGTCACTCAATTATTTTGGTAATTTCAAGTTTTGTGTCACTAATTGTTCTTTCTATAATGACGATTAAATTTTTTGATAAAATCTATGAAAATATCAAGAAAATTATAAAACAGATAAGAATACTGGAAACGGGAGATTTAACGGTAAAGAGTCAAGTCCTTAATGCGGGTGAACTTTCTTCGCTTTCTGTTACTACGAATATCATGGTAGATAATATAAACAAGTTTATAAAGGATACTCAGGAGCAAGCAGTAAAAACGCAAGTCCTTTCAGAGGAATTAGAGTCTGAGGCATCCGACTCCTTAGAAAGAATTTACGAACTATCAACAGAAATAACGATAGATGCCAGAGAACAATTAGATGAAATAAATGATTATTTAAAAAAAGTTGAAATGACATTGATTCCATATAATCATGATGAAAATGTTCAGGATATTTTAGAGAGCATGGGTAAGATGCGAGAAAGGGCTAATCAATATACCGCTGCTACAACAAATATTACGATTACACTATCAGATTTACTGCAATCTTTGTATGAACAATCGAGAGAATTATCTTTTATTTCAAATACAATGCTCGAGAGAATGAGTAATTTTAAGCTATAAAGGGGAGGGAAATTAGTTGAGTCTAAAAGTTAAAAAAGAAATACAAGGTTTGACTACTATCTTTACGCTTCAAGGGGTATTGGATATTTCAACAAGTGGTGTAATAGATGATTATTTAGAAAACATAGGAACGGTTAAAACACTTGTGATTGATTTTAGTAAATTAGAATTTATTGATTCTACCGGCATTGGTTCCATCATGAATGCGATCTATCTGTCTCAAGAGAAACAGTTTAGGCTTGAACTTCAGGGTGTTGATGAACTGACAAATGAAGTGTTTGAAACAGTCGGACTTTATCAGATTTTGAATACCCTCCAATTGGAGGGTGTGTGATGATTTTAGACAATCTTACAGTTAGAAACACACAAGATGAGCAGCAATTAATTGATAAAACATTGCAACGGGAAATTAACATCGCTAGGAATATCCAAACGAAGCTTTTAAATGGAAAAACACCGACATTCGAGGGGGGCGAAGTATCTGGGAATACTCTTCCCGCAAGGTTAATTGGCGGAGATTATTATGACTTTTATCCATTAGTGAATGGAAAAATTCGGATTGTGATCGGCGATGTAATGGGCAAGGGGATTCCAGCTGCCATGCTGATGATTTTAACTAGAGGAGCGTTTCGCAGTGCGGCAGAAAGTACGCAAGGACCTGGTGAAACATTAACAGCGATGAATCAGGCTATTTATGAAGATCTAAGAACATTGCGTTCCTTTGTTACCTTATTTTGTGCAGATTGGGACCCGCAAACAGGGATATTTAGCTATGCTAATGCTGGGCATCACCTTCCTCTTTTTATTAGAGGAAAGAGCCATGAAATCAATGAACTTCCTAAGGTAAAAGGGATTATGGTAGGTGGCCTGCCGAATCAAGAATATGAAGAAGAATCTGTAAAATTAGATAGTCTGGATACTATTTTCTTTTACACTGATGGAATCATCGAAGCAATGAATCAAGAAGGTGAACAATATCAATTGAAACGCCTGATTCAAACACTTATAAGGCATATAGAAAAAGATGTTGGAGAATTAGAGAAATGTGTAATGGATTCCATCATTGAGTTTACAGAAGGACTTCCTCAAAAGGACGATATAACGATGGTTCTTTTAAAAATAAATGATCAGCAAGCTGATATTACAAGTTTTAACTCGCCGCGGTTGTGATGTAACAAAGCGAATGTATGCGTACATACCTATTAAATGCCCGCTCTTTTCATTCATTAAAGTAAAACCTTGAAATCACTAACATAATTTCCACCTTTCTTTTACAAAATAAGGGGGACATATGAATCAGAGCTAAATAAAAACAAATTTATCAGTTCAAAAAAATTATTAAGTTTTATGGAAAGGAACGTACAATGAAAAAGATTTCGAACGTATTCTGGATAACGGTTGCACTTGTACTTGCTTCAGTTATTTTTGGGGTGGCAGCTCCAGAAGGTTTTGAAGAGGCAACCGGAAACATACAGACATTCTTAACGTCATCCTTTGGTTGGTATTATTTAATTTTAGTTACGATTATTGTCCTTTTTTGCTTATTTCTAATTTTTAGTCCTGTTGGGGCCATTAGACTGGGAAAACCTGATGAGAAACCTGAATTCACTAGAATGAGTTGGTTTGCGATGCTCTTTAGTGCAGGTATGGGAATTGGATTAGTTTTTTGGGGAGCAGCTGAACCGCTTTCTCACTTTATGGCACCTCCTCTTGCGGAGCCAGGAACAAATGAGGCATACAAAGAAGCCTTGCGCTACACATTTTTCCATTGGGGGATACATGCTTGGGGGATATATGCCATTGTTGCGCTTGCGCTGGCCTACTTTCAATTCCGTCATGATGAACCAGGATTGATTTCAGCCACGTTAAAACCTGTTTTAGGAAAAAGTATGGACGGAGTATGGGGAACGGTTGTCGATGTTTTAGCGGTGTTTGCAACTGTTATTGGTGTTGCGACAACATTAGGATTTGGTGCAGCTCAAATTAATGGTGGATTATCGTACTTATTCGGGATTCCTGTGAGTTTCTTTGTTCAATTTATCATTGTCGCTGTTGTTACGGTTCTTTTTATGATTTCAGCTTCTACTGGCTTAGGAAAGGGAATTAAGATTTTAAGTAATGCAAATATGGTTTTAGCAGTTGCTTTGCTTTTGTTACTCTTCATCGTCGGACCTACTGTGCTCATTCTGGATATGTTCACTGATTCAATTGGCGGATACATACAGAATATTGTTCGCATGAGTTTCCGAATTGCTCCACTCAACGAAGATCACCGGGAGTGGATCAATGGATGGACGATTTTCTATTGGGCGTGGTGGATTTCTTGGTCTCCATTTGTTGGTATTTTCATTGCGCGTGTTTCAAGAGGAAGAACAATTCGCGAATTTATCATTGGTGTTTTATTGCTTCCTGCGCTTGTTAGCTTTTTCTGGTTCTCAGTCTTTGGAACTTCAGCTATTGAAATTCAAAAGGCGGGGAATATCGATTTATCTCAATTTGCTACAGAGGAAGTATTGTTCGCTGTTTTTGGTGAATTACCGTGGTCTGCGATTTTATCAATTATTGCGATTTTACTTGTGAGTACTTTCTTTATTACGTCAGCGGACTCAGCTACATTCGTACTGGGGATGCAAACTACGTATGGTTCGCTTACCCCTCCAAACCGTGTTAAATTCACATGGGGGATAGCTCAATCAACCGTAGCTTTAATTCTTTTATATAGCGGAGGGCTGCAAGCTTTACAAAATGCACTGATAGCCGCAGCTTTTCCATTTTCCTTTATTATGATTTTGATGATGCTTTCACTCTATAAGTCATTGACGAGGGAAAAGAAAGAGCTTGGCTTGTATCTTAAACCGAAAAAACCTAAAAGTACTAAACAGAATCCCAAAACACCATAATGCTTTACCCGCAAAAAGACATCCACAAAGGTGAGATGTCTTTTTGCTTATCTTCTCTCATCAAAAATTGGTGTATAGTGAAAGATGGTTATCAGATTAAAAGGGGAGATTTAGGATGATCTATTTAAATAAATCATTGGCCCAGGAAATTGTGAATCGAACGATGAAAATCATCAACCGAAATATTAATGTTATGAATGACAAAGGAATCATTATTGGTTCTGGTGATCAAAGCAGGATAGACTCCGTTCACGAAGGGGCCTTAAGGGTGATTGAAAAACAGTGTGAATACGAGATTAATCGGGATGATTCAGAAAATCTCCAAGGTGTAAAAGAAGGGGTAAATCTACCGATTAAGTTTAGAGGAAATATTATTGGTGTTATTGGAATAACAGGTCATCCTGATGAAATTCGAAGTTTTGGAGAACTGGTGAAAATGGCGGCCGAAATGATCTTGCAGCAGGCAGAACTAACAGAAGAAATTCAATGGGATGAAAGACTGAAGGAAGAGTTGATCATCCAGCTTCTAAATGGGAAGGAAGAACTGGATTCACTTTATTTTGATAGAATTCACCGGCTCAAAATTGATTTAACTATTCCGCGTGTGCCTATTATTTTTACTACAGAAAATAGACCGAAATTGTATAAAGCCATGAAGGTGAAGCTTGATGAACAGGATTTAATTGTTATGATGTCAGGGCATGTAATTATCCTGAAAACAATTACATTGAAGGATCAAAAATGGGATCATGGAGCTCTATTGAAAAAAATGGATCAATGGGCATCTTTTCTTAAAAAAGATAAAGGGATCTTATGCAGAATAAGCGCAGGTCAATATTATCCTTCTGTTGAAGGTGTTTCAAAAGCTTATAGACAAGCGGAATTAACGTTGGAAGTCGGTTCTAGACTTGATCCAGACAAAAAGGTTTATTTTTATGATGATTATAAGCTTCCGGTATTCCTTGCTCAAGCAGAATCTCTAGGGTTAGGAGAATGGATTGGACCTTATTATGAACAATTGCAAAAACATGACAAAAAAGGAGAGCTGATCCAAACTCTTTTAGCTTATCTTGAAGAGAATGGAGATATCAACGCCATTACCAGTAAATTATACATACATCGCAATACACTTCGCTATCGTCTAGACAAAATAGTGGAATTAACAGGAAAGGACCCTAGGAGGGTAAAGGATTTAATATATCTTTATTTGTCGGTCACAAAGGGACGAATAAAATCTTCATCCTAACACTTTTGTGCATTTGCACAAAAATAATTGTATTCCTCGTTTTATTTTTAATGATTTAGCCAATGTATTCATGTTTGATACCGCTTACAATGGGTGTATAAGTTGAAGGGAGGAATCAGCATGGATATTCAAGTAAGCGCTTTAGGTGCTCTTGTTGCACTAGTGATTGCGATTGTTTTGATTTTGAAAAAGGTGTCTCCAGCCTATGGTATGATAGCCGGTGCTTTAATCGGCGGCCTAGTAGGCGGAGTTGATATAACGAATACGGTAACCTTAATGATGGAGGGAGCTAAAGGTATTATCCCCGCTGTTTTAAGGATTTTAGCTGCTGGTATTTTGGCAGGTGTACTAATCGAATCGGGTGCTGCAGCTGTCATTGCGGAAACGATTGTAAGAAAACTTGGTGAGACGAAGGCGTTGCTGGCTTTAGCAATTGCGACGATGATCCTAACGGCTGTAGGGGTATTTGTCGATGTGGCTGTCATCACGGTCGCTCCAATTGCATTAGCTCTGGCAAGCAGAGCTGGAATTTCTAAAATGGCTATCCTGCTTGCTATGATCGGTGGAGGAAAAGCGGGAAACATCATGTCACCAAATCCTAATGCGATTGCGGCATCAGATGCATTTAACGTTCCTTTAACATCGATTATGGCTGCTGGAATAATCCCAGGTATTTTCGGACTAATCGTTACTTATTTAATTGCGAAAAAGCTCGTAAATAAAGGAACTTTTGTTAAAGTAGATGAAATTGAAAGTCGTGAAGGGGAAAAGCTGCCATTGTTTTTGCCTGCGATTGCAGCACCATTAGTGACAATCATTCTTTTAGCATTAAGACCGTTGTTTGATATTAATATTGATCCAATGGTTGCCCTGCCGGCAGGAGGAATTGTCGGAGCAATTATAATGGGGAGAGGCAGAAAAATTAATGAGTATGCAGTATCAGGTCTTGGGAAAATGACGGGTGTTGCGATCATGCTTCTTGGAACAGGTACACTAGCAGGAATTATTTCAAACTCTGGTTTGAAGGATGTCTTAATTGATAGCTTGAATACACTTGGACTTCCTGCATTTGCACTTGCACCAATCTCAGGTATCTTCATGTCTGCAGCAACAGCATCTACTACTGCTGGTACAGCGGTTGCAAGTCAGGTGTTTAGCACTACGATTTTAGAAATGGGCGTAGCCTCATTAGCAGGTGCAGCTATGATTCATGCTGGTGCTACAGTTTTAGACCATTTGCCTCACGGAAGCTTTTTCCATGCAACTGGAGGAAGTGTCAATATGGAAATTAATGAACGATTGAAGTTAATCCCATACGAATCGTTAGTTGGATTGACCATTGCTATTATTTCTACTTTGGTTTTTGGTGTATTTAAATTATTTGTGTAGGAGGACGCAGGCATGAAAATCGTTATCGCACCTGATTCATTTAAAGAAAGCTTAACAGCACTTGAAGTGGCTGTTTCGATTGAAAATGGATTTAAAAGAGTGTTCCCAGATAGTGAGTACATTAAAGTACCGATGGCAGATGGCGGTGAAGGAACGGTTCAGTCACTTGTTGACGCAACAGATGGGAAAATTATTAATAAAATAGTAAAAGGTCCTCTTGGGGAGCCTGTGAACGCCTTTTTCGGGCTTCTCGGTGATGGAAAAACAGCGGTTATTGAGATGGCTGCTGCATCAGGTTTACACCTTGTTCCTAAAGATAAACGAAATCCATTAAAAACAACCACGAGAGGGACAGGTGAGTTGATTGCCGCTTGTCTTGATTATGGGGTTAATCATATTATTATCGGAATTGGCGGCAGTGCAACGAATGACGGCGGTGCAGGGATGGCCAAGGCTTTAGGTGTGCGCTTTTTGAATAAGGAAGGGAAGGAAATAGGAGAAGGCGGCGGTTCACTCGCAGATTTGCATTCTATTGATATCTCTTCCATCGATTCTCGTTTAAAAGATACTAAAATCGAAGTCGCATGTGACGTCGATAACCCACTGACAGGTGAGAAAGGAGCATCAGCCATCTTTGGGCCTCAGAAAGGAGCGACTCCCGAAATGGTCGTGCAGCTAGATCAGAATCTTGAGCATTATGCTGGCATTATTAAAAGAGATTTAGGTAGAGATATTATGATTGTTCCTGGATCAGGTGCTGCAGGCGGGCTTGGGGGAGGTTTGCTGGCATTTTTACCTGCTGAATTGAAGCGAGGAGTGGACATTGTAATTAGTGCAACAAATCTTCTTCAACTAGTTAAAGATGCAGATTTAGTGATTACAGGAGAAGGTAAAATTGATAGTCAGACGATTTATGGGAAGACCCCAATCGGTGTTGCAAAAACCGCAAAGACGTTTGGTGTGCCAGTTATTGGAGTAGCCGGCAATGTGTCAAGAGACAGCAGCATTGTTTATCAGCATGGCATTGATGCTCTTTTTAGTGTTGTTCCTGGTGTTACAGACTTGGAAGATGCACTTCAAAATGCAGAAGAAAATGTGGAAAATACAGCTTTCAATATAGCATCTGTTTTAAAAATGAATAGTATTTAAGATAATTTTTTAAAAGAAGAAAGCGGCTCTCTAAAGAAGAGGCCGCTTTCGTTTTTGTCGAAATTTGATGAAACTTTAGTTGGAAAGGTTAGTTGTCATCTTTAATTGCTTATAATGCTTATCATCGATTCTTTTTTCAATCTTAGCCATTTCTTTCTTATTCGATAGAATTTCCTTCTTATTATTATTAATTAACGCTTGCATATTAATGATTTGTTTTCTCATATGTCATATCCCTTTACTAAAAAATTTGTCGAAATATACTACACACTAAACATATCAAAATTTTCAGAAATAGGCAAATAAATTAAGGAATTTTAACAAAATTGTCATAAATTCAAAGTTTCTTAACAAAAGTAACGACGAAAATATTTTACCGATAATAATATTATTTATGAATTTTATTATTAAGTTTTAAAAATCCATCTATTCACGAAATGTTCAATATATATAAACTGATGCTCGTTCTTATATACCAAAAGTACTATATAATATTTATAACTGATTATGTAATTGAAAAATATTGATATTAATCAATTTTCAAGTGTATTCAACTTGTTATACTAATTACTATATTGGATCAAAGGAAGGATTTATCTTCAAATTGATAGGGGAATAAATATGCTAATTACAAAGAAGCGTTTATTGTTAATTGAAGAAGAAAAAAGGGAGTTACAGGAGAAATTTGATAAAATTTATTCGGAGTGTCAAGAAAAAGAATCCTTTTTCGAAGTGTTTCTGGAAAGCTTCAACGATGAGCTCAGCGAAACCATTAAACAACATGAGCTTGTCAATCGTCAGCATTATGTAATGGGGGACATGGTGGCTAAAATAAAAGAGCATTTTGATCAAGTGAATCATATTAGTCAGCTTTCAGTGGTTAATAGCAGAGAGCTTTCACAAAAGGGCGGCAATCTATTACAGTCTGCTGGGGAAATGGTTACTAAATCGGATGAAGGAAAAGATTTAGTAAATAAGGTGGAACAGCTTATTACCCAATTGGGAGACAAGCTCGGTGAAACTTACCAGAAAATGAATCAATTAAACGACAGATCAAAGGAAATTGAGATGATCGTGAAGGTAATTAAGGAGATTGCAGATCAGACGAATCTTCTTGCGTTAAATGCTTCCATTGAGGCTGCCAGAGCTGGTGAACACGGAAAAGGCTTTGCGGTTGTTGCAGAAGAGGTACGAAAACTGGCTGAAAATACAGCGGATAGTACAAACAATATAAGCATCCTTACAAAGAATATTCAGAAAGACATTAAAGATACGATGCAATCGACTACGACAAGTGCAGGATTAATTAAGGAAGGTATTGACTTAAGCAAAAATACTTCGAATAGTATTGAGTTTATTTCATCGGTTATTCATCAAGTGGAATCAGAGGTTGGTGATGTAATCGTGAAAATTGAGGAGCAAACGGACTATTCAACGAAAGTGATGAGTGAAATCACTAGCACAAAGTCGCTTTTTGAAGAAGTTAATGAACTAATACAGCAACATATTGAGGAAGCAAAAAAGGTTGATATTAAGCTGGAGGAAACTAGTAAACAAGTGGCGGTTCTCGATGAACAAAATAAACAAGCCTTATCCAGGGCTGCAAGCACTCTTGTGAAATAATATACCTGCTCAATCTATTTTCAGGTCGAATAGATTGGGCTGTATTTTTTAAAATTTTTCACTTGATTTACCTCGTGCTTCAATTGTATAATAATTTTTATAATAGATACGGGGGATTAGCTCAGCTGGGAGAGCGCAACGCTGGCAGCGTTGAGGTCAGGGGTTCGAGCCCCCTATTCTCCATAACTTGATAGTGTGATTAAGAGTCAATCTTGATGTAGTCAGGATTGGCTCTTTTTATTTTTAATGTTTTTCTAAAAGAATTAACTCATTGGACCAATTAAGAGCATTAAAATACTCTGTGAATAGTTCACTCTCATCAATCATAAAAGTCCTGCATCTTTCAGATATGATTTCCCACTTTCCTTGTTCAACGGCAATTGCCAAGTCTAGTACCTGTTTGTACTGGTTGTCATGTCCAATAAGGGCCTGACAAATTTCCTCTTTAAGAGGCAGGCTGTTTACTATTTTGTCCATCGGTGTACCTATGATGGAATCCATTAAAGAAAACATTCCAGTCATGAAATAGCCAGCTTCTGACGAAGGGTTTTTCTTCAAGCGGCTGATAGATTCACATAATCTTGCTCTAGTTAGGCTCGTGCGAATAACCTCATCAGACATTTCACTTTTCCCGATTAGCGATCCACGTATAGAAAGAACATACACCCATTTCTGTAATTCAGTGAAACCTAATAAAACAATTGCTTGTCTAATTGAGCTTATTTTATTTCTCGGACGTAAAGCAGGTGAGTTAATGAGTTTTAATAGTTTATAAGAGAGTGATAAATCTCTTTCAATTAATTCAGTAATCACATCTACATTTGGTTCGGTCATGGAAAGGTTTTTAATGAGATCTATATAAGATAGAAAGTAGGTTGGGATATCATGAGTCGAAACGATAACAGGCTTTGAGAAAAAATATCCTTGAAAATAGTCATATCCTTCTTTCTTTAACAGTTCGTAATCACTGCGTGTCTCAACCTTCTCAGCGAGAAGTTCTATATTCATCATTCTTGCCGTAAATTCAATTTTTTCTCGTATTTTAAGTGGTGTTTTAAGGACATCTACTTTAATGATGTCAGCATATTTCAGGTATTCACTAAAATAAGGATTATTGTCATGATAGATAAAGTCATCTAAAGCAATTTTGTACCCCAGCTGCTTTAATTCTTTACAAATCTTAATAATTTCCGGACCGGGAAGCACATCTTCTAATATTTCTACTACAATATCATTTGGCTGAAAATAAGTGGGTACTCTTAACTGCAGCAAGTTTTCTGTAAAATTGATAAAGCAAGGTTTGCCGTTAGATAGCTCCTCGATTCCGATATTTACAAAGCTGTTAATGATCACATCTGCTGTCGCTTGATCTCCATCTATATTAGGAAAAATATTTTCATCATTGCTTCGATATAGAAGTTCATAAGCGAAAATATCTTCATCTTTATTAAAGATTGGTTGTCTGCCAACAAATCCTTTCATATTCTTCGATTCCCCCTAATTACTACTTTGACCAAAAAAATGATTTCTAGTGGTCCTCTAAGGTGTCAATAGTACTAGTTTGATTTTACTATATGAAAAACGCTGATATTGTCGAATTTTAGCAAAATGAATGAAAATGGAAATTTTTGAGTTGTATGCTGCATAACATAAAAATAAAGCGAGAGAAGGGGATTGAGTTTATCCCTTCTCTCGCTTAACTTTGGTGTGAAAATTTTAGTGTTTAGTTATAAGCTTTCTATTTCTACCCCTCTTACTCCATTAATTTTTGAGATCGTGTAATAAACATCTGTAGTCTGTCTTTTATAGTTCACGGTAACTTTAAGTTGGACGAGATGGTCGCCATTATCCAAATCCTTGATTCGTAAATGTTTGATGGAGAGCTTTTCTTCTCGCATGGCTGTGATCACCTCGACAATTTTCTCCTTATTTTGGATGTTAAGCTGAAGTTTAATTTCTTTTTCACGTAATTGTCTTGGTCCAATTAATGCCATAATAATAGGAATAATCTCCACACTGATAATTAAAAGAGCAACTCCTGTCGCAGCTTCCCAATAAAATCCTGCACCTACAGCAATTCCTACTCCTGCTGCTCCCCAAATTAATGCAGCGGTAGTTAATCCCGATATGCTGTCATTTCCTCTTCGTAAAATGACGCCAGCACCTAAAAATCCAATCCCTGAAACAATTTGCGCTGCTAATCGAAGCGGATCCATGGTGATATTGATATTATCGTTATGTGGAAACATGTAGGCAGATTCAATGGATACAATGGTCAGCAAACAGCTGACAATTGAAATGACCAAGCTTGTTTTTAGACCAACTGGTTTTCTCTTTAATTCTCTTTCCAATCCAATAATAAGTCCTAGAAACGCAGTGATTCCTAATTTCATTAAAATCTCCACATCAATACCAATGGGCATCATAAAAATCTCTCTTTTCTATGAATAATAAAGAAACGATATGTTAGTAGAAGCAAGCATAACAATGTAAAATAGGATAGATATTTTCATTATGACTTAAGGAGTTTGTTATGAAAAGACCTACTTTTAATCCGTATGTTGTCTTGTTGATAGGTGTTATTTCAGTTTCCACATCCGCGATATTGGTAAAACTCTCCTCAGCACCAGCTGGGATTATCGCATTTTACCGGTTATTTTTTACTGTAATGATTATGTTTCCGTTTTTTATTTTAAGGTATGTTTCTGAAATAAAATTTATAACGAAGCGAGATTGGGTATTTTCGAGTATTGCCGGGATGTTTTTAGCGTTCCACTTTATTCTTTGGTTTGAGTCTCTTAATTACACATCTGTTGCAAGTTCGACTGTTTTAGTTACGCTGCAGCCGCTTTTCGCTTTCATTGGAACATATGTTATTTTTAAAGAAAAATTCAGTTTAAAATCAGTTATATGCGGTATTTTTGCTGTGATGGGAAGTGTGATCATCAGCTGGGGTGATTTTCGAATAAGCGGTACTGCATTGTTCGGTGATTTTCTTGCTTTAGCGGCATGTGCGTTAATAACTGCTTATTTGATGTTTGGACAAGCTGTACGGCAAAGAGTCTCCCTTGTCACCTACACTTTTGTCGTGTATAGCGTTAGCGCCATTTCGTTATTTGTGTACGTTCTTGTTGTTCAGGAACCCTTATTTCCCTATCCGGCAAGTGATTGGATATACTTTATTCTTATGGCGATTGTTCCAACATTATTAGGACATTCACTTTTTAATTGGTCAGTTAAATGGGTGAGTACGTCAGTTATTTCGATGGCAATTTTGTTGGAACCAGTAGGAGCAGCGATTTTGGCTTATTATTTGCTGGGTGAAAATATTCTCTGGACTCAAGTTTTGGGTGGTTCTATCATAATTGGATCATTAGCGATTTTTTTAATTGATGGAAAAAGGCAAGAAAAAAGGAAGAAGCAAGCATCGCTAGGGCTAAACAATGATTGATGATGTGGGCATTATCATTAATCTTTATGACCATAGGGAGGAACGAGTAGATGGGCTGGGATGATGCGTTTGAAGATTTTCCGGTGTTAGAGACGGAAAGATTTTATCTAAGGAAAATTGAGCTTACAGATGCGAAGAGTATTTTTAATTATTTCTCAAAAAATGAGGTCACAAAATTTTATGACCTGGAGACATTTTCTTCGGAACAGGAAGCGATTGAGTTAATTCACAGTCTTTTATATCGATATAAGGCGAAAAAGCAAATTAGGTGGGGGATACAACCGAAAGATCGTTTAGGGATCATAGGCAGCTGTGGTTTTCATGCGCTGGAATTAGAACATTTTAAAGCAGAAATCGGTTATGAGCTTCATCCAGATTATTGGAACAAGGGCATTATGACGGAAGTAATCCAAAGGGTCGTAGAGTATGGTTTTACAAATCTTGAACTAAATCGTGTAGAAGCTTTTTATGAACCGCTAAACCATGGTTCGCAAAAGGTTTTAGAAAAAAATGGTTTCAAAATAGAAGGGATCTTAAAGAAACGGTTCTTAGAAAAGGGAAAATTTGTTGATGCAGCCATTGCAGCAGTTTTAAGAGAAGAGTTTTTTAATCAATTTTGACTAAAATGTTATGAAAACGTATTTGAAGCAAAGCTTAGTATGGCGAGAAGGGAAAGCGGTTTTCATTAAGTGGATGAAGACCAAAGATCGGTTAGTCGAGAAGGGAAAGCGGTCTTCATTAAGTTAATGAAGACCGAATCCAGGTAGGAAGAGAAGGAAAGCGGTCTTCAATAAGTGAATGAAGACCGAAACCAGGTAGGAAGAGAAGGGAAAGCGGTCTTCATGAAGAGGATGAAGACCGAAACCTGGTAGGAAGAGAAGGAAAGCGGTTTTCATCAAGAGAATGAAGACCGAAACCAGGTAGGAAGAGAAGGGAAAGCGGTCTTCATTAAGTGAATGAAGACCGAATCCTGGTAGGAAAAGAAGGGAAAGCGGTCTTCATGAAGAGAATGAAGACCGAAACCAGGTAGGAAGAGAAGGGAAAGCGGTCTTCATCAAGAGAATGAAGACTGAAACCAGGTAGGAAGAGAAGGGAAAGCGGTCTTCATCAAGAGGATGAAGACCGAAACCAGGTAGGAAGAGAAGGGAAAGCGGTCTTCATCAAGAGAATGAAGACCGAGACCTGGTAGGAAACAGAAGGAAAAAGGTTTTCATCAAGTGAATGAAGACTAAAACCTGATAGGAAGAGAAGCAGAAGTATCACATCAAGTAATGATGACCATATAAAATAAAGTTTTTATAGTTTCTATAAAATAACAGCATAAGGCTACTATTTCTATTACATATTTCTGGACCTATTTAATGAATGGCATGCGAAACAACTTCGCATGCCATTGTGTTAGTTACTATAGTAAAAGAAACCCTTTTTATCTAGGCTAGATTTCTTTTTTCATTACTTAAGATAGCGATTAAAGCATGTATGTTAAACCAGAAAAGATAAACGCAGAAGTAAAGGAGAAAATAAATGTCCCTCCATTCACCTTTTCATCTGAATCAGCAATTTTTATTCCTTCAAAAAAGGAAAAAGCAAATAAATAAACGGCCATGATAAATGATAGATATAAAGCTGCGGATTCTAACATGATTTCATTCCTTTCATAAAGAATAATCTTAGTTAAAATATATGTACAAGCTTTCTTATCTATGACTTATAGGTTTAGAAGTATTTGTGAACTTAGGCGATGTTGACTATGTTTCACAATATGTGATATATTAATTAAGTCGTTTTTTAGTTCCATAATGTGACAAGTTTTGAGAGAAGAAATTTTAAAATTTCTCTTGAAAATTCTATAAAAAATAGTATAATAAATTTTGTCGCTAATATAAATGGAGGATTAGCTCAGCTGGGAGAGCACCTGCCTTACAAGCAGGGGGTCGGCGGTTCGATCCCGTCATCCTCCACCATATACATTATGCCGGCCTAGCTCAATTGGTAGAGCAACTGACTTGTAATCAGTAGGTTGGGGGTTCAAGTCCTCTGGCCGGCACCAGATTTTAAAAATGCTACATCGAAGCATTTCTTCTCCGAATGGCATCTTTTAAAATCTGCGACAAAGTCCTAAGGACTTTGAAACATGTTCTTAAGCGTGAAATAAATAATGGGAACATCGTTGATGTATTTGTTTCAAATGTAGTAATTGGTTATTTTTATGAGCCATTAGCTCAGTCGGTAGAGCATCTGACTTTTAATCAGAGGGTCGAAGGTTCGAGTCCTTCATGGCTCACCATAGTTTTTTGCAATAGCAAATAGCTTTCATTATGCGGGTGTGGCGGAATTGGCAGACGCACTAGACTTAGGATCTAGCGCCGCAAGGCGTGGGGGTTCGACTCCCTTCACCCGCACCATAGTTTTGTGTATTGACCTTTATTATTTGCGGAAGTAGTTCAGTGGTAGAACACCACCTTGCCAAGGTGGGGGTCGCGGGTTCGAATCCCGTCTTCCGCTCCAAGTAAGCCGGGGTGGCGGAACTGGCAGACGCACAGGACTTAAAATCCTGCGGTAGGTGACTACCGTACCGGTTCGATTCCGGTCCTCGGCACCATTGTTTTTCTTGAAAGTGTAAAATACTTACCTTCTATGCGCCCGTAGCTCAATTGGATAGAGCGTCTGACTACGGATCAGAAGGTTATGGGTTCGACTCCTGTCGGGCGCGTTATTTAAGTAATACGGGAAGTAGCTCAGCTTGGTAGAGCACTTGGTTTGGGACCAAGGGGTCGCAGGTTCGAATCCTGTCTTCCCGACCATTATGTAGAATATATTGGGGCCTTAGCTCAGCTGGGAGAGCGCCTGCCTTGCACGCAGGAGGTCAGCGGTTCGATCCCGCTAGGCTCCACCAATAAATATCATTATAATAATTCATGGCGGTGTAGCTCAGCTGGCTAGAGCGTACGGTTCATACCCGTAAGGTCGGGGGTTCGATCCCCTCCGCCGCTACCATTTAAATTAGGACCTTTAGCTCAGCTGGTTAGAGCAGACGGCTCATAACCGTCCGGTCGTAGGTTCGAGTCCTACAAGGTCCACCAGTTATATTTTGCGGAGGAATACCCAAGTCCGGCTGAAGGGATCGGTCTTGAAAACCGACAGGCGGGTTAAACCGCGCGGGGGTTCGAATCCCTCTTCCTCCGCCATTAAAATTATAATATTATCGCGGGGTGGAGCAACGAGCATATGCTTCATTGAAATACTGCGAGTTGTACCGATCGAAATTGCTGCTTGAGTAAGCTTCTAGAGATCGGGACAGTCATTATGTTCACTATAAGCATAGGAAATACTATGTTAATAATATTATCGCGGGGTGGAGCAGTCTGGTAGCTCGTCGGGCTCATAACCCGAAGGTCGCAGGTTCAAATCCTGTCCCCGCAATCAAGTTTTTTCAAGGAAGAGAAGGAAAGATATTTTCTCGTACCTCGAAAAATCTCTGGTCCGGTAGTTCAGTTGGTTAGAATGCCTGCCTGTCACGCAGGAGGTCGCGGGTTCGAGTCCCGTCCGGACCGCCATTTAAATAATAAATTAACAACGAAACTAAGTTTCGTTTTTTTTATGCATTAAATCCTTAATTTGGAAAGTGGCATTTTTGCTCAATTGACAAAATTAAGGTAAACTACATATGTGATCATGAATCCTTAGGACACGCATCCTAAGGTTTTTTAATAGGTGTGCGAACGAGATATTAACCATATAGATAAAATGCTAAGAATAAAAGGTGATAAAGATATGAGTGAATATGAGTTTATTTCGACTCAGACACAGGATACACTAGATTTTGCGAAAAGGCTTGCTGCACTTTTACAGCCGAGTGACGTCATTGCATTAGAAGGAGACTTAGGTGCAGGAAAAACTACATTTACTAAGGGACTAGCCTTAGGCCTGGATATAACAAGAACTGTTAATAGTCCTACTTTTACTATTATTAAAGAGTATAACGGAAAGATGCCATTATACCATATGGACGTGTATCGTTTGAGTGATTCCAGTGAAGATCTGGGGTTTGATGAGTACTTCGAAGGCAGTGGAGTAACCGTTGTTGAATGGGCTCATTTAATTGAAGAACAGCTTCCGGAAGAGATTTTGACCATTCAATTAAGACATACTGGGGATGATACGAGAAAAATCGTGTTACAACCAAAGGGTCCGAGGTATGAGCAATTATGTAAGGAGTTATTTTCATGAAAATTTTAGCCATCGATACTTCTAATTATGCTTTGGGGATTGCCGTCATTGACGGGGAAAAGGTGATAGGGGAATATATCACTAACGTAAAGAAGAATCATTCCATCCGTGTCATGCCCTCTATTGAAAGGTTGTTACTGGATTGTGATTTAAAGCCCGCGGATTTAACAAAAATTGTTGTAGCAAAGGGACCAGGATCTTATACAGGTGTTAGAATAGGGGTAACCATTGCAAAGACATTGGCATGGACCTTAAACATTCCTCTTGTCGGAGTTTCAAGTTTAGCGATTTTAGCTTCATCAGTAGGGCGTTATTACCAAGGAAGTGTCTCTCCTTTATTTGATGCAAGAAGAGGACAAATTTATACTGGTCTATATCGTTATGAGGATGCGAAATTTACGACAAGTGTAGAGGATCAAATTCTTTTAGCGAAGGATTGGGCAGCACAACTGAAAGAATCGTCAGAGCCTATTCTTTTTGTCGGGAATGATCTGCCATTACATAAGTCTACTTTAACTGATATTCTGGGTAGTCAGGCGCTTTTTGCAGAGATAACGGAACATAATCCACGTCCAGCGGAGTTAGCGCTATTAGGAACGGATATGGAAGGGGAAGAGATTCATTCCTTTGTTCCGAATTATATTCGTTTGGCAGAGGCGGAATCGAAATGGCTGGAGGCCAATAAATTAAAGGACTAGGAAGAAAGAATATGAATAAACAATTAACTTTCAGATACATGGAAGAAAAGGATATTGATCAAATATTAAAGGTTGAGCATGAATCCTTTACAACTCCTTGGAGCAGAGAATCATTCGAAAATGAGTTAACGAAAAATCAGTTTGCTGTGTATATCGTATTTGAAGAAGAAAAAGAGGTATTTGGGTATTGTGGAATGTGGCTCATAGCAGATGAAGCGCATATAACCAATATTGCCCTGCTTCCGCAGTATAGAGGGAAAAAACTAGGGGAAGCCTTATTGAGAAAAGTGATCGAGGTTGCAAGAGAAAAGGGAGCGAAATCAATGACATTGGAAGTTCGAGTAACTAACTATATTGCTCAGTCCCTTTATCGGAAGCTAGGGTTTCAAGATGGTGCAATACGAAAAGGCTATTATACAGATAATCACGAAGATGCTTTAGTAATGTGGGTGAATTTATGAAAAAAGATCAATATATTATGGGAATCGAAACAAGCTGTGATGAAACAGCTGTCGCTATTGTAAAAAATGGCCGTGAAATAGTTGCGAATGTTGTTGCTTCACAAATAGAAAGTCATAAACGCTTTGGTGGAGTTGTCCCTGAAATTGCTTCCCGGCACCATGTAGAACAGTTGACAGTGGTTCTTGAAGAAGCAATGGAAAAAGCAAACCTCCACTTTTCTGATATCGATGCTATCGCGGTCACAGAAGGACCTGGATTGG
>NZ_LT707409.1:2563879-2635394 GCF_900156875.1 Robertmurraya dakarensis | reverse complement strand
TAATATTATCGCGGGGTGGAGCAGTCTGGTAGCTCGTCGGGCTCATAACCCGAAGGTCGCAGGTTCAAATCCTGTCCCCGCAATCAAGTTTTTTCAAGGAAGAGAAGGAAAGATATTTTCTCGTACCTCGAAAAATCTCTGGTCCGGTAGTTCAGTTGGTTAGAATGCCTGCCTGTCACGCAGGAGGTCGCGGGTTCGAGTCCCGTCCGGACCGCCATTTATTTATAAAATATAGCTCAGTAGCTCAGTCGGTAGAGGATTTTAAAAGATTGTAGCATCTTGGTTCTTCTTCTTCGATTGACAAACTTTTAAAATCTGCGACAAAGGCCTAAGGGCTTTGAAGCAAAATACGCTATATAACTTTAGGTTGCATTATCTAACATGGCTCAGTAGCTCAGTCGGTAGAGCAATGGACTGAAAATCCATGTGTCGGCGGTTCGATTCCGTCCTGAGCCACCACTTTATGTTTAGAGTTGAAAATAATGAAATATATATTTGCGGGTGTAGTTTAATGGTAAAACCACAGCCTTCCAAGCTGTTGTCGTGGGTTCGATTCCCATCACCCGCTCCAAAGAGGGGCCTATAGCTCAGCTGGTTAGAGCGCACGCCTGATAAGCGTGAGGTCGATGGTTCGAGTCCATTTAGGCCCACCATAAAAAATTTTCCGCAGTAGCTCAGTGGTAGAGCATTCGGCTGTTAACCGAACGGTCGTAGGTTCGAATCCTACCTGCGGAGCCAATTTGGAGAAGTACTCAAGTGGCTGAAGAGGCGCCCCTGCTAAGGGTGTAGGTCGGGTAACCGGCGCGAGGGTTCAAATCCCTCCTTCTCCGCCAGTTAAAGGCCCGTTGGTCAAGCGGTTAAGACACCGCCCTTTCACGGCGGTAACACGGGTTCGAATCCCGTACGGGTCATCAAATAAAAAGCTATTGGTTTCCATTAACCAATAGCTTTTTTGTATTTTCGATTCTTTCTTGTTATTTTTTGTTCAACCCAGCATATACATAGTCAAAGCGTCTCTTTTTAACTAAATTATATCTCCAGTAAAAATTCCTCTCTGCTTCTAACATTTTCTATTGTTTACTTTTTATAAAAATAGGAAATAATTCTCTTGCCCTTTCCAAATGCCTAAAGTTCCTAATTGTCAAGATAAATTATTGTAAAATATTTTTGGATTTTTAAAAAAATAGAGAATAAAACGTGCTGAAAATTACTAAAATTTATTATCACAGTAAAAATAATTTTGAGATTTTCCATCATTTTTATGCTTAGTTTTCCAATAAACACTAGCGAATAATGGGGTAAGATGTTGAATTCCCTCGCTATTTAGTAAACGATGCTAAATATTGTCGCAATCTTCATAAAACATTTACAAGGGTTTCTTTGGTAGAAAATAGAATATAGATAATTATTGCAAACTACAAAGATTGGACGGTGAGGGAGTGACGGTGGATGTCTTATTTCCATCAGATTATCAATTGCATTTATTTCATGAAGGTAATCTGTTTGAAAGTTATCGGTTTTTCGGAGCACATATAGAGAAAAATGAAAATCATTCACGTACGCGTTTTGGTGTATGGGCTCCAAATGCAAAAAATGTACGTTTGGTAGGAGATTTCAATCATTGGAATGGCGAAGGGTTTGAATTTCAAAGGCTTAATCCTGAAGGTGTCTGGATGCTCAGTATTGAGCAGAATTTGGAGGGTGCCTTGTATAAGTATGAAATCATTACCTCAGATGGTGACAGGCTGTTAAAGGCAGATCCCTTTGCGTTTTATTCTGAATTAAGACCTCAAACCGCATCGGTGGTTTATTCATTAGAGGGCTACAACTGGGATGATAAAAGATGGCTGCAAAAAAAGGAAAGAAAAAACATCTATCAGGAACCAGCCGTTATTTATGAAGTGCATGCCGGTTCATGGAAGAAGAAGGCTGATGGCCGTTTTTTAACTTACCGTGAGCTTGCGGGTGAATTAATTCCTTACGTAGTAGATCACGGATTTACTCATATCGAATTAATGCCTCTAAATGAGCATCCGTTCGATTTATCATGGGGCTATCAGGGGACGGGATATTACTCTGCTACAAGCAGGTATGGAACACCTCACGATTTGATGTATTTTATTGATCAGTGCCATCAACATAATATTGGCGTTATTCTCGATTGGGTTCCTGGTCATTTTTGTAAGGATGAACACGGTTTACACCGCTTTGATGGATCATTTTTATATGAATACGAAAATGAACATGATCGGGAGAATTTCACATGGGGAACAGCCAATTTTGATCTTAGTAAAACAGAAGTGCAAAGCTTCCTGATATCAAACGCAATCTTCTGGATGGAACGTTTTCATATTGACGGTTTTCGAATCGATGCTGTTTCAAATATTATTTATTGGCCTAATTCTGACGGAAATAGGGAAAATCAATACGGCATTGAATTCTTAAGGAAGCTAAATAAGGCTGTGTTTGCCTACGATAAGAATGTACTGGTTATTGCGGAAGATTCTACAGATTGGCCGCAAGTAACAGCACCAGTTCATTATGGAGGTTTGGGGTTTAACTATAAATGGAATATGGGCTGGATGAATGACATGCTTACATATATGGAGAAAAGTCCTAGTGAACGACAACAATATCATAATAAAGTCACATTCTCTCTCTTATATACTTTTTCTGAAAATTTTATTTTGCCTCTTTCTCATGATGAAGTTGTTCATGGCAAGAAGTCCCTCCTAGATAAAATGCCCGGTGACTATTGGCAGAAGTTTGCCCAGTTACGTTTATTATTAGGGTTCATGATGGCACACCCAGGTAAGAAACTTTTATTTATGGGCTTTGAAATAGGTCAGTTTGCTGAGTGGAAAGATCAGGAACAGCTTGATTGGCATCTATTGGAGTACGAAATGCACCAAAAAACAAATGATTATGTAAAAGAGTTAATGAAGGTTTATAAGCGATCTAGACCTCTTTATGAATTGGATCATCTGCAGGAAGGCTTTGAATGGATTGATGTGAACAATAGCAAACAATCTGTTTTTTCTTTTGTCCGAAAAGGTAAAAAAGAGGACGAATTATTAATCGTTGTCTGCAACTTTACTGAGAGAACATATTCTGATTATCGGGTAGGTGTACCAATAGGCGGAACATATCGTGAAATACTGAACAGCGATATGGAAGCCTTTGGAGGTTCAGGTGTTCATAATAAAAAGACGTTAAAAGCAGAGGAAATAGCTTTTCATGGGAAACCATATTCGGTGTCAATGTCAGTTTCACCATTTGGGATTTCCATATTACGTCCTATCAAACAGCGGAAGGAGAGGAAGGGAAATGGGAAAGAAAAAGTGCGTAGCCATGCTATTGGCTGGAGGAAAGGGCAGCAGGCTTAGTTCGCTGACAAAAAGCTTGGCAAAGCCGGCGATTCCATTCGGCGGGAAATATCGTATCATTGATTTTACCCTGAGTAACTGTACGAACTCGGGGATTGATACAGTTGGGGTACTAACACAATATCAGCCGCTAGTTTTAAATTCTTATATTGGAATAGGCAGTGCATGGGACTTAGACCGGAAAGATGGCGGGGTAACCGTACTCCCGCCATATAGTGAATCTTCGGAAGTAAAATGGTATACAGGTACAGCTAGTGCGATCTATCAAAATATGACCTATTTAATGCAGTTTGACCCAGAATATGTCCTTATTTTATCAGGAGATCATATTTATAAAATGGATTATTCTCATATGCTTGATTACCATATTGAAAAAGGTGCAGATGCAACAATCTCTGTTATTGAAGTTCCTTGGGACGAAGCAAATCGATTTGGAATTATGAACACAACAAAGGAAATGAAGGTGGTTGAATTTGAAGAGAAGCCGCAATTTCCACAATCAAATTTAGCTTCAATGGGAATTTATATTTTTAATTGGAGTCTGCTAAAGGAATATTTAGAAATGGATGCACGCAACCCTGAATCAAGTCATGATTTCGGTAAGGACATCATTCCACTGCTGCTAGATGAAAATAAAAAACTATTTGCTTATCCATTTGCTGGGTACTGGAAAGATGTTGGTACAGTAAAAAGTTTGTGGGAAGCAAACATGGATCTTCTTGATGAGAAAAATCAATTAAATTTATTCGATTATTCCTGGAGAATCTATTCCGTTAATCCGAATCATCCGCCACAGCTTATCACTAGCGAGGCCGAGGTCGTTGATTCTTTAATCAATGAAGGTTGTACAGTAGAAGGTTATGTGAACAAATCTGTCTTATTTCAGGGAGTAGCTGTTGAGAAAGGGGCCTCTGTACGAGAAACAGTGGTCATGCCAAATGCAGTTATCTCCAAGGATGCGTATATAGAGAGAGCAATTGTGCCATCCAATCTTGTCATCCCGGAAGGTGTGGTAATTCGTCCTGACATTGGATCTGACGAAATTATCCTGGTAACAGAGGAAATCATTAAGGAAATGCAAGCTCATTAAAGAGATTCAGGAGGGGTAAAGTGGATAAAAAATTACTAGGTGTGATTGATGCTACAACCTATCAAGAGGGATTGGAACCATTTGTTGATCATCGTTCCTTAGCAGCTCTCCCATTTGGTGGACGTTATCGATTAATCGATTTTATATTATCAAATATGGTTAACTCTGGGATTCGCAGTGTGGCTATTTTTCCTAAATTTCAGTATCGGTCATTGATGGATCATTTAGGTTCAGGAAAAGATTGGGAGTTGAATCGAAAAAGAGATGGTTTATTTTTCTTTCCATCCCAAATAAATAGTGATGGGATTGGCTCTTTTACCCACTTTGCTGAAAATATGGATTACTTTCAGCGAAGCACTCAACAATATGCCTTAATTGCTAACTGTTATACGGTTGCTAATATAGATTTCAGAAAAGTCCTTGAAGCCCATATTCATGCTAAGTGTGATATTACCGAGGTTAGAAAAGACGGAAGATCAATGGAAATGTATTTAGTGAAATTGTCCTTGTTAACTGATTTAATTGAAAAGCGCAGGGAAACTGGATATTCAAGTATGAAGGATGTGGTTACGGACTTAAATCATTCTTATAAAATATGTCACTATGAATATAATGGCTATGTTAATATGATAGATTCCATCTCCAGTTATTATCAATCTAATATGAGTTTATTAAACTCAGCTACTTGGAAAAGCTTATTCACAAAAGAACATCCGATTTATACAAAGGTGAAGGATGAGCCGCCAACCCATTATTTAAACGGCAGCCATGTTTTAAATTCTGTCATTGCTAATGGCTGTCAAATTGAAGGTCATGTTGAAAACTGTATTATTTTTCGCGGTGTGAAGGTTGGGAAAGGTTCTGTGATTAAAAATTCCATCATTATGCAAAAATCACAAATAGGAGAAAATTGTGTGTTAGATTCTTGCATTTTCGATAAAGATGTTAAGGTGGAACCATGTTCGATGATGAGAGGTTCTATGGAGTCGCCATTTGTAGTTCGAAAAGGGACTATACAAGGAGCGTTGATGAAGTCGTGAAAGTATTATTTGCTGTTTCCGAATGTGTTCCGTTCGTAAAATCTGGAGGATTAGCAGACGTTGCAGGTTCGTTGCCAAAAGAATTAAAAAATCTTGGAACAGATATTAGAGTGATATTACCTAAGTATGGGTCCATTCCGGGGGATTTTCGGAAACAAATGAAGAAGAAGGCTGATTTCACCGTTAAAGTCGGCTGGAGGAATCAGTACTGTGGAATCGAAGAGCTGGTCCATGAAGGGATCACTTTCTATTTTATCGACAATGAGTATTATTTTAATAGAGAAAAGTTGTACGGTTACTTTGATGATGGAGAACGCTTTGCTTTCTTTAATCGGGCTGTTCTCGAGAGTTTACCTTTTATTCAGTTTATCCCTGATGTGATTCATTGCCATGATTGGCATTCAGGGATGATTCCATTTCTTCTTCGCGTTCAATATCAACATAGGAAAGGTTATCAATTAATAAAATCGGTATTCACCATACATAATCTGCAGTTTCAGGGGATTATGCCGAAGTCAGCTCTAGGAGATTTGTTGGGTTTAGGTGATGAATATTTTACTGTTGAGCAGTTGGAGTTTTATGGAAACATTAATTTTATGAAAGCAGCTCTTGTTGCTGGTGATAAAATAACAACTGTAAGCCCTACATATATGCGGGAAATACAAATGGAGTATTATGGAGAGAAGCTTGATGGCTTGCTGAGAAAAAGGTCTTCCGATTTAGCTGGGATTTTAAATGGAATCGATGATGATTTTTACGATCCTGAAGAAGACAGCTTACTGTTAAAAAATTATTCTGCAGCGAATTTAAAGAATAAGAGTCTAAATAAAAAAGAGATACAGCGGCAATTTGCACTTCCTGAGAAAGAAGATATTCCCTTGATGGTTATGATCACCAGATTAACGAAGCAAAAAGGGCTTGATCTTGTAAAAAGGGTCTTTCATGAGATGATGTCAGAGGATATCCAGCTTATTGTCCTTGGGACGGGGGACCCTGAATTCGAACACTTCTTCAGAGATATGGAGGGGCATTATCCAAATAAATTTAAAGCCTATATTGGGTTTAATGAAGAGCTGGCTCATCAAATTTATGCAGCAGGCGATCTATTTTTAATGCCGTCTTTATTTGAACCTTGCGGCTTAGGACAAATGATTGCCATGCGATATGGAACGATTCCAATTGTAAGGGAAACAGGCGGTTTAAATGACACGGTCCAATCTTATAATGAAATAACTCAGGAAGGGAATGGTTTTACATTTACGAACTTTAATGCACACGATATGCTGTACACCATTCAAAGAGCTATTTATTTTTATCATCAAAAAGAGATGTGGGAAACTCTTGTCAAGCAAACGATGTCACTTGATTACAGTTGGGCTCAATCTGCTTTTAAATATAATCAGCTTTATGCTGAGCTGATCTCGAGGAGTGAGAGCCATGTTCTCTAATTCTGAAGAATTTAAAGAAACCTTCCTAAAACGTATTGAAATGACCTATGGAAAAACATTTGCGGAAAGTACAAAAAGAGATCACTTTAATACGTTAGGCCATATGATCCGTGAATACGTAAGCAGGAATTGGATTGAAACAAATGAACGATACCGCACTAATAAGGAAAAGCAAGTTTATTATTTATCAATTGAGTTTTTGCTTGGTCGATTACTGAAGCAGAATTTATTGAGTTTGGGAATCGATAAAGTGGTCGAGGAAGGACTTGGGGAGCTAGGCATCGACATAAATGAATTAGAGGAAATAGAAGCGGATGCAGCTCTAGGGAACGGAGGACTAGGACGGTTAGCTGCCTGTTTTCTGGATTCTTTGGCCTCGTTGAACCTACCTGGCCACGGCTGCGGAATCCGCTATAAGCATGGACTTTTTGAACAAAAAATCGTTGATGGTTATCAAGTCGAACTTCCTGAACAATGGCTGCGAAACGGCAATGTCTGGGAAGTAAGAAAAGCTGATTTATCAGTCGAAGTCCCTTTTTGGGGGAAGGTAACGGCGTCTAACGAAAATGGCCGGTTAAAGTTCAGCCATATGGATGCAGAAATGGTGACAGCTGTTCCTTATGATATGCCTGTTCCGGGCTATGAAACAAGGACGGTCAATACGTTAAGATTATGGAGTGCCGAGCCGTCTCCCTATCCGGTAAATCAAGATATCTTGAAATATAAACGTGATACAGAATCTATTTCGGAGTTCCTATATCCAGATGATACGCATGATGAGGGGAAAATCCTTCGCTTGAAACAGCAATATTTCTTAGTATCTGCGAGTATCAACTCTATCATAAGAGCATATCGAAAACAAAATAGTAGTTTGACAGACTTTCATCAACATGTTGGCATTCACATCAATGATACTCATCCTGTTCTTGCTATACCTGAGCTGATGAGAGTACTGCTGGATGAGGAACAAATGAGCTGGGATGAAGCGTGGAATATCACGACTAAAACAATTTCCTATACAAATCACACCACTCTGTCTGAGGCGTTGGAAAAGTGGCCGGTAAGAATATTTCAGCCTCTGCTGCCGCGGATTTATATGATTGTGGAAGAAATAAATGAACGTTTTTGCCGTTCGCTGTGGGATTACTTCCCTGGAGATTGGCACAGAATTGAAAATATGGCCATTATAGCACATGATGAAGTAAAAATGGCCCATCTCGCGCTTGTTGGCAGTTATAGCGTTAACGGGGTGGCAGCCATTCATACAGAGATTTTAAAACAGCGGGAAATGAATTCATTTTATCAAATATTTCCGGAAAAATTTAATAATAAGACAAATGGGATTACTCATCGCAGATGGCTGCTTAAATCAAATCCCAAGCTAGCAAACTTAATTTGTGAAGGAATTGGAGATTCCTGGATTAAGAGACCGGGAGATCTTAAAGAACTGGAAAAATATAAACAGGACCATGGTTTTCTTGAAGAACTATACAGGATTAAGCAGGAAAACAAACAGCATCTTGCTAACATTATTAAGGAACAAACAGGAGTGTCAGTGGATACTGCATCAATTTTTGATGTACAAGTCAAAAGATTGCATGCTTATAAAAGACAGCTCCTAAATGTTTTGCACATCATGCATCTCTATAATCAATTAAAGAGAGATCCATCGTTTGATATTTATCCAAGAACGTTTATATTTGGAGCTAAGGCCTCTCCTGGATATTATTATGCTAAAAAAATCATTAAGCTGATCAATACCGTTGCAAAAAAGGTAAATGGGGACCCATCTGTAAGAGACAAGTTGAAGGTTGTTTTTTTAGAAAATTACCGTGTCTCTCTTGCCGAAAATATCTTCCCTGCAACCGATGTGAGCGAGCAAATATCGACAGCAAGCAAGGAGGCATCCGGAACCGGAAACATGAAGTTCATGATGAACGGTGGGATAACGGTGGGTACTTTAGATGGTGCCAATATCGAAATAAAAGATGTAGTAGGAAATGAAAATATCTTCATTTTTGGATTAAAAGCGGAAGAGGTCCTTCATTTTCAGCAAAATGGCGGTTATCATTCTCTTGAATACTACCATCTGGATAAGCGGATCCGTCAAGTGGTGAATCAGTTGACAGATGGGTTCTTCGATCAGTCAGAGGGAGAATTTGAAGCGATATATGATTCGCTTCTTATGCAAAATGATCAATACTTCGTATTAAAGGATTTCGCATCCTATGTTCAAATTCAAAGTGAAGTCGGAGATGCTTATAAAGATCAACAAAAATGGCGTCCCATGAGTCTAATAAATATTGCCAACTCAGGCCATTTTTCCAGCGATCGAACGATTGAGGAGTATGCGAAGGGAATCTGGAATATTCAAGGGATTGGAATTACTTAAAGAAAAAGCTTCTGGAGATTTCTCCAGAAGCTTTTTGGTTTATAAAAAATAACCTAAGCATAATCCAATTGATAATAAAAATCCAAAAAATGTATTTGTCTGTGCTGTTGCCTTCATAGCGGGCATCATTTGGATAGGAATTGTTTTTCCGATAAATCCTTTAACTGCCTTAATGGCCGTTGGAGCACTTATGACAACAATAGCTATCCATGCAGATGTATAGCCCATTAAAATTAAGACGAATACCCAAATATAAGAAATGATAAATAATGATGCTAACAAGGTGACTGCCTTTTTTCTACCCAATAAAACAGGAAGAGTTTTGCGTCCGAAATCTTTATCACCATCTAAATCTCGAATATTATTAGAAAGATTAATTCCGCCAACAAGAATAAAGATTGGGATAGAGACTAGTATACTTGTTGTAGTAACCGTACCTGCTTGGATAAAGAAACTAATTAGAATAATACCCATTCCCATCACAAAGCCTGACATGAATTCTCCGAATGGGGTATGTGAGATTGGAAGCGGGCCGCCTGTATAAAGATAACCTACTGCCATACAGCATAATCCGATTAGTGCTAACCACCATGAGCTATTTGCACAAATATAGATTCCCAATAATAATGAAATTCCATATAAGCTCAAAGCTAGTTTTAGTATGGTTTTCGGCTTTACACCATCACGAACGATGGTACCGCCGATCCCAACTGATTCTTCTGTATCTAATCCACGTTTGTAATCATAGTATTCGTTAAACATATTAGTCGCTGCCTGGATTAATAGGCTGGCGATTAACATGGCAAGAAATAAGCCAATGCTGATGTTTGTTTCTTGAATTGCTAATACTGTGCCAAGAAAAACTGGAACAAATGCTGCGGTTAGTGTATGAGGTCTTGTTAACTGCCACCAAACCCTCCAGCCTTTATTTTGCGAGATATATTTTGAATTTGTTTGGCTCTCGATTTGCACGTAAATTTCCCCCTCTGCAAAAGAAATTGCAAACTTTTATATAATAAATAAAAAAAGTGATCTTGTCAATTTAAGAATAAGTTCATATCAAGTTTAGGCAATTGATACAAGAGTGTCAATTAATTTCTACCCCTAATAATGGGAGATTTTTCTAATCTCATTCTTAAATGTAAAGCTAGGGTGTTTCAATTGTCATGTGTATGGCTGCCTGAAAAAATCAAATAATATAATAAGGAAATGGCTCGGAAAGGTGTGACCGTTCTAATTGACATGCCCCTATAGGGGGTGTATCTTAAAATAAGTTTTAAGCTAGATAAACTGGGTAAAGACTGATATTCTATAAAGTGATGGCTTTATTAGGAAAACAAAACGATTTGAGGTTTCAAAGCTGAAGGATTGTGTGCCGCCTTTCATGTTTGACCTCGAATTTCAATACATAATAGACGCATACGCTTTTCTTAATTGGAGGGGATTTTTTGGTTACTGTTCAAGATACGGAGCTTAAAAA
This sequence comes from Robertmurraya dakarensis, assembly GCF_900156875.1. GTDB lineage: Bacteria > Bacillota > Bacilli > Bacillales > Cytobacillaceae > Robertmurraya > Robertmurraya dakarensis. Next base: position 2,624,558 of record NZ_LT707409.1, on the reverse strand, counting down.
AGGGATCGAGCAGGCAATAGCAAAAGCGAGAGAATTATCGATGCCAATCTTAGTGAGCGAAGTTCAAAAAGTAGATCATATAGAGCCTCTGGCGTTTTTCTCTGCAGGTCAAAAAAAATATCTTGGCGAACGTTTCTATTGGAAAGACCCTTCAGATGATATTTTTATTTCTGGTTTAGGAATATGCAAACTCATTCACTGTGATCAGAATTCTGATCGTTTTTTTCATGTTGAAAAAGAGTGGAAAAAAGTTATTGAAAACGGAATTATTTACAATGATTTTCATGAAGCTGGTACAGGCCCGCTCATGTTCGGAGGCTTTTCTTTTGATCCTATAAAAAAGAAAACGCAGCTATGGTCCAAGTTTTCAGATGCCCTTTTTCATATGCCAAAATACTTATTAACTAAGGTAAACGGTCAATATTACTTAACAACAAATGTACTGTGTACACAGCATGATGATCTTTCAATCGCTGAAAGAGTATTTCTTGAACGGCAGCAAATCTTATCATCGGTTCATCAACCGAAGAAAGTAAAAGATGCTGCGATTACTAAAAAAGAAGAAGTTAACCCTGAAAATTGGAAAGAGACGGTCAGAAAGCTTGTAAGTCACTTAAAGAATGGTGAACTAAAAAAAGCTGTACTTGCTCGTGAACTTCGCTTGTATTTTAATGACGATGTGCCGATTGAGGGGGTACTCAAGCGTCTGTTAACAGAACAGCGTGAGAGTTATACCTTTGCATTTGAGTCAAACGGGGATTGTTTTATTGGTGCTTCTCCTGAAAGACTGGTTAAGAAGGAAGGAAAAAAGCTTTACTCTACTTGTCTTGCAGGTTCTATTGCCAGAGGGAAGACGGAGGAAGAAGATGAGCAGTTAGGTCAGACACTTTTAGGTGATGATAAAAACTTAATGGAACATCAGTTTGTCGTGGAAATGATAAAAGATGCAATGGAACAAGTTTGTGAGCAGGTTGAGCTTCCTGATCATCCGGTTCTAATGAAAATGCGTGACATTCAGCACCTGTTTACACCGGTTGTAGGTATCTCCAAAAGCCAAAGCTCCCTATTTCAGCTAGTGGATCGATTGCATCCGACACCAGCTCTAGGAGGATTTCCAAAGCAAGATGCAGTGGAAATGATCAGAGAAATTGAAGAGCTTGATAGAGGGCTGTATGGAGCACCTGTTGGTTGGATTGACAATAATGGTAACGGTGAATTTGCTGTAGCCATTCGGTCTGCTTTAATTCAAGGAAATGAAGCTTCTCTTTTTGCAGGTTGTGGAATCATCAGTGATTCTGACGCGGAGAGCGAATACAGTGAAACGAAAGTAAAGTTTAAGCCGATGCTTTCAGCTCTTGGGGGTATGGAAAAATGAGTCATCAAGAATCATTAACGTCTTATCTTGCAGCATTTGTTGCAGAGCTAGTTCAATCCGGTATAAGGGATGTAGTGGTAAGTCCCGGGTCTAGATCGACTCCAATGGCAATGGTTATAGCACAACATCCAGAGATACGTCTTCACATCCATGTGGATGAGCGTTCGGCGGCTTTTTTTGCATTGGGGATTGCAAAAGCATCTGGTAAGCCCGCAGCTATTCTATGTACATCCGGAACAGCAGCTGCGAACTACTATCCTGCTATCGTAGAGGCCTATTATTCAAGAGTGCCTCTTGTGGTATTAACGGCCGACAGACCTCATGAATTGAGAGATGTAGGAGCTCCGCAGGCGATCGATCAAATTCATTTATATGGAAAGCATGTAAAGTGGTTTATCGAAATGGCTCCTCCGGAAAATTCGGAGGAGATGTTACGTTATGTCCGCAGTGTCTGTGCAAGGGCAGCGGCAACAGCTCTTACGTCACCTGCAGGTCCTGTACATTTAAACTTTCCATTTCGGGAACCGCTTGTACCCGATCTCAAAAAGAAAAATCTGTTTCATCATGAAGAACGTCAGGAAGGTTATGTAACGATCCAGCAAAGTGAATACACTCTGCAAAATCATCAGCTTGAAAGGCTGAAAAATGATTTAAACCAATACCAAAAGATCATCATTGTTTGTGGTTCGATTGATGATGAAAAATTTCCAGAAGCTGTTACGAGTTTTGCAGAAAAACTGCAAGCGCCAATTGTTGCCGATCCTCTATCACAATTGAGGAGTGGAGAACATCGGTTAGAAAATATAATCGATACTTATGACACTTTTTTACGGAATGATGATGCCAAAAAGGCACTAAAACCTGATCTTATCATCCGTTTTGGAGCAATGCCGGTATCTAAGGCCTTAACGATTTACATGAAAGAGAATAAACATGCTGAGCAATGGGTGGTTGACAGCGGAGGTGGATGGAGAGATCCTTCACTATTGACAACATCCATGATTTATTGCAATGAAGCCTTATTTTGCAGTGCTTTAACAGCTGTTATTGAGGATGAAAAATCATCAGACTTCCTCTCTAAATGGAAGGAATTGAATTCCTTTACAAGAGAACATCTGATGAAAATAAAAGAAAGTTCAAGCTTGAGCGAAGGTAAGATTTTTTATGAACTGGTTGAACTGCTTCCAGAAGGTGCAACCCTTTTTGTTGGAAACAGCATGCCGATCCGTGATTTAGATACTTTCTTCTATAATAATCCTAAATCTATTCGGATTATGGCAAATCGTGGTGCCAATGGTATCGATGGAACGATTTCCACGGCATTAGGTGCAGCTGTCGTTCATCAGCCGTTGTATCTAGTTCTGGGGGATTTAACCTTTTTCCATGATTTGAATGGTTTGATTATGTCCAAGCTGTACGAACTGAATATTAATATTATTGTCATTAATAATAACGGCGGAGGGATTTTCTCGTTTCTTCCTCAAGCTAATTATCCTGACCACTTTGAAAAGTTATTTGGAACGCCGCTAGATTTGCAGTTTGAGCATGCGATCCGTATGTATAATGGTCAATACGATCTGATTAAAGATTGGACACATTTTTCTTCCTCTCTTGAGGGATGCTCAAGCTTCCAAGGGTTAAATGTTCTCGAGGTAACAACAAACCGTGATGAAAACTTAAAAGAACATCGAACTTTGTGGGATTTTGTTTCCCAGGAAATAAGTCAGCTAGTAAATGGGGAATGGCGATGAGGCATGTTATTGATGGGGTTCGTTACAATGTGGAAAAGGCTGGTGATGGATTTCCCGTTATTTTATTGCATGGCTTTACGGGAGATTCAACCACCTGGGACCCCTTTTTTGAAAAATGGGGACAACATTCAAGACTGTATGCAGTTGATATTATTGGACACGGTAAAACTGATTCACCAGAAGATGCAGGCCGTTATCGAATGCTTTCTGTGTGTGATGATTTATTTTTATTGTTGGAAAAGCTAGGCATACCGAAAGCGGATATTATTGGCTATTCGATGGGCGGAAGATTGGCCCTTTCTTTTGCTCTTAAATATCCAACAAAGGTTAGAAAAATCGTACTTGAAAGTACCTCTCCTGGCTTAAGATCGGAAGAAGAACGAAAAGCACGCGTGGAACAAGATTGTAAGCTTAGTTCTTTTATAAGAGAAGAAGGAATAGAAGCCTTTGTAGAATACTGGGGAAACATTCCTTTGTTTCAAACTCAAGAAAAGCTGCCCCCAACAATTCAAGCTCAACTGAAAGAACAGAGATTGAGAAATTCTTCAATAGGGCTTTCGCTTAGTCTTGAAGGAATGGGAACAGGGGCACAGCCCTCCTGGTGGGATAATCTTTCGGAACTACATCATGAGGTCCTATTGATCACAGGATCAAGTGATCAGAAGTTTTGCAATATCGCAGCAGAAATGGCGAAAGAGCTTAAAAATGTCAGCTGGGAAAACATTGATGGCTGCGGGCATGCAATACATGTGGAAGATAGTGAAAAATTTGGTACAATAGTAAGTAGGTTTTTGTCGAGTACATAAGATGACACAAAATGATAAAGTTCGATTAAAAACCAACATATTAAAAGGAGGCTATAATCATGACAATAGAATGGATTCCTGGCAAAAAGTATGAAGAAATTATGTATGAAACATACAATGGCATTGCCAAAATAACAATCAATCGTCCTCAAGTACATAATGCATTTACACCTAGAACGGTAATGGAATTAATTGACGCATTTGCGTATGCACGTGATGATTCGAATGTAGGCGTTATCATTTTAACGGGTGCTGGAGATAAAGCGTTCTGTTCTGGTGGAGACCAGTCTGTACGCGGACATGGGGGCTATGTCGGAGATGATCAAATTCCCCGCTTAAATGTGTTAGATTTACAACGTTTGATTCGTGTTATTCCTAAACCAGTCATCGCAATGGTAAAAGGTTATGCAATTGGAGGCGGCCATGTTCTTCATGTTGTATGTGATTTAACCATTGCTGCAGAAAATGCTGTATTTGGTCAAACAGGTCCTAAAGTGGGAAGCTTTGATGCTGGGTACGGTTCAGGTTATTTAGCAAGAATTGTTGGTCATAAGAAAGCAAGAGAAATTTGGTATCTTTGCAGACAATACAACGCGCAGGAAGCTCTTGATATGGGCTTGGTTAATACAGTTGTTCCTCTTGAACAGGTCGAGGAAGAAACGGTTAAATGGTGTGAAGAAATTCTCGAAAAAAGTCCAACTGCGATTCGCTTCTTGAAAGCAGCAATGAACGCTGATACAGACGGTCTTGCAGGAATTCAACAGTTTGCTGGAGATGCTACCCTTCTTTACTATACAACAGATGAAGCGAAAGAAGGTCGCGATTCCTTTAAAGAAAAGCGTAAGCCTGACTTTGGACAATTTCCTCGTTTCCCTTGATTTCTGTCCAAATTCCAACGGAACAGCTTGGTGGCATCGATCCATCAAGCTGTTTTTTATCATTTTGAAAGGGGGATTCTGATGTTACAAGAACAGATTCCAAATCCATTGCTTAAAAGAGCATTTCTAACACCAGATCGTCCTGCGATTCGCTTTAAAGACAGGGAATTTACCTTTAAAGAGCTTTATGACCTTGCCTTTGACCGGGCTGGCCGTTTGACCGAAAGCGGGGTAAGACAGGATCAATTTATTGGTGTTTTGTTGAAAAATCACATCGATACGGTGGTAATCTTATTGGCCCTGCAATTACTTGGCGTAAAAGCAGTTATTTTAAATAATCGTCTAACATCTGAGGAACTATCTTGGCAGCTGAATGACTCCGGGGCATCTTACTTAATCACAGAAGAACGACTTGAAGAAAAGGTAAAGGAGATTTCTGCTGTTACTTGTTTGACCAAGGAGGATCTGAACCAGACTGCTTTTAAAAGTCCTGAAATCATGAAAGAGGTACATCTCAGTGATGTTTGTTCGATTATGTACACTTCGGGTACAACGGGGCATCCAAAGGGGGTATTGCAGACCTTCGGTAATCATTGGTGGAGTGCGACTGGTTCGGCCTTAAATATAGGAATAAGGGAAGATGATTGCTGGTTATGTTCTGTTCCTTTGTTCCATATCAGCGGATATTCTATTTTAATGAGAAGCTTAATTTATGGAATGAAAATGGTGCTCCATGAGTCCTTTAATGAACAGCAAACTCTTCAAGATATAAAATCGGAAAGAGTGACAATAATGTCCGTTGTGACCACAACATTGACTAGATTAGTGGAGGAGCTCCATGAGGAAGCTCTCCCTTCATATTTTCGATGTATGTTGTTAGGAGGCGGACCTGCTCCATTGCCGCTATTAGAAAAATGTGTCGATCGATCTATTCCGGTGTTTCAGTCCTATGGAATGACGGAAACGGCTTCGCAAATTGTTACGCTTTCACCTGAGTATAGTATTTCCAAACTTGGTTCAGCAGGGAAACCGTTATTTCCCTCGCAATTAAAAATCATCGATGAGGAAGGCAATGTGCTGGAAGCCTTTCAATCTGGTGAGATTAGTGTTAAGGGGCCGAATGTGACAATCGGCTATTTAAATCGAGAAGAAGAAACAAAAAGAAAAATGAAAGATGGATGGTTTCAGACGGGGGATATTGGTTATTTAGATGATGAAGGTTTTTTGTATGTGCAAGACCGCCGTTCTGATTTGATCATTTCTGGTGGAGAAAATATTTACCCGGCCGAAATTGAAGGTGTTTTAATGTCCCATCCTCACGTAATTGATGCAGGCGTCATCGGTAAAAATAATGATGCTTGGGGGCAGGTGCCTGTTGCTTTTATTGTTAAAGAAGGCAGTTTAAGTGAGCTGGAGATAATAGATCTTTGTTATCAGAAGCTGGCAAAATATAAAGTGCCTAAGGAAATTTATTTTGTGGACGAACTCCCTCGCAACGCTTCGAAAAAGCTCTTGAGAAGAGTCTTAAGGGAATACCTTGAAAACGAATAAGAACTCCCTTCCGATGAGGAAGGGAGTTCTTGTCATGTACAATTTAATATAAAGCTGTTTTGATTGCGTTTAAGTTATCTTCCATAATGGTAAAGTAATTACGATTCTCGCTAATATCTTTGTCGGTCAGCACAGATAAATTATGGAGGACTAAAGATTCAGCATTCATTTCTTTTTGAACTGTTTCTGTTAATCTAGAGCTGACATTTTGTTCGAAGAAAATATATTTCAAGTCATGCTCCTTAGCAGTTGAAATAATGTTCTCTAATTGTTTTTGGGTAGGTTCACTTGATGAAGACAAACCGGAAACACTAATTTGTTCAAGTCCATAGCGTTCTTCCCAATATCCATAGGCGGCATGTGAGACGATGATTTGCTTTTTATTCGCTTCCTTGATGGTAGTCTCAAACTGTTCATGAAGACGATCCAGCTGGTCAGATAGGGCAGCGTAGTTCTCCTCCAGCTGTTGTTCATGATCCGGCAATTGTTTAATTAATTCATTCTTTATTCCTTCTGCTAATTCCTTTGCATATACCGGGTCAATCCAGACATGAGGGTCAACATCGTGATTATGTCCGTGATCATCATGCCCATCAGCATCCTCTTCGTGGGGATCTAAGTGAATTCCTTCTCCTGCTGGAAATAGAATAACGTCTTCATCTTTTAATGTTTTTTCAGCATTGTTTACAAATCCTTCTAATCCTAAGCCGACGTAAATAAATAAATCTGAATCTGCTAGCTGCATCATGTCCTTTTGGGATGGTTCAAACGTATGTTCATCAGATCCTGGTGGATAAATCGTGGAGACATCCACCAAATCTTTTCCGATTTCTTCTGTGAAAAATTGTAATGGATAAACGGTTGTATAAATCTTTAATAGGCCTTGATTTGAATTCTCCGGTTCCTGTTCCGTTTCCGTTTCCGAACCGCAGCCAGCTAAGAATAAACCAATTACCAACACTGACGTTACAAGCGATAATAATTTTTTCATGTCAGACTCCTCTTTATTTTCCATATATATTTATAAATCTAGTAATACGATCTATTTAGTATATTCGTATAATACGTAATGATTCCGATTTACTTTAGTATCTTATAACATTTATGGTGGGAAGGCAAGTAAAAGGTTGTTCTTTTCCCTAGTTTTTATGTATTCTATAAGAAGCAATAAAATTTAGGAGGGTGATGTAAGATGAGAATGTTGGATCAAATATTGAAACATAATTCAGAATTTGTAGAAGAGAAAAAATATGAAGCGTTTACCACGTCAAAATATCCAAATAAAAAGATGGTCATCCTGTCTTGTATGGATACACGATTAATCGAATTACTTCCAAAAGCATTAAATATTGGAAACGGAGATGCCAAACTCGTTAAGAATGCGGGTGCCTTAGTCGTTCATCCATTTGGAAGTATTATGAGAAGTATCCTTGTTGCTGTCTATCAATTGCAGGCACAAGAAGTATTGGTAATTGGTCATCATGATTGTGGAATGTCTGGTATGAAAGCAGATGTGATGATTGAAAGTATGAAAGAAAGAGGAATAAATGAAGAAGTTCTTGAAATGTTGAACTATTCTGGCGTTGACGTTAACGGCTGGCTGGAAGGCTTCAGCAGTGTGAGCGAGAGCGTTTCCCATAGTGTTGAGATGATTAAGAAACATCCTTTATTACCTAATGATGTTGCTGTTCATGGTCTTGTGATCGATCCAGCAACAGGCAAACTAGACCTAGTTGTAAATGGTTATGATCAATAGTTTAGGAAAGTATCCTATTTCTTAGGAGGCTTTTCTGGTACATAATCAAATCCGCCCGGATGCAGCGGATGACATTTTAATAATCTTTTAAGTGTCAGCCATCCGCCTTTAACAGGACCAAATCTGCTGATTGCTTCGAATCCGTAGTGGGAACAGGTTGGGTAAAACCTGCAGGTTGGTGGTTTTAACGGTGAGATGACAACTTGATAAAAGCGAATTAACCCAAGCATAATTTTTTTTAACATCCTAAATTCGTCTCTCTTTCCAATCACTTTTTCTTAAAAAAGATAACATAATATGTTATTTTAGTCTATGACTATCATTTTAGCTATTTTTTAATGGATGGCTTTAGAACAAACAAAGGAGTGTTTCAATATGCCTTCAGTAGAAAGCTTTGAACTAGATCATAATGCGGTGAAAGCTCCGTATGTCAGACATTGTGGTGTTCATAAAGTAGGAACAGACGGTGTCGTAAATAAATTTGATATCCGTTTTTGCCAGCCCAATAAGCAGGCGATGAAACCAGATTCTATCCACACATTAGAACATTTGCTGGCTTTTAATATTCGTGAGCATGCTGAGAAATATGACCATTTTGATATCATTGACATTTCACCAATGGGATGTCAAACGGGCTATTACCTAGTCGTAAGCGGCGAGCCTGCAGTTGAGGAAATCATTGATCTTCTTGAAGATACGATGAAGAGTGCAGTTGAAATTGTTGATATTCCTGCAGCTAATGAAAAGCAATGTGGACAGGCAAAGCTTCATGATTTAGAGGGTGCAAAGAAATTAATGCGTTTTTGGCTGCAACAAACAAAAGAAGATTTAAAACAAGTATTTGCATAAGAAATAATAAAAACCGGGGCTTCCCCGGTTTTTTAAAGAATTGGTGATAATAATCTTGAAATAGATTCTTTAAAGCGAATTTTTGAAGATCTTTGTAAATACTTCTCCAAGGTCAGCTCCCAAGAGTATTCCATATCCTTTTGAAAACTTGATGTCAATTGGTGAGAAATTTCCTCATTGTAAATAAAAGCATTTACCTCAAAGTTTAATCTAAAGCTCCTTACGTCGATATTAGCTGTGCCAACAGAAGAAATTTCGTTGTCTACCACAATTGTCTTTGCATGGATAAAGCCGTTATCGTAAACATAAACTTTCGCACCTGCTTTAAGAAGTTCTCCAACGTAGGAATAGGTTGCCCAATATACGAACATATGATCTGGTTTGTTTGGGATCATGAGCTTTACATCAAGACCCGATAAAGCAGCGATCCGGATTGCATCTAACAAACTAGCGTCAGGAATGAAATAAGGAGTTTGGATAAGAATGGTTTTCTTCGCTGAGGAAATCATTTTGATGTAGCCATTTTTGATTTGCTCCCACTCAGAATCTGGGCCAGAAGTTACGATTTGCATGCCTACATTCCCGCGTGAGTTGTGTTCAGGAAATAAATTCGGTGAATAATTGATATCATGCCGATAAGATGCTTGATTCCAATCCAAAATAAACCGTGTTTGAATCGCGTATATGGCGCTTCCCTTTATACGCAGATGTGTATCTCGCCAATATCCGAACCTGGGATTTAAGCCTAAGTATTCATCACCAATATTGAAACCTCCCACATAGCCCACTTTTCCATCGATAATCGCAAGTTTGCGGTGGTTACGGTAATTTATACGTAAATTGATGAGTGGTAGTTTTGAAGGGAAAAACACTTCCACTTCACCGCCAGCTTCTCGAAGTTCTTTAAAAAATCTTTTAGAAATTCCTCTTGAACCAAGGTCGTCGTATAGTAACCGAACTTTCACGCCTTCTCTTGATTTTTCGGTAAGCAGATTTAATAATTCATTTCCAATTTGATCTCTCTTATAGATGTAGTATTGCAAATGAATGTAATCTTTTGCATTTTTAATGTCTTCAAAAAGAGTCTGAAATTTATCTTTCCCGTCAGTAAAGATTTGAATTTCATTATCTTGTGTTAAGACGGCGTCATTATGATCGAGGTTCATATAAATTAAATCATGATACTTTTGTTCAATTTTACTTCGGTAAAGGAATTTCCCTGTTGAGATAGAAAGCAGCTGGTTGGAGATTAATTGAGCGATGCCAACCTTCTTTTGATCCTCCCACTGAAAAAGTCGACTCCTTGTTAGATTTTGTCCTAAAAGCAAATACATAAGGAAACCTAGACCGGGGATAAAAAAGAGTACAAGCAGCCAAGCCCACGTTGCCCCAGGGTCCCTTCTTTCCATAAAGATAACGATTATGGCGAAAATCATATTAAGTAGAAAGATAAGACCAATAAGAATAGAAGTGATACTAAAACCAATACTCATAATGATTTCCTCACAGAAAAGTTAATTTTTATTACGCACATCCTCTGATTTTTCATTTTCAGCTTGATTAATATGAGGATTCTCCTCGAGTGGATCGACAGAATGCTTAAAAGAGTAAGCTTTACTTGTCGTCAGAACAGCCAGAAGCATTACGACAAAGATAATAATGATTGAGATGATTAATACGGTTGTCATAGTGTACCCCTTTCTTTATTTTTCAGTTCAGTTTGTCTGTTAATTGAAATACATACGTCAAGGCTATTCTATCATGAATTTATAAAAATTTAACAAAACTTATTTCAACAGCCGTGTTTTATCCGAAAATTATGGGGCATTCTAATATCGGGAGGTTGATAACATGTCTATGGAATTAGGACAAGCCGTTAACAAACAAGTGGCAAACTGGACGGTCCTTTATGTAAAGCTTCATAATTATCATTGGTATATAAAAGGCCGTCATTTCTTTACTCTCCATGAAAAATTTGAAGAACTTTATAACGAGGCAAATCAATATATTGATGAACTCGCTGAAAGAATTTTGGCACTGGAAGGAAAGCCTGTTGCTACAATGAAGGATGTTTTGCAGCTTGCCTCCGTTAAAGAAGCATCCGGGAGTGAAACAGAAGAAGAAATGGTTCGAAACATCGCCAGCGACTTTGAGATGCTGGTCAATGAGCTGCAGGAAGGCATAGAGCTTGCAGGACAAGCCGATGATGAAGGAACAGCTGATATGCTGATTGGAATTAAACAAAGTCTTAAAAAACATATTTGGATGTTAAAAGCATTCCTAGGATAAAGGGGAACTTCCTTTAGTGGGGGGCCTTTACCGCCATAGGATGAAAAGTAGCTGGCTATTATAAGCCAGCTACTTTTCATGAATCTCTATGTATCATTAATGCAAATGGCGGAGACGTGCATTTCTTTGTCCGTATTCCTCTTGAGCAAACTTTACTTTTAAAGCCTCGATTAAGTAGAGGCCAACTAAATCATATAGTTCTTGTTGTTCTAAATCTTTAATAATGCTGATTAAGTCGTCATAAGACATTTCCTCTAAAAAAGCGAAAGCGAGCATATCGATATCTTCTTCATCACCTGTTAATTTGTCACGGTAAAATTCATAAATTTCATCCACGAGCTTCATAGCACATACCCCCATTTTTTCATTAAATTTATGCAGCTTCCCGTTTTGTATTCCTAGTCTATGCGAATATGGAACAAAAAACACTTTTCGTGTTCATTAATATATTTTGATTAAAATGTTCAGCAATGACGAAAGCTATTGGAAAAGGGGTGACTAAAAAGTGACTCAAGAAGAAAAAAAGACGTATTATATCACGGTAGGATCTGGTGAAATCACACAGAGCCGTACCGATTCAGCGTGGAATTTTAAGATAGAAGCAACAGATGATGAAATCATTGCTTTAAGGGAATATTTCGACCAAAATTATTCAACAGAATGGCAAAACTTCTTCAGGGCTCATGTTCCTTATGTTCAATACCACTATGATCGTGAAAACGATGCGTACGATGAAACAATGAAAAAAATTTATGGAATGATTTACGAACTCGGAGATGAAGAAGCTAGAAAACATATTGAAAGCATGGGAATATTGGGGAGTGAACTTCAATGAAAAAATGCCGTTCTCGAAAGAGGAGAACGGCATTTTTTATATCTAGACTAGGTTTATAAATGTTGGTATGCAAAGCGGTTAGTTTCATCCTATTGATTGGAATTATGTATAATAGAAATACCATCATTCATACTTGGAGAGTTAAATATGTATAAATTTTATGATAAAAATGGCTTTAATGTTAGTTTGGCATTTGCTCAAGATGCTTTTTCTGCCAGAGCAAAGCATGTACTTGTCTTCTGCCGTTATAAAAATAGGTGGCTCTTAACAAAGCATAAAATACGGGGGTTAGAATTTCCTGGCGGGAAAGTGGAGGCAGGCGAAACGTTAGAAGAGGCTGCAAAAAGAGAAGTACTAGAGGAAACGGGAGGAATTATTAGCAATCTGATTCATATTGGCGAGTACGAAGTCCGCAAAGATGAAGAATTCTTTGTGAAGAGCATTTTTTATGGGGAAGTTGAGAAGATGAAAGAGAGCGAACATTTTTTCGAAACCGATGGACCTGTCCTTGTTGATGACAACATCCTTGAAAATCGATCTGGAAGCGAGTTCAGCTTTATTATGCAAGATATGGTTATTGAGCACAGTCTTAAGCGAATTCAAGACATAAAAAGAGGAACCAGTTATTTGGACTAAACTAGGTTCCTCATTCAGCTTATGTTGATCCATTCTTTATTAAAATTTTTTCAAGCAGCGCCACTAACTGATACATAATGGTGGCAAAAATAGCAATAACGACTAAGGATAATAAGACAAGTGTAAAGTTAAATACTTGGAAGCCGTAAATAATCATGTAGCCCAATCCTCTTGTTGAGACGAGGAATTCTCCAACAATTACACCAACCCAAGAAAGCCCCACATTTACCTTAAGGGTGGAAATAATCGTTGGGAAGGAAGCAGGTAATATGGCTTCTTTAAAAAGCTGATAACGTGTAGCCCCGAATGTCTTTAGTACTTTAAGATAGTTCGGGTCAACATTCTTGAATGAAGTATAGACTGTAATGGTGGTGATAATGACCGAAACAAGAATCCCCATCATGATAATCGAGGTCATATTTGGTCCAAGGGCCACAATCAGAATGGGTCCTAATGCTACTTTAGGCATTGAATTTAAGATGACTAGGTAAGGATCAAGGATATTCGAGAGTCTCGGTGACCACCAGAGTATTGCTGCTAAGAGTGTTCCGAGCAGTGTACCTAAAAGAAATCCAAAAACGGTTTCGGTTACGGTGTAGCCTAGATCCACGAAAAGAGACCCATCCAGCACTTTATCTTTAAGCAGCCCGCCAACTTTTGATGGTGAACTGAAAATTAAGGGATCGATCCATTTGTTTTGACTTGCGACTTCCCAGCCGGCGAAGAAAACAATAAAGATTAGTATTTGATAGAAACGTACCCATATTTTTTCTCTTCTTAAAGAGGTAATATATTGTTGATGAAGGAGTTCTATTTCATTATTTTGCTTCAATGTTTTCCAACTCCTTCCAAATGCTTTGGAATAGTTCAGGATAGGCTTCGTGATTTCTAGCTTGGAAGGGAGCTAAATTTTTTAACTGTTCTGGTACCTCAAATGTTTTGTGCAGCCTGCCTGGTCTCGGAGAAAATAGAAAAATGCGGTCACTCATAGCAATGGCCTCGCCAATATCATGGGTTACAAGGATAGCTGTCTTTCCAAAGGTCTTAAGCGTATCGGAGACGAGGTCCTCTAGTTTTAATTTTGTTTGGAAATCTAGAGCTGAGAAAGGCTCATCAAGCATCAACAGCTTCGGTTCAGTTGCAAGGGTCCGTACGAGAGCAACACGCTGCCTCATTCCGCCGGAAAGCTGAGAAGGGTATTGAGTTTCAAAACCACCAAGTCCCATTTGTTCTAAGAGATTAAAAGCGTACTGTTCTTTTTCCTCTGTTAATGAATTAGAAATTTTTAAGCCGAGTAAAATATTCTCTTTAATCGACTTCCATGGAAACAGATAATCCTGTTGAAGCATATAGCCAATTTGATTATTAAGCTTATGAACAGGTTGATTTTCTAATGATACGGTTCCTTCAGTAGGCCTGATTAACCCTGCAATAATCGAAAGTAGTGTTGTTTTGCCGCATCCACTTGGGCCAAGGAAGGAAACAAATTCCCCTTCCCGGACCTCTAGTGAAATATCGGAGAGGGCCGTTGTTGCAGAGTTTTTTGTGAAATAAGTGTGGTGAATTCCATCGATCTTTAAGAAAACCATTATGCGGCCTCCTCTTCTGGTTTTTGCATTCTATTCCCGTTTAGGGGGAAGTACTAAACTGATTAAACAGCCTATTTCATTACTTTTTCTGCAAAGTCTGTATTGACGAGTGAACCGTGATCAACACGTGCTGGTAGTTCACCGGCTTCATCCATAATATCTTGCAAATTATTCCATTCCTCTTCATCTAAGATAGGATCTGTTGCATAGGAGCCTTGGCTCTTGTAGCGGTCAACAACCATCTCGATAATCTCAAGGTCTGTATCTGCGAACTGTGGTTGAATGGCTGCCGCAATGTCCTTCGCGCTATTTTCTTCAACCCACTGTTGAGCTTTATAAATAGCTCGTGTGAAGGCTTCGATGGTTTCACTGTTATCTTCCATAAAACTTTCTTTCGCCATAAAAGCGGTATATGGAACACGGCCAGATTCTTCACCGAATGATGCGATGATATGGCCTCTGCCTTCTTGCTCCATCACGGTTGCATGCGGTTCAAATAGCTGAACATAATCTCCTGTGCCCGATGCGAATGAGCTAGTAATATTGGCAAAATCAATATTTTGAATGAGATCTAGGTCTGCATGAGGATCAATTCCATGTTTCTTTAAAACAAATTCGCCCACCATTTGAGGCATACCGCCTTTGCGCTGTCCTAGAAATGTCGTCCCTTTTAACTGGTCCCAAGTAAAGTTTTCGACCTTTTCTCGAGAAACTAAAAATGTTCCATCTGTCTGTGTAAGCTGTGCAAAGTTTAATACAGGGTCACTGGAGCCTTGTGTTGATACATATATAGATGTTTCAGGTCCGACTAAGCCGATGTCTGCACCATCAGAAAGAAGTGCGGTCATCACTTTATCGCCGCCTGGGGTTAAGGTTAATTCAACATTTAATCCTTCTTCTTCAAAAAATCCTTTCTCCAAGGCTACATAGAGAGGTGCGTAAAATATCGAGTGAGTTACCTCTGATAATCTAACCGTTTGAACTTTTTCATTATTGCAGGCGGCAAGAGTTATACTAAGAATAGCCGCTAGAAATAATGTAACGCTGATTTTTAACCATTTTTTCATGGCTTGTTACCTCCTCAGTAATCGTGACGTTGTACGATTCCAATAATACATACGCTTAACACATCGTATGAAAAAGTTAAAAAATGTGTGAATGCCTAGAAAAATGAAATTGAAATCCCAGTTTAGTTTTGATTACAAAGTTAGAGTAGGTGATAAGATGAATGGAATGGCTGATGGCCAAATGATCGAAAAGCAGAGATTTCCTTCAGCAAATCCCAATATTGAACTATCGATCGTGACCTATTGGTCTGATGGTCTAAAAGTAAAAGGATTGCTTGCTGAACCAAAGCAAGAGGGGATACATGATGGCTTTCTTTATTTAAGAGGCGGGATTAAGAATGTGGGGAAGGTGCGCCCGGGGAGAATTATTCAATTTGCCTCTGAGGGCTTTATTGTTTTTGCCCCATTTTATCGGGGAAATCAAGGCGGGGAAGGAAATGAAGATTTTGCGGGTGACGACCGCAAGGATGCTTTTTCTGCTTTTCAATTGTTAAAAAATCATCAAGAAGTGAAAAATATTCATGTATTTGGATTTTCAAGGGGCGGTGTCATGGCTCTTTTAACAGCGATAGAGTTTCAGGAAACTTCATCGATCGTGACGTGGGGTGGTGTGAGCGATATGTTTTTAACATATGTGGAACGGAAAGACTTGCGCAGAATGATGAAGAGGGTGATTGGCGGAACACCGACTAAATTTCCGGAACGTTACCGTTATCGCACCCCTTTATTTCATATTGATAGATTGCAAGCGCCGTTACTTATCATTCATGGTGTTAATGATCACAATGTCTCTGTTGAGCACGCTCATCGTTTGGAAAAGAGGTTGGAATCACTGAATAAAAAGGTCGAAAGTTGGTATTTTGATGATTTTACCCACTACTTTCCTCCAGCTATCAACCGCAAAGTCGTTTCAGATTTAACAAAATGGATGAAAAGTCAAAATGATGAACCGTAAAAATTGTGTGCTTTTCTCATGGCGGTAACCTGCGATAAAATGGTGATAATGAAATGACAAAGGAGAGAAAAAGATGGGAATGCCTTTGGAATTAAATACGATGATTGTTACGAAGGGAAGAGAAGAACGAAAAGAGGAAAATCTGTTTACCTTGACTAAAGAAGGCTATCGATTGTATCCGCTTGATATTCCAATTGAAGTCAAAAGAACGATCGATGGTGAACTATCCGGAAACGCCCTTATCAAAAAAGTACAATGGGAAAACAACACAACCCAAATCACATACCAACTCATCTCCCTGCACACAAGCAACTAAAACAAGGTACCTGGTACCGTTTGTGGACAGTTGTTTGTATGGGGTGGACATAAGCTGGCATAATAAAGAAAGATCGGCCGAATTGGCCGATCTTTTTGATGCGTGTATATAGTTTAGGCAATTGGTCCGCCTTTTTCACGGATGTCAGCTGCAACGTCTGAGAATTTTTTGAAGTTCTCTTTAAATTTAGCTGATAATTCCTTCGCTTTCTTTTCGTAAGCGCTTCTGTCAGCCCAAGTTTTATTTGGTTGAAGAACTTCATCAGGTACACCTGGTACATGTAACGGAATATTTAAACCGAAAATATCGTCCTTCACTGTTTCTACATGGTTTAGTTCTCCTTCAAGAGCAGCATGAACCATTGCTCTTGTATATTGGAGCTTCATCCGGCTGCCTACGCCGTATTCTCCGCCAGTCCAACCGGTGTTCACTAGGTAGACTTGAGCATTGTGTTCATCAATTTTATCTCCAAGCATTTCTGCATATCGAGTGGCAGGCAGCGGTAAGAATGGTGATCCAAAGCAAGTTGAAAACGTTGCTTCTGGAGACGTAACACCACGCTCTGTACCAGCAAGTTTTGAAGTGTAACCACTCAAGAAATGATACATGGCTTGTTCCTTCGTTAATTTAGAAATTGGAGGAAGGACTCCAAAGGCATCAGCTGTTAAGAATACAATGGTATTTGGATGACCGGCAACACTAGGATCAACGATATTATCAATTGCCTGGATCGGGTAAGCTGCGCGTGTATTTTCTGTCAATGTACCATCATCATAATCGGCGATACGTGTTTCTTTATTAAGAACTACGTTTTCTAAAACAGAGCCGAATCGAATCGCGTTAAAGATTTGCGGTTCCTTTTCTTCTGATAGATTAATACATTTAGCGTAGCAGCCGCCTTCGATATTGAATACACCATTAGGAGACCATCCGTGTTCATCATCTCCAATTAAGCGGCGGTGTGCGTCTGCAGAAAGAGTTGTTTTTCCTGTACCAGATAGGCCGAAGAATAATGCTACATCGCCCTCTTGACCAACATTTGCCGAACAATGCATGGATAGGATGCCTGATTCAGGAAGGAGATAGTTCATAATTGAGAAAATAGATTTCTTTATTTCACCAGCATATTCAGTACCGCCAATTAGTACTGTGCGACGTTCAAAAGAAATAATAATAAATGTTTCGGATTTTGTTCCGTCTAGTTCAGGATTAGCTTTGAAGTCCGGAGCTGAAATTACAGTAAATTGTGATTCATGATTTAAAAGTTCCTCTTCAGTTGGACGGATGAATAATTGATGAGCAAAAAGATTATGCCATGCATATTCATTGATTACTTGGATAGGAAGCTGATGTTTCTTATCTGCTCCAGCGTATCCTTTGAAAACGAATACTTCATCTTTTTGCTTTAAGTAGTTAATTACTTTATTATAAAGTTTATCGAAAACTTCTTCAGAAATTGGCTGGTTAACGGATCCCCACTCAATTTTTTCTTTAGAAGCGCTTTCTTCTACTATATACTTATCTTTAGGTGAACGTCCTGTATAGGTTCCAGTCGTTGCGCAGACTGCACCTGTTGATGTTAACACCCCTTCATTGCGCTTTAAAACCTTCTCAACTAACTGTGGTACAGATAGTTGAATGGACACATTTTTCTGTTGTAGTAAACTGTTTAATTCATTAGATAGGCTAACTGAATTCATCTGATGAAACCCTTCCTTCACCGAAATTTTTAAGTTAAAAATAGTATAACACATTCATTCTATTAGTCTATACTATTTGAGAAAATTCACAGAAAATTTTCTTTTGTTAACGCTATTTTAAATATTGGACTTGTATGAGTATATGATTGATCCTAATTTGTTCACATCAATGTAATATATTATCTATATTCAAAGAACTACATTTTGGGATTGAAGATTAAAGAATTATTCTCCTTTATCGACTATATTTCACTTTTAAATATAGATTGTTGATTTTCGATGAAAATTGTTGACACTGTTCGACACGTTCGATATGATTTACATTTGAACGGATACTCTCTTATCCCGAGTTGGTGGAGGGACAGGCCCGATGAAACCCAGCAACCTGCTTTTTGGAGATGTTCACGATAGGTTTTTAGTCTGCAGCAATGATGACTATTTACCTTGAAGCTTCTCGTAAGCTTTAAAGAACAGACGACGAAAGAAAAGGTGCTAGCCTGAAGCGAGGATTTAGTCCTTGAACGATAAGAGTGAAAGGCTTTGATCAAGTTTGCGCAAACCTTTCCTCGCAGGTAGGAAGGTTTTTTTAATTTTGTTAACACGATCAACCTTTTTTTGACAAAAAGTATAAAAAGAGAGTTTTAATATCATAAAAACTCCCTGTTTATTTCATACTACATAGGGAATGAGTACCGTATCAATTCGAGGGGTGAAATCCTCGCCTATTAGATAAATGAGGAGGAAATCAGATGTCAAGAAATGTACGCTTGTTTACTTCTGAGTCAGTTACTGAAGGTCATCCTGATAAAATTTGTGACCAAATTTCTGACGCAATTCTTGATGCAATTTTAGAGAAAGATGCTAATGCACGTGTGGCTGCAGAAACTTCTGTAACGACTGGTCTTGTATTAGTAGCTGGAGAAATCACAACTTCTACATATGTAGATATTCCAAAAATCGTTCGCGAAACAGTTAAAGAAATCGGCTATACTCGTGCTAAGTATGGTTTTGATTCTGAGACATGTGCAGTGCTTACTTCAATCGATGAGCAGTCACCAGATATTGCGATGGGTGTCGACCAGGCATTAGAAGCACGTGAAGGGCAAATGACAGATGAAGAGATTGAAGCAATCGGCGCGGGAGATCAAGGTTTGATGTTCGGATTTGCTTGTAATGAAACAAAAGAGCTTATGCCGCTGCCGATCTCATTGGCACATAAGCTTTCACGCCGTCTGACAGAGGTTCGTAAAGAAGAAATTCTTCCTTACCTGCGTCCTGATGGAAAAACTCAAGTAACAGTTGAATATGACGAAAATGATAAGCCAGTTCGAATTGATACGATCGTAATCTCAACTCAGCATCACCCAGAAATTACGTTAGAGCAAATTCAGCGCAACGTAAAAGAACATGTAATTAATCCGGTTGTTCCAAAAGAACTAATCGATGAAAACACAAAATATTTCATTAATCCAACAGGCCGTTTCGTTATTGGCGGACCTCAAGGAGATGCTGGTCTGACAGGCCGTAAAATTATCGTTGATACGTATGGAGGCTATGCGCGTCACGGCGGTGGTGCGTTCTCTGGTAAGGATCCGACAAAAGTTGACCGTTCAGCTGCATACGCTGCGCGTTATGTTGCGAAGAATATTGTTGCTGCCGGCCTGGCAGAAAAGGTAGAAGTTCAGCTGGCATATGCAATTGGAGTAGCGCAGCCTGTTTCCATCTCAATTGATACATTTGGTACGGGACAAGTAAATGAGGAAACATTGATTGAGGTTGTCCGCAGTAACTTTGATCTTCGTCCTGCAGGAATCATCAAGATGTTAGACCTTCGCCGCCCTATTTACAAAAGGACAGCTGCGTACGGACATTTTGGACGTACTGACATTGACCTTCCTTGGGAACGTACAGACAAAGCAGACGTACTTCGCGAGCAAGCTTTAAAATAATGATATGAAGAAAGAGAAGTTATAGGTTTCGTGTAACTTCTCTTTTTTTTCCTCGTCTAATCATTTGTGGGTGTTTTTTGAGCATTAATATCGATTGAAAAGATTTCAAATCGATGTAAAATGAATTTATCGTCTTTTTTTAAATAGATTACTGTGGACGAACATATATTGTTACAAAAGATAAAACAGAAGTAGGAGAGACTAATATGTGCGGGTTTATTGGGTGTATATATGAAAACAAACAAAGTTTTCAAGAAGAGGAAATGCTCAAAAAAATGACCGATCTCATCACACACCGCGGGCCAGATGATGACGGTTATTTTTTCGATGAGAATGTCTTTTTAGGGTTTCGTCGTTTGAGTATTATTGACGTTGAAGCGGGACATCAGCCTCTATCATATGAAGATGATCGCTATTGGATTATTTTTAATGGCGAAATATACAATTATATTGAACTGTATGATGAGCTTGTGAAGGAAGGGGCTTCCTTTCGTACCAAGTCAGATACAGAGGTAATTATTGCGCTTTACAGCAGAATGAAAGAAAAAGCAGTTGAAAAGCTGCGAGGGATGTTTGCTTTCGTTATTTGGGATAAGGAAGAGAAAGTGCTGTTTGGGGCTAGAGATATGTTTGGGATCAAGCCATTTTTCTACTATCATGATGACGATAAAATGTATTTTGGTTCTGAAAAGAAAAGTATTTTATTAGCAATGGAAGATCAGATTGTAAATGAAAAGGCGCTTCAGCACTATTTAACGTATCAATACGTCCCTGAACCGTATACGATGACGGAAGGGATTCAAAAACTGGAACCTGGACATTACTTTATTAAAAAGCTAGGGGCACCGCTTGAAATCAAGCGTTATTGGAAAGCGGCATTTAACCCAGTTTATCATTCTGAAGATCATTTCCTGAATGAAATTAGAGAAAGTCTAATTGAATCTGTTCATATCCATATGAGAAGTGATGTACCCGTTGGTTCATTTCTGTCGGGCGGTATTGATTCAACGATTATTGCGTCAATTGCAAAACAAGCTCATCCGGCTATTAAAACCTTCTCTGTTGGTTTTGACCAAAATGGCTTTAGTGAAATCGATGTTGTTAAAGAAACAGCAGAGAAGCTTGGTGTAGAAAACCATAGTTACCTCATCAGTCCTGAAGAATATATGCAGGAAATTCCAAAAATCATTTGGCATTTGGATGACCCACTGGCAGATCCAGCGTGTGTGCCGTTGTATTTCGTTGCTAGAGAAGCTAGTAAAGAAGTTACTGTTGTGCTCTCAGGAGAAGGCGCAGATGAGTTATTTGGAGGCTATAATATTTATCGCGAACCCCAGTCACTTGCCGTCTTTAATAAAATCCCTAACAGCATTAAAACCGTCTTACGGTACCTTGCAAAGATCATACCAGATGGAGTGAAAGGGAAAAGCTTCATCGAGCGCGGCGTAACTCCATTAGAAGAAAGATATATTGGCAATGCCAAAATTTTCTCCGAGCGGGAAAAGCAGGGTCTTCTTCAGCGCTATCAAAATGGAATGACTTATCAAGACATCACGAAACATTTGTATAAGGAAAGCAAAGGCTATGATCCTGTAGACATGATGCAATATATTGATATTCATACATGGATGCGCGGTGATATTTTATTAAAAGCAGATCGAATGACCATGGCTCATTCACTTGAACTTCGTGTTCCGTTTCTAGATAAAGTGGTGTTTGAAGCGGCCTCAAAGGTGCCTTCGAGCTTAAAAACTTCCCATGGTACGACGAAGTATATTCTTCGCAAAGCGGCAGAAGGAATTGTCCCGGACCATGTATTAAATCGGAAGAAGCTTGGGTTTCCAGTGCCGATCCGCCATTGGTTAAAAGATGAGATGAACGAATGGGCAAAAAAAATAATCCGTGAAAGTAACACGGATCATTTAATAAATAAATCGTACATTCTTAACCTGCTAGAAGAGCACTGTCAAGGTAAGGCAGATCACAGCCGAAAAATTTGGACAGTTCTTATGTTTATGGTCTGGCATCAAGTTTATGTAGAAAAGGTTTATTCATTTGACTTTGTAAACCAACATAAGAAGCTAGACTTTGAAAACGCAGTGAATGTTCTTCAAACTTCATAATATAGATAAGACGCCCATATTATTAGAGTATGGGTGTTTTATTTTTACATAATCCAGCAAGTGCTTGGGATACTATAAAATACTGTCTTTCCCTTTATGAAAATTACTTTTGAAGAGATTTATAATATTGCCCTTTTTCGGCATACTCTCGGACGATTCTTTCCATATCCTTTATATCTTCTTCATTCAGCTCTCTAATTACCTTAGCAGGTCTTCCAAAAGCTAATGTGTTTGGCGGGATCTTCTTCCCTTGAGGAACGAGACTTCCTGCGCCGATGAAAGCTCCTTCACCGATTTCGGCATTGTCCAGAACAATGGAGCCCATGCCAATTAAAGCTTTTTTTCGAATCACACAGCTATGTAAAATAACCTGGTGTCCTATCGTGACTTCATCTTCTAATATTAACGGGTTGTTAGGACTTTGGTGCAGAACACTATTGTCCTGTACGTTTACTCTATTTCCAATAATCGTTGGGGCCACATCACCACGAATAACTGAATTAAATAGGATGGTGGACTCGTCACCGATTTCTACATCTCCAGTAATGGTGACATAGTCAGCAATATAAGCTGAGGAAGATATTTTTGGATACTTATCGTGATAAGGATAAATCATTATGCAAACTCTCCTTTTTCGTCTTATAATTAGATTTTAACGGAAGGTATAAGAGGATTGTCAATATATTTCTACTATTTGAAAAAATGCAGGCGTTTTCTTAGGAAAAATAGATGCTGGTAATTCATGAAATTATCGCTAAAATAATACTATGATTGGTAACTTTGTGTAGGAGGAAGGAAAATGTGGAAATGGGAAACGGATGGTGAAGCGAAGGGTGTCATTGTGATGGTTCATGGTGCAATGGAGCATCATCGTCGTTATGGCTGGCTAATCGAAATGTGGCGATCATCCGGCTTCCATGTGATTATGGGGGATCTTCCGGGGCAAGGTCTGACATCAAGGTCTAGAAGAGGACATATTGATTCTTTTGATGAATATATCATCGAAGTCAAGGACTGGGTACAAACGGCCTATCAATTTGATTTGCCTGTATTCTTGCTTGGTCACAGTATGGGCGGGCTGATAACGATTAGATTGCTCCAGGAACAACGCTTAAATTTAGCTGGAGTCATTCTCTCGTCACCATGCTTAGGGTTAATCCACAGTCCTTCCAAACTTGTTGAATTGATTTCGTATGGTTTGAATATTTTCATGCCAAGCTTACGAATAAATTCGGGACTGACAGTCGAAATGGCTACACGGAATTTAGATGTGAGGGAAGCAGATTCCAATGATTCATTATATGTGACAAAGGTATCTGTAAGATGGTACCGTGAATTATCACAGGCGATCAAGCTTGCGTTCACCAATATAGACAAAATTCAAGATGTTCCAATGCTGGCCATGCAGGGCGGAGACGACAAGATTGTTAACAAAGTCAATGTCAAAGATTGGTTTAATCATGTACCGCTCTCAGAGAAAAGATTTAAAGAGTGGCCGAAGTGTTATCATGAGATTTTTAATGAACCAGAAAGAGAAGAAATTTTCGAATATGCAAAGGACTTTGTTCAAAGTCAGTTAAAAGCAATTGGTTATATTGTGTAAAAGAGGTGCAGGTAAATGGCAATTCCGACTATGCCCATTAGCCTAATGACAGAGGTCTACCGAAAAATTTTTCCAGCTGTCCATAGGGAATTATCGTACTGGAAAAAGCGTGCGCAGCAGATTCCTGATTCAGAATTGCGGAAACAAGCGCTTGCGAGTATCGAGAATAAAACCTTTCATTGCGAAGGCGGGGCCATCTTGGCCTTGATGGCTGGTAAAAAAGTCAATGAAAGTATTAAATTTATTGTTGCCTATCAAACGATAAGCGATTATTTGGATAATCTCTGTGATCGCAGCACCTCCTTGGACCCAGTAGATTTTTCAAGACTGCATGTGTCCATGGAAGCTGCATTATCCGTTAATAAAGCTCATGAAGATTATTATCAATTTCGCAAAGAAAAGGATGATGGCGGCTATTTGCAAGAGCTTGCAGATACTTGTAAAAATGTCCTCAAGGAAATGGAGCACTATGAGAAAATAAAGGATTATTTGCTGGAGCTGTGTCGTTACTACTGCGATTTGCAAATACATAAGCATGTCAAGGTGGAGGAACGGGTACCGCGTCTGAAAAACTGGTTTGATCAATATAAAAGCAAGATTCCACAGATGGAATGGTATGAATTCTCCGCTTGCTCAGGTTCCACTTTGGGCATTTTCTGCCTTGTATCTTATGCTATGAATAAAGAATTTAACGAAGAGCATGCCGTTAGGATCCGTAATGGGTATTTTCCGTATGTTCAAGGTCTTCATATCTTGTTAGACTATTTTATTGATCAAGAAGAGGATCGTCTGGGTGGAGACTTAAATTTTTGTTTTTATTATGAAGATGAAAAAAGTTTATTCCAGCGTCTCAAGCATTTTGTTCAGGAAGCAGATCGGCATATCGAAGGGCTTCCGGATAAAAGGTTTCATCGCTTAATTAACAGAGGTCTTCTTGGTTTGTATCTTTCCGATGAAAAAGTTCGTAAACAGAGGTCTGTCAAAGCATTAGCGAAAGAGATGATCAAAAGCAGCGGCATGATCAGTTTGTTTTTCTATATCAATGGCAGATTATATCGCAGTTTTCAAAAATGGGTGCCGCGTGAGGGTGCTTAAACAAAAAAGGCTATCCACTTATTGGACAGCCTTTCTCACTGCAGATCGGAAACAAGATCCTGTTCGAATTTTATCTCTTTTCGATTGCCACAATGAAGGGCGGGTTGTTTTGTTGATTGAGGAAACGATACTGAAGGACATGGACTTGCTGTTGATCTAGTTTTTGTACAAACTGAAGCAATTCGTCTCTTTCAAGCGCCCCTTCTTCATGGCCGTGATAAATAACGAGTACGATCATGCCCTCGGGAGCTAACAGCTCAATCAGCTGCTGTATCGCTGAGATGGTTGTTTCCGGCCTTGTGACAACCGCTTTGTCCCCGCCAGGCAGGTATCCTAAATTAAAGATGGCCGCTGTTACCTTGCCATGGTAAATGGATGGAATGACTGCCTGCACCTCTTCATGTCCTTTTTGAAACAACTCAACACGGTCGAGGAGTTTATGTTCCTTTAAACGTTCTTGCGTGTGTATGAGGGCTTCTTCTTGGATGTCAAACCCATACACTTTCCCGTCTTCTCCAACTAGCTCAGCTAATAATAGGGTATCATGACCATTGCCTATCGTTGCATCCACAGCAATAGCGCCAGGTTGTACGGCTTTTTTTAAAAGAGTCCGGCTAAAAGGCAGCACCCTCTCGAGCTTCATAATTTTGCCTCCAATGTACTAGGCTTATAATATTTTCCCTGCCAGCTGTTTCGTTGTTTTAATTCATTATCTATCGCATTTAGTACTTCCCATTTGTTCACACTCCACATCGGTCCAACCATTAAATCAATTGGTCCGTCACCAGTTATCCGATGAACAATCATTTCCGGGGGTATGATTTCTAGCTGATCACATACTAAATTCACATAATCCTCAAAGGTTAAAAATTCAAGCATGCCTTTTTCATACTGCTTGACCATTGGTGTTCCTTTAAGCAAATGAAGGAGGTGGATTTTAATTCCTTGGACATCAAGCTTGGCAACTTCACGTGCTGTTTCCATCATCATCTCATAATTCTCTTGCGGAAGCCCGTTTATAATGTGTGAACAAATTCGGATTCCGTGCTTGCGAAGCTTTTCAACACCCTCCACATAACACTGAAAATCATGTGCCCGATTGATTAAGGAAGCAGTTTTTTCATGAACCGTTTGCAGCCCTAGTTCTACCCATAGATAGGTACGCTTATTTAATTCAGCGAGATATTCAACGACATCATCAGGCAGGCAGTCTGGCCGAGTCGCGATGGATAGAGCGACAACGCCTTCTTGTTTAAGAACTCTTTCATATTTTTCCCGTAGTTCCTCGACCGGAGCATGTGTATTTGTAAAAGCTTGAAAATAGGCCATATATTTGCCATCTTTCCATTTCTCATGCATTTTATTTTTGATTTCCAAAAACTGTATTTCTAAATCATCGGCACGATTGCCGGCAAAGTCGCCTGATCCTGAGGCGCTGCAAAACGTACAACCGCCATGTGCCACCGTGCCATCCCGATTGGGGCAATCAAAACCACCATCTAAAGCCACTTTAAACACTTTATGACCAAACTGATTTCGAAGATGGTAATTCCAAGTATGATACCGTTTTTGATCTACTGCATATGGAAAAGGGTTGTTCTGATTCAAACAGATAACCTCCTTGCCTAATTTTTTTCGTCATTACATAAAAAGAATTATAACAGTATACAGGATCGTTATCTATTTGTAATTGTTTCAAATTGGCATACGTTTATCGTGTGTAAAATGAACAAACTAATGGAGAAGCTGCATGGATGCTTCATTATTTTAAAAATAGCAGGGGGGTTCGTTAGATGGCAACTCGTCAATCTGTAGAAAACCTTCTTCAACAATGTGAGGATGCAATACGCTTTGCCCAGGAGCAATATAAAGAAAGTGGCTTGCAAGAGCACTATAATGACGATAATTACACACAAGCAATGCAGCAGCTTGAAGCTTCCTATAATGATTTGGCCAAGCTGGCGCTAAGTGCTAATGGGCAGCAGCGCGATCAGCTGCACCGCATGAGACTTCAATTACAGCAGGTTCAAAATAATATGACATTAAACTTGCATTAAGGGGAGGAAGACAATGGTAAAAAAACGTTCAAAGCAAAATAACCCTGAGCAAAAAACAAGAAATGGAATCAATAACCAAGACGTTGAGTTCGGTAAAGAGTATGATCCAGTCAAAACATCCAAAAAGAAATATGAAAACATGGGCGGGCAGCCGGTAAAATCAAAATTCCACCCAGAACCTGAACAATCGCGATAAGAATAGAAAGCCTCAATACAATTTTGTATTGGGGCTTTACTTTTCTGTCGAGAAAAATTGAAAAAATCTTATTGAACAATGAAGGAAAACGCACTATTATATTATTTTGGCACTCGAAATATTTTTTTGTAATTAAGGGGGAGTTACTTTGCCGCGTACTTTGTGGCTTTTAGTAATTGGAATGGCCGTTAATGTTACGGGCTCTTCTTTTTTGTGGCCGTTAAATGCCATATATATGACAGAACATCTTGGGAAAACACTATCCGTATCTGGACTTGTACTCATGTTCAATTCAGGAGCCAGTGTGATTGGCAACCTGTTTGGCGGCAGTCTTTATGATAAAATCGGCGGGTATAAAACGGTTATGTTGGGAACGGTAATTACCCTGACATCCTTAATCGGACTAACGATCTGGAATGGGTTCCTTCCCTACGTTATTTTTCTGACCATCATTGGGTTTGGATCAGGAATGATTTTTCCGCCTATGTACGCAATGGCAGGAAATGTCTGGAAAGAAGGTGGGAGAAAGGCGTTTAATGCGATTTACGTCGCACAAAACGTCGGAGTGGCGGTAGGTGCATCATTAGGTGGTTTGGTGGCTTCTTACTCATTTCATCTTATTTTTCTAGCCAACGCTTTGATGTTTTTCGTCTTCTTGGTTATTGCTATTTTTGGATACAGAGGAATCCAAACTCTTTCTACAGACACCAATCGTCTGCAGGAGAAGCAGGGGATCCAAAATCATGCTAAGTTATATGCTCTTCTTACTCTTTGTGTGGGATACTTATTGTGCTGGGTTGGATACACTCAGTGGCAGGCAACGATTTCTGCTTATACACAGGAATTAAATATTTCCTTAAGGCAGTATAGCTTACTATGGACGATAAACGGTGCATTAATTGTTCTGGGTCAGCCGTTGGTGAACAGCATGCTTAGACTTTTTGCCAAAAGCATCAAAAAACAAATGATCATCGGTATGGTTATTTTCATTGTATCGTTTATAGTAGCAGGGCAAGCTCAAGCATTCTCGGGATTTGTTGCGGCGATGGTGATTTTGACCATTGGTGAGATGCTCGTTTGGCCTGCGGTTCCAACCATTGCGGATGGGCTGGCACCAAAAGGAAGAGAAGGCTTTTACCAAGGAATGGTAAATAGCACAGCAACAGGAGGTAGGATGGTAGGACCGCTATTGGGAGGAATATTGGTCGATCTTTATGGCATGTCGATGTTATTTAATGTTCTTGTTGGCCTAATTATCATTGCTATTTTTACAACCGTTATATACGATCATAAATTAAAAAAGGAAACTAGCATAGCATCTACTTTGTAAGCCTGGCACTCCCGAAGCTGTTCATTGTTTTTTTGAGTAATGATGAACGGTCTCGGGAGTTTTATCATAGGATATAACGTATATCGTCATGACTTGCATCTAATCGCGAAATTTTATACAATAACCGTATCATTTTCTATAGAAAGACGTTGAAAAGGAGTAGTAGTGTTGTAGATCCTGTTTTTAGAGAGTTGACGGCTGGTGAAAGTCAACCAGGAGCATCACGAACTCGCCTTCGAGTCGCAAGTGTGAAGTTTATTAGTAATGCTTGCCGTTTACCGCGTTAAGGCTGAATGAAGTGAATGACACAGGTCATTAATGTGGGTGGTACCGCGGGAGAATACATAAACCTCTCGTCCCTTTTAGGGATGGGGGGTTTTTTAATAGTCAAAAAAGTGTATAATTTTACTAGTCATTCTTATAAATGGACTTTTTATGGTACCAGTTAACGGAGTTTAGACCTATGAAAACTGATAGTTGTACATACAGAAATATACCTTTTTAGTTTAGGAGGAAATGACGATGAGTTTTAATCATCA
Organism: Robertmurraya dakarensis; assembly: GCF_900156875.1. Taxonomy (GTDB): domain Bacteria; phylum Bacillota; class Bacilli; order Bacillales; family Cytobacillaceae; genus Robertmurraya; species Robertmurraya dakarensis. Next base: position 2,595,313 of record NZ_LT707409.1, on the reverse strand, counting down.
AGCAATTGAAAAAAAGTGGCAGCACTACTGGGAAGAAAAGAAAACTTACAAAACAAGTGAAGATAAAGGGAAACGTAAATTTTATGCACTAGATATGTTCCCGTATCCATCTGGTGCTGGTCTTCATGTGGGACATCCAGAAGGATATACAGCCACCGATATTCTTTCAAGAATGAAGCGCGCTCAAGGCTATAATGTGCTTCATCCAATGGGCTGGGATGCGTTTGGGTTACCGGCTGAACAGTATGCTTTAGATACAGGAAATGATCCTGCGGAATTTACGAAGCATAATATTGAAACATTTAAGCGTCAAATTAAAGCATTAGGATTTTCCTATGATTGGGATCGCGAAATTAATACAACTGACCCTGAATATTATAAATGGACACAATGGATCTTTTTAAAGCTTTTTGAAAAAGGCTTGGCTTATATTGATGAAGTGGCAGTTAACTGGTGTCCTGCACTTGGAACAGTCTTAGCGAATGAAGAAGTCATTGATGGAAAAAGTGAACGCGGCGGTCATCCTGTTGAACGTCGTCCGATGAAACAATGGATGCTTAAAATTACAGCATACGCTGATCGTTTGCTGGAAGACTTGGAAGAATTAGATTGGCCTGAAAGTCTGAAAGAAATGCAGCGGAACTGGATCGGCCGTTCAGAGGGAGCAGAAGTCACGTTTAATATTGATGGCCATGATGAAACGTTTACGGTGTTTACAACAAGACCTGACACTTTGTTCGGTGCGACATATGCGGTTCTTGCTCCTGAGCATGAGTTCGTGAAAAAAATTACAACGACTGAACAACAAGCGGCAGTAGACGCTTACCTGGATGAAGTAAAGAGCAAGAGTGATTTGGAACGTACCGATTTAGCAAAAGACAAAACGGGTGTATTCACAGGAGCTTATGCGATTAATCCTGTGAATGGAGAAAAAATGCCGATTTGGATTGCTGATTACGTCCTAGTTAGTTATGGTACCGGAGCAATTATGGCTGTTCCAGCTCATGATGAGAGAGATTATGAATTTGCTAAGAAGTTCGAATTGCCGATTAGGGAAGTTGTTGCTGGCGGAGATGTAACAAAGGAAGCTTACACTGGTGATGGGGAACATGTAAACTCCGACTTTTTAAATGGATTAAATAAAGAAGATGCTATTGCAAAAATGATTTCTTGGCTGGAAGAGAAGAAGATTGGTACAAAGAAAGTAACCTACCGTCTGCGCGATTGGCTGTTCAGCCGTCAACGCTACTGGGGTGAACCAATTCCAATTATCCATTGGGAAGATGGTACAATGACTGCTGTTCCAGATGATCAGCTGCCGTTGAAGCTGCCTGTTACAACAGAGATTAAACCTTCTGGTACAGGTGAATCACCATTAGCTAATATCGAAGATTGGGTGAATGTAGTAGACCCTGAAACAGGGAAAAAAGGCCGCCGTGAAACGAACACCATGCCGCAGTGGGCGGGCAGCTGCTGGTACTATCTTCGTTATATCGATCCGAAGAATGATCAGGCATTAGCAGATAAAGCAAAGCTTGATGAATGGATGCCGGTCGACATCTATATTGGTGGAGCTGAGCATGCTGTTCTTCATTTATTGTATGCCCGCTTCTGGCATAAATTCTTATATGATATCGGAGTTGTTTCTACAAAAGAGCCATTCCAAAAGCTATTTAACCAAGGAATGATCTTAGGCGAAGGCAACGAAAAAATGAGTAAATCAAAAGGAAATGTTGTAAATCCTGATGATATTATTGAAAGCCATGGTGCTGACACTCTTCGTCTTTATGAGATGTTCATGGGGCCGCTTGACGCTTCGATCGCATGGTCCACAAATGGATTAGATGGTTCAAGACGTTTCTTGGATAGAATCTGGCGCTTGTTTGTGGAAGATGATGGCAGACTAAGTCCAAAAATTCAGGACAACGATGGTGATCAGTCATTAGAAAAGGTTTACCATCAAACGGTGAAGAAAGTAACCGAGGATTTTGAAGGATTACGCTTTAATACCGCGATTTCGCAATTGATGGTATTTATTAATGAAGCATATAAAGCGGCTGTTATTCCGAAAAGATATGCAGAAGGCTTTGTCAAATTGATTGCTCCGATTACTCCGCATATTGCAGAAGAATTATGGGAGAAGCTCGGCTACAGTGGAACGGTTTCTTATGAAGCATGGCCAGCGTATGATGAAGCAAAACTGGTAGATGATGAAGTAGAAATCGTTGTTCAAATCAATGGAAAAGTAAAAGCAAAGCTAATGGTACCAGCTGGTGCAAACAGAGAAGATTTAGAGCAAATTGCCATGGATGATACGAAAGTTAAGGAACAAATTGACGGCAAGACTATTCGTAAAGTAATTGCTGTCCCTGGAAAGTTAGTAAATATCGTAGCTAATTAAAGTTTGCTGCAATCACACACAAGGTGTTAATACCTTGTGTGTTTTTTGCAAAACCTATAAAAGGTATTTTTCCTATACGCATGATAAAATAGCTGTAAACTCAAGTGAAAAAGAAAGGAAGCTGACATAATGGAACCAATTAATGTGATCTCAACAGAAGAATTAGAAAAAAGGCTGGAGAAAGGCGAAGAACTAAATCTAGTTGATGTGAGAGAAGATGAGGAAGTAGCACAAGGAATGATTCCTGGTGCCAAACATATTCGTATGGGAACAATCCCTGAGAATTTAGATCAATTTGATAAAGACAAAGAGTATATTTTTATTTGCCGTTCGGGAAGCCGCAGTGAAAACGTCTGCTATTACTTACAAGATCAAGGTTACAAAGTCCGAAATATGACTGGCGGCATGATGAATTGGAAAGGTGAAGTGGTCCTTTAAGGAGTTTGTATTTATTTGAAAAGTTTGAAAAATCTCCAATCTGTCAAGAATGATTAAAAAGGACAGAGAGGGAGAGAAGTGTGATCCAGGTAAAGTTATTTGACCAGGAGCATGAAAAAGATTTAGAGAAGGAAGTTAATCGGTTCTTAGAAAAATTAGAGGATAAGAAGCTTCTTGATATTAAATATAATATTGCTGCCCTTCCGGAAGAAGATGATGGGGAGCAGATTTATTGTTTTTCTGCTATGGTTATTTATCGAGCTTAAAGAAGCCAAAAAAATAGAGGCTGATGATGGTCATCAGCCTTTATTTTTTATGGAGAATGCGGCCGCGTTAGTTCCTGCGAGCCTTCCCGTAACAAGAGCAGAGGTGATATTATAACCTCCTGTATAGCCGTGAATATCTAGAACCTCTCCGCAAAAATACAGTCCATTCATTTTCTTTGAAGCCATCGTCTGTGGTTCAATTTCTTTTACAGACACACCACCGCCTGTTACAAATGCTTTTTCAAGGGATAATGTGCCATCTACCTTAAATTGAAATTGTTTGCAGCTCCGTACAAAGTTTCTGATTTTTTCTGTTGCAATGGTGGCTCCCTGCGCATTGGGGTCAATGCCATTTGTGTTCAGTAAAAATAATAAATATCGTTCAGGAAGCAATCCTTTTAATGTATTTTTGATTGCCTTTTTTCCATCCTTTTTTACAGAAGAGGATATCTCTTGGTAAAGAGGTTCCTCCTTTTGATCTGGCAGGGCATCAATGGACATGGTTACTTCTGTTAAATTCCATTTCTGCATCGCCTTTACAACAAACTGGCTGCAGCGCAGCACAGCCGGCCCGCTAATCCCGAAATGGGTAAAAATCATATCCATTCTATGGGTAATAAGAGGTTTTCCTTTAGGATTTAACACACTTAAAGAAATATCCCGCAGTGAAAGACCCTGCAAAGCTTTTTCTTTAATAAAGGTTTCAGAAGATGTCACAGGTACTTCGGTTGGAAATAAGTTCGTAATTGTATGTCCTGCTTTTTTTGCCCAAGCGTATCCATCTCCAGTTGAACCTGTATGTGGAACGGATTTACCGCCAACTGCAATAATAATTGCATTTGCTTCGTACTGTTCGCCATTTTTTAAAAGTACAGAAACTACCCGGTCATCTTTGTATTGCAGGTCATCAACCGGTGCATTGGTTTTCACATCTATTTTCAGTTCCTGCATTCTTCTTAATAAGGCATCAACAACTGATTGTGCTTTATCTGTGACAGGAAACATTCGGCCATGATCTTCTTCTTTGAGCTGTATTCCCAAATCTTCAAAGAAAGAGATAATATCTTCATTACTAAAAATCGAGAAAGCACTGTATAAAAATCGGCCATTACCGGGAATATGTTTAATAATTTCATCAATCGGGAGACGGTTGGTTACATTACATCTTCCGCCGCCGGAGATGGCAAGCTTTCTGCCGAGCTTGTCTCCTTTATCAATTAACAGGACTTTCGCTTTGTTTTCGCCTGCGGCAATAGCTGCCATTAACCCAGATGGTCCGCCGCCGATGACAACAACATCATAACGCATGTTTTCACCTACTTTATTTAACTTCACTAAGTATAAAGCAAAGATGTGAAAGCATGCAATTTTCTATGTGAAATATAAAAAAATCGACCTTCATTAACAAAAAGTACAGTGATGCCGAGACTTTATGGTAGAATATTTCATTAGGGATTGACTACATAAATTAATTGTTTAGCTATGGCGCGACAGCTGCGCTCCTGCTTTGCGTATTAGGAAGGGATATTATGTCTTCAAAGCTTTTAAGGGGTACGTTTATTTTAACACTTGGGACGTTTATTTCTAAGTTTATTGGCTTGTTTTATGTCATACCTTTTTTTGATATTGTCGGGAATCACGGGACCGTTCTTTATCAATATTCTTATGTACCGTATACCATTTTTATTAGCATTGCTACCGCTGGTATTCCGATGGCGGTTTCCAAATTTATATCTAAATATAATGCCCTCGATGAATATGCTGTCGGCAGAAAGCTCTTTAAATCGGGTCTTGTTCTGATGCTCATTAGCGGGGTTGTATCTTTTTTAATTTTATATTTTTTAGCACCTGTACTGGCTGGAATAATTATCAGCGATGATGATTTGATTTCAAATCATGAAGATGTAATCACAGTTATTCGAGCGGTGAGTTTTGCTTTAATTATTATTCCCTTCATGAGTTTAATAAGAGGTTTCTTTCAAGGCCATCAGTCGATGGGACCTACTGCTGTTTCGCAAGTGGTTGAACAGATTGTGAGAATTCTCTTTGTGCTCGCTGGAGCCTATGTTGTCATTAACATTCTCGATGGAAGTGTGACAACGGCGGTAAGTGTTGCAGTGTTTGCGGCTTTTATTGGAGGTCTTGGCGGCTTAGGGGTTTTATTTTGGTATTGGTTTAAACGAAAACCATACTTGGATGAACTCCTTGAGAAAGATAAGGGGACAGCTGATGTCTCACTTAAGGATATTTATAAAGAAATTATTCTTTATTCTATTCCTTTTATCTTGGTAGGTATTGCAAATCCAGTGTTTCAATTTATCGATCAGTTAACGTTTAACCGGGCAATGGTTTCGATTGGGTTAACATCGATGTCAGAGGATGCGCTGTCGATCCTGAATTTCCAAACCCATAAGCTTGTCATCATCCCTGTGTCATTGGCTACGGCGTTTTCTTTGACATTGGTTCCAAGCATCACGAATTCATATGTTAACCAAGACACGATTGGTTTTAATCGACAATTAAATCAAACCTTTCAGGTGCTGCTGTTTCTGACTCTTCCTGCAGCCGTGGGACTTTCTTTATTGTCAGAGCCCATGTATACGGTCTTTTATGAGCATGATATGTTAGGCAGTGAAGTATTAAGGGCATATGCTCCCGTTGGAATGCTGTTTGCGCTATATTCTGTTACGGCAGCGATCCTGCAGGGAATTGATCAGCAAAAATTCACGATTTTAAGTCTGCTCACTGGGATATTAGTAAAATTAAGCTTAAATATCCCGCTGATTAAACTCTTGCAAACAGATGGAGCCATTCTTGCTACAGCTCTTGGCTATGGAACCGCTATTCTTATTAATCTCTTTATAATTAGTAAGTTTTCGTCTTATCGATACCGCTTAGTGTTTAGAAGAGGTCTATTAATTGTAATTTTCACTGCAGTCATGTTTATCGCTGCGGGAATCATGTATAAAATATTGCTGCTCTTCTTAACGCCGGAATCGGAGTTCCAATCGATTATTATTGTGGCCATTTGTGCTCTAGTTGGGGCGGGTGTTTATTTTTTCTTAGGATTAAAATCAAAACTTGTCTACTTCTTATTTGGTTCAAGAGTGGACAAACTAAAACAAAAGCTGCGTTTAAAAGGGTAAAGGTCTCTGCACTTTGCAGAGACCCCGTTTTTTCACTCTTACGAGGTTAGATGTATTAGAATTGATCGTGTCGGAAACCTAGCCTTCTTTCAATACGATCAACACGGCGCTCTAGCTGGTTTAATTGTCTGTCAAGCCGGTCTAATTGCCGTTCTAAGCGCTCTAATCGGCGGTCTACATTTCCGCCACCGCCGCCGCCTGGAAATCCTGGGAATCCAGGTATAAATTGTGGTTGGCCTTGCTGACGATAATACATAAAATCACCTCCTTATGTATTCGTGATATCAGTCTATGTCAGCTGTTTGCTCACTGAAACGGACAGATGCCTAGTTTTTTAACGATGAAATGGGGGAAGATGATGAGAATAGATAAAATGCTTGCGAATCTTGGCTTTGGAAGCAGAAAAGAAGTAAAGAAACTTTTAAAAGACGGAGCTGTAAAAGTAAACGATGTGGTGATAAAAGATGCGAAACAGCATGTGAACCCGGAAAGTGATACCGTCACACTTAACGGAGAAGTGATTGAGTATAAGGAGTTCATTTATTTGATGATGAATAAGCCTCCTGGAGTCATATCCGCCACAGAGGATCAATATGATCAAACAGTGATTGATTTATTACAGGTAGAAGACATGGTGTATGAACCATTTCCTGTGGGGCGTCTCGATAAAGATACGGAAGGCCTCTTGTTAATCACAAATGATGGTCAGCTGGCTCATCGACTGCTATCACCGAAAAAGCATGTACCGAAAACTTATTTTGCTGTGATTGATCAGGAAGTTACAGAAGATGATGTGCTTGCCTTTGAAAAAGGTGTTATCTTGGATGATGGATATGAAACAAAGCCAGGCATTCTTAAGATTCTAAAATCCGGTATTCATTCAGATATTGAATTGACCATAACGGAAGGGAAGTTTCATCAAGTGAAAAGGATGTTTGAAGCAGTAGGCAAAAGAGTCGTGTATTTGAAGAGAATCTCGATGGGGCCGCTCGAGCTTGATGAATCACTTGAACTCGGAGAATATCGGGAGCTGACAGATGAGGAGATCGAACTTCTCATTAATAACCAATGATCAAAAAAACCGCCCAGTCTACAGTAGACGGGCGGTTTACTATTAAGATGACATTTTTACTTTTTTCTGTGTCGTTGTCCATTTGCCTCGGCTTGGACTCTTAACCAAATCATTATAAGCTAAGACATTTAAATCTCGTTGGATTGTCCGAGGAGTTGTATCAAATTCCTCCACAAGTTCTTGGGTTGTAACAATTCCCCTTTGGTTGATAAACATGTAGATAGACTTGATTCGGTTTAACATCCGGTTAGTTGAAGGTTTCAAAAAAACCACTCCCTATCCTTTTTTCAAACCTATGGCATTTCCTACAACCGACAGCTTCTTCCAGAGAACGAATCTCGGAGTTATGTAGTCTTCTTCTCGGTAGACAACCCCTTTTTAAGTTTTTCGAAATACTCTTACTACTATAATAACCGTATTTTCAAATAATTTCTACTTTATTGATAGATTTAGTAAAATCTTAACATATCTAAGTATTGACATTCCCCCTTTGCCAGCTCCTTATTTATACATATGGGAGTAGACAAAGAAAATATGAATATAATTTGAAAATTGTAAAAATTGGACAGTGATTATGACGCAAGTTCTTAGCGTGTATCGATTTGATTCCTGCATAACATAACTATAATATGAGATCATGTGATGCATATTGATGATAAAGCGTACAAGGAGGAAACGGAAAGTTGGAAGCTATTAATTGGATGAATGAAGTCAGTAAACGTAAAGACGCTATCATACGTGACACACAAAATATATTAAGAATTAAGAGTGTTTTAGATGAAGAACATACAAGTCCCGAAGCACCTTTAGGTAAAGGAGTTAAAGAAGCTCTGCAATTTATGCTGGAATTAGGAGAGAAAGATGGATTTACAGCAAAGAATGTGGGGAATTTAGCCGGCCACTTGGAGTTTGGTCAAGGTGAGGAATGTCTCGGAATTCTATGTCATGTCGATGTTGTTCCTGAAGGGGACGGCTGGAGCAGCGATCCGTTTGCAGCAGATATACGTGATGGGAAAATTTTTGCACGGGGGGCAATAGATGATAAAGGTCCAACAATTGCTGCCTTCTATGCGATGAAAATTGTAAAAGAACTAGGATTGCCTCTAAATAAGCGTGTTCGCATGATTATTGGCACTGATGAGGAAAGTAATTGGCGTTGTGTCGATCATTACTTTGAGCATGAAGAAATGCCGGCATTGGGCTTTGCTCCTGATGCTGACTTCCCTATTATCTATGCAGAAAAAGGGATAGCAGATTTTGATCTTGTTCAAAAAAGCGGGGAAGTGCAAGGCTCTAATAATCATAAAGTAGAAGTGATTAGTTTCCAATCAGGCAGGCGATATAATATGGTTCCCGACTATGCCAAGGCTGTCTTAAATACGGGGAATACTCAGACAGAAGTACTGCAGGAGTTTAACGAATTTATTAAACAACACGACCTAAAAGGGAAAGCCTTTGTCGATAAAGGAGAATTTGTTCTTGAAATAGAGGGAGTATCCGCCCATGGAATGGAACCTGATCATGGTAAAAATGCCGGGTTGTTTTTATCGTTATTTCTTTCTAGTCTGAATCTTGATCAAAGAGCAGAGAATTACTTTCAGTTTGTCTCAAAGTACTTTTTTAATGATTCACGGGGAAAAGGTCTAGGTATTTCTTATTCTGATGATATAACGGGGAGTTTAACGATTAACGTCGGCAAATTCACCTATACCCGAGAAAGCGGAGGACAAATTGGTCTAAATCTTCGTTATCCTGTTACCACCAATATGGATGAAACAAAAAAACAGTTAGAACAAAAAACAGCTCAAGAGGGGTTTGAACTTCAAAACTTTTCTGATTCAAAGCCGCATCATGTCGATGAAAATGAATTCCTCATTCAAACGTTAAAGAAAGTCTATGAAGAACAAACAGGCGAGGCGGCAGAGCTTTTATCAATCGGAGGGGGAACTTATGCGCGCTCCTTAAAATCAGGTGTTGCTTTTGGACCTCTTTTTCCCGGCAGACCTGACATTGCGCATCAAAAGGATGAATATATCATCATTGAGGATCTCTTGAAAGCAGCCGCCATTTATGCCCAAGCAATTTATGAACTGGCCAAATAAGAGATATTAAAAAGGAGGACCGCCCTCATGCGGTTCTCCTTTACTGTTCATTCCCTAAATAAATCACTTGATAAGTATCTTTCTCCGGTATCACAAACAATGCTGACGACGACATCATCAGGTCCAAGGGTTTTAGCAACCTCTATAGCTGCATAACATGCAGCACCGGATGAAGGACCAACTAGAATTCCTTCTTCTCTTGCTAATCTGCGTGTGATTTCGTACGCTTGTTCATCTTCAATTTTATGAATCTTATCATATACATTTGTGTTTAATGTGTCAGGGATGAAGCCAGGGCTTGTCCCGACGAGCTTATGTTTTCCTGGTTTTCCGCCTGATAAAACAGGAGAGCCAGCGGGTTCTACAACATGTACTTGAATACCTGCGAAATGTTCTTTTAGTACTTCTCCCGTTCCTGTAATCGTCCCACCCGTTCCGGCAGTGGCAACAAAAGCACTTAAAGGCTTATTTAGTTCCTTCATGGCTTCAATGATCTCTAATGCAGTGGAACGGCGATGAGCATCCGGATTTGCGTCATTTTCAAACTGCATCGGGATAAAGCTGTTAGGAATTTCTTTAGCCAGTTCTTCTGCTTTTCTTATAGAACCAGGCATTTTTTCATCACCTGGTGTTAAGACAACTTCAGCACCATATGCTTTTAATAAATTAATTCTTTCCTGAGTCATTGTGTCAGGCATGACTAAAATGGCTTTATACCCGCGTGCAGCAGCATTCATTGCTAAACCAATTCCTGTGTTGCCGCTTGTTGGTTCGATAATCGTAGCTCCTTTTTTTAGAAGACCTTGTTTCTCTGCTTGGATAATCATATTAAAAGCAGCACGATCCTTAACGCTCTTGCTTGGATTAAAGTATTCCAGTTTTAAATAAATGTCGGCACCGTTTTCTGGAGAAAGGTGGTTTAATTTAACTAAAGGAGTTTCCCCGATAAGATCTGAGATATTATGAACAACTTTCATACAATCTTCCTTTCTAAAGTAGCCTATGATGGCAGAATAATCTAATAGATAATTTTCTTTACTACGATTAATTTCTCCTATTTAAGGAAATCTAAAAATCATAATATAGTTCTTTTCCTATCATATCTAATATACACTATTCCAATCAATACAGATGGAATAAATACTGCAATTTTTAAATAGAAGGATATATTTGCTACAATATGAAAAGGATGACTGAAAGGACGATAAAATGAATAGGAATGCTCATTTTTTTTATGCCCTCCGTTTGCCGATGGAAACGAAAATCTTGCTCAAGGAACAATGTGATCGCCTTAAGCAGCAGCTCCACTTTGGCAGATGGGTGCACCATGAAGATTATCATATTACATTAGCTTTTTTAGGAAATGCGGAAAAAAGTCAATTAGAACAGTCAGCAGCATACGTGCAAAAGGCATTGATGGATGTAAGTTCTTTTAAGCTTTCTATAAATAGCCTTGGCGTATTTGGGAAAAAAGAATCCCCGCGGATTTTCTGGGCTGGAGCAGCGAATGAAGATAAATTGCATGAAGTAAGAAAACTAGTTTATGAAGCTTGTTACCAAGCACAGTTCAAGTTGGAAAGCAGGCCGTTTTCTCCCCACATTACTTTGGCACGGAAATGGAAAGGGGAGAATGAGTTCGCTAAAGAAAAGCTAGTTTCAATTGATCCCTTTGCAGCCAGCCCTATACAATTTTCAGCGACAGAAGTGGTCTTATATCAAACCCACTTGGACCGTGAACCAAAATATGAATCCATTCAAGTATTTCCTTTTAGTGAATAATGAATGTGTTCTACAAAAATTTGGTGTTCAGACTAGGTACAAAGAAAAATATGTTTTAGAAATATTACAAGGCAGGTCAATCCGTATGGGTCAGTTAATTAAATTGCAAGATTATGTATCGAGATACGAACAGAATATATACTTGTATCCTTCTCGCTATGTTAGGTTAAAAAAGCAGCAATGGGGAAAACTGCTATCTTCCTGGGAAAGCGGCAATCAAGTGTTTGAAGAACTTCCTGCACAGCCCGCACTCTCGGATTGGTATGAAGAAGAGAAAGTGCCGTTAAGTGAAAGAGCGAAGGGATTTTTTAAATTTAGGAAAAAAGAAAGTGAGACCATAGTTGAAACAGAGGAAGGAACAGAGAGTATATCAGCAGAAGAAGATCCATTTCAATTTACCCCCTCATTTTCAGTCCGGCCGAACTCAGAAGAAGATTTGAAACGGCATTTTCTTGATCAGCTGTTTTCTTACCAAATGAAATGGGCAAGCACCACCTTGACAGAAAAGTCATTTGTGGATAAGAAATTTTTTTACGATGAGCGTCTCAAATATTTCCTTCAGAGATTTCCAGATACCTTTCTTGTTTTATACAATCCTATTTTTTTATTAAAAAAAGCGCCTGTTGAGGTTGAGACTATTTTAATTTCTCCTACTGATATTTGGTGTATTTCTTTTTTAGAAAAGGAAGAGTCAGCTGTCTTTGTTGGGTCGAATGAACGGTTTTGGTTGAAAAGAAATCAGCAAAAAGAAGAAAAAGTCTTAAATCCATTGATATCATTGAACAGGACTGAAAAAATTATAAAGAATATTTTGCAACTGTACGAAATTGAACTGCCCATACATAAACTAGTGTTAAGCCGTAATGGGTACATCGATTATCCCGCTGCACCACATGGAATCAATCTTATTGAAAGAAGGAACTATGACAAGTGGTTTCAATCGATGAGATTGAATCGTTCTCCTTTAAAACATGTACAAATAAAGGCGGCACAGGCTTTGCTGCAATATTGTCAAACTACGAGCATACGCAGGGTGGAATGGGATATCAGTACAAAGCAGGATAATGGGTAAAGTTGATATTAAAAGATAAGACCCTGAACATATATTAGGGCTTGTTTGCAGGTGTTTCTTTTGTTCATTCAGGGAATAAAAAGTGTTAAAGGGGTAAAGGGGCTGTAAACAAATGATTATCATTGAACGAATTTTTCAAGCATATCTAGATGAAATGAAATTGATTACCATTTTACTGCCTAAAACCTATCATGAAGGCCGCTCAGCGCATTTTCAGATACATGATGAACAAAAGTGTGTAACTTTGCAAATAAGAGAAACGATTGATTTAGATGACGCTGTTAAATATATATGTTCATGTGAAAGTGAACCAATGCTTGGGAAAACGTATTGGATAAGTGATGAGCATGGCGGAAAAACAGATCTTCAAATCGGAGCCGTTATTCGCAGTGATGAATTTGATCAAAAGTTTTACTATGATGGTGACTTAGGGGTCAGCTATGATAAGGATAAAACTGTTTTCAAATTATGGGCACCTACTGCAACAGGAGTTAAACTAAAGCTGTATTCTCCTGAGCTAAAAGAGCTTGACCCTGTCGAAATGCGTTTAGCGGATCGTGGCGTTTGGATTGTGGAAGTTGAAGGAGATTTAGAATACTTCCGCTATTCTTATCTTGTATGTGTCAATTTAGAATGGAAGGAAGCTGTAGATCCTTATGCCGTTAGTGTAACGGCAAATGGACAACTAGGGGTCATTATTGATTTAAATAAGGCCAAGATAGAAGAGAAGAACTCGTTGCCTCCGTTAGACCATCCTGTAGATGCGATCATCTATGAAACACATATTCGAGATTTTACCATTCATCCTCATAGTGGTGTAAAGGAAAAAGGAAAGTACCTCGGCGCTGCAGAGGTAAATACGAAAAATACAGATGGGACATCCACTGGTCTTTCTTATGTAAAGGATTTGGGAGTCACACATATTGAGTTGCTTCCACTTCATGATTTTGAAGGGGTTGATGAATTAGGGGAAAAGAAGGAATACAATTGGGGCTATAATCCCCTGCATTTCAATGCTCCTGATGGAAGTTATTCAAGTGATCCAACTGCCCCATATGCGCGAATCATTGAGCTGAAAAAATTAATTGCGGCGATTCATGATCAAGGTCTAAGGGTAATAGTGGATGTTGTATACAACCATGTCTATAAAAGAGAAGAATCTTCCTTTGAAAAAATCGTGCCAGGCTATTATTTCCGTCACGATGTACATGGCTTGCCGTCGAATGGAACAGGTGTAGGAAACGATGTTGCTTCAGAACGTCTCATGGTTAGGAAGTTTATCATCGACTCCCTTAAGTTCTGGAAGTCAGAATATCATGTTGACGGATTTCGCTTTGATTTAATGGGGATTTTAGATATTGAGACCATGACCCAGATTAGAAACATGCTTGATGAGATCGATCCACAAACCTTAATGATTGGGGAAGGCTGGGATTTAAATACGCCTATCCCGGTTGAACAAAAGGCGAGCATCCGAAATCAAGCCAAACTTCCAAGAATAGGACAATTTAATGACTGGTTTCGGGATTCTATTAAGGGAAGCACCTTTAATTTACATGACCGCGGATATATCCTAGAAAACGAACATTATTATGAGGCTGCTAAACAAGTAATCGCAGGCAGTATCGGGATTGAAAAAAGTGAGAAAGGTCTTTTTCTAGAACCTGTCCAAAGTGTTAATTATATTGAATCACATGATAATCACACACTATGGGATAAATTAAAAGTCTGTGAAGCAAATGAATCAGAGGATTGGATTAAAAAGAGGCACCGTCTTGCTACTTCCATCGTTTTATTATCTCAAGGCATTCCTTTTCTTCACAGCGGCCAGGAGTTTTTCCGAAGTAAACAGGGACACGGAAATAGTTATCGATCACCTGATGAAATCAATCAGTTGGATTGGGATGCCTGCAGAGTGAATTGGGAGAACGTACAATACCTTCGGGGAATTATTCAGATCAGGAAATCTCACCGTGCTTTCCGATTTAATTGCGCTGAATTGATTCGAAGGCATATGCAATTTCTTTCGGTGCAAAGGCCGGTAATCGCTTATTTATTAGACGATGTGGGTAGATTTGGAACGTGGAATAAAATTGCGGTTCTTTTTAATCCAGCAAAAAAGGAATTCTGTGTTGATCTCCCGGAAAAAGACTGGAAAGTGCTGGCTAATGATCTGTTTGCAAGTGTTAAGCCTATAGAAACCTTCTCAGACAGCCAAATTGTTTTAAAACCGTGCAGCACTAATGTGCTTGTAAAGTAAGGGATAAACCCAACTCTGGCGTCTATCTTCGATCTGTTAAAGCAGTATATAAATTTAAAATGAAAAATAACTTTTTATGTTATTTTAGTTACGCTTGACGAAAAATACCATTAGGGGATAAAATTTAGTAGGATAGCTATTGTTGTAATTTGCTTCAATAGCTGTTTTTTATTTGAACGAAAAGAATGTAAATGTATACTTAAGACCTTAGCTGTATGGCTTTTAGGGTCAACTCAGCTGCGTCTTTCGTTTCCGATAATTTTGTTAAAAACTTTCGTGTTAAACGATCCTATCCTCAGCAGAATAACATGAAAAGATGAAGGTGAACAATTTTGGAAGACTTATTTGGACAAGAAGAATGGGAGATTGTTCCCGCAGGAGGAGCGACCGGAGAAGCATTCTTTGCACAACATGATAATCAACGGCTTTTTCTAAAGCGGAATTCTTCTCCATTCCTCGCTGTTCTGTCAGCAGAAGGAATTGTTCCAAAGCTCGTTTGGACGAAGAGGCTGGAAAATGGTGATGTGATTACAGCTCAGCAATGGCTGGAGGGAAGAGAACTCAAACCAGTTGAAATGAATGAGAAAAGAATCGCGAAGCTTCTTCAAAAAATACATTGTTCTGAACCACTTCTTGGAATGTTAAAAAGAATGGGAAAAACCCCGATCGAACCGATCACCATTCTTCACATGCTGGAGAAGGAATTGGATGATGAAACGAAAGAAATTGAAGTAATACAGTCATCACTTAACTTTATGAAAAAGTATTTAACTTATATTGAATATGATTTTCCGGTTGTTTGTCATGGTGACATTAATCATAACAACTGGCTGCTCACTCATAACAACCAGTTGTTCTTGATTGATTGGGATGGTGCGATGATCGGTGATCCTGCCATGGATTTAGGTATGCTGCTTTACTCTTACATTCCAAGAGATCAATGGGATAATTGGCTTCAATTATATGGAATAGAACAGACTAACCATTTAAGGGTAAGGATGAAATGGTATTTTATTGCACAAGTTCTGACATTCGTACAGTGGAATAAGAATAAAAATCGTCAGGAAGAAATGGAAAAATCTATTCGTGCTCTAATAGCAATTGTTTAGTTCTTTTAAGTGTACTGATTCATGTCGTTGACCCACTGAGATAAATCTTGCTGGTGTGATTCAATATGCTGATCTAAATTACTAGAATTGATGCCGTTTTGACTGTAGTTATAGATTTCTTCTAACACAGTTTTTACATTTTGGTTTATATTATTGTTAACCATGAGGGATTTTACTAATCGTTCAAGCTGTTCGCATTCTGAAACAGACCCGCAGCAATCTAACTGATGGTTATTAATAATATCTTTCAATAAATTCATTTGATCCTGTTCATTTAATGGCATAACCAACACCCTTTCTTACAGTGGTGAAACTTTTAAAGTGAAGGAAAAAGGAATTCATATGTAGGTTGTGAATTCCTTTTTGCAATTATACAGTGATGGTAGATTTTGTTTTGTGTTGATTCCTGGTTAAATTTTTTCACACCATCAATAATAGTAATAAGACAAATGAGATGCGGCCAATAATGGTTGCAGGAACACCTGCAGCATGATATGGTTTGAACGAATATTTTTTTAGGGGTGTACATATGCGTTTAAGAAATAAACCATGGGCGAGAGAGATGTTGCAATCACATCCGCAATTTGTTATCCTTTCGCCGGAACAATATAAAGGTAAATGGAATACAGCTTTTGAAAAAGACCAGCCCCTTCATATAGAAGTTGGAACTGGAAAAGGCCGTTTTATTACAGAGATGGCGAAAGCAAATCCACATATTAATTATTTGGGTATTGAGCTGTATGAAAGTGTAATTGTGGTAGCGCTCGATCGTTTAATAGAGGCGAACCTGCCAAATGTAAAACTCCTTAATGTGAATGCTGAAAAGCTAACGGAGTATTTCGCAAAGGGAGATGTAGATAGAGTTTATTTGAACTTCTCAGACCCGTGGCCTAAGACGAGGCATGCTAAGCGCCGTCTAACACATGAGAACTTTTTAAAGTTATATGAAGAAATTCTCGTCGATAAAGGGGAAATTCATTTTAAGACAGATAACCAAGGGTTATTTGAATTTTCGCTGATGAGTTTTTCAGAGTATGGATTATTGTTAAAGTACCTTAGCTTAGATTTTCATAAAAGTGATTTCGAGGGAAATATCATGACAGAATATGAAGAGAAATTCTCTCAGCAAGGCAGCAGGATTTACCGCTGTGAGGTAAAATATCAATAATAGATGAGCTTGTCCGTTTCCAGGGCAGGCTTTATTTGTGTTTGCAGCTTTCCTGTAATTGTAATCCATGCTTAATAGAGTTATCATTAATTATAAGATTAATTTTTTGTCTATTTAGTATATTAAAAAAATAAAAGAACTCGTCATGAATCAGCAAGATAGAAAAGGTGGATTTGTATGAGGCTGGAAAAACATTTAATTTCTATCTTAGAATCTCTTCACGATGCTGTCATTATCATTATTATGGATAGTACGATCGTATATATAAATAAAGCGTACACGAAACAATTTGGTGTTCCTGCTAAGAAAATCATTGGCAGGAAACTATCTGAAATTGAAAAAAATTCTAGGATCCTTGATGTTCTTAAGAATGGGAAAGCCCTGATTAATGACTTCAGTTATGTTCATTCCCTTAACAAAGATGTTTGTGCAAATATCACGCCTTTGATGGAAAATGGTGAAATGATTGGTGTTGTAACGATCATGAAAGATATATCAGAGGTCACGAACCTGCAAAAAGAAATTAACAATTACAAACACAATATAACGGAGCTGCAAGAAAAATTAGAACAGCGGACATTTGCAAAATTAAAGTCACAGTCATTTCCTATGCAGAAGGCTGTAGGATTAGCGAAGCAAGTAGCAGATACAGATGCCACGATTATTTTGCATGGAGAGAGTGGAGTGGGAAAGGAAATCTTTGCTGGAGCCATTCATGAGGCTAGCGGCAGGAATGACAAACCATTTGTGGCTATTAATATGGCATCCATCCCCGAGTCTTTATTCGAAAGTGAATTATTTGGCTACGAAGAGGGTTCTTTTACTGGTTCAAAAAGAGGTGGGAAAAAGGGTCTCTTGGCACTGGCAGATAAGGGAACGCTTTTTCTAGATGAAATTGGTGAAATGTCGCTTAATATGCAGTCAAAGCTCCTAAGAGTAATTCAGGAACGAAAATATCAGAAAGTCGGCGGGACCGCTCTGCATTCTCTCGACGTCAGAATTATTTGTGCAACACACCGCAACCTAGAGGAAATGATGCTGGCTGGACAATTTAGGGAAGATTTATATTATCGGTTGAACGTTGTCCCCATTCATATTCCTCCACTGAGAAAGCGGAAGGAAGATTTAAAATATCTTTCACAAAATATACTAAACGAATTGTGTGCAAAGTATGGAAAGCATGTATGGATAGATGATGAAGTGCTCTCATGGATGCAAAGTTATGATTGGCCGGGAAATGTACGTGAACTCTCGAATGTCCTGGAAAGAATGATCGCTGTTTGTAACAAGCCATATTTAAGTTTAGCAGATATCCCGGAACCATTTATTAGCGATAAAAGTCTGACTGATCCTGCACTAAAAGAACGATGGATGTTGAAGGAGAGTCCCTCTGAGTCAATTCCTCCTCTCGAGAAATTATTAGAAAGACTGGAGAGAGAGCATATTGACTATGTGCTGAAAAATACAAAAAACAAAACCGAGGCAATTAAAACGTTAGGAATAAGCCGGAAGTCATTTTACGCAAAACTAAAAAAATACGATATGGTATAAGGCCGGTTATTTCACTGTATTTATTAGATAAATAGGAATGTCAAATTTTGAACCATTTTCTCATATGTCGTACGTTCATAATGAAAATAGAAGTGGAATTCAATCAAGATTAATGAGGGAGATGGAGAAATGAAGGTAAATATTAAAAGAATGGAAGAAGAACAAGCAAAAATCGTCCTTCAAGAAAGTGCTGGGTTAGCAATCATTACGATTAAAAGACCTCAAAAGCGTAATGCGTTAACGGCAAATATGTGGAATCAGTTATCTGAGATTGGTCAATCTGTTCTTGAAAATCCGAAAAATAAGGTCGTGCTGCTTAGAGGCTGGGGCGAACAATTTACAGCAGGGTCTGATATTGGAGAGTTTCATCAAATGTCTCTTAAAGAAGCAGAGGAATCATTCACTACTATGGAAAAAGCAATATCTACCTTTGAAAATCTAATGATTCCAACGATTGGTGTCATAAATGGACCGGCGATGGGAGCAGGATTAGAACTGGCTCTTGCCTGCGACATAAGAATTGGGTCTGAAAAATCAAAATTAGGAATACCTGTGGGGAAACTAGGGATTACGCTAAATAATAAATTTGCTCAGAGACTGGTCAATTTGATCGGCCCAAGCTTAACAAAGGATCTCGTGTACACTGGCCGAGTATTGAAAGCAGAAGAAGCACACCGCTTGGGAATGTTAAATTACTTGGTGAGCGGAGATAATCTTGATCGATACGCGATAAGGATGGGAAAATTAGTGGCATCCCAGTCCCCTGCCTCACTGCTTGCGATTAAGAAGTCAGTAAATGAATGTGTCAATAGCGTTCCAAAGCTTTGGGAAGGCTCTACTCCTTTTGTGGACCAACAAGATTTTCCTGAAGGGGTAGCCGCCTTTGTAGAGAAAAGACCGCCGCGTTTTGCAAACAGAAAAATGTAATTAGAAATGGAAGTCCTCTTTTCAAGGGACTTCCATTTTTTTTGATGCCATTTGGATGTGCAGGTTTACCGAGTACAATTCGATGTGGAAGATTTTTTTAAACACATCAAATAATTCCTTTTGAAGATCCTCTGTCATTTTCACCACATTGATACTTCTATCGAGAGGGGTGTGCAGAACAATATTTAATTTGAGAATGGGCACACTCTTCATGCTTATTTGGATTGATTTACATTCGTAGACATCTTTATGGCGCAAGCAAACGTCTTCCACAATATCTTTAAAGACATTTTTATGGATTGTGATGTGTCCACGTTGAAAATCAGGATGAACGATTGTTGTTTCACCGATCATTTCTTTTTTGGGAGTGAAGATTTTCATCCCTTTTTGGATTAATTTCTTAAAAAAGTTTTGTTCAACTTGCCTGTACGGAATGGGAATGACATGCTTGCCCTCTGTTTTTCTAATAAACTGGGCCATCTTGATTTCGCTGGAAGTACGTATATCCTCGATATGATAGATTTGTTTAATTTCTCCTAACCCTAGGTTTTTCGCTATTTGCTTAACCATTTTGTCAGAAGTGCCGATAATCAAAATTTTGTTAATGAAATGAGCGGCTATTGCAGCTTGCACTTCTTGTCTATGCCCGATGTCAAAAAACACTGCTCTTTTTACGGCCGTAATCGGGTTTTTTTCAAACTTTGCTGAAGTTCCAGCGATGCGATGACCATTAAAAATAAGTAAGCCGTCATCAATAATGGCAGGTATTTTTTTTTCATGGGCAAATGATAAAGCAATCGTACTTTTCCCGGTACCGCTAGCACCGCTTAACGCGAAAACTTCCATAAAATTCATCCTTTTTAGAGATTTAGAGTTTTTTAATATTATATTTTCAATGAAAGGTTTATTCAATGAATTTCAACAATTGTTTCCAAAAGGGACAACTGTTTCCAAAGGATACAACGGTTGTTTCTTTCGGAAACAGTTGTCTGTATTTTCTGAATAATTATGTTGGTTCCTATGAATATACACTTTGGCATGGTATTTGCAAAGAAATTGATGGGATATTAAGCCTGAAGGAGGAAATGATATGTCAAAAGTTTTGTATGAACAGAAAAATAAGGTTGGGTTCATTACGATTGATTCACCACCTGTGAATGCTTTAAACCGAGAGGTCATCAATGGACTTGAAGACGCAGTTAGCAAAGTAGGAAAAGATGTGAGTGTTGTCATCGTAAGTGGTGCTGGTACTAAAGCTTTTGTTGCGGGAGCGGATATAAAGGAATTCCCAGAATTGACTGCAGAAACTGGTGAAGCGCTTGTGAAAAGAGGCCAGAACGTCTTTAATGCCTTAGCACAGTTGAAACAGCCGGTGATAGCGGCGATTGATGGATTTACACTTGGAGGAGGACTGGAGCTGGCATTAGCCTGTGATATCAGAATCGCATCGAAGGGATCTCAGTTCGGTTTTCCAGAAGTAAAACTCGGAATTATTCCAGGGTATGGAGGTACACAAAGACTACCTCGACTGATTGGACAAGGGAAAGCGATGAAATTGATTTTATCTGGTGATTTTATAACAGCGGAAGATGCTTATCGCTGCGGCTTGATTGAAGAAGTTGTAGAAGGTGATGTGCTCGGTAAAGCAGTGGAGCTCGCTGAAGTCATCGCATCAAGGGGACCGCTTGCGATTCAAAAGGCTAAGGAAGCAGTTGTAAACGGGCTTGGTACAACACTAGAAAAAGGGCTCGACATAGAAGCAAAGCTATTCGGAGAATGTTGTGATACAAGTGATAAAAATGAAGGCGTCAGCGCTTTTATCGAAAAAAGAGAACCAAATTTCACAGGACAATAAGGAGGAAACTGAGGATGAAGAGAATTGGAATAATTGGATTTGGGACGATGGGTTCAGGCATTGCGCAAGTATGTGTAGAAGCGGGCTACGAGGTAGTGGCAGTTGAAGTTGATCAAAGCTATTTTAGCCGCGGGTTAAAGCAAATTGAAAAAAACTGGGATAAAGCTGTACAAAAAGGAAAAATGGATGAAGACACCCGCAATAAGAACAATCAGCTGCTGACAACAACTACAGAATGGGAAGCGTTAGCTAGTGTAGATTTCGTAATTGAAGCGGTTAGTGAAAATATCGAATTGAAGAAAGAAGTATTTAGAAAGGTTGAGAAGTTTGTTAAAGAAGAGACGATCATTGTAAGTAATACTTCTGGGCTCAGTATTACAGAAATGGCAAGTGTACTAGAGAACTCAGGAAGAGTAATGGGCTTCCATTTCTTTAATCCGGTGCCAGTCATGAAGCTTGTAGAATTAATCAGAGGTTATGATACAACAGAAGAGACATTTCAAAAATCAAAACAGCTGGTAGAATCGCTAGGAAAGGAAGCTATTGCTGTAAAAGAATCTCCTTTATTTGCTGTTAATCGTATTTTAGTTCCGATGATTAATGAAGCAATCTTTGTCCTTCAGGAAGGTGTAGCGACAGCGGAGGATATCGACAAAGGCATGAAGCTTGGAGCTAATCATCCAATTGGTCCGCTCGCTTTAGCAGATTTAATTGGGTTAGATACATTGTTATTTGTAGCAGATTCACTTTATGAGGAGACACAAGACTCAAAATATCGCACAGCTCCTCTTTTGAGAAAACTGGTAAGAGCAGGACATCTCGGCAGAAAAACAGGAAAAGGCTTCTACGATTATTAATGATAGATTACTAAAAAAATAGATGGGAGGGAATGAAAATAGAAGGGTCATTTAATTATTTTGAATTATCGGAGGAATATCGTCATATTCAACAGGGAATACATCGTTTAGCGCAGGAAAAGATTAAGCCTAGAGCAACAGAGATTGACGAAGAAGCGCAATATCCTTTTGATATTCTTAAGATTCTCTCAGCTCATGGCTATATCGGAGCTAATATGCCTGTTCAATATGGTGGTGCAGGTTTAGATATGCTCAGCTTTTGTATTATTGTTGAGGAGATCTCCCGTGTTTGTGCTTCGTCATCGCAGGTTGCAGTGGTGCAAGAGCTGGGCTCGCTGCCAATCATGATTGGGGGAAGTGAGAGTTTAAAAAGGAGATATCTTCCAGACCTGGCTTCGGGTAAGAAAATTGCTGCATTCGCTCTAACTGAACCGAACGCAGGCTCTGATGTAAAAAGCTTAAAAACCCGGGCAGAGCTAGATGGCGATTTCTATATTTTGAATGGACAAAAAATGTTTATCAGCAACGGAGGAGTGGCGGATGTATACTCCGTTTTTGCGCAAACAGAAAAAGGACTATCCGTATTTGTTGTTGACAGTAATACAAGGGGATTTGAAGTTGGAAAACTTGAAAAGAAAATGGGGATAAAAGGTTCACCAACGGCTCAGCTCTTTTTTGAAAACTGCAGAATCCCTGCTGAGAATCTGATTGGAGAGGAAGGCGAAGGCTGGTTAATCGCGATGAAGACGTTTGACAAGTCAAGACCAACTGTGGCTGCCCAAGCACTTGGAATTGCTCAAGGAGCCTATGATGTTGCGCTGGAATATGTCAAAGAAAGAGAACAATTCGGGCAGTCTATTAGTTCATTTCAAGGCATCCAATTTATGCTCGCAGACATGGCTACTCAAATTGAAGCTGCCAGAGGCCTGGTCTATCGCGCTGCCTCAAAGGTAAATGAATTGACTTCGACCGGTAAAAACCCAGAGTTAACGCGAGCCTCGTCCATGGCTAAAATGTTCGCATCCGATACTGCAATGAAAGTGACGACCGATGCTGTACAGCTTTTGGGCGGCTATGGATTTATTCATGAGTATAGAGTGGAGCGAATGATGAGAGACGCAAAAATCACGCAAATTTATGAAGGCACGAATCAAATTCAAAGGCAGATTATTGCTAGAACCATATTAGGAGGAAGGTAATGGGGAGTATGAAACTTCTATTCATCCATGGTGCAGGAGGCACGAAAAGCAAATGGAGGGCAATCGATCAGTATATTGCAGACAAATTTACTTGCGAAAAAATTGATTTACCTGGTCATGGTGATAATGAGTATAATGCGATTACCTCTATTCAAGATTACGCATCCTATGTCACAAGAGACATTCATGATGATACGATTGTTGTCGGGCATTCTATGGGAGGTCTCGTTGCCCTTGAGTTAGCTGCCAGGAATCCGAAAGTAAAAGGAGTAATATTGGCTGCTAGTTTTTATGAACTGCCTGTTCATCCAAAGCTTTTGGAACAATTGGCAAACGATGAATTTCCGGAATCTTTATTTCATGCATCCTATGGCAAGGATACAGATTCTGAAATTTTGCAAGTTGAAAAGGAAGAGCTAAAGCTTGTGCCGATAGGTGTTACATATGCTGACTTTCGAGCCACGAATCAGTATAAAGAAGGTTTGGAAACATTGAAATCCCTCAAAATCCCTGTTTATGCAATCTTAGGTTCTGAGGATCGTCTTCTGCCAAAAGGTGCTGTAGAAGCATTCGAGAAAGAAAAGCCTGACATGAAGGTATGTGTTATTGAAGGGGCTGGGCACTACGTGATGGTGGAGAAGCCGGAGGCGTTTTGTGAAAAGTTAGTAGAATTTGTGAGAGAGACAGAAAAAAACTAGATACTGAAATCTCAGAAGCAGAACGAAGGAAATTAATATCGTAATAGGTTATGAGAATGGGGGTTGTCACTTGTTATATATAGATGGGCAATGGCGTAAGTCAGAAAGTGAATTTAATGTATATAACCCAGCAAATGGAGAAGTCATTGGCACAGCAGCGGATGGCAATAAAAGCGATACGAAAAATGCGATTGAGGCAGCAAAAACAGCATTTGCCTCTTGGTCAAAGCTCACTGCTTATGAAAGATCCCGCTACTTATATAAAGCATACGAAATTATGATGGAGCGCAAAGAGGATCTTGCCCGGTTGATGACATTGGAACAAGGCAAGCCGTTAAAAGCAGCCCGGAATGAAGTTCAATACGGAGCAGATTTTTTACTATGGTATGCGGAAGAAGCTAAGCGGATTTATGGAGAGGTTATTCCTGCACCAAGGAAAGATCAGAGGTTTATTGCTATCCGTCAGCCGGTTGGTGTTGTGGGCGCGATTACACCATGGAATTATCCCATTTCTATGATTACCCGGAAGGTGGCACCGGCATTGGCGGCAGGATGTACGGTCGTATTAAAACCTGCTGAGCAAACTCCTTTATGTGCAATTGAAGTATTTAAAGTGTTAGCGGATGCTGGAATTCCAAAAGGAGTGGTAAATTTAATTCCGTCTTCACAGCCTGCAGTCATCGGGGAAGAACTGTTGACAAATCAGGATGTTAAGAAGATTACGTTCACTGGCTCTACCGAGGTTGGAAAGTATATTGCCGAAATGGCTGCACGTAATGTGAAAAGAGTGTCAATGGAACTGGGAGGACATGCACCGTTCATCGTATTTGAAGATGCCGATCCAGTACATGCAGCGAAAGGCGTATCATTGGTGAAATTTTTAAATACAGGTCAAGCTTGTATCAGTCCGAACCGGATATTTGTGCACAGCTCGATAGCGGAAACATTTACCGAAACCTTAATGGACAGAGTAAGGAAGTTAAAGGCTGGAAACGGATTGGAAGAAGGAGTCTCAATTGGTCCCTTAGTCGATGAGGCGGCAATTGAAAAAGTTCATCTTCAAGTGCAAGATGCCTTGGAAAAAGGTGCTTCTATTAAACTTGGAGGAGAAAGGCTGAACGATAACGGCTTAGATAAGGGCTTATTTTACTCACCAACTGTACTTTCTGGGGTAACGAAGGAAATGCGTATTTATAGGGAAGAAACGTTTGGGCCGGTTGCCCCGATTATTACGTTTGATCATGATGAAGAAGTAATAGAGATGGCAAATGATACCCATTATGGCCTGGCTGCTTATGTTTATACTCAAAACCTTTCTAAGGCATTATCTTCTTTCGAACAGCTGAATTTTGGCATCATCGGGATCAATGACATTAATCCCACCGCCGCAGCAGCTCCATTTGGAGGCATGAAGGAAAGCGGCTTAGGAAGAGAAGGCGGCCGTGAGGGCATCGACGAGTATTTGGAAACGAAGCTTGGCGGGTTTTCGATCTAATTTCCTATAGCCTGACCGACGTAAAAAAATCCCTTTGTTAAAGAGGGATTTTTTTACAGTCTCACCGTTTCAATGATCGAACCGGTATGTGCGTCTGCGATAAACTCAAATTGTTCGATATCGTTATGAGTCGACCTAGAAATTCCGCCTTTATAAACTGTATACAATAAATCTTGTTTTACATAAGATTCCGGCTTCATTTGAATCCAAGAACCGCTGATTGGTCCGGCCTGTTTAAATGCCGCTTTAGCATTCGCTAGAGCTTTTTCAGGAGAAACATAGGTCTTTTGTGATAATAATTCTTTCGTTGCATAACCACTCATGATCCCCACGCCTAGTCCTAATAAAAAAGATTTCCAATTCAAGTCATTACCTCCTATCAAAAAGAGTCTCCTTCCATCATAGCAAAAAATAATAAAGATAGATAAGTTTTTCCGTTATTCTTAGCGTATGCTTAATAAAGAGGATTCATGGCTGTAAGTGGTAAGTGTTAAAAAAGTTATGTAAAATGGTATTGATACATATTGTATGAGATGTAGGATAATGCTCAAATTTAAGCGGGTTCCTTTTTGATAACAGCTGATTTAGTAAATTTTTAATAAAGGAGTAGAGAAAATGAACGAGAAGACGTTGCAGCTTTTTAAAACATTAACAGAACTTCCAGGTGCATCTGGGAATGAACATGCAGTCCGGAAATTTTTGCGTGAACAGCTTTCTCAGTACAGTGATGAAATTGTTCAAGATAAATTAGGCAGCATTTTTGGAGTCAAGAGAGGGGACGAAAGCGGGCCAACGATTATGGTAGCAGGTCATATGGATGAAGTTGGGTTTATGGTTACCTCGATTACGGATAACGGCATGATTCGTTTTCAAACATTGGGCGGCTGGTGGAGTCAAGTTCTTCTCGCACAGCGTGTTGAGATTATTACGGACAACGGACCAGTAACGGGTGTCATTGGCTCTATTCCTCCGCATTTATTAGATGAAGCGAAAAGAAAGAAACCGATGGAAATGAGTAATATGCTCATTGATATTGGAGCTGACGATCGAGAGGATGCAGAAAAAATTGGGATTAAGCCAGGTCAGCAAATTGTTCCTATCTGTCCCTTTACTCCAATGGCCAATCCTAAGAAGATTATGGCGAAAGCCTGGGATAATCGCTATGGCTGTGGATTAGCGGTTGAGCTGCTGGAAGATGTTAAGGACGAAAAACTGCCAAATATCCTTTACTCAGGGGCAACAGTACAAGAAGAGGTTGGCCTTAGAGGTGCTGGAACGGCTGCTAATATGATTAATCCTGATCTTTTCTTTGCATTGGATGCAAGCCCGGCCAATGATATGTCTGGTGATAAAAAAGAGTTTGGCCAGCTTGGAAAAGGGACACTATTAAGGATTTTTGACAGATCGATGGTGACACATCGTGGTATGAGAGAATTTGTTCTTGATACTGCTGAAACCCATAATATCCCGTATCAATATTTTGTTTCACAGGGTGGAACGGATGCAGGGAAGGTTCATCTATCAAATCAAGGTGTACCAAGTGCAGTAGTGGGGATTTGTTCCCGTTATATTCATACAAGTGCTTCAATCATTCATGTGGATGATTATGCAGCCGCAAAAGAAATGATTGTAAAGCTAGTGAAAGCTTGCGATCGTTCAACTGTTGACAGTATCCTTCAAAATAGCTAAATGATTTCAGTGA
The DNA here is from genome assembly GCF_900156875.1 of Robertmurraya dakarensis. Classification (GTDB taxonomy): domain Bacteria; phylum Bacillota; class Bacilli; order Bacillales; family Cytobacillaceae; genus Robertmurraya; species Robertmurraya dakarensis. The sequence continues at coordinate 2,568,216 of NZ_LT707409.1, read as the reverse complement.
TAGGCAGCCGCGGGCTGTCTTTTCGTTATGTTAAAATAAAAATTGTACCCGCGTGCTGTGCTTTTATCGGCTCGAGAATACCACAGCTGATGCTGACAACGATGGTTGATTAAGTGGGATAAATGGAGGAATTTTGTGGAAAGAGGATTTTTAAATAGAAATATGTCATTTATTGGGAATGTTTTGTTTATAAAAGTCTTTTTCAACGAAAATATGTAACATATTGGAAGGCAGCTGTTTAATGAAGATATTTTGGATGAAATTGTGTAATTTATTGGAAAAATCTTCATTGTAAGACAAGCGATTTATTATTAAGTAAAGAAAATGTGAAAAGGATTCAACCATAGAAAGGAAATAAAGAGATGAAAATTGTCATTGGTTCTAAAAATCCTGCCAAAATAAAGGCTGTAGAAGAGGTATTTGAAAAATATAAGCCGGAGATAATCGCTTTAAGTGTTCCTTCTGGGGTGAGTGAACAGCCGTTATCTGATGAAGAAACAATGAAAGGGGCTATGAATCGTGCATGGGCTGCTTTAGAGGCAGGGCAGGGGGATATTGGGATTGGCTTAGAAGGAGGCGTTCAGCAGCATGAAAATGGTCTATTTCTATGCAATTGGGGGGTGTTGGCAGAGGAAGGCAAGCCGCCGCTTTTTGGAGGAGGAGCCAGAATCCCGCTCCCTGAAGAAATTTCGAGTAAATTGTTAGCGGGAGAAGAGCTTGGACCGGTTATGGAGGATTTCGCCAAAAAAGAAAATGTCCGCAAGCAGGAGGGAGCTGTGGGGATTTTTACCAACCAATGGGTGAACCGCTCTGAAATGTTTTCGCATATTGTGAAACTATTAATTGGTCAGTTTGAGTATCGGAATGCAAGAAAATCATGACGCAAGCAACGGCCCCCCTTAGTTGAGAGCCGTTCTTCACGCCATAATAATAAAATCTATTCTTCAAAAATATAGGATAATGTTTTCATCACTTGGTCGACATTTTCGACTGTGACATTTGCTTTTCGCGATAATTCTTTTAGTGGATGATGTAGCTCCTTAGGTCTTACGAGAATCAAAGGCTTTCCTAAGGAGACCGCTGCGCTTGCATCCATTGCTGTGTTCCATTGTTTATATTCTTTTCCAAATAATGCGATCACCAAGTCGGATTTAGACATTAACACTTGTGTTCTTAAATTATTAATACTTGAGGCAGCTTCATCACGATAGATAGGGTCTGGCTGTGTTCCAAGGATTTCTTCTCCAATTAAGTCAGATCGATCATGGTTTTCCATTGGGCCTACAAATTCTATCGGAAGCTGTAGTGCCTTTGCTTTCGTTTTAATTTCATTGCGCCAATCACTATGAATTTCTCCTGCTAAATATACTGTTAAATTCATTTTAGAGCCCTCCTAGTAGAGTTTTCTTTATATTACCATTTTTTTAGAAACTGTACATTCTTTGCTGTGATAGTTGAAGTACTCATCATTATGTTCGAATGAGATGGGTTGTCAGTTGATAGGGATAAGGGTATGATAGAAAAGGATATTTAATTCCTGGGCAAGGAGGAAATGAGGGATGAAAACACGCTATATATCTATGTTCCTTTTCTTGATGCTTCTCTTACTATTAAGTGCCTGCTCGGTTTCTATTGACGAGGAACTGAAAGAAGCGAGACCTGCTGTAGAGGAAGCGTTTAACAGCAAGGCAAAAGAAGCGAATAATGAAAATGAACATATTCAATACTATCTTCCATTTGGTTTTGAAATCGAAGATGAATCGACGCCAAATAATATCATTTTAAAAAATGGATCAAAAACATATATTCTATTTTATAATCAGCAAGAAGAAGCAGATAGTGAAGTCGTCTATGAGGCTACCATCAAACAGAAAGAATATGATATGAATGAACTCTATCAGGATGACCAAAAATTTGGGTTTTTCCTGCTGAAAGAGATCGGTGATGACCGCTACGAATTAACGGTGGGGATTGGCGGAGTGAAAGTAACCAGCGAAGTAAAGGCTAGGAATATTAAATCCGAAGCAAGCACCATGATGATAATCGCAAACTCTGTCGTTAATAAACAAGATTAAAAGTTCAGTTGGGTAGAAAAGAGCACTTCGACCCAACTTAACTTTTTCTATGTCCGCCTACAGTGGACAATGTCTTTTTGTGGTACCTGGTACCTTAGGTGTGATAATATGACTATTAGGTTAATTAGTCAGGGGGAAGTGGAAAAAGTGGAAATGAAGTTGCTTGAGAGTGTAGAACAGTTTGAGCAGATGCGTGATAATGGAAAACATATATTTTTATTTTCTGCTGGATGGTGTCCGGATTGCCGGTTCATTGAACCTTTTATGCCGGAAGTAGAAGCTAAGTTTAATCAATATACTTTTGTACATATTGATCGAGATGATTTTATTGACTTATGTGCTCAGTTGGATGTGTTTGGAATTCCGAGCTTTGTTGCTTTTGAAGACGGTAAAGAGCTGGGCCGCTTTGTGAGTAAAGATCGAAAAACACAAGAGGAAATTGAGAAATTTATTGAAGGCTTAAATTAAAAAAGCAGTCCCTCCAGCTCTTTTGAGGTGGAGGGACTTTTCATGTATTATAGGTTTTAGAAAAACTCCTACATTAGGGGAGGAAAATGGAAATGAAAATGGATAGCAATAAAATGAGAAAAGAACTGGAAAGACGATTAGAGCATCCTAATCGCAGTTTTTCTTATGATAAAAAAAATGACCAGCTTCGTATTGAAAATAAAGAAACTGGAAAAGGAATTACGATTTCTTTACCTGGAATCGTAGGAAAATGGGAAGAACAGAAAGAAAAAGCAATTGATGCGGTTGTTTATTATGTGGAAGAAGGGCTTCAGGCGATGTCAGAAGAGCTTCAGCTCCAAGGCCATGAAAAAAGAATTTTTCCTGTCATCCGTTCTACTTCTTTCCCAACTGCTCAAGATGGAGTGGAATTATTGCATGATGAGCATACAGCCGAAACAAGAATATATTATGCATTAGATTTGGACAAAACGTATCGGTTGATTGATGAAAAGCTAGTTGAAAAGGAAGGCTGGAATCGCGATCGAATTAAGGAAATCGCCTTATTTAATGTTCGATCTCTATCGACAGAGATGAAGGCGGACCAAGTCGCAGGAAATACCTTTTATTTTTTAAATAAAAATGACGGATACGATGCCAGCAGAATTTTAAACGTATCATTTTTAAAAGAAATGGAACAGAAATTAAATGGTTCTATGGCCGTAGCAGTACCTCATCAGGATGTGCTAATCATTGCGGATATCCAAAATGATACGGGCTATGACATTCTGGCTCAAATGACGATGAGCTTTTTTGCAAGCGGGCGAGTGCCGATTACTGCTCTTTCCTTCTTGTTTGAAGAAGGAGAATTAGAACCGATCTTTATTTTAGGAAAAAATAAGAAAAAGGATTAGCCTTATAGGAAAGGGTGCATTGATATGTACCCTTTTTATCATGGGAAAATGAAGGCGAAAGCCCCAGAATAATTGTGGAAGGACTTATAATATACTCATTCTGTTATTTTGTCTCCAATTTTTCTAAATTACTGATACAATAAAATTGTGAATAGAACGTAGAAAGTGGAAAGAGTGATTTTTTTGAGTTGGATAAAGAAGCTACTGCAAATGTTTAAGAAAGAAGATGATGACTACATAGAGAAAGCCTTTCAATACGATGAACCCCAACAACCGAAAAAAATTCCTGGTAATGATAAAAACCGGGATATGGATGCGAAGGTGGTTTATCAATATCCGAAGGGACAATTCAGGTTTCCGCTGATTCCTGATGAACAAGCAGGTAAGCGTGAAAGGAGACCGCCGAAAAAACAGGATGAAGGCCGAGCAGCTCCTGCTGCATCAAATCGACCTGGAAGGCCGAAAAGAGAAGCAGGTCCCGAGAAAAAGTTTGAAAAGCCTCCGGTTAAGGAGCGCGAAGTACAAAAAGAACAAAAAGTACATAAGATACAGAAAGAGAAACAGAGAGCTCAAACAGAGATCAAACGGAATGATTATTCTAAAAGGCCATTCAAACCAACTGAAATCCCGTCACCTGTCTACGGATTTGAACGGAAACCAATCAAGGTGAAGACAGAGATAGAGACAGAGACCGTTGAATTTGAATTAAGTAACTTTAATCTTAAAGGCCAAAAAGAAACGTTGCCTGATCAAAATAAATTAAAAGAACAACATATAAATGAGAATGAATTGAATGAGGAACAGGTTCCAGAGCTAGTAGAGGTTGTGGTTGAAGAAAACAAAGAACCGGCGCAACAGCCAGTAGAGGCGATTGACGAAGCTGTAAACACCGAGGAGTCAG
>NZ_LT707409.1:2098243-2558604 GCF_900156875.1 Robertmurraya dakarensis | reverse complement strand
AGAAGTGGAAATGACCGAGGAATCCGTCCCACAAGCAATAGAGGCTGTTGAAGAAGTGGAAATGACCGAGGAATCCGTCCCACAAGCAATAGAGGCTGTTGAAGAAGTGGAAATGACCGAGGAATCCGTCCCACAAGCAATAGAGCCTGTTGAAGAAACGGAAATGACCGAGGAACCAGTTCCACAATCGATGGAAGCTGTTGAAGAAACGGAAATCATCGAGGAGTCAATCTCACAAGCAGAAGAGGAGATTGAAGAAGAGGAATTCATTGAGCAGCCAGTTCAACAATCAATTGAGGAAGAAGTAATCACCGAGGAACCAGCCCAACAGTCAGCAGAGGATATTGAGGAATCCTTTGTGGAGGTCTCTGAAGGAACAACAAATGAGACTGTTGAAGAACTATTCTTTTCTGAGGAAATGCCTCCTGGTGAGGGGGAGAAGGAATCCTTTTCATTAGAGGAGAATACAGAAGAAGCAGACGAGGCTTCCATGTTCAGCCAAGAGGAAACAGAGCCGCAAGTAGAAGAAACAGTAAAAGCAAGATCTCACATTCCGTTTAATGTCATTATGCTGAAAGAAGATAAGCGGAAACTAGAGAGAAGAATTCATCAAGAAAAAACATCGCCAGCAGTCGAAAAAGCAGATGTTGTCGAAAGAATCGAAGAAACCATTGCCGTCCAAGAATTTAATGCAGCACACCAAGAAGCAAGTGCCGCACAAGAGGACTTGTTAATGGAATCTCCAGTCCATGAATTAGAAATAGAAGAACCGCCAGCAGAGGATAATGAAGCAGAATATATAAATTTTGAGATGACAGAATCAGCAGAATCACAGCCAGATGAGTCAATTATAGAGGGGCAGAATTTTGATGAACCTTATTATGTATTCCCTGCTAGAGAGCTGCTAAAGCCGCCTGTTTTTCTTAAGCCAGATCCAGAGTGGCTTCAAGAAAGGGAAGGCTTGCTGAATGAAACACTGCTTAGTTTTAATGTACGGGCGAAAGTAGCGAATGTAACACAAGGTCCTTCTGTTACCCGATTTGAAGTTCATCCTGAGCCGGGTGTGAAGGTCAATAAAATTACAAATTTATCAGATGATATCAAACTGAGCTTAGCGGCAAAAGATATTCGTATGGAAGCGCCAATACCTGGTACACACCTGATCGGCATTGAGGTGCCAAATGAATCAAGCCGACCCGTACTCATCAGTGAGATTATTAATAGTGACGAATTCCTGCAGCACTCGTCGCCTTTAACAGCTGTACTGGGCCTTGATATATCAGGGAAGCCGATTGTAACAGACTTACGGAAAATGCCGCATGGTTTGATAGCGGGTGCAACAGGTTCCGGTAAAAGTGTCTGTATCAATTCGATCCTTGTAAGTTTGATGTTTAAAGCAAATCCTAATGAAGTAAAGCTGATGCTCATTGATCCGAAGATGGTTGAGCTTGCACCGTACAATCAAATTCCGCATTTAGTAAGTCCGGTTATTACAGATGTGAAAGCTGCGACGGCTGCCTTAAAATGGGCTGTTGAAGAGATGGAGCGGCGTTATGAACTATTTGCTCATTCAGGAGTTCGCGATATTTCCCGTTTTAATGAATTGGCTGAACATCATAAATCAGAAAAGCTTCCATATATTGTTATTGTTATCGATGAGCTTGCGGATTTAATGATGATGTCACCTGCGGACGTAGAAGAAGCAATATGTCGAATTGCCCAGAAGGCACGTGCCTGTGGAATCCATTTAATCATCGCAACACAGCGTCCATCAGTAGATGTTATTACGGGATTAATTAAGGCAAACGTACCGACAAGAATTGCGTTCTCTGTCTCATCACAAGTTGACTCAAGAACGATTATTGATATTAGCGGTGCGGAAAGACTCCTTGGAAAAGGCGATATGCTCTTTTTAGAAAATGGTTCATCCAAACCAGTCAGATTACAAGGAACGTTTGTATCTGATGATGAGATTGATGCTGTAGTTGCTCATGTTCGAAGAGAACAAAGTCCTCAGTACTTGTTTGAACAAGAAGAACTCTTGAAAAAAGCAACTGTACATGAAGAAGAAGATGAATTATTTTATGAAGCATGTGAGTTTATTATCGACCAAGGAGGGGCATCGACTTCCAGTTTGCAAAGAAGGTTCAAAATTGGCTATAACCGTGCGGCAAGGCTGATTGATCTAATGGAGGAGCAAGGCTTTATTTCTGAAGCACGAGGCAGCAAGCCGAGAGATGTATTGATTACAGAAGCTGAGCTTGAATCCATTCATGAAAATGGGTCATTTTGATAGAAACACAAATATCATTTATATTGGGAGTTATTGGTGATACAACCGCTCCCAATATAAAGATAAATCTGTTTTTTCACGATACATAGTTTTTATGATTAAATGATGATATAATGTTTTAACATGATAAAGTCTACTGAGAACTCAAGTATTTTCGTATTGTACATATGAATACACAAGCTTGATTTACAGTGTAAAATGAGCAAAAGCTGATTTATGTCATATACTGTTTTACAGATAGACGATGGTTGGAGGTTCTTTTATGACTATTTACCATTTTGTGGGTATAAAGGGATCTGGGATGAGTGCTTTAGCACAAATCCTGCATGATATGGATTTTGAAGTTCAAGGTTCTGATGTAGATAAACACTTTTTTACACAGATAGCCCTTGAGCAGTCAGGTATTAGGATCCTCCCATTTCAAAAAGAAAATATAAAACCTGATATGATCGTTATTGCAGGGAATGCTTTCCCGGATACACATGAGGAAATTGAAGAAGCCAATCGATTAGATATTCCGGTAATCCGTTATCATCGTTTCTTAGGCGACTTTATGCAAAAATTCACAAGCATCGCAATAACTGGTGCACATGGAAAGACATCGACCACCGGGCTGCTTGCACATGTAATCCGCGGGGCAATACCATCTGCTTTTTTAATTGGAGATGGAACTGGTAAAGGCGATAAAGAAGCAGAGTATTTTGTATTTGAAGCATGTGAATATAGACGTCATTTCTTGGCCTATTTTCCGGATTATGCCATCATGACAAATATTGATTTTGACCATCCTGATTATTTTGCCAATATTGATGACGTGTTCTCGGCATTTCAAGAAATGGCGCTGCAAGTTAAAAAGGGAATTTTTGCTTGCGGGGATGATGAACAGCTTCAAAAAATTCAAGCGAAGGTTCCTGTGCTTTTTTATGGCTTTGGCGAGGAAAATGATTTTCAGGCCCGGAACTTAGAAAAATCAACAGAAGGCACAACCTTTGATGTTTTTATTCGCAATGAGTTTTATGAGACATTCTCTATTCCGACATTTGGAGAACATAATGTCTTAAATGCGCTTGCTGTGATTGCCGTTTGTCAATATGAAGGGATCAATCCTGAGGTTGTTAAACAGCAGCTTCTGAGCTTCCAGGGAGTAAAGAGACGATTCTCTGAGAAAAAAATAGACTCTCAAGTATTAATTGATGATTATGCACATCACCCAACTGAAATAAGAGCAACAATTGATGCAGCACGTCAAAAGTATCCTGAACGTGAAATTATTGCCGTTTTTCAGCCGCATACATTCACAAGAACGCAAACTTTCTTAGCTGAGTTTGCTGAAAGCCTTGCGCTCGCAGATAAAGTATATTTATGTGAGATCTTTGGTTCTGCACGTGAGAATCATGGGAAAATGTCAATTAACGATCTTGGGGATAAGATTCCCGATTCAGAAGTAATTAACGAAGAGGAAATTACGATATTAAACAAGCATGAAAATGGTGTGATTATTTTTATGGGTGCCGGAGATATTCAAAAATTCCAGGATGCTTATGAAAAGCAATTACAGTAATCAAAAAGGATGCAGCATGAAAATGCTGTATCCTTTTTGATTTTTTATTTTAGATTTTCAGGATTAAGTGCTTCCAGCTCAGGGATGACAAATACGCCATCTTTTCTGATTAAAACATCATCAAAATAAATTTCCCCGCCGCCATATTCAGGACGCTGTATATTGACCATGTCCCAATGGATATTAGAGTGATTGTCATTAAATGCGTCATCATAGCATTGTCCAGGAGTAAAGTGGAAGCTGCCATCAATTTTCTCATCAAATAATATATCCTGCATCGGATGCTGTATATGGGGGTTCACTCCAATCGCAAACTCGCCGATATAGCGTGCTCCTTCATCCGTATCAAAAATCTTATTGATTCTTTCTGTATCGTTTGATTCTGCTTCGACAATTTTACCGTCTTTAAACGTTAATTTAACATTCTCAAATGTGAAACCTTGGTAAGGAGACGGAGTATTATAAGTAATCACTCCATTAACCGAGTTGCGGACAGGAGCCGTATAGACTTCTCCATCTGGAATGTTCATTTGTCCCGAACACTTAATAGCAGGAATATCCTTTATGGAAAAAGATAGATCTGTTCCGGGTCCGGTCAGGCGAACTTTATCCGTTTTGTTCATAAGGTTGGCGAGATTATCCATGGCTTTATCCATTTTTCCATAATCTAAATTACAAACTTTAAAATAGAAATCTTCAAAAGCCTCCGTGCTCATTTTTGCAAGCTGCGCCATGGAAGATGTCGGGTAGCGAAGCACAACCCATTTGGTTTTAGGGACACGAATGTCTCGGTGAACCTTTTTCCCGATAGTGGAACCATGTATTTTCATTTTGTCATCAGGAACATCTGCCTGTTCATTAATGTTATCTCCGGATCTGAGCCCGATGTAGGCATCCATCTCTTTCATGACATTTGCTTCAAAATCAGCCATCATGTTGTACTGTTCTTCCTGCGCCCCCATTAAAAGCGAGCGGTCGACTACATGGTCTTTTAATAACACGAATGGGTATCCGCCAGCTGAATAGGCTTCCTTCACAAGAGCTGTGACGAGCTCGCGCTGCAAACCAAAGTTTTCAATTAATACCTTTTCTCCTTTCTGAAGCCTTACAGAATAATTAATTAGATTTTTTGCTAATGTTTCGATACGAGGGTCTTTCATATATTACCTCCGGCTTTTTCATTGAGTTGCTCTGTTTCTTTCAAAGGAAGTATCGTCTTCTTCCACCTTTCTTATTTTAACCGAAAAGATAAGTGAAAATAAATTTCTACGATTATACGTTATCTCAGTCACTTCATTCTTTATAAAGGAATTAAAATGAAAGTAGAATCAATTTGTGTTAAGATTTGTATGTAAAGGAAAATTTAAGGTATATGTAGACTGTACTATTATTTGTTTATTGTCTGTCCCATTAGGGAAGAAGTTAATGAGAAGGATGCCGGAGGTGCTAATAGAGTGGAAATTATTCTTTACTTAAGTGCAGCATTAGCTGCGATTGCCTTTTTTATTTTAGTATTATTTATAGGAAGGACTTTAAAATCGTTACAAGGAACATTGGATCATGTTTCCCATACCTTAGCTGGACTTGAAAAGCAATTAGATGGTGTCACACGGGAGACTACTGAGTTATTACATAAAACAAATACACTTGCTGAGGATATTCAAGAGAAGTCAGAACGCTTAAATGTAGTAGTTGATGCTGTGAATGATGTAGGAGAGTCAATCGGACAGTTTAATCAGTCCGTTAAAAAAATTACTTCATCCGTAAATACCCAAATTGATCAAAATAAAGAAAGAGTCTCCCAGGTTATTCAGTGGAGCAACGTTCTTTTAGAACTTAAAGATAAATGGACTGAAAAAAAGTCCTCTAGGCAAAAGAAAGAACAGCAGCATGAGAGAAAAATTCAAGAAAATGGTTAAGTACAAATAATATGGAGGGATAAAAAATGGCTAATTATGAAAATCAGGAGAATGACAGGCAGGAAAATCGGTACGAAGAGAGCATTAATACAAAGGATTTTATCATAGGATGTCTTATAGGAGGAATGGTAGGGGCTGCTACTGCACTCTTCCTAGCTCCAAAGTCTGGAAAGGAAATACGTGATAATATTAATCATGGTGCGCACTCACTTAAGGATAGGACAAGTCAATGGCGTGAGGCAGCTGTTCATAAAGGTACTGAATTAGCAGATGTCGCAAAAGAAAAAACAAACGTCATTGGAAAGAACGTTTCTAAGCAATCTCATGAAATCATAAACAAGGTTAAAGGATTAACTGTATCAGATGGAAAAGGACAAGCTGATGAAGCTGACCAAGGCGCTGATATTCAACAGAAGTTAGAGGAAACGAAACGTGCTTTTGATGAAACTGAATCACAATTGAACGAAGGATAATGACAAGCTGTAATATTTGTACTGCAAGCGGTGAAATGATACTATTATTTCACCGCTTATTTTTGGGAAAAAATGAAAATTGGAGGAGTAATGGTGAATAAAATAGAATCAGTAGAACAATTTGAACAAATCCTTAAAGAACAAAAAAGCTTTTATATATTGAAGCATTCGCTAACATGCCCAATCAGCCAAGCTGCATACGAAGAGTTTGAAAGTTATGATCAAGAGAATCCTAACTTTCCTCAATACTTTCTAGCTGTCCAAGACAGCCGTCCATTATCAAATCATATTGCAGAAAAGTTTCATATTAAGCATGAGTCTCCTCAAGCTATCTTGTTTAATAACCACGATGTGGCATGGCATGCATCACATTGGAAAATTACTTTTGATTCCTTAACAAAAGCAAGAGAAGAGAATCCTGCTCAATAAGGCGGTCCATATTACAAGGTTTAGCATATTAGTAAAAGAAGAACTTCCTGGCGTGCACTAACGGGTTCTCTTTTCAAGTGCGAAATAGTGAAAAAAAAGACTAATTAACTTATGAAAAAGCATGGTGATTTTTATAAAAAATCTGCCATGCTTTTTTAGGGGGAGAATTTCCCGCTAATGTATTGAGGGGATGCTTAAGAAGCAGATATAAGGGGAGAATTTACGTTTATCCTCTCTAAATAGTGCAAAATTCAAAGATTTGGGTCCGTATAACCGGAAAAATTCCCTTTATTTTTCAGGAAATATAGGTATTTCCCGGAATAACCGGAAAAACTCCCCTTATTTTTCAAATATATATCCTAATTTGCAAATTGCCATTTACGAAGTTCTTTTCAGAAGTTTCATAAATTCGTAGTTTACAAGCATTTTTACACTTTAATGCTTAAAAGCGTTTAATTATTAAAGAAAAAAGCGTGACAATCACAAATATTTTAGATATAATAACCCTAATTAATTATATAACAATGTATCATACTTCAACTTAGTAGACTGTAAAGAATTTCAAGGGCAGTTGTCAAAAAAAATGTCCACCTTAAATACTAAATATGATATATTGTATTTTAAAAAGATGTTCAGTCAGATAATTTAGATGTATTTAATAATTCTGACAAATATTTCGAAAGGGCGGAGAAGAATGAGCAATAAGGAACTTGATCAATTACGAGATCGAATCGACGAAATTAACGTGGAACTTTTGAATCTTATTAACGAAAGAGCGCGACTAGTTCAAGAAATTGGACGTGTGAAGGAAACTCAAGGGGTAAATCGTTATGACCCGGTACGTGAGCGCAATATGCTTAATAAGATTATCGAGAACAATGAAGGTCCTTTTGAAGCCTCTACACTAACTCATCTTTTTAAGGAAATTTTTAAAGCGGGCCTTGAATTACAGGAGGATGACCATCGTAAAGCGCTGCTTGTTTCACGTAAAAAGCATCCGGAAAATACGATTGTCGACATTAAAGGAACAAAGTTCGGAAATGGTTCCCAGCAACTAATTTTTGGTCCTTGTGCGGTCGAATCTTATGAACAGGTTGCAACAGTTGCTGAGGCAGTAAAAGCGAAAGGCTTAACGCTTCTACGCGGCGGTGCTTACAAGCCAAGAACTTCTCCATATGATTTCCAAGGGCTTGGTCTTGAAGGATTGAAAATCCTTAAGAGAGTGGCAGACGAGTATGGTTTAGGAGTTATTAGTGAAATTGTTAACCCAGCTGACATTGAAACAGCGGTTGAATACATCGATGTTATTCAAATTGGAGCTCGCAACATGCAGAACTTTGAACTGTTAAAAGCAGCAGGTGCTGCCAAAAAACCAGTATTGTTAAAGCGTGGCTTAGCAGCAACCATTGAAGAGTTTATTAATGCAGCAGAATACATTGCGGCTCAAGGGAACGAACAAATCATTCTATGTGAACGAGGCATTCGTACTTACGAACGAGCCACAAGAAATACATTAGATATTTCTGCTGTACCAATTCTAAAACAAGAAACACATTTACCAGTTCTTGTTGACGTTACCCATTCTACGGGTAGAAGAGATCTGCTTCTTCCAACGGCCAAAGCTGCACTAGCTATTGGAGCAGACGGTGTGATGGCAGAAGTGCATCCTGATCCAGCTGTAGCATTATCTGATTCAGCACAGCAAATGGATTTAAAGCAGTTTGATGAGTTCATGGAACAGCTTCAAGCTTCAAGACTTTTACATGTTTAAATATAGAAAGAATGCCTTCTGTTTTTTCGATAAGCAGAAGGCTTTTCTTTGCGCAAATAAAGAATTTTGACGCATGATGGGCTGTAATGCCCTCTATTTTCGTCTTTTTTGTAAAAATTGAACCGTTGAGATTGCGACAAGCTTATCTGTGAAGTATTATTAAATACATAATTAATACTAGTGAAACAATAAGAATTGAATTAGTTTAAAAAGTGAAAAAATAATATGTAATGTGTTCTCACTATAAAGGAGTCGATTTTAATGAATGTAACCATATATGATGTTGCCCGTGAAGCAAATGTTTCGATGGCGACAGTTTCTCGTGTGGTTAATGGAAACCCTAATGTAAAACCTGCTACTAGAAAAAAGGTATTAGAGGTCATAAATAAATTAGGATATCGTCCAAATGCAGTTGCCCGCGGACTTGCCAGCAAGAAGACGACAACTGTTGGTGTAATTATTCCGGACATTTCCAGCACCTTCTTCGCTGAGCTTGCGAGAGGAATCGAAGATATTGCTACGATGTACAAATACAATATTATCTTAAGTAACTCTGATCAAAACAAAGAGAAAGAACTGCATCTATTAAATACAATGCTTGGCAAGCAAGTAGATGGAATTGTGTTCATGGGTGGAAACATCACTGAAGAGCATGTAGAAGAATTTGAAAAGTCGCCAGTTCCAATTGTTTTGGCAGGTTCTATAGAAGAAACTGGTAAAACACCTTCGGTAAATATTGATTATGAACAGGCTACCTTTGATGCAGTAACAACGTTCATTGAAAAAGGTCATAAAGAAATTGGCTTTGTCGTTGGGCCTTTACATGAGCCGATTAATCAAGGAAAGAAGATGAAGGGATATGCCCGCGCTTTACAGGAAGCTGGAATAGAGTATCGTGAAGAACTTGTTGTAGAAGGTGACTATACATATGATTCCGGCATAGAAGCCTTTGAAAAGCTAGCAGAATTGGAGCAAAGACCAACTGCTATTATTGTTGGATCCGACGAAATGGCTCTAGGAGTGGTGCATGGAGCAGAGGATAAGGGCTTTAAAATCCCTGAAGACTTTGAGGTCATATCATCTGATAATACCCGCTTAGCTCTAATGGTTCGGCCGCAGCTTACAACGATTGTGCAGCCTTTATATGATATTGGAGCTGTATCTATGCGTCTATTGACTAAATTAATGAATAAAGAAAAGACTGAAGAGCATACAGTTGTTCTTCCGCATCGAATTGAACTTCGCAGCTCAACAAAACAATAAATTTGTCGATATAAATATAAAAAGGACAAACGTATTGTGTTGCCTGAGGTGGGAGGAACCATGAAAAGGTTTGATTTTCTGACACCGGCTGGTTTAACTGTCGGTGTTCTAATGCTTTTATTTGGAATTGTATACAATGGGGGCCTCACGGGATTTTTGTCGTTTATTGACCCTGCTTCCATGATTATTGTATTAGGTGGACTAGTCTCTGGGTTATTGGTAAGTTTTCCTGTCAAAGATGTTAAGCATATGTTTATAGTCATCAAGCAGGCTTTTCATCATGATGAACAAAACTTAAGAGAACTCATTCAGACTTTTGTGACGTTATCGGATCGCGCCCGCAGAGAAGGGCTTCTTTCTCTCGAGATGGAAGTGGAAAATGTTGATGATCCATTCCTGAGAAAAGGGGTTCTCTTAGCGGTCGATGGTTTGGAACCAGATGTAATTCACGATATTATGAACGCAGAAATCACCGCAATGGAAGAAAGGCATAGCAAAGGAAGGAGTATATTAGAAAAAGCCGGTGAATACGCTCCTTCTTGGGGGATGATTGGAACATTAATTGGATTGGTACTAATGCTCAAGAACCTAAATGATCCATCTACATTAGGTCCCAATATGGCGATTGCTCTTTTGACAACCTTATATGGTTCTTTAATGGCTAATTTGGTGTTTATTCCACTGGCAGCTAAGCTTGCCCTAAAGACTGAACAAGAGGTCTTTTTTAAACAAATTATCATTGAGGGAGTTATTGGAGTTCAAGCGGGACAAAACCCAAAGATATTAGAGGAAAAATTAAGTGCCTTTTTATCAAATAAAGAAAGAGTACAACAGAACGAAAGTAATCGAAATGGAGAGGACTTAGATGATGAAGTTTAAGAAACGTCCTCAGAAACCTCCTAAAGGGGCTCCTAAGTGGATGGTAACTTTTTCAGATTTAGTTACTCTCGTTCTAGTATTCTTTATTCTACTATTTTCTATGTCTCAAATTGATATGATTAAATTTAAACAGATTGCAGAGTCTTTTCGAGATACTCAAATCTTGGATTACTATCCTTCGATTATTCCGATGGAGAACCCTCCTGAATTGGAACAGGTGGAATCAGAAGAAAATGACGATTTAGGCGCTGCAAATCGTTTCGAGGAGGAGCAGTCTCTTCAAAACTTATTATCAGAAATTCAGAAATTCCTAGAGGAGAATGGGATGGAAGACATCATTCTCGCAAATCGGACTGATAGAGGCGTAGTCTTGGTACTAAATGAGCAGGTTCTTTTTGAAACAGGTGAAGCGGAAATCATTGGCGGCAGCAATGCCTTTCTAGATAAGGTGGGCAGTCTATTAAAAAACATTCCTAACCTCGTAAAGGTGGAGGGGCATACTGATGATCGACCAATTACCACTTATCGTTACCCTTCGAATTGGGAACTGTCAGCAGCCCGTTCAAGCAGTGTGATTAGATATTTGGTGGATCACTATGATCTCGACAGCACTAGATTTATAGCTGTTGGATATGGTGAAACAAGACCGATTGTGCCCAACACTGGTCCTGACAATTGGGAAAAAAACCGCCGGGTTGAAATTGTCATCTCAGACCCGAAATATACTGAACAGAACCTAGATAATTAAATAATAGTGGATTAACTAGTGAGACAAGAAAAACCTTTGCTTGAATATGCAGAGGTTTTTCTTGTCTTTCTTTATGACTTAAATTTAACGGGTGCTTCCGCTTTTTTAGTCTTCCATTGTTGAAAGATCGCCTGTTGGGAGGTCGAGTTCCCAAGCTTTAAGCACACGGCGCATAATTTTTCCGCTTCTTGTCTTAGGAAGTTTGTCTCGGAACTCAATCTCACGCGGTGCTGCATGGGCTGCCAGCCCCTTCTTAACAAATTGGCGGATTTCTTCTTTTAACTCATCTGTTGCCTCGTAGCCTTCTAACAATGCAACAAAGGCTTTAATAATTTCACCGCGGACAGGGTCTGGTTTTCCAATGACTCCGGCCTCTGCTACGGCAGGATGTTCAAGAAGCTTGCTTTCCACTTCAAATGGGCCTACCCGTTCTCCAGAAGTCATGATTACATCATCGATACGGCCTTGGAACCAAAAGTAGCCATCCTCATCCATATAAGCTGAATCACCAGAAACATACCAGTCGCCAGGCATAAAATAAGATTCATACTTTTCTTGGTTTTTCCAAATGGCATGCATCATAGATGGCCATCCCTTTTTGATGGCAAGATTACCCATTCGGTTTGGAGGC
The DNA here is from genome assembly GCF_900156875.1 of Robertmurraya dakarensis. Classification (GTDB taxonomy): domain Bacteria; phylum Bacillota; class Bacilli; order Bacillales; family Cytobacillaceae; genus Robertmurraya; species Robertmurraya dakarensis. Next base: position 2,546,637 of record NZ_LT707409.1, on the reverse strand, counting down.
AGTTCATTTCCTTGATTGTCAACGATAGCAGCTTTAACTCCTGGTATTGGTTTGCCCATGGAGCCAGGCTTAATTTCCAAACAAGGATAGTTTGAGATTAGCTGTGCGCCTGTTTCGGTCATCCACCAGTTATCATGGATGCGGAGATTAAATACTTTCAATCCCCATCTAACAACTTCCGGATTTAATGGTTCTCCAACGCTTAGGACATGACGAAGCTCTCTTAAATCAAATTTCTTGATCACTTCATCCCCAGCTCCCATCAGCATGCGGAAAGCAGTTGGTGCACTGTACCAGACGGTTACTCCATAGTCTTCGAGTACCTGGTACCACGCCTCAGGACTAAATCTTCCTCCAACAATTACATTCGATACACCGTTCAGCCAAGGCCCAAAAATCCCGTATGACGTACCTGTTACCCAGCCCGGATCAGCTGTACACCAGTAAACATCATCTTCTTTTAGATCTAACACCCATTTGGCTGTTTGATATTGCTGAATCATGGCATTATGAACATGCAATACTCCTTTTGGTTTTCCTGTTGACCCCGAAGTATAGTGAAGAATATGTCCGTCCGTTCTCTCCACCCATTCAATATCTAACTTATGACTAGCTGAGCTCAACTTTTTATTGAAATCTATCATTTTATCATTTTCATTAATATCTTCGCCAACTAAGAAAATATGTTTTAAAGCAGGCAGCTCTTCCACAGGGACACGACCTAATAGTTCAGGCGTTGTGACCAGCACTTTCGCTTCACTATCTTCCAAACGGTCCCTAACTGCCCCCTCCATGAAGGCTTCAAATAATGGTCCAACGATAGCTCCTAGTTTAATAGCTCCTAAAATAGAAAAATATAGCTCAGGAGAACGAGGCATAAATACAAAAACGCGGTCTCCTTTTTCAACTTCGGCATATGTTTTGAACACGTTTGCTGCTTTATTAGAAAGCTCTTTCATTTCCTTAAAGGTATATTTTTCATTTCTTTCTGCATCACGGTAATACAGAGCTATTTTATTCTTTCTAAAAGTTTCAGCATGCCGGTCAATTGCTTCATAAGCTATATTTACAAGGCCCGTTTTAGACCATGAAAATTCTTTTTCAACTTCTTGCCAATCGAAGTTTGCGTATGTTTCTTCGTAATTTTTTAAGTTAAAATCCCCTTGGATTACTGGTAGCGCTTCCACTTTCATATAATAAGTTCCTCCCTTTAGTGTTGTTTATCATTATTATATTATATTTTACATCTTTTCACAATTTTAAAAAAACTTTGTGGAACAAATAATTTTGTTTATACTGAAATTGAGATAGAGGTTTTTGTCACAGAATGTTTTTAAATTTAACAGAAAATTTCGTTAAATACCTTTATTTTAGCGGTTTTGCTGTATAATAGATAGTGTAATTTGGATGAAACTGTGTTTGTATGATTATTTAGGTGGTGGTTCAATGGAACATAAAAAAACTTATAATGCGAAGGAATTAAAGACACCATATGGAGATGTTATTATTGAAGGACCTGTATCTCCGGAAACTTTAGCTGACCTAGAATTTCACTCTGATCTAGTCGCTTTTCGACCGCCAGAAAAACAGCACAAGGCATTAGTAGGAATTGCTCAGTTACCTGAGGGCAGAATTATTATTGCTAGACATAATCACATGGTTGTCGGTTATGCTACTTTTCTGTATCCTGATCCGCTGGAACGATGGTCAGAAGCGAAAATGGAAAATCTGATCGAGTTGGGTGCTATAGAAGTAATACCGCAATTTCGCGGTTGTTCCGTTGGGAAAAATTTATTGATTGTATCAATGATGGACGATGCGATGGAAGATTATATCACGATTACGACAGAATATTATTGGCATTGGGATTTAAAAGGGACAGGCTTAAATGTTTGGGAATATCGTAAAATTATGGAGAAGATGATGACAGCTGGAGGGCTTGAATGGTATGCCACAGATGACCCGGAAATTTGTTCGCACCCAGCCAACTGTTTAATGGTGAAGATTGGGAAACGTGTCGATGACGAATCCATTCAAAGATTTGATCGGCTGCGTTTTATGAATCGTTATATGTATTAAAACATATTAAGATGGGGGACTTATCCATGATTGTGGAAGAAATTATGAATACGGACGTTTCCACTTTAACGAAGGAACATACCATTGCAGATGCTATACACTTACTAAGTGAAAAGAGGATTAGGCATGTTCCAATCGTTGATGGTGATAATCAGCTATTGGGAATTGTCTCTGATCGGGATATAAAAGATGCCACGCCTTCTATATTGGATATAGAAGGACGTAAAGAGGTGCTAAATCGCTCTATAAGCACTATCATGACTACGAATATCATTACGGGCCATCCTTTAGATTTTGTTGAAGAAGTCTCTGCAATATTTTATGATAGCAAGATCAGCTGTCTTCCGATTGTGCAAGATCACAAACTAGTGGGCATCATTACGCAAACAGATTTACTCCATACTTTGGTAGAGTTAACAGGAGCACACCAACCTGGTTCGCAGCTTGAAGTAAGAGTACCGAATAAACCAGGCAAGCTTTTTAAAGTTTTCTCCTGCATACAAAATCGAAAGGTTAATATTTTAAGTGTACTTGTTTACCCTGATAAAAAGGATGAGTTTTATAAAGTTATTGTATTGAGAATTCAAACGATGAATCCTTTAAGGCTGATTGAAGATCTGGAAAACTCTGGATTTGAGGTTCTTTGGCCGAACCTGCCGGGGATGGAAGCGGAATGAGAGATTCTATCTTTATTTTTTCTGAAGATCAATTAAAATACAAATTTAATAATAATCATCCTTTTAACCAGTTGAGACTTAAGCTCACGTTAGATTTATTAGAGAAAATAAACGCTATATCGAAAGAGGATATCATCCCGCCGCGAATGGCTTCAGATGAGGAGCTTCAATTAGTTCATGACCCTCATTATGTAACCGCTGTCAAGAAAGCGGGAAACGGGGAATTATCTGAGGACATGGCTGAAAGCTATGGACTAGGGACAGAAGATACTCCGATTTTTCCGAATATGCATGAAGCGAGCTCCCTGCTAGTTGGAGGAACATTAACAGCAGTAGATTATGTCATGTCTGGGAAAGTGAAACATGCGTTAAATCTAGGAGGCGGGCTTCATCATGGGTTTAGAGGAAAAGCGTCTGGATTTTGCATCTATAATGATAGTTCAGTAGCTATTAAGTATATACAGCAAAAATATAATGCAAAAGTGCTTTATATTGATACGGATGCTCATCATGGTGATGGAGTACAATGGGCATTTTACGATGAACCAGATGTCTGTACATTTTCTATCCATGAAACAGGCCGATATTTGTTTCCCGGAACTGGTAATATAAATGAAAGGGGACAAGGAAAAGGCTACGGCTATTCTTTTAATATACCTGTTGATGCCTTTACAGAGGATGATTCTTGGCTGGATGCCTACAGGACGTCAGTAAAGGAAATTGCAGAGTTTTTCAAGCCGGATGTTATCCTTACGCAGAATGGGGCAGATGCACATTATCTAGATCCACTCACACATTTATCAGCCACGATGAGGATTTATCGTGAAATTCCAAAGCTTGCTCACGAAATAGCACATCAGTATTGTGATGGCAGGTGGATTGCTGTTGGTGGAGGGGGTTATGACATTTGGAGAGTTGTGCCCCGCGCATGGAGTTTGATTTGGCTGGAGATGACTGAAAACAATAACTGCTATGGTCCGCTGCCTGCTGATTGGCTGGATGCATGGCAGGATAAGTCACCTGTTAAGCTTCCGTCTGAATGGGATGATCCTGCCGATTTATATGATCCTATCCCGAGGAAAGCTGAAATTACCGAAAAAAACGCACAGACTGTCGAGAAAGCCTTATATCCAATTCGTAATAAGGCTGGGCATGAATAAGCAATAAAAAGAGGTCCGATTTTTTTAATCGGACCTCTTTTTTGCCACTGACTTAGATTGGATAGCGTATATTAAGTGTTTTGTTCTTCTTGATTTTCACCTGTATCGGTTCCATTTTCAGGATTATCATTAGGTGCGTCAGTATCTGGTTTGTCTTCGGAAGGTGTATCCTCTGGCTGTTCACTTGAAGGTGTTTCTTGTGAACCGACTTGAACGGTATTCCCAGGTGAGGATTCCTGTCCGGCGATGTCGACGGCCGTTACATAATATTGGCCGCTGCCTCCACTATAACCATACGAAGACCCAGATTTTATAGATGCTACTCTATTCCCATTTCTATACACCCTGTAGCCAATAATATCATTCTCAGGATGCTGCCCCCAAGTGATCGAATTGCCCGAAACATTCACTTGTACTGGGTCCGGTCTCTTCCCATTATCACCCATTTTATCATCTGGTAATAAGATATTTGCACCGCGTGAGTTACTTGGGATTAACTGCTGTGGATTTACTTTGATTCCGAAGACCTTTTGAATATAGTCAGGATTCAAAATTAACCCGGATTGTGAAAACTCAGCTGGCGTTGAATCTAAAGCAAGGTATTTCTTGTTTCCTATTTGAACATATCTTCCTTCTACTAAACTGTCATCTACTTTAGTTGGAACATATTTTGCGTTAAATAAGTCTGTTTGGACAAGTCCTGCTTTTGAACATGCATCTGAAGGAAGCAGTCCAGATATGGCACAGAAAGAACGTCTCACGATCCCGCCTGGCATTTTTACCGTTTCCGGTGGATCAACCAATTCAGGCGCTACATCATAGGCAGCATTCATTAACTGCGACCATAAGTAAATATTTCTGTTTCCGTAGGAGAGTCCTCTGTATCTAACCTCCAAAGGCTTCGGAATATCATAACCGATCCAAGTGCCAAATGACACATTTGGATTGGTGGCGACGAACCAGGCATCTTTATAGTCCTGACCTGTCCCTGTTTTCCCAGCCCAGTCTGAGCTGAATTTTAATCGGCTGTTTACCGATGCAGCTGTTCCGCGCTTAATAACATCACGCATCATGTCGTACGTTAAGTAAGCTGTCTGTGGACTAAACACATCAACAGGTTCAGATTTATGTTGATAAATAACGTTGCCATCTTTATCTACAATTTTATCAATTAAGTAAGCATCGATGAACTTACCGCTGTTGGCAAATGTGGCAAAAGCATTCACATTCTCTTCCACTGTAACACCATTTGTTAATCCGCCAAGAACAGTAGACCGGTTTGTATAATCAGCATCGGTAAGCGATGTAAAGCCCATTTTTGTTAAATATTCAGCAGGACGTTTATTGAGAATATCAACATAGGCTTTGACAGCCGGTACATTGTAGGATCTAAGCAATGCTTCTCGAGCCGTTACCAACCCTTTATAGCCGCCTCCATAGTTTTTTGGCCATGGCTTGCTGCTGGAAGGATCCAGCCGCAAAGCGACGTCAGGTAATATTGTACCAGGTGAAAGGCTGCCAAGTTCTATTGCTGGCGCGTAAGCAAGAAGCGGCTTCATAGTAGAACCATTTGAACGTTTTGCACTAGTAGCATGATTCAACTGTTCATGTTCAAAGAAGTCTCTTCCGCCAACAAAGCTGATAATCTTTCCAGTTTTGTTTTCGATTAAAATGGCACCAACTTCAACTGGTTTACTAACAGTATGTTTCTCTCCAGTTTCTGGATCTGTTTCGGTAATTTGAATATCACTGCCATAATAAGAGAATTCATTCTTCACTTTTTGCATGGCATCATAAATATCTTTATTAATTGTAGAATGGATTTCATAGCCATTTTGGCGTAGATCACGGTCAGCCAGTGTTAAATACTCTTCTCTTAATACTTGGTCTTTTTCTAAATCTTCTTCCGTGTATCCATCTTTGACTGCTAACACCTTTGCAAGAGCATCGATCGCCCGTGATTCAATTTCAAAGGTTAACCAAGGATATTGCTCAACAGTACTTGGTAATGGATCGATAAAATCCTGGGTAATATCATAAGAATTAGCTTCCTTAAATTGCTGCTCTGTAATTGAACCATTATCAAACATTCTTTGAAGTACTGTTTTCATACGTGTTACACCAGGTTCAAGGTTTTCTTTAATTTCTCCTCTATTTGTAAAAGGTGTATAGCCGAATGGACTCTGCGGCAGTCCGGCAATGAATGCGGCTTGAGGAAGGGTTAATTCCTTCGCTGTAACGCCGAAAATCCCTTTAGCTGCAGCTTGAACGCCGCCAATATTTCGACCTGAGGAATTTCTTCCGAAAGTCGATACATTTAAATAAGCTTCTAAGATTTCTTCTTTTTCAAAAAATCGTTCTAAACGCAATGCCAAAAGAATTTCTTTTGCTTTACGTTCAAAAGAGACTTCATTAGTAAGAATTTGATTCTTAATTAATTGCTGTGTTAGAGTACTACCCCCTGTTTGTACAGAAGAGTTTGTTACCTCCTGGAAGAGTGCGCGGAGGATGGCTTTTGGTACAATGCCATCGTGCTCATAGAAATATTCGTCTTCTGTTGCTACTACCGCTTTAATTAGGAAATCAGATACATCTTCTAGTGCTACTTCTTCTCTCTCTAAGTCGGTCCGCAGCTTTCCTAAATAGACGCCATTTGCAAAGTAAAGATCTGAAGTTTCCTCATAGTTGTATATGTCCTTTTTCATACTTTCATAGGAACGAACAGGTTCATCTTTAACGAGAGAGGCAAAGTAGCCTGCACCAGCTGCACCTGCAAAAGCACCGCCAAGGACGAGAATCACCAAAAAGATAAGTGTCAAATTCCATATTACTTGGTAAGTAATACTTGCCCCTTTTAAGGTTTTTTTGTTGGTGAAAAAACTAAGGCAAGTTTTTATATAATTTTTCCAGTTTTCTTTCAAACGTATCATTCCCCCTAAAATCACATACATTATAGCATAAACAGGAACGTTAAGATGACATGTATCAGCATTTTTCTAATATTTCCTAATATGGATTTGACAAGATCCTCTATTTTATGATAAAAAAGACAATAGTTTAATTAAATTTAATGGCTTTGACGGGAACCCAGTAATGCTTCTATCCCTATTTTTCAGAAAGCTGACGGTAGATGCGAGTCAGTATACATAGAAGGATGAATTACCTCCCAGAGCTTTTACTGTGAACAATGAAGGAATATGAATTCATATTGGTATGGTATGACTGATTGATGAGTGCGCCTTTATTTTGTAGCGGTAGACGGGCAGGACCGTTATCCTTTTAAAGTGGTGGACAGAACATTTGTGAAAAATGGATGTCCTCAAGTTGGGTGGTACCGCGATATAATCGTCCCTTCGAGTTTATTCGAAGGGATTTTTTTATTGCCGTTTAAATAGAAGGAGGAATTTATAAAATGACTTTATTAGAAGATTTGCAGTGGCGTGGGATTGTTTATCAGCAAACAGATGAACAAGGGTTAAAAGAGACGCTGGAAAAAGAAAGTATCTCCCTATACTGTGGTGTTGATCCTACCGCTGACAGCATGCATATCGGTCATTTATTGCCGTTTTTGACGTTAAGACGTTTTCAAAATGCCGGACATCGCCCGATCGTTCTTGTTGGTGGAGCAACAGGTCTGATTGGAGATCCGAGTGGAAAAAGCGAAGAACGCAAGCTGCAAACGTTGGAAGCTGTTCAACATAACGTCGCTTGTATCAAAAAACAACTGCAAAGTATTTTTGAATTTGAAGGTGAAAATGGCGCAGTTATGGTGAATAACTATGATTGGGCTGGTTCCATGGATATTGTCACATTCCTTCGTGATTTCGGAAAACATGTTGGCGTGAACTATATGCTTGCAAAGGATACGATTGCATCACGTCTTGAAACGGGTATCTCATTTACGGAGTTTACATATACGATTTTACAGGCAATGGATTTCTTCCTGCTTCATCAAAATCATGATTGTAAGCTTCAGGTAGGTGGAAGCGATCAATGGGGTAATATCACAACAGGACTAGAACTTATTAGAAAAATGGCCCCTGAAGGTTCAAAAGCCTATGGATTAACGATTCCACTTGTAACGAAGGCAGATGGTACTAAATTTGGTAAGACAGAAAGCGGGGCTATCTGGCTTGATCCTGAGAAAACATCTCCATATGAGTTTTATCAGTTCTGGATCAACACGGCTGATGCTGATGTAGTCAAATATTTGAAATTCTTCACATTCCTGCCTAAGGAGAAAATTGAAGAACTAGAGCAATCGGTACAAGATGAGGCGCATTTACGTAAAGCGCAAAAGAGTCTTGCAGAAGAAATGACTCGTTTGATCCACGGAGAAGCTTCCTTAGAACAAGCTATAAAAATTTCTGAAGCTTTGTTTAGCGGAGATGTGAAAAAACTGACTGCAGATGAAATCAAGCAAGGCTTTAAAGATGTACCATCTTATGAGCTTGCAGCTGGTGGAGAGATGGGAATTATTGATGTCTTGATCAACTCAAAGATTGCTCCATCAAAACGCCAAGCGCGCGAGGATGTTTCTAATGGAGCCATTTATATTAATGGTGAAAGAATAACGGATGTGGGTTATGTGTTATCAGAGACCGACCGGATTGAAGGGCAGTTTACGATTATTCGTCGAGGAAAGAAAAAATACTTCTTAATTAAGTACTAAAAGAAATTGGGCATGCCAGCAGAATGGCGTGCCCAAATTTTTTTCTTTAAAATAAAAAACCCGTCGATATAAAAATCGACAGGTTTTTAAAGAGAAATTAACGAGAATAGAATTCGACGATTAGTGATTCGTTAATTTCAGCTGGAAGTTCAGAACGTTCTGGTAATCTTGTGAATGATCCTTCTAACTTGTCAGCATCGAAAGTTAAGAAGTCAGGTACGAAGTTGTTTACTTCGATTGCTTCTTTAACGATGTCAAGGTTACGTGATTTTTCACGTAGAGTGATTGTTTGACCAGGTTGCAGACGGTAAGATGGGATGTCAACGCGCTTTCCATCAACCATTACATGTCCGTGGTTAACAAGCTGACGAGCTTGACGACGAGTACGAGCTAATCCTAAACGGTAAACAACATTGTCTAAACGAGACTCTAAAAGAGCCATGAAGTTTTCACCGTGAACTCCGCCCATTTTACCAGCTTTATCGAATAGGTTACGGAATTGGCGCTCGTTCACACCATACATATGACGAAGCTTTTGCTTCTCTTGTAATTGTAATCCGTATTCTGAAAGCTTTTTACGTTGGTTTGGACCATGTTGTCCAGGAGCGTAAGGACGCTTTTCTAATTCTTTACCAGTACCACTTAATGAAATGCCAAGACGGCGAGATAATTTCCAGCTTGGACCTGTATAACGAGCCATGAATGACTCCTCCTTATGTTTTTATTTTGGTAAAATAAAAACAGTTGTGAGCACAGTAATCATTATGAACATTTTGTTTTCGGTATCTTCGCCCTAGCAGCAGCGGGTTACGCAATACCCCATCATAAGAAATGCGGAAGGCGCCCGTTTATCGGCGACAAGCATAAGACGAGCCGGCAGAAAGGTTGTTCTTTAACCTTTTTGACGGATTGTCAAGACCATCGAGCCGATGGCGCCTGAAGCTAGACAGCTTCAAGAATGCTCTCTGAGGAACAAAATGGATTCATAAAGGTGTTCACATAGGCTGCGATATTTTACACAAAGAGTATTATATCTAAATTGAGCAGGGTTAGTCAAGTGGTTCTTAAATTTAATAGGATTATTCTCTGGAATATTCATGATAGCGTCAAACCATACAACATATATATGATAAGGTTATATGCTATAATTGAAGATAGACCATTTGAATGAGTGATGATATTGGTGGAATCAAAAAAAGCCAAAATAATGCGGCTGATGCTAGTCATTTTTTTTGTTAGTTTTACTGCTTTTGGTTTCTTTTTAAAATATGATGAAAAAGTGCCTAGGACACAAGCAGGCGCTATCGTAATCGAAAAAAGCCAAGGAGAAAATGATAACCCTGAAGTGATTATGTATGAGTATAAGCATAATCGATATGTTCTTGCAAGATATGAAATTGAAAGAACTAACAAGTTTCATTTTAGAACGATTGCTGCAATTGAATTATCAGAACCCGTGCAAAAACTGCAGTATGATCAAGCTGGAAATGGTTTTTGGGTTGAAATCTCTGATGGCTGGCATTATTTTAATTATGCCCTGCTGGAAGAGCGAGAAGCTGCACAAGGTAAGATTTCTAGTGCTAAAGTTCAATTTGTAGAAGAAACAACAAATGAAGGAAATTGGCTGCTGATAGAAGGCAGGCATAAAGTAGAAATAGGGAAAGATGAATATGTAGTAGAAATTCATTCTTTGTCACTCGATAACAGTCTTTGGATGATGATTACAAACCAGGGTGTAAAGATTGTGTCAGGGTGAGATTTGTAATAGAAAAACAGTACGCAGTGCTTGGTCATGAATGAAAAATTATGTCCGTTGCGGTTACCGCAAGGATTCTAGGTGATGACAAAAATGGAATTGATGGATAAACAACTATTCTTATTAAAAAGTCAATTTTATGATCTTATAGAATACAATCGGAATTTCCACTACGGGATTCTATTAAATGAAATGCTGAAGATTATCAAAGAATTTATAGCTGTTGATGAGATAAGATACTATCACTTTAATGAAAGTGACATGAAATTTTACATGGAGGCTTCAACAGAAGGTAATCTAGAATTAGAAACTCAAATCAGGAAGGACTTTTCTGTGGGGACAGAATGGTTTTCTGCAGAACAAAATATTATTCGGAAGCCTTTCGTTCTTGCCCCTCTTGATGAATGTGATGTCCTGCTTCCACTGAGAAAAGAAGGAGAAGTGACAGGCTTCTTAGCGATGAAGGGAGTACTAGATACACAAGATGGGCTCCTTTTAAGCATTGTTCAAGAATGTCAGATCTTTCTTCATAAAATAAAAGGATTAACAGAAATTATTGTCGCAGAAAATCGCTATAAGCAGCTGTTTCGCGTCACAGAGAAGTTTCATTCATCGATGAACATGGATGCCGTTTTGGGAGAGGTAATTGAAACTTTACAGGAGGTTTATCCGTCCTTCACATATTACTTGATGTTATCGCATGATAATAATAGTCATGGGGATCTTCCAATTAAGGATTTGGAATATGATAGTGAAAATTTTCACGCCATGCAGGCATATGTTACAGGCAATGTCCAATTGGAAAGCTTTAAGCATAACAATACGTCCATTCTTTATGCTCCTTTGAAAGGAAAGCAAGGAGTGTACGGAGTTCTTCAAGTGATTGCACCAAATGCAAAAACATTCCCTGACGATGAGGTAGAGTTTATCAATTTACTAGCCAATACAGCTGGTTCAGCACTAGAAAATGCACAATTATATCAACAATCACGGAGATTAATTTCTGATTTGCAGATGATTAATGAAACTTCTCATAAGTTAAACTCTAATCTTCGTCTTAATGAATCCATTACATTTATGACAGAGAAGATTATAAGTTCGTTTGATGCCGAAGAAGTAGGTTTTATATTAGTGACAGAAGACTTTCGTCAGTTAAAAGTGATTCAAGGCAGCACGCCATTCTTCTTTTGTGATGAAGTGGAGATGTACCTCCAATATTTATGTGAGAAAATCATTGCTGAAAAAGATTCTCTGTTTATTGGTGATTTAAACATCAACGGTCAAGCTGACACGCACTATAAATCGATTATGGCAGTTCCGATGGTCCAAACGGGTGTGATAAAAGGCTTTGCAGTAGTAATGCACCGCGACCCATACCATTTTAAATTTGAAACATTTAAATTGCTGCAGTCCTTAATTCACCATTCTACACTTGCTTTTACAAATTCCATTCTGCGTGAAGAATTGGAGAAAAGTGTGATTACGGATCATTTAACAAGATTATACTCACGTAATTACTTAGATGATAAAATTCAGCGTTCCATGCACGAAGATGATCAAGGAACCTTCATTCTAATTGATATCGATAATTTTAAGCATATAAATGATACGTACGGTCATCAAGTGGGGGATGAAATTCTCATCCAAGTCGCATCCATCATCACTGCTAACATTAGGGATACTGATATCGGCAGCAGATGGGGCGGTGAGGAACTAGCGGTCTATTTACCAAAAGTTCCTTTAAGTACGGGACTTGTGATTGCAGAAAGACTAGTGGAAAAAGTCCGAACTTACACTAATCCTAAGATTACAATTTCCTGTGGTGTTTCTTCTTGGAAAAAGGAACAAAACGATACTTTCCCTAGACTGTTTAAACGGGCAGATAAAGCTTTATACAAAGCGAAAGAAACAGGGAAAAATAGAGTAGTTGTCCAGTGAATATTTAGAAAAGCACTCCTCGAGAGTGCTTTTTTTATCCCTTCTATTTCAATATTTCAGCTGCTGCAGTTAATATTTTCTCTTGTTACAAGCTTGCTACATATATTAATAGTAAGAATGTTTTTTCACTGTCATGTATCAAACAGGAGGGGATAAGAATGGGAAACGAAAAAGGCTATCGTTTTGAAACGGAGATCATTCACAAAGGCTACGATTGTAATCAGTTTCAAGGAAGTTTGGTTCCCCCAATTTTTCAAAGCTCAACTTTTACTTTTCCGAATGCTGAAAGTGGAGAGCGGCGATTTTCAGGAGAAGAAGCTGGCTACATTTATTCAAGACTAGGCAATCCAACCGTTAGGATGCTTGAGGAAAGGATGGCGGTGTTAGAAAAAGGAGAAGCGGCACTAGCCTTTTCGTCTGGGATGGCGGCCGTTTCTGCTACATTAATGAGTCTTACTAAATCGGGAGACCATATTCTTTGTTCTCAGGGTGTATATGGCTGCACATTTGGACTTTTACAAATGCTGAAGGATAAATACCATATTGACCATCAATTTTCTCCTATGTCTACAAAAGAAGAACTGTTAGACGCTATCAATCCAAACACAACATGTATCTTTGTAGAAACTCCTATAAACCCAACGATGAAACTTGTAGACTTGGAGCTCGTGGCAAGCGTTGCAAATGAAAAGGGGATTCCTGTAGTAGTCGACAATACCTTTTGTTCTCCATACTTGCAAAAGCCGATCCAATGGGGATGTGATGTAGTGATTCACAGCGCTACTAAATTTATATGTGGACATGGAGATGTAATCGGCGGGATTGTAGTCGGCAAAAAGTCTGTTATTGAAAGAATGGCAAGTACGACACAAAAAGACATCGGTGGAGTTATGTCCCCATTTGATGCGTGGCTTTTACTGAGAGGAATTAAAACACTTGCCATTCGAATGGAACGCCATTGTAAAAATGCTGAGAAGGTGGCCTCTTTTTTAGCTGAGCATCCAGGTGTCGAAAATATCTACTATCCAGGGGATAAAAACAGTTCAGATTATGTGATAGCGAAAAAGCAGATGCTTGAGCCGGGAGGAATTATCGCTTTTACTATTAAAGGATCAAAAGAAAATGCCCAAACCTTTATGAATCACTTGAAGCTTATAAAAATAGCTGTAAGCTTGGGGGATGCAGAAACCCTTATCCAGCACCCGGCAACGATGACACATTCCGTAGTACCGACAGAGGAAAGAAAAGAAATGGGGATCGGTGATAATCTCCTCCGCCTATCTGTTGGACTGGAGGCTTGGGAGGATATTTGTGATGATTTAAAGCAAGCATTCGAGAAAATAAAAGGTGACATTTAGAATAACAATATCATCTATTCCCCTCTAAAACTTTTAGAACTTGCTGCATTTTGCCGCAATATTCGACTATAACCTCAGTATTTTTCCTTAATTTTCTCTTATTTTCGTTTGCAGTACTCAAAAAGTACAGAAAAAGCAGAGACTTTGTCGAGTTTTTTATAAAGGAAACGAGAATATTCTGCAGAATATCTTTATTAAATAGTAACCTCGAGTCTAAAAACAGAAGAATACGTTAAGATTATTCGAAAATGAGGAGAGGGAGTAATGGGGCGTAATACAAAGGATGTCATTCTTGACTCTGCCATTTCATTATTTAATACAAAAGGTTATAGCGGGACATCAATTCGCGATATATCGACTAAAGCAAACGTAAATGTTTCAAATATCTCTTATTATTTTCAAAATAAAAGAGGGCTTCTTGAGTACTGTTTTACAACTTTTTTTGAAGAATACCTAGCTGAAATTGAAAAAGGATTTCATCTTTTAAGTGATGGGGCAACAGTATGCCTGAAGGAAATTACGAAAAAAATTCTTCACTTCCAATTCCAAAATTTACAGCTAACAAGGTTCATCCTTCGGGAAATGTCCATTGATTCACAAGTGGTTAGAGAGATTATGTCTACTTATTATGTAAAGGAAAGATACTTTTTTAAGAAAGTATTTGAAGAAGGAATGCGTACAAGAGAATTCCTGCCGTTATCGATTAATTATACGATTATTCAATATAAAGGATTATTATCGATGCCTTTTTTAAATACTTTTTATGTTTCAGAAGTCCTCCATGTCTTTCCACATGAACAATATTTTGCAAAAAAGTATTTGCAGGAAATCAATAATTGGATCGATGGCGTACTCGTTAATCACGCAAACCAGCGCTTACCGATTGCTGCAAAATAAGCGAAAGGCAGTCGTTTGAAATTTTACAAGACATCGGCGTAATTGATGCCGATGTCTTTCTTTGAGCTATATACCCTAGAAAATTTGTTGTTTAAACATTTCATGAAATCCCTGCTTTAAGTCCTTCAATTGGTGGGCATCTGATCCATATACGAGCGGAATATCGAGTTTAGAAGCCTCCTCTGCGATCCATAGAGGCGGATAAGGCTCCCGGCATAATGGTTTTGCTGTACCAGCTCCATTGTAATCAAGTTCATATCCATTTACTTTTATGCAATAGAGAATTTGCATTAATTCATCTTTAAATTCATAGGCTGCCGGGAATTTTTTTTGAAACTTTTTCACCAATGTAATATGTCCGATCCTTTTTGGTTTGTAAGGACCAAGGTCCGCATTAATGGACTTAAGCAAGGTTCTGTAGTACTGTTCATAAATTTTTTCTACTGACCCATAGTGTTGAATCATGTTGCCGAAATATTCAGGACTGTAATCAAGGCAGTCGTATGAATTTTCACTTTTTAAAAAATGGACGGATAAAACAGCATCATCCAGTCTTTCTCCGTATTGGTTTAAGAACGAAGTTGTTTGTTCTTCAAACCCTTCGATATAGTCTACTTCTAAACCAGTATTAATCTTGATTTTGTCCTTATATTTACTTTTAAGCTGATCTATCTCTTCAAAGTATCGAGGTAAATCTTTTATGTCCATCGCACTATCTTGCTGGGGGGTGGTGTCGATAAAACCTTCAGGCAGCGGCGCGTGCTCTGTGAATGAAATTTCAGAGAAACCTAGTCTAATGGCAGTTTCAACATATTGCTCTAATGAATCATTTGTACCATGTGGACAATAGGGGGTATGGATATGCCCATCTTTTAACATATTAAAACCTCCTCATTGATAACTATATACGTTTGAACAAATATCTGCTAATCTAATAGGATTCGAGATGAAATTAAAAAAAGCAAGTATTTCGTCGTTTTTATGCTGTTTTAAGAGAAAAACTGTCTTTTTATTACATTTGGAACAAAATTTTTGAAATTACTAGTCAAAAATTGTCGTTTACATGGTATCATAAAAACATTGAAATGCACATATTTTGACTATTTACGACCAAATCCTTGAGCTAGACAGGGGGCAATACATTGGAATATATAATTGGCGGCTTAGGGTTAGTCCTTTGCTTATACATAATCGGCTTTTTTGTGAAAAAGAAATATTATAAAGAGATTGATCACTATGAATCGTGGAAAATAGATATTATGAATCGGCCGGTGATCGAGCAAATGTCGAGGGTTAAGGCATTAAATATGACCGGTGAAACAGAAGAGCTCTTCGAAAAGTGGCGAAATGAATGGGATGATATTGTCACCACCCAGCTGCCTGACGTAGAGGAATATTTGTTTGATGCTGAGGAGTTTATTGATAAATACCGTTTCAAAAAAGTAAAAGAAGTGATGTCTGCAATTGAAGAACATTTAAATGAAGTGGAAAAAAAGATTAAGACACTTCTGGAGCAAATCAATGAATTAGTTGGCAGTGAAGAAAAGAACCGTTCAGAAATTGAGGAATTAAAAGAGTCATACCGAATTATGAAAAAGACTTTATTGGCACATCGTCATAATTACGGGGCTGCAGAAGCAGGATTAGAACTTAAACTAAACGAGATGAACACTCACTTTCAGGAGTTTGAAGAGCTTACCAATCATGGTGACTATTTGAAAGCGAGAGAGAATGTCTTATTCATACAAGCCATGCAAAATGATATTAGACATAAATTAGAGGTTATCCCAAGTTTATTAGTTGAATGTCAGTCGAAAATACCAGCTCAGCTCCATGAAATTAGAGAGGGCTACAGAGAAATGGTTCAGCAAGGGTATATACTTGATCATGTTGAGCTGGATAAAGAAATAGAGGGAATTGAAGAAGAATTAACTACTTTTATCTCTTCCATAGAGGAAATCGAAACAGATCAGGTGGAAAAAGGCGTTGAAGAGATTAAGAAAATCATTGATGGCCTTTATGATTTATTCGAAGAAGAAGTGAAGGCAAAGCAGTTCATTCATGTGCATGAAGAAGAAACGAAAGAAATGCTTCTAACTGCGCAAGAAGCCAATGAGATGCTTAAGGATGAAATTGAAATTGTCAAGCAAAGCTACCATATTTCAGATAATAGACTGCAAGAACAAAATGCCTTAGAGGAAAAGCTTCATCAATTATTTTCGCGCTTTGAATTGTTAGAACATAAAATTCAAAATGATGAAATGGCCTACTCCATCTTGAAGGAAGAGTTGAACGGAATTCGAGATCAGCTGGAGGAGATCCATCAGGAATTAATTAATTTTGATGAAAACTTGAAGACATTGAGAAAAGATGAATTAGCTGCACGTGAAAAAGTACAAGAACTTACTAAGAAAATAGCGGAATCGATCAAGCTAGTGTCAAAAAACAATGTACCTGGTCTTTCGAAAGATTACTTAGAGTTATTACAGGATGCTAAGGAAAGTATTGAAAACGTAAAAATAAAATTAGAAGAACAGCCGCTGGATATCCCTACTGTGCAAAAATATTTGGACATTGCAGTTATGACGGTTGATCGGATTTTTAATGCAACTACGGAAATTGTAGAGACGGTACGGCTGGTAGAAAAGGTTATTCAATATGGAAACAGATATCGCAGCAGGTACGCTTCTGTTGATGAAGGGCTGAAGGAAGCAGAACAATCCTTTAGAGGTTATGATTACCATTCAGCATTGGAACAGGCAGCTTCTGCAATTGAAGAAATCGAACCAGGTGCTTTGAAAAAAATTGAATCAATCCTTTCTGAAAAAAAATGATAAGATGGTTAATCCGTTCTGCTTAAATGAGAACGGATTTTTTTTTATGGATGAGATTGAGATATTTCTCAATTTAACCATGTTATGATAGGATTAACAGTTAGCAAAATAAAAATCGGACGAGTATGAAGGGGTAAAGACCATGATCTACTTAGATAATAGTGCGACAACAAGACCATATAAAGAAGTCATCGATTCTTTTGTCAAAGTATCAACTGACTACTTTGGGAATCCTTCCTCTCTCCACCAATTAGGCGTGCAGGCGGAAAATCTGCTCTCAAAAGGGAGAAAGCAATTGGCGGATTTACTTGGAGTGAAACCGGGTGAGGTCTTTTTTACATCTGGCGGCACGGAGAGCAACAATCTAGCTATTAAGGGTGCTGCTATTAAACATCGGGGCCGCGGAAACCATATCATAACGACAGAAGTTGAGCATGCGTCTGTCAGAGAAACGATGAATCAATTAAAGCAGCTTGGATTTGAGATAACATACCTTCCTGTAAATAGCGAGGGAAGAATGAATATAGATGACCTTGAGAAAGCTATTTCTCGGGATACGATTCTTGTTACTGTTATGCATGTAAATAATGAGGTGGGCACGATACAGCCTGTCGAGGAGGTTGGAAAGTTCCTGCAGAAATATCCTCGAGTGCTTTTTCATGTTGATTATGTGCAAGGTGCTGGGAAGATCCCGCTAGATTTAAAAAGACATCATATTGACCTCTGCTCCATTTCAGGGCATAAATTTCATGGCTTAAAAGGGACAGGGTTATTATACGTCCGTGACGGCGTACAAATCTCGCCGCTTTTGACGGGCGGAAGCCAGGAATTTACGATAAGAAGCGGGACGGAAAATGTCGCAGGTGCAGTAGCCATGGCAAAAGCATTGCGGTTAACGATGGAAAAGCAGCGAAGTGATAGCGGCCGCCTTGTTTCCATGAAAGAGCAAATGATCCAAGGATTAATGGAACTAAGTGATGTAACCATTCATACACCTTCTGTTCATAGTGCTCCGCATATCATTAATTTTTCGATAAAAGGATTTAAGGCAGAAGTTTTTGTGCATGCCCTTGAAGAAAAGGGAGTATATGTCTCTACAACCAGTGCGTGCTCTTCCAAAAAGAAAAGCACCAGTACAACATTACTAGCTATGGGTGTTGATGAAGGACTTGCCAACAGTTCTGTTCGGATTAGTTTATCCTATGAGAATAGGATGGAAGAGATCAATCAAGCTTTGACTATTATTAAAGAAACTGTAAAAAATTTGAAAGAGGTTATGAAGTAGACATGAATTATGATCGCATCTTGATAAGATATGGTGAAATTTCCACAAAGGGCAGAAATCGAAATAAATTTGTAGAGAAACTTAAAAGAAGCATTCAACGGGCGATTGTTGATTATCCAAATGCGAAAGTTCAGGGGAAAAGAGAAAGAATGCATATCGTCTTAAATGGTGATAATGGTGATGAAATTATTCAGCGCATTAAAGGGATTTTTGGGATATCTTCTCTCAGCCCAGCTGTCAAAACATCAAATGAGATTGAGGAAATGAAGGAAGCTGCACTAAAGCTGTTCCAAAGAGTATACACTGAAGGATCAACATTTAAGATTTCAGCTAGAAGAGCTGATAAAACGTATTTTCTTGATACAAATGAATTGAATCAGACATTTGGCGCACATCTGTTGAAAAATATCCCTGGCTTAAAAGTAGATGTAAAAAAACCGGATATCAATCTCCAAATAGAAGTACGCGAAGAAGGTACATATTTATCATGTGAGAACATACCAGGGGCAGGAGGTCTGCCTATTGGTTCTAGCGGTAAAGCGATGCTGATGCTTTCTGGTGGGATTGACAGCCCTGTTTCAGGCTTTTTATCCATGAAACGGGGATTGGAATTAGAAGCTGTCCATTTTTTCAGCCCTCCGTTTACAAGTGAGCGTTCAAAGCAAAAGGTTATCGAGCTTGCCGAAAAGCTTTCATATGCAAATGGAGGTTATTTTACGCTGCATATTGTACCATTTACTGCCATTCAGCAGCTTATTCAAAAGCAAGTACCTGAAAACTATACGATGACAACAACAAGAAGGTTAATGCTAAGAATCACTGATGCATTGAGAGAAAAATTTGGCGGACTTGCGATCGTAACGGGTGAAAGTCTCGGGCAGGTTGCTAGTCAAACGATAGAAAGCATGTATGCGATTAATGATGTGACAAATACGCCAATTTTACGTCCGCTGATCACAATGGATAAAACAGATATTATCAAAATTGCTCAAGATATTGACACTCATGATATATCGATTCAGCCTTATGAGGATTGCTGTACCGTTTTCGTACCGTCCTCACCGAAGACAAAGCCAAAAAAAGAAAAGGTTCAATACTACGAGAGCTTTGTTGACTTTGAGCCGCTAATTATGGAAGCGGTAGAAGGCACGGAAACGATTCAAATTAGCCCAAAGAAAGAACAGGAAGCTGACTCTTTAGATGAACTATTTTAATGGCGGGGCCTGTCTGCTTTGTACTTTACGATAAATTTTCTACTGTGAACAATTACCAGCTGATATTGTGAATGAATGTCGTGTGGAAAACACATTCTATACTCACAAGGAGGTGATACACATGGCAAACAACAACAGCAACAACTCAAATCAGCTATTGGTTCCTGGTGCAGATCAAGCTCTTAACCAAATGAAAATTGAGATTGCTTCAGAATTTGGTGTAAACCTTGGTGCTGACACAACTTCTCGTGCTAACGGTTCTGTTGGTGGAGAAATTACTAAGCGTCTAGTATCTTTTGCTCAACAATCAATGAGCGGACAAGGTGGACAATTTTAATTAAAAAAACTATATAAAAAATGGCTACAAGAAGCAGGCTGCGGCCTGCTTCTTTATTATTTTCTCAAGATAAAGATTACTTTTTACTGGCGATTTTTCATGAGAAGGAGTAAAATAAGTTCATCACCAGTTTTTATGACCAGATAATAATAATAGATATAAATTTCTTTTAACAGCAATATAATAATTTATAATCTTTTTAAAATTTTGTATAATAGAAGCAAGCTTTATTTTTTACATATTTAATCCTATTTTAGGGGGAGTTATGGATGAAACGAGAGGACCTGTTAGCACCGCAAAAATATAATTTAGTTTCTGAAATGGAGAGATTTTCTGCAAACCCTAACAAACTTGCATTGAAATGGGAATCTGAAGACGGTGATAAGAAAGAGATTACCTATAAGGATCTTTTGGGAAAAGCAAATAGAATTGGAAACGCTTTCTTGCAGAGCGGCTTACAAAAGGGAGATGTAGTTCTTGTCATTGTTCCAAGATTGGTTGAAGCCTATCAAGTCTATGTTGCAGCTTTAAAAGCAGGGTTAGTTGTCATTCCAAGTTCGGAAATGCTGCGTACGAAAGACCTTCAGTACAGAATTTCTCATGGTGATGTTAAAGCAATTGTCAGTTATTATCAGTATGTTGACCAATTTGATCATATTAAAGAAATACAAAGTATTACCAAATTTGCAGTTGGTGCGAAGGTAGAGGGATGGATCCATCTGGAAGAAGAGATGGAAAAATCCTCAGAAGTTCTGGCATTAGCTGACACTGATAAAGAAGATATGGCATTTTTATCATACACATCCGGAACAACCGGCAACCCTAAGGGAGTTGTGCATACCCATGGATGGGCATATGCGCATTTAAGAGCGGCAGCACCTAATTGGTTATGTATCGAGGAAGATGATATTGTATGGGCAACTGCGGGGCCTGGATGGCAAAAATGGATATGGAGTCCCTTCTTATCTGTTTTAGGTTCTGGAGCGACAGGACTGGTTTATCACGGGAAATTTGAACCGCATAAATATTTACAATTACTAGATCAATATAAGGTGAATGTTCTTTGCTGTACACCAACAGAGTATCGTCTCATGGCGAAGGTTGATAATCTGCAAGATTACAAGCTTTCTAATCTACGAAGTGCTGTGTCAGCAGGTGAGCCTTTAAATGTTAATGTTATCGATACCTTCAAGAAACATTTTAATATTGAAGTTCGTGATGGCTACGGGCAAACTGAAAATACACTCCTTGTCGGAATCACGAAAGGAATGAGTCTGAAAGCAGGTTCAATGGGAAAACCGATTCCAGGGAATAGTGTAGAAATTATCAATGAAGACGGTTTTCCATGTGAAGTAGGCGAGGTCGGAGATATCGCAGTACATGTAAAAACACCCGCACTCTTCAAACATTATTATAAAGATCCAGAACGTACAGCGATGCAATTCCGAGGAGAATATTATATTACGGGAGATAAAGCGAAAAAAGACGAAGAAGGTTATTTTTGGTTCGAAGGGCGCGGTGATGATATTATCATCAGCTCAGGCTACACAATTGGACCATTTGAAGTCGAAGATGCACTCGTTAAGCATCCTTCTGTCAAGGAATGTGCGGTCGTTGCCAGCCCAGATGAAGTTAGAGGCAGTGTGGTAAAAGCATTTATCGTCCTGCGAGATGGGGTTAATCATGAAGACCCAGACTTGGTTAAAAATCTTCAAGAGCATGTGAAGAAATTAACTGCTCCTTATAAATATCCAAGAAAAATAGAGTTTGTACCAGACTTACCAAAGACTACATCTGGTAAAATTAGACGGATTGAGCTGCGGAAAAAGGAAATGGAAATCTCGCAGCAAAATTAGGGATTCCAGAAAAAAATTGGGTAATAACAAAGAACGAGTGCGTGCTGCACTCGTTCTTTCTTTTAAAGAAATGTTCTTTTCACTTTTTCCCAAAATGAATTGTTCTTAAGTTTAACGGTTTTAATTTGTTTATCACTTAATTTTATGTTGATCTTTTCTACATGCTGGATACTTAGAGCCTCGTTATCCATTCCCATGGTTGGATGGTCATTGCCATCCTGCAAAATTCTTAAAGTAAGCTGCCGCCCGCCGCTTAAGATGAATGGTGAACCTAGTGTTCGATATTGATTATTATTGAGGGAAGCAAGTTCACTGACTTGAATGGAAGGTACTAGCGGGTCTACAATAGCACCGTTAATAGACTTGCTGTAGGCGGTGCTCCCAGAGGGTGTTGAGACTACCATTCCATCGCCCCTAAATGTTTCAAAATGTAAATCATCTATAAATACATCCATAACGAAGGTCTTTATTATGGAAGAACGAATACTGAATTCATTTAAACATTGAAAAGACATTTGATCGTCTACCGTCACATCAATAGTAGGGTAGCGTCTAACCTCTGTTTCTTCGTTCTTAACTGCTTCAACCATGCTCGCGATTTCATCAATTTGAAAATCACAATAGACATTCAGCTTCCCGGTGGAAACACCTGTATACAAACAATCTTCTCTAAAGCCTGTCTTCCTTACCGCTTGCAGAAAAGTTCCATCTCCGCCGAAACTCATAATAATGTTCGCTTTTCTATGGTCCTGTACGATATTAAAACCATAGTGATCAATGTATTCATAAAAAGGCTTAACCTTTTCAATCATTTCTTGATTTTTTTTGTAATATAAAAAAATATTACGACGATCAGGCATTTGTATTCCTCCGTTCAGTATTGTTGTTTACAAGTTAAGCTGTTTATTTGTTACACTATTACTGGAAACTTTTGATTAAATTGCCCGAAGCGCACCCTTTATTATCCAATTTAATCATATTTTGTATAACACTTGTTTATTATAGTGTAGATGTTTTTGAAACATTTTAAAAGAAAGCACGTAATAGAAAATAAGGACATTTATTGAACACTAATCTACAAGTAGGCAAAGACAGGAGGAGGATTTAGAATGAATGGAAAACGTTGGGCTGCTCTAGGGATAGCAGCGGCGTTATTGTTTTTTTCAATTGTAGTCAATACTTTATCAACGTTTGCTTTTAACGATTTTGAAGCATCATTTGATCAATGGTTTGGGTCAGCGGATGAAATGTTTTTAGAGGAAGTGATTGAAGAAGGAGATCCGTTTAATAAAATTGCGGTACTGGATTTGAATGGGGTCATTCAAGATACAGGGGAGGCAGGTTCTCTTTTTGCAACGTCAGGTTATAACCATCGGGCATTTATGGAAAACCTCAATCATGTAAAAGATGATGAGTCTGTGAAGGCCGTAATCTTAAGAGTAAATACACCTGGCGGGGGAGTAGTTGAAAGCGCGGAGATTCATGACAAAATAGTAGAAATTCAGAATGAAGCAAAAAAACCAGTCTACATATCAATGGGATCAATGGCTGCATCAGGAGGTTACTATATATCAGCTCCTGCTCACAAAATATTCGCAAGTCCAGAAACGCTGACAGGATCACTCGGAGTCATTATGCAAGGCTATAATTTTGCGGGTCTGGCTGAAAAATATGGCGTTGAATTCGTCACCATTAAGAGTGGGCCATATAAAGATATTATGAGTTCGACAAGAGAAATGACGGAAGAGGAAAGAGCGATCCTTCAATCGATGATCAATAACTCTTATGAAGGATTTGTAAAGGTTATTTCTGAGGGAAGAGGGCTGTCTGTTGATGAAGTGAAGAAAATAGCAGACGGCAGAATTTACGATGGGCGACAGGCGAAGGAAATTGGTCTAGTGGACGGTTTCGGGTATTTTGAGGATGTCATTGAAGAAGTGAAGAATGAACAAAAGCTTAAGGATGCACAAGTTGTTTCTTACACAGAAAATTTTGGGTTCGGCTCACTGCTTTCAATGGGAGCACAGAAAATAATCGGAGAAGATCTTGAGATCGATGGACTAATAAAGATACTATCGCACACTAATTCACCGCGGCTTATGTATCTATATAGCGAATAGGAGGGAGCATTTGTGAAAGAACATGATTCAATTCCAGAAGAAGGTCAAATAAACCAGTTAGAAGAAAGTGCTTCCCCTGCTATTATAGAAGAACAAAAGTTAGTGAAAGACAACGAAGAATTTCATAATGGTGGAAAAGTAGAGAGAAAATTGAGTTTTGCGGGTTTTTGGATGCGCTTTTGGGCATACCTGCTTGATTTGGTTGTGATTGGGAGTATAGATCGCATCATCATCAATCCTATATTTAAGATGCTGGGATTAGAATTAAACGCGATTAGCATATTTGCACCAATCTCCATTGCTGCTGCCATCACATTTTATGCTTATTTTGTACTCATGACGAAGTTCTTTGGTCAAACGTTAGGGAAAATGGTATTTGGTCTGAAGGTTGTTAATCTAAAAGGAGAAAGGCTCTCTTGGGGTACTGTACTCTTTCGTGAATGGATTGGTCGTTTTATTTCGACGTCTATCTGGATTACGTATATTATTGTGGCGTTTTTACCGAAAAAGCAAGGCTTGCATGACCTGTTTGCAGATACTACTGTCGTCCATGAAAAATCGTAATAGAATAAGAAAAAATAAACCTGTCGTTTCATTTTCGACAGGTTTATTTTTTTGGTTTTTGTAGATAATAGGAGGCTGAAAGGTTGTGTAGGAATGAAGTGGGTTTTATTAGTATTACTGGTCCTTTTATTTTTATTACTATTGTTTTTGTTTACAAAATTACGAGTATATATTGATTACTACCACGGGCAAAATAATGATCATTTAGAAATTAAATTCAAAGCTTTACTTGGACTTATTCAGTACAAATTGAATGTACCAGTTATGAAAATGGATGATGATTCTCCGAGTTTAGTTGTAAAAGAAAAGGTCGAGGCAGGACCTAATGAAAAGGATAAAGCTCAGGATACGAAAAAGTTTACTCCTGAAGAAATGTTGGACAGTTTTAAAGATGTCAATCAACTATTAAAGCATGTTGTGGGCTTATATAAAATAGTCCGCTGGTTTTTAAGTAAGACGGTTGTCACAAAAATGGAGTGGAATACGGTCGTCGGAGTTGGTGATGCTGCCTATACGGGAATGATATGTGGCGCTTTTTGGACGGTAAAGGGGAGTTTAATTGGATTAGTTAGTACTCTAATGAAGGTTAAAACCATCCCGCAAATTATGGTTACACCAAATTTTAATGCAACTATGGGTCAAACTTCATTTAAATGTATGATTATGTTTCGGATAGGACATGCTATGTTTGCAGGTATTAAACTGATTAAATACTGGAAAGGCGGGAAACCTCGCTTTCGAACAAAACCGTTAGCTCATTTTTCTCAAAACAAAACAAAATCGATATAGAGGAGGAAGGATAAATGTCCGAACATCCAATTCAAGGGTTGATGACAACCGCCATGGAAAACTTAAAAGAAATGATTGATGTAAACACGATTATTGGTGATCCAGTTGAAACCCCTGATGGTAGTGTAATTTTAACTGTATCAAAAGTAGGTTTTGGGTTTGCGGCTGGAGGAAGTGAATTTATTATTGATGGTGAATCAAAAGGAGGAGGCCAAGGCCAGGGTCAGGGTCAGGGTTCAAAACATCCTTTTGGCGGGGGTAGCGGTGGAGGTGTCTCCATTACTCCAATCGCTTTTTTAATTGTTAACTCAAAAGAAGTAAGAATGGTACACTTGGATGAAAGTACGCACTTATACGAAAAAATCCTTGATTTGGCTCCTCAAGCTGTTGATAAGATTCAGCAAATGTTCTCTAATAAAAATAATTCGGGGCAGGGGAACCAAGGCTCTCAAGGGAATCAACAAAACGGTCAAAGCGGCCAAAATCAAAATAGCCAGCAAAGCCAGGGGTATCAAAATCCTGAATATAGCGGTCCGAAGGAAGATTTGGAAATTTAAGCAACAAGTTAACTCTCGGTTAAGAGGGTTAACTTTTTTTTAAGACTTTTCAAAATTTAACCTTTATTATTTGCATAAATGTGCCAAAATAGTTTATGATTTACACTGTACATATGTTGGTAAGGAGGATGAGGCCAAATGGCATCAGTTACTTTTAAGGGAAACCCAGTAACATTATTAGGATCAGAGGTTAAAGTTGGTGACAAAGCACCAAACTTTACAGTATTAGCAAATGATTTATCTCCTGTTACATTAGAAGATTCTAAAGGACAAGTTCGTTTAATTAGTGTAGTTCCTTCTCTAGATACAGGAGTTTGTGATGCACAAACTCGCCGTTTTAATGAAGAAGCTGCAAAATTAGACAATGTTAAAATTTTAACAGTTAGTGTCGATCTGCCATTTGCTCAAAAGCGCTGGTGTGGAGCTGCAGGTATTGAAAACGTTCAAACTCTTTCTGACCACCGTGACCTTTCTTTTGGGGAAGCGTTTGGGGTAGCAATGAAAGAACTTCGTTTACTTGCTCGTGCTGTATTTGTTGTTGATTCCAATGACACTGTTACATATGCAGAATATGTAAGCGAAGGCACAGACCATCCAAACTACGAGGCTGCAATTGAAGCAGCTAAGGCAGCTAAATAATTAACGCTTAAAAACAGCAAGCAAAGTTAGACCTCGTGATACTGATCGAGGTCTTTTCTTTTTCTTTTACCTTAATGCCACTACATAACTAGTAAGATGCTTTAAACTTGTGATTGGTTTTATTCCCATATACAATAGGAAAATGATAAAAGGAGGTTACAGGATGAAGATTTCTCCGGTTGAAGATTTATTTTCAATTTTTAATGAGACGGCAGCCATTCTTCAAGAAGAATTGTCGATTACATATTTAGAAGCTTTGGCTGAAACAGGTGAAAATCTATTTCAGCAGTCTATCCTTCAGGAGGGACTTAGTGAACTGACGGTCAAACGCTTAAAAAAGAGTTACGATAGCTTTCAATTAAGCAAGTATCCAAAAGAAGAGATACGTAAATCCTTCCAATTAGCTGCTTTAAAAGGAATGAAGGAGAGTGTTCAGCCGAATCACCAAATGACACCAGATACGGTAGGAATGTTGATCGGTTATTTAGTCAGTAAATTTGTAGATTCCTCACCAATTCGTTTATTGGACCCGGCTGTTGGTACAGGAAATCTATTAACAACTGTGATAAACCAGCAAACCAATAAGACAGTTGAAGGGATTGGTGTCGATATTGACGATTTGCTTGTAAAACTAGCTTATGTTAATGCTAACCTTCAAGAACATCCACTTCAATTGTTTAACCAAGATAGTTTGGAAGCATTGTTTATTGATCCTGTCGATGCCATTGTTAGTGACCTGCCAGTAGGCTATTATCCTAATGATGCAGGGGCATCTCAGTACAAACTGAAATCTGATGAAGGACATTCATATGCCCATCATCTTTTTATTGAGCAGAGTGTGAATTACAGTAAGGATGGTGGATACTTGTTTCTAGTCATTCCAAATGGATTGTTTGAAAGTAAAGAAGCTCCTAAATTACATGAATATTTACAAGAACATGTCTATATTCAGGCTATTCTCCAACTGCCGTCCACGATGTTTCGGAATAAAGATTCTATGAAAAGCATCCTAATTCTTCAGAAGAAAGGGGCGGAGGCGAAGCAGCCAAAACAAGTGCTTCTAGTAAATCTTCCAAGCCTTTCTATTGCAACAGAAGTGGATAAAATTCTAAGAAAAATTGATCAATGGATCGTAGAAAATAAATAAAAGTCGTCACAAATAGCTATTGTCTTTTGACAATGGCTATTATTTTTTACATTCCAAAAAGTGCGAAAATATTTATTTTACCATGTAAACGATATCATTACAAGGTATTTCTTGAATAATAAAACAATGAATGATTAAATGAGGAATGAATCGATAGAAATGAATGAAATAGAACAGAATACAAAGAGAGTAAAAACTTAAATAAGTACATAATTGTCGTGTAAAAGGAGCGTTAAACATTATGTCTAAAGTAATTGCGATTAATGCAGGGAGTTCATCATTAAAGTTTCAGTTATTTGAAATGCCGTCGGAGGAAGTTATTACGAAAGGGTTAATTGAGAGAATCGGATTAAATGATTCCATTTTTACTATTTCTGTAAATGACGAAAAGGTAAAGGAAGTAAGTGATATTCCCAATCATGAAGTAGCGGTAAAAATGCTGCTTGATAAGCTTACGACTTTAGGAATTATCAAATCATTAGATGAAATAAACGGAATTGGACATCGTGTTGTTCACGGCGGGGAAGATTTTAATGATTCAGTCTTAATTTCGGATGAAGTTCTAAATAAAATTGAAGCACTTTCAGAGCTTGCTCCCCTTCATAACCCTGCAAATGTGACAGGAATTAGAGCTTTTCAACAAGTTTTGCCGAATGTTCCTGCAGTAGCAGTTTTTGATACAGCTTTTCATCAAACAATGCCGGAAAATTCTTTCCTTTACAGCTTACCATATGAGTATTATGAAAAATATGGAATTCGCAAATATGGGTTCCATGGTACATCTCATAAATATGTTTCAGAAAGAGCAGCTGAAATGCTTGGACGTCCGCTTGAACAGCTTCGTCTATTATCTTGTCACCTTGGTAATGGAGCAAGTATTGCTGCGATTGAAGGTGGAAAATCCATCGATACTTCCATGGGATTCACACCATTAGCAGGAGTTACAATGGGGACGCGCTCAGGAAATATTGACCCTGCCCTTATTCCTTACATCATGGAAAAAACGAATAAAACAGCAGAAGAAGTTCTTGATGTTTTAAACAAGAAGAGTGGAATGCTTGCTATTTCCGGGTTTTCAAGTGATTTACGAGATATTGAGGATGAAGCAGAAAACGGGAACGAACGTGCAGAGTTAGCACTGCAGGTTTTTGCGAATCGAATTCATAAATACATCGGTTCCTATGCAGCACGCATGTATGGAGTTGATGCTATTATCTTTACAGCTGGTATTGGTGAAAATAGCACAGCTATTCGCGAACGTGTACTAAAAGGATTAGAATTCATGGGTGTCTACTTTGATCCTGCATTAAATAAAGTACGTGGCGAAGAAGCATTCATCAGCTATCCGCATTCCCCTGTCAAAGTTATGGTCATCCCTACAAATGAAGAAGTGATGATTGCAAGGGATGTTGTAAGATTATCTAAATAAGAATTTAACTAAGACAAAAGCTGAATGTGCTTTTGTCTTTTGTTTTTGTTAATAGCATTAGACGGTATGCTATACTATGGGTAAAAGCAGAAGTGTTAGGAGGGATCTAGGAATGGCTTTAACGGATAGGGATAAAATGGTTTTAAGTGAGATAAAAGAATGGGAAAAGAGTCTTTATAATTACATGCCAAATGATCTTGAATTAACCTATGAAAAATATGTGGATCGTGCTTTCTCCCTTCTGCCTGAAGAAAAGCAAGCCGAATTCTTTTCGGTGCTTGATACATGGCTTTTTCATTTCCATTCCTTTATACAAGGAATGCAATTGCAGCATGATGCGAGGGAGAGAATTCTTTCAGCAGGAAGAATTTTTGTTCATGATATAGAAGAGATTGATGATTTAAAGAAATTAACGATTGATCAACTACAATACATAGCTCAGCAGCAGATTGCCCGTCATCGTCTTTATTCACTTACGCAAGGTGGCTTGTCGGGAACAGGAGGAACACTTCTCTTAGGGACGGACATACCAGCTATGGTGGTCATTAATATTAGAGTAGTCCAATTAATTGCGATTGTTTATGGATATGAGGTAAATCATCCGTTTGAAATGATGACCTCTTTAAAGGTTTCTCATGCTGCAACATTGCCAATGCGTATACAGGCCCAGGCGTGGGAGCAATTAATGCATGAATTAAAGAATACCGATGAGTACTATTTTTACGATGGTGAGGATGAATTGACCAATCTTACAACCCTTGACCAGCCAATCAAGCAAATGTTAAAAGCATTTACGATTCTTTTGTTTAAAAATAAGAAGTTCCAAGGCGTTCCATTTTTAAGCATGGCTATAGGAGCCGGAATGAATTATCAATTAACAAGAAGAGTAACAGAATTTGCACATAAGTATTATCAGATGAGGTTTTTACTGGAAAAGGAGAAGTAAAATGAGCATAACTGAACATAAGCAAGCTGCACCACAACAAGTAACTTGTAAAATTATTACAGTTAGTGATACTAGAACGAAGGAAACTGATAAAAGCGGACAGCTGATGATCTCGATGCTTGAATCGTCAGGACATATTATTGGTGATTATGTAATTGTAAAAGATGAAGCGGATCCAATACGGGATGAAGTAATCAAGGGATGTGAAAATCCAAACATTGATTGTATTTTAACGAACGGTGGAACAGGAATTGCGAAGCTAGATGTTACCATTGAAACGGTACAGAAGTTGTTTGATAAGGAAATCAGCGGCTTTGGAGAGCTGTTTAGAATGTTAAGCTACCAGGAGGATATAGGCTCAGCAGCGATTTTATCGCGTGCAACAGCTGGGGTTGTTCAAGATAAGGCTGTTTTTTCAACACCTGGTTCAAGCGGTGCTGTCAAGCTGGCTATGAATAAACTTATCCTTCCCGAGATAGCACATATTGTACGAGAGCTTAAGAAGGATCTATGAAAGCCCAATACTTTGGGCTTTCAGTCATTTATTGATGGATTTTGCCGGAAACATGCTGATTAGCCCGATACCAAAGCCAAAGATCATTAATAATCGATGCAAGATCGGCGATATCAGAATTAAGTTGGCATGAAACCTTAAAGTCATTTTCATCTGAAAGCTGAAGTTGTTTTTTATTAATGATCTTTTCAATGTCTGCGATACGGTCGGGTATTCTACCGCGAATCTTCTCCCAATAAAACAAAATCGATTGCTGCGTTTCCAGCGGATAATCATCCCAATTAAATTCAAGAATTGGAATCTCAATTCCTAACCTTTCATCAAATGAAAAATGCTCCTCCATATTTAAATTTCCCCCAGATTTGCTTTCTTATATTCTATTATACTATAACAATACGCAAACTCCTTTGAAATAGTTCATTTCCTTAAATGCGGGATGTTTTTTACTTTTCGGCCCCTTATATGGAAAAAAATGTTAGAAAAATATAAAAATAAATTTATTTTTATACAAAATGAAGAATAAGTATTGAAAAGTTTCGCTAAAATTGGTAAATTGAATAGCAAGAAAAGGAATAAAAATATAATCCAAATGAATATTTATTCGTAAATAAAAAAGATAGAGGCAATAAAGCCTAAACATATGAGGAGGAAATTTTCACATGGCAAATCAAAAAGTAGTTCTTGCATACTCTGGTGGTTTAGATACTTCTGTAGCAATTAAATGGTTACAAGATCAAGGATACGCAGTTGTTGCGTGCTGTTTAGATGTCGGTGAAGGAAAAGACTTAGACTTCGTTAAAGAAAAAGCTCTGAAGGTAGGAGCGGTTAGCTCTCATATGATTGATGCAAGAGAAGAATTCGCTAATGAATATGCATTAATCTCTCTGCAAGCCCACACTTTGTATGAAGACAAATATCCTTTAGTTTCAGCTCTTTCTCGTCCATTAATTGCAAAGAAACTTGTTGAGATTGCAGAGCAGGAAGGTGCTGTAGCAGTTGCGCACGGGTGTACTGGAAAAGGGAATGACCAGGTAAGATTTGAAGTATCCATTAAGGCTTTAAATCCAGATTTAGAAGTACTTGCTCCTGTACGTGAGTGGAAATGGTCACGTGAAGAAGAAATTGAATATGCAAAGAAAAATGGAATTCCTGTTCCAATTAATCTAGACAGCCCATACTCTATTGACCAAAACCTTTGGGGAAGAGCAAATGAATGTGGAATTTTAGAAGATCCATGGGCTGCTCCGCCTGAAGATGCTTATGACTTAACAACAGGCTTAGAATATACGCCTGATACTCCAGATATCGTTGAAATCGATTTTGAAAAAGGCGTTCCAGTTAGTCTTAACGGAAAAGCTTATCCGTTGTATGAATTAATTCTTGAGTTAAATAATCTTGCAGGGAAACATGGAGTTGGGCGTATCGACCATGTTGAGAACCGCTTAGTAGGGATTAAATCTCGTGAAGTGTACGAAGCACCTGCTGCTATGACGTTAATTAAAGCTCATAAAGAGCTTGAAGATATTACACTAGTAAAAGAAGTAGCTCACTTCAAACCAGTTATTTCTAAGAAATTGACAGAAGTGATCTATGATGGTCTGTGGTTCTCGCCATTAACAAATGCACTAAAAGCATTCTTAGCAGAAACGCAAAAGTTTGTAACAGGTACAGTACGCATTAAGTTATTCAAAGGCCATGCAATTGTAGAAGGAAGAAAATCTCCTTATTCTCTATATGATGAAAAACTAGCAACTTATACAAAAGCAGACGAATTTGATCATGCTGCAGCTGTTGGATTTATCGAATTATTTGGATTGCCAACTAAGGTTCAAAGCATGGTACAAAACAAGAAGGTGACAGTGTGAAAAAGCTTTGGGGCGGAAGATTTACAAAAACAGCAGAGGAATGGGTAGACGAATTTGGGGCTTCCATTTCCTTTGATCAAGAGCTTGTTCTTGAAGATTTAGACGGAAGCATCGCTCATGTCACGATGCTGGCAAAAAGCGGAATTATTAGTGAAGAAGAGTCTCTTCAAATTAAAAAAGGTCTTCAAGAACTTAAAGAAAAGGCAGCAAAAGATGAATTGCAATATTCTGTGAAACTTGAAGATATTCATTTAAACCTTGAAAGCATGTTAACAGAAATGGTTGGGCCAGTGGGAGGAAAGCTTCACACTGGCCGAAGCAGAAATGATCAGGTTGCGACGGATATGCATCTATATTTACGTAAACAAACGTCAGTGATCATTGAGTTAGTGTCTGAGATGCAGGCAGCACTATTAAAACAGGCACAAGAGCATGTTGAAACCATCATGCCTGGTTACACTCATCTGCAGAGAGCTCAGCCTATTTCTTTTGCACATCACTTGATGGCTTATTTTTGGATGCTAGAGCGTGATAAGCAAAGATACCAGGAATCTTTAAAGAGAATAAATGTATCCCCGCTGGGAGCGGGTGCGTTAGCAGGAACAACCTTTCCGATTGATCGAGAGTATTCTGCAAGTCTGCTTGAGTTCGAAGGAATCTATGAAAACAGTCTGGATGCCGTAAGTGACCGTGATTTTATTTTAGAATTTTTATCTGCTAGTTCTATTTTGATGATGCATCTTTCTCGCCTGGGAGAGGAAATTATTCTTTGGTCAACACAGGAATTCCGTTTTATCGAACTGGATGACAGTTTTTCAACAGGCAGCAGTATTATGCCGCAGAAGAAGAACCCTGATATGGCAGAGCTTATCAGAGGGAAAACGGGCAGGGTATATGGAAACCTAATGGGACTTTTAACTGTCTTGAAAGGACTTCCGCTGGCCTATAACAAAGATATGCAGGAAGATAAAGAGGGAATGTTCGATACGGTGAAGACGGTAACGGGCTCGCTTAAAATCTTTGCTGGAATGATTAATACGATGAAGGTGAATACTGGCGAGATGGAAAAAGCAACGAAGAATGATTTTTCCAATGCGACAGAGCTAGCTGATTACCTATCAGGTAAAGGCATTCCATTCCGTGAGAGTCATGAAATAGTGGGACAACTTGTGCTGACTTGTGTGCAGAAAGGCTGCTACCTAGCTGATTTATCACTTGATGAATTTAAGGAAGCAAATCCATTATTTGAAGAGGATATCTATCATGTCTTAAACCCTGTTACAGCAGTACAGAGAAGAAATAGTGCGGGTGGTACAGGTTTTGAGCAAATCCGCAAAGCTATTCAGAAGGCTGAAGAGGCTTTAAAATAAACTCAATATAGAAGGGGGAGGTTGTCAAAGACAACCTCCCCCTTTTGCTTTATTCTGCATCTTTTTCAGTACGAACGATTAATACATCGCATGGTGCGTAACGAGTAATATGTTCTGAAACGCTTCCAATTAGGAATCTTTCCACTGCATTTAGACCAGTTGCACCACAAATAATTAAATCTACATTATTTTTCTTAGCAATATCTTTAGGTATTTTAACTTTAGGGGAACCATAGTCAACAACAAACTTAACATCTTTTACGCCGGCATCTGTAGCGACCTTTTTATAGTTTTCCATTAATTCAGTGGCGAACTTGTCTGCTCTTTCAGCAATCGTGCTGTCATAAGCCTCAACGGTTGCAAATGTTCGTGTATCAATAATATGTGCCAATACAATCGTACTATCGTTTCTTTTAGCGATTTCAATCGCCTTCTTTAAGGCCCATTCAGCCTCTGTAGATCCATCCACAGCTACTAATATATTTTTATATCCAACAGACATTTATATCTCCTCCTTTACCTTAATTATACAATTCTTTTTTTTGAATATCTGTGGCAAAATTTCGAAAAATAAGGATGCTATTAAAAATATTTTTTTAGGGGGAGTTGCAAAATGGTGAAGGAAAACCATAACAGTTCATTCGGATTTCTCTATGATGATCAGGGAGCAAGACAAGTGAGTGAACAAATCATGAATGCATATAATAATGGAGTAATTGACCAGGAAGATGGGCAGTTCGACATGAACAAACATGTGGATCATGAAATTTAGATGGCTGGAGGTGCTATTTGCACCTCTTTTTATGTGGGATAAGGCTGTAAAATGTCAAACCCAGCGCGCTTTTTTTTGTTATTAGATGACTGATAAGTGAAAAAATTCCCTTTATTATCATCTCATTAAGGTGTATAGTACTTTTATGATCAATTATAGAGGAGGTATGATGATGCGCATTGGGGTGCCAAAAGAAATAAAAAATAATGAAAACCGTGTAGCAATGACTCCTGCTGGTGTTGTAAACTTAGTAAATTTTGGACATGAAGTCTATATTGAGACGGATGCAGGATTAGGATCTGGGTTTACGGATTCTGATTATATGAATGCAGGAGCAACCATTGTAAGTACAGCTGAAGAAGTCTGGTCGAAGGAAATGGTGATGAAAGTAAAGGAACCCCTTCCATCCGAGTATACATATTTCCGTGAAGGATTAATAATATTTACGTATTTCCACTTGGCAGCCGAGCCGGAATTAACGGAAGCCTTAATCAAACACAAAGTCATTGCCCTTGCATATGAGACTGTACAGCTCCCAAATAATTCTCTTCCATTACTAACACCTATGAGTGAAGTAGCAGGAAGAATGGCTGCGCAGGTTGGAGCGCAGTTTTTGGAAAAGGTAAACGGAGGAAAAGGG
Organism: Robertmurraya dakarensis; assembly: GCF_900156875.1. GTDB lineage: Bacteria > Bacillota > Bacilli > Bacillales > Cytobacillaceae > Robertmurraya > Robertmurraya dakarensis. The sequence goes on along the minus strand of NZ_LT707409.1, from coordinate 2,511,222 downwards.
ATTCTATTGGCTGGAGTTCCGGGAGTAAAAAGAGCTAGAGTAACCATTATCGGCGGTGGCGTAGCCGGCACAAATGCTGCGAAGGTGGCGGTTGGTCTAGGAGCTAGAGTGACCATGATTGATTTGAATCCAGAACGTTTGCGCCAGCTAGATGATATCTTTGGAAATAGCATTACTACACTTATGTCAAATCAATATAATATTGCCGAAGCAGTTAAAGAGTCTGATCTTGTCATCGGAGCCGTCCTTATCCCGGGTGCAAAAGCTCCTAAACTAGTTACGGAAGAAATGGTTGAATCGATGTCACCCGGTTCTGTTGTAGTAGATATCGCCATTGACCAAGGCGGGATCTTTGAGACAACAGACCGAATTACGACCCATGATAATCCTACTTATAATAAGTACGATGTCGTGCATTATGCTGTTGCGAATATGCCTGGGGCTGTACCGCGTACGTCCACTATAGCACTAACAAATGTAACAGTTCCATATGCCATTCAAATAGCGAACAAAGGATATCAGAAAGCTTGTTTAGAGAATGAGGCTTTATTAAAAGGGATTAATACACTGAACGGGTATGTAACCTTTAAGGGCGTAGCTGAAGCTCACGGGGTAGATTATATGGATCCTAGGACATTGCTGTGATCTTTTGTATTTTAAGTGAAAACAAGCTGTCGAATTCGACAGCTTGTTTGTTTACTGAATGATTTGTAGTTCTTTTGGAAACTTCGTTAAAATCTCTACTCCATCCTTCGTTACAAGGACATCGTCTTCAATTCTAACACCAGCTCCTCCTGGGACGTAAATTCCTGGCTCAATCGTAAAAACCATTCCCTCCTGGAGCTGAAGTGAATTGGTTTCTGTCAGGGACGGGTATTCGTGAACACTAATTCCAAGCCCATGACCAAGACGGTGAGGAAAGTATTGTCCAAACCCAGCATCTGAGATAATCCCTCGTGCTATTCTGTCAATTTCTGAACAAACAGCTCCCGGCTTGCTGGCTTCCACAGCTGCAAGCTCAGCTTTCAGTACGGTATCATAGATTCTTTTTTGTTTCTCGTTGATATCTCCGCAGGCCACAGTTCGAGTGATATCAGAGCAATAGCCATCAACGACGACACCCAAGTCAAACAAAACGAGATCACCTTTTTGAATCTTTGTGGGTCCTGGTGTTCCGTGAGGAGAAGCGCCATTAGCTCCAGTAAGAACCATAGTCGAAAACGACATGGCCGTAACTCCTTTTTTCTTTAATTCATATTCAATGGATGCTAACACCTCTAATTCCGTCTTGCCTTCCCCGATTTCTGAGCAGCCCACCTCGATGGCATAATCCGCTAGACTACAAGCTTTTCGAATCGCAGTCAACTCTTTTTCATCTTTGATCATGCGAAGTTTTCTTACCTTCTCTTCTGCGGACACAAAGGAAGCTTCAGGGAAAAGTCTTAATAGAGATTCGTATCTCTCAACGTTCATATGTTCCTTTTCAATTCCGATTTTTACAGGTTTTTTCATTCTTTTCGATGCAGCTTCTTGCAGAAGATCCCAAGGGTTGTCAATATCTGAGTAACCAATAATTTCTCCGTTCCACCCTGTTTTCCTTGCATCTTCCTTTTCCATTGCCGGACAGATTAATAGTGGTTCTTTTTCTTGGAATACCGCTAAGCCAAGCAATCTTTCATGAGGATCGCTGAAAAATCCGCTAAAGTAAAAAACACTTTCGGTTGATGTTAAGAAGGTCATTTGAATTTCGTTTTCTTTCATCCAATCTGTGAGTTTACTCAATCTTTGATTCGTCATGATGATTCCTCCTCCAAATATGAATATCTTAAAGGTAGCAATTTATAGTGAAATTGTAAACTTTTAGTAAATTTTAACCATAGATTTAAAAAAAGAGAAGGAATGACAACATTTATGTTGAATTAAAAGTATGTAGGAAAATAGATAGATATTTAAAGGAGAGAAACGCATGAAAATTTCGTACCACGGTCATTCGATTGTAAAGATTGAAACAAATGGAAAAACAATTCTAATTGATCCATTTATTACTGGAAATGGAACAACTGATTTAAAGGTGGAAGAACAAAATCCGGACTTTATTTTAGTAACCCATGGACATGCTGACCATGTTGGTGATACAGTTGCGCTTGCCAAAAACAGCGGTGCCCTTGTTGTTGCGATCCCTGAGTTGGCAAACTATTTCAGATCCCAAGGATTGGAAAATGTCCACGAAATGAACATCGGTGGAGCTTATGATTTGGAGTTTGGTAAAGTGAAAATGACAGCTGCTTTTCACTCCACTGGTTTAGATATAGATGGACAAATTAACGTTTATATGGGAATGCCTGCCGGGTATTTGCTCACAATTGAAGGTAAGAACATTTACCATGCGGGAGATACTTCAGTATTCTCAGATATGAAGCTAATCGGTGAACGCCATCCAATTGATGTTGCATTTTTGCCAATTGGTGATAATTATACAATGGGTCCAGAGGATGCGGCTTATGCAGCTCAGTTATTAGCGGCTAAGACAGTAGTACCTATTCACTATAATACATTCCCAGTTATTCAGCAGGATCCAAAGAAATTTGTCAGCCTGCTTCCAGAAGGACAAGGAAAAGTTATTGAAGTAGGGGAGTCAATCGAATTATAAGGATCTTCGAACGCAGTCATTTGGCTGCGTTTTTTGTTTTTTTTATAGCCGTAAAAAAACTACTTATTTTGTGCATGTCCGCATACATATACACTAGGAATATTTTTAGTAAGGAGGATACTATGAAGAAAAATCGTTATATTTTATGTTTATTAGCAGCTGGGTTAATGCTTTATTATGCGCTGCCTAACCTATCTATCCACGCAGATGGTGTTTCCGGATACTTTGCGATATCATGGATTATTTTATGTTTGTTTGTGATTGCGGGAAATCTATCAGCACTCCTTTACAGTCCGAAAAGTGTAAAAAGTTACAGACCTGGATCTAATTCTAGACAGAAAAAACTGCGTTCCTACCACTAAAGCAGCTGCTCTGCATTTGAATCTAATCAAGACTTCCCATTATAATAGAAATAAGAAATATAGATTACAGCAATCTTTTATAAAGGGTGAAGGTCTTGGCTACAAAACATGAACAAATATTAGAATATATTGATGGACTGCCGATTGGGGAAAAAATCTCTGTCAGACAAATCGCCAAGGCACTTAATGTCAGTGAAGGAACCGCATATCGAGCGATAAAAGAGGCGGAGAACAAAGGTTACGTTAGTACGATAGAACGTGTTGGAACGATTCGCATAGAACGAAAAAAGAAAGAAAATATTGAGAAGCTTACGTATGCCGAAGTTGTTAATATCGTTGATGGCCAAGTGCTTGGCGGGCGTACCGGTCTTCACAAAACACTCAATAAGTTTGTTATTGGAGCGATGAAGCTCGATGCCATGATGCGATATACTGGAGCAGGAAATTTATTGATTGTCGGGAATCGTACGAAAGCTCATGAGTATGCACTTAATGCAGGAGCAGCAGTGTTGATTACGGGGGGATTTGACACAGACGAAGAAGTAAAAAAACTTGCAGATGAATTACAGCTCCCTGTTATTTCAACAAGTTATGATACATTCACGGTTGCAGCAATGATTAACCGAGCCATTTATGATCAGTTAATTAAGAAGGAGATTGTGCTGGTAGAAGATATATTAACATCTATCGAGAACACGAGCTTTTTAAGAACTTCAGATAAAGTTTCGAAATGGTTTGAACACAATCGTGAAACCACTCACAGCCGTTACCCTGTAGTGGACCAAAATATGAAGGTTCAAGGGATGATCACTTCGAAAGACGTATTAGGTGTTGATCATGACTTAACGATTGATAAGGTCATGACAAAAAGCCCGATGACTGTACGTGGAAAGACAAGTGTCGCTTCTGCTGCACATATGATGGTTTGGGAAGGGATAGAGGTTCTCCCTGTAGTAGATGACCATAATAAACTCGAAGGAATCATCAGCAGGCAGGATGTGTTGAAGGCTCTGCAAATGATTCAGCGCCAGCCTCAAGTGGGGGAAACAATTGATGATCTAGTAACAAATCAGCTAGTTGTGGATAAGGGGAAAGTGAAAGGTGAGGATATCTATCGCTGCGAGGTAACCCCGCAAATGACTAACCATTTAGGGACGATCTCCTATGGAGTGTTCACAACAATCGTGGCTGAAGCTGCAAACGGGATTCTTAGGGGCTTCAAAAAAGGTGACTTAGTGGTCGAAAATATGACGATCTACTTTTTAAAGCCTGTGCAGATGGACAGCGCGTTAGAAATATATCCAAAGGTGCTCGAGGCGGGAAGAAAATTTGGAAAAGTAGATGTTGAAGTATTCAATGAAGGAATTCTCGTCGGAAAGGCCATGATGATGTGTCAATTAATTGACCGCAATTAAATACATGAAACAACAAAAAGCCGCTATACTTTTGAAAGTAAGCGGCTTACCTTTAGGAACTATTTCTTTAATTGTTCTGCTTCTTCAATTGCTAAAGGAAGGAAAAATTTATATGATTTTATTCCGCCCCATACATTGAAAACCCCTAGAAGGATAAAAACAATTCCGACAATGATTCCCACTGTAGAAAGGTTTAAGAAAATCTGATTTAATCCGAAAAAGCCGACGAATAATCCAAGGGCAATATTGGATTTTGCTGATACCCATTTCTTTTCAGCAGGAAGTTTCGTACGAAAATACTTTGCTTTATAGAAGATATAGAAGGCAAAGGACAAAACAAAAATAATGACTAAAATAGGCATTGAAAGACTCCTCCATAATTCGACAATCTCATTCCATTTTAACGATTTTTCAATATAATTGCTACATACAGTTCTTTTTTTATTTTTATTTTTGTGGTAATAATTAGGTATTCTACAAAGAGCAGACTATACTATTCGTTTTACGTGTGACATGCTAGTAATCATTAATTTAGAAGAAGGAGCAGCAAATGAAAGAGAAAATTTTAGAGACCATTAAGCAATACAATACGATTATCATTCATCGTCATGTACGTCCAGATCCAGATGCATATGGATCACAGGGAGGACTTGCCGAAATTTTGAAGGCTTCTTTTCCGGAAAAAGTTATTTATACGGTTGGGAAAGAGGAAGAATCTCTGAACTACTTGCGCCGAATGGATGTTATTCCGGATGACACCTATAATGGAGCATTGGTGATTATTACAGATACGGCTAACCAAGCCCGAATTTGTGATGATCGATATCGTTTAGGGGATAAGCTAATAAAAATTGACCACCATCCTAATGAAGATGCATATGGGGATATGCTTTGGGTAGATACGGACGCAAGCTCTTGCAGTGAAATGATCTATGAATTTTATTTAGCTGGAAAAGACAAGGGCTTAAAAATGTCAAATGAAGCAGCAAGGTTATTGTATGCAGGAATTGTTGGGGATACTGGCAGGTTCATCTATCCAAGTACTACAGAGAAAACATTTTCTTATGCAAGTGAGTTAATAAAGTATAATTTTTCTAGGACTGAATTATATGACAGTATGTATGAGCTGCCGTTACATATTATTAAGTTGAACGGGTATGTTCTTCAAAACTTTGAGATGAATGAACAAGGCGTTGCTTCAATGGTGCTGGATAAACCATTGCTAGAAAAGTTTGGTGCGAAACCTTCTGACGCCTCTTTACTTGTTAGTACTTTAGGAGATGTCGCTGGGATCAAAGCGTGGGCATTCTTTATTGAAGAAGAAGATCAAATCCGAGTGCGGCTCCGTTCGAAAGGTCCGATTATTAATGTAGTCGCCAAAAAGTATAATGGCGGAGGACATCCTCTTGCTTCTGGTGCATCTATTTACTCTTGGGACGAAAAGGATCTTGTCATGAAAGATATAGCGGAGGTTTGTAAAGATTATTAAAAAATGCAAGGTAAAAAGAAATCGGTTTATTCCGATTTCTTTTTACTCCCTATCCGTCAAGCTGCATGGAAAGCCGGATTGATAGAGTGGTATAATAGACGATCTCGTTAATTTTTAATTTGTATCGTTTTTCATGTGCCTTAACGGGTTTATTTTCTATCGTCTTTTTAAGCAATTCTCTGCCTTGAAAGGCTGTTTCTATATCCTTTGCGATAAGTGTCTTTATATCTTCTTTTATCGCTTCTTCAATTTCATAGACACTGTATGAATCAAGCTTATATTTTTCGTAATTTGTAATCTTTACCTCGATTTTTTGAATGGTAAGCTTTTCTTCATTTTTCTTATTGAGTTTTTCAATATCTTCTTGCCAGATTTTTTTCTCGTACGTTAAATCTCGTATATCTTCTTCTTGTTTTTTGATCTTCATACTGTACTCTTCGATCCATTCTCCAAAAATATAAAGGAAAACCAGCCAGCTTATCATTGCCCCGATGGCCATTCCAGCAAATAACCTTTGCCACTGACTGCTTCGATAATATGGTGGAATTCTCATTGTGAGATATGCTCCTGTGTAAGCCAAGTAATTAATGCTGAACCAGTTTGTGCCCCTCCGAGTGCTGCTAATATGAGAAGAAAGGTTTTAAAAATATCCTTTGTATCTCCTTCAAATAATCCTCGTTCAAAGCTAGAGATGGCATCGAAGGTACCTCCGATAGCGGTAACAATGGCCCAGATACGTATAGAGGATGAAATTCTAAATATTTCAGTCATTAGGGGTTTTCCTGTTAAGAATGCCCCAAGTGCGCCAATTAAAGCACCACCCATTAAAACCCCAAAGGCAATGAAATAGCTATCAAATAAATGTGTAAAAAAAGGCTGTTCTCTCATAATAGCACCGATCCTCACTGTAATAGAATTGCCATGTACAGGAAACAAAAGTAATTGACCATTACTACATTATATGGACAAAGTCTTGTAATTATGTTTTTAGGAAAGAATGGTACAACAATTTTTACTTTTTTGCGGTTTCGTTTTCCAATGGATAAGAAAGTATAGCTTTTAAATTTAGATAGCGGTCTAGCTCCAGCGCCTACCCCCTCGAGGTCACAAGCCGATCCACCCAAAAAGGTAAAGAGCACCTTTTCGGGCGGCTCGTCTTGTGCTTGTCGGGGGTGAGCAAGGCGCTTCCGCTTTTAAATGAGAACATATTTTCTTTTTTTTCTATTAGGCTCTATAATGAAAGTATCGAATCGAAGTGTTAAGGGTGGGAATATCATTGTCATTTGTTCACCTTCATGTATATAGTTCCTATAGTCTTTTGACCAGTACGGCAACAGTTGAGCAATTGGTGATGGATGCCAAGAGAAAAGGCTTTTCAGCGCTTGCTCTAACAGATCAGAATGTTATGTACGGAAGTGTTGCTTTTTATAAAGAATGTCTAAAGCATGGAATCAAACCTATTATTGGACTTACCGTTAATGTGATAGGGGATGGCGGTGAGGATCGGTCTTATCCCCTTGTGCTGTTAGCTAAAGATCAAACTGGATTTCAAAATTTACTTAAGATTACAAGCGTTGTACAGACTAAATCTAATTCTGGCATTCCTATAAAGTGGCTAAAGGGTTATAGAGCCGGATTGATCGCTATCACGCCAGGACTTAAGGGTGAAGTGGAAGAGAATTTGTTAAAAGGGGATTACGATGAAGCAAGGAACCGTGCCTCATTGTTTAAGAATCTATTTGGAGACCAGTATTATTTCAGTCTGCAAAATCATGGTTTAAGAGAAGAATCTGAGCTGACGCAGCAACTTCTCGTTCTTTCAAAGGAATTACAAATTGAGGTTGTTGCTGCCAATGAGACGTATTATTTGCAAAAGGAGGATTCGTTTGCACATGAATGTCTTCTAGCGATTAAAAATGGTGAAAAGTTACAGGATGAAGGAAGAGAAAAACTTCAAAATGATCAATACTATTTAAAAACGGCTAAAGAAATGGGCGACTTATTTATTGACATTCCCGAGGCATTGGAAAATTCCTTAAAAATTGCAAGAGAATGTAATGTGATGATTGAACTCAACAAGCAGAAGCTTCCAAAATATCCAGTTGAAGATGGTAAGACGGCTCAAACATTACTAGATGAGCTATGCTGGGCCGGTTTAACTGATAGATACAAAGAACCAACGCCTCTTCACGAAGAAAGGCTGTTATATGAGCTGAGTATAATCAAGAAAATGAACTTCTCTGATTATTTTTTGATTGTCTGGGACTTTATGAAATTCTCAAGAGAAAATGGGATTCTTACAGGACCTGGAAGGGGATCTGCGGCAGGTTCTCTTGTCGCATACGTTCTCTATATAACAGATGTTGATCCAATTCAGCATAATCTGTTATTTGAACGATTTTTAAATCCAGAGCGGATTTCAATGCCCGATATAGATATTGATTTTCCCGATCATAGAAGAGATGAAGTAATTGAATATGTCTCCGGGAAGTATGGAAACTTGCATGTTGCCCAAATTATCACATTTGGGACGCTCGCTGCCAAAGCGGTATTAAGAGATGTTGGAAGAGTATTTGGACTCAACTCAAAGGAGTTGGAGATGCTTTCGAGAGCCATCCCCTCGCAGTTAGGCATTACCTTAAGAAAGGCTCTTGCTGAATCAGACGGATTAAGAAGCTTGATAGAGGAGTCCGCGGTTCATCGGCGAATCTATGATACAGCTTTAAAATTGGAAGGACTGCCAAGACACACATCAACACATGCTGCAGGAGTGGTTATTTCTGAAAAGCCTCTGGTTGAAACCATTCCGATACAATCCGGACATCATGATGTTTATTTGACACAGTATTCAATGGAGCATCTTGAAGCTGTTGGTCTATTAAAAATGGATTTTCTCGGATTGCGAAATCTATCTTTGATAGAAAATATTTTGTCATCTATACATCGGAAAACAGGTAAAGAAGTCGATATAAAAGCTATTCCATTAGATGATGAGAGTACATTTCAACTACTGTCACAAGGAGAAACAACAGGAGTTTTTCAGCTTGAATCCGATGGAATGAGAAGGGTGCTGCAGCAGTTAAAGCCATCTCGTTTTGAGGATATTGTTGCTGTAAATGCCTTGTATCGCCCTGGTCCAATGGAAAATATTCCGCTTTATATCAACCGTAAACACGGGAAAGAGGCAGTAACTTATCCCCATCCCGATTTAAAGCCAATACTCGAAAACACTTACGGAGTTATTGTTTATCAAGAACAAATCATGCAGATCGCATCAAAGATGGCCGGATTTTCGCTTGGAGAAGCAGATATTTTAAGACGAGCAGTTGGGAAAAAACAAAAAAATATTTTAGATGAAGAACGCAGTCATTTTGTAAAGGGTGCATTAAAAAAAGGGTATGACGAAAAGACAGCGAATATCATATATGATTTGATTGTCAAGTTTGCTAATTATGGGTTTAATAGAAGCCATGCTGTAGCCTATAGTTTCATAGCTTATCAACTAGCCTACTTAAAAGCACATTATCCTTTATTCTTTATGGCGGCACTGCTGTCTTCTGTAATGGGAAATGAAGTGAAAATCAGTCAGTATATTCGTGAGTTGAAAGATATGGGGTTTGACGTCCTTCCGCCATCAATTAACAAAAGCGGCTATACCTTCTTAGTAGAGAAGAATGCGGTCCGTTATAGCTTAACTGCTATTAAAGGCATCGGAGTTTCAGCTCTGAAGGAAATTTTCCAAAGTCGTAAAAAAAGAAAATTCACCGATTTATTTGATTTTTGTTTGAGAGTCTCGCAGAAAGCTGTAAATCGAAAAGCACTTGAAGCATTGGTGCACTCCGGAAGCTTTGATGAATTCGGTGAAGACCGCGCCGTGTTATTGGCTAGCATAGATGTCGCAATTGAGCATGCGCAATTAGTAAACCCCGAGGGCATGGAGCAGGACGATTTATTTTCAGAAGATGACTTTTTTATCAAGCCAAAGTATGTTGGAGTTGACCCTATAAGACAGGAAGATAAACTTCTTTTTGAAAAAGAGGTGCTGGGTCTCTATTTATCAGATCATCCAGTTTCGATCTTTAAACCCTATTTCAAATCTTTAGGGATTACACAAATTGATCAAATGACATCGCAAAATAATTATGTAAAAATGATCGTTTATATCACAGACATCAAAAAAATCCGTACGAAAAAAGGGGAAGCAATGGCTTTTCTAACGATCAGCGACCAAAGTGGTGATATGGAAGGTGTTGTTTTTCCGAACGTGTACAAAAGATTCATGGCGCTGCTGCAAAAAGGCAGCACCATTTATACAGAAGGTAAAATAGAGAGCCGGGAAGGAAAAAGGCAGTTTGTTCTGCAACATGGCAAAGCTGCTAACGAAGCGGTTGAAAATCTACCTCAATCAAAAGGAACTTTGTATTTAAGGATAGAAAAGGAGAAGGAAGGCGCCAGGGACCTTCAAACACTAAAGCTGATCTTAACGAAACACAGAGGGGCTGTTGAAGTAGTTCTATTTTACCAAAGTACAGAAAGAACAATCCGTTTAGGAGCTGACAACCATGTGGAACTCTCTGAATCCTTATTGTACGAATTGAGAGAATTTTTAGGGGAAAGAAATGTAATTTTCAAGAAATAGTGTTTACAACATGGGTATAAATGTTATATTGTTCTAATATATGTGGTCTGACCACTGGTGGAGATTGAGAATGATTTTATTGTGATAAACGAGGAGTGAGCAAGTATGAGTTTACGTGAAGAAGCTCTACATATGCATAGAGTAAATAAAGGGAAGTTAGAATCAAAATCTAAGGTGCAGGTGAAAAATGCGAAAGATCTCAGTCTTGCTTATTCCCCTGGTGTAGCTGAACCTTGTAAGTCTATATATGATAAACCTGAAACGGTATATGAGTATACAATGAAGGGGAATATGGTAGCAGTTGTTTCGAATGGGACAGCGGTATTAGGCTTGGGGAATATCGGTCCTGAAGCAAGTCTTCCTGTAATGGAAGGAAAAGCGGTTTTATTTAAAAGTTTTGCTGGAGTAGACGCGTTTCCAATTTGTCTTAATACAACAGATGTTGACAAAATGGTTGAAACGGTAAAGTTACTAGAACCAACATTTGGCGGCGTGAATCTGGAAGATATTGCAGCACCAAGCTGCTTTGAAATTGAAGAAAGACTAAAAAAAGAAACAAATATACCAATCTTTCATGATGATCAGCATGGAACAGCTATTGTAACCGTTGCTGGTCTCGTTAATGCCTTAAAGCTGGTTGGCAAGAAAATTACGGAAATAAAAGTGGTTGCCAATGGCGCCGGTGCTGCTGGAATTGCTATTATTAAACTACTTTATAGCTATGGTGTTCGCGATATTGTTATGTGTGATACAAAAGGTGCCATTTATGAGGGACGTCCGCAGGGGATGAACTCAATCAAGGAAGAAGTGGCAAAGTATACAAACCGGGATAATGCAAAAGGAAATTTAGAAGAAGTTATTAAGGGAGCAGATGTCTTCATTGGTGTGTCCGCTGCCGGTGCTCTTACTCCGGACATGGTTAAAACGATGAATAATGATCCAATTATTTTTGCAATGGCTAACCCGAACCCAGAGATTATGCCAGAAGATGCAAAAAATGCAGGAGCTAAGGTAATTGGGACAGGAAGATCTGATTTTCCTAACCAAGTTAATAACGTCTTGGCTTTTCCAGGGATTTTCCGTGGAGCATTGGATGTACGAGCAACCCATATTAATGAAAAAATGAAGGTTGCAGCTGTGGAGGCAATTGCCAGCCTCGTGGCAGAGAGTGAACTTACTGAAAACTATGTAATCCCTGGGCCATTTGACCCGAGAGTTGCGCCAGAAGTGGCAGCTGCTGTTGCAAAGGCTGCAATGGAAACAGGTGTTGCACGAATAAAAGTTGACCCTGAAGAAATTAAGAACAAAACTAGGGATCTTGCCATTATTGGAAAAGGTGAGTGAGGACTGACATTGGACGCACCATTCCACAATAAGGTTTATATTGAGATTGTCAAGAAAATACGATATATGATTGAACAGGATGGTTTAAAAAAGGGAGATAAAATCCCTTCAGAACGTGAGCTGTCAGAACGCCTTCATGTAGGGCGTTCTTCCGTTCGAGAAGCATTGCGGGCGCTTGAACTGCTGGGGCTGATTGAAACGAGAAGGGGTGAAGGAACCTTTCTGCGCGATGCTAAAACAAATCGTCTTGTTGAATTATTAAGCTCATTTATCCTTCAAGATGAAAAGGCCATCAAAGACGTGAAGGAAACGAAATTTTTAATAGAAATGGATTGTTTAAGGCTTATCATTCATAAAAAAACGGATGAAAAGCTGAAAAACTTAATGAAACTGGTACAGGAAGATTTAATCCAGGACGAAGAATTTTTTTTAAACATTGTAAAATTGGCAGACAATCATCTTTTTTATAGAATTTGGTTAATATTAAGCGATTTTTATCGGTCATTAAACATGGATCAAGGACCATTTGAAAAACGAAATTATGAAGCTTTAATAGAAGCTTTACTCACTTCAGATGAAAAAAATGTGTTAGAAGCCTATAAGAAATTAAGAAAATTGTCGATCTAGTAACGACAAATTTTTAAGGATTTTTTTAGTTTATTATTCTACAGTGATAAGGCAACTTCCCTTCTGATAGGGGCTTGTTTTAAATCTGGTGGTCTGACCACTCGATGATAATAAAATTCTTCTGTTTGTAGATATGGGAGGTTTAAGACCGTGCTGAAAGATATTTTTACTAAGAAACAAAAAATAAAATATGCGACAATTCCCTCTGAGGTCTCTAAAAAAGATGTTCCTGAGGGGATTATGACGAAATGCCCCAATTGCAAAAAAATTATGTATTCAAAAGAACTGCAAAAGAATCTTAAAGTCTGTTTTCATTGTGACTATCATTACCCGATGAATGCAAAGGAAAGAATAGCTAGCTTTTTGGATGAAGGCAGCTTCATTGAATACAACCAAGATTTAAAGTCAACAAATCCACTTGGGTTTCCGGGATACACTGAGAAAGTAGAGAAAGATCGCGAGAAGACGGGCATGAATGAGGCAGTAGTTACGGGATCTGGTACTGTCAACCAACATTCCATTGTTGTTGCTATTATGGATTCTACCTTTAGGATGGGGAGTATGGGGTCTGTAGTTGGTGAAAAAATTACGCGTGCTATTGAGAAAGCTGGAGAAGAAGGTGTACCTTTTGTTATCTTTACAGCTTCCGGCGGTGCTAGAATGCAGGAAGGTGTCCTTAGCTTGATGCAAATGGCGAAGACTAGTGTCGCTTTGAAGAAATTTAGTGAGAATGGCGGTTTAACGATAGCGATTATGACTGACCCTACAACAGGGGGAGTGTCAGCTAGTTTTGCTTCTCTTGGTGACTTTAATCTCGCGGAACCAGGAGCTTTAATTGGATTCGCTGGCCGAAGAATCATTGAGCAGACGATTCGTGAAGAGTTACCAGAGGATTTTCAGACGGCAGAATTCCTTTTAGAACATGGGCAATTAGATGCGGTTATATCAAGAGCTGAATTAAAGGAAAAAGTATCGACTATTCTTGATATCCATCAGCCAGGAGGTAGTTTGCAATGGTTGGAGAACTAGAATTTGAAAAACCCGTTATTGAATTAAGAAAAAAGATTGCGGAGTTGAAAGAAGTAACGAAAGCTGCAGATGTAGATCTTTCAGATGAAATAAAGATTCTTGAATTACGATTAGAAAAGTTAGAAAAAGAGATTTATGAAAATATGAAGCCTTGGGATCGAGTGCAAATTGCAAGACATCCGAACCGTCCTACGACTTTAGATTATGTATCCCATTTATTTACAGACTTTTTTGAGTGTCACGGGGACCGAAACTTTGGAGATGATGAGGCCATTGTTGGCGGAATCGCGAAGTTTGATGGTCTACCTGTTACGGTGATCGGCCATCAAAGAGGGAAAGACACGAAGGAAAATATCCGCAGAAACTTTGGGATGCCTCATCCTGAAGGGTATCGAAAAGCACTGCGTTTGATGAAACAAGCGGAAAAGTTTCGCAGACCGATTATCTGTTTTATTGACACAAAAGGAGCTTACCCTGGGAAAGCAGCCGAAGAAAGAGGCCAAAGTGAAGCAATAGCTAGAAATTTATTTGAAATGGCCGGCTTAAGGGTACCTGTTGTGTGCATCGTAATTGGAGAAGGTGGAAGCGGCGGCGCCTTGGCTCTTGGTGTTGGCAACCACATTCATATGCTGGAGAACTCGACTTATTCTGTCATCTCGCCTGAAGGGGCAGCATCTATTTTATGGAGAGATGCTGGACAAGCAAAGCTGGCAGCAGAGAAAATGAAAATTACTGCTCCAGATCTCAAAGAACTGAAAGTCATTGACCATATCATTCCAGAAGTGAAAGGCGGCGCACATAAGGATATGAAGGAACAAGCGGAGCAAATTCATACCGCACTTATTTCTTCCTTGAAGGAGCTGCTATTGCTGACTGAAGAAGAACTTATCAATCAGCGCTACCAGAAATATAAGGCAATAGGAGATTTTTCAGAACAAGAAGAGTTTATGAATGCTAACCCTTAAACGTGCTTTTTAAGCACGTTTCTTTTTTGGGATTAGGTATTAAATCGTTCATTTCTATCTTGCACGGAATAAAGAGAAAAAATGCGCTAAATAGGGTTAAACGCTTGCATTTCTCTAATTATTCCGTATTTTAATGAAAACATGCCATAAAGTTGTGAAAGGTAGATTCTTCATGGTATTTTAGAAATATTACAAGCGATTCTGTTTATAATAACATGTGTAGCTTTTAAACTTTTATTAACCACCGATTAGTCAGATTCAACTAGTGAAAATAAATGATAGAATTTTTAATTCTTGGAGGTGCTATTTTGAAAAAAATTGGTGTCTTAACTAGTGGCGGTGATGCACCTGGAATGAATGCTGCTATTCGTGCAGTTGTAAGGAAAGCCATTTACCATAACGTTGAGGTATATGGTGTCTATGGTGGATATTCTGGCTTAATTAGCGGAAATATTAAAAAACTTGAATTAGGCTCCGTAGGTGACATTATTCATCGTGGAGGCACGATGCTATACACAGCAAGATGTGAGGAATTTAAAACAAAGGAAGGCCAGCTTCAAGGAATACAGCAATTAAAGAAGCACGGAATTGAAGGGGTTGTTGTGATAGGCGGGGATGGTTCCTATCGTGGCGCTAAAGCCCTGACTGAGCATGGTTTTCCTTGTGTCGGAGTACCAGGTACGATTGACAATGATATTCCAGGTACACACTACACCATTGGTTTTGATACGGCATTAAACACGGTTATTAATGCGATTGATAAAATTCGTGATACTGCTACTTCTCATGAAAGAACATTTATTATTGAAGTGATGGGAAGAGATGCTGGTGATATTGCCCTATGGTCAGGTTTGGCTGGAGGAGCGGAAACGATCTTAATCCCGGAGGAAAACTATACGGTAAAAGATATTGTGGACCGTTTAATGAAGGGCTACGAACGCGGAAAAAAACACAGCATCATCATTGTGGCTGAAGGTGTAGGAAGCGGTGTAGAAATTGGGCAAAAGATTAAGGAAACAGCTAATCTGGATACCCGTGTTTCTGTTCTTGGGCATATACAGCGGGGCGGATCACCAACTGCCTATGATCGTGTGATGGCAAGCCGTTTTGGTGCGCGTGCAGTTGAACTTTTAATGGAGCACAATGGCGGCCGAGCAGTAGGGATTATGGAAAATAAGCTAGTTGATTACGACATTGTCAAGGCATTTGAGAAGACACGCAGTGTGGATAGATCAATGTTAAATTTATCAAAGGAGCTATCCATCTAGCAGAAATAAACATGTACATATTGCATTACTATTTTTTGGAGGTATTCTTCTAATGAGAAAAACAAAAATTGTTTGTACAATTGGTCCGGCAAGTGAAAGTGTAGAAAAGTTACAGATGTTAATGGAAGCAGGAATGAATGTAGCACGTCTAAACTTTTCTCACGGAGATCATGAAGAGCATGGTCAGCGTATTAAAAACATCCGTGAAGCTTCAAAGCTTGCGAATAAAAATGTAGCGATTTTATTAGATACAAAAGGACCAGAAATCCGCACTAATAACATGGTGAACGGTGCGATTGAGCTAGAGGCTGGAAAAGATGTTATTATTTCAATGACAGAGGTCGAGGGTACCACCGAAAAGTTTTCAGTTACATACAAAGGATTAATCGATGATGTTAGTGTTGGCTCGCAAATCCTTTTAGATGACGGTCTGATTGGCCTGGAAGTAACAAAAATAGATAAAGCTTCAGGAGAGATTCATACAACAATCTTAAATGGCGGGACATTAAAAAATAAAAAAGGTGTCAATGTACCGGGGGTTTCTGTAAATTTACCAGGAATTACGGAGAAAGATGCTGCAGATATTCTATTCGGAGTAAGTCAAGAAGTTGACTTCATTGCAGCATCCTTTGTGCGACGTGCGTCGGATGTTTTAGAAATCCGCAAACTGTTAGAAGAAAATAACGGTACACATATTCATATCATTCCTAAAATCGAGAACCAAGAAGGTGTCGATAAGATTGATGAAATATTAGAGGTTTCAGACGGGCTAATGGTTGCCCGAGGAGATTTGGGTGTTGAAATCCCTGCAGAAGAAGTTCCGTTAGTACAAAAACAATTGATTAAAAAATGTAATGATCTAGGGAAACCTGTTATAACAGCAACACAGATGCTTGATTCTATGCAGAGAAATCCCCGCCCAACCCGTGCGGAAGCAAGTGATGTGGCAAATGCGATCTTTGATGGCACAGACGCGATTATGCTATCAGGGGAAACGGCTGCAGGTCAATATCCAGTTGAAGCAGTTCGTACGATGCATAATATTGCTTCACGTGCTGAAACAGCTCTTGATCATAAAAGATTATTATCGAAGCGTTCGAACGAGGTAGAATCGAATATTACGGATGCAATCGGACAATCTGTTGCACATACAGCATTAAATTTGAATGCAAATGCGATCATAACTCCGACCGAAAGCGGCCATACGGCAAGAATGATTTCGAAATATCGTCCAAAAGCCCCAATTGTGGCTGTAACATCACATGCAACAGTTTTACGTCGTTTAGCACTTGTATGGGGAGTTTATCCTCAGCTCGGTCAATTTGCGGCTACAACGGATGATATGTTAGAAAGTGCTGTAGAGGAAAGCCTAAACAGCAGTATTGTTAAGCATGGTGATTTAGTTGTGATAACGGCTGGTGTTCCAGTTGGAGAAACAGGAACAACTAATCTGATGAAGATCCATGTTGTGGGAGATGTTCTTGTAAAAGCACAAGGGATCGGGCGCAAATCGACTTATGGAAAAGTAGTTATTGCTCATAGTGCTGAAGAGGCGCTGGCTAAAGTAAAAGAAGGCTCTGTTTTAGTAACGATCGGTTCGGATGCTGACATGGTTCCGGCTATTGAGAAATGCTCTGCATTAATTACAGAAGAGGGCGGCTTGACTAGTCATGCAGCAGTTGTAGGCTTAAGTTTGGGCATTCCGGTTATCGTCGGTGCAGAAAAGGCTACAAGTCTAATGAAAGACGGACAAGAGGTAACGGTTGATGCTGCTAGAGGTGTCGTTTATAACGGACATGCAAGTGTACTTTAAAAGATATTAAGGAAGCGGCATTTATGCCCTTCCTTTTTTCTGTAAGGAATGTCTCTTAATTGATAAAGTGGTGCGATTGTTAATATAATAGATCTATAAGACATTCAAAAAGGGGTCGAACGGTTGAGATATTTAATATTATTGTTAATTATTGTTCCGGCTGCAGAAATAGCAGTGCTTCTGTTATCTGGAAAGACCATCGGTGTGCTGCCAACTATGGCAATCATTATTTTAACGGGGGTTATAGGCGGCTACTTGGCTAAAAAACAAGGACTAGAAGTGGTACGGAAGTTTCAGATGGATATCCAGTATGGCCGGGTTCCGGGTGAAGCTCTCCTTGATGGAATTTGTATTTTGATAGGGGGCATCCTGCTCTTATCACCAGGCTATATTACAGATGCCGCGGGTTTCTTACTATTAATCCCTGCCACAAGGGCATCTTTAAAGATCCTCGTCTTAAAGATCTTCAAAAATTGGATAGATAAAGGAAATGTAACAATTATAAGATAAAAAATGTCAGCACCTCGAGAGGTGCTGACATTTTATTTTTCAGAACCTTTTATAAAGGCCCATAAATCCTTAAATACATTGGCTCTATGAAGAGTCATGATGATAACTAATGTGACTGGACCTACGATAAGACCTAAAAATCCAATGAGCTTGTAACCAACAAACAGGGAAATTAAGGTTGCAAGCGGATCGATACCAATGTTCGATGAAAGAACCTTTGGTTCCATAAATTGACGCTGTGCTAAAACGATAATATACAGTACCCCGAGTCCAATCGCGAGGCTTAGATCACCAGCAATTGCTTCGTAAATGATCCAGGGTACAAAGATCAAACCTGTCCCAAGATAAGGGATGATGTCAACAAGTCCCGTAATTAGAGCAATGGTAATCGCATAATCTACACGCAGAATTAACAATCCAACCAAGATAATCACCGTTGTCATAGAGATAAGCGTTAACTGGGCTTTTATGAATCCAAATAGTGCTTTCTTTAAATCAGTAAAAAGCGTTTTCCCGCTTGATTTTGCCCGATTAGGGAGGATTTTTTCCGCGATTCTAGTTAGACGATACCAATCCTTGCTGATAAAAAAGGTAGCTAGTACAGAAAAAATGGAGACTGTTGCTGCGTTTGGAATCCACGAAAAAATGGAAGGTAGCTTTTCAAAAAAGTTTTGAATAAAGTTTCCAACAGTCGTACCAAATGTCCCGCCAATGTTTTGGATATTCTCCATAATGGTATTTTGCTGTCCTGCTTCAAGATTATTGAACATACTTGCTAATTGATTGTAAAGAGGAATAATTTGAGCGGCAATGAATTGCTCAATATAATCAACAAACTTTTCAACATGTTCAGGGACAACTTCTGCAAAGTAATCAGCACCAGACACGATTTCAACTACTAAAAGTGTAATGAATCCTGCTAATAAGGAGAAAATAAGAACCAATCCGATGATGACAGCCAGAGATCTGGGCAGCTTTGCATTTTGTTCTAGATAGTTTACAAGGGGGTTCATTAGAAAGGCAATGACAAAACCGATAATAAAGGGATAAGTAACCTTTGACAGGAAAAAAACCGAGAGCAGGCCGATAACAGTAACAGCTATGACAATAAATAACCTTAGCGTCCTGTGCAGATAAATAGGATTCAAGACAATGCCTCCTTAAGATCTAATCATCTTATGACTTTAGTCTGGCTGTTGAGTTTCAGTATTAATGTAGTATGTATACGTTTAAAAAATAGCAAAAGATTCGTATAACTTAATTCTATTTTATTAATAAGTTTGAAATCAAACGATAGGCTTTTATGAGTAAAAATTTAATCGTTATGTTAGAATAACAAAAGAGAAGGGGTGTAGTTTATTGTTGTCTCAAGCTTTTGTATTCTTATTACTATTACTTGTAATAGGCTTTATTGCTAAAAACAATTCCCTTATCATCGCGGTAGCATTCCTTCTTTTTCTAAAAATAGTAGGATTAGACACTAAAGCCTTTTCTTTCCTGCAATCAAAAGGAATTAACTGGGGAGTGACGGTCATTACGATTGCTGTGCTCGCTCCGATTGCTAGCGGTGAAATAGGTTTTAGAGACCTATCAGGTGCATTTAAATCTCCATATGCTTGGATTGCTTTAATATCAGGAATGGCTGTGGCCCTGCTAGCAAAAGGAGGAGTCACACTGTTAGCTGAAGATCCCCATATTACAACAGCCCTCGTACTTGGGACAATTTTGGCTGTATCACTATTTAAGGGGGTAGCGGTTGGACCTTTAATAGGAGCGGGAATTGCTTATTTAGCAATGAAAATGTTTGCTTTCTTCAAGTAGATTTAATCTTTTTAGGCAGATAAATTTGATTTTTTGCACTAAAAAATGATATTATTTACTTGTGAGAAAAAATAGATTTATTTATTCTAATAAAATAATATTTTTTTACATTTTTGCTTCTTTTTGTTCACAAAAATCAGATAATTGTTTATAATAGGACTTGTAAGCGCATCCTTTTACACTTGTCTGAGGATAGTATTTTCTATAAATATATTATTATCCATTTTTTGAAGATTTCCTTTTTTTATGAATAGAATTGAGCAAGCGCTCGATTTTCGTCAAGAGGTCTGTGGTTCGGCATTGTATGCTGACTTTAAGGTCTAGCAAGACCGCATAGATAGATTAAGGCAATCAGTATTCTGATAGTTTTAACGTAATTAACACATATGCAGACAAAATGGGTATGGGGAAATTTAATTGGCAAAGGAGAGATTTAGTATGACAGTAACACGTGGACTTGAAGGGGTAGTAGCTACAACTTCCTCTATTAGCTCAATTATTGATGATACTTTAACGTATGTAGGTTATAATATTGATGATTTAGCTGATAATGCTACATTCGAAGAAGTAATTTATCTACTATGGCATGGCAAGCTGCCTAATGCTGCAGAATTAGCGGAATTAACACAGCAATTAGCAGATAACTCTGAGTTACCTAAAGAAATTATCGAGCATTTTAAAATGTATCCAATCAATAAAGTTCACCCAATGGCAGCTCTTCGCTCAGCTGTTTCACTTCTTGGGTTGTATGATGAAGAGGCAGACCTAATGGATGCGGATGCGAATTATCGCAAAGCTATCCGTCTACAAGCGAAAATGCCTGCTATCGTAACGGCGTTTTCACGTGTAAGAAAAGGATTAGAACCTGTAGCACCTAGAAAGGATTTAAGCATGGCTGCTAATTTCCTATACATGCTAACAGGAGAAGAACCTGAAGCTATTGCTGTAGAGGCATTTAATAAAGCATTAGTTCTTCATGCTGACCATGAATTGAACGCTTCTACCTTCACTGCTCGCGTATGTGTGGCAACTCTATCTGATGTATACTCCGGAATCACTTCAGCAATTGGTGCATTAAAAGGCCCATTGCATGGCGGAGCAAACGAAGCGGTTATGAAGATGCTTACTGAGATTGGTTCAGTAGATAATGTAGAACCATATATTCGCGAAAAGTTAGAACAAAAAGAAAAAATCATGGGATTCGGACACCGTGTATATCGCCTGGGAGATCCACGTGCGAAGCACTTAAAAGTAATGTCAGAAAAGTTAACTAAACTTACTGGCAAGCCTGAATACTATGAAATGTCTACTAAAATTGAAGCGATCGTAACGGGTGAAAAGAAATTGCCGCCAAATGTTGATTTCTATTCAGCTTCTGTATATGATAGCTTAGGAATTGACCATGATATCTTTACGCCAATTTTCGCGGTAAGCCGTGTTTCTGGCTGGTTAGCTCATATTCTAGAACAGTATGAAAATAACCGCTTAATTCGTCCTCGTGCTGAATACACTGGACCTGGTATGCAAAAATACGTTCCAGTTGAGCAAAGAGATTAATATTGTTAATGACAAGTAAAAATTGCTTTTCAATTTTTACTGTTATAAAAATATAGAAATCAGCATTTTACTTTTTAGTAAAAAATTGCTGTAATAGTAATGGGATAAAAGGTTAGAGAAACATAATACTCTAACCTTCTATTCTGAATATGTATAGCAGTACATACTTTAGCTATTCGAATTTGGAGGGAGAAAGATTATGACAGGTGAAAAAATTACAGTAACAAATGGTGTATTAAACGTCCCAAACAATCCAATCGTACCATTTATCGAAGGTGATGGAATCGGGCCAGATATCTGGGCTGCTGCATCAAGAGTTCTAGATGCTGCTGTAGACAAGGCTTACAAAGGTGAACGCAAGATAGAGTGGAAAGAAGTTTTAGCTGGTGAAAAAGCATACAATCAAACTGGCGAATGGCTTCCTGCAGAAACTTTAGATGTAATTAGAGAATACTTAATTGCAATCAAAGGACCGCTAACTACTCCTATCGGAGGCGGTATTCGTTCTTTAAACGTAGCGCTTCGTCAAGAGTTAGACCTATTTGTTTGCTTACGTCCAGTACGCTGGTTTGAAGGGGTGCCTTCTCCAATCAAACGTCCACAAGATACTGACATGGTGATCTTCCGTGAAAACACTGAAGATATTTATGCTGGTATTGAGTATGCAAAGGGTTCAGATGAAGTAAAGAAATTAATTTCTTTCCTACAAAATGAACTAGGTGTTAATAAAATCCGCTTCCCTGAAACTTCTGGTCTTGGTATTAAGCCTGTTTCTGAAGAAGGAACTACCCGCTTAGTACGTGCTGCAATTGACTATGCAATTAAAGAAGGCCGCAAGTCTGTTACCCTTGTACATAAAGGGAACATCATGAAGTTTACAGAAGGTGCATTTAAGAACTGGGGTTATGAATTAGCTGAAAGAGAATATGGTGATAAAGTATTCACTTGGGCTCAATATGACAAAATTAAAGATGAACAAGGTACAGATGCAGCAAATAAAGCACAAGCTGATGCAGAAGCAGCTGGCAAAATCATCGTAAAAGATGCGATTGCTGATATCTTCTTACAACAAATCTTAACTCGCCCTCGTGAGTTTGATGTTGTTGCTACAATGAACTTAAATGGAGATTACATTTCTGATGCACTTGCTGCACAAGTTGGCGGAATCGGAATTGCTCCAGGAGCAAACATCAACTATGAAACAGGCCATGCAATTTTCGAAGCAACACATGGTACTGCACCTAAATATGCTGGTTTAGATAAAGTAAACCCATCTTCTGTTCTTCTTTCAGGTGTGTTATTGTTAGAACACTTAGGCTGGAATGAAGCAGCAGATCTTGTTACAAAATCTGTAGAAAAAACAATTGCTTCTAAAGTTGTAACATACGACTTCGCTCGTCTAATGGAAGGCGCTACTGAAGTTAAATGTTCTGAGTTTGGTACTGAACTAATCAAGAACATGGACTAATAAGAATAATTTAAATGGGATGTCCTTTTAATAGGACACCCTTTCATTAGCTGCTTTAAGTAAGCGATTGCAATTGTATTCTTATATAACCAAGGAGGTAATTCCTATGTCATTACAACGTAAGAAAATTTCTGTTATCGGTAGTGGTTTTACAGGAGCAACTACTGCTTTTTTATTGGCACAAAAAGAACTAGGGGATGTCGTCTTAGTTGATATTCCACAAATGGAAAACCCAACAAAAGGTAAAGCTTTAGATATGCTCGAAGCTAGCCCGGTTCAAGGATTTGATGCAAATATTACAGGAACTGCTAACTACGAAGATACAAAGGATTCTGATATCGTTGTAATCACAGCTGGTATTGCTCGTAAACCAGGTATGAGCCGTGATGATCTTGTCCAAACTAACCAAAAAGTAATGAAAGCTGTTACGTCCGAAATTGTAAAGTACTCTCCAAACTGTACGATTGTTGTATTAACAAATCCAGTTGATGCGATGACTTATACGGTTTTCAAAGAGTCCGGCTTCCCAAAAAATCGGGTTATCGGTCAATCGGGGGTTCTTGATACTGCTCGCTTCCGTACATTTGTTGCGCAGGAGCTAAATATTTCTGTTAAGGATATTACTGGCTTCGTTCTTGGTGGGCATGGAGATGATATGGTGCCATTAGTCCGATACTCATACGCTGGAGGTATTCCATTAGAAACTCTAATAGCTAAAGATCGCTTGGAAGCAATAGTGGAACGCACACGTAAAGGCGGGGGAGAAATCGTTAACCTCTTGGGAAATGGCAGTGCTTACTACGCACCAGCTGCTTCACTTGTTGAGATGTGTGAAGCGATTCTTAAAGACCAGCGTCGTATTCTTCCCTCTATTGCATATTTAGAAGGTGAGTATGGATATAAGGGAATTTACTTAGGCGTTCCAACCATCCTTGGAGCAAACGGAATCGAAAAAGTAATACAACTTGATTTAACTGCAGAAGAGAAAGCAGCATTAGATAAATCTGCAGAAGCTGTTCGTAATGTAATGTCGGTTTTAGCATAATAAAAAAAGATCCGGGGAGCTCCTCGGATTTTTTTATAATGTATAGAATTTTATAAGATTTAAGTAAAATCTTTCACTTTGATCACTCAGCGTGATATGATAAGAAAAACAGTAAGTGTTCTGAGTATTCAGATAATAACACGGAGGTGCATTTAGCAAATGCTGCTTGGAAAGAAACGAAAGTTAGGAAGAAGAATTGAAGAAATAAATAAAGGGGAAAAATTGACTCTAACTGAAAAGATGGAAGATAAAGATTTGCTGCTTTATTTAGGTCTAACCAATGATGCTAATCCTCTTTATGTTCAGCATGATTATGCTTCTCAAACAACCTATGAGAAGCCGATAGTGCCCCCGATCATGTTAACAGGTATCATTACTTCGGCTATTTCTAAATATCTTCCAGGTCCAGGTAGTTACATAGTTAAGCAGGATATTGATTTTATTAACCCTGTTTACCATTATGACACGATTCAATTCCTTTTTGAGGTGATAGATGTGAATATGGGGAATAACATGATCCAAATCAGTGTACGTGCAGTCAATGAAAATGAAGACACAACCGTTCAAGCATTAATATCTGTCTGTCCTCCGCAAAAGCTTAAGGAAATTGATGGGAAAGAATTAGAAAACTTTTAAAAGGGAGATGCGAAAATGAGCATCTCTCTTCTTTATTAGGCCTCTTAAATCGGTCGATCTTTTTCCTTATGTTAAGAAATTGTAAATTCATTAAATTGTTAAAAATTTATATTATAATGAAAGTAATTGGAAAAGAGGAAATATAAGATACGGAGGCTCTTATGGAGAAAAAAGTTCTTGTCGTTGATGATGAACAATCAATCGTCACTTTATTGCAATATAATTTATCCCAGGCTGGTTTTGAGGTCATAACTGCTATGGATGGGGAGGAAGGAAGGGATTTAGCACTGACAGAAAATCCTGACTTTATCATTTTAGATTTAATGCTGCCGAAGCTAGACGGTATAGAAGTGTGCAAACAGCTGCGTCAACAAAAAGTAGAAACGCCGATCCTAATGCTCACGGCAAAAGATGAAGAGCTTGATAAAATTCTTGGGCTAGAACTTGGCGCCGATGATTATATGACTAAGCCATTTAGTCCAAGAGAAGTGATTGCGAGAGTAAAAGCAATCCTAAGAAGAACACAGCAGAAGCCCGCAGATCCTGTACAAGATCCTGCTGAGGAGGAAGATTCACTTCAAATTAGTAAATTGAAAATCTATCCTAATAGTTATGAAGCATATTTTAATGATGTTCTATTAGAATTGACACCTAAGGAATTTGAATTACTGCTATACTTGGCAAAGAATAAAGGAAGGGTCTTAACAAGAGACCAATTGTTAAGTGCAGTTTGGAATTATGATTTTGCGGGAGACACACGAATTGTTGATGTCCATATTAGTCATCTACGGGATAAGATCGAGATAAATTCTAAGAAACCTGTCTTTATTAAAACCATTCGCGGTTTAGGCTACAAGCTGGAGGAGCCCAAAGGAGAATGACAAAGTACAGAACTAGGCTTCTTTTTGGATTAATCACCCTTATTTTTACCGTTTTAATTGGCTTAGCGCTTATCCTAGGCCAGTTATTTAAAAGTCATTACATCAATTCCTTCGATTCACGTTTAAACAAAGAAATAAGCCTATTTAAGATCTTGATAGAAGATTCAGGAGGGTTACAACACCTGAACAAGGAAAAACTTGAATTATTTAGTAAGACGATGGAATCACGGGCAACGGTCTCTGATAAAGATGGGAATATTCTATATGATAGTGGCGATTTAGATGATACAGCTTATCTAAGGCATAAAGAAATTATTGAAGATATTGTCCAGCAGAAAAATAATACTCTAAGCAGCAGTGATCGTGATAAAGTCTATGAAGTTCGCGGCGGCTACAACTTGCATTATTATTGGCGAGAAATCATAAGGGACGGAAATATTGAAGGCTACTTGGTTTTAAGTACAAAGTTAACTGAAATCCAAAAAGCATATCAACAAATTTGGTGGATTTTAAGTATCAGCCTCGGTATAGCATTAATGATTATTATATTATTAGGAATTAAGATTACGGCTCGCTATACAAAGCCGATTGAATCTGCCACAAAGGTCGCTATGGAGCTGGCGAAAGGAAATTATCGTGCTAGAACTTATGAAGACCATATTGATGAAACGGGAATGCTCAGTACATCGATTAACATCTTGGCTCGTAATCTTCAAACGATGGTGAAGAATCAAGAAATGCAGCAGGATCGGTTAGGTACATTGATTGAAAATATGGGAAGCGGCCTAATCTTAATTGATAGCCGTGGGTATATTAATTTAGTTAATCGCACATATAAAGAAGTTTTTAATGTAAAACAGGAAGAATACTTAAATCGATTATATTATGAAGTAATAGAGCATAAAGAAGTAACGGATATTATTGAGCAAATCTTTATGACTGAGCAGAGGGTAAAGAAACAGATGCATCTTTCACTTTCTATTGAAAGGCGGCATTTTGAAATTTATGGAGCGCCGATTATCGGCATCAATGATGTCTGGAAAGGGATTCTGCTTGTTTTTCATGATATTACTGAACTAAAGAAATTAGAGCAAGTGAGAAAAGACTTTGTTGCGAATGTTTCCCATGAGTTAAAGACACCGATTACTTCAATTAAGGGTTTTTCCGAGACACTGCTAGATGGAGCGATGGAAGACAAAAATACGTTAGAGGCTTTTTTGAATATTATTTTAAAAGAAAGTGATCGACTTCAGTCCTTAATTCAAGACTTGTTAGATTTATCCAAAATTGAACAGCAGGGATATAGTCTGTCAATTGGCGACATTAATTTGGTTCAGCTGCTTCAAGAAGTATTGCCCATTCTTAAAGGAAAAGCTGCTGAAAAGAACATTGAGCTGGTATTTGAAACGACAAATCAGAATATGGAGCTTGAAGGAGACTTATATCGTCTCAAACAAGTTTTTATTAATCTAATAACTAATGCTATTACCTACACTCCGAATGAAGGAAAAGTCACGATTTCAATCGATGAAGATTCTTCGTATATTATAACGACAATAAAGGATACAGGAATAGGCATTTCAAAAGAAGAATTGCCGAGGATTTTTGAGCGTTTTTATCGGATTGATAAGGCGAGAAGCAGGAATTCAGGTGGTACAGGTTTAGGTTTAGCGATTGTAAAACATTTAGTAGAAGCACATAATGGGCAAATCATCGTTGCTAGTGAAGTAGGAAAAGGGACCACTTTTGAAATTAAGCTGCATAAAAACCTGCCACAGTAATAGTTATATTAAGACAAATTCACAAAAATTTTACAAAAGCATGATACTTCATTAATAAATGATTGATAATATATACTTGAAAACCCCTTCATCCAGGGCTTTTAGAAAAAGGTGAAAGCAGACCCGGCTTTCACCTTTTTCCTTTTTTTAGTTCCTATATATTTTAGATAAACGAATCCTTTTCATATTTGAATCGTATAAAATAATAAGGGTTTATAAAAAAGGGAGGGATACATAGTTGCTTAGTATAAAAAGAATTTATATGATTATCGGACTTATTATTTTAATAGCAGTGTTAAGTCTAGTGGCATTTACAACTTGGTATACGGTCGATGAATCCGAACAGGCTGTTATTTTAACTTTTGGTAAGGTTGAAGAGGGAATTACAGAACCAGGTTTGAACTTTAAATTACCATGGCCAATTCAAAGTGTTGAGAAACTATCGAAAGAGACTTTCAGCCTTCAATTTGGTTATGAGGAACAGGATGGACAAATCAAGGAATTTCCAGATGAAACAAAGATGATCACAGGTGATGAAAATATCGTTTTAGCCGATATGGTCGTTCAATGGAAGATTACGGATCCATCTAAATATCTTTATAATGTTGATAACCCAAGAGAAGTACTTTATGACGCCACATCAGCCTCGTTAAGAAGTATTATCGGAAGCTCAAAAATTGATGATGCCTTAACATCTGGTAAAGCGGAAATTGAAGCGGATGTTCGTGATTTACTATCTAGTCTAATTGAAAAATATGATATTGGTATTTCAATTCTTGCAGTGAAACTTCAGGATGTAGAACTGCCTAATGATGAAGTACGTCAAGCTTTTACGAATGTTACTGATGCTCGTGAAACGATGAATACAAAGCTGAACGAAGCGAAGAAATATCAGAATAAGAGGATGAACGAAGCGGAGGGTGAAAAAGCAGCACTTATGGCAAATGCCCAAGGGGATAAAGCGGCCCGTATTGAAACAGCAAGAGGGGACGTTGCGGTATTTGATAAGTTATATGAGGAATATAAAAATAATCCTAATATTACGAAACAGCGTCTAATATTAGAAACAATTGATCAAGTCCTGCCAGGTGCCGAGATTTATATTATGAAAGATGAGGGAAATACGATGAAATACTTCCCGATTCGCCCGCTGGAAAGTACGAAGCCTCAGGTACAAGAGGAAGGAAGTGAAAAGAATCAATGAGTAATGATAACGTAATTGATATGAATGAACGTGGTGGAAATGGTTTTAATCGTTCTTTTATTAAATTAGGAATTATTATTGTCGTGATCATAGCGATACTAGGCTTAATATTTGCCAATCTTTTTGTCGTAAAAGAAGGAGAATATAAAGTGATCCGCCAATTTGGTGAGGTTGTCCGCATTGTTGAAGAACCTGGATTAACCTATAAAATACCATTTATTCAAAGTGTGACGACTCTTCCAAAATACCAAATGACCTATGATGTTTCCGAAGCTGAGATTAATACAAGAGATAAGAAACGAATGCTCATCGATAACTATGCAGTATGGAGAATCGAGAATCCAAAGGATATGATTTCCAATGCAAGAACAGTTGTCAATGCAGAAACACGTATGGAAGAGTTTATTTATTCTGTTGTCCGGACAGAATTAGGAAAACTTAATTATGATGAAATTATTAATGATGAGAAGTCTTCAAGAGGGTCTCTAAATGATATCGTTACTGAAAAGGTTAACGAGTTGCTTGAAAAAGATAAATATGGAATTGTTGTGACAGATGTACGTATTAAACGGACAGATTTACCAGAAGAAAATGAGCAATCTGTTTATACTAGGATGATTTCAGAACGTGAATCGACTGCACAAGAATATCTTTCCAGAGGGGATGCAGATAAGAATAAAATTGAAGCAGAGACTGATAGAGATGTAAAAGAAATGCTGGCAAAAGCAAAAGCGGAAGCAGAGAAAATCAGGGCCGAAGGGGAAGCAGAAGCAGCAAAAATTTATAATCAGTCCTTTTCAAAGGATCCAGAATTCTATTCCTTGTATCGAACACTTGAATCCTATAAAAAGACAATTGATGGTGAAACCATTATTGTTCTTCCATCTGACTCTCCATATGCCCGTCTGCTAATGGGTTATACGGATTAAAGGTTAGAAGTGAGAGGGTTGGAATTGAAGAAATCGGTGAGTAAGCCGATTTCCTTTTTTTGAAAGATCGCATACGATTGTACAATGCCGTTATTTTCCTTTTTATATGTTCTCATGATAGAATATATAAGGAAAATAACGGTCTTTTCGTCGTGTGAATACATAGCTTTAACCTTTTAGAAATGCTGAAGGAGGGAACTGTTTTTGCCTAAAAAACTTGTGTTAATTGATGGAAACAGCATTGCTTATCGAGCTTTTTTTGCGCTGCCATTATTGAATAATGATAAAGGAATACATACGAATGCAGTCTATGGATTTACGATGATGCTGTTGAAAATATTAGAAGATGAACAGCCGACCCATATTATGGTTGCGTTTGATGCGGGGAAGACAACTTTTCGTCATAAAACATTCAGTGAATATAAGGGTGGACGTCAAAAAACACCACCGGAGCTATCTGAACAATTTCCCGTTATTAGAGAGCTGTTAGACGCTTATGGAATAAAGAGATATGAACTTGAAAATTTTGAAGCGGATGATATTATTGGCACGCTTTCTTTAGAGGCAGAAAAAGAGGGTTACGAAGTCAAAATTATTTCAGGGGACAAAGATTTAACGCAGCTAAGCTCTGAACATACAACTGTCGGTATCACCCGAAAAGGAATTACAGACATCGAAGAATATACGCCCGAACATATCAAAGAAAAGTATGGTTTAACTCCAAAACAGATTATTGATATGAAAGGTTTAATGGGCGATCCATCAGATAATATCCCTGGGGTTCCTGGTGTTGGTGAGAAAACGGCTATTAAACTCTTGAGTGAGTTTCAAAGTGTTGAACAGCTTCTGAATTCAATCGATCAGGTAAGTGGAAAGAAATTAAAAGAGAAGCTTGAGGAGTTCAAAGATCAGGCAGTTATGAGTAAAGAGCTTGCTACGATTACCAGGGAAGCACCTGTAGAAATCAAGCTGGATGAGGTTGTTTATGAAAGCCCTAACAGCGAGAAGGTGGTCCAGCTTTTTAAAGAGCTAGGATTTAACTCTCTGTTAGATAAGCTTGGGGAGAGCGGTTCATTGGATGATGCTAAGTCATTTGAAGAAATTGAATTGACAATTTTAAATGAAGTAACTTCTGATCAATTAGCCGATGAATCAGCTCTGTACGTGGAAATTATCGAGGATAATTATCACTATGCTCCGATCATTGGGATTGCATTCGTTAATGAAAAAGGGAATTTCTTTATTTCAACAGATACGGCGGTAAATTCTGCTGTTTTTAAAGAATGGGCAGAGGATGACTCAAAGAAAAAGTGGGTGTATGATGCAAAAAGAACAGAAGTATCACTCCGTCATCATGACATTCACTTACAAGGAGTGGAGTTTGATTTGCTCATCGCTTCTTATTTGCTTAATCCATCTGAAACGGTTGATGATATAGCTTCTGTTTCTAAATCCTACGGCAGTGGAAGTGTACAGTCAGATGCTGGTTTTTACGGAAAGGGAGCAAAGCGAAAAATACCGAATGAACCAGAACTTGCTGAGCATTTAGTAAGAAAGGCAGATGCGCTTTATCAGCTGAAGGATGTTTTGGAGACCAAGCTAAAAGAAAATCAACAATATGAATTATTTTATGAGTTGGAACTGCCATTATCTTTGATTTTAGCAGATATGGAATCCTGGGGGATTAAGGTTGATTTAGATACGTTAAAAACGATGGGACAGGATATTAATGAGCAGCTGCTCGCCATTGAAAAACGTATTTATGAACTAGCAGGAGAGGCTTTTAATATTAATTCACCTAAGCAGCTTGGAACGATTTTGTTCGAAAAGCTGCAGCTTCCTCCTATAAAAAAGACCAAAACAGGTTATTCAACATCAGCAGATGTGCTGGAAAAGCTGGAGAATAAACACGATATAATAAAAGAAATTCTTCATTACCGGCAGTTAGGAAAGCTTCAATCTACTTATATTGAGGGGCTGCTTAAAGTCATCAACCCGAAAAATAATAAAGTCCATACTAGATATAACCAAGCGCTTACTCAGACGGGAAGATTAAGTTCAACAGATCCCAACCTCCAAAATATCCCAATACGTTTGGAGGAAGGAAGGAAAATCCGGCAGGCGTTCATTCCATCTGAAGAGGATTGGGTTATTTTTGCAGCCGACTATTCGCAAATTGAGCTCAGGGTTTTAGCTCATATTGCTGAAGATGAAAAGCTGATTAATGCGTTCAGGGAAGGCCTTGATATCCATACGAAAACGGCGATGGAGGTCTTCCATGTAAGTAAGGAGGAAGTCACCTCTAACATGCGCCGGCATGCGAAAGCTGTTAACTTTGGAATTGTTTATGGAATTAGTGATTATGGACTATCTCAAAGCTTGAATATAACACGTAAAGAGGCAGGACAATTTATTGATAAATATTTGCAGAGCTATCCAGGTGTAAAAGATTATATGGAAGATATAGTAAAAGATGCGAAACAAAAAGGCTATGTATCCACTCTTCTCCATCGTAGAAGATACTTGCCTGAAATTACAAGCAGGAATTTTAATATCAGGAGCTTTGCTGAAAGAACGGCTATGAATACACCTATTCAAGGAAGTGCAGCAGACATCATTAAGAAGGCTATGATTGATATGGCTGACCGCTTAGAAAAAGATGGCTTAAAAACAAGACTTCTGCTCCAGGTTCACGATGAATTAATCTTTGAAGCACCAAAGGATGAATTGGATCATTTAAAGGAAATGGTTCCGGATGTAATGGAACATGCGGTAGAATTGAAAGTTCCTTTAAAAGTTGATTTTTCCTACGGTCCAACCTGGTACGATGCAAAATAATCGTTTTGCTGGGGAAAGGAGGGAAGCTGGTGCCTGAATTACCAGAGGTAGAAACCGTTCGAAGAACCCTAGAGGCATTAGTGTTAACAAAACAGATCAATAAAGTATCGGTATTTTGGCCGAAAATCATTAAGCACCCTGCTGATGTTGAACAATTTCAAGATGCACTAGTTGGACAGGTTATTGAAGAAATTGGACGCAGGGGGAAGTTCCTGATCATTTATACCACTGATTTTGCACTTGTATCCCATCTGCGCATGGAGGGCAGGTATGGGCTCTTTAAAGGCGGTGATGAAGTGGACAAGCATACACATGTTATTTTTCACTTTACAGATGGGACAGAGTTGAGATATCGGGACGTCCGAAAATTTGGGACGATGCATCTGTTCTTAAAAGGAAAGGAATTTGATCAGCTGCCCCTTTCGCAGCTGGGACCTGAGCCGTTTGGAGATGACTTTTCTGTCGGGCATCTTTCAAACAAACTTGCTAGTACATCTAGAAGTGTAAAGACGGCATTATTGGATCAGAAGGTTGTCGTAGGTCTGGGCAACATTTATGTTGATGAAGCTTTGTTCAGGGCTGGAATCCATCCAGAAAGAACGGCGAGCTCACTCACTGACGATGAACTGGCAAAGCTGCACAAGGAGATTGTCAAGACATTAGAGGAAGCTGTAGCCAAAGGAGGCAGTACGATTCGTTCTTATGTAAACACCCAAGGGGAAATTGGTATGTTTCAGCTGCAACTGTATGTCTATGGCCGAAAAGGTGAGAAATGTAAAATCTGCTCAGAGGAACTTGAAAAAATTGTAGTTGGCGGCAGAGGAACAGTTTTTTGTCCTAATTGCCAGCGAAATGCGAATAAAAACGGCTGAATGTCAATAATTTGTTGATATGTAAGAAAGTCTGTAAAAGATCATTAACATTGGAGTAGTTTCATCCATATACTATCATAGCTTTTTGATGGGAAGGAGATTACTCCAGTGGATTTTTCAATTTCACTTCTTCTGCTTGCTTTTGCGGTAAGTCTTGATAGTTTTAGTGTGGGACTAACATATGGTCTAAGAAAAATGAAAATTCCCTTTAAGTCGATCCTGGTCATTGCCTGCTGCTCTGCCCTTTCGTTAATGGGGGCAATGGGGATTGGACAAATCATTGAGGCCTTTATTTCTCCAGAAATGACGGAGAAAATTGGCGGGATCGTACTTGTAATTTTAGGCGGATGGATACTTTTTCAATTTTTTCGACCGGGGGTGTCAAAAGATTCATTACCGCATGAAAAGACGATTGTTAACTTTGAAATTAAATCTCTCGGTATAGTGATAAATATCTTGAAAAAACCAATGTCTGCGGACTTTGATAAGTCAGGAACGATTACAGGGATTGAAGCCTT
Source organism: Robertmurraya dakarensis (assembly GCF_900156875.1). Lineage (GTDB taxonomy): Bacteria > Bacillota > Bacilli > Bacillales > Cytobacillaceae > Robertmurraya > Robertmurraya dakarensis. The sequence goes on along the minus strand of NZ_LT707409.1, from coordinate 2,477,561 downwards.
TATGCTTGGCTTAGCCCTATCACTAGATGCTTTTGGGGCGGGGATTGGTGCTGCGATGCTTGGATTTTCTCCAATTGCCCTAGCTTTAACCGTTGCTGTCATGAGTTCCCTTTTTGTATTTTGGGGAATGAAGATGGGATCGATCTTTTCTAAGAACAGCTTTGTGCAAAAGTTTTCCTTCATTCCAGGAATTTTGCTTATTTTTATTGGTATATGGAAAATGTAAATAAATAGGAGAGGAACTAGTTTATGACAATAATTGTAGGATTAACAGGTGGCATTGCCAGTGGGAAAAGTACCGTATCGAATATGTTAAAAGAAAAAGGAATAACAGTGATTGATGCAGATGTCGAAGCAAGGTTGGCTGTTGATATTGGAGAACCTGCCTACAACGAGATTGTAAACTACTTTGGTCAAGAGGTACTCCATGAAGATGGATCCATAAATCGGCCAAAATTAGGGGAACTTATATTCAATGACTTAGAAAAACGAACGAAATTAAATAGCATTGTTCATCCAGCGGTCAGAGCTAGAATGGATGAGAAAAGAATACGAGCGATTGAAAATGATGAAAAAATCGTAATAATGGATATTCCGTTATTATTTGAAAGTAAATTAAAGTCTACAGTAGAAAAGACGCTGCTTGTCTATGTTGATGAGGAAACTCAATTAAAGCGCTTAATGGAAAGAAATAATTTCACAGAGGAAGAAGCAAGAAGCCGAATATTATCACAAATGCCATTAAAAGATAAAGTAAGCTTAAGTGATGCAGTGATTGATAATAACGGTTCCATAGAAGATACAAGGAAGCAATTGAATGCAATTTTAGAAGAATGGGATATTTAATTGAGGAGCCATGTTGGCTTCTTTTTTTTGGAGAAAATATTTAATGAAATTCCGCAAATTATTCATCCCAAACTAGGACTAATATGTTATACTAATCATAAAATATATGGATAAAGTATAACATTATACGGAAGGAGCCGTAAAATGAAGGCTAAAATTGCGATTAATGGGTTTGGAAGAATTGGTAGAATGGTATTTAGAAAGGCCATTCTTGATGATAATTTAGAAATTGTTGCTGTCAATGCAAGTTATCCGGCAGAAACATTAGCACATTTAATTAAGTATGACACAAATCATGGAAGATTTGATGGTGATGTGCATGCGGAAGATAATGCACTTGTCGTGAATGGAAAGAAGGTTAAACTGCTAAGCAACCGTAACCCAGAGGAACTGCCATGGGGTGAATACGGGATCGATATTGTAATTGAAGCAACTGGGAAATTTAATTCCCGTGATAAGGCAAGTCTTCATTTAAAGGCTGGTGCAAAAAAGGTCATCTTAACTGCACCAGGTAAAAATGAAGATGTTACGATTGTGATGGGTGTAAATGAAGAGGTATTGAATATTGAGGAACACGATGTCATTTCGAATGCATCATGTACAACAAATTGTCTTGCGCCTGTAGCCAAAGTACTAAATGAAAAGTTTGGTATTGAAAATGGACTAATGACTACCGTTCATGCATATACAAATGACCAAAAAAATATTGATAACCCGCATAAAGACCTGCGCCGTGCGCGGGCATGTGCACAGTCAATCATTCCTACGTCAACAGGAGCTGCTAAGGCATTATCATTAGTGCTTCCAGAATTAGCAGGGAAATTACACGGCATGGCATTACGAGTACCAACATCGAATGTCTCGCTTGTAGATTTAGTTGTTGACCTAGAAAGAGATGTCACAATTGATGAAATTAATGAGGCTTTTGAGTCGGCAGCACAAGGAGAATTAAAAGGAATTCTAGATATCACTGATGAACCGCTTGTATCAGTGGATTTTAATACGAATCCTAATTCAGCTGTTATTGATGGCCTTTCTACAATGGTGATCGGTTCAAATAAAGTCAAAGTATTAGCATGGTATGATAATGAATGGGGCTATTCATGCAGAGTGGTTGATTTAACAAAGCATGTTGCGGAGGCTTTGCTTCAGTCAAAAAAGGTTAAAGTCTGCTAACGGATTTTTCGCTGGCAGCATAATTAGAGTTCCAACGAATACTTTCTTTTCTGGTCAAGAATAGAGTCCATCTTAACAGTGGACTCTATTTTAGTGTTTGAATAAATAGGCGTAAAAAAATAAAAATTTTTTGATTGATATATTGCAAAAGAAATATAAACAAAGTATACTAATCATCGTGAACTCATGAATTTTGGATACTGTAACTACTTAAAGGGTTAGGACCTCTCTGGACTAACTTTCCCCCGTGGTAGTTATACTCCAGTAACACTCAGAAATTCATAGAGCCGTCTTAATTTTGTAAAGGGGGAAATTAAATATGGAAACAATGGGTCGTCACGTTATTTCAGAATTATGGGGTTGCGATTTTGACACACTAAATGATATGGACAAAATTGAGCAGATCTTTGCTGATGCTGCATTAAAATCAGGTGCTGAAATTCGCGAAGTTGCTTTTCACAAATTTGCGCCACAGGGTGTTAGTGGTGTTGTGATTATTTCGGAATCTCATTTAACTATCCATAGCTTTCCTGAGCATGGTTACGCTAGTATCGATGTGTACACATGCGGAGAAATGGATCCTAACATTGCCGCAGACTATATTGCAGAGGCATTAGGTGCACAAACTCGTGAAAATATTGAACTTCCACGTGGAATGGGACCTGTTCAAGTGAAAAATGCTCAAGCAAAAGCATTATAAAAAATACAAATTAATATCAATTCTGATCAGACCGAGGTGTATTCATACACCTCTTTTTTAATTTCTAGAATTTTTTTATTGCATACTTAGGCGGGTAACGTGATGAAAATTGACAGTCTTTACTTGTACTAACAACTTGTTTTTTATAAGATAGAAGAAAGAGGTTCGTGTAAACCATGAATAGGATTCGGAGCTGATCGTATGAAATGTCCATCATGCCAAAACAATAATACTCGTGTGCTTGATTCCCGTCCTGTCGATGATGGGAGGTCTATTCGACGAAGACGAGAATGCGAGAAATGCGCATCGAGATTTACCACGTTTGAAAAAGTGGAAGAAATTCCTTTAATTGTTGTAAAGAAAGAAGGAACCCGTGAAGAATTCAGTCGTGATAAAATCCTGCGCGGACTAATCAAGGCTTGTGAAAAACGGCCGGTTGCCTTAAAACAGCTGGAGGATATTACTTCCGAGGTTGAAAAAGAGCTAAGAAGCCAAGGCGTTTCAGAAATTAAAAGCGAAGTGGTTGGAGAAATGGTCATGGACCGCTTGGCAAAAATAGACGAAGTAGCGTATGTACGTTTTGCATCCGTTTACCGACAGTTTAAAGATATCAATGTTTTTATCGAAGAGTTAAAAGAATTAATTAAGAAAGAACAATAGGGACATGGAGAAAAGGCTAAAGTAATCCTTTGGCTTTTTTCTCTATTTTTGATGAAGATAAATAGAAAGGTTGATCAAAGATGGCCCTTCATTGGAAGGAAATGCTGCCAATAGATCGATACTTAGTGGCCAGTAATGGCTTATTGCACGATTATGATCGGAAGATTCTTACCCTCCTTTATCAACCGCTGATTGGCCCCTTATCCTATAGTTTATATATGACGTTATGGGCGCAAGTAGAAGAGAACCGGCTATGGTCGGATTCTAACTCCCATCATAGCTTGATGGGCTTTATGGGATTAAAGTTAAATGAGATCTATGATGCCAGGCTCAAGCTTGAAGGGATTGGCTTATTAAAAACATATGTTAAGCAAGAGGAAGATAATCGTACGTTTATATACGAACTTCTCCCGCCGTTAACACCAGACCAATTCTTTTTAGATGGAATGCTTAATGTATACTTATACCGAAAAATAGGAAAAAATCAATATGCAAAATTAAAAAACTTTTTTAGTGATACCCTGCTTCATTCTCTGGAGGGCTATGCAGAGGTGACTAGAAACTTTCAGGATGTGTATGATTCTGCTATTCCATCGGCCCTTCATCAGCAAGCGAATGAAATGGAAACAGACTTCTTTGAGCAAGGTAATCTTGGCTTTATTAGCAGAAATGAATCGAATGGCGTGTTCGTTGATCCATCCACCTTCGATTTTGATCTTCTTTTAGCAGGACTTTCGGAATCTTTAGTGCCGAAAAAAGCAATAACGCCAAAGGTGAGAGAAGCTATCAGCAAATTATCATATCTTTATGGAATTGATGCCATCCAAATGAAAAATCTCATTATTGATGCGATGGATGTTGCGGAAGAAGTGATAAATATCGAGGATTTAAGGAAAGCTGCAAGGGATTGGTATCAGATCGAAAATCATGACGGATTGCCGCTGCTTGTCGATAAAATACAGCCTCCAGTGCATCAGTCAGAATTACAAGCACCAAAGACAAAAGAAGAAAAGCTGATTCATTACTTAGACACCACTTCACCAAGGCAGTTATTGATGGATACATCAGGAGGTGCTGAAGCCTCGAAAGCAGATCTTCAAATTATTGAAGATGTAATGTTTAAGCAAAATTTAATGCCGGGTGTAGTCAATGTTCTGATCCAATATGTTCTGCTAAAAACTGATATGAAGCTTACGAAGGGCTACGTAGATAAGATTGCTTCTCACTGGGCTAGAAAGAAGGTCAAGACGGTATCAGAAGCCATGGAATTGGCCAAAAATGAGCATCGGCAATATTTAGAGTGGGCGAATAATAAAAAGAGTCCAAAGCAGGCTGGGAAAAAGCAGCCAACAAGGGTTGAGGCGATTCCTAAATGGTTTGATGAGAAGGAAGGAGAACAAAAGTCTGCTTCAAAAACCGATACATCTAATGATTATGAAGGTAAAAAACGCGAGCTTGAGGAAAGATTGAAAAAGTATAAAAAATAGGAGGTGAACCTGATTATGGAAAAAATCAACGATACATTAAAAAAGCTTGGGAATAACTCCAAATTTCAGGCGAGATATGAAAAAATGAAACAAGAGATTCTGCACGACCCTCATGTCAGGGCATTTCTGATTGAACATAGTGATGATTTATCCAAAGAAATCGTTGATAGAAGTTTAATGACGCTTTATGATTACGGCAATCAAAGTAAGAATTGTGCGGGTTGTCATTCCCTTTCAGAGTGCAATAACTTAATGAAAGGCTACCATCCTGAATTAGTTATTAGAAGAGGGAGTATCGATATTGTTTATGATCGCTGCCCTCGTAAAGTGATGGAGGATGAAAAGAAGAAAAGTGAAAAGCTGATCAAAAGTATGCATGTGCCGAAGGATATTATTAACGCTTCCTTCGCCGAAATTGATACGAAAGACATGGAGGGAAGACTCGAAGCGGTTGACCGGGCGACTGCCTTTGTTGAAAAGTATCAGCGTGACGGGAATCAAAAAGGTCTTTATTTCTATGGGAAATTTGGTGTTGGAAAATCGTTTTTGCTTGGTGCAATCGCAAATGAACTAGCAAAGAAAAAGGTTTCATCCATGATTGTTTACTTCCCTGAGCTGTTAAGAGAGCTGAAAAGCTCGATCGCAGATTCATCCTTAAATGAGAAAATTGAAACGATCAAAAAACAACCAGTATTAATGATTGATGACATTGGTGCGGAAACGATGTCTAGTTGGACAAGGGATGAGGTTCTCGGACCAATCCTTCAATTTAGAATGCAGGAAAACCTGCCAACCTTCTTTAGTTCTAACTTTGACTATGAAGAGCTCGAACATCATTTAACGTATAGTCAACGGGGAGAACAAGAAAAGGTGAAGGCTAGACGGATTTTAGAAAGAATAAAATATTTGACCGATCCGGTTATGGTTGACGGACCTAACCGCAGAAGATAGGGAATGGATATTTGGGGCTGTCGAACATAGTTTCGATGCCCTTTTTTCTATAGAAAGAAAATATAGTTTTACTAGTTTGTTACAATACTTCTAATTTGGCCAAGTTCCCCATATACATGAAAACAGAAAATTGTTTTTACAAGGGGGGATATGGTTGCTTGAAATCATTTTCCAAAGTATAGATGATGCGAAAAAATTTCAGTATTATATTCAAACGCAATTAGGTCCATCTCATTTAAACAGCGATAATATTCTTCTTATCGAAGATCAATATATAGGCAAAGTGAAGATTGATAATAGTCAATCTGTTATTGAAACAGCTGCTAAAGAAGCCTTTTTTCAGTTCTTAATAAAAATAAAGCTCAATGACTGGTTTCGCTTTATTCTTAAAGAACAGTTTCATTACGACGATGAAGAAGAACAACAGCAAATCCTAGATATTATGCAATCAATACTAGAAGGAAACCGGGTAGAGCTAGCTTCCTTAATTGATGGCTTGAATATGAATCGCGAACTTCAAGACGCTATTGATCAAATGTTTCGTGATCATCTTTCCTTTTCCTTCGAATCATTTGTTCGTTTTCGAATGCGACCGTTTATGGACCAATTGGAAAAGTACGTGGAAATATCGATTGATGAGTATAAAATGGAACAGGAATACCAAATGTTTATTCAAACTCTGAGGGAGTTTTTGATGGGCCGGGATGCTAAAATTAACCATCTCCATTTACTGCTAGATGACGGGGTCACATTTTTTGACGAGCAATTTTATGAGATTAAAAGAATGGAACTGGTACGTATGATTGATCGAAAGCTTATTTCCAACCATCCAGTTTATGTTGATTCAGTTACAATTGCACCGCTCTTATCTATCGCACCGACGACGATTTTTTTATACAGTGATGATTGTGAGCAGCCTCTTGTCCGCACGATCTGCAATATTTTTGAAGAAAGAGTGGTAAAGCTTCCCATCTCAAGCTTTTACCAACGAAAAGGTTCCTTTTCTTATTACAGTGATAAAGAAAATTCGCCAATTGACAAGCCTTGAATAAAGGAGATTCGTGATAAGGAGAGGTTCCCTATATTAAATAGGGAGAAACTTTGAACACCATAGGAAGTAGTTTTATTATCTTAAAGTATAAAAAATACGGTAGAATACCTTGCTTTTCAAATTTTAACCGACTATAATAACGTACATAATAGCTTAAATATAGTAAAAGTCTTGATGAGGACAAGGGTATTCTAAATGACGGTTTTCAGAGAGGGAAGGCATGGCTGCAACCTTCCTAACACGAATAGAATACTTACCACCTCTAAACTTCAATCAGGAACAAGGTGTTTGGATACAATAACATCTTTATTAATGGTTGACGGGTATAACCGTTATATTAATTTCTAAAGTCACTTTTTCGTCTGAAAAAGTGAGAATTAGGGTGGAACCACGTGTTGTAATAAATGATAACTCGTCCCTTTCCCAGGGGCGGGTTTTTTGTTTTTTGTATGTAAAAATGTTCCTATGTTTAAGCTAAATACATTGTGATATAACACTAGGGAGGAAATATCATGTCAGACGTTGTGAAATTATCGTTTCCAGATGGAGCAGTGAAGGAGTTTCCTGTAGGTGTGACAACTGAGGAAGTTGCTGCTTCCATTAGTCCCGGACTAAAGAAAAAGGCAATCGCCGGTAAACTTAACGGTGCCATGTACGATCTGCGTCGTCCAATTAATGAAGATGGTGCTATTGAAATCGTGACACAAGGAAGTGACGAAGCGTTAGAAGTTTTGCGTCACAGCACAGCTCACTTAATGGCACAAGCCATCAAAAGATTATTCAAAAATGTAAAGCTCGGTGTAGGACCAGTGATTGAAGGCGGATTCTACTACGATATTGATTTAGATCAGTCCATTACACCAGAAGATCTGCCGCTTATTGAGAAAGAAATGAAGAAAATTATTAATGAAAATATTGAAGTTGTTCGTAAAGAAGTAAGCCGTGATGAAGCAATCCAGCTTTATAAAGAAATTGGTGACGAATACAAGCTCGAACTAATCGAGGCGATTCCTGCAGACGAGACGGTAACGATTTATGAACAAGGTGATTTCTTTGATCTTTGCCGTGGCGTCCATGTTCCGTCTACTGGGAAAATTAAAGAATTTAAATTACTTAGCATTGCCGGAGCTTATTGGCGCGGAAACAGTGACAATAAGATGCTGCAGCGAATTTACGGTACGGCTTTCTTTAAGAAAGAAGACCTTGCAGAACATCTGCGTCTTCTTGAAGAAGCAAAAGAACGCGATCATCGTAAAATTGGAAAAGAGCTGAGTCTTTTTACAAACTCTCAAAAAGTTGGACAAGGCTTGCCTTTATGGCTTCCAAAAGGCGCAACGATCCGTCGTATTGTTGAAAGATATATTGTCGATAAAGAAGTAAGTCTTGGTTATGATCATGTCTATACACCAGTCATGGCGAACGTTGAGTTATATAAAACTTCTGGCCACTGGGATCATTACCAGGAGGATATGTTCCCTGTTATGGGAATGGACAATGAAGAACTGGTTCTCCGTCCAATGAACTGCCCGCATCATATGATGATCTACAAAAACGGAATTCACAGTTATCGCGAACTTCCGATTCGTATTGCGGAATTAGGTACCATGCATCGCTACGAAATGTCAGGAGCATTATCTGGCCTGCAGCGTGTTCGCGGCATGACGTTAAATGATGCACACATCTTTGTTCGTCCGGATCAGATTAAAGAAGAATTCAAGCGAGTGGTTCATTTGATCCTAGAAGTATATAAAGACTTTGATTTAAATGACTACTCATTCCGTCTATCTTATCGTGACCCAGAAGATACGGAGAAATATTATGATGATGATGAAATGTGGAATAAGGCGCAATCTATGCTGAAAGAAGCAATGGACGAGCTGGGACATGACTACTATGAGGCAGAAGGAGAAGCTGCGTTCTACGGTCCTAAACTGGATGTTCAAGTAAAGACAGCTTTAGGAAAAGATGAAACTTTATCAACAGTGCAGCTTGATTTCTTATTGCCTGAACGTTTTGATTTAACCTATGTTGGTGAAGACGGTAAACAGCATCGTCCGGTTGTTATTCACCGCGGTGTTGTCTCAACAATGGAACGTTTCGTAGCCTTCCTAATTGAAGAGTACAAAGGTGCCTTCCCAACATGGTTAGCTCCTGTACAAGTTCAAGTGATTCCGGTATCTCCAGATGTGCATTTTGATTATGCACAAAAAGTGAAAGAGGAATTAAAAGCTGCGGGCTTCCGTGTCGAACTTGACGGCCGAAATGAGAAAATGGGTTATAAAATTCGTGAAGCACAAATGCAAAAAATTCCATACATGCTTGTAGTAGGGGATAATGAAGTTGCTGAGAATGCGGTGAACGTTCGTAAGTATGGAGAACAAAAGTCTGAAACGGTTCCTTTCGCAGACTTCCTTGCCGATTTGAGAAAAGAAGTAAAAAGAGCATAATAAAATTAGCAGGTTTTGCTATTTGAAAAAAAGCTATTGTCAACGGCACATATTTTTGTTACACTAATTTTTGTTGCGATACAAAGTGTCGATTTGACATAGCTTCATGGTTTGTGTTAAAGTAGTTAGGAATTGAATACGAGTTTGAGGAAAAGAAGAAGCACCCGCTTCTCACCTGATTGACGCATAAAGCAGTTGGCAGGTTTTACGAACAATTTTTTTACTTTTGACTTCGTAAGTGTGGGTGTTTTCATCCGCACTTTTTTATTTGTAAAAAGAATGTTAACTACTGCGTATCAAGCTTGAGTCATGTGATGAAATGGGTCGGTGCTATTATAAAATCTTTTATATGTGAGACTTTCTTGACTCAAACGCTGTGTTCGTAATAAACCTTGGAGGTGTCTAACTATTAGCAAAGACATGTTGTTAAACGAGGGTATTCGTGCCCGCGAAGTTCGTCTTATTGACCAAAATGGCGAGCAATTAGGAATTAAATCAAAGAATGAAGCACTTGAGATTGCTACACGTGTAAATCTTGATCTTGTTCTGGTTGCGCCGAGTGCAAAGCCGCCAGTAGCCCGTATTATGGACTATGGTAAGTTCAAATTCGAACAGCAGAAGAAAGAAAAAGAAGCACGTAAAAACCAAAAGATCATTAATGTTAAAGAAGTTCGTCTTAGTCCTTCAATTGATGAGCATGACTTTAATACGAAGTTACGTAATGCCATTAAGTTTTTAGAAAAAGGCGATAAGGTAAAAGCTTCGATCCGATTTAAAGGTCGTGCGATTACACATAAAGAAATTGGTCAACGTGTTCTGGATCGTTTCGCAGTTGCTTGCAAAGAGGTTGCTACTGTTGAATCGTATCCAAAAATGGACGGAAGAAGCATGTTCATGATGCTTGCTCCAAAAAACGAGAAGTAATAAACAAGGAGGAATCCCATAATGCCAAAAATGAAAACTCACCGTGGCGCTGCTAAGCGTTTCAAGAGAACAGGATCTGGTAAACTGAAGCGTTCACATGCTTATACAAGCCACTTATTTGCTAACAAATCTACTAAGCAAAAGCGTAAACTTCGCAAGGGAGCTATTGTTTCTTCAGGAGATTACAAACGTATCCGTAACTTATTAACAAACCTAAAGTAATATTCCGAAATATAGGAGGGAAAAACTATGCCACGTGTAAAAGGCGGTACAGTTACTCGCAGACGTCGTAAAAAAGTTTTAAAATTAGCTAAAGGTTATTTTGGTTCAAAACATACATTATATAAAGTTGCAAATCAACAGGTAATGAAATCATTAATGTATGCTTATCGTGATCGTCGCCAGAAGAAGCGCGACTTCCGTAAGCTATGGATTACTCGTATCAATGCAGCTGCTCGTATGAACGGTCTTTCTTACAGCCGTTTAATGCACGGATTAAGCCTTGCTGGTATCGAAGTAAACCGCAAAATGCTTGCTGATTTAGCAGTAAATGATGAAAAAGCATTTGCTGAATTAGCATCTGTTGCTAAAATGAACTTAGGAAAGTAATTGACTTTCTTAACTACTAGAGCCATTCTCAATGAGAGTGGCTCTTATTCTTTTAGGGGGAACACTTAAAATGTCTACATATTTTATTGCGTATATCCTGGTGATCAATGGGATTGCACTGTCTTTAATGTACATAGATAAAAGAAAAGCAAGGCGTAATGAGTACCGTATCTCAGAAAGAACTTTATGGACGGTGTCCTTCATTGGAGGAGCGTTAGGAGCTTTTGCTGGAATGAAATGGTTCAGGCACAAAACAAAACATAATCAGTTTAAATGGGGATTGCCGGCACTCACTATAGCCGAGTTAGCGGTCATTGTTTATCTCTTCATATAAAAGGTGGACTGCCTTATTTAAAATTAATGTGTCATAATGCTGTATATTTTCTATAAGCTTGTTAATAAGCAACTAGAATCTAAAAGCAAAAGAAGGTGATGGTTTGGATGAGCAGTTAGCATTGCTCTTCATAATCGCGGAAACCGGCGGAATTTTGGCACCTCTCGTTTTTATTTTATTTCATATCTTTAGACAGTTTTTATTCGTTCCAGTTGTAGTCATTTGTATGGCTGGCGGAGTTTTATTTGGAACTACCGCAGGAACGGTCTATTCGCTGATTGGCCTATTCTTTAGCAGCTTATTATTTTATCTGATCCTGTGCAAAGCCCCAAAAACTCATCAAAAATTATCTTCTATCAAGAAAAAGTGGTTTGGTGAATATCGGAACCTTACTACGGGACAGATTGCTGTGCTGCGCTTAGTTCCGTTTATACACTATCATTTATTAAATTTTTGCTTATTAGAAAGACAGAGAAATTTTAAAGATTATATGAAGACATCTATAGTGAGCAACCTTCCGTTGGCGTTTTTTTATACGGTCTTTGGGGAGTTTATTAGTCGTTTTACGCCATCAATGATTGTCATCATCCTGTTTTCTATAACTGTACTAGTGTACATTCTTCGTGAAAAAGTTACGATTATAAAATGGCGGGAGTTCTTCAAAGCTCCGGCTTAAACAGAAGGAAAAAAGAAACCGGATCCGTTTAAACGGAATCCGGTTTGCTTATCTTATTTTAAGGCCTCAGGGAAGACCGTGATATCAATTCCCCAAGCTATTGGTAAGAAATAGTACGCGAACAGGGTAATGATGAAGACGCAAAAGATATTAATCCAAAATCCTGCCTTTACCATATCATTAATTCTAATCTGCCCGCTGCTAAATACAACAGCGTTTGGCGGAGTAGCAACAGGAAGCATAAATGCACATGAAGCTGAGACTCCTGCGGCTACCATTAATGCGTACGGATGAACATCTAAGGATAATGCCAGCGAAGCCATGATTGGAAACATCATCGTTGCTGTTGCAGTGTTAGAAGTAATCTCTGTTAGGAATAAAACAATCAGTGCAATAGCTCCAATGATAAGAATTAACTGTACTCCTTGCAGGACATTCAATTGTTCCCCGATCCATTGAGCAAGACCAGTATCTTTGAAGCCTTTTGCAATGGCTAAACCGCCGCCGAAGAGTAATAATACTCCCCAGTCAATTTTTTTGGAATCTCCCCAGTTTAGCAATCTTCCATCCTTTGAATTTTTTGATGGGATAAGGAAAAGAACAACGGCAGCTGCAATCGCAATCATCGTATCATCAAGTCCTGGAAGAAATGAATTTAAGATGAAAGTTCTTGTAATCCAAGCGAGTGCGGTTGCAACAAATACAACAGCTATTACTTTTTCTTCATAGCTCATATTTCCAAGATCTTTTTTCTGTTCTTGGATGACCGTTTTCCCTCCTGGTAATTCTTTTACTGTCATTGGGAATGCAATCTTAACTAAGTAATACCATGAGGCGAAAAGGAGTACAATCGTAATTGGTACACCGAAAATCATCCATTTTGCGAATGAAATATCAATACCGTATAGTTCTTTTACAACTCCGGCAAAAATGGTATTTGGCGGTGTCCCGATTAGAGTGGCAAGACCTCCAATTGAAGCAGAATAAGCTACTGCCAGTAAGACCGCTTTTCCAAAATTCTTTTCTTTTTCTTTTGAGTTTGCTAATGAATCATTTACATGTGTAATAATGGATAATGCGATTGGCATCATCATCATCGCAGTTGCTGTATTGGAAATCCACATGGATAGAAATCCGGTAGCTACCATAAAGCCAAGAATGATGCGGTTTGTACTCGTTCCAACAACCAAAAGGATGTTTAATGCGATTCGGCGATGCAAGTTCCATTTTTCCAATGCAATCGCTACCACAAATCCGCCTAGAAAGAGGAAAATGGTGTTATCTGCGTATGCACTTGTAACGCCGCCTTCAACTGCACCTGTTAACGGAAATAGAATAATAGGAAGCAGTGATGTAACTGGAATCGGTAATGCCTCCGTAATCCACCAAGTTGCTATCCAAAGGGTGCTTGCCAAGACAGCAAGGGCTTCCTTTGTCATCCCTTCCGGTGATAAAAATAACAATGTTAATAAAAATAAAATTGGTCCTAACCACAGTCCTATGGATTGTCCCCTTGTTCTTTTTCTTCTTGGACTGTTCTCTGGTTGAGGACTTGCTGTTTCTTTTGCTGTCGTACTGCCGCCCACTTTTGTGGATGGAGTACCTAGGGAAAATGATAAAAGTCTTTTTGTTTGGTCATGCATATCCCACAATTTATTCGACCAAAGCTGAAGTCTTTCCCCCATGAAAAACCCCTCCCTGTTATCTTACAATAATATAATTTAGTACTGTACTATAATAATAATTTTATATTGTTTTTTGGAAAAATACAATAAATTGTTAAAATTCAAGTAAACAAAAAACACTTTAGTGAAAAAGTGTTTTTTTAGAATATTTTATATTATCTATTTATTATCCTATTCAAAGTAATTTTAGTTGTCAATTTTGGAGAAAGGGGACTTTGTTTCATGGTCTTTTTTCAAAAATTCATGAATAGGGCTCTTCCAGTCGATTTTGGCATTTGGATACAATTCAAGTACCTTTTTCTCGATAAACTCAAAGTCTTCTCTTACTAAACCATTGAGTGCCTCTACTCGTTGAGGCCATATAAAAACGGAAACAACTTCAAAAGCATTTTCAGTTGTACCTAAATATTTCTCTCCTTCAAATAGAACTCCTTTATAAGTGAGATGGAAATTTTTTCTAACGTCGTTTTTATAATCTAGAAAATAAAATTGCTTCTGTTCATGCGCAAGTTCGAGTTTTCGTTTTGGATTCAGTAAATATTTGATAGCGCTGTATATTAAAAAAATGATAACGGCAAATAAAAGAAATCGTATAAACATCATGATCAAATATCCTCCACATCTCTTTTCCTTATTTACGATTCAAACGAGAAAAAGTTTCAGTCATTTATTTTTTTAGTAACTTTCTTTAGAATAGAGAAAAAAAGGGCTGGTGAAAAGGGTGGAGTTACAGGAAATTTTCAAAATGCAAAAGGGTTTGGATCAACATATCGAAAAAAAGCATGGATTAGAACAGAGTGACTTATTTGATCAGAAAGTGTTAGCGCTGTTGGTGGAAATTGGCGAACTAGCAAATGAGACTCGCAGTTTTAAATTTTGGAGCTTAAAATCCCCATCCCCTCAAGAAGTCATCTTAGAGGAATTTGTGGATGGGATTCATTTTATGGTTTCTTTGGGGCTGAACTGCGGTTTTGAAAAAATAGAAGTGATCTCAAGCAGGCATTCCAAAGAGTGTACCATGACGGAGCAATTTTTAACTGTATACGAATCGGTACAGCACTTTCGTAAAAAAAGAACAGTGGAAGCATATAAAAAAATGTTTGAGGATTATTTATTTTTAGCCAGTTTGCTAGGATTCAAGGATGAAGATATTAAAGAAGCATATATTAAAAAAAATGAAGTAAATTATAAAAGGCAGCAAGATGGATACTAGGTAAATTTTTGTACATTTCATCAGGTATTCGCTATCATATGGATGACCATTACTTTTAAATAAAGGAGTCGAAATAATGGCTAAAATGGATGAAACATTAACAATGCTCAAAAGCCTGACCGATGCAAAAGGGATTCCGGGAAATGAACGTGAACCGAGAGAGGTCATGAAAAAATACATAACTCCATTTGCGGATGAAGTGACGAATGATGGGATAGGCAGTTTGATTGCAAAGAAGGTTGGAAAAGAAGGCGGGCCAAAAATTATGGTGGCAGGCCATCTCGATGAAGTTGGATTTATGATTACACAAATCACTGATAAAGGCTTTCTTCGCTTCCAAACGGTAGGAGGATGGTGGTCGCAAGTTATGCTTGCACAGCGTGTGACGATTGTAACAAGTAAAGGAGATGTGACAGGGGTAATCGGTTCAAAACCGCCTCATATTTTATCGCCGGAGGCACGCAAAAAGCCTGTTGATATTAAGGATATGTTCATTGATATTGGTGCTTCCAGCCGTGAGGAAGCAGAGGAATGGGGAGTAAGACCAGGGGATATGGCTGTGCCTTATTTTGAATTTACCGTAATGAACAATGAAAAAATGCTTCTTGCTAAGGCCTGGGACAATCGAATTGGCTGTGCCATCGCCATTGATGTTTTAAGGCAGTTAAAAGAAACGGATCATCAAAATATCGTGTATGGAGTAGGAACAGTTCAGGAAGAAGTTGGTTTGCGCGGCGCAAAGACTGCAGCTCAAGTGATTCAGCCGGATATTGGATTTGCTGTTGATGTGGGAATCGCAGGCGATACTCCAGGCATTTCGGAAAAAGAAGCAAAAAGTAAAATGGGGAAAGGGCCGCAAATTATCCTTTATGATGCATCAATGGTATCACATAAAGGATTGAGGGATTTTGTGACGGGAGTTGCCGATGAATTAGATATTCCGTATCAATTCGATCATATTCCTGGCGGGGGAACGGATGCTGGTTCCATCCATTTATCACATCAAGGAGCTCCGACACTGGCTATTACGATCGCTACTCGTTATATTCATTCTCATGCTGCTATGCTTCATCGTGATGATTATGAAAATGCAGTAAAGCTTATTGTTGAAGTAGTTAAGCGCCTTGACCAAGAAGCGGTAAATAAAGTGGTTTTCGATTAAGAAAAGAACCTCAAGCATGACGCTTGAGGTTCTTTTTGCGCATTCTTATTTTAATCCACTTTCTAGAGCATCAAGCATTTCTTTACGATCTTCTTCGTTAGAGTTATTCCAGATGATCTCGAAAAGAACGCCAAGACCAGGGAGCATTTTTTCCTCCCCATTTTGAATGGCATCGACGATGGTATCTCGTAATTCGTCTTGAGTATTACCAGAAACATTATGAACAATAGCATTTCGAAGGTTTAAGTTCATAAAAGAAACACTCCTTATTTAGTTTACTTCTCTATCCCACCTCAACAGGCAGTAAGACACCTAACTGCCTGTAGAGGTCCGATAAGTGCGACTAACCATCAGTGGGATGAACAAAACCGCGACTGATGGAAGTCTTCTTTATATAGGTTTTCAATTTTTGGATTTATTATGTATATCGGTTAAGCTATAATAAGAAAACGCAAGAGAAAGTAAAGGAGTAGCAAAGGTGAAGTACATACAGTCTGCAAAAAATCCGCAAGTTAAACAATGGAAAAAGCTCTTAACGAAAAAAGAACGTGATAAAACAGGAACCTTTCTCATTGAAGGATTTCATCTTGTTGAAGAAGCATTGGCAGCAAACAAGGTGCTGGATTTGATTATAAGTGAAGAATCAGAAATGCCCCAGAGATGGGATTTCGGATCTACCCCTGTCACGACAGTCACAAACGAAATTATAAAAGAATTGTCTGATACGGAAACGCCGCAAGGAATCTTCGCGGTATGTGAGGGAGAAAAATCTGATATAACGAATATCGAAGGCAAAAGCTTTTTGTTAATTGATTCTGTTCAAGATCCCGGTAATTTGGGGACGATGATTCGAACAGCAGATGCTGCTGGAATCGATGCTGTCATCGTCGGTCATGGAAGTGTAGATATATACAATCCGAAGGTCTTGCGATCAGGACAGGGAAGCCATTTTCACCTGCCAGTTATCAGAGGAGATTTGTTTCAGTGGATAGAAACACTTCAAAAATTAAATATTCCTGTCTATGGGACGGCTTTGGAAAATGGTCAGTCCTATAAGGAAATCTCTCCATCCTCTCAATTTGCTTTATTGGTAGGAAATGAAGGAGAAGGAGTCAATAAAGAAATGCTTGCTGTAACGAACGGCAATTTATATATTCCGATCCTTGGGAAAAGTGAATCCCTAAATGTTGCGGTTGCTGCAGGAATCTTGCTTTTTTATTTAAAAGGGTAAAAAATAGGCATAATCCATTTGAAACTAGGAAAGGAATGTACTATAATAAACAGCGTTAATTACATATTCAAAAACATTGACGGAGAAAAGTAGCTTACCCGAACTTTTTAGGGAGAAAATGCCTTAGACTGAAAGCATTTTTATTGTAGAAAGTAAGTGAAGTTCACCTCCTGAGTTGGCATCGGGACCATTTCTAAACCTAGAAATGTAAAGATGTATCGGCTTCCTGAGCCGTTATCATAATGAAGTGAGCACAACGAAGTTTTCATAACTGGTGTGCTAATTAGGGTGGTACCGCGAATTCAAAACCTCGTCCCTTTCTGGGATAGAGGTTTTTTTATTTTTGTAAAAAAAATCGCAAATCATGAAGGAGATGAAGACATGCAAGAACGATTAAAAGAGCTGCAGCAAGAAGCGTTAGAAGCTGTGCAAAAAGCAGTTGATCTGAAAGAATTAAATGAAATTCGTGTGTCCTATTTAGGTAAGAAAGGGCCTATTACAGAAGTATTAAAAGGAATGGGCAAGCTTTCAGCTGAAGAACGTCCGAAAATGGGAGCTTTAGCAAACGAAGTGAGAGATATTATCTCATCCGGCATTGAGGAAAAACAAAAGGTGCTTGAAGAAGAAGCGGTGCAAAAGAAACTAGCTTCAGAAACGATTGATGTTACACTTCCAGGCCGTCCTGTAAATAGCGGAAATCATCACCCGCTTACTCGTATCATTGAAGAAATTGAAGATTTGTTTATTGGGATGGGTTATACAATCGCTGAGGGACCAGAGGTTGAAAAGGATTATTACAATTTCGAAGCGTTGAACTTGCCAAAAGGACATCCCGCACGTGATATGCAGGATTCTTTCTATATTTCAGAAGAAATTCTTCTTCGTACGCATACTTCTCCAATGCAGGCTAGAACAATGGAGAAAAATGAAGGAAAAGGACCGGTTAGAATCATTTGTCCAGGTAAAGTATATCGCCGCGATAACGATGATGCGACTCATTCTCACCAATTTATGCAAATTGAGGGTCTTGTTGTCGATGAAAATATCAGAATGAGTGATTTAAAAGGTACTTTGGATGTATTTGCGAAAAAAATGTTTGGGGATGACCGTGAAATTCGCCTTCGTCCTAGCTTCTTCCCGTTTACAGAGCCATCGGTTGAAATGGACATCTCTTGTAAAATTTGTAAGGGACACGGCTGTAATGTATGTAAAGGCACTGGCTGGATTGAAATCTTAGGTGCTGGGATGGTACACCCAAATGTCTTAGAAATGGCCGGCTATGATTCTACAAAATATACAGGTTTTGCTTTTGGAATGGGACCTGAGAGAATCGCGATGCTGAAATACGGTGTGGATGATATTAGACATTACTACACGAACGATATCCGGTTCTTAAAACAATTTTCAATGCACGAATAATAATCAGAAGTGGAGCTAGACAATAAAGGAGGATTTTTACATGTTTGTTTCCTATAAATGGCTGCAAGAATATGTGGACTTAACAGGAGTCACAGCAGATGAACTTGCAGAGAAGATCACAAAGAGCGGAATAGAAGTAGAAGGTGTGGAAGTTTTAAATGAAGGCATCAAGGGAGTTGTCATTGGTCACGTACTAGAGCGTGAACAGCATCCGAATGCTGACAAATTAAATAAATGTTTAGTTGATGTAGGCGAAGATCAGCCTGTACAAATCATTTGCGGTGCGCCTAATGTCGATAAAGGACAAAAGGTTGCAGTTGCAAAAGTGGGCGCTGTGCTGCCAGGAAACTTTAAGATTAAAAAGGCAAAGCTTCGCGGTGAAGAATCACACGGGATGATTTGTTCCCTTCAGGAGCTTGGGGTGGAAACAAAGCTCGTTGCAAAAGAATACTCTGAAGGAATCTTTGTTTTCCCAGGAAACGTTACCGTTGGGGAAGATGCGATTTCTGAATTAAACAGAGATGATCAAGTTCTAGAGCTTGGATTAACGCCAAATAGAGCCGATTGCTTAAGCATGCTTGGAGTTGCCTATGAAGTGGCAGCGATTTTAGGAAGAGATGTAAAATTGCCAAATCCAGAAGTTCAAACAACTTCAGAAAAAGCTTCTGATTATATTAAAGTCACTGTAGAAGCAAATGAAGATAATCCTCTTTATGTGGCAAAAGTAATCAAAAATGTAACAATTGGTCCTTCCCCATTATGGATGCAAGGAAGATTAATGGCAGCTGGAATCCGTCCGCATAATAATGTCGTTGATATCACGAATTACGTGTTATTAGAATACGGTCAGCCTCTTCATGCTTTTGATTATGATCGTCTTGGCTCAAAAGAAATTTTGGTCCGCCGTGCTAAAAACGGAGAAGAAATCGTGACATTAGATGACGCTAAAAGAACACTTACAGAGGACCATCTTGTGATCACTAATGGTTCTGAACCAGTAGCGCTTGCGGGTGTAATGGGCGGCGCCAACTCTGAAGTGCAGTCTGATACGACAACGGTCCTGCTTGAATCAGCGTATTTTAAAGGTTTGACGATTAGAGGGGCTTCAAAAGATCATGGTTTAAGAAGTGAAGCAAGCTCTCGTTATGAAAAAGGCATTGATCCGAACCGTGTACGGCTAGCAGCTGAAAGAGCAGTAGAAATGCTTGCCTTGTATGCTGGCGGAGAAATTTTAGAAGGTTCCGTTGAAGTGGATACATTGAAAGTAGAACCGGCGGTAGTGTCGATCACATTAGAGAAAATTAATTCTGTGATTGGAACAACGATCACGGCAGATGAAGTCATCAGCATTTTTGAAAAACTACGCTTTGAAGTTACTTCTGATAATGAGACCTTTACAGTGACTGTTCCAACGCGCCGCGGCGATATCACGATTGAAGAAGACTTAATTGAAGAGGTAGCGCGTCTGTACGGCTATGATAATCTTCCTAAAACATTGCCAGTTGGTGCTTCAACACCGGGGAAACTTTCTGCTTATCAGCAAAAGCGTCGAGTTGTCCGCAAGTATTTAGAAGGAACGGGTCTTTTCCAGGCGGTAACTTATTCTTTAACAAGTGAGGCGAAAGCGGCTCAATACGCTCTCGAACAACGTGAACCAGTTGCTTTAGCTATGCCGATGAGTGAGGATCGAAGCAAGCTTCGCTTAAGCATTCTTCCACAGCTGCTAGAAGTAGTAAAATATAACCTTGCTCGTCAAAATGATTCCGTCTCAGTATATGAAATAGGGACAGTCTTTTTAGGAAAAGGAAACGAAGAACAACCTGAAGAACGTGAGCATATGGCTGCAGCAATTACAGGTTTGTGGAATCTCCATCAATGGCAGGGTGAAAAGAAGGAAGTAGACTTCTTCGTATTAAAAGGAATTCTTGAAGGAATGTTTGCTAAGCTCGGACTTCAAACAGAAGTAGAATATCGTCAAACTGCTATTGAAGGTCTTCATCCGGGACGAACAGCAGAAATTTATTTATCAGGCAAAAAAATAGGCTTTATCGGTCAAGTTCATCCAACTGTACAAAAAGAACTTGATTTAAAAGAAACATATGTATGTGAATTGTTACTTGAGGCTATCTTGACAGCGGATGTATCTCCGCTTCAATACGAGGCAATCCCGAAATATCCATCTATTACAAGAGACATTGCTCTTGTCGTGGATCAAGGGAAAGCAGCAGGAGAATTGGAAAGCATTATCAAAGAAGCTGGCGGTTCTCTATTAAAAGAAGCAAAAGTCTTTGATTTGTACGAAGGGGAGCATATGGAGCCAGGCAAAAAGTCAATTGCCTTCTCATTGCGATATTTCAACCCTGAAAAAACACTCACAGATGAAGAAGTAACAAAAGTTCATGATAAAGTGTTACATGCAGTAGAAGAAAAAGCAGGCGCAGTTTTAAGAGGATAATCATGAAAAGGAGGGAACTGTCTCATAGTTCCCTCCTTTTATTTGAATGAATGGGAAAGCTGCTTACTTAACAAGCCTTAAAGCTTTTTCCGTATTGGCAAAATGCAGCTTCACAAACTGCGGGAGTACGGATTCCCCTTTCTCTTTAATTAATCTAGCAGCTGCCTTGTCGACTTGCGGGCCAGCTCCTTTCGGCAAGGTAAAACCTGCTTTCTTTGAAAGGTTTTCAAAATGCTGGACAAATGCATAGCGTGCTAAAATCGATGCTGCAGCTACAGATAGGTGGACTCCTTCAGCTTTTGTGCTAAAGTAGACATTTTCTTTTACGATATTCTTTTTCCCTTTTAAATATTGATAGTAGACTTCCTCTTTTGCGAACTGGTCAATTAAGATCGCTTCTGGTCTTTCAGGTTGAATTTTATCTAACACATGTCCGAGTGCTTGATTATGAAGGAGTGCTTTTAACTTTCCTTGCGACATTCCAGACTGCTGCAATGAATTGTATTTCTCGTTATGCAAGGTTAATAGACTATATGGAATAACTTCTTTTATTTGCTTTGCAATTTCTGAGATCTTTTGGTCATTTAAGTTTTTTGAGTCCTTAACGCCAAGTTCTTTTAGAAGCGGAATGTTTTCTTTTTTAACATAAGCTGCCACCACTGTAATAGGACCGAAGTAATCACCCGTTCCGACTTCATCTGATCCAACAACCGATAGAGATTCAAAGTTTGCCGGAAGGTTATTAGCGGGTGCCTTTGTTTTTTTAGGTGATTTGCTGGAGGTTTCATTTTCAAGTTTCCCCCATAGACCTGCTTCATTGGTGCTGCCTGCACCTTGAAATAAGACTTTACCAGATTTATAAGCAGTTACCGTACAGTTTGCTGTTTTTGCTGTAAATATACCACCTGGCGGCACTTTTGTTCCTAGGAAGGCTTTATAATGATTCTTCATTTTTTCAATTTCATTAATAGATGTTTTAATAACTACGTTACTCATCGTTTCACACTCCACTTCGTTTATCTAACAAATTTTTCCTAAATCTGATTTCTTTTGACATCATTAGACTTTTCACTCAAAAAGGTTCATGTTATCATAGTGAATAGGATTCATTTGATGGGGGGCAACCGGATTGTCAGAAGCACAAAAATCGCGCACAACTGTTGATATTTTTGGACAAACTTATGTAATCATTGGCTCGGAAAGTTCCAGCCATGTTCGACTTGTAGCTTCAATGGTTGATCAAAAAATGCGTGAAATTAGCTCCAAGAATCCTTCACTCGATACGAGTAAGTTAGCCGTGCTAACTGCAGTCAATGCCGTTAATGATTATATTAAAATGAAAGACGAACTTGAACGGCTTGAAAGCGAATTAAAAAGAGTAAAGGACTGAAAAAGTCATGCTAGATTTCGCCATTTTTATCATTTTAGTATTCGGATTTTTAGTTGGACTAAAAAGAGGTTTTATCCTCCAGCTCATACATTTTGTAGGCTTTATTATCGCATTCATCGTTTCTTATCTATACTATGACGAATTAGCAGACAAGCTTACACTTTGGATTCCATATCCCAATTTTGGCAGTGATTCTACCTTCCAGCTTCTTTTAGACAATGGAAATTTAGAAAGTGCTTACTATCGCGCCATTGCATTTGTCGTGATTTTTTTTGCGGCCAAAATTTTGCTGCAGATAATTGGTAGTATGCTTGATTTTGTTGCAAGTTTACCAATCTTGAAGACCTTAAATATTTGGGCTGGCGGTATATTAGGCTTTCTTGAAGTTTATTTATTATTATTTATTCTATTATTCATAGCTGCACTCCTGCCAATCGATGCAGTACAGAGCGCAATAGGTCATTCAATTGGTGCAGCATTAATTGTCGAACATACACCATTTTTTTCTGAACAGTTTAAAGAGATTTGGATTAATTATAGTAATTCCTAAACTTCTCTGAATAAGAGAAGTTTTCTTTTTTCAAAACTTTTTAGACGTTGTTTCGTATAATAGAATAGGCTTCATAATGAAAGATGAAACATTGTTATAAACTAATAAGGATATAAAAAATAAATGGACGGCTGCTTCTTTCTATTATTAAGAAGAGCGCTTAAGTATAATCGTCCGTTAACCTGTGATAAAAAGGTTGGTGTTCATGGTGACTGTTAACAAAAAGGATGTTGTTCGGTTATTAGAAAGTATTGCGGTCTATTTAGAGTTAAAAGGTGAAAACTCCTTTAAAATAGCAGCTTTTCGAAAGGCTGCTAATGCCTTAGAAGCTGATGAACATAGCATAACAGAAATTAGTGATTTTACGAAATTTCCTGGGATAGGCAAAGGAACGGCTGCAGTAATAGAAGAGTTTATCGAAACGGGTACATCGTCTGTTTTAAAGGAATTGCAACAGGAGGTTCCAAAAGGATTAATTCTGCTGCTGCAGCTTCCTGGACTGGGCGGCAAGAAGATCGCTAAGCTTTATAAAGAGCTGGGAATTGAGAATGTAGATGATTTAAAGCAAGCGTGTTTGGATAAAAAAGTTCAAGGTCTTACTGGTTTCGGAAAGAAAACAGAGGAAAAAATTTTAGCTGCGATCCAGCAAGTAGGATCGAGACCTGAGAGGCTCCCATTAGCATATATGCTTCCGGTGGCTGAAAAGATTGAGGAAATCTTAAAGGACATGGAAGACATTGAAAGCTTTTCTAGAGCAGGATCACTGCGAAGAATGAGAGAAACAGTAAAAGATTTAGATTTTATCATCGCAACGACAAATCCCTCAAATGTAAAAGAGCAGTTGTTAAAACTATCAGGTATAAAGGAGACAATTGCTGCTGGTGATACGAAAGTATCGGTTGTCTTTGAGTTAGACTACGATGTATCGGTAGACTTCCGGCTTGTAAAGCCTGCTGAATTTGCTACAACGCTCCACCATTTTACCGGATCAAAGGATCATAATGTAAGAATGAGACAGCTGGCAAAAGAACGTGGTGAAAAAATAAGTGAGTATGGTGTAGAACAGATAGAAACGGGAGAAATCCTGACTTTTTCAAGTGAAGAGGAGTTTTATCGGCATTTTGGACTGCCATTTATCCCTCCGGAATTGAGGGAGGATGGCAGTGAGGTAGATCATTACTCACCCGAACTTGAATTAATATCAATAGAAGATATTAATGGAGATCTCCATATGCATTCAACGTGGAGTGACGGGGCGCATACGATTGTCGAAATGGTGGAAGCTTGCAGAGCTAGAGGCTACAAATACTTAGCGATAACGGATCATTCTAAGTTTTTAAAGGTAGCGAATGGATTATCAGTTGAAAGGTTGAAGAAACAAAAGGAAGAAATTAAGGCTTTAAATCAAAAATATGATGATATAACCATTTTATCAGGCGTGGAGATGGATATTCTGCCAGATGGTACGTTAGACTATGATGATGACCTCCTTGAGGAATTGGATATTGTCATTGCTTCCATTCATTCATCCTTTTCACAGCCGAGAGAGAAAATCATGGGAAGGCTTAAAACTGCCTTAATCAATGCTCATGTTGATATCATTGCTCATCCGACAGGAAGGAAAATTGGAAAAAGAGAAGGGTACGACGTGGATATTGACCAACTCATACAGCTTGCGAAGGAAACGAATACCGCATTAGAATTAAATGCGAATCCAAATCGTCTTGATTTAGCTTCTGAACATCTTCGCAAAGCACAGGAGATGGGAGTTAAAATTGTTATCAACACGGATGCACATAAAATGGATACACTTATACATATGGAAATTGGTGTAGCAGCAGCAAAAAAAGGCTGGCTTAAAAGAACATCTGTGTTGAACGCATTATCAGCAGAAGAGCTGCTTGAATTTTTACACAATCGTTAATATACAGATGCTTCTAAGAGAAGTTGCATAATAGAGAATTGGGAGGGTTGTTCTCCATGCAAGAACGAGTATTAAAAGTATTAGAATTTTTAAAAGTAAAAGAACTGCTGCAAGGATATGTATCGTCCTCGTTAGGGAGAAGCCTCGTAACGGAACTTTTGCCGTCAGTTAATTTTGAAGAAGTTGTTCGGATGCAAGAGGAAACAGATGAAGCGGCCCTGGTCATCAGATTAAAGGGGAACGTTCCGCTTGGAGGGATATTTGATATTAGGCCCCATGTCAAACGTGCTTCAATCGGAGGAATGCTAAGTCCACAAGAACTGAACGAAGTATCAAGCACGATTCATGCGAGCCGGATGATGAGAAGGTTTATAGAAGACTTGGCTGAAGAGGAAATCGAAATTCCAATATTGCTTGAATTTGCAGATAGAATTATTGTGCTGTCTGACTTAGAGGAATCGATCCGGATGGCCATTGATGATAACGGAGCTGTCTTAGATTCTGCAAGTGATAGCTTAAGAACGCTTCGGAATCAATTGAGAACGAGGGAAGCAAGGGTCAGAGAACGGCTGGAAAGCATGATCCGTTCTTCTAGTGCACAAAAAATGCTGTCTGATGCGATTATTACCATTCGAAATGATCGCTTCGTTATTCCGGTAAAGCAGGAGTACAGAGGGCATTATGGGGGAATTATTCATGATCAGAGTTCCTCAGGTCAAACATTATTTATCGAACCGCAAGCAATTGTTCAACTAAATAATGAACTTCAAGGTATTCGTGTTAAAGAGCAGCAGGAGATTGAAAGAATTTTAATTGAACTATCGAATACTGTAGGAGAAAATCGCAATGAATTAGAAGTGATTGTAGATGTACTTGGCAAGCTTGATTTTATGTTCGCCAAAGCACGCTTTGGAAAAAGCATGAAGGCGACCAAACCAAAAATGAATCAAGATGGAATCATTGCGTTATATAAAGCGAGACATCCGCTAATCCCAATAAACGAAGTCGTTCCGAACGATATCTTTCTAGGGAAAGATTTTTCAACGATTGTCATAACTGGTCCAAATACAGGGGGGAAGACTGTAACATTAAAAACAGTTGGATTATGTACCTTAATGGCTCAGGCCGGCTTACAAATTCCTGCTCTAGATGGATCGGAAATGGCTGTTTTTGATTCGGTTTATGCTGATATTGGGGATGAGCAATCGATTGAGCAAAGTTTGAGTACCTTCTCCTCACATATGGTTAACATTGTCGATATTTTAAATAAAGTTGATTTTAGAAGTTTAGTGCTCTTTGATGAGCTGGGTGCTGGAACAGACCCTGGAGAGGGAGCTGCGCTGGCAATATCCATTTTAGATGAGGTGTACAAAAGAGGCGCAAGGGTTATAGCTACTACCCATTATCCGGAATTAAAAGCATATGGGTATAACAGGGAAGGTGTCATTAATGCGAGTGTAGAATTTGATATTGATACATTAAGCCCGACCTATAAGCTATTAATAGGGGTGCCTGGAAGAAGTAACGCCTTTGAAATTTCTAAAAGACTTGGTTTGAAAGAAAGTGTGATACAAGCTGCAAGATCGTATATCAGTGCAGATACAAACGAGGTAGAAAGTATGATTGCCGCATTAGAAGAGAGTAAAAAGCAAGCGGAATTAGAGTTAACAGAAGCTCATGACCTGTTAAAACAATCCGAGAAGCTCCATAAGGATTTACAGAAGCAATTGGTTGAATATTACGATCAGAAAGATTCACTTTTAGAAAAAGCCAAGACAAAAGCAGCACAGATCATTGAAAAAGCCCAACATGAATCAGAAGATGTCATTCGTTCGCTTAGAAAGATGAAATTGGAAAAGGATGCCGAAATAAAAGAGCATGAACTGATTCAAGCGAAAAAACGCTTAGAAGAAGCGGTGCCAAAGCAGAGCGGCAAGAAAAAAACGTCCGCAGTAAATAAGAACAAGCATGTTTTTAAACCGGGAGATGAAGTGAAAGTATTAAGCTTTGACCAAAAAGGACATTTGCTTGAAAAAACTGCTGATAAGGAATGGCAAGTACAAATTGGTATTTTGAAAATGAAAGTGAAGGAAGATGATCTGCAATTTATTAAAAGTGAGAAGCCTGTTGAAACAAAGCCGATGGCGATTGTTAAAGGAAGAGACTTCCATGTTAATTTAGAGTTGGATTTGCGGGGAGAACGCTACGAGGATGCTCTTCTTAGAGTGGAAAAATATATCGACGATGCGTTATTAGCTGGCTATCCTCGAGTTTCTGTGATCCATGGAAAAGGGACAGGTGCCTTGAGGCAGGGTGTTCAAGAATATTTGCGAAATCATCGTTCTGTTAAGAAAATCCGCTTTGGCGATGCTGCCGAGGGGGGAACGGGTGTAACGGTAGTAGAATTTAAATAAATACAGGGAGAGTAGCAATGAGCTCATTTTGGGAGAATTCATACGTCTTGACAGCTGCAAATTATAGTGTGGTCATTCTTTGCATGATTGTTTTTTTAGCTGTTTTCGAATTGGTTACAAGATATCGTAACTGGGAGGAAATCAAAAAGGGGAATATTGCGGTGGCCATGGCGACAGGTGGGAAAATCTTTGGTGTTTCGAACATTTTTCGTCATTCAATTTCTCACCATGACTCTTTATTCACGATGGTTGGCTGGGGATGCTTCGGTTTCTTTTTGTTATTAATTGGTTATTTTATTTTTGAGTTTCTGACACCAAAGTTCAATATTGACAAAGAAATTCAAAACGATAACCGCGCAGTTGGTCTTATATCAATGGTCATTTCAATTGGCTTGTCATATGTAATTGGTGCTAACATTTCGTGAGGAGAGAGGCATTTTGGAAAAGCTGGCAAAAGTCCTATTATTACTTTGCGGAGGTTTTGTAGTAATCGGTATTATTTATTTAATGTTCTTTGTATAAAATAAAATGTTAATATACTTTTTTAAAAAGTATCGCTCTTATCATAAGGGCGATTTTTTTCTTGAATAAAAGAACTAGTCCTACATAAAGGGAATATGAATTTGAAAAGATTGTGATTGTCACAAAACGGTTATTATACTATAATAAGATAGAACAGTTTGAATGTTCTAAAAATTTAAGAACGGGGGGTTTACAATGTCTGAAGCTAAACCATGGCTTAAACATTACCCAGAAGAAATCCCACATACATTAAATTACAGAAATGAACCGATTCAAAATGATTTAAAATATACCGCTGAAGAGTTTCCGGATAAAGCTGCTATTCATTTTATGGGTCGGGAAATTAATTACAAAACTTTGTACCGATACGCAGTAAAATTTGCAGCTTATCTGCAGGAGTTAGGTATTGAAAAAGGCGATCGTGTTGCCATTATGCTTCCTAATTGTCCACAATCTGTGATTAGCTACTACGGAATTTTAATGGCAGGTGGAATTGTTGTCCAGACGAACCCGCTTTACATGGAGAGAGAGCTGCAGTACCAAATGAGTGATTCCGGCGCGAAAATGATAATAACATTAGATATTCTCTACCCGCGTGTGATGAAAGTAATGCAGCAGACGGACTTAGAACATATTTTTGTAACCGCTATTAAGGATTTTCTTCCATTTCCGAAAAACGTGATCTATCCCTTTATTCAAAAAAAGCAATATGGTTTCTCCGTTCAAGTGAAACATGAAGGTAATCAGCATCTTTTTATGGAAATCATGAAGCAGCCATCTAAAGAGCTAAAAGATCTTTCATTTGATTTTGAAGAAGATTTAGCCCTGCTCCAGTATACGGGGGGAACAACTGGTTTTCCAAAAGGCGTTATGCTTACACATAAAAATCTCGTGTCCAACACGGCAATGTGTGAGGCCTGGCTTTATAAATGTCAGCGTGGGAAAGAAATTGTATTGGGATTTCTGCCGTTTTTCCATGTGTATGGGATGACAACGGTTCTCATTTTATCTGTACGCCAAGGATATAAGATGGTACTGCTGCCTAAATTTGATATGGAAGCGGCTTTAAAGACAATTCAAAAGCAGCGTCCAACATTATTTCCAGGGGCGCCTACTATGTATATTGGACTTCTTAATCATCCAGATATCGGTAAATACGATTTATCATCAATTCATTCATGCATTTCAGGTTCCGCTCCATTACCTGTTGAAGTACAACAGAAGTTTGAAGAGATTACAGGTGGAAAGTTAGTTGAGGGATATGGTTTAACGGAATCATCTCCAGTAACCCATTCGAACTTCCTCTGGGATCGGCCTCGAGTTCCTGGCAGTATTGGTGTACCGTGGCCTGATACAGAAGCAGCGATTTTTTCATTAGATACAGGGGAACCATTGCCTCCAGGGGAAATTGGTGAGATTTGTATAAAAGGTCCCCAAGTTATGAAAGGGTATTGGAACAGACCTGAAGAAACAGCGCAAACATTAAAGGACGGATGGCTATTAACAGGGGACTTGGGTTATATGGATGAAAGCGGCTATTTCTATGTTGTTGATCGGAAGAAAGATATGATCATTGCGGGTGGTTTTAATATATACCCACGTGAAATTGAAGAAGTTCTATATGAACATCCAAATATTATGGAAGCGGTGGTTGCTGGAATCCCTGATCCTTACCGCGGCGAAACGGTTAAAGCCTATATTGTCTTAAAAGAAGGTGCGGACATAACAGAAAAAGAGCTTGATGCATTTGCTAGGAAGCATCTAGCGGCATACAAAGTCCCAAGGCTCTATGAGTTTAGAAATGAATTGCCTAAAACGGCAGTTGGAAAGATACTAAGAAGGGCATTGGTTGATGAGGAAAAACAGAGAACTCAACAAGATGATGAAAAAAAAGCTTGAATTTTTAATCCCGTTTCATGCGGTTCTTTCTTTTTTGCAAATTTAGTCTTGTCCTAAAGCAAATACATGTGCATAATAACATATAGTGCAAAATTTGTGATAATTTCTTGACAGTTTATCAATCTAAATCTATTATTAAAATATGAATGATGGTTCATTCATTAATTTATTTATAATCAAGGACAGCTTTCCTTATTCTGTCCATAATCAAAAATTCTTGAGAGGAGGGAAACGGATGAAAAAAAATAAGCCGAAGTACAAACAAATCATTGATGCTGCTGTTATTGCGATTGCAGAGAATGGTTATCATCAAGCCCAAGTGTCTAAGATTGCTAAGCAGGCAGGAGTTGCAGATGGGACCATTTATCTTTACTTTAAAAACAAGGAAGATATACTCATTTCCCTCTTCCAAGAAAAAATGGGTAATTTTGTAGAAAAAATTCAACAAAATCTAGCAGGAAAAGACAAAGCGGCAGAGAAATTATTAATGATGGTTGAAATGCATTTTGAGATGTTGTCACAAGATCCGCATTTAGCAATCGTGACGCAATTAGAATTGAGACAATCCAACAAAGAGCTCCGTTTAAAAATAAATGATGTTTTAAAAGGTTATTTAGGAGTGGTGGATCAAATTCTGATTGAAGGGAAGGAAAATGGGGAGTTCTCTCCTGAACTCGATGTTCGCCTGGCAAGGCAGATGATCTTTGGGACGATGGACGAAACAGCAACTACCTGGGTCATGAATGATCAAAAGTATGATTTACAGGCATTATCCAAACCTGTACATCAATTGCTATTAAAGGGAGTGGCAACGGAAAAGTAAGGAGGTGCAGAATTGGAATACTTAAAGTGGTCTTACAAAGATATGATTGCAGCCATCACGATTGATCGAGCCCCTGCGAACGCTTTATCGTCAGGGTTAATCAAAGAGTTAAATACAGTTTTGAACGAAATCGAGTCAAATCAGGATATTCGAGTTGTATTGATACATGGCGAGGGGAGATTTTTCTCTGCTGGTGCTGATATTAAAGAATTCACAACGATTCAGACTGGTTCTGACTTTACGAAGCTGGCAGAAAGTGGTCAGAATGTATTTGAAAGGATGGAGACATTCCCGAAACCCATCATTGCAGCTATTCATGGTGCAGCACTTGGAGGCGGCTTGGAACTCGCAATGGCTTGCCATTTTCGTATCGTCTCTGAAAATGCCAAACTAGGCTTGCCAGAGCTGCAGTTAGGATTAGTTCCAGGGTTTGCAGGAACCCAGCGGCTTCCGCGATATGTTGGTACGGCCAGAGCTGCTGAAATGCTTTTTACCAGCGATCCTATCACAGGCATTGAAGCAGTAGAGTATGGATTAGCCAATCATGCTTATCCAGAGAATGAATTGTTGGATAAGGCTTATTCACTGGCCAAGAAAATTGCTAGAAAGAGTCCGCTGGCTTTAAAAGCAGCTATCGATCTATTAAACTGTTCAAAATCAGAAGAATATTATCAAGGTGTGAAAAAAGAGGCTAAGCTTTTTGGAGAAATATTTGTGTCGAAAGATGCAAAAGAAGGAATCTCCGCTTTTATTGAAAAAAGAGAGCCGAAGTTTTCTGGAGAATAAAATATAACGCTAATTGGTAGCGTTAACAAAATTAAATTTTATAAATTTTTGAAATTCAATTTGATATATATCTTTTCAAATATATTAAAATAATTTATAATTGAAGAATGTTTTGAATATTTAGGAGGGGAAACCATGAACATCTACGTATTAATGAAGAGAACATTCGATACTGAAGAAAAAATTGCGATCTCAGGTGGACAAATAAAAGAAGATGGTGCAGAATTCATCATCAACCCTTACGATGAATATGCAATTGAAGAAGCTATTCAAGTCCGCGATGCACAAGGCGGAGAAGTTACAGTTATTTCAGTTGGCAATGAAGAGGCTGAAAAACAATTACGTACTGCTTTAGCAATGGGTGCTGATAAGGCTGTTTTAATTAACACTGAAGATGATATTGAAAATGGTGACCAATTTACAACAGCTAAGATCATTGCTGAATACTTAAAGGATAAAGAAGCGGATTTAATCATTGGTGGAAACGTTGCCATTGATGGCGGTTCTGGTCAAGTTGGCCCGCGTGTTGCTGAATTAATCGGCATTCCATATATTACTACTATTACAAACCTAGAAATCAATGGATCTACTGCTACGGTTGTACGTGATGTTGAAGGTGACTCAGAAGTAATTGAGACAAGCCTTCCATTATTAGTAACAGCTCAGCAAGGCTTAAATGAACCTCGCTATCCATCTCTGCCAGGGATCATGAAAGCGAAGAAAAAGCCTCTTGAAGAGTTAGAACTTGATGACCTAGATCTTGAAGAAGATGATGTGGAAGCAAAAACGAAGACAATTGAAATTTTCCTTCCAGCTCAAAAAGAAGCAGGCCGAGTGCTTGAAGGTGAACTTGCTGACCAAGTTAAAGAATTAGTACAACTACTTCACTCAGAAGCAAAAGTAGTTTAATAGATTATCGGATCTTTTAATAACAAAACACAGGAGGGTAAATCAAAATGGCTAGAAAAGTATTAGTGTTAGGTGAAGTCCGTGATGGATCATTACGTAACGTTTCTTTCGAAGCGGTTGCTGCAGCTAAAACTGTCGCAGAAGGCGGAGAAGTTGTTGGAGTTTTACTAGGACAATCTGTTAGCGGTTTAGGAGTGGAACTAATCCAATATGGTGCTGACCGTGTGGTTGTTGTAGAAGATGAAAAATTAGCTCGTTATACATCAGATGGGTATGCTCAAGGCTTACTAGCTGTTATTGAATCAGAACAGCCAGAAGGACTTGTATTTGGCCACACTTCTTTAGGAAAAGACCTTTCGCCAAAAATTGCAGCGAAATTAGAATCAGGACTTATTTCAGATGCAACAGGAGTTGAAGAAGCAGGCGGAAACATCGTGTTTACTCGCCCGATCTACTCAGGTAAGGCATTTGAGAAAAAGGTTATCACTGACGGTCTTGTGTTCGCAACAGTTCGTCCAAACAACATTGCTCCATTAGAAAAAGACGAATCAAGATCTGGTGATGTATCTTCATTATCTGTTGAAATTAAAGATCTACGTTCAATCATTAAAGAAGTTGTTCGCAAGGCAAGCGAAGGTGTGGATCTATCAGAAGCAAAAATTATCGTCTCTGGTGGACGTGGTGTAAAGAGCGCTGACGGGTTCGAACCATTAAAAGAACTTGCAAACGTTTTAGGAGCAGCAGTAGGTGCATCTCGTGGAGCTTGTGATGCTGACTATTGTGACTATTCACTTCAAATTGGACAAACAGGTAAAGTGGTAACTCCTGACCTTTACATTGCATGTGGTATCTCTGGTGCTATTCAGCATTTAGCAGGTATGTCTAACTCAAAAGTTATAGTTGCAATCAATAAAGACCCTGAAGCAAATATCTTTAAAGTTGCAGACTATGGAATTGTTGGAGACTTATTCGAAGTAGTTCCAATGCTTACTGAAGAATTCAAAAAGTTAAAGGTTAATGCTTAAATTTTCCTAAAACAACGGGCGGCTTCTACCGCCCGTTGTTCATTGCTTATACATATTATTTTTATGAATAATAGTACACCGATGTGGAAAAATTACGTTGAAACAAATTATTTCCATGTGTTTGAAATCGGTGATATACTTACGGTAGTATAGAATCATGATGAAGGCTAAGGCTTTTATTAGGTGTAATCCTTTTGTCGGAGGCCATTATGGTCATAGGCGTAAAGGCCATAGCTGATAATTTTAGGAGGGTATAACATGGCTATTACAAATGTAACTGACCAAACTTTTCAAACAGAAACAAGTGCAGGGCTGGTACTTGCAGACTTTTGGGCACCGTGGTGCGGTCCTTGTAAAATGATTGCTCCTGTTTTAGAGGAATTAGATGCAGAAATGGGAGACAAAGTGAAGATCGTTAAGCTTGATGTCGATGAAAATCAAGAAACAGCTGCTAAATTTGGAGTAATGAGCATTCCTACACTTCTTGTTATCAAAGATGGAGAAGTTGTTGATAAAGTTGTTGGTTTCCAACCAAAAGAAGCTTTAGAAGAACGCTTAAACTCACATATATAATAAAATTCCAGCAAAAACCTTCCGGCAATTCATTGCCGGGAGGTTTTTTTCTGTTTAAAATGTTATAATAGTATGTTCTATTACAATTGGCAGCACACAGGAGGAGATCAATGTGAACGACACTATTAAAAATAAATTAGCATTGCTCCCAGATCAACCAGGTTGTTATTTAATGAAAGATCGGCAAGGTACGATTATTTATGTCGGAAAAGCAAAAATATTAAAGAACCGTGTCCGTTCGTATTTCACTGGTTCTCATGATGGCAAGACACAGCGTTTGGTTAGTGAAATTGAGGATTTTGAATATATTGTTACTTCTTCAAATATAGAGGCATTAATTCTTGAATTAAATTTAATTAAGAAACATGATCCAAAATATAATGTCATGCTTAAGGATGATAAAACATACCCGTTTATTAAATTGACAGCGGAAAGACATCCTCGCTTAATTACAACTAGAAAAGTTAAAAAAGATAAAGGCAAATATTTTGGTCCATATCCTAATGTGTCCGCGGCTAACGAAACAAAGAAATTGTTAGATCGTTTATATCCACTAAGGAAATGTTCGACATTGCCTGACAGAGTCTGCTTATATTATCATCTAGGTCAATGTCTAGCTCCTTGTGTAAATGAGGTTGCTGAGACTACCTATAAAGAAATGGTAGAAGAGATAACGAAATTCTTAAATGGCGGCTATAAAGAAATCAAGAAAGAACTCTCAGAAAAAATGCTTAAGGCATCTGAAGAGTTAGATTTTGAACGGGCGAAGGATTATCGTGATAAAATTCAACATATTGAAGCAACGATGGAAAAACAAAAAATGTCGACAACAGACTTTACCGACCGGGATGTATTTGCATACGCCTATGATAAAGGCTGGATGTGTGTGCAAGTATTCTTTGTCAGACAAGGAAAGTTGATTGAACGTGATGTCTCAATGTTTCCTTTTTATGATGAGCCTGACTATGAATTCCTGACGTTTTTAGGTCAATTTTATGATAAGGTGAATCATTTCAAACCGAAGGAAATTCTTTTGCCAGAGAATGTAGATGAGGAAATGGCAGAAGCTTTATTAAATGTAAAAGTATTAAAACCGAAACGCGGTCAAAAAAAGGATTTGGTGAAGCTTGCTGAAAAAAATGCAAGTATTGCCTTAAAGGAAAAATTCTCCCTTGTTGAGAGGGATGAACAAAGAACGATCAAAGCAGTTGAACAGCTTGGCGAACAACTCGGAATCTATACCCCGCATCGAATAGAGGCATTTGATAATTCTAATATTCAAGGTACTGACCCGGTATCTGCGATGGTTGTTTTTATAGATGGAAAGCCGGCTAAAAAGGAGTACAGAAAATATAAAATTAAATCTGTTAAAGGGCCTGACGATTATGAATCAATGAGAGAGGTCACAAGAAGAAGGTATTCCAGGGCACTCAAAGAAGACTTGCCATTACCGGAACTTATTATTATTGATGGCGGTAAAGGACATATAGAAGCGGTTCGTGATGTGCTGGAGAATGAATTAGGATTAGACATTCCGCTTTCTGGCCTGGCGAAAGATGAGAAACATCGAACGTCCCAGCTTCTCTACGGAAATCCTCTTGAGATTATTCCTCTAGGAAGAAATAGCCAGGAGTTCTATCTGCTCCAAAGGATACAGGATGAAGTTCATAGATTTGCTATCACCTTTCATAGACAATTACGTGGAAAAACGGCTTTTCAGTCTATGTTGGATGATATTCCTGGTATTGGAGAAAAACGAAAAAAGCAGCTTTTAAAGCATTTTGGTTCTGTTAAGAAAATGAAGGAAGCTAGTATCGAACAGTTCAAGGAGCTGGGCTTGCCTTCAGGCGTGGCAGAGGCACTTTTTGAAAAGCTTCAAGAATAGCATTGTCAGCAAAAAAGGCTTTATGTTATAATGAGAAAAATTTCATATACTATCACTTTAGAAGGTCAAGACTAATATACGGCTACTAAAATACAAGGTTAGCCATAATATTGGATTAAAGTGAAGGTAGAGGTGCGAGTACCATTAGTAAAAGTTTGGAGGAAGATGAGTTCCTGCGATGAACTTTGAAAGGGGGATCGCCGAAGTGAAGGGAGGACTCATACCTTTCTTTGCTGGTTCTGTATTGAATAAATGCCGGACTGTCAAGATTAACAATAATCTTGGAGAGCTATCTTACTGTGCATGCTGTTTTCTTTGTTTATACATTGAATCGCCAAAGCAATGAGATAGAAATCTCATTGCTTTTTTGCATTTATTGCTTTTTGTACAGTGAGGCAAGGCAAGACTGGATGAAAGAAGGGAATAAGATGGGATTAATAGTCCAAAAGTTTGGTGGTACTTCTGTAGGGAGTGCAGAGAAAATCCGTAATGTTGCAAAGCGTGTTATACAAGAGAAAGAAAGGGGAAATGAAGTCGTTGTTGTTGTCTCGGCGATGGGGAAAACGACGGATGAGCTCGTGAAGCTTGCTGGTGAGGTAACAACGAACCCAAGTAAGCGTGAAATCGATATGCTTCTTACAACAGGAGAGCAAGTAACCATTTCGTTATTAACAATGGCACTGCAGCATTTAGGACACGATGCTGTTTCCTTTACAGGATGGCAGGCAGGAATTCAAACGGAAGGCGTGCATGGGAATGCACGAATTTTAGATATTGACTCAGCTAGAGTGTTAGCGGAAATAGAGAAAGGCAAAGTAGTTGTTGTGGCAGGCTTCCAAGGAGTCTCAGAAAGCGGCGAGATTACAACTTTAGGACGCGGTGGTTCTGATACGACAGCAGTTGCTTTAGCTGCGGCGTTAAAAGCGGATAAATGTGATATTTATACAGATGTTACAGGTGTTTTTACTACGGATCCTAGATGTGTAAAAAATGCTAGAAAGTTAGATTGTATCTCATATGATGAAATGCTTGAATTAGCTAATCTAGGTGCAGGAGTGCTCCACCCGAGAGCAGTGGAATTTGCAAAGAATTATCAAATTCCTCTTGAGGTACGGTCGAGTATGGAAATGGAGTCAGGAACAATCATCGAGGAGGAAGCGAATATGGAGGATAATTTAGTTGTAAGGGGAATAGCTTTTGAAAATCAGATTACAAGGGTTGCTGTGTTAGGTCTGCCTCAATCCTTGACTAGCTTACCAACGATCTTTATGAAATTAGCTGAAAACCACATAAATGTCGATATTATCATTCAAAGCAATACAAATGAAAATACGACCGATCTTTCTTTTTCTATCAAGACACAGGATTTAAACAGTACATTGGCTGTTTTGGAAGAAAACAAAGATCAGCTTCATTTTGATACCGTTAAGCACGAATCGGAATTAGCAAAAGTTTCTATTGTTGGTTCTGGAATGGTATCTAATCCGGGGGTAGCTGCGCAAATGTTTGAAGCGTTATCACAAGAAGAAATTTCCATAAAAATGGTTAGCACTTCAGAAATCAAGGTATCCACCGTAATTGACGAAAAGAATATGGTAAAGGCAGTAGAAACGCTGCATGATACTTTCGAATTAGCGGGAAGACCTGTTAAATCTTAAAAGGCTTTAAAGGACCCAGAAAATGAAGCACTAAACTCAACAGCTTCCTCTCCTGAAGGAAGCTGTTGAGTTTATACTATTAATCATCCAGACGGTCTTTTTTGTCCCATTTAACTGTGATAAATACCGTATTTGTACGTTTTTTATAGTGTTCATATGCTTCAGTTACAGCGTCTTTTTGGAGTTCAAACTGCTGGGCAAGAAATCCAGCTTCAAGATTGAAGGTAACGTCTTTTTTTCTCTTTAGCCGTTCAGATATTATTGAACTTCCTAATTCAAAAGTCATTTCATGTTTTGATTCATCTTTAAGGGATAGAGATCCCCAACCGGCTTTTATAAAAAAATCAACCATTTCTTCGAAGCTCTGGAGCGGAAACTTTCTTGCAAGATCTTTACCTGCCCAATAAAGAATGGATGCTGTTTCTTTACCAAGTAAGTTAGGTAAGAGGACTTCACGCAATAGTTCGTACCCAAACAAAGGTATGGAATCTGAATCTGGAAGCAATTGAGTTGTGGTTTCAGAAGTTTTTGTTTCAGTCAAAATGTTCTCCCCTCTTTCTATGATTCTATTATATACAAATTGAATTACTTTACGCGTAATTTCTCGAAAAAGAATTTATTTCCTATTAATTCCAAAGTTTTTTTGGAAAAGAGCGAGGATATGAGATTTACAGGCATTTCTGAAATTCAATATATTAAAAAAATTTTATGAATATGTATTTTTTATGTATTCGTTTTCTTGACGCTATTTGCACTTGGGAGTAAAATGGACATGTCACATAATTGTAAAAAATGTCGAACATTTTTTACTGCTTGCCAGGCAATTCTTTTCCACTAGGGGGGAGAAGAAACTGCCTACATAGTTTTTAAAATTTAAAGGGGGTATATTTTATGGCTGGTAATCGAGAGTTTTTAAATCGCAGGCTGCATTCGTTACTAGGGGTAATTCCAGTGAGTTTGTTCCTCGTACAGCATCTTGTAGTCAATAGTTTTGCTACAAGAGGAGAGGAGTCTTTTAATGCAGCATCACACTTTATGGAGTCACTTCCATTTCGCTATTTTCTAGAAATTTTTATTATTTTCTTACCATTATTGTTTCATGCAATCTATGGTTTATACATTGCTTTTACTGCTAAAAACAATGTAAGCAGATACGGCTTTTTCCGTAACTGGATGTTTATGCTGCAAAGGGTTTCAGGTGTTATTACTTTAATCTTTGTTGCTTGGCATGTATGGGAAACAAGACTTGCTGCTGCTTTTGGAGCAGAAGTTAACTTCCAAATGATGGCGAATATTTTGGATAATCCTTTTATGCTTGTTTTCTACATTGTGGGTGTAATCTCAGCTGTTTTCCACTTAGCAAACGGTTTATGGTCATTTGCAGTTAGCTGGGGGATTACAATCTCTCCAAGATCACAGCAAATTTCAACTTACGTTACAATGGTTATTTTCGTTGCTTTATCAATTATCGGATTGCGCGCAATTTTTGCATTCGTTTAATAGACTGAAAAGTTTTTAGTTTTGATTTTTTAGATTGACTTAGGATTAAGGGAGTGAGTCACGATGGGTAAAGGAAAAGTTATAGTAGTCGGTGG
This sequence comes from Robertmurraya dakarensis, assembly GCF_900156875.1. Lineage (GTDB taxonomy): Bacteria > Bacillota > Bacilli > Bacillales > Cytobacillaceae > Robertmurraya > Robertmurraya dakarensis. The sequence continues at coordinate 2,438,582 of NZ_LT707409.1, read as the reverse complement.
CGGTTTGGCCGGCTTGGCGGCAACTATGAAAATGGCAGAATTAGGTACACCAGTGGAGTTATTCTCCTTGGTTCCGGTTAAGCGTTCTCACTCTGTTTGTGCCCAAGGTGGTATTAATGGAGCGGTAAATACAAAAGGTGAAGGAGATTCACCAGCGATTCACTTTGACGATACCATTTATGGTGGAGATTTCTTAGCTAATCAGGGGCCAGTTAAAGCAATGTGTGAAGCTGCACCTGGTATTATTCACTTATTTGACCGTATGGGTGTTATGTTCAACCGTACGCCGGAAGGTTTACTAGACTTCCGCCGCTTTGGTGGTACACAGCATCACCGTACTGCATTTGCTGGTGCTACAACTGGTCAGCAATTACTTTATGCATTAGATGAGCAGGTGCGCCGCTATGAGGTTGCCGGTTTAGTAACAAAGTATGAAGGTTGGGAATTCTTAGGTACTGTTGTTGATGATGAAGGGATCTGCCGTGGAATTGTAGCTCAAAACTTAACATCTATGGAGATTAAATCCTTCTCAGCTGACGCAGTTATTTTAGCAACTGGAGGACCTGGAATTATCTTTGGTAAATCAACAAACTCAATTATTAATACTGGTTCTGCTGCAGCAATCGCATATCAGCAAGGTGTATATTATGCAAACGGAGAATTTATTCAAATTCACCCAACGGCGATTCCTGGAGACGATAAATTACGTCTAATGAGTGAGTCTGCACGTGGTGAAGGTGGACGAGTATGGACATATAAAGATGGTAAGCCTTGGTACTTCTTAGAAGAAAAGTATCCGGCATATGGAAACCTTGTTCCACGTGATATTGCAACACGTGAAATCTTCGATGTCTGTGTGAACCAAAAATTAGGTATTAATGGAGAAAACATGGTTTACTTGGATCTTTCTCATAAAGATCCGCATGAGCTTGATGTTAAACTTGGCGGTATCATTGAAATTTATGAAAAGTTCACTGGTGACGATCCTCGTAAATTACCGATGAAGATCTTCCCTGCTGTTCACTACTCAATGGGTGGACTATGGGTTGATGATAACCAAATGACAAATATTCCTGGGTTATTTGCAGCTGGTGAGTGTGATTATACTCAGCATGGTGCAAACCGTTTAGGAGCTAACTCTTTATTGTCTGCTATTTATGGCGGTATGGTTACTGGACCTAATGCTATCAATTATGTAAATGGACTTAAGAAGAGCGTTGACTCTATTTCTTCTTCACTTTTCGACGGATATGTAAAACAAGAAGAAGAAAAATGGAACAAGATTATGTCAATGGATGGAACAGAAAATGCTTATGTTCTTCATAAAGAGCTCGGAGAATGGATGACTGATAATGTTACAGTTGTTCGTTACAATGATAAGCTTCTAAAAACAGATGAGAAGTTACAAGAGCTGCTTGAGCGTTATGAAAATATTAATATTAATGATACTGCTAAATGGAGCAACCAAGGTGCAGCATTTACTAGACAATTACAAAATATGATCCAGTTAGCACGTGTAATCACACTTGGTGCATACAACCGTAATGAAAGCCGCGGTGCTCACTATAAGCCAGAGTTCCCTGAACGTAATGATGAGGACTTCTTAAAAACAACAAAGGCTAAATTTGTTGATGCGAAGACTGCTCCTGAATTCTCTTATGAAGAAGTAGATGTGTCCTATATCAAGCCACGTAAGCGTGATTACTCTAAGAAAAAGGAGGAGAACTAAGCAATGGCTGAACAAAAAACAGTTCGCTTCATTATTTCTAGACAAGATTCTCCTGATTCAGCGCCATACCAGGAAGAGTTTGAATTACCTTATCGTCCAAATATGAATGTTATCTCTGCACTAATGGAGATTCGCCGAAATCCTGTTACTGCACAAGGAAAGAAGACAACTCCAATTTCTTGGGATATGAACTGCTTGGAAGAAGTTTGTGGAGCATGTTCGATGATTATTAATGGTAAGCCGCGTCAATCTTGTTCGGCAATTATTGATCAATTAGAACAGCCGGTTCGACTTGAGCCAATGCGTACGTTCCCAGTTATTCGTGATTTACAAGTTGATCGAAGCCGTATGTTTGATTCATTGAAGAAAGTTAAAGCTTGGATTCCAATTGATGGTACGTACGATTTAGGACCAGGACCACGTATGCCTGAAACTAAACGTCAATGGGCATATGAGCTTTCTAAATGTATGACATGTGGTGTTTGTTTAGAAGCATGTCCGAATGTTAACAGCAAATCCGATTTTATTGGGCCTCAGCCACTTTCACAGGTTCGCCTATTTAATGCGCATCCAACAGGTGCTATGAATAAAGCTGAACGTCTTGAAACGATTATGGGAGACGGTGGACTTGCAAACTGTGGTAACTCACAAAACTGCGTACAGTCTTGCCCTAAAGGAATACCGTTAACTACTTCTATTGCTGCATTGAACAGAGATACTGCGATTCAATCGTTTAAAAATTTCTTTGGCAGTGACCAAATTTAATTTGTTAAAAACCCTCTTTTCAAATGAAAAGAGGGTTTTTGTTAATTTTTATTTCTTAGTTAAGATAATAACGTTATAATAGATGAATGAATAGTCATTCATTATATAAGGGGGATTTTTTTATGAGTAAAATTAGTTATATTTCTGATCTTTCGTCCTGGGAAAGCGAGTTTTATTTTTTTATCCCTGTGAAAGTGCGCTTTTCTGAAACAGATATGTATGGACATTTGAACAATACGGTGCCATTTACATACTTTGAAGAAGCAAGGATTGAATTCCTAAAGGAATTAGGTCTCATGCAGAAATGGACAGAGGAAAATCATGATGGGATGGTGGTTGTTGCTGATTTACAGTGCGACTTTCTAAGGCAGGTTTTCTTTGATGAAAAACTAAAGGTGTTTGTGAAAGCAGAAAGTGTTGGAAATTCCTCTGTGGATCTTCACTATATGGCTAAAAATGAAAAAGAAGAAATTTGTTTTGTTGGAAGAGGTACTGTTGTGCAATTTTCAAAGAAATTTGGAAAGGCTATTCCTTGGTCAGAATCATTTAGAAAGGTGATTCAAGAGAACTTTAAGGTAACGATATAATTCCGCTAATACACATTTTATAAATAATGTTTGCAGTCCCTTCAATTATTGTCACTACAATACTTTTCTTCACATATGATATGGTGACTAAATATATACCCATCCCGCTGTTCATAGCTGGCGAAGGCAAGGAGGGTTACAATACTTGAAGGAGAATGAATTTACTCACAAGCCATTACTCACCAAACGTGAAAGAGAAGTGTTTGAGCTACTAGTACAAGATAAAACAACGAAAGAGATCGCTAGTGAACTGTTTATCAGCGAAAAAACGGTTCGAAACCATATTTCGAATGCTATGCAAAAACTTGGTGTTAAGGGGCGTTCACAAGCAGTTGTAGAGCTCCTTCGTATGGGAGAGCTAGAACTTTAATTTAGGCCGGCAGCCTTCATAGGCTGCCGGTTTAAATATTTACAAAGACCAAATGGCAATGTCTTTCTTTTACTTGAATTTCTATGTGAAAAAGTAGAAAATAAAGTTCATAGACTGGCATTCTACATTGGAACTTTGATGCGTTATAGGAGTTGTAAAATATGGAAAAAGGTGAGCCTTACATAAAGGAAAATGATATCATATCTGAAATTGAAAAAGATTTACGATACATAGCTTATATCATTAAGCAGAAGGGGAGAGAGCTGTTAACGGATTATCGTATCACACCTCCCCAGTTCGTAGCGCTTCAGTGGCTATTCGAAGATGGCGATATGACAATCGGTGAACTTTCCAATAAAATGTACTTAGCTTTTAGCACAACAACAGATCTTGTCGATCGAATGGAAAAGAATAATCTCGTAAAACGAGTCAAGGATCAGAATGACCGGAGAGTGGTGAGAATTCATCTTTTACCTGAAGGTGAGCGGATCATTGATGAAGTGATAAAAAAGCGTCAAGGTTACCTCCATGAGGTACTTAAGAATTTTTCTGATGAAGAAGTCATACTATTAAAAAATAACTTAATGAAATTACATCAAGATATGCGAGAATGAGGCGAGAGGTTTGGAGCAGGCAATTGGAATTATTGATTCTGGTGTAGGCGGATTAACAGTGGCAAAGGAAGTAATGAGACAGCTTCCGAATGAAAAAATTATCTATTTGGGTGATACGGCAAGATGTCCATATGGGCCAAGATCAAGTGAAGAAGTAAGAAAGTTCACTTGGGAAATAACAAATTTCTTGCTGAAAAAGAAAATAAAAATGCTTGTTATTGCTTGTAATACGGCAACGGCTGTCGCATTAGACGAGATTCGTGAGGCAATAGAAATACCTGTAATAGGTGTTATATATCCAGGGGCAAGATCAGCCCTAAAAGTAACGAAGAATGGCCGAATTGGTGTCATAGGGACAGTAGGAACCATTAAGAGTCAAGCATATGAGAATGCGCTAAAATCGATTCACCCAGGTGTTGAGGTGAAAAGTCTAGCTTGCCCAAAATTTGTACCACTCGTAGAGAGTGGAGAATATGATGGGCCTCTAGCAAAAAAAGTAGTTGCTGAAACGCTGGTTCCGTTACGAAACAGGGGATTAGATACGTTAATACTAGGGTGTACACACTATCCTCTACTTGAACCGATTATTAAAAATATAATGGGGAAAAGTGTGACCGTTATAAGTTCAGGTGAGGAAACTGCTAGAGAAGTTAGCACAATTCTTTACTATAAAGGGCTGTTAACGAACAGAAAGGAAATCCCAGAGCATCAGTATTATACGACTGGTTCGGATAAGATTTTTTCGAAAATAGCATCTAGCTGGTTAAATAAGGAAATTAAAAATGTTATCACTGTCCAATTTGAAAATGAGAGTCTCCGTTAAGGAGGCTTTTTGTTTTGGTTATCAAAACCTCATTTTAGGTTCTGTCCATTTTTTTATCATAGAACGGTCTAAAATTTAAATAGGCTCGTATATATGGTAGTACAAACTGTCTTTGGAGGGATAAAGATGTCCAAAAATAAAAAAACAACCATCGTGTCAGCAGTGATTATTTCTTCGTTATTATTATCCGGTTGTGGATTGCTTGGCGGTGAATCGAAAGAAAGCATCGACCCGCCGCAAACCGTAACGATCACAGAAGAGGAAGAAACGACAGTAACAGAAGAAACAACAGGCGAAGAGATGCCGGCAGAACAGGATGCAGTAGAAAACACGATCATGACTGAGTTATATTTAATTGATAAAAATGGTTATGTAGTACCACAGTCACTGCCTTTACCAAAAACCGAATCAGTTGCTAAGCAAGCGCTAGAGTATTTAGTTCAAGGTGGTCCGGTAACCGAGATCCTGCCGAATGGTTTTACAGCAGTACTGCCAGTCGATACAGAGTTAAGTGTAGACATTAAAGGGAAAACAGCCACTGTTAATTTTTCAAATGAATTTAAAAACTATCAGCCTGAGAATGAGCAGAAAATATTGCAGGCAGTTACCTGGACTCTGACTCAATTTGATAGTATTGAACATGTGAAGTTAAAATTAAATGGACATGACCTTAATGAAATGCCTGTAGGCGGGACACCAATCGGAGAAAGTCTAACAAGGGCAGACGGCATTAACCTAGATACTTCAGATGTTATCGATCTTACGAATACGAAAGCAGCAACCGTTTATTATTTAGCTGGAGATGAGGGAAGCTATTATTACGTTCCAGTCACTAGACGTGTTCAAAACAACGATATCGAAGGTGTTGTTGCTGAATTAGTAAAAGGACCAAATTACTCTTCAAATCTACTAACAGACTTTTTGCCGGATGTTGCGCTGCTTGATGAACCAAAAGTTGAAAATGGTGAGGTAACCTTGAACTTCAATGAGTCTGTTTACGGCAGCTTTGAAGAAAAGATTATTTCACAGCATGTAATCAATTCACTCGTCCTTTCATTAACAGAACAAAAAGGAATTGAAAGCGTATCTATTATGGTTAATGGAGAAGCAGAATTAGTGAGAGAAAACGGAGAAAAACTCACTGAGCCAGTTACAAGACCAGAAAATGTCAACACAGGTAGTTTTTAAAAAATTATTTTTGATATACTATATAGAGGACAATGTAAGAGGTAGGCTTTTAGCCGGCCTCTTCTTTATACTTTAAGAAAGTTTAACTTCTCAAAAGGATTAAGTGTAAGAAAAGACATCGATTACCGCTCGTGTTGGAGGCAGATCGTGTTTTTCTAATTGGAGGGAGGATGTAATATGCGCACTGATGAAAGAGAACCAAATCAGTTACGGCCTGTACAAATTGAAACTGACTATTTAATTCATCCGGAAGGCTCTGTGCTAATATCTGTCGGAAACACAAAAGTGATTTGTACGGCTAGTATTGAGGAAAAAGTGCCGCCGTTCATGAGAGGGCAGGGAAAAGGCTGGATTACGGCAGAATATTCTATGCTTCCTAGGGCAACTGGACAAAGAAATATCAGGGAGTCTGCAAAAGGTAAAATTACCGGCCGCACGATGGAAATCCAGCGGTTGATTGGGCGTGCTTTGCGTGCAGTTGTTGATTTGGATGCATTAGGAGAAAGGACGATTTGGGTTGACTGTGATGTGATTCAGGCAGATGGGGGTACTAGAACAGCATCTATTACAGGCGCTTTTGTGGCGATGTCACAGGCGATCCATCAAGTTTTTAAAAACCGCAAGCTCTCTAAATATCCTGTTAAAGATTTTCTAGCAGCAACAAGTGTTGGGATATTAGATAACAATCAAGTTGTTTTAGATTTAAATTACATAGAAGATTCAAGTGCAATGGTGGACATGAATGTTGTCATGACAGGAAAGGGAGAGTTTGTTGAATTACAGGGAACAGGTGAAGAATCTACTTTTTCCTATGAGCAGCTTCAAGAGCTTTTAAATGCTGCACAGAATGGTATCGGTGAATTATTTGAATATCAAAAGAACGTACTTGGTGAAGAAATTACGAAGCAGATAGAGGAGAAGTCTTCAAAATGAAAGAAGTTATTATCGCAACTAAGAACAAAGGTAAGGCAAGAGAGTTTGAACGAATGTTTCGTCCATTGGGGTATGAAGTAAAAACTTTATTAGATTACCCATCAATACAGGATATTGATGAGACTGGAAGTACATTCGAAGAGAATGCAAGATTAAAGGCAGAGACAGTGGCGAAGGAAATGGGAAAGGTTGTTATTGCAGATGATTCAGGTCTAATGGTTGATGCATTGGACGGCGCTCCTGGAATCTATTCTGCTCGTTATGCAGGTCCTGCAAAGGATGATGAGGCAAACATGGACAAAGTTTTGAACGAACTTGCCGAGGTGCCGGAAGAAAAGCGGACTGCAAGGTTTTATTGCGCTCTAGCAGTAGCTGTGCCTAATGGAGAGACAGTCACGGTTAATGGAACATGTGAAGGAATTATTCTATCTGAACGAAGAGGAAATAATGGTTTTGGCTATGACCCTATTTTTTTTGTGAGAGACTTAGGACGAGCAATGGCTGAGCTGGAACCGTCAGAAAAGAGTCAGATTAGTCATCGCGCTAATGCATTGAAAAGATTGGAAGATCGTTTGCCATCAATTCTCGCTGGTGAAGACCATGACTAAAGTTTTAATTGTGAGTGACAGCCATGGAATGCGTGCTGAACTCCAAACACTTAAGGAGCGGCACCAACATGAAGTTGAGCACTTTATTCACTGCGGGGATTCGGAGTTAACATTATCAGATAAAGAAATTAGCGGTTATTCCGTAGTAAGAGGAAATTGTGATTATGAAGAGTCTTTTCAAGATGAAATAGTAGACGATTATGCTGGGTATAGGTTCTTTATCACGCATGGGCATCATTTTTCTGTGAAAAGTTCACTAATGCGGCTGCAGTACCGAGCGCATGAATTAAATGCTGGGATCGTATGTTTTGGGCACTCTCATCTTTTAGGTGCAGAAGTTGTGAAAAATAAGCTTTTTATTAACCCAGGAAGTCTTCGCTTACCTCGTGGCAGGAAAGAACGGACATATGTTATTTTAGAGTTACTCGGCGATGAAATTGATTTTCGCGTGTATGATTTAGATGCTGGTGAAATATCTGGCTTAAACAATCGTTTTACTTTGGCAAGTTCGTAAACTTCAACATCTTAAAATTCATCCCTTCATACCCAAATGAAGCTGTCTGCTTCCCCGGTCATGGAGGGATGAAAAAAATTATATTTGAGTGTTGACATTTAATTTTGATGCTAATATAATAAATATTGTTCCTGATATACTTACATAAATAATTATTTGTCCCAGTAGCTCAGCACGTTGAAAATGCTTCAATGAATTTACTACAGCGTACTGATCGAGATGCAACTTGAATAACTATCCTGAGATCAGGACGGGAGTTTGAAGGGATATAAAATTATAAGTTAGAATAATTAATTTAACATGCTGTCCCAGTAGCTCAGCAGGATAGAGCAACGGCCTTCTAAGCCGTCGGTCGGGAGTTCGAATCTCTCCTGGGACGCCATAATATACACCATTATGTACATATTCCGTTAAGCGCTGCTTAACGGTTTTTTATTTTTAAATTATAAATAAAGCGCTTTCTTTGATGTGAGGAATCCTAACAAAAATTCTAACTTTCTTCTATTATATAGGTTATAAATTTTTTCCTGCTTTGCTTAATATTGGACAAACCAATTTCATAGTCTGAAGTGCGGAATTGAATAAATAATTAAAATACTAAAAAAAATAAACTTGCAATAATTGTGAATATATCAACATTGGAAGCGGATACAATTGTAAGGTTTAATATAAATTATCTAATAATTCCTAAAAATAGTGTTGACGAAGAACGAAAATCCGAGTATGATAATCCTCAAATATAACTAATTAAATCAGCAGAAATTCACTTTGAAACTGGTTGTTTTAGTATAAAATATTTTGAAAAAATGATTTGACAAATTAACTAATTTTTGAGAATCTTTGATAAGAGAATATGAAAAAAAGTGATGACGAGGATAAGTAGTTTTGTGATCATGTGATCTGACAGAGAGCCGGGTGAAGCTGGAAACCGGTGATCGCACCATAAAATGAACTCACCTCTGAGCGTTGTCTTGAACGATATTTTCTAGTAGGGACAATCGAGTGATATGACACTCGTTACCAAACCGATCAGAAGCTGATCACGAGTGCACGCTTTATGCGTGAATTAGGGTGGTACCGTGGAAATGGATTAAAGCCTTTCCATCCCTTTTGCCTAGTATTAGTAGGTAGATGGGGGATGGGAGGGCTTTTTATTTTGAAAACAATTGTAATCAAAAGAGGAGGTCAACTATGTTACAGGAAACTGCCTTTACCAAAATGAAGGCTGATAACAAGCCGATTAGTGGTTCAGAGCTATTGCTACAAGCTTTAGAAAAGGAACAAGTCGAAGTCATTTTTGGTTATCCAGGAGGAGCAGTTCTCCCGCTGTATGACAAAATTTATGATTCAAAAATTCTTCATGTTCTGCCGCGGCATGAACAAGGAGGAATCCATGCTGCTGAAGGTTATGCACGAATTACAGGTAAGCCGGGAGTTGTCATTGTAACATCAGGACCTGGCGCTACAAATATTGTTACAGGCTTAACAGATGCGATGATGGATTCCTTGCCGTTAGTCGTGTTTACAGGGCAAGTTGCTACAGGAGTAATTGGCTCTGATGCCTTCCAGGAAGCTGATATACTAGGGATCACTACGCCGATCACAAAATATAATTACCAAGTTAGAAATATTGAGGACATTCCATATATTGTGAAAGAAGCATTCTATATTGCCAGCTCTGGAAGACCGGGACCTGTGTTAATTGATATTCCAAAGGATATTGCAACGGCCATCTCAGAGCCTCCTGAGGAAAAAGAAATCAATATTCCAGGTTATCAGCCGACACTTCAGCCTAATTATCTGCAAATCAGAAAATTAACGGAAGCTGTCAGCAGTGCAAAGAAGCCGGTTATTCTAGCAGGTGCAGGTGTCCTTCATGCGAAGGCAGCAGCAGAACTCAAACAATATGCAGAGCAGCAGCAGATTCCTGTAGTTCATACTTTGCTGGGATTGGGTGGTTTTCCTGCCGAGCATGACCTCTCTTTAGGAATGGCGGGAATGCATGGATGCTACACGGCGAACATGGCCCTTTATGAAGCGGACCTCCTTATTAATATCGGTGCAAGATTTGATGATCGCTTAACAGGGAATTTAGAATCGTTTGCTCCAAACGCTACAGTAGCTCATGTGGATATCGATCCTGCTGAGATTGGGAAGAACGTGCCAACTGAAATTCCAATTGTTGCTGATGCGAAGGAAGCACTGAAACAATTGGTAGCTCAAGAAGGGAAACTTCCTGAACATAAAGAGTGGCTCACGCAGCTGCAAAACTGGAAAAAGGAATATCCTTATTTCTATGACAATACTAGTTCGCTTAAGCCGCAAAAAGTATTAGAAATGCTATTTGAGAAAACAAAAGGAGAAGCCATCGTTGTAACGGATGTTGGACAACATCAAATGTGGGCTGCTCAGTATTATAAATTTTCAAAAGCAAATCGCTGGGTTACATCTGGCGGATTAGGAACAATGGGATTCGGTCTTCCTGCAAGTATCGGTGCTTCATTTGCTGACCGTGATGCATGTGTCTTAGCGATTCTTGGGGATGGCGGCTTCCAAATGAGCACGCAGGAATTAGCTGTTATCAAAGAATTTAACCTTCCTATTAAAATCATTATTCTGAATAATATGGCATTAGGGATGGTAAGACAGTGGCAAGAATTGTTCTATGAAGGAAGATTTTCACATAGCAAAAACCCAGTTCAGCCTTCCTTTGTTAAGCTGGCAGAAGCTTATGATATAAAAGGATATGAGATTAATTCTGTAGAAGAAGCAGAGACAATTCTAAATGAGGTATTTAGCAATAATGAACCTGCATTATTAGATTTCAGAGTTGATCCTAATGAGAATGTATATCCGATGGTTCCTGCAGGGAAAGGGTCACATGAAATGGTGGGAGTGAAACCATGAAAAGAACAATCACGTTAACCGTAAATAATAGACCAGGTGTACTGAATAGAATTACCAATCTCTTTTCTAAAAGAAATTATAATATTGAAAGTATCACAGTTGGTCACTCCGAATTAGAAGGTGTTTCAAGGATCACTTGTGTAGTGAATGTTGATAATGAGAACATTATTGAACAGATCACAAAGCAATTAAATAAGCAAGTTGATGTACTTAAAGTAACAGATATCAGCGATCAGGCGATTGTATCGAGAGAACTTGCTTTAATCAAAGTATTGTCTACTCCAAATACAAGAAGTGAAATTAATGCACTAATTGAACCATTTAGAGCAACAATCGTTGATATTGGAAAAGATAGTTTAGTGATTCAGCTAACTGGTGAATCTGAAAAAATAGAAGCTTTTATTGAACTCATTAAACCTTATGGCATTAAAGAACTTGCGAGAACAGGCACAACAGCGTTCTTAAGAGGGACTCAACGCACTAGTAATTCTACTAAAAATATATCTATAGTCTAAACACTCAGACACAGAAAGGGAGATAATTACAATGGCAAAAATGTACTATAACGGAGACGCAAACGAAACTTACTTAAATGGAAAAAAGGTAGCAGTAATTGGATATGGTTCACAAGGCCACGCGCATGCGTTAAATATGAGAGATAGCGGTGTTGATGTAATCATCGGACTTAGACCAGGTAAGTCTTGGGAAAAGGCTGTAGAAGATGGACTTCAAGTATTCCCTGTTGGAGAAGCAGTTGCACAGGCAGATGTTGTTATGATTCTATTACCAGATGAACTTCAACCAAAGGTTTACAAAGAAGAAATTGAACCAAACCTAACAAAACAAGCTTTAATGTTTGCACATGGATTTAATGTTCATTTCCATCAAATCGTACCTCCAGCAGAATGTGATGTTCTATTAGTAGCTCCTAAGGGACCAGGACATCTTGTAAGAAGAACATATCAAGAAGACGCTGGTGTACCTGCACTATTTGCTATCTATCAAGATGTAACTGGTGAAGCAAGAGAATTAGCGTTAGCATATGCTCGTGCAATCGGTGCTTTAAGAGCTGGTGCGCTAGAAACAACATTTAAGGAAGAAACAGAAACAGATCTATTCGGTGAGCAAGCAGTGCTTTGCGGTGGTACTACTGCATTAGTTAAAGCTGGTTTTGAAACACTAGTTGAAGCTGGTTACCAGCCAGAATTAGCTTATTTTGAAACTCTTCATGAATTAAAATTAATCGTTGACTTAATGTACGAAGGCGGATTAGCAGGAATGCGCTATTCAATTTCTGATACAGCACAATGGGGTGACTTTGTAACAGGACCTCGTATCGTAACAGATGAAGTGAAGAAAGAAATGAAAGCTGTTCTTAAGGATATTCAAGATGGACAATTCGCTAAGGGCTGGATTTTAGAAAACCAAGCTAACCGTCCTGTATTTAATGCAGTAAATGAAAGAGAAAATGAGCATCTAATTGAAAAAGTAGGGAAAGAACTTCGTGCAATGATGCCTTTTGTTAATAAAGGAAAAAAAGAAACAGTAGGAAACGCTGCTAAGTAATGTTATACAACGGGTAAATCTCTCGTGAATGATTATAAAGGCAATTAGCAGAAATGCTAATTGCCTAATATTTACTAGAGAGATTTATATTATAGGTGTATAATGAATTTATAGAATATTTACACATTGATGATGGAGGGGTAATGATGGAAAAACGGATCGCAGTTCTTCCGGGTGACGGGATCGGTAAAGAAATTATAAGAGGTGCGGTCGACGTACTGCAAGCAATCGGAGAAAGATTTGGACATAAGTTTCACTTTTCTTATGGGAAAATAGGCGGAGGCGCCATTGATGAATTAGGCACACCGCTGCCAGATGAAACCATTGACCTATGTAAGGAAAGTGATGCGGTATTACTAGGTGCTGTTGGAGGTCCAAAATGGGATCAGCAGCCAGCGCATATGCGTCCTGAAAAAGGCTTATTAAAGATTCGTAAAGAGTTAGATTTATACGCTAATTTGCGTCCTACGATCTACTATTCTAGTCTTGCAGAGTCATCCCCTTTAAAAAAGGAAGTTATTGAAAATGTAGACCTTCTCATGGTAAGAGAACTAACAGGCGGTCTTTATTTTGGAAAACCGAGCGAGCGCTCAGTAAAAGATGGTAAAGACGTGGTAGTGGATACATTATTTTATCAAAAAGAAGAAATGACAAGAGTGATCAAACTCGCATTCGAATTAGCACAGAACCGCAAGAAAAAGGTTACTTCTGTTGATAAAGCCAATGTATTGGAATCTAGCCGCTTATGGCGCGAGGTTGCTGAAGAAGTTTCAAAAGATTTCCCTGATGTTCAATTGGAGCATATGCTCGTTGATAATGCTGCGATGCAAATGATCAAGAACCCTACCCAATTCGATGTGGTAGTGACGGAAAATATGTTTGGAGATATTTTAAGTGATGAGGCTTCCGTATTGACAGGTTCTTTAGGGATGCTTCCGTCGGCAAGCTTGTCAGAAGAGGGACCTTATTTATTTGAACCAATTCACGGATCAGCTCCAGATATTGAAGGGCAAAATCTTGCAAACCCACTCGCTACGATTCTATCAGCTGCTATGATGTTGAGATTATCATTTGGTCTTGAAGATGAGGCATCAGCAATTGAAAAAGCAGTAGATGAAGTGCTAAATGCCGGCTACCGAACAAAAGATATTGAGTCTGAAGGTATGAAGCTTGTCACAACAACAGAAATGACAGAACAAGTGAAGGCAACGATCCTTGATAATCAAACAATTAAAAGTATTATGGAGTGCTACTCTTAAACCTGAATCAGCCGGGATGTTAACAAATTTTAGACACGACCGAATGGTCGTGTTTCTATATCATTAAAATGCAGTAAGGGGGATAAAGATGGGAAAGTCAATTGTCGATAAGATTTGGGAAGACCATGTTGTTCATAAAGAAGAAGGTAAACCGGATTTATTATATATTGATCTTCATTTAGTCCATGAGGTAACTTCTCCTCAAGCTTTTTCTGGATTAAGAATGAAAAATCGTAAGGTTCGAAGACCGGATAAAACATTCGCAACAATGGATCATAATGTTCCTACTATTAATCGTCATCAAGTAACAGACACAGTTGCATTGAATCAAATGACGACATTAGAAAAAAACTGTGCTGAGTTTGGTGTTCCGTTAGCAGGGATCGATAGTCCTGACCAAGGGATTGTCCATGTTATTGGACCTGAATTAGGCTTAACACAACCTGGAAAAACAATTGTTTGTGGAGACAGCCATACATCTACACATGGTGCTTTTGGCGCGCTGGCGTTTGGTATTGGTACGAGTGAAGTGGAACATGTTCTTGCTACACAAACATTATGGCAATCAAAGCCTCAAACACTAAAGCTTGAAATCAATGGCAAGCTTGCTCAAGGGGTAACGGCAAAAGACGTGATTCTATATGTGCTTGCAAAGCATGGAATTAAGTTTGGGACAGGATATGTCATTGAGTATTGCGGAGATGTAATTCGAGATATGTCAATGGAAGAAAGAATGACGATTTGTAATATGTCCATTGAAGGCGGGGCAAGAGCTGGTTTAGTTAGTCCTGACGAAACAACTATCTCTTATATTAAAGGAAGAAAGTATGCTCCTTCCGCTGAACAATTTGAAGTTTATGCTGAAAAGTGGAAGAATTACGCATCGGATGAAGATGCAGAGTATGACAAAATCATTGAAATTGACGGCAATGATATTGCTCCAATGGTAAGCTGGGGAACAAATCCAGCCATGACTGCAAAAGTTGATGCTCAGATTCCAACTACTGATGATTATAAGACAGAGATTGAAAAAGATTCTTTGAAACGTGCTCTAGCATATATGGGCTTAGAAGAAGGACAAAGAATTGAAGATATTCAAATTCAGCATGTCTTTATTGGTTCTTGTACAAATTCACGAATTGAAGATATCAGATCAGCTGCAGAGGTTGTTAAAGGGAAAAAAGTTCATCCAGGTGTGAGAGCTCTAGTAGTACCTGGTTCACAGCATGTGAAAAAGGCAGCAGAAGAAGAAGGATTAGACAAAATTTTTGTTGAAGCTGGATTTGAGTGGAGAGATGCAGGCTGCAGCATGTGCTTAAGCATGAATGCGGATGTTGTTCCAAGCGGTGAACATTGTGCTTCCACTTCAAACCGTAACTTTGAAGGTCGTCAAGGATCTGGAGCTAGAACGCATCTAGTAAGTCCTGAGATGGCGGCAGCGGCAGCTTTAAACGGTCACTTTGTAGATGTACGAAAACTATTTACAGTAGAAACAGTCTAAAGGAGGGGTCAGGATGAGTGGCTTCAAAGAATTTGAAGGAAAAGCGGTAGCTTTAGACCGTGCAAACGTAGATACCGATCAAATTATCCCAAAGCAATTTTTGAAAAGAATTGAAAAGACAGGTTTTGGAAAGTATTTGTTTTATGATTGGCGTTATAATGCGGATGGACAACCTAATGAAGAATTTGAGTTGAATAAACCAGAAAATGCCGGTGCTTCAATTTTGGTTGCAAACGAAAATTTTGGATGCGGGTCATCAAGGGAACATGCTCCATGGGCACTCCTTGATTATGGTTTTAAAGTAGTTATTGCTCCATCATTTGCTGATATTTTCAAGCAAAATTGTCTAAAAAATGGGATCCTCCCAATTGCGTTAGATGAAGCTGAAGTGAACACATTATTAGCAAAAGGCAAGGAAAAAGCTTTTTCATTAAATATTAACTTGGAAGAACAGACAGTAACAGACCAGGATGGTTTTTCAGCAGAGTTCCCGATTTCTTCTTATTGGAAAACGATGTTAGTGAATGGTTGGGATGAAATCGAAATTACGATGCAGCTTGATGATAAAATCTCTGCCTATGAAAAGCAAAAAGAGGTTGCTCAGTAAGCGCATGTTCGAAAACAAAAAGATTTACGTCGTTTTTGTAAATCTTTTTGTTTTTTTTTAATGATCATGCTAAACTTGCCTCAGGTTGTGAATTCTACCACATGAAATGGCTGTTGGCCTTTCAGTTGTGATTGTTTTAGGGGCGAAGCTTGGATGAAAAAACAGGAACGGAATAATTCAAAAGGAAATATCATTCCTTTTCCCGATCTTGAAAAGAGACTTCTTACAAGAGGTTTGGACTATCTGCAGAATAAGAAGTATCAACAAGCCATTAGATTATTGGAAGAGGCCAAATCCATAGATGAACGGAATGATGAGGTATATATTGGGCTGGTTTTGGCTTATTATGAAATAGGATCTCTTCAAAAAGCTAAAGACTTGGCGTTAGAAATGCTGAAAAGGGATATGGGAGATTATTTCCAAACCGTTGACCTATATTTAATGATTCTTGTCCAAATGAAGAGTTATGAGGAAATTATTACCACTATTGAAATTTTATTAGAGGAAAGAGAAATTCCTGCTGATAAGCTGGAACATTTCTCCAAGCTGCTTGCTTTTAGCAGAAAAATGGTTGATGAAAACCCTAGCTGGGATTCTGCTGAAATGGAAGAGATTCTGGATTATGACCAGAACCCATCTCTTCAGTTGAATGAAATCATTGATCCAAACAAGCAAGTCTTAGTGATAGCTGAACTCTCCAAGAAAAATGTCAGACCATACATAGAAGAAATAAATTTGTTCCTGCAGGACGATAAAAGTCACCCTTTTTTAAAAACAATGCTTCTCAATATCTTACAAGAACAAGAGTATGAGAGTGGTGTTCTTGTTGAAAAGTTCGGCAGGAAAAAAACAGTCACTCCATCTAAATTGTTTACCCTTCATGAGTATCCAATGAAAGATGATATTCAAAAAGTATTACAGGAACATTTGGAAAATGAGGATCCAGTCCTATATCAACAAACCATCAGTTTATTTGAAAGACATTTGTTTTTGCTGTATCCATTTGAGCTTGGAAATACGCCTGCTGCATGCTGGGCTGGGGCATACCATTATACCGGGATGGAATATAGTGGCGTGGAAGTACGCACCATGGAGGATATAGCGGAGGAATACGCAGTAAATAGAAGTGAAATGGAAGAATCATGCCATTTAATCAAAAAATTAGAAAAAATTTCTTACCCTATTATTTAGTGTTCTCTGTTGAAACAGGTAGAACGTGTGATATAATGTAGTGGTTCTAATGTGTAATTTTATGTTTACATATTATTTGGATATGTCAAAAATGAAATACATATTCATAAATCTAATGCAAGTGTAATGATAATAGATTTTGGAGGGAAATTTAGTATGTCTGCAAAATGGGAAAAAACAGAAGGAAACCAAGGTGTCCTTACAATTGAAGTAGATGCTGATAAGTTAAATGAAGGCTTAGACGCAGCATTTAAAAAAGTAGTTAAACAAGTAAATGTTCCTGGCTTCCGTAAAGGTAAAATGCCGCGTGGAATGTTTGAAAAACGCTTTGGAGTAGAATCTCTTTACCAAGATGCAATCGATATTCTATTACCTGAAGCATATGCTAATGCAATTGATGAAACTGGAATTGAACCAGTAGATCGTCCTGAAATCGATGTTGAACAAATCGAAAAAGGAAAGACTTTAATTTTTAAAGCAACTGTTACTGTAAAGCCAGAAGTTAAACTTGGCGAATACAAAGGCCTAGAAGTTGAGAAGGTAGAAACAGAAGTAACAGAAGAAGAAGTTGAAAACGAATTGAAATCACTTCAAGAACGCCATGCAGAGCTTGTTGTTAAAGAAGATGGCAAAGCTGAAAATGGTGATACAGTTGTTATGGACTTTGAAGGCTTTGTTGATGGTGAAGCGTTCGAAGGTGGACAAGCTGATAACTATTCTCTTGAACTTGGTTCAGGTCAATTTATTCCTGGATTTGAAGAGCAGCTAGTTGGTGCTGCAACTGGAGAAGAAAAAGAAGTAGAAGTTACTTTCCCTGAAGAATATCATGCTGCAGAGCTTGCTGGAAAGCCAGCTGTGTTCAAGGTGAAAATTCATGAAATCAAAGGAAAAGAACTTCCAGAACTTGATGATGAATTCGCAAAAGATGCTGATGAAGAAGTAGAAACATTAGATGAGTTAAAAGCTAAGCTTAGAACTAAATTAGAAGAAAATAAGAAACATGAAGCTGAGCATACTGTACGTGATACAGTTGTTGAAAAAGCAGCTGACAACGCAGAGATTGACGTACCGCCAGTAATGGTTGATACAGAAGTTGACCGTATGATGCAAGAATTTGAACAGCGTCTACAAATGCAAGGAATGAATCTTGATCTATACTTCCAATTCTCAGGACAAGATCAAAATGCTCTACGTGAACAAATGACGGAAGAAGCTGCAAAGCGTGTCCGCATTAACTTAACTCTAGAAGCAATCGCTAAAGCGGAAAATATTGAAGTTTCTCCTGAAGATATTGATGCAGAATTAAACAAGATGGCAGAAATGTATAACATGACTGTTGAACAGATCACTCAAGCTTTAGGCAACAATTTAGATGGTCTAAGAGGAGATCTGCAAGTTCAAAAAGCAGTTGAATTCCTTGTTGAAAATAGCAAAACAATCGATTAATCAGTAAGAAGTTTTACTCTTTTTAAAAAAACAAGGCACGATTTTATCGTGCCTTGTTTTATAAACCCAAACCCTTACATATAATAAAAGAAATCGCTTTCTTTCTTTGCTTTTAACAAAAACTACCGATTTAAGTTTCGTGCTTTTGGTTAAGCTTAATTAGTACATATATCTATACGATGTAGAAGGATGTCGAAGGGTTTCATAGCTCATATCAAGTGTTATTGTTTCCAGTCCTAATACAAAATGTGGTACAATCCAATACATAACTATTGAAATGAATATCGTTTTACACAGATGAAAGAAAATTTTTTCTATAAGATGCGCAGCTTTGGATGCCGTTTAGTAGTTTTCAAGGGGTGAATAAAATTGTTTAAATTTAATGATGAAAAAGGACAATTAAAATGTTCTTTCTGTGGAAAAACACAGGATCAAGTTCGTAAGTTAGTTGCCGGACCAGGTGTATATATATGTGATGAATGTATTGAGTTATGTACAGAAATCGTTGAAGAAGAACTCGGGACAGAAGAAGAAGTTGAATTTAAAGATGTGCCGAAACCTCGTGAGATTCGTGATATTTTAGATGAGTACGTTATTGGTCAAGACCAAGCAAAGAAAAATTTATCGGTAGCGGTCTATAATCACTATAAACGTATTAATTCAAACAGCAAAATTGATGATGTTGAACTTTCTAAAAGTAACATTGCGATGATCGGGCCGACCGGAAGCGGAAAAACGTTACTGGCTCAAACATTAGCACGTATTTTAAATGTTCCGTTTGCAATAGCTGATGCTACATCATTAACAGAAGCTGGGTATGTTGGTGAAGATGTAGAAAATATCCTGCTAAAGCTGATTCAAGCAGCGGATTATGATGTAGAGAAGGCTGAAAAAGGCATTATCTACATTGATGAAATTGATAAAGTAGCTAGAAAGTCTGAAAACCCTTCGATTACCCGTGATGTATCTGGTGAAGGTGTTCAGCAGGCATTGCTAAAAATATTAGAAGGTACAGTTGCAAGTGTTCCTCCACAAGGTGGAAGAAAGCATCCACACCAAGAATTTATTCAAATTGATACAACAAATATCTTGTTCATTTGCGGCGGTGCTTTTGACGGGATTGAACCAATTATTAAACGTCGTCTTGGTCAAAAGGTTATTGGTTTTGGTTCAGACGTCAAGAAAGAAGAAATTGAAGATAAGGACCTATTATCTAGAGTTCTCCCAGAGGACTTATTAAGATTCGGACTTATTCCTGAATTCATCGGTCGTCTTCCGGTTATTGCCAGCCTTTCTCCTCTTGATGAGGAAGCATTGGTTGAAATTTTAACGAAGCCTAAGAATGCTCTTGTTAAACAATATCAGAAGATGTTAGAACTTGATGAAGTTGAGCTTGACTTTGAAGAAGATGCTTTAATCGAAATTGCAAAGAAAGCAATTGAACGTAAAACAGGTGCACGTGGACTTCGTTCAATCATTGAATCAATTATGCTTGATGTGATGTACGATCTACCGTCTCGTGATGATATTACAAAATGTATTATTACAAAAGAAACAGTTACGGAAAATAACCCTCCAAAACTGATTCTTGAAGATGGTACGGTTGTAGAAGCTGAACGTAAAACCTCTGCATAACTTTATTATCAATAGTTAACAACGGTCAAACTGCAATGCAGTTTGGCCTTTTTCCATTGCAGGTAATCTTTATATTCCCCGAAATATACTCCAGCAAGATTTTATTAATTCTGTATCAAAGCATACAAGTTTTCTGTTAAAAATTTGTTTATTCCAATCTTTAGAGGGAGATACTAGCAATTAAGTAAACGAGCTAGAGATACAGGAGGGAAAACCATGAGTTGGACAGGGATTGCCTTATTTATTCAGCTTTTTTTTGGTATCGTCATCGGGTTATACTTTTGGAATTTGTTACGTAATCAACGTACCCAAAAGGTATCCATAGATAAGGAATCAAGAAAAGAAATGGATCAATTGAAAAAAATGAGAGCCATTTCGTTAACAGAACCACTCTCCGAAAGAGTTCGCCCAACAAGCTTTGATGATATTGTTGGCCAAGAAGATGGCATTAAAGCATTAAAGGCGGCATTATGCGGTCCAAATCCGCAGCATGTGATTATTTATGGACCACCAGGAGTGGGAAAAACAGCTGCAGCAAGGCTTGTGTTAGAAGAAGCAAAAAAGAATCAGAAGTCCCCATTCCGACCTTCATCCGTGTTTGTTGAGCTCGATGCGACAACAGCGAGATTTGATGAAAGAGGGATTGCAGACCCATTAATTGGTTCGGTGCATGACCCTATTTATCAAGGGGCAGGTGCAATGGGACAAGCAGGTATTCCGCAGCCGAAGCAGGGCGCGGTCACAAATGCACATGGAGGAGTTCTCTTTATTGATGAAATTGGGGAATTACATCCAATCCAAATGAATAAATTATTAAAGGTATTAGAAGACAGAAAAGTGTTTTTAGAAAGTGCCTATTACAATGAGGATAATACGCAAATACCGAATCATATTCATGATATTTTTAAGAATGGCCTGCCTGCTGATTTTAGGCTGATTGGAGCCACGACAAGAACTCCAAGTGAAATCCCGCCAGCCATTCGTTCTCGTTGTATGGAAGTGTTTTTCCGGGAATTAACGGAGGAAGAAATTGAAAAAGTAGGCAGAAAAGCAGCAGATAAAGTGAATCTTTCTATTAGTGAAGCAGGGATAAAGACGCTTGCCAATTACGCAAGAAACGGCCGTGAAGCTGTGAATATGATCCAAACTTCTGCAGGATTGGCTATTCAATCAAACCGAGATCATATTAAAGATGAAGACATAGAATGGGTTGTTCATTCTAGTCAGCTCTCACCAAGAATGGAGAGAAAAATCATGTCTGCGGCGACTGTAGGTCTCGTAAATGGTTTAGCTGTATATGGACCAAATACCGGAGCACTATTAGAAATTGAAGTGACGGTGATCCCGGCAAAAGAAAAAGGCTCTATTAATATTACCGGAATCGTGGAAGAAGAGAGCATTGGAAACCAAGGGAAATCTATCAGAAGAAAAAGTATGGCAAAAGGTTCGATTGAGAATGTAATCACTGTGCTGCGTTCAATGGGGGTGCCTGCAGACGAATACGATATACATGTCAATTTCCCTGGCGGTGTCCCAATCGATGGTCCATCTGCAGGAATTGCCATGGCGACAGGAATCTATTCTGCTATTTATAAGCAGCCAATTGATCATACCGTGGCTATGACAGGTGAAATTAGCATTCATGGACATGTAAAGCCAATTGGCGGCGTCTATCCAAAGGTTAAGGCTGCCAAAAAAGCAGGTGCTAAAACAGTGATAATTCCAAAGGAAAATGTACAATCTATATTAAGTGAAGTGGACGGGATTGAAATCATTCCAGTCACTCATTTATCAGAGGTATTAGATATTGCTCTATTAAAGGAAAATGCAGAGGAACAAGCCATTACTGCTTCAATTGAACTAGGGAAAAAGGAAAGTATTTAGTGGTGAGAACTTCGGTTTGCATTTTAATGTGAAGCCGGAGTTTTTCCTTTGTTTTTAATGGAAGGTTTAGTCTGATCTCGCTCTACATTGGTTCTGAATAGACACTTGAAAGTAAATAAGTTAGAATTGTACAAAGAATTATTTGTTAATTCTGGAATGGATTGAATGCATTTGGAGGTGCAAAAGAATGACGAAAAGTAAGGAAATCATCGTCCCCCTCCTGCCGCTTCGCGGGTTGCTTGTCTTTCCTACCATGGTCCTGCATTTGGATGTTGGACGGGATAAGTCAGTGCAAGCGTTAGAAAAGGCAATGGTTGATGACAGTTTAATTTTCTTAACCACGCAAAAGGATATATCGATAGACGACCCTGTTGAAGAGGACCTTTACAAAATGGGGACTTTAACAAAAGTGAAACAAATGTTAAAGCTTCCGAACGGGACGATTCGTGTGTTAGTGGAAGGTTTGATGCGTGCTGAAATTAATTCATTTTTAGATGAAGAAGATTACTACGTAGTCAATGTTAACACGTATGAGGACTCTCCGGAAAAAGATGTTGAAGACGAAGCGTTTATGCGTACCATGCTAGAGTATTTCGAACAATACATAAAAATGTCTAAAAAAATCTCAGCTGAAACTTATTCAAGTGTGGCAGATATCGAAGAACCAGGGAGAATGGCGGATATTATTGCTTCGCATTTACCGTTAAAACTTAAGGAAAAGCAAGAGATTTTACAAACAATTAATGTGAAAGAAAGAGTTAACCGCTTAATTGAAATTATTCATAATGAAAAAGAAGTATTAAACCTGGAAAAGAAAATTGGCCAGCGCGTAAAAAAATCAATGGAACGAACGCAAAAAGAATATTATTTGCGTGAACAAATGAAGGCTATTCAAAAAGAACTTGGTGATAAAGAAGGCAAAACTGGAGAAGTAGCTGAACTTACTGAGAAGATTGAGAATGCAGGGATGACAGAGTCTGTTAAGAAAACGGCTTTAAAGGAACTGGAACGTTATGAAAAAGTGCCGTCTTCTTCAGCGGAAAGCTCCGTCATTAGAAATTATATTGATTGGTTAATATCCCTGCCTTGGACAAAGGCGACTGAAGATGATCTTGATATAGGCAAAGCTGAACGGATTTTAAATGAAGATCATTATGGACTGGAAAAAGTGAAAGAGCGGGTGCTTGAGTACTTAGCAGTTCAAAAGATGACCAATTCATTAAAAGGTCCAATTCTTTGTCTTGCTGGCCCTCCTGGAGTAGGGAAGACCAGTTTGGCGCGTTCCATTGCGCGTTCGCTGAATCGGAATTTCGTTCGAGTTTCACTAGGCGGGGTGAGAGATGAATCGGAAATCCGTGGACATAGAAGAACGTATGTCGGGGCCATGCCTGGACGTATTATTCAAGGAATGAAAAAAGCGGGCACAATCAACCCGGTCTTTTTATTAGATGAAATTGATAAAATGTCAAATGATTTTCGTGGTGACCCATCTGCAGCGATGCTAGAGGTTCTTGATCCAGAACAAAATCATAATTTTAGTGATCACTATATTGAGGAAACATATGATCTATCTAAGGTTATGTTCATTGCGACTGCCAATAACCTGGCGACGATACCAGGTCCTCTGCGTGATCGCATGGAGATCATCAATATCGCAGGTTATACGGAGCAAGAGAAAATTCACATTGCTAAAGACCACTTATTGCCTAAGCAAATAGAAGAGCATGGAATGACAAAATCGCAGCTTCAAGTGCGGGAAGACGGAATTCAAAAGATTGTCCGCTATTACACGCGGGAAGCGGGAGTGCGCAGTCTGGAACGTCAACTAGCGAAAATTTGCAGAAAAACAGTAAGGATCCTTGTTTCAAATGAAAAGAAAAGAGTGGTCATTACAGATAAAAATGTGGAAGAATTTTTAGGAAAAACGATGTTCCGTTATGGTCAGGCAGAACTCGAAGATCAAGTAGGTGTAGCGACAGGACTTGCTTATACAACAGTAGGCGGGGATACACTTCAAATTGAAGTTTCACTTTCACCAGGTAAAGGGAAGCTGGTCTTGACAGGTAAACTAGGCGATGTCATGAAAGAATCGGCTCAAACAGCATTCAGTTTTGTTCGCTCAAAAGCGGTTGAGCTTGGGATCGACCCAGAATTTCATGAAAAAAATGATATCCACATCCATGTTCCTGAAGGGGCAGTGCCAAAAGATGGTCCGTCAGCAGGAATTACGATTGCAACAGCCCTTGTTTCGGCTTTAACTGGCAAGCCGATACGAAAGGAAGTTGGGATGACAGGAGAAATTACATTGCGTGGACGTGTCCTGCCAATTGGCGGATTAAAGGAGAAAACCTTGAGTGCTCACCGTGCAGGATTAACGAAGATCATCCTTCCGAAGGATAATGAGAAGGATATTGATGATATACCAGATAGCGTTAGAAGCGAGTTACAATTTTACCCTGTTTCGCATGTTGACGAAGTATTAAAAGAAGCGATAAGAGATGGTGCTGAACAGTGAAAGTAACGAGCTCAGAAATTGTTATTAGTGCCGTAAAGCCAGATCAATATCCAGGTGAAGACTTTCCGGAATTTGCATTAGCAGGCCGGTCAAATGTAGGGAAGTCTTCCTTCATCAATAAAATGTTAAATAGAAAAGGTTTAGCAAGGATTTCATCTAAACCTGGTAAAACACAGACGCTTAACTTTTATATCATAAATGAGTTCCTTTATTTTGTGGATGTACCTGGTTATGGGTACGCGAAGGTTTCAAAAAAAGAACGTGAAGCCTGGGGAAAAATGATTGAGACGTATTTAACGACTCGCGAGCAGCTTAGGGCTGTATTGCTCATTGTTGATTTACGGCACCCACCAACACAAGATGATATCCTAAT
Organism: Robertmurraya dakarensis; assembly: GCF_900156875.1. GTDB lineage: Bacteria > Bacillota > Bacilli > Bacillales > Cytobacillaceae > Robertmurraya > Robertmurraya dakarensis. The sequence goes on along the minus strand of NZ_LT707409.1, from coordinate 2,413,567 downwards.
GTATGATTTTTTGAAGCACTATGACATTCCTTGTATCATCATAGCAACAAAAGCAGATAAAATCCCAAAAGGGAAATGGCAGAAGCACTTAAAGGTGACAAAAGAAACCTTGGATCTTGATAAGAACGACCAGATCGTGCTATTTTCGTCAGAGACCGGTTTGGGTAAGGATGAAGCTTGGTCTGTTATTCAAAGTTATATGTAAATATTACAACAAAAAAGTGAAAGAACACTGACCATGTTCTTTCACTTTTTTTTGAAGAATAAAAATTTAGCACCAAGACCAATAAATATAATCGGCCAAAATTTCCAGAATAATTCAATACCGATCTGTAATGAACTAATCCAACCAAACGTTTTGTCATAAAAAAGCAGCAGTAATGCTAATGCTAAAAATAGGAAACCCGGAAAAAATCCTGTTCTAACCTTTTGATAACGAAGCAGGAACCCTAATGCGATGATTAATATAAATATTCCAGTATGATCTGGCCAAACCTCTAATATGTTGACAAAATGAACATGTAGTCCGAATCCTGTCAGGATTGTCCCAGGAATAATGGCTTCATTGTCTTTAGCTAAATATCCTTGTAATAGGAAGCCAACTCCGACAATGATGGAAAGTGTTGGCCATGTCCCGAACCCTTCGAAGAGAGATACTTGCAATTCTTGGAGCAAAAAATAAATGCCAAATCCTAAGAGCAGAAATCCAGGGAAAATGCGTTGATTTTTCAATATGTCTCCACTTCCAATAGTCAATAATACTTGAATGAGTTTGTTTTTTTTGTTAAGGTACATAAAGGAAGAATCATGTCGAATCTTATAAATTATCATATCAAGATATAATTGATTTCGTCACAATTCGTTTTTATTTTAACATACGAGTTCATACTATGTTCATATTTTTTATCAGAAACGAATACAATTCGTGATATAATATAACTTAATGAATTATGCAGAAACCGTAGGGGGTCAAATAGAATGCATATTTTAGTTGTCGGTCTTAATTACAAAACTGCCCCTGTTGAAATTCGCGAACGTCTTACCTTTGATCCTGATCAAGTTGGAAATGCGATGACAACATTAAAAGAGAAAAAGAGCATTCTCGAAAATGTGATCCTGTCTACTTGCAATCGTACAGAGATTTTTGCTGTAGTAGACCAGCTTCATACCGGCCGTTATTATATAAAAGAATTTCTAGCTGAGTGGTTTCAAATCGATCAGAAGGAATTCTCACCGTATTTATTTGTTTATGAACAAGACGGTGCAATTGATCATTTATTTAATGTAACATGCGGTCTTAATTCAATGGTGCTGGGTGAAACACAAATTTTAGGACAGGTAAGATCTAGCTTCCTTCAGGCGCAGGAACAAAATAGTATTGGGACGGTATTTAATCAACTCTTTAAACAAGCAGTTACGCTTGCGAAGCGGGCTCATTCTGAAACGGATATTGGTGCAAATGCAGTCTCAGTTAGTTATGCTGCGGTTGAATTGGCAAAGAAAATATTCGGTTCTTTAAATAACAAGCATGTGCTGATTCTTGGTGCTGGAAAAATGGGCGAATTGGCCATTCAAAACCTGCATGCTAACGGTGCTAGTAAAGTAACGGTAGTAAATCGCACGTTTGAAAAAGCGCAAACATTAGCAGAACGATTTTCTGGCCAAGCCAAAACGATGGAGGATTTGCAGTCGGCATTAGTGGATGCAGATATCTTAATCAGTTCTACGGGTGCTAAGGACTTTGTGATTACGAAAAACATGATGGCTAAAGTCGAGAAAAAGCGAAAAGGCAAGCCGTTATTCATGGTTGATATTGCAGTTCCACGCGACCTTGATCCTATGCTGAGCGAACTAGAAAGTGTGTTCTTATATGATATTGATGACCTTGAGGGCATTGTAGAAGCCAATCTAGCTGAGCGTCAAAAAGCTGCAGAAAAAATTATGCTGATGATCGAAGCTGAGATTGTAGAGTTCAAGCAATGGTTGAATATGCTTGGTGTGGTACCTGTAATTTCTGCTCTGCGACAAAAGGCACTGTCTATTCAAGCTGAAACGATGAACAGTCTTGAACGAAAGCTTCCTAATCTATCTGAGCGGGATATGAAAGTACTAAATAAGCATACGAAAAGTATTATTAATCAAATGCTGAAGGATCCTATTTTGCAGGCAAAAGAACTAGCGGGACGTTCGGATGCTGATGATGCTTTGGATTTATTTGTGAAAATATTTAATATTGAAGAACTTGTGCAACAGCAGCAAGATTCGAAAGCGGCCGGTCCAGAACGGGTTGCCGTTAAATCACCACAGGCTTCCTTTCAAGTATAAAGTGAAACTCCCGTCATTGGGGAGCACCCATAGGATGGGCTAGTGCAGATTGGACGCATTTAATCTGTCTGCCTTCCCAATGAAGGTTAGTTGAACCAATTGGGCTTTTACGGACAGTTGCCTCCCACTTATCCTAGTTGAGTTACTCTAAGTCTCGAACTAGGGGAGCAAGCTGTCCGTTACCTGCAATAAAAGGGGTTCTGTTCATGTTCGATATCTATTTATCAAGACTGCAGGAGCTGACTGTTGTTCTTTATGCTCTCTGCATTCTTCTATATTTTATAGATTTTCTCAACAGTAACCGGAAAGCAAATCAAGTTGCCTTCTGGTTACTTTCATTTGTATGGATTTTACAAACGATATTCCTATTTTCGTTTATGACGAAGACTGGGAGATTTCCAGTACTCACGATATTTGAGGGACTTTATTTTTATACTTGGGTGCTGATTACTCTTTCATTAGGTATAAACCGCTGGTTGAAGGCTGATTTTATCGTCTTTTTTACCAATGTACTGGGATTCATCATTATGGTCATTCATACCTTTGCACCAGTTAGTTTTGAATCGGAGGTTATGGCTCAACAGCTTATATCTGAGCTTTTGTTTATTCATATCACAATGGCTATTTTATCTTATGGTGCTTTCTCAGTCTCCTTTGTTTTTTCGCTTCTTTACCTAATACAATATGATTTATTGAAGAGAAAAAAATGGGGAACTAGATTAATCAGAATACCTGATCTTTCTAAGCTCGAAAAGATGGCTAATGTATTAAATGCAATTGGGGTGCCTATGCTTTTATTAGCGGTAATTTTAGGGCTCAGATGGGCATACATAAAGGTGCCGAATATCGTTTGGTATGATGCAAAAGTGCTTGGTTCATTCATAGTCCTCGCTGTATACAGCATATTTTTATATTGTCGTTTCGGTAAAGGCTTACAGGGAAGAACGCTTGCCCTTTGGAACGCGGCCTCATTCTTAATCGTATTAATTAACTTTTTTCTATTTGGAAGATTATCATCCTTTCATTTTTGGTACTCATAAATTGATTTATTAAACAATTCAGGAGGCTTACATGAGAAAAATTATTGTTGGATCTAGACGCAGCAAACTTGCATTGACACAAACAAATTGGGTTATTGACCAATTAAAAAAAATAGACCCGAATTTTGAATACGAAGTAAAAGAAATCGTTACAAAAGGGGACAAAATCCTTGATGTAACTCTTTCTAAAGTTGGAGGAAAAGGTCTTTTTGTAAAAGAAATTGAGCAAGCTATGATAGATGAAGAAATTGATATGGCGATTCATAGTATGAAAGATATGCCTGCTGTACTTCCTGAAGGATTAGTAATTGGTTGTATTCCAGAAAGAGAAGATCATCGCGATGCGCTAATTTCGAATGGACATATTCCTTTAGACGAATTAAAAGCAGGAGCTGTTGTTGGAACAAGCAGTCTCCGCCGTGGAGCGCAAATCTTAGCGAGACGACCAGATCTTGAAATTAAATGGATTCGTGGAAATATCGATACGAGATTAGCAAAGCTAAAATCGGAGGGCTATGACGCTATTATTTTAGCTGCAGCTGGCCTGTCAAGAATGGGATGGACTTCTGATGTTGTAACAGAGTTCTTAGACCCAGATGTTTGTCTTCCTGCAGTTGGTCAAGGTGCACTGTCAATTGAATGCAGGGAAAGTGATGAAGAATTATTAAGCTTGTTAGAAAAGTTCACTTGTGCGAAAACCAATCAAACGGTTAGAGCAGAACGTGCTTTCCTTCATAAAATGGAAGGCGGATGTCAGGTTCCGGTTGCAGGCTACGCCTATATTGACGAGAATGAAGAAATCGTTCTTACAGCCTTGGTGGCATCACCAGATGGAAAAACGATTTACAAAGAACTGGTTAAAGGCTCTGAACCTGAAAAGGTAGGTTTAGAAGCTGCGGATAAGCTTATCCAGCAAGGTGCAAAAGTTCTGATCGATAAAGTTAAAGAGGAGCTCGATCATGAATGAGCTCTCTTTCGCTAGAAGGTAAAAGGGTACTAGTTCCGAGAGGGAAGAAAAGTGCAAAATCTTTCTCAGAAATGGTCGTAAGCTTTGAGGGGACTCCAGTGGAGATTCCCTTGCTTGGCTTTCGTCCTGCTAAGACAGACCCCAATTTGAAAAACGTTCTTCAAAGTCTTCATACATATAATTGGTTTATTTTTACGAGTAATGTTACAGTTGAGACCTTTTTCTCATTCTTAGATCATGTCGATCCTGATTGTTTTTTTCATGTGGCGGCGATTGGTGAGAAAACGGAAGATGCATTACGGAGAAAAGGGATTTCTGTTGATTTTAGACCCCGAAAATATGTTGCGGAAGAATTCTCTGAAGAATTCGCACCACTTGTCAACAGCGGGGATAAAATCTTAATTCCTAAAGGAAACTTAGCAAGAGATTATATTGCTCAATTTTTGAGAGAAAAAGGTGCAATCGTAGATGAAGTTGTTATCTATGAAACCTATTTCCCAGAAGAAAGCAAGAAAGCATTGATTAGAAGCATTAAAGCAGACAAGCTTGATATTTTACCATTTACAAGCCCATCGACAGTGGAACATTTTATGAATGTCGTGAATGAATATCAGCTTCAAGATCATATACGAAACTGTATCGTGGCCTGTATTGGGCCTGTCACCAAACAAATGTGTGAATTCCATGGACTACCCGTACATGTGATGCCAGACAAGTATACCGTATATGAAATGCTAATCGGTGTTTGCTCTTACATAAATCAACTACAAGAGAAGCAATAGATACACTATAAAATATAGATCATTATTGGAGGTTCCTACTTATGAATATATCTTTTGATCGTCATCGCCGTTTAAGACATTCAGCAGCCATCAGATCGATGGTGAGAGAAAATCATTTACGTGTTGAAGACTTAATTTATCCGCTTTTTGTAGTAGAGGGTCAAGATATTCGAAATCCAATCTCTTCCATGCCGGGAGTATACCAGCTATCTTTAGACCATCTTTTAAAAGAAATGGAAGAAGTAGTTTCGCTGGGGATCCAATCTGTGCTCCTTTTTGGTATACCTCTTGAAAAAGATGAGCTAGGAAAAGGCGCTTATCATGATCATGGGATTGTACAAGAAGCAACCCGCTTAATTAAAGAACATTACCCTGAGTTAGTTGTGATTGCTGACACATGTCTTTGTGAATATACAAGCCATGGTCACTGCGGTGTGATTGAAGGCGGAAATGTCTTAAATGACCCTTCACTAAAACTGCTTGCAGATACTGCTGTCAGCCAAGCAAAAGCTGGAGCAGACATTATCGCTCCATCTAATATGATGGATGGTTTTGTTGCTGCAATTCGTGCCGGACTAGATGAGGCTGGATTTGTTGATGTTCCGATTATGTCATATGCTGTGAAATACTCATCTGCTTTCTACGGTCCATTCAGAGATGCTGCTGAAAGTGCACCACAATTCGGGGATCGCAAAACATATCAAATGGATCCTGCTAACCGCTTAGAAGCATTAAGGGAAGCAGAATCAGATGTGGTAGAAGGCGCTGATTTTCTAATAGTTAAGCCTGGGATGCCATATTTAGACATCGTTCGTGATGTGAGAGACAATTTTAATAAACCAGTTGTCATCTACAATGTCAGCGGTGAGTATTCGATGGTAAAAGCAGCCGCACAAAATGGCTGGATCGAAGAAAAAGCGATTGTAATGGAAATGCTTGTTGGAATGAAGCGTGCCGGCGCTGATTTGATTATTACATATCACGCAAAAGATGCGGCAAACTGGTTAAAGGAACAATAAAAAGCTTATAGAGAAATGAGGGAATAAGATGCGTTCGTATGATAAATCGATTGCTGCGTTCGAGGAAGCGAAGAAGTTAATGCCAGGTGGAGTAAATAGTCCTGTCCGTGCATTTAAATCAGTTGATATGGACCCAATTTTTATGGAACGCGGTAAAGGATCTAGAATCTATGATATTGATGGCAATGAATATATTGACTATGTTCTATCATGGGGACCGCTCATTCTTGGACATGCAAATGACCGTGTAGTTGAATCTATTAAAAAGGTTGCGGAGATGGGGACGAGCTTTGGCGCACCTACTTTAATGGAAAATAAACTAGCTCAGCTTGTTCGAGAAAGAGTTCCATCGATCGAGATTGTGCGTATGGTTTCTTCTGGGACTGAAGCAACGATGAGTGCCTTGCGTCTTGCTAGAGGATACACTGGCAGAAATAAAATCCTGAAATTTGAAGGCTGCTACCATGGTCATGGTGATTCACTATTAATCAAGGCTGGATCAGGTGTTGCTACATTGGGTCTGCCTGATAGCCCAGGAGTACCTGAAGGGGTTGCTAGTAATACGATTACAGTTCCATACAATGATCTAGAGGCTGTGAAGGTAGCTTTTAAACAGTATGGAGAAGATATTGCAGGAGTCATCGTTGAGCCGGTGGCAGGCAATATGGGAGTTGTTCCGCCGCTGCCAGGATTTTTAGAAGGGCTGCGTGAAATCACGACCCAGAATGGTACTGTATTGATCTTTGATGAAGTCATGACAGGTTTCCGTGTAGGCTATAACTGTGCACAAGGGTATTTTAACATTACTCCTGACCTCACATGCTTAGGAAAAGTAATTGGCGGGGGACTTCCAGTAGGTGCTTATGGCGGTAAAGCGGAAATCATGGAGCAGATTGCTCCAAGCGGACCAATTTACCAAGCGGGAACTTTATCTGGTAATCCATTGGCGATGACGGCAGGCTATGAGACACTAAGTCAGCTTACTCCTGAATCGTATACTGAGTTTGAAAGAAAAGCGAAAATGCTTGAAGAGGGACTAAAAGCTGCTGCTGAGAAGTATGACATTCCACATACAGTCAATCGTGCAGGGTCAATGGTAGGTTTATTCTTTACAAACGAAGATGTTATTAACTATGACAAAGCTAGAACGTCTAATTTAGAATTTTTTGCTTCCTATTATCGTGAGATGGCAAACAATGGAGTGTTCCTCCCGCCTTCTCAATTTGAAGGGCTGTTCTTATCGACAGAACATAGCGATGAGGATATTAAGAAGACCCTTGAAGCAGCAGAGCTTGCTTTTTCAAAGCTTAAATAAATGCTAATGTGAAAAGTCGGAATCAACGTGTTAATACCGTGTTGTTTCCGGCTTTTTTTGCGTACCGTAGCATAATTGGATTTTGCTCCTCATAAAGTGTAAAGACAAAAGTGATTTTTACGTATAGGAAACGAAAGGAGGAGTCGCTTTGTCTGAAGGGAATGAGTCTTACTTACGATTTTCTTTAGAAGAATCGGTATGGTTTCAAAAAGGACAGGAAGTAGCGGAGCTTATTTCGATTTCGCTTGATCCCAATATTAGCATTCATGAAAATGATCAATATGTAACGATTGAAGGAGCCCTGCAATTGAGCGGGGAGTATAAACGCCACCCTGCGGAAATGGAAAATGAAGAAGGTTCTTTCTCTCCAAAATTTGTGCAGCAAGTGGAAGAAAGAGAAGAGGGAATGTGTGAATTTGTTCACCGTTTTCCGGTTGACATCACGATCCCGAACAATCGTATACAAAGTATTTATGATATTGATGTCGAAATCGAATCATTTGATTATGCTTTTCCAGAAAGAAGCTGTATGAAGCTGACGGCTGATTTAACAATTTCTGGCCTTTATGGCGATCAGCAGCATGTCGTGGTCGAGAATGAGGAAGAAGTCGTCCTAGAACCTCTGAATCGTGAGGCAGAGGAAGAGGTTAATATTGCACCTTTGAGAGCAGAAGCTCAAGCGGAACTAGAAACGGAAGACGCAGAGCCGTCTAGAGTAGAAGAACCAGAAGTTTCAGTATCTGCAAATGATCTGTATACCCCATTCGCTGCAGAGGCTAGAAAAGAGCCTGATGAGGAAGAAACCATCAATGAGAATGAACAGGCAAGTTTCGTTAACCAGCAATGGGAGCCCGAAAAGAATGTTTCTGTCGAAGTGCAAGAAGAACCACAGAAACCAGTGGAGCCAGCACCCCCTGAAATCTCTTTCTCGGCACAGCGGCAAGAAGAAAAGTACGAAAGTCCTGATGTTTATGAAAGTCCAGAAGCCAATCTTGAGGCTGGCGCAGAGTACGAAGAAAGTCCAGATGCAATGGAGTCATCCTCATCCTCTGAGCCTGTCGTTAAAAAGAAAAAGAAGAAGTCTAAAAAGGATTCGATGTCTTTAACAGAGTTCTTTGCTAGAAAAGATGAGGCAGAGGATGTAGTCAGACTAAAGGTTTGTATTGTTCAAAGCGGTGATACGATCGATCACATTGCTGAACGCTACGAAGTTCCAGCACAGCAATTATTAAAGGTAAACCAGCTTGAGTTAAATCAAGATGTATACGAGGGGCAGGTTCTCTATATTCCAATGGCTGTTTCGCAAAAGTAGTTTACTGCAATTATAGAAAAATGGAGATAGTGAAAGCAAATTGAAATTATGCATTGCATTATAACTGTCTGAATCTGATAACGAAACAGGATGGGTGGGTTTTGTTAATACCTGCCCAAACTGTTTTTCTTTTTAGGAGATTAGAAAGATCATGATTTGATAAATGAAGGCACTCCATGAAAGAAGTGAGAATAAATGAGTCATCAGTTGCTGCAGCAAATGGCCCCTGTGTTACAGAACTTTTCCATAAAGCCAAATTATATCGAGAATTTTGGCAAGGTGTATCGCGTGTATGCGGATCAGGGTGTATTTGCTTTGAAAAAAATTTCACCGCAGCAGGGCACTGATTTTATCCGTCATATTCAATATCTATATCAAAAAGGCTATAACCGCATTGTTCCCATTTATCCCGCGATTGATGGTCGTTACGCCGTGATCTATCAAAACGATTTATATTATCTAATGCCATGGCTTCCTAATGAAATAAAAGAGGATCGCAGCGAACGTCATCAGCAAATGTTCCGTGAGCTTGCACGTCTGCATACCCTTTCTGTTCGAGATGTAAAGGTTAATAAAGAAGAGAAAGAGCAGATTTATGAGAACACGCTCTTAGAGTGGGAGCAGCATAAGGAGTTTTTAGAAGGTTTTTTAGAAGAATGTGAAAACAAATGGTATATGTCTCCATTTGAATTATTATTTTGTTTATATTACCGGGATATCAGCCAGTCCCTTCAATTTGCGAAGGAGAAGTTTGAAAGCTGGTACGAGAAGACGAAAGAGGTAGAGAAAGCCAGAGTTATTTTAACGCATGGAAAGGTCTCTACAGAGCATTTTATTTATGATGACAGAGGGTATGGATATTTCTCTAACTTTGAGAAAAGCAGGTATGGTCCTCCGATGCATGATCTGCTGCCATTTCTCGAAAGGACTTTAAGGACCTATCCGAAGAAGTATGATGAATGTGTCGACTGGATTTACACTTATTTTAAGTTCTTTCCTTTAAAAGAAGAAGAGCTTCTTTTGCTTTTAAGTTATTTCAGTCATCCTGGATCCATTATTGCGGTGACAGAGGATTATTATAAAAACCCTCGCAAACATGAAAGGAAATCCGTGGAGAAGCTGCAAAGAGAGTATTGGCTCCTGAAAAATAAGGAGTATGTGGTCATGAGAATTAATGAAATTGAGCAGCAAAAAAAGCAGGCGCAGGCAGAGGCGCAAGCACAGGCACAAGCACAGGATGGAGCCCAAGATAATTCATGATTAGGGCTCCTATATCATTTCTAAATGTAAGGCAATCGCCAGCAAAATGAGAACCATTAAGAATAGAATGTCGAAGACGGTAGGGAGAAGCAGTGTCCGTATCCCTTGAAAGATGCAAAAAGGAATGATGAATTGCGCAACAACACCGCGAAATTTTCTAAGCCAGGGTGGGAGTGCATAAGGTGTATATTTTCTTCTTCTCTTCATCTTTAGTCCCCTTTTTTCCTCAAATTTACTTATTATTAAATCTATGTGGCATAATCGGAGAATGTGCCTAAAAATTTAGTTCCCTTCTTTTCTTCGGATATTGCAGGCAAACATGGAGTATCTGGACCTCATTCATGTATATAATATAAAAATTTAGGTTAAGCTTATTGACGTTAGGCCTTATTTTTCGGTAGTATATGAATAGAAATTTGTCATAATTTAAGCAATGAGAGGGAAAAGTACGCTGGTCACTTGCTTTAAGAGAGGAAAACTTATAGCTGAAAGGTTTTCTAAGTAATACCATGGGAAAGTCACCCTTGAGCATCTTTTATGAAAGATTCATTTCGAGTAGTAAAAGACGGGAAATCCGTTATCTTTTTAAGTGCCAATCAATATATCTGATTGGAAAAAAGGTGGTACCGCGAAGCAAACTCCATTCGTCCTTTTCATGGCGACTGGAGTTTTTTTATTGTTCAAAAGCTTATCCAAAGAAATGTCCACTCCAAACGGACAAATACCACAAAGTGTCTTTTGATGGTACCAGGTACCTCTATGAGAATGAAAGGAAGTTGAACGATGGAAGCAAATGAGTTATCGATGCCAACAAAGTATGATCCGCAGGGAATTGAGCAGGGTCGCTATGATTGGTGGTTAAAAGGGAAGTATTTTGAAGCGAAGGATGACGAGAGCAAGAAGCCTTACACGATCGTGATTCCGCCGCCAAATGTAACAGGAAAACTGCATTTAGGTCATGCTTGGGATACAACCCTTCAAGATATATTAACAAGAATGAAACGCATGCAGGGCTATGATGTTCTATGGCTCCCAGGAATGGACCATGCGGGAATTGCAACACAAGCGAAAGTGGAACAAAAGCTTCGCGAGGAAGGCAAAAGCCGCTATGATTTAGGCCGTGAAAAGTTTGTTGAAGAAACATGGAAGTGGAAGGAAGAATATGCGGGCCATATCCGCCAGCAATGGGCCAAGCTTGGGCTTGGGCTGGACTACAGCCGTGAGCGCTTTACGCTTGATGAAGGCTTATCAAAAGCTGTTCGCGAAGTGTTTGTATCATTGTATAAAAAGGGTCTAATTTACCGCGGTGAGTATATCATCAACTGGGATCCTTCTACGAAAACAGCACTTTCCGACATTGAGGTTATTTACAAAGATGTTCAAGGTGCATTCTATCATATGAAATATCCGCTTGCTGATGGTTCTGGACATATTGAAGTGGCGACAACACGTCCTGAAACGATGCTTGGTGATACGGCAGTTGCTGTACATCCTGAAGATGACCGCTACAAGCATCTGATTGGCAAGAACGTTATTCTTCCGATTGTAGGCCGTGAAATCCCGATTGTTGGTGATGATTACGTTGACATGGAATTCGGTTCTGGTGCGGTTAAAATTACGCCTGCACATGATCCAAATGACTTTGAGGTAGGAAACCGCCATAATCTTGAACGTGTTCTTGTCATGAATGAAGACGGTACGATGAATGAGAAAGCTGGAAAGTACCAAGGAATGGACCGTTTTGAATGCCGCAAGCAAATTGTCAAAGATCTTCAAGAAGACGGCGTTCTCTTTAAAATTGAAGACCATCTTCATTCTGTTGGCCATTCTGAACGCAGCGGTGCAGTTGTGGAGCCATATCTATCAACACAATGGTTTGTTAAAATGCAGCCTCTTGCGGATGAAGCGGTTTCCCTTCAGTCAAAAGAAGGAAAAGTAAACTTTGTTCCAGATCGTTTCGAAAAAACATATCTGCGCTGGATGGAGAACATCCGCGACTGGTGTATTTCCCGTCAGCTTTGGTGGGGACACCGAATTCCTGCGTGGTATCACAAGGAAACTGGTGAAGTTTACGTAAACCAAGAGCCGCCAAGTGATATTGAGAACTGGGAGCAGGATAAAGATGTGCTGGATACTTGGTTCAGTTCAGCTCTATGGCCGTTCTCAACGATGGGCTGGCCGGATGTTGATAATGCTGACTTTAAACGCTATTATCCAACAGATGCGTTAGTTACGGGTTATGATATTATCTTCTTCTGGGTTTCCCGAATGATTTTCCAAGGAATTGAGTTCACAGGACAGCGCCCATTTAAAGATGTATTAATTCATGGCTTGGTTCGTGATGCTGAGGGACGTAAGATGAGTAAGTCGCTTGGCAACGGTGTAGATCCAATGGATGTCATCGATAAGTACGGGGCGGATTCACTGCGCTACTTCTTATCAACAGGAAGTTCTCCAGGTCAGGACCTGCGTTACAGCACAGATAAAGTAGAAGCAACTTGGAACTTTGCAAATAAAATTTGGAATGCATCTCGTTTTGCCCTCATGAATATGAATGGCATGACTTACGAGGAAATCGACTTAAGCGGTGAAAAATCAGTAGCAGATAAGTGGATTCTAACACGCTTAAACGAAACGATTGAAAGTGTTACAAGACTGTCTGACCGTTATGAGTTCGGTGAAGTTGGCCGTGTGCTTTATAACTTCATTTGGGATGATTTCTGCGATTGGTACATTGAAATGGCGAAGCTGCCGCTTTATGGTGAGAACGAAGCTGCTAAGAAAACGACTCGTTCGATTTTAGCGTATGTGTTAGATAACACGATGCGCCTCTTACATCCGTTCATGCCATTCATTACTGAAGAAATTTGGCAGAACCTTCCTCATGAAGGGGAGTCGATTACGGTTGCAAAATGGCCGGAAGTAAACCCTGAATTCACAGACCAAAAAGCGGCAGGAGAAATGAAGCTGTTAGTGGAAATGATTCGTTCTGTCCGTAATATTCGTGCAGAGGTGAATACACCGCTAAGCAAGAAAATCAAAATGATCGTCAAGGCAAAGGATGAAAGTATCCTTGAAACGCTGCAAAAGAACTCTGCTTATATTGAACGCTTCTGTAACCCAGAAGAATTAACATTGGGTACAGAGCTAGAAACTCCTGAAAAAGCGATGTCTGCTGTTGTCACAGGGGTAGAAATCTTCCTGCCGCTTGCGGGATTAATTAATATTGAGGAAGAAATCGCACGACTGCAGAAGGAACTTGAAAAATGGAATAAAGAAGTAGAGCGTGTCCAGAAGAAATTAGGTAATGAAGGCTTTGTGAAAAAAGCTCCAGAAAAGGTTATTGAAGAAGAACGCGCGAAAGAAAAAGATTATCTTGAGAAGCGCGCAACTGTTGAAGAACGCATTAAAGAGTTAAAAGGTGAATAACCTGTTTTTTAAAATAATAAGAGGGCGAATCCGATTTGGATTCGTCTTCCTTATGCATATAGGGACAGTCAGGAGGTGCAGGCAAGAATGTTTGCAAATTACGAGGAGGCATTGCATTGGATTCATTCCCGCTTAAGACTCGGGATTAAGCCTGGTCTGAAAAGAATGGAATGGATGATGGAGAGACTTCACCACCCAGAACGGAAAATCAAGGCCGTACATATTGGCGGGACAAATGGTAAGGGGTCAACGGTTACCTATCTTCGCTGCATATTGCAGGAAGCGGGTTACAAGGTTGGGACGTTTACATCTCCTTATATTGTGGAATTTAATGAGAGAATCAGCACCAATGGCGTACCGATCAGCAACGCTGATTTAGTAGAGATTGCCAATGCGGTCAAACCGTTAGCTGATGAGCTGGAGAACAGCGACCTCGGCGGACCGACAGAATTTGAAGTGATTACGGCGATGTCTTTCTATTATTTTGCCTGCGTGAATAAGGCAGATATTGTTCTGTATGAAGTCGGTCTTGGCGGCAGATTTGATTCAACTAATATTCTCCAGCCGCTGTTATCGATCATCACGAGCATTGGACTCGATCATACCAATATTTTAGGAGAAACATATGGGGAAATCGCTTTTGAAAAATCGGGCATTATTAAGGGTGGTATCCCAGTGATAACGGGTGTTAAGCAGGAAGAAGCATTAAAGGTGATTGAAGAACAAGCTGAGAAGAAACATGCACCAATATATCGACTTGGACGCCATTTTAGTTTTAAAGATCATGAATCATTACTCTTCGGTGAAAGCTTTACTTTTTTTGATGAAAATTTAAAAATAGAAGATTTGACTCTGTCAATGCTTGGAAGGCATCAAATTGAAAATGCCTCACTGGCTGTGATGGCTGCGCTGCTTTTAAAGGAATATTTTACAATTGAAGAAGAGCAAATTAGAAACGGGTTAAAACAGGCTTACTGGCCAGGACGATTTGAACTGATCTCGACTTCTCCGATCATTGTTATGGATGGTGCACACAATGAGGAAGGAATACAGTCATTGGTTGAAGAGCTCAATAAAAGGTATCGAGACAAGAGCATTAAAATCATATTTGCAGCCCTCAGTGATAAAAAATTGGACAATATGATTCACCGTCTCGATAAGGTGGCGGACGAAATGACTTTTGTTGATTTTGAATATCCTAGAGCAGCTAAGGCAGAGAGTTTGTTTGAGATTAGCACGTCTAAAAAGAAGTTCTTCAAATCTGATTGGAGACAAGCGATAAAAGAAGGCGTGCGGTCTGTAACTGAGGATGGAATGCTTGTGATTACAGGATCACTTTATTTTCTTAGTGAGGCAATGCCTTTTGTGAGGGAGCATTTATAGGAGATTTGTAACAGAAAAATAAAAACTTCTTCTATTAGACAAATTTCGAGCTTTGGGCGATGGAATTTGGTATACTGACATTTGAGGCTAAATGCTGTTGCATTTAGCCTGTTTGAATGATAATTGTTGTTGTTTTATGGAGAAATCTTTTATTGTGTTTGTGTCAATAGTCCTAATTAAGAATTTGAAAAATATTCAATATTTATTGAAAAAGTCATGAAATTAACATTGTATTATTACTATATTTACAAGTTTTATATATAATAAATTCATGTATTAGGGAATCTTGTCGTTTTACGTAGTTTTTCCTATATTTCTCTGTATTTTTTGAGTCTCATTTACTATTATAATAGCAAAAGGGAGCGATGATCTACGACTTACATTTGGGCACCTAGAGTCGTAAGTAGCGAGTGGTGCAACCGACCTTTACAAGTACTATTATCCATTAGTCTGTAGAGGTCTTTTTTGCCTCTAAACCAATCAACCATTTGGTTTTAAGGGCACCACTGCTCTTGAACATAGAAATCATTTGTAAGTATAAAGGAGGATGTGTTCAGATGTTAAAAAAACTTTTGAACAAGAAAATGAAGTTATTGAAAAATCAGCAAGGGTTAACGCTGATTGAGTTGTTGGTTGTTATTGTGATTTTGGGGATAATTGCGGCTGTGGCTATACCGATGGTGATGGGACAGCAGGATTCAGCTAAAAAGAACACCAATGCTCAAAATCTTTCAATAATGCAGGATGCTGTAAACCGTTATTATACTATTAATGGTGCAGACCCTACTGATATCGAAGACTTAACTTCTACTGACAAATCAGGTCCATTTATTAAGGAAATTCCAAAGGTTAATTCTATCGGTACAACATGTGTACCGGCTGATACCGATGATAACGATAATAAAAATGGATGGAAGCTTACTTCTACATCTGGTCAGGTAGGCACTATAAGTATTAATGGCACTAACACAAATGATGCATGTGTAAAGTAATAATTTTTTTGCTGTCGCGTCATACTTGGCGGTGACAGCTTTTTTGTAAAATAGTAATAAACATGAGAAGGGAAGAAATATGTTGATTTTTATCGATCTATTAGTACTTTTAGTTGCACTTATTTTCGGCAGTTTTTTCAATGTCGTTGCGATTCGATTATTGCAAAAGGAATCAATTGCCTTCCCGCCTTCTCACTGTCCTAATTGTAATCATAGATTGCATGCCCTTGATCTAATACCAGTACTAAGTTATGTGTTCCTAAAAGGCAAATGCCGCTATTGTAAAACAACCATTTCTCCTTTATATCCATTTGGAGAAATACTGGCTGCATTTTCAATTTTCTTTGTGTATAAGCATGTTGGATTATCATTGGAACTCATCCCAGCATTACTATTAACGATCTTATTGGTCATTTCTGTACTTACAGATATCCGTGAACAGCTGATACTAGACATTGTTACGTTTCCAATGCTTGGGTTAATCGTACTTTCACGCATTTTTATAGGAACGGAGCCATTTTGGTTTTATTTATTAGGCGGGTTAATAGGCTTTGGTCTATTATTAATCCTCGCAATTGTCAGCAAAGGAGGCATGGGCGGGGGAGATATTAAGCTTTATGCTGCAATTGGCGTTGCCTTAGGACCGATTTTGACCGTCATTAGTCTCGTCCTTGCGTCCTTTGTTGGAGCAATTGTCGGAGTACTGTTATTGATGTCTGGAAAAGTCAAGAGGGGTCAGCCAATTGCATTCGGACCATCTATAATGGTTGGAACACTAATAGCTTATACCTATGGATATGATATTTTGAACTGGTATTTGAGCTTTTGGTAGGTGACGTTGATGAAGAATGAGAGAGGCATAACATTAATAGAGCTATTAGCAGCTGTTGTCATTATTGGTATCGTGATTGTTCCAATTTTAATGTTGATGACCGGTACTTTTACAAGAACGATTTCACAAGGGAAAGAAAGTGAAATCGTTTATTTTGCTCAAGAAGTGATGGAAGAGGCAAGGGCATCCTCTTATCCCAAAACCGGCATAACTGAAATTTATGGAACTTGTTCTTCCAATTATGGTTGCGACCCTATTGATTTATCAAAGAAAGATCCGGCATCTGTTAATCTTGCGGATAAGCAGGCTCTTTATCGTATAAAATTTGAAGCATTGGACCCTTCTATCACAGATACTAAATTTAGAAACAACTTTTACGAGATTAAAGTCATTGTGGAGACTACTGACAAACCTAGTCAATTTACAGAATTGTCATCGGTGGTGAAGAAACAATGAGTAACCAACGCGGTGTCACATTAGTAGAGTTGCTTGTAACGTTATTGATTATGACCATCATTTCTACACCGATTTTTATGTTGGTGAATAATACTTTAAAAGTTCATCAGGAAACGAGTATCAAAAATGAGCTTCAGCATGAAGCAAGATTTATTACTGGGTATATGAGTGAAAAAATCAAAGACGGAGCTAAAATCTATAAAAATGGTAATGGTTGGAAGTTAGGAAAAGGATCAGAAATTTTTATTAGCTATGATGATACTAGAAAAGAAGCCTACTTTCTGAACAGCACGACTGTTCTTTCTAGCAATATTGTAGAGTTTATGATAGACGATGGACCAAAAAAAATTGATGTCAAACTCTCTCTTGAGGATCGAGGAAGGACCTATCAAACGAATACAATCATCTATTATGATCCGAGGTCACGGTTCTATATAAACTAGATAAAATGTGGTGAAATTCATGAGGAAAATAAAAGTTGAACTGAATGAACGTGGTGCGGCAATATTAATGACCTTATTCTTGGTTTTGTTTGTAACTATCGTAGGTGTTTCCTTATTGAATACAACATTCTATGGAGAAAAAAATAATATCGCTACAATCGCAGATCAACAAGAGTTTTACCGCCTTGAAGGTGCATTAGATCTAATGATTTTTCAAATGAACTCTTTTGAGCATCATACAGGTAGGTATCTGATGTATCAGGATGGCACTCCGGTGCTTGATTTAAAGGGTAATCGTATTCAAATAATTGAAAGCGGTCCTTATTATTATCTTAAGAATGACAATACAAAGATAGCAGAATTTACGATTGATGGTGATAAAGTTGTCGTTAGTATAACTGATATCAGACATCAAGGATTATCTGGAGATAATAAGTTAAAATATGAGTATACGTTAGTGGCGAAGTATAAAACAATGCCTCACTTATCGAGAGAGGTCTCTCTGACCGCGATTGCAGAGAACAAATCTAGTGTATTGCCGGTCACGTATGAAGATGCTGATGATGATGACGACTCTGGATCAGGTGAGTCAGATTTCCCTGGGGAACCTGGAGACAGAATTATATTTACGAATTTTTCAAAAGTAAATGGGGCGAAAGCTGATGACTGGAGTCCGATTACAAGATATAGCTCTTTAGGTTTTACTAAGTTTAAGGATTATTATCAGTTAGAAGAGCCTAAAACCAAAAATCCTGGAAGTAACGTATCGGATACTATTAATTGGGAAGATGGTTCTAATGAAAAAATTAAATATTTTAATAGTTTAAGTGCAAGTGGCAACGATGTTGATATCCTGATTCCTGATGAATATTTGGCATATGCAAATACAGTTGATATATCTGGTTGTGGCAATAGTGGCAAACTTAGAATTAGTGGTGTACTAATAGCAAAAAGTATATCAATCTCAGGAAATTGTGAGTACGAGTTAGCAGGTGGAATGATAGCTGAAAATATCACTGTCACGGGTACACCTACTATAAAGGTAAGTGGTGATGGCTTCGACTCGGGTGGTGGAGCTGGTGGATATATCCCGAAACCACCAGCCCCTATATATAATATACCGGAGTCTACTTTTAACCAATGGACTTCAGGAATCTCAGAAATTACTAATATGGAAACAAAAAGATAACACTATTTTAACAATCACTTTTTATTTAAGGGAAAGGTTAAAATGAAAAGCACTATGTAGGAGGTGACCATATGCTTCGCAACAAAACATACTCAGGAATTGATTTCCACGATAGATCATTATCCTTTGCAACGATAAAGTTGGAACGAGGATTGCCTGTTTTGCAGAATGTTTTTAAACAGGAAGTCGATGAGAATCTTTTAGCTGGCGGCCGGCTTGCGCAAATGGACACGGTTGAGAGTTCTTTAGAAGATGCAGTAAAGAATGGAAAACTAACAAAGCAGGTGCATTTGGCGATTCCAACGCAAAGTATTCTGATTCGTAAAATCACCTCTTTGCCTGATATCGCTGAGCCTGAACTGGCCAAGCTGCTTCAGTTTCAAGTTGGTGAAAGCATCCATTTGCCTTTTGAAAATCCGATTTATGACTTTGTGAAAATCGGGTCGATTGGTCCGAAAACACTTGATCCGAAAATCGGGTTAGAAGAAGAGGAAGAATTAAGTTTAGATGACCTGGCCAAAGGGATTGAAGAGAACATCGAAGGTCCAAAAAGTGAGGTGCTGCTTTTTGCCACATCCCAATCTCTATCAAAGGATTTAATGGATGTGTGTACAGATGCTGCTTTGAAGCCTTTGACCGCCGAGATTCGTGCATTAGCACTTCAGCGGCTGCTTTCCTACGTACATCCTCATTGGCTGAAGGAAACCGATATGATTATTGACGTTTCTGAGGACTCTGTAGATATTCATATTTTCAAAGACGGAATCGTTGTTTTTTCGAGAATGATGTCGATCAATCAGATTGATTATTTACTAGCGCCAGACAATAAGCAAGAAAGCGAATTTTTACTTTTGGATGAGGATTTCTCTCTGGAGGCGCAAAGTGAGGCTGCTGCAGCAAAAGAAGGGTCAAATAATGTAAGTGATGAATCGTATGTAGAGCAATTAATTCTGGAAATTGAAAGAGCGCAAAACTTTTTTCATTATTCATTAAACGAAAGAAATAGTCAATTTAAAAGATTTATTGTTACTGGTGAGTTTGCTGATAGAATTTATAAGCCGTTGAAGGCTCGGTTTGATGCAGAGGAAGTTGTCCGTATTGATTACAGCTCTATCCTTGCTGAGAATTTTGGTGACCATGATCAGTTAGATTCATGCAGTGTCGCAATTGGATTGGCGATGCGCGCTCATGAAAAAAGCAAGAAGAAATAAGGTTGTGTAACAGCTGCGTAAGAATGGGGGCCTACCGTGGAGATTAGCATCAATCTATTACCTCAAAATAATAGTAGAAAAGAAAAAAGATCGGTCTATCTTGTACCTGTACTAGGAATAGTAACAGCTTTAGGAACAGCCTCATTTCTAATCTATCAATATTTTGATACAAAAAACACCGTCGAAGTTTTATCCGAGACCATCGCTGCTCAAACGGCAAGCCGTGATGAATCCTTAACACAATACAGGGAGGAAACGGCCGGAGTGACGGAATTTAACTTTACTGATAAATACAAGCATTTGCATCAATTTTTAAATAATCTCTATGAAAATACGATTGAACTTCAAGGTGAAGTCTATAAGCTGCTTCCGGCTTCAGCAGAGGTGAATACTTATACTTATTCTAATAATGGGGATCTTTTCATGACTGTTACGTTCGATTCGAAAGGGGACTCTGCTCTATTTCTTCATCGTCTTCTTCAAGCAGAATTTGTGATCGGAGCTGTATTAGAATCTATCTCAGCTGAGGAAGAAGAAGTGGCTTATGAAGCGCAATATACAATCAAGCTGAACACAATAGCGGGTGAGAAAGAATGACGAAACTGTTTGAACAAAATAAAAACATGATTTTAGTCATCGTTCTGGTCTTATTTTTGTTATGTGGAATTTTTTACTGTTTTATGGTACGCCCGCTGGCAGCAGAGAAAGAAAATATGAGGCAAGAATTAAATCGAATAAATGAAGATGCAGTTTTTTATCAAGAATCAATCGATCATTTATTACCGCAAACATTTACTGAAGAAGAAGCAGAAGAACTGATTGGCAGCATTCCAATAGAGCCGAATGTGGAAGAAGTTATTAAGGACTTAGAAAGAACCGAATTAGAAACAGGCACGGTTATAGACCATATAGCAGTAAGTAATTATCCTTTTGAAGAAATTGATAATACCGAGGTTGACAACCAAACTGAAGAATCATTGAATTTGGGACAATGGGGACATCTTTTTCCGAGTGAATTGTCAGAGAAGGTCGAGCATTTATTAACGGAAGTCAGTGATCTCAAAGTGTCTTATGTCGAACTGGCGGTAGACATTAATGGAAAACAAGAGGATGTTAATAAATTTGTTAATAAGCTGGAAAGTTTACAAAGAATTATTCATGTGCAGGGCTTTGATTATTCCATTAATGAGGAAAAAGATAATCTTCTCGAAGGAATTGTCACGATTCGAGCCTATTACAGTGAGGATTTCGCCAATCTGATTTATGATGATCCAGACTTTGAGCTGGATTATGAATTTGACCCTGCGAAAATTAAACGGTATATAGAAACAGAAAATACTTCGGACCCTTCAGGCAGTGTTGATTCTAATAACACAGAAAGTTCGGCTGATACTAGTAATAGCCCAGCTAATAGTAACAGTTCAAATAACAGTGAAGGTACTAGCAGTAATGGCATTACAGCAAACCCTGAATTAAATGAAAGTGAAATGAACACACCACCGCCACTTGGAAATAACCTCGGTCTTGATTACTATGGTCCAGAAATGAAAATTGATGAAATCAAACCAGGTGACCCTGTGTTTCATGTCGTCCAAACGGGTGCATATACGTCATCGAATTATTTGTTTTTAGCAGCTCAAAGACTAACGCAAATAGGAGTATATCCTAGAATCATAGGAGATCGTTTGAGTTATATTTACACTGCAACAGACAGCTCTATTGCGTCTGCACAGAAAATAGTTGATCTTTTAAAAAGTCAAGGCCACGATTCATATGTGAAAACATTGCCATACCGTTTAACAGTGGGAGATACAAATATGCTTTTAACAGAAGCGGAGAATGTTGTAAGCAGTATTACTACCATCATAACAGAAGGAATTACTCAAGCTAATCCGGCTATTAAAGAGGATCAGTACCAAGTTGTCGCTGCGCAAATGAAGGCCTATCAAATGAAGGTTGAAGAATATTTGAAAGTTAGCACGAATGAAGGACGAAACCTTGAGCTTCAAGAAACAGTTAGACTATTAAATGAGATTGATGAGCTATTGCTTGAGTACAAAAATAATAAAAAGATAGAAACTCTATGGGAAGCGGAAGCCTTAATGCTTGATTTTCTATTAATTTTTAACAGCTATATTCCCGTGAATGTAAAAGGATAATAGTGCAGGATTCTTCCAATTGGAGGGAAATGAAATGATACAAAAGCGGAAACGATTAGGAGACTTGCTTGTAGAAGCTTCCCTTATCACTGAGAATCAGCTTATGGAAGCATTGCAAGAGCAAAAAAATACAGGCCTCCGGCTGGGGGACCAGTTGACCTCCATGAATATCGTCAGTGAGCAGCAAATTATTGAGGTGCTGGAATTTCAACTAGGGATACCACATGTTGATTTATACAAACAAAAGGTTGATCGAAAGTTAGTGAATGTCATAAGCGAGGAGCTTGCTAGAAGGTATCAAGTCCTTCCTCTAAAAAAATCAAATAATCGCTTGATGGTTGCTATGTCTGATCCGCTTGATTATTTTGCGCTGGACGAACTGCGCTTGAGCACCGGATTTGAGATTGATCCGGCGATTGTAAAGAAGGATGAGCTGCGTCTCGCGATCAATCGTTATTATGGCATGCAAAGATCGATTGATCAGATGATCGAAGAAATGCCGACGGGTGATGATGAATTTGATCTCCTGGATGCGCCGCAATCCGATGATTCGGCCGTTGCAAAAATGGTGAATCAGCTGATCAACCAAGCCGTTCAGGTTGGGGCAAGTGATATTCATATCGATCCGCATGAAACGGAGACGGTGATCCGTTTTCGTGTCGATGGAATTCTACGAACTGAACGGACATTACCGATAAAAATGAACAGCGTTTTAGTCTCCAGAATTAAAATCATGTCGCGCTTAAACATTGCGGAAAAAAGATTGCCGCAGGATGGCCGTTTTAAAATGGAATTTGAAATCAAAACCATTGATCTTCGTATTTCTATTCTTCCGACTGTTTTTGGAGAAAAAGTCGTCATGCGTCTTTTAGATACAGCCAGCGTTGCATTAGGACTTGAACAGCTGGGCTTCTCTGAGGAAAATGATGAGAAGTTCAAAAAGATGATTCACCATGCTTATGGGATTATTCTCGTGACGGGTCCGACTGGTTCAGGGAAATCAACGACCCTTTATACGGCTCTTCAATATTTAAATTCTGATAAAGTAAATATTATTACAGTTGAAGACCCTGTAGAATATCAAATCAAAGGAATTAATCAAGTCCAAGTGAAACCGAATATTGGAATGACCTTTGCTGCCGGCTTGCGTTCAATACTCCGTCAAGACCCTGATGTTATCATGGTCGGAGAAATCCGTGATTCAGAGACAGCCGAAATAGCCCTTCGCTCTGCGATGACTGGTCATTTAGTGCTGAGTACCCTTCATACAAATGATGCAGTGAGTGCAATCAGCCGTTTAATTGATATGGGAGTGGAGCCTTTCCTTGTTTCCTCATCATTGGTGGGGGTGCTCGCACAACGATTGGTCCGTAAAGTCTGTCAGAATTGCGTAGCCACCCATCATTTGACGGAAGAAGAACGGGAGCTTTTTACCTCAAGAGGTCTTCCTATTTCTGGAATTGTAAAAGGAACAGGCTGTTCATATTGTAACAGTACTGGTTATAAAGGGCGCATGGCCATTCATGAGCTTGTGCTGATTGATGATACATTAAGGGAAATGATTACGAAAAAACAGGCTGATACTTTTTATCGGCATTATATTGAAGAATTAGGATTTAAGGACATGATGGACGATGGCCTCATGAAGGTTTCTCAAGGTAAGACAACTTTAGAGGAAGTTTTCCGCGTCACAGTTTAATTTAGAAGGGACAAATAGCAATGAGTACACAAAGTACATTGACTATGGAAAAATTATTGCATTTCGCTTTTACTAATAAGGCCTCTGACTTGCATATTTCAACTGGAATCACCCCGGTGTTGCGCATCAACGGCCAATTGAAGAAAGTAGGAACGGAGAGTCTATTACCTGAGGATACCCTTAGATTGGCTAAGGAAATTACAACAGAAGGGCAGTTCGAGAGGATCCAGCGGGAAGGGGAGCTTGACTTTTCCTATTCACTTCAAGGAATATGCCGATTTCGTGTGAATGTCTTCCACCAAAGAGGCTCAATCGGGATTGTCTGCCGGGTGATTAATAGCAAAATTCCGACATTGGAAAATTTAAACCTTCCGGAGATAACAAAAAGATTTGCAAAGCAAACGCAGGGAATTCTTCTTGTCACAGGTCCGACTGGTTCGGGGAAATCTACTACTCTAGCAGCAATTATTGATTATATTAATGAAACGCAAAGTAAGCATATTTTGACATTGGAAGATCCGATTGAATATCTTCATAAACATAAAAATAGCATTATTAATCAACGTGAAATCGGTCAAGATAGTCAATCCTTTGGGGTAGCCTTGCGTGCGGCTCTTCGTCAGGACCCTGATGTGATCCTTGTCGGAGAAATGCGCGACCTTGATACGATTCAAACCGCAATTACGGCTGCAGAAACAGGACACTTAGTTCTAGCGACACTTCATACAACCGGAGCGGCGCAAACCATAGATAGAATTATTGACGTATTCCCTGGAGAGCATCAGCAGCAAATCCGAACGCAGCTTGCCAGCACATTAGTAGGTGTAATGTCACAGCGTTTATTGCCGACAGCAGAGGGCGGAGGACGCGTGGCGGCACTAGAAATTCTAGTAGCCAATCATGCGATTGCGAACTTGATTCGTTCTAATAAAATACACCAAATTCAAACGATCTTGGAAACAAGCCGGGCTTACGGAATGCAAACGATGAATCGTGCGATAAGCGAGTTAGTTCATAATGGAATCATCACCCGAGATGTTGCAGATGAGCATGTACCGAATTGGGACAAACATGAATGAAATTGATTGAAAGGAGGGGTGTGAATGATTTATCAATATAAAGGGATTGACGCGCGTACTGGGAAAGAAGTGAAAGGAAAGCTGGATGCCTCGTCAAAAGGAGCTGCGATTGAAGATTTAAAGAGGAAAGGTTTCTATATTTCTGAAATCGTTGAGAAAAAAGAGTCCATTCTCCATAAGGATTTGAACATTACGCTTGGTAAACCGGTAAAAAACCAAGATTTCGTTGTGTTTTGCCGACAGCTTGCTACATTGTTAAATGCGGGAACACCGATTGTAGATTCAATAAAATTGTTATCTGACCAGGTTTCTTCTAAACCATTTCAGAAGGCGCTGAATGCTGTTTATCTTGATGTTCGTTCAGGAACCTCCTTTTCTGATGCATGTAAAAAATACCCAAAGATTTTTGATAAAGTCTTTGTAAATATGGCACTTGCAGGAGAAACAAGCGGTGATCTTGAAAGGGTAATGGATCGTTTGGCTGTCTTTTACGAAAAGGAACATAAAGTAAGAGAAAAAGTGAAGTCGGCAATGATGTATCCGATCGTAGTCTCGATTGTGGCTATAGTGGTTGTGATTATCTTACTTACAAAAGTGCTGCCAAGTCTATTAAATAATCTTTTGTCAGTAGGCGGGGAAATTCCTTTGCCAACTAAAATGGTTATTGCGCTATCAGATTTTATGATAGGGCAATGGTATATCTTAATGATGATTGTTTTGCTTCTGGTGTTGGCTTATATAGCGATTAAGCGAAATCCTAAGGGACAGTATATGCTCGATTATGTGAAGTTAAAAATGCCTGTATTTGGTGTTTTAAACCAAAAACAAATTATTGCGAGGATCACGCGGACGATGGCTTCGCAGTTTGCCTCTTCTGTACCGGTTCTGCAAACGTTGACGATGAGTGCAGAGGTTGCGAACAATTTAGTTTTTGCTAAAGTACTAGAACAGTCCCGGGAATCTCTTCGCGGAGGCTCAAGCTTATCTTCACCACTTGCTCAAAGTTGGGTTTTTCCAAAATTAGTAAGTCATATGGTAGCCGTAGGAGAAGAAACCGGTCAACTAGATACGATGCTTGGGAAAATAGCTGATTTTTATGAAGACGATGTTGATCAGATGGCATCCCGCCTAAGTGCAATCTTAGAGCCGTTAATGATTGCGATTCTTGGTGGAATAGTTGGCTTAATCGTGCTGGCGGCAATGCTTCCGATGTTCTCAATCTATGGAAACTTCAATTCATGATTACAGGAATACGAAATCCAATGAGCTTTTTAACTCTAGTAAAAAAATTGACGAAATCATTCTATAACAAGACGACAAAAGTCTTGTTATTTTTTTTGTTCACTATGATAGGATATAACCAACTTTCAATAGGAACGAAAGGAGGACTATCATTGGACAAGCCGAAGGATTTTAAGACGATTACGATAAAGATTAACGGGAAACAACGATCACTTCAGGAACCGAGTTTAAACGACATAGAACAGGAAACACGTAAACGTGAAGAAAAGACAGTCATTCCTGATGATAGGATAGAAGAATTATCCCAGAAAGAGACGGCCGCTGCAGAAGAAGCAAAGGACGATGCATTCGATTGGATCTTGCCTGAAGAAGTAGAGAGGTTTGAAGAGAAAAATGATTTTAAAAGCGGCAGCAAGCCCAAAAAAGAATCGAAGAAAATAGGGATGAAGGGAGCTGCGGCTGTATTTAAGAAGTCGAATAAAAAAGGCGTTATTCCCTCTATCTTTTTCACGGTGTTTTTTGCGGTCTTATTGGGAACCACTTTCGGGGTTATGCTGTTAAAAATGGTTATTTCGGATGGTGTTGTTGAAATGGCTACAGCAGAGCCAACTGAAGAGACTCCTGTTACAGACGTGACGACTCCTTCTGGAAATATTGCCATGGATATTCCTGCTTTAACAGCTTATATGGTTCAAGGTGGAGTCTTTTCTACTCCAGAATCGGCAGCACAGGAAGCGGCGGTGATGTCAGAAAAGGGTGTTCCAACAAAGGTGCTTCAAATCGAGGGTAAAAATTATATCTACCTTGGTCTAGCAGATAATTTAGAAAGTGCAAAAGCAATTGGACAGGAGCGGAAGAATAGTGGAGTGGTAGTAGATGCTTTTGCGAAGGAAGTCGTATTTTCTGGTTCAAATTTAACCAATCTAAATGATTCTGAGAAAAAACTGTTAGAACAGGCGCCTCTAATATATGAAGCGATTCTAGCCGCTAGCACTAATGCATCTAGCTCTAACAGCATCTCCAATGAAGATATGGATAATATTGCAAAGCTATCCTCATCATGGCAGGAAATAAAGGGTGTAGAAAAAGAAGAACTTGCTCAATTAAAAAAAGAGATGGATGGAGCTATTAGCGGAGTAAATGCTTATCGTGAAGGTTCGAAAGCCTCGGACCTTGTCTCCATTCAACAGCATTTATTAAATTTCTTAGCAGTCTATCATACTTTATCCCACACTTAACAGGCAGTAAGACTCCGACCAGACATCTGAGAATAAATAGAGGAGATCAACTGCCAGTAAAGGTCCGGTAAGTTCAACTAACCATCAGTGGCTGAAAGACATCACTGGTGGAAGTTTCACTTTATAATTTTGTCACAATAAGAATATTTTCTGGGAAATAACACGAAACTAGAGGAGTCTGTCTCATAATTTTCGACAGGCTCCTTTTGTGGCGGATATATTATTAAAAATATCGGTGAAATTAAGGTGTTTTTCACGTTATTTATATTATTTAACGAAACCTTCTAGGCAGGTATGACGTCTATTAAAAGGATGAAAAAAATTGCGAAATTTGTCTAATAGAAAATTGTTTGTTCGGGAAAAATTTGGTACGATTAATTTGTATCTTCCCTTTTCTGATACAAACGGTAAGGTCAGGTGATTGATATGCAAACCCTCATATTAGCCTCTTCTTCTCCACGACGAAAAGAACTTCTTGAAAATTTAAAACTGCCTTTTGAAGTCTTCAGTAGTGATGTGGATGAAAGCTACAATCCAGAATTAACTCCAGAAGAAATTGTAATGGAACTAGCACTTCGAAAAGCTAAATTTGTTGCTGAAAAGCATCCATCTGCCTATGTCATTGGCTCAGATACCGTCGTGGTGGCAGATGGGCAAGTACTTGGGAAACCAGAAAATACGGATGAAGCTGTTAGTACGTTAAAAAGCTTATCTGGCAGAACCCATGCGGTGTACACAGGTGTTTCAATTTTTACTCCAACGGAACATATTGAATTTTATGAAAAGACCGAAGTTGTGTTTTGGGATTTGACCGATGATGAAATCAATGGATATGTTGCGACTGGGGAACCATTCGACAAGGCTGGAGCATACGGAATCCAAGGTTTCGGAAGTATGCTCGTCAAAAAAATTAACGGTGATTATTTCTCAGTCGTTGGTTTGCCTGTTTCGAAAACGGTCCGAATGTTGAAAAAGTTGGGATATCAAGCTCCATATTAATGTTGAAACATCTATAGGAAACAGCCCAGCACAACGGTACTCAAGGAGGAATATCGTTGCAAACGGAAACATTAATGATACGTGATTTCCCTGAGGATGAACGCCCTAGGGAACGTTTCGAGCAAAATGGACCTGAAAGTCTATCGAATCACGAATTACTTGCGATACTGTTGCGCACTGGAACAAAGGAGGAATCTGTTCTGCAGCTTGCAAACCGGCTTCTGACAACCTTTGAAGGTTTAAGACTTTTAAAAGATGCGACTTTAGATGAAATGACCGCTATAAAAGGAATAGGTAAAGCGAAAGCTATACAAGTGCTGGCTGCTGTGGAGCTTGGAAGAAGAATCTCAAATTTAGCTTATCATGATCGTTATGTAATCCGTTCTCCGGAGGACGGAGCAAATTACATGATGAATGATATGAGATTCTTAACACAAGAGCATTTTATTTGTTTGTATTTAAACACGAAGAATCAAGTCCTTCATAAAAAAACCATTTTCATTGGCAGTCTGAATGCATCGATCGTGCATCCACGCGAAGTATATAAGGAAGCTCTCCGCCGTTCAGCTGCTTCAGTCATATGTCTTCATAATCATCCTTCCGGCGACCCCACACCGAGCAGAGAGGATATCGAGGTAACGAAAAGATTAGCAGAGTCTGGCAGGATTATCGGCATAGACTTATTGGATCACTTAATTATAGGAGAAAACAAATTTGTGAGCCTAAAGGAAAAAGGTTATTTATAGTACTATGATTTTAAAAAGTGATAAGCTATAATATAGTTTGTGAATTTTGAGCTTCTGATCATGAACGTAACTTGCTGCAAGATGTAGTAAAGTCTTAAGTTAATCTGAAAAAGAAACCGCCACGGTAAGATAGAATAAAAGAACCAGATCTATATGATTCGTATCAGAAAGGGAGATACATGAATGTTTGGAATAGGAACAAGAGACCTTGGTATTGATTTGGGTACGGCAAATACCCTTGTATATGTAAAAGGAAAAGGAGTTGTCGTCCGGGAGCCTTCAGTTGTTGCTCTGCAAACAGATACTAAGCAAATCGTTGCAGTTGGGAACGATGCGAAGAATATGATTGGACGAACTCCAGGAAATGTAGTTGCCTTAAGGCCGATGAAGGACGGAGTAATCGCCGATTATGAAACGACAGCGACAATGATGAAGTACTATATAAAAGAAGCTGTTAAAAGTAAGAGTTTATTTGCCGGGAAGCCTTACATAATGGTCTGTGTTCCTTCAGGAATAACTGCTGTAGAGGAGCGTGCGGTTATTGATGCAACTCGTCAAGCAGGAGCTAAGGATGCTTTCACGATTGAAGAGCCTTTTGCTGCAGCGATTGGAGCAAACCTTCCAGTTTGGGAGCCTACGGGAAGCATGGTTGTTGATATAGGCGGGGGAACAACTGAGGTAGCGATTATTTCACTAGGCGGAATTGTTACAAGTCAATCTATCCGAATTGCAGGGGATGAAATGGATGAAGCCATCATTAATTATATTCGCAAAACGTATAATTTAATGATTGGTGATCGAACGGCTGAAACAATTAAGGTAGAAATTGGAAGCGCGGGCAGTCCCGAAGGTATTGACAATATGGAAATTCGCGGAAGAGACTTGTTAACGGGACTTCCAAAAACGATCGAAATCTCCGCGGAAGAGATTGCAAAGGCATTATGGGATACTGTGTATTCGATTGTGGATGCAGTAAAGGCAACTCTAGAAAAGACCCCGCCAGAACTTGCTGCTGATATTATGGACAGGGGAATTGTTTTAACAGGTGGAGGTGCTTTACTTCGAAACCTTGATAAGGTGATTAGCGAGGAAACCAATATGCCTGTATTAATTGCTGAAAATCCATTAGATTGTGTAGCTATTGGAACTGGAAAAGCACTCGATCATATCGATCTATTCAAAAATAGAGCTAAAGAATCACGCTAGAAGTGGACGGGGACCAGAGGAGGCTTACGATTTTTTCTAAGCTTCCTCAACTATTTTTTATGTTATACATATATTGTCCTACTAAATTGAAACCGGTAAAATAAAAATTGAGGTGTAAGAGTGTGCCACAATTCTTTTTGAATAAACGCCTGATTATTTTGCTTGTCAGCATTATTATTCTCGTGGCATTAATAGGATTTTCTATAAGAGATCGAGAACAATTAACTTGGCCTGAGCAATTTCTGAAAGATACAACGGGCTGGGTACAGAATGTTTTTGCAAAGCCCCAGCAATTTGTAGTGGGAATCTTTGAAGATGTTCAGGACTTGCAAAATACATACAAAGAAAATAAAGAGCTTAAGTCTCGCTTAGATAATTTGGCAAAGCTTGAGGCTGATGTACAGCAGCTTACGAAGGAGAATGAAGAGCTTCGTGAGTTGATTGATGAAAAAGAAACATTGCGAGATTATACACCGATATCCGCAACGGTTATCGGCAGAAACCCCGAACGCTGGCATGAATTATTAATCATTAATAAAGGAAAAGTTCATGGGATTGAACAAAATATGGCTGTTGTGACAGCAAATGGATTGATTGGAAAGGTGAAAAGTACGCAGCAATTTACTGCAACGATTCAGCTTTTAAGTGCAAATGATCCAACAAATCGTATTTCAGCGGAGATCCAAGGGGAAGAATCAGTTTATGGAACAATCGAAGGATATGATGGGGATCGGGAACTTTTAAAATTAAAACGTATTCCGAAGGATGCAAAAATCGTAGAGAAACAGAATGTCATTACTTCTGGACTAGGTGGTATTTTTCCTGAGGGACTGCCGATTGGAAAAGTGGTAGACGTTGAACCAGATGAATTCGGACTAAACCAAACGGCATTTATTGAACCAGGAGCAAATTTCTATGATATCAAGAATGTAATCGTGGTTAAAAGAGAGATGATAAAGCCAGATCTTAGTGAAATGATTGATGATGAGGAGGAGGAACTGTGAGAAGATACCTCCTTCCCCTGCTATTTATTTTCTTTTTTATATTCGAGAGTACCTTTGTCGAATTGCTTCCGAAGCAGCTTTTTCAAAGTGATATGATTCTCGTGCCGCGTTTCTTGATTATTACCATTCTCTTTATGACAATCTACGGTGGTAAAAAACAAGGCATTATCTATGGGTTCATCTTTGGGCTGTTATTTGATGTGGTTTATACGGAAATTATTGGGATCTATCTGTTTATGTTTCCGCTTGTCGCCTACATTATCTTTAGTATGATGAGAATTTTTCATTCAAACATTGTGGTTGCATCCATTGTTTCGCTCTTAGGAGTGAGTTTGCTTGAGCTTGGTGTATATGAATTGAATTACTTAATTAAGGTAACGGATATGGACTTTTCAACGTTCATCGAAATTCGCCTGCTTCCAACGCTGGTTCTTAATTTAATTTTTCTTGTCTTGCTGGCATACCCAATCAAACGCCTGTTTGAAAAGCATGCAGAAGAATTGAAAAATGAGTAAGTACCTTATTCTTAAGTGAAAAAGAGGATTTCTACCTGTGTTTGTCGAATTGCAGTACTGTAGTAAAATACTTTTTTAGCAAACAGGCTTGTAAGCTGTTCCGGTGCCTAACTCCGGACTCTGCTTTCCTTCGGTTGGTGTCGTCTATAGATGTAGAACTGAACTTCATCATCCATTTGGCCTCCCGGGTGTACGTCTGGGGAAAGGAGTCCTATGCTTTTCTATGAGGTGAACATCTTGAAATGAAGAAAACACAGAATGTATTAATAAAAGGAACAAAAGATGGATTGACTTTACATTTAGACGACCAGTGTTCCTATACGGAGCTTAAAAGGGAACTGAATGATAAGCTTTCTGAAAGTTCCCGTTTAAATGAAGAAAGTCCTCTTATTACGGTGAAGGTAAAAATTGGAAATAGATATTTAACGGATGAACAAAAGGAAGAATTACACGAATTTGTCCGCCAAAAGAAAAATCTTGTTATTGACTCAATTGAATCAAATGTACTAACAAAGTCAGAAGCAGAACGGATGAAGGCAGAAAAGGAGATTGTTTCTGTAGCAAAGATCGTCCGTTCCGGTCAAGTGCTTGAAGTGCCTGGGGATTTATTACTAATTGGAGATGTGAATCCTGGTGGAACAGTCGTAGCCGGAGGAAACATTTTTGTGATGGGATCGCTGAAAGGGATAGCTCATGCAGGGGCAGGCGGGAATACAAATGCAATCATATCTGCATCTGAAATGATGCCTACCCAGCTTAGAATCAGTCATCATATTAATCGTTCTCCTGATATTAAAGAAGACGTTGAGAAAAAAGATATGGAATGTGCATACATTGATCAAAATGATCAAATTGTGATTGATAGATTACAAGTTTTAATCCATCTACGACCCAATTTAACGACATTAGAAGGGGGAAGCTAAAGTGGGGGAAGCAATTGTAATTACATCGGGAAAAGGCGGAGTTGGGAAAACAACAACTTCCGCTAATATTGGTACAGCTTTGGCTCTTCAAGGAAAGCGCGTTTGTTTAGTAGACACAGATATAGGTTTGAGAAATTTGGATGTTGTCATGGGACTTGAAAATCGGATAATTTATGATCTTGTTGACGTTGTGAATGAGAGATGCAAAATTCATCAGGCGCTCGTAAAGGACAAGCGGTTTGATGATCTTCTATACTTATTGCCTGCTGCCCAGACAAGTGATAAAACGGCTGTACAACCGGAACAGATGAAAAAACTAGTCGATGAGCTAAAGCAAGAATATGATTATATTATTATAGATTGCCCAGCAGGAATAGAACAAGGTTATAAAAACGCTGTAGCAGGGGCAGACAAGGCGATTGTCGTGACAACGCCAGAGGTTTCTGCCGTTCGTGATGCTGACAGAATTATTGGTCTTCTTGAAAAAGAAGAAGGGGTTGAGCCGCCAAGGTTAGTCATCAATCGTATACGTAATCATATGATGGAAAACGGTGACATGCTTGACGTTGATGAAATTACCACCCATTTATCGATTGATTTAATTGGGATTGTAGCCGATGACGATGAAGTGATTAAGGCTTCAAACCATGGGGAACCTATTGCGTTAAATCCTAATAGCAAGGCCTCCATTGCTTATCGAAACATCGCAAGGCGTATATTAGGAGAATCTGTTCCACTACAGGTTCTTGAAGAGAAACAAAAAGGTGTCTTCTCAAAAATTAAAAAGTTTTTTGGCGTTAAATAAAACCAGGGATCCCTGGTTTTTTTTATGCCCATTTTTTAGTGTCCACACCGAAAAGACTCTGTCTTTCTTAGGTACCTGGTACCTTAAGGGGAAGTTGGCATATTTCTTTGGGACAGCTCATAGACTTGTACAAAATGATAAAGGGATTGGTGGGGGAAATGCGTTCGAGAGCTGATGATGTACGGAAAAGAGTCATGAAGCGTAAAAAAGAGAGAGAAAAAATGACGAAGAACATTGAAAATAGGTCTCTTTGGTTGAGTGATGAGGAGAAGCATGGATTTGAGAGGCTGCCATCCTATGAAGTTGGACCAAATGAAGAGAGTCATCCCTTATTTAATAAAGAGATGTTTCTCTTAAAAATTTTAACATCGGCCTGCTTAGTGTTGGTCATTGCCATTCTCTTTCGGAGTAATGCCGAATCCGTAGATCCTATTAAGAATTTTGTGACTAAATCAATGGAACAAGATTTTCAATTTGCAGCTGTTTCTGAATGGTATGAGGATCAATTTGGAAAACCGCTAGCTTTGCTTCCGCTTGAAACTGAATCAAAAAAAGAAGAAGTAAGTGCTCCAGGGGAACCAGGTTATGCTCTCCCTGCTGCTGCGCGGATTCTTGAAGAGTTTGACGCAAATGGGAAGAGAATTACGATTGAAACGGAAAAGGGAGCACCGGTGTCCGCCATGAATGAAGGCATGGTTCGTTACGTTGGGGTGGAAGAAGGGTTTGGAAAGACGGTTATTATTCAACACGCCGATAAAACGGAGACTTGGTATGGTAATTTAGAAACGATCAATGTTAGTTTATATGAGTTTATTGAAAAAGGGTCAGATGTTGGCGTAGCTTCAAATGCGGAAGATGGAACAAAGGGACAGTTTTACTTCGCACTAAAAAAAGGGGATGACTTCATAGACCCAATTCAGGTGATACAATTTGAATAGAATTCTTCCAATTATAAGAAAAATTCATATTCATCCATTGTTATGGATTGTTGTGGCTTTAGCTGTTGTGACTGCACATTTTATTGAACTTTCCCTACTTTTCTTCATTATTCTCATCCACGAATTGGGACATGCAGCCGCAGCATCTTTTTTTTCGTGGAGAGTTAAGAAAATCTCTTTGCTTCCCTTTGGCGGGGTAGCTGAAATGGATGAACACGGAAATCGGCCGTTAAAAGAAGAAGCGATTGTAGTGTTAGCGGGGCCGCTTCAGCATTTTTGGCTGCTCCCGCTAGCATTTGTACTAAATGAGCTGGGTTTCATGTCTGACCATATATTTGCACTTTTTGTTCAATATAATTTAATGATCTTAATCTTTAATTTGCTTCCAATCTGGCCGTTGGATGGGGGGAAGCTAATTTTTTTACTATGTTCTTTAAATTCTTCATTCCCAAAAGCATTCAAACGTACATTATGGATTTCATCTTTTTCAATCGCCGTTTTCATTCTTGCTGTTATACTGACGGAACCTATTAATTTAAATGTCTGGATCGTTTGTTCTTTTTTAATTTTTTCATTATTTTTTGAATGGAAACAGAACCGCTATGTATTTGTAAGGTTTCTCCTCGAAAGGTATTATGGTAACAATAGTGATCTTAAGAAACTGAAGCCCATCATAGTTGAGGAAAATGACATGGTTATTCATGTACTCGAGCAGTTTCAAAGAGGGTGTAAACACCCTATCATTATCGAGAAGGATGGGAAAGAAAAAGGTTCTCTCGATGAGAACGAATTGCTTCATGCTTATTTTGTTGAAAAACTGCATAATGCAAAGGTAGGAGATTTGCTTTACCAGTACTGAAATTAGATAATATAGATGAGAATGAAGGATATTTGCACGTAAAGTGAGGATTACCATTGAATACGTTAGTGATAAATCATCTAGGCAGAGAAAAAAGATACGCGCTATTAAAAAATAATAAGCTTGAAAAAATCGTTATCCACCAACCGAAGATACAGTCTTCGGTTGGTGCTATTTATCTTGGTATTGTAAGCAAGGTGCTTCCGGGCATGAATGCCGCTTTTATTGATATCGGTCAATCTAAGAATGGTTTCTTACATCGTGATAAGCTTCCGGCCTACTTGCAATCCAAAAATGAAAATAAATCTATTTCTTCTTATCTACATCAGGGGGAAAAACTTCTTGTACAAGTTGAAAAAGACCCGACTGGTACGAAAGGGCCTCGACTAACAGGAATTCTTGAGTTTAACGGCTCTTCGACCGTTTATATGCCTAACGGGCACTATGTGGCGGTTTCAAAGAAAATACCGAACGAAGAAAAGCGTGATAAATGGCGTCAGTTTGGATTTCAGATAAAGCGGGAGGAAGAAGGAATACTATTCCGAACCTCCTGTCAAGATTTTTCAGAAGATGAAATATCAAATGAAATAGAACAATTGCGTAAAAAGTATGAGGAACTGCAGCGTGAATCCCAAAATATGAAAAAACCTGGCTTGATTCTCGAGAACAACACTTTTCTGGATGAAATAGTGGATGAATTGAGCAAAGACGAGACAGTGGAGATCGTCGTTGATGACCAAGAGTTGAAAAAAACGCTGACTGGTTTGACCGAAAACAAAAATATTGATGTCAGCCACTACCATCAAACTGAAAATATTTTTGCTCATTTTGGGATTCAGCACGAAATTGAAAAGAGTCTTAAAAAGGTTGTTTGGTTGAAGAATGGTGCTTATTTAATTTTCGATGAAACTGAGGCATTGACGATTATTGATGTTAATACAGGTAAGTTTTCTGGGAAACATGATCTTGAAGAAACGGTTGTTAAAACGAATGAGTGGGCGGCGGTTGAGATAGCTAGGCAAATCCGCTTAAGGGATATTGCCGGTATGATTTTGGTTGATTTTATTGATATGAAAAGTGATGATGATCGCCAAAAGATCATGAAAGCTATGAAAGATTCACTTTTAAAGGATGAAAAGAGAACGAGAGTGATTGGCTTTACTCCGCTCGGCATTCTGCAAATGACAAGAAAGAAAACAAGAGTCAGCATCTCTGAAGCGTTAACTACACGATGTGAAGTATGTGAGGGCACGGGAAAGGTATTAAGCCCGGAAACGGTTGCCTTCCAGCTGGAACGAGATCTATGGGAGCTTAAGGGCAGTGATCATGAAGCGGTGTTAATTGAAGCGTCTCACGATGTAAGAGAAGTATTTTCCGGAGCTGACCGTCTGCATCAGCAGCGCTTGGAAAAAACACTTGGACTTCAATTTTATTTTTTCATCAAAGAGGACAAGCGCCCCTTTTACACCATCAGACAACTAGGCAGCCCAGCTGAGCTCCAAAAGAAAGCCAATGACTAAACAGTCCTCCCCAGGTGGACACTGTCTTTCGGCGGTACCAGGTACCTTTTTTATTTTGATAGGTTGTTGACATAATGATTTTGTATGTGATATTATTTTCTATGTTATGTTTGTAGCACCCGTGCTACAACCGCACAGAACGGGTATTAAGTGTTTGCTTTTCGCAAATCACCCAGGATGGCGAGTCTGAGTCTAAGAGGAGGTGCAGTTCATGTACGCAATTATCGAAACTGGTGGTAAGCAAATCAAAGTAGAAGAAGGTCAAGCTATCTACATTGAAAAGCTTAACGCTGAAGCAGGCGAAACAGTTACTTTTGATAAGGTTTTATTCGTTGGAGGCGACAACGTTAAAGTTGGAAGCCCTGTAGTAGAAGGTGCTTCTGTTACAGCTAAAGTTGAAAAGCAAGGTCGCGCTAAGAAGATCATTGTTTTCAAATATAAAGCGAAGAAAAACTATCACAAGAAGCAAGGTCATCGTCAGCCATACACAAAAGTTACGATTGAAAAAATCAACGCTTAAGGCGGTTTGAGATGATTCAAACAACGATTTATCGTACTGAATCTGGACGAATTAAGTCTTTTACAATGAGTGGTCATGCCCTACTAGCCAATCACGGTAATGATATCGTTTGTGCAGGAGCTTCTGCTGTTTCCTTTGGGGCCATCAACTCAGTAATGGCGTTAACCGGAGTGGAACCAGAAATCGAGCAAGGTGATGATGGCTTTCTCCGCTGCGTCGTCCCGGATAATCTCCCGGAGGACACACAAGAGAAGGTACAGCTTTTGCTTGAAGGGATGATCGTGTCGTTGCAGACGATCGAAAGAGATTATGGAAAACACATAAAAATTACCTTCAAAAAG
Source organism: Robertmurraya dakarensis (assembly GCF_900156875.1). Taxonomy (GTDB): domain Bacteria; phylum Bacillota; class Bacilli; order Bacillales; family Cytobacillaceae; genus Robertmurraya; species Robertmurraya dakarensis. The sequence continues at coordinate 2,375,819 of NZ_LT707409.1, read as the reverse complement.
TAGGAGGTGGAATACATGTTAAGATTAGATCTTCAGTTCTTCGCTTCTAAAAAGGGAGTAGGTTCTACAAAGAACGGTCGTGATTCTATCGCTAAGCGCCTTGGTGCTAAGCGTGCAGATGGTCAATTCGTAACTGGCGGTTCAATCCTTTACCGTCAACGCGGCACTAAGATTTATCCAGGTGTGAACGTTGGTAAAGGTGGAGACGATACTCTATTCGCGAAAGTGGACGGTGTTGTTAAATTCGAACGCCTAGGTCGTGACCGCAAGCAAGTGAGCGTTTATCCAACAGCTCAAGAAGCTTAATCTTCTAAGAAACTCTAACCGCTTAGGTTGGAGTTTCTTTTGCTTTTATTTGAAAAAATTGAAGTTGACCGATATATTGGCAAAAGTGACCGATAAAATCTAATTCTGACCGATATATTTTAAAAGTAACCGATATATGAAAAATCTGACCGATAAAATCAAAAACTGACCGATATCTCACCAGCAGTAAACGAAAACAGCACAATCAGTCTACATAAAAGACCCAAATTCCACCAAAATTATCGTTTATAGATCTGTTTCTCACATAAATATACTTACGCCTTTAAAATTTTTTGATATACTATCATGAAGAAGAGAAAAAACGTTTAATTTAGTATGCAAGGGTAGAAATTAGGAGTGCGTTTATGAAAAAAGAATGGAATACGGTTGAGGTGCTTCGGCATGCTCGCCACGACTGGTTAAATAAATTACAATTAATAAAAGGAAACCTTTCTTTAAACAAAGTTGATCGGGTTTTTGAAATAATCGATGAAATTGTCGTCGAAACACAGCAAGAATCTAAGCTTTCCAATATGAATATTCCTCAGTTTGCATCCTTGCTTTTTACATATAATTGGGAAAATTATCAGATTCAACTCGAATATGAAATATTAGGTGAACATACGGTCGGAGCAAAAAAAATCAATGATGTGCAATTAACAGATTGGACAATTGTCTTTTTTGAACATTTACATACAGTGATAGAGTCCCTGTCTGAAAACCATTTGTCGATAACAGTCGAACCGCAACAAACAGGAATTCGTTTCTTTTTTGATTTTAGAGGGATAATAGTAGAACAAGAGCAATTATTGTTCTTTTTACAAAAACAGTCACCTATCGAAAAAAAAGTACAGCAATTATCAGAACAGGAACTCGCACTGGAAATTTATATGCCGTTTCTTTAATGCGGCAGAGTAGCGATTCTCGTCATGTGATGATCGAATACTTACATAGAACAGACGGGAGGAACGAATATGTTTGTAGATCAAGTCAAGATTTATGTTAAAGGCGGAGATGGCGGAAATGGAATGGTAGCCTTTCGCCGGGAAAAGTATGTCCCTAAAGGAGGACCCGCTGGTGGTGATGGCGGAAAAGGGGCAGATGTTGTATTTGAAGTGGAAGAGGGCTTAAGAACCCTAATGGATTTCCGCTACAAGCGGCATTTTAAAGCTCCGCGTGGAGAACATGGAATGTCAAAGAATCAGCATGGTAAAAACGCGAAGGACATGATTGTCAAAGTGCCGCCTGGTACGGTAGTCATGGATGCAGAAACAAAAGAAGTTATTGCTGATTTAACTGAGCATGGCCAGCAAGCAGTCATTGCTAGAGGAGGAAGAGGGGGCCGAGGAAATTCAAGATTTGCGACACCTGCAAATCCGGCACCAGAACTTTCTGAGCACGGAGAACCTGGAATTGAAAAAGAGGTTGTTCTTGAACTAAAACTGTTAGCAGATGTTGGGTTAGTTGGATTCCCTAGTGTAGGAAAATCGACATTGCTTTCTGTTGTATCAGCGGCTAAACCGAAAATTGCCGAGTACCATTTTACAACGATTGTGCCAAATCTTGGTATGGTTGAAACAGAAGATGGCCGAAGCTTTGTTATGGCTGACTTGCCAGGGTTAATAGAAGGAGCTCATTCAGGTGTGGGGCTGGGACATCAGTTCCTCAGACATATTGAGAGAACAAGAGTCATCGTCCATGTAATTGATATGGCCTCAATGGAAGGCAGAGATCCTTTTGAAGATTATCAAACGATTAATAATGAGTTGAAAGAGTATAATTTGCGTTTAACGGAACGTCCGCAAATTATTGTTGCCAATAAAATGGACATGCCTGATGCTGAGGAGAACCTTAAGAAGTTTAAGGAACAAATTCAAGACGATTATCCGATTTTCCCAATATCAGCTGTGACAAGAAGCGGCTTAAGGGATTTGCTATTTGCAATTGCAGATAAAGTGGAAGAAACGCCAGAATTCCCACTTTCACATGAAGAAGAAGATACAACAGTAAACCGTGTTGTTTATAAACATGAAGCAGAACAAAAAGAGTTTGTCATTACAAGAGATCCGGATGGAAGCTTTGTGGTTTCAGGTGATGCTGTTGAGCGCTTATTCAAGATGACCAATTTCTCCAGGGATGAATCTGTACGCCGATTCGCCCGTCAGCTGAGAGGAATGGGAGTTGATGATGCCCTAAGGGAAAAGGGTATTCAAAATGGAGATATAGTAAAATTAATGGATTACGAATTCGAGTTTCTTGATTAAGGTATTCAATAAGACTCGAGATAGTCTAGTTGAGAACGTATGGTTCCCAGGAATAAGCGGGCCTGCTTGTTCCTAGGAACATACGTGTATGTAATGGGGTGGGGAAATGAGCGAGGAAAAATTTGATAAAAAATTCTATTTGGTTCGTGAAGATGTTCTGCCGGAAGCAATGATTAAGACACTAGAAGCAAAAGAAATGCTTGAGAGAAAGAAAGTTGAATCCGTTTGGGAAGCCGTACAAAAAGTGGATTTAAGTCGCAGTGCGTTTTATAAGTACCGTGATACCGTTTTTCCTTTTCATACAATCGTGAAAGAAAGATTGATCACCTTATTTTTCCACTTAGAGGATCGATCTGGTACCTTGTCTCAGCTCTTAGGAATTGTTGCTTCATCTGGCTGCAATATCTTAACGATTCATCAAACAATTCCATTGCAGGGAAGAGCAAACGTCACTCTTTCCTTAAATATTTCGAACATGGAAATGGAGATTAATGAGCTGCTGGCAAAATTAAGAAAGCTTGAATTTGTAGATCAAGTAGAAGTGCTTGGATCAGGAGCTTAGCTGATTTGAGCACTGATTTTTTACTTCTACACTTGAAATAGTTAAAGCGATAAAGCATCCGTATACTATAAAACAGGATGCACTTCATAGGAGGAGAAACTGCATGAATATAGCATTTTTAGGCCCACGGGCGACTTTCACAGATCTTGCTGTTCGAGAAATTTTTCCAAAGGAGAACGCTGTTCCTTATATGACCATTCCAGATTGTTTGGATGCTGTTATGAACAATGAAGCAGATGCTTGTGTAGTTCCATTGGAAAATACGCTGGAGGGAACGGTAAATGTCACATTAGATTATCTATTACATGAAATGAACCTGCCCATTAGAGGGGAAATTACAGTTCCGATAAAACAGCATTTATTGGTGCATCCGGATCATGCGGATCAATGGGAAAATGTCGATGCAATTTATAGTCATTCACATGCCATTCCTCAATGTCATAAGTTCTTGCGAAATTCATGCAGAGGAATTCCATGTGAAACGGTCACGTCAACCGCGGCAGCTGCACAATATGTAAAGGAACATCCTGACCAAAAAATTGCTGCGATTGCGAATGAATTAGCAGCGAAAGAGTATGGGCTTGTGATTGCGAAGAGAAATATTCATGATTTTGATTTCAACCATACAAGGTTTATTGTGTTAGCAAAAGAAGAGGTCGAATTTAATGGCATTAAGCTGGAGGTTTCCGGTAACAAGACAACGTTAAGAGTTACTCTTCCATCTGATGACCGTTCAGGTGCGCTGCATCAAGTATTATCTGCATTTGCCTGGAGAAGACTGAACCTTTCAAAAATAGAATCTCGTCCAACAAAAACAGGGCTTGGGAATTACTTTTTTATTATCGACATTGAAATGAGCATGGATGATGTGTTGATCCCAGGGGCCATTGCGGAGCTCGAGGCATTGGGCTGTGCTGTTGAGGTACTTGGCAGTTATCCTTATTTTAAAATTGAAAAAAAATAAAAGGATCCGCGCAGGGATCCTTTTTTATTCTATAATAAATTGCTCTTTCTTCAATACTTCAATCGCGTCATTCAAGATTTGTTCAGAAGAAGCTGATATCGTGTGAAGATGGATTCCATCCGTGAGTTCCGAGAGGTAAGCGGCATTCGTCGCATTAATTTTCTGCATGAATTGCTCTACTTCTTTCCGGTTTGAAACCATAATGGATGCTGTTAAATCTCCGTATACAGGATGTTCAATTCTAACATCCTTCACCGTCACTCCGTTATCGACTAATATAATTAATTCTTCCTCTGTCCGATCAGGCGGATGAAAACAAGCGATGGTACGTTCAACAGTAGATGCTGCTGATGGCTGATTTAAGTACATATATCCTTGGCTTGTTGCAATGATTGGTTCATTTTTTGCTTTTAACAAGGTGATATCGCCCACAATAATTTGGCGGCTCACATTTGTTTTAGAGGCTAACTCACCGCCTGTGATCGGTTCCGAACTGGATTTTAACCACTGTAGGATAAGCTCTCTTCTTTCTTCACCAAGTATTTTCTTTTCTTTCATTTTCTACTCTCCTTAACATCTCAAAGAAAACGTATGCCAGCGTTAGAAGCTGTGTTTGACTTCATATCTTTTAGCTATTGTAACATAGATAGGATTGCTGCGCAGGATCTCCTCAAGCTTGGGGATTTAAGTAATGTATTCAGGTAAAATGGATTCAAAAGACAAGGTCATTCACATTGTGACCATGTTTTTCAAAGCATGAGCAAGGCCCTTGACATCTTCTTGGGACGTATCTCTGCCTAATGAAATTCGGATAAATTCCTTTGCGTCTTTATCGGCCACACCCATTGCCTTCATGGTCTTCGACGGTGTGTCCATTCCGGATTGACAGGCACTTCCGGTTGAGAGCGCATAGCCGACCCGATTGCATTCCAGCATGACCCATTGTCCCTCCAAGCCCTTTATTCGCATCCCAAGTGTTGAGGGTAACTGTAAAAGTTCTGGCAAATCATAGAGGATGATTTTGCTAGAGATAGGCTGAAGTTCTTTAATAAATGTTTTTCGAAGACGTCGATAATGCTCTGCATCTTGATTCAAGCGTGTATAACATTTTTGAGCTGCAACGGTCATCGCCGCAATAGCAGGGACATTTAACGTTCCTGGCCGTAACCCTTTTTCATGGGAAGCATTTTTATAATAGGGCTGCCAAGGGATATCCGGGGAAATATATACTGCCCCAATTCCCTTTGGTCCAAAAATTTTATGTCCGGATAGTGAGAAACTATCCAAATATTCTAGGGGAGACTCAAGATTTACTTTTCCAAACCCCTGTACAAAGTCACTATGAAATAAAATTTCTTCCTCCCTGCAAATCTCTCCGATTTCTTTAATGGGCTGAATGGAGCCAATTTCCGGATTTACCGTTTGAATCGAAATTAACACGGTGTCTGACTTTACATGACTCCTAAGATTGTCAAGATCGATTAGTCCATCTTGGTTGAAAGGCAGATAAGTAACTTCATAGCCGCTTGATTCTAATTTTTCAAAGGTCCCTTTTACGGAAGAATGCTCGGCAAGACCCGTAATAATATGCTTTCCTTCCTTTTGCTTTGCTGATAGTAAAGACATAATGGCAAGATAATTACTTTCAGATCCCCCACTTGTAAAATAAATTCCATTATCTTCAACATGAAGAAGCTTAGCTAATTCCTTGCGGCAGTTTTCAAGGAGTTCATTGGCCGCACTACCTACATCGTGAAGACTTTTTGAATTTCCGTAATACTCTGTTGCTGTTTTTACATAGGCAATTGCTGCTTCATCATCAAGCGGACATGTGGCGGCATAGTCAAAATAAATCATAGAAACCTCCGTCTTTTAGACTTTCAAAAAAAATATCTTGTCAATATTGTAATTCTATGTAAATATAGGTGTCAAGACAGTTGTTAACACGGAGGTAAAGTGAATGGTAAAACGAGCCGATGTTGTCATTATTGGAAGTGGTGTAGCAGCCTTGCAATTAGCGAGAAAGCTGCGAAAAGACTTAAAAGTGATTATTTTAACAAAGTCCACTCTGCACAATGGAAATTCATACATGGCTCAAGGGGGAGTGGCTGCTGCTCTTTCAAGCGTTGATGATCCAAAAAAGCATTACAAGGATACGTTAGAGGCGGGACGTTATCACAATAATGTGGATGCTGTTGCAAGGATGACAAAGGAAGCGCCTGCCCTTATTCAAGGGTTATTTTTAGAAGGCTGCGATTTTGATACGGACGAAAAGGGAGAATTGAAGCTTGGAATGGAAGGTGCCCATTCTGAAAAAAGGATTGTTCATGGAGGCGGTGATGCAACCGGAAAAGTGATTGTCGAATTTCTTGCTGGCCGACTGCACCATACAGACATCATTGAACATATAACCGTTTTCGAATTAATGATCGAAAATAATCAGTGCATTGGTGCAAGAGGAAAATACCGGGACGGAAGAATAGAGGACTTTTACGCAGAACATGTGGTTCTCGCAACTGGCGGGCTTGGGCAGCTTTATAGCTTTACATCGAGTGTAGAGACGGTTTCTGGAGATGGAATTGCTTTAGCCTACCGTGCAGGTGCGGAAATAACGGACATGGAATTTATTCAATTCCATCCAACTCTTCTTTTCAAAGAAGGGCTGGAAGCTGCGGGCCTCGTTTCGGAAGCGGTAAGGGGCGAGGGTGCCAAGCTGGTTACGGAGGACGGCCGAAAAATAATGGATGGAGTTCATCCATTAAAAGATCTGGCCCCTAGACATCTCGTGTCACAAACCATTTATGATTATATGAAAAATGGACAAAAAGTTTATTTAGATATCACAAGCATTTCGAACTTTCAACAGCGTTTTCCTACTGTTACAGCACTTTGCCGCGAACATCATGTGGATTTATCGTTGGGAAAAATTCCTGTCGTCCCGGGTTGTCACTTTTTAATGGGAGGCGTAAAAAGTGACCACTGCGGCAGAACCAATATCAATGGACTGTATGCCATTGGAGAAGTTGCTTGTTCGGGAATTCATGGAGCCAACCGCCTAGCTAGTAATTCCTTATTAGAAGGGTTATACATTGGAGAAAAGCTTGCAGCATGGCTTAATGATACTCCCGTATTTTCTACCGATGACAATCCATTAACACCCCAGAGAAAGCTGTACTTTGTCCCTCCGCTGCCGATTCCAGATTCCCATCAGTTGAGTCAAATGATGATGGATTGCGCAGGGATTGTGAGGTCAGAAAAAGGATTAACTAAACTGAAAAAATGGTTAGAAGGGTTCCAAGTGGAGAGTTGGATGGAAAATGATCTTGAACAGCTGTCAACCGATGATATTCAAGAGGTTTTTAAGTTGATTACAGCATGGCTAGTAACTCAGTCAGCATTAGCTAGAACAGAAAGCAGGGGTGGGCATTTTCGAGTGGACTTCCCTGAAGAAAATGAAACATGGCTGGGAAATCAGATTATTCATAAAAGAAAAGTTGTAAAGGGTGAAAGGGATGAACAAATTAAAGCTTCGTCAGCAGCTTCAGCAGTTTTTTCTTGAGGATATTGGTGAACGTGATGTAACAAGTGATTTAATTTTTGATGTAAATGAACAAGGGGAGATTGTCTTTTTAGCAAAAGAAAGAGGCGTTTTTGCTGGGGAGGAAATCATAAAATCCGGCTTTTCAATTTTAGATGAATCCATACAATATGAACTCCATTTAGAAGATGGGGATACATTTGAAAAGGGCGACAAGCTTGCTGTTGTACGCGGGCATGTATCGAGTTTACTAAAAGGAGAACGTGTGGTTTTAAATCTTGTTCAGCGAATGAGCGGCATTGCGACGACAACAAGAGAAGCGGTTGAGATACTCGACAGTTCTTACACACGTATTGCTGATACAAGAAAAACAACTCCTGGTCTACGCATGATTGAAAAATATGCTGTTACATGCGGGGGAGGGGTCAATCACCGTTTCGGTCTGTATGATGGTGTAATGATTAAAGATAATCATATTTCTTTTGCAGGGTCGATTTCGAAGGCTGTAGAAAAGGTTCGTGCTCAAATCGGACATATGGTGAAAATCGAGGTCGAAGTGGAAAGTAAAGACCAAATGTTAGAAGCGATTGAGGCAAAAGCAGACGTCATTATGTTCGACAACCGCAAACCTGAAGAAATAAAAGCTTGGATTCCGCTTGTGCCAAATGGGATCATGACAGAGGCATCAGGTGGAATTACTTTAGATAATCTAGCGGGCTATAGAGATACAGGGGTAGATATCATTTCACTTGGTTTCTTAACACACACCATTAAATCTATTGATATTAGTGTTAAAGTCAATATTTTTTAACAAAGGGAGAATGGGGGAAGGGCAGGATGAATATTTTTGAAACATTGGAGAGTAAAACCAATATCATTCCTGAAAACTATAAAAAGATGACAACACAAGAACTAGAAAACAGAGTCCGTGAAGTAAAAGCGAAATTAGGTAAAAAATTATATATCCCAGGGCACCATTATCAAAAAGATGAGGTCATTCAGTTTGCAGATGATACAGGAGATTCTCTCAAGCTTGCCCAACTGTCTGCGGAAAATCGTGAAGCGGAGTATATTGTGTTTTGCGGTGTTCATTTTATGGCAGAAACAGCGGATATATTAACAGATCGTAATCAAAAGGTCTATCTGCCTGATATGCGTGCTGGCTGTTCAATGGCTGATATGGCTGACATTTATCAAACAGAAAGAGCCTGGACCAAGCTTCAAGAGATATTTGGGGATACCATTATTCCATTAACTTATGTCAATTCAACTGCTGCCATTAAAGCATTTGTTGGAGATAATGGAGGGGCGACGGTCACTTCATCTAATGCAGAAAAAATTGTGAGCTGGGCACTGGGAGAAAAAGAGAGAATGCTGTTTTTACCTGATCAGCATTTAGGAAGAAACACAGCCTATAATTTAGGAATAGGATTAGAAGAAATGGCAATTTGGGATCCCATCCATAATCAGCTCATCTTTGATGGGCCGGCAGAGAATGTAAAAGTAATTTTATGGAAAGGACATTGCTCTGTACATGAAAACTTTACGGTAGAAAATGTGAAAAGTGTTCGTGAAGATTATCCTGATATGAACATCATTGTTCATCCGGAATGCAGGAGAGAAGTTGTACAACTGTCAGATCTGGCAGGCTCGACAAACTTTATTATACAAACAATTGAAAAAGCAGAACCTGGCAGTGCTTGGGCTATCGGAACAGAAATGAATCTTGTGAAACGCCTAATAGCTCAGCATCCTGATAAACAAATTATCTCGTTAAATCCGAATATGTGTCCATGTTTAACAATGAATAGAATTGATCTCCCTCATTTAGTTTGGTGTTTGGACTCTATTGAGAAGGGTGTAGAGCAAAATATCATTAAAGTTCCAGATGAAATAGCAAAATCTGCTGTTCAAGCGCTATCAAGAATGCTGGAGATTTCATAAAAAATTCTAACTATAGTAACGATGCGTTTCCTGCATGAGACAACAGTAATAAAGTCATGTAATCATGGAAAAATCTTTTCTTTTTAGAAAGGATTTTTTTTGTATATTCATAAAGCATAAAAAATAAGCATAAGTTTTTTTGAAGATTGTTAGCAATTTGCCCACACTTTCATATGCTATATGGACTTATCGAAAACGGGCAGTTGACTACATGAATCATTTTTTAAAATCAGTTTAATCATTTCAGATCAATCGCAGTTTTAGCTGAACTAGAGTTTCATGTCCTGTACAGCATTTCCCTGTTTCGTTCATGTAAATGAAGCAGGCAGCAGGAACTGCTCGTAGAGGCTCGATTTGTTCCTAATCATCGCTTGAATAACAACAACCGATGGAAGTTTCACTTTATGTATAGGAGGGAAATCAGAGTGAAGATCCATATCGTACAGAAAGGGGATACTCTTTGGGAAATCGCCAAGAAGTACGGCGTGAATTTTGAAGAGCTAAAGAAGATGAACTCTCAGCTCAGCAATCCTGATATGATTATGCCCGGAATGAAAATTAAAGTCCCATCCGCTGGAGGAAGCGTAAAAAAAGAAGCTCCGATAGGCGGAAAACCGGGAGCTATCAATATAGGTGCTAAGAAGGAAATGCCGAAAAAAGAGCAGCCAATTGTGAAGGAGCAGCCAAAGCCTGCGCCGCCTCCGCCTCCGCCAAAGGAACCAATTATGGAGGAAGAGTCCATCGAGGAACCAATAGAGACTCCTAAGGAAGTGAAAAAAGCTCCTGTGAAGCCGGCTCCTCCTAAAGTGGAAGCTCCCAAGATGGAAGCTCCTAAAGCAGAAGTTCCCAAGAAACCATTTGTTCCTAAAATGCCAAAACCAGTGATTCCGGATATCGATATTAATAATTATTACATGATGAATATGGCGAATCTGAAAGTTGAACAACAAGCGGCAGAACAGTCACAACCAAAAATGCCGCCTCAGCTGCCGCCAAAGCCTAAGAATATCTTACCTGAGATTAAGCCTTATACACCGGATCAGGAAGAAACTTTTGAAGAATCATCGATGAATATTACCCAAGGAGGTTATCAACAGCCTATGTATCCATATCAACACCCAATGTATCCAATCTCTCCGGTAATGCCAGGAAGCGGTCTAGGTCACCAAGGGGGATGCCCGCAATTTCATGGGGGTCATTATCCGCCAATGCAGGATCCAATGATGCAGCATCCGATGATGCAATCACCGATGATGCAATCACCAATGATGCAGCAGCCAATGATGCAAGCACCAATGCAGCACGGGGGATATCCAGAAGTAGCTGGAGTTCAGAATTCATATTATGATGATGAATCATCTCCATTTATGCCGCAAATGCCATCAATGCCAAATGCGGGACAAATGCCTAGCGTTATGGGTGCTCAAGACTTTAACGATGCGGGGATGCCGCATATGCCGAATGCAGCACCAATGATGCAGGCGCCAATGATGCAATCACCGATGATGCAATCACCAATGATGCAGGCGCCATATCCTTGTCCGCCATTTGGGGGCCCTTTATATCCAATCTCTCCGGTAATGCCAGGACCTGGCCCGGTACCGCCATATCCGCAGCCATACCAAGGGTATCCGGCAATGCCACAGGTGCAAGGAGCAGTTGATCCTTATGATGCACCTGATATGTATGGTGGAAATATGCCTCATCAGATGCCTTTTGCACCTAACCAGCCATTTCCGGCTGTTCAAGGCGTAAGTGATGATTGTGGTTGTGGCGGCTCGCATTTAGTTGGTAGTTATGGACCGCCATCTTCCGCACAGTATGGTCCTGATCCTTATTCACAAGGGATGCCGGGAGGATTCAATCCAGCTCCTTATGGGGGAGGTCCAGGAGGATTTGGTCCAGGACAGCAGCAGTTTCAAGCACAGCCTTATGGCCAGCAAATGGCAAGCCCTCCATTCATGAATCCATATGGACCAATGGGAGCAGGATATGGTATGCCAAGAAACATGAGTGAAGACGAAGAGAATGAAGATTAATGTTCCAGGAGACGATTTATTTTATAATCGTCTCCTCTCCTATTTAGATGATGTGTTTCCCTTTCATGTGAAGGCCATTACTCCCATCCGAAAAAAGGTCTATTTAATTGAGGGCGAGGAGGATATCTTTATCCTGAAAGGTTTTTCATCTTATCATCGATTAAAACTTCAAGAAACTTTTACAGCCACCTTAAAAAAAGAAGGATTTAAAAACACATACTCTTTTGTTGATCATGCATTAGACCCGCCTTTATTTTTTGAACAAACTTATTATGGCTGTTTAGAGTATATAACACCATCTGAACCAATTTTTTCCTACGAAGCAGAAAAGGACCGATTAGAAGGGTTAAGCTTATTACGTGAGTACCACCAGATAACTTCTAAATTTGCTAAGCGTTACGGCACGATTATGGGTAGTTACAAGCTGCTAGATAAGTGGAGGGAAAGAACAGGGAAGTTTTTAACAAATACCTCAGTCATTAGGTTTTTTGTACAAAAGGAAATAATGGACGAATGGTTAAAATGGGCGGATTGGTCACTAAAGGGGCTTGAAAAAGAAATAGACAACTTTCAGAAAGGACCAAAAGTCATTCTCCATGGCGATGTCGCTCATCATAACTTTATACGTTCTAGGAATGATCAATTATTTCTTATCGATTTTGATTTAATCAGCCTCGGGCATGAAAGCAATGATATCCTACAATATGCTAACCGTATTCTTCCGTATTTGAATTGGTCGCTGGATAGGCTTTTGGATATGAACGAATTGAAACCATTTTTGAAAGAAAAAGGTTTTTTATATGCTCTCGCATTTCCTACTGATATCTTTCGCGAATGGAACAGATTAATACGCGAACGTCATTATGATGATCCCACAAAGGTTCGAAAAATCCTCGATTTCACTGCTGGACAATTTCCAGAAAGAATAAAATTTGTTAGAGAACTGAAATCAATACTAAAATAAATAGAGATGGGCGTAACTGACAGCATGAAAATAGAGATTCCCTCACACTCTAATAACGAGCAATTGTATTGCTCTTAAATTGGCGGAGGGGGTATTTCGATTGAAAAGTAAAATATATGCTCTGCCCTTAGCGACAGTACTCACCATAGGACTCACCGGCTGTGGAAATAATGATGGAGCTGCTGGGGATCGGGAAGCGGATGAGGTTATTCCGATCGGGTACTATTCCAATGAAAACCACGGCAATAACGGCGGGAATGTGAGAATGAATGAGGAAAATGATGGTCCCTTAACTGAATTCATGGACCATACCTTTGGAACGGAAAGAAATCAAAATAAAGAAAACGGCAATGAAACGGGTACAAGAAATACAAACGCTCCACGAGCTCAGAAATTTAGCAGAAATGATATCAATTATCATGGGCATCTCAACGATATAAATGGAGGAGCTAGAAGCTCTTATTTCACAGCTTACGAAGGCAATTTGATGAAGACAATTTCCAGTAAAGCTGCTTCTATTGAAAACGTCAATGATGCACGGGCGGTTATTCACGAAAATAAGGTGATTCTCGCTGCCGTATTAAAGGATTATCATCGTGAAAAAGAGACAGTGAATAAAATTAGGAGCGCGGTTGAGCCTAGTTTAGCTGGAAAATCTTTAAAGATTCTCACGAAAGAGTCGGATTATAGCCGCATTAAGAGTATCGATAATACACTTCGAGATGGCGGACCAAAAGATCAAGTCGAAAAAGATATTAAGAATTTGTTTCAAACAATGTATTAAGATAATAAGTTGAGTCGACTAAGAGTAAGGCCTTGGGCTTTGCTCTTTTTCTTTTTCTAGAGTGTTGATTTTTAAATGGATATTATTTGAAATAGTGGTCACAATATTATTGAATGATGCTATTTTTACATGCATGTATTAAATGAGGTGATCAGATTGAGAACCAAAAGTTTTATTCCTTGGAAAACGATTGTCATTTTATTTGCATTTGCTTATGTTTATTTTTATGACACAGATCACCAGGTGATTGTCCATGCGAATACGGAGAATACAAAGGATGCTTTTGAAGTAACAGTCGTCCTAGAGAGACTGTATTTAGACGGAGAATTAAGTCAAGAGATGTATCAAGAAATCGTCTATTCTCTAGAAGACTTTTGGGCGAAATATGAAAATTGGGAGCTCATCGATATGGAAGAAAAAAAGGTAGTGTTTCGAGAGCATATAGATGATATTTCCCCGCTGTTAAAAGCAAATGGTTACTTTGGAATTACCGATGACGGAATCTTAACTATTTATAATGGAAAGCCGAGAAAAGCAAACATTATTCAATCCTTTTTCCAATTGGATGTGGGGAGGCTTGAAAGCAGAAAGCATGAAGAACTGAAGGAAGGGATTCCAATAAAAAATAAAGATCGGTATGTAGAGGTGTTAGAGACTTTTAAGAATTATACGATACAAGAAAAGCAGGCAAATTAAGAACCGAAGGAAAACGGTTCTTTTTTTTCTGTTTGCTCTGCCTGAAACATATGTTTTCTTTTCGTTACTTTTAAAATAGTATGGTACAATGGTTTACAGCAAATTAGAGGGGCGAATAGAATTGATCGAATTTATTAAAGGCAAGGTCGAGTATGTTGGGCCTGAATTTGTCGTTTTGGAAACGAGGGGAATTGGATTTCAAATTTCTACTCCAAATCCTTTTATCTTTTCAAAAGAGCTTAGTGAAGAAGTTACGATTTATACATATCATTATGTAAGAGAAGATCTTATGGCTCTATATGGATTTCAATCGAGGCAGGAAAAAACGCTGTTTACTAAACTATTAAATGTATCAGGAATTGGCCCTAAAGGTGCTTTAGCAATCTTAGCTTCTGGGGAGCCTGAGCAAGTGGTAGATGCAATTGAAAATGAAGACGAAGGTTTCTTGGTTAAGTTTCCTGGTGTAGGGAAAAAAACAGCGAGGCAGATGATCTTGGATTTAAAAGGGAAATTGCAGGATGTCGTTCCCGACTTCTTCCCAACTTTGTTCTCTCCTGAAAAAGGGGAACGGCCTTCAATAGAGAGCAGCCAAGAGCTTGAAGAGGCTACTCTTGCACTGAAGTCGCTTGGGTATTCAGAAAAAGAGATTAAAAGGATCTCTCCTGAACTGCAAAAAGAAAGTTTAACAACTGACCAGTATATTAAGAGAGCTCTTCAATTGCTTTTAAAATAGAATTTTTTAAGGGGGAGAATTGATGGAGGATCGTATTATTTCGGGAGAGGCAGACATCCAGGATTTATCTTTTGAACAGAGTTTACGTCCTCAAACCTTAAAACAGTATATTGGCCAGACTGCCGTAAAAGAAAATCTCGAAGTGTTTATTGAAGCTGCTAAGCTTCGAAACGAAACGTTGGACCATGTCTTGCTTTATGGGCCTCCCGGACTTGGAAAAACGACTCTTGCAGTCATTATTGCTAATGAAATGGGTGTAAATATCCGCACTACTGCAGGGCCGGCGATTGAACGGCCAGGAGATTTAGCGGCGATACTAACAGCACTGGAACCTGGCGATGTATTATTCATTGATGAAATTCACCGTCTTCCGCGTTCGATCGAGGAAGTGCTCTACCCAGCCATGGAGGATTTCTGCTTAGATATCGTCATAGGAAAAGGGCCAAGTGCAAGGTCGATTCGTCTTGATTTGCCGCCTTTTACTTTGGTCGGAGCAACGACAAGGGCGGGTTCTTTGTCTGCTCCTTTACGGGATCGATTTGGAGTTTTAAGCAGATTGGAATATTATCAAGAAGAGCAGTTAAAGGAGATCGTTCTGAGAACAGCGGAAGTATTCGGCGTGTCCATTGAGGAGCAGGCAGCTGTTGAAATAGCAAAAAGGTCCAGAGGTACGCCGAGAATTTCGAACAGATTGCTGCGCAGGGTCCGCGACTTTGCTCAAGTGAGAGGAAACGGCGAAATTGACATTCGTCTTGCCATGGAAGCCCTAGAGCTTCTGCAAGTAGACCGTTTAGGTTTGGACCATATTGACCATAAATTATTAAGAGGCATTATTGAAAAGTTTCGAGGCGGTCCAGTCGGACTTGACACGATTGCCGCTAGTATTGGAGAAGAAGCACATACGATTGAAGATGTGTATGAACCATATCTTTTACAGATTGGGTTTTTGCAAAGAACTCCAAGGGGCCGTGTGGTTACTCGGCTAGTGTATGAGCATTTTCAGATGGAGGTGCCGGGAAGTGACGGGGATGGCTAAGTTTTTAATGATCATTGGCGGTGTAATATTTGTTATTGGCTTTCTGATGCAATTTATCCACATTGGGAAGCTGCCTGGCGACATTGTCATTAAAAAAGGGAATACGACTGTTTATTTTCCGATTGTCACATCCCTATTGATCAGCATCGTGCTATCTCTCATTTTTTACTTTATCGGCAAATTTCGTTAATAAGCTTAAGAACAGGGTGACATCATTGAAAGTAGAATTATTTGATTTCCATTTACCAGAAGAATTAATTGCACAAACACCACTAGCAGAACGGACGAAAAGCCGGCTAATGGTCTTAAATAAAGAAAATGGCCACATTGAGCATAGCAGCTTTAGCCATATTAAGGAATTTTTAAAAGAGGGAGACTGTCTTGTATTAAATGATACAAGAGTTCTTCCAGCGAGACTGTTCGGTGTAAAAGAGGATACAGGTGCTAAGATTGAGGTCCTACTTTTGAAGCAGACAGAAGACGATACGTGGGAAACATTAGTGAAACCAGCGAAAAGAATCAAAGAAGGATCGATGATTTCATTTGGTGATGGATTATTAAAAGCGGTTTGTGTTGGTGAATCAGATCATGGAGGCAGATTGGTCAAATTCCAATACGAAGGAATTTTTTACGAAATCCTTGAGCAGCTCGGTGAAATGCCTCTGCCGCCATACATAAAAGAACAATTAGAAGATCGTGAAAGGTATCAAACGGTGTTTGCGAGGGAGCGCGGCTCTGCAGCAGCGCCCACAGCAGGACTTCATTTTACTGAAGAGCTTCTTGAAGAAATACGTGAAGCGGGAGTACATATTGCATTTATTACGCTGCATGTAGGACTTGGGACATTCCGGCCGGTTAGTGTTGACGATGTAAATGAACATGAAATGCATGCGGAATTTTATCAAGTATCGGAAGAAACAGCAAGACTTCTAAATGAAGTTCGTGAAAACGGCGGAAGAATTATTACCGTTGGTACAACCTCAACGAGAACACTTGAAACCATTGCAAGTGCTCATGATGGGCAATTTGTTTCTGAAAGCGGCTGGACCAGTATTTTTATCTATCCTGGATACCAATTTAAAGCGATTGATGGGATGATTACAAATTTTCATTTACCAAAATCCACACTAATCATGTTAGTTAGCGCCTTAGCGGGGAGAGAACATGTTCTGCATGCCTATAACACGGCTGTGGAGGAGAAATATCGTTTCTTTAGCTTTGGTGATGCAATGCTGATTATTTAACTTCATTATATTTTTGAAAAAAGCAGGAGGTCGTAACGACATTGACGGCAATACGCTATGAGTTAATCAAAACATGTAAGCAAACTGGAGCAAGACTTGGCAGAGTACATACACCCCATGGTTCTTTTGAAACACCTGTATTTATGCCTGTGGGCACATTGGCCACTGTGAAAACGATGTCTCCGGAGGAACTGGTGCAGATGGGTGCCGGGATTATCCTAAGTAATACCTATCATTTATGGCTTCGTCCTGGCCATGAGATTGTCAAAGAAGCAGGAGGACTTCATAAGTTTATGAATTGGGATCGTGCGATTTTGACAGACTCTGGGGGATTCCAAGTATTTAGTCTTAGTGAGTTCCGTAAAATTGAGGAAGAAGGCGTACATTTTCGAAATCATTTAAATGGAGACAAGCTATTTCTATCACCAGAAAAAGCAATGGAAATTCAAAATGCACTTGGTTCTGATATCATGATGGCCTTTGATGAATGTCCGCCATTTCCAGCGACATTTGAATATATGAAAAAATCTGTTGAGCGGACATCCCGATGGGCAGAGAGATGTTTGAAAGCTCATCAGCGTCCGGAAGACCAGGGCTTGTTTGGCATTGTTCAAGGTGGAGAGTTTGAAGAATTACGTAAACAAAGTGCTCAGGATCTTGTGTCTTTAGACTTTCCGGGCTATGCCATTGGCGGCTTATCTGTAGGTGAACCAAAGGATATTATGAATCGAATGCTGGAATATACGACTCCGCTGCTGCCTGCAGGAAAGCCTAGGTACTTAATGGGAGTAGGGTCGCCGGATTCCTTAATCGATGGTTCAATACGCGGTGTGGATATGTTTGACTGTGTGCTTCCTACAAGAATTGCACGTAATGGTACTTTAATGACAAGCCAGGGACGACTGGTTGTGAAAAATGCGAAATATGCTCGTGATTTTGGTCCAATTGATGAGCATTGTGATTGTTATACATGCCGTAATTACAGCCGTGCCTACATTCGTCATTTAATTCGCTGCGATGAAACATTCGGAATAAGACTTACAACTTATCATAATCTATATTTTCTGCTAAAATTAATGGAGCAAGTCCGAGAAGCGATCCGAGAAGATCGTTTGGGTGACTTCCGCGAAGAATTTTTTGAAAAATACGGCTTCAATGAGCCAAATGCCAAAAATTTCTGAGTACAATTGAAAGAGCGATATAAGAAAGGAGGAACTAAAGGTTATGGAAATGCTGGGAACAATAGGTCCACTAATATTGATGTTCGTCATTTTTTACTTCTTGTTAATTCGTCCGCAGCAAAAGCGTCAGAAAGCTGTTGCGACTATGCAAAATGAGCTGAAAAAAGGCGATAAGGTTGTGACAATCGGCGGCCTTCATGGAATCGTTGATGCCATTGATGAAGGTAAAATTGTCATTAAATGCGGTGATGGCAGCCGTCTTACATACGATCGTGCAGCAGTGCGTGAAGTAGTTGAAAAATCAAGTGATATGTTAGCAAAGAGCTAAGATGAAAAGAAGCGCCTTCTTCCTGGAAGGCGCTTCTTTCTTCTATGCATTTCGTGTTTTAGGTGTGCTCATGTTAACTCCTAAAATTCCACCCATCATGGCCGTTAAAATATAACAGATATGATAAATAATCTGCTCTATGGAGAATAAACTGTCATATCCTAGGTACTGAAATAAAAAGATAATCAGTGTGTAAGTCAGCCCCGTCAATGCCCCAATTAACCAACCCTTTTGCTTTCCTCTTCCGCCTGCGATAAATCCCCCAGCAAATAAGGTGACAAAAGAGATTGCTGTTGTAATAAATTCTAGTGATGATTCTTGCGTTGCTGTAAACTTTAAGACAATTGATACGACCAAACTGCTAACAATTAGTAGTAGAAAAATAGCAATAATCCCGAAAAGTACGGCATTTCCATAGTTTTTTGACTCTTCTATCGTAACCATCTCCTTTCAGAAAAGCTTGATCATAATAATCATAAGCTTGTTTCTTTTCTTAGTACATGCATATTCATTTTGGAGATAAAATAGAATGGAATTATTTTTTTACTGTTGGAAGATTCCATGTTGAACGAAAGAGGAAAAAATTGAGCTTAGTGATTTTCGTTCATCATGCACATATTAAGAAGGAATATGTCTTGGAAGGGGGATTAAATTGGACGGGGTCCTTCTGATTTTAGCAAGAACCTTATTTTTGTATGCCCTGATCATCCTCATTTTTCGGGCGATGGGAAAAAGAGAAATCGGTGAATTAAGTATATTAGACTTAGTCGTCTACATCATGATCGCGGAGATGGCTGTTACGGCAATCGAGGAACCTCAAAGAATTTTAATCCACTCTATTATTCCGATGCTGTTTTTAATGGCAATTCAAATTAGTCTTGCCCTCGTTTCTTTAAAGAGTAAGAAATTTCGAGATATCGTCGAAGGAAAGCCAGTGGTGATCATCAATGACGGTAAAATTGATGAAGAACAGATGAAACAGCAGCGATATAATTTTGATGATTTATTGCTGCAGCTTCGCGAAAAAAATGTTCGCAACATTGCCGACGTTGAGTTTGCCATTCTAGAGACTTCCGGGAAATTATCGGTATTCGAAAAAGACCCAAAAACGAAAGGGATTACCATTCCTCTGATTATTGATGGAGTGATCCAAGAAAAAAACCTAGAAAGGATTGAAAAAAGTAGAGCTTGGCTGGAACGCCAGCTGCAAAAGCGGGGGTTAACAGAATACAATGACATTTCCTTTTGCAGTTTCCAGGATGGAAAGTTTTTTATAGATTTTAATGATGTGAATTAAAAAAGGAGGCAGATATGCCGCCTTTTTTAACCTTACTTAAAAGCAAGCCATGATAATGCGGGGCCGACTTTTGGTATTCTCCTTAGGTCCTTTTTTGTAACTAAGCCAAACAGCAGTAAGAAAACAATGTAGGATAAACTAATGGCTAAAGCAGTTATCATAATTTTACTAATGCTGTTTACCTCAACAGACAAAAATTGAAAAGTTATCGATCCGAGCCATCCGGACAGGGCGATGGTTATAAATGATTTTAAGTAGTCTCTTACATAAAAGGTAAAAGAAATCTTTTTTAGAACGGTAGCAAAGTGAAGCAAGGTTACTAAAACAATCCCAACAATAATGCCAATCGCTGCTCCATTGATTCCAAATGAAGCCTGACTTGCAAGTCCAAAAATGACAGCCAGCTTGACAACCGAACCAATTAAACTGTTGATCATCGCTGCTCTTGCAAGATCAAGTGCCTGTAAGACAGCTTGAAGAGGGCTTTGCAAATAATGAAAAATAAAGAAAGGAGCCATTAATTTAATAAAATAGGCACCGCTAGCAGAACCGTACATAAGTTCCATTAAAGGGTTAGCAAGAACATACATAATGATAATAGCAAGACCGCCTGTTAAGAAAACAAACCGTAGTGCCTGTTGCAATCGGTATTCGATCAATGCCTTGTCACCTTTCGAGTTTGCCTCGCTGATTGCTGGAACAAGTGATGTTGACAAGGAATAAGTAATGAAGGATGGCAAGAAAAGAAGCGGCATTGCCAAACCTGTAAGGGAGCCATATTGCTTTGTTGCCAGCATGGCAGAAACGCCGGCAATGGCCAAACTATGTGCAACAACAATTGGTTCTAAAAACCAAGAGAGGTTCCCAATTAATCTGCTTCCGAGCGTCGGAAGACCAATCCCCATTAGTTCGCCGAACGTTTTTTTCCCTTCTTTTACATGCTTGAAAAAACTCTTTCTAACGGGAAATTTCTTTTTCAATTTAAATGTTGTAAATAGATATAAAAGTGAAATTAATTCCCCTAGTACAGAAGCAAGCATCGCACCAGCTGCTGCAAACTCAATACCGTATGGCAAGAACATTTTTGTTAAAAGAGCAATGAGAGTGATCCGTACAATTTGTTCAATAACCTGTGAATAGGCAGCGGGCTTCATATTCTGTCTGCCTTGGAAATATCCTCGAATCACCGATGAGATCGCTACAATCGGTACAATTGGTGCAATGGCAAGAAGCGGCAGTCTTGTCCGATCATCAGTGAAAATTGTCTCAGATAAGTAAGGTGCAGATAGAAACAAAATAGGTGTAAAAATCAGCGATAGTGAAAAAGTAGTGGTTAAAGAAACGACTAGGATTTGTTTGATCTTCTTAAAGTCCCCTTGGGCTTCCGCTTCAGCCACTCTCTTTGAGATGGCAACGGGCAAGCCTAGCTGGGTAATGGTTATGACAAGCATCAGAGTGGGAAATGCCATCATATAAAGTCCTACGCCTTCTTCACCAATGAAGCGGGCAATGACTATGCGATTAATAAATCCAAGAATTCTTGTGACAAATCCGGCAATTAATAAGACTATGGTCCCTTTTAAAAACTTTGACATTAGGCTCCCGTCCTTCTCAAAATAGGTGTAATCATATACAATTATCTATATGCATAGAAGTGGACAAAGCATGACAAGTTGTAGCTGAAAATTTCTTTTTCTAAAAAAGAGTTACAGGGGGCGGTGGCTGTGAGTAACAGTCGTTTTGATGAATTTCGTGAATTGGTACAGCCTGCTTTGAGAAGTAAACTAGAAGAGTTTGCACTGCTTGGATATGAAACGGTGGATGAAGAACAATTATGGACATATTTAACAAAAAAGAAATGGAAGAAGGAGAAAAATGAAAAAAAACTTTTTGAGTTAGTTGATGATATTTTGTCGGTAACACCTGGTGAGTATATGGGGTTTGCAACCGTAGAAGCTCTTAAATCACCGGATTTAGGGGCATCTGATGTGGAGGACTTTAAGGAGCTGTTTAAGTAATTGTCTTGTTCCATAATTTACTCGCAGTAATGGTTACATATAAAATTGACAGCATATCTAATCTATTTCATAATGTCAATATTGGCTTTTTATTTTCATTTGCTTTTTAACATGTTTTTCTGCTAAAAACATGTTGGCTTAACCTAAGGAGGATTTTTACATAATGGTAAAACGGAGTCGAATAGTTGCCTTCTTTTTAATTCTTTTATTAATCGGTTCAACCGTAGGGGTAACATTCAAAGATATTCTAGGTAATATAAAACTAGGCTTGGACCTTCAAGGTGGATTTGAAGTTCTTTATGAAGTCATCCCAGAAGAAGGTCAAGAAATTAATGAAGAGATTATGACAAGTACGGCCGAAGCGCTGAATAATCGGATTAACGTTCTTGGTGTAAGTGAACCAAGCATCCAAATAGAAGGAGAGAACAGGATACGCGTTCAGCTCGCGGGGGTAGAAGACCAGAACCAAGCCCGTGAAATGCTTTCTACAGAAGCGCATCTTTCTTTTCGTGATGTTAATGATAATTTGATGATGGATGGAAAAGATCTAGTTGAAGGCGGTGCAGAACAAACCTTCGATGAAAATGGTCAGCCAAGTGTATCCATTAAACTCAAAAGTGCGGACAAGTTCAAAGAAGTAACAGAGAAGATTGTCAACATGGGAGCTCCTAATAATCTGCTGGTAATCTGGCTTGATTTTGAAGAAGGAGTAGACTCCTTTGCAGCTGAACTCGGGAAAGAAGATCCAAAATATCTTTCTGCTCCGACTGTAAACCAAATATTTAACCAAAGCACGGTTTCGATTGTTGGGAGCTTTACGGTTGAAGAAGCCCAAACATTGGCCAATCTATTGGACGCAGGTGCCCTGCCTGTAGAACTTGAAGAAATTTATTCTACTTCTGTTGGCGCGCAGTTTGGTGAACAGGCACTTGAATCAACGGTGATAGCTGGGGTTATCGGGATCTTGGCAATCTTTGTGTTTATGATCCTTTATTATCGATTCCCAGGATTTATTTCTGTTGCAACCTTAATTATCTACACATTCTTAACGCTTCTTATTTTTGATTGGATGAATGCTGTCCTGACCCTGCCGGGGATTGCAGCATTAATTCTCGGTGTAGGGATGGCAGTGGATGCAAATGTCATCACATTTGAACGGATTAAAGAAGAATTAAAGGTTGGCAGAAGTCTTAAAGCAGCCTTTAAAGCAGGGAACAGCAACTCATTATCAACCATTCTTGATGCCAATTTGACAACGATTTTAGCAGCGATTGTACTATTTATCTATGGAACAAGCTCTGTTAAAGGCTTTGCGACTACATTAATCGTTAGTATTTTAGTCAGCTTTCTCGTAGCTGTGTATGGTACAAGATGGCTTTTGGGATTATGGGTCAACAGCAACCTCTTTAATAAAAAGCCAGGATGGTTTGGGGTAAAGCAAAAAGATATGAAAGACATTGCGGAAAACTTTGATACAATCGACTTGCCAACTAAGTTTGATAAATGGGACTTAGTAAAGCATCGTAAAAAGTTTTTTGTAATAAGTGGAATCATGGTGCTAGCAGGCTTAATAAGCTTAGGTATCTTCCGTTTAAACTTAGGAATTGACTTTACCAGCGGTACGCGGATTGAAATCCAAGCAAACTCTGCGCTTACGGCAGATGAATATCAGCAGAAGCTGAAAGAAAATGGCATCGAAACAGATGATATCGTTATCTCTGGTGAAGATAGCAATATCGGTGTAGCACGCTTAAAAGATGAGCTCACACAAGACGAAATTGCACAGTTAAAATCCAACTTCTTAGAAGAATATGGATCTGAACCGAATGTCAGTACCGTATCGCCAACAGTTGGAAGAGAACTGGCGAAGAATGCAGCGATTGCAGTTGTGATCGCCTCTATAGGGATTATCATTTATGTAACGGTTCGCTTTGAAATGAAGATGGCAATTCCATCTGTCATTGCCCTTGTACATGATGCGTTTTTCATTATTGCCTTCTTCAGCATTACAAGACTTGAGGTTGATTTGACCTTCATAGCGGCCGTTTTAACGATTGTCGGTTATTCCATTAACGATACAATCGTTACCTTTGACCGAATACGTGAAAATCTCCGCAAGAGGAAAAAGATTAAAACAGTTGAAGAACTGCAGGATGTTGTCAATACAAGCTTGCGCCAGACATTGACAAGATCTATTAATACATCTTTAACAACGATTTTAGCAGTTCTTGCGATCCTAGTCTTTGGAAGTGATGCCATTAGTAACTTTGCATTCGCCTTATTTATAGGAATGTTAGCAGGTGTTTACTCTTCCATTTGTTTAGCCGCACAGCTTTGGTATGTATGGAAAGCGAAAGAATTGAAAGAAAAAGGCGTGCTCATCACATATAAAGAGAAGAAAAAAGTTAGTGATGAACCACAAGTATAGTCGCAGCAAAAAACCGCAGACCTTCTGCGGTTTTTTTGTCTTTAAAACTTAAGGTTCGTAATCATACAGGGTAATTTTGGGGTACACTAAACGAAGGAAATTCAGAAGGGGAGTTGTAAGGTTGGAGAATGATGCACGTTTTAAGAAAGCTGAATTTGTGGCAAAGGTCGGAATTGCAGGGAACCTCTTATTAGCCGTCTTAAAGTATATTGTAGGGGTATCTGCAAACAGCCGAGCACTGGTTGCTGATGCTGTGAATTCTGCTTCCGATGTAGCGGGCTCATTAGTTGTATTTGTGGGCTTGAGAGCAGCAAAGCAGCCTCCGGATGAAGAACATCCATATGGACACGGGAAAGCAGAATCGATCGCTGCCATTATTGTGGCTGTGTTATTAGTATTAGTTGGGTTTGAAATTGGAAAGTCCTCGTTTGAAGCGTTCTTTGAACCGATTGAAGCGCCAAAAACATTTGCGATTTACGCAGTGATCGCTTCGATTATCGTAAAAGAAGGAATGTTTCGCTATACATATAAGCTTGGGAAAAAATTAAATAGCGATGCTTTAATCGTTACAGCCTATGACCATCGTTCGGATGTTTATTCTTCTCTTGCTGCTTTAATAGGGATTGGATTTGCCATTTCTGGGGAGTTTTTTCAGATAGGCTGGCTTGTCTATGCAGATCCGGTTGCCGGAATATTCGTTTCGTTATTTATTCTAAAAATGGCGTTTCAGCTTGGAAAGGAATCTATCTATAATACACTTGATCAAGTTCTTCAGGAGGAAGAAACAGTTGATTTTCGAAAAATCGTGGAAGAGGTAGAGGATGTTAAGAAAATCGATGTCCTGCACGCAAGAGTTCATGGTCATTACGTAATCGTAGATCTCAAAATTTCTGTTGATCCCCACATGACAGTAGAGGAAGGACATAAAGTTGGAAAAGAAGTGAAAAAGAGGCTAATGGAACAAAAAAATATTCAAAATGTCTTTGTGCATATCAATCCATACAACCCTGATTCTTCTGTCGACTTTAATATCATTTAAGGTATAATGTAACAGCGGCTTAGCTCGCTGTTTTTGTTGTTTAAGAAGTACCCCTCCTGTATAATAGAAAAGTTGAGGGGTGAACGTATGCTAAAACCGAAAACACGATGGACTTTCCAGCAAGCTGATCAAGATAAGACTGATAGACTTGTGAAAGAACTAGGAATTACGCCTCTTGTAGCGTCATTATTAGTGAAGCGTGGAATTGACGCCCCTGAGGCAGCACATTCGTTTTTATATAATAAAGGGCAAACCTTTCATGACCCGTATTTGATGACGGGCATGGATGCTGCTGTAAATCGTATAAAGAAAGCCATTGAAGAACAGGAACCTATTTTAATATTTGGTGATTATGATGCGGATGGTGTGACCAGTACATCAGTCATGATGGTTACACTTCAAGATTTAGGTGCACATGTACAGTTTTATATACCAAATCGTTTTACAGAAGGCTATGGGCCAAATGAGCAGGCTTTCCGCTATGCTGCTGAAAGTGGAATTCGTTTGATTATTACTGTGGATACAGGGATTGCTGCGATTCACGAAGCTAAGGTCGCTAAAGAACTTGGCGTCGATTTAATCATTACTGACCATCATGAACCAGGTCCAGAACTCCCAGAAGCACTAGCCATCATCCATCCTAAGCTTGAAAATAGTCCCTATCCCTTTAAGGATTTAGCGGGTGTAGGGGTTGCGCTGAAAATGGCTCATGCATTATATGAAAAAGTTCCTGAGCATTTGCTAGAGTTAGCGGCTATTGGGACAATTGCTGATTTAGTTCCGCTAGTAGGAGAAAATCGACTAATTGCTCAGCATGGAATTAAGAGACTTAGACAAACAGACAGAGTTGGGTTGAAGGCTCTATTCAAAACTGCTG
This sequence comes from Robertmurraya dakarensis, assembly GCF_900156875.1. GTDB lineage: Bacteria > Bacillota > Bacilli > Bacillales > Cytobacillaceae > Robertmurraya > Robertmurraya dakarensis. Next base: position 2,349,577 of record NZ_LT707409.1, on the reverse strand, counting down.
GTGTTGAGATGCCTGCGATAGATGAAGAAACAATTGGTTTTTCGATCGCTCCTAGAATAAATGCAGTGGGCAGGCTAGAAAGTGCCGATCCTGCTGTTGACTTACTGTTAGCAGATGATCCTTATTTAGCAGAAAGTATCGCTGAAGAAATAGAAGAATTAAATAAGGAAAGACAAGGTATTGTTAACTCTATTGCCGAGGAAGCAATTAAGCAAGTGGAGGAACACCATACTTCTGACAAACCGTCAGTAATTGTTGTTGGCAATGTTGGATGGAATTCAGGTGTAATCGGGATTGTTGCATCAAAGCTGGTTGAGAAGTTTTACCGGCCTTCAATTGTATTAAGTTTTGATGAAGAAACGGGCTTGGCAAAAGGGTCTGCGAGAAGCATCGAGGGCTTTGACTTATTTAAAAATTTATCACAATGCCGTGAGATTTTACCGCATTTCGGCGGGCATACAATGGCTGCAGGAATGACGTTGAAAATTGATGATGTAGATGAGCTCCGAAATCGATTAAATACCCTAGCGACTGAGCAGCTAACAGCGGAAGACTTTGTACCGGTTACTAAGCTTGATATCGAGGTTCAGTTAAAGGATGTTCATATAAAAGCGATTGAAGAGCTGCAGCTTCTTGCGCCATTTGGGATGAGTAATCCAAAACCAAAAGTACTTCTTAGCGATAATGCTGTTTCACAAATTAAGAAGATAGGTGCCAATCAAAACCATCTAAAATTAACACTTGAAAACGAGGGTGTCTCTCTAGACGGGGTTGGTTTCGGTCTTGGACATGTGTTCGAGGAAGTTTCTCCTTCATCGAAGCTTTCCGTTATAGGAGAGCTATCGATTAATGAGTGGAATAACATACGAAAACCACAGATTTTCGTAAAAGATTTATCTGTGGCTCATTGGCAACTATTTGACTATCGCGGCCAAAAGAAGCTGGACAAATTAAATGATATCGTTTCAAATGGAAAATGGGTAATTTTTAATAAAGAACTTCATAATAAGTTTAATGTGAAAAAAGAGGTTGAGTTCTTACTAGTTGAGACCATTCAACAGGCGAAAGAATTAGAGGTTGCGGATGAAAATGTTGTCATTGTGGACATGCCGCCAAGTATGGAAATCGTAGAGCATTTATTTGCCGGCAAAACCCCAGCAAGGATTTACACACATTTTTATAAAAAGGACAGTGACTTCTTTAGTACGATGCCAACAAGAGAGCATTTCAAATGGTATTATGCATTTCTTGCTAAAAAGGCTCCATTCGATTTGAAAAAACACGGAGATGCCCTAGCGAAATATCGCGGCTGGTCTCTTGAAACAATAGACTTTATGTCACAAGTGTTTCTTGAATTAGATTTTATATCCTTAAATGAGGGATCTATCACCTTAAATAAGGTTGTAAATAAGAAAGATTTATCTGAATCACCTACGTATCAACAAAAACAAGCACAATATGCTCTTGAAAGTGAATTATTATATTCTTCCTATCAGCAGCTGAAAAGCTGGTTTGATCAAAGGATACAAGGGTCGGTTAATTTTGAGGAGGCTAAATTATAATGGATTTAAAACAACATATCGCAATTGTAGAGGATTGGCCAAAAGAGGGAATTAAATTTAAAGACATCACACCATTAATGAACAATGGTGATGCATATCGATATGCTACCGATCAAATTGTAGAATATGCACGTGACAAAGATATTGACCTTATCGTTGGACCTGAGGCAAGAGGCTTTATTATCGGCTGTCCAGTCGCTTATTCTTTAGGAATTGGTTTTGCTCCTGTTCGTAAAGAAGGCAAACTTCCTCGTGAAACGGTAAAAGTAGATTATGGCCTTGAGTACGGGAAGGATGTCTTAACGATTCATAAAGATGCTATTAAACCAGGGCAGCGAGTGCTAATTACGGATGACCTGCTTGCGACAGGCGGAACGATTGAAGCAACAATTAAGCTCGTTGAAGAACTTGGCGGGGTTGTAGCAGGAATTGCTTTCTTAATAGAACTAAGCTACTTAGATGGACGAAAGAAACTAGAAGGTTATGACGTCCTCACTTTAATGCACTACTAAAGTTTAACAAGAAGAGCGCTGTATGATGCGCTCTTTTCTGTTATGGGAAGAATGACTATTTATTCCTTATATTTATTTAAAATGGTAAAAAAACCCTTTAAATAGTAGTTTTTAACTCAAATTTCGACAAAAACTTTATTTTCCAAGAAAAAGAGTACTGTATCTCTTTACATATGTCATTTTTTTTTCGATAATAGTAACAATCATTCTAATTTAAAAAGAATGTTAAATGTTTAACAATTAGATGAATTTTAAAATAGATAAGGTGATTATATGGCGAAGGACCAAGTACTAACCGCCGAACAAGTCATCGATAAAACTAGAAAATATTTAAATGATGAGCATGTTGAACTAGTTAAAAAAGCTTATGAATTTGCTAGACATGCACATCGTGAACAATATCGAAAATCTGGAGAGCCGTATATTATTCATCCCATTCAAGTAGCTGGAATTCTAGCTGATTTGGAGATGGATCCAGATACGGTTGGTGCAGGTTTTCTCCACGATGTCGTTGAGGATACAGAGGTAACTCTGGATGATATCCGCAGGGAATTCAATGATGAAGTGGCTATGTTAGTCGATGGTGTTACGAAGCTCGGAAAAATTAGATATAAATCGCATGAAGAACAACAAGCTGAAAATCACCGGAAAATGTTCGTGGCGATGGCTCAGGATATTCGTGTGATATTAATTAAGCTTGCTGATAGACTTCATAATATGCGGACCTTAAAGCATCTCCCAGCTGAAAAGCAGAGACGTATTGCGAATGAAACATTGGAAATATTTGCGCCGCTTGCACATCGACTCGGAATTTCCAAAATTAAATGGGAATTAGAGGATACTGCACTGCGGTATTTGAATCCACAGCAATACTATCGAATTGTTAATCTCATGAAAAAGAAGCGTGCGGAGCGCGAACAGTACCTTGATGAAGTCATCGAGATTATGCGGAGCTCTCTGGCAGATGTATCAATCAATGCTGATATATCGGGACGTCCGAAGCATATTTATAGTATTTATCGAAAAATGGTTATTCAAAATAAACAGTTTAACGAAATTTATGATCTGCTGGCCGTAAGAATTGTGGTTAATAGTATTAAAGATTGCTACGCCGTGCTTGGGATTATTCATACTTGCTGGAAGCCTATGCCAGGAAGATTTAAGGATTATATTGCTATGCCGAAGCCTAATATGTATCAATCCTTGCATACGACGGTAATTGGTCCTAAGGGAGATCCTCTTGAAGTTCAAATCAGAACATCTGAAATGCATCAAATTGCTGAATTCGGGGTTGCTGCTCACTGGGCTTATAAAGAGGGGAAATCAGTTAATGAAGGTTCTTCTTTAGAAGAAAAATTAACTTGGTTCCGCGAAATATTAGAATTTCAAAATGAAACAGCGAATGCTGAAGAATTTATGGAATCGTTGAAGATTGATCTATTCTCCGATATGGTGTTTGTATTCACACCAAAAGGGGATGTCCTGGAGCTTCCGGCAGGTTCGGTGCCGATTGATTTTGCTTATCGGATCCATTCTGAAATTGGCAATAAAACGATCGGTGCAAAAGTGAATGGGAAAATGGTTACCCTTGATTATAAGTTAAAGACCGGCGATATTATTGAAATTCTAACTTCAAAGCATTCTTATGGACCTAGTCAGGATTGGCTGAAGTTAGCGCAAACATCACAGGCCAAAAATAAGATCAGGGCATTTTTCAAGAAGCAGCGAAAAGAAGAAAATGTCGAGAAGGGCCGCGAACAGGTCGAAAGAGAAATCCGCAATATGGAGTTTGATCTGAAAGAGATTTTAACACCTGATAATATTAAAAGAGTGGCTGAGAAATTTAATTTTGCCAATGAAGAAGATATGTATGCAGCGGTAGGCTATAACGGTGTAACGGCTCTTCAGGTGGCAAATCGGTTAACAGAAAAATGGCGTAAAAAGCGGGATCTTGAACAAGTCGCTACGATTTCAGATGCGGTAAGTGAATTAAAGCCATTACCGACAAAGAAAAAACGTGAGTCAGGTGTACGCGTATCAGGTATTGATAATCTGCTTATACGACTTTCCAGATGCTGCAGTCCTGTTCCGGGGGATGACATTGTCGGCTTTATTACGAAGGGCCGAGGCGTGTCTGTCCATCGTTCTGACTGTACCAATATTGATACTGAAGATGCTAAAGCAAGACTGATTCCTGTTGAGTGGGAAACTGGCTTGAATGAACGGAAAGAATACAATGTTGATATTGAAATTACAGGGTATGACCGCAGAGGCCTGTTGAATGAAGTATTGCAGGCAGTGAATGAAACAAAGACAAATATTTCAACGGTCACTGGGAAAACGGATCGCAATAAAATGGCAACGATTAGTATGTCGATTTTAATAGAGAATGTATCTCATCTGCAAAAAGTAGTAGACCGGATTAAACAAATTCCTGATATCTATGCTGTTCGAAGAATAATGAATTAAAGGAGTTCTGTTATGAAGGTAGTGGTACAACGCAGTAAAGAAGCACAAGTAGTGGTAGAGGGCGATGTTGTAGGGAAGATTAAGAAAGGGTTTGTCCTCCTTGTTGGTGTAACTCACGATGACAGCAAAGAAGAGGCTGCTTATTTAGCGGATAAGATTGTGAACCTGCGTGTCTTTGAGGATGAAGATGGAAAAATGAATCTCTCTCTTCTCGATGTTGGAGGAGAAATTCTTTCAGTCTCACAATTCACCTTATACGGGGATTGCCGAAAAGGGAGAAGACCTAACTTTATGGAAGCTGCCAAGCCAGACCATGCTTTGGAAATCTATGAAGGCTTTAACGGGCTGCTGCGCGAAAAAGGTGTTAAAGTCGAAACTGGAAAATTTGGAGCGATGATGGATGTTCAGCTCACCAATGATGGACCGGTAACGCTAATTATTGAAAGTAAATAGAAATGAAAAAGAGAGCTCAGTGCTCTCTTTTTTTGTAGCTAAAATTGTTTAAAGTATTGGATTAATCCTTGATGAATTCCGTTGGTTACTTGTTCTTGATACCCGCTGGAAGTTAGGAGTAATTCCTCGGTTGGATTGCTCAAATACCCTAATTCAATTAGTACGGCTTTTTGTCTATTTTCTCTTAACACATGATAGTCACCAAAGCGAACGCCGCGATTTTTTAACTTAGTCTGATTCTGAGTTGACATATGAATCGAAGCGGCTAATGGTTTTTGAGAAGTGCTGTAATAGTATGTTGTCATTCCTTTAACAGTTGAATCCGTTACACTATCATAGTGAATACTAATAAATGCATCCACGTTTTGATAATGAGCCATGCTTACTCTTGTTGACAGTGACAGATAGGTATCACTGTTTCGCGTTAGAATGACATTTGCCCCAGAAGCACGCAGCTTGTTGTACAAAAGCTTGCTTGTCTGCAGCGTTAATTTTTTTTCAATCGTTCCGCTAGAGCCTGTTGTTCCGTTATCTCGTCCGCCATGGCCAGGATCAATCATAATCGTTTTATTGCTTAAACTGCCGTCTGCAGCGTGCTTTTCTGAATCCGGAATGGCCCCATTAGCCGATACAATCCATCCCGCTACAAATCCATTTTTGCCATCGGACAGCTGGATCTCATACCAGTCACGATGCGCGTTGATTATTGAAAAAGACTCACCATAATTTGCACGGTAAATGACCTCTGTGTTTAAATCGGGTCCCTGCCTAATATTTGTTCCATCATGAAGAATGGTTATTTGGCTTTTTGCTTCATCTGAGTTATTCGTCGTTTGTGCAGATTTTTCTATGTACCATCCGGCTATCCAACCATATGTTCCATTTTTAAGTTGTATTTTAACCCAGTTGTTTCTTTCCTCTATTAATTTAAATGTTTCCCCTTTTGTTACTTTGCCGATAATTTTTCCGTTCAAGGAATTTGAATCTCTCACATTTAAAGTCGTAGCTGAAATACTGCCAACCTGACCTGCAAGCGGACCGGCTCCAGCAGTTAGTGGCTGCTGTACATCAGAGGTTTGACCTCTGCCTGTGATTTTGACATAATCACTGCTAATCCAAGCTGTCTTATTAGAAAAACTGATTTTCGTCCATCCATTTTGCTCAGCAAGGATGATTACCTTTGATCCTTTTTCAAGTTTCCCGATTACATCTGACTGTAACGATGGTTCCTGTCTGACATTTAAGGAATCCGCTGTTATTTGTCCGCTTTTGCCCTCTGAACTAGCCGGGGCTTTTCCTGAAGGAGAGCCAGTTTGAACATAATCTTTAGAGACCCACCCTTTTCCAAAAGCTGTAGATACTTCATACCAATTGTTATCTTCTTGGATAATTTTAATGGTATCTCCTTTTTTCAATGAACCTGCCACCTGATAGCTTGTCCCAGGCCTGGTTCTGACTCTTAATGCATCAGCCGTAACCTGACCGGTGCGTGCTTCATTCACAGCTTTATTCTTAGTGACAAGCCAGCCCGCGACCCAGCCCGTACCGTTTTTCATCGAAATTTGGTACCAGTCTCCTTGTACTTTCTGAATGGAAAAGGTGTCTCCTTTGTTTACCTTGCCAACCACCTTATAGCTTAAGCCAGGACCTTCTCTCACATTCAAATGATCTGCTGAAATGGTAATGGTGTCCCCTGCCGCTTTTGTACCTGTCTCAGGGAGTTGAAACCCGAACAAGAGAATAAAGCATAGCAGGTATATAGAGTACCTTCTCTTTTGCAAAACATCTCCTCCCCTCGCAAAATCTCAAGGAAAACTACTATATTTATTCTATTCTAAGGTATTTATTACCTCCTGTTAATGAATTTTTTCAGAAAATCCTCCAAAAGAATGTCCACCTTAGATGGACAAAAATTAAAAACTGTCTTTTGATGGTACCAGGTACCTAAAGAAGGTACCTGAAGAAGAATGTTTTGGGGGGTGTTGGGAAGAATAAGTAAAAATTAAGTTAAAGGGTGATGGTGATGAGGTTTAGTGATAAAGCAATGTCTGTTCAGCAGGGGGATAATCAGCTTCATGGTGTTGATTTTCATGATTTTATGCAGAAGGAACAGAGTATGAATATGATTGAGATGGCTTCTGAGTTTGGACTGACTGTAAGGGATGTAAGAAAGCTCAAGAAATATATGGAACGTTCTTGAAGGTTCTTGACAATATAATACTTGCTACGTATTATTATATAAATAAAGCAATAACCGTAGATGGAGAAAAGTAATTAAGGTTCACATGGATAGAGAGGAAATGACTTGGGCTGAAATCATTTCTGCATGATGATTTAATGAAAGAACACTCCGTAGGCTTCACTCCGAAAGGGATGATCATCTTTACTAGGAGTTGAACGTGAACAGGCGTTAACTGTCAAAAGTGGAAGCATGCGCAGCAACAAGTGTGCAGCTTCAATTAGGGTGGCACCACGGGAATCTCAAACTCTCGTCCCTTGTATATTCGTATACAAGGGACGGGAGTTTTTTGAATTTCTAGAAATTATAGCTATTAGAATCTAGATAGCGGTCTAGCTCCAGCGCCTACCCCCTCGAGGTCACAAGCCAATCCTCCCAAAAAGGTAAAGAACACCTTTCCGGGAGGCTTGTCTTGTGCTTGTCGGGGGTGAGCAAGGCGCTTACGCTTTTCTACATAAGAGGAGGTCAAGTATGTCTATTAGTATTCCACGAGGTACTCAAGATATTTTACCTGGTGAAGTCGAAAAATGGCAGCTCATCGAGAAAAACGCACGAGAGCTTTGTGAAAGATTTCAATATAAGGAAATCCGCACACCCATTTTTGAACATACAGATTTATTTTTAAGAAGTGTTGGCGATACCACTGATATCGTCCAAAAAGAAATGTACACATTTGAAGACAGGGGCGGAAGAAGTGTTACTCTTCGTCCAGAAGGAACAGCAGCAGTCGTTCGTTCGTTTGTTGAGCAAAAAATGTTCGGAAATGCAAACCAGCCGGTAAAACTGTATTATATGGGGCCAATGTTCCGCTATGAACGGCCGCAGGCTGGACGTTTTCGTCAATTTGTTCAATTTGGGGTAGAGGCGCTAGGAAGTGCGGATCCTGCGATTGATGCGGAAGTAATCGCACTAGCGATGTCTCTCTACCAGTCACTAGGGCTGAAAAAATTGAAACTAGTCATCAATAGTCTAGGTGATAAAGAAAGTCGTAATGCACATAGAGAAGCACTTATCAATCATTTTCAGCCGCGGATTGATGAGTTTTGCTCAGATTGCAGAAGCCGCTTGGAAAAGAATCCAATGCGGATATTGGACTGCAAAAAAGATCGTGATCATGAGCTAATGAAAGATGCACCATCGATCCTGCAATATTTAAATGAAGATTCAAAAACATATTTTGAGAACCTGCAGTCATACCTGACAGATCTTGGAATTCCATTTGAAGTCGATCCTAATTTGGTTCGCGGCCTCGATTATTACAACCATACTGCTTTTGAAATCATGAGTGATGCAGAAGGCTTCGGTGCCATTACAACACTATGCGGCGGCGGCCGGTATAATGGGCTGGTTGAAGAAATTGGCGGACCTGAAACGCCAGGAATTGGGTTTGCGCTAAGCATTGAACGCTTTATCGCTGCACTGAATGCAGAGAATATTGAACTGCCTGTGAATGCTTCCGTCGATTGCTACTTAGTATCATTGGGAGAAGAAGCGAAAAAGTATAATGTGCGTCTATTGCACGCTCTAAGGCTTGCTGGTTTTTCAGCAGAAATGGATTATTTAAATCGTAAAATAAAAGCTCAGTTTAAAGCAGCTGACAGGCTAAATGCTAAGTATGTGGCGGTTTTAGGCGATGATGAGCTAAAAGAAAATAAGATTAATGTAAAATCTATGGAAACAGGGGAACAAACTCAATATTCATTAGATCAATTCATTGAAAAATTTAAAGCTTCATTAATTTAGAGGAGGACTAACATGTACGGCAGAACATATTTTTGCGGGGAAGTACCTGAAACAGCCATTGGTGAAAAAGTAACATTAAAAGGATGGGTGCAAAAGCGCCGAGATCTTGGAGGTGTAATTTTTATCGACCTTCGTGACCGCACAGGAGTAGTTCAAGTGGTCTTCAATCCTGAAGTCTCAGAGGAAGCTCTTGCAATGGCGGAAAAGATCAGAAGTGAGTACGTACTAGATGTAGTTGGAGAAGTTGTTAGTCGTGATGAAAGTACGATTAATGAAAACATCAGTACTGGTAAAATTGAAGTGAAGGCAGAAAAAGTAACGATTTTGAATGAAGCCAAAACGCCTCCATTTATGATTGACGATAAAGTGGAAGTGTCAGAAGATATTCGTTTAAAGTATCGTTATTTAGATATTAGACGCCCAGCGATTTACGAAACATTGAAGATGCGTCATCAAGTGACAAAGGTAATTCGTGATTATCTTGATACAGAAGGCTTCTTGGATATCGAAACACCAATTCTTACAAAGAGTACGCCTGAAGGTGCACGTGATTATTTGGTTCCCAGCCGTGTTCATCCTGGTGAATTTTATGCGTTGCCGCAATCACCTCAGCTATTTAAACAGATGTTAATGGTCGGAGGAGTAGAAAGATACTATCAAATTGCCCGCTGCTTCCGTGACGAAGACTTGCGTGCTGATCGTCAGCCAGAATTTACACAAGTCGATATTGAGACAAGCTTTATGAGCCAAGACGATATCATTTCATTAATGGAAAACATGATGGCGAAAATGATGAAAGAAGTAAAAGGAATCGATATTCAAATTCCGTTCCAGCGTATGCCGTATGATGAAGCAATGAGCCGCTATGGTTCTGATAAGCCGGACACTCGCTTTGACATGGAGCTTGTTGATTTAACGGAAATATTTAAAGATTCCAGCTTTAAAGTATTTGCAAGCCAAGCTGCTTCAGGCGGCCAAGTAAAGGCGATCAATGTAAAAGGCGGCGGTCTGAAGTATACGAGAAAAGACATCGATGGACTGACTGAATTTGCTTCCCGCTATGGAGCAAAAGGCCTTGCATGGTTAAAGGCTGAAGATGATGGCTTAAAGGGACCAATTGTTAAATTCTTCTCAGAGGCAGAAGATAAAGGCTTAAAAGCAGCGCTTGGAGTAGAAACAGGAGACCTTCTCCTATTTGTGGCTGATAAGAAGAAAATTGTTGCAGATGCACTTGGAGCCCTTCGTCTAAAGCTTGGTAAAGAGCTGGATCTTATTGATCAAAGCAAGTTCAATTTCTTGTGGGTGACTGACTGGCCGCTTCTTGAGTATGATGAGGAAGCTGGAAGATATTTCTCAGCACACCATCCGTTCACGATGCCTGTAAGAGAAGATTTAAGCCTGCTTGATAGTAATCCAGAAGCTGTTAGAGCACAAGCGTATGACATTGTTCTGAATGGTTACGAGCTTGGCGGCGGTTCACTTCGTATTTTTGAAAGAGATGTACAAGAAAAAATGTTCTCCGTTCTAGGATTCTCGCAGGAAGAAGCTCGTGAGCAATTTGGTTTCCTTCTGGATGCATTCGAATATGGAACACCTCCACATGGGGGAATTGCCCTTGGACTAGACAGGCTTGTGATGCTGCTTGCTGGCAGAACAAACCTTCGTGATACGATTGCGTTCCCTAAGACAGCGAGCGCAAGTGACTTGTTAACAGATGCACCTGGTGCAGTTAGCGAATCGCAGCTCTTAGAACTACATTTAATTTCATTGAAAAAGGATTAATAAATATAGCGCCAGCATGAACAGATCATGCTGGCGCTATTCTTTTTCAAAAGATTACCTTTGTCCAATTTTTCACGAAAAAGTCAAAATCTGACGATAGATTCCTGGTTGAATTTTATTGAAAGTGCTTTCATTATATGCTATGATTACATCAACTAAAGAGTCCTGATGTGTTTGTGGTATAACCTAAACATTTGACCGAACATATTACCTTCGGGAGTTCGGAGTTTTCAAGCGGCGTAAATGCCTTTGGTTTAGGACTTACAAAAGCTTGAAATAGAACACCCACCTGCATTGTGCGGGTTCAAATGAAGGCATTGAAAGCGACGGCACAATTGGGACTCTTATATAGTAAACCATTCATGCAAAATGATGCATGAATTTTTTTATTTTCAGAAACAATATTTGATATTTTAATGTGTTATATCCCTATATAAATACTTGTTTTTGATAGCAAGTATGATATATTCATTAAGGGTAAAAATAGATAAGATATTTCAGTTTTTGGAGTTGATAATAAATGTTGCACCAATTTTCACGAAATGAGCTTGCCATTGGGCAAGAGGGCTTAGACAGAATGAAAAATGCTACTGTTGCGGTGTTAGGAATTGGCGGAGTCGGTTCCTTTGCAGCGGAAGCTCTTGCTAGGTCTGGCGTGGGACGCTTAATACTGATTGATAAAGACGATGTTGATATAACCAATGTAAATAGACAACTAATTGCTTTGTTATCAACCGTTGGACAGCCTAAGGCAGATTTGATGAAGGAACGAATTAAAGACATTAATCCCGATTGCGAAGTTATTTCGTTAAAAATGTTCTATACAGAGGAAACATATGAGGATATCTTCAAATACGGTCTTGATTTTGTCGTTGACGCTTCCGATACCATTATCTATAAAATTCATTTAATGAAGGAATGCTTAAAAAGGAATATTCCGTTAATATCCAGTATGGGAGCTGCTAATAAAATGGATCCGACTCGTTTCCAAATTGCAGATATTTCGAAAACCCATACGGATCCAATTGCGAAAGTCATTCGCACGAAGCTTAGAAAAGAGGGAATTAGAAAAGGAATTCCTGTTGTTTTTTCTGATGAAAGCCCGATTGTGATAAGGGAAGATGTCCGGAAGGTAGTTGGGAAGGACGATGCGGACATCAGAAAGGCGAAAATGCCTCCATCATCAAACGCTTTTGTTCCGTCTGCAGCGGGATTGATCATGGCTAGCTATGTTGTCAGACAATTGCTTGATGGAATTAAGATCACAAGAGTAAAAGATGAGAAATAGGTTAACGAAAAGGTCTGTTGTTCGCAACGGCCTTTTTAATTTATGGCCATTAATGCACTGCCTTTTTCTCTTTATCTCCTATAATGTCGTTAGACTCAAGTAAACCACCCGCCATTGCTTCATACATTTTTAATGCCTGGTTATATTTATGCCTTTTGTTCTCATAAGCTTCCTCAAGTTTTGCAGACTTTATCCGCAATGCTTCCTGTTCCTTTACAAGTATTTCTTGTTCTGCAAGCAGCTTCTCAATATTCTTAAGTTCATTAGATTCTTGTAAAAACCTCACGCAATCGTTTAAAGTGATTTCCTCATGTTCATGTAGTATGCTTTTCGTTTCAGTTTCTATAGGTGACTGTTCAAGATGTTTTACCTCCGCATTCCAGCGGTGTCTGCAAGCACCGACTGTCCTGCTTAAGAGCTGACTAGCTTTTTTAAATGCAGAGGCTTTCGTATCCCCATTACTCACATACTCCATGACAGTTTCGTATAGAATTTGATCATCCTCTGAAGTCCACTTAAGTCTTCGATTATTCAAAGTACCACGTCCTTGTTAATGGGTTTACGCTTATCGTCACCGATTCAAAAAATTATATTCGGGTACATATAAGGAGAGATATCCTCTTAACCTCACTAATCATCTTCCTTATTTACGATTTCTTAAGTTTTGATAAACTGTATAAAGTCCTTGCTCAAACTTTCCTGTCCGCTTCGGATCATAGTAAGTTTTATTCTTGATGTTATTTGGAAGGTATTGCTGTTTTACCCAGCCATTTTCATAGTCATGTGGATACAAATAATTATTTCCGCGGCCCAGTTCTTTTGCCCCTTTATAGTGGGCATCCTTCAAATGATCAGGAACTTCCCCGCTTACGCCTTTTCTAATATCTGCAATAGCTGCATCAATAGCTAAAATAGCTGAATTTGATTTCGGTGATAAACAGAGCTCGATCACAGCGTTTGCGAGCGGTATTCTTGCTTCCGGAAAGCCGATTCTTTCAGCTGTTTCAATCGCGGCTAGAGTTCTTGCTCCAGCTTGGGGGCTGGCCAGTCCGATATCTTCATAGGCAATAACAAGCAGTCTTCTGCTGATGCTTTGGAGGTCTCCGGCTTCAATCAAGCGGCCAAGATAATGAAGAGCGGCATTAACATCGCTTCCTCTAATCGATTTCTGAAAAGCGGAAATAACATCATAATGAGCATCACCGTCCCGATCATGTGAAAAACTTTTCTTTTGGATGCACTCTTCTGCAGTTGCCAAATCGATTGTAACGACCCCGTCATCACTTTTTTCACTAGAAATAACGGCTAGTTCCAAAGCGTTAAGGGAACTTCTGACATCTCCATTAGAAGCTGTTGCTAAGTGTGTCAGTGCTTCGTCCGTAATGTTAACCTGGTAAGATCCCAGTCCTCGTTCGTCGTCTTTCAATGCCCTTTTTAGTGAAATGATGATTTCTTCAGGTGATAGCGGTTTTAATTCGAATATTTGACAGCGGCTGCGGATTGCAGGATTAATCGCATGATAAGGATTACTTGTCGTTGCTCCAATAAGAACAATGGATCCATTTTCAAGATGTGGCAATAAGAAGTCCTGTTTCCCTTTATCCAACCGATGAACTTCATCTAATAAAAGAATAACCTTGCCAGACATCTTCGCCTCCGCTGCAACAACTTCCATATCTTTCTTATTATTTGTAACAGCATTAAGCATCCGAAAAGCAAACTTTGTACTGCCGGCAATCGCACTGGCAATAGAAGTTTTTCCAATTCCAGGCGGACCGTATAAGATCATGGAAGAAAGCTGTTTTGCTTTTACCATTCGATGGATAATCTTGCCTTCCCCAACAAGATGTTCTTGACCGATAATTTCATCGATTGTCCGCGGTCTCATTCGAAAAGCCAACGGTTTAAGACTCATACATATCTCTCCAATGTTTGATTATGAACTAGATCATGATTTTCCTTTTTCTTCTTTTACCATAACATAGAGCTTGCGTAAACACATATGGTTTTGAATTATGCTATAATGGCAAAAGTCTATCTATTTAATATGGGTTTTGATAAAATTTTAAGTAGCGTAAGATTGGGGATAAGACAGCAGTGACACAACTACAAAAAAAGGGTCAGACTGGACCAAGATTTTTTATTTATATACTCGGTTTACTCATTATGTCCCTGGGGATTGTACTTCTAATAAAAGCAGATTTAGGTGCGACACCATGGGATGTACTCCACGTAGGACTTTACTATCAAATGGGGTTAAGTATTGGAAGCTGGTCGATTATCGTAGGATTCATTATTCTAGCATCAGCTGCAGTGATTTTAAAAGAATGGCCGCAAATTGGTGCCTTTATGAATATGGTCCTCGTTGGAGTTTTTATTGACATGTTTTTTCTGCTTCCTTTTTTACAGACACCGGAAGAATTGATAGGTAAAATGGTTATGTTTATCATAGGGATTATTATAAATGCCTATGGAATGGGAATCTATATTTCAGCTAAATTTGGAGCTGGACCGCGGGATAGTTTAATGATAGCTGTTTCGACAAAGACAGGCATGAAAATTAGAAATGTCCGTGCTGTAATGGAGATCTTTGTGCTCTCGGCCGGCTGGCTGCTTGGGGGGCCGATCTTTTGGGGGACGATTTTATATGGCTTGGCAGTAGGTCCGTTAGCTGGTTTCACATTGCCGCAATGTCAACTTGTCACAGACCGTTGGCTGGCAAATCTTAAGGTTAAGAAGGCAGAATTTGAACAGTCAGAAACACATTCAAAAAGAGGTGCGAGTTTATGAAAATATCTACTAAAGGCCGTTACGGCTTAACAATTATGATTGAATTAGCGAAAAATTTTGGTGAGGGTCCTGTTTCATTAAAAGCTATTGCGCAGGCAAATGACCTATCCGAGCATTATTTAGAGCAGTTAATTGCTCCGTTAAGAAATGCAGGGTTAGTCAAAAGTATTAGAGGAGCCTATGGCGGCTACATTCTTGCAAACGAGCCTTCTAAAATTACGGCAGGCGATGTCATCCGCGTCTTAGAGGGACCAATCATCCTAGTTGAAGGGATTGAAGATGAAGAGCCTGCCAAGAAAGAACTATGGATCAGGATCAGGGATGCGATTAAGAATGTTCTAGATAACACCACAATAGAAGATTTGGCTAACCATACCGAGTATGGCGAGTCTGATGCATACATGTTTTATATATAATATTAAAGAGAATACTAGCTATTAGAGGAATAAGAGAAGGTGAAGGTATTGGAACGGATTTACTTAGATCATGCCGCCACAACTCCGATGCATCCAAAGGCAATTGATGCGATGACAGCAGTGATGAAAAATCAATTTGGGAATCCATCAAGCATCCATGCCTTTGGCAGAGAATCTCGTCATATACTTGATGAGGCAAGGGATGTTTTTGCAAAAAGTATTGGAGCTAAGGCTAATGAAATAATCATTACAAGTGGTGGTACTGAAGCTGATAATTTTGCTCTGCTTGGCGTGGCTGAAGCCTATCGTCACAACGGGAAACACATCATTACCACACAGATAGAGCATCATGCTGTTCTTCACACCTGTCAACAGCTTGAGAAAAAAGGTTTTGAAGTTACGTATTTGCCTGTTGATGAAAGTGGAAGCATAGCTGTTGGTGATGTAAAAAAAGCATTGCGAGAGGATACGATCCTTCTGTCGGTGATGTTTGGCAATAACGAAGTGGGTACACTGCAGCCTATTCAAGAACTAGGAGAGCTGCTCGCAGACCATCAGGCGAAGTTTCATACCGATGCTGTGCAGGCGTATGGGATTGAAGATATTGATGTGAAAGAATTAAAGGTTGATCTTTTATCAGTATCAGCCCATAAAATTAACGGTCCGAAAGGGATTGGATTTCTATATGTAAAAAATGATGTAGGAATTGCCCCGCTGATTTTTGGCGGCGAACAGGAGCGTAAGCGCAGGGCAGGAACTGAAAATGTAGCAGCGATCGCTGGATTTCTTGAAGCGGTTAAAATAGTGGAAGCTCAGAAGGAAGAGAAAAGAACACAGTACCTTACGTTTAAGGAAATCGTCATCGAAGAGCTGAAAAAAGGTGAAATTGAATTTCATCTAAACGGATCTCTTGAAAATTCGCTTCCACATGTATTAAACTTAAGCTTTCCTGGAACAGATGTTGAGGCTATGCTAGTTAATTTAGATTTGGCAGGAATTGCTGTTTCTAGCGGGTCAGCTTGTACAGCTGGTTCAATTGATCCATCTCATGTTTTGGTGGCCATGTTTGGAAACAACTCGGATCGTCTACGTAATGCAATACGGTTTAGCTTTGGTCTGAATAATACGGAAGCTCAAGTAAAAAAGGCTGCACAGGAAACGTTAAAAATTGTGAAGAGATTAACAAGTAAATAAACTTTTACTTAAAACATTGAGTGAAGGCAAGTGTGGTGGATAAATTAATGAAAAAAGAACCAAAAGATACTCGTGTAGTTGTGGGGATGTCAGGTGGTGTTGATTCTTCTGTAGCTGCTCTTATTTTAAAACAGCAAGGTTACGATGTAATCGGCATTTTTATGAAAAACTGGGACGATACAGACGAATTTGGAGTATGTACAGCGACAGAAGATTACAATGATGTCATAAGAGTATGTAATCAAATCGGTATTCCCTATTATGCGGTCAATTTTGAAAAGCAATATTGGGATAAAGTATTTACGTACTTTTTAGATGAGTATAAAGCAGGGAGAACGCCAAATCCTGATGTTATGTGCAATAAAGAAATTAAGTTCAAGGCATTTCTTGAACATGCAGTAAGTCTCGGTGCAGACTATTTGGCAACAGGCCATTATGCTCGTGTTGAGTTCCGTGAAGGAGAATATAAAATGCTCCGCGGGGTTGACGAGAACAAGGATCAAACCTATTTCCTCAATCAACTGACGCAAGATCAATTGTCAAAAGTTATGTTTCCAATTGGGAACATTGAAAAGTCCAAGGTTCGGGATATTGCCCAAGAAGCTAATTTGGCGACTGCCACGAAAAAGGACAGCACGGGCATTTGTTTTATCGGGGAACGTAACTTTAAGGAATTTTTAAGCGGATACTTGCCTGCTCAGCCAGGAAACATGGAATCACTAGATGGTGAAGTGGTCGGCAAGCACGATGGGTTGATGTATTACACAATTGGACAAAGACATGGTCTTGGAATCGGGGGTGCCGGTGAGCCATGGTTTGTGATTGGGAAAGACTTACAGCGTAATGTTCTATATGTTGGTCAAGCTTTCCACAATGAGAAGCTTTATTCTGATAGCATCATTGCGACAGATGTCAGCTGGGTTTCAAATGAAGCTAAGCCAAGTTCTTTTGACTGTACGGCTAAATTTAGATATCGCCAACCAGATAATGGTGTGACTGTTCAGAAGTTAGAAGATGGAAAAGTGAAAGTGATTTTCCATGAACCTATTCGAGCTGTTACTCCAGGACAAGCAGTTGTATTCTACTCCGGTGATGAATGTCTTGGCGGTGGAACGATTGATGAAATATATAAAAATGGAGAAAAACTTACTTATGTAGGGTAATCTTTGTGGAATGCCTCGATTCTAATAACGAATCGAGGCATTTGTTGCGATAAAGTGAAACTTAGTAGGAAAAAGGGGATTCTTCTAAAATTCCCTTTTCACTTGTATTTCGGTAATAATAAAATATGCTATACTTTTTTAGTAATAGGAGTGTGAACGATGGATAAAAATCAACAAGGTATACAATACATGCAAGAAGGAAAATGGGAAGAAGCGGCAAAGATCTTTATGGAAGCAATTGAAGAAAGCCCAGATGATGCCGTTTCTTATATTAATTTTGGTAATGTACTGTCTGCAGTAGGAGAGAACGAGAAGGCGTTAAACTTCTTTAAAAAGGCGATCTCATTAGATGAAAATGCTGCGGCTGCTTATTATAGTGCTGGTAATCTTTATTTTGAAAATGAGAACTTTGAAGAAGCGAAAAAAATGTTTGAAAAAGCAATGCAAAAGGGCCTGCAATCAAGTGATAACTTTTTTATGTTAGGGATGACTCTCGTTCAATTAGACCAGATAAAATTAGCCCTGCCATACCTGCAGCGCAGTGTTGAATTGAATGATACTGATGCAGAAGCACGTTTTCAATACGGTCTATGTTTGGCACAGTCAGAACTGATTGACGAGGCGATAACACAATTTGAAGAGTGCTTAAAAATCGATGAAAATCATGCTGATGCTTATTATAATCTCGGAGTAGCATACGGTTTTAAAGAAGACACAGTGAAAGCACTGGAAATGTTTGAAAAAGCTTTAGACATTCAGCCGGATCATTTATTAGCCGGGCATGGCAAGAAGCTTATGACAAATGGAAATACAGAATCTAAATAAGTAGTTAAGACAATAACCAGGGAGGAGGGGACAGTTTGTCTGATCAAGAAAAGCTCGAACTTTTTGGTGAAGAAAGTAAATACATAAAAGGAAAGCATCTTGTTACGATCTTTCATAATGATCAGAACTTATATTCTGTCATTAGAATCAGGGTTGATGATACGAACGAAGAGTATGACGATAAAGAGGCGGTTATTACCGGTTTTTTTCCTAAAGTACATGATCAAGAGACGTATATTTTTTACGGTCATTTTAAGGATCATCCAAAGTTCGGTCTGCAATTCCAAGCAGAGCATTTTCGCAAAGAACTGCCGCAAACGAAACAAGGGGTAATTTCGTATCTTTCCGGTGAATTATTTAAGGGAGTCGGGAAGAAAACGGCCGAAAAGATTGTCGAAACACTTGGTGAGAACGCCATCTCTCGTATATTAAACCAGCCATCTTTATTAGACACTGTTCCCAAGCTGCCCCCTGACAAAGCAAAGGAAATTTACGATACTTTAATGGAAAATCAAGGGTTGGAGCAAGCGATGGTAGCTCTTAACCAATATGGTTTTGGTCCGCAAATCTCAATGAAAATCTATCAGGCATATAAAGAACTAACGATCGAAACGATCCAGTCCAATCCTTATAAGCTAGTTGAAGATATTGAAGGAGTAGGATTCAATCGTGCCGATGAGCTAGGATTTCAGCTCGGTATTTCAGGCAGCCACCCTGATCGTGTAAAAGCAGGATGCCTCTATGTACTTGAAAATGACAGCATGCAGGCTGGACATGTGTATATTCCTGCCAAGACTCTTTTGGAAAATGTCAAGACACTCTTAGAGGAAAATAAAAGGGACACTATTGAATATAATGTTATTTCTGATGAACTAATTAAACTGCAAGAGGAAAGTAAAGTCATTATTGAAGAAAGAAAAGTCTACTTGCCGTCCTTATATTTTGCGGAAAAAGGATTGGTTACAAATATAAAAAGAGTATTAAAACAGTCAGAGTATAAAGAGCAATTTCCTGAATCGGAATTCTTATTAGCACTTGGTAACTTAGAGGAAAGAATAAAAGTTCAATATGCTCCTTCTCAAAGAGAGGCAATTCAAACAGCACTGATGTCTCCAATGCTCATTTTAACTGGTGGTCCTGGGACAGGGAAAACGACCGTTATCAAAGGAATTGTGGAATTATACAGTGAATTACATGGCTGTTCATTGGACCCGAAGGATTATAAAAAGGAAGAACCATTTCCGTTCATCTTAGCTGCTCCAACAGGAAGAGCTGCGAAAAGAATGACAGAGTCGACAGGCATCCCCGCCGTAACGATTCATCGCTTACTGGGCTGGAATGGAGTTGAAGGCTTTAGCCGTGATGAGGATAATCCTCTAGAAGGGAAAATCGTCATTGTTGATGAAACCTCGATGCTGGATATTTGGCTGGCTCATCAATTATTTAAGGCTTTGCCAGAGCATATTCAAGTAATTCTCGTTGGAGATGAAGATCAGCTGCCTTCTGTTGGTCCGGGACAAGTATTAAAAGATCTGCTTGAGTCTGAAAGAGTTCCGACGGTTAGGTTAACCGATATTTATCGCCAAGAAGAAGGTTCTTCAATTATTGAGCTTGCCCACCAGATTAAGACAGGGAAGCTTCCAAATGATGTTACAAAACAACAAGGTGATCGATCTTTTATTAGATGTTCTGTTGGACAAATTCCAGAAGTAGTGGAAAAAGTGGTAGTTAATGCTAAAAACAAAGGATTTACATCTAAAGATATTCAAGTGCTGGCACCGATGTATAAGGGTCCTGCTGGGATTGATAAATTAAATGACATCATGCAGCAAATCTTCAACTCCAATGATGACGGATCGAGAAAGGAACTAAAGTATGGAGACGTCAAGTACAGGGTTGGGGATAAAGTATTACAGCTCGTGAATCAGCCGGAAAATAATGTATTTAATGGTGATATTGGTGAAGTGGCCGCCATTTTTTATGCAAAGGAAAACACCGAAAAGGAAGATATGGTGGTTGTCTCATTTGATGGAATTGAGGCGACATACACGAAGCAGGATTTAAATCAAATTACACATGCATTCTGCACTTCCATCCATAAATCGCAAGGAAGTGAGTTTCCGATCGTCATCCTTCCTATCGTAAAGAGTTATTATCGGATGCTTCGAAGAAATTTAATTTACACGGCAATCACGAGGAGCAAGAAATTCTTAATTATTTGTGGCGAAGAAGAAGCTTTCCGTATCGGAGTGGAACGTGCTGACGAACAACTAAGATTAACGACCCTAAAAGAAAAACTGGCAGAAGAAATCCATGAAACGTTCACTAGTAAAAAGATTGATGTACAAAAAGAACAAAAACAGTTCATCATCACGGAAGAGAATATGATGGAAGTTGATCCATTAATTGGCATGGAAAATGTTACACCATATGACTATATGGACGAAGTAAAGACCATTTAAATAAACGGGGATACCAATTTTGGTATCTCTTTTTTTGTATGTCTGATGACAAAAAAAAGACAATAAGATTAGAGGTGATAAATATGAGTGAAAAGTTAAATGAGGAAGCAGCACCCAATTTAAATTTAGGTGCAAGTGTTATTAAAACCTCGAAGCTGCTAAAAAAAGACCATGAGTTCTCTGAAGAACTTTCAGACGGCGGCGAAAGAAATGAATTTGTAGAAAAACAATCTACAAAAAGAAAATAAGTGTTTCCAACCCTTCATTCTGGTGGCATGGAAAACCTTTCACCTTATGTTTCACCCAAGAGAGTAAACACTATTAATGTTCCGGGAAGGTGGGACCGATCTTTGCGGACATTTTCAATACTGAAAGGGCTCCCTGTTTATGAAAAAAGCAGGGGAGAAAAACTTGGTGAAGTATATGACCTTCACATTTCTAACACAGGGATCGTCAAGGGCTTGCTTTTAAAAACCGGTGCTCTCTTTAAAAAGTCCTTTTTTATTGCAATAGATGATGTAGCTTCTTTTGGTTGGGATGGAGTTATGGTAGAAGACCCCACAAGTCTTAAGCCGTTAAAAAAACCTGCTGCTTTCACATTGGAAGGGCATGAAAAATTAATGGGAAGGCCCCTCATGACAGCCCAAGGCGAAAAATTAGGAATTCTTGAGGACGTATACTTCAAGGAGGAATTGGGAACAATTGTAGGGTATGAATGTTCGGATGGCTTCTTTTCTGACATGGTTGAAGGGAAGCGGGTCATTAAGACTGATGATCCACCTACAATTGGGAAAGACGCCATCATCGTTGATGTTGATGAAAATATGGGAGAGTAGGAAGAGATGACTTTCCTAGCGAAAAACGATTGTGAGGGGTCTTTGATGTTAAAGTGTCCAAATTGTCAGAGCAAGGATATAGGAAAAATTGGAATCAACCAATATTATTGTTGGAATTGTTATATAGAACTATCCTTGACTCAAGGTATGATTAGTACCCACCAAGTAGAAGAGGATGGAACGTTAAGTTCACTGGACGATTTATTTAGTGAAGATGAGCGCCGGTTTATCTTATAACTAAAACCGAGGTGAGACGAATGAATAAAATGCTAACGTCTGTTATAGCAGTTGGTGCTGGTATGGCGGCATATAATTATGCTCAGCGTAATAACCTAATGTCTCGTCGAAATATGAAAAAAATGCAAAAAAGAATCACTAAAACATTGTTTTAGCCTTTAAACCTCCTCCTTACGAGGGGGTTTTTGCTGTCTGCCTTCCTTAACGTTATTAATACGTATATTTTTCATGGCTGCTCTAAAAATAGGGATAAGGGAGGAAAGGGATGGATATTCGCGTGAAATGGTTTTACAGGCTTGGGTTTCTTTTATTATTATTTTTCGTTGCATATATTTTTTTAAAACTAAAACCAATTTGGGCTCCGATGCTGGAAGTGTTAAAAACAGTTTTTATTCCGTTTATGATTGCAGCATTTATCACTTATTTACTGCATCCTGTTATTGAAAAATTACATGAAAGCTATCTCCCGAGATGGCTCGCGATTTTAATCATTTATTTGCTTTTCTTTGGGGGTGTAGGATTCGGCTTCTATAAAGGAATTCCTGCATTTATCGGCCAATTAAGGGATTTAGTTGAGCATGCCCCAGAATTTACAGATCAGTATCGCAGCTGGATTTTATTTATCCAGGATAAAACAGATACTTGGCCCATTGGCGTTCAAGAACAAATCGAAAATGGGATTGTTGCAGCAGAAGAAGCATTAAATCGTTTATTGGCGAACGTTATTGACGGTTTATTGCATATTTTAAATTCTATTTTCCTGTTAGCCATCATTCCATTTATAGCTTTTTATATGCTTAAAGACATTGAAGTCATGAAAAAGGCGGCATGGTATTTAACACCGAGAAAATGGCGGAGGAGCGGAATAAAGTTTTTAAGAGATGTAGATAAATCTCTTGGGGGCTACATCCGCGGCCAACTGTTAGTAGGTGCAGTACTTGGATTGATTTCCGCTTGTCTTTTTTGGTTCGTTGACATGAACTATCCCTTATTGTTAGGTTTTATTGTCGGAGTTACCAATGTCATTCCATATTTCGGTCCAATTATTGCTTTATTTCCGATCCTTATTATTGCGGCTACAATGTCGCTAAAAATGATTATTACATCAGTGGTGATCGTGGCGGCACTGCAGTTTCTAGAAGGAAACATTCTTTCCCCTTTAATTGTTGGGAAAAGTCTGCATATGCACCCTCTATTAATCATGTTTGCTTTAATAGCAGGAGGTGAGATTGGAGGGGTAGCGGGATTAATCCTAGGCGTACCGATTTTAGCAATTTTAAAGGTGAGCGCGGTTCATGCGAGAAATCATTTTGTTCGGGGAAAGATGCAGGAAGAAAATATCATAAGATAAATTTGACAAACCTAAATTAAAATCGCTATAATTCGTCTATAAGTGCATGTTTATTATGTCGTTCTTAGGTAAATACTGCTAGTATTTGGATCAGTCATAGACGGATCCATACATAATGAAATCTTGTTGAAGGAAAGAGTATGTTACAGACCATCTTGCGTAAAGCGAAGAGAGGAATTTCCGCGGCTGAAAGAAATTCTAGATGAAGGGTAACAGAAAGCTAATCCGGAATGCAGCTAATCCCTGCCGTATCACCTGCGTTAAAGGACATTGAGAGATGAATGGCTTTTCATTCGTAATCAGGGTGGTACCGCGAGCAGAGCTCCTCGTCCCTGTAACGGGATGAGGGCTTTTTTATTTGTTTAAGAACAGAAAATGATCATATATAGGAGGTCGTAAGTATGAAAAAACTAACCGGTGCTGAGATTCGCCGCATGTATTTAGATTTTTTTAAGGAAAAAGGACATTCAGTGGAGCCGAGTGCATCACTTGTTCCGCATGATGACCCATCATTGCTTTGGATTAACAGCGGGGTAGCGACATTGAAAAAATATTTTGATGGCCGCGTCATTCCTGAAAACCCACGCATTACCAATGCCCAAAAATCGATTCGTACAAATGATATTGAGAATGTTGGAAAAACTGCGAGGCATCATACGTTTTTTGAAATGCTGGGTAACTTCTCAATCGGTGAATATTTCAAAGAAGAGGCAATTCAATGGGCTTGGGAGTTTTTAACGGATGAGAAATGGATTGGCTTTGAAGAAGAACGCCTTTCTGTTACGATTCATCCCGAAGACCATGAAGCCTTTGAATTATGGAATAAAAAAATGGGGGTTCCTGAAGAGAGAATTATCCGCCTTGAAGGTAATTTTTGGGATATTGGGGAAGGACCGAGCGGACCCAACACAGAAATTTTCTACGACCGCGGTCCGGAGTATGGAGATGATCCAGAAGATCCGGAACTATATCCTGGCGGGGAAAATGAGCGCTACTTAGAAGTATGGAATTTAGTGTTCTCTGAGTTTAATCATAATCCTGACGGTACTTATACACCGCTGCCAAAGAAAAATATTGATACGGGGATGGGCCTTGAAAGGATGGCATCTGTTGTCCAAGATGTTCCAACGAATTTTGACACAGATCTCTTCATGCCTATCATTAGAGCAACAGAAGAAATTTCGGGAGTTAAATATGGCCAAAAGAAAGAAACGGATGTTGCGTTTAAGGTAATTGCCGACCATATTCGTACAGTTGCGTTTGCTGTAGGAGATGGTGCACTTCCTTCAAATGAAGGCCGTGGTTATGTACTTCGCCGTCTGCTGCGCCGGGCAGTCCGCTACGCAAAGCAAATCAATATTAATCGTCCATTCATGTATGAATTGGTAACAGTCGTTGGTGAAATCATGGAAGATTATTACCCGGAGGTAAAGTCAAAAGCAGATTTCATCCAAAAAGTGATTAAAAATGAAGAGGAACGATTCCATGAAACACTGCATGAGGGCTTAAGCATTCTTGCCGGCATTATCAAAAAAGAGAAAGAGGCAGGAAGCACTGTCGTTCAAGGGAAGGATGTTTTCCGTCTATATGACACGTATGGTTTCCCGGCAGAATTAACTGAAGAGTACGCAGAAGAAGAAGGGTTAAAGGTTGACCATGAAGGCTTTGAAAGGGAGATGGAAGCTCAGCGTGATCGTGCACGTGCTGCTAGGCAGGATGTTGATTCCATGCAGGTTCAAGGCGGTATGTTAGGTGAAATAAAGGTTGAAAGTACATTTGTTGGATATGATCAGCTGCAAACTAATTCAAAAGTGCTGGCTATTGTCAAAGAGGGCAAGCTAATTGAAGAAGCAAGTGCAGGAGAAGAGATTCAGTTTATCCTTGATGAGACACCATTCTATGCGGAGAGTGGCGGACAAATTGCTGACAGAGGATATCTAGAAGGCAATGGAGTCAAAGTTCTGATTAAAGATGTGCAAAAAGCTCCGAATGGACAAAACCTTCACAGAGCGCTTGTAGAATCCGGAACGTTACAAACAAACGCTGCTGTAGTGGCAAAACTTGACGAACAAAATCGCAGCAAAATCATTAAAAATCACACTGCAACACACTTACTTCATCAAGCTCTTAAAGATGTGCTTGGCTCCCATGTAAACCAGGCTGGCTCTCTAGTTGAATCAGATCGTTTGCGCTTTGACTTTTCTCATTTTGGGCAAATTAAGGCAGATGAATTAGAGAAGATTGAAAGCATTGTTAACGAACATATCTGGAAAGGCTTGGGCGTTAATATTGATTACAAGGGGATAGAAGAAGCGAAAGCAATGGGCGCTATGGCGTTGTTCGGTGAAAAATACGGAGACATCGTTCGTGTGGTTCAAATTGGCGACTACAGCCTAGAGCTTTGTGGAGGCTGCCATGTGCCAAACTCTTCTGTCATTGGCTTATTTAAAATTGTTTCGGAAAGCGGAATTGGAGCTGGCACCCGAAGAATTGAGGCAGTAACGGGTGAAGCGGCTTATGGATTAATGAATGACCAAATCAATGTTCTTAAAGAAGCGGCTAATAAATTAAAAACAAATCCAAAAGATGTTGCTAACAGAATAGATGTTCTTTTAGGCGAAATGAAGCAGCTTCAAAGAGAAAATGAATCTTTAAGCACAAAATTGGGTAATATTGAAGCTGGAAGCCTTGTTGACCAAGCGAAAGAGATCAATGGAGTGACGGTATTGGCAGCTTCCGTACAAGCAACAGATATGAATCAACTTCGAAATATGGCAGATGACTTGAAGCAAAAGCTAGGATCTGCTGTTATCGTTCTTGGAAGTCCAAGTGAGGATAAAGTGAATTTAATTACGGCTGTTACTAAAGACCTAAATGAAAAAGGACTGCATGCAGGTAAGATTATTAAAGAAGTTGCTACGCGCTGCGGCGGTGGCGGCGGCGGCCGTCCAGATATGGCCCAAGCAGGCGGTAAAGACCCTGCTAAACTAAATGAGGCCTTAAGTTTTGTCGAGGAATTGGTAAAATCGTTTGATATTGGAAAAAAGTAGTGTAGAATGTAGGTAACAATGAACAATGATTCGCTAAGAATAGTAAAAGCGAGGTGCAAAACGTTGAGCTCATTTGATAAAACAATGAGATTTAATTTCCCCGAGGAGCCATTTGAACATGATGTAAAAGAAGTTCTCTTTGAAGTGTATGAGGCTCTTAAAGAAAAGGGATATAATCCTATTAATCAAATTGTCGGTTACCTACTATCTGGAGATCCCGCCTATATTCCTCGTCATCGTGATGCACGGAATATCATCCGTAAATTAGAACGTGACGAAATTATAGAAGAATTAGTGAAATCGTATTTAAAACAACAACAGCGAGAGGGATCTTGATATATGCGGATTATGGGACTTGATGTCGGTTCAAAGACAGTGGGCGTAGCAGTCAGCGATGAGATGGGCTGGACGGCACAAGGGTTGGAAACAATTCGCATTAATGAAGAACAAAATGTGTTTGGTTTTGAACAAATTGGAAAAATTATTAAAGAATATGATGTCAGTAAAGTTGTAGTCGGGCTGCCGAAAAACATGAACGGATCCATCGGTCCAAGAGGAGAAGCTAGTCAAGTCTATGGACAAGAGTTAGAAAAGTTATATGAAGTACCTGTCATCTATTGGGATGAACGTCTAACGACTATGGCTGCAGAACGAGTCCTTCTTCAAGCGGATGTGAGCCGTAAAAAAAGAAAAAAAGTTATTGATAAGATGGCGGCGGTCATGATTTTACAAGGATACTTAGACAGTCAAAAATAATGAGGTGAAAGAAATGGATCACGGTGATAACCATATTACAGTAGTAGACGAGCAAGGAAATGAACAGCTTTGTGAAATCCTTTTTACATTTGATTCAGAAGAGTTTGGGAAGTCATATGTTCTTTATTATCCTGTAGGAGCAGATGATAATGACGAAGAGGAAATTGAAATTCATGCTTCCTCTTTTGTACCATCTGAAGATAATCAAGACGGCGACCTTCAGCCAATTGAATCAGATGAAGAATGGGATTTAATTGAAGAAATGTTAAATACATTTTTAGAAGAGCAAGATGAAGAATAGGTAGAAAGATCAGGGCTGACGTTAGTCAGCCTCTTTTTTTTGCGAAAATAATGTAGAAAATGATCTAAATGAACGGTTTTTTGGATTATTTTGCGACGGAAAATGAAAAATATAGTATAATAATTCGAGGCTGAATGAAATATGCTCTTGTTGATAAGAGGGGGAATTGGATGTCTTTAGAAGATAAACATTCTAAAAAGGAGTACATGCGCAAGAAACTAATAGAGCGTCAAGGAGAAGCAAAGGTTGTAAGGAAAATTGTCTTTATCGTATCCATCGTTCTATTCATTCTGATTGCAGCGACTGTTACAACTGGGTATTTCTATATCAATGCAGCATTAAAGCCTGTCGACCCTGGAAATAAAACAGAAAAACAAATAGAGATACCGATAGGATCGACGGTAACAGGAATTGCACAGATTTTAGAGGACAATGGGATTATAAAAGATGCAAAAGTTTTTAAATATTATGTGAAATTTAAAAATGAAACGGAGTTTATGGCGGGCGAATATACGATGACATCTGCGATGACTTTCCAGGAGATTATTGATAATTTGAAAACTGGAAAAATTATGGAAGAGGTTGTCTTTAAAATAACAATTCCTGAAGGTAAACAATTAAAAGAAATTGCCAAAATTATTGGGGAAAAAACGCATCATAGTGAAGAAGAAATTCTTAATCATCTAAATGACAGCGAGTTTATTAACAGTATGATACAGGAGTATCCAGATCTTTTAACAGAGGAGATCCTGAATGAAGATATAAAGTTCCCTTTGGAGGGATATCTTTTCCCTGCTACCTATCCTTTTTACAAGGAGAAACCTTCAATAGAAGAAATTGTTAAAGTGATGCTGGATAAGACAAGTGATGTCGTAAATCAGTATTCTAGTCAAATGGCGGAGCGGGAATTCACTCCGCATGAGCTTTTAACAATGGCATCTTTAATTGAAGAAGAGGCAACACAGCAAGTTGAGCGGGATCAAATATCCAGTGTGTTTTATAACCGCTTAGGCTTAGGCATGCCGCTTCAAACAGATCCCACAGTTCTGTATGCACAAGGTGAGCACAAGGAAAGAGTCCTCTATAAAGATTTAGAAGTGGATGATCCATACAATACGTATAAAAATACTGGATTAACACCAGGTCCTATTGCAAACGCTGGAGTTTCGTCCATTGAAGCAGCACTTAAGCCAGCTCAAACAGATTTCCTTTATTTCCTTGCAACGGCATCAGGAGAAGTACTTTTCTCTAAGTCGCTTGCAGAGCATAATCAGAAGAAAGCACAGCATATACAGTAATGGAAGGTTTTTCTTAATAGGGAATGTGAAAAAAATTCGCATTCCCTTATGATTTATGATAAAATAGTTCAAGTGTTTCATACGCCTGTTAATAGCGTGTCCCACAGTAAAGTATTGATTTTTAGCAGCCCATGCTTCTATCTAATCAACTTTGTCTGTGAACGCTATTTTTTCATGTCTAAAAGATTTTATACAAATCACAATAATATATTTTTTTGAACCTGAGGTGAGTTTGTTGAATGATAGGGTACTAGGCTATATTGACGAGTTGATTCCGGAGCGGAATGAACTCCTTATGAGCATGGAAAGGTATGCCAAAGAGAATTCTGTCCCGATAATGGAATTATCGGGGATCGAAGCAATGCTTCAGTTATTACGAATTCAACAACCAAAAACAATTCTTGAAGTAGGTACAGCAATTGGCTATTCCGCTTTACGAATGGTTTTTGCCATTCCTCAGACGACTGTCGTTACGATTGAAAGAGATGAAGAACGTTCTGCTCTAGCCGAGAAATATATTGAAATGGCAGGTAAACAAGATCAAATTCATCTAATTAAGGGCGATGCTTTAGAGGTTGAAGAAGAAGTTAAAGCATTTGCTCCTTTTGATTGTATCTTTATAGATGCTACAAAAGGTAAGTACAAGCAATTTTTTGAGCTATATTCTGGATATCTTTCAGATAATGGCATCATCATTACCGATAATGTCCTATTTAAAGGACTTGTTTGTGAGACGAATTTTGAAACTAGACGGATGCGAAGCTTAATGAAGAAATTAAATGATTTTAATAAATTTATTATGAATCATCATGATTTTGATACGGTTATACTGCCCGTTGGTGATGGCGTGGCAATTAGTAAAAAGAGGTGAATAGCAATGAATAAACCAGAACTTTTAGTAACGCCTGTCAGCGTTGAAGATATCATTCCATTGATTGAAGCAGGTGCAGACGCATTTGTGGTCGGTGAACAGCGCTATGGATTAAGATTAGCTGGTGAATTTTCACGAGAAGATGTAAAGAAAGCAATACAACTGGCCCATTCTCGAGAGAAAAAGGTCTATGTGGCTGTTAATGCCATTTTTCATAACGAAAAAGTGGATGAGCTATACGACTATCTTAAATTCGTTCATGAAGCAAAAGCGGATGCTGTTATCTTTGGTGATCCAGCTGTATTGATGGTTGCGCGTGAAGCAGCGCCCGATTTAAAGCTCCATTGGAATACAGAAACAACAGCGACAAACTGGTACCACTGCAACTACTGGGGACGCAAGGGCGCGAAACGTGCCGTGCTTGCTCGTGAAATTAATATGGATGCTGTTATTGAAACTAAGGAAAATGCAGAAGTAGAAATCGAAGTGCAAGTTCATGGCATGACAGCCATGTTCCAATCAAAGCGGTCTTTGTTAGGAAACTATTTTGAATACCAAGGCAAAGCGCTCCAAGTTGAAAATCGTAAAGAAAATAAAAATATGTTCTTGCATGATAAAGAGCGGGAAAATAAATATCCGATATTTGAAGACCAAAATGGTACTCATATCATGAGTCCAAATGATATCTGTATCATTGACGAACTGCAAGAGTTGATTGAAGCAGAAGTTGACTCTTTTAAAATCGACGGCGTATTAAAATCTCCAGAATATATTGAAGCTGTCACGAGATTATATCGAAAAGCAATCGACCTTTGTGTTGAAGATCCGGACAAATACGAAGATGAGAAGGATGAAATGCTGGCAGAGATTGAGAAAATTCAACCGCCAAGCCGTCCATTAGATACGGGCTTCTTCTTCAAAGAAACGGTCTACTAAAAATAAATGAAACAAGGAGGTTCACCAAATGACTGCAACAGTGAATGATAAAATTTCTAAAATTGTTGACGGAAAACGTGTTATTGTAAAGAAACCTGAGCTGCTTGCTCCAGCGGGGAATCTTGAGAAGCTTAAAATAGCTGTTCATTATGGCGCAAATGCTGTATTTATTGGTGGACAAGAGTACGGCTTGCGTTCTAACGCAGATAACTTCACGTTTGAAGAGATGAAAGAAGGCGTAGAATTTGCAAAGAAATATGGTGCAAAAATCTATGTAACAACAAATATCTTTGCTCATAATGAAAATATTGATGGCTTAGAGGAGTATATATTAGGTTTAAAGGAAGCGGGCATTCATGGCATTATTGTTGCTGATCCACTGATTATTGAAACATGCCGCAGACTTGCACCTGAAATTGAAGTTCATTTAAGCACACAGCAATCACTTTCCAATTGGAAAGCTGTACAGTTCTGGAAAGAAGAAGGGTTAGAGCGTGTTGTTCTTGCTCGTGAAACAAGTGCAGATGAAATTAAAGAAATGAAAGAAAAGGTTGATATCGAGATTGAAACATTTGTTCATGGAGCAATGTGTATCGCCTATTCTGGACGTTGTACATTAAGTAACCATATGACAGCCCGTGACTCGAACCGCGGCGGATGCTGTCAATCTTGCCGCTGGGATTATGATTTATATCAATTAGAAGGTAATGAGGAAGTATCCCTATTTTCTGATAATGACGATCCGTTTGCAATGAGTCCTAAGGACTTAAAACTGATTGAATCAATTCCGCGCATGATTGAAATTGGCATTGACAGCTTAAAAGTTGAGGGTCGCATGAAGTCAATCCACTATATCGCTACAGTCGTAAGTGTGTATCGAAAAGTGATTGATACGTATTGTGCCGACCCGGAAAACTTCCAAATTAAAAAAGAGTGGCTGGAAGAGCTTGATAAATGTGCAAATAGAGAAACGGCTACAGCATTTTTTGAAGGTGTACCAGGGTATAAAGAGCAAATGTTTGGTAATCATAGCAAAAAGACAAAGTTCGACTTTGCTGGATTAGTGTTGGATTATAACGAAGAAACTCAAATGATCACATTGCAGCAGCGTAATCATTTTAAACCAGGACAAGAGGTTGAATTTTTCGGACCTGAAATTAGCAATTTTACACAAGTTATCGATAAGATCTGGGATGAGGAAGGCAATGAATTAGATGCAGCGCGTCATCCATTGCAAATTGTTCGGTTTAAAGTAAATCAGCGCGTTTACCCGAACAACATGATGCGAAAGGAGATCTAATATGGCACCAAAACCGGTTGTGATTGGGATAGCAGGGGGATCAGGTTCTGGAAAAACGAGTGTAACCAGGTCCATTTATGATCGTTTCAAAGGACATTCAATCCTGATGATTGAACAGGACTCATACTATAAAGACCAAGCACATCTACCTTTTGAAGAACGATTAAAAACGAATTATGACCATCCTTTTGCTTTTGATAATGACTTGTTAATTCAGCATTTACAGCGCCTGCTCGAATATCAAGCAGTGGAAAAGCCTGTGTATGATTATGCTCTTCATACCAGGTCAAAAGAAATCATTATGGTTGAGCCTAAGGATGTTATTATCCTAGAGGGGATTCTTGTTTTAGAAGATGAGAGGCTCAGAAACTTAATGGATATGAAGCTCTATGTTGATACGGATGCAGATATTCGGATTATCCGCCGGCTTTTCCGTGATATAAAAGAGCGGGGGAGATCAATGGATTCTGTAATTGATCAGTATGTAAATGTTGTTCGGCCCATGCACAACCAGTTCATTGAACCGACAAAAAGGTATGCTGATATTATTATTCCTGAGGGCGGTCATAATCATGTTGCCATTGATTTAATGGTCACGAAAATCCAAACAATTCTTGAACAAAAATCATTTTTATGACACAATAGGCATTAAATAATAAAAGGTGTGATATCTTTTTCGGGAATGTTCAGCCTTTTATTTCATCAAAAGGTCTTTTTGACAATGATAAAATGCGCGCCCTTAATAGGGCGCGTCCTGTGCATATACGAATAGAGTATATGCACAATTAGTACATATAAAAACAAACACAATCTAAGTTGGGGGTTGTGAAACTAGAAGGAGTGAAGGATTTTGGCACAAGAGAAAGTTTTCCCGATGACATTGGCGGGTAAAGAAAAGCTTGAGCAGGAATTAGAACAATTGAAAACGGTTAAACGAAAAGAAGTTGTAGAACGCATTAAAATTGCACGCAGCTTTGGTGATTTATCGGAGAACTCAGAGTACGATTCTGCAAAAGAAGAACAAGCTTTTGTGGAAGGACGCATTACTACACTTGAGAATATGATCCGCAATGCGAAAATCATTGAAGAGGACGAGTTAAGCGGAGATGTGGTAACGCTGGGGCGTACAGTAACTTTCGTTGAACTGCCAGATGGTGAAGAGGAATCTTACACAATTGTAGGAAGCGCTGAAGCAGATCCATTTGAAGGGAAAATCTCTAATGATTCACCAATTGCTAAAAGTCTGTTAGGAAAAAAAGTCGATGATGAAGTTTCTGTTCAGACTCCAGGCGGAGAAATGCTTGTAAAAATTACAAATATTAAATAGAAAAACCGACTTTATACAGTTTGTTAACCGAAAAAGGGTCAAATATGGTTTGAAATCTTTACACCTCGTCAACACTTTTGACGAGGTGTTTTTTATGTGGAGAAAGAGAATGTCCATTTTTTTAGCCTTTATCCTTTGTTTGCTGGCGGTTCTTATGGGAAGGTTAATTCAATTACAATTAGTTTCGACAGAGAGCTTCTCAAAAAATGAAGTTAACCTCCTTGAGTCGAGTGTAAGACAAAGATCACAGGAAATGGTAATTGATAACGGCAGAGGGTCTTTCCTTGATCGAAATGGGGAACCTCTAGTACATCAAAAAATTCCTGTGTTAATTTTATTCCCTTTCTTGAAAAATATGGACTGGGAAAGCAAAAGGGTTGCTAGTATTATTGGGATATCTCAACCAGAGCTTCTGGCTGCTGTCGATAAAGCAAAAGATCCGTTTGCTTTCGGGGAGCCCCGGCCACTTCAATTAACACCATCGCAAATGGAGCAAATAAACAAACTGGAGATACCCGGAGTGTTTGCAGTTGAACGCAAATATACAATGGCTAATTCACCAGCTGAGCAGCTCATTGGCATTACCGGAGAAAATGAGAAGGTTTTTGCGAGAAGATATCCGGATAAGGGTCTATCTCCACAAACGGTAATTGGTTTGACTGGGCTTGAAAAGAGCTTTGATGAATTTCTTCTTCCGGATGGAAAGTCTAAGCTGGTTTATCATGTTGATGGGATCGGAGGGCCTTTATTTGGAATTGATGTCAAATACGTTGAACCGGCTAATCCTTTTTATCCGGTAAATATTAAGACGACGATTGATAAGGAAATGCAGCTGCTAGCTGAAGAACTCGTTGATCAGCATGGTATTAAAAGAGGAGGTCTTGTTCTTTTAGATATTGAGACAAACTCCGTTTTAGCGCTTGTGTCTAGGCCGAATATCAATAAGAATTCACCCTATGACTCAAAATCAAATGGAATTGACAATATGATGGTCAAGCAGCAGATACCAGGGTCTATTTTTAAGACAGTAGTGGCTGCCGCTGCTATTGATCATGAGCTCGACGGTCCAGGGAGAAGGTTTAACTGTGATGTTACAATAAAAGGGACACCTGACACTAATTATCAGCATGGAATGCTATCGTTCACTGAAAGTTTTGCGAAAAGTTGTAATAATACGTTTGGTATTTTGGCAAATGAATTAAAAGATCTGGATCAAGATTTATTAGATACGTATGCTAGAAAGCTTTCGCTGTTAGGCCCTGTTACTTGGGAAGGGGATTTTTATCATTTTGACCATTTCAAGCAGCTTCAAGATGAAGAAACTGGCAGGGTGTTCTTAGATAATGATGCGAGAAATGATGCTAATTTTGTAGCTATGTCTGCAATAGGTCAACACGAGGTACGGGTAACGCCGATAGCAGTGGCCAATATGATGTCCACGATTGCAAAGGGTGGAGTCAGTGAAATGGTAAGGGTTGCTTATGGTGTAGAATATAAAAATGGGACATCAATGCTCTCTTTTCCCCAGGAAAAGCTCGAAGAAGATTCGATATCCCCTTACACTGCTATGAAACTGCAAAAGCTGCTTCGGGAGGTTGTGGTGAATGAGGAAGGAACCGGCAGAGGCCTTCAAGGGTTACCATATGACGTGGCAGGTAAATCAGGAACGGCTGAGACAGGTGTATATAGGGAGGATAACCAGCTCCTGAATAAATGGTTTGCAGGATATTTTCCTTATGAAAAGCCCCGTTATGCGCTGGTTACCGTGAATCTAGGGGTAACAGATGGAGGAGGTTCCGTCACACCTTTATTTGCGGATATGGTAAAAGCGATACATGGGGTTGATAACAAATAAAGATAGTATGTGATAAAATTATCTATTGCCATACAAAACGAATTGTATAAGCCAAAGCTCCTATAAGAAAATAGGAGCTTCTTTAAATTTGGGGAGATAAGTTCCTTCAAGTTTTCTTCAAGTCGTGATAGAATGTTGGCATTCAATTAAAAATACTTCATGCAGCCATCTTAGCTGAGTAACTCTAGTCTAGCGTCTTAAATCTTGAGCTATGGTAAAATAAAGACGGGCATAACCTATTTTATATACGTAGGGGGATAATAGTGCAATGAGTAGTGATTATGAAAAATCTCGTTACAATCAGAGATCAAAAAAACGAAAGACGAACTTAATTTTAAATAGTTTAATAGGAGTTGTATTATTGCTGATCGTTGTCGTTTCTGCAACCATTTTTCTAGGCGGCAATGATGAACAAGCTGCAACAGAAGTCCCAAATAAAGCAGAAAAGCAAGAAACAGCTGATCAAGAAGAAAAGGAGCAAGAGGAGCAAAAATCAGATGGACAGGAAGAGGAAGTGGAAGAAGACCCTGTGCTGGATGAAAAACCTGATGAAGACCTCGCGGAAAATGAAACGGAAGAAGATCAAGCTGATGGACAGGAAGAGGAACTTGACCCAGAAGATACAAGCGGGCAGGTTGTGAAACAAGGCGGCAGTTCGCCTGAGGTAATCAGAACAATCATCAATCCTGACTGGAAGCCGGTTGGTACCGTTCAAGAAGGAGAACATGTGAATGTTTACGATGGTGTCGACTGGGATGAGATGGTTCGTGCAATTTCCTATGCTACGGGTATAGAGAAAGACAATATGACGATTTACTTTTTGGGGAACAATGGTCATAATAAATCGGTAGGAACCGTATATCCAAAAAATAAAGAAGTGATTTATCGAGTGTATATAGAATGGGTAGACAATCAGGGTTGGAAACCAACTATGGTAGAAGAACTGTCAGAGATTGTCCAGTAGAGAATGGTTTAAAAACCATTCTCTATTTCTTTGCTTTAAAGTGAACAACTGCTGTATAATACCTTTTCCCATTTTCATCCACATGAATTTGATGCGAAACAGAGTGAACAGCTAGGAGTATAGAGCGGTTTATCTCTATTTGCTCATTGATTTTCTTTTCTAATGTTTTTAAATCATTCGCCTCGAATAGTTCAACCTTATCTTCAATGATTTCTAACTGAA
Source organism: Robertmurraya dakarensis (assembly GCF_900156875.1). GTDB lineage: Bacteria > Bacillota > Bacilli > Bacillales > Cytobacillaceae > Robertmurraya > Robertmurraya dakarensis. Next base: position 2,313,375 of record NZ_LT707409.1, on the reverse strand, counting down.
AGTTCATAAGATTAGCCCCCTTTCTAATAACTTTCATTGTAGTTTTCCTCAATTTATTTGACAATCTTTTTGTTATTTTTTTTAAGGATGGTAAAATAGAGGTTGCTGATTATCATGAATTATTTGATGAAAGAGGTTTTAAGATGAAAATAGCTATAATTGGAGCAATGGAAGAAGAAGTAACTTTATTAAGAGATAAAATTCAAGACGGAAAGGCAGAGGTTATTGCAGGTTGTGAGTTTACCAGCGGTAAAATGAATGGCGCTGATGTTATTTTGCTTCGTTCAGGAATCGGAAAAGTAAATGCAGCCATGTCAACTACGATCCTTCTTGAAAAATTCAAGCCAAACTATGTGATCAATACAGGTTCTGCTGGTGGTTATAATCCAGCTTTAAATGTTGGCGATGTCGTTATCTCTTCAGAAGTTCGTCATCATGACGTCGATGTAACAGCATTCGGTTACGAATACGGACAAGTTCCGCAGCTTCCGCCTGCTTTTGAAGCGGATGTTAATTTGGTAGAAATTGCTGAGAATGCGGCTAAAGAAATTACTGACATTCAAGTGGTTAAAGGTCTTATTGCAACAGGTGATTCGTTCATGAATGATCCTAAAAAAGTGGAATACATACAAGATAAGTTTACAGACTTGCAGGCAGTAGAAATGGAAGCAGCAGCAATCGCCCAAGTCTCTCATCAGTTTGGAACCCCGTTTGTAGTGATCCGTTCCTTATCGGACATCGCAGGAAAGGAATCTGATGTCTCGTTTGAACAGTTTCTTGAGAAGGCTGCTGTGAACTCTAGCACGCTTGTGATGAAAATAGTTGACGGTATTAACAATAAATAACAGAAGGAAGGCATGTTTCCATGTCTTCTTTTTTTCATACCCATTATTGCTAATAATTACATGGTCCGATCACACTGTGAATATGTTAATCTAGTTTGTGAGGTCACTAATCCTATTGGGGATCAAGACTGGTCCTAGTATTAAACAAAGACAGTAAGCAGGTGATTGGACATGAATCATGTAAAGAAACTTTATGATAAAATGGTTGATAATAAACGATACGGCATTACTCTTTTAGCAGTTGGATCCTTTTTCTATCTGGGTGTGATTATCCCGACGGAAGTTAAAATATTGAACGATCTTTATTTATTGATGGGAACTTCTAGTTTGTTTTTGGGCGGAGCTATTTTCTTCTTCATCCGTTCCAAACTCGCTTATAACGAACTTTTAGATTCGGAAGAAGGAATTGAATATTTATCAAAGAAATAACTTCCTATTTTCATAGGGGGTTATTTTTTTGAAAAAAATATTTACAAATTTATCCGTTGTGGATATAATTACCATTATAAGTAATAAATTCCTAAAGGAGGTTGAATGTAATGATTGTTCTAACAAAAGAAACTGTGATTATGGCAACAATAATTTCATATTTGAAATTTACACATTCGACCGTTACGGAATGGACTGCTTAATGTTGAATACATATTGAGCATATTGAACCGCAGGGGGAGAGTTGTGCCCTGCGGTTTTAATTTGTCTTCTAAGCCGCTGGGATTTTCCCTGCGGTTTTTTGTGTTCAGAAAAAGAAAGGTGGTGGATTAAATTGACTTTAAATATTCTGTTTTTTACTGTGACGATCAAGAGGAGAAACAAGTCTGCAGAAGCTGCGATGCGGGAACAGTTAGTTAGTGAAATGTATGAAAAAACAAAAGAACGCGCTTATACTGTACATCGCTTATATTAAAATCATAAAAGGAAAAGGAGGTTGTAACAATGTTTCTAATTGTTCAAGGCGGACATAAAATTTTCTGGGTGGAGAAAGATTCCACCTAACCGGTTTAGGGGTGATTTCAATGTATTTAAGAATTCTACTAATCACACTTATTTTTCGAAAGAGGAAAAACAACCAAAAGAGATGAAACTCACTTTAATGATTTGAAGTTTAACGGAATGTTCACAATCCATCACCTTGTTCCGGAAGAATTTATGGTAAATTCAAGATAAGCAAGAATTAACAGGGTAAAAGGAGTGGGCATGATGTTTTCAATAGTAATGGGATTCGTCGTTTGTGGTGTAATTGGCTGTATCATTGCCGCTGAAGTAAGTGTATAGAATTTATTAAGATAAAGAGCATTGGCCTTCTGCTAAAAGGTCAATGCTTTTATTTTTCTCGCGGGTTTTAGGCGGTAAGACCCTTCCGATGGGAGTTTTTCTTCATGGCGAATAGCTATTTTACCCCTATGGTAATATTTTCTGCGTGAAAATAATATTTTTGGACAGACAAAAACAAACTAATTGTTTCATAGGTATTAGTTATAGGCGAAAGACAGATCAGCGGGGGTGTAATAATGGCTGGAATTCTAACAGCACTCGGGGTTTTGGTTAAGGAGATTATTTTCCTTGTCTCGTATGTAAAAAACAATGCTTTTCCTCAACCATTATCTTCAGCCGATGAAAAAAAATATTTGCGGTTGATGGCTGAAGGTGATAGTCATGCCCGCAATATGTTAATTGAGCATAATTTGAGGCTTGTAGCACATATTGTCAAAAAATTTGAAAACACTGGTGAGGATTCGGAAGATCTAATATCAATTGGTACCATTGGTTTGATAAAAGCAATAGAAAGTTATTCTGAGGGGAAAGGTACGAAACTGGCTACCTATGCCGCACGCTGTATAGAAAATGAAATTCTCATGCATTTACGTGCGCTGAAGAAAACAAAGAAGGATGTTTCTTTACATGATCCGATCGGTCAAGATAAAGAGGGCAATGAAATTTCCTTGATTGATGTGTTGAAATCTGAATCGGAAGATGTAATTGAAACCATTCAATTAAATATGGAGCTAGAGAAGGTAAAAGAATATATTGATGTACTTGATGAAAGAGAAAGGGAAGTCATTGTTGGCCGATTTGGTCTTGATTTAAAAAAGGAGAAAACACAGCGAGAAATTGCTAAAGAATTAGGTATTTCAAGAAGCTATGTATCAAGAATTGAGAAAAGGGCATTGATGAAAATGTTTCATGAATTTTATCGAGCCGAAAAAGAAAAGAAAAAAAATGGATCCAATAAATAATATTTCAAGGGCCTTAATTTCTAAGAGGGCCCTTGTTGCTGCTGGACGCTAAATTGCTCTTTTTAACCGGGAGCGGTATTGTTACGCTTATTAATCTTGACTTTTTATAAAGATCACGAACATCTGCCCATACGAATAAGAGGGAAGCGCATATTTTAATAGTAAAGTGGACATCAAGAGAAAGGGGTTTGCAGGAGATGCCGTACGGTTATCCTTATAACTATGGGTACCCAGGGCCTTACCCAGGCGGATACTATGGAGGAAGCGGAGTTTGGACAGCGCTGTGGATTGTGTTGTTTGTTCTTCTCTTAATCTTTGGATTTTGGTGGTATTTTGGCAGTTATTATAAATAATCAAAAAAACAGCTCCTTATGTGTGATTCACCAGCGGGGCTGTTTTTTTGATATTAAATCTTCTTAATCTTAAATGGGCTGATCATGAGAATAGAAAGGATGGTGATGATAAAAATAAATAATTGAGGCGGGTAATAAGGAATGACTAGATAGCTTAATGTGGCTAAACACCCAGCTGCCGTAATCGGGAGGCCTGTAAAGTAACCAATAGTCTCTGATATATTAAACCGACTGAGTCTAACAGCACCGCATGCGATATATAATACGGTAAAAAAAGCACCAGGTGCACCAAATTCAAATAAAATTCCTTGATAAAGCAATAGTGCTGGAGCCACACCAAATGATATAATATCACTCATGGAATCCAACTGCTTTCCCAATTCCGATTCTATGTTGAACTTTCTGGCGACCATTCCATCTAGACGATCAATAAAAGCAGCAATGAAAATAAGCAGCAGACTCAAATTTAAATTGCCATTAATTCCTTCTATGATCGCAAACCCTCCGAGAGTAAGATTGGTTAAAGTCAAAGCATTAGCACTTTGAGCCTTTAGCTTTTTAATTGTTTGGTCAAAAACATCTAATAAAAACACTCGTCCGCACTCCTTTAGAAACCGGAAGTGAAAAAATTGGGTTTATTATATAATAATATTTTAATCTTAATGTTTTATGCCAGTCCATAAAGTAATATTACTAAAGGAGGGAATGGATTGTTTCAATATATATATAGATTTTTGATTGAGTTAACGAATAAGAGGTGGACTTCTGCACTGCTGCAAAAATTTAGTACTTCAAGTATTAGTCGAATTCTTATCCCTTCTTTTGCTAGGATTTATAAAGTTAATTTGCAGGAGGCGGAGTTATCAATTAATGACTTTCCTAATCTGCACCAGTTTTTTATTAGAAAATTGAAAGCGGGCTCCAGGCCTATTAATCAAGAACCAGAATCGGTTGTAAGTCCGGTAGATGCAGTTCTTGAGGAAGATGGAGAGATTACGGCTGAACTATCAGTAATCATTAAAGATAAACCCTATTCGTTAATTGATATGCTCGGGAGTCAGGAGAAGGCAAAGAAGTATATAAACGGGACTTATGTCCTTCTTTATTTAAGTCCGAGTCATTATCACCGTATACACAGTCCTTTTGGAGGACGCGTAATTGATCAATGGACATTGGGAAATACTTCATATCCAGTCAATAAATATGGAATTAAATATGGGCGGGAAACTCTGTCAAAAAACTTTAGAAAAATCACTGAAGTTGAACATGAGTTTGGATATGGTGCGATTGTTAAGGTAGGAGCGATGTTTGTTAATAGTATTGAAACAATTTATGAAAGTGAAGTTATCGAGAAAGGGGAAGAAATTGCTTATTTTTCCTTTGGATCAACGGTCATTTTGCTTTTTGAAGAGGGCTTCTTTGAAAAGCTAGCAGACCTGCATGCTCCCGCTGATGTAAAAGTAGGGGAAGTGATCGGGTACCTCAAATATAAAGGGGAGAAAGGCTGATTTAACACAAGAGGATTCTCCCCAAAAAGAAAAGCCCATATTGGGCTGTTTTCACTATGTTACGAGGTTGCTTTTATTTTGTGAGTTAAGGAACGTCGGTGAATTTCAGTTTCAATTAGAAGGATGAAATCTGAGCTTAAATTTAACTCTCTTGCTTTAAAATAAGATTCAATTAATAAGTCATCTGACAGTTTTCGCATGTCAGAATTCACCTCCTTTTAAAAAAAACGTTCTAAATGGAAAGTTACATACATATAGTGTAAGTTACTAGGTTGTATCTTTACTCTATCAGAAATAAATTACGAGAACAACCGTTCTTGTTATCCACAATTAACGGTGGATAACCTGTGATTAACCTGTTTGTAAAATACCTAAATCAAGTAAAATTGCATTGGATAATGTGCATAAAGTTATCCACAGGTGTTGAAAAACCGAAAGTCATGTCGAAAAGTTTTTATATTTCTGTTATTTTCTCTTATTTTTCGATATAAATTGACAAAAAATATACAAAGGAATTTATAAAATAAATCTATGTAGAAAAAATAGGTTTTTTTTGAAAGACCCGGTAAAATTGGTTATGATGAACGTTATGAGAGGATAAAGCAGGTTGGGATCATACTGACCGTTAATCTGCGATAAATAGATGAGGTGTCATACATTGTTAAATCAGTTCTTGCCTAATCAGCATGTAAAAAGTATTTTTGAAATAACGCCAGAGAAATTAAAAGAGAATGGAATTAAAGGGATTATTACCGACTTAGACAATACACTTGTTGAATGGGATCGTCCAAATGCTACACCCAAATTAATAAATTGGTTCGAAGCAATGCAAAAAGCGAATATAGCAATTACGATTGTTTCGAATAATAATAAAGATCGTGTACAAGCTTTTTCGGATCCACTAAAAATTCCTTTTATTTTTCAAGCGAGAAAACCAATGGGAAGAGCTTTTCGCAAGGCGATCAAAGATATGGGTTTAAAGAAAGAAGAAACGGTGGTCATTGGGGATCAGCTATTAACGGATGTCTTTGGAGGAAATCGCAGTGGATTTCATACGATTTTGGTTGTACCGGTAGCATCAACAGATGGCTTTTGGACGAGGTTCAATCGATTAATTGAAAGAAGAATGCTTGATTGGTTTAGAAAAAAGGGCAAGCTCGTATGGGAGGATAAGTAATTGACTGAACAATACATCTGCGTTGGCTGCGGAGTGAAAATTCAAACAGAACAACCTGAAGAAATTGGATATGCTCCAAAGTCATCACTAGAAAAAGAAGATATTATCTGTAAACGCTGTTTTCGCTTAAAACACTATAATGAAGTACAAGACGTGAATTTAACAGATGACGACTTTTTAAAAATATTAAATGAGATCGGGCAAAGAGATGCTTTAATTGTTAAAATTGTAGATATTTTTGATTTTAATGGCAGCTGGCTGCCAGGGCTGCATAGATTTGTCGGAAACAACCCGATTCTATTAATAGGAAATAAGGTAGATCTCTTACCGCGCTCGGTTAAACCTAATAAACTAATTCATTGGATGAAACAAGAATCTAGAGAATTAGGATTGATGCCTGAAGAAGTATTACTTGTAAGTGCTTCGAAAGGGCATTTTGTAAAAGAAGCAGCAGAAGCGATTGACAAACTTCGTAATGGAAAAGATGTCTATGTTGTTGGCTGCACAAATGTCGGGAAATCTACGTTTATTAATAGAATTTTAAAGGAAGTAACTGGCGAAGGAGACGTCATAACGACTTCTCATTTTCCAGGAACAACCCTTGATATCATAGAAATCCCATTAGCAGACGGAAAAGTATTGGTAGATACACCGGGGATTATTAATCATCATCAAATGGCTCATTATGTGGACAAGAGAGACTTGAAGATTATTACACCTAAAAAAGAAATTAAACCAAAGGTGTTTCAGTTGAACGAAGAACAGACGCTATTTTTTGGGGGATTAAGCCGCTTTGATTATTTGAAAGGCGGGCGCAGATCCTTTGTGTGTCACTTTTCAAATGACATAAATATTCACAGAACAAAACTTTCTAGTGCGGATGAGCTTTATAATAAGCATGTCGGGGAAATGCTGGCACCGCCTCGACAAGAACAATTAGAAACGTTCCCGCCGTTAGTAAGGCATGAATTTACCATTAAAGAGGGAAAAACAGATATTGTCTTCTCTGGTCTTGGCTGGATTACGGTTAATGACCCTGGAGCTGTTGTAGCTGCATATGTACCGGAAGGAGTTCATGCGATGCTCCGGAAGTCTCTGATATAATCACTGTTTATAGAAAAATAAACACAAATGGGGGAGAGGGATGAAAAAATTATATGCCGTAATCGGGGACCCGATTGCACATTCAATGTCACCACTTATGCATAATGATTTATTTCAATTCTATGGAATTGATGCGCATTATCAAGCGTTGCAGGTAAAAGAACAGGCTTTAGCAGATGCGGTACGAGGCTTAAAAGCAATAAATATTAGCGGATTTAACATTACAATCCCCCATAAAGTAGCCGTTATGCCACTACTGGATGAAATCGATCCTCTCGCACAAGCAATTGGGGCCGTGAATACTGTAGTAAATAAAGAAGGAAATCTCATTGGTTACAATACAGATGGCAGCGGCTATGTAAGAGGACTTCAGAATTATCTTGCTGATTTACAGGATAAAAAGGTGTTAATTATCGGTGCTGGTGGTGCAGCAAGAGCCATTTACTTTACGATGGCACATGAAGGCGTCAAACATATTGACCTGGCAAATCGGACTGCCGAAAAAGCAGCCAGCCTCGCTCATGACTGTCCATATGATGTTATAACAAAGGCGTTAACTTTGAGTGAAGCAGAGGATAACTTAGCAAGTTACGATTTAATTATTCAGACTACATCAATTGGGATGGTTCCAAAAACTGAATGTGAACCGATTTCTTTACATAACTTAAGAGAAACTGCATTTGTTAGTGATATTATCTACAATCCTTTTGAAACATTGTTTTTAAAGAATAGTCGTCTAAAAGGTGCCGGTACGCAAAATGGCTTGGATATGTTTGTTCTGCAAGGCGCATTAGCGTTTGAAAAGTGGACGGGAATTTTCCCTGATACAGAAAGAATGAAGAAGATAGTTGAAAAACAGCTAGGAGGAGCATAATGTTAACAGGTAAACAAAAAAGATTTCTACGTTCGAAAGCACATCATTTAAACCCAATTTTCCAAGTTGGAAAGGGTGGGGTTAATGAGAACATGATTAAACAAATTAGCGAGGCATTAGAAGCAAGAGAATTAATAAAGGTCACTGTTCTGCAAAATTGTGATGAAGATAAAGATACGGTTGCGGAAAAACTAACGAGCGGCTGTCAGGCTGAACTTGTTCAAATCATTGGAAATATTATTGTTTTATATAAAGAATCAGTTGAAAACAAGCAGCTTGCGTTGCCATAAGTTTGTTTTTAGAAGGGTCAATGGATGACTAATTAATGGAAGGTAAAGAGATATGAAGAACATTGGGATACTTGGAGGGACGTTTGATCCTCCGCATTACGGACATCTTTTGATGGCAAATGAAGTATTGCATGGTCTTAATCTAGATGAGATTTGGTTTATGCCAAACCAAGAACCTCCCCATAAAGAAAAATCAGACCAAATTCGCAATGAAGATCGTTTGGAAATGCTTGAGTTAGCTATAAAGGATGAACCGAGATTTCGAGTTGAAAAGATTGAGTTTGAACGGCCGGGACCGTCATACACCTATGATACAGTTAAATTATTATTAGAGCTTTATCCAGATGTGACATTTTATTTTATAATTGGCGCAGATATGATTGAGTATTTGCCAAAATGGTATAAAATAGAAGAACTTATGGAATTGTTAACTTTTGTTGGGGTAGACCGGCCAAACTATGAACACGAAACACCTTACCCTATCATTTATGTTGATGTACCGGAATTTGCTGTCTCGTCAAGTCTGATCAGGGAGAGGGTTAGGGAAGGTAAGACCGTTAAGTACTTACTTCCAGATACGGTCATTCAATATCTTAAGGAGAATCGTTTGTATGGATCGAAATGAAGCACTAAAAATAGTAAAGCCCCAATTGACTGATCATCGATACCAACACACTATTGGTGTTATGGAGACAGCGATAATCTTAGCAAAAAAGTATGGTGCAGATGAAAAGAAGGCAGAAACGGCTGCTATTTTTCATGATTATGCGAAATTCAAGCCAAAAGAAGAGATGAAAAAGCTAATCATTGATGAAAAGATGCCAGCGGTTCTTTTAGACTATAACAGTGAGCTATGGCATGCTCCAGTTGGTGCTTTCCTTGTGGAAAAAGTAGTCGGTATTAAGGATGAGGATATCCTGGATGCGATTCGCTATCACACTTCGGGAAGAAAAGGGATGTCGCTATTGGAGAAGGTCATCTATCTAGCTGATTATATCGAGCCAGGCAGGCATTTCCCAGGTGTTGATGAAGTGAGAAAGTTAGCACAAGAAGACCTTAATCTTGCTTTAATAAAAGCGGTTCAAAACACCATTATATTTTTAATGAAGAAAAACCAAGCTGTTTTTCCTGAAACTTTTGAGGCGTATAATGATCTAGTTATTAGTAGGAGGATTGATTAAATGGATGATCGCAGTCTTTTAATAACAACAGCTGCTGCGGCAGATGATAAAAAAGCAGAAGATATTCTAGTTCTAAATATGAAAGGTATTTCGTTAATTGCTGATTATTTTTTGATTTGCCATGGAAATTCAGACAAACAAGTACAAGCAATTGCCAGAGAAATTAAAGATAAAGCAGAAGAAAATGGTTTTGATGTGAAACGTATGGAAGGGTTCGACGAGGCAAAGTGGATACTAGTGGACCTTGGTGATGTTGTTGCTCACGTCTTCCATCGTGATGAGAGAAGCTATTATAAGCTTGAAAGACTTTGGGGAGATGCCCCGATTGAGAATATTCAAAGTGAGCTTGGGTCATGACCTATGAGAGGTTCGCTTATCTTTATGATGAGTTAATGAAGGATGTGCCCTATGAAAAATGGGTGAAGCTATTACAGCGGCTTCAGAACGAATATCAATTTAGCGGACATAAAATTTTAGACCTTGCCTGCGGTACGGGTGAACTATCTGTTTTGTTAGCAAAAAATGGTTATGATGTAACAGGAGTAGATTTGTCAGAAGATATGCTGACGGTCGCTCAAAATAAGGCTGAAAAAAATGGATGTCATGTTCATTTTTTTCAGCAGGATATGTCAAAGCTTGAACTCATTGATGAATATGATATTATTGGGATCTTCTGTGATTCTTTAAACTACTTAAGCACTGAAGATGAAATAAAAGCAACATTTTCCCGTGTATACCGTTATCTAAAAAAGGGCGGATTATTTTTATTTGATGTTCATTCGGTTTATAAGATGAATGAGATTTTCAAGAACCAAACCTTTACATACGACGATGATCATATTTATTATATTTGGGATTGTTTTGAAGGTGATGCACCATATTCGGTTGACCATGAACTTACTTTTTTTGTAGAGGATTCAATGGGCAAATTCGATCGAATCGATGAGAATCACTATCAAAGAACGTACCCAGAAGAAACTTATCAAACATGGCTTAAAGAAGCCGGCTTTGAATTAGTTGAAATGATCGGCGATTTTGAAGAAAGAATACATGCGCAAACAGAACGTGTATTTTTTGCCTTAAGAAAAAGTTAGAAAGCCATTCAGCACGCTGAATGGCTTTTAAAAAAATATTTATTTTTTATGCAGGAATTCTTATTTTAAGGAAGAATTATTGTAGTGTAAATTGCTTCTTTGTTTCTTCCAAATCCTCTTCAAATTTTGAATGTGTTGCTTGAAATAAATGTTCAAACACATCGCCAAGCTCTTTTTCTAAAACTTTAATTCCTTCTCCAGTGATTCCGCCTTTAACACAAACCTTTTCCTGTAAACTTGGCAAAGTATAAATTTCTTTTCTCAGTAATTCTCCTAACCCAATCAACATTTCACTCGCTAATTTTGTTGCTGTCTCTTCATCAATTTTTGTTTCCGTCACGGCAGCATTGATAAATCTCCGTGTTAAATAGCTGAAAAACGCTGGCCCGCAGCTGACAATATCAGAAGCAACTCTTGTGATATCTTCTTCTATTGAGAGTGGTGTTGAAATGTCTTGTAGTACTTTTGTTAATGCCTTTTTCCATTGAGGGTCACATCTCTCCCCGAATGACAAAAGGGAAACACCAGCAAAGGCTCTATTTGTAATGCTGGGAATAGCTCTTGCCGTAGAACATGGAAGAACGGATTCCAGCTGATCAACGCTAATTGGACTAGTAATCGACACTACACATTGATCCTTCGTTAAATATGGAACAATTTGTTGAAATACTTCAAACATGTTAATTGGCTTTACACAAACAAAAATAAGTTCAGCTTGTTTTGCCACTTCGATTGCATTACTAAGCACGAATACCTCAGGAAACGCTTTTTGAATTTCCTGTGCTTTTGAAATGGTTCTATTTGTGATGAACATCGAAGAAGGGGATATTGCTTTACTGTCTATGAGTGCTTCAGTCAAAATTCTCCCCATATTTCCAGTTCCTATCATTCCAATTTTCATCGACACTACCCTCCTCACAAGCACATTCTCATATAACGATATGAAAAGTGATGATCATTTATACCAAAAGAAAGGAAGTTCATAAAATGATACAGTGGATGAAAGAGCATAAAGGTTATGTTCTGCTTGGTTTTATTCTCGTAGTTTGTATACTTTATTATTATTTTTCAACAGCAGGCTCAGCACAATTGCCAGAACAAGAAGACACGTGGACGCTGGAAGAAGAAACGCCAATCGAGGAATTGCATAAAGAGCCAGAAACAGAAGAAATAATGGTGGATGTAAAAGGAGCGGTGGCGAGTCCCGGGGTTTATATAGCAGAGGTTGGAGAGCGGGTGGTAGATGTAATTGAAAAAGCGGGAGGTTTAACGGAAACTGCAAATGCGGCGGTTATTAATTTTGCGATGAGAGTAACGGATGAGATGGTATTGTATGTTCCGGAAAAAGGTGAAGAATTGGAAATCGAAGGACAAGCAAACCCCGTCGTTTCGCAGGGGGGAGGACCACAAAGTGATAAAATCAATTTAAACAAAGCCACACAGGCTGAGCTTGAGACACTTCCTGGAATTGGACCTGCAAAAAGTCAATTGATTCTTGAATACAGGGATCAGAATGGGTCATTCAAAACAATTGAGGACATAATGGAGATTAGCGGATTTGGAGAAAAAACATTTGAAAAGTTAAAGGACCTGATCACCGTTCAATAGAAAATTGAAATTGACGCGACTTCGACTTTCCCTTTAAACTTAGAAGAAGACAAGCTTATGGTAAAGGTGGCGGAGGGTATGAACGAAAAAAGATTAACCTGGGATCAATATTTTATGCTAAATGCTCATTTAATCAGTATGAGAAGTACATGCAACCGATTAAATGTTGGTTCTGTGCTCGTTAAAAATAATCGGATTATTAGTACTGGATATAACGGTGGAATCAGTGGTGAAGACCACTGCCTTGATGCTGGCTGTTATGTTGAAGCTAATCACTGTTTAAGATGCCTTCATGCCGAGGAGAATGCCATTCTTCAATGTGCCTTGGAGGGCGTATCGACAAGAGGCAGTCATATTTATGTAACGCATTTTCCTTGTGTTCATTGCATGAAAAAGATATTACAGGCTGGAATTACAAAAATCTTTTATCTTGAAGATTATAAAAATCATGAATACTGCTACCATTTATTAAAAGTTAGCAATGTAGAAGCGATTAAAATGGAGGGTGGCATTGAAAACTTTATAAATGATGCTGATCTTTTATCTGGTCATTTAAAATGGCAGTTTAGATAATATTTTTATGAGGAGGCTGTTTGACAGCCTCCTCATCATCATCGTAAAGAAGGTGGTTGTTTGATGGGCAGATGGATCTATTTTTTCTTGGCTGCAATGTTGGCAGCTCTCAGTGCTCTTGTACATATTGGTTTTTTTATCATATTTTTAGGCTTCCTGTTTTTCCTCATTAAACGAAAAGGTTCCACATTAAGTCAAATCCTCTTAGTGGTTCTTATCTTCCTCTCCTTCTTCATAAAAACCGTTATCGAAGATAGCCATAATCTAACAAAGTTAAGTGGAGAGCAACAGGACTTTACTTTTTTGCTGCTGCAGCCGTTAACTATTGATGGCAATTTGTTTCAATCACAGGCAAGAGATATGATTACTGGGGAAAAAGTGATCTTTCAATATAAAATAAAGTCAGAGCAGGAAAAAGAAAAACTTAAGCAGCTTCAGATTGGAGCAAAATGTAAGGTGAAAGGTACATTAGAACAACCTAACCAAGCGGGGAATCCTGGCAGCTTTGATTACCGAAAGTATTTACGTCATCAAAACATCTTTTGGATTTTCAACTCGAACTTCTTACAATCCTGTACAGAATACAGCTCACCGTTGATAGCTATTCAGAAAATAAGACAAAATGGGGTCTCGTATCTTCATTCACATTTTCCGGCAGAAACAGCGGCACTGGCAGCTGCCTTAATCTTTGGTGAAAGAGAATACATAAACCCCGACCTGAATGAAGCCTATCAAAGATTAGGTATTGTTCATTTGCTGGCCATTTCAGGACTTCATGTTGGAATGTTAACAGGTATTTTGTATTATATTGGCTTAAGAATGAATGTAACACATGAAAAAATGACAACTTCTCTAATTATTTTTCTCCCCGTATATGCCATCCTTACAGGATCATCTCCTTCGGTCATTCGTGCATGTTTAATGCTAGAGTTATTATTAGTGGTAAAAAAGTTAAAAATTGGACAAACAGTCCCGCCGATTGACACAATCAGTTTTGTTGCCTTCACCTATCTATTGTTCCAGCCATACGTCATTTATAATATCGGTTTCCAGCTTTCATTCTCTGTTACGTTTTCCTTAATCCTTGCTGCACCCTTATTGAAAAAATACACAGTAAATCAGTTCAATCTTCTCCTCGTAACTTCCATGATTGCCCAGCTGGCTTCTATGCCGATACTCCTTTATCATTTTTACGAATTTTCGCTCGTATCATTTCTAATTAATATTGTGTATGTACCATTATTTTCATCGATCGTTCTGCCAGTAATCCTTCTATTATTTATCCTTCATCTTCTTATGAGGAATATGGTTTTTCCACTGCTTTCACTGTTCGATTTCTATTTAATGACATTAAATAAAGTAACGAAAGGAATATCGCTTTTTCCTTACAGTACACTAACAGTTGGCCGGCCCTCGTCTGTCGTTATATTTCTGTACCTTATTGGGATCCCATACTTCTTTTATAAATGGGGAGGGACGAAAAACAGACAGAGCTTTTTGCTCTTGCTGTTGATTCCTCTTGGAATGTTATTTGTACAATACAGCAGTCAAAAACTTCATCCTTATGGAGAGGTTACAATGATTGATGTAGGACAGGGGGATAGTATTTTAATCACATTGCCTTTAAATAGGGGAACTTATTTAATTGATACAGGAGGTGCTTTATCTTTTGAAAGAGCTGAATGGACTGAACGGAGAGATCCTTTTGAAGTTGGTGCGGATGTCATCGTCCCGTATTTGAAGAGCAGAGGGATAACGAAGGTCGATAAGTTAATTTTGACCCATGGGGATGCGGATCATGCGGGTGGAGCCATCTCTTTATTAAATTCCATTAAAGTAAACGAAGTGGTCCTGCCGAAAATTGCTGAAGCATCATCAATTGAAAAGGATATTATTAGAACAGCGGGAGAAAAAAAGATTCCGATTCATTATGGATCAAGAGGTCGGCAATGGAAAGCGGACGGTATACGATTTAGGATTTTGTCACCGGCTTTAGACACTAATTTAGAAAGAAATGATGCCTCAATTGTTTTATATGCAGAACTAGGGGGCTTGCAATGGTTATTTACTGGTGATATCGAAGAAAGAGGAGAGGAAGAGCTGATGGCTGCCTACAGAAACCTTCGCGTAGACGTTCTTAAGGTGGCACATCACGGCAGCAAGACTTCTACGACCGAGAAGTTACTGCAAACGTACAAGCCGAAAATAGCTCTCATTTCGGTTGGAAAAAACAACCGTTTTGGACATCCCCATGAAGAGGTGATAGAAAGATTAGGTGAGCATAATGTTAAGATTTACCGCACCGATTTAAATGGAGCCATTTCTTTTCGTTTTCGCGGAGGCAGAGGAACCTTTTTTGCAAATCATCATACTATGTATTGAATTTGAGAATGGGAAAAAAAGAGACTGCATGTAAGATGCAGTCCCTGGTCTAACTCGTGCTATGTAGCAATTTTTTAGTTAAGATCCAATGAACTTAACTACAGTTGCGATAATGAACAATGTTGCAAAAAAGCCGAAAGAAACGATAAAACCTACTCCTGAATCAATAGCGTCATTTCGTTTACTCTGAACATCCTTTTCAAATGGATTCAATTTTTACCCCTCCTATTTCCATTATAGTATAAGCGAATCTAGCAAAAAAATCTATAGTCCTATAACAGCTTTTCCTATACTGACAAGAGTTGTCACAAATACTTTACTGCAACCTAGGCTAGAATAAAGATTACACAAGGGATAACCGCCATCAAATAAGTATCCTAGGCCTTATTTGACGGCGTTTCTATAGATCGGGAATTGGCTGACATGGAAAGCCAATTCCCTTCAATTACTTGTCAAAAGACTTCAGCTTCGGGTAGGATTGATTTATATGACATTTTGAACGGAGCGAAGAAAATTGGTATTAGATGTATGGAAACAAATAAAAAAGAAGCAGTTCGCCCCTATTTATGTATTATACGGTACAGAAGCCTTTCTTATCAATGAAACGAAGCAGCTGCTTATGCAGCATGTCTTAGATGGTGAACAATCAGATTTTAATCTTTCTACATATGATCTTGAAGAAACCCCAATTGAAGTAGCAATTGAGGATGCAGAAACATTCCCGTTTATGGGTGATAAAAGACTAATTATCTTAAATAACCCAAGTTTTTTAACTGCTGAAAAAACAAAAAGCAAAGTGGAACATAACATAAAAAAACTTGAAGCGTATATAAAGGAACCAGCACCATATTCGATTGTCGTGTTTTCTGGTTCTTACGAAAAATTAGACGAACGAAAAAAAATTACCAAGGAACTCAAAAGAAATGGAAGTGTTGTTGAGGCAAAAAAATTAAATGAGCAGGAATTGAAAGGGTGGATTAAAGACCGGGCAGCGTATCATGGAGTGGTGATTGACGAGGACGCGATAGAGCAGCTCTTAACCTTAGCGGGTACCAATCTTTTTATGCTTACAACCGAGGTAGATAAGCTTGCCTTATTTGCGGAGGAAGAAAAGCATATCCATGCTGAGATGGTAGAGAATCTTGTTTCAAGATCTTTAGAACAAAATATATTTGCTTTAGTAGATAAAATCGTTAATCGAAGAATTGATCAAGCTTTTAGGATCTACTATGATCTTTTAAAACAAAATGAGGAACCGATTAAAATACTATCGATTATATCAGGGCAGTTTCGCCTTATTTATCAGGTAAAGGAACTTAGCCGTAAAGGGTACGGCCAGCAGCAGATTGCGGGTTTCCTAAAGGTCCATCCGTTTCGTGTGAAATTAGCCGCAGGACAAGCGAAGCTCTTTAAGGATGAAGAACTAGCAAGTATTATGGACAAGCTTGCTGATGCTGATTATCAAGCAAAAACGGGAGGGATGAGTAAGGAATTGCTGGTTGAGATGTTTTTATTCCGCCTTCAAAAAGATAAAACCCCATTGAAGTCATCTTAAAGAGATGACTTCAATGGGGTTTTTTAGATAAATTTTGGCTATCTAAAAGATAGCCATAACAATTACGCGTTTAAAGAATTTAATTTCTTAGCTAAACGAGATTTTTTACGGGCAGCAGCATTTTTGTGGATTAGACCTTTTGCTGCAGCTTTATCTAATTTACTAGCGGCAACTAAATAGCTTTCTTTAGCAGCAGCTTCGTCGTTATTTACAACAGCAGCTTCTACCTTTTTCACAGCAGTACGCATAGTTGATTTAACTGTTGCGTTGTGTGCATTGCGCTCATTGCTTGTTTTAACACGCTTGATAGCAGATTTAATATTTGGCATTCCATTCACCTCCTACAAAGCATCGAGATATATAAAGCTCGATATTCACATTCATTCACATAAGTAAACAACAAGAAATATTGTATCAAACAGACTCGTGTTTGGCAATACTAGGTTTCAATTTCATTGTGTAATGAATTCGTGAATGTTTTTAGGATATACGGAAAAAATAGATACTAGCCTAATAAATATTGGAAATGATTACATTTCTTAAAACCATAACTGTGAGGGGATAGATTTGAAGGAATCCATTGATTTAAGTAAGTACTCTGTTCGGACGGATTTGGCTGTTGAGGCTAGAGAAATGGTATTGGAATCACGGAATAGCAGTGTACAGGAACAAAAAGATATTTCTGAGATCGAAGGCGTAATTATTAAAGAACGGGAAGAAAATGATATTAAGATTACGTTAGTGGATATAACAACAGAAGGTGCAGAGGCACTAGGCAAAAAAGAAGGAAAGTATTTAACACTTGAAGTTGTAGGGATTAGACAGCAGGACACAGAGCTCCAGAAAAAGGTGGAAGAAGTACTCGCACATGAATTTTCCCATTTTATGAAAGATCTCGGCATTAAAGAAGATGCTTCATGCTTGGTTGTCGGTTTAGGAAATTGGAATGTGACACCGGACGCTCTTGGTCCGCAAGTTTGCGAGAACTTACTGGTAACAAGGCATTTATATGAATTGCAGCCAGAGAGTGTTGATGAAGGATATCGTCCGGTCAGTGCCTTAGCGCCAGGAGTTATGGGGCTAACAGGTATTGAAACAAGTGATATTATTTTTGGGGTTGTTGAAAAAACAAAGCCGGATTTTGTAATTGCAATTGATGCTCTTGCTTCAAGGTCGATCGAACGTGTAAATTCTACTATTCAAATTTCTGATACAGGGATACACCCAGGCTCAGGTGTTGGGAATAAACGAAAAGAGCTTAGTGAAAAGACGCTGGGAATCCCAGTTATCGCTGTTGGTGTTCCGACTGTAGTAGATGCTGTCTCGATTACTAGTGACACAATTGATTTTATCTTAAAGCACTTTGGAAAAGAATTGAAAGAGGGCGATCGGCCGTCTAGAGCGCTAGCCCCTGCAGGAATGACTTTTGGAGAGCGCAAAAAGCTAACGGATGAAGATTTGCCTGAAGAACATCATCGAAAGACTTTCTTAGGCATGATTGGTACGCTATCAGATGATGAAAAAAGAACGTTAATTTCAGAGGTTCTATCACCCTTAGGTCATAACTTAATGGTTACGCCAAAAGAAGTAGATGTGTTTATTGAAGATATGTCTAATCTTATTGCGAATGGTTTAAACTCAGCGCTGCACTCGGCAATAGATCAAGATAATGCTGGATTTTATACAAGATAAAGGGCTGTGAGAATAGACACATTTCTAAATTCTAATTTGAATTAGGTTCTATCATCTCTAGCAAAGTCATAGGATTTACTAGACTTGCTTTAAGAGAGGTGGAACATATTGAATAATCGCGGCTCTTCCTTTGTCGTTACCATACAAGGGACAAGCGTTATTAAAATTTTTATACTGCTTTTTGCCCTATTGCTTATGATTTTTTCTATCAGTGGACTTTTGACATCTCTCGATCCAGAGTACCGATTTAAATCTTCTTCCGTTAATAATGTGACTACTAATATTAACGGGAAGTTACTCTATCAATTAATTGGCTGGGAGAATCATGCGTTTTTAGAATCACTCCCTGAAAACGAACCGGTGCCGAAACTCTCAAATACGTTCTTCCAGGTATCTACTAACGTAAACCTGGATGACCCGAGAAGCTTGCTAGGAAGGGAACTCCCCGGTTTCTCTTTATTTGATGGGAAGATTCTCATTGCAGGAGAGGGAACTAATTATACTAATTTGCCAATAGAATCAGCTCCACCGATGGAAGTACTCAAAATTGAACATGAAGCATCACTGCAAAATATTGAAGACATTGAAAGTGAAGGTCCTGACGAAAGTGCTAGTCCGCCTTTGACAACGGGTGATCGAAAAATGGTTTATATTTATTTTTCTCATACTCGTGAGTCATTCCTGCCTTATCTAAAGGGTGTCACGGATCCGAATAAAGCCCACCATTCCAAAATTAATGTTACCAAGATTGGCGACCATCTCAAACAGAAGCTGGAAAGCCTTGGAATAGGAACGGTTTTAGATAAAACAGATGTTATGACTAATTTGAATAAAAAAGGACTCAGCTATGGGCGGTCGTATGATGAATCTAGGAATGTTGTAGAAGCAGCCGTATCAGCCAATCGTGATCTTACCTACTTAATTGATATCCACCGCGATTCAAGGAGGAAGAAAGATACCACTAAGGAAATTAACGGAAAATCATATGCAAAGCTTGCGTTTGTGATAGGTGCAGAAAATCCTAATTACGAAAAAAATCTAAAGCTTGCCAATGATCTTCATCAAAAATTAGAAGAAAAATTCCCAGGCTTAAGCCGTGGAATTATCGAAAAGAAAGGTTCACATACGAATGGCAAATTTAATCAGGATTTATCTGGGAATGCGATGTTAGTAGAGTTCGGCGGTGTTGATAATACATTCGAAGAATTAAACCGTTCAGCAGATGCCTTCGCTGAAGTCTTTAGTGAAATATTTTGGGATGCTGAAAGTGTAAATGGAGAAATGAAAGTACCTGCTAAAGAATACTAACACTTTTTCTAGTGCAATCGGGGATATCCCGGTTGCACATTAATAACGTTTAATAGAGACCCCAGGCGATACGAATGATAATGAAAATTAGGTGATCGTTATGAAGATGTTTTTTCTGAAATTTATACTATTAGCCTCGTGTTTATTTGTTTCCGTATTATTTGGAATGCAATTGGCACAGGATGGAATTCATCGCATGAAAGGTTATGAGGACGCTAACTTCAAGGAAGTATTACAAGTTAACGAGGAAAATGACGGAGAAATTGAGGTTTCGGTACTAGGAAATGAAGTTAGCAGCCATGACTTAAATAAGAAAAAAGAAAAACTTGAGGAAATGAAGGCCTATAACTTTTTCTCTAATATTGGAAAAAAATTCGCGGAAACGATGTCTGCTCTAACAGAAAAGACACTTCAACTATTAACGGACCTATTATCATAACATGACGGTGATCCAAAGAGATAACCGTTTTTTTCTGTGGAAATGCATGTAATAAGAGAAAAGAACGGAAACTCTTATAGATATGTGTAAGCGGAATATGTGTGGATTTGCTTATTATTGTTTTCGTTGAATCTTCATAAACTCACTGATATAATCAAAAAATAGTGTACCCCAAGCAGGGATTTTCCTCTTGGGAAAATGGACTCCCACAGTTGGAAGTTTCACTGTATACGTGGAAGTATAGTAGGAGTGAACGAGATGAACAGAGAAGATAGACTTAATAGACAAGAAAAAATACGGAATTTTTCAATTATCGCCCATATTGACCATGGGAAATCAACATTAGCAGACCGAATTTTAGAAAAAACAAATGCCCTTACAGCCCGGGAAATGAAAGAACAGCTTCTTGATTCCATGGACCTTGAAAGGGAACGCGGAATTACAATCAAACTTAATTCAGTACAGCTAAAGTACAAAGCTAAAGATGGTGAGATTTATACTTTTCATTTAATTGATACTCCGGGGCATGTTGACTTTACATATGAAGTATCAAGGAGTTTGGCTGCCTGTGAAGGTGCAGTCCTTGTGGTAGATGCTGCGCAGGGCATTGAAGCACAAACGCTGGCAAATGTTTACTTAGCGTTGGATAATGATCTTGAAATCGTGCCTGTCATTAATAAGATTGACCTGCCTAGCGCTGATCCTGAACGAGTTCGCAAAGAAATTGAAGATGTTATTGGATTGGATGCCTCTGAAGCGGTTTTAGCGAGTGCGAAAGCTGGCATTGGGATTGAAGAGATATTGGAACAAATTGTTGAAAAGGTTCCCGCTCCAACAGGAGATCCTGATGCACCGCTGAAAGCGTTGATTTTTGATTCCTTATACGATGCCTACCGTGGAGTTGTTGCGTACATCCGTGTTGTCGACGGTACGGTAAAAGTCGGTGACAAAGTGAAGATGATGGCAACAGGTAAAGAATTCGAAGTAACAGAAGTGGGTGTGTTCACTCCAAAAGCTGTAGCAAGTGATGAGCTTTCTGTAGGAGATGTAGGATTCTTAACTGCCTCCATTAAGAATGTGAGCGATACTCGTGTAGGGGATACGATCACAAATGCGAAAAATGGTGCAACTGAGCCGCTTCCAGGGTATCGTAAATTAAATCCGATGGTGTACTGCGGGCTTTATCCTATTGATAGCGCAAAGTTTAATGATTTAAGAGAAGCTTTAGAAAAATTAGAGTTAAATGATTCTGCTTTGCAATTTGAACCTGAAACATCTCAAGCACTAGGATTTGGTTTTAGATGTGGATTTTTAGGACTGCTTCATATGGAGATTATTCAAGAAAGAATTGAACGCGAATTCAAAATTGATTTGATCACAACAGCTCCAAGTGTTATCTATCATGTCGTTATGACAGACGGTACTGAAAGAAGAGTTGATAATCCATCAGATATGCCAGATCCTCAGAAAATCGAACGAATTGAAGAGCCGTATGTAAAAGCTACGATGATGGCTCCTAATGACTTCGTTGGGGCGATTATGGAGATTTGCCAGGATAAACGCGGGACTTTCATCGACATGCAATACATGGATGAAACACGTGTAAGCATTGTTTATGAAATTCCTTTATCGGAAATCGTTTATGATTTCTTTGATCAGTTAAAATCGAGCACAAAGGGGTATGCATCCTTTGATTATGAGTTAATTGGCTATAGACAATCAAAGCTTGTGAAGATGGATATACTATTAAATGCTGAACAAGTAGATGCATTGAGCTTTATTGTTCATAGAGATTTTGCGTACGAACGCGGTAAGTTGATTGTTGAAAAATTGAAGGACTTAATTCCGAGACAACAATTTGAAGTTCCAGTTCAGGCTGCGGTTGGTCAAAAAATTGTTGCGCGTTCTACCATCAAAGCTATGCGTAAAAACGTTTTAGCTAAATGTTACGGTGGAGACATTTCTCGTAAACGTAAACTTTTAGAAAAGCAAAAAGAAGGGAAAAAGCGCATGAAGCAAGTTGGTTCTGTTGAAGTTCCCCAAGAAGCATTCATGGCTGTCCTGAAAATGGACGATAGCAGTACAAAGAATAAATAAAGGGTCTATAAGGGGGGGTTAGGCAGCTTGTCAAAAAACTGCACTAGCCTCTTTTATATTTTGAACATGAAATATTTTAAAACATAAGGTTGTGATCTTTTGGTTAAAGCGGTATATCTTCATATCCCTTTTTGCGAACATATTTGTCATTATTGTGATTTTAATAAAGTATTCTTAAAGGGGCAGCCTGTCGATGAATACTTAACAGCGATGGAAAGAGAAATTGAAATAACTCTCGAAAGATATCCAACGGATGTGCTTGATTCCATTTTTGTTGGTGGCGGCACCCCGACATCTTTAAATGAAAAACAGCTAGCAAGGCTTTGTGAAATCATCAGGAGAAATCTTCCTATTCATTCTGGAACGGAGTTTACATTTGAAGCAAACCCAGGCGACCTGTCAGAAGAGAAATTTCGGATCCTTTTTGATGCTGGAGTAAATCGGTTAAGTTTTGGAGTGCAGACTTTCAATAATGACCTTCTAAAAAAAATTGGCAGAACACACCGGGCGGAGGATGTTTTTAAATCTGTTGAGTTAGCCAAAAAAACAGGCTTTAAAAATATCAGTCTGGATTTAATTTATAGTCTTCCCGGTCAGACATTGGAAGATTTTAAGGAAACATTGAAAACATCTTTCACACTGGATGTTGTTCATTATTCAGGTTACTCGCTAATCATTGAACCGAAGACAGTATTTTACAACTTAATGAAAAAAGGGCAGCTTCCCTTACCGGGTGAAGATATCGAGGCTTCAATGTATGGCACTTTGATGGAGGAAATGGAGAAGCATGGCTACAGGCAGTATGAAATAAGCAATTTTTCGAAACCTGGCTATGAAAGTAATCATAACATCACATATTGGAATAATGATGAATATTACGGTATCGGAGCGGGGGCGCATAGCTATTTAGCTGGTGTTAGAAGGTCGAACTATGGACCGCTTAAGAAATATATGGATCATATTAATAGAGGGGTCCTTCCTACAATGGATGAGAACATCCTGACAAAGGAAGAAAGAATGGAAGAGGAAATGTTCTTAGGGCTAAGAAAAAAAGAAGGAATACTTGTTTCACATTTTCAAGAAAAATTTGCTATAAGTCCGGTGGAACTGTTTCAGAATGAATTAATTGATTTACAGGAAAAAGGTTTAGTTCTTCATGACAATGATCGTATTGTATTAACGAAGAAAGGCTTATTTTTAGGAAATGAAGTCTTTCAATCCTTTATTGGCGTTAACGCATAGTAAGAGTACTTTTGAATGTGTTATATTCCTTTGTATTTGTTTGATAATTAAAACTTTTAATAAAGTGAGGGATTACAGCTTAAATTATTGACATTCCCCCTCCTAATTTGATAATTTAATTATAGATTTAGCACTCGTTATGAAAGAGTGCTAACAGAGGTGATATGAAAGTGTTAACAGATCGTCAATTATTAATTTTCCAGGTGATTGTTAATGATTTTATACGGTCAGCTCAACCAGTTGGTTCGAGAAGCTTAGCGAAAAAAGAAGAAATTCAATATAGTTCAGCGACCATTCGCAATGAAATGGCTGATCTAGAGGAACTTGGCTTTCTGGAAAAGACACACACCTCATCGGGAAGAATACCTTCCGAGAAAGGCTACCGGTTCTACGTTGACCATTTACTGTCACCACAAAAGCTTGATAAAAGAGATGTGAATTCTGTAAAATCCATTTTTGCTGAAAGAATTTATGAGCTCGAAAAAATTGTGCAGCGATCTGCGCAAATTCTTTCTGAACTCACAAATTATACATCTATCGTCTTGGGGCCAGCAGTAAAGGATAATAAGCTAAAAAGAATCCAAATTGTGCCTCTCAATGAAGAAACAGCAATTGCGATTATTGTGACAGATACAGGACATGTCGAAAATAAGATATTTAGTTTACCGCCCAACATAGATCCTGGAGATATCGAACGGATGGTGAATATTCTTAATAGCCGTTTAACAAATGTGCCGCTGGAAGATTTAAATGGAAAAATTTATAAAGAGGTAGCCATCTTGTTAAAACAGCATATTCATAATTATGACTCGATGCTTTCATCCATTGCAGATACTTTAAAGATACCTGCAAACGATAAGTTATTCTTTGGTGGAAAAACCAATATGCTTAGCCAGCCGGAGTTTCATGACATTGAGAAAATCAAAAATCTCATGAACATGATCGAGGATGAAGAAGATATGTATGAGATTATTCGTAAAAATCCATCTGGGATTCATGTGAAGATTGGTAAAGAAAATAAAAATACAGCAATGGAGAATTGCAGCTTGATCACGGCGACCTATTCAATGGGAGCTGAGCAGCTGGGGACGATTGCCATACTGGGTCCAACCAGAATGGAATACTCCAGAGTAATTGGATTACTGCAAATTTTAAGCCATGATTTAACAACTGTTTTGACAAAGCTGTATCAAAACAAGTAGGGCTGGAAATATTGTTAAGGGTGGAATCCGCGTTCCATCCCTTTCTCTACGCCTATATTCAATTCATAACAATAAATGTTTTTTATACTTTAAGGGAGGTGAATATTTTGGCAGAAGAAAAAAACGTCTTAAATGAAGAAACAAAGTCTTCTAACCAAACGGTAGAAACAATGGAAGAAACGGTTGAACCGATTTTTGCAGAAGAGGAACAGCAAGATAAGGCAGAAACTGCAGAGGAAGAAGGGAATGATCTTCAAGCAAAGATTGCTGAATTAGAGGCAAAGCTCGAAGAACAAGAGAATCGTTATCTTCGTTTACAAGCTGATTTTGAAAATTCACGCCGTCGTTCAAGATTGGACCTGGAAGCGGCGCAAAAATATAGATCGCAAAGCTTAATATCTGATCTGCTTCCTGTTCTGGATAATTTTGAGAGAGCACTTAAAGTAGATACAGATCATGAGCAAACGAAGTCTCTGCTTCAAGGTATGGAAATGATTCAAAGATCATTAATAGATGCTTTGAAAAACGAAGGGGTCGAGATCATCGAAGCGGTTGGCAAGGAATTTGACCCGCAATTTCACCAAGCAGTTATGCAAGTGAATGAAGAAGGTTTTGAATCTAATATTGTTGTAGAAGAGTTCCAAAAGGGATATATCTTAAAGGACAGAGTGATACGTCCTTCGATGGTTAAAGTGAACCAATAAATAGATACTTACATATAATTTTTGGGAGGTTAAGGACATGAGTAAAATTATCGGAATTGACTTAGGAACTACTAACTCCTGTGTTTCCGTGCTAGAAGGCGGCGAACCTAAAGTTATTCCTAATCCAGAGGGAAACCGTACAACTCCTTCTGTTGTGGCATTTAAGAATGGAGAACGTCAAGTAGGTGAAGTGGCTAAGCGTCAAGCAATCACGAATCCTAACACAATCATTTCTATTAAGCGTCATATGGGAACTTCTCATAAAGAAAATATTGACGGCAAAGAGTACACTCCACAAGAACTTTCTGCAATTATTTTACAGCATTTAAAATCATATGCAGAAGATTATCTTGGTGAGACTGTTACAAAAGCTGTTATTACAGTGCCAGCTTATTTCAACGATGCAGAACGCCAGGCAACAAAAGATGCTGGTAAAATTGCAGGACTAGAAGTTGAACGTATTATTAACGAACCAACAGCAGCAGCTCTTGCTTATGGTTTAGATAAGACAGATGAAGATCAGACGATTCTTGTTTACGACCTTGGCGGCGGTACATTTGACGTATCAATCCTTGAACTAGGCGATGGAGTGTTTGAGGTTAAGGCTACTGCAGGGGACAACCGTCTCGGTGGAGATGATTTTGACCAAGTTATCATCGATTACTTAGTAGAACAATTTAAGAAAGAAAATGGCATTGACCTTTCAAAAGATAAAATGGCAGTACAACGCTTGAAAGATGCTGCTGAGAAGGCTAAGAAAGATTTGTCTGGTGTAACATCTACACAAATCTCACTTCCGTTCATTACAGCTGGAGAAGCAGGACCTCTTCACTTAGAAGTAACTCTATCAAGAGCAAAATTTGAAGAACTTTCTTCAGATCTTGTTGAAAGAACAATGGGCCCAACTCGCCAAGCTTTAAGCGATGCTGGATTATCTGCATCTGAAATTGATAAAGTTATCCTAGTTGGTGGATCTACACGTATTCCTGCAGTACAGGAAGCAATCAAAAAAGCAACAGGGAAGGAACCTCACAAAGGGGTAAATCCTGATGAGGTAGTTGCGATGGGTGCAGCAATACAAGGTGGGGTAATCACAGGTGATGTTAAGGATGTTGTTTTACTAGATGTTACTCCGCTTTCATTAGGAATTGAGACAATGGGCGGTGTAATGACGAAATTAATCGACCGTAATACAACGATTCCTACATCAAAATCACAAGTATTCTCAACAGCAGCTGATAATCAAACAGCAGTAGATATCCATGTCCTTCAGGGTGAACGCCCAATGGCTGCGGATAATAAAACGCTTGGACGTTTCCAATTAACAGATATTCCACCTGCACCACGTGGAATTCCACAAATCGAAGTATCATTTGATATTGATAAAAACGGTATCGTTAACGTTCGTGCGAAGGATCTTGGAACGAACAAAGAACAAGCGATTACCATTAAGTCTTCAACTGGATTATCAGATGATGAGATCGATAAAATGGTAAGAGAAGCTGAGGAAAATGCTGAAGCGGATGCTAAGCGTAAAGAAGAAGTGGAACTTCGTAACGAAGCAGACCAATTAGTATTTACTACTGAAAAAACGTTAAAAGACCTTGAAGGAAAAGTGGACCAAGGTGAAGTAGATCAAGCAAATGAAGCAAAAGATGCTCTAAAAGCAGCAATCGAAAAAAATGACTTAGACGAAATTCGTGCTAAGAAAGATGCTCTTCAAGAAATTGTACAAAACCTAACAGTTAAATTATACGAGCAAGCTCAAGCAGCACAAGCTCAAGCACAAGGAGAGCAAGGAAACACTGGATCAGACAAAGACGACAATGTCGTTGATGCTGAATTCGAAGAAGTAAAAGACGATAAGTAAGCTTAAAAGCGGATTGACTTAGACCCAAGAGGGGCTAGGCGCTGGAGCTGGATAAATAAAAGCGGAAGAAATTAAGGTAGTAAATTTGAAAGAGTCAAAGTCATGTCATTTACGGCTTTGACTCTTTCTATGTTTATACTTCATCGGTAATCACAACAACGAAAAGATATTTGCGAATGAATACTAGAGAATGTTAAAATAACCTTTATGTGAAAGGATCGGGGAGTGGTTAGCTTGAGTAAACGGGATTATTATGAGGTGTTAGGGGTTAGCAAAAACGCCACAAAGGACGAAATCAAAAAGGCGTATCGAAAATTATCGAAAAAATATCATCCTGATATCAATAAAGAAGAAGGCGCGGATGAGAAATTTAAAGAAGTGAAAGAGGCTTATGAAACACTAAGTGATGAACAAAAACGATCTCACTATGATCAATTTGGACATACAGATCCGAACCAGGGCTTTGGCGGTGGAGATTTCGGCGGAGGCTTTGGCGGATTCGAAGATATCTTCAATACGTTCTTTGGCGGCGGCGGGTCAAGACGCAGGGATCCAAATGCTCCGAGGCAGGGGGCTGATCTTCAATATACAATGACGCTTTCCTTTGAAGATGCTGTCTTTGGCAAGGAAACAGATATTGAAATACCTCGTGAAGAAAATTGTGAGACATGTAACGGCAGCGGTGCCAAGCCTGGAACAAAGCCGCAAACCTGCTCACATTGTCAAGGTACAGGTCAGTTAAATATTGAACAAAACACTCCTTTTGGAAGAATTGTCAATAGAAGAGTTTGTAACTATTGTAGTGGTACAGGAAAAGAAATTAAAGACAAATGTTCTACATGCGGTGGAACAGGTAAAGTGAAGAAGCGCCGCAAGATTCACGTAAAAATTCCAGCTGGAATTGATGATGGTCAACAATTAAGAGTTTCTGGTCAAGGTGAACCTGGTATTAACGGAGGTCCTTCTGGAGATCTATACGTAGTATTCCATGTTCGTTCGCATGAATTCTTTGAACGTGATGGCGATGATATCTATTGTGAAATGCCAATCACATTTGTGCAGGCGGCATTAGGAGATGAAGTAGAGGTCCCAACGCTTCATGGAAAAGTAAAGCTAAAAGTTCCAGCAGGGACGCAGACGGGTACAAAGTTCCGCTTAAAGGGAAAAGGAGTCCCGAATGTAAGAGGTTATGGTGTTGGGGATCAGCATATTATTGTCCGCATCATTACCCCTACCAAGCTGACAGACAGACAAAAGCAGCTTCTTCAGGAGTTTGCTGAGATTAGCGGGAATAGTCCAAGAGGAGAACAAGAAGAGGGTTTTTTCTCTAAAGTAAAAAGAGCCTTTAAAGGTGAATAGAAGAAACGGAGTTGGTAGAAATGAGATGGTCTGAAATATCCATTCATACAACAAATGAAGCAATTGAACCGATATCAAATATTTTGCATGAAGCAGGAGCAAGTGGAGTTGTTATCGAGGATCCATTTGAGCTAAAGAAGGAAAGGGAAGACCAATTTGGAGAAATCTACCAACTCAATCCTGACGATTATCCCGAAGAAGGGGTGATTGTGAAGGCATATTTACCCCATAACAGTTTTCTGGCTGAAACAGTTGAAGCGATAAAGGAATCCATCAATAACCTCATTCTCTATCAAATCGATATTGGCCGCAATACGGTGACATTACATGAGGTAAAAGAAGAAGAGTGGGCAACCGCTTGGAAGAAATACTATCATCCCGTGAAAATTTCGGAGAAGTTTACGATCGTTCCGACGTGGGAAGAGTATCAGCCCTTTTCTAGTGATGAACTGATTATCGAACTTGATCCTGGAATGGCATTTGGTACGGGAACACATCCAACAACAGTCATGAGTATTCAGGCATTAGAGCGTACTGTTAAAAAAGATGACGTTATAATCGATGTAGGGACAGGTTCAGGTGTATTAAGTATTGCAGGTGCTATGCTCGGAGCAAAGAATGTACAAGCGCTGGATCTGGATGAAGTGGCAGTTGAATCTGCAAGAATGAACATCAAGCTAAATAAAGTCGACGATGTAGTAACGGTAGAGCAGAACAATCTTCTGGACGGGATCGACACACAAGTTGATATTATTGTAGCAAATATTTTAGCCGAAGTTATTTTGCGATTTACGGAGGATGCGGCAAGGCTTGTTAAAAAGAACGGATACTTTATTACATCGGGAATCATCCAACAAAAAAAACAAGAGGTAAAGGACGCCATCTTGTCCGCAGGCTTTGTTATGGTTGAAACAATCCAAATGGAGGATTGGGTGGCATTTATTGCCAAAAAAATGTAGAGGGATAGTTTATCCCTTTTAATTTATTATCTCATTTAAGTAGGTGTAGCGGATGCAGCGATACTTTGTCGAAACATTCAAGGATGATCAATTTTTTCTATCTCATGAAGACAGACACCATATCGTGAATGTTATGAGGCTGAAAACAGGGGATGAAATTATTTGCGCGTATAACGAAAAAAGCGCTCTTTGTTCAATAGCAGAAATTACCGATGAACAAGTCGTTGCAAAAGTTATAAAATGGGAAGATGAGTCGGTAGAATTACCGATTAAAGTTGCGATCGCGAATGGACTGCCTAAAGGGGATAAGCTTGAGTGGGTCATACAAAAAGGAACAGAACTTGGGGCATCCAAATTTATCCCTTTTACTGCAGCTCGTTCGATTGTGAAGTGGGACGAAAAAAAAGCGGCTAAGAAGGTTGAGAGATGGCAAAGGATTGCGAAGGAAGCAGCTGAGCAGTCGCATCGTCAACTGATTCCAGAAGTGAATACCCCTGTTAATCTGAAATCACTTCTCCAATTAAGCAGGAGCTACGATTTCAAATTAGTCGCTTTTGAAGAAGATGCTAAACAAGGGGAGACGTCGATTCTAAATTCGACATTATCAAGAATGGAGAAGGGACAATCTCTTCTGCTGGTGTTCGGACCAGAAGGCGGACTTGACCAAGAGGAAGTAGCACTTCTGAAAGAGAACGATTTCGAATCATGTAGTTTAGGCCCTAGGATATTAAGAACAGAAACAGCGCCGTTATACGCTTTAGCAGCTGTTTCCTATCATTTTGAATTAATGAGGTGAAGATGAATGCCATCCGTTGCATTTCATACATTAGGTTGTAAGGTTAATCATTACGAAACAGAGGCAATCTGGCAGCTATTCAAAGAAGAAGGCTACGAACGTACTGATTTTGAATCAACAGCCGATGTTTATATTATTAACACATGTACAGTTACTAACACAGGTGATAAAAAAAGCCGTCAAGTGATAAGACGAGCAATCCGCAAAAATCCTGATGCGGTAATTTGTGTTACCGGCTGCTACGCTCAAACATCTCCTGCCGAAATTATGGCAATTCCAGGAGTGGATATTGTTGTAGGTACACAGGACCGAGTGAAGATGCTCGAATATATTGAACAATATAAGGCTGAAAGAGAGCCGATTAATGCGGTAGGAAATATTATGAAGAACCGTGTTTATGAAGAGCTTGATGTGCCGGCTTTTACAGATCGTACAAGAGCATCTTTAAAAATCCAAGAAGGCTGTAATAACTTCTGCACGTTTTGTATCATTCCTTGGGCACGCGGGTTAATGAGATCAAGAGATCCGGAGGAGGTTATCCGCCAAGCTCAACAGCTTGTTGATGCTGGATACAAAGAGATTGTCTTAACGGGAATTCATACCGGCGGTTATGGTGAGGATATGAAGGATTATAATCTTGCCAGTCTTTTAAGAGACTTAGAAGCAAATGTAACTGGATTAAAACGCCTTCGTATTTCTTCTATAGAAGCGAGCCAAATCACAGATGAAGTCATTGAAGTGATCAATCAATCTAATATTATCGTGAGACATCTGCATATACCGATTCAGTCTGCTTCTAATACGGTTTTAAAAAGAATGAGACGTAAGTATACGATGGAGTTCTTCTCTGAAAGATTAGAACGTTTGAAAGAAGCTCTACCGGGTCTTGCGGTTACATCTGATGTTATTGTGGGCTTCCCAGGAGAAACAGAAGAAGAATTTATGGAGACATATAACTTCATTAAGGAACATAAATTTTCTGAACTTCATGTTTTCCCATATTCAAAGCGTACAGGAACACCAGCAGCGAGAATGGAAGACCAAATTGATGAAGATGTTAAAAATGAACGTGTCCACCGTTTGATCACGTTATCTGATCAATTAGCAAAAGAATATGCTTCACAATTTGAGAATGAAGTACTTGAAGTCATTCCTGAAGAAAGATTTAAGAATGACCCTGACAGTGGTCTTTACGAAGGCTATACAGACAATTATTTAAAAGTGGTATTTCAAGCGACAGAACAAATGGTCGGCAAAATTGTTAAGGTTAAATTGACGAAGCCTGGCTATCCTTACAATGAAGGAGAGTTTGTGCGGTTAATCGATGACCAATACGATATTAAGGAAGCTGCGATATAGGTACTTCGGGAACTGCATACTCAGATGTGGTTCCCTTTTTATTCTTCTAAAATATATGGTTAGTTTTATCACAAATAACAAAAAATAATCTCGATTAAAGTAAATGTCAATGATATGATGATAAGAGGTACGTACATCTAATTTTTCGCGTCGAAAGGAGCTTCCTTTATGGTAAAAAATATTGCAAGTTACATTGATCATACTCTTTTAAAGGCAGAAGCCCAAAAAGGACAAATTGAAAAACTATGTGAAGAGGCAAAAGAGTATTCATTTGCATCTGTTTGTGTAAATCCAACATGGGTTAAAACTGCGAGTGAGCTTTTAAGGGGCAGTGAGGTAAAGGTATGTACAGTTATTGGGTTTCCGCTGGGTGCAACTACTTCAGAAACAAAAGCTTTCGAGACAAAAAATGCTATTGAAAATGGCGCAACTGAAGTGGATATGGTGATTAATATTGGTGCACTGAAAGATGGAAATGACGAGGCTGTTGAAAAAGATATTCGTGCGGTTGTGGAAGCAGCTAAAGGAAAAGCTATAACAAAAGTCATTATTGAAACATCTCTTCTGACGGATGAAGAAAAGGTTCGTGCATGTCAATTATCTGTTAAAGCTGGCGCAGACTTTGTTAAGACCTCTACAGGTTTCTCTACAAGCGGTGCTTCGGTCGAAGATATAGCATTAATGAGAAAAACTGTTGGACCTGAACTGGGTGTAAAAGCGTCTGGCGGCGTCCGCAGTGCAGAAGATGCGGCTAAAATGATTGAAGCTGGTGCAACCCGCATCGGAGCAAGCTCTGGGATTGCTATTGTACAAGGACTGACTTCAACTGAAGATTATTAAAAAAATGCCGGAGAGATTCCGGCATTTTTTATGTACCGCCATGTGTTTTTTCGATGAGTTCACCAAATGATTTTGCGAAAGGCAAAATGATAATGGAACTTAAACAATTAAATATGACACTGATATGAGCTAATTGAGTTTCTGGATAAGATGATAAATAACCGGCAAGCTCTGTTAACATGTTAATAAAAGGAAAAAATAGTAAAACTCCCAAGACGTTTAACCAAATATGAGCATAGGCGCATAATTTGGCTTCTCTGCCACTGCCAATACTAGCAATATAGGCCGTCATGCATGTACCGATATTTGCACCAAGGACCAATGCAATTCCTGTATCCAAATGAAGAATATGGCTAGAGAGAAAGCCCATTACGATACCGGTAGCGGCAGTGCTTGACTGAATGATAGCAGTTAGAATGGAACCAGCAAAGATACTTATAATATGACTGCTATTTAATACTTCAAATGAATCCTTAAGTAATGAAAGAGATGCAATAGGTGCTGCAGATGCTTCAAACCCATTCATAGCTGTAAATACAGATGATAGTCCAAGGAAAATAAAACCTAAGCTTTTTATCGGCAATGGATTGCAAAGGATACAAATAGCCCCAATAATCGCCATTGGTATAAGCAGGGAATCTATGTTAAATGTGATAAATTCTGTAGTAAAAGTTGTCCCGATATTTGTTCCTAAGATAATTCCTATCGATTGCGGAAAACTTAGGATTTTAGCCGCGATTAATCCGATCGTGATGACCATAACAGCTGAACTGCTTTGAAGGATCCCTGTGACGATTATTCCTGCTATGAAGCCTTTCAACGGTGTATCAGTCAATTTTACAAGCCATGCTTGCAGAGATTCTGCTGAAGCGTTGTATAAACCTGTTCTTAAAAAAGTCATTCCTAAAATAAATAGAATAATGAAAATGACAAATAATAGTAGATGCAGCATGTCCATCTCTCCTCCATTTCAATATATGGTGGTGAATACAGTGACATGCGCAATATTATCGTTTATAATGGTTAATTTTTCATAAAAATTTAGCAGCATATTTAAAAGGAAAAGGAGATTAGTGTTGACCTTGTATCAACCTTATATTATAATTGCAAAGTACATGATTTTCATGTGTGGTGTAAGTGTGTTGTGTTCGGAGGGAGGGAAAGAGAATGTCTAAAACCGTCGTTCGTAAAAACGAATCGCTTGAAGATGCTCTTCGTCGCTTCAAACGTTCAGTGTCAAAAACTGGTACTTTACAAGAAGCTAGAAAGCGCGAATTCTACGAAAAGCCTAGTGTAAAACGTAAGAAAAAGTCAGAAGCTGCAAGAAAACGTAAGTTTTAAGAGAGGGTGTAATTGATTGAGTCTTCTCGAGCGTTTAAATCAAGATATGAAACAAGCGATGAAAAACAAAGAAAAAGAAAAGCTCACCGTGATTCGGATGATAAAAGCTTCCATTCAAAATGAAGCAATTAAACTCGGACAAGAGTTATCCGAAGAACAAGAGTTGACTGTCCTTTCTCGCGAAGTAAAACAACGCAAGGACTCCCTCCATGAATTTGAAAAGGCAGGTCGTGAAGACTTGGTTGACAAAATACGTACTGAATTACAGTATGTCGAGGAGTATATGCCTGAGCAGCTTTCAGAAGAAGAGCTATCTCAAATTGTTCAAGAAACAATTAATGAAATAGGTGCTGCTTCTAAAGCAGAAATGGGTAAAGTGATGGCTGCTATTATGCCAAAAGTTAAAGGTAAAGCAGACGGATCGCTAGTTAATAAACTTGTACAACAACACCTTTCATAATAAGAAGAACTAAAAAAAAGACCGCAGGAAAAATCCCTGCGGTCTTTTTATTATAGTAATTTTCGTTATCTGGGATATAATGGTGGGGAATAAATACTAATAATCGTGAAACCTTTTACAATATCTTTCGTAGTACTAGTATCAATGATGAAATCGAAAGGAGGTTAAAAGATGTCCCATGGAATAAAGCGAAGATACTTGTATTTTGCTATCTTATTGATTGCGGGAGTTCTTCTCACGCTGTTACCGTTTAAAGGCAATGCTAATAATGAAATTATCTATGTTGTTCCACTTGAGGAAACAGTGGAAAAGGGTCTTTCCGCATTTTTGGAAAGGTCCATCGAGTTAGCTGAACAAGATAAAGCAAGTGCTATTATTTTTGAAATTAATACTCCTGGTGGTGCTGTCGATGCAGCGGGAGAAATTGGGAGACTGCTCACTTCAACAAAAATTAAGACCATTTCATTTATAAATAAGGATGCGCTGTCAGCAGGTGCGTTTATCTCTTTGAATACTGATGAGATCTATATGGTACCGGGATCAACGATGGGGGCTGCAGCTGTTATTGATCAACAAGGGAATGCTGCAGATCAAAAAGCCCAATCTTATTGGTTAAGCGCAATGAAAGGCGCTGCAGAACAAAATGGACGTGATCCACAATATGCTCTTGCAATGGCTGATGCTGAAGTGGATATACCAGAATATGGAGCACCAAGCGGCAAATTATTAACCCTTACTGCTGATCAGGCGTTGGAAGTTGGATATTCTGAAGGTACCGTGTCAAGCCTCGATGAATTAATTGATAAGCTTGGTTACTCTAATGCTGAAATTCGTGCTGTGGATGAAAGCTTTGCCGAGAAGATTGCCAGATTTATTACGCATCCGGTTGTCATTCCTATTTTATTATCAGTAGGAAGCCTCGGACTTGTCCTTGAACTATATTCACCAGGTTTTGGCATTCCTGGATTCATGGGTTTATCTGCTCTATTGCTGTTTTTCTATGGACACTTAGTAGCTGGACTTGCAGGGTACGAGACCATTATTTTATTTGTAGTTGGGATTGGGTTACTCATATTAGAATTATTCCTTCCAGGAGGGATAGCGGGAATACTAGGTGCAGTGGCCATATTAGGAAGTTTATTTTTAGCAACCGATAATGTTGTTCATATGGGAGTTTCCCTGCTTATTGCGATAGGGATTTCCATTTTAGCATCCATCCTTATGGTAAAGGTGTTTGGTAAAAAAATGAAAATATTTAAGAAATTGATTCTAACGGATTCAACTAGTACTGAGAGCGGTTATGTGTCAAACTTGAATCGTACTGATTTAATTGGATTAGAAGGCTGCACAGTTACTGCATTGCGTCCATCAGGTACGGTACTAATCAAAGATGAACGTATCGATGTCGTCAGTGAGGGTGCGTTTATACAAAAAGGCGCCTTAGTTAGAATTGTTAAAGTTGAAGGTTCAAGAATTGTTGTACGTGAAATAAAAAATTTAGATAAAAGAAATCAGGAGGAAAAATAATGACTATTACCCCTTCGGGAGCATTTTTATTAATTGCTGTAGTACTTGGAATCGTATTCATTGCTATATTGTTAACTTTTGTACCTGTAATGCTGTGGATATCAGCATTAGCAGCGGGTGTCAGAGTAAGTATTTTCACACTGGTCGGGATGAGACTCCGCCGTGTTATTCCCAGCCGAGTCATTAATCCGTTAATTAAGGCACACAAAGCTGGACTTAATGTGACGACGAATCAATTAGAAAGCCACTATCTTGCTGGAGGAAATGTAGACAGAGTTGTTAATGCTTTAATTGCTGCCCACCGGGCAAATATCGAATTAAGCTTTGAACGTTGTGCTGCCATTGATTTAGCAGGTCGTGATGTACTCGAAGCTGTTCAAATGAGTGTAAATCCAAAAGTCATTGAGACTCCATTTATTGCTGGTGTAGCGATGGATGGGATTGAGGTTAAAGCGAAGGCAAGAATAACGGTAAGGGCAAACATCGATCGTTTAGTTGGTGGAGCTGGTGAAGAAACAATTGTTGCACGTGTAGGGGAAGGGATTGTCTCAACCATCGGTTCGTCTGACAATCATAAAAAAGTTTTAGAAAACCCTGATATGATTTCACAGACTGTCCTAGCGAAAGGACTGGATGCTGGAACTGCTTTTGAAATTCTATCCATTGATATTGCGGATGTAGATATCGGCAAGAACATTGGTGCCGAACTTCAAACCGAGCAAGCAGAAGCAGATAAGAAGATTGCCCAAGCAAAAGCAGAAGAACGCCGTGCTATGGCTGTAGCGCAAGAACAGGAAATGAAGGCTCGAGTGGAAGAAATGAGAGCGAAAGTAGTGGAAGCGGAAGCAACGGTACCTCAAGCGATGGCCGAAGCACTTCGTTCCGGAAATATCGGGGTAATGGATTATATGAATATCCAAAATATTTCAGCGGATACAGATATGAGAGACTCGATTGGTAAAATCACAGGTGATAAGGATGACAAAAAACAAAACTAAGTTAAGCTAGCCTGCTAACAGAAGGGAGAGGTTCTGCCTTGGAATTATTGTTTGAAAACCCTCTGATTCCTATAATTGTCATATGGGTTATTTCCTCCCTTTTTAATAAAGGAAAAAGCAAGAAGAAAACAAAAACAGATACGGCTAAGCCTTTCGTCGAAAATATCCCGTTTCCTTCCTTTGAGGACTTGAAAAAAGAACCAGAGGTCATTGCTGATGCTGAACCTGCGATCAGTAATATTGAGGAAATATATAGCGAAAAGAAGAAGCGTGCAGAAGCTCAATTAGCTGAACTGAAAGATAAACAGAGAAGAGCATCAGAAAAAGCGGAAAGAGCAGCGTCGGTAAGCCGATTAAATCAACAAAGGAAAAAGCCTGAAGCTTCTTATTCTGAAAAGGCCTTCCTGATTGAAAAGGAAAAGGTAGCTGAGGCGATTGTATGGTCAGAAATTCTGGGTCCGCCAAGAGCAAAGAAACCACATCGATCAATGAAATAATAGGTGGTATTAGAATAACTTTCCTAAAGGGAATGATTGTTTCTACAGCAAAAAGAAGTGCTAGAACCTTCTTTTGTCTCATAAATATGAGATGAAAGGGGGTTCTTTTTTTATGGCAAAAAAGTGGGGACAACAAATAAAAAGCTGGATGACGAAACAAATGGAACTTCCTCAAGATGTCATGATGGATCTACCCCGCATAACGATGGTTGGTCAATTACACATTTACATTGAAAATCACCGTGGGCTTATTGCGTTCTCAGATAAAGAGCTAAGGCTCCTATTAAAACAAGGTCAGCTCTTAGTGAAGGGAAAAGCTTTTGTCATAAAAACGATCCTGCCTGAGGAAATTTTGCTCGAAGGAAAAATTGAGCAGGTGATCTACCTAAATGATGATAAATAGGCTTACAGTAATTGATCAAATTCATTCATCAATAAATTTTGAACGTGCTGGAGGCAGAAAATGAGAAACCAATGGATTCATTTATACTCGGGATATGTGACAGTTAAAGTATCGGGGAAAGGGCTTGAAAGGTTCATCAATGCCCTCACTAGAAGTGATATATTGATTTGGAATGTCAAGAGACATGGGACAGCCGCTGTAACTTTTCAAATTTCATTAGAAGATATTCATAACCTTAGACATGAAGCAAGGAACTCAGATTGTAAAATTGAGTTCCTTGCACGGACAGGCCTCCCATTCTTGATGAAAAGGCTGTTAAAAAATAGCGGATTCTTGATTGGAGGAGGAACTTTCCTTGTCATTGTTTTTCTGTTGTCCAATATGATTTGGGGAATTGAGATAAAAGGGGCGGACCCTGCAACAGAATATGAAATTAGAAAACAACTTGATGAGATTGGTGTTAAGAAAGGGAAGCTCCAATTTTTAGTTGATGACCCAGAATCAATACAGAGAAAAATAACCAACGGAGTCAGCAGTATTACGTGGATTGGAGTAGAGGTTCAAGGGACAACTTATCATCTTCAAGTAGTGGAAAAAAATGAACCGGAAAAACCTGAACAATTTGGACCTCAGAATTTACTTGCGACGAAAAAAGCAGTGATTGTTGATATGTTTGTGGAGGAAGGACAGCCAGTCGTTTCCGTTAATGACCATGTAAAACCTGGTCAGCTCTTAGTCTCTGGTCAGATTGGAAAAGAAGGGGAAGAAAAGTCTGTTTCGGCAAAAGGAGAAATTTTTGGCGAAACATGGTACAAGTCTCAGGTTGTCCTCCCATTAAAAAGCAACTTTAAAGTATTTAATGGCAATGAGGAAGAAAAGCATTTTATAAAGGTCGGTGATATGTCAATACCTATTTGGGGTTTTGGCAAGGTATCTTATCCTGATTTTGAAAAAGAAAAAAATGAAAAACAATTTAAATTTTTGAAATGGAAACTGCCTATACATTATGTGCATGATACGTATAGAGAAAGTGAAGATATCACAAGAGTTTATACAAAAGAAGAAGCGATTGACGTGGCAAAAGAAATGGCGAGAAAAGATATAAAAAACCTTCTCCCTGAAGATGCTACTATTAAAGGGGAAAATGTTTTGCACCATAGAATTCAGAATGGTAAAGTATATTTATCAATGCATTTCCAAGTGATAGAAAATATTGCAAAAGCATATCCAATAATTCAAGGAGAGTCGGAATGACAGAAGATTTGAAAACCATTAGTGTCCAATTAGAAAATCCAAATGAAGCGTTGGCGATATTAGGAAATTCCGATGCCAATCTAAAAATGATCGAAGATGAACTGAATGTATCGGTTGTCACAAGAGGAGAAAATATTCAGGTCTCAGGGACAGAAGAATCTGTTGAACTTGCAAACAGGATTATTGAACAGCTTGTTCACCTTATTAGAAAAGGAATTGGCATAGGTGGACGTGATGTCATGTATGCGATTCAAATGGCTAAAAAAGGAACATTGGAATACTTTAAGGATATTTTTGATGAAGAAATTACAAAGAATGCTAAAGGGAAATCAATCCGGGTTAAAACGCTTGGTCAGCAGCAATACATTGCGGCAATGAAAAAAAAGGATCTTGTATTTGGGATTGGACCAGCGGGGACCGGAAAGACGTATTTAGCCGTCGTAATGGCAGTCAATGCTTTAAGAAATGGTTTTGTAAAACGAATTATTTTGACGAGGCCTGCTGTGGAAGCGGGAGAAAGTCTTGGATTTTTGCCAGGGGATCTTAAAGAGAAAGTGGATCCGTACCTGCGTCCTTTATATGATGCTTTGCATGATATTTTGGGAGTTGAACATACATCAAGGCTTATTGAAAGAGGTATAATTGAAATTGCTCCATTAGCCTATATGAGAGGGCGTACATTAGATGATGCCTATGTCATTTTGGACGAAGCGCAAAACACCACTAAAGCGCAAATGAAAATGTTCCTGACACGGCTTGGTTTTGGGTCAAAGATGGTTATTACAGGAGACAAAACTCAGGTTGATTTACCAAAAGGAGTTCAATCAGGTTTAATAGAATCAGAAAGGATCCTGCAAGGTGTGAAAGGAATCGGATTTATATTCTTCGAACAAGGCGATGTTGTCCGGCATCCATTAGTTGCGAAAATTATACAAGCTTACGAAAGCAATAATTAAAATGAACCGTTTGGATATTCCAAGCGGTTTTTCGATGTGAACGAGTGAGGGGATTTACAGCGATTCCTTCATAATTCTGTCAAATTGTTCTGTTGTTATTTTTGTTTTTATCAAAATGGGCTTTTTGCTATCTAGTTGTGTTACTATTTTTTTAGGATGAAACTTATCAGGAAACCTGTTATGATTTTTACATAATATAGGTAATACTCTTAATACTTGCTTATCTGACCAATATTTGCCAAGATAGGAGGGGTCAAAATGGATAAGCTGCAACAACAATTGGCCAAGGTTCGAAATTTATTAGATGTAACATTTTTTCGTGTACTGCTATTTATAATGCTGGGTATTGTGCTATATCTATCGATGTATAACAATGTAAAACCAGAAAAACTCAATTTAAACTTATTTTCTGTAGCGACGGAAACGATTCGTTCCCCCGTAACGGTTTCGGATAAAGAGAGTACGGAAAGAAAGAAAGAAGAAGCAGAAGCACAGGTGAAGGATGTATATGTATTAAAGACGGAGATCAATGAAAACCGGGTTGATTTGATTACATCAATCTTTGATTCTGCTATAGAAGTCAACAGGGATATAGAGAATGCCATGAAACCAGAAAACGCATCCGAAGACAATGAGTTTTCTAAGAATGATCCGCCAACCTCTGCTGAGAAGGTAACGATGCTGAAGGAGAAATTAACAGTTGATGTGGCGGAGGCCGTTTCTGATTCAACTTTTTTAAGTCTTGTAACCGCGTCGCCGGAAAACTTAGGAATAGCCAAAGATCTAACTGTTACGGCTATTCACAACATTATGAGAAACACGATATCGGCAGACCAGGTTGAGAATGGCAAAAAAAGAGTTGAGGAAGAATTAAAGTATACGAACTTAGATACAGGTTTGAAAAATGCTGCTGTAGAATTAGGGCGCTATGCCATTATGCAAAATGAGTTCTTCGATGTCGAAGCAACACAGGAACTGAGGCAGCAGGCTAGAGAAAGTGTAGACCCTGTAAAGATTCTCCAGGGACAGATCATTGTGGAAGAGAACCAGCTCATTAATCGCGAAATTTACCGGCAGCTAGAATTAGTAGGCCTATTGGATAATGAGAACTCTTATTTGCCTTTTATCGGTCTTCTCTTGCTAATTGGGATCCTGCTAGGTGCCTTGTACTATTATTTCTATGAAATGAATGTAAAGTCCGAAACGAAACAGACTTACTTATTGCTGTTTAGTATTATTTTTCTCCTTTCAATTATTCTGTTAAAAGGAATCAGCTTAATGCAGCAAATTGAATACTCAGAGATAGGATATGTCTTTCCGGCAGCGATGGGAGCTATGTTAATCAGAATTTTGATTGATGAGAGAATAGCCCTATTGTGGACCGCTATTATGGCTATCTGTGGAAGTATCATGTTTAATCAGGGAATTACCAGTTCTTTAAATGTAGAAGTGGGAATTTACATGCTGTGCAGTGGAATTGCCGCAGTTTTATATTTAAGCAAGCAAAACCAGCGGGCAAAGATATTGCAAGCGGGAGTTTTTATTTCTTTTGTAAACCTTGTGGTCATTTTTTCGTTAGTTCTTATGAAAAATGGACAATATAATGCGCTCGAATACTCCTTCCATTTTTTAGCTGCGTTTATTTCAGGGATTACATCTGCAGTACTAACGATGGGACTGCTTCCTTTTTTTGAAGCGGGATTTGGGATACTGTCAACAATGAGGCTGATTGAGCTTTCAAACCCTAACCATCCTTTGATACGCAAAATTCTCACTGAAGCACCCGGCACTTATCATCACAGTGTGATGGTTGCGAATTTATCGGAATCAGCTTGTGAAGCGATTGGTGCGAATGGTTTATTGGCTAGAGTGGGGTGTTATTATCATGATATTGGTAAAACGAATCGACCGCAGTTTTTTATCGAAAACCAAATGAATATTGATAATCCACATGACCGCTTGCCGCCGCAGACAAGTAAAAATATTATAATTGCACATGCCGTTGAAGGGGCGGAAATACTGCGTAAATACCGTCTTCCAAAGGAGATTATTGATATAGCGGAACAACATCATGGAACGACGCTGCTAAAGTTCTTTTACCATAAAGCCCAGCAAAATGGGCTGGAAGTTGACGAAAAGGATTATCGTTATCCTGGACCGAAAGCGCAGACAAAGGAAACGGCTATCATTGGAATTGCTGACAGTGTTGAGGCAGCGGTGCGCTCGATGTCAAGCCCGAACCCGGAGAAAATTGAAGGATTGGTTCGGAATATTATTGCCGATCGTCTGCAAGATGGGCAATTAAATGAATGTGACTTAACGTTAAAGGAACTGGAAATCGTTGCAAATACATTTTGTGAAACTTTGAAGGGAATTTTCCATTCACGTATTGAGTATCCAGAAATGTCAAAACAGAAGGTGAAACAGGCATGAGTTTAAATATAGACTTTTTAGATGAAACAGAACAATTAGATCAAACGCAAATTCAGAACCTTGAGAGACTCTTAAATTACGCTGCCGATCAAGAGGGAGTGGAATCTGAAAGTGAGGTTTCTGTTACATTTGTTACGAATGAAAGGATTCATGAAATTAATAAACAATATAGAGATAAAGATCAGCCTACAGATGTAATTTCCTTCGCACTAGAGGAAATGGGTGAGGGGGAAATTGAAGTCAGCGGAAGCGGAATGCCAAGGGTATTAGGGGATATCATTGTTTCGTTAGCGAAGGCTGAAGAACAGGCGAAAGAATACGGACATTCATTCGACCGGGAACTTGGATTTCTGGTTGTTCACGGCTTCCTTCATCTTTTAGGCTATGATCATATGGTAGAAGAAGAAGAGAAAATTATGTTCGAACGACAAAGGGTTATCTTAGATGAATTCGGACTACAAAGATAGGCGTCCATTTAGGGCAAAAGGAGTTATTCATTCATTTCAATATGCGTTAAAGGGCATAAAAACAGCTTTAGCAGAAGAAAGGAATATGAGAATCCATTTTTCCGTTTCAATTGCAGTAATTCTTCTTGGTTTGATAACAAAAATTACTGCCACAGAATGGCTTTTTGTGTTAATCGCTATTGGGGGTGTCTTTTCCCTAGAATTAATCAACTCGTCGATTGAAAGGGTTGTAGACTTAGTTACGAAAGAGTATCATCCATTGGCGAAGCAAGCAAAAGACCTGGCTGCAGGAGCTGTATTTATTTATGCGATCCTGTCCGTAATTGTTGGAATGATTATATTTCTGCCGAGACTTATTTAAAGGAGAACTCTTACAAAAGCAGTTCTCCTTCTTTTTTCATGAAATTTGAATCATGAACTAAAAAACAGTAAAATGACAATATCTTTCTTTGAAAAGGAAAGAATAATTATTAGAAAATTCAAACTTATTTATTACATTTTTGCAACAAACGATGAAATGATAAGATGATTAAGGTAAAATAAAAGAAGCGGTAGTCTTCTAAGGAAAGGAAGAATCTTTTTGGATCTCGGAAATTTGATACAAGAAGCAAAATTAGCAAGAGAAAAAGCTTATGTTCCATACTCTAAATTCCAAGTAGGTGCAGCACTTCTGACAACAGATGGCAAAGTGTATCGAGGCTGTAATATTGAAAACGCTGCCTATAGCATGGCGAACTGTGCAGAAAGAACTGCATTATTTAAGGCTTATTCTGAAGGAGATCGAGAGTTTGCAATGTTGGCAGTTATTGCAGATACAGATGGCCCAGTTGCGCCGTGTGGAGCATGTCGCCAAGTCATTTCAGAATTGTGCCCAAAAGACATGAAAGTCGTTTTGACGAACTTAAAAGGGGATATAAAAGAATTAACAGTAGAAGAATTACTCCCTGGAGCTTTTTCACCGGAGGACTTAAATGAATAAGGAACAAAGTAATCAAAATCAGCATAAATCAGGGTTTATATCGATTATTGGCAGGCCTAATGTGGGAAAATCAACTTTCCTTAATCGTGTCATTGGGCAAAAGATCGCCATTATGAGTGAT
Organism: Robertmurraya dakarensis; assembly: GCF_900156875.1. GTDB lineage: Bacteria > Bacillota > Bacilli > Bacillales > Cytobacillaceae > Robertmurraya > Robertmurraya dakarensis. The sequence goes on along the minus strand of NZ_LT707409.1, from coordinate 2,269,294 downwards.
AAACCACAAACAACGCGAAACAAAGTCCAAGGCGTTTTAACGACAGATGATGCACAGTTAATTTTTATTGATACACCAGGTATCCATAAGCCGAAGCATCGACTTGGCGACTTTATGATGAAGGTTGCGCAGAATACTTTAAAAGAAGTTGATATCGTTTTATTCATGGTTAATGCAGAAGAAGGGTTTGGACGTGGAGAAGAATTTATCATTGAAAAATTTCAATCGGTAAAAACTCCAATTTTTCTTGTTATCAATAAGATAGACCAAATCCATCCTGAACAATTAATCTCACTAATAGATTCTTATAAGGAAAAGTATCCTTTTGCTGAAATCGTCCCGATATCTGCATTACAAGGGAATAATGTAGAAAAACTACTTGAACAAATAAAAAAATACCTACCTGAGGGCCCGCAGTTCTATCCAGCTGATCAAGTGACAGATCATCCAGAAAGGTTTATCGTTTCTGAACTTATCCGGGAGAAAGCGCTGCATTTAACCAGGGAAGAGATTCCTCACTCCTTAGCGGTTGTTATTGAAAAAATGGAACGTGACGGCGAAAGAGATGTTGTTCATGTAATGGCTACTGTTATTGTTGAGAGAGACTCGCAAAAAGGAATCATCATTGGAAAACAAGGCAGTATGTTAAAGGAAATTGGTAAACGAGCACGTATTGATATTGAAAATCTTCTAGGATCAAAGGTATTTCTAGAATTATGGGTTAAGGTGCAAAAGGATTGGCGAAATCGTATGTCACAACTAAGAGATTTTGGCTTTCGTGAAGATGAATATTGATGTATCTCACACCCTTTTAAAATATTAATGGTTGTTCAAAATTATGCACGTTTTTGATTTACAATATTTTCGTCTCATGAATTCAATAAGACAGGGCTAAGATAAAGGTAAGGATTTGGGATAGAAATGCTAGTCGAAAATTTGAAAGGTGGGATTTTTGATGTTAGATTTTACCTGGAAAGTGTTTTCGCAAACAGGTAATATTGACATGTATCTTCTTTTTAAGGAATTAGAGAAGGAGAATCAAGAAATACCCGATGACCACGATGCAGAACTAGCAGAGGAGTTTCCATATCTCTAGGTTTTTGTCCTGTGAACAGGATGGTGACCAAGCAGATGCTTGAAAAATGTGAAGGCATCGTAATTCGCACAAACCATTATGGTGAAACAAATAAAGTTGTTACTTTATATACACGTGAGTGGGGCAAGGTTGGTGTGATGGCGCGTGGAGCTAAAAAGCCGAATAGCAGGCTGGCTGCTATCACCCAACCTTTTACATATGGATATTTCCTTGTTCAAAGAGGAAAGGGACTAGGAGGATTGCAGCAGGGTGATATGATATCCTCCATGCGTCATATAAAGGAAGATATATTTCTTACAGCCTATGCCAGCTATATTGTTGATTTAACTGATAAATCTTGCGAAGAAAAGAAGCCAAATCCTTTTTTGTTCGAACTAGTCCACCAAACACTTAATTATATAAATGAGGGCTATGACCCAGAAATATTGACCAATATTTTTGAAATGAAAATGTTAAACACAATTGGTTTATATCCTGTTCTTAATAAATGTGCTGTATGCGGCAGTGGAGATGGTAATTTCTCGTTTTCGATAAGAGAAAACGGCCTTATATGTCATAGATGTCTGCATAAAGATCCTTATCATTTTAAAATTTCGCAAGCGACAGTTAAACTTCTTAGATTGTTTTATTACATTGACTTATCAAGATTAGGAAATATCTCCGTTAAGGAAGAAACAAAGAGAGAATTAAAGCGGGTTATTTCAGCCTACTATGATGAATACTCTGGATTGCAATTGAAAACAAAAAAGTTCCTTAATCAAATGAATCAATTAGACAATTTAAGACAATAATATTGACAATGTGATTTTTTTTAGCTATGATTCAAATTAAATTAAATTAAAATGAATATTGCGTTGATGGAAAAGAGTACTTAGCAGCCTCTATACAAGCGATCCCAGGATGGTGCAAGCTGGGAAATAGAATGTTAAGGAAGGGCGTTCCTGAGCAATCGCCGAATTTACAGGCATATAAAGTGGCTGCTTCTTGCAGCAAATAGGGTGGAACCGCGGGTAACTCTCGTCCCTATGCTTCTACAGCATAGAGATGAGAGTTTTTTGTGCTGTGGAAAAATAAATGAAAGGATGGTAGATGATGAACATTCAAAATATGATTTTAACACTGCAAAAGCATTGGTCTGATCAAGGTTGTATTCTTATGCAAGCGTACGATGTGGAAAAAGGGGCGGGCACTATGAGCCCTTATACGTTCTTGCGGGCGATTGGACCTGAACCATGGAACGTTGCTTATGTTGAACCTTCCCGTCGCCCTGCTGACGGTCGTTATGGGGAAAATCCAAACAGGCTTTATCAGCATCACCAATTTCAAGTGATTATGAAACCTTCACCTGACAATATCCAGGAGTTATATTTGGATTCATTGCGAGCTTTGGGGATCAATCCATTAGAACATGATATCCGTTTCGTTGAAGATAACTGGGAAAACCCTTCACTGGGTTGTGCTGGATTAGGCTGGGAAGTTTGGTTAGATGGGATGGAAATTACGCAGTTCACCTACTTCCAACAAGTAGGCGGTCTGGAGTGTAAACCAGTATCAGTTGAGATTACATACGGAATAGAAAGACTAGCTTCCTACATTCAGGATAAAGAAAATGTATTTGACTTAGAATGGACAGATGGTTTTACAGTCAGAGATATCTTCCTTCAACCGGAATATGAACATTCAAAGTATACGTTTGAAACTTCCGACACGGACATGCTTTTTAATCTTTTTACTATCTATGAAAAAGAAGCGCATCGACAAATGGAGGAAGGGCTTGTACATCCTGCATATGATTATGTTCTAAAATGTTCTCATGCCTTCAATCTTCTAGATGCAAAAGGAGCGATCTCTGTTACAGAAAGAACAGGGTATATTGGCCGGTGCCGAAACCTAGCTAGAAAAGTAGCAAAGACCTTCTATGAAGAACGCGAAAAATTAGGTTTTCCAATTTTGATGGCGAAGGAGGAGAACAGCCATGAGTAAACGTGATTTGTTATTAGAAATTGGCCTAGAGGAAATGCCTGCTAGATTTGTAACAAGTTCAATTCAACAACTTGCGGAAAAAATGCAAGCCTGGCTGCAAGATAAGAAAATTAACTTTGATGATGTGCAAACTTTTTCTACCCCAAGAAGGTTAGCGGTATTAATACAGGGTGTTTCTGAAGCACAGGAAGACCTTCATGAAGAAGCAAAAGGACCAGCAAAGAAAATTGCCTTAACTGAAAATGGGGAATGGTCGAAAGCTGCTATTGGATTTACACGTGGTCAGGGAATGACGGTTGAAGATATATATTTTAAAGAAATTAACGGTATTGAATATGCGCATGTTCAAAAATTCATAAAAGGGTCGAAAACGGCTGACATTCTACCTGAAATTAAAGATATTGTTACGCATCTTACTTTCCCGAAAAATATGCGCTGGGCTGATCAGGATTTAAGATATATTAGACCGATTAAATGGCTGATAGCATTATTCGGTTCTGACGTTGTTCCGTTTGAGATTGCTAATGTCTCAACTGGAAAGATCACATACGGACATCGGTTCTTAGGTGATCGAGTAGAGATTTCCTCTCCAGAGCACTATGCAACAGAATTACTGCGTCAATATGTTATGGTTAATGCGAAAGAGCGGAAAGAAGCTATTGTTTCACAGTTAAAGAAGATTGAAGAAGAAAATAAGTGGAGCATTCCAGTTGATGAAGATTTATTGGAAGAGGTCACAAATTTAGTTGAATATCCAACGGCTCTTTTCGGGCGTTTTGAAGAGGAATTCCTTGAGCTGCCTGAAGAAGTTCTGATTACGTCAATGAAGGAACATCAGCGATATTTCCCAGTTAAATCCCAAGATGGAAAGCTTCTTCCATATTTTGTCACTGTTCGAAATGGAAATGACGAGCATATTGAAACAGTGGCAAGAGGGAATGAAAAAGTTCTTAGAGCTAGACTTGCTGATGCTGCGTTTTTCTATAAAGAAGATCAAAGAATGGACATTAACAAGGCGCTGGCAAAGCTTGAAACCATCGTTTATCACGAAGAAATAGGAACGCTTGCTGAGAAGGGCCAGCGCGTACGCAAGCTGACAAATCAACTTGCAGATTTAATGAATTTTCCTGATCAAGACAAAAAAGCGGCAGATCGTGCAGCTGAAATTTGTAAGTTTGATCTTGTGACAAATATGGTCTATGAATTCCCTGAATTACAAGGCTTTATGGGTGAAAAATACGCTCTGCAAAAGGGAGAAGAACCAGCAGTTGCAAAGGCAATTAATGAACACTATATGCCGCGTAACGCTGAAGATTCAACAGCTGGGTCAGAGGCCGGTGCTGCGCTGGCAATTGCCGATAAGCTTGATAGCATTGTGTCTACATTTGCTATCGGAAAAATTCCTAGCGGTTCGCAAGATCCATATGCCTTAAGAAGACAAGCAACAGGAATTGTTCAAACATTGATTAGTATGGATTGGGATATTCATCTTGAAAAGCTGATTAATTTAGCCGTTGAACTAGTTGAAAATGCTGGGTTTTCAAAGCTTGAAAATAATGAATTAAAGGATGAGCTTATTACGTTCTTTAAACTGCGCGTTAAACACGTGCTTCAAGAGCGAGGCATTCGCTATGACTTGATCGATGCGACGCTTGGAAGTGAACTTCATAGTGTTCCTTCATTAGTTCGCAAGGCGGATATTCTGAACTTGAAAAAAGAAGAAGAGGGCTTTAAGGAAAGTATGGAAGCTTTGAGCAGGGTGCTCAATATTTCTTCTAAAGCAGAGGGAGCTAAAAAAGTAGAAACAGATCTATTTGAGAATGAATATGAACATAACCTTTATAATAAATATCTAGAGGTGAAGACAACCATTTCAAATGGTGTGACAGAGGAAGACTACTATCGCCTACTTCTCTCTATGAAAGAAGACATCAATGCATATTTTGATCATACGATGGTAATGGCTGAGGATGAGAAGTTAAAGAATAATCGCTTAAGCTTCATGGCAAGCCTTGCTGACATGATTAAGAGTTTTGCAAATGTAAGAGAGATTCTCGTTAAGTAATAACGCTTAAAGAAGCTAAATAGGATCTATTAGGTTGTAGAGCCTGTCCCTTTTTGGGGATAAGGCTCTTCTCCCTAATAGGAGCTAAAAATAGTACTATTGTGACTCCCCTATTAGAGTGAAACTTCTTTTTCATTTTGGCTAATAAGTATATAATAATTAATATAAAGTATGTCTTATTCGTTTTTTCGAGATAAGCAATTATAACTTCTTGAATTTAGAAAGCGGTCTAGCTCCAGCGCCTACCCCCTCGAGGTCACAAGCCAATCCTCCCAGAAAGGTAAAGAACACCTTTCCGTGAGGCTTGTCTTGTGCTTGTCGGGGGTGAGCAAGGCGCTTGCGCTTTTCTTATTAGCAGTGTTAGGTGGTGAGTACAATAGAACTCAATAAAAGGCAAGAGCAGATATTAGAAATCGTTAAGGATAATGGCCCTATTACAGGAGAGCAGATTGCGGAAAGATTAAATTTAACAAGGGCCACATTGAGACCAGATTTAGCCATTTTAACGATGGCCGGTTTCTTGGATGCACGTCCGAGGGTTGGGTATTTTTATACTGGAAAATCAGGAGTGCAGCTGCTGACAGATAACTTAAATAAATTATTTGTAAGAGACTACCAATCTATTCCGGTAGTCATTAATGAAAATGTTTCAGTATATGATGCGATTGTTACGATGTTTTTAGAAGATGTGGGAACGCTATTTGTAGTAGACCAGAAAAATGTCCTGGCCGGTGTCCTATCAAGAAAAGACCTGCTTCGAGCAAGCATTGGTAAACAGGAGCTAAATACTCTTCCAGTTAATATCATTATGACAAGAATGCCGAATATTACGGTCTGTGAAAAAGATGATTTATTAATAGACGTAGCAAAAAAGTTGATCGAAAAACAAATTGATTCCTTGCCAGTAGTGAAAGAAACGGAAAAAGGCTTTGAGGTAATTGGCCGTGTAACAAAGACTAATTTAACAAAGGCTCTCGTAGCGCTGGCAACGGATCACTAAAAAGCACCAAGATTGCAGCGGATTAAATGTATGAGGGGATGAGTAAGGAATGGGAAATATGCCGATCATCTATGTCGTGTCAGACTCTGTCGGGGAAACAGCGGAGCTTGTTACAAAAGCTGCTGTTAGCCAATTTAATGGCAATAGCACAACCATTAAGAGGTTTCCATATGTAGAGGACATGACAGATATCGATGAAGTGATCTCGCTGGTTAAAATGGATCAGGGAATGATTGCTTACACGCTAGTTAAACCTGAAATGAGAGAATATATGAAAGAACTTAGTCAAAGAGAAGGAATTTACACTTGTGATATCGTAGGCCCATTAATAGATCAGATTCAACAAGCGAGCGGGAAAAAACCTCTCTTTGAACCAGGTCTCGTTCGGAAACTCGATGAAGATTATTTTAAAAAGGTTGAGGCAATCGAGTTTGCTGTTAAATATGATGATGGCCGGGATCCGCGCGGGATCTTAAAGGCTGATATTGTACTTGTCGGAGTCTCTAGAACGTCTAAGACACCTCTGTCACAGTACTTGGCACATAAACGCTTAAAAGTGGCTAATGTCCCTTTGGTACCTGAAGTAGACCCTCCAGAAGAGTTGTTCAAGGTTACAGCTGAAAAATGCTTTGGTCTAAAAATCAGTTCAGAGAAGTTAAACCAAATTCGCAGAGAAAGGTTAATTTCTTTAGGATTAAATGATACAGCGAGTTACGCCAATTTAGATCGAATTAAGGAAGAACTGACATACTTTGATCAAGTCGTTACCAAGATTGGCTGCCCGATTGTCGATGTCACCAACAAAGCAGTAGAGGAAACGGCTAATGTCATTTTAAATCACTACTACAAAAATATAGCGAGGAACTAGTGCAAGCTTTTTCATTGTGCTAGTTTTCTTTTTGTTCGAAAATAAAGTTGAATATGGGGAAAAAAATAATGGTAAATACCATATTTTTATACTATAATAAAAAATTGTGATAAAAATGTTCATTATAGGTTTAGACTTACATGTGAACGAATAAACTATTTATTGTTAGAAGTCAAGAATAGTACCCGAAAAAAATTCGACAAGTTCATAGTTCCCAAAAGTTATTCTTTTTTAGAAGGAATATGTGGAGTGATGTAGAATTAATAGTACATTGGGCAAACCAACTGTTGTTGTGGATGCAGATTCCTGTCCCGTAAAAGAGGAAATTGTCGAAATTGCTGGTGATTTTGGGGTTGAGGTTGTGTTCGTTGCTTCCTATGATCACGTCAAAAATGACTCATTGGGGGGAACCTGGCATTATGTGGACATTGGGAAAGAATCTGCAGACTTATTTATTATGAATTATGTAAAAAGTGGAGATATTGTAGTTACGCAAGATACTGGTCTTGCCTCCACACTGCTCCTTAAAAATGTAAAGGTCCTGCATCCAAGAGGGAATTTATATGAGGAGAAAGATATCCAATCTGCATTACATATGAGGTACCTTGCTGCTAAAGCGCGGCGAAGGGGACATTATGGGAAAGGACCAAAGCCCTATAGCAAAGAAGATATAGTAAGGTTTAAGAATTTTTTTATAAAACTTTTGTCGAAAAATGAAGGGGATCTTTAATTTTTGACGAATAAATTATGGAGTTGTTTTCATGGCGGAGCGAATTGCTGAAGAAAAAATCAATGAAATTCGCCAAGCTGTTGATATAGTTGAAGTAATTAGCGACTATGTACAATTAAAGAAACAGGGGCGAAACTATTTTGGTTTATGTCCATTTCATGGAGAAAATACACCTTCATTCTCTGTGTCATCTGATAAACAAATTTTTCATTGTTTTGGCTGCGGAGCAGGCGGAAATGTATTTTCCTTTTTAATGGAGCTAGAAGGTTACTCGTTCCAAGAGACTGCTGTCATGCTTGCTAAAAAAGCAAATATTGAACTAGATCTTCCGTCATCTTCATTCTCAAAGGAATCCTCAGTACCGAATGATTTTCAACTGATGGTCGAAGCACATGACTTATTACGTAAATTCTATCATCATTTACTTGTGAATACAAAAGACGGTCAGCATGCTTTAGAATACCTTCTGAATAGGGGATTTACGCTGGAGGCAATTGAAAAGTTTCAAATCGGATATGCTTTAAATTCATGGGATTTTGTTTTTAAATTTCTTTCAAAAAGAAATTATCAACCTGCCATACTTGAAAAGGCAGGATTAATCATTAAACGTGAAAAGGATGGAAGCTATTTTGATCGGTTTCGTGATCGGATCATGTTTCCTATTCTTGATGCAAAAGGAAATACGGTTGCATTTTCTGGAAGGTCACTCGGGGCCGGCGAGCCCAAATATTTAAATAGCCCAGAAACGGCAATCTTTAATAAAAGTAAAATACTTTACAATTTTCATTTAGCTAGGGCTGCAATTAGGAAATCCCGTCAAATGGTCCTTTTTGAGGGTTTTGCCGATTGCATTGCAGCTAATCGCGCTGGCATTGAAAATGGTGTCGCAACCATGGGTACATCTTTAACAGATGACCATGTGGTACTGATTCGCCGTAATGCCGAATCAGTAACGATTTGCTATGACTCTGACAATGCTGGGATTGAAGCTGCATACCGAGCGGCAACACTGCTTACGGAGTCCGGTACGCAAGTGAAAATTGCCGTCATGCCTGACGGGAACGACCCTGATGATTATATAAAAAAATATGGAACAGACAAATTTAATCATGAAGTAATTGGTTCTAGCCTGACCTTTATGGCTTTTAAGCTGCTTTACTTAAAAAGGGGAAAAGATCTTCAAAACGAAGGAAATCGGCTCCAATATATCGAAGAAGTATTAAGGGAAATTAGTCAGCTGGATAAAGCGGTTGAGCGGGATCATTATCTGCGACAGCTCGCATCAGAATTTTCGATTTCACTAGAAGCCTTAAAGGAACAACAAAAACAGATTTACTACGCAAATCGAAAAAACAATCGCGGAAAACAGGCTTCTGGATTGAACCAATCATTTGTACCGCAAAAATCAGCAGAACCGCTGAGACCTGCCTTTCATAATGCAGAAAGACGTTTAATTTCATATATGATGAGAGACCCTAATATCGCATATAAAGTACAGGACATGCTAAATGGTCATCCCTTTAATGTTGACGAACATCAAGCTATTATTACTTATTTATATGGATATTATGAAAAAGGAATGGAACCAGATCCGAGTCAGTTCATTAATTTTCTCGAAGACGATCATTTAAGAAGAATTGTGGCAAATATTGAGATGATGTCTATCAGTGAAGAGTTAACTGAACAAGAATTATCTGATTACATTAAGCAGGTGTTGAATCATCAAAAGATGTTAAAAATAAAAGAAAAAGAAGCTGAGGAGAAGGAAGCGGAGCGGCAAAAAGATTTTATTAAAGCGGCTCAAATCGCAATGGAAATTATTCAATTACGAAAATCTTTAAAAACATGAACTTCCATCAATACAATCGATTGTTAAGCTTAAAAAAGGTTGATATTGATGTTGATATAAGGCGATAGCATTTATTAGCTGCTCTGCCGTAATGAATAGGAAAAAGTTGTGTTTGTATTTTAGAAGGAGGGGTACATATGGCTGAAAAGTCAGCCCGTTCAAAAGAGGTTGATTCAGATTTGACCCTAGAACAAGTGAAGGATCAATTATTAGAAATTGGAAAGAAGACCGGCGTCCTAGCCTATGATCATATAGCGGAGAAACTCTCAAGCTTTGAGGTTGAATCAGAGCAGATGGATGAGTTCTATGAATTTTTGGGTGAGCAGGGAATTGACTTAGTTGATGATGCCGAAGATGAAGACCCAAATGTTCAAGAATTAGCCAAGGGAGAAGAAGAATTCGATTTGAACGATTTAAGTGTGCCGCCAGGAGTGAAAATTAATGACCCTGTTAGGATGTACTTAAAGGAAATCGGACGTGTGGATTTATTATCAGCAGAAGAAGAAATTAATTTAGCGGAAAGAATAGAAGAAGGCGATGAAGAAGCAAAAAGACGTCTTGCTGAAGCAAACCTGCGTCTTGTAGTAAGTATTGCCAAACGATACGTTGGACGCGGCATGCTTTTCCTTGATTTAATTCAAGAAGGGAATATGGGTCTTATCAAGGCTGTTGAAAAGTTCGATTATCGTAAAGGATTTAAATTCAGTACTTATGCTACATGGTGGATCCGCCAAGCTATCACAAGAGCCATTGCAGACCAGGCAAGAACGATCCGTATTCCGGTTCATATGGTTGAAACGATTAATAAATTAATACGTGTTCAGCGCCAATTACTACAGGACCTAGGAAGAGAACCAACACCTGAAGAAATTGCTGAAGATATGGATTTGACACCGGACAAGGTGCGGGAAATATTAAAAATTGCACAAGAGCCTGTTTCCCTTGAAACACCAATTGGTGAGGAAGATGATTCACACCTTGGAGACTTTATCGAGGACCAAGATGCCACTTCTCCTTCTGAGCACGCTGCCTATGAGCTGCTTAAAGAGCAGCTGGAAGATGTATTAGACACGTTAACAGATCGGGAAGAAAATGTCTTAAGACTTCGTTTCGGACTCGATGATGGACGAACACGCACGCTTGAGGAAGTCGGTAAGGTCTTCGGCGTTACACGTGAACGAATCAGACAAATCGAAGCAAAAGCGCTGCGTAAATTAAGACATCCAAGCAGAAGCAAACGTTTAAAAGACTTTTTAGAATAGGCATTGCCAGACGATAGTTTACTTCATACAATTGAAGTAAACTATTTTTTTGTAATTATTTACTTTGGAAGGAATAAAATTATGGACCATGACCGTAAAAAAATGATCATTCAAGAAATTTTATACTGGAAGGAAAATCGCATGCTTCCAGAGCAGTACTGTGATTATCTTTTAGCATTGTATACGGAAGGAAATCAGCCGACACAATCTTCCAAACCTAAGAGGAATCATCAAACTGCAATAAGTTTGCTGCCTTTAGTCTTAATTCCAATATCTGTGTTTTTTCTTTATTTTACAGAATTGTCTATCGATTTGCAAATAGGTCTTTCTATCATTTTTATGATAACAGGAATTATTTTTGTTTATTACTTTTCTAAAAAAGGAATGTTCTATCAAGTTCCGCTCGCAGTTACTGCGATGATATTGTTGCTATCAACTGTTGAATTAACGACAGCAATCTTTCCGGAAAGCGCAGGAATCCTGTATGCGGTACTAGTTGTTAACTGTTTGCTGTGGTTGTTAGCAGGATGGAGGCTGAAGCTGATTTATTTTTCGATATCAGGGACTTTAGGATTGGGACTCTTAATTATTTCTATTTTTATTTAAAAGTTAATGCCGTAAATGAAAGATTCACATACTTAAATCTTTGTTATAAAATATGTACTAAAATAATTTTAAAATAAATTTAGCTAATATTTTTTTTATATGATGTTAAAAATCTTAATAAGGCATATTAAAGACTGAAAATTTGTCTTTTTTCCGAACTTCTGTGACAAAGTTTACTTTAGGGCTTTTCCTTCTGACGATTTTCGAGTAAAATAAAGATTGTTTGCACATATATTTATCATCTGATTAAGTGTACGTACATAAGGGAGGTTAAAGCATGAATCGAAATCCAATTATTCCATTCGTTCTAATTATGGTCATTGGGATAGCTGCTATGTTCTTGATGTCCTTTAAGGGACTTGGCGATATGGAAGAAATCGCTGCGGAACAAGAAGGCGGTGGCGAGCAGACTGATACTGCAGCTGCGACACCAGAAGAGCTTTACCAGCAAGCAGGCTGTATTGGTTGTCACGGCGGAGATTATTCAGGTGGTGTAGGTCCAGCTCTAATTGGTGTTGGCGATAAATTAAGCCCTGAAGAAATTCAAGACATTCTTGTAAATGGTAAGGGTTCCATGCCTGGTGGTTTAGTTACAGCTGAACAAGCTCCAGAAATGGCTGAATGGCTGGCAGGTTTAAAATAATCATTTATAGAATTAAGGAAAGTCCTTTGCATAAGTAAAGGACTTTTTTTATACTTTAAGAAGGTTTAACTCTCTAATGGTAGGAAAAGACATCAATACCCGCCCATTATGGCGGCAGTACGTGTTTTCTAAAATGTAAATACAACGAAGTGGTGAGAAAATGAATACAGAAAAGTTATCCAATCGGCTGGAAACGGTGGCAAAGTATATACCAGAAGGATACACACTAGCCGATATTGGTTCAGATCATGCTTATTTGCCATGTCATGTAGTCCAAGCCGGGAAGGTTCCTTACGCGGTCGCTGGGGAAGTTGCAGAAGGTCCGTTTCAATCAGCAAGAAAACAGGTACAGCTGGAAGAGCTGACTGAAAAGGTTCAGGTAAGAAAAGGAGACGGGCTCGAAGTAATCAAACCTGGAGAAGTAGACTGCATTACAATTGCAGGAATGGGTGGAGCTCTAATTGCTAGCATTCTTGAGAATGGGAAAGAAAAACTCGAGAATGTAAAACGGCTGATTTTGCAGCCTAATCTTAGTGCCATTTCGATTAGAACTTGGCTTCTTGAATCAGGCTGGGAATTAATTGCCGAAGAGATTTTGGAGGAAGATGGCAAAATTTATGAGATACTTATCGCTGAAAAGGGAGATCCGAAAAAACCTTATGTAAACGATGACCTTTCAACAGGTCTATTACTCGGGCCTTTTTTAAAGAAAGAAATGGAGCCTGCTTTTCAAACAAAATGGCAAGGTGAACTGAAAAACTGGAAGAGAATTTTGCAACAATTAGATCGTGCGTCACGGTCAGAGGAAAACGATAAAAAGAGAGAAGAACTGCAGGAAAAGATAAAGATGGTGGAGGAGGCAGTTGATAATGAAGAAAGTAAACGGCCATGAGATTATTCAATGTTTTGAGCAATTTTCTCCTAAGAGTTATGCTATGGAAGGAGATAAGATTGGCTTGCAGATTGGGTCTTTAAGTCAAAAGATTGAAAATGTATTAGTCGCTCTCGATGTTACGAATGAAGTAGTGGATGAAGCTATTGAAAAAAATGTTGGCTTAATCATTGCGCATCATCCGCTTATTTATCGTCCATTGCAAAAAATTAATACGGAGACAAAGGCTGGTAAAATTATTGAAAAACTAATCAAACATGAAATTGCTGTTTATGCCGCCCATACTAATTTAGATGTGGCTAAGGGCGGTGTAAACGACTTGCTGGCAGAAGCTCTTGGTTTATCTAACATAGAAGTACTTTCACCTACATATGATGTGAAGTTAAAAAAATTGGTTGTCTTTGTACCTGAGGAGAACGCAGATGGTCTGAGAGAGGCGCTGGGCAATGCTGGAGCAGGGGCGATTGGCAACTATAGTCATTGTTCGTTCTCCGCTTCTGGAACTGGTCAGTTCCTTCCTGGTGCGGGGACAAATCCTCATATTGGAACCAGTGGAAAGCTTGAACATGTAAATGAAGTTCGTATCGAAACGATATATCCAGAACATCTTGAGAAAAAGGTTCTTTCTGCCATGTTTAAACACCATCCATATGAGGAAGTTGCCTATGATATATATCCTTTAGATAATAAAGGGGAGTCGCTTGGTTTAGGGAGAATTGGGACCATCAAAGAGATGTCTTTAAAAGAGTTTGCGCAACATGTCAAAGAGGCACTAGATGTAAAAGGAGTCCGTGTAGTTGGAGATTTAAATGACAAAGTAAAGAAAGTGGCCGTTTTAGGCGGCGATGGGAACAAATATTTTATGTCAGCTAAATTTAAAGGTGCGGATGTGTATGTGACAGGAGATATTTATTACCATGTAGCACATGATGCTATGATGGAGGGGTTAAATATGATTGATCCTGGTCATAATGTCGAAAAAGTAATGAAGAAGGGTGTTGCAAGCATTTTATCAAATATGTTTAAAGAAAAGGGGTACGACGTTTCAATTTTCCCTTCAGAACTCCACACAGATCCTTTTCAATTTCTTTAAGAAAAAAGAAACCGGGCCTTAGCCTGGTTTCTTATCTACTATGCTCTTTTCACCTTAGGAAGTATTTTATTTAATGGAACCTTTTTCTCAGCCTTCCAAGTGGATTCGTCATTAGGATCAAACTTTTCAATAAATGAAATCACTTCTTTTGTGATTGGTGTCGGCGTAGATGCTCCAGATGTAACAGCAACCGTGGATGCGTCTTTGATCCAATTGATATCCAGCTCTGACAAATCACCAATTCGATATGCTTTTGTACCAGCAATTTCTTCAGAAACTTGAGCTAGGCGATTTGAATTATTGCTTTTAGGATCACCTACCACAATCGTAACATCAGCTTCACCTGCTTGTGTAGCAACCGCTTCTTGACGAACTTGTGTGGCATTACAAATTTCATTATGGAATTCAGCATTAGGATATTTTTCTCTTAAGCTATCCATGATATGCCCTACATCCCACTGACTCATAGTTGTCTGATTGGTTACAACAAGCTTTTCATCTTTAAGGGTTAGATTTTTGACATCATCCAGGTTTTCCACAAGGTGAACAGCGTGTGGAGCCACACCAACGGCTCCTTCAGGCTCAGGATGACCTTTCTTGCCAATATAGATGATTTGGTAACCTTGTGATGTCTTTTCTTGTATCAGGTCATGTGTTCTCGTCACATCAGGACAGGTGGCATCAATCGAAACTAAACCTTTTTGCTTCGCTAATTCCCTTACTTCAGGTGAAATTCCATGTGCGGTAAAAATAACGGTTCCGCCATCCACTTCTTCGAGAATTTCTTTTCTATTATTTCCATCCAGCGTGATAATGCCGTCTTCTTCAAAGGCATCTGTTACATGTTTATTATGAACAATCATTCCGAGGATATAGATTGGTCTTGGTAAAGATTTATCTAATGCCGCGTTTCTGGCAATGACCATAGCATCGACAACACCATAGCAATAACCGCGTGGCGATAATTTTATTACTTTCAAATTTGGTACCTCCTAATAACAGGTTTGCTCTTAATCTATGATTTCATTATATAGGACTTTTCACAAAACCTCAATTTGTGGTTGATTGGTAGAAATAGTTAGCACCAAAGAAAAAAGAATGCGCTGTTCGGCATTCTAAAGTTTATATATATAATTTTGGAGTAGAAGTACCCTTAGTGCTTTGTTTTTTCATAGCAGGGATTTCTTCCTCCTTTTTAGGTGTTGAAGCTTTTTGCTTTCTTTTTCTATGAGTTTGTTTCTTAGGAAAAGCTTCAGATGCTGCTTCTAAGCTTGAACTTTCTGTTGGCTTTTCTTCTTCTTGAGAATCAGATGGCAGGTCTTTAAATCCTTTGTATAGCTTCCACATAGCAGGTAAATTGCGAACAAGTGGACCGTATTGCTGAACCATCGGACCAATTTGTTGAGCTGTATTGAGCACCTTTTGGGTATTGGATAGGAATCCGCTAATGTTCTGAGGATTACTGAGGGCTTTTAGTATTCCTCCTCCACCCCCGCTTCCAGTTCCGCCGGTAAAGGCACGACTAGCATTTGCTGGACCGAATGGATTGACTGCTCCCCCTTGGGTTCCTCCTTTACCAAGGAGTTTTGCAAGCAGACCTCCGCTTCGCTGCTGCATACCTCTCTGCATTCCTTGGCCCATCCCCATTCTGCTCATCGGTGGAAAGTTACCTCTGCTCATACCAGAGTGCATCATTCGCGGGGGTACTCTTCCTGGAAATGGTCCTTGTGGTCTTGGCAACATATGGATGCCTCCTTTCTAACATCTCACTCTTATTAACTTATGCACTTTTAGTTAATTGGTTTAGGTTTTTGCGGATATCATGAATTTTTGCTATAAAGTAGTAAGGTATTGGTGAAAATGGACATAAGTGGCGCTTTAAACGAAACTTTATTATAATTTAGACTTGTGGAAAACAATTACGAAGGAGCAGTTCAATGACTGGAGCAAAATTTCAGGAATATCAGTTAAAACCATTTATAATGGATGCATTAAAAAAAATCGGTTTTTTTGAACCGACAGAAATACAGGAAAGGCTCATCCCCTTAGTCCTTAAAGGGGAAAGTGCGATTGGTCAATCCCAGACAGGAACAGGAAAAACACATTCCTATATTCTTCCAATCATAGATCAGATTGTGCCAGCGAAAAAGGAAGTACAAGCTGTTATAACAGCTCCTACGAGGGAGTTAGCGGATCAAATATATCATGAGATTTTAAAAATTACAGAGCTGGCAGGCGAAGACGAACAAATTATGACACGCTGTTACATAGGCGGAACAGATAAACAAAGAACGATCGAAAAGCTTAAAGTGCAGCCGCATATTGTTGTAGGGACACCGGGCAGAATCAATGACCTAGTAAAGGAACAGGCGCTATTTGTTCATCGAGCTGCGAAGCTGGTTGTAGATGAGGCAGACTTGATGCTGGATATGGGCTTTATTGAGGATATTGATCAGATTGCCTCTAGAATGCCGGAAAAACTGCAAATGCTCGTATTTTCTGCTACCATCCCAGAAAAATTAAAACCGTTTTTAAAAAAGTATATGGAAAACCCAGCATTTATTCATATTGAACCAAAGCAGCTAACAGCAGTCAAAATTGATCATTTGCTCATTCCTTCCAGACATCGTAATAAAAAGAATCTGGTTTTCGAATCGTTATCGATCTTAAATCCTTATCTAGCGATTGTGTTCACAAACACGAAAAAAATGGCGGATGAGGTGGCTGATGCATTAGTCAGTAAGGGGATGAAAGTCGGCAGGATTCATGGTGACCTATCCCCAAGAGAACGTAAGAAGATGATGAAGCAAATTAAAGATTTGGAGTTTCAATATATTGTAGCAACAGACTTAGCTGCAAGAGGGATTGATATTGAAGGTGTCAGTCATGTCATTAACTATGAACTGCCGACAGACCTGGATTTTTACGTACACCGTGTAGGACGAACTGGCAGAGCTGAGTTCTCAGGAACGGCATTGACGATTTATGACCCGTCGGATGAGGATGCTTTGAACCGTTTAGAAAAACTAGGAATTGAATTTAAGCATGTAGATCTCCAACAAGATGAATTGGTTGAGATTGGTGATCGCAATAAGCGAAAAAAACGTCAACGCGTCATCGACGAAGTGGATGTTGCAGCTAGAAGCGTGATTAAAAAACCGAAAAAAGTAAAACCGGGTTATAAAAAGAAAATGCAGCAAGAAGTGGATAAATTTAAGAAAAGACAAAAGCGGATAAAAAAGAAATAGAGCGGCAGGGGAGAGATGTTTCTTGATTAAAATTGGTTCACATGTTTCGATGAGTGGTAAAAAGATGCTGTTAGCAGCCAGTGAAGAAGCGGTATCTTATGGATCTAATACATTCATGATTTATACTGGTGCACCCCAAAACACGAGACGAAAGAAAATTGAGGATTTGAATATTGAAGCAGGACGTCTTCATATGCAGGAAAATGGCATAGATGAGATTGTTGTTCATGCTCCGTATATTATTAATATTGGAAATACAACAAATCCAGATACGTTTGATTTAGGGGTACGATTTTTGACAAGTGAAATTGAACGGACGGAGGCGCTTGGAGCAAAACAAATTGTTCTTCATCCTGGAGCACATGTTGGGGCAGGAGAAGAGGTTGGAATAAAAAGGATCATTGAAGGTTTAAACGAAGTTTTAACTGGAAAGGAAAATCTGCAAATTGCTCTTGAAACCATGGCAGGAAAAGGATCTGAATGCGGAAAGTCATTCGAGGAGCTGGCGCAAATCATAGATGGCGTCACACATAATGAGAAATTGTCCATTTGCTTTGATACTTGTCATACGCATGATGCAGGTTATAATATCGTTGAAGATTTTGATGGGGTTCTCGAAGAATTTGATAAAATAATCGGGATCGACCGCTTGAAGGTATTGCATATCAATGATAGTAAAAATACAAAGGGAGCAAGAAAAGACCGACATGAAAACATCGGCTTTGGTCATATTGGATTTCAAGCATTAAGCTACATTGTCCATCACCCACAGCTTGCCGACGTTCCTAAAATCCTGGAAACGCCTTTTGTAGGTGAAGATAAGAAGGATAAAAAACCGCCATATAAACACGAAATTGAAATGCTTCGTTCAAAAGAATTTAATGAAAATTTATTAGAAGCAATCACAGCAGGATAGAAAAAGCTGACTCCAACTACACTATTAAGTGATTCATTGGAGTCAGCTTTTTTTTTGCTCCTTTGTACACCTGAGGCGGACAGTGTCTTTTTTAGGTACCTGGTACCTATTTTGTGAATTGGATGAATATTTGGTTTACGGATTTGGCTGTTTCTGGACCTGCGATTTTGGCTATTTCTTTGATGAGTTTTGCTCTCTCGGTGTCATTAAAAATATTTACATGTCTTCCTCTTAAGTATGACGCTATTTTATTGGCCTGGCTTTTTGTTATGGAAATTTGAAACTGGTTTCCGTATTTAATTAGTTCATCACCTGTTATGGTGTTAATTTTGTGATTGATAATGTTCTCAAAAATTTTCATACTTTCACCACCTCAATTTTAACCTATGTGGTGTGAAATACATTCGTGACGGAAATTTTTTAACTAAAATGGGGAGAACGTATCCCTGCTTAAAAAGTGAGGCTCATTTCTTTACTTTAACAACCAATTCCTGTATACTCATTTTGTTAAATCGTAATGATTCCATTTTAAATTAGGTGATAGTTTTGAATACAGATCAACCCATTATTCAAATACATGATTTATACTACCGTTATGAGAAAGAGAATGTCCTTGAAGACATTAACTTGAGCATTCCTTCGGGAGCATTTTTAGCGGTTGTTGGACCAAACGGTTCCGGTAAATCGACGCTGTTAAAGCTTATATTAGGACTTCTAAAAGTCCAAACAGGAGAAATAAAAGTGTTTGGCGAAGACATTAATCGCTTTAAAGAACGGCATTTAATTGGATTTGTTTCACAAAAAGCAAATTCCTTCAACACGGGTTTTCCTGCGACGGTCTATGAGGTGGTGGCGAGCGGCCTCACGAAAAAGGTTGGACTTTTTAAGTTCTTGACCAGTGGAGACAAACAAAAAGTTTTTGAAGCGATTGAATCGGTTGGTTTAACGAAATTTATCAATCGAAATATTGGTGATTTATCTGGCGGGCAGCAGCAAAGGGTGTTTATTGCAAGGGCTCTTGTCAGTGATCCAAGACTTCTGATATTAGATGAACCGACCGTAGGTGTGGATGCACAGCACGTTCAGTCATTTTACGAAATGCTTGAACAATTAAATAAAGATCTCGGTATTACATTGCTGTTAGTTACTCATGACATAGGAACCATTTCGAATAAGGTCACCCATGTGGCATGCCTAAATAAGCATTTGTATTTTCACGGGAATTCACATGAATTTGAACATTTCCAAGAACATGGAGTGTCAGAGTTTTATGGTTATGATGTAAATCTTCTTACGCATGAGCATCATCATCACCATGAAGGAGTAAAGCGATGATAGAAGCGATATTTGAATATGAGTTTTTACAAAATTCCTTTTTGACAGGGGCTATAATTGGGATTATTGCTCCTTTGCTCGGTGTATTTATTGTTGTCCGACGTTTATCCCTTATTGCAGATGCACTTAGCCACGTAACACTAGCCGGAATTGCGGCAAGTCTATTTATTGAAAAAAAATTCCTGCTATTTTCGGGGTTAAATCCGTTGTACATGGGGATGATCTTTTCTGTTTTTGGATCGGTATTAATTGAAAAACTGCGGAGTGTTTATAAAGATTATCAAGAGCTGGCGATTCCAATCATCCTTTCTGGGGGAATTGGGCTTGGTGTGATTTTTATTTCTTTAGCGGAAGGCTTTAACACCGATTTATTTGGTTATTTATTTGGCAGCGTGAGTGCTGTGAGCAGAATGGATCTTTATGTGATTCTAGCTATCAGCATTATTGTTATCACCTTAATCGTACTCTTATATAAGGAATTATTTTTATTGTCCTTCGATGAAGAGCATGCTACAGCTTCTGGTATTGCTGTTAAACGAATTCATTTTATTTTCATTGTCATGGTTGCGCTTGTGATCGCTGCTTCGATGAGAGTGGTGGGGATCCTTCTAGTATCATCGCTTATGACACTGCCAGTGGCCGCAAGCATCAGATTTGCAAAAGGGTTCAAACAGACAATCCTATTTTCCGTTTTGTTTGGCGAAACATCTGTGTTAGGGGGATTAATTCTGTCCTACTACTTAGATTTAGCACCGGGTGGAACGATTGTGATGATCGCTGTTCTTATCTTGATCGCGACGATTGTTATTAAAAAAATATATTCCGCAAGACCTGCATAATGAGGTGAGAAATTTTGAACGTAAATGAAGCGTTAAATATTTTAAAGGAAAAAGGATATAAACATACGGGGAAACGAGAAGAAATGCTGGCACTTTTCTCGAGCAGCAATAAATATTTAACAGCTAAAGAAGTACTCGATTGTATGAAAGAGGATTATCCAGGATTAAGCTTTGATACGATTTACAGAAATTTATCGATGTTTGTTGATTTAGGAATACTTGAGATGACAGAATTGTCTGGGGAGAAACGCTTTCGCATTTCCTGTTCACATAAAGAGCATCATCATCATTTTATTTGTTTGGAGTGCGGGAAGACAGAAGAGATTGAGACTTGTCCGATGAAAGAATTACAAGAAAGTCTAAAAGGGTTTGACGTTTCAGGACATAAATTTGAAATTTACGGACGCTGCCCTGAGTGTAATGGATAAACGGCTTGTTTGAGACAAGCCGTTTTTTATGTTTTAAGCCAATGTTCTATCCAAGAGCGAGCCTCAGCCCAGTTATTGACGCGAATGACTCCATCTGGAACAGGGTCTTGATTATAGGGTGTATTAAATAATATTACTGGAATCTTACATTCCTCGTGAATCATGACCGCATTGTCATGTTTATCTTCTAAGAAAATTTCTAGGTTATACTTTTTGACTTGATTTACCTTATTATGTTTGCCAAGCAGCTCAATATGTTGGTATGGGATTCCGTGCAATTTGAACCAATCTGTGGTTTCTTTTACTAAATGAATACTTCGAGCACTGATAAAATAAAGTTCATGCTCCTTTCCCCATTGTACTAGCACCTCTTTGGCCCCTTCTGCTAATGGTGACTCGGAATAAATCAATGCTTCATGTTCTAACCACCATTTTGAAAAATCTTCCTCTGATACATCCAGAAATAGGGACAAATTATAATCCTTAATGTCATCTAAGGTTAAATTAACATTAAATGATTTATTCATGTAAGGAATAATAGTGGCAGGATGAGTAACTGTTCCATCAATATCAATGCCGAATTTTTTTTTCATGCTGATCCCTCCATAGAAGAGTTTATCAAAACAATGAGAGAAGTGACAGACATTTACAGATGTAAAATTACGATATAAGCAAACAATATAAAGGCTCCATAAAGAAAGCGAGGGATCATGATGGCAGATCAAGAACGCACAAACAATAAAGTAGTGGATCTTCGTAAAACTGAACCGAATGAAGAGACGACGCGTTACGGTGCTGCGGATTATCTAGAGGAAACCTCAGCTGAAATGGCGGCACCTGTTTCATCTGAAAGAAGTAATAGCATGGAAAATAATCAGACCTATGCAAGTAAGGAACCTAAACGTTATGGCGCTGCTGATTATAGAGAAGAAACTGCAGCTGAGATGGCGGCACCTGTTTCATTTGAGAGAAAATATAATGCGGAAGACAATCGCGAAACTGAATCTGCTGGTCGTGGAATTGGTTTTGCGGCATTGATCTTGTCGATTATTTCTCTGTTTGTCTCTCCAATTCTTTTTGGTGCAGCTGGAATCGTGTTAGGGTTCGTAGCTCGAAAAAGAGGAGCACGGAGCCTTGGCAGCTGGGCGATCGGTCTTGGCGCAGTATCAATTATTGTCGGCATGTTTATAGTGCCATTTTTCTAGAACTTTTCAAGGAAGGAGCACTTGAAAAGAAAAGGCTTGGCGAAATACTCGCCAAGCCTTTATTATTTAGACCTTTTCAGCTGCTGCTTCTGCTTCCTTTTTTGCTAAATATTCTGCAGCAATTTGATCGATTTCTTTCTTTAACTCTTCAACCATCGTTTCCTCAGGCACTTTACGGACGATCTCTCCCTTGCGGAAAAGAAGTCCTTCTCCACGTGCTCCTGCAATCCCTATGTCGGCTTCTCTTGCTTCTCCAGGCCCGTTAACAGCACAACCGAGCACTGCCACTTTAATTGGAGCTTTAATTTTTTGGATATATTCTTCAACCTCATTTGCGATGCTTATGAGGTCAATTTCAATACGGCCGCATGTTGGACATGAGATAAGAGTAGCTGCATTCGAAGAAAGTCCAAAGACCTTTAAAAGTTCTCTAGCAACTTTAACTTCTTCAACAGGGTCGGCACTTAATGAAATACGCAATGTATTTCCAAGTCCCTTACTAAGAATTGCCCCTAGTCCTGCAGCACTTTTGACCGTTCCGGCAAACAATGTTCCTGATTCCGTAATTCCTAAGTGAAGCGGATAATCAAAAGCCATTGAAGCTTTTTCGTATGCCTCAATTGCAAGATTAACATCAGATGCTTTCATTGATACGATAATATCATGGAAGTCCAAGTCTTCTAAAATTTTGATATGGTGCAAAGCACTTTCTACCATTCCATCGGCAGTAGGGTATCCGTATTTTTCCAGAATCCTTTTTTCTAAAGAGCCGGCATTTACACCGATACGGATCGGAATTCCTTTTTCTTTAGCAGCTTTTACCACTGCTTCTACCTTTTCTCTTTTACCGATATTCCCGGGGTTGATGCGGATTTTATCTGCACCGCCTTCAATCGCTTTAAGTGCTAGCTTATAATCAAAATGAATATCAACCACAAGTGGGATATTGATTTGTTTTTTTATTTCTGGGATAGCATTTGCTGCACGTTCATCCGGGCATGCTACACGAACAATTTGGCAGCCTGCTTCCTCGAGCCGCTTGATTTCAGCAACAGTTGCTTCGACATCATGAGTTTTAGTTGTTGTCATACTTTGAATAAATAGTTCATTACTGCCGCCAATGGTAAGGGGTCCTACTTTGACGGGCCGTGTTTTTGTACGATGTATCATTTCACTCAACAGTGATTCGCTCCTTTTATTTCGGCTATATGATTTACCATGTTGGTCTAAAGGGTAAGTTATAAACCCAAAACAATATACAACCTATAATAAAGCCTTAATGTAAAGAAATGCACGAGAAGTATTCATATTATCATGCATATGAATTTATTGTATCAGTGAAATGTTCAAATTGACAAGAAACTTGTTGTCTTTAATGGATTAATCAGCTAAATCTTGATAATTTGGGAATTTGTACGTTTTGCCTCGTTGGATCTTCTCTGGTGCTAATCCGTTGTTTAATTTCTTAAAATCGACTACTGCATCTTGTATAGGAACGGGCACAGCATCATTTAAGTGACTTTCGATTATGGACAAGACAGTATCCCCGTTCTTTACTTCTTTTTCAAAATAAGCCAGATCCAAGTTGTCGTTATCACTCTTCACAGCTTCTTCCGTTTTCTTTATCTCTTCTTCGGCAATCGCTTTAGTCGTTACGGGAAGCGTTCCCGTGGTTAAGTCGAAATAAATGACATATACAACAATAATAAAGGCAACTAGTCCAAGAAAACGTTTCATGAAGGAACTCCTCCCCGTCTTATTATGAGCACTTCCTAATAGATATGCCTGTACAAAACGGATTAGACCTGAAAAAGGTAGTGATTTAGAACTAGTATAATTATCATAAAAATAACAATGCATTTACATTTCCTTAATATTGTTTTGACATAATGACTTCTAAGGATTGGGGAGGATGTATTTGTTGAAAAGGCTTGTAAAATTTATCACAAATAAAATGAGTAGGAAGAACTATTTCGGAAAGATCATATCTGCAAGATTTGTGGGGAGCAAATTTAAAAAAATAGGTTTTTTCATTCCTTCGACGATTAGAGGGAAAATTTTTATTAGTTTTTGTACCATCTTGTTAGTCTCGGGAGGGCTTGCTGTTTATTCGATTATAAATACAGTCAAAGCAAATGCATTAGCAGAGGAATTAATCTTAGAGGATTCAAGGGAACTTACACTTCTCCAGAACCTGCGATTTAATATGGCTGAAAGATTAATGCTTGTAAATAACTATTTATTAGATGGTGCGCCAGTTTCAATTGATAAGTTTCAAGAAAATATGAAAGCCAGCCAAGCTCTTGAAGAGGAGCTGTTGGTGAGGATAACAGGTGATGAAACGGAAGCAGAAATACAAAAGCTAATCGCTGACGGTGCAAAATGGAATGAAATTATTATCGCAAACGTAGTGAATGTCTATGAACAAGGAGAACAAAGACAGGCATTTTTAAATTTAGGCGCGGAACAATTTAAAGCAGAACAAACCATGCTTGCTATGAAAACATTGGCGGAAGAAAAACAACAAAGAGTAGAATTAATGGGCAGCAACATGATTGCGAGCGGCAATAAAGTGAGTGTATGGACAATAATCTTTACGGTCGCAGCCGGTGTCATATTCATAAATGTAGCATTTGTTTTATCAAGGTCTATCTATAATCCGATCAGGGATGAATGAATTGAATAAAAGCTTAGTTACATTGACTGCGTCCATAAATGAATTAGAAAGCTCTGCCACTCAAGTCGCAGTCGGTGCGAATAACGGGAATGATGTTGTTCATCAAGCGGTTGATCAAATGTATTTAATTAATCATTCTGTTCGTGAAGTTTCTCTTGTCCTTGAAACTTTAGGAAAACGCTCAAATGAAATCAGTAAAATCACAGAAGTAATCACAAGGATTGCTGAGCAAACGAATCTGCTTGCTCTCAATGCCGCAATTGAAGCTGCACGGGCAGGGGAGCATGGTAAGGGTTTTGCAGTGGTAGCTGATGAGGTTAGAAAGCTTGCGGTGCAGTCCAAGGAATCTTCAAATCAAATTGTTCATGTTATCACTCAAATCCAGGAGGATACTCAAAATGTGATTCAAGCCATGAACAAAAGTACGAAAGATGTCCAAAAGGGAACACTGGTTGTAAATAAGGCAGGAGAATCTTTTGGAGAGTTTACTCAATTCGTTGAAGTAATCAGCACCTCGATTAATTCGATCAATGATTTTGTTGAGACGATGACTAACTCTTTTGATAGGGTGAATGCAAATATCCAATTGCTTACAGAAGCAGCTAAGGATAACTCAGCATATTCACGCACTGTAGCGATATCGGCGGAACAGCAGCTTGCAACAATTGAAGAAATAACTGCTTCAGCTCAAACCGTAAATGATATGACACTAAGGCTGATACAAGTCCTGCAAAAATTTAAAATCTAAGTAAAATCAAGACCGGCTCACACGTAAAGATTGTGGCCGGTCTTTTATTATATTTGTTCCTTTTGTATTTCTTTAAGTGCTAAGTATAAAACTAAAACTGAAATTAACCAGCTAAGTACAAATCCAAACGGAACAACTGTATGAAGGAAGTCCATAATCATAAAGAAGACGGTTGACAAGGTCATGCTGTAAGCAGCCATTCTCCATATGTATCTGTAAGGCAATGTATTGCCGTTATCTTTTTTGAGAATGAGTCCGACTAGTGCAAGAATCGTTACTCCAATAAACTTTATTCCGCTAGCAAAAAGATAAATAACTATCGAAAAAATCGAAATAATAATAACTAAAAGGGAGTCAATCGTATCGACGAATTGGAGCATATCATCCTTTGATAAAGAGATATCGCTTAGCATAGAATATGAAAAAGAATCAATTGTTCCTCCAGCTGTAACAGCCAACTCATTTTGTAATAGCGCAAGGGAATCAATCGAAGAATCTAAGTCATTGACGCTTAGGTCTCCGCTTGGATCAAAAATAATTGTGAATCCCCCCTGATGAATAGTAATAGTTTCATTATGGGAGGAGGTAAGTTGACCGTTTTCAATGAGAAAAGAAGGGAGTTTCTGTTGTATAGTCTCCTGAGCTAAATTAATTCCATTTACTAAAGCGGTGCTGAAATAAACAATAGTAGGAATGACAGACAGAAACGTTAATATAAATACGTATAGAATGGTTTTCCCAATTCCTTGGGAACGAAAAGAAGAAATATGTTTTGGTGAATACAAACTTACAATTAATTGCTTAAAAATATTCAAATCGTACACCCCCGCAGTTAAATTTCTTTTATTATTCTAGCTTGTATTAGCGGCATAGTACAAGGAAGTAAACTTTGTATATTAATTATTGTTTGTAATCTTTTTGTAACATAAAGGAGCATTGTTAAGGAATTGTAAAATTCATAAATAAATTCTTTACATTCTTATACCCTCTAATCCATAATAAAAAAGGGTTTCGAGAAAATTGTCGAAAAATCTACTTTTAGGGGTTGAAAGGTTTTGGAACTTGACGTTCAACAAATGTTATTTGAGTTTATTGGTGGACTGGGTATCTTCCTATTTGGTATCAGCTTTATGGGAGATGGACTCCAAAAGTCTGCTGGCGATAAACTAAGAGATATTCTAGACCGGTTCACAACGAATCCCTTTATGGGAGTTCTGGCTGGGATTTTTGTTACAGTATTGCTGCAAACCAGCAGCGGAACAACTGCGATCACGATCGGTCTTGTAAGTGCTGGCTTTATGAATTTAAGACAAGCTATTGGTGTAATTATGGGTGCGAATATCGGAACGACGATTACCGCATTCATTATTGGGATTGATATTGGTGCATATGCATTGCCAATATTTGCTGTAGGATCTATCATGCTGTTCTTCTTTAAAAGTAAAAAAGTACATAATATCGGGCAAATTGTCCTAGGTTTTGGGGCCCTGTTTTATGGATTAGAACTAATGAGTGCAGGTATGAAACCAC
This sequence comes from Robertmurraya dakarensis, assembly GCF_900156875.1. GTDB lineage: Bacteria > Bacillota > Bacilli > Bacillales > Cytobacillaceae > Robertmurraya > Robertmurraya dakarensis. The sequence continues at coordinate 2,242,281 of NZ_LT707409.1, read as the reverse complement.
TTCGAAGTCTTGAAGCTTTTCATGATCTTACGGTTAGTATGAGCTCTAATCCTATATTAGGTGTTGTCATTGGAACGGTATTTACGGTTATTGTACAAAGTTCCAGTGCAACAATTGGGATCCTGCAAGGTCTTTTCGCAGAAGGGCTTATCAATATAGATGCAGCGCTTCCGGTATTATTTGGTGATAACATCGGTACAACGATTACCGCTGTCCTTGCATCAATCGGTGCTTCTGTTGCAGCAAAAAGAGCAGCAGCGACTCATGTATTATTTAATTTAATCGGAACAACTATTTTCTTGATTTTATTACAGCCGTTTACAATGCTTATTCAATGGTTTGAACGAGTGTTAAATTTAAACCCCGAAATGGTGATTGCGTTCGCACACGGAACGTTTAATGTAACGAATACTCTAATCCAATTTTGGTTTATAGGCTTATTGGCACTAATTGTTACAAAATTAATTCCTGGCGAGGACTCTGTCATTGAATATAAAGCAAAACATTTAGACCCTGTATTTATTGAGCAATCCCCATCTATCGCTCTTGGTCAAGCAAAGGAAGAGGTACTAAGGATGGGACAGTTTGCTGTATTAGGGTTACAAGAGACGCATAATTATCTAAGAACAAAGCAGCAAAAACACGCAGATACTGCTACTCAGTTAGAAGATGCCATTAATAATTTAGACAGAAAAATTACTGATTATTTAGTGGCACTGGCGTCAAGTTCTTTATCTGAAAATGAATCAGAAGAACACAGTATTTTGGTTGACACAATTCGTGATATTGAACGAATCGGCGATCATTACGAAAACGTCCTTGAATTAGTGGAATACCAGCAATCGAACAAAGTAAAATTAACAGATCAAGCAATGAAAGAACTGGATGAAATGTTTGAGTTAACGATAACAACCGTTCAGGAAGCAGTACAAGCGCTTGATCATAAGGATCGTCAGCTTGCCTTAGATGTGGTTAAGAAAGAAGAAACGATTGATAAAATGGAAAGAAAACTTAGGAAACAGCATATTCTCCGCATAAATGAAGGACTATGCTCAGGTCAATCAGGGATTGTTTTTGTCGATATTATCAGCAACCTTGAACGTGTCGGAGACCATGCAGTGAATATTGCAGAAGCCGTAATAGGCGACCGTTAAAGGTTAGAAGAAAAAAAGAGAAAGAATTAGTCATCACACTAATCTTTCTCTTTTTTTAATTAATTCCGCAAATTTCAAAAGGACAGTTCTGACAATCGACCGTTTCTTTTAAATAATTGATGTTTTTAATCGTGAATTTTTGCTGATCATAGGATAGGATGTCCTTTTCTCGCAGGTCCTTCAACATCCTTTGCACAACTTCTCTCGTACCATAAGTCAAATTGGCCAGTTCCTGATGTGTTAAGGGTATATCAATCAAAATCCCTTCTGGGGTCATTACCCCGTAGCTGTTACAAAGACGGATAAGGATGGAATATAGGCCGCCTTTTTTACCATTCATCAAAAGATCCTGACATTTCATTTGTGCCTTAAGATAGCGGGTACTTAGCCAAGAGGTTAGCGTATTCATTACCGTCTCATGTTTTAAGGCAAATTGTTCAAAATCTTCGCGCTTAATCATAAGCAGTTCACAATCAGTTATCGCTTTAGCATAAAAGTGATATTTTGGCTGATGTTTGAATAGCTGGTATTCTATGATTATCTCTTCACCGCTAAGAATCTTTAAAATAAATTCTTTTCCTTTCATATGAACTCTGCCGATGGCTGCACTTCCTTGAAGTAAAATATAAATATGTTTGACAGGGTCCCGTTCATTAAACAAAATAGTCCCTGCGTTAACTTTTTGAACATTTTCTTTATCTATAAACTCTTGAATTAATAGACTATAAAGAGAGATATTGATATTAAATTCTTTCAAAAATGTCACCCCAATCTTCTCTATAAGTTGATTTAATAAAAAGTCGGGGTTAAAGTCAATAAACCAAAACAGTCCGTCGTACCAGTAAACTAGCAAATCATGACTTTTATCGTTGACATATCTGGCTTGTTGAGATTCTTGACAAATTATCGAAACTTCCTTTTTGGACCTCGGTAATCTCTCTTTTAGCTTTTTTATGAATAAACTCAAATTAATATAGGAATATTACTTATGTTGCTTCATGCATATTATTTGAAAGGGTTACCCAAATTTGGTAATCTTAAATAAGAGTTTTCAAATCATTCTCAATTTAATGAGAGTGGAAAAATTATGATAATACATAGGAGGAATTTTATTATGGCTTTTGAATTACCGCAATTACCTTACGCATATGATGCACTAGAACCACATATTGACAAAGAGACGATGAACATTCATCACACAAAACATCACAATACTTATGTAACGAACTTAAACAATGCTTTAGAAGGAAACAGCGAATTTCTTGCTAAATCAGTTGAAGAAGTTATTTCTAACTTAGACGCAGTACCAGAAGCAGCACGTACAGCTGTCCGCAATAATGGCGGCGGGCATGCAAACCACTCATTATTCTGGACTATTCTTTCTCCAAATGGAGGAGGAGAGCCTACTGGTGAACTAGCTGAGGCGATTAACAGCAAGTTTGGAAGCTATTCAAGCTTTAAAGAAGAATTTGCAAAAGCTGCTACAACTCGTTTTGGTTCAGGATGGGCTTGGTTAGTAGTGAATAATGGACAATTAGAAGTAACAAGTACTCCAAACCAAGATTCACCATTAATGGAAGGAAAGACTCCAATTTTAGGTCTTGATGTTTGGGAGCATGCTTATTATTTAAATTACCAAAATCGTCGTCCAGACTATATTGGTGCTTTCTGGAATGTTGTTAACTGGGAAGAGGTTTCTAAGCGCTATAATGCAGCAAAATAAGAAAATACAAAGGAAGGCAGATTTCTATCTGCTTTCTTTTTTATTTTGAGGTCCTAAACCTCCCGGTAAAATGAATAAACACCTTTCTTTTGTTAGAGACTACCCTTTAGATACAAAGGGGAGTTTATTTATGGCTAAAATAAAAAAATTGATTGGTGATGTGGAATTAACGAAAGATCTTACGTTATTACTCACTATTGGGGGCTTGTATTCCCTTAGTGTGGCTTTGTCGAATACGTTTGTGAATATTTACCTGTGGAAGCAATCTGGTGAATATCATGATCTAGCGCTGTATAACTTAGCGGTGGTTGTATTACAACCATTAACCTTTATTTTAGCAGGTAGGTGGGCTAAAAAAATTGACAGAGTGATTGTATTAAGGATCGGTGTCATTTTTTTAGCTTTATTTTATTTAACGGTCCTAACTGTAGGGACAAATGCTTCCGATTTTCTGTTACTTCTTGGCGGACTTCTTGGTATGGGATATGGGTTCTATTGGCTGGCCTATAATGTGCTGACATTTGAAATAACGGAACCTGAAACAAGAGACTTTTTTAACGGCTTTCAAGGGATCCTATCTTCTGTAGGCGGCATGATAGGACCTATTGCTGCAGGTTTCATTATTTCAAAATTAGAGAAGTTTACCGGTTATTCGATTATCTTTGGAATTTCCTTAGGCTTATTTTCTGTAGCAGTGTTTTTAAGTTTTTCTCTAAAAAGACGGCCTGCTCATGGAAAATATTTTTTTAAGCGGATTTTAACTGAAAGAAAGAACAACGGAAATTGGCGTCTCATTACGAACGCCCATTTTTTTCAAGGGCTTAGAGAAGGAACCTTTGTGTTTATCATTTCGGTATTTGTGTTTATCTCGACAGGAAGCGAGCTTGCACTAGGCGGGTATGGGCTGTTAAACTCGGGAATTTCCTTTATCGCCTATTACTTTGTTTCCCGAATGATTAAACCGAATATGCGAAAAAAAGCAATTCTTACTGGGGGCATTGCGTTGTTCTTGGCGATCTTCTTAATTGTTTTCGATGTCACGTTCACTAGGTTGTTAATTTACGCAGGGATCATAGCCTTTGCCTACCCGCTATTGCTTGTACCTTATTATTCGACGACCTATGATGTAATTGGACGAGGCTGGAAAGCTGCTGAGATGAGAGTTGAGTATATTGTCGTCAAAGAAATCTTTCTAAATGCAGGGCGAATATTTTCAATTCTGATCTTTTTAGCAGGAATTTCGATATTTGATGCCGAGACAGTGATTCCCTATTTATTGGTTATATTAGGTGCTGGACACACGTTAATATATTTCTTCGTTAGGAAAGTTCAGTTTGCCTCTACCTAAACAAAGGAAGGGTATATGCCTTTCCTTTGTTTGTGTTAAATTTTAGTAAAAATAGATTTCACAGCATTATAATAGAAAATTCCTTTTGGTTTCGTTAGAATAGATAGGGGTTAGAAAAGGTTGGTTTAGGAAGTGGGGCATTACATTGAATCAGAAAAAGAAAAAGAAGAAAAAGCAAATTCCTTTTCGCTTGAATATGTTGTTTTTTGCGGTGTTTCTCCTGTTCTCCGTCCTCATTCTGAGGTTAGGAATTGTTCAGATTGTGTACGGTGAAGATTATAAACGAGAAGTGGAGAGAACAGAAGATATTACGGTCAATAACCCGGTTCCTCGAGGAAAGATGTTTGACCGAAATGGACAAGTCATTGTTGATAACACCCCTAAAGATGCGATTACGTACACTAATTTCGGTGCGGATCAGGAGGAAATGCTCGATGTTGCGGAGAGGCTGGCGGCACTAATTGAGGTAAAACCAGATAAAGTGCAGGAAAGAGATAAAAAAGATTTTTGGATTATGAAGCACCCTGATCGTGCTGATGAAAAGGTCTCTGAAGAAGAAAGAAAAAAGCTGAAAGAAGAACTTGAATCAGACGAGTATAACAAAGAGATATATAATTTGACACTAGCTAGAATAACGGACGAAGAATTAAATGAGCTGACAGCAGCCGAGTTGGAAATACTGGCTATCTATAGGTCCTTTAATAGCGGTTACGCGTTAACCCCTCAAATAGTAAAAAATGAAGGGGTCACAGAAGAAGAATTTGCAAGAGTAAGTGAAAACCTACAATACTTACCAGGAGTCAATACGACAACTGATTGGGAGAGATCTTATACATTTGGTAATACATTAAGAACGGTTCTCGGAAAGGTTTCGGATACAGATGAAGGAATTCCGAAAGAGCAGTTAGATTACTATCTTGCGAGGGGTTATAATTTAAATGATCGTGTGGGAAAAAGCTATATTGAAATGCAATATGAAGATGTTTTGCACGGTCAAAAAGCAAAGGTCAAGAATATAACAGATAAAGCAGGAAATATTCTGGAAACAGAAGTGATCACTGAAGGTGAACGGGGAAAAGATCTTGTTTTAACCATTGATATGGATTTACAGCTAGCAGTTGAGAAGATTATTGAAGAAGAACTCTCAAAAGCTAAAAGCGCTGGAGGAACTCATTTCTTGGATAGAGCTTTTGTTGTTTTGATGAATCCTCATACAGGAGAAGTCTTGACAATGGCTGGGAAACAAATGGTGAGAGATAAAGAAACAGGTAAGAGAGAGATGCAGGATTTTGCACTTGGAAATATAACCACTTCTTATACAGTTGGTTCAACTGTTAAGGGTGCAACGATATTAACTGGATTTAAATCCGGAGTTATCCGTCCTGGTACTGTCCTTTATGACTCACCGATTAAAATAAAAGACACCCCGGAAAAAAGTTCTTGGAAAAATTTCGGAAGCCTGAATGATATTCGTGCTCTCCGAGTTTCGTCAAACGTGTATATGTTTAAAACAGCAATTGCCATGGGTGAAGGAAATTATGTCTACAATCGTCCCTTATCTATTAAAAAAGAAGCCTTCAATACATTTAGAGACTCTTTTAGTCAATTTGGATTAGGAATAAAAACGGGGATTGATCTTCCTAACGAAGCTTCAGGGTACAAGGGCTCTTTAACCACTCCAGGACTGTTAATGGATATGGCAATCGGACAATATGACACGTATACGACAATGCAGTTAGCTCAATACGTATCAACCATCGCTAATGGAGGATACCGCATTCAGCCGCGTGTCGTAAGAGAAATTCGCGAACCTCTCATGGAAGTAGATGAGCTTGGTCCAGTTATTGAAGAAATTCAGCCAACCGTACTAAATCGAGTTGAACTTCAAGACGGCTGGATGGAAAGAGTTCAAGAAGGATTTCGTCAAGTTACACAGCATCCTGAAGGTACTGCATATAGGAAGTTCAGCAGTGCTGCCTATTCTCCAGCTGGTAAAACCGGAACAGCTCAAGCATTCTACGATGGTCCTGATCGATACAAATATGACGAGCCCCCAGGCGTTATGAATCTTAGCTTTGTAGGGTATGCTCCTCATAATAATCCTGAAGTGGCTATAGCTGTCGTTGTTCCCTGGGCGTACACTGGCAGTAGCGGCCCTTCGGTGAATACAGACATTGGGAGAAGAGTGCTTGATGCGTATTTTGAACTAAAAAAGACACGGTCCGAACCAAAAAGTGAAACATCAGAATCAAGTCAAACAGATGAAAACACTATTCAATAATTACTATAAAATCGATAAACCAGTTACAAAAATGCCACTCATATGAGTGGCATTTTTGTATTCATTCCTTTTTAATATCACAGAAACTTTCTTTTTAAACGAAGGTATGTGCCCAATTTCGTTAAAATTAGACATCTTTTTATGTTAATTTACAAATACTTTACAAACCGTTAAAACCTCATTAATAGTTAACCTTTATTCTAGTATTCGTAAGGAAGAAAACAAACAACATAACTCTTAGGGGGAATTAACGAAAATGAAGAATTTAAAAAAATTAGGCCTGTTCTTATTACTGGCAGCATTCATGGCAATTGCGGCTGCTTGTGGTGCAGGTGAAACATCTGAAGAGGCACCTGAAGAAAATACTGGCGGAAGCGATGGAACAGAGGAACAAGCTGAAGCGAGTGAATTAGAAGGTAGTGTTGTTGTTGATGGATCTGGTACTGTATATCCTTTCATGGCTAAAATGGCAGAAAACTATATGACTAACAAAGAAGAAAATGTTTCGGTTGAAGTTGGACGTTCAGGAACTTCAGCAGGATTCAAAAAGTTTTTAGTTGAAGAAGGCGGAACGGATTTCAATGATGCATCTCGTCAAATTAAAGAAGAAGAAGCTGCAACTGCTGAAGAATTAGGAATTGAAGTTCAAGAGTTAAAAGTTGCTTTAGACGGATTAACATTTGTTGTTCATCCTGAAAATGACTGGGCAGCTGAGCTTACAAAAGAAGAAATCATCTCTATTTTCTTAGAAAGTGAAGGAAAAGAAAAGTGGTCTGATGTACGTCCTGATTTTCCAGATGAACCAATTAACAAAATGGGACCAAACGAAAACCATGGAACATATGAATTCTTCTGGGAAACAATTCTTGATGAGCAAGATTTAGATGCTGATACAAACCTGCAGCAAGAGTACTCAATTTTAGTTGATCTTGTATCGAAGGACAAGAACGCAATCGCATTCTTTGGTTATGGTTACTATGAAAGCAATCAAGATAAGCTTCAAGCTGTAAAAGTTGACTTTGGAAATGGACCGGTTGAGCCAACTCTAGAAACAATTGGCGAAAGTGAAGATTTTGCATACTCTCCATTTACTCGTCCGGTATTCACATATCTGAACGTGAATATGGCAAAAGAAAAGCCGCAAGTATTAGATTACGCAATCTATACAATGGAAAATGCTCAAGATGTGGCTGCGGAAACTGGGTTCGCTCCGTTAACTGATGAAGAAGTACAAGCTTCACTTGAAATTCTTAATGGGCTGAAGTAATAAAAGTAAACACTTCTCACGGGTCTATTAGAAGATGGGATGAAAGTTTTCTCATCTTCTAATATGCGTTTTTATTAATTTAAAAGTTTAATATGTTTTATATGGATGAATTATTTCACTTTGCATAATGTGAAGCAAGGGTGAAAGGGGTTTTCAGATTTTGGAAAAGACATTTGGCAACGAGGAAAAGAATTTAAATGTTCAGGAACTGATCGCAAAGAATAAAAGCACTGTCTCGTTTGGGAATTATGTAGAAAAATTAATTCCAAAGGCATTGCTTCTAATTGCGACTATCTCGATATTAACAACTTTAGGGATCATTATTACGTTATTGACGGAAACAATTGAATTTTTTAAAGATGTTCCTTTCGTTGAGTTTTTTACAGGAACAGTATTAAAACCATTAGGCCAGAATGCACAATTTGGTGTGCTTCCTTTACTAGCTGGTACCTTTATATCTTCGGGTATTGCGATGATCGTTGCAATTCCAATCGGTTTAATGACTGCCATTTATTTAAGTGAATATGCTTCTGATAAAGTTAGAAGATTCCTTAAACCGATGCTTGAAATCTTAGCTGGAATTCCAACTATTGTTTATGGATTCTTTGCTCTCACTTTTGTAACACCATTATTAAGATCGTTCATTCCGGCTCTAGAACCTACTAATATCCTTAGTCCTGGGATCGTGATGGGAATTATGATTATCCCAATGGTAGCTTCTCTTTCAGAAGATGCAATGAGCTCTGTACCAAACTCGATGAGAGAAGGAGCTTTGGCTCTTGGTGCAACGAAACTTGAGGTAACTTGGCGCGTTGTGGTACCCGCAGCTATTTCCGGGATTGTAGCATCATTCGTCTTAGGTATTTCCCGTGCAATTGGAGAAACGATGATCGTTACGATCGCGAGTGGAAGTACAAAGAACTTCGGATTCGATGTTACCCAATCGATGCAAACGATGACCGCATATATCGTAGAAGTTACTGGTGGAGATGCTCCAGCAGGCTCAACCCTATACTACAGTCTATATGCAGTTGCAATGACGCTATTTGTATTTACACTCATCATGAATTTAATTGCAAGGTATATCTCTCGTAAGTTTAGGGAGGAGTATTAATATGAAGTATATTGATAGTGCTCAAGTAGAAAAGAAAATGGGCTCCCGCCTATTAAAGAATATGTTTGCGAAAAATATTTTCCTTCTCGCTACGCTAATAGGGCTTGTAGTCTTAGTTGTTCTCATTTACCGAGTATTTGCTGATAGTATCGGCTGGATAGATTTTAATTTCCTTACGAACAAATTATCAACTGATCCAGAAAAGGCAGGAATTATGGGTGCGATTACGGGTACCCTCTGGCTCATGTTGGTTGTTGCTCCGGTCACGTTATTCCTAGGTGTCGGCACAGCGATCTATTTAGAAGAGTATGCCAAAAAAGGAAAGCTTCAATCCTTTATCCAAACCAATATTTCAAATCTAGCAGGTGTACCTTCAATTGTATTTGGATTATTAGGTTTGACCGTGTTTGTACGAGGAATTAGTTTAGGCGCAATTGTCCTCGCTGGTGGATTAACAATGTCACTGCTTGTTTTACCAGTGGTGGTGGTTGCTGCACAAGAAGCCATTCGTGCTGTGCCGCAATATTTAAGAGAAGCTTCTTACGGAATGGGAGCAACGAAATGGCAAACGATTAAGAACGTTGTACTTCCTGCGGCTTTGCCTGGAATTTTAACAGGTGTCATTTTAGCCCTTTCCCGCGCAATTGGTGAAACTGCGCCGCTTACTGTAATTGGAATTCCAGCATTATTAATTCCGCTGCCAGATGGCATTTTTGATAAATTTACCGTTATGCCATTGCAAATTTATTACTGGACAATAGATGCTGCACTTGTAGCTGAATATGCAAATCTTGCAGCTGCAACAATTGTGATTTTGCTGCTTGTTTTGTTCTTAATGAATTCAATTGCGATATTTATCAGAAATAAGTTTCAACAGAGATTTTAATGGATGATGGAGGGTTTTAACAATGGCAGTTATAACTGATTTTAGTAAAAATCAAGTGGGGTTAAAGAATCAAGGTAAAGAAGGATTTGAGAATATGACAGCTAAGAATTTAGTTTTTGATACGAAGGATTTAAACCTGTGGTATGGGGACGACCATGCTTTAAAAAATATTAATCTAGATATCTATGAAAATGAGGTTACAGCAATAATTGGGCCCTCTGGTTGTGGAAAGTCAACGTTTATTAAAACATTGAACCGAATGGTTGAATTAATTCCTGTTGTTAGGATTTCCGGTGATATTTTATATAGGGAACGTAATATTTTAGATAAGTCTTTTAAAGTGGAAGATTTACGAACACATGTAGGAATGGTGTTCCAAAAGCCAAATCCTTTTCCAAAGTCTATTTATGATAATATCGCCTACGGACCGAGAATACATGGTATTAAAAATAAGAAGATACTTGATGAGATTGTTGAAAAGAGTTTACGCGGGGCTGCTATATGGGATGAAGTAAAAGACCGTCTAAATGAAAATGCATACGGACTATCAGGTGGTCAGCAGCAGCGTCTTTGTTTAGCGAGGTGTCTTGCAATTGAACCGGATGTTATCTTAATGGATGAACCGACTTCTGCTCTTGATCCAATTTCAACGTTAAAGATAGAAGAGCTTGTTCAGGAATTAAAAAAAGAATACAGCATTATTATTGTCACGCATAATATGCAGCAAGCAGCACGTATCTCTGATAAAACAGCCTTTTTCCTTAATGGGGAAGTAGTTGAGTACACAGATACAAATAAGATCTTTTCTACTCCATCTGACAAAAGAACAGAGGATTATATCACAGGACGATTTGGTTAATAGGAAGGGGCTTTAATAAATGGTTGTGCGTGAGAAATTTCAAGATGAATTAAATGAATTACAAACAATGCTGCTTGAGCTTGGAGATTTTGCCGACAATGCCTTAAGTAAATCTCTCGAAGCTTTAGAAACAAAAAATATTGAGCTGGCGCTTGAAATTATGGAAGATGATACAAAAGCAGATCTTTTATATGAAGAAATTAATGATTTTGCTATCTTACTAATTGCTAAACAAGCGCCCGTTGCCATTGACTTACGTCGCATTATTGTCGCGATCAAGATTGCGACCGATATTGAAAGGATTGCTGATTTTGCTGTAAATGTTGCGAAGTCGACGATAAGAATTGGCAATGAAGAGCATGTGAAACCTATTGAAAATATAAAGAAAATGTATCAAATCACCTCTGAAATGCTTGAAATTTCGTTAAAGGCCTTTGGGGAAGAAGATGTCATCATGGCTAAAAAGGTAGAAGATATGGATGATGAAGTAGATTCTTTATATGGCAAGACGATTAGAGACTTACTAGAAGTTAACCATCAAAAGCCAGAGTATACATCACAAATTACTCAGCTGCTTTTTACATGCCGCTATTTAGAACGAACAGCAGATCATGTCACCAATATTGCAGAAAGTGTCTTTTATCTTGTTAAAGGAAGACATTATGATTTGAACGGGTAACAAACAAAGGAGCAAGCGAGGCTTGCTCCTTTGTTACGATTTCGGATACATAAATTCATTTATAATGTTTTTAACTTCATCTGGTCTTAATGAAGATTGCTTTGATATTTGTTCAATGGATAGCCCTTGCTGCGCAAGTGACCAGACCTGGTTTTTTAAAATCGCATGGATTTCTTTGCTGGGGGTACTTCCTTCTTTAACTGGTGTACCTGGATTAAAATAGTCATCCTCTATTAATAGTTCTTCTTCAAGCACCTTTAGTTTCTTTTTAATTTGGTAAAGTTCTTGTATTTGCTGCATGGAAAACTGATCAAATTCATCTTTCAACTCCTTGTAGGGGTCTCTAGTAAAGAAAGAGAAAATGATAAGTAATATGGAAGAACTTAGTAAACCAATAATGACATATTCCATTTCAAGCACCTCTATAGAATTCAATAATGTACATTATATCATAGATAAAAACGGTCGTTACGGTCATTGTCGAATTTTGCTTTCAATGGTAATATAAAGAATATTCATACTCTTTATGGAAATAAATTACTAATGAGGTGCAAAATGGACGAAGGTTTTTCATTAACTCTCATAAATGATGGTGAGGCAAAGATAACTTGGCATCTCTCACCGCAAAAGATACAATTAATCTCATTATTTTTTGATAGACTGCCTTACACTTTTGTTAAGGCACTAAGAATATACCAGCTACAGAATCATGAATTTAATGGAAACCATGCGTGCTTTTATGAATTGGAACTTCAGCAAGAGGACACATCGTGCCTTTACAATAATTTTACGATGGGACAAAGTTATATTTTTGAAGTCGGGATCAAATTAGATGAGAAAACGTTTATCCCTCTGTTAAGATCTAGTTTGTTCAGCATCCATGATGAGTATGTCCGGGAGGAAATAGACTATTTCAAAGTAAACGATTCTTCGCCTGATTGGGCTGAACGTGTAAGCACCTATTCTTTATATGAAAATTTTAATGATGGATGGAAGTTATAATGGAGTTGAGGAAAAGAATATTAATGCTGTCCTGGGAGTACCCTCCTAATATTGTTGGCGGACTTGCGAGGCATGTCCATGGACTTTCAGAAGAATTAGCTAAGAGGGATTTTGAAATACATATTATTACCACACAGATTGAAGGACTCACTCCATATGAGCAATGCGAATCTATTCATATTCATCGTGTGAAGCCGTATCATGAACATGACCCTAATTTCATTACATGGGTTGCAGGCTTGAACATTGCTATTTTTGAAAAAGCAACAGAGCTGGCTCGTCAAAAGTCATTTATTTTTGTACACGCGCATGATTGGCTTGTGGGTGCCGCTGCACAATCCATTAAAGCAGCCTTGCATATTCCACTCATTACAACGATTCATGCTACAGAACATGGAAGGAAAAATGGGATATTCACAGAATTGCAGAATTTCATCCATGAAAAAGAACGTTCGCTTACTTCTGATTCTGATCATATAATTGTTTGCAGTGAGTATATGAAAAAGGAAGTATCGCATTTATTCGGAGTTGAGAATAAACAATTAACGGTTATTCCAAATGGAATTGATACGATGGATATAAACGATATAAATAGGAAGATACTCGAAAAATTCCCTGTAGATTTATCAAGAAGAATGATTTTTTCAATTGGCCGAATGGTTTATGAAAAAGGATTTGATACTTTAATTGATGCCGCTGCTATGCTTAGAGAAACTTATCCAGATGTTTATTTTATTATTGCGGGTAAGGGCCCGCTCTTAGAGGAATATCGCTTAAAAGTGAGGAAGCTTTCCTTAAACAACCATGTGTACTTTGTTGGATTTGTTACGGACGATGAAAGAAATGCTTTGTATCATCAGTCTAGAATTACCGTTTTTCCAAGCCGGTACGAGCCATTTGGAATTGTTGCCCTTGAAGGGATGGCTTTTGGTAAGCCGACGATTGTATCAAACGTAGGCGGGCTTAAAAGTATTGTAAAGCATATGGAAACAGGGATGTTAATGGAATATAATAATCCTCAAAGTTTTATCGAGCAGGCATCCTTTCTTTTAGAGAATGACGCATTAGCACACCGTATTGGTACAGCTGGCAAAAAAGCCGTTCAAGCACAGTTCGGCTGGAATCATATTGCAGAAGAAACTGTTTCTGTCTATCATGACCTCATACAATCAAATGGAAAACTTCAGAATATTACTTTTTAAAAACAGACTAGCATTTCTTATTAAAAGATGATATTATAGAAAAGTCGTATTAGAACTAGTTTGAACGTAGTTTGGAGGGAAATCATAATGCGTGTAAACATTACTTTAGCTTGCACTGAATGTGGAGAGCGTAACTATATTTCTAAGAAAAATAAACGCAACAATCCAGATCGTCTTGAGCTAAAAAAATATTGCCCAAGAGATAAGAAAAGCACAACACATCGTGAAACAAAGTAAGCAGTGGGGATTTATTCCTGCTGTTTTTTTTATATTCATAAATGAGGGGGATAACCTAATGAAAGAGAAATCAATCCTTCGTAAGCAGCTTCAGCAGAAACTTAAAGATATATCCAAGCCTGAGTATGAACACTTATCGTATAAAATTTCTCAAGCTTTATTTTCTGACCCATATTGGACGGATTCAGAAACAATTGGCATTACCATTTCAAAATTTCCAGAAGTTGATACATATCAAATTATCCGCAGGGCTTGGGAAGAGAAAAAGACCATCGTTATTCCTAAGTGTCTGCCTAAACAAAAGGAGATGGATTTTCGGGCGCTTACAGCTTTCAATCAATTAGAATCAGTCTACTACGGCTTATTTGAACCGATCGAAACACAAACAGAATTTACAGAGAAGGAAAAAATTGATTTGTTAATTGTTCCAGGACTAGGTTTTACGCGGAATGGCTATAGACTTGGTTTTGGAGGAGGCTACTATGATCGTTTTCTAAAAAACTATAACGGTAAGACTCTCTCCTTGGCCTTTCATCAACAATTGGTTGAAGAACTTCCGATTGAGGAGCATGACATTCCTGTCTTAAAAATTATAACTGATCAGGAGATCCTTACGATCAATGAGTAATCTGCTGATTCTTACTTTCATTATTATAGTTACGGCATTTTTAGGGTATCAATTAAGGTTCCTTTCAATTTCAGGGAGTATAGCTGCTTTTTCAGTCGGTATACTAACAGTGTTAGGGTTGGGGATAAAAGGATTGATTCTTTTAGGTGTTTTCTTCGCAACATCTAGTTTTTGGTCAAAATATAAAAGGATGTATAAAAGCAAAATAGAAGAAAGACACGAAAAGGGGTCGCAAAGAGACTGGCAGCAAGTGATGGCCAATGGTGGAGCGGCATCCATTATCAGCATATGTTATTTAATTGATCATAATAACATCTGGATATATGCTTTCTCAATTCTTATTGCCAGCTCAAATTCAGATACATGGGCATCCGAAGTTGGAACTTTGAGCAGATCCCAGCCTATTTCAATTGTAACTTTTTCACGTGTAGCGAAAGGAACTTCTGGGGCTGTCAGTATATTGGGAACAATAACAGCTGTTCTCGGATCACTATTAATAGCTGGCATTTCTTCTTATCTATTCGGACTGTCCATTTATATTACGGGTCTTATATTTTTATTCGGTTTTCTTGGAAATGTCATTGACTCGATTTTAGGTGCTACTTTACAAGCAGTTTACAGATGTGAAACCTGCCATTTAGAGACTGAAAAAACAATACACTGTGGAAAAAGAACAACATTAATTCACGGCTTTTCTTTCTTAAATAATGATGTTGTCAATTTTTGTTCAAGTTTATTAGCGTTGTTAATAGGATTATCAGTTTATAATGTTTTAATATAAAGGAAGAAAGCCTGCAAGGAGGACATCATTTTGAGAGAAACTGTAAATCGGGTTGCATTAATTGGTACAGGGTTTGTAGGTTCAAGCTATGCTTTTGCATTACTTAACCAAGGTGTTACCGAAGAACTAGTGTTAATTGATCTAAACAAAGAAAAATCTGAAGGTGATGCGATGGATTTAAACCATGGCATGCCGTTTGCACCATCGCAAACAAAGATTTGGTTTGGTGATTATGCAGATTGTAAAGACGCTGATTTAGTCGTCATTTGTGCTGGTGCTAATCAAAAACCTGGTGAAACTCGTTTAGATCTTGTAGAAAAAAACACTAAAATTTTTAAAGGAATTGTTGATCAGATTATGGCCAGCGGGTTTGATGGGATTTTTCTAGTAGCAACAAACCCTGTAGATATCTTGACCTATGCGGTATGGAAGTTTTCAGGATTACCAAAGGAGAGAGTAATAGGGTCTGGAACAATCTTAGATACAGCGAGATTTCGCTTCTTGTTAGGTGATTATTTTCATGTTGACACAAGAAACGTTCATGCGTATATCATCGGTGAACATGGTGATACAGAGCTGCCGGTATGGAGTCATGCCGATATTGCTGGAAGATCGATATCAAAATGGATTTCATCAAAGGAACAATTTAAGCAAGAAGATTTGGAGCAGATTTTCTTAAACGTTCGTGATGCTGCATACCATATTATTGAAAGAAAAGGCGCAACATACTATGGTATAGCAATGGGGCTCGTAAGGCTGACAAAAGCAATACTTCAGAACGAGAATTCTGTTTTAACGGTCTCTGCATATTTAGACGGAGATTACGGCCATAATGATGTATATATAGGTGTCCCTGCGATCGTAAATCGTAACGGAATTAGACAGATCGTTCAGTTGGAATTGAATGAAGAGGAAAAAAGTAAGTTTGATCATTCTGTTGAAGTATTGAAGAAAATAATGGAACCAGTAATGAAGTTATAATACCTTTCTATTTTGATGAAAATCGCGGATAAAAGACAATCATTCATCTCAAACTACTCCTAGGAGGGATAGAAATGGGACGTCTAATATCTATATTACTAATTGGTGTTGGAGGATATTTAGCTTTTCAAAATCGTTTCCGGCTAATTAATATTGTTTTCGGAAACAGAATGATTCGCAGATTTTTTGTTACTTCATTAATGAGCCTGCCGTTTTTTAGAAGCCGAATGATGAGCACGGTATTTTCTGAACCGGCAAATTGGTAAGGATAAGGAAGGAGTGGTTTAGGGAATTCCCTAAACCTATTTTTTATGGTTTAAAAGGGTATTTCCTTATTAATATAGAAAAAACTCGTTTATAATGCATTTAGATAGGAATAATGTCACTAAACATTTTATTTAAAAAATACATAAAACGAAAGTATGAAAGTGGGGGGAATATTGAATACCAGAGAAGGATACTTATTTTGGAGGTTGGCTTACTACTTAATATCTGACCATGATTATCGGATCATTAAACTAACAAATGACCAAAACGAATTATGGCTGGAAAAAACAGAAGATAAAAGATTTCAATGTATTCGTTTGCTTCGTTATGACTTAGATTGGAGCAATTGGCTGCAACGAGATATTGAAAGAACAGCCTTAAATGGGGAATCTATTCGTAAACAAGTCCTAAAAGGTGAAATGAATGTCTTAAATCTTTATATAACGGCTTATCCCCCCGTAGATGATTATCAGTCAAAAATTGAAGAGCCGTATATGCTTCCAGATAGAGTCAAGACGAAGGTTATAACCAAAATCATAGATCGGGCGTCACAACAGGATACGCTCTCCTATTTAGAAGAACGTTTTGGCGATCCTATTCCATTTTCCTCTGTTGATATAGATATTGACGAGATTGAAGCGCTGAAGCGGGAGGCATTATCAATCGCGGCCACGAAGGCAAAAGAGGAAGAGTCACTGTTTGAGTATGGAAAACCATTTTTCACTTACTTTTTTATTATGATTCAAATTGCCATGTTCTTTGTTCTTGAGGCATTTGGTGGAAGTACGAATACCAAGACACTCATCCAATTTGGCGCAAAATTCAACCCGCTGATCCTTGAAGGTGAATGGTGGCGCTTCTTTACACCAATTATTCTTCATATAGGTTTTCTGCATTTATTTATGAATACACTTGCACTTTTTTATTTAGGAACTGCTGTTGAGAAAATATACGGACGATCAAGATTTCTTTTCATCTATCTTGCAGCAGGTTTTGGAGGGTCGATCGCGAGCTTCATGTTCAGTCCCAATTTATCAGCAGGAGCGAGCGGGGCAATATTTGGCTGTTTTGGGGCATTGCTTTATTTTGGTCTTATCTACCCAAAATTGTTCTTTCGGACAATGGGCTTGAATATTTTTATTGTCCTTGCGATTAATCTATCCTTTGGATTTACGGTGCCCGGAATCGATAATGCTGGTCATATCGGCGGGTTAATTGGAGGCTTCCTGGCAACAGGAATTGTTCATTTTCCAAAAAAGAAAAAGTACGGGCTGCAGATTTTATTTTTCATTCTTTCTATTTTGACGGCAAGCAGTATTTTGGGCTATGGTTTTCAACATCCTTCTGCCGTCTTGAATGAACCATCTGTATTAATGATGTCACAAGAGTATATACAAGCGGAGGAATATGAAAAAGCGTACAGTTTGTTAATGGAGTCCGTTGAAGAAAATCCAACAGCGCAGTATTACTTCCTGTTATCTTTTACAGAAATTAAGCTCGGTAAGCTCGCAGAAGCTGAGAAAAGCTTACTGAAAGTGATAGAAATAGACCCTAGATTTCATGAAGCCTATTTTAATCTAGCACTCGTCTATTTGGACCAAGGGGATGCAGAAAAGGCCAGGCATTATGTAGAAAAAGCGGTAGATATTGAACCGAATCAGCAGGATTATAATGAGCTGCTGGATCAGCTGGATAATAACTTGTATTAATAGGAATAGAGTAAGTTTACTGCAGTATAAAAACTAGTTTTCAGCAAATTTTCTTATTTATAAACAATTCCCCGTTGAAGGTATGTTTTTTTACAACGATGTCTAAGCTGTTGATAGTTATCTAAGGCAATAGTTGGAAAAACATATGAGGTGGAATATGGAAAAAGCAGCAAAGAAAGCAGTAAGTGTCAATTTAGAGGAAAATATAGAGTATTTGAAGACAGCTCTTGGTGTGGAAAAAAGCTTTGATGTGATTCAATTGGATGTTGTATATACCGAGAGAAATATGGCTTTTTATTTTATTGATGGATTTGTAAAAGATGATATTTTACATTTATTAATGAAATTTCTAGCAAAGCTGCAACCAGAGCAACTAGAAGATCAGATCCTGGAAAAATTATTGAAAACGTATATACCATATGTTGAAGTAGAAACTGCCGATAATCTTGATGATGTAGTCGATAAAGTTTTAGCTGGACCTACCGCCCTTGTCATCGACGGAGTCGATAAAGTCATCATAATCGATGCCCGTACCTATCCTGTTCGAGGTCCCCAGGAACCAGATATTGAAAGAGTGGTTCGTGGTTCTAGAGACGGTTATGTTGAAACCATTGTGTTTAATACAGCCTTAACGCGGAGAAGAGTAAGAGACCGGACGCTTCGCATGGAGTACATGCAAGTTGGCAGAAGGTCAAAAACCGACATTGTCATTAGTTATATTGAGGACATTGCAGATCCGAAAATGGTAGAGGAACTAAAGGAGTCCATTTCAAAAATTGATACAGATGGAGTTCCGATGGCGGAAAAGACGATTGAAGAATATATTTCAGGCCGACACTGGAATCCTTTTCCTACGGTTAGATATACAGAACGTCCTGATACGGCCGCTACTCATTTATATGAAGGGCATGTATGCATTATTGTTGACGGCTCTCCAAGTGTTATCATTACACCGGTCACCTATTGGCATCATATGCAGCATGCAGAAGAGTACCGTAATAAGCCGTTGATTGGGGCATACTTACGATTTGTACGATTTGTTGCCGTTTGGGCATCTATCTTTTTACTGCCACTATGGTACTTATTCGCAGTTAATCCTGAACTCTTGCCAGATAATATGTCCTTTGTGGGGCCAAATGAGGACGGACAAATTCCGTTGTTTCTCCAATTTCTAATTGTTGAAGTTGGGATAGATATGCTGAGGATGGCGGCCATCCATACACCCTCAGCATTAGCGACGGCTCTCGGTCTTGTAGCAGCCTTAATGATTGGCCAAGTCGCGGTTGAAGTGGGGCTTTTAACGAATGAGGTCATTCTTTATCTATCGATCGCTGCATTGGGTACGTTTGCCACTCCTAGTTATGAAATGAGTTTGGCAAACCGACTCATTAGAATATTCTTGTTAATTACAACAGCTTTATTCCATACATATGGCTTTGTGATTGGAATCTTATTGGTGATCATATTATTAGTCAGAATGCAATCCTTTGGTATTCCTTATTTATGGCCATTTATTCCGTTTAATTATAGAGCCTTTAAGGACGTATTGCTTCGATCGCCAATTCCGCTTAAGAATCGGAGACCGAGAATACTACACACGAAGGATCCTGATCGATAATCATTTCTAATGCTCTCTCAGCTTAAACCTTGAGAGAGCATTTTATTTTATCTTCAATTCAATTGTTGAGACATCTGTTTTTATCGATTATACTTTATTCGGAAAGTAATAAAACGGAAATGAAGAGGTCTAACATGAAAAGCATTTATGATATACAACAATTTTTAAAGAAGTTTGGAACCATTATTTATGTGGGCGATAGGGTAGCTACTTTGGAGCTTATGGAATTTGAACTAAAGGAATTGTACGAGTCCCAGCTAATCGAAACTAAGGATTTTCAAACTGCCATTATGTTGATTAGACATGAAATTCGGATGGAAAAGAAACAAAATTAAGGAGGAGGAATATGACGGAGAAGTGGCTTGTGGGTGTAGATCTTGGCGGCACAACAACAAAGCTTGCTTTTATTAATACTGATGGTGAAATCCTTTATAAGTGGGAAATTCCTACGGATAATTGCGAAAAGGGTAAAAATATTACGAAACATATTGCTGAATCCATTGAATTACAATTAGCAAAACTTGATAAGAAAATAGAGATGATGACAGGTATAGGAATGGGAGCACCAGGACCTGTCAATTATGAGGCTGGAATGCTCTATAATACCCCAAACTTAGCTTGGGAGGACAACTATCCCCTAAAGGATATGATGGAGAGGCAAACATTGCTGCCGACAGTCATTGAAAATGATGCCAACTGTGCCGCTTTAGGTGAGATGTGGAAAGGAGCAGGGGAGGGATATAATAATCTAGTCTGTGTAACCCTAGGAACAGGAGTTGGCGGAGGGGTGATCGCCAATGGTGAAATTATTCAAGGGGTTATGGGAGCTGCTGGAGAAATTGGACATGTGACCTCTATTCCGAACGGGGGAGCCCCTTGTAATTGTGGGAAAACGGGCTGTCTAGAAACTATTGCCTCAGCTACCGGAATCGTTCGAATTGTAACTGAAAAGTTTACAAATGGTAACCTTCAATCAGGCAAACTGCTAAATACCTTTCAGCGGGAAGGAAAAATAACGGCAAAAGACGTGTTCGATTGTGCCAGAACAGGAGACGCTGCTGCACTTGCAGTTGTGGAAGAGGTAGCCTTCCATTTAGGAATGGCTTTAGCAAATATCGCGAATACTCTAAACCCAGATAAAATCATAATAGGAGGGGGAGTATCAAGAGCGGGTGATATTCTTGTTAATAAGGTGGAAGAATATTTCGGTAAATATGCCTTTCCCAGGGTGAAAAAGTCCACAGAAATATCCGTCGCTACACTTGGGAATGATGCAGGTGTAATTGGTGCTGCTTGGTTAGCCAAAAATAGGAATCGTTAATTATGAAAGGAAAAAGGGACTTCCCAAATAACATGGAGTCCCTTTTTCATATGGGGACAAATCCAATTGGACAACTCTGAAACTTTTTATGTGTTTACTCGTCATATATAGGGGTAATGGAAATAAAATGACAATTACATGTTGTTGACCACATAAGGTGTTTTTCATTTGATTCTTTGTTGGAATAGGGTTAAGATATTTTGTAGTTTCTTCTATTACCTAAAAATGTAAAATATATGGATTTCTTTAGCTTTTAAGCATTAAGGAGGCTTTAACATGCGAAAGTTTAATCCATCTTCGATTTCTTTCGTTGCCATTGCGATTGTACTTCTCTGGATTAAAACGTATATAGTCTATAAAACTAGTTTTGATATAGAAATTGAAAATTGGAAACAAGAGTTTATTTTATTTATGAACCCGCTTAGTTTTTTAATGTTTATCTTTGGGATCAGTCTTTACTTCAATGAAAAAAAACGAAACCGATATATTATTATAGCTAGTTTCATTGTTTCATCGGTTTTATATGGGAATGTGGTGTTTTACCGTTTCTTTAATGATTTTTTAACGCTGCCCGTTTTATTTCAAACAAGTAATATGGCTGATTTGGGAAGCAGTGTCAATTCATTATTAAATGTAACAGATTCTTTGTACTTCCTTGATTTTGTTATTTTAATCACATTGATAAAATTAAAGCCGGCATTTATCACGAATCGTTCCTTCAGTAAGGTTGAAAGTAGAACATATTTGTTGATTGCTGTAGCCATTTCTTTTTTGAATCTTGGCTTAGCTGAAACAGAAAGACCTCAGCTGCTGACGAGAACCTTTGACAGGGAAATTTTAATTAAAAATATTGGCACCTATAATTATCATTTATATGATTTATTCTTGCAGTCTAAATCGTCTGCTCAAAGGGCATTCGCTGATGGCAGTGAGTTAGTTGATATTGACAATTATATTAAAGCGAATTATGAAGAACCGAATAATGAATACTTTGGAATTGCTAAAGGGAAGAATGTTATTTTAATTTCGTTGGAATCAACACAAAGTTTTGTGGTCAATCGAACGGTTAATGGTGAGGAAATTACTCCATTTTTAAATGATTTTATCAAGGAAAGTTACTACTTTAATAACTTTTACCATCAGACGGGACAAGGAAAAACGTCAGATTCGGAATTTATAGTTGAAAATTCACTGTACCCTTTAGGAAGAGGAGCGGTATTTTTTACACATTCCGGTAACGAATTTGAAGCTACTCCAGAAATTTTAGATGAGAATGGTTACTTTACAGCATCATTACATGCTAACAAGAAAAGTTTCTGGAATCGAGATATTATGTACCAGTCACTCGGTTATGATCGTTTCTATGAGATAAATGATTTTAATGTTAAAGAGGAAAATTCTGTCGGATGGGGATTAAAGGATAAGGAATTCTTTGAGCAATCGGTTCAACACTTAAAGGAAATGCCAGAGCCATACTATGCAAAATTGATTACGTTAACCAACCATTTTCCGTTTGAATTGGAGGAAGAGGATCAACTCATAGAACCCTTCAACTCGGGATCTCAAACTCTAAATAACTATTTTCCAACGGTTCGGTATCAGGATGAAGCTTTAAAGCTCTTCATTCAGAAATTAAAGGACGAAGGAATTTATGATGATTCCATTATTATCTTGTATGGCGATCATTACGGAATTTCCGAAAATCATAATAGAGCGATGGAGGAATATTTAGGTGAAGAGATAACCCCATTTGTCAGCACCCAGCTTCAGCGCGTACCATTAGTTATTCATATCCCTGGTCATGCTGGGAAAACAATCTCGACTGTATCTGGTCAAATAGACTTAAAGCCCACCATTCTCCATTTATTAGGGATCCATACAAAAAAGAATATTGATTTTGGGTCAGATTTATTTTTAGACGATAAAATGGAGTTTACTGTACTAAGAGATGGCAGTTTTATTACCAAGGATTATGTCTTTACAAGAGAAATCTGTTATGACAAATCCACTGGAAAACAAACCGATCAAAATGTATGTGATCGTTACAAAGAAAAGGCAAAAAATGAACTCGAGTATTCTGATGCAATAATTTATGGGGATTTACTGCGATTCTACGAAAATATCGAGTATCGAGGGGACTTAACCAAACAATTAAAATAATAGTGAATCAAGCAGCATCTTCTGAAAAGATGGTGTTGCTTGTTCAATGAAATTTATGAAACCATGCCACTTTTATTATTTTAGTTTAGGGAGGTATCTTTTTAATTTTGACTCATATGTATCCTATAATGAAGCTTCTGTTAGAGGTTTGGCAAGATCTCAAGTTATAGGAGGAGAAAAGATGCAAGTCCAAGTTCGTTCAGGTGATTCATTATGGTACTATAGCCAGCTGTTTTTGATTCCTTTTAATTTAATTGCCGACTCGAATCCGGGTATCAATCATAACCTTCTGCAAATTGGCCAAAGGGTTCGTATACCTGGGTTTTATATTCAACAACATACTGTCAGACCTGGGGATACCTTTTGGAGGTTAGCCGCAGCAAGGAATTTATCCGCAGATGCTCTTGCTTTAGTAAATCCTGCCGTTAATCCAAATAGATTAATGGTCGGTCAAAGTATTTCCTTACCAACAAGAGTGATTTCTCCGATGCAAAACCGGCAGAGACCTTATAATTTATCCGCTTTATCCGCAGATATAAATCAATTACAAGAACTGTTTCCGTTTATAAAAGTGAATACAATCGGTTATAGTGTTTTGGGGAAACCGATAAGAGAGATTAGGCTTGGGAGAGGAAGCAAAAAAGTTCATTTTAACGCATCCTTTCATGCGAACGAATGGATTACTACACCAATTTTAATGGCGCTGTTAAACACATTTCTCTTATCCTTAACTAATAGTACATCGATAAGAGGTCTTTCTTCTCTTCCTCTTTATCAGAATGTGGATTTATCGATTGTTCCGATGGTAAACCCCGACGGAGTCGATTTAGTGTTAAATGGTCCACCTCAAGAAATGCGGCAGCAGGTTATTGACATTAACGAGGGCAGTACAGATTTTTCAAATTGGAAGGCAAATATTCGCGGTGTAGACTTGAATAACCAATATCCGGCGAATTGGGAGATTGAGAAAGAAAGGAAAGAACCAAAAGCGCCTGCTCCAAGAGATTATCCAGGGGATGCCCCTTTAACAGAGCCAGAGGCTGTCGTAATGGCAGAACTTGCCAGGGAGAATATTTTTGATACTGTGCTTGCTTTCCACACTCAGGGGGAAGAATTTTATTGGGGATATGAAGGGCTTGAACCACCAGAGTCACGTTTACTTGCGGAAGAATTCCAGCGGGTGAGCGGCTATGAAGCATTTCGTTATATTGACAGCCATGCGGGCTATAAAGATTGGTTTATTCAGGAATTTCGTAAACCAGGATTTACTATTGAGTTAGGAAAAGGAACGAACCCGCTGCCGCTCTCGCAATTTAATGAGATGTATGAGAAAGTATTAGGGATTTTTCTGGCATCACTGTATATGCAATAAAATAATTGGCAGAGGAAATTCTTCAAGAAGCCGTTTTAAGCGGCTTTTTCTTAATTATGATAAAGTGGAGAAGTATGCTAATAGTAAGTTTCCTATAATGTGCGTAAATGAAAATAAAATTGAAACATTCACTGAGGATTATCGTATGATTAGTTTAGACAAAAAAGACAGGGGGGGATATGTAGGAGTGATTTTTCAATGGAAGTATAGGAAGTGTATGTGTTTTCTGGGTTTAATTATGGGCTTATTCATGTTAGCTGCTTGTGAAAAAAACCTCTTAGCTGAACCTATCCCTTACCTCACTCAAGAAAGAGAGCTGCAAAAAAAGCTTCCATCTGGGGACTCTAATGTAGAAGAGTTCGTACTGCCAATACAAGTAAATAACGGAGATTTTTATACTGTTAGCGGCTGGCTGGATGATCATACCCTTTTATACATATCAGAGTTAAGCCATGGTTCGAAT
This sequence comes from Robertmurraya dakarensis, assembly GCF_900156875.1. Classification (GTDB taxonomy): domain Bacteria; phylum Bacillota; class Bacilli; order Bacillales; family Cytobacillaceae; genus Robertmurraya; species Robertmurraya dakarensis. Next base: position 2,217,229 of record NZ_LT707409.1, on the reverse strand, counting down.
GTTTATGCATATGATTTAACTGTTGGCAGCAGCAAGTTACTGTACGAAAGTAACCATCCCATTATTTCATTGGAGATTAGTCCCTCGAAAGAGTACTTCCTAGTACACTCTTCTCCAGCAAGCAATAAAGCAAATATTGCTTTCGTAAACAATCAAGGTGAGGAGCTGTTTTCAAAGGAGATCGTTTCAGCAGAAATTGAGTTTAGATGGAACCAGTTCAATAAAGACAGTGTTCTTGTGACATCCTTTAAAGAAGATTGGACTTTCAACACTTTCTTAGTAAATATTTCTGATGGTTCTCTAACCCAAGTAGAAATTCCCCAGCCTTTTGCTTACTGGATTGATGAAAGCAGCTTGGTCTATTTAGATTGGGATGAGGATGCCCCGTCGCTATTTGCTTCACTTGAACTATTCAATATACGTGAAGGTTCTCGAAAAAAAATCCTGCCTAATCTTTTTCAGGTAGATTCTTTTGGAGAGCACTTTTTGACCATTTCAGTACAGGAAGAAAATCAAGAGAAAGCAACTTACACATTTTATTCAGACTCCCTAGAGGAAATCTATTCTTTTACCATCCCGCATCTTTCACGTTTTTCAGATTGGCTTATCCCTTATTATGATTATCTTCCCAATAAGGATACATTTATTACCTTTCAGCCTCTTTATTATACGGAAGCAGACATTTATGAGGATGGCTTTCAGTTAGCACTGCATAATGTCAAGTCCAATGAAGAGTTTGTTTTATTAGAGGGTATGCAAAATGAACCGATTAGCTGTTCGCCGAACGGGGAATTGTGTTTATATGGTTATTATTTTGAAAAGCTTCTAAATTTAGAGACGAAGGAGATAATACCAATAGTGACGACTTAAGTTAGTTACAATCTTTCAAGGCTAGTAACATGTTGTTGACAATAGTGAAAGGAAGGTGGTCGATTGTGGCTATTGTGGATGTGACCGTTATACCAGTTGGTACTGACAGTCCAAGCGTAAGCAGCTATGTAGCAGATGTGTATAGAGTGCTCCAAAAATACGAAGAAGAAGGAAAAATTAGATATCAGCTGACTCCTATGAATACCATTATTGAAGGAGAGCTTCCTGTGTTGTTTGAAGTAATACAAGCTATGCATGAAGTTCCTTTCGAACAGGGCTTAGCCAGGGTATGCACGAGTATTCGAATAGATGATCGGAGAGATAAACAGCGAAAAATGGAAGACAAAGTAGAGAGAGTGATGGAACAAATAAAAGGGCAGTAAAAAAAGGACTATATAGTCCTTTTTTTGCTTGCAGATTAGTGCGCAGCAGGATAACCGCTGTTTAAGACTGTCATGACTGTAAACCATCCAAAAACAAGGAATGTACCGGCTCCAAATAAAAGGCCTAGAACATTTTTGTTTTTAAGCGCTGATAAAGTTCCAGCCGCACCAAACAGACTAACTAATGCAAAAATAATCATTAATCCCATAACGCAGCCCCCTTTTTATGTAATAAACTAATCTCCCATTCAGGATATACCTGTATGTAAAAAATTATAATTTCATTCGTATCTTATTTTATAGCTTTTTTTATAGTTTGTCGAGGTCTAAAAATGACACTTCTATGTCATAGGCTTTTGAAAGACCTTGAATCAGTTCCTTCAATTTCCCATCAATAAGGAAGACGTCTTTGTTTTGCCAGGATGATTGAAAAACCAAATGCTCTTCTAATTGCAGCTTGAACATGGAAATCGAATCTTGTTCGCCTTTTGATATCACGAAGCCTTCTAGTAATTCTGCAAAGAAGTAGTGCTTTCCTGGCGAGGATTGAAGAGAATAGTCATAATAGCATTCACCATTTCTGCCAGTTTCGCTATTTATTAACTTATGAAAGTCAATGTAAAGATCAGCTTCAGTGAAAATTTCTTTTGCCTGCACTGCATCTTGTTCAAGATGATAAAGGTAAACTGAACCTATAATCTCTGCGCATTGTGTTTCTTCTATTATAAACATTTTAAAATCATTTAATTCCTCAATAAATTCATCGACTTCAATTCCGAACATTTTTTTCATCTTCATACTCCGATACCTTTTATTTAATCTTTTTATCCTTGCTATTATAACGTTATTTGTAAAGAACTTAATTCTTTCATAAATATAGTGTAATATAGAATTAGGATTTTCATCAATGGAGGTGTTGAAACGTTGAATTGGGAACAAATTCCACTTGGCCCCCTGCAAACGAATTGCTACATCCTTGCTTCATCCCAGAAAACATGTTTAATCGTTGACCCGGGTGGAGAAGGACAAAAGTTGATAAAACATATAGAGAAAAGACATCTAAAGCCGCAGGCAATTTTGCTAACACATGCTCATTTTGATCATATTGGAGCAGTGGATGATATTAGGGAGCGTTATCAGATTCCAGTTTATCTGCATGAAAGAGAAGCAAAGTGGTTAACTGACCCTGCTTTAAACGGCTCTCAATCTTTTGTATTGGGGCAAATTAAGGCTGATCCTGCAGATCATCTTTTTTCTGCTGAGGGTAAGTTATCTATTGGTGATTTTACATTTGAGGTATTCGAGACACCTGGGCATTCCCCTGGAAGCGTATCTTTCTACTTTGAACAAGATGGTGTGGTCGCAGCTGGCGATGCACTTTTTCAAGGTAGTATTGGAAGGACAGACTTACGGGAAGGCAACCATGAACAGCTGTTGAAAAGCATTCATGACAAATTATTGACATTGCCTGAAGATACACAAGTACTCCCTGGTCATGGTTTAACTACAACCATTGGAGCTGAAATGGACTATAATCCTTTTCTTAATGGCTTTTAACAAATCTCTAATAGAAAAGCCCTTCTCAAAAAGAGAAGGGCTTTTCTGGGGGATGTTCTATTCATTCAATGGGAGGGGATAAGTTTTAGCTACTACTCCAAGAATATTATAAAGTTTACACCGTGTCAATAGTGAAAAACAGTTTAAGGAGAAATTATGTTACAGTATTTCAAACAGAGGATTGGCGAACGATCAAGCGGTATGATCACCTATGAAGAATTTATGGAGCAGGCTCTTTACCATCCTATCCACGGTTATTATATGAAATCAGGAGAAAAAATTGGACGGTCTGGAGACTTTATTACAACGAGTAATATTTCAGACATATTTGGCTCTGCGATTGCTAAGTGGTTTTTACGATTGACCAAGGAAAAAAACATAGAACCAGCTGTATGCGAATTAGGAGCTGGAAACGGTCGTTTTGCAGCTGCTTTCATTGCTGAATGGCAAAGGATATGTGACAAGGAACTTCACTATTATATAGTAGAAGAGAGCCCTTATCACCGTGAAAGACAGAGGGAAATTATCCATTTTGATCAACGCATAAAGCAAATCGAGAGCTTGGAGAAAATATCGCCATTTAATGGCTTTGTTTTTTCAAATGAGTTATTTGATGCTCTGCCAGTACACGTTGTCGAGATGAAAGACGGTCAATTGATGGAAGTGATGGTTACTTTTGATGAAGATCAGGGCCGGTTAGTTGAAAAATTAGTTCCTTTAGCAAATGAAAAGATTGTGAACTACTTGAAACAGAGTGATATCCAACTAAGAAACAATCAAAGAATTGAAGTCCCGTTAGCGATGGAGCCGATCATCTCTCAGATTGCGAATGTTCTTCAAAAAGGATTAGTAGTAACCGTTGATTATGGCTATAACGATGCAGAATGGATGGAGCCGGTCCATCGGGATGGAAGTCTAAGAGGGTATTATAAACATGAACAGATAAAGGATATTTTACTTAACCCGGGAGATGTTGATATTACAAGTCATGTACAATTCGACTCCATCATTCGAATGGGTGAAGAAAATGGATTGAAATTTTTAAAGCAGCAAAGACAAGATGAATTTTTGCTATCAATTGGCCTCCTAGAAGAATTACAAAATCATGTCGACCCTGACCCTTTTTCTGAGGTGAGCCGAAGGAACAGAGCTATTCGGAGTTTAATTATGCCATCAGGTATTAGTTCTTTCTTTCATGTGCTGCTGCAGGAAAAAGGTATAGATGTTTAAGAGAACATAAAAAAGCGATTGAATTCAATCGCTTTTTTACAATATTAATGAACAGTTCAGTTGTTTTTCTTAATGTCCTGTACCCGGAACCATTAAGAAAGTCGTATAATAGGTAAATCCAACAAAGAAGACAGTTAAGTATGCTCCAAAAAGATAAATATACATACGCTCGGAAAGCTTCAGGTAGCTTAACAGGACAAAAAATGCTGTTTGGCCAAAGAAGATTAGAGACGTTGTAGGCATATCGCCTAAGAAGAACATTACAGCGAAGATTCCTGTCCAAAATCCCATTACTCTGTACATGCGATCCATATGTATCCCCCTCCTTTTTCGTACTAGTCCATTACTATCATATTATAAGGTAAGTCTTAATGAAAAGTAAACAACAGTTTATTTAGTTAGACACTAAAGCATGGTAGGCACAAGCATCGCAGCCTTTGAGCATATTTCCTTTTTCTATTATTTCAACGTTATCGAATAATGATTCAAACATTCCTTTTAAAAATTCATAGTGTGTCGTACAAACTTCTTCCGTATGTTCAGCAGCTACTTCCTTAAATGGGCAATTATAGATTTGGAAATAAATTTTTGTACTAGTTTCGTTCACATCGAATTCCGGATAGAAACCAGCAACCGTCGCTGCATCTTTTAAAATGTCCATTTTCTGATCGAAGTTTAGGCTGTCGTTGTGATGAGTTTTAGACATTTCTCTTTCGATTAATTCAGATCCGAACTTTTTCCCGGTCGCATACAGGACTCTTTTACCTTCTTCTCCTAGAGAGATCATTGTTTCAATCGCTATCTTCGAAAGAAGCTGGTAGTCTCTGAATGGAAAGTTTAATTGGATCACATCATCAGAAAGACGGTATAGTCTGCTCGGTCTTCCGCCTTTTCCTGTCTTTTTCGTTTCACTAGCAAGCATGTTCACGTCTTCAAGCTTTGATAAATGGAGGCGGGCAACATTTGGATGGATTTCGAAATGATCGGCAATTTCCTGAACGGTAACGTCTTTATGTCTTTTAGTAATGTATTGATAAATATAATATCTTGTTGGATCAGATAAAACATTGGTTATTTTTAATGTCTTTTCCACAGAGTTCACCTCAGATTGTGTAAATTTACTCCAATTATAATATAGGTATCACAGGTTAACACTGTAATCACTATAAGTTTAGAAAATGTTCACATTAATTTGTCTAAAATTTGAACACGCTGTTGTTTTTTTGAAAAAAATTTCTGTGCTAGAAGGATTAGGTAGAATCCTGTCGAATTATGTATATCATAAAATATAAAGGTGGTGTCTTTCTTCTTGAAATCCATTGAACTCCTAGCGGATAGAATCATAAAAGATGCAGTCCGCAACTATGCAACAGATATCCACATTATTCCTCGCAGACATGACACACTCATTCAATTAAGGATGGCAAACAGATTAATTCCCCGATTTCACTTACCAAAAGAAGATTGTGAAAGATTAATCTCCCACTTCAAATTTACAGCTTCGATGGACATAGGTGAAAAAAGGCGGCCGCAAAGCGGTGCATTTTCAGTAAAAGTAAATGATTATGACATCAGCCTGCGCCTATCAACTCTCCCGGCTAATCAAAAAGAAAGTCTTGTTATTCGAATTCTACCTCAGCAAGAGCAAATTCCATTTTATAAGATTTCTCTTTTTCCTAAGACCACATTGAAATTATTAGCACTATTAAATCATGCACACGGTCTCCTCATACTAACAGGTCCGACTGGCAGCGGTAAAACCACAACACTGTATTCATTGCTAAATGAAACCTCTCATTACTTTAACCGAAACGTCATTACTCTTGAAGATCCAATTGAAAAGGAAAGTGATACCGTCCTGCAAGTGCAGGTTAATGAAAAAGCGGGAGTTACCTATGCAGCTGGCCTGAAAGCGATCCTCCGTCATGATCCTGATATCATTATGGTAGGAGAAATACGTGATAGCGAAACAGCCAAAATTGCCGTGAGGGCTGCGCTGACAGGTCATTTAGTGCTATCAACCATGCATACGAGGGATGCAAAAGGAGCTATTTATCGATTGCTGGAATTTGGTGTGAATCAGGTTGAGATCCAGCAAACATTAATTGCAGTAGCCGCACAGCGTTTAGTAGAACTTTCTTGTCCATTTTGTAAGGAAGAGTGTTCACCGTTCTGCTTTACGACGGAAAGGTTAAAAAGGGCCAGCGTGTTCGAAATCTTAACAGGTAGAGCCCTGACAGCCGCCATGAAGGATCCTCATGTCTTGGAGCTGCCCTCCCATAAGACATTAAGAGATGTTATTAGAAAAGGGGTTGCGTTAGGTTATATTAAGGAGTCTGAGTATGAACGCTGGGTGTACGAAAATGAAAAAGCGTAGGAGGTGGTCTGTTAGGGAACAAGCAGAATTTTTAAGAAAAACTGGTGAACTGCTTGAAAGAGGTTATCCGCTAGCAGAAGCTGTTCACTCATTAACCTATCAAATGAAGAAAAATCGAAAGGAGGAAATCAATGAGGCGCTTAAGGTGTTAAAGGAAGGACATCCCTTTCACAAAATCTTGCTGGATTTGCAATTCAATCAAACCTTAGTTGGATTTGTGTATTTTGCTGAACAGCATGGATCACTAGCAAGCGCATTTCAAGAAGGCAGCAGGATGATGTTGAAAAGGGACATTGATTTACAAAAATTAAAGAAGATCATCGTCTATCCGATTTTTTTAATGATGATCACCTTATTGTTATTTATTTTTGTTGAAAAGGTGCTCTTGCCTAAGTATTCAAACTTATTCCAATCGATGAAGCTAAATCCGAATTCTTTTATGAAGGCTGTTTATTTGGCTGGGGAGATTTTTCCTTATATTTTTTGGATGCTATTGATTTGTATTCTGTCAGCTATTCTCCTTTACTATCTAAAATTTAGTAAACTACCTCCCTTAAAGAAAAAAACAATCCTCTCGACTCTCCCGATTTATGGACCATTTTATCGTCTGCTCGTCACTCACTATTTCACCATCCAACTGAGTTTCCTGTTAAGCGGGGGCCTTTCTATATTAGAGGCACTAAAGTTATTTGAACAGCATGTGAAGCATCCATTTGATCGGCAGCTAGGTTCCGAAATTCAGATGAACTTGGCATCCGGCCATACATTTGAAAACATCTTATCAAAATTCATATTTTTTGAAAGAGAATTAGCTTTCATTGTCAAGCATGGTCAGGAAAATGGAAAGCTTGATCAGGAATTATTGTTTTTTAGCAAACACTGCCTAGCTCGATTAGAAGATAAAACCGAAAGAACATTTAAATTGATACAGCCGCTTCTTTACTCCATTATTGGGATGATTATTGTGTGTATGTATTTAGCTATTTTGCTTCCAATGTTTCAACTATTAGAGGGATTTTAGAAAGGAGATAAGTATGAAAAATGAAAAAGGCTTTACATTACTTGAGATGATGATTGTACTGCTTGTGATCTCAGTGTTGCTCCTCGTAACAATACCGAATGTTACGAAGCATAACTCTACGATAAATGATAAAGGCTGCGAGGCATTAAAGAAAATGGTAGAGGCACAAATTCAGGCTTATGAAATTGATCATTCAGAGAAACCCGCAAGTATCGCCATGTTAACATCTGAGTATTTAGACGAAGGACAAACATCCTGTCCAAACGGTGATGTTATCGTGATTAATGAAGCTGGAGAAGTGGATTCAGTTTCAGTTGAAGAAGCTCCTGCACAGCCTTCAGGTGAAGAAGCAAATGGTTTATAACGAAAAAGGCTTCACATTATTAGAATCACTATTAGTACTAAGTATTTTTCTTTTAGTTGTATCCTTTTCCCTAATCCTCTTAAAACCTCACTATTTAATATTAGAAAAACATTTCTTTTTTTCACAGTTGAAAGCGGACTTACTTTATGCACAACAATATGCATTATCAACTCAGAAACAAGTAAACGTAACTTTCTCTAATCAAAATCATTTCTACTATATTCGCAAATACAATGGTGAGCTTTTAGTAAAGAGAGATTACTCAGAAGACATTTCTGTTACAGGTGGTACCCAGCCAACATCATTTAAATACACATCAAGTGGAAACATTAATAGTTTTGGGTCATTGTATATTTACATTGGGAAAGAAGGTTACTTGTTCACATTTCTCATTGGAGGTGGCAGATTTTATGTTATGAAAATCTAATGGGTTCTTTATGCTGGAACTGCTTCTCTCACTTATGATTTGGATGCTCCTTTCGTTATGGCTGCTGCCGGTTTATATCCATGTAAGCAAACAGCACAACCAAATCCAGCAGGAGATTGAGGCAACACATGTTCTCTATGAAACTATTCAAGATTATCTTCTAAATGGAAATAGAAGTAATAAAACAATTGTTAGGAGTGATTTAGATTCATACACAATTGTATGGAGTAAGGAGGAGCTAGATTCCCTTGAAGTATGCATTCAGTATAAAAACCGGTCCGGCAAAGATATCCAAAACTGTGAAACCATTCAATCATGAAGGCTTTACATTACTAGAAACATTATTAAGTTTTACGATGTTTTGTATGCTCGCCTCTTTTTTACCATTGTTTTTTTCCATTGTGTTCAACCACGCTTCCATCGACGCTAGAATTCAAAAAATGGAATGGGAGTTGTTTTTGAGCCAAATAAAAAAGGAAATTCAGTCATGTGACGACCTGCTCGTTGTTAATGGACAACTTGTTTTAATGGATGGAACAGACATTGTGACATTTGAGAAATATAACAATCAATTAAGAAGAAGAGTCAACACGAAAGGACATGAAATTGTCTTGCAGAATGTGGAGTCAATACGCTTTGTAAAAGGAGGTGGCGGCGTGAAAATAGAAGTAAAGGACACTTTTGCAAAATATCATACCGCGACTATCTATTCTTTTATCAGATTAGGTCAATTGCAATGAACGAAAAAGGTTTTATGTATCCCGTCACATTGTGTATCTTGATGTTATTTTCAATTTTCCTTGCGGTACAATTTAATCAGTACTTGGCGGAAAAAAAGCTTTTGCAAGAAATTAGTCATCTAGAGAGAAATCAATCCTATTTTCTTCAGTCTCTTATAAAAGTGGAAAAGCTTCTGATCAATGGAAATGTTGGAACATCCGGCAAAATTTATTTTGAAGAAGGTACTGTCACCTACGAGATCCAGCCAATTAACGCATACATGCTTCAGATTATCTTTAACTTGAAGGTTGTTGATAACGATTCTATTCTCACGGGTTTCGGATACTTCGATTTAGAATATATGAAAATGATTAGTTGGGCTGAGAGGAAATGATGGCAATTTTTCAATTGTTTTTGTACGTGATTAGAAAAGGCATCTTCGGACATACTGCATAATGTAAGAAAAGGCAGGTGTGTCGATGAAGACAAATGATTATGTCAAATATGTGACTGAAACTGTTGTCAAGTATATTGATCAACCGAAAGATGAACGAAAAAAGTTAAAGATGGAAAAGAAGGGAATACAAGAACCATTTTGGTATCGCTGGTTTGGTGTCCTCCCATATATGTTTATGGGAAGAGTAAAGAAAAAAGGTAAGCAGGATTGATGCTTACCTTTTTTCCTTTTCAGCTATACAACAGCTTTTTCCGTCAAGTAGAACATGCCTCCATTAATAATAGAGATTTTGATTTTAGGTTCATACTGCTCTTGCAGTGCTTTTTTTTCAATATCATAACTTTCGCCTTTTTCTTCTAAATCCTCATAAAAATGTTCTAATAACTGTAAATCCTTCTGCCATCTTTCTCGTGCCTCATCTGCCCACTGATGGTCTTCCTGTACAATTTCTTGTTTTAAGAGATTTTCAATTCTAAACACGCCGCTTTTCGGCATGATCAGTGGTGATAATGTAAATGAGTAGTCCGGTATTTTAGGTGTGAGATTAACATTAAGTAAATGGTCATGAAAGTTCTCTACAACCTGTCCATTTATGAGCTGAAGCCCTAGAGACTTAAAAATATCTCGTTTTCGGTCGCACTGGTAAGAGATTTTTACGTTAAGTCCCAGCCATGGACGAAGCGGCACTTGTTGACCGCCTCCAGCTTGATGATTTTCGTATAGCCTGATATATCCAGCAAGGTTCTTCGTGGATTGAAAAATTTGATGAAGGCGGGGGGAACCAAAGTGAATGATTTCCCCCTTTACATCATCAGGAACAGATTGTTGATCTGTTATAAAGGTTAATTTCATTGGATTAGGTTCTCCGCCGATTTTTTCAACATAGTGCCAATAAAAAGGGCGGTTCATTAATTCCTTGTCTAATTCTATTGTGAGCTGGACGGTCATGTAGCCGTCTTTATTTTCAATAATCTCACAGCCGTTAGCGAGAAAGTACTTTTCAAGAAATTGATGAATTTCCTGCTGCTGCACGTACACCATCCTCCTTCATTTCTTCTGCAAATTGAATCATTGAGGTTAAGTTATCAAGTTTGACCTTCATTTCTCCTTCTGAAGCAGAATGACCAAATATATCAACAAGATAATCTTCGAAATTACCGAAATCCAGTTTTGTTAATATATCGTCTAAGTCGCCGATCACTTTCTCGAATAATGAAATTTTCTCATGAAGAAGCTTTAAGATATGTTCTTCAACCGTATCTTTTGTGGCAAAATTATAAATCATAACATCTTTTTCCTGACCAAGTCGGTGTATTCTTCCAATTCTTTGTTCTAGCCGCATTGGATTCCAAGGTAAGTCAAAATTTATAATGTGATTACAAAATTGGAGGTTAATTCCCTCACCGCCTGCTTCAGTGGCAATAAGCACTTGTGCGTGCTTCTCAAAAAGCTCTCTCATCCAATCCTTTTTGCCGCGTTTAAATCCGCCGCGAAAAGGTACTGATGTTATTCCGTTCTGTTTAAGGTACCATTGTAAATACATTTGCGTTGCACGATATTCAGTAAAGATAATCACTTTATCGTCTATTTTTTTGATAAGCTCTAAAGCCTTCTCCGCCTTTGAGTTGGTTTGGACCGCATTTACCTTCTCGATGAGCTTATTAATTTGATCCTGAAAATATTCAGTAGGTGACTCTTGCTTTTGAAGCATATTCCTTAATGTAAGGAAGACAGCTTCCCTGCTGCTGCATGCTTCTCTCTGCAAGGTCATAACTGAAAATTGACTGGAGCTTAGCCAATCACCTTCACCAATCATGGCTGTAACAGAATCATACAAGTCTCGTTCTTCCTTGGAAAAATGTATTGGAACTGTTTCCACCTTGCGTTTTGTCCACTCAATACCAGTATCAGCTCGTCGATTACGAATCATCACTTTGTTAACGAGTTCTTTTAAATGCTCATCGTCGTTCAATGAGCGGGAATCTTTCTTGTAATTTTCGTAAAAGACCGATTCATTCCCTAAATGACCTGGTTTCAACAGGGAAACGAGGTTGAAAATTTCACCTATGCGATTTTGGATCGGAGTTGCCGTAAGAAGCAGACAAAACTTCTTTTTTAAATTTTGTACAAACTCATAGTTTTTTGTTTTATTATTTTTAAGTTTGTGTGCTTCATCGATGATAATCAAGTCATAATCCTGATTGTAAATAATATCGCGATGTGGATTGCGCTTTGCTGTATCTATAGAAGAAACGACAACATCGCATTGTTCCCAAACATAACTTTTTTTCTGAGCTATAGCAGGAATATAAAATTTGCTATTTAATTCATTCGCCCATTGGGAGACAAGGGATGCTGGCACCAAAATAAGGACTTTTTTGACGAGACCGCGAATCATATATTCTTTCAAAATTAATCCTGCTTCAATGGTTTTACCAAGTCCTACTTCATCAGCCAAAATAGCCTTACCATTCATGTTCTCTACAACCTGTTTGGCCACTTCAATTTGGTGAGGAAGTGGTGTTAATTGCGGCAGGTGCTTTGGAGCCTGTAAACCTTCGAAATCTTCAATGACAGTATGTTTTTCCACCTCGATGGCAAGCTTGTACAATTCCCAGTTTCCCCATGGTCCATCATTAGAAATTCTCTGATCAAACCCATCTAACCAAGAGGGATCAAAGTCAATCTCTACCGTCATAAAAACAACTCCTTTTGATGCAGAATTTATATTGCTCAATTAGATTCTTAATGGTAGGATGTTAGTAGTAATAAAAATTTTGTGAAATTTCTACAATATTAGTTAATAAATTTAACGATGCATTTTTCATTTTGTTTTATTATGACCAACTTGGAAAATTTTATAAAAGCGAATGATAACTAGGGGAGAGACTACGGATGTAGCGCCGAAGGAGCAAGCAAGTTGATTGTGAATCTCTCAGGCAAAAGAACCCTCGTTTGACGCAGCTCTGGAGAGAGCTTCTTTTTTATAGAAGCCACCAAAGGGGAAAGCCATCAAGGTAAACTTTCAGGTGCCAGGACAGAGACCTTCTTATTTTAATATAGGGAGGTCTCTGTCCTTTTTTATACTTTAAATTTAACTTCTCTAAAGGACTAAAGTATAAGAAAAGACATCGATTTCCGCCATTGTGGGTTGCAAATCGTGTTTTTCTAATGGTCATTTTTAAGAAAGGGGATAGGATGATGTCAGAGTTAAAACGCACACCGTTATTCCAGGTTTATAAAGAATATGGGGCGAAGACAATTGATTTTGGAGGATGGGATTTACCTATTCAATTCTCCAGTATTAAGGAAGAACATGAAGCGGTTCGTACAAGAGCAGGACTGTTCGATGTTTCTCATATGGGAGAAATTGAGGTCAAGGGTCCTGATAGTCTGAAGTTTCTCCAAAAAATGATGACAAATGATATTGCAAAAATAAAGGATGGTGCTGCACAGTACACTGCGATGTGCTACGAAAATGGCGGCACAGTTGATGATTTACTTGTCTATAAGCTTGCGGATGAACATTATTTACTTGTTGTAAATGCAGCGAATACTGAAAAAGATTTCCAGTGGCTTCAAGATCATCTTGAAGGAGATGTCCTCCTGGATAACCTTTCCGAAAAAATGGCTCAGCTTGCATTACAGGGGCCGCTTGCAGGAGATATTCTTCAAAAGATAGTCGGCGACACTCCTAATGTAAAGGAAATTAACTTTTTTAAATTCCAGCAAAATATCATGATTGATGGAAAAAAGGCATTAGTTTCCCGTACTGGCTATACCGGTGAAGATGGCTATGAAATTTACTGTAATGTTAGTGACGCTGTTGAGATTTGGAAAAGTATCCTTTCAGCGGGAAAAGATGAGGGTGTTGTACCATGCGGGCTGGGCTGCCGCGACACATTAAGGTTTGAGGCAACTCTGGCACTTTATGGACAGGAACTCTCCCCGGAAATTTCCCCTTATGAAGCAGGGATTGGCTTCGCCGTTAAGATAAATAAGGATGATGACTTTATTGGGAAAAAAGCGTTGAAAGAGCAGATGGAGAGCGGTTTGACAAGAAAAATAGCGGGAATTGAAATGATTGACAGAGGAATTCCACGCCATGGATACAGCGTCTATAAAGATGATCAAAAAATCGGGGAAGTGACAACAGGGACACAATCTCCTACATTAAAGAAAAACATCGGTCTTGCATTAATTGATGTAGCTTATACAAAAGTGGGCTCGGAGATTGAGGTGGAGATCCGAGGGAAAAGGTTGAAAGCGAAGATCGTTCAAACTCCATTTTATAAGAGAGACAAGAAATAGGTAGAGGGGAAGGGAAAACAACATGAAACATCGTTATTTACCAATGACGGAATCTGATCAAAAATCAATGTTAGACACGATTGGGGTTTCATCTGTAGATGAAATCTTTAATGATATTCCAGAGCAGGTTCGATTTAAAGGGGAATACAAGATAAAAAAAGCCAAACCGGAAAGTGCTTTAATGAAGGAACTATCTCAACTTGCAGGAAAGAATGCTGACCTAAAAGCAAACACCTCCTTTCTAGGAGCTGGTGTTTATGATCATTATATCCCTGTGATTGTTGACCATGTTCTTTCACGCTCAGAATTTTACACCGCGTATACACCTTATCAGCCTGAAATTTCTCAAGGAGAGCTTCAAGCCATTTTTGAATTTCAGACAATGATTTGTGAACTTACCGGGATGGATGTAGCAAACTCCTCAATGTATGACGGTGGAACAGCTCTAGCAGAAGCGGCAATGCTGTCAACCGGACAGACAAAACGCAAGAAAGTATTAGTTTCAGGTGCTGTACACCCTGAGTCAAAAGAGGTAGTGGAAACGTATGCTAAAGGTCAATATATTGAAGTAGTAGAAGTGCCGCATAAAAACGGTGTAACGGATTTAGAAGCCTTAGAACAATTAATGAATGATGAAGTAGCTGCTGTAATCGTACAATATCCAAACTTCTTTGGACGTATTGAGCCAATGGAAAAAATTGAAGAAATCTCACACAGTTTCAAATCAATGTTTGTTGTTTCAAGCAATCCGCTGGCTTTAGGTGCGCTGACACCTCCAGGAAAGTTCGGTGCAGATATTGTCGTTGGCGATGCACAGGTGTTTGGTATACCGACTGCCTTTGGCGGACCGCATTGCGGTTATTTTGCTGTCACCTCGAAGCTGATGAGAAAAGTGCCTGGACGTCTTGTTGGTCAAACGATTGATGACGAAGGAAGACGTGGTTTTGTTCTTACACTTCAAGCACGGGAACAGCATATACGCCGCGATAAAGCGACATCTAATATTTGTTCAAACCAGGCACTGAATGCGTTAGCAGCGTCTGTTGCAATGACTGCTTTAGGTAAGAACGGTGTCAGAGAAATGGCAGTTCAAAATATACAAAAAGCGTACTATGCAAAAAATGCTTTAAAGGAACAAGGGATAGAAGTGGTTTTCGATGGACCTTCTTTTAACGAATTCGTGATAAAGCTAAATAAACCGATTAAAGAAGTGAACCAAAGGCTCATAGAAAAAGATATGATTGGCGGATATGACTTAGGCAGAGATTTTTCGGATCTTGAAAATCATATGTTAGTGGCCGTAACAGAACTGCGAACAAAAGAAGAAATTGATATTTTTGCTAAAGAATTGGGGGATTACCATGCATAAAGAAGATCAAGCACTCATTTTCGAATTAAGTAAACCTGGTCGAATTGGTTACAGTCTCCCAGAATTAGATGTACCGGAAATCGACATAAATGAACTTTTCCCAGAAGGCTATGTCCGTGCCGAAGAACCGGAATTACCAGAAGTATCTGAGCTTGACATCATGAGACACTACACAGCACTTTCTAAAAGAAACCATGGTGTTGATTCAGGATTTTATCCATTAGGATCATGTACGATGAAATATAATCCGAAAATCAATGAAAATGTGGCACGTTTTAATGGATTTGCTCATATTCATCCATTGCAGGATGAAAGCTCTGTACAAGGTGCACTAGAGCTAATGTATGATTTACAGGAGCATTTAATTGAAATCACTGGTATGGACCAAGTGACATTGCAGCCTGCTGCTGGTGCGCATGGGGAATGGACCGGATTGATGATGATTCGTGCATTCCATGAAGCAAATGGCGATGTAAAACGTACAAAGGTCATTGTGCCAGACTCAGCACATGGTACCAATCCAGCATCTGCTACTGTAGCCGGCTTTGAAACGGTTACGGTAAAATCAAATGAAAACGGCCTTGTAGACATTGAGGATTTAAGAAAAGTAGTCGGAGAAGATACAGCAGCCCTAATGCTGACAAATCCTAATACGCTGGGACTATTTGAAGAGAATATTTTAGAAATGGCAGAAATTGTTCATGGTGCAGGTGGAAAGCTTTATTATGATGGTGCTAATTTAAATGCTGTTTTATCTAAGGCTAGACCTGGAGACATGGGATTTGATGTCGTTCATTTAAATCTGCATAAGACATTTACTGGCCCGCATGGCGGAGGTGGACCTGGTTCTGGTCCAGTTGGAGTCAAGGCTGAGTTAATCCCATTCCTTCCAAAACCGCTTATCGTCAAAAAAGGAGATGAATTTGCCTTTGATTATGAACGTCCGCAATCAATCGGCAGAGTCAAACCTTATTACGGTAATTTCGGAATTAATGTGAGAGCTTATACGTATATCCGTTCAATGGGACCTGATGGGTTGAAGGCTGTTACTGAAAATGCAGTCTTGAACGCAAACTATATGATGAGAAGGCTAGCTTTACATTTTGATCTGCCGTTTGACCGTCATTGTAAGCATGAGTTTGTCTTAAGTGGAAAACGCCAAAAGAAACTAGGTGTACGTACGTTAGATATTGCTAAAAGGCTGCTTGATTTTGGCTATCATCCGCCAACTATCTACTTCCCATTAAATGTTGAAGAATGTATCATGATTGAACCAACCGAAACAGAATCGAAGGAAACACTCGATGAGTTTATAGAGGCAATGATTCAAATTGCGAAGGAAGCAGAAGATAATCCAGAAATTGTGCAAGAAGCTCCGCATACAACAGTTGTGGGACGCCTTGACGAAACAATGGCTGCCAGAAAACCGGTTCTGCGCTACCAAAAACACTAAATCAAAAGAAAAAGGAATCTGCCGCATAATGGAGATTCCTTTTCTTTATGCAATAAGACCCTGCTTTTAGGTCATTATTTTAGTAAATTATTTCGTTTTTACTTTTCCAGACCATTTTTTAAATCCACCTTGCAGATGGTATAAGTCTTTGTATCCTTTTCGATAAAGGGTTTGGGCTGCACGGCCGCTTCTCATCCCGCTTTGACAGTATAAATATACCGGCTTGTCCGGACGAATTTCCTGTAATCGCATTTTCATTTGTGAAATAGGAATGTTTCTTGCTCCTAAAATATGACCTGCTTCAAATTCGTTTGGTTCACGTACATCAATTAGTTGTGCTTTTCTATACCCTGCACGGAACTCCTCTTCCGTTAATGTTTTCACAACCTTCTTTTGATATAGCCAAGTGATTAAGCTGTATACAAGGATTGCTCCAACGATAACAAGCAATAAATACAATGTTTCCATCTTTATATCTCCTTCCACAAAAGCATACGCCAAATTATATTATATAAGTCTTTCCTATTTTGAGTAAAGAGCAAAATAAGAATCCCGACTATTTAATTTAAATTCGTGATTCTTTGTTTTTTTTAAACCATTTGATAGACTTAGAAAGAGTGAAAGTTATCACAATGAAAAAGAGGTTTAAGCATGGAGAAGGAAAAATGGTATTTTATTGATTCAGGAGATTGCTCTCCTGCTATTAACATGGCCATGGATGAAGCATTATTATTATGGCATAGTAAAAAAGAAATTCCTCCAGTCATTCGCTTTTACGGCTGGAATCCGGCGACACTATCTATCGGTTACTTTCAAAAAGTGGAGAAAGAAATTAATATGGAAGCCGTTAAAGAACAGGGGCTGGGCTTTGTCCGCCGACCGACTGGCGGCAGAGGGGTCCTGCATGAACATGAGCTAACCTATAGCGTGATTGTATCTGAGGATCATCCTGAAATGCCGAAGACGGTGACAGAGGCTTACCGAGTCATCTCTGAGGGGATTTTAAAAGGATTTCATCAATTGGGGATGGAGGCGTATTTTGCTGTCCCGAAAACTTCTGAAGAGAAAGAGTCTTTGAAAAACCCGCGGTCTGCTGTTTGTTTTGATGCCCCAAGCTGGTATGAGCTAGTGGTAGAAGGCAGAAAAGTGGCGGGTAGTGCACAAACGAGACAAAAAGGGGTTATCCTCCAGCATGGCTCTATTTTGCTTGATTTGGATGAAGATAAGCTTTTTAGCTTATTCAAGTATCCAAATGAGAGAGTAAAAGAAAGAATGCAAAGAGCATTTAAAAATAAAGCGGTCGCCATTAACGAAATCAGCAGCCGAAAAATAAATATTGACGAGGCAAAGGAAGCTTTTCATCAAGGTTTTAAAGATGGGTTAAATATAGATTTAGTTCCTTATCAGCTTACAGATCAACAAATGAATTTCGTTAAAGAGCTTGCACAAGAAAGATATGAAAATGATGAGTGGAATTATCGTAGATAAGCGACGTATGTCGCTTTTTGTTTTGGACTGTGCAGCCAATCTTAAGTCCTATGTAAAAAAATGCGCAAGGTGCAAAATTTGTCAAAATAACTGAAAAAAGAACGGAAATATATCTATAACTCTATTTTTCTCATCTTTGTTGTTTTTTTTATGTTTGACAAAAATATTTTTATTTGCTCGAAACACAATATATAGTGTTAAAAGAAATATTTGCAACACAATATATTGATTTATAGAGATAGATATGATAACTTTAGATTACTTTGATTAACAGCTAGAGTATACTTCAGTTTCTATTAACTTTGTAAATAGACATAGTAATGCTGAATTTTATTTCTTAAAGGAGTTGTGTGTATGTCTGTTGCGTTAGGACAAAAAATGAATATTGATGTGGAGCGTTTGAACAAGGATATCCGATTATTTCCTCAAGTTCACCCAATCACTGCTGATATGAAGATTACGCATAAAGGTGTTTCCCGTTTGGTCATGCTTGATCGTTATACTTTCAAGGATACGGAAAAGATTACACTAGCAAATGGGGATTTTGTTGTATTAACCATCAAGGAGGACCCTAAATTTCCAGCAAGAGGATTAGGAATAATTATGGGAATTGATTGGGAGGAAAAGACAGCTCAAGTTCTTGTTGATGAAGAGTTCAGAGGTGTGCTCGATGATCCTGAAGAAGTTAGAACGGGAGTTATTAATCGTTCACTAGATGTGATTGAGAAGCCGCTAGAGCTATATTATGAGCAAATTGCGAAACGCAACGCAACAGGCTTAAGCTCAGTTGAAACGACAGAAGAGAAGAGAAAAGAATGGTTTGAGAAGTTTTATCAAGAACTTGTTCAATTGAATTTCATTCCTGCCGGCAGGGTTCTGTACGGTGCGGGAGCAGATACAGATGTAACCTACTTTAATTGTTATGTTATGCCTTTTGTGCAAGACTCTCGTGAAGGAATTTCTGAACACCGAAAGCAAGTAATGGAAATCATGAGCCGCGGCGGCGGAGTTGGTACAAACGGTTCGACACTGCGTCCGCGAAATACACTTGCTCGAGGTGTCAACGGTAAATCATCTGGTTCAGTATCATGGCTGGATGACATTGCAAAGCTAACGCATCTAGTTGAGCAAGGCGGGTCGCGCAGAGGTGCCCAGATGATTATGCTGGCGGATTAACAATGATGCACTAGTCCGCGTCGTTCAGAAAATGAATGACTAGAAAATCGGGTGAATTGCGGGGAACTCCTTAGAGGCTAGCAAGCCACAACGTGACTGGAAACGGTGAGCGTGAAGGCTTTAAAAATTGTTAGCATTGGACAATCTGCAGCCAAGCGTCATTGGGCAAAGGTAATGGCGAAGGTTCAACGACTAGAGAGTGAGTCCCAACAATAAACTCTCACTAGCGCCCGGCCCCTAACAGTCTTGCTGAGGGTGATGATATAGTCTAGTCCGATTGCATTATTGCAATGTAATATCCTGAAAAGGACGGTAAATACGTGGCATCCTGATATTATTGAATTCATTATTTCTAAAATGCAAAATCCAAGAATACTACGTTTTCTTCTAGAAACAACAAATGATGAAGCGATCAAAAGATATGCGAAAGAAAAATTAAAGTTTACCCCGCTTACAGAGCAGGAAAAAGCGATGTATCAAGGGATCTTAAATTATAGAAGCATTCCTGGACTAGGTGGATTTAGTCAGGAAATTATCGAAGAAGCAGAAGAAAAATTGACAACTGGCGGTAACTATTCTGTTCATAATTCTGAGTTCTTAACAGGAGCAAATATTTCTGTTTGTTTAACAAAAGAATTTATGGAAGCAGTAGAGAACGATGCCGATTATGAACTGCGCTTCCCAGATGTAGAGCACTACAATGCTACAGAAATGAAATACTACAATGAAGAGTGGCATAAAGTCGGAGATGTTCGCGAATGGGAAAAGATGGGCTATAAAGTTCGCGTCTATCGTAAAATGAAAGCAAAAGAATTATGGAACTTAATTAACATCTGTGCAACATACTCAGCAGAGCCAGGTATTTTCTTTATAGACAACGCAAACGACATGACCAATGCAAAAGCGTACGGTCAGAAGGTTGTTGCGACAAATCCATGTGGAGAGCAACCTCTCGCTCCATTTTCTGTCTGTAACCTTGCTGCGGTTAACTTAGCAGAAATGGCCGACAAAGAAACAAAGACTGTTAACTTTGAAAAATTGAAGCGTACTGTAGAAGTCGGTGTGCGTATGCAGGATAACGTAATTAATGCAACACCGTACTTTCTTGAAGAAAATAAAAAACAAGCACTAGGCGAAAGACGTGTTGGCTTAGGTGTCATGGGTCTTCATGACTTGCTCATTTACTGTGAAACGGAGTACGGCTCCCAAAAGGGTAATGAGTTAGTCGATAAAGTATTTGAAACGATCGCGACTACTGCTTATCGTACTTCAGTTGAGTTAGCAAAAGAAAAAGGAAGCTTCCCATTCTTGGTTGGCGAAACTGATGGTGAAACAAATCGACTTCGCCAAGCATTTACCGAAACAGGCTTTATGAAAAAAATGCCTGAAGATATTAGAAAAGCGATACTAGAAAACGGTATTCGTAACTCCCACTTACTCACTGTTGCTCCCACGGGAAGCACTGGAACAATGGTTGGGGTATCTACAGGCCTTGAACCTTACTTCTCCTTCTCATACTTCAGAAGCGGACGTTTAGGTAAGTTTATTGAAGTGAAGGCGGATATTGTTCAAGAATATTTGGATCAACATCCTGAAGCAGATGCTAATAACCTGCCGCATTGGTTTGTAACGGCGATGGAACTTGCACCTGAAGCACATGCAGATGTGCAATGTGTCATCCAGCGCTGGATTGACAGTTCCATTAGTAAAACCGTTAATGCGCCTAAAGGATACAGTGTTGAGCAGGTAGAGAAAGTGTATGAAAGATTGTATCGCGGCGGTGCAAAAGGTGGTACAGTCTATGTCGACGGATCACGCGATTCACAAGTATTAACACTTAAAGCTGAAGAAAATACAATGGATGAGAAAGAAAAGCAAGACAAACCAAAACAACATGTTGTCCTGGTTGATACCATCAGTGATGTACGTTCAACTGACGTGACAATTGGGTCTGAAGTAGGAAATACTTGTCCCGTTTGCCGTAAAGGTAAAGTAAAAGAAATCGGCGGATGTAATACATGTACGAACTGCAATGCGCAGTTAAAGTGTGGACTATAAAATAGTAAGAGGATGGAGATGATTCCATCCTCTTTTTCTTGTTTTTTTCGATTTTAGAAAAAAGACCGTACTATTTCCGCGAATCTTTGCTTAAAAATGTATGGAAACAACATCCATCAAGGGAGTGGTTTCCATGTATATAGACGGTGTGTTTTCTGGGGGAGGGATAAAAGGCTTTGCCCTTGTCGGTGCCTATAAAGCAATTGAAAATAAAGGGTTTCGTTTTAAACGAATGGCTGGAACAAGCGCGGGTTCAATTGTCGCGGCCTTAATTGCGGCAGGTTATACCAGTGATGAGATATTTGAGCTTGTGGATGAATTGGAACTCGAAGATCTATTAGACCCTAGACATGCTATTGCTCCATTTCCCGTTGCAAGATGGCTATTCCTCTATTGGAGGCTGGGGTTGTATAAAGGAAATAAGTTCGAGCAGTGGCTTGAGTCTAAATTAGCAGACAAGGGAGTCAAGACATTTGCTGACTTGGAACCGCAAGCCTTGAGAATCATTGCCTCTGATATCACCAATGGACGGATGATAGTGATCCCAGACGACCTAAGACTGTATGGTATTGATCCTCGTTATTTTTCGGTAGCAAAAGCCATCAGGATGAGCTGCAGCCTTCCGTATTTTTTTGAACCGGTAAAATTAAAGAATGGGCATTTTCCAAGTGTCGTTGTGGATGGTGGAGTACTAAGTAATTTTCCGATGTGGCTTTTCGATAAAGAGAATGTAAAAAAAGTCCGCCCGGTTCTGGGGATTAAATTAAGTCATCATCTCAACGAAAGGCCTAAAAAGAAGGTCCGGAATGCAATTGAGTTATTTGAAGCGTTGTTTGTGACGATGAAGGAGGCCCATGATTCACGCTATATATCCAGAAAGCATGAGAAGAATATTATATTTATCCCGACAGATGGTATATTAACCACTGAGTTTGATCTTTCGGATGAGAAGAAGGAACAGTTATTTCAATTAGGATATAATAAGGCAAATCAATTTTTTTCAAGATGGGGCTATTAAAAACAAAAAGCCAATTAAAATAAAAGATCGAGCCATCAAAATGAGGCCCGATTTTTTTTCTTTCCTTTTTTGCCATCAATAACAGTAAGATGTGTGGCAGATTTTGATTTATGTTTAGTTCTTTTTAATGTTGTGATATTCCCCGTACCAGCCTTTTTATGAATTGGTTTCCGCTGGTCGTTTTGTTTATATCTTTTCTTGGACATTTTTGCTGCTTTTCGAAACGCACTTTGTTCACGCTTCTGAGGGCTAGCTCCATTAAAGCGTCGTACTAAATAGAAAATGACCACGCCGATGATTAAAAACACGAAGATACTCTGCAGAAAGGCTAATGGGTCTGAAATGAATTTACTAGCTACTCCAATAATAGCTAACGTGACCAGCCCTATTACAAAATATAATGAAGTCCGATTTTTCATGAAAGCCACCTCCCTAAGAGCATGATAAGCATAAATGCGTTCTTTTAAACAAGGGTTTCTAGAATTTAACACATTTTCCCTTGAATAAGAACCAAAAATAGGGTAAAACTTCAAAGTTATGTCAAAAGATACTTATTAGAATGATAAAAAATTAGTGCTTCTTATTTACTATTATCCTTATTATATTCAGGACAAACAAAAAGAGTTATTATTCTCTATCTTTATTTTACTTTAAAATTGTAAAAAGCTCCATATTCTTCAAGGATTTGATAAATGTTTTTTTCTTACAATTATGGACGAACAAGCACAAAAAAGAAAGAGAAATTTTTATTTAAGCCTATTGTTGTAAAGAATTTTGTTTGTGATGAAAAGGAATAGGAATGCAGGGACATAATAAAAAGGAGGTGATGAACATGGCAGAAGAAAACGAAAAACTTGAACAAAATCAACAAGAAAAACCGATGTCTCTGTTAGCGATGGCGTTATTAACCGGTTTTGTTGGCGGGATTCTTTGGAGTGGCTTAGGTTATGTAGCGTATCTTTTTAATTTTACTGAAGTTTCTCCTAATGTCCTATTAGAACCGTGGGCGCTGGGTGATTGGAAAGAACGCTGGTTAGGAACAGTTATTTCAATTATTTTAATAGGAGTTCTAGGGATGGTGGCTGCTTTAATTTATTATGGCGCATTGAGAAAATTTAAAAATATTTTCATTTCCATCTTATATGGTATCGTCCTATTTTTATTAGTGTTTTTCATTTTGAATCCCATTTTTCCAGGAATTGAGCCGTTTAATGAGCTGAAACGGGATACCATTATTACCTCCGCCTGCTTATATATTCTTTTTGGGACATTTGTTGGGTACTCCATATCTTTTGAGGAGGAAGAACGGCATGTTAGAAGAAAGCGTGAAAGCGAAAGTGAAAGTGACGTACCATCGTAGCATATCGCAGGTAGCGGAAAATATAATATGGTAGAATGTTCTTAAAAGGACATTCTTTTTTACATAATATAGAAATAGATGTGGAGAATTTTTTCCCTTAAGGAGAGATGAGCAATGGAAAAATTGGAGAAATTAAGAGCTGAATATGGAAAGTCTGGCATTGATGGGTTATTAATAACAAGTGATTTTAACCGCAGATATATTTCCAATTTCACGGGGACGAGCGGAGTTGCACTGATCAGCCTTGATAAAGCACAATTTATAACAGACTTTAGATATATTGAACAGGCAACGGAACAATGTGCAGGGTTTGAAATTATAAAACATACAGGACCTATCTCTGAAGAAGTCGCAAAACAAGTGAAGGAACTTGGGATTCAAAAGTTGGGATTTGAGCAGAACCATGTAACCTTTGCCGAATACAAAGATTATGAAAATAAAGTGGATGCAGAACTGGTTCCAGTTTCTGAATTAGTTGAAAAATTACGCTTGATTAAGACCGACGCAGAGATTAAGATATTAAAGGTAGCAGCGGACATTGCTGATGCTGCGTTTAAACATATTTTAGATACCATTCGGCCGGGTGTAACTGAGCTTGAGGTATCGAATGAACTTGAGTTCTTTATGAGGAAAGCAGGTGCCGCTTCTTCTTCGTTTGATATTATTGTTGCCTCAGGTTACCGTTCAGCACTTCCACATGGAGTGGCTTCAGACAAGGTGATAGAAAAAGGTGATTTTGTTACACTTGACTATGGTGCATATTATCAAGGATATGTATCTGACATCACTCGTACGGTGGCAGTGGGAGAACCTGATGAGAAACTGAAGGACATTTATGGGATTGTTTTAGAAGCACAGGAACGGGCAATGGACGGAATCAAACCAGGGATGAGTGGTAAAGAAGCTGATGCACTGACAAGAGATTACATCACTGAAAAAGGCTATGGTGAGTATTTTGGTCATTCCACTGGACATGGAATTGGCTTAGAGGTTCACGAAGGTCCGACATTATCGATGAGGTCTGATATTATATTAGAACCAGGGATGATTGTCACGGTGGAACCAGGGATTTACATACCAGGACTTGGTGGCGTTCGGATAGAGGATGACACGATGATTACGGAGAATCATAATGAAACGCTGACTCATTCAACAAAGGAACTAATTATTTTATAACAAATTTAGGAGGATATTAGCATGATTTCTGTTAACGATTTTCGTACCGGATTAACAATTGAAGTAGACGGCGGTTTATGGCGTGTAATGGATTTCCAACACGTTAAACCAGGAAAAGGAGCGGCGTTTGTTCGCTCAAAACTTCGTAATCTACGTACAGGTGCTGTTCAAGAAAAAACATTCCGTGCGGGAGAAAAAGTAGCCAAAGCACAAATTGATAATCGTAGAATGCAATACCTATACGCTAACGGTTCACAGCATGTGTTTATGGATGTTGAATCATATGACCAAATCGAACTTCCAGAAGCATCTATTGAGTATGAATTGAAATTCTTGAAAGAAAATATGGAAGTTCATATCATGATGTTCCAAGGAGAGACATTAGGTGTTGAATTGCCTAATACAGTTGAACTTGAAGTAACAGAAACAGAACCAGGAATTAAAGGAGACACTGCTTCAGGAGGCACAAAGCCAGCTACACTTGAAACAGGTCTAACGGTTCAAGTTCCTTTCTTCGTGAACCAAGGAGATCGTTTGATCATTAACACATCTGAAGCTTCATATGTTTCACGTGCATAACTGTATTATTAGAAAAACCCTAGATGGTGAACTAACCATTTAGGGTTTTTCTTCTGTTATAAGGTATCTCTTCCTATTTTCCTTCTGTAATATCTCTGCCAGAGGCACCAACTGAAATATCTGTATCATTTTTATTATTATACTCAGGGTCAGAGTTGGCGCTTTTACGGTTGTCTCTAGCTCCGCCGAGATATTGATCGTGCAGGTCACGCTGATCACGCAAAAATTTCTCTCTATTATCATTTGTCATTATTACTCGCCCCTTTCTATATTATTGTTCACTCCTTTTTACCAAAATATGAAAGGAAACTCTTATAAATAGCTACGCCTAGAAACTAAATAAAAATCTAGCTGTAATCGACGCTTTAACTTCTAGTGTTCCTGGGGAGACAGGGGTTGTGGCGGCGCTTTTAACCATATCTCCATAAGGACTTGGAGGCTGGACGCCCCCGTGAGTATTTTCACTTATTTGAAAAGGAGGGGTTATCAATCTAATCTGTAATTTGCGAGCGATGGTGGAGGCTTTTAATATAGCGTTTTCAACCGCCATTGCTAATGCCTGTTGATAGACAATCTGTCGATTAGAGATGGAAAAAGAAATATTTGAGACCGTGTTGGCACCATTGCTCACAGCGGTATCAACAACAAGCCCAACGTTTTGAATATCTGTTACAGGAATGTTAAGGATATGGTTCACTTTATAGCCTCTTAACGTTTGAGTGTTGTCTACAAAGTCGTATACAGGATAGATGGAATACTCAATTGTTTGAATATCCTCTGCTTTCACTCCAACGCTCTGAACAGCTTGAATAATCTGTGTGATGACTGCTCCGTTTTCTCTTTGAACTTCTTTAAGCTCCATTCCCTCCGAACTTACCCCTAATGAAACTTCTGCTTGATCTGGCTGGACAGATAGCACTCCTTCCCCGGTCACTCTTATCTCTCTATTATAAAAATTCACCTGCTCTTGGCCATCTGGTACTTGCCGATAGTAAGGGTTTGTAAAATACATCTTCCTTCCCCCATTCTTTAAAATTTTGTTTATAAATTCTATCCTTCTGTTATTAAAAATGTACTAAATGCCGCAGCTATCTATTCTTTAATTCTTATTTTGAAGTTTTTAAAACAAAGTCATAAAGTAGCCAAGCAGGCATACATTTTTATTAATGACAAGAGATTTTACTAGGAGGAGTGTGGCTGTGGATCAAGTTATTAATATGTTGCCGAGCAGAATTGCAGAACAATTGGAACAACTCCCTCCTTTTTACAAAGATGGCATGGAAGAAATACGGCTTCGGATTGGGAGGCCCATAGAAGTAACCGTCAACGGTAAGCCTAAATTTCTCTCCTACTTAGTGAATCCTGAAGATGCTGTACAACTACTTAATAAAGTCAGCCATTTTTCTATTTATACATTGGAAGAAGAGCTAAAGAGGGGCTATGTCACAATCTCTGGAGGTCATCGTGTAGGTCTGGCAGGCAAAGTCATTTTAGAAAATGGTGAAGTAAAAGCAATACGTGATATTTCTTCTTTTAATATACGAATTGCCCGAGAAAAAATAGGGATTGCCGAAAAATTACTTCCCTATATCTATGAAAAGGGCTTGCAGCATACGATGATTATTGGACCTCCACAGACAGGCAAGACTACCATGCTTAGGGATATCGCAAGGATTATTTCTACTGGCCATCAATCATATCCACCTTTAAAGGTTGGCATAGTGGATGAAAGATCTGAAATAGCTGGCAGTGTCAATGGCATCCCTCAACTAACGTTTGGGCCAAGAATCGATGTATTAGATGCTTGTCCTAAAGCTGAAGGGATGATGATGATGATTCGGTCCATGAGTCCAGATGTATTAATTGTTGATGAAATAGGCAGGAAAGAAGACTGCGAGGCGATCATGGAGGCTGTTCATGCAGGAATCAAGCTGTTTATGACCACACACGGAAATTCACTTGATGAGTTAAGAAATCGTCCATTTCTAAAACCTCTATTAGAGTTAGGTATTTTCGGACGTTTTATTGAACTGAGCCGAAATGAAGGTCCCGGTACCATTACAGCGATTAAAAACAGTCATGGGAAAGAGATTGTTCAAAAAGTGAGAGTGACTTAAATGATAAAAATAATCGGAGCGATCTTTATTATGATTGCAACTACTTGGACAGGCTTTGAAGCGGCAAGGCATTTGAGTGAACGTCCAAGGCAGCTTCGGCAGTTAAAATCAGCACTGCAATCTTTAGAAGCTGAAATCATGTATGGTCATACTCCTTTACATGAAGCCTCAAGACGGCTGGCTGCGCAGTTAACAAAACCGCTTTCTTGGTTTTTTGAGGCATTTTCTAACAAGCTGACGAAAGCTGAAACGACAGTAAAAGATGCTTGGGATGAAAGTTTGAAAGAGGTTTGGAAGCTAACCGCCTTTAAGCAAGGTGAAATTGAGATCTTGAAACAATTTGGTGAAACGCTCGGGAGGCATGATCGAATGTCACAGCAAAAGCATATACAACTTGCGATTACACATCTGGAAAGAGAAGAAGCGGATGCTTGCGACAAACAAATAAAGTACGAACGCATGGTAAAAAGTTTAGGATTTCTCTCAGGATTGCTTCTCGTCATCCTGCTAATTTAAAAAACTTCTTTGAAAAAAATATGCAGCTAAAGATAGAACTGGGCCAACAACCGTTTAGGAGGAAAACAAATGGGATTAGAGGTAGATATCATTTTCAAAATCGCTGGAGTAGGCATCGTAGTAGCATTTTTGCATACAATTCTTGATCAAGTTGGTAAAAAGGAATATGCCCAATGGGTTACGCTTTTTGGTTTTATATATATTTTATTTATGGTCGCCTCTATTGTAGATGAGCTGTTCCAGAAGATTAAATCAGTATTCCTTTTCCAAGGGTAAAGGGGGGCTTAAGGATTGAGATTTTACAAATCGTAGGGATTGCGTTTGTTTCAACCTTCCTAGCATTGATTGTAAAAGAACAGAAGCCCAACTTTGCATTTTTGCTTACCGTTTTTGTTGGCTGTGCTATTTTCTTATTTCTTATAGATCAAATTTATGCCGTTATTCATATGCTTGAAAAAATTGCCGTGAATGCCAATATCAATATCGTCTATGTTGAGACCATCTTGAAAATAATCGGAATCGCATACATCGCTGAATTTGCTGCACAAATCACGAAAGACGCCGGTCAAGGGGCAATTGCCAGCAAAATTGAATTAGCCGGTAAAATCTTGATCTTGGCTATGGCCATTCCTATCTTAACCGTACTTATCGAGACAATCATACAATTAATACCGAATTAATTGATCTAGTACCCTCTTAAAAGAAGGTGAACCACTTGAAGCAATGGATGCAGTCTATTCCGATCTTTTTCTTGTTCTTTTATTTTCTACTCATTCCAAGTGTACAAGCTATAACTGAAGATCAAGAAAATGAAAGTATTGACCCCAGCAGACTAGTCGAGACGCAGTTGGATGCCTTGGATTTAGATGAATTGAAAATTTACTGGGAAAATATCCTTAATGAATATGGAGGGTTTCTTCCTGAAAGTCAGAAGGGAAGCCTTTATGATTTCGTAAAGGGTGAAAAGGAATTCTCTCTAAAGGAATGGTTCTCAGGCTTTACCAAATACATGTTCCATGAGTTCCTTGTGAATGGGAAGTTACTAGGGACATTAATTATGTTGACCGTCTTTTCAATGTTTTTACAAACCCTGCAAAATTCGTTTGAAACAAGTACCGTCAGCAAAGTAGCGTACGCGATCGTATTTATGGTCTTAATTATCATCGCCTTAAATAGTTTTCATATCGTGATTGATTATGCGAGTGGTGCCATCCACACCATGAGTTCCTTTATTATTGCCCTTATTCCTTTATTACTGGCTTTAATTGCAAGTTCGGGTGGCTTAATCTCAGCGGCTTTCTTCCATCCTGTTATTTTGTTTTTGATGAATTTAAGTGGTACCTTTATCCAATTTATCGTTCTGCCTCTTCTGTTTTTATCAGTGCTGCTAAACATAGTTAGTACGTTGACAGAACATTACAAGGTCACCCAGCTCGGGAATCTTTTACGGAATTGGAGTGTCGGACTGCTAGGTTTGTTTTTAACTGTCTTCCTCGGTGTCATTTCTGTGCAGGGTGCATCAGCTGCTGTCACAGACGGAATTGCCATTCGAACAGCGAAATTTATCACTGGTAATTTCATCCCAGTTATTGGGAGGGTGTTTACAGATGCTACAGATACGGTAATAAGTGCATCCGTTCTCTTGAAAAATACGGTAGGTATTGCCGGAGTCGTGATCCTCTTACTTATAGTTGCGTTCCCAGCAATCAAAATACTGATGGTTGCGTTTATATATAAACTTGCTGCAGCTATTCTCCAGCCTTTAGGAGGCGGCGCAGTCATTAAGTGCTTGGACATCATGAGCAAAAGCATTATGTATGTATTTGCAGCACTTGCAATCGTGTCTTTAATGTTCTTTTTAAGCTTAACGGTCATAATTGCAGCAGGAAATTTAACGATGATGGTCCGCTAGTTAGGGGGAGGATGAATATGGATTTCTTTACTGAATGGATTACCAATATTATCATCTTTGTTCTAATTGCTACGGTTATTGACTTGCTGCTCCCTAATTCTTCTATGCAGAAGTATACAAAAATGGTCATGGGTCTGTTATTAATTGTGATCATTTTGTCACCAATTTTAAAGCTTCTATCGACGGATTTTGATGCAGCTATTGCATCGATGCCTTCAATCGATAGTCTAGAGCAAAAAAACATGGAAAATTTAATAGATTTGCAGAAAAAAGAAATACAAGCTTCACAAGATGCATATATTTTAGAAGAAGTGGCTGTCCAACTGAAACAGACGGCAGAAGAGGAGTTGATGGAACAATACGGATTAAAGATTTCAAACATTGACCTTGTTATGGATGAAGAAAATCAATCCAATACGGAAATGCAATTTCAAGCCATTATCGTCCAATTGATGGAACCAGAAAAAGAAGCCGAAGCCGTTGAAGTGGTTAGAAAAGTAGAGATAAATACAAGTGAGCCTCTTCCATCGAATGACGAGACAAACGAAACTAAAAAAATTGCTTCTCTTCTTTCAGAAAGATGGAATGTGGAACCAGAAACAATTCAAGTAGTCATAGGAGGGGGGAACACATAACAAATGGATCAAGAGAAGGGGCCGATTTCCTGGTTGAAAAGGCTTTTTACTAAAGAGGCTAAGCCTGATCAAAAAAAAGGAAAATATCAATATCTGCTAATCGTCTTTCTAGTTGGAGCAGCGTTCATGCTTGTAAGCAATATTCTATTTAAAGATGGTGATCCAAATGTAAGTGTACCAGTTTCAGGAAATGGCAGTGACAGCTCGGAGGAGGTTGAAACCTTTGGACAGAAAAAATCTGCTGGAAACGACATAATCACTAACTATGAGGAACAATTTGAGACACAGCTTAAAGATGCCCTTGATGAAATCGCGGGTGTTAGTGATGTGACGGTCGTTGTTAATGTAGAGGCAACTGAAAGAATGGTTTATGAAAAAAATACCGTAACCTCTTCGCAAAAAACGGAAGAAAAAGACCGGGAAGGCGGGGAAAGAGTAGTTGAGGATTTATCAAAAGATGAACAGATGGTAATTATCCGGGATGGTGAAAAGGAAGTTCCGATTTTGCTTGAGACGAAGAAGCCTGAAATTAGGGGGGTTCTTGTCGTAGCAAAAGGTGCTGATAATATCCAAGTGAAGAAATGGATCATTGAATCTGTTACAAAATTGCTTGATGTTCCAAGCCATCGTGTATCCGTTATGCCGAAGAAATAAATCGGTTTCTAGTAGAATTTAACTAATTTATAAGATTCAAATAATCTAGGTCTAAACCTAGTAGGATATAACTATTATTTGCAATAAAAGAAGGAGGAAGTATAAATGCTATTAAAAAAACAAACAGTTTGGTTATTGACGATGTTAAGTTTGGTAGTTGTTCTATCTGTCTATTATATTACCTCACCGGAACAAAACGGCAGTGAGTTTGCAGCAGTTGATGAACAAAAAGAGGAACAAACGGAAAATACAGAGGAGAGTGCTGCAACTGATGCTGCTGACGAGGCGGATTCCACTGAAGTAGAAGGAGAGGAATCAATCATTTCCAGCGTTGCAAGTGATGAAGTGTTTGAAGGGTTAAGACTAAAGCTTGACGAAGAACGCAGTAAAATCAAAGAGGAATTAAGAGATATTATGGCTTCAACAGAACTTCCATCAGATGAACGCGGAGAAGCATATGATAGAATTCAAAAATTAGATGAAATTTCCCAAAAAGAATCTGTCCTTGAAACTTTAATTATCGCGATGGGCTATGAAGATGCTCTTGTACGTGCAGACGGCGAAAATGTTCGCATTACAGTAAAATCAAATGAACCTTCTGCATCAGCGGCGAATGATATCATCCAGGTTGTTAAAAATGAAATTGGTCAGATGCAGGCAGTTGCTGTAGAATTTCAACCAAGCAAATAAGATTTAAAAGCGGGAAAGCATGTACTTTCCCGTATTTTTATTGTGTAAGAAAAGACATTGACTTCAACTATTATAGGCGAGAAGTCATGTGATTTTAAAAGTTTTTTGAACTATTAGAAAGTTTTGGCGCGAATAGTATTGAACTTTTGTAAGCTGATATCGTATGATATTAATATCTAGTGCTAATCATACGATCACAAAAGGGGTGCCTATAATGTTAAAAGTACAAGAAATCAGGGAATTGATTAAACTAGTAGATCAATCCAACCTGGATGAATTAGTGTATGAAGTTGAAGGTTCAAAAATTAAATTGAAGAAAAATAGCGCGGGAGTAGTTTCTGTTGCACAACCAGCTAGTCATGTTTTACAAGCAGCGCCAGCAAAGCCGCAAGTAGTTGAAACTGCTGCTATTAAACAAGAAGTTCCAGCACAGCCAAAAACAGAAGCACCGGTCCAAGAGACTGTTTCTGAAGCTGTTGATACAGAAAATCTACATAAAATTACATCACCAATGGTGGGGACATTCTATCAATCACCATCACCAGATCAAGATGCATATGTAAAAGCAGGATCTAAAGTAACGAGCGATTCCATTGTTTGTATCGTAGAAGCTATGAAATTATTTAATGAAATCGAAGCTGAAGTTACAGGTGAGATCGTAGAAGTACTTGTTAAAGATGGTCAGCTTGTAGAATACGGACAACCACTATTCTTAGTAAAGCCTGAATAAGGGAGCGATTTCCGAATGATAAAAAAAATATTAATTGCAAACAGAGGGGAAATAGCTGTACGGATTATTCGTGCTTGCCGAGAACTAGGAATCGAATCAGTTGCCGTTTATTCAGAAGCTGATAAAGATTCTTTACACGTACAGTTAGCAGATGAAGCATACTGTATTGGGCCGACATTGTCTAAAGACAGTTATTTAAATTTCACGAACATTATCAGTGTAGCAAAGTTAACTGATTGTCAGGCAATCCACCCAGGCTATGGATTTTTGGCGGAAAATGCTGATTTTGCCGAGCTGTGCAGAGAGTGCAACATTACGTTTGTAGGACCTACACCGGAAGCAATTTCAAAAATGGGTACGAAGGATATTGCCCGTGAAACGATGAAAGAAGCTGGTGTTCCAATTGTTCCAGGATCACAAGGGATCATTAAAAACACGGATGAAGCTATTGAACTTGCTAATAAAATTGAATACCCTGTCATTATCAAGGCAACTGCCGGCGGTGGCGGAAAAGGTATTCGTGTAGCAAGAACAGAAGAAGAGCTTATTAAAGGCATCAATATTACGCAGCAAGAAGCAGCAACTGCCTTTGGAAATCCTGGAGTCTACATAGAAAAGTATATTGAAGACTTTCGCCATGTAGAAATTCAAGTATTGGCTGATAATTTTGGAAATGTTGTCCATTTAGGTGAACGAGACTGTTCAATTCAAAGACGACTTCAAAAATTATTAGAAGAAACTCCATCTCCGGCTCTAGACGGTGAAATTAGGCAAGAAATGGGTAATGCGGCAGTAAAAGCTGCTAAAGCAGTTGATTATACAGGCGCAGGTACGATAGAATTTATATATGATTATCGTAATCGCAAATTTTACTTTATGGAAATGAATACCCGTATCCAAGTGGAGCATCCTGTAACAGAAATGGTCACTGGAACAGATTTAATTAAAGAGCAGATTAAGGTTGCATCTGGTGAGCCTTTATCTTTTAATCAGGAAGAAATCACTTTTGATGGCTGGGCGATAGAATGCCGTATCAATGCGGAAAATCCTAGTAAGAATTTCATGCCGTCACCAGGGAAGATCAATATGTATCTGCCTCCAGGCGGACTAGGAGTTAGAATTGATTCTGCTGCATATCCAGGGTATACTATTCCACCTTTCTATGATTCCATGATTGCGAAGGTCATAACGTACGGAAGTACAAGAGATGAAGCGATTTCTCGAATGAAGAGGGCGTTAAGTGAGTTTGTCATTGAAGGAATTCACACAACTATACCTTTCCACTTGAAGTTGCTAAGTCACGAAAAATTTGTAGAAGGCGATTTTAATACAAAGTTTTTGGAAATGTATGATATCATGAAATCAGAATAAACAGGAGGTATACACATGAGTGAAAATAACATCCTGGAAATGAGCCAAAGCCATACAGGACTTGGTAAAGTTGAGATTGCTCCTGAGGTAATTGAAGTTATTGCTGGTATTGCTGCCTCAGAGGTGGAAGGCGTTTCGCAAATGCGAGGAAACTTTGCTTCTGGTGTAGTTGAAAGATTAGGGAAAAAGAACCATGGTAAAGGGGTTAAGGTTGAACTTTCTGAAGAAGGCATCAAAGTCGATGTTTATTGCACAATGAAATTTGGTGTATCGATTCCGACTGTTGCTCAAAAAGTTCAAGATAACATTCGCCAAGCCCTTTTGAATATGACTGCCCTTGATGCTGAGGAAGTAAATATCCATATTGTGGGTATTGTATTTGAAACTCAAAAGCCTGAAGCAGACATAGATCCTGAAATGTAAGAAAAAGCCAAAGACAGTGCTGTCTTTGGCTTTTTTCTTTCATATCTCTGTAATTTTTATCGTTTTTTGGAAAAAATAATGAGTATTGTATGCTTTGAGTGCTAGGGTATGCTATTATTCTTTATGGAATTCATATATTAATCCTAAAAAGGAGTTTCTAAATAGAATGAAAAGAAGAACAGCGAGAGAAAAGGCTTTACAGGCATTATTTCAAATTGATGTAAGCAGTGCTGACCCCGGACAAGCAATTGAACATGTACTAGAGGGGGCAGCAACAGATCCATATTTAGAACGTATTGTGTATGGAGTAGTAGAGCATGTAAATGAGATCGATGAAGTGTTGAAGGCACATCTTGAAAAATGGACACTTGATCGTTTAGCAACGGTTGATCGTAATCTTTTAAGATTGTCTGCTTTCGAGCTGCTTTATTGTAAAGAAGATGTACCAGCAAATGTTGTTATTGATGAGGCGATTGAAATCGCTAAAACTTTTGGGGATGATCAATCAAGCCGTTTCATAAATGGCGTTCTTTCAAAAATAAAGCAACTTAATAATTAAGAGCATCTGTCCTAACTTATTAATTCTACATAACTCGAGGGCTGCACCGTGACGCTTTGAACGTGAAATTCTCAATTATCGCATTAGTGGGGTGAAAAAAACCCCCACTGATGGAAGTTTCACTTTATAATAAGATAGGACAGTTTTTTGATTTTTTAAAAGGAGTTAAGTGCGCTTATGAATGAGCAGCGATATTTATCGATCACTGCCTTAACAAGGTATATAAAGAGAAAGTTTGATGCGGACCCCCATTTACAAGGGGTGTTAGTAAAAGGCGAAATTTCGAATTTTAAGCTTCATTCAAGCGGGCATATGTATTTTACTTTAAAGGATGAAAAAGCGAAAATACTCGCCGTTATGTTTTCAAAAAATACTCGATCTATGAAATTTATGCCTGAAAATGGGATGAAGGTGCTCGTTTCTGGCGACATTACCGTCTATGAACAAGGTGGTCAATATCAGATCTATGTTGAAAGTATGCAGCCAGATGGAATAGGGGACTTGTATCTAGCTTATGAACAATTGAAGAAGAAACTAGAAAAAGATGGATTGTTCTCTCCTCAATATAAACAGCCTATTCCAAAGTATCCTAGAACTGTTGGAGTGATTACCTCCCCTACAGGAGCCGCCATAAGGGATATTATTACAACGATAAAAAGAAGATACCCCATTGCAAATATTCTGATTTTCCCGGCAACCGTTCAGGGTGACTACGCTAAACAATCGATTGTAAAAGCGATACAACAAGCAAATGAAATGCAGGATGTAGATGTTTTAATTGTCGGCAGGGGCGGAGGCTCAATCGAAGAGCTCTGGGCATTTAATGAAGAATCAGTTGCGAAGGCTATCTTTCATTCTAATGTCCCGATTATTTCTGCAGTTGGTCATGAAACTGATTTTACCATTGCTGATTTTGTTGCTGATTTAAGAGCGCCGACACCAACGGGAGCGGCTGAGCTCGCTGTCCCACATATTGATGAGCTTTTAGATCGGGTTTTAACTGGACAGACGAGATTGATGAGAGTGATGAAAGAAAAACTGCTTTTCCAAAAGGAAAGGTTAGCTTCGATTCAAAAATCATATGCTTTCCGCTATCCTAAAAAGGTGTATGAGCAAAGGCTGGAGCAGCTAGATAAAACGACAGAGCAATTACACCGAAATACAGAAAAATCACTGCAAATAAAGCGGGATGCCTACAATATACTTCAAAGACGACTGGAAAGAAATCATCCTGCTGAGCAGCTGAGACAGGCCGCTACACAACAGGGGAAATTACAAAGAGACTTAAACAAGGCGATGACGAGTATTTTGTCATCTAAAGGAAAAGACTTTCAGCAAACGATTTCTACACTGGAGGCGTTAAATCCGTTAAAGGTTATGGATCGCGGCTATAGTCTTATCTACAGCAATGATGGCAAGCTTGCAAAGAGTGTACAAAATTTTAAAGAAGAAGATGTACTAAAAGTACAAATGGCTGACGGTACACTTACTTGTGAAGTAATTGATGTAGAGGGGAAAGGAGTCTAGTTATTTATGGAAGAAAAACTATCCTTCGAAGAAGCGATGCAGAAATTAGAAGTGATTGTAGAAAGATTAGAAGAAGGGGATGTTCCATTAGAGGAAGCGATCTCAATCTACAGAGATGGAATGCAGCTTTCAAAATTATGTCATGAAAAACTCAAAAATGTTGAAGAGCAGCTGACACAAATTATCACAGAGGATGGAAATAAAGAGAACTTTTCCATGAGAGAGGAGGAATAAAGTGGAGAAATCACTATTGCCTTCTTTTTCTGAAGTATATAAAGACATGCTAGAGGAGAAGTTTAGAGAAAGTGTTGCCCGATTAGAGGCACCTTCTGATTTAAAGGAATCGATGCTGTATTCATTAGAAGCTGGTGGAAAAAGAATACGTCCTCTTCTGTTGTTTGCTACGCTGCAGGCATTTGGTGAAATGCCTGAAAAGGGAATTCACGCAGCGGCTGCGATTGAAATGATTCATACATATTCATTAATTCATGATGATTTGCCAAGTATGGATAATGATGATTTACGCAGAGGGAAGCTAACTAATCATAAAGTTTTCGGAGATGCTATAGCGATATTAGCTGGAGATGCTCTGTTAACCTTTAGTTTTCAGTTGATTTCTGAATCAGCTAACGTGGACGCAGAGACGAAGATCAGGTTAGTAAACGAAATAGCAAAGGCTGCTGGCCCAGAAGGGATGGTAGGCGGCCAAGTTGCAGATATGAACGGTGAAAATCAACAGCTATCCCTTGAAGAACTAGAGTATATCCATATTCATAAGACTGGGAAGCTGCTAGTTGCTAGTGTGAAAGCAGGTGCGATCTTAGCGGGAGCAGATGATGATCAGCTAGAGACATTTGCGTTGTTTGCTCATCACTTGGGACTTGCTTTTCAAATCCGTGATGATATTTTAGATCTTGAGGGATCTGAAGAAAAGATCGGAAAGAAAGTGGGAAGTGATGAAAATAATCATAAAAGTACCTATCCGTCACTACTTACAATGGATGGTGCTAAGAAGGCCCTTGCTCATCATATTGAAATGGCAAAGGGGAACTTAAAGCAAACAGGTATGAATACGAAGCTATTAGAGGAAATTACAGACCTCGTAGCAAATCGTGACCACTAAGATGCTTCCGCTCTTGTGTTCGTTGAGACCTATGCTTATTTGTGATATAATACAGAGTGTTTTAGTTGATGCTGTATAATTGTCATTATTTGGCTGCTTTTCGTACATAGATCAATTAAGCGGAGAAATAAAAATAGTACGTTCGATATAGTGTCTAAAGACCGTTATCACTTTTGTGTTAGCGGTTCTTTTTTCAAGGTTCTATTTTTTATACCTCTCCCATATCATCAAGAAATGTTTCAATTAGAAATGAAAGTGAGTGGTCCACTCATGGATTTGTTATCAATAAAAGACCCAGCCTTTTTGAAAGGTTTATCAAATCAGGAATTAGAAAAATTAAGCAGTGATATCCGGCAGTTTTTAATAGAGAGG
Organism: Robertmurraya dakarensis; assembly: GCF_900156875.1. Lineage (GTDB taxonomy): Bacteria > Bacillota > Bacilli > Bacillales > Cytobacillaceae > Robertmurraya > Robertmurraya dakarensis. Next base: position 2,179,206 of record NZ_LT707409.1, on the reverse strand, counting down.
CTATCTAGAACTGGCGGTCATATTGGCCCTAATCTGGGCGTCGTAGAGCTAACGGTTGCTCTTCATAAATGTTTTGATAGCCCAAAGGACAAGATTCTTTGGGATGTGGGACACCAATCCTATGTTCATAAAATCCTTACTGGGAGAGCTTGTCAATTTGATACATTAAGACAGTATAAAGGTTTATGCGGATTTCCTAAAATGAATGAAAGTGAGCATGACGTATGGGAAACAGGCCATAGTTCTACTTCATTGTCAGCTGCGATGGGAATGGCGATTGCGCGTGATCTTAAAAAGGAAGACTCTTACATCATTCCTGTAATTGGCGATGGAGCTTTAACGGGCGGAATGGCTCTAGAGGCGCTAAATCATATTGGGCATGAAAAGAAAGATATGATTGTTGTCCTAAACGATAATGAAATGTCAATTGCTCCAAATGTGGGAGCTCTTCATAATGTATTAGGCCGCCTAAGAACGGCTGGCAAGTACCAATGGGTAAAAGATGAGCTAGAGTTTCTATTAAAGAAAATTCCAGCGGTAGGCGGCAAGCTCGCTACAACAGCAGAAAGAATCAAAGACAGCTTGAAATATCTGCTCGTTTCAGGAGTTTTCTTTGAAGAGTTAGGGTTTACGTATCTAGGCCCGATTGATGGTCATGATTTTGAAGCTCTATTTGAAAATATGGCCTATGCGAAAAAAATTGAGGGTCCCGTTCTACTGCATGTGATTACAAAGAAAGGGAAAGGTTACCAGCCTGCTGAAAATGACACGATCGGAACATGGCATGGTACTGGAGCCTATAAAATTGAAACGGGTGATTTCATTAAACCGGTTCAATCTCCCCCAGCATGGAGTAAACTTGTAAGTGAGACAGTAAGAAAACTTGCCCGAGAAGACGAGCGAATTGTTGCTTTAACACCTGCCATGCCGGTTGGATCAAAGTTAGAAGGGTTCGCAAGTGAATTTCCTGATCGGATGTATGATGTTGGAATTGCGGAGCAGCACGCAGCAACCGTAGCTGCTGGACTTGCAACGCAGAAGATGAAGCCTTTCTTAGCGATTTACTCAACTTTTCTACAAAGAGCATATGACCAGGTTGTTCATGATATCTGCCGGCCTAACCTGAATGTATTCTTCGGGATTGACCGAGCAGGACTTGTTGGGGCAGATGGAGAAACACATCAAGGTGTTTTTGATATAGCGTTTTTAAGACATATACCGAACATGGTTCTCATGATGCCAAAGGATGAAAATGAAGGGCAGCATTTAGTGTATACGGCCATTAATTATGATGACGGTCCGATTGCCATGAGATTCCCAAGAGGAAATGGTTTAGGTGTGCCAATGGATGAGAAGTTGGAGGAAATACCTATCGGATCATGGGAAATCTTAAAAGAGGGTAATGATGCAGCTATTCTTACTTTTGGCACGACAATTCCGATGGCAATGAAAGCTGCTGCAGTGTTGGAAAAACAAGGATATTCCATTAAAGTGGTTAATGCCCGCTTCATAAAACCATTAGATGAGAATATGCTTTTACAGTTATTTAAAAACAATATGCCGATCTTAACGATAGAAGAAGCAGTTCTTCAAGGCGGTTTTGGAAGTTATGTCCTTGAATTTGCCTCAGAACAAGGCTTTCAACATGCAAAAATTGAAAGAATGGGCATTCCGGATCAATTCATAGAACATGGGAGTGTAAATGAATTATTGGAAGAAATCGGCTTAACTACTGAAAATGTTGTGAAAAAGCTGCAAATACTAGCTAGAAAAAAACAAAAAAGGGCATAAAACATGAAAGTTAAAAAGGAACGAGTAGATGTATTACTAGTTGAAAGAGGTCTAGCGGAGACCCGCGAGAAGGCGAAAAGGGCAATTATGGCTGGCTTGGTATACAGCAATGAAACCCGGATGGATAAGCCAGGTGAAAAGATTAGTTCTGACTTGCCTCTTATCATTAAAGGGAATGTTCTTCCTTACGTCAGCAGAGGCGGTTTAAAACTTGAAAAAGCACTAAAAGTATTTGATTTAGATATTAAAGATAAGGTTTTGCTTGATATTGGATCATCTACCGGAGGATTTACCGACTGTGCTTTGCAGCATGGGGCAAAAATGTCTTATGCATTAGATGTGGGTTACAACCAGCTTGCGTGGAAGCTTAGGCAGGATGAACGTGTTGTTGTGATGGAACGGACGAATTTCCGCTATGTCACCCCTGCTGATTTAGTTCGGGACATGCCTACCTTCGCTAGTATTGATGTATCATTTATTTCCTTAAAGCTCATATTGCCAGTGCTAAAGACTTTGCTTGTACCTGGTAGTGATGTGGTAGCTTTAGTTAAGCCGCAATTTGAAGCAGGTAGAGAACAAGTTGGCAAAAAAGGGATTGTTCGCGACTATAAGGTTCACGAACAGGTGTTAACCACCATGATTGATTTTTCTTTAAATAATGGCTATGATGTCAGAGATTTATCCTTCTCCCCGATAACTGGTGGAGACGGCAATATTGAATTTCTCTTGCACTTAACATGGAATCAAAAGGAAATTGGCAGTAATTTATTAAAGACACCGCCTTCGGAAATTGTTTCAAAGGCACATGAACAATTAAAAAACAAACAAAAGGATGGGGAATAAGCTGCTGCTTGTTCCCTTTTCTTTTTCCGATGGAAAATAATTTTGGTTTTATCAATAATAGAAAGAGGAAATTGTCGACTTTTGGAGAATAAAAAATATACAGAACGATGAATAATTTTACAAGTTCATCAGATTAAGCTAACATGAAAATAGGCATGAATTAGCGAATAGTAAGGTGAGGTTAATGAATAAAGGACAACGACATATTAAAATAAGAGAAATTATTACAAATAATGACATCGAGACACAGGATGAATTAGTGGATGAATTAAAAAGCGCAGGGTTTAACGTGACTCAAGCAACTGTTTCAAGAGATATTAAAGAGTTGCACTTAGTTAAGGTACCGATGCTGGATGGCCGTTACAAATACAGCCTGCCTGCAGATCAGAGATTTAATCCTCTACAAAAACTAAAGAGAAATTTGATGGATGCTTTTGTGAAAATTGATCAAGCAGGTCATTTATTAGTAATGAAAACTCTGCCAGGAAATGCAATGGCGATAGGAGCATTAATTGATAATCTCGATTGGGAAGAGATACTAGGGACGATCTGTGGCGATGATACAATTCTAATTATCTGCAAGACACCAGAAGATACTGAAGTGATCTCAAATCGATTTTTAGAAATGCTTTAACAGGAGTGAATGTCCATGCTCAGTGAATTATCCATTAAAAATTTTGCCATCATCGAAGAACTTTCCATTTCATTTGAGAAGGGTTTAACAGTACTTTCTGGTGAAACAGGAGCAGGTAAATCAATTATTATTGATGCTATTCATTTGTTAGTTGGGGGAAGAGGATCATCAGAGTTCGTTCGTCATGGAGAAGATATGGCAGAAATAGAAGGTCTTTTTCAAATAGATAGCGATGATCATCCATGCAGCCAAAAGTTATCTGAATTTGGAATTAGTATGGAAGACGGCATGATTGTCATGCGCCGTAATATTTCACGTTCGGGAAAAAGTGTATGCAGAATCAACGGAAAGCTTGTAACAATCGCAATCCTAAGGGAGGTTGGTGCTACCCTTGTTGATATCCACGGCCAACATGAACATCAGGAATTAATGGATGACACAAAACACCTTCCATTATTAGATCAATTTGGCGAACAAAAAATCTCACCTGCTTTAGAAGAATATAAGCAGATATTTCATCAATATGAAAAAACATACAAGCAGCTTAAAAATCTTAGTGAAAATGAACAGCAAATGGCACACCGTCTTGACTTAATTTCCTTTCAATTTGAAGAAATTCAAAAAGCGCAATTAAAGATCAATGAAGATGAAGAGTTGTTTGAAGAAAAAATAAGGCTAGGCAATTTTGAAAAAGTCTATGATGCCTTAAAATTAAGCTATTCAGCCTTGCAGGGTGAACAGAAGGGGCTGGATTGGATAGGTTTAAGTATGAACCATTTGGAAGAGGCGGCAGGTTTAGATACTGCCTATAAGGAAATGGCTGATTCTGTCTCAAATAGTTTTTATTTGCTTGAAGAGGTTGCAAGAAATATTCGCAGCCAATTTGATTTGCTTGAGTTTAATCCAGAGCGTCTTAGTGAAATAGAAGATAGATTAAATGAAATAAATGGTTTAAAACGAAAATATGGGAAAACGATCGAAGAGATATTAGAATATGCCTCAAAGATAGAAGAAGAAATGGAGACGCTGCAAAATAAAGAAACCCATATTGAAAAATTACAAAAAGAACTGGAATCCTTAAAGAGTGACTTAGAGATTGAAGCGAGAGAACTCAGTAATTTACGACAGCAATCTGCAGGGAAATTACAGAATTTAATCCACAAAGAATTAAAAGAGCTTTACATGGAGAAAACCATTTTTGAAGTGATGTTCTCAAGCAATTATGATCTTTTTACGTCAACAGGCTCAGACAAAATTGAATTTTATATTTCAACGAACCCTGGCGAGCCGCTAAAGCCACTTTCTAAAATTGCATCAGGCGGTGAGCTTTCAAGAATCATGCTTGCGATGAAAAGTATATTTTCTAAACATCAGGGAGTCACATCGATTATATTTGATGAAGTTGATACTGGTGTCAGTGGAAGAGTTGCTCAAGCGATTGCTGAAAAAATTTACAATGTTTCCATAAACTCGCAAGTCCTTTGTATTTCACATCTTCCGCAAGTTGCCGCGATGGCAGATACACATCTATATATCGAGAAATCCACAAGTGCTGGAAGAACAAAAACATCAGTCAAAGTGCTTAATCAAGATGAGAAAATTAAAGAAATTGGCCGAATGATTTCAGGTGTTGAAATCACTGAATTAACAAGAGAACATGCTAAGGAATTACTGCTTCTTGCAGAAGAATTAAAAATAACTTGAAAAGCTATCCAATATGGGTAGCTTTTTTATTTTGACAGGGGTTATAAATGCGTCTGATGCAGGCAAAATTAAAGATGTAGCCATTAAAAGTGTGTGTGGACTAGAAGCGAGGAGAGTGAAGATAGTTGAAATATGAACTTCTTAGAAAAATAATTGGTGGAATTCTCCTTGTTTCATTAGTTGCAATTGGATTCTCCAAGCCTTTCCAACAGTATTTACAAATACCGAACCAGGTAACTCTCTTTGAGGGTCATACAATAGAGTTTGGCAAAGCTTCACCTGTATCTGCGAAAGTGTCGATGGATAATATCTCAATTGAACAAAATAACCAAAGTGTTACGTTAAATGCGAAAAAATATGGAAAAGACGAAATGTTTTTAGAATTAGCAGGTTTCCCCATTAAAAAAGTCGATGTTGATGTTCTAAAGGATTTTAGAGTCATTCCTGGCGGTCAGTCCATTGGTGTAAAAATGAATACGGTTGGGGTGTTGGTGGTAGGACATCATCAAGTAAACACCTCACAAGGAAAAGTATCTCCAGGAGAGCTGGCAGGTATTAAAGTAGGAGATATTATTACAAAAATAAACGGCAAAGAAATTGAAAAAATGTCGGATGTTGCTCCATTTGTTCAGGAAGCTGGTCAAAACGGCAAGCCGCTTAAGATGGAAATAAGCAGAGAAAGCGGTAAAATCACAACTGATTTAAAACCGGAAAAAGAAAAAGGGGAAGAAAATTTTAAATTAGGTCTCTATATTCGTGATTCAGCAGCTGGGATTGGAACGATGACGTTTTACGATCCAGAATCAAAAAGATATGGAGCATTAGGACATGTTATTTCTGATATGGATACAAAAAAACCGATTGTGGTTGAGGATGGACAAATTGTCCGATCAACCGTTACGTCGATTGAAAAAGGAAGCAATGGAGATCCGGGTGAAAAACTTGCAAGGTTCTCTTCAGATAAAGAAGTAATTGGTAATATTCAAAGGAACAGTCCATTTGGGATATTTGGCAAACTTAATCGTGATATAGAAAACGGTGTTATGGACAAGCCGATGCCGATTGCCCTTTCCCACCAAGTAAAAGAGGGTCCAGCCAAAATCTTAACAGTTGTAGACAATGACGAGGTAAAGGCTTTTGATATAGAAATTGTCAGTACCATTCCTCAGAAATTTCCTGCTACAAAAGGAATGGTCATTAAAGTAACAGATAAAGAATTGCTCGATAAAACCGGTGGAATTGTCCAAGGGATGAGTGGAAGTCCGATCATTCAAGATGGCAAGGTAGTGGGAGCTGTCACTCATGTCTTTGTTAACGACCCTACGAGTGGATATGGGGTACACATTGAGTGGATGTTAAATGAAGCAGGAATTAATATATATGAAAAACAAGAGGAAAAAGCGAGCTAAGAATAAAAAAAGAACAGGCGGAGACATCCGCCTGGTTTTTTGTTTTAATTTTTATGATATGATAGAGGAAATAAAGATTATTCGACAAACTTGTCCGAATTAAAAAATCAACTGACGAATATAGTCGAAAATGAAAGAAAACGAAAGAATTAATAAGCTTTTATACGTTTTTTAACAAAAACTAAAAAAAGAAAAGGATTTTCTGTGGAGATGTCGAAATCATTATTAGAATAAATATATATATTGACAAAGAGACACGAGAAATCGGACCGAGGAGGAAATAATTAGTGAAAAAGATAAAAGTTTGCATTGTGGATGACAATCGAGAACTTGTTGGCCTTTTAGAGGATTATATATCAGCTCAAGAGGATATGGAAGTTGTTGGAGTAGCACATAATGGTCAAGAATGCCTGAATTTATTAGAAAGCACAGATCCAGATGTTCTTGTTTTAGATATTATTATGCCGCATTTAGATGGGCTGGCTGTCCTAGAAAGAGTTCGTGACATAAAGAAAAATTCTTTTCCAAACGTTATCATGTTAACCGCATTTGGACAGGAGGATGTTACTAAAAAAGCTGTAGAATTAGGCGCATCTTACTTTATTTTAAAACCGTTCGACTTAGAAAACTTAGGCAACCATATACGCCAAGTAAGCGGACAAACGAATTCAGTACTTAGAAAATCTTCTCCACTTACATCTTCGGTGAACCGTCAACAGTCAGAATCGAAACCGAAGAATCTTGATGCGAGTATAACAAGTATTATTCATGAAATCGGTGTTCCTGCTCATATAAAAGGTTACCTATATTTACGAGAGGCGATTTCCATGGTTTACAACGATATTGAACTGCTCGGCTCGATCACAAAAGTTCTTTATCCTGATATCGCGAAAAAATACAACACAACTGCAAGCCGTGTTGAACGGGCGATTCGTCATGCTATTGAAGTTGCATGGAGCCGCGGCAACATCGATTCGATTTCATCTTTATTTGGTTATACTGTATCGATGTCCAAAGCAAAACCAACGAACTCTGAGTTTATCGCCATGGTTGCGGATAAACTTCGTTTAGAGCATAAAGCTTCTTGAAAGAGTTAGAAGTCAACGGATATTTAAAAGGCGCCTAGGGCGCCTTTTTGGATTTTATTGGAATTCGGAACAAAATGGATTAATGTCCTTATTCTTCACTCTTATTTTCTTTTTCTAATTGCGCTAGTTTCTGAATAAGTATATGCTGTGGCATATGCATGATTTGTTCGATCGGAACTTTAAGTTTTTCGGCTAATTTTATGGCCGTTTCAGCGGAAATTTGTAATGGTTTCAAGTTGGTTCCCCCGTTCATTTTTAAAAAGGATGTGGTCGTGTTGACAATGATATTTGCCCATCGAGGCTATTCTGCTTCTTATCCGGAAAACACGATGAAGGCCTTCAAAGAGGCAGAAAAGACTGGCTGTGATGGGATTGAGCTTGATGTTCAGCTGACGAAAGACGGTGAAGTCGTCGTAATTCATGATGAGAAGGTTGACCGTACAACTAATGGATCAGGCTATGTTAAAGATTTTACCTTTAAAGAGATACGAAAGCTAGATGCAAGTTACCAACATAAAATGCTTTTTAAAAAAGAACTGATTCCTTCGCTGAGGGAAGTATTAGAATGGATGAAGTCAAATCAACTCATCTGTAATATCGAATTAAAAAATGGCATTATTCCTTATGAGGGTATGGAGGAAAAAGTAATTAGTTTAATTAGGGAATATGAGATGTCTAACAGAGTCGTTATCTCATCCTTTAACCATTATAGCATTGTTTACTGCTATCGCATTGCACCTGAAATTGAAACGGCTCCTCTCCTTGCAGAGGGGCTTTATATGCCTTGGGTGTATGCGCAATCCATCCGAGCAAAGGCCATTCATCCGAAGCATCTTGCAGCTTCCAATGAGTTAATTGTCTCAGCTATGGAAAATGGAATAGCAGTTCGTCCGTACACGGTCAATAAAGAATCTGATATGAAAAGATTACTTGATGTAGGCTGTACAGCTTTTATCACGGATGATCCAGTAAGAGCACTGAGAGTAAAGAAACAGGTAAAAAAATAAAATGCTTGGAGGGTTATCCTTCCAAGCATTTTATTTTTCATTATTGTCCACGCGGAAACGGGCCTGAACTTTATTTTTCTTTCGATCCCGGTAAAAAATGAACCCAGCGATGAAAGCTAGTCCAGCTAAAAACAAAATCAGGCCAATAAGAAATTGAAGCCATAATAAAGAGGTTGTAAATGGAGCATTGGTAATTCCAAATGCCATATCCCTCATTAGTTTTATGCCATAAGCTGCAAATACTCCCGGAATCACTAATATCAGTAGCGCAACTATTCGTATCATGATTGAAATCCTCTCTTTTTGGATCTTAGTTAAATTATATCATGACAATTGTAGAAGTGTTTGTCTAATTATTCATAGAGAAAAGTTAATCTATTCTGTAAATTTGTCATGGCGTACCAAGAAGGTTACTATATTTTATATGTATGAAAAAAATTGCAGAGGTTGAAAAAGTTTTCGTGAACATAGAAAGGAGGACCTATCATATGGAGACAGTGATGATCGTGGGTGCTGGAAAAGGTGGTACAGCCATTCTAAAAATCTTAAAAGAAAGTGATGTTCTAGATGTTAAGGTTGTTATCGATATTAACAAAGAAGCCCCCGGAATTTTTCTCGCTAAACAATATGGAATTATTACAGGAACGGATTGGCAAGCCTACTTAAATGATGACATTGACATTGTTATTGAAGTGACAGGACAAGAGGATGTATTTAAAGAAATTCGCCAAGCAAGGGGAAAGGATACGGTCATAATCCCTGGGAGTGTTGCTTATTTAGTAGCGAGTTTGATGAGGGAAAAAGAAGAGTTAATATCAAAATTTCAAAATGAAACAAACAAATTTGACCTTATCTTTAATTCGACTGATGATGGGATGATTGTCATCGATGAGATAGGTCATATTATTTTGCTGAATTCCAGTGCTGCTAAGATGATTGGGATTAAAAAGGAAGAAGTGCTTCGAAAGCATGTCCTAGAAGTCATTCCAACTAGCCAGCTTACAAGAGTACTCGAAACTAGGAGGCCCGAAGCGAACCAGGAGCAAATTTTGCCCAATGGATTCAAAATCATTACGACACGCATTCCAATTATAGATGAAAATAACACAATAATTGGTGCGTTTGCTGTTTTTAAAGATATAACAGAGGTCGTCAGGCTGGCAGAAGAAATAACGAACTTAAAAGAAATTCAAACGATGCTTCAAGCCGTTATTCAATCAAGTGATGATGCAATTTCGGTAGTGGATGAGTCAGGGAAGGGAATTATTATTAATCCAGCCTACACGAGGTTGACGGGATTAACTGAGGAGGATGTAATTGGCCAGCCAGCAACAGCGGATATCTCTGAAGGAGACAGTATGCATATGCAAGTGCTTAAAACGAGAAGAGCTGTACGGGGCGTCGCGATGCGAGTCGGGCCAAATAAAAAAGAAGTAATTGTGAATGTTGCACCTGTGATTGTAAATGGAAAGCTTAAGGGAAGTGTAGGAGTTATCCATGATATGTCCGAAATAAAAAGTCTAAATCGAGAGCTAAGCAGAGCAAGACAAATAATTCGAAATTTAGAAGCGAAGTATACTTTTGACGATATTATTGGACAATCAGAAGAAATGAAGCTTTCAATAGAACAAGCAAAATTAGGAGCGAAAACGCCGGCAACAGTTTTGTTGAGAGGGGAGTCAGGAACAGGCAAGGAGCTCTTTGCTCATGCCATTCATAACGCTAGCGATCGCAAATATAACAAATTTATTAGAGTAAATTGTGCAGCGATTTCTGAGAACTTATTGGAAAGTGAGCTTTTTGGCTATGAAGAAGGAGCGTTCTCAGGAGCAAAACGCGGGGGAAAAAGAGGTTTATTTGAAGAAGCAAACAATGGCAGTATCTTTTTAGATGAGATTGGTGAATTAACACCCAATACACAAGCGAAACTATTGAGGGTGCTGCAAGAACATGAAATAACAAGAGTGGGTGGAACAAAACCAATCTCAATCAATGTTCGAGTGATTGCGGCTACAAATGTTAATCTAGAAAAAGGCATTGTAACTGGGAGCTTCAGGGAGGATTTGTATTATCGGCTGAATAGAATGCCTATTCATATTCCACCGCTTCGGAACAGGAAGGAAGACATACCAGTTTTATCGGAAAGACTGATTCACAAAATTAACCAAGATTATGGACGGAATGTTGAAGGAGTTAGTGCTGCTGCCATACAGAAACTCATGGAATACAACTGGCCTGGTAATGTACGTGAATTAGAAAATGTATTGGGAAGAGCGATGATTTTTATGAACTTTCATGAAAATGAAATAGACGTTGTTCATCTCCCAGATTTAATGATGGAACCTGATGAACCAATTGTAATGGGAGGCATAAGTAAATGGAAGGAAGGAGAAAGCTTAAATAAACTTCTTGAACAGTATGAAAGAATGATTATCGTGGAAACATTAGTAAAAAAGAATGGAAATAAGACAGCAACTGCAAAATCATTAGGCTTGTCAGTAAGAAATCTATATTACAAGCTTGAAAAGCATAATATTGAAAATGATGGCACGCAATATTCTTCATAGTATGAAGAATATTGCACAGTGTGTTCATTAATTAAAGCGCTTTCAAAGGAGTTTCCGCTGTGGCATGGTTCTTGCATAACAAAATACAGAGGATGTAGCTGCAACTGCATAGGAGTGAGATAGATGTTATTACATTCACTAGTTAATAGGGCGGCACATTATAACAAGCAAACGATAGCTATTGCAGCAGCAGACGAGAAAGATATACTCGAGACGGTCTCGCTAGCATTGGAACATAACTTAGCTAAGTTTCAGTTATTTGGTGATCAAGAAAAAATCTTTGAAATCATACATGATTTATTTCCTAAACTTATGAACAACGACAGTGTAAAGGTTGTTCATGCACCTGAAAAAGAAATCGCAGCAGAACTAGCTGTTGGGGCCGTAAGCAGGAATGAAGCAACGATTTTAATGAAAGGTCATATTCCTACAGCGATGATATTAAAAGCTGTTTTAAATAAAGAGTACGGCCTAAGGAAGGATAGAAGGACCCTTTCTCATGTAGCAGTTTTTGAAATCCCTGAATATGACCGGTTTATTATTCTGACAGATGCTGGAATGCATATCGCCCCAAGCCTGGAAGATAAGGTCGAAATTATTACCAATGCTGTTGAGGTGGCTAGGTCTATTGGGATTGAACAGCCTTTAGTAGCACCTATTGCAGCGGTAGAGGTTATAAACCCGGCGATGGCGGCTACTATCGATGCGGCACTTTTATCTCAAATGAATAATAGGGGACAAATTAAGAACTGTGTAGTGGACGGACCGCTGGCGCTCGATAATGCGATTTCCTCAATTGCTGCAGAGCAAAAGGGAATAAAAAGCATGGTTGCCGGTAAAGCTGATATTTTGTTAATGCCCTCCATAGAAGTAGGAAATGTCTTGTATAAATCGTTGATTTACTTTGCGCAGTCAAAGGTGGGTGGAATGATTGCTGGGGCGCGTGCACCAATTGTGTTAACTTCACGGTCAGATAGTGCAGAAAGTAAATTATATTCACTTGGGCTTGCTATTTGCACAGCGCAACAATAAATATCATCAAATTAGGAGAGAGTCTGAATGCAAATCTTCGATTACATGAAAAAATATGATTATGAACAATTGATTTTTTGCCAGGATAAGGAATCTGGATTAAAAGGGATTATAGCGATCCATGATACGACATTAGGTCCTGCATTGGGCGGGACGAGAATGTGGACATATGATTCTGAGGAAGCTGCGATAGAGGATGCTCTGAGGCTTGCGAGAGGGATGACGTATAAGAATGCGGCGGCAGGTTTAAATCTCGGTGGAGGAAAGACTGTCTTGATCGGCGATCCGTCCAAGGACAAAAATGAGGAAATGTTCCGCGCTTTTGGGCGATATATTCAAGGTTTAAATGGACGATATATTACGGCTGAGGATGTTGGAACAACAGTTGCAGATATGGATATTATTCATGAAGAAACAGATTATGTAACAGGTATTTCCCCTGCTTTTGGTTCTTCAGGAAATCCCTCTCCTGTTACCGCATATGGAGTTTACCGCGGGATGAAAGCAGCTGCAAAGGATGCTTTTGGTTCAGACTCACTTGAAGGCAAAGTCATTGCTGTTCAAGGGGTTGGAAATGTTGCTTATAATTTGTGCAAACATCTGCATGAAGAAGGCGCGAAATTAATTGTTACGGATATTAATAAAAAGGCTGTTGCGAAAGCTGTAGAGCAGTTTGGAGCAAAGGCGGTAGAGCCTCATGAAATATATAGCTCTTCATGTGATATTTTTGCGCCCTGCGCTTTAGGTGCTGTCATCAATGATGAAAGTATCAAGCAAATAAAAGCAAAGGTGATTGCAGGTGCTGCTAATAACCAGCTGAAAGATCAACGTCATGGAGATATGATTCATGAATTGGGAATCGTATATGCACCTGATTATGTGATAAACGCCGGGGGTGTCATCAATGTTGCTGACGAGCTGTATGGGTATAATCGTGAACGGGCTATGAAAAGGGTTGAAGGAATTTATGATAATATTTCAAAAGTGATTGAAATAGCGAAAAGAGATAAAATTCCAACCTATAAAGCGGCGGATCGGATGGCAGAGGAACGAATTGAAAAAATGCGTCGATCTCGCAGTCAATTTTTGCAAAATGGCCACCATATCTTAAGTCGAAGATAGTTTGGATAGGGCATGTCTAACCTTACAATGCCTGCAAAATATGACATTTATCATATTCCTTTAATGATAATCGTGCATGGATTTTTATAAAAGGATCAATTAGTCTATAGGAGGGTTTAGTACCTATTCCTAATAGTTTATATAAATTTAGTTATTTTACTGAAATAAACTTAAATGAATGGCGTTAGACACAGTAGCTGGAAGCATCTAGTAATGGGAGGGTTATACACATTGCAGGAAACAAATTATCGAATTCTTGTCATTAATCCAGGCTCGACTTCAACCAAAATAGCGATTTATGATAATGATCTCCCTGTATTAGAGAAAACAATCCGGCATAATTTTGAAACCCTTGCTGAATTTGCCCATATAATAGATCAATACCATTACCGTAAACAAATTATCTTAGAGTCACTTGATAATGAGGGATTTAATCTATCCAAGCTTGATGCTGTTTGCGGGCGTGGTGGTCTATTAAGACCGATTGAAGGAGGAACCTATCGGGTGAATCCTGAAATGCTGGCTGACTTACGATCGGGATATGGAGGAGAGCATGCATCGAATTTAGGGGGGATTATTGCCTATGAAATTGCAGATGGGTTAAACATCCCTGCATATATAGTTGATCCGGTTGTAGTAGATGAGATGGACTCGATTGCGCGAATTTCAGGTTCCTCTTTAATTCAAAGAAAAAGTATTTTTCATGCTTTAAACCAGAAGGCGGCAGCTAAGCGGGTGGCAAAACAACTTGGAAAAAAATATGAAGAGTTAAATTTAATTGTTTCACATATGGGCGGGGGCATTACAGTCGGTGCTCACCGAAAAGGAAAAGTAGTAGACGTTAATAACGGATTGAATGGAGAAGGACCCTTTAGTCCTGAAAGGGCTGGTACAGTCCCGGCAGGAGATTTAATTTCCCTCTGCTATTCTGGTGAATTTTTTCGAGAAGAGATCATCAAGCAGCTTGTAGGACGGGGAGGGCTTGTTAGTTATTTGGGAACAAATGATGCGATTGCTGTGGAAAATATGATTGCGAATGGAGACGAAAACGCTCGGTTAGTCTATTCTGCAATGGCTTATCAGGTTGCGAAGGAAATTGGTGCTGCCAGTGCGGTTCTTGCAGGAAGAGTCGATGGCATCATCTTAACGGGCGGTCTAGCTCATGGAAAGGAACTCGTTGAGCAAATTAGTGATAGGATCAATTGGATCGCAGATGTAATCGTACAGCCTGGTGAAAATGAGCTTCAAGCACTAGCAGAAGGTGCAATAAGGGTTTTGAGAGGAGAAGAATTAGAAAAGACATATCCGAGTGATTTCGTGCAAGTAATGGAAAAAGGAGGGGATCAAACATGGCAAAGGAGTACGATTTAGTTATTCTTGGAGGCGGCACAGGCGGTTATGTAGCTGCCATACGCGCATCGCAACTGGGCTTGAAAACAGCCATAGTTGAAAAAGCAAAGCTTGGGGGAACCTGCTTGCATAAAGGCTGCATTCCGAGCAAGGCCCTTTTAAGAAGCGCGGAAGTTTTTGCATTGACGAAACGCAGCAATGAGTTTGGGATAGAAACTTCCAATGTGACTTTAAATTTTCCAAAGGTGCAAGAAAGAAAAAATAAAATCATCGATCAACTTTATAAAGGGGTACAGCATTTAATGAAGCAGGGGAAAATCGATGTTTATGAAGGAATCGGACGAATACTTGGACCGTCCATATTTTCTCCGATGCCAGGAACGATTTCAGTTGAGATGAATAACGGGGATGAAAATGAAATGCTCATCCCAAAGAACGTTATACTTGCAACCGGATCGCGCCCTCGCACCTTAGCAAACTTAAATATCGATGGTGAAACGGTCTTGACATCAGATGAAGCATTACAGATGAATGAAGTTCCTAAATCAATCGTCATCATTGGCGGAGGCGTTATAGGAGTGGAATGGGCATCGATGCTGGCGGACTTTGGAACGGACGTAACAGTCTTAGAATTTGCAGATCGGCTGGTACCTACAGAAGACCATGAAGTTTCGAAGGAATTACTGAGACTGTTCAAAAAGAGAAAAATAAAAGTGGTAACGAATGCGAAAGTACTGCCGGAAACACTGGATAAAGCTGCGGAAGGTGTCAAGGTTTCTGCAGATGTAAAGGGGGAGCTTAAGGAATTTCAAGCTGAAAAAATTCTTGTTTCGGTTGGCCGGAATGCCAATGTTGAGGGAATTGGCCTGGAAAATACGGATATCGTGGTTGAAAAAGGTGTCATCGTCACAAATGAATACTATCAAACAAAGGAATCTCATATTTACGCAATTGGTGATTGTATTGGCGGCCCTCAATTAGCACATGCCGCTTCACATGAAGGCATCCGTGCAGTGGAACATATCGCTGGTGAAAACCCAGTTCCAATCGATTATAGTTTAGTACCAAGATGTATCTATAGCAGGCCCGAGATAGCTAGTATCGGCTATACGGAGGAAGAAGCAAAGAATATGGGTTATCGTGTGAAGGCAGGAAAATTTGCTTTCCGTGCAATTGGCAAGGCGTTAGTAGCTGGCGATGCGGACGGGTTTGTGAAAGTAATTGCAAATGAGGAAAATGATGATATTTTAGGAGTTCATATGATTGGCCCTCATGTCACGGATCTTATTTCTGAGGCAGGGTTAGCTCGGGTATTAGATGCAACACCATGGGAAATCACACAATCAATACACCCGCACCCAACTTTATCAGAGGCCATTGGCGAAGCGGCGTTGGCTGTAGATGGGAAGGCACTACATGGAAGTTAAGAAGAGTATCCTCTAAGAGAGCCTATATTTGATTACGGGAGTGAAAAAAATGGCTGAAAACCGTCATTCTGCATTAGGTTTAAATGATGAACAGATATTAGAAATGTATAAAACGATGTTGCTGGCCCGTCGTATTGATGAACGGATGTGGCTTCTAAACCGTTCGGGAAAAATCCCGTTTGTCATTTCTTGTCAAGGGCAAGAGGCAGCACAGGTTGGTGCTTCGTTTGCGTTAAATCGTGAACAAGATTACGTTCTTCCCTATTACCGAGATGTTGGGGTTGTTTTAACCTTCGGCATGACAGCAAAGGATTTAATGCTTTCCGCTTTCGCTAAGTCCGAAGACCCAAGTTCGGGCGGCCGTCAAATGCCGGGACATTTTGGACAAAAGAAGAATCGGATTGTTACAGGGTCATCCCCAGTTACGACTCAAGTCCCCCATGCGGTAGGGATTGCATTAGCTGGGAAGATGGAAGGGAAAGATTTAGTTACCTTCGTGACATTTGGAGAAGGATCATCCAATCAGGGTGATTTCCACGAAGGAGCAAACTTTGCTGGAGTTCATAAGCTCCCCGTTATTTTTATGTGTGAAAATAACAAATATGCTATTTCTGTACCGATTGAAAAACAATTATCATGTGAACGTGTATCAGATCGAGCAATCGGATATGGGATGCCTGGGGTAACGGTAGACGGGAATGACCCGCTAGAGGTATACAAAGCCGTGAAAGAAGCAGCAGACCGAGGCCGCCGTGGTGAGGGTCCTACTCTAATCGAAACCGTTTCCTACCGACTAACCCCCCACTCATCAGATGATGATGATCGCAGTTACCGTGCGCCAGATGAAGTGGCGGAAGCAAAAACGAAGGATCCAATCATTACATTTGGCGCTTACTTGAAAGAAGCGGGCATTATGGATGATAAATTGGAAAAAGAAATTAATGATGAAGTGATGAATATTGTAAATGAAGCGACAGAGTATGCGGAAAATGCTCCATATGCTCCACCAGAATATGCGATGAAGCATGTTTATGCTGAACAGTAAGGGGGAAGAACAATGGCTGTAATTTCTTATATCGATGCCGTAACAATGGCAATTCGTGAAGAAATGGAAAGAGATTCAAAAGTATTTGTTCTTGGAGAGGATGTGGGAAGAAAAGGAGGGGTCTTTAAAGCGACTCAAGGTTTATATGAGCAATTCGGAGAACAAAGAGTTATTGATACGCCTCTTGCAGAATCTGCCATCGCGGGTGTTGGAATTGGGGCTGCGTTATACGGTATGCGTCCAATAGCAGAAATGCAGTTTGCTGATTTTATCATGCCGGCCGTAAACCAAATTATTTCAGAAGCAGCTAGGATTCGCTATCGTTCCAATAATGATTGGAATTGTCCAATCGTGATTCGGGCCCCATATGGAGGGGGAGTTCACGGTGCACTATATCATTCCCAATCTGTTGAGGCTGTATTTGCCAATCAGCCAGGTTTGAAGATTGTCATGCCTTCCACTCCTTATGACGTGAAGGGGCTTTTGAAAGCGGCGATTCGAGATGACGACCCGGTCTTGTTTTTCGAGCATAAACGCGCATATCGATTGATAAAAGGAGAAGTCCCTAATGATGACTATGTGCTGCCTATTGGCAAGGCCGATGTAAAGAGAAAAGGAGAAGATATCACGGTCATTACTTATGGCCTTTGTGTACATTTTGCCCTGCAAGCTGCTGAAAAATTAGCGGCTGATGGAATTTCTGCACATATTTTGGATTTAAGAACGGTCTATCCATTAGATAAGGAAGCAATTATAGAGGCAGCTGCCAAAACGGGGAAAGTACTGCTTATCACGGAGGATAACAAAGAAGGGAGCATTATGAGTGAAGTTTCAGCAATCATTGCTGAACATTGTTTGTTTGAATTAGATGCTCCAATTCAGAGGTTAGCAGGTCCAGATATACCAGCGATGCCGTATGCGCCGACGATGGAAAAGTTTTTTATGGTCAATCCTGAAAAGGTTGAACAGGCAATGAGAGAATTGGCCGAATTTTGAGGAATAGAGGAATTGTTCTAGTCTAAGCGGATAGGAAAAAGGAGGGATAAGATGTCCATACAGCAAATAACAATGCCTCAGTTAGGTGAAAGTGTAACAGAGGGAACGATCAGTAAATGGCTTGTCAAACCGGGTGATAAGGTAAATAAATATGACCCTCTTGCGGAAGTAATGACAGATAAGGTAAATGCGGAGATTCCTTCTTCTTTTACGGGCATCATAAAGGAATTAATTGCTGAAGAAGGCGATACACTTGAGGTTGGAGAAATTATTTGCAGCATTGAAGCAGAGGAGAGCGGGGCGGAACTCTCTGACCGTGATCCAGAGCAGATCTCTCAGGAAAAGAAAACACCAACAAATGAAAAAAGTGAAGATCAAAATCAATCCAATAAAACCAGGTATTCTCCTGCGGTTTTAAAGCTGTCCCAAGAGCATGGAATTGACCTGAAACAAGTAAATGGCACGGGCGCCGGCGGCAGAATCACGAGGAAAGATTTGCTGAGTATAATTGAGAGTGGCGATATTCCTAAAGAGCATGCTGCAAACGAAAGAGTAGTAAGGGAACAAAAGGAAACGGTTAAGAATGAAGGAATTGGCGCTGAAAAACCAAGACCAACAGCACCTCAAGTTTCGGTTGTTGCAGGTGATATCGAAATCCCTGTTACAGGTATACGAAAAGCCATAGCAGGAAATATGCTTAGAAGTAAGCAGGAAATTCCACATGCATGGACTATGGTGGAGGTAGACGTTACTGAATTGGTGGAGTACCGGAACTCTCTAAAGGAAGAGTTTAAGACTAAAGAAGGGTTTAACCTTACATTCTTTGCCTTTTTTGTAAAAGCAGTCGCACAGGCACTGAAAGAGTTTCCTCAATTAAATTCTATTTGGGCGGGCGACAAAATTATACAGAAAAAAGACATTAATCTATCCATAGCCGTCGCAACGGAAGAGGCTTTATTTGTTCCGGTCATTAAGATGGCGGATGAAAAAACGATAAAAGGAATAGCACGGGAAATATCTGAACTGGCTGCCAAAACTCGCAATGGTACATTAAGGTCAGAAGATATGCAAGGAGGCACCTTTACGGTTAATAACACAGGTGCGTTCGGTTCTGTTCAATCAATGGGCATCATTAATTATCCACAAGCTGCTATTTTGCAGGTTGAATCTATTGTGAAGCGTCCTGTTGTGATGAATAATGGAATGATTGCCGTTCGTGATATGGTAAACCTTTGCTTATCCCTCGATCATCGTATTTTAGACGGCCTCGTATGCGGACGTTTTCTACAGCGTCTAAAAGAGATCCTCGAGTCGACATCGAAAGAAAATACATCAATCTATTAGTAAATATCAAGTTGAAAAATCAATAAGGGAAAATATATGAATTCCGTTGCGAAGGCAGCGGTTTTTTTATACTTAAAAAAAGTTTAGCTTCTCAAAAGGATTGAAGTGTAAGAAAAGATATCTGTTAGTCATTAGCGGCGGTAAATCATCGTGTTTTTCTAATATTGTTTGTTTCTCTCATTGCTAGATTATTAATCGTATATTAAAATAAAGATGGTACATAAAGAATTTTGAATTTTAATATAATTCACCTTATTTACTATAAGGAAGGGAGGAATGCTGTTTTTTTTCATAAACAGCAGCTGCGCAATGAGTATGAACGAGATGTTAAATACCACATTTCCTGTATTAACTAATCAGGATTGGGAGAAGAAAGCTGAAGAATCACTTAAAGGAAAACCAGTCAGCACGCTAGCTAATGATACCTATGAGAAGATCAAGTTGAAACCGCTTTACTCCAAAGAGGATCAACAGCTCGTAAATTTATCACAATACCCTGGACAGCAAGATTTTAGAAGAGGTCTTAATGCGCTTGGATACATTGGAAATGACTGGAGAGTCAGCCAAACGCTATCAGCGCAATCTGGAGAAGAATTAAAGCAGTCGCTGCTAACTTCACTTGAAAAGGGACAAACAGCTATTTCATTCGAGGTGAAAGAGTCGGTAGTCTCGGAGATTGCTGCTCTTGAGGAACTGCATGCTAAATATCCGTATAGCTTAAATGCTAAAAAACTTCAAGCAGACATTTTAGACCAATTATCACAGTTTTCGGCGGCTAATGAAGGGTCCGGTTATATAGGGAATGACCCGATTGCAGTGCTCATAGAAAATGGATCTGAAAATGATAGCATTGAAGAAGACTATAATGAATTATCTCGCTGTGTAGAAAAAGCTAGTCAAACTCTACCAGAAATTAAGACAATTCTAGTGAATACCATTCCTTACCATAATGGCGGAGCTAATGCAGTTCAAGAATTGGCCATTGCCATTAGTACAGGAGTCACGCATATCGAGGAGCTGCTAGAAAGAGGTCTATCGCTTGAAACGATCCTTTCAAAACTAGTTTTTCAGTTCGCAGTAGGTGCAAACTTTTTTATGGAAGTTGCAAAATTAAGAGCTGCAAGAATACTATGGTCTAAAATTACGGAAGCGTATGGAGCAGATGTGACAAATCAAGGAATGGTCATTTCGGCGGTAACATCAAGTTTCACAAAAACCGTCTATGATCCATATGTGAATATGCTTCGTGCTGGGAATGAAGCCTTTGCTGCTGTTCTTGGCGGCGTTCAATATTTGCATGTTAGTCCTTTTAATGAGCCAGAAGGGCAGGCTTCAGCGTTTTCAAATAGAATTGCACGAAATACACAGCTGATTTTAAAAGAAGAAGCACATTTAACGAAAACAGCCGATCCTGCTGGCGGTTCCTGGTATGTTGAAAAATTAACAGATGAACTTACTGAACAGAGCTGGAACCTCTTCCTAGACATTGAAGAAAAGGGCGGGTTCATTCAAGCTTTAAAACAAGGCTATATTCAGGAGCAAATTGAAGAAATAAGAGTTCAGCGAGCAGAAGCTGTCAATACAAGAAAACAAACTGTTGTAGGAACGAACAAATATGCTAATCCAGCAGACGAGCCTCTTAACGTTTCTTTAAAACAAGCAGAACAGAAGAATGAAAAAACATGGGCGATTAAACCTATTCGCAGTACGAGACTTTCCGAGTCTTATGAGGCGTTGAGAACTCAAGCGAATGCACTAAAAGAAAGCGGGAAAACACCTTCTGTCGGTCTGCTAACTTTAGGCAGTCTTAAAGACCATAAAGCTCGTACTGACTTTATGACAGGATTTTTAACTCCTGGCGGGGTTGAGTCTGTTTTAAGCAAAGAGATTCATTCTTTTGATGATGCATCAGCATTTATAAGTGAAAGTGGACTAAAGCATTTCTTTATTTGCGGTTCTAACGATCAATATCAAGAGGCAGGACCCAAATTTGTTGGGCAAATAAAAGAGAAGTATCCGAATATTCATCTTTATTTGGCTGGGTTGCCGGCTAAAGATGAGCAGGAGGATTGGCGTAACAATGGAGTAGAAGACTTTATCCATGTACGCAGTAATTGTTATGAAATCCTATCTTCTCTACTAAATGCAATGGAGGTGGGAGCAGATGAATAAGCCGAATTTTAAAAACATCTCTCTATTTTCTGAAAAAACAAGATCTGAAGAAGATTGGAAACAAAAAGCAGCAGAAGAAGTAACTCAAAACATTGATGATCTACTTTTTGAAACAAATGAACAAATACAAGTAAAACCTTTGTATACAGAAGAGGACAGGAAGGATTTGGAGCAATTAGGCCACCTACCCGGTCTTCCTCCTTTTACGAGAGGTCCGTACCCAACCATGTATGTAAATCGTCCATGGACAGTTCGCCAATATGCTGGTTTCTCAACGGCAGAAGAGAGTAATGCCTTCTATCGCAGAAATTTAGCAATGGGGCAGAAAGGGTTATCTGTCGCATTTGATTTAGCGACACACCGCGGTTATGACTCTGATCACCCAAGGGTGGTTGGGGATGTCGGAAAGGCTGGAGTTGCCATTGATTCAGTTCTAGACATGAAAACATTATTTGATGGCATCCCGCTTGATCAAATGTCCGTTTCGATGACAATGAATGGTGCTGTCCTTCCAGTAATGGCATTTTATATCGTAACAGCTGAAGAGCAGGGTGTTTCACAAGAAAAGCTTTCAGGCACGATTCAAAATGATATTTTAAAGGAATATATGGTTCGTAATACATATATTTATCCGCCAGAAATGTCAATGAAAATTATTGCCGACATTTTTGAATATACGTCCAAATATATGCCAAAATTCAATAGCATCAGTATATCTGGTTATCATATGCAGGAAGCTGGAGCGCCAGCAGATATTGAATTAGCTTATACATTAGCGGACGGTTTGGAATATGTTCGAACAGGTTTAAAAGCTGGTATTAATATTGATTCTTTTGCGCCAAGATTATCTTTCTTCTGGGCAATCGGAATGAATTATTTTATGGAAGTTGCCAAAATGCGTGCAGCACGCCTCATTTGGGCAAAAATGATGAAGACTTTTGATCCGAAAAATGAAAAATCAATGGCGCTCAGAACGCACTCGCAAACATCCGGCTGGAGTTTAACAGAGCAGGATCCGTTCAATAACGTTGTAAGAACATTGATTGAAGCACATGCAGCGGCAATGGGACACACACAATCTCTTCATACAAATGCATTGGATGAAGCGATTGCCCTCCCGACTGATTTCTCTGCACGAATTGCACGTAACACACAATTATATTTACAAGAAGAATCAGGGATAACGAATGTGATCGACCCATGGGCTGGTTCTTACTATGTAGAAGCTCTTACAGATCAGCTAGTACAACGTGCATGGGAGCATATTGAAGAAATCGAGAACCTGGGCGGTATGGCAAAGGCTATTGAAACTGGTCTTCCAAAGATGCGGATTGAAGAGGCAGCTGCAAAACGCCAGGCTCAAATTGATTCTGGAAAAGAAACGATTATCGGTGTGAATAAATATCGACTTGATAAAGAAGATCCAATCGATATTCTGGATATCGACAACACCGCTGTCCGCCTGCGCCAGATTGAGAAGCTTCAGGAATTAAAGGCCAACCGTGATGAGGACAAAGTTAAAGAAACCCTTGAAGCGATTACAAAGGCTGCCGAAACAGGAGAAGGAAACCTGCTCCAGCTTGCTGTTAATGCTGCTAGGGTAAGAGCCACTCTAGGTGAAATCTCCGCTGCAATTGAAAAAGTAGCGAATCGCCATAAAGCTGTCATCCGTTCAATTAGCGGAGTATATAGCACTGCATTCTCCAATGAAGAAGAAATCGCAGAAGTAAAGAAGATGACCGACGAATTCTTAGAAAATGAAGGCCGTCGTCCAAGGATCTTAATTGCCAAAATGGGTCAGGATGGACATGACCGCGGGGCGAAGGTCATAGCAACTGCCTTTGCTGACTTAGGATTTGATGTAGATATCGGCCCATTGTTCCAAACTCCAGAAGAAACGGCTCTTCAGGCTGTTGAAAATGATGTTCATGTGATCGGTATGAGTTCATTAGCAGCCGGCCATAAAACGCTGCTTCCTCAATTAATAGAGGAATTAAAGAAGCTTGGCCGTGAAGATATCCTGGTTGTTGCTGGCGGTGTTATCCCTGCTCAGGATTATCAGTATTTATATGACAAAGGAGCTGCAGCCATTTTTGGTCCGGGAACCGTTATTCCTGTGGCGGCGCAAAAGGTTGTTCGTTCCATTTATGAACGTCTTGGTTATGTGGAAGTAGCTGATTAAAATGACAAAGGATAAAAGACCAGAATGGACCGATCCAAGTCAACTGGAGAACTTTTCGACCTTAGTTCGTAAAGGGGTTGAGCTTCAATCTGATCAAACATTTGATAAGAATAAAGTGCGGTTTCAAAAGAAGGCTGGTTCAGGACCTTCGATTGACGAATTGTATACAGGTGTTCTTCAAGGTGATCGATCCATTTTAGCTCGATCGATTACCTTAATTGAAAGCAATGCAGAACAGCATTTCAGAAAAGCGCAGGAGCTGCTCCAAAAGCTGCTCCCGCATTCTGGTAAATCCATTCGAATTGGAATTACCGGTGTTCCAGGTGCAGGGAAAAGTTCATTTATTGAGGCGTTTGGTACATACCTTTGTGAACAAGGCTTAAAAGTCGCTGTTCTTGCCGTTGATCCAAGTTCCTCTTTAAGTGGGGGCAGCATACTGGGTGATAAGACAAGAATGGAGCAGCTTTCTAGAAATCCTCGTGCCTTTATTCGTCCTTCTCCTTCTGGAGGTAAGTTGGGCGGAGTTCATCGGAAAACGAGAGAAACGATGCTTCTATGTGAAGCGGCCGGATTCGATGTTATTCTCATTGAAACAGTCGGTGTTGGTCAAAGTGAAGTTATTGTCAGGGATATGGTTGATTTCTTCATGCTTCTTGTTTTAACAGGAGCTGGCGACGAGCTGCAGGGGATGAAAAAGGGCATTATGGAGCTAGCAGACGGGGTCTTTGTTAATAAAGCGGATGGAGAAAATAAGAGAAACGCAGAAAAGACAAAGGCAGAATATAATCGGATTCTTCATTTCCTTCAACCAGCTACAAAAGGATGGCAAACAAAAGCTTATACATGTTCAGCTCTAACTCTAGAGGGAATTGACCATGTGTGGGAAGTTATTAAATCCTTTGAAGAAGGTACGAAAGGTACTGGAATATTCGATGAGAGAAGAAGAAGGCAAACAAAAGAATGGATGACGTCCATGATTATCGACCAGCTGCAAGTTAACTTTTTCCATCATCCTGTTGTCAAGGAACAACTGCCAAAATATGAGAATGAAGTAATTGCTGGAGGGAGAACGGTAACATCCGCTGTTGAACTTCTCTTTCAGCAATACTATCAATCAAAACAAACGGAGCTCCCATAAAAAGGGAGCTCTTTTTTGGAGAAAAAAAAGCTATCGTCAAAATTGACGATAGAGAGATAAAAGGAGTAATACGGGATAGAAACTTGCTATGTTACTTCTATACCCGGCTGGAACAATATTAAACCTTTCAGTTAATTTAATTTGAAAACCATGTTCAACTATTGATATTATGTACTTAGACTTATATAAAGGGAGCGATTTAAAGATGAGCATGGATTTTAATTTATTCATGAATGATGTTGTCCGCCAAGCTCGCCGAGAGATTGTGGCTGCTGGATATAAAGAGTTAACAACGCAAGAAGAAGTAGATGAAGCAATAAATCAAAAGGGTACCACACTAGTAATGGTGAATTCTGTTTGCGGTTGTGCGGGAGGAATTGCTCGGCCTGCAGCTGCTCATTCACTACATTATGATAAACTGCCTAATCAGCTAGTGACGGTGTTTGCTGGTCAAGATAAAGAGGCAACAGAAAAAGCGCGTTCATATTTCACAGGATATCCGCCATCCTCACCATCATTTGCGCTTTTAAAAGATGGAAAGATTTGTACAATGATTGAAAGACATGATATTGAAGGTCATGAACCAATGGCTGTTGTTCAAAAACTACAGCAGGCATTTGATCAATATTGTGATGAAGTTTAAACAATAAGAAATTTGCCAGTCAAAGATACTTGCTAAAAAATAAATATAAAGTATATTCTTAAAAGAGATGATCGCCTTCTGATCATCTTTTTGTTTTTATTACTTAATGAAAGTAACTTAGGTGATGACATGAAAAAGTTTACAATCGGTTATCGTACCGTAAAGACAGCATTGGGAACAACAATCGCTATTTTACTGGCTCTGTATGCTGGTTTAGACAATTACGTTTCTGCAGGTATTTTGACGATTCTTTGTATAAAAGTTACAAAAAAGAAATCAATCAGGGCTTCTTGGGATCGAATTCTTGCATGCCTCATTGGAATAGTATTTTCTGTTCTATTTTTTGAAGGACTAACTTATCATCCGATCATCATCGGATTGCTGCTGATCTTTTTTATACCCTCAGCCGTGATGGTAAAAGCACAGGAGGGGATCGTTTCAAGTACTGTTATTATTTTACATATTTATTCTGCTGGAAAGTTCAGCCTTGAGCTTTTGTGGAACGAATTAGGCATTATCTTTATTGGAGTCGGCGTGGCTCTGATCATGAATTTATACATGCCAAGCCTTGAAAACAGACTGCTGACCTATCAGCAGCAAATTGAGGATAACTTTAGGAGAATACTAAATGAAATCGTGATTTACTTGAGAACAAGTGATAATAGTTGGGATGGAAAAGAGCTTACTGAAACAGCAAAGTTAATTGAAGAAGCAAAGACCTTAGCATTCCGTGACGTGGAAAACCACTTTCTGCGAAATGAAAACCTTCACTATCATTATTTTAAAATGAGAGAGAAGCAGTTTGAAGTCATTGAACGTGTTTTACAACTTGTCGCATCTTTGCCTGTGACAGTAATCCAAAGTAAAATGATTGCGATTTTTATTGAAGAGCTGTCTGACTATGTAAGTCCAGGTGAAGTGCCAATAAACTTTCTTGACAGCTTGTTGGAAATGAGACAAGTCTTTGAAAGCATGCCGCTTCCGAAGACAAGGGAGGAATTTGAAGTTCGTGCTTCACTATTACAGTTAACAAAGGAAATTGAATTATACTTGGTATTAAAAAAATCTTTTAAGAACCTGAAAAAAGAACAGAAGCAGTATAAAAAGGGCAGAGCAGAATTAAACTAGTTGAAAACAAGGTGGTTCGATTCTAAATGGTCAAGCTCATTTCAGCATTTATGCTGCTTTTTTCTTTATCACCAGTATGGCCCCTAGGTCAGAACCCGCTGCCCGGTGACCCATTGCTTATTGTGAATAAAACAACGAATGAACTGGCTTTCATCCATGATAACCAAGTTGAGACAGTTGTAAAAGTTGCGACTGGCAAGGAATATCATTTAACCCCTGAAGGTTTATTTACGATTACGGTCAAAGCAAAGAATCCCTATTACCGAAAGAAGGATATACCTGGAGGAGACCCGGAAAACCCACTAGGCACAAGATGGATTGGATTTAATGCTGATGGAACAGACGGGAGAATTTATGGACTCCATGGTACAAACAACCCGTCCTCAATTGGCAAATATATTTCACAAGGCTGTATAAGAATGCAAAATGATGCAGTTGAATCATTATTTGAAAAAATCCCCATTGGAACAAGGATTTTGGTGACCTCCTCACCCAAGGATTTTGAGAGTCTGGGCAAGCAATATGGTGCAATTAAATCCACAGAAAAAACCTGAATAGAAATATTCAGGTTTTTTAATGTTGGGATATGACATAGAGGATGATATCAGGATTAAATGAACATTGAAAGTCCAATTAACAGAGTGGAAGCCAACATAGCAAAAATCATTAAATAAACGATTATTTTCCTAGCCTTTTTATTATTCATCTATTTTTACCTCCTATTTCAAACAACTCTCTCTTATTTTACTAGGTTCAGGAAAAATCAACAACCGTTCGATTTTGGAAGGAATTTCGACAATTTTATCGAATATTAAAAGATGATAAAAAATTTCAACACGCGGTAAGGGGGACAATCATGATCAAAAAAGTAGATCATATTGGGATTGCAGTTAAATCACTAGAAGAAACATTACCTTTTTATACAGAGGTATTAAATTTAAAGTATCTAGGAACAGAAGTGGTTGAAAGCCAAAAAGTTAAAGTCGCTTTTTTAAAAGCAGGGGAGACAAAAATAGAATTACTAGAACCTACTACTGAAGAAAGTACGATTGCGAAATTTATAGAAAAGCGCGGAGAAGGCATCCATCATATGGCCTTAGCGGTAGACGATATTCAAGAGCGAATCAATGAAATAAAAACAAAAGGCATCAGAATGATAGATGATGAAGCTAGAATCGGTGCTGCTGGTGCCGAGGTTGCTTTCATGCACCCGAAGTCTACTGGAAGTGTATTAGTTGAATTATGTGAGAAAAAAGAAAAGGGAGAGTAAAGAATGGACATCTATGAAAAAATTAATGAGCTTTATGATCGCAGAAGAGAAGTAGAACTAGGGGGCGGAGATGACAGGATCGAAAAACAGCATGAAAAGGGAAAATTAACAGCAAGAGAAAGAATTGATTTATT
This sequence comes from Robertmurraya dakarensis, assembly GCF_900156875.1. Classification (GTDB taxonomy): domain Bacteria; phylum Bacillota; class Bacilli; order Bacillales; family Cytobacillaceae; genus Robertmurraya; species Robertmurraya dakarensis. The sequence continues at coordinate 2,151,180 of NZ_LT707409.1, read as the reverse complement.
AGTCGATCCTGGTACTTTTGTTGAATTAAATCCTTTTATTGAGCATCGTTCCCGTGATTTTGGGCTGGAGAATCAAAAAGGGCCTGGAGACGGAGTAGTAACAGGATATGGAAAGGTAAATGGAAAACCGATCTACCTTTTTTCACAGGACTTTACCGTTTTTGGCGGTGCGCTTGGTGAGATGCATGCCTTTAAGATTGCTAATGTAATGGACTTAGCGGCAAAAAATGGTGCTCCATTTGTAGGCTTGAATGACTCTGGTGGTGCGAGAATTCAAGAGGGCGTTGTTTCTTTAGATGGATACGGACAGATTTTCTATCGTAATTCCATTTATTCTGGAGTTATTCCGCAAATTTCCGTTATCATGGGACCATGTGCCGGCGGAGCTGTTTATTCACCAGCCATCACAGACTTTGTGTTCATGGTAGAAAAAACAAGTCAAATGTTTATCACAGGTCCGAAAGTTATTGAAACGGTAACGGGTGAAAAGATTTCCCCAGAAGATCTTGGCGGAGCAAAGGTTCACAACTCGATCAGCGGTAACGCGCATTTCCGCGCCGAAACTGAAGAAGAAGTGATTCAGCAGGTGAGAGAATTATTAAGCTACCTGCCGCAAAATAGCGAAGAAAAGCCGCCAATGCAGGATCAAGACGAAGAAGATGATTACCGTCCGGATTTAACGGATGTCATTCCATTTGATGCTATTCGTCCATATGACGTAAGAGTTGTTATTGACCAAGTGGTGGATCAGGGATCATTTTTAGAAGTTCATAAAGATTTTGCTAAAAATATCGTTGTAGGTCTAGCAAGAGTAAAAGGGGAAGTAGTAGGATTAGTCTGCAATCAGCCAAAGTTTATGGCTGGGGGTCTTGATATTGATTCTTCAGATAAGGCAGCAAGATTTATTCGATTCTGCGACTCTTTTAACATCCCAATCATCACCTTTGAAGATGTTACAGGGTTCTTCCCTGGTGTAAAACAGGAGCATGGCGGAATCATCCGTCATGGAGCAAAAATTTTGTATGCGTATTCTGAAGCGACTGTTCCAAAGCTAACGATCATTTTGAGAAAAGCTTATGGCGGTGCCTATGTGGCATTGAACAGTAAATCAATTGGTGCAGATCTAGTCTATGCGTGGCCAAATGCAGAGATTGCTGTAATGGGGCCTCAAGGTGCAGCTAACATCATTTTTGCAAGGGAAATTGATAATAGCGAGAACCCTGAGGAAACAAGGGCGCAAAAGATTGAGGAATATCGCGAGAAATTCGCAAATCCTTATGTAGCTGCCAGCATGGGAATGGTTGACGATGTTATCGATCCAAGGGAAACAAGAATAAAAATTATTCAATCATTAGAAATGCTTCGTAACAAACAGGAATCACGTCCACACAAAAAACACGGAAATATTCCATTGTAGGATAGTATACTGAAGAGAGGTCCTTATTACCGGGCCTCTTCTTTAGTTTGCTTTTGTTTGCTCTACTGGTTCTATTAAAGATATACTAGTTAAGAAAGAATACTGTGAAGGAGGGTATAGAATGATCAATCAAGACCGATTATTAAATGAATTTTTAGAGCTTGTTCAAATTGATTCTGAAACGAAATATGAAACTGAAATTGCGAAAGTGTTAAAGAAAAAGTTTCAAGATCTTGGGGTAGAAGTGTTTGAGGACGATACGACTTCACAAACGGGACATGGTGCAGGAAATTTAATTTGTACGTTGCCAGGAACAAAAGAAGGCGTGGATACGATTTATTTCACATCCCATATGGATACGGTGGTACCTGGTAAAGGGATTAAGCCATCAATCAAAGACGGATATGTTGTCACAGACGGGACGACCATCTTAGGTGCTGATGATAAAGCGGGCTTAGCGGTCATGCTTGAAGTGGTCACTGTGTTAAAAGAACAGAATATCCCTCATGGGACTATTCAATTTATTATTACAGTCGGCGAAGAGTCAGGTTTAGTTGGAGCAAAAGTCCTAGATTCATCATTAATCACGGCAAAATTTGGCTACGCGCTTGATAGTGATGGAAAAGTAGGGAACATCATTGTAGCAGCACCTACTCAGGCAAAAGTAAAGGCAACCATTCACGGAAAAACAGCACATGCAGGTGTAGCGCCGGAAAAAGGAATCTCCGCTATTACAATGGCTGCAAAGGCCGTTGCAAAAATGCCATTAGGACGAATTGATGAAGAAACAACTGCTAATATCGGTGCATTTCAAGGTGTTGGTCCGACGAATATTGTTTGTGATACTGTTGAGATACTTGCTGAGGCTAGATCACTTGTTCCAGAAAAAATGGAAGAGCAAGTTCGTAAAATGAAGGAAGCTTTTGAATCTGTTGCAAATGATATGGGCGGGAGAGCAGAAGTTAACGTTGAAGTCATGTACCCTGGTTTCAAGTTTGGTGAAGGAGATCATGTTGTTGAGATCGCCAAAAAGGCTGCAGGAAAAATTGGACGCAGCTGTGAGTTACAAAGAAGCGGCGGCGGCAGTGATGCGAACGTGATCGCTGGGTTTGGTATTCCAACTGTCAACCTAGCTGTCGGCTATGAAGAGATACATACTAAAAGTGAAAGAATGCCAATTGAAGAGTTAAATAAACTTGCGGAGATGGTCATTGCTATTATTGAAGAAGTAACTGCATCATAAGGCCCAATAGATTGATGAGAAAATGAAGAAAACTGCCAAGGTTTTCTTCATTTTTTAAATCATTTGTCCCTAGGATGGTGCTTCCGCTTTCGGTTTTGTGAGCAATCTCATGGACAATACCTATATTGGACTAGTACGATAGTAACAGACGATGTTAATTGATAATTGTTCAGGAGGATAAGATATGCCGGATTCGAATAAAGTGATTGTGTTTAAGGTTGGGGATGAAGAATATGCCATATCGATCGAATTTGTTCTATCAATTGAGAAAATGGAAAGAATCACCCCCATTCCACATTTACCACAATACGTTAAAGGGATTGTCAAAATTAGAGGGGATTTGGTTCCAACAATGGATCTTGAAAAAATACTCTATGATCGCTCTATGGAAGAAAAAGAGTCCATCCGTATGATTGTGCTTCAAACAGAAGTAATGTCGTATGGAATACTCGTTAATGAGGCGAAAGAAATTATCGATGTTCCCTCTGATAAAATAAAACAGCTGGGTTTAGCAGGCTATCACAAAACAAGTTATTTTACAGGCGTCGCAAATATTGAAACTAGACTTATTACTATGATTGATCCCAGCCTTTTGGTACAATCTTTAGAAGGAATAAAAGAGATTCAAGAATACATGAAAACTCGTGTGCAGGAGTAGCCTATCGATAATGGCTGCTTTTTTGGTGTTAAGCGTTTTTTTAACTTTAGAGAAAAACATCGATTTCCGCCATTTTTGGCAGCAAATCGTGATTTTCTAAGGAAGTGAATCGGCATGAAAAATATGTACCCGAAAAGCGGAAGAGTGATTCTCCATGTTGATATGAACAGTTTCTATGCTTCGGTCGAGATGGCTTTTGATCCATCCTTAAAGGGAAAGCCGCTAGCAATAGCAGGAAATCCTGATGAACGAAGAGGAATTATCGTTACATGCAGCTATGAGGCGAGAAGCTACGGAGTAAAAACAACCATGCCGTTGTGGGAAGCAAAAAAATTGTGTCCAAATTTAATTATTCGAAAGCCGAATTTTGATCGCTATCGTGCTGTGTCAATAGCGATGTTTGACCTTTTAAGGCGTTATTCCAAGATAGTAGAACCAGTATCGATCGATGAAGGGTATGTTGATATAACAGACAGCTATGAACTGGGTTCCCCCATTGAAATTGCGCATTTGATCCAAAAGAATTTAGTCAGTGAGCTCGATCTTCCATCAAGTATTGGAATTGCTCCTAATAAATTTTTAGCGAAAATGGCTTCTGATATGAAAAAACCATTGGGGATTACGATTTTAAGAAAAAGAGATATTCCACGAGTACTGTGGCCTTTAGATGTGGAAGAGATGCATGGGATCGGAAAAAGAACGGCTGAAAAACTGAGAGAGGTTAATATTACCAAAATTGCTGATCTGGCAAAAGCGAATGAGCATCAACTAAAAGCGATGTTAGGGATTAACGGGCTGCGGCTCAAAGAGAGAGCCAATGGAATTGATCCACGAATGGTGGATCCTGATTCTGTCTTTGATTTTAAAAGTATTGGAAATTCCACCACACTCCCTAGAGACGTTTCTAATCAGCAGGAGTTATCAAAGGTTCTGGCGATGTTAGCTGAGAAGGTGGCCGTTCGACTTAAAAGAAAAAAGGTCTTAGCCACAACACTTGGAATTACAATACGCTATAGTGATCGAAAAACGGTAACCCGCAGTAAGAAGCTCAATAATCCGGTATCCAGCCAAGATGAGCTGTTGCAAATAGCAAAAGTGTTATTTTTTAAGCATTGGTCTGGAGAAGCTATTCGATTATTAGGGATTACAGGAAGTGATCTTGTAGATCAAAACCGGGCTGTCAAACAGCTTGATTTATTCACATTTGAGAATGATGCGAAGAAAGAACCGCTTTTCGATACAGTTTCGAAACTTAAAAAGAAATTTGGAGAACATATTATAGAAAAAGCCAGTGATGTACCAACAAATGCAAAAACATCGGAAATTGGTACAGAAACTAGCTTTAGTAAAGATTTTCTCCAAGTTAGAAAGAACAAAAATAATAAAAATGACGGTAAGTAATGTTTTTTTCTTGCAATTATTGAAAAACTAAGATTAAGTTTGTATTTGAACGTCTTGCAGAATTATAAATATTGCAAGAGTTTTTGGATGACTAGCTGGAAGGGAAGTAAAAACATGACAAAACAACAATTTGGTGTGATCGGATTAGCAGTAATGGGAAAAAACCTTGCTATGAATGTTGAAAGCAGAGGATATTCCGTTGCAGTGTACAATCGATCTCGTGAAAAGACAGATGAAATGTTAAAAGAAGTAGCTGGCAGGAATTTTGTTGGTACATACAGCATTGAAGAGTTTCTAGACTCACTGGAAAAGCCGCGCAAAATTATGCTGATGGTAAAGGCGGGCGGTCCTACCGATGCAACAATTGAACAGTTAAAGCCTCATCTTGAAAAAGGTGACATCTTAATTGATGGCGGGAATGCATTCTTTGTAGATACACAGCGCCGCAATCATGAACTAAGTGAGCTTGGGATCCATTTTATTGGGACAGGTGTTTCTGGAGGTGAAGAAGGGGCTTTAAAAGGACCTTCAATCATGCCAGGCGGGCAAAGAGAGGCATATGAGCTAGTTGCTCCAATTTTTAAAGATATTTCAGCTAAGGTAAATGGAGAGCCTTGTACGACTTATATTGGTCCAGATGGTGCAGGTCATTATGTAAAAATGGTTCATAATGGGATCGAATATGGTGACATGCAGTTGATTTCAGAGTCATACTTCTTATTAAAAAATGTCCTAGGTTTATCTGCCGAAGAGCTTCATCATGTCTTCGCGGATTGGAATAAAGGCGAATTAGATAGTTATTTAATTGAAATAACAGCCGATATTTTCACGAAAATGGATGAAGAAACCGGAAAGCCTTTAGTGGATGTAATCCTGGATACGGCCGGCCAGAAAGGTACGGGGAAGTGGACAAGTCAAAGTGCACTTGATTTAGGTGTCCCGCTGCCAATTATTACGGAATCTGTATTTGCACGCTTTATTTCAGCGATGAAGGAAGAACGTGTACATGCAAGTAAGTCTTTGAGCGGCCCAAGCACATCTGCTTTTAATGGAGATAAGGAGGCGTTCATCGAGTCTGTTCGTAAAGCCTTGTATATGAGTAAAATCTGCTCGTATGCTCAAGGATTTGCCCAAATGAGAGCAGCTTCCAATGAATATAATTGGGACCTGCAATATGGTGACATTGCGATGATCTTCCGAGGGGGCTGTATTATTAGAGCACAATTTTTACAAAAAATTAAAGATGCCTATGATCGTGATCCACAGCTTAATAATCTCCTTCTTGATCCTTATTTCAAGGAAATTGTCGAGAGTTATCAATCTGCTTTAAGGGAAATTATCGGAGTAGCTGTCCAAAGAGGAATTCCTGTTCCATGTTTCTCGGCAGCATTATCTTATTATGACAGCTATAGAATGGCTAATCTGCCTGCTAATCTTCTTCAGGCACAAAGAGACTATTTTGGCGCCCATACGTACCAGAGAGTAGATAAAGAGGGAATCTTCCATACAGAATGGTTAGATTAATTTTTATTAAAGAAATCCGCTTCGGACCAGCCGAAGCGGATTTTGATGTTTAATCCCTGATATCAGGAAGGTTGATATTACACATGATCGAACTGAGGCTTTTTCCATGGATATCCATACTTAACGTCGTCGTAACACCGCCGCCGAGTGCATCGTATAAAACAAAATTGAAGGCATGAATATTGGGTAAATCGTAACGGACGATGTCTCCTTGAACAATATCCTTAAATGCAGCCTTAACCGTCTCAATCGTCAAATTTTGTTTGAGATACTCGTAATGATTTTCATCATAAGGAATCACTGATATATTTGATGTGTTGCCTTTATCTCCTGCACGGCAATGCGCTATTTCTCGAAGTTTCATCCTAGTTCAACTCCTTTATAACAATATCCGTCTTCACCATATCGCGGGGAAGGAGAATGGACAGTACGGCAATAATTTCTCTGACACTTTTAAAGTCACCAGCGCCCCCGTAAGGTCCGTTCGTTAATAACGTCTCGACCTCCTGCCCGATCTTTACAGCATCATCATACTGAGGGGTAATACCCGCTACTCGAAGCCTGACTTCATATGGTTCATTCTCAAGCCAATCACTTGCCTCTTGGTGCAGCGACGCAATTCCGATGTAATCAACCTGTAAATGGTTTGTACGTACGTTTCTTAGTGAGAGTCTTTTTTTAACAATATCTCCAGCGAGCTTTGCCCGAGATACCGCACCAGGTCCACCGTAGCTCATTTGTCCTTCGCCGATGAAGCCATTACGATACCCGATGCTTACCTTATAAGTAGAAGTCCTAGGTTTAGCTCGTCCGCCAATGACTTCAACCTTATCTTTAGCAACTTCTTTGAACGTGACATTCGTAAAATCAACAACACAATCAGGAGTAATATATTCAGAAGGATCATGAATCTCGTATAGCATTTGTTCTTTGCATGTAGCAGTTGTTACTGTGCCTCCTGAAGCTTCCACTTTTGTGATAAAAGCTTTGCCATCCTCATACACTTCACAGATCGGAAATCCTAACCGCTCGAGATTGGGAACATCTTTATAGCCAGGGTCAGCAAAATAACCGCCGGTGATTTGCCCGGCACATTCCATTAGATGTCCAATGACAGAACCTTGCCCAATCTTGTCATAGTCATCGTAGCTCCAGTTCAGAGCATGCATCATTGGTGCAAGGAATAATGATGGATCACCAACTCGGCCTGTTATAACAACATCCGGACCTAGCGTTAACGCTTTTGCAATGATATCAGCACCTAGGTAGGCATTTGCAGATTCAATTTTGTCTTCAATCGTATGTAATGGTTCATCTGTTTCGAGTAAATTCGTATTATATCCGTTGATCGTCTCCATGACATCATCACCGATGATCACCGCAATCTTTAAATTGTTCAGCCCCAGTTTTTCACCGATCTTGCAAATAAGCTCCCCAGCAGATTCTGGATTAGCTGCTCCCATATTTGTAATAATAGGAATTCCTTTTTTCTTTGCGATCGGCAGACTCCTCATCATTCTCTCTTCAAGCAGAGGATTGAAGCCTTTGCTAGAGTCCTTTAGTTTATCTAAATTTTCACGAGCAATCGTTCTCTCCGCCAATGCCTCAAATACTAAATAATCAATATTCCCTTTCTCAAGCAGCTCAATGGCTGGTTCAATTCTGTCCCCAGCATAGCCAGACCCAGCCCCAATGCGAACTTTTTTCATTTTCTATATCACTCCTTTTTACCAATAGATAGTTTTATTGTAGTATAAATACGCTTTGATAAGTATGAATATTTTAATTATTCTTTATTTATTTGGCTTTTATCTAAAAAAAACCCCTTGCAGCATGCAAAGGGTCTATGTGAATCCTATTTAATTAACAGTTTGTCACTTCTAAATCAGTAATTGGCCACCAAAAGAATCCATCTTTTTCAAGAAGTTCGTCTGCTTTTTTGGGTCCAGTTGTTCCAGAAGGGTAGTTAGGGAAATTTTCTTTTGTCTTTTCCCATACTGCTGAAATCTTATCGGTAAAGCTCCAAGATAGAGCTACTTCATCCCAATGAGTAAAGTTTGTTGCGTCTCCCCGCATGCAATCATAAAGGAGCTTTTCATATGCTTCGGGTGTGTTAATTCCATCGCTTTCTTTGTTTGAAAAATTCAATTTCACAGGAGTTGCATCCATGTTCTCTCCAGCTTTTTTTGCATTTAAGTGGAGAGTAATCCCTTCTTCAGGCTGGATGTGAATAACTAAAAGATTGGGATTTAAAGTTTTTTCGGTTTGATAGTATAAGTTCATAGGAATATCTTTAAACTGGATGACAATTTTTGTTGACTTTGTCCCCATTCTTTTTCCTGTTCGGATATAAATCGGCACTCCTGCCCAGCGGAAATTATCTATTAATAGTTTTCCGGCAACAAATGTTTCGGTATTCGAGTCTTCTTCGACCATTGGTTCCTGCCGATATCCGCGTAAATGCTCACCGTTGATTTCACCTTCACCGTATTGCCCGCGGACAAAGAAGTTATGAACGTCTTCACCTTCAATCGGCCTTAGTGCTCTCAGCACCCTTACCTTTTCTGAACGAATTTCCTTCGTATTTAACTTTATAGGCGGTTCCATTGCCAGCAGTGAAACCATTTGCAGCATATGGTTTTGAACCATATCACGCAGTGCACCGCTTTTTTCATAATAACGTCCTCTTTCCTCTACTCCTAATATTTCGCTGGACGTCACTTGAATATTAGAAATATAGCGATTATTCCACAGCGGCTCAAATATGGCATTCGCAAAACGGATTACTTCAATGTTTTGAACCATTGCTTTTCCTAAGTAGTGGTCAATACGATAAATTTCGTCTTCTTGAAAGGCGGTTCTAATTTGATTATTAAGTTCCTTTGCTGAATCAAGATCATGTCCAAACGGTTTTTCGATCACGAGACGTTTGAACCCGTCTACTTCCGTTAAACCATCCTTTTTTAAGTGAAGTGCAATTGTTCCGAAGAACTCCGGAGCCATCGCTAAATAAAAGATTCGATTGCCATTCAGACCATAATGATCGTCCAGCTCACTTGCAAGTTTTTTTAGAGCCGAATAGGAATCAGAATCCGTCACATCATGTGAGTGATAATAAAAATGGGAAGCAAATTCCTGCACATGCTCTTCTTTTCCGGCTGCACTCTTCACGGATTCTTGAATACTTTCCTGGAACTCATCATTTGATATTGATCTTCGTGCTACGCCAATAACGGCAAATCGATCGGTGAGCCTTCCTTTTTCATATAGTTTATAAAGAGAAGGAAAAAGCTTTCTCTTTGCTAAATCTCCCGTTGCCCCAAATATGATAATCAAAGATGTTGGTGTTTCGTTGTTTTTCACGGTTATGAACCTCTTTTCGCGTTTCAAATATGTATTTTAAAATCTTACTCATACAACTATAAAATGTTATCGTTTAGAAAACAATTATTAAGGATAAAATATAGCTTTTAAATGGGGAAAGTATTTTTCAAAATCTCTAATTCAGCCTTTAACAACGTGAATACATTTATTATTTTTGTTCGAATTTCATGTGACTATCCAAGAATATAAACAATTTTATAGAAAGTAGAGGGGGGCATTATGGTATAGTAAATGCATTGAGCAAGACTTTAGTCTTCTACATAAAAAATTGTCTTAGGGAAAAGGGGTGTTACGGTGGAGCTTTTATTTCTAGGAACTGGAGCCGGAGTTCCTGCTAAGCTAAGAAACGTAACTTCAATTGCTTTGAAATTACTAGAGGAAAACGGAACTGTGTGGCTATTTGATTGTGGAGAGGCCACACAGCATCAAATTTTACATACATCAATTAAGCCTAGAAGAATTGAAAAAATTTTTATTACTCATCTTCATGGAGATCATATTTATGGATTGCCAGGTTTTTTATCGAGCAGATCGTTTCAGGGCGGAGAAACGGATGTCACGATCTACGGACCAAAAGGGATAGAGGACTATGTACGAAGCAGTCTATCGATCAGTCAAACATATGTGAAATATCGTCTCCATTTTGTGGAAGTGGAAGAAGGCAGGATCTTTGAAGATGAAAAATTCATTGTAGAAGCGAGATTGCTGGAGCACGGGATACCATCTTACGGCTACAGAGTGGTCGAAAAGGATCATCCTGGTACATTATTGGTTGAAGAGTTACAAAAAGCGGGAATAGCGCCAGGTCCTGTTTATAAAAAAATTAAACATGGCGAATCCGTAACGCTTGAGGATGGTACCGTTGTTGAAGCAGAAAAGTTCACTGGACCGCCTAAAAGGGGAAGAATTGTCACAATTCTTGGGGACACTAGAGTTTGCGAGGCAAGCAGACTTCTTGCCGAAGACGCAGACCTGCTTGTACACGAAGCTACCTTTTCACAAAAAGATGATCAACTAGCACATGAATATTATCATTCAACAACACTGCAGGCTGCGCAGCTTGCAAAAGACGCTAATGTTAAGACACTTTGCTTAACACATATTAGTTCTCGTTATGATAGAGAATCGTGGAAGATGTTAGTGAATGAAGCAAGAACAGTATTTCCAACAACGGAAATGGCTGAAGATTTTAAAGAAATATCTATTCCACTGCAAAAATAAAGATTTTAACTATAGTAGATTAATGAGAAAGACTGGACTCTTTGCGGGGGATTTCCGTCATACTGAAAAAAATTCCGGAAAAATTCTTTCCGGAAATAAAAAGTTTAATGACTAGCAATGTTTTCTTTGCTTTTTGTGATTTCTTCTGATAAAGCTGTTCCAAGTCTTTTTGATTGCGCTGTTGCTTCTTTTATACAATTTACAAATGCTTCTTGTACTCCGTATGATTCTAGTGTATTAATTCCTGCTTCCGTTGTACCGCCAGGACTTGTTACCTCCTTACGAAGCTGTTCGGGGGCTTTATTAGATTTTGAGACCATTTGCGCTGCACCAATAAGTGTCTGTACAATCAGCTCTTGCGCCAATTCCCTCTCAAGGCCGATTTCAGCAGCACTTTTTTCCATTGCCTCAACTATGTAGTAGATATAAGCGGGACCGCTTCCGGATAAACCTGTGACAGCGTCAATTTGTTTTTCCTCAACAAAAGTGGTTAAACCTACTGTATCAAACATATTTCTAATACGTTCTAACTGCTCATCTGAAACTTTACTATTTGTGGCCACTGCTGTAGCTGATTGACCAATCGCAGCAGAAGTGTTTGGCATCGCTCTAACAATCGGAACCTGCTTTTCTGCAAGGTATTCAATACTACTAATGGATACCCCTGCCAACAATGAAACAATCATCGTCTTATCGGTTAAGTAAGGCTTGATTTGATCAAATGCTGAAACTACATCCTTTGGTTTCATCGCCAAAATGACCATATCAGCATGTTCAAGAAGTTCTTTTTGGTCATACGAAATGTTAACTCCATACTGATTTTGCAGTTCCGTCAGTTTTTGTTTATTGCTGCGATTTGTGAGCCAAATTTGATTCTTATCAAACAGTTCTTTTTGAATCATTCCCGATAGTAAAGCTTCTGCCATCGATCCGGCCCCGATAAATGTTAGTTTTGTCATTGTATATCCCCCTTATTACTATGCTAAGTTTCTAGTTAAAATAAAAAACCTTCATCCCGTAAAGGACGAACGGTTGCGACTACCTTTAATCACCTTTATCGGACTATTGTATTAAAGTGATTATCCGGATTTTTTAAATATCTGTCAAGATAAACTGGGTTCCTTTAGGGAAGGTGAATTTACTGAATATAGTGACAATTTTTAAATAACAGGTTAAAATTATATAAAAAACATAAAGCTAAATATGATTTATATTCGGCCTTAGTTCTTGCTATTAATGATGCTGCTATCAAAATTTGTAGGAAAAAACTTATATAGATATACTGAATACTTAATGATAAAGGAGAGTTTTTAATGACAGAATGGAAGAATGGAATTGCCAAATTCACGATCCCAACCCCTTTTCCTGTGGGTGATGTAAATGTATATATAGTAAAAGGTGAACGTTTAACGCTTATTGATGCTGGACCAAAAACGGAGGAAGCATGGCATGCATTTTGTGACCAGCTAAAACAATTGAATTTGGCACCTTCTGACATAGAGCAGGTTATTCTCACACATCACCACGCCGACCATGCCGGATTATTGGATTATTTTTCAAAAGATTTAGAAGTCTATGGGCATTCGATTAATGAAAGATGGTTAAGTCCGTCTGAAGCTTTTACGGAAAAGCAGCATACTTTTTTTAAAAAACTCTTTATTGAATTTGGAATTCCTGCTGAGTATCAGAAATTTATTGATGTCATGAAAGAGGACCGAAGATTTACATGCGATCGTTCACTTACTGGCTTTTTAGCAGAAGGAGATATCCCAGTTGGGCTGTCCGATTGGAAGGTAGTGGAGACACCAGGGCATGCACAGAGCCATATTGGTTTGTATCGTGAAAAGGATGGAATTTATATTGGCGGAGACCATCTTCTTGCTCATATCACTCCAAACCCAATTATTGAACCGCCGCTTCCAGGAGAAACAGAACGGCCAAAATCGCTGCTTCAATATAATCGCTCACTGAAAAAATTACTTGACATTCCAATTGAATTTGTTTATTCAGGACACGGAAAAGAGGTTTATCATGTGAATGATTCTATTCATATGAATCTAAAGCAGCAGCATGCCAGGGCACATAAAGTGAAAAAGTGGTTAGAATCTGAATCGTTAACGGTTTTTGAAGCATGTCAGCGCCTTTTTCCAAAGGCTTATAAAAAGGAGTTATCACTTACAATTTCAGAAACAGTTGCTCAATTTGATTATCTAATAGATTTAAAGGAAATTAATATGACGAATGAGGGAGGAACGATTCGTTACTATGCATGATGAGGTGAAGGGATGACGCAGCAAAGTTTGACAGGAAAGAATATTTTCATAACAGGAGCATCCGGAGGCATTGGGGCAGAGATTGCCCGCCAATCTGCAGCAAAGGGTGCGAACCTTTATCTTTTTGCGAGAAGCCTTGATAAGCTTACCCGGCTTAAGGAGGACATTAGTAAACGTTACTCTGTAAACATCGAGGTTTTTAGACTTGATGTTTCTGATACTGATGGTATTAAAACGACCTTTTCAGAGGTCATTCAAAAAGTTAACACAGTCGATGTACTTGTGAATAATGCAGGTTTCGGGGTTTTTAGAGAGGCGCATGAGGCAGCTATTGATGAAATAAAAGGGATGTTCAATGTGAATGTCATCGGACTGATGGCGTGTACATCAATGGTTTTGCCAGTCATGAGAAAACAAAGGGAAGGCCATATCATTAATATTGCCTCACAAGCGGGAAAATTGGCCACACCGAAGTCAAGTGTCTATTCGGCTACGAAGCATGCTGTTCTTGGATATACGAACAGCTTGAGAATGGAGCTGTCTGATTATCATGTGTTTGTTACGGCGGTAAACCCTGGACCGATTGCAACTAATTTTTTTACGATTGCCGATGAAAAAGGCACTTATGTAAAAAATGTACAGCGATTTATGCTGCAGCCAGATTATGTTGCTGCAAAAGTCGTAAAAGCGATGTTAACACCAACTAGAGAAATCAATCTTCCCCGTTGGATGAATGCTGGAAGTGTTGTGTATGCCCTTTTCCCGAGGCTTTTTGAGGTGGTTGGGAAGCGATTCATAAATCAAAAATAGAATTCGCATGACTTTACGTAATTCTCCTCATAATAAAAAGGTCGAAGAAATCTGAAAAGCTGACTAACCGTTCAGTGCAGAAGACAGAAAGTGATTTGTCACTTTTTCTGTCTACAGATCTTTGAAAGGAGAAGTTCTATTGAAAGTCACTAAATGGCAATTGCCGCTGCAGACAGCCAGCCTTGTTGTTGGTTTCATGGTGTGGGTTATTATCTCTTCTCTTATCGCCAATATGAGAGCAGACATTGAATTAACAGAGGGCCAAGTTTCAATCGTAACAGCCGTTCCTGTTGTGTTAGGATCGATACTGCGGGTCTTTTTAGGCTTTTGGACTAATAAAATCGGTGCGAGAAACCTGTTCACGATTAGCTTTATTGCTTTGCTTTTTCCGGTATTTTATATAAGTATTGCGGATTCATTTGCGGACTTAGTCATTGGAGGTCTTTTCCTTGGGATTGGCGGTGCCGTTTTTTCGATCGGTGTTACATCACTTCCGAAGTATTATCCAAAGGAAAAGCATGGATTTGTGAACGGTATTTATGGAGCAGGTAACATCGGAACAGCGATTACTGCATTTGCAGCACCTGTTATTGCAAATGCATATGGATGGAATACAGCTGTTCGAATGTTTTTAATCATTCTCATTTTATTTGCGGTTTTAAATTTCCTTTTTGGGGATCGCAAAGAGCCGAAGGTACATGCTTCGTTAACAGATCAGATAAAAGGGGTATATAAGGATCAGAAAATCTGGTTTCTTTCATTATTTTACTTTATAACGTTTGGCTCCTTTGTTGCTTTGACCGTTTATTTGCCGAACTTTTTGGTCAATCATTTCGGACTCGATACGGTTGATGCTGGACTGCGGACAGCCGGATTTATAACATTAGCTACATTAATGAGGCCGGTCGGAGGTTGGCTGGGAGACAGATTCAATCCATTTTTTATGCTCATGTTTGTTTTTGCAGGATTGACCGCCTCTGGGGCTCTTCTTTCCTTTTCGCCAAACATTGAGCTTTATACGGTGGGTTGTTTATCGATTGCTTTTTGTGCTGGAATAGGTAACGGAGTAGTATTTAAGCTAGTGCCTCTCTATTTTTCAAAACAAGCTGGAATTGTGAATGGAATTGTCTCGGCTATTGGAGGTTTGGGGGGATTCTTCCCGCCAATCGTTTTAACGATCGTGTTTGGAATTACAGGCCACTATGCAATTGGTTTTATGGCTCTGTCCGAATTTGCTCTGGCAAGCTTTATCATCGTTGTTTGGATGTATTATCAGGAAAAATTAAGCCTAGAGTCAAAAATTTTCGATCATACAGCACAAGGTATGATGATTACGGATCCAAATGGGACGATTCAAAAAGTCAATTCATCATTTACAAAGTTAACTGGCTATCAATATGATGAAGTGGTTGGAAAGACTCCGAGTGTCCTTAGGTCTGGCCGTCATGGAAAAGAATTTTATCAGGAAATGTGGGAAATGATTCGCGAAAAAGGGTTCTGGCAGGGTGAGATTTGGAATAAACGCAAGAATGGAGAAATTTACAAAGAATATTTAACCATTTCCGAAATTAATGATGAAGGTGGAACGGCTAAATATTATATTGGATCATTCAGCGACTTAAGTAATGACCCAAAGAAAAGTTAATGACTAAATGAAAGAGACTGTCTAATTAGACGGTCTCTTTTCGTTTATCAGGACGATTAATGGTTATGATGTTTAACAATGAAACAATCATAAAGGAGTTGGGTATTTAATGACAGGACCAAGCTTAAAAAAACAGGATTCACATTCTTCCATTCATGATGCTTCTCTAAATGAAGCCCGCGAATTGAGGGAATTATATAGCAAATGTTTAGAAAATAAAGAGCTGGACAAAGCGCTTCAAGTTGCAGAAGTTACGATTGAGCATTGGGAAACGAGGACATTGAAGCATGCAGAGTCCGAAGAAGAAGGGTTATACAAGGAAATGGTGGAAGAAAATTCTTCATTAAAAGAGGTAGTGATTGAGCTGACTCGCGATCATAATATCATGAGAAAAATGGTCAACAATATGAAATCTCTTCTCGAAGAAAAAAAGACTGATGAGCAGCTGTTGAAGTTGATGGATGGCTTGATACTGGTTGATGAAATACATAATGAAGATGAGATGAATAATTTACTGGGAACTAGCGGAAAATAACCGTGAAATATGGAAATTCAGTAAGGAGTTATCAAAAATGGGAGAATATCAGCTTTCAGAAGGGTCGCTTCGTGTAGAAGCACCTGCCGTATATGACAGAATGATCGAAACATTTTCACGATATAATATCCATCCGTACGATGCCCAAGGAACGGTCATCAAAAAGGAAAAAGGGATTGAAATTGTTTTAAAATTCTCTAATGGTTTTTCAAAGACAGTCCAAACTCAAATAAGTAGTAGTCAAGCTAAGGACCCTGATGATGAAGTTACGCTGTTTTTTGAACGAGCTGCTGATGAGTGTAAGAATCAATTAATTGCTGATTATTATAAAATGATCAAATTGTAAAGGAAGGATATTGCTCATGTTTTCATACGAATCGGATGCCATGCTTGTCGAAGATAGAGAAGACTTAATTAATATTACTAGAATGAGATTTGGTTCTATTTCCGGAGAAATGATTCAGAAAATCTACCAAATTAACGATATGAATACACTGCACCGGTTGATTTTAGCTGCTGCAAATGCTGCTAGCAAAGAGGTGTTTTTAGAGGAGCTGCAGGCGAGTGAACATTCGTTTCGCATTGTAGGAGAAGACTTTAATCCACTCAGAAGTCACCTAATAAGAGGAAAGGATGACGATTATGGAGAAAAAGCAGAATAAACTTTTGCAAACACTAAAATATTTAAAACGCGGTGAACGGATCAATCAAGGCTGGACGGAAGAAAGCCCCCGTCCGCGTAACTCAGAGGGAATTTATCGCAAACGCTGGCAGTATGATAAGATCGTTCGTTCTACACATGGAGTGAATTGTACCGGATCTTGCAGCTGGAGAATTCATGTCAAAGATGGAATTATTGCATATGAAACACAGCAAACAGATTATCCGTCAACGGGAGATGACTTTCCTGATTATGAACCTCGAGGCTGTCCGCGCGGAGCCAGCTTTTCCTGGTATACATACAGCCCAACTCGGGTGAAACATCCATATATACGAGGAGATTTATATGAGCTGTGGAAAAGCGAAATGAAAACAGCTGATAACCCCGTTCAGGCTTGGGAAAACATCGTGACTGATCCAGAGAAACGGGCGAAATATGTAAAAGCACGCGGCCGGGGCGGATTTGTCCGTGGAACATGGAAGGAACTTTGCCAATTAATATCGGCGTCGATTATTTATACGATCAAACAATACGGTCCTGATCGTATTGTTGGGTTTAGTCCGATCCCTGCTATGTCCATGATCAGTTATGCAGGCGGAGCCCGCTTTTTATCTTTAATAGGAGGAACAATCCTTAGTTTTTATGACTGGTATGCAGATTTACCTCCTGCTTCACCGCAAGTTTGGGGAGATCAGACAGATGTTCCTGAAAGCGGTGATTGGTACAACACGAAATATTTCATCATTTGGGGAACCAATATCCCGCAAACAAGAACACCTGACGCCCATTTTATGGTCGAATCCCGTTATAACGGGACGAAGGTTGTGGGGGTAAGCCCTGATTACGCAGAATATGAGAAATTTGCTGATATCTGGCTGCCGGCAAAGCCTGGTACAGATGGGGCTCTTGCAATGGCGATGACTCATGTGATTTTAAAAGAATTTTACGTTGATAAACAGACGCCTTATTTTATTGATTATGCAAAGCAATACACGGATTTACCGTTTTTAGTCATTTTGGATAATCAAAGCGGCAACTATCGAACAGATCGTTTTTTACGAGCTTCGGATATCGAGCAGCAGCAGGAGTTAGGTGAATGGAAGACGATTGTTTGGGATGAAAATTCTAATAAAATGGCTATTCCGGTCGGGAGTCAAGGATTTCGCTGGGACAATGGCCAAAAGTGGAATTTAGATTTAAAAGATGCGGACGGAAATGATATTAATCCTAAGCTTAGTTTCCTTAATGAAGCAGATGAAATCGCAATGGTTGATTTTCCTTATTTTGCTGAGAAAGATGGCGGTAAGGTTAGCCGCGGAGTACCGGTTAAGAAGATCCAAGGCGTATCTGGTAATGAACTAACCGTCACAACGATTTATGACATTATGATGGCTCATACGGGAATAAGCCGTGGTCTTCAGGGGGATTACCCTACAGATTATAATGACAGCGACCGGCCGTACACACCTGCATGGCAGGAAAGCATTACAGGAGTAAACCGTAATCATGTCATTCAAGTGGCAAGAGAATTTGCTGATAATGCTGCCCGCACAAATGGAAAATCAATGATAGCGATGGGGGGAGGTACAAACCACTGGTTCCATAGTGATCAAATTTATCGAGCCATTTTGAATCTTATTTTGCTTACAGGATCTCAAGGTGTAAATGGCGGCGGATGGGCTCACTATGTTGGCCAGGAAAAAGTCCGTCCGATTGAAGGCTTCTCACAAATTGCTTTTGCTAATGATTGGACGAAATCGCCAAGGTTTATGAATGGAACATCGTTTTTCTATTTTGCGACAGAACAGTTCCGATATGAGTATCAGGCGGATGAGGAAAAAAATGCCTGGAGCAATAAATATCGCAATATGCACCCTTCTGATTTTAACGCGATGTCAGCTCGCCTTGGCTGGCTGCCGAGCTTCCCGCAATGGTCACAAAATTCCCTTGATGTCATGGAGGATGCCCGTAAGCGCTTAAAGGATGACGATCAAGCCATTATTAAGGATATTGCTGATCAAATTAAAGACGGAAAGATTCAGTATGCGATTGAGAATCCAAATGATCCACGAAATTTCCCGCGCATCTTCTTTAACTGGCGTTCCAATCTATTAGGAGATAGCGGGAAAGGTCATGAATACTTTGTCAAACATCTCATTGGTTCGACTGACTCTGTGCTGACAGATACAGAGAACTCATGGCAGCCAGAGGATGTGCATATTGATGAGAAACCGCCTGAAGGTAAAACAGATCTATTTGTGGCGATGGATTTCCGTATGACAAGCTCTGGATTGTTTTCTGACATTTTATTACCTGCTGCAACATGGTATGAAAAATTTGATATTAGTACAACCGATCTTCATCCGTTTATCCATCCGTTCAATGCTGCTATTTCCCCGCCGTGGGAAACGAAGAGTGATTGGGATGCCTTTAGGGAAGTGGCAAAGGTCTTTTCGGAGCTTGCCAAAGAGCATCTGCCAGCTGCCGAAGATGTTGTCATGGCACCGCTTGCTCACGATACGATTAACGAAATTGCGCAGCCATTTGGCAAAGTAAAGGACTGGAGAAAAGGCGAGACAGATGTTATTCCAGGAAAAACAATGTCAAACCTCAATATTGTAAAAAGAGATTATCCGAATGTCTTTAATATGTGGTCAACGATTGGTCCGAATATCCGCAATGGCTATGGTACTAAAGGTGTCAAGGTAGATGGAGAAAAGGCATACCAGCAGCTTCTTGATCGGCTTGGTGTTTCTAAGCGTGAAGGGGTAGGGCAGGGCCATCCAGACCTTATTTCAGATAAACAAGCGATCAATGCTATCTTGCTCATGTCAGGGGCGTCCAATGGAAAACGTGCTGTTGAAGGCTGGAAATCAATGGAGGAAAAGACAGGGAAGAAGCTGGAGCACTTGGCTAAAGAACGAGAAGAGGAAGATTATACATTAGATGCTCTGACGGTTCAGCCTCGTCAAACCATTTCGACACCGGTTTGGAGCGGTCTTGAAAAGGATAATCGCCGTTATTCTCCATTTACAGTCAATAAAGAGTACAACATTCCATGGCATACGCTCACTGGAAGGCAAAGCTTTTATCTCGACCATGAGGTCATGCTTGATTATGGTGAAGGACTGCCGCTTTATTTGCCGCCTATAAATAAGGGGCCATTTTTAAAAGGTGAAAAAGAAGTGGAGAATACTGGGAAGTCATTGACTCTCCGTTACATGACTCCTCACCAGAAGTGGGGCATTCACACGATGTTCACCGATACCAATCATATGGTGCAATTGTTCCGCGGCTGGCAGGTGGTCTGGTTAAATGAACAAGATGCGGCATCCATCGGCATTAAAGATAATGATTGGATTGAAGTATATAACCGAAATGGCGCGGTTGCTGCAAGAGCCGTTCTAACCTATCGGATGCCTAGAGGAGTAGCTTATATGCATCACGCCCAGGATCGTACGATGGGGGTTCCTGGAAATAATATTAATAAGAAACGGGGCGGCACACATAACAGTGTTACGAGAATTTATCCGAAGGCAACCCATATGATTGGCGGTTATTCTCAGCTTAGCTATGGATTTAACTATTATGGGCCGACTGGAAGTCAGCGTGATACGCTAACGATTATCCGTCCATTGAAGGAGGTTGATTGGCTTGAGAATTAAAGCCCAAGTAGCGATGGTCATGCATTTGGATAAATGTATTGGCTGTCACACTTGTTCGGTGACATGTAAAAACACATGGACAAACCGCCCTGGTATGGAATATGTGTGGTATAACAATGTCGAAACAAGACCGGGACCAGGTTACCCGAAAGAATGGGAAAATACAGACCGCTATAAAGGCGGCTGGACGTTAAGAAATGGACAGCTTCATTTAAAAGCAGGCGGTCCGGTCTCTAAGCTGGCTAATATTTTTTATAACCCGAATATGGCTAGTATGGACGATTTTTATGAACCTTGGACTTATGATTTTGAACATCTTCATAAAAGTCCGAAGAAAGACAATATTCCGGTTGCCCGTCCGGTTTCGATGATTACGGGTAAGTATATAGACAAGCCTGAATGGGGATCAAATTGGGATGATGATCTTGCTGGCGGCAGTGAGATTGTCCCGATGGACCCTAATGTTCAAAAGCTGCAGGAGCATATTGCTCTTGAATATGAGAAGACGTTCATGATGTATCTGCCGCGTATTTGTGAGCATTGCTTAAACCCTTCTTGTGTGGCTTCCTGTCCTTCTGGAGCATTGTATAAGCGCGATGAAGATGGCATTGTTCTGGTCGATCAAGATTCTTGCCGCGGCTGGCGTTTCTGCATGAATGGCTGTCCATATCACAAAGTGTATTATAACTGGAACACCCATAAAGCAGAGAAATGTAATTTTTGTTATCCAAGAACAGAAGCGGGACTTCCTACTGTATGCTCTGAAACTTGTGTTGGCCGAATCCGTTACATCGGAGTAGTCCTGTATGATGCCGATAAAGTGAAGGAAGCCGCATCTGTTGAGGATCCAAAGGATTTGTATGAAGCGCAGCTTTCTGTCTTCTTAGATCCAAATGATCCCGAAGTGATTGAGAAAGCCCGTGAAGCTGGGATCAATGACAGCTGGATTAAAAGTGCTCAGGAATCACCTATTTATAAAATGGCAATGAAGTGGAAAATAGCCTTGCCGCTTCATCCAGAGTATCGAACACTTCCGATGGTTTGGTATGTACCGCCGCTTAGTCCGATCATGAATCATATCACGAATGAGCAGGAATTAAGCGTTGAGGGCTATATTCCAGCAGTTGACCAAATGAGAATCCCGATGGAGTATCTAGCTTCGATTCTTTCTGCTGACGACACGAGTGTCATTCGCCGGGTGCTATTGAAAATGGCGGCGATGCGCGTGCATATGCGTGCGAAAACCGTTGGAGGCATTGATGAAATGAAAAAAAGCCAGCTTCTAAAAGAAGCGCACACAACCGTTGAAGAATTAGAGGATATGGCCCGCTTGCTTGGAGTGGCGAAATATAACGAGCGGTTTGTGATTCCAACTGGCAGACGGGAAATGGATGATGATCTCCATTACCGTTATGGAGCTTGCAGCATTGAGGAGTTGGCACCGCCGGAAGGCATGGTCACTTATCCGTATGGAAGAAGTGAAAACGGATGAACCTGGAAACTGCAGCAACGTTAGTGTTGGTGTCACGATTTTTAGAGTACCCAGAGGACTCCTTTTTTGAAGAATGGTCAGATTTAGAAAAGGAACTGACGGAAATCCTTCCATCAGAGGAACTGCGAACAGCATTGCTCAATTGTGTCAAGCCATTATTTTCGGTGCCATTAAAGGACCTGCAGGAGCTTTATGTTGAAACTTTCGATTATAAAGAAAAGACGGGACTCTACCTGACTGCACAGGAATTAGGTGACAGCCGCAAGCGTGGAGGGGCGTTAATAGAATTACAAAGATTAATTTCTGACTTAGGATTTGAGAGACAGGGGGATGAACTGGCGGATTATATTCCGATGCTGTTAGAACTTTTAGCGGCAGCACCTGAAGGAGACAGTGTTTCTTTGCTTAAACGCCGTTTGGCCTACAGCCTTCACCGGATTTTGAACCATCTGCCTAAGGAAAATCACTATCATGCTTTTTTTGATTTACTGATGACCCATGTATTTGAAGCGCCAAAGCCAGAAGAAATAAAACTGTTGGAAAACAGTTGGGAAGCCGCTGATTTAGACCCGCTTCCTTATCCAATGACCTATATTAATGAACAATAGGCCTGCTTGCTGCTTGTTCCGAGATTATTTTTCTAGTTGAACCATCAAATTGCTTTTTAGGAGGACTGACATGAGTGGATTTTTTTGGTGGGGGATTTTTCCATATATATGTGGGACGATCCTAGTAGTAGCGGCTGTTTATCGGATTGTCTTTCGCGGGATTAGTTGGCACGCGCCTTCAACTGAAATTTTTGAAAAAAAATGGTTAAGGGTTGGTTCTTTGCTCTTCCATTGGGGGATTATCTTTGCCTTTTTTGGTCATGTAATGGGGGTGCTAATTCCCATCAGTGTCTATGAGGCGATGGGAGTAAGCGACCATATGTACCATGTTTTTGCTATTGCAGGTGGTGGAGCTGCAGGTTTAATGGTTGTTTTAGGTTTAATTGTACTTCTGATCCGTAAAATGACTAATCCAAAAGTCAGTGTTCATGCGTCGTTTGCTGATTATTTTACTGTTATTTGGCTTTTGCTGGTCGCCGGGTTAGGGACATACATGACCATTATTTATAATACAACTGTTGTAGCTTATGAGTACCGGGTGAGCATAGGACCGTGGTTTCGGAGCTTATTTACCCTTCAACCAGATATTCAGCTTATGGAGGGAGTGCCGTTCCTATTTCAGTTACATGTCATCTTTTCCTTTATTCTGTTTGCGGCCATCCCTTTTACCCAGCTCGTGCATATGTTCAGCTTTCCAGTAAGATATCCGGCAAGAGCTCCTCAGCAATATCGGAGCCGTGATGGATATAAGAATAGCCGCCCTTGAAGGCTTGGCTTTTTATAAGAAAAATCACTTTCACAAGGGGAAGTGATTTTTCTTTATTCATTTGTTATAAACTCATAGACGATATCATTAATAATGTCATGCAGTGTGCTTTCGTGATCTTTTTCCTTTGCGGTAATAATTTTTTTATATAATCGTTCATAATCGCCTTCTTTTATTGGGAAATCCTCGTGTTCATTGTGATATTGCTTGAAGCAATTTCGCACCATTTTATAGATGAATTTTTTGTCCATTTGCACGCACCTCACCGATGATTATACTCATTCTTCATAAAAGAATCATCTCAGGCTTTTCTCAAACCATAAAAATTTCCATTGAAACAGAACGTATATTCGCTTAATATTAAAAGTATAATAATAAGAACAAATGTTCCTTTTGGTGATAAGAAGAGGTGGAGAAGGCATGATTGATTACAGCAAGATGCCGCACAATCAAATTTTATGTGTTGATATGAAAAGCTTTTATGCCAGCTGTTCCGCTGTTATGTTAGGGCTGGACCCGCTTGAGTGCTATTTGGCCGTTGTTGGGGAAAAGGAACGCCAGGGAAGTGTTGTGCTTGCAGCTTCACCGAAATTAAAAAAAGAATTTGGCATTAAAACAGGGTCTCGCAGGTTTGAAATTCCGAATGATCCACGAATTCTAGTAGTGGAACCGAAAATGGCGACGTATTTAAGAGTTTCGTTGGAAATTACCCGTGTATTTCACCGCTACGTTCCGAAAGAAGCCATTCATACTTATAGTGTAGATGAAAGTTTTATCGGCGTGGACGGAGCGGTTAAGCTTTGGGGCGATGCGAAAACGATTGCGCGAAAAATCAAAGATGATATTGAGAGAGAATTCCAGCTTCCGTGTGCGGTCGGCATTGGACCGAATATGCTGCTGGCAAAGCTTTGCCTTGATTTAGAGGCAAAAAAGAAGGGCATTGCCGAGTGGACGTATGAGGACGTCCCGGAAAAATTGTGGAATGTTTCACCGCTAAGAGAAATGTGGGGAATTGGCCGCCGCGTTGAAAAAACTTTAAACAGCATGGGGATTTTTACGGTAGGGCAGCTGGCTCATTATGATTTAAAAATGCTGGAGAAGAAATTTGGGGTTATGGGAAATCAGTTGTATTACCATGCATGGGGAGTCGATCTTTCTGAAATGGGAGCTCCGCTAATGGAAGGGCAAATCAGCTTTGGAAAGAGCCAGATTTTACTCCGGGACTATAAGGAAGAGGAGGAAATCAAGCATGTCATATTGGAAATGTGTGAAGAGGTGGCAAGGCGTGCCCGTACAGGAAGGAAAGCAGGAAGAACGATCAGCTTTGGTCTTGGCTACAGTAAGGATGAGTTTGGCGGCGGTTTTTACCGTTCAAGAACGATCGATACGCCGACAAATGT
This sequence comes from Robertmurraya dakarensis, assembly GCF_900156875.1. Taxonomy (GTDB): domain Bacteria; phylum Bacillota; class Bacilli; order Bacillales; family Cytobacillaceae; genus Robertmurraya; species Robertmurraya dakarensis. The sequence continues at coordinate 2,126,477 of NZ_LT707409.1, read as the reverse complement.
GACGATGGACCTTTACCGCGTGTGCTTAGAGCTTTTTCGTGAGCATTATGATGGAAAGACGGTTAGGCAAATTATGATTTCGCTCGGTAATGTTGTCGATGACAAAGATTTTCAGCTGAACTTATTTGATTTAGATGGCTGGAAAAAGAGAGAGCTTGGCTACACGGTTGATGATATTCGCAAACGTTTTGGACCGGGCTCTTTGCTTAGGGCTGTCTCCTATACCAATGCGGGAACAGCGAAGCACCGAGCTAAGCTGGTTGGCGGACATAAAATGTAAGGAGGATAAAGTCAATGATTCGAGACCGCGGGAAAATGAAATGGACATCGATGATGCTGCCTGAGCATGTTAAGCTCTTGCGGGATTGGGCGAAAGAAGATGCCTTTGAAGACAGCAAAGAACTAGATGAACAGTATTTAGAAGTGATGAACGAAGTGATTTTTGAAGCAATGGAATTTGGAAAAAGGGTCACGGTCACTCATTACGTGCAAAAACAGTACAAACTGGTCATAGGGGATATTCATTATTGGGATCCCCTTAGTCAAAAGCTGCATATTGTTGACCGCTTTGAGGAAGTCCACCGAATTCCCCTTTCTGCGATTGCAGATGTCCGCTTGACGGAAGAGTAGCCTCTCTTTAAGCATAAGAGAAGAGGGCTGGTAAAAAACTATGCTACAATGAGATATATTACGGGAAGGAGAATAACAGATGGAAATCACCTTAACAGATGCAGCAGCAAGAAAGATAGAAGAAAAAACAGGCGAAAATCAAGGGTTTTTAAAATTGAAATATGATACGGAAGGCTGCGGGTGTGTGGTAAGCGGTGTAACCGCCCTATGGCTTGTAAAGGAATTAGAACAAGATGACGAAGAAGTTCAAACAAATGCAGGTTCCATTTATGTAGAAAAATCAAAGGTCGTTTTTTTAGCTGATAAGCTTACCATTGATTTCTCTGAGTCTAGTAACACCTTTCAATTAAAAAGCCCCAATGAATACTTAAATCCTCGCATGAGTTTTTATAATAAAGTCGTATAAAAAGTAATAAAGAAGGCATCGAACATAGCGCCTTCTTTATTTTCGATAGACATAACTCTCTAAAAACTCATCAATGACCTTTTCATAGTCCTCTTTATTTTCATTTAATGATTGCGCATGAACCCCATTCTCTGCCATATAAAGCTTTTTGGGTCCCTTTTTTTTATCGTAAAGAGCTTCTGTCATTGATGGTAGTATGAAGTCATCTTTCTTGCTATGAATAAAAAGAATGGGCTTTGTAATATGTTCAATAACGGTAATTGGAGCAACGTCGCGCAAAGAATACTTTTGCCGCATTTTGATAAACAAATCAGCAACAGGCAGGAAAAGTTTTGGAGGAAGTCTCATTTCAGCTTTTAAGCGGTAAGCGAGCTGTTCTCTAAAATCCGAAAAAGGACAATCAGCAATATAAAAATTTGCCCCATCTTCAAGCATTCCAGCATATAAAAGCATCGTCGCGGCTCCCATCGATTCCCCGTGAATTCCAAGTAAAAGGTTAGGACCTCTGTCCAGCTTCAGCCAGTCAACGATTGTTTTTAAGTCGAATTTTTCATAGTATCCGTAGCTCGTTGTTTTTCCTCCAGATTCACCGTGTCTGCGGTGATCGTAAATGACCGCGTTGAAGCCTCTTTGGATAAAAAGATTCATATACTTTACTGAATTAAGTTTGTTCTCGGTTACACCGTGGCAAAAGATCATGTATTGATTGGTGTCATGAGGTTCGACAACAACTGCTTTCAGATGATAGCCAAAGGAAGAGGGGATTAAGATTTCTCTTTTTGGCATATTGTCAAACTCATCAGGGTTTAAGCGGCCTGCTTCTTTTTCACGATTGAAAATAAAAAGATCATCCTTCTTTTTCATATACATAATTCGGTTCGAAAAATAGACGCCGATGGAAACAAAAAGAAGCAGGATAGAAAGGAAGTAACGGAAGGCTCGCTTCAAGAATATCCCTCCAAAAGTGTTATTTTCTTCATTTTAGCATTTTAACGAAAATTTTAAAAAAATAAGACTCGGGCATGCCGAGTCCTAGGTTTCCTATTGCTGTGAATTTTGCCTTTTGGTTGGCTGGACGGCTTGTTCCAATTCCTCCGCCGCGATCATTTGCTTTACATTGTCTCCATTAGGCTTTCCTTTTTGGCTATAACCCTTTTCTCGTTTTTGAGACATGATTGTTCCCTCCTTAAAAGTAACATCTCTAATAACATGGGTTAATCATTGTTTCATTATGCACGCCCGAGAGAGCTGCTGAAGAAGAGAAGTTTTGCTGAAATAAAAGGATTTTTTCATTCCAAATCGAACTATAAATAGGAGTGGAAATAGAAAGGGATGAAAAGAATGACAGCGACAGAAGTGGTAATTGTCAGCGCAGTTCGAACAGCAATTGGTAGTTTTAATGGAAGTTTAAAAGACATTTCAGCACCTGACCTAGGCGCGATTGTGATTAAAGGAGCTCTTGAGAAAGCAGGATTAAAACCGGAACAGGTAGATGAAGTGATTTTAGGAAATGTTCTCCAGGCTGGTATTGGACAAAATCCAGCGCGGCAGGCTGCGATAAAAGCAGGACTTCCGCAAAGTGCTTCTGCCTTTACAATTAATAAGGTATGCGGATCTGGACTAAAAGCTGTGCATTTAGCGGCACAGGCAATTATGGCAGGAGATTCCGAAATTGTCGTAGCAGGCGGAATCGAGAATATGAGTCAAGCTCCATATCTGTTGAAAAATGCTCGAAATGGTTTTAGAATGGGAGATCAAAAGGTAATTGACAGCATGATTACAGACGGTCTATGGTGTGCATTCAATGACTATCATATGGGAGTAACAGCCGAAAATCTTTGTGACAAGTATGGGATTACGAGAGAAGAGCAGGATGAGTTTGCAGCTTGGAGTCAAGAAAAAGCAGTGAACGCGACCCAGCAGGGGAAATTTAAAGAAGAAATTGTTCCGGTAGAGATTCCTCAGCGTAAAGGGGAGCCGGTTATATTTGATAGAGATGAATACCCTAAAGAAGGGACAACAGCGGAAAAGCTGAAAGCGCTTAAGCCTGCTTTTAAAAAGGATGGAAGTGTTACGGCTGGAAACGCCTCAGGAATAAATGACGGGGCAGCCGTTCTGGTTGTGATGAGCAAAGAAAAAGCAGAGGAGTTAGGAATAACTCCGCTTGTCACGATAAAGGGAAATGCCAGTGCAGGGGTTGATCCAAGTATTATGGGAATAGGCCCGGTTCAAGCTGTTAAAAAAGCTTTAGAAAAGGCATCTATATCCATGGATGAACTGGATCTTATTGAGGCGAACGAAGCATTTGCAAGTCAGAGCTTGGCTGTAGATAAGGAACTCCATTTTAATAGAGATATATTAAATGTAAACGGTGGAGCCATTGCCCTGGGGCATCCTATTGGAGCAAGCGGAGCAAGAATATTGGTCACTTTAATTCATGAGATGAAACGAAGAAATGCTGAGAAGGGACTGGCAACGCTTTGCATTGGCGGCGGCCAAGGAGTTGCGACGGTTGTAGAATTAGCAAAATAAACCGCAGGCTGCGGCTAGCTTTTGAAAAAGTAAACAATCTCTTTTTCTAATGTTATAATAGTTTCACAAACTTAGCAGAGAGGGATCAAGATGAAAAAAAAGAAACAAACTCCAGCCAAGAAACAAACTGATAAGCCTGTTACTTTAGGAGATATGTTAAACGAAGATTTAATGAAAAAGCTAAAGGATACAAAGCAGGAGTTAAAAGCAGAAGAAGAGCTTAAAAAAGAGGCAGAAGAACAGAAGAAGCGAGAAGAAAGACGTTTAAAGGAAAAAAATAAATCCTTTGAGGAGCTTTTTAATGAAAGCTCGATGAACTGGAAGGATTATAAATAGCAGATAAAAAGCAATCGGCTCATTTTTTAGCCGATTGCTTTGTTTTTTTATATGGACTTCAATTTTAACGATGCGAAGCGTATCGATTGGCTTTCGATACGGTACGAATAAAATCCAACTCTTCTTTCGTTAAAGGGTTTGTCTTGACAGCTTGAGCATTCTCTTTTACTTGTTTGACAGAGCTGGCTCCAGCGATAACAGAAGAAACAGCTGGCCCGGAAAGAATATATTGAAGAGAAATTTCTGTTAAGGAACGATCCTTAGCAATCTTTTCTTTTAAAGCAGGGATTAGCTCAGATAATTCATCGTAGCTGTAATCTGAATAACCGGATTCCATTACAGATTTTGATGCTTTTGTCAGCATTTTTTCGCTTAGCAGCCCTTTCGCTAGAGGGCCTCGACTGACAACGCTGATTCCATTTTCGGATAGGAGGGGCAGCATTTCTTCTTCAGGCCGTCTGTCTAAAATGCTGTATTGCATCATCACTGAAACAATATTAGCTTTTTCTACATACTCTCGAATGACATTAGGACGTATAGAGGAAATTCCATAATAACGGATAAATCCCTCTTCCCTTAACTCTTCAAATGCTTCAATCGTCTCGCTGATAGGATCTTCAATGGTCCCGCCATGAAGCTGATATAAATCGATATAATCGGTCCCGAGTCGTTTTAAGCTTTGCTTAACGGCTTCTTTAATATATTGCTTTGAAGGATCCCAGCTCCATCCGTTTTTTTCTTGATTTGGACGGTTTCCTACTTTTGTGGCAATCACAACTTTGTCTCTAACGTTTTTTAAAGAAGAGCCGACGATTTTTTCGTTGATGCCAAAATCATATAAGTCTGCAGTATCAAAATAGTTAATTCCCTCTTCTAAAGCCGCTTCAATAATCTGTTGTGCCTGCACTCCATCCGTGCCTAAAGACATACAGCCTAGTCCCAATTCGCTTACGAATAAATCGGATTGTCCTAGTTTTCGCTTTTTCATTTCCTTCACCTCTACTGTCTTATTCTATAGAAAGAAAGCAGAGGAAAACAAATTATTGCTCCTTTACGGTTTTCAGCCAGTCAGAAAGGTAATAATATTCTTTGGTATATTCTTTTAATTTCATTCTGATTTCCCAAGCTTTCCCCACTAAAATAATTCCTTTGTCATGCACATATACTTTCATTCCTACTCCTCCAAATGTAATATGCTAAACTATATGTACAAAGAAGCAGAGAATAGAACAGGAGTGACAAAAGAAATGGCACAACTAGAAGAGAAAACGATACAATCAGAAAAGATTTTTTCAGGAAAGGTCATCAGTTTGCAGGTGGATGATGTGATGCTTCCGAATGGGAATACATCAAAGCGCGAAATCGTTAAACATCCTGGGGCGGTTGCCGTTATAGCTCTTACAGAAGAAAATAAAATAGTCATGGTGGAACAATTCCGTAAGCCATTAGAGAGAACGATTATAGAAATTCCTGCAGGAAAGCTGGAGAAAGGAGAGGAACCCGCTCATTCTGCGAAACGGGAATTAGAAGAAGAAACAGGCTATGATTGCAAGCAGCTAGAATGGCTGATCTCCTTTTATACTTCACCGGGTTTTGCTGATGAAATTGTTCATTTATATGTAGCGAAGGGGCTTTTTAAGAAAGAGAACGCTTTGGGATTAGATGAGGATGAATTCGTCAATGTAGTGGAGTTGACGTTATCAGAAGCATTGCAATACATACAAGAACAAAAAATTTATGATGCCAAGACAGCATATGCCATTCAATACTTACAATTACAAGAGGATGTTAAAAAGTGAACCAATATTATGTTGATTTACATATTCATATCGGGCGAACGTATACCGGAAGAGCTGTGAAAATAACAGGAGCTAAGACGCTGACCTTTTCCAATATCATTGAACACGCCAGGGATTTAAAAGGTCTTCATATGATTGGAATCATCGATTGTCATTCCCCTGAGGTTATCATCGAGATGGAAAATTTACTGAATGCAGGAGAGCTTATCCAGCAGGAAGAGGGCGGTCTGTATTATGATGGATTAACGATCATCCCAGGCTCCGAACTCGAAATTTATGATGAAGACTGTAAAGGTCCAATCCATGTTCTGGCCTATTTTCCTAATTTAACGATTATGAAGGAATTCTCAAACTGGCTGACGCAGCATTTGAAAAATATTCATCTAAGCTCACAGCGTTTATATGTAACAGGCCGCGAACTTCAGAAAAAAGTAAAGAGTCTTGGAGGAATATTCATTCCAGCTCATGTTTTTACACCATTCAAAAGCTTGTTTGGACGAGGTGTGGAACGCTCGTTAGCAGAAGTATTTGACCCAGATTTAATAGATGGAATAGAGCTTGGTTTAAGTTCTAATACAAACATGGCAGATGTAATCGGGGAAATTCATAGATATCCTTATGTGACCAATTCTGATGCCCATTCCCTAGGGAAAATTGCCAGGGAATATCAAATAATTGCAATGAAGAAATTAACCTTTAACCATTTACTAGAATCGCTAGAGGAAAAAGCCGGCCAAAGGATAATCGCAAATTATGGGCTTGATCCGCTGTTAGGAAAATATCATCAAACTGTATGTGCTGAGTGTAGTGAACCAGCTAATCTTGAAATAAGTCGATGTCAAAATTGCGGTCATGAAAAATTTGTTAAAGGTGTGGCAGAAAGAATAACAGAATTAGCGACAGCTTCTCATGGTCCTGATAACAGGCCTCCTTATATCCATCAAGTGCCGTTACAGTTTATCCCAGGAATTGGTCCGAAGCTGATGGAAAAACTGCTCCACCATTTTGGAACGGAAATGGCCATTCTTCATGAAGTGCCAGAAGAAGCATTAAAGGAAGTCATTCCGATAAAAATTGCTAACCTTATTATCAATGCTAGAAAAGGGGCACTATCCTTCCAGGCAGGCGGGGGAGGCATATACGGAAAAGTAACGGAATCGTAAACAAACAAAACCCAGCAACAGAAAGCAAAAGGCTCTTTCAGGTATGAAACAGCCTTTTGCTTTTTTAAATCTAGTAAAACTTTTACTAGATTTGATTGTCATATAGAAGAACAGAACAACATACATTACAGTATAAGTTTTAGTATAGGACCCTTTGTAATGCAGCTGATACTGCTAATAGATTGGAGTTTTAGGGGGATAATGATGAAGAAAAAAATGTACCAGAGCGTGATAACATCACATTTTCGTGACCATTCTTCTATTTATTTGTTTGTGATTACGTTATTTTTAATGGGAGTTATATTTGGAGCCATTGTCGTGAATAGCTTGAGCCTGACACAAAAAGAAGATTTGTTTTATTATTTATCACAATTTTTTGGACAAGTATCTGATGGAAAGGTAGCAGCCTCGAATGATTTATTTTTACAAAGCTTCTTTCATAACAGTAAATTTATTGGCCTTATGTGGATTTTGGGAATTTCAATTATCGGTTTGCCTGTTATCTTAATCCTGCTTTTTATAAAGGGCTTAGTCGTTGGTTTTACTGTAGGGTTTCTTGTTAATCAAATGCAGTGGGAAGGATTTTTGATGTCCTTTGTGTCTGTTCTTCCTCAAAATTTGATCATCATCCCGATTTTTATATTTGCCGCAACTCTATCAGTTTCTTTTTCTATCACAATGATTCGCAGGCAATTTATGAAAAAGATGACGCAGCCAATGCTGCCATTGGTGGGAAGATATGCGCTTGCTTTTATGGCAGCTGCTCTGTTGTTAGTTGCCGCGGCTGGAATTGAAGCTTACGTATCCCCAGCTCTCATGAAAATGGTAGTAAACGCTGTTCAATAGAGAAAGGGAACCATTTCAATAATCTGAAAAAACTTCGCTTATTTTTCACATTTTTTTCTAAATATATGCTGAATTTGGTATATAATTAAAGGGAAAAGATAGAATAATTATTTATAATAACAATTTATAATAATTATTAGGTAAGATTAAATATAATCTATTATTTATAATAATTTCATTTTGAAAAGACTCGATCATTTGTTATAATGTATAGTGACAGTGGCGAGGGAGGACAAACGTAATGGAAAGCAGAATTGAGAGAATAAAGAAGCATTTACATTCATCAAGCTACAAACTAACACCTCAGCGTGAATCAACTGTAAGAGTGCTTTTAGAACATGAAGAGGATCATTTAAGCGCTGAAGATGTGTACCTCCTAGTTAAAGAAAAATCGCCTGAAATTGGACTAGCAACTGTATATAGAACACTTGAACTACTGACCGAATTGAAAATAGTAGATAAAATTAATTTTGGTGATGGCGTATCACGGTATGACCTAAGACAAGAGGGTGCAGCGCATTTCCACCATCACCTAGTTTGCATTGAATGTGGAGCTGTGGATGAAATTCAGGAAGATTTACTAGAGGACGTTGAAGCGATTGTTGAACGTGACTGGAATTTTAAAATTAAGGATCACCGCTTAACCTTTCATGGAGTATGCTATCGTTGTCAGGGAAAAGAAAAAGAGAATGAAGAATAGCCAAAACCTTTTCTAAGAAGAAAAGGTTTTTTACATAAGTCCAATGTATATTTACTGTCCTATTTGGCATACCTTTACTATAAAGGATGGTTTTGGAGGACAGGCATATGAAAACATGGTTTAAAGTACTATTTCAAACACTAAAGGTTTTCCTTCTTTTTACTGGCTGCACAATTCTATTTTACTATGGTATTATGTGGGTAAATGAAGAGTACCAGGATTATCATCGTTATGACGAACCAAACGGCACAGCCGTTAAGGTTTCAGGGAATGGAGTAGACGAAGACCCTACGTGGTTTGATAGGCTAATATTGTTTTACTTAAATGGGGAGTAATGATAATGGAGTATCAACTCAAAGATTTTATACACTTTTTAGTAGTAGAAAAAGGATTGGCTCGGAATACGATTGTTTCATATGAGAGAGATTTGAAGAGCTATATTCATTATTTACAGACCGTAGAGAAAATCAGTACATTTCAAGAGACAGGACGAGTCCAAATTGTTCATTTTTTAGGATTCCTGAAAGAACAAGGGAAATCGTCTAAGACTTTGGCTAGACATGTTGCATCGATAAGGGCTTTACACCAGTTTTTGCTCCGAGAAAAAACTGTTGATCATGACCCTTCCGTACATGTTGATACTCCGAAGATGGAGAGGTCATTGCCAAAGGTCTTAAGCTTAAAAGAAGTGGAACGGTTGCTAGATTCCCCAAAATCGAGTGATCATTTTGGGCTTCGTGATAAGGCGATGCTAGAGCTGCTTTATGCTACAGGCATTCGGGTAAGTGAATTGATAAGCTTGGATATGGGGGACGTCCATTTAACGATGGGGTTTATTCGCTGTATTGGAAAAGGGAATAAAGAACGGATCATCCCGCTGGGCAACTCCGCAAGTGCAGCAATACAAAATTATATCGATAAGGGACGACCTAAGTTTGTATCAAAAAAATATAAAGATGAAGCTTTATTTTTAAATCATCATGGTAAAAGATTAACTAGACAAGGATTCTGGAAAATTCTTAAGCGCCTTACACAGGAGGCTGGAATTGAAAAGGAACTAACACCTCATACACTCAGACATTCATTTGCCACACATCTTCTTGAAAATGGAGCAGATTTAAGAGCAGTTCAGGAGATGCTCGGACATGCTGATATTTCCACTACACAGATTTACACACATGTAACAAAGACGAGATTGAAGGATGTTTATAGCCAGTTTCATCCAAGAGCATAAACTTTTATAATAGAATAATAGAGTTAGGAAAAAGTTGCCTGTCCAGGCAACTTTTTCTTGTATTTAAAGGGTGAAATTTTGTACTATAAAGATGTCAGACTTCTGACCAATCTATTGATTCCTAATTTTTAGGGTACTCTAAAATTGTATAAATAAATAACAGTAGAATGACTGTATAAAATGTAATGCGGCTCTTGAAATTGTATACATACTTTACTAGGAGGGGTTAGGATGAGCTATCGTTTTAAAAGAATTTTTTTAATTGTGATGGATTCTGTTGGAATTGGAGAAGCTCCAGATGCTGAAAAGTTTGGTGACAAGGGAGCTGACACATTAGGGCATATTGCCGAAAGAATGAATGGGCTTAAGATGCCGAATATGGGAAAACTCGGCTTAAGTAATATCCGGCAAATAAAAGGGATTGATCGGGCAGAACAGCCGCAGGCATTCTATACGAAAATGCAGGAAGCATCTAGCGGAAAAGATACGATGACAGGACATTGGGAGATCATGGGGTTAAATATCAGCACGCCATTTAGAGTATTTCCAGATGGATTTCCAGATGAATTAATTTCAGAGCTTGAATCACGGACAGGAAGAAAAGTAATTGGAAATAAACCTGCCAGCGGTACAGCGATTCTAGACGAATTAGGGGAAGAGCATATGGAAACTGGGGCATTAATTGTCTACACTTCTGCTGATTCTGTTTTGCAAATTGCTGCACATGAGGAGATCATACCTATAGAAGAGCAATACAAAATTTGTGAAATTGCCCGCGAACTTACATTAGATGAAAAGTACATGGTAGGCCGGGTGATTGCGAGACCATTTGTTGGAAAACCTGGGGAATTTACCAGAACAGCAAATCGCCATGATTACGCTTTAAAACCATTTGATAGAACTGTAATGAATGAATTGAAAGACTCCAGTCTTGATGTAATTGCAATTGGGAAGATTTCAGATATATATGACGGCGAGGGCGTCACAAAATCATTAAGAACCGTTTCGAATATGGACGGCATGGATAAGCTCTTACAATCATTAGATATGGACTTTACGGGATTAAGCTTTTTAAACTTAGTTGATTTTGATGCACTGTATGGACATAGACGTGATCCTATAGGTTATGGGAAAGCTCTGGAGGAATATGATCAGCGCTTACCAGAAGTTTTTGATAAGCTGAAGGAAGATGATCTTCTAATTATTACTGCTGACCATGGGAACGATCCTATTCATCACGGAACGGATCATACGCGTGAATATGTGCCGCTTCTAGTATTTTCAAAAGCCTTCACAGAGGGGAAGGGATTACCTCTAAGAGATACCTTTGCCGATATTGGCGCAACTGTTGCGGATAATTTTCAAGTGAAAATGCCTAATTTCGGAAAAAGCTTCTTGAACGAATTGAAGTAATATCACGATGAATAAGTATAATAACTTCGCCATAATGGAGGGGAATCATATAATGAACTACGAAAAAATACAAGCCGCAGCTAACTACTTGAAAGGTCAAACAAATACGAAACCTAGAATTGGGCTGATTCTTGGGTCCGGTTTAGGTGTGCTCGCAGAAGAAATTCAAGCACCTGTTAAAACACCTTATGAAGAAATTCCGGATTTTCCTGTATCAACCGTTGAGGGACATGCAGGACAGCTAGTATTTGGGAATCTAAATGGTGTGGAAGTAGTCGCTATGCAAGGAAGATTTCATTATTATGAAGGTTATCACTTTGAACAAGTCACCTTCCCTGTAAGGGTCATGAAAGAACTTGGAGTAGAGACATTGATCGTCACAAATGCAGCTGGAGGCGTAAATGAAAGTTTTTCTCCGGGTGATTTAATGCTAATTACAGATCATATAAATAATATGGGTTCTAATCCCTTAATAGGCAAGAATGATTCAAGACTGGGTGTTAGATTTCCAGATATGTCAGAAGCATACTCGAAAGAATTACTTCAAAAAGCAAAATCTGTCGCACAAACACTGAACATTTCCTTAAGAGAAGGTGTCTATGTTGGGAATACTGGACCTACATATGAAACTCCAGCTGAGGTGAGAATGATTAGGGCTATGGGCGGTGATGCAGTCGGAATGTCTACCGTTCCGGAGGTAATTGTTGCGCGTCACAGCGGCCTGGAGGTGCTAGGCATATCCTGTATTTCAAATATGGCAGCAGGAATACTTGATCAGCCTCTCAATCATGAAGAGGTAATTGAAACAACAGAAAAAGTAAAAGAAAACTTCCTACGCTTTGTTAAAAGCATTGTCAAAGAAATCGGGATTTGATAGGTGGTGTGTTTGATGAGAATGGTAGACTTGATTGAAAAGAAGCGAGATGGATTAGAATTAACAACGGAAGAAATTCAGTTTATTATAAATGGCTATACTGACGGAAGTATTCCAGATTATCAAGTGAGTGCCTTAACGATGGCGATCTTTTTTCAAGGAATGTCCGACAAGGAAAGAGCTGACTTAACGATGGCAATGGTTGAATCGGGTGATAGAATCGACCTGTCCGCAGTTGAAGGAATTAAAGTGGACAAACACTCCACGGGCGGAGTGGGAGATACAACAACGCTTGTTCTAGGGCCATTAGTTGCTTCAGTAGGGGTTCCTGTTGCTAAAATGTCAGGACGTGGATTAGGGCATACAGGAGGAACAATTGATAAGCTTGAATCTGTAGCAGGCTTTCATGTTGAACTTGAAAAAGAGGAATTCATAAACCTTGTTAATAAAAATAAGGTAGCTGTTATAGGGCAAAGCGGAAATTTAACGCCTGCAGATAAAAAGTTATATGCTCTTCGAGATGTTACCGCAACTGTTGACAGCATTCCCTTGATTGCCAGTTCAATCATGAGTAAAAAAATTGCTGCTGGTGCCGATGCGATTGTATTGGATGTGAAAACTGGTGCTGGGGCTTTTATGAAAAGTATTGAGGATTCGAGAAAACTTGCGCATGCGATGGTCCAGATTGGCAACAATGTCGGGAGAAAAACAATGGCTGTTATATCTGACATGAGCCAGCCTTTAGGTTTTGCTATCGGGAATGCGTTGGAAGTAAAAGAAGCGATTGATACACTAAAAGGTCAAGGACCGAAGGATTTAACGGAGCTATGCTTAACATTAGGCAGCTATATGGTTTATCTAGCAAAGAAGGCAGAAAGTCTGGATCAAGCTAGACAAATGCTTGAGACAGTCATAAATAACGGAGAAGCTTTAGAAACATTCAAGACCTTCTTGAGCTCGCAAGGCGGAGACCCCTCTGTTGTGGATGATCCATCCAATCTGCCTCAAGCAAAATTCACTTTTGAATTAGAAGCAAAGCAAGATGGTTATGTGTCAGAAATGGTTGCTGATGAAATTGGCACAGCCGCGATGATTCTTGGAGCGGGCCGGGCAACGAAGGAATCAGAAATTGATTTAGCTGTAGGACTTGTTTTAAATAAAAAAGTGGGGGATCCAGTGAAAAAAGGGGAATCATTAGTTACGCTTTACAGCAACTTCGAAGACGTAGAAGAGGTGAAAGTAAAACTGTACAACAATATCATGATTTCTGAATCGAAAGTAAATCCGCCAACATTAATATATGAAGAAATTACAGAGTAAACTGGGAAAAAGCCAAGGGTGAAAACCTTGGCTTTTTTGTATGTTTTTGTTTTACGTTTTAGGAGACTTGCAGGAAGCTAATGAATTATATGAGTACTAATAACCTAATAAATAAATAAAAGTAAATAATTGTATAATTTTTTATCTATTGGTGAAAAATGGTTTTTATAAGAGTGCTAAGGCGACTGTTGTGTACCGATCCCTGCAGAATATAAAAAAGGGGTACCTATGCCATGAAGAATACTTTTTTTAAGTTTCAATAGAGAATGGCGAGAATTGTGTCACTAGAGGAGCCGCAGCTAGATAATAGAATGGAGGGTTAGTGTCATGAAAAGATTTGTATCTTTATTACTTTTAGCAATGTTAGTCACTTCAGCAACGGCTCCAGCTGCATTGGCAGAGGAAAAAACTGGCGTTGAACTAGCAAATGATGCAGGATCTGCTATTTTGATTGAAAGAGATACAGGAACAGTATTGTACGACAAAAACAGCAATGAACAGTTACCCCCTGCAAGCATGACTAAGATCATGACGATGCTATTAATTATGGAAGCAATCGACAGTGGTAAATTAAAAAAGGACGAAAAAATTCGTACCAGTGAATATGCTGCATCGATGGGTGGGTCGCAAATTTTCCTTGAGCCTGGAGAAGAGATGACCACTGAAGAAATGCTAAAGGCCATTGCAATTGGTTCCGCCAACGATGCCTCAGTAGCGATGGCTGAAAGAATAGCCGGGTCTGAAGAAGCATTTGTTGAAATGATGAACAAGAAAGTAAAAGAATTAGGGTTAAAGAATACATTGTTTCAAAATACGACTGGATTGCCTGCAGATAATCATTACAGCACGGCAAACGATATGGCTGTAATCGCCAAGGAACTATTAAAATATGAAGACATTACGAAGTTTACCGGCACGTATGAAGCGTATTTACGTGAAAATACCGATAAAAAATTCTGGCTGGTAAATACCAACCGCCTTGTTCGTTTTTATTCCGGGGTAGATGGATTAAAAACAGGCTATACAGGCGAAGCGAAGTATTGTTTAACAGCTACAGCAGAAAAAAATGGTATGAGGGTCATCGCAGTTGTGTTTGGTGCTCCTACTTCTAAATCCAGAAATGCACAAGTCACAAAAATGCTTGATTATGCATTTAGTCAATATGAAACACATCCGATGTATGAGAGAAATGTTTCTGTTGGAAAAGTCAAAATCAGCAAGGGCGATAAGAAAACAGTGGAAGCCTTAACGAGTGAACCGATCTCCCTTTTAACCAAAAAGGGCGAGAATGTTGATGAGGTAAAGCAAAAAGTAGCGTTTAAGAAGGACGTAAAAGCTCCAATCGAAAAGGGCGACGAAATTGGAAGCATTAAACTAGTGAAAGATGGAATTACCATCGTCGAGAGTCCTCTAGTAGCCAAGGAAAAGGTGGAAGAAGCCGGCTGGTGGACTTTATTTAAGCGGTCCTTTGGTATGTTTACTAAATCTGGTGAGAAAAACTGATTTCCCGTGTCATAGATCTGAAGTGATCGTAAAACTTTAAAAAGAATTGTCGAAACCTACTTTATGATTACTTTTTTTAGCGAAAGGTCACTAGTTTTGTCCAAGGAGAAGGAAGTTGGACTGCAGATATCGAATTGACTCACTATACCAGACAAGGAGGGCTATGGATAGTGAGTCTTAACATTGAATTGGAAATTAAACGGGATGTCTTGTGTATACGTCTTAGTGGTGAACTGGATCACCATACAGCAGATGCATTGCGTGAACAGGCTTCAAAAGCAATAGTAGAGAACAATATTCATCACATTGTCCTGAATTTAGAATCTCTCACCTTTATGGATAGTTCAGGACTTGGTGTAATTCTAGGCAGATATAAACAAATCAAACAGCTGCATGGAGAAATGGTCGTATGTGCAATTTCCCCAAGTGTCCAAAGATTATTCGATATGTCGGGTTTATTTAAAATAATTCGCTTAGAGCCGACTGAACAATTTGCTTTGGAAAGATTGGGGGTAGCGTAATATGAAAAATGAAATGCAGCTTCAATTTAAGGCGCTTAGCCAAAATGAATCATTTGCAAGGGTTACTGTGGCATCCTTTATTGCTCAACTGGATCCAACCATGGATGAATTAACAGAAATTAAAACAGTTGTATCTGAAGCGGTGACGAATGCCATTATCCATGGCTATGACAGTAATCCTGATGGAATTGTTTATATCTCCGTTAAAACAGAGGATGGCTATATTGAGATAAGTATTAAAGATAAAGGCAAAGGAATAGGGGATGTTGAGGAAGCGCGGCAGCCTCTTTTTACAACAAGACCTGAATTGGAGAGGTCTGGAATGGGCTTTACGATCATGGAAAACTTTATGGATGAATTAGAGGTTAACTCTGCGGTTGGACAAGGTACAGAAATTCGATTAAGAAAGCACTTAGCAAAGAGTAAGATGCTGTGCAATTAAGGGAGTCTCGCCTATGGATGTGGAGGTAAAAACTGGAAAAAGTCAAGTGTACTTAAAAGACCATGAAGTCAAGGATTTAATAAAAAAAAGCCAGGATGGAGACCAAGATGCTCGGGATTTAATTGTTCAAAAAAACATGCGCCTTGTTTGGTCGGTTGTTCAGCGTTTTCTTAATCGAGGATATGAGCCAGATGATCTTTTTCAAATTGGCTGCATTGGTTTATTAAAATCTGTTGATAAATTTGATTTGTCTTATGATGTTAAATTTTCAACATACGCTGTTCCAATGATTATTGGAGAAATTCAACGTTTTATCCGAGATGATGGCACTGTGAAAGTGAGCCGTTCACTTAAAGAGCTTGGCAATAAAATTCGCAAAGCGAAGGATGAGCTGTCGAAGAGTCTAGGCAGAACGCCGACGATAAATGAGGTTTCCGAATATTTGGAGATTCCTCCTGAAGATATTATCCTTGCGCAAGATGCAAGCAGAACCCCTTCGTCGATTCACGAGACCGTGTATGAAAACGATGGGGATCCCATTACTTTGCTCGATCAAATCGATGATGGCAATGAAGGAAAATGGTTTGATAAAATTGCTTTAAAAGAAGCAATCCGCGAACTTGATGAAAGGGAAAGGTTAATCGTTTATTTGCGCTATTATAAAGACCAGACACAATCAGAGGTAGCGGAGAGATTAGGAATTTCTCAAGTTCAAGTTTCTAGATTAGAAAAGAAAATCCTTCAGCAAATGAAAGACCATATGGATACTTAATCCATTGGTCTTTCATTTTTTTGTTTCCCATTTATTGGTGTTCATGAAGCAAATAGCTGTTACTCATACTATTGATACGAGGAAATTAATGTGTGGGAAGTGAATCTGATGGAAAAGACCGTTTATATCCGGATGCGTCATCGAGTCCAAGTGCATCCAAAGGATACGGTTTATTTACATAATTTGGCTCAAATTATTGGGGATGCCGAAATTTACAACGAGCTAAAAGATCTTCCGATTTATCATGTTTCCGAAAGTGATAACTCCAATAACATTATCATTATTGATTTGATGCAAGTAATCAAAATGATTACAAAAGTAATGAAAGATGTAGAGGTGCAGGCAATAGGTCCATCCCAAACCATTATTGAAGTTGTTTTTAAAAAGAAAGGAGTGTCAATACCTCTCTTTTTACTAATCTGGTTCCTGCTATTTTTCGGATCTGCGCTGGCAATTATGAATTTTCATGAGGATGTTAGCATGCATGAAGTTCATGAGCGCCTATATACCATTATTACAGGGAAGGTTGAGGAAAAACCACTGTTATTTCAAATTCCGTACTCCGTTGGATTAGGTCTTGGAATGATTATCTTTTTTAACCATGTATTCCGCAAAAGACTTAATGAAGAGCCTAGTCCATTGGAAATAGAAATGTTCAATTATCAACAAGACCTGGATCAATATGTAATCATGAACGAAAACAAAGAAAGTATTACACGCCTGCATGACGACGATTAACATCATATTTGTGATTTTTATTGGTTTTGCAGGAGGAATTGCAGTTGGTTCAGGATTTGTTGCATTTTTAACCGTGCTCGGAATCATTCCAAGGCTTACACAATTATCAAAAACAATGAAAATGATTCATTGGTATGAATGGGCGGTTGTAGCGGGAGCCGTAGCAGGTG
This sequence comes from Robertmurraya dakarensis, assembly GCF_900156875.1. GTDB lineage: Bacteria > Bacillota > Bacilli > Bacillales > Cytobacillaceae > Robertmurraya > Robertmurraya dakarensis. The sequence continues at coordinate 2,109,078 of NZ_LT707409.1, read as the reverse complement.
GATTAGGCTATCTATTGAATCCGATGTTCCATCTTCCGCCACTAGTCATGATCCCTTTAGGGACAGCAGGTGGAATATTTATAGGAATGTTAGCAGCGGCATTAACAGAAGTATTGAATGTATTTCCAATATTAGCGAAAAGAATAGGAATTCAAGAAAAGATTATTACTTTAATGATGGCACTAGTTTTTGGGAAGATATTCGGGTCTTTGTATCAATGGATCTTTTTTATCGTAGATTAACAAGCTTGGAGGAGATGACAACTGAGAAAGGAATTAATGTATGGATAAACGCCGACGCATCATTATTATAACGGATGGTGACGAATATGCCAGAAAGGCCATCGAACATGTAGCAGCAGAAATTGGCGGACGCTGCATCACTATGTCCCATGGAAATCCAACGGTGTTATCAGGTGCAGAAATTGTGAAGTTGATAAAAAAAGCCCATCATGACCCTGTGCTAGTGATGTTTGATGATAGCGGCTTTGTTGGAGAAGGATACGGTGAAAGGGCATTAAAATATGTAGCGCAGCACCCAGACATTAAAGTCTTAGGAGTCCTCGCCGTTGCCGCTAAAACAAGGCAGGCAGAATGGACGAAAATTGACATTAGTGTTGATAGAGAGGCTGAACTGACACCATATGGCGTTGATAAGCATGGAATTCAGGAATTAGAAGTGGGGAAATTATACGGAGATACAGTTTATTGTCTCGATGAGCTTGATGTTCCGATCATAGTAGGTATAGGGGATATAGGAAAGATGTCAAAGAAAGATCATTATGAATCTGGAGCCCCTATAACTAAAAAAGCGATTGAAATCATCCTAGAAAGGAGCGGCTTTTATGAGCAGTAGCACACAACAGAAAAGACCGATTCCAACGAATCCAGATGCAGTTGAGAAATATATGAAGGACCGCATTGGATTAAATGAAAGCTTTGACTTAGGTGTCAGGAAGCTCAAGATTCTAAAAAAAGATGTTCATGTTTATTATGTAAATGGATTATGTGACACAGCATACATTATTCAAATTGTAAAAGAATTAGTTCAAATTAATGATAAAAAAGAACTATCTGTTAACATAAAGAAAATCATTGAAAATCGATTGCTTCATCAATCCGTGTCCCCAGTGGAAACTCTTGATGAAGTAGTTGACCAAGTACTTTCAGGCTTAATCGCCGTTGTGATCGAGGGAGAAGAAGAAGCGTTTATTGTTGATGTCAGAAGTTATCCAGGAAGACAGCCGCAAGAACCAGATACGGAAAAGGTCATAAGAGGCTCGAGGGATGGCTTTGTCGAAAACATCATTATCAATACAGCAATAACCAGAAGACGAATTAGAGATGAACGGCTTCGCTTTGAAATCTTAAAGGTCGGAGAAAGATCAAAAACAGATATTGCCATTGCTTATATTAAAGATGTGGCAAATCCTGATTTAATCAATATTATAAGGAAAGAGCTAAATGCTATTGAAATAGACGGATTGACGATGGCTGATAAGGCAGTGGAAGAGTTTATTGTTAAACAAGGTTATAACCCGTACCCGCTCGTGAGATATACAGAACGTGCAGACATTGCAGCTACTCATCTTTTGGAGGGGCATGTCATTATTTATGTTGATACTTCTCCTAGTGTGATTATCACACCAACCACCTATTTTCACCATCTGCAGCATGTGGAAGAGTATCGACAATCGCCAGCTGTGGGGACTTTTATTAGGTGGATTAGGTATTTTGGGGTAATCTTCTCATTATTTTTATTGCCTTTATGGCTATTATTTGTTTTAGAACCAACGGCATTGCCAGAACAGCTTAAATTTATAGGTCCGAATGAAAAAACAAATATACCAGTTGTTGTACAAATTTTCCTAGGGGAATTTGGAATCCTCTTTTTAAGAATGGCTGCTATTCATACGCCAACGGCCTTAGCATCCGCAATGGGTTTAATTGCCGCTGTGTTAATTGGACAAATTGCGATCGACGTAGGACTGTTTGTTCCTGAAGTAATCCTGTATACAGCGATATCTGCAATGGGTACGTTTGCGACGCCAAGCTATGAATTAGGAATTGCCAACACAATATCTAAATTAGCGATTTTAGTAGCGGTTGCAATTTGGCATGTACCAGGGTTTATCATTGCAACGACACTATATATTTTAATCATTTCGAGTATTCGATCTCTTAACACTCCATATCTATGGCCATTACTACCATTTAGCCCGAGAGCATTTTTTCAAATCCTTATCCGCAGCTCAGCTCCTGGTTCCAAAATTCGGCCAAGCATTGTGCAGCCTAAAAATAAACGTAAACAGCCAGCAAATTCTTAAAAATCAAAAATTATGGAATTGATGTTTTTCCCCATTTATGATAAAGTATTTTTTACATTTAGAGGGTGATTGAATAATAAAATAATTGCATCTTATTATTTAACCTCGGGGATTGAGGGGAATGAACTATGTACTTACACGGAACATCCAGGGTTAATGATCTCGGTCATTTAGAGATTGGTGGAGTAGACACGATAGAAATTGTGAAGGAATATGGTACACCAGTATATGTATATGATGTAGCATTAATCCGGGAAAGAGCAAGAGGCTTTAAGCAAACTTTTGATCAAATGGGGATTAAAGCACAAGTTGCATATGCGAGCAAAGCCTTCTCTACAGTGGCTATGATTCAATTAGCAGAGCAAGAAGGGCTATCACTTGATGTGGTTTCAGGAGGAGAATTGTATACGGCGATTGCGGCTGAATTTCCTGCTGAAAGAATCCATTTCCATGGCAACAACAAGAGTCGTGAAGAAATAGAAATGGCTTTGGACCACAAGATTGGCTGCTTTGTTGTTGATAACTTTTATGAGTTACAGCTTTTGAGTTCAATATGTGAAGAGAAAAAGGTAAAAGCAAAAATCCTATTAAGAGTAACACCTGGAATAGAAGCACATACCCATGACTATATCTTGACTGGTCAAGAAGATTCTAAGTTTGGCTTTGACCTTCAAAATGGACAAGCTGCTTCAGCAGTTAAATTAGCTCTTGAGTCAGATGCGGTTGAGCTGCTAGGTGTTCACTGTCATATAGGTTCACAAATCTTTGATACAACAGGATTTCTATTAGCAACAAGAAAGATTTTCTCCAAGCTGAACGAGTGGAAAGAGAAATTCTCATTTCAATCAAAAGTGTTAAACCTCGGCGGCGGATTTGGAATTCGTTACACAGAAGATGATCAACCTATTCCTGCCTCTAAGTATGTAGAGGAAATTATTGGAGAGGTAAAAGAACAATCAAAAGTTTTCGGGATGGAAATACCAGAAATCTGGATTGAACCAGGAAGATCACTTGTGGGGGATGCAGGAACAACCCTTTATAAAGTTGGATCTAGAAAAGAAGTTCCAAACGTTAGAAATTATTTAGCAGTCGATGGCGGGATGACAGATAATATTCGCCCTGCGTTATATGAAGCAAAATATGATGCGGTCTTGGCTAATCGACCTTTAGAAGAGTCAGAAGAAACGGTTTCAATTGCCGGTAAATGCTGTGAATCTGGGGACATGCTAATTTGGGACCTTCCTCTGCCTAAGGCTGGGTCTGAAGATGTATTAGCTGTTTTCTGTACAGGTGCTTATGGCTATTCTATGGCTAATAACTATAATCGAATTCCAAGACCGCCAGTTGTATTTGTAGAAAACGGTGAAGCTACATTGGTCGTTAGACGTGAAACTTTTGAGGATTTAGTACGATATGATCTGCCGTTAATACAAAAGGTGAATAATTAATTATATAAAGAGGGTGTCCCGTAATTTTACGGGACACCCTCTTTATTGATCATTTAGAAAAAAAAGCTTTTATAGCATCAATCAAGCTTGCAAAGAATTGTTTCAGGCTTTCAAGAAATCCTTGACCCTCTTCACTTTCGAGGAATTTCGTTATTTTGTCCTTAGCGATGTTAATCTGCTCGCCGACTTGACTCCAGTCAATATTTAAGTCTTTAAGTTTATTGAAAAGGTCGATTAAGCTCAGTATTTCTTGTTCTGTTAAGGTTATTCCTAATTCATTTGCTGCTTGTTCAATAAGAGCTCTTAAATCAGCATCTGTTTTTGGAGCATTTTGTGCTATTTCTTCTTTAATTTTTGCAATAAGCGCTGCAGCGTTTTCGTTACCTATAGATTCACCAAGTTCAGCTGTCTCGACCATTTCCTCATTGGCAGCCTGCTTTACATCCTCTGGTATAATCTGATCTGTTGATACTTCATAAGCCTTAATTAACCCTGTTAACGCAGCTGTCCCTGAAACGGTGATAGGCGCAGTAATGTAAATCTTGGCATCTTTTACGCCTGCTGTAATTAGTGCGTTAATATACATCTCATCAGTAACCCAATCGATATTTTTCGTCTCTACTTCAAGCCCAGACCCCGGTGCACCAATGGTAATGGCTGAGGAGGAAATAGCTCTAGTTCCGATTCGTGGTTTAGCAATATAATTACCTAAATATTTATGTTCTTCTTCATTTGAAACAGTAATGATTTGTGCATTTTCAGGTGCATTCATTTCAGAAAGAAGCATATTTTTTTGTTCTTCTGTTAAATTTTCACCCAATGTAATAATCATATCGCCTTCTGCCATATCCGCAAGAATATGAAGTGGAGATAAAATGAACAATGTAAGTACTAGACAAGCAATCAATTTTAATTTCTTCAAGTTTTATACCTCCTACGCATTTCTTATTATATCCAATTTATCCCTCTTCATGCTGTAAAGAGTACCTCATATAGACGGAATAAGGGCAAGAAAAGTTTCAGGTATGAATGAAATTTTATGGGGAAGGAATGGAAGAAAGACGTTCTTTCGTGTAGAATGTAATAAGTTGAAGAAGGTAATCTAGTTGGAGGGTAAAATGAGAAAAAATAATTGGCTGCTTTTCATTTTGATGATAGTGATTGGACTTCTTTGGGGAGTAGCGTACTGGCTATTTTTTGCTCCGGGTCACGAATCAATGATAACTCATTGAAGAATTTCTATGAATCTTGTATGATTATAACGATAAATAAAAAATGCTTCAGCTAACTATTGCAGAAAGAACAAAAAATAATGGATGACATATAATATTAAAATATTATGGCTTTCACTTACACTGTGATGTAGACGTTATAGCATTAATGCGATATTTCAATAGAGAAATTAGATTAAAATATAAAAAATTTGGAAAAAATAAATTTTATAGGTCTATTTTTATTAATGAGGGATTAAAATGTTAATTCGCTATAAAAAAACGTTTGAAAAAATTGCTATGGGTTTATTGTCTTTTATGCCAAGTGAAAAAGATTTAAAAAAATTACAGCAAACCATTAAACAATATGAAGCAGTGGATAATTGGCAGCTTTTTTTATGGAAACAGGAAGACATTATCGGACTGATAGGGGTTTCCTTTCCGAACGATACAAGTATGGAGATTCAACATATATCAGTTAACCCATCACACAGGCATCAAGGAATAGGGAAGAATATGGTGAAAGCACTTAAAGAACTATACCCTGAAAAAACTTTTCAGGCTACTGAGGATACAGCTGAATTCCTTGGAAAATGTGATTTCGAGGGCATACTAACACAAGGCAGAGAATAGTAAATCTATTCTCTGCCTTTATTTTTTCTTGCATTTATGGCAATTTTTCTTTCCAGCATCACTTCACTGCGGTCCCTTTTTATATGCTTATGAATGAGCTGATCATCTGACAAATTGCTTTCATCACACCAAATTAATCCTTTAGTACTGCACAGTTGTTCACAAATTCTAATGAGGCTGCTGTCTTCTAACGGCAAGTTGATGCTTTTATATTTTTTATGATTTTCTACATAGTCAAGTCTGCCCTTGATAAAGTTGATAAAAACATTCGGAGTGAATCCGAAGGAAGTTAACTCATCAGATTGTTTTATAAAGATCGCGAGTGCCTTCTTTAATGTTCTCTTCGCTCCAGTAAAGTTGTTTCTTCGGTGATGATAATTTGAAACGGCTAACAGAATAAAACCAACAAGAATAGACTCTTTATTCTTATTATCAACCTTTTTCCAATATTCCTCCAAAACCTCATGACACTCAAAGTAATCACGATCTCCGTGAAAATGCACTAAATAGTCTATATACTCCTGTGGATACATAAATTTCCTCCCCATCCCATCGTATTAAACCTTAGTTTACAACAGATGACGGAGTAGGTCGACTAAGATGAAAGCAAAAGGGCAGGCAATTTACCTCTTACACGTAGAAAATGCCCAGGTTAACCTGGGCATTGATTAGTAACTTCCAATTTATTCGCTTTAGAACCAAGAAGCACCTACAATAATTAATAGAATGAACAGAACAACGATTAAAGCAAATCCAGTTCCATACCCATAGTTTTTATCAGACATATAGAATACCTCCTAAATGTTTATCTTTTGCTTTACACTACATCCTATGTAGGCCTGCAGCAAAGTGTATGGGCGAATGGACATTGATGGTCAGCCCAGTTTCTAAAGTTCTGTCTTTATCATGTATGTCAGTTTCTAGAAAGTACAATTTTCTATTGGACAGCGCAGATGAATCCTCTATACTTAATATAGTTGTTAAATGACTTATAAGAAAGAAACATTGGTGGAAATATGCAGTATAATGTTAAAATTGATGCATTTGAAGGCCCTTTAGACCTTCTTTTACATCTCATAAACTCATTGGAAATTGATATTTATGATATTCCGGTTGCAAGTATAACTGAGCAGTATTTATCCTTTATACATACCATGAAAGAGCTGGAGCTGGATGTGGCCAGTGAATATTTAGTGATGGCCGCTACCTTGCTCGCGATTAAAAGTAAAATGCTTCTCCCTCAGCATGACGAGAATCTTGAGGAAGAATTAGAGTTTGAGATGGAAGAGGACCCAAGAAATGAACTTGTTGAAAGATTAATTGAATATCGAAAATATAAAGAAGCTGCCACAGATTTAAAACATTTAGAAGAAGAAAGAGGGCTTATTTTTACAAAGCCTCCAAGTGATATGTCAGATTATTCCAAAGAGCAAACGGCTGATAAAAGTAATCTGGATGTATCTTTGTATGATATGCTCGGAGCATTACAAAAGCTTTTACGGAGAAGAAAGCTTCAAAAACCTTTATCAACGAGAATCTCTAGGCAAGAAATTCCTATTGAACAAAGAATGCAGGAAATTGTTCGTGAATTAAAGAAAGCGGGGAGGAGAAAGAAGTTTTTTGATTTATTCCCTATTCATGAAAAGGAGCATATTGTCGTGACTTTTTTAGCAATTCTGGAATTAATGAAACGGAGTGAAATTCTCGTTGAGCAGGAGGGGAATTTTGCAGATATTTATGTAATGGGAAAGGAGTAGTAGAGTTTGGAAATTGTTCATTGGAATGGGATTTTGGAAAGTCTTCTTTTCGCTGCGGGTGATGAGGGACTTTCGCTAAAACAAATTTCTCAAGTTTTAGAAATTGATCAAATTCATGCTGTTGAAATCGTCAATTTGTATAAGGAGAATTGCAATTCTGATCCCAATAGAGGAATAACAGTTGTACAATTTGGAGAAACCTACCAGCTTGCGACGAAGAAGGAAAACTCTCCATACTTAAAGAAGCTGGTTGAATCGCCTCATACCGCGACTTTATCTCAAGCGGCACTGGAAACATTAGCAATAATCGCCTATAAACAGCCTATTACTAGAATCGAAGTGGAAGAAATTCGAGGGGTTAAGACGGACCGCCCAATTCAAACTTTGGTGGCTAAAGCCCTTATTAAGGAAGTAGGAAGGGCTGAAGGTACGGGAAGGGCTATCTTATATGGTACAACAAAAGAGTTCTTGGATTATTTTGGCTTAAGGAGCTTAAAGGAGCTCCCTCCTCTCCCTGAGAGAGTGGAGGAGGAGTACGAACAAGAAGAGGCGGACCTGTTTTTTGAAAAGTTTCAAGAAACAATAGATTCTTGAGTTTTCTGACACATTCTAAAAAAGATTGTGGTAAAATATTACTTATAAAATAAAATATTTTATGCATTCATGAATGCGTTTATTCCCTGTAACCCATCATTTGATGGATGTTTCTATGGAAATTTCTGAATATGCTAAATTGAAATTGAAAGGGATGTTCATATGTTTATTAAACAATGCAAAGGGTATGAGTTAGAAAAAGCAAAGCCAAATACATCTGAAGATTTTTTTAATCAAAGTGAAGTAACCTTCATAGAAGATGGCTCTGAAAAAACTTTACATGTTTTGTATGTGCGCTATTTTGATGAACAGATAGAGGAGTTTACTCCATTTAAAGAAGATCCGATATTTGAAGTTAATGGACGGTCTATTTGTTTTAAAGAAATTGTCGCCCTTATTTGTTTAATAAAAAACCCTAGTAATAGAAAGCGGAAAAGAGTGTATATCAATTCAATTTCAGAGTTTGCGTCAATCTTCCAGGATATTGATTATGAAAAATTGAAGTCGATCTTTCAAGGATTAGACGGAGGAACAGGCTATGAGCTTAAATCTCCATTAGAGTTCATCGCCCAACCAAGCTAGGAGATTATTTAAACGAAATAAATGATCAAGATTTTTGTTGTCACAATTATCTTATAGGGGTGTATGAAGTGGGAAATTCAATGGTGAAATCACAAATTGAAGAGGTAAAGAAGTTTTTATCAACTGCGGTTACAGAGTTTGAGACATTTTTAAATCAATCTACTTTAGCTTCTTTGATCGATGAAAAAACGGGGGATGAGGGCTACTATCGAACGATTCTTTCTAATCTTCGCAAGTTGTCAGTATTTTGTGATGAAGGGTTGGATGCCTGTAACGTTATTTTACAAGCCGAACCTTTCCCTAAAGGAGCAGCTGAAAAAACTTTATATCGGATTTACCACCAGTGCATTGAAGAGTTTTTCTCACCAAAGAATGATGCGTGGTTTGAAGATAGCCGTGCTGCTTATACAGGGAAAAATTCAATAAAATGGCAAAAAGAAGTTCCTGAAAGTATTTCAACTTTAATGAAGAGGCTAGAAGGAGAATTCCAGCGAATTAGAGAAGAATTGGAGTATTATGAAACAGATTACCGCACAAAAATGATTCAATCTCAGTAAATATTTGAGCTAGAACGGTCTTGTCCAGCGTGATGAGACCGTTTTCTTTTGTATTAATATCCCTTAGTCATTCCTTCGTATTAGAAACAACCAAGCTTAGGCCTCATACGATAAAAAGGAATCATTTAGGGAGTGAGGGTGAAAGATGGGTCGTTTTGAAAATTATATTAAAGATGTGATGTATTGGAATGAAGAGCTGCAAAAATTCCTTCAATCGGACGGAGTCGATCGGAATGATGAAATATGGTCAAAGCTTGACGGAATGACTGATATGGTTGAAGGATTAAAACAGCCTGATAATCTTAATGAAACCGAATTGTATAATCTGCAATCAAAGGTGGAGGAACTTCATCGTGAAATGGAAGATTATTATCAGAAACGACAGTCAATCGGTTCCATTTATGTAAATCATCCATATGTAAAAGCTGGGGAACATTCTTTACCTCCTCTGCCATACTCTTATGATGCACTTGAACCGGCAATTTCTGCAGAAATCATGGAGCTCCACCATACAAAGCATCATCAATCATATGTAGATGGTCTTAATAAGGCAGAAAAGAACCTTGTGGATGCCAGAAAATCAGGTGATTTCTCACTTGTCAAACATTGGTCGAGGGAATTGGCCTTCCATGGATCGGGACATTATCTGCATACAATATTTTGGAATAATATGACTCCTAATGGCGGAGGCAAACCCTCTGGTAAGCTGTTACAGGAAATAGAACGCTATTTTGGCAGTTTTGAAGCATTTAAAAAACATTTTTCTGAAGCTGCCAAGGCGGTTGAAGGTGTTGGTTGGGCGATATTAGTTTGGGCCCCAAGATCACGCCATTTAGAAATTCTCCAATCAGAACGTCATATGCTTCTAACACAATGGGATACCATTCCGCTATTAGTCTTAGATGTTTGGGAGCATGCCTATTACTTACAGTACAAGAACAACCGGGGAGATTACGTCAATAATTGGTGGGGTGTAGTTAATTGGAATGATGTGGAAAGTCGATTCAAGCAAGCATTTCACTTGAAATGGAAGCCCTTTTAAGGGAGTGAGGGCCCGCTCTGAAGCCGTAAAACAGTAAATCAAAAGGATGTGAATGGTGAACAATCAGCTGCTATTTGATTGTTCACTTTTTGTCATAACGATCCTTCTCTTGCATAAACTTGTACAAACAATAAAGTGCGAGGTTTTGCATAATGAATATCTATCGGAAGCTTATTATGATCATGATGTGCATTCCCCTATTATTAACGAATATCCCAAACAGGGCAGAAGCAATGAATGCTTCAGTGAGTGCGAGAAACGCCATATTAATCGAACAAGATTCTGGGAGAGTATTATTCGAAAAAGCTGCTCATGAAAAAAGAAGGATTGCCAGTATCACAAAAATTATGACTGCTATCTTAGCGATTGAATCAGACAAGCTTAATGATACCGTAACGATTAGCAGCCGTGCAGAAGGGACAGAAGGTTCGTCACTGTATTTAAAAGCCAAGGAGAAAATAAAGCTTGAGGATTTGGTTTATGGGTTGATGTTAAGGTCTGGTAATGATGCAGCTGTTGCCATAGCGGAGCATGTTGGCGGCAGTTTGGAGGGCTTTGTCTTTTTAATGAACCAAAAAGCAGATGAGATTGGCATGACGAACACTCATTTTGCAAACCCACATGGTTTGGATGATTCAAATGAACATTATTCTACGGCATACGATATGGCCATGCTTACCAGATA
>NZ_LT707409.1:1817956-2094270 GCF_900156875.1 Robertmurraya dakarensis | reverse complement strand
TGGATGATTTTTTTTTCAAGCAGAAGACGGCATACGAGATGGCCATGCTTACCAGATATGCGATGAAGAACGATACATATCGTCAAATATCAGGTACAGAGGTACATCGGGCACCCAACCCTAATGAAAAGTGGGATCGTGTCTGGAAAAACAAAAATAGACTGCTAACAGGCCTCTATGAGTATAGCACAGGAGGGAAGACCGGTTATACGAAGCTCGCAAAAAGAACGCTTGTCAGCACTGCAACTAAGGGCGATATGAATTTAATTGCGGTCACATTGAATGCCCCAAGTGATTGGAATGATCATATTCATATGTTTGAATCTGCTTTCAAACAGTTTGATATGGTACAAGTCATTGATGGAGGGATGATAAAGAATGTGGATGAAAAATTTTATAAAAAGCAGATCTATTTTGGACATGAGTTTACTTATCCAGTAACGGAAGAAGAAAGGGAACTATTTAAGATTGATATAAAACTCCTTTCTCCAAAGGAGGAGTGGAAAGAACAACGAAATGTGCCAGAAGTGGTAGGGAAAGCAATCATATATTTTGATGAAAAACCGCTGAAGGAAATGCCTGTTTATTATAAGAGAAAAGAAGAACAGAACGAAAGTTTTTTAGATCGCTTTAAGAGCTTGTTTACAACAATTATTGGTGTGAGAGCAAATGGTTAATATCATCTGGGTTGCGATGACGGTTATTGGTATTATTTTCGCGATGTTTAATGGAACCATGCAAGATGTAAATGAAGCAGTTTTTACAGGGGCGAAAGAAGCAGTCACTTTATGTATTGGATTAATCAGCATTCTCGTTTTTTGGTTAGGAATGATGAGAATCGCAGAAGATGCAGGCTTGCTTCAGATATTAGCAAAGTTATTCAGACCGATCGTCAAGAGGCTGTTTCCAGAGGTGCCAAATGATCATCCCGCAATGGGATATATTTTATCCAATATGATGGCGAATATGTTCGGTCTTGGAAACGCGGCAACCCCTTTAGGAATCAAGGCAATGGAAGAGATGAAACGATTAAATGGAAATAAACAAGAAGCGAGCCGTTCAATGATTACTTTTCTGGCGATTAATACATCGAGTTTAACGCTGATTCCTACAACAGTTATTGCCATTAGGATGAACTATAATTCCGCTTCTCCAACGGATATCGTTGGAACTACTTTAATAGCAACGTTATGTTCCACAATAGGTGCTATTTTAATAGACCGCTATTTTCATTATAGAAGAACCCGTAAAGGACGTATGTGAAATGGGGATTGTCTCGATAATATCACTTTGGTTTATTCCGGTACTAATTGGTTTTATTTTAGTATACGGGACGTTTAAGCAAGTTCCTACTTATGAAAGTTTCGTTGAGGGCGGTAAAGAAGGGATCAAAATCGCTTTTTCGATTATACCATTTCTAGTTGGCATGTTGGTTGCGATTTCTGTATTTCGCGCCTCTGGAGCCTTGGACTATTTTATGGATATGATCCGGCCAGCTCTAGAAGCTATAGGAGTTCCAGCTGAAATAGCTCCGCTTGCCATTATTCGTCCTATTTCAGGAAATGCTGCTTTAGGGATGACAAGTGATTTGATGGCGACGTATGGACCGGATTCGTTCATAGGAAGATTAGCATCCACCATTCAAGGGAGCACGGATACCACTTTCTATGTCCTTACTGTTTATTTTGGGGCTGTTGGGATCAAAAAAATGGGGGATGCATTAAAAGTTGGTTTGTTAGCTGACCTGGTGGGAATTGCTTCAGCGATTATTGTAGTAACCCTTGTCTTTGGTAATTAAAAGAGAATAAAGACTGCTTAGTGCGAAAAGAGACTCATTTCATATGGGTCTCTTTTTGCTTAGTACATTCTGTCTGTGAGTGCTTTTTAGAAGCGCTTATACTTTGAAAACATCAATAGTTATGTCATAATCCTTATTGGACAGAATGAAAATATAAGTGAATAGAAATTTTGAGGTGACATACATGGAGAGACTGCAAAAAGTCATAGCACATGCTGGATTTGCGTCAAGAAGAAAAGCAGAACAACTGATCATTGAGGGACAAGTTAAAGTAAATGGAAAAGTGGTAAAGGAATTGGGAATCAAAGTATCCTCGTCGGACAGGGTGGAGGTAAATGGCATACCTGTGGAAAGAGAAGAACCTGTGTACTATCTATTCTATAAGCCGCGCGGAGTTATCTCCAGTGTTAAGGATGATAAAGACAGAAAGGTAGTCACTGATTTCTTGCCGGATATTAAACAGAGAGTTTATCCGGTTGGACGCTTGGATTACGACACTTCAGGTTTAATACTGTTAACAAATGACGGTGAATTTGCAAACCTGTTAATGCATCCAAAAAATGAAATCGATAAATCGTATGTTGCAAAAGTAAAAGGAATTCCTTCTCGGGAAAAGATTAGAAGTCTGGAGAGAGGAATCATGCTTGATGATGGGAAAACTTCACCCGCCAAAGTGAAGGTATTAAGCATCGACAAGAAGAAGCAAACTGCGATCGTAGAACTGATAATCCATGAGGGCAGAAACCGCCAAGTTCGAAGAATGCTTGAGGCGATTGGACATCCCGTGTTGAAACTAAAAAGAGAACAATACGGATTCCTAACATTAAAAGGTTTAAGTGTGGGAGATATGAGAGAATTGACGCCGCATGAAGTAAAGCAGCTCCGAACTTTAGCTGAAAAATCATAAGCTCTTTTTCTAAACGTCAATCCTTTTGTGTGTATCAATTTTAAATGTTAAAAAATAGTATTAAAAAATTCATAGAAGTTTCACACTTAACAAATAAGATAACAACGTAGAAATGTTGAAAAATGATATAATAATGTCAACTTGTGTAAAATTCGACATGAACGGGGGGGAACTATTTTGAAAAAACAACGTTTGATCATGCGGTCGATTATTTTAATCCTTCTAGGTGCCGCCGTTGTATACACTTTGTATGCGAATTTCACAAAAGATGATATTCAAAAGGTTGAGGTTGGGAAAAAAGCTCCTGATTTTGTTTTATCTGATATGAATGGTGAAAAACATCGCCTTTCTGACTATGAGGGCAAGGGTGTACTACTGAATTTCTGGGCTACTTGGTGTAAGCCATGTGAGCGGGAAATGCCGTATATGGATAGCGGCTACAAGGTTTATAAAGATAAGGGAGTGCAGGTTCTTGCTGTTAATATTGGGGAATCTGATGTGGTAGTTAATGAATTCATCAATCGTTATGATTTATCTTTTCCAGTTTTAAACGATAAAAATCAGGAAGTTTTGACGGCTTACGGAGTAGATCCACTTCCAATCACATTTTTAATTAATAAGGACGGTATTGTTGAAAGAGTACATACAGGTGAAATTATTAAGGAAGAAGTCATGATGGATATGATGGAAGAGATCAAACCATAAGGGTATGAGGAGTTTTTGTAATGAAAGAAGTTAAATGTGAATGCGGCCATGTAAATCCACATGGTACGGTGCTATGTGAATCATGTGGTATTCCTTTAATCGAGGAGAAAACGAGAGAAAAACTTCTTGATATGAGATATGAGGGCAGTGCACGTAGATCACAGACCTACAATAAGACAATTATTGATAAAATATGGAACTTTTTCTCATCTGTTAAAGTGGGAGTATGGTTAATTGTTATTACGTTAATTGCATCAGCATTAGGAACGATTTTTCCGCAAGAAATGTATATTCCTCCTGTTATGCCTGCAGTAGAATATTATGAGGACCAGTATGGCTGGCTTGGAAAAATGTATTACGAGTTAGGTTTCCACAATCTCTATAGCTCTTGGTGGTATTTAGTGCTGATTGCTTCAATTGGCATATCACTTGTTATATGCAGCCTTGACCGGGTTGTCCCTTTATATCGTGCGTTGAAAAAACAGAGGGTGACGAGACACGAGAGTTTTCTAAAACGCCAGAGGCTGTTTGGTATCACGCAGGTCGAAAATAAGGATATACCATTTGATGGAGTCATCGAAAATTTAAAAAAGAAACGATACAGCATTAGAGAGGAAAACGGCAATATTCTAGCCGAAAAAGGCCGCTTTTCACGTTGGGGACCGTATGTGAACCATGTTGGTTTAATCATCTTTTTAATCGGTGGAATGCTTCGCTTTGTTCCCGGAATGTATATAGATGATGTTCTTTGGATTCGTGAAGGAGAAACAAAAGTTATTCCAGAAACGAATGGACAATATTACCTTGAAAACAAGGAGTTCACCTTAGAGGTTTATGACAAAGATCATGAAGTTTTTGATGAAGCGCTCAGTAATTCCGGCATGGTTGCAAAGAATTATCAGTCTGATGTTGTTCTCTACAAAAGAGCAGATAATTCAGTTGCTGGTGAAGAAGCCAAACTCGATCAAGTAAAGGAATTTAGCATTCGGGTTAATGAGCCTTTAAAATTTGAAGGTTATGCTCTCTACCAAGTGGAGTATAAATTAGACGAGTTGTCTACAATGAGCTTTCATTTAACGAACAAAGAAACCAATGAACAATTTGGTAAGATTTCTGTTGATCTAAACGAACCTGAAACAAAGTATGATCTTGGCAACGGTTATAGTGTTGAAGTAATGAGCTATTTTCCGGATTTTGAATTTAATTCAGAGGGACAGCCTGCAACCAAGTCGAGGATACCGAATAATCCCGCTTTCGTTTTTAATATGATTACACCTGATAAGCCTGATGGAGAAATCAGCTTTGTTGCCATCCAGCAAACGATTGAACCATTTGAAGATAATGAGTATAAGATGGCTTTTGCCGGTATTGAAACAAAGGATGTTTCAGGTTTAACAGTACGTAAGG
The DNA here is from genome assembly GCF_900156875.1 of Robertmurraya dakarensis. Classification (GTDB taxonomy): domain Bacteria; phylum Bacillota; class Bacilli; order Bacillales; family Cytobacillaceae; genus Robertmurraya; species Robertmurraya dakarensis. The sequence goes on along the minus strand of NZ_LT707409.1, from coordinate 2,089,453 downwards.
ACCTAACTCTATGGATCTTTGCTGTCGGCGGTTTCCTTTTTATGGTAGGAGTAGCACAGGGTGCATACTGGAACCATAGAAGAATTTGGATACAAAGAAGAGACCAAGAAATATGGATCGCTGGACATACCAATAAGAACTGGCATGGCATCAAGCGGGAAATCAAAGAAATATTAGAAGGTTCGGGTATAAACGAACCGGACGACTTAATTAAAGAAACTGAGGATAAATAAGGAGGGAAATAGTTGGCTAATCTAAGTTCAAACCTATTATTTGCAGCTTTCATCCTTTATTTAGTAGCTATTCCTTTCTTTGGAGGAGCCATTAAACAAAAGAATGGGTCAAAGGAACAGAAATCTCCTAATAAATGGGCAAATATTGCGATATTCTTAACTATTATTGGATTCATCGCACAGCTGGGTTATTTCATTACTAGATGGATGGCGGCAGGACATGCGCCATTAAGTAATTTGTTTGAGTATACGACTTTCTTTGGAATGTGTTTAGTAGCGGCGTTTATTTTAATTTACTTTCTCTACAAGACACCAATACTGGGGCTGTTCGTTCTGCCGGTTGCGCTCTTAATTATTGCGTATGCAAGCATGTTTCCAAGAGAACTTTCACCGCTTATTCCAGCGCTGCAAAGCTATTGGCTGCAAATACATGTATCAACAGTAGCCTTAGGAGAAGCGATCTTAGCTGTTAGTTTTGGAGCGGCATTGATCTACCTAGTAAAGTCAGTAGATCAGTCCAAGCGATCTAAAAAAACAGTTTGGCTTGAAGTGGTTATGTTTTCAATCGTTTCAGTAATTGGTTTTATTGTTGTAACGACAACTTTTTCACTCATGGATTATAAAGCAACATACAATTGGATTGATAAAAATCAGATAGAATCGACATTAGAATACAATATGCCGGCGCTGGTCGGTCCGCATCAGGGAGAATTGGTCGAGACAGGAAAGTTTGAACCGATTATCGAAGTTCCTGCTATTGTCAATGCCAAGAAACTAAATACAGTGATTTGGTCACTGCTGGCTGGTGTCCTCCTTTATCTGCTCATCCGACTTATCTTAAGAAAACGAATTGGAGCAGCACTTCAACCGTTAACAAAAAATATTAAACTCGATTTAGTTGACGAAATTAGTTATCGTTCTGTTTTAATCGGATTCCCAGTCTTTACTTTAGGTGGACTTGTATTTGCGATGATATGGGCACAGATCGCGTGGACTCGTTTTTGGGGTTGGGATCCAAAAGAAGTTTGGGCCCTGATCACATGGCTCTTCTATGCAGCTTTTTTACATCTGCGTTTATCAAAAGGCTGGCATGGAGAGAAGTCTGCGTGGCTCGCAGTGATCGGCTTTGCCATTATCATGTTTAACCTTATTGCGGTTAACCTGGTAATTGCAGGACTTCACTCATATGCAGGTTCGTAAGCATTATTAATATGCCTTCACTTTTTTAGTGAGGGCCTTTTTTAAAAAAGCTATACATGAATACAATTTAGGGGGATTTTTCGATGGAAAAAGATGTAAAAATCTTAGTGGTAGATGACGAAGAAAGAATTCGACGTTTGTTGAAAATGTACTTAGAGAGAGAGAACTATATTATTGAGGAAGCAGAAGACGGAAATGAAGCCCTATCTAAGGCTGTAGCCAATGATTATGATGTTATTTTACTTGATTTAATGATGCCTGGTAAGGATGGGATTGAAGTCTGCCGAGAGCTTCGTGAGAAAAAAGCAACCCCGGTTATTATGCTGACTGCTAAAGGTGAAGAAGTGAACCGTGTTCAAGGATTTGAAGTCGGTACAGACGACTATATTGTAAAGCCGTTTAGTCCTAGGGAAGTGGTTCTAAGAGTAAAGGCGCTGTTACGCAGATCTTCCTCAGCTTCATTTATTCAAGCGGATACAACTGCTAAAGATGTTATCGTGTTTTCACATCTGACAATTGACAATGATGCACACCGAGTATTAGCAGACGGCAAAGAGGTTAGTTTAACTCCGAAGGAATATGAACTTTTATTTTTCTTAGCGAAATCTCCAGACAAAGTATTCGATCGGGAGCAGCTCTTAAAAGAAGTCTGGCATTATGAATTTTTTGGTGATTTGCGAACAGTTGATACCCACGTAAAGCGTTTACGTGAAAAGTTAAATAAAGTCTCTGAGGAGGCAGCAAGAATGATTGTCACTGTCTGGGGTGTCGGTTATAAGTTTGAGGTCGTAAATGAATGATGCTTTGGAGAAGTGTTGTTGGTAAACTTTGGGGAACCATTCTTTTACTTGTTTCGTTTGTATTATTTATCTTAACTGTCATGCTGTTAGAGTACTTTGAGAATTATCATATCAGTGTAACAGAACAAAATTTATCTAATACCGCTGTAAGAATGTCGCATTTTTTAGAGGATCAGGAACAAGAAATTGGGTTGCAAATATCCTGGGAGCTTTTGGATGACGTAACGGAGGCTATCATCATAAAGAACTCTCATGAGTACTTTGTTTCTCCGAATATGAAAAATACCTTTGGCTTAGACGTTGATTTCTTTTTGGAAGATCCTGTTTTATCTAAAGTCTTTACGAATCAAGAAGGGGTCCAAAAAATTGCCTCTTTCCCAGTAAGTAATTATGATGAAGATTCACGTCTGCTTATTATTGGGGTTCCTTTTCATTATGGTGAAAATCAAGCTGGTGCGGTCTTCATCATGCAATCCTTGTCCGTTATACAAGAAACGACTCAGTCAACAACAAAATTCATCTTGCTTGCAGCAGGTGCTGCTATTATTCTAACAACTGTTTTTGCCTTTTTCTTGGCGACGAGGATTAATGCGCCGTTAAGAAAAATGAGAGAAGCAGCAATAGAAATTGCACGTGGAAAATTCGATACGAAAGTACCGATTTTAACAAATGATGAAATTGGGGAGCTGGCAACAGCTTTTAATCAGATGGGCCGTCAGCTTAAGTTTAACTTAAATGCCTTATCGCAAGAAAAAGAGCAGCTAGCCAGCATTTTGAGCAGTATGGTAGATGGCGTTATTACCTTCAATCGTGATGGTACGATTTTGATCACGAATCCTCCTGCTGAACGATTTCTGCAAAACTGGTATTTTGAACAAGGACTTAAAATGGCTAAAACAGAAGAGATTCCTTCTGAGGTTATGGAACTTTTTCAGCTTGCTGTTGATACAGAAAAGGAGCAAATTGGAGAAATATCAGTTCAAGGTCGTTTTTATGTAATTATTGTCAGTCCTTTATATAATAATAAATTTATCCGTGGAGCAGTGGCGGTTGTCCGAGACATGACTGAAGAGAGACAGCTTGATAAACTCCGTAATGACTTTATTGCAAATGTCTCCCATGAACTTAGAACACCATTATCAATGATGCAAGGGTACAGTGAAGCCATTGTTGATGGGATAGCAGAATCTCATGAAGAAAAGATTGAGATGGCAAGGGTGATCTATGAAGAGTCATTAAGAATGGGACGTATCGTAAATGAACTTCTAGATTTAGCGCGGATGGAAGCTGGACATATTCAATTGTCAGTTCATGAAATTGAATTGAAGTCATTTTTCGGAAAAGTTACCCATAAATTCCATGTGTTAGCGAAAGAAAAAGAAATCTTTTTAACGGGAGACTTTGGGGGATTATCAGATTATGGTTACTTTGATGGTGATAGAATTGAACAAGTACTAACAAATTTGATTAGCAATGCTATCCGGCATACCCCTCCAAAAGGTGAAATTAAAGTTTCTGCGGTTTCAGATGATAAGGGACTGCATGTTGAAGTATTTAATTATGGTACTGCCATTCCTGAAGAGGATCTCCCATTTGTATTTGAACGCTTTTATAAAGCCGATAAGGCGAGAACTAGAGGTTCCGGAACAGGTCTGGGGTTAGCTATTGCCAAGAATATAGTTGAGGCACATAAAGGTCATATGTCCGTGCAAAGCAAAGAGGGACATGGTACGACATTTTCCTTTTTTATTCCACGAAATATTTAATTAGAATGCAAAGAATGGCGAATGTTCTTGATTCACAAGAAACATTGAGGAACAAAAGCTCTTAGAAAAGAAAGTTAGTCAAGATCTGATAACGGTGTCCATGAAACATCAGCACAGCAGGCAAATCGCAAAATTGCATAAATTCTTTAAAAAGGGAGAGTTCTAAGAAACTTCTTCCTTTTTTTCTAGAAAGATACTATATTTAAAGTGTAACTTTTTAAATTAAGATTACGACTAATTGGTTGAACGGGGAGGGAAACCAATGGACTCCGTTTTTGAAAATCTATATTCAAAATATCATCATGATGTATTTCAATTCCTTTTTTACATGGTTAAAAATCGTGAACAGGCTGAAGACTTAGTTCAAGAAGTGTATATAAGAGTGTTAAAGTCATATCAACGTTTTGAAGGAAAAAGCAGTGAAAAAACATGGCTTTTCTCTATCGCTAGAAATGTTGCAATTGATCACTTTCGCAAACAAAAAGGCTGGAAACAAAGACTAATAGAGAAGTTTGACTGGAACACGCAGCAGGTAAAGGATAAAAATCCTATACCTGAAGATGTGACATTGCAAAAAGAAGAAGTGAGCCTAATCTATCATTGCTTGGATCTTTGCACAGTAGATCAGAAAATGGTTATTATTATGAGATATATGCAGGAGCTTTCCATTGCTGAGACTGCTCAAAGCTTAGGCTGGACTGAAAGCAAAGTAAAAACAACTCAGCATAGAGCCCTTAAAGTATTAAGGAAAGAGATGGAAGATAGAATGGGTAAGGAGGGGATTGATGGTGAAAAAGTCAGAGTTGAGCGATAAGCAGCTGGAAGAGTACCTTCGAGAACTTCCGAAAATTCGAGATCATCGCGATCCTCGTGACATCTATCAAAACATAACAGTAAAGATGAAAAAGCGAAAGCAAAAGGCGTGGATCATCCCGTCTATAGCGTCTGCTGCTGCTCTCCTGCTCTTTGTGGTCCTTGCCTCAAATGTATTGAACTTTAATCAATCTGCACAAGACTTGGTAAATGAAAATGCGACTACGGAATCTGCTGAAAATGCTGCATTAAAACAAGCTCCTGATGGCAATGAGGAGATGGGAATTCTATCAGAGGATGAACCTGACAATAAAGAACGTTTCAATGCCGAAGAAGAAAATCGAGAATTAATGACTATTGATCTTGAGGGTTCCTATACAGCATTGTATGAATCAGATATAGCTGGAAAAAGTGTATTTACGTATACCATTCCCGATCAAAATGCTCAAAATATAGTCCCGGTTAGCGTTACGGTTCCCTATAATGATGAGTTGCCACTCTTTGAGCAGTATAAAGAAACAATGTCAAAATTAAGGGAAGAAGAATGGAACTTAAGTGAATATCTGCCCTTGAATGCTTCACTTTCTTACGTAGAAGAATCAAATTCATTACATGTTGATCTGCCGATAGATCATTACTATGGCGATGGCAGTGCTTCAGAAATGGCTTTTATGTCTACGTTATTAAGCTCAGCTGCAATGTTTAATATTGAAAGCATTCTCCTTTCGACTGACGGCAGCCCGGGTGCGGAGTTTGGCAATATGGGAAAGTTAACAGAAATTGAGGTAGAGGAAAAAGGCAATCGTGCCTACTATTTCTTCTATCCGAGTGGGGAAGATAATTTACCTTATTTAGTACCATCAAGAAATCCTTATGAAAATATTAATGAAGCGATGGATGCGATGAAAACTGATATCGAAACAGATATGTTAAAAGCCTCGATTCCAAGTAATTTTAATATAGAAGATATGGTTACAGCCAATAAAGAACTGTTAGTCATTCGCCTTGGAGAAAGTTCCGAGCTTTCCAATGATCAGTCGATGATTCATACGATAGAAGCAATACTGCTGACAGCAAAGGACTTTGATTATGAAAAGGTGAAGATTGAAAATGCAAATCTAGATCAGATTGGAAAATTTATTTTTAATGAAGAATGGGCTGTTCCAGTAGCTCCTAATAAGAAATTTTTATCAGAGTAAGATCGGCCAAAGAGCTGATCTTTTTTTTATTGCATAAAAACATAAAAACTGGCCAAATAATAACAAATGTGTCTTTTAAATATGAGTTCTACTGTTTTTTGAAAATGCATAGGCACTGCACGATTTCTTCTTTAAAATGCTGTTCTAAACTAGTAATCGGCCACATAGCGTGAAAAAGGAGAGTAAAAAGTGAAACTTCATAAATGTCTATTTCATTGAGGTAGTTGAACTTATCGGGCTTTTAATGGGCAGACGATCCCCTGCTGTTCCTTCTTCCGTCTTCTAAGTTTTGAATTGAGGATCTTGCTGCTCTTATACCTATGAAAAAAACAAGGAGGATACAGGATGCTAGATTTTATAAAAAGATTGTTAATAGCCGGAATAATGGGTGTTTTTATCACTTTGTTATTCCTTGGAGGGAAAACTAATGCACAGATGCTGGAGCCTGACACGGCTGCAGAAGAATGGATATGGCCTACAGACGGTGTCGTTACAGATACGTTTGGAACAAGAAATGGCAGTCATTACGGAATAGATATTGCTGCAGGGCTGGGAACCCCAGTATATTCGGTTGATAGCGGGATCGTAACAAAGTCCTATTATTCAAGTTCTTATGGACATGTTGTCTTTGTAAAGCACCACAATAATTTAGAGACTGTGTATGCACATTTAAATAAAAGATACGTCGAAGTAGGTCATCGGGTGAAAAAAGGAGAGTCTGTCGGCGAAATGGGGAACACAGGCCGTTCCTCGGGTGTGCACCTGCACTTTGAGGTTCATGAATCAGAGTGGACAGTGAATAAAAAAAATGCCCTTGATCCAGTAGAGGTGCTTGGTGATATAGAATTAGGCGAAAGTGTACAAGCCTTTAAACAAACCGCTGAGAGATCCGATGCTCTGCATGCATCGGCGAAAATTAATACATATGATGAGTCAGAACAGAATCAGTACATTGTACAAAAAGGAGATACGTTGAGCTATATTGCTCAAAAAACAAACTCTACAGTACAAACTTTAATGAAAATCAACTCGTTGACAACCGACGTTATTCGCCCAAATCAAGTGCTGGTAATTCATAGTCAATAACCAAGCTTATCTTAATGGAAGAATTTTAAAAAACACAGGCCATGTATGGAGGGCACTGAAAATCCTTCGGATTTTTCGGAGGGATTATAGAAGTGGATCAAAAAACGACCCAGAATTTTATTTTCTGAGTCGTTTTTTGTGTGGATTGGGGTCTATATCCCCTTATTATTGATTCATTAGCTTCAATATTCTTTTTAGATTTACTGTAAATATAGACATTGCACCTTGTAATTCCATGCCTAATAGACCCGAGGATTTTGCAACATTGTACCCGTGCCTGTGTTTTAATTCACTATTTTTAGCCTCTATTTTATATCGTTCTTTAGATTTTTCTTTAAAATACTCACTTTCCTGAAATTTTGCCTGTTCTGTATGCTCGTTTGATTTGATACTTACAGAATAAGTCTTACTTTTAGCCCCTTCTTTATAACATCCTTCTTTAAACGGACAATGTTTACATTTTTCTATATCAAAATAGTACGTAGTTACTTGGTTTCTACCTTCCCCTTTTTTTCCTTGTTTCGCTTTCCTTATAGCCATATGCCCTGCTTTACAGACATACATTCCAGCATCTTTATTAAATTCAAATTCATCCTCTTTTGGACGAAATCCTTGTGTGACAGAAGGGTTTAGTTTAGCTACTAATTTTATTTCATTTTTATTGGCATATTCTATATTTCCCTTTTCAGAATATGCTGCATCACCAATTACAGTTTCAACTTCCATTCCAGCTTCGATACTTTTTTCAATTAGCGCTTCTAATTGCTTTCCGTCATTCTTTTCGCCAGTGGTTATTGTTGCCGCTGTGATAATTCTCTCTTCACTCATGGCAAGGTGTGTTTTGTATCCAAAAAATGCGGAATCCGCACTTTTATGTCCAACTTTTGCGTCTTTATCTTCTGATATCTGTAATTGTTCAACATCATCGGCAACGGTTTCTTCCAGAAGATTTAACTGTTCTTTTACTTTTGGATATTGAACAAGAACTTCTTCCTTTTTAATCACATCAATGAGATCTTGGCAATATTTGATTTCATCCTCTAGTACATCCGTTGTCGTTTTGGATGGAAACTTACTCTTCATATTTTCATCTATTTGATATATCGTTTTTCTCAGTTTTTTGGAACGGTCCATAAGGACCTCTTTAGGAGTTTTTTGGTTATACCGAGCTTTTGTATGGGTGGCATCAACAATAATAGAATTACTTTTGATGACTTCCTTTTCAATAGCTATTTCTACAGTCTTATTGATAAGCAGATCTAAAAGATTAATATCTTTTAACCGTAATTTTCTAAACTTTGTTAAAGAGCTAGGATCAATTACTTGCTCCTCTGGTGCCATGTTGAGAAAGTATTTAAAAGACATGTCATACTTAGAACGTTCTACTATATCAACATCAGATAGGTCATGGACGGTCTTCAAAAATAAATATTTGAACATACGAATAGGGTCAATGGCATTTCGCCCGTTATCCAAGCAATAGTTATCTTTCAATTCTTCATAAACAAAAGAGAAGTCAATTAGTTCATTAATTTTTCGTAACATATTGTCTGCAGGAACGATTAAGTTATAGAGTTCCATATATGGACTTAATGCCATTGATTGTTGTTTTTGAATCATTGAAACCACCCGCTTAAAATTGTTAACCTAATTATAAAACAAAAAGGGAAGGATTCCTCAAAATAATTGAGAAATCCTTCCCTTTTTTCCTTTAAGGGGCTTTTTCAGTGCCCTCCAAGTTAGAGATCGTTTTTTATTATTGCTTTTTCAATTCTTCGTATTCCTTCTCAGAACAAAGAACAAAATGTCCTGCTGTTATTTCCCTCAACTCGACTTGATCACCTTCACGATAGTTATGTGATGAGGGATCATATGTTTGGCGCTTACGATTTCTTTCATATACTGGATCTGGCAGAGGAATTGCAGATAGTAGAGATTTAGTATAAGGATGCATCGGATTCTTATATAGTTCCTCTGCTGGAGCAAGCTCCACCATCTTACCAAAGTACATGACGCCAATTCGATCACTAATATATTTCACCATAGACAAGTCATGTGCGATAAATAAATAAGTTAAGCCCTTCTCTCGCTGTAGCTTTTTCATTAGGTTAACAACTTGTGCTTGAATCGAAACATCCAATGCTGAAATTGGTTCATCAGCAATTACGAAACTAGGCTTTACTGCTAAAGCACGAGCAATTCCAATCCGCTGTCTTTGCCCGCCTGAGAATTCATGTGGATAGCGGTTTGCATGTTCTTTATTTAATCCAACAGTCTCCAATAGATCATGGACCATTTTCGTCCGTTCTTCTTTTGTTTTTGCTAAGCCATGAATATCAATTCCCTCAGCAATCACATCCGCCACTTTCATTCTTGGGTTTAATGATGCATACGGGTCTTGGAAAATCATCTGCATTTCCCGATTGAATTTCTTCATTTCTGCTTTAGACTTTTTACCATGAACGTCCTCACCATCAAACAAAACCTGTCCATCTGTTGCATCATAAAGGCGAATAATTGTTCTGCCAGTAGTTGATTTCCCGCAGCCTGATTCCCCTACAAGTCCCAATGTTTCACCTTCATAAATATCGAAAGTCAGTCCATCAACAGCTTTCACTTCATTTGGTTTTCCCACATTGAAGTATTGCTTTAGATTCTTGATTTCTAATAGTTTTTTCTTCATTTCCATCAGCATTCCCCCCTTTTACTTATGTTGTTCTTGGTACATCTTCATTCGCTTTTGAACAGCAGCAGGCGGCTCAACTTTTGGAGCATCAGGGTGAAGCAGCCATGTAGCAGCATAATGCGTGTCAGAGACCTTGAACATCGGAGGTTCTTTCTCTAAGTCAATTTTCATTGCGTACTGGTTACGAGGTGCAAAGGCATCCCCTTTTGGAGGATTCAAAAGATTAGGTGGTGTGCCTGGAATTGCGAATAATTCATCCTCTTCTTCTGTTTCCAAGTCAGGCATTGAACTAATTAACCCCCATGTATATGGATGCTTTGGATTATAGAAGATTTCATCTACAGTTCCTACTTCAATGATTTTTCCACCATACATAACAGCTACACGATCCGCAACGTTAGCTACTACACCCAAATCGTGAGTAATGAAAATAATGGAAGTCTCCACTTTCTTTTGCAAAGATTTCATTAACTCAAGTATTTGCGCTTGTATAGTTACATCAAGAGCTGTAGTCGGCTCATCAGCAATTAAAATTTGCGGATTGCAGGCTAAAGCAATAGCGATTACAACACGCTGTCTCATTCCGCCCGAAAATTGATGAGGGTACTGCTTGAATCGGATTTCGGGATTTGGAATCCCAACAAGATCAAGTAATTTAACAGCCTTTTCCCNCCTTGTGTGACAGAAGGGTTTAGTTTAGCTACTAATTTTATTTCATTTTTATTGGCATATTCTATATTTCCCTTTTCAGAATATGCTGCATCACCAATTACAGTTTCAACTTCCATTCCAGCTTCGATACTTTTTTCAATTAGCGCTTCTAATTGCTTTCCGTCATTCTTTTCGCCAGTGGTTATTGTTGCCGCTGTGATAATTCTCTCTTCACTCATGGCAAGGTGTGTTTTGTATCCAAAAAATGCGGAATCCGCACTTTTATGTCCAACTTTTGCGTCTTTATCTTCTGATATCTGTAATTGTTCAACATCATCGGCAACGGTTTCTTCCAGAAGATTTAACTGTTCTTTTACTTTTGGATATTGAACAAGAACTTCTTCCTTTTTAATCACATCAATGAGATCTTGGCAATATTTGATTTCATCCTCTAGTACATCCGTTGTCGTTTTGGATGGAAACTTACTCTTCATATTTTCATCTATTTGATATATCGTTTTTCTCAGTTTTTTGGAACGGTCCATAAGGACCTCTTTAGGAGTTTTTTGGTTATACCGAGCTTTTGTATGGGTGGCATCAACAATAATAGAATTACTTTTGATGACTTCCTTTTCAATAGCTATTTCTACAGTCTTATTGATAAGCAGATCTAAAAGATTAATATCTTTTAACCGTAATTTTCTAAACTTTGTTAAAGAGCTAGGATCAATTACTTGCTCCTCTGGTGCCATGTTGAGAAAGTATTTAAAAGACATGTCATACTTAGAACGTTCTACTATATCAACATCAGATAGGTCATGGACGGTCTTCAAAAATAAATATTTGAACATACGAATAGGGTCAATGGCATTTCGCCCGTTATCCAAGCAATAGTTATCTTTCAATTCTTCATAAACAAAAGAGAAGTCAATTAGTTCATTAATTTTTCGTAACATATTGTCTGCAGGAACGATTAAGTTATAGAGTTCCATATATGGACTTAATGCCATTGATTGTTGTTTTTGAATCATTGAAACCACCCGCTTAAAATTGTTAACCTAATTATAAAACAAAAAGGGAAGGATTCCTCAAAATAATTGAGAAATCCTTCCCTTTTTTCCTTTAAGGGGCTTTTTCAGTGCCCTCCATGTATGCCTGTGTTTTTTAAATCTTCTTATCCTCTTGCAGAAAGGATATTTGTAAGAACGGGTACAATCTGTTTTTTACGAGAAACAACGTTTTTAAGCAGTGCTGTGTTATTTTCTAATTTAACATTATATGCTTCTTCTACAGCATCCGCTGCACTTCCAAGTGCAATTACTGTTGAATCATTATTTAAGATATCTGTTACAACAAACAAAAATAAATCAAGATTCTTTTTCTCAATAATTGACTGCAGTTCTGTTTCAAACTCTGCTTGTCTGGAGAATACATCTTGGATATCAACTGCATTTACTTGAGCAACTTCTACTTTGCTGCTGCCCATTTGGAATTCCTTAGCATCAAGAGAAACTAATTGTTGAACAGATTTATCACTTAAATCAGCACCTGCTTTAAGCATCTCTAGACCGTATTGTTCCGCATCGACTCCAGCAATTTGCGCTAGTTCTTTAGCTGCAGCAACATCCTCATCAGTGCATGTAGGTGATTTAAACAAGAGAGAATCTGAAATGATAGCTGAAAGCATTAATCCAGCAATGTTTTTTTCAATTTCAACTCCGTTTTCACGGTAGATTTTCTTTAAAATTGTCGCGGTACAGCCTACTGGTTCAGCACGATAGTAGAGAGGATCACTAGTTTCGAAATTAGCAATACGGTGATGGTCAATAACTTCTAGAACTCGAACTTTCTCAATGTCAGAAACGCTCTGTTGACGTTCATTGTGATCGACAAGAATGACATTTTTTACCTCATTTGAGACTGTTTCTACTAAACGAGGGACCTCACCATTAAAAGTTTTTAATGCATAGTCTGTCTCACCGTTGATTTCTCCTAATCGAACGGGTTCTGCATCCACGCCGATCTTTTTCTTCAAATCTGCATATGCGATTGCAGAGCAGATTGTGTCAGTATCTGGGTTCTTATGACCGAAAATCAATACTTTTTCCATGTTACTCTCCTTTGAATAAAGAACTTTAAAATAATATAATTTTCACTATATTAATTTACCATAAAAGAAAGGGAACGACAAAAAATTATGTAATAACTGGCCAAATTCTTCCCATATGTAACAATAAAATGTATAATATATTTAAAATAAATATTGGTCTATCTTCGGGGCAGGGTGAAATTCCCGACCGGCGGTGATGAGATATTCTCTAAGCCCGCGAGCCGTAAGTAACCGTAAAAAAGATTTCAGAGAGCAAACCAATTCTGGATCAATAAGCGCTTACTGGTTGATTTGGTTAAAATCCAAAGCCGACAGTATAGTCTGGATGGGAGAAGATGGAGGTTCTGCAGACATTCAAAAAGTTTCATTACTTGGATGTTTATTAAGTGTACCTTTGTATATTAACTCCCGTAACTATGTGTTATGGGAGTTTTATCGTACAGGGGAGAATTCCTTAAGATGCTGAACCTTTCTTCTTTGGAGAGATGGGTCCAAAAAGGAGAGAGGATAAAATGAAGAAGTACAACGTCAAAACTTTAGTTTCAATTGGAATGTTAAGCAGTGTTTCCTTTGTACTTATGCTGCTAAATTTTCCAATTCCGCCGTTCCCACAATTTCTTATGGTGGATTTCAGTGATATCCCAGCATTAATAGCTGCGATTATTTTTGGGCCTGGTGCTGGTATTTTAGTAGAATTATTAAAAAATATTCTCGATTATTTTTTGACAAGCAGCGACACAGGAATTCCAATTGGTCATTTATCTAATTTTATTGCAGGAGTACTATTTGTTGTACCTACTTACTATATTTATGAAAAATTAAAATCTAAAAAAGGGATGACGATTGGTTTAGTTGCAGGTACAGTCAGTATGGCTGTCTTGATGAGTGTCCTTAATTACTATGTCATTTTACCGGCATACACATTCTTCTTAAATTTCCCTGCCATGTCAAATGAAGAAACAAGACAGATGATTGTTGCAGGGATCTTGCCATTCAATATAATTAAGGGAGCATTAATTTCAATTTTATTTATGCTTTTGTTCACGAGAATGAGTACATGGATTGGAAAACAAAAACCAGTTGGAAATGCCTAAACCATACAGAATAAAAAAAAGCAGCGAATATTCAGGGTTCGATGCTTTTTTATTTATTCGTACAAAAAATCCTCTCTTTATTTTAATAAAGAGAGGATTTTCGAATTATGCTAAGGATTATTCAAATTTTAAAGCGTCTCCATTAAATGGCTCATCAGCTACTTTAATAGAATCTGTTGGACAACCTTCAAAGGCATCCATCATATCGTCAAGTAACACATCTGGAATTTCAACAATTCCCTCGTTATCGTCAAGTGTTACGAATGCAATTCCTTCATCATCGTAATCGTAAATGTCTGGTGCAGCGGCTCCGCAAGCACCACATGCAATGCATGTTTCTTTGTCTACAATTGTGTATTTTGCCATGTAAAAAAACCTCCCAAGAATTTAAACATTTTACTCTATACATTTCATAATATTTTTGAAACGTATCCCTCATACCTATTTTAAAGCTCCATGACTAACATTTCAATAGAAAAAGTAATGAGAATGCTTATCATATCAGGCTTTTTAAAAAGACCCTAAGAAATTTTCATCTTTCATGATAAAATAGACCGGTACAGGTTGTAAAAGGGAAGTATCATTTGAGACCGTTACGGTCTAAAGCTTCCTTATTCTTGTGCATTTTTCCTTATATATGATCAAGTGACAAGGTGATGACAATGGCCATAACTTTTTTACACGGAGTGGTTTTAAATTGTTTATACAAAATAAATGGTGAAAGAACCATTTACTCTATATATCATCTCCTGAATGGAAAGAAATCCTCCCAAACAATTCAAGACGCAAAATTTTACCAAATTAGTCAGTATTTTAAAACTTTTCCTAAATTATCACGTGAACATTTTGATGAGCTGATCACTGACCTCGAAAGGGAACATCTCTTGTTGCGAACTTCTCAGCAGTCATTTCTGTTGACAGAAGATGGTCTAAATTATCTAAAAACCTTTCTTGCCCAACATGCCTTTATTCATTATTTAGATGGTTATCAATTTCAGCAGGATGAAGTTTTTTGGGAGAGACTCTCGTTGATCGTTCAGGTGGCCTCTAATTTAAGAATGGAGGAAATAAAATATCTCCCTGTTCAAAGAAATAAGGATGTTCAGGCTTGGATTAAACGATTTTTAGTGATAAATAATATCAAACGCACTGATTTATCAAAAATGCTATATGATGAAATGGTCCGATGTTTAGAGGGCAGTCAATTAGTAGACCCATCCTTATTAGTAATGAGGTTAACAGGGTTTCGAAATATTGGTAAAACGAAAAGACAGGCGGCTGAACTATTAGGGTATGAACATTCTCATTACCATTACCAATTTGTCTCTCTTTTACACTTTGTGATGAGTGAAATTCATAAAAATGAAAAGAAATACCCTCTTCTTCATCATCTTCTATTGGATTTACATGAGGATGTGCCTTTAACAGATTCAGCAAGGTTGACCCTGAAATTGATCAATAATGGTTTATTAATTGAAGAAATAGCAAAGATTAGGAAGTTGAAGCTGAATACAATACAAGATCATATCGTGGAGATTGCATTACAAATTCAATCATTTGACATATCTCCGTATGTTTCTGAAGAACTGCAAAAGCGGATTGTTTTGGCTGTTAAAAAGATAACGTCAAGACAATTAAAACAGATTAGACAAGAGATTGTGGATGCGAGTTATTTTGAAATACGACTTGTTATGGCACAGCTGGGAGATAACATATGAGTGTTGATTTACTATCATTTTTGCAAAAGAAATTCAACTTTTCTTCCTTTAAGCAGGGACAACAAGAAGTCATTACATCTGTTATGAATGGACAACATACATTTGCTTTGCTGCCTACTGGGACAGGAAAATCTCTGTGCTATCAGCTTCCAGGTTATCTTTTGCCAGGGACAGTTATTATTGTTTCTCCTCTTCTCTCCTTAATGCAAGATCAAGTGGAACAAATGCAGATGAATGGGGAAAAAAGAGTGATTGCATTAAATTCTTTTTTGCAAGGAGCCGATAGAAGGGAAGTTTTTCGACGGCTTGATCAATTTAAATTTATTTTTGTTTCCCCGGAGATGCTGCAATTAGATTATGTGATAGAAAAGCTTCAGAATCTAACGATATCGTTGTTTGTTGTAGATGAAGCGCATTGTATTTCCCAGTGGGGCTATGAATTTAGACCCGATTATATGAGGCTTGGGAATATCAGGGAGCAATTAGGCAACCCGTTAACACTGGCTTTGACCGCGACGGCTACAGAAAAGATAGCTGAAGATATTATTAAATCATTACACCTAACAAGCTGCGAAAAATACATCTATTCAGTTGATCGTCCTAACATAGCGATAAAGGTCGAGCAGGTTTCGAGTTTTTATGATAAGCAGGAAAGAGTGGTTGAGCTTGTTTCAACTCTGGAAGGACCAGGGATTATTTATTTCTCAAGTAAAAAGCTGGCTGAAGAAGTGGCTTACTTGTTAAAGGTTCGTGGTGTTTCGGATATCCAAGCTTACCATGGAGGGCTTGATCAAGAAAGCCGAATGCTCATACAGCAGCAGTTTCTTAATGGGCAGCTCGATGTGATTTGCGCAACAAGTGCTTTTGGGATGGGAATTAACAAGGAAAATGTCCGTTATGTTATCCATTTTCATATGCCCTTGCAAATGGAGTCATATTTGCAAGAAATTGGAAGGGGTGGAAGAGATGGTGGAAAAAGTATTGCTATCTTACTTTATTCCCCAGGAGACGAACTTCTGCCCTATCAGCTTGTCGAAAATGAAGTGCCGAATTCATCTCAAGTTGAGAGGCTCGGTTACTGGTTAAGACAAAACTCAAACAACTTACAGAGGATGGAAGAGTTTGAAGATGAAATCATCGCGCTTGCCGGTTTTAGTGAGACACAGTGGAGGCTGGCAAAAGATTTCTTTATTTCTCATAGACAGAAACAATTAAAATATGATGAAATATTACAGCTGTTTAATGATTATGTAGATCAGCGAATGGCTGTCAAGAAAAATCATGTATATCAAATGAAAAAATGGCTGGATTGTGAAGATTGTCGAAGAGAAAAAATCTTGAATTATTTTGGCGAACAACGGAAAATAGAAGTAGAAGACTGCTGTGACCTTTGTGGTATCGATAATTCTTCATTTACTAAAACGACATGCAAAAACAAAAAGGGTGATGAATCATTCTATTGGAAGCAGTACTTATCAACTATTCTATTAAATAAGTGAGAGTAATCTATGAAAAAAAAGTATGAAGAGATCATTAAGGAACTCTCTGAGCGAGAAATCGTGTTTCATCTTGTTGCTACACAAGTGTTATTAATCATTATTTCCATTATCCTTGGTTTTATCCTGTTCGATTCGTTTTCAGCGTTTTATGAGTTATTTCAGTGGGGAGACACAAGGATTTGGACAATAGGCGTTACATTAGGACTTTTTGTTGTGCTTTTAGATCTAAGTTTAATGAAATTACTTCCATCATCCATGTATGATGATGGGGGACTTAATGCAAAGCTTTTTCATAATAAAACGCCAGTGCAGATTGTGTTTATTGCAGCCTGTGTGGCGATCAGTGAAGAAATTTTATTTAGAGGGATGATCCAAACTCACGCCGGCTTGGTTGTGACAAGTATTATTTTTGCACTAATCCATTATCGTTATCTTTTTAATGTGTTTCTTTTTATTAATATTATTGTTTTAAGTTTTTTTATAGGCTTTATATATGAATACACAGAAAATCTTCTAGTCACCATTGTGATGCACTTTATAATAGATTTCCTGCTAGGTTTATATATAAGTTTTTCTAAGAAAGACAGGAAAGTGGAGGGGGGACCCCATGAATAAGGAAGAACCACATCGTGACCAAGCCGAGAAATTGAGAAAGAGGATAGAAAAAATTGGGGAAGAGCCATCCTCATCCAAAAATGGATTACCTCCCCGCAGTGAAATACATCAACATAAAAAAAAGAAAACGAAGTTAAAGTTAAAATATCCAGTCATTCGCTTATTAGTACTATTTTTTATTCTTTTACCGATCGTCAGCTTTAGTATATATACCATTCTCGAAAGTGAAAAGAAAGGCAATGTAGAAAAAGTGAGTAATGGGAGATCTGATTATGAGATGGTCGAAGTCGAGAATGGATTGGAGGATCATTCTTCACAAGAAGAGGCTGTTGATGAGATCATCGAGGAAGACCCCTTAACGGATAAAACTGACCAGAATGATATGAATAAAGAATCCGACATAACCGATTCATTAGCACCTCGTACTGGGGGGGACGATAAAAATTCTTATCAATCCAGCGGGAGTGGCAAGGATGCACCAGAATATAAATATCATAGAGTACACCCCAATGATACTTTATATAGTATATCGATGAAATATTACCGTTCAAAAGCGGGGATTCCTGTAATACAAAAAGCAAATGGATTAAAGGGAAATGAAATAATTGTTGGCCAAACCTTAAAAATTCCAGTTCAGTAACTCGTTAAAAGCAGCTCCATTCTGGGGCTGTTTTTTATTTCAATTTCCTAAGGGGTTGGACATAATTGATGGACGGAAGCATATAGTGGTTAAGGGAGGGGAGAAATGCGGTATGGAAAAATCAATCATTACACTAGATGAACGAACAGATCCGGCAACAAAACAAATGCTTCAAAAAGTGGTAGAGAAGAAGCAAAAATATGAAACACTTAAATTTAGGCATTTGCTTGTGATGTGGGCAACCGTTTTTAGTTCGTTTTTTTACTTTTATTATTTATACAAGGTTATTATTACTCCTTATTCTTATTCATTTTCATCGATGTTTTCAGCCTATGTAGATCATTCTGTTAATTTTTATGCCCTTGCTTTTATTGTTGGCTGCTATGGATTTATGAATCTTCTAAAAGAAAAAAGGGACAAGGCTGAAAAAGAATACCATGCGTTAAGATGTGAAATTATTGACAAAAGCAAGGATTTATGGAAAAAGGAAGATGCCTGGAATAACCGACATCTTGTTTTTGAGATGATGAAAGAAAATTTTGATATTAATCTATTCCATGAAAATAAATAAGAAGAAGCAGCAAAGCAAATGCTGCTTCCGAGGCAACTAAAAGAACTTTTTCTTATCCCTCTCTTCTTTAAGTATTTCTACCGCTTCCCTGAAGCGCTGTGAATGGATAATTTCACGCTCTCTTAAGAATCTGAGACCATCGTTTAGGTCTGGATCATCACTCATATTAATAATCCATTGATAAGTAGCCCTTGCTTTTTCTTCTGCAGCAATATCTTCATATAAATCGGCAATTGGGTCACCTTTTGCTTGGATATAGGAAGCAGTCCACGGAACCCCTGCAGCATTATGATAGAATAGAGCGCTATCATGATTGGCGTAATGTGCATCAAGACCAGCATCCCTCATTTGTTCGGGTGTAGCGTCTTTTGTCAACTTGTATACCATTGTCGCGATCATTTCTAAGTGAGCAAATTCCTCTGTACCAATATCTGTTAAGAGGCCGATTACTTTGTCGGGGATCGTGTAGCGTTGATTTAAGTATCGAAGAGCTGCAGCTAGTTCCCCATCTGCACCGCCATATTGTTCAATTAAAAATTTAGCTAATCTTGGATTACATGAGCTGACCCTAACAGGGTATTGAAGCTTTTTTTCGTACACCCACATTTCTTATCCCTCCTATTAAGTAGAACTAGTTTAGAATGATTCACATCAGGGACACTTGAAAAATACTACTTATACCTGCCACGGCCAAGGAGAGTCATCCCAATTCCATGGTTGACCTGCATAACTATGTCCAAAAGGCATTAATGGTCCATAAATGCTTTCTACCGCTTTTACTAATTTTTTTCTTTCTTTAGCGTAATGATTGTATTGTTTAATGGCTTCCGCATCTCCGTTATGGGTATCTAAATATAAAGTAAGCTCTACAAGAACGAAGTCAACAGCTTGGAGTTGTTCCATCAATTGGTAAAATTCTGCAGGCAGCTGTTTCATGATGGATAGCCTCCTTTAGAAGCTTTCTCATATGGGTTGTAATATGGATCATAAAAAGGTTTCCATAGGGTTCCTGCTCTTAAAGCCTCCATCGGCGTGAATTGTGGGAAATTAGGTGGTTGAAATCCTATATATAAATTTGGCGGAGTAGAGTAAGTCTTCACTTTAATGGGTTTACAGGGGTCAAATGGACTGGCATAAGGTTGATAAGTTTTATAAAGTGTAAACATAAATGCCCTCCTAATTTTTCATGCGTCAATGTAACTTATGACAGATATGATTAAATCATGTCTGTGTATAAATTAAAAAATGAACATGGGGAAGAAATATGTGCCTGCTAAACTTGGCAATAATTTCAAACACCCTCATACATTGTAAGGAGGGGGGCTTTTTCATGTTAGAAAAACTAATTAAGTTAGTTTTAGGTTATTTATGCGGCTTTTTATTTATTAAATGTGTGCCGTTCAGTAACCCTTTTCACCCGTCGGACCTTATTGTGGAGTTTCTATTCAATCCTTTAGGATTTTTTGGAGCTTCTGTATTCTTTATTATCGGTTTTTTACTGAAGGCAGACTTGATTAGTAATGCCGCAGAATTAATGATTGGGTATAGAAAAGCTTCATTTATTGAACATATAATGCCCCCTTTAGTGATGATTAGCTTTGTGCTATTATTTTTATCTGGATTCTGGCAAACTACAGTTTTTTTCTGTTTTTCTATACTTTATGGTATTATTTCATTAGATTTTCAAAAGTTTAAGATGGTAAAAGATTAAAAAGCAATCGGGAGGACTTATGATAGCAGCGGTTTTAGTGATGGGTCTCGTAGGGGCAGGGTTATTACTTTATATGTATAAAGAGGCAAATGCGGACAGAGTCCTTTATCAGGAGGTAACATTTCCTAATTTTCCAAAAAGCTTTGGAGAAGTAAAGATCTTTTTTATTTCTGATATACATAAACGTGTTATAACCAGTAATTTGCTTAATCAAGTTAAAGATAAGGTTGACATGGTTATCATTGGCGGAGATTTATTAGAAAAAGGCGTGCCGCTCGAAAGAGTTGAAGAAAATATTAAAAAACTGAGGGAACTTGGAATCGTTTATTTTGTTTGGGGAAATAACGACTATGAGGCCGATCAGCGCATTATCGATGCACTATTGTTAAAATATGGAGTTAAAATATTGGATAACACCGCGGTTTCCTTTGAGTCCGAAGAAGGAGATCGCTTTATACTTTTAGGTGTTGATGACATGACGAAAGGAAGAGAGCGTCTTCACCTCGCACTCCAGGATGCTGGTGATGAAGGTTTTAAAGTACTAGTCAGTCATAATCCAAAAATTATTGATAAAGTTAATGAAACAGATCGGATTTCATTCGTGTTGAGCGGTCATACGCACGGGGGACAAATTCGTTTGTTAGGATTTAGTCCTTATGAAAAGGGGAAAATTGAAAAATACAATAAATGTACTTTGCTTGTGAGCAATGGCTATGGCACAACTGCTTTGCCCTTTAGACTTGGTGCTAAAGCAGAAACTCACTTCATTACGATAAAATATGGAGATGAATGAAAAAACCCCTAATTGATGACTCACCATCCTTTACTTCCTTCATACACTAAACCAAGAGTTGTCGCTTTAGGGGGCATAAGGTATGCGCATTGAACGATTAACATTCAATAAAATAAAAATCTTTCTAACATCAGACGATTTGTCAGAACGTGGATTAACGAAAGAGGATATCTGGAAAGACTCCTTGAAATGGCACCAGCTGTTTCACGAGATGCTTGAAGAGGCAAGTGAAGAATTAGGAGTGAACTTTCAAGGTGCGGTTGCTGTGGAGATTTTTTCGATCCATGCACAAGGAATGATTATGATTGTAACAAAAGAAGATCAAGAAGATGAGCTTCTGATCGATGACGGATTCATTAATATGCAGGTCACTGACCAAAGTAATAATGTGATCTTATTTGAATTTACTGATATTGAAGAAGTTATTCAGTTATCTAAACGTTTGGCATCCATGAATTTTCTAAATGGTACTCTTTATTTTATGAATCAAACGTATTTCTTTTTTGTAAAAGAAGATCCTCTATTAGTAAAAGACGGGATCATTGCGAATATGTGCGAATATGGGAATGCTTCGCTAGAGAGCATACATCGGTTAAATGAATATGGAATTGTAATCATTAAAGAAAAGGCAGTGGAGACTCTTGTTAAATTTTTTTAGCATGCAGTCTTTTTTTTATAAGACAGGCTATTCAATATAAAAAGAAATAAAATGATATATTTAGTTAAATTGGGTAAAACATAAGTTTAGAACATCTTTCCTTCGTCACCGAAATGGTTACGTACCTATTCAGGAGAATAACGGTTTAAATAGTAAGGGATACGGGAAAAGGAACTACAAAAACCAGTTTGTTCAAGTTGGGTGACAGCGTTTTCATTTGATAGCAAAATTCATGGTTTTTTATTGCATAAAAAAACGAAAGGTGTATACTTGTGACTGAAAGCGGACACAACCGCAGAGTGATTTTTTAGGAGGATTATTAATGGTTGCCGAGAAAGGTAAAGAACAAAGAAATCAGGAAGATAAACTTGACGTATTAAAGTCAACTCAAACGGTTATTCATCATGCGTTAGATAGGCTTGGATACCCAGAAGAAGTCTACGAACTATTAAAAGAACCTTTGCGGTTAATGACGATTAAAATTCCTGTAAGAATGGATGATGGATCTGTAAAAGTTTTTACAGGCTATCGAGCTCAACATAATGATGCAGTCGGACCAACCAAGGGGGGGATTCGATTCCACCCGAACGTAACGGAAAAAGAGGTAAAGGCCCTTTCTATCTGGATGAGTTTGAAATGCGGGATTGTAGATTTGCCGTATGGAGGAGGAAAAGGCGGCATTGTTTGTGATCCAAGGGATATGTCCTTTCGTGAATTAGAACGATTAAGTCGTGGATACGTACGTGCAATCAGCCAAATTGTTGGTCCCACAAAAGATATTCCAGCACCAGATGTTTTCACAAACTCACAGATCATGGCATGGATGATGGATGAGTATAGCCGAATAGATGAATTTAACTCCCCTGGTTTTATTACAGGAAAACCACTTGTACTTGGTGGTTCACACGGACGAGAGTCTGCTACTGCCAAGGGTGTTACAATATGTATAAGAGAAGCAGCTAAGAAAAAGGGTATTGATTTGCAAGGTGCCAGAGTAGTGGTCCAAGGGTTTGGAAATGCAGGAAGTTATCTGTCTAAATTTATGCATGATGCAGGAGCTAAGGTAATCGGTATATCAGATGCATATGGCGGACTGCATGACCCGAATGGTCTGGATATTGACTATTTATTGGACCGGCGCGATAGCTTTGGAACTGTAACAAAGTTATTTAACAATACCATTACCAATAAAGAACTGTTGGAATTAGATTGTGATATTCTTGTACCAGCAGCAATTGAAAATCAAATTACAGAAGAAAATGCCCATGATATTAGAGCTAAAATAGTGGTAGAAGCAGCAAATGGACCAACCACTTTAGAAGGTACACAAATTCTAACTGACCGCGGTATTCTCCTTGTACCGGATGTATTAGCATCTGCCGGAGGTGTAACGGTATCCTATTTTGAATGGGTACAGAATAATCAAGGATATTATTGGTCAGAAGAAGAAGTGGATGAAAAGCTTGAAGCAGTCATGGTAAAGGCTTTTAATAATATATACGAAACAGCTACTACCCGCCGTGTTGATATGCGTTTGGCTGCATATATGGTCGGGGTGCGAAAAATGGCTGAAGCCTCAAGATTCAGAGGCTGGATTTAATGCCGTATAGTAAGATTAATGATCTTAACATTCTCCTGTCATCATTGATGGGAGATTTTTTTACGATAATATTCAATTTTCATGTAAAATAAAATAGGTAAAAAACATGTATTCGGATTTAAGGAGTGAACATCGCAATGAAACAAGAAGATGTAATTATTATAGGCGGAGGTCCTTGTGGGTTAGCGGCAGCTATTGCGTTAAAGAACATCGGGAAAAACCCTCTAGTAATTGAAAAAGGAAATATCGTCAATGCGATTTATCATTACCCTACACATCAAACATTCTTTAGCACTAGTGAGAAATTAGAAATAGGGGACGTTCCGTTTGTAACAGAAAATTATAAACCGAAAAGAAATCAAGCACTCGTTTATTATCGAGAAGTTGTAAAAAGGAAAGAGTTACGTATACAAGCCTATGAGAAAGTGTTAAAGGTGGAAAAACAAGGTCAACAGTTTGCGGTTAAGACGGATAAACAGGAATATAGCTGTCAATATGTAGTCATTGCTACCGGATATTATGACCATCCAAACTTAATGGGTGTTCAAGGAGAAGACCTCCCAAAGGTATACCATTATTTTAAAGAAGCTCACCCATATTTTGATAAAGATGTTGTGGTAGTTGGAGGGAAAAATTCTAGCGTTGATGCAGCGATCGAACTGGTGAAGGCAGGCAGCCGGGTAACCGTGATTTATCGTGGTTCGGAGTTTTCCCCGAGTATTAAGCCGTGGATTTTACCTGAGTTTGAGGCTTTAATTCGAAATGGCAGCATCAAGATGGAGTTCAATGCGGTAATTAAAAGAATTCAACAAGACAAAGTAATCTATGAAAAAGAAGGACAAGAAAAACAAATTGAGAATGACTTCGTTTTTGCGATGACAGGTTATCACCCGGACCATCAATTTTTAAAGAGTATGGGGGTAAATATTGATGAACAAACGGGAAGACCTATTTTTAATGAAAATACGATGGAAACGAATGTAAAAGGAATTTTTATTGCCGGTGTCATTGCAGCAGGGAATAATGCAAATGAAATCTTTATTGAAAATGGCCGATTCCATGGAGACCTGATATCACAAGAAATTAAGCGCAATGAAATGGACTGATCTTTTGAAAGATCAGTCCTTCCTCTATTTTCAAAAAAGACAGACTTCTAGGCTTGAAACATTTTCTCAATCTCATTTAAATCATTTGTTTTCGCCAGCGTAATTAACAATTTCAGCCGCGCTTTTTGACCGTTTAAGCCGTTAGAGAAAATCACTCCGCAATCTTTTAATTTTTTTCCCCCGCCTTCGTAGGCATATGTGTCTTGGACAAATCCATTGAAACAACGGGACACGAGGACAATTGGGATACCATTGGCAATTAATGATTTTATACCAGGTATTGTTGCAGGAGGAAGATTGCCTTGTCCAAGTGCCTCAATCACAACTCCTTCAAAATTTAATTGGTTAATGGCAAAAAGCAGTGATGAATCCATGCCGGCATGACTCTTAATTAGCACAACCTTTTTAGAGATATCTTCAATATCATAAAATTCTCTGGTTGTAGGGGTATGGTGATAGAAAATACCTCTTTTTGTAATGATGCCTATTGGTCCATACTGTGGACTTTGGAAGGTTGAAATATTGCTTGTATGTGTTTTTGTGACATTTCTAGCTGTGTGAATCTCATCATTTAAGACCACCAAAACACCCTTATTTTTAGAATCCTCATCAATTGCCACCCGGATTGATGAAATTAAATTATAAAGTCCGTCTGCCCCTATTTCATTGCTGGATCTCATTGCTCCTGTTACGACTATAGGAAGATGTGTATTTAATGTTAAATCTAGAAAATATGCAGTTTCTTCTAATGTGTCTGTTCCATGTGTTATCACAACTCCGGTTAAATCTTCATTCATTTTTTCCTCAATGATCTTTTTTAACTGCAGCATTTCCTTCGGCGTAATATGAGGTGATGGCAAGTGGAAGGGCTCTACGACGATTAAGTCGGCCAAATTTAATAACTGGTTGGTACTTTCTGTGAGAGGGTTTTTTTTTCCAGGTGTGACTGTACCAGTCTCCGAGTCCTCTTTCATGGAAATAGTGCCCCCAGTATGTATCACTAAAATCTTCTTTTTCATTTTTTCCTCCTTTTAGGTTTAGTTCCACCTATAAAGAATCTTAACCATATAAACCTAAATAAATCCATTTTCAATCTATCTATATCATGATACGATTAGAATGTAGAAAATAGATTGAAATGAGGACAGATGATGCTGGGGATATTGTCGGCCGGAATCGCTCCCGGCTTAGCTTTATTAAGCTACTTTTATTTAAAAGATGAATATGATTCTGAGCCTATTTCTGTCGTATCAAGAGCTTTTATTTTTGGTGCACTTCTTGTGTTTCCTATCATGTTTATACAGTATGTAATTGATGTAGAAAATCTGGTGCAAAATGAATGGAGTCATGCATTTTTTTCAGTCAGTCTGCTAGAAGAGTTTTTTAAATGGTTTGTATTGTTTTACACGGTATACCAACATGTTGAATTTGATGAACCGTATGATGGAATTGTCTATGGAGTGGCCGTTTCCTTAGGATTTGCCACTGCTGAAAATATTTTATATTTGGTTGCCCACGGGGTTGAACATGCGATAGGAAGAGCGTTATTGCCTGTATCAAGCCATGCTTTATTTGGTGTTATTATGGGCTTTTACTTAGGAAAAGGCAAGTTCAGCCAGTTCTCCAACCGAAAATGGATCAGTCTTTCTCTCCTTCTCCCTTTCTTCTTTCATGGCATTTATGACTATATTCTTATTTCCTTTGAATATTGGGTGTTCTTTATGCTTCCTTTTATGATTTTTTTATGGTGGTTAGCTCTTCGGAAGGTTAAAATGGCTCGATTATTAAGCAGTAGTAAAATCACGGTAGATAAAACCCTTCAATTGTAATTGGAGGGTTTTTGTTATTGTTCTTGTATAAAAACCCAGCTTCTACAAAAAATAGGCTTAATTAAGAAATTCTTCGCTGGGGGTGTTGATCAATGAGCAGAAAAATGTTTGTACTGAAAGTCTTTATCATTGTTACCGTATGTATGATTTGTGTTCCTGTAAGTATGCAGCAGCATAAGGCAGGTGCTTTCTCTAATCAAGTCATTCAACATGGGGCAGTAGGCGATGACGTAATTGAGTTACAATCCCGCCTGCAATATCTAGGATTTTACAATGGGAAAATTGATGGTGTCTTTGGCTGGGGTACTTATTGGGCACTGAGAAATTTTCAATATGAATTTGGAATGCCTATTGATGGTCTGGCAGGGCAAGAAACGAAGAACAAGCTAGTGAAAGCGACTAAATATAATGAACAGCACGTGAAAGAACAAATAAACAAAGGGAATGATTTTACTCATTATGGTGGTGTGGACTTAGATAAACAGAAGAAAGCACCGCAAACTGGCGGAGGAAAACAACCTCAAACTAGCCAGCCGCAAACTCAGAAAAAGCAACCGCCTGCTGCTAATCAAAATCAAGCACAAACCCAGAACCAAGCGCAGGCGCAAAAACCGACTGCTGCTAATGTTCCAACTGGATTTTCTCAAAATGATATTCAATTGATGGCGAATGCTGTTTATGGAGAAGCAAGAGGAGAACCTTATATCGGACAAGTTGCTGTAGCTGCTGTCATTTTAAATAGGATAGAAAGTGCGACTTTTCCAAACACCGCATCAGGTGTGATTTTTGAACCGAGAGCATTTACGGCAGTTGCTGATGGGCAAATCTGGTTGACTCCGAATGAGCAGGCCAAAAAAGCAGTGTTGGATGCAATAAATGGCTGGGATCCTACTGGAAATGCTCTCTATTATTTTAATCCTGACACAGCCACAAGCGGTTGGATTTGGACTAGACCGCAGATTAAGAAGATCGGTAAACATATATTCTGTAAATAAAGAGGTGAGTACAATGCTTAGAGGAATTCTAATAGGAATATTAGTTTTGGGAGTTGCTGGTACAGCATTTTGGGGCTACCAGGAGCATAGGGAGAAAAATGCTATTTTAATTAATGCAGAAAACAACTACCAAAGAGCTTTTCATGATTTAACTTATGAAATTGATTTGCTTCATGACAAGATTGGAACCACATTGGCGATGAATTCCAGACAGTCTCTTTCACCAACACTGGCTGAAGTTTGGAGAATAACATCCCAAGCCCATAATGACGTAGGTCAACTTCCATTGACTTTACTGCCTTTTAATAAAACAGAAGAATTCTTAGCGAAAATTGGAGACTTTAGTTATCGTACAGCAGTTCGTGACCTAGATAAAGAACCGTTAACAGATGAAGAATATAAAACACTAACAGGGCTGTACGAGCAATCTGCGGATATTCAAAAAGAATTAAGAACCGTTCAGCATATGGTACTTGAGAATAATCTGCGCTGGATGGATGTAGAGCTAGCCCTTGCCTCAGAGGAGCAGCCGCTAGACAATACGATTATTGATGGATTTAAGACCGTTGAAAAAACAGTTGAGAGTTATTCTGATTCAGAGATGGGTCCAACTTTTGTCAATATGCAAAAGGATGATGATCAGTATAAGTATCTAGAAGGTGAAGCTATAACGGAAAAAGAAGCAGCACAAATAGCAAGGAAATACAGCGGATTTGGCGAAAACGCGGAAGTAAAGGTAACAGAAAATGGAAAGGGCTCGGATTTTGGTTTCTACAGTGTTGCCATTACAAACAAAAAGACAAAACAAGATGCAAACATGGACATAACTAAAAAAGGCGGCTATCCTATCTGGTACCTTCTATCAAGGGAAGTGGACCAGCAGAAAATAAGCTTGAATGAAGCTAGCAATAAAGCAGTTAAATTTTTAAAAGATAATGATTTTGAGAATTTAGATTTATTCGAAAGCACTCAATATGATAATGTCGGTGTATTTACCTTTGTTACGAATGAGAATGATGTCCGCGTCTACCCTGATGCGATACATGTAAAGGTTGCTCTTGATAATGGCAGTATAATTGGTTTTTCGGCTGATGAATACTTAAAATCTCATCATGTTCGCGAAGTACCTAAGCCAGCCCTTACAGCACAGCAAGCTAGGAAAGAAATTAACCCGAATGTTAAGGTCATGCAAGAAGGACTGGCTGTCATCGTAAATGATTTAAATGAAGAAGTTCTCTGCCATGAGATCTTAGGGACATTAGGAAATGACACATACCGAATTTTCATTAATGCTGAAAGTGGTGTTGAAGAGAAAGTAGAAAAATTGCAGAATGCAGAACCTGTTTATGAAGATGTAGTTTAAAGTTTGCTGCGTAAAAAGCTGTCGGGATCCCTCGACAGCTTTTTTTTATATTGCGAATGTCTTAGAAGTCATGGCATAATATAGTAAAATAGTATGATTTTTGAATTAATGGAAAGTGTGATAGTGATGATAAATATCGGTGACGTTTTAACCCTTGAAGTGAAGTTCAGTGATAAACTTGAAAAATATAAATGCAAGCTTGCAGAAAGAAAGGGCCAGCATCTGTATATAGATTATCCGATCAATTTACAAACGAATAAAACAGCCTTCTTAATAGATGGTACACAGTTAAAATGTTCCTTTGTTGACAAAACGGGCTCTGTCTACTTATTTGAAACAGAGGTACTGGGAAGAGTCAAGCAAAATATTCCAATGTTAATCTTAAGTGATCCTGGCAGTGAACGATATATTAAAATTCAGCGCCGTCAATATGTCAGGGTAGAAACATCAGTGGATATTGCCGTTCATCCAACCAGTTTTGAATTCAAGCCGTTTGTAACGGTCACTGATGATATAAGTGCTGGCGGTGCAGCAATTATTACTTCCAATAAGATTAATTTAAACTCAGGTATGAAAATAAACTGCTGGCTTGTCTTGCCTATGCAGAATGGAGAATATCACTATCAGCAATTTCACAGTAAAATCGTGAGGGTGATTCCTTTAGATGAAAGAAGAAATAAAGTTTCGATACAATTTTTAGAAGTAAGTCCAAATGACCGGCAGATGCTGCTGCGGTTTACTTTTGACAGACAGTTGATGATTCGTAAAAAAGGATTATAGAATGTGAATAATCTCGTCTAGGACCACCGATAATGATAACGATAGAAGCCGTTAGCATTTGGAGGTTATATGAAGACGATAGAAAGGATTATTATCAAAATAATTATTGTTCAGTTCGTTTTTCTACTGGTCACGCAATTTTTCTTTCACAGGTTAAATACATTTCCAGAGTTAAAAGAGATTACGCAGTACGAGGGGGTAACGGAAAATAATTTCTCAGAACTGCTGCAAGTGTTTAATGGCAGCCAAGATAAGGAATGAGAGCAGCTCATAATAGTAATTTTAAGATAAAAAGCAGGTTACTCCTGCTTTTTTTGTGTAAATTAATAAAAAATGTACTTACTACTAAGTTGAATATGGCTACATATGGTAAAATAAAGTTGGAGATTTTATGATTATGGCAGTAATGAGGTGGGAGCAGAAAATACTAGAATAACACATACATCCATTGAAATTACTAGGAGGAACTATGAAAAGAATTTCTATTGCTATAGATGGACCTGCTGCTGCAGGGAAAAGTACCGTTGCGAAAATTGTTGCCAGTAAATTAGGTTATATTTATGTAGATACAGGTGCCATGTATAGAGGGTTAACTTACCTAGCGATACAAAAGAAAGTGGACCTCCAGAATGAAGCTGAGTTAATGAGCGTTTTAGATGACACTACTATCAAGCTGGAACCTAGCAAGGAGGGACAGCTTGTCTATGTGAATGGCAATAATGTAACTGCAGAAATTAGAAATTCAGAGGTTACAAATACTGTATCGATTGTAGCAAAGCATAGACTGATTCGAGAAGAAATGGTGAAGAGGCAGAAAAGCTTAGCTGCAAACGGCGGAGTTGTCATGGACGGCAGGGACATCGGGACACATGTCCTCCCAGGCGCAGAGGTAAAGGTCTTTCTATTAGCAAGCGTTGAAGAACGTGCTCTACG
Source organism: Robertmurraya dakarensis (assembly GCF_900156875.1). Taxonomy (GTDB): domain Bacteria; phylum Bacillota; class Bacilli; order Bacillales; family Cytobacillaceae; genus Robertmurraya; species Robertmurraya dakarensis. Next base: position 2,059,004 of record NZ_LT707409.1, on the reverse strand, counting down.
TAGATTTAAAGAAAATCAACTGAAAGGTTTTCCTGCAGATCTAGAGACATTGAAAGAAGAAATTGCTAATCGTGACAAACTGGATTCGGAACGTGAAGTGGCTCCATTAAAAAAAGCTGTCGATGCTGTTGAAATAGACACCACATCGAAGACAATTGACCAAGTAGTCGAAGAAATCATGGATTTAGCTTTGGAAAGGATACGATGAAGTTGTCTATATATGCATTTGCCAGATCGGTTGTATATGGATTCATGAAGCCGATCTACCGAATGGAAGTAATAGGAAGAGAAAATATCCCTAAAGAAGGGGGAGTGCTTCTTTGTACGAATCATATTCACAATTTCGATCCCCCAATCGTTGGAATAACAGCCCCAAGACCAATCCACTTCATGGCGAAAGATGAACTTTTCTCCGTCCCTGCACTTGGGAAGCTGCTCCCTCATTTGAATGCCTTCCCTGTGAAAAGGGGAATGAGTGACAGGGAGGCATTAAGGAAAGGTTTAGCGATCTTAAAAGAGGGAAAAGTGTTAGGGTTGTTTCCTGAGGGGACTCGAAGTAAAACAGGTGAATTAGGCAAAGGGCTTGCAGGTGCCGGTTTCTTCGCGTTAAGAACAGATGCCGACGTCGTGCCTTGTGCTATTATCGGCCCATATAAAGCCTTTTCTAGGTTGAAGGTTGTTTATGGGAAGCCGATTGATATGGCTGAACTCCGTCAAAAAAAGGTTTCGGCAGAGGAAGCAACTGAAATCATCATGGCGGAAATAGGAGAACTAATAAATAAGCATAGGTAGATTCAAAGATGTATTTGCTTGACAAAAGTGCTTATTTATAAGAAGTTTATTAAAAGAGACTCGTGTTTTTACTTGAGCTAAACTATTATAGAGTAGTCATTGGATTAAGGAGGAGTACATATGTCCGAAGAGATGAATCAAGTAGAGGTTAAGAATTTTGAGATTGGTGACAGTGTAAAGGGTCAAGTTACAAAAGTAGAAGAAAAACAGGTTATCGTTAATATTCAAGACAGCAAGCTTGATGGGATCATACCGATTAGTGAACTATCTAGTTTACATGTGGAGAAAGCAAGTGATGCTGTTTCTGAAGGCGATGAATTAGAATTAGAAGTATTAAAAGTAGAAGAAGAAGCTTTAATTTTGTCTAAAAGAAAAGTGGATGCTAAAAAAGCATGGGATGAGCTTCAGCAAAAGTTTGAGACAGGTGAAGTGTTTGAAGCTGAAATAAAGGATGTTGTAAAAGGCGGTCTAGTGGTAGATCTGGGTGTAAGAGGATTTGTTCCAGCTTCATTAGTTGAAGCACACTTCGTTGAAGATTTTTCTGATTATAAAGGCCGTGTACTGACATTTAAAATTATTGAAGTAGACCAAGAGAAAAATCGCTTGATTCTCTCGCACCGTGCAGTGGTTGAAGAGGAGAAAGGGAAACAAAAATCAGCTATCCTTGATTCTCTTGAAGCGGGTCAAGTCTTGGATGGAACCGTACAAAGAATTACGGACTTTGGTGCATTCGTTGATATCGGCGGCATAGATGGGCTTGTTCATATTTCACAATTGTCTCATGAACATGTTGAAAAGCCATCAGATGTAGTGGAAGAAGGTCAAAAGGTTCAAGTTAAAGTTCTTCAAGTTGATCGTGATAATGAAAGAATTTCGTTGTCCATTAAAGAAACATTACCTGGACCATGGGCAAATATCTCTGAAAAAGCACCAAAAGGGGCTGTGCTTGACGGAGTTGTGAAGCGCCTCGTACCATACGGTGCATTTGTGGAAGTATTCCCTGCTGTTGAAGGTTTGGTACACATTTCTCAAATTTCTCATAAACATATCGGTACTCCTCATGAAGTACTTCAAGAAGGTCAGGATGTTAAAGTTAAAGTTCTTGATGTAAATGAAGAGGATCAACGTCTTTCTTTAAGCATTAAAGAGCTGGAAGAAAAAGAGCCGGATAACTTTACGGATTATGAAATGCCAGAGGAAACAAAAGGGTTCCAGTTAGGTGAAATGATTGGAGATCAATTAAAGAATTTAAAAAAATAAATGGTGATAGATGTGACGAGATCAAAACGAAAATGGGATCATATTCAGCATTCATTAAATACTGGTCAGAGTAGACTTACTGGTTTTGATGAAATCACGTTTGTTCACCAGGGCTTACCGAATTGTTCAGTAGAACAGGTTGAATTAAGTACAAAAATTGGCGAACTTGAATTAAGTTCGCCAATTTTTATCAATGCCATGACAGGCGGCGGTGGACAAACAACACTAGAGATTAATCAAAAATTAGCAATCGTTGCCAGGGAAACGAACATACCAATGGCAGTTGGTTCGCAAATGTCTGCAATAAAAGATCCATCTGAAGCGTATACCTATAAAATTGTTAGAAAAGAAAATGAAAATGGTACGATTATTGCCAACTTAGGCAGTGAAGCCACAGTCGACCAGGCGCTTACGGCTATTGAAATGGTACGAGCAGATGCATTTCAAATCCATTTGAATACGATTCAAGAATTAACAATGCCTGAAGGAGATCGTGATTTTACCGGCGCTTTAACTAGAATTGAAAACATTGTTAACAAGTCAGGGGTTCCTGTGATCGTAAAAGAGGTTGGCTTTGGAATGAGCATGGAAACTGTTCAAAAATTGAAATCTGTGGGTGTGACAGCTGTTGATGTTGGCGGCTATGGAGGAACCAATTTTGCTAAAGTGGAGAATGAGAGAAGGGACCATCTGCTTTCATTCTTTAATGAATGGGGAATTCCGACGGCCATTTCGATTATAGAAGCTAGGAGCCGCTGTCCGGAGCTATTTATTTTGGGGTCCGGCGGTATTCAAAATAGCCTTGATATCGTTAAAGCACTTTCAATTGGAGCAAATGCAGCAGGATTGGCTGGAAGGTTTTTGAAAGTATTAATGGAGAGCGGACATGAGAAGTTGATAGAAGAAATCAATATAATCCTTAATGAAATCAGGTTTATGATGACGGCTCTTGGAGCAGTAACTGTTCCTGACTTACAATCCGTTCCGCTTATTATATCAGGAGAAACGCATCACTGGTTAAATGAAAGAGGCATTAGTACAAAGCAATTTAGTTGTAGATAAAGAAAAAGCTCTGGCGCATTCATCAATGCGTTAGAGCTTTTTTCTTTGTCTAATTAATTTCATGAGGTTTTAACTATATTTATTATCATTCAATGATCGTGCTTCTTCAGGGCTTGACATTTTTGTTGATCCTGGATAATGGAGAGCCTGATCTCGATCCGACTCAACACGGCCTTCTTTTTTTAATTTTCTTGTTTGACGATCTTTTCCCATTTGCACACCTCCTTACTTTAACATGGTTCATTTATAAAAGATTATTCATCATCAGGTTAAAGTACATAAGCATGAGCCATAATGGAAATGATAGGAGGTGTAGGCGTGGAAGGCATTTACTTTTATTGGCTTTTTTGGTTGTTCTGGATTATATCTACCTTTTTTATGAATCGGCATATAAAACGTTTGAAAATATCTCTTTATCTGCTCATTGCCATTATTCTATCCTTAAATTCCATTGTTTTGCTGGACTTTGAAATATCCATGACAACTGTTTTTGTGCTTTTAGTAACATATGCTGTGATTGCCAAGCAAACAACGGGGAGGAGATTATATGTTATTTTTACATCTTTTATTGTGATGATATCATATGCAACATTTCTATTATTTGAATTGTATGATCCAGTTTGGGTAATCTTCAACCGAAGCTGGATGCTGGCAGCTCTGTTAGTGTATTTAGTGATTATTATGCACCAATATATAGAGCAGAGGCTGATAACGTTAGTCGCCGGTGCAATTCATGGGGATATTTTATATGGATTCCTGTTAAGAAAATTTTCCTTCTCGTACCCAATTGGTTCTATGCAATTTTTAGATGTTTTGGCACTTAGCTTGGCGTTTCTGCTTATTATCAGCGGGTTTAAATTTGTATCTGTTTTCTTTGAACAATATTTTAGTCAACAAGAAGGGGAGAAACAAAAACAATCATGAGTGAGTATACACTACCGATAATCTTTGGGGTTGTTATTGGAACCTTGACAAGGATTTTTATGTTAAGAACAGATTACCGTCAATATCCCACTTATCTGCATGGAAAAATCATTCATGTGGCATTGGGTTTTATTGCTGCGGGGCTAGGAACATTGGTTGTTCCATCCATTCTTGAAGAAGATTTTACTGCTGTTACTTTTTTGACAATTGCGGCATCTCAATTTAGGGAAGTTCGGAATATGGAGAGAAACACATTAGCCGAGCTAGACAGTTATGAGCTGGTTCCTAGAGGGAAAACCTATATTGAAGGAATTGCCATCGCGTTTGAGAGCAGAAATTATTTAGTGATTTTAAGCTCACTAGTCAGTACACTCGGTTATTTACTTTTTAATATTTGGGTAGGTTTAGCTGCGGGGGTTATTACATTTTTTGTTTCGAAAAAATTAATGTCTGGGGGAAGATTAGACGATATTGTTGAGATTGAATTTGTAGAGCCCCGGTTTGATGGAGCTGGGTTATATGTAGATAATATCTATATTATGAATATTGGGTTACCAGCAAGGCAAGAAGAGGTCCTAAGATATGGGATGGGCTTTATCTTGAAACCAAAAAATTTTAATGCAAGGTCAACCATTGCTAATTTAGGTCAAAGGCAAGCTATTCTCCATGATGTCTCCACTGCACTCGGGGTGTATAGAGACTCGGGTACGCCAGCTCTTGTTCCTTTGGCAAAAAGGGATTTAGATGACGGACGAGTGGGGGTTTTTGTCCTTCCACAGCATAAGGATGTGGAAAAAGCAATCGAGATCATTGGAAAAGTCCCTACACTTGAAAATGCCATTAGAATGCCGACGGAACGGAATATGAAAGAGGAGGGAAATCAATGATATGTCGATAGATAAGTACATACTTGCTATTATTACGATTAATCCGAAGAAAGTACCTAGTGGTACAGCTGTATTTCATTGTGATAGTGTAGAGGAAATGGAGACGATTACAGCGAATTTAGAAGCAATCCTAGATGGCATCGCCCATGCATTAACGAAAGAAACGTATGTGATTGTAAAACACTAAGCAGCTTTTTCCTTGATTGGAAGAATTCACTTTGATAGTATAATAAAGTTGGACCCTTCTATATAAGAAGGGTTTCTTTTACTCATGAAAGAAAAATTTATTTATTTGTCTTGAAACAATTTTAATAACATGAACTAAAGGTAAAATATGAATTGGGAATAAAGATAGAAAGGGTGATGTTCATGGTGAAACCAGTAGTAGCCATTGTTGGACGTCCGAACGTAGGAAAATCAACGATTTTCAATCGAATTGTAGGAGAACGAATCTCCATTGTAGAAGATATACCAGGTGTGACAAGGGATCGGATATATAGTTCAGCAGAATGGCTTACTCATGATTTCAATATCATTGACACGGGTGGAATTGATATTGGGGATGAGCCTTTCCTGGAGCAGATCCGTCAACAAGCAGAGATTGCCATTGATGAAGCAGATGTCATTATCTTTTTAACAAATGGCCGAGAAGGTGTAACCGCTGCTGATGAAGAAGTAGCGAAAATACTTTATAAGGCTAAAAAACCGATTGTATTGGCAGTGAATAAAATTGATAATCCCGATATGAGAGATCAAATTTATGATTTCTATTCACTTGGCTTCGGGGAACCATTTCCGATTTCAGGTGCGCATGGACTTGGTTTAGGTGACCTTCTTGATGAGGCTGCCAAACATTTTCCAAAGGATGAGAAGGACCGTTATGACGATGATGTCATTAAGTTTTCACTTATCGGCCGTCCAAATGTTGGGAAATCCTCACTTGTAAATGCCATCTTAGGGGAAGAACGTGTAATTGTTAGTAATATTGCAGGAACAACCAGAGATGCGATTGACTCAATGGTTAAAGTGAATGGACAGGATTACGTCATTATTGATACAGCTGGTATGCGAAAGAAAGGCAAGGTTTACGAAAGTACCGAGAAATATAGTGTGCTCAGAGCATTGAGAGCAATTGAACGCTCCGATGTTGTCTTAGTTGTCCTAGATGGTGAAGAGGGGATTATTGAGCAGGATAAGAAAATTGCAGGTTATGCGCATGAAGCAGGCAGAGCGATTGTTATTGTAGTGAATAAATGGGATGCGGTCGAGAAAGATGAAAAGACGATGAAAGATTTTGAACGTAACATTCGCGAACATTTTCTGTTTTTGGATTATGCTCCAATTGTCTTTTTATCAGCAAAAACAAAAAAACGCATACATACATTAATTCCAATGATTGATATCGCTAGTGATAATCATGCAAGAAGAGTGGAAACAAGCGTTTTAAATGATATTATCATGGATGCTGTAGCGATGAACCCAACTCCTACGGATAAAGGAAAACGACTGAAAATCTACTACACAACACAAGTAGCTGTAAAGCCTCCTACATTTGTTGTTTTTGTTAATGATCCGGAGTTAATGCATTTTTCATATCTGCGATTTTTAGAAAATAGAATTCGTGATGCCTTTGGTTTTGAAGGGACACCCATAAAGATTATTGCTCGAGAGAGAAAGTAATAAGATAATAAAGTAAAGTTCCGTTGAAAAGGTGTGTTTTTATGGAAAAAATTACTGTAATTGGTGCTGGAAGCTGGGGGACTGCTCTTGCACTTGTTCTTGCGGATAATGGTCATGAAGTCCGCCTTTGGAGTCATAACCCAACACAAGTACAAGAAATAAATCAATTCCATACAAATTCAAGGTACCTGCCAGAAATTTCATTGCCGCAAAATATCGTGGGGTATTCTTCTTTGCATGAGGCTTTAACAGAAATTGAAACGATTATTTTGGCTGTGCCAACTAAAGCTATTCGGGAAGTACTAAAAAAGGTATGCAAGGTAATTGAGATGCCATTAACGATTGTACATGTCAGTAAAGGAATTGAACCTGACAGTCTGCTTCGAATCTCTGAAATGATTGAAGAGGAAATGCCTAAAGAACAATTAAAGGATGTAGTTGTACTTTCAGGACCTAGTCATGCTGAAGAAGTGAGCTTGCGGCATCCTACAACTGTCACTGTTTCATCAAAGAATATGAAGGCGGCAGAGAACGTTCAGGATTTATTTATGAATACAAATTTCCGGGTATACACGAATCCGGATCTTATCGGTGTGGAAATTGGCGGTGCTTTAAAAAATATCATCGCATTAGCGGCCGGGATTACTGACGGGTTAGGATATGGAGATAATGCGAAAGCAGCCTTAATAACGAGAGGATTAGCTGAAATCGCTCGTTTGGGGACGAGAATGGGTGCAAGCCCGCTAACATTTGCAGGCTTGACAGGAATCGGTGATTTGATTGTGACTTGTACAAGCGTTCACTCTCGAAATTGGCGGGCAGGTAATTTATTAGGTAAGGGGCACAACTTAGAAGAAGTGCTGGAGAGCATGGGAATGGTCGTTGAGGGAGTAAGAACAACAAAAGCGGCATTCCAGCTTGCTGAGAAATATGGGGTCACGATGCCGATCACAGAGGCGTTATACAATGTCTTATTTAACAACGGCAGTCCAAAAGATGAAGTAGATTCCCTTATGTCGCGTGGGAAAACAAATGAGATGGAAGACCTAACCAATTTATTAGAAGACACTCGATAGAATATTTTAGTGAATTTATGGAAACATGGGCTTTCGACGATGCGATATTAGCCTTCTCTGCATACAATGCAACGAAGCAACCTGGTGTAACGAATAGCTGGATGGAGTATTTAGTCGAACTGGACTAAAGTAAGGAGGCCCCTGCCTTACTTTAGTCTTTTTTTATATTCTGTGTATCAAAATGGTTACCAGAGGTTTTCCATATGAAAGTATCATTTCGTATGTTATAATACTTCTCGGAAAAAGGAGAGGATACAATTGTCGGCGAGTTTGATGAAAATGTGGATTTCACTGGGATCAATGGGATTTATGTTTATTTCCATTGTTTTAGTTTATTTTAGTCGTTTTAAACTTCAGAATCGTGTAATCAAATTTATATTTTCACTTTTAGCATTTATATTTATGGTTTTAGCCGGTATCATTATCTTCTTTGTTGTAATGACTGGGCCGACCGATTAAGTAAATACATAGACTAGAAGGATTGATCTTAATGAAAAAAAAATCAGTGCTAATCCTGATTTTGGTCACAGTGATGTCACTTATAGCTGGATGCGCATACCCTGAAGACAAGCTTGTGCAGAATCAAATGCCTTATGCTGATCAGGTTGAATCGGTACAAAAAGCAGTGGACCAATTTCAGCAGGATAACGGGGGGATTCTCCCAATCAAGACAAAAGAGATGGATACGCCCATCTATCAAAAGTATCTAATTGATTTTAGCAAAATTGCACCAGCCTATATTGCAGAAGCACCAGGAAATGCTTATGAATCAGGCGGTGTATTCCAATATGTTCTAATTGATGTGGAAACAAATCCAACTGTGAAAATATTTGATTTAAGGATTGCTGAGACCATTAGGGACTTGAATTTGAGAATTAAAATGCAGGGATTTCCGCCATTTAAAGAAAAGGTAGCAGAAAATGTTTATACATTAGATTATGAACAGCTGGGCTTTAAAGAGGAGCCGGTTGTCATAAGCCCATTTACCAGTCAGAATCTTTCTTATGTTATTACAGGTGATGCAGAAATTTATGTGGATTATCGGAGCGATTTATACCAGATCATGCAAAATAAAAACCATAACTTCGAACCAGGCGATGATATCAGGAGTATTCTAATAGAAGAGTCTATGTTTGTTCCTGCCTATTCGCTGCCGTATACAATCGATTCCAGCACAAAAGAACCAATCTTTTTATCGAAATAGTCATAACCCTTCTCCCTCAGAATATATTGTAGGAGAAGGGTTTTGTTTTTTATAAATTAAATTAAAAAAGTATGTAATGAAAGATGAAATACGGATGAGAGGTTTTTAAAAGAAGGGGGTTGTTTCTTAGAAAAGTGTCATAACATTGTAGGACAACGTCATAAATATAAACTGTCTATACAATATGATGAAAAGATTATTCTCCCACTTACTCGGGATTTCAGGAGGGGATCACTTGGAAAAGGTAGATATTTTTAAAGATATTGCCGAAAGAACGGGCGGCGATATATATTTAGGGGTTGTAGGAGCAGTTCGAACAGGTAAATCTACTTTTATAAAAAAGTTTATGGAGTTAGTAGTACTGCCAAATATGGCAAATGAAGCTGATCGGGCTCGTACCCAAGATGAATTGCCTCAAAGTGCAGCTGGCAGAACCATTATGACAACAGAGCCTAAGTTTGTTCCAAACCAGGCAGCTACCGTACATGTAGGAGAAGGTTTGGATGTAAATATTCGTTTAGTGGACTGTGTTGGCTATACCGTACCAGGTGCCAAAGGATACGAGGATGAAAATGGGCCTCGAATGATCAGTACACCTTGGTATGAAGAACCAATACCATTCCATGAAGCAGCAGAAATTGGAACGAGGAAGGTTATTCAAGAACATTCTACCATTGGTGTAGTCATTACAACTGATGGAACGATTGGTGAAATACCTCGCTCAGATTATATTGAAGCAGAGGAAAGAGTTATTTCTGAGCTAAAAGAGGTTGGGAAACCTTTTATTATCGTGATCAACAGTGTTCAACCACAGCACCCAAACACAGAAGCGCTTCGAAATGAATTAACCGAAAAATATGATATCCCAGTTCTAGCCATGAGTGTTGAAGGCATGAGAGAAACAGATGTATTAAGCGTTATGCGTGAAGCATTATACGAATTCCCGGTACTTGAAGTTAACGTCAATCTTCCTAGCTGGGTAATGGTGTTGAAAGAAGAACACTGGCTTCGTCAAAGCTATCAAGAGGCAGTGAAGAACACCGTTAAAGATATAAAAAGATTACGTGATGTTGATAGGGTTGTCAGTGTGTTTAGCGAGTATGAATTCATTGATCACGCAGGCTTAGCAGGGATTGAAATGGGGCAGGGGGTTGCTGAGATTGACCTTTTCGCACCAGATGAATTATACGACAGCATCCTAAAGGAAATTGTCGGCGTTGAAATCCGCGGGAAAGATCATTTGCTTGAATTAATGCAAGACTTTGCACATGCAAAGGCAGAATATGACCAGATCTCGGATGCTCTCAAAATGGTCAAACAGACTGGCTATGGTATTGCCGCTCCTTCACTTGAAGATATGAGCCTGGATGAGCCTGAAATTATACGTCAAGGTGCAAGATTTGGGGTAAGGCTAAAGGCGGTAGCACCGTCCATTCACATGATTAAGGTAGATGTAGAATCCGAGTTTGCGCCTATCATTGGCACGGAGAAGCAAAGTGAAGAACTAGTAAGATACTTAATGCAAGATTTTGAGGATGATCCGCTTTCTATTTGGAATTCTGATATCTTTGGGCGCAGCTTAAGCTCTATCGTTAGAGAAGGAATTCAAGCTAAACTGTCGTTAATGCCTGAAAATGCAAGATATAAATTGAAAGAGACACTAGAAAGAATAATCAATGAGGGATCCGGTGGTTTAATTGCCATAATTCTATAATTTTATTGAAAAAGACTCCATTTTGGGGTCTTCTTTTGTGTATTTTAACAACTATTTAAAAAGGAGATATTGGGTCAAATATCAAGAATTATCGACAAAAATACTAAAAATGTCATGAAATATGAATAGATTACCATTATTTCGCTAAATTTCCTTGATAACCATAAATGATTATGATAATCTTTTAACAGAATTACTGTTGAAGCGTAAGAAAAGCCTTATATATAAAGGTTTCTAACGGAAAAATGGTTGAAATTTAAATTTCAAACACTTAATATAGGGTTTACGGGACCAAAGATTAGTCTCTACGTATAGAATTCAGTAATTTTGTTAAAAAATGATGATACAAGTGCTATTGTTACTGAGTTTTGAACTTTTTGGGAGGAGGTGAAAGGCATGAACAAGACAGAATTAATTAATGCAGTTGCTGAAGTAAGCGAACTTTCTAAAAAGGACGCAACTAAAGCGGTTGACGCTGTTTTTGATACAATCTTAAATGCTTTAAAAGACGGTGATAAAGTACAATTAATCGGTTTTGGTAACTTCGAAGTTCGTGAACGTGCTGCTCGTAAAGGACGTAACCCGCAAACAGGTGAAGAAATCGAAATTTCTGCTAGCAAGGTGCCTGCTTTCAAACCAGGTAAAGCGCTTAAAGATGCAGTAAAATAATTACATAAGAGTACTTTAAGCATAGTTTTTTATAAAAAGCTCACGTTTATGCGTGGGCTTTTTTCATGTAATAGAAATTCGAATCTTCATCTTTGCCTGAATGAAAATGACTATGCTAATATGTTAATGTTATACTTATGTACAGTGTCATTCATCGTTATATGACAGTAAAAAGAAGATAGCGGCCATTTTATATGGCTAAGGAGGATGCAGCATGTCAAAAGTCAATCGTGCCCAAATAGAGGAAGCGGTGCGTTTAATATTAGAAGCAATTGGAGAAGACCCGAATAGAGAAGGAGTACTGGATACTCCAAAACGAGTGGCGAAAATGTATGAAGAGGTCTTTGAGGGCTTGAACCAAGATCCTAAAGAGTATTTTGAGACAGTTTTTGGGGAAGACCATGAAGAACTAGTTTTAGTGAAAGATATTCCATTTTATTCAATGTGTGAACATCATTTAGTACCATTTTATGGACAAGCGCATGTAGCGTACATCCCGAGAAATGGGAGGGTTACCGGCCTAAGCAAACTTGCTAGGGCAGTGGAAGCAGTAGCGAAGCGTCCGCAGCTGCAAGAAAGAATTACCTCGACTATTGCAAATGCAATCATGGAAAAATTAGAGCCGCATGGTGTGATGGTTGTTGTAGAAGCTGAACATATGTGCATGACTATGCGCGGTGTGAAGAAGCCTGGCTCTAAAACAGTGACAACGGCAGTCAGAGGGAATTTAGCAGATGATGTTAATGCAAGAGCTGAGGTACTTTCACTGATAAAATCATAAGAATATTTTCATGGCAGATGTCTTTGTCAGATCTGTAAAATGAATTATTTATATACATGAAATGGAAGTGATCACATGGAAAGTAAACAGACAGACTATATTGTAATAAAAGCAGTTGATGATGGTGTTAATGTGATTGGTCTAACTAGAGGTACAGACACTAGATTTCATCATTCAGAAAAGCTTGATAAAGGTGAAGTGATGATTGCACAATTTACGGAGCATACATCAGCCATCAAAATACGAGGTCATGCTAAAATTCTAACCTCTTATGGAGAAGTAGAAAGCGAACATAAACAAAAATAACCAGTGTAAAATTATGAAAGTTGACCATTGTAAATAATACAGAATAATTTATATTTAATTAAACGTGCCCACAATAAATTCTTTTATGTTATAATTGTCAATGCATTTGTTTGAGGATAGTATACAATTTCAACGATTAAAAAAATGAACTTTTTACATAGTAAGAATTTTGGGGAACAAGGGTGATTTCATGCAGAACCTTCAAAAAAAACTAGATCATGTAAGGGACAAAATAGAAGGAAATATTAATCATCCTTTCTTATCCCAGCATATTGAAGCACCAGTCATTGATGAAGATAAGCTACTCATGGCTGTCACCGTTCTAGATCATATCGATATTCCATTTGCTCAACTAGAAAATTATGCAACGTCTACGATGCTATTACAGGTCGCCCTTGATACCCATGAAAAAGTGACCAATGCAATGACAGGCGATAGAAACCATAGAAATAGGCAGCTAACCGTATTAGCTGGCATATACTACAGCGGTCTCTACTACAAACTTCTTTCCAATCATAATGAAATCGATGTTATACGTGTTTTAGCGGAGGGAATTGAAACCGTTAACGACCAAAAAATAATCCTGTATCAAAAAGAAGTAGATGGAATTGATAAACTTATGAACTCCATCATGAAAATAGAAAGTTCACTTTTGATCAAATTAATTGGTTATTTACATGTGAATGTTTGGGACGACATAGTCTCAAATTTCTTATTTATAAAGCGTTTAATGTTTGAAAAGGATCAATTTAGAAGTGAAAATTCATCTGTTGTCTTTGATGCACTAAAGAAATTAGCTTTTCCGAAACAGGATCACAGTACAAAAGAATTATCCCTTGAACAAGAAAACTATCTGCTTCATATATGTGATCGCTATATAGATTATTCCATCCAGTTATTAATTAAAGCACAGAGTAAGGTTCCGCTTTTAAATGAATTGGTCGCTGAACGAATACAAACTATTTTGGATCAGCATCAACCTGTTGCAAAATCATTTGCGGAAGAAGGGTAGAGTTATGCAGCAATCTAAAGAACAGCGTGTTCATGGTGTTTTTGAAAAAATCTCGGATAATTATGATAAGATGAATTCTGTCATCAGTTTTCAAATGCATAAAAGATGGCGAAAAGATACGATGCGGAGAATGAATGTCCAGAAAGGCCGAAAAGCATTAGATGTTTGCTGCGGCACGGGTGACTGGACGATCGCGCTGGCTAAGGAAATTGGCCCTGAAGGGGAAGTAGTCGGACTGGATTTCAGCAAAAATATGCTTAAAGTCGGCGAACAAAAAATCAAAGATATGAACTTGAATCATGCAACGTTAATACATGGAAACGCGATGGAATTGCCTTTTCCGGATAACTCGTTCGACTATGTGACCATCGGATTCGGGCTGCGAAATGTTCCGGATTATCTTCAGGTATTAAAAGAAATGAATCGTGTATTAAAACCAGGTGGTATAGCAGCATGCCTTGAAACATCTCAGCCGACCTTGCCAATTTATAGACAATTATTTTTCTTTTATTTCCGCTTCATCATGCCGATGTTTGGGAAATTATTTGCAAAAAGCTATAATGAATATGCATGGTTGAATGAATCTGCAAGAGATTTTCCGGGAATGAAGGAGCTTGCGAAGTTATTTGAAACAGCTGGTTTTAAGAAGGTAATGTATAAACCCTACAGCGGCGGGGCTGCCGCAGTCCATATCGGCCATAAAGAAGGAAAGTAAGTACTAACCTCTATGGCAAAATGTTGCTTAATAAAGACAATCGAAGATTCAAGCCTTTGCGCTTTTTATTGTAGAGAGGATTAAAGCTGGTGAATCAGATGAAGTTGAAAATGATGTATTCATTTTTGAATTCGGATATTAATAAAATTGAGAGAGCATTAGAGGAGACCATCCAAACAGAGTCCTCTTTATTGCAGCAAGCCTCTCTGCATACATTGCATGCTGGCGGAAAAAGAATCCGTCCAGTCTTTGTGTTGCTTGGAGGGAAATTCGGTCAGTACGATATCGAAAACATCAAAAATGTTGCGGTTGCTTTAGAGTTAATTCATATGGCTTCATTAGTTCATGATGACGTCATTGATGATGCTGAAATTCGCCGCGGGAAACCGACGATTAAGGCGAAATGGGATAATCGGATTGCGATGTATACTGGGGATTATATATTTGCCAAAGGTATGGAGCTGATGACAAATATTGAGAACCCAATCGCGCATAAAATATTATCCAAGACCATTGTTGAGCTTTGCATTGGTGAAATTGAACAAATTAAAGATAAATATCGCTTTGATCAAAATCTGCGAGATTATTTACTTAGGATCAAACGAAAAACAGCCTTATTGATTGCAGCGAGCTGTCAGCTGGGTGCTGTTGCTGCAGGGGCAGATGAAAAAATACATAAGATGCTTTACCGTTTTGGTTATTTTGTGGGGATGAGTTATCAAATTACGGATGATTGTTTAGATTTTACAGGAACCGAGAAAGAATTAGGAAAACCGGCTGGAGGGGATCTTCTTCAAGGCAATGTAACGCTTCCTGTATTAATTGCGATGAAAAATAACCAAATCCGATCTGAAATAGTGAAGGTTCATGAAGGAATGACTCATACTGAAATCCAAAAGATTATCACCCTCATTAAGGATTCTGGTGCGATTGAAGAGTCATTGGCAATTAGCAATCAATACTTAGATAAAGCTCTTGATATTCTAAATGAACTGCCTAATAACCGTGCACGAAAAACTCTTCACGATATTGCTCTTTATATCGGAAAACGAAAATTTTAAGCTGTTGCGAAAAAAGGGAAACAATGTTAATATTTTCATGGACTGCCTGTAATAGGTATTCTTTATACATACGAATTTTAGGAGTGGAGTTCATGGAAAAGACATTTTTAATGGTTAAACCTGATGGAGTACAACGCAATCTGATTGGAGAAATTGTAAATCGTTTTGAAAGAAAGGGTTTTCAATTGGTTGGCGCTAAATTAATGAACATTCCTCAACAGTTAGCTGAAACACATTACGGAGAGCACAAGGAGCGTCCTTTCTTTGGGGAACTAGTTGACTTTATCACTTCTGGACCTGTTTTTGCAATGGTTTGGGAAGGTGAAAACGTGATTGCTACTGCACGCGGGATGATGGGCGCAACTAATCCAAAAGATGCAGCTCCAGGCACGATTCGTGGAGACTTTGGTGTAACCGTAGGTAAAAACGTAATCCACGGTTCAGATTCACCTGAAAGTGCTGAGCGTGAAATCTCACTTTTCTTTAAAGAAGAGGAGCTTGTTTCATATTCGAAGCTAATTAATGAATGGGTAAACTAATAAAAGAAAGTGCTTGCATATTTAATGTGCAAGTGCTTTTTTTTTGTCTCGTAATTAATTTTTTAAAAAATCCACTCTTTTTCTAATTTTTCGCTATACTTAAATAGAAGTAAAACATAGGGAGTAAGTAGGTATGGGACAGGACTATGAACAGTTTGCAGCAAATGTTAAAAAAAAGACGGGAATTGATTTAACGCTGTATAAAGAGGCGCAAATGAAAAGAAGGTTAACGTCTCTTTATGAAAAAAAAGGCTTCCACTCTTTTCAAGATTATTTTCAGGGGATTAGCAGAGATCAGGATCTCATGAATGAGCTATTAGACAGGATGACGATCAATGTTTCAGAGTTTTATCGAAATTATAAAAGATGGGAAGTACTAGAAACTAAGCTGCTGCCAAAATTACTAGAGAAAAACAAACGCTTGAAAGTTTGGAGTGCAGCTTGTTCAACAGGAGAAGAACCTTATACAATAGCGATGATTCTTTCTCATTTTCTGCCTCTCTCGCAAGTGCAAATATTGGCAACTGATATTGATGAAAATGTAATTGCAAGGGCAAAGCTTGGCGTATACCCTGAAAGATCATTAAACGAGGTACCCTCTGAGATAAAAACAAAATTTTTCACAAAAGAAGGAGGCTATTATAAAATCTCTGAGGAAATCAAAAAAACGGTTACGTTTAAAAAACATAATTTGTTAGCAGACCCGTATGGCGGGCCCTTTGATTTAATAGTATGCAGAAATGTCCTTATTTATTTTACAGAAGAGGCGAAGAGCATCTTATATAAAAAATTCAGCAGTGCTTTAAAGGAAGATGGTATATTCTTTGTAGGAAGCACTGAGCAAATATTTAATCCTTCTATTTATAATTTTAAAACGGCCGATACATTTTTTTATCAAAAAATATAGGAAACGAAGGTTCATCGGGCAGTATTTCTTATAGCTCCTTCCTTTTGCTATTTCGGAGACGTCTGCCAAATTAAACACGCTTTTATATGGAATAAATTTTATGATAATTTTCAATCTTTTACTATTTTTATTTTTAAGGGTATGTTATATTGATACATAATCCTTTAATGAGTTGAAGGAGGAAAGAGTAATGAGATATTTAACAGCGGGAGAGTCACATGGCCCCCAATTAACAACAATTATTGAGGGTTTACCAGCAGGTATGCCATTAACTTCGGAGGATATTAACTTCGAACTAGCACGGCGTCAAAAAGGACATGGCAGAGGCCGCAGAATGCAAATCGAAAAAGATACTGTTCAGATTGGCAGTGGAGTTAGACATGGCTATACTCTTGGATCACCTGTCTCCCTTATTGTTCAGAATGATGATTGGAAACATTGGACAAAAATTATGGGACAAGAACCTCTAGAAGCAGGTGACGATGAAGAGATAAAACGCAAAATTACCCGACCGAGACCGGGACATGCTGATTTGAATGGCGGAATAAAATATGGTCATCGTGACTTAAGAAATGTGCTTGAACGTTCCTCAGCACGAGAGACGACTGTTAGGGTGGCAGCAGGAGCTGCTGCGAAAAAACTTCTATCTCTTCTTGGTATCGAAGTAGCGTCACATGTAGTAGAAATCGGCGGAATCAAAAGTAATGTTAGTAACTACGAATCAATCAGCTCATTAAAGGAAATTACTGAAAATTCCCCGGTTCGCTGTTTAGATCCAAAAGCAGAAAAAGAAATGATGAATGCAATTGATGAAGCGAAGCTTAATGGAGATTCTATCGGAGGCATTGTTGAAGTTATTGTCGAAGGAATGCCTTCAGGTGTTGGCAGCTATGTACACTATGATCGTAAGCTTGATGCCAAACTTGCTAGAGCTATCGTCAGTATTAATGCCTTTAAGGGTGTTGAGTTTGGGATTGGCTTTGAAGCTGCAAGCCTGCCTGGAAGTGAAGTGCATGATGAAATTGTTTGGAATGAGGAAGAAGGGTATTCTCGTAAAACGAACCGTTTAGGCGGATTAGAAGGCGGCATGTCGACTGGGATGCCGATAGTTGTCAGAGGTGTTATGAAGCCTATTCCGACCCTTTATAAGCCGCTTCAAAGTGTAGATATTGATTCAAAAGAGCCTTTCTCAGCAAGCATTGAGAGATCTGATAGCTGCGCAGTACCAGCAGCTGCAGTTGTTGCTGAGAACGTTATTGCTTGGGAAATTGCATCTGCGATCGTTGAACAGTTCTATTCTGACCGGATGG
This sequence comes from Robertmurraya dakarensis, assembly GCF_900156875.1. Classification (GTDB taxonomy): domain Bacteria; phylum Bacillota; class Bacilli; order Bacillales; family Cytobacillaceae; genus Robertmurraya; species Robertmurraya dakarensis. The sequence goes on along the minus strand of NZ_LT707409.1, from coordinate 2,041,105 downwards.
ATACTTTAATCGAAACAGTAGAAAAACAACGTCAATTTGCGAGGGAATTTTAATGGCTCGTGTCAATATCCGTACCGCCTCAAAAGAGTACCCTGTATTCGTGGAGGCAGGTGCCATTCACTCTATTTCGACTTATTTAGATGAACATTTTCCATCTATTACAAAACTCGTCATAATCACGGATGGCAATGTAGGGGAGCGCTACTTAGATACTTTGAGTAGTGCCCTTTCTACACATAAACCTGTTTTTCATATCGTTCCAAATGGAGAAAGTGCCAAAACATTTGAGGTATATCATGAATGCTTAACCTTTTGTCTTGAACAAAAGCTTGATCGAAAGTCACTAGTCCTTGCGTTTGGCGGAGGTGCTGTTGGAGATTTAGCCGGCTTTGTTGCAGCTACTTTTATGAGGGGAATTCCCTTTATACAACTGCCGACGACAATTCTCGCCCATGATAGTGCAGTTGGTGGAAAAGTCGCTATCAATCATCCGTTAGGGAAAAACATGATTGGGGCATTTTATCAGCCTGAAGCTGTTTTTTATGATTTGAATCTATTAAATACTCTTCCAAGCCAGGAAAGGCGTTCAGGATTTGCAGAAGTGATTAAGCACGGGTTGATCCATGATCATGAATTTTATGACTGGCTTAGAGGAAATATTACAAACTTAAGCGTGCTAAGTGAAGAGCAATTAAGTTACTTTCTCACAAAAGGAATTACGATTAAAGGGAAAATTGTAGCAGAAGACGAAAAAGAGGCTGGAATCAGAGCTTTCTTGAACTTTGGTCATACACTTGGACATGCTATTGAAGCAGAAGCTGGTTATGGAAATATAACTCACGGCGAAGCTGTCGTTATTGGTATGCTTTTTGCACTTCAACTGAGCAAGAAGATAGTAAATCTGTCCTTTAATACAAAAGAGTTAGAAGATTGGCTTACGAAACTGGGATATAGCACGATCTTACCTGTTAATTTAGATAATGGCAGGCTGATAGGCCGAATGAAACAAGATAAGAAATCGATCGGAGGGGAAATTTCATTTGTTTTATTGAAAGAAGTTGGGCATCCAATTTTATATAAAATAGATGAAAATATCCTGATGAAAGAATTAAATGAATTTGTAAGAAGGGGTTAGATTAGGATGATTAGAGGGGTTAGAGGGGCTATTACGGTTGAAGAAAACAATGAAGCAGTGATCGTAAGTGCTACTGAAAGAATGATGAGGGAACTTATTTTGCAAAATGAAGTAAATGCAGAGGATGTTGCTTCTGTGTTTATTTCGGTTACCAATGACCTTGACGATGTTTTTCCAGCAAGGGCTCTAAGACAAATTGATGGATGGAAGCATGTGCCTGTGATGTGCATGAAAGAAATACCTGTAAAAAACTCTCTTAAAATGTGTATTCGCGTAATGGTCCATGTTAACACATCGAAAAGTCAGAAGGAAATCAACCATATATATTTAGAACGAGCTATTGCTCTTAGACCAGATTTACAATCGTAATTTATATAATATTGTTCGAATATTGAAATGATGCAGTCAACAATGTTTTAGAGGTGAATAGGATGAGATTCAAAGATCAAGTGTTAAAGCTGACACCTTACCAGCCAGGAAAATCAATTGATGAAGTAAAAAGACAATTTGGGCTAGAAAGAATCATAAAACTTGCATCCAATGAGAATCCTTTTGGATGTTCTGAAAAGGTATTAAAAACAATTCAAGAGTTTGACGGATCTTTTGCGCTGTATCCAGATGGGTATGCTACCGACATTAGAATGGTGCTTTCTGAGAGATTAGGAGTCAAACCAACTCAATTAATTTTTGGAAATGGTTCAGATGAAAATATCCAAATTATTTCTAGGGCTTTGCTCCGTCCTGGCTATAACACCGTAATGTCGACTGGAACGTTTTCGCAGTACAAACATAATGCCATTATAGAAGGGGCAGAAGTAAGGGAAGTTCCATCTGTAAATGGTGAACATGATTTAGAAGCGATGCTGCAGGCTATAGATGAAAGAACAAATGTTGTTTGGGTATGTAATCCGAATAACCCAACGGGGGCTTACATAGGTAAGGATGCTCTTCTTTCATTTATCAATAGAGTTCCTAAGGAAACTCTTGTTGTGTTAGATGAGGCTTATTTTGAGTATGTAGTAGCAGAAGATTATCTAGATAGTATTGATCTTGTTGATCAATTTGAGAATCTTATTATATTGAGAACTTTCTCTAAGGCATATGGATTAGCGAGTCTGCGAATTGGTTATGGAATCAGTAATGAGAAAGTGATCCGTGCTTTGGAACCTGCAAGAGGTCCTTTTAATACAGGAACACTTGCTCAAAAGGCTGCGATTGCAGCATTAGAAGACCAAGAATATGTAGAAATGTGTAAACAGAAGAATCGCGAAGGTCTAGAGCAATTCTATCAATTCTGCGATGAACATGATTTGTCCTATCACCCTTCACAAACCAATTTCATCTTAGTTGATTTTAAGGTCGATGGTGATGAGGTGTTTCAGTTTTTACAGAAGAGAGGGTATATTGTCAGATCTGGTAAGGGCTTAGGTTTCCCTACTTCTGTGAGAATTACTGTCGGTTCTGTTGACCAAAACAGCGGGGTCTTGAGCGCTATAAAAGAATTTTTAACAGAAAGATCAACTATTTTATAAAAATAGTAATGGTCTATAGAAAGCAGGTGTACCCTTGAAAGGTCGTGTATTTGTTATCGGGCTGGGACTCATCGGGGGTTCATTAGCTCTATGTATTAAAAAAAAGCATCCTCATGCAACGATTGTTGGTTACGATCATAATGAGGAACAATGTAAACTAGGGAAAATGCTTGGAGTTATTGATGAAATTGCGGAAAGTATTCCAGATCAAGCTGTAGAGGCAGATGTGATCTTAATCGCAACACCCGTTCAGGTAACTGAAAAAATAATAGAAATGCTCTGTCAACTACCTTTGAAGGAAGATGTCATTGTATCCGATGCAGGAAGTACTAAAAAAGAAATTGTTGAAAAAGCTTCTTGTTTAAAGGAAAAAGGGATTACATTTATTGGTGGACACCCGATGGCAGGTTCTCATAAGAGTGGGGTAACGGCCGCAAAGGATATTCTTTTTGAAAATGCCTTTTATTTATTAACTCCAGAAGATGACATAAAACGAGCTCAGGTAGAAAAGCTTAAAGAATGGTTAATTGGCACGAAAGCTAAATTTTTGACCATTAAACCGGACGAGCATGATTATTTGACAGGCGTAATTAGTCATTTTCCACATGTGATTGCGGCTTCGCTTGTACATCAGGCTGAAAGAACCAGCAACCAACAGGAGCTTGTGACCAGATTAGCTGCAGGTGGTTTCAGGGATATAACAAGAATTGCTTCCAGCAGCCCTGAAATGTGGAGAGATATATCACTACATAATAAAGATGTACTGCTTACACTGTTAAATGATTGGCAGGATGAAATGGCGAAGGTTTCGAAAATGCTTATTGATGAAAATGCAGACGAGATCTTTCAATATTTTTATCAAGCTAAACGCTTCCGTGATGAAATGCCAATGAGAGAAAAGGGTGCTATTCCTGCATTTTATGATTTATTTGTCGATATTCCTGACTATCCAGGGGTCATTTCAGAGGTTACCGGATACTTGGCTGAAGAGAATATTAGTATAACCAATATCCGTATCCGTGAAACAAGAGAAGGAGTATACGGAATACTCGTGATTAGTTTTCAAACAGAAGAGGACCGAGAGAGAGCAGATAAATGCATAAAAAGAAATACAAACTTTGACACATCTGTAGGTCCTTGATGAATCTGTTTATTACAAAGTCAGCTATGTAGAAGGATGATAAGATGAAATCAGTAAAATTAGTAAATAATATCAAAAATCTTTCAGGAACATTAACAATTCCAGGGGATAAATCTATTTCTCATCGTTCCGTAATGTTTGGAGCCTTGGCTGAAGGGACTACAACTGTTACCAATTTTCTATCTGGTGAAGATTGTTTAAGTACGATCTCTTGCTTTAGAAAACTTGGAGTGGAGATTAAGCAAGAAGATGAAACGCTCATCATTCATGGAAAAGGATTCAAGGGCTTAGTTGAACCAGGGGAAATCCTTGATGTAGGAAATTCTGGAACAACCATTAGGCTAATGCTGGGTATTTTGTCGGGACAATCCTTCTTCTCTACCCTAGTAGGTGATTCTTCCATTGCTAAAAGACCGATGACGAGAGTGACGATTCCACTAAAAAGTATGGGGGCATCGATTGATGGCAGAAACAATGGTGAGTTTACACCAATCTCTGTTCGGGGAGGAAGCTTGAAAGGGATAACGTATGAGCTTCCCGTCGCAAGTGCCCAAGTAAAGTCAGCTATTTTGTTGGCTGGACTTCAAGCTGAAGGTGAAACGGTTATCATCGAACCTTCAAAGACAAGGGACCATACTGAAAGAATGATTAAACAGTTTGGCGGCGAGGTAGAGGTCGATAATTTGACGATCACAGTTAAAGGCGGACAAGCGTTCAAAGCGACGGATGTTCAAGTTCCTGGCGATATTTCTTCCGCTGCATTCTTTTTGGTAGCTGGAGCAATTGTAGAAGACAGTGAGATTACATTGAAGAATGTAGGTCTAAATCCATCAAGAACTGGGATTATTGACGTCATGCTCTCAATGGGGGCTGAACTAACCATTAGCAACGAACACCCGGAGGCTTTTGAACCTATGGGTGACCTTACCATTAAGACTTCTAATTTAAAAGGAACAACAATTGAGGGAGATATTATTCCAAGATTAATCGATGAAATTCCTGTAATTGCCCTTTTAGCAACTCAAGCTGAAGGAGTTACGGTTATTAAAGATGCAGAGGAATTAAAAGTAAAAGAAACAAACCGTATCGATACCGTCGTTAATGAACTGAAAAAGCTAGGTGCAAACATTGAGGCAACTTCCGATGGAATGATTATTTATGGGAAAACTCCATTAACTGGCGGCACGGTCAGCAGCCACGGCGATCATAGAATAGGGATGATGTTAGCGGTTGCTGCACTTCTGAGTGATAAAGAAGTTTTCCTTGAAAATGGAGAAGCAATTTCTGTCTCTTATCCATCGTTTTTCTCCCATTTAGACAGTCTAATCTAAAAAAATAGGTCTTTATTATAAGCTGCAGAGTTTCTGCAGCTTTATTTGTCATCATATTTAAGTTTAGTGCATAGCTTGTCATAAGACCGTTTAAGAGGGTGGTTTTATGGCTTATATCATTGAACATGCTAATATTTTGAAGGAGTCTAATGTTGAACAAGCATCCATTCTAATAAATGAAGATCGTATTGAATTGATAAGACCATCTTTTGAGAGATATTCTTATATGAGGTTTAATGCGAGTTCATTTATTATGACAGCACCTCACATCATTTTCGACCCCAATCTTCCATTTGAGCAATCCTTTCAAAGAATGAGACAATACTACATGGACGCATTTTTGAAGAAAGGCTCCACTCTATTCTTATGTTATGCTTCAATTGAGAAAGAATATTTATTCAGGAATGCCTTGATAGAAATCAAAAAAAGGCTCTTAAACAGCCCAATTGATTTTATTGTTGGAGTAAAAATCCCAGTTAAACTTTTAACGCCAAGTTTTATGAGAAGGTGTAAGAAAGAAAAAACTCCCGCCATATTTGTAGAGATTACTGACATTAAAGAGCTGTATGAAATCCAGTGGGGATGGGTTAGGGAAGCGATGTTTCCTTATAATAGCCCGCTTATTCCGATTTTTAAACAGGATAAACCAAGGCTCAAAAAACAAGCTCAGACAAAATGGCTGGAGTTATTAACAAACGAGAAGATCCCTTTTATTGAAAATGAGATGGAAGCAAGCGCACCAATATCTTCAATAAATTTGATGAAAATGGGAATTCTCCCTTTAAAATCTGCACTTCAGCAGGGATCTGAGGTCAGTTATAACCTGTATTTATTAGATGACGAAGACAATAAAATTGAAGAATCCGCATTATTTCATTATCATAATCATAGGTTAGCCGTTACTGTTCATAAGGGTACAGTTATTCGCGCAGGTGAAAAAGTCTTGTTCAGGCCGGGTTTCGGAGAACAAGTAATGATTCAGACACCTTCATTCTTTACCAGCAGGTAACGGAAATGGGCTGATAACACTTGCACCATATGAGATAGGCTAAAACTCTAGGCGAAACGCAGGAAAGGATTTCTAAATGGAAACAGTAAATAAAATCATCACTCTTATAGAAAACGGTCAACATGAAGAAGCATTCAAAAAAGTAAATCAAATATTAGAAAAAGGGTCAAATGAAGAAAGAATTGTTCTTGGTGAAGAACTCTTTCAATATGGCTTTCTTGAAGAAGCAAAATCTTTATTCGAGAAGCTGTTGACTATTTATCCAGAAGAAGGAGAACTTCTTGTGCTTCTCGGGGAGACGCTGATGGAACTCGGAGAAGAGGAAGAAGCTCTCGAAGTCCTAAGAAAAATTAATGAGAATGACCCGAGTTATCCCCAATGTTTGCTCTTGCAAGCGGATTTGTATCAAATGCAGGGACTTTATGAAGTAAGCGAGCAAAAGCTCATGGTGGCTAAAAAGCTTTTACCCGAAGAAGTCATTATAGATTTTGCCCTAGGTGAATTATATTCCGAACAAGGGCGGTTTATAGAAGCCATTAAATCATATAATAAAGTCTTAAAAGTGGAGCATGAAATTGCAGGCGTAAATGTACATCAACGCTTGGGGGATGCTTTTAGTGCAGGGGGCGCTTTTGAAGAAGCGATTCCACACTATGAAAAAGCACTAGAAGAGAACTTGGAAATCAATACACTATTTAATTATGCACTAACAGCTTATCAGGCAGGAATGAATAAAACCGCTATTGAAAAATTTACTGAATTAATGGAACTTGACCCTGAATATAATTCCCTTTATTTGTATTTAGCGAAGGCGTACGAAAAAGAAGAAGAACTTGAAAAAAGTTTTGAATCGATACAGCATGGATTAAGATATGATGAATATAATAAAGACTTGTTCCTATACGGAGGGAAAATCGCCCTGAAATTAGGAGAAGAAACCAAAGCAGAGGATCTTATTAGGCAAGCATTAGCAATTGATCCTGAGTTTATAGAGGCTGCTTTAACATTAAACAAAATTTTCCTACATCAAGAAAGGTACGAAGATGTCTTAGATATAATCACTTCGATGGAATCAAACGCTGTAGAAGAACCACAATTAATTTGGGATGAAGCAATTGCGCTTCAGCATCTAGAAAAATTTTCACAGTCATTAAACAAATATCAACTTGCATATAATTTTTTTAAGAACAATAAAGATTTTCTAACAGATTTCGGATACTTCTTAATAGAAGAAGGAAAAAGAAGCGAGGCTGCCGAAATATTTAAGAAGCTGCTTCAAATGGATCCTAGTAACGTGGAATTTGAAGAAGTACTGCAAAGAATCACAGATGACTTTGTTTAACAAAAAAAGTTGCAAGCAGAGGAGGGAAAGAGCGATGACGACCCCTGTATCTGTCAACGAGAAGAAAGATTTTATTCGCTGGTTCCTTAATCATTATCAATTAAAAAGACGTGAGTGTGTATGGATTTTAAATTACTTGATGAGTCATGATCAGCTAATGGAGAAGGTTCATTTCGTTGAGCAAGCTCAATATTGTCCTCGAGGACTTGTGATGTCCACCCATTGTGTTGATGAAGTGCCGTTTCGGTTCTATAAAGAGAATGTTATGACTACTGATGCTGAAAAATCATTTCATGATATTCGCTTAAACCGAGACGAGGACATTTTTATCCAATTGAATTTCCATGCTTCCAATCAGGCCCATCAGTATGCTGCAGTTTTAGAAGAAAACCCATACATGCCTAAAAGTCTACAGATAAGTGATAAAGACCGGCTCATAGCTGAAAAGTTTCTGTCCACGTCATTGGAAAATTATCAGAGAGAAAAGCTTCTTCGGTTAATAGACGAAGCATTGGATAACAATGATGAAGAATCATTTAAAGAGCTGACTAGTAAGTTAAAGAAAATCAGCGAAAAATAATAGTGGTTGGGCTTGCTTTCAAAAGCAGGCTTTTTATTTTGCCTTTGAAAGCATGTTCATTGAAGTGGTATGATAGACAAAGATTCATAAATTTGGAGTGATGATGATGAATTGGGTGTCAAAGGATATTGAAGTATATTTAGGTGCAAAGGAATATGTAGATACGGCTGTTCTTCCGTTGCTGCCAGTTTCATTTGGGCCAGACATGAAACAAGCTGTTTCTATGACGGAGTTCATAACGCTGCTTTCTATCCAGTTAGAGAGACAATTCAAAGGGAGGCTGCTTATGCTTCCTGGCTATACATATTTGAAACAAAATTCTGAGGACAAGCTTATAGAAGAGATAAATAATTGGTATTCAGAACTGGTCCAGCAAGGTTTTAAACATATTTTTTATGTAACGTCTGACAGTGACTGGAGGACTAGAGAAGCAAAATTTGATGGAAATGTAATTTGGCTGCCTTCTTTGCCGCTTGAAAATCTAGATTCTAATTCTCGAAATACGATTCTAGAAGATCAAGTGAAGCAATTGTTAAATTTATTTGTCCAAAAATGGAAAGAAAATTAGTAAAAGGAAATTTAGTGTGACATAAAAGATTGTTTATTAGGAATTGTATTGACCTCTTTATATTATTGATATATCATGAGAATGTCCTAGTTTTATACTGTGTTGAAATTTGTCCGTTGGACTAGAAATTTACAAATAGAGGGGGGAAAAGAATGAGCAAACAGCGCGTTACAAGACGTCAATTCCTAAACTATACACTCACAGGTGTGGGAGGATTCATGGCAGCAGGTATGCTTATGCCTATGGTGCGTTTTGCTGTTGATCCAGTCTTAAAACATGATGCAGCAGGAGATTTTGTTGTAACTGGTATGAAAATTGCCGATATAACAAATGAGCCTACTCGAGTAGACTTTTCTTTTGAGCAAAAGGATGGTTGGTATACTTCTGAAGTAACGAACCAAGCTTGGGTTTTTAAAGATGAAAATGGAGAGATTCTTGCATTATCACCAGTTTGTAAACATTTAGGCTGTACAGTAGCCTGGAATACAGATGATGCAAACCCAGACCATTTCTTCTGCCCATGTCATAATGGGTTGTATACAAAGGATGGAACAAATGTGCCTGGTACACCACCAAGTGCACCATTAGATGTATATCCTTATAAAGATTCAGATGGCTTCCTAGCTTTAGGTAAAGCCGAGCCGCGAAAGGAGGCGTAATCATTGTTAAATAAGCTATATGATTGGGTTGACGAACGCTTAGATATTACGCCTTTATGGCGCGATATCGCAGACCATGAAGTTCCTGAACACGTAAACCCTGCGCATCACTTTTCTGCGTTTGTTTACTGTTTTGGTGGTTTAACGTTTTTCGTTACCGTAATTCAAATTTTGTCCGGTATGTTCTTAACGATGTATTATGTTCCGGATATTAAAAATGCATGGGAATCTATTTATTACTTGCAAAACGAAGTTGCTTTCGGACAAATTGTTCGAGGAATGCACCATTGGGGCGCAAGTTTAGTTATCGTAATGATGTTCTTACATACGTTACGCGTTTTCTTCCAGGGCGCATACAAGAAACCTCGTGAACTTAACTGGGTAGTTGGAGTTCTAATTTTCTTCGTTATGCTTGCACTAGGATTAACAGGTTATCTATTACCGTGGGATATGAAAGCGTTATTTGCAACAAAGGTTACTATTACGATTATTGAATCTGTACCATTTATCGGTGAGTATATGAAGATATTGATTGCTGGTCACTCTGACATTGTTGGTGCACAAACGATTACTCGTTTCTTTGCAATCCATGTATTCTTCTTACCAGCAGCACTATTTGGATTGATGGCTGCCCACTTCATGATGATTCGTAAGCAGGGTATTTCAGGTCCATTGTAAGAAAATGTTTATTTAAATATTACATGATTGAAGGAGGGGGACTACTCAATGCATCGTGGAAAAGGTTTGAAGTTCGTAGGGGACTCACGTGTTCCCGCCGATGGACGTAAGCCGAATATCCCGAAAGATTATTCGGAATACCCAGGCAAAACAGAAGCTTTCTGGCCTAACTTCCTTTTAAAGGAATGGTTAGTTGGTGCTGTTTTCTTAGTAGGTTTTTTATGTTTAACAGTCGCTCATCCATCTCCGCTTGAGAAAATTGCGGATCCGAGTGATACGGCATATATTCCACTGCCTGACTGGTACTTTTTATTCTTATACCAATTGCTAAAATACGCGTACGCTTCAGGTCCATATAATGTTATTGGAGCTCTCGTTATTCCAGGACTAGCATTTGGAGCTCTATTATTAGCTCCATTCATCGATCGTGGACCAGAAAGACGTCCTTCTAAGCGACCACTAGCAACTGGATTTATGTTACTAGCTCTAGCTGGAATTACATATCTTACTTGGGAATCCGTTGCCATGCATGACTGGGAAGCAGCTGCAGAGCAAGGTAAAATCGTGGCAGAAGTTGAAATTGATACTTCTGCAGAAGGATATCAACTTCTTGAAGCAAATGGCTGTATAACATGTCATGGAGGAGAGCTTCAAGGCGGCCCGGCAGCTCCTGCTCTTATTGATACAGGTTTAGCACCTGAAGAAGTAGCAGAGATTGCTAAGAATGGTAGAGGCGCTATGCCAGGCGGTTTATTTACTGGCAGTGATGAAGAGTTACAAACACTGGCAGAATTTATCTCTGGGTTAAAAAGCGAGTAGTATATAAAAAAAGCTGGCGAGACATCGTCGGCTTTTTTTTAATGGATGTATTGGTGTATGATTTATCTATTAGTGTGTGATATTTATTTAAAAAGAGGTGAAATGTTTGAAGTGGATTTATTCAATTTTAGCTAATCGTTCCGTTTTAATGCTCCTATTTATAGTTAATTTCCTCGGTACTGCTTACGGATACTATTGGTATCGGTATCAATTAGTAGAAACTCCGCCTATCTTTTTGCTATTTGTTCCAGATAGTCCAACTGCTAGCCTGTTTTTTGTGTTTGTGCTTCTCGCTTTTTTACTAGGCAGAAATTGGCCATTGTTTGAAGCGTTAGCGATTGTAACGCTGGTGAAGTATGGAATTTGGGCGGTTGTTATGAATGGTTTAGTATTCATTATATCAGGGGAGCTTGATGGAGCTGGATTGATGCTGATGTTCTCACATGGAGCAATGGCGATTCAGGGTATCTTATATGCTCCTTTTTATCGATTTAAAGTTTGGCATCTTATTGTTACAGCAATTTGGACTTTACATAATGATGTGATTGATTATGTATACTTTATGATGCCGCAGTATCATATGCTGGATGATTACATACCACATATTGGTTATTTTACATTCTGGCTCAGTATCTTGTCTTTAGCCACTGCATATTACTTTGTTTTAAGAAAAGACCGATTGTCTTTATCGATCAAAATATAACACAGTATAAATTTTTGGTCTAACCTTGTCCATCTCCTCATACGATTTAAGTAGTAATATGAGGGGGGACAAGAATGAAATTAATGGCAGCTATTTTGTCAATCATGCTACTTTTACTAGCACCCATTTCTATAAATGCAGAACACTCCTTATCGTCAATTGATAAGCTTGATCAAATCTCGGACGAGGCCTTACAATTAGTAAAGTCCTCTCGCTATGATGATGCTAAAAAACTATTAGATTACTTTTCCGATCAATTTCTAACATACACAATGGACCACCAAACTTTCTCGATGGACGAGCTCCGAATTGTTACTACTGCACATAATGAAGCTGTAGAAGCGATGGCTAGTCCTGATATGAATCATATACAGCGAATGAATACAATGACAAAATTTCGGTTAGCCATTGATGCAGTGACGTCTTCAAATCAGCCGCTATGGACAGATATGGAAGAACCGATTATGACTGTATTTGCTGGAATGAAGGAAGCTGCTATAAAAGGGGATAGCGGGGAATTCCATTCCCATTTAAACTCCTTTTTGGTTTTGTATGAGGTCATTTATCCTAGTATGAAATTAGATGTTTCGTTTGATAAGGTCCAAGAAATCGATACTCGTGTAAGTTATATCGATCAATATCGTCCTCAAGTGCTTGCAGAACCGGCTAGTCAGGAAGAGTTGGGTTTATTGGAACAGAACCTTAAGGATCTATTTGATGGAGTGACAGAAGATGAAGCAGATCCATCTTTGTGGTGGGTAATCATTACAACAGGAAGTATCATTGTTGTTACATTATCTTATGTGGGATGGAGAAAATATAAAGGTGAAAAAGAAATTGAACGACAGAAAACCCGTATGTAAAGTGTTTTTGTTTGACATCCAAACCCCATCTTAATAAACTTATAGTAAGAACATTTTATGGAGGAGATACTAACAACCATGTCATTTATCATTTATTTCGTGCTAATTATGATCATTCCGTTATGGGCTCAATTTAAGGTCAAGGGAGCATACAAGAAATATTCTCAAGTCGCTTCTTCATCTCAGATGAGAGGGGCAGAAGTAGCCAGAAGAATCCTAGATAGCAATGGACTATACCATGTTGATGTTGTAGAGACACATGGACATTTAACAGATCATTATGATCCTCGTTCAAAAACGGTACGACTATCGACTAATAACTATCATGGTCACTCAGTGGCTGCTGCTGCCATTGCTGCCCATGAAGTCGGACACGCGATTCAAGATGGGCAGGATTATGCATTTTTGCGTTTCCGCCACGCCCTAGTTCCAGTTGCGAATCTTGGCTCTAATCTTTCTTGGATTTTTATTTTGATTGGGATATTTGCTCAGTTGAGCGGGATGCTCTTATTAGGGATTGCCTTTATGGCTGCCGCGGTTTTATTTCAAATTATCACATTGCCTGTGGAATTCAATGCATCAAACCGGGCAATGGAACAGGTGGTTTCATTAGGGGTTATACGAAATGATGAAGAAAGAGAAACACGAAAGGTGTTAAACGCAGCTGCGCTGACATATGTTGCTGCTGCACTTGTAGCGGTTCTCGAATTAGTTCGATTACTCCTCATTTTCACTGGTATGCAGAGTGATGATTAATATATATAAAGACAGCCAATCTTGATTGGCTGTCTTCTTTCGTTTATTCAATAGGTTTTTTGTTTTCATCTAACGTAAATCCCTCCCCCAGCACGTCATGTACGACTGTGACAGAAACGAAAGCAAAAGGGTCTACGTTTGTAATAATGTTTTTTAATCTAACTATTTCATTTCTTCCTACGACACAGTACAGTACTTCTCTTTCCTGTTTTGTAAAGGATCCATGACCTTTAAGAACGGTTACTCCACGATCCATCTCTTCTAAAATTTTTGTGGCAATTTCATCATTTTTATCAGATATGATCATGGCTCCGCGTGCAGAATAGGCTCCTTCCTGCATAAAATCAATGACCTTTGCACCGACAAAAACAACGACTAATGTGTACATGCCTTCTTTATAGGATAAATATGTAAGCAGAGAAAGGGTAATCACAACAGCATCAAATAGGAACATTGTTTTACCCATATTCCAGCCAACATATTTCTGGACTAGCCTCGCAATAATATCGACTCCCCCAGTTGTTCCACCGTACCGAAAGATAATCCCTAATCCAATTCCAATAAAGACTCCTGCGTATAGCGCGGCAAGAGCTAAATCCTCATATAGTGGAATGTGAATCATGAAACGCTGGAAAATCCATAGAAATACCGAAACGCTGACAGTGCCGATGATCGTATAGAGAAAGACATTCCTGCCTAATAGTTTCCAACCAATAAAAAATAGCGGGATGTTTAGGAGGAGATTGGTATAGGATGGATCCCAATTGAAGATGAAATAAAGCATTAATGTAATTCCTGTAAATCCACCTTCTGCCAGATTATTTTGCATATTAAAATGAACGATTCCAAAAGAGTAAATGGCGGCCCCTAGTATAATGAAAAACGTATTTTTAAACTTTAGACCAAATGGCATTTATTGCCCTCCTATCCCTATTTTGTGTATGCCATTAAAGCGTTTATATTATATAAGACGAATTCCAGAATGGCAACATTTGTTAACAAAAAGAAATTGATATCTTCTTTCTACAAATTTCATAAAATGTTTGTAATCAAACAGGCAATTAGCTAACATGAAAAATGATATAATATAATCTATTATGCCCGTTCATGAAGCAATCATATTAAGTGAGGTGGAATAGATGGAGAAAGAAAAAAGCCTCAAAGACATGCAGGCTGAGGTACATACATACATAAGCCAGTTTAAAGAGGGTTATTTTAGCCCGCTGGCAATGATGGCAAGAATGACAGAAGAGCTCGGGGAACTGGCACGCGAAGTTAATCATTACTATGGTGAGAAACCAAAAAAAGGGTCAGAGGATGAGAAATCAATTGAAGAAGAGTTAGGCGATGTTTTATTTGTCCTAACCTGCTTTGCAAATTCTTTGAATATTGATTTACAACATGCTCATGATACGGTAATGAAAAAATTTAATACCAGAGATAAAGATCGCTGGACGAAAATAGATCAGAATGAGGAGTGAGGAGAAATGGCAAAAGTAAAAGTCATTATTGCAGGACCAAGAGGAAGAATGGGAAAAGAGGCAGTAAACCTAGTGACTACAACGGAGAATTATGAGCTGGCTGCGGTCCTGGATTATAAGCATGGAGGTAAACAACTTAGTGACATAGAAGGGTTTACCGGGATATCTGTACCTGTATACGAAGACATTGAATCCTGTTTAACAGACGTGCAGGCGAATGTGTTAATCGATTTAACAACACCTGAAGTAGGGATGCACCATACTAGAACAGCTCTACAACATGGTGTGAGGCCGGTAGTTGGTACAACAGGCTTCACGAAAGAGGATTTACAAGAGCTTGAAACCATTTGTCAGGAAAAACAAATCGGCTGTATTATTGCCCCAAACTTTGCTGTTGGTGCGGTGTTAATGATGAAATTCTCTCAAATGGCTGCAAAATACTTTGGGGATGTGGAAATACTTGAATTGCATCATGATCAAAAACTTGATGCTCCGTCCGGTACGGCTGTTAAAACTGCGGAAATGATTGCGGAAGTTAGAGAAAAGAAGCAGCAGGGTCATCCAAATGAAAAGGAAACGATTTCTGGTGCAAGGGGAGCAAACATGGAGGGGATGCATATTCATTCTGTTCGACTTCCAGGCTTAATCGCCCATCAGCAAGTGATGTTTGGATCAGAAGGACAAGCTTTAACAATTCGCCATGATTCCTATAATCGTGCTTCTTTCATGTCGGGTGTAAAGCTTTCAGTTGATACGGTTATGAAGATTGATACATTTGTTTATGGATTGGAAAATATTCTTGAATAGGAGGGGACAAAGTGAACATCGCCTTAATCGCACATGATAAGAAAAAAGATGACTTAGTACGGTTTGCTATGGCATATACGGAAATCCTCAAGGATCATACCCTATTTGCTACAGGCACAACTGGATTGCGAATAATGGAAGCAACTGGTCTTACTATACATCGTTTCCAATCCGGTCCCTTAGGAGGGGATCAAGAAATTGGTGCCATGATAGCAAAAAATAAAATGGATGTCGTTTTATTTTTCAGAGACCCATTAACGGCCCAGCCGCATGAACCAGACGTATCCGCATTGATTCGCTTATGTGATGTATATGCTGTGCCGCTTGCGACCAATATGGGAACAGCTGAAATTATTATTAAAGGTCTTGAACGCGGGGATATATCATGGCGGGAAATCATTGCTGAAAGAAATGCAGAGGCAAGTAAAGATTTCAAAAAATGAGTTTGAGACGCCCTTTGGAAGGGTCCGTTAGTACAGCGTAGGAGATGTAAAATGAATAAATTGAAAATCGGGATTACGTGCTATCCAACAGTGGGAGGTTCTGGTATTGTTGCCACTGAGCTTGGGAAAATGCTGGCAGAGAAAGGTCATGAAATCCATTTCATCTCATCTAGTCTCCCTTTTCGCTTGAAAAAAATGTACCACAACATCTATTACCATCAAGTAGAAGTAAATCAATATTCGGTGTTTCAATATCCACCATACGACATTGCCCTGGCGAGTAAGATGGCGGAGGTTATTAATAGCGAAAACCTTGATCTTCTTCATGTTCATTACGCCATTCCGCATGCTGTTTGTGCCATACTCGCTAAACAGATGAGCGGCAAGGACATCAAAATTGTGACAACTCTGCATGGAACGGATATTACCGTATTAGGATATGATCTTTCTTTAACGGATGCAATTAGATTTGGGATTGAAAAGTCCGATGTAGTGACTGCTGTATCAAATTCACTGATACAGCAAACATATGATCTAATTCGTCCAAAAAAGAAAATTATACCTGTTTATAATTTTATTGATGAACGAGTGTATCAAGTTCGTAATTCTGCATATCTCAAGGAAGAGTTAGGAATTAGAATTGATGAGAAGGTTATTATTCATGTTAGTAATTTTAGACCAGTAAAACGTGTTCAAGATGTCGTCAGAGCCTTTGCAGAAATCTCTAAGGAAATAGATGCAAAGCTGCTGCTGATCGGTGATGGTCCTGAAATGCGCGGAGTCACGAGATTAGTAAGGGAACTTGAGATAACAAATAAGGTACTCTTCTTAGGCAAACAAGAAAATGTTGAGGAGCTATACTCTATTAGTGATCTGATGCTGCTGCTATCAGAAAAAGAAAGCTTTGGACTAGTGGCATTAGAGGCAATGGCTTGCGGTGTACCATGTATTGGGACAAATATTGGCGGAATTCCTGAGGTCATTGTGGATGGGGAAACGGGATACTTATGTGAATTAGGCGATATACAAGAGATTGCAGCCAAGGCGGTCGCCCTTTTATCTGATGCAAAGCTGCACCAATATTTTTCTAGACGGTCACTTAACCTTGTTCAGGAAAAGTTCAAAGCAGAAATCATTGTAGAACAATATGAAAATCTCTATTTTGAGTTATTAAAAAAAGGTGAGCTGCTATGATACAAGCCTTTAAACAAGCATTGCCCATTTTAGAAAAAATTGAAAAAGCAGGATACCAGGCCTATTTTGTTGGCGGTTCGGTCAGGGATCTTTTGTTAAACCAAGAGATACACGATGTAGATATTGCAACATCTGCAACTCCTGATGAAGTTATGGGAATATTTAACAATACTGTAGATGTAGGGATTGAGCATGGTACGGTAGTAGTCATCTATGGAGGCAGTACATACGAAGTGACAACTTTTCGTACGGAATCCGAGTATAGTGATTTTAGGAGACCGAATGAGGTTTCCTTCGTTCGATCTCTAAATGAGGATTTAATGCGCAGAGATTTCACGATGAATGCGATTGCGATGGATAAGAGCGGCGTTATGCTTGATCCGTTTAATGGTAAAAAAGATATTGAGGCAAAAGTTATTCGTACGGTAGGAGAACCGAAAGAAAGATTTCAAGAGGATGCCTTGAGGATGATGAGAGCAGTTCGTTTTGTCAGTCAATTATCCTTCTCTATTGAAATCATGACCTACAAAGCACTGAAAGTATACGGTTCCTTATTAAAGCATATTGCGATAGAAAGAATAGCTGTAGAATTTGAAAAGCTGCTGCTTGGAAGAAATAGCAGAAATGCTCTTAAAATCTTATTAGATACGGGGTTATATCAATATTTGCCAGGTCTTTACGGGAAGCGGGAAGCTCTTTATGATTTTCTAAAAGTAGCTGGAGACCGAAGTTTGTCCAGTGAAGAACATTGGGTGTTACTACTGCATCATTTACAAATAGCAATTAGTGATGTTGACATGTTTTTAAGGAAGTGGAAACAGCCAGTCAAAAAGATCAAAAGAATCAAAAAAGGCTTGATTTGGCTGGATTTCAGGCTTAAGCAACAATGGACTATCGTTCATGCCTACAAAGCACAGCCTGATTTAGTCATGAGCACGGAAAAACTTTATCATAGCTTAACTGATCGGGATGATAACGGCGTATTACAAGCACTCCAACAAATGCTGACATCTATGCCTATCCAAAAGAGAAGCGACCTGGCTGTAACAGGCAAGGACCTAATACAATGGTTTGATCAAAGAGGTGGTCCTTGGGTAGAAGAAACCCTTGTAAAAATTGAAGAAGCCGTGTTGATAAAAGAAACAGATAATACTAGAGAAGGTATAAGGGAGTGGTTGTTTAAGTGCAATCAGAGCTAAGAAAAAAACTGTTGGATGCCTTTGCTGAAAATCGTGATCAATATTTATCGGGACAGCATCTAGCGGATATTGTTGGATGCTCAAGAACAGCCGTATGGAAGCATATTGAAGAATTGCGGAAAGAAGGCTTCGAATTAGAGGCGGTTAGAAGAAAAGGATATCGAATTGTGAAAATTCCTGAGAAGGTTTCTCAGGATGAAATTCGATTAGGCTTAAATACTATTTTTATCGGCCAGAATATTCACTATCAAGAAAGTGTTGAAAGTACGCAAAAGATTGCTCATCAGCTTGGACTTGAAAATGCATCTGAGGGAACGGTTGTAATTGCTGAAGAACAGCTTTCTGGAAGAGGGAGAATGCAGAGGCATTGGCATTCTCCAAAATCTACTGGGGTTTGGATGAGCATTATCCTGAGACCCAAACTGCCAATCCCGAAAGCTCCACAGCTTACACTTTTAACAGCGGTGGCGGTAGTACAGGCTATTGAAGAATGTACAGGGTTAACACCTGAAATTAAATGGCCAAATGATATTCTAATAAACGGCAAGAAAGTAACAGGCATTTTAACCGAATTACAAGCAGAGGCTGATACCATTCATTCCGTTATTATCGGTATCGGCATAAATGTTAATCAACAGCTGCAGGATTTCCCTGAAGAGCTTAGGTCAATAGCAACTTCACTTTCCATTGAAAAAGGGGAACTCTTTAATCGTGCGGATTTAATTCGCAGTCTATTTAGCAAATTAGAAAAACTTTATTTGCTATACTTGGAAAAAGACTTCTCCCCAGTTAAATTGTTATGGGAAAGCTATGCAGTCAGCATTGGAAAAATGATCAATGCCAGAACACTGTCTGGAAATATATATGGGAAAGCCATCGGAATTACGGAAGATGGAGTACTGTTAATTAAAGATAATGATGGAAAGATACATCAAATCTATTCGGCTGATATAGAGTTAACAGAATAATTTATATTTTTTTATAGTAAGAGCCTAATAAATCTGTTATAATTTTTTTGCGGGCAGTATCGAGGTAGAGCTGCACCATTCTGTAATACTTAACATAATAGATGTCTGCCTAGATCCAATATGGACCAGGACAGAGGGATGAAACAATATTAGAAATTCTATGGGATCCTTCTGCGAAAAACGAGGATCCCTTTTAATTTTGATAGCATTCGTTTTGTCTCCTCTTCCGATAAAAAGGAGGAAAAATGATGAAGCAAACGACACATTTTTTAACGATGAAAGAAAAAAATGAAAAAATTGCTATGATCACGGCCTATGATTATCCTTCCGCGAAACTAGTGGAACAAGCTGGAGCTGATATGATTCTTGTCGGGGATTCGCTTGGAATGGTCGTCCTAGGTTATGATTCTACTATTCCTGTTACAATGGAAGATATGATCCATCACGCAAAGGCTGTCAGAAGAGGAGCAAAAGAAACATTTGTCGTTGTTGATATGCCTTTCATGAGCTATCACCTTTCGATCCGCGACACGTTAATAAATGGTGCTAAGATTATGCAGGAGACAGGTGCAAACGCCGTAAAGCTAGAAGGCGCTGGAGAAGTGATCGAACATATCAGGGCATTGACTAATGCTGGAATACCAGTGGCCGCCCATCTTGGTCTGACTCCTCAGTCAGTTGGAGTATTAGGAGGTTACAAAGTCCAAGGAAAGAGTGCAGAAGCTGCTAAAAAATTGATAGAAGATGCAAAAAGATGTGAAGAAGCTGGTGCGTTTGCCATTGTTCTAGAGTGCGTTCCAAAGCAATTGTCCCAAGAGATTTCTAATTATCTGAACATTCCTACTATTGGTATAGGAGCAGGAGTGGGGACAGATGGGCAAGTACTTGTATATCATGATATTCTAACATATGGTGTAGACCGTTTACCTAAATTTGTTAAGCCTTTTGCTAATGTAAATAGAGAAGCAACACTTGGTTTAGAACAATATGTGTCCGAAGTGAAGAAAGGTTTATTCCCAGACGATATTTATAGTTTTACTATGAAAGAAGAAGAGCTTATGGTGCTGTATGGAGGGAAAGCATGAAAGTCATTACAACGATCCGTGAAATGCAAAAGACCATTAGAGAGATTAAGCTTCAGCAAAAGTCTGTAGGGTTTGTACCTACTATGGGTTTTCTTCATGACGGCCATATCCGCTTAATGGAAAATGCTAGAGAGAATAATGATGTTCTTGTTTTAAGTATTTTCGTAAATCCGCTTCAATTTGGACCAAATGAAGATTTTGATGCTTATCCAAGAGATTTTGAACGTGATAGTGAAATAGCCTTGTCAAAAGGTGTCGATTATATTTTTTATCCATCAGTAGAAGAGATGTATCCAAAAGAAATGTCCGTTAAGGCATTGGTGCAGCAAAGAACCAATGTGTTATGCGGTGAGTCTAGGCCGGGGCATTTTGATGGAGTGGCTACTGTTCTCACTAAGCTCTTTCATATTATATCACCAGACAGGGTTTACTTTGGATTAAAGGATGCCCAACAAGTTGCGGTTGTTGAAGGATTAATAACAGATTTTAACTTTCCAATCGAGTTAATCCCAGTTGATACCGTTCGAGAGGAAGACGGTCTTGCAAAAAGTTCTAGGAATGTTAATCTTTCACCTGAAGAACGACTAGAAGCACCGGTCTTATATGAAAGTTTGCTATATGCTAAAAGGTTAGTTGAAGAAGGGGAAAGAAATACTGATTTGATCCTTTCAGATATGAAAAAGTTGATAGAGGAAAAATCCAGTGGAAGTATTGATTACATTGAGATATTCTCTTTTCCGGAACTTGAACCGCTTCCAGTTATTGAAGGGAAAATTATAATTGCATTAGCGGTTAATTTCAAAAAAGCTAGATTAATAGATAACATCATTATTTCAATTTAGTAAACTAAACTATAGGTGATTGGGGAGAGCTTTATGTTTCGAACAATGATGAATGGGAAGATACACCGTGCCCGTGTCACGGAAGCAAATTTAAATTATGTAGGCAGCATTACGATTGACACTGATATATTAGATGCAGTTGGAATGGTGGCAAATGAAAAGGTACAAATCGTAAATAATAATAATGGTGCCCGGTTTGAAACATACATTATTCCTGGGAGAAGAGGAAGCGGCGTTGTCTGCTTAAACGGTGCTGCTGCAAGATTGGTTCAAGAAGGCGACGTGGTGATTATCATTTCTTATGCATTAGTATCAGAAGAAAAACTAGCCTTCCATCAGCCAAAAGTGGCGATCATGGATGAACATAATCAAATTGTTGAACTTTTACATGCTGAGCCAGAAAAAACAATTTTATAAAGGAAGAACTGCCGGTATTCTCGGCAGTTCTTTTTTCTTGTCATTTCGTTTTCTTATATAAAGTCCAATATTGTATAATATTAAAGGTAGTACGATTTTAAATATTGCTTTAGCTTTTTCCGTTTAGGTATACCATTTTGATTGAGCTAAACACCCGAGGTGTAATAGATTGAGTAACAGGTTTGTTGTTGTAGATTTAGAAACAACTGGTAATTCCCCTAAAAAAGGGGATAGAATCATCCAATTCGCTGCAGTAGTAGTGGAGGACGGGAAAATTGTTGACGAGTTCTCTTCGCTAGTGAATCCTGAACAACAAATACCAGTGTTTATTGAAGAGTTAACAGGTTTAACTGATGAGTTAGTTGAAGGTGCACCATTATTTTCAGAGATTGCGCCAAAGGTGTTATCGATGTTAGATGGAGCTTATTTTGTTGCACATAATGTGCTTTTTGATTTGTCCTTTTTACAGGACGAGTTAATAGAAAATGGATATGAAGGATTCTTTGGGCCAGTTTTAGACACAGTTGAATTGTCTAGAATCTTAATACCTACCGCGGATAGTTATAAGCTTAATGAATTAGCCTTAAGGGAAGGTTTGAATCATGAACGTCCCCACCAAGCAGACAGTGATGCCTACGTGACTGCGGAATTATTAATACGATTGTTGAAGCGCCTTCTGGAATTACCCAGAACGACACTAAGGCAGCTGTTAAGATTCTCAGGGGGCTTAAAAAGTGATATTGCCCTTTTACTTGATGAAATTGTCTTAGAAAACGAAAGTAAAGTGGAGAAGAATCCTCAATCACTTGCTATTCACAGAGGGATAGCGATTAAAAAAATTGAGAAACCACATCAAAAATACAATGAGTTGATTCCATATCCTTTTAACGACGATGAAAAAGAGGAATATTTCTTAAAAGCATTTCCTTCTTATGAAAAACGGATGGGACAGTTTGAAATGATGGACACCGTTTTTCAATCATTTATTGAGAAAAATCATGCCCTTATTGAAGCCGGGACAGGAGTTGGCAAGTCTATTGCCTACTTATTTCCAGCAGCCTTATACGCTAAGCAGGAACATGAAAGAGTTGTTGTCAGTACATTTACGATACAGCTGCAAAGTCAATTGTTAGCTAAGGATATCCCTTTGCTGCAGAAAATGCTGCCATTCAAGATAAATACTGTGTTGCTCAAGGGGAGAAGCCACTATATTAGCCTCGCTAAGTTTGAGGCATCCCTAAAAGAAGATGATGACAACTACGATATCTGTTTAACCAAAATGCAAATTCTTGTATGGCTCACCGAAACAGAAACAGGGGACCGAGATGAACTTAACCTCTCAAGTGGAGGAGCTCTTTTTTGGAATAAGATTAGGAACGATGATTTGACTTTTTTTCAGCAGAAAACTTGGAACTCCTATGACTTTTATTTAAGGGCTAGAAAAGAGGCAGAAAATGCCGATATCATTATTACTAATCACTCCCTTTTATTATCGGATATAGCTGCGAAAAATACGATACTCCCGACTTATAAGTATTGTGTCATTGATGAAGCACATCATTTTGAAAAAGCTGCCAGCAAGCATTTTGGCGACTTTCTAGACTATAAAGATATTCGGATCTTATTGAGCCAGTTTGGTCAATATGAACAAAAGCAGTTGTTTTATAAGCTGGATAAGCTTTTAAAGAAAAAAAATCCTGAACTTGAAGCAGATAACCTGCATTCTTTTGAAATCAATCAACTGTTTCAAGATTTAACAAATGAAATGGATGATTTCTTCAAAATCGTCGGTCTTTATGCGCGTAAGAAGGTTAAAAAAGACTCCATAAATCGTATAACATGCCGGTTATTATATGACGAAGATTCAAAAGAATGGCAGGCTGCAGCAAATAGTGGTGAGAGGTTTTACTTTTTATTAAAGGATGTAATGCAATACCTGCGAGATGGCCTTGAATTATTAAAACTACCGGAAATAACGCTCACTGCAAAAGAAAAAAGATTATTAGGAGAGCTTTCTGCATTGCAAAAGGAAATGGAAGAGCTTAAGGATAAGTTTAAAAACATCATTTTAACTCCTCCAAATGACTTTGCAGCGTGGATTGAAGTTGACTTGCGTTCCTTGCAGAATGCTACAAGAGTATTCTCTCAGCCTGTAACGACAGCAAAAACAATGGAAGAGCAATTTTTTGCAAAAATGGATAGTGTTATTCTAACTTCTGCTACACTATCTGTAAAAAACTCATTTAAGTATATGATTGACTCGTTAGGGTTAAAGAATAGTCCGATCATATCAAAACAAATACAATCACCCTTCCAATATGAAGAACAGGTACAATTGATTATTCCTAATGATTTGCCGGAAGTGAATTCCGTTCCTTTGGATGAATATGTAGCTTGTATCACCGAACATATCATTTCAATTGCTGAAGCAACAAAGGGAAGAATGTTAATCCTATTTACAGCTTATGAAATGTTAAGAAAAACATATGACCTAATGAAGGAAAGCGGATTATTAGAGGATTATGTTATAATCGGTCAAGGGGTAACGAGTGGAAGCAGAACAAGGTTAACACGCAACTTCCAACGTTTTGAAAAGTCGATTTTATTGGGTACAAACAGTTTTTGGGAAGGGATTGACATCCCTGGCGAAGATTTATCTTGCCTGATTATCGTTAGGTTACCTTTTTCACCGCCAAATGACCCTTTAACAGATGCAAAATGTGAACTGATTAAACAGCGGGGCGGCAACCCCTTTTCGGAGTATTCATTACCAGAAGCGATTATCCGCTTTAAACAGGGATTTGGACGTTTAATTCGTACAAGCCAGGATCGGGGTCTGGTCGTTGTCTTTGACAAACGGTTAGAATCCACTTCTTATGGAAAATCATTTTTAAAGTCTATTCCTGAAGTCCCTGTGAAAAAAACAAATATTACAGAAATTGTTAAGTTTATTGAAGACTGGCTCTAAGATTTAGATGAAAATGAAAAGAAAAGGCCGCACATTTGTGCGGCAAAAGTGTGTGGACTAGAAAGTTTTTATTAAAAAGGTATTTTGAATGTAAAAGATGATTCATTTGTTGATATAATGTCTTTAGCTTAGCTTGTATTCTGATGATAGGTACAAAAGATTTAACAGGGTTTATCATCAATATACTGTGTTAGAGATTCGGTTACTTATCATTATTGTTGCCGAATATCATCATGTGTATGATTAACAAATATTGTTGGATATTGGGAGGAAATTGAATGGAAAGCAAGATTGAAGTCCTGTCAACTGTAAAAATTTTAAAAAGTCCGGATTTATACAAAATTGTTGACTCACTTAATCGAACGCTTAAGGACCGAGATTTAATGTTTGGTCTAGCACTAGATCAAGAAGATGAGAATAAAGTGGTATTTACCATATATCGTACATAATGGAGTTTTTCTAGTGAAAAAATGGATATGGATTATGATTATCATTTTTGTCATAATGATTGCTTTTGGTATCACCGTTTATATAAATGCCCTCGAACCACTGAAAAATGCGGAATCAGCAGCGATAAAGGCTGCAAAAAAGGAGACTTCTCTAGTAGAAGTAACGGATTTCTCTTTATATAATGGTTCTGAAACATACTACGTTGTTACTGGTATCAATTCCAAAAAGGAGAATATCATTGTCTGGATTCCTGAAAAGGATGACAAAAAAGTGATAGTAAGAAAAGAAAGTGATGGCATTACAAAAGAGGAAGCGATTCAAAAGCTTCATAAAGAAAAAGATCCTCAAAAGATAATGACCGTTAAATTAGGAATGGAAAACAACATTCCGCTTTGGGAAATTTTTTACCGTTCGAATGAGGAATTAATTAACTATTACTATGTTGACTTTGAATCAGGAGAATGGTTGAAAGATATACAAAATTTATAATCACTACCGGAGGGAACAAAATGGAAATTCAATTGGCGAAAAGAGTGAAATCACTAACACCTTCAACAACGCTGGCAATCACAGCAAAGGCCAAAGAATTAAAAAGTCAAGGTCATGATGTAATTGGATTAGGAGCAGGGGAACCTGATTTTAATACTCCACAGCATATTATTGATGCAGCGTGCTCATCAATGAATGAAGGTCATACGAAGTATACACCTGCAGCTGGATTGCCAAAATTAGTAAATGCTATTATCAATAAGTTTAAAGCTGATCAAGGAATTGAATATTCATCTAAAGAAGTAATTGTAACGAATGGAGCTAAACATGGACTATATACATTGTTCCAAGTGATCTTAGACGAAGGTGATGAAGTTATCATTCCGACTCCTTACTGGGTAAGCTATCCAGAGCAAGTTAAATTAGCAATGGGTGTGCCTGTTTTCGTTGAAGGTTCAGAAGCGAATAGTTTTAAAATCACTCCTGAGCAGCTTTCCGAAGCGATTACAGATCGGACAAAAGCAGTTATCATCAATTCACCAAGCAACCCTACAGGAATGCTTTATACGGAGGAAGAATTAAAAGCGCTTGGTGAGGTATGCTTAGAGAAAGATGTGTTAATTATTTCAGATGAAATTTACGAAAAGCTTACGTATGGGGAAAACAAACATGTATCGATTGCACAGCTGTCACCCCAATTGAAAGAACAAACGATCATAATTAATGGAGTGTCAAAATCTCACTCTATGACTGGATGGAGAATTGGCTATGCAGCGGGTAACGAGACAATTATTAAAGCGATGACAAACTTAGCAAGCCACAGCACTTCAAATCCGACGACAACTGCACAATATGGTGCAATTGCTGCTTACGAAGGTTCACAGGAACCAGTGGAAGAGATGAGAAAAGCGTTTGAGGAAAGATTAAATATCATTTATGATAAGTTGGTCGCGATTCCAGGTGTTTCATGTATTAAGCCGCAAGGGGCATTCTACCTATATCCTAATGTAAGGGAAGCAGCTGAAATAACGGGCTATGAAAATGTTGACGCATTTGTTGCTGCACTTTTAGAAGAGGCGATGGTAGCAGTTGTTCCAGGATCAGGTTTTGGTACACCTGAAAATATCCGTTTATCTTATGCCACATCGCTTGATGTGTTGGAAGAAGCTGTTTCTAGAATTAATAAATTTGTTGAAAATAAGAAAAAATAAGTATTTGATACTGTGCTGATTTAAAAGATATTAATGTTTGCTTGTCCGCCGCTAAAGTATGTATAATAAGGTGGAACATTTACCCTGACTCGCAATTTTATTGCGAGTTCCTTTATTATAGAGGCATTTTTTAAAAAATTTGTTATTTTATAAATGATTAGGCGAGAATGTACATAGAAAGATTGAGTTAAGATTTTGGAGGGATTTTGAATTGCAGAAAACCACAATTTCACAAGTACACAAATATGTTGATCAAGAAGTTAAAATTGGCGCTTGGATAGCTAACAAACGTTCAAGTGGGAAAATAGCGTTTTTACAGCTTCGTGATGGTACGGGATTTATTCAAGGCATTGTTGTTAAAGCTGAGGTTTCTGAAGAACTTTTTCAGACAGCTAAGTCTATCACACAAGAGTCTTCTGTTTACGTAACTGGGATTGTTCAAAAAGATGAACGGTCTCCGCTAGGTTATGAGCTTTTAGTAAGAGGCTTAGAGTTAATCCATCAAGCAACGGATTATCCAATCACACCGAAAGAACATGGTACAGAGTTTTTAATGGACCACCGGCATTTATGGCTGCGTTCTCGAAGACAGCACGCAGTGATGAAAATTCGTAACGAAATCATCCGTGCTACATATGAATTTTTCAATGAACAGGGCTTTTCAAAGGTAGATCCGCCAATCCTGACGGGAAGTGCACCAGAAGGAACGACGGAATTATTTGCCACGAAATATTTTGATGAAGATGCGTTTTTATCTCAAAGCGGACAATTATATATGGAAGCAGCCGCAATGGCGTTAGGGAAAGTCTTTTCCTTTGGACCTACATTTCGTGCGGAAAAGTCAAAGACCCGCCGCCATTTAATTGAGTTCTGGATGATTGAACCAGAAATGGCTTTTGTTGAGTTTGAAGAAAATTTAGAGGTTCAGGAAAATTATGTATCGTATATCGTTCAATCTGTCCTTAAAAACTGTTCAATAGAATTAAAGACATTGGGCAGAGATACCTCTAAGCTTGAGAAAATCTCAGCACCTTTTCCACGTATCAGTTATGATGACGCTATAAAGTTTTTAATCGACAAGGGCTTTGACGATATTAAATGGGGAGATGACTTTGGTGCACCTCATGAGACGGCGATTGCTGAAAGTTTTGACAAACCCGTCTTTATTACAAAATACCCTACATCACTTAAACCGTTTTATATGCAGCCAGATAGCGAAAGAGAAGACCTTGTTTTATGTGCAGATTTAATTGCTCCAGAAGGATATGGGGAAATAATCGGCGGGTCGGAACGGATTCATGATTTTGATTTATTAAAGCAAAGAATTGAGGAACACAATCTTCCACTTGAATCCTATAACTGGTATTTAGATTTAAGAAAATATGGATCTGTACCTCACTCAGGATTTGGATTAGGATTAGAAAGAACGGTTGCTTGGATAAGCGGTGTTGAGCATGTCCGCGAAACGATCCCATTCCCAAGATTGTTAAACCGTTTATACCCATAAGAAGACAATCGGAACCGGCTGGAATTAGCCGGTTCCATTATTTCTCCATACTCGTCCTAGAAACTTCATGTTATACTCTAGTAGAGGTGTCTAAAATATGAAAGATTACTTAGTACAATGGCTGCAAGAAGGAAATTTAACGATACCAATGGCTTTAATGAATTACTATAAGCAGCTAAACTTAAATGAGGAAGAACTCGTATTAATATTACATGTCTTATCATTTCAAGAAAAAGGAAACGAATTTCCTACTCCAAATGAAATCTCCTCTAAAATGACCTTTACTGTTACACAATGTACAGAATTACTGCGAAAGCTCATCCAAAAAGGGATGATCGATATCCAGGAAGGATACTCTGATACGGGCATTCGCTTTGAAAAATATAGCATTCAGCCGCTATGGGAAAAACTAATTGATGTCTTTCTTAAAGGCAAAAATGAAGTAGAGAAAAAACAACAACAAAAGGACGAAATGGATTTATACACTGTGTTTGAACAAGAGTTTGGCAGACCGCTGTCTCCATTTGAATGTGAAAGCCTGGCACTTTGGATGGATGATGACCGACATGAGCCAATACTAATTAAGGCTGCGCTAAGAGAAGCGGTTATTTCAGGAAAATTAAACTTTCGATACATTGACCGCATTCTATTTGAATGGAAAAAGAATGGCGTAAAAACAATTGAACAGGCAAAAAATCATGGACGAAAATTTAGATCATATCAAACAAAGCAGCAGCCTTCACAACCGAAGGAGACAGAAAGCCGTTCAAATGCTGTGCCATTTTATAATTGGTTAGAACAATAATTGATTTTTTTAATGATCGTGAGTGAATGTAAATGCTTAATAAAACCCAGATTCGGTACTGTTTGGATAAAATGGGAGAGATGTTCCCAGATGCTCATTGTGAACTTGTTCATTCCAACCCGTTTGAACTTGTTATTGCTGTAAGTCTTTCTGCACAATGCACAGATGCTTTAGTTAATAAGGTGACGCGGGAGCTATTTCAGAAATATAAAACTCCAGAAGATTACTTGAAAGTACCGATTGAAGAACTGCAAAACGATATCCGTTCCATTGGCTTATATCGAAATAAGGCCAAGAACATTCAAAAACTATCTAAAATGCTTATTGAGGAGTATGATGGGCAAGTTCCCAAGGATCGAGATGAATTAACTAAACTTCCTGGTGTTGGCCGAAAAACAGCCAATGTCGTAGTCTCAGTTGCCTTTGGAGAACCTGCAATTGCGGTCGATACCCATGTTGAAAGGGTGAGTAAACGGCTTGCATTTTGCCGGTGGAAGGATTCTGTTTTGGAAGTAGAAAAGACATTAATGAAGAAGGTTCCCCGGGAAGAATGGTCTGTTACACACCATCGCATGATATTCTTTGGCAGATATCATTGTAAGGCTCAAAACCCTCAATGTCCTACATGTCCGCTCTTGGACGTGTGCCGTGAAGGAAAGAAGCGGATGAAGGGGAAGGATGTTAATGAGCATTAAGACCTTTGAAGTACCGAAGGAATTGGGGCAATCTTATTTTTTTCCTGAGAAAATCATCAGTGAAGAGATAGACGAATTGGACCACTTTAATGTCAATAAAATATTTATTTATGATGCAGCCTTTTATGTGGGTATACAAGCTTTAAAGCCATGGGAAGAAAACGAAGCATCTATTTCTGCACTTCTAACAGAATGGCCGGTACTGCGAGATCAGCTTAAAATAAATTTTAAAAACAGAGATCTTGCTGGCGCAAAGGAACCGATGAAAAAGGGGATTGGGCTCTTTATTGAGATGATGCATTGGACAAATGGCACACCTGTAAAACTATCACCCGAAATAGTATGGAATAATCTTGCCGTAAAGCCTGTAAACGTACGGGAGCGCTTGGATTTTATTCTGAGGAGACCGGTTTTTTATCCTTCTTATATGCAGCTTATCGAATTAATGATCGAGATGGAGAAGCTTTATAAAAAATCTATAGCTATAAAAAAAAGCGTCTAAGAATTCCTTAGACGCTTTTTTTGTGTGAATTATGGGCTAGTCACATCAGGGATGCCTTCTAATAATCCACTTCCATTTTCTTGTTCGTTTTCATCTGAACGGTCATTATTGCCATTGCCTCGATTACCGTTTCCGTTTCCATTTCCATTATTCCCAGGTTCATTCCCATCTCCTGGATTTTCATCTTCTTCGTTTTCGTTTACGCCATCTTGTCTGCCGTTATTCCAATCTTCACCATCTTCGAAGTCTTCCTCATCTTCAAAGTTAAATGGATCAGGTATCTCAATCGTTGTCGAAGCTGGATCACTTCTTTGGCCGTCTCTTACCGTAAATACCTTAAATGAGTAGAACCCTCCAAATTCAGCTTTGAGACGCAGTTCTTTTTCCGCGATGGATGTTAGCAGCTGTTCTGATCCTTCATTACGTGAAGCATATACTTCAAATTGAAGCTCTTCTTCGCCGCTATTAGGATAATCCCAAGTAAGGACAATTTCATTTCTTTCCTTATCGTAGTCCGCTTGTAAGCTAGATGGTGCAGATGGCTTATCATATTTTTCAGACACCACCGTTGGAGCATTCCCTTTGATTGCGTATTCAGTTGCTATTTGATCTCTTGGTGTAAATTCACTAGCAAGTTTTGCAGGGATGGTCCCTTTTTCAATATTAACTTTAACGACACTATTAGGAACTGAGAAATCTTCCGTTTTAACATCCTTAGAAACATGTTCCATTATATGTTTAAAAATATATTGGGAAATCCTCGTTTCATTCCCCATCATATAGTTCTCGTTTTTATTATCATAGCCGGTCCAGACGGCAGCTGTGTAGTTTGTTGTATACCCAACAAACCATGCATCAGGTGTAGCACCATTTGGTATATTGTACTTCTTCTTGTCTTCTTCAGAATAATTGGTCGTACCTGTCTTACCTGCCACAGGTAATCCAGCTATTTTGACCCTGGTACCAGTGCCCCATTGTACAACATCTTTTAACATATCTGATATCATAAATGCTGTATAATCCTGCATCACAACTTCTGTTTCTGGCTTCATATTTAACTTCGTACCATCGCGAAGTTCAATTTCTGTGACAGAATGCGGTTCAGTATAAGAACCATTGTTTCCAAAAGCACTATAGGCACCTGCCATTTCTAGAGAAGACACACCTTTATCTTCTCCGCCAAAGCCTCCAATTGAATAAGATTCATATATCTCTTTCAAGGGAATGCCTAAATCAATAGCAAATTGTTTTGCCTTTTCTTCGCCGACAGCTTGAAATGCCTGCAGTGCAGGGATATTACGAGATAAAGCTAAAGCTGTTCTCATACTCATAACACCCATATGTTTGTTATCCCAGTTTCTGATCGGATCCCCGGATGAATATGTGTAAGGCTTATCCTCTAGTGCGTAATAAGTGCCCCATTTTAAATGCTCAATCGCAGGACCGTAATCTAATATAGGCTTAATCGTTGATCCTGGCTGTCTTTTTGCGTCCGTAGCGTAGTTGAATCCAAACTCCACGGTTTGATTACGACCGCCTCCAAGTGCACGGATGGCACCTGTCTTTGTATCGAGAAGAGTAACTCCAGCTTGGAATTGATCGTTAGGGTACTCAATTTCTCCATTTCCATTAAGGATCTCTTCTACATAAGCCTGCGCATTAGGATCAAGTGTCGTATAGATTTTTAGACCATCAGAGAAAGGATCTAAGTCAGGATATTTCTTCTCCACTTCTTTTACCACTTGTCCGATAAAGGAATCATAAGGAATATCGCCATTTTTCTTGCGGTTTTCTTCAGGTACAAGTGTTGAAGCTACATCCACTTTCTTGGCTTCTTCCATTTCTTCCTTGGTTATAAATCCGTGTTGATTCATTAATGACAGAACGATATTGCGCCGCTTTTCTGCTCTGTCTGGATGGTTAAAGGGATCATAATTTGCTGGGCTTTGCGGCATACCAGCTAATTGAGCTGCTTCAGCTAACGTTAACTCGTCAAGCTCTTTTCCATAGAATACTTTTGCTGCAGTAGCTATACCATGACCTCCGCTGTTCATCCAAACTTTATTTACATACATTTCAAAAATATCTTGTTTAGGATATTTGCGTTCAAGCTGGAAAGAGAGCCATGCTTCTTGTGCTTTACGAGAAAGTGTTTTTTCAGGCGTTAAAAATGAGTTTTTAACGACCTGCTGCGTAATTGTACTTGCACCTTCTGCTCCGAAGCCTTCAGTAATATTGGCGATCACAGCACCGCCTAAGCGAATGAGGTCAATACCATTATGCTGGTAAAAACGGACATCCTCTGTTGCGATGATCGCTTCCTCAACCAATTTCGGAATATCTTCATAGTCGACATAATCTCTTTTTTCAGCACCTATTTCCGTAATTAACTTTCCATCTTTGTCATAAATCTCTGAAGAAATAGGGTCTTTTAATAATTTTTCATCTAGCTCTGGAGCATCCTTTACCATGTATGCAAATGTGCCTACACCAGTAAGTAAGCCAACGATTCCGATCGCAACTAAGGTTAAAAAGATTCTCTTAATGGTAATTTTTCCACGGCTTTTCTTTTTCCCTTTCTGCTTGGCATTCGCCTGCTGCTTACGGCGCTCCTCTCTAGTTTGATATTTCTCAGTCATACGTTATGTCCTTCCTTTCTAAGCAAACAACCTTAGCATATCAGTTTAATCCATATAGTTCATCTATTATTTTAATATAGTCAATTCTTGGTCGAAATCCAAGTGGGATGTAATGACCAAATTCCTCAATCTCTAATTTGGTTACAGATTTCCTTCCACCATTCTCCATTCTTTTCCAAAAAACAAGCAAATGCTCTGCCTCGAGAAGGTATACTTCCTCTGTCGCAGAGAACCTAAGAATAACGAAAGCAATTCCACCTTGATCCAGCACTTGTTTCATATGTTTGATTTGATGTTTATGGAAGTTTTTAAGAGGAAATGATTGTCGATTTTTTGTTTCCTTTGCTTCAAAATCTAAATATTTTCCTTTGTAAACTCCATTATAATCGGTTGTTGAAGCTTGTTTAAAATAAGCTTCTTTAATCACTGCAGCACTTCTTTTAGGATAGTCAACATTGACAATCTGAACAGGTGTAGGTTTTTTATGAATGACGGCTTGGGCTGTTTGTAAATAAAAATCATTTGTTTCGTTTAGATCGTCTTCTAGAGTCATCCCTCTATTACTATAGGTCAAGTCTTTCATTCTTGTTTTTTTTATTGCCATTTGCTGTGCAGGCTGCACATACTTCTTTCCGTTAGGGTAATGAAAACTCATGGTTAGTCACCTCGCAAACTACTAACTATCATATCAAATGTCCATCAGCTTTGGTTGAATAAAAAGCACCATTTAACGAACTATAAAGGTATGACTGTATGTTGAATGGGGTGTTGGTCATTGTAATGCTAATGCGGGACCAAACAGTACAGCTGCCAGCTGTAGAACAAGAACTGGTTCATTCCATTAAGGAAAAAACCTCCATATATAATAGAGATAATATTTCAAGAACAAACGCTTATTATGATTTTTACAAGCGGCATCCTGAAATACGCTGGTCCTTTTTGGCACATATGGTGTCTAGAAATGCTGGCTGGAATATGTGTGACCTTAAAGGAAAGTGGCTGCCTAAGGTTTTGAACAAAAAACAAACAAACCGGTTATTTTTGACCTATGAAAGAGCAAATTGGTATATATTTCATGATGCTTTTCCACAGTTATTGCTCTATCACTATTCGACGAAAAATGAGCGTCCAATGTTTCACTTATTAAAATATTTTCATGTTTCATCATTTATGAAAGATGAGTGGAATATTTTTTGGACAGAAAAAGATCAGGAGCGATTAATGGCTGCATTGATTATTAATGAGCAAAATGTCATACAAAAGCCGGTGATACAACACCCGTTATACAAGAAACGCGTTTTTCATTCCCTTCTTTTCTCATTTCAAGATTGTCTTCATTTTAGCTCTGTCTTGTTTCCAACGGTAACTGGCAAGCTTTACGGAGCAAGTGTTAATCAATTTCGTTCAGTGAATCATCGAATTGATTTGGGGAAGAGGTTAGCGTCCATTTTATTTCATCATGAACTTTATCCGCTTTTTTTACAGTTTGCAGAAAACACTTATCATACTGGGTCACGTACTGATTATGAACAATATTTTCCAAAAGAAACTGGTAATAAGACTCCACTTTTAAGAGAGGTATATCCTGTTATAAAACATCATGTGCATAATCGCAATGATTGGCTGCATGATCGTAAGGTAAAGGGAAACTGGTTTACCGACAAGGTGGTCCATCGTCATCCTGTTATCTTGACGGATTGGTACAATAAGAAGCAGAAGAGGCTGCACCGATTAATTTTATTAAAGGAATTAATATACCCTTATAAATAAAAAATTAGAGAGCAGGAAGCTTAACTTCCCAAAACTCTCTAATTTTTTAGGTTTTAAGTTGATGGCCGGTCTGGCCCCTCCATTTTTTTATCTCCGTAGCCTGGTTTAGACTCCTCGAGTTTTTTAGGTTGTACACCATTTTTTTTCTCGTTTTTCTTCATTTCATTACACCTCCGATTTTAGTTTGCTCACTCCTTATGGGATCATTCTCATTTCCTGTCGAATTTCTCGAGTATTGGTTGAAAAAATCTACTTTCTTTGCCGAATCTCTTCTAGTTTTGTCATGGGTGAAGGATGTCCTTCTTGAAGAGAGAATATAACGTATTAACGGGTGAGTTTTTATTTTTCTCTATCAAGTCTTAAGATATGTAGATCATTTAATAGGAGGTATGGAGAATGAAACGGTCTCACATTCAGAAGGAAGAATTATTGATGATGTTGACGGAGATACATGACCAGTTAGAGGATTTAGAGAAGACGCTTGATCGAAATTTATCTGACTATCGAAAAAACAAGACGAAGGAACAATCTCTTAAGTTGATTAATTGCGAAAGTAAAATCTTTAAGTTAGAAGGGGAATATGATAAAGGACGTTTTCAGGCGTTAGATTTAACTCAAAATACCAGCTTTACGAATAAATCAGGCATGAAACTTGAACTTGGTTTTTAATAAAAATAAAATAAAGTGATGACTAGTAGCTTTGACTGTTCATAGCTACTTTATTTTTTTAGGAGGGTACTTAGGTGACGCAAGCAAAAGAATTACAGTTATTAACTGAAAAAATAATATCTTATTTGAATACTATCGAGGATAAATTTCAAGAGGTAAAACGAACCGGTGAAAAGGGAGAATTTTACTCGGAAGTTAAGCCTTTTGCTGATGATGTTAAAGAGATAAACGATCGATGGCTGAAAAGTGCAACAGCCTGGGTTGAAGAAACTATGCCGAGGAATTTATTCCCTAAGCAAATTGAGTCCGCTCATGAGCAGATTGAAATGTTATCTGTGCAGGCTTTTTATCCAGACACAAGCTTAACTCGTTTTAAAAACTATTTACAATCGGTGAGATTTATATTAACAACTTTAGCTGATTTGCTGCAAAAAAAAACCCCTTAACGGAGTCTTAAATACTTTGATTGTTAGATTCGATGAGGGAAAGGTTCTGAGATAGGTCATCAGGGATTTTTGCACCCAGTGATTCAAGCTCACGAACTATATTTTTGTATTGTCTCGTTGTAATTTCATTGAAGATGTAAGCCTTCTTAGCGAAATCAAGTAAAGCGTTTACATTTTCAGTTGAGTAATTTTTTTGCAACGAAAATTTTTCCATTAATTCGTGAACAAGCATTTTTAATCCTCCTCCATCTTTTCAAATCATATAATTTAATTTTCTTAGAGCAAGCGCATTTGTTATTAATATCCTATCATGAAATGATGGGATATTGTAATTTTCTCAAAATTTAAACTTCCGACATCATCCTTCATCGTTAGACAAAGTTAAGAAAGTTTACCTGCCCCAATCACCCCATAGGCATATCAATCATATGTTGTAGTATCGAATAAATTGCTTAATGTTAAAAGAACATTGAAACGTGCGAACTTAACAAGGAGGAATTCTGCATATGTTTGGCCGAAAAAATCAAAAGGCTTATGGCCAGTCTCGCAATACACTTTCTTTTCGATATCCACATGCAAACATGACAGCCAGTGGGGGCCAACTGTATGGGAGGCAAAACTACCAAGCCAACTTTATTCCGCAGATTCCATTAAATGCTAATATGAACGGAGCTTCAATGGGATTTGGAGGGAATTTACCACATAATCCTTTTCCTGATTATGGATTAACGAACCCATTCATGTCGGGTGGGGGATTTAATTCATTTAACAGTCAAGGATACAACAATAAATCAATCGATTATATATATCAAAATCCACTGCAGCCTCAAAAGAGTGAATCTGTTAATCCATACTACTCAACTCAACCATCTTATATGCATCCTTATCCGAAGCAATCATTTGTTCACCGGCCACCTTCTGGAATGCAGTCTATTTTAAACTCTTTTAAAGCTCAAGATGGCACCTTTGATACGAATAAAATGATTGATACGGCAGGGCAAATGATAAATGCTGTCAGCCAAGTGTCATCTTTAGTCAAAGGTATAGGAGGAATTTTTAAAGTTTAATAGAGAAACTCAAACGGCCCTTAGTGGCCGTTTTCTTATTCTGAAATAAAAAAACGGAAAACCTTAACGGGTTATCCGTTCGTCTCGATATTAATTTTTTTTCCTCTTCTTTTCGGAATCCTTACTTCCAGCAGACCATCACGGTACGAGGCTTTTACTTTTTTATCATTAATTGGCTGCCCTAAGTAAACGGTTCTGCTCATTTTTCTCATAGATTGTTGACTTCTGATAAGCTGCCGATTTTCATCCTCTTCTGTGAGCATTTCATGGTGCTTTACAGAAATTGTAATAGAATCATCAACGACCTGTAAATCGATTTGTTCTTTTTTTACACCTGGGAGTTCAGCAGTGATGATATGCTCTGCTTCGCTTTCTTTCACTCCAACAGGAAAACTGGTAAAAGGTAATTGAAAGAACTCATCGATGCTTTGTAATAGTCCTTTTACAGGCTTTGCATGAAAAAATTCATTCATGGACCGCATTAAATCACCAAAAGGCTCCTCTAGTTTTCTTTTTCTCGGATCATTTGGCAGATTTGAAGACATGTTGATCACTCCTCATTAAAATGCTTCCTTACAGTTTATTCCTCACTTAAGATCGCTGTTCATAAATTAAGAAATGTAAATGGTTTTTTTAACATTAATTTCTCTATAAACTAATATAAAGAAAAATATAAAAAAACAAGCGGCTCATCTAGTGAACCGCTTGTTTTATTTTTATTAAAGAAGTGTATCCAGGAGTTCATGAGGGTCAAAGATCATATTACCTTTAGGGTCGACCTCAATTTGATGTTCTTTTTTCATTTTTGTCAATGTTCTGCTGACCGTT
Organism: Robertmurraya dakarensis; assembly: GCF_900156875.1. GTDB lineage: Bacteria > Bacillota > Bacilli > Bacillales > Cytobacillaceae > Robertmurraya > Robertmurraya dakarensis. The sequence goes on along the minus strand of NZ_LT707409.1, from coordinate 2,003,507 downwards.
TCGCGCGTTGTTCCGATCATATTGGCTAAATCTTTATTCGTAAATTCACCCTTAAGCTTCATTTTTCCGTCCTTCATTTCTTGTCCATGCTCTCTTCCTAAACGTATGAGAAGCTTGATGATTTGTTCAGTCGTATTATTTAATACTTGTGCTTCTAAGCGTTCTTGAAGGTCAACAATTTTCTCACCAAGTACTTTAAACACTTTAATCGATAACTCAGGTTGTTCGACCAGCAGGTTTTCAAATTTTGCGATCGGAACGACAACCAGTGTTGAATCTTCCGTCGCTTCAGAAAAAGCAGGATATCCACCTTTTCGGAAAAAACCTACATGTGGAAACATATCTCCACTTTTTAAAAAGTTTACGATTTGTTCCTTGCCTGTCACATCACTTTTGTATATTTTTACTTTCCCATCGTATATAAAGTAAACATTTTCTAGTGGGTCATCCTGTAAAAATATATGGTTTCCTTTCTTCCATTCTCTAGAAATAGAAATATTAGCAATTTCAGTTAATTCTTGATCAGTTAAATCCCGAAAAAGAGTGAATTTGGATAGAACCTGTTTTATGTCTTCTATTTTCATTCGTACACCTCTATTAATGATCTTCCCTTCTATTGTACAAAAGTCTTATAAAAACATAAAGTTTTTTTAGAATTGTCTGTGAGATAAGGTAAGTCAAGAGAGGAGTAAATTGCCAATTAAAAAGTGTAAAAAGTACTTTTTTTACGAACGTTTATTCGATAAGATAAGAATATAGAGGTGAACGAAATGAAAGTACGGAAAAGCTTACCTGATTTTGTAAAAGACCTGAAATTAGATGAAAGGTTTAAAGAGAATATTGTTCATTGGCATACGATTGAAGAAAAGGAAGCTAGAACAGCGGATCTCCCCGAGACCGTTCATCCTAAATTACAGCAAGCTTTGCAAAAAAGAGGGATAAATCAGCTTTATACACATCAGAAATCGGCGTATGAAGCATCGCAAAATGGCAGTAGTTTTGTGGCGGTTACACCAACAGCTTCGGGGAAAACACTATGCTATAATCTTCCTGTTCTTCAGAGTATCACGGAGAACACAAACACAAGAGCACTTTATATCTTCCCAACAAAAGCTCTAGCTCAAGATCAAAAAGCCGAGATTAATGAAATCATTGAGGAAGCGGAATTAAGTATAAACAGCTATACATATGACGGAGATACGGCAGCTAATATACGGGAAAAAGTCCGCAGAGCGGGGCATATTGTCATTACGAACCCTGATATGCTTCACTCTGCCATTCTGCCTCACCACACAAAATGGGTTTCATTATTTGAAAACTTGAAATATGTCATTATCGATGAACTCCATATTTATCGTGGAGTTTTTGGGAGTCATGTGGCGAATGTGATACGACGATTAAAAAGAATCTGCCAATTTTATGGAAGTGATCCGCTTTTTATCTGTACATCAGCGACGATAGCAAATCCATTGGAATTAGCAGAAAACCTCACAGGTGTAAATATGAAATTAATTGATAATAACGGAGCACCGAGTGGAAGGAAGCATTTTTTATTTTATAATCCGCCGATTGTGAACAAACCATTAAATATCAGAAGAAGCGCCACGCTCGAAGTTAGAAAGCTGGCTAGTGAGTTTCTGAAAAATCGTATTCAAACGATTGTATTTGCCAGAAGCCGTGTACGTGTTGAAATTCTCCTAACCTATCTTCAAGAAATCGTGAAACATCAGCTCGGTCCAAAAGCAATCAGAGGCTACAGGGGAGGGTATCTTCCGACAGAACGCAGGGCGATTGAAAAAGGGCTGCGAAACGGTGATATCTATGGTGTTGTAAGCACGAATGCGCTAGAGCTGGGTGTTGATATTGGACAGCTTCAAGTGTGCATCATGACAGGATACCCAGGGTCGATTGCGAGTTCTTGGCAGCAAGCTGGGAGGGCAGGCAGGAGACACAGTGAGTCATTGGTCATCTTAGTGGCGAGTTCCACTCCGCTCGATCAATACATCATTGAACACCCAGATTATTTTTTTAATAAAAGTCCTGAAACAGCAAGAGTCAATCCAGATAATTTAATTATTCTTATTGATCATATGAAATGTGCGGCCTATGAGCTTCCGTTTCGCCAAGGTGAGCAGTTTGGAGCAGTGGACACAGAAGAAGTGTTAGAATACTTAACAGAGGAAAGAGTTCTCTATCAGAACGGAGATAAGTGGTATTGGATGAATGACTCTTTTCCTGCGCATAACATCAGCTTACGATCTGCTTCACAAGAAAATGTGGTCATTATTGATTTCACGACTACTGGAAATGTGAAAGTGATTGGGGAAATGGATCGTTTCTCGGCGATGACACTTTTACATGAAGAAGCTATCTATTTACATCAAGGAATACAATATCAAGTTGAAAAATTAGATTGGGAAGAGAAAAAGGCTTTCGTTCGAGAAGTTGAAGTAGATTACTATACTGATGCTAACTTGGCTGTTGAATTAAAAGTGTTGGAAATGGATAAGTGCCGCTATATGGATAATAATCAAGTTGGCTATGGAGATGTCAGTGTTCTTGCTAAGGCAACCATCTTTAAAAAAATTAAATTTGATACCCATGAAAATATTGGTTCAGGCCCTATTTCGCTGCCTGAGGAAGAACTGCATACAAGTTCAGCGTGGATTTCTATTCATGAAGATTTTAATGAATTGAAAGAGTCTAGACTTGAACAAGGTCTGATTGGTGCTGCACATGCATTAAAGTCAATCGCACCGCTTTTTATTATGTGCGATCCGCAGGATATCCATGTTGTTCCGCAAGTAAAAGCCGTTCATAATGAAAGGCCAACCATCTTTATTTATGACCGCTACCCTGGGGGAATAGGCCTTAGTGAAAAAATTTACGAAGGAATGGAATTCATTTTAGGGGAAGCAACAGCAATGATTCATAAATGCAGATGTGATAATGGCTGTCCGTCCTGCATCGGCACAGACACTTCAGCCGAGACGGCTAAAAAGGATGTATTACGATTACTATACTTGTTTGCTGCAGCAAATTGAAGGTGAAAACTCATGTCATTGCGAAAAAAGCTAAACCGCTTAAAACCTCATTTAAAAACTGATCAAGAAGGGAACAGAAAGGAGAATGTCTTAGAAGAAGAAGCACGATCGGACCAATCGGTAAGTGTCCCGTTTGTAAAGGAATGGGAAAATGAATCTGTTACCCCTTACTATTTTGATGGAGAATATTGTTTAGTTAGGGAAAAAGCCTATCCCTTGAATACGAAATATGGATTGTATCGATTTTCGGAATTCGTTGATGCGGTCAAAGCCTGGAATCAGTCATCTTACAACCATCCCTTATCTTCTAAAGGTTTTTCTGAGGAAGAGCTATTTTTCTTTGATACCGAGACAACCGGATTAGGGGGCGGTACTGGAAATACCATTTTTTTACTTGGGCAAGCGAGTATTAAGGGAGACCATGTTGTGATAAAGCAGCATCTCTTACCTAAACCCGGTGCCGAAGTGGCTCTATATCAAAGTTTTCTTGAAAGCGTCAATTATACGACCCTTGTTACCTACAATGGCAAAGCCTTTGATTGGCCTCAAGTGAAAACAAGGCATACTTTAATCAGAAATCAAGTGCCAAAGCTTCCGTCTTTTGGACATTTTGATTTATTTCACGCAGCAAGAAGGCTCTGGAAACACAAGCTTGAAAGGTTAAAGCTCTCAATTGTTGAAAAAGAAGTATTAGAGATTGAAAGAAGAGATGACGTTCCAGGCTTTTTAGCGCCAATGATTTACTTCGATTTTGTTGAACGACAGAATCCAGAAGGAATCATAGGAATATTAAGGCATAATGAGATGGACATCCTCTCTTTAATCACTTTGTATACGCACTTAACATACCAGCTCCTATCTATAGACCGAGAACAAAGCATTACTGAATCATATGAAGTTGGCAGATGGTATGCGGCCATCGGGGAGACAAGTGCAGCAACCGAAATGTTTACATCTATTGCAGGCTCAGAGGAGATAGATGCTGTAAAAGCTAAGCTCGCCCTTTCGTTTCAATGGAAAAAGGAAAAATGGTGGGAAAAAGCTAGAACGCTTTGGGAAGAAATCGTTGAGACGAACTATGCTGACTTGGGTTTTGAAGCAAGTATAGAATTGGCAAAATTTTACGAGCATAAAGTAAAGGATTTGCAGAAGGCATTATTTTATAGTGAAAAGGCAAAGGACCTTTTGGAAGTAGAGTCATTAGAAAATACAAAAAATAAGAAGTTTGTTCAGGTCATGAAAAGACTTGAGAGGTTAAGGGGGAAAACGGCAAAAAAACATTCCTAAATTCGTCATAAAAATATTAAAATATCCACTATTTCTGTATTGTCTATGTAAATATAAGATAGTAAAATGATGAATTGTAGTGATTGATTTTATTAGTAGTGGAGCTGGTTTTTTTGCAAAAGGCAATATTATTTTTATTTTTTGCCGTAGTTGGTCTAACGGCATTGATTTTTACCAACTTAAAAGGTGGATTTTATACTTTCCTTTAAATTAGAAAAGTGTATCAAGAAAATAGGTATTTTGATTAGTACAAGATGTACTCCTTTATCATAGGGTATTAGTGTAAAGTACAAAACACTATGAAGGGAGTTATGTTAATGCATTGTCGTCCAAATATTTTGCCTACTGTTCATCACCCAACTAAATGTTGTGTAAATCACACATTTTCTAACAATGTGGTTCCTCACGTTCACCCAACTCATACAACAAATGTGAACCATATTAACTATCAACATCAACATTATTTTCCGCACACACAATCTACTGTGAATGAGGTAACGCATCAACATTTTGCAGCAGGTCCAGGACCTGGTCCAGCGGCAGGACCATTCCAAGGGCCAGGACCATTTGGCGCTGGACCGTTTGGACCTAGACCACCATTTGGCAGATAATCTAAAAGGCAAGGACTCTCCAAAGTCCTTGCTTTTACATATATAGATGAGAAGGGGCTTTATGGAGATTGGCTAAGATTACGTTTGTATCTGGTTACAAGGCGCATGAAATAGGCGTTTTTAAAAACAATGATCCAAGTGTATCATTCATTAAAAAGGCGATTAAGAAGCATCTTACAACGCTTATTGACGAGGGACTGGAATGGGTGCTGATTAGCGGACAATTAGGTACGGAACTATGGGCAGCGGAGGTCGTATTTGAACTTCAGGATGAAGGTTTTGACCATATAAAACTTGCAGTATTTACGCCTTTTCTCAACCAAGAAGAAAATTGGAAGGAAGAAAAGAAAGAATGGTATGAATCCATTCTCCTTCAAGCAGATTATGTAAATTCAATAACGAACAAGCCCTATGAAAAACCATGGCAATTTCGTTTGAAGAATCAATTTTTAATTGATAAAAGTGATACATTGCTTTTATTCTTTGATGGGGAACGAGATGGCAGTCCAAAATATGTATATGAAACTGCCCTGAATTATCAAAAGAAGCATTCATATGATATACGCTTGATTGATTTCTATGAACTTCAGTCTATTGTCGAGGAAGAGCAGCTGCGAAATATGTGGGACTAAACTCCAATTTAAAAAAGAAAAATTGACAAAGTTGCATATTTTTGAAAAAATAATGATAACGATTGGCTAACACTGAGGTGAGAGTTGTGCTTTCTGATAAAATAAAATTAACCGCTAAAGATATATTGGAGAAAGAATTTAAAACTGGTATGCGTGGATATAAACCAGAGGAAGTTGATAAGTTTCTAGATTTAATTATTAAGGACTATGAAACCATGCACCAAGAAATTGAAGATCTGCAGCAGGAAAACTTAAAATTAAAAAAACAGCTGGAAGAAGCGTCAAAACGACCACCTGTTTCGCAAACAGCTGGTACAACTAATTTTGATATCTTAAAAAGATTATCCAACTTAGAAAAACATGTCTTTGGAAGTAAACTTTACGAATAGGAAAAGTCATTTTCTAGTTTTTGCTATTGCTATTGTTACATTCATCACATATAATAAGACATGTACTTTAATAGCGTTCGGGTAATCGCTGCAATTGTTCTTGAAACATTGTAGAGGAAAGTCCATGCTCGCACAGGCTGAGATGCTTGTAGTGTTCGTGCCTAGCCAATTCATAAGCTAGGGCAGCGGGGTAAGACTCGCTGACGGCAGGGAAAATACCTAAGTCCATATCATATGGATATGGTATGAATACCTTGAAAGTGCCACAGTGACGGAGTCTGTTCAGAAATGGACAGGGTGGAACGAGGTAAACCCCACGAGCGAGAAACCCAAATTATGGTAGGGGCACTTTCTCTTAGGAATTCAACGAGGAGAAGGACAAGTTGGTACCAACTTGTAGATAGATGATTACCACCGGAGTACGAGACAAATGTCGCTTGCAGTACGATGGAACAAAACATGGCTTACAGAACGTTATTAATTTAAAGAATAATTATCATAAGCTCTCCATTGTGGGGAGCTTTTCTTATAGGGAGTTATTATGGTAAATTATTCCGGGATATAGTGAGGTCTATTATCTAGAAAAACCTGCGATGGAGGCCTACTGGTTGAATAACTGTGATACTAGGTATAATAAAAAAGTGTTTGATATTGCTTCGGAGTGTTTTTACCATAGAAATGGAAAGGTTTTAAAAAGAAGAAAAGTTGGAAATACATATTCTAAAATGGGTAAACCATCAGTCGAATATATGATATAAGGGTGAAGTTATGTCCACATTTAATATAATTGCTACATCTGCAATGGGGTTAGAGGCTATTGTAGCAAAAGAAGTTAGAGAATTAGGCTACGAATGTCAGGTTGAAAATGGCCGTATTCAGTACAAAGGGGACGAAATGGCCATTGCTAGAAGTAATTTATGGTTAAGAACGGCTGACCGAGTTAAAATAATTGTCGGAGAGTTTAAAGCAACTACATTTGATGAGCTTTTCGAAAAAACAAAAGCTCTACCTTGGGAAAAGTTTTTGCCTGAAAACGCAGAGTTTCCTGTTTCAGGGAAGTCGGTCAAATCGAAGCTTTTTAGTGTTTCAGATTGTCAAGCTATTGTTAAGAAAGCAATTGTCGATCGCCTAAGAACAAAATACAAAAAGACAGGATGGTTTGAAGAGAACGGCCCGCTTTTTAAAATTGAGGTAGCCCTTCTTAAGGATGTGGCCACGATCACAATCGACACAAGTGGAGCGGGACTGCATAAACGGGGCTACCGTGCTGGGCAGGGGGAAGCGCCCTTAAAAGAAACCTTGGCGGCGGCGTTAGTGTTATTAACGAACTGGACAGGTGATCGTCCGTTTGTGGATCCTTTCTGCGGCTCAGGCACGATCCCTATTGAAGCGGCACTGATCGGTCAAAATATTGCTCCAGGATTTAATCGTGAGTTTGTCTCGGAGCAATGGAACTGGATTCCGGATCGTTTATGGGATGAAGCGAGAATAGAGGTTGAAGATAAAGCGAAATACGATCAACCATTGGATATTACAGGCAGTGATCTCGACCATCGTATGGTGAAGATCGCTGGAGAAAATGCATTTGAGGCTGGGCTTGGAGAGCTGATTAACTTCAAGCAAATGCAAGTGAAGGATTTTACGACAACAAAAGATTATGGTGTAATCGTCGGAAATCCACCATATGGAGAAAGGCTTGGGGATAAGGAAGCAGTAGAGAGTATGTATCGTGAAATGGGACAAGCGTTTGCACCATATGATACGTGGTCCGTCTATATGCTGACCTCAAATGAAAATTTTGAGGCGTGTTATGGTAAAAAAGCAACTAAGAAAAGAAAGCTCTTTAACGGTTTTATCAGAACTGATTACTATCAATATTGGGGAAAAAGACCGCCAAGAAATTAACGTTCATCTTAACAGCATATGTCTTTACTTTGGTATAAATCCTGATTACAATGAATAAAATAACTAATATTTCCATTTAATCAGGAGGATGGCAATGAGAGATTCAACGATTGATTTTAATTCAATTTCCCGTGCATTATCTGGTACCATTGAGGCATTGGAAAGTGCAGGAGATCCCTCAGCATTAGAGCAATTAACAGATGCGCAAGAAGAGTTAAAACGGGCTTTGTCTTTTTCCTTATCTCACATGAACGGACATGAACTAACAGAAGATTAAGTTGCATTTCAACAAGACTGCATTTACTATTATATAGTCAAGAGGCTGACTCTCTTTACCGGAAGAGCAGTCTTTTTCTTTTGGATTTGGAGGATACGTATGCAAACAAATTTACCATTTACAATATCAAAAAATGAATCATTTATTGACAAATTGGGAGAATGGATTGGCGATGTTTTTTATGACATTCTTCCAGAAGCAGGATTTGAACTTCGCGATGAACAAATATTCATGGCTTTTCAGCTGGAGAAAGCCTTTAAGGATAAAAAAGTGATTTTTGCTGAAGCAGGAGTTGGTACGGGGAAAACAATTGTATATCTTCTTTATGCTATTTGTTATGCCAGATATACGAATAAACCAGCAATTATTGCATGCGCTGATGAAACACTCATTGAACAGCTCGTAAAAAAAGAAGGGGATATCGCACGACTGGAAAAAGCGTTGGATTTAAACATTGATGTGAGACTTGCAAAGTCCCGAGATCAATATTTATGTCTGAATAAGCTTGACCAAGCTGTTTCCTTGGAAGATTCATTTCGTGATGTGTTTGAAAGCCTTCCTCCTTTTGTACAAAGCGGAGCTTCGATGCAGTCTTTTAGCCGCTATGGTGACCGAAAGGATTATCCGCAATTAACGAATAGAGAATGGAATGAGATAGGCTGGGATCCATTACAGGATTGCTTTACTTGTGAAAAAAGACATCGATGCGGTCAAACGTTGCATCGAGATTTCTACCGCACTGCTCAGGACCTTATTATTTGTTCACATGATTTTTATATGGAGCATATTTGGACAAAGGATTCAAGAAAGCGGGAAGGACAGCTCCCTCTTTTACCAGACAGTTCTTGTGTAGTATTTGATGAAGGGCATCTTCTCGAATATGCTAGTCAAAAGGCATTAACCTATCGTTTATCTGAAGCGACATTAGAAACGCTGTTAACAAGATTGATGGAAAACAATGTTCGTGAAAAAACTCTTCATATTATTGATGAGACACTAATAGAAAATGAACGTTTTTTTGATGAATTAATTAATGCTTCATCTAAAACAGATGGTTCTGAGAAACAAATGATTACAAAAACAGAAGGTGTATTAAAACATGCGAAAAATCTGCATTACCTCCTGTCCAATCTTGAAGAAGAACTTGTCTTTGAAAGTGAAATGTATGTCATCAACGAGTATGATCTAAAAATTGTCGAGGAATACCTTGAACAAATTACTTATTCCTTGAGCTTGTTCTTAAAGGATTTGAAAGGCATTATTTGGTTTGAGGAAAATAAAGATGAGAGAGTGCTTGTGATCATGCCTCGTATGGTTGAGGACATTATGAGGGAAGAGGTATTTTCTCAAAAGAAACCGTTTGTCTTCTCTTCCGCAACACTTTCGGAAAATCAATCTTTTGACTATATCGCAAAATCCCTAGGAATTGAAGATTATTTATCTTTTTCCGTTAATTCACCATTTAATTACGATGAGAATATGACAATTAACATGCCTGCTTTTGCTGAGCCAGGTATGGAGGAGAAATTGACTTATAGTATTGAACAATTAAAGGAATCTAATGGAAGAGGCCTTGTGCTGTTTACAAATGAAACAGATATGAAAAATTTTGCGGAGAGAATCTCATCTGAAAATCTTAATTTCCCAGTGTATACAGAAGGGGAGGCGGAAATAAGCACACTGGTTTCCAAATTCCAAAATGAAGAGAATTCCGTGCTCTGTTCGACACATCTATGGGAAGGGTTAGATATTCCTGGACGGTCATTAGAAAATGTCATTATTTTTGATTTACCGTTTCCGCCGAATGACCCTGTCTTCACTGCAAAGCGCGAGGGCGCAGAGAATCCATTCTTGGATGTAGATCTGCCATATATGCTTTTAAGGTTAAGACAAGGGATAGGAAGATTAATTCGCAGTCATGAAGACAAGGGGAAGGTTCATATCTTAGTAAGAGACGATGTAAGTGAGAGTGTGATGAATCAAATCATCAAAGTCCTCCCAACAGAAATAAATGAAAAATGAAAAAGGATAGGGGCTTAGTTCCCTATCCTTTTTCACACTCTAACTGTCCGCACCAGGAAGACACTGTCTTTTGATGGTACCTGGTACCTTTTATCTGCCGATGGCTCTTAGGCCTGCTTCGGTCATTTTTTCGGGGCTCCAAGCTGGTTCCCATACGACTTGTACGTCAACATCATCTATTTCTTCCATTTCGAGCAAGCAGTATTTTACACCGCCTACAATGCTGTCATGAAGTGGACAGCCGGGTGTAGTTAATGTCATTGTAATGGCGGCAACTCTGTCTTCAAGAAGAGAGATATCATAAATCAATCCTAAGTCAACAATGTTTATATTTAATTCAGGGTCAATGACCTTTTTTAAATTTGTACGGATTTTTTCCACTAATTCTACTTGTTCTTGTAAGTTCATGCTAAGAACCTCCTCATTTTTTCATAACGGCAAGGATTGCTCCTCCGAAAATAATTGATGCTAATAGGATGAGAGATTGACCTATATAAAAGAGTACGGCCAGCCCAAGTACAAGACCGCCGGAAACGATACCAACCCCTAAGATAAAGATAATAAACAACGGCAGAGCTAACTTTTCGTTAATCATATCCTTCAGTGCGGGTACATCCTTTTTGCCGATAATTTGACTATATTTATGTGTCCACCATAAAAATGGGACAATTTTGTATAAATAACCAATAATGCTAAAGGCGATCCATAAAAATAGATAGGCCGCCATTAAGGGTCCGACGAATACGTTCAAGGTGTTCGTAACAGCAGCAATAAAAGCTAGTAAATGAATGATTTCGCCAAAAATAATGGCTAGAAGGGCGAAACTAAAAGGGCGGTCGAGCTTTTTCTTGATTCTCTTTTTTACTATGATGGAAATATGATATAGAAATAAGCTGAAACCAATCAGTAATAATAGAAATCCTCCTGTAAGCATGATGGAATGGTCTAGGAAAAATGACAGAACGACCATTATGAGCCCTGCTGCATACATTCCAAATACGTATTTTGCTAAATTCATTGGATACCCATGGGAAAGAGAAAACATAGGTGCCATTTTATAGGAAAAACCAAAGATTAGCAGGGTGAACCAGCCGGCAGTCCCTATTAAGATATGACTTTTAAAGATGGATGTATAATAGCTCCCAGCAAAACCTGTATTCATAGAGATAACAAGTGTAATCCCAAATGCAATGGTAATGAACAAACATAACAGTGCGCTGCCGACGAATATGGTTAAGATATTGGGCTTTGCTTGTTTGCGTAATGTCATGCCCATTTGAACGATAAATAATAGGATTCCTGCAAGCATAACTACTCCTGGGATAAGAGCCGATTCGGGTGAAATATAGAGTGCACCCGCAAACCAGACGATTCCAATAGCAGTAACCCCGAATTGGATAAACCCGAACTTCTCACTCCATATAGGGGTTAGAAATGCAACTGGAACAAGCTGGTACATCGATCCCATGGCAATCATTAATGCCCATCCTAAAATAAAAAGATGTGCCGCCGACCAAATGGCTGGAATTCGATAGATTCCATTTATTAGTGATTCCCCGTTGACAAGAAATAAAGTTTGGGAGAGAATCATGGCGATGATGCTAAATAAAATAAATGAAAATGGTAATTTTATGTTTGTTTCACTACCCAAGTTTTGTGGAATCATGATCATACACCTGCTTATTTCGTAATTTCGATCGTAAAGCTGCCATCACCATTTGCTGTGGTGACATGCTTATAGCCTAGTTCATCCAATTGTTCGTAAAGAAACATCGGACGACGATCATTTGTAATTTCCAATGTTTCACCGGTATTCAGCTTTTCTAAAGCCTCAAGTGTTCTCATCATTGGCTGTGGCGGTTCTAAGCCGCGATTATCCAATTTCATTTCTTAGGACCCCTTTTTGTGAAAATGATTTTCCAATGTTTCTTTTCTAATTCCTCTTCTTCATGATCGAAGCCTTTTGCTTTTAAAACAGTAAACAGTGGTGTTGGTTTGAATGGAGCATGTAGAACAAATACATCATTTTCCTTTAAGCTGCTTACAGCTTCCATAATTTTTTGAAATGGTTCGATCTTATTTTTTAAATCTTCCCTAACGTCTAGCTCAATTATTTTTTGTTCCATCGGCTATTCTCCTTTATCTTTCTGTCCTGTTTATCTATAACTTAATGATAATCATTTTCAACAGGCCGTTATGTGATTTACATCACGAAAACCTGAATTTCTGCCAAAAAAAAGCCCGCAACAGATTATTGCGGACTCCTGGTCGATTTATTTTTCGGGGGTATTTTCTTCAGCACATTCAAAGCAAAGTATCTTCTTGTCATCATCTTGTATGATCCCATTAAAAAAGCCATCAAGACAAAAAACTTCCTTATTACAGGCTGAACAGTTTCCAACTAACTCTTTCATGCCGTCATCTCCTTATCTCAATATTTTGATTTTACTAATTTTACTAAAAGTATACTACTGAACGGAATGATGAAGAAAGTTCTATAAAAAATTAAATATGTGTGACAAGCCTCACTAGCTCATCCCGATGAAGTAGTTATACTAATATTGTAAAACGACATATAAGGAGTGAAAAAATATGAAAGATTTTGCAGCAGAAGTAATAGCACCTAATTTCCCGCCGAGGGAGAAACATCCAACTATCTTTAAAACATTTGACTCATTGAAATCAGGTGAATGGATGCAGCTGGTAAATGACCATGATCCAAAGCCATTACAATATCAATTCATGATTGAAAGAGCAGAAGAATTTACTTGGGAATATCTTGAAGAAGGACCAGAAACATGGAGAGTTGCAATCGGTAAGAAGTAATTAATAAATTAATGAAACATCCCTCACTACAAAGGACAACATGCCGTCATTATGACGGCAGTTGTCCTTTGTGCTTTAATGATAGAAATCCTTTTAAACATAACTTTCTGAAAAATGTGATAAGATAATAAATGTACCCTTATGTAGGAGGATTGTCTATGATTGAAAAGGTTAAACAAATCGAAAATGAATTTATCCATTATGTGAAAAAAATGAGTGCTTATCAGGAAGCACTTTCAATTATTTTCTGGGATTTGCGAACTGGGGCACCTAAAAAAGGTGCAGACCAGCGTTCTGAAGTAATAGGGATGCTTTCAACAGAAGTTTTCAATATGTCCGTTTCAGAGAAAATGGCTGAATACATAGAAGAATTATCAACGGATGGTGCAAAGCAGTTTATAGCCGAAGTGACAAAGAAGACGGTCGAGCATTGCAAAAAAGAATATGATCGTAATAAAAAAATACCAGCAGAAGAGTACAAGGAATATGTGATCCTTCAATCCAAGTCTGAGAGTATGTGGGAAGAAGCAAAAAACAATTCAAATTTTGAGCAATTTAGACCTTACTTAGAAAAGTTGGTCGAGAAAACCAAACGCTTCATTGAGTATTGGGGATATGAGGAACATAAATACAACACATTATTAGATATGTATGAACCTGGTATGACCGTTGGCGTATTGGATCATGTATTTGGGGAAGTAAGAGATAAGATTGTTCCCCTTGTACAGGACATCTCAAAATCGAAGCATAAGCCTGATACCAGCTTTCTTTACAACTTCTTCCCAAAGAAAAGTCAAAAGGATTTTAGTATAAACATACTTGAACAAATGGGATTTGATTTTAACGCTGGACGTTTGGACGAAAGTGTCCATCCTTTCGCAATTGGTTTGAGCCCAGGGGATGTGCGTGTAACAACTAAATATAATGAAAATGATTTTCGTGTAGCTGTTTTTGGAACGATCCATGAAGGAGGGCATGCGTTATATGAGCAAAATATCTCATCAGATTTGGCCGGAACTCCGTTATGTGCTGGAACTTCAATGGGGATTCACGAGTCGCAGTCACTTTTTTATGAAAATTTTGTAGGACGCAATCTTTCGTTCTGGAAGAAAAACTATGAACTTTTAAAGTCATACTCCAGTGGACAATTTGACGCTATTTCTCTTATAGATTTTTACCGGGCTATTAATGAGTCTAAACCATCACTTATTCGTATCGAAGCTGATGAGCTGACATATCCTTTGCATATCATTATTCGCTATGAAATCGAAAAAGGGCTTTTTAATGATGAAATACAAGTGAAGGACCTTCCTGCAGTTTGGAATGAAAAATACGAGCAATATTTAGGAGTGCGACCCGACAATGATGCAAATGGAATTTTACAAGATGTCCATTGGTCGGGCGGAAGCTTTGGCTATTTCCCTTCATATGCATTAGGAATGATGTACGCGGCACAATTTAAAAACACATTGGAAAAAGATCTTTCTAACTTTAACCTCCTGCTGGAAGAAGGGGACTTATTACCAATAAAAGAATGGCTTACCAAAAACATCCATCAATATGGTAAAATGAAAAAACCTCTTGAAATCTTAAAAGATGTAACAGGTGAGGAGCTAAATGCACAATACTTAATAAATTACTTGCTGCAGAAATATAAAGAAGTATACCAAATGAAATAAATATCTTATATTATAGACAAATAGATTGGAGAGGAAATGAAAAAATTTTTACCTTACATCATGATAGCGTTTGGCGCTGCTCTATGGGGATTAATTGCGATATTTGTAAGAGAGTTGAAAGAGGCTGGTTTTTCCGAAATGGAAATCGTCACGATTAGAGTAACGTTTGCATCCGTATTCTTACTAATAATCGGGGGCGCGGCTTATAAAGATCAATTCAGAATTCATGTGAAAAGAATCCCTTTATTTATTGGTACAGGAATTTTTAGTATTGTATTTTTTAATTGGTGTTATTTTTCTACGATTAACCAAATGAGTGTATCGCTGGCAGTGATCCTTCTTTATACATCACCAGCATTTGTGACCATCCTATCGGTAATCTTTTTAAAAGAAGCGCTGCATGGGAAGAAAATTATCGCAGTGATCGGTACAATTGCAGGATGTATATTGATAGCAGGAGTTCAGAGTAATCCTTCCGTATCCATTACGATGGCGGGAGTATTAACGGGACTTGGGGCAGGTTTTGGCTACGCCCTTTACAGCATTTTTGGAAAAGTGGCTTTACGTTATTATAAGCCATTTACAGTAACACTATATACCTTTGTTGTCGCCGCTGCTGCTCTCATTCCTTTCTCTGGAGTGTGGAGCAAACTAGATCTCCTGTTTTCACCTCGTATTTTTTTGTATAGTGCAGGACTAGGGTTGATTCCAACTGTTTTAGCTTATTTTATTTATACTTGGGGATTAGAGCAGACTGAGAGCAGTAAAGCAGCCGTTATTGCTACGGTAGAACCACTTGTTGCAACAATGTTAGGATTGTTTATGTTCGGGGAAAGGCTCGGGATTAGTCAGTTTGTCGGATCGTTGCTAATTATTTTATCGGTGATCATTGTAAATTTACCAAAAAAAATAAAGACAACAAGGCTGGATTACTCAAGTTAATAAACAAAAGCACTAATTCAAGTGGAATTAGTGCTTTTGTTATTTTAGTCTATTTACCAAAGTTTGAAGCCTTTTGCTCCAGGAGGGGCATTTTGAATCATATCAATGAACGGAACTGTATAAGCGAATAAGACAAGAAGTACGGTAATTCCTAACCAAAGCTTCCAGTTTTCAAATACCATTGGTGCTTTTTCTGCTTCATGTGCAACTTCACCAACAGGGAATTCCTCTTCTCCTTTTGGTGCAAAGAACGCGAGATTAATAAAGATATAGAGCATCAAAATAATAGCAATGAATAAGATTGAACCACCAACAGCCTGTGCAATTTGATAAGGAATCCATTCTATTGCTTGAGCTGCTCCGCCATATTCAGAGTATGCAGAACGACGTGGAGCTCCCAATAGACCTGCAGCGTGCATTGCACCTGACATAAATGTCATTCCAATTGCCCAAAGAGATCCTTGAATAAGACCTAGTTTATTAATCTTTTTTGTAAGCTTACGACCAGTTAAATGCGGCACAAGCCAAAATGATACACCAAAGAATGTTAAAACAACAGCTGTTGCAACTGTTAAATGGAAGTGTCCGGTAACCCATATCGTGTTATGGACAACTTGGTTCATTTGGTGGGAGGCATTAACAATACCGCCGGCGCCTGCTGGAATGAAAGCGACCATTCCAATGAAAGGAACTGTAAAACGGGCATCGCCCCAAGGTAATTTCTTAAACCATCCAAAAAGACCAGATCCACCTTTTGAACGTCCAAAACTTTCAAAGGTTGCAAATAATGAGAATGCTGTCATAAGTGATGGAATAACAACTAAGAATGTTAAGATAACTTGTAAAAATTTCCAAGCTGGGTCAATACCTGGTTCTAATAACTGATGGTGGAAGCCAACTGGAATTGAGAAAAGTAAAAATAAAATGAAAGACATTCTTGCTAAAGAGTCTGAGAATACTTTTGCGCCAATGACTTTCGGTATAACAACATACCAAGCCATGTAAGCTGGCAGCAGCCAGAAATAAACTAGCGGGTGACCGAAATACCAGAATAATGTACGGCTGACACCGACGTTAACTGTTTCTACAAGTCCTAAAGACCATGGTAATAATTGAATAAGGACAGTTGAAGCCACTCCAATCGTTGCAACCATCCACATTAACGTATTTACTAAAGACATGAAGGTCATTAACGGACTTGGCTGTCCAGGGTTTGCTTTGCGCCATTCGGTGTATTTCATAATGATGGCGGCACCGTCAAGCCAGCTTCCAACAATTACTAAAGTGAGACCAATATAGTAAAGCGCATGAGCTTGAAGAGGAGCGTAAAAAGTATAAAGTACAGTTGCTTCATTTAGCAGAATCATAGTAGCTGCCAATGCGGTTCCAATTGTCATGGTCCAAAAACCGATCCAGCCAATTGTTCTTTGCTTGCTTGTTAAAGTTCCTGATGTTTTACTTGTTGCCGCTAATTGGAAACCCATAATAAAGAAAGTAGTAAGTACAAGTCCTAAAACAACACCGTGTACCGTTAATACTTGGTAATAACCAATTCCTGCGGGAAGTTCAAATTTCCCAGAACGAACTAAAACTTGAAGTAAACCGGCAAGTCCGCCTATTGCTAACGCGATGAATGCCACATAAAAGTGGGCCATTGCAAGCTTTCCGTCACGGCGGTCAACTTTTTGACTAAGCATTATTTACTCCACCACCTTAATCTTTGAAGTCATCATGTGGTGACCAGTACCACAGTATTCATTACATAGAATCAAGTATTCTCCTGGCTTATCAAACACTGTAACGTGTTCACTAATGTATCCAGGTTCTACCATCATATTAATATTTGTTCCTGCTACTTCAAAACCGTGAATAACGTCTTTTGTAGTCGCAATTACCTTAACTTTTGCTCCTAGTGGCACTTCTACTTCTCCAGGCGTATAAGCGAATGCTTGGGCAACGAAAACTAATTCATAATCCCAATCCTTACCTTCTACTTTTTTCAAGCCTGGCTCATTGAATGGAGCAGTTGTATCAACCTTTTCAGGATCAATCGTAGCTAGACAGCTAGGCGGCTGGTTTCCGAGGTAAAACGCGCTTACCCCAAGGACAGTTAGGAATACTAACAATGCTGCTACACCGAAGATCAGCCAGACTTTCTCAAACTTATGCATATGCATGGCTTCTATTTCCCCCTTCTATTTTTAAAAACGATCTAAGTATAAAAAGTAAACGCCAACCCAAGTAAGAACAATAAAAATTCCGACAAAGAAAACGGACGCTAATGTTCCCTTTAATGAAGATCCATCTTCTACCTCTGTATGGGTTTTGTTTTTAAGTTGAGTTTGAGCCACTTCACTCACTCCTTTCGAAAAAATTGGTAAATGAAAATGATTACAATTTCATAATACAAGACAATTGCGAAGAATCCATATGGTTTTGGGTAATTCACAAATTGTTCATTAGTGCTATATACACTATCTTAGTAGTGGAAAATTTATATAACAGTGATTTTTATCACATATAAAAATTGAAAATGTGACCATTTTGTGAAAAAGGGCCTAGTGATACATTCTGGTGAATGTTGGTGAGAAGGGGAGTTTGAAAAGCCCTTTTTTGGATAAAGGTGGTACTTTGGTTAAATACGAACAATGGATCTAAAAAGGTATTTTTTATTCGGAAAAACCTTGTAAATGAATAAGAGCATGTTATAATGTTACTATCAATTTAGAACCTCTCATATAATCGCGAGGATATGGCTCGCAAGTTTCTACCGGACACCGTAAATGATCCGACTATGAGTGAGCAGTGGGATATGTATCGTTATCCTTACCTTAACCTGCGGGAGTCTAGGGTTATTGCTTCACTTATGTTTTTGTGAATGCAATAATCTTAGGCTCTTTTTTTTACTCAACTAAGAAGCTATTAGGAGGAAGATGATGGAATTACTAAAGGAGAAAATAATAAAAGAAGGAACTGCTCTTTCAGAATCGGTATTAAAGGTTGATAGTTTTTTAAATCATCAGATTGACCCTGTGTTAATGCAGGAAGTTGGAAGAGAGTTTGCTAGAAAATTTTCAAACAAAAACATTACAAAAATTCTAACGATTGAATCATCAGGGATTGCACCGTCTGTAATGGCCGGATTAGAGCTGGGAGTTCCAGTTATATTTGCTAGAAAAAGAAAATCACTGACGCTAACAACAGATCTATTAACATCTTCTGTCTATTCGTTTACAAAACAGGAGTCAAATGAAATCTCTATTTCTAATAAATATATAAACGAACAAGATACCGTACTCATTATTGATGATTTCCTTGCAAAAGGAGAAGCAGCATTGGGCCTAATCGACCTTGTCAAACAGGCGAACGCCCAGATTGCGGGAATTGGCATTGTCATCGAAAAGGCCTTTCAAGAAGGCGGGCAAAAATTGAGAACTCAAGGCTACCATGTTGAGTCGCTTGCTAGAATTGAGGCTCTTGAAGAAGGAAAGATTACCTTTATTAATGAGAAAGAAGAGGAGACTGCCATATGAAACAACATCCTTTTAAAATAGCTTCATTAGGGTTACAGCATGTATTAGCAATGTACGCTGGTGCTATTATTGTACCGCTGATTGTTGGCGGTGCCCTCGGACTTACTGGAGAACAGTTAACCTATTTAGTCTCGATTGATATATTAATGTGCGGAGTCGCGACCATTCTCCAGGTGTGGAAAAATAAGTTCTTCGGAATAGGTCTTCCGGTTGTTTTAGGTTGTACGTTTACGGCTGTAGGACCTATGATTGCAATCGGTGGACAATTTGGGATTTCAGCTATATATGGTTCTATTATAACTTCCGGTATTTTTATCGTATTAATAGCAAAGTATTTCGGAAAACTTGTGAAATTTTTCCCGCCTGTTGTTACAGGTTCTGTTGTAACCATTATTGGTTTAACACTGGTTCCCGTTGCTATGAACAATATCGCTGGCGGGCAGGGAAGTCCCGATTTTGGGTCTTTATCAAATATTGGCCTGGCTTTCGGTACATTAGCAATCATTATCATTCTTAACCGGTTTTTTGATGGTTTCATTCGTTCTATCTCCATTTTACTCGGTTTGTTAATTGGGACAATTACTGCTGCATTCATGGGGAAAGTGAATTTTTCTGCTGTAACTGAAGCTTCGTGGTTCCATGTTGCACAACCATTCTATTTCGGTATGCCGACATTTGAATTGACGGCAATTATTACGATGACCTTGGTAGCATTAGTGAGCTTAGTAGAGTCAACAGGTGTTTATTTTGCATTAAGTGATATTTGTGAAGAGGACTTAAAAGAAGAGGATATTGCAAAAGGATATCGGGCTGAGGGATTAGCTAGTGTCATAGGCGGATTATTTAATGCCTTTCCGTATACTACCTACTCTCAAAATGTTGGTCTCATTCAATTATCCGGGGTTAGAAGCCTAAATGTAATTTATACTGCAGGGTTCTTTTTAATCGCTATCGGATTTGTTCCAAAAATCGGGGCAGTTGCGACTATCATCCCTACCGCAGTGATTGGCGGGGCATCTGTTGCCATGTTTGGGATGGTGGTTGCCTACGGTATAAAAATGTTAACGAAAGTTGATTTTACTTCTCAGGAAAATTTATTAATTATTGCATGTTCGGTTTGCATGGGGCTGGGAGTAACAGTAGTGCCAGATTTATTTGCACAGCTTCCATCCGGTATAAGTATCTTGACTTCTAACGGAATCGTTGCAGGAAGTTTAACGGCCATCATCTTAAATTTAATTTTTAATGTCTTTAAAATAAAGGCTGCTAAGCCAATTGCAGCAAATCAACAAAAAGTATCTTAACGAAATTCCAAGACCGTCCCTTTGACTAAGGGAGGGTCTTTTAATGTTTGCGCAGGTATTGAACTTTAGAACAGATCATTCAAGAAGTTGTCATATTACGGAAGGATAGGGAATAGGATGTATACATACTCTTCTTTAACCTGAGGTGTATGTGCGCACATTCATGAACACTTCAAAATACAATACAATGTAGTAAAAATTGTGAAAAAGAGTGGATGATGAATGGAAAAATATTATTGTGATCATTGCAGATTGTTATACGATTACTTAGACGTATGCTCTGTTTGTGGAGGAAATGTTATAAACAAAATTTGGATTGAAGTGCAAACCCAAGAAAATAATAATGATGCAATAACACCAGAATAGTCTGGTGTTATTGTGATTGCCATGGCTCTATTCAACCATTAAAACAAATTCTAAAAACCCTTGATTGCCTATATGTACTTGGAGACGGAAGGCTCTCTGGAAGCCATAAACCTTTGTTTGTCCTACAAAGACTGTAGGAGGTGTAATGTCCATTTCGAACCCCTTTTGCGCCATCGTAGTAGAAAGATTACCTGCAATCATATTGCCAAGCTCCCCTGCGAAAGATTCGAGCATCTCTCCTTCGAGTACCATTCCAAACATGGACTCACCGATTTTACAAAAAATCTCATCGTCGCCATCAATAATGACCCTGCCTCTAACATCTCCTGTCATTCCTATTAAAACTCCAATTTTATGCTGGGTTAATGGCTGTGTCAGAATTGAGGGTTTATCTACTTTTATATCAAATGGAAGAACTGATTTGACTGATTCAATAGTCCCGTTCAGTAAATCTGTTATATTTTTGGTTAGTGTCATAAGTATTCCTCCAGCACTAGTATTATCCATCATTCTATCATAAATAATTATTTTTGAATGATAGTTTTAAGAGTTTTTACCTACAATAAAAGAAAAAATAGTAGTTCTTTTGGGATAGTTCATAATTGGAAAGAATTTAATAATGCAGTTTGCGAGAGTTCGTCATATAATAAAGATGCACAACAAATCCTTCAAGACATATGAACTTCCTTCATTTCCGATGAGGGAAGTTTTTTTTTGCTAATTTTTGGCATGTTTTTTTATTCTTTGGGAAGAGTAAGCTTATTCAATCTTTCGAGGACCTGTAGGATTAGGAGAGATGACTATGCCAGCGATCGTCTCGGTAGGAGAAGCTATACCTCCATATAAATTGGAGCAGAATGAAATCATGGAATTTTCACGTTCAATTTTCGGTGAATCACATAAAGACATTGACCGCCTGCTTAAAGTATTTGGAAACGGTCAAATTGAGAAACGTCATTTCGTAAAAAATTTAGATTGGTATAAGAAGGATAGGTCGTTTGAAGAGAAAAATAATGCTTACATTGAATCTGCCATTGAAATGGGTTGCAGCGCGATAAAGAATTGTTTACATAATACGGTCTTTTTAACGAAATCGATTCATTACGAAGAGATTGATGCCATCATCACAATTTCTAGTTCAGGCATTGCTACACCAAGTATTGAAGCAAGAATGATGAATATCCTGCCCTTTTCGGAAAACACAAAAAGGATTCCAATTTGGGGATTAGGATGTGCAGGCGGAGCGTCGGGGTTGTCTAGGGCATACGAATACTGTCTCGCATATCCAAAGGCAAAGGTATTAGTTGTAGCGATTGAGTTTTGCAGTTTAACGTTTCAAAAAGAAGATCATTCAAAAAGCAATATAATTGGGACTTCCTTGTTTGGCGATGGTGCTGCATGTGCATTAGTTACAGGAGATGAAAGCGTTATCTCTGATAATAATCCCAAATGGTCATATCCGAGCATTATTGGTACGGGATCAAAAACATGGAAAAATTCTTTAGATGTGATGGGCTGGGATGTAAGGGATAATGGACTATTTGTTGTGTTCTCGAAAGACATTCCGACTATTGTTGAGCAGGAACTAAAGGAAAATGTATCTAATTTTTTATTACGTTTTTCTAAAAAACCTGCAGATATTCATCATTTTATTGCCCATCCTGGAGGTAAAAAAGTTCTCGACGCCTATGTGAAATCTTTGGATTTGTCTGTTGAACATATTAAAATTCCGCTTGATGTACTTAGAAACTTTGGAAATATGTCATCAGTCACCATCTTTTTTGTATTAAAGAGGTACATGGAACTTGGAAAAAGCGGCGAACTTGGGTTAGTTACTGCTTTGGGTCCGGGGTTTAGTTCTGAATTACTATTATTAAGGTGGGAATAGACCTTGTTTTATTTGTTCATTCTTGTTGTTATATCGCAGCGGCTTGTTGAATTGTTTGTAGCCAGGAGAAATGAGGTTTGGATGAAAGCGCGAGGTGGAATTGAGTTTGGGAAATCTCATTACCGCTATATGGTGCTTGGTCACTCCCTTTTCTTTATTGGATACATAATCGAAGTAAATGCATTTGGAAAAAACATCTCTCCTGCTTGGCCGATGCTACTTTTATTATTTCTAATTACGCAAGCCGGCAGGCTGTGGGCATTGCTTTCATTGGGGAGGTTTTGGAACACAAAGATTATTGTGGTACCGCAAGCAAATGTTGTAAAAAGGGGGCCGTACCGCTTTTTAAAACATCCTAATTATGTCGTTGTAGCTATGGAGTTTATTGTCATACCTTTGTTATTTCAGGCTTACCTAACAGCAATTGTATTTTCAATCTTAAACTTTTTACTAATGCTCATTCGTATTCCGCTGGAGGAAAAAGCACTTGCTGAGCTAACTGACTACGAAAGCCAGTTCGGTGAAGAGGAAAAAATACTGGCGTTGTTTTTTAAAAAAGTATGACAAATGAAAATCATTTATTGAAAATGATTTTCATTACTGGTAATATATAGGTAAGTTGATATTTATTCTCACTATTCAAAAAGGATGGTGTTACATATGGTCTCTATCTTTATAATCACAACAGTTGCTGTATATTCTTTTGTCATGAAATATGTCCTAAATCAAGTTAGTAAAGCACAGATGTCAAATTCCAAATAATCAATAAAGTTTAAACCGGGTTCTTAAAGACCTGGTTTTTTTGTTCTTTTCTTTACTTGTTCTTCCTGAAATGATAGGAAAAGAACGAAAAATCAGTTAAAATAAGATTTAGAAAATAGACAAACAAGGGGTATAGACAATGATTGAAACGGCTTCAAAGCAGGAAACAAAGGGGTTAAGCACTAAGATTGCAGCACTAAATCAATTTTTTTTAGAAAGTGGCGATACAGAAACAGCTCAAAAAGCAAAACAATTAGCATTAAAACTGAATGATAAAGAATTTTCAATTGCGTTCTGCGGGCATTTTTCTGCTGGAAAATCAAGCATGATTAATAAAATTGTCGGCGAAAATTTACTTCCATCGAGCCCAATTCCTACAAGCGCGAATTTGGTGAAAATTAAATCTGGTGAAGAGTATGCGAAAGTTTATTTCAAAGAGGGAAAACCGCGTCTTTATCCAGCACCTTATAATTACAATAAAGTGAAATCGCATGCTAAAGATGGCGACCAAATCCATTCAATCGAGATTAGTCATGCAACTGATAAATTGCCTAAAGAAGCTTGCATAATGGATACACCAGGTATTGATTCAACCGATGATGCACATCGAATTGCAACTGAGTCAGCATTACACCTAGCTGATTTGGTCTTTTATGTAATGGATTATAACCATGTTCAATCTGAATTAAATTTCCTTTTCACAAAGGAATTGACAAGTGCTGGGAAGGATGTATATTTAATCATCAACCAAATTGATAAGCATCGCGACGAAGAACTCAGCTTTGAGCAATTTAAAACGAGTGTGAAAGACTCATTTGCTGCTTGGGGAGTTCATCCAGCAGAAACTTTTTATACTTCATTAAAATTTGCCGAGCATCCGGAAAATGACTTTTCAGCACTGCAATATTTTATACAAAAAAAGCTTGCAGAAAGGCATGAATTATTACCGCAATCTGTTTACCATTCGCTAGTGAAATTAGTGGAAGAACATCGTTTGTACTTAGAAGAAAATGATCAAGAAAAGATTGAGCAACTTGATGAGGTACTGAATGAACTTTCGCAAGAAGAACAAGAAGTGCTTCCTGAAAAGTTATCGCTTGCTGAGAAAAAGCTAGCCGAAATTTCGTCAAGGCTGCAAGAAAAAGATAATGAACTATTAAACGGTGTCGATGACATATTGAAAAATGCTTATTTAATGCCTGCTTCAACAAGAGAACTTGCAGAAGCCTATCTGCAGGCAAGGCAGCCTGATTTTAAGGTGGGATTGTTTTTTACTAAACAAAAGACTGCACAAGAAAGGCAGGATAGGCTAGATCAGTTTTTTGAGGATTTTCAGGATAAAGTTAAAGCTCAATTGGAATGGCATTTGCGTGACTTTTTCTTGAGAGTATTAAAAAATAATGAAATCCACGATTCAGATCTAATTAATAAAATTCAAAAGCTTTCTGTACCAGTTGCCAAGGATTTGTTGGAGAACACGGTAAAGACAGGGGCAAGATTATCTGGGGACTATGTTCTTAATTATACTAATGATGTGGCAGAAGGAGCAAAAAGGTTAGCGAAGGAACAAATTAAAGAAATAAGAAGCCTATATTTAAATATCATCAAAATAGAAAATGAAGAATTAGTACAAGAAGCAGAGAACAGTAAAAACGAATTGTTGCAGCTGTTTGAAGCATGGAGTGAAAAACAGCGGATACTTGCTAATCAAAGAGACTCACTGCAGCAAATGAAGCAATATTTAAGCGGACAGTTTGATGAGGGGCAATTTGCCAAACTGTTAGAAGAAATCATTAAAAACGAAGAAGAAGTGGAAATCTACATTCAAAGTGAAGAAGATAACAAAGAGGAAGCATTAAAGGAAGAAACAAAAACAACAGAAGCACTTGGAGAGAACTCTGATGCTGATGAAAGTATCCATAAAGAACTTGATGTAGACAAATTTGATTCTACAGTTAAGAAATTAAGATATTCAGCCCAAGAGCTTCGAAATATTCCTGGATTCAAGAAGATTACTGCTGAACTCATCGACAAAGCCGATCGACTTGAAAGCCGTGGATTTACAGTTGCTTTGTTTGGAGCATTTAGTGCCGGGAAATCGTCATTTGCAAATGCACTAATAGGTGAAAAGCTATTACCTGTCTCTCCAAACCCTACAACAGCAGCAATTAATAAAATAATGCCGGTTGACGAACAAAATACTCATGGGTTAGTGAAGGTGCAATTAAAGGCGAAAGAAGTACTGTTTGAAGATGTAAAACGTTCACTTTCTGTTTTTGATTTTGAGGCGAGAGACTTTGATGGTGCGCTTGTGCAGATTGACAAAGTAATGGAAAATCACACTGACTTTGATGCTCATGAAAAGACTCATTTTGCTTTCTTAAATGCATTCTCAAAGGGCTTTAATGCTTACCGAGATCAATTAGGTGAAGTCATTGAAACAGATATAAAAGAATTTAGAGATTTCGTAGCGAATGAAGAAAAATCCTGCTTAGTCGAAACGATTGAAGTGTACTTTGATTGTGAGTTAACAAGAAAAGGAATTACATTGGTCGATACTCCTGGAGCAGATTCCATTAATGCGCGCCATACTGGAGTAGCTTTTGAGTATATAAAAAATTCAGATGCCATCCTGTTTGTCACTTATTATAATCACGCGTTTTCTAAGGCTGACCGAGAATTCTTAATTCAGCTTGGACGTGTGAAGGATACGTTTGAATTAGACAAAATGTTCTTCATGGTAAATGCCGTCGATTTGGCGAACAATGAAGAGGAAAAACAAGATGTATTAGATTATGTCAGCGATCAGCTTATCAAGTATGGAATCAGAAAGCCTAATCTTTTCCCAATTTCCAGCTTGCTGGCTATTAAAGAGAAACTAGCGGGTAACAAGGGGGAATCCCAGTCTGGGATTCAAGCATTTGAAGATAAATTTTACTCTTTTATTACCCATGATTTAACAGATATTGCAATTAATTCTGCGTTGGTGGAATGGGAACGTGCTGCTGGATTATTAAGAAGCTATATTCAGTCTGCTCATGAAGGGAATGAACAAAAGCAGTTAAAAATAAGCCGTTTGCAAAAGGAACAAAATGAAATTCAACAATTGATAAAAGATCAGCCTGCAGCAGTTCTTCTCGAAAGACTGAGTCAAGAAGTCGATGAATTAACTTATTATATTAAACAGCGAGTTTTTTATCGATTCAGTGATTTCTTTAAGGAGGCTTTCAATCCATCGGCACTTAAAGATGATGGCAGAAATTTAAAGAAAGCCGTTCAGCATGCATTAGAAGAATTTCTATCTGATTTTGGATTTGATTTTGCCCAAGAACTGCGGGCAACAACATTAAGGATTGAAGGTTTCCTTGCAAAAATTTTGGGAGAAACTCACGGTACAGTAACGAAGGAAATTTTAAAAATTAACGATGAACTCTCATTTAGTCAATTCCAGCTAGGTGAGATAGAGGGAGTTAGCTTCGACAGTGCTTTCAGTGAATTAGATCGAGATTTATTTAAAAAAGTGCTAACCTATTTTAAAAATCCAAAAGCATTCTTTGAAAATAACGAGAGAAAATTAATGCAGGAAGCACTAGAACAAGTGATGCAAGCCCCGACCGATGATTACCTCCAAAATGAAGGAAATCGTTTAAAAGTCTATTATAAGGACCAGCTTATCAAAGAACTGGATGCATTGATCACTACTCTAAGTGAAGAAATGACCGAGTATTATGATGGAATGTATGCTACTTTACGAAAT
The DNA here is from genome assembly GCF_900156875.1 of Robertmurraya dakarensis. Taxonomy (GTDB): domain Bacteria; phylum Bacillota; class Bacilli; order Bacillales; family Cytobacillaceae; genus Robertmurraya; species Robertmurraya dakarensis. The sequence continues at coordinate 1,976,283 of NZ_LT707409.1, read as the reverse complement.
GAAATACCGATTGGTCAGCTCGAAGAAATCGAGAGAAAGATAGTAAGCCAAGGATAAAGGAACTGCTATGGAAAATTGGTTAAGAAGATATGCGCAAGAACGAAATATTGATATTTTGTTTGCATGTGAAGCAGGAAGCTACACTTGGGGGACTCAATCTGGGGATTCTGATCAGGATATTCGCTTTATTTATAAGCATCAAGATATCCGTTCATATCTATCACTAAAGCGTCCTCCTGATGTCCTAGATGGGTCTTGCCCTTATGATGTTCAGGGCTGGGATATATTCAAGGCTTTTCAATTGTTATCAAAGTCAAATCCAAGTCTTTATGAGTGGGCGTTTTCACCGATTGTTTATATCGACGATGATTTTTCAGCTACTTTAAAATACTTGATTTCGCATTGCTATTCAGCCTATTCTCTAGCCCAGCACTATCGCCATTTAATGAGCCGTAATCTTAAAGATCTCTCTGGAAAAAATACGTACACGCTGAGACATCAGAAACAGCTTATTCAAGCATTAAGAGCGGTTATCATTACAAAGAAGATAATTAAAAATAAGGGAATTGACGATGCTGGACCATATTTCTCTTTTGAGTCAGACGAAACTGATATTTTATATGCGTTTTACCGAAATTTAGTATACGCAAAAAAACGGGGGGAGGTTGTACCACCTTCAAATATGCGGGAGATGATTCGTTTTTTGGAAACAGGTAAGCAGCAATTAGAACTCGAGATCAAAGACCTGCCAAAGGGAAATGAATCGATTCCCTTTTTAAATGAATGGATATGGAAAATATTAAAATTATGAGGAGGAACTATGGGGAATCCTTTTCACGCTTGTGCGAGCTGTGTCCATTTTCGAGCTAAAAAAGGTAAAGACGGAATGCAGTATAAATGCAGTCGACTGGGTTATGAAACAAAACCAAATTATGTGTTTGATTGCTGGAATCCGAAGGAGCATGTTCGTAAATTAATGGAGAAAAGAATGGGAGGGAGTGACAAGGAATGACGGCCTTTATTGAAAAAGATTGGCTTTTAGACAGATTGAATGATTCAAATGTTGTCATTGTTGACTGCCGTTTTCAGCTTAGTGACCCTGAGAAGGGGAAAGAGCTGTATTTGAAAAGTCATATCAAAGGTGCCAATTACCTGCATATGGAAGATGACTTGTCAGGTAATGTTGAAAAACATGGGGGCAGGCATCCGCTTCCGAAACCAGATGATTTCAAAAAAATTCTCGAAAACGCTGGGATCTCCAACGATAATATGGTAGTTGCTTATGATGGAGGAGAAGGATCATTTGCAGGACGGTTATGGTGGCTTTTGAAATTCGCGGGTCATCAACATGTGTACATTTTAAACGGCGGTTATAAGGAATGGACTGAAGCGAACTACCCAATTGACGACTGTATCCCTACTGTAAGGAATACTCATTATGAAATGGATCTGCAATCAAATATGCTTGCATCTGTAGAAGATGTTAGATCTGCTGTTACAAGCGGCGATCATGTTATCATTGATTCTAGGGAGCAAAAACGTTATTTAGGAATAGAAGAGCCTATTGACAAAAAGGCAGGTCATATCCCGACAGCGGTTAATTATGTTTGGACTGACGGATTTAAAGACGGAAAATTTAAATCTGCCTATGAGCAAGAACGGCGATTTGCGGACATAGATAAAGACGCAAAAATAATTGTGTACTGTGGATCAGGGATTACCGCGACACCCAATTATATCGCTTTAAAAGAGGCTGGGTATGAAAATGTAAAACTATATGGAGGCAGCTTCAGCGATTGGATTTCGTATGATGAACATGAAGTCGAAACGAAACTAAATAATGAAAAGTAGAAACAGAGAGGCGACTCTCTGTTTTTTTGCAGGAAAAAGTTCATGCCATGGAAATTTAATCATCTCCGCTTCTAATAAGAGATGAGCAGTGTAGTAGAATCTACAATTAATATTTAGAAAATATTGACTATTCTGTAAATTTAACATATCATTTAAATTGAAATTGTATCTATCCATTAAAAATAACAGCCACCGCAGCGTTTATAAGTAGTTGAATGTAAGCGTTTACCGTAGATGAATCAAATATGTTTGGTGAAAAGAAAAAACAGTGGAACTATTGTCAATGTTTACAGCAGAGGTGAAAAAGGGGGAATTTTAAATGGAGAAACTAAAGTTAGGCTTCATGATCGTTCTGCTAATTACAATAACCGCTTTAGTTGGTTGCAGCGGGAAAGAGGAGGCATCCTCTGATAAAGATTCAGAACAAACAGTCGATATTGGGATTGTTCTTGCTACTACAGGACCATTAGCACAGACGGGATCATGGGTGCTAGAGGGCCATAAAGTCGCAGCAGATCAAATTAATAAGAATGGCGGCTTCAAAGTTGGAGATCAGACTTACAAACTTAATATTGTGCATTATGACTCAGAAGGGAAGGCTGAATCAGCAACAGCTGCTACCGAAAGGCTCATTAACCAAGACAAAGTCCCCGTAATTCTTGGTACTTCAATTAGTTCTGAGACTGCGGCGATGATTCCAATTGCCGAACGTTCTAAAGTTCCTTTAGTTACGTTTGTAGCGGCAAGTGATATCTTGACAGATCAGGGGGCACAGTTCTTTACTCAAGCAGCTCCAGCAAATAAAAACTATGTCAATGCTGGGGTAAAAACGATGCAGGATATGGGTATGACAAAGATCGCGATGATCTATTTAGATGATGCATGGGGGCAATCGTACGCAAAATTATATCCACCGGTTATTGAGGAGGCAGGAATTGAGATCATTACAACTGAAAAATTTGCCCCAGAACAAAAGGAATTTTTAACGTTACTCAATAAAGTAAAAGCTGCTAATCCAGATGGCGTTCTTCTTGCTGCCGAAACGGAGCTGGCCATCCCTCTCCTCAAGCAGCTTGAAGAAATTATCCCTGATGTCAAGGTGATGGAAACTGGTGGAAGCATTCCGGAGGAAGTTCTGAATCTTGCACCGGCAGCTGCTGAAGGAATGGTTATCTTGAGCAGGTCTGGTGAAGAAACAGAAGAAATTAAAACATTTAAAGAGATTTTCAAGGAAAGTTCAGATTATGAACCGAATTCTTTTGCTTATTCTGGATTTGATGGAATTAACTTTATCGTTGATGCCATGCAAAGAGCGGGAACGGTATCGGATAGCGGGAAAATCAATGAAGCGATCCGAAACGCTGAGTTTACAGGGTTAATCGGGACCTATACCTTTAATGAAAAAGGTGAAAATAATTTAGTTGGTAACCGTTCAGTTATTAAAGATGGAAAGGTAATTTATCAGAGTGTGGATTCACCACTTCCGCAATAATAATGAGAATGGCAGAGATTTTGACCTCTGCTGTTCTATTTTTTAAGGAAAATATCAAGAATTAGTCTCCTGTATTCGTGTTCCTTTTTATAGCAATTACTCATTTTCATAAACTTAGCATCTATTCCATGTTATAATGGATCTTATGTTGAAATGAGGAGGGACACCATGGAAAAGAAAAATCAATCATCCTTAATGCTTGTTGACGGTATGGCGCTGTTATTTCGTGCATTTTATGCCACGGCCGTATCAGGACAGTTTATGATTAACACAAAAGGAGTCCCGACGAACGGTGTACAAGGGTTTGTTAAGCATTTTCTTACCGCAGTATCATCTTTCAAGCCTAGTCATGTGGCTGTCTGCTGGGATATGGGCAGTAATACATTTAGAAATGAAATGTTTACAGATTATAAAGCAAATAGGGGAGAGGCACCTGTTGAGCTTATTCCGCAATTTGACTTGGTAAAAGAAGTGGTTGATGCTTTTGATATACCTAATATTGGTTTAGCAGGTTATGAAGCAGATGATTGTATCGGCACGATTGCTAAGAATGAAGCTGCTGATACTCATGTTCATATTTTAACAGGGGACCGTGATATTCTTCAGTTATTAGATGAAAGAATTTCCGTAATTTTAATGCAAAAGGGTTATGGAAATTATTTAGTTTATACTCAGGAAAGCTTCTATGAGGAAAAAGGTATACAGCCTAAGCAAATGATTGATGTAAAAGCTTTAATGGGCGACCCTAGCGATAATTATCCTGGGGTAAAAGGAATAGGTGAAAAAACAGCATTAAAACTTGTTCAACAGTATCAGCATGTTGAAGGTGTGGTCTCAAACTTAGATAAATTGACAAAAGCGCAGAAAGCAAAAATTGAGCAAGACCTGGAGATGCTGTACTTAAGTCGAAAGCTTGCTGAAATTCACTGTGAAGTTCCTATCCAATATTCACATGATGATGCCCTTTATCAATACGATCGTGAAAAAGTGTTGTCAAAGTTTAATGAAGTTGGTTTTAAGGGATTAGATCGTTTTCTAAAGCAGGATAAAGAATACGTAAGATAATAGATAAATCGAAACAGAGGCTGTCCGAAATGGACAGTCTCTTTTTAACGGTATTATATTTTTGTATTGCTTTTTTTAGCTCTATTTTCAAGCTCTGATTTTGGATTTTCAGTAAACTCCGCATCTTGACCATAGCCTTGCGGATTCACACCAGGAGCTTTTTTACCTCTGTTTGTATGCTTGTTTTTACCTCCCATGAAGACACCTCCTTGTGTTGTTCCTCTTTTTAGTATTTGCGAACAAATAGAACTCATACCAAAAATGATTTAGTATAGATTCCTTTTGATTTCTTCAAAATAATCATGAGGTGAGAAAATGAATAGAGGTGTGATTATTGCATTACTAAGCATCTGCTTAGCTCAAGGGTTAAAGATCCCCATTCATTATATAAAGAAAAAAGAATTACGTCCGGACTTGTTCTTTCAAACAGGAGGGATGCCGAGTTCGCACTCAGCAGGCGTGGCATCACTAACGACTTATATTGCGTTAAGAAGAGGAACACCAACAATTGATTTTGCTCTTTCTCTGATCTACGGCTTAATTGTGATGTATGATGCTCAAGGAATCCGCCGGCAGACAGGGGAGTTAACATTAAAAGTCAATGATTTAGATCAATTATATGATTCCTTTAAAAAGGAACAGACAGTAAAATTTGAAGAGAAATCTCCGGAGAAGTTAAAAGAGATGCTTGGTCATCAGCCAGAAGAAGTTGTGGGTGGTGCACTCTTAGGTATTTTGACAGGTACAATAGGACATCTTGTATCAAAAAAAGATAGAAAACTGTCGAAATTTAAGGTAAAATTTTAACAATTGCATCTTGATTAGCAGGAGAGGGTTGGAAGGTAAGTGGGTACGGATGAATATTTGCAATTCTTAAAAGGGAAGGGCTTTCAGCTATACGATGACGCCATTGGATTTATCTATTTTGGCAAGCAATATACAAATGCATCTGATGAACAAACAAATACGGCGATTGAACTAACTCTAAAAGCCCAAAAAACATTTGATGGCAGCTTTTATATGTCACTTTTGGAGGTCCTCACTCTAAACTGTATTACTTCACGATCTGAGGCCATCCAATATGTAACAGACAAAAAACTGCTTGCTCTATAAAGGCGTATCGATGAAGGATACGCCTTTATATTTTGAATTAGTTTTTCTGAATAGCCATTCTTGCAAGTGAATCAGCTGTTTTGTTTTCAGAGCTTGGAATCCATTTTAAAAAAAATAAATCAAATTCCTTTGTTAATTGTAATGCTTCTTCAAGAAGTGGTGCGTAAGCCTTGTTTTTAGCAAACTCTTTTTCAACAGAACGATTTACCAACTCTGAATCTGTTCTAAAGGAAACCACTTTATAGCCTTTTTCAATACAGATATTTAATGCTCTTATAAAAGCGTAAAATTCTGCTTCGTGGTTACTCATATTACCTAGAGGGATGGAGTATCTTTCAACATCACCAGTGCCTTTGATAAAAATACCCGCACCGCTTGGACCTGGATTGCCTGCGGAAGCACCATCAATATACACCTCAATCAAAATAACATTCCCCCTTAGATACACATGAAACACGCTCAAATAGAGTATAATTAGACATAAGTTTTGTTATCGTCCTTTTAAAATTAAAATCATCAGTTTTACAAGCCTCTGTAAGGATAAACTAATTGATAGTGTATCATAAAAATTAGGAACAGCGTATATAAAATGCCGATAAGAATAGGGATAGAAAGGTGAAAAAGATGAAGTATAAAATCGAATGGAAATACATAGTAAAAGGCCATAAACCTGTTTTATTTACTTCAGACTGGCTTGAATCTAATGTTGCCCTTGATACAGGGGAGCAAATCGATAAATCAGGAAAAGCGGCGGAGCTAAACTTCATAGATGAGATGAATACTTCTTGGACACTCAAAGAAATGAAAAAGGTAACAGCTGAAATTGAGACGGAACCACATGACCTGATCATTTATTTTGATGGCGGTTTTAATAATGAAACGTATGAAGCTGGGTTAGGTGTTGTGATTTATTATAAACAAGGGAAAAAGAAGTTCCGAATACGGTCAAATGAACTGATTGAACAAATGGAAACGAATAATGAAGCTGAATACGCCGCATTATACTATGCACTTAATATCTTGGAGGAGCTTGGCGTACATCATCTTCCTTGTGAAATCAAGGGCGACTCCCAAGTTGTATTAAAGCAGCTTGAAGGAGAATGGCCTTGTTACGAAGAAAACTTGAATCGCTGGCTTGACCGGATGGAAGCTAAAATAAAAGAACTCGGAATTTCCCCAACATATACACCATTATCAAGAAAAGAAAACAAGGAAGCAGACCAGCTGGCTACACAAGCACTTGAAGGGAAAATAATCAATAGCAGAATGCAAATTATCTAGGGGAATAGTCTTTGTATGCATGTAATAAGAAGGAAAGGTGGGAGGAATTTGAAAAGAGAGAAGATCTTATCTGAAGTGGACGATTTAATGAAGAGTTATTGTGAAGGGTGTTTTCTGCACAAGCTGCACAAGGATGAGAAAGGAAGACGATTTGCCCATCGCTTCTGTATTTCCGCATGCACAGTTGGGGAAAAGATAAAATATTATGGAGAAAAATTAACGTAAAGATACTAAAAGGCTGGCAAAAAAACGCCAGCCTAGAACGATTTTATTTGAAATTAAAGTTTTACAACGTTAGAAGCTTGAGGTCCACGGTTACCTTCAACGATTTCAAAAGAAACTTCCTGACCTTCTTCTAAAGATTTAAAGCCTTCTCCTTGGATAGCAGTGAAGTGTACGAATACATCATCTCCACCTTCTACTTCGATAAAACCGAACCCTTTTTCATTGTTAAACCATTTTACTTTACCGTTTTGCATAAAAAATTTTCCTCCTAAACCTATCAAGACACTGATAATTGTGTCCAAGTATATATTACCATTAAACTGACTATATATGGCTAAATATAGAAAAAGCGGAAATATATTCTGTTTAATGATGCTTATAATATACACGATTGTTATATTGCAGTCAAGACACTGAACGAAGCAGTTTATGTACCAAATGGAATATTCTAAATTTTCTTTAAATATGGTATAGTATTAATATACTTTATATAAATTTTTTACAATAGTAAAAAAGAATGAATATGAACATGATTTATTTTCATATTTATTAAGTACCGGTATTGTAATAAAAAGTAAATAGAAAAAGGTGAGAGGATGTTTCGATTTTTAATTGATCAGGATGAGTGGATACTGCGGTTTTCTACACATGTAGAAGTAGAAGATGATGATAAACAGGCCATCGTAGAAGCAATTGCTCAGTTAGATAAGACGCTTTTGTCTTTTTCTCACGGGGAATCTTTTATCATTTTTCATGAAAGTATAGGTATCATTGTTTTTTATATCGAAAAGGTCCCTTCTCTAATTTTATCTGTCATATCCATTGTTCCTAAAGACAAATGGTATATTCAAAAGAATAAATCGATACAGCCATATTAAAGAAGAACTTCCAGTAGGGAGTTTTTTCTTTTTTTAATTACTAAGCAAGGTTTGTCATAAACGTGTAAAATATAAAGTAACACTTTACGTAAGAAGTAGATTAAGATTAGAATATAAATCTACTTATTTTTGCTAGTAAAAGGGGCAGAAACATGAAATTGATTATCGCAGAAAAACCTGACCAGGGTTTAACACTCGCATCGATATTTAAAATAAAGAAGAATCAAGGATATGTTGAAATATACCCAAATGAAATATTCCCTAATGGAGCTTATGTCACTTGGGCGATCGGCCACATTTGCCAGTTAGTAGCTCCAGAGAAATATGAATCGAACTGGAAAAAGTGGTCTATCGAGACGCTCCCGATGATTCCATCTCAATTTCAATATGAAGTAACAAAAGATAAATACAAGCAATTTAATGTCATTAAAAATCTGTTGAATGACCCAAAAGTTTCTGAAATCATCCATGCGGGAGATGCTGGTCGAGAAGGGGAACTAATCGTTCGGAATATCCTTCGTCTCTTGCAATGCAGGAAACCGATGAAAAGACTATGGATTTCTTCATTAACACCTAAATCCATTAAAGAAGGATTTTTGTCGTTATTATCAGAGAATGATACGAGAAATCTTTACTACGAAGCCTACACTAGAGCTTGTGCGGATTGGATTGTAGGAATGAATGCTTCAAGGTTATATAGCCTGCTCCTGCAAAAAAAGGGTTTTGCAGATGTATTTTCGGTCGGCAGGGTGCAGACACCTACTTTAGCATTAATTGTTAAAAGAGAAAAAGAAATAGAATCCTTTGTATCAGAGCCGTTTTGGGAGGTACTAGCAAACTTCCAAATGGATGGTAAAAAGTACAAAGGAAAATGGGAGAAAGATGGCGAGTCTAGAATTGACTCAAAAGAATTAGCCGAAAAAATCGCTGCTTTTTGTGAAAATAAACCAGCAGAAATAACTGAAGTGCAGGCAGAAAAAAAGGATTATCTACCGCCGCTTCTCTACAATTTGTCTTCCCTGCAGGCTGAGGCAAATCGGCGTTTCAAATTTCCACCAAAGAAAACGCTGGATGTTTTACAAAAATTATATCAAAAAGGGATTGTTTCTTACCCTCGTTCCGATTCAAGGCATGTAACTGCTGGAGAGGCCGAAGCTTTTCCAGAAATTTTAGCAAAAATAGAAAAAATTGCAGATTACTCTAACCTTTTCCCGCTTCCTCACCCATCAATAAGCAATAATAAACGCTTTGTAAATGACCAGAAGGTAACTGACCACTACGCGATTATTCCAACTGAGCAAGTTCCCAATATCGCAAGACTAAGCAGCGATGAACAGAAATTGTATGATCTTATTGTAAGAAGTTTAATTGCTGCGCACTATGGGAAATCGGTAACAGAATACACAACAGTGAAGACATTGGTGGATGGTCGTGCCATGTTCGAAACAAAAGGAAAGGTTCAGCTTGAAGAGGGCTGGAGGAAAGTCATTCCGCAGCAGGAAAAAACGAAGGAACCATTGCTGCCTGTGTTAACAAAAGGCGATAAAGGCCATGTAGCAAAAGTTGATGTAAAGGAGAGCAAGACACAGCCACCCAAAAGGTATACAGAGGGCCAGCTGATTACATTAATGAAAAGTGCCGGCAAGCATATTGAGGATAAAGAGCTTGAGAAAGTACTAATGAAAACGGAAGGTTTAGGAACTGAGGCGACAAGAGCCGGGATCATTACGATGCTTAAAGACCGCAAGTATATTCAAATCACGAAAAACCTCGTGTACGCAACAGCAAAAGCAAAAATTTTAGTACAGGCGATTGGGGAAGAAATTTTGGCCTCTCCTGAAATGACAGCGAAATGGGAGCAGCGTCTCAAAGAGATAACAGAAGGTGAAGCATCTCCAAAACATTTTATGGAGCTCACAGAGAAAATGGTTACTCATATTATTTCGTCAGCTGTTCAAGAGGCGGACAAGTGGACTTTTGCGCCAGAGGACCAAGAAGGTTTCCAGCCAGGAAAGCAAACTAAATCTAGAAGAACAGTGAAACTTGGATCCTGCAAACTGTGTAATGGAGATGTGGTCGATAAGGGGAATTTTTATGGGTGCTCTAAATATCAAAGTAATAATTGTTCATTCACGATATCTAAAAAGATACTAGGAAAATCCATTACACAGAAACAGATCAAACATCTATTAGCTGAAGGAACAACAGAACTGATTCAAGGTTTTCAAGGAAAGGCTAAAACATTTGATGCAAAGCTCGCCTGGGAGGAAAAAGACCAAAAAGTGAAGTTCTTGTTTGTATCAGCAGATAACGGCTGATCTTCTTGTTTCAATAACCTTTATATAGTAAACTTTTAATATGACTGTTGACATAATGGAGGGTGCGGGATGCCAACACCAAGTATGGAAGATTATATTGAACAAATTTATATCCTAATTGAAGAGAAAGGCTATGCACGCGTTTCAGATATTGCTGAGGCCTTGTCTGTCCATCCCTCATCTGTAACGAAGATGGTGCAAAAACTGGATAAAGACGAATATCTAGTCTATGAAAAGTACCGGGGCTTGGTATTAACACCTAAGGGTAAAAAGGTAGGGAAGCGGTTAGTTTATCGTCACGAACTGCTAGAGCAGCTCCTGAGAACGATTGGTGTGCTTGAAGAAAATATTTATAACGATGTGGAAGGCATAGAACATCATCTAAGTTGGAATGCCATTGATAGGATTGGAGATTTAGTAGAATTTTTTGAAGAGGATAAATCGCGGATAGAAGCATTAAGAATGATTCAAATGAAGAATGAAGAACAAGATTGTAAGTAGGAGCCCATTGTACTCATACATGACAGACCTGCCTGCTGGATAAGATGGCAGTTTGGCCCCCGTTAATGTAATGTGGACAGGTTTTTACCTGCCCAGCCGGATTGTGTAAATGTAACAGCATCTGATTTTTCAATATATAGCTTAATAAATCGTTGGATACTGATCAAATCCATCTGCGGATTGTGTTTCTAAAGAAAGATGACCATCCTGCTGCTCAATGATTTCAACCCCGACGATATTCCCCTGCTCTACCTCCTGCAGTGCTTTACGGTAGGAGATGATTCTTCCTTCAGATGTTTGAAAACTAATGATATCACCGAAATAATTACGCTGTACTGCGACTAGTTTTTCTTCGTTCATGTAAACACTTCCTTCTTGCTTTTATGTAATTTTCTACTAGTTTTCCACAACTTTCTTTACTGTAAACAAAAAAGCATCCTTGAGGATGCTTTTTTACTTCATTAGATTCGACCTTTCGCCTTCATTTATTGCCATTCGAATGGTGTCTGCTGGTAAACATAATAATTCAACCAATTAGAGAAAAGCAGGTGTGCGTGTGAACGCCAGCGGTTTAACGGCTGTTTGTTTGGGTTATTATCAGGAAAATAATACAGTGGAAGATGAGCATCAAGACCTTTTTCTCGATCGCGCTTGTATTCTTCGCTTAATGTAGTCGCATCATATTCCAGGTGGCCTGTTATCATAATTTGTCTGCCATTGTTGGCACTCATGATAAATGGCCCTGCTTCTTCTGAATAGGATAAAAGCTTAACATCTGGATGATTTTCCACTTGAGCCTTTTCAACATCTGTATAGCGTGAATGCGGTGCCAAATAAATATCATCAAATCCAGTTAACAGCTTTTCGGAACGATCGCTGACAACATGAGAAAAAATGCCTGAACATTTCTTAGGAAGTTCAAATTTTCCTATTCCAAAGTGATGATATAATGCAGCCTGCGCTCCCCAGCAAATATGAAGAGTGGAGGTTACGTTGCTAGCAGACCAATCCATGATTTCTTTAAGCTCTTCCCAGTAATCGACATCTTCAAATGACATCAATTCTACAGGCGCACCAGTGATAATCATTCCATCATATTTTCGGTTTCTAATATCCGAGAAGGTGGTATAGAATTGATCGAGATGGAGCTGGCTTGTATTCCTAGATTGGTAAGTTGCCGTTTGCAAAAATGAGATGTTTACTTGTAAGGGAGTATTACCCAGCACACGTAATAGTTGTGCTTCGGTTTTCTCCTTCTCAGGCATTAAGTTCAATATTATTATATTCAGCGGTCGAATATCCTGAGTCTTTGCCCTGTCTTCATCCATAATAAAGATATTTTCTTCTTCTAAAATCTCTCTTGCTGGTAACCGTTTTGGTATTTTAATAGGCAATTGATCATCTCCCCCTTGTTCCCACTGTCAATTATTTCTTATTATATATAGCTTTAAATCATGTATCAATCCTTTTGAAAAAATATCACAATTATTCAGCTAATTGAATGATACAATAAAAAGGACGAAAGTAATGATAATGGGGGTTACGTAATGAGTGTAAATCACAATGTGAAATCTGATATTGAAATTGCTCAAAAAGCAGAAATGAAACCCATTTTAGAAGTAGCAAAGTATCTTGGTCTAACGGAAGATGATATCGAGCTTTATGGTAAATACAAAGCTAAACTTACATATGACACATTAAATAAAATTCAAAATAATACAAGTGGGAAAGTGATTTTAGTAACATCGATTAATCCAACGCCTGCAGGAGAAGGGAAGTCAACTGTTACGGTGGGGTTAGGGGATGCTTTTCAGCGATTGAATAAGAAGGTGATGATTGCCTTACGTGAACCATCTTTAGGTCCGACGATGGGAATAAAAGGCGGAGCGACTGGCGGCGGATATGCACAGGTTCTGCCGATGGAAGATATTAATCTGCATTTTACAGGGGATTTCCATGCAATCACAACGGCCAATAATGCTTTAGCAGCCCTAATTGATAATCATATGCAACAAGGGAATCAACTTGGCATTGATCAAAGGCGAATTGTTTGGAAACGAGCAGTCGACTTAAATGATCGAGCTTTAAGAAAAGTAGTGGTGGGTTTGGGAGGTCCTACGCAAGGTGTTCCCCGTGAAGATGGCTTTGATATAACAGTAGCTTCTGAAATCATGGCTGTACTTTGTCTATCTTCTGATATAAAAGATTTAAAAAATAGATTAGCTCGAATGGTCGTTGCTTATAATAGGAATAATAAACCGATTACTGTAGGAGATTTGGGCGTAGAGGGAGCGCTGACGCTGCTTTTAAAAGATGCAATAAAACCGAACCTCGTTCAAACGATTGAACATACGCCGGCGCTGGTGCATGGTGGACCATTTGCGAATATTGCTCATGGCTGCAATAGTGTAATTGCGACAGTTGCTGCTTCAAGGCTCGCGGATTATGTTATTACAGAAGCGGGATTCGGAGCAGATCTTGGCGCAGAAAAGTTTTTAAATATTAAAGCAAGGAATGCTGATTTTAAACCAGAAGCTGTTGTAATTGTGGCAACCATCCGGGCATTAAAAATGCATGGAGGGGTTTCGAAACCTGACCTTCGTGACGAGAATATTGCTGCACTTGAAAATGGTTTTATGAACTTAAAGAAGCATACCGAAACGGTTCAAAGTTTTGGCTTGCCATTTGTGATAGCTATTAATAAATTCATTACAGATAGTGATCAAGAAATTAAAACATTATTAGATTTATGCAGAGAACACAATCTCCCCGTTGAACTGACAGAAGTATGGGAAAAAGGCGGGGAAGGTGGATTAGCGCTAGCAGAAAGAGTTATAAGTGTTATTGAAAAAAATGAAGCTAATTTCACTCCTTTATATGAACTCTCTGACTCGATTGATAACAAAATCCGCAAGATTGTGCAAAAAGTGTATGGTGGAAGAGATGTGGAGTTTTCGTCAAAAGCTAGAAAACAACTTGAGCAGTTTAGTGAATTCGGATGGGGAAGTCTCCCTGTTTGTATGGCGAAAACCCAGTATTCACTATCAGATGATCCTGCAAAGCTTGGAAGACCAGAAGAATTTACTGTAACTGTTCGGGAACTAAAGCCTTCCATCGGAGCTGGTTTCATCGTTGCTTTAACAGGCGATGTGATGACGATGCCAGGACTGCCTAAAGTCCCTGCTGCATTGAAGATGGACGTAGATGATGAAGGAAATGCAATTGGTTTATTTTGATGCTTGGAACGGTAGAGGGAATTTCCTTTACCGTTCATTTTTTATCGATATTATCCATATAATGAGGTGATCATGTGTTTGACCCAACAGCATTTGAAAATATGAAGGTAGTGATAGAAGGCGCTTTATATGACTGTGATTTAGAAGGGGAAATTACAATAGTTGATAGAAATGACATAATGAACATGGCAAAGTTATCTAGAAGCTATGATGTGACATTCTCATTATCAAATGATGAAGCTGTAAAATGCGAGTTTTCGATGGAAGCTGCTTTAGAAAATTTAGCTGCTGAACTCCTGCCAGCTTCTTTATCAGAGCGTTTAGCAGGTACAGCAATTTTTATAACCTTTGTGATGACACATCTGAATAATAGGTTACTTCATGAGGAAATAGATAATGAGCTTAAGACAATTTGGGGAAATGGACGAAACATAAAGCATATTATGAAGGTTGATCCTTTTCAGGATGCTGATATGATACGAAAAGAAATCGTGATTGATTTTAATCGACTTATATTTGAAGATCAAATGGATGATGTGGTTGAGATGGTAGACTACATGATCCGCTCTTTAGAAAAGATAAATAAAATCCTTAGAAGGAATTTTGCCTAGAACCTTAGAACTATTATAGGAATAAAAGTATGATTTATTTAATATCTGTTATTATGATCAGGTCTTATTTAAGGAGGAAGTTAAATATGAGGAAGGTGGCTTGGGTGACAGACAGCACTGCTTTTTTGGATGAGCAATTAAAGGGTCATCCTGATATTTATACGGTGCCGATGTCCATTGTATTAGATGGAAAAGAGTATTTAGATAGTGATTTAACCCCTGATGAGCTCTACAATCGATTGAAAGCGTTGTCAAGCCCCCCGAAAACATCTCAGCCTTCTGTTGGAGCCTTTAAAGATTTGTATGAAAAATTAGCAGAAAAATATGAAAGCATCATTTCGATATTAATATCTTCCCAGTTAAGCGGTACTGTGTCTTCAAGTGAACAAGCTTCCCAATTAGTTGATGTTCCTGTGATCACGATTGATTCTAAAATTCTATCTTATCCAATAACTGTGCAAATTAAAAAAGGGATGGAATGGCTTTCAAACGGTTTAAGCATTGAGGACGTAAAAGATAAGATTGAAAGAATGAGAGATTCATATGAGGTCTATGTGCTTGTTGGGAGTCTTGAACAACTACATCGCAGCGGGAGGATGTCTGGACTGCAGTTGTTCCTTGGCAGTATGCTCAATATTAAACCGATCATACAGTTGTCCGATGGAGTATTATCGATAAAGGAAAAGGTTCGCAGTGAGAAAAAAGCAAAGGATAAAATTATCAGTTATTTAAGAGAGTCCTATAACAAGCATCATTTTAAAGAAGTATATCTACTCTACGGTCTTCATGCTGATGAAGCAGAAAAGTGGAAGAGTGAATTGTCAGAACTGTTTCCGGATATAACCTTTGGCTGCTATCCACTGGGAGCAACAATAGGTGTTCACGCTGGAGAAAACACATTAGGTGTTGGCTGGTACAAGTAGCGCTAAAACAGCGCTTTTTTTTTTGCCTATATGACCCCATGAAGCGATTAATGTGACTTCATGGTAAAATAAAAGGGATGGAAAGCAGGTGGAGGATATTAACAAGGCAAATATAATTGAAGCAACGGAAAAATTTGTACAGGAAGTACTAGGACAAGACTCAACCGGTCATGACTGGTATCATATTGATAGAGTTCGTAAGGCGGCTCTTTATATCGCTGAAAAAGAAGGAAAAGGCAGCCCGTTCTTGGTTGAAATGGCAGCATTGCTGCATGATATTCCTGATGAAAAAATAAATGTCTCTAAAGAAGCTGGAGAGGGAAAGCTTGAAGTCTTTCTTCAAGCTTTAGCGATTGATACAACAGAAAAGCAGCGGATCAAAGAAATTGTTTATTGTATCTCGTTTAGCGCTGGAATTAAGGAGCTGCCAACGGTTGAGGCTGAGATTGTTCAGGATGCTGACCGGCTTGATGCTATCGGCGCGATTGGAATAGCGAGAACATTTGCCTATGGAGGACATAAAGGACAAGCGTTGTACGACCCTTCTTTAACGGTTAGAGAAAATATGACTATCGAAGAGTACCGTAAAGGAAAATCTTCCTCGATTCATCATTTTTATGAAAAGTTGTTAAAGTTGAAGGACCGCTTAAATACAGAGAGTGCAAAAAAATTAGCTGATAAACGCCATGCCTTTATGGAGCTATTTTTGAACGAATTTTACAATGACTGGAATGGTAAGTATGAAGATGATCTCGATTGAAAATGTGTCAAAAACATATGGAGAAAAACAGCTGTTTAACGATATCTCTTTCACGATTTCTGAAAAAGAACGTGTCGGTTTAATTGGTGTTAACGGGACAGGAAAATCGTCTCTGCTTAAAATTGTCGCTGGCGTTGATTTGCCCGATGAAGGGGAAATTGTAAAAGCAAAGGATTATAAGATTGCTTATTCAGCACAGGATCCTTTATTGAAGGATGATTTAACTGTTCTGGAGCAAGTTTTTGAAGGGGATGCACCGATTCTCAAACTTTTAAGGGACTATGAACAGACACTGATGTTATTAGAGTCGAAACCAAATGATTCAAGCCTTCAGGAGAATCTATACGAATATCAACGGAAGATGGATGCGATTGATGGCTGGGACGTGAGCACAAATGCAAAGACGATTTTAACGAAGCTGGGGATTGAAGCTTATGATAAGAAGATATCGGAGCTTTCTGGTGGTCAGAAAAAGCGGGTTGCTCTTGCACAGGTACTTATACAAGAAGCGGATTTACTGATTTTAGATGAACCGACAAACCACTTGGATTATGAATCAGTAAAATGGCTGGAGGAATACCTTTCGCGTTATAGTGGAGCCCTTTTACTCGTGACACATGATCGCTACTTCTTAGATCGTGTTACAAACCGCATGTTTGAACTGGAAGGCGGTAATCTTTATAGCTATAAAGGTAACTATGCTGCGTTTTTAGAGGCAAAGGCAGTTAGAGAAGAAAATGAAGCTGCGACTTTAGAGAAGAAGAAGAACTTATTTCGACGTGAGCTGGAATGGATTCGAAGAGGTGCCAAAGCGCGATCCACTAAACAAAAAGCAAGGATCGGGCGGTTTGAAACACTGGATGAGCAGATTTCTTCGGTTAAATCGTCTGACAAGCTGGATATGTCACTAAGCGGAAGCAGGCTGGGGAAGCAAGTTTTTGAGGTGAAGGATGCAAGCAAAGCATACGGATCACAAGTGATCATGAACCATTTTGATTTACTGGTAAAACCTGGGGATCGTTTAGGGATAGTCGGACGAAATGGAACGGGTAAATCGACGATGTTAAATATTCTTGCTGGGAAAATTCCGTTGGATTCTGGAGAAATTATCGTTGGACAAACGGTGAAAGTAGCCTACTATACACAGGAAAATGAGGATTTGGATGAGAATAAACGGATGATCGAATATTTGAAAGAGACAGCTCAGGTTGTCCAAACATCGGATGGAAAGACGATTTCCGCTGCCCAAATGCTGGAAAGATTCCTTTTTCCAACGTACACTCATGGGACTCCGATTCGAAAGCTTTCGGGTGGAGAAAAGCGTAGATTGTACCTTTTGAAAATCTTAATGTCTGAGCCTAATGTACTTCTCTTGGATGAACCGACAAATGATTTAGACACACAAACATTAACTGTTCTAGAAGATTATTTGGATGACTTTCCTGGTGTGGTAATTACCGTATCCCATGATCGTTATTTCTTAGATAAAGTTGCACAGCAGCTTCTTGTGTTACGTGGAGAGGGTGTCATTGATTCTTTCTATGGAAACTACACCGAGTTTTTGGAAAGTGATAAAGAGAAGGGGATCGAACCAGCAGAAAAGCCTGCAGGTGAAATTCCGAAAGTTCAAGAACAAGAAAAACCGAAAAAGAAAAAGATGACCTATAAAGAAAAGCTAGAATGGGAAAAAATTGATGATGATATTGCAAGTGTAGAAGAGCGCCTGCAAGAAATATCTGATGAGATTACCAAAACGGGCAGCGACTTTGAAAAAGCACAAG
Organism: Robertmurraya dakarensis; assembly: GCF_900156875.1. Classification (GTDB taxonomy): domain Bacteria; phylum Bacillota; class Bacilli; order Bacillales; family Cytobacillaceae; genus Robertmurraya; species Robertmurraya dakarensis. Next base: position 1,958,248 of record NZ_LT707409.1, on the reverse strand, counting down.
CATTAATGAATGAAGAAAATACATTAAATGAAAAGCTGGAATACCTAATTGAAAGATGGAGTTATCTATCCGAATTAGCCGAGGCTTAGCATATTGCTAAGCCTTATTTAGATTATAATAACATCAAAGCACTGTCCGCCTCAAACGGACTGTGTCTTTTGTTGGTACCTGGTACCTTGTTGATGTTAGAATGGTCCATATATGTTTAAAGAGGGTGAGAACTTGAAGATTAAAGCGATTGAGCCGACGCCAAGTCCGAATACAATGAAGATAATATTAGATGAAGAGCTTCCGATGGGGAAGAGCAATAATTATAAAAAGGAAACAAGTGAGGGTGCTCCGCCTGTAGTTCAGGAAATTTTAGCTATAGAAGGCATTAAGGGAGTTTACCATGTGGCGGATTTTCTTGCTGTTGAAAGAAATGCTAAATTTGATTGGAAAGAACTGCTCCCAAAAGTAAGAAAAGCATTCGGTGAGGAAGGGAACGAAGAAGATTCATCATCTGCAAAGGTCAATGATCACTTTGGTGAGATCAACGTTCAGGTACAAATGTTCAAAGGGATTCCCCTTCAAGTAAAGCTGACAGATGGTACGGAAGAACGCAGATTTGGGATGCCAGAAGCTTATACGAAAAAAATTGCTGAAGTTCAAGACGATCAAGGCAATTATATTTTGCAGAGAAAATGGAAAGATCATGGTGTCCGTTACGGAGATTTTGATGCTGTAGGTAAAGAGGTAGTAGAGGAATTAATCGCTGCCTATCCGGAAGAAAGAATAAAAACCTTAGTTGAGCAGGCGAAAAGCTCAGACCCGGTGATACAAAGACAGCCTAGAGCTAAAATAAAAGTAACACTTGAAGATTTAAATAATCCGGATTGGCAAAAACGCTACCAGCTGATAGAACAAATGGATGAACCAACCGTAAGTGATTTACCTGTATTAGACAAGGCGCTTGCGGATGAGAAAGCTTCGATTAGAAGACTGGCTACCGTATACTTGGGAATGATCGAGGATAAGCAAGTACTTCCTTATTTATATAAAGCACTAAATGATAAAACGGTTACGGTCAGAAGAACAGCTGGAGACTGTTTATCGGATTTAGGCTTTGAAGAAGCGCAGGGAGAAATGATGAAGGCGTTAAAGGATAAAAGCAAGTTAGTTCGCTGGAGGGCTGCAATGTTTTTATACGAAGTAGGAGATGAAGAAGCCTTACCAGCTTTAAAAGAAGCTGAAAATGATCCCGAATTTGAAGTGAGCATGCAAATTAAGCTTGCGATGGAAAGAATACAGCATGGTGAAGAAGCAAAAGGCTCCGTATGGAAACAAATGACCGAAGTTCGAAAAAATAATGATGCTGAATAAAATAAATAGCGGATGACTTAATTGCAAACGCGGCACGTATTATAGTATTCTAATCTTGGAAACAATTGTTAAGGAGGTCAACATTCATGTCGATGGCATATGAAGAATACATGAGACAAATGGTAAAGCCTATGCGTGAAGAGCTTGTTCAAGCTGGCTTTAATGAATTGCTCACACCTGAGGAAGTAGAGAAATTTATGGAAAATGCAACTGGAACGACGCTGGTTGTTATTAATTCCGTATGTGGTTGTGCAGCTGGTCTTGCACGTCCGGCAGCTACGCAGGCTGTTATGAATGCAGAAAAGAAACCAGACCAACTTGTAACGGTTTTTGCAGGACAAGAAAAAGACGCAACTGCAAAAATGCGTGAATATTTTGTGGGATATGAACCTTCTTCACCTTCAATGGCTCTCCTAAAAGGAAAAGAAGTTGTTCATTTTATTCCTAGACATGAAATTGAAGGACATCCAATGGAAATGATTATGGAGAACCTTTTAACAGCATTTGAAAACCATTGCTAAAAAGTAAGGATGTCGCCACGACATCCTTTTCTTTTAGATTAAACGAATTCAGGTGGGAATATGTTTGTTACAACAGCAGGGCGTACAGATGATGAAATGATACATAAAGCTAAAGGAATTGCCCTCAGCTTGAATGTCAGCTATATTGACAGGAAGAAACGGTCTATTATAAGCATGCAGGAGATTCAAGAAGATGATTGTTTAGTCGTAGGGAAGGAAAGGATTGAACTTTACCCTCTGGGCGAGAAACAGCCATTTTTCTTCCATCCTAACTCTAGTATGTTTCGTATAAAGAGGCTGATGGATGGTGATCATGATCCATTCGTTGATGCGACAGGAATGGTAGAAGGAAAGACACTGTTAGACTGTACGTTAGGGCTGGCATCTGATAGTATTGTTGCGAGCTGTGTTGCGGGTGAAGCAGGGAAAATTGTAGGTATTGAAGGAAGTCAATATTTAAGCTATATCGTTCGAGAAGGGCTTTTAAACTGGGACTCTGGTATAAGCGAAATGAATGAAGCTATGAGAAGAATTCAGGTCATTCCAAAAAGGTCTCTCGATTATATGAAAGAACTTGAAGATAATTCTTTTGATTGCGTGTACTTTGACCCGATGTTTGAGGAACGCATTCTCGAATCAGATGGAATTATCGGTTTAAGCCGTTTTGCACTATATGAAGATATCACCGATGAACTGATCGGCCACGCCTTACGGATTGCGACAGATAGAATTGTTCTTAAGGATCATTTCCGGAGCAGACGCTTTGAAAAGTTCGGTTTTCAAGTTCAGCGCAGAAAGACGGCGAAGTTTCATTTTGGTATAATTGAAAAATAATTATTGAGAGTGCATATCCTAATCGGAAAGCACTCTCTTTTCTTCTTTTAGAAAAATTAATCTACAATCGTTAAATACACAAAATAAGCTAATAGCAGTAAACTAGTGAGCATTGCAACGGTAGACATATGTTACTCCTCCCTTAATCGTATGACTTATTCTCAAATCGAAAGTTCCTCTTACCCAAATATATAAGCCTTAAAAAATTTTATGAACTTCTTGAAAAATATGAACCCTTTTTTCTCATCAAACGTAGAAAAGGTTATAATAATTTTATAGATTACTAGTTTACATGTGGGGGAATTGCAGAATGAAGATACAGAAGGCAGTACGTATGCAGAACTTTCAACAAAACATATTTTCTGAAATGGCAGACTATAAAAATAAAAAAATCTCTGAGGGAATGGATATTATTGACTTGAGTGTGGGGAGCCCTGACCTTCCACCGCCGCAGTTTATTATCGATGCTTTATCAAAGTCAGTTACGAACCCAAATATGTATGGGTACGCATTGAAGGGCATAAAAGAATTTCATGAAGGCGTTCAGGAATATTATCAAAAAAATCACTCTGTTCACTTAGATCGTGACAAAGAAATTTTATCATTGATGGGGTCTCAAGATGGATTGGTACATTTGCCAATGGTTATTTGTGATCCAGGTGATGTGATCCTCGTGCCTGATCCGGGTTACACCGCTTATGCAGCGGGTGCAGCACTTGCTGGGGCCGAAATGTATTCCATGCCATTGAAAAAAGAAAATCAATATTTGCCAGTCTTTAATGAAATTCCAGAAAACATTTGCGAGAAGGCGAAGCTGATGATACTTAACTTTCCTGGAAATCCAATTCCGGGGATGGCAACGAAGGGGTTTTTTGAGGAAGCCATTACTTTTGCAAAAAAACATAATATTGTCATCCTTCACGACTTTGCTTATTGTGAGCTTTATTACGAAGAAAAGCCTCTTAGCTTTTTATCTGTCGAGGGAGCTAAGGAAGTTGGAATTGAGATGAATTCCTTGTCAAAAAGCTTTAATATGGCAGGGTGCCGTGTTGCTTATGCCGCAGGTAATGAAGAAATAATTGCGTTGCTAGGGAATCTGAAGTCTAATCTTGACTATGGTGTTTTTTTGCCAATTCAATTGGCTGCTGTTCATGCACTTCGAGATCAGTCCGACTTTCTTGAGAAAAGCCGGAGTATTTACAGAAAACGCAGAGACACTCTTGTAGATGGTTTTAATAATATCGGCTGGCAGGTGGATTCGCCTAAAGCTTCCATGTTTATGTGGGCTGAGGTACCTTCACATTATACATCAAAACAATTTGCACTAGAGCTGCTAGATACAGCAGGGGTTGTTGTGACACCTGGAAATGCTTTTGGTAAGTGGGGAGAAGGGTTTGTAAGGGTTGCTCTAGTTCAGCCTGAAGAAACACTACTTATTGCACTGGAAAAGTTAAGGGAAAGTAAGATATTCTTGTAAAATATGAAGCGGAAGGGGTTCTTAAAATGCCTAGATGGGTAAGGAAATCGCTGGTCGTATTGGTAACGGTTTTAACATTTGGACTTGTTACCCCTCCACAATCATTCTTATATGATGAGGTTCAAGCGGAAAAGTCACCAAAAAGAGATCTATTAGAATCAAATCGCCAGGAACATAATGTTTCATCTGAACATTATTACGAAGAACAAGAATTGCCGGATAAACAAAAGTTCATTCAACAGCTGCTAAGTGATGCGGAGGCACAAACCTATGCGAAGTTTGGTGATAGAATAAAGCCGGTTATTGAAGATGAATTCCGAGAAGTTATTCTACCAAAAATTGAAAAAGCTATTGAAGAGGTTGCTTCACAATATGAAGAAGAAGAATTAAGACAGCTGGTGATTTCGGAATTCCCCGCGGGCGGACATTCAGAAAGGATCTTTAATATTGCCGATAATGGGAAAAATGAAGATATCATCAAATTCCATGTTAGGAAAGATCATCCGCCGCAATCTGGTTATTGGTTTAACTTTCATTACCATACCTACCATGATGATTTTCAAGAACATCATCACTTAGGTTCTATCTACTGGGATAAAAATACTCCTCCTAAATGGATGAGTTAAGACAGTTTATTTGAAATTTTGTTAGCTTTATGAAAAAATATGGTTGTGGTTTTGAAACTTTTTCAATTTTTAATTCGTAGAGATACTATGAAACAAATTAACTCAGTGGAGGTATAAACATGGCAATTAGTTTATCTAAAGGACAAAAAGTAGATCTAACAAAAACAAATCCAGGAATGACAAAAATAGTCGTCGGATTAGGATGGGATACAAATAAATATGATGGCGGGCACGATTTTGATTTAGACTCATCTGTTTTCCTATTAGGAGACAATGGAAAAGTTACATCTGAAAGTGATTTTATTTTCTATAACAATACAACAGGTGGAAATGGATCAGTTGTACATACAGGAGATAATCGTACGGGTGAGGGAGACGGTGATGATGAGCAGGTTGAAATAAATCTTGCAAATGTCCCAGCTAATGTTCAGCGCATTACCTTTACAATCACGATTCATGATGCGGAAGCTCGAAGCCAAAACTTTGGGCAAGTATCAAATGCGTATGCAAGAGTGCTAAATGCAGACAATAATGAAGAATTAATACGTTATGATTTAGGTGAAGATTTCTCTATCGAAACTGCGCTTGTTGTAGGTGAATTATACCGTCATAATGGTGAGTGGAAATTTAGCGCAATTGGCAGCGGCTACCAAGGCGGTCTAGGTGCATTAGCAACTGATTTTGGTTTACAGGTTGGGTAATCAATCAACTCAATGGTTAAAAGACTCGGCAATGCCGAGTCTTTTAACTGAAAACTTCATATACGATCTTGGGAGGAACTTCTAGAATGGAAATATTGCAAGGAATTTTAAATACTTATGCCATGTTCTTTGATTGGCAAATGTGGGCAGAAGTATTATCAGATCCTGTGAGCTGGGGACTAATTGGAACCCTCGTCATCATGGAAGGGTTATTGTCAGCGGACAATGCTCTTGTTTTAGCTGTAATGGTTAAGCATTTGCCGGAGAAACAACGCCGAAAAGCACTGTTCTACGGACTATTAGGTGCCTACATATTCCGCTTTATTGCGATTGGAGTAGGGGTGTACTTAATTGAATTTTGGTGGGTAAAGGTTTTAGGGGCAGGTTACCTAGCATGGCTCTCACTTAAATACTTCCTTGATAAGCGTAAAGCTTCGGAGGAAGAAGATAATGAAGATGCAGAAAAAGCACTGCAAAAAACAGGCCTTCTTATTCGGTTGTTTGGGAACTTCTGGGGGACGGTTGTTGCTGTTGAAATTATGGATATTGCTTTTTCGATCGACAGTGTTCTCGCTGCATTCGGGATCAGTCAAGAAGTCTGGATCCTGCTGCTTGGTGGTATTCTCGGCGTGTTGATGATGCGGGGAGTGGCTGGTATATTCTTAAAACTCATCGATCGTGTGCCTGAAATTGAAACAACGGCGTATGTGTTAATTATGATGATTGCTGTTAAAATGTTCTTAGGAGTATTCCATATTCATATTCCACACAGTTATTTCTTCGTATTACTGTTAGTAGCATTTGGCGCAACATTCATCGTTCACTTTAGAAATAAGAAGAAAGCATCTCAAGCTGAAAGTTAACAGCATAGATATATGAATAACAAGGGGAATAAAAGGGAGCAGACATTAGTCCGATCCCTTTCTTTTTTATTTAGAAATAAGGAGATCAAGATATGAAATTTTTTTCCGATCTGTATGAAAGCGATTTAGAGCAATATTTTTTTAAAAGACCAGAATCATTTAATAAATTTTCTGAACGGGATCTATTAGCCTATGGTCTTGGGGCGACGCTGTATATGCCGGCGACAAGAAAAAATATCTACCAGGACCTTATTTCCAAAAAACATGGCGGACTAACTTCATTAGTGATTTGTCTTGAGGATGCGATCGGGGATGAAGAGGTTGATGGGGCGGAACAGCATCTTGTCTCGGAACTCATAAGCCTCCATCATGATTTACATAAAGGATACATACATTTAGAAGACCTCCCTCTCATTTTTATTAGAATCAGAGACCACGGTCAACTTGTAAGATTGATAGAATCATTACAAGCGAGTTTAGACGTTATTACCGGTATTGTTATTCCAAAATTCAAAGCATCGGATGGAGAAAATATTTTGTCTGAACTATCGAAAATTCAGTCCAAGCATTCTCCTCTTTATGCTATGCCTATATTAGAAACAAGAGAGGTTATCTACAAGGAAACGAGAACAAAGGCTCTGGTGGATATTAAAAATGTATTGGATGCTTATAAAGATTTAATTTTGAATGTGCGCATCGGTGCAACAGATTTCTCAGGATTATTCGGGATTCGCAGAAACTCGGATACCCCGGTTTACGATGTCTCTGTCATACGAGATTGTATTTCGGATATCATCAATATGTTTGTTCGACTGGATAGCCCATATGTTGTTTCAGGCCCTGTTTGGGAGTATTTTTCACCAACAGACCGAGTGTTGAAGCCGCAAATCCGCCAAACACCATTTCGTGAGAAGTTTGGAAATGAGGGAATTAAATGGCGGCAGGAGTTAATTGGCAGTCATTTAGATGGGTTTATTAGAGAAATTCTCATGGACATCAGCAACGGAATTGTAGGAAAGACGATTATCCATCCAACACATATTAGACCAGTACAAGCACTTAATGTTGTCTCCTTTGAAGAGTATATGGACGCGGTTAGCATACTCTCGGAAAATAACGGAAAAGTAGGTGTTATGAAAAGCCAGTTTTCTAATAAAATGAATGAGGTTAAGCCTCATCTCTATTGGGCTAATAAAATCATGTTAAAATCTAAAACATTTGGGGTGCTTCGAAGTGACTATACGTACATTGACTTACTCAAACAAGAAAGCTACGTATAATATATTAGATGATTTATATATTGAATTAGAGATACAGGAAAATCCTTATAACATTCCCTTAGACCATCTATTTGACATGGCCGCTAGAATCAATAAGAAAAGATCCTTCTTATTTGTTAGTAAGGTGCTGGGAAAGCATATACCGATTCGTCCAGAGAAAGGGATATTGACTGGTTATCTGCTGGCGGGCAGGTATATGGAAAAAGTTAAAAGAGAAACGATAAGCGAACAATACGATTTACTAGAACAATTGATTAGTACTTCCCCAGTTGTTGAATTTAATCCGATTGTTCATGATAACTATCATCCTATTATTATTGGTTTTGCTGAAACAGCGACCGCTCTTGGTCATGCTTTCTTTGAGGCTTTTTCCAATGCGGATTATTTTCATTCAACGAGAGAAATGCTGCGAGATGTTGACCCGGTTATTACTTTTGAAGAGGAGCATTCTCATGCAACTTCACATCGAGCTTATATCGACGAAGGGTTATTAGATAATGATCGAGAAATTATTCTTGTTGACGATGAGATAACGACAGGAAAAACGGCCCTTAACATTATTCGGTCTTTACATAGTAAATTTCCAAGACAAGAGTACAGTGTTGTATCGATATTAGATTGGCGTTCAAAAGAAGATGAAAAAAGCTTCGAAGAGATGGAAAAAGAACTTGGCATTACGATTTCAACTGTGAGCTTAATAAAAGGAACTGTAACGACATCGGGAGAGCTTAATCGTAGGGAAAAGTTGCAAGAATTTGAGTTTAGCGATGTAGAGGTATCTCCGAAGGTAGAGGTTCATATTCTCGAAAATCATTTACACAGTAATCAACAATCTTATGAGTTTGCTAATAAGAGTGAGGACGGTACCCCTTATATTTTAGAAACAGGACGTTTTGGAATCACCTCATTGGAACACGAGCAAGCGGTAGAATGGATGAAAAGAGTGGGAATGGAACTTTCAAAACTGCGTACCGGTGACAGAACGCTCTGCCTTGGAACGGGAGAATTTATGTATCTCCCAATGAAAATAGCTTCTTTCATGGGGGATAATGTCTTTTACCATTCGACAACAAGAAGTCCGATCTATGACTTTAATAAGGAAGGGTATGGAGTTAGGAACCGCTTTGCTTTTCAAAGTCCAGAAGACCCAAACGTCCAAAATTATTTATATAATATTTCTGAGCAGCAGTATGATGAGATCTTTCTATTTTTTGAAAGAGAATTGGAATTGTCCGAGTTGTCTAGTTTAATGAATTCCTTAAAAACAACGAAAATTAATGATGTTAAATTGATCTTTTTTAGTGGAAGGCAGGTGTAACAATGAATAAACTGATTTCTTCGAACTACGTAAAAATGGGGTCTTACTCGGAAGAGGATGTGAAATTCCTCCTGAAAGACTTGAGTAATATTCAATTAGAAGGTTCTACAGAAACAAGAGAGAAAAGGATTCAGTCAGGAGAACACTACAGTGAATCCTTGCCGATGGAATATCACCCTCCTAAGGAGTATTTAGAGCTTTTTCATCAAACTCTATTAGAATACAAAAATAATGTTGCCTTATACGTTGGGGTTGTAGCAGAGCAAATCCTTAAAAATAAGGGGGAAGATGCTGTTCTCGTTTCATTAGCGAGAGCTGGAACACCGATAGGGATTTTAATAAAAAGATATATTCGCTGGAAGTATGAAATTAATCTTGCACATTATAGTATATCGATTATAAGAGGCAGAGGTATAGATAAAAACGCCATAAAATATATGCTGCAGAAGCACTCAGCGAGCGACCTGCAATTTGTCGACGGCTGGACTGGAAAGGGTGCAATTTCAAAGGAACTTACGAAATCATGCCGTGACCTTAAAGATCAACATGGAATTGAACTAGATGACACTCTAGCGGTTGTAGCTGATCCTGGTCATTGCACCACTCTTTTTGGTACAAGAGATGATTTTTTAATTCCCAGCGCTTGCTTGAATTCCACGGTTTCAGGACTAGTAAGCCGTACGGTATTAAATGATCAATATATTGGACAGAACGATTTTCATGGAGCAAAGTATTACCGAGAGTTAAGTGATGTTGATTATTCAAATGACTATTTAAATGAAATAGCAAGCTGTTTTCCTGCAGTAAGGCAGAAAGTTTCTTTGAAACTAAGTGAATTATCAAAGGTGAATGCACAACCAACCTTTAGCGGCTTAAGCACTGTCCACAAAATAATGGAGGAATTTAATATTACGGATGTAAATCGTGTTAAGCCTGGAGTGGGAGAAACAACAAGAGTACTTTTAAGAAGAGTTCCGTGGAAAATTTTAATTAAGGATATGGATAGCCCATACGTTAAGCATATTCTCATGCTTTGTAATGAGAAGAATGTACAAATAGAAGAGTATCCAAATATGGAATATACTTGCTGCGGGTTAATCAAAAATGTGAGGTGACAGCATATGATGTTTGCATCCGATCTTGACAGGACGCTTATTTTTTCCAATAAAGCTTTGGCAGATTACCCAAGTAAGGATCCTTTGGATATGATTCCAATCGAAAGAAAACTAGGTGAACCCATCTCCTATATGACAAGAAGGTCGTATGACCTCCTTCAAGACATCTCGAAAAAAATATTATTTGTGCCGGTAACGACAAGAACATTATCACAATATAATAGGATCGCTTTTGATCGTATGAACATTATGTATGCTGTTACGTCCAATGGAGCTAATATTCTGTATCAAGGTCAGCCATTAATGGAATGGAGTAACAGGATAAGAAGGGAATTACTAGAAAGTGCATTCCAAAGAGAAGAATTAATCTCAATGATAAAACAAAGGGCGCAAGGGATAAAAGGTGAATTAAGAGCCGTTGAGGATTTGTTTTTTTATTATTACTTGGATGAAAGTATTAGCAGTGAGCTTTTTAATGAAATAGAAGCATTTATAGATGGAAAAAATTGGAAAGTATCTTTGCAAGGGAGAAAGCTCTATTTTATGCCTGCGGCTATCTCGAAAGGAAAGGCAATAGCTTATATTCGAGAAAGAGAAGAAAAGTCAACTTTAATAGGTGCTGGGGATTCTCTGTTTGATGATGATTTTTTGCAGATAAGCACTTTTCCTTTTGTACCTGGTCATGGGGAGTTAGCTCATAGTCATACTTTGCAAAAGCGTTATGTCGTAACGGAAAATAAAGGAGCAAAGGGAGGAGAAGAATTGCTTGAGTCCATTCTTCAGCTAATCACAAAAAATGATTCTGCATCAGACTACTCCCTCAGCCATTTGCTTAATAATAAATAAAAAGCTATACATATACCGCTAAATAAAAGAAAAATTGCACCAGCAATCATATATGATTGATGTAAAGGAAATAGAATAAAAGTCAGCAAGAGTGATAAAAACAAGAGGTCAATATAAATAAATATTGGTGCAGCCATAACATTTTGTATTAATGCAAGCTCAGTCTCGAGATCTTTCGAAGCTGGTCTTGGATAAAAGGTTCGCATGTATTTCACCTTCCATAAGTCAGTACTCAAACTATATGCGTGGACAAAGAAAAAGGTGAAAATGACACTCAGAAATATGAAACCTTTTCAAAGTTTCAATCGTAATAGATAATATAGCTTTTTAGAAATGCAGCAGAACATATGATATGATGGAAATAGTTTTACAAATGTTGTGATTTTAGCTTTTTGCTTATGAAGGGGAAGGGAAGAACATGAACCCATCATACAATCAACTACAGACTCATATTTTGCCTTTGTCCCAGGAAAACTGGTTAAAGACATTGAAAAAGCCGTCCGCTGAACGGCAGCATTTTCAAATTGATCAAGGTACTTTGCATATAGGGCAGGTAGTCAGTCTGTTCCTTGGTATCCCGATTGACGAGGATGAATACTACAATCAACTATACGATTACGTCCATACAACAGAAGTAGGTTTAAAGCTTTTAAGTGAGGACACGCTTGATAAAAAAATTGACAATGAACAATTTCAGTCCATTCAAAAAGTTTTAAATATTAATCGAGAACAAAATCTTTCAATCAATCGATTTGTAGCATTTTTAGATGGAGAACAATTAATCATAAAGTCTAAAAACCCGGCGATGCATCGTAAACTAAGAGCAGCAATGATAAGTACGCTGGAAAAGTTTAAAGAAATAGAACCACAAGGGTTAAAAAATAACACCCTCATGCGTGTTTTGGTTGACTTAGTAAAATGGTCCTTTAATCATTTGCAGCCGGAATTGCAAAGTTTTGATCCTGAAGAAAAGTTCCCTAAGTTTCTTTGGTATGGTGATTATAAACGAAGTCATATCTATTTTCTTTATTATTTGATCCAATTGGGCTGCGATATCGTAGTTTTTAGCCCGGGTGGAAAGAATGTTCTCATGGAAGTGGACAAAAATGACAACCTTGCCTTTGTGCATAAATATCCAAACGTTAAGGAAGCTGAACCTTTTCCATTGGAAAAAAGAAGTAGAAAATCAACGGTAGCTTACAAAGCTTCAAGGGAGATTGAAACCATATTAAACCACGAAGGTTCCGGACTTTATAAGCCTTGGCAGCTAAGAGATTATACGCCATCATCCATCACTTTAAAAACTACCTATGATGAGTTATTTTTACTTATGAAAGAAATTGCGATGGTTCGTCCTGAATTTGAAGTGGAGAATGGCGTGGTTAAAATCCCAACGATTTTTGCGAAAATTCAAGGAGTCAGTAAAAATCGTAAAGAGTACTGGGACCGGTTACACTCAATCATTGGTTATGATAGCAGTTTATTGATAAAACAACTCCCTTTTTCAAGAGCGGTAACGAATGATTTTCGCTTTCATTTTCGCGATGCCATTGGTCAGGACGGACTTTTAATTGCTGAGAAGATGATAAACAGCCATTATTGGCGGTATGGTCATCTTCCAACAGGATTACAAAAAGGGATTGCGAACGCAATTCGGAATATTTGTGCTAAACCGGCCCTAAAGCCGATCCATAGGGAAACGGTTGAAGATGTAAAAATGTATTTATTTACACAAGGTATGCAGATACCATCAAATATTTTAAAACTTCTTCAACAATTTGATTATTCTCAAGAGGTTCCGAAACTAGTTATATATAATAACGAATTGAATGGAACATTAACGAGAACTGATGCAGCATTACTTCTTTTGTTAAACCAGTTTGGGATTGATATAATTCTATATAATCCACCGGGTCATAATGATATTGAAAATTTCATTGATGACGGCCTGTATGATACTCACTGGCTGGAGGATGTTGTATTTGATCAAGAATTTAAAGAACCATCTTTTGTGAAAAGAATCTTACGTCAAGGACTATTTAGAAATTTAAGGGGAGATTGATATCGATGAATCAGCAGCAGAATTCGAATATCGACCTGATGGTTAAAAACCCAGACGATAAATTATCTGAAACAAAGGTATCCGAAATAAAGCTCGCACTCCGTAATGAACCCGAGGTACAACAGCTTGCTAATTCGATTGACGTACGGGATCAAATTCAAGTGCTGGAGTTTGGAAAAGAACCCGCTGTAGAAATTTCGAGATTTTCTGATCAAATTTTAAGTAATATGCGAACGACAAAGGTTGAAGATTCCGGGGAACTGTTAAAACAGCTCGGGAAAATTATGGATAAATTTGATAAGAAAGACTTTGAACAGACCTCAGGTGGATTTTTTGGCAAACTATTTAAGCGCGGCGAGAAGATGATTGAAAAATTGTTTGGCAAATACCAAACAATGGGTGGAGAAATAGATAAAATCTATGTCGAAATCTCGAAATATCAAAATGAGATGGTTGATTCAACACATATGCTAGAAAGAATGTATGAACAAAACTATCAATACTATTTAACGTTAGAAAAATATGCAGTTGCTGGTGAGATGAAAGTGGAAGAACTGAAAAATGTTCAGCTTCCGCAGCTGGAATCTCGTGCAGCCTCTGGAGATCAATTAGCATCTATGCAGTTAGATACATTAAGAAACGCGATTGAATTATTAGAGCAAAGAGTGTATGACCTTGAAATGGCAAAGATGGTTGCACTTCAAACAGCTCCGCAAATTCGTCTGCTGCAAAGAGGAAATACAAAGCTTATTGGTAAAATCAATTCTGCTTTTGTAACGACGATTCCAATTTTTAAGAATGGTCTTATCCAGGCAGTTGCAGCTAAAAGGCAGAAACTTGTCGCTGATTCTATGAATGAACTTGATAGAAGAACGAACGAGATGCTTCTCCGCAATGCTCAAAATATTTCGCAGCAAAGTGCTGATATTGCGAGATTAGCTGGTGGTCCAAGCATAAAAATAGAAACCATTGAGGAGTCTTGGAGCATCATCATGAAGGGGATGCAGGAGACTAAGTCTATTGAAGAAGAAAACAAGCGGTTACGAATAGAAGGAACAAAGAAGCTCGAACAACTTCAAGAAAACTTCAAAAAAATGAAGCTGCAAGGGTAATATTTGGATTCTTCATTCAGAAATAAAATTTAGTTAAATAATTATTTGGGGTGGTAAAATTGGCAATTAACTTACAAAAAGGTCAACGTGTAGATTTAACAAAAGGAAATCCTGGATTATCTAAAATATTAGTAGGTCTTGGCTGGGACCCTGTTGAAAATCGCGGAGGCGGCGGATTTCTAGGATCATTATTCGGAGGTGGAGGAGGAGCAAACATTGACTGTGATGCTTCTGTCATCATGCTGGGTGAAGGGGATAAACTGCTAAGTAATAATGATGTTATTTACTTTGGTAACTTAAAAAGTAAAGATGGAAGTGTACAGCATTCAGGTGATAACCTTACAGGCCACGGAGATGGCGATGATGAACAAGTCCATATTGAGTTAAGCAGAGTACCAGCTAACATTCAAAAGCTTGTGTTTGTCGTTAACATCTATGATGCAGTAAAAAGAAAACAGCATTTTGGTTTAATTAGAAATGCATTTATTCGAGTTGTTAATCCTGCGACAAGCCAAGAACTCATTCATTATAACTTAACAGATGATTATAATGGAAAAACTAGTTTAATTGTAGGTGAAATCTACCGACATGGTACAGAGTGGAAGTTTGGAGCAATTGGAACAGGTACAACAGCGGCAAGCTTGGGAGAAGTAGTCCGTTCTTATTCATAATATTGGAATTGATGCTAAAAATGGCCAAATGCTAACCACTGATTAAAAAATCTTATAAGAGGTGTATAGTATGGGAATAAATCTAGCAAAAGGACAACGGATTGACTTAACTAAAACAAATCCAGGGCTGACAAAAGTAATTATTGGACTTGGTTGGGATACGAACCGCTATGATGGTGGACAAGACTTCGACTTGGATGCATCTGCCTTTTTAACGGATGAGAACGGAAAGGCCGTGAACGATGTAGATTTTATTTTCTATAATAATTTAGTTCATCCTTCTGGTTCAGTTGAACATACTGGGGATAATCGCACAGGCGAAGGTGATGGCGATGATGAACAAATTAAAATTGATTTTAGTAAGGTCCCATCACATATTCATCGTATTGCCATCTCGGTTACGATTCATGATGCTGATTCCAGAAACCAGAACTTTGGGCAAGTGTCAAATGCCTTCGTAAGAGTGGTTAACGAAGATAATAATGAAGAGGTTCTTCGGTATGATTTGGGAGAAGACTTTTCTGTGGAAACAGCAGTTGTTATTTGTGAGTTGTATAAGCATAATGGTGATTGGAAGTTTAGTGCAGTAGGCAGTGGTTTTTCTGGTGGACTAGCTGCACTTTGCCGGAACTTTGGTCTTCAAGTTTAATCAGATATAGAGATCTGGATGAAGAAGTAGAGCTGCTATTATTTAGCAGCTTTTCTTCTTGTTTCCTAATCCGGAATATTTCTCTCATATGCTTTGTTACTATATTGATATGTTATAATTTTAGTAATGAGGTCATAAGGAGAGAACGGCTTTGAGAAAAATAACCATTATTTTCTTTACTTTAATAGTTTCTTTAACCTTACTTGGTAATTCGAAGCCTTTTTATGACGGTATACTATTAAAATATTTCTCTAGTAATTCTGCTATAAAAAAATCACTTCAAATTGACAATGCTGATATTTTAAATGAAATTATTGTGCTTCCTAATGAACCATTCGATATAAATGAGGCCGCAGCGATTATAAATCGGGTAGATAAGCTTCCTCATTCACTTCTAATGAAAATACATGGACAACATATCATTATAAAGCTTTTTACGGGAAAGCTAACAGATAACCCAACGGCTGATCATTTACGAGGGTTGATTCCTAGAGGATATACAAGTGAGAAAAAATGGGATGATGTTCCAGGCATTGGCGGTGGAAGGACAGTGTTGGTGAAAATTGGCCATAGCGAAGAAGGGATGGGGCATGGTTCGATTAATTTAGAGCTTCACGAGCTTGCGCATTCGATTGATCAGAAAGTCTACCAGCAGCTGCGTTACAACCCGAATTTTATTGAAATATGGAAGCAAGAAAGCAGTCGCTTATTTCCTGATTCAATTTACGAACAAACCTTTCAAGAAGAATATTTTGCGGAAAGTTTCGCGATGTTTTATTTGAATGATGAATCGAACAGAGAACTCAAAGACAAGGCTCCGAAAACCTATGAATTTATTAAACATTTAAAATAGGTTAATATTTTTAGCTCATTGATTTTTTTTTGTATTTCCCTTATGTTAAAAATAATGATTTTTGGATTGGTAGAGGTGTAATGAATGGAACAGTATTTAAAGTTATGTCAACATGTTTTAGAAAACGGTGAAAAGAAAGGTGACAGAACAGGGACTGGTACAATCAGTACTTTCGGTTATCAGATGCGTTTTAATCTACAAGAAGGCTTTCCCCTATTAACCACAAAAAAACTTCATGTTAAATCAATTATTCATGAGCTGATTTGGTTTTTAAA
Organism: Robertmurraya dakarensis; assembly: GCF_900156875.1. Taxonomy (GTDB): domain Bacteria; phylum Bacillota; class Bacilli; order Bacillales; family Cytobacillaceae; genus Robertmurraya; species Robertmurraya dakarensis. The sequence goes on along the minus strand of NZ_LT707409.1, from coordinate 1,941,683 downwards.
GGGCGACACCAATATCAAATATCTTCAAGATAATGGAGTCCGAATTTGGAATGAATGGGCGGATGAAGAAGGGAATCTAGGACCGGTCTATGGGCAGCAGTGGCGTTCATGGAAGACGGCTGATGGTGATACAATTGACCAGATCTCAAGCCTAATAAAGCAAATAAAGGAGAACCCTCACTCTAGAAGATTAATTGTCAGTGCTTGGAATGTAGGAGATGTGGAAAAAATGGCGCTGCCTCCGTGCCACTGTTTATTTCAATTCTACGTTTCGGATGGCAAACTTTCTTGTCAACTTTACCAGAGGTCCGCTGATATCTTTTTAGGTGTTCCATTTAATATCGCCTCATATGCTTTGTTAACATTAATGATCGCACAAGTATGTGATCTAGAACCGGGAGATTTTATCCATACACTAGGTGATGCACATATATACAGTAATCACCTTGAGCAAGTTCGTTTACAGTTGTCCAGGGACCCATATCCATTGCCAAAGATGAAGTTAAACCCAGAGGTTAAAGATATATTTAGCTTTAAGTATGAGGATTTTGAATTGGTTGACTATGTTGCACATCCTCATATAAAAGGAGTTGTAAGTGTATGATTTCTTTCATGTGGGCAATGGATGAAAATCGCGTGATCGGCAAAGACAATCAGCTTCCCTGGCATCTTCCGGAGGATTTGAAATTTTTCAAGAGGACAACAATGGGCCACCCGATTATTATGGGAAGAAAAACGTTTGAATCGATTGGGCGTCCGCTGCCAGGTCGGGAGAACATCGTGATTACAAGAAATTTAGAGTATCAATTTCATGACTGTACAGTGCTTAATAGCACTGACGAACTTTTGTCCTATTGTGAAGAAAAACCAGATGAAGAGTATTTTGTCATTGGTGGTGCAGAAATTTTTAAAGAACTTTTGCCAAATGCTGATCGACTTTATATTACTCAGATTCACGAAAAGTTTCCTGGGGACACGTTTTTTCCGCCTTTGAGTCTTGAAGGGTGGGAACTTCTTTCAAAAGAGAAAGGAATAAAAAACGAAAAGAACCCTTATGACTATGAATTTTTGATTTATCAGCGACGATAGGAAACCTATGGCTCAATTAGATGTCCTGCAAATTATTTTAAGAGACAGAAAATTTGCTATTATGGTTGAAATGACTACTGAAAGTGATATAATTTATAAATTAAATTAATTAACGGTAGAAATGAGGGAAATGATATGGAACAAGAAGTGTTAAAAAAGAAATGGGTGCAATTAGAGGATATTATTATTGCATACCAGCAGTTGAAAGATATCGTTGCCCATACACCGTTACAGAAGAACGAACGATTATCTGAAAAGTACGACTGTAATGTATATTTAAAAAGAGAAGATTTACAGCATGTCCGTTCCTTTAAGCTCAGAGGAGCTTTTTATAAGGTTAAATCGCTCGATAAAGAATCACTAAAGAACGGTGTTGTGTGTGCAAGTGCCGGAAACCATGCTCAAGGGGTTGCATATGCATGCCGTCAACTAGGGGTAAATGGGAAAATTTACATGCCAACAACAACTCCTAAACAAAAAGTTAAACAAGTGGAATTGTTTGGAAGAGAGAATGTTGATATTGTTTTAGTAGGAGATACTTTTGATGATTCTTATCGTGAAGCGATTGCTTGTGCAAAGGATGAAAATAGGTCTTTTATCGATCCATTTAATGATGAAATGGTCATCGCAGGACAGGGTACGGTAGCCGTAGAAATCTTAAATGATAGTGATGAAAAGATTGACTATGTACTTGCAAGCATCGGTGGCGGAGGTTTAATGTCGGGTTTGAGTACTTATTTTAAGAGTATTTCCCCTGATACAAAGATGATTGGCGTTGAACCTGCTGGCGCTGCATCCATGAAGGAGTCTTTGCTGCATAATGGAGTGACAACGCTAGAATCAGTTGATAAATTTGTAGATGGTGCTTCTGTAGCCACACCTGGAAGCAAAACGTTTGATATCTGCAAAGAATTGCTAGATGATATTATTGTTGTTCCTGAAGGGAAAGTTTGTACTGGAATCCTTGAATTATACAATGAACATGCAATTGTTGCGGAACCAGCTGGTGCCTTGCCGTTTGCTGCACTTGATTTATACAAGGATCAAATAAAAGGTAAAAATGTAGTTTGTGTGATAAGCGGTGGAAATAATGATATTAGCAGAATGCAGGAAATTAAAGAACGTTCTTTATTATATGAAGGCTTGCTTTACTATTTTATCGTTAATTTCCCTCAAAGAGCAGGTGCGTTAAGAGAGTTTCTTGATGAGGTTCTTGGCCCAACTGATGATATTACAAGATTTGAATATACTAAGAAAACGAATAAAGAGAACGGTCCAGCTCTAGTAGGAATTGAACTGCAAAGAAAGGAAAACTATCAGGGCTTAATTGACCGTCTGAACAAGAAAGGATTTTCTTTCATGGAAGTAAATAAGGATCAAGATCTTTTTAATTTGCTAATTTAATTTTAATTTTGGGAAATGAACTTCATCACATATTGTAAATTTTTTTAAGGGAATGTGAAATTCTTATGAACAATCATGTTTATTTCCCCAAAACTTTAGAAAAGATACTATAATCATATTAGCATTACAAGTTTAATAAAGGGGTTGTTCTACCATGTTGTCAAACATCGGAGTACCTGGTTTAATATTGATTTTAGTTTTAGCATTAATTATATTTGGTCCTAAAAAGCTTCCTGAAATTGGACGCGCTTTTGGACAGACTCTTCGTGAGTTCAAAAAATCTACTCGTGAATTAACTAGCGATGTAATGGATGAATTCGAAGAAGAAAAGAAGGAATTAAAGGAAATGACGAAGGTGACAAAATAAGGTGTGAGATCTTAATCTTACACTTTTTTTCTTCAAATTGACTTATTAGATTATTTACTTGGCAGGAGATTTATATGGAAGATAAAGAATTGAATTTAGTTGATCATTTGGAGGAATTACGGAAAAGGCTAATTGTATCGATAGCTGCTTTTCTAATTTTTTTCATTGTTGGTTTTATATATGTAGAGGATATTTATCGTTGGTTTGTACGAGATCTAGATGTGAAGCTAGTAGTATTAGGACCCAGTGATATTATTTGGATTTATTTTATGATTGCTTCCATTATTGCAATTGCTGGAACTATTCCAATCTTGGCACTTCAAGTATGGCTATTTGTAAAACCGGCTTTAAAGCCGATTGAACGAAGAATTTCTCTTTCCTATATACCTGCTTTGTTTATATTGTTTATCGTTGGGTTAGCATTTGGTTACTTTGTCATATTACCAATTATCTTAAACTTCTTAATTGAACTAAGCGGTGATATGGTAGTGACAAATTTCACCGCCGATAAGTATTTCAGATTTATCTTATATACAACATTGCCTTTTGGTGTATTATTCGAGCTTCCTGTTGTGGCGATGTTCTTAACATCACTAGGTGTTATTAATCCGTATGCATTGGTGAAAATACGTAAATATGCGTATTTTGTCCTAGTAGTTATTGCAGTCGTCATTTCTCCGCCCGACATTATGTCTGACGTGTTAGTGACGGTTCCATTGTTATTCCTATACGAAATCAGTATTAATATGTCCAAAATCGTCTATAAGCGTAAAATGAAAAAGGAAAAGGAATGGGAACTGGAATTTGCAGAAGATGTTGACAAAAGTGAATAAGAAAATAGATAAGCCATCAGTGACAAACTGATGGCTTTATTGCATCTTACTAGGAAAATAATTTAAAAAATGCATCATATTAAGACACATTTCGAGGGGGAATTAAGGTATAATATATTCAAACGGGTGAAAATGAGGATTGATATTTTGTTATTTAAAAGCCTAGAGTTCAAAAATGTTGTTGGACAGAAGGTAAAAATTATTGATATTCCTGTAATGGATAAGAAACATCGTTATTATTTTTTAATCCAATTCCGTTTACAAACACTTATGAATATCCTTTATAAGGATATTAAAGGAAGAAAATGCTGCTCGTTTAAAGATTATTTAAAACGAGTCGTAAAATGGCCCATATACGAGGAAATTTTTAAGGTGCCGGAACTTAAGAACAACGCTTAGTTTTGATGATAGTATCGGTTAGAGCCGATACTTTTTTCATTTGTACGTAAAGAATGAATGAAATCTCGAAATATACATGTATAATAAGACAAGGTAACCTCAGTTTTAGGATGTGAATGTATTGGCAAAAGTTAAGATTGTAACAGACTCAACAGCAGATTTAGTAGATGAAATGATTGAAAAATATGATATTGAAGTGGTACCTTTGTCCATTCATATCGATGGTCAAACTTATACAGATCGTGTTGACATTACTCCTCAAGAATTTTTAGTGAAAATGAAAAATGCTGAAGAGCTTCCGAAAAGCTCACAGCCTCCAGCAGGCGTTTTTGTGGAAAAATATGATGCCTTTCATGAGCAAGGGTACGAAGTCATCTCCATCCATATGACAGGAGGAATGAGTGGGACAGTACAATCTGCTGAAAGTGCAGCGAGCATGGCAAAAGGCAAAGTCACGGTAATTGATTCCCGCTTTTTATCGAAAGCGTTATCTTTTCAAGTAATTGAAGCAGCCAAAATGGCACAAGCTGGTAAGACTAGAGAAGAAATTGTCGAAACTCTTGATAAAATGCGTGAAAACACAAGATTATTTGTCTATGTCGATACGCTTGAAAATTTAATTAAAGGTGGACGAATTGGAAGAGGAAAAGGTTTAATCGGATCCCTTCTGAACATAAAGCCAATTGCTTCATTGGATGATGGAGTGTATACTCCTGTCACTAAAGTAAGGAGCCAAGCACAGGCAGCGAAATTTCTAGCAAAACAGTTTGCGGATGATGTGAAAGGCAAAACGATTAAGGGTGTGGGGATTGTTCATGCAGATGGGCTCGAGCTCGCACTCAAAGTGAAAAAGGCCATTTATGACATAACAGGATATGAGAATGTTGAAATACAATATACTACACCGATTATAAGCACTCATACTGGCGCTGGTGCATTGGGTTTTATGTACCATTTTGAATGAAATAACAACCTGAACGATGATGTTCAGGTTTTTTATTATCGTTCGTTCACATTCTTGTCAAACCTTTTTCTTTCTTCCTTCAAAAACATTTGCTAAAATGAGGTCGATACGAAATTAGATTGCAGGTGAAAAAAATGAGGGTGCGTTTGGGTTTGTTGAGTTTATTAATTCTCGTACTCCTAACAGGATGTGGACAAAGTGGGATTCCTGACGCTAAAAATTGGCAGATAGAAGATTTCACTTTCACGAATCATGAGGGAGAACCTTTTGGATTAAAGGATCTAAAAGGGAAGATTTGGATTGCTGATTTTATATTTACAAATTGTGATGATGTTTGTTTACCGATGACTTCTAACATGGTCAAATTGCAAATGTTGGCGAAAGAAGAAGGTATTGAGAATGTTGAATTTGTTTCCATATCAATTGACCCTAAAGTTGATACTCCAGAAACACTAAAGAAATTTGGGGAGCAGTTTAATGTGGATTTCAGTAACTTTCATTTCTTAACAGGTTACGATCAGGAATTTATTGAGCAGTTTGCTGTTGATAACTTTAAGACCTTTGTAAAAAAACCTGAAGGGCAGGATCAAGTTATTCATGGAACTGATTTTTTCCTAATAGACCAGGAGGGAAAAATTATGACTTTTTATACAGGACTTAATGATATTCCTTTTGATGAAATTATTAAAGACATGAAAGCTCTTCAGTAGTAATTGTAGGAGAATAGACCTTATCGATTAAGGTCTATTTTTATTGGGATTAATCCTTGTTATAATAATGTAAAATCAAAAGGAAGGTGAACGTGTGAAAAAATTATTCACCTCTCTTTTAATGGTGACCGTCCTGCTATGTTCATGTTCTAGTAAAACGGTTTTGAATGAAGATGTTCCGAAATATAGGGAGCCTGTAAATGTCTTAAAGGAAGAACTGCCAAAAGATTTCTCTCCTAAGGATTTTCATATTGTATCAATTGGAGATTCACTAACGTTTGGTGTTGGAGACAGTACGAATAGCGGCGGTTACCTGCCTTATTTAGAGGCAAGGCTTGAGAATGAGAAGGGTGTTCGTGATGCAAGATTATTGAACTTAGGAGTCCGCGGCCATCGTACATCACAACTACTTAACAAGCTTCAAGCAGAAGACGTACAAAAAGCCATTACTGCAGCTGATATTGTGATATTGACAACTGGTGGTAATGATATTATGAAAGTCGTAAAAGAAAATTTTTCTGACCTCCGTTTGAATGATTTCGTACACGAGCGTGTTCTATACGAAGAACAATTAGCCGGCATTATAGGAGCGATTAAAAAAGCAAATCCTGCAGCTGTAGTTTATTTAGTTGGTTTGTATAATCCGTTTTTTCAATATTTTGCTGATATTCGTGAACTGGATTTAATAATGGAAGACTGGAATGAAACGAGCAAGAAAGTACTAGCAAAATATCCAGAGGCATATTTTGTTGATGTCGCAGAGGTTTTTAGAAATAGTGACAGAAATCTTTTGCACAGTGATTATTTTCATCCTAATGATGATGGATACAAATTAATGGCTGAACAAATATATTTACAAATTCAAGAAAGATTGTTTAAAAAGACATCCTCTCAGAAAATAACAACTAAAAGGAGTAATTAGAATGGTCATAACATGGAAGAAGGCCTTTTTTCTCCTTTTAAGTTTTATCCTGATCATTCTTTTGTTAATCTTGGTATTAGTGCAGCAGCCTGTTGAGGAAGAGTTCCCGCCATCCACGACAGTGAACAGCGGTGAATTCGTACAGTTTCAGGTACAGTCTAATAAGAATGATTTAAATAAATTGATCAATCATTATATAGAGAAAGAGGCAAAGGGTCCAATTGATTACAGGGTAATACTTAAAGATGAAGTGGAGCTCTATGGTATAGTGAAGGTTTTTACACAGGATCTTGAAATGAAGCTAACGTTTGAACCTGAGGCGTTACTAAATGGAGACCTGGTATTAAATCAGAAGTCTATTTTCATCGGCAGATTAGAGCTGCCAGTCTCATATGTCCTAAAATTCATACGTGATCAGTATCAACTTCCAGAGTGGGTCGAGATCCAGCCTAATGAGAAGTTAATTTATCTCTCTGTAGATAAATTAAAACTGAAAAGTGATATAAAAGTAAAAATACGTGAGTTTGATTTAAGAAATGATGATATTAAATTTACATTGTTAGTACCAACCAAATAGCCAAGTAGGCCATTAGCGAAAAACGCTTGAAATATCTTATATTTGCAAACAAAGTTCTTTTTCGGGTAAGCTTATTTTACAAACTATAGTTTTTCGTTAAGAGGTGATTGTTTGGAACAAAAGGCATATGAGCTTGCAACCTTTGCTGGCGGGTGTTTTTGGTGTATGGTGAAACCTTTTGACCAACAGCCTGGCATTATTAAAGTAGTGTCGGGATATACTGGAGGGCATAAAGTAAATCCATCATATGAAGAAGTGTGTTCTGAAACAACAGGGCATTATGAAGCTGTTCAAATTACATTTGATCCCGAAGTTTTCTCATATGAGGCACTTCTTCAAGTGTATTGGCAGCAAATTGATCCTACCGATCCAGGGGGGCAGTTTTATGATCGCGGTCAATCGTATCAGACTGTGATTTTTTACCATAATGAAGAACAAAAAGCACTAGCTGAAAAATCAAAGCAAGAATTAGAGAATAGCGGACGCTTTTCGAAACAGATTGCGACGAAGATTCTTCCAGCAACACCTTTCTACAATGCGGAAGAGTATCATCAGGATTTTTATAAAAAGAACCCAGTGAGGTACAATGCATATAGCAGAGGATCGGGGAGAGAACAATTCAAAAAAGATCATTGGGGGGAAAATCATGATCAGTAAAGATAAAGAGGAACTTAAGAGGAAATTAACGCCCATTCAATATGAAGTAACACAAAATAACGGGACAGAACCTCCTTTCCATAATGAATATTGGAATGAGTTTTCAGAAGGAATTTATGTAGATATTGTAAGTGGTAAACCGTTGTTCAGTTCAAAAGACAAATTTGATGCGGGCTGCGGGTGGCCTAGTTTTACTAAGCCTATGATTGAAGAAGAAATTATTGAAAAAGAGGATACATCTCACTTCATGATACGTACAGAGGTACGAAGTAAATCAGCAGATTCTCATCTGGGGCATGTTTTCAACGATGGCCCCGGTCCGACAGGATTAAGATACTGTATTAATTCTGCAGCTACTCGTTTTATTCCGAAGGAAAAATTAGACGAAGAAGGATACGGAGAGTATAAGAAACTATTTGAGAATAAATAAGGAATGTTCAAAGCCGCAGCTTGCGGCTTTTTTGTTTAACTAGCTCTTTTTCCTAGGTATTAGCCCAAATTTTAGTTAAAGGCCTATTGTTTTCAAGAAAACTAGGCAAATACATATACAGGTCAAGTACCTAGTACATAGTCTAACAGTGTAAACACCGAATGAACAAAAGGAGTGACAACACTATGCATTACGGACATGGATATAATCATTGCGGATTTGACCCTTGTTACGGATATGGATACCCGACTCAAGGTTATGTAGGAGGATATCGCGGTGGATTTGTGTTAATTGTTGTATTGTTTATTTTATTGATTATCATTGGTGCAAGCTACTGTAAATAAAATAAGCTGATAGGAGCTAGAGGGATTACCTAAACAGGGTAATTCCTCTATTTGTCTTGTTTGAATATTTAAGTGTGAGAGTTTCTAATTTTCTATAATTTTATTATTAAACGAACAATTATTAGTTAACGTTAGTGATAGTTCGGTTTTTGATGTTGACCGTTCATAGTAAGTTTGTTATATTATTAAAGGGTTGAGAAAAGACGAAAAATATAAAGAACGTCTGGGGGAGAAACGATGAAAAACAATTATGATGTAATTGTTGTTGGTGCCGGACCAGCCGGTATATTTACTTGCTATGAACTTACATTGAAAATGCCAGATGCCAAGGTCTTATTGATTGATAAAGGCCATGATATTTATAAAAGAAATTGTCCAATATTAGAAAAAAAGATAGATAAGTGTCCGCCTGCAATCGGTAGAAAAGAGTTCGCAGGTTGTTTGCCTGCATGTTCAATAACAAACGGATTCGGCGGCGCCGGTGCATATTCAGACGGGAAATTTAATATTACAAGTGAGTTTGGCGGCTGGATGACAGATTATCTTCCAGATTCACAAGTTGTCGATTTAATTAAGTATGTCGACGAAATTAACTTAAGTCATGGTGCAACAAAAAGTATCACTGACCCACTAACAGATAAAGTGAAGGATATTGAACGCCGTGGATATGCCGCAGGCCTTAAGCTGTTACGCGCTCAAGTAAGACATCTAGGAACAGAACAAAATTTGGAAATTATGAAGAGTATTTATGAATACCTACAGAGTAAGATTGACATGGCTTTTAAAACAGAAGTAAGTGATTTAGTCACTGAAAAAGCGAATGAAGGTCATAAAGTTACAGGTTTACAATTAAAGACAGGTGAAACCTTGGCCGCAGACAAGGTCGTAATAGCGCCAGGCCGTGATGGTTCTGTTTGGCTTGCTAAGCTTCTTAAAGCGCGCCGTTTACATATGCTCAATAATCAAGTGGATATTGGTGTCCGCGTTGAAACCTCAGATATTGTCATGGAAGAAATTAATGAAAATCTGTACGAAGGCAAGTTTACATTTAATACTTCTGTTGGAACAAAAGTACGTACTTTCTGCAGCAATCCTTCAGGTCATGTTGTTGTCGAAAATCATTCCGGCATTATGCTTGCTAACGGTCATGCATATAAAGACCCTAAACTTGGAAGCAATAACACAAACTTTGCTTTATTAGTTTCGCATACATTCTCGGAGCCATTTGATAAGCCGAATGAATATGCACATGAAATTTCCAGGTTAGCAAATAGTTTGTCAAATGGCGGTCTGATCGTGCAAAAATATGGGGATATTTTAAAAGGAAGACGTTCAACTGAAAAACGTATTAAAGAAGGTTTTCTTGAGCCAACTCTAAAAGAAGCGGTTCCAGGGGATCTTGGGCTTGTACTTCCTTACAATACATTAAAGAGCTTGGTGGAAATGACCGAGGCATTGAATCATGTTTCGCCTGGCATCGCATCTGAGCATACATTATTTTACGGTGTAGAAGCGAAATTTTACTCCGCACGCCCAAAATTAAATGACCGATTTGAAACAGAAATTAGTGGTTTATATGTGGGCGGAGATGGAGCCGGAATTACAAGAGGACTTGCCCAAGCTAGTGCCTGTGGGGTATGGATTGCAAGAGATATCATTGAAAAATCTAAGGTTTCAAATCCAAAACAAACCGCAACAGTTTAATAACCAGCCTGCCTTTCAATCTGGGCAGGCTTTTCTTATTTTCGCTTATCTGCTAAGATAATGGTGTTTTAAAGGCATGTTTTCAAATTCTGCTCTACCGAAAGAGGCGATATAATGTTAGCTGAGAGATTAAGCCCAGGTGGTGAAATACGGGTGATTGCTCCATCTACCAGTCTGGCCCTTGTAAAGGGCAAGCAAATTGAACTGGCTGAAAGCCGGTTGAGGGATTTAGGTTTCCACATAACCTATGGTAAAAATGTTGAGAATCATGATGAATTTTTTAGTACATCGATCGAAGAAAGAATAGAAGATCTTCATGATGCGTTTCGTTCCCCAAGTGTAAAAGGGATATTAACTGCGTCAGGCGGCTATAATGCCAACCAATTATTGAAATATATAGATTACGAATGTATCCAAAATAATCCTAAGGTCTTTTGCGGATTTGGCGACATAACAGCTTTAAACTTGGCAATTTATCATAAGACTGGGTTAATAAATTATTCAGGACCGCATTTTTCTACGTTAGGAATAAAACATGAATTTCAATATACACTGAATTCTTTTTTGAACGCAGTGACGAACGATGCTCCGTTTGAAATTTCTCCTTCCTCTCATTGGAGTGATGACCCATGGCATTTAGAGGAAGAAGACCGAACTTTTATAGAACAAGATGGCTATTTTGTCATTCAAGAGGGAGAGGCAGAAGGGAAGCTAGTCGGGGGGAATTTAAGTACATTGAATTTGCTTCAAGGTACAGCTTTCATGCCTTCCTTAAAAAACGCTATTTTATTTATTGAAGATGATGAAGAATCACATCCTTTGATGTTTGAACGTGATTTACAGTCCCTTTTACATTTACCGGATGCAAATAAACTTAAAGCAATCTTAATCGGTCGTTTTCAAAAGGGATCGAACGTAACAGATGCTGCTTTAAAGAAAATCATACAATCAAAAAGGGAATTGAAAGACATTCCAATCATCGGGAATGTTAATTTTGGCCACACTACCCCTCTTGCGACCATTCCGATTGGTGCTAAGGCGGCAGTCTCAGCTAGCGAGAACGATACAGAAATTTTTATTGAGCAAATTTAATTTACATATGGAGAAAGGAACTAGCGGTGGATTTCGGTACCTGCTAGTTCTTTTTGCGTTCTGCTTTTCATAGTCTTTAAGTTTTGTCCGCTTATTCTTTAAGAAAGATTTTGATATGTATTTCATACAATCTAATAGTTTGATAAATCTAAAATGGGAACGCTTTCATTCAGAATGGAGTGAGGACGTGGATCAATCGTTCTTAATTAAACCGGTTCTTGATGCACAGTATCCAATGATTGAGTACGGAAAGGGTATTTATCTATTTGATAAAAAAGGTAAAAAATATTTAGATGCCGCCTCAGGCGCAGTGACAGCCAATATTGGCCACGGAGTAGATGAAATGATACATGCAATGAATGAGCAGGCGAAAAAAGTTTCATTTGTATATCGATCTCATTTTACAAGCGAGCCCGCTGAAAATCTTGCAAAAAAAATTGCAGAAAGCACCCCTGGAGATCTGAATTGGTGTTTTTTTGTCAATAGTGGTTCAGAAGCAACGGAAACGACTATGAAAATAGCGATTCAGTATTGGCAAGAAAAAGGAGTCTACTCAAAAACAAAAGTACTATCGCGCTGGGTTAGTTACCATGGTATTACACTAGGAGCTCTATCGATGTCTGGACATTCAGGAAGAAGAGCCCGTTTTGTACCGCTTCTTGAGGATTTTCCCGTTATACATCCGCCATATTGCTACCGATGTCCATATAAAAAAAGTGCTCCCGACTGTGAATATCTTTGCGCACAAGAATTAGATACCGCGATTAGGAGAATAGGAGCTGATCAAGTCGCAGCATTTATTGCAGAACCTGTTGTAGGCGCTGCGGGTGGAGCTATTACTCCTCCCAAAGATTATTATAAGGTCATTAAAGAAATATGTGAGAAACACCAAATTCTCTTTATCGCAGATGAAGTTATGACAGGCATCGGCCGAACGGGATCGATGCTTGCGATTGAACAGTGGGGGGTAGAGCCTGACCTAGTTGCATTAGGGAAAGGATTGGGAGCTGGTTATGCACCGATTGCTGCTGCCGTGGTCAGTGAAAGGGTAATGGAACCGATTTTAAAAGGCTCCAAGCTGGTAATGAGCGGGCATACACTTAGTGCAAATCCACAGGTATGTGCAGTATCGCTGGCTGTTTTTGAATACTTGGAAAAAAATCATCTTATTCAAGAAGTTGAATCTAAATATAAATACCTAATTAAACAATTATTTGAATTACAGAAGTCTTTGCCGTTTATAGGCGATATTCGTGGAAAAGGACTGCTGCTGGGAATAGAGTTTGTGAAAAGTTCTGTTAACAAACTTCCTTTCCCGCGAAGTTTTCAAGTCAGCCAAAAAGCAGTTGAAATTGCTCAAAAAAATGGTCTTCTGCTTTATCCGGCTGGTGCAGGAATTGATGGGATAAATGGTGATGCTATTCTTATTGCCCCTCCTTTAACCATCACAACTAGTGAAATAGACGAACTCGTAAGCCTGCTTGCCAAATCATTAAAACAATTGGAGGCCGAAGTATTGTCCAAATAAAGTAATACTTCTTCCAGGAGAGAGATAGTCATCATGAACTTCCAAAAAGAGATTTGATGTGTGGAAAGGAAGAGGAGAATGGAAAATCCATTCAAGAAAGTCACCAGTTTGAACAGGGTTCTAGATTTTTTTCATAATGGATCGATTATTATGTTTGGAGGCTTCGGAGGTGTAGGATCTCCACCAACCATCATTGAAGGCATTTTACAAAAAGGGATACGCGAACTCACACTTATTGGGAATGATACTGGGTTTCCACAAATAGGAATCGGAAAGATTGTCAATCAAGGAAGGGCAAAGAAAGTCATTGCTTCCCATATTGGTTCAAACCCTATCGCGGGTCAGTTAATGAATGAAGGTAAACTTGAGGTAGAGTTTTCACCGCAAGGTACATTAGTTGAGAGGATACGTGCAGGCGGGGTGGGACTTGGTGCCATCTTAACCGATGTCGGGATGGATAATGAAATAGTAAGGGCAAATAAACAAACCGTCATGCTGGATGGGAAGGAATATCTTGTTGAGAAAGCCTTGACGGCCGAGATTTCGATTGTGTTTGCCAAAAAAGCAGATGCTTACGGGAATTTAATATATGACAAGAGCGCAAGGAATACGAATCCTCTCGTGGCAATGGCCGGTAATATTACAATTGCTGAAGTGGAGGAAATAGTACCAATAGGAGGGATGGATCCTGACTCTATCATGACGCCCGGTGTGTTTGTAGATTATATCATCCCTTCACAAGGAGTGAACTGGAAATGGGCATGGGAATAGATCACCGTCATCGTATGGCAAAACGTGCTGCAGCGGAGATCAAAGAAGGAATGGTGGTTAATTTAGGCATAGGTATTCCGTCTTTTGTACCCGAGTATTTACCACAGCATCTTAAGGTAATGTTTCATGCAGAGAATGGCATTGTCGGTATGGGTCCTGCTCCTGAGAATGGGAGGGAAGATGAAAATTTATGCAATGCAGGAGGGCTGCCTGTAACGGTTATTGAGGGAGCATCCTATTGTGATAGCGCTATTGCATTTGGGATGATCCGTCGAGGCAGGGTCGATTTAACCATTCTCGGGTCATTACAGGTTAGTGAAAAAGGCGATCTGGCTAACTGGATCGTACCAGGAAAAAAAGTCCCAGGGATGGGAGGGGCGATGGAGTTAGCCCAAAAAGCAGCAAAGGTGATTGTCTTAATGACACATGTAGATAAAAATGGACATTCTAAAATAGTAAAATCATGTACACTTCCATTAACTTCTAAATCCTGTGTTGATTTAATCATTACCGACATGGCTGTATTCTCAATAAATCAACGTGGATTAGAGTTAGTGGAAATATTTTCTCCATATTCCGTTGAGGAAGTTAAGAGCAAGACAGATTGTGGATTTTTAATAAGTCCTGATATGACGATCATTTATTAAGGAGGGACTAAATTGCAGGAAGAATTATTGAGAGTAAAAAAGTGGATTCAAGATAATCAAGGAAAAGGGACCCGTTTTCTGCAAAAGCTTGTTCAAGAGGGGAGTACAAGGGGGAAAGAAAGTGGAGCACAGGCCATTGTGATTGAGAAGTGTCGAGAACTCGGGCTAGATGTTGATATATGGGAAATTGGAGAAGATGCATTACTAAATCACGATAGTTATTGTTCGGATCGAAAGGATTATACTGGAAACCCCAATTTAGTTGCTGTTTTGCCTGGAAAGGGAGGAGGCAAGTCATTAATATTAAATGGCCATATAGATGTTGTACCGGAAGGTAATGTGGATGATTGGGAACATGATCCTTTTAGCGGAATTGTAAAAGATGGAAAATTATTCGGAAGAGGATCTACTGATATGAAAGGTGGCTCTGTCGCCTTACTATTAGCGATGGAAGCTATTATATCTTCTGGAATCTCACTTAAAGGAGATGTTATTTTTCAAAGTGTAATAGAAGAAGAGAGTGGTGGATCTGGAACGCTCGCCTCGGTTCTAAGAGGCTATAAAGCTGACGGGGCTATTATCCCTGAACCAACTAATCTGAAGGTGTTTCCAAAGCAGCAAGGGTCAATGTGGTTCCGAATTACAGTCAAGGGCAGGTCTGCACATGGCGGTACCAGGTATGAAGGAGTAAATGCCATTGAAAAGGGAATGGCAGTTATTAAAAGCTTGCAAGAATTAGAGAAGGTTAGAAATCTTTCAATCAATGATCCGCTATATGAAAAAATTCCGATTCCGATCCCAATCAATATCGGAAAAATCCAAAGCGGACAATGGCCGTCATCGGTTCCAGATCTTTGTGTCATCGAAGGACGTATTGGGGTAGCTCCAAGCGAATCATTAAGAGAGGCTGAGATTCAATTAGAAAAATGTTTGGAAAAACTGACTGAAAGCGACCCGTGGTTCCAACATCATCCCCTTGAAATAGAGTGGTTTGGAGGTAGATGGCTTCCGGGAAACTTAGACGTTGATCATCCTTTAATGCAAACTCTTGCAGAAAGCTTTGTAAGTGTAAAAGGGGAGCCTCCTGTCATTGAAGCCTCCCCATGGGGAACAGACGGAGGAATATTATCAAAAATAGGTAATACTCCTGTCGTAGTATTTGGTCCGGGAACAACAGCAGTGGCGCATGATGTTAATGAATACATTGTATTAGAAGATGTTTTCATTTCAGCTGAAATTATTGCAGGTGTTATACTGAAATGGTGTGAAATTGAAAAGTGAAAGATGAGGGTAAAGCCTGACTGCTTGATGGTCAGGCTAAACATCTTTAATACTCTATAGAGGTGAGAAAGATGACTGTATTAGCTTATACAAAAGAATTTTTAGATCGGCATTGTACAATGAATGTTTGTATTGATCCTTTTAATAAAAGAGTTCGTATTGATGACATTAGGGGCGACCTAATGAAGGGGCTGGAAAAGGCAGAGGAGATAGCGAAGGAGTTAAAGCTTGAAAAGCTAATCGTGAAAGGAAGGAAAGAACAGTTTATGCTTCTGCTTGAAAGAGGCTTTCAAGCAGAAGCTGCTATTGACAAGTATTTTCTAGGTTCAGATTGTTACTTTTTTTGCAAATATTTTTCTATAGAAAGATCCAACAACGAGCAGTTATTAAAAGAAAATGAAATTCTAAAGAATGTTCAACAATTGGAAAGAATAGGGTTAACTAATGATCATCCCAAGCAATATGAGCTGAAGCTTATTGAAAAAGACGATGCGGAAAAGTTAGCGGTGCTGTACCAGCAGGTTTTCAAAATCTACCCGACACCCTTACATGACCCAGAGTATATAAAAAAAACAATTGAAGAAGGAACCATTTATTATGCTTTCCAGGTAGGAAATGAAATCGTAAGTGCTGCTTCAGCCGAGGTTAATACATTCTATAAAAATGCAGAGATGACGGATTGTGCTACATTGCCACAACATCGAAAACACGGGCTTATGAAGATTCTTTTAGAGAAACTAGAAGATAGACTAGTGGAAGATGGGGTTTATTGTTCTTACTCTATAGCAAGGGCGCTGTCTTTTGGTATGAATTCTGCCTTGCATGGTCTTGGCTATCAATACAGGGGCAGGCTGACGAACAATGTGTTTATCTATGATAAGCTCGAAAATATGAATGTCTGGGTAAAGGACCTTTCCCGGTCTTAATAATGCGAAATAATATGCCGAATTCTCGCCATTATGGCTCATTTTTCGGCATCATTTCCAAATATAAGTGCAGGTGGAAAAGATGATCCATGAGCGAGTTATTTCGAAGGAAGTATTAAAGGCTATACTTTCTAGAATTGATGAGGCGATTCATGTTGTCGACCTAGACGGAACAACCATTTATTACAATGAAGTCGCGGCAAGGCATGATGGATTAACCGTAGATGAAGTGGTAGGCAAGCCTGTTCTTCGTGTTTTTCCATCTTTAAATGAAGATAGCAGTACATTATTGAAAGTACTTCAAACTAAAAAAGCAATTTACAATGTAGCTCAAAGTTATACAAATGTCCACGGGAAGAAAATAGAGACGATGAATACGACTCTGCCGATATTTGTGTCGGGGCAGCTGGTAGGCGCTATGGAAATCGCCAAAGATTATTCTAGTATGAAGCGCTTGTCAGAACAGCTTGTTGATCTTCAAGGTAAACTCCTTTCGAAAAAAAAATCCTCAAAGCATACTAGTGCGGTAAGCTATAGCTTGGATGATGTACTGACCAAAAATGCGGAGCTTATGAATTTAAAAAAAGAAGCTGTAAAGCTTGCAACCTCTCACTCTCCGATTCTTGTTTTTGGAGAAAGCGGAACCGGAAAGGAGCTTTTTGTTCAAGGGATCCACTATGCTTCCAATCGTTCACAATCCCCCTTTATTGCTCAGAACTGTGCAGCCATACCAGAAACACTTCTGGAAAGCATTCTATTTGGTACAACGAAAGGCAGTTATACCGGGGCAGTAGATCGGCCTGGTTTGTTTGAGCTTGCTCACGGCGGGACTCTTTTCTTAGATGAACTTCATGCAATGCCTGTCGACCTGCAGGCAAAGCTTCTGCGAGTGTTAGAAGATGGAATCATTAGAAGGGTTGGGGGAACCAAGGATTTATTAGTGGATGTAAGGGTTATTACTGCGATGAATGTGCATCCAAAGCTGGCTTTGCAAAACAAAACGCTTAGAGAGGATTTATTTTATCGGCTAAATGTATTAACGTTTGAACTGATACCTCTTAGACGACGAAAAGAAGATATTCTATATTTGACTGATGTGTTTATTAAATCATTTAATGAAAAGTTAAATAAGCAAGTGAAGGGTGCAGAAGAGAAGGTTAAGTCGTTGTTTCTCTCCTACTCTTGGCCTGGTAATGTCAGGGAGCTAAAGCATGCAGTGGAATATATGATGAATGTGTGTGAAGGCGATAGGCTAACCTATGATGATCTCCCATTATTATTAAAAGAAGTGGCACCTGTGCAAGAGAAGGAAATGGGAAAATCTTCAATCTGCCAGACTTCCTTAAGAGAAAAAGTAGAAAAATATGAAGAAACACTCATAGCGGAAGCACTTTTAGAAACAAGCGGTAATATTAAAAAAGCAGCTAGACTATTAGGAATTCCCCGGCAAACACTTCAATACAAGATGCAGAAATATCATCTCACCAATGCCGAATAATCGGCTTTTTTTTGTGCGTAAACAAGCACTTTCCCCATTTATTCGTTTTTTGTAAGTTGGCATGAAACTTGCAAGTAATTAGTAAAGCATTTATGTGGGGGGAATCAATTATGAAGCAATCTTTATATAAACCTAAAAGACACTGGACAGAAATTGAACTTTGGAAAGATGTCACAGAAGAACAATGGAATGATTGGCTATGGCAATTAACAAATACGATTCGTACGCTGGATGATCTGAAAAAAGTGATCAACCTTACTCCTGAAGAGGAAGAAGGCGTACGAATTTCAACGAAAACAATTCCTTTAAATATAACTCCTTATTATGCATCACTAATGAATCCAGATGATCCTCGCTGTCCAATTAGAATGCAATCGGTACCGATATCAAAAGAGATTTATAAAACAAAGTATGACTTAGAGGATCCGTTACATGAGGATGAGGATTCACCGGTCCCAGGGCTCACCCATCGCTACCCTGACCGTGTTCTCTTCCTCGTAACGAATCAATGTTCCATGTATTGCCGCTACTGTACGAGAAGGAGGTTCTCAGGTCAAATCGGCATGGGAGTACCTAAAAAGCAGTTAGATGATGCGATTAATTATATTCGGAACACACCAGAAGTAAGAGATGTCCTTCTTTCTGGAGGAGATGGGCTGTTAATTAATGATAAAATTCTCGAGTATATTTTAAAGAATTTACGTGAAATCGATCATGTAGAAATTATCCGAATTGGCACTCGGGCACCGGTCGTTTTTCCGCAAAGAATCACAGAGAACCTTTGTAATATTTTAAAGAAATATCATCCAATTTGGCTGAACACACATTTTAATACTTCCATCGAAATTACAGAGGATTCAAAAAGGGCTTGTGAGATGCTCGCAAATGCCGGTGTACCGGTTGGAAATCAGGCGGTCATCCTTGCCGGAATAAATGACAGCGTCCCGATCATGAAAAAGCTTATGCATGATTTAGTGAAAATAAGAGTACGTCCTTACTATATTTATCAATGTGATTTATCAGAAGGGATTGGCCACTTTCGAGCACCTGTTTCAAAAGGACTGGAAATTATTGAAGGCTTAAGAGGACATACGTCTGGATATGCAGTCCCTACCTTTGTAGTCGATGCTCCTGGAGGCGGAGGGAAAATTGCGCTTCAGCCGAATTATTTAATTTCACAAAGCGCAGATAAAGTGGTGTTAAGGAATTTTGAAGGGGTGATCACTTCTTATCCAGAGCCTGAGAACTATGTACCTGGCAGAGCGGAGGATTACTTTAAAGCTGTCTATCCTGATTATGAAAAAAATAAATCAAATATCGGAATTGCCGGAATAATGAATGAGAACCAATTCAATCTTGTCCCGGAAAAATTGCAACGCTTGGACAGAAGGCATCAATATGCCCAAGACCCGAAACACTCATCTTTAAAAGATAAACGTGAAAAACGTGATCAGTTAAAGAATAAAAAATTTGAGGCACAACAGAAGAACCATGTCCAAGAAGATACTGGAGAGGGGAAATGAGCATGTGTTGTGAATGGTGTTCATCTGAGAATATCACAAAGGAAGCAATTTCAGTCTTCTGGGAGCTTCCTGATGGCACAAAAGCAATCGAAATTAAAGAAACTCCATGCATATCCTGTAAGGAATGCGGAATGAATTACCAAGAAGAAGAAATCATCGAGCAAATTGAAGACCAACTCTTTTTAATTGATTCAAAAGTTCTGGAAAATTCGTTAACTTTTAAGGAGCTTTTGGAGAAACCGCGGTTGTTAAAAAGAAATTATTTTAAGTTTGATTAAAATCGTATATATCTTTAATGTGTGGTTCATCTAAAACGATGAGCCACATTTCTTTTTACCATAGTATCCCTGTCGGAGATAGTAACTCTCGGAACACTTAAGCCATAAATATTAAAACATTCAAATGAATATTTGACCATTTGTCAGTAACTACATATACTAATAATCAAATAGGTATTTGAATGAAGAGGTGAGTTACTTGAAACATGATGATGTATGTGAAGTTACCTGTGTGGATGAAGAAAAAGTAAAAAGGGTAAAAGAATCGATTACTCAACAGGATACCGTTGCTGTTGCAAAAATATTTAAAGCGTTATCTGATGACACTAGAATTAAGATTGCTTATTCGCTGGTTGAAGAAGGTGAGCTGTGTGTATGTGATGTAGCTAATATTGTAGGTTCTACAACAGCCACTGCTTCACACCATTTACGCTTACTGCGAAATTTGGGTTTAGCGAAGTACCGTAAAGAAGGCAAATTAGTCTTTTATTCACTAGACGATGATCATGTCAAACAATTAATCCAAATTGCACTTACACACCAAAAGGAGGCGAAAATCCATGAGTGAGACTCTAGAAAAAATGAGTGAAAAAAACGTTTACCGAGTACAAGGATTCTCCTGAGCTGGCTGTGCGACAAAGTTCGAAAAGAACGTAAAACACCTGGATGGTGTTTCTGATGCCAATGTAAATTTCGGTGCTTCAAAACTAACAGTCTATGGAGATACAACAATTGAAGAGCTTGAGAAAGCAGGTGCTTTTGAAAATTTAAAAATCATACCTGAAAAGCAGAAATTTGAAGAGAAAAAAGAGCCATTCTTGAAAAAGCACTCAACGGTAATTGTCTCACTTGTTTTCTTGCTTATTGGATGGATTTCAGGACAAATGAATGGTGAAGAAGATTTCTCTTCGATTTTAGGCTATGGTGCATCTATGATAATTGGTGGATATCGCCTGTTTATCACGGGGCTAAAGAATCTGGTCCGTCTCCAGTTTGATATGAGAACCTTAATGACCATTGCGGTCATTGGTGCAGCGTTTATTGGGGAATGGGGTGAAGGAGCCACAGTTGTGATACTATTTGCGATTAGTGAAGCTCTCGAAACGTACTCCATGGATAAAGCACGCCAGTCCATTCGATCATTAATGGATATAGCTCCAAAAGAAGCCTTAGTACGAAGAGGAGAGAAAGAGCTGTCGGTCGATGTGGATGATATCCAGGTTGGCGACATTATGATTGTAAAACCTGGGCAAAAAATAGCAATGGATGGAATCGTAGTAAAAGGCTTATCATCCGTCAATCAAGCAGCCATTACAGGTGAATCTGTCCCTGTTTCAAAAACAATCGATGATGAAGTCTTTGCAGGAACCCTAAATGAAGAGGGGCTCCTTGAGGTTAAGGTTACGAAACATGTAGATGATACAACTATTGCTAAAATTATTCACTTAGTAGAAGAAGCACAAGCAGAACGTGCACCGTCACAAGCATTTGTCGATAAATTTGCAAAATACTATACCCCGCTTATTATGCTTATAGCTCTTGGTGTAGCGGTTGTTCCTCCCCTGTTCTTTGGAGCTGATTGGGATACATGGATTTATCAGGGGTTAGCAGCTCTTGTAGTTGGGTGCCCTTGTGCACTAGTTATTTCGACTCCTGTGGCGATTGTAACAGCAATTGGTAATGCTGCAAAAAATGGTGTGCTGATCAAGGGAGGCATTCATTTAGAAGAAATGGGGGCTATAAAAGCCATTGCTTTTGATAAAACTGGGACATTGACGAAGGGGATACCCGCGGTAACAGATTATCTTACTCAACCCAATACGGATACAAATGAACTCTTAACGACTATTGCTGCATTGGAAAATGGATCGCAGCATCCATTGGCTTCTGCTATTATGAAAAAAGCGGAAGAAGGAAACTTACCTTTTCAAGATCTTACAATAGAAGACTTTTCATCAATTACAGGTAAAGGAATTAGAGGTATTGTTAAAGAAAAGATGTATTATGTCGGAAGTCCGAACTTGTTTGAAGAATTATTAACAGAAGGGATTCCTTCTAATGTGAAAGCGGAAATTTCTAAGCTTCAAGATCAAGGAAAGACTGTGATGGTGGCCGGTACTTCCAATGAAATCATGGGTCTAATTGCGGTCGCTGACGTCTTAAGGGAAAACAGTAAAGCAGTCATCGAAAAACTCCACTCCCTCGGGATTCAAAAAACAATTATGTTAACGGGAGATAACACAGGGACAGCGAATGCAATTGGAGGACAGATAGGAGTTTCAGACATTAAAGCTGAACTGCTTCCACAGGATAAGTTATCTTTTATTAAGGAACTAAGAAATAAATATGATCGTGTGGCAATGGTCGGTGATGGGGTAAATGATGCTCCTGCATTAGCTGCATCTTCTGTCGGAATTGCCATGGGAGGAGCTGGAACGGATACAGCTCTTGAAACAGCGGATATCGCATTAATGGCTGATGATGTTGGCAAACTGCCATTTACAGTAAAGCTAAGCAGGAAAGCCTTAACCATTATTAAGCAAAACATTACATTCTCGTTAGGAATTAAACTTGTGGCACTATTACTAGTCATTCCTGGCTGGCTTACATTGTGGATTGCCATTTTCGCAGATATGGGTGCAACTCTTATTGTCACATTAAATGGGTTACGGCTTCTCAGAATTAAGGACAAATAGGATAAAGGTTAATCAGAAGGTAATATGCAAAATGTCACAGTTTGTTCACTCAATATTCACAAAATTCCCTCTGGGAATCGCTATAATAGGGCATAGGGTACTATTTTCCAACAATGGGGGGAAAGTTGTGGAAATTGCATTATTAATCATGCTATCAGCAGCTTTATTTGTATTATTTTTCTGTGGGTATTATGTAGGGATTATCAAAGAAAAATTAGGTAAAAACTGGCTATTAGCTGTCCCTATCACCGTATCCATTTTAATGTTTAATGTCGTCTTAGCTGTGTATGAGCTTACAAAAGCAAGATGGGGCTAGAAAAAACAATCTGATCGTCAGATCAGATTGTTTTTTTGCAAAACTAACTGGAAAAATAGTTTAGGTGGACATGATGTCATATTTTTCGTTATAGTATTAGTTATAAATAGGGGGCGAAAAATATGGCAAAATCATTTTTTCATTTTTTGATGTCATTTCGACATCCCAAGCCCGTAAATACGATCAATCAGTTTGCCAACGATGCATATCTTGACCATAGCTTTCCAAAAAACAGCAAGGATTATGAAGAATTAAGTTCTTATTTGGAGCTAAATGGCTTTTATCTTAGTAGTATGACTGTATTCGATGAAGCTTGGGAAATATATAAGTCTAATGAAAAGAAGATATACAGATAACATAATATAAATTATAAACGCAGGTACCTCAAATTTTAGAGGTATTTTTTTTGTCAAATTTACTTTTCATCCAAACCCTAAAGCCTTTGCCAGTTTTAGAGTTCATAAGCGGAAGGTTTAAAAAAGTTACGAAATGAAGTTTTACTGCATATAATATCGTAATCAAAACTCACGACTCATCACCCGAGAGGAGGAAGGGCATGGAGAAAAGGAAAAAACCAAAGTTTAAGATAGGTGATACGGTCGTGATCACAATGTATGGGACGGTTGGGAAGGTAACAAATGTAAAGTGGTTAGACGGGATGTACGTCTATGAAATAAATAAAAGCGAGGGCCTTTATATGGAATCGAGTATTCAGTTATTATCTGAATTTGATGGCCATGTGATGGAAAAGGAACATATAGATATTGAATACCGCTACTTAATTGGCGATCTTGTTCAGGTCAAAGGTTATGGAGCTGATTTATTCAAAGTTGTCGGTTTTAGAACAGAGATTTGGAGGTACAAGGAAGACGCTTGGGAAGATGTAATTTATGAATTATCGCGAGTTAGTGATGGAGAGTGGCTTGAAGCCGGAGAAGAAGAACTGCTCCTCATAGCTGATGCAGAAAGTGCCGATACATTTATTCAGAAGCTGGGGCTTCTATATTTAATGAACCAGAAAAAGAAGCCGCTTGAACTTCAGGAACCAGCTGCCCCTTTTCGGATGGCAGAGAAGGAAGTACTAAATGAGAAAAAGGAACGAAAAGAATTAATTGATGGACTTCTAGATTTATATAATGATTACGCCTTACTGTATGAAATGTTTAAAGATGAAGAGTATGGTCACATCATGAAAGTGATTATATTAAAACTGAGAGCCCTTGTTAACAATGATGAAAAAAGAGATGGAAAACGACATGTTTAACTGCCTCAAATAAAGGTTATCAGCATATAAAGAATTAGAGGAATCCCTAATAACAATACTAACTTAAATAAATTAGAAGTAAGTTTTTCAAAAAGATGCAGAATATAGCTGTCCTCTGTATTTATATCTTCAATCATTGCTTCTACTTTTTTTGTAATGGTTATCATCATCTTTGCCTCCAATGCATCATCTTTTGAAATCCGTTAAACTATACTTAATTTCTATGCATGTACAAGAGATAGATGACTACTTTCTAATTTTTAAAGTGAAAATGTCAATCATTTTTCGATGATATAGCATGAAAAGGAAACTTCCATCATACATTTCTGAATAAAGGGGGCGATGCTGTGAGGGAAATTGAAGTATTTATTGATACGGATGAAATAGCAGAGTTTTTCTTTCAGGAGCTGCTAAGAAGAGGGTACGTGCCATCTGAAGGTGAAGTAGAGGAACTTGCTGATATTACTTTTGAATATTTAATAGAAAAATGTATTATCGATGAAGAAATAGATGATAAAGGATGACGGGTATTTGCTCGTCATTTTTTAATGTTTTTAAAAAAATATCTACATACATAATGAACAGCTGAAACCTTTTACTTTTCTTTGCGTATAAATTTATAGGAAGGGAAAGGAGGAGGTTTTGGTGTTAAAGAAGATCTTAAAGCTTTTAATTAAGAAATCCAAGTACCATAAATATAGTTCAAGCTCATCGTGGAAACGAAACTATAAAAGGCATCGCCATTACGGCCATCATCATTATAAGCGAAAAGGGAAAAGTAGTTTTTTCTCTAGTTTTTACAGCAGTTAACAAGGTACTATCAGGGCTCAAAGCATGGTTCCAAAAAGGAAGAATAATGTATGTCACTAAAACCACTTATACTAACCATTTCCAGTCTCTTTGAAAAAAAGCTTTCTAGGGGAAAAATGATTCATCATTATGAAATAAGGGACATACTGGGTATGGGGAGTTACGGCTATAGCTATTTAGTACTAAACCAGCAGACAAAAAGACTGTCTGTTTTGAAGATGCTCCGTTTTCATAAAAGAATCATTCTAAAGGGAAGATTGTCTTTTCAAAAGGAAATGGCAATTCTTAAATCGCTTTCCCATTCTAGATTTCCGGTATTTTATGAAGAGGGTGAATTTGATCACATTCCTTTTTATACCATGGAGTATATTAGCGGGAAAACATTTGAACAATTGATCTTCGATGAAGGAAATATATATTCAGAGGCAGAAGCATTTTCATTAGGTTTGGAATTGCTCTCATTAATTACTGTTCTCCATGAAAAAGGGATTATCCATCGGGATATTAGAATTCCTAATATTATGATGGATGATGGGAAAATAAAATTGATTGATTTTGGCCTTGCTAGGAGGATGGACGATCATCATAACGAATTAATCTCATATCCAGTTCCTAAAAAGATAGCACCGATAAGTGACTTTTATGGTTTGGGGCATTTTTTATTGTTTTTACTTTACTCTGGATACGCTCCTATTGGTAATCAAAAAGAAAAGCCGTGGGAGGAGGAATTAGAGATCACAAAAAAAGGGAAGCATGTAATAAAAAGGCTGCTGTTAATTGAATCTCCATACCAGTCAACAAATGAGATTTTTAATGATATAGAGGAAGTTATTTTAGAATCTAGGAGGAAATGAAATGTCATTTTTTAACAAAGTCTTTGCTAGTGTAGGAATTGGAGCTGCAACTGTTGATACAAAGCTAGAAAGAGATACAGTTGCTCCGGGTGAAGAAGTTAGGGGTGTTGTAGAAGTAAGGGGAGGAAATGTAGATCAGAGTATTGATGAAATTTATTTAGTACTCTATACCACTTATGTTAAAGAGGTAGACGATAAGAAACACAACCTAACAGGCCAAGTTGATAAATTCCGTTTGACACAGTCATTTACCATTAGATCTGGTGAAACTAAACAGCTGCCATTTTCTTTCATATTACCTGCGGATACTCCGATTACTCTTGGAAAAACAAAAGTTTGGGTAGCAACAGGTCTAGATATTAAAAACGCTGTAGATCCGACGGATAAAGATTACTTGAAAATTGTGCCAGGAAGATTGATGGAATCGGTGCTGAATGCTGTGTCTGATTTAGGTTTTCGCCTAAGAGAAGTAGAGTGTGAACAGGCTCCGCATCGTATGCGCCGCAGGCTTCCATTCATCCAAGAATTTGAATTTGTACCGATTACAGGTCAGTTCCGAGGTCGGTTGGATGAATTAGAATTGGTGTTCTTTCCAATATCTAATAATGAATTTGAAATCCTGATGCAAGTTGACAGAAAGGCGAGAGGATTAGGCGGATTCTTGGCAGAAGCTTTTGAAATGGATGAGACGAATGTTCGCTTAACTGTATCTAGCGCAGATATCCCAGCAATGACTCAAAAAATTCAATCGGTTGTCAGCCGTTTTTCCTAAAAGTATAATTGCAAAAAAACGATGAAGCTTTACGAAAAGCTCATCGTTTTTTTATTTTCTGCTAGCCTTATATGAACAATTTTAGAAACTGCTGTCCTTTTTCAAAAAGGTTATAGGCTGCAAATAGATTTGGAGGACTAGATTTTTGTATTTCATCAGAAATAACACCGTGAACTTGAAGCCTTTGCATGTGAATAAATTGTGCTTGGCGTTTGATTGTCCATGAGTAAACTTCGTAATCAAGCTGGCTGGCAGCATGAATAAATGATTTGGAAAGGTATCCAAAATTACAAGAACAATGGGACATTTCTATCATACACCCTCAATGAACATTCCCCCTTTAATATTTTTTATTGTGAAATAGGGCATTAATTTAATATAGATCATGCTGAATTTTCAATTAATTGAACGTAAATTTTTAATAAAGTGTAAACCCGACAATATTAGATGAAATTTGATGAAGGATTCGACAAAGACGAAATGGTATTAGATAGTATTAGGATTTGACAATCGTTGTCGTGGATAAGAGGGGTAAAGCCAATATATGGATTTGGGGGAAAACGATATGTTAAAGGAATTAGTACGGATCAAAAAGAAGCCTTATGATGTGACTATATTTCAGACACCCATTTTTAGACAAAAGAAGGGTTATAAGGAAGTATACAGAATATTTGTTAATGGCAGTACACATCAAGAATGTTTAGAAAATGTATTTAAGAAATTTAATGTACCAGATTGTATACCAAAAGATTACGAAGGAAGGTTTATTTCCACAGGGGATATTGTTTATATTGATGAAGGCAGACAAGGACAATTTTATTATAAATTATTACCTGGAGGCTGGGAGCCTGTTAATCGGATTCATATACGCTAGTACGAGATTAAGAAAACAAGGAGAGTGGAGACTCTCCTTATTTTATTACATCATGTTGTGTTCTTACGTTTCTTTGAAGTAAATTCTTTTCCATGTGCTTCATGTTCCGCTACAATGTCTTCTGGCGGAATATGATTATTCTTTTTCGGTTGGTTAATGCGATTACGGTTTTTTTTACCCATGTGATCCTCCTGCTATTTTTTATGTTTTCTTTTAATGGTTAACGATGTATGTGGTTCTGTATTTGAACGAGAAGAAGGTGTTGTTTCATTTGCATGCTGCACAGCCTGCTGTAGTTTTTTGCTCATTTTTTCTTTCGGCATGTTCTGAACCTCCTTTGGAAAAGCTAGTGATAGCTTTCCCAATCCAAATGAAAAAATGCCTCGCCAGATACAAGTAAAGTCTGTAAAAAGACAAACAATTTACTTTAGCGTATAATGTCTGTGGAAGAAAGCGATTAAAATCGAACTAATAAAAAGGAGGAATTTTTGTGAGTATACATATTGGTGCAAAAGAAAATGAAATTGCAGAAACGGTTCTATTGCCAGGAGATCCGCTGCGGGCAAAATATATTGCAGAGACATTCTTAGAGGACGTTGTCTGCTATAATGAAGTACGTAATATGTTCGGGTATACTGGTACATATAAAGGGAAAAAGGTATCCGTTCAAGGCACAGGAATGGGTGTTCCGTCTATTTCGATCTACATAAATGAGCTTATGCAAAGTTATAATGTTCAAAACTTAATCCGAGTAGGAACTTGTGGAGCTATTCAAAAGGATGTTAAAGTACGTGACGTCATTCTAGCCATGAGTGCTTCGACAGATTCGCAAATGAATCGATTAACATTTGGCGGTGTTGACTATGCGCCAACAGCGAATTTTGACTTACTAAAAAAAGCATACGACGCTGGCGTGGAACGAGGATTAAATTTAAAAGTTGGAAATGTTTTTACTGCAGATATGTTTTATAATGATAACGCTGAGCATGAAAAATGGGCTCAGTACCAAATTCTAGCTATTGAAATGGAGACTGCGGCCCTTTATACGCTGGCTGCCAAATATGGGAGAAATGCTCTCTCCGTTTTAACAGTAAGTGACCATATTTTAACAGGTGAAGAAACAACATCTGAAGAACGGCAGACTACTTTTAATGACATGATTGTTGTTGCTTTAGATGCGGCTATAAAGTAAAACTACCATCAGCAGGGGTCTTACTGCCCTTTTCCCAGCGGTAAAATAACTTTCATTACAGCAGTTTCCCTATGGAGGGAGGCTGTTTTTTATAAGAAAAGTCTGCATTTAAGATATTCTTAGGGGTGAGGTTGTATGACGATTAACCCTGTTCATCTCCTCGACCTTCATGTAGAATAAGTAGATGTTGACGAGTTGACAACGAAATTTATTAGATACAGGTGAAGGATGATGAAAAAACGTACTCTAGTTGCAGCAAGCGCTATTCTATTACTATCAGGGTGCAGCGGGCTATCCCCATTGATTGATAAAATGCCTTTTTCGTCAAATCAGGGTAATCATAGCTCAGAAGAAAGCAGTCCAAGTAAAGATGAAGCTAAGGAAAATGAAGAAAAAACAGACATCATAGAAGAACAACCCAATGTACCCACTCTACAATCTCATTATTTTAATGAGATCAAAGAGGTGAATGGATTAAATGTCATTCAAAATCCATTAAATGTTTTGGCTTTGGTTAATAAGGAATTTGCCTTGCCAAATGACTATATACCTGAGGATTTAGAACGGCCTAACGTCCCTTTTTCATTCGGAGACTTAGACATTGAAAAGAGCTATCTTCGCAAGGAAGCGGCAGAACACCTTGAAATATTATTTGAACAAGCAAAGAATGAGGGGATCGATTTGTTTGCTGTGTCAGGATATCGTTCATATGAACGACAAGAAGGTCTATTTGCTGCGAAAGAAAACCAAGTAGGGCGGGAGGAAGCTGCACAAGTCGTTGCAATTCCAGGATTTAGTGAGCATCAAAGCGGCCTGGCAATGGATATATCAAGCCCAAGTGTCGGTTATCAATTAATTGAAGAATACGGTGAAACAATTGAAGGACAGTGGCTGGCAGAAAATGCACATAAATTCGGTTTTATTTTAAGGTATCCTAAAGGAAAAGAATCTATTACAGGTTATCAGTATGAACCATGGCACTACCGTTACGTTGGTATCGAGGCGGCAACGGTTATTCATGAAAAGAATTTGACTCTTGAAGAGTACTTTAATTTAGTTGAAAAAATCTAAGCTTGTAAAGTCGGAGTAAGGCTGTGTTAATGGATTGAGTTATTATTGCTAACAATAGAGGCAGGCTGAAAAACAGGCCTGTCTTTTTAAATCCTGCTATGAAATGGTATTCATTTTAACTGTAATAGTTTGTTCATATTTTATTAAAGGACTGTACACTTTTCTTTGTTAATTTAAATATAAAAATGTTATTCTAAATATTATAGGGCTTAAGAAATAAGGTATTGAACAGCTTCTTAAGGAAAAATTAGTTAAAGTGATCAGGCTTTACAGAAATGAAAGTGGTGAAGGGTTTGGATAATGAAAAATTAAACGAAGAATCGACTGATAACCAATCCGGTTTCATTCAAATGAAAAAGTTTCACTTTGTTATGCTTCTATTTTTTATTGTTTTTGTTTCTGCCGGTATTACAACATTCGCATTAGCATTTGGTGACGAGCAGGCAGTACCGGTGGCCGCAGAAAGAAGTGAATTTGAAAAGCTGTATACAGCTTTTGACACGATTAAAGATAGTTACTACAAAGAAGTAGACGAGAGTACGCTCGTTAATGGTGCAATAAATGGAATGGTAGAATCGCTAGATGATCCATACTCCGATTATATGAATGAAGAAGAAGCAGCAAGCTTTCATGATAGCATTTCGTCTTCATTCGAGGGAATTGGTGCTGAAATACAAGAACAAGATGGCTTTATTGTCATTGTATCACCTCTCAAAGGTTCTCCTGCAGAAAAAGCTGGTTTAAAGCCGAATGATAAGGTTTTATCCGTTGATGGAGAAAGCATACAGGGTATGAGCTCGACAGAAGCGGTTATGCTGATCAGGGGAGAAAAAGGTACAAAAGTTGAACTAGTTATCCAAAGGCCGGGAATAGAAGACCCTCTGACGATACCGATTGTCCGAGACACGATCCCGCTCGAAACGGTGTATGGAGAAATGCTAGAAGACGGAATAGCAAAAGTACAAATCACTACTTTTTCCGAAAATACGTCAAAAGAGCTCATTGAAATCTTAACTGACCTACAGGAACAAGGAATGAAAGGACTCGTTCTCGATTTAAGACAAAATCCAGGCGGTCTTCTAGACCAGGCAATTAAGATTTCGAGTATGTTTGTTCCAGAGGGAGAAGTTATCTTTAAGATTGAAGATCGCAATGGAAATATTGAGGAAATGAGATCAAGCGGCACCAACCAATACGATGTTCCGCTTGTAGTGGTCATTGACAAAGGTAGTGCAAGTGCATCTGAGATTCTTGCTGGAGCTGTAAGTGAGTCAGCAAATGTTCCACTAGTTGGTGAAAAATCGTTTGGAAAAGGAACTGTCCAAAGAGCTCAGAGCTTTAAAGATGGCTCCAACATTAAGTTCACAACTGAAAAGTGGCTAACTCCTAATGAGAACTGGATACATGAAAAAGGAATTAAGCCTGACTTGGAGGTAGCACTCCCTGAATATGCGTCCTTACCTATTATCAATCCTGATGAAGTGCTAAAATTATCTGTTTCTTCATCACAAGTAAAGACTGCACAAGAAATGCTTATTGCACTTGGATTTGATCCCGGCAGGAACGATGGATTTTTTGATGAGAAAACTGAAGAAGCTGTAATTGCTTTCCAAAAGGCTAAAAACCTTGAAGAAAACGGGATACTAACTGGGGAAACAACCATAGCATTAATGGAAAATCTAAGACAAACAATCGTAAATAATGATACACAAATTAAAGAAGCAGTAGAGTTACTGAAAGAAAAAATCACAAACTAAACAATAAACCCTCCAAGTTTTTGGAGGGTTATTTTTGTACAAAGTCTATTTTATTTGTAAGCTAATTGGAAATAAGCTAAAATGACTCCTTAGAGATTGGAGTTATTTTTCTTTTATTAAGAGCTGTAAGATAAAGAGGTGATACGCTTGCTTCAAGTAGTGAAATTTGATGAGCAGCTCAAGGAACAGATTCTTGGATTAGAAAAAAGTTGCATTTCAATATGTGAAGGGCTGCAAGCTGCATTTAGCCTTAAATTTTTAAAACTGCATGTCGAGTTGACGGTCAGCTTAATTAGAAATAAGAAAGGGAAACAAGCTGGTCCAAATCATATATTTGATGATCATTATGAATCGTCTATTGAAGTTGGGTTTGTGGAAAATCAAGAATACTATCCTAATGCCTATATTCCAATTTGGAAACTTAAACAGGATATGTTTGATAAAATTGGCTACTTAACCGAGTATAATGCCCATGAACTTGAGCAGAAGTTAACTTGTATTTTAGAAGAAATGTACGAAGAAAGAATTGAAGTAGTAAAGGAAGGTAAAACCATTGATTAAAACAGAAATTTATATACTATCAGGCTTCTTAGGGAGCGGAAAAACAACTCTTCTTAAACAATTAATTGCGGATGAACTTGAACAAGGCCGTAAGGTAGCTGTTATGATGAATGAACTTGGAGAGGTATCGATCGATTCGAATGCTGTCTCAGAGGATGTTCCGTTAAAGGAATTACTTGATGGCTGTATTTGTTGTACCATTCAGGATAAACTTGAAGCTCAGCTGCAAGGATTACTGGCAAAGGAAAGGCCGGATGTAATTTATATTGAATCGACAGGTGCTGCGCATCCAGTTGAAGTCCTTGATGCTGTTCTTTCACCCCTGTTTGCTGATCAGTTATCAATAAAAGGGATCATCTCTATCTTGGACGGGAAAAGGTGGTTATCGAGAAGGGAACTAAGTCCTCAAATTCAACAACTTCTATTAGAGCAAATACGTCACGGAGACCTAATTGTTATTAATAGAAGTGATGAATTGACTGAAGCTGAGAAAGGACAAGTATCTCTAGAAATTCAAAATATCAATCAACAGGGTCTTGCTCTGCTTACATCCTATTCAAGGGTATCTATGAAGCAAATCAGAGGTCTGTCATTAGGAACAAAAAGTGATGCTGCAAAGTCGCATGTTCGAATTGACTTGAACTTAAGCACATTTGTTCATAAATTTAAGAAACCAATCAAACACAGTAATTTTGAAGAATTTCTATTAAATTTGCCAGAAGGTATATATCGAATGAAAGGATACATCAAATTTGATCATTCGCAGTTACCGTACTTATTCCAATATTCCTATGGGATGCCGCTGTATTTTAAAGAAGAAATGAATTATCCTTTAAATTTAGTATTTATTGGTGAAAATATAAATTGGGCAAGGATAGAAGAAGAGTTAATAAAGCTTGAAGAAGATCAGTAACTCGAAATTGTTGGAAATCTAGAAAAATGAGAATGTTCACTTTCTCTTAGGGGAAACTTTTTATATGAATTTAATCCCAATAAAAAGATGAGATGAAGGACATGAAAATTTTTTTAGCGATTGTGCTCAGTATCCTAATGTTTGGAACAAGTTCAGTTTCAGCCTCAAGAGATCAAGAAAAAAATGAACGTATTAAAGGAGAAATGATTCCTTGGGAGCAGGTCAATGATATTCTCCCCAAATATACGAAATTTACAGTTAGAGATCTTGAGACTGGAAAAGAGTTTAAAGTTCAGCGCAGAGCTGGGAGTCAGCATGCAGATGTACAGCCTTTAACCTCTAAAGACACGAAAATAATGAAGGAAATTTATCATGGAAAATGGAGCTGGAAACGAAGGGCTATTGTCGTCTTACATGATCAAAAAAAAATTGCTGCATCCATGCATGGAATGCCACATGGTGTCGGAGCATTGAAAAATAATTTCCCTGGTCATTTTTGTATCCATTTTTATGGTAGTAAGACACATCGATCCAATTTCATGGATTTATCACATAAGCTGATGATTTTAAAAGCAGCAGGCATGCTAGAGAA
This sequence comes from Robertmurraya dakarensis, assembly GCF_900156875.1. GTDB lineage: Bacteria > Bacillota > Bacilli > Bacillales > Cytobacillaceae > Robertmurraya > Robertmurraya dakarensis. Next base: position 1,908,067 of record NZ_LT707409.1, on the reverse strand, counting down.
ACATCTGCAAACGGCAGATCCGTACGAAGTTACAAGTGCCTTTATTGCCGGTATAAAAGAACGTGATGAAACCATCATCAACTTGGTTTCGCTGGAACATGGGAAAGACTGGAACAAATTATTATCATCAATAGAAAATGTTTCAATCATAAATATGCCTATGCTGCCAGAAGAAGACCTAACTAATGAATGGCTGTTAATCATCCCAATAGAGGTTGATTGGTATGTAAAGAAGTATGGAAGAAAGACCTTCAGGGGAAGTATCCAATTAGCCAGATTTTCTAGCTTAGATGGGTGGAAAGTTGATACAAAAAAATTCATGGATGAAAATGGATTTGAAAGGTTTTTGAAAAGAACAGATAAGGTTAAGAACAAGGAGAGGGCTGCCTGACAAATGGCAGCCTTTTTCTATCTTTCACCAAATTTGATAAATGTTCTTTCATCTTCAATTAGTCCACAAGAAGCACATTGAACGCGATAGCTTGGACCGTTATACGATAAATGAAAAGGACTTAAAGGTTGATCATTATACTCCTCGATAACATTCCCGGTCTGGGGATCAAGCTTCACCGCTTGTGCTTCTTGGCGAATAATATTAAACCTGCTTCTGTTTGTTTTGCAATTAGGACAGCAATAGGGAGAGTTCATTTTTATCCTCCTTTGTGATGAGATTTTTTAATATTTTTTGCTACTACAACCTTTTTTATGTAAAAATACAAGGGTGATGACCGCGCGTTAATCACAATAAACAATAGGGAGATTACTAGAATGGCCGATTATAATTATTTATTGAATCAGTACCGTCAACTTTGGAATAACCGTGTACTAGCAGTTGAGGACAATAGTGAGCAAACTTTAATTGATGCTATTAAAAGAGAATTATTAGATGAAAATTCACATCCTCGAATTAGGAAAAATAAACATGAAAAATTCTTTTTTGCTGTAAAGAGAATCACACAGTCTGAATTAATTGAAGAAGATAAAGTTAATCTGATCAATCTACATATTGAACTGCTAGAACAACTGAAGAAGTAGTTTGTATACAGTTCGCCAAATTTTTTTTTGCGTATAGAAACTTTCATAACAACTTCACAGATTTCTCACAACAATAAGATAAAATTAAGGAAATGGATTTTCATAAGGGAGATAATTGAAGGATGAAATGGTTTATTAAGTTGATGATGGTAGTGTTGATTTTGGTTTTAACATCCTGTTCAGATGATCAATATCCTTCCATTTCTGAAGATCAAAATGTCTTAATCACCGTAAATATTAAAGATATGTCAGTTTCTTTCATTAATGTTGATACAAAAGAGAAGATAGCAGAATGGCAAATGGAAAAGCCCTATACAGGCGGGCTCATACTTCCTGATCGTGATACCCTTCTCTTATATGGAAAACAGTTAGATAACGTTGATTTATTCTCATTAAGGAATGGTGAAAAAGTCTCCAGCTGGGAATTAGGAAAAGGGATCGTTAACGGTAAGTTACTTAAAGGAGGCAATCAAATTGCTTTTGCTGATCAATCCTTACACGCAGTAAGGTTTTACAATACGATTGGCCAGGAGCTCGAAGTCGTTAAAACAGAAGCAAATCCGTTAACATTATTTGAAAATCAAGAAACGGAAAAACTATATGTGATAAGTTTTAACGCTGAGAATCTTACTGTAATAGATGAGAACTCAACCAAAAAAATCACAAGTTTTCCTATCCATCCTTCAGCAGCAGGTGCTGTCCTAAGAGAAAATCAGCGAGAAATATGGATTGGCGGTCATGGGGAAGGAACTGAGCTGGAATCTAATATTCATGTATATGATACAGTGACAGGTGAACTGCTTAAGCAAATCCCAGCTCCACTCATGCCAATAAACTTTCAGGAAAAAGATGGATTTATCTATGTACTGAGTCATGGTTCAAATACATTATACAAGCTTGATAGTGAAGGCAAAGTTGCTGATTCGACCAAAGTTGGTGCGAATCCTTTTGAAATGACCGTCCTAGGTGAATCTTTAATAATCGCTGGCTATGATAGCGATGATATTCATTTTATTAACGCTGATACTTTAGAGATAACAAAAACAGTATCAGTAGGAAGAGGCCCGTTTCAATTAATTTTGAGGGGAGAATAAGTGATGAAGAACCTCCATGTGTTAATCGTAGACGATGAAGAGGATATGCGCGATATGGTGCAAATGTATTTAGAAAACGCGGGTTTTACTTGTTCACAGGCTGGTAATGCAAGCGAAACGTATCAAATGATAGAAGATAAACATATTGATCTCATTCTTTTAGATATTATGATGCCTGAGGAAGATGGCTTTCAAGTATGTGAGAGGATTAGGGCTAAATCAAACATACCTATTATATTTCTTTCCGCAAAAGGAGAAGAGTGGGACAAAGTGAAAGGACTCCAATTGGGCGGCGATGATTATATTGTTAAACCATTTAGTCCAGGTGAGTTGACGGCAAGAATTCATGCAGTTTTGCGAAGGACTGGAAGTGTCGAAGCCATCGAACAGCCAAATAAAATTGGCAGGATCTTTATTAATACTAAGGGTAGAACGGTAACAGTTGATGGCAATCAAGTACCGCTAACTTTGAAAGAGTATGAGATGCTCCTCTTTTTTGTGAAAAATAAGAATCAAGCTTTAAGCAGAGAGCAGCTATTAGAAAAAATTTGGGGACTAGATTATTCAGGGAGTTTACGGACGGTGGATACGCATATTAAAACGCTCCGTATGAAGCTTGGAGCAGGAGATTATATCCAAACAGTCTGGGGAATAGGCTATAAGTTTGAGGTACCAAATGAATGAAAAAATATTCGCCTACACTCACAGTGAAAATATGGCTGGCCATTACAGCATCCATTCTGATTACGGTGGTATTTTCATTTATGTTATCCAATTTGTTTTATCAAAAATTGTATGTAGAAAATGTTGAAGATGCTTTGTTAGCAGAAGGAAATAGACTTGCACTAGATTATGAAGGAGGACCTCTTTCAGATGAAATAAGAAAAAATGTTGAATGGTATAATTCAAAGAACGAATCCGAAGTCTTTGTCGTGAGCAACCCAAGGGAATTAAGTGCCTGTCTTCCTTTTGAAATTGATTATGAGACTTTAATTCAGCCTCAGGAAAGAGAGCAGCTTCTTAATGGTGAAGCGATAAAAAAAATGGGCTATGAGGAACGATTTGACCGCGAGATTATGGCGGTTATTATACCGCTGCTCGACCAGAATCGGCTGGAGGGGATTATTTATTTATATGTTCCGTTAGCGAAAATTTCCGAATTGACGAAGGATTTTACGTATTTATGGTACATCGCCGGGTTGCTATTTATGGTTATTTCTTTTTATATTGGAACCATTTTGGTTAGGAAACTAACCAAGCCATTAAAGCAAATGACTGATGCCGCAAATCGAGTTTCACAAGGGGACTATTCGGCCAGAGTTTTTATTCATTCTGCTGATGAAGTTGGTCAGCTGGCATCTGCTTTTAACCATATGTCATCTTCTATCCAAAAGGAGGATGAAAGACGGAAACAGTTCTTAGCCAATGTTTCTCATGAACTTCGAACTCCGCTTAGTTATGTGAAGGGGTACAGTGAGGCACTATTATCAGGCATTGCAAAAAGTAAAGAAGACAAGGAAAAATACATGTCGATTATTGCGCGGGAATCCAAAAGAATGGACCGTCTTGTAGGTGATTTGCTGGACTTATCAAGGCTGGAGGCAGATGAATTTAAGTTGGAAAAAATACCGCTGCCTTTCGCACAGCTAGTAGAGGATTCAACCCAGAAGTACAATATTACTATGAATGAAAAAGGTGTGAAGTTATCTTATGACTTAGATCCGGACATTATTATTCTTGGGGATGAAGGAAGAATTGAACAAGTTATTCAAAATATAATGGATAATGCTTTAAGATATACAGAGAAAGGAGGAATCTCGATTACTTTAAAAAAATTTCGAGGAGGCTGCAGTCTTTCAATAGAAGACACGGGTACTGGGATTCCTAAGGAAGATTTAGATCATATAACAGACCGTTTTTATCGTGTAAACAAGGCTAGAACTCGAGCCAATGGTGGAACGGGTTTAGGACTGGCGATCTCTAAAAAAATTATTACTCTTCATGGCGGTTCATTAAAAATTGAAAGTGATTGGGGAAAAGGGACAAAGGTAGAAGTAATCTTGCCAATTGTACAAATGAAAGAGTAGCAATTATGATATTGTAGACAAAGATAATGTAATAAAAAAGGAGCAGACGTAATGAAGAAAATGCTTGCAGGGTTTTTTGTATGCTTTGGAATGTTATTGTTAACCGCATGTGCCGGTGAGGAAAGTATAGATGAGCCTCAATTCTTAGAGGTCGATTTAACGATTTCTCCGGAAAATGCGCAGCCCAATGAAACGGTGACATTTGAGGCGAAAGTTACTTATGGAAGTGAAGAAGTAACAGATGCTGATGAAGTCGCATTTGAAATTTGGCGTGCTCATGACGAAGATCATGAAAAATTCGAAATTGAGCATGCTGAAAATGGGATTTATCGATTAGAAAAAACTTTTGAGCGTGAAGGAACCTATTATATCATTTCACATGTAACAGGAAGAAGTATGCATAATATGCCAAAAAAGGAATTTGTTGTTGGTGAGCCGAGTGAACCTGAAGGGGATTCTTCTTCACAAAACAATATGGATATGGAAGATGAAACCATGGACCATTGATAATATTAGAAAAAGAGAAGGCGCAATCATTGCCTTCTCCTTTTTTGTTATAGAACGTTCATAAAAAACGAACTTCACTAATAGTTGTTACATGAAGGTAATAGTTGAAATATACCACGACGAGGAAAAAAGTTGTCAATATATATTTTAGGTTAATATATGGTAATTTTTTAAAATTCCACCATTTTTTATTTTAATATAATATTTCCCAGCCTCTCTCATCTTTTCTAGTAATAACAATATTAATCTTCGAAACATGAACTATTGTTGTCTTTATATTAAGTATCTAAAATAGTGTACTGTAAATATCTCCCTCAAATATTACAAAAAACTCATGTTATGATACTCGTGTAAAAACGAAAGCCTTATTGGAGGGTACAAAATGAAAATGAAAAAGAAAATTTTATTATCTGCAGCAACGGCTGCCGCGTTGGTTTTTTCTAGTCCAGCCTTGGATAAAGCAGAAGCAGCAAACCACCAGTATGAACAAACAAAAGTTTACTATTATCAAGCAGGAAATCTAAATGCTGAAAGCATCAATAAGTTCCTGCAAAACTACTTTAAAAACTACCAGTTTCAATGGTCAAATAAGCAAGATGTTGAGCAGCCAGTAAAGCAGCCAGAACAGCAGCCAGCGGCACAACCAACAACACCAACAAATCAGCAGCAAACACCGGAACAAAAACCAGCAGAACAATCTGCAGAGTATCAATTAAATGCGTATGAACAAGAAGTTATCAACTTAACAAACCAAGAACGTGCAAAACATGGACTTGCTCCGCTTAAAGTAGATACAGCACTAAGTAAAGTAGCCCGTGAAAAATCTTTAGATATGCAAAGAAATCAATATTTCTCACATAACAGTCCTACCTATGGATCTCCATTTGACATGATGAAGCAATTTGGAGTATCTTACAAAGCTGCAGGAGAAAATATTGCGATGGGTCAGCGCTCACCAGCAGAGGTAGTACAAGCATGGATGAATAGTGAGGGCCATAGAAAAAATATCCTAAGCTCAAGTTTCACCCATATCGGAGTCGGTTATGTTGAATCTGGAAACTACTGGACACAACAATTTATTGGTAAATAAAAAACAGGAGCAGCTGTAACGGCTGCTCTTTTTTCATGAACAAAATAAAATACTTATTCCACTATAGGAATAAGTACACTTTTTTCCTGCTTCTTCTTAGGAAGATGAATAGTAAAAATACCATCCTTATAGCTGCATTTCTTTTTGCTGCTTTCCACGGGGTAGGGAAGGGTAATCGTTTTTTCAAATTTACGATTAGGTCGTTCTTTTAGATAGTATTGAAGTGTTGATTTCAGCGTTTTACATTCACCTTTCAAAACTAATTGACCATTTTCAACTGTTACTTCTATCTCGTTTGCTGATACACCAGGTAATTCTGCTTCTAGGATCAAATTGTTTTCAAAATCATAAACATCACAGCGGGGAAAAATCTCTTGTAAGACATGCGCAGAAGAACCGGACTGACCGTCTTTTTGCTGATAAACGTTCCAAAATTGCCCTTGTTGATATAGATTTGCCACTTCTAACCATTCTTTTAATTTCTCTAGATCCAAACTTGTTTCCCTCCTTTAATAAATTTCTTTTATATCAATTTCAGAGTATTGCATATCAATGTTTTTCGGGATCTTAACTTCCAATACCTGATCCTTCAAATGGGCGGTCGCCCCCTTTCTCTTAACTATTGATGGGAGGGTCACGACCTGTTTATTTTCATATTCTGGAATATGTTCTATAATCAATTGATTTGATGTATAAAATAGCTTCATCTCTTTAAGCCAATTAGGATCTTTTATCGGTATCATTACAAACACATCATGATGTGTTTCGAAGACTGATGTTTGTAGTCCAACATCATGATTTCTTTCCTGTGAAGGATTTATGGTGTTGTCGAAGCTTTTTAGAAAATCTGGGGGAACCGATGATCCTTGAGTTTGCTGTGAGAACATTTTTCCCATCATTTCTTGAACATACTTTTCAATCTCAGCCGGTTTCATTTGTTCTAACATTTTCTTTGTGTCTTTATTAAAAGGGAAAGAATTCCATGGAAACATATAGGCCATCCTTTCAGATACTTTTCTTATCATTGATGTCAGCTTAGATTAATGATATTACCCATCATATGCAGGTAATCGTCTACACGTTATGTTTTAAGCAGGATCATTTTACAAAGAAAATACGAATTGTTTGCATATCAACACTGTTCTTTTTAGTATAGTGATAGGAGAGAAGAAAATAATTAATTGTGAGGTAATCAATGGTGAAAATAAAAACCGCCTTAATCACCGGAGGAGCAAAGGGTATTGGAAAAAGAACAGCCGTGCAGCTAGCCAAAAGCGGGATTGATCTCGTGATAAATTACCGAAGCAGTGAGCAAGAAGCTATCGAGCTTGTGAAATACTTAGGAAATACGTACGGAACAAGAAACATTGCTGTTCAGGGGGATATTGCAAAACTGTCTGACTGTGAGAAGGTAGTTAAGGAAGCACAAGAGTTTTCTTCAAAGATTGATATTTTGATTCATAATGCGGGACCATACATACATGAAAGAAAAAAAATGACAGAGTATACATTTGATGAATGGAATTATATGATAAATGGGAATTTAAATACTGTATTCTATTTATCAAAGCTTTTAATTCCACATATGAGAGAGCAGGGATGGGGCAGAATCATTACAATTGGATTTGATCGTGTAGAATCAACGCCTGGATGGGTATTTCGTTCCGCCTTTGCTGCAGCGAAGACTGGTTTGGCTTCCTTAACCAAGACGATTGCGCTTGAAGAAGCAAGTACTGGAATTACCGCGAATATGGTCTGTCCGGGCGATATTATCGGTGAGTGGAAAGAGAAAGGTATAAAGGAAGCTTTTTCGGTTGTTGACCGCGATTCTCCGATCGGAAGACCAGGGACAGGTGAAGATATAGCACGTGTCATCGCTTTTTTAGTTGATGAGAATTCAAGTTTTATCACAGGAAGTATTATCCCTGTCACAGGTGGAAAAGATGTACTTGGAAAAATATATAAGTAATTTTTTATTTTATGAAGTGAAAAAGACCATTTTCAGTGCAAAAATGGTCTTTTGTCTTTTTTATGCAAGCGAAGGCTTTAATACAAACTTTTTCTTTTGAACAAAAAGGAGTCTGCCGCATAAAGAAGTGGCGCCAACAGCCAGACCACAAATTAACCCAATCCAATACCCGTCAGGTCCTAAGGAAGTAAAATTAGCTAAATAATAGCCTAGAGGCAGTCCGATAATCCAATAAGAAATAAGTGACATTATGAAGGTGGCATTAACATCCTTATACCCCCGTAATGCGCCTTGTATAGGTGCCTGTATTGCATCAGATAATTGAAAGAACAGGGCATACAGTAAAAAGTGAGCTGTAAGCTGTAGTACTTTGTCATCTGTTGAATATATGCGAGCAATTTCATCTCTAAATAAAAGTAATATGATTCCGCAAATAAGTGCAAGTGCAATTGCCATTCCTACGCCAATCCAGCTATACTCCTTCGCATCTTGTAAGCGATCTGCCCCCACTTCAAATCCCACTACAATCGTTAATGCCATCGAAATACTTAACGGTACCATATAAAGAAACGACGAAAAGTTCATGGCTGCTTGATAAGCGGCAATGGTAGATGTATCAAAAACACTTAATAATAGGGTTACAGCAGAAAAAATACTTGTTTCAAAGAAAATCGCCAGCCCAATTGGTACACCAATGATTAATATTTCCTTCCATTTTCTCAGTGAAATAGAATAAAAGTTTGAGAAAATATTAAAGTTTACGAACGGCTGGTGTTTTATGATCACGAAGGATGAAATAATTGTGATGATCCAGTAAGTAATAGCAGAAGCGTATCCAGCACCTACGCCTCCTAATGTAGGAAATCCCCATTTCCCAAAAATCAGTATGTAATTAAACAAAATATTAAGCGGAAGTGCCATTAGTGTAATCATCATCGATACCTTTGTTTTGCCTAAAGCATCAATAAAGGAACGCAATACATTATAAACAAACACGGGAATGATTCCAAAGCTTAATGCGACCAGATAATCATGGGCGATTTGCTTCACTTCTGTTTCGAGGCTCATACTGTTAAGGATTGGATTCAGAGCAACAGCTCCTACAAGGATCACCGATACTGCAAGAGCTAACCCTAAGTAGATCGCCTGAATGACATTAAAGGCTACTTTATCATTCTTCCGGGCCCCAATGAGCTGTGACACAATAGGTGTAACAGCGAGTAAAATTCCGCTTAGTCCGGAAAACACGGCTACCCAAATTGATGAACCAATCGCTACTCCTGCCAGGTCTTTTGGTCCGAACTGCCCTGACATTGCTGTATCAAAAAAATTCATTGAAAACATTCCGAACTGTGTAATTAAAATCGGAATTAAGATGATCAAAAGCTGTTTTACCTTTTGTGATTTATGATTCGTTTTATTCATGATGTTTTTACCTCATTTTTTTCAGGTATCCAATGAATTATATCACATAATTTGAAGGGCAGATTATTTACTTTTATACAGTTAAAATCATAGAGGAGGGCGATTTATGTTTAAAACCAATAAAAAAAGACGATCCAAAAGTGGAACGCCTTTTACTATTATGCCTCTAACAACTGAGACTGTTCTTCTTCTTGAACACCCTGACGCATGACATGAAGTGTATACAAATCTTTTGGAATTTCATACAAATTGTAGATATCCCCGTCCTGGTTTAAAGTATCATAAATCGCTTTTCTTGTCTCATTGGCGGAAATCACATATGGAAGTTTTTCAGCAGCCTTTTGAGACCGGATATTTTCTTTGCGAATACGCATAAAAACCGTTTCTATACCTAATTCATAAAATAATTCTTGAAAAAAGGCGTCCTTGGCAATTTTGTTATAGCCTTTCCCGTGGTATGGTTTACCAATCCACGTTCCTAGAAAGCCAGATTTTTCTTGTAAATCAAAGAGATTAATGGTCCCGATTGGATTTCCCCACTCATCAAGAATGGTGCGGGAAATAAGCTCGCCGCGTTCTTCTGATTCAATCGTTTTCTTTGTCAAAAATAAGAATTCATCATATGAATATGCTTTTTGACGCACGAAAGGGAAGACTTCTGGGTGAGTCATCAGTTCGTACAAAGCATGACCATCGTGAAGATCACGTTTCTTTAACATGAGATAGCCTCCAGATGAGGACAGACTAATCCCATATGAAAGAGACTAGACCCACCCTCGAAATTTTTTATAATGTTGCAAAAAAATTTCGGGGTGGGAATCGAACCCACTAGAACCAGCTTAACTGGTGGCGCACCATTTGCCTTCCCTAGTTGTATTTAATAACAATCTTTTTTGTTTTTAAATGTATTTACTTTATGTATATTACTAAAAAAAATTCTAAAATGAAATAGTTTTTTTATTAATATTTCATAAAGTTTTATGGAAAAATTCTACAGGCAAATTCAGCAAATTTTTTATTGTTTTTTAATCTTTATATAAAGGAAATAGCAGCAAAAAGAAGCAATGGCAATCCCAATAATCGGGAACAAAAATGGACGTGCATACGATTCAATCATTTGCCAATGATCACCGAGTTCTATACCTAGAAGGAGGAATAGAACAGTCCATGGAACCATTGCTCCCATGGTTAGTAATGTGAAATGGTGAATGGGCATTTTTGCGATCCCCGCTGGAATCGAAATGGCATGTCTAATTACAGGAACAAACCTTGCTGTAAAAACTACACCCGTTCCATATTTCTCAAACCAACGTTCTGACGCATCTAAATGTTTTTCGTGAATGAAAAGATATTTTCCATAGCGCTCCAAAAAAGGTCTTCCCCCATAGGAACCGATCCAATATAAAAAAACTTGAGCCAATGTCCCGCCAATTACTCCGCTGATTAAAGCACCAATAAAATGAATATCGCCTCTTGAAATCAAATAACCTCCGTAGCTTAGTACGATTTCACTGGGGATGATTTCAACCATTAACCCAAGTGCAATTCCGATATAGCCATAGTCTGATAGTATTTCAAAAACGTTCAATATTAAATCGTGCATGATAACACTCTCCGTTCACTTAAAAAATACCTGTTAACTGCAGGGCCAATACGGTAAAGCCAAGTATCCACACATAAACGGCAAATATTTTAAGTGATCTTTTTTGCAGGAATTTTATCATCCACACAACTGCAGCATAACCAAATAAGGCAGACGTTAATGTAGCCACAAGCATGCTTCCAAGTGAAATAGCTTCGACATGACCTGAAGCCATTTCAGCAAATTGAAGAACGATTCCTCCGGCAATGACCGGAATGGAAAGAAGGAAAGAAAAGTAGGCTGCGGTTTCACGATCCAACTTCCTGAATAAACCAGCTGCAATGGTTAATCCAGATCTTGAAACAGCTGGGAAAATGGCAGCTGCTTGGAAAGAACCGATAAATAAGGCATCACCATAGCTGATGTTGTCCAGTTTTTTTGCACCTTTCCTAGCGCCATCAGCAATCCATAGAATGAGGCCTGTGAAAAGAAATTCCCATCCTATCGTAACTCCAGTTTTTGATATCGATTCGAATACATCATTGAACAACAGCCCTACTGCAACCGCTGGCACAGTTCCAACCACTAAAAGAAGTGACAGCTTTCCAAACGGTTTTTTAATAATTTGAATGAGTTCTTCTTTGTAAATGACTAATACAGCTAATAATGTTCCTACGTGAAGCATCGTATCGAGAAACAGCCCTGCCTCATCGAGATTAAATAAATGTCTCCCTAAATAGAGATGGCCCGTACTTGAAATGGGGAGAAACTCTGTTAATCCCTGAATGATTCCAAGAACGAAAGCCTCTAGCTTTGACATCACTTTAGATCATCACCCTTCTCATAAGTTGTCCTATCTAAAATGTATGCATGTTGTTTTGAACAAGAACATAAAGATAAAGGGAAAATTCAAGGATTGGGATGATTTTCTGAATAAAGGCTTGTATTTTTTTATAAATATTGAAACCTTTTTGAAAGAATGACGTATTTCATAATATAAAGATAAATGAAATAAACTAAAATAATTTTATTTATTAGGAGGGAATAACATGACAGCAACAAATGATGAACGGATGTTAGCTGCAGCAATTTACGTCGTCAGCTTTTTTACCGCTTTTGTTGGTCCATTGGTAATTTGGCTGCTGAAGAAAGATGAGTCATCATATATTGATTATCATGGGAAGGAATATTTCAATTTTCTTATTTCTTATGGGGTGTACACGATTGTAAGCATGCTGCTCATGATTGTTGTTATCGGCTTTGTGACAATCTGGATAGTGGGAATACTAGCATTTGTTTTCACTATAATCGCTGCTATTAGGGCATATGAAGGAAAAGAATATCGAATACCATTAGTTTTCCGTTTGATTCGTTAATGAACGAAAAAGACTAGTGATTAGGAAACCTAGGGCGACTACAGCTCTAGGTTTTATTTTATTGGTTCGCTAGTAGATTCATAGTAAAAAAAAGCATGTATTTAGTAAACCGGAATATATATGTATTAGAATCCCTAATAGAAAGGAGATTCAAGCAATGATATGGGTTTTCTGGTTGTGTTTGGCTCTCTTTCTCTTAATTTTATTAGAAGAATATATTAAATTTTACGTTTACCGTTATTTGAATGGACCATCACATAGAGAGATTACCTTCATGAATATGGTTCGAAAATATAAACATGCTATTAAGAGAGTATTTAAGAGAAAGCCGAAAAAGAAGGATAGTAATTCTTAATCTAATTGATCATTGGGGAGAAAGAATATGAATATACAAATGTACTATCGAAATGCTGCGAATACAGCTTTTAATGGCAGTATGGCAGCGCTTCTACCAGTTATTGTGGTTATACTTCCTCTTTTGACCATTCTGCAAAAAAAAGAACTTGTTCTGTTAGCCATTCCCTTTCTCATATATAGTTTTCTCTCCTATCAATTTTATCTAGTATATGTTAAAAGATCGCTGTCAAGTGAAGAAATCAAGAGAATTCCTTCTGCTGATGATCTATTGAAAAACGAGCATATGCTATTGACATTTTTACCAGCTCCCTCTTTGAGAATGCTCATGTTTTCTCCTAAAGGACAATTAAAAGGGGAGTTACGAGACTATGAACAGAATGCATTCAGGTGGTTTCTTCCCTATTTTGCAGATCAGTGGTTTTCAAAAGTCTATGGACTGTATGATTCCGAAAATTCGTTAACAGCAACTTTTTTAAGGCATGGAAACAAGACTATTGAGGTATACGGACAAGATGACGAGACTCTATTAACGGTAAAGAAAGTCAATAAAAAAATGTATAAATGGAATAATGGAAACCAAGAACTACAGTGGGAAGTTCACTCAGAAGCTCTTTTTACAGATATTAGAATAAAAAATGATAAAAACCAAGTACTGGGAAGGGTAAGAAAAGGCTGGATGCCGTTAGAATGGGAAAAATATATTAAGGATACCAATACGCCTGTTTTATCATTTGATAACCATTTGAATAGAAAGGAAAGGTTAGCAATCATGGCAATAGTAGTTCACTTATTTCGCTACAGAAATCACTAGAGTGATATGAATGAATAGCTTCTTAAATACCAGTATAGTAAAATAAAATTAGGTATGGCAGCAAGGAGTTATTAAGTATGAAGAAAATATTAGCAATAATCGTTGTGATCGTTGGTTTGCTAGCAGTGATTGACCAAACGCTGCTAAAAAGGGATTTTGTAGATCCTGAATCTAAGGTTGAAAAGTATGAAAGACTTGCAAATCCTGAGACTGTTCCAGTCGGGTTAAAAGTCGATTATAGAGCACCAGACTTTACATTAAAGGACATGAATGGAAAGGTAGTATCCTTAGAGGACTATAAAGGAAAAAAAATCTTATTGAATTTTTGGGCAACCTGGTGTCCCCCGTGCCGGGAGGAAATGCCGCATATGCAGGAACTGTATGAAGAATATAAAAACGATGGTTTTGTTGTTTTAGCGGTAAATATGGTCAATACAGAGAAAAATCCTGTCGTTGTTGAAGACTTTGTCGAGGAGTTTCAATTAAGCTTTCCAATTCTTTTGGATGAATACGGGGAGGTTGCCTATCAATACGAGGTGCTATCCTACCCAACATCGTACTTTATTGATACAGATGGCATCATTAGAAGTAAGGTCATTGGAGCCCTTAACAAGAAGTATATGTATGAAGAAATGATCAGGCTGCCATAAAATAAAATAGGTAAAAGCATAAAACCTAGCAAAAGTTATGATTTGCTAGGTTTTATGCTTTCCATTGCTGAGGTATTTCCAGAATCTTCATGAAGCCTTGATAAAATACGTCTCTTTCGGTATAGCATCATTCCAGTTTCAGCGATATCGTTAACGGCTGAACGGTTGATCCAAGCCCCGAATAATAACCCTGCGACAGGAACCATTTGAAACAGCTTCTTCCAGCCGATTTGATCCCGATAAGAAAAAACCACTTCCCGCCAGCCTTGAAGTTCAGAGACGACTTCTCGTTTTACATGCTCGTTAGGGGAGTCGAACATGGAAAGCTGTCCTAGAATTGTTTTTTTTCCAACAATGTCAGAGGAAGTGAACTGGAGGCACTTTACGATAAAAAGACGTTCTTTTTGGTCATTCGGATCGTATCCGTAACAAATCGCAATATCCTGAAGCGTTTTTAACTGCATCCCTAGCAGCAGGGGAATGTCGATCGTTAAAGTGAATATACCGCCTATCCCAGTACTTGCACCTTGGAATGCAGCAAGCCGCTTGCGATTAACTGTTAGTGCGCTGACAGCGGCATCCATATCTGAAATTGACAATAATGCTGCATCATCTAATGTCTCAATCCCTTTATTTGGATAGTATGACTTCAGTGATGAAATCGAGCTTAAATAATTTCCTCCTGTTTGAATATAGCTGCCGAGCTCATCAAGTATTGTTCCTATTTTTTTCTGTAAAAAAGCAGGGGTCCACTTATCTAGAATTTTAAATGGAAGACGTCCAAGTTTTTCCCAAAACCATAGGTCACTTTGATCTTTTTCCCAGTCCTCGCTTTTCTTTAATTCTGCTTGCAGTTGTTCGTTACTCTCCATCATTTATTGATCCCACCTTTTTGTCATAATAGTTTTACGTAAGAGATGGAAGAAAGATTCAACATTTTCGAAAAATAATATTTGTGGGATTTGTTATTTTCTGATATTCTTTTATTAATCGAATATGATTTCCTTCGGGGTCGGGTGCAATTCCCAACCGGCGGTGATGAGGCAAACGTCTCTTAGTCCGTGACCCGGTTTCATAATCATGTTACCGGTGGATTTGGTGTAACTCCAAAACCGACAGTAAAAGTCTGGATGGGAGAAGGATTGACTTAATGTTAAAAATAATGATTTTTAACATTTATTTGTCATGCAAGAGTCTCCCGTGCCTTTAAAAGGTATGGGATTTTTTGTTACCTATGGAGTAATCTATCGTAAAGGAGGAAGGTTTTAAGAAGCGATGAATAATGAAGATTACATGAAGCTGGCTCTATCATTAGCACGTGCAACAATTGGACAAACAAGTCCTAACCCGAGTGTGGGTGCTGTGGTGGTAAAAGACGGGGAATTAGTAGGGTCTGGGGCTCATTTAAAGGCTGGCACTCCACATGCAGAAGTTCATGCTATTCAAGCAGCAGGAGATGCTGCAAAGGGTGCAGTCATCTATGTTACCCTAGAGCCATGCAGCCATTACGGCAAAACTCCCCCTTGTGCTGATTTAATCATTGAGTCAGGAATTAAAAAAGTCTATGTAGCTTCTTTAGATCCCAATCCTCTTGTTGCAGGTAAAGGGATTGAGAAATTGAGGAAGGCTGGAATAGAAGTACAAGTGGGCTTATGCGAAAACGAAGCGCTTTTGCTCAACGAAATGTTTTTTCATTTTATAAAAACAAACACTCCATTTGTAACAATAAAAGCAGGCGTTTCCTTAGATGGGAAAACTGCGGCAAAATCAGGCGATAGTAAATGGATTACATCCGAAGAGTCAAGGCTGGATGTTCACAAGCTGCGTCACGAGCATGACGGAATCTTAGTTGGTATTAATACCATCCTACAAGATAACCCTCTCTTAACCACTAGAAGACCCCAAGGTGGAAAAAATCCAATTCGAGTTATATTAGATCGGGAATTAAAAATTCCGCTGACTTCTCATGTTGTAGAAGATCAATCGTCTAAAACGATTGTTTTTACAGGAAATGATATAGATGCTAGTAAATCAACGGAACTGGGTAAATTAGGTGTAGAGGTAATTTCCCTTAACACTTCCACGGTTCCAGTGAAAGATGTCCTTAAAGTATTAGGCGAACGTAAAGTGATGTCTCTGCTTGTAGAGGGCGGTTCTGAAGTGCATGCATCGTTTGTAGAGGAAGGTCTCTTTCAACAGATGATTACATACATTGCGCCGAAAGTAATTGGCGGCAGGAATGCGCTCCCTTTTATAGGTGGAGAAGGTGCAGAGCTTGTTCAAAATGGAAAAAATTTAGAATTTATATCTGTAGAAAAGTTCGGCCCGGACATAAAGATTACGGCCCTTGCAAAGGGGGGAAATAACGGATGTTTACCGGAATAATAGAAGAGTTAGGAACAATTAAAAATATTAGTAAAAAAGGGAATACGCTGGTCTTAACGATTCAAGCAAGTAGAATCCTAGAGGATATGAATTTAGGTGACAGTATTTCTGTTAATGGTGTGTGTTTAACTGTAACGGATTTTAGTAATACTGATTTTCTTCTTGATGTGATGCCTGAAACATTTAACAGCACTTCACTATCCATTTTAAAAAAGGGAAGTCTTGTTAATTTAGAGAGAGCAATGAGTTCGAGTGGAAGGTTTGGGGGCCATTTTGTAACAGGTCATGTCGATACAACTGGAAAGATTGTAAAAAAAGAACCAAAAGAAAATGCGATATATATCGAGATAAGTTATCCAGAGGAATTTTCACATTTGACTTTATATAAAGGTTCTATTTGCTTAGATGGAACATCATTAACCATATTCGGGTTAACTGAAAATACGGTAACGGTGTCGATCATTCCACATACTGCAAAAGAGTCAGTCCTGGGGTTAAAAAAACCAGGGGATATGATCAATATTGAATTTGATATGATCGGAAAATACCTGCATTCATTCCTTTCAAGGGATAAAGAGGGGAACCAGCAAAAGAAAGGGATAACAAGCGACTTTTTAAGAGAGAACGGCTTTTTATAGAAAGGAGAGTTTTGCATGTTTCATTCCATAGAGGAAGCAATTAACGATTTAAAAGCAGGCAAAGTAATTATTGTTTGTGATGATGAAGATCGAGAAAATGAAGGTGATTTTGTCGGTCTTGGTGAACATGTTTCTCCAGAGATGATTAACTTCATGGCTAAGGAAGGCAGAGGGTTAATTTGTACGCCAATTACAGAAGATCTGGCAAAGAAATTACATCTGAACCCGATGGTAGAAGTAAATACAGATAACCACGGCACAGCCTTTACGGTTAGTATTGATCACATTGAAACGACAACAGGAATTAGTGCATACGAACGGGCTTTGACTATCGCAAAGCTATTAGAAGAAGATGCCGCAGCGGCAGATTTTAGACGCCCAGGTCATATTTTTCCGCTGATTGCCAAAGAAGGCGGAGTTTTACGCCGGGCTGGACATACGGAGGCTGCTGTTGATTTGGCTAGACTATCTGGAACTCAGCCTGCGGGTGTGATCTGTGAAGTCATGAAAGATGACGGTACGATGGCTCGTGTTGATGACTTAAAAGAAATTGCAGAGAAGTTTGATCTAAAAATGATTACAATTAAGGATCTGATTGAATACAGGCTCGAGCATGATTCATTAGTGAAAAAAGAGGTTGAGATTCATCTGCCAACAGAGTACGGAGATTTTCGTGCTGTCGCCTTTACCAATAATGTCGACGGAAAAGAACATGTTGCCCTAGTTAAAGGGGAGATAACGGAAGATGAACCAACTTTATTACGGGTGCATTCAGAGTGTCTGACCGGTGATGTATTTGGATCAAACCGTTGTGACTGCGGACCGCAGCTTCATGCAGCATTAATGCAGATTGAAAAAGAAGGCAAGGGTATTCTGCTTTATATGAGACAGGAAGGCCGAGGCATTGGACTCATTAATAAATTAAAGGCTTATAAGCTCCAAGAGGAAGGCTTAGATACGGTGGAAGCCAATCATAAGCTTGGCTTTAAGGATGATTTAAGAGACTATGGCGTTGGGGCGCAAATTCTGCGAAGTCTTGGTGTAAAGAAGATGAGATTGTTAACCAATAATCCTAGAAAAATTGCCGGATTGGGTGGTTATGGTCTTGAACTAGTGGAACGTGTTCCATTACAGATGCCGTCAAAAGAAGAAAATGAAAACTATTTGAAAACGAAAAAAGCAAAGCTTGGTCATTTATTAACATTTTAATTAGGGGTGGATAATATGAAAAGAATTATTGAAGGAAATTTAATTGGTACTGGTCTTAAAATCGGGATTGTGGTTGGACGTTTTAATGAATTTATTACAAGTAAACTGCTTGGCGGTGCGGAAGACGCATTAAAGCGACATGGCGTAGCAGATGAAGATATTACGATTCTATGGGTGCCAGGTGTTTTTGAAATTCCGCTTGCAGCTCAAAAACTTGCTGAAAAAGGCGGATTCGATGCCATTATAACATTAGGAACAGTTATTAGAGGAGCTACCCCCCACTTTGAATATGTCAGCAGTGAAGTGGCAAAAGGTGTGGCGAATATTGGAAGAGAAAAAGGTATTCCAGTGATTTTTGGAGTACTGACTACTGAATCAATTGAACAAGCTATTGAACGTGCTGGTACAAAAGCTGGTAACAAAGGCTACGAGTCTGCTGTAGGGGCTATCGAAATGGGCAATCTTTATAGACAGCTTTCTGAAATTTAATAGCTGCCTGTGTTAAATAATAAATATCTTTAAAAGAGTACTGCTACAGTGGTACTCTTTTATGTTCCTTTAAGGAGTTTAAAGCAAATAAAGGATTGTATACATTAAAAAACTATGGCAATCTAGAAATAATTGAAAAACATATGCTGGAGGTAAACATGTTGGAGATCGAAATCATTAAATGTCATGGCTCAGGAAATGACTTTTTATTAATAGATGAAATGACAAATGACTATTCCTTTACTGAGGAAGAACGTGCAAATTTAGCGAAAGCTCTCTGCAATCGGACCACTGATTTAGGGGCGGATGGTATTCTTTTTGTGATGAAAAGTGAAATTGCGGATGGAAGAATGCGTGTTTTTAATGCAGATGGATCTGAAGCATCAATGTGCGGAAATGGCCTTCGCTGTGTAGCGCGCTACGTCTGCGAACTGCTAAATAAATCAACTGCCTTAATACAAACAATGAAAGCGGATCTGTTGGTAAGTAAGGAGGAAGAGATTTTTCCTGAGATCCCAACTTATAAGGTGGAAATTTCACCGGTATCCTTTCAAACAAGCGATTTGCCATTGAATGTCGATGCGGAAACATTAGTTGATAAAAAAATTCCTGCCCTCACAGATGAATTGAAATTCACAGCTGTGGCCGTACCAAATCCACACTTGATTTCAATCGTCGAGAAGGAGCAAATTCACTCAGAAATTCAAAAGGATATAAGTGAGTTTGTTAACGGGCCCAATGAGCTTTTCCCTGATGGAGTGAATGTGAGCTTTGTAAATACCATTCAAAAGGGCCGAATCTATGTTCGTACCTTTGAACGCGGGGTAGGATTCACAAACGCCTGCGGTACGGCAATGTCAGCGTCTACTCTTGTAACCTGCCTTCAAGGCATTAATGACTTGGAACAGCCAGTAGAGGTCTTTAATAACGGTGGTAAGGTCCGCTGTGTCGCTCATAAAAATCAAGAAACATATAAAATTGATTTGATTGGCAATGCAACATATATGTATAAAACCTCCGTTGAGGTAGACTTAGTTAATCCTGCAGGCTTTACGTGTGGAAACAAAGAGGAATTTACACAGGAGAATCAGCAATATGGAAAGCTGCAGGAAGAGGTAAAGCAATACTTAACCCTATCTTTGTAAAAATAGTAAACATAAATGAGAGCCGGAATTTAACAGTTCCGGCACTTATTGTTTATTTTGTAAAAATTTTAGGATTGGATCAAAGTTTTGCTCCTGCTTTGACTGGAAATAGTTTCGAAATGGGTCTCCTAGATCTTTCATTCTTTTCAGAAGGTTGGGGACTTGAAAATGTTCAATTCTTAAGTTTTCATTAACTTCTTCCCAGTATAGAGGAGTTGCGATCGTTGCATTCTTCCTCCCACGGGCAGAATATGGCGCAATAATTGTTTTTCCTTCTGCATGTTGAACATAATCAATGTAAAGCCGGTTGCCGCGTTTCTTTTTCATTCTTTCGATGGTAAATAGATCTGGTTCCTTGGAAACTAAATAGTCTGCAATAAAGGAAGTAAACTTCCTTGTCTCGTCATAGGTGTATTTGTCTTCCGGCAAAGGGATATAAACTTGCAAACCTTTACTGCCGGAGGTTTTAACATAACTAATCAATTCGAGATGGTCAAGAACTTCCTTGATTAGTATCGCGGCCTTGATTGCTAAATGGAAAAACTCCTTAGATGGTGGATCTAAATCAAAAACAATTTCGCTTGGACCACTGCTGGTGATTGTTTGAAAAGGAATATGAAATTCAAAAGAAAGTTGATTTCCAAGCCAAAGCAGCGTTTTTAAGTTATTACATACAATATATTCAATGCCGTCTGCCAATTCTGTTTGCACGAAATCTGGAGCGTAATCAGGACAATTTTTTTGATAAAAGGCTTCCCCAAACATGCCATGAGGATAGCGTATTACTGTTAAAAGCCTATTCTCCAGAAAAGGAAGAAAATATGGAGAGATTTCTCTTAAATAATGGATATAATCTATTTTCTGTACGGGAGGGTCTTCCCATAATGGTTTATCTGGATGTGTAATTTCAATATCAGCAGGCAGGTTTTTCTGCCCAACAATGAATTTTTCAGTCGTACAATCTTCCGGAGTGATGTCAAAGCGAAAACGATCAAAATGCGGTTCGCGCATTTGATCTTCATACATTTCCAAGTATTTAATTTCTACACAAATGGCTGGCTCGACATAAATGAATTTTTCATCTTCATCTAGTTTGTTTGCTTTTATTGTCTGAAACAAGGCTTGTTTCTCATCGGGTTTGACTCCAAATAGGAATTGTCCGATATGCTGAACTTTACCGTCTTGATCATAAACACCTACATAAAAGTAGCCGTTCGATTTTTCATAAGATGTGATGAAACATGATATATACTTCCAATTTTTATATTTCACCCACAAGGATGAACGGAGCCCTTCTTCCCATTTGTTTCGGACTTCCTTTGCGACAATTCCCTCTCCGTCGAAAAGAACGACTTTCTCCCAAATCTCTTGGAAATCAGTGTAATATGGAATCAACTGTAAAAGCTGCACGCTTTTTTCATCAGGTTTTTCGTCTAAACCAGTTTCTTCAAATACCTTTTGCAATTGCTCCTTGCGCCTAAGGTAATCCTCGTTTTTTACTTTTTTTCCTGCTAGTTCCAGCACATCAAAGATCAACAGTCTACAAGGTGATTGTTTTGCCTTTTCAAGGATCCTTGCTTGGGAGCGCATTCTCCCGCGCACTTGAATATAACCAAAATTTGCTTTATAGGAATTCTCCAAATAGACAAGTTCCCCGTCTAGTGTTAATGGGAGGTAAGGAGCAAACTTCTCTTGATGTTTTTTTAGGAATTCCTCAATTTCTGGAAAAAGTTCTAACAAAGGTTTTCCGTTACGGCTCGTTAAAGTAATCTCTTTATCCCATTGAAGAATAGCCCGAAACCCATCATATTTTACTTCATACACCCAAGCTTTCCCTTTTGGAACTTCAAAGGCCAAGCTTGGCAACATTGGTTTCAAAAAGTATTCCTCCCTTGCCATCGCTGCACTTTAAAGATTAGTTTTCCACTTTCTTTCCACTTTACTCTTTTGCCAAAACTTTTAAAGTATGTCATCTTCTCTGTTACACAAATTAAGAGTAAAAAAAGAATGGAGAATGTTATGCACACGATATGGAAGGGAAGCATTAGCTTTGGATTAGTAAATATACCAATCAAACTTCACTCAGCAACAGAGGATAAGGATATAAAGCTTCGAAATCTGCACAAGGAATGTCATTCTCCTGTCAAATATGAAAAAATCTGCCCGGTTTGTGAAGTAGAAATAAATAATGACGATATCGTTAAAGCATACGAATATGCAAAAGGAAAGTTTGTCGTTCTTGATGATGAAGAACTAGAAAATCTTAAGAAGGAAAATGAGGAAAAAGCGGTAGAAATTATTGATTTTGTTAAAATGGAACAAATTGATCCCATTTACTACAACCGAAGTTACTATATGTCTCCGAGTGAAGGAGGGGGAAAAGCTTATTCGCTCCTGCGGAAAGCCTTGGAAGAATCCGAAAAAGTCGGTCTTGCTAAAATAATCATTCGTTCAAAAGAACAGATGGCGATTATTCGTGTTCATGAAAACACGCTTGTCATGGAGACCATTCATTATCCGGATGAGGTACGTAAGGCCGGAGATGTTCCTAATGTCCCAGCCGAAGATAAAATAACGAAAAAGGAACTTGAAACGGCGATTATGCTCATTGATCAATTAACGACAGATTTTGAACCTGAAAAGTATACAGATGAATACCGTACTGCCCTGCTCCAATTAATTGAAGCGAAACGTAATGGTCAAGAAGTGGTCACACCGGTGGAAAAGGAACAGAAATCAAATGTGACCGATTTGATGGCTGCCTTACAAGCTTCTATTGACAAAACAAAGCCTGCTCAAACTGAAGGAAAACCTGCTGCGAAGAAAAAACGATCAACTACAAAAACAAAAACAAAAATTAAAAAAGAAGCGTAATTTATGTTTGGGACGTTATTGCAAAGTTGCAATAACGTTTTTTTAGAAAAAACTGCTATACTTTAATAGATAAAATATACTTCTCTTATTGAAATGAAAAGGAGAACTTTAAAGTATGTTCGATTTGTTCATGACGATGTTTGAACGTCTGGGTATTATTGTGATGATTGCCTTCATATTGACTAGATTTCGTTTTTTTCGGGATATGATTTATCGAGATGCGCTTGATTCTCGTCAATTAGTGAAAGCGGCATTATTCTTTGGTTTTTTTGGAATTATTGGGACGTATACAGGATTAACGTTTCACACAGATTCCTTATATTTTGATCGATGGGGAGTCCAGCTTTCCGAGGATGAAGCGATCGCTAATTCACGTGTAATAGGTGTGGTACTTGCTGGTTTGTTCGGAGGATTTCGATTGGGGCTTGGGGCAGGCTTAATAGCGGGAATACATCGTTATACTCTTGGTGGATTTACTGCGTTATCATGCGGATTAGCTACGATTGTTGCTGGAGTAATCGCAAGTTTCTTTTATCGAAAAAACAAACATGTAAAGCTATCTTCTGCTTTTCTAATAGGAGCATTGGCGGAAACGCTCCAAATGATTATTATTCTGCTGCTATCAAAACCTTTTGATAAAGCGCTGACACTTGTTGAGAATATTGGTGTTCCGATGATATTTGCAAATGGAGTCGGATGTGCCCTGTTTTTATTTATTATAAGAAATGTTGTAAATGAGGAAGAAAAAGCTGCAGCCTTGCAAGCTCAGAAATCGCTTCGAATTGCTCGGAAAACATTAAGTTACCTTCGTAAAGGAATGTCTAGTGAGTCTGCTGCAGCTGTCTGTCAAATTTTAAAGGAAGAAGTAAAGGCCAGTGCTATTGCGATAACAGATGAGACAAGGATATTAGCTCATGTCGGAGTAGGAAATGACCATCATTTTCCGAATTTCTCCATTCAAACAGATGTTACGAAAAAAGTAATCAAAGAAGGGAAACTTGTGATTGCTGGCAGAGATGAAATTCAATGCAATCATCTAAATTGTCCGCTTGGAGCGGTGTTAATTGGTCCGTTGAAACAAGGAGATAAAACCATTGGTACTCTCAAGTTTTATTTTCCTTCAGAAAAGGAAATTACAAATGTCAATGTAGAACTAATGAAGGGACTAAGTATGCTCCTTAGTTATCAAATCGAAGTTTCTCAGGTGGAAAAAGTTTCACAGCTTGCGAAGGAAGCAGAGATAAAAGCTCTTCAAGCACAGATTAGTCCGCATTTTCTATTTAATTCATTAAATACTATTGTATCTCTCATTCGTTTGGAGCCAGCAAAAGCTAGAAAACTATTGATATCTTTGTCCCATTTTTTCAGGCAGAATCTCACAGCAACAACACAGGAATGGACAAGCCTTTCAGAGGAACTGAGGCATGTGAGAGCTTACTTGGCCATTGAAGAGACGAGGTTCATTGATAAATTAACAGTGGATTATGATATTGATGAGGACGTACTGTTCACGCGAGTTCCTCCGCTGACCCTTCAGCCTCTTGTTGAGAATGCGATTAAACACGGCATTAAAGAAAAGGACCAGAATTGTAAAATAGAAATAAAGATAAAAAATATAGGTCAAGCAATAAAAGTTGAAATCATTGATAATGGTGAAGGGATAGAAAGCAGTAAGATTGAACGCTTAGGGAAAACGATATTAACATCTGAAGACAGCTCAGGTGCGGGAATTGGTACTTATAATGTTAATCGAAGATTGATGATGTTATTTGGAAAGGAATCTGGTTTGCAAATAAAAAGTGTACAAGGAGAGGGAACAAGTGTTGGATTCTTGATCCCCTGCGATGACAAGGAGAAAAGAAGTTTGGAGGAAATCTAAATGGGGAAGGTTATGAGGATTTTAGTAGTCGATGATGAACGCTATAGTCGTGAGGAACTGATACATCTATTAAATGGCTACCCAAGCATACAAGTTGTCGGAGAAGCGGATTCGGGGGAACAAGCAATTATAAAGGCAGTAAAACTCCAGCCAGATGCGGTTTTCCTAGACATCGAGATGCCTAGACTAAATGGCCTAGAAACAGCTAAATCGTTAATGGAGCTAAAGAAGGTACCAAAAATCGTGTTTGCTACTGCTTATCCTCAGTTCGGGGCAGAGGCTTTTCGATATCAAGCGGTTGATTATTTACTGAAGCCCTTTGATGAAGACCAGCTTTCTGAAACGGTTCACCGTTTGAATAACTTATTATTGGGAGTTTCATTCGAGAAAACAGCCAGTTCAGGGAAGCTTGCTATAGAAGAAGATGGGGAAATTTATTATTTAGACCCAAATGAAATTATTTATCTTAGCCGAGAAGAAAAGGTAACGAAAATTGTGACGACAGATAAAGAATACGAAGTTAAAACATCTTTAAAGGATTTTGAAGCAAAGTTACATCATTACCATTTCTTCCGTATTCATAAAAGCTACCTTGTTCATCTGGATTATGTAAAAAGACTTACTCCTTGGTTTAATGGCGCATATCAGCTAGAGATAACCGGCAGGAATGAGCTTCTGTCTGTCAGCAGGAACTATGCCAAAGCACTGAGGGCAAGGCTTGAAATTTAAAAAGCTTGTGGATTGGAATATGAGTTTGTCTATGAAATAATAATTTTGATTAATGAATCAGCTGCAAATTGAAAAATATGGAGGGCATAATGATGAGAATATTAGTTGTAGGAGCAGGAGCCGTCGGCGGATACTTTGGAGGCCGCTTATTAGAAAAGGGAGAGGATGTTACTTTTCTAGTTAGGGAAAATAGACAGAAGCAGCTAAAGGAAAATGGACTAGTTATCGATAGTGTTCATGGGAATATATCCTTTAGTCCTAAAATGATCACCAGTAATGAAAAAGTGAATCCATTTGATGTTATCATTCTCTCAACAAAAGCTTACCATTTAGAGAGTGCGATCGAAGACATCAGTCCTTTTGCAGGGGAACACACAATAATTCTGCCATTACTGAATGGAATTTCCCATATTGAGGTTTTGATACAAAAATTTGGTGAAGAACGTGTTCTAGGGGGGCTTTGTTTTATAGAAACGACGCTAGATTCTAATGGCAAGGTTATCCAGACAAGCTCAAGTCATGATCTTGTTTTTGGGGAGAGATCTGGAGAAGAGACGAGCAGGATCCAAGAGCTGAAGCGTACTTTTTCGAATACAAAAGCTAATTTCAAATACAGTGATAAGATTATGCAAGAAATGTGGAATAAATATTTATTTATTTCAGTTATGTCAGGGGCAACCACATTAATGCGTACACCGATTGGTCCAATTCGCGAGACAGAAGAAGGAGAGAAGATGCTTAGGCGTATTATCAATGAAGTTGTGACCATTATGCAGAAAATCGGTGCACCGATCTCCGAAGAAATGAAAGAAACACAATTGGAGAAAATTAATGCTATTGGTTATGAAATGAAATCCTCGATGCAAAGAGATATGGAAAAGGGGATGCCGGTTGAGGCAGATCATTTCTTTCAGTATTTGTTAAAATACACGAAAAAGTACGGCATTGAAGCACCGGCTTTGGAGCTTATTTATAGCAATCTAAAGGTATATGAAACGTATTTAATCCAACAAAATCATCGTTAGGGGTTAGAAAATGAACCAAAAAATACTACCTGCATCATCAAGCATGAAAGAGTTTGAAAAATTTCTCAACAGCCCTTATGAAATTGGTGTTTTCCTTGAAATGCATATTGCACAGTTAAAAAATATCAGCCAAATGGCAAAGCAATACGGTAAAAAAATGATTTATCATGTAGATATGATCCATGGGATAAAGAATGATGATTATGCAACTGAATATATATGCCAAGAGTTTAAACCATATGGACTCATATCAACGAAATCAAGCGTCATTTTAAAAGCGAAGCAAAAAGGGGTAGTGGCTGTTCAGAGAATTTTCCTGATTGATACACATGCGCTGGAGAAAAGTTATCGATTAATGGAGAAAACACAGCCAGATTATATTGAAGTACTACCAGGAGCAATGCCATGGATGATTCAAGAAGTAAAGGAACGTTTACAAACACCGATATTTGCAGGCGGACTAATCCGTACTGCTGACGAAGTACATAATGCTCTAAATGCTGGAGCAACCGCAATTACCACTTCGAAAACCGATCTTTGGGATTTGGTTTAAATTTTTAGAAGCAACTTGTTGACAGCGTTTACAGAAGGATATATACTAAAGACAAGTTAATAATTGTGACGGAGATAAGGAGATTCACGCAGGTAATACCACAATGGTATAGCTGTATGTGAATCTCCTTTTTTATTTTCCTGAACAGTATTATTTGGTAGAGGGGAGAAACAAATGTCACCATACATGGGAGAAGCTCTTGGTACGATGATACTTATTATCTTCGGTGCTGGAATTGGTGCGGGATCATCGCTAAAAGGATCATATGCTAACAACGCTGGGTGGATTGTAATTACGATTGCCTGGGGCCTAGCTGTTACAATGGGAGTATTTGCAGTAGGTTCAATCAGCGGTGCACATTTAAATCCAGCCGTAACAATTGCTTTAGCAATTGAAGGAAGTTTTGCATGGAACGATGTGGCTGGATATATTCTAGCTCAGCTGCTAGGAGCTATAGCAGGGGCTGCTATCGTCTTTTTGCACTATTTGCCACATTGGAAAGTTACCAATGATCCAGCTGTCAAGCTTGGAGTGTTTGCAACAAGTCCTGCAATACCACATACATTTTCTAATCTTTTAAGTGAAATAATTGGTACTTTTATTCTTGTTTTGGGATTATTATTTATAGGAGCAAATAAATTTACAGAAGGATTAAATCCGATCGCAGTAGGTCTATTAATTGTTGTGATCGGTATGTCTCTTGGTGGAACAACGGGCTATGCCATTAATCCTGCGCGTGATTTAGGACCGAGAATTGCTCATTTCTTATTGCCAATCCCTGGGAAAGGGAGTTCGAATTGGGGTTATGCATGGATTCCGGTGATTGGACCTATTATGGGGGGGTCACTAGGAGCAATATGTTATAAAGCTTTTTATTTACAAGAAGTCACTTCCGTTTTTTGGATTGTTTTGGCCATTAATGCAGTGATTCTTGTGCTTATAAGTTTACTAGGAAAACTACAAAGTGCTAAAATAGACATTTCAAAAAATGCAGCATGATGAAACATATGGGTTTAGGGGGAATCTTGAAATGGAACAATATATTCTATCATTAGATCAAGGAACAACAAGTTCAAGAGCTATTTTATTTAATAAAAAAGGGGAAATTGTTCATTCCGCACAAAAAGAGTTTACACAGCTTTTTCCAAAGCCGGGCTGGGTCGAGCATAATGCCAATGAAATTTGGGGCTCGGTTCTATCTGTTATTGCTACTGTATTATCTGAAGCAAATATTGAAGCAAAACAAATTGCTGGGATTGGGATTACAAACCAACGTGAAACAACAGTTGTTTGGGATAAAGAAACAGGATTACCAATCTATCATGCGATTGTTTGGCAATCAAGACAGACAAGTGAGATTTGTGAAGAACTAAAAACAAAAGGATATAGTGATATTTTTCGTGAAAAAACGGGTTTGTTAATTGACGCTTATTTTTCTGGTACAAAAGTAAAATGGATCCTAGATCATGTTGATGGAGCTAGACAAAGAGCAGAGGAAGGCAAGTTGTTATTCGGTACGATTGATACATGGTTAATCTGGAAGCTTTCTGGCGGAAGTGCACATGTAACGGATTTTTCAAATGCATCTCGAACACTTATGTATAATATTCATGATCTAAAGTGGGATGAAGAGCTGTTGGAAATATTAAATGTCCCTAAAAATATGCTTCCAGAGGTTCGTCCATCATCTGAAATCTATGGAAAAACAGTACAACACCATTTCTTCGGTGAAGAAATTCCAATCGCTGGTGCAGCAGGTGATCAGCAGGCTGCGTTATTCGGACAGGCGTGCTATCAAGAAGGAATGGCAAAAAACACTTATGGTACGGGTTGTTTTATGCTAATGAACACAGGGGATCAGGCTGTAACATCTAAACATGGATTGCTAACCACGATTGCATGGGGAATAAACGGTAAAGTGGAATATGCACTAGAAGGCAGTATTTTCGTAGCTGGGTCAGCTATTCAATGGCTTCGCGATGGATTAAGGATGTTCAAGGATGCAAAGGATAGTGAGGCATATGCTAGAAAAGTAGAGTCAACGGATGGTGTGTATGTTGTTCCTGCGTTTGTAGGATTAGGAACGCCGTATTGGGACAGTGAGGTGCGAGGAGCAGTCTTTGGTTTAACTCGCGGAACAGAGAAAGAACATCTGATTCGAGCAACGTTAGAATCATTAGCTTATCAGACGAAGGATGTTTTAGCGGCAATGGAAGCAGATTCTGGTATAGAGTTAAAAACATTACGTGTTGATGGCGGGGCTGTTAAAAATGATTTTTTAATGGAGTTCCAAGGAGATTTATTAAATGTACCGGTAGAAAGACCAAAAATAAATGAGACAACTGCGCTAGGTGCCGCTTATTTAGCTGGGTTAGCAGTTGGGTATTGGAGCAGCCAAGAGGAAATTGCTAAGCAATGGTCTATCGATAAATCTTTCCAGCCAACAATGGATGGAAACGTTCGTGAAGAGCTCTATGGTGGCTGGAAAAAAGCGGTACGCGCCGCGATGGCTTTTAAATAAAAAAATAGGCTTTTAAAAATGTAATATTGTATGGTATAATAAAATTAAGTTAATAGCTCGGTAGGAGAAACGGAGAGACCACAAAAACATTATCGGTATGTCGATAGTGCTTTTTGTGGTCTTTTTTCTTTCCCCTGAGCGAAATCCTTAAATACGAAGGAGAAATGAACAATGAACTTCTCAAACAAGAACCGAGATAAATTGATTAATAAAGTGAAAACAGAAAAATATGATGTGCTTGTAATTGGAGGCGGGATTACTGGTGCAGGGATTGCATTGGATGCTTCAAGCCGGGGAATCAAAACGGCTTTAGTCGAAATGCAAGACTTTGCTGCAGGGACATCAAGCAGATCAACAAAGCTTGTACACGGTGGATTACGTTATTTAAAACAATTCGAAGTGAAAATGGTTGCAGAAGTTGGAAAAGAAAGAGCGGTTGTCTATGAAAATGGTCCGCATGTCACTACACCTGAATGGATGCTTCTGCCATTCCATAAGGGCGGTACTTTTGGGAAATTTACCACTTCAATTGGCTTGAGAGTATATGACTTTTTGGCAGGAGTTAAGAAAAGTGAACGAAGAACAATGCTTACTGCTGCGGAAACTCTTGAGCGTGAACCTCTTGTGAAAAAGCAGGATCTTAAAGGCGGCGGTAAGTATGTTGAGTATCGTACTGACGATGCAAGGCTCACTATCGAAGTGATGAAGGCTGCGATTGATAAAGGCGCTATAGCTCTTAACTACTCTAAAGTAGAGGAACTAATCTATGAAAATGGAAAAGTTGCAGGGGTACATGTTTTGGATCTCCTTACTGGAAAAGAGTATGAAATTCGTGCGAAAAAAATCATTAATGCCACAGGTCCATGGGTAGACAAGATTCGTGAGAAGGATAAGTCTAAAGCCGGAAAAGTACTTCGATTGACAAAAGGTGTTCATGTTGTCATCGATCAATCTAGATTTCCATTAAAGCAAGCTGTTTACTTTGATACTCCAGACGGACGCATGGTATTTGCTATTCCTCGTGATGGCAAGGCATACGTAGGAACAACAGATACATTCTATGACCAGGATGCTGCAATTCCTAAAATGACATCAGAAGACCGGGATTATATCGTGAAGGCGATCAATTATATGTTCCCTGATGCAAAAATAACTGAAAATGATATTGAATCAAGCTGGGCAGGGGTTCGTCCATTAATCTATGAAGAAGGAAAAGATCCATCTGAAATATCTCGTAAAGATGAAATTTGGGAATCACAATCAGGATTGTTAACCATTGCCGGCGGTAAATTAACAGGATACCGTAAAATGGCTGAAACCATTGTGGACTTATTAGCGAAAAAACTTCAAGAAGAAGGAAATGGAGTTTATCCGAAATGTAAAACGAAAAACATGCCTATTTCAGGTGGTGACGTTGGCGGTTCTTCTAACTTTGAGAAGTACGTGTCTGAGCAAACAAAAATTGGGACGGAGCTTGGTCTTTCCAAAGAGGAGGCTTCTCATTTAGCGTCTACTTATGGTTCAAATGTCCCTGTTGTCTTTGACATTATAAAAGAAGGACAGGAGAGCTCAAAAGAATACCGTCTTCCTGTTACATTGTTTGCCAAATTAAAATATGCTTTGGATTATGAAATGGTTGCTACTCCTGTCGACTTCTTCAACCGTAGAACAGGTGCTATTCTCTTTAATATATCGCTAGTGAGAAATTATCAAGATGCAGTTATTCAATACATGGCGGATTATTTTAATTGGAAAAATGATGTAAAGATGCGCTGCAAGCATGAATTAGCTTCTGCACTTCTTGATGCAGCAGTTCCAGCTGACCTGCATAATAAAGAAAAAATTTCTTAACTCTCCTTTTTAGGAGAGTTTTTTTAAACCCTAGACAAAAATATTTATTTGTTATATAATAAAAGTCTTGGTATTTGAAAGGTATGTTACTTTCTCGTATTTGAGAAAGTTATTTGGGCATGTATGCTCTATAAAGAAAAAGAGTAATAAAGAATCGTTTGAGGAAGAAATTTTTAATCTGCATTCCTATAGTTAAATAGCTATAACCTCCACATCCCCTTATTATTTCTATATCTTCAAGAACTTGTTTTCTAATTTAACCATATTGAAGCAAAAACCTCTGGAGCATTTATTCCAAATATGATGAAAAATAACCTGATTCCTACTGGCGCGGTCTAGGAACCGTAAAGATGAAAGAGAGGCAGGGCTTTCGTTGTTTTGGGTTTTAACCAAACAAACCATTTTAGAAAAATATCAATAAAGGACAACTTTTGTTGTCCTTTTAATATACGAACATTAGTATATAAATTGCATTGTAATATCTGTGTTTTTTGGTATAATGAAATTGAAAATTATTGTTAAGATTCCGTAGTAACTGACGACAATAGTGGAATAGACCACAGTGGAGCTGCGCGAGTGTATAGCCGGTCGTCTGGGCAGAGTAGTGTGAGGATGCCTTGCCTACTTTTAATACTCAGGGAGGAAATATACATGACTGAAAAGTTGATTTTAGATGGGAACGTAGTTGCAAACGAAGTGAAAGATGCTCTTAAAAGCAGAATTCAAGCTCTAAAGGAAAAGAATATTACACCATGTCTGGCAACGATTTTAGTGGGTGATGATCCTTCGTCAGCTACATATGTAAAAATGAAAGGTAATGCTTGCAATCGTTTAGGGATTGAATCAAGAAAAATACACTTACCGAAAGAAACAACAACGGAAGAGTTACTGAATACAATTCATGAACTAAATGAAGATTCAAGTGTTCATGGGATTCTTCTGCAACATCCCGTGCCGGATCATATTGATGAAAGACAAGCATTTGAAGCGATTTCCGTGGAAAAAGATGTTGATGGTGTAACAAGCTGGGGATATGGCCAAACAGCACTAGGCTTTGGATTATATCCATCCTGCACACCGGCTGCGATACTTCAAATCATGAAGCATTATAATATAGATGCTGAAGGGAAACATGCCGTAGTTGTTGGCAGAAGTCCAATTCTAGGTAAACCAGTATCAGCTCTTTTGTTAAATGAAAATGCAACAGTAACAACATGTCACTCGCGTACAACAGATTTACCACAATTTTTAAAAACGGCAGATATCGTTGTAGCAGCTGTAGGAAAGCCTAACTTTATTAAGGGTGAATGGCTAAAAGATGGTGTCGTGGTACTTGATGCTGGATATAATCCAGGGAATATTGGGGATGCCGATTACTCGTCCTGCTATGAAAAAGCATCAGCAATAACTCCAGTGCCAGGAGGCGTTGGGCCGGTAACGATTTCAATGCTTTTAAAACATACAGTTGATGCAGCAGAAAGACGCTAAAGTTTTAGCAATAACAACAAAAGTATATTACATTGTTTAGGTGATGCAATATAGTAATGCATCACCTTTTTATTTGTAGAGAGGTTTTTTAGGGGATATTAACAATATCTCCTACGTTTGAAAACCTTATTTTTAAGGAAAATTAAAGTAGAGATTTGTAAAAAGTTTAATTGCAAGTTACAAAAAGGAGGGCAAATTATTTTGACAACATTTGCTGATTTTGGTTTAAGTAAAGAGTTAGAGAAGTCAGTTTTAAATATGGGGTTTGAAGAGCCTACCCCAATACAGGCACAATCTATTCCAATTGCATTGAATGGAAGGGACATGATCGGTCAAGCTCAAACAGGGACTGGGAAAACAACTGCTTTTGGTGTGCCGTTGATTGAGAAAATCACGGTTGATGGCGGAATACAAGGACTTGTTATTGCACCAACAAGAGAATTAGCTGTCCAAGTGGCAGAAGAGCTTAATCGGATTGGTCAAGTTAAGGGCATCCGTACATTGCCAATTTACGGAGGGCAGGATATCAATCGACAAATCCGATCATTAAAAAAGAAACCGCAGATTATTGCCGCTACCCCGGGGAGACTGATTGACCATATTGATAGAAGAACGATTCGGTTAAATCAAATCAAAATGGTAGTACTTGATGAAGCAGACGAAATGCTTAATATGGGCTTTATTGAAGATATTGAGAGGATCTTAGGAGATATTCCAGAAGGTCGTCAAACCTTGCTGTTCTCTGCTACAATGCCGAAGAGAATTCAATCTCTTGCAGAACGGTTTATGGTTGAGCCAGAGCTGGTGAAAGTAAAAGCAAAAGAAATGACCGTGACGAACATCGAACAATATTATTTAGAAGTACATGAGAAACAAAAGTTTGATGTTCTTACGAGTATGTTAGATATCGATTCACCTGACTTGGCCATTGTATTTGGGCGAACAAAGAAGCGTGTAGACGAAGTCGTAGAAGGATTAATTAAAAGAGGATATTCAGCTGAGGGAATTCATGGAGATATTCCTCAAGCGAAACGTGATCAAGTTATCCGTCGTTTTAAAGATCAAACGATTGAAATAATGGTTGCAACAGATGTTGCTGCCAGAGGGCTTGATATTAGCGGTGTAACTCATGTTTATAATTTTGATATTCCTCAGGATCCAGAAAGCTATGTGCATAGAATTGGCCGAACAGGGCGTGCTGGAAAAAAAGGGCTAGCTTATACATTCGTTACGCCTAGGGAAATTGATCACCTGCGAATCATTGAGCAAGTGACTAAAAAGAAGATGACCAAAAAGAAAGTGCCGACTTTTAAAGAAGTAATCGCAGGAAATCAAGAGGCGACTATTTCAAAGCTTATGAGAGTGATCGAAAATGGAGAGAATGCAGAGTATAAGAGGGCTGCTGAGAGCATGCTTGAAGATATGGATTCTGTATCATTACTTTCTGCTGCTTTAAAATTATTAACGAAAGAGCCGGATGTAACACCAGTTACATTGACTGCTGTTGCACCTCTCCGTAATAAAAAGCCAAAGTCATTTGGAGGCCGCAGTAATAATAGCAGAGATAGAAGCGGACGTTCAAATGACCGAAATAGAAGGTCAGATAGGGGCGGCGGAAGCAGAAATCGCAAGAAAAACCAATAAACAAAAAAATTATTTAAAAATAACGGATTAAAAACCTAAAATTAGGCAAAATATAGATGTGGTGATACATAAGTGATCATCAAACGTTTTCGAATTTTAGGAGGATTATGAATGGCAACTGGTAAAGTAAAATGGTTTAATTCAGAAAAAGGTTTCGGTTTTATTGAGGTGGAAGGCGGAGAAGACGTATTTGTTCATTACTCTGCAATCCAAACTGAAGGGTTTAAGACCCTTGAAGAGGGTCAAGAAGTTTCCTTTGATATTGAAGAAGGTCAACGCGGGCCGCAAGCAGTCAATGTAACGAAATCATAAGGTTTAATTACCTGAGTCCTGAGTCCCTCTTTGGGACTCTTTTCACTTTACGAAAACATTTAAATTGAAAAGTTTGTTTATATAAAGAAGGACGTGTTAAAGAGATGAAAAGTTTTAAAGTGAATTTCCACAAAGAGGATCAAGTTGATGCGATGAACGTCCAAAAATTAAATGAAGAAGATTTCAACAGGGTTACCGATGGCGGTACGCGCCATTTATTTGAATTGGATACAAACATAGGTCTTTTTGTGTATTTTGATGGTGAAGATAAAGACGGGAATGTCTCTTATCTAGTCTTGCACTATGAGGAGGAGCAGGAGGAACCGTCCGGTTGTTATTTATTTGAACTAAGGGATTTTTATGAATTTGCAGCACTGCATTTAAATGGTTTGGAATTCCAAGCTGAAAGTGAAGAAGAGGAAGAAGAATATGGCCCTATTCATCATTTAGCGCATCTTATGTACCATATTATTGAAGAAGGAAAAAATCTAGAAGAGTAAAGAGCGAAGGCTCTTTTACTCTTCTTCTTGAAGATGTTCCCTGCAATAAGCTTCAATTAGCTCTAACTCGTCCTCTTCAAGCTCAAAGTCAAGCACTTTTTCAGTTGTATTTTCAATAATATTATAATGGGAAATGCGTTTTCCTTTTTCATCAACCACATAGAGAACTTTTATTTGTAATCCATTCTCCGTATAAAGTTCATCCTCTTCGTCTACATTTATATGTAAGAAATATTCATAACGATCTCCAGTTAGTATACCAAATGGATCCTCTAGTCTCTCTAAGCTATGGTCTGTAATCTCCATTTTATTCATCCTCTCAATTAATTAGAAACATTACTATTTTATACATTTTGCGTTAATTATAAAAGCAGAAATTTATAAGAAGCAAATTGTATCCATTCTTTTTTATGATCAAGAACATTTTTTCTCCGTACTAGGAAACATTAAGAATGATTGTATTAGTAATTTTATCACAACCTTAATGTAAGGGAGAGAATAAATATGAGTGCAGAAAAAACAGAAAATGGCGGGAGTATACAGTGGTGGCAGCTTTCCCTGATCGGTGTAGGCTGTATCATTGGAACAGGATTCTTTCTAGGGTCTGCGATTGCAATCGAGATGACCGGACCGTCTGTTGTGATTGTGTTTCTTCTCGCTGCAATTGGAACATATATTGTTTATGACTCCTTAGGAAGGATGTCTGCCAAAGATCCGCAAAAAGGTTCGTTTCGGTCGTACGCAAAAAAAGCATATGGTCCGTCACTTGGATTCACTAGCGGCTGGGTTTATTGGGTGTCAGAGATGTTGATTATCGGCAGCCAACTAACAGCCCTATCGATTTTCACAAAATTTTGGTTTGATAATATTCCTTTATGGGTTTTGTCTACAATCTATGCGGTGCTTGGAATTATTGTTGTATTGTTAGGCAGTAAAGGTTTTGAGAAAATTGAGAACCTCCTTGGTGTTATAAAAATTTCTGCTATTTTGATGTTCATTATAATTGCCCTTTTGGCTATTTTTGGTATTGTGGATGGTGATAAAGGATTTAAAGCAGTTCCAGGATCACTTAATGAATTTATGCCAAATGGAGTAATGGGATTATGGGCTGCGCTTATTTTTGGTTTTTATGCCTTTGGGGGCATAGAAATAATGGGGATTATGGCAACGCGATTAAAAAGTAAAGATGATGCACCAAAAGCTGGAAAGGTCATGCTGATTGTTCTTACAACTATTTATATAGTGTCTTTAGGAATAGCTGTGACCATGATATCGTGGAAAGAGTTCACTGATAAGAAAAGCCCATTTGTTTCTGCGTTACATGAATATAACAACCTTGCATTCGTTCCTCATGTTTTTAATGCTGCTTTAATTATTGCTGGATTTTCGACCATGGCCGCATCTTTATTTGCGGTAACATCAATGCTTGTCACAATGTCAGAAGAGAATGATGCTCCAGCTGTCTTTGCTAGAAAGGGAAAATTAAAAGTCCCGACACTTGCATTGGGGCTGACAGTATCAGGATTAGTTGTATCGATTATCATGGCTTTATTAATGCCTGGGCGGATATACGAGTACATTACTACAGCTGCGGGACTTATGCTGCTGTATAATTGGCTGGTTGTCCTCGTTTCAGCACCGAAACTTCTTGACTTCACCCGCTTTGACCATTTTAAGAGAGTGATCGGGATGATTCTGATTGCCCTGGCAGTAAGCGGAACATTGTTAGAAAAAGCAAGCAGACCTGGTCTCTTTGTCAGCTTGGCATTTGTATTCGTGATCTTAGCTGCGAGTACCATCCTGTACTTTCTTCGTAAGAAAAAGAAAAAGGAGCTCAGAGGACGCCATTCGAATATGCTGCGTGTCCATCGATTGCATCGCCGTTAGAAAAATAACTTATAGGCTTCATATCCAAAGAATATCCCAAAGCCAATTAAGGAAAGACTTGAGAGGATTGTAATAAGAGTCAGCACCTTGGCCGTTAATAGCTTTCGGAAGCTGCTTGCAATGCATGCCATTGTAATATCCCAAATAACTAATCCTAAGATAATCCCGCTGCTATAAAGCAGTAATTGCTCCTCATTGTATGTAGTGGCTGTTTTAGCTAGAACGGATCCATATATGCCTAACCAAAAAAGAATCGTTAATGGGTTGGATATCGACATAAGGAAACCGGTCAAAAATGATTTTTGCAATGTTTCATCATTCGTTCTTGTGGTATTGACAAATTTTCCAGCACTATAAAGACTTTCTATTCCTGTATAGGTTAAAACAAAGCAGCCGAAAAGCCAAAGGAAGGCTTTGATAATTGGAATCTCAATAAACTGTGAAAATCCTAAGAAAACGGCTATCATATAAACGATGTCTGCAATTACGGATCCAAGGCCTAAAACCCAAGCGTTTAAAAAGCCGTTTTTAATGCCCCTGTCCACTTGCGCAGCGTTTACAGGTCCTATCGGAGCTGCAAGTGATAGTCCGAGAAGTACGTAACTAAAAAAAACGACCATTGAAAGACCCTCCCAAGAAATATGTGTAAGTTAATGCTCGTACACATTCTATTCTTGAGAGGGTGTTTGTACTACAAAAATATTCACTTAATCTGTCCTCTTGATGCCTTAATCATTTTCATGTTGTTCCGTGAGCAATTTTTCATTTAAGAAAGTATTGATGGTTGTAGCATAGGGAATTGATTGTAAACTTAATTCATCCTCTAAAGCAAAATGATGTGTCGCATTTTTAGTAATATCACCGGACTTAAGCATAGTTCTTTTTTTATTTTTCAACATCATACCTCCTTCGTATCTAAAAGTAAAATTCTGGTTGGACTTACTTTTTTAGTATGTTCTCTGTTTTGATTTTACATGAATCACTATACAAACTTTCAAAAAAGTGGTATTATTAATATAAAGGTATTGCATCCTACAGGAAATTCACTTATCATAAAAAGTTAAACGTTTGTTGCCCTTTTTATGATGTGTGATTTTTTTATTTTGTTCTTGGTATCCTCATGCATATCTTTTCACAGTTCAAATTGGGAGTGATTATTGATGGGATTTGGAAGAAGAAATCCAGAAGAAATTGTTACAGAGGAAACTAAAATTTGGGTTTGTAAGTCTGACAAATGTAATTGTTGGGTTCGTGACAATTTTAAGAGCAGTGAGGAACCTACATGTCCAATCTGCAATAGCGAAATGGAGCAAACCACAAAAGTTCTTGAGGTTATTAACAATCCCGGAAAACACTCTTAAAGTCCAACATAAAAACAGGATGAACACTATTTTTAAATAGTGTTTTTTTTATTGATTAAATTCTTTGTAAAAAGTTAACCAATAAATAAAAAGGATGCAGCCGCTTTTGGGAGGTATAATTTTGGAGAAAATCTATTCACAACCATATTCCATTATTGAACGAAAGATTATTGATAACGAGCAGCATATTATAAAAAGGAAATCTTTTATCCGCCTCTATCAGGATAAAATTACTACAGACAAGAATGTTTTTCTCATGAGAGAAATACACGATATTTCCTACCGACAAGGATTATTGAACGGAATGCTTTACATACATACCAACCAAGGTGTATTTCCTTATATGGTTTTATCTGATCCGGCTCGTTTTATAGAGGAGGTTAAGAAATTGATTGTATAAGAAGGCGTATTCTGGATTGTATTATGTTGTTTTCCCATTTGAAATGCCTGACATACTTTTTCTTTTAACTTACAGCAAAGACAAAAACTGCATGCTTTAATCAAGTCTGATAAGTGCAAATTAAAGATGTCTCGTAAAAAAAGGTGATGCTTCTGACAAAGTATCGCTGCCTAATGTCATGTAGGTTGTAAGACGAGCGAGGCGAGAGAAGAAAATAGTACCCAGTAATCAGATGTGATTCACATAAATGAAAAATGGGAGGACAACTTATGAATAAAAAGATTCTTCTTTCAGGTGCGTCTGTCATGTTGTCGCTTGGACTATTATCAGCCTGTGGTGTTGATAATAATGGTGTTGAGACAGATGGCTCCGGTACACATATAACGCCTGTCCGTTACGATCGTCAGAACAATAATGGTGTTTTTGATAATGACCTAAGAAATAACAATGTCGACCCAGTTCGTTATGATACAGACGAGAATGGCATGTTTAATAACAATAACAGAGGACTTGATGGCCACGGTACGAATAACAATCGTTATAATGGAAACAATGACGACGGTCTGTTTGACGTAAACAACGATCGTGACAACAATGACTTGTTCGATAACGATGATAATAATCGCGGTTTATTTAACATAGATAATGATAGAGATAATGACTTGTTTGACAATGATGTTGATAATGATCTTTTGAAAGACAATGGTAGAAGAACACGTCAAGTTGACCCAGGTACACAAGGTAACGTAGACGGACGTTCCTAACTAAATGGCAAGGCACTAACATGAATCGTTAGTGCCTTGTTTTTATTTTTAAATGTGTCTTTTTATTGAACAAATCACTGTTTAATTATATAATCAAGAATAAGAAATAAAATTGTATAAAATGTGAATTTTAAGGTAGATGATCGACCACTGCACCTATATCCTCTTGCATACATACAAGATAAGAACCTCAAGAGTTAGGACTATTTTTTGGAAACTTATAAAGAAGGGGAGAAAAGACATGATTAGAATGGCAGTTGCAGGTGTTGGAGGATTTATACTTGTTTTTATCGAATCATATGTTGTCATGCTCTTTAAAGGTTATTACACAATCGAATTTGGCGGAATAACCCCCTTCATTAGTGTATGGGCGATGAATTTCTTCCTGCTCTTCTCAATTTTTACTCAGATTCAATTATGGTATGAAGAGAAACAAGCAAGTGAGGGAACATCAATAGAATAACTAAGATGTTGACGATTTCTTTGCAGAATTCAGAAAGGTGGTTTAAGCAATTGAGTAATACTCCAGATCAAGTGGCAATGTTTAAGCAAATTATGGGAAGCTATCCTACAGGAGTTACTGTAGTAACGGCACTTAATAAAGAAGGAAAACCTATGGGTATGACGGTAAACTCTTTTGCATCTGTTTCATTGTCTCCTTTATTAATTTTATGGTGTATTGATCGTAAGGTTTCAATGTTTGATGACTTCCAAAGCACGGACAAATTTGCTGTACATGTTTTATCAAAAGATCAAGCTGATGCATGTTGGACTTTTGCAGGTAAAGAAGCAGATCGTTTTTCAAAAGTAACATGGAATCAATCAGAACATCAATTACCAATTATTTCAGACTCGTTGGGAGTTCTAGAATGCAAAAAGGTAAATCAAATTGATGCTGGGGATCATGTCATTTATATTGGCGAAGTGATTGGACTAAGTGCTAATGAGAATGATCCATTATTATATTACCGCAGAAATGTTGGGGCAATCCCAGAAGGATGGCCTAATCAATAATTAAATACTTAGAGCATAAGCCACCCAAAAGGTCATCCTGATGATCTATTGGGTGGCTTTTTTAATGGATTCTTTCATAAGATTTAACTGGGCATTTTCTGATTCCTAATAATTTGCGGGAATTTTTCTATTGACACCACCTTCTTTACTGTTATATATTATAATAAATTATCATTATCTGTTATATAACAAAAAAGGGGAGAAAAAAGATGAAACAGTACTGGGAAGCATACGAAATTTATAGAATGGCTTGTGAAAACTATGGTATGGAATCATTAAAATTCCAGCAATTCATTAATTATTTGACTGAAAAACAGCTAAATGAATATTTAAAGAAAGCGAACTAATCCTATATGAAATCTATAATAGCCAGTTGACCCTTCTGTTTTCCCCGCGGGAAATATGGAGGGTTTTTAATTTTTTCTAAACAAGGTCTCTTCGTATAATTAATGAAAATTGATTCATACTAACGATGTAATTTTGAAGATATGGAGTTGGATATGATGGAACAAATGGAACCACGCAATGATACAGAAGCGGCATTGTACGAGTTCAAAAGCGGGTTAGGTACTTTCACTCAAAAAATGCCAGATATCGCCCAGCATTTTAATGCATTTACAGAAGCTTGTTTCAAGGAAGGCACTTTATCTCAAAAACAAAAGCAATTAATTGCACTCGGTATTAGTGTATTTTCTCAAGATGAGTATTGTATGATTTATCATACAAAAGGTTGTCTTGATCAAGGAGCGACAGAGGAAGAAATCCTAGAAGCAGTAGGAGTTTCGGCTGCGTTTGGCGGTGGCGCTGCAATGAGTCAGACTGTAACGCTTATCCAGGAATGCCTTTCGGATCTCAATCAAATGAAGCAATAATTTTCAAGAAACGTAAAAACCCGAAAATGGAATGGAATCCATTTTCGGGTTTTTACTGTTTTAGCGCTTTTCCAGAAACAAGTAGACATAAATCATGTTAGTTAAAGGCAAAATCTTATTAAAAAGGAGAGGTGAACTTTATGGACTACACTCAAGGATATGAAGCAGGAGATGTTGTTTACGTATTTTATCGAAATCCCCACACACAGGATGTGGCAAATATACAAGAAGCTGCGGTAGTAAAAAATCCTGAAAGGCCGGATGAATTGGCATTATTCCTTTATGAAACCTATTACCCGCTTACAGATGAAGTGGCAGTATATGCTAATGAGAATGAAGCTGAGCAAGCCTATCAACAATACTTTGGTGACTATTAAAGGGGGACACAACGATCATGAAACCTTTTTCTCCCCAGCTTGTTTATTTTGAACCGAAAGCCCTAGAATACCCGCTTGGGCAGGAACTTAAAGAGAAATTTGAGAAAATGGATGTCGAGATCCGCTATACTACCTCGCATAACCAAGTTAGAAATTTGCCAGGTGAAAGTGATTTTCAAAAATACAGGATTGCAAAATCAACCTTGGTTGTAGGTATTCGAAAAAC
This sequence comes from Robertmurraya dakarensis, assembly GCF_900156875.1. Taxonomy (GTDB): domain Bacteria; phylum Bacillota; class Bacilli; order Bacillales; family Cytobacillaceae; genus Robertmurraya; species Robertmurraya dakarensis. The sequence continues at coordinate 1,865,941 of NZ_LT707409.1, read as the reverse complement.
ATTAAAATTTGATACCTCAAAGCCTTCAGCAGAATACGCGATTCCATTTGCGACAGGATGTATGGGCCATTGTCATTACTGTTATTTGCAAACTACAATGGGAACAAAGCCATACATTCGTACATATGTGAATGTTGATGAAATATTGGATGCTGCAGATAAATACATGGAAGAACGTTCACCTGAAATCACTCGGTTTGAGGCGGCTTGTACGTCTGACATTGTTGGGATCGATCACTTAACTCATACACTAAAACGAGCTATTGAGCATTTTGGAAAGTCTGACCTTGGAGTACTGCGGTTCGTTACAAAATTTCACCATGTCGATCATCTCCTTGATGCTAAGCATAATGGGAAAACACGTTTCAGATTTAGCGTTAATGCGAGATATGTCATAAAAAATTTTGAACCGGGTACTTCCCCTCTAGAAAAAAGAATTGAAGCAGCAGGAAAAGTTGCACGCGCTGGTTATCCATTAGGCTTTATCGTCGCTCCAATTTATTTACATGAGGGATGGCAGGAAGGATATAAAGAAATGTTTGAAAAACTGGACGCAGAATTGCCTAAGGATGCTAGAAAGGATATTACCTTTGAATTTATTCAACATCGATTTACGAAACCAGCTAAGAGGGTAATTGAAAAGAATTATCCGATGACAAAACTAGAATTAGATGAGGAGAAAAGAAGGTACAAATGGGGGAAATATGGGATTGGCAAATACATTTATCAAAAAGAGGAAGAAGAAGACATTAAGGAAAATCTTTATGCTTATATGAGGGAGTATTTTCCTGATGCTAAACTTGAGTATTTTACATGAAAAAAACCAGGTTAGAACAAGATGTTGTTCAAACCTGGTTTGTCCTTAGAAACTTGGAGGAACAAGTCCCTTTGGACCCTTAATCACTTGAGGAAGTGTATCGTGAATGTATGGTGGAGCCGGCTTTAATACTGGCTTTGGTGCACATGGTACGGGATTTTCCACATAATTAAATGTTCCGAGACCATCCATACTTGGTCCTTGAGCCCATCTTCCAGCGGCACTTTTATTTCCTCTAGAGAAATTAAATAAAGTGTAAGAAACTTCTTGTTTTTCTAATTCTTTTGGGAAAGTGCTTGGTACTACAACGTTCTCCTTAGCTTCAAGTTCTTTTATCGCAGCAATCCACTGATTCTGATGCATCGTATCACGGGCAATCAGCCATGAAAGCATATCTTTAACACCGCGGTCATTTGTAGCTTCATAAAGTCTGACAACTTGAAGACGCCCTTGAGATTCGGCATTCAGGTTTGCCCGAAAATCTGCTAGTAAATTACCACTGGCAATAATATAATCCGCTTTCCACTTATTCCCAACGCTGTCTGCGGGCATTGCCCCTAGACCAGAAACAATGGCGTGCTGGGGGTTCATTCCACCCAATATAGCACCTATTACTGGATCTTTGGCAGCGTTCTCTAAGTCTCCTACTGGCGCACCATCCAATAACCTAGCGATCATCGTCGCAAGCATCTCGATATGAGCTAGTTCTTCTGCTCCTGTATCCATAAGTAAATCTTTATATTTTCCATCACCGCGAACATTCCAGCCTTGAAATAAATATTGTAATGCTACCGAGATCTCACCAAACTGGCCGCCCAAAACCTCTTGTAACTGCTTAGCAAAAAGCGGATCTGGTCTTTCTGGTTTTGCATGATATTGTAACTCTTTTATATGAAAAAACAATGCCTCTCACCCCACCTATAGCCATTTACTCAAGGTATTTCAATGTATTGTATTAAAGCAGGTGAAATTGGTGTATGTCCCGCGAACATTGGTTTATCCAAAAAGAGATACTATCCCTTGATATCCAAAATAAACTCCAAATCCTACAAGGGATGCGCCCGATATGACAGAGATCGCTTTAAGGCTGCCCATTTTTAAGAATTTCCTGAAGCCCGTCGTAAGGGCCGCAACGAGAATATCCCATAGAGTCAATCCTAGGAATATCATACTGCTATAAATTAAAAGAGAGCTTGTACCATTCATCTGAACGGTTTTAGCTAATACGGATCCATAGATTCCAAGCCAGAATAATATGGATAAAGGGCTCGTGATAGACATAATAAATCCTGTTAGAAAACATTTTGCTAGGGAATCTTTTCCTCTCAGGTTATCAAGGTTGATTGAATTTGCACCCACAATACTTTCAATGCCAGTGTATATAAGAACAAATCCTCCAAACAGCCAAAGGAATATTTGGATAATAGGTATTTCCAAAAAATGTACCATTCCGAGATAAACCATCAGCATGAAAATCCCATCAGCAATCATCGAACCCGCACCAACAACCCATGCATGCCAAAACCCATTTTTGATCCCTTTATCTAACCTCGCAGAATTAACTGGACCAATTGGCGCAGCTAAGGTGAATCCCAGCAGTATGTAACTAAATAAAATACTCGTGCTCAATGTTATCAGCTCCAATCGGCGAAAAGATAGCTTGTACATTCTATGTGAAAAGGAGATAGACTATGAGCATTTATAGTGGATAGATTCATCCTTTTAACGGTATGTAAATACTGAAAAGTACTCGAAAAGGTGCGTGGCGCATGTCACTAATATATTTGTAAATACTAAAGATTAGATAGAAATAAATCTCATTTGCGAATAAAACATGAAAATTGGGTGTTAATATGAATACAATAACAATTCAACACTTAGCAGAAAAATTAAAATTAGAAATTTTAGCGGGTGAACAAGGACTTGAACGAGTCATTGATAATGACGATATTCATCGGCCAGGACTAGAATTAACAGGATATTTTCACTTCTTTCCCAGTGAAAGGATTCAACTTTTAGGAAAACAAGAGATTACGTATTTGCATTCGTTAACAAAAGAAGAAAGAGATGAAAGAATAGGGAATGTAATTAAGAAACATCCACCCTGTATCATCATAACGAGAAATCAAGAAGGCCTTTCTTATTTGATTAAGCATTGTAATGAAGAGGGGGTTGCACTGCTTCGAGCAAAAGAAAAAACAACGAATGTGATAAGTAAGTTAAATAACTATTTAGGTAAAGAATTGGCTGCAAGTATTGGAATACACGCCGTGTGCGTTAATGTCTTTGGCGTGGGCTTATTAATTAGAGGAGAAAGTGGGATTGGTAAGAGTGAAACAGCTCTTTCTTTGATAGAGAGGGGTCACCGGCTCATTTCCGACGATTTAGTGATCCTTAAGAGAATTGATCCAGAAACATTAATTGGAACACATGATAGCACAAACCGAGATTTTTTATCATTAAGAGGAATTGGAATGATCAATGTACCGAGACTCTATGGATCTGGGGCTTTTCAGGATGAGACTTTAATTAATCTAGACATACTATTATCTGCTTGGGACGAGAAGAAGTATTACGATGGAATTGAACCCCCAAAAGCAGTTATTGATTATTTAGATGTCTCGATTCCAAACCTTGAAATTCCTATTCGACCAGGGAGAGACATTGCAAGCTTAGTCGAAGTGGCAGCTAAGAATTGGAGACTTGAACAGCAGGGTTACACAGCTGTCAATGAATTCTATGGACGTATCCAAAACCATTAAAAGGGGACAGTAGATGAAGATTCGTTTTGGCTATGTAGCAAACGCACTGGGATTATGGGATGCAAGTCCTTCGAAATCATTAACATTTGCCCGCTATTCTTCACTTCCGAAAGACGAGAGAATGGATAAACTTAAAGATGTGACTGCTCAAAATTTGGATCATACGAAGAGGATTCTTCATTATAATATAGCTCATGAAGTAAAGCTCTATCGGTTTTCTAGTTCACTCGTTCCTTTAGCTACTCATCCAGAAGTTATGTGGGACTTTGTGAAACCGTTTAAAAAAGAATGGGAAGAACTTGGACATTTAGTTCGAACCTTTCATTTGCGCCCTAGTTTCCATCCTAATCAGTTTACCCTTTTTACAAGTCCTCGTAAAGATGTCACTGTAAATGCTGTTAAGGATATGGAATTTCATTATAGGATGCTAGAAGCAATGGGCGTAGAAGATCGCGGGATTATAAACATTCATATTGGGGGCGCCTATGGGGATAAAGAAAAAACATTAAAAAGGTTCCACGAGAATTTCAAATCCCTGCCTAGACATATAAAAAAGATAACAACTTTAGAAAATGACGATAAAACATATGATATAGCAGAAACTCTAGCAGCCTGTGAGAAGGAAAATATCCCGATGATGTTTGATTACCATCATCATATGGCAAATACAGGTAACCAGGAACTTTCACAATTACTTCCGCGTATCTTCGATAGTTGGAGAGGGAGAGACCTTGTGCCAAAAGTTCATATCTCTTCACCAAAATCAGAAAAAGCATTCCGGTCCCATGCTGATTTCGTATCGTTAGAATTTATTCTGCCTTTCTTAAAAATGGCCAAGGAACTTGACCGGGATTTTGATATTATGATTGAGGCGAAGCAGAAGGATCTCGCGATGCAAAAACTTGTTGAAGATATAGCCGGAATTAGAGGCGTAAGACGACTTACCAGTACGGCGGTGGAATGGTAAGTCTTTTCCTTGAAAGTGCTTAATCAAGATTAAACGGGTTTCAGTAACCTCCTAGCGGTCAAACACGGGAGGTTTTTTTGTGCTCTAGATGATTTTTAATGGTATAAGTTGGACTATATTGGAAGAATTAAAATAAAAATAATTAATAGAGAGTATTGATAGAGAAAAAAGGTGGGGAAGCGGATCATGAACTTTGAATTTACTGGGGAACAAGAAATGTTGAGGAAAGTTACGCGTGAAATTTGTAAGCAATTTGATGATGAGTACTGGCGCAGAATTGAAAAGGAACATATCTTTCCAACTGAATTTTGGAATACATGTGCGAAGGCAGGCTTGATAGGTGTTTTGTTTCCAGAAGAGTATGGTGGTTCAGGACTAAATATTACGGAGGCCGTAATTATATTAATGGAAATTGCCAAATCTGCCGCAGGGATGGATGGTGCTTCGACCATACATTTATCGATGTTTGGTGCCAACCCTTTACTTTATCATGGAAAAAAAGAACAGCTGCAAAAGTATTTGCCGGATGTTTCCAGCGGAAAGCTGCATGTGTGTTTTGGAGTGACAGAACCTAACGCTGGAACTGATACTTCACGTATCGAAACATTTGCAAAAAGGAAAGGCAATAAGTATGTAATTAACGGACATAAAGTATTTATTACAAAGGCTCAAAAGGCAGATCGAATACTGCTCCTTACGAGAACAACCCCTTATGATCGAGTAAAGAAAAAAACCGATGGTATGTCTCTTTTCTTCGCACCTATGGACAGATCAGCTATCACTATTAATGAAATTGAGAAGATGGGTAGAAACGGAATCGATACGAATGAGCTCTTTATCGAAAATTTAGAAGTAGATGAATTTGATCTAATTGGGGAAGAAGGGAAAGGATTTTATTATCTCTTAGATGGACTTAATCCAGAAAGAATGCTGATTGCAGCAGAAGCAGTTGGTATGGGGTATGGGGCTATTGAAAGAGCATGTCAATACGCCAATGAACGCATTGTATTCGGAAGACCGATTGGTCAAAATCAAGGAGTGCAATTTCCGTTAGCAGATGCCTACTCTCATTTAAGGGCCGCTGAAGTATTAATATTTCAAGCTTGCTGGTTATATGAAAATGGACAACCTTGTGGAGCGGAGGCAAACATGGCAAAATTACGCGGTTCAGAAGCAGGTTTTCAGGCTGTCGATCAAGCTTTTCAGACGTTTGGAGGCTATGGTTATGCTAGGGAGTATAATATTGAGCGAATCTATCGGATGGCAAGGCTGCCTAGAATAGCACCTGTTACAAATGAATTAATCAAGAGCTTTGTTGCGGAAAAAGTACTGGGACTTCCGAAATCCTATTAACCACCACTTCAAAAACCTCCTGGCCAGCACAGGAGGTTTTCGATATAACAGAAAAAAATCCGCCCCATTAGAAAGGAACGGAAAAATAAAAGAGACATATACACGAGTAGGATAAACTAAATCCATATATTGTATTCAACAAAATATGTAAATCTATATATTGATTTTATCATAACCTTCCAAAAATGGCAAATTAAATGTTATTCCCTGTTTTTATAGTTATTAAACCTCTTCTAACTCAGAAATTTCTACAGTTGATCTTTCTTCTAATGGGCCTCTTAAGTGCACGGTTGCAGTCCTGCCATCTTCATTAAGCGCGTCAATCCAAACAGACGTCCCATTGTATTTGACATCAATATCAGCAGAGGAAGATAAAATTTGTTTCACTCTGTTCACATCCATCATTTTTCACTCCTATCATAGCTAGATTTATACTATATTTGGTCCTGCCTACTTTTTATTAATTTGTTTTCCGCTCTTCTTTTGACTCTGTGAAGCATCATTTCCCACTTGATAGTCACTGCCAAATTCTACATCTGTTTTACCGCGTTGCTTTGCTAATTGTTGTGAGCTCTGTTCTTTATTTTGCATTCCTTGTTTTGACAATTTCAATTCCTCCATTTACAGTGATTTGTTTCATTTTTTAATATGCTCTTTTTTAAAAATATCATGAGTACATCTAGAGCAATATTGTGAAAAAAGTCTATTGTGAACTGTTGTCATAAAAAACTTTTTCTCTGATATATTTTAGTGAGGTTCGAAAGGGGAGAGGAGATCGTGACAAACGTTGAAGAGTCAGCTATATTTGAACATACCTTTTGGCTGCAGGTGCTAGGTGACCATGCTAGGTTTATTCATGATTCACTAGGTCCACAGGAAAAAGAAGCCATTCAGAGGGCAGCTGTTTTTATCACAATCTTTGATGAATTACTTTCGAGGGTGAACAGTTCGGATATCATTCAATTAAGCATGGAAGCTGAAGTTGAAGTGGAAAAACTTCGTGAATTCAAGCTCGAAATAATCGAGAGGCATCTCATAGGAAAAATTACGATTCATCTCGGTCCGACCTTTATAAATCACATGGTTAATGAACTTGAGGAGTACCAACTTTTATTAGGGTACTTAAAAAAGGGTGAAAAGCCGCCGATTTTTCATGAATTGCACCACCATTTACTCTGGTTATTAGACGGAGCCGGGCATGCTGGTGCTATCTCGGACAATATGGACAGAATTGAGAAGAAAATAAAAGCGAAGAGTGACGAATTTACGAAGGATTTTGAAGGGTTTTACTTAAAGGCTGTCGAGATGGCAGGTTTTTTACGGACCAACCTTGATTCCTTTCCTGCACTTGAGAGGTTTAACGAGGAGGTTTCTCTTGAAATGAAACTTTTTCAAAATTTTCTTAATGAGATTGAGGAATTAGAATTGAGTATGGAGGCGTTAGGTACATTTGCGCCACTCATGGCTGATCATATGATGAGAGAAGAATGTTATTATTTAACAAAACTTTCCGAGAGTACCAAACTACCTCAACCTGATTGTGATCCAACTAAGCCTCGCTTGAAAAGTTAGGGCTAAAAAACGAAAAACACTAGGGCTGATTGCCCTAGTGTTTTCTTAGACATAATCTTAAGTTGTTGGTCTCATTTTTCTTTGATCCACTGCTTTCTCTTTTTTAGTCTTCTCAGGAACCCTTCCTTTTTCAGGAGCCTCACTTTGGAATGATTTTACCATTGAAAATGCCATTAAGATAAGAACAATGGCTAGTGGGAATGCACTGACAATAATGGCTGTCTGCATGGCATTAAGCCCCCCGGAAGCCATTAGTACGATGGCTGACAGTGTTAAAATGATTCCCCATACAAATTTGACTCTGTTAGGAGGGTTCAAACCTCCGTTAGTTGTTTGCATCCCTAGGACAAACGTAGCAGAATCGGCAGATGTAATAAAAAATGTACTAATTAACAGCAGCGTGATGATCGATAAAAACCCAGAAAAAGGAAGTTGCTCAAATACAAAGAAAATGGCGGTTTCAAGGCTTTGGGCAGCGATATTCGTACCGGTGTTATAGTCAAAGTAGATTGCCGTTCCTCCAAAAACAGCAAACCAAACACAACATACGATTGTTGGAATCACTAACACTGCAATCACAAACTCGCGTACCGTTCTTCCTTTTGAAACACGCGCTATAAAGGTTCCGACAAACGGGGCCCAAGCTATCCACCATGCCCAATAAAATATTGTCCAGTTTTGAACCCAAGCAGCATTTTCTTTGTTAAATGGTGCTAATCGTAAGCCTATGCTTGGTAAATTTTGAATATAACTTCCCAAGGTAGTGACAAATAAATCGAGAACAAACACGGTTGGACATAGGATGAGAAATGCTATAAATAGAAGGGTAGCAAGTCCAAGATTTGCATTGCTTAGCCACTTGATCCCTTTTTGCAATCCTGTTGTTGCTGATAGGGTGAATAGAACGGTTACAATAATGATAATAATCAACTGAGTTTGAAAGGTATTTGGTATATTTGTCAAATAGCTCAAGCCGCCATTTATTTGTTGAGCACCGAGACCTAATGAGGCGGCAACGCCAAAAATAGTCGCAAATACAGCAACTACATCAATGAATACTCCTATCGGTCCCTTTACTTTGTCGCCGAGAATTGGATAAAGTGTTGCACTCATTAGACCCGGAAGCTGCTTCCTAAACTTAAAGTAGGCAAGACCTAATGCAATCGTAGCGTAAATGGCCCAAGCATGAAAACCCCAGTGCAAGTAGGTGTATACTAATGCTTGTTTTGCTGCTGCGCTAGTGCCACCCTCACCTAATGGCGGTGTTGTAAAATGTGAAATAGGTTCTGAAACACCGAAGAAAAGTAAACCAATCCCCATACCTGCACTAAAAAGGAGTGCAAACCATGTCGGGCGGCTGAAATCTGGCTTATCCTCATCTTTGCCTAGTTTTATTTTTCCATATTTACTAAATATCAGGTATAAAGCAAAGATTAAAAAGAATGTTGCTGATAATTGGTAGAACCAACCAAATCTAACTAGAAAGAAGGACTTTGCAACATCCATGGACTCTCCTAGTCCCTTAGGATTAATCATTCCCCATAGGACAAAAATACCTGCAATGACAACGGAAATCCAAAACACTTTTTTTTGTAACTTTATTCTTCATGGTCATCCTCCTTATATAGTTCATTTTTTGCTATGAAGATACATTTAAAAGCTGTTAAATTTTGTTTTTGAGAGGATGCGTAGTAAAAATGAAAAAATTGTATTAATATTGCTTTCCATAAATAGGGTATCCTAATGTAAAAAAGGGGGGATCAGCATGAAGAAAGCTAAAGAAGATAAGTCATTTCAGCTTAGTTATGAATCTGATGGAGAAATGGGAAAGCTCAATCAGGATGAAGAGCATCCGGAAAAGAAGGTTAGGGACTTTTTTAATACTACGCAACAGAGCGAATAAGCGATTCTATTCGAATAATGAAAATCTAAAAAAGCATGCGGCAATGAGCAACCGCATGCTTTTGCGATGAGTGTTATTGGTTCATTTTTTGAACAAATTCACGCATAAAGCCTGGCAGATCAGGCCAAGCGTGTCCAGATACAAGATTTCTTTCAACATGCAATGTATTTTCAATATAAGTTGCACCACATGCCTCAACATCAGGTTTACAAGCTATATATGCAGTTAATTCTCTATCCTTCAAATATTCTTTAACAGTGGTCAAAATAAGAGCAGCATGACAAATAGCAGCAACTGGTTTATTCTCTTCAAAGAAATGAGATACAATTTTTGGTACATTTTCATTTAAACGTATATATTCTGGGGCTCTTCCACCAGGGATGATAAGTCCGTCATAATCCTCGGGATTAACTTCTTCAAATGAAAGATGTGAATCAATTAAGTATCCTTTACTTTCAGTATAAGTATCCCAGCCGATAAAATCATGAACAACCGTTTGCAGTTTCTTTTTTGAAGGTGCAGCAATTTTTACATCATAACCCTCCTCAATACATCGATAATAAGGGTAGTAAATTTCCAAGGCCTCTACAGCATCACCAGCAATGATCAAAACGTTCTTTGCCATTCGTATTCCTCTCCTTTTTTAAAATGAGGTTTTCCCTCTCTTTTTATATTCAAAATAAAAACTTCTAACTCCTTTAAGTTCACGAAAACTTCATTAATTTAACATTAATGATTAGTAACAGGTAACATCATATTAATGTTAAGGTTCCTTCTAGGTGGAAAGGAGGTATGAACATGCCAGTTAGTAACGTGAAGGGGATTAAGATTTATTATGATGATCTTGGGAAAGGGATTCCGATTATTTTTATCCATCCACCTGCAATGGGAAGGAAAGTTTTCTTCTATCAGACAAACCTAGCTGATCATTTTAGAGTTATTTTCCCGGATTTAAGCGGGCATGGCGACACTGTTGGTAACCCAAAAGAGGTATCGATATTTGGTTATGCAGCTGAGATAGTAACACTTATGGATCAGTTAAATATAGACAAAGCGGTTTTATGCGGCTACTCTTCAGGAGGCCTTGTGGCTCAGGAATTTGCTCTATCTTTTCCTGAAAGATCTATAGCAGTAATACTTGCTGGCGGTTATCCAGAAGTTAAGTCAAAAGCATTTCAATATGAACATTTGCTTGGGATGTATTTTGTAAAACATTTCCCAGAGTTTTTGGCCAAGATCATATCTGACAGTCATACTAAAAACAAACAATTACAAAAGGACATTTTCAGTCATATGTTAAAAGCTGACCGCCATACATGGTATCGGTTTTATGAAGAATCACTGCATTATTCATGTGTCGATCGTCTCAATCAATTAAAAGCTCCATTATATTTAATGTATGGTACAAGAGATTTAGTTAACCAGCACTTAAGATGCTATAAAAAGCACATAAATTTTCAGTCTGCTATCGTTAAAAAGGTTTCACACCAATTGCCGACTAAGAAATGGCAGATCTTTAATCAGCTTATAACCGGGTTTATCAAAACAACTATTTAATCCTAATAAAAAACGCCACATTTGAAAGACAATGTGACGTTTTTTTGTTATCCAGTTTTCTCAGGTTTGATTGCCATAAAGGTCAACAAAGCTGCTAAGAGACTGATGCCTCCTAAAATGAAGAATAGACTTCCTTCTAAATAATATTTCAATAACAGTGCTATTGCAGGAGGTCCCGCTGCAACGCCTATAAACCTCATGGCATTGTAGATCGATGTGATCGTCCCGCGTTGTTCCTTTTCAATTCCGTCAGTAATGAGGGTATCCAAGCAAGGCAAACTTGCCCCAATTCCAATTCCGCTTAGAACAAACAGCGATATGAGAATCCATAGACCATCGAAAAAGCTTAAAGCTGTAATAGAAAGAGCAAGCAGGACGGAACCGCCAAAAGTGATCCATTTCATCAGTACTTTATTTTTCTTGATCACTTTCCCTGTAATAAAAGAGGACAAACAAAGAGCAACTAACGGTATTGCGAGTACCAGTCCTTTTTTAACATCCTTAAAATGGTAGGTTCGTTCAAGGATATCTGATAAATAAACTAAAACGCCAAAAAGTACAAAAAACAGAATGATTCCAATAATAAATACTGAAATCAACCATCTGCCCTCATTTTTAAAGATCTCTTTGATTTTTTTAATAAAAGTTCTAAATGGAATCGGTTCGTACTCGGTATTTCCCCTTTTAACAAGAAACGCCATTAGTAAAATCGAAATAGCGCAGAAGATCGGTATCGAGAAAAAGGGTATAAACCAGACTATCCCAGCCAAAAAGGCGCCCAATATGGGGCTTATTACCTTGCCAAATGTGTTGGCAGTTTCAATCGCACCTAAGGAGCTGCTTACCTTTTCTTCATCCTTAAAAAGATCTCCAACTAGGGGCATAACGATTGGGAAAGCCCCCGCAGCTCCAACACCCTGGAGTGCACGCCCGATCAATATTAGTGTATAAGGGTCTTCCATACGCCAGGCTGCCCACCCTGAAAGGAACCCGCCGACAGCTGTAATAATTAAGCTTGGAATAATCACTTTCTTTCTGCCGATATGATCAGATAAAAAGCCTGCAAGGGGGATGAGGATAATAGCAACTATTGAATAAACCGTGATCACCATACTGGATTGAAAAGGGGATATATTAATTCTATCCTCCATAACAGGCAATACAGGAATCAGCATTGAATTACCTAATGTCATTACGAGTGGGATGGATGATATAGCTAGAATGGCCCCTCTGTTAGGTTGTTTTTCTTTCTCCTTTGAGCTTGTCTTTGAGGACTTTTTCTCTTTAAGCAATAGAGAATTCTCAATAAAATCCATCTTTGCCCCGCCTTTTCTATTTTCAATTTTTTCGTTTCATAACTTTAATATTTGTCTTAAATAGAAAAACTAATTGAAAAAGGGGCTAACTTTTTATGGAATCCTTTTTTCGGTATAAAAATAAAATTTAAACACAATGAAAATGATATTGAATAAAGCAATGATAAGAAACGTATATTAATTATGGTTATGAAGTAAAAGTGAAAAATAATTTAATAAAGGTTATTGACTTTTTTAAAAATTCATTTTAATATTATTAACAATATAAGGCATGGCAATGACGAAGAGTAGTAACTGAAACGGAAACGATAGAGAGCTGATGGTTGGTGGAAATCAGTGTGGATGTTTTAGTGAATGGACTTTAGAGCCTCCAAACCGAACCGGATTTTTGAAGAAGTAGGCTTTGGCGAACAGTCTCATCGTTATAAGAGACGGGTATTATAGTACATTGTACTATGATGCTTTAAAGTGAGCTAAAGTTTAGCTAATGAAGGTGGCACCACGGGTTTCTCGTCCTTTTTGGATGGGAAGCCCTTTTTGTATTTTAATTAAATAGTCAAATCGATGAGTAAGAATAGTAAATTGGATAGGTTCATTACAGAGAGCCGGGATTGGTGTAAACCGGTATGAACGATTCGATTGAATGGACTTACGAGAGGGACCCTGAACGATTAGTAGGGGTACACGGGTTTCCGCCGTTAAAAGGAAAGGGTATAAGAATACGTCATAAATTTGGCGGAGAGTGACCAGCAGTCTTTGTGCTGGGTTCTTGTTAATACCCATAAGTGGAAGCAGCATGTCTGTTTCAACCCGAGGTGGCACCGCGGTCAAACGTATCGTCCTCTATATGCACAAAATAATTTGTGTATGTAGAGGACTTTTTTATTTGTCAAAAGAAGGGAGACACGATTCATGACAAAGATTTTAGAAAAAAGAGATATCGTAATAGAAGAGATTCAAGGAGATACATTAACCCCTATATCTATTTATCAAAGGTTATCAGGCAGGAAAAAATTTCTGTTGGAAAGTTCTCTAAAACATGAGGACTCAGGAAGATTCTCTTTCATTGGTGCATCACCTGCACTTGAACTTAAAGGATTCAAAGATAAATCTGTTCTTGTACAAGAAAATGTTGAAACTGTATTACAGGAAAAACCGTTAGAAGCGATTAAAGGCTTAATGCCAAATGAGATTAAAATAGATGACCACCCTGTTCCATTTATTGGTGGTGCTGTAGGATTTGTTGGATATGACGTGGTTCGCCACTATGAGAACATTGGAGAAGTCCCAAAGGATGAACTCAATGTACCGGATGTTCATTTCATGATGTTTGAAGAGGCAGTTGTATTTGACCACTTAAAGCAGAAGGTGTACTTAGTGGGAACGCCATTACTTGAAAATACGGATGAAAAGAAATTAAGAGCTCGCCTGTTAAAAATGAGAGAAGACATTCAAAGGGGCCATGATGGAGAACTTCAATCCGTGCAGATTTCCCAGTATAAATCCTCGATAACAAAAGAGAGATTTATAGAAATGGTTAAAAAGGCAAAAGAGTATATCGTAGAAGGAGACATCTTCCAAGTTGTATTATCGCAAAGAATGAAAGCTAGCATTGAAGGTGACCCTTTCTCCTTTTATCGAAAGCTTCGTGTTCACAACCCATCTCCCTATATGTACTACTTTGACTTTGAAGATTATATCGTAGCTGGAGCGTCACCTGAAAGTTTAATTAAGGCTGAAAACAATAAAGTCATTACGAACCCCATTGCAGGAACAAGACCTAGAGGGAAAACACCGGATGAGGATCAACAGCTTGAGGAAGAGCTTCTTGCAGATGAGAAAGAACTAGCAGAACATAAAATGCTTGTAGATCTTGGACGTAACGATGTAGGAAGAGTCAGTGAGTATGGTTCGGTCAATGTTGATAAATATATGAAAATTGAAAAGTACAAACACGTCATGCATATTGTTTCAGAGGTAAGCGGACAGTTGACAAATAACTATAAACCAATAGATGCCTTAATTGCATGTCTCCCTGCTGGGACGGTTTCTGGTGCACCTAAAATCCGCGCTATGGAAATCATCAATGAACTAGAAGAAGTAAAGCGAGGGGTTTATTCCGGTGCGGTGGGCTATCTTTCAGCAAACGGAAACATGGATTTTGCTTTAGCAATTCGAACGGCATTGATAAAAGACAACGAAGTATTTATTCAAGCAGGTGCTGGAATTGTGTATGATTCTGTTCCCGAAACAGAGTTTGAGGAAACCATTCATAAATTACGTGCGTTTTTGGAGGAAGATAAATGATCTTACTAATTGATAATTACGATTCTTTTACCTTTAACTTGTACCAGTATTTAGGTGAATTAGGAGCAAACCTAATAGTAAAAAGAAACGATCAACTGACAATATCGGACATTGAAGAGATGAATCCAGAAGCAATTGTTTTATCACCAGGACCAGGAAGACCTGAAAATGCCGGGATATGTGTAGAAGTTATAAATAAGTTATACAAGCGTGTCCCAATTCTTGGAATATGTTTGGGACATCAGGCAATCGGTTATGCTTTCGGGGCAAATGTAGTTAAAGCAGAAAAAATTATGCATGGGAAGGTATCTGCATTGTCACATACAGAAGACCATTTGTTTCAATCGTTGGAACAGAATATTGAGGTCATGCGTTATCACTCATTAGTCATTGAAAAAGGGACATTGCCTGAAGCTTTTAAGGTTCTTGCACAATCCATAGATGACCAAGAAATTATGGCTCTAAAGCATGAGGAATATCCGTTATACGGAATGCAATTTCATCCAGAATCGGTGGGAACAGCAACAGGGAAACAGTTACTAGAAAATTTCTTGAAAGTGCTGAAGGGGGAGAATCAAGATGAAAACTTATCTACAACGATTAACTGACCGTGAATCATTTACCGAAGTAGAAATGCAAGAAGCGATGGAACAGTTATTCTCACAAGAAACGACAGATAGTGAAATTGCCGCATTTCTGATCGGTTTAAAAACTAAAGGTGAAACCATTGATGAGATTGTTGGATTGGTAAAGGCAATGAGAGAGAAGGCTTTGAGATTTAATACAAAGATTCCAAACGTGATGGATAATTGCGGAACAGGCGGTGACGGCCTTAAAACCTTCAATATTAGTACAACTTCTGCTTTTGTATTAGCAGCTGCGGGAATACCAGTCGCAAAGCATGGAAGCCGAAGTGTTTCTAGTAAAACAGGTAGTGCAGATGTTCTTGAATACTTAGGGGTAAACCTAAACCTGCCTCCTGAAGTGTCAGAAGAACTCATCCAAGAAGTCGGGATCTCATTTCTTTTTGCGCCGCATGTTCATCCTAAAACAAAACGGATTGTGAAAGTCCGCCAAGATTTGCGAATTCCTACTATTTTTAATCTAATAGGCCCGCTAACAAATCCGGTAGAATTAGAGTCACAGTTATTGGGAATATATCGAAGGGACTTGTTAAATGTATTGGCAGAAGTATTGAAAAATTTGGGTCGGAAAAGAGCAGTTGTTTTAAATGGAGCAGGGTTTGCGGATGAAGCTTCACTGGCGGGTGAAAACCACTTATCCATACTGGAAAATGGAGAAATTAGAAACTTAACAATTACTCCTGATGATGTTGGGCTCCCAGTTTATGAACTTAATCAAATAAGAGGCGGGGATTCTCCTGAAAATGCAGATATCATGCTGCGTGTTCTAAAGGGTGAAAAAGGAGCATGCCGAGATACAGTTCTATTAAATGCAGGAATTGGTATCTTTGCAAACGGTAAAGTTTCAACGATTCAAGAAGGAGTAAAAGTGGCGAGGGAAAGTATTGATTCTGGTGCTGCATTGCAGAAACTAGAAATTTTAATTGAAAAAAGCAACGCTTATAAGGCAGAGGTGATTTGAGTGGGAACGATATTAGATAAAATAATAGCTGAGAAAGTGAAGGAAGTAGAACGATTAAAAGGAATGGAACTTGTTGATGGTCATAATAGGAGTGAAAAGCGATCATTTATCTCGATTTTAGAGAAAGCAAAGGATGTCTCCATCATAGCCGAGTTTAAGCGAGCTTCCCCTTCAAAAGGCGATATTAACCCTGGAATCGATCCGAAAATTCAAACGAGAACTTATGTGGAATCTGGTGCAGATGCAGTTTCTGTTTTAACAGATACTCCCTTCTTTAAAGGAAGTTTAGAAGATTTAAAAGCAGTCAGGTCATCGATTGGCGCACCAATATTATGTAAGGATTTTATTATCGATCCTATTCAAATTGATTGTGCAAAAAACGCAGGGGCGGACATCATATTATTGATTGCGGCGGCATTAAGTGATGTACAGTTACATGACTTTTATCAATATGCTCTTGAAAGGGACCTTGAGGTCTTAATGGAAGTTCATAATGAAGAAGAAGCTGAAAGAGTGCTAAAAACGGGGAACCATCTGATTGGCGTAAATAACAGGGACTTAAAAACATTCGAAGTGGACCTTGCCGTCACAGAATCTCTTGCACCAATGATTAAGAAAGAAGGTCATTTCTTGATTAGTGAAAGCGGCATGGTGACACCAGAGGATGTAGCAAGAGTTGTCAAGGCAGGCGCTAATGGAATTCTCGTAGGTGAAACCTTCATGAGACATGTTGACCCTGCGGCAGCATTGAAGGAAATGAAACTTCCATTGATAGAGGTGTCTTATAAATGAAGGTGAAGATATGTGGCATCAAAGATGTTGAGACGGCTCTGTACGCTATCAGCCAAGGTGCAGATGCATTAGGATTTTTGTTTGCAGAAAGCAAACGAAGGATTACTCCAGAGGACGCTAAAGAGATTATTGACAAACTTCCAGACAAAATTTTAAAAGTCGGCGTTTTTGTCAATGAAGAAGTTGAAAATATTAAGAGGATTGTAGAATATACAGGTCTTACAGCCGTTCAATTGCATGGAGATGAACCGCCAGAAACTTGTGAAGCTTTTTCAATTCCAGTCATAAAAGCGTTAAGTGTTGGCAGCAGTGATGATTTAGAAAAAATACATGAATATGATTGTGAGTATGTCCTGCTGGATAGTCCAAAAGGAAAATACCGTGGAGGCAATGGAGTGAAATTTGATTGGAGTCTATTAGCAGAATTTAATACAAACGGAAAAAAGGTTATTCTTGCGGGTGGATTAAATGAAGCTAATGTGACAGAAGCAATTAGAATGAGCCAACCGTTTATGGTTGATGTGAGCAGCGGTGTTGAAACAGATGGAAAGAAAGATAAATTAAAGATTCATAACTTTATAGATGAAGCAAAGAGTGCTCAACGAGAGGAAGTAAAATAACAGCAAGATACTCGGTGCTAGAAAAACGCTTTTGTTATTACAGTTATGAATAATAGAGGCAACATTACTCAACTCCTGTATGTTAATAAAACGGATGGTTCATCCATCCGTTTTTGCTGTGCGAAAGCCATTTAAAGCGTCTATATAGGGACAAATAATTGCATTTGCATAGAAAGTATTGGTATATTCATTAAGAAGATAAAGTTGTCAGTTTTAGGAAGTGAATAAATAGATGTCATTGCTTGAAAAAAGATGGTTTAAAACAATGATTGCCATCATTTTATTTTTAGTAATTGTGTTTCTCATAAGGTTAAATGAATTTTTATTAACCCCGCTGTATGTGTTGGTTCAGACCATCTTCCTGCCATTCGTCGTAGCGGGTATCCTTTATTATTTATGCAGACCGCTAGTCAGCATTCTTGAAAAAAATAAGGTTCCCAGATGGATTGCAATCATTGCTGCCTACTTAGCCATGATTTTAATTGTCTATGGACTGATCCGTATTGTAGGTCCCATTATTAATACTCAATTAGAAAATTTCATCAATAACTTACCTGCAATGATTTCCACTATAACAGAGTGGATCAAATATGTTCAAGAGAACCGGAGCATGTTCCCAGATTTTATCCAAGATGCATTTCTTACGGCTAGTGAAGAAATAGAATCAAGAATCCAAAATAATGTGGGAAATATTGCCAATATCATTGCTGATAGCATTCTTGGGATTTTTGGAGTCATAGGTGGTTTTATCAACACGATTTTCCTCCTAGTTCTTGTCCCATTTATCCTTTTTTATATGTTAAAAGATGGCCATCGTTTCGCGGAAAGTGTGACTGTCTTTTTTCCGAAATCCAAAAAAGACGATATCTTAAAAATCCTTAAAGAAATGGATAAAACGATTGCTGCGTATATACAAGGACAAATGCTTGTAAGTGTAATTGTAGGAATTTTGCTTTACATAGGTTACTTGATCATTGACTTGAATTATTCCCTAGTATTAGCGCTATTTGGAATGATGACCAATGTTATACCGTTTTTAGGACCTTATATTGCTGTTATACCAGCTATTTTTGTTGCCTTGTTCCAAGATCCCTTTATGGTTATTTACGTGGCAATCATTATGTTGGTGGCACAGCAGATCGAGGGGAATATCATCTCTCCAAATATCATGGGTAAAACCTTAAATCTGCATCCGTTAACGATCATCGTGTTAATTTTAGCAGCTTCAAATTTCATCGGTATTCTTGGGGTGATTTTTGTTATTCCAGCTTATTCGGTTTTAAAAGTCATTGTCATTAACATATCTAGAATAATTAGAGAAGTATAGCGTTATGATAGCCTACTACATGCTGTATAGCAGGCTATCTCTTTTTTGTAAAGTTTTTTGCTTATATTAGAAAGGAAAAATCTAGTATGTGTCGAATTAATTCTATATATGTCAAAATGTCAAACAAAAACTAGAGAGGCTTTGCATCATGGAAATTCAGTACGAGAATATTTTATTGCAGGTATTAATGGTTTTATTTCCAATTGTGTTATTCTTAACGATGTTTAACACACCCTTAACAACAAGGAAGAAAAAAGTGACTTTAGGTATCATTTGTGCGATTACCATGAGTCTGTCACTTGCTGTACCGATCTATATAAGGGAAGGAATCTTTATCGATTTAAGAATGGTGCCCTGGTACATCGCTTTTATGTACGGAGGAAATGTGGTAGGTATCTTTGTCACAATATTCTTTATCATTGTCCGTTTTTGTATAGGCGGTCTGGGAATGATTACTGCGTTCACTGTCTTAATAGCATTTACTGGTATTATCCAGATTTTTAGGAAAGCTTATATGAATTGGGTTCTGAGAAAAAAGATTGCTTTTTCTGTTATATTTATTTCTTTAGCATCTGTTTCACTAATAGTGGTTGGTTTCATTTTGTTCCAAGGACAGGTGCTTTCTACAACAAAGCTGGTCACTTATTCGTTCTTTATTCTCGAAAGTGCGATTGTTACCTGGCTTGTAGTATTTTTAATTGAATCTCATAATGAAAAGCTTCAGTTGTTTCAAGATATTCAACGTACGGAAAAACTTAATGTTGTGGGACAGCTGGCAGCGAGCGTTGCCCATGAAATTCGAAATCCTATGACGAGCGTGAGAGGTTTTATTCAGTTATTATCAAATTCAAAAAATTTGTCGGATGAAGAAAAACAATACATACATATTTGTTTAGAGGAGCTGGATCGAGCTAATTCCATTATTGGTGATTACTTATCATTGGGACGTGACCCTAGTTCAAGTGATGATGATAAGGTAGATGTTACGCTTGAAATCAAACGAGCCATTAACACTCTTTCATCCTATACTAACTTAAAGAATGTAGAAGTAAGCTTTGAACAAGCTAATCCAGCATATATATTGGGTAATTCAGGGAGACTACAGCAATTATTTGTTAATCTCATTAAAAACGGAATTGAAGCGGTAAGTGATAATGGAAGGATTGTTATTACGATCAAGCAGACGGATGACGATGTTGTGGTATCAATTACCGATAATGGAGTTGGGATGGAGCAAAAGCAAATTGATAATTTAGGTCTTCCTTTTTATTCCACAAAAGAAAAAGGAACCGGCTTAGGTCTAATGGTTTGCTTAAGAATTGTGAAAGATCTTGGGGGGACGATGTCGGTTCAAAGCACGGAAGGACTTGGGACAACCTTTACCATAAAGTTCCCTGCTTTAAATATTTTCAGTTGATATTCAGGGATTTTTATTCCACTAGTAAATGTTCGCAATTAGGGGGATTCTAACGATGTGCAAACAAGAAAGGTGGCACAAAGAATGAATGCCTTTAGGAGGTTTACGATGGGAATACTAAGTGGAAATCCAAAAGATGAACCAATGCACTACGGTGAAGTGTATGGCACATGGGCAGCATTGTTAGGTGCTAAAGGATTACTTGCGTCACATCAAACGATACTTAACCATGCTGGTGATGTAGATTTAAAAAAGATTATAGAGGAAACCATTGATCAGGGAAAGCAGGAAATAAAGCAACTTGAAGAAGTGTTAAAAGAAAATGGAGTAGGACTTCCGCCAGCTCCACCTGATAGACCAAATGCGTGTCTTGATGACATTCCTGTAGGCGCTCGCTACCAGGACCAAGAGATTGCTGCAGCTTTGTCAACAGAGATTGCTGCTGGATTAGTAGCTTGCAGCAAGATGATAGGTGAATGTATACGCGAGGACTTAGCGATGATGTACAGCCAGATGCATTCACAAAAAGCAGCACTAGGTGCAAAGATTCTTCGCCTAAATAAAGAAAAAGGCTGGCTAGTACCGCCGCCATTACATAAAAATAAAGGTGAAGATTGCTAAGAAACTTTTGGAGCAGGGTTTATCCTGCTTCTTTTTTAATATCAAAAATATAGTGATAATGTCAACAAGGATTATTTACAATTTATTGAATTTTCATTGTACTGCCACTGTAAACAATATTATAATTGTAATAAAGGAAGGTGGGAGCATTGGAAATTTGGGAATTGCTTTATCCAACCTCATTCACAGGGTTCCTTATTTTTATCATAGGTCTCCTAGTAACTATTTATCTAAATTTAAAGATATATAAGTTTGGGAACAAGGATTAAAAGACATGCTCTTAAGTTTACATTGCGGCGGTGATAAAGAGAACATTATCGGGCTTATGTCACCGATAATGTTTTTTTCGTTTGTAATCCCTTGTTCTATAGGAGATGGACAGAAAATTCAAAAAGGGGGAAACGTTTAAGTGTCTAATAGAGAAAACCTTACTATAAAATTGATAGCTTTGGATATGGATGGGACGCTGCTTGATAACAAACATGAGATCTCATCGGAAAATAAAGAAGCGATTATGCTGGCGCAAGAAAAAGGAGTACATGTTGTATTGAGTACAGGCCGGTCTTTTCGTACCAGCCGAGATATTGCGAAGGAACTCGAGCTTACCTCTTATTTGGTGACAGTAAATGGGAGTGAAATATGGAACTGTGAGGAGGAACTTATCGATCGAAAGCTCTTGGAACCGGAATTAATAGAATGGATGTGGGATTTATCTCAACAGCATAAGACGAACTTTTGGGCAACAAGCTGTAATAGAGTTTGGCATGGTGAGATTCCAAAACGTATCAGGGATCATGAATGGCTCAAGTTCGGCTTTCATGTTGACGATGATAGTACTCG
This sequence comes from Robertmurraya dakarensis, assembly GCF_900156875.1. Lineage (GTDB taxonomy): Bacteria > Bacillota > Bacilli > Bacillales > Cytobacillaceae > Robertmurraya > Robertmurraya dakarensis. The sequence continues at coordinate 1,844,165 of NZ_LT707409.1, read as the reverse complement.
AATGATGATTGAACAGGAATTAAAGTCCAATGGACGCATTGAAGTTAGCAATTCAAGTCCAAAAAATATCGAAGCGAACTGTTTGGGGGTAAATAAGGCGGAAGGCCTTAAAAAGGTATGTTCATTGGTGGGGATTACAATGGAACAGGTAATGGCATGCGGTGATAGTCTTAACGATCTTGCGATGGTGAAAGAGTCAGGATTAGGAGTGGCAATGGAAAATGCGCAGGACGAGTTAAAGAGATCAGCAGACTGGATAACATTGTCAAATAAAGACAGCGGTGTTGCACATGCTATACATAAATGGGTGCTATAAAAGAGGGAGCTAATGTTCTTTAATGAATAAAAGGTGGTTTTCTGAATGAAAAAAGTTGGTTTGGTCATGAGAAAAATTCAATTTACAGAGGCACAAGGGCCAAGGATTTTTGCCGATCGTCTAAAAGAAATAGGAAGAGAGCTTGGAGTGGAGATAGTCTATATTTCTCCTGAGCGACATGTGAGCGGTTATGATTGGCTGGAAGGATATGAACATGAAAAAGGAGATTTGGTCAATTATGATATCGTCCTTGATCAAATACATTCAGAAAAGATAGATCATGTTATTTATACAGTGTCAGGATTTACCTTCTTAAAGATGTTTATAAAAAATTGTGTGCTTTTTCCTCATAGTTTTCCAGACCCGGCTCTAACAGGATATGAAATGATGAAACCTTTTTATTCCATTGTTGATAAAGCGATTGTTCAAACAGAATTTTTAAAAAGAGAAATGGGAAGAAACTTTGGCGTCCATGATGTTACAGTTATCCCAATTGGCTTTAATGAGAGTTTGGCAGAGAGATATTTTGATCCGATGCAGGTTGTTGAAAATCGAATTCTTTGGATCGGAAGGGATGAAGAAAATCGCCGTCCTGATCTTGTGCTTGAATATGCAAGACAAAATCCTGATAAAGAAGTTTTCATGGTATTTGGTGGTGAACGTTACAAGGAGAGTATGAAAAAATACGATGTTCCCAGCAATGTGAAACTGAAATTTGCCTTAAAGCAGGATGAAGTGTTTTCATTAATGAACTCAGCAAAAGTGTATTGGAGCTGTTCTAAGTTTGATACATTTGCGATGCCATTAACAGAAGCGCTCGCGATGGGGAAGTTGGTTGTAAAGCCAGAACATCCCTGTTATGACCATCTAAGCTCAACTCATTCATTTTCAGGGAATGAAATGAATTGGTTTGAGCTAGTCAATATGGCAGCTGGTGCAAAAGCGAAAGTATCCTTGGAAAATCGTCAATATGCCTTTGAAAAATTTTCTAGTGCTGTGATGAAGGATGGATACAAAAAATTCTTTGATCAATGGCTTCGTCAATAAATGAATAGAATTTTATGATAATAATTCCTTAATCATCTTGACAACCTTCCATAAACATCGGCATAATATATTAAAATCATCGAACGTGAAAGAAGGACTAGTACGCTTGTGGAAAGTGGCAGAGAGTGGAGTTTATAAGCTGAGAGACTCCATCACAGGAAACTTGCAGAACCTACCTTCTTAGTCCTATGCAAACATAGGCGCAAGTCTTAGCGTTATCAGACAAAGAGTGGAATGCTGAGAATTAGCATTCAAGCAAGGTGGTACCACGGAAAGCTAAAGCCCTTTTCGTCCTTTCATAGGATGAAAAGGGCTATTTGTATAAATCAGCAGCTCACAATTCATTCTTTTGCATAATCAGTCTACTGGGGGAAAATAAAATGGAGAAAAAACGAATTGTTGTCAAAATTGGCAGTAGTTCTTTGACGAATAATAAAGGTGAAATTGATGAAAACAAACTAAGGGATCATGTAGATGCCATTGCTGAGGTCAGAGAAGCAGGTCATGAGATTATATTAGTTTCATCGGGAGCGGTTGCAGCTGGTTTTGCTAAGTTAGGATATCCAGCTCGTCCTGTGACATTAAAAGGCAAACAAGCGGCTGCAGCAGTGGGTCAAAGTTTGCTTATTCAATCTTATATGGAGGAGTTTAGCCAATACGGAATTATTCCAGCTCAAATATTGTTAACGAGAAATGACTTTTCTAAAAAAGATCGTTATCGAAATGCCTATTCAACGTTGCAGGAATTACTGTCACGGGGCTTGCTGCCTATCATCAATGAAAACGATACCGTTTCCGTGGAGGAGTTGACCTTTGGAGATAATGATATGCTTTCTGCATTAGTGAGTGGAATGCTTCATGCGGATCAGCTTATTATCTTAACTGATATTAACGGTCTGTATGATTCTAACCCTCGAGAGAACCCGGAAGCAGTTCGCTTTGATTCATTGTCAGATATCACAGATGAATTAATGGGATTTGCAGAGGGTACTGGTTCCAATGTTGGAACAGGTGGCATGAAGTCAAAGCTTATTGCTGCGAAAACAGCTCTTTCTTTAGGAGTTCGGATTTTTATCGGAAGGGGAGAAGGGAAGGATAAGCTTACTAAGATTCTAGAAGGAAATGGCGATGGAACTTATATCGAAAAGGAAGTTCTCCCTTCTGTAAATAGCCAAAGGCAATGGATTTCGCTTCATTCACCAGTTTCTGGACAAATTTATGTAGATAAAGGCGCGGAAACAGCACTTCTAACAAAGGGAAGCAGTCTGCTGCCAGCAGGAATTATTGATATTGGGGGCGTATTTGATAAAGGGGATGTCGTCGAGGTTCATGGACCAATAGGGTTACTAGGTAAAGGTGAGGTTCTCTACTCGTCAGATGATATCAGAATAATGATGGGCAAAAGAAGTGAACAGTTGAATAACGAGAATGTCTTTTCTACTATTGAAGTCATTCATCGTGATAAATGGGTAAAAATATAATACAAGGGAGAGGAAAAGCATGAGTGAGGTTGTTTTAAAAGGTCAAAAAGCAAAAGTTGCAAGCCGTTTATTGGTCGGAGTTACTACCGAAGAGAAAAATGAAGCGTTAGCAAGAGTAGCTGACCAGCTTCTAAAGGATAAAGCACAATTAATAGCAGAAAATGAAAAAGATTTGACTGAAGGGAAAAATAAAGGCTTATCTGACTCTGTACTAGATCGTATCATGTTGAATGAGAAAAGAATTGAGGATATGTCAGCAGCGATCTGCCTTCTGATAGAATTAAAAGATCCAATTGGTGAAATTGTCGAAAGTATTAATAAGGAAAATGGTCTGCTTATTAAAAAGAAGCGCGTGCCAATTGGCGTAGTTGGAATGATTTATGAAGCGAGACCAAATGTTACAATTGATGCAGCTACCCTTTCACTTAAAACAGGAAATGCTGTTTTGTTGAGGGGGAGTTCGTCAGCTTATTATTCAAATAAAGCACTTGTTCAATGTATTCATGCCGCACTTGCAAATACAAAAATTCCACTGGATGCAGTACAGTTGATTGAAGATACAAGCAGAGAGACTGCGAAAGAACTATTTACTTTAAACGAATACTTAGATGTCTTAATTCCTCGCGGCGGGAAAAACTTAATTGATACTGTTGTTAGGGAATCAAGCGTACCGGTACTTGAAACGGGTGCGGGAAATTGTCATATCTTTGTCGATGAAACGGCACAATATAAAATGGCTGAAAGAATCGTTATAAATGGAAAAACACAGCGTCCTTCTGTCTGTAATGCGATCGAAACGGTATTGATTCACGAAAATTGGTTCAAGCAATACGGTGTTGAATTATTACAGGCTCTTCAAAGCAAAGGAGTAGAAATATATGGGGATCAAGCAGTAACAAGTGCCCTGCAGGATGCCAAGGCTGCTACCGAAGAGGATTGGTATACGGAATACCTCGCTTTGAAAATTAGTGTGAAAGTAGTTAAAGATGTAAATGAAGCAATTGACCATATTAATCAATATGGAACAAATCATTCAGAAGCAATCCTCACAATGAATGAACAAAATGCAGATGCATTCTTAACAAAGGTGGATGCTGCTGCTGTTTATCATAATGCTTCAACGAGATTTACAGATGGCTTCGAATTTGGCTATGGCGCTGAAATCGGAATCAGCACACAAAAACTTCATGCAAGAGGACCGATGGGATTAGAAGCACTAACATCGACGAAATATTATATTTACGGTGAAGGTCAAATTAGAGAATAGAGAAAAATGACGTGAGTGTTCACGTCATTTTTTTAATTCTTAAAATTTCTTTTATAAAGTTGTCTGTTTTTGTATTGTAGCAACGTATGATTCGCCGTTTTTTGGAGGGGTGTGATTAAACCCAAGTTATTTTCTGTTTGGACAACAGAACCATTTTCCAGCTTTAAATATTCAATATATTCCTTCCATAAATATGAAGGAGGTTCTTGTTGCTGGTAGATCATATCAAATGTTTGATTACAATACCGATGGAATACTTTTTTTTCGTTTGTGATCATGTTGACTCGTAGTACAGAATTCAGCAAAAATCCAGCTAGGTTTGGAAAGCTTCTGTTTTTCATAGGACTGCTTGTAAATTGCTGAATTTCTTTTTTTTGACCGTCATCGTACTCTATCGTTGTACTAACACATGAGGCCATATGGGCATCACCTGACAAGACGATGCATGGACTGGGCTCAAGTTTCTTAATCCACAGATGGAAATCATGATATCCTCTTCCGTTATATCTCCACGCTTCTAGGTCAAAAGCTGTATGAACAGGAATTCGAAGGGCTCTTAAAGGCAGAACATACTGGTATAAAAAGAATTCAATTAATCCAATTCCATAAAGAGGTGCAGGTGAGACAATCATTAGCGGCTCACCTTCTTTCCAGCCGCTTTTAGTCAATTGTAACGAGGCGATATCTAAACCCTCTTTGTTCACCAGCTGTGGACCAACTGTAACTTCTTTGATTGTCTTTCCTACAACTGCGGGCTTCGGAATTGCTTCATATTCACGATTTGTTCTGGTATCCAAGAACAATGCTTTTGGTTCAGTAGCGGTGACAAAAGACCAATTTCCATACTTCAGTAATACATCCAGCCATTTACGATAAGACGGAGAATGTACATTAAGGTCTTCTAAATAGTTACTTATGGTCTTGATAAAAGAAGGACCAAAGTGCTCTGGATCATTTCCCCACCCTTGAAAAATCCAGTAGGCACCAAGGCCATTAGCAATAACATGTCTTCCTAAAGGCGAACGGTATACACTTTCCTTCCAACTTCTCGACAAATTCCAATCATCTGTTATATCATGGTCATCAAAAATCATATAGGTTGGGATATTTGCCAGCAATCTCTGCACCTTCACAACACTTTCATGAAATTGATTTAATTCAGCTTTTTCCTCTGCAAACCTACTTTCATGTTTCTTTAGTTCTTTTTCATATTCATCTCTGTTGTCAGGGTCGAAAATAAAATAATATTGATCATTATCTAATAGTTTGCTAAAGGAGGGAAACAGTTTATTTTCTTTTGCAAAATCCCATAATACGGGGCTGAATGTTAGTAAATACATGATGGCAAACTCACCGAATGTAAGCAGGTGGTTATGCCCGTTGGTGGATGTAAATTTACAAAAATGTTCAATGATAAACTGTCTGCCATGAACTTGCTTATAAGCCTGGTGAAATGGAAATTTCTTTAAATTTTCATCAACTTCTGATAAATCTTCTGTACTCCCAATTAACTCATTTTCCATGATCTTTATAAAAGGTATGATAGCATCTGCTACATCATCTGCATAGATCTGATCTCCTGCTAAAAACAAAGCTGAAGGACGGTTTTTAAGATTCAAGCATGATTCAGACAAGTAAAGGTCTCCGCTTGCTAACGCATCTTCGTCCTCTCCATGTAATTTACGACAGGAACCAAACATAAATGAAGGTTCATTATTCTGTTTAAGGACAAACGCAGGATATTTTAATGGAGGATAAACGATCCCAGACCGGTTGGAGTCCGATAATAACCCTAAGCTCCCTAGATCTAGCTGTTCTGAACCATTGGAAAATAGGAGATTGTACCCCAAAAGTGTTTCAGAAGGAAAACAGCCATTTTTAGGAACAATTTTGATTAAATATATATATAACTTCTTCCCAAGCACAATCTCTGTTGTTTTTGATTGAACGTTCAGGCATTGATACTGCAAGGTGTTCTGAGATGTTTCTTCTATCATGAATATATTAGCATCAACATTATATGGTTTGCTTAGTGCAATCCAAACAAAGACTTGTTTAGAGTCTATTCTTCGAAGAATGGGTCCAGCTAAAACGGTTGGTAACTTCATCTTTCACCTCAGCTCCAATAGGTAACGTTATGGCAGTTTATTCAGCTGGACGTTTGTACGTGTAAGTATGACAAAATGGTAAATTGTTAAAAATTTGAATTAAAATATGAGTAATTGCCTATAATGGTATACGGAATAAGGAGGAGTATCATGAAAATTTGGTTTAACAGATGGTTTACAACTGTCTATCATTACATTAACATGATTAGAAATAACCCAGAAAATCGAAAATTTATTATATACGGAACACATTCTTATAAAGATGCATTGTACCTGCAAAACTGTGATTTTGCCTTTTCTGAACCAGAGGTGGATGGGGAGGAGTATATTCAGTTTTGTTTGGATTTTTGTAAAAAGCATGGTATTGATATTTTTGTCCCAAGAAAAGAAAACGTTTTAATATCAAAAAACCTGAGAGAGTTTGAAAAGATAGGTGTAAAAGTACTGGTTTGTCCAGATCCGGAGTTAATGGAGTTAATGGATAATAAAGCGTGGATGTATCAGTCTATCTTAGAAAAACAATCGGCAGGAAAATCACTGGTACCCATACCTGATTACAAAGTTGTTAATAATCTTTCTCAGTTTGACGAAGCATATCAATGGTTAAAAAGGAAAGGTCATCAGGTATGCATTAAGCCTGTTATTGGAGAAGGGGCAAGCGGGTTTCGAATTTTAAAGGATGAAATTGATCATATCGAACAGCTTATGAATCAAGGAACCAGTTATAAGGTTCCAGTGAAGTATATCCGTGAAATTCTAAGTCAACAAGGAAGTTTTCCAGATATGCTTGTGATGGAATATTTAGATGGTCCTGAATATAGTATCGATTGTCTGGCTGGAAATGGTTCTTTACATGCAGTCATCCCAAGAATGAAGGGGGAGGGCAGAATCCGAGAACTTATAGAGGATCAGGATCTAATTAAAATGTCTGAAGACATCTACAAGGAATATCCGGTTCCCTTTATCTTTAACATTCAAGTTAAATTTCATGACGGGGTTCCCAAACTGCTTGAATTAAATCCGCGAATGAGTGGAGGTTTACATATTAGCTGTCTATCAGGTGTTAATTTCCCATATTTGGCCATCAAGCTTTTACTTAATGAAAAAATCGAGATGATAAAACCAAGTTTTGGCATTCGGGCAAGTCATCTTGAACAAGAAATTATCATGAATGAGATATCGAAGAGTTCCTAAAAATGAGGGCGCTGCCAATTTTCATTGCAGCGGCCTCATTTTATTCTAGAAGTCAGTAAACCTTTTGATGTTTATACCAGCTTCTTTTAAAGCAATATGGATGTATTTTGCAAATTCAAGGGCATTTTTCCCATCTCCATGTATGCAAATCGTGTCTGCTTGAATAGGGATGACTTTGCCTTGAAGTGATTGGACTGTATGATTTTTTATCATTCCGATTACATGATTTACTGCACTTTCTTTATTATGTATAAGCGCATGTTCATGAGATCGAGGTGTTAATGATCCATCATCTTGATAAGTTCGATCAGCAAACACCTCATTTGCTGTCATAAGCCCTAGCTTTTTCCCTGCCTTAACTAACTCTCCTCCTGATAAGCCGAATAAAACCATTTCAGGGTCCACTTTATAGACTGCTTCCGCAATTGCTTCTGATAATGCTGTGTTTTTTGCGGCCATATTATAAAGGGCACCATGTGGTTTAATATGCTGAATTTTTCCTCCTTCTGCCTTTACAAAAGCATTAAGAGCCCCGATCTGATAAACCACCATATCATAGGCATCTTGCGGAGAAATATCGATATTCCTTCGGCCGAAACCAGCCAGATCTGGCAAACCAGGATGGGCGCCAACACCCACATGGTTCTCAAGTGCAAGTTTGACTGTTCTTTTCATTGTGCCAGGGTCACCAGCATGGAATCCACAGGCAATATTCACGCTTGTAATATATGGGAGGATTTCAGCATCATTACCAATGGTATAGGCTCCGAAACTCTCTCCCATATCACAATTCAAATCAATCATATTCATGAAATAGTCTCCTAACTAAATTTTAACAATATTTCTTTTCTTAGCAGTTCGATTCTTTTCTCTCTTTCTATTAATAGAAGCTGTGCGTCTTCACAGGTAATTTCCTTGAAACTCAGAGAATCACCAGGCCTTACCTGTGCTAGCGTAGGCAAATCAACTGAAGCTACTTCACCAATCTTCGGATAGCCTCCAGTGGTTTGCCGATCCGCTAGTAACAGTATTGGATTTCCATCTGCAGGAACTTGAATGGTTCCAAAGCTCACTGCTTCGGATATCATTTCTTTCTGACCATTCAATTCGAGTATTGGCCCCTGTAATCTATACCCCATGCGATCTGAGGCAGTTGTCACTGTAAAGAGATCACGGAAAAAATATTCCTGGCTTCTTCTTTTGAATAAATGATATTGTCTGCCTTTCATCACTCTAATACAGGAACTCTTTTGGTAAAAAGTCTCCCAATATATTCGCCAATGTGTCATTACAAAACCGTCTGAGCTTCCTTTTTTAAGAAATGATTGCATAAGATGATTAGAGAGTTCACTTGAAGCTTCGAGAAACAATTTATCACCTTTTTTTAAAGCTCGTCCTTGAAAACCCCCAATGCCTGCTCTTAAATAAGTAGATTTACTATCCATTACTTCTGGAATTTTGAAACCGCCCGCTGCAGCTAAATAGGCACGGCAACCAGTCTGACAGTTTCCGAATATTAATTCGCTTCCTTTTTTTATAAGGACCGGCCGCCAATTACCGATCTTTTTTCCATTTACTGCAGGGGAAAGATCGGCTCCGCAAATCGCAATTACCGTATCCTGGTCAAACTTAATAACAGGACCGACCATTGTTATCTCAAGCACAGGAGAATTTTTTTCGTTTCCGACCAATATATTTGCGATTACATGTGCGAATTGATCCATGACTCCGCCGGCAACGACCCCGTATTTTTGATAGCCGTACCGTCCAGAATCTTGAACCGTTGTTAATAGACCAGGTTTTAGTATCGTAATCATACCTTTATATCTCCCAATTTTCGAATTGTTTCTTGCTGATAGGTTTAAATATTACGGTATCCCCAGCTCTTAAAAGGCTGGGCTGTTCTTTTTCAGGCTGAAATAACTTGATCGGAGTTCGGCCGATTAATTGCCATCCACCAGGTGTATCAATCGGATAGATGCCAGTTTGCATGCCGGCAATTCCAACGCTGCGAGCAGGTATTGTTAAACGGGGTGTTTTTCGTCTAGGAGTAGCAATTCTCTCAGACATTCCTCCAAGATAAGGAAATCCGGGAGAAAATCCTATCATGTACACAAGATAGTTTGCTGAGGAGTGTAGTTCAATCACCTCATCAACGCTTAGTCCATTCACTTCAGCAACTGTTTCTATGTCTGGACCGTACTCCTCTCCGTAGCAGACCGGAATCTCTATAATCCTTTCTGTCATGGACTTATTTCTTGTTAGATTAGAAAGAATTTCATGCAATTGCAGCTTAATAAAATCAATCGGCAGCGAATGTTGATGACTTTGTTTATAAGCTATTATTGGATCATAAACGATTGTAACAGTTGTAAAGGCGGGAATGTATTCAATCATCCATTTTGGAGGGGTTTCATCTAAGTAATTCGTAATTTCTTGGATTGTTTGGATCGCGCTACTTTCAATTTTAGAACCTATTTCAATTACAACAGCATGATCACCCATAGGGTGCAAGACGTAAGTCATAAAATCTCCCCCTTGTATAATTTATTATAGCGAATTTTCTATCTATTTATAAATATTCTGCAGTTGTTCTTTTTTCTTCATACCCATAAAGAGGAAATAACGAGTTTATCTTGAATTTATATAAATAATAATAAAAATTTTAAAAAGTAGAAATATTTATAGATTAAAAGCTTTAAATCATATAAAATGGATTTTATTACCATCTCAAGAGGGGGAAAGGTTCATGCAGCCTGAACATAAAAAAAAGAAAACCCATGTACCCTTGCGTGTGAATTTATTATTCTTAATAGTCTTTCTGCTTTTCTCTTTATTGATCATGAGGCTTGGGGTAGTACAAATTGTTTACGGTGATGATTATAAAAGAGAAGTTGAACGAACAGAAGATATCACGGTCAGTTATCCGGTACCGAGGGGCCGAATGTTTGACCGGACAGGAAAAAATATCGTAGATAATACTCCCAGCAACGCAATTACATATACAAATTTTGGAGTTAGTCAAAGTGAAATGCTTGATGTAGCGGAGAGGCTGGCATTATTAATTGATGTAAAGCCTGAGAGAATCACACAAAGAGATATGAAGGATCATTGGTTGAGACTGAATCAAGAGCGTGGGGATGAAAAAGTAACAGAAGAAGAACGCAAAACGTTAAAAAATGATCTAGAGAAAAAAGAATATGATCAGAAAATATATGAGTTAAAGCTTGAGAGAATTACAGAAAATGAGCTGCAAGAGCTTACCGATGAAGACTTAGAAATTCTAGCCATTTATATAAAGTTCAACAGTGGATATGCCTTAACACCGCAAATTATTAAGAATGAAAACGTCACAGATGAAGAATTTGCGGTTGTTAGTGAGAACCTTCAGTATCTTCCGGGTGTTGATACAACAACAGACTGGGAGCGAGATTATCCTTTTGGGAATACATTGAAAACGGTATTAGGTAAAGTGACAGATACGGAGGAAGGGATTCCGAAGGAAAAGCTGGATTATTTCTTAGCCCGTGATTATAACCGAAACGATAGAGTTGGAAAAAGCTACCTCGAGGCTCAATATGAAGATATCTTACACGGTCAAAAAATGAAAGTGAAAAATATAACAGATAAGTCTGGAAATATATTGGAAACAAAGGTGGTATCACCTGGACAGAGAGGAAAGGATTTAGTATTAACCATTGATATGGATCTTCAGCTTGCTGTTGAACAGATCCTTGAAGAGGAGCTATTAAGAGCAAAAAGATCTGCTAGAACTGGATTCCTTGACCGGGCTTTTGTAGTTTTAATGAACCCAAATACCGGGGAAGTTTTGACCATGGCAGGTAAACAAATCGGCAAGAATGAAGAAACAGGCAGAACCGAGATGCAGGATTTTGCACTAGGAACTATATCGACTTCATACAATGTTGGGTCATCTGTTAAAGGAGCAACCATTCTAACTGGATTACAGACCGGAGCAATTACCACAAATACGTATATCCATGATAGACCATTAAAAATTAAGGGCACCCCCGTTAAAGGATCATACAGTAATAATCTAGGTACATTAAACCCCGTTGGTGCATTAAGGGTTTCTTCCAATGTCTATATGTTTGAAACGGCAATCAGAATTGGAGGAGGTCATTATCAATATAACCAGCCTTTAAGAATAGACCCAGCAGCGTTTAATATTATGCGGGATTCCTTTAGTCAATTTGGCCTTGGGACTAGAACAGGCATAGATCTGCCGAATGAACAAATAGGATTTAAAGGACAGTCAACACTGCCAGGGTTTTTATTGGATTTATCGATTGGTCAGTACGATACTTACACACCGATGCAACTGGCACAGTATGTATCAACGATTGCAAATGGAGGTTACCGTGTTCAAGCCCATTTAGTAAAGGAAATTAGAGATTCCGTAAATGATGTGGACGAACTAGGTCCCGTTTTTGAAGAGATTCAGCCTAAAATATTAAATCGTCTAGATCTTAAGGATGGATGGCTTGAAACGGTTCAAACTGGCTTCCGTCAAGTAATGACGTCAGGAACGGCACAAAGAAGATTTGCGGATGCTCCATACAAGCCGGCTGGTAAAACAGGGACAGCGCAAGCATTTTATGATGGTCCCGAAAGACATAAATACAAGGAGCCGCCATCTGTCATGAACCTGAGTCTTGTCGGCTATGCTCCATATGACAAGCCTGAGGTTGCTATGTCCGTGATTGTCCCATGGGCTTACCAAGGATCAAGCGGGCACACAGCTAACTATGAAATAGGAAGAAGAGTGTTAGATGCCTATTTTGCGTTAAAACAACAGAATCGTTAAGTTAAAAAGGAGACCCATACAACAGGTCTCCTTTTTGATATTAATTACTGTCCTTGTTGATTTCTCAATTGTTGTTCGCCCAGTTGAACGAGGCGCTTCGTCATTTCTCCCCCAACTGAACCGTTCGCACGCGCGGTCGTATCTGCACCAAGTTGGACCCCAAACTCATTGGCAATTTCCTCTTTCATTTGATTAAGAACACTTTCTGAACCAGGAACCAAAAGTTTGTTTCTAGCCATGATACATCACTCCCTTGCATGGATTCGAGCAGTGGTTAAATTGCTCAGTAGTAATGTTCCTAATAAGAGTTTATTTTATATTAGGATACCATAGTAAAGGGAGGGAATATCTGTAAAACATTTGATCCAGCTGTTATCATAAAGTTTCAATTGCTGGGTATATTAATAAACAAGATTGGAAAGTGGTTTTTTTAACGGAGAAAATAAATAAGCTAGGTGTCGGGGCATACCCGCTTGTTGTTATGGGGAGTTGTGTTTAAGCAGCTTTTTTTTTATGCAGTTTTATCTTTTAATTACGAAGGATAGTTAAAAGTTGTCAGACAAGTTTCGTATAAGTTAAAATGTTTACTAGAGGAAACTTTTTTATCCTATTGCATACATTGGTAAAGAAAATATAGGTGCACTTAATATATGAGTTAACAGCGGAGAAGGGGAATGATAATGGCTGAAAATTTACTGCTTGCTTTTGGTTTGACTCTGATGGCAGGCTTAGCAACTGGGATTGGAAGTGTCCTTGCGTTCTTTACAAGCCATACCAACACAAAATTTTTGTCTTTGGCTCTTGGTTTTTCAGCAGGTGTTATGATATATGTCTCGATGGTTGAAATTTTTGTGAAGGCAAAAGACGCTTTAGTCAATTCATTAGGGGAAGTCCCTGGGAATTGGGCAACAGTAGGAGGATTTTTCGGCGGGATGCTTCTCATTGCGTTAATCGATAAATTCATTCCTAAGCAAGGAAATCCTCATGAAATCAAGAAAGTAGAGGATATGAACGGAAAAGAGAAAGCTGTAAATGAGGCAGCATTGCTGAAAATGGGTACATTTACGGCACTTGCAATCGGGATTCATAACTTTCCAGAGGGGATTGCTACCTTTACATCGGCATTGCAAGACCCCGGACTTGGAATTGCGATAGCCGTGGCGATTGCGATCCATAATATTCCAGAAGGAATTGCCGTATCTGTTCCAGTTTATTTTGCGACAAAGGATAAGAAAAAGGCATTCAAGTTATCTTTTTTATCTGGGCTGTCTGAACCGGTAGGAGCTCTCGTTGCGTATCTATTTCTTATGCCGTTTTTAAATGAGATCATGTTCGGTATCATCTTTGCTGCGGTGGCGGGTATTATGGTCTTTATATCACTGGATGAATTGCTCCCTGCAGCTAAAAAATATGATGAAGCACATATTTCCATTTACGGTTTAATTGGTGGAATGGCCGTGATGGCATTGAGTTTGCTTCTGTTCATTTAATAATGATGAAACTCTCTTGTTATGTACTATGGGCAAGAGAGTTTTTTTGGAAAATTTATATACTTGTTTTACAGTCAGATTTATTCATTATATAATTCTTATATTATCTTAACGGTAGATTGGGAAGTGAATGCAATGGAAAAAACGGAGAAAAGTCTAGTATTGATTGGATTTATGGGAGTCGGGAAAACCACCGTTGGAGAAATAATCGCAAATAATTTAAATCGACAGTTTATTGATATTGACGCAGAAATTGAAAAAGAATTTGCCATGCCTATAACAGAGATATTTAATGTTTATGGGGAAAAAGTTTTTCGTATGAAAGAAAAGGAACTGATTGAAAAACTGGTTAATAGCAAAGGAAATATCCTTTCCTTAGGTGGAGGCGCTTTTTTACAAGAGGAGATTCGCAAAGTATGCCTAGATAAAAGTACGGTTATTTTCTTACACATATCTTGGGAATGCTGGAAAGAAAGAATTAGTGAATTGCTAGAAAGCCGTCCTGTCTTGCAAGGACGTACGATGGAGGAAATCGAGGAACTATTTTATAATAGGCAAAAAATTTATGAACAACGTCATGTAAAAATAAATACAGATCATAAGGCACCAGAAGAAGTTGCAATTGATATCATTGAAAGGTTACGTTAGGATGGTGTAAACATGAGTACGTTAATAATTAAAGATGTAAGAATCGGTGAGGGAGTCCCAAAAGTTATTATTCCCCTTGTTGGACAGACGGAAGATGAAATTACGCAAGAAGCAAAGATTGTAAAATCATTAAAGCCAGATATGGTGGAATGGCGAGTGGACTTTTATGAAGGAGTACACCACTTAGAGAGTGTTTCGGCCATGATCACAAAGTTGCGAAGTATCTTTGATGATATTCTTATCCTATTTACTTTTAGAAGTTTTAAGGAAGGTGGAAATAAAGAAATCGATTCTTCCTACTATAAGAAGCTGATTGAACATGCTATAGAGTCAAAAGAAATTGATCTAGTTGATATTGAGTTGTTTATGGAAGAAGAAATTATTTTGCATTTGATTTCCGCTGCCAAAGAAAATGGTGTATTCTCAATCATGTCGAACCATGATTTTGTAAAGACACCTTCGAAAGAGGAAATAATTAAGCGTCTCTGTAAAATGCAGGAATATGGTGCACATATACTAAAAATGGCTGTCATGCCAGCTTCAGCGGGAGATGTGTTAACTTTAATGGATGCTACCTACACGATGAAAAAGGAATATGCTGACCGCCCGATTATTACTATGTCAATGGGGGGCACTGGTGTTGTTAGTCGTTTAGCTGGTGAAGCATTTGGTTCTGCCTGTACTTTTGCATCAGGCAGGGAAGCCTCGGCTCCTGGACAAATACCCGTCGAAGAACTCCGTTCAGTTTTGGAAGTTTTGCATAACAGAATGCAGCAATAAAGCAGTTTTTATAATTACCTCGATGTGCTAATTGAAAACAGCAAATTATCAAATGCTAAGTAAGGGAAAGGAGTGTGGTGTTTGTTTGCGGTTAAGGTTAATTAAATCCATTCCGAATATGTTTACATTAGGAAATTTATATTGTGGTTTTTTGTCCATAGGATTTGCGGCTTCGGGTGAATATAAAAATGCCGCGATTTTAATTTTAATAGGGATGATGTTGGACAGCATGGATGGCAGATTAGCAAGAATGTTAAATGCCGACAGCCAGTTGGGGAAAGAATTGGATTCATTGGCCGATATTGTTACCTTCGGGGTTGCTCCGTCGTTCTTAGTATATTATACATACTTCTTTCAATTTAGCCTGTTAGGAACCATTGTGGCTGGTTTGTTCCCGTTATTCGGGGCTTACCGTTTAGCACGCTTCAATATAAGTGCCCCCAAATCTTCTTCAAAGTACTTTATTGGTGTGCCGATCACGGCGGCAGGTGGAATTTTAGCGTTGCTTACCTTATTTGGAGATTTTATTCCAAACATTATCACAACTGTTGTGTTTACTGCTCTTTGTTTCCTAATGGTAAGCAGAATAAGGATCCCCAGCATGAAGGAAATTCCGCTTCCTAAATATGGGACGATTGTAACTATTTTTCTTGGCTGTCTATTAATCGTTATTTATAGAGGTACATATGGACAATTCCCTTACTTAATTTATATTGCAGTTCCTTTGTATATCGCATACCTAGCCTATCGCTTTGTTAAAGGCAGAAATCAAAAAGATATCGATTAGCAGTAATTATAAGGCAATAAACCAGAATCTAACGTAAGGTTCTGGTTTTTCTAATTTTATGGGGTGGAAAGCGATGATGATCAGGGGAATAACTTATTAATAGATTGATAAAAAAATATTGCTAGATTGATTTATTATGATATATTATATATTACTTGAAACTACAAAAAATTTTAAAAATTAGTTTTTTTGAAAACAAAAAGGAAGGGACCCTTATGAAGTATTCATTCGCAGAGCTTACGAAAAACTATCAGTCATCAGCAGTAAGAGATATTTTAAGTGTTATACAGCAAGGAGATGTCATTTCCTTTGCAGGAGGGCTTCCGTCGGATGACTTTTTCCCGCTAGAAGCGGTTCGAGATGCATATGAAAAAGTGTTCGTCTCTGGGAAATCATCATTGCAATATGGTTTAACAGAAGGCTTTACCCCACTTAGAGAAGCAGTTCAAGCAGTTATGTTACGAAAAGGAATTGCTGCGCCTCTTGAAAATATTATGTTAACTACCGGTTCCCAGCAAGCAATCGACTTATTCTCAAGAGTTATGTTGTCACCCGGAGATGTTGTTTTAACAGAAGATCCAACTTATCTTGCTGCATTGCAGGTTTTCAGGTCTTATGGTGCGAAAGTTGTTGCTGTAAACGGAGATGAATTTGGAATGGATGCAGACGATTTAGAAGAAAAAATCAAAGAGCATCAGCCTAAATTTGTGTATGTTATACCAACCTTTTCGAATCCAGATGGAAAAGGTTGGAGTTCTGAACGCAGACAAAAATTGCTGGAGCTTTCATACAAATATAACATTCTTATTCTTGAAGACGATCCATATGGAGAATTAAAGTTCTCTAATGAAGAGGTTTTTCAGCCTATCGCTTCCATGGATCATGACCGTACACATGTGCTATATACAAGTACTTTTTCAAAGACAGTTGTACCGGCATTGCGAACAGGCTGGGTAACAGGGCCTGCTGAGGTAATGGCTATGATGACTCAAGGTAAGCAAATGACAGACCTGCACTCAAGTTCAATCGATCAACAGGCGCTTTATTATATTATGCGTGACTTTGACTTGAATGGGCATATTGAGATTTTAAGACGTGAATATTATCACCGAATGACGATTATGAGAGACTATTTAAATAAGCTTGATTCTGGATTATTCACATGGAAAGAGCCGAAGGGTGGTATGTTCATGTGGGTTCAAGGGGGAGAAGAGCTAAACGTGACGAATCTATTAGATGCTGCCGTTGCGAACGGTGTCGCATATGTTCCTGGTGCCCCATTCTATGTGAATGAACCGCAATTAAATACATTTCGATTAAATTTCAGCCATTCTACTCCGGAGAAGATCAAAATCGGAATGGACCGGCTAGTCTCAGTACTTTTAAATCCTGCAACTCTATAAACATAAAAATACCCTATCCTATTAGGTTGATTCATGGGATGGGGTATTTTTATGTTAGAGTTAAAAAGTGCTGTAAATATTTGCGCATTCTTCACCGGTAGGCTCATAAAAACAATGCAGCTTATAACGGCCCACATGCGGTTGGTTATACCATTGTGCAGGACAGTCTCCTGCAGGTCTAAAATACCATAAACTGTACTTCGCAGGCCATAATCTTTCTCCTTTGATTGCCCGGCGTGCTAATTTCCTCTCTGCTTCCCTTGCAGCTTGGTAAAAATAACCTTTTTGTGTTGCTTCAAAAGCGTGAGGCTGATATATCATTTGTGGTATCGTTCGCAGTCCCTCAAAATCAGAACAATTTGCACGGATTCTGTTAATGCCAACAACCCCTACCATAAGCATTCCTTGGTTGCCTTCACCCTCAGCTTCTGCACGTAATAATCTTGCCAATAAATCAACATCAGCCTGAGTAGCTTTTACAACTGCCATGACTACACCTCCGTAGGTTTCATACACTATATCGCAGGTTAACGGACAGTATGCCCCGTAACGAGAAGATTCTTAATAATCTAATAGGATAAGCGGGAGAGCATTTGTCCGTAAAAGCCCGAAAGTAAACATTCCCACAAATAAAACAGGAAGTTTCAATTTATCATATTCGAAATCAAGGCTATGTTGACGATAAGTTCTGCCATGGAATATTAAACTAAGATTAAAAGGGGAATATTTTTTTAATATCTATATAGAGTTCCTGTGATCTACTTAGCTTACTCACAAATAAAGATCCTGTGCTGTTAAGTCACAGGATCTTTGCGTAAGGTTATTAAACTGACGTTTTAGTTGCTTCTCTCCATCCTAGACAATCTTGATAATTAGGATCAAATTCAAGCTTACATTCATTATCAAGAATCATGGTAGAACGTTTTTCTAATTCATATCGAGGCCACTCCGGCAGGGAGCTATTTGAAGGGTTTCCATTCTTAGCAAAAGAAATCCATGCTTGATGCATAGTATCAGCTAATCTCTGCCTGTTAGGAGAGTTACCAATTAAATTTTCTGTGTTAGGTGTATTGATCGTATTAAAGACAAACGGTATTTCAATCGCATGGCTTGATTTTAAGCCTCCATTGAAAACAGGGCTTTCCCAGTCAAACCGGTACATATAGAGTGGAGAACCTTGTTTTACGTGCTGTTCTGCCAGTTGAAGTGCAGGATATGTAAAAATCCTGATGGTCATAAGTTGATCAAAGAGATCTTGATTTAATTGAGTTTCATTAAATTCTTTAAGAAGAGCTGGCAAAAGGTCCTTAAAAGTATGCTGGAAGATATTCATGATTTTATTAGGTTCTGGATTTTTCCATAACGGGTCGAAGAAGGTAAAGATTCGATACTCATCTTTATTAGTTCCAAGCATAATGGAAATATCCTTCGCTGATCCTTTTGATATGGCTTCTTCAGGACTCTGTGGTAAATTGACTCCATCAATAACCGGACCAAGGCTCATAGAAGGAACAATCGTGGAAGCTTTTATTAACTGTTGTACCGGTAGTTCTTCCAGTTTTGATAGATTGTCATGATCTATATTTAACTCATTTAGCAGGCGTTTCGCAATATGAGTTGCTTTTGATGAAGGCAGCGCATTGCTTGCGGCACCGCTTTGAAGAATTGCTTGTTGGAACAGCCCTTTAGCAGATGGGAGTCCAAGTAATACTCCGATACTCATTGCCCCGGCAGATTCTCCAAATACCGTAATTCGATTTGGATCTCCCCCGAATGCAGCAATATTTTCCTTAATCCATTGAAGTGCTGCAACTTGATCTAGAATCCCGCAATTTCCAGACGAAGCATACTCTTCACCGCCGATTTCTCCTAGGTGTAGAAATCCTAATATCCCGAGGCGGTAATTGATGGTTACAACAACCACATCCCCGCTAGAGGCAAAGGATGAGCCATCGTACCAGGAGCTTGATCCTGAACCCGATAGGAATGCACCTCCATGAATCCATACCATAACAGGTCTTTTTTTATCGTCTGCTCCTTTTGACCAAATATTAAGATACAAACAATCTTCATTCATATTTTCGATATCGTTGCCAAGATAGTTCATAATTACACTAGATGTTTGCGGAGCGACGGGGCCGAACTCAGCAGCATCACGTATTCCGGTCCAAGCATCTGGTTTTTGGGGAGGCCGAAAACGAAGCGGACCAAGCGGGGCTTTGGCATAAGGAATCCCTTTCCAGACGTAGAGGTCCTCCATTTGTTGGCCCTGAACCTTACCGTAAGCAGTTTCTACAATTACAGCTGACATTTGATTACTCCTTTCGTTTTTGGTTATATGATAAAATTAGGAGAATTCTGGTTGTAATCATGTATATTCGCTAAGAAGAAGTATTTTCCTTTGAGATCATCTAAATAGAAATAATTGCAAGCGGCTGCCATTTTTCTGTCAGCTTGAAAGGAAAAAGAAATCCAAGATTTTATTGGAATAATCAAATTGTCGTTTTATAATAAAGACAGATTATTAAATATGTTTTAAAGGAGTAGAGCTGAGTATGCAGAGTGCGAGTATAGAGAACAAAGGTTATTTTGGTGAATTCGGAGGGAGTTTTGTTCCGGAAGAACTGCAGTTAGTAATGGATCAAATAGAGGGGAATTTCCTGAAATATAAGGATGATCCTGAATTTATTGAGGAATTTAAATATTATTTAAGAGAATATGTCGGCAGAGAAAATCCTTTAACTTTTGCTGGACGTCTAACAAATGAACTAGGCGGTGCAAAAATATATCTTAAAAGGGAAGATCTCAACCACACTGGTTCACATAAAATTAACAATGCAATTGGTCAAATTTTATTGGCAAAGCGGATGGGTCTCAAGCGTATCATTGCTGAAACGGGTGCAGGGCAGCATGGTGTAGCGACAGCCACAGCATGTGCAATGTTCGGAATGGAATGTGTCATATACATGGGCAAGCTTGATACTGAACGTCAGGCACTAAATGTCTTCCGGATGGAGTTATTAGGTGCAAAGGTTGTTCCAGTTGAAAAAGGACAAGGCAGATTAAAGGATGCTGTTGATGAGGCGCTTAATGATTTAGTCCAAAACTATAAGACTACCTTTTATCTATTAGGTTCGGCAGTTGGGCCTCATCCATATCCAACAATGGTGAAGCATTTCCAAGCAATTATCAGTGAAGAATCAAAGAGACAAATTCTTGATAAAGAAGGACGACTGCCGACAGCTGTTGTTGCTTGTGCAGGTGGCGGCAGTAATGCGATCGGTGCTTTTGCTCACTATATTGAAGAAAAAGATGTTCGTTTAATTGGAGCTGAGCCAGCGGAAGCGCCTACGCTATCAGAAGGGGTTCCGGCCGTCATTCATGGATTTAAATGTATTACTTTACTGGATGAAAATGGAGAACCTAAACCAACCTATTCCATCGCAGCTGGTCTGGATTATCCTGGAGTAGGTCCGGAGCATAGTTTTTTAAAGACAAGCGGAAGAGCAGAGTATGTAACCGTTACTGGCCAGGAAGCTCTTGAAGCATTTAAATTGTTAAGCAAGGTTGAGGGGATTATTCCGGCTTTGGAAAGCTCTCATGCTATTGCACATGCTGTCAAACTTGCAAAAGAATTATCGACTGAAGATGTTATCGTAGTCAACCTCTCCGGCAGAGGCGACAAGGATGTAGAACAAGTTTTTCATATGTTAAGCAAATAAAATTGAACCTCCATTAGCGGGATTCATACTGTTCTGTTAAGATGGGATAAATCATAAATGCAGCAGCATATAATCAAAGGAGAGTGTCATGCTAAAGTGTCACTCTCCTTTTTTAAGGAAAGGGGCATGCTTATGGGAAAGATGTCTGCTACAGAGAGAAGCTGGGCCCTTTATGATTGGGCCAATTCTGCTTATACGATTATTATCGTGACTGCGATTTTTCCTTTGTATTTTAAATCGTCTGCACAAGAGGCGGGAATTGGTGCAGCGGCATCAACAGCTTATTGGGGATATGCAAATTCGATTGCTACACTGGTTGTTTCACTTTTAGCACCGATATTAGGAACCATTGCAGACTTTAGAGGATTTAAGAAAAGGTTTTTTGTTTTTTTTGCTTCCTTGGGTATTGTGTTTACAATGCTGTTAGCTGTTGTTCCATCGGATCAGTGGATGATTTTATTAGTCTTTTTCATTATTACTTCTATTGGCTATACAGGTGCCAACATATTTTATGATGCGTTTCTTGTTGATGTCACGAATGAAGGGAGAATGAACCGCATCTCTGCTAATGGCTTCGCGCTTGGATATATTGGCAGTACGATTCCTTTTATTCTATCAATTGGTATTATTATATTATCTCAGAAAAATATCATTCCATTATCCGTCTCTGTTTCCAGTCAAATTGCATTTGCCATAACAGCATTATGGTGGGGACTGTTCACGATTCCAATGTTAAAAAGAGTGGAGCAGGTCTATTTTGTTGAACGTGTTCCGAATCCGGTTAGAACAAGTTTTAAAAGACTTTATGCTACATTCAAAAATATTAAAGCGTACCGGCCGTTATTTCTTTTTTTGCTTGCTTATTTCTTTTACATTGACGGTGTTAACACAATCATTAAGATGTCAACAGCCTACGGTTCTGATTTGGGCATTGGTGCATCGACACTGTTGATTGTTTTGTTTGTAACACAAGTAATTGCTGCACCTTTTACTAGCTTGTTTGGGGTTTTAGGAGAAAAGTACACTGAAAAAAGAATGATTTTAGTGGGGATCTTAATTTATGTTTTTATCTGCATTTACGCATATTTCTTAGATTCTGCTTTGGATTTTTGGATCCTAGCGATGCTTGTTGGGACAGCACAAGGAGGTATTCAAGCACTTAGCCGATCTTATTTTGGAAAACTTGTTCCAAAAGAATCATCGAATGAATTTTTTGGATTCTACAGTATTTTTGGTAAGTTTGCAGCGATCGCTGGGCCGCTGTTAGTAGGTGTTACAGCACAAATGACTGGAAGTACAAACAGCGGTGTCTTTAGTTTGGTCATTTTATTTGTGGTTGGCGGTGCTTTGCTGCTCCGTGTGCCTCGAAATAGTGAGGCTGTTTCATTGCCAGAAGTAACTAAGCAATTAGAAGATTAACATAGGGAAAGTGGTCGAGGCGGTCTCTATAGTTCCAAAACTCTGTAAAATGTGTTAAGATTTTAATAATTATAAAAATTAAATCTCTTTTCAAAAACCATGTACAGAGGTAAATTTATGAAAAATTCCAAAGCGAAACTTTTCTCAAAGGATTTTATTATTTTTTCGGTTTTAACATTTTTCCTAGCTTTAGTCTATTTTTTATCCATCATCACCATTCCTGTTTATACGGTTGATGAATTGGGAGCAACTCAGAGTATGGGAGGACTCGCCGCTAGTATTTTTGTTATTGGCATGTTAATCTCACGCATATTTTCAGGAAAATATATCGAAGTTATCGGACGTAATAAACTATTTTATACCGGGATTATTTTGTTCTTTCTGGCGACTCTCCTTTATTTTTTAGCAGACAATTTGTATTTTCTCATCTTGGTTCGCTTTATCCATGGAGCTGTAGGGGGAATGGCAATGACCGTTATGCAGATTGCTATTCTCGATCTTATTCCAAAAGAACGCCGAGGCGAAGGTATTAGTTTCTATACACTGAGCATGATTTTAGCTACTGCGATTGGTCCTTTCCTTGGTGTTTTTATTACTCAGCATGCAGATATCAGCAAGATTTTTCTTGTATGTTCGGTCATTACAGCTTTATGCGTCATTCTCTCCTTTTTCGTAAAAGTCCCTCTTGTGATTTTGACGGAGGAACAGATTTCTTCACTAAAAGGCTTTCACTTCAAGGATTTCTTTGAAATAAGGGCTCTTCCTATTGCGCTGATTATGGCTATCATGAGTTTTTCTTATTCCAGTATTCTAGCTTTTCTGACTTCCTATTCCATGGAAATTGATTTAATGTCAGCAGCGAGTTTCTTTTTTATTGTGTACGCCGTAGTTGTTCTAATCTCAAGGCCGCTGACGGGAAAATTGTTTGATGTAAAGGGGGAAAATTTAATTATTTATCCTTCCTTTATATTATATGCAGTTGGTTTGCTTTTTCTAAGTCAAGCACATCATGGAATTACGCTGTTAGTTGCTGCGGCAATCATTGGTTTAGGCTATGGTAATTTGCAATCATGTTCACAAGCGATTGCGGTCAAAGTGACACCTTCACATAGGGTGGGTCTTGCCACCTCGACCTTCTTTATCTGTATGGAAGGCGGATTGGGGATTGGTCCGTTCCTGTTGGGATTTTTACTGCCGGTATTTGGTTATCGTAACATGTATTTGATGTTAGCTGTAATTGTTTTTATCAGCATCTTTTTATATCATTTCCTGCACGGGAAAAAGCAATCTTATCACAAACAGTTATCTCATGCGAGCTTAAAGCATTAGCGGTAAACGAAAAAACACATGGAGTTCCTCCATGTGTTTTTTCGTTTAAAATTAAACCTCTATTGAAGATGTTTTAAATAAATTTAATTTATCGATCCGATTGACGGCCTCTATTAATACGTCATCGTCGACTAACAAACCAACACGCACATAACCTTCACCAAACTCACCAAATCCTTTTCCTGCAGCCACTGCGACATCCGCTTTTTCAAGCAGAAAATCCGCGAATGATTCACTCGTAAAGCCTTTAGGAACTGGCAGCCATGCGAAAAAAGAACCGGTAGGAGCTTGTACATCCCAACCGATGTTACGGCATGCTTCGATTAATGTGTTACGACGCTGTTCATAACGTGCAACAAGTTCGTCTACACACTTCTGGTCGTCAGTAAGTGCTGCTGCAGCTGCTTTTTGGACAGCAGGGAAGAGACTGCAATGTAAATGGTCTTGAATTAAGTTGATCGCTTCAATGATAGCAGGGTTTCCAACGGCAAACCCAACACGCCAGCCGGCCATATTATAGGTTTTAGATAATGTGTACATTTCTACACCGATATCTTTCGCACCCTCCACTTCGAGGAAGCTGACAGGTCTTTTACCATCAAAACCAATCGCACCGTAAGCAAAATCATGCATGATTGTTATATTATGCTCTTTTGCAAAGGCCACCGTTTCTTCAAAAAAGGAACGATCTGCTGTTGCTCCAGTAGGGTTATTCGGATAGTTCAAGTACATCAATTTTGCTGCTTCCTTTTGCTCTGCTGGAATAGCAGCAAAATCTGGGAGAAAATTATTTTCCGCTTTAAGAGGGAAAGTTTTGTAGTCAACATTTGCCAAGACTACACCTGACATATAATCAGGATAACCAGGGTCAGGAAGAAGCATAAGATCCCCTTCATTAAGCAGACACAAAGGGAGCTGCACAAGCCCGGATTTAGCTCCGAACATTATAGCAACTTCTGTTTTCGGATCGATGTCCACATTGTATTGATTTTTATAAAATGTGGCAGCGGCTTCCTTCAGTTCGTCTATTCCACGAAATGGTGAGTAGCGATGTGTCCCAGGATCTTCGGCCGATTCTTGTAAAGCCTTCACAATATGCTTCGGTGTAGGCTGGTCGGGATTGCCTTGCCCTAGATTAATAACATTGCGGCCTTCTGCCACGGCTTTACTAACTTTATTAACGAGTGATGCAAAGAATTGCTCGGGTAATTTTTTTAAGCGTTCTGAATATTCCATTTTATCCACCTTTGTTGTAAAAATGATTGCGAATTTACTACAAATTCTATAATCTTTATAGTAAATTGTCTATAGGTGGGATAAAAAAATGAAAATAGCCATTGTACAAATGAATATCGCTTTTGCAGATTCTAACAAGAACTTTGCGGCGATTAAAGAATATGTTGAAGAAGCTTCCAAAGCGAAGGCAGACGTTATTGTCTTTCCTGAAATGTGGAATACAGGATATGCTCTTGACAGGTTAAGCACCCATGCCGATACTGACGGGGAAAAAACAAAAAAAGTGCTGGCAGAGCTAGCTGAGAAGTATAGAGTGAATATCGTTGGCGGATCTGTTGCAACAAAGAAAGGCGAACATTTTTATAATACAATGTATATTGTTAATCGGGCCGGAGAAATCATTTCTGAATACGATAAAGCGCATCTCTTTAAGCTGATGGATGAGCATCTATTTATGAACGCCGGCCAAAAGGAAAATCTCTTTGAGCTGGATGATGTTACATGCGGGGGAATCATCTGTTATGATCTTCGTTTCCCAGAATGGATCCGCACTCACACTTTAGCAGGAGCTAAAATCATGTTTGTCCCTGCGCAGTGGCCAGCGACAAGGATTGATCACTGGCAGCTATTATTGCAAGCAAGAGCCATCGAGAATCAATGCTATGTAGTTGGTGTGAATCGTGTAGGGTCAGACCCAAATAATGAATTCAATGGACATTCAATGGTCATTGCCCCTTGGGGAGAACTGCTTGTCAGTCAATCAACAGCAGAAGGAATTCTATACGCTGAACTTGATATGGCAGAGGTTGAACGAGTACGAGAGACCATTCCAGTTTTTCAAGATAGACGAAGTGAACTATATAAATTTTAAGCTTCACATTATGAAAGCCAAATCCTCTTATGCAGGTAGCTGAATGTCCTTCATGAGTTGAATGAAAGCCGAAATCATTCTAGAGAGCTAGAGAAAAGGTCTTCATGAGTTGAATGAAAGCCGAAATCGTTCTAGAGAGCTAGAGAAAAGGTCATCATGAGAAGAATGAAAGCCGAAATCATTCTAGAGAGCTAGAGAAAAGGTCATCATGAGAAGAATGAAAGCCGAAATCATTCTAGAGAGCTAGAGAAAAGGTCATCATGAGAAGAATGAAAGCCGAAAT
>NZ_LT707409.1:1812577-1812875 GCF_900156875.1 Robertmurraya dakarensis | reverse complement strand
GAAAGCCGAAATCATTCTAGAGAGCTAGAGAAAAGGTCATCATGAGAAGAATGAAAGCCGAAATCATTCTAGAGAGCTAGAGAAAAGGTCATCATGAGAAGAATGAAAGCCGAAATCATTCTAGAGAGCTAGAGAAAAGGTCTTCATGAGAAGAATGAAAGTCGAAATCATTCTAGAAAGCTAGAGAAAAGGTCATCATGAGAAGAATGAAAGCCGAAATCATTCTAGAGAGCTAGAGAAAAGGTCATCATGAGAAGAATGAAAGCCGAAATCATTCTAGAGAGCTAGAGAAAAGGTC
>NZ_LT707409.1:1466045-1808897 GCF_900156875.1 Robertmurraya dakarensis | reverse complement strand
TCATCATGAGAAGAATGAAAGCCGAAATCATTCTAGAGAGCTAGAGAAAAGGTCATCATGAGAAGAATGAAAGCCGAAATCATTCTAGAGAGCTAGAGAAAAGGTCATCATGAGAAGAATGAAAGCCGAAATTATTCTGGAGAGCTAGAGGAAAGGTCTTCATGAGAAGAATGAAAGCCGAAATCATTCTAGAGAGCTAGCGGAAAGGTCATCATGAGAAGAATGAAAGCCGAAATCATTCTAGAGAGCTAGAGAAAAGGTCATCATGAGAAGAATGAAAGCCGAAATCATTCTAGAAAGCTAGAGAAAAGGTCTTCATAAGAAGAATGAAAGCCGAAATCATTCTAGAGAGCTAGAGAAAAGGTCATCATGAGAAGAATGAAAGCCGAAATCATTCTAGAGAGCTAGAGAAAAGGTCTTCATGAGTTGAATGAAAGCCTAAATATCTCCTAACAAACTAGTTTTATATCGCTAAGAAGGCATAAGGTATAAACCCATGCCCCTTTCAGCAGAAAGAGGTATACTGTAGCAGAATGCATGAACAATCAAATAAATGAATGACTAACTCTCTCCATAGAAAAAGGAGTTTAAGGTTGTCTTGGCGAAATTATACTAGACTCTTTTTCTTAGAGAATAAATAGACAAGAACTATTAATTCAGGGGGGAACTGGAATGAAGATTGGGATTATGGGAGCAGGAGCGGTTGGGGCTTTTTTTGGAAGTGTCCTTCACAAGGCAGGACATGAAGTGACATTTATCGCCAGAGGTCAGCATTTGAAGGCGATGAGGGAAAACGGACTAACTGTAAAATCAGATCAAGAAATCATGAAGGTGGATGGAATATTTAGTGATGATCCAGCTTCGTTGAGTGACTCGGATATAGTGCTTATCTGCGTGAAATCGAATGATACGGAAGAGACGGCAAAGAACCTTAAGAACGTCTTAAGAGAAGATACATATATCTTAACCCTTCAAAATGGGGTAGATAATGAGGAGATTTTAGCGGATATTTTTGGCAAGAATAGAGTATTTTCATGTGCTACCTATGTTCAAGCTGCAGTTCAGGAGCCAGGTGTTATTCAACAAAATGGCGAATTTAGCCTGGTCGTAGGTGAATTGGAATCTTCAGCATTGGAATCTGCCCAGGAAATTGCTGCAGCTTTAAAAGATTCTGGAATCTTTGCGAAACATTCTTCGACAATATTATATAATAAATGGAAAAAATATATATGGAATGTAACATTTAACCCGCTATCGGCAGCGATGGAAGCAAGCACCGGAGATATATTAGATCAACCAAATTTGCGAGCTCTTGCTGAAAAGATTTGCGCTGAGGTAATTAGCGTGGGTGAAAAGCTGGGCTATGAGTTTAGCTCTTACTTTAAGGAAAATATTTTCCCAAATGCAGAACAAGCCCGAAATCACCAAACATCAATGCTCCAGGATCGGCTTAACGGCAAAAAAATGGAAATAGAGTCATTATGCGGTTATGTGGTGAGAAAAAGCAGGGAACTTAATATGTCTGTTCCCACAATTGAAACAATTTATCATATCTTAAAATATCTAGAGAGCAGCGATCTAAAGAAAACGAAATAGCTGGTTACTCATTTTTTATAAAAGATTTAAAAAGCCTGCACTATCAAGAAAGATACTGCAGGCTTTCTTTAGTTAGGATTTCTCAATCGATGAACTAATCTTATCGACAAGTTCATCTAGTTCTATTACCATCTTGTTGTATGATTTAGAGATATTTTCCAATGTTTCAACAGATGCTAATTGCTGCTGTGTTGCGGCAGATATATTTTCACTATTTGCCAGAGTTTCTTCTGTGATGCCAGACATTTCATTTACAACCTTTGAAACCTCATTGGAACTATTAGTCATCTGGGATGATAGATTTGAGACATTCTTTATCTGTTTCTCTACTTCTGAAGCAGCGTCAAGGATTTTTAGAAAAACTTTATCTGTTACATTAACATTAGTAATTCCTTGCTCAACTTCATTCGAACCTTCTTCCATTGCTGATATAATTTTTTGCATCTCTGCTTGGATATCATAAACGACCTTTGTAATATCTTCTGTTGACGTATCGGTTTGACTAGCGAGCTTCCTAACTTCCTGTGCCACAACGGCAAAGCCTTTTCCTTGTTCCCCTGCTCTAGCCGCTTCAATGGATGCGTTTAAAGCTAACATTTTAGTTTGGCCCGAAATTTCAGAAATTTTTGCTGCAATGAAACTGATGCTTTCAGTTTGTTTCTCAAGGTTGTGAATTAGTGAGGAGACATCTTCAACGGCCTTTTTGATTGCATACATCTTATCAACCATTTCATCTATTGATTTTTTGCCTCTGAGTGCTTGTCTAGTAGTGTCTATAGACAGTTCACTAACTCCAGCTGAGAGCTTAGTAATCTCTTGAATATCTTCAATGATTCCAACGATAAGCTCTTCACTTTTTCTAGCAGTCTTCAATTGACTGTGTGCCCCATGGGATAAATCTTGGATCGAAGAGACAATTTCTTGACTAGCCTTTGTTGATTCCTCAGAACCTGCATTTAACTCTTCCACTGAACTAACAATCGTCTGTGATGTCGTTGTAAGTTTTTCAATGATCGCCTGAACACGCTGTTTTTGTAATGTATTTTGTTCTTCTAAGCGTTGTGTTTGTTTTTGCTTGGCTATAAGTAAAAGTATATTTGCTCCGCTTGTTAAGAGTAAGTAAACTGGATGAATCATTAATAAAGTGAAGCCGTAATCCTTCGTTCCGCATAGAATTTCTGGAAATAAAAAGTAACCTGCAAAGTGATGAACTGCAAAAATAACAGTAGAAATAATAATGAGATTAACAGAATCAAAGTAAGCAATTAACGCGATGACCATAAAAATGGAGAAATGATATTCTATTAAGCCGCCTCCACCAGCAATAATGGAGATACTGCTGAAGGTTAATGAAAGTGTTATGAGTAATGGTAATAGGTGGTTTTGTTTATTTTTTCTGAAAAGTAGTGCAAAAAAGAAAAAAATAAAGGGTGTAATCAAAAATATATTTTGCAATATAGAAATTCCGTTGCTTAAGATTCCGACCCCTCTAATCATTGTGTAAGTATCTAAAAATCAAAATTGCCTATGCAGTACATGGGTAAAAAGTGATAGAAAGAGCGTAAACGCAGTTAACCAAAGCATGATAACATGTTTCTTCAAGAGAATCGCCTCCTATGGGTGACACACAATGATATTTTTATAGTCATAGTATAAGAAATATCAGACCATTTTCATATCGTTTGGTAAAAAAGTACTAAAAATGTTAACAATATTAATAGAACATCTAATCCTTTAAGTGAAATGATTTATATAATTCTGATAAAATAGATTATGCAAATAAAACTAAAGGCGGTGATCAAGATGTGTTTAATCCTTTTTGCGTACCAACAGCATCCAGTGTATAAACTAATCGTTGCGGCAAACCGCGATGAATATTATCAAAGACCAACTGCACCTGCTCATTTTTGGGGGGATTATCCAGAGGTTCTTGCAGGACGAGATTTAGAAAAAATGGGCACTTGGATGGGAGTTACAACAAACGGGCGCTTTTCTGCTTTAACCAATTTTCGTGATCCAAAACAAACCACTGAAGGGAAGAGGTCGCGCGGTGAATTGGTGCTCAATGCGCTAAGAAAAGATCCAAAGGAATATTTAATGGATTTGGAAAAGACTGATCATCTTTATCCAGGTTATAACTTACTAGCTGGAGATATGAATGAGCTTTTTTATTATTCAAATATAGGAAAAAAATTAATGTCTCTTACCCCAGGGATATACGGGGTAAGTAATCATCTCCTCAATACTGAGTGGCCAAAAGTGAAAATAGGAAAGGCTGGAATGAGTCATATTATCAAGGAACAACAAGAGGATGTATTAACAGAAAATTTATTTGCTCTATTGCAGAACTCTGAACGCGCAGAAGACCATCTGCTCCCTAAGACAGGTGTTTCTGTTGAAATGGAAAGAATCCTGTCACCGATGTTTATAAAAAGCGAGGGGTATGGGACGAGGGCTTCAACCGTCATGTTAATGTCAGAAGAAGAGATAAAGTATACGGAACGAGTATTTACGGAGGAGTCTGGTAAGGAACAGACTTATAAAATCTCCCTATAAAGGAGATGTCCTTTTGATAAAATCCGTTGACAGCAAGAAAATAATATGATATTAAAATGATGTCGGGTTAGCACTCGGAGAGAGAGAGTGCTAATAGTTTTTATTATGGAAAGGAGAGGTCACTTTGGCTAAGAAAGAATTTCAGGCTGAATCAAAACGTTTATTAGAAATGATGATCAACTCGATTTACACGCATAAAGAGGTATTCTTAAGAGAGTTGATTTCTAATGCTAGCGATGCGATTGATAAAATCTATTACAAAGCATTAACAGATGAGAATGTTAGTTTTGATAAAGATAACTATTACATAAAAGTAATCCCTAATAAAGAAGCTCGGACTTTAACGATCATCGACACTGGAATTGGGATGACGAAGGATGAACTTGAAAATAACCTGGGAACAATTGCAAAAAGCGGCTCACTAGCTTTTAAAGGTGAAAACGAGCTGAAAGATGGTTATGATATTATCGGTCAGTTCGGTGTAGGCTTTTACGCAGCGTTCATGGTCGCTGATGTTGTCACGGTTAAGAGTAAAGCATTAGGAAGCGGTGAAGCGTATAAATGGGAATCTGAAGGTGCAGATGGCTACACAATTCAAACTTGTGATAAGGAAGAAGTCGGTACTGAAATCATTTTGAAAATAAAAGAAAATAGTGAAGACGAAATCTATGATGATTACCTAGAAGAATATCGCTTGAAGCAAATCATTAAGAAGTATTCAGACTTTATCCGCTATCCAATTAAAATGGATGAAAAAACGAGCAGCGACGAATCAGAAGATCATACGGAAGAACAAATCATCAACAGCATGGTTCCAATTTGGAAGAAAAATAAAAATGAGCTCACTGATGAGGATTATGAGAAGTTTTACAATGAGAAACACTACGGTTTTGATAAGCCAATCAAACATCTTCATATCAGCGTTGACGGTACGATTCGATATAACGCGATCCTTTTCATTCCTGAAAACATACCTTTTGACTATTACTCAAAGGAATACGAAAAGGGCTTAGAGCTTTATTCCAATGGCGTATTGATTATGAGCAAATGTTCTGACCTGCTTCCGGATTATTTTAGTTTTGTAAAGGGAATGGTGGATTCGGAGGATTTATCTCTTAATATTTCCAGGGAGATGCTTCAGCATGATCGCCAGTTAAAGTTGATTTCAAAGAATATTAATAAAAAGATTAAAAGTGAACTGCAGAATCTTTTAAAGAATGATCGTGAGAAATATGAAGCGTTTTTCAAGTCATTCGGTACACAGCTTAAATATGGGGTATACAGTGACTTCGGTGCAAATAAGGAAATGCTCCAAGATCTATTGTTGTTCTACTCATCAAAAGAGAAGAAATTAGTGACACTAGATGAATATGTTTCAAGGATGCCTGAAGAGCAAAAATATATTTACTATGCAACAGGGGAATCGAATGAGCGGATTGCTAAGCTGCCACAAACAGAATTGGTTGCTGATAAAGGTTACGAAATTCTGTTCTTAACAGAAAACGTCGACGAATTTGCCATTAAAATGTTAATGACGTATAAGGAAAAAGAGTTCAAATCTGTTTCCAGCGGTGATCTAGGTATAGAAGAAGACCATGATGAAAGCCAGGATACAGAAGAATATAAAGAGCTCTTTGATGCTATGAAGAACATCTTAGCAGGAAAAGTATCAGATGTTCGTGTGTCAAAAAGATTAAAAACCCATCCAGTCTGTCTTTCAACAGATGGAGAAGTGACGATTGAGATGGAAAAGGTTCTTAATGCGATGCCGGATAATCAAAATATTAAGGCAGATAAAGTACTGGAAATCAACACCAATCATGAGGTTTTCAAGTCATTAAAAGCTTCTTATGAAAATGATAAAGAAAAGCTGAGTTTGTTTACAAACCTTCTCTATAATCAAGCGCTTCTTATTGAAGGTCTGCCAATTCAAGATCCAGTCGAGTTTACGAATGATATATGCAAGGTAATGGTGTGAAGAAAGATTGTTTAAAATTTTAAGTTCGTCTGATCACAATGTATACATCTAAACGATCATTTTCCCTAAAACAAAGCGGCCATCCCTCTTTAATGAGCGGGGCCGTTTCTTTTTTGGGTCTTTCAACTTTATTTTAGTAGTGGTTTTACGTTAGAATAGTTGGTAGGCATTACATAACAGTAGTAGATGAATTGAGTTAAACTGATAGATCTAGAAGCAATAATTGGAGGAGAGGTAAATGGCAGTTGTTCTTTCTAAAGGACAAAAAGTAGACTTAACAAAGAATAGACCTAACTTACAAAACATACTTGTTGGCTTAGGCTGGGATGTGAACCAGTCTGGCGGTCCAAGCTATGATCTTGATGCATCGGCTTTTTTGCTAGATCAGAACGGGAAGGTTAGAGATGAACAAGATTTTATCTTTTATAACAATCCTGTCGGCGGTGCGCAATCAGTCTTTTATAGCGGAGATAATAAAACAGGGGCGGGTAATCATGATGATGAGCAGCTTCGAATTGTCCTCCCGAGTATTCCGCAGCATATTCAAAGAATTGCTTTTTCTATTACCATCCACGATGCGCAAATTAAAGGACAGAGCTTCCGCGATATCTCAAATGCATACGTAAGAGTGGTCAATGAACAAACACAAGAGGAATTATTAAGATTCAATTTACAGCAATTTACGGTAGAAACAGCCATTGTGGTTGCAGAGCTTTATCGTCATCAAAATGAGTGGAAATTTAATGCGATTGGGAGTGGCTTCCAAGGAGGGCTGGGGGCTTTATGTAAAAACTTTGGCTTAGAGGTCGAAGAAAGTCAGCCTAGTTCACCGCCATATCAAGGCGCCCCTAACCCATCCTACTCTAATCAATCAATGCCGGCATACCAGCAGAATTCAGCTTCTGCCATGCAAAATAATGCTAGCACTTTTAGCCAAGGAACACAGCCAAGTGCATACCAGCCCTTAACTTCATCAAGGGATGTTCAAAATCCGTCCTCATTTGGAGGCAGCGGTTCGTTTGGAGGACAACAAACAATCGGAAATCAATCCTCCGGTCATTATCAGCTTCAGTCCTCAAGAGATGAAATAGAATGTCCTCGATGCAAGTCGACTTATGTGACTTCAGGGAAAAAAGGTTTCGGGATTGGAAAAGCGGCAATTGGAGGGCTTGTATTAGGACCAGTTGGTATTCTAGGCGGATTTCTAGGTTCAAATAAGATGGAGTTTAAGTGTAACTCTTGTCAATATAAATGGTCATTAGATCAAACGGATTTTAAAAAGATGTTCGAACAACAAAAAGAAAATGCTAGGAAACTGCTGCAAAAGTATAATACTAACAGCAGTGTGTTAGATTCGTTGATGGCATCTTGTGCTCTTGTTGCGATGGCAGATGGACATCTAGATCACAGTGAGCAGCAAAAAGTACATGATTTCATCCATCAAAGTGATGAGCTCCGTTCATTTAATACGAACCAGGTTTTGGCCCGGTTTGACCATTTTGTGCGCGGTTTGCAAGTTGACCCGATTGTGGGCAGAGGTGAAGCGTTAAGGGCTGTAGGAAAGGTCCGCGATCAGCATGACTTGGCTCGCTTAGTTGTCCGTTATGGGATTGCAATAGGCTTTGCTGACGGAAGATTTGATTCTCCTGAGCAGGAAACTATTCGTGATATATGTAATGAGCTTAGATTAAATCCGGGTGAGTTTTTATCATAATCATAAAAACATTCGCTGTATTCATATAGCGGATGTTTTTTTATGAGATTCATCTAAAATCTTTTTAATTAACAGGAAAGCTGAACATGCAATTTGTTCGGCTTTTAAGTAAATGGTATTATTTTTGTATATAAGAAAAGGAGACGATACTTTGGCAAAAGAGATCATTCTTAACAACCGCCAAATCCAAGTGGAGCGGTATAATTTAGATACAAAAGATGGACGAACAAGACTTTCATTAGAGTTTAAAGTTAGTAGTGAGGATTATCATGACATTGCAACCCTATTATATGAAGGGACTTTTGATGTAAGAGTTCCGGAGTGTGAGCTTTCATTTAGAGGTAGTATTCATGAGTACTCTACATCAATCACTAACTTATATGAAAAAGGAAAAGTAGGGGATTACAAAATAACGTTGGTAGAAGAGAAGAAGTAGGGGGAAGACAATCAATGAAGTTAAGTATACTAGATCAAGCTCCCATTTCTGCTTTTAAAAGTGCCAAGGAAGCTCTATATCAATCAATGAAACTAAGTCAAGCGGGAGAAAAGTTAGGGTATACGCGCTTTTGGATTGCTGAACATCATGATCTCCCAGGGTTAGCGTGCCCTGCTCCAGAGGTCATGCTCGGTTTTATAGGTGCACATACTAACAACATAAGGATCGGGTCAGGTGCCGTTTTATTGCCGCATTATAAACCATATAAAGTAGCGGAAATTTTTAATATGCTGTCTACATTGTTCCCAGGGCGTATCGATATGGGGATTGGCCGTGCACCTGGCGGGTCGGCTGAAGCAACAGAAGCACTATCTGAAAATTTTCTACAGCAAGTTTGGAATATGCCCAATTCCCTTAAAGAGCTTCTTCATTTTGTTTACCGTGACTTTCCTGATGATCATAAATTTTCTTCCTTGAACGCAGCACCTATCCCGGATATTCCGCCCGTACCTTGGCTTCTCGGGACAAGTAAAAAAAGTGCCATTTTAGCAGGAGAACTGGGAGTTTCTTATACCTTTGGCCAATTTATGAGTGACAAAGATGGAAAGGAAATTATTCAGCAATACTTGAATTCGTTTAAAGCTAGAAGTGTTGGAGATAAGGCTGAAGTGATTGTTACCGTGAGCGCATATTGTGCAGAGACGACTGATCGTGCAGAAGAGATCGCTTTAAGTTCACTTATTTGGAGACTCCTCAAAGATCAAGATATGAAGGCAGGAGTCCCAACTATAGAAGAAGCCAAAAGATATCCTCTTAACGAGAAAGAGAAAGATCAAATAAAAAAAATGAAAGAAAACATGATTATTGGGAATCCTGCTGAAGTGAAAGCTAAACTTCTCGATATAAAGGAAAACTATTATGCTGATGAAATTATGATCGTAACGATTACACACTCTCCTGAGGATAAAATCCGCTCCTACGAATTGATTGCTGATCAGTTCATAAGGTGAAAAGCTTTCTATTCTATGAATAGAGAGCTTTTTTGTAGTAATTGGCATTAATTCTATATAGATGAAGCAAAATAATCTTGAACAAACTAGCATCTATCATCTGCCGCTTTATTGAAATTTTTTACTTGTGTTATAAACCGTTTAGGAGTAAAGTTTATATGTAAAGATAGGTGTCATGACAAGAGGGGGATATTATGTCTACAGTTTCAGGTACGGTTGGAAGTAATGCTCGTTCTGCACAGCCAATTACAAAAAGAAAGCTGCTTTTTGTAGCGGGGCTTGGATGGATGTTTGATGCTTTAGATGTCGGCATCTTGTCATTTGTTATTGCCGCGTTAAGTGCAGACTGGGGATTATCACCACAAGCTATGGGCTGGATTGGCAGTGTTAATTCAATAGGTATGGCTGTCGGGGCACTTTTATTTGGTTTATGGGCAGATCGAATTGGCAGGAAAAACATCTTTATTATAACGTTGCTCTTGTTTTCAATAGCTAGTGGTGTATCAGCTTTTACGACAACTCTAGCAGCTTTTTTAATATTAAGATTCTTCGTTGGAATGGGCCTTGGAGGGGAATTACCGGTCGCCTCTACATTGGTCTCAGAAAGTGTTCCAGCAAAGGACAGAGGAAGAACGGTTGTCCTGCTTGAAAGCTTTTGGGCATTCGGTTGGCTGCTTGCAGCGGTTATATCCTATTTTATCATTCCATCATACGGCTGGAGGGTTGCATTAATATTAACCGCAATTCCTGCACTTTATGCACTCTACATAAGGCTGAATCTTCCGGATTCTCCTGCCTTTTCTCCAAAAAAGGCCGAGAAAAGAACGGTATTCCAAAACATAAAAGATGTTTGGTCAAAGGAATATATTAGGTCCACACTTGTATTATGGGTCGTGTGGTTTACCGTTGTATTTTCCTATTACGGCATGTTCCTGTGGCTGCCAAGCGTAATGGTTATGAAGGGTTTTAGCATGATTCAAAGCTTTGAGTACGTGCTGATTATGACATTAGCACAATTGCCTGGTTATTTTACAGCAGCATGGCTTATTGAAAAGTTGGGCCGTAAGTTTGTTCTTTCTACCTTTTTACTAGGAACAGCCATTTCTGCGCTTGTTTTTGGCAACGCTGAGACTACTGTGGTATTAATAACATCTGGAATACTGCTATCGTTTTTCAATTTAGGTGCTTGGGGAGCCCTCTATGCGTACAGTCCGGAACAGTATCCTGCCGTTATTCGCGGGACAGGGACAGGAATGGCTGCAGCTGTTGGCAGAATTGGAGGAATTCTTGGTCCTCTACTTGTAGGATCATTAGTAGCAGCGGGCGTTTCCATCGGCTTTATTTTTACACTGTTTTGTGCAAGTATTCTCATTGGGGTCATCGCCGTATTATTTGGACGTGAAACGATGCATACAGAATTAACTTAGTAATGCAAAATCTATAAAAGCATTCTCTGTGAAAAAGCAGAGGATGCTTTTTCGTTTAAATAAAGAAAATTATTGATAAAAATATCTAAAAATTCATATAATTTTAAGATATGATATAGGGAAAGGTGTTGAACCTATGACGAAAGCATCTCAGTAACCTTTCATACTAGCGGAAAAAAGGGGGAGAGATTGTTGGAGAAGTATTCAGCCTTAAGGATGCCCGAAACTATTTTCTATGGCAGGGGATCCTTGCGAAATGTTGGGAAAGAAGCAGCACAGCGAGGGAAAAAAGCGCTTATCGTAAGCGACAGTATCATCTCAGGACTTGGCTTTGTAGATCAGTGTAAGGAGTTATTAGATGAGAATAAAGTTGAACATACCGTTTATTTAGGTATCGAATCCGAGCCAGTAGATATATACGTTGAGGAAGCGTGGAACCAATGTAAGGATGAAGGTTGTGATTTAATCATATCAATTGGAGGCGGAAGCTGTCTAGACACGGCTAAAGCGGTCTCGGTGCTGATGACGAATAATGGGTACATTGGCGACTATATGGGAGGGAGAAAAACGGCAAAGGTAAAGGGGATTCCGCATATTGCTATCCCAACAACTGCTGGGACAGGCTCAGAAGCAACTGATGTAACGGTTATTACCAATACAAAAAATGACGTAAAAATGATGATTAAACAGCCTGCTTTTCTTCCAGAAGTTGCGATCGTAGATCCTTATTTAACCATTTCTTCTCCCCCAAGAGTAACGGCAGCAACGGGTGTGGATGCACTAAGTCACGCGATTGAAGCCTACATATCTAAGAAAGCACATCCTATGACAGATATGTTTGCTTTATCTGCAATGGAGCTTATTATCAAAAATATTCGTAAAGCTTTTCAGAATGGACATGATATTGAGGCGCGCGAAGCAATGGCTTTAGGGGCACTTCAGGCCGGAACCGCATTTTCAAATGCTTCTGTCTGCCTTGTTCATGGAATGTCGCGGCCGATCGGTGCTCTTTTTCATGTTCCGCACGGTGTTTCGAACGCGATGTTATTGCCAGCAGTATTAGAATATAGCAAAGAGAATTGCATAGAAAGGGTGGCTGACCTGGGAGTTATTTTTTCAAAAAGAGCAGAAGGTCTTCCTTTAGAAGAACGTGCTGTGTTTGCGGTATCAGAAGTAAAGAAGCTGTGCTTAGATTTAGAGATTCCTAATCTAAAAGAATGGGGGATCGACAAAGACGATTTTGAAAGTGCGATTGATAAGATGGCGGATGATGCGCTTGATAGTGGAAGTCCTGCAAATAATCCTAAAGTTCCAAGAAAAGAAGAGATTGAAGAGCTTTATCGAGTTTGTTACAGCTACCAATTTTCTGACAATCAGTCACTAATATAAAGTTTTAGGGAGAGATTATATATGATAACAGGTCTTGAAAATAACATTAAAAATTATATTAATGGTCAATGGGTAGATGCGATTTCAAAAAAAACGGAAATTGTTCCGAACCCTGCAACTGGGGAAATTTTGGCTTATGTACCCTTATCAAGTGTAGAAGATGTGGAACAGGCGGTAAAAGCAGCAGCAGAAGCGTTCAAGTCATGGAGTCAGACTCCTGTTCCAAAGCGTGCCCGCGTTCTTTTCAAGTATCAGCAGCTGTTAATAGATCATACAGAGGAACTGGCAGAATTGATAACCAAAGAAAATGGGAAAAATTTAGAGGAAGCCCGCGGGGAGGTACAGCGTGGAATTGAATGTGTGGAATTCGCAGCAGGTGCACCTTCTTTAATGATGGGATCGGTGCTGCCTGATATAGCAACGGATATGGAATCTGCTATGTATCGTTACCCTATTGGAGTAATTGGAGGGATCACGCCCTTTAACTTCCCTATGATGGTACCGTGTTGGATGTTTCCGTTGGCAATCGCATGCGGAAATACGTTTATATTAAAACCGTCTGAACGTACACCAATTCTTGCCAGCCGATTGGCTGAGTTGTTTCAAGAAGCTGGGTTGCCCAATGGAGTTTTAAATATTGTGAACGGAGCACATGATGTTGTGAATGGATTATTGGAGCATGAAGGCGTTAAAGCCATTTCTTTTGTAGGGTCGCAGCCGGTAGCTGAATATGTTTATCGTACGGCAGCCTCCAATGGAAAAAGAGTTCAAGCGCTTGCTGGAGCTAAAAATCATTCAATTGTCCTTGCTGATTGTGATTTAGAAAAAGCAGTTCATGGGATCATCGGAGCCGCTTTTGGCAGTGCCGGTGAGCGTTGTATGGCTTGTTCCGTTGTAGCAGTAGAAGAAGATATCGCTGATAAATTTGTAGAAATGCTCGTAGAAGCGGCCAATGATATTACAGTTGGAAATGGTTTGGATGAGGATGTATTCCTTGGCCCGGTAATCCGCTCTTCACACTTGGAGAAAGTAATGAAGTACATTGAATTGGGTGAAAAGGAAAAAGCAAGGCTGATAAGAGATGGGCGGATTGATGTGAAAGAAAATGCGCAAGGTTATTTTCTGGGCGCAACGATATTTGATCATGTGAATGAGGATATGCAAATATGGAAGGACGAAATTTTTGCACCTGTTCTTAGTATTGTCCGCGTGAAGGACTTAGAGGCAGCTATTCGTCTGGCTAATCAATCAGACTACGCGAATGGAGCCGTTCTTTATACATCAAGCGGAAAAGCAGCAAGGCATTTCCGGGAAACAATTGAGGCTGGGATGCTCGGAGTCAATGTTAATATTCCAGCACCAATGGCATTCTTCCCGTTCTCAGGCTGGAAAAACTCCTTCTACGGTGACCTCCATGCAAATGGAAAAGACGGAGTCGAATTCTACACCCGTAAAAAAATGGTCACCACACGCTGGTAAACCAGCCTAAATGTCCACCCCCAGCAGACACTGTCCTTTTTAGGTACCAGGTACCTTCAAAAGACAGTGTCTTTTGGTGGTACCTGGTACCTAAAAAGGGTATTCTAGTAGGCGAGGTGATAAAAGTGACGAAGAGATTAGCTTGTCTTCATTCGCATTATTCAAATATTGAGTACATAGAAAAGGCTTTTTCTGGTTACGAGTTAGAGTTAGTTCATTTTGTTGATCCTGGTTTAATGCACCGGGTGTCACACCATGGTGATTTTCATCCGTCCGAGGCGGAGAAAAAAGTAAGGGAACAGCTCCAATGGATTGCGAGCTGTGATGCTGAAGCTATCTTGATAACTTGTACCAACTATATTGCATTGCTAAAGGAAGAACAGCTTGATGTTTCCATTCCAGTAATAAAAATTGATGAGCCGTTCTTTGAATACATATGCTCAAACGATGAACCGCAGATGGTTTTGTTTACGAATCCAGCTACCGTGAAGGGCACAATGGATCGTCTAACACAGTATGCCGAGTCTCAAGGAAAGAAATTAAATGCTGAAGTCGAGGTTATCGAAGACACGTTTGAATTAATGATGCAGGGAAAAAAAGAAGAGTATAAACAAAGAGTTTCATCTTCTTTAAGAACATATTTAAGAGAGACATCAAATGTCATTTCTGTAGCTCAGCTATCAATGGTAGATGGTGCAAAACAAGCAGAGGCAGAAACAGGCAAAAGAATAATACAGCCATTAGATACCCTGACATCAGCCGTACTGAAACAATTAAATAGGAATTAAAGAAAATAAAGAGACCCTTTTGAAGATGAAAGGGTTTCTTTATCTATCATGTAATTGAAAGCTTAGCTCATCTTTCCTCAGAATTCAGTAATAGGATATTAGTAGTCTAGTAATCGTTAAAAAATTAAACGGTCTATTATTATTTTGAAATTTCTGAATTCTAACTTGACACTACTATTTAATTATTGTAAATTATGAGATAAGCAGATTAATTTTTTACTGAAAAAATGTTGTTCACGCTCGCAATACATATTATTTTCTAAATATTTAAAGTTCTGCAATATTTGGACTGGCCAGTATTGGAAAAATCGGTCACCTAACACTTTTTTTAACGAATGGAGGATATAAAAATATGGGAAATATACCATCAGCACTACAAGGATTGCGGATTCCCGTAATTGGTTCACCGCTTTTCATCATTAGTAATCCAAAGCTAGTAATTGAACAATGTAAGGCAGGGATCGTGGGATCTATGCCTGCACTAAATGCACGCCCGGTATCTTTACTGGATGAGTGGCTTGCAGAGATTACTGAGGAGCTTGCAGCTTACAATGCAAAGAACCCTGACCGGCCTGCTGCTCCGTTTGCGATCAATCAAATTGTGCATAAGACGAATGAACGACTGGAACATGACATGGCCATGTGCGAAAAGTACAAAGTGCCAATCATCATTTCTTCATTAGGTGCACGTGAAGAAGTTTTCCAGTCAGCGCATAGCTATGGCGGAGTCGTTTTGCATGACGTCATCAATAATAACTTTGCCCATAAAGCAATTGATAAAGGAGCAGATGGCTTAATTGCTGTTGCTGCCGGAGCTGGCGGGCATGCTGGAGCGAAGAGTCCGTTTGCATTGATTCAAGAAATCCGCGAATGGTTCGATGGTCCGCTTGCTTTGTCTGGTTCTATTGCGACAGGAAGCGCGATTCTTTCTGCACAAGCGATGGGGGCAGACTTTGCTTACATCGGTTCGCCTTTTATTGCTACGCATGAAGCTCGTGCAGTAGATGGCTACAAACAAGCAATTGTAGAAAGTACGTCTGATGATATTGTTTATAGCAGCCTTTTTACTGGTGTAAGTGGAAATTATCTAGCCCCTTCCATTAAAGCTGCAGGTTTGGATCCAGATAATCTGCCTGAAAGCGATCCTTCTAAAATGAGCTTTAAAGAAAACGGCAAGCCTAAAGCATGGAAGGATATTTGGGGCAGCGGCCAAGGCATTGGGGCAATTAAGGAAGTAACAGGTGCAGGAGAATATATTGCGAAGCTGCACCGCGAGTATGTGGCAGCAAGAGAAAGTCTAATTACTAGGTCTAGCGAATACTGTTAACTATATTAGAGAAGGGTTTCTAGATTACTAGAAACCCTTCTCTAATTTGTTATCGTTATTCTTTCACACCGATGACGCGGATACGGATATAATCGGCGACCCACTTTCCATCCTGATATAATTTACTTCTTAAATTTTCTTCTACTCTTGCTTGAATGAACTTTTTTTGTTCCTCGGTTATTCCTTGAAAAAAAGCATTTCCAAACATATCCATCCAGTTTCTCAACCCATCTTCGCCCTCTAATGGAGTAGGCCGGTCAATATGCTGAGCGAAGGTTACCCTAAAGCCAACCTCTTCCATTAAAGTGGAATACTCTGCAATGCTTGGATAATACCAAGGATTCTTCTCCTTTTCATAGCCCAGTCCTGCATGCTGGAGCTGGTCAATCATTTCCTGGGCTATTGTTTGTACATTCCCCTTACCGCCAAATTCTGCAACAAATCGTCCTTTTTCTCTTAAACTAGCATAAATGCTCTCCAGCGCCTTCTTTGGTTCTTGTACCCAGTGCAGTGTAGCATTTGAAAAAACGGCATCGAACTCATCTTTAAAAGGAAGATCTGTCGCATCAGCAACACGAAATGGTATTTCAGGATATTTCTTCATGGCAGCACTTACCATATTTGTAGATTTATCCACTCCAATTACTTCAGCACCAAGTTCATTTAGTTTTTTGGTTAAATCCCCAGTTCCACATCCAAGATCAAGAATTTTTTCACCGCTTTTTGGAGCTAACAAATCTATGAGAAAGTTCCCATAGCTTGATACAAAAGAATGTTTTATATCATATAAGTTTGCATTCCACTGGTCTGTTGTCTGTTGCTGCATATTTCCCAAAGTAATATCCCCTTTACTGAGTTAATCTGTAAATATCATTATACTAAAAAGATTCGTTGCGTTGTGTAAATTATTTGTATATTTAGAATTAGTGCTGAATATAATTAATCATCATTTCTATTTTCAAATTATGATATAATGAAGAATGAAAAAAATAAAATCCGCTTCAGCGGTAGAGGTTCTAGCTACCCTCTTAAAAAAACTAAGAAGAACAGGACTGCTTTCTTAGTGGTCCTGTTTTTCTATTTTAAAGGAGTGCAAAGAAGTGAAGAAAGAAAAAGCTGTTGTTGTTTTTAGCGGCGGACAGGATAGTACGACGTGTTTATTTTGGGCGTTAAAGAAATTTGATGAAGTGATTGCCGTTACATTTGATTATAATCAACGCCATAAAACAGAAATTGATTGTGCTAGAAATATCACGAATGAACTTGGGATACAGCATCATATTTTAGATATGAGTTTATTAAATCAGCTAGCTCCAAATGCATTGACTAGGAATGATATTGAAGTGAGAGATGGCGAGGATGGCGGACTTCCTTCTACCTTTGTTCCCGGCCGAAACCTTTTATTTATGTCTTTTGCAGGGGTGCTAGCAAGCCAAGTTGGAGCAAAACATATAGTGACGGGTGTGTGCGAAACAGATTTCAGTGGATATCCCGACTGCCGTGATGTTTTCATTAAATCATTAAATGTGACATTGAACCTATCAATGGATGAAGGTTTTGTTATACATACACCATTAATGTGGTTAAATAAAGCGGAAACATGGAAACTTGCTGATGAGCTAGGCGGCT
The DNA here is from genome assembly GCF_900156875.1 of Robertmurraya dakarensis. Classification (GTDB taxonomy): domain Bacteria; phylum Bacillota; class Bacilli; order Bacillales; family Cytobacillaceae; genus Robertmurraya; species Robertmurraya dakarensis. Next base: position 1,791,568 of record NZ_LT707409.1, on the reverse strand, counting down.
TTGAGTTTGTCCGTGAAAAAACATTAACATGCTATAACGGTGTAATCGCTGACGGCTGCGGCGAATGCCCAGCCTGCAAGCTTCGTAAAAGGGGATTAGATGAATACTTAAGTAAGAGAGAGGAGTTTTAACTTATGTATGGATTTCGCATCGTAGATAAACTCCAGAAAATAGATGAGGATATAACAAAAGAGCAATTAAAATATCATTCAAAAAGGGTTCTTGTCAGCAAAGAATTCACATTTGATGCAGCCCATCATCTCCACAATTACGATGGGAAATGTAAAAATCTTCATGGACACACATATGTAGTTGTTTTTGGCATTAGCGGCTTCGTGGATGAAAGAGGGTTACTAATCGATTTTGGTGACATAAAAGAAATTTGGAAAAATGAAATTGAAGTCTTCCTCGATCATCGCTACTTGAATGAAACACTGCCGCCAATGAATACAACAGCAGAAAACATGGTTGTTTGGATTTTTGAAAAAATGGAAGAAGCTATTCAGTGTCGAGAGAAACAATATGATGGGGCGAGAGTAGAGTTTGTAAGGCTTTTTGAAACTCCGACAAGCTATGCAGAAGCAAGACGGGAGTGGATGAGCATTGAGTAAAATACCGGTAATGGAGATTTTTGGTCCGACATTTCAAGGGGAAGGAATGGTTATCGGTCAGAAAACGATGTTCGTCCGCACTGCTGGATGTGATTATTCTTGTTCTTGGTGCGATTCGGCCTTCACATGGGACGGATCAGGAAAAGAATTTATTAAACAAATGGAAGCCGAGGAAATTTGGACGGAGTTAAGAAACCTTGGCGGCGATGGATTTTCATTTGTAACAATCTCTGGAGGAAATCCCGCACTATTAAAAAATCTGAGTGAACTTATCTCTATATTAAAAGAGAATCATATAAAAATAGGATTGGAGACGCAAGGAAGCAGATGGCAGGATTGGTTTTACGAAATTGATGAACTGACCATTTCTCCGAAACCTCCTAGTTCAGGTATGGAAACTGATTTTACAATATTAGATGATATCGTTCATAATCTGCAAAAACAAAACATCAGTTTAAAAGTGGTTATTTTTAATGATAACGATTTTCTCTATGCTAAGAAAATCCATCTTCGCTACCCTGATGTTCCATTCTTTTTCCAAGTTGGGAATGATGATAGCAGGACCACTGACGACGCTTCTTTAATAAGGAGATTGCTTGATAAATATTCATGGCTCATCGATAAAGTCATGGAGGATCACGAGTTAAAGGATGTAAAAGTTCTTCCGCAGCTGCATACGTATGTATGGGGAAATAAAAGGGGAGTGTAATCAACATTTCGGTTTGAAAAGTTCGAAATTGGGTTTCTAGCAATTTATTAGGGGCTTCGAAGGTTTCGGAACATGCCTCCGAAAGGTTTCAGGAAGGTTCCGAATGTTTCGGAACTACCTTATGAACCTTGTAGGGAGGTTTTGAAGGTTTCGGAACCCTCCTCCGAAAACATATAATCGGATCAGCCTTCCGAATGATTCAGAACCCGGCAAGAGTTCCGAACAGTTCGGAAGGAACATCCTTATGAAATCAACAAAAAACAAGGTAATGTATGAATTTATTACCTTGTTTTTTATTGTCACTTATTCAATTGTCAACATGAAAATGCGATCCTAAAAGTACTTCTTTTTCCAAAAAATAAACGCTGTCGTTCCCGAAATAATCACAGAGATAAGGATCGCAACAAAAAACGAGTTTGGATGGTTCTGAAATGGGATTGGAACATTCATTCCGTAAAAGCTTGCGACCATCGTTGGCAACGCTAAAATAATCGTGAAAGATGTTAAAAATTTCATCACGATGTTTACATTGTTTGAGATGACAGAAGCGAAAGCATCCATCATCCCGCTTAAAATGGACGTGTGTGTTTCCGCCATTTCAATTGCCTGTTGATTTTCAATGATAACATCTTCTAAGAGCTCTTTATCATCATCATACATTTTCAGATAGTTGGTTCGCAGCATTTTCTGTAAAACAATATTATTCGACTTCAAGGATGTTGTAAAATACACTAAACTTTTTTCGAAATTCAATAGAGAAAATAGCTCTTTATTTTTAAGAGATTTTTGAAGCCTTTTCTCGATCTCATTTGTCTTCTTATTAATTTGTTTTAAATATTTGAGATACGATGTTGAGATTAAATAAAGAATCTGCAAAGCGAATCTCGTTTTTTTATAGGTGTAAAATTGTTTCACTTTATTTTGAGAGAACAAGTGGAAAATAGGGTTATCCTTTAAGCAAATGGTGATGAAACAATCTTTGCTGATAATCATACCTAATGGGATGGTATCGTATATAGATAAATCTTTTTCATCTTTAGAAACAAGCGGGATATTAACAATGATTAGTACATGCTCATCGTCTTTTTCAATTCTGGATCTTTCTTCCTCATCAAGGGGGTCTCTAAGAAAATCAAGAGGAATATTAAAATGACTAGCGATATGATTGATTTCATCCTCTGACGGGGAAATTAAATTAATCCAGCAGCCTTTAGAAAAATCAGCTGTTTCTTGGAAACTACCATTTTCGTTGGTTAAGTAAATTTTCATCATGTTTAAAACCTCCTCATAATCATGAGAAAGTCAATAAAGGCCCAACGAATAAAAGGAGTTGATAGGCAGGAAATCAACTCTTAGTAAATTTGAACGTTCATGACTTCCTCCGCTGTGCAAACTGGGTTCAGGTTCATTAGAACTTAAACTACACAAAACAATCAACTCCTTTTCTTTTATTCTTATATAATATAAACCCTTCATTATCATACTCTTAGAGAAATTAATTGTAAACGTGATTACTTAAAAATGTGCTTTTTAAAATGTTGGAATTTGGATGCAGGAACTGATATTTTTAGAAAGCAGAGCTATAAAGAAAAGGGCCAGCAGGCAGTTTTTTAAGCCTGTTGACCTTTTATTATGCCTGATCTCGTAATTTCTCAGGACTTTCTTCATTTTTATGGATATAGACTTGATGCGGGAAGGGTATCTCAATTCCATTTGTGTCAAATGCTTCTTTTATCGCTTTACGCATCTCTCGTTCTACGGCCCACTGCTCCATATTTTTTGTTTTTGCAATTACACGTAAGACCACTTCTGATGATCCAAAAGCTTGTACACCAATAACGCTAGGGCCTTCAACAATAACAGGATTCCCTTGTGCAACTTTGTCGCAAGCAGTTTGCATGATTTCAATGGCTCTGTCGATATCGTCAGCATAGGAAATTCCGATGTCAACAAGTGCTCGCATATTGCCGCGGGAATGATTGCTAAGACTCGTAATATCACGATTAGGAAGATAATTTAATGTACCATCAAAACTCCGTATTTGTGTAGTTCGCAACCCGACTGATTCGACAATCCCATCATAGCTTCCTACCGTTACATAATCGCCGACATCGATTTGTTTCTCTAACAATAGAAAGAAACCAGTTACGACATCACTTACAAGACCTTGGGCACCAAAACCAACGGCTAGGCCAACAATTCCGGCTCCAGCAATGAGGCTTGCAACCGATAGACCGAATATATTAAATAAGGTTGCGGCTAAGATGAAAATAAGAACGTATGAAAAAATATTCTCTGCCAATCTATGAAGCGTCAAAGCACGACCTTCAGTAACATCTTTTCGGGACATTAATTTTTTGAAAGACCGGTCAATTACTTTTATGCCTATGCGTTTTACAATCATAAAAGCAATGAATATAAGGACTACTTTTAATGCAGTTATTCCAGCATTTAGAAGCAGACCTTCCCAATTAAATTTATCAATACTGAACAAAAATACCATCCTTTCTATGTATCACAGCAAAGCAAAAGTATGCTAGCATTAACTATATTAACATATATCCTATTAACCAAAGTAATAAACTTGTAAATCTAAAAAAACGGATAATTAGTCCTCGTTATTTACAATTATTTGGAGACATTACGTTTTATTTACATACTGATTTAATCATTAAGGAAGCGGAGGGGGAACCGTGAAACAAAAGCCTATATATGTTGAAATAGAGATAGAATCTGAGATGGAAGACTTATGGGAAGCTACGCAGGAGCCACACCTTCATGAGCAATGGGATTTACGTTTTTCTTCTATTACGTATTTGCCGAAAGAAGTTAACGAACCTCAACTTTTTTCTTACAAAACAAAAATAGCTCCCTGTCTGCAAATTGAAGGGTGGGGAAAGTCAGTTGGAACACATCATGGAAATAATGAAAATAGAACGTCTTCGCTGCATTTTGGAACCGATCAGCCCTATTCAATTATTCGCGAGGGAAAGGGCTATTGGCAGTATAGACCGAATAAAGAGACTATTACGTTTTTAACGCAATATGACTATAACGTAAATTTTGGTTTTATAGGAAGACTGCTAGATTTGATTCTTTTTCGTCCATTGATAGGCTGGGGAACAGCCCTTAGCTTTGATGTTTTGAAAAGATGGATTGAAAGGGACGAAAAACCATCTACTCAATATATTCGATTTGTTTGCACTTGGCTGACGTCACTTCTATTTTTCTTCATATGGGTTTATCACGGACTAGTACCTAAACTAATTTATATGCATGAACAAGAACTGAATATGGTAAAGAGCTTCTTGTCCGTTACGGATGGTTTTGCTTATTGGCTTGTATTTTCTATTGGGGTTGCTGAAATTCTCTTTGGAGTACTATGGCTATTGATTCGAAAAAAAAGAGCGCTATTCTTGCTGCAGATCATTCTTTTTCCTCTGTTAACGATAGCAGCTATTAGTTCGGGGCCAGGAATGCTGAGTCAACCTTTTAATCCATTAACATTTAATGTTAGTTTACTAGCTCTTTCCATTATAGGATATTTAGTAAGCAGAGACCTTCCGACTGCAAAAAGCTGCAAAAGAAAGAGGTGACTGATAAGATGTCCATTTATAAACAGATACTAAGAGAAGATTTTTATAAATTACACCCAATGCTGCAAAAAAGATATGAGTTTCCAAACGAAAGTCCATTTAAAGCGACTGGTGTAATGAAAAGGATTCAAGGTGGACCTAGGTATCTATACGCTCTCTTTTTGATGGGGGTAAAATGTAAATTACTTTTTCCTGAACAAGGCGAGGATATCCCTTTTTCAATTATCAATACACCCTATAAAGGAAAAAATGGTGAAACCCAAATTCACTGGGAACGAACTTTTTATTTTGGTAAAAAGAGACGTTATTTTAATGCTTTAATGAGCCTTGATAGAGAAAGGAAAATTGTAAAAGATTATCTAGGTGAACCTCCTGTTTTTTATTCAGATCTATCCTTCCGTGTTACAAGCGAAGGAACGATCGAAATAAACTCAAGGAAACAAAGACTTGTGCTAGGTAATTTGGAGATTCCACTTCCGAAGTGGTTTCAAGGATTGGCGTTTGTTACTGAAAAATATTGCGAGCATAGCAAAACATTTCAAATATCCGTACAGGTGAAAAATCCTATCTTTGGAACTATTTTTGCCTACGAAGGAGAGTTTGTCCCCAATGAGGGTTAATAAACTAATGCTATTTTCTATCATACTTTTTTTGCTGGCTGCAGTTTATGGACAAGAACCAGCATACCTGCTTTTGTTAACTGTGGCACAAGTTGTCTATATCCCAATAGTTTTATATTCGATTATAAAAGAGGAAAAGAGATGGGCTGCAGTTTTTCCTCTTTTCTCTTTGATTGCCTCTGTTTCCGTGATTGTTCTTCACTTCACTCCCGAGACGGGATGGGATTATCTGTGGGGGACTTTTTATTTGCTTTACACCTTTATGGTTGCTCTTTATGGGGTGTCTAGATTTTTTAGAAGAGGGTTTGTGCATTTAGAGGAGTTTGCCATTGACGTCGCTCTTATTTATTTAAGTATTGGCGGGATGTGGTTTTTTGCTCATATTACAGAAATTGATACTGGATTTTCTCCTATCATCACATGGCTGACAGCAATTCATTTTCACTACAGTGCGTTTTTACTGCCGGTTTTTGTAGGGTTCCTTGGGAGGTTGTACAAACCGAGAGGCTACTCAATGGCGGCATGGATGATATTGCTATTACCTCTTATTCTTGCCGTAGGGATCACTTATTCAGTGTGGATTGAACTTTTTTCCGTGCTTCTATATATAGCAGCTATTTATATGCTAATCATTTTTTCAAGCAGGGCACATCTTCCCAGCACTTTGCAAAAATGGCTGATTGTTATTTCCTTTTCATCGTTAGGAGTGACCATTCTATTTTCATTGGTATATGCGTATGGAAACTTTATCAATTCAATGTTGGTGAGTATCGATACTATGCTTCGCTTTCATGGAGTGTTAAACAGCCTAATATTTGCCTTACTTGGAGTGGCTGGATGGATGATTTCTGTTCCACCTTACCGAATTATAAAACGAACCTTTCCCGTAAGTAACATACGGGGGAAAAGGATCATTGGTGAGAAGCTGCTGAGTGAAATAACGGAGGATGGGTTACAAAAGGGGTTGGTTGATAATATGTCAATTTTTACCCCTGATATTAATGTTAATAGCATAGCCCAAAGCATTCTCGATTTTTATGAAAATACATTGAATTACCGCCTTTTTGCTGAAATAAAGTGGAGACCCTGGTTTAAGCCTTTCGCAGCAGTGTACAGGATATTCAGCCGACGGTTTCAGCAAATTAATCTTCCGTTATCTGAAAAACAAATTGAGATGACAGGGGATATCGTGACAGTAAAGGCAGAGATGGATGGAAGAAAATCTCCAAGAGCCTGGGTTAGAAAAGCGAATGGGGAAGTGATTTTTGCAGCCATTTATTCTTGGCATGAAAATAATCAACAAACCTATATGAACATTGCTCTGCCGCTTCCTTGGTCTTCCATGATCGGGGTGCTAGAGTTGACTCAAGTTGAAAAAGGGCTGCAGTTGACTAGTAAAAAAAGAAGTGCGGCTTCTGATTCTGGTATTTATTTAGCAGTAGGGGAATTTTTGCTGGCACTTCCAATCGAAGAAACTTTTCATATTAGAGAAGAAGATGATGGTTCACTAATTGCTCGGCATCGGATGTGGTTCTTTTCTGTTCCCTTTTTAAATATTCATTACCGTATCCTTAGAAAGGAACAATGAACAAGGATATTCATAAATGCATTATTTTCGGGAAACATTATCTATTAATGGTTTAATAGATAATGTTTTTTATTATGTAAGAAAAGGTGTTCCTGATATGATTTCAACAATGGTTTTAACATCAGATTATAAGTTGAAAAAAGATGTACCGGTCGAACAGTTAGGTGATCATGATATTAGCTGGTATTGGGTAGATTTTTATGCGCCATCAGAAGATGAGGCAGCCCTATTAAGGACGCATTTTCAATTCCATCCGCTCGCCATTGAAGATTGTCTTCAATATTTACAACGTCCAAAGCTTGATTATTATGATGGGTATGATTTTTTTGTTCTCCATACGTTGAACCAGCATACGCTGGCCGCGGAAGAAGTAGACGTTTTTGTTGGAAAAAACTTTATTGTCACTTTCCATCTTTCGCCATCTAATGAAATACAGTTGCTTCAAAGAAGATTAATGGAAGATTCCACGGTTTGGGATAAAGGTGCTTTGTATATCTTTTATTTGCTAATGGATAAAATTGTCGATGAATACTTCCCGAATATTTATAAAATTGAGGATAACGTAAATGAGGCAGAGATGAAGGAGATTAACCCAGATTTAATAGAAGATGTTTTTGAAATTAGGAGCCAGCTGCACAAGCTGCGAAGAACCATTCATCCCATGAGTGAACTGCTTTATCGGATCCTTAATTCAGAAAGAGTCATTATCCCGAAGGATCAACGAGTTTATTTTATGGATATTTATGATCATTTGTTAAAACTGCTTGAAATTGTAGACTCTAATCGCGAGATGACGAATGATATGCGTGACAGCTATATCTCATTGAATGCTCATCGGATGAATACGATTATGAAGACACTTACGGTTATGACTTCAGTTTTTATCCCATTAACTTTTATTGCAAGTATATATGGCATGAATTTTGAATACATGCCGGAGCTATCCTGGCGCTGGAGTTACTACGTAGTATTATGTGTCATGTTTGTAATTGGTACGACTATGCTTATATGGTTGTGGCGTAAAGGATGGTTTAAATAAACCATTCTTTTTTTGTATAGTTTTGTCGGATGGGTTGAATTTTGTAAATAATGGATTAAAATAATGTAAAAGTAATGTAAATTTTAATTCAACAATCTTGACAATTAAGGAGGTATGTCTAATGGGCATTGGTGAGTTCTGTGGTGAACTGGAGTTTTCTATCTTACAATTTACATTTTCTTTATGCGATGACATTAATGAAAAAATTAAACAGAAAAAGCTTTTTTACAAAGAACAAATTGACCGCTATGTCCACAAGCGGATTGATATCTTCTTTACGGGGAATACTCTTAAAAAAGGATTATTGCAAATCTATAAATCTGAAATGTATAACACGATAATGTTTAAGCTAAGACAAATGTTAAAGGAGTATAAAATTCTTCAATGTTTATAAAACATGAATATCTATAAAGAGAGCTTTTCTTTCTGGAATACAAGAAGAAAAGCTCTTTTATTTTTGTTTAGGAGTTAGATTTAATGGTGACAGCAGCTCTTTTCCAAAATATTGTTGGCGTGGAATAATTTTATATAAGTAGAGCACTCTAAACTAAAAAGTGGTGATAATATGTCTGTATTTCGTCATCGCACCCGAAGGAAAAAGAAGCTTCCCATTGATGAAATTCCAAGCAAGCAATTAGAGGAAGGCCCAAAAAAAATATCTGGAACTTTAGATGAAAATGTTATGTATATGAAAGAAATGCTTGGAGAAAGTGATGACTTTGTTATCAAGCACTTTAAAGTATTTGGCAAAGTTTCTGCTGTTCTAATGTACGTTAACAGTTTAACAGATCAGAATCGTATTAATAATGATATTTTAAAACCATTAATGTATAAACCAGAACATTTATTGAAAAAAGATATTCTGCTGGATGAACTTATAAGTATTTTGTTTAGTGAAATCCTTTATGACAGCAAAGCTAAGCTTAATAGTGAATTTGATGAATTAGTGAATGTGACTTTGCTCGGAGAAACGGTTATTGTAATTGACGGAATAGAAGAGGCAATCCATATTGATACGAGAAAGGTAGATAAGCGGTCGATTGATTCACCTGAAACTGAGCAGGCTGTTTTGGGACCGCGTGAAGGATTTATTGAAAATATATCAACAAATATAGCCTTAGTACGTGCTCGGCTTCCTACTGCAGACTTCGTTGTTAAGACGATGAAGATTGGCCGATTAACGAAAACAACAGTTGCTTTTTGTTATATAAAGGGCATTGCCAGTGAACAAGTCATTAATGAAGTGGAAAAGCGCTTATCTGAGATCGATATTGATGCGATTTTAGATACTGGTTACTTAGAACAATTTATTGAAGACAATCCTTTTTCTCCATTTCCTCAGACACAAAGTACGGAGAGACCTGATAAGACAGTTTCCAATCTTGTAGAGGGAAGGGTTGCGATACTCGCGGATGGTTCCCCGTTTGCTCTGCTGGTTCCCGTTGTATTTAACCAGTTTTATCAAACATTTGATGATTATTCTTCCAGGTTTCTCATGGGGAGTTTTGCCAGGCTTGCTCGGATGCTCGCACTTGTTTTTTCTTTAATCTTCCCTTCGCTCTATGTATCATTTATATCTTTTAATCCAGAACTCTTGCCTACAGAATTTGCTGTAGCTGTTGCAGGAGGGAGGGCGGGTGTTCCTTACCCAGCAGTTATCGAGGTATTAATTATTGAAATTTCAATGGAAGTGCTGCGTGAAGCGACTGTCAGAATGCCGAAGCAGGTAGGTGGAGCGTTATCGATTGTAGGAGTGCTGGTAGTTGGGGAGGCGGCCGTAAATGCTGGATTGGCTAGTCCTATTACGGTAGTGGTGATAGCGCTAACATCAATTGGTTCATTCGCAACCCCAGCATATGTGGCTGCATTTGCACTAAGGATGCTTCGTTTTCCGATTTTAGTATTGGCTGGAATATTTGGTCTATATGGAGTGGTTGTCGGGGTTATTTTTATCTTCAATCATATGCTTTCATTGAAATCATTTGGTGTTCCTTATATGGCACCGGTATCTCCTGGTAACTCGCAGGGAATGAAAGATGTTGTCATTAGAAGTCCATTGTGGTGGATGCCTAATCGTCCTAATTTCCTAAAACCTGTTAATCGTGACAGATTAGGGGCACAAAATAACAAGGAACTTCAGCATAATAAATTAGGAAATGACCAGCGGGAGGATACATAGCATGGAGAAGACTCGGGAGGTAACGACCTTTCAAGCCGCGACGATCTTAATTAGCACAATGATCGGGGTAGGTGTTTTGCCATTGCCTCTCTTTGCAGTAAGATCTGGGGATACTGGAGCTCCATTCATTACGGTGTTAGGGATCGGTATAGGTGCGATCGCACTAATTATTATTACAAAACTCGGTTTGCGCCATCCAAATAAGACGATCATCTCATATAGTGAAGATATCATTGGTAAATGGTTAGGGAAAATTTTCAGCTTATTGGTTATTTTATTTTTTCTTGTCTTAACAGCTCTCGCTGCTCGTGAGTTTGGAGCAGTTGTCATAACGGCTGTTTTATTGGAAACACCGCTTGAAGTAACAGTACTTGTGATGCTGTTATTAGCTGCAATAAGTGCACGCAATACGATGAATACTTTTGTCTACATTCATAGTTTTTATATACCCATCATTTTGGCGCCAGTGTTAATCATCGTCGCTCTATCCCTAAAGAATGCTAATTTTCTGTATCTGCGTCCTTTTATAGCTAGCGATTTAAAAGATAGTTTTAATGGAGCTTTAACAGTAGCTGCCTTATTACAAGGGTCATTCTTGATGACGTTAATCATCCCGACTATGAAGAACCCAAAATCGGCAGTGAAGGCTAGTCTTTGGGCAATCTTTATTTCAGGGGGATTATATGTATTGATTGTGGCGGCAACAGTTTCTATTTTTGGAACGGAAGAAATAAAGAAATTATATTGGCCCACATTAGAACTTGCGAGGACAACCTCCTTACCAGGAAATATATTACAGCGTTTGGATGTTGTCTTTATTTCTGTCTGGGTAATTGCCGTTTTTACCACGATATTTGCGAGTTATTTTTTGACCATTCAGTCTTTAAAAGAATACTTTAATTTACAGGATCATAAAATGCTTGCTTATTTTCTTCTTCCATTTATCTTTACTCTAGCAATGGTACCGCAAAACATTTTACAACTTTACGATATCATTCTGTTTATAGGAAAAGTTGGCCTGATATTCACTTTCTTCTATCCGATGGTCTTATACTGCTGGGATTTGATAAGAAATAAGAGGGGGAGTAAAGATGAATCGAAGCAAGCCTAAATTGAAGCAGATCTTTTTAGTAATCCTCCTTGTTCCATTGTTAACCGGCTGCTGGGATAGCCGTGAAATTGAGAGCAGGGCGACTGTACTTGCTATTGGGATTGATAAAGCTGATCCTGATGAAGAAGAAAAGGAAGATGAAATCAGTCATAGAAAAGGAAAGATAGATATTCCAGCTGAGTCCTTAATCAAGTTAACGGTTCAAATTGCGATTCCTGGCCGTATTCCGCTTGGTCCGCAGATTGGCGGCGGAGATAGGAGTCCTGTACTGGTAGTTCGTGCTGTAGGTCATACGCTAGAAGACGCTTTGTTGAATATTCAACAGGAGGTAGCATCTGAGGTTTTCTTAGGACATTTAAGATTAATTGTGTTGAATGAAGAAGTAGCCCGGGATGGGGTAGACCGGTTTACTGATTATTTAAGACGTAATCCGGAAATCCGCAGAACAGCTGCTTTAGTGGTTTCAAAAGAAAGGGCCGCCAAGTATATGGAAATAAAACCAGAGCTAGAACGTGTTCCATCACTCTATTTAGCTGAAATGGTTGATAGTCTAATTGAGTTAGGTAAATTTCCCGAGACTTTTATTGGGATGTTTTGGAGCATTCTATCAAGCAAAGGGCAGGATGGTTATCTTCCTTATTTTAATATTAAAGGAAAATCGAACATCCAAATAAACGGACTTGCTTACTTTAAAGGTGATAAAATGGTTGGAAAAACCGATCCTTTGCAGATTGGGGGATTTATGGCTGGGATTGGAGCAGAAGAAGGGGGCTATGGGATTTTTGTTAAACCTCCTGAATTGGAGCAGGAAGTGTTAGTACGAGCAGTAGAACGGAAAACCAGGGTAAAAGCAAGTTTAAAAAACGGAAAGCCGCATATTTATTTGAAAATCCGCTATGAAAGTGAAATTGAAGAAATTGACAGCAGGATGCCAACTCACATAGATGAAGATGATACGAAGGCGCTTGAAAATGAGTTCTCTAAGATGGTTAAAGAGGGTTTGGAAGTATTGATTGCAAAAACGCAGGAAGCAAAGTCGGATATCTTTGGCTTTGGAGAGCATTTTCGAGGGAAGTTTCCTGATTTTTGGAGTAAGAATGTAAATACAAAAGAAAATTGGCAGGATCATTATGCAAATCTAACTTATGATATTGAGGTAATCACTAGTATACGCCGTACGGGAATGAAGGCTCGTTAAAGGAAGTGTAAGAAATGGAAAGTATCGATTTTACAAGCTATTCAATTTTTGTCTTTGCCGTAACAGGCATACTTCTTTTATTGGAAGATGTTTCAGCTTATAAGATTGCAGGATTAAAAAAAGAGAGAAAGACAGCAAAAATTCTTGGGTGGGTGAACATATCATTGGGGCTAATGCTTTTTTTAGCCGACTTGATCTTGAAGCAATGGTTTTGGTGAAGTAAAGGTATAAAAGTCCCCACTTGCATGAGTCAGTGGGGACGCACACTTATTCTAGAGGTCTAAGGTAGCAATGCTATCTTTAATAGTGTTAGCTGATTTTTTAAATAGTTCCTTTTCTTTTTGATTCAGATTCAACTCAATGACTTGCTTGAGTCCATCACGGCATACTATTCCTGGCACGCCTATGGCAAGGCCCTGTTCACCGTATTCTCCCTCCAAAACGGATGAAACCGGCGTTATACTATGAGAATCATTAAGGATCGATTTAGCCATAAAAGCTAGCGCATTTCCTATTCCATAAGATGTATTTCCTTTTCTGCTTAATATATTCCAGCCTTCTATTCTAGTCTGTTGAACAATATCATCGAAATCAAATGGTTCGATCTGATTGTCTGCCATATATTGAAGGATCGGCTTTCCACCCACAGTGACATGTGACCATGCTCCCATTTGTGAATCTCCATGTTCTCCAAGAGTGTAACCCGTAATGCTGCGAGGATCAACATTTAAATATTCCCCGATTATCTTTCTAAAGCGGCTGCTGTCAAGAGCAGTTCCTGTTCCAAATACTTGATTTCGAGGAAGTCCCGATAGTTTCCAAGTTAAGTAAGTAATGATATCACATGGGTTCGTTGCTACGACATAAATCCCATTAAATCCTGCCTCTTTTAAGGAAGGAATAATAGATTTAATAATTTCTGCAGAGCTTTTCAGAACATCTAACCTTGTAATACCGGGAAGCAATTGTTCACCTGCTACACTGATAATTATCACATCATGGTCCTTTAGATCTAGCAGGCTGCCATATTTCACTTTTGTTCTCCATGGTAAAAAACTAATACTATCCGAAAAATCGATTGCATCCGCGATCATCTTTTCTTCCTTAATATCTACAAGCGTCAGTTCTTCACAAATTCCTTGATGAATAATTGAATATGCGGCTGCGCTTCCGACATGCCCAACTCCAATAATACCTACTTTTCGCACTGGTTTTTCCATGTTGACCTCTCCTTGTAAGACAATGTAGATTACTAGATTTTAATTATAGATACTATTCTATTTAGAAAGTTTTTTCACAATATTAATATTTTTACATCTAGATAAAAAAAAGTCAAAGTATCTTTTGTGAAAAGTACCTAAAAGTTTGTTACAGCTATATTTAAAAGGCAGCAGCTGTTTAGAAAATAACGAAAACACCTGTCTATTAACGGTGTTTTCGTTTGTTATACTATTATTTTATTCGGGCTTGTATTGTTCTAGTTTTTCTTTATACATATTAATTACATCTTCATAAGGAAGACCATCTGATTCATGTTCTTTTATCCACTCTTTTGTAAAATCATCAAAGACTTTTTTCCATTGATCTTGCTCTTCTTGTGTCAATTCTGCAATGGTGCCTCCGTTTGCAACAAAATCTTCATTAAAAGCGTCCGTATCTTTAGTATAGACCTCGCTGGCTAGTTCCATCGTTTCTTTCCCAGCTTGAATCATTGCAGTTTGTACATCTTCAGGAAGGCCCTTCCAGATCTCTTCGTTTATCGTTAACGCATGGATGGTTGTCCCAATATGAGGGAAAACACCATATTCAAGCAAGTCTTCAAGACCTGCACTCTTCGCGCCCATACTGTAAGAACTATATGCGTCAATTACTCCTTTTTCGACGGCTTCATATGTTTCCGCATGTGGAACTGCAACAGGTACAGCTCCCAAATATTCATACACGTCATTTAAGACTCCGCCCGCAGTCCTAATTTTCACACCTTTTAAATCTTCTGGCACACGCAGTTCTTTACCTGTTGTCCAAATTTCGAAAGTAGGAGAAACATGAGTTAAAATCGGTCGAACACCATGATTTAAATACTCGTTTTGCAGAAGATCGTCGTTCTCTTGTAATAAATCATAGTATGCCATTGTTCCTTGATGTGTCGTCTCACTTAGGTTAGGTAATCCGGCAAGTGTATTTGTTATTGGCATAAGATCTGGAGTATAGGTAACAGCAGTTATGCTTATGTCTGTAACTTTATCCTTTGTAAGCTTCAGCAAGTCGCCAGCTTTACCAAGTTGTTCACCTGGATAGTAATCAAATTGTACTTTACCATCTGTTAGTTCAGTTACTTTATTCATCCATGGTTCAGTTACTGCTGAATAAATAGGTGATGTGCTGGCGAAATAAGCAGCCACTTTTAGTTTGATCGTTTCATTGTCTTCGGTCACTTCGGCTCCCCCAGACTGGCTAGTAGAATTTGCACCGCATCCCGCTAATAAGACAGCAATCATGGTGATGAGAATAAAATAAAACTTTGCTTTCATTGTATTACCCCCTAAAAATTGTTTGAATGTTTCTGTAGAACCTTGACAATATCGCAGGTTATGAATCTACTTATAATGGATTGAATGATTGCTTTCGTTAACTGAAAGCCTTTGGGAAAGCGCTTTCCTTTCCGTTGTGTGAAACAACTCATTTTTCATAACCAAACGTATATCTGTGATTCTAAGGTAAGGAGAACGGTAAATCTATAGCAGAAGTTGCTAAAAATATTCTGATAGTTCGTTTAATTATCACATTTTTAAAAACCTAATTTTAATTTAGAATATTATAACAACTTTGATATTTTATAGTATACTATTGTTATCTATACCTTACAAAGTGGGTGCATACCTTTGGCAACTATAAACAATACCAGTCTAGCTTTATTAGAAGTATTAACAGAAGCTTCTTTTCTATTTAAAGGCACGTATGTACGAGCAAATTGGAAAGAATTTTTAACGAACATGGAAGAAAAGCTTCCTGCAGAAATACTGCCCACTGTAAAAAGGCATCTAACCAGCATAGAGGATATCAAACAAAAGGAATATTATTATAGCTTTACTTCAAATACTTTGGAGCTCTTTCATCAAATAAATAAAGAAGTAACTTCACTAGCACCGTTAGAACATATCTTATATACTAGCTCGAACTCACTACGAAAAATCTCTAAAGCAAATCTTGTCATGATTGCATTATTGGACCAAGATGAGAAAAAGATTTGTATGAAAGCTGCGGCAGGTGCACAAAGTGAGAGATTATTAGATTTTAAACAAGATATAAATTCAGGCGTTACAGGTTTGGTTGCTAAATATAAGAAGCCATTTATTGTCAGCAACCTCGCAAATGAGAAATACCTAATTGATTCACTGGCTGCGACTTTAATTGAAAATGAAAATATACAATCTCTGATTGCAGCACCTTTATTAGTGAAAGATAAGTTGATAGGGCTTATTTATTTAGCAAGGAATAGACCTTATTCATCATCGGATATCCATATTAAGATGTTGACTTACTATTGCTCTCAAGTAGCAATTGCCATTAATAATGCGCGATTGTATGCGAACGAATTGCGAGTATCTAAACTACATAGAAATATCTTCGAAGTTGCTTTAGAACAAGGATATGAAAGCATTATTCAAAAGCTTGCAGAGTTTATAAATCAGCCGATCATGCTAATGGATGAGTTTGGCCATATTATTTGCAAAATCTCCCCGTCGAAGGATAATAGAAATCTAACTGAATTTGATTGTCCAAAAGATATATATCGGAGTATTCTTCGTCATACAAAACGATTGGATGTAGACACAAATCTTGAATTTCAGCTAAATCATATTTTTTACACTACTTTTCCCGTTGTTTTTCACGAGAGAACGGTTGCATATCTTGTAATTCCGAAAAGATTTGATGATCAATATGATCATATTGACTTTATGGCGATAGAGCAATCGAAAAATATTTTGTCATTAAAAATTAGTAAGGAACGGACAAGCATAGAGGTGGAGCTTCGCTTAAGACAAGATTATCTATATGATTTAATTCACGGACTAGAGTCTGAGGAGGATTTATTAAGAAGGGGAAGACATCTTAATATTTCACTCGAAGAACACCATCAGATTTTAGTTCTGTCACCCCTGTGTGAAGAAGGCCATACAAAACTGATAGATGAAATATTAGAGAAAATCAGATACCGATTAACAGGTTCCGGACTGCCGTTAAGTATGGTGAATAGTCAGAAACTGATAGTAAGTGTTCCATTATCAAAGACAGATAGGTTAGCCAGAACGATTCTTGCTGATTTTGGAAAATATAGTGCTGTTTCTAATGCTGTTATCGGTGTAAGCAAGGAAATAACTGGATTCACAGGCTATAAAAAGGCGTATGAAGAAGCAAAAAAAGCAGCGGAATTCGCTGTGCAGTTTAACAAAAAGGGAGAGATCATTCACTTTGATCAATTAGGCGTAGTGGGAGTAATGTTCGAAGGAAATAACTTTGATTCCATGAAAGAATTTTGTGAAAAGTACTTAGGGCCATTGATCAATTATCAATATACAAGCGGCAATGATTTAATTCACTCCCTTCAGGTATTTCTTGATCATGAATCAGTTATTCAATCCGCTGCGGACGAATTACACGTTCACTACAATACGTTAAGATACCGGCTAAAGCGAATTGAAGAAATTATTGGATTAGACCTTAAGGATCCACAGATCAAATTAAATCTCCGAATTTCATTGCTGATCTATCGTTTATTGCACTCAAAATGAATCAACACAGTTTTGGTCTTTGCATTAACTGATAAAAAATAACGGATGTTAACCAACAAAGGACAGGCAACTGTCCTTTTTCAAATTGGCATATTTTCAGAAAATTCGCATTTATCTTTTGTCGAGTTAATATAGTAAAAGTAAACAGGCTTTAAATGGCTTTTAGGAATATGATCACCAAAATCTGTCTTATGTAAATGGGTCAGGATTTCGAGTGAGAAGGAGGCTAATATAAATATGCTACATATTGTTGCATGTATTAAACAAGTGCCTGACACGAAAATCATTAAAATGAATCCAAAAACAAACACCATGGACCGCAGGACTGCACCTGCAATTTTAAATCCATACGATGCACATGCTGTCGAGGAGGCTGTTCGGATTAGGGAAAGGTATGGTGGAACGGTTTCGGTACTAACAATGGGGCCCCCTCCAGCTGTTAAAGCAATAAAAAAATGTATTGAAATTGGGGCTGATGAAGGTTATTTAATTACAGACCGCCGCTTTGCAGGTGCTGATACTTTAGCAACGAGCTATGCCTTGACAAAAGCGATCGATAAAATTTCGAAGATCAAGCCGGTTGACCTTATTATCTGCGGAAAAATGTCCATTGATGGCGATACCGGACAGGTGGGTCCTGGAATTGCCCGGAGACTTGATATTCCTCCTTTGACTTCGGTCAATAAAGTTGTAGAAATACAACAGGAAAAGGGCTATTGCGTGGTACATCGGAAGCTTGAAGATGGGCATGAAGTGATTCAATCTTCAATGCCGTGTTTGCTTTCTGTTGAAAAAACCATTAATGAGGTACCGTATTCTCCTTTTCCAAATATGTTGAAGGCAGCAAGGTACGAACCGCATATATGGTCAGTAGATGATTTAGAAGATGTAGATATTAAGCAATTAGGCTTAAAGGGTTCACCAACGATTGTTTCGAAAGTATGGGCGCCTCCAAAACCAGAAGGAGGAACTATGCTTGAAGGCTCTCCACAGGAACAAGTTGAGCAATTACTTTCTATCATTCTTGAAAGGAAAGAATTGTTTAGTGTAAAGGAGGAATCTTGATGGATTTTCAAGATTATAAGGGCGTTTGGGTGTTTATTGAAGAAAAGGATGGCGTCATTGCACCTGTATCTCTTGAACTA
The DNA here is from genome assembly GCF_900156875.1 of Robertmurraya dakarensis. Taxonomy (GTDB): domain Bacteria; phylum Bacillota; class Bacilli; order Bacillales; family Cytobacillaceae; genus Robertmurraya; species Robertmurraya dakarensis. The sequence goes on along the minus strand of NZ_LT707409.1, from coordinate 1,772,979 downwards.
TTAGGAGCTGGTCGAAAGCTTGCGGATAAAAGGGGAGTGGAGCTAGGTGGTATTTTAATAGGGGAGAATATTAAAAGCCTAGCGGCTACGATATTTGAATATGGAGCAGATATCGCTTATGTATACGATCAGCCTATTTTCAAGCATTATCGTACCGAATCGTTTATGAAAGCACTATTGGACTGTTCTAATAAACATAAGCCGGAGATCATCCTATTTGGTGCTACATCCACAGGTAAAGATTTGGCTAGTGCGGTGGCCACTGATTTGCCAACAGGTTTGACTGCGGATACGACTGAGTTAGATGTAGAAGAGGAAACAGGTTTATTATTGGCAAGCCGCCCTGCATTTGGCGGAAATATTATGGCTACGATTTTATGTAAAAAATATCGGCCGCAAATGGCAACCGTTCGTTCAAAAGTAATGAAGGCACTTGATCCACAGCCGGGCAGAAAAGGCGAGGTGATTGAGGAGAAAATATCATTGAAAGAGGCAGATATTCGCACAAAAGTATTGGAAATCGTGAAGGAAACAACAAAAAAGGTTCGGATTGATGAAGCTGATATCATTGTGGCTGGAGGAAAAGGACTTGGAAGTGCGGAAGGTTTCCAGCTTATTCACCAATTGGCAGAAACGCTTGGAGGAGCTGTAGGCGCAAGCCGTGATGTGGTGGAAGCTGGCTGGGTCGAACATGCCCGTCAGGTAGGGCAGACAGGCGTCACTGTTACACCGAAAATATACTTTGCGATAGGGATTTCAGGAGCCATACAGCACATCGTAGGAATGAAAAATTCTGGATTAATTATTGCCATTAATAAAGATAGTGAGGCTCCAATATTCGAAGCTAGTCATTATGGAATAGTGGGGGATGCTTTTGAAATTGTTCCTATTTTAATAGAACAGTTTAAAAAGGCTATTTCCAGGGAGGAGGTCAGTCATGTCAGAGAAGTTTGATGCGATTGTTGTTGGGGCAGGTCCAGCAGGGATATCCTGTGCATATGATTTAGCAAAGGGCGGAGCAAATGTATTACTTCTTGAAAGGGGGGAGTATCCAGGATCGAAAAATGTAATGGGTGGTGTTCTCTATCGAAAAATGATGGAGGACGTAATCCCAGAGTTTTATAAAGAAGCACCATTGGAACGCCCGATTGTTGAACAAAGATTTATGATGATGGATAAAGAATCTGCCGTAACATTCGGTTATAAGGGAATGGAGTGGGGCAAGGAACCTTACAATAACTTTACAGTGCTTAGGGCAAAGTTTGACCAATGGTTTGCTGAGAAGGCTGTGGAGCAAGGGGCAGTCCTCATTAATGAAACAGTAGTATTAGAGTGTATTGTTGAGAATGGAAAAGTGGTCGGTGTACGAACGGATCGTCCTAATGGTGATGTGTATGCGGATGTTGTAGTTCTAGCGGATGGAGTCAACTCATTATTAGCACAGTCTCTCGGGTTTCATAAAGAGTACAAACCGGATGAAGTGGCCTTGGCGACAATGGAGATTCTAAAGCTCGATAAAAAAGTAATCGAAGACCGTTTTAATTTGGAAGACAACCAGGGCTGTACCATTGAGTTATTCGGGGATGCCACAAAAGGCATACTTGGGACAGGATTTCTTTATACAAACAAAGATACATTGAGCATTGGGGTGGGAACACTTCTTTCTGGATTAATTAAGCATAAAATCAGGCCATATGATTTGCTTGAATATGTAAAAAACCATCCGATGATCCGCCCTTATATTCAAGGAAGTGAACCTCAAGAGTATTTGGCGCACTTGATACCTGAAGGCGGCTATAACTCTATGGGAAAAATTGTTGGTGACGGAGTCATTGTCATTGGAGATGCCTCTCAATTAGTAAATGCTATTCACCGTGAAGGATCAAATTTGGCGATGACATCAGGAAGATTGGCAGCGGAAACGATCCTTCAAGCAAAGGAGGCAGGAGATTTTTCTGAAAGAATGCTTGATGAATATCGACTCAAGCTATTGAATGGGTTTGTCGGTCAAGATATGAAAAAATATAAGGATTCCACCCATCATTTTGATAAGTTCCCTCAATATTTCGATCAGTATATTCCGATGATGAACAAAGCAGCTAGTCAAATGTTTACCGTGGATGGTTCTTCAAAATGGGAAAAGCAAAAGAAGATATGGAGTGACATTGGTTCTACAAAAGAGAAAATGAAAATTGCTCGTGATTTTTATCGGGCCTGGAAGGTGATCAAATAATGAGTGAACAGAAGAAACATCAGTCTATCGAAGAAAAACAGTACCTTGTTCGCTTTAACGCAGATACGAAATCTCATCTCCATGTAAAAGATGAAGACATTTGCTTAACAAAATGTCCTGATAAAATTTGTACGATCTTTTGTCCCGCAGAAATCTATAAATGGGAAGATATTAGAATGCATGTCGGATATGAAGGCTGTCATGAGTGTGGGAGCTGCCGGATTGGCTGTCCGCATCAAAACATTAAATGGGAATATCCGAAGGGCGGCCACGGAATTGTATTTCGGTTAGGATAATTCGTTAAAAATATTGAGGGCTAACTATAATATAGGTAGTCCTTTTTTATTTGGTTAAAGGAGCTTGTTTAGATAAAGGATTATGAGAGGAAAGTAAAGATGTTAACCGTTGACGTAAGGAATTTTAGATATGTACTTTTTTCACATATGATTTTAAAAGGGAAACTGAGAATGCATCTCAATTTCAGAATGAGTGTTGGGTGACCTTCATTAGTTCGTCTTTCTTGGCTTTTAACTCGATTTTTCTTAAAAGCTCTAAAGCCTCATCGAATGAAGAAAGAAAAGGGGTTTTAAAGAAGGGGAACTTACAATTGAACTCTCCGCTTTCATATGAAGGAAAAATTACGACTCTCCATTGAAATTTACTTGTACCTCCGAACCTACCCTCTACACCGATTAACCAATGGGTGAACTGACGAAAAATCTTGGCGTATTTTGCTTCTTTCTGAATGGCTAACAGATCATTTCTTTTAATTAATATGGGGGCTTTCTGATAGAACTCTCGAAAATTCAGTGGATCTTTCATACACATCTCTCCTTTAATAAAATTTATAGGGAAAGTGATAGTGGGATAGGGGGCATTAGTGTAAATAGAGCTGAGTTATTTATGTTTTAATACTATATATATGTGAGATGTATAGGAAAGATTTACCTTTTTTTAGAAATGAACAAAAAGCATACTAATTAATAATTTGGTTTTCAAAGAAATAAAAAAAACACCGTCCTTTTTCTGGATTAAATAGAAAATAGAAGGCGTTTTTTAGTATGGATACCTTAAATAATGTCATGATGACAACGGGAACATAATCGTAAATTGTGTTCCTTTGCCTTTTTGACTTTGAATTTTAATATCCCCTTTCATTTTCTTAATGACGTTAAAAACAATCATCATTCCAAGCCCTGTTCCTTGTTCTTTCGTGGAGTAGTAAGGGGTGCCGAGTTGACTAATTTCTTTAGGGGTCATTCCAACTCCATTATCAATGATATCAATATACACTTTATTACTGTTCACCGTTGACCGGAGATGAAGTTCTCCGCCGTTTTCCATTGCTTCGATTGAATTTTTAACAATGTTAATAAAGCATTGGCGGATTTTTTGATGGTCGCCCACGATCTTACAGTCTTCTGCGAGTGGTTCCATTTTTATTTTTACGGAATTTGCTTTCGCATAGGGCTTCATTAAATTTACAACATATGCAAGCTCTTGAGAAATATTAATGATATTCATCGTGTTCAGGTCAGGTTTGGTGAGTGCCAGAAATTCATAGATAATGTTTTGGGCTCGCTGCAGTTCATCTAATGCATAACCTACATATTCTTTTCTTCTTTCCTGAGAATTTTCATCCTCTAATGCTTCCACAAATCCCTGGGTAATCGTGATTGGATTTTTTAATTCATGTGATATACTTGCAGAGAGTTGACTAATCACACTCATTTTTTCTGCTTTTGCCAATTCCTTTCGCATTTGATGATTATTTTTCATCGTTTCCATGAGGTAGACTAGAAGCCACATGGATAAACCTTGAATCATAAAGTAATTTAATGAGATAGAAGAATATGCAAATGGCATATCTGATATATAATGCGATAAAAAGATGGTTAAAAGTGCTGTAGTAACTGCGATTGAAATGGAAAACACGATCTTTTTATCTAGATTTAATTTCATGTATGTTTTCGATAAAATTGGAACAATAATCGCAACTAATGTGACAACCAAAAAGTTCACATAAACGTCGTCTCCCCCAATTAGCAGCCTGTAGCCAAGGATCGTAATTAAAAGCCATGCTCCAAATCGATAACCGCCATATAGTGCCCCAATAATAAACGGAACTTGGCGAAGGTCAAACATGAAACCAGGGAAGAATTCAATTGGATAACTCATACATAGAATAATAGATAAAGACATTAAAATCGCAAATAAAGGGTTTTTAAAATCTGATCTGACTTTATCCTTGTCGAGCAAAAAAATCTGGTAAATAAAGATAGGCAGCAGCAAAAATAAGACATTCACCAGAAGTCTTTCGAATGCGAAAGACATAGGCACACCTCCAAGCAAGAACGTTCACAAACATTTCATAAATAATTATACAAATTGTCAATAATGTTTTCTGTGATATATCTCATAATTAGATCGTTAATGTTCAAATTTCTTCGCAAGGTGCTGCGACCTATGTCACCGTTTCCATAGATATGGTAAAATTAATGTACATTAACATTTTCTAACAAGGAGAGGGGGATCATTTCCTTTCCTTTTTTACGTAAAAAGATTTGAGGGATTACTTATATGAAGAAGATTACTTCATGGGGACTGCGGGCGAGTATTTTCATTTATTCAATCCTGCACTTTATCACATATTTTTATGAGAATAGTTTCTTGCTATTAATCTTATCAATCAGTGGTTTGTTTCTTTTTTTATTCGCATTTTTTACCTTCCCGTTTAAACGTTTTAAGCTTCCCTTTTTCTTGTTCTTGATTGGCTCTTTTATTCTTATATTCTCAGGTTCTCCTATATTAGAGGGCTTTCTGAACGCATTGCTTCAAATGCGGCAAATTATTGGGCTCTTAGTTATTGTTCCAATCGTCAGCTGGGTATTAAGAGAAGAAACTTATATTGAAGCAATTATGAGCTTTGCGCATAAGATGCTCGATACAAGCCGAAAAATGTATTTTGGAATGGTGTCTTTTACGCAAATCATCGCCTATTTCTTGATGTTTGGTTCCATCCCGGTCATGTACCAATTTGTCAATATGATTTTAAAGAATGAGAAGGGAGAGGTTTGGGAAAGGTTCAAGGGGACGGCCATTTTACGAGGATTTTCCCTTTCCGTAATATGGGTTGTCACGATCCCAAGTTTTATATTTGTGATCGAGGTGATGGGGGCCTCCCTTTGGATTACGATACTTCAAGGTTTTGGAGTGGCTGTTTTTGGTGTGGTCGCAGCACTCATCTTTTCTCATTTTGAAGAAAAACGCTATGGTGTTGATTTAACCGCGAGCTTGCGGTCTGAAATTGAGGAAATGCTCGGACATCTTGTTAGTAAACAACAAATAAAGCGTCTTGTTATAGAGTTTATTATTCTATTTATTTCGTTATTTGGTGCAATATTTCTGCTAAATGCTATTTTAGGGATCGAGCTTATGCTGCTAATACCATTGGTTATCGTAGTCTGGACTCTTTCTTTCTATGTTGTAAAAAAGAAAATTTGGAAGCTTGTACATAATGCAAAAAAACATATACATAAGGATCTTATCCAAGAGTCATTTCAACTTAGTGTAATGCTTGGAGCTGGAATGGTGATTTATTCTTTAAAACAAACAGACTTTGCGGAAATCGTTATTAACGGTATTAATAGTCTTCAATCCTTACTCCCGTTTCTCAATGTCTTATATTTATTGCCGTTCATGGTTATTGTCCTAGGATTTTTTGGTCTTGGTCCATTAACAGTACTAGTATTGGTAGGGGGAATCTTAGCAAATCTTAACCTGCCGTATCCTCCTGAACTAGTTGTCCTTGCGGTTACCTCCGGAAGCACGATTTCCATTCTTTTGTCTCCAATGATTATGCCGTTAATTGTGCTAAGCAGTGCTAATGGATTGAATGGCTTTAAGAATGGAATCCAATTCAATTGGAAGTATGCTCTTGTCATTTACTTTATGGTACAACTCTATGTGCAATTAATGGTGTATTTTTTATAAGGAATGTTAGTTGTAGAGCCGCTTATAGTCAAACGAACAGTTTTAAGGACTGTTCGTTTTTTTTTTTTTGGAAAATTTTTCAGAAAACTACTTCTCATTTTTTGTGAGATAGAATATAATAACAACTGTATTAAGTGTATTACGAATGATAGTACAGTTAATACAGAGTAGGAGGGTTGTTATGTTCGAACTTGATATACGTAGCAGAAAACCAATTTATGAACAGTTGGTAGATAAAATGAAGGAACTTATTATCAATGAAGTTTTTATAGCGGATGAACAGCTGCCTTCTGTAAGGATTATGGCTAAAGATTTAACAATTAATCCGAACACGATCCAAAAAGCGTATCGTGAACTAGAATCCCAAGGTTATATTTATTCAATTAAAGGAAAGGGAAGTTTTGTAAGTCCAACGGGACCTAAACAAAACGATGAAAAAATCATGAAAATGAAAAATGACTTACTAAAATTATTGTCTGAAGCCATCTACTTGGGAATTACAGCTGAAGAAATTGTTTTTATGGTTAGAGAAGTCGAAGCAGGGATTGGGGGGGAACAAATAGATGATCAAATTTGAGCAAGTAAGTAAAAAGTTTGAAGATGCGGAAGCAGTAGAAAATGTAAGTATTACGATTAATAAGGGTTCTATTTACGGTTTATTAGGTTCGAATGGTGCTGGTAAGACCACTTTATTGAAGCTATTATCGGGTATTTATACACAGGATAAAGGAACAGTAACCGTTGACGGGGAGCCTGTCTATGAACAAAAGAAAATTAAAAGCAGTCTCTTTTTTATACCAGATCATCCATTTTTCTTCTCACAATATACGATTACGCATATGGGCCAATTCTATAAAAGTGTCTATCAAAACTGGAACGAAAATAGATTTCAACAATTAATTAAATCATTTGAGATCGACCCAAAAAAGAAACTTCATAAATATTCGAAGGGGCTGCAAAGACAAGCTGCTTTTATCCTAGCTCTGTCAACAATGCCGGATCTTTTAATACTAGATGAACCCATGGATGGTCTCGATCCTGTTGTTAGAAAGAATATTAAGAGCCTGATTATTGATGATGTGGCTGAGAGAGAAATGACTGTTCTGATTTCTTCCCACAATCTTCGCGAAGTCGAAGATATTTGTGACTCCGTAGGGATACTACATAAAGGAAAGATGCTGATGGAAAAGGATCTTGATGATCTTAAATCCGATACACATAAGATTCAAATAGCTTTTAAGAATGGTGTCCCCGATGGAGTATTCAATGGGGTAAGGGTTTTGCATCAAGAGGAACGAGGAAGTGTCCTCATTTCGATTGTCAGAGGAGATAGCGATAAGATCCTTTCAAAAGTGAACGAATTTAAGCCTATCCTTCTAGATATCCTGCCACTCACATTAGAGGAAATATTTATTTATGAAATGGAGGATGTTGGTTATGCAATCAAAAATATCCTTGATTAATAGGGAGCTGTTTAAACAGATTAATAGAACGGTTGGATGGGTATCAATTATTTACTTTTTAGGTTTAGTATTTGCACTCCCGCTTCATCTATTAATGACGGAAACGAACAAATACCGGCAATTATGGGAAGTAGAGACTTTATTTGGCTACAACTATGAACTCCAAATAATAGCACTAATTGCTATACCAGTTCTTTTGGCAGTGTTTTTATTTCGCTTTTTACAGGTGAAACAAAGCTCAGATTTATTTCATAGTCTGCCAATCAAAAGAGAAAGAATTTTTCACCAGTTTACGTTATGGGGGCTTTTCTTCTTAATTATTCCAATCTTTTTAACGATGATTATCTTACTCATTCAGTATCAAGTATGGGATCTTGAACTGTATTTTGAACTAAGAGATATTTTTTATTGGGCTGGTGTGACTGTTATTCTCAATATTATTGTGTATATGGCTGCTGTTTTTATTGGGATGATTACCGGACTGTCGATTGTCCACGGAGTGTTAAGTTACATCTTCCTTTTGCTTCCAGTAGGGCTAATTGTGCTATGTACATATAATCTACAATTTTTCCTATATGGATTTCCTGACGACTATTATTTAAATGATGGAATCATGTATTATTCACCGCTGGTTATTTTAGAGCAGCTTAACCGTGGGACCATCAGTGCCCATATCATTTTGATATATGGCATCATTTCTATCGTATTGTATCTTTTAGCGCTTTATCTGTACAAAAAAAGAAAAGTGGAAGCTGCTTCACAAGCTTTGGTGTTTCCAATTCTTAAGCCAGTCTTTAGATTAGGAACAACCATTTGCGGAGCGTTGTTTGCAGCGTTCTACTTTGGGGAAGTGCAAGCAGATTCAACGATTTGGATCATATTTGGATATGTGTTCGGTTCATTTGTCGGTTATATGACAGCGGAGATGGTAATCCAAAAAACATGGCGTGTATTTAGTAATCTATTAAAGTATTTCTATTATGCTGCCGGTCTGGTCGTACTTGTAGTAATAGTGCAGTTTGACTTATTGGGTTTTGAAGATCGCGTACCTGAAATGGAAGATGTTAAAAGAGTCCATCTAAGCGATAATCCTTATTTATATATGGGGGATTTTGAAGAGCAACCTTTTTACTTGGAAGAAGAGGAGAATATTGAGCTCATTCATGGCTTGCATCAGCAAATCATTCAAGAAAAACCTGAGCAGACTTTGAATTCTGAGACGGCATTTTTCGTCTATGAATTAGAAAATGGCCGAAAGCTAGTACGTGAATATTCCATTAATAAAGATAACTTCCGACAATATTATCAGCCAATCCATGAATCTGCTGAATATAAGGAAGCATCGAACAGAATTTTTAAGATAGACATGGAGGATGTTGGAATAATGAATATCCATCCATCAGGACCTGTCAATCGTAATGCAGTCATTGCCAATAAAGAGGAAATAGCGGAGGCTATTTCAATTCTAAAAGAGGAAATTTACACTTCCACGTATGATGAGATGTACAACGAAAAAGGATTTCAATCTTATATTAATATATCTATTAAAAATAAGGACTACACAGTTGATTTACCGTATAGACCATCTTATCAAAAATTTGAAAAATGGCTTGAAGAACGGGGACTTGCAGAAAAAGCCAAGGTTAGTGTGAACGATATTGCACATGCGTTAGTAGTCAGAGCAAGTGATTTGGAGATTAATAATCGTGATCGTATGGCGATTTCTAATGAAGCACTTTATGAAAAAATGAAACAAAGTCCAAAAGTCATTAAAATTTCAGATAAAGATGAGTTAAAAGCAATGATGGAACAGTCAACAGAGTATTACATTTACGATGAAACAAAGCCAGATTACTTGGTTGGATTCTTTTTTGAGGAGGCAAAGTATCCGGTTATTTCAGGGCTGGCTGATGACGTGGCACCTGGGGTTTTGAAGGAATATTTTCAATAGGTGAGATAAAAGCGTTAATCGAGGGAGAGGAGGATGGAATTGACCGACTTACATTCTCGTGTAGATATGAATGAAATATGTTCGAAGTACAGTGGGCGATTGTTTCAGGCAGCCTATGGTATAACAAAGGACTATCACAAAGCGGAAGATGTTGTACAAGATACATTTGTGAAAGCTTATAAGAAAATGGATACCATACAGGATGTGGATAAAATGGGGCCGTGGCTGGCTCGGATCGCAACTCGGACAGCGATTGATTATATAAGAAAAGAGAAGCGGAACAATGAAGTATTTTTTGAAAATACGATTCTAGATGAAAGTCATAACTCGACGTTACAATCTACTCGTAATGTTGAAAAAGAAGTAGAGCTAACCTTTCTACAAGAGGAAGTTCTCCGCTTCATCGAAGGGTTGTCAATTGATAAAAGAAATGTATTTCTTTTGAAAATGAATGGATTACAGGAAAAAGAAATTGCCCAGCAGCTTGATCTAAAGCAAGGAACAGTTAAAACAAACTTTTATCGTGTCAGAAAACAGCTAAAAACCATTCTTGGGTAGCTGAGTCCGGTTTTTATGCTAATCGTTTGATTTGCCTCCCTAACAAAAAGTATGATAAAGAAAAAAGGGGGAGTTAAATTGAACGAAACTGTCAAGCTTTTAAAAAACCATCGATCTGTTCGTGAATTCGATCCGGCAAAGGATGTTACAGAAGAGCAGGTTAAAGCCATGATAGAATCTGCTATAGCAGCACCAAACTGGGTCAATGGTCAGCAGGTCAGTATTATTGAAGTAAGAGATCAGGAAAAGAAGGCAAAGTTAGCTGAGGCAGCAGGCAAGCAGAGATGGATTGAAGAAGGACCCGTATTTTTTATCTTTTGCCTAGATTTTTATCGAGCAAAGGTTGCTGCAGAAAAAAATGGCAAAACGCTTCAAATTGTCGATGATATTGAAGCCATTATTATAGGATCTACAGATGTGGGGATCGCTTTATCAAATACAATCAATGCCGCGGAATCAATGGGATTGGGGATAGTTCCAATTGGCGGAATCCGTCGGAACCCTCAGGTATTTATTGATACGTTAGAGCTCCCTGAATATGTGTTTCCTATTTCGGGACTGGTGGTGGGCCACCCTAGAGACATCCCGGAACAAAAGCCCCGCCTCCCGCTTGCTGCCACTTTCCATAAGGAGCAGTATAATGCTGAAATTCAAGGTGCTGTTATAGACCAATACGATGAAAAAATCTCAACCTACATGAAGGAACGTACAAATGGAAAGAGCTCGGCAAATTGGTCAAGCAGGACAGCTGGCTTCTATGATACCGGCTTTGAGCATTATCAGAAAAATGTTACACCTGCACTTCGGAAACAAGGTTTTCGTTATCAATAGAAAAAGATTATGGCAACCATGATTTTTACATATTAACAGGTAGTTGAAGAAATAAGGCTGGCTCATTTTTTGAGCCAGCCTTATTTCTTTATCAAGGAGACGGAAATGCCAAGCACACATGAGAAGGAATAAAAAGGATTAGCTCGAATACATATTATGGAATTAGCTTTTTTAACTCCTCATGATAACTAAATAAAAACTATTTTAGGCATAAAGAAGAAATCTATTAGCAAATAAAGGAGAGAGAATTTATTGGAAAAAGAAAAAGTAGTATCCTATAAAACTTGTCCATTGTGTGAAGCAACTTGCGGTTTGGAAATTCATACTGTTGGAAAAAATGTAGTCGATATCCGTGGAGACAAGCTTGACCCTTTGAGTAAGGGGTATTTATGTCCGAAGGGATACAGCTTAAAGGAGCTTCATGATGACCCAGACCGGATTAGAAAACCGATGATTCGAGAAGGAACGGTGTGGCGTGAAGTATCTTGGACAGAAGCGTTTAGGGAAGCGGCAAAAGGGCTGAGAAGTGTCCGGGAAAAATACGGTTCAAGTTCTCTAGGTGTTTACATTGGAAATCCGAGTGCACATACACTGGCCGGACAGCTCTATTTTAGCCAACTCGTGAGATCACTAGGAACGAAAAATGTATTTTCCGCGAGTACGATGGACCAAGTTCCAAAACATCTTGCAGCCGAGCTTATGTTTGGCGACGTCATTAACATCCCAGTTCCAGACATTGATCGTACTGATTATTTAATGATCATTGGTGCCAATCCACTTGTTTCAAATGGAAGTATGATGACCGCACCGAATATGAGAAAAAGAATAAAAGATTTACAGAACCGTGGTGGTAAGCTTGTTGTCATTGATCCCGTCAAGACAATAACGGCTCAGCAAGCGGATGTGCATCATATGATCCGCCCGGGAACAGATGCTCTATTCCTGCTAGGGATTGTACATACTCTATTTAAGGAGGAGCTTATTTCTATTGAGAGACTAGCGCATTATGTCAACGGGGTCGAGGAAGTAAGGAAGGCAGCGTCAGATTTTTCTCCAGAAGAAGTATCTTCTTTATGTGAAATAGAGGCTGATGATATACGTAAAGTGGCGAGAGACCTGGCATCATCACCTAAAGCAGCTGTATATGGAAGAATGGGAACATGTACACAATCATTTGGAACCGTTACCACATGGTTGATCAACGTCATTAATACACTTACCGGTAACTTAGATCGTGAAGGCGGTGTTATGTTCACGAATCCAGCGACTGGCGGGGTGACTGCCAGCAGTAAAAGAAGAAAAGAAGGAAGTATTCATTTTGGCCGTTTTCATAGCAGAACCCGCAGTGTTCCGGAAGTGCTTGGAGAGCTCCCTGTTAATACCATGGCAGACGAAATTGAAAATCCAGGTGATGGTCAAGTAAAGGCACTATTGACATTTGCAGGAAATCCGGCGCTTTCTGCACCTAATAGTAAGCGATTGCAAAAGGCGCTGGGACAATTAGATTTTATGGTGAGTATTGACATTTATTTAAACGAAACTACCCGGAATGCAAATGTTATTTTTCCAGCACCATCTCCTTTAGAGAAAGCACATTATGATCTGGCGCTATATAAATTCTCTGTTCGGAATATTTCAAATTATTCAAAATCAGTTTTCTCTCTTCCATCTGACATGCCTGATGAATGGGAAATCATTCTTCACCTCATGGCAGAATTAAGTGATGAAGACTTGGAGAAAGATCCAGTCGAAGCTTTGGATACCAATTTGATTACCGCAATGGTAAAAAAGGAAGTAAGTAGGACTGGTTCTCCTATTTTTGAATACGAAGCTGTGAAGATTCTCGAAGAATTGTCTGGGCGAAAAGGACCTTCTAGATTGCTCGACTTTTTAATCAGGGTAGGACCATACGGGGATCATTTCGGCAGAAATCCAGGAGGGTTAACCTTGGCTTACTTAGAAGAGCACCCGCATGGAGTTGACCTAGGACCGCTAAAACCTCGTATTCCGGAAGTTTTGCTAACTCCTTCAGGGAAAGTGGAACTGGCACCAGAATTGATTGTTAGAGATATTGAGAGACTTCGTCAAAAATGTGCTGATGGTAAGTCAAAGTTCATGTTAATTGGCAGAAGAGATTTACGATCAAATAATTCGTGGATGCATAACCTTGAGGGCCTCGTGAAAGGGAAAGAACGATGTACATTATGGCTTCACACAAAGGATGCCCAGCAGCTGGGTCTGTCGAATGGGGAAAGAGTAAAAGTGATTTCTCGGACAGGTGAGCTTCAAGCCGCCGCAGAAATTAACGATAATATTATGCCGGGTGTTATCAGCCTTCCTCATGGCTGGGGACATCAGCTTTCAGGCACTCGAATAGAAACTGCCAGCAAACATGCTGGTGTGAACATGAATATCCTCACGGATGATTTAGAGACAGATTTGTCAGGAAACGCGGTCTTAAATGGAATTCCGGTGGTGTTGGAACCGATTTTAAATTAATCTAATTGATTTAGAGGGGGATAATGATGAGCAAAATTATACACGAAAGAAATGTGAAAGCTGTCATGCGAGATGGTACCAAATTGTATGCAGATGTGTTCAGACCTGATGGAGACGGGAGATATCCCGTTTTATTACAAAGAATGCCTTATAATAAGGCGTTCTTGCCTCTATCCTCTTTAGTTTTAGATCCAATTGCTGCAGCACACGAAGGTTATGTGGTGATCATTCAAGATGTTCGTGCCCGTTTTGCGTCGGAAGGAGATTCCTTTTATATTTATAAGAATGAATTTATGGATGGCTATGATTCAGTAGAGTGGGCGGCCAGTTTGCCATATAGTAATGGAAATGTAGGGATGTTTGGGCTCTCCTATATGGGGATGACTCAATTTCAAGCAGCAGTCATGCAGCCTCCGCATCTAAAAGCGATATTTCCGATTACTTGGGGAACGAATGTGTTCATGTATCGCGGGGGAGCGCTGGAGCTTGGTTTATTGGGCTCATGGAGCTTAGCGACAATAGGACCAAATGCTGTCATAAGAGCTAAAAAGGGGAAAGAGGATTTCATAAAGGAATTTATGGAGCTTATTCATGCCATTGACAATATAGAGACGGAAGCATTTAATAGACTGCCTCTAAAGGACAGTGAATGGATGAAGCTGGGGGAAGGTTATGCCTCTTTCGTCCATGATATTTTGAATCATGATCGTTTAGATGAATTTCATAAAGAAATTAGTGTCATAGGGAAAGAAGACCAATTGAAGGTGCCAGCATTTACCATTGCCGGTTGGTACGATTGTTTATTAGACGGCAACCTCAAACATTATGAAGGTTTAAAGGATCAAGAACAAACTAAGCTTATGATCGGTCCGTGGGTTCACGCTAGTTTTCAACCAGCTGTCGGAGAGCTGAATTTTGGTTTAAGCGCATCCAGTATGCTGCTCGAATTAAAAACAGATTTAACTAGCTTGCAGCTTAGATGGTTTGATTATTGGTTAAAAGGAATGGATAACGGAATTACAAAGGAAGCACCAGTCAAAATTTTTGTCATGGGTGAAAACAAATGGCGTGATGAACAGGAATGGCCTTTGAAGCGTGCAGTCTACACACCATATTATTTTAATAGTAATGGGAATGCCAACACTAAAGATGGTGATGGAAAGTTAAGTAAGAATCCACCGGTTATGGAAGGCTATGATCGTTACATTTATGATCCTGCTAATCCAGTTCCAACATTAGGAGGAAATCACTTATTGCCAGCTCATTATCCGCGGGGCCCGGTCGATCAGCAAACCATTGAAACAAGGGAGGATGTGCTTGTTTATAGCAGTGAAGTATTGGAGGAAGATATCGAGGTAACGGGGCCGCTGAGGGTTATCCTCTATGCGGAGAGCTCAGCTGTAGATACAGATTTTACAGCAAAGCTCGTTGATGTACATCCAAATGGGAAGGCCTATAATATAGCAGACGGAATTATTCGTGCGAAATATAGAGAAGGTGACGAGGCGAAGGCTTCCTTGATCGAGCCTAATGTCGTTTACCGCTATGAAATTGATTTATTGGCAACAAGTAATCTATTTAAAACAGGTCATCAGATTCGCGTAGAAATTTCGAGTAGTAATTTTCCGCGCTTTGACCTCAATCTTAACACTGGTGAATCAATGAGAGATAGCGATTCTATGATCTCTGCTGCACAGAGAGTTCATCATAGTGAAAAATATCCTTCCCACATTGTACTGCCCATTATTCCGAGACCCGCTACTTGATAGCTATAAGTGTGATAGGACAATGAGATTGAGGGATTATCACTAATATTGTTTTGACTGTCTCCGCAGAGTATGCTTGTTAACTTCCTGCTTTTTCCTTTTAGTATAAGAGATTAGCTGGGTAGAACTTCAATTTTTTGACTATAGGAAATCTAAAATCACCTATACAAATGAATGTAGAAAAAGCAGGAGGATAATAAGCTGCATGAACCAATCCATTATCCGGTCGTAATCGGAGAAAACAAGCGGGCTTCCGTACATAGTTCTGTAAAATAAAACTGGAAAATATCAACTCCTCTCACGAATTTGTGAAAATGGGAAATAATAAAAAGGCCTTTTAATTGCCATGTCAGGCTTTTTCTGAACTAGAGGGTCAGTTTCGTGTTTCATTTAACATTTATCATTATGAATGAAAGAGGAGGGGCGTTATGGGGGTTTGTGAGCTCTGTGGCCGAAGTAATGTAGAGACAACAATTCATCACCTGCTCCCCAAAGAAATGGGAGGGACATTTGAACCGACGTCCGTTTTGTGTATACCCTGTCACAAACAGATTCATGCTCTATACACAAATGAAGAGATTGCTGCTCGCTTAAGGACTATAGAGGAGCTGCGCAAAGATGAGAAACTTTCACGTTTTATCAACTGGATTCGGAAGCAGCCACCTACTAAAGTCATGAAAATTAAAAAATCTAATGAAAGGAGAAGAAAAGGCAGGTAGAATTAAAAACACTTGAATAGTTATATTTTAGTCATAGGAGTAGTTAGATCGTGAGGGTTCGAACTTGGACTATCACCTATTGATTCATGATTTAATAAGATATCTTATAATTGAATTAAGATTATAAGGAGATTAATGATGAAAAAAGTGCTGCTTTTCGGTGATCCAGGAATTGATGATGCCATTGCCATCATTTACGCATTATTAAATCCTGAAATTGATTTGGTGGGTGTAGTAACGGGGTTCGGCAATGTTGATGAAAAGCAAGCAACCGATAATGCTGCTTATCTCTTGCAGTTAGGTGGAAGACCGGACATTCCGATAATTAGGGGAGCTAAGGGCCCTTTTTCAGGAGAGATTGTAACTTATTATCCCGAAATACACGGCCCAGAAGGGTTAGGGCCCATCCGTCCGCCGGAGAATTTTACAGCCAATGTTCGTGATTTTAACTTTGCCTTTGAATTAATTAGAAAATATAAGGATGAATTGACGATAGTAGATACCGGCAGAAGTACTTCTCTTGCAGCTGCTTACCTATTGCTTGGTGAGGATATAGTAAACTCTGTGCAGGATATTTACCTTATGGGTGGTGCATTTAATTATCCAGGTAATGTAACGGCTGTAGCCGAAGCTAATTTTCACGGCGATCCAATTGCCACCGATTTGGTTTTAGAAAAAGGAAGAGATATCACGATTATCCCACTGAATGTAACGAATCATTCTATTGTTACTCCACAAATGATTGATGTGATCTCAGCACAGCAACAAAATCCATTCTCCACGTTGATAAAGCCGATTTATGAGTACTATACAAATGCCTATAAAGAATTAATTCCAGGGCTTAACGGATCCCCTATGCATGATGCCATCACTCTTTTTGCTGTAGTAAATCCGCATTATTTCCAATATATCTCAAGACGTGTCAGAGTAGATACATCCGAAAAATCCAGAGGCAGAACGATAGCTGATTTTCGAGTAAAGCCAGATGCCGAACCATTGGTAACATTAGATCGAATTGCACTTAGTTTTGATTATCATGCCTATATTAAGGATTTTATGAAAATAATGACAAGTTCACTAACGCATAACAAATAGGCAGCTTTGTTCAGTAAATGAATAATTGAAAACTAAGCTACCACAGCATTGACTATGAAAAAAACTCTTCAAAAAAGACTGACCCCAATGTCCATAAAGGAATACATTAGAGTCAGTCTATTTTCAAGCATTTTTCCTTATTGTATTTTTTTGGTTAAGCAAGAAATCAGTAATATGATCATAGCTTAATGGTTTACTAAAATAAAAGCCTTGAACGAAATCACATGAAAATTGCTTGACTAAAGATAACTGTTTATAATTTTCTACGCCTTCCGCTACTACATTTAAATTTAGATCATGTGCGAGGGTTGTGATGGCTTTTGTGAGGGCAACGCTGTTAGAATTCTTATCAATATCATAGATAAATGAGCGATCAATCTTGAGCGTGTCAATCGGGAATTCTTTTAGGTAATTTAAAGAAGAATAACCTGTGCCAAAATCATCGATTGAGATAGTTACACCCAAGTCTTTTAATTGATGAAGTACTCCTATTGCCTTATGTACATCGTGCATCACCATATTTTCGGTGATCTCTAGTTCCAAAAGATTAGGCTCCAAAGATGTTTCACTTAGTATCATTTTAATCTGGTCTACAAGATCATGCTGGAGAAATTGCCTTGCAGATAGGTTTATAGCAACTCTAACAGGAGGATGTCCGGCCTTTTGCCAGTCATTCATCGTCTGACAAGCTTTTCTTAACACCCACTCGCCTATAGGTAGAATCAGCCCGGTTTCTTCGGCAATGGGGATAAATTCTCCAGGTGAAATCATTCCTAGGTCAGGATGTTCCCATCTAAGCAGTACCTCCACTGATGTGACACTATTGGTTTTCAAATTTACCTGCGGTTGATAATATAATAGCAGTTCATCTTTTTCTAATGCTTTTCTCAGGCTGTTTTCAATTAATAATTTTTCAAAACTTCCAGCACTAATATCTGCTTTGGCCTTTTCATATTGATTTCGGCCTTTTTTCTTTGCACGATACATCGCAGTATCTGCGTTAGTTACTAAAGATTCAACATCATCCCCATCAAATGGAAACATACTAATTCCAATGCTTGTCGTTATGTAAATATCGGTTTCCTTAAGGACAAATGTTTTAGCGAATTCCGCAATTATTTTTTTAGCGTATTGTTCTGCTCCTTTTTCGTCCTCAACATCATCGAGGACACATACAAATTCATCTCCACCCATACGTGCCATCATATTATGATTGCCGATGGCATGTTTGATTCTTAACGCTGCTTCCTGCAGAAGGATATCACCATAGGAATGGCCAAGAGTATCGTTGACAAACTTAAATCGATCTAAATCCAAAAATAAAACTGCAAAAATAGAGTGGTTTTTCCTAGCTGTTAAGATGGCTTTGTTTAATTCCTGGTGAAGCAGAAAACGATTTGGCAGTTTCGTCAAAGGATCGTATCCGCTTACTTGAAAGTCAGTCAACAGCCAAATACACAAGGAATCACTGTTACGGTTGAAATAGACCGGGTTGACAATAAGCCATTGGAGGATTTCACTTTTGTCCTTAGTTTTTACAAAAACCTCGCTTTGACTGCTTTTCTCAGGATGATAGTTCCCTATAATGAAGGATTCTATCTTTTTGTTAATAACTTCTTCTCGGCTAAAACCACTCATTGTAAAATAAATTGTATTAGCAGTGATAATATTTCCATGCTCATTGGTAATAAGAGCCATTGTATCCAATTGTTCAAAAATATCTTTATAAGTACCCCTTTGTATTTCTTCCACAACGCCCACCTGCACTTTCAACTTTAATTTTATGCTCATTTATAATTCAAAACATTGATTTGCATCACTGTTTTGAAATTTACGAGAACGTATAATAACGGTAATAAGAGCCTTTTAAGAGGTTGGGGGTTTTAGAAGTGAGTTTATTCACATTTGATGATATGAAAAAAATAAAAAGGGACAAGCTTGGTGCTGATGTGCCCCTTGAGTTATTTCGTTCTGTTCGATTAATTGGGATGTATCAAGGATTGCCAATGAAGGGGAAGAATACAACGATTACAGTTGGCAGGGAAATTGGCAAAAGTATGCCTGTACAGTCAATTGAGGATGCTTTACATATCTTTGAAGAGTTGAAAATTGGAATTCCTAGAATTGTTAAAAAGACAGAAAATGAGATGCATATTGCCATTGAGGATTGCTTTTGTGATGGATTACCTATAATAGAAGGAAATATGGTATGTGATTTAGAAGGAGCGATTCTAGAAGGTGCCATTTCAACGATTTATGAAGGGAATATATCGATCCGCGAAGTGAAATGCAATGTTAATGGAGATGAACATTGCGAATATATTATTAGAATCTCTTAATAATAGGGGTATGCTATCCGCAGGGTAGGAATTGGAGGATGAAAATGGTAGCCAGGTGGTTGACAGTAAATATCTTGACCATATTTTTAATCATATTTTGGAGCCTCCACCAATAGTCTATGCTCAATATGATCAGTTATGGACAGCAAAAATCATTAGTGGAAGTTTATCGGTATGTGTACTGATGCTTCTATTATTCAGTGGATTGTTAAGAAGTCAGAAGGCGACCGGGAAGAGAAGAAGGTTTCATTATAAGATGGCTTTTATTTTTTTCGGCTTAATAGCGGCACATGTTATTTTATAGTCAAAAAGGAGAGTTGCAGCAGAACTCTCCTTTTTGCATTTCATTCTATTCGATTATAGGGGAAAGTATTTAGTTCTTTCTTAGTGATGAATAGATTAAGAGTCTTTAATTATTTGACAAAATACCAATATATATTTCATTTTATCTATTTTTATGACAATTTTTATGAAAAATGTGGTAAAATATGATGAAATTGTAAGTAATGAAGGGAGAATAATAGATGCCTAGTATATCTAACTGGTGGATGAAAAAAGCATTACCGGGTGTTTTAGCCGCAACGCTAACTTTATCCTATGGAGCGGCTGTAAGTGCTGACGGAGTTCAAAGCGAAAATAAACAAGAATCTTCAGTTGTAGTATTCACAGACATTGAAAATCATTGGGCTCAAGAAGCGATAGAAAGAATGGCAGAACATGGGGTGATCAATGGTTACCCTGATTCCACGTTCCGTCCCAATGACCCTGTCACGCAATTACAAGCGGTCACCATTGTCATGAATGTTCTTAAGCAAAGATCAAACGATCTGCTTACAGATGGTGATGCCTACATGGGGTGGATTCCAGAGTATGCAAAGGAAACGGTTGAACTAGCTTTGTATAATGAGATTATTAGCTGGGCAGACATTCAGCCATTTGGGGAGTCAGCTACGAGAATGTTTGTTGCAAATCTATTGGCCAATGCACTGGATACGAATAATAACACTGCAATTGACTTAGGAAGTTTAACTTTTACAGATATATCAGACCTAAGTGCTATTGAGAAAATCAACTTAGCTGTTGCAGTGGATAATAAGCTTGTTACAGGCCATGAAGATAATACGTTTAGGCCAAATAATTCAGTCACACGCGCACAGATGGCGACTTTTGCCAATCGCCTTTTTGATAAACTAGAGGCTAAAGAAGAGGATCCCGTTAATGAACCTGAACGTTTTGAGGTTGTGGCAGGGGAAATTACGAATATTGCAGCTGATAGAAACGAATTGACAATAGGGTCGGCTACTTTAAAAGTTTCGGAAGAAGCCAAAGTTAAAATTAATGAAAAAACAGCTAAATTAGCAGACTTAGAAGCTAAGATGGAAGTCAGAGTGCTTATTCAAAATGAGCAAATTGTGGAAATTAATGCTTATAAGTCCACAGATGATGAAACTATAGAAGAAGGGGTTGCTTTTGATCGTATTGTGACAGGCAAAATCTCCGAGGTTTCTGTTGTTGATAGAGAGTTAAAAATTGACTCGAAAACTTTTAAAGTATCTAATAATGTTCTAATTGAAATAAATGGTAAACTGGCAGACTTTAAGTACTTAGAAAAGAATATGCAAGTAGTGATTGTCGTTGTTAAAGATCAGATTGAATCGATTTATGCGTTTAATGTAGAAGAACAAGAACCGTTAGAATTCAATGTTGTAAAGAATTCAGATAAAGGTGCAGATTTTAAAGAAGCAAAATTAACAGGAGACCGTGTTAATGACGAAACACCAGATCTGAAGGATGGAAAACTGACGATTCGAATTAATAATGGAACCCGAACAACGGTTGATGTGGAAGAAATAAACGGAGATCAGCAAGATGGAGAAGAAGTTGCAGAAGAGTTAGAAGAAGCAATTGAGGATGCTTTAAATGCTAAACGTGTGAAGGTTACATTTGATGCTAATCGCGATCGCTTTATCTTCGAGTCGATTAACAGTCCGAAAAATGAGGTTCCTGCTATTCAATTTAGTGGAGACAAAGCCGTTTTAGATGCTTTAGGTTTGGATACTGACACGATAAAAGGCTCTAGCTCAGAGCTATCCTGGAAGATTTCAGTTAAGTCTACTGCAGCCTTTGATGAAACCTATGAACTTCATATGAAAATAAAAAATGAAAATGTTAATGTTACCGTCAGATTCTCAGTTGAAAAAGGTGATACTGCTGAAGAAGTTGCAGAAGAAATTGCGGAAGCACTAGAAGACAATTCCTATATCAAGTCGATCTTTGACATCGACGCAGATGATGAAGAAGTTATTTTAACACCAGATGATGATGATTATGAAGTTGAAATTGAAATAACAGTCAGCTAGGCTTAGTGTTTTAGAAGGATAGTATGCGTACTATCCTTTTTTTGCTGATATATCAAGGAATTCATCATATAAACTTAACCTTTCTTGTTGAATGAGGAGCATTGTGAAAGGCTTTGCTAAGACCGAACTCCAGGATATGCTTTTTTTCTACTTCTTTATATGGCAACAATACCTCTACTTCTTTCGCATGCGGGGAGACTGAAAGACTGACGGTTTCTTCATCTTTCCAGTGCGCATCGATACGCTGATTATTGGCAAAATGGAAGCGTTGTGAAAATCCATTCCGATAAAAGGGGTGTTCTTTAGATTTATCAACACCAGGTTTATTTAAACATATATATAAGGATAGGTTATCGCAGAATTTCAACATATCTAAATGATATTGCAGTTGTTTTTCTTTCTGTATGATTCCTATTATATTTAACATTTTTAAGAGAGTTTGCTGTCTCTGTACCTCCTGTTTGTAAAAATTTTGACTGTATTGATCGTCAGAATGTTGGAGGAATGATCCGTAATGCAAACTGCATAGTAGTGCAGCATATTTATTTTTGAATTCTACTTCATCGATCCCCTTTTTATAGTGGGCAATTTTAGGAGCTAATGGATAATCTATAAAGGAAAAAGGTATTTGCGTTCGCTTATTTAATAGCGGATTCTTATCTAGGTCAATCCATCCCCGGTCATGCTCGTATATAGCAAAAATTACATCTAGTTTTCTTTCAACCCCGAAGAAGTAATCATCTCTCCAGTTCTCTGCTAACAAACCTGATACTTTTGCATGATCATGCTGATTGATCATTATAAAGCTGTCGTTTTGTTGTGCAACAATCATGATTTCACCTCCTGATTTATAATAAAATTACTTTAAAGATTTTAGACAAAAACTTCAAAATACTATAATTTTTAGGTTGATGATTTTTAGAAAATCTGATATTATAAAGCAAATGAAAAGGCTATGTGTAACTGGCGAAACGCGGACAACCGCGAGGGAGCACATAGTAACGATTAGCCGTTCGCCTGGGCAGAGGTAAGGGATTTATCCCTTACCTCTTTATGTTTATTAGGGGGGATAGCAAAGTATACTTTTTGTTAATTTCTAGTTTCATTTTTAGAACATTAAAATTTTTATCGAAACTTTGGATATTTTAATGTTAATATAGTAATTAGATGCATTTACTACTGTTATTTTATCGTAAATTTTTCTATTATAAAAAATAATGTAGTAATTTGAAAACTTTCTTAAAAGGAGAAGACAATATGAGCACAATTGCAGTGAACAACACAAAAACAATTAAGACGTTAAATGCTATTGCTGAAAGCGGGTTAAAGGTATTTAATAACGATCGATATACTATTGATGATAACAGTGAGAACCCAGATGCTATTGTTCTTCGCAGTTTCAATATGCACTCAATGGAATTTGGCAGCAGCCTAAAGGCAATTGCCAGAGCTGGTGCTGGAGTGAATAATATTCCGGTTGATAGATGTACGGAAAGTGGAATTGTTGTTTTTAATACACCTGGAGCTAACGCTAATGCTGTAAAAGAATTAGTATTAACGTCATTGATGGCATCTTCTCGTAATCTTTTTGCCGGGGTATCATGGGTGAAGTCATTAGATGGTGAAGGTGAACAAATTCCAAAGCTTGTTGAAGCAGGAAAGAAACAATTTGTTGGGAAAGAAATTAAGGGAAAAACATTAGGCGTTATTGGATTGGGAGCAATTGGAGCCTTAGTTGCAAACGACGCGCTTGATTTAGATATGGATGTCATTGGTTTTGACCCATTCATCTCTGTTGACACTGCATGGAATTTATCTCGTAATGTTCAACGTGCGATGTCACTTGAACAATTATTTGCAAATAGTGACTATATCACAGTTCACGTTCCATTAACTGATGACACAAGAGGAATGTTTAATAAAGAAACATTCAGCATTATGAAGGATGGTATTCATATTTTGAACTTCTCCCGTGGTGAGCTAGTAAACGAAGAAGATATGGCTGTAGCACTTGAAAGTGGAAAAGTTGGTAAATATATAACAGACTTCCCTAATGAAAATGTATTAAAGATGAACAACGTTGTAGCAATCCCACATCTTGGTGCATCAACGAGAGAATCTGAGGAAAACTGTGCAATTATGGCAGCTCGCCAAGTGAAGGAATTCCTTGATACTGGAAATATTAAGAACTCAGTAAACTTCCCTAATGCATATTTAGATTATACTGGTAAGCGCCGTGTCGCTGCATTCCACAAGAATGTTCCAAACATGGTTGGACAAATCACATCAGCTATTTCAAATTATGAACTAAACATTGCTGACATGGTAAACAGAAGCCGTGGAGATTATGCATATACAATGATCGATATCGATAACAAGATAAATGGTGATGTGATTCCTGGTTTAGAAGAAAAAATTTCTGCAATTGATGGAATCGTTAATGTACGTGTTATCTAATTAAAATCTGATAATGAACTAGAGAAGAGACCTAAATGGTCTCTTTCTTTTATGAATATGGATACCTTATTGGATATCATTTAAGTTTCATTTTTTATGGCTTCAATGTCCTTAGACATCAGTTCCATTAACTTAGCCATTTGAGCTCTTGTTGATTTGTTAGTAGGACGGAATGTGCCATCCTCATATCCGCCAATATGCCCTTGGTGATAAATAGCCATTACTGGCTGCAGTGACCAGCGATCAGCGGAAATATCTGAAAAGGCGCTTTCTACTCCCGCGTCCAACGGATAATCAAAAATTTGATAAAGAATTTTTGCTAGTTGTTCTCTTGTTAAATTAGCTTCAGGGTCAAACTTATTTGGTGCTTTTCCATCTAAGTACCCTAATTCCCTGGCGAGTTCAATTTCTTCCTGAGCCCAATGCCCCTTTAGATCATCGAAATGGTATTCCCTTGGTTTAAGTTGTTCTTTCCCTAGAGCTCTTATTAAAATGACCGCTCCTTGTGCTCTCGTCAGAGGCGTATTTGGAGAGAAAGTTGTACTAGTTCTTCCTGTCATCCAACCCTTTTGAGATACGTAATGGATATGTCCTTCCGCCCAATGCTTTGAGGTCACATCGACAAAATAGCTGCCATTCAGCCATAAAGAATAATAATCCCAAGTGTCAGGAGTTTCGTGATAGAGCGCCCATGAACCAGTCCCTTTGATTCCATACTTATTGGGTAATCGCAGTTTGGCTTTTATCGAACGTTCATTTTCGTACCAGATAATATAATCCCCCTGTGTCAATTTGGTGCTGCCAATAAAGAAGGATTTTCCTTTTGGAATGGTAAAAGTAGCGTAGGAGGACTGGCTTGCTTCATCAAACTGGACTTTTCCGTTGAATTCCTCTATTGCGTCCTCGACTCTTGTACTTGAGATTCCTCTTCCTGTAATCTTAATATTTTCAAGCGTAGGTCCGTCCAATTTCCATATACGGCCATAAAAAGGCAGACCATAAACAATCTTGTCTTTGGGAACGCCTTCTGTAAGAGCATATTGAATGGATCGCTCTGAAAACGTGATACTGGCAACGGGACCAATTGGACTATCAGGAGATTCCCAGCTTTCATCATATGCCATTATCATTAAATAGTCTGCATACTCTGAGAGCTTTTTGTAATCATAAAAGCCGTGCCATCCGGTCTTCCAGCCATTTGGATTTGCAGCAACTGCAACAGACACTTCCTTGTTCTTAGGTACGTACTGTCTTAACAGTCTGATAAAGTCCGTATGATCGTCTTTATAGGTTGAACCAACACCTTCTATGTCGACATTAACTCCATCAAGCTTATATTTTTCAATCGCATCAGCGATAGCTCGGGCAAGTGCCCGGCGGTTCTTAAGCCCATTGGTTCCAGCAGATACGTTCCAGTGATTAGACAAAAAAGGTACAACCTTTAACCCTCTTCGATGCATCTCGGTAATAAAGGAGGATTGCAGCGTCCAGGTTATGTCTAATTCTCCATCTTTATTTATATCAAAGTAATTCGGTGACACCACATCCAAACTGCCCTTTGTTGCATCGACTTGCCTTAAATAACCGCTTGGGCCGCCAAAGAATAGATAAGACATATTGAAAAGTTTTGTTTGTGCATTGACAGGAATGGAGCTATTGCAAATTAGGGAGATGGCAAGAATCATCCATAATACTGATTTCACATTCTTCATAGTAGCAATCCTTTCATAACTAGTTGTCGGGATACGCAGCTTGAAACAGGAAACCAGAGTTGATTGGTTTCACGGTATATTGGATACCTGAGAAAAGTATGGTTTTTTCCTTCACTTCGCTAAGATCCAAATTTGGTCCAACACCAAGATCATGAAAGAGTCCATCAACTTGATAAAACTGAATGTCAGGATTAAACATCATGACGATATGGCTCCAGCCAGTTAGCATATCAATAAGATCTGAGCTGGAACTACTTTTGTTCAACATCTGTATACTTCGAACGTATTGATTTGAAGTGAACACACGTAGTACAAGATGATGATCAAATAAACATTGATAATAAGAGTCCTCATCTGAACTGATCAAATCGAAAGCTGCGATTTGAAGATCTGACCCTTGTTCACGACTGACTGCATTCCATCGATCTTGGAAGTCTTGAAAAGGAAGATGAAACTTAGCTGATTCAACGGTTTGATCAGGATCAGAAGTTAGTTGCTTCTCTGTATCAGATTGTTTAGCTGGTTCCTCTTGCGGTACTCCAAATCCTGGTGGATTGTAATCTGGTATATGTATCTCTTCCTGCTCCTGTTTTTTCAAAGGATCAGAATCTTGAAGAGTCTCATCATGCTTGTCCGTAGTGGAAAGGGGGAGAGGTGAATTATGATTTTTTGATTGTCCTTCTAATGACTGGTCATTATCTTGCTGACATGCAGTCAACAAAAAGATGGAAATAGTTATAATAATACTAGGAATATTTCTACTCAACAAAACCCCTCCATTTATCTCTCGTTTTCCGCGCATAACCTATCCTGAGAAAACGCTTTAGATAATATAAGCTTTTGGAGTGTTCATTAAAAATATTCAATAGAAGAATATTTAACCCACCAACAATGGGGATGAAAGATCCCGTGATGGCAGGTTAAATAATTCAAATGTATTTAAGTTACTTACTTTTCGTTTAAAGCGCCTCATTAATTACTTTTTTATAGTAAATAACGGAAAGACAGCCAAAGATCGAATACAATACTGTATACAGAGCCATGACGATCAGCATCGGGGTCCAAATTTCAGTTCCAAATAGAAACCATCCAGATTGTACAGCAAAATAGCTATGCAGTAACCCGATACCTAAAGGAATCCCAAAATTAAAGATTTGTTTGGCTTTTATTCCTTTGAGCAAGTCTGATTGTGAAAATCCTAGTTTACGCAATATGTTATAATTTGGCCTTTCTTCTTCACTTTCTCCCATTTGCTTAAAATATAGAATACATCCGGATGTTATTAAGAAGGTAAGACCGAGGAAGCCAACGATAAACATGATCAATCCCATATTTTTCTTCTCATTATTACTTATTTCGAAACGAGAATCATGTAATCTGTTTTTACTCAATCCTAATTCTTGGAAAATACCATCAGCTTCTGCAATCTCTTCATCATCTTTTAAATCAATCCCAATAAATACTGAAGATTCTCTTTGCAAAGAAGGGTCAATATCATCCATTAATGCTTCAAAAATCTCGTCATCAACAACCGCGACAGGAGTACCGCCATTCGTGAAATACCCGGAAATGTAATACTCTTTTTCTATCCCCAAATAGGTAAGTGGAACTCTTTTGTTCTTCCCGATTAATTCAATTGTACCTGTATTTTTTAACCCCATAAATTTTTGCAGTAAGTCATTGTAACCAGTCAATAAAACCTCATCTTTAGAAAGATCCAATTCTGTAATAGCACTATCACTGATCACAGCCAGAGACATGATGGTAGGATCAAAGTTCATTCCTTCCATTTTATTTCCTATAATTTGCTCTATATTCCCTTCGGCTTGAATAACATCTATGGTTGTTGTCCTATATCCAACTTGGTGTTTGTCTAGAGCTTGTGTAAACATCTCAGCATCTTCTCGAGTATTTATAGAAAAATCTGCAGCTACATAATTCCTGGCCTTTGCTTCAGCCGAATAGTAGGCGATATAGCTTAATGACAGTAAGCCGATAGACAAAGCAGAAACAGTCGTAATGATCGTTAACAGTAACGCATTTGACCTCATCCTAAACATAATAGTAGAAAGGGATAATACTTCCTGTACATTTAAATAACCTTTCTTTTGCTTTCGAATGAGATGGAATACAAAGCTGACAGATCCTTTATAAAAAAGGTAGGTTCCTATAATCACAGATCCAAGTATAAAGACCATGGCAAGAAAAAGATTAGTTACGGAAGTAATGTCGCCGCTAAATAATTTTGATGACACAAAATAGCCTACGATGATTAGAAGTATTCCAATTAATCCGATAAACATTTCCCATAAAGATAAATTCTTCATTTTAGATTCAGTTGTTGAAACAACTCGAAATAAAGATAGAATGCTTTGTCTTTTTATAAAGAAATAGTTCATAAGCATGATTAAACCAAAGATGATACTAAAAACAACAAATGTTTGAAGAAAGGCTTCTGAAGAAAACCTTAAATCCGCTTCTGTTTCAACTTGTGTAATTCTAAATAGAATCATCAGAATGAGTCTGGACATGGAGAAACCGATAAAAATTCCGATACAAAGGGAAGCGAAGTAAATCAAAAAGTTCTCTGCGGTTAGAATGCGAAATATACGCCCCTTGGTCATTCCGATCAGTTGGAATAAACCAATCTCTTTTCCTCGTCTTTTTATGAAGATGTTGTTTGCATAAAGGAGGAAAATGGATACGATTGCAACGAGTAAGATGGATGCTGCGCGAATTGAAGCTTCTCCTTTAACCGTCCCTTCTACTTGATCTAATGCCGGATCATATTGCAAGGTGACAAAGGCGAAATACAGTCCTGTGCTAAAAATGAGAGCAAACACATAAAGGTAATAGTTTTTCAGATTCTTTTTCAGATTGCGAAGAATTAGCTCACTTACTCTCATGATGTACACCACCTAAGACGCCTTGAGTTTTCATGATATCCTGAAAGAAACTCCTTCTAGACTGGTCTCCTTTTCTCAGCTGCGTATAAATACGACCATCTTTAATAAAAATGACTCTGCTGCTAAAGCTTGCTGCAGTGGGATCATGTGTCACCATTGCTATAGTTGCATTTCGATTTTGATTTAAGTATGCCAATTTATTTAGCAGATCTGATGCAGATTTAGAATCCAAAGCTCCAGTTGGTTCATCTGCAAAAATTACACTAGGTTCATGAATAAAAGCACGTGCAGCAGATGTCCGTTGTTTTTGCCCGCCAGAAATCTCATTAGGATACTTATCTTTTATTTCGTAGATACCTAATTCGTTTGCAAGATCTGTAAATAGCTTTTCTGCAGCTTTTCTTGATACTTTTGCAACGGAGAGTGGCAACAGTACGTTCTCTTTAACTGTTAATGTATCTAATAAATTATATTCTTGAAAAATAAACCCTAAATGTTTTTTACGAAACTCTGCTAGTTGCTTTTCTTTCATATTGGTAATTTCTTTTCCTTGAATTTTAATGGAACCTTCACTAACTTGATCAATCGATGATAGAACGTTTAGCAGTGTTGTTTTCCCAGATCCTGATGGACCCATAATACTGACAAATTCTCCTTGATTGATATGAAGATCAATGCCTTTCAATACTTCTTGTTTATTTAACTTACTTCCATAGCTTTTATGAATTTTTGCAGCTTCTAAAATGATCATTTATTAACACTCCCTTTATTCGTTAATCTTATTATAATAAGGGGAAGGAGACGATTCCCTCGATTTAGCGAACAATAAATAAAAGCATGTGACAATTTTGTCACACGCTTGAAATGTGGTCGAAATCGTTTTTTTTTGGAAACATCAAAGTAAATAAAGTTCCCATTCCTACTTCGGATTGTACATCAATTTTAATTAATAAGGGGGCTGTAACTTTCTTGGTTAAATATAATCCCATCCCTGTAGCATTATGATCTTGATGGTTTGCTGTAGAGGTAAACCCTTTTTCAAAAATTCGAGGCAAGTCTTTAGAATCAATACCGCGCCCAAAATCTTTTATTTCGAGCACATCTTGGTCCTTCACAGTAAAACTATTCACCTCGATATCAGAATTCTCACTATACTTCACAGCGTTTGTAATAAGCTGTCTTAAGATAAAAGCCAGCCATTTCGCATCACTTAATACATTCGCAATTTGCAAATTTATATCAAAACCAATTCCTTTTTGCATACACCAAGGCCTAAGCATTTTTATTTCTTGATAAATAATGTCTTTAAGATTCGTTTGTTCAATATACAAATCATTTTCCAAAAAAGGAATACGCCGTTGATGAAGCTGCTGGTCAAGGAGAAGATGAATTCGCATCCACTCGTATCTTATCAATTCTTTCGTTTTCTCCTCTTCTAATCTGTCAATCATGAGGTGCATGGCGGTGAGAGGTGTCTTTACTTCATGAATCCAAGCTAATAGCTCATCCTTTTCCTGTTCAAGAATTCTCCTATCATCTAGTGCTAGCTGTTTTAAATAACTAGTGTTACTAGTTAAACTCTCTACGATAATCTTCTGAAATGGGCTGTCGGAAGTCGGAATTCTTGTTAAATCTAGATCGCTATCCCATTCTTTAAGATGCTTGTAGAATTTAATTTCTTTATGATAGCGCAGGAAAAAGAAAATAGTAAAAAAAATCCACGATAAAAATACAATATAAAGGATGGGCATAAAGGGAATTGCAGCATCGATAAACGCTACAAAAAGAATTAGGATGTGGATGAAAAAAAACATTAGGATCCAACTAAGCTTTTCTAAAAAATAAGCCTTAATCATATTGTATTTCCTCTTCTAGAGCGATGTAACCTTGACCAACCTTCGTTTCTATAAATTGTCCAAGCTGCAGCTCATCCAACTTCTTGCGCAAACGATTTACATTAACAGTTAACGTATTATCACTGACAAACCGTTCATCTTCCCAGAGACTTTTTATGAGATCATCTCGGTTAACAATTTTGTTTTTATGTTTAAGCAATTCCTTCAGTATAAAGAATTCATTTTTCGTTAATTCAACCGATCCTATATAATTTGTAACAGTATTAGTTTCGTAATCAATGGCAGCTCCACACCATGTTTTAAGTTGTATGTCTTCATTGTTGTAATTGTAGACACGGCGAAGTATGGCTTGAATCTTAGCAATGAGAACATCAAAATGAAAAGGCTTTTGAATGAAATCATCTCCGCCTAGCTGCATCGCCATCACAATATCCATCGGGTGATCACGTGAGGATAAGAAAATGATCGGTACTTTTGAATGATGTCTAATCATTCGGCACCAGTGGAAGCCGTCAAATTTCGGTAACTGGATATCGATAATGACGAGGTCTGGCTTAATCTCTGCAAATTCTTGAAAAACGTTATTGAAATTTATGACCCCGTACACGACATAAGACCATCCTATTAATCTATCCTTAATTTCTTGGAAAAGTGTGTTATCATCCTCAATTAATAACAATTTGAACAATTCTATTCACCTACATATCGGTAATCTTTATAACTATATTAGAGTATTTATACGAATCCATATTTACTCTTAAATTAATTATATGAAAAGAAGGAGTATTTGTATTGAATTTTGTTTCGAAATGAGGTTGGAAAGGAAATTTTTTTTACTCTAAGGAAAGTTTAGGGAAACAATCTGGATTGGATGGAAAATGTAATGTATAAGTATTTATAAAACAAAAAAATAGGAGTACCATTTTATATCACTCGCTTTTGTCTTTCACAGTGAATAAATATAAATATGGTAATCCTTTTCATTAGGAATTATAAAAATCCAAATAATGCTGTTACTTTAATATAAGTAGTTTTATTATTGTTTTTCCTGAGTCATCCTTATTAACATAGAAATATCACTAGCCAATTGATTATACGGAACAGATTTTGAAAATAAATTTGTTTTAATTTTTTCGATTAATGCTACTGCCTCAGGATTAGTAATCGTTAGAATTTGAACATTGTCATTGAAGACATTCTTCATATATTCCTGCGCTTTTTGTAAATTATCATCTGATACCTCGGCAGGCTTCGTGCCGTCAGGATCTCCCTTTCCAGATAGTCCATTTTCCCCTGACAACACATGGTTTTGAATTGGATCATATTGATTTGAGGTAGCATCTGCCTTTGCTCTAGCTAAAATTACGGTATCATCGAGAACAAAAACCTTAATTCCGTCAATGCCCTCTCCACTTAGCCTTGATTCTAAATGTGAAGAAATCCCACCATCATGGAGGCCTGAGCTTCCAATTAGACTGTATACATTTGAACCTATTCCATGAGTAGTTCCTCCGTGTTCATCAGTAGACTGCTTTTTGTCGCTATCTACACTTGGAATGACTGCTGCATCATCAAGGTTTGTATTGGATACATTTGTGGGGTCAGCTGTTGGCTCGTGTAGATTGTTACTATGAGCACTTTCGTTTGCGTTTTGCTGACCAGCACAAGCAGATAGGGTAAATATGATGCCTAGCATATATACCAATACCACTGATTTCATCCTAATTATCTTCATAATTTACCACCTCGGAAAGTTTTTTTATGAAACTTATTATTACCCATTTACATTTTTGGTATGAATGGATATTTATGGGGTAACCTAATTTTTGAAAAGTTGGGAGGTGCTTTAATGGCAGATGAAACTAAACAGCATGAAAAAGAAAATCCAGAATCATCTTCACGACGGAAATTTATTAAGAATTCAGGTTTTGTCCTTGGCGGACTTGCTGTGGGAGGCATTTTAGGGAACTTGCTGCCTGCAAAGGATCAAGATAGTAATGATCCTCCGCCTCAGGAAGAAAATGAAACAGCAGAAAGTTTTACAATGGCACTCATGTATTTTACTCCAGAACAATATAAAATTGTCGAGGCTGCTACTGAGAGAATTTTTCCAGCAGATGATAATGGCCCTGGGGCCAAAGATCTAGGGGTGGCTTTCTTTATCGACCACCAATTGAATGGTAGCTGGGGGTTAAATGCAAGAGAATATATGCAAGCGCCTTTTTTCAAAGGGGAAAATGTCCAGGGCTATCAAGGACGTTTGAATAGACGTGAAATTTTCGACATCGGTCTTCGTGAAATGCAAAATTATAGCATGACTAAGTATAATAAGGGCTTTGTTGAATTATCGGAGGAGGATCAAGATACAATCTTAAAGGATTTTGAAGAGGATAATGTTAAATTGACAACGATTTCGGCAAGCGGGTTCTTTAAATTGCTTAGAGGAAGCACTTTAGAAGGTGCCTATTGTGATCCTCTATATAGTGGAAACCGAAATATGGCAGGCTGGAAAATGAGAAAATATCCAGGGAGTCAAATGGCATATACGGAAATCATTGAAAAAGGCTTCGAGGAGATTCCTCCACAAAGCTTGCGCAGTCATCTTGGCAGTCATTCATAACGTTTGAAAAGCATGAAGGTATCGTGTATGGCTGGAAAGTGTTTCTTCAGAAGTTTGGATAATGGGGTGATATAATGGCAAAAAAATTACCAAAAGTGGATGTCGTAGTTGTTGGTGTTGGCTGGGCAGGGGGAATTATTGCTTCGGAATTAACGAAAAAGGGATTAAATGTAGTTGGATTAGAAAAAGGAAAAGAACGGAAAACGGAAGATTATTTTATGGTTCATGATGAGCTTAGGTACGCCCTTCGTTACGAAATGATGCAAGATCTTTCAAAAGAAACAATCACGTTTAGAAGCAATGAAAAAATACGTGCATTGCCAATGCGGCAATACGGGTCGTTTTTATTAGGAGAAGGACTAGGAGGTTCTGGTGTCCACTGGAATGGACAAACGTATCGTTTCCTTCCCTATGATTTTGAAATTCGCACAAAAACGATAGAACGATATGGGAAAAATAAGATTCCTGCTGAAATGACTCTTCAAGATTGGGGGATAACCTATGAAGAAATGGAGCCTTATTTTGATAAGTTTGAAAAAATGGCAGGAATTTCTGGAGAAGAAAACCCATTGGCAGGGAAAAGGTCTGACCAATACCCTACACCTCCGATGAAGAAGTCTCCTCAGTTAAATATGTTTGAAGAAGCTGCCAAAAAGTTGA
Organism: Robertmurraya dakarensis; assembly: GCF_900156875.1. Lineage (GTDB taxonomy): Bacteria > Bacillota > Bacilli > Bacillales > Cytobacillaceae > Robertmurraya > Robertmurraya dakarensis. The sequence continues at coordinate 1,738,961 of NZ_LT707409.1, read as the reverse complement.
ACTATCATCCTTATATTCTTCCTTCAGCAAATCTGTCAGAGACTTATACAAATCCTGATGGCATCTCACGTGCTGCCTGTCAATATTGCGGATTTTGTGAAAGGTTTGGCTGCGAATATGGGGCAAAAGCAGATCCGGTTGTAACGGTTATTCCAGTTGCGAAAAAGACTGGTAAATTTGAGATTCGAACACATTCTTATGTAAGGCGGGTACTAAAGTCTGGGAATAAAGCTACAGGTGTATTGTATACGGATTTAACAACTGGTGAAGAAATAGAACAGCCCGCAGATATTGTTGTTCTTACAAGTTATGTGTTTAATAATGTCCGTTTGTTATTAACGTCTCAGATTGGCCGTCCATATAATCCGCAAACAGGTACAGGCGTAATTGGTAAAAACTATGCATACCAAGTAATGAAGGGAAATGCAACAGGATTCTTCGAGAAGGAAGAGTTTAATAATTTTGCTGGTGCTGGAGCACTCGGAATGACCATAGATGATTTCAACGGCGATAATTTTGACCACTCCGACCTAAAGTTTATCCATGGGGGGTCAATCAGCATTACGCAAACAGGGCATAGACCAATTCAAAATAATAAGGTTCCTGAAGGTACACCGACTTGGGGAAAAGAATTTAAGGCAAACTCTGTTAAGTATGCCAATCGAACATTGTCGGTGGGCGGGCAGGGATCGAGTATGCCATTTAAACATCATTATCTTGACCTTGATCCAACCTACAAGGATGCATTTGGGGACCCATTAATGCGGATTACATTTGATTTTGAAGAGCAGGATCGACAACTTGCTGTTTTCTTAGCTAATAAGTGTTCTGAGATTGTTAAGGAGATGGGAGCAGACCACGTGGATTCTCTCAAGGAATTAGGTCCTTATGAAATTACCACTTATCAATCAACACATAATACTGGCGGGGTAATCATGGGAGGTGACCCTGATACGTCTGCAGTTAATAACTATTTACAAATGTGGGATTTTGAAAACCTCTTTGTTGTCGGTGCCGTCAATTTCCCTCACAATAGCGGATATAATCCTACTGGAACAGTTGGTGCCTTAGCATATCGAGCAGCAGATGGAATTATCTCCTACAGTCAAAAGGGTGGTATCTTAGCTTAGATTTTGTTGAAAGGATGTTATTATGCTCTCAAATATCGGTGTTCCGGGCTTAATACTTATTTTAATGATCTCATTAATTGTTTTTGGTCCAAAAAAATTACCCGAGATAGGCTCAGCCTTCGGAAAGACAATAGCAGAATTTAGAAGGACTACCCATTCTATTTTGGAAGATGAAGACGAAGACATAGACAAAAAGCGAAAACCAAATGAATTAATATAGAACTGAACAAAAAGATGATTACTTTATGATACATCAGGAGTAAGTCTGGCAAAATGGCAGTAAAAAAAAGCTCTGTTAAGAGGGGGACCTCTGCAGAGCTTTTAGTTTTAGTATTTCCCCATTAGGGAAAAAGGTACCAATCTTTAATCTTTGTCCATATTGAACCATAACGGTTCTTTGTCGTCAACATCGCCATTATAGTTAATAAGTATTTCTTCACCTGCTTTAATATCTTTGTAAGCATAATAGTCAATGGTATGTTGATCAAAATTAAGCTCATAAATTGCGTTAGGTTCATAAGAATGGTTGAACAGCATACCGTATCCAAGAAGAATAGCTGAATGGTTTACCCCATATTCAAACGCATAATCAGCGAGGAGTGTCTTTTCAATATGCTTATGCTGTTCATTAGGGTAAGAAATGACAGGCGCTTCATGGATAAGGGTCCCTTTTTTGATGTCACAGGTTGCGAATACGCCTCTATCAAATTCCCCATCACTGAGTGGAGATCGTTTTATTTCAATCATTCGTTTACCTCACTTTTTAAGATTTCCTATTAACTGTAACACTCTTGATCATATATTGTAAGTAATTGGTTCCTAATTCACTTTCATTTAAGTATATTATCTCCATTCTTAATTCATTTTATGGTAATCCAGTTATTAAAGATAAAGTCAAACAAGAGAGTTATATCGTACTTCTTTTATCCATATCATTTAATAACTCCTTAGAAACGAGGCGATGTTAGATGATTACAAAAGAGATGCTGCAACGGTTTGAACAATTAAATCTGCAGAAAAAGAAAATCGATAAGCAGTTGAACGATATGAAGAAGGTTTTTAATGATTTTTTTGATCAATCAGTTGGCGAAAATATAAAAGGTGAATTCACAATTGAGGAATATCAAATTCAAAGGCAAGTAAGAAAAACAGAAAAGTTTGAACAAGAAAAAACAATTAAAAGATTAGAGGATTTAAATATGATGGACCTTATTCAAAAAAGACCAGATGAAGACAAGATAAAATCTGCACTTAATTTAGGATTATTAAAGGAAGAAGACATAAAAGGCTGTCTCTCAATAAACACAACTAAGGCTATTTATGTTAAGAAAATAGAATAACCTCTGCTACATAAAGAGTAGGCCATAAGGGCTTTTTTTTTTGATCATGAACCCTGCTTTGTATGGTGGGCATTAACCTTACATCAAAAAAATCTGTATTTTGGACATAATATTCATATGATTCAAAAGTAATGAGGGTAAGGAGTGAAATAATGCCACGTAAGTCTGCACAAGCTGACGAGAATGAGAAGGTTCAGGAGAATCAGGAAGAAGAATTAATTAAACAAAAGTACGAAGATGAAATTGCCAAACTGAATACGATGTTAGCGGCCGTATTGAAATATTTGTCGGATGATGACGTAGAAGAAATCGATATTGAAGTTCTTCTTAATAACACCGAAGGTCTTAGGGAGTGGTGGGACCAGTACCGCGAACGCAACAGAAAGCAAATAGAAGTTGAAATTCAAAAATCATTAAGTGACCTTTCTTTAGAGGAGTTGGAAAGTATCAGGGAACAGATAAATGAAAAAAAGAAATAATATCTTTTTAGTTTTTACTTATCAAATGATTGGCATTTTTCCCATGATTATATTAATATACTAGTATACAAGGGGTTGCGAAGGGTCTGCTTCTTGTTAATAATCACCAAATTTTTAAGAGATGTTATTAGTTACATGATTAAAACCCGGGAAAGATATTGAAGTGTTTGAACATCAAGAACCAAAAGGAGAGTACATAATGTCTAAAGTAGATTTAAAGGCAAAACCTTATCACTTATCTGACGATGATATAAAGTGGGTGCAAGATACGATTGCATCGATGTCAATTGAGGAAAAAATCGGTCAGTTGTTTGTGAATATGGGATCTAGTCGAACTGAAGAGTATCTAACAAATATGCTAAATAATTATCATATTGGCGCAGTTCGCTATAATCCTGGGAAATCTGAAGAAGTATATGATCAAAATAAAATTCTTCAGGAGAATAGCAAAATTCCATTGCTAATTGCTGCAAACACCGAAGCAGGTGGTAATGGAGCTTGTACGGATGGACTGAAGTTGGATTAGAAGTAAAAATAGGCGCAACAAAGGACCCTAAATGGGCTTATGAAATGGGACGAGTTTCTGGAGTGGAAGCAGCGGCAATTGGATGTAACTGGAGCTTTGCACCAATTGTTGACATTAACTACAACTGGCGCAATCCAATTATATCTAGCCGCTCATTTGGATCTGATCCAGATTTAGTATTGGAATTGAGCTTAGCTTACATGAAGGGTATTCAAGAAAGCGGTATTGCTCCAGCAGCCAAACATTGGCCCGGAGATGGAGTGGATGAAAGAGATCAGCATTTATCCTTTAGTGTAAACAGCTTATCGACGGAAGAATGGGATAAGACATACGGAAAAGTTTATAAAGGCTTAATTGACGCTGGACTGCCATCAATTATGGCAGGTCATATCCATATGCCGGCATATGAAAAACATTTCAACCCTGATATTAAAGATGAAGAACTATTACCTGCTACTCTTTCTAAAGAGCTAACAACAGATTTATTACGTGGAAAATTAGGATTTAATGGTGTTGTGGTGACAGATGCGAGCCATATGGTCGGGATGACAGGTGCGATGAAGAGAAGTAAACTGCTTCCTACATCAATAGCAGCTGGCTGTGACTTATTCCTATTCTTTAATGATCCCGATGAAGATTTCGGTTATATGATGGACGGATACAAAGAGGGAATTATTACTGAAGAACGCCTGCAAGAAGCATTAGAACGTATACTAGGCTTGAAAGCAATGCTAGGTCTTCATAAGAAAGCAAAAACTGAAATTTTACCTCCAAAAGAGGAAGCATTGGCAAAAATTGGCCTGCCAGAAAATACGGCACTTTTCAAGCAAGTTGCTGATGAAGCGATTACGCTTGTAAAAGATAAGCAAGACATCTGGCCAGTCACTCCTGAAAAATACAAACGCTTATTATTAGTTGACGTTAAAGGTGTACAAGGCGGATTCGGTGCATTGATTGGCAGCAAAGAAAAAGCTGTCGACATGATGAAAGAAATGTTAGAAGCACAAGGATTCCAAGTAACGGTTTGGGAATCTACGGAAGAGAAGATCATGAAACTTCCAGAAGAGGAAAGAATGGCTGCGATTGCAAATGTATATGCGCAAAAGAGACCGATTACTGATTTGACAGACAATTATGATCTTATCATTAATCTGGCCAATGTTAATCCAGGTACAGTCCAAAGGATTGTCTGGCCTGCTAGCAAAGGGACACCAGATATTCCATTCTATATCCATGAAGTTCCAACGATTTTTGTATCTGTGCAATACCCATATCATCTCTCTGATGTACCACAAGTAAAAACGTACATTAATACGTATGACAGCAAAAAGCAAACGCTTGAGCTGCTGGTGGAAAAATTAATGGGACGATCTGAATTCAAAGGCAAGAGTGCTGTTGATGCATACTGCGGATTTGTTGATACCAGAATTTAATATTTAATTTTAAAAAAGGATCATTCCCCTCAAATAAATAGAGGGAATGATCCTTTTCTAAAGTTTAAGTTTTTATTTCCTTTTATTTATTTCCTCATTTACAACAAAAGCTAAATCATCATTTCCAAAAAGTGATAAGACACCTAGCAAGGTTTGGTGTGCTATTTCTCCGGCTTCTTCTTTTGGAACAGTTAGTTCAAGGGCTTCTCTGAGCGCTGGATTAGACGCTTGATTTGGATAAGCGCGTAAATAAAGTTCTTCAGGATCGAGGTCATGATTCACACACCACTGTGCGAAGACGAGGATCATCATTTTTTCATCTTTTTGGTAGTTTTCGATGATTTTTTCTTCCATGTTTTTTGGGTTCATTCTTAATTCTCCTTCAAAAACTTTCTATAGACAGTATACTCCGAAAAGAAGAACATGAAAAACAATAAGAGGGTTTATTTTTTCATGAATGGAAGATACTGTTTAAATGGAAGTCAATTTAAAGAGAGGGGATTCACGCCATGGGAAAAACTGAAGTCGGAGAAGTTTTCACTATCAGCGATGATCAAAATGAAGAGCAAGAAGTGGAAGTTTTGGCCACGATGACACTGGACGAAACAGAGTACGTTGCGGTAGGTTTTGTTGAAGACATACAGCAGCAGAATGATGAGGATATTGATGTTTTCTTTTTAAAAGTAGATGAGGAAGGTGACTTTGCCGCAATTGAAAGTGATGAAGAGTTTGAAAGAGTGACTGCTAAGTTTGATGAGATGATGGATGAAGAAGATCAAAATTCATAACCGCTATTATTTATCCTGTAAAGAAAAAGAGAATTCATTTGATCATATGATATCAAGATGAATTCTCTCTTTTGGTTTTTCCTTATTTTAAGCCTTCTTCGATTTCTTTTACCATTTCAGATACAGAAATTAGTCCTCCACCTGATAGGTACCAGTAGTTGGGATCTAGATAGATAATTTGATCGTTTTTATAAGCGTTTGTACTTTTAACAAGTTCATTTTCTACGATTGATTTTGCAGAAGATTCTCCGCCTACCGCAGCACCACGGTCAATTACGAATAAATAATCAGGATCTTTTTCTACAATGTATTCTGGTGAAACATTCTGACCATGTGTTGATACTTCAATTTGCTCATCAGCAGGTTTCACACCGAAGACATCATGAATGATTCCAAAACGAGAACCCGGTCCATATGCGCTAAGGTTTCCTTCATTCGCTAGTATAATTAAACCCCTGCTTTCATTTGCTGATAATTTTTCATTTAAACCATTAATAGAGGTTTCCACAGCAGTAATTTCTTCTTCAATCTCTGTTTCCTTGTCAAAAATCTTACCTAATGTTGTCATATTTTCCTTAAATGATTCCATATATCTTGATGTATCTAAGCCCATAAAAATAGTTGGTCCAAGCTCATTTAATTCTTCATACATATCTTGTTGTCTTCCAGAGATGATAATCAAGTCTGGTTCTATTTCAGCTAATTTTTCAAAATCCGGTTCTTTTAAGCTCCCAACATTTTCATACTTGCTGTCTTCATATTTTGATAGATAAGTAGGTATGTTTGATTGTGGTACGGCAGTTACTTCAACTCCCAATTTGTCTAATGAATCTAATACTCCGAAGTCAAAAACGACTACTTTTTCAGGATTTACTGATACTGTTGTATCCCCTAATAAATGTGAAATAGTGATCTCTTCAGAAACTTCTCCCGCAGTTGATTCAGCATTCGCACTTTCAGATGAACTGCTAGAATCTTTGCTGCTATCACTTCCACAGGCAGCAGCAAAGGCCACGACCATTACCAACATCAAAAATAATGAAAACTTTTTAAACATTTTGTTCACTCCACTCATTTATTGTTTTATTGCTAATGATAATCATTATCAATATGTATCACTGTATTTATTAAACTAAATTATCTGAAACATGTCAATACTTAAATGAGATAAATTATCATTATCATTTATAAAAGAGATGCAGTACAAATATGAACTATGAAACTATCTTTTTAATGAGGATGACTATCCAGTTGGCAGGATAGTCTATTTCATATTTCTTTATATTATTTAGTGAATTTGGGAAAAATCAAAGAGGTCATTTAGCCAATTAATTGATAATGGAATCCATTTATTACTATTAGATGGAGTATACCGGGTATCGTTCGTTAAAGCGGCAGCCGTTGACAGGTCATAAGAACCTTTAGAAAAGACATGATATTCATAAGGAATACTATGTTTATGCAATGCTTGTGCAAACCTATTCGATTTTATTGCTGGTATGATTTCATCTTCTCTCGTTTGCCATATAAAGGTTGGAGGTGTTTCTTTGTTCACATGTTCAACAATACTGGAAGAATAGTCGTCTTGCAGCATTGATGCTGCAGAGATATGATGGTTAAGGTTAAATGGGATAAATTTCGTTAGTGCGTAGGCTAATATGAGCGCATTTGGTTTATTTCCCTCATAAGGAAATTGTAATTTTTCGGCTAATCCGGACAGATTCCATTGCGTTCCCAACATAGAGGCCAGGTGTCCACCAGTAGAAAAACCACAGACAGCAATTTTATCCTCATCAATTCTAAATTCCTCAGCATTTGATCGAATATACCATAAAGCACTCGAAACATCCTCTAATGTTTTTATAAAGCCAGATTTTCCACCCGCAGGATAATTAAGTACAAAAGCTTGATAACCTTCACTAAGGAAGGATAATGCAACAGGTTCACTTTCTTTTTCAGATAAATGTGAATAATCGCTGCCAGGTAGTATGATAACAGCAGGTCTCTCTTGAGGCTGCCAGTATTCGTTTTTCCAAAGTGTGTTTGGATACTCGATCATGTACGCTGTTAAAGTAAGATCTTTATTTTGAATGGATCTAATCGTAAATGTGATCACTTGAAAACCCCTTTTTGTTATTAAATAATAAAGTTAGAAGCACGCTTTTATAATTAAGCTGTAGTTAAATTGTTAATCATAGCATCTGTTAATCCATTTGGGAGAATGTTAAAAAAACATGATAAGATTATGGTGTATATACCAAATTAAGGGATATAAATCAGGGAACAAAATATGACGGGGGTTATTAAATGTTAAAAATTAGAAATGTTTTGTATGAAGATTTACCAAAGCTTATTGAGATTGAAACGCAATGCTTTACAAAGGAAGAAGCAGCGACACAAGCGGCCTTTGAAAAACGCATTAAGCTTATTCCGGACAGCTTCTTTGTTGCTGAAGAAGATGGAGTGATCGTTGGTTTAGTCAATGGACCGGTGATTGAAAGTCCATATATTACAGATGATTTATTTAGTGAGATAAAACCAAACCCGCCTGAAGAGGGTTATCAAAGTATTTTGGGTATAGCTGTCACTCCGAAGTTCCAAAAAAAGGGAGTTGCTGCTGCTTTACTAAAAGAACTAGAGAGGGAAGCTCAAGAATGTAATCGAGAGGGGATTACATTGACATGCAAAGAGGAGTTAATATCCTTTTACGAAAAATTCGGATTTATGAATAGGGGGATTTCTAATTCTGAGCATGGAGGAGTTACCTGGTATAACATGATTAAAAAGCTTAATTGATGTGTTTGAGGGGATTAGTTACATAAAATATATAAAGATAGCAATCAGGCTATCTTTATATATTAAAAGCGTACTTACATAACTGGTTTAAGGTTCAGATATTCAAATTTAAAAATCAATACAAGATTTATACTCCATCATAATGTTGTTAATAATGGTTTTGACAGGAAGAATCTCTTTAATTTCATTCACTCTTGCTCCAGCAAAAACAAGACCATTCTCACAATCACCATTCATTGATATTTTCAGGGAGTCTAGTGTACAAAAGCGATAGGAGCAATTTTTTAGGCAATCAATACACTTCTTAATTTTTACTTTTTGATCAGGAATTGAGATTATATCAGTAAATTTGTTTTTAATGGCACGACCTTGAAGACCGACCGTTGTTTTGACCATTATCATGTCTTTTTGACTGGCATCTACATATTTCTTTTTAAATGATAATGGAGCATCACATTCGGTACTAGCTACAAATCTCGTTCCCATCTGCACTCCGGAAGCGCCGATTTTTAGGGCATGTGCGAGGTCTTTTCCGGTCATAATTCCGCCAGCAGCAATAACCGGTATCTGAACTGCAGCAACTACTTCGGGTAGTATATCAAACAAGGGTCTGTCGGTACCAAGATGTCCACCTGCTTCATTTCCTTCAACTACAACTGCTGATGCTCCAAGCCGTTCGGATAATTTAGCAAGCTTTGCTGAAGACACAATCGAAATAACTGGGATGTTAGCTTCTTTTCCCCACGTGTACATATCTCTTGAAATTCCAGCACCGGAGATAATGAAATCAACTCTTTCTTCAATAGCTGCTTTCATCTTTTCAGCAAAATCATTCATCGCAAAAAGCACGTTAACTCCAATATAGCCGGAATCCTTTATAGATTCCTTCGCTTTTCTTATATGTGCCCTCATTTCATCAACTGTTATGCCCGTACCTGAAATAATCCCAATCCCCCCAGCGTTTGCAACTGCCGATGCTAGTCCGCTAAGTGAAATGCCTACACCCATGCCTCCTTGAATGATTGGAAATTCTGGTGTCATATGGCCGATTTTTAATTCTGGTAACTTCAAAAGAAAACCCCATTTCATTTTTTGTATACATATAACTTCTGTTTAATTTTAACAGCAGCTCAGCGAATAAACTGTGAGATATCTTATACCTGCTCCTAAAAGTAGATGATAATATGTAATTGTCACAAAATGTTCAAAACTAGAAAAACATAAAAAATAACCTTCTCCAAGTTGGAGAAGGCTGCGTCTTGTAAGATATTAAGTCTGATCTTCATGTAGATACGTCTTTACTGATGGAGGTGTATATGCAGCGAATTGATCAAGAAGTTCCCCTGGATTGTCATTGACAATCGCCATTGAACGATACTTTTCATCCAAGAAGTTTTCTGTGGTCATATGGTTAAACAATGCAACAAGAGGATCGTAATAGTGATTAATATTTAAAATACCAAGTGGTTTTTGATGCAGTCCTAACTGCGCCCATGTGAAAATTTCAAAAAATTCTTCAAGTGTTCCAGCCCCTCCAGGCAATGCTATGAACCCATCGGAGAGATCTGCCATTTTTGCTTTCCTCTCATGCATCGTATCTACAATAATTAAATTTGTTAAATTTCTATGGGTGACTTCGCGCTTATCTAGAAAGTCCGGCATAACACCTGTAACATGGCCGCCGCCAGCTAATACCGAGTCGGCCACAGCACCCATAATCCCGACACTTGAACCGCCATAGACAAGGCTGATGTTTCGCTTGACAAGCTCTTCGCCAAATTTCTTCGCTTCTTGTATATAAATAGGTGATGCTCCTTTGCTAGATCCACAAAATACGGCTAGTGCTTTCATATAGAACCTCCTCCTCTTCATTCATTATTATTATTATTATAAAACATTTATAGGTGTATTAAAGTAAAATAATCATTAAGTTTAACAGATGTGAATAGTGTTTAATTTTTAGCAAACACCATAGTATGAAATTTCTGGTATATAAATAAATATTGCTTACATAGAACATGATAATTCTATAACTCTGTGTCTCAGCAGGTAGCAGAAATAAAGGAGGATTAGTTCATGCCAAAAGAGAAGGATCAAAATAAAAAACTTGAACATACAAAACAGGATTTGCTTGAAGGCAGTTTGATTCCCGAAGCGGAACGAGATTCAATTGAGGGTAATGGCCCACAGATTATAGGTGGGGGAGATCCTAATCTTTCACCCGATGCAGGGAAACCGATTGTATGATCTAGATGGTTTTTAAAACAGACGGATGCAGTATGAGAGGCTGTCTTGTGAAGACAGCTCTTTCCTATAATTATCAGAAGGATTTGTTCACAATGATGCTTGTTATCTATCAATACATTTCCTTATAATCGATAAACATTGTTATAATATATATATATATAATAGAACAATATGATTATACTAATTTACTTATATTTTGTTTTTTATGGGGTAGAATAAAAATTGTTAGAATAAGGAAGTGTTTGTGTGTCTCAATCATTATTTGTTAAAACGCCTGTGCAAAAACATTGGCTTGAGAAAGTATACAAGTATGAAGATTCCTTTAAAAGGTATTCAAAAGAGATAGATGAAAAGTCTATTTTTCCAAAAGAAAATATTACTGCACTTGTAGAGATGGGGTATACAAAAACGACATTGCCTAGAGAATACGGCGGGGAAGGATTCAGTGTAACTGACATGGTCCTGCTGCAAGAAACCATTGCCAGCTTTGACAGTGCAACCGGCTTATCGATTGGGTGGCATCAAAGTGTCGTTGGGGAACTATTTGAAAATAAGCTTTGGGAAGAAGAAAAGCTGCAGGTTTTTGCCAATGAAATTACAAAGGGTGCTTTAGTAAATCGGGCAGCTAGTGAAGCTCAGACAGGAAGCCCAACTCGTGGAGGCCGTCCAGGAACATCTGCCATTAAAAAAGGGGAAAAGTGGGTTGTTTCGGGGCATAAAACGTTCACTACTATGTCTCCTGTATTAACTCATTTCCTTGTATCTGCGTGGATAGAGGAAAAAAACGGACTCGGATTTTTCCTCATCGAAAGAGGAACGGATGGCTTATCCATAAAGGAAAACTGGAATGTTATTGCGATGAGAGGAACAGAAAGTCATGACCTTATTCTTGATAATGTTATGGTAGATAGTGAAAACCTAGTGGAAATAAACCAGCTTCCACGTGGAAATAAGTTAAATGGCTGGCTGCTGCACATCCCTGCATGTTATTTAGGAATAGCACAAGCTGCACGTGATTATGCAGTAGAGTATGCAACGAGCTATTCTCCCAATAGTATAAAAGGCACGATTAGTGAGCTGCCAAATGTACAGAGTTTAATCGGGCAGATCGATTTAGAATTAATGAGTGCAAGGCATTTTCTATATAGCGTTGCTAATTTATATGACGACGAATCACGCCGGCAGTATCTTACTAATGAGTTGAGTGTCGCTAAGCATATTGTCACAAATTCGGCCATTACAATTGTCGATAAGGCGATGAGATTGGTGGGAGCGAAAAGTCTTCAGCTTTCCAATCCCCTGCAAAGATACTATCGTGATGTAAGAGCTGGGCTTCATAATCCCCCAATGGATGATATGACAATTTCTAAGCTAGCTCAAGCGGCGATTGAAGAACATAAAAATTGAGAGCTCCATGAAGGGTTCAAGACACCGTCAATTAAAAGAATAAACATAAAGCGAACAGTCTAACTGTTCGCTTTATTGCTGCCCATCTATAAATTGTACTTCAACCCATTTCCTAACACTGTTGATAAACCAAACTCTAGTGCTTCGTTTAATGTCGGAAATGAATAAGATTTTTTCCTGTATTTTTCCTTGTTTCAATAATTGACTTCGAAAAGTTCCTGCTAAAAGGCCGCTTGTCACAGAAGGTGTCCAACGTTCACCATCTATCTCTAAAACAATATTCCCGTTCGTAAATTCTGTTAGCTCGCCATTTTCATTCCATAGAAGAATATCGAAAGCGTTTGGATTCTTCTGTTCTTGGAACTCATCATAAATGGATCTATTTGTGGTCTTATGGTATAAGAACGGATTGTTTTTATTGATGGGTCGATCAGCAATCACCATTTTTAGCGGCGATTCAAGTGGTGTGGCCGGTGCTCCTTCCATTAGCAGATTTGCCTTTTCATCTAAAAGAAGCCGTACTTTCCATTGTCCTTCTGGATGTTTAAGGGCAAACTCTAATAAGGCCTTTTTTACATCTCCAATCTCGCACTGAAAACCAAAGTAGTGAGCAGTATGCTCTAATCGTAAAAGATGCTCCTCTATTAAAAAATATTGACCTTGATCTAACAAAAGGCTCTCCAATAATTGAAAATCTATAGTGTTTTCCTCTAGTAACCTTGCTTTTGTGAGGATTTCTTCATACTCTCCATCAGAAGTTGAATCCCAAGTAATTCCGCCGCCGACACCATAAGTCGCTTTCCCACTTAACTGTTCGATCATCACAGTCCTGATCGGCACATTAAAAATCGCTTCCTTTTTTGGAGTAATGAAGCCGATTGCGCCACAGTATACTTCACGCGGCATCGTTTCCAATTCCGAAATGATATCCATTGTGCTGATTTTTGGTGCACCGGTTATCGATCCACAAGGAAACAGCGCTTTAAAAAGTTGAAAAAGGGGCAAATCTCGAGATACTTTAGCCTCAATGGTAGAAGTCATTTGATACAGTGTTGGATATCGTTCAATCTCAAACAGCTTTGGAACATGAACAGTACCTGGTTGTGCAATCATGTTCAGATCATTTCGCAATAGGTCGACGATCATGACATTCTCTGCACGGTTTTTTTCTGAATGGTATAGCCAGTTTGCATTTTTCTCATCTTCAGCAAATGACGTACCTCTTTTTATCGTTCCTTTCATGGGACGGGTCGTTATTTTCTCTCCTTCTAAGTGGAAAAATAGCTCAGGTGAAGCCGATAAAATAGTATGGTCACCCGTATTGATATATGCGCAATAATCCGAGGCTTGTGCATTTTTTAGTTTCTTAAAAAAAGAGATATCATCACCCTGAAATTGAGAGGTAAGACGAATAGTATAATTTGTTTGATACGTGTCACCGCATTCTATGTAATGTTTGATAGAATCTATCGCTTTTTCATATTCTGACATGCTGACACTCTGCTTCCATTTTGTAAGTGTATAGGGTCCATCTCCATTAATTGGTTCATGTGTCACATCCGAAAAAATAGCAAACCACAGTAATGGCATCGTGTTTCCATCCTTAACTTTAAAAGCAGGGTCAAATGCAGGGGCGCTTTCGTAAGATAGAAATCCAGCTGCATAGTACCCTTTATCAACAGCATGTTGAACAGATTCTAGACATGGAAGTACTTCTTCAACTGTATTTGCGATAATGATATTTTCCGGATCGCTGAATGTATGAGGGACAACTCCCGCGGTACCAGCAAATTCAAAAGATAAAAGAGGCTTTTTTCTATTCATGTCTTTAAATATCATCCTTATTTTCATGATGAAAAAATGGAACAGCTAGTAACTGTTCCATTTTTTATTACTTTGTCATTAGATAGCTCTTGCAACGTTTAGCTGTAAGGCATTCTGCAATGTTCTCATTTCCTCTTCGTTTAAAGGAACCATTGGCAAACGTACGCTTCCAACAGGAACACCGCTAAGATTTAGTGCTGCTTTAACAGGGGATGGACTAGGTGCCGCAAATAATGCTTTCATTTTCGGAAGAAGATGCTGATGGGCAGCGGCTGCATCTTGAATATTTCCTTTTAAGAAACTTGAGACCATCTCTTGCATTTCATTTCCCATTACGTGAGCAGCAACGGAAACAACGCCAGCTCCGCCAATTGATAGAACAGGCAATGTTAATCCATCGTCACCGCTGTATAAAGTAAAATCACTAGGAGTTCTGCTGATAATTTCTGCCATCGCATCAAGATTTCCACTAGCTTCCTTAATACAAACAATATTCTCAATTTCTGATAGACGCACAACTGTATCAACATTAATATTAACAACACTTCGTCCTGGGATATTATAAAGCATAACAGGAAGTTTTGTTGAGTCTGCAATTGCTTTAAAGTGCTGATATAATCCTTCTTGTGAAGGTTTGTTATAGTAAGGAGCTACGAGCATAATGGCATCTACACCAGCTTCTTCAGCTTGCTTTGTTAAGCTGATAGAGGCTCTTGTATTATTAGAACCAGTTCCTGCAATAACTGGAACTCTTCCTTCGACAACTTTAACTACATATTTGAACAGCTCTACTTTCTCTTCTGTTGTTAATGTAGGAGATTCTCCTGTGGTACCAGCTACGACAAGGCCGTCAGACCCGTTTGCTATTAAATAATTAACTAATGTACGAACACCGTTAAAATCAATTTCACCTTTTTGATCAAATGGAGTAACCATTGCAGTAATAATTTTTCCGAAATTCATGATCTCTTCACACCCTTGTCATTATTTTAATTAGAGGGGGAAGGCTCTTAAAAACAAACGCAAAAAAACAACAACGAGGGACGCTGTTGCATTAGAACAATAACATTTGAAATCGTTCCCGTGCGTAAGATAGCCCTCCATATAGTTTCCTATATGACAGTCCTGCATTTATTCAATAACAGGCCCAGTTTCAAGAATGATGAGTTCCTTTCCACTTCGGCAAATACCCCTTTCCATAATGTTCAAAGGATCTCATCATCCTCCCATTATGTACTATTGGTCTCTGCACCTCTATCCTCACTTCAAAAGTATTTGAAATAGGAATATGTAATTGAATGTAATATATCAATATATGCTGATAAATGCAAGGTTAATTTTGAATTTTCTTTGAAAAATAATTTTTAACATGGTATTTATATGTTTTTTGAAAGTTGCTGTAGTACTTCACCGATTTTCCTGTCTCGAATTACATGATCAGCATACATATCAAATTCTGTTGGATCATGATTAACAATGACTAATTTTGATCCTTGTTCCTTGGCGATTAGAGGAAATTGATTGGCGGGCGTAACGGTTAAGGAAGATCCTAGAACAATAAATAACTCTGATTTATGCGCTTCCTCTAATGCAAATTGAAAGGCTTTTTCCGGTAAAGACTCCCCAAATAAAACAACCGAAGGCCGCAAGATCCCGCCGCAGACGCAATAATATTCCTCGTTAATATATTCTTCACTGCTGTAGATATTCCCGCATGCTTGACAGTGTAGTTTTTGCAAGGTTCCGTGTAGTTCAGCTACTTTTTTCGAACCGGCGAGCTGGTGAAAGCCATCGACATTCTGAGTGATAATAGATTGAATAATCCCTTGTTTTTCCCATTTTGCTAAGATGAGATGTCCTTCATGAGGCTGATATTCTTTAACACCTAATACACGATCTCGGTAAAAATCAATAAACTCATGGACATTATTGTTTAAAGCATCCGTGCTTGCAAGTCTGGCAGGGTCCTTTTTTTTCCATAATCCTTTCGAAGAACGAAAGTCTGGAAGGCCGCTCTCTGTTGACATGCCAGCCCCAGTGAAAACAACTGTATAGTTTGATTCCAATAACCACTTTTCTAGCAAAACAAACGTCACTCCTTTTCCAGTAAGGATGTTACCTATATTATAGAGTTTACTGAGGATAATGAAAACAATTCTGCTAACAGGAACTAAGCTTCCAAGTGTTTCTGAGAAAGTTTATTTTAACTTTTACAAGGTAATACATATCTAAATAGTGAAAAACACTGTCAAGAAATGAACAGTGTTTTGTACTTTGCGTTCTATAATAATAGTTTCGAAATGAGAAATCCAAATATTGGTCCAATTATTGCACTTAATGTCATGGAAACAGAGCTTATGGAAAAAGTAAACTCTCCATACTCGAACGCTTTTGAAGTCCCTATAGCATGTGAAGAACTTCCTAATGCAATACCTGTCCCTAACGAACTGCGAATACGAAACCATTTTAACAGACTTGGTGCCATAATAGCTCCAGAAATACCTGCAATCATCACAAAAGCAACAGTAAGCGTTGGGTTTCCTCCAATGTCATTAGCCACTTGCATGGCGACAGGCGTAGTAATAGATTTAGGAATCATGGATAAAAGGATATCTCTAGGGATAGACATTATTTCTGCTAATAAAAATAAAGTAAACATTCCCGAAATTAAACCAGTGAGCACTCCTGCTAAAATGGGAAGAGCATGTTTTATAATTGTCTTTCTTTGGTGAAATAATGGATAGGCAAGGGAAACAACTGCCGGCCCAAGAAGGGAGTGCAGCCAATGACCGCCAGTCATATAAAAATCGTAAGAAAGATCAAAGCTCTTTAGGATTGCAATAATGAAGATCGTCGATGTTAAGACGGGTAATAGGAAGGGGATTGGAAACTTCCGGTATAACGTAACCATACCCAAGTAAATAATGACAGTTATAACAATAATTATTAATGCGATAGGTGTTTGGAGCACATTTTCTTCTCCTCCCTTTTAAGCTTAGCGTTTTCAAGGTAATGGCTGGTTTTAGCAGTGATGATTATTGTTGCTGCGGTGCTTGTCATAACAATTAAAAAGATAAGAAGGCCCTTACCCGAAAAAAGGCTGGGATAATTCATTATGCCAACCGTTGCTGGTACTAGTAGAAGAGGCAAAATGGCGAGTAAAAATCCTGCTCCCTGTTGAATCCAGTGTACAGGCAAAATGTTCGAAAACATTGCTGCTAATAATAACAATAAGCCGATGATACTGCCTGGAAGAGGGATATATAAAATTTCTTGCAGCAAATTACCCAATAGAAAAAAAACGTAAAGGATCCCTAATTGGAAGATCCCTTTTACTAAATTCAAGGTCCAGTCCTCCTTTATTTTTATTTGTTTAAAAATTTTGAATAGTATCTTGTTTTTTAATATGTGTTATCATATCTTTAAGGCGTATAATTGTAAAATATATAATTTGAATGATAATAATATATTTTTTAAATAATTAATAAGAGGGGTGTTGTATGGAACTTCGACAATTGCACTATTTTATTGCTGTTGCTGAGGAATTAAACTTTAGTCGTGCGGCGGAAAGACTTTTAATAACCCAGCCACCCTTAAGTTTACAAATTCAAAACCTAGAAAAGGAACTTGGAATTCCTCTTTTTTTTCGAAATAATCGCCATGTGGAATTAACAGAAGCAGGGAAATTTTTTTATAAGGAAGTTTCGGCTGCAATTTATCACTTGAACCGTACTGTTAAAGAGGCACAACGGATTCATCATGGAAAAGTCGGGACAATTAAAGTAGGATTCGTCGGGTCAGCTACTTATGATATTCTTCCTGCTATACTGAGAGAATTTCGTTTGAATCACCCAGAAGTTGAAATTAAACTAACCGAAATGTCGACACCGAATCAAATTGAAGCATTGTGCGCTGAGGAGATTGATATAGGAGTTCTTAGACCACCAGTGAAGATAGGTCCACTGCAGACAGATGTCGTATCTAGAACGTCTTGTGTACTTGCAGTACCAAAGTATCACCCGCTATTAAAGAAGCAAATTGTTAATCTTGCAGATTTAGATTCGTACCCATTCATCATGTTGTCCAGACGAACTTGGTCAGACTTTTATGATAAAATTATTGAGATATGTGCTCCAACAATTCAGCAGGAGGCATTAGAATTTCAAACGGTTATTGGCCTTGTTGCAGGTGGTTTAGGAATCGCTGTTGTTCCACAATCGGCATCTCATTTACATACGAGGGATGTTACGTATATTGATATGAAGGATTTACCCACTGTATCAATGGGAGTTTCGTACCTCCGGAAGAATCGGTCTCCGCTTGTTAAAGCATTCATTCAAATATCGAAAGAAATGGAAAATAACTTAATCGTGCAGCCTAATCGTTCCTTTTAGCATTGGGTGTTGATCCAAAAAGGGGATATTCATTGATTTGCCCTTTTTGGATCATTGTGAATCTTATTACAGGTCCACTTTTGGATTAGTATTAAACTTTTCGTTTTTATTCTCTTTTTCACGTCCGTGCACTTGATCTCCGCCATTACCTTTCTCTTTCGCAATCTTGCCGCCCAGACTTACATTTGGAAATTCTTTCTCAGTCATTTGCTTTCACCTCCACAATCATTAAATTGTCCATAATGAAAAGATTTAACCTTAGAGGAGTTAGACATTTTTATCTATTCTCCTTTGATTAAATGTTCTCGATCATCACTTTGCGGGGGTTCTTCTAACCATCCGTGCTTAATCATAATATTTGCTCCGTCTTCCGCATATAGCGCTATTTCAGGGATCAGTGAAGCATACTTCACTCCCAAGTCCCGTCTTGGACTCCCTGACATTGAAGCTCCATAGTTCCCAATCCCGGCAGCTATCATTGCAGAAACGTGAAACATCATGAGTTTGTCTGAAAAGACAGGCTCTGTAGAATCTGTAATGGCAGTATCCCATGACATGGGAGCTGGTAAGTTTTCCTTCTTTAAAATATTACTAAAGATATCAACATGTTTCTGTGCAATTTGCTGCCCTCTTAAAAAATACTCTTTTACTTCTTGCTTTTGAGCAGTCTGAGCAAAACCGATAATTAATGTTTTCCCTATGGCATTTGTTTGAACATTATTAAATAACATCGTAATTTCCTGTGCTGTTAAAGGTCTCACATCCCCGAAGAATCCAGATAAGAATTGTTGCTTTTTAATAAAATCTACCTTGTCAGGTGTAGAAATATATGGAGGTCTAACATAGGTTCCTTCTTTTAACATTAATTCTCTTGTTAAATCCTGTAATTTAACTGCTGTACTTAGAACCTTTTTAAAAAAGCTAACTACATCAGGTCTTGTGACCAAACCGATTGCAACACCCGCAGCAGCCATTCCTAATACTGACATATTTCTTAAGTACATCAATACGTACGTATCAGAAAAGATCCTCGGTGCACCCGGATTGACATCTTTCTCAGTAAAGCCGACAGGTATAGGGAACTGCTCAGACTCAAAAAATTTATTTAAAAAATCGACATTCTCTTTTGATCCATTTAATGCAGATTCAATAACAGGACGCACTTCATCATCTTCAACCTTTTCCAAAAAATGTCTAGTCACACAAATACTTGCCGTATCATTAATATATTGAGTCCATAGGAACGTCATTTCAGCAGACGTTAATCGAATTTTAGTCTTATCATCCACTAAAACATACACCTGCTTTCATAATTTGTTTTTATTGTGTACAGATTAGAGAAAAGTATGTTATTAGCTGGAAAAAGCGAGCGGGTACTAGTAGTGTGATAAATATCACTTAATAAAAAATAGAATAGGTTATAATACAAAAAAATTAGATCGGAGGTTGAAGACGGTGAATGAACCTCGTTTAGAAACACTTTATGATGAAATAGGGGAAGAAAAAATCAACAAATTAGTTGCAGCGTTCTATCCTCGTGTCTATCAAGACCCTGTTTTAAGTCCCTTATTTGAGGGGGATATGGCCGAAATTATGAGAAAGCAGCGAATGTTTTTAACACAGTTTTTAGGCGGACCGCCCCTATACAGTCAAGAATTTGGACAGCCTGCAATGAGACAGCGGCACCTTCCGTTTGAGATCACGCCAAAGCGGGCACAAGCCTGGCTGAGATGTATGAAGGAAGCATTCGAGGAAGTAGGATTAGAAGGAATCCCGGCGGGGGAGTTCTTTTATAAGAGGTTAGAGCAGGTAGCAGCAATAATGGTAAACACAGCTGAATAGGAAATAGATAAAAAAAGTTCGCTGGGAGAATTCTTTATGTGCAGATAAGAATTCTCTTTTTTTGTCTGTAATTGAGTAAATATTATTATTATTTAAAAAATTCAGTTCATTAATAAATGAAGAAACGATATAATATCTTTAGAGAATGTTTGGAGCAGCAAACGTCAATGGAGTTCTACATAAGAACTGAGTTTCTAATTGTAAGCGTTTTATTAAATATTATTAGGTGGTGAACACTTTAATGAAGCTACACTTTAAACATTGGCCAAAAAGAAAACCAATATCACTTACCATTCCAAAAACGACGATGGATCACAACCTGGAGGTTTCTGCACAGCGTTATCCTGATAAGACAGCAATCTTTTATTATGGGACGACGATCACCTATGAACAACTTTTTGAGCAAGTAAATAAAATGGCCGGATACCTGCAAAAACATCTGCATGTGTCAAAAGGGGACAGGGTTCTTCTCAATATGCAAAACTCCCCGCAATTTATCATTGCCTACTATGGAATTCTGCGTGCAGGAGCCGTTGTTGTTCCAGTCAATCCTATGAACACAACTGAGGAATTATCCTTGTATGTAGAGGATAGTGCATCAAAAGTTGCATTTGCAGGCCAAGAGTTAGCGGAGAGAATGATCCCTCTTCTAGACAAGACTCATCTGAAGCATTTAATAGTAGCAGCGTACTCTGAGTATATTTCATCTGATTTTCAACAAGAGCTGCATGAAGATATCAGTACTCCACGCAAGAACTTTATTGAGGAAAACGTTACAGCATGGAAAGATGCATTAGCTGCAAATCTTATACCGAACGGAACAGGTGTAACTTCGGAAGATCTTGCTGCCTTGCCATATACATCTGGTTCAACCGGCAGGCCAAAAGGCTGTATGCATACACATGATACCATACAGGCCAATATCCTTAGCGGTGCGGCATGGGTAGATATGACTGCGGATTCAGTATGCCTTGCTACATTGCCATTATTTCATGTGACAGGAATGGTTCACAGCATGCATATACCGATCTATTGTGGTTCTACTATCGTTCTAATGACAAGATGGGATAAAAAATTGGCCCATCAACTGATCAAGCAATATAAATGCAGTCATTGGATCAATATTAGTACGATGGTGGTCGATTTTCTTACAAACGATAACCTGAATGAATCTGATTTTGATAGTGTTATGTTTATTGGCGGAGGAGGAGCTCCGCTGCCAAAAGCAGTGGGGGAAAATTTACTTAATTTAACAGGACTTCGATACATTGAAGCATATGGATTAACGGAAACCATCTCGGCTTCACACTTTAACCCAATGGACCACCCGAAATTGCAATGTTTGGGGATACCGACTTTTGGTGTTGATGCACGTATCATTGATCCGGTTTCATTGAAAGAACTTGGACCAAATGAAGAAGGTGAAATTATTATTCATGGGCCACAGGTTTTGAAAGGGTACTGGAGGAAGCCAGAAGAAACAAAGAAAACATTCATAACGATTGATGATAAACTCTTTCTTCGCACAGGAGACATCGCCAAATATGATGAAGATGGTTACTTTTTTATCGTGGATCGTTATAAAAGAATGATTAATGCTGCAGGATTCAAGGTTTGGCCAACAGAAGTGGAATCAGCCCTATATAAACATCCAGCTATTGAGCAGGTGTGTGTGATTGGTGTTCCTGATGAACGAAGAGGTGAAAGTGTTAAAGCGGTCGTTGTTTTACGAGAATCTCAAAAGGGGAAGGTAACAGAGGACGAAATTATTGAATGGTCTAAAGGGCAAATGGCTAATTATAAATATCCAAGATTTGTTGAATTTGTTGATAGACTTCCTATTTCTGGAAGCGGAAAAATACTATGGAGACAGCTTCAGGAAGAAGAATTAAAAAAGCGGCAGAACCTCCCAAACTAGTTCATATTTTTAATGATGGCCCCCAAAGTGCTGGGGGTTTTTCTCTTTAAAGGGTTGTAATTCCAAATTGGAAAAATAAATTAATGTTCAGTATCATTGAAGAAATAGCTTTGGAAAAAGGAGATTTCCTACTATGGAATTTATTACGATCAATCATTGGGATGAAGAGTTATGGGAAAAAATCAGGCCTATTTATCAGCAGTCCTTTAAGCATGGAGCCAAGCCTGAAAAAATTCTGCGGAATATGTCAGCCAAAGGCCTTTGCACTTTTCATGCCGCAATGGAAGAAAATGAGGTGGCGGCTTTTGCCATAACAGCTTCCTTAGAAGGTTCAAGTGTCATCATCATCGACTATTTGGCTGTTCGTCAAGAATATCGCCGGCATGGACTTGGATTAGAATTGCTTCAATATGTTAAGGAGTGGGCACTTTCTCAAGAAGCATTCCAAAGGTTAATCATTGAAGTAGAGTGTGAGGACAAACAGGAAAATAAAAAAAGAATACTTTTTTGGCAAAAATGCGGGTTTGTACTTGCAGATGATTATATTCATCATTATAAATGGATTCCTGAACCGTATCAGGCGATGTGGCTTGATTTATCTGATCAAAAAAGAACTGTTATGAAAGGAGAGGATCTGTTTAAGATCATTACAGCCTTTCATAAAGTATCCTTTCGAAACACAACGAGTTAATATGCTTTTACAAACCATGCTCTATATATGAAAAGGATAGAAAGAGTAAAGACAATGTACAGGGAAATTCCTAATATAAGATGCAATAAAGACGTAAAAATTTGATGACCACTGTATGCAATTAAAAACATAGGAGGGATTTGTCCAATAGCAGTTGCTGTAAAAAAAGTGCTGAGCGGAATGTTGCCCATTCCTGAGTACAAATTTACAACAGGCGGAGGAACAATTGGCAGCATTCTCACCATTAATAAAGCAATAAAAGCATTTTTTTCAAGCATAAATTGAAAACGTTGAATGCCTTTCATTCGATTAATGACAACTTCAAAATAGTTTTTTAGAAAAGTACGTGCAAGTACAAAATAAAGTACCGCTGCAAAGACCCCGCCAATCCAGTTAATGAATGTTCCCATTAATACGCCATATTTTGCTCCCATTAAACCTGCAAACAGAGTAAATGGTATGACGGGAATGGATGCTGTTAAAATTGAAAGGACAAAGTGAATATGGAGATTGCCGGTTTCGCTGGATTGTATCCAATCTAAAATGAAATCCTTATATTTTAATCCGTATAAGATAGCTGCTGCGTAAATAATAAGTATTAACCATTTCTTCATGTTAAACACTCCATAGTTTAATCCTCTTTTCATTATTGTTTGCAAGGTGGAGTGAAATTAACAATAATAGCCTCACAAGAAAAAAGGCATCACACTATGGTGATTGCCTTCCCTCTTCAACTAAGCTGTATTTTAATCTTTGTTTGTGCTTCTCGACCATTTTAACGAATATTTGAAGAAAGCTAGTGTCGTCTGTTAACTCGGGATGGAAAGCACAGGTAAGAATATGACCTTCTCTTGCTGCAACAATTTTACCATCATACTTTGCAAGTACTTCAACATGCTCACCGGCACTTTCGATAAAGGGAGCACGAATAAACACAGCAGAATAGGGGGTATCGATACCGACGATGTCGAGCTCAGCTTCAAAACTATCGCGCTGTCGTCCGAAAGCATTCCGCTTCACGCGAACATCCATAATCTGTAGATGAGCTTCCTCAACACCAGAAAGCTCTTTTGCCATCAGAATCATTCCTGCACAAGTTCCGAAAATAGGCTTTTTCTTCGCGGAAAATTCTCTAATTGGTTCAAGAAAGCCGTATTGCTCGGTCAATTTTCTCATGGTTGTGCTTTCACCGCCTGGCAAAATTAACCCGTCAATCTCCTCTAACTGCTCTGTTTTTTTAATGACTTCCGCTTCTAAACCAAGAGTTTGCAGTTGCTTAGCGTGTTCTTCAACAGCACCTTGCAGTCCTAGGATCCCAATAACTGTCATCTACCAGCCACGCTCCTGCATTCTTTCTTCTTGAGATAATTTTGAGATTTCAATTCCTCTCATGGCTCTACCAAGCTCTTTAGAAAGCTTCCCAATTAACTCATAATCGGTGTAATAGGTTGTAGCTTGTACAATCGCACTTGCAAATTTTTCAGGATTCTCCGATTTAAAAATACCTGAACCCACAAATACTCCGTCTGCTCCAAGCTCCATCATCAAGGCGGCATCAGCAGGTGTTGCAATACCACCAGCAGCAAAGTTTACAACGGGAAGCTTACCAGATTCTTTAATCTGCTTTAAGATTTCAAATGGTGCCCCTAAATTTTTTGCTTCAGTCATTAATTCGTCATCACTCATGACAGATACTTTACGGACTTGAGCTTGTACCATACGCATATGGCGAACTGCTTCAACAATGTTTCCAGTACCAGGTTCCCCTTTTGTACGAAGCATAGCTGCTCCTTCACCAATTCGACGTGCAGCTTCTCCCAGGTCTCGGCACCCACAGACAAAGGGGACAGTGAAATCACTTTTTAATAGATGATACTCTTCATCGGCAGGAGTTAACACTTCGCTTTCATCAATATAATCTACTCCCATTGCTTCTAAGACTCTCGCTTCAACGATGTGACCAATACGAGCTTTTGCCATGACAGGAATGGAGACTGCATTCATCACCTCTTCCACAATACGAGGGTCGGCCATTCTAGCAACCCCGCCAGCAGCACGAATATCTGATGGGACCCTTTCTAATGCCATTACAGCAACAGCTCCAGCTGCTTCCGCTATTTTTGCCTGCTCGGCATTAACAACATCCATAATCACGCCGCCTTTTTGCATTTGAGCCATTCCTCTTTTAACATTATCAGTTCCTAATTTTTTTTCCATTTTATTCACTCCATTTCGTAAATCTATTGTTTTTTTTGAATACATTCATTAGTATAAAAAGTAAGTGACTACATTGGAAGATTCAGTTTTTTAAAAAATAGCAGGGTCAGATAAAGGGGATGCTAGAAATGGACATGTTATCTTGTCATTTAAATCGTTCAATTGATATTCCATTATATGAACAATTGTACTTATATATTAAAAAAGAAATTACAGAAGGCCGATTAGCTTATGGAACAAAACTGCCATCAAAGCGAAAATTAGCAGATTTCCTAAAAATAAGCCAGAATACAGTTGAAACTGCTTATGAACAGTTAACGGCTGAAGGTTATGTAGAGGTATTGGCGCGAAAAGGGTATTTTGTGATGGCCTATGAGGATTTAGAGTACGTGCAGACTTCTGATCATTTGTCGGCCGAAACGAAAGTAAAAGAAGAAAAAGTGAAGTTTAATTTTCACCCGAGTGCAATTGATACGGAGAATTTTCCTTTTACGAGATGGCGTAAATACGCAAAAAATACGATTGATAAAAATAATCATTCCCTTCTTCTTCTTGGAGATTCTCAAGGAGAGTATGAACTTCGTCAAGAGATCGCCCATTACTTGTATCATGCACGAGGAGTGCAATGTGCACCAGAGGAAATTATTGTTGGGGCAGGGATCGAGATCCTGCTGCAGCAGCTTCTTCTGTTATTTGATGAAAAAACAGTATATGGTGTCGAGGATCCAGGATATCATTTAATTTTAAGGATTCTGAAAAGTTATCCGAATGAAGTATATCCGCTTGAAGTGGACGAAGAAGGTGTGAAGGTCAATCGCATCGATACGTCGAAAATAAATGTTGTTTATGTTACACCCTCACACCATTTCCCATATGGTACGGTGTTATCTGTAAATCGGAGGACAAAGTTATTAAAGTGGGCGCAAGCTGAGGATCATCGATATATTATTGAAGATGATTACGATAGTGAGTTTCGATACAGCGGCAAGTCAATCCCTTCTTTGCAAAGCATGGATCTTGGGGGAAAAGTGATCTACCTAGGAGCTTTTTCAAAATCATTAATGCCATCCATCAGGATTAGTTACATGGTCCTGCCAAAGCCTCTCATGAAGCGCTACAAAGAAAAGTTATCATTCTATCATTCTACAGTCTCAAGAATAGATCAGCATATCTTAACACAGTTTATGAGAGAGGGAGATTTTGAAAGACATTTAAACAGGATGCGAAAAGTGTATCGACGAAAGCTGGAAAAAGTGATAGAAATATTAAAACCTTATCAAGATAAGGTAACAGTTATTGGGGAGCAATCTGGATTGCATACGGTTCTTGTTGTTAATAATGGCCTAAATGAACAAGAACTTGTCCAAAAAGCCTTTGAGGCCAATATAAAGATCTACCCTATGTCATCTTATTCTTTAGAAAAAAAATATCAAAATCCGCCAAAAATTATTTTAGGCTTTGCTGGGATTCCAGAGGAAGAATTAGAAAATGCGGTGGTCTCTTTGCTTAAAAGCTGGGGATTTTAAGAGAGAATTAGTACTGAACTATCATTCTAAAATGTACACCATCTTTCCCAAAGATGGTGTGTTTTTATATGTAGCGTTGATAGGGAGTGCAAATTTTCGAATGAAAAATAAAAGGTAAAAATGTCCAAGTAATTCTCTGTGTGATATGATTATGAAGATATTACCACTGATATGACGGTGTTAATAGGAAGCGTTTTTTTATTGTAAATCTATTGAATTTTTGAAAAGGAATAGGTTGCTAGATATGAAAGATTTCAAAGCCTTCAAAGCTTTATGGTTCGATAAAGGATTTTTTCTCTTCCTTATTCTTGCAGGATTTGTAATTGGCTGCTCATCAGTAAGCTTTCATATTACATTCGGTGTTACTTTGACTCTAACGAGCGTCTTTTTATTTTTAATTCTTCGTCTTTATGGACTGGTTGCGGGGCTAGTTGCTGGGGTGATCGGATTATTATTTGCCCGAGATGGGCTGTACAGTATTGCTTACGCAGCGATCGGAATAATCGAGATTGCTTTTGTCGGTGCTTTTTTTTATAAAGGCCGCAGAGCAAAAATGTTTTTTGTTGATGGTTTGTTTTGGCTGACGATTGGTCTAGCAGCTTTATACTTTCTGAATGCACCATACCTAACTGGTCAGTCTTTATATTTTGAATTGAGCAGAGTCATAGTCAATGGGTTATTAAACGTTTTGATTGCGGATATGTTGTTAGCCTATTTCCCTTTTTATAAAGTGCTTAACCATCTGAATAAAAATAGTGTATCAATTCATCAGTTCCTTTCTCATATTACTTTTACTTCCATTCTAGTTCCATTTCTTTTAGTAATGACAATGGATATAAGTAATATGAAAGAGGTACTGCTTTTATTTCTTTTGTTAGCTATATTTATAATTATTCTCGTACTAGTGGTAAGTAGAATCTTTATGAAAAATTTACAGCAATTGACCACCGTTACAACTGGCCTGCCACAAAAACTTATATCATTAGAAACAGTAGAGTGGCCTGTCGTTTATGTTTCTGAGCTCCGTTTGTTAACACACAATCTTATGAATATGGCCAACACACTTAAAAACCTATTTCAAGAAAGTCTTGAAATGAACCGAATATTGACAGAGCAAACGAAAAAACTAAAAGAATCTGAGGATCAATTACACAAATTAGCGTTTTATGACAATCTAACAAAGCTGCCTAATCGTCTTCATTTTCAAAATTATGTTAAGGATTTAATTCTAATAGATGACAAAAAAGAGAAGATTGCGATTATATTTATTGATTTAAATCAATTCAAACAGATAAACGATACATTAGGTCACGATGCTGGGGATGAATTGCTTCAAATTACAGCTAATAGATTAGCAGGATTACAAAAAAATGGGCGGGACATTTTTCGAATGGGCGGAGATGAGTTTGTTATTGTCCATCGTTTTGAGAACCGTGAAGAAATCGAATTAACGATAGCACTAGTATTAGAGAAGTTTTCTGAAGCGTTTTCCCTCCAAGGTCAGTCTCAATTCATTACTGCCAGTCTAGGGGTTAGTGTATATCCTGATCACGGGAGGGATTTGGATACATTACTAAAGTATGCTGACATTGCCATGTATGCATCAAAGGAGTCGGGAGGAAATATTTCCAAATTTTTTGATGAATCTATGAAAAACAAATTTCAAGAACGCTTTATCATTGAAAATGCACTTCGCAATGTGGTGGAGCAAGGAGGATTTGAGCTTTATTACCAGCCTAAAATTCATTTTGGTGCAGTGACAAGCTTAGAAGCTTTGATACGCTGGAAAGACTCAAAGCTGGGGGTTGTTTCTCCTGCTGCATTTATTCCGATAGCGGAGGATAGTGATCTTATCTACGATATTGATAAGTGGTCTCTAACAAATGCATGTCTACAGAACAAAAAATGGCAGGACCAAGGCTGCTTGCAAATCCCTATTTCTGTTAATCTTTCTGCAAAACATTTTCAACAAAATTATATAGTTTCTATGGTGGCTGAGGTTCTGGAAAGAGTGGGATTGGAGCCCGAATATTTAAAAATTGAAGTGACAGAAAGTGTATTTATTGAAAATCCTCATGAAGTTGCCGAGATGCTTTGGCAACTCAAAAATTTAGGGGTTATGATCTCGATTGATGATTTTGGCAAGGGCTATTCATCTCTTTACCATTTATTAAAGCTTCCGGTTGATGAAATTAAGATAGATAGACAATTTATCAACGGAATCGATAAGGATGAGAAAAAGGAGTTACTAGTTGAAGCCATCTTACAGTATGCAAATAGGCTGAGCCTTAATGTCGTGGCAGAGGGGGTAGAGACAGTGAGTGAAAGGGATGTACTAACTAAAATTGGCTGTCATGAACTACAAGGGTATCTATTTAGCCCGCCTGTCAATGAAAGTGAGATCATTCAATTTTTGGTTCCAGCAAATGTAATGTAAAAAAAACAGGCATCTTCCATTTGAAGGTGCCTGTTTTCTATGTTTAATGATATGGGAATTGCGATGAATAGTTGCTGAATTGGGTGTAGGCTTGATCAATTTTTTGTTGTTCTTCTGCTTCAAGCTTGTACCAGCCTTTTCGAAACATTAAATTATAAAGCTCTCGACAACTTTGGTGTGTTTCTTGAAGAATTTGCAGATAGTCAGAATATAACTGCTCATGACTTGCTTCACGAATCGCAATATTAAGACTGTCTGTTAAATACTTGCATGAGCTCAGCCCGTCGTTCACAAAATCACGATCATTCATCTCCGGGCCTTTCACTTTTGGCAATTGTCCAGTTTGTTGATTTGCGATTTGGTTATTATTTTGCGATTGTTGATTTTGCATGTGTTTCACCTCTTTTATTAATGCTGTTGATTAGGACTTGGGATATTGGCCATAGCTGTATTGTTATCCACCTGTAAATGGGTAAGCAATCGTTGATAATGGTTTTGATGCATTGCACCAGCTTTGTCGAGTGCTTGTTTTATTTCTGGATCTGTGGACTGCTGGGCTAAGAAATGAAATTTCTTAAATGCTAACAGCTCCCAAGATAAAGCATCTTTTAAATAAAGAATATCTTTTGACGTAATTGCTCGCGGGGGTGTTGGTATCTGCGGTTGCATATTTTGCTGCATATTTTGCATATCTCTTCTCCTTTAACGGTTTTGTTAACATCCTTAGAATGTTCAACTAAAGTGTAATTATTCGTATTTAAGTTGTGCTGCTCTATAGGTAAAAATTCCAAGCAATCATGATAAACAAAAGAGATTAATTAATGTTCTTATTATTGTTATAATAAAAGGTAATGCAATGCGAGTTAGGAGCAGAAAATTGGATATAAAATTAACACAAAAAATAATTAAAGATAGATGTGGAACCATTTCCTTTAAAAAAGGTGAGACGTTTTTCCGCGGCAATAGAGTAGCAATTGAAAGTTACGAAAAAGGGTACTGTGAAGCAAAGGTATATGCTTTGGAAAATTTCAATGTAATCATTAAAAGTGATGGCCGAGGCGGTTTTTATGCAGATTGCAGCTGTCCAAAGCTTGCCTCTTTTCAGAAGGATTGCCAGCATATAGCGGCTGTTTTGCATGCTATTTATCATCAACAGGAACAAATCTATCCAAATAAAAAGGAAGAGTCAGACAGGCAGGAACAAGCACCCCATTTGTTTTCTTTTTTTGAGGAACAAGCTCTTAAAACGCGAACACGTCAGATGCATTTTGATCAAAGGAAAATTCTTCAGCCTGAGTATTTATTGAAGCTTATTCAATTAAGTGACGGTACGCAGCTCATAGGGGCAGGGATTAAGCTTGAAGCACGAGAAGTGGAGGATATTCGAGGCTTCTTAGAAGACTTAAAAACAGGGGGGAAGACACCGCTTTTCAATCCAAGTGAGCAATGTTTCAGAACAGAAGATGATGCGGTGCTGCAGCAGTTTATCCAAATTGCCCAAGATGAACGGATATACAGCAATAACTTGTCTAAGGAGTGGGATCGTAAAGAATTTAAAAGTTTTATAATCATACCACCTTCTTCTTGGGAAAAGCTGCTCCCTATGCTTGATGAAGCACCAGTAACATGGGAACATACAAATGAAGATTTTAAAGTTGCTCATGCACCCCTATCTTTAAAATTCATATTGGCTGAATTAGGAGAAGGACGTTATCAATTGGCTTTGAATGGCTTGGACAAAATGAGCGTGTTAAAGCCATATCGCTCCGTACTTGTAGATGGTACTCTTACCGTAATGAACATGGAAGGTTTTGGTATGCTGTTGAAATTAACACAAATGATCGAACGTTCAGGAAGTAAGCAGCTCCCGATTTCCAAAGAGCAATTAAGCTTCTTTTTAGATAAAATTGTACCTAACTTAAGAAATTTAGGGGAAGTTGAAATTTCACCTAGTATATCTGCTGCAATGACGAACATTCCATTAGCTGCAAAGCTGTTTTTGGATCGTGTCGGCAATCGGCTACTGGCAGGATTAGAATTTCACTATGAAAATATCATGATTAATCCATTGGAAAAAAGAGAAGACAGTCCTGCTCTTCTTTTTACAAGAGATAGAGTAAAAGAGGATGCCATTCTTAAACTAATGGAAGATGCCAAGTTTTCAAGCAGTGGTCAAGGGTATTTTTTGCAGAATGAAAAATTAGAATATGATTTTTTAGTTCACACGATCCCAAAACTTGAAAAGCTGGTTCAAATATATGCAACGACAGCGGTAAGAAACAGGATTTATAAAGGAAAAAATTTTCCTAAAATTAGAGTAAGGATCAAGAAAGAGCGGAGTAATTGGCTTGAATTTAAGTTTGAGATGGATGGAATACCAGACAAAGAGATTCGTGAAGTTCTTCAAGCATTAGAGGAAAAAAGAAAGTATTATCGCCTTCGAAATGGAACCCTCCTATCTCTGGAGACAAGGGAGTATGAAGAGATCCAACGGTTTTTAAAGGCTGTCCCTAAGCAGGAGGAAGAATTCGATACACTCATAACGATGCCGACGATACGTGGTCTTCCATATGTGCATCAAGATATTTTCAAACATGAAGAGTCGTTTAGTGAATTTTTAATGAACCTCCAACATCCCGGGAAAAACGATGTGGCCATTCCAGATAGTATCAATGAGGTCTTGCATGACTATCAAAAGGTTGGATACAAATGGATGAAGACTCTTGCTCATTATGGATTTGGCGGCATTCTTGCTGATGATATGGGGCTCGGGAAAACAATTCAAGCAATTGCTTATATCATTTCAGAACTTCTGAATATTCGTGGCAGCAAAAAGCCGATTCTTGTTGTCAGCCCTTCTTCTTTAACCTATCAATGGCTGGGTGAACTGTTGAAGTTTGCTCCTGAGGTAAAAGCGCAGGTTATAGATGGAAATAAAGCCAAAAGATTTGAAATACAAAAGAGGCTTAAGGATGAAGAAACGGATATTTATATTACTTCCTATCCGATCTTGCGGAGAGATATTAAGTGGTTTGAAAAGCAAAATTTCCATACAATATTTTTTGATGAAGCTCAAGCTTTTAAGAACCCGTACACACAAACTGCTAAATCAGTAAAGCTCTTAAACGCTGATCATCGTTTTGCGTTAACAGGTACTCCCGTTGAGAATTCTTTAGAAGAGCTTTGGGCAATTTTTCATGTTGTTTTTCCTGAACTCTTTCTAGGTTTAAAAGAATATAGTGAGCTTTCACGTATGATGATTTCAAAGCGAATCCGGCCCTTTTTGCTTCGTAGATTAAAAGAGGATGTGCTGTCAGAACTTCCTGAAAAACAAACATCCATAGAAGTCATCGATCTTCTTCCTGAACAGAAAAAGCTGTATGCAGCTTACTTAGCAAAACTTAGGCATGATACTCTTAAGCACCTTGACAAGGATACGTTACGAAAAAATCGAATCAAGATTCTTGCGGGTTTAACGAGATTGCGGCAAATTTGCTGTCATCCAGCATTGTTTGTGCATGATTACCAAGGGAGCTCAGCGAAGTTTGAGCAGCTTCAGCAAATTATAAAGGAGTCTCAACAAGCCGGAAGGAAAGTATTGATTTTTTCACAATTCACGAAGATGCTTCAGCTGATAGGAAGAGAACTTGCTTATAAGGGTGTGCCGTTCTTCTATCTTGATGGGCAGACTTCTGTTGAGGAAAGGCTGGAAACATGCCAACGCTACAATTCGGGAGAACGCTCCATTTTCCTCATTTCTTTAAAAGCAGGCGGAACTGGACTCAACTTGACCGGAGCGGATACGGTAATTCTATATGATAACTGGTGGAACCCTGCAGTGGAAGAACAAGCAGAGGACCGCGCTCACCGTATCGGGCAGAAAAAAGCGGTTGAAGTGATTAAGCTTGTTGCTCGGGGAACAATAGAAGAAAAAATGAATGAGTTACAAGAAAAGAAAAGATTGTTAATTCATGAAACCATTGATGTGAAAAGTAAAGAACAATATACTCTGACAGAAGAGGATATACGGGAAATATTCAATATATAGTTCAAGAAAGGAAGAGGTCACTCTTCCTTATTTTTGAACTCAATTTTATCCAGCTTGTTCGAAATGTCCTTTAGGATGGCATTTCGTTCTTTTTGTGATTTAATGAGAGTGATTGCGAACCATATCACAAACCCAAGGCCGGCGAAATAGATAACAAGCATAAATAAAAAAGGTATAATCGCAAATGCTGCTTCCATAAGTAATCCTCCAAGATGATGGTTTGGAAATTATTTGTATCCAGTCGGATTATATCATAAATATTGCAAAAATATAACAAATGTTACAAATATACAGCCGCTGAAATATCAAGTAAAGTTTTGTTGATTAATACATACAAATGAAAGTAGGTGTGTTTTTCAGGGAGGATAGTTTACTTAGTGGAGGTGTCACGAAAATGTCTGGAGGAGTGAAAGTTCTACTGTATCTCCTTTCGTTCTTTGTTCCAGTGGCTGGAATCATATTGGGGATTGTTTGGATGAATGATGCAGACATGGAAAAGAAACAAATAGGTAAAACATGCTTAATTGTTGGGATTGTAGCGATTGTTTTAAGCTGTGTTTGTTGGTTTGCTGCTTCCGCTTTTTCAGTTATGCCAGCATTCTATGGCTATTAGGTTTTTGCATTTAAAGGTGGTTTTTTGATGCTTGAAACCCTGGAACATATCACCTTTTTCCTCGGAAAAGCGATTTGTCATCAGTTGCCAGAACGTACATTTATGATCGACGGTCATTACTTACCAATCTGCAGTCGGTGTGCAGGTATTTACATTGGAATTTTTAGTTCCTTGTTATATTTATTTTTGAAAAAAAGATACGTATCTTCCACTATTCCTTCTACTAAAATCAGTCTCTTTCTTCTACTTTTATTGTTTCCATTAATGATAGATGGCTTTGGATCTTATTTAGGGATTTATACAACAAATAATCTCATCCGTGTTATTACAGGATTTGTATTTGGTACAGTACTGCCCTTTTTTGTTGTTCCTTTATTATCACATTCGTTCAAAGAGAAATTTCAAACACCCGTTTTAACGAATATGAGGGAATTTTTTATCCCTTTACTGGCTTCAGGTGTAATTTCTATCCTAACATATCTTTCGATGCTACCTTTCCTATTATTAAATTTCTTAGTAATAGGGACGATTATTATTTGGGTTACAAGTTTGTTTTTTTTATTTTTTAAGAAAATCAAAAATCATTATGTATCGGCATGTTTATCTCTTATGAGTTGTATCCTAACTTTGGTGATTCTATCCCATCTTCATGACTGGATATTGCCAAGTTAGCAATCTTAGGACCTAACCTTATGAGGTGGTTAGGTCTTTTTAGTATTCTATTATATTTTTTTTGAGTAAATCCCCTGGAGATGATATAAGGAGTAGGATTAATAATTTTTTGAATAATCAAAATTGTGTTGACGATAAAACAATTATCCTTTTAGAATAAATAAAAGCGGTACGATCTTCTATATCGAATACCTGAAAAGGAGGAGAATCTTTGGAAGGAAAGCTGAATACCTTAAACAAATTATACAATCATGCATTAACAAAATACGGTAATAGAACAGCATTGATTTTTGAAGGAAAGAAATTATCGTATCAAAATTTGAAAAAGGCATCTAATCGAGTCGCCCATGCATTACTTCGTCATGGTGTGCAAGCAAATACAAGAGTCGCGCTCATGATGGAAAACTGTCTTGAATTTGTCATTAGTGATATGGGGCTTGTTCAAGCCGGTGGAGCCAAGGTACCATTAAATAGTATGCTTGGCGAAAAAGAAATCGAGTATATTCTAAATGATTCAGGTGCAGAGATTGTCATTATGGGAGAAAGTTTTTTTGGTAAATTTCAGAACATTGAGAGTAATGTACGAAACGTAAAATTAGTTGTTGGACTCTCTACATCAGAATTACTTCCTAATAATTGGATGAGTTGGGATGAATTTCAAGGAAACGAATTAGAGACCGATGTTGCAGTGCATTCTTCTCCAACAGATATTGCTGGGATTTTTTATACGGGTGGAACAACTGGAGTTCCTAAAGGGGTTGTTCATGATCAAAGAAACGTCATTCAAAATACTTTCGCACATATTATGGAATTAGAAATCCACCATGATGAAAAAATCTTAATTACTTCCCCATTGCCGCATTCTGCGGGAATGGTCGTCTTGGCAGGACTTCTTAAAGGTGCTGAGCATTGGGTGGAGAAAGGATTTCATCCTCAGATAGTCTTAAATCGAATACATGAAAATAGAATTACTTTTACCTTTATGGTCCCAACGATGATCTATCGAGTGATGGATGAAATTAAGGACCAAGAATACAACTTCTCATCTCTGCGTACGATCATGTATGGAGCTGCACCGATCACTGCGGAGAGACTAAAGCAAGGATTAAATATCTTTGGAAGGGTTTTCATCCAGATTTATGGCCAGACAGAAGCCCCAAATTTAATTACCACCCTTCGCAAAGATGACCATCGTATGGATGACAACCTTTATCAAAGACGATTGAGAAGCTGTGGTCAGCCAGTAATGAGCAGCTTAGTAAAAATTGTTGATGATAACGGAAATGAAGTACCTCATGGGACAGAAGGTGAGATTCTTGCAAGTACCCCATATAATATGAAGTTTTATCACCATAAACCTGATGCAACTGAGGAGACCATTGTTCAGGGCTGGGTCCATACAGGGGATGTTGGAATGCTGGATGAAGATGGGTATTTATATTTATTGGACCGAAAGAAAGATATGATCATAAGCGGTGGAATGAATGTGTATACAACAGAGGTAGAGAACTTGATTGGAAAGCATCCAGGTGTACAATTAGCTGCCGTAATAGGAGTTCCTCATGATGATTGGGGAGAGGCTGTGATGGCTGTGATAATTCCATCGAAGGAAAATCCGCCAACAGTAGAAAGCATTCATGAATTGTGTCAGCAGCTATCCTCTTATAAGCGTCCGAAGGAAATAAAGTTTGTTGAAAATATTCCATTAACACCATATGGAAAGATAGATAAGAAAGCTTTGAAAAGTCAGTATTGGGCTGCAAAAGATAGAGGGATAAATTAATAGAAAGTGATAAGAATATATTGAGAAAGTATGGTGAAGAGCTTGTCTATTACAGATTATTCAGCTACTAAACTAGTAAAACTTATGAAGGAAAAGGAATTATCCCCGCTTGAAGTTGTAAATGCTTATTTGGATCGAATTGAGAAACATAATTCTAAATGGAATGCGTTTGTAACAATTAATGAAAGGGCCATAGAAGAAGCTAAAAAAGCAGAAGAGTTAATCATGAAAGATGAGGGATTTGGAAAACTCCACGGAATACCTGTTGCCATAAAAGATTTAACGCCGACAAAAGGGATGGTTACTACATATGGATCCCCAATCTTTAAGGACTATATCCCGGACTGTGAGCCTACTTTCCTAAAAAGAATTAGAACAGAGGGAGGAATTATTCTCGGTAAAACAAATACTCCTGAATTTGGTCATAAAGGTACGACTGATAATCCATTATTTGGGGTAACAAAAAATCCTTGGAATGATTCGCTGACTCCTGGAGGCTCCAGCGGTGGTTCAGCTGTTGCCGTAGCAGCGAAGTTAGCTCCTATTGCGGAAGGCAGTGATGGCGGGGGTTCTATCCGAATACCAGCAGCATTGACTGGAATTTTTGGTTTAAAGGCTACCTTTGGGTTAGTTCCTCATGATGGTGATCAAAAGAATTCCTTTGGGACACAGCATCCATTTGTTCATAATGGTCCCATGACAAGGACTGTAGAGGATGCTGCCTTGTTGTTTTCTGTCATGCAAGGTTATTCCGCAAACGACCCAAGTTCGGTCCCTGGACTTGATGAAAATTACCAAGATTTATCACATAATATGAAAGGTTTAAGAATAGCGTTTTCCCCGAACTTTGGACTTTATGAAATCTCTCATGATGTCAGTAAAGTGATACATCGAGCAGCAGCAAATTTCCGTGCGCTCGGATGCCATGTTGAAGAAGTTGACCTTTCCTTAGGTGAGAGTATCCGCGATCTGTCAAGGGCGTTTTCTGGCCTGTGGTGCGTTAAAATGGCTGCTAATTACGGCATGCTGTATGACCAAAACCCAGAAAGCTTCTCAAAAGGAATAGCAAGGATCATTGAAATTGGCAGAAAAATAAGCGCTGTAGATTACAAGCAGATAGAATTAGTGAGAACGAGAGTTTGGAAAGAATTCCAGAGGATTTTTAATCAATATGATCTTCTCATATCACCTGTAACGGCAACAACAGCATTTGATCACAATTTACAGGGACCAGATCAAATTAATGGTAAAACGGTTAATCCTGCTACAGATTGGACGCTAACACAGCCGTTTAATTTAACAGGCCATCCTGCTGCATCACTGCCTATTGGATTAACGGAGGCAGGTCTTCCGGTTGGACTACAAGTAGCCGGAAGCAGATTTGCTGACAAACTTGTTTTACAAGCTTGCCATGCTTATGAGACGGCTTTTCAGACTTATATTGAACCGTCCTTAGCTTAACGAAGGTTCTATTTCAAGACAACCGCGTTTATGGAAATTTATATTTTCAAGATAATTCCATTGAAAAATAAATAAAAATACATTATTATAAAAACACAGGCTGCATTGTACGTAATCATAATTAAGTTTTAACCTTTAAGCTGTAATAGGGAGTTTTACATTGAAACGAGAATGACATGCCTCCGTCTATAAGACAAGGAGGACAGGCAGGAATGTTTCTGCGAACACCCACTTTGAGGAGTGTGGTCTAAAACTTTCTTATAAATTTATTACGGCAATAGCGGCTTTAACCTATTGAAACCCAAACCAGTTTCCTAATCGGAAGCTGGTTTTTTTGTGTTTTTTGAAACTTTTCATCGTTATGTTCGTATTAGTTATTGTAGCAGGAAGAAGGGGAGATCTTGAAAATCATATGGTGTTAAGATTCGGAATAATCAGTTAAAAATTTTCGGAGTTCCTAAGAAGTAATATATATCCATGATTCTCCCTTCAAAAATAAACAACTTGGAAAGGGGAAGATTTTTTTGTCAACTATTTTTGGATTTCTCGCGCTGTTGATTCCAATATTAATTGTAGCAGCTATTGTTGGTGTGGGATATTATTTTTGGATGAAATTTAGATATCGAACAGCAAGGTCCAACCAAGCTTTAATCATTACCGGTCCAAAGCTTGGAGACCCTGAAAAAGAGTCAAATATTTTCACAGATGACGAAGGGCGTTCGATGAAAATTATCAGAGGAGGCGGTTACCGCCTTAAGCGTTTTCAAACTGCAACCCCAGTTAATCTAACATCGTTCCAATTAATGCTGTCAACACCTAGAGTGTATACAAATGGCGGTGTGCCGATCGTGGCTGATGCAGTTGCAATGGTCAAGGTAGCTGATTCCTTAAATGGGATTGCCAATTATGCAGAGCAATTTTTAGGAAAAGATCAAGATGAAATTGAATCAGAAATTATTGAGGTTCTGGGGAGTAATCTTCGCGCAATTCTATCGAAGATGACGGTTGAGGACATCAATAGTGACCGGGAAAAGTTCAATCATGATGTTTCCGAAATAGCTCAAAAACAGCTCGATTTAATGGGCTTTAAAATCACCTCATTAGGCCTCACAGATATTCGTGATGCTGATGAAGAAAATGGATACTTAGAAAATTTAGGAAGGCCGCGTATCGCAGAGGTTCGCAAGCTAGCTGAGATAGCTGAAGCTAACAGTGAAAGAGAGACTCGCATACACAGAGCTAAAACGGATCAGGAAGCAAAAGAAGAAGAATACCGACGTCAAATTGCCATCGCTGAAGCAAAAAAGGAAAAAGATTTGCAGGATGCTTCTTTTAAAGAGGAAACAGAACGTGCTCGTGCCAAATCCGAACAGTCTTATGAGTTGGAGAAAGCAAAGCTGGCAAAAGAAGTGAAGGAAGAAGAATTAACACTGAAATT
This sequence comes from Robertmurraya dakarensis, assembly GCF_900156875.1. Classification (GTDB taxonomy): domain Bacteria; phylum Bacillota; class Bacilli; order Bacillales; family Cytobacillaceae; genus Robertmurraya; species Robertmurraya dakarensis. The sequence continues at coordinate 1,699,951 of NZ_LT707409.1, read as the reverse complement.
CTTAGAACGCGAACGTGCTGTTAAATTAGAGGAAGAGGAAAGTAAGGTCAGAATGACAAAAGCAGACGCAGAATACTATGAAACTACTAGAAAAGCGGAAGCGGAAGCAAGAAAGGCGGAAATTGACGGGGAAGCTAAAGCAAGGATACGCCGTGAGGAAGGTTCTGCTGAAGCTGATGTTATCCGTGAACGCGGGAAAGCCGAGGCAGAAGCCCGGAAATTGCTCGCCGAGGCTATGGAAAAGCACGGTGATGTGATTATCACTGAAAAGCTAATCGAGATGCTGCCGATTTTTGCTGAAAAAATAGCACAGCCGCTTAATAATATTGAATCCGTTAAAATTATTGATTCAGGGAATGGTCAGGGAGTGCCTTCATTTGGGAAAAGTATCACCAGAACAATGGTCGATATGCAAGAACCATTAAAGGAAATGATCGGTCTTGATGTAAGCGAGCTGCTGAAATCGTATGTTACAAGAGGAAACGGAGGTACACCAAATAACCAGCAAGCCCCGGTGGCAGTTGAAAAATTAGAAGACCATAATACTGATGAAGCAAACTAATGGAAAAACTCCTCGTCAATGATGAGGAGTTTCTCTTGTTTGAATCAGGTTATAAGGGATTTTTATCGTTTATTAGTTGGGTTTTCACCATCATTCCCCTCATCAAGACCAGTAGCATTGTTAATCACCTGTGAGATTAAATTGGTGCCTTGATCCATTGCATTCATGGAATCGTATTTTTGGCCAATCTTTTTCGATTTATTTTGCTTCTGCTCTTCCAAAATACCACCTCCTGCTATGTAGCATTCGAAAAATAAGGGAATGTATACAATTGAAAAATATTGGCTGTCGTGGCATCCAGAATAATCTTTTTTCTGTTAATTAGACATACTAGGTTTATAAGAATAAGGGGGCATATGGTGTGAGATTAAACGGAAATATCATTGGCGGGGAATTTGATGCGGCATTAAATGAGTTTTCAATGGAAACTTTCAAACATCTTGAAACACAATCAACAATGAAACAGAACCAGGTAACTAATCTTTACGAATATTTATTAAAACATAAACATGACGAGGATGGACAAGTACTTACATTATACGATCAACTGCCGCTGCGCCTAACACAGGATGAAGTGTATCAATTGTTGGAGGATTTAGAAAAAGTAAGGTCATTTTATCGTGATGAATAAAGTAAAAGCTGGTTTCAACCATGTCTATGACGAAACCAGCTTTTGTTGTTGATTTTGAGTACCTATTCTTCCAGACAACCGGGATGATTTGGTCTTCATCTCGTTTAATGAAGACCAGTTCTTCCTCTCAGCGCACCAGTAACGGTCATCATAGCCCAGATGAAGACCAGTTTCTATGTTCTATGAACCAAAAATGGTCATCATTCTTCTTATGAAGACCGCTTCTTCCTCTCGCAGTACAAGTAACGGTCATCATAGCCCAGATGAAGACCAGTTTCTGTGTTCTATGAACCAAGAACGGTCATCATTCTTCTTATGAAAACCGGTTCTTCCTCTCGCAGTACGAGTAACGGTCATCATAGCCCAGATGAAGACCAGTTTCTATGTTCTATGAACCAAAAACGGTCATCATAGCCAAGGTGAAGACCATCTCTTTCTCGCGCTACACAAGAACCGGTTCTCATAGCCATAATGAAGATTAGTACCTATTTCCATGAGCCAAGTAACAGTTCCTTAAGAAGACATCACCTGTCCTCCATTGACATGGATGGTTTGACCGGTTACAAATCGGGAATCATCTGATGCTAAGTAAACGAAAGCAGGGGCCAGCTCGAACGGCTGTCCTTGGCGGTCCATTGGATTTCCTGCAAGTGGAACTTGGTCGCTTGAGAAGCTTGCCGGAATAAGTGGTGTCCAGATTCTACCAGGTGCAATCGCGTTTACTCGTATGCCTTTTGACACTAAGTTATTTGCGAGTGCACGGGTGAAACCAACATTGGCTGCTTTAGTTGCACTATAATCGATCAATTGATCGTGTCCATAATAAGCCACAACGGAAGCAGTATTAATGATGGAGCTTCCTGCTTTTAAATGGGGAAGTGCAGCTCTAGTAGTATAAAAATGCGAGTAAATATTTACTTTAAAGGTATCGTCAAATTGTTCATCACTAATATCAAGTAAACTCGATTGTTGAAACTGTATTCCGACGTGGTTACATAGGACATCTAAACGACCAAAAGTCTTAATGGTTTTTTCAACGATATCAATACATTGCTGCTTTTCCCTTAAATCACCTGGCAGCAGCAGGCAAGCCTGACCGATTTCTTCAATCCTCGTTTTCGTACGATTGGCATCTTCATGTTCATCTAAGTAAGCAATTGCAACATTCGCTCCTTCTTTGGCAAATGCAATTGCTGCTGCAGCACCAATCCCGCTGTCTCCTCCTGTTATGATGGCAACTTTTCCTTTAAGTTTTTCGCTTCCTTGGTAATTTGGATTTTCAATGATGGGTCTGGGCACCATATATTTTTCAACACCGGGCTGTCGTAGTTGCCGCTGCTCAGGAACCGTAAGGGCAACCTCTTCAAATTGCGTAATTTTACCGTAATTGGGGTGCATCGGATATTCTTGGCCAGTATCTTTATTCCTTTTGTTTTTAGACAATGGGCAACCTCCTCAGGAAAAAACATTATTGCGTTACTATATGATGGGTAAACACATAGAGTGCCTATCTAAATTTGTCTTAGTACGGGCTCTTTTATAAGAAATCATGAATACAGTAAAATCAGGAGACGTAAGCAGAGGAGGTAAATAATCATGCAAGATTATCAATACAGCCCGATTGTACGGTTGCTCGTAATGAACCATTCTGATGAAAAAGAAGCAGTTCTTTACACTGCCAGTAACTATATTTTTAAACTTCCAAAAATTGGTCCTAGACCGCCTTTTTATGTACATCCGCGTTATCAACCGTACTATCCGTTAATTTAACAGCATCTTAATTATTACTGTTGAAATAATGATGGCTTGTCGAATGCCTCTCAACAAAGAAAATATTTCTTACTATTCCGAATAGTTATATAATAGATTTAAAACTAAGGCCATTAAGAAGGGAGAGAGGCATTTGGCACAAAAGGTAACGGAAGGCACCCTGCTTTGGGAGCCGTCTGAAGAATACAAGAATACTTCTAATTTAGTAAAGTATATGAAATGGTTAGAAAGAAATCGTAATTTGAAATTTGAAGACTATGAAAAGCTATGGGATTGGTCTGTAAGTGATATAGAGGGATTTTGGGAATCGTTGTGGGGATTTTTCGATGTAAAGTCTAATGCTCCCTATTTACAAGTTCTTTCACAACGGAAAATGCCTGGTGCTAAATGGTTTGAGGGATCCACAATCAATTATACGGAGTATCTTTTCCGGAAAAAAAGAGGAGATGTACCTGCAATTCTGTCAAAATCAGAAACTCGTTCTCTGCAGACAATAACTTGGAAATCGTTAGAAGAGCAAGTGGCAGCTTTTGCTTCAGCATTAAGAGCTGCTGGTGTAACAAAAGGAGACCGGGTTGTAGCGTATCTTCCAAATATTCCAGAAGCTGTGATTGCCTTCTTAGCGTCTGCCAGCATCGGAGCAATTTGGTCGAGCTGTTCTCCCGATTTTGGAAGTGCGACTGTTATTGACCGCTTTAAACAAATTCAGCCAAAAGTGTTAATTGCCGTTGATGGTTATCGCTATGGAGGCAAGGATTTTGATCGTTTGGCAACAGTATCAGATATCGTAGCGGCCATCCCATCACTAGAAAGATCCATTATGCTGCCATATTTGCAACTAACTCCAGATGTAAACAAAATAAAGGATTATGTTCTTTGGGACGATTTTATTAAGGATCATCAAGGAGCTGCGTTGCAGTTTGAACAAGTTTCGTTTGATCACCCGCTATGGGTTCTTTATTCATCAGGTACAACGGGTCTTCCAAAGCCAATTGTCCAAGGGCAGGGTGGAATCCTCTTAGAACATCTAAAACAATGTTCCCTCCATATAAACTTAAAAGACGATGACCGCTTTTTTTGGTTTACGACAACAGGCTGGATGATGTGGAATTTGCTTGTTGGAGGATTGTTAACCGGCTCTGCCATTCTATTATATGATGGGAATCCTGGCTATCCTAACCTTAGTTCACTTTGGAAATTTGCCGAAGAAACAGGGATGACCGTTTTTGGCACATCTGCAAGTTTCCTGCTTTCCTGTATGAATAATAAAATCATCCCGAAAAAAGAAGCAAACCTCGAAAAATTAAAGAGCGTTGGTTCGACAGGGTCACCGCTTCCACCTGAAGGATTTTTATGGGTATACGAAAATGTAAAAGAAGATCTATGGCTTGCTTCTGTAAGCGGAGGAACTGATCTCTGTTCGGCATTTGTTGGAGGATCTCCCCTCCTTCCCGTACATGCCGGAGAGATTCAGTGCCGATCACTAGGGGCAAAAGTAGAATCTTTTGATGAAGCTGGGAAAGCACTCATCAATGAAGTCGGGGAACTCGTGGTGACAGAACCTATGCCTTCGATGCCTGTGTTTTTCTGGAATGATGAAAAAGGTGAACGTTACTATAACAGTTATTTTGATGTTTATCCTGGCGTATGGAGACATGGGGATTGGATTAAAATTACGGAAACAGGAAGCTGTCAAATTTATGGACGTTCCGATTCTACTATCAACCGCGGTGGTATTCGGATAGGAACAAGCGAGATTTATCGTGCTGTAGAAAGGGTTGTAGGGGTAGCAGACAGCCTTGTGATTGACCTGAGCAATGAGAAAGGGAAAGCATATATGCCCCTATTTGTAGTGTTGGACGAAAGCAAAACACTGAATGATAGTCTGAGGAGTAAGATAAAAGATAATATACGTACCAGTTGTTCGCCGAGACATGTTCCAGATGATATCCTTCATATCAGGGAGGTGCCCCGAACTTTGAATGGGAAGAAGCTAGAAGTCCCTATCAAGAAAATTCTTATGGGGCATCCATTAGAAAATGCCATCAATAAAGGATCTATCAGCAATCCAAATTCTCTTGATTTTTTTGTGGAATTCTCAAAACATTTACCGCTTTAATATGATAAATAGAGGATGACCACATCATCAGCGGGTCATCCTTTATTTAAAGTAACTGAAAAATGGAAGAACAGCCATCAGCAAACAAAGAAAGTTTACAGCGATGGAACCGATTTTATTTTTTTCTCTCCATAGTGTGACTGCAAAACCAAAGCTATAAAGGATGATTACTAAAAGAGCTCCTATCACTAAGAAATTCATCTTAATCTCTCACCTTTTCCAAATCAATCACCTTTGTTTGTTTTCCGAATTCTCCGAGTTCCATCTTCACTTTCACATTGATGTCTGCCTCGGGATAAGATTTCATCCAATCAAAGTCCTCGTATTCTGGTATCGTTGAAAACAATCTTCTTCCATGAAGTGATAAGGAAAATGGATTTCCTTTTAATTCTTCCTGCGTTTTTTTGATAAAATTCAAAGCGGATTTTTCAAGTGTTGATTGTAAATGTTCCTTTAAAATCTTTACCTTTTCACTATCTGTGGCATAATTTGCCATGCTCGGATCTGTTAATACTTCGACCGTAAATGGAACCTCCATGTTAATGTTTAATCTGCCATTTTGTAGACTCATCTTTACATCAACCGGATGCTTCTTAATTAGTCGAATTGCAATTTTGTAATCTTCATCAAAAGGATCAGGATATGTGACCATCACATTAGAAATATTTGAAGTGTTATCAAATGTCTGAGCAATCCGGGTTTCCTGGCCATTTAATTTTCCAATCATTATTCCTTCTTTAAATACGGCAGAACCAATAAACTGTGTTTGATTAGAACTCCCTGAAATGTCCAGTTCACCTGGAAGATATTGATCAACATTGCCAAATGTTGTAGATTCATCCTTTTTCGAGCTGATATACATAGCCAAAAATAAATCAGCGTCCTGTTCTGTTACCTTAAAAAAACGATGAAGGTCAGATTTCGGAATCAGACCTGTTTGAATTCCTTGACGTATCATGAATTGAAAGTATTTATGGGGCCTCGTTTCAACTTTGGGCTTATTTTTCTTAATAAATTCACTTGCTTTTTCTTTTGAAACTGCCAAAAAAATATCTCGTCGGATTTCCCGCTCCTTTGCTGCGTCATACATCCATCTAATAAACTCTTTTTCTTTTGCGAATTCCTCAGAAACGATGATAATTTCCATTAAATCGTAGGAAAGTTCCCTTGCAACGACAACGTTTGCGGTGTTTTTGACCGATATAAAATCATTTGCAGGCAATGTTATGATTTCCTGAACAGGTTCGTTCTGTGCTCCTCCGGTTTGTTGGGAACCAACCTCAGGATTTGCAATTAAAAGTGTGACATTTATAGGTCCTTTATCTTCTGATTTATCCAGGCCGAGTCCAATGACATAAGCTTTTTGTTCAACCTCTTTTTTATCCCAGCAGCCAGTAAGAGCCAGGGCAATGAGAAGGAGAATGAGTGCGTTACAAATTTTCCTTTTTTCCATTTTTGAACTCTCCCCTAACTAGTGCTGCAACCCATAAGAGTATGGGCATCAAAATAAATAATGGACTTGTTAAATTCAAAAGTGTTTCTCTCAAAACGAAAGTAGTAATCGCAGGTGTTTCTGGCAATAATCCAAAGAATAAAAAGGTCGTTGCCAGTGCGGGGATCGCAAGCTCAAATTGCTTAATCTTAAATAACCCTCCAAATAACACGGCATTAAGATAAAGGTATGCCGAAAATCTCACAAATGCTGCAATCAGCCAAAGTGGAAGGAAGAATGTCTCTACTTTTGTAAGGAAATTGCCAACTTCAATGTAACGGATCATTTCGTGGTAAGGATAGTTTAGACTCTGAACCGGCATATAATCAAAGATTAAAACGTATATCAGGAAAGAAAATGCCAGTTCAAAAATTAAAAAGATAAGCGCTGCCCATGTTCCTTTTTTAAATTCCTTTACGGAAGTTAAGTAGGGTGCGATCAGCGCGAGAAATAACAAATCAGCAAATATCGAGACCTTTTGGGTGCTTTCCTTTACAATCTCCCATTGTCCCGGACCCCAAATTGGAAAAATATGATTGAAACTGCTATCCAATATTGCAAAAATAAATGCTATTAAGAGCACGGCTTTTACATAAAAAATGAGTACATAAGCAACAGATCCGATATGCTGAATCCCTTTTTTTGCTCCATAAGCACAAACGACCATAAGAACCGCGTAAATAGCAATTGGCGGAGTATTTATAAAATACATGGTAGAAATTATATCCACATAGCCTCTCGTGTCTGTAATAATCGCAAATGATCCAATGAGCCAAAGTATAAAAGAAACGCTATATCCGAGAAAACGTCCCAAAAGAGCCAAATTGATATCATGTAGATTTTTATTTTCATGTTTAGACATGACTTTAAACAATAAATACAGCGGGATGGCCGAAAGAATACCACTGATGATTGGCACCATCCATGCTGCGTTTAGCAGGCTGTCGTAAAGGATGCTAGGTGTATCATCAGATAATTTGGCGCCAATCATCAGGATGGTCATGGCAAAAAATTCTCTTAACCCGAGAGTTCCTTGTTTTTTCTCCATCTAATTTTCTCCGCCTTTTTTTACGATATCTTTTGGCTTCAGATATCCTGGACGAAAAACTTCATTCTTTAATAATGTTCGGAACATCGTGTCGCCAGAAGAAACATATTTCGGTGAAAGAGGTGCCAAATAAGGAACCCCGAATGATTTTAGGGAAACTAAATAAAAGATTCCCATGATAAAAAGCGCAGTCATTCCGTAAATCCCAAAAATACCAGCAGCGGAAATAAAGATAAACTTGATAAAGCGGACTGCATAGTTCAGGTTAATGTCACTAACTGAAAAGGAGCATAATCCACCTAATGCCACTACAATAATCACAATTGGACTGATGATGTTCGCCGAAACAGCAGCTTCTCCTAAAATCAATGCCCCGACAATTCCAATCGTAGGGCCAATTGGATTCGGTACGCGCAGACCTGCTTCTCTAATAAGTTCAAAAGCAACTTCCATAATTAAAATTTCAACTACAGCAGGGAAAGGAACTTTTTCTCTCGTTGACGCGATCGCTAACAATAAATCCGGCGGGATCATCTCTGAATGATAATTGGTAATCGAAACGTAAATGGCAGACGTGAATAAAGCAATAAATAATGCAGCCATCCTTAATGCTCTTGTAATATTACCGAATGGAAATCGCAAGTAATGTTCTTCCGGTGTATGAAAAAAAGACCAAAAAGTTGCAGGAAGTATAAGAGATGCTGGCGAATTGTCCATTAACAGCACAATATGTCCGTCCTCCAAGAATGAAGCAGCCCGATCCGGACGTTCTGTGTAAAGTATAGAAGGAAAAAGTGACAACTGTCTTTCTTCTATATACTGTTCCAAAAGGCTCAAATTTTGGATAGCATCTGCGTTTAACGAGCTCAATCGTTTTTTTATATTACCGAGCAGTTCATCATTGACTAGGTCTTTTATATACAAAACGAAAACTTCATTTTTAGACCGTTTTGAAATCTCCACAGACTCGACGATAAGGTTTTCATTTCTTATCTTTTTACGTACTAATGAGATATTCGTCACGGCTTTCTCATTAAAAGCTTCTTTCGGTCCTTTTAAAATAACTTCATCTTCTGCATTGGAAATTGCCCTGCTTTGAAAATTAGAAGTATTAAGCACAAAGCATTTTGTCATGCCCTCAACAAAAACGACAGTATTCCCATTATTAATTTCCGCCATTGCATCCTTAACAATAGTGACGGTTTTGACAGTTTGAGCAGTAACGATATCTGTTATTTGTTTATTTTCATCTCTGTTTAATAGTAAAGGTTGAATGACTCGATCTTCTACTTCCTTGGTATCAGCAATTGTATTGATAAAAACCGCCGCTGCTTGCATTTCTAATTTATTGATGGTTAATTCCCGAATTTGAACATCTTTATTATCCGGTACACTGTAAATGTTTTTAAAAAGTGATAGACAATCGTTTAAAAGAGGAGAGATGCTTTGTTCCTTCAACTCGATATCCTTTGAAGCTGATCTCTCAGGTAATTGTAGTTTTTGTTTTAATTTTTTTCGTTGAAGTGGAGTCCACATCTAACCACCTCTTTCCCTTAATAAGTCATTTGTGCTTCAAACTTTTTAGTAATTGAAGATAAAATCTTCCTTTATTATGTGATATTTCCCAAATCATATGACTGAAATAAGAAACTAGGAAAATAAACTTTGAATAATTTCCAAGATAAAACAATAAATTCAGAATAATAGCAGTGCATATTCCTGTAATTCTGAAGGTTTTAAACTCTCAGGAAATTAAAGTGTTTGCCATGCAAAACCTCTAGGAGGGAACATCATGAATTTCGAATTAACGAAAGAACAGCAAATGCTTCAAGAAATGGTGAGAGATTTTGCTGAAAAAGAAATAAAGCCATATAGCCGGGAAATTGATGAACAATCGAAAATGCGTTACGAAATTTTTGAGAAGCTAGGGAAACTTGGATTACTTGGAATTCCATTTCCGGAAAAATACGGGGGCGCAGGAGGAGATACGTTTTCCTATTGTCTCGCTGTGGAGGAAATTGGGAAGGCGTGTGGAGGGACCGGTTTAAGCTATGCAGCAAATACGAGTTTAGGAGCTAGTCCTATCTACTATTTTGGAACAGAAGAGCAAAAGCAAAAGTGGCTTGTTCCAATGGCGAAAGGTGAAACGCTGGGTGCTTTTGGATTAACAGAACCGAACGCAGGATCAGATGCCGGCGGAACAAGAACAAAAGCGGTTTTGGATGGAGATGAATGGGTGATCAATGGTGAGAAATGCTGGATCACCAATGCTGGTTACTCTCGTCAAGTCATTATTACAGCGGTAACAGGGAAAAAATCGAATGGACGAAATATTGTATCAGCGATCATTGTGCCGACTGATACGCCTGGAATGACGATAGCATGTAATTATGACAAGATGGGTGTCCGCGGGTCTAACACTTGTCAAATCGTTCTTGATCATGTTCGTGTTCCGAAAGAAAATCTTCTCGGGGACGAGAAAAAGGGATTTAGTCAATTTTTATACACGTTGGATGGAGGACGAATTTCGATCGCAGCTCTCTCTGTTGGAATTGCCCAAGCCGCTTTTGAGAAAGCGCTTCAATTTTCAAAAGAAAGGGTGCAGTTTGGTCAATCCATTTCAAAATTTCAAGCCATTCAGTTCAAGCTGGCTGATATGGCCATGGAAATTGAATTGGCGAGAAATCAAGTTTTCAAAGCAGCATGGCTAAAAGATCAAGGAAAACCATTTGGAAAAGAAGCAGCCTTTGCTAAGCTTTTTGCATCAGAAATGGGCTTCCGTGTGTGCAATCAAGCGATTCAAATACACGGAGGATCGGGATATATGAAGGAATATGATGTAGAAAGGCATTTGCGTGATATTAAGTTAATGGAAATTGGCGAAGGTACTTCTGAAATCCAGCGGCTCGTTATAGCAAGGCATCTTGGCTGTTAAATGAAGCAATGTTTTTAGTAATAAGGGGAGTGAATCATTTATGTTTTCGAAAGTACTAATTGCCAATCGCGGAGAAATTGCTTTAAGAATTATGAAGACCTGTAAGAAACTTGGAATTAAGACAGTGGCCATCTATTCAGAAGCAGACGCTGGAGCCGTATTTGTCCGGCATGCTGATGAATCGTATTGCGTGGGGAAGCCTCCGGTTCATCAAAGTTATCTTAATGCTGATGAAATTATTGCCATAGCGATTTCAACAAAAGCTGAGGCAGTTCATCCAGGCTATGGACTGTTGTCGGAAAATGCTTCGTTCGCAAAAAAATGTAAGGATGCTGGCCTTGTTTTTATCGGACCAAATCCGGAAATCATCGCTTCCATGGGGAGTAAAATTGAAGCCCGGAAAATGATGCAAGCAGCCGGGGTGCCGGTTATAGAGGGCGTTGATCTACCACTCGAAAATGAGGAGGAAGCCGTAACTGCAGCCGCTAAGATTGGCTATCCACTCATGCTGAAAGCGTCTGCCGGCGGAGGCGGGATCGGGATGCAGCTCGTTCATAGTGAAGAGGAACTCCGTAAAGCTTTTTCTGGAAACAAAAAACGGGCTCAATCATTCTTCGGCGATGGGGCTATGTTCATTGAAAAATATATTGAGGAACCGCATCATATCGAAGTGCAAATTATCGCGGATCAGTACGGTCATGTGATCCCTTTGTGGGAAAGAGAGTGTTCGGTACAGCGCCGCCACCAAAAAGTGGTAGAAGAAGCTCCTTCTCCGTTTATAAATGAAGAAACAAGGGAGAAGATGCTCGAAGCTGCGGTAAAAGCTGCTAAGCATATCGGTTACAGCAATGCGGGCACCATTGAGTTTTTAGTAGATAAGAAGCAGAACTTCTATTTTCTTGAGATGAATACGAGATTACAAGTGGAACATGGAGTAACAGAAGAAATAACTGGTCTGGATCTCGTAGAAGAACAATTAAAGATTGCTAGTGGGAAGCGCCTCTCTTTTAGCCGCCAAGATGTCGAGAGAAATGGACACGCGATTGAAGTGAGGATTTATGCAGAAGACCCTGTACGCTTTTTTCCGTCACCAGGCACGATTAAAGATATTGAACTTCCGCAAGGAGAAGGAATTCGTCATGACATTGCTGTTGAAGCTGGATCAGAGGTAACTCCATTTTATGATCCCATGATCGGGAAGCTCATCGTCTGGGGGGAGACGCGGAAAGAAGCTTGTAATAAGATGAATGTTGCCCTTAACAAGTATAAAATTGAAGGAATCAAAACCAACCTCTCCATGCTGAAAGATATTATAAGTCATGATCAGTTTATAGCAGGAATGACGACAACTGATTTTGTTAATAAGCATTATTTGCCAAAGCTAAAACAAAGGAAGGAGTGAGTGGGTTGAAGGATACATGCGAGAAAGATGTTCTTTTTGAAAAACGTCAGGATGGAATTGCAATTATTACCTTAAATCGGCCGTCTTCCGCAAATGCTTTTTCAAAAAATATGCTCCATGAACTGCAAAGTATCATAAATGAAGTGAGGAATAGTCAAGATATACGGGTTGTCATCTTAACTGGCACAGGAACGAAGGCTTTTTGTGCAGGGGCTGATTTGAAAGAAAGGAAAGGGATGAATGATACAGAGGTAAAGGATGCTGTACGCTTAATAGGTTCCACGATTACAGATGTCGAGACACTTCCGCAGCCTGTCATTGCAGCGATCAATGGTGTTGCTTTCGGTGGGGGGCTTGAAATAGCTCTCGCTTGCGATATCCGGATTGGAACTGCTGCAGCAAAACTAGGCCTAACAGAAACGTCTCTTGCAATCATCCCTGGTGCTGGCGGAACACAACGGCTTCCTAGATTAATTGGTCCTGGGAAAGCAAAGGAGCTCATTTATTGTGCGAAACGTCTGACAGCAGAGGAAGCAAAAGAAATAGGCATTCTCGAATATATCTATCCTAGTGAACTGCTAATGGAAAAGGCAATAGAACTGGCAGAAGAGATGGTGAAGAATGGTCCACTTGCACTTATTCAAGCAAAGCTGGCGATTAATAAAGGGCTTGATGTAGATCTTGCCACAGGTCTGAAAATAGAAGAGCTGGCTTACAGTACATTAATACCGAGTGAAGATCGTATGGAGGGCTTGAAGGCATTTACGGAGAAACGATTACCTCACTATCAAGGCAAGTAAGGGGGCTTTTACATGACTGGGTCAGACTATCAGAAGAAAAAAACTTCGATCCTTGAGGGAGGAACAGAAAAGTATCATCAAAAAAACAGAGAACAAGGCAAATTATTTGTACGTGAACGGTTAAGTCTGCTTTTTGATGACGGTTTGCAGGTAGAAGATGGCATGTTTGCTAATATACTCGCGGGTGATCTTCCTGCAGATGGTGTCGTGACGGGAATTGGAAAAATACATGGCAGGACTGTTTGTGTCATGGCGAATGATTCAACGATAAAAGCAGGGTCATGGGGAAAAAGAACAGTTGAAAAAATCATCCGTATTCAAGAAACGGCAGAAAAGCTGCGCTGTCCTCTTCTTTATCTCGTTGATTCTGCTGGAGCTCGGATTACAGATCAACTAGAAATGTTTCCGGGCAGACGAGGGGCAGGCAGGATTTTTTATAATCAAGTTAAATTGTCAGGTAAAATCCCGCAGATCTGTCTGCTATTTGGACCGTCTGCAGCAGGTGGTGCTTATATTCCAGCTTTCTGCGATATAGTTGTAATGGTTGAGGGAAATGCTTCCATGTACTTAGGTTCACCGCGAATGGCAGAAATGGTGATTGGGGAAAAAGTATCCTTAGAGCAAATGGGAGGAGCAAAAATGCACTGCTCCGTTTCTGGATGCGGTGATGTTCTGGTTAAAACAGAGGAAGAGGCCATTACGTATGCTCGCCAATATTTAAGTTATTTTCCTAATAATTTTAGTGAGAAGCCAGCTAAAGTAGAGGGGAAGGTCCCTGCAAAATTTGAGAAATCGATACAGGAGATTGTACCAAAAAATCAAAATGCCCCTTTTGACATGTATGGATTGATAGATAGACTGATAGATGAGGATTCCATGTGTGAGGTAAAGAAATTATTTGCTCCAGAGCTCATCACATGTCTGGCAAGAATTGATGGTCACAGTATTGGCATCATTGCCAATCAGCCGAAAGTGAAGGGCGGTGTCCTTTTTCATGATAGTGCCGACAAAGCAGCTAAGTTTATTAACTTATGCGATGCTTTTCATATTCCGTTGTTATTTCTTGCTGATGTGCCGGGCTTTATGATTGGAACAAATGTTGAAAAAGCAGGAATTATCCGTCATGGGGCGAAAATGATTTCTGCCATGAGTGAAGCGACTGTTCCTAAATTGACAGTTATTATCCGCAAGGCTTATGGTGCAGGCTTGTATGCGATGGCTGGTCCTGCTTTTGAACCGGATTGTTGTTTGGCACTGCCGACAGCCTCGATTGCGGTAATGGGTCCTGAGGCCGCTGTTAATGCGGTATATGCAAATAAAATTGCAACACTTAAGGAAGAAGAGCGAGCTGAATTTATTGCTGAGAAACGGGAGGAGTACCGAGAAGATATTGATATTTACCGATTGGCATCGGAATTAATCATTGACGATATTGTTGAACCGAATTCTTTAAGAGAAGAATTATCTGCACGTATTGACGCTTATATGACAAAGTATATGATGTTTTCCGATCGTAAGCATGGGGTATATCCTGTATAAGGGTAAAATAAAAATAAAATCCATCAGCAGCCTGGGCTTGTTTGGTCAGGGGCTTTGCCCTTCGACCAGTAACATGCTGCTGATGGATATTTCATTTTCTATTATTTGTTAACAATTTCCACATTTTGCTGTGTGCTCACAAACCTATTAATAGCATCAATATAGGCACTTGCACTAGCAAAGATAATATCTACGTTAATGGCTCTACCTTGGTATAAAGACTCTCCGTGTTTTATTTTAACATGTACTTCTCCAATGGAGTCTTTCCCTTTTGAGATGGATTTAATCGTATAGTCGATTAGCTCAACATCGATGTTCAATCCTTGGTCAATCCCTTTGTAGATTGCATCAACTGGACCGTTACCTTCGCCAACTCCTTCAATCACTGTACCATCTTGATTATTTTCAATATTCACGAATGCACGGTAATCCTTGTTGTTTGGCAGGACTTGTAAGCTGACATCTTTAAATGTATACACATTTACATTGCTTTTAGATGGCTGTGTTTCTAAAAGTGCGATAATGTCTTCATCAAAGATTTCCTTTTTGCGGTCAGCAAGCTCTTTATACTTCTTGAATACTTCTTTTAATTCCTCTGCACCAATAGAGTAGCCAAGCTCCTCATATCTTTGCTTAAGCGCATTTCTTCCAGAAAGCTTTCCTAGAACAAGCTTCGTTTCTAAGAAACCAACACTTTCAGGTGTCATGATCTCGTAAGTAGATTTATCCTTGATCACCCCATCTTGGTGAATTCCAGAAGAGTGAGCAAATGCATTATGACCTACTACCGCTTTGTTTGGAGGAATGCTGATTCCTGTAATTCTGCTGATAAGTTTACTAGTTTTCGCAATTTCTTTTAAGTTGATGCCAGTTTCTTTTTGATAATAGTCTTTGCGTGTTTCTAGCAATGCTGCTACTTCTTCAAGTGCAACGTTTCCTGCACGTTCTCCAATTCCGTTCACACAGCCTTCAACTTGTGTAACCCCAGCTTGCACGGCTGCAATACTGTTGCTGACTGCCATTCCAAGGTCATCATGACAATGACAGCTAAAGCGGACATTTTCTGCACCTTTTGCATGCTCACGTACATAAGTAAACATCTTGATGTATTCTTCAGGCGTTGTATACCCAACTGTGTCTGGTAAATTAATGACAGTAGCACCTGCTTCGATTACCTTTTCAGTCACTTCTGCCAGGAACTCTAACTCTGTACGAGTCGCATCTTCACAAGAAAATTCAACATGGCTGAAGTGTTTAGCAGCATAAGATACACATTCAACAGCTTGCTCGACTACCTGTTCTTTTGTCATTAATAGTTTCTTCTCACGGTGTATTGGGGATGTAGCAATAAAGACATGAATACCGGTATTATCAACATCACTTAGTGCAGCAACAACCGCATCAATATCTGCTTTATTTGCTCTCGCAAGACTTACAACCATTGGCTTTGTGACAGCTTTTGCTACAGCTCTTACAGCTTCTGCATCGCCAGGAGAAGCGGCCGCAAACCCAGCTTCAATAACATCAATTCCTAATTGTTCTAAACGTAGTGCAATTTCTACCTTTTCCTCTTGGTTTAAACTAACTCCAGGTGTTTGTTCCCCATCTCTTAATGTTGTATCAAAAAAGTACACTCTTTCTGCCATGATAAATTCCTCCCTTTATAATTAAATGTTAGTTATTATAAAAAATAAAAACCTTAACTTAGCCTGAGGGGCGAGAATATCTCGCGGTACCACCCTCATTCGCTGCTCCCTCACGAAAACAGCCTCGGTAAGTTAAGGTCTAACTTCACAAAATAACGAAATGTGTTCCGTTCTTCCTACTAATAGTTCAGAAGAATGTCTCCAAGGCGAGTCGGAAAGATTTCAACACCTGTTTGCACCAACCACAGGCTCTCTTTAGAAGAAGGTTCTTTCTTGCTCCTTTTCACAGACAATTAATATTTTTTAAATTTTTTTTAATATACTACATTCATTTCAGAAAAGCAATAACCTATTTTTTTAAAAATTCTTAAATATAGATTAACAGATTCTAATATCGATGTAAAGATATGCAATTCCTATCACAATATGAGTCTTTCTTTATTTACAAAGCGGTGGAATATAATGTATATTCTAATTATTATGAAAATTATTACGATATTCTTTTAAAAAGAAGGGAGGTGCGATGAAAACGAACAGCAGACGTACATATTATGGGTGGCATATCGTGATCGCTGCATCAGTAATCGTTCTGCTGACGATGGACTTTGAATGGAGAAAATAACAAAAATAGTTTTGTCATTTTTTAGCTGCTTAGTTGATAAGTATAATATAGTGTTTTCTAAAAATTAAAAAAGATGAGTGGGGGAGAAAAATGAATACGGTTACAAGAGAATTTTCAATGACGATTAATGGAAAAGGCGTTACATCAGAAAAGACGATAAAGGTACTAAATCCGGCAACAGAAGAAGTAGTTGCACAAGTTCCAGACGCCACCCAAGAAGACTTAAATAATGCTGTAAGAGCTGCTCGTGAAGCTTTCCCAAAATGGGCAGCACTTTCTGTAGATGAACGAGCAGCAAAATTAGAAGAGTTTGCTGATGCATTCAGCAAGAGAAGTGAAGAAATAGGAAATCTCTTTACATTAGAAATGGGAAGACCTTTACAAGGTGCTATTGGTGAGGTTATTGGAGCTGCCAAGACTTGTAAAGCGTTAGCACAGAAACGTCTGCCGCGTGAAATCCTTGAGGATAAGGAGCATCACTTTGTCGAAAAAGTACACACACCACTTGGTGTTGCGGGATTAATCGTACCGTGGAATTTCCCGGTAACGCTTGCTATATGGAAAATTACTCCTGCTTTACTTACAGGGAATCCAGTAGTAATTAAGCCGGCTCCAACCACACCAATTACTGCGTTATTGCTTGGTGAAATTGCAAGAGATATTTTCCCGCCAGGTGTGCTGAATGTCGTTTCTGGAGGTAATGAACTGGGACAGTGGATGACCGAACATCCAGATATAAATAAGATTAGCTTCACAGGTTCAACGGCTACAGGTAAAAAAGTAATGAAGAGTGCTTCAGGTACTTTAAAGCGCGTCACATTAGAGCTTGGTGGAAACGATGCTGCAATCGTACTGGAGGATGCAAATCCGAAGGAAATTGTGGAACCGATCTTTTGGGCGGCTTTCCGTAATACCGCTCAAGTTTGTATTGCAACAAAACGACTATTCGTTCATGAAAAAATCTATGATGAATTTTTAAAAGAATTGGTACAGTTTGCGAAAACGGTGAAGGTCGGCAATGGATTAGATCCAGCATCACAGATTGGACCGCTTCAAAATAAAATGCAATTTGAAAAAGTAAAAGATTTGATTGAGGATACCAAAAAGTCTGGATTCAATATCGTATGCGGCGGTGAGATTGAAGAAGGTAACGGCTACTTTATACCGGTTACAATTGTAGACAATCCGCCTGAAGATTCTAGGGTTGTGGTAGAAGAAGCGTTCGGACCAGTATTGCCAGTATTAAAATACAGTGATTATGAAGAAGTGATTGCGAGAGCCAATAATACAGAATATGGACTTGGCGGCTCCGTATGGGGAAATGATTTAGACCGTGCTCGCTCTATTGCAGAGAGGCTTGATACAGGAACAGTCTGGATTAATGAAGCACAAGTGCTTTCGCCGCACTTCCCGTTTGGCGGACATAAACAGTCTGGTATTGGGGTGGAACATTCACTTGATGGAATTGCGGAGTATACAAATACGAAGACCATTATGGTTAAGAAAAAATAAGTTTAACGTCCATTAATCCTGTTTTTTTCTAGGAGGATGAACCCCATCCTCCTAGATTCATTTGAAGTAAACCAATTTTGAAGGAGTGGGAGATATGACAAAAGCCTATCTAAGTGAAGAACATGAAATTTTCCGAAAATCATTTCAGAAATTCCTTGAACAAAATGCTGTTCCTTATTATGAGGAGTGGGAAAAGGCAAAACAAGTTCCGAAATCATTTTGGAAGAAAGCTGGGGAACAAGGTTTTTTATGCCCATGGGTAGATGAGAAATATGGTGGTTTTAATGCAGACTTTGGATATTCTGTAGTGATGTCGGAAGAAATCGAAAAAATTGGAAGCGGCCTCGGGGGAATCGGTTTACATAATGACATTGTTATTCCATATATTGATGAATTTGGGTCAGAAGAACAAAAGGCAAAGTGGCTGCCGAAAGCCATCAGTGGAGAGATGATCTCTGCCATTGCGATGACAGAGCCTGGGACTGGTTCAGATTTAGCGGCGGTGAAAACAACCGCACAAAAAAAGGGTGACCACTATGTTATAAACGGTGAAAAAACATTTATTACAAACGGATATTCAGCTAACTTTGTTGTGGTTGTCTGCGTCACAGATCCAAACGCTAAGCCTCGTCATAAGGGAATCAGCCTTATTGTGGTAGAGGAAGGAACGCCAGGATTTAGGAAGGGGAAAAAGCTGCGTAAAGTAGGACAGCATGCTAATGACACGGCCGAGTTGATTTTTGAAGATGCCGTTGTTCCACAGGAGAATTTAATTGGTCAAGAAGGAAAAGGCTTTTATTATTTAATGCAAAAGCTGCAGCAAGAGCGTCTGGTTGTGGCGATCAATGCGATTGCGAGTGCGAAAAAAATGCTTGAGCTTACGCTCGATTATATTAAGCAAAGAACTGCTTTTGGCAAACCGATCAGCAAATTTCAGAATACTCAATTTAAAATAGCTGAGATGGCTACGCAAATTAAAATTGGTGAAACCTTTGTTGATCAATTAATTACCGATCATATGGCGAAAAAGAATGTCGTCAATGAAGTGTCAATGGCGAAGTGGTGGACAACCGATATGCTTCAAACTGTCGCTACAGAATGTATGCAGCTTCATGGTGGATACGGATATATGGAAGAATATGAGATTGCTAGAAGATATCGTGATGTTGCTGTCTTCTCGATCTATGCAGGTACAAATGAGATTATGAAGCAAATTATCGCTAAAAATTTATCTCTATAAACTTTTTTCATAAGTGGGGATTTAGGAACAGGATGCACTGTTCTTAATGTACCCTTGGCTGCATGGTGATACTTACATGATAAGGAGTTGCAAGAAATGAATTTATTTGATGGACTAGAAAGAAATGCCCGGAACAACCCCGGGAAAACGGCTATTATTTTTAAAGATAAAGAATATACCTACGGTGAATATAATCAACAAGTCAACTCTATTGCACATGCATTGATCAAGTTTGGGATCAAGAAAGGGGACAAGGTCTCTCTCATGATGAAGAACTCTGATCAGTTTGCATTTGTATATTTTGCTATTTTAAAGGCTGGAGGCGTAGCGGTTCCGATTAATTTCCGGCTGACCTCACATGAAGCAAGATATATCATTGATGATTCCGATTCGGTCTTGATCTTCGCTGATGAAGATTTAGCTGACATCGTTTCGGGAGCAGCAGGTGGTAACGAGAAAATACAGCTTCAGGTCATTGTCGGTTGTATAAAGAAAGACAATCAAGTCTTACTATCAGAATTTAAAAGTTCCTCTATTGACAACCCAAATGCAGGTGTCGTGGAAACAGATGATGCAGAAATTCTATATACTTCCGGGACAACTGGTTTGCCAAAAGGCGTTGTTCTCGATCACCACCGTATCTTGCATGTAGGCTTTAGTGCAATGGTTCGCTATAAAATGGATCAACATGACAATTTATTTCATATCGCCCCTTTATTTCACTCAGCGCAATTAAATATCTACTTGAATACGGCAACTTTCTTAGGATGCACGCAAATCATTCACCAAGAATTTAATGCTGAGCAGACTCTAAGAGAA
This sequence comes from Robertmurraya dakarensis, assembly GCF_900156875.1. GTDB lineage: Bacteria > Bacillota > Bacilli > Bacillales > Cytobacillaceae > Robertmurraya > Robertmurraya dakarensis. Next base: position 1,679,814 of record NZ_LT707409.1, on the reverse strand, counting down.
ATTGAAAAGTATAAAATTACCTTGTTCTTTGGGGTTCCAACCATGTATAACTATTTGCTGCAAGTTCAAGATTGGGAAAAATATGATTTATCGAGTATAAGGTTATGCGGGTACGGTGCAGCACCGATGCCGGTAGCGTTACTGCAGCAAGTAATGAAAATGTTCAAAACGGACCAGTTTTGGAATATGTGCGGATTAACAGAAGGTGGTCCAGGGGGCATATCTCTTTCACCTGAAGACCATAAGACAAAGCTTGGTGCATCAGGAAGGCCAAATAATTTCTTTGATGCGAGAGTGGTAGATGAAAATGGTGAGGATGTTAAACCCGGAGAAGTTGGAGAGTTGATCATCAAGGGTGAAAGTATGATGAAGGAGTACTACAAAAAACCAGAAGAAACGAAAAAAGCACTCCGCGATGGCTGGCTTCATACGGGTGATTTAGCACAAATCGATGAAGAGGGTTTCATGACACTTGTTGACAGGAAGAAGGATATGATTATTTCGGGCGGGGAAAATGTCTATTCAAATGAAGTTGAACATACGCTTTATAAGCATCCGGACATCCTTGAAGCCGCTGTAATTGGTGTACCGCACGAAGTATGGGGGGAGACAGTCGCTGCTATTATCGTTCCAAAAGATGGTAAGAAAATTGATCATGAAGAACTTCAGCATTTTTGCCGGCAACAACTTGCAGGCTATAAAATTCCTCGCGTGATCTATGAAATCGACGAATTACCTCGTAATGCATCAGGTAAGGTTTTGAAATATCAACTAAGACAGCAATATCAAGAAATGGCTGTTAATTAATAGAAAAAAATGAGATATAGAAGGGAAGGGGAGTTAATGATGAATTCAAAAACAGAAGGTGAAGTGATTTGGGCTCCATCTCAGTCTGACATCGAGAATACGATTCTCTATCGCTATATGAATTGGCTTAAAGAAACAAAAGGTTTAACATTTACAGATTACAATGAGTTGTGGAAATGGTCAGTTAATGAATTAGAAGAGTTTTGGGCAACTGTGTGGGATTTTTGTGAGGTAAAGGCTTTTCGAAAGTATGATCAGGTGTTAGAAAGCAGACAAATGCCTGGTGCTAAATGGTTTACAGGATCTAGGCTTAATTATGCAGAGAATATTCTTAAGAATAACCAAGGTGACAAAACCGCGATCTATTTTCGTTCTGAAAAAATCAGACGGAAAGAGATCAGCTGGAATGAGTTAGAAAAGAAGGTAGCTGCACTAGCACGTTCTTTAAAAGAGCTGGGTGTCAAGCCGGGAGATCGTGTTGCTTCTTATATGCCGAATATTCCGGAAACGGTTATTGCTTTTTTGGCATCCGCGAGCATCGGTGCCATTTGGTCCAGCTGTTCACCTGACTTCGGTGCAAGAAGTGTAGTAGACCGCTTTAAGCAGATTGACCCTGTCGTATTATTCGCTGTTGATGGCTATCACTATAATGGCAAGACATTTGATAAAAGTGAAGTTGTTGCACAGCTGCAAAAAGACCTGCGAGGTACGCTGAAACATACCATCCTCGTAAACTATGTTGAAAAAGATGAACTTGATGTGAAGCTTGACCATGTTCATTCATGGGATGAATTAGTGGCTCAAGAGGCAGAGTTGTCTTTTGAGAGCCTTCCGTTCGATCATCCGTTATGGATTGTCTATTCATCGGGCACAACCGGCATGCCGAAACCAATTGTTCATGGACATGGCGGGATGTTAGTCGAACATTTAAAAACGATGAAACTCCATAAAAACTCAACACCAGATCAAATCACCTTTCAGTTTACTACGACTGGCTGGGTAATGTGGAATTTATTAGTAGGAAGCTTGATTACAGGTTCTTCAATCGTTTTATATGATGGCAGTCCCGGTTACCCCGACATGGAAGTGCTTTGGGATTTAGTAGAGGACGTAGGAATTACGGATTTCGGGACAAGCGCCCCTTTCCTGATCAATTCTTTAAAAGCTGGAGTAAAGCCAAAGGAAAAATATGATTTATCGACGTTAAGAGGAATTGGTTCAACTGGTGCTCCGTTAACAGAGGACGGATTCCGCTGGGTCTATGAAAATATAAAAGAGGATCTTTGGCTCAGCTCTTCCAGCGGTGGTACTGATGTATGTACTGGGTTTGTGGGAGGAGTTCCGTTTTTTCCAGTAAGAATAGGTGAAATTCAAGGAAGGATGCTTGGTGTTCATGCTGAGGCTTTTGATGAACAAGGCAATTCTCTAGTTAATGAAGTAGGAGAGCTCGTTATTACCAAACCGATGCCGTCCATGCCGTTATACTTTTGGAATGACCATGAAAATAAACGATATTTTAATAGTTATTACGACACGTACCCAAATGTTTGGAAGCATGGAGATTGGATTAGAATCAGTGAAAACGGCAGCTGTGTCATTTACGGAAGATCTGACTCTACTATCAACAGATCTGGTGTGCGAATGGGTACGAGCGACATTTATCGCATTGTTGAAGGAATCGAAGATGTTATGGAAGGTCTGGTCATTGACCTTGAAGTGCTTGGCCGTGAAACATCTCTCATCTTATTCGTCGTTCTAAAGGATGGAATTACATTAAATGACGAGTTGGAAAAATCGATAAGAGAGAAAATCAGAGCAGAAATTTCACCTCGTTTCATGCCTGATAAAATCTATCAAGTAAATGATATACCTAAGACGCTCAACGGAAAGAAAATGGAGGTTCCGATTCGTAAATTACTGCTTGGATTTGAGATGGAAAAAGTCATTAATCCTGATTCAATGAGTAATCCTGAATCACTTCCATTCTTTGTGGAACTCGCAAACAAAATGAATGAAAAGAACAGGGAAAAACTATTTTAAACGTTATAAAAGAGATAAAGTCATGATGATTTTGTCTCTTTTTTTAACTGCGTTTCTTTTAAGATCCCCCTCATTAGCATAGAATTTACCATTCTCTGCCACAAAGTGTATAATGTACCTTAAAGATTAGCTTAGGGGGCAGCTTATGTTGGCACAATTAGAAAAGGTTGTTAGGTATGAGGAAGAAATTAACAAGTATTCCAACAGCTAAAATTATCCCAATTTTAAAGACAGCAGCTATTGCCCTTTTAGGGGTAAGTTTGGCTTTGCTCACTCATCTGCCTATTCCGTGGCTTCTGGGACCGCTGTTAGCAGTTTTAGTTGGGGGTAGATTTGTTCATGATTTATATTGGCCGAGGATATTACGTGATATTGCGATTATTGTTGTAGGATACTCGATAGGTTTGTCTTTCACGAAAGATGCGCTTATTTTAATTCTGCAGCAGCTGCCATTAATCTTTTTGATGACGATTTTGATTATTGCTTTTTGTTTTGCACTAGCTTGGGTTGTTTCAAAAATATCGGGCATTGACTATCCTACTATACTGATAGGCAGTATTCCCGGCGGTCTCTCGCAAATGGTACTGTTAGCGGAGGAGATAAAAGGAATCAATGTGTCTGTTGTAACCTTTCTTCAAGTATCGAGGTTAATGATGATCATCCTGTTTGTCCCAATGCTTGTTTTTTCACCAATTATAGGGGTAGAGCAGGGCGGTGATTCGCCAATCCACTCTCCGACAGTTAAAGTTGTTGACCTGTTTCCGGATTTACTATTTTTTATTCCTGTTATTGCAGCTGCTATCCATCTTTTCAAAAAATGGAAGCTACCAACTCCGTTCCTAGTGGGCCCTATTTTTGCTGCTGCTTTCTTGGGTTTAGTCGGTTATCAAGGACCTCCGCTTCCTTCGTTGATATTAGATACCTCACAATTTATGCTTGGTACATATATTGGATTATTAATTAAACCTGATAAAATTGATAAAAAACTCGAAATGACTGGATTGGCCTTTATGAGCGGTTTGTTTCTACTGCTTGGTTCCTTTGCGCTAAGCTGGATTCTCGCACATGGAAAGGAGTTATCTGCTGCGACCAGTCTTTTAAGCCTAGCACCAGGCGGGATGGACCAAATGGGGATTATTGCTGCCGAGATACATGCAGATCTTTCAATAGTGGCTGGTTTTCAGCTGTTTAGATTGTTCTTTATCTTTTTTGTAGTTCCTCCCTTTTTAAGAGTATTTATTGGCTATTTAGTAAACAGACAAACTGTAGAATCCAAAAGAAGTTCTAGCTAGAGTGAATAGATAAGAGGCTTTGAAAGGATGACTTTCAAAGCCATGAACTTAGATCAAACCTAGATATTTTGGAGAAGAATACACTCTTCTATCTTTAAATATTTTAATAAGACTAACTCTGACGGGCATCAAGATCGTCATTTAAGAGATAGAAGGATGAAAAACTTATATAATTTTCAGAAAATTTAAAAAACATGATTGAAAACGCTTTACTAAGTTGATATAATAGATATCAAACAAACGTTAGAACAGAATAAATCAAATTATTTCGTTATAGAATCATACAGCTTTGACTAATCAAAATGGTACTCCCACTGACAATGGTGATGGGAAGGAGAACTTATTTTGGGAAAAAATGCTAGGAAAGCATCGAAGAGATCAAGTGAAAGATATATGAAAATTATTGATGCTGCTGCAAAAATTTTTCGTGAAAAAGGCTACAAGGAGGCGACATTGGAAGATATTGCTTCTGAGGTAGGAATCCTTAAGGGAAGTCTCTATTATTATATCGATAAAAAAGAAGATCTATTATTTGCTGTAGTGGAGAGACCACTAACAGAGATGACACTGAACTTAAAGAACATTGTCAAGTCTAAAGATTCCCCTTCACGCAAACTTGAAAAGGCGTTATTAAACCATATGAATGGTTTTAAACGCTATCAAAGTGAGTTATTTGTGTGGATCTCAATTGAATGGTTCAAATCTGAATTTGGCGATGAAATAGCAGCACTCGGTGATGAGATAGATCAGCTTTTCCGTAACATTATCATTGAAGGAATCGAAAAGAACGAGTTCCGTAAGGATTTAGATCCAAAACTGATGACATTTGCCATATTTGGAGTTTACAATTATATGCAAAGATGGTATACCCCAAATGAAGGTTATAATTTTGATGAGATTTCAAAACATTTTAATGCTTTTGTCATGCAGGGAGTATTACTATGATCTTCAAATGAAAAATAACGAAGTATTTAGCGATGTTCGAAAAATGGTTAAGCAGGGATTGACAAAGTGCTGCTTAATCATTTTTTATGCCTAAATTCTCACTAATCTAGTGAGAAGGCAGGAGATTATTTATTTTTGTCAAATATTAAATTTAAGTTCAAATTACTGTGAAAGCAAGATTTTTAATTGAAAAAGAGGTGATAAAATGGTTACGAAAATGGATCAACGAAAAGTCAAAACAAGAGCTCGTTTCAGGAAAGCCCTTTTATATCTGCTTCGCGATTACAGATTTGAAGATATCACTTTAACGGAAATATCAAAGTATGCAGAAGTCAACCGCGTCACTTTTTATGGACATTATCATGATAAATATGAATTATTGGATGACGTTATCAATGATACATTAGAGGGATTTCGTGAAAGTGTTCTGAAAAGGGCATTTTCAGATTCTGCGAAAGATCATTCCGAACAGCCTCCTGTTATGATGGTAATGTTAACTTATATTCAAGAACATTCGTTATTCTTTGAAACGATGTTAAGTGAAAGAAGAGTGCCAGGATTTATTCCTCTTTTCATTAATACAATAGAAGAGATCTATCAACATATCATTCTTTCTTGCGGTGCTGACGTTGATTTAACACTATATCGAAAGTATATTACTTCAGCAACCTTAGGGATGATTTCTTACTGGATCAAAAGTGGAATGATAGACTCGCCTGATTATATAGCAAACCAAGTTAAGATCGTGTTGAATGAAAATCCTCAACGTTTATTTACCCTAAAAGGGACCGAAGAGAAGTTAAGTGTATGTAGTAAAGAAGACCGCAGGGTGCAGCGAACGAAACAAAATTTAAAAGATGCTCTACTTTCGTTAATACAACAGAAAGGCTTTGAATCAATAACAATCACTGATATATGTAGAACAGGAAATTATAATCGTGCAACATTCTATGCACATTATAAAAGCAAGCAAGATTTAGCTGCCGAAATGATAGATGAAAAGATATTGCATTTAATTCAATCCATGGAAATGAAAATACCATTGGAAGGAAAGAAAATACAAGACTCAATTCAGCCAATATTTAATTATGTAGAAGATCAAGCGTTCTTCTTTAAAGTGATGTTTTCAGGTAGAACAGTACCAGGCTTTTTAGCACAGCTAAGAGGCCAGCTGAGAGTTTATTTTTATAAAAAGGTGGAGTTATTGGTTCCAGAGTTTGAATCTTATACAGTAAATCGGGATGTCTATGTTGAATATATAACGTTTGAGATGATCGGGATGATTTCATATTGGGTAAGAAGTGGCATGGTCCATAACTCCGAGTATATGGCCAAGCAAATGGCGCTGATCCTAAGTGAACGTTCAGGGGATCGGGGCTTTCTTTAAATACTATTCTTGATATTTTTAAATTGGTGTTAAAAAATTGAATTAATTACGCATGTTTTTTTACAAAACACTATATAAATGTATAGTAACGAACATTCTATAAAATATTGTTAGTTGTATGTTGTTAACATGCAATTTATAATTGTTATATAGTGAATATTCTGTAAAATTGAAATAATTAAAATAAATATGGTTCTTCAGTTTTCTGTTAATCATGTGGTGTTACCTTAGTACTATTGAATCTCTAATTGATTTTAAGAATCAATGAGTCTACGAGATAGTAATAGTATACTAACAGAAATCCTCTTTGTTATACATATTTGCAAAAATGTGATACTGACTAGAATCATTACTTTCAATCGGAGGAGTATTCAACTTCACTAATTACTTTTTTTGATCATGAAATGGAGGAGAATTGATATGAATTTCGAAGCAATTAAATTTGAAAAAAGAGGCAATATCGCCATTATTACATTTAATAGACCAGAAGCTATGAACTCAGTAAATAGCCAGCTATGGCTTGAAACAGGAACAGCTTTGAAAGAGTTCGACCAGGATCCAGATCTTTGGGTAGCTGTACTAACTGGTGCAGGAGAAAAAGCGTTTTCTGCAGGTGCAGATTTAAAAGAAATCGCTGCTGGCGGAATCAAAACAACAGATGAGATGAAAGAATGGGGCTTTGCAGGGATTGTTCGAAATAATGTCGCAAAACCAGTTATCGCAGCTGTTAATGGATTTGCACTTGGTGGAGGATCAGAAATTGCATTAGCATGTGACTTAATCGTTGCCTCAGAAAGAGCTTCATTTGGTCTGCCTGAAGTAAAACGCGGCCTGATTGCTGCTGCTGGAGGGTTATTGCGTCTTCCAAGACAAATTCCTCAGAAAGTTGCAATGCGAGCTATTCTTACGGGTAATCCTATTACTGCTGCAGAAGCTAAACAATGGGGTCTTGTTAATGAAGTTGTTCCACATGAAGAAGTACTTGAAGCAGCTATTAAACTAGCAGAAGAAATCTGTGAAAATGCACCGCTAGCTGTAAAAGCCAGCAAGGAAATCGTTTATCGCGGACTTGATTCAACGATCAGCTTTCCACCAGAAGCTTGGAACTTCAACGACCAGCTTACTGCTGAAGTATTTAGCAGTGATGATGCGAAAGAAGGTCCTACGGCATTTGCTCAAAAACGCAAGCCAAATTGGACTGGGAAGTAAATCAAGTATCATCCAGCTAATGTGAAAAATTGATTCCAAAAGCAATGAACTACTATACGGTTGTTTTTGGAATCTTCTCCTTCAAAGTTATCCTCATGTTAATCATGAGAGTAGACTTAATCTGTTAATGTAAGCGCTTTAAATTCATAGATTAATAGTTTAAAACTGAACCAGCTTAACTAAAGGAGGGATAAAAGTGAATATTGCTCAACTGTTACTTAATTCTGCTCAAGATCGTCCAAAACATCCAGTAATTGTCTTTAAGGATGAAATGATCACCTATCAAGAACTGTCTCAAAAAGTGAAACAAAAAGCTGTGGGGTTTAGACAATATGGAATTCAAAACAATTCTCATGTTGGTTTGATGGTCGCGAATAAACCAGAGTATATTATTTCTTACTTTGCTTTATTGTCAGTAGGTGCAACTGTCATTCCAATCAATCCAACTTATAAGGAGAAGGAAATCACTTATATCCTCAATGATTCAGAAGCAGAAGCGGTAATCGTTGACGAAGTTGGATTAATTGAAATTCAAAAGGCTCAGAGTAATTTATCAAGCGTTAAAACCATCTTCTCGCTAAAGCCTGCGGATTCTTGCGTTACTTGGGGAGAAGTCGATGGAGAAGCAGCGGATTACTTCATTGTTCCTAAAAAGGAAGAAGATCATGCACAAATTATCTATACCTCGGGTACAACGGGTAAGCCAAAGGGTGCTCTCATCACGCATGGAAATATGGAATGGATGACAAAAACTGCCGCTGGCCTCCTAGAAATGACAAGTGAAGATCGTGTTCTTGTTGTTCTGCCGCTATTCCATGCCTATGCAAAAATTCAAGGCTTGTTAAACAGTGTTTACACAGGTTCTACTATCTATTTAGAGGAACGCTTTATTCCAAACGTTATATTAGAAAAAATTGCTAATGAGAAAATAACCATTTTCCTTGGAGTTCCAACGATGTATACGATGTTTGTAAATCTTCCTCAAATTAATGAATTGGATTTTACTCAATTAAGAGTTGCTGGCTGCGGAGGAGCTTCCTTGCCGGTTGAAATTCTCGAAAAAGTCAATAAAACCATGGGTGTGGATATCGGGGAAGGATATGGACAAACAGAAAGCACTGTCATGATCAGCTGTTTCCCTCCGGGTGTAGAAAAAGTACACGGATCGGTAGGACTCCCGCTTCCAGGATTAGATTTAAAAATTGTTGACCCAAATGATAGAGAAGTTCCTGTGGGCGAGGTAGGCGAAATTATCTTCAAAGGGCCAAACGCAATGAAAGGCTACTATAAAAAGGAAGAAGAAACGAAAAGTACAATTAAGGATGGCTGGGTGTACACGGGTGACCTCGGAAGACAGGATGAAAGAGGACTTCTCTATATTGTTGACCGTAAAAAAGATATGATCATCCGTGGAGGCTATAATGTGTATCCTCGTGAAGTAGAAGAGGTGTTATATGGCCACCCAGACATTGTGGAATGTGCTGTCCTCGGTGAAGCGGATCAGACATTCGGAGAGGAAATCGCTGCATATGTAGTGGTAAAGCAAGTAACGACTGCAGAAGAAATCATTGCTTATTGCAAAGAAAATTTAGCACACTATAAAGTTCCAAGAAAGATTTATTTCTTAGATGAACTGCCAAAAAATGCAACTGGAAAGATTTTAAAAGCACCGCTTAAAAATAAGTAAAATTTTTTGAATATTAATAAAATTACAAATGAAGGAGATAAACTTATGTCAAAACCATATCTTACTGAGGAACATGAAATTTTCAGAAAAGCTTTTCGTAAATTCCTAGAGATTGAAGCTTATCCATATTTTGAGGAATGGGAAGAAGCAAAACAAGTACCGAAATCATTCTGGAAAAAAGCGGGGGAACAAGGATTCTTATGTCCGTGGGTTGATGAAAAGTATGGCGGCTCAAATGCCGACTTCGGCTATTCTGTTGTTATTACAGAAGAACTTGATAAAGTGGGTGCAGGTGCTGGAGGTATGGGACTACACAATGACATTGTTATTCCATATATCGATGAGTTCGCTTCAGAAGAGCAAAAACAAAGATGGCTCCCAAAAGCAGTCAGCGGCGAGATGATTTCTGCGATTGCGATGACAGAACCTGGAACTGGTTCTGACTTGGCAGGAGTAAAAACAACTGCACGTAAAGACGGAGATAGCTATGTAATTAATGGAGAGAAGACGTTCATTACGAATGGTTACTCAGCTAACTTTGTCATTGTGGTTTGTGTAACGGACCCAAATGCAGTCCCGAAACATAAGGGAATCAGTTTAATTGTGGTTGAAGAAGGTACCCCTGGGTTTAGGAAAGGAAAAAAACTTCGTAAAATGGGGCAGCATTCTAACGATACAGCTGAATTGATTTTTGAAGATGCGATCGTGCCGAAAGAAAATTTAATTGGAGAAGAAGGAAAAGGCTTCTATTATTTGATGCAGAAGCTTCAGCAAGAACGTTTGATGCTTGCAATCGGCAGTATTACAGCATGTAAGCATATGCTTGATATCACCATTGATTACGTCAAACAGCGTACAGCTTTTGGGCAGCCAATCAGTAAATTCCAAAATACACAATTTAAAATTGCTGAAATGGCTACAAAAATTAAAATTGGGGAAACGTTTGTTGATCGGTTGATTACTGGACATATGGCGAAGGAAAATGTTGTAAATGAAGTGTCCATGGCAAAGTGGTGGCTTACAGATTTAGCAAAAAGTGTTGCTAATGACTGTATGCAGCTTCATGGCGGCTTCGGCTATATGGAAGAATATGAGATTGCAAGAAGATACCGTGATGTGGCAGTAGGTTCAATTTATGCTGGTACAAATGAAATCATGAAAACGATTATCGCAAAAAATATGGGTTTATAAAAATTTAGGAGTTAGTTTGAGTTAGGTTTTCTCGAACTAGCTCCTAATTACCACTGTAATGTGTGAGAGTGAATGGAGGAAGTTTATATGAATTTAATAGAATCGTTAGAAAGAAATGCCCGCAATAATTCAAAAAAGACAGCGATTATATTTGAAGATAAAGTGCATTCATTTAAAGAATATAATGAAGAAGTAAATCGTATTGCTAATGCTCTAGTTGCATATGGCGTCAAAAAGGGTGACAAAATTGCGTTAATGATGAAAAACTCTGACCAATTTGCTTTTGTTTATTATGCCATTTTAAAAGCAGGTGGAGTGGCCGTGCCAGTCAATTTTCGCTTAACTCCTAAGGAAGCAAGTTTCATTCTTAATAATTCTGATTCGATGATTGTGTTTGCGGATGAGGACCTAGCGGCTACTGTGCAAAAAGCGGCAGATGGGAATGAAAAAGTACAGCTTCAAGTAGTAATAGGTTCAAAGAAGATGGAAAATCAGATGCTCATATCTGAATTTCGAAGTTCAAATGTAGAGAACCCAGACGTAGAAGTATTAGAAGAAGATGATGCAGAGATCCTCTATACTTCTGGAACAACAGGGTTACCAAAAGGTGTCGTTCTGGACCACCACCGCGTTCTTCATGTAGCTCTAGGCACAATCATTATGTTCAAAATGGGGCCAGAAGATAATCTTCTGCATTTAGCTCCATTATTCCATTGTGCCCAATTGAATCTTTTCCTAGTTACGGGCACAATGCTCGGGTGTAAAAATATCATACGACAGGAATTTAATCCTGTTCAAACGTTAAAGGATATTGACCAACATAAAATAAGTTTATTCTTTGGTGTTCCGACAATGTATAACTTCCTGCTGCAGGTTCCGAATCGCGAACAGTATGATTTAACTAGTGTGACACGCTGTGGATACGGTGCTGCCCCGATGCCTGTTGCTTTATTAAAGCAGGCAATGGAAATGTTCAGCACAGACCAATTCTTTAACATGTGCGGTCAAACAGAAGGTGGACCTGGAGGAGTATTCCTTACCCCAGAAGAGCATAAACACAAACTCGGAGCATCAGGGCGGGCAAGCCATGGAACAGATGCAAGAATTGTAGATGAAAATGGAGAAGACGTGAAGCCGGGTGAAGTCGGAGAGTTTATTATTCGGGCTGAGTCCGTAATGAAGGGTTACTACAAAAACCCTGAAGAAACGAAAAAGACGCTAAAAAATGGCTGGCTTCATACAGGAGACCTAGCGACGATTGATGAAGAAGGTTTTATTACTCTAGTTGACCGGAAAAAAGATATGATTATTTCTGGTGGAGAAAATGTCTATTCCACAGAAGTTGAACATGTTTTATATAAACACTCTGATATTTTAGAAGCGGCTGTAATTGGTGTTCCTCATGAAGTATGGGGTGAGACTGTAGCTGCAGTTGTTGTCCCTAAGGTAGGGAAGAAATTAAATCATGATGAGCTTCAGCAATTCTGCCGTGAAGAGCTTGCTGGATATAAAGTACCAAGAGTCTTTTATGAGATCGACGAACTGCCGAGAAATACTTCAGGAAAAATATTAAAGTATCAGCTCAGAGAGCGCTTTCGTGAAAAGACAGTTAACTAATTCCCAGGGATATCTCTGGGTTTTTTTACCAAATGTGTCTAAATAAAGTGAATTTTTTGTAGAAAATTCGTTTTGCCAATATAATAAAACATTTGAATTGTCAAAAAATTCGTGTTATAATCAAAAAAAGGTTAAGGAGTTGATTTCCAATGGAAAAGGATTTGATCAAATCAGCGAAGAAATTGAGCGAAGAAGAGTTGGCATTAATGGCTGAGAAGGTATTAAACAAGTCCCTGCTTGAATATCAAAAAGAAAAGTTGCGAAAGGAAATCGACAAATCCTTACAAGAGAGGAATAAGGAAGAGTTCCTTCGTCTAACTGGGGAGTTAAAACGCATTTCTTGTTTCTAACGTTTAATTTATTAAAAAGTTCAAATTATGTAATGGTAAGGCAGTCTGATCCGGTTTGGATACAGGCTGTCTTATTTGTTTACTAATGGAAGGCACCCCGTGGTTGTTAAATTCATTGCATTCTTCCTATTTGGGCATAGTAAGGTTGAGGTGATGAAATTGCGTTCGATAATTAGCTTAGTTATGGTCCTTTCCATTATTAGTATTCCTCACACTATTCATGCGCAATCTGAAAACGAGATTGAGATTTTTGACATTCAGAAAGGGAAAGTAATCCAATCTGTCCCTTCAAATTTGGAGATTGAAAAACAAGTTGAACTTTTATTGAATTCCATTACTGATATTTATCGGGCATTTGAACCTATTCCACATAAAGGATATATGGTTAAAATTCCTTTAGATAAGGCAATACCACTTAAAAATGATTACTTTGATGATCTCGTTAATGAAGTTATTCTGATTTTCCCGGAATATGAAAACCCACATATGATGGTCGTGAACGATGAAAACAGACCTTATTTTTTCAGTTTTACTAAATCGGTTGATCAGATACTTACAATGCTTGATTTTAATCCTGCCCCTCTTAGCAAGAGTGGAACGTAAATTTGCTAAAAACAGGCACCCCAGCCTAATGCTGAGGTGCCTTTACTCACTTTGCTAGTTTTGTGGTTTATCCACCATTTTTAATAAATAAGCTGCAAATGCTTCAGATATTTCTTCACCTGACAGTTGGCCTTCAGGCTTATACCATTGCTGTATCCAGTTTAATGCTCCAAGAATAATCATGCGGATCATTTTGGTATCAACTTTATCGAATTCATCTTTCTCGATTCCTTCAACCAGAATCTGATCGAAACACTTATCATATTGAGATCTTAACTCAAGTATTTCAGGTAAATAATCATCTAAAAAATTTTGGTTAGGTTTGTCCATTACCATAAACATCGATTTTTCGCTTGTTGCAAATTTAATATGTGCTTTGATCGCTTTTTCAAGCTTTTCGGTTGGACTCTGATCACTATCAATAATATCTTGAATGGTTTGAATGCTGATATCCATTACCATTTTATTACAATGGAAAAGCAGATCATCTTTATTCTTAAAATAGTAATACATTGATCCTTTTGTCATTAAAAGTTTTGCGGCTACCTCCTCCATGGTTGTTCCATGATATCCTTTTTCAGCGAAAACGGTAGCTGCTGAACGTAATATTTCCGCCTTTTTCTTTGCAATTTTTTGTTCACGAAGAGATGACAATATCCTTCCTCCTAATAAGAGTACTCTTTCGATCAGAGTTCTCGGCTAATTTTATTTTATAATAACATTTTGCAAGTTAAAAGAAGCTGCAAAAGTCCTAATTAAAAAGTAAATAGACTAAAATTGAATGTTGTTATTTTATTTAAAACTATTATGGCATACTTCTTCAATATTTGTGCATATAAATATAAGAGTTTGGCTATTTTCCAAAAAAAGATGAGAATAAAGGTTATCTATGGGGGTTTTACTAATCTATTAAATAGGAATGTTTAATTGAATTTGCGTTTGAAAAATAAATCCTTTGTAAAATAGTCAGATAATTGATATTATTAAGAAAACGATTACATTCTATTTATTATTATTCAAGGAGATGAAGGATATGTCAATGCCATTAGAAGGAATTCGTGTTTTAGATTTAACAAGACTTTTACCAGGACCCTACTGCACAATGATGCTCGCTGATTTTGGAGCAGATGTAATTAAAGTAGAAGATACCAACCAAGGTGATTATACACGCTTGGGTGAGCCGAGTGTAGCTGGAATGAGTGCTATGTTCCATTCTCTAAACCGAAACAAACGCAGTGTTAGTCTAGACCTTAAATCAGAGGAACAAAAGGAAGTGTTTATTGATTTAGTCAAAACAGCAGATGTACTAATTGAATCTTTCAGACCAGGAGTCATGGATCGTCTAGGTGTAGGTTATGAGGAATTAAAAAAGCATAATCCAAAATTAATTTATTGCGCAATTACAGGTTATGGGCAAACGGGCCCTTATGTAGATAAGCCTGGACATGATACAAACTACCTTAGCTATGCTGGTTTATTAGGATTACAAGGTGAGCAAAATGGCAAGCCCATCAACTCTTCTGTACAAATCGCTGATCTTGGCGGCGGAGCATTAATGGGTACAATTGGCGTCCTAGTAGCCATCATTGAAGCCAAAAACTCAGGTAAAGGTCAATTTGTTGACATTTCAATGCTAGATGGAGCTGTTTCTTGGTTGCAAACAATTCTGCCAGCGTACTTAGCTACAAACGAGCTGCCGAAAAGGGGTGGAATGGTTCTAAATGGAAAACTAGCATGCTATGAAAATTATGAAACAAAGGATAATCGATATATCTCTGTCGGAGCATTAGAGTTTAAATTCTGGAAAGATTTCTGTAAAGTGATTGGCCGTACAGACTTAATTGAAAAGCTGGGTGCTCCAGACGAAGAGCAGCTGAAGATGAAAGAAGAGATCCAAGCAATCATTTCAACGAAAACTAGAGATGAATGGATCAAGTTATTTGATGAAGTGGATACTTGCGTAGCGCCAATCTTAACCGTTGAAGAAATGGTGAATGACCCGCAAATCAAGCATCGTCAAATGATTGAGGAAGTTACTCAGCCTGGCGTTGGTGTGGTTAAACAGATTGCTAATCCTATTAAGCTATCAAGAACTCAAGCGAAAACAGTTCGAAAAGCTCCAGGTCATGGTGAGCATAATGAAGAAATTCTACAGGAATTAGGGCATGTGCTAAAACCATCCGAACGTTAATAACCAATAAAAGGATGCAGTTCAGTTTGCATCCTTCTATTTCTAGATTACAAAGAAATGAATTAAATATCGTGATGACAAAGTGAAATTTAGAATTGTACCAATTATTGATAGGGAGGATGAATATTAATGAAGGCATGGTTAGTAAAAGAAATAGGAGAACCAGTTGACGTATTAAAAATCGATGAAGTAGAGAATCCGGTTCGTCAAGAAGATGAAGTTTTAATTAGAGTAGAGGCTACTGCCCTCAACTTTTTTGATATATTAATTTGTCAAGGGAAATATCAAGAAAAACCGCCGCTTCCTTTTACATTTGGTTCAGAAATCTCAGGAGTAGTTGTTGAAGCAAGTGCTGCCAGCGGCTTTAAGGAAGGGCAGCGTGTAATGGCTTCGCCAAAAACTCCAAAAGGCGGGCTTGCTCAGTACGTATCGGTACATCAAACTGCAGTCTATCCGATCCCAGATTCAATGCCATGGAGTGAAGCAGCAGGAATGACTATTACATATCGTACGTCATACTATGCTTTATATAAAAGAGCTCAATTACAAGCGGGAGAAGTTCTGCTTGTTCATGCTGGAGCAGGCGGAGTGGGATCATCTGCCATTCAATTAGGTAAGGCGATTGGAGCTAAAGTAATTGCAACAGCAGGGGGAGCTGAAAAGGTACAGGTTTGTAAAGATTTAGGAGCAGACGTGGTTGTTGACTATTTAACAGAGGACTTTGTTGAAGTGGTTAAGAGAGTGACAGACGGAAAAGGTGCTGATGTGATTTATGATCCAGTCGGCGGGGATATCTTCGATCGATCTCGTAAATGTATTGCATTTGACGGCAGAATTTTGGTAATTGGTTTTGCAGGTGGAACAATCCCATCCGTCGCAATTAACCACATACTTATCAAGAATTATTCTGTTGTAGGTGTTCACTACGGCTACTATGCTAAACTGTTCCCGGAAAATGTTATTAAAGAACATAATGAAATCATGAAGTTATATGAAGAAGGAAAAATTAAACCGCTTATTTACAAAGAATACCCTTTTGAGCAGGTACCGGAAGCTCTTACGTTATTAGGAACAAGAAAAACATGGGGCAAAGTAGTCGTTAAAATCAATTCTTAAAGATTAGCTTGATAGAATGATAGCCGAGGTGGAGAAAAATATGAAATTATTTAGTCTTGAAAATAGAGTTGCAGTTGTTACTGGCGGAAACAGAGGTTTAGGAAGAAGTATGGCGCTTGGCTTGGCAGAAGCAGGGGCAGACGTAGTAATCGTCGGCCGCGATATAGAAAAGAATAATGCGGTAGTAGCAGAAATACAAGGGCTTGGTAGAAGAGCAGCTAGCTTTTCTACCGATCTTCGAAATACGTCGGATATTAAAATTCTAATGGACGAAGTGGTCAGCCAATTTGGTCAACTTGATATTTTAGTAAATAATGCCGGCGTATCTCATACAGGCGCTGCGTTAGATGTTGATGAGGAATCATGGGATAAAGTTATGGATTTAAATGTAAAGTCCCTGTTTTTCTGCTGTCAGGCTGCTGGAAGAATTATGAAAGAACAAGGTTACGGAAAAATCATTAATTTAGCATCTGTAGCAGGAGCTGTAGGGGACCTCGGGATCTCCGCTTATACAGCAAGCAAAGCGGCTGTTATTAATCTAACAAGGTCGTTAGCATTGGAATGGGCGAGGTATGGGATTCAGGTTAATGGAATTGGACCTGCTTATATTGAAACGGACTTGAACCGAAATGAGTTAAGCAATCAGAAGGTCAGGGACAAAATTGTTGGCAAAACACCAATGCGCAGATTAGGAGAACCGCAAGAAGTTGCAGGAGCCGTCGTTTTTCTAGCATCAGAGGCTAGCAGCTACATGACTGGACAAACGGTTTTTGTAGATGGAGGATGGTTAGCTCAGTAAGAAGCACAAGTACATCCTGTTAGTTATCCATTAGAAAAAAGGATGTGACTTACATTAGGAATATTAAGGAGTGATTGGGATGTTGAACTTTTCCGAAAGTGCAGAGCAGAAGAGAATGATTGAGTTGGCTACAGAAATTATGGAAGAGCATGTCTTTCCGAATGAAAAATACATGGTACCACATCGTGGACTTCCTTCTGAAATACTAAAGCCATTACAGCAAATCGTAAAAGAAAAGGGTCTTTGGGCTGGTCATCTTCCTAAGGAAGTTGGCGGCATGGGACAAGGCTTCGTTTCCCTTGGTTTGCTGTCAGAAGTTATTGGTCAAAGCCCAATCGGTCCATACGTATTTGGATCCATGGCTCCGGATGCCGGGAATGGTGAGATCCTTTGGCATGCCGCAACAGAGGAACAAAAGGAAAAATACTTGATACCATTGGCCAATGGCGACGTTCGTTCTTGCTTTGGGATGACTGAACCAGAAGTATCTGGGTCAGATCCGACAACACTTCAAGGAACAGCTGTAAAGGATGGCGATGAGTGGGTTATCAATGCTCATAAATGGTTTACAACGGGAGCAGTTGGATCTGCTTTTTGCATTGCGATGGTTGTCACAGATCCTGATGCAAATCCACACAACCGGACAAGTCTATTTATTGTGGACACAAACAACCCTGGATTTGAAGTTGTTCGTGAAGTTCCGGTTTTAGGTGATCATTATGTTGGCGGGCATTGTGAAGTTCGCTTTAATAATTGCCGAGTCCCAGCGGAAGCCATGCTTGGAAACAGAGGAGAAGGATTTAAGCTTGCTCAACTGCGCTTAGGACCAGGAAGAATTACACATGCAATGCGCTGGCTTGGTGTAGCGAGACGTTCCATGAACGAGATGATGAAGTATGCGCTAAACCAGAAGGATGGCGACAAAACATTAGCGGACTCACAAACAGTGCAAAACTTTATCGCAGATTCAGAAGCTGAAATTCAAGCTTCAAGACTATTAACCTTACAGGCGGCTTGGAAAATGGATCAGGGAGATCAAGCACGGAAAGAGGTTTCTCTTATTAAGCTTTACGGAGCACAGGTCTTAAATAACGTTGTGGACAGAGCGATCCAAGTACTTGGTACATATGGCTTAACGCCAAATACCCCGCTTGAAGGTCTATATCGTGAAGCAAGAGCAGCCCGAATCTATGATGGCGCAGATGAGGTGCATCGTATGGTAGTGGCAAGGCAGCTCCTAAAGGAGTTTAAAGCAAAGGAGGGCCTAAATGAGCAAGCAGCCGTCACAAAATAAAGCTCTTCAGAATGATGTGAACTGGGAAAACGTTGCAGATTACTTGCGCAGTCAAAATCTTGTGGTATCAAATGAACCTCTTGAGGTGGATCAATTTTCGGCAGGGTATTCCAATTTAACCTATTTTATTAGAGTAGGAGAGTGGCAAGCCGTTTTAAGAAGACCGCCTTTTGGTCCGCTCCCGCCAAAAGCTCATGATATGAAAAGGGAATATGTTGTTCTGAAAAAATTAAACAGCGTATTTCCGCTGGCACCAAAGCCATATTTATTTTGTGAAGATACTAAGGTTATGGAACGGCATTTCTATGTAATGGAAAAAAAGGATGGAGTTGTAATTGATGACTCTATTCCAAAGCAATTTGAGGACATTTCGCAAGCACCACAATTGATTTCTAATGCCGTAATGGAAACCCTGACAGCGCTTCATAGTTTGGATTATAAAGACGCCGGTCTCGAAAATTTTGGCTATCCAGATGGCTATTTAAGCCGCCAAGTCCATGGCTGGATTAAGCGTTATAGTAACTGTAAAACAGATGAGTTTACGGGTGTTGAAGCGCTTGAAAAGTGGCTTGTAGATCATATTCCAGCATCCCCAGCTCCAACCATCGTTCACAATGATTTTAAGCTGAATAATATGATGTTCGCAGCTGATAACCCAAGTAAAGTCATTGGTTTGTTCGACTGGGAGCTTAGTACAATAGGAGATCCGCTAACAGATTTAGCGGCGGCGCTAGCTTATTGGGCTGAAGAAGGTGAACCTTATACAGGCTTAACATCAGTAACGGCAAAGCCTGGTTTTGCTTCGAGAAGGGAAATGCTTGAACTATACGCTAAGAAAAGCGGCAGGGATGTCAGCAACATTGATTACTACCTCACTTTTGCTTTTTATAAAGTTGCTGTTGTTCTGCAGCAGTTATATTACCGCTGGAAAATTGGTGAAGCTAAAGATGTACGATTCCAATCATTAATTATTGGTATTGAGAATTTACTGAAAATGGCAGCGAAAGCGCAAAGAAAAGAGCTATTAAAATAATCGGAGCATGTGATCTCAATATGAACAGGAGGGAAAACAATGGAAGAAGTGCTGGTGGATAAAGAATTGACGATCTTGAAGAAGACAGTGCGTTCTTTTGTAAGAGATAAAGTAGAAAGAGCTGAACTATTGCAAAAGGAGCATATTACGGAATTATCAAAGGATGTGGCTGACACCCTAAAAGAGACAGCACAAAAAACAGGGTTGCAGGCGATGGGAGCTAAGAAAGAGTGGGGTGGAGCAGGTCTATCTCTTTCTTGCAGAACTGTTCTTTATGAGGAAGCTGCACAGCATCGGCTTGGACTATTTCACCCTGCAGGTGATGCATTTGGTGAAGAATTGCCTAGATTTCTTGAAAATTGTACAAAGGAGCAAATAAATACCTACGTCAAGCCTGCAATCCAACAAGGGAAAGGATGCTTTGTGGCACTGTGGGAAGAACATGAAGATAATGATATCGGGAAGCTGACATGTCAAGCAGTTAAAGACGGTAACAGTTGGATCATTAATGGCCATAAAGCCTATATTGATAAATTTCAAGAAGCTGGTTTTGGGGTCATTTTAGTAAACTGTCTTGGTGAAAGCGGGGAAAAACAGCCGACATTGTTTATCCTAGAACATAATGACTCTTTTGAGAACAAAGAAACGGTGTTAATTGACGTCCAAAAAGTTAATAGTCTTAGTTTTAATGGAATGAAAATTAGTGATGATAGAAGAATTGGCAATATTGGTGACGGAGCGGAATTAATGAAGGAATGGATTACTGAGGCTCAAGTTTTACTTGCTTCAAGATGTTTAGGAGTCGCAGTAAAGGCATTAGATTATGCGAAAAGCTATGCCAAGATTCGAATTACAAGGGGTCAGCCATTGTCCGACTTTCCGAGCATTCGGACTATGATAGCGAGTGGTTATGTCAATCTCCAAGCTGCACGACTAATGGTTCAAGATGCTGCAAAAAAAATTGATGAACGTGCAAAAGATGCTGCAACAGCTGCTGGGATGGCGAAAGTTTTCACAACAGATACAGCATCAAAAATCATCGACGATTGTTTGCAGATACATGGAGGAGCAGGCTTTGCAGGGGATCTGCCGATTGAAAGATGGTATAAAGAACTGCGTATCGCCAGAATGAATCTCCAAAAGAAAGAGAATATTATTGAACATATTGCCAATTTGAATTTATAAAGAAAAAAGCTTGCCCTTGGTGGCAAGCTTTTTTCATTTCAAGTAAACCCTCTAAACAGGCCATCATTATTTAACTGCTTCGGTGTTTTTATTAGAAAGCTCCAGCATTTCTTGTTTGCTTGAAAAGTAATTTGCAAAGAACGCTCCCATAGACAGGTTAATAATCATGTTCAAAATTGGAGCAACAGCAGCCAGATTACCAATAAATTCGTAAGCTAAAATTGCCGCAAGTGCTGTATTACATAGTCCCACTTGGAAGAAAATAGCCCGAGAATCTGCTTCATTAACCGATAGTTTTCGAGCAATGAAGTAAGCAAGAAACATAGGAAGAACAACTTGAACAAACGTTACGATGAGTAAAATAGGGATAGCGGCCAGCTCTGTCGATATCGTCTCTTTACCGCTGCCAACCAATGTATGAATGATCAATAGCAAGGAAACCGATGAACCAAACTTCGTAATTGACTTTGAGTGAACGACTAAGCTTGGCACGGAGCGCTGAATGACAAGCCCAGCAAACAAAGGGATTAAAACAATGGTCACAAAGGACTTTAAAAGGCTAAAAATTGAAATGGTTACCGTGTTACCCGGTAGTCCTAACATGGAAAGAGGTGCTATAACAGGGCTGACAAAAATATCGAGCAGTGATGCACCGATTACAAGTGATGTGTTTCCGCCGGCTATAAATGTGTATAGTGTTGCGGCAGTTGCACTGGGAACGACACCAGATAGGATAAAACCTGCTGCAATTTCAGGCTTTTCTGAAAAAAACAAATGTGCTAGAGCAATAGAAATCAACACAGTTAATGTCCATTTTAAAAAGGTAGCGATAAAAAGTTCTCTCTTCTTTGTCTTAATAGCTTTTATGGATGAAACATCCATCGAAATTCCAGTAAAGAATATGACAATTCCTAGTAATAGACTGGGCACCCAAGGATATACTTTCCAATAATAAGGAGATAGATAAGTAAATATTGCCATTAATAGTATAAGAAGGGGAAGGTTCTTAGAGATAAATTCATTTATTTTAAGCATTTTAAAAAAATCCCTTTCAACAAAAACTTAATTGGAAATTAGTTTACCAAAAGAAAGGAAATTATGCTATAGTATTTTAAAAATTATATATATTCGGAGAAAAGTTTTATTTAAAGAAGATCACTACAAAAAATTAATATAAAGTTATCGTATGTTAATTAATTCTATAGGAACTCTGCTCTTTGTATGAACTTTTTAACATCACATGAAATCTCAAGAATGAAATTAATTTTCTATCATACAAAAAAGTGTTATTTGACTATTAAAAATAGATTGACTATTTAAAATACATAATTCTATAATAAATAGAAATATTATTTTAATATTGAATTTTTTAAGGAGGGAATGATAAACCAGCTGTTTTAGATAGCGCTTGCAGAAATGCTGCTAAAATTGGCGAAGGAAAATTTTTTTGTAATTCGGGAAGGTCAGTCAAATAATTGGAAAATGAGAAAAGAGAGGGGTTTATTTCGTGAAAAGATCGAAAATTTGGATTACTTTTGTATTAACAGCAATTCTAGCATTGGTAGCTGCTGGCTGTGGAAATAGTGATAGTGCTAGCGGGGGCAGTGGTGACTCTGATGGATCAGAAGCAGGAGAAAAACATAATTTTAAAATGTCTGTAACAACGAGTAACACTTCTTCTTGGTTTTTAGCAGCAGAAAAATTTGCTGAGGAAGTTAACGAAAAAACGGACGGCAGAATTACTATTACTCCATATCCAAATGAACAATTATCAAACGGGGATCAAGGTAAAGGTGTTGAATTATTAGTTAAGGGAACAACTGATTTCAGTATTCACTCGACGATCATTTATTCTATTTTGGATGAAAGATTTGGAGTGTTGAGTGCACCATTCTTATTTAAAGATTTAGAAGATGTTGACGCTAAAATGGCTGGAGAAGGGCCAGAAATGGTTAATGATATTTTAAGAGAAATTGGTGTTGAACCATTAGGATTCGGCGAAAACGGCTTCCGCCAGTTGACAAATAGTAAGGTAGAAGTAAAAAGTCCAGAGGATCTTTCAGGTTTAAAGGTACGTATTCCAGGAATCAAAATGTACACGGATCTTTACAAGGAACTAGGAGCAGATCCTACAACAATGGCTTTCTCTGAAGTATTTACAGCATTACAGCAAGGAACAATCGATGGACAAGAAAACCCAATTGATGTTATTTACTCATCAAAATTAAATGAAGTTCAAGATTATATCACAATGTGGAACTATTCTTATGATCCTTTAGTATTTGGCGTAAACAAGAAAACGTTTGATTCTTTAAGTGCAGAGGATCAAGAAATTATTAAAACAGCAGCTGCAAATGCAAGGAAATATCAAATTGAAACGACTCGTCAAAAAGAGAAAGAGCAAATTGAAGAGTTAAAAGCAGCTGGTATGCAGTTCTATTATCCAACTGAAGAAGAAATTGAAACTTTCAAGGCTGCTTCCCAGCCAGTGTATGACACATACAAGGATATTTGGGGAGAAGATTTGCTAAATGCCTTCCAAAACTAAAAAAATGAAGGTGTGATGAAAGATGTCAAAAATCCTATCAATGGTTGAACACAGCTTGTTGATATTTAGTGCTTCAATCATGTCTATCATTGCTTTTGCAAACGTGATATCAAGATATTTTATGAATCATTCGCTGTCGTTTACTGAAGAAATAACAATCAATTTATTTGTTATGTTGACGTTTGTTGGTACTGCAGTCGGGGTGAAGTCAGGATCTCACCTTGGCTTCAGCCTTCTTTTTGATCAAGCCAGTCTTCCAGTGAAAAAGATACTTGCCATATTGGTGGGATCGATAGTGATTGTTGTATTTGCTATATTTACTTATTACGGAGTAAAAATGGTCCAATTTCAAATGCTGCTAAATACAACTACTCCATCGCTGGGATGGCAGCAATGGATATTTTCACTTGGTTTTCCAATAGGTAGTTTCCTGTGTCTTATCAGGTCGATCGAATCTACTATAAAGGAATTCAAAAATCTACAAGCAGAAAGTGAATGATGGAAATGGCCTCTATAATTCTATTCGGATTATTTTTTCTGCTCTTACTTATAAGAGTGCCTATTGCAATTTCATTGGCAGCCTCTTCCATTGTGACATTAATCATAACTTATGATTTTTCATCAGTGGAGTTAGTTGCAGATATTTTATATACAAGTGTTGCGAAATTCACACTTTTAGCGATTCCGTTTTTCATAATTGCTGGAGTTATTATGGAATATGCAGGAATATCGAAACGGTTAATTCATTTTGCTGATGTATGTGTTGGTCATTGGAAAAGCGGAATTATCCTTGTAACAGTATTAACAGCGATATTCTTTGCAGCGATTTCCGGATCAGGTCCAGCAACAGTTGCAGCTATAGGTGGGATACTCATCCCTGCTCTTATGAAAAATGGCTTTAAACCCGAATCTGCGGCGGCTTTATTATCAAGTTCTGGGGCAATCGGAATCATTATTCCCCCCAGTATTGCACTAATTGTTTTTGGTGTTGTTGCGGGTGACAGCATCAATGTATCAATTGGCCGGTTATTTATAGCTGGAATTATTCCAGGGCTTTTATTAGGTTTATCATTCATAATTGCTGCCATGATTGTTAGAAGGAAGGATCTGAAGGGGATTTTGTCTGCCGTTAAAGACTCTTCGATTGAAATTTCAGCAACTCGTGAAAAAGCATCAGGGAAGGAAATTGCAAAAGCCTTTTACGATGCTATCTGGGGGTTATTAATGCCTTTTATCATCTTAGGAGGTATTTACGGAGGGGTTTTTACTCCGACAGAAGCAGCAGTTGTTGCGGTATTTTATGGCTTAGTAATTGGAATTTTTGTCTATAAAGAACTTAAGTTTGAAGATTTAAAGAAAATCATGATTGATTCTTCCGTACAAACAGCTGTAGTCATGTTTATCGTCAGCTCTGCATCTGTGTTTGCCTATTTAATTACAACAGAGCAAATTGCACAGCAAATCTCTGATGCGCTTTTGGGAATAAGTTCAAATAAATATATCATTCTATTATTAATCAATCTTATTTTATTAATTGCTGGGATGTTTATGGATGCTATTTCAGCATTTTACATTTTCGTACCTATATTATTGCCGATCATGCTCGTATTAGAGGTAGATCCAACAGTATTTGGAATGTTTATGACAGTAAACTTGGCAATCGGACTTTTTACTCCACCTGTAGGGGTAAACTTGTATGTGGCTTGTGGAATAGCCAATACTTCGATTAATAAAATTTCAAAAGCAATCATTCCATTTGTTGTGGCAAGTATTGTGGTATTGCTGCTCATTACTTATATTCCGAGCATCACGACATTTTTACCAGATTTACTGGGGGTAGATTGATCATATTAAGGAGCTAGCATGCATAAAAGATCTTTTTAGGAGGGATGTCAGTGAATGATCGCACACATTCCGTTTTTGATAAAGAAAAAGGAATTTTAATGGGACGTGTAGGTGCTGGTGAGGACCTTCTTACAGGTATTAAAAATGAGTTGCAAAAACATGGAATCACTGCTGGTTCGGTTACCTGTATTGGGTCGTTATCCCAACTTTCCTTTGTCCAGTTTGAATATGAAAATAAAACATTATCTTACTCGAAACCAATTGAATGGGATACTCCTGTTGAACTGCTGTCAGGCAACGGAGTAATAGGTGTCAGGGAAGATGGGGAATTGGATATTCACTTTCACGGTGTGTTTATGGATCATAAAAAGAGTATATCTGGGGGGCATTTTCTGGAAGGAGGCAATATTGTGGCCATTACGGTGGAATTCACCGTATTAGCCACAAGTGCTATTCAGACGAAGAAAGAATTTAATCATTCCTTAGGTTTCTCTTTTTTTAATTTTTACGAAAGAGAGGATGGATAATGCAAACGATCGCACACTTGGCTAAAAAAGCCTTTAAGAGATATCCGCAAAGAGTAGCTGTAAAAGATGAAATAAATGAGTTTACATATGAAGAGTTAAGAATTCGCGCTTACCGTCTCTATTGGGCCTTAAAACAAATAGGGTTAAAAAAAGGAGACCGTATTGCGATTCTTATGTCGAATAGAGTTGAACATATTGAATTAGATTTAGCAGCAGCGATAGGCGGGTTTATAAAAGTACCATTAAATTATCGACTTCATCCAAAAGAAGTGGATTATATCATTGGAAATGCTGAACCAAAAGTATTAATTGGCGAAGAAGATTTAATCGATCCTCTAGAAAAACCAAATTGTCAAGTGGTGTTCATCGGGGACCAATATGAAGAATGGTTATTGGCGCAATATGATTTAGAACCTGAAATTGTTTCAAAGGAAGATGATTTGTTTGCCATTATGTATACCTCGGGGACAACTGGCAAACCAAAAGGTGTGATGTTATCTCATCGCAATATTATATCAGGGGCTCTTTCATTAGCAATTGTATGCGAAGTAACACCCGAAGATACGATTGGCCATGTGGCACCGTTAACACATGGAAGTAATTTTTTATCACATGTTTCTTGGATATATGGGCTAACACAGGTTGTTTTTAACAAATTTGATCCATCCGAGTTTTTAAATGATATTGAAAAAGAAAGAGTTTCTGTCATCTTTTTAGTGCCAACTATGGTTAATTTGATGTTTCAAGACCCGAATTTTGATGTTAAGAAATTAAGGCATATCAAGTCTATCAATATGGCTGGTTCTCCGATAGCAGCCAGTAAACTAAAACAAGCGATTGATACAGCTGGACCAATTTTTGTAGAAACATATGGACAGGTCGAAGCACCTATGGTAATCACGACAATGCCGCGTCATGAACTATCATCAAGATTAGAATCATGCGGGGCTGCAGGTCCATTTGTTGAAATGAAACTTGTCGATAATGACGGAAATGAAGTAAATTCTGGGGAAGTTGGCGAGGTAATTTGTAAGGGTCCGCTCGTTATGCAGGGGTATTGGCGCAATGCTGAGGCAACGGCAGATACTTTGAGAGATGGATGGCTTTATACAGGTGATTTAGGCTGGGCAGATGAAAAAGGTTATCTCCACTTGGTCGATCGCAAAAAAGATGTGATTATAAGCGGCGGTATGAATATATATCCGCGTGAAATAGAAGAGATATTGAACAAGCATGATGGTATAAAAGAAACTTCTGTTGTCGGAAAGCACCATGATAAATGGGGAGAAGCGGTGGTTGCTTATTGTGTCCTAAATGAAGGCTGCGAGGTACTCGAAGAAGAGCTTTTGCAGTTATGTCAGGATCATCTAGCAAGCTTTAAGAAACCGAAAGAAATTCATATTGTTAAAGAGCTGCCAAAGAGCAGTTACGGGAAAATCTTAAAAAGAGAGTTAAAAAATATGGATGGCGGTGTAGCGAAATGAGAAAAGTGACGGTTTCAGGAATCGGCATGACACCATTTGGAAAGCATGAACATACATCCTTAAAAACACTTTTGATGGATGCCTGTGTGGATGCTTTAAAGGAAGCGAATTTCCCTAAGATAGATGCAGTCTATATTGGAAATTTTATGGGTGGTTCTTTAGGAAACCAGGAAATTCTTGGGGCAATTGTTGCAAATGATCTTGGGCTTGGGAATATTCCGACGACAAAGGTAGAGGGAGCTTGTGCGTCAGGGGGGATTGCTTTTCGCCAAGCTTACTTAAATATCCAAAATGGTGTTTGTGATCATGTCTTAATTGCTGGTGTCGAGAAAATGAAGCATGCATCGACAGAAGATGTAACGAGAGCCATAAATGCTGCGATGGATAATGACTCTAATGAGAAAAATGCTGGATTAACCTTCCCAGGTTTTTTTGGAACATTAGCAAACCGCTACTTTTATGAAACAGGGGCTTCCAAAAAGCATTTGGCGATGGTAGCTCTTAAAAATCGGGAATATGCTTTAAATAATCATAAGGCTCAATTTAGAAAGCCTGCTAGTTTAGAAGAAATTATGGCAGCTAGAATGATTACAGAACCTTTAGGACTTTTTGATTGCTCCCCGACAACGGATGGAGCCGCTGCAATTGTACTGTCAAAAGGAGAACATGGCGTAATCGTCAGGGCATCTGCTCAGGCCTCTGGTACGACGCAAATGCAGGAAACAGAAGATCTCCTAAGTATTCCGGCTGTTCGTGCATCCGCGAACACGGCGTACGAACAAGCAGGATTAGGTCCATCTGATATTGATGTCGTTGAGTTGCATGATTGTTTTACGATGACTGAAATACTCGCTATTGAAGAACTGGGATTTTTTGAAAAAGGAACAGGCTGGGAAGCTGTTGAAAAAGGATTGACTAAGCATGGTGGTAAAATTCCTGTTAATACGAGCGGAGGTTTGTTGTCAAAAGGCCATCCGATTGGAGCGACTGGAATTTCACAAATTTATCAAGTTGTCTCACAGTTAAGAGGGACTAGCTGTAACCAAGTGGATGGAGCAAGGATTGGATTAGCCCAAAATTTAGGAGGGACGGGTGCTTATTCGACCGTTCACATTTTTGAAAGGGTGAATGCGTGATGGCTGATATTCAACTTTATCAATGTTCTAATTGCAAAAAAGAGTATGTGCAGAAAAAGTGGATATGTTCAACTTGCAAAGGAACAGAGTTTCATTTACGGAATATTCCTGGAGAAGGCACCGTTTTTTCCCATACGACCATCCACATATCATCTAAAGAATTTGCTGAACTGACACCATATACGATAGCTCTAGTGCAATTACCTAATGGATTAAGAATTACTGGAAGAATATCTGGGCGGGTAGAAATCAATGACAGCGTGACATGTATCAATAATGAAGAAAATCAGTACCTTTTTGCAAAAAAATCATAAATAACAAAAAACAGCTGACAAACATAAAAGTCAGCTGTTTTTTGTTATTCCTCTCCATCACTGCCGTTAAATTGGTCGAGCATGGAGATGGTATCAACAAGATGATTATTAAATATTTGACGGGCTACATGCAGTAACTCGATAATCATCGGATCTCTCAAAGAATAGATGACACGATTTCCATCTTTTGTACCTGTGACAATATTTTTATTTCTTAATACGGTTAACTGTTGTGAGACCGCAGATCCTTCACTTCCTAATAGGATTTGAATTTCATTGACATTTTTATTCCCTTCAGCTAAAAGCTCTAGGATTCTAATACGTAATGGATGGGCAAGCGCCTTAAAAAAATCAGCCTTGAATTGCTGTATATCCTGGTTCAATAAAAACAACCTCACTTCATTAACGTGTTGCACCGCGAAACAGCAGAATTTATTGTCCGTTCATATGCGAATATACTTTTTCATCCTGTATTGCATGCTCAGGATTTGAAAGATGTGCGCATTCTTTAAACGCAAAATGTTTGCAGCCAATACATTTATTTTCATTTAATTGACGAAGTGCATAGTCGATTGCTTCTCCAGTGTGATCAAAGAAATAATCTTCTCCGATACAATCATACAACCCCGTCTTTTTCAGAACGCTCTTCGGTTGAGATCTTAAGCCTGATATTAATACGATCCCATGTTTTGAGAAATTGGTAACAATACTTGATAAATTAGCTTCCCCAGTTGTGTCTATTAGAGGTACTTTTCCCATTCGTAGCAGTAGTACTTTCGGCTTGTAATCAATCGTGTTCATAATTGTCTGTGCAAAAGTTTGGACTGCTCCGAAAAATAATGGGCCTTCCACATTATAGATACTAATTTGGGGGCAATCATGTGTGTCTGACACAATGTGAGAGACGACCTTTTTATTTTTTGAATTTTGATTTGGCAAGGCCTTTACGGTTACCATACTATCACTCATTCGTTTTGTAAATAAAATAACAGCAAGTAATAATCCAACTTCGACAGCAATTGTCAAATTCATAAATACAGTCAATAAAAAGGTAACAACTAACACAAAGGAATCGCTGGTCTTCGTTTTTAAAACATGGTAAAAAACTTTTCTTTCACTCATATTCCACGCTACCACCATTAAGATTGGTGCCATACTGGCGAGCGGAATGTTTGAAGCGTATGGCGCAAAAAGAACCAAAATGAGCAGAACCATTAAACCGTGAACAATTCCCGAAACAGGGGAAACGGCCCCATTTTTAATATTAGTCGCAGTCCTTGCAATTGCGCCTGTTGCAGGTATTCCTCCAAATAATGGTGTAACTATATTGGCGATTCCTTGTCCGACGAGCTCGCGGTTACTGTGATGCTTACTATTTGTCATTCCGTCTGCAACTACGGCGGATAATAACGATTCAATTCCGCCTAGAATGGCAATAACAAAAGCAGGACGGAGAAGCTGTATGATTTTATCCATCGTAATCTCAGGAAAATGAAATTGCGGCAAGCTATTTGGGATTTCTCCATAGGTTGACCCAATCGTTGCTACCTGCGTTGGATAGAAAAATGCAGCCACTAAAGTTGAAAGCAGCAATCCGATTAATGGACCTGGTACCTTGGGAAAGAGTCTAGGTGTCAAGATTATGGTCGACAAACAAATGACAGCGGTAAGAATACTGTATAGATTAATACTGCCTAGGTGACTAATAATCTCGCTAACATTGTCTAAAAATAATTCATGATTTTCGACATCGCTTAACCCTAAAAAGTTAGCAATTTGTCCTGTGAAAATAATTACAGCAATTCCACTAGTAAATCCGATTGTGACAGGCCTCGGAATAAATTTTATCAAAGATCCGAGTTTAAATACACCCATAAGAAAAAGCATGATTCCTGCTAATAACCCGGCGATTAAAAGATTTTCATACCCGTATGTAATGACAACACCGAATAGTATGGGTATAAAAGCTCCCGTTGGACCGCCAATTTGGTATTTGGAACCTCCTAACAGGGAAATGAGGATACCTGCGATGATTGTTGTGTATATTCCATATTCAGGTTTAACTCCTGATGCAATTGCAAACGCCATACCAAGTGGAATTGCAATAACACCAACAACCAATCCGGATATCAAATCCTTTTGAAAGCTCTGAATCGAGTACCCCTTGAACCTTCCAGTAAAAAACCATTTCTCCTGCATGATCAACCCTTCTTTTTATATATTCATATAATAGTATATTTGATTATTTGAATATACTATTATATGAATTTACAACGGATTCTCATAATTGTAAAGGAATTTATTAATATTTTATGAACTAATTTTCTACATAAACTGACCCATTACTTAGCGGAGGTTTACCCCGCCCTTCTGCTTGATGAAATCTTCATACTTGTTTTAATGACCTTTTTTTTGTTATATTGTTAAGGTTAACAACAGAGATATGGTAAAAAGACCGATCTTTTTAATTTATAGAAAGTGTAAGGTGAAATATCAATGGAGTCATCATATAAAGTTTTGCTTTATTATAAATACGTTCATATTGAAAACCCGGAGGAGTGCACGAATGAGCATAAGCAAGTTTGTGATGAGTTGGGGTTGAAAGGGCGAATTATTATTGCATCTGAAGGGATAAATGGTACTGTATCGGGTACGGTCGAACAGACGGACGCGTATATGGAGTTCATGAATAATCATCCACTATTTAAAGAGACCATTTTTAAAATAGATGATGCAAAAGAGCATGCATTTAAGAAGATGCGTGTTCGTTGTAGGAATGAGCTTGTTACCCTTCGACTAGAGAATGATATAAACCCAAATGCGACAACAGGAAAACACTTAAAGCCGAAAGAGTTTTTTGAAGCTATGCAAAGGGAAGATACGGTCGTGATCGATGCTAGAAATGATTACGAGTACGATTTAGGTCATTTTAAAGGTGCAGTAAGACCGGATATCAATGCTTTCCGTGAATTGCCTCAGTGGATAAAGGAAAATAAACAACAGTTTGAGGGAAAGAAGATTCTGACGTATTGTACGGGCGGAATCCGCTGTGAGAAATTTTCAGGCTGGCTATTAGAAGAGGGGTTTGACGATGTTTCTCAACTAGAGGGAGGAATCGTTACCTACGGAAAAGACCCAGAAGTTCAGGGAGAGCTTTGGGATGGCCTGTGCTATGTTTTTGATGAAAGAATAAGTGTACCAGTAAATGGAAAAGAACATGTTATTGTGGGGAAAGATCATTTCTCGGGTGAACCATGTGAAAGGTATGTTAACTGTGCTAACCCTGAATGCAATAAGAAAATTCTTTGCTCAGAGGAGAATGAGCATAAATATATGCGAAGCTGTTCGGATGAATGCCGCGTCCATCCCCGTAACCGCTATATTGCACAACACGATTTAAGCGAGGAAGAAGTTCATAATAGATTAATGGCTATTAGCAATAGCAGAACAATTAATGCATAGAAAGTAAAAAGCAGGAAGACAGGTATCCAAAAAACCTGTCTTCTTGTCTTTTAAGAGGTTATTTTTATATCTTTCATAACATATAGATAGTTTATGTAGCTTGAAAGTAAGTGAAAGTTGGTGTTAGGACCAAATTTGCCACCACTTTTTCTTTTTAGTCGTTTTTGCGGCCGCTACTTCACGATAGCTTGTAAGCATATTTTGAAAAACATCTTCGCGCTGCTGAATCTCTTCTGTCGATTGCTTCAATTCGTTAATCGTTTCAATAAGTTGTTCTTGTTTCTCATCAATCGATTTTGCCACTTTATTAATATTCAACTTTGCTTCCTCTACCGTTTTAGAAACTTTGTTCAGTACAAGCTTTTGATCTTTTGCGGCGGTTCTAGAACTATCAGCAATTCGTTTAGATAGCTGTTCGTAAGTACCCTTTGAATTTTTCGCAATGCGGTCGCTGAGTGTTGCGACTGATTCGGAATGACGTTCCGAAGCCTTCGTTATTGCCCCAGAAATTTCTTGTAATTCTCCTTTACGCTTGTCGTTGGATCTTTGGATTGATTTAGAGAGCTCCTTAACAGTATGAAGGGAAGAAGTTAATAATTCGTTTTTAACCTCATCAATAATTTCATTTCGATTAAAAGCCATCTCAGTTTTAATTTCGTTGATCATCTCTTGTTTATATTGTTCAAGAGTGGCATGAAATTCCTGTAACGCTTTGTCAACCTGATTTGAAGAGAGTTCGCTAGATTCTTGATTTTCTGGAACTTGTAAAGGTGCAGGGAACATCTCGACGGAATCCGCTGACTCATTTTCTTGAACAGCCAGATGCTTTTGCATCATGATTCGAATCATATCCTTGCTTACATTTTGTTCACGCATTTCTTTAACTTTTTTCAGCAGGTCAATTTCCTTTTCTGTGTAAAATCTAGCTCCTTGCTTTGTTCTTGGAATAATTAATAATCCGTTTAAATCTTTTTCCCACTGTCTGATAGTACCAGTAGGGATATTAATTTTTTTAGATACTTCCTTAATAGAATATGCTCTTAAGATTTGATTGCTAGACATAATTCCACCCCTTCAATTTCTTTAACAGTATTATTCTTTATGAAGGAGTGGATTTTCCTGCTGTATGACAAAAGCTATCAAAAGAAGAAGTTAATCACCAAAAACTGAACAATGAGAACGAAATTAGTCGGAATATTAGATGATTTTGATGTAAACCTTGTAAAAGGATAAAAAAAATAAGGAATTTGCAGAAGAAGGGGGAAATGATGAGGGGAAGAAATAATTATTTCTCGGGAAAGCGCAATACTTGACATTTCCCGAGAGTTATGTGTCGTAACTTGTATAAATGTGCAAATAAACAAAAAGTTTGTCATTTTACGCTAATTTCACTCAGAAGTAATCATTGTTTTGTCTCATTTTCTTAATGGTTTTTATATTTATCGGTGAATTTTCCATAGTCAGGAATGGCAATCTTATCAAAGTCGCGCGCAAGCATTTCTAAGTTTTTAGAGAGCTCTTCACCGGTCATTGGTAATCCATGTCCTGTTATAGCGGCAGATGGTTTTAGTGATTCCAGGGTTTTAACCGATTGCCAAGCTGAATCCCAATCCGGGGTCAAGTAACGAGGCGGACCACTTATCTCCTGTTCCTGGGTCAAGACCTTGTAGAGGGATTCTTGTTTAACAGTAACAAATGCATCGCCAGCAATAAGAGCTTTATCAGTATCTCTAAAAAATGATACATGCCCAGGTGTATGTCCAGGTGTATGAATCCAGCGCCATTCAGGCAAGTTTGGCACTTTGCCGTCCGCTGGAAGTGCTTGGACGTGGTCTCCTAAATTTATTGGTTCATTAGGAAATAATGGAGACATTTTTGCAATCATACCGCCCTCGACGGTTGGATCTGGTTCAGGATAACTCATTTTATTTGTCAGGTAAGGAATTTCAGTTTGGTGTGCATACACCGGTACTTTCCAGTGGTTTATTAATTCAATAATCGCACCAACATGATCGAAATGGCCATGAGTTAAAAGAATGCAAGAAGGTTTTGCACCGGGACCATAATGCTCTTCTGCAGCAGAAATAATCATCTCTGCAGATTCTGGCATTCCAGCATCAACCAATACAAACTCCTCTTTCTCTGGATGTCCAATAAAACAAATATTAACGATTTGAATTGTATGACTAAACACGTCTGGCAGCACTTGTATCCCAATGCCTGATCCTACCGATGTAGCTGGGATATATTTATAATCACTGCCATAGGTAAGTTCTTTATCCATTTTTACTCATTCCCCTCTATATTGACTCTTTTTTTATTGTGTTCAATTTTGGGGGATATACTATAAGTGAATAAATTCCAATAACAGTATTGTTTATATAAGCATAAAGGTTTTTTAATCGTTTTGAACGGAGTATCATAGACATGTACATAAAAATTTAGCGTAGGGGTGAGTTTTTAAATGAAAGCATTAGTTCATGCAGAAAAGGCTGGATTTGAGGGGCTAAAGTTTAGAGATTTCAATAAACTGGAACCGAAAGAAGGGGAAGTTGTAGTTAAGTTAAAAGCGGCGGGATTAAACCACCGTGATTTATTTATTTTAAATAGACATAAGCCGACAGACCCACCGTTAATTATTGGTTCAGACGGTGCCGGTGTAATTGACTCGGTTGGAGCAGGAGTAACGAATGTCAAAATTGGAGAGGAAGTCATCATCAACCCGAGTCTCGGATGGCAGAAGAATAGCGATGCACCACCAAGCGGATTTGAAATAGTTGGGCTTCCATACCATGGCACTTTTGCAGAATACATTGTGATTCCTGCTGAGAATGCTGTTTCGAAGCCGGCGTATCTATCGTGGGAAGAAGCTGGTGTACTTTCATTAGCTGCACTAACAGCCTATCGAGCTCTTTTTACAAGAGGAAAAGTTCAATCAGGTATGAAGGTTTTAATACCAGGGATTGGCAGTGGAGTAGCAACATTCTTATTGCAATTTGCAAAAGCAGCAGGAGCTAAAGTCTATGTGACTTCTCGTTCGCAGGAAAAGCGGGAGAAGGCGTTACAGTTAGGTGCGGATAAAGCTATTGACAGTAATAATGATGATTGGGAAAGCATGCTTGACGGGGAAAAAGTCGATCTTGCTATCGAATCTGTGGGAGCGGCTACATTTAATAAAACATTAGATCAATTGCGATTAGGTGGAACAATGGTCACTTTCGGCGCTTCAGCAGGTGATGTCGTTGATTTTGATCTTCGTAAATTCTTTTATGGGCAATATAATTTATTAGGTACTACGATGGGGAGTTCTGAGGAGTATGTGGAAATGCTTCAATTCATTGAAAAGAATCAAATTAGACCTGTTTTAGATCGGACGTTCTCCCTGAGCCAATTCGAAAGTGCTTTTAGTCGCATGGAGAAAGCAGAACAATTAGGAAAAATTGGATTCATTATAGAAGAATAACGATTTGTATGATACCCGTTGAGCTGGGTTTCCAGCTCAACGGGTTGTTCTTAGTAGTAGAATGGGAATGGGATAACAATCGGGAAAACAAACTGACTATATGGAAAACGTCTTCTGCGGAAGCGGCGATATCTTCTTCTTGGTCTGCCGTAACCGCCATAGCCGCCATAGCCGCCATATCCCCCGAATCCATATAAACGCATATCGTTCATATTCATATCGTCCATATCATCGCCTGCAGGAACATCCTCAGGCATTAACATGGTTACGCCTTCGTCATCAGCATCTTCTAAAATTCCTTCTACCTGACTGCCATTCGTCATTTGTCCGGTTACATAGTAGTCTAGGTACTGCTCACACATATGTTTCATTTGATTCATCTGGTTCATTTGGCTGGGCATTTGTGAACCTGTGTTAGGTTGATTCATTGGAAACATACCCTGCGGAAAATTATTATTATACATTTCTATCCCTCCTCCTTTGCACCAATAAGATATTCATCTAGTGCTTATCTCGTTACATAAGTTTGGAAATTCAATCCAGATAAAATGATGGCAATAACTGAAAATCAGCTTTAAAATATTAGGTAGGATAGAAAGGGGCAGGGATATGACCATACAATTAACAAACGTTTATTTGAAACGAGATGGATCTCCTATTTTGAAAGATATCAATTGGAACGTCGAAAAAGGGGAGCATTGGGTGTTATTCGGCTTAAACGGTGCAGGGAAGACGGCAATTCTTAATTTATTGAACGGCTATCATTTTCCTTCTTCGGGTGTAGTCAAGGTTTTAGGAAAGGAATTTGGAAAGGTTGATCTTCGTGAACATGTGAGGCGGAAAATTGGATTAGTTTCTTCATCATTACAGGAGAAGCTTTATAAAACAGACAGCGCTTACGAAATTGTCTTGAGCGGGGCGTTTACATCAATTGGACTTTACGATACTCCAACAGATGAAATGCGTCAGAAAGCGGTCTCTTTGCTCGAAAGTCTTGGTGCCCTGCACTATGCAGACCGAAACTACGAAACTTTATCACAAGGTGAAAAGCAAAGAGTCCTTATAGCGCGGGCATTAATGAATGATCCTGAAATCCTCATTTTGGATGAACCAACCAATGGATTGGATTTTATTGCAAGAGAAAAGTTATTGGAGACGATTGAAAGAATCGCTAATACTTCAAAAGCCCCGACATTGTTATACGTAACACATCATCTAGAGGAGATACTGCCTATTTTTAAGAAAACATTACTTTTAAAAAACGGTGAAGTGTTCGCTGCTGGAGATACAAGTGAAATGATATCTGAAGGTATTCTATCAAAGTTTTTTGAATTAGAAGTTGAAGTAATATGGAGTTATGAAAGACCATTGCTTACTAAGAAAAAAGTGCTTAAGTAATAATAAATGAAAAAAAGCTGTCCAATAAAAAGCCTGGGTCAAAAATAACCCAGGCAAAACTCAAATAAATTAATATTTATACAGCAGTATTCCGGTTTTTTAACAGAATCGCTATATAAAGAAAAATAGAAAACAGCACGGAAATAGACGAAATAATATAGATGCTGCTGTATCCAAGCCAATGTGCAATTTGCCCGAAGGCTATTGCGCCAACCCCTACACCGAGATCAAAAAAGGAAAAAAACGTAGCATTAGCCATTCCTCTGCGATGCGGTGCAGCTTTTTCAACAGCCCAGGCTTGTAGAGCTGGCTGTATTGTACCAAACCCTAATCCATACAGGACACCTGCAGCGTATAACGTGACACTGCTAGGAAGCCAGGCTAGGAAAATCATTGCTATGATCACGAGCACAGCTCCAGGGATAAAAACAGCCTCATGACCTTTTCGATCGTAGATTTTTCCTGCAAATGTTCGAGAGATCATTAAAGCGCATGCGTATAGTAGGAAATACCAATGTATCCCTGTTATTCCTTTCCCTAAAGAATAAATAGGGAGGAACGTCGCGATTCCCCCAAAAGTTGTCGTAATGAAAAATAGTAATAATGATGGGGGAAGTGCTGA
This sequence comes from Robertmurraya dakarensis, assembly GCF_900156875.1. Taxonomy (GTDB): domain Bacteria; phylum Bacillota; class Bacilli; order Bacillales; family Cytobacillaceae; genus Robertmurraya; species Robertmurraya dakarensis. The sequence continues at coordinate 1,642,269 of NZ_LT707409.1, read as the reverse complement.
CTTTTCAAATATATCAAATTTCTTACTGTGTTCTGATGTTGGCAGGGGTTCGACTTTTTTATAATGGATAGTAGAAGATAGTATAAAGGCTACTGCGCCGAGAATAGCACAAATCATGAACAACATCGGAAATGAGATAACCCCTGTTAAAGCAAGACCTAATGTGGGACCAATGGCCATTGCTAGGTTACCTGATAGACCATAATATCCCATTCCTTCACCGCGTCTTTTTGGAGGAATTAAGTCTGTTACAATGGTTCCAGAAGCTGTTGTAGAAAAACCCCAACCACTTCCTTGGACCATTCTCATGATAAAGAGGAAGAATAAGCTATGTACCAAGCCGTATGATCCAACAGATAGCACAAAAATACCTAGTCCTAGCATGTAAACAAATTGCCGCCCTTTTGTTTCTAAAAATTTCCCTGCAAATGGACGGGTAAGAAGGGCTGAAAAGGTAAATATGCCTGTTACAATTCCAATTAACTGATCATTTCCTCCAAGTTTTGCTACAAATAATGGTATTGTTGGAAGTGTCATTTGAAATCCTAAAAATATAAAAAAATTGGACAGTACGATCAGCGAGAAATCCCGGGTCCAAATTTTTTCAGATTGCAGTTGTTTCTCTGATGATTCCTGTGCAATTGATTGGCTCATAATAACACCTTTCCTTGAATTTTCTAAAATTTAAAAATTATTTAGAGTCACTAAACAATATTTTACATGATGATGTACATAATTACTATATATATTCTTTTATTAATAATACTGTTGTTTGATTGTTACCGTTGTGCAGTACATTACCCATCTTCTACAGAATATGCAGTAGACGGTTGAAGCGTATGACTGTACATTTGATATCCACCCTAAAAATACAATTGTTCACCACAGGTAGAAAATGCTTGATTCTTTTCCTGATTCTTGTGATAATAAGAACAACTTTACAGTAAATTCCGACATTCATATGATTTTTGTAAAAAACGTAAGGTGAAAACAAATGAGCAAAATAATAAGACATGGAAGGAATTACACTCCCTATCTTTTTGGGAAATTTTTGGAGCAGGAGATGGAATACATGAAAGTAGTCAAGTTTGGTGGATCATCATTAGCAACAGGGGAACAGCTCGATAAAGTTTTTAACATTGTTGTGTCCGATCCAAAACGAAAATTTGTTGTAGTTTCGGCACCAGGAAAGAGAAACCCACAGGACATTAAAGTAACTGATTTATTAATCGAATGTGCTGATCATATACTGCAAGGAAAAGATTACAGTTCACTATTTGAAACCATTATTGAGAGATATGCAAGCATTGCTAGAGAATTAAACTTAGAAACGGATGTAATAGAAAAGATTCGTTTAGATTTAAAATCCCTATTGGAAGGCGATCATACCAACAAAGATCGTTTCATGGATGCTGTGAAAGCAAGCGGTGAAGATAATAATGCAAAGCTTGTTGCAAGTTACTTCCAAAGTAAAGGAGTAGAAGCGCAGTACGTTAGCCCGAAGGACGCTGGACTTTTCGTAACAGATGAATCAGGTAACGCACAAGTGTTGGCAAAATCTTATGAGAATTTATACTCATTACGAGAGAAATCAGGGATTATCGTTTTTCCGGGATTTTTTGGGTATACAGAGAATGGTGACGTCGTTACCTTCTCAAGAAGCGGATCGGATATTACGGGATCCATTTTAGCAAATGGTGTAAAAGCGGAGCTATATGAAAACTTCACAGACGTAGATGCTGTTTATTCCGTAAACCCAAATATTGTTCAAAACCCTAAAGAAATCTCTGAGCTTACATATCGAGAAATGAGAGAGCTTTCTTATGCAGGTTTCTCTGTTTTCCACGATGAAGCTTTAATTCCAGCATTTCGTGCTGAGATTCCGGTAAATGTTAAAAACACAAACAATCCATCTGCACCAGGTACTAGAATTGTGAATAAAAGGGAAAATTCCAATGGGCCAGTAGTTGGGATTGCCAGTGACAAAGGATTCTGCAGTATTTACGTTGGAAAGTATTTAATGAACCGAGAAATTGGTTTCGGAAGCAAACTCTTAAGGATATTAGAAGATTATGGAATGTCTTATGAACATACACCATCAGGCATTGATGATATCACCATTATTTTAAGGCAAAATCAAATGGACCAATATACAGAAAAAGATGTCATTGATCGTATTAAGAAGGAACTATGTGCCGATGAAGTTAAAATTAAACATGATCTTGCGTTGATTATGGTAGTAGGAGAAGGCATGAGACAAAATGTTGGTACAACTGCAAAAGCGGCAAAAGCCTTGGCTGATGCAGGCGTAAATATCGAAATGATTAATCAAGGGTCATCTGAAGTAAGTATGATGTTTGGAGTAAGGGAAGCTGATGAAAAATTAGCGGTAAGTGCATTATACGAACAATTCTTTGTAGCCGTTCCGGTTTAAAAAATTGAATAAAATATATTACAGAGACATCTGCTTAAATCTACCAGGTGTCTCTGTTTTTTTTGTCTCTATTATCGACATACATGATGGTAAGTAGCGAAAAGCTTAACTAGAGACACTTCTTTCGATTGCGCTTTCCCAATCAGGAAAATAATGAAGTGCGCTTCTCATGAGCTGTGGATTGCTTTTCTTAACCATCTTCTTGCTTAAGCTCAAGCCTTCAGCATTCATTTGTTTAATTTCTTGAAGCACTTCAGCAGAACTCATCGATACTTCCATTTATGTACCCTCCTTTCTAACAGGACTATGTATATATTTCCCAGTTGTACAGTTCTTATACGAAAATTCTCATAATTTTTAAATTGACAAAACTAGTAAATCAGTATATATTTTGAATACTTTTTTTGTTTTATCGAAATATTAATTAAATTGCTAAAATAGGGAAACTTAATGTATTTCTCGTTGATAATAAAGATTCACTAAATTATAATATAAAAATATTACATTATTTTTACATAATATTATCCAAAAGAAATCTTCTTCGAATAATGACAGTATAATTTTTAAATTTCATTTTACTAGTCAGCTAGAATCTAAAAAAAGTGCGGACACAACATAATTTATATTGCGTGTCTCAAAACTGGATGCGCATACAATACACACAGCTAGGAAGTGAGAAAGATGGTTACATACATATTTAAACGCTTTTTTGCCATGATCGTTACATTATGGCTCATCATTACCCTAACTTTTTTTCTAATGCATTCCTTGCCAGGATCCCCGTTTAACGAGGAGCGAACTACAAGTGAAGCTGTACAGAAAAACCTAGAAGCACATTTTAACTTGGACAAGCCTCTTCCAGTACAGTATGTCAGCTATTTAAAATCTGTCATACAATTGGATTTTGGCCCATCCATTAAAAAACCTTCAGATACTGTGAATGAAATGCTGGGAAGAGGATTTCCAGTTTCATTTGAACTTGGAATGCTAACATTACTTGTCGCGATCATCTCTGGAATTACCCTTGGCGTGTTTGCTGCACTCCGACATAATGGCATAGTGGATTATATAGCGATGACAATAGCTGTTTTCGGTATCTCTATCCCAAACTTCGTGATGGCAACACTTCTCATTCAACAGTTCGCTGTGAACTGGGGGATTTTACCTGTTGCTACTTGGAAAAGCTGGCAGCATATGGTGCTGCCGACATTAGCGCTTGCGACAGGGCCGATGGCTATTATTGCCCGATTAACACGTTCAAGTATGCTAGAGGTGTTAACGCAAGATTATATTCGGACAGCAGTGGCGAAAGGGCTTTCACCATTTAAAATTGTCTTTAAACATGCATTGAAAAATGCCCTTTTACCTGTCGTAACAGTATTAGGAACTCTAGCGGCAGGAATTTTGACAGGTACATTTGTTATTGAACAAATCTTTGCAATTCCAGGAATGGGTAAGTACTTCGTTGATAGTATTAATAACCGAGACTATCCAGTTATTATGGGCACGACAGTCTTCTATAGTGCACTATTAATCTTTCTGCTATTTTTGGTAGATATTGCTTATGGTATTTTAGACCCGAGAATTAAGCTGCATAAAGGGGAGGGGAAATAAATGGAGCTGAATAAACAACAAGACCCGAAGCTTGCGCCGGATATTCTCGATGAATGGTTTGTTCCAAAAGAGAAAAATAGAGATGAGGCCGAACAGGTAGTAAGACCAAGTGTTTCATATTGGAAAGATTCTTGGCTGCGGCTAGTAAAAAATAAATTAGCGATGCTGGGACTAATTTTTTTAATTCTACTCGTAGTTATGGCTATTTTCGGCCCTGTCATTTCACCGCACCCGGGCGATCAACAGGTGCTTGAAAACCAAAATCAGCCGCCTTCTGCAGAGCATTGGTTCGGAACAGATGAACTTGGCCGGGATGTATTTACGCGGACATGGGAAGGGGCACGTGTCTCCTTATTTGTTGGAGTTGTTGCCGCATTAATAGATTTTATCGTGGGTGTTACATATGGTGGAATTGCTGGCTACAAAGGCGGTAAAGTTGATCATTATATGATGAGATTTGTTGAGATTTTATATGGATTGCCATATCTTTTGGTCGTTATCTTGGTCAGCGTTGTGCTGGAGCCTGGGTTATTTTCAATTATTCTAGCATTATCTGTAACAGGCTGGGTTGGAATGGCCAGGATGGTACGGGGTCAAGTACTGCAAATCAAAAACTATGAATTTGTTCTTGCGTCTCAGACATTTGGAACAAAGACTTCAAGGATTATTCGAAAAAATCTTTTACCGAATACGATGGGACCGATTATTGTACAAATGACATTAACGGTACCAGCGGCGATATTTGCTGAGGCATTCTTGAGCTTTTTGGGGATTGGTATTCAGCCTCCTCTTGCAAGCTGGGGATCAATGGCAAGTGATGCCTTGCCGGTCATTCTATCAGGACATTGGTGGCGTCTGTTCTTTCCAGCATTCTTTATCTCTTTAACCATGTTTTCGTTTAATGTTTTAGGAGATGGATTGCAGGATGCTCTTGATCCAAAGTTAAGGAGGTAACGCTGATGGAAAAAGTACTACAGGTACAAGACTTGCATGTTTCTTTTAAAACATATGGAGGGGAAGTTAAGGCTGTTAGAGGTGTAACGTTTGATTTGCACAAGGGTGAGACGCTTGCTATTGTGGGTGAGTCAGGTTGTGGAAAGAGTGTTACTTCACAAAGCATTATGAAATTAATTCCTAACCCTCCAGGAAAGATTACAAATGGAAAAATCCTATTTAAAGAAAAAGGCTTGGTTCAACTAACAGATAAAGAAATGAGGAAAATTCGCGGTGCGGATATTTCAATGATTTTTCAAGATCCGATGACGGCGCTGAATCCAACGCTAAAAGTAGGGGATCAAATCACAGAAGGGATCATTCAGCATAAGAACATTTCCCGTGATGAAGCTCGAAAAAAAGCAGTGGAGATGCTTCAGCTTGTAGGAATTCCTAGTCCTGAAAGCCGTATGAAGCAATACCCTCATCAATTCAGCGGCGGCATGAGGCAGAGAATTGTTATTGCCATGAGTCTTGTGTGTGAACCAGAGGTACTAATTGCCGACGAACCAACAACCGCGTTAGACGTAACCATCCAGGCACAAATACTTGACTTGTTCAGAGATATCCAAAAGAAGACTGGGGTTTCGATCATTCTAATCACACATGATTTAGGCGTTGTTGCCCAAGTAGCGGATCGGATTGCCGTTATGTATGCAGGGAAAATTGTTGAGACAGGCAATCGAAGAGAAATATTTTATAAGGCTCAGCATCCTTATACGAAAGGACTCCTGAACTCAGTTCCGCGCTTGGATGTAGAGAGCGGAGATCTTAAGCCAATTGATGGCTCTCCGCCAGATTTATTTTCACCGCCTCATGGCTGTGCATTTGCAGCAAGATGTCAATATACGATGGAAGTGTGTGAAAAGGTTTATCCATTCGAGACAAAACTTAGCGATGAACATCTGGTAGAATGCTGGCTTCAAGATGAGCGGGCAAAGAAAATGAAAGTAAACATAAGGTAATTACTTTTAGAGAAATTACGTTCTCTAAAGGTTATTCATATACCATTCTTCAGGAAAATTCTTTGATAGAGTGGAATAAAGGTTAATACAGGAGGAAATACAATGAAGAAATTGTGGTCACTTTTACTGGCCTCATTCCTCGTACTTCTTCTTGCTGCGTGTACAGCAAATGACAACGCAGGGGAAGACACAGGTAACGATGGGTCAGCTGAAAAGAGCGGCGAGAAGGTTTTAAATTGGAATAATGGACAAGAACCAACTTCTTTTGACCCTCCAATTGGTTTTAATGCGGTTTCATGGAATCCATTAAATAACCTGATGGAAGGTTTGACACGCTTGGGTGAGGACCATATGCCTCAGCCGGCGATTGCTGAGAAATGGGATGTTTCCGAAGATGGAAAAACATATACATTCCATATTCGTGAAAATGCTAAGTGGTCAAATGGTGATGATTTGACAGCAGGTGATTTCGTGTTTGCATGGAAACGTGCTTTAGACCCAGAGTTGGCAGCTTCATCAGCATTTTTAGGATATCTAATACAAGGTGGAGAAGCATATAATAGCGGAGAGGGTTCGCCTGAGGATGTAGCAGTGAAGGCTCTAGACGAGAAAACATTAGAAGTAACCTTAACGAGTCCACAAGCTTATTTCTTAAATATTATTTCTCTGCCAACGTTTTTCCCAATTAACGAAAGTGTTGCAACTGAAAATCCAGAATGGTTTACAGAGGCAGAAACGTTCGTTGGAAATGGACCATTTAACTTAACGGAGTGGGAGCATGACAGCCATTTAGTTATGGAGAAAAATGATCAATACTGGGATGCAGAGACGGTCAAAGTCGATAAAATTAATTGGGCGTTAGTAGATGATCCTAATACAGAGTATCAAATGTTTCAAACAGGGGAACTGGATGCATCAAAAGTACCGCCTGAGTTAAGTGAACAGCTTTATGCAGAGGGAAAAGTAGATGTAGCCGACCAAGCTGGTGTATATTTCTACCGCTTTAATGTAACAATGGAGCCGTTCCAAAACAAAAATATTCGTAAAGCTTTTGCTTTAGCAATTGATCAGCAGCAAATTGTTGATTATGTTACGAAAAACCAAGAAAAACCAGCTTATGGCTTTGTTTCTCCTGGATTTAAAGATGCAAACGGCCAGGATTTCCGTGAAGCAAATGGTGATCTTATTAAAACAAATGTAGAAGAAGCAAAAAAATTGCTAGCTAAAGGGATGGAAGAGGAAGGATATGAAACTCTTCCGGAAGTTACATTAACATATAGTTCAAGTGAAACACACAAAAAAATCGCAGAAGCAGTTCAGCCAATGCTGAAAGAAAACCTAGGAGTAGACATTAAGCTTGCGAGTGTTGAATCAAGCGTGTTTGTTTCCGAACAAAAGGAATTGAAATACCAGTTCTCTAGAAGTTCATTTTTAAATGACTTTGCAGATCCAATTAACACACTTGAAGGCTTTCAAACAGGTCATTCAATGAATCGTACAGGATGGAGTAATGCCGAATTCGATGCACTTATTGAAGCAGCGAAGAACGAAGGCGATGAAGCAAAACGATTTGAAAACCTATACAACGCGGAAAAGATTTTAATCGAGGAAGCTCCAGTTGCGCCGGTTCATTTTTATAACCAGCCGCTGCTGCTTAATGATGATGTCACAGGCGTTGTTCTTCACCCAGTTGGTTATATTGAATTCAAGTGGGCAGACAAAAAATAGGCTGTTTACAAATAAAAGAGGGGTGTTCTTCAGGACATCCCCTTTTCTCTATAAATTTATAATTTCTTAAAACTCTAATAAGGATGATACATAGTGAGAATTACAAATATCGATACATTTAGAGCAGCAGTTCCATTAATAAAACCATTTAAAACGGCTCTAAGAACAGTTCATATTGCGGATTCAATCATTCTCAAAATCACTTGTGACAATGGCATTGTTGGATGGGGGGAGGCCCCGCCAACTCATGTTATTACTGGTGATAGCTTATCTAGTATTGACTTCGCCATAAACCAAGTCTTTAAGCCAGTATTAACGGGAAAAAGTTTACTAAACCATGAAGAAATTTTCCAAATGCTCCAGACTGTTCTAGTTGGAAATTCTAGTGCGAAGGCAGCGGTTGATATGGCTATTTATGATTGTCTGTCACAGCACTGTGGTTTACCTCTTTATCAATTTCTTGGAGGATTTCAAAACAAAATAGAAACAGATTTTACTGTTAGTGTGAACGGTCCTGAGGAAATGGGCGAGGATGCTGTATCTTATGTGCAGCAGGGTTTCAATGTTTTAAAAGTAAAAGTAGGGAAAGATGATGTTTCTACCGATCTTACTCGTATTTCCGAAATAAGAAAGGTAGTAGGTAAGGATATTAAAATTAGGCTTGATGCGAACCAAGGATGGACACCGAAAGATGCGATTAAGATTATTCGGAAAATGGAAGATCTTGGATTTGATATTGAGTTAGTGGAGCAGCCGGTAAAAGCGCATGATATCGAAGGCCTTAAAAAGGTAACAGATGCAGTAGATACGCTGATTATGGCAGATGAAAGTGTGTTTACCCCAAAACAAGCCTTTGAAGTGGTCAAAACTAGAAGTGCAGATTCTATCAATATTAAATTAATGAAATCAGGCGGGATTTATCAAGCAACCATTATTAACCAATTAGCAGAACTTAATGGAATGGAATGTATGGTTGGGAGTATGATAGAAACAAGATTAGGCATTACAGCAGCTGCACATTTTGCAGCTAGCAAAAAGAATATTACCCGATTTGATTTTGATGCGCCGCTAATGCTAGCAAAAGATATTGTAAAAGGCGGCATTCGATATAATGGCAGAAAGATTACATTTTCTGAAAAGGCGGGCTTAGGAATAGAAAGCATCGAGACTGAAGGGGGAGTTCCTCGTGGATAGAAAAGGGGTCGTGAATGTTCCAGTTTCAACAATATGGACAAATGCCGATTCACCTAGAATGATTGATGAACAGGCTTTAACAAGTACAACTAATGTTCAAGACTGGATTGATAGCTTAGACTATGAAAAGCTTTTAGAATTATGTGATGCAAATCTGGTCCAAACTCAAGCTTTATATGGGGAAGAAGTATTGATCATTGGTGAGAAAGATGAATGGGCAAACGTTATCCTTCTAAACCAAACGTCTTCTAAGGATGAAAGAGGATACCCTGGATGGGTTCCGAAAGCTCAGATTACTCAAGCAGTTGATTGGAATGTACAATCCTCACCAATTGCGGTTGTAACAAGCAAGAAAGCTGAGCTATATAGCGAGGATATTCAGCCCTTAATAGAGCTAAGTTACCAAACGATATTACCAGTAGAAGGTGTTGAGGGTGATTGGATAAAAGTCCTAACACCTACTGGTTATGGAATGCTAAAAAACTCTAGTGTCATACAATATCCAAGTTTCAAAGAAAGATGGAAGGGAACAGGTCCCGATATTGTTGCAGCGGGAGAACAATTTTTAGACCTTCCTTATTTTTGGGGCGGGATGAGCAGTTATGGATATGATTGCTCAGGATTCAGCTATAACATGTGTAAAGCAAATGGCTATATCATTCCGAGAGATGCAACAGATCAAGCAAAGAATGGTAAAAGTATTAAGTTAGCAGAAATAGAACCAGGAGATCTTCTCTTTTTTGCTTATGATGAAGGGAAAGGTAAGCTTCATCATGTAGGAATATACTATGGTGATGGTAAAATGATCCATTCTCCAAAGACAGGAAAAAGTATTGAGATTATTAGTTTAGAAGGAACGATTTACGAAAAAGAGCTTTGTGCAGCAAGCCGTTATTGGTAGATTTGGAGGAAGAAAAAATTGGAGAAAAAAGTACTTCTAGAAGTTAACAACCTAAAAAAATATTTTTTTCTATCAAAGAAAGAAACGCTTAAGGCGGTTGATGGTGTTACATTTAAGGTTTTTAAAGGGGAAACGTTTGGTATTGTTGGTGAATCTGGATGTGGTAAATCGACAGCGGGAAGAACCATTATGGGCCTATATGATCAAACGGATGGAGATGTAGTTTTTGATGGGAAAAACGTTCATTCTTTAAATAAAAAAGAGAAATTTACCCTGCATCAAAAAATACAAATGATTTTCCAGGATCCTTACGCGTCTCTAAATCCACGTTCAACTGTACGTGAAATTATTTCGGAACCAATGGAGGTTCATGGGATACTGCCGAATAAACAAGAGCGGCTAGAACGTGTGTATCAGCTGCTTGAGGATGTAGGGTTAAACCGAGATCATGCCAATCGCTATCCACATGAATTTAGCGGCGGGCAGAGACAGAGAATAGGGATTGCACGTGCACTAGCACTAAATCCTGAATTTATCATTGCAGATGAACCGATCTCTGCACTTGATGTGTCCGTGCAGGCCCAAGTGGTTAATTTATTAAAAAAGCTTCAAAGAGAAAAAGGATTAACGTATTTATTTATTGCCCATGATCTTTCAATGGTTAAGCAAATTAGTGATCGGATCGGGGTGATGTACTTAGGAAATCTTGTGGAACTAACATCCAGCAATCAATTGTATACCAATCCTCTTCATCCATATACAAAAGCTCTTCTATCCGCTATTCCAATTCCAGACCCCGATGTGGAGGATCAGCGTGAAAGAATTATTCTTGAAGGTGATCTGCCGTCTCCAATTAATCCACCGAGTGGGTGTGTGTTTAGAACCCGCTGTCCAGCGGCAATGGATGTGTGCGCAGAAATCAAACCAGAATGGCAAGAAATCGATAAAGATCATTTCGTTGCATGTCATTTATACAAGAAGGATTAACGAAGAAGGTTTGTTCCTTCTTTGGATAGAAAGTTACCTATAAAGTATTGATTCCAGAAAGGTAATCAAAAATACCACAGTTCTTATGGCTGTGGTATTTTTGATTGGTATATATTTTAGCTATAATTAAAAGTATTCTAGTTACTAAAGAGGGGATTATTTTGAACGAAAGATTATTTTATCAAGATGCATACATAGAGGAGTTTCAAACTAGAGGAATAAGACAGCAGCAGGATCAAAAAGGGAACACGTATGTTGTCTTAGAACAAACCGCCTTTTATCCAACAGGAGGCGGGCAGCCATTTGATACAGGTATTCTTAATGGAATCGAAGTGGTAAATGTCGAGGAAGTGGAGGGTGAGATCAGGCATTTTGTTAAAGAGCCGTTATCACGATTGGATTTAATAAAAGGGAAAATTAATTGGGACCGGCGCTTTGATCATATGCAGCAGCATAACGGCCAGCATATTTTAACTGCATCCTTTGTAGAACTATTTGAAATAGTAACGGTAAGCTTTCATCTCGGTAGAGAATTCTGTACGATTGATCTCAATACTGAAAATCTATCGGACGATATGGTGCTGCAAGCAGAGAGACGTGCAAATGAAATCATATTAGAGAACCGTCAGATTGAAACGAAATGGGTTACGATGGAGGAAGCAGTCAACTATACTCTCAGGAAGCAGCTTTCTGTTTCAGAGAATATTCGTCTCGTGATTATTCCGGAATTTGATTATAACGGTTGTGGAGGAATCCACCCTTCTTCAACAGGGCAAGTTCAGGCTCTTAAAGTATTAAACATGGAAAGACAAAAGAAAAACATACGACTGCAATTTATATGCGGAAATCGAGTGATAAAACAATTTCACCATAAACATAAAGTCTTGCAGGATTTGAACAAGCTTTTAAGTTCTCCAGAACAAGAGATGACAGTCGCGGTCACACGTTTATTACAAAATGGAAAGCATCAGGAAAAGATAATTGAAGGATTGAAAGAGGAATTATTAGAATATGAAGCACGAGAACTGTTAAAGCAAAGTATTTTTAAGAACGGGTTTCAAGTAATGGGAAAGGTCTTCCAAAACCGGAATGTTAAAGAACTGCAGAAACTTGCGAAAATAATGGTGAACATAGATGCTGGTACCGAAGTCTTTTTCATAACGGAAAGTGAGGGGGGACTGCAATTTGTCTGCGTTCGAGGTGCAAAAGGAAAATTAAACATGAAATCTATCGCTGCCCAAATTCTGCCTTTAATAAACGGCAAGGGTGGTGGAGCGAATCAGCAGCACAAGGCGGCGGTCCATTAGTCTTGACCGGTGAGGACTTGTTAGCGAAGATAATTGAAATAATTGGAGATTAAATGTTTAGGGGTCATCACTCTTACTGTGATGACCCGAAAAACAGCTTACTTCATGATCTTTCATTCATAAAATACAATCTCTTCAACGTTTTTTAACCATAATTTAGAATTGGAACCGTCTTGGTCTGAAATCCAAATATTACGATTGTTGTCTGTTATTGATTTCCCTCGGAACCAGACAAGCTTTTTTTCATTTTTTAAAAATTGTGGATCGTAATCCCCTAGACTTGCTGGATGCTCCATTATTTTTGTTTGCTGGTTATTCTGTAAGTTAATGGTATAAAGTGATGGCAGCGGATGTTCGGAAACTTCATTAGACCATTCACGTGCTTCTACCCTGGATGTAATGAGAGTCTCATCGTTAACCCAAGTAAAATTAAGCTCGGCATAGTTGTTTGGTGTTAATGAAGAGACAGGGAATTCTTTATATTTAAGGTTTTTATCTTTAAACCCAAAAACGATTCGTCCCCCTCCAGCAATATACGCTAAAATATCCTTCGAAGGAGCCCACTTAGGTTTACCAATGTGATAAATCATTTCATCTAGAACCTCAAATTTTTCACCGTCTGCCGTTATGGCACAGAGCATATTACTATCCATTGCCATAGAAGCAGTGGGAGAAACAATTAAGGATACCCATTTTCCACTTGGTGAAAAGAAAAAGGAATGCGCATTAATTGACATAATATTTTTATTATCTACTTGAAGTTTACCTGGAATGGTAAACAACTCGTGAACATTTCCAAAGAGGTTTTCGTTTTCAAAAAAGTCCGGCACTTCTTTAGTGTATAGAACAGGGTTTGTCCAACCATTTGGTTCTAGATTTGCTTGTGAAGAAAGTAAAATCTTTTCGCCGTCTGGAAACCATTCATAACTAGAGATACCTAATGCGAAATTGTGGAATTTTTCCAAATCAGAAATATTTAACACACCATTGTCCTGAAAGGCAATCATATTCTTTATTGGCGACCATTGTGGATTATAGCCATCATCAAAAACCTTCTTTTTTTCTTCCGTTTTTGTATTATACACCCAGATTTCATTTTGAGTCTGCTCCTCTTCGAATTGCGAGGGGGCTTGCTTTTGATAGAGAATCCAGCTTCCATCATATGACCATAAAGGTCCATGGATGTGACCTGACTGCGTAATTTCTGTTTCCTTCGAATTGATAACCGTCCAAAGGTTGCCATCACGTATGAATGCAGCTTTTATGTCTTTTTCATTTTCTGCATTTACATAGGAGACCTGAGGGAAGGTTAGTAAAATAACAAAAATGATTAAAATTCGAATCAACTTTTTCATTTTTACACCTCAAAGCGTATATTGTCTCTTTCTAATTTCCTTATTATTAAACAAATTTATACATTATGGTAAAACAATTAAGGACCACCCTGAAAACAAATATGGTTGACGGATCTTTTAGTATGATTTATAGTATTCTTATAAAAATACTCGGAATTAAAACCAAACATGCTGAAAGGGCTGAGAGCAATGGCAACACAAGTCACTATACCATGGAAAAATAAAGAACTTACTGGAACAATTCATTATCCAAATGAACAATCGTCTTCACTCGCTGAATATCCACTAATTATTATCTGTCATGGGTTCGTTGGGAGCAGAATTGGCGTTGATCGATTGTTCGTTAAGGCGGCAATGGAGTTAACAAAAGATCCGAGCATCGTCTTAAGGTTTGATTATAGCGGCTGCGGAGAAAGCGAAGGAGTTTACGGTCAAACAGGACTAGATGATTTTATTGATCAAACGCGTTCTGTAATAGATTTTGGAGAAAAGCTTTCCAAAGTAGACAAGAATCAAATCTATCTTCTAGGCCACAGCCTAGGCGGTGCTACTGCTGTACTTACAGCTGTACGTGATCAACGCGTTCGAAATTTGGTAATATGGTCAGCAGTTGCCAAGCCATTCAGGGACATTATTAATATTGTAGGAGTTCATAACATCCCTTCCATTAAAAAATCAATCCCAGTAGATTATTTAGGCTATTCTTTTGAAAAAAAGTATTTTGAATCCTTATCCATGTTTAGCCCTCTGACAGAATTGCATGCATTTTCAGGGGATGTCCTAATTTTGCACGGATCTGGTGATGATGAAATCCCTGTCGAATACAGTGAGTTATATTATCAAGCTTTTCTTCAAAGAACGGCAGGTTCAAGTGAAAGAAAGATTATTGCTAATGCTAACCATACATTCTCATCCACAGCACATTTTAATGAGTTGATTTCAGCAACACGAAACTGGTTATCCTCTCACAGAAAAGAGTTGGCATTCCATTAGAAATGACAGTGAGTTCTTTACTGTCATTTCTTAATGGCTAAGTATGTTGAATAAACCGCCAGGTACATTTTTGGGTTCATAATTAATGTCTTCTGAGGAGTAAATAAAGACAACTACCTTTCCTTCCATTGCTCTGGCCCGAATTAGTATCGGCTGATTATAATCATTCTTAAATATAAAATCCGGCCCGTACCAGCTGACAGTCGCATCTCTGCCAGGTGGAACATACGGTACTCGTTTGCTATGAGAGTAGCGCTCGATAATCTTAACACCCGAACGATCGATCGCATTAAATAAGGTCGATGACACCTGACAGATTCCTCCGCCTATTCCTTCTATTACTTTCCCTTTTATGATCTCAGGAGCTTTCATGTATCCTCTAGCTTCTGTCCTCTTTCCAACAATTTTATTGAATGAAAATGATTCTCCGGGAAACACAACCTGATTATTAATTGCTTCCACAGCCAATGAAATGTTTTTCGCACGTGATGTATTTCTAGAATTATAATACGTAATATACTGACCGATTCGTTTTACTTTAATATCTGAAAGTAGTTCACTGTCCACTCTAGGGTAGATAACTGATGTAGGTACTTCTATTTTTAACGAACTATTCGAGTAAAAATACTCATAAAATTGATTTAGGAAAGCTTCCCGATTGAACTTATAACCTGCTTGTTCGGGGATGATTCTTCCAAAATGATCAAGCGATGCATTGACCGCTGGTTTTCGAATTTGCTGATCTAATTGATCTAAAAGTTCATTAAGCTTTTCCCTATTAACTACAGTTTCTAATCCTGGAACGGGCATTGTAAATTCCTCTCTATTGACAACAGCAATGACATCTCCTTTTTCTTCAAGTACCAAATTTATAGCGGGACCGCTTTGCTGTACGAGGAGAAGGAATGCGAGCATCCATGAAAATCTCATTTCGAACCTCCATTTAAATTTAACATTATGATGAGGGCATCAGTTTATTGTTTAGTAGAGAACTTGATTTTATTCCTATTTAATTTGTGAAGTCTGATAACTAGAAACAATGACTATTGAACTATATAAAAGAAAAAAGGTAATTTATTGAACTTAAAGAATTTTCGTAATATTATTAAAAGTAGAATAATAGCAGCCTAGAATATCATATAAAATTAATAGACAACTAAGTAAATGTATTTTTGAAAAACATTTTTAGGAGGTAATTTGATGAGTAAATTGGTAAATACGGTATTAGGACCGGTGTCATCTGACCAACTAGGAAAAACATTAATGCACGAGCACTTTTGTTTCGGATTTCCTGGCTATTATGGAAACACTGTCCACGTAAAAGAACGTTCTGAGCTGGTAAGACTCGGAGTGGAAGTTGCAAATAAAGCAAAGGCTCAGGGTGTAAAAACAATCGTGGATGCAACTCCTAATGATTGTGGACGTGAGCCTGAGATCTTAAAGGAGATTTCTGAACAAAGCGGAATCCATATTATTTGTTCCACAGGATATTATTATGAAGGTGAAGGGGCACCAGCCTATTTCAAATTCAAGCAGACACTAGGAGTAGCTGAACAAGAACTATATGAGCTACTTGTCGGTGAAATTACGAATGGGATTGGAAAAACAGGGATTAGGCCTGGTGTGATTAAATTAGGGACAAGCAAAGATACCATTACCGATTATGAAAAATTGATGATCAAAGTAGCAGCTAAAGCACAACAAGCAACGGGTGTTCCAATCATTACACATACTCAGGAAGGAACGATGGGTCCAGAACAGGCTGCATTATTGGTTGAAGCCGGAGCCGACCCTAAGAAAACAGTTGTTGGACATATGTGTGGGAACACAGATATCCGTTATCAGCTTGATACTCTTAAGCACGGTGTATATGTAGGATTTGACCGTGTAGGACTTGAAGGCCTTGTTGGTACGCCTCTTGATAGTGAAAGAATCGCAGTGTTAGTCGGACTTATTGGAAGAGGATACGCTAATCAAATAACCCTATCACATGATACCGTAAACATTTGGTTAGGTGCTGAACCTCAATGGCCAGAAGAAATGGCAGCGATGGTAGAAAATTGGGGAATTGACCATATTTTCAAAAATATTATTCCTGTTTTAAAAGAAAGCCGTGTTACAGATGGGGATATTGATGCAATCTTGGTTGATAATCCAAGAAACATTTTCAGTGCGTAAGGGAGGGGGTTCTCTTTGGAAGTAAAAGATATAACAAAAGTAACTCTCTTTGGAAGAGAGAATGTGAAAGTGTTTGCAAACAGACCTTCTACATTAAGAGAAGTTGTGAAAAATACGGTTAGCAAATTCGGAAATAAAGATGCATTGATTTTAGATGGCGGATATATGACTTATCAGGAATTGGATAAAGAGTCTGATGCTCTAATTGCAGCTATGCAAAATAAATATAATATCCAAAAGGGCGATCGGATTGTTTCTTTAATTAGTAATCGCTTTGAATTTGCCACCGTCGTGCTAGCATGTATCAAGAGTGGAATCATCATGGTTCCGGTTAATATTAAGCTCACAGCACCTGAAATTACTTATATACTTAGCCATTCAAAACCAAAATTAATTATTGCAGATGAAGAGCTTTGCTCTTTGGTTGAGGAATGTAACCAATACGACAGCGAAGTAATGCCATACACTAAAAATTTAGTATGTATCGGTAATGCGTCTGCCAAGTATGATCGTTTCTCTACCCTCTTAGCTGAGCAGCAGCCACCAAAAGAGGTTGAGTTGACTGAAACGGATCCAGCTTTTCTTTTATATACTTCAGGTACAACAGGCCGTCCAAAAGGGGCAACAATCAGTCATATTAACGTCATTCATAGTATCATGCATTTTCAGCGCGCTTATAACTCAACCGAGGATGTACGGACTATGCTTGCCGTCCCTTTTTTTCATGTTACTGGTTTGGTAGCACAATTTCTTCATATCTTATATATTGGTGGATCGATGGTGATTCTAAAGACCTATCAAAACGAAAAGTATATTAAGCAATGCTATGAATACAAGGTGAATTTTCAATTGAATGTTCCTACTATCTTTGCAATGATGGCGACAAGTCCATTATTAAAGGAGTATTCTTTTGATTTTGTGAAAATGGTCGGATACGGTGGTTCTCCTATTTATCAGCAAACGTTAGAAATGCTAAAGCAAGTGTTTCCGAATGCTACCTATCATAACGTTTATGGAGCAACAGAAACTACATCGCCTACAACGATTATGCCCGCAAGCTACCCAATGTCAAAAGCGACATCGGTGGGACTGCCAGTGGAAACTGGTGATGTGAAGATTGTTGATGATCATGACAACGAGGCGGGTGTAAATGAAATTGGAGAACTGCTCATCAAGGGGCCAATGGTAATCGGGGAATATTGGGATAATCCTGAAGCAAACAAAACCTCTTTCATTGATGGATACTGGCGATCAGGAGATCTCGCAAAAGTAGATGAAGATGGTTTTATCTATATCATGGATCGTAAAAAAGATATGATTAATAGAGGTGGAGAAAAGATATTTTCCATCGAGGTTGAAGATGTTTTAAAGAAACACCCGGAGATAATTGAAGCAGCGGTTGTTGCTGTACCGGATGAAATCTTTGGAGAAAGAGTTAAAGCAATCATCGTATCAGATACTTTGAACGATGACAGTACGGATGCTATTCGCTCTTATTGCAAACAGTATTTAGCAAAGTTCAAAGTCCCGGAATTATTTGAATTTATGGAAGAATTACCGAAGACTGCTTCAGGAAAAGTATTAAAGCACACTCTAAGGTAGCTTCAAAAACTTCAGCATTTTGGTGCTGAAGTTTTTTCATTTTGCATTATAATATGATTAACATAATAGATTTGAATAGAAAAGAGGATATGAATTATTTTGACTTTAGGACCGCGGATTTTAAAAACAGGAATTTCTGTAACAGTGGCTTTATACATATGTTATTTTCTACAGCTGGAGCAGGCTGCGTTTGCGGGAGTGGCTGCCATTTTCGCAGTTCAGCCATCCATTTATCGTACTTGGAAATATTTCTTAGATCAGCTCATCACGAATACTCTCGGTGCAGCGGTTGCATTATTTGCAATTCATTTTATTGGAAATGATCCTATTATTATTGGGCTAGTCATGATTATGGTGATCTTGGTATGCTTGCAGCTGAAAATGGAAAGTAATATTGCTCTGACATTAGTAACGGTGCTTGCTGTCATGAGTGCTACCGGTACTGAGGATTGGATGTTTGCCATTAACCGGTTTTTAATCATTTTAATAGGAATTAGCTCAGCCTTTTTGGTGAATCTAACTATCTTCCCTCCAAAATATAAAAAGAATTACCTAGAGAATAGTGAAAAGGTTTTTCAGAATATGTCATTATTAATCAGAACAGCCATATCTGATGAGCTCACAGAAAAGTCTTATAAAGAAGAATTTGATCGTTTAACGAAAGATATCAATAAATTAGAGGAACTTTTTAATCTATTTAATGAAGAAAGATCCAAAATGGCCAAATTAAACCCTCTAGATACGAGAGAAATCGTCGTCTTTAAGCAAATGCTAAGATGTCTGCAGCAAGGAGAGGAAGTTTTAGAAATTATTGAAGAACATTATTTTCAAATCAAAAAAAATAATGAGATTAATGTCTTTTTTGATCAACACTTAGAAGCTTTAACGAAACAACATGAATATTTGCTGCTAAAATATCAAGGAAAGGTAAAAACGAATGAAGGTCATCTTAGAAAAGATATATTGGAAGATAGCGGGACATTTCTAGAAGATGTCCTTAATATAGAAGCGGAAGACCGCAGGGATAAGCAGCGCTTAATTACGATAGGTTCGTCAATCTTTGAGTACTCCTTTCATTTACAGCGCTTAAATAGGCTTATAGAGCAATATTTAAAAATTAAATAAATTGAGTCCTTATTTATGTAAAAAATCACATATCAATATATAATGGAAACAGCGGATCGTGACATTTCCCGACCGCTGTTTTTATTTTGGTCATCAAGAATTATCAAAGGTTGTGAATGGATGAATCATGAAAAAATATTAATAGAAAAGGCTGTTAGGCGTATAGAAGTACAGTCATCTCCCAATAATGAACAGGTAAAAATAAAAGGGGATCATAAAGATTTGAAATTAATTGCCGCTGGAACAGATGCTGCAGTCTTTCGTTTCTTGCCAGCTCCAGACAAAGCGATTAAAGTTTTTGCAAACGAAAAATGTGATAAATTAAAAATGGAACTTGACGTTTATAGAAATATAGGAGAATCAAATTTTTATCCGCACTGCTATGGCAGCGGCGTAAATTATATGATTATAAGTTTTGAAGAGGGCGTTACTTTATATGATTGTGTTGTAAGAGGAATCCCTATCCCTAAACAAGTAATCATTGATGTGGAAAATGCACGTAGTGAAGTAATAGAAAAGGGATTGAATCCAAGGGACATTCATTTGAAAAATATATTAATGCATAATGGCAGGGCAAAGATAGTTGATGTTTCAGAATATATGAAAGAAGGAAATGATTACCGTTGGGAATACTTAAAGAGAGGGTATGAAGATTATTATCACCTTATTGAAGGGAAACCAGTGCCTCTATGGGTTGTTGAAAGTGTAAGAAAGTGGTTCAATCAATCTACAGTCTTTCAGTACGAGGAGTTTATAAAAAAGCTCAGTAAACTCTATGATATGTTTTCGATATCTTCTAGTAATCGAAAAAGTTAAAGTAAAAAAGCACCCCAAATGGAGTGCTTATTTTGCGAATACATGGTTACCAATGGTAGTCGTAACTGCCTTTGTACGAAGCCACTGGTTGGATGTTTTGCTTGGGTTATAAAAGTAAAGAGACCCGTTTCCTTGCCCGCGGAATGCAATTGCTTCATTTACTGCATGTTTCGATTCTGCGCTTGCAGGATTATTAATTTCTCCATTACTTACAGGAGTAAATTGCCCAGCTTGATAAATGACTGCATGTATAGAATTTGGAAAAATATCACTGTCAACTCGATTTAATACAACCGTTGCAACAGCAACTTTGCCTGCATAAGGCTCACCTTTTGCTTCTGCTTCTACTAATCTCGCTAGTAAATCTTTTTCTGCGCTTGTTACAGTTGTTGCAGGAACTGCCACTTTTTGACCAATATCTAAATAGCTGCTCTTAGCATTGTTTGATGCCATTAATTTTTGTACAGGAACTCCGTATTTTGAAGCAATTTTCCAGTAAGTATCACCTTTTGTTACAGTATGTGATGTTGCCGCTAATGTACTGCTTTGAATCCCAAACATTAATGTGAAAAATGCTACGACTGATACTAGTTTTTTCATAATAAATACCTCCTTGAAAGCTCTCCCTTACATTATCATGCTAGAATAATAGAGACATCGTCTAAAATTTACCAACTTGTATAAACCCTTATATATCAAGGGACAGGTATCCAAAACGTAAACTTTGTAATATAACAGTAATATAAAAAAAGGATAAATATCGATATTTTTCAATTCACAATGAAAAAACATAAGAATCCTCCTTTAACCGTATAAATGATTATAAGGCAAACAACTGAAATGGCAGGAGGGGTATTCATGGATAACGATATTGTTCAATATTTTGTTGTGAATAGTGACTTAGAAATGAGGCCAGGAAAGGTTGCAGCTCAGGTTGCCCATGCCGCAACCATTTCAACGATAAATATGGTAAGTGCAAACAATTGTCAATTTCCTGATTACTTTAATTATTTCGTGGAATGGTATCAATCAGGAATGAGTAAAATTGTTCTGAAAGGCAGTGATGATCAGCTGCAGAAGCTTAAGGAAAATGGCTTCTATTCCATTAGGGATGCTGGCCTAACTGAAGTGCCCGCTGGCTCCTTGACGGTTGTTACATTACCGCCAATGCCAAGAATTATAGGACAACGCTTTATTGGTGAGTTCTCACTGTATTAGAGTGTAAGGAGAAAACGTATCTTTTTACTGTGATAAAAGGGGGATGAGATCATGGCAGAATCCATAAATCGTTTGTCCTTTTATATGTCATGGGTTTGTGGAGTATTTGTCATTATTTTGTCATTTCATTCAATTAGTTACCGAATTATCATGTGGATTGGTATTCATCCCCTTGAAATTGCGTTGTATTTTGCTTTAACGGTTTTGCTCCTAGGAATAATCGGCTTTTCAGGAATTTATAATTGGAAGGCTGCTCTTAGAAGTATATTTACAGTGGGATTTACTTTAGTTTTAATCGTATTTCTCGCCTATATTCTTTTTGTTGGCGATATGAGCAGGTAGAAAGTTCATGCATACTTTGCATGGACTTTTTTTGTGCAAATTGATCGTTTTGCATAGTAAATTGAATTCGTAACAAATCTGCCACATTAGATAAAACCCTTGTATATCAAGGGTTTTGTCAGCTTTAGTATCGTGGAAATTGGCTGGTAAGGGAGTTTTACTCATCCGATAGGGAAATTCCCCGATACGGCAAAAAAACAATTCCTTTTACAATGATACTAACTTAATTGATTCAAGGAGGACCAACAATGGAAGCACAAGTTGCCACGAAACCAAAAGTCAAAAAAGAACATTCCATAAATCACGCATTTGCCTCACATTTTGCAAAATCAATGTTTATCTCAGTGCTCGGACTTGCAATTTTAACTTTTATCGGAACGAGAATGTTTACGCATGTTGACCTAAATTTATATGGATACATGGTTGGAACAATTGTATTTTTAGGCGGATTCTTTTACCGATTTATCGCTTGGGGAGAAAGGCCGCCTACAAAAGTTTTTATCAAAAAAGGTTTAAAGCTGCTTTTTAGAAAAACAACACCACAAACAACAGTAGAGCATTTAGCAACTTACAGATTTATTTGGAATCGAGGAGTATATCGTTGGACACAGCATTTATTAATAGGCTGGGGCTGCGTGTTAGCTTGTTTAGTAACATTTCCTCTTGTGTTTGGCTGGATGTATTTTACAATGCCGGAAAATGGTTATTATACGATCGTTGCAATGGGGATTAGCTTAATTACAATTCCAGCTGATGGTTTTATTGCCTACCTTTCTTATAATGCATTAAATATCTCGGCTATTATGGTAATTGCTGGTGTGACAATGGCGCTTTACCGTCGCTTAAAGAATATGCAGGCTCGTGCAGAGCAGAAATTTATGTACGATTTTATGCCGCTATACCTATTGCTATTCGTAAGTATTACAGGACTTGCACTAACATTTATCAACATGTTCTTACATGGCTGGGGACATTCAGTAATGTCCTTAATCCATCAGTATTCTGTCATTATTACATTAATCTACCTGCCTTTTGGCAAGCTGGCACATATCCCATTCAGACCAATGAGTGTGCTTGCAAGAAATTACAGAGAACACTACGGAGAACAATCAATGAAACCTTGTAAAGTTTGCGGAGAAGAATTTGTATCAACTGAACAATCACAAGATGTGCTGAGCGTTTTAGCAACGAACGAAATTGAATTTAAAAAGGAAGATTTCCATCTTGCAGAGTTGTGTCTGCCTTGCCGCAGGAAATATCGTATTGCTCAATTCTCAGGATTCCCTACACATGAAGTAAAGGTGAAGGAGGCAAACCAAAATGCAAAGGGATAAATTTTTTAAAGAAGTTCAAAACGTTGTTCATCCTAATGAAACACTTGTAAAGACACATTGCAGCTATTGCGGGATGAATTTACGTGTAAATACAAAAACCAATAAAATTATCGGGGTGGAACCTCGTTACAGCTGGCCGGTGACAGTCGGAAAAATGTGTCCTAAAGGAGTTACAGCCTATCAGCAAACAAACCATGATGATCGTATCTTGAAACCTTTAATTCGTGACGATGCTTCATTAAAGGGAACGACAAAAGGATTTAGAGAAGCAAGTTGGGATGAAGCCTACGATCTAATCGCTCAAAACTTCCAAAAGCTTCAGAAGGAATATGGGAAAGACAGCCTGTCCGTCTTTAGCGGCGTGTCAATGACAAATGAAAAGTGCTACCTAACAGGCAAGTTTGCTCGTGTCGCTCTTGGAACACGCTATATTGATTATAACGGAAGATTCTGTATGTCTAGTGCAGCAGGTGGATTCCTTCGTTCATTCGGTGTGGACCGCGGTTCAACATTACCTTGGACAGATATCCATGAGACAGACTGCTTGTTTATAGCAGGAAGCAATACAGCTGAATGTCATCCAACTTCTATGTTCCGCATTTGGAACGTACAGGAAAGAGGAGGCTATATCATTGTAGTAGATCCTCGTGAAACGCCGATTGCAAGAAGAGCTGATTTGCACCTTGATTTGATGCCAGGTACAGACCTTGCATTGGCTAATGGAATACTTAACTTATTAATCCAAAACGGCTTTGCAGATGAACAATTTGTGAACAATCACACAAATGGTTTTGAAGAAACAAAAGAGCTTGTTAAACAATTTACTCCAGAATATACAAGCGAGTTAACAGGAGTTGCTCCTGAAAAAATTATCCGTGCAGCAGAAATCTACGGAAAAGCCCCTAATGCGGTTGTGATGTTTGCTCGTGGTGTTGAGCAGCAGCATAAGGGTGTAGATAATGTGTCTGCTTATACAAATATGGCTTTAGTTACGGGCAAAATTGGCCGTCCTAAATCCGGTGTTGCCACATTCACAGGTCAAGGTAATGGCCAAGGAGGCCGTGAGCACGGTCAAAAATCGGATTTGCTTCCAGGTTACCGTAAGCTAACAAACCCGGAACATGTTAAAGAAGTGTGCAATTTCTGGGGGATCACTCCGGAAGAAATGCCAAAACCAGGTGTATCCGCATATGAAATGTTCGAATTAATGGATCAAAAAGAAATACGCGGATTATATCTATTATGTTCAAACCCAGCAGTATCTGCGCCAAATCAGAACTTTGTCCGTAAAGCATTAAAAGGTCTTGATTTCATGGTATGTTCTGATTTCTATCTATCTGAGTCAGCTGAATTTGCAGATGTCGTACTGCCAGCTGTTACATGGTCCGAGGATGAAGGAACAGTGACAAATATTGAAGGACGCATTATCAAAATTAACAAAGCTCAGGAGCCTGTAGGAGAGTCTAAGCCTGACTGGCAGATTCAAGTAGAGTTAGCAGAACGGTTAGGAAAAGGAAAATACTTCTCGCACTTAAAAACTGCTAAAGATGTTGCAGATGAATTTAGAGGAGCAACGAAAGGCGGATATGCAGACTATTCTGGTGCAACATGGGACAAAATTGAGAAACAAGATGGAGTGTTCTGGCCTTGTAAAAGTGAAGATGACCCAGGAACACCGCATATGTTCTTAGATAAAAAATTCTATCATCCAGATGGAAAAGCAAAAATTTGCGCATTGCCATACCGTCCGCCGGCTGAAGAACCTGATGAAAACTACCCGCTGCGATTAACAACAGGCCGTGTCGTGTTCCATTACTTATCAGGAAATCAAACAAGACGTATAAAGTTTTTATATGATATGTGCCCAGAACCATTTGTTGAGGTACATCCAGAAACAGCTGAAAAATATAAAATCAAGCATGAAGAACGTGTCCGCCTTTTTACAAGAAGAGGAGAAGCGGTGTATAAAGTAAAAATTACTGAAGCCATTCGGAAAGATACTGTGTTTGTACCATATCACTTTGGTCACGAAGATTCTATTAATCTATTAACGATTGCAGCTCTTGATCCGATGTCAAGAATGCCTGAATTTAAAGCGTGTGCTGCACAGATCGAAAAAGTAGCAGTAAAGAAGGTGCAATAAATGAAGAAAAGGCTATATTTAGAACTTGAAAATTGTATCGGCTGCCGTTCATGCCTCGCTGCCTGCACACAGTGCGGCGGGCATGATGAAAGAAACCGAAACTATGTCTATGATGTTAATCCGCTTGTTAACAGACAAACGATGCCGCTTATGTGTCTTCACTGTGTGAACCCGGCCTGTGCAAGAAGCTGTCCGGCACAAGCGATTCAAATTCATGAAACAGGAGCTGTTCTTTCAGCTCTTGTGGAAAAATGTATCGGCTGTCAAAACTGTACGATTGCCTGTCCTTATGGAATTCCTAAGTTTGATACAGAACAAAATCTGATGTATAAATGTGACCTCTGTATTGATCGTACGAAAGATGGTATTCCACCAATGTGTGCTAGTGTTTGTCCGTCAAATACGCTTCAATGGCTAACAGATGAAGAGATCGAAGCAAAACAAAAGCAATTTAACTTGGATAACGGTAAATGGGTTGCAAGCATGCATTTAGAAAGTGAAACGAACGTAAAAGTCAATTTGCCTGGTATATTACAAGGCGTAACGAAATTGTTTTAGGAGGGATTAATCATGTCAGACAAAAATAATAGGATCCCCTTTGATGAAGATAATTACACACATAATATAAATCGCAACAATGAAAGAAAATTAGATCGACGCGGATTCATGAAAACCATTGTAGGCGCAGCTGGAGTATTCGCTGTCTCTTCTCTTCCATGGGGAGCTGTTGCAGCGAAAGAATTAATGGGTTTAGGAGATAAAGAGTATCCCCACAAAAAAATTGCAGATTTAAACAAAATAGCTGTAGGGGAAGCGGTAGACTTTAAGTTTCCTGGCGAGCATGATGATGCGATTTTAATAAGGCTGTCAGAAGAAAAGTTTGTTGCCTATAACAGTGCTTGTACACATTTACAGTGTCCGGTTTTTTGGCAAAAGGAAAAAGGTGAAATGCTCTGTCCATGTCACCATGGCAAATTCGATGTTGAAACAGGGGCACCAACTGCAGGACCGCCAAGACGTCCATTACCGACCATCGAAGTGAAAGTTGATAAGGGTGCAGTTTACGCAGTGAGGGTGAAGCGCTATGAATCGTAAACATATATATTTTGGAATTTTGCTTGTGTGCTTAGCGCTGAATATTGTTTTTACACAAAAAATGGTTCACCAGTTTAAATTTGAAAACTATGAAAATGCGATTATCTTTTGTGTACTAAACTTGATCGTATTCCCAATTGCGTTATTCGTTTATAAAAGCGATAAAAAACAGAAGGTGTGAACTAGTATGAACAGTGAAACATTTTTGGATTTCTGTTTTGTAAGAGAGGCGAAAGGAAATTTCGGTTCTGATATACAGGAGATGCTAGCAGAGCTATTTAAAGAGATCCGTCTCCATTGGTACTTAGAAGAAAAACAAATTGACGATGCCGAAATGGTGATTGCCGAGGTAAAAGGCATGAGCAGATTTCAGTCAGAGGAAGAAGTAATAGAATTTTTAGAAGATCGGGGAGGAGAGCATTTTTGGAAGTATCTGCAAGGATATAAAATGTTCGTCTACCCCGTAAAGAAAGGATGCAGCAGCTGTGGAACTCATTAATTTACAACGTTTATCGGAATTTATAGCGTCAGCAGCTGTAGAAGTAGCGATTCAAGATGAGGAAGGCGATGATCGTGCCCCGTTCATCCGTAAAGAAGTTACAAAAGTAGAGTTATGTCCCGATCATACACATGTCCGAATCTACTTTGATCAACAAAAATTCTTTGCAGTCCCCCTTGGTTCAACGGTCTTATTTGAGGACAAGCAGTGGAGTGCCTATGACCAGTTAAGTAATTTAACCTATATTATTAGAAGGGTAGAAGAACAATGAGTAAAAATAAGCGGATTACAAGCTGGACACCAGAAGATCCAACGTTTTGGCAAGAGACAGGTAAAAAGCATGCAAAAAGGAACCTTTCAATTTCTGTGCCTTCCTTAATGCTAGCTTTTATCGTTTGGCAAATTTGGTCTGTAGTAGCAGCAAGCTTAGGGGAAGCAGGATTTACTTATACACAAGAGCAATTGTTTACATTGGCTGCGATTCCAGGACTAGTAGGGGCAACACTTCGTTTTATTTATACTTTTGGGGTTGGTAAATTTGGAGGTAGAAACTGGACGGTATTTTCTACAGCCGTACTAATCATCCCTGCTATCGGAATCGGTTTTGCTGTGCAAAACCCAGAAACACCCTATTCTGTCATGCTCTTGTTAGCAGCACTTTGCGGATTGGGTGGAGGAAACTTTTCTTCTTCTTCATCAAATTTGAGTTTCTTCTTCCCAAAATCCGAAAAAGGAACAGCACTTGGGATCAATGGCGGCTTAGGAAACATGGGAGTTTCTGTTGTCCAATTTGTTACACCGCTTATTATTGCATCTAGCACGTTTGCATTTATTGGAGAAGGTCAAGTAATGGCTAATGGTGAAACCGTTTGGCTGCAAAATGCAGCATTCATCTGGGTAATCCCAATTATCATTATGACGATTGTCGCTTATTTTGGAATGGATAATCTTCCAAATACTAGTCAATCAGTTGCAGATCAATTTGTTGTTTTAAAAAGAAAACATACATGGATCATGACCGTATTATATGTAGCAACTTTTGGTTCATTCATCGGATATTCAGCAGCTTTTCCACTGCTTCTTCGCTCTCAATTTCCTGAACATGTGTCTCTTGCTTTCTTGGGTGCTCTACTAGCAGCAGCAGCAAGACCTGTTGGTGGATGGATTTCGGATAAGCTTGGCGGAGCAGTTGTTACAGCTTGGGTATTTATCGTCATGATTATTGGTGCAGGTGGAGTTATTTATTTTACTAATGCAAAAGAGTTTGCAGGATTCCTGGCGTCATTCTTAATTTTGTTCCTCGCTTCTGGTATTGGTTCTGGTTCAACATTCCAAATGATCCCAGAGATCTTTGTTCCGAAAGAAGCGGCACCTGTATTAGGAATCACAGCTGCCTTTGCTGCATATGGATCTTATTTTATTCCACAATTATTTGGCTGGTCAACAAGCGCAACGGGATCACCAGTAACAGCACTTTATTTCTTTATCGCATTATATATCATTTCAATGGCTCTAAACTGGTACTATTACCAAAGAACAGCGAAAAAACAAGTGAAAATTGCAAAAGCGTCATAGAAAACAGGGCTGCAGTAGTCCGAAATACGAACTTCTATGGATCTAAGAATGACCGCTCTTCCATGTTTATCAATAGGAGAGCTGGTCATTTTTTTGTAAAGATATTTATCACTTTCATTCTTTTTTGAAATGTTTATTATAAGGAAAATTAACTTATTATGTTTGATGTAATGAGATTTTAATCTATATGGTATATTATGATAGAATTGTGTACATTAAGCCTATAAAAACAAGGGGTAAGGGGAAATCCGATGGAGAGTTTACCTTCTAGAAATCAAATTAGCTCTTATATAATTCAATCTCAAGAAGAGGAAATAAAACGAATCGCCCTAGAACTGCATGAGGGTGTAGGGCAGACATTATATAGTGTGTTTACTGGATTTCAATTTTTAGAGACAAGTGTGGAAGGAGATAGTTTGAAAGGATATATCCACGAAATGGGAGAATTGTTGGAAAAGACCATTCAAGAGGTTCGCCTGTTAGCGGTTGAATTACATCCTCCAACTCTAACGACATTAGGATTTATTCCTGCCTTGAAAAGCTATTTAAAGCTATACACCTCTACTTACGGTATTTTAGTTGATTTCATTAACGATGGGACAGAAAGCCGGTTACCCGAACATCATCGGATGACTTTGTTTCGGGTCTGTCAAGAAGCATTGGTAAATATCGCAAAGTATGCTGATTCCCTACAAATCGAAATCAATGTAGTCTGGAAGTCTGATTGCCTTGAAATCCTTGTTAAGGATTTTGGTAAGGGTTTTGATGTAGATAAAGAAGTTCAACAGTCAGCTGGGATAGCAGCGATGATAGAAAGAATGAAAATTATTGGTGGAAATTGCATCATATCATCAGTTATAGGGGAAGGAACGGTTATTAAATTATTTTTACCGTTGCAATCGTAGGCAACCGTGTTTAGGGGGAACAGGATTTGATAAAAATTTTGCTTGTAGACGATCATGCTGTCGTTCGAATGGGATTAAAAATGCTTTTAAATAATCACCCGCAAATGGAGGTGGTTGGAGAGGCATCCGAAGGAAATGAGGGGATAGAAAAGGCTAAAGAACTCACACCTGATGTGATCTTAATGGATTTGAGCATGCCTCATGGAAAGGATGGTCTTTCAGCTACATCTGAATTAAAGAAACAATTGCCAGAAATATCTATATTAATATTAACGATGCACGATGATGAAGAATATTTGTTTCGCGCTATACAAGCAGGAGCTTCCGGCTGTATTTTAAAAAGTGCTCCTCATGATGAACTTATTCAGGCTATTTTATCAGTATCAAACGGAGATGCTTATCTTCATCCGTCTGCAACCAAACGATTAATGGAAGAGTACTTAAACAATGCGAAGAATGGTGATGCGGATCCCTTTAATATTCTATCAGATCGTGAAAGAGAAGTGCTTACACTAATCGCAAAGGGATATGCCAATAAAGATATCGCTGAACAACTGGGCATTAGCGTAAAAACAGTCGAAACACATAAAGGTAATTTAATGGAAAAGCTTCAGATGAAAACGAGACCAGAGTTAGTTGCCTATGCTTTAAAAAAGGGTTTACTAGGATACGGGTTATAAAGGACGACTATTGACATGAAAAATAAATCAATTGCTCGAGTTTGTGATGAGCTATTATTACATATACAATGTGATTTTGTTGGCTATGCTTTTCAAGATAGAATAGGACCAAATATTAGATGGCTAGTCGCAGCAGGAAACCGCAATGACAAATATAAAAGGATAACAGTTCGATATGGAAAGGGAATTGCAGGTCGTGTCATATCAACAGACAGGCCGATGATGATTGCTGATTTTCCAAATAACATATTAGGAAAAGCACTTGAATATCCGATTATGTTAGCTGAAAACTTATTGCATTCTTATGCGGTACCCATTCATCTCAATGGGATTGCTAAGGGTGTTTTATTAGTCGGGGAAAGAAAGAATAAGCGTATTTTCGAGGAAGAACAACAAAAGAGCGTTCAAAAAGCAGCTATTAAAATAGAAGAATTGATGAATACTCATTTGGATGAAGACAGGTGGTGACAACGTGGAAAAGCCACAACAATCAGATGGTGCAAATGCATACAAAGAGCTATTTGATTTAAAATATGCATTAGATGAATCAGCCATTGTTGCGTATACAAATGAACGAGGGATTATACAGCATGTGAACGATAAATTTTGTGAGATATCTAAATATTCCAGGGAAGAATTAGTTGGAGAAGACCATCGAATTGTTAATTCTGGCTACCATTCTAAGGAGTTTTTTAAGAATTTATGGAGAACGATTTCTTCAGGTAATGTATGGAAAGGCGAGATACGAAATCGTGCAAAGGATGGTTCATATTATTGGGTGGATACAACCATCGTGCCATTTCTTAAAGAGGATGGGAGTCCCTATCAGTATTTAGCGATTCGTTATGAAATTACGAAACGAAAGGAAATGGAAGAAGAGCTTCAAGAGATGACGCTGAAATTGATCGACGTTCAGGAAGAGGAACGGAAAAGGCTTTCTAGGGATTTACATGATGGGATCGGTCAAAATCTTTATAGTCATCTTATAACGATTAATATTTTACAATCACAAATAAACCATCCTTTAATCGATCAGATGCAAAAAGAAGCTACCGATTTAATACAAGAAATTCGTGAAATTTCATGGGAACTTCGTCCGTCTGTACTTGATGATCTGGGTTTAGTTCCCGCTATTCGAAGTTATTTAAGCCGCTGCTCAGAGCACTACGGGATAGATGTCCGCTTTGAGTGTTCATTGGATAAAAGACTACCAATGAATAAAGAGATTGCGATTTACCGAATTATACAAGAGGCACTGACAAATACACGTAAATATGCTGATGCAGATGAGGTGGCTGTCACTATTCGGCAGATAGATGGCATCGTGCGTGTGATGGTTGAAGATGATGGGAAAGGCTTTGATATGAGTTTGCTGACACGTGGAGTAGGCTTATTCAGCATGGAAGAAAGAAGTCGTGCAGTTCAAGGTGAACTAACGATTACATCTAAACCAGGAAAAGGCACAAAGGTTATTTTTGAGGTACCCTTATCGTAATTTTATACCTTCACAAATTAAAAGCACTTTAAAAAGAAACTGACTCGATTTTGGTAATATATACCATCATCGAGTCTGAGAATCACTCATCAAAGTATTCCGTGAATTCTTTTTCGTCGTTTCCTTGCTGATGATAATAGGGATTTTCATCGGCAATTGTTTTAGGATCTAAGTTTGTTTTGATTACCAGCTTTGGTGAAGTAGAAGGTTTGGCAATCATTCGATCTGTCAATTCTTTAAAATCCGGCATTTGTTTACTGCCTGGTTGATTTTGCTCCATAGCATCCACCTCCTCGAAGTTATATTGAGCATTATCGGCTATTATTATGTTTGCTAATGTCAAGAAACAGACAAAATATTAAACATAATAGGAATGGTGATAATGGTACAATAGAAAATATAAGGGGGCATGGCAGCATGGAAAATGAACTTCAACAAGTAGTACAACTACTTCATAATATGAATGAAAATTTCGAAAAGAAACTTAATACAATTGAAACTAGACTGGCAAGGCTTGAAAAAGTAGATAGTATTGAGCATCGAGTGACAGTAAATCAAATTGATATTACAGACATAAAAGAATTAGTTCAAAAATTAGGAGAACAGCCGAAAATTATCAATGCTATTGAAGGTGCGATTACGAGATTCGAAAAGACCTATCAAAGCCATGTTGAACAAATTAACCGAAGAATGGACAGCCAACTTCTAAAGATTGCAAAAACTGAAGAAGAAATACTGACGCTTAAAAATCATAAAAATTAACCGCCCGGAGCTTGGGGGTTAATTTTTTTTTTGTAAAATATTCGTGAACGTGTCATTTGTTACATTCATTTAAAGTTTAATCCCTTATAATTTTAAAAAAGATATTCTTTAGAATGATTTTGGACAAGTTTCATGGTACTTATATTAATTAGATGTTATTCATTTTACTTGTTTTGATATAAATTTGAAGGAAATGATTACAATGAATATGTATGAAATAATTCTAGACATCATCGATAAAAAAGGTCCAGTGACTTTCACTTCGATTTTGAATGAGTTGAACGAAATGCCGCTTAATAGTCCTCGCAAAAGACCTGTACAGCTTTCACATATTAAGTCCGTTGTTAGCAGGAAAAAGGACTTGTTTTCAGTTGAAAATGATCTTGTTTCAATCCGTGAAGAAAAAGAATTTCTTTCTCTTTCCGTATATATTGCAGGAATACTTGGGCCATCCTATAAGCTAACCGTTGATTTTTCTAGAAATAGGTTTTACTTTTTTGATCTGATCTTTGATTCTCCACAGCCGAAAGAAAGGCAGCGTGTGTATAACGTTGGAAGCGTGGAAGAATTTAAGAAAGAGATATACCGTTTGAAGATCTGGGACTGGGAACAAGATTACCAGCCAGATTCATTGGTATTAGATGGGACGAGTTGGAGTGTGAAACTAAGAACAAAAGCGACAGTCTATGAAAGTGAAGGATTACAATGCTTTCCAAAAGATTGGTTTAAGTTTTGTAAATCGATTTCGAAACTAACAGGAATAAAGTTTCAATAGCTGCTGAAGCTTTAATATGATTCATTTTTCATGCATTCATTTTCAGCATAAGGGGACACTATAACAAACAAAAGAAGAGCAATTAAATGTTTACGAAATGCTTATTTTATGATGCTTTGATTTCAAGATCAAAGGAGTGTAATTAAGAATATGGAGAAAAAGCAGCCTTTCGAATGTCAAGAAGATATGGACATTGTACATCACCAACTTGTAGAACAAATAGCAAGAATCA
This sequence comes from Robertmurraya dakarensis, assembly GCF_900156875.1. Taxonomy (GTDB): domain Bacteria; phylum Bacillota; class Bacilli; order Bacillales; family Cytobacillaceae; genus Robertmurraya; species Robertmurraya dakarensis. Next base: position 1,609,022 of record NZ_LT707409.1, on the reverse strand, counting down.
GTGTTGATGAAGAGGAAGAGAGAATGAAAGCTGAAATGGAACTAATGGATAAAGATGAAGACAATCAACCTTAGTGTTGGTTGTCTCTTTTTATTGTAGATGTTTTTTTTAATAATAATCTAATTTTTAATAAGAAATATTGACAACCACTGTGAATAGATTATAATTAAAACCATCTAATCCGAGTTATTTTATAAGATTTATTAGAATAGGCGGTATAAACTATGTTTATTGAAATTAATAATATACAAAAACAGTTCTTAAATAAAGATCAAAGCCCAGTGGATGTATTAAAAGATATTAATACAACGATAGAAAAGGGTGAATTTATTTCCATTCTTGGACCATCTGGATGTGGTAAATCAACGCTTCTGAATATTGTGGCAGGACTAACGAAAGCTACTAGCGGAGATATTCTTGTAAATAATAAAAAAATCGAGAAACCAGGCAAAGACCGCGGGATGGTATTTCAACAGGCAGCACTTTTTCCCTGGTTGAATGTGATGGACAATGTTACTTTTCCGTTAAAGAAAGAAGTACCTAAAAGAGAAGCTGAAGAAAGAGCAAAAAAATACTTACAAATGGTTCAGTTAGGGAAGTATGTTTCCCATTATCCTCATGAGTTGTCCGGTGGAATGCAGCAGCGTGTTGCTATAGCAAGAGCATTAGCGATGGATCCGGAAATCCTGTTAATGGATGAACCGTTTGGTGCTTTGGATGAACAAACCCGTTCACGTTTGCACACCCAGCTCGAAACGATCTGGACAGAAACAAAGAAAACCATTCTATTCGTCACACATAGTATATCTGAATCTATTAAGCTTTCTGATCGAATTATTGTCATGGGAACGAAACCAGGGACGATCCTACAGGATATTAAAGTTGATATTCCAAGACCACGCGAAGAACACAAGAAAAAAATCATTGAACTTGAGGAACATATCATGAGTTATTTAAAGACAGAAATTGATAAAGTGGTTAGTGAGGAATTGGCCATATGAATCCTAATATCAAGCGTCTTATTTTCTTCGCTGCAGTGATCGTTGTTTGGGAATTAGGTTCCCGATTGGAGCTTTGGCTGCCTACGATTCTACCATCACCAACAATGGTAGGAGAGGCATTGATGGCAGGATTTTTAGATAAAACATTAATCTATGATTTAATCGCAAGCTTTCAAAGGCTGGCAATTGGCTTAGTCATTTCACTAATACTTGGGGCTCTGTTAGGGATTCTTCTAGCAAAGTCTAAAAGTGCGGATGAGACCATTGGAACAGTGATTTTGGCTCTTCAAAGCGTTCCTAGTATTGTCTGGCTGCCACTTGCGATCATGTGGTTTGGTCTTAATGAAGTATCTGTTATTTTTGTTGTTGTTCTCGGCGGCACGTTTGTTATGACGCTAAATGTTAGAATGGGGATTAAGAACGTTTCACCATTGTATATTAGGGCAGCACAAACGATGGGTTCTAAGGGCATTGATTTATTTACTAGAGTGATTTTTCCGGCATCAATTCCGTATGTTGTCACAGGAGCCCGGCTTGCATGGGCATTTGCGTGGCGCGCATTGATGGCTGGAGAACTTTTAAGTACTGGACCGGGACTCGGATACACTCTCCGTTACGCTTCAGATTTCGGGAATATGAGTCTCGTAATTGGTGTTATTGTAATAATCGGTATTATTGGATCAATTGTCGATCAATTGATTTTCTCAAAAATAGAAAAATCAGTTATGCAAAGATGGGGACTTGAAACTTAAAAAGGGGGAAAAAGAAATGAAAAAGAAATCATTTTTAGTTTTTATTACCGTTATGTTGTTGACAGGAATTCTTGCAGCTTGCGGGTCAAGTGACGATGCATCTACAGGTTCAAAAGATAAAATCGTCATCGGTTATTTTCCAAATATCAATCATGTTCCTGCAATGGTTGCAAAAGAAAAAGGCTTTTTCCAAGAACAACTTGGGGACGGTACTGTAATTGAATACAGAACATTTGCCGAAGGCGGATCATTCATGACTGCATTAAAAACGGGTGATGTTGATGCAGGTTTAGTCGGACCAGGACCAGCGATGAATAACTATACAACAGGTGCAGATGTAAAGATTATTGCTGGTGGCTCAACGGGTGGTACGGTTGTACTAGCGAAGGCAGGCAGCGATATTAAATCTCCGGAAGATTTCTCCGGAAAGACATTCATCACACCAGGAATCGGCTGCACACATGATGTACAATATGAGACATATCTTGAGGATCTAGGTGTAACATCAGAACGTATTGGCGGTACAATGAAGCACTTAACTGGGAACCCAGCACAGTACTCAGCAATGCTTGAGCAAGGAAAGATTGACGTGGCTGTTGCACCAGAACCATGGGCAGCGCAAATTCAAATTGAAACAAATGCTGAAGTAGTAATTCCGTGGAATGAAGTATCATTTGGTGAAACATTACCGGCTTCTGTATTGGTTACTAGCGGAGAAATGATTGAAAATAATCCTGAAACAATTGAAAAAATCGTAAATGCTCATAAACAAGCAGTAGAATTTATAAATGATAATCCAGAAGAAGCTAAGGAAATTACGATTAAGGATATTAAAGATACAACTAAACAGGAATTGTCTAAAGAAGTTGTTGACCTAGCGTGGGAAAGAATTGGCTTTACTTATGAAGTTGACCAGGATGCAGTTCAAGCGTTTGCTGACAGCTCATATGCATTAAAATTCTTGAAAGAACAACCAGACTTTACAGATCTTATTGACGGACAATTTATCGGGACAACAACTGCAGGACGTTAATTCTACGTCATGACAAAAGGAAAAGAGATCAAAGTGAAAATTCTTTGATGCCCTTTTCCTTTTTTTTTTATACTTGTCCACTCACTCCCGAGCTGCCTGCGTAAGATAGATTATACGAATAGAAAGGAGGAATTACTTTTGTCTAAGAATAGAAAACAACCGATTTTTCGGGCAGACAAAGTGATCATTCACGCAGATGAAGTGATAGTAATTGAAGCAAGGGATAAGAGACGCTTTGATAGAGATGAAGATGCAGCAGAAGAAATGGACCGTCAATGGACCGTCGTAATAAACACCATGATGATGTTCTTGGTGCAGAGGATAGAAATCGAAAACGTTTCTTCCCATGGTAAGGGGTTAGAAAAAAACTCGTTCCCCATATAATTGGGAACGAGTTTTTTTTAGTATAGTGATTGATTCTTTAATACGTTAAAATATCGGGCTTCCGGATGTGCAAAGACAATGGCAGTAACGGATGCTTCTGGTTCCATCATAAAACCATCTGTTAACTCAATGCCGATATCTTCTGGACGAACTAAGTTAAAGAGCTTTTCTTGGTCTTCCAGGTTTGGACAAGCAGGATATCCAAATGAGAAGCGCTGTCCTTGATACTTTGCGGCAAACCGTTCCTTCATGGTCATGCTGGCAGGGTCAGGGAATCCCCAAGCATCACGCATCTGCCTATGGATAAGTTCTGCAAAACCTTCAGCACTTTCTAATGCTAATGATTGAAGAGCATGAGACTCTAAGAAACGGCCATCATTTTTCAGCTGATCAGCTGCTTGTCGAATTCCTTTACCAGCTGTTACTGCAAAAAATCCAACATAATCCATTTCATTAGAATCAACAGATTTAAGAAAATCTGCAAGACAAAGATGTGCACCAAACTCCTGTCTAGGAAACTCAAACTGTTCAATTACTTTCCCGTGGTCATTTGGATCATAAATGATGACTTTATTTCCATCTGATTGCGCTGGGAAAAATTGATAGAGGGCTGCAGGTGTAATCCAAGATTTTTCTTTAGCTTCTAACATCAATTCTTGAACCACTTGGTTAATCTTCACAGCCTTTTCATCATTCTCCTGCAATAACTTTTCGATTTTTCCTTTTACCCCTAAGTGGTGGCCTAGCAGCATCTGTTTATTGATATACGGTTCAATATGCGCTAGTGAATAAGACTTTAGTATATGTCTTTTTGTATCTTTTGGTATAAACACAGGTGCAGTTGTACTGATTTTTGGCTTTGTCATGACCGCTGTTGCAGTTGAACCGGCAGGGGGTACATAGACAGGTTTTGTTTCGGTAAGCTTGGCTTGTTTTATTTCATATAGCTTCTTCTGTTCAGAAGGATCTTGTACCTGGTTTGCAATGTTTAATCCATTCATTGCATCCTTCGCATAAAGAACAAGTCCATCATACTCTTTAGAGATTTTAGTATCTGTAAATTTCCTTGATAGAGCCGCTCCTCCTACTAAAATCGGTATATCGATGCCGGCTTGTTTTAGATCATGCGCTGTTAATACCATTTGCTGTGCTGATTTAACAAGGAGACCGGATAAACCAATCATATCTGGCTTTTCTTTCTTAATCGTTTCTATTAATGTAGCAGGGGTGACTTTGATACCTAAGTCGACCACTTCAAAGCCATTATTACTTAAAATAATATCGACTAGATTTTTGCCTATATCATGGACATCCCCCTTAACCGTTGCCAATACAATCTTTCCTTTACTAGAAGAAGAATCATTGATCTCCATATGCGGTTCAAGGTGAGCAACCGAAGCTTTCATTACTTCAGCACTTTGCAGGACCTCAGCTACAATTAATTCGTTATCATTAAATAGACGACCGACTTCCTTCATACCATCCATTAATGGACCATTAATGATATCAAGTGGGGAAGGGTAGGCAGCAAGTGCTAGTTCAAGGTCAGGTATTAACCCTTCTTTCGTACCTTCTACGACATAATAAGCTAATCTTTCTTCAAGTGTCATATCTGGCATGATGCTTTTTGATTCTTTCTTTTTATCACGATAGAACTCAGTAAAACCTGCAAGTGATTCATCCGTTGTCTCAAACAATAGCTTCTCAGCCATTTCAACTTCATCCTTTGAAATGGAAGCAAATCTTTCTAGTTTTTCCGTGTTGACAATCGCATAGTCGAGGCCAGCCTGTGTACAATGGTATAGGAACACAGAGTTCAGGATTTCCCTTCCAACAGGCGGCAAACCAAAGGATACATTGCTGACACCAAGGATGGCTAATGTCTCAGGGAATTTTTCTTTAATCATGCGAATGCCATCAACAGTTGCTTTTGCTGAGCCGATGTATTGCTCATCTCCTGTACCAACTGGAAATACAAGCGGGTCAAAGATAATATCCTGTGGAGACACACCATATTTATTGACTAACAGGTCGTACGATCTTGCTGCAATTTCAAGTTTTCTTTCCGCCGTAACTCCCATGCCTTTTTCATCAATTGTTCCAACCACAACAGCTGCACCAAAACGATGAACAAGCTTAGAGATTGTTTCAAATCGTTCCTCGCCGTCTTCAAGGTTAATCGAATTAATAATCGCTTTTCCTTGTGAAAAGGTTAATGCTTTTTCGATTACTTTATCATCCGTAGAATCAATCACAAGGGGAACCTTTATTTTTTTCGTTACTTCTTTAAGGAAGTTCACCATATCTTCCATTTCTTCACGATCAGGGTCGGCTAAGCAGATATCGATAACATGAGCGCCACCTTTAACTTGAGCTCTAGCTATTTCTGCTGCTTCTTCAAATTTTCCCTCTTGGATCAGGCGTTTAAACTTTCTTGATCCAATTACATTAGTCCGCTCACCAACCATAATAGGCCTTAAGGTAGGGTCATCATAAATAAAAGGTTCAATTCCTGACACCATATGAGATTTTGTGTTCACAGGCTCTCTAGGTTTGTAATTTTTCATCTCTTCAGCAATTGCTCTAATATGTTCTGGAGTTGTACCACAGCATCCGCCGACAATATTTAACCAGCCCTCAGCAGCAAATCCGCCTAATTTTTTTGCAAGTGAATCAGGTGTCTCATGGTAATTGCCTTCTTCATCAGGAAGACCTGCATTCGGATAGCAGCTCACTGCCATCGTTGCGAGACCGGATAGGGAACGAATATGATCCTGCATGAACTCAGGACCGGTAGCACAGTTCAAACCGACAGCCAAAGGCTTCATATGCTCAATAGAAATATAAAATGCTTCAATTGTTTGCCCGGCCAGAGTTGTCCCCATTGGTTCAATCGTACCTGAAAGAATGATAGGCAGTTTAACATTTCTTTTTTCACATGCTTGTTTAATTCCTAAAAATGCCGCTTTTACATTTAACAAATCCTGGCTCGTTTCAAGCAGGAAAAGATCGACCTGACCATCAATCAACCCTAAAGCTTGTTCTTCGTAACAGGCTTTTAGCTCCTCGAAGGTGGAACCGCCTGTGACACTTAGCGTCTTCGTAGTTGGTCCCATAGAACCTGCTGCATAACGCGGCCAATCTGGTGTGGACATTTGATCAACAGCTTTTCTAGCTAATAATGCAGCTACTTTATTGACTTCATAAGCTTTAGAACCGAGATTATATTCATCCAACACAATTCTTGTGGCGCCAAAAGTATTTGTTTCGATGATGTCTGCGCCAGCCTCAAGGTATTGGAGATGGATAGACTCGATGACATCAGGCCTGGTGAAATTTAGATTTTCATTACAGCCATCATACTCTTCACCGCCAAAGTCATCCGCAGTTAAATCTGCCTGTTGGAGCATGGTTCCCATGGCACCATCCATAATCAAGATTTTTTTATTTAACTGTTCTTGTAATGCTTGTTTAGACATTTTGCTTCCTCCTTAACAACTCGGTGCTCTTTTCTCTAGCATATTGAGCAAGCTCAACGGTCATTTCATAACGTAAAAATGGTGTAATTAAGTATATACCGTTAAATAACTCTGCTGCAGCGTCAATTAATGATTTGGTGATTGCAACGCCTTCACGAGCTGAGTGTACAGGGTCATCCTTTAGCGCAAACATTTTATCACGAATAGATTGAGAAATCTTAATACCAGGAACCTCATTGTGCAAGAACTCTGCATTTTTACTGCTTGTTAAGGGCATCAGTCCAATATAGATAGGAGTGCTTAAATGCCTTGTTGCATCATATACCTCTCTTAACTTTTCTTCTGAATAAACTGGCTGAGTAATAAAATAATCTGCGCCGCAATCAATTTTCTTTTCCATCCGTTGTACAGCTTTTTCAACTGATCGGACATTAGGATTAAAAGCAGCTGCAACAGAGAATGCTCCTTTTTGCCCTAGGTCTTTCCCTGATAAAGACAGCCCCTCGTTAAACTGTTTAATCATCTTTATCAGTTCAAAAGAAGACACATCATAAACGGAAGAAGCACCTGGAAAATCACCAACTTTGGCAGGGTCGCCGGTTATCGCTAAAATATCATTTAATCCCAGGGTATGAAGACCCATTAAGTGAGACTGTAAGCCAATAATGTTACGGTCTCTGCAGGTGATATGCACAAGTGGACGAACTCCAATTTTAGTCTTGGTTAAATGGGCAAGAGCTGAATTTGAAATTCTCGGGGAGGCTAGTGAATTATCTGCCAAGGTAATCGCATCGATACCTGTATCCTTTAGCTTCTTAGCGCCTTCAAAGAATTTCGTAGTATCCAATTTTCTAGGTGGATCAAGTTCAACAATAACAGAAGGTCTTTCTTTTGCAATTGTGTGCAACGGAACTTCGTCTCTTTCAATTTGTACGGGTTCAACATAAATAAATTCAGACTTGTTTTGTTCTATTACTTTTTCTGTAATCGGAGCTTTCCCTTTTAATTCTGTTGAAAATGCTCTGATATGTTCTGGTGTTGTTCCACAGCACCCTCCAAGCAATCTAACACCTTGTTCACGAAAAGCTCTTGCAGATGCTTTGAAGTAGTCTGCATCTCCCTCAAAATGAATCTTTCCATCTATATAAGCTGGTAGACTGGCATTAGGGTAAGCAGATAAGAACGCTTTTTTAGGAATTTGAATTTGCTCGAAACTTTTAATCATATGATGTGGTCCTAATCTGCAATTCAAACCGACGACATCTGCACCTAAGCTTTCAAGAATATCAAATGCATCATTCAACGGTGTTCGATCTTGCAAAATACCAATCTCTTGAATCGAGACTTGAGCAATGATTGGGATATTCGTTTCTTTTCTTGCAATTTGCAGAACAGTTTTGATTTCTTCAAAATCATAGAAAGTTTCTAGTAAAATTCCATCAACACCTTCTGAGAGAAGGGAGGATAATTGTTCTTGAAAACTTTCTTTAATATCATTGATACCGATGGCCTTCATGTTAATACCCCGATTGCCACCGATTGTACCAAGTACATAGGTACTGTTCCCAGCTGCTTTTTTGGCGATGGTCACAGCAGCCTTATTGATTTCCTTCACTTGATCCTCTAACCCATATCTCTGAAGCTTTAAATAATTGGCAGCATAGGTATTCGTTTGGATAACATCTGATCCAGCAGCGATATAAGTTTCATGAATTCTTAAAATATCATCAGGATGTGATAGATTAATTTGCTCAAAGCAGCTGTCTGTTCCGAAGGAGTAAAGCAGGGTTCCCATTGCACCGTCTGCTATTAAAATTTGCTGTTTTAACTTCTCTAGGAAACTCATAAACTTACCCCTTTCAATTATAAGGCAGCAGATAAATCTTTAATAAGGTCATCTGCGTTTTCTAAGCCAACTGATAATCTAAATAAGCTATCGCTAATTCCGCGCTTTTCACGTTCTTCTTTTGGCATCGCAGCATGGGACATTTTAGCTGGATACGAAAGAATAGATTCGACAGCTCCCAAGCTTACAGCGAAGACAGGGATTTTTACATTTTCCACAAGAGAGCGGGCAGCTTCTTCGTTCTCAAGTTCAAAAGAAAGTACAGCACCGGCATTTGCAGCTTGACTTAATTGCAAATGATAGTGTGGATGGTCCTCAATACCTGGATAGTATACCTTCTTAACACGCGGATGAGACTTTAAAAAATGTGCTAATTTATTTGCAGAATCTACAGATTTTTCTAAGCGGACAGATAGAGTCTTTAAACCTCTTAGCACAAGCCATGCATCTTGAACGCCCAGTACAGCACCAAATGAATTTTGTAAAAAGGCTAATTTTTTGCCAAGCTCTTCGTTATTCACAACTGCAAGTCCTGCAACAACATCACTGTGTCCTGAAAGGAATTTCGTTGCACTATGAAGTACGATGTCTGCCCCTAATTGTAAAGGTTTTTGGATGGCAGGAGTTAAAAAAGTATTGTCCACAAAAGTATAGGCATCATTCTTCTTAGCAAGTTCACAAACTGCCCTGATGTCAGTAACCTTTAATGTGGGATTAGAAGGAGTTTCTACATACAAAACCTTTGTATTTGGCTGGATTGCGTTTTCTACAGCTTGCAAGTCTGTCATATCAACGAAAGTGTGTTCAATTCCAAAGCGTACCAGCACCTCTGTGACCATACGGAATGTACCTCCGTATACGTCTTCAGTAATAACGACATGATCACCCTTAGATAATAGAAGAAAGGCGGTTGAAATGGCAGCCATTCCAGAAGAAAAGGCGAATCCCCTTGCTCCTTCTTCTAATTCCGCAATAGCTTCTTCTAATGCTTCGCGAGTGGGATTGCCGCTTCGACTGTAGTCATACTTTCCAAATGTATCGAAGTTTGATTGGTGGAATGTTGATGCATGTTGAATAGGTACGCTGACTCCACCAGTTACGGGATCAAATTTATGTTGATTGTGTAGTAATTTTGTTTCAAATGAATAATGATGTTCACTCATGATAAAACCTCCGAACTTACTTTTAATAGGGCTTGCTGTAAATCATTTATAAGGTCACTTGCATTTTCAATTCCGACTGAAAAACGTAATAATGTATTATCAACACCGGTTTCAATACGAACCTGTTCCGGAATATCGGCATGGGTCTGTGTTGCTGGATATGTGATAAAGCTTTCTACACCACCCAAACTTTCTGCAAAGGTAATCAAATTCAACGATTTTAAAAATGGATTCACCCAATTTTCGTCCTGAATTCGAAAGGAGATCATGCCGCCGCGGCCTGGATAAAGTACATCCTTCACAGCCTCGTGTTCCTTTAAATACTGAACGACTTCCTTTGCGTTTTGTTCATGTCTTTCCATTCTTAATGCTAGTGTTTTCATTCCACGTATTAAAAGCCAAGAATCAAAAGGACTTAAAACAGCTCCTGCTGCATTATGATATAAAGCAAGTGATTCACAAAGTTCTTTCCCTTTTGCAACAATTAACCCGGCTAGGACATCATTGTGACCGCCTAAGTATTTTGTTGCACTATGGATGACGATATCAGCGCCATCTTGTAATGGTTTTTGAATATAAGGTGTATAGAATGTGTTATCAACTATCAGCAGTACTCCGTTTTCATTACAAATACCTGCGACATCCTTTATATTGGTAACTTCCATTAATGGGTTTGTAGGAGTTTCAAGAAAGATTGCTTTTGTGTTTTCGGTCATTGCTTCTGCGATGTTATCAGGACAACTTGTGTTTACATATGTAACTTTTAGACCCCATTTTTTAAAACCTTGTTCTAGCAGGCGATAGGTGCCCCCATATAAATCCTTGGAGACAATCCATTCGTCTCCGGATTTGAATAGAGAAAGAATTGTCATTATAGCTGCCATGCCTGAACTGCAAGCGTAGCCCTGTTCGCCATCCTCGAGTTCGGCAATGGCGTTTTCAAGTACATGTCTAGTTGGATTTCCTGTACGAGAGTAATCATAGCCTGTGGATTCTCCAATCCCCTCATGTCTGTAGGCAGTTGAAAAATAAACGGGGGGATTTACCGCACCTGTTATTGATTCACTTCGATTTCCAATTTGTGCAAGCTTTGTTTCTACTTGATGCATTAAACAACACTCCTTAAGTTACGAGATAGTTTCTAAATCTAGAATCTAGCATTCTATCAAGAAAGTTCGCATAGCAGATAATGATGAATAAGTAAACCCGGCTGAATAGTCAACATTAATTATTATACGTTAATAGCTGCAGAAATCCTAATCAACTGACAATTGCTCTGCAGCTTAATAAAAATAAAAAAGTCTTCTTTAAGAAGAAGACTTTCAAACCGTTAACAAGCCATCCTTCTTATCTGCCAAGTTTCAAGAACTTGCTGGAATTAGCACCTTGCATATGTAAAAAACCACTGCAGGTTGCTGAGGCTTCACAGGGCCAGACCCTCAACCTCTCTTGATAAGAACCCATTAATTTAATTTTCTAAACTTTACTACACCAACGTATTAATGTCAATAGTAAGAAAAGTGAAAATGAATTTATAAATGTTATATAGGGTGTAAAAAGCCTTTTGAGTTTACGAAAGGCTGCAGCTCTGCTTCTTATTGTAATTCATTAGCAGTACTGATTGCTATATTTCTTCAATTAAATTTAACACCGGAACGTCTTGCTCATTTTCTGGATTAGATCTTGAATAAATTCTTGCCATTTTTGTCTTTTCATCAACATGTTGAATGATCACAGGCTTACCATCGTAGGAAACATGATGAATCTCCGCACTTTCTACTATTTCCTTTGCACGACCGACATTCACGAATTTCATTCCTCCTAAAATAATATCATATATAATATGTCTATTTAAGGTGAAATTTATCCTCTATTCGCAGAAAAAGTTCTTTTCGCAACTTTATGATGACTTTTTTTGATTTCTTATAAACCAATTGTCAAAAAAAGCGGAAAAATAGTAAAGTTAATGAAAACCTAACGACTGTTAAGTTTTCTTTCTTTTTAGAAAAAATTTACTATTTTAGTATAAAAACATTTTTATGATTAAATAAAAAAATTTTTCACTATAAAGATGTTAAAAACTTTTGAGATAGTTGGGTGAAAGTGTTAAAATAGCAATTGGAAACGGTTTATCCTCTGAAAAATATTATTATTCTAATAACCGACTGAAAACTGATATATTAGAATCTGGATATAAAGGAGTATAAGCCACTATTAGTAATAATTTTGGGGGTTATTTAAATGGGTAAGCCATACGATGGTCAAGGACCTGCATGGCAAGGGTTTCACGGTCCTAATCTAGGGTATGTATGGGATTTATATGAGAAATTTCTCGAAAATCCTGATTCAGTAGATGAGGAGATCAGGGATTACTTTGAAGCATACGGTCCGCCGCAAAATGAGGAAAAAGGAATTCAAAATGAAGCTGGGCCAATTGCTGCTGCAGGAGGACCACAGGTAGAAAAAATTCTAGCTGCAACAGATTTGGCGGATAAGATTAGAGGGTATGGTCATCTTGCGGCAGATATATACCCGTTATATCAAAGAGAGGCAGAAACGGAGTTAATCAAACAAGAGTATTTTGGATTAACAGACTCTGATTTAAAGGGGCTGCCTGCTAAGGTCATTTCAACTGACATTCCTTCTAATATTAAGAATGGTTATGATGCAATTAATTATTTAAAACAAGTTTATTGTGGGAAGATTGCGTTTGAAATCCGACACGTGAATAACATAAAAGAAAAACTTTGGCTTCGCCAAAAAGTTGAATCTGGAAGTTTATTACCAAGCTTAAACCGTGACCAGAAAAAATCGGTTTTAAATAGACTATCAGAAGTTGAGGAATTCGAAAAATTTCTACATAAAACATTTGTAGGTCAAAAGCGTTTTTCAATAGAAGGTTTGGATTCAATGGTACCATTAATTGATAAGATCATCTCAAGTTCCGTATCCAATGGAGCTAAGACGATCAATATCGGCATGGCGCACAGGGGAAGACTAAATGTCCTTGCTCATGTACTAGGTAAACCATATGAAATGATATTTGCTGAGTTCCAGCATGCGCCTAATAAAGAGCTTGTACCATCAGAAGGTTCAATCGGCATTAACTTCGGCTGGACAGGAGATGTTAAGTACCATTTAGGACTTAATCGTCAATATCAAGAAGACCAATCTAATGTGAAACTAACTCTTGCCAATAATCCTTCACATCTAGAATTCGTAGGTGCAGTGGTAGAAGGTTTCACTCGCGCATCCCAGGATGACCGAACATTAAAAGGTTATGCAAAAGAGGATTTAAGCTCCTCACTATCGATTCTAGTACACGGGGATGCAGCTTTCCCAGGAGAAGGAATCGTTGCGGAAACATTAAACTTAAGCCAATTAAAAGGCTACCGCACAGGTGGAAGTATTCACATTATTGCAAACAACTTGATTGGTTTTACAACAGAGAGAACTGATTCCAGATCGACTCGTTACTCTAGCGATTTGGCAAAAGGTTATGAAATTCCTATTGTTCATGTAAATGCAGATGATCCAGAGGCTGTCTTGGCAGCAGCGAAACTTGCATGTGAATATCGTGAAACATTTAAAAAGGATTTTCTAATTGATTTGGTGGGATACCGTCGTTTTGGTCATAATGAAATGGATGAACCGATGACTACCAATCCGTTACTATACAATTTAATTCACAAACACCCAACTGTAAAAGAATTGTATGCTAAGCGGCTTACTGAAGAAGGCATTCTTTCTGATAAGGAGATTACTGAAATCAGCGAGAGTGTTTTGAATAAAATTCAAGATGCGTACCAAAAAGTTCCAAATGAAAAGAATGAAGTAAAGGAACCAATGCCACCTGTTGTCGTTGAGAAAGGCCTGCCAAAAATTGAGACGGCTGTGCCATTAGATCTCTTAAAGAGAATCAACGAGGAACTATTAACATGGCCTGAAGGCTTTAATGTATTTGGAAAGTTAGAGAGAATTCTAAAACGCAGACTAAAAGCATTTGAGGAGAATGAAAAGATTGATTGGGGACTTGCAGAAACACTTGCATTCGCTTCAATCATATCTGACGGAACTCCTATAAGACTTTCTGGACAGGACTCAGAACGAGGAACTTTTGCTCATAGAAATATTGTTCTTTACGATCAAAAAACAGGCGAATCATTCTCGCCGTTGCACAATCTGTCAACAGCAAAAGCATCTTTTTCTGTATACAACAGTCCATTATCAGAAGGATCAGTTCTTGGATTTGAATATGGATACAATGTCTTTGCGCCAGAAACACTTGTTTTATGGGAAGCGCAATTTGGTGATTTTGCCAACACTGCACAGGTAATCTTTGACCAGTTTATCTCTGCAGGAAGAGCTAAATGGGGTGAGAAATCAGGTTTAGTAGTGCTGCTTCCACATGGTTATGAAGGACAAGGACCTGAGCATTCAAGTGCCAGAATTGAGCGATTCTTAACACTCGCTGCAGAAAACAACTGGACAGTAGCTAATGTGACGACTGCAGCACAATATTTCCATATTTTAAGAAGGCAAGCAGCTATCTTAACGAAAGAGGAAGTTCGACCTCTGATTATGATGACACCAAAAAGTTTGCTGCGTAACCCGCTAGTTGCTTCTGCAGGATCTGAGCTCAGTGAAGGGGAATTTAAGCCTGTAATCGAACAGCCAGGTTTGGGTGCTGACAAAGATAAAGTTGAACGTATTGTTCTTGGTTCGGGTAAAATAATGGTCAATCTCGTTGAACAAATGGACAAAGAAAAGGATTACAGCTGGCTTCATTTAGTTAGAGTTGAAGAAATCTATCCTTTCCCAATTCAAGATGTTCAGGAAATTTTTGAGAGATATCCTAATCTAAAAGAAATATATTGGATTCAGGAAGAACCAAAAAACATGGGTGCATGGACGTTTGTGGAACCTCGATTAAAGTACATTGCTCCGAAGCATATAGAAATAGGCTATATTGGCCGCCGTCGTCGTTCTAGCCCAGCGGAAGGTGACCCGGATGTACACAAAATGGAACAATCATGTATTATTGGAAAAGCATTAACGCGTACGGATGAAGGAGGAAATTAAGGTGGCAGAAATTAAAGTCCCAGAATTAGCAGAATCAATTACAGAAGGTACGATCGCACAGTGGTTAAAGCAGCCTGGTGATGCAATTGAAAAAGGCGACTATGTTGTAGAATTAGAGACAGATAAAGTGAACGTCGAAATTATCTCCGAATATAGCGGAGTTTTAAAGGAAGTTAAGTTTGCTGAAGGCGATACAGTTAATGTTGGTGAAGCGATTGCGATTATTGAAGAGGGTGGTACAGCCGCTGCTGCATCTGAAGAACCTGCAAAAGAAGAGCAGAAACAAGAAGCAGCGCCTCAAACACAACCTGAAAAAAATGTACAACAGCCAGAAACAACAACAGTGGACAATACAAATCGTCCGATTGCTTCTCCAGCAGCAAGAAAACTAGCTAGAGAAAAGGGCATTGATCTTTCCCAGGTGCCGACAGCCGATCCGCTTGGACGAGTACGTGCACAAGATGTTTCAAGTTTTACTCCTGGACAAACATCAGCACCTGCAGCTCAAGCACCAAAACAAGAGCCAAAAGCTCAAGAGTCTCAAGATACAACGAAGCCAGTTGAAAGAATTCGTATGTCGCGCCGCCGCCAAACGATTGCGAACAGACTTGTTGATGTACAGCAAACATCTGCAATGCTAACTACTTTTAACGAAATTGATATGACAAATGTAATGAATCTTCGTAAGCGTCGTAAAGATCAATTCTTAGAAGAGAATGATGTAAAATTGGGCTTTATGTCTTTCTTCACAAAGGCTGTTGTAGCAGCGTTGAAGAAGAATCCTTTATTAAATGCAGAAATTCAAGGTAATGAAATTGTCTTAAAGAAATTCTATGACATCGGTATTGCCGTATCTGCTCCAGATGGCCTTGTCGTACCTGTTGTACGTGATGCGGACCGCAAAAATTTTGCTGAAATCGAAAAGGATATTTCAGAACTTGCTGTTAAGGCTCGTTCTAATAAATTGGCGCTTTCAGATTTACAAGGTGGAACATTCACCATCACAAATGGAGGAGTATTTGGATCTTTATTATCAACTCCAATCCTTAATGGGCCCCAAGTCGGTATTCTTGGTATGCATAGTGTCCAAATGCGTCCGGTTGCAATCGATGCTGAAAGAATGGAAAACCGTCCGATGATGTATGTTGCTCTATCTTATGACCATAGAATTGTTGATGGTAAAGAAGCTGTGACATTCCTAGTGAGAGTTAAGCAATTACTTGAAGACCCTGAATCACTGTTATTTGAAGCATAAGAAATATTGAAACCCACCGTTTGCAAACGGTGGGTTTTTTTGATGAGCTTTATTGAATTTTTATAAGCCAGTTGAGATCTAATTCTTAAACGGTTTCAAGCCTCTTCTTCTGATTTCATCTTTCAAAAGTTTGGCCCATTCCTCATCCTTACCTGATTTTAATGCATCACGATACGAGACAATCAACAATTCGTTACTCATAATCTTCATTTGCATACCTCCTGGAAAAGGATATAATATTCTGACTGTTTATCTATTGTAAATCTTTTTGAAGATTTTGAAAACCCATTTAACATATTTGTAACAATTAAAAAAACGACATATCCTTACGGAATTCAAAAAGCACTAAAGCCATTTGCACTAATTATTAAATGTACTATGTTTTATACAAGCGCATTTTGTGGTAAATAAAACTATCACCATTTTAGAAAGAGGGTCATATAATGAAGTTATTTACCGAAAATGGCTATTATGAAGTGGTGTATGAAAACAAATCTTATGAGTTTTTGGAATTTATTCGTATAGATACCATATGTGATAAAAGTTATGTAACATTAAAAAATGTTGTCACTGGAGAGATGTTTACTTTCGATCAAGAAAATATCCATAAAGTCCGAAAAAGACTCTTTCATTTTCCATCAAAACGAAAAAGAAAGGAAAATAAAGTTGCGAGTTATATCGATTATTCCATATAATAAAGGTTGGAAATGGTAATACAAGAAGGAGTGGCAGTAATGAGACATTTAACATGGAACAACTCGGAAACGTTAAAAAAGGTAAAGTGTATTCATACTAATGCAGAAAAATACATTGTTAACCACGCATTAACTGTAGGAGAAATTTATGATGTAAAAAATGAAACAGAGGAGTTCTACTTTATTGTAGACAATTCTGGTAAAGTTGGGGGATTTTACAAGGATTATTTTGAAGACATTCAGTAAATAATAATACTTCTACTTAATAAATAGCGGTCTTAAATTTCGTAATTAACGACTTTTGAGGCTGCTATTATTATGTTAGAAATAAAAGCTCAATTAATATGTTGTAGGGAGTGCTGAAAGTGTTGTTTACTTTTCGAGGAGATGCCCATAGATTATATCTTCAAATAAGAGAGCGAACTAATAACAAATTAGCTGTTCAACAACTTAAAAATTTGAGAGAGATAGAAGAAATTAAAAACACTTATCAAAACATCGACAGCAGTGCTTTAAAACTAATTTATTATCGAATGATTAAGGAAAAAAATGGTTCGGGAATTATTCCAATCTTTGTCACTTCCATTCCATGGCTTTTATTTTTATTTTCTACTCAGCTCCAGCAATTTCTTTTTAAAGAGGGGAGTCTATTATGGGCAATATTCGTATTTATTTATGTTTTGGTTCTTACCTTTAGCGCTATTATTCATTTTCGTGAAAAAGCTTGGGCATCGGTACATATTGAAATTATACAAGATATCTTAAGTAAGAGATAATATTTTCATAAGGCTTATGTGCATAAAAAAAGAGCTGTCAAAACGACAACTCTAAGTCATTAAATACTATGGTCCAGATTCTTCTGAGCTGAAATTAATAATCTAGCGGATATTAAACGTTTTCTAATGGTAATGCCAATCCATGAAGCAAGTGCAGCTTTAATGATACCAACGATTAGAAATGGGGTAAACCCGCTGGCAAAGGCGGCTGTCCATGTTAGGCTGGCAGATATTTTCAGCCAAACTGTACCAAATATCAATGTGACAATCATCCCGATTATATTTGCTATTAACGCGTTTTTAAAGTTAAAACCCCATTTTTCCATGTATATTCCCATCAAAAAGGCAGCTGGAACGAAGCCTACTAAAAATCCTCCAGTTGGACCAACAAGTTTTGAAATCCCTGCGGAAAATTCTGCAAAAACAGGTACACCTGCAGAACCTATAATTAAATACAAAATAACAGAAAGGGTACCGTAACGAGCGCCTAATATGGTAGCAGCAAGTCCAATTGCTAGTGTTTGTCCGGTAATTGGGACAAGCGGGAGAGGGATTGTCAGTTGCGCTAAAACTCCAATGACAGCAGCAAAGAGAGCTGTCAGAATCATTGATCTTAATTTAAGTTGTTCTTTAGTCATTCGTCTATCTCCTTTTGGTTAACCTTTATGCATTTTCAGTTGACATATAAACTATAAAATTATCTGAAATATTTGTCAACATCTTTTCTAGATTTTTTCCTATTTAAGTAGAAAAAAATCTGGTCTTATTATTTTAATTAGCAGTTACCATAAGCAGTTTCTTTTTCCTTATATATGTTATCGAACGTGATTATCTCATTAAAATGAGTTAAAATTTAAATAATATATAACATTTTATTTAGAAGGGGATGGGTCCTATGAGAAAGGCACTTTTAAACATTGATTATACCGTTGATTTTGTGAATGGTGCATTGCCTTGCGGTGAACCAGGGGAAGCGATAGAAGAGGAAATATCGAAGATAACCGAAACTTTTATTAGTGAAGGAGATTATGTTGTCTTTGCGATAGATTTACATACAAAAGATGATCCACACCATCCAGAAACAAAACTTTTTCCGCCCCATAATATAGAAGGTACGAGCGGCAGAGATTTGTTCGGTAAACTAAAAGAAGTTTATGAAAAAAACAGAGACCGCGATCATGTCTATTGGATGGATAAAACTAGATACAGTGCATTTGCTGGGACGGACTTAGAAATAAAATTGAGAGAAAGAGGAATTACAGATCTTCATTTAGTGGGAGTATGCACTGATATCTGTGTCCTGCATACAGCAGTAGATGCCTATAATAAAGGTTTCAATATCTTTGTCCATGAAAAAGCTGTTGCTAGTTTTAATGAAACAGGTCATAAATGGGCATTAGAACATATAAAAGGATGTTTAAATGGTTCAATAATATGAAATAGCTGATGTAGATTATTGTTGAGGGTGCTCAAATATGTTGATGAAATGATGTTTGTGCATACTCATGCTGCATTGAAGTAAAAGTGAAGGAGAATGAATATGGATGAATTCTATCGAGATGACAGCTTAACTCTGCATACTGATTTATATCAAATCAATATGGCGGAAACATATTGGGAGGATGGGATACATAATCGAAACGCTGTATTTGAATTGTATTTTCGAAAACTTCCATTCGGAAATGGGTATGCTGTTTTTGCTGGATTAGAAAGAGCAATTCAATACATACAACAATTTAGATTCACGGAATCTGATTTAGAATATTTAAAAAAAGAAGCAGGATATGGTGATGATTTTCTCCAGTATCTGAGTACATTAAAGTTTACAGGAAATATACGATCTATGGTGGAAGGGGAAATAGTATTTGGAAATGAGCCTTTGATGCGGGTAGAGGCGCCGCTTGCGCAGGCACAACTTGTTGAAACAGCTCTGCTTAACATTGTGAACTATCAAACCTTAATCGCAACAAAAGCCTCAAGGATAAAACAAGTTGCCGGTGATGAAGTTTTAATGGAATTTGGGACACGAAGAGCACAGGAAATGGATGCTGCCATATGGGGAACTAGGGCTGCTTATATAGGCGGTTTTAACTCAACTTCAAATGTTCGTGCTGGAAAGTTATTTGGGATACCTATTTCAGGGACACATGCACATTCACTGATTCAAGCATATCGGGATGAGTACACAGCTTTTCACAAGTACGCTAGAAGGCATAAAGATTGTGTCTTTTTAGTGGATACATATGATACGTTAAGGTCGGGTGTACCAAATGCGATTCGTGTGGCTAAGGAGCTTGGTGATAAAATAAATTTTGTGGGGATAAGATTGGATAGCGGGGATCTGGCCTATCTTTCAAAGGAAGCCCGGAAAATGTTAGATGACGCTGGTTTTACTGATACAAAGATTGTTGCTTCAAACGATTTAGATGAGTACACGATAATGAATTTAAAGGCTCAGGATGCCAAAATTGATAGTTGGGGGGTTGGTACAAAGCTAATTACCGCCTATGATCAGGCGGCATTAGGAGCTGTCTATAAACTAGTCTCTATTGAGGACGAAAATGGAAAAATGACTGACACAATTAAAATTAGCGGGAACCCTGAAAAAGTGACAACACCTGGCCTTAAGAGAGTCTACCGAATCATTAATTCGACGAACCATAAATCAGAAGGTGACTATATCGCACTTGAGGATGAAAACCCGGTGGAAGAAGAACCGCTTAAAATGTTTCATCCAGTTCACACATTTATTAGTAAGTTTGTAACTGATTTTGAGGCTAAGGAGCTGCAAAAAGATATTTTTACAGGTGGGAACTTAGTGTATCAATCACCGAGTCTGCCTGAAATGCAGGCATATTGCAGTGAAAATCTAAAACTTCTTTGGGAGGAATATACTCGTTCCTTAAATCCTGAAGAATATCCTGTCGACTTAAGCCAGAAGTGTTGGGACAATAAAATGCGAAATATACAAGAAGTAAGAACGAAAATAAAAGAAATGAAATCATAGTATTTGCATTACAATCTTGAAAGAAGGGGGTTGACTGTTATGAATGTACAGGAAAAAATCATGAAAGATTTAAATATTAAAGCTAACATAGATCCTAAAGAAGAAATTAGAAGTCGGATTGAGTTTTTAAAGAATTATCTTAGGAAAACAAAAGCAAAGGGGTTTGTCTTAGGAATAAGCGGCGGACAGGATTCATCTTTAGCGGGAAGACTTGTGCAGCTAGCAGTTGAAGAGTTAAGAAGTGAAGGATATGAAGCAAAATTTTGCGCAGTTCGTCTTCCATATGGCATTCAGCTAGATGAAGATGATGCAAGGAGAGCACTAAAATTTATAAAGCCCGATGAAGAGTATGTTTTCAATATCAAGGATTCTGTTGATGCGTTAAAAAAGGAATTTGATATGATACATGGGGAGCCATTAAAAGATTATCATAAGGGGAATGTTAAGGCCCGCATGAGGATGATAGCGCAATATGCAATCGGTGGTCAAGAACAGCTGCTCGTGGTAGGAACTGACCATGCTGCTGAAGCAGTTACTGGGTTTTATACAAAATATGGAGATGGCGGGGCAGATATTCTCCCGCTCTCTGGACTAACAAAACGACAAGGAAAGGCGCTGTTGAAGGAATTAAAGGCAGAAGAAAGACTTTATTTAAAAGTTCCAACTGCTGATTTATTAGACCATACTCCTGGGCAGGCTGATGAAACAGAATTAGGGATTACTTATGAAGAGTTGGATGACTATTTAGAGGGAAAGAAAGTGCCGCCTAATGTCGCAGAAAAGATTGAAAAACGCTATTTACTTTCAGAGCACAAACGACAATTACCTGCTACTATGTTTGATGAGTGGTGGAAATAGCCGATCCCATATAAAAGGCAGCTTTGCGCAAAAAAGGTGACTCTCTAGAGAGTCACCTTTGCTGTTAAGTGTTTATAAGCTAGTTCAACCTTTTCATCGCTTGGTGGTTCGATATCTTTAAGAGGGTAATCTAGTCCAAGTGCTTCCCACTTGTATACACCTAATTTATGATATGGAAGAACCTCAATTTTTTCAATATTTGTAAGAGTACCGATAAAGTCACCAAGTCTTCTCAAGTCTTGTTCTTCATCGGAAATGGTTGGTACTAGAACATGGCGGACCCATATTGGCACATTTTGACTTGATAAGAATTGAGCAAATTCCAGTATATGATCATTTGCCATTCCTGTTAATTTAATATGCTTTTTTCGGTCAATATGTTTTAAATCCAAAAGTATAAGATCTGTATACTTTAATAATTCCTTTAGATTTTGCTGGAATTGTTCTGCATGTGAATAGCATCCGCCAGATGAGTCAATGGTGGTATGAATCCCAAGCTTTTTACATTCTTTAAATAACTCGATTAGAAAAGGAATTTGCAGAAGAGGTTCGCCTCCGCTTACAGTAATTCCACCGCCAGATGCCTCGATGAAAGGGAGATATGATTTAAGATCATCGATGATTTCGGAAACAGACATTTGTTTACCAGTTCCAATCTCCCAAGTATCCGCATTATGACAAAATTGGCAGCGTAAGAGACAACCTTGAGTAAAAATAACGTAACGGATTCCAGGACCGTCAACTGTTCCAAATGTTTCAATAGAATGAATATTTCCGTTCATGATGAAAACTCCTTTCGAATGAAGAAAGGGGAGCAGGCAGGAACTCCCCATCTTTATAAATACAATTTTTTTTGCTCGTTACATTGTAGCGTGGAAGGTACGGTTAATAACATCTAGTTGCTGTTCTCTTGTTAATTTTATAAAGTTTACAGCATAGCCAGAGACACGAATCGTTAATTGTGGATATTCTTCTGGATGCTCCATAGCATCTAAAAGAGTTTCTCTATTAAAGACGTTAACATTTAGGTGGTGTCCTTGTTTAACAGCATAGCCATCTAGAATACTTACCAGGTTTTTAATACGGCTGTCATCATCTTTTCCTAATGCTTTTGGTACAATGGAGAATGTATTAGAGATCCCATCCATTGCGTAGCTGTATGGAAGCTTTGCGACTGATGATAGGGAAGCTAGTGTACCTTTTGTGTCACGGCCATGCATTGGATTTGCGCCTGGTGCAAATGGTTCACCCTCACGGCGGCCATCAGGTGTGTTACCTGTCTTTTTACCGTATACGACATTTGATGTGATCGTTAAGATTGACATCGTGTGAACAGAGTTGCGGTATGTTTGATGCTTGCGAAGTTTTTTCATAAAGATTTCAACAATTTCTACCGCAATGCTGTCAACACGGTCATCGTTATTTCCATACTTAGGGTAGTCACCCTCGACCTCAAAATCAACAGCTAAACCATTTTCATCGCGAATTACTTTAACATTTCCATATTTAATCGCACTTAATGAGTCAGCAACAACACTTAAACCAGCAATTCCCGTTGCCATTGTACGAACGATTTCTGTATCATGTAAAGCCATTTCAATTCTTTCATATGCATATTTATCATGCATGTAATGTATGATGTTTAATGTATTAATATAAAGACCCGCCAACCATTCCATCGTGCTGTCAAATTTCTTCATCACTTCATCATAATTTAAAACATCTGAAGTAATAGGGGAGTAAGCAGGACCTACTTGAACATTTTTCTTTTCATCCTTGTTTCCGTTAATAGCATAAAGAAGAGCTTTTGCAAGGTTTGCACGAGCACCAAAGAACTGCATTTGCTTCCCAATCTTCATGGCTGACACACAGCAAGCGATCCCGTAATCATCCCCATATTCAGGTCTCATGATATCGTCATTTTCGTATTGAATAGAGCTGGTTTTAATCGACATTTTTGCACAATAGTCTTTAAAACCTTCAGGTAGCTGTTTAGACCATAGCACTGTTAAGTTTGGCTCAGGAGCTGGTCCGAGATTATCTAGTGTATGCAAGAAGCGGAAAGAGTTCTTTGTCACTAATGGGCGTCCATCAAGAGCCATACCGCCAAGTGATTCAGTTACCCAAGTAGGATCACCGCTGAATAATTCATTATAATCAGGTGTTCGTGCAAATTTTACTAGACGGAGTTTCATGACAAAATGGTCCACAAGCTCCTGTGCTTCTTGCTCTGTTAGAACTCCATTTTCTAGATCTCTTTCAATATAGATATCTAAAAAAGTTGACACTCTGCCTAAACTCATCGCTGCACCGTTTTGTTCTTTTACTGCAGCTAAGTAACCAAAGTATAACCATTGGAAAGCTTCCTTAGCGTTAGAAGCAGGTTTTGAAATATCGAAACCATAGCTTTTTGCTAATTCTTTTAACTCTAGGAGAGCACGATACTGTTCTGACATTTCTTCACGCAATCTAATCACATCTTCTGACATGACAGATGAAGTGTTAGCGAAATCTTTTTGCTTTTCTTTAATAAGGAAGTCTACACCATAAAGGGCAACGCGGCGATAGTCACCGATGATACGACCACGGCCATATGCATCTGGAAGACCTGTGATAATTCCTACTTTACGAGCAAGCCGCATTTCATCGGTATAGGCATCAAATACACCTTGGTTATGAGTTTTACGGAAGTCCGTAAAGACTTTTTCAACATCCTTGTTCATTTCATAGCCATAAGATTCACAAGCCTGCGCAGCCATTCTAACTCCGCCAAATGGCTGCAGGGAACGCTTGAATGGCTGGTCTGTTTGTACACCGACAACTTTCTCTAAGTCTTGATTTAGATAACCAGGTCCATGTGAAGTGATCGTTGAAACAATTTCAGTATCCATATCAAGAACGCCGCCTTTTTCACGTTCCTGCTTTGTTAATTCCATTACTTGCTTCCATAAATCTGATGTAGCTTCAGATGGCCCTTGTAAGAAAGTATCATTGCCTTTATATGGAGTGAAGTTCTTTAGTATAAAATCGCGAACGTTTACTTCTTTCTGCCAAGTTCCGTTAGAAAATCCATTCCATTGTTCCATGTATAAACACCTCTGAATGTGTATTTTTTTATAACAGTGAGTTGTTTTAACTATATTTGAAGTATAACAGGTATATTGTGAAAGTGATCACATAGTTTGTGAATTTATTATGAACAGTGGTTTAAGAAGAGTTCTTGTCCAAAAGTTGCTAATGAAAATTAAAAATCTGTACTATAACGATTGGAATGTTATTCCAAACTGTTATAGATGAATTTAAGGTGATAGAACGTTAGCATTATTGTAACGTGAGAAATGATTGAAGAGTTGATCGATATTTGTAAAAATCTTGAATACAAATACTGGTAAAATGTTTTGAGGGATAAATGAGGTAGGGGAGGGAGGGAATCACCTCCCGCATTGTTTAATCTACCACTATATAGGCTATCATAGGACCGTTACTATGTTTATCAGGATGTGTTAAGCAAACTAAACGATAAATACCTTCTTTGTTGAATTGAACCTCCACTACGGATTCTTCACCTTGTTTAACAACGCCTTCAATTTTCGTTCCTTCAATAATGAATGGATGCTCTCTACCGTTTACTCCATAAATTCTTAGAATTACTTTTTCATTTTTGTTAATAAATATCGTTCCAGGATCCCACCGATATGCCTCAATTTCTTGACCATCTTCAGTTTTAGCTTTAAATTCTCCTGTAACTAGATGAATTTCACGTGCATGTCCTTTTTCTGACTGATTAAAAGTTGTTACTGCTTTAGAATTTACATAGAACAAAATGGATGCTGAAATGACAGAGACAAAGATGAGGAAAAAAATAAAAAATGATCGCTTCTTTAAAATATAAATATGCAAACCTTTCACCCCCTAAGTTTTCACTACTAACATATGCGAGGAAGAAGGGGATACTTGTCTTATTGTTAAAAATTTTTCACAAAAAAAACCGCCACTCCTGATGGTGTGACGGTTACTTGATTAAAGTGGAAACTAGGAGCATTCCAAAGGAGATGACAATTGTGATGATTACCCACATCCATGCTAAGCCAGTATTGCCCGATTCTAATGCAACATAAATGGCCATAGGCATGGTTTGTGTTTTGCCAGGCAAGTTGCCAGCGAACATCAGTGTTGCACCAAATTCACCAAGTGCACGAGCAAAGCTTAAAATTCCTCCTGAAATAATTGATTTATAAGCCAGAGGTAAGGTAATAAAAAGAAAGACTTTCCATTCTGACGCACCATCGACTCTAGCAGCTTCTTCAATCCCTTTATCAACCGATTTAAATCCGGTGACACAGGATTGATACATTAGGGGAAAGGCTACAACAGTCGAAGCAAGTACTGCCGCCCACCAGGTAAACATAATAGGCTGTCCGAAGATGGTGTCAATCAATCTTCCTACAGGACTATTAACTCCAAAAATAACAATTAATAAAAACCCAACAACAGTTGGGGGTAAAACAAGGGGAAGTAACATAGCAGTTTCGACAGCGATT
Source organism: Robertmurraya dakarensis (assembly GCF_900156875.1). Classification (GTDB taxonomy): domain Bacteria; phylum Bacillota; class Bacilli; order Bacillales; family Cytobacillaceae; genus Robertmurraya; species Robertmurraya dakarensis. The sequence continues at coordinate 1,583,150 of NZ_LT707409.1, read as the reverse complement.
TTCCCTTTAAAATTCTTGCGGTACATGAGTCTTGCTAATAGTATTCCTGTAAATAAAACAATTACTAAGGATATGGATGCTACTTCAATTGATAGTTTCACAGGAGACCAGAAATGTTCATTCATATACTATCTTTTCCATACGCGAAAGCCATATTTTTCAAATATCTTCTGTACATTATTCGTTTGAAGATAATGATAAAAAAGCACGGCGTGTTCATGATTTTTAGATGCCTTTACAACTCCGGCGGGGTAAACGATTGGATCATGAGAATCGTCAGCAAGTTCCGTAACGATTTTCACTTTCTCAGATGCTTGGGCATCCGTTTTATAAACAAAACCAGCATCCACATTGCCTGTTTCAACGTAAGTAAGCACTTGTCTAACATCCTTCGTAAATACCGTTTTTTTGCTAATCGACTCCCACTGGTCTATTGAGAGTAAAGACTGCTTCGCATAATGACCTGCTGGGACAGTATCTGTTGTGCCTACGGCTACTTTCTTTACTGAACTCTTCGTTAATTCTTCAATAGCTGCTAGATTAGAATCCATTGGCGCAATTAGAACGAGGCTATTTCCAATTAGCTCCGTTTGGTTAGATTGATCGATTAAGTCATTGGAGACTAATTCTGCAAATGGTTGTTCAGCGGCAGAGATAAAGATATCCACAGGAGCACCTTGTTTTATTTGCTGTTGAAGGGAACCAGAGCCGCCAAAATTCAATACTAATTCAACACTGTCATTTTCTTCCTCATAAATGGCTTTAATTTCCGTAAGGGCTTCGTTGAGACTTGCTGCTGCCGATACGGTTAAAGTGATCTCTTCATTACTGTCCTGGGGTGAATCATTGCTGCAGCCTGCTAGGAAAGCAAGGATAAGCAGCAGGGAGATTTTTAAGCTTATGTATTTCATTCTGTCATGCCTCCAAAAGGTTGTTGCATATTAGGAATTATAACGGAAAATGGCAGTTAAAAATAGATAAAATCATTTTTAGTAAATTAGATTACAAAATGATGATAGAACATAAGAGAAATTTGTGAGAGGAAAAAGAAAAGACTAAAGAAATATCTTTAGTCTTAGTAGGATATTATTGTAAATTTTGCTCCACTCGCTGACATACCTCATCAGCAGACAATCCATTTGCCTCTATGACGGGACCAGAAATGACTGTGTCCTGCATTCCCATTACATTTGAATCTAGTCCTGTAATAACACAGCAATCGCATCCGTTTGCATCTAATTCTTGGCTTAATTCTACCACATCAAAGCCTTTTTCCCGAAGTGCTTGCTGAACATTTTTCAGAGATTGTTCTACACCAATTTTCGCCATAACTTTTACACCTCCTCCATAGAATAGAATGTGTTTTTTTTACAAAAATATGCGATTGAATAAAAACGAGACAATTATGTAAAAGTAAGGATGGAGGTGCTGATAAAGTGAAAAAAAGAAAAGCAGATCCTTCAACAATTGGCTTAAACTCTTCACAAGTTGAAGGACAGGGTACAACTAATGTTGAAATTGATGGAAAAAGTGTCTCATCAGCTAGAAAAAAGACGAAAAAACGTGATGTATGATTCAAAAACGAGAGAGCCTCCTTTGAGACTCTCTCGTTTTTGAATATTATTTATACATTTCCTGGATTTCTTTTTGAAGTTCTTCATTTTCTAAATACTCATCATAACTCATTTGCTTATCAATCATTCCTTTAGGAGTAAACTCAATGATACGATTAGCAATTGTTTCAATAAATTGATGGTCATGAGATGAGAAAATTAACGAACCCTTATAGTTAATAAGTCCATTATTTAAAGCAGTGATTGATTCGAGATCCAAGTGGTTTGTAGGTTCATCAAGGAGTAACACGTTAGCACCGCTTAGCATCATTTTCGACAGCATACAGCGTACTTTTTCGCCTCCAGAAAGAACACTTGCTTTTTTCAGCACTTCTTCACCAGAAAAGAGCATTCTTCCTAAGAATCCCCGCAAGAAACTTTCACTTTGGTCGTTAGGAGAAAACTGTCGCAGCCAGTCAACTAGGTTTAACTCACTATTTTCGAAGTACTTTGAGTTGTCTTTTGGAAAATAAGCTTGAGATGTTGTGACACCCCATTTAAAGGTACCGCTATCTGGTTCCATTTCGCCCATTAGAATCTTGAAGAATGTCGTTTTCGCTAATTCGTTTGTACCAACAAGTGCAATTTTATCGTCCTTATTCATCGTAAGGCTAATATTGTCCAGAACTTTTTCTCCATCGATTGTTTTCGTAATCCCTTCAACACGTAATAAATCATTACCAATTTCTCGTTCTGGAGTAAAGGCTACGTAAGGGTATTTACGGGAAGATGGGCGAATATCATCCAAAGTTATTTTATCTAATAATTTCTTTCTTGAAGTTGCTTGTTTCGATTTCGATGCGTTAGCACTGAAACGTGCGATAAAGCTTTGCAATTCTTTAATCTTCTCTTCTTTTTTCTTATTAGCATCTTGAGCCATTCTTTGGGCCAATTGGCTGGATTCATACCAGAAGTCATAGTTACCAACATAGATTTGAATTTTACCAAAATCTAAATCCGCAATATGAGTACATACTTTATTCAAGAAATGGCGGTCATGGGAAACCACGATAACTGTGTTCTCAAAATTAATTAGGAATTCTTCTAACCATTGGATGGCTTTTAAATCCAAATGGTTCGTTGGCTCGTCCAGAAGTAAAACGTCTGGCTTTCCAAATAAAGCTTGTGCTAAAAGGACTTTTACTTTTTCCGAACCGGAAATATCGGCCATCTTTTTTGTATGAAGATCCTCTTCAATGCCTAAACCCTTTAGAAGGATTGCTGCTTCTGATTCTGCTTCCCAGCCATTAAGTTCCGCAAATTCACCTTCAAGCTCGGCAGCTTTCATTCCGTCTTCATCGGTAAAATCGGCTTTCATATAAATAGCATCTTTTTCTTGCATGACTTGGTATAATCTTGCATGTCCCATAATGACTACTTTCAATACTTCTTCTTCTTCATACTCGAAGTGATTCTGTTTAAGGACTGCAAGGCGCTCACCAGGTCCTAAATGTACACTGCCTGTTTGTGATTCAATTTCACCTGATAAAATCTTTAAAAAAGTTGACTTTCCTGCACCATTGGCGCCGATAAGGCCATAGCAGTTACCAGGCGTAAATTTAATATTAACATCTTCAAAAAGTTTACGATCTCCATATCGTAAGCTGACATCTGTTACTGTAATCATTTAATATCCTCCAAAATAAGCAATATCTCACATTATACCATTTTCGACAATAAGAAGGAAAAAATTCCTCTTATTAAGGAAATTGTTAAAGGATATCTGTTTTTTATACAGAATTAAATAATTAAGATAGAGAAGGGAACAAAAATTTCTTTTGAGAATTTTGAAGTTTGTCACAATTTTTCTATTAAAACAAGGAATTTTAATAATTTGTTCATATTTATTCGCTACAATGATATTAACAGGATATTTTAAAAGGAGTTTTTTACCATGGCCAAACAACAGTTAATCGATCTTGTTGATCGATTAAAAAAGTCAGGAGTAAAAGTTAGCCTTACAAAACCGAGATCGAAACTGATGATTGTCCTCAAGCAGCAAGATAAATTTTCCATCAATATTAATTAATACATGGAAAATAGATATTTTCCTGTGAAAGAAAATCATCATAAAAAGCAAGCCAAAAGGTGTACGAACGAAACCCCGAAAAGTGGACACTAAAAAAGTGTATCTATTCGAGGTTTTATTCTACCTTAGCTTGCTTTTTATTTTTACATTTAGTTAATTTCTTTCATGATCTTCGCGTAAACCTCTTCGCGATCAAAGCCTTCCCCCATAGGGTATTTCTTAATATATTGATTATTCTCGTCAATTAAGTAAACAAATGTTGAGTGTACATAGAATCCATCACCGGGGTCACGGAATTGAAATTGAAATGTACCGGCTAATTCTTCTATTTCTTTTATATCTTCTTTAATATTATTTTGATCACCGGTTAGAAAAATCCAATTACCTTCATCCTCAACTTCAAAATTTTTCATATATTCCTGTAACTTCTCTGGAGTGTCACGATATGGATCGATTGTTACGGTAATAAATTGAATCTCTTTTCCGAATACATCTGCTTTCTGTAGATCTTTCTTTAACATATTCATTTTTAGTGTGGTTGTAGGACAAATATCAGGACAATGAGTATACATAAACTCTATCATTTTAAGTTTTTTGTCAGACTTGCTAAAATCATATACCTCATTATTCATCGTTACTAGGTCAATATTATCGGGAATCTTTGAAGTCATATCTCTTATAACAAAGAAAGAAATCCCTGCAGCGATTCCGACCATGACGATGATACCGCAAATTATATATATTTTTTTCATTTCGCACCCTCCTTCTTTAATAAAGATATAAAACATTCAAGTAAAATCATATGGACATATTGTGAACTTATTGTAAAACATAGAAGTTTTTATCACTTTAGAAACGAGATTGTGTGAAATTTATGAACGTTAATAAAACGTGCAATAAATCACAGAATTTAATATTCAGAAAAGAATAACATGTAATCATCGTAATCACTCAAATATTGAGGAGTGTGGTACATGAAGGGGATTGGGCTGGCGAAATGGCTTATCGGCGGTATGGCAGCATATGAACTCCTAAATCTGATGAAAGGCGGGAGTAAATCTGTACTGAGGCCGCCGGGTGCAGCTGATGAAGACGAGTTTATGGCCTTATGTATAAGGTGCGGTAAATGCATTCAAGCATGCCCTTACGATTCTATTAAATTGGGAACTGAGAAACATGGATTAGGCTTGGGTACTCCCTATCTTGAAGCTAGAGACAGCCCTTGCATGCTGTGTCATGATTTTCCTTGTGTTGAAGTATGTCCAACTGAAGCATTATCAGGAATAACAACTGTATACGATGTGAAAATGGGAACTGCTGTAATTGACGAGGAAGCTTGCATTGCATACAAAGGAATGCGCTGTGAAGTTTGCTACCGAGAGTGTCCATTAATAGACGAGGCGATCACATTAGATATACATATGAAACACGATGATAACCTTCATGCTATCTTTGCACCAGTTATTAATAAGGAAAAATGCGTAGGATGCGGGATTTGCGAACAAAGATGTGTCATAGATAATCCCCTTGCTATTAGAGTAAAACCCCGTGTTATAGAAGGACTTTTTTAACCCATTGGTTTTTAGTGACAACTGGTCATCCTCCATTCTTGATGAGATGTCACTTTAAATAGAATTAAAAAGAAATCCTTTATTTAAAGGGAGGAAAAATAGGATATGGAACTAACGAGAAGATCCTTATTGAAAGCGACGGCTATTTCAATGACGATGGCGGTTGCAGGTTGTAAGAAAGATGATTCAAAATCTTCAATACCGACTGCGACAGCTTCGGAAAGTGTTGAGCCAGATGAATGGAAATCAACTGTATGCCGCTTTTGTGGAACAGGATGTGGAGTGCTAGTTGGAGTAAAAGATGGCAAAGTAGTTGCTACAAAAGGCGACCCGGATAACCGTTCAAGCCGTGGATTAAACTGTATTAAAGGTTTCTATGTAGGAAAAATTCTCTTTGGCAAAGATCGTTTAACAAAACCACTTATTCGCGAAGATAAATCGAAAAAAGGAACAATGGAGGGCTTTAGGGAGGCATCTTGGGAGGAAGCGCTAGACTTAGTAGCCAGCAAATTAAAAGAAAATTACGATAAGGATCCCAAATCTATTGCGTTCTGGGGGTCAGGCCAACAGACAATCATGGAGGGCTATGCGTCTGTCAAGCTTTGGAAGGCAGGTTTGCTCAGCAACAATATTGACCCAAATGCTAGACTTTGTATGGCAAGTGCCGTAACAGGATTTATGAGCACCTTCCAATCAGATGAACCAATGGGCTCCTATAGAGATTTAGACGAGGCTGATGTATTTGTAACATGGGGAGCAAACATGGCCGAAATGCATCCTGTTCTATACTCTAGGCTAACAGCTCATAAACTTAGTAATCCAAACGTTAAACATTACGACATAACCACCAGAAGATCAAGAACATCAGAGACAGCCGACCTTGTCCTTGAATTCAGACCTCAATCAGATTTAGCTATTGCAAACGCTATTGCCAATTACTTAATACAAAATAACTTATATGATCAAAAGTTTGTTGATACACATCTGAAGTTTAAAGCAGGTACAGAGAATTTAGGACACTCCATTGAAGATGGCTATGATGCTACTGACGTAGGAAAAGCAGCTGACAAAGCTTGGGAAATTTCGTTTGATGAATATAAACAAAAGGTAAGTACTTATACATTTGCGAAGGCAGAGGAGATCTCGGGGGTACCTGCGGCAGATATTGAAACACTGGCAAAAGAGTTTGCAGATCCGAATAAAAAAATTATGTCTTTATGGACGATGGGGATGAATCAACACACACGCGGCACATGGATTAATAACCTGGTATATAATCTTCATTTATTAACAGGGAAGATTAGTAAGCCAGGAAATGGTCCATTCTCATTAACCGGTCAGCCTAGTGCTTGTGGTACTGCAAGGGAAGTAGGAGTCTTTTCTCACAGGCTGCCTGCAGACATGGTGACCGCTAACCCTGAACATAGACGATATTCTGAATTGATTTGGAACCTGCCTAAAGGCTATTTAGAACCACTCCAAAATCCAGGTTATCACACTGTGAAAATGTTTCGTGAGTTAGGAAACGGAAACGTAAAATTCTTATGGAGCATGTCTAACAACTGGGGTCAGACGATGCCGAAATTAAATCGCTTCAGAGGAAAAGACGCTAATGGAAAAGGTGTACTTGATGGCTTTATTGTTGTTTCAGAAGTATACCCTACACGATCAACCGAAATGGCTGATGTAGTCTTCCCAGCTGCAATGTGGGTTGAAAGGGAAGGACAATTTGGAAATGCAGAGAGAAGGACAAGTATTTTTGAAAAATGTACGGAACCGCCAGGAGAAGCAAAGTGGGATCTTTGGGCAATTGTTCAGGTGGCAAAACGAGTATTAGATGGCAAGAAAATAGGAGACAAACCTGCATTTGATGTGATATTTGGAAATATATGGGATTACGAAAAAAATGATCTCATTGTGGATCAACATAAAGTAAATGGAGTTCTTTGGGAAGAATATCGTGCTTTCTCAAATCCACATGAAAGCGATAACAAAGAAATTCAGGAACTTGGCAAAAAGCTTAAATTGAAAGCAAAACAAATGGCTCCATATGAGGAGTATTTCAAGCAGCATGGAATTTGCTGGCCGGTGCGTAATGTTGATGGAAAATGGGTTGAGACGAACTGGAGATATGTACACGGCAAACAAGAGGATGGCTATGATCAATATGGGGTAGAAGAGTTCGGTGAAGTTGGAAAATACAAAGATATAGACTTTTATAAATCTGAAGATCATCGTCCATCTGTATTTTATCGCCCGTTTGAAGATGCAGCAGAAATTCCTGATAAAGAGTATCCATTATGGCTTTGTACAGGCCGCGTGCTAGAACATTGGCATAGCGGTACCATGACAAGGCGTGTACCTGAGCTTCATCGTGCAGTACCAGAAGCTCTCTGTGAAATTAACCCAGAGGATGCTAAAATCTTGGGAATTAATACGGGGGATATGGTCAAAGTTATTTCTCGCCGTGGAGAAGTGCAGGTTAAGGCAACCACGAAGGGAAGAGGAAACCCCCCAAAAGGTTTAGTTTTTGTTCCGTTCTTTGCCGAAGAAACTTTAATTAATCTAGTTACACTAGACGCATATTGTCCGATATCCAAACAGCCTGATTACAAAAAATGTGCAGTGAAAATCGTCAAAGCATAACGGAGGTGTGAATGATGAAGAAAGAGCTAATGTTTCTATTCGCTTTTGTACTTGTAATTGGTGCTGCTATAGGCATCTCAGCATTAGGAAACGGATCTGAGAGTGCCAGCAGTGATGATAGTGTAACGGCCGAGGCTACTGATATCGTTGAAATTCCTCAGTTAACCTCTGAAGAGAGAGAAGATGCTGCAACAATGGTCCTGTTGGGGGCACCACCTCTACAGCCATCAGACCATATTGATCGCTGGAACCCTGAGCTTCGACATGAAAGCTGTTTAACTTGCCATGCATCTCCAGAAACGACTGGTGCAAGGGAGATACCAGAGGACCATTATTATGATAATAACATTGATAATCCAATCTTTCGGGATAACTGTGTTCAATGTCATGGACAACAAAATGATACAAAGACGGCATTTAATAGTGAAGAGTGAATAATATTTTAAATTCTATTAAACAAGTAGCCTGTTTTTTTATAAAAACAGGCTATCCAAATAAGAAAGTAGGGACACAAATGGTTATATCAGGCATCTATATAGAAACAATCCCTGGTCAGGCACTAGCTGCTGCTAATGAGCTTGTAAAAAAAGAAGGTGTAGAAGTCCATCATATAGAGGATGATCTAAAGATTATTCTCACGCTTGAAGCTGAATCAGTAGACAGAAGTTATAAAGTTGCTGATACCTTTAAAGAGGTTGATGGTGTATTAACCATTTGTTTAGTTTATAGCAATTTTGAAGATGATCCACTTTGCAAAGAAGCGGATGGATGGCAATGACTGAAAAGATAAATAGAAGGAAATTTTTTTCGATGAATTTTGAGGCTTCTGTAGGTTTTCTAGGCAACTTACTAGCTCCACAGTTTGAAGTTGAGAGGGATTTTTTTCGACCGCCTGGTGCATATAGTGAATTAGATTTTCTAACCTCTTGCAGCAGATGCGGATTATGCAAAGAACATTGTCCTGAGAACATGATCAAGCTTTTTTCTTTTTCAGATGGAGCACAACTACTCAATACACCTTATATTAATCCAAATGAAAGTCATTGTACTTTTTGTAACGAATGTATAAATGTCTGTCCGACTGGTGCTTTGAACCACGCCGGATTAACTCCAATCGGGTTAGCAATTATAAATAAAAACACCTGCCTAACCTTTAAAGAGGTCATGTGTGATTACTGTGTATATTCATGTCCCGTACAAGGTGCCATTACTTTGGTAAACGGAAAACCAGAAATTAATAAAAACTTTTGCAATGGATGTGGGGCATGTGTAACAAACTGTATATCAGATGAGAAAGGAATTTATATTTCAACCAAAGTCCAGCTTGAAAGGAGTATGTAATATGCTTTCTAATATTGGAATTCCGGGCTTAATTCTCATTTTAGTATTAGCACTAATTATTTTCGGTCCGAAAAAGCTACCTGAATTGGGCAGAGCTGTCGGGACAACGTTAAAAGAGTTTAAAAATTCAACAAGAGAATTAGTTTCCGATGTGGAAGAAGAAATAAATATTGTTAAGACAGAGGTTAAAGACGTGAAAGATATTACAAAATCTTAAGTTAGGGATGGTCACATGGTTAAGAAGCCAAGGCGGTTAAAAAAATTGACTCTTACCAGGAGGATAGTTCAGTGGAGCATTCTACTTCTTTTCCTTTCACCGATGGTTCTTGTAAAAGTTGAGAGCGACAACTTCTTTTATGGCTCTCTCGTTTCGTCTAGTATTTTCGGGATTTCGTTAACTGATCCTTTTGCTGCCTTACAAATCTTAATGGCTACTCGAGAAATAAGTTTTGTTTACATGGGAGGAGCTCTCATTATATTCCTTTTTTATCTATTAATTCGTGGAAGGGTTTTTTGCAGTTGGGTATGTCCCATGAATACTTTATTAGAATTAACGGATAAATTAAGGAGATTTATTAAACTGCCGAATCTAGAATTGAATAGACATCATAAAAAATATTATGCGGCGGCTGTGATAGTCCTCTCTTTCTTAATTGGTATACCTTTATTCGAAATTTTTTCACCGATAGGCTATATAATGAAAGGCTTATTATTTTCAGCAGGAATTGGGATGTGGTTAATTGTATCAATTGTTCTCTTTGAGCTGTTAGTTTCAAAAAGAGGTTGGTGTCGGTATCTTTGTCCATTAGGAGGATTTTATCAGTCAATAGGAAAAGCCGGACTCTTCCAAGTGAAATTTGACCATGATGTCTGTGTAGGGTGTGATAAATGTCGTTCTGTATGCTTTTCACATCCTGAAATATTGGAGCCGGGAATTTTTAGGGAAAGTCAATATATAAAAGATGATGACTGCAGTTTATGTGGCGCGTGTGTTGACAATTGTCCATTCGATGCTCTAGAAATCACAGTTAGAGAGACTCCTATCGTAACCAACCAATATTATGATAAAAAATCGCATCAAAAATAGGAAGTCTCTGTTAAATATTACTACTGTAGAAAGATTGCAGCGTACTTATACACTGCTGTCTTTTTTATTTTGGAATAAAACAAAATTAAACAAAAAATGTTAAAATAAGGGGTGCTTTATTAGTTATAGACGAACTTCGTCTCTCTGGGGGTCAAAAATTGAATAACACTGATAAGAAAAACATTCTAACATTACAGGGTTTTTATTTATTTGTCTTTTTTGGATTAGGAGCGATCACGCCTTTATTAAGTGTATATCTCAGTGAAGTAGAAGGGTTAAATGGTTATCAAATAGGTACGATTATGTCGATTGGGCCTGTTATTATGATTTTTTTTCAACCTTTATGGGGAATCATATCGGACCTGACGAATGCGCCTATTCGAATACTAACCATAACTACATTCCTTGCAGGCTTATTTGGATTAGGATATATATTCTTTCATCACTACTATTTATTTCTGCTTATTGCCATTTTGGTTGCGATTTTTCAAAGTGCCATTATTCCAGTTTCAGATAGTCTGGCAATTAAATATACAACCAAAGTTGGTTACAACTATGGAAATGTTAGAATGTTTGGTTCTTTAGGTTTTGGTATTGCTGTATTTATTTTAGGTAGAGTTTCAGAGGAATTTCCTGCATCTATATTTTACAGCTTTTTTATATTTCTGACATTAGCTGCCATTTTAGCTATTCGTATTCCTAAAGAAAAAACAACACCACCACGGAACCTGCTATCAGGAGTTAAAGAAATCTTAACACTTAAAAAGTATCTGATATTTTTAGCTATTACCTTTTTAATTTTTGGGCCAAACTTAGCTAATAACACTTATTTTGGCCTTTTTATTGAAGACCGGGGGGGTACATACACGGGAATTGGTTTTGCCTTTTTGATTGCCGTTTTATCAGAAGTACCATTCATGAAGATTGCTAACAGATGGATTTTGAAATTAGGCTTGCTTCAAATAGCGGCAATTGCAGGCGCTGTCTCATTGTTTAGATGGATATTATATTTCTTCGAACCAAGTTTATTCATTGTATACGCGACAGCAGTAATTCAAGGTTTTTCTTTAGGTTTATTTATTCCGGCAGGCTTACAATACATAAGGGATGTTACACCAGTTCATATTGTCGCGACAGCCATTACACTTTATTCTGCAATTGGTAACGGTTTGGGAAATTGGTTTAGTACCTTTTTAGGCGGGATTTTTTATGAGGAATTTAGCATTTACAGTGTATATCTTTTTTTCGCCATGCTTTCTTTAATTGGTGTACTGCTCAATGTTTGGCTGATCAAAGAAGAAAAACACTCTCCTTCATTGCAGCGAACGGCAATAAAATAATTACATTGGATACGGCCTTTAAAGGGCTGTATTTTTTTTGTGTATCAAAACAAAGGTAAAAATTACTAGATAAAATATTAAATTATTTTCTAAAACCATTATACCTGCCCATTCAGGACAATCTGTCTTTACATAATATACCCATAGATTTCATAGGAGGTGGATATGCATGAGTGGAGGTTCACATGGTTATTCTGGCGGTTTTGCATTAATTGTAGTATTGTTCATCCTTCTAATTATTGTTGGTGCTGCTTACGTTGGCGGTTGGTACTAAAAAATAAAATTAATTAAAGGGAGTGTTACAATGGGTTACGGATATGGCGGATATGGATGCGGCTATGGTTACTCAGGAGGTGGATATGGTTACGGTGGTGGATTTGTTCTAATCGTCGTGCTATTCATCCTCTTAATCATTGTAGGAGCAGCTTGGTTCTAAAAAAAGCAATACGGTAAATTGAAGAATATTACCTGCCTGCCCTAAATCGGGGGCAGGCTTTTAATTGTCTGTATGAATTGTATGTGTGTAGGTAAATATAACAAAGAATGAAACAGAAAGGAGATATACATATGAAGGATAAGCTAAATGAAGAAAGTGCAAAAATTGCCAACCGATATTTTAATCCAGAAGATTACCAAAAAGAAGATCAAATGTCATCTGCACTTGCGGAAACACATGAACAAGTCAGTGATACTTTTGCAGAAGGAGAGATAAAAGCAGTCATTGATGATGTTAATGGGGAGGATATCCCAGTAGAACGAAAAGGATTTGAAAAATAAAGGAGAGAAAAGATATGGCACCCCGAGAAGCACAGAATGATTTAAGCCAGTATCAAATGCCGAAAGCACTTAAGGAGAAAAGAAACGCTTCTTATCGAGTTGGTTATACTGCTACAACGGGAAATAAAACTCCAGGTGAACCTGATTTAGGCAAGAGGGAAGACCTAGAAAATTAAAATGAAAGGAAAAAGGTGCCGCTTTTGCTAATCCTTTTTCCTTTGTTAGCTTTATTTATTTTTATTAAGAAATTGCCTTGCCAGTAGCGCTTTCGCCGCGTTGTAGGATAACCCAGAATTTTTATTCAGCTGCTTTACTGCTTCAATATCAGTCCCGGCAGCAGTAAACTTTTTGTGCCTTTCAATAGAATCCATTAAGATCACTCCTTTAATTAATAATATGTGCGTTTATCACTTTTTTATCAGACCTTGTAGAATACGCCATTAAAAATGTAATTATTTGGCCATAATAAATAAAAAAGGGGGCGGTTGCTATATTTTTTAACAGAAAAGCTCAAGAAGAAAAGCAAGAAGTTGTCATGTTGGATACAGAAGTCTATTCATGTATCGATGATAGCTGTATTGGTTGGATGAGAAAAGAATTTGCCAGCAATGATTTAAAATGTCCATTATGTGGGGATGACACTACAATGGAAGTTCGGGAACTACCAAAAATTAATTAATAAACTAAAGAAAGGAAAGAAGCCCTTGAAGGGCTTCTTTCCTTTTACTTTGCTTTATTTAAAGATTTTCATTTTGTTGGCCAATTTCAGCCTCTGCTATTAATGCATTAGCTGTTTCGAGTTCCTCATGTCCATCAACTGAGTCACCGGGAAAACTCTTTTGATTCGGAAAGTTTCCGTCATTGTCAATTGAGAATTGTTCTTTTTTTGCTGCTTGAGTTAAGAATTCATCTTGCTTTTTTTGATTCATTCATCTTCACCTCTTTATTATAAGCATTCTCCACGTATAAATTTGTTATTCAGAACGAAAACAAACATTTATGTAAGCGTTCACAAAATAGCCATAAATGCAACGTGTACAGATTAAAACCAGTGTTATAATAAAGATGTAAAGGGAACACAACAAAAAAAGAAAAAGAGTTAACATCTTAGGAGGCTCAACCATATAGTGAACGTTCCGTATGAGTAATACGAGGACGATAAACTATTACCCCTTTATAGCTGTAATTGGATGGCATATAAATTGAAGGTAAAGGAGGATAATTCCAGATACTGTTACAAATCAAACTTTACTACTGAAACATTATACTTTGTTTACCTCACTTGCAGAGTATAAAAGAGTGGGATAGCTAAATGAAATTAACATTTCCAATAGGGCAAGATCGAAGCTTCTGCCTACTCAATTATTGGTACGTAGAAAGGAAGATCTTTACCAAAAGACTTTCATTTCACGAATAGTTGGGGAATTAAGCGAATTCCTATTCTTGTTGAAAGTGTTTGTGAATTGAAATTGTAATTACCAATGAAGTTGAAGGAATTTAAATCGAACCTTACGAAATTGTTGTAAAAATCATCCGGCTACGTAAAGCGTATAAGGGGAGCTTGGAAAAATTGAATAATGTTTGCAGCCGAAAAACTTTTAATTTAATTGAATAAATACGGAACAAACACACATCGGTACATTTGAATTGTTGAAAAAGACTTTGTTTCACAATAATGGATTGGAATACCGATGACATGGTTGGGTCTCCTAAGATGTTAAAAATCAACTCTCTAATTATAGAGAGTCTTTTTTTTGCCAAATAGCAAATTATAACCCTCTTGTAAGAAAAGTAAGCTCCTTTTCTATCAGAGGGTTGGGTAAGGATAATTATTCTGATTTCTTTGAGAGACAGCGGTCACATTCCATAAGATAAGATTCTGCTTGCTCCGCCATTGTTTGACCACATTCAGGGCAAACCTTTTTCGGTAGTGTACGGAAAAATTCAACTGGACTTTGTAACATTTTAAAATCCTCCCTTTTTATAATACAGATTATATTGTTTACAACTGTTATAATACAGTATACACATGCTGCTGAGAAATGTGTAGTCTTTTTTTAAAAAAATTTCTTAATTTTTTATGGGTGGAAATAAAAAATTGCCAAATGATACCCACATTTTTATCAATTGATTTCCTATACTATTGGATGAATGAGAAAGGAACTAATTTTTTGTTATATTACTTTTTTCTTTAAAGTAGGTTAAGTTTCCATTACAATCATAGTTGAAACAATTTTCGACAAAAGGGACTGACTAAATTTCCATGGAAGAAATTTTGATATCATATAATCCAGTATTACTCATAACAAGTATATGTTTGACCTTAATGGCAGCCTATACTTCATTAGATCTGTTCTCGATGATGGGCACATCTGAACGGAGCGAGAGGTTTATTTTTGCAGGCGGTACTTTTTCATTGGGTATTGGTATCTGGATAATGAATTTTATGTTAGCTATTGATGTAACAGGTGCAACTAGTTTCAATATTCCAATTACGCTTCTATCCATTTTAGTTGGGATTTGTTTCACAGGAATGGCTTTTTATGCTTTAACATATGAAGTAGTTGATTTAAAACATCTATCAATTGCAAGCTTTCTAATGGCCTGTGCTGTTTTTTCTACACAGATCATTGAAATTTATGGGTTAAAACTAAGTATTCATTTTAGTAAACCCATTTTAGCTGTTGCAGCCATCATGATTTTTTTCTCATTTTTCTTTGTGTTTTGGTTAATGTTTTATTCCAAAATTGCCTTAAAATCTAATCAGGCATGGTTGAAGCCTTTAGGTGCAATTGTTATAACAGTAGCTGTAGTGGAAGGACACTTCTTGTTTGTTAGATCAGCTTCTATCTCTAGGATCATTCCAGCAGTCAACGGGGAACCTTTTGATCAAACATTTCTAGTCTACATCATTCTTTTTGTCGCTATTTTAATACTAACTGGATTGATAGGTTCCAGTGCTTTAATTAACAAGAGACTTAATGAAACCGATACAAACTTAACTGATATTAAAGCTGCATTGGATGAATCTTCGATTGTAGCTATGACTGATCCGAAAGGAAACATAACTTATGTAAATGATAAGTTTGTTGAGATATCGAAGTATTCACGAGAAGAATTAATTGGAGCTAATCACAGCATCTTGAATTCGGGTTATCATTCAACTGACTTTTTTAAAAAACTCTGGGCGACGATTGGGAGCGGAAAGGTTTGGAAAGGTGAAATCAAAAATAGAGCAAAGGACGGGAGTTTATATTGGGTAGACACCACCATTGTTCCCTTCTTGAATAAGAAGAATAAACCGTATCAGTATGTTGCAATTCGCACAGATATAACGAATAAAAAATTATACGAAAAACAGTTACAAGAATCCTTAAAAGAAACTAGTGATATTAAGTTTGCTTTGGACCAATCCTCCATTGTGGCATTCACAGATGAAAAAGGTATCATTACAAGTGTAAATGATAACTTTTGTGAGATTTCACAATATAGCCGGGAAGAATTGATAGGCAGTGATCATCGAATTTTAAATTCGGGACTGCATTCTAAGCAATTTTTCAAAGATTTATGGAAAACGATCGGTCAAGGACAAGTGTGGAAAGGTGATATCCGCAATAAAGCAAAGGATGGTTCGTACTATTGGGTAGCAACCACTATCGTTCCTTTTATTGGAGAGAATGGAAAACCTTATCAATATTTAGCGATTCGAAACGATATTACCGAACGTAAAAAAAATGAGGAAATCCTTCATCGTCAAGATAAATTGGCGGCAGTAGGGCAGCTGGCTGCAGGTGTAGCGCATGAAATTCGAAATCCGCTTACTTCAATGAAGGGCTACGCAGAATTTTTGCTAGAAGACGAAGTAGATGAACAGCGCCGGGAATTTCTTGATATTATTCTTGATGAAATTAATCGGGTGAACGAGATTGTGGAAGACTTTATGGTTTTGGCTAAGCCAAAAGCGGTTGATCTAAAAGAGAAAAATATCATACCCATTATCAAGAATGTTTTATCACTACTAGAATTCGAAGCAAGAAAGAAAAATGTTAGTATGCACTTTGAAGCAAATGATGATATTGTACAAATTGAATGTGATGAAGATCGCTTAAAGCAGGTGTTCTTAAACTTTGTCAAAAATGGAATTGAGGCAATGCCTGATGGCGGGGATATTACCGTAAGAGTTGCGATTACTGATGGCCAGGTACAAATATCGATACAAGATACAGGTGTTGGAATTCCTGAAGATAAACTGAAGAAAATCGGCGAGCCTTTTTATACAACAAAGAAAAACGGAAATGGTTTAGGACTTATGGTGAGTTATAAAATCATTGAGAGCCATAACGGAACCGTCTATATTGAAAGTGAATTGAATAAAGGTACTACCTTCAATATTGTACTCCCTGCTAAAACAGCATAGAGAAACAGTCCAATCTTAACAATTGGGCTGTTTTTTTATTTTCATAAGAAAAGTTCAGATATCTGACTAAATTCTGTCATAATTCTCTGTTCTTTTTCGCTAAAATGGAAGTAGAAGATAAGGAGGGTGCATGAATGACGAATTCACTGACAAAGGCCGTTAAGACCATTTGTGGATATTGTGGAACTGGATGCGGGCTGATCCTCGAAGTGGAAAATAACCAAATCATCAAGATCAGAGGTGATAAAGAGGCCCCAGTTAATAAAGGGCAAACTTGTGTAAAAGGTGCTTTTGCATATAAATATGTACATGCTAAAGAAAGATTAACAGAACCCTTGATACGGAAAAACGGAGAGCTACAATCTTCTACCTGGGAGGAAGCTTTACAATTTATTGCCACTAAACTATCTGGAGTTAAATCTAAATGGGGGCCAGATGCGATCTCCATGTTTGCTTGTGCAAGAACAACAAATGAGTCAAATTATGTTACACAAAAATTTATGAGAACGGTCATCGGGAGCAATAACATCGATGGCTGTAACCGAACGTGACACGCACCGAGTGTTGCCGGTCTGGCAACTGTATTTGGAAGCGGTTCACCAACGAATACTCTTGATGATTTTGATGAAGCAGATATCTTGCTGTTAATGGGGTCAAATACGACAGAAGCACATCCGATTATTGCGAATAGAATGAAAAAGGCTGTTAAATCTGGATTAAAGATTATCGTCATAGATCCGCGCGGGATTGATATGGTGAAGGTTGCACATCGTCATTTGCAAATTGAAGTAGGAGCAGATATTGCTTTCATGAATGGAATGATGCATGTCATTATTGCGGAGAACTTGTATGATGAAAAGTGGGTGCAGCAGCATACAACTGACTTTGAAAAACTTAAAGAAAAGGTGAGAGGCTATACGCCGGAATATACTTCCATGATTACCGGTTTAAGAGAGTCCGATATTATCGATACGGCGAGGGAATATGCAAGCGCAAACAACTCAATGATTGCCTATACGCTTGGAATTACTGAACATCATTGCGGAGTGAATAATGTCTTTGATATTGCCAATTTAGCGTTGCTTACAGGGCATATCGGCAGAAGAGGAAACGGCATCATGCCGCTTCGTGGACAGAACAATGTTCAAGGAGCTGGTGATATGGGATGTCTTCCGAATCTGCTAACTGGAAGCAGACCGGTGACAGACCATGAATATCGCAAACGTTTTGAAAATTACTGGGGTGTGGAAATTAACCCGAATGTAGGAGATACCCAGACTAGAACGTTTGAAAAAATGGAGAACGGGGATGTAAAAGCTTTATATGTTATTGGTGAAAATCCGCTTTTAGCAGATGTCCATCTAAATCATACGAAAGGGTTACTTGAGAAGCTGGACTTATTAGTTGTTCAAGACATCTTTTTAACTGAAACGGCAAAGATGGCGGATGTTGTATTGCCGGCTAAATCATGGGGAGAAGTTGAAGGAACATATACAAACACAGATAGAAGAATACAACGTGTGCGAGAAGCCGTCATCGCTCATCAGAATGTTAAGGAAGACTGGGAAATTTTATGTGAACTTTCGAAGATAATGGGATACGAAATGAATTATCAAAACAGTGAGGCAATCTGGGAAGAAGTACGCCACTTAGCACACGAAGTATACGGAGGAATTACTTATAACAGGCTCGATAAGGAGTATAGTATTCACTATCCTTGCCCAGACGAGAATCACCCAGGTACATTTGTATTACATGAACGACTACATCAGAATGCTAAAGAGAACCAAACGAAATCGCCTTTTGTTCCAGTATCATATACGCCGCCAGTGGAGGTTCCAGACGAAGAGTATCCGTTTACACTAACTACGGGCAGGCGTTATGAGACATACAATACTCACACTCAAACGCGTTACTATGCCTCCGGCGTTAAACTCAAACAAACGGAAGAAACCGTTGATATTCATCCGGAAGATGCTAGCGCCTTGGGAATTGAAAACGGGGATATCGTGGAAGTGAGTTCGAGGAGGGGGTCTTTGACGGTTAGAGCCAAACTTACGGAACAAGTGGTCCCAGGACTTGTATTTATGAGTTTTCATTGGCATGAGGTACCAACTAATGTGCTAACCATTAATGAGTATGACCCAATATCAGGTACAGCAGAATATAAAGCATGTGCCGTTAAATTATCCAAAATTACGTAAAGAGAACCCCCATTTTTGGGGGTTCTCATTATTTAGGGTCAACCTTTTCGTTTGCATTTTCTGTATTTTTTTCTGTATTACCAATGAAAAAACGTTGAACAGGCGCTGTTAGTTTTGTAAAATTAGCTTCAAATTTTTCTGAAAGATAGGCTGCTCGCTCGAAGATGATTGTCCTTATATGATCAATCTCCCGACTGAGTTTCTTTATCAATCCTTCCTGTTGATCCAATCTTTCCATAACTGTATTATGAAAAACTTCTTGCAGCTTAAGCTTTTCAGTAAGTTCATGAAAAAATTCTTCTTGTTTATTTAATTGCGAAGACAAATCCGCTGCATAGAATTCATGATCATTTAGTTTTGACGCTATCTTGGAAAGAGCATCATCATGCAAGGACTGCTGTTCAAGAATTGCTTGTGTCATTAAGCCTTCTGATTCTAACTTTTGTATAAGAGAAGCGTTATTTTTTTCGAGTCTTTCCAGTCTTTCTAAAATAATGTCATTAATATCATTTTGTTTACGCAGCACCTCATCAAATTTATCTGATAATTCATTTTGTTTTTCTAATTTAGTACTAATATGGGTATATTGATGATTCTGTTGATAGACCGTTTCTTTAAGCTGACTTTGTACATGACCAACAGAATCTGTAATGGTCTGGTTTAATTGTTGCTGCTTGTCTAATACCTCCTGTAAATAGTTGACGCGATAGGAGCTTTGATTTTTTGTCTTAACCTTTTTTGATTTATAAAGTTTGGGTTTAGTATTAAAGTTTGTGTAGATTCCCAAAGTTCTCAACCCTCCTTGTTCAATTTTAAAAGCTTAAGATATCGTATGTTATAGAAGTACAACTTGGTGCAAAACCAAAAGATGAATAAACGATTCTTATTGTGGAAAATTATCGGAAAAGGAGTGGTGAATAATGATGAAGAAAAATGAAAACAATCCAACGGTTGCTCCGGGGATGGATGACCAAGAGGAATTGCAGCAAAGCGCGACAGAAGAGGAAATTAAAGAAAATGATTATACTAGCGTAACAACACTTTCCAATGATGAAATAGATCCTAGTTGATAAAGAGGAGATTGAAAATGGGGGCAATTGATCGAAATGGTTATCGCTTTGAACCTGAATACAGTGTGATCAACCAAAAGGGTGCGATACATGTTTATCATCAAGGTGACTTTTTGGAAGAGATTAAGTTTAGCTTTTCTGGAGAATATCCTGAACCTCAACAAATTGAAGAATTAGTTGAAGCTTATTGTAAAGAACATCAAATTTAAATACAGAGAATTAAGATACAATGCATATTTTCCAAGTTTTACCCTAAGACTAATCATGAGGTGATACTTGTGAAAAATAGGCATATTATTCTTGCTTGTCTTTTGCTTTTTCTAGCTTTTAATCCGTTTTCTATCTATGCAAAGGATAATAAGAATGGAACAGACGAATGTCAGCAAATGCTTGATGAGGCAAGACAAGAATACATAAAATTAGTAATGAATGATGTACTTTCAAGCTTTGATTTAATTAAAGGAAATAACTCTGATCAATATACCTATTTTACAGCATATGATATATGGAAAAATCAAGTGCTTATGGGTGAAAATGAAATGTACAGCTCATTAAAAAAGCTAATGGCTGGAACATATAGGGGAGAGAAAAGGCTTTATTTCTTCGATCGTAACCCTGAAAGCGGATATATCTTATATAAAAATGTTGATAATCAAAATGTAATGGTAAAGATTAATCGAACAGAAAATGAATGGGTTATCGCTGAAGAAAAAGTGAAGCCTGGAAAAAGTATTTCTTTAGAAACGATCAATTGTGATGAAGATCATTTTATGCAAAAAATGTTTGATAATCTGTATCCTTAATAAGCAGTGTAAAAGGCCATCTTCCTGATGGTCTTTTATTTTTTCATAAAGGTAAAAAGGATATTATCAGATAAATATCGAAAGTATATTACAAAAGAAAAATGAGGTGTTGATCTTGAATTTGATAACAAACACTCACCCATTCAATATGGTTATCGTTGACAGAGATGGGAAGATACAATCATCTCAATTAGAGCAAGAGTTATTTTATCAAAGTAATATTAAGGATAAACCCTTTAAAGGCCTTTTTGACGAGTGGGAAGAACTCGGATCTAACATTATACTAGCTTCTTGTAATGATCAAAGATATTTATTATTAACTGACCATTTGCATGAAGACGGATCACAGCGAATATATATTATGGTTGAGGGAGAGGGAGTACATGCTTTAAAACAACAAGTAAAAGAACTTGATAAATCAATAAGACAGTTAGATGCGATCATTGAAAGCTCATATGATGGGATTTATATCACCGATGCCGAAGGAAATACATTAAAAACCAACTCAGCAATTGAAAGATTAACAGGCATTCCTAAAGAATATTATATAGGAAAAAATATGGACGATTTAATAAAAAGGGGAATACTGCAAGAGTCTGTTACTAAGAAGGTACTGGAAACAAGACAAGCTGTAACCGTCGTCCAAGAAAATTTCAATGGAAAAGAAACACTTTTAACAGGCAATCCTATCTTAAATGAACAAGATGAAATTGAAATTATTGTCACGAATATTCGGGATTTGTCTGAACTAAATCAATTGAATCTACAATTAAAAAAGGCAGAGAAGTTAAATGAGAAATATAAAGAAGAGTTAAAGCGATTGAAAGCAACTGCTAATCAAGACAAAAATATAATTTTAAAGAATGAAAAGATGATTAAAATCTATGAGATGATTGAAAGAATAGCTGATTTTGATACAACTATTCTTGTATTAGGAGAGTCTGGAGTAGGAAAGGACGTATTAGTTAGACATTTTTATCAAAATAGCCCTCGTTCTAAGAATGGACAATTAGTAAAAGTAAATTGCGGCGCCATTCCAAAAGACTTGCTAGAGTCTGAGCTCTTTGGTTATGAAGGCGGTGCTTTCTCTGGTGCGAATCGTTCTGGAAAAGCTGGAATGTTTGAATTAGCAGAGAACGGTATTCTATTTTTGGATGAAATTGGTGAGTTGTCTTTAGAGTTACAGGTAAAGTTATTAAGAGCCATACAGGAAAAAGAGTTTATGCGTGTAGGCGGAACAAAATTAAAAAAAGTCGACACGCAACTTATTGCGGCTACTAATAGAGACTTAAAAGAAATGGTGCGAAAAGGTTTATTTCGTGAAGATTTATATTATCGATTAAACGTTGTCCCAATATCTGTTCCGCCTTTAAGGGAGAGACAGGATGATATTTTACCTCTTATCCATCACTTCTTAGAGCAATATAGCCAAAAATATCATTTGTCTAAAGAGTTTGACTATGAACTAAATCAATATTTTTATTATTACAATTGGCCTGGAAACATTAGGGAGTTATCGAACCTAATTGAAAGGTTAATTTTGACGGTGCCTCACGAATTGATAACTGTCGATGATCTGCCTGATGAATACAAAAATCACTCTGCGATTAATCTGGTATCCTCAAACAAAGAACTTTCTTTAAAAGAAGTGGTAGATATGGCTGAAAAACTTGCAATTGAAAAAGCCTTTCACGAATGCAAATCTACTTATGAGATTGCCGAAAAATTAAAAACCAGCCAGCCGACCATTGTTAGGAAATTAAAAAAATATCAATTATCATTCTGACTGATTCAAAAATGAATCGATAGATACAGAATTGAATCACACGTAAATATTGGAGTTTCTAGGGGTTATAAGAAAAGTGATTCAAAAGTGATTCAAAATTGATTCAAATGAAAATAGGAGACTGATAGATTAAGGGTTCTAAGTTGGCATGGAAATTGCATAATACTTAATGTCAGTGATTTTTAAAGGGGGGTATAGCTTGGAGGAAAAGATCTGGTTTAAACATATAGTAGAAGGAAATCCGAAGGAAATTGAGATTCCTGAAATATCACTTACAGATCTATTTAAACAATCAGTAGAAAAGTTCGAAAATCATACTGCTGTGACATTCTATCAACAAACCTACACATATAGTCAGCTTTTTAAATACATTAAAAATGTTGCAAGTGCTTTAAGAAAGCTAGGCGTGCAGAAAGGAGATCGGGTAGCAATCATGCTGCCAAATTGTCCTTACTACCCTATTAGTTTTTATGCATCATTGCTATGCGGTGCTACCATTGTCCAAGTAAACCCTATGTATAAATCAGATGAATTACTTTATGTCTTAAATGATTCAAATGTAAAATGCTTGATTGTACTGGATGGTCTCTATTCCGCTGCCGAGAGTATCTTAAAGGAAACGAATGTTTCCATTGTTATAAAGGCTTCTTTTGAAAGCCTTTGCACAATGAAGGAACTCCTGAATGACCCGGGTGATTCAATACCTGACGTTACGATTAATCCAAAAGAGGACGTTGCTGTGATTCAATATACAGGCGGTACAACAGGCAGGTCTAAAGGTGCAATGCTCACTCATTTTAATTTGGTAGCCAATACACTGCAAAGTGCAGCAACATCGAAGAACTTTACTAAGCCTGGTGAAGAAAGAGTATTGACTATTTCACCGTTATTTCATGTTTACGGCATGACAAGTGGAATGAATTTAACCTTTTACAACGGCGGCAACTTAATATTAGTTCCTAAGTTTAATGTTGAAGAAGTTGTTGATATTATCGAAAAATTAAAGCCGACAGGATTTCCTGGAGTGCCTACCATGTATATAGCCCTTCTTCAATATTATAAAAAAAGGAAGTTTGATCTAGGCTGCTTCACTTCATGCACAAGTGGTTCAGCACCTTTGCCAGTAAAGGTCTTACATCAGTTTAATCAAGTAAGCGGTACAACTGTCGCTGAAGGTTATGGACTTTCTGAGGCATCACCTGTGACTCATCGTAATCCAGTCGGTGGGCTTCAGAAACCTGGAAGTATTGGGATTCCAATACCGAATACGGACAGCAAAATTGTCGATATGAGCACAGGAAAAGTGGACTTGCCTATTGGGGAAGTTGGGGAACTTGTCATAAAGGGTCCGCAAATAATGAAGGGATATTTAGGGATGCCTGAGGAAACAAATCATACGATTCGTGATGGATGGCTGTTTACAGGCGACCTTGCCAAGATGGATGAAGATGGTTACTTTTACATTGTTGGCCGCAAAAAAGAAATGATTCTAGCGAGTGGCTTCAATGTTTATCCAATTGAAATTGAAGATGCTCTATATAAGCATCCTAAAGTATTAGAAGCAGCTGTTTTTGGAGTTCCTGATGAATACCGTGGTGAAACGGTAAAAGCGGTTATCGTGGTAAAAGATCAAGAACAACTCACCAGTGAAGAAGTAATTCAATATTGCAGGGAGCATCTCGCATCTTACAAAGTGCCAACTGACGTAATTTTTGTTGAGGAAATGCCTAAGACAACAGTAGGTAAGATCTTAAAAAGAAAGCTGCAGGAACAGTTTTCTAAATAATTCAAATAGATAGTCTAATAAAAAATACAACATAGAAGTAAACTTCTGCGAATAAAATTAATCATAACAGAATGGAGAGAGATTTTATGCATTTACGTTTAACTGAAGAACAAAAAATGGTGCAAGAAACGATTAGAAAATTTGTTGAAAAAGAATTAATACCATTGGAAAATGATGTGTTAAGAAATGAGAGAGAAGGGAGACCAAGTCTTCCACCTGGAAAATTGGAAGAACTTCAGCAAAAAGCAAAGGAAGCTGGATTCTGGGGAATTAATACTCCTGCTGAATATGGCGGTGCTGACCTTGGCCAAATGATGATGGCTCTCGTTACGATGGAAATTTCCAAAACGTTTGTACCGTTTAAATTTGGGGGTTCTGCTGATAATATTCTTTACTATGCAAATGAAGAGCAAAAGAAAAAATATCTTATACCAACGATAAATGGAGAAAAGAAATCCTGTTTTGCAATGACAGAACCAAGCGCTGGGTCGGATACTCGCAATATTAAAATGACCGCTGTAAAGGATGGTAATGAATGGGTCCTAAATGGTGAAAAAACATTTATTACAGGCGGTAATGAAGCAGACTTTGTTATGGTTATTGCGATCACAGATAAAGAAAAGCATAAAGCAACAGGAAGAGAGGGTGTAACCTGCTTTATTGTTGACAGAGATATGGGCTGGAAATCTGAGTATATCCATACAATGGGTGAATGGGGACCTGCAGGTTTAGTGTTTGATAACGTGCGTGTACCGGAAGAGAATATACTAGGCGAGGTACATGGCGGCTATAAGCTTGGTCTAGAATGGATCGGATTTGCAAGATGGATTATTGGTGCACGTGCAGTTGGCGCTGGAGAAAGACTTTTACAGATGGCGATAGACTATTCAAAGGAACGTGAAACGTTTGGAAAGCCAATTTCCGAAAGACAAGCAATTCAGTGGCAGATTGCTGATTCAGCAGTAGAAATTGAAGCAGCAAGATGGCTTACATTAAATGCAGCCTTTACTCTTGATATTGGTGAAGATAATCGACATCTTGCGTCAATAGCCAAGCTTTATGGGTCAAATATTGCAAATCGTGTGGTCGATCGTGTCCTGCAAATCCACGGTGGAATGGGTTATACAAGAGAGCTGCCGATCGAACGCTGGTATCGCGAAACTAGATTGTGGAGAATTTATGATGGTACTGATGAAATGCAGCGCTTAATCATTTCTAGAAATCTATTAAAAGGCCATGTTAAACTAGGACAATTCATTTAATTAGTAGTATAATAAATATGACTATTATGAATTTTCTATACAGAGGAGGAACACTACGATATGGCAGGTAGATTTGATGGGAAAGTAGCATTTGTCACAGGTGGAAGCAGAGGGATTGGAAAAGCAATCGTTAAACAATTTGCTGAAGAAGGGGCAAGTGTTGCGATCATTGATGTAAATGAACAAGCTCTAACTGAAACAGAAGCAGAATTGAAAGAAAACGGATATACTGTTTTTACGAAAGTTGCTAGTGTAACGGAACGCAATCAAATAGAAGAGGCCATGGCTGAAGTGGCTGAGAAGTTTGGGACAGTTGATATTCTAGTGAATAATGCTGGAGTCATCCGCGACAATATGCTATTCAAGATGTCTGATGACGACTGGACTACGGTCATGGATATTCATTTGAAAGGTGCTTTTTATGCATCACAGGCTGCTCAAAAATATATGGTGAAGAATAATTATGGAAGAATTATCAACATCTCTTCCACATCTGCTTTAGGAAACAGAGGACAGGCAAACTATGCAACAGCAAAGGCTGGACTGCAAGGTTTTACAAAGACACTTGCTATTGAATTAGGGAAATATGGGATTACTGCGAATGCTGTTGCTCCAGGCTTTATTGAGACAGATATGACGAAAGCAACTGCTGAGAGAGTAGGAGTTCCTTTCGAAGATTTTGTAAAAGCAAGTGCAAAGGCAATTCCTGTCGGCAGAACTGGTAAACCTGAAGATATAGCAAATGCTGTAGCCTTTTTTGCAGATGAACGTTCATCATTTGTCAACGGTCAAGTTATCTATGTTGCTGGCGGACCAAGAACTTAATGCATTATCTTTCTAATATTATGTACCGATCTTTAGAAAAAGCCATCAAAAATGATGGCTTTTTTAATTTGGGGAATTTTAGCATCCAATTTTCACATATTTCCTATAATTTTCACTTATTTTTTTATGATAACAACTGAAAATATAGAAGTAAAACTTAATTAGTGAAAGGGGAGCGTTTATGTGAAAGGATTAAAAGTTTTCCTAATAGGCTGTCTCATTTTGTTTCTAGCTGCATGTAATCAGAATGCAGGAGATTCAGCAGGACAGCAAGTTCAACGAGAGAATGACTTGCAGCAAGTAGGGAATAGAAACGGGTTAGAACAGTCTGGCAGAAGAAATCTAGAAGACAGAACATCCCAAGTCAGACATAACAATCAAAATGATCAAAGAAGAAACAATAATGTACCGAATGATGCGATTCAACGCATCAATAATGGGTTTATTACTATTGAACAAAATTCGTATAGTACAACCATTCCAAGCAGTAAGTTTCCACATAGCAAGTATATAACAGAGGGACAATTCGAGTTTTATCTCAATGAAAATGAAAAAAATCAGTCACAGTATCAGCAAGGAAAAGCTGAAGCAGGAAGAACTCCTGAATCCCAGCAACCTGACAGGGGCCAGGCACCGGCAAATGAACCAGAGGCACAGCGACCTGACAGGGAGCAGGCACCAGCAAATGAACCAGCACCACAGCAGCCTAGAAATGAGCAGGCTCCTGCCAATGAACAAGCGCCACAGCAAGATTTACAAACACAGGGGATTACCCAAACAGAACAGAGGGTTATTGAACTGACAAATGCAGAACGTAGAAAAAACGGTCTGTCCGATTTACAAGCAGATACATCTCTAAGTAACGTAGCACGTGAAAAGTCTAGGGATATGCAGCAAAATAATTATTTTTCTCATACAAGTCCGACATATGGCTCACCGTTCGATATGATGAGAGACTTTGGTGTTAACTATCAATCAGCTGGTGAAAATATTGCCAAAGGGCAGAGGTCACCAGAAGAAGTAGTGAATGCTTGGATGAACAGTGAAGGACACCGTAAAAACATTCTTAGTAGTGACTACACGCATATCGGCGTTGGCCATAATCAGAATGGAAATTATTGGACGCAAATGTTTATAAAGAAATAATGATCCTTTAAAGGGAGCAATCAAAATGCGATTGCTCTTTAATTATGGTAATTAATATATTTAATTAGCATAATTTCCTTTTTTTAGTAAACCTTAAAATTGAGTCTTTAAACTATTTTGTCCCAGTTTTTTTTAAGGGGTGTACGTTTGTGTATTTCAATGTTAAGTATGAGTACAAGCTGTTTTGGTTAGGCCTTCTGATCATCTTCTTATATTTATCTCCTCTTTTTATTCTTGGTGAAAACGCACATATACGAGTGCACGATAATCTAGACTCAAACCTTGCCTGGTATAAAGTCTTATCAAGAAGTGGAGAAATGTTTGGTTCGATCAACGCAACCATTCCACAAGTTATAAATGGGCTTCCCCGCAATGCTTTAGGTACAGAGTTTAGCGGAATTGTTTGGCTTCATCATTTATTCCCCACAATGATCGCTTATGCACTAAGCCAAGCGATTACGAGGGTTTTTGCTTTTATTGGGATGTATTTATTGCTAAAAAAGCATTTTATACAGGAGAGTCGATGGTCTTATCTGTGTGTTGGAGTAGCCCTGGCATTTGCGCTGACTCCATTTTGGCCATCCGGAATGTTAAGCACGTTAGGAATGCCCTTAGCACTCTGGGCATTTTTAAATATTCGCAATGGGGAAAGGTCCTGGGTAAATTACTTCGTTTTAACAGCATTACCATTGTATTCAAGCTTTGTATTAGGGTTTTTCTTTTTTCTTTTTGCACTTGGCGTTTTTTGGCTGGCTGACGTTATGCGGGGAAAAGGATGGAATATACGTTTTCTTTTCTCGATAGTATACATGTTAATAATTTTTTTGTTGGTCGAATACAGACTGGTAAGCTCATTTATTTTTGAAGGAGATCCGAACAGCCGGGATGAGTATTTTCACGCAAGACTTTCTTTTTGGAGGTCGGTCAGGTTAACCTTTAAGAACTTTGTATTAGGGCATACCCATGTCATGACTGTTCATGGACTAATCGTCCTTCCAGTCTTATTGATCGCACTATACATTATTTTTTCAAAAAGGCTATGGAAACAAGAAAAGGCATTTGTATTTCTATTCATCCTAAATTTTGCGTTATCAACATGGTATGCCTTTTGGTTTTATAAGGGATGGCTGCCTCTGACAGAAAGGTTTCATTTTATGGATACCTTTAATTTTGCCCGGTTTCATTTTTTAAGGCCGCTCATTATTTATATGGGCTTTGCTCTAGGGCTAAAGATCATTGTAAAACATTTAATAGGATGGGAAAAAACGGTGCATTTTTTTATCATTGCTCAAATTTTGATTCTTTTTGCGTTTAATGATGAGGTAGTTCACCATAAGAAACCAACTGTTAAGGAGTTCTATTCGGAGGATCTATTTGAAGAAATCAAAGACCATATTAAACTTCCTGTAGATCAGTACCGTGTTGTGAGTATTGGGATTCATCCAGCAATTGCTCAATACAATGGTTTTTATACGTTAGACACCTATAACAATTTTTATCCTTTATCTTATAAATACCAATTTAGGAAAATAATTGAGAATGAGTTAGCAAAAAATAAAACGATTAAAACATATTTTGATGAGTGGGGTGGACGTTGTTATATATTTACGAATGAATTAGGGAAGCATTATATGTTTAAGAAAAACACAAAAAAATCAATAAAGGAACTGAATCTAAATATAAAGCCCTTCAAAGAAATGGGGGGAAGGTATATCTTTTCTGCCGTCCCAATTGATAACGCAAGTGAAAATAATCTTATATTAGAAAAAATTTTTACACATAAAGATTCTCTTTGGAAGATCCACTTATACAAG
The DNA here is from genome assembly GCF_900156875.1 of Robertmurraya dakarensis. Taxonomy (GTDB): domain Bacteria; phylum Bacillota; class Bacilli; order Bacillales; family Cytobacillaceae; genus Robertmurraya; species Robertmurraya dakarensis. The sequence goes on along the minus strand of NZ_LT707409.1, from coordinate 1,553,633 downwards.
GTAATTTAAACAACTAGGAGGATACAATGAACGAACCAGTATTAACCATCGTAGTCCCTTGTTATAATGAGGAAGAAATTTTGCCATATACCTTCGATAAATTAAAGAGTTTATTAAAGGGTATGGCAGATAACAAATATGTCTCAAAGAAAAGTAAAATCTTATTTGTGGATGATGGAAGCCGAGACGCAACATGGTCTTTAATTTATAAAGAAACACTAAGAAGCGATGTCGTACGCGGATTAAAATTATCCCGGAATGTTGGCCATCAAAATGCATTATTAGCGGGTTTATTTGCAGCCAAGGATTATTCTGACTGTCTTATTTCAATTGATGCAGATCTGCAGGATGATATAAGTGTGATAGAGGAATTTGTTGGGAAGTATAAGGAAGGTTACGAAATTGTTTATGGTGTTAGAAAGAATCGCGAAAGTGACACGGCGTTTAAGAGAAACACGGCACAATGGTTTTACGGACTCATGAGAAAGATGGGTGTGGAACTTATATATAACCATGCAGATTTTCGGTTGATGAGCAAGAGGGCTGTAGAAGAACTAAAGCGCTTCGATGAAATAAACCTCTTTTTGCGAGGCATTATTCCGCTAATAGGGTTTCAATCAACAAATGTCTACTATTCGCGTAAAGAAAGAGTAGCAGGTGAAACAAAGTATCCATTAAAGAAGATGCTGTCCTTTGCTTTGGATGGGATAACGTCTTTTTCCGTTACACCAATAAGGTTGGTTCTTCTAGTTGGGATCATTTCATTTATTATTAGCCTGTCTTTTGCTGTTTATTTCTTTTATTTAAAATTCTTTGGCAATACTGAATTGGGCTGGACGTCGTTAATCACTTCTATTTGGCTGATAGGAGGCTTACAGTTAATTGCGGTAGGTCTGGTCGGTGAGTATATCGGTAAAATCTATAAAGAGGTGAAGAGGAGGCCAAAGTACATCGTTGATATCGATACTTTTAACTTACCATTTCGCGAGAATTACAGAGATGAGGAAAAAGAGTTTTATCCATTAAATAAAGGAAAGCTATTTGAAACGAATTAGCGTTATATAAAAGAAAAGACCCCATAGGGGTCTTTTCTGCGTATTGTGGCGTTAGACTGCACTCCACATAGTGCATGACCAAAGGGTCCCGCTAACGACTTACACAATTCAGCTCATCGCTAAATAAATATAGCATGTACTCCTTTAAAAATCAAGAATATATGATATGATATATGATAGCTAGCAATTGCTATCAAGTTGCTAGCTATTGTATATCTTTTAGCTAACAAAATGATAGGAGGTGCTATAATGCCTGATGAAACGGCAAAAGTTCAATTTAATGTTCGCATTTCAGCTGATACTGTAAGGAAATTAACTGAAATAGTTGAATTCTACCAAGATAACACCAAAATTGGAAAAGTCTATAAAGGTGATGTGTTAACAGATATTATTGATAAGGCTTATGAGGCCATGAATAAACAAAAATTAAATAAACGGCCTCATTATCTTTAAAGTTCATTGTAGATGGTTTAACCATCTTTTTTTTATACTAAGAACTATTAAAAGCCAAATATAGAGCTGAACATTCCTTTCCGTTTTGGCTTAACCATCTCTTGTGCAGCAGCACTTTCAGCTAGTTTCTCTTCTTCTTGAGCCCTTACAGTTAGGGTCTCAATTTGCTGGTTTAATTTTTCTATTTGATTTTTTAGTTCTTCAATTTCATTGCGATGTTGAAGCAGCTGGTAAGTAACCACTGAATCCGCTTTATTTTCAATATTCTTCTCTAACTCCGTCAATTTCTTTAATAGTTCTTCATTTTGAGGTTGTTGTTCATGATTTGCTTTAATTTTTCCATAGCCTTTACGTGTCTTTTTCTCCATGACAATATTTTGAATTGGCACGCCATTTTGTAATTGTTGCTTAAACTCCTTTAACAACTCGATATCTTCGTCATCATATACATAGTGGCCAAACTCGTTTCTTTCCATTTCCAAACCCAAATGTTTTACCCAGCGTTGAACAGTACTAGAAGATACACCTAACATTTTCGATACAGCACCAGTATTCAACTTCCGATCCCTCCTATAAAAAAGGTATTCTAGCTGGACTAGAAAAATCCTACAGAGGTGACAAAACAAGTTTGAATTCGGCAAAGAAAGTGGAAATTCCACTTTTTCTATACTGCCTGTCGAAAAGCAATCAAACTTGCGGAATCAGACAGGTCAATGAGTGAGGCGAAATCTTCATCTCATTATGGCCTGTACATACTTAATTTGACCATTTCAGTAAAACCTTGAAAAATAATGGAAAGGGTGGAATCGTTGTTTGTAGAAAAATTTAGTGGAATATGAAATTATAGGAACAGATTGTTATTTTGTATAGCGGTTCGCATAATGCGATGCTACAAAAGAGTTTGGTTTTATCTTTGGTTCTATGCCCATTGATTCAATTCTGGATACCATCTCTTCCACAAAGATTCTGGTTTTGTTTCTCATTCCAGAACCGATATCGATATGACCTTCCATTGTAAAAGACGCACCCTGATAGATAAAAGGGAGAACGATATTAATTAATGCATCTTTTCTTTCTTTAGTAAAAAGCGATGCAATTTCTTCTGTTAAGGATGTTTCCTTTGAGATTCGTTCGTGTATCTGAAGCATTCTTCTTGGGACAATTTCCTTTCTAATACAAGCCCAAGCGCCTTTTCCGGCGTTTTGAATGACGATGCCAGTAATAAAAATCGTGGAGCTTGGATGTACCTGGGAGTCAGTGCCGATCATTAAGCGATAATTCCCCCTGGGACTAAGTCTCATAAACTTAATAATATGATCAAACACAGTTTCAAACGACATATGGCTTTTTTGAAGATTTTGAAACATAAAATTATTCACATTATCACCTATTTTTATCCTTTCTACGTAATATAAGGACAGTGCGAAAACCTTTGTACAATAAAATTTATGCATAACCCATGAAAATTTGTGTAAAAAAATGGTTTCATATGCAAAAATAAATAAAATTAGCTGCATGCAGTAAAAAATAAAGAAAAGTTTAATGAAAGGGAGTTCCTTCATGAAACATATAGAAGCTCTATACCCTAACGCCATCCACCATACAAAAAAGAAAGTACTAGAAGATTTGAATCGGTATCTAGGCGCCAAAGAATTCATCGTGTCTTTTGAGCAATATTTATTAGACCGTAAGATTTATCTAGAGCAAATCTGGATCAATGTTTGGTTAAACAGAGCAAACAATGATGTCCCGAGGACTGAAAAAAAGAATTATCTTCATCAAAAAGGATTCGAAGTCGAAGGGGTTGATCGAAAATTGATTAACCACCTTTTCCGCACAGAAATGCGTACATACAAACCATTTGACGTTATACAATGGGTGACCGAAACATACCGTGACCATCCAGAAAAGTGGAAACAGCAGTACGACGAAGCAAGAAGAGATTATATTATTTACCAAGAAGAGGAAGCCATCGAAGAAGCGAAGAGTAAAATCATAACTGAGATTGAGGCAGCTACCTATAAAATCATAAATGAAAACGATCTTCTTATTTATTTATATGTTAGAAAACATATTGCGCAATTGTTAACACAATGTTTCGAAAGTAAGCCGAGGTATAAAAAACTTGACCCACAGGCACTAGAAATCCCTTTAGAAGAAGTGGGTGTATTCCAAGCAGCGGACTATTCTACAATGTCATCATTCTTTGAAGAGTTTACAGGAGAAATCCACAAGACTAGACACCGCGGCCGTACGTTTTTTGAATATGAGACATATGATTTTGTTTTTGAACGGTCTATCGCTCAATACATAAAGAAACTAGTGCCAAATTTGATATTGAAGGAATTAAATAAAGACTTATTGGCAAGTTTTAAAGAAATATTTGAAGAAGAGCTAAATTCCTATGATCTTGAGCAATTTCTTAGAGATGACTTATTTGACATGTCTATAGATTTTTTTGAAGAAATACAAGAAGAATATGTAACAGACCTCCTTTCAGTTGCTGATATCCCGTTTGATCCTGTCGAACATGGGAAGTTATTTGAGCAGCACCTCGCAGATAGGGAAAGAAAACAAGCAGAGGAACTCGCTGCGATTGAAAGAAAGAAACAGGAAGAAGCGAAGATGCTTGATGATATATTTGGACAAGAATATCGACCATCACTGGGAAAAAACATTCACTATGTTCTTCACATAGGGGAAACAAATACAGGGAAGACCCATCACGCTTTGAAGAAAATGATGGAAGCACCTAGTGGTCTGTACCTTGCTCCACTGCGACTATTAGCTCTAGAGGTTTATGATAAGCTGAACGGTGAGGGGGTTGCTTGTACTTTAAAAACTGGAGAAGAAGAAAAAGTTGTTACTGGCGCTAGTCATTTTTCGTGTACAGTCGAAATGTTTCATGAGAAAGATTACTTTGACGTCGTTGTCATTGATGAAGCACAAATGATTGCTGATAAAGACCGCGGGTTTTCTTGGTACAAAGCGATAACTAAAGCGAATGCAAAGGAAGTTCACATTGTCGGAAGCAGAAATTTGAAGGGGATGGTCCTGCAGCTGCTTGGTGATGAACATATTGAAATTCATGAGTATAACCGGGATATTCCGCTTCAAGTTGAACGTAAGCTGTTTGATTTTGCTCAAACAAAGAAAGGAGATGCGCTTGTTTGTTTTTCAAGAAGGCGCGTCCTGGAGACTGCATCAAGGCTTCAGAATAGTGGTTTTACCGTTAGCATGATTTACGGAAGTATGCCTCCAGAAACAAGAAAGAAAGAGATGCAGAGATTTATTAAAGGAGAAACAATGGTGATCGTTTCAACGGATGCGATTGGAATGGGCTTAAACCTTCCGATACGCCGAATTGTCTTCTTAGAAAATGAAAAGTTTGATGGTACAAGAAGAAGGAGGCTATCATCTCAGGAGGTCAAACAAATTGCTGGCCGTGCTGGAAGAAAGGGTATTTACGATGTTGGGAAAGTTGCTTTTACAAAGGATATTAAAATCATGAAACAATTACTTAAAAAAGAGGATGACCCGGTACATACCTTTGCAATCGCACCTACAAATTCGGTATTTGAAAGGTTTCAGCGCTATTCACGTGACCTCGGAACTTTTTTTGAACTCTGGGAAAAATTTGAAAGTCCGGTGGGTACAGAAAAAGCCAGTCTTTCCGAAGAACGTGAGCTGTATAAATTAATCCGCGGAACCGAGATAGAAGCACGCCTCTCGATGATGGATTTATATGGATTTTTGCATTTGCCTTTCTCAACAAAGGATCCTGGTTTAGTCAACCAGTGGGTTGAGACGATGTTTGCTGTTGTTCATGGTAACGAGCTTCCTGACCCGATTATCAAGAAAAAGAGCCTAGAAGATCTTGAATTGTCCTACAAAGCAATTGGGCTGCATTTGTTGTTTTTATATCGGTTAGATAAGCGCTTGGAAGCAAGTTATTGGGAGAAAGTTCGTGAAGAATTAAGTGATGCTGTACATGAGTCACTTAAAAGAGAGGTTAAAAAAATGAAAAAGAAATGCAGGAGCTGTGGCAGACATTTGCCATGGGACCATACATTTCAAATATGTGATCGATGCCATCATGAGCAATATGTCAGATGGTAAACTCCAGTTTATGTGGCAGGAAGCCCATTTCATCTTGAGATGGGTTTTTTGTCTGGTCATGGATATGTTACTTCTTATTGGAAAAAATAACGCTATATGATCGAGTGTCACAGGTAAAAACAGTTTTAACTTTGACCAATACTATAATAAAATATGGAGAATAGACATGAAGAAAAATAATCTACAAAAAGCAATTCATAAAGGTGGTTTCATTTTGTTATTATCCATATTATTATTTATTCCTCCCATTAAGGCAAAAGCCCCCCAGGCTCTGGCTGCTGAACAAGGGCAAACAATGGAGAAACAGCTGCTGCAGCTACTGCAAGATGAACCCTCACTAAAAGGAGCAATAGCAGGAATCAGCATCAGATCCGCAAAAACGGGAGATTTAAGATTTGAGTACAATGGGGATATACGCCTTAGGCCAGCATCAAATATGAAACTGCTCACAGCTGCTGTGTCGCTTGCTGTGCTAGGGAAGAATTATAAGTTCACCACCGATGTACTAACAGATGGAGCAATAGACGAACATACGTTAAAAGGAAATCTTTATTTAAGAGGAAAAGGCGATCCTACTCTTTTAAAAGAAGATTTTGATGAAATGGCAATGAAGATAAAGAAATCAGGAATACATGTGATTGAAGGCAATTTAATCGGTGATGATTCTTGGTATGATGAGGTCCGGCTATCTCCTGATTTAATCTGGAGTGATGAGTATGTATACTACGGATCGCAAATTTCTGCTCTCACGGCGTCGCCAACTAAAGATTTTGATTCAGGTACAGTCCAAATTACGGTTACTCCGGGAAAAGCAATTGGAGATGGAGCAATAGTACAAATTGAACCAAAGACTGATTATGTAAAGATTGTCAATCATGCTGTGACTGGATCACCAGATTCTAATTCAGAGATTCATTTTAATAGAAAGCATGGAGAAAATATCGTCACGGTTGAAGGGATAATACCGATACATGCGAGCGAAGAAAAAGAATGGATTGCCGTATGGGAGCCCAGCCTTTACGCATTAAATGTGTTTAAGCAATCACTTGCAGAAAAAGGCGTAGAAGTGAAGGAGGATGTGAAAATAGGGCAGACCCCATCCCAAGCCGCTGTTATTACAAGTCATCAATCTATCCCTCTATCAGACCTTTTGGTTCCATTTATGAAGCTAAGCAATAACAGTCATGCGGAGATCTTAATAAAAGAAATGGGTAGAATGGTGAAGGGGGAAGGAAGCTGGGAAAAGGGACTTGAAGTTGTTAGAGAGCAAGTTCCTCAATTAGGAATAAATCCTAATACGATTGTCATCAGGGATGGATCGGGAATATCGCATGTGAACTTAATTCCAGCTAATGAAATTTCAAATCTTCTCTACCATGTTCAAAAAGAATCATGGTTTCCTGCGTTTATGAATTCGCTTCCTGTTGCTGGAAGTGATGAAAAAATGATTGGAGGAACACTAAGAAACCGAATGGCATCGGCCTCAATGTCCGGAAATATTAAAGCAAAAACAGGTACGATTACTACGGTTACCTCGCTTTCGGGCTATGTCAAGACAAAAAGTGAGGAACTTCTCATCTTTTCGATTTTGTTAAACAACCTAGTAGATGAAGAAAAAGGAAAAGATATTGAAGATAAAATAGTCACGATTTTGGCAAATCAATAACAGATGTTACGGGGGTTGTATTCATGGATACGGCTCCTTTTTCTATAAAAAAATTAAATTTTGTTTTTTCAAAGGAAAACATACATATCTGTTGAATCTTTTAATGAAAGAACACTCGAATTTTGTAACAAAGCTTTTAATACGAATGACAAGGAGTCACGCTTATGAATCAATTTTCAGTGAATATATCAACGGTTTTTACAGAATATCCGTTTCTAGATCGTTTTAAAAAAGCACGAGAAGCTGGTTTCCAATATGTTGAGTGTCAGTTTCCATACGATTACTCCATAGAAGCAATTAAGGCTGAATTGAATATTAATCAACTTACACTTGATTTAATTAATTTATATCCTGGGGATTGGAGTCAGGGAGAAAGAGGACTAGCGATTGACCCGAACCGGCAGCTTGATTTTAGAGAGTCTGTAGAAAAAGGGATTCAATATGCTCAAGCCTTAGATGTTAAGAAAATTCACTGTATGGCTGGAATAATAAAAGAGGAATTTGACAATAACCAGCTCAATGATCTGTACATAAAAAACATCCAATATGCAGCAGAAAAAATGGCTGAACATGACATAACAATCTTGATTGAGCCGATCAATACGTTTGATATGCCGGGGTATTTTTTATGCAGTGCAGAACAAGCGGTAAAATTATTAAACAAGATCGATTGTCACAATGTGAAAATCCAATTTGATTTTTATCATATTCAAAGAATACAAGGAAATCTTCTTTCTACTTTTGAACAAATGATAGACAAAATAGGGCATGTACAAATAGCGGATGTTCCCGGACGGCATCAGCCGGGTACAGGTGAAGTTCAGTACGAGAATATATTTAGGGCAGTAAAAGAACTAGGATATGACGGGCACATTGGTCTTGAATACATACCAAAGGGGAAAAGTGAGGAAAGTTTCACCTGGTTACCACATGTTGTGAAAGGGGATGGTCGTCCATGAGGATTGGATTTATTGGTACAGGAGTAATGGGTTCTAGAATGGTAAAAAAATTATTGCATGCAGGTTTTTCTGTGGGTGTCTATAATTGTTCACCTGAAAAAGTGGCAGATTTATTGAAATCTGGTGCTGAATCCGCATCTTCAATAAAAGAACTGGCGCAGCATTCTGATGTTGTCTGCAGCTGCCTATCAATGCCGCAAGATTGCATCGATGTTTATCTTGGCGATGACGGTGTCATTAAGCATGCGAGAGAAAATACGATTTGTATTGACTTTGCAACTGTTGGTGCTGACACAAGTACAATGATTTTTAAAGAAGCGGCTGCGAAAGGGATTCGTTATTTGGATGCACCGGTAAGCGGGGGACCTGAGGGGGTTGAACAGGGCTCTCTGACGATTATGGTCGGCGGAGACAAGGCAAGCTATGACAAAACAAGTGAGATTTTCAAAGCTTTTGGTCAAACCATTCAATACCTTGGGCCGTCTGGGTCTGGGAGCATTGCTAAGCTGATTAATCAATATTTAGTAGCAGTGCATTCTGTCGCAGCGTCAGAGGCAATGGTTGCCGGGGCTGCATTTGGACTAAATTCTGAACAGCTGTACGAACTTCTGAAGGTTAGTTATGGGGACAGCCGCATGTTAGAGAGACATATGGAACAATATGTCCTTGACCGCAGTTTTGAGCCGGGCGGTGCCGTAAAGTATGTTCATAAAGATGTCGCTCTCGCGAATGTATTATTTAGGCAGGCAGGAATGAAATCAATACTTGGGGATTTAGCGGAAAGCTCTTTTTCGAATGCGATTCATAAAGGTCTGGCCGATTTGGATATGTCAGCTGTTATTAAGCCGCTAGAAGAAGAGTGCAATGTCGTCGTGAAAAGAAAATAAGCTGATGAGAAATGTACGCAGTGCTGTACATTTCTCTTTTTAACATCGAGATGGTTCAATCTAGAGAACTAATCTGTTCTTATTAAAATTTACATGAAGCCTGTCTTTTATTATAATGGAATAAAACTTTTGGGTCTAAGAGGAAAGGAATATAATGGCTGAAATAAAAATCAATCGACGTACATTTTTTAGATGGTCAACTAAAGTGCTGATTGGCATATTGGGAACAGGTGTGATTGCCAGTACGTATTCTGTTATGACTGAACGCTTTTGGTACGAAGTCAAAGAGGTACCTTTGAAAATTAAAGATTTACCACTGTCATTCCATGGATGGAAGATGGTTCAATTTAGTGATGTTCATTTTGGATTTCATTATGATGAGGAAGATTTACGTAAAGTTATAAAAATCATCAATGGGTTGAACCCGGATATACTGCTATTTACAGGTGATTTAGTCCATACTGGCTCGGTAACAACAGGTTTAACTCCGTCTTTACTTTTAGAATTAAAAGATATCCGTGGGGGAAAGTGGGCTGTAATAGGTAACCATGATATTCATACAAAGGGAGAGATCATTAAGCTTTACAATCAGGCAAATTTTGAAGTATTAGAAAACAGCCATCGTCAAATCGTTCATAATGACCAAAGTTTGTATATAGCTGGTTTGGAGGATGCAATGTACGGGATACCTGATATCGAAAAAGCTCTTAAAAGATTGGAAGAACATCAATGTATTCTCCTATTAGCCCATGAACCAGACTCTGCCCAATGGATTAGCACCTATCCTGTCAATGCGCAGTTCTCCGGGCATTCGCATGGAGGACAGGTACGACTGCCATTCCTAGGTCCAATCATAAAACAAAGGATGGCTAGAAAATACGATAGTGGTTTGTATTTTGTTGGTGAATCAGAGATGCCCTTATATGTGAATAGAGGGATTGGGACATCTCAGCTGCCAATTAGATTTTTCTGCAGGCCAGAAATTACCGTCTTTACCTTACTTTCTATTTAGCGTAAAAGTTCTGGGTATAGTATGGATGATTTTCAGAATTAAAAGCAACTCCCACGCCGAGATATTCGAAATCAGATTGTAATATATTTTTGCGATGTCCTAGTGAGTTCATTAAACCTTCGTGTGCGAAAATACTGCTAAATTGTCCGTATGCGAGATTCTCGCCGGCTGCGGTAAAAAATAAATCATCTTCTTTCAATCTGTCAAAGGGTGACTTGCCCTCTAGGTTGGTATGGTCAAAGTATGAATTGTCGGCCATATCAAGACTGTGTTTTCTTGCTGTTTCCTTTACATGCTCATCCCATGTCAGTATGGGGAGTCCGTGATTCCGTCGAACAGCATTTGTCAAATCAAACATTTGGTGTTCAAGCCCCTCTCTTAACTGAACATTGGCTTCTGTGTAGAACCCTTCCTTGGCGTTTTCAAGATCTTCATGAATAATTTGTATAGAGGTAACTGTATTATTCATGTGTTTGTCGTAAAAGATCGTGATAAAACTATCATCAAGCTGGAAGATGTCATAATCAGCATCTTTATCTATTTGATAATATACAAACCCTTTTTGAATGGTATCGAGAGGGCTGCCAAGATGTTCCCGAACGGACTGTTTCGAGGTTCCCCATTCTATCCCTTCTGTTGAAGAAATGATGTCTTGATTTGTGTAAAGGCCAATAACCTGATTGTTTTGATTATAGATTACCTTTACAAAGTTATGATACTCCTCGTGGTACGCATGCCATTTTGATCCATACTCGTTTAATGAGACACGTTTCGGATCCCCTAATTTTTGTTCAACAACATCCTTCGTTTCACCAATTTCGATATTATGAATAGAAAAAGTGTTGTCCTCCGGCAAAGTTAAAGTGGGCTTATCGATTTCTATAGAATGAGATGACTCTGGATTTTCTTTGTCTATGCTATTTTCAATTTGTTCGACCATTCCAATTACAATGCTATTGATTAATCTTACAGCATCCTGCATCTCGTCGCTTTTTAGAAAAGTGCTTACGTCATGACTAGCCTTACTAAAGATGGAAGCAAGACCGCTTCCATTTATTTGTTTTTCTATAAATGGCCATGAGATTATCAGAGAAAAAATAATTATTATGAATAAAAGGAAGCGTTTCAACCTGAACTCCTCACTTTCTTGAAAGTACCTATTTAATAGTCTAGACAGCTTACAGTAAGGTTTATAAGTGCCGTCTAAAACTTTTAATCACAGCACAAGTAGGGGATGTATCCCAGCAGTCCGATTTTAAATACATGAAAAACTTCTATTTTCATAGTATAGTAGATTTAATGGTACAGGGAAACAAGTACGAATAACGACTTACTTAGAATTTACTTTATGCATAGGACAGCAAGGAGAGTCATAATGAAATTAATATCTTGGAATGTAAATGGAATTCGAGCATGTGTAAAAAAAGGATTTTTGGATTACTTTGAAAAGGTTAATGCAGATATCTTTTGTATACAAGAGTCCAAAGTACAAGAAGGTCAAATTGATTTAGAATTAACCGAATATTATCAATATTGGAACTATGCAGAGAGAAAGGGCTACTCTGGGACGGCTGTATTTTCAAAGAAAAAACCACTGTCGGTCAGTTACGGTGTAGGCGATCGAAATGATGAGGAAGAAGGAAGAATTATCACCATTGAATTTGAGGACTTTTTCCTTGTGAATGTGTATACTCCAAATTCGAAAAGGGATTTAACAAGGCTGCCTTATCGATTGGAGTGGGAAGAGGAGATCCGTGAGCATCTTGTTAAATTAGATAAAATGAAGCCAGTCATTTATTGCGGTGATCTTAATGTAGCCCACCAGGAGATAGACCTTCGAAATCCAAAACCAAATATAGGTAATTCAGGGTTTACAGATGAAGAACGCGGCAAAATGACGTCATTATTAGAAGCTGGCTTTGTTGATAGTTTTCGATATATGTATCCAGAAAAAACAGAAGCGTACACCTGGTGGTCATATATGAGCAAGGTCAGGGAACGGAACATTGGCTGGCGTATCGATTATTTTATTGTGTCTGAAAGATTCGCAGATTCTATTCAAGAGGCCGCTATCCACAGTGATATTCTTGGAAGTGACCATTGTCCTGTAGTGCTTGAGATGAATTTGTCTTAAGGAGAATGACAGCACGGCCTATAAGCCGTAGACTACCATCCAGATTTCTCATGAGGCATTTTATATATTAAATAAAAATGAAAAAGGGAGTTGGAGGTAGACTATGCTTGAGAATTTAGATGTCACATCGGTGACAATAAAATTACCATTTAGATTAAATCATGTAAACTGCTTTATTGCAGAAGGTGCTGACGGTTGGACGATTATTGACACTGGTCTCCATGACCTAGAGGCATACAACAGCTGGAAACCGTTTCTTGATAGCAGAAAAATCTCAGATATTATCGTAACACATCATCACCCTGATCATTACGGATTTGCAGGCGGACTTCAGGAAATGACGGGTGCAAAAGTATTTATGTCAAAAATAGAGCATGAAACAGCGTCAGCAATCATTAAGAAAGAACGGGATGAAACATTAAAGGAAAACTATTTAAACTGCGGTATCCCGAAAAAAGTAGTGGAAGATATGACGAATACTGAAACGAGTTTTAATCAAATGGTCAGTCCGCACCCACAGGTTAGCGGCCATTTAAAAGCAGGTGATAAGTTCCAATTTGGCAGATATGAATACGAAATCTTTGATGCACCAGGTCATGCTGATGGTCTTATTACATTTTTTAATAAAGAAAACAGTGTTTTATTTTCAACTGACCATATCCTTCCAAAAATTACGCCAAACATCTCTTATCATTTTTACGGGGAGAGCAACCCGCTAGAGCAATACATTACATCACTCCGAGAATATAAAAAGCTGGAAGCGGAGCTCGTAATCCCGTCACACGGGAAACCATTTAAAAACGCTAATAAGCGGATTGACGAGATTTTGAAGCATCATGACGAAAGACTTGTTCAAATTATCGATATTGTAAAAGTACCTTCGACGGTTTTTGATGTATGTTTGAAATTATTTGGAGAAAATTTAACTTCACATGAAATGAGGTTTGCTATCGGTGAAACCATCTCACATCTTGAATATTTAATAAACCGTGGAGAATGTTCAAAAGATATTTTTAAAGGGATTTTCCAATATCAGGTGTAATATACGCTATGTCATAGGTTTGTAAAGAAATTATATTGGTAAATCTATAGTATTGGGATGATTTCTTGGAATCGTATGATTGAAGGCAGGAGGTCTAAAAGGCTCTCCTGTTTTTATCGCAGATTGCTGACACAATCATTTTACAGAAAAAATTTAAGGGATCAATAGATCCCCAATAATTAAAGGTTTCACATTATATGAATTGGCAGCGGGAGGAAACGCATAAATGGAAAATGAAAAATGGAGTTTTAATAACAGCTATATTGAAAGAAGTAATAAAGAAACTGAGGAAAAGATCAGTTCAGAGAGTGCTGATTTTTTAGAGAAGTCGATCCAGTATTTAAAAAAGGAAATGAATGAATTCATTTATATTGAAGACGAACTTTTTGATAAAATTGGGGTTGATGGAGTTTCTCTAGAAGTAGATGACCTATTTCATACATACGATGTTATGCTTGGATTAAAGCTCCCGAAAAAACAGGAGAATACAATTAGAACCTACTTAAACAACGCACTAAAAGGCGAGGATATTAAATTTGATTTAATGTTTGATGGACAAGATGGGCTATGGAACCTAAATTTCACCTTGGATTATGTAGACGGGTTCAGGGAAGATATGTCTATTTTAGAAGCCTATCGTGCTATTTATCAGCTTCTGTCAAGCCTAGTGGATAGTGTGAAAAATAACTAATGGAATAAATGGATCGTAAGCAGGGAAACTCGTGCTAAGCCGCATAATCAAAGTTTTACAATCAATAAAAAGATTATAGGGGGGAATAGAAATTGAAAAAAAGAGTTGTGATTACCGGCATTGGAGCCATAACACCGCTTGGAAACGATATTTCTTCAACTTGGTCTAAGTTAATAGACGGCGTTTCTGGAATTGGACCAATAACGAAATTTAACACAGATGATACTCCTGTAAAAGTAGCTGGAGAAGTAAAAGATTTCAATCCAGAACTCTATATCGATAAGAAAGAAGTAAGGAGAATGGGCCGCTTTACACATTTTGCAATTGGCGCAAGTAAGATGGCTGTTGAGGACGCTGGTATCGCAATTGGTGATAATGTAGACCCAGAAAGAGCTGGTGTCTGGATTGGCTCTGGAATCGGAGGTCTTGGTGAATTTGAAGAACAACATAAGAGGTTTTTGGAGAAAGGCCCTCGAAGGGTAAATCCATTTACGATTCCCATGTTTATTCCCGATATGGCCTCAGGACGTGTGTCTATAGAACTAGGTGCTAAAGGAATGAATAATTGTTCTGTTACGGCCTGTGCGTCTGGTTCAAATTCAATCGGTGATGCATTTCGAGTGGTCCAAAATGGACACGCTGATGTGATGATTGCAGGAGGAACAGAAGCTTCTATCACCGAGATGACCATTGCTGGCTTTACCAATATGACGGCACTTTCCACAAACCCAGATCCTCAATCAGCAAGTCGGCCATTTGACAAAAACCGAGATGGGTTTGTCATTGCTGAGGGAGCTGGAATTGTTATTCTAGAAGAGTACGAGCATGCTATAAAGCGCGGAGCTGTAATTTATTGCGAAATAACTGGCTATGGAGCAACAGGGGATGCTTATCATATTACAACTCCTGCTCCAAACGGGGCAGGCGGAGCTCGTGCAATGAAACTAGCACTAAACGATGCTGGTTTTACACCCGAACAGATTAGTTATATCAATGCGCATGGCACCTCCACAAAGTATAATGATTTATTTGAATCGCAAGCAATCAAAGAAGTATTTGGTGAGCATGCGTACAAAGTGGCAGTTAGCTCGACAAAGTCGATGACAGGTCATCTATTGGGAGCAGCAGGGGCCGTCGAAGCCATTTTTTCATGCTTAGCAATTAAAGAAGGAACCATTCCGCCAACGATTAACTATGAAACTCCTGACGAAGAGCTAGATTTAAATTATGTTCCAAACATCTCAAAGGAAGAGAAAGTTGATGTCGTATTATCCAACTCATTTGGATTTGGGGGGCATAATGCAACGTTGATTTTTAAAAAATTATAGAAAACATTGGATCTTACTTCCAATGTTTTCTCTCTTTGATATGAATTATTTTTATTTATTTTCCCATAACGGTAGACAAAAGCATTAAATTATAATTATAATATTTATAATTTAAAGAAAATTTAAATAACTGTTTAAAAAATTACCTTAGCTTAGAAAGGATGGGATGCTGATTTCTATAAACGTCTTAAAAATCTTTCTAATCGAACCTACAACTATTGTTGTTGAAAGGGCTTACATACAATCCACGAATCTTCTACATCAATCTATATAAAACACATCAAAACGATCACAACTACATGAGCAACTTTTATATCCTTATACTTCTAATATTTTTTGAATATTTCAAATAATACAACAACATGAATATTAATATATTTCTACTACTAAAAATTACTTAATTTAAAGGAGTGAATGGAATTGACTACAACTAGCTTGCAAATGTCACGCCAGCTATTATTAGGGGAATTGGTAAGAAGAGGAGCCCATAAGACGCCTAATGTTCTTGCATTCGTTTATGAAAATGAGAAAGTTACATACAAACAACTTGAAGAAAGAACTCTTCATTTAGCAGGCTGGCTCCAAAACAAGGGGATTGAGATTGGTGAAAAAGTAGGAATGATCTCCAAAAATAACTTAGCTTTTGTAGAAATTATGTTTGCTGCGGCTTTGGCCGGAGGGGTTAGCGTTCCGATTAATTTCAGGCTCGCACCGGAAGAATTTGCTTATATTATAAATAACTCAGACACGAAAATATTATTTATTGAAGAAGAATATGTAGAAATGATTGAATCAATCAGACATAAACTTTCAAATGTAGAGCAAATTGTCGTGATTGGAAATGTTGAGTCTTCCGATATGATTCCCTATAAGAATATTTATCAAACTAGTGTCAACTACCGATCCATTGATGGCCTTGTCAATGACGAAGATGATTGTATGATTTGTTACACATCTGGAACGACAGGGTATCCAAAGGGCGCGGTTCTGTCACACAAAAATTTGCAAATGAGTGCTTTAAACAGTGTAGTTGATTCGAGGATTAGCAGAGGAAATAGACAATTAACTGTTACGCCATTATTCCACATCGCTGGCGTTGGAAATTTACTTATCAGCTGTACAGTCAATGGAACAACCTATATTCACCGCGAATTTAGTCCAGTTAAAGTGCTAGAAACGATTCATAATGAAAAAATTACGGGGTTATTCTTAGTGCCTGCCATGTGGAATTTTGTTATGCAGGTTCCAAATATTAATGAGTTTGACACAACATCAGTTCTTCGTTGTTCAACTGGGGCTGCTATTTGTCCACTAGAGATCAAGAAAAAAATCATGCATCATTTTCCGAACGCCGGTATATTCGATGCTTTTGGTCAAACAGAAATGAGTCCAACTACAACTTGTTTACTTCCAGAAGATTCACTAAGAAAAACCGATTCTGTAGGGCAGCCGGTTACAAATGTTGAAGTGCGTGTTGTTGATGAGAATATGAATGATGTTTCAGTTGGAGAAATTGGAGAGATTATCTACCGTGGCCCTACTGTGATGAAAGGTTATTATAAAAATCCAGAAGCAACAGCAGAAGCATTTAGTGGCGGATGGTTCCATAGCGGAGATTTGGTGCGCATGGATGAGGAAGGTTTTATTTATGTCGTTGACCGAAAGAAGGATATGATCATTAGCGGCGGGGAAAATATTTATCCAGCAGAAGTAGAGGCTGCTCTGTATAAGCATGATGCTGTTCTTGAAGTAGCTGTGATCGGGGTGCCTGATGCAGAATGGGGAGAAAGTGTGAAAGCTTACGTTGTCTTGAAGGAAGGAAAAACAATGACAGCAGAAGAAGTCATACAGCACTGCCGCGAGCATTTAGCTTCTTACAAGAAACCAAAATTTGTTGAATTTCTTGATGAACTGCCAAGAAATCCGTCAGGAAAAATTTTGAAGCGCATACTTCGTGATGAAGTAAAAGCAAAGCAATCGTAAACAAGTATTTTACGAACTTTTATGTAACCAAACTAATATTAGGGGATGAAGCTTTTTGATTGATACAGATATTAAAAGGGTCTCTCTTTTCGGAAGAGAGGGAATTAAGGTTTTTGCCGAAAGACCATCATCAATAAAGGACTTTTTTAAAAATACCGTATCAAAACATGGAAATAAAGATGCCCTTTATTTGGATGATGACAAGATTACTTACAAAGAAATCGATGAAAAATCAGATAGATTAATAGCTTCATTGCAATCCAAGTACGGAATTAAAAAAGGAGACCGAATTGCTACATTGCTGGGAAATAGTTTTGAGTTTGCCATTATCGTGATGGCTTGTGTTAAATCAGGGACGATTATGGTCCCCGTTAACACAAAGTTAAGGACACCGGAAGTTGCGTTTGTCCTGAGCAATTCAAGGCCAAAGGTGCTCTTATGTGATCAAGACTTGCTTCCGGTAGTAGAAGATTGTAAGAAGAATTTTCAGGCAGCAGAACCTTACACAAGAAGCATTGTTTCAATTGGCGAGAAAACAACAGATTATGATAGTTTAGCAGGCTTACTTGCTGAGCAAAACCCGCTAATAGATGTGGAAGTAAATGAACTGGACCCGGCTTTTATTTTATATACTTCAGGAACAACAGGGCGCCCAAAGGGTGCGGTGATTAGTCATATTAATGTCATTCATTCTGTCATGCATTATCAGCGGGCATTTAAGGGTGATGAAAATGTAAGATCGATCCTGGCAGTTCCTTTTTTCCATGTAACAGGACTAGTGGCCAGATTTCTGCAAAGCGTCTATATCGGCGGTTCCATGCTGATTATTAAAAAATATCAAAATGAAAAATACATTAAACAAAGCTATGACTACAAAATCAATGTTCAAAGCAATGTCCCAACGATCTATGCGATGATGGCGACGAGCCCGCTTCTAGAGGAGTACTCTTTTGATTTTGTTAAAAGAGTTGGCTTTGGCGGTTCACCAATCTACCAGCATACATTAGAAATGCTAAAAAGAATTTTTCCGAACGCCACACTGCACAATGTGTATGGGGCAACGGAAACGACTTCACCGACTACGATTATGCCAGATCATTATCCAATGAGCAAAGCGAGTTCTGTTGGCCTTCCTGTCGAGACGGCAGATATTATGGTCATTGATACAAATGATCGTGAACTCGGTCCAAATCAAGAGGGAGAGTTATTAATTAAAGGTCCGATGGTGATCGGCGGCTATTGGGAGAATCCGGAGGCAAATAAAACTTCCTTTGTAGATGGATACTGGCGATCTGGCGATATCGCGAAAATCGATGAAGATGGTTTTGTCTATATTCTCGATCGGAAGAAAGACATGATTAACCGTGGCGGCGAAAAAATATTTTCTATTGAAGTTGAGGATGTTTTAAAGAAACATTCCGATATCCTAGAGGCTGCAGTAGTAGGTGTTCCGGATGAAATCTATGGAGAGAGAGTAAAGGCTTTTGTCGTTTCAGACTCTTTAAATGAACAAGATCAGGAAGCAATTCGCAGCTATTGTGCCCAACATTTGGCGCGTTTTAAGATTCCTGAATTTTATGAATTTATTGATGAGCTCCCGAAAAACGCGTCAGGGAAGGTATTAAAGCATCAATTACGAATATGATCCCAATTTTGAGGATGAGGGGGAAATAGGATGTACGAAACAATTAAGTGTGATGTTTCTAACCGCGTGTTAACCATCACGTTAAATCGTCCTGAAAAGTTAAATGCGTTTAATCCACAAATGTCTAAGGAATTCACAGAAGCCTTAGATTATGCTGACAACAATGATGACATTAGAGTAGTAATTGTCACTGGGGAAGGCAGAGCCTTTTGTTCTGGTGCTGATTTAGGAAAAGGAACTAGTTCAATTGAAGAGGATTATTTCTCGGGTAAATCAGACGATTCGGAAGAAAGAGGAGGAGGTTTCGTATTCAAATTATTTAACTTGAAGAAACCGATTATTGCCGCAATCAATGGTCCTGCTGTAGGGGTAGGAATTACTTTGGCCTTGCCAATGGACATTCGCATTTGTTCAACTAATTCTAAAATTGGCTTTATTTTCACAAGAAGAGGGATATTACCGGAAGCCGCCAGCGGTTGGTTTCTACCGAAAATAGTTGGAATTAGCAAGGCGTTAGAATGGGTCTATACGGGAGATTTTATTTCACCCGAAGAAGCTCTAGAAAGCGGCCTTGTCAGCAAAGTGGTTCCACCTGAAGAGCTGCTGCCAACAGCTAGAGCATTAGCAGAAAAAATTGCCGAAAATACTTCTGCTACAGCAATTGCATTATCAAGAAATTTATTTTGGAAAATGCTTGGTGAAACTCACCCAATGGAGTCCCATAAAATTGAATCTAAAGGGAATTTATGGGCTTCTAGACAGGTTGATGCTAAAGAAGGGATTGCTTCCTTTTTAGAAAAGCGTAAACCAAATTTTACTATGAAGCCAAGTACAGACCTGCCTGACTTTTATCCATGGTGGGATGAGGCAAAATCTAATTAAGGAGGAAAAACATGACAACGAATAAAAAAATCATAGAAGATACCATTTCCGTTCGTAAAGGTGAAGAATTAAATGTTGAAGTGGTAGAGGAGCTTCTTAGGAAGAAGCTTCCAGAATTAAGCAATGATCCCATGGTTGTGGAGCAATTTAGTGCCGGAAGTTCTAATTTAACGTATTTGCTAAGAGTAGGAGAATGGCAGGGTGTTTTGCGGAGAGCACCGCTTGGTCCTGTTAATACAGGAGCTCACGACATGCAGCGAGAATATAGGGTATTAAGTGCCATTAATCCGGTTTATCCACTTGCACCAAAGCCATACTTCTTTATAGAAGATGATAGTTTAATTGGTGCGCCATTTTATGTCATGCAGAGGCTGAATGGTGTTTTACTAGGATCAGCACTGCCTGATCACAGCGACGGAAGTAAAGAGCTCTATCATCAAATTTCAAATACAATGGTCAATTCACTGGCAAAGCTTCATGAAATTGATTATACAAAAACAGATATAGTCAACTTTACGAAGCCACAAGGGTTCTTGGAGAGACAGGTTAAAGGCTGGATCGGCCGTTATGAAAACGTTAAAACGGATGATGTGCCAGGAATGGAGCGGTTAATTAAGTGGATCACAGACAACAGACCGGTTTCACAGCCGGCGACGTTAATTCATTATGATTTTCATTTAAAGAATATATTGTTTGATAAAGATGATCTAACGCAAATTTCTGGAGTGCTGGATTGGGAGATGAGTACAGTAGGGGATCCTTTAACAGATCTTGCATCTGCACTTGCTTTATGGTTTGAACCAAGTGATCCAGACTTTATCAAATCACAAAGAGGCGAAACCCCAATTACAACAAGACCAGGATTTATGACAAGAAGAGAATTTATTGAAACATATTCAAAAGTCAGCGGCCGAGATGTGTCCAAAATGAATTATTATATCGTATTTGGCTATTTCAAACACATTGTTATTATGCAGCAGATGTATTATCGCTGGAAAAAAGGCCAAACAAGTGATGAGAGATTTGCGAAATTGGATGAGTTTGTAAGAAATCTTACAGACTGGGCTTTAGAAAATACAGGAGCTAAATATTAAGAATAGATTGAGAGATATTCCTGCACAATTGAATAATACGATTATCATTTTTGGAGGGGATAGCGCGAATGTCAGAAACTACTAAACAGGCCCTTAAATCTTACTTTGAAAGTAAGCTTGAGGGTGCTGTTAACTTAAGGATATCAGATTTTAAGCAGCCATCTGCAGGTTGGTCAGATGAGGCCTTCATTTTCAATGTGAATTGGGAATCTGATGGTGAAACCCATCAAAAGGGCTTTGCCATTCGAAAACAGAACAAAGGAGGCTTGATGCGCGAAAACAAAAATTTCTATAATCAATATAATTTTTTAGATATTTTAAGTAAGAATTGTGATTTACCCGTACCGGGTGTTCACTGGTATGAAACAGATGAATCTATTCTCGGCGGCTCGTTTTTTGTGATGGATAAGCTGGAAGGGGCAGCCTATGTGCCTTGGTCTAAAGAAGGTCAGCAGTTTCTAAAACAGGCTCATGATGATGGTCACATCCCGCAGCAGTTTGTAGAACTATTAGCAAAACTGCATCTTTTAGACTATCAAGAAGCAGGCTTTACAAAGGACTTTACTGAACCAGTCGGACCATATGGATATATTGATAGTAAAATTAAGGGACTCGAAGAGATGTACAACAGATATTTAATCAGTCCTGACCCTGTTATGGTAGATGCTTTAGAATGGCTTAAAGCAAATAAACCTGCAGCACAGAGATATTCGATCGTACATAACGATTACCGGACGGGGAACCTGTTGTATAAAAATAATGAAATTACCGGGATACTAGACTGGGAGGCGGCAGAAATTGGGGATCCAATGGCAGACGTAGCCTACGTTTGTGCAAAATCAAATCGAATGGATTCTCCGCTTCTGTGCTACTTATTAGACAGAGATATGTTCTATGAAACTTATAGTAAATTAACCGGTTTGCAGGTGGACGAAAAAGTTGTTCATTATTATGAAGTTTTTCACCAAGTACGATTTGTTTTAATTTCACAGTCAGCTGGTACATCCTTTGCAAAGGGGCAGACACAAGATTTAAGAATGGCCCGTCAAGGATACCGATGGCCATTGATGCGAGGCATGGTAGCTGAATTATTAGGGTATTAGGAGGTCTTATCATGCTAGATAAAAAATTAACCTTTAAGACGGCAAATCAAGCATTAAAGGAGATTATTATTCCGGAGCTTGAAGACGGTGTAGCAAAGGAACAAGCCATTGCCTTAATATCAGTCCTGAAGAATCTGGATATGTGGACGGTTGAAAATATCAGTCCAAAAGAGCAGCTTATTGCAAAGATCCAAGAGAATCTTGAGGAGCAATTCCAAAAGCTTGAGCAGGATTCCGGACAATTTTCAAGTCTAGACTGGAAAGGTTCTTTAGAGAAGTCCTATAAAAACACAGAAGGATTAGTAGATGTCACTGAAAAATGGAAAGTGTTAAATGATATACAATGTCAGCTTATACAGCAATTGTATAAAGAGAATGATAGAAATCCTGAAATACAGGAATCCTATATTACACCTTTAAGAGAAAAAGTTCGCGAGCAGTTGAACATTGAAATGAGTTTGGTTCGATAATTTAGTAGATTCTTTCTATTTAATTATCAGAGTAATGATAAAATTTTAGGAGGTTTTTTAGAATGAATGAAATCGAAAAGAAGTATGGTATGAGTCAAGAAGTAATTGAGCTTCGTCAAAAGGTTAGAAAATTTATTGATGAAAAGGTCATTCCTGTTGAAAAAGACATTGAAGATCGTATAGAGGGGCGCGAAATATTAAAAGGCTTGCAGGCAGAGGCAAAAGAGCAAGGAATATGGGCATTAGGCTTACCAAAGGAAATTGGCGGCGGCGGTCTAAAGTTTATGGACTACGTCTACATTAACGAAGTGGTAGGTCGTTCTGAGGCAGCGATGGCTTCGCTTGGAACGCATACTGCTCAAGATGCTACCATGCTGAATTTATTTGGAACACAAGAGCAAAAGGATAGATGGCTATACCCTATGGTTAGGGGGGAAATTAATCCATCTGTAGGGTTAACTGAACCTGAAGTAGCAGGGTCTGACCCGACATTGATTCAATCAACTGCTTATCTAGATGGAGACGAATGGGTAATTAACGCTCACAAGTGGTTTACGACTGGGGCAACTAGAGCTGCGTTCACGACGATGTTCTGTGTAACAGAACCAAATGAGGAAAGCAGACATAGAAGAGCATCAATGATCATCGTTCCAACGAACACACCTGGTTATGAAATTGTCAGAGTGGTTCCGACAATGGGGCATGAACACGGTGCACACTGTGAAATCCGCCTAACAAATGTTAGAGTTCCTAAAGAAAATTTACTTGGAGAACGCGGGGAAGGATTTGTAATTGCACAAAAACGACTTGGACCAGGCCGGATTTATCACTGCATGAGATGGTTAGGGCAAGCACAGCGTGCATTCGATCTTATGGTTGAAAGATCACTTAACCGTTATGCACATGGTTCATTGCTGGCTGATAAACAAATGATTCAAAAGTTCATAGCAGATTCTGCTACGGAAATTCAGTCTGCCCGCTTAATGACATTTGAAGCTGCCAAGAAGATTGATAGAGGAGAAGACGCAAGAATTGATATTGCAATGATCAAAGTGTATGGAGCAAAAGTCCTTCATGACGTCATTGATAGAGCGATCCAGGTACATGGTGCAAAGGGTGTAACAGCTGATACACCATTAGAAAAAATGTACAGAGAAGCAAGATATGCACGAATTTATGATGGTCCAGATGAAGTGCATACTGCAACAATTGCACGCCGTATTATTAGAAAATATAAAGAGGGAGGATCTTGGGATCCAGCTAATTTTTAATAAATGGTTGCAGCAAACCAATACTACTTATGATAGTATTGGTTTGTGTGGTAAATAGGAGGAGTGAATTTACGCCATAAAAATTCGGAATATTCATAATATTATATTATTTCGTTAAATTAATTATGTACACGCTTTCATAAAGGGAGGTGATCGAAGTTCATAAAGTCAAAGTCTTATTTCTAACACTGTAAATTAAAAATAATTAGGGGGATTAACATGGGAAAACGAAAGTTATCTCTACTCGCAGGCTTAATGGCATTTGTACTTTTGGTTTTTACAGGCTGCAGTGGATCATCGGAAACAGGAGGAAAAGGTGGTTCAGGGGATGGAGGAGATACGATTAAAATTGGAATTGCAGTTGCTACAAGCGGTGCAATTGCAAAAACTGGTCAAGACTCGCTTGCTGCTCAAAGAGTTGCGGTTGAAGAAATTAATGAAAGCGGCGGGGTAAAGATTGGCGATAAATCTTATAAATTTGAGCTGGTCCACTACGACACGGAAGGAAAAGCTGAGTCGGCCACTGCAGCTACTGAAAGATTAATTCAGCAAGATAAAGTAATGGCAGTTATCGGGGCTTCGACAAGTACAGAAACAGCCGCGATGATTCCAATTGCTGAGCGAAACAAAACACCTATGTTAACGGCTGTCGCTGCGGCACCTGTACTAACTAATATGGGCGCAAATTATTTCACATCTGCTTCAAGTCAAACGATTATGGCCATTCAAAAATATGTTGATGGCATGAAGAATTTTGATTATAAAAAAGTAGCTATGCTTCATTTTAACGATGAGTTCGGGATGGCTACGGCTGAAGCTGTTAACAAAGCGTTTGCCGAAAATGATATCGAGATTGTCTTCCAGGAAGCATTCGCACCCACACAGCATGAATTTGGAACGATGCTAGATAAAGTGGCTGCAACTGATGCTGAGGTAATATTTGCTGTTGCGCAGATTGAATCGTTCGTCAATCTTTTAAAACAAGCGAAAGAAAAGGGCATTAAGATCCCAGTTAGAGATGGGGCAGGTGGAGCACTTGAAGAAATGATTAAAATATTACCTCCTGAATACACTCACGGTTTAGTTGGCGGTTCTCGTTCCGGCCGGGTAGATGCTGAAGACCATAAGGCATTTAGAGCAAAATTTGAAGAACCTGAGCTTGTGAACTCATTCCATTATTCTGGCCGTGATTCTATTTATCTACTTAAAGATGCCTTTGAACGAGCTGGTTCAGCGACAGATAAAGAAAAATTACAAGAGGCAATTCGAGCAAGTAATTTTGATGGCTTAATGGGTAATTACCAATTTAACGAAAAAGGAGAAAACTCAATCAAGAGTATCACTGGAATCGTGCTAGATGGCGAAATTCACTATTATGAAAAGGACGAAGACATCCCTCAAGATGTTATTGATTCCATAAGATAACAGCTTCCCTTGGAGGAGAGGAAGAGAGGCTGACTCTCTCCTCCCTCTATATAATCAAACTTATCCGAAAGGAGAACTATATGAGTGAACAAATTATCCAGGCGTTAATTAACGGATTAGTCAGTGGGAGCATTTATGCGTTAATGGCAGTGGGTTTTACACTGGTATTTGGAATTATGCATGTTATTAACTTGGCGCATGGTGAGCTATACATGCTCGGTGGTTTTTCAACCTTCTTTATGGTTAGTATTTATCAAATCAACTTTTTTGTTGCTTTAATCGCAACGTTGATCATCATCGGGGTTTTTGGTTTCTTTATCGAGAAAATTATTTTTAAGCCGCTCAGAAATGCTAGTTTGTTAAACACTTTATTGGCTTCGATCGGTTTATCGCTGTTCATTAGCAACTTGGTCCTGAAACTAGCTGGATCAGATATGAGGAATATCGAATTTCCATTTAGCGGACAGTCTATAAGCATTTTAGGAACGTCAGTTTCTGTTCATCGAATAGTGGTACTTCTTCTTACAGCCTTTCTAGTATGTTTGTTAGGCTGGGTGATCAAATATACAAAAGTAGGGAAGGCCTTACGAGCAACCGCACAGGATACAGATGCAGCAGCGCTGATGGGAGTTAATATTAATTTAATCTACGGAATTATTTTTGCTATCAGCGCCGGACTTGCAGCCGTTGCAGGTGGTTTAATTGGCTCTCTATATGTTGTCGACCCCTCCATGGGAATGATGCCTGGAATGAAAGCTTTTATTATCGTTATTCTTGGTGGAATGGGGAGTGTAGTGGGAGCGCTTTTGGGTGCACTTATATTCGGGTATGCAGAGACCTTTACAACTCTTTTCTTGGAATCGTCTTATCAAGAATTGGTTGGTTTTATCATCCTAATACTAGTCCTCCTCTTTAAACCTAGCGGACTATTTGGGGGAGTGAATACGAAATGACCAAAAACTTGAATGCAAAAAAACTATCACTGATAGCATTGTGTGCCATCATCTTATTGGTCATCCCCATACTACTAGGGGACTACCATGTTCATGTGATCAATCAAATTGGTATCTTTATCATTCTCGTTACTAGCTTAAATCTTATATTAGGTTATACCGGGCAGCTTAGCTTTGCGCATATTGGGTTATTTGCAATCGGAGCTTACACAAGTTCCATTTTAATGATGACCTATAATGTGCCGTTTCTTTTAAGTCTGCTGCTTTCAATGGTAGCCTCCGCATTTTTCGGTTTACTTGTGGGTTTAATTGCGTTAAGATTCACAACGCATTTCTTTGCAATCGTAACACTTGCTTTTGGTGAAATTATCCGTCTGATTATTTATAATATGCCAGATTTGACGGGCGGACCAAATGGAATTTATAACATTCCTTTTCCGCCAAACGTTTTCGGTCTTGACTTTAGCCAACGCTCCCACTTTTATTACATTATCTTAATCGGCGCAGTTGCTACTGTCTTATTTGTTAAGTACATGATTGGTACACGTACAGGAAAAGCGATGATTGCTGTTCGTGAAAATGAAACATTTGCGCAGTTCATCGGTATTAATACTTGGAAAGTGAAGATGATTTCGTTTACGCTTAGCGCGGCCTTAGCTGGGTTTGCAGGCAGTATTTATGCCCATTATAATTCATACATTTCCCCTTATTCATTTACAATGATGGAATCCGTTACACTATTACTGATGGTCATTATCGGCGGTGTAGGAACAATCTTTGGACCAATCCTTGGAGCAGCATTTCTCATAACGCTGCCAGAATTACTTAGAGACGTTAATGAATGGAGATTGGTTATTTTTGGTGCATTGCTAGTGTTGACGATTATGTTTATGCCAAAAGGTTTGTTAGGACTGTTCAAGTCCATACAGGAAAAAGTAAAATCATCCAAAAAGCCTGTATCTAATATAGATTCCGGGCTGGGAGAGGAGGAACGAAAAAGTGTTGGAAGTTAAAAATGTATGTCGTAATTTTAAAGGTCTTCAAGCATTAAGTGATGTGTCTTTCACAGTTGAGGAAGGAACCATTTTTGGTGTGATTGGTCCTAATGGAGCCGGAAAAAGCACCTTGTTTAACTGTATTACCAACTATTTTCCCCCTTCGTCCGGAAACGTTTATTTTGAGGGGAAAGAGATTACCGGTATTAAACCTCATAAAATAACGGAATTAGGAATAACAAGAACATTTCAACACACTCAAGTTTTTCCTCAGCTTACAGTCTACGATAATGTGGTAACTGGTCAATATGTCATTAAGCAAAAAGATCCCGGGCGAACTAAAACACAATTTGATGAAGATGTTGAGAGAATATTAAAGCTAGTTGGTCTTGATTCGTACCGAGAGACCATCGCCTCTAACTTAAGTATGGGAGACCAAACGCGTTTAGCCATAGGCATTGCTTTGGCGACAGAAGCGAAACTTCTCTTGCTAGATGAACCGGCTGCAGGAATGAACCCAGAGGAAACGAAGCAGCTGATGAACCTGCTAAGAAATGTTCGCGAACAAGGAGTAACCATTGTCTTAATTGAGCATGACATGAAAGCGGTCATGGGTATTTGTGAAAGAATTGTTGTACTTGAATATGGGCAAAAAATTGCCGAAGGCACCCCAGAGGAGATCAGGCAAAATCCACAAGTAATCAAGGCATATTTAGGGAGTGGGGATATTGCTTAACATTCAAGATTTATGCGTGAATTATGAAAAGAATCAAGTTATTAAAGGGATATCAATGGAGGTTAAAGAAGGAGAAATTGTTACATTAATTGGCGCAAACGGTGCGGGAAAGACAACTTTATTAAGAACGATCTCGGGTATTAAATCTAGTTCTTCTGGAAGTATTGAATTTATGGGGAACCCAATCCACAAAATGCCTTCCCATAAAATAGTCGATCTTGGAATAGGCCATATACCGGAAGGAAGACGCGTCTTCCCAGAAATGACGGTAAAAGAAAACTTAGAAATGGGTGCTTATAGAAGAAAAGACAGCAAGGAAATGAAAAAGGAGTTAGATCATATTTTTGAGTTATTTCCGCGCTTAAAGGAACGGATTTCGCAGCGTGCCGGTACACTAAGCGGCGGTGAGCAGCAAATGCTCGCAATCGGCAGAGCGATTATGCTTCGGCCGAAAGTATATCTGTTTGACGAACCGTCTCTTGGAATTGCCCCTCTTGTTATTGCTGAAATTGCCCAAATGATTAAGAGATTAAATGAGGAAGAAGGGGCAACGATTCTATTAGTTGAGCAGAATGCTAACTTAGCATTAAAACTATCACACAGAGCTTATATTTTGGAAACAGGGAAAATCAGCTTAGAAGGACCCTCCGAAGAATTAGCAAATGACGATCGTGTACAAAAGATCTATTTAGGATATGAATAATATATTTTGTAGAGTTACCCGTTAAGAAGGGAACCTAGTTCACCTAGCAGTCCCTTCTTTTCTTACGTTCGCTTATTTATATTTAATTTTGAATATTTTAAAAATTAATATTTGTATAATTTACAGAAAATTGTTATTATTTACTATAAGGAGAAAATACCTCGATTATAGTCTATATCAAATACTTCTCCTTGGATGTTCACCAAAGGTACATATCTTAATGTGCAAGTAAGGTAAATAAATAAAAGAGGTGGAGAATGTATGAAAACGTTGAGCTATCAAACTTTAAAAACTGAAGTAAAAGATCGTATTTTAACTGTTACATTAAGCAGGGAAAATATGAATGCTTTTAATAAGCAAATGCTTTCTGAACTAATTCAAGTATTTGACGAAGCAGATGCAGATGATAATGTAAGGGCTATCATCATGACAGGTGAGGGGAAAGCTTATTGTGCAGGGGCAGACTTAGAGGGTGGAGAAAGCACGTTCGAAAATAAAGAAACTCCTGAAGAAGTGTACCGTGATGGCGGTGGAATTTTAAGCTTGCGTATTTTTGAATTGAAAAAGCCGATTATTGGAGCGATTAATGGTGCTGCAGTTGGTGTAGGTGCGACAATGACATTGCCAATGGATATCCGTATCGCTTCATCAAAAGCGAAGATGGGCTTTGTTTTCTCTCGCCGCGGTATTACGCCTGAAGCTTGCAGCGGCTATTTTCTACCAAGAGTGGTAGGGATCAGTAAAGCAGTTGAATGGGTGTTCACAGGTAGAGTGTTCTCAGCTCAAGAAGCATTAGAGGCTGGATTAGTTAGTCAAGTTGTTGAGCCTGAAGACTTGCTGCCAACAGCTCGTAAGCTTGCAGCTGAAATTGCTGAAAATACATCTGCAATTTCTGTTACTTTAGGACGTCAATTAATGTGGAAGATGCTTGGAGCAAATCATCCAATGGAATCGCATTTAGTTGAATCTAAAATGATTCAATGGACAGGACAGCAGGCGGATGTTCGTGAAGGAATCAATTCATTTTTTGAAAAGAGAAAGCCAGATTTCAAGATGAAAGTAAGCACTGATTTACCGCCTTTTTATCCTTGGTGGGATAATAATTAATAGTTTCATAGTTAGCAAGATTACGAGACGTTAGCAATAAAAAGCCTGTGGAGTATTCCACAGGCTTTACGTATAATCATATATTTTCTTTTAAGGTTTTTCCTGCATTTCCTATTTGTAAATCAGATAACGGCAATGTAATTACCTTGCCTCCTATTTGAACATGAATGGTGTCGTTAAAGATGGCCTTTACTAGACCTTTTAATGATACAGTAGAATCTACAGAAATATTATTTTTTTCAGGGTTTTTAGCCATGTTTTCACCCTCCAGAAATTTAAAATATAGAACAAGATATTAATAATTATGAATGATAATTATTATAATATGAAACTTAGTCATTAATCAATTTTTTAGAACATAAATTAAACAAAAAATTAATTCAATTCCTTATATAATAAGAAAGTTTTAGGACAATATGACATTTGTCATATTATCGACATGACAATTATGTCTTTGCAGAGTAAACTCCTTCGGATATGATGAAGAAAAAATTGTGACGAAGGGAAGCAATGCAATGACACAACAAAAGCAAAGAAACTTGCGAAAACAGATGGCTCCATATGAAAAATCAATTACAAAGAATAGTGTGTTGCAACTATTCAATACACTTATTCCATTTTTTGTACTATGGATTTTAGCGTACCAAAGCCTATCACTTTCCAACGTTCTTTCATTTTTAATTTGTATTGTTGCTGCAGGATTTTTAGTCAGAATGTTTATCATCTTTCATGATTGCTGCCACTACTCTTTCTTTAAAAGCCGTCGTGCCAACGATGTTCTTGGTAATATCACAGGGATTTTGACACTTTTTCCGTATCGTCAGTGGCAGCATGATCATGCCGTACATCACGCAACAAGCTCTAATTTAGATAAGCGTGGTACGGGGGATATTTGGCTTTTGACTGTTGATGAATATTTATCTGCCTCATTTTGGACACGCATACAATATAGACTTTATCGAAATCCAATCGTCATGTTTGGCCTTGGTCCGATTTACACGTTTTTGTTGAAAAATCGATTTAACCGTAAAGGTGCTAGAAAAAATGAGAAATTGAATACCTATTTTATCAATATTGCCATTGTTGCATTGATAAGTCTTCTTGGATCATGGCTGGGGTGGGGCTCATTCTTATTTATTCAAGGTACCATCTTTATGGTTGCTGGATCTGCAGGAATATGGTTATTTTACGTACAGCATACATTTGAAGATTCTTATTTTGAAGAAGATGAACATTGGGAGTATGTTAAAGCGGCTGTTGAGGGGAGTTCTTTTTATAAACTTCCGCCACTCTTGCAGTGGTTAACGGGTAATATCGGCTATCATCATGTGCATCACCTAAGCCCTAGAATCCCAAATTATAAACTGGAAGAAGCACATGAGCGTACTGAACCTTTAAGGAATGTACCGACTATTACACTCTCTACAAGCCTACAGTCTCTAAAGTTCCGCTTATGGGATGAGGAAAGTAAAAGCTTCATCGGCTTTAAGGAATTAAAAAGCTTGAAGACAAGTCAAAGCAAAAATAATCTAACTCCACAAGTAGAACCTAAGTAAGTTTGTTATGAAAAACAGTCGTTCCTAGAAATTGGACGACTGTTTTTCATGATTTATCCTAAATTATGATAAAATAGCACTAAAATACATAGCCTAAGAGGTTTTTCATGATGTCGCAAAAGCTTACAATATTCCGTAAATTCTCGGGGATTTCCCCATATATTTGGACGGTAATCAGTATTTTACCGTTTTACTTTATTTTTCAATCATCCTCAACCATTGAAATTATCACAGGTCTAATTTTAACCATTGCTTTCTTTATTGCCTACCGCTTGGCTTTTATATCGAAGAGCTGGCCAGTATATTTATGGACGATCATCTTAATTAGTATTTCAATCACGATGACGATTTTATTTCAGTTTGTCTATTTTGCTTTTTATATTGCTTATTATAATGGAAATATCAAGAATAGAATTGCGTTCATTGTGCTTTATGTCATTCACCTGGTCTTTACCACGATATCAATTAATTATAATGTAGTCATGCAAAAACCGCTTTTTATTGAACAGCTTCCGTTCATTATTATCATTTATATCAGTGTTATTCTTCTTCCGTTTAACTTATACAATAAGAAGAAGCAAGGATTGCTTGAAGCGGAGCTGGAGGATGCGAATAAAAGGATTGCAGAACTAGTAAAGCAGGAGGAACGACAACGGATTGCCCGTGACCTTCATGATACATTAGGTCAAAAGCTTTCATTGATTGGTCTGAAAGCGGATCTTGCAAGAAAAATAATTTATAAAGATCCTGAAAAAGCGCGCAATGAGCTAAAGGATGTCCAGCAAACGGCCAGAACAGCATTAAATGAGGTTCGGAAAATGGTATCGCAGATGCGCGGAATACGTTTAAAAGAGGAATTAGTACGTGCTAAACAAATTCTGAAAGCAGCAGAAATCGAATTCATTTGTGATGAAAAATTTACGTTAACCAACGTTTCGCTTTTTATCGAAAATATTTTGAGCATGTGTATGAAGGAAGCTATTACGAATGTAGTGAAACACAGTAAGGCAAGCTTTTGTCAAATAAAGATAGAACAATCTTCTAACGACGTCAGTATTACCATAAAAGACGATGGAATCGGAATAAATGAAGATACAGATCTCGGTAAGGGGAGCGGGTTGCTGGGGATAAAAGAACGATTAGAATTTGTAAACGGTACTCTAGAGATCATTCCTGCGGCCGGTACTACAATTGTGATGAAAGTGCCGAATGTGTTAAAGCAGACCGGGGAGGAAATTCAATGATTAGAATAGTAATTGCTGAAGATCAACGAATGTTACTGGGAGCGCTAGGTTCACTGCTCAGCTTGGAAGATGATATGGAAGTTGTGGGGCAAGCATCGAATGGACTTGAAGCGATCTCACTTGTAAAAAAACTCCAACCTGATATTTGTATCATGGATATTGAGATGCCTGAAAAAACAGGTCTCGAGGCAGCTGAAGAGCTTAAAGGCTGCGATTGTAAAGTAATAATTCTAACAACCTTTGCACGTTCTGGGTATTTTCAAAGAGCGTTGAAGGCTGGAGTTAAGGGGTATCTATTGAAGGATAGCCCTAGCGAAGAACTAGCCAGATCGATTCGCTTAGTTATAGAAGGAAGAAGAATTTACGCACCAGAGTTAATGGATGATGTATACAGCGAAGAAAATCCCCTTACTGACAGGGAATTAGAAGTATTGGGGCTTGTTGCTGATGGAAAGAATACGAAGGAAATTGCCGATGAGCTCTCTCTTAAAGCTGGAACAGTCAGGAATTATATTTCTACTATCTTAGATAAGTTAGGTGTAACAAATCGGATTGAAGCTATCACACAGTACAAGGAAAAAGGTTGGTTTAAATAAGAAAATCCTGCGCCGTCTCGTTTCAGTCCCTAGCAGTTGGAAAAATTTTGTATGTATATCTTTTTTTTAGGAATAATAAAAAGGAATATATACAAAAGGAGTACATTAACGATGATTGAGGTAGGGACGAAATATCAGATTTCTAAAGGAATTAAAGGTTTTTATAACTCAGCAGAAACTTTAACTGTTGTTCGTAATTATGGAATGACCATCCAATTTACGTTAGGTGATGGAAAAGGTCAAGGAGCAATGCCGATTCAACATTTGCAGTACTTATTAAAAAGAGCAGATCTTACACAAGTGAAGAGTAAGAGAATGCTGTTAAATTCAGAAGAAATGGAAGAACAAGCTAATTAGAGATTAAAACTCTGGAGGCACCATCTAGAATGGCGCCTTTTTTTCATGCTCATTAAAAAAGGAGGGAAGTGGAACTTGTCAGTTTTGCAGAAATTTGGCAATCATACATGTTATAATGAAACTATCAGACAGTAATGAATATTCCATTTCTTTACGATAGATGTGTCGAGCAAAAGGAGGTTCGAAATGAAAACAGTAGAAGAAATCATGACGAAGATTGATCAATGTTTGACCCCTGGCAATACATTATTTGAAGCTTTACTTTTCATGAAAAATTCGAAATGGAATACAGTTCCCATCATAAATTCAAATAAAAAGCTTGTGGGTGTTTTTACGAGAAGCTCTTTATATAATATGCTTTTGGCTGATTTACATAAAAATACGCCGATTATAAATTATATCATCAAGGATGTCGGAACGATCTTAGCTGATACTCCTGTAGAAGTGTTGGATCAAATCTTATTGGATAGTAAAGTTGGGACTGGAATTGTTATTAATGAAGCCCAAGAACCGATTGGCTTATTAACACAAACAGATGCTCTCATGAACTATCTGCAAGAAACGATCCTTTTAAAAGGGCAGCTTGAAACTGTTTTACATACGTCCAATTTAGGTGCTGTTATGACGGATGAAAATAATAAAATCATATTTGCAAACCCCAAGCTTGTTGAAATGATAGGAAGAAATGAAAAGGATATACTAAATCAAAGACTTGATGACCTCCTCCCGAAAATTAGTGCTGAAGAAGGAACTCAGTTTAGAGTACAACTGCAGTCCGAACATTTTATCGTTCGGCTTTCTAAATATGATATGGCAAATGGTAAACAAGGGTATATCACATTATTGCAAAATGTATCAGAGCTTGAGAAAATGGCACAAGAACTGGAGACTGTTAAAAATTGGAAAAGTATTCTTCAATCCGTTCTTCACAATGCTTATGACGGATTAGTGATGGTCAATGAAAAACAGGAAATTATATTTATTAGTCCATCTCTTTTGGAGCTGTTTGATCTTCACGAAAAGACATTGGAAAACACACTAGTAGAGGATGTACTGCCGCATCTGCAATTAAGCCAAGCCTTAAAGACGGGAGTTGCAGATATTAGCGATTTTATGGAGGTAAAAGGAATTACCTATATGGTACATCGCATCCCTGTTTACCAAGAAGACCGGATTATCGGGGCGATCGGAAAAATCGTTTACAGGCAGCTTCATGAGGTACGGGAACGTTTTAAGAACTTTGAGAGCAGTGAGAAGAAATCACTAGTTTCAGAGAAAAAAATAGAAAAATCGCGTTTTACCTTCGATGAAATTGTGTCCGAAGATCCTCAAATGGAAAAATTGAAGCGAAGCGGAATGAAGGCCGCAAAAGGGAAAACAACCGTGTTAATACGCGGGGAAAGCGGAACAGGGAAAGAATTGTTTGCACATGCGATTCATAGCTCCAGTCCTTTTTCCCATGGACCGTTTATTACAGTCAATTGCGCAGCTATTCCAGAGCATTTACTAGAATCTGAGTTTTTTGGTTATGAAGAAGGTGCGTTTACTGGGGCTAAGAATAAAGGAAAAATTGGGAAGTTCGATATGGCAAATGGGGGGACTCTTTTTCTAGATGAGATTGGCGATATGTCTTTACAGCTGCAAGCTAAGCTATTAAGCGCTCTTCAAGAAAGAGGATTTTATCGTGTTGGTGGTACCGAAAGAGTGGAAGTCGATGTAAGAATCATTGCGGCGACAAATCGTCCTTTAGAAAAGATGGTCAGCGAAGGGACGTTTCGTGAGGATTTATTTTACCGGTTGAATGTTATTTCCTTCGACCTCCCGCCATTACGGAATCGAAAAAAGGATATTCTTCTATTAAGCGAGAAATTTATTCGTGAATTAAACAAGCAAAATGGAACAAGTATAACGAGCTGGGATCCGATGGTAGAACAAGCGTTAATTGACTATGATTGGCCTGGGAATATTCGTGAACTTCGTAATGTTTGGGAAAGGGCTATGGTTTTTGCAGAAAATGGAAAAGTACAAATAGAAGATTTACCAGATTATGTCGTAAAAAAAATTGGATATGAAGTGTTTATCGATGAAGATGAAGAAACTTCGACTCTGCCATTATTAGAAAAAGTGGAACAGCTGGCCATCCGTAAAGCATTACAAGAATCAAATGGCAACAAAACAAAAGCTTGTCAAATTCTTGGGATCAGCAGGTCTGTCCTCTATGACAAATTAAAGAAATATGAGTTTGCGAATTAATCGAGAAATATCTTATAATGGGAAATTTTGCGGAATGACGTTGAGAAAAACAATGGAATTTGACTAGATCTCCCATTTTTTCTTTACAAACAAAGTGTGTAAGGATTATCGACAACTTTAAATGATGAATGTCGCACTTTCAAACACAATCTTTTTTTAGTAATACGAATATAGCCATTTACCGTATTTTTAAAGTTGGCACGATACTTGCATTATATAATTGTCGAAACATTTATTAAATTTACGCAATTTAGAATTAAGTGGGAGGGGTATAAACATGAAAACTAGAATAACAGAGTTACTAGGAATTGAGTATCCAATTATTTGTGGCGGTATGTTCCAGGTTGGCAGAGCAGAATTAGCTGCTGCTGTATCTGAAGCTGGTGGACTTGGTGTTATCACATCGAAAACACAGGTTACACCTGAGGGGCTTCGCAGTGAAATTCAAAAAATTAAAGCTTTAACGAAAAAACCATTTGCAGTAAACCTTAATTTATTCCCAAGTCAAACAGCAACTCCAAATGAGGAATTTATTAAAGTATTAATTGAAGAAGACGTTAAAATTGTTGAAACAAGCGGTAGAAGTCCTAAGGAACTTATGCCATTGTTAAAAGCAAACGGTTTCAAAGTTCTTCATAAGGTGGCAGGAGCAAAATATGCTGTTTCCGCTGAAAAATTAGGCGTTGACGCAGTCATTGTGGTAGGAAACGAAACAGGAGGACATCCTGGTATGAGTGATGTTGGATCTCTTGTTATGCTTCCTCGTGTAGTAGATTCTGTAAGCATTCCAGTTATCGCTGGTGGTGGTTATGCTGATGGAAGAGGTTTAGTGAGTGCGCTAGCATTTGGAGCAGAGGCTGTTGTAATGGGAACTAGATTCATGGCAACTGATGAAGCGCCAATTCACGATAATGTAAAACAGTGGATGGTAGAAGCTGATGAAAATAATACCATCGTTGTTCAAAGAAACATTGGAAGCCCTTCCCGCGTTGCCTTGAACGCAGTAAGTAAGGAAGTAGATCGTCTAGAGCAAGAAGGAGCAACGATTGAGCAACTGCTTCCATTAATCACTGGACAAAGAGCGAAGAATGTTTATTTTGAAGGAGATCTAGACGGAGGAATTTGGTCTTGTGGTCAATCTGTAGGTTTGATTAAAGAAGTTCTACCTATTAAAGAACTATTTAAGCAAATCACAGATGAAGCAAATCAATCACTAGAATTTATTCGTAAAAGTCTTTCTTCACTATCAAATGTTTAAGCAAGGGTGAGGAAAAAAACTGATTAATCCATTCTATTTATTAAAACGTGTTCATACTATTACAGGGTGGAAAGAAATTCTGCTCAGAATAATAGACAAATATATTACTAGAGTACCTACATAAAGGACTTTAGAAAAAAATTTAGGGGGAAATAAATATGCGTGAAGTAGTTATTGTAGAAGCAGTTCGTACACCAGTTGGAAAAAGAAATGGAGTGCTAAGCACAGTTCGTCCTGACGATTTAGCTGCAAAAACATTAAAAGAGCTAGTTAAACGTGCTGGTATCGAAGCAGGGCTTGTTGAAGACGTAATCATGGGTTGTGTTGCGCAAGTTGAAGAACAAGGATTAAATATTGCCCGTTCAGCATTATTAATGGCTGATTTCCCAACACATGTTCCAGGAACAACACTTGATAGACAATGTGGTTCAGGTCAACAAGCTGTTCATTTTGCAGCGCAAGCTATCTTAGCTGGTGACATGGATGTTGTCATTGCTGGTGGAGTAGAAAGCATGTCAAGAATTCCAATGGGTGCTTCTCGTCAAAAATCTACATGGAGCGAAACATTAACTTCAAAATATGAAATGATTCACCAAGGTTTATCTGCAGAACGTATTGCTGACAAATGGGGTTATAGCCGTCGCCAGTTAGATGAATTCTCACTAGAAAGTCATGAAAGAGCTCTTAAAGCACAAGCTGAAGGCCATTTTGATCGTGAAATTATGCCGATTGAAGTAACGCTGGAAGATGGAACAACAACTGTTGTTACAAAAGATGAAGGTCCTCGTGCTGGTTCTACTATTGAAAAATTAGGATCTTTACAGCCTGCATTCATGAAGGGCGGTAAGATTCATGCTGGTAACTCAAGTCAAATGAGTGATGGTGCAGCTGCCCTTTTATTAATGTCTAGAGAGAAAGCAGAAGAGCTTGGACTTAAGCCAAGATTCCGCGTTGTATCTCGTGCAGTAGTTGGTTCTGATCCAACTCTTATGTTAACTGGCCCTGCTGAAGCATCTAAAAAAGCACTTGCTAAAGTTGGCTTAACAATTGACGATATGGATACTTACGAAGTAAACGAAGCATTCGCACCAGTTCCAATGTTATGGATGGATGAGTTAAAAGCAGATCCTAAAAAGCTTAATCCAAATGGCGGTGCGATTGCATTAGGTCATCCACTTGGATGTTCTGGAGCTCGCTTAATGATTACAATGATGCACGAATTAGAAAGAACTGGCGGCCGTTACGGACTTCAAGCAATTTGTGAAGGCGGCGGAATGGCTAACGGTACGATTATTGAGAGAATCGGCTAATTCAATAAATTAGTGAATGAAATAGGTTAATAAATATGAGGTTGGCTTGTTTTCTATAAAATGAGCCAATCTACATAGTATTTTTATGAAGATTTTTCAAAATATTTGGAATAGAGGAGAGATTTAGATATGGAATTAAAGGGTCTAGTAGCAGTTGTAACTGGAGGAGCTTCAGGTTTAGGTGAAGCGACTGTAACACGTATTGTTGAAAATGGAGGACGTGCAGCTATTCTTGATTTAAATGAAGAAAAAGGTGCAGCCCTTGTTGAAAAATTAGGTTCTGACAATGTTTTATTTGTAAAAACAAATGTTACAAGTGAAGAAGAAGCTCAAAGTGCGATCAATCAAACAGTTGAAAAATTCGGAGCAATCCATGCTAACGTTAACTGTGCTGGAATCGGTGCTGCTCAAAAAACTGTTGGTAAAAATGGTCCATTTGATCTTGCAACATTTAACAAAGTTATTCAAATCAACTTGATTGGTACATTCAATGTGCTTCGTCTTGCTGCAGAAAAGATGATCCAAAACACTCCAAATGCAGACGGTGAAAGAGGAGTCATCATCAATACAGCTTCTGTAGCAGCGTTTGATGGACAAATGGGACAGGCTGCATACAGTGCATCAAAAGGGGCAATCGTTGGTATGACATTGCCAATCGCACGCGACCTTGCTAGAGAAGGAATTCGTGTAAATACAATTGCTCCAGGTCTAATGGATACTCCATTATTTGCTGGTGCCCCTGAAAAAGTTCGTAATGCATTAGGTGCAATGGTTCCATTCCCGCAAAGATTGGGTTATGCGTCTGAATATGCTCATTTTGCAGCTTCCATTATTGAAAATGCTTATTTAAATGGAGAAACTATCCGTCTAGATGGCGGTATTCGTATGCAGCCTAAATAAGAATTCTGCTAAGTATGTCCAGCTTTAGATTGATGATCTGAAGCTGGATTTTATCACTAACAGCATGATCCTGACTCATTTAAAACATATGTTTGAAAAATGGGTCTATATTTATTTATTAAGGTTTCTATAAGCATAGCAGAATAGGCGAATACATACTTGTAGTCTCTAAATCAAGGAGAGCTCCTTCCCTTTAAAAGGAGTTGTCGGCATCTATATTCAAATAGAAATGGAGTGGAGCTATATGGCAAATTTAGTTCATCTTGAAGCAAGTAATGGAATTGCGGTTGTTACCATTAATAACCCGCCAATGAATGTTCTGAGTGGACAAGTAACAAAGGAGTTAGGCGAAGTTTTCACGCAAATTGCAGAAGACTCAAATATCATTGTTGCGGTAATACGAGGCGAAGGAAGCCGCGCATTCATGGCCGGAGCTGATATTAAAGAATTCCCGTATTGGCTTGAAATGAGTAAAGAAGAAGTTAAATCTATGAACATGGAATCACATAGAGTTCTGAACTTTATTGATAATCTTCCAAAGCCGACGATTGCCATGTTAAATGGGATAACGTTTGGCGGAGGCTGTGAACTAGCACTTACTTGTGATATTCGCATTGCCGAAGATCATGCCCAAATTGGCCTGCCAGAAGTGAAACTAGGACTTTTCCCTGGCGGGGGAGGCACACAAAGATTACCAAGATTAGTAGGGGAAGCAAAAGCAAAAGAATTAATGTTCATAGGTGACCCATTAACAGCAGAGCAAGCATTACAAATTGGACTGGTCAACGCAGTAGTTCCAAAGGGAGAAGGAATGGAAGCAGCACTTGCTATGGCGAAAAAGATGGCGGGATACTCTCTTCAAGCTTTAACAAGAATTAAGAAGGCTGTAAATGAAGGAAACGATAAATCTTTTGATGAAGGACTAGAAATAGAAGCAGATTTATTCGCTGATATTTTTGGAACAGAGGATGTGCGTGAAGGGGTTCAAGCCTTTATCGAAAAGCGTTCACCTTCTTTTAAACATAAGTAATTTAATATATAAAAAGAATAATAGATGGAGGAATAAATCATGGCAAACGCAAATTCAATTAAACAAATTACAGTAGTGGGTTCAGGTGCAATGGGTTCCCAAATCGCAATGGTTTCAGCGCTGGCTGGATATCAAGTCTATTTACAAGACATTAGTGAAGAAAGCTTGAAGAAAGCGGAAGACTTCCTGCACATGCAATTAGATAAGCGGGTTGCTAAAGGTAAGCTTACGCAAGAAGTTGTCGATAGTGCATTTTCTAGACTTCAGTTTGTTACATCACTGCAAGAGGCAGTAGAGTCTACAGATTTTGTGATTGAAGCCATCGTTGAAAAATTAGATGCAAAACGCGAGGTTTTCAGTCAGATTGATAAGTTAGCCCCAGCACATGCCATTATCGCTACGAATAGTTCGACGATTGTAAGCTCACAAATTGCTGATGCTACAAACCGTCCTTCTCAAGTATGTAATATGCATTTCTTTAACCCGGTTCTTGTGATGGAATTGGTTGAAGTTGTGAAAGGACCGCATACTTCGGAAGAAACAGCTGAAATTGCAGTTGACTTAGTGAAGAAGATTAATAGGGTACCAATTCTGCTTAAGAAAGAAATATCTGGTTTTGTTGCGAACAGAATGCTTGGGAAATTAACACAGGAAGCGATTTTCTTATTAGAAAATGAAATCGCTACAGTTGAAGAAATTGACTTAGCTTGTACAAAAGCACTTAACCATCCAATTGGACCGTTTGCATTAATGGATTTAACAGGTATTGATGTCAGCTACTATATTGGCATGCAGCGTTATAAGGAATCAGGAGATGAAAAAGATAAGCCGGCTAAAGTCATTGAGGAAAAATTCTTAAAAGGTGAATATGGCAGAAAAACGGGAAAAGGATTCTACACTTATTCTTAATACCGAGACATGTCTTGTTCGAAATTTAATTAAGGAGTTATGTCAATGACATTTGATCAAAAAACGATGAAGGCAGCGCGTTTTTATGAATTAAAAGAACCCTTAAAAATCGAATCTATTCCAGTTCCAACGATAAAAGACGATGAAGTGCTAGTCCAGGTTAAAGCGGTTGGTTTATGTGGATCAGATGTATCAATAGCCATTGGCGGATACATTATTCCTACGCAAAATCCGATTACATTGGGGCATGAAGCTGCAGGAGTTGTTGTAGAAGTTGGCAGTCAAGTAGAAGACTGGAAGCCTGGTGACCGAGTATCTCTTTTCCCAGGAGTGAAATGTCGTTCCTGCTTTAACTGTCTTTCTGGAAACGAACATCGCTGTACGAACGCCCAAACTATGGGAGTTAATCGTGATGGAGCATTGGCGGAGTACATCGCATGGCCCGCTAAAAGCTTAGTGAAACTTCCTGATAATTTGCCGTTTACAATTGGTGCAATTATTACTGATGCGGTTGCGACGCCATACCATGCATTAAAGTATCGCGGGGGACTAGAAAAAGGGGAGTCCATAGCTATTTATGGTGCAGGCGGCCTTGGAATGCATGCGATTCAAATAGCAAAATTCCTAGGAGCCGGAAAAATAATTGCAGTGGATGTTCGTGAGGAACAGCTTGAACGAGCAAAAAAAGCCGGTGCAGATATTACCATTAATGCTGAAGTAGAAAACCCGGTGAAAAGAATTAAAGAAGAGACAAATGGTCAAGGTGCTGATATTTCTGCTGAGTTTATCGGAAATAAAGTCACATATGACCAAGCGATCAGTTCAATAAGATGGGGCGGCAGAGCGGTCTTTGTCGGAATCGGTCCTGAACCAGTTTCTGTCAAGCCGTTAAAGCTTATCCAGAGGCAATTAGATCTTCGAGGTTCGTTTGGCTTTAGAATCGATACGATTCGTGAATTAGCCAAGCTTGCAGCAGAGGGACAGCTAGAGCTGGAGAGTTCCATTACTCATACTTTTACACTTGAAGAGGCCAACAAAGCTCTTGAGTATCTTCATAAAAAAATTGAAAATCCAATCCGTGTCTTAGTAACATTTCCTTAAAAGGGAGCTGCTAAGAGAGGTTAAGGTACTGTATTTATGTCCTGATAATTCGGAATTATCAGGACATTATTTAATATCGGGAGGGAATAGGATGAACCATGATAATTTGCATTTAGGTTTAAGTCTACATACAAAAAATAGGGGCAACGACACTGCATTAGTATATGAAGGGAGTTCACTTACTTTTTCAGAATTTAATCATCGGGTAAATTCCCTTGGACATTCTATGCTGTCACAAGGTATTAAAAAGGGAGACCATGTGATTTTATATATGAGAAACCGATTGGAAATGATCGAAATCTTTTATGCGATCTCGGCAATTGGTGCGGTTGCGGTACCGATTAACTATATGGTTCGCGGTCAAGACCTTATCCAGCTTGTAAACAGCTCTGATTCTGTGTTTGCTTTTGTTGAAATTGAAAAATATCCTGACTTTACAGAAGGATTAGCAAAGTTTACAAGAATCAACGAAAGCAATACAGTGCTGGTTGGTGATCTTCCAAATGGATTAAATGAGAATTTTCTTGTTTATCATACATTCTTAACTTCTGGCAATCAGAAGGAAATTCAGGTGCCAGTAGGTTCACAGGATTTATCTGCTTTTATTTATTCCTCCGGTACCACCTCTCTTCCTAAAGGGATTATGCTGACACATGGGGCATTATTAACGCGTGTTCTTCGCTTTGCGATTGAATGGGGTCTCTCCTATAAAGATACGGTTCTTATTACTGTACCGCTATATCACAGTAT
Organism: Robertmurraya dakarensis; assembly: GCF_900156875.1. GTDB lineage: Bacteria > Bacillota > Bacilli > Bacillales > Cytobacillaceae > Robertmurraya > Robertmurraya dakarensis. The sequence goes on along the minus strand of NZ_LT707409.1, from coordinate 1,510,656 downwards.
TGGTCATGCATTAATGCTCACTTTAAGTGTACTAGGCTGCAAGCTGGTCGTAACGAGAGAATTTGATCCTGAAAAGACGATAAAGTTGATGCAGGATGAGAAGGTGACATGTTCTATTTTTGTCCCTACTCAGTATACGATGATGCTGCAGGTGCCTACGATTGATCAATATGACTTGTCATCTGTAAGACTCTTAATTTCGGGTGGAGCTCCTATTATTGCGGATACGAAAAAATTAATCATGGAAAAATTCAGCTGTGAATTCAGTGAGTTTTTTGGAAGTACAGAAACAGGAGCCGTCGTTGTGCTCAGGCCAAAAGATGTGATTAGAAAAGCAAAATCAGTTGGTCTACAGGCGGAGTATGCAGAAATACGTCTCGTTGACAATGAAGGTAAGGATGTAGCAATCGGTGAGGAAGGAGAATTTGCTGTTCGCTGGGGAGGTCTCTTTTCTGGTTATTATAATCTTCCTGAAGAAACGAAAAAGTCACATATGGAAGATGGCTGGTTCTTGCTAGGCGATATTGGAAAAATGGATGAAGAAGGTTTCTATTATCTATTGGATCGAAAGAAAGATATGATTATCTCGGGCGGTGTCAATATTTACCCAAAAGATATAGAAGAGGTCATCTATACTCACCAAGCTGTCTTAGAAACGGCTGTGATTGGATCGCCTGATGAAAAGTGGGGAGAAAATGTTAAGGCCTTCGTGGTTCTGAAACAAGGACAGAAGGTCGAAAAAGAAGAGCTGATGGAATATTGTAACCAAAAATTAGCGAAATTCCAACGAATTAAAGAGGTAGAGTTCCTTTCTACTTTGCCTCGCAATCCATCTGGGAAAATTTTAAAAAGAGAACTTCGACTTATTAAACAGGACAATCATTAAAAACAATAAGAATATACCCAATAAGGAGCACATATCTATGATTTATCGTGCTCCTTTCTTAATAAAATGCATGAAATTTATATTGTATGCTAGAAGATTAGGATACATTTTATCGGAATAGTTTTACTAAAATTTAAAATATTGAGAAAAGTGTATACAAATAAACAATCGTATTATATAATTTAGACAGATTAACAGTAATGGGTAAGGTTGTTTATTATGAGATATCTGAATTTTTTGAATAAGTTTGTTGCAGGACGAAAAAAATTCATAATTTTAATCCATTTCTAATCTGTTATATACATAGAAATAAAACAATTGTTTGTTAGATTGTTAGCATCCAAGGTATCTATCTGTTTTGCGTGTTCTATTTATTCAAATAAAACAAATCAAAAAATGGAGGGATTTAGTAATGGTATTTGAAATGTCTGACAGAACTAAAGAGTTGAAAGAAAAGTTAATCGCTTTCATGGATGAAGTTGTCTACCCAAATGAGTCTGTTTACAAAGAGCAACTTAATCAAGGAAGCACTAGATGGGAAAGCCCGCCAATTATGGAGGAAATGAAGGCAAAAGCTAAAGAAGCCGGACTATGGAATTTATTTATTCAAAGTAAAGAGCATGGGCCTGGGTTAACAAATCTTGAATACGCACCATTAAAAGAAATTATGGGTCGTTCTTCTATTGCTCCAGAAGTATTTAACTGTGCAGCACCAGATACAGGGAATATGGAATTGTTGGAGCAATATGGCTCACCTGAGCAAAAAGAACAATGGCTTGTTCCTCTATTAAAGGGTGAAATTCGTTCAGCATATGTCATGACAGAACCTGATGTGGCATCATCTGACGCCACGAATATCTCAACTAGAATTGAGAGAGACGGAGATGAATATGTAATCAACGGCCGGAAATGGTGGATTTCTGGTATTATGGACCCGCGTTGTAAGCTGTTAATTGTTATGGGAAAAAGCAATCCTGATGCAGATAGACACAAGCAGCAATCAATGATTATTGTTCCAATGGGAACACCGGGTGTAACAATTGAAAGATATTTGCCAGTATTCGGCTATGATGATGCTCCACATGGTCATGCGATTGTTGAATTTAAGGATGTTCGCGTACCTGCTTCTAATATGATTCTTGGTGAAGGCAGAGGATTTGAAATCGCGCAAGGAAGACTTGGACCTGGCCGTATTCATCACTGTATGCGTTTAATTGGAATGGCGGAACGTTCTCTAGAGTTAATGTGTAAGCGTGCTCAAGAACGTGTAGCATTTGGTAAGAAAGTTTCTGAGCAAGGTGTGATCCGTAATTATATTGCTGAGTCCAGAATTGCGATCGACCAGGCAAGATTGTTAACGTTAAATGCGGCACATATGATGGATACAGTCGGAAATAAAGTTGCTAGAAAAGAAATCGCAATGATTAAGGTAATTGTTCCAAACATGGCGTTGAAGGTTATTGATCGCGCTATTCAAGTACATGGAGGCGGGGGAGTAAGTGATGTATTCCCATTAGCTAGCATTTGGGCGCATGCTCGTACTTTAAGATTAGCAGATGGACCAGATGAAGTTCATGCTGAAGCAGTTGCTAAACTAGAATTGAGAAACCATAGCTAATTCAGGGACTAAGTAATCTAGCAATCAATAGATAAAAGAAGGGTAGCGGAGGATATACTTTTCCTCTCTGTTACCCTTTGATAGGGATAAAAAAGAGCGTGCTAGATTTCCTATACATAAGGAGGATGAAACCGTGATCTATCAGTATCTTCCTGTGGAACGTATTCATTACGGCTTTCATGTAGTAAGAGATGGACTGTTATCCGAAATTACGGCATTAAACAAAAGCAAAATATTGCTGGTTACAACGAACAGTATGCTAGGAACAAAAGCTTACAAGGACTTAGTAGAATCGTTACAAAAGAATGGACTTGAACTCTTCCAAATATGTTCCAGACAGCATGTTCCTGGCAATATAATCATGAAGGATATAGACAAAATCCAGAAGTTTAACCCTGATTTAATCATCAGCTGTGGAGGCGGGAGTCCTATTGACGCAGCGAAGATACTATCCTTTGTTTTAGCGGCGGGAATTCAAAGAGAAGAAGACTTATATCCATATTCCGAGAATAAGAAAGAAAAACCATTAACTTTAAATGAATGTATTCCACATATTGCAATACCCACAACACTTTCCGCTTCGGAATTTACCAGTATCGCCGGGGCTACAAATAGTGTAGATTCTATAAAATACAAATTTTCACATTTGAAACTGACTCCAACTTTTGTGTTCCTGGATCCTATCTTTACATTAGAAACGCCTGATTGGCTTTTTATATCAACGGGTATGAGGGCTGTTGATCATGCAGTAGAAACGTTGTATTCTCCTACTCCTAATCCTATAAATACAGGGTTGGCTCTGCAAGCGCTGCAGAAACTTTATTACAATTTGCCGCTTAGCAGGAAAAATAAAGATAATTTACAATTTAGATTAGAATGTCAAGTGGGTGCATGGTTGTCACTGTTTTCTGTAGTCAATATTAAGCTAGGTCTTTCGCATAGTATTGGGCATCAACTAGGTGCACTCTATGATATCCCACACGGAATGACTTCCGCCATTATGCTGCCGCATGTGATGGATTATCTGCTGCCAAGAACATATGAAGCTCAAGCAGAAATTCCAAAAATACTAGGGAAGATCAATGCTGATAAAGAGTCGGTGTTTGAAAGTGCAAAGAAGGCACCAGCCATCATTAAAGGGCTCATCCAAGAGTTAGAGATTCCACATAGATTAAGAGATTTTCAAGTATCAAAGGACACGATTCCGCTGGTTGTAAAAAACATTCTCACTGATATTAGCGGCGAAGGAAACCAATTTGTATTGGGTACAGAGGATATTGAGAATGATATTACAAGACTGGTAGAGGCAGCCTGGTAGGGTTAGCTATCAGTACTAAAATAATTTATTTCTAGAGGTGGATTTATATTGAATAGGATTTGTGAGTTATTGGAAATAGAGGTACCTGTGATTGAAGGTGGTCTTGCTTATATTGGTAATGGTTTGCTTGCAGCAGCTGTTTCTGAAGGCGGGGGATTTGGTCAGGTGGGATCAGCCGGACGTACACCGGAAAATTTTGAACATGAAGTATTATTAGCTAGAGAAGCAACTAATAAACCGTTTGGTGTCAATATTCCGATAAGTCAGCATACTGATTTCAGTCCCTATTTAGACATTATCAAAAAGCATAAAGACTTGATTAAAGGTGTTAGCTTAGGTGCAGGGAATCCAAAAGACCTTATTCCTTTTATAAAAGACGCAGGTCTAAAGGCTTTGGTCTTGACCTCAACAGCTTTTCATTCTGCTAAAGCAGAAAGCCTTGGGGCAGATATTATTGTTTGTGAAGGATATGAAGCGGGTGGAAGCAATGGACCATCTGAATTAACTACTTTCACGTTAGTGCCGCAAGTAAAAAGGGCTGTTTCCATTCCTGTTGTTGCTGCTGGTGGAATTGTGGATGGAAAAAGTATGGCTGCAGCAATGATATTAGGAGCAGATGGAGTTCAATTAGGAACTAAATTCGTTGCGACAAAAGAGTGTGAAGCACATGACAATTTTAAAAATGCTATTTTAGAAGCAGAGGATGTATCTACCGTTATCTTAACACGAATGTTAAAAGGTCCTTTAAGAGTTTTGAAAAATGAATACTGCGATAAGGTTCATGAAGTTGAAAAGAAATATGGAACACTTGAACATGTACTTCCAATGGTAAGAGGGACCTATAATAAGCTTGCTATGAAAGACGGGCAAATTGCCGATGGCTTTGCGAGCTGCGGACAGGTGGCAAGTTTGATCGATGAACTAGAAAGTGCTGAAGATGTAGTTAGACGAATTTCAAGCGAAGCAAAAGAATTGTTAAGTGGAGGAAAAATCGCCCTATAACATTTAAGAAGCTTCGGTCCCAAAATATAGGTTTTTGATTTTTATATATGTAAGCGTTTCCTTATAATTTAGATCATTAAGGGGTGAGAAAATCAATGAAATATGAAGAGTTAATGAGCAATTTTTCGTGGGATAAGGTTGTGAAAAGCTTCGATTGGAATGTAGAAGAGAGATTTAATATGGCTCATGAATGCTGTGATAAATGGGCTGATGATCCCAAGCGTGTCGCCTTCTATTGGGAAGATGAAGCAGGCAGTACTGATGTATGGACGTACAAAAGGCTGAAAGAAGAATCAAATAGGCTGGCAAATGCATTTACAGCGCTTGGAATAAGAAAAGGAGATCGTGTCGGGGGACTCTCAGGTAAGGACATGGAGCTGATACTAACAGTGCTTGCAACCTGGAAAATAGGCGCCATTTATGTCCCGATGTTCACTGCTTTCGGCCCAGAAGCGCTTAAATATCGATTGCAAGATTCAGGCTGCAAGATTTTAGTTACCAATCAAGAGCAAGCGAAGAAGATTGAAAATGAAGAGATAAATAGTGAACTTCTATTGATAGATGGAGTTACAAAAGAAGGATTAACATTCTGGGAATTTGTTGGGTTATTTTCAAACGAACATGAAACAGAACCAACATCTATTAATGATCCAAGTGTTATTCAATATACTTCAGGCTCAACAGGCTTGCCGAAGGGTGCTGTATGGTCTCATAAAATTTTAATAAGCTCGTACCCATATTTAAGATATGCGATTGGGATTTCAGATGACGACATGTTTTTCGGCGGCGCTGATTTAGGATGGGCTTTCGGGTTGATGAATTGTACTTTATGTCCACTGAACTTTGGTATTTCCATTTTGGTTTATAAAGGACCATTCAATGTCGAGAAATACTATCATCTTCTAGAAAAATATAAAGTAACGAATTTTGCTTATGCACCTACAGCATACAGAATGATGATGGCATCGGGTTCTGATCTAGTAAAACAACACAACTTCCACATTAAAAAATTGACGAGTGCAGGAGAACCGTTAAATGCAGAGGTGGTTCGATTCTTTAAAGACCATTTTGGCAGAGAAATTTATGATCACTATGGATCGACAGAAACAGGCATGATCGTAAATAACTACAATGTTACGGACATGGCTGTAAAACCAGGATCGATGGGCTTGCCCTCACCAGGATTTACTATTGCCCTATTAGATGAAGATGGAAATCCAGTTAAAGATGGTGACGCAGGTCAAATTGTTGTTGATACAACAGCATTTCCATACTTTTTCCTTGGATACTGGCAGGACTCTGAGAAAACAGCAGAAAAGATTAAAGGAAAGTGGTTTTATTCAGGTGATTTAGCAAGTAAGGACGATGACGGTTATTTCTGGTTCCAAGGCCGGGCAGATGATATTATTTCAAGCGCTGGCTATCGAATTGGACCTTTTGAAGTGGAAAGCAGTTTGATTGAACATCCTGCTGTTGCAGAGGCTGCAGTGATAGGAAAGCCTGATCCTACAAAAGGAGAAATTGTGAAAGCGTATGTTGTCCTAAAACCTGGTTTTGAGGGCACTGATACCCTGGGAGCTGAATTAAGTGCTTTTGTTAAAAATAAATTATCAAAGCATCAGTATCCCAGAGAAGTAGAGTTTGTTGAGGAGCTTCCAAAAACACCAAGCGGGAAAATCCAAAGATTTATTTTAAAACAAGCAAACATGCAAACAACCAATTAATGTCTGTTATTCCTTTTAAAGATACACACCATGAAAAAAGGATAATTTTCTTTGAAATTTACTGAATACTTACAAGTTTCAAAAATGTATTCAGAAGCTGCCAAGAAAGATAGCTTTGGAAGGTCAAAATAAACATGTCGAGGTGGAGAAACCATGGCGATTAGTAAGAAGCAGTTGTCTATTATTATTAGCTTATTCATGGTGTTTATGTTATCTGCTTGTTCCGGGGGAACTTCAAGTACGACAGAGTCTTCTTCTTCATCTGGTCCAGACACAAATAGTAATGAAGGAAGCAGCGAACTTGCCCAGGGAGTAACAGATGATGAAATCTTAATTGGTTTCTTAGGTCCGCAAACCGGTCCTATTGCCATTTATGATTTGGTTCGTAAAGGAATTGATTCATATTTTAAGTATGTGAATGAAAATGGCGGTGTAAACGGCCGTCAATTAAAGCTAATTGCCTATGATGATCAATACCAGCCGGCGAAAACGGTTCAATTAGCTAAGAGATTAGTAGAAGATGATAAAGTCTTCGCTATGGTCGGGAATGTGGGAACAGCTCCAAACTTGGCAGTGAAAGATTATTTAGTTGAAAAGGGTTTCCCAATGGTTATGACGGGAACGGGGGTTAATGCATTAACGAATCCGCCGCTTCCAAATTACATGGGATCAAACATCATAAACTACTCTATCGAGGGACAAATTTTACTTCATTATGCAATTGAAGAGCTGGGTGCGAAGAAGATAGCTATTTCCTATCAAAATGATGACTATGGTAAAGAGAACCTTGCTACTATCAAGGAAGCGCTTGAAAAGTATCCAGGAGTTGAAATTGTAGAAGAGGTATCATTTATTGCAACAGATACAGAATTTAGCTCACAGGCCCAAAAGTTAGAGAAGGCTAATCCTGATACAATTATGCATTTTTCAACTCCGGGACCTGCTGCAAACTTGAAAAAAGCACTTTATCGAATTGGTTTCAATGACGCAAATTTTGTTGTCGCCTCAGTAGCTGGCGGTGACAGTAATATTTTCGAATTAGCTGGTAAAGAGGTATGGGAAGGTTCTTATACTGGTATGACAATTCCGCTGCCAGATTATGCGAAAGATGATCCACAAATGCAGGTATTTGTTGAACGATTCAGTCAGGATTATCCAAATGATCCTTTAGTTGGTTCACCTATGACAGGCTGGGGTGCAGCTGAAGTGTTGGTCGAAGCCATTAAACGGACTGGTGATGATTTAACTTGGGATAATTTCCTTAAATCTTTCTACACTTTTGATAATTGGCAGGACTCTATTCATTCAAGCGTTACATTTGGTGAAGGCAACCATTATGGATTGACAAGTATGACGGTTACCCAAGCGAAAGATGGAGAAATATTGCCGATCTCTGACCCAATAACATTTGACCCTGCAACAAGAGAAATAAAGTTTCAAGAATAGATTTTAGAAATAGGGTAGGATGACTTGACCCTGCCCTATTCAATTAATTATAAAAGGATGGTGAAATTCTTATGCAAATTATTGTAAGTGGATTAATTTTTGGTTGTATCTATGCTTTAGCTGCATTAGGCCTTGTCTTAATTTTTAAAACGACAGAAGTTGCCAATTTTGCTCATGGTGAAATGGCGATGTTAACTACCTTTGTAAGTTATGTGTTTTTAACAAGTTATGGGTTTCCTTATCTGGTCTCATTAGTATTAGCCCTGCTATTTGCAACTATCTTTGGTTTATTCGTGTATTTCGTGTTTATGAAACGGGTTCAATCTGCTCCGCATCTTAATCAGGTTGTACTCACACTCGGTCTCTTTATGGTATTTAACGGTGTGGCCGGAATCATATGGGGATATCAACCATCGTCGTTTCCAGAAGCATTCCATGGGGATCCATATGAAATAGGTGGAGTTTTCATCTCGTTAAATGAAATCTTTGTTGTCATTTTGACACTTATTTTAATGCTAGGTTTCTTCCTATTATTCCGTTTCACTAGGTTAGGTTTAGCGATGCGCGCGGCATCACAGGATACGATGGCATCAGAATTAATGGGAATTAAAGTGTCTGGAGTATTTATGGGAGCTTGGGCAATAGGAACAGCTCTCGGCGGTATCGGTGGAATGATGACGGCACCTGTTACATTCTTGAGTCCAAACATGATGTCCGAAGTCTTGATTCTAGCATTTGCTGGTGCTGTACTTGGTGGATTCATTAGCTTACCAGGTGCAGTATTTGGAGGTTTAATAATTGGGGTAATTGAGAACTTAATCAGTTATTATATTGCTCCTGAATTGAAAATCGTATTTGTCTTCTTACTAATCCTAATCGTGTTGTATATCCGGCCTCAAGGGATATTTGGCGGTGCAAAAATTATTAAAAAGGTGTGATGAAAGTTGAAGCAGCTAATAAATAATCATAAACCATGGTTAATTCTACTTGTACTTTTTATGCTTGTATACCCATTTATAGTTGGACATTCAGGGTATATGGTTTCGATTTTCGTAATGATCTGTATTTATGCAATTAGTGCCATGTCCTTGGATTTATTAATTGGATACGGCGGACAAATATCGATTGGACACGCAGGATTTTTGTCCATTGGCGGCTATACCGTTGCTATTCTAACGTCTAAGTTAGGCCTGCCATTTTTACTGACGCTTCCATTAGCAGGTGTCGTTACAGGGATCATTGGATTGTTCATCGGTCTTCCAGCAGTAAGACTCAGCGGACACTTTTTAGCAGTTGTTACGCTTGGTTTTGGCTTATCCATCCCTCAAATTGCATTGAACTGGGATTCACTAACAGGTGGTTATTCGGGTCTATCCTTGATGCGTCCTAGCTTTTTGTCAAGTGACTTACAATTTTTCTATGTAATTGTTGTCATGACCGTGTTAATCACATGGCTGCTTCATAATATTTTGAAAAGCAGAATGGGAAGAGCCTTTCTGGCAATCCGTGAAAGTGAAGTCGCAGCACAGGCGACAGGAATTAATGTTCCTTTTTATAAAACCGTAATGTTTGTCATCAGTTCCTTTTTCACGGGCCTTGCAGGTGGACTTTATGGTTATTGGATTGGGTTTGTCAGCCCGAACGACTTTACGGTAGTCACCTCCTTCTTATTACTAGGGATGATCGTCGTTGGTGGATTAGCATCCATTCCAGGAGCAGTAATTGGTGCGATTATCTTTACGGTTCTCCCTGAGTTAACAAGGTCATTCGTGGGTGTTACCAATATTATTATCGGATTAGCCGTCGTGCTTATTATATTGTTCCGCCCGCATGGACTTATTTCTCTATTCGATGCGTTTAAAGCTAAATCCAAGAGAAAAGCAGGAAACGATCAGGATCTATTAATCTCAGAACAAGAGCAAGGGGGGACAGTGAAGGATGTTAACATTTAAGGACGTTACAGTGAAATTTGCCGGAGTAACAGCAGTTAAGAACCTATCATTTGATGTGCCGGAAGGGAAAATCTTTTCGATAATTGGACCGAATGGTGCTGGGAAAACAACGGTGTTTAATTGTATCAGCCGATTCTATACACCTGCTTCTGGGTCTATCGAGATGAACGGAACAGATCTCTTAAAGCTTAAATCCCATCAAGTCATACGGGAAGGGATTGCGAGAAGTTTCCAGAACGTAGAATTATTTGCAAATATGACGGTGTTGGATAACTTATTAACGGGATTACATCCAAATCTGAAGAAAAATATATTTTCAATTGCTTTAAATTTACCTTCGGTGAAAAGGACTGAAAAGGAATCCATAAAAAAAGCATATGAAGTCATGGATTTACTGTCGATTACAGATTTAGCACACGAGAAAGTCAGCAATCTTCCATTTGGTTATCAGAAGATGGTGGATATCGGCAGAGCGATTATTGCAGAGCCGAAATTAATTTTATTAGATGAGCCTGTAGCTGGAATGAATCCTGTTGAAACAGAAAAAATCAGCCAGTTAATCCTGCGATTAAAACAAGAAATGAACTATACAGTACTATTAATTGAGCATGATATGTCACTTGTTATGAAAGTGTCTGATTATGTTACAGTTATGAGCTTTGGTGAAAAAATTGCTGAAGGCTTGCCAAAGGATATCCAAAAGAATCCGGTTGTTATTGAAGCATATTTAGGGGAGGTGGAAGACGGTGCTGAAATTATCTGATGTTCATGTATTTTATGGTCATGTCCACGCCCTAAAAGGAGTAAATTTAACGGTCGAAGATGGAAAGATTGTTTCTTTGCTTGGGGGGAATGGGGCAGGAAAGTCGACAACGCTAAAAATGATTTCAAGATTAGTTCAACCGAAAAAAGGAAACTATGAAATTGATGGAAAATCGCTAATGAAAGACAGCCCGAGCCAAGTTGTGAAAAAAGGGATTATTCATTGTCCTGAGAATCGCAGAGTGTTTCCATTATTAACGGTTGAAGAAAATTTAATGATAGGTGCTTATAATCGGAGAGATAAACATATTAAGGAAGATTTGCAAAAAGTCTTTACTTATTTTCCAAGATTAAAAGAACGTATTAAACAAAAAGCAGGAACATTAAGCGGCGGTGAACAGCAAATGCTTGCGATCGGCAGGTCCTTAATGGGAAAACCAAAAGTGCTTCTGCTTGATGAGCCTTCATTAGGGATTGCCCCTATTCTAGTAAAAGAAATCTTCGAGATTGTTAAACAAATTAATAAGGATGGTACATCTGTTTTACTTGTTGAACAGAACGCCCATATGGCACTCAGCATTTCTGATTATTCATATGTTTTAGAGAATGGACATATAGCTTTAGAAGGCAATTCACAAGAATTGAAAGATAACGATGAAGTTCGTCGTTTATATCTTGGCGGTTAATGTGGATGACTGAATAAATCATTGTGGTGAAGAAATGCAATTATCATTCAAAGTAGCTCTTTTGTGATTTGATAAGAGTTACTTTGAGTTTTTTAGGAGAATAGCAGGGAGGAAAGAGATACATCGGATGTAAAATGAAGTTAACAATCTATTCAAAAATTGACTAGCATCCAAAAAGTATATATACTTTATATTATAAAAATTCAGAATATTATTTAAAATAGGGGGGGTGCGAGATGGAGACTACTTTTGAAATTGTGGTGAATGAAAAGGATATCGACCATTTAGGGCACGTAAACTACTTAGAGTATATTCACTATTCTGAAAGTGCTATTCGGGATTGGTATATAAAAGCAGGCGTATCACATAATGATTTAATAGAAAACAATATCGGTACAGTAGTGATTAAGTTTGATATTTCCTATTTAAGAGAAGCTAGATTAGGAGATTTTCTAAAGGTTGTTACAACGCCTCTCCGTTTAGGTACGAAGAGTTTTGTTTTAAAGCAGGATATCTATAATCAAGATAATGTACATATTACAGAATTCAACAAGACCTTTGTTATGTTTGATCTTTTATCAAGAAAAAGTATACCGGTCATTGATAAAATCGCAAGACAATTTCCTAAGAATGAAGAATAGTAATTTATTAAAACGAAGGGGGAATTATCATGAAATCAGTAGAAGAAATTTTTTCTCTTAAAGGGAAAGTAGCGTTAATTACAGGAGGAAGCCGCGGGCTTGGAAAAGAGATGGCATTAGCATTTGCAAAAGCAGGAGCAGATGTGATCGTGACAAGCCGTAAACTCGAGAACTGTGAAGAAGTAGCTAAGGAAATCGAAAAACTTGGCAGAAGGTCGATGGCTTATGCTTGCCATGTAGGACGCTGGGATCAAGTAGAGGGACTGGTTGAAGCCGTATACGAACGCTTTGGCAAGGTGGATATTTTAGTGAATAATGCTGGAGCCTCTCCACTTTATGATTCACTCGTGGATGTAAGTGAAAAGTTATGGGATAGCGTTATCAATCTAAACCTTAAAGGGCCATTCAGACTTTCTGCTCTTGTTGCAGATAAGATGGTAAAAGGCGACGGCGGATCCATCATTAATATAAGCAGTATTGCTGCAGTTAGACCTACATCAAATGAAGTTCCTTATGGAGCTGCAAAGGCTGGTTTGAATGCGCTGACTATCGCATTTGCTGATACTTACGGGCCAAAGGTGCGGGTGAATTGTATTATGCCAGGACCATTCTTAACGGATATCTCAAAAGCTTGGGATATGGAAGAAAGTAAGAAGAGGTTTGAAAAAGCGGCAGCGCTTGGCCGTGCTGGAGAACCAGACGAAATTGTTGGTGCTGCCCTTTATTTTGCATCAGATGCTTCTAGTTTTACAACAGGAACGATCCTTCCATTAGATGGCGGATACAGAAAATAAAGTAAAAAAAGGGGAAGGGGACACCCTTTCCTATTTTATTAAATAATAGTACGTTTCTAACTATTTCTTTAGTTATTTTTCACGAAAAGGGGTTTTGATTATGTCCAAAATTGGAAGTGAACCATTAATTCCTGTTCGGGATAAATTTGATCAGGATAAGGTAAAAGCCTATTTGCTGGAGCATTTAGACGTTCCCAACGCACCAATGGAGGTTCAGCAGTATAATACTGGATCTTCAAACCTTACCTATTTAATTACTATGGGTGATTGGGAAGCTGTGTTAAGGAGGCCGCCATATGGTCCTTTGCCGCCGAAAGCACATGATATGAAAAGAGAATCTTCTCTATTAACAAAATTGTATCCAGAATTTAATATAGTACCGAAACCGTACATTTTCTGTGAGGATGAATCGATTATGGGTGCCCCTTTCTATGTTATGGAAAGGAAAACAGGCATTATATTGGATCGTTCTTTTCCTGAAGGAATCACACCAACAGATGAAACGGGAAAAGATATTTCCGAGGCATTTATTGATACACTTGTTAAACTACATGATGTTGATTATAAAAAAGCAGGACTAGAGAGCTTCGGATATCCAGAAGGTTTTCTTGAAAGGCAGGTAAATAGCTGGATCAAACGCTACTTGCGCACAAAAACACAAGAATCACCTGTTTTTGAAAAAGTAGCAAAATGGATGGCCGATGAAATGCCGAAATCTAAATACGTAAGCATCATTCACAACGACTATAAATTGAATAACACTCTTCTTTCTTCCGATTTAAAGAAAGTTAATGCTGTGTTTGACTGGGAAATGGCAACGGTTGCTGATCCACTTTTTGATTTAGGAATTACACTAGGATATTGGATTGAAGAGGACGATCCGGACTATATCAAAAATTCACTTTTATCTGTGACGCATCTCCCAGGCTTTTATAATAGAAGAGAATTTATTCATGCATATGCACAAAAAACCGGGCGTGACGTTGATGATGTTCATTACTATATTATCTTTGCTTTCTTTAAGTTAGCAGGAGTTTTTCAGCAAATCTTTACAAGATATAAAATGGGGCAGGCAAGCAACGATAGGTTTGCAACCTATGATCAAAGGGCACAAGATGTGCTGCTTTATGCAAATGAATTGATAGAGAGTAAAAAGTTTAATTTTTAATGAAGAGAAAACCTGAAATTATTGCTTTCTTAAAAAAATTCTCTATATAGTAAATAAACATGCCCCACAGATATGGATGGGGCAATATTTTTCTGAATTTTTTAAATAGTATAAAATAGATATTGAAAACTAAATGTGGTATTGGTAATATTATAAATATTAAGATTTTATTGTCTTATTTTACTTAATATAGTTTTTACTAAATATATGTTCAAAAAAATGTTGTAAACGTTTAATTCTTGTAAATGAGATAATCAAATGTTGTATAAATAAGTTTTTAACATATTATCAGAATAATTAAAATATTTTATTCAAAACCATTATTTATATTAATTTTTCTTCAAATTGCTGCAAACTTCCTGGAATTTTTAAAAAAGTGAGGAGTTTATATGAGTGAAGAAATACGGTTTGATTTAAAGACGATCCCCCAAGTGCTTAAAGAAGCTTTCGAAAATTGGCCGGACCGGGTAGCTATTAAATATAAAGACCAAGAAATTACCTATCGTGAACAATATCATAAAATTTGCTGTTTAGCGAAAGGGTTACGTAATCTTGGTATAAAAAAAGGTGATCATATTGCTACGCTGATGGGTGGTTATCCCGAATGGTTCTATATTTCTCATGCCATTAACATGATTGGAGCCGTCATTGTCCCAATAAATGTTACTTTTAAGTACCGGGAATTGATTTATGTTTTACGTCATGCAAATGTAAAAGCATTAATAACGATGGATCACTTCCGTGGGGTCAACTATATGGAGTTGATTAAAGAAGTGATTCCTGAAATTGAAAATTCCGAACCAGGATACATAAATGCTGAAAACTGTCCTGATCTAAGTACGATCATTTCGTTTAGTCCTAAAGGAAATGAATATCCTGGGTGTTATAACCTAAAAGATATTATGAAATCTGGCATTAATTACTCAAAGAGAGAAATTGATCAATATATTAATAGTGTTACACCAGAAGACACCTCACATATTTTATTTACCTCAGGAAGCACTGCTTTTCCAAAACCAGTTTTAAGATCACATGGTAGTAATATGGGGATTGCTTATTTTTTATATAAGAACAATTACGGAATAACTACAGAGGATACGATATTAGGAGCTGCAACCTTTTATCATGTCGGCGGCTGTGTTTATTTAACTTTAGGCAGTATAACTGTTGGTTCACGTATTGCATTAATGGAGTATTTTGAACCAGAGGGAGCTCTAAGATTAATAGAAACAGAGAAAGTAACAAGTATGGGCGGATTCGATACTCATTTGAAAATGTTGTCAAGTCATCCGCGATTTAAAGAGACAGATATCAGTTCGATAAAAAAAATTACGCTGGCATGTGGACCAGAATGGTATGACAGAATAAGAGAACTAGGTTTTCAACCTGATTTACTTTCTCACCATTACGGATTCACTGAGGGTACTGGAGTGGTAATGCCTGCTTTAGAAACAAATGAACAAATTCGAAAGTATAGTAATGGAAAACCTTTTCCTGGTGTTCATTTAAAGATTGTTGATCCAGTGACTGGCAGTAAGTTATCTCCAAATGAACCAGGTGAGATTTGTCTTAAAGGATGGCCCCTTTTTCAAGGCTACTATAAGATGCCAAAAGAAACTTCCAATAGCCTTGATGATGAGGGATTCTTTCACACAGGCGATTATGGATGGCTAGATGAACAAGGGTATTTATATTATCGTGGACGCTATAAGCAAATGATAAAAACAGGAGGGGAGAACGTTTCAGAAAGAGAGGTAGAAATGCTTTTAGAAGGGCACCCATCTATAAAATCTGTTCAAGTAGTTGGTGTACCTGATGAAAATTGGGGTGAAGCAGTCACTGCGATTGTTGAACTTCAAGATGGAAAAGAATTATCTATAGAAGAAATAAAGAACTATTTTAAGGGGAATGTAGCAAGCTTCAAAATACCAAAATTTTTAGTGGAGTTAGAAAGCCATGAGTGGCCAGTGAATCCTACAGGAAAATATGATAAAAAACAACTTCGAGAAATGGCCATTACTAAATTAAAGATTAATGTTACATGAAAAACTCTCATTTTAATGTATGTATTATTTTGAAAGGTTAGGGAGGTAACAGAACGTGTCGTATAAAACTGATGCAGCAGCAATTGTGGGAGTTGGTGAAACAGAGTATGTACGTGGAACAGAAAAAACTGGAAGGCAATTAATACTTGAATCAGCTCTTGCGGCCTGTGTTGATGCAGGTGTAGAACCCGAATCTGTTGATGGAGTCATCATGGCGGCAGGGAATATGATAACAAATGAGGACTTTATTGCTGCATTAGGAATACGAGATTTAAAGTTCCACTCTCATATTAAAATTGGCGGTGCCAGTTCTGTAGCAGGTCTTATCGTTGCAGCGCATATCGTTGCTTCAGGTATGGCCAGTAAAGTATTAGTAACAGCAGGCGGAAACTCATATAGCGGTCTCAGGTTAGGATCAGGGGACCCATCTCTTTCAAAATCGATAGCTTGGCCTGGAAAAGATATACGAACTAATTTGGAGTACCCATATGGAATGGTTGTTCCGATGCAATGGTACAGTCTCCATGCTAACCGTTGGTTCTATGAGACGAAGGCTGATCCTAAAGGAATGGAGATCGTTTCTTTAACAACGCGGAAACATGCGCATCTGAATAAGAAAGCTTATTTTAGAAATAAAACTCTTACATCGGCCGATTATACCAGTTCTCCGTTCTTAGTAAAGCCGTTCCGTCTGTTAGATATCTGTTTAGAAACAGATGGAGCTGCAGCAGTATTGGTCATGAATTCTAAAGAAGCAAAACGGCTTCGAAAACACTCTCCAGTATTCATTGCAGGCGGAGCTGAAGGTCATCCAGATTCACCTGATGATCTGTCTAATCGAGATAGTATTTTGAGTATGGGGATAACAAAAGCAGCGCCACGCGCTTTTGAAATAGCGGGAATTACGAAGGATGAAGTTGACTTTGCTCAGATATATGATTGTTTTACTTTTATTGTCCTTAGACAGTTAGAGGAAATGGGTTTTTGTGCACTAGGAGAATCTCCTGAGTTTGTTAAGGATGGCCGTATCGAATTGGGAGGTCAATTACCTATAAATACCCATGGAGGGCTATTATCTCAAGCACATATAACAGGGATGAACCATGTTGTAGAGGCTGTACATCAACTGCGTGGAGATGCAGGTAAAGCTCAGGTTGAAGATGCTCGTATAGGTGTAGTAACTGGCTATGGGGACTTTGGGGATGGATCAATTGCCATTCTTCATAATTAATCACAATTACTTAAACTGATAGTAAGGTGAAGAAGAAAGGAGGAGTAAGGTGCATACTTATCCACGTCCACTTCCTGACACTGACAATAGATTATATCTGCCATACATTCAAGGATTAAAGAAACAATTGCTTTTAGTTCAAAAGTGTTTGCATTGTGCTGATCTGCAATGGCCGCCGAGAGAATTTTGTCCTAGCTGTAATAAAAGTGAGTTTGATTGGATCGAAGTACAGCAGGAGGGAGAGGTATATACTTATTCTATTGTGTATCGTGCACCACATCCATGGTTTAACAGTAAAGTACCCTATGGGATTGTAATTGTTGAGCTTGAAAATGGAGTAAGAATGATAGGGAATTATTTTGAAGAGGATGTCGAGAATATAGAATGCGGTATGAAAATGAAGGCTCAATTTGAACATGTAAATGATGATATAACAGTTCTTAAATGGAAAAAAGTATAAAAGTAATTTATTACAATAATTGATTCACTTTGAATCTATATGAATTATACATAGAAGTTATGAGTGCAGTATTCCTGCTCTTAGCCTTGGAAGGGGTGATTAACACGTTTCTATAAATCTATTTTATTTAATTATTATGTAAACGTTTTCGAAGTTGAGGTGAACAATTTCCTATCAAAACAGTTTAATAAAAATGATTTATAGAGCTAAAATAAAATGAAAAGTCTTATCGATAGAATAAAAAGCAGAAAGAACTATGAAGTTGAATTCCGTCTATATTATTCTGAATATTATTAAAAGGAGGAATATAATGAAAAATTATATTTGTGAACAGTTAGGTATTGATGTTCCGGTATTTGCTTTTACACATAGTCCAGACGTTGTTATTGCAGTTAGTAACGCAGGTGGTATGGGGGTATTAGGAGCTGCAGGGATGGGACCTGAGAAGTTAGATCAAGCTTTGCAAAAGATTACGGAAGCTTGTCCAGGTAAGTCATTCGGTGTTGACTTAATCTTACCTAATAATTATGTAGGAAAAGAGCAAGGCGGCTTGGATATCAACTCACTGAAAACACAAATTCCAGAAGGACATAAGAGTTTTCTTGAAGACTTGCTTAAGCAATATGATGTTGCAGAGATAGACGCTGACCAGGCCAATGCTTTTACTTCTACCTTTGGGCAGTCAGTTACTTACAAAGGAGCTAGAACTCTAGCGGAAATAGCTTTATCTTACCCTATCAAACTATTGGTAAATGCCTTAGGAACATTTCCTGCTGAATTTCGGGAAAAAGCTCATAGTTTGGGGATTAAGACAGGTGCGCTAGTTGGGCAGGTAAAGCATGCCATCCGCCAAAAGGAAGCGGGAGTCGACGTAATTATCGCCCAAGGTTATGAGGCTGGCGGGCATACTGGGGACATTGCCACTATGGCGCTTGTGCCGCAAGTGGTTGATGCGGTAGCACCAATCCCAGTTCTTGCTGCTGGAGGCGTTGCAGATGGACGACAGTTAGCTGCAGCTTTGGCCCTTGGAGCACAAGGCGCTTGGACTGGATCTGTCTGGTTAATGTCGAAGGAAGCTGAGACACATCCAGTTGTGAAGGAGAAATTTAAGGAGGCGGATGCGAGCCAAACATTGCGTTCCCGATCCACGACTGGGAAGCATGCACGACAATTGCGTTCTGCTTGGACAGATGCTTGGGAGAACCCAGATAACCCGAATCCACTTCCAATGCCACTGCATAGCATGCTCATTGATAATGCACAGAGAAGGATCAAGGAAGATGCAAATCAAGGCAGAAAAGGCGGCAAGGAATTAATCAACTACTTTGTCAGCCAAAATGTAGGCTTGTTTACGGAGGAACGTCCTGCCGCAGAAATTTTAGAAGATATGGTGAAGGAATGCGATGAAGTGTTAGGAAGAATTGGTGGTTTGGCTAATAGTAAGACCAATAAATCTTAAGATGAGTGGCACTTGACTTGCCACTATCATAGGTTTTCTGTTTTATAACATAATGATAGGAGGATTGAATAGATGAAACAAATTTTTATTACTTTCAATAATGTCGTTACTAAAATCAATAGAACCATGGTTTGGTTGACCGGAATCTTTGTTCTATGTATGAGTATTTTATTAACGATTGACGTACTTTTAAGATACTTTTTTAACTCTCCAACTGGATGGGCATTTGATTTAGCAACATGGGGTACCGGATTAGTAGGTTTAGTTTTAGGCGGATATGTCATGTCAATCGGTAAGCATGTTCGAGTAGACTTCTTTTTTGAGAAATTTTCTTTGCGGGTTCAAAGTATGGTTGACATGATCAGTACTTTATTCCTATATCTTATCGTTGTCTCCTTTGTTTGGTTAGGTTTCGACTACGTAACTCATTATTATAACATTGGTGCGGTATCAACTGGTGGTACACAAATGCCGCTATGGATACAGTGGTTAATTATTCCGGTTGGTGGAATTCTAATCGGTCTCCAAGGAATTAGCAAGTTCGTAGAAGATATCTATATTATTGCAACGGGTAAGAAGCTTTATGATAGTGAAATTGTTGTAACAGAAGACGAAGTCCTAGATAGCAAGGGGGCACTATAGAATGGACATCACCTTAGTCGGGATTATATTGTTTGGATCACTGGTTTTATTTATGGCATTAGGCATCCCTGTTGGATTTACGATGGGGGGAATCTCATTAATATTAGGATTTATTTTCTGGGACGGATTGCCGAGTATTGATGGGTTTGTTCTAGGTTCTTACACAAAAACCACTGAAGCAGTTCTTACCGCATTGCCATTATACATTTTTATGGCTGCGATTTTAATGTACAGTGATTTAGCTGATGATTTATATGAAGTCGTCTATCGATGGTTCGGAGGGCTGCGCGGCGGCTTAGCGGCAGGAACAACGTTCATTTCTGCTGTTTTCGCAGCAATGGTCGGTGTTGTATCGGTTTCCACAGCTACACTGGGGATGGTAGCGAGACCGTCGATGTTAAAGCGGGGATATGATGATAAATTAACACTTGGTGTTATTATGGCTGGCGGTACTTTAGGAATCCTTATTCCACCTAGTATTGTTATGATTGTATTCGCTTCAGAGGCGGAAGTTTCTGCTGGAGCGCTGTTCATGGGCGGAGTTATTCCGGGAATCTTGGCTGCAATCTTTTTTATGATCTATGCCTATATTGTTTGTTTAATCTCTCCCGAAAAGGGGCCTGCTATTCCGAAAGAAGAGAGATTTACTTGGAAAGAAAAATTTGTATCACTGAAAAGTGTTATAATTCCATTAGCAGTAATTGTGGTTGTACTTGGAAGTATTTATTTAGGAATTGCTACTCCTACCGAAGCGGGGGCTGTTGGGGCAGCAGGTTCATTGGTTGCGGCAGGTGTTAGAAAAAAATTAACTCTTCCTAATTTGAAAAATATGTTTTTAATGACAGCAGAATTACTAGGTTTGATTTTCTGGATTTTGATAGGTGCTGTCGCTTATGCTCGTATTGTTTCTGTTACAGGTGTAGGTCAAGCGTTTGCAGAGTCTATTACTGGTATCGACTTAAATCGCTGGTGGATTTTAATTCTTATGATTGTTTTCTTCTTAATCATCGGGATGTTTATCGACACGGTTGCGGCCTTATTAATTACAGCTCCATTCTTCATTCCGGCACTTCATGCCATGCAGTTTGATTTAGTATGGTTTGGTATTATCTTTGTTATTGCTTGCTGTATTGGGAACTTATCACCGCCATTTGGGGTCAGCTTGTTCATTATGAAAGGTGTAGCAACAGATGTAAGCATTAAGACGATTTACTCAGCCGTTTGGCCATTTGTCTTGCTTTTACTTCTTGCTATGGTTTGTGTAATGGTCTTCCCAAGCTTGGTGACTTGGTTGCCTGACGTTATGAGAAATTAAGAGTAATAGATGGAAAAATGGTAATTTTCCAGTTTAAGGATATACCTAAAATAAGTGGTATATCCTTGGAATATTACCTCATTTTTATGACTATTAATAACAGAATATTTAAAGAAATTATTAATACATTGGAGGTAGAATAAATGAGTCTTCGAGGTAAAGCCGCCATCACTGGTTATGGTGAAACGGCATTTGAGAAAAACAGTGGTAAAAATATCTTTCAATTAGCTGCGGAAGCATCTGTTCATGCAATAAAAGATGCAAATTTAGAAAAGTCCGATATAGATGGAATCATTACGTTAGGGCCACTATCGATTGATGCTAGATTAAATCTGCCTTTTGCAGAATTTTTAGGGATTAAGGCTACACTAGTTGATGAAGTCTCGGTCCTAGGGGCGTCTGCCGGTTACGCATTGAAGAAAGCTGCTGAAGCGATTGCTGTTGGTGCAGCCAAGAATGTTCTTGTAGTAGGATCTGATATCAATATTTTAAAAGAACGTTCTAATGAAATAAGACCATTCTTACAAGATTATGAGACTCCTTACGCCTTAACACCGAATAATGCTTATGCAATGGCCGCTAACTTACATAGTGAGTTATATGGAACAACCTTTGAACAAAGAGCAAAAGTTGCAGTCGACCAAAGATATAATGCAAACCATTATGATGGGGCTTTATTTGGTAAGAAGACGATGTCGATCGAAGATGTCAGGAATTCTCCAATCATCAGTTCACCCTTCCACTTGTTTGAAATTGTCTCTCCATGTGATGGGGCTATTGCGTTCATTGTAAGCCTTGGAGAAGATGCGCGTAAGATTACAAACACTCCTGTCTTTATTGATGGCGCAGGCTTTTATAATGGCCACTTAACTATTTCCCAGTCAGAGATCTTTACAAATGGTGTAACGACGCCAATTAAAAAAGCTGCTGAAATCGCTTTTGAGATGGCAGGAATTACAACAGATAATGTAGATGTATTAGGTTTATATGATTGTTATACAATCGCTGTTATTTTAACCATTGAAGATATGGGCTTCTGCCGCAAAGGAGAAGGTGGAAGGTTTGTTCAGGAGCACGACCTTACTTTTAAAGGCGATTTCCCGGTAAATACAAGTGGAGGACAGCTGTCAGTTGGTCAGCCGGGTGATGCAGGTGCAATGGTTAATATCGTGGAAGTAGTGAAGCAATTAATGGGCAGAGCAGAAGGAAGACAAGTTAAGAACTGCGAGATCGGGGTTACAAATTCTAATGGCGGTTATTTCTCAACAGAATGTACGCTTGTACTAAGGAGGGGGAATTAATGGTGAAGAAAGCTGGATATGAACCAAGAGTAGAAGCAAGAGAATACTGGGAAGGACTAAAGGAATCCAAACTGCGGATTCAACAATGTCAATCCTGTGAGAGATATGTTTTTTATCCGCGGGAGTTTTGTCCGCATGACTTTGGGAAATTGGAATATACAGAGGTTTCCGGCCGTGCGAAGGTTCTCGCGCATACCATCGTTGAAAAAACAGCCCATCCTGCTTATGCGGCGCATACACCTTTTGTTATGGCTGTTGTTCAATTGGAAGAGGGCCCAACCATGATGACGCATATATTGGATATTGCTCCTGAGGAAGTTAGAACTAATCTAGAGGTAGAAATAACATTTAATCATAGTTATGATCTAGAGGATCCATTACCGATGTTTCGACCAGTTAATCGATAGTTTTAAAAGTACAATTGTATCTTGAGTTTAAATACTGGTATGGTTTTAATGACCATACTAGTATTTTATTAAAGGAATATTACTAATGAATTTAACATATCTACATTTGGAATAGACATATAATAGATTATTCGTTGACTAATGAAGAAGTAGAAAATAAAGGAGCAGGACTGACACCTTTCAACATAGCAGTTATTTATTTTGAGTTATTTGAATTTTCTGATATATTTAAGTGGATGTTTTGTAAGCGCTTGATGCATTAATTACATAAAGTTGATTAATAGTTAAGTGCTGTGAGAGTTCCATAGATTACAAATGAAAGGAGTTTTACATTTGGAATTTCATTTAACAAAAGAACAATTAGCTTGGAAGCAAGAGGTAAGAAATTTTTTAAAAGAAGTGATTACTCCCGAGCTTCTTGCAGAAGTAGAAAGGAATAAACGAGGTAAAGACGGCCCATTGGAAAGAAACTATCGAAAACAAATTTCTGAAAAAGGCTGGTATTCCATGCACTGGCCAAAGGAATATGGCGGGCTAGAAATGAGTGCAATGGATTATTTGATTTTTAATGAAGAAGTCGCTTATATGGGTGCTCCGTTTATATCGAATATAGGGCCTTCGATAGTAGCACCGTCTCTTTTTAAGTTTGGTTCGGAGGAAAATAAAAGAAAGTGGCTTCCACCGATTAAGAATAACGAGTTTGATTTTGCCTTAGGTTATTCGGAACCTAATTCGGGCACCGATTTGGCAAGCTTGCAAACGAGTGCGGTTTTAGATGGTGATGAGTGGGTTATTAATGGCCAGAAGGTGTGGAATTCTTTTGGGCATCGTTCTACACATCAATGGCTGGCTGTAAGAACAGATCCGTCTGCGCCTAAGCATAGAGGAATTTCAATGATGATTGTACCAATGGATGCACCAGGTGTGACGATTGTGGAACAAAAGACTTGGGGAGGACATAGGACCAATGAGATATTTTTTGATAATGTCCGTGTTCCAAAGGCAAATCTTATCGGTGAGGTAAATAGAGGCTGGCTCATTTTAACAACAGCACTTGATCATGAAAGAGTTGTTATGGGGAGCAGCGGAAGAACGCAGCGAAACTTCGAAGATTTGGTGAAATTCTGCAAGCATACGGTGATTGATGGAGAATTATTGATTAACAAGCCGGAAATACGAATGAAACTCGCTGAACTAAAAGTCGAATTAGAAGTAGCGCGTTTGTTCGGGTATCGAGCCGCATCCATGATTGATTTAGGAAAGGATATCTCCTCGGAAGCATCTATGATGAAAGTGTTTGCCACGGAACTAAGAACAAAGGTTTCCGATTATGGCATGCAGATCTTAGATTTATATGGGCAATTAAATAAAGACGATGACCTTGCACCACTTCAAGGTGAGCTTGAACAGCAATACCGGCTGGCACCATTCCATCGCTTTGGAGGGGGAACGAATGAGGTGCAGAGAAATATCGTGGCACAGCGAGGCTTAGGATTACCACGCAGATAATTTGTTAGGAGGTAGAAATGATGAATATGGAGTATAGTGATGATCAGCTCATGATGCAAGAAACGTCCAGAAAATTTTTTGAACGTGAAGTATCACCGCAGTTGGTAAAGGAGCTGCAAGAACCTGAGCATAGTGGTCATTCTAGCAGTCTATGGGAAAAGATGGCAAACATTGGCTGGCTCGGGGTACATATCCCTGAGAAGTACAATGGAGCAGGAGGGACTCTAGTCGATCTGGGAATTCTTTTTGAAGAAGCAGGAAGGGTATTGGTGCCGACTACCTTGTACAGTACCATATACGCATCCTTGCTAATTGATGCTCTCGGAACACATGAACAAAAAAAGACCTATCTTAGTAGAATAGCTGCTGGAAAAATGATTAGTGGAGTTGCATACGCAGAAAAGGAAGCGCTTCATAATCCTGATTGTTTTAAGACGGTTGCTCGCAAAGTCAAAGATAAGTGGATCCTGACAGGTGAAAAAATGTTCGTGCAAAATGCCCATCTGGCAGATGAGCTAATTGTGATTGCCAGATCTGAAAATGATGATGGGAAAGAAGGGTTGACTGCTTTTCTTGTTCCAAATCAAGCTGAAGGTGTATCCATGAAAGAACAAAAGACGTTTGGAAAAGATCGTCAAAGTGTAGTGAAATTTACTGATGTAGAATTGGATATTACGCATGTTTTAGGAAATAGAACGGAAGAAGCAGAAGAAGGTCTTGCAGTGGCGATGAATCAGGCAACCGCTCTGCAATGTCTTGAAATGGTTGGTGGTGCCCGCAAGGTGATCGATATGACAGTTAAATATGTGTCTGAACGCCATCAATTCGGAGTTCCGATAGGCAGTTTTCAGGCAGTTCAGCATCATTTAGCCAATATGGCTACAGCGGTTGATGGTTCACGTCTCTTAGCTTATCAGGCAGTTTCTTTGCTTTCTGAAGGACTGGCAGCAGAAGATGAGGTAGCTATGGCAAAGGCATATGCTGGTGAAGCTTACAAATCTGTTACTGTTATGGCTCATCAGCTTTGGGGAGGTATGGGTTATGTAACAGAATCAGATCTTTATCTTTGGTCAAACCGCGCAAAGGCAACTGAACTTTCTTTTGGAACAAGAGACTTACACTTAAAGAAACTAGCAAACAATTTATAAAAAACGGTTTTAGGTAAATGAAATCTATTACAGATAATGAAGGCTAATTCCTAGACAATTAATTTCGGGTTTTAGGAATGAGTTTGTCTTTAGTAACTGTAATATAACTTCATTTAACTGAATATTCAGAAATATATTTTATGAAAAGGTGGGGATTTATTTATGAAAAGACCGTGGCTTGCGTTTTATCCTGAAGCTATTCCTCATGAGATTACGGCTCCGTCCATTTCCATATATCATATTTTAAGTGATTCAACAGAGCTAGTTCCAAATAATGTGGCGGTGATCCAAGATGATATCGAGACTACCTATACTGATCTAAAGAGATACGTCGATTGTTTGGCATCATCTTTAGCGGAAGGTGGGTTTAAAAAAGGTGATTTACTTGCGATTATGCTTCCGAATTGCATAGAATACATCATTGCTTTTTTTGCTGTACAACGTCTTGGAGGAATTGTCGTACAGGTAAATCCGATGTATCAGCCAAGAGAGTTAGAGCATATCCTTGAAGATTCAGGTGCCAGCTGGTTTGTAACCTACCAGGAGCAAGTAGAAAAATTGGAAAAGATTGGTTATTTAAATGAATTAAATTTGATTATTGCTGACGGAGCAACGACGGAGAAAAATCATTTGTACTCCATGATAAAAAGAGGGAAAAATCCACCTCCAGCAGCGGATGTTGATGCTGAAAATGATGTTGCCATTTTGCAGTATACGGGCGGGACTACAGGAAGATCAAAGGGCGTTATGGTTACACATCATAATGTGATTAGTAATCTTTATCAAATCATGGCACAAGGTGCTGCGACAGCGGATGAAAATGAAAATATTACTCCGCGCGGCTTAGGGATAGCTCCGATGTTTCATGCGATGGGATTGACAGGGATGAGCTTAACGATTTTTGCTGGTGGGACGTTCATTCCGATCAAGCGTTTCGTTTTGGATGAAGTAGTCGAATGTATAAAAAAATATAGGCCAACCAGTTTTAGCGGTTCACCTACCATGTATATCGCATTACTAAATCACCCAAGAATCACTTCAGAAGACTTACAATCTATCAAAACGTACTCAAGTGGTTCGGCACCATTATCGGTCGAAGTAATGACAAGGTTTGAAGAAATTTCCAAAAACTCAATAAGTGAAGGATATGGACTTTCTGAAGCGACCACAATGGTCACTAAAAATCCGAGTGTTGGTGTCAGGAAGCCAGGAAGTGTCGGAATTCCTGTTTCAAGTACAGATTGCCGGATTGTTGATGTTGAAACTGGCTTAGAAGATGTCGAAACTGGACAGACGGGCGAATTGATTATAAAGGGACCGCAAGTCATGAAAGGTTACTGGAAAAACGAAGAAGAAACTGCTAAGGCACTAAGGGATGGCTGGCTATATACAGGGGATTTGGCTGTAATGGATGAAGATGGCTATATTTTTATAGTCGGAAGAAAGAAAGATATGATCATTGCCAGCGGCTACAATATCTATCCAATTGAAATTGAAGAAGTTTTATATAAAATGCCTCAAGTAAAGGAAGTATGTGTTTATGGTGTTCCTGATCCATATCGCGGTGAAACGGTAAAAGCGGCGATTTTATTAAAAGACAATGCGGTTTTAACGGAACAGGAAGTAGAAGATTGGTGCAATCAGAATTTGGCCCGTTATAAGGTCCCTAGACAGATTGAATTCTGGGATGAGCTGCCTAAAACAGCAGTTGGGAAAATACTGCGGACAAAATTAATAGAAATGGAAAAGGAAAAACTAGCAGAGAAAAAGAATTAGTCCCATAGACTAGATGTATAGGAGGATGTAAAAATGGCATTAACAAATCGTGAAATACTATTAGCAAGCAGACCTGTTGGGATGCCGACAGAGGAAAATTTCAGTTTAGTTGAGAATTCCGTTCCGAACATTTCAGGTGGAGAAGTATTAATTAAGACGCTTTACTTATCTGTGGATCCCTATATGCGCGGCAGAATGAGAGGAGTAAGGACTTATGTGGATCCGTTTGAACTAGGAAAACCATTAACGGGAGGCGTTGTTGGGAAAGTTATAGAATCCAACCATCCTAACTTTAAAGTTGGAGAAATTGTTGAGGGTCGGTTAAATTGGGCTGATTATTCAACATCGGATGGCAGTAATATCAGAAAAGTTGACCCATCCATTGCACCGATCTCAACAGCAATTGGAGCAGTAGGTATGCCAGGATTGACTGCCTATTTTGGGCTGCTGTATATCGGTAAGCCTAAAGAAGGAGAGACAGTGGTTGTTTCAGGGGCAGCAGGAGCGGTTGGAACGATCGTTGGACAGATTGCTAAGATTAAAGGGTGCCGAGTTGTTGGAATTGCTGGTACAGAAGAAAAATGTCAATACTTAGTAAATGAATTAGGTTTCGATGTTGCGGTCAATTACAAAACGGAGAATGTTTTAGACTCTTTAAAGAAGGCATGTCCAAATGGTGTAGATGTTTACTTTGATAATGTCGGCGGCGAGATTTCTGATAGTGTCATGACTTTGATCAATTTCCAATCTAGAACAGTTCTTTGCGGACAAATTGCACAATACAATGATGTGAAACCTAGCTTAGGGCCTCGCATACAGGTCCAGTTAATTCAAAGAAGCTCTATGATGCAAGGTTTTATTGTGGGTGATTTTAAAGAAAGAAATGAAGAAGGATATAATCAGCTTGGGAAATGGGTTCAATCAGGGGAAATCAAATATCATGAAAATATTGTAGACGGGTTAGAAAATGCGCCTAAAGCTTTTATGGGATTATTTACTGGTGAAAACATTGGAAAACAGCTAGTAAAGGTTTCCGAAGAATGAATAAACCAGCGGGGCATGGCTTTCGCTAGACAATGAGAAGAAGAGGAGGATTATCCTTCTCTTCTTCTCATTTATTCAGAATTTGAATGTAAATTCATATTTTGAAAATACAGAAAATATAGAATTGACAGAAATAATATATAAATATAAAATAATCATAGATGATATTAATAGTTTTACTAGTTTAGACATTAGAGGAGGATCATTATGAGCTTTAAAAACAAGTATTTTAAATGGATTGCTGGATTGCTGATGGTATTTTTATTAGCTGCCTGCAACAGCGATCAATCAAGCTCAAGTTCTAGTTCAAATCAATCAACTGAAGGAGGAAGCAAAGCGCAAAGTGAAAATGGTGCTCAGCAAGGGGTTACTGACGATGAAATTAAGGTTGGTCTTTCCGCTCCGCAGACTGGACCATTAGCCGTCTACGATGCATTCCGAAAAGGGATGGATTCTTATTTTAAATATGTAAATGAAAATGGCGGGGTGCATGGCCGGGAGTTAAAATTAATTGCTTATGACGATCAGTATCAGCCTGCTAAGGCGGTACCATTTGCTAGAAGACTTGCAGAGGATGACAAAGTTTTCTTAGTAGCTGGGAATATGGGAACGGCAGCACTTCAAGCGACGAGAGACATCTTTATTGATAATGGTGTTCCGATGCTGATGTCAGGTTCTGGGATTTCAGATTTCATTAAGCCGCCTGTGAAAGGTTGGTATGGATCTTCTATGATCAATTATGAAGTTGAAGCACAAATCATGCTGGATTACGCAATTAATAATTTAGGCGCTAAGAAAATTGCCGTTGCTTATCAAAATGATGATTTCGGGAAAACACCATTAAATGCTCTTAAAGAGGCTTTGAAAAAGTATCCTGATGTCGAATTAGTTGCTGAAGTTACCTATCTGCCACAAGATACGGAATTCAGCTCACAAGCTCAAAAGATTGACCAAGCAAATCCAGATACACTATTTAATTTTGGTGTTATGGCTCCTGCGGTTAACTTAAAAAAGGCTCTTTATAAAATTGGCAGAGACGATCTGAATTATATCGTATGTTCAGTTGCTGGGGGTGACACAAATGCTTTTGAATTAGCTGGTGAAGGCGTTTGGGATGGAACATATAGCGGCGGTGTTATGGCAAGTATTGATGATGATAGTAATGAAAAAATTAAATTGTTTAAAGAACGTTTCAAAAAGGAATACGGAAGTGACCCGATTACTGGTTTTGCTCAAAGCGGCTGGGCCGTTGCGCAAGTGGTAGTGGAGGCTCTTGATAGAACAGGTGAAGACCTGACTTGGGACAAATTTAATGAAGCGATTTATACATTTGATAACTGGGAAGATTCCATGTACACGAGTATCTCATTCTCCGAAAATAACCACTATGGTATTACAAAAATGTTCATGACAAAAGCAGAGGATGGAAAATTAGTACAAGTAACAGACTAGATTTCCTTCGATCCTGAAACAGGCGAAATTACGCTTCCTGACGCCGAATAGTTCATTTCCTGGACATGGAGATTCCATGTCCAGTTTCATTATATAGACTCGTTAAATAAAAGAGACTATGCCATTTTAGAGATAACTGTACAAAATTTGCATACCTATAGATACTAGATAGAAATACCACGTATTTATATTATTTAAAAGAATAGGAAGTGATGAAATGACAACAGAACGAGTAAAAGAATGTTTATTGCCATTAAATGGTGTTCATAATTTTCGGGATATGGGCGGTTTAAAGACAAGTGACGGCCGCAAAGTGAAAAGAGGAATTTTGTTTCGTGCAGCTGAACTAACAGGTCTAACGGAAGAAGATAAAAAATACTTGGAATCCATCGATTTCAAATGCGTCTTTGATTACCGCAGACGAGGGGAAGCGGAACGAAAGCCGGATCCCGTCATTGGAAAAGCGGTTAATGAAAGGGTCTCTGTAATGGAAGAAGATAATATTACTACATACATCTTTAAGGAAGATGGAGACAAAGAGTATTATAGTCAATTTACTGCGGAAAGATTTTTAAGAATTTATGGAGAAATGCCTATCCAAAACCAATCATATAAAAGGTTAATGGAAAGGTTGAAAAATCCTGAAGAAAACTTGCCGCTAGTCCATCATTGTACTGGTGGCAGGGATCGAACGGGCGTAGGAGCCATGATTATATTAATGACTTTGGGTGTCCCCTATGAGACGGCACTAGAAGATTACTTACTTTCGAATATTGCATTAGAAGATTATCATAATAGAATCTTCGATAAAACTTCAGCATTTTTTACGAAAGAAGAATTAGATGCATTTAAAAACTCCTTTCCTTTACGTGAAGATTATCTTCACTCCGCTTTTGATGCCATTAATACGACATATGGAGACTTTGACACATATATACAGAAGGAGTTTGGCATTACGAAAGAAATTCGTAAAAACATCCAGGATTATTGTTTAGAATAAGATGTTAGACAGAAGACAGTATGCAGGAGTGCTGCTGTCTTTTTTGTGCACATTAAAAGACTGTTGTCGTATTAGCACACAATAGGAAACAAGATTGTCGTTATAGTGTTATGCTTTATTTATTTATCAGATAATTTCGAATTGACTATATAGTTTAAATAAGATACTATTTTAACTATAGGAATCATATACCGTTTAACGGTAAAAGTTTTTGTTTTGCTAACTTATTGTAAAGAGGTGACATGGAATGAAAGCGCTACAAATACCTGTAGTAGAACTTCCTAAAGAAACTGATGAATTAAGAAGAGAAATTAGGCAGTTTTTAAAAGAAGAGATCGAAAATGGTTCAATCGTTCCAAAATGTGATTGCTGGTTAAGTGGATTTTCAGCGGAATTTTCAAAAAAGATGGGTGAACGCGGCTGGATTGGGATGACATGGCCGAAGAAATATGGAGGAGGAGAACGTTCCTCTGTTGAGAGATACGTAGTAACGGAAGAAATGCTTGCAGCAGGTGCACCTGTGTCAGGGCATTGGATCGCAGACCGTCAATCAGGTCCCCTATTCCTAAAGTTTGGAACAGAAGATCAAAAGCAATTTTTCTTGCCTAAAATTGCAAAAGGTGAATGTTTTTTTGCGATTGGGTTGAGTGAACCGAATGCAGGTTCAGATTTGGCAAATATCCAGACAAGAGCAGTTAAAGTGGATAATGGCTGGGTTTTAAATGGAAGTAAAATTTGGACGAGTGGAGCACATGTTGCTCACTATTCTATTGTCCTATGTCGTACATCACCTCAAGATCCTAATAATCGTCATGCAGGCATGAGTCAGTTAATTGTTGATTTAAAGGCACCGGGCGTCACGATTAGACCGATTCATTTAATGACGGGAGAACATCATTTTAATGAAGTTTTCTTTGAAGATGTCTTCATTCCAGATGAAATGGTAGTAGGAGAAGTCGGAAATGGCTGGGCACAGGGGATGGCAGAATTAGCATATGAGAGAAGTGGCCCTGAACGAATCTTAAGTACATATCCTCTTTTAAACGAATTGACGAACATTTTGGTCGAAAATAAGGATCGAAATGGATTAAAGCAAGTAAGTCGATTAGTTTCTAGAATGTGGACATTACGTAATATGTCTTTGGGAATAGCCCAACTGCTAGAAGAAGGTGTTCCTTCTAATATCATCGCTTCATTAGTAAAGGATATGGGAACGAAATTTGAACAAGAGATTGCTGAGATTACGAGACTATTAGTTTCAGTTGTTCCGTCTACGGACTCTGAATCTCTTATTGAAAAATATTTAGCACAATCCATTCTGCAGTCGCCAGGCTTTACTTTGCGCGGCGGCACTAATGAAATCCTGCGTGGAATCATTGCGAAGGGGGTTATCCAACAATGAGTGAAATGAAAGAAATGATCATCGAGTCAGCTTCAAAAATGTTTGAAAAATATTCAACAAAAGAAGCAGTAAATGAATCGGAAAAAGGCGTCTGGGCAGGTGATTTATGGAATAGCCTGGCTGAAAATGGCATGTTGACTGTTGCTGTCCCTGAAGAATTAGGAGGAAGCGGCGGGGATTATGATGACGCATTAAGCATCCTTCGCTTAGCAGGGAAATACTCTGCACCGATTCCCCTTGCAGAAACGTATATGGCGAATTGGTTATTAGCTAAATTTGATATTCCTGTAGGAAATGATATTTTAACAGTTGCATACGAAAAAAATATGCAGCCGTTTCAGTTCAATAAAGATGGAGAGGGTTTTGTCGTTACTGGTAAAGCCAAAAATGTTCCTTGGGCAAGATATGCGGACAAGCTGATCGTTTTGGGAGAAACATCAGATGGAACGATCTTCTCTCTGCTTGACCTAAAGGATGCACAAATTAATCAAGGTAAAAATATGGCTGGGGAAGCAAGAGATGAAGTAATATTCGATCATGTCTTTGTTAATGATCCTGTTAATAGATTTATTGGAAGAGATGATTTTGAAAAAACGGTTCTTTATAGTGGTGCTCTAACAAAAAGTGTCCTAATGGCAGGTGCCTTGGAGAAAATCTTAGAAGTGACGATTAACCATACGAATGAGAGAAATCAATTTGGCCGACCGCTGCACCGTTTTCAAGCCATTCAGCATCATATTGCACATTTAGCTGGGGAGTCTGCTTCTGCAGGGCTAGCAGCAAGCTATGCTGTTGATTCATTTGAAAAGGATCCATTCTCAAAGGAAATTGCACTTGCAAAAATCCGTGTTAATGAAGCGGCTGGGAAAGGGAACCCAATTGCCCACCAAGTTTTAGCGGCAATCGGATTTACGTACGAGCATACATTACATCATAGCACTCGCAGACTTTGGTCTTGGCGGGATGAATTTGGTACGGAATCGGAATGGGAAGAAGTCGTAACAGATGAATTATTGAATTTAGATAAAGACGGACTTTGGTCGTTGATAACAGGTGTAGAAAATTATTCAAAAGAGGTGGAAGTGAAATGAGTGATTTAATTTTTACAGTTGAAAATCAGATTGCACGAATTGTGCTTAATCGTCCTGACAGCATAAACGCATTCAGTTTAGAAATGATTGATTTATGGATTGATGCATTAGAAACAGTCCGTGATTCAGACGATATTCGTGTCCTTGTAGTTTCAGGGAATGGACGCGGCTTTTGCTCTGGCGGTGACATTAAGGCAATGGCGAAAGGAGAAGGATTCCTTCAGAGTGATGGAGAGAAAGATTTATCCTCTACGGCGTTAGCTAGAAAAAATTCTCTATGGAAAAAAGTTCAAAGAATTCCTTTATTGCTTCAGGAAATTGATATTCCTGTAGTGGCATCACTGCATGGTATTGCCTTTGGAGCTGGGTTTGATATGACTTTGGCATG
Organism: Robertmurraya dakarensis; assembly: GCF_900156875.1. Classification (GTDB taxonomy): domain Bacteria; phylum Bacillota; class Bacilli; order Bacillales; family Cytobacillaceae; genus Robertmurraya; species Robertmurraya dakarensis. The sequence continues at coordinate 1,476,989 of NZ_LT707409.1, read as the reverse complement.
TGACATTCGTATTGCAGCTGAAAATACGAAAATTTCTGAAAGCTATCTCAATGTAGGAATTGTTCCTGGTGACGGGGCTGCATGGTTTTTACCAAGATTCGTAGGCACTGATAGAGCGTTGGAATTATTGTGGAATCGTACTGTCCTAACTGCCCAAGAAGCAAAAGATATGGGGCTGGTGACACATGTCGTTGCGGATGATCAATTACAGGAGTTTGTGGATCAGTATGTAGAGAAATTAGCTGCTGGACCTCAGGTAGCAATGCGTTTTACGAAGAGAGCAGTATATCAAGGGTTGAACCTAGATTTGCGTACACATTATGATATGATCTCGTCCGCTATGGGAATTGCAACAGAGCTGGAAGACTATCAAGAAGGCGTTAATGCTGTAATCGAAAAAAGAAAACCTAAATTTAAATAAGACTATTAAACTAAATAAAAAATTTGGTTTACTTCATTTTTTGACAGTAACGATAAAGATAATTGTTACTGTCTTTTTCATTTCTCTATATTAGTATAGGAATCATTATCTTTCTATTAAAGTTTTCTTCTTTGAAAGTGTTGATTTTATGATGTTTTTGATAAAATTAAAACCATGATTCGATTTTTTAATATTATATCAATAATAGATAATTTCAAATATATAAATTTTTAAAAATTGTTTGACAATAATATATAAAACATGCTAATCTTCTAATATGAATAAAAAGTGGTACATAAAACCGGCTATCGGTATAAGTGTAATTTTCAAAATTTACAAATATAAAAACAATGAGTTAAAAAAGTTTATCTGATACTAGATTCTAGCTTATTTAAAACAAATTTATAAAAGCGCTTTCAATCTAGTTGCAGAAAACAAAATGACTCAAAAAATGCAATTGAAAATTTAGCGAAGAGGTGAAAATTGAAATGAAAAAAATAGTTGGTCTTTTTGATGGCATTGACAAGGTGATGTCTATAATTGCATCGTTTACTTTGTTTGTAATGATGGTGTGGATCTTTCTGGACGTTACACTGCGGTACTTCTTCAATAGTCCGATACAAGGGACAATTGAGTTAACAGGTGAGTATTTAATGGTCCTGCTTGTTTATTTAGCGATTAGCCAGACACAAAAGCATGATGAGCATGTAAGAGTTACATTTTTAGAAGAAAAATTCTCTGAGAAAATGAAAAAGGTAACGAAATTCATTACAAACATTCTTGCAGCTCCATTCTTTTTATTCATTGCTTACTTAAATTTACAAGAAGGCCTTGAATATCTTGAGCAAAATATTAAATCAGTTGGTGTGTTGGATTATCCCTTAGCTCCCGCATTATTTATTATCTCTGTAGGACTCTTGATGATTGGATTAAGACTTATAATAGAATGTGTTGCCATCCTATTTCCGAAGCTTATTGCTCCAAGCACAATCATGAAGCCTGTAGATGACGAAGATATCAACATGCCTGTATAAAATAAACAGTAGTAGATTCATAGGAGGGAAGTTATGTTAGCATTAGGAATTGTCGTTTTATTATTAGTACTTTTATTTATAGGAATGCCAATTGGGTTTACCCTCATTGCTGTTGGTTCAATCGGAATCTATTTGGTTGGTGGACCTGATACATTTACAGGGATACTATCCTCAACAGCCTACAGAAGTGTAAATAGTTTTACATTAACAACGATCCCTTTGTTTATCTTGATGGCTAACTTTATTTCAAAAAGTAATATTGCTAAAGATTTATATGACGCGGTATTAAAGTGGATTGGGCATGTGCCAGGCGGTGTTGGGATTTCGACCGTTTTCGCAAGTGCTGGTTTTGGTGCACTATCCGGATCAAGTATTGCGGCTACATCGATCATGTCGAAAATTTGTGTTCCAGAAATGATTCGAGCTCGATATAAGGATTCTTTTGCTGCTGGTCTAGTTGCATCTTCAACGGGAACATTAGCGGTTATGATTCCACCAAGTGTTCCATTAATCCTTTACGCAGTTCAAACGGAAACATCAATTGGAAAGTTACTAATTGCCGGAGTTTTTCCTGGTATTCTATTAGCTCTTTTGTTATCTGCGTTCATCATTATTTCTTCGATCAAATTGGATAGCAAAATTGATAAATCCACATGGTTGGAAAGATTCGCTTCATTAAAGACGATTTGGCCGATGGTAATTTTAGTTGTAATTGTCATGATTGTAATCTACCAAGGGATTGGTACTTCTACAGAAGCGGCTGCCTTTGGTGCCTTAGGTGCTCTTGTGATCGGTTTAGCGATGAAGAGACTAAGCTTCAAGGATGTTATCAAGTCTCTTGTCGACACAACTCATCAAACTGCGATGATCTTTACCATTGTTATCGGTGGTTATATCTTTGCTTATTTCTTTACCTTAACAGGGACAGGTCAAAGTATTATGCTGGCTATCTCTGAAAGCGGATTATCAAAATGGGCGATCCTTGCGTTAATTATTGTATTCTACCTAATACTTGGTTTATTTATGGATTTGATTGGTTCATTAATCTTAACCTTGCCATTAATTTTCCCAATCGTTACTGGTTTAGGTTTTGATGAAATCTGGTTTGGTGTTGTCGTAGTACTTTTACTTGAAATTGGTCTAGTAACGCCGCCTGTAGGGATTAATCTATTCATTACAAGTAAATATTCTGGTATTCCGGTTCATAAAGTGTTCCTTGGCTCCTTGCCTTTCGTTGGAATACTCTTGTTAACCATCTTAATTTTGGTTATTTTCCCAGAAATCGCATTATATCTTCCAAATAATATGTAATTCAAGGTACTAGAATAGTAAAAATCTTGAACATTGGGGGAGGTGATGGTACTTAAAATTATAAAGTAACAGATATTGGCGTGTTTCCAGCTAACTACTTTCCTGATAATATGCCGTTAAGCAATGTGCTTGCAGGCTTTCCGAACTTAAGTAGTACTTCTGTTCAGGGAACTCTAGCATATAATGACCTTATACAGGAAAATGAGGCTCTACTAGAAACCGATTATTTAAAAAATGGGATCCGTCCTATCATGACAAACGTATCACCTGCTTATGAAATTTGGACTTCTTCCAAGGAAATAAGGGTACCAGAAGATGTTAAGGGTCTGAAAATTCGGACTCCAGGCGGCATTGCTAATGAAGTGTATCAAGAATTAGGAGCTACTCCAGTTTCAGTAGCGCACCCGGAGACATATGAAGCATTAGAAAAGGGAGTAATTGAAGCAGCAAGCTATTCAAGTGTTGCAGTAGAAGCTTCAGGAACGATTGAACTTTTAGATTATGCAATGTTCCCGCATTTAGGTACGGCAATTCATGGTATCGTTATTAATGAAAATGTATGGCAAGGTTTACCTGAAGATATTCAAAAGGCGATGATGGAAGCTGGCCAAGAAATGGTTAAATCTTCTGGAGAAAAATATGATGCTGATACAAAAGCATTTAATGAGGAATTTGCTAAACAAGGTACAATTGTAGAATTAACAGAAGAAGAAGATGCACAGTGGATTAAAGCTTATGATGAATTTACAAAAAAATGGTTAGAAGATCATAAATCAGATGGCCATCCATATGAAGAAGTGTTGAACGCTTATAAAGAAAACTTAAAGAAGTATCAATAATATTTTAGAGAAAAAAATTTATGTTTTAAAAATGATATAGAAAATCTATTTTATCTTTGAGATGGATGAGTTCTTTTAGAAGAGACACTTTATCTCAAAGTAATTTTTTGAATTAAATTATTAGAATATTTTAAATATAAAAAATAATTTCAGATGCAAAATTATTTTTTACATACAAAAAATGAAAGATTAGGTGTGGTTAAAATGCCATCTACTTTTTTACCTACTGCTAATAATGATAGCAGGGTACCAATTCAAGAGAATAAGATCGTCTACTTGTGGGGGCTTACAACCTGGTTTGTTGTTATGAATACAACGATGTTTAATGTAGCGTTACCCTCAATTTTAACAGATTTATCATTAAGTTCTTCGACGGCAGCATGGATTGTATCGGGATACTCAATCGCATTTGCTATTTCAACATTGACATTTAGCAGACTTTCCGACTATTTACCGATTTCGCGGTTATTGTTAGGTGGTTTGACAGTGCTTGGTTTAGCTTCCTTATTAGGATTTTTCTCGACAAATTTTATTGTACTGTTAAGCAGCCGGATTCTTCAGGCCATCGGGGCTGGTGCTGTACCGGGCTTAGGGATGATTGTTGCAGGACGTTTTATTCCCTTGGCTAGACGTGGAAAAGCAATGGCAATTATTGCTTCTGGTGCTTCATTAGGGTTTGGACTTGGACCTGTTATAGGTGGAATCGTCACGCAGTACTTAGGCTGGAATTTTCTTTTTGCTGTTACGCTGCTTGTCGTTTTGCTTATTCCTTTTTTTAATGTTCTCATGCCAAAAGAAGAAGTTAAGAAAGGACAATTTGATTTAGTTGGGGCAGTGCTTACAGCTGTCAGTGTGACAGGTATACTCCTCTATTTATCTACTTTTTCATACAGCATTCTTTTCATAACAATCATCCTGTCTGTGGTGTGGTGGATATATCTTAATAAGAAGGATGTACCGTTTATTCAGCCTGACCTGTTTAAACATGGCCAATACTTGAAGCTGCTATTAATTGGATTTTTAGCTTTCTTTTTAAATTTTTCAAACTTATTTTTAATGCCGATTATCCTTTCACATGTATTTAATAAAGAGCCTGTTGAAGTCGGGATGATCATCTTCCCAGGAGCGATTTTAGCTATGCTGGCTGGCCAGGTTATTGGCAGATTAATAGACCGATATGGAACACCGCCAGTTACCTTCTTTGGGCAATTTTTTCTGATCATTGCTGCGTGCTTATTTGCCTATCTATCAACGATTTCTCCATACTATATTCTCACTACATATATGTTCGCAAGTATCGGTTTTGCAGCATTAAATACAAGTATCTCTAATGAAGTAACACGGATCTTACATAGGGATAAAATCGGTGCCGGAATGGGGATCCTTCAGTTGATCCAGTTTGTTGGGGGAGCAATCGGAGTTACGATATCTGGTATTTTAATCACTGCCCAGGATGGTTTTCCGGCTGCAGTCATGTACAGAAATATTTACTTGGTCATATTCGCTTTAATGATTTTTGCATCCATCGTTTATGTCTTTTATTTTAAAAAGTTAAAAATGGAAGTTGAAAAGGCTGTTCAATAAATCTTGAAGGAGGAAATTGAGATGGAATTAAATTTAAATGGAAAAGTAGCTCTTATTACGGGGGGAAGTAAAGGAATTGGGCTCGCTACGGCACTTTTATTAACGAAAGAGGGAGCAAAAGTTGCTATATGCGGGCGAGACGTCCATAAGTTAAAAGATGCCGCAGCGCTAATTAAAGAGGAAACAGGGCAGGACATTTTCTATTCATCAAAGGATGTAACGTTAAAACAAGATTGCGAGAATTTTGTGAAGGAAGCTGCTGCTCATTTTGGCGGGGTGGATATTTTAATTAATAATGCTGGACAATCTGCTGCACAGCCATTTGATTCTATTAATGAAGAAATGTGGAGAAAAGATCTAGATTTAAAACTGTTTGCTGCAATTAATTGTTCTAATGCTGTTCTTCCTTATATGAAAAATAAACACAGCGGCGTCATAGTTAATGTTACGGCAACCATTGCTAAAACTGCACCAGCATCGTCACTGCCTACATCAGTCAGCAGAATGGCAGGTATGACCCTAACAAATGCCATGAGCAAGGATTTAGGAAAATACAATATTCGTGTGAATACGGTGTGTATTGGTCTGATTAAAAGTGAACAAATCGAACGGAAATGGAAAAAAGACTTTAGCCATTTAACATGGGAGGAGTTCTCGCAAATGCCGGCACATAAAATCCCACTAGGCAGAATTGGAAATGCGGAGGAAGCTGCGAATACGATTGGTTTCTTAGTATCAGACGCCGCGTCTTATATAACAGGAACATCGATTAACATTGATGGCGGAAAAGGAGAAGCGCTGTAAGTGGCGGATATCAAAAACAAAAATAGAATAGAAGGAGAGAATCATTATGTTTAATTTTAAAGACTATGATCATGTGGCAATTGCTGTTCATGATCTGGAAGATGCAAAAAAGAAGTTTGAAGCTATGTTTGATGCGAAGTATATAAAGGAGGTAGTAATGGAAGGGTTAGCTGTTAAAGCTGCTTACTATCTGCTTGGAGAGACATTAGTAGGTTTGGAAACTCCTGTTGGCGATGGGGATATGAAGAGATATCTTGAAAAACGTGGGGAAGGAATTCATCACGTCGCTTTGTCCGTTACAAATTTAAAAGAGACCGCGGAGGAGCTTCGAAAAAAAGGGCTTAAGTTGATTGGACCGGAAGTGACAGAAGGGGTAAAGACTGAAGTATTTGTTCATCCGAAAAGCTTTTTTAATATTCTTCTTCAGGTGATGGAATGGGAGGAACCTTATCGGTCTTCACTCGAAAAACGAATTGAGTATTCTACTAGCGGGGATCATTAAGTCTAGTTGATTATTTGAGGTGAAAATAATAGAGGGGGATGAAAATGTCTGAGCTTGTCCTAAAAGATTTATTTAATAAGGCATTAGCTGATAATCATGATAAAATAGCGATTTCATTTAAAAATGAAGAATTGACGTATGAAGAGCTTAATAAGCTGGCAAACCAGCTCGCGCATGGTTTTCTTGCGAAGGGAATTAGTGTTGAGGATCCAGTGGCGATGATTATGTCAAATTGTATGGAATATGTCGTGACTGACATCGCAATTATGAAAAGCGGGGCAGTGAAGGTACCTCTCAACAATATGTTAGGTGAAACTGAAATCAAATATATGCTGGAAAATTCGCAATCGAAAGCAGCGATTGTAGGTCCTGAATTTTATTCCATTGTTGAAAAGATCCGAGAACAGATACCTTCTTTACAAATTGTTGTCGGTCTAACGGAAGATGTGCCAGATGGGTTTATAAGCTGGAAGGAATTTTTAACAGGCAAAAGTGATACCACACCAATTGTAGATGTAAAACCATCTAATACTGCGACGATTACGTATTCTGGAGGTACAACAGGACTTTCGAAAGGGATTGTCCAAACACAGAAAAAATTGGTGATGTCTTTATATTGTCATCTTATTGAACTTGAGATTGTCAGCGATGACAAAATTCTTGTGATGACACCACTGCCTCATAGTGGTGGGAGGTTTATCCAAACAGGTATTTTAAAAGGAGCAACCCACTTCATCTACGATAAATTTGACCCCATCCAGGCAATCAATGCCATCTTGGAGAAACAAATTACAATAACGTTTATGGTCCCAACGATGATTTATCGCCTTCTCGATACGATTGAGGAGAAGCAGATAGATGTTTCATCCCATAGTTTAAAAATGATGAGTTACGCCGCTGCACCAATTATGGAGGATAGGCTCAAACAAGGATTGGAAGTTTTCGGTCCTGTGTTCTTTCAGTTTTACGGACAGACCGAATGCCCTAATTTTATTACGCGATTAAAGAAAGAGGACCATAGCCTTGATGTTTGTAAGGTTCATAGATTGAGAAGCTGCGGTAAGCCATCTATTATGTCTGAGGTCAGAATTGTAAATGAAGACGGCGAAGAGGTAAATACCGGTGAGCAAGGTGAAATAACTGTTAAATCTCCATTTGTGATGGAGCGATATCATCAGCTGCCTGAAAAAACAGCTGAAACGATCATAAATGGCTGGCTGCATACTGGTGATATGGGGAAAGTGGATGAAGAAGGGTATGTCTATATCATGGATCGTAAGAACGATATGATTATTTCAGGTGGTATGAACGTTTATAGTACGGAAGTGGAGAATGTAATTCAGCAAGTTCCGGGCGTTCGCCAGGTTGCTGTAATTGGAATCCCTCACTCCGATTGGGGAGAGCAAGTTATTGCGTTTGTTATCGCAGATTCTTCTAATCTACCATCAGAAGAGGCAATTCTTCAGTACTGCAAGCAAAATCTTGCAAAATATAAATGTCCAAAAGAAATTAAGTTTGTACAGGAATTCCCGCTTACCCCGTATGGCAAGCTTGATAAAAAGACGTTAAGGAAACCATTTTGGCAAAATGCAGAAAGATCCATAAATTGATAAGTTTTCTGTTTAAAAGAGTTACGAAGTCTATTCAGTACTGAAGTGGTCAAAAAAATGGGGAGTGTTCATGGGATATGAGTGAAGATTATTCAATGCAGACGATCAGTCGTGCCATTCGAGTGTTGAAGTCCTTTTCCAATGATGAAAAAGAATTATCTCTTGCTGAGCTTCACCATAAGCTCGGTCTGTCTAAATCGAGCCTACAAAGAATTTTAAGTACACTAGTTAGTCATGGATTCCTAGAAAAAGATAATAAAAGAAAAACTTATAAACTAGGGATGGAACTTTACTATTTGGGGAATTTGGTAGAAGAGCATTCTCACTTGATATCCACGGCGAAGCCTTACTTGAGAAAGTTGCGTGACCGTTTGGGTGAGAATGTCTATTTAAATGTGATTGAAAACAATCAAAGAAAATGTATTGCATTAGAACAAGCGGAACAGGTATTGTTAGCGATTTCGCATATTGGTCACACTTCCCCTCTTCATGCGGGTGCTTCTGCAAAACTGCTTTTAGCTTATCTTGATCAAAATCAGATCGAGGATTATCTTCGTGAAAATGAGCTTGAAGCAGTAACAGATCAAACGATTTTAGATAAGGTGAAACTTCGGAAAGAGCTGCAGGACATTAGATACAGAGGTTATTCAATTAGTTATAGTGAACGTGTTCCTGGAGTTTGTTCTGTCAGTGCACCTATCTTTAATGCACGGAATGAAGTCGTGGCAGGTGTATCAGTTTCCGCCCCGTTAGTAAGAGTGAACGATGAGATTATTAACAACTTTATTGTAGCTATTAAAGAGATTGCGCAGTGTATAACTGAAGATTTGAATTTTTTAAAAAGAGCAGTTAAATAATCGAAAATAGTTAATTTAGGAACTTTTTAAACAATTATGAATTGACTATACATTGAAAGAACTATACAATTCAATTAGTGGTACAACATACCGTTTATCGAGAAGAAATAGATCTAAACCAGCAGAAATGAGGGTTCAAGTGGAACCTTTATTAATTAAAGGATAGAGAACACTCTTTCTGTTGTTGCACGGGATGCAAAAACTATCTCTTAATTCTATTATTTGAAAGCGCTTTATATTATTTCTATGAATCTTCATGTTAAACGGTTAAGAATGGAAGCGGGTGATAGATCGTTTTATAAAAAAGCATACGATAAAGCTTTGGTTGTATCGTTTAGAGGAAATTTTAAGTCAATAGGATCTAATCGTTGCGGCAAGAGAATGTTCATAGTAATAGCATGCATTTAAGCAACATGAATCATACTCTTTGCGACATATGAAAGGGGTATTTCTGTGAAAAAGAATAAGTTTTATTTATTTACAATGTTCTTTGCGATATTGACACTTGTCCTCGCAGGATGTGGTTCTAGCTCTTCAAGCGGCACTAGTGATAGTAATGCTGGCGGAGGCACGGATAGTGCTGAAAAAATCAAGCTGAAATTCGCTACATATTTCCCTGGAACATCTCCGATTTATACGGATTTTACTGAGCCATGGATGAATAGAGTGACTGAATTAACAGATGGACAAGTAGAATTTGACTACTATCCTTCAGAACAGTTAGGAAAAGCTGGTGATTTAATGACGTTAACAGGTGATGGTGTTACGGATTTAAGTATTTACCCAGCAAATTATTATCCTGACACGATGCCATATAGCCAAATGATCGCAAGCCTTCCGAACCTCAGTGAAAATACTGATCAAGGAACAAAGGCATTTAATGATTTGCTAAAGGAAAATACAACTTTAGTAGAAACAGATTATTTAAAGAATGGCGTAAGACCGCTCGTTGCGCAGGTATCGCCGAATTATGAACTGTGGACAACAGGCAAGGAACTACGTGTGCCATCAGATTTGAAGGGGCTAAAAATTAAGACTCCAGGTGGGATTGCTAATAAAATGTATGAGTATTTTGGAGCTGTTCCAGTTACGATTTCACATGCTGAAGTGTATGAAGCATTAGATCGCGGAGTGATTGATGTTGCGAGCTATTATAGCATGGCTGTTAAAAACTCCGGAACTGACGAACTGCTTAGATATGCCGTGTTTCCTCATATTGGGGCTGTTGTTCAAGGAATAAACATCAATGAAAATGTTTGGCAGAAGCTTCCTGAAAATATTCAGCAAGCAATGATCCAAGCTGGCAATGAAGTTATTGAACGAATTGGCCAAGTTTATGAAGAAGAGACACAAAAATTTAATGAAGAGTTTGTCGCAAATGGCGGTACGATTGCCGAATTAACGGAAGAAGAATTGCAGGAGTGGAGAAACGTAACAGAAGAGTTTACTGCAAAATGGCTAGAGGAAAATGCATCAGGTTCGTATCAATACAACGAAGTACTAGATGCGTATAAAGAGAAGTTAGCAGAGTACAAGTAATGTATTTTTATAGGGTATAAGAAAAACAAATGGTTGTTTGACTGCCGGGGGAACTCGGCAGTTTTTATTTTACTTAGGAGAACGATATTAGTATCTTTTCAACATTAGAATATTCAGAAAGGTAAAGGAGGTACTTGTAGAATTAACTGAAGAGGAACAGCAGCAATGGAAAACAGCAACAGAAAAGTTCACTCAAATTTGGTTAGAAAAGCATCAGTCTGATGGTCATCCATATGAAGAGGTATTAAATCAGTATAAAGAGCTCCTTAAGAAGTATAAAGAAAGAATAATAATTGATTGATGAAGACCGCTGTGCAGTGGATGCAGTTGAGGAAAGGTTCTCATAGCAAGGATGAAGACCGTTTAGCATTGGTTCCAGCAGAGGAAAGGTTCTCATAGCGGGGATGAAGACCGCTTTGCATTGGATCCAGCAGAGGAAAGGT
>NZ_LT707409.1:1430476-1462548 GCF_900156875.1 Robertmurraya dakarensis | reverse complement strand
TGGATCCAGCAGAGGAAAGGTTCTCATAGCAAGGATGAAGACCGTTTAGCATTGGATCTAGTTGAGGGAAGGTTCTCATAACAAGGATGAAGACCGCTTTGCATTGGATCCAGCAGAGGAAAGGTTCTCATAGCAAGGATGAAGACCGTTTAGCATTGGATCTAGTTGAGGGAAGGTTCTCATAACAAGGATGAAGACCGCTTTGCATTGGATCCAGCAGAGGAAAGGTTCTCATAGCGGGGATGAAGACCGCTTTGCATTGGATCCAGCAGAGGAAAGGTTCTCATAGCGCGAATGAAGACCGTTTAGCATCAGATTCAGCAGAGGAAAGGTTCTCATAGCGAGGATGAAGACCGTTCAGCATTGGTTCCAACAGAGGAACGGTTCCGTATCAGTTTTTTATGAAATACTGAGCCCCATTACTTTTTCCCCAGCTTCAAGCTTTGCTTTAACAAGCATATTATCACTCATTCATATTACACTATACGCTAAAAATAAACTAAAAATCCTCTGATTATTAGAATGTTTAAGAACTTTGTAACCAATAGAAGAAGATAAGAAACTAGCAATACAGATAGTATACTAGAATAATATTTGAATAATCTAATAATTCTTAATTGACCAAAAAATAGATAAGCTTTATAATATCAATTATAGAAATATTATACCGTTAAGCGATTAGTTTTTTGCGCAAACGTTGAAAGCGCTTAATAAAAATGTTGAGAAAAGAGGGAAAATAATGGCTGAACAAACGATCTCAAAAAAGGGTTCATCTACAGCTGCGTACTTAACTGAAGAACATCATATGTTTCGTGAGTCTGTAAAGAAATTTATTGAAAAAGAAATTGAGCCTAATTATTTAAAATGGGAAGAAGACCGCATGGTTCCAAGAGAAGTTTGGAAAAAGATGGGTGAGCAAGGGTTTCTTTGTCCATGGGTCAGCGAAGAATATGGCGGCATGGGAGTCGATTTTGCATTCGGTGTTATCCTTGCTGAAGAAATTGCAAAAGTTGGCGGCGGCTTAAGCGGATTTGGTCTTCATAGCAATGTCGTAGTTCCTTACATAGATTCATTTGGATCAGAGGAGCAAAAGGCTAGACTATTGCCAGGTCTTGTAAGTGGTGATTTAATCTCTGCAATTGCTATGACAGAACCGGGAGCGGGTTCTGACTTGGCAAATATTAAGACAACGGCCATAAAGGATGGCGATCATTACATTGTAAATGGTCAAAAGACGTTCATTTCTAATGGAATTATGTCTGATGTTGTCGTAGTAGCTGTTAAAACAGATCCTCAAGCAAACCCTCCACATCGCGGAGTAAGTTTGATTATTGTGGAAGAAGGAATGAAGGGCTTTTCTAGAGGAAGAAAGTTAGATAAAGTCGGCATGCATGCTCAAGATACGGCTGAGTTGATTTTTGAAGACGTTCGTGTTCCTGTTTCAAACTTGCTTGGTGAAGAAGGCAAGGGATTTGTGTATTTAATGCAGAAATTACAGCAAGAAAGAGTTATGACTTGTATTGGTGCGATTGCGGCTGCTGAAGATATGCTGGATATCACGTTAAATTATGTAAAAGAACGTGAAGCGTTTGGCAAACCGATCGGTAAATTCCAAAATACACAATTTAAGCTTGCTGAAATTGCCACACAAGTAACACTTGGCAGAACTTTTGTAGACAGTCTTATTTCTAGACATATGAATGGGGAAAACATTGTAACAGAAGTCTCAATGGCGAAGTGGTGGATTACGGATATGGCTAGACGTATTTCTTCTGAATGTATGCAGCTTCACGGCGGATATGGCTATATGGAAGAATATAAGATTGCTAGAAGATATCGAGACATTGCCGTAACACCAATTTTTGCAGGATCTAACGAAATTATGAAGACGATCATTGCAAAAAATCTTGGATTATAAAACTTAATCACTAGAAAGGGATTCTGTATTACTAGAATCCCTTTCTCTTTCTGGAAGGAGATACATATGGGGATATCAATGTCACAACAATTGCTTATTGGTGAAGGGCTGAAATTTTCTGCCCATTATGTTCCGAATCGAGACGCTTTTGTGTATGGTGAGGAACGCTTAACTTATGGAAAAACGCTTGAACGTGCAACGCATTTAGCGGGATGGCTCCAGAAGCATGGAGTTCAAAAGAATGAAAAAATCGCTTGTCTATTTAAAAACGGTACGCCTTTTGTTGAATTATTTTTTGCGGTGAGTTTAAATGGCTCCGTATTTGTGCCTGTAAACTTCCGCCTGGTTACAGCAGAACTACAATACATCCTTAATCACGCGGATATCAAAATACTATTTATTGATGAAGAGTTTGCTGACACCATACTTTCGATAGAGGACAAGCTTCCAAATATTGAAAAGATTGTAGTGGTAGGCAGGGCTGCTGAGAGTAATGATATTCCGCTGGTTACCTATGACTCTATCTTTGAAGGCTCAATCTCTTTTAGACAAAGAGAAGACTTGGATGATGATGATCCGCTAGCCATTGTCTATACGTCTGGTACAACCGGTAAGCCAAAAGGTGCCGTTTTAACACATAAAAACTTGTATATGAATGGGATGCATAAGCTATATCATGCTGGTGCTAAATTTGGAACAAAGCATTTGACGATACCGCCTCTGTTTCATATTGCAGGCTTAGCGAATATTACGCAGCTCATTCTTATGCAAGGGACGATGTTCATTCATCGCGAATTCAATCCGAGAGTTATTTTGGAAACAATTGAGAGAGAAAAAATCAATTCGATGTTTTTGGTACCATCCATGTGGAATATCGTGCTTAAAGAACCTAACTTGCATGAATATGACCTTAGTTCTATGAGGATTTGTGCAACTGCAGGAGCGATTTGTCCACTAGAATTAAAATACAAGATTATTGATACTTTTAAAAACGGAAGTATTCATGAAACGTTTGGACAGACGGAAATGAGTCCAAGCACAACGTTTTTAACGGGAGAGGACGCACTAGATAAATCGAAAACAGCCTCTGTCGGAAGACCATCTCTCAACGTTCGTATTCGTGTAGTGGATGATAATATGAACGATGTGCCAGTTGGAGAAATTGGTGAAATTGTCTATCAAGGACCGACAACGATGAAGGAATATTATAAAAACCCTGAAGCAACGAAGGAAGCCTTTAGAGGCGGCTGGTTTCACAGCGGGGATTTAGTGCGGATGGACGAAGAAGGGTTTGTCTATGTGGTAGATCGTAAAAAGGATATGATTATTAGCGGCGGTGAAAATATCTATCCAAAGGAAATTGAAGAAGTTCTCTATACACATCCGGACATCTTAGAAGCAGCAGTAGTGGGTGTGCCTGATCCTAAGTGGGGAGAAAGCGTAAAAGCATGTATTGTACTAAACCAAGGCAGGCAGCTTTTCGAAGTTGATATCATCCAATATTGCCAGCAGTATTTAGCATCATACAAAAAGCCTCGTTACGTAGAGTTTTTTGACATTCTGCCTAAAAATGCAGCGGGAAAAATATTAAAGACAGAATTACGTAATGCAGTTACGGATAAAGCGATAAACTAACAAGCCAAAGAAGGAACAATTCTTTTTACGAGTTGTTCCTTTTAGTATAGAAAAATTCTATTAATTTATAACATTTATACTTTTCAGATTATTTGTTGACAACCATTTGGCGCTGTACTATATTAATAGATGAAAAGGTAAAAAGGTTGTTATTTTATGAAAACGTTTTCTACTCCATACATTCTTCTATAAAAGGAGGAAGTACTATTGAGTCAAACCATTCCCGTTCGAAAGGGAGAAGAAATTGATGTAGATGTGATAAGCAAATATCTATTCTCTAATCTTAACGATCTTCCAAAAAATACGCTAGAGATTGAACAATTTTCCGCCGGCAGCTCCAATTTAACTTATGTCATTAAATGTGGAGAGTGGCAAGGTGTTTTGAGAAGACCGCCATTTGGCCCTCTGCCACCTAAAGCACATGATATGGAAAGAGAATATGAAGTGTTAAGAAAGCTGAGTACTGTGTTCCCGTTAGTTCCGAAACCGTATATTCTCTGTAGAGATAAAGAGGTAATTGGCGCACCATTTTATATTATGGAAAGAGTAGAGGGAGTTACTCTTGAAGATGATCCCCATGCAGAAAATAATCTGACCATTGAGGATAAACAACATATTTCTAACTTGATGGTAGACGCCATGGTAGAGCTACATAATGTTGACTATAAGAAGGCTGGTCTAGAAAACATCGGGTATACAAATGGTTTTATCGAAAGACAGCTTAAGAACTGGGTTGCAAGGAACCATAAATATAAAATTGAAGATATCCCTGAAGTGGATAACATCATTAAGTGGCTGGAAAGCCATGTGCCAAAGCCGCAGCAGCCAACGTTAATTCATAATGATTTTAAAATTAATAATGTTCTATTTTCGGATGATTTAAGAGAGGTAAATGCGATCCTTGACTGGGAAATGGCGACAATTGGCGACCCTTTATTCGATCTTGGTACAACCTTGAGCTATTGGTTTGAAGAGAATGACTCTGACTTAATCAAAGGAAGTTTGAGAATGCCTACAGCTCAGCCTGGCTTTATCAGCCGAAGAGAGTTTTTAGACAAGTATTCCAAAAAGACTGGAAGAGATGTGTCTTCATTTAAGTTTTATATGATTCTATCTTATTTTAAAATTGCCGTCGCCATGCTGCAGATTTATTATCGCTATGCAACAGGGCAGACAAAAGATCCCCGATTCAAAGGTGCCCATAAAAGTGCTAAGAACTTAATGATTTATGCAGAATCATTAGTTCACAATAAAGATATTTAAGGGAGGAACAGGAATTATGATTTTTGAAAAATCAGAAAAGGTAAAACAATTAGAAAATAGACTCAATGCCTTCATGGATGAATACATTTATCCAAATGAAGCGGTATATGCCGAGCAGATTAAGCAAGACGAATATCATTGGGGCGAGCCTCCTATTTTGACAGAACTAAAAGAAAAGGCGAAGCAAGCAGGGTTATGGAACTTATTTTTACCTGAAAGTGAGAATGGAGCTGGATTAACGAATCTAGAGTATGCTCCACTTTGTGAAATTATGGGCCGTTCTGGCATGGCACCAGAAGTGTTTAACTGTGCTGCGCCAGATACAGGGAATATGGAAATCTTGGACCGCTTTGGTACTCCTGAACAAAAGGAAAAATGGCTGAAGCCGCTGCTAGAAGGAACAATTAGATCCACGTTTAGTATGACAGAACCTGATGTGGCGTCATCAGATGCAACGAATATCCAAACAAGCATTGTCAGAGATGGAGATGAATATGTCATCAATGGGCGTAAATGGTGGCAGTCCGGTACGGAATCATCGAAATGTAAAGTGTTAATTGTGATGGGGAAAACTGACCCGAATGCACCGAGGTTTGAACAGCAATCCATGATTATCGTACCGAAAGACACTCCTGGTATAAAAATTATCCAAAACTTAAGTGTGTTTGGATACGATGATTCACCACACGGACATTCTGAATTAGTATTTGAAAATGTTCGCGTTCCAGCTTCAAACATTCTATGGGGTGAAGGGAAAGGATTTGCGATTGCACAGGCTAGACTTGGCCCAGGGCGAATCCACCACTGCATGCGTTTAATCGGGCAAGCAGAGCGTGCGCTTGAATTGATGATTAAAAGAGCAAAAAGCCGTGTTGCTTTCGGTAAAACAGTCGCAGAACAAGGGGTTATTCGGAACTGGATTGCAGAATCTAGAATTGATATCGACCAAGCACGTTTATTAACGTTAAATGCTGCTCATATGATGGATACAGTCGGAAACAAAGTCGCGAGAAAAGAAATTGCCATGATTAAGGTTGCTGCACCAGAAATGGCTTGTAAAGTCATTGACCGTGCGATTCAAGTTCACGGCGGTGGCGGAGTTAGTGATGTCTTCCCGCTGGCAAAAATGTATTCCCGCGCAAGAATTACAAGACTCGCTGATGGTCCGGACGAGGTTCATAAAGAAACGGTTGCGAAGCTTGAGTTAAAGAAGCATTCATAATAATTTTTGAAATTGAATGACTATGTTCAGGAGGTATCCCACGTTCACTACGTGGGATACTGTTAGGTTTTTTATAAAAATAAAAGAGGGAGTTGAATGCGATGCAAGAAAAATTAAAGAAGTTCTGGCCGAAAGGAATGCCATATAGTATCGATTATCCCGTAGTTCCAGTTGGGGAGATTATTAAAGGCAGTGCCAACAGGTTCGGCGACCATACAGCCATTATTTATCAAGGTGTAGAGTACAGTTATCGGTACTTTTATAAAGAAGCTTTGAAATTTGCAAATGCTCTTCATTTAAACGGAATTGGCAAAGGTGATGTTGTATCGATACATATGCCAAACTGTCCTCAATATGTAGTAGCGTACTATGGAATTATGCTAAGTGGTGCAACGTTCTCCCCGGTGAATCCTTTGCTGCCTCCGAAGGATTTGGCTTATCAATTAAATGACTGCAGTGCAAAGGCTGTTGTCACTTGGAAGCAATTTTCTGAAAGTATTGCAAAAGTAATCAATGAAACGAACCTGCATTTAGTGTTGGTTACGGATGATAATGAACTAAATGACAACAAATCAGTAGAAATTACTAACCGTGATGAAAGTTGGCAAAGCTTTATGCTTTTTAAAGACAAAGGAGAAGAGAGAGAGTTACAGATTGAATTTAACCCAAAAGAGGACTTGGCGCATTTGGCTTATACTGGAGGAACGACGGGTCCATCAAAAGGGGTTATGATACCGCATTTCAATGTTGTGGCAAATACTTTGCAATTCACAGTTTGGGGTAACGGTCATTTGCCAAAGGTAACTGCTGATGGGTTGGTTCTCGAACCGATTGACGAGAGCTTGACTGGAGGTGTTGATGAGTATTTAACATTACTCGGAGATGACCGCCTTATCCAATTGGCACCATGGTTCCATGCGATGGGGACGATCGGTTACTTAAGCAAACCATTTTTATCCGGGACAACCCTAATCCTGCACCAGCGTTTTGATCCGGGGCTATATTTAAAAGAAGCGGAGAAGTATCGTGTGACACAGATTGGCGGCGCACCATCTATGTTTGTTGCGCTAACGCGTCATCCTGATTTTGAACGCCGCGATTTATCCTCTGTAAAAAAACTAACGTCAGGTTCGGCACCTTTACATATGGAACTAATTAGAATACTTCAGAAACGATTTCCGGATGCTATTGTTACAGAATCATACGGGTTGACAGAGGTAACGATGGGGGTCACTTCTAATCCTAGCTTTAAGTCAGGGATAAGAAAGGTTGGAACTGTCGGCATTCCTGTCTTTGATACAGAAATCAAGATTGTGAACCCTGAAGGTAGCGACGAGCCGCTGCAGCCTGGGGAAGAAGGGGAAATTTGCTGCCGCGGTCCACAGATTATGAAGGGTTATTTAAACAAGCCTGAGGAAACGGCTGCTGTATTAAAGGATGGCTGGTTAAGGACTGGAGATATCGGTGTAATTGATGAAGATGGATACTTGGCAATTGTTGACCGTAAGAAGGATATGTTAATTTATAAGGGTTATAATGTGTTCCCGCGCGAACTAGAGGAACATATGTTTAAGCATCCTGCTGTTGCGAATGTTTCTGTGATTGGGAAACCTGATTATGAAGCTGGTGAAATTCCAAAAGCATTTGTTGTTTTGAAGGATGGCAGTGCTGCAACAGAACAAGAATTAATGGACTTTGTGAATGAACAAGTCATTTTTTATAAAAAAATTAGGGAAGTAGAATTCTTGGATGAACTGCCATTAAGCGGCGCGGGAAAAGTGTTGAAGCGTGAGTTGCGTAAAAGAGAGGAGCAACCGTCCGTAAAATAATAGTTATAGATTACTAGAATGGAAAAAACCCAATTTCACTTTTGGTGAATTGGGTTTTTCTTATGAAACTTAGAGACTGAATTTAAATAGTGTGTTAATATTTTTACGGGGAGAATTGATTTAAATAAATCTTCAAATAAAATTATATTAGGAATTATTTGATAATTTTTAATTGACTATAAATTAGGCTATCGATATAATATCAATTAAAGGTACTGAATACCGATAGATGAAATATGGCGAAGGTAGGTTTTATACTCTCTGTAAGCGCTTCATTTAGAATTAAGGCTGATTCATATAAAAAAAGGGGTGAATAACCGTGGCTGTTCAGTCGATGGAAGAATTAAGAAAAGTTTATGAAAGCAGTCCTTTCAATAATTATATAGGGATTAAGTTAGAAAAATTTGAAGAAGGTGCCGTGGTCTATTCGCTGCAGGTTGGTCCTAATCATCAAAATGTTAATCAATCTGTCCATGGCGGTGTCTATTTCAGTATTTTAGATACAGTTATGGGTGCAACCATTCGTTCAGCAGTAAAACAGAAGGTTATAACAATCAATGTGTCTATTAATTATCTTGCTGCTTTTAGTGAAGGAGACAAAATGTACGCTGCAGCAAAGATTGTGCAGCAAGGAAAAAGCATTGTAACTGCAGAAGGAGAAGTGACGGATTGCAATGGCAAAGTATTAGCCAAAACGATCGGTACCTTTAAAATCATACGCCCGAAACAATAGGCTGTTCGAAATTGATTACGAGGGCAAACTACTATCTTTACATATACATAGGAGGTAAAACAATGACAAACACAGCAGTATTCCAACCACAAAGCACACAAAGACCTTATTTTACAGAAGAGCATGTTATGTTTCGTGACTCTTTAAGAAAGTTCTTAGAAAAAGAAGCAGTTCCTTACTTTGAACAATGGGAAGCGGATAAATTAGTACCTCGTTCTTTCTGGATAAAACTAGGTGAAAATGGCTTTTTATGTCCAACTGTCAGTGAAGAATATGGCGGTGTTGGCGGTGACTTCGCAATGTCCACTATCCTTTCTGAAGAATTAGGACGAGTGGGAGCGGGACTGGCTGGTCCGGGAACACACAGCAATATTATCGTCCCTTACCTTGAAACATATGGTACAGAAGAGCAAAAACAAAAATATTTGCCAGGATGTGTTAGTGGAGATATCGTTACAGCTGTTGCGATGACAGAGCCTGGTACAGGATCTGACTTGGCCAATATTAAGACAACTGCCATTAAAGATGGCGATTATTATGTAATAAACGGACAAAAAACGTTTATCACAAATGGCATTCATTCAGATTTAGTAGTAGTTGCTTGTAAAACAGATCCGAAAGCGAATCCTCCACATAAAGGAGTAAGCTTAATTTTAGTAGAAGCAGGAACACTTGGGTTTTCAAAAGGGAAGAAATTGAATAAGGTTGGAATGCATGCACAGGATACATCTGAACTAATTTTTGAAGATGTTAGAGTACCGGTTTCAAACCTGCTCGGAGAAGAAGGTCAAGGATTCAAATATTTAATGTCAAAGCTTCAGCAAGAACGTATACTTGCAGCGATCGGCGGTCAAGTTGCTGCTGAAGATATGCTTGAATTAACGCTTCAATATGTAAAAGAAAGAGAAGCATTCGGAAAACCAATCGGGAAGTTCCAAAATACGCAATTCAAATTAGCAGAGATTGCTACACAGGTACAGCTTGGCCGTACATTTATTGATTCATTAATCGTACGTCATCAAAACGGTGAAAATATCGTGACAGAGGTGTCAATGGCGAAGTGGTGGATTACGGATATGGCTAGAAGAATTTCTGCTGATTGCATGCAGCTTCATGGTGGTTACGGCTATATGGAAGAATATAAGATTGCTAGACGTTACAGAGATATCGCTGTATCCCCAATCTTTGCCGGAACAAACGAAATTATGAAGGTCATTATTGCAAAAAATTTAGGACTATAAGGAACGGATCAATGGTGGGTCATTCACTTAATACCCATAAGGGGATTAGTGGGATTTATTTTTAGAAACAAACTGACTCACAAGGATAGACCACATAAAGAGGATTCTAATCTAATAGAATCCTTTTTATTGGTTGTTATTTATATATAGTTGTTATCTATATATAATAGAAGAAAGTAGAATTCACTCTACTCAAAGAATTTTGAATTTTTAAAATATAGAGAGAAGGAATACAGATGAACATATCCAAAATTGGTCCTGTCGAGATCATGATGGGGGAAAATGGCAGCCGTATGCCTTTCTCCACATCGCTGCTAGTAAAAGGCAAACATGATGCTACTCTTATTGATTGCGGTTCAGGTGTAAAATCTTTACGAAATATCAAAAAAGAATATGATGTAAAACAAATATATTTAACACATCATCACCTGGACCATACTTGGGGTACGCATCTGTTTCCCGAGGCTGAGAAATATATGAATCCACTCGATTACAAAAAAGCGGTTGACACAAGAGAATTAATCTTAGCACAAGGGTTTCCTGCTGTGTTTTCAGAAAAAGAAATACAGCAATTTCTAGAAATACAGCGAAAGCAGCCATTTCCTGGACTCGAAGATGTTGTAGATCGACAAATGTATATTAATGGTACCTATAATTATGATCAAGAATTTACTGTATCTGATTCAAAGGTCATGATGATTTATGCTCCTGGCCATACCGAAGGGTATTGTCTGCCATATTTTCCAGAGTATGGCATCCTTTTTGTCGGTGATTTTGATCTTACATCCTTTGGTCCATTTTACTGTGATGCAGATGGCGATATTGATTTATTTATTCAATCAGCTTATAAGACTCTTGAAGTTGATGCTAAATATTATGTAACCGCACACCAAAGAGGAATCATGCTAAAAGAAGATTACAAAAAGGAATTAGACGGCTACTTAAATATTATTAATAAAAGAGAGAGTATCATTAAGCGTTTTGTAAAGTCAGGAGGTGCTCCACAGGACTTAACGATGCAGGGTATCTTCTATTATGAAGAACAAAATAACCGCAATCCATTTTATTTAAAAAGTGAAAAGCTCGGGATCGCTAAACATTTGAAACGGTTGATCAAACAAGGGGAACCATTTGCAGAGTTTTATCGGGAGTATTTATCCTTGCAGAATATAAAAGAAGATTTTATCGAGTATAGACAAGACTTAAGTATAAGTACTTCTAAATAATGAAGGAATTCTATGTTCCTGTTAATGAAAGGAGATTATTATGGATCAGAAGTTAGTAGAAAAGTCTCAACAGCTGCTTATTGGGGAAGCGTTGAGATACGCTGCGCACAATGTCCCTGAACGCGATGCTTACATATATGGAGATCAGCGTATCCAGTATCAAGATTTAGTACAGAAGGTTGAACATTTAGCAGGCTGGCTGCTATCAAATGGAATTCAAAAGAATGATAAAGTAGGCTGTCTATTTAAAAATGGCTTGCCGTTTGTGGAGTTGTATTTTGGTGCTAGTTTAAGTGGTGCTGTTTTCGTTCCTTTAAACTTCCGTTTAGTCGCCAGTGAAATTGAATACATTATTAATCAATCTGATGTAAAGATCTTATTTGTGGAGGAAGAATTCCTTGAAAGGATTAGGCCAATCATTCAAAATCTTCCAAAAGTACAGTTGGTTGTTACAGTTGGCGAAGTTAAACCAAACACTGTAATCAATTCCATCCCTTATGAGTCTATTTACAACACCCCTGTAAGCTTTCAACATGTTGACCTTAGTGATGACGATGCCCACGCAATTATTTACACCTCAGGAACGACTGGAAAACCAAAAGGCGCAGTACTAACACATAAAAATATTTACATGAATGGGATGAATAAGCTTTATCATTCACAATGGAGAAGAGGGGTCAAGCAGCTAGTGATTGCTCCTTTGTTCCATGTGGCAGCCCTGTCGACTCTTCTGCAAAACTGTTTGCTAGAAGGCACGATATACATTCATCGCGAATTTGAACCAGAAGTCGTGCTCGAAACGATTGATAAGGAGAAATTAAATTACATGTTCATGGTACCGTCAATGTGGAATTTTCTCCTGCAGGTTCCGAATCTTGAAGACTATGATGTAAGCTCTATGACTTCTTGTGGAATCGGGGGAGCGATTTGTCCTCTTGAAATTAAGAAGAGAATTATGGAAGTGTTTAAAAATGCAAGAATACTAGAAGCTTTTGGTCAAACAGAGATGAGTCCTTCTACCACATATTTAAGCGGTGAGGATGCTCTTCGAAAAACGGATTCAGTTGGTCAGCCTTCGATCAATGTACGTGTCCGTATTGTCGATGATGAAATGAATGATGTTCCACTAGGGGAAGTAGGAGAGATTGTCTACCAAGGCCCTACCACGATGAAAGAATACTATAATAATCCCGAAGCGACAGCTGAGGCTTTTAAAGGCGGATGGTTCCATAGCGGTGACTTGGTGAGAAGGGATGAGGAAGGCTTTATCTATGTTGTTGATCGTAAGAAAGATATGATCATCAGCGGCGGGGAGAATATATATCCAAAAGAATTGGAAGAAGTGCTCTACACTCATCCAGATATTCTTGAGGCTGCTGTTATTGGTGTGCCAGATCCAAAGTGGGGCGAAACGGTAAAAGCATGCGTAGTAATGAAGCCAGGTAAACATTTAACGGCGGATCAAGTCATAGAATATTGCCAAACCTGGCTTGCATCATACAAAAAACCGCGCATCGTTGAATTTCTAAATGAACTTCCTAGAAATGCTGCGGGTAAAGTGTTAAAAACAGCACTTCGCGCAGATAATCATGAAAATAAAGTTCTATAAGAATAACAATATGAAAAAAGGAGAGATTTGAGATGAAGAAATCTATATTTGATCTAAGTGGGCGTACTGCACTTATCACAGGAGGAGGAATTGGCCTTGGACAAATAATTGCTGAGGCCTATGCTGAGTATGGAGCAAATATTGCGCTTTGCTCACGCAAAATAGAAAACTGCCATGAAACTGCAGAGCAAATTAAGGAAAAATACGGAGTTAAAACAGCTGCTTACGCCTGTGATATCTCCAGCGAAGAGGATGTTAATAAAACAGTAGAAGCTGTTCTGGCTGATTTTGGGCAAATTGATATTCTTGTGAATAATAGCGGCACAACTTGGGGTGCTAACGCTGAGGAAATGCCGTTATCTGCTTGGCAGAAAGTAATCGATGTCAATGTAACAGGTACATTCTTGATGTCCCAGGCAGTTGGAAAGCATATGATTAGCAGAAAATATGGAAAGATCATTAACATTGGTTCAATTGCCGGATTAAGAGCAAAAGGTGCAAGTGAGCTTAATGCAATTGGGTACAGCACGAGTAAAGCAGCAGTTCACCACTTTACAAGGGATCTAGCTCTTAAATGGGTAGAATATGGTATTAATGTAAACGCTATTGCTCCAGGAATCTTCTTAACAAAAATGTCAAAGTTTATGCCAAAAGAAATTTTAGAATCTAGAAATCCTATGAAAAGAACGGGAGATCCTGAATCACTGCAGGGGCTTGCTCTATTACTTGCAAGTGATGCTGGTAATTTTACAACTGGTCAAGTGATCGCTGTTGATGGCGGGGCTTCCCTATAATAAAGAAATAGTTTACAGATGAGCCGGAGAGAATTTACTCTCTGGTTTTCTTTCGTAAAATGTGTGGACTGATGATTGAAAGAGAAGTATAACAAGGCAAATAATAGCAGGCTTTTACTAGTAAAATACAAAATAAGCATTTATTATTTAAATATACCTTTATAAATCTTAAGATTCTATCTTGCACAATAATACAAAATTTTTAGAATTTTCATTGACAAAAAATTTTTTTATATATAAAATAATCATCAAGAGGTGTCAATTATGGAAAATCAAAAGACGAAGGAAAAGCGGAAGTATTCTGTGCCAGCATTGGAAAACGCTTTTGCCATTCTAAAACTTCTTAGCCGAAAGCGGTTCCAGGAAAGTACAGTTACAGAGATCGCGAACGCTTTGTCGTTGAATCCAGCAACTTGCTACAGGATACTACAAAGTTTGGAGGGACTATCAATCGTTCGCTACATAGAGGACAAGAAAAGGTACACACTCGGTCCTTATCTTGTTGTCTTAGGTGAGAGAGCCAAAGAGCACTTGAATTACATTACTACTATTATGCCATATCTTGAAGAGTTAACGAAGCAA
Organism: Robertmurraya dakarensis; assembly: GCF_900156875.1. Classification (GTDB taxonomy): domain Bacteria; phylum Bacillota; class Bacilli; order Bacillales; family Cytobacillaceae; genus Robertmurraya; species Robertmurraya dakarensis. The sequence goes on along the minus strand of NZ_LT707409.1, from coordinate 1,448,496 downwards.
ACCGGAATGACGTCAATTCTTGTCAACAAGATAGGTGAAGAAAAGTTAGCCATTGTAGCAAAAGTAGAAGCAAACGATTTTGGAGTCAGCGTTTCGGTTGGAAGACATTTTTCCATTACAGACGGATCTTTCGGGATGTGCTTTCTAGCATATATGGAAAAAACGGAACGAGAGTATTTCCTCAAACAGGATCGCGGATTAAAATCTTTCACAGATGAAGAAATTCTTTTTATAGAAGGGGAAATAGACAAAATTAGAAAAAACGGCTACTACATAACCTACGGAGAATATATTAAAGGTCTATGCGGGATTGCAGCTCCAATCTTCACCAACGATGAAAGAGTTGAATTATCTGTCGAATTAATCGGATTTGCGTCGCAATATGAGAAAGAGGACCTGCATACGAAGGGAATCTATCTTAAGCAAGCATCAGAGGAAATCAGCAGAAGACTTCGTAATTTTTAAAGAAACTTGAAAGCGTCATCACAAGTTTCCTAGAATAATATTTTTCTTAATCAATTATTATATGACATTATTATCAGGAAGGGGAAAAACAATGGGAGCACTTAACGGTGTGAAAGTTTTAGATCTTACTAGATTACTTCCAGGTCCTTACTGTACCTTAATGATGGCAGACTATGGTGCCGAGGTCATAAAGGTAGAAGAGCCGGGGAATGGTGATTATATCAGATGGAGAAAGCCCGCAATCGAAGGAATCGGTGCTAGACATTTAACGATTAACCGAAATAAGAAGAGTGTTGAACTGAACCTTAAATCAGAAGAAGGAAAAGAAATCTTCAAGAAGATGGCAAAAGAAGCAGATGTCATTATCGAGAGTTTCAGACCAGGGGTAATGGACCGTTTAGGAATTGGCTATGAAGAGATTTCAAAGATTAATGAAGGAATCGTTTATTGCTCACTAACTGGTTATGGCCAAACAGGACCATACCGCAACTTGCCAGGACATGATATTAATTACATAGGTTATGCTGGAATACTTGGCCTTATCGGTGAAAAAGATGGCAAGCCAGTTGTTCCGGGTGTGCAGATCGCAGACATCGGCGGCGGAGCATTAATGGCATTATCTGGGATTTGTATGGCGCTTTTCCATAAAGAACGTACAGGAAAAGGACAATATATTGACGTATCGATGATGGATGGAGCAGTTACTTGGTTATATGCAGCAGCATCAGATTACTTTGCTTCAGGTAAGATTCCTAAAAAAGGAACAACTCGTCTAGATGGACAGTTTGCTTTTTATGGCGTTTACGAAACAAAGGATCAAAAATATTTATCAGTTGGAGCTTCTGAATTCAAGTTCTGGAAGAAAATTTGTGAATTAGTTGGAAAGCCAGAATGGATTGATCTACATGAAGGTCCAGATGAAGTGCAGGAACAACTGAAACAGGATCTCGCTGAGTTATTTAAGCAACAAGATCAAAAATATTGGGTCGATCTATTAGCGGCAGAGGATACTTGTGTTGGTCCTGTTAACGATATTGATCAAATCTTTGAAGATCCGCAAATAATTGAACGTGAACTATTTACCGAAATGAATCACCCGATTGCAGGTACTATTAAGCAAATTGGATTCCCGCTCAAGTTTTCAAATACACCAGGAAAAATACACTCACATTCACCAATCCTTGGTGAGCATACAGAAGAAATTCTCTCACAATTAAAATACTCTGAAGAAGAAATTGAACAGCTAAGAACAAGTGGAGTCATTGGACAAAAGACATCTGTAAATAACTGAAAATTACCAATATACTAATCTATCAAATTAATGAGCTTGTATTGAAAGGAATGACCGTAATGGCTCTTGTAGAATGGAAAAGAGTAGGGAAAGAATCTACTATTGCAGAAATCACCTTGAATCGTCCAGAAGCTCGGAATGCTTTCACAACTGAAATGGCTGAGCAAATTCTTGGGATTTGCCGTGAAATAGACGCTAGTGATATCAGAACAGTATTAATTACTTCTTCAACAGAGAAGGCCTTTTGCTCTGGAGCAGATCTAAAAGAACGCAACAATATGACAGAAGAAGAATGGAAAAATCAACACCTTCTATTCCAAAAAATGTTTAATCAAATCCAGGATATGAAGCAGCCGGTCATTGCGGTTGTCGATGGTTTTGCACTTGCTGGAGGATTTGAAATTGTCTTGAACTGCGACATGATCGTTGCGGCGGATACAGCTAAATTCGGACTTCCGGAAGTAACAAGAGGAATAATGCCTGGCGGCGGCGGAACAAGGCTTTTGTCAAAGTGGATTGGTGTTCACCGTGCAAAAGAATGGGTTACTACAGGTAAGATTGTTACAGGTGAAGAGGCAGAAAAAGCAGGACTCCTCAATGCTTACGGAACATCAAGTGATATCCGTGAAAAAGCGCTTGAAATCGCAGAGAAAATTGCTAAAAACGCACCATTAGCTGTACAAAATTGTAAATCATCTGTAAATGAGCTGTTCGGTATGCCTAATGATGATGCAAAGAAGGTTGAAATAAGCTACTACAACCGCTGCATCAATACAGAAGATCGACTTGAAGGTGTTCGTGCCTTTGTGGAAAAGCGCGACCCGCAATTTATTGGAAAATAATTCATTGAAAGGAGGTGGCACATAGATGGCCTACCAAAATATTCAAGTTACAACTACAGAAAATGGAGTTTGTACGGTTAAATTAAATCGCCCTGAGGTCAGAAATGCCCTTGGTTTAGAATTGCGTGAAGAAATTAGAGACTTTTTGAATGAAGCAAAAAATAATGATGAAGTCAAGGTGATCGTGCTAACGGGGGAAGGGAAAGCGTTTTCAGCTGGAGGCGACCTTAGCGCCTTAACGGAGATGGATGCTGTTTCCGGCAGAAAAAGATTGCAATCTGGACATGAAATGATTAAGGCGATTGTTGAATTGGAGAAGCCCGTTATTGCAGCTGTAAATGGAGCGGCAGCGGGTGCTGGTGTCAGCTTAGCGTTAGCCTGTGATATAGTCGTTGCTGGTAAATCAAGCTTCTTCATTCAAAGCTTTGCAAAAGTAGGGTTAGTTCCGGATCTAGGGTCAATGTACTTTTTACCAAGATTAATTGGACGCAATCGCGCATTAGAATTAATGTTCTTTGGAGATCGAGTTTCTGCAGAACAAGCACAAAGTATTGGTTTGGTTAATCGAGTTGTGGAAGACGAACTTCTGCTTGAAGAAGTTTATAAATTAGCCGGTCAGCTTGCAGAAGGACCGAAGATGGCCCTTGGTTTAATGAAAAAATTAGTGAACAGATCCGTTTTCTCTGAATTTGATGAGTCTTTAGAGTTAGAAGGATTTGCACAAGCGATGTGTTTTGAGTCAGCCGATTTTAAAGAAGGGGTAAAAGCCTTTTTTGAAAAGCGTAAACCTAACTTTAATTAATAAATTCAATTATATTGGAGGAATTACATATGACTGCAACAGTAAAAGATAATACACAATTTCATGAAGAACTAAGACAAAGCGTACGTGCCGTATGCAGCAAATATCCAGATTCTTATTGGAGAGAATTAGATGCAAAGTTAGCTTACCCAGAAGAATTTGTTAACGAAATTACAAAAAATGGCTTCTTAGCTGCCCTTATCCCGGAAGAGTACGGCGGTTCAGGCCTTGGAATCACAGAAGCTTCTATTATTCTAGAGGAAATTAACCGTTCAGGTGGAAACGCAGGAGCATGTCACGCTCAAATGTACACAATGGGAACACTTCTTCGTCATGGAAGCCCAGAACAAAAAGCAAAATATTTACCTGGAATTGCAGATGGTTCTTTAAGACTACAAGCATTTGGAGTAACTGAGCCAAACACTGGATCTGACACTACGAAATTAAAAACTTTTGCAGAGCGTAGAGGAGACAAGTATATCGTAAACGGTCAAAAGGTATTTATTTCTCGAACAGAGCATTCTGATTTAATGATTTTGCTTGTTCGTACAACTCCAATTGAACAAGTGAAGAAGAAATCTGAAGGACTATCTGTACTCCTAGTAGACCTTAGAGAAGCGGTTGGAAACGGTTTAACAATCAAGCCGATCCGCACAATGATGAATCACGCGACAACTGAATTATTTATTGAAGATTTAGAAGTTCCTGCTGAAAACCTAATCGGTGAAGAAGGAAAAGGATTCAAATATATCTTAGACGGAATGAACGCTGAGCGTATTCTTATCGCTGCAGAATGTATCGGTGATGGCCGCTGGTTCGTTGAACGCGCAACGAATTATGCGAATGATCGAGTTGTTTTCAACCGTCCAATCGGACAAAACCAAGGAATTTCATTCCCGATTGCACGTGCACACGTAAATATTGAAGCAGCTGACCTAATGCGTTTCAAAGCAGCAGCAATGTTTGATGCTGGTGAAAAGTGTGGAGCTGAAGCAAACATGGCAAAACTTCTTGCAGCGGACGCATCTTGGGAAGCAGCTAACACGGCTCTACAAACACATGGTGGTTTCGGTTTTGCTGAGGAGTATGATGTTGAACGTAAATTCAAGGAAACTAGATTATATCAAGTGGCGCCAATTTCAACTAACTTAATTCTATCATTTGTCGCTGAACACGTACTTGGATTACCTAGATCATACTAATTCAGGGGGCTGATCAATTGTTTATACCAAAGGAAATAGAAATCATAGAGGTTGGTCCTCGTGATGGATTACAAAATGAACCGCTGCCTATTTCAACAGAAGACAAGAAAAAGTTAATCAGCCAGTTGGCAAAGGCTGGGTTTTCCCGCATGGAAACGACATCATTTGTGCATCCGAAATGGGTTCCGCAAATGGCTGATTGTGAAGAAATATCCAGCTACTGTAATGAGCTCGGAATCACGTACATTGCCTTAACACCAAATCTTAAGGCACTCGAACGGGCAATAGCAGCAAAAGCACCACAAATCGCTGTGTTTATAGGAGCAAGTAATACATTTAATAAAAAGAATATTAACAAAACTACTTCTGAATCATTAGACGAGTGCGTGCCGATGTTTGAAAGAGCCAAAAAAGAGGATATTTTTATCCGTGCCTATATTTCCATGGCGTTTAAATGTCCGTTCCAAGGTGATGTTTCTTTTGACGAGGTCAAATATGTCTGCGACCGCTTCGTAGAACTTGGTGCAGACGAGATTGATGTTGGTGACACAAACGGACAGGCAGATCCGAAAATCGTCTATGAAAGATTAGCTAGATTAAGAGTTTTATATCCAGATACTTCGTTTGTCGGTCATTTCCATGATACTGAGAAAATGGCGCTGGCCAATGTCGTGGCAGCCATGCAAGCAGGTATTACAAAGTTTGATAGTTCGGTAGGCGGTCTTGGCGGCTGTCCTTACTCTCCAGGCGCTACTGGGAATCTATCTACAGAAGATCTGTTAAATATGGTTTCAAGAATGGGCATTAAGACCGAAGTTGACTACAACGAACTGACAAAAATTACTCCTTTTGCCAAAAGTCTATCAAGTAAAGTCTGAGGAGTATTAGATCTTAGAAGGAGAGCTTTCAATGAGAAATGCATTAATCATCGATTCCGTTCGTACCGCAGTTGGACGTATGGGTGGAACTTTAAAGGATGTCGAAGTAGATTATTTAGCTGCCAAAGTATTGGATGAAATTGCAGTCCGTACAGGGATTGATAAGGCTGAAGTGGATGAAGTGATTATCGGTCAGGCTAAGCAAAGCACTGATTCGCCAAACCTTGCACGCCTAGCGCTACTACGTGCTGGGTTCCCAATTGAAATTACAGGCTATACCGTTCACCGTCAATGTGGTTCTGGTATTCAGGCAATGAATAATGGTGCGCAGCAAATCATGACAGGCTTAAATGACATTGTCATTGCAGGTGGAGCAGAAAGCATGAGCACGGCTCCTTACTATTTAAGGAATGCGCGCTTCGGCTATGGTGCCGGCAGAGGGTTATTACTTGATCCAAATACAGAAAGTCAGCCTAGGGCGCAGCCTATGGAAGTATATGGAGATTTAACAATGGGAATGACAGCTGAAAACTTGGCTGAAAAATATAATATTTCCCGTACGGAGCAAGATGAATTTGCATTACGCAGTCAAGAAAATGCTGCGAGAGCTATTTCGACTGGATTATTTGAAGACCAAATTGTTCCTTTTGAAGTAAAAACGAAAAAAGGAAGTATTGAATTCAAGGTTGACGAGCATCCACGACAAACAAGCATGGAAGCATTGTCCAAGTTAAAACCTGTATTTAAAGATGGTGGTACGGTAACAGCTGGTAACTCAAGCGGACGTAACGACGGTGCAGGTGTTGTGCTTCTCATGTCAGATCAAGCTGCAGAACGCTATGGCAAAAAGCCCAGAGCTAAAATCATTGCTCAAGCGGTAGCAGGGGTATCTCCTGAAATCATGGGGATCGGACCTGCACCAGCAACTCGTAAAGCATTACAGCAAGCAGGCTTAAAGCTTGAAGATATTGGCTTGGTTGAACTTAATGAAGCATTTGCAGCACAATCACTGGCTGTTATTAAAGAGTTAGGTCTTGACATGAACCGTGTTAACGTCAACGGCGGTGCGATCGCACTAGGACATCCAATCGGCGGAACAGGCGGAGTACTTATGACAAAGCTCCTTCATGAGATGGAAAGACGCGGAGAAAAATACGGATTGGTTACATTCTGTATTGGCGGCGGTTTAGGTATTACAACCGTTGTTGAGAATCTGCAAATATAATTTTCAATTTTAATATTTCAGGTGTATGCCGGCAGCGGCTCGCATGCACTTGAATCCTACATAATAGGCGGAGGTGAATCCAGTATGACTACGAAAGATTGGGAAAGCATTTATGATTCCCGGCTAAAAAGTGCTAGCGAAGCAATGGCTGCAGTCCAGTCGCACCAAAAAGTATTTCTTGCACCATATTGCAATGAGCCGCAAACGCTAGTTGAAGAACTTGTTGCACAAAAGAACCGACTTGAGGATGTCACGATCTACAATGCTGTAGTTGGCAGTCCATGTGTATATGCAGATCCTTCTTGTCATGAACACTTTAAGATCCGTACATTCTTAGGATCCGGGGCCTTGAAAAGTGCTTACATAAACAATGTTTGTGATTACTTACCGGTAAACCTTTCAGATATGCCTCGCTGGGTAAGGCAGGAAAAGATAGATATCGCTCTTGTTCAAGTGTCACCGCCTAATAGTGAGGGCTATTGCAATCTTGGGATTTCAGTTGATACCGTACAAGCTTTGATTAAGAACGCTAATTTTGTTATTGCCCAAGTGAATGATGAACTGCCACGTACCTTTGGGGATACACTTGTACATGTTTCAGAGATTGATACTTTCGTCGTCTCAAATCGCCCGCTATTGACACTTTTCAGCGGTACGCCATCGGAGCTGGAAATGAAGATTGGAAGTTATGTAGCGGAGCTCATTCCTGATTATGCCAATATTCAAGTAGGACTTGGAAAAATTGCGGATGCCGTTTTATTATCATTAAAGTCAAAAAAAGGGCTTGGCTGCCATTCTGGATCGATTACAGATGCTGTGACAGATCTAATGGATCTCGGTGTAATAACGAACGAGCATAAAGAAATTGATCAGTATAAAACGATTTGTACGACGATGACAGGTACTGACGCACTTTATCAATACACGAACAACAATAAAAACATTGAATTATATCAATCAGATTATACCCATAATGCTGCTGTTATCGCGAAATTAAGTAACTTCATTTCTGTTAACTCGGCATTAGAAGTAGATTTATCTGGTCAAATCAATGCGGAACAAGTCGGCACTTATCCTGTTGCAGGTGTTGGCGGTCAAATGGACTTTATTCGCGGAGCTCGACTTTCTAAAGGCGGCAAAGCGATTATTGCCCTTCCTTCCACTGCGAGAAGAGGCGCAGAGTCAAGAATAAAAGCGAAGGTACCATACATTACTTCAGTTAAGACAGAAATTGATTATGTCGTTACTGAATATGGAATTGCTTCTTTATTTGGGAAGTCGCTTAGGGAACGTGCCGAGGAGTTAGTTGCGATTGCTCATCCGGATTTCCGTGAGGATTTAAGAGCACAGTTTAACAGCGCTTTATCCGTGTAATAAAAAAAGAATATCCTATACACCTGGAAATAATTCATAAGGAGAAGATATTGCATGCAGTCTTTAGAAGGGGTTAAAGTACTTGACCTATCCAGAACACTCGCTGGTCCATTTTGTACGATGCTTCTTGGTGATCAGGGAGCAGATGTAATCAAGGTGGAACAGCCTGGAAAGGGAGACGAGTCTAGAAGGTTCACTCCTCCTACATGGAATGGTGAAAGCTGCTACTTCCTTACGTCAAATCGTAATAAGAGAAGTATTACAGTTGATCTGAAAAGCGAAAAAGGCAGAGAAATCATCTATAAACTAGCCGCAGATGCCGATATCCTGGTTGAAAACTATCGGACCGGGACAATGGATCGACTAGGTTATGGATATGAAAAGATGAAGGAAATCAATCCGCGTCTCGTCTATTGTTCAATTTCCGGTTTTGGCAGAACAGGTCCTGAAAAGGATAGAGCTGGCTACGATTTACTGCTGCAAGGTTTTGGCGGATTAATGAGCATTACGGGAGAGCCTGACCGGAGCCCGGCAAAAGCGGGTATGTCTATCGCAGACTTAACGACAGGAATGTTTGCGGTATATGGGATCTTAAGTGCATTATTTGCTGCACAAAGAACCGGAAAAGGACAATTTGTAGATGTAAGCTTGCTCGATGGGCAAGTAACCCTGCTTAATCACATGGCAACAGGTTATATGGCAACAGGAAAACCAGCAGGGAGAATGGGCTCAGCTCATCCATCGATTGTTCCGTACCAAGCGTTTAGAGCCAAGGATATGGATTTCATCCTTGCTGTAGCAAACGATGGTCTTTGGAAAAAATGCTGTGAGGCATTTGGCTGGCATGATCTGCTCGAAGATGCAAAATTTACGACAAACGATAATCGCGTTGCAAATCGTGATGAATTAATAGCAATACTTTCAGATCGTTTGATCACATTGGAAAGCAAAGATATTTTTGAAAAAATGGAAGAAGCAGGAGTACCATGCGGACCGATCCATACAATCGATCAAGTTCTCAATCACCCACAAATAGAAGCAAGGGAAATGATGATTGAGATCCCGCATCCAAATGTCGAAAACTTGAAAGTTCCTGGTTTTCCAGTAAAGCTTTCAGAAACACCTGCACAAGTCCGGTATTACCCTCCGCTGCTAGGCGAGCATACAAATGATGTTTTAAACGGATTAGGGTATACGGACGAGCAGATTCAAGCATTAAAAGACGCAGGTGCTATCTAAGACCCATAAACTGTCAAGCTTCACGCAGGCAGACGTGAAATAATAAAGATTATTTCTTAAACAGTTAGGATTATAAAATTCACTATATATAATCACTTCAAAAAACAAGAATGGAAAGGTTGATATTAAAATGACAAATTTACAAGACAAAGTCGCTATTGTTACAGGTTCTGGACGTGGAATTGGAAGAGAAATCGCATTATTGCTAGCTAAAGAAGGAGCTAAAGTAGTAGTTAACGATTTAGGCGGAAGCTCTGACGGTGAAGGTAATGATACAAAGGTTGCAGATGAAGTTGTAGCTGAAATCAAGGCTGCTGGCGGCGAAGCTGTTGCTAATTATGATTCAGTATCTGAGTATGAAGCTGCTGGTAAGATTGTTCAAACAGCGATTGATGCATTTGGCCGCTTAGATATCGTTGTTAACAATGCTGGTATTTTAAGAGACCGTATTCTACACAGAATGACTGAAGCAGAATTTGATTCTGTAATTTCTGTACACTTAAAAGGTTCATTCAATATGACAAGACAAGCTGCACCAATTTTCAAAGAGCAAGGAAGCGGACGTTTCATTAACTTCACTTCAACTTCTGGATTAATTGGTAACTTTGGTCAAGCAAACTACTCAGCAGCAAAAATGGGTATTTGGGGACTAACAAAGAGCACAGCGTTAGATATGTCTCGTTATGGAGTAACAGCTAATGCGATCGCACCATTTGCTTGGAGCCGTCTAATTGGAACAATTCCAACAAACGACGAGAGTGAACAAGCACGTGTTGAAAAAATGAAACAAATGTCACCAGCTCATATCGCACCAATCGTTGCGTTCTTAGCTTCTGAACAGGCTAGCGATGTAACAGGACAAATCTTTGGTGTAAGAGGAAAAGAAATGTTCGTATTCTCTCAACCTCGTCCAGTACGCTCTGTTTACAATTCAGAAGGCTGGTCTGTTGACAGCATTGCTAACATTAAATCTGCATTACAAAGCAGCTTTACTCCACTTGAAGTAAGTAAAGATGTTTTCCCTTATGAGCCGCTAGTTTAATAGATATTAATAATCTCGCTATATAAGCAATCAGTTCATGACTGATTGCTTATATACACATTTAATGGAGCCTTAGTTGCTGCATGTACAGAATATTAGAAAGTCAGAAATGGGGAATGCTTTGTGCTTGAAGGAATTCGTATACTTGATTTTTCCCAATATCTACCTGGTCCGCATGCAACGTTAAGATTAGTGGATATGGGTGCCGAAGTCATTAAAGTGGAATCTCCTCAAGGAGACCCATCGCGGCCTTCCACTAATAAAAAAGGCGATGGATTAGTTTTTAATACCCAAAACCGTAATAAAAAAAGCATCGTCTTGAATTTAAAAGAAGAAGATGACAGACAAATCGCATTAAACTTAATTCGCGATGCGGATGTTGTGCTCGAAGGATTTCGCCCTGGAGTCGTCGCCCGGCTGGGAATCTCTTATGAAGATGTTATCAAAGTCAAGGAAGATATTATTTATTGCTCTCTGTCAGGTTATGGTCAAACCGGCCCGTTAAGCCAATTAGGAGGACATGATATCAATTACTTGTCTTGGAGTGGAACATTGGCACAATTTAAGGATCAAACTGGTCGTCCTGTGCAGCCAAGTACAACGATTGCAGATTTTGTTGGAGGTATTTCAGCTTCAGAAGCAATTCTAGCTGCATTGGTGAAAAAACTGCGTACGGGTGAAGGTTCTTATATTGATCTATCGATTACGGATACGTTGCTTTCGTTAATGTCCAATCATGTTGTACATGAAAGCATAACGGGAGAAGAACACGGAATACCGAGATTGAATAATAAGCATGTGTGTTATTACATCTATGAAACAAAAGATGGAAGATATGTTAGTTTAGGAGCTTTGGAGCCAAAGTTTTGGACGAATTTATGCACAGCTTTAAATAAATTAAGCTGGATCCCAGACCATTTCTCCTTGGCTGAGCCGAATAATCCTGTTTTTGAAGAATTGAAAGATATGTTTTCCAGCAGAACCCTTGAGGAATGGACGAAGTTCGCGCAGGAAGTAGATTGCTGTTTAGCACCTGTACTTGAAACTAGCGAAGTACACCAGCAGCCATTATTTACAGAACGTGAAATGATTGTCGAAAAAGATGGGATCCGCCAAATATCTACTAGATTCTCACCAGCTCAGGATATTAAAACACACAGTGTACCACCTGGACTTGGACAGCACACTGTAGAATTTAAAGAAAAATATGAAAATAAAGTCTATTAGAAAGGAGGAAAAACAGTGATCGATTTTGAATATTTATCACGTAGCTCTATTTATAGATTGTTAGAAACAACCGCCAAGGAACATCATGATCATCTTGCTGTCATTGACGGTTCAATCCAGTTAACCTATCAGCAATTGAAGGATACGGTCGATGCGTTCGCATCCGTCCTATTTAGTAAAGGCTTTCAAAAAGGTGACCGAATTGGTCTAATGCTGCCGAATGGAGTTGACTATGTCATTTCCTATTATGCAGCTCAGCGTTTAGGTGGAACGGTTGTTCAAGTGAATCCTTTGTATCAAACGTCTGAACTAGAATACATCATTGACGATGCCTCACCTAAATGGTTTGTCTGCCACCCGCATCAAGCGGAAAAATTCAGTAAGATTGATCAATTTGCCAATATTAATGTCATTTTTACAAAAGACGAAAAGGACCAAAACCAGCTGATATCCATGAAGATGGTAACAGAGCTGCCAGTTATTGAGATTGATGCAAAAGAAGATGTAGCCGTTCTTCAGTATACGGGCGGTACAACAGGCAGATCAAAAGGTGCGATGCTAACGCATTTTAATATTCTCTCAAATATCCATCAAATGGGAAGTGTTTTTGCTAGTGTAATTGAAAAAGCATCAGAGAGAATTTTAGGAGTTGCTCCGCTAACCCATGCGATGGCGATGACAAATATGAATTACACGGTGTTGAATGCAGCTACATATATCATTTTGGAGAAATTCGACGCAACCAAAGTACTCGGACTGGTTGCAAAATACAGACCAACTTACTTCCTGGGTTCACCGACTATGTATATCGCCATATTGAATCATCCTGAATTAGCACAATATGATTTATCATGCTTTAAGATTTGTCTTTCTGGATCGGCTCCACTTCCGGTAGAAGTCATCAAGGAATTAGAACAAAAAACAGGGGCTCTTATTTTTGAAGGGTATGGGCTATCTGAAGGAACCACTTCTACTCATCGAACTCCATTAGGCGGAGTAAGAAAAATTGGCAGTGTGGGTATGCCGATTCCTGGAACAGAGGCGAAAATCGTTGATATCGAGAATGGCATTGATGAGATGCCGACCGGTGAAAGCGGTGAATTGATCATTAGAGGTCCGCAGGTTATGAAAGGATACTGGAAGAAACCAGTTGAAACTGCGGAAGCCATTCGCGACGGCTGGCTTTACACTGGTGACATTGCTACAAAAGATGAGGACGGTTATTACTATATTGTTGGAAGAAAAAAGGATATGGTCATTGCAGGCGGATTGAATATCTACCCTGCAGAAGTAGAAGAAGTACTTTATCAGCATCCAGCGATAGCAGAGGCATGTGTGTTTGGGGTTCCTGATTCATATCTAGGAGAAAAGCTGTTAGCGGTTGTTATTTTAAAAGCAGGAGCCACCCTAACAGTAGAAGAATTGCTAGATTGGTGTCAAGACAAGATGGCAAGATATAAAATCCCTAGAGGTATTGAATTCAGAGAAGAACTGCCAAAAACGATTGTAGGAAAAATTTTAAGACGGCAGCTAGTTGAAGAATTTTCATCAAAGCAAAATGCTTAATATAAATGACTTAACTATTTAAAGGAGTGTTACAACATGGATTTCAAATTATCAGAAGAATTAGTTGAAATGAAGAAAACGATTCGCGACTTTGTCGACAATACGGTAGACCCGGTTGCAGACCAAATCGAGAGAGAAGATAGAATCCCTGAAAACATTATGCAAATGAGTAAAGAAATGGGCTTATTTGGACTTAGTATCCCAGCTGAGTACGGCGGTCTTGGAATTGACATGGTTGGAAAATGTGCCCTTTATGAAGAAATCGGCCGTACATCAAACGGTTACACAACCGTTATCGGAGCTCATACTGGTATCGGTTCTGTAGGAATCGTTGAAATGGGGAACGAAGAACAGAAGCAAAAGTACTTACCAGGAATGGCTGCAGGGGATTTAATCGGTTCATTTGCCTTAACTGAGCCAAGTGCAGGTTCAAATGCAGTTGCAATTAAAACAAAAGCTGTCCGTAAAGGTGATAAATACATTATTAATGGTTCCAAGCATTATATTACAAACGGTCCAATTGCCGATGTCTTTACTGTCATGGCTGTTACAGACCCAAGCAAAGGGGCAAAAGGAATCACTTCTTTTATCGTAGAAAAGAACTTCCCAGGTTTAGTCGTTGGAAAAACAGAAGAAAAAATGGGCTTACGCGGTTCTCATTCATCTGAAATCTTCTTTGAAGATTGTGAAGTTCCAGTCGAAAACGTTCTAGGTGTTGAAGGCTTAGGATATGTTAACGCATTGAAAATCCTTGCGAATGGACGTGCAGGACTTGCTGCTCGTAACCTAGGTTCTTGTCAAAAATTATTAGAATTATCCGTGAAATATGCACATGAACGTGAGCAGTTTGGAAAACCAATTTTCGAACAGCAAATTATTCAACATTATTTAGCCGAGATCGCACTAGATGTTGAAACATTACGTTCTGTAACATACCGTGTTGCATGGATGGTTGACCAAGGCATGAACGTAATCAAAGAAGCGGCAATGGCTAAATTGCTAGGTTCTGAGATTTATAACCGTATAGCCGACAAAGCTGTTCAAATTCACGGCGGAATTGGCTACATCAGAGAGTTCCCGATCGAAAGATACTACCGTGATGCTAGAATCACGAAAATCTATGAAGGAACATCTGAAATTCAAAAGAACATCATTGCTGCTCAGCTTCATAAAGAATATCTAAAAAATGCACCAACAGTGAATGCCTAATATTCTTTGCTAATAGAATGGTAAGGACAAGTTTTTAAGATCTATTCTTAATTCAAATACTTGTAATTGTAAATTGAGAGGAGAAGGAATATGAAAGGAATCATTTCATACGGCGCATATATCCCGTATAATCGCCTTCAGCGAAGCAAGATTGCTGAGTTTTATGGTAAGCGTGGTCTTGGTGGAGAGAAAGCGATTGCTGGTTATGATGAAGACAGCGTATCAATGGGAGTAGAAGCAGCAATTGATTGTTTGAATGGAGTTAACCCAAGTGAGGTAGACGCAGTTTACTTCGCAACGACAAGTGAACCTTATCAAGAGAAAGGTTCCATGGCAACGATTGCAACCGCTTTAGGACTTAACAAAAACGTACGCGGAATTGAAGCAAACGCATCTCTTAAAAGTGGAACATCTTCCATTTTGGCTGCACAAGCTCAAGAAAAAACTCTGGTAATTGCTGCAGATTGCCGAATTGGTGCGCCAACAGGCCAGAACGAACTTTGGTTTGGCGACGGAGCTGCTTCCCTTCTTGTTGGAAGCGGTGACGATGTGGTTGCAAAAATCGTCGATTCTGGAACAATGCAAGGGGAAATTGTCAGCCAATGGCGCAGCCAACGCGATGATTTTACACAAAACTGGGAAGAACGTCTTGGTTCTACCGTATTTTTAAAGCAAGTTAGGGAAGCGATTACACCGTTTTTAGAAAAAAATGATCGCACACCTGATTCGATTGCAAAAGTGATTATTTCCGGACCTGGTAACCGTGCTCATACACAAGCAGCGGGAGCTCTTGGTTTTGGCAAGGATCAAATACAAAATCCACTCTTTGATTTCGTCGGAGATACAGGAACTGCTCATGCACCAATGATGCTGATTTCTGCATTAGAATCTGCGAAGCCAGGAGACCAGTTATTAGTGATTGATTTCGCTGAAGGATTAGACTTTATTCTTTTTGAAGTAACTGATGCGATTAACAGCCTTGAGAGTAGAAAAGGCGTTGAAACATACTTATCTATTAAAAGCGATAAACTTCTGTACAGTGATTACTTAAAGTGGAGAGATATCTTAAAAACAGAACCGCCAAGAAGACCAGCAACAGAACGTCCTTCAGCACCAGCATTGCATAGAGGATATGATCAAAATCTTTCCTTTACTGGATCAAAATGCCGCAAATGTGGAACAGCTCAATTTCCGAAGCAACGGGTTTGTACCCAGTGTCAAGCGAAGGATGAAATGGATGATTATCGCTTTGTCGGTCAATCTGCCAAAGTTATGACCTATACTTTGGATCATCTTGCAGCTGCTCCGGCTCCACCGATTGTCGCGGTAATAGATTTTGATAATGGCGGACGAATCATTTGTGAAGTAACAGATTGCAGCCCAAAAGAAATCGAAATTGGCATGAATGTTGAAATGACATTCAGACGTCTATACGAAGCTGGAGGCATCAGCAACTATTTCTGGAAAGCGCGGCCAATCAGGGAAAAGGAGAGTGTCTAAGATGAGCAGAAAGGGAATTAGTGATAAAGTAGCCGTTATTGGAATGGGCTGCACAAGATTTGCAGAACATTGGGACAAGAGTGTAGACGATATGTTAGTAGAAGCTGCCTATGAAGCTTTTAATGATGCAGGAATTGAGCCGACTGATGTTGAAGCTGCATGGTTAGGAACGTATGCATCTGGATTAGCAGGGATTACACTTTCAGGTGCATTAAAGACTCAATATATTCCAGTAACGAGAGTTGAGAACATGTGTGCTACAGGGTCAGAAGCTTTCCGTAATGCCTGCTATGCAGTCGCTTCAGGTGCTTATGACATGGTACTTGCAATAGGGGTAGAAAAATTAAAGGATTCTGGGTACAGCGGATTAACGAGACCACCTGTACCAACTGATGGAACAGCACCAAATATTTCAGCACCTGCTAACTTCTCATTCCTTGCACCAGCTTATTATAAAAAATATGGTTTAACAGAGGAACAAGGAAGAGAAGTTTTATCTCGCATTGCTTATAAAAACCATTACAATGGTTCATTAAATCCTAAAGCACAATACCGCAATGAAGTTTCTATGGACACTATTAATAAGTCTCCATTAGTTGCGGCGCCACTTGGAATCATGGACTGTTCTGGTGTTGCGGATGGAGCAGCTGCAGCGATCATCGTTCGTACTGAAGATGCTCATAAATACCGTAAGGATCCAATGTATGTTAAAGCATTATCAATTGCTGCAGGTCCTGGAGATGGACGCTTACGTCAGGACTTTGATTTTACAATGATTAAAGAAAACGTTGCAGCATCTCAAGCTGCTTATAAAGAAGCTGGTATTAAAGATCCTAGCAAGGAAATTCATATGGCTGAAGTTCATGACTGCTTCACTCCAACAGAATTGGTTATCTATGAGGATTTAGGCTTCAGTGAACGCGGCCAAGGCTGGAAGGATGTTTTGAATGGCAAGTTCGAGTTAACTGGGCAGCTGCCTGTTAACCCTGATGGCGGATTAAAATCATTCGGACACCCAATCGGTGCGAGCGGTCTCAGAATGCTATATGAAATGTACCTTCAATTCCAAGGAAAAGCCGGCAAGCGTCAGCTTGATAATCCGAAGATCGGGTTAACGCATAACCTTGGCGGAACACCAATGCAATGTGTTTCCTTTGTATCAGTAGTAGGGAAAGAATTATCTTAATATAGAAAAAATTAAAAAAGGAGTGAATCCAGTGAGTACATCATTACAAGACAAAATTGGCATGCAATTAGAAACGTACACATTTAAAGTCGAAGGCGTGAAAGCTCGTGAGCTCGCTTTGGCAATTGGGGATTTAAAAGAAGAATATTTAAAAGGGGAAAAGCTTCCTCCAACTTTCCCAACTGTTATTGATTTCTGGGGTGGAACTCAAAACACTTCTGCTGTATTAAACCTTAATATGAAGAAGGTCCTGCATGGTGAAATGGAATACGAATATGTAGGAACAATCAATCCTGGCGATGTCCTAACAGTCAAAGGATCTGTTGAAAATGCTTATACAAAAGCTGCTATGAATTTCTTTGTCATAAAAAAAGAATTTTACAATGAAAAGGGCGAACTTGTATTAATTTCACGTTCAACCACAATCGAAAGACACTAGGAGGCGAAAAAAATGAATGTAGGGTATGTATTCGAACCAATCCAAAAAGATGAAGTAACACATCAACAGCTAGTAAAATATGCTGGCGCTTCTGGGGATTTCAATCAAATCCATACAGTTGTTCCATATGCTGAAGAAGCTGGCCTAGGCGGAGTTATTGCACATGGAATGATGATCATGGGATTCATTGGTCAAGCAATTGGCGAATGGTGTTCAGTAGACGATCTTGCTAAGTTTAATGTCCGCTTCAGAGCGATGACTAGACCAGGTGAAAAAATCACAGTAAGAGGCAGCGTTGTTGATGAAACAGCAGACCGCTGGGTATGTGAAGCAGAAGCTGTGAACGAGGCTGGAGAAGTCAAAGTTAAAGGTAACTTCGAAATTAGAAAATAATCAAAATAGCAGTCTAACTATAGGGATGCCCGCCGCCCAAAACGGCGGGCATCCCTATAGTTAGAATAATTAGATAATTCAAATAAATGGAGGGGTTATATTATGAAGAATCAAACAGTTATTATAACTGGCGGCGGAAG
>NZ_LT707409.1:1208960-1430230 GCF_900156875.1 Robertmurraya dakarensis | reverse complement strand
AGAAAAATTAAAGGATTCTGGGTACAGCGGATTAACGAGACCACCTGTACCAACTGATGGAACAGCACCAAATATTTCAGCACCTGCTAACTTCTCATTCCTTGCACCAGCTTATTATAAAAAATATGGTTTAACAGAGGAACAAGGAAGAGAAGTTTTATCTCGCATTGCTTATAAAAACCATTACAATGGTTCATTAAATCCTAAAGCACAATACCGCAATGAAGTTTCTATGGACACTATTAATAAGTCTCCATTAGTTGCGGCGCCACTTGGAATCATGGACTGTTCTGGTGTTGCGGATGGAGCAGCTGCAGCGATCATCGTTCGTACTGAAGATGCTCATAAATACCGTAAGGATCCAATGTATGTTAAAGCATTATCAATTGCTGCAGGTCCTGGAGATGGACGCTTACGTCAGGACTTTGATTTTACAATGATTAAAGAAAACGTTGCAGCATCTCAAGCTGCTTATAAAGAAGCTGGTATTAAAGATCCTAGCAAGGAAATTCATATGGCTGAAGTTCATGACTGCTTCACTCCAACAGAATTGGTTATCTATGAGGATTTAGGCTTCAGTGAACGCGGCCAAGGCTGGAAGGATGTTTTGAATGGCAAGTTCGAGTTAACTGGGCAGCTGCCTGTTAACCCTGATGGCGGATTAAAATCATTCGGACACCCAATCGGTGCGAGCGGTCTCAGAATGCTATATGAAATGTACCTTCAATTCCAAGGAAAAGCCGGCAAGCGTCAGCTTGATAATCCGAAGATCGGGTTAACGCATAACCTTGGCGGAACACCAATGCAATGTGTTTCCTTTGTATCAGTAGTAGGGAAAGAATTATCTTAATATAGAAAAAATTAAAAAAGGAGTGAATCCAGTGAGTACATCATTACAAGACAAAATTGGCATGCAATTAGAAACGTACACATTTAAAGTCGAAGGCGTGAAAGCTCGTGAGCTCGCTTTGGCAATTGGGGATTTAAAAGAAGAATATTTAAAAGGGGAAAAGCTTCCTCCAACTTTCCCAACTGTTATTGATTTCTGGGGTGGAACTCAAAACACTTCTGCTGTATTAAACCTTAATATGAAGAAGGTCCTGCATGGTGAAATGGAATACGAATATGTAGGAACAATCAATCCTGGCGATGTCCTAACAGTCAAAGGATCTGTTGAAAATGCTTATACAAAAGCTGCTATGAATTTCTTTGTCATAAAAAAAGAATTTTACAATGAAAAGGGCGAACTTGTATTAATTTCACGTTCAACCACAATCGAAAGACACTAGGAGGCGAAAAAAATGAATGTAGGGTATGTATTCGAACCAATCCAAAAAGATGAAGTAACACATCAACAGCTAGTAAAATATGCTGGCGCTTCTGGGGATTTCAATCAAATCCATACAGTTGTTCCATATGCTGAAGAAGCTGGCCTAGGCGGAGTTATTGCACATGGAATGATGATCATGGGATTCATTGGTCAAGCAATTGGCGAATGGTGTTCAGTAGACGATCTTGCTAAGTTTAATGTCCGCTTCAGAGCGATGACTAGACCAGGTGAAAAAATCACAGTAAGAGGCAGCGTTGTTGATGAAACAGCAGACCGCTGGGTATGTGAAGCAGAAGCTGTGAACGAGGCTGGAGAAGTCAAAGTTAAAGGTAACTTCGAAATTAGAAAATAATCAAAATAGCAGTCTAACTATAGGGATGCCCGCCGCCCAAAACGGCGGGCATCCCTATAGTTAGAATAATTAGATAATTCAAATAAATGGAGGGGTTATATTATGAAGAATCAAACAGTTATTATAACTGGCGGCGGAAGCGGCATTGGGAAGGCAATGGCACAAAAATTTGCGAAGGAAGGTGCAAACGTTGTCATTACCGGAAGAAATCTTGAAAAGTTAAATGGGGCAAAAAGCGAGATTGAAACGTTTGATGGTCAAGTCCTTACGTATCAAATGGATGTAAGAAACCCGGATAATGTCGCAGGAATGGTTGAAGCTGCAAAGAATCAATTTGGAAAAATTGATGTGCTGATCAATAATGCGGCAGGGAACTTTATTTGTGCAGCAGAGGAACTTTCTTTAAATGGCTGGAACGCGGTTATCAATATTGATTTGAATGGTACATTCTACTGCTCTCAAGCTGTAGGAAAAGAATGGATTGCCAACAATCAAAAAGGAAGCATTATTAATATTGTCGCTACATTCGCCTGGGGTGCAGCACCTGGAAACGTTCATGCTGCAAGTGCAAAAGCTGGAATATTAGCGATGACTCGTACACTTGCTGTTGAGTGGGGGAGTAAATATGGCATTCGAGCGAATGCGATCGCACCAGGTCCGATCGCCGATACAGAAGGAGTTGCGAGATTAATAGACGATACTGATGGTTATAGTAATGCGATCAATAATGTCCCGCTTAAGCGCTTTGGAAAGGCCGAAGAAATTGCAAACCTTGCATACGCTTTATCTACACCTGAGTTGGAGTATATCACAGGTGAATGTATCACAATGGATGGCGGCAGATGGTTGAATAATTCTGGCTTAAAAGGAGTTTAAGAATTTCATAGCTATGATTAAAGGAGAACAAGCTTAGATGGGGATTCACTCATTTAAGTTTGTTTTTTCACTATTTTAAATTAATCTTACGAATCCCTCTTTAATTTTGTTATGCTAGTATTGACGAAATTTTACGAAAAAGAGAGGTAATTCATATGAAAAAAATTCACACAGTAACGTTAATTGGACTAGGAGCAATTGGAGCAGCGTACGGAAGCAGGCTTCAGGCATTACTGGGGAATTCATTCTTTGTTGTTGCAAACGAAGATCGTATTCAAAAATATCAAAAAAATCCTATAACCGTAAACGGTGAGAAACAAAATTTCAATTACATAAGTACAGACGTGGAGGCAGAGCCTTCAGATCTAGTTATTTTTGCCGTCAAGAATGAACAGCTGCCTCAAGCGATAGAGGACGCTAAATACCATATTGGTCCAGATACAATCATTCTTTCGCTGTTAAATGGAATTTCGAGTGAAGAAGAGATATCTGAGGCAATACATAATGAACATATTTTGTATAGTATGTGCGTTGAGATCGATGCAGTTCGAGATGATAACCAATCTATACGGTTTTCTAGTATTGGGAAAATTTGCTTTGGTGAAAAAAATCAATCGTTGTCAGAAGATGTGCTGGCCGTGAAGGATTTATTTGAGAGAGCAGAAATTCCCTATGAAATCTCAGAAAACATATGGCATACGATTTGGTGGAAGTTTATGTTTAATGTTGGAATTAATCAAACTTCAGCGGTACTCAGAGCACCGTATCGATATTTTCAACAAATCCCTTCTCTTCACCAATGGATGGAGTCTGCGATGTATGAAGTCGTTGCTGTAGCTGAGAAAGCTGGAGTTATTTTAACAGAAGAGGATGTAAAGAAATTTCGTCCTATTCTTAATAATCTTTCGCCAAATGGTCAAACATCAATGCTTCAAGATATCGAGGCAGGAAGAAAGACAGAAGTAGAGTATTTCGCTGGCAAGGTATGCGAACTAGGGAAGAAGTATCGGGTCGCCACACCTATAAATGATCAACTGTATAAAATGATAACAATTATGGAAGAGATGGAGAAATTAAATAATAGATAAATAGTGGTAGACTCAAGCTGCAAGAAGAAAGTTATCTTTTAGCTTGAGTTACTATGTTTTTTAAATTTATATTCAAATTTTAAAGGGTTTTTGTATACCCTGTCGAATTTACTATTTTAACTTCTATTTTTAATAAAATACAATTAAGTGTTACATGCAAAAGTGACTGAATAATCTAAAGTAATATATTATAATAATTATTTTGAAATTTCGCAATGTAATTAAAGCATAAAGGGGTAGGAACATGGGGGAAACGGTAATGAATACATCTTATTTAGAGTGGCTGCAAAAGGAGTTTGAAGAGTCACCTTTTTGGAAGCATATGGGGATTATGGTAGACAAACTTGAGGCAGGAAATGTTTCAATAAAAATGCCTGTTAAACCTGAATTGCTTAATTCCAACGGTGTTATGCATGGCGGGGCGATTGCTACCATCCTAGATTCTGTTATTGGTGCAGCCATTCGGACAGAGAGAGAGGTTCGCGTTGCGACCATCTCCTTAACAACGAATTTCGTGGCACCGGTTCGCGAGGGAACAGTATATGCAACAGCAAGAATCGTTAACCCCGGGAAAAGAATTCTTTATGTGGAATCAACGGCAACGGTTGATAAAGAAGAGATTGTTGGAACGGCGTTAGGTACATTTACGATTCTTAAAAAATAGTCTAAAAAGATTCATTTTTAGAGAGGGTACGGAGAAAGGAGTAAGATGATGTTAGCTTTAGAGGGAGTTAAAGTTCTGGATTTATCGAGAACATTGGCAGGGCCGTTTTGTACGATGATGCTTGGGGATATGGGCGCTGATATTATTAAGGTGGAACAGCCTGGAAGCGGGGATGAAACGAGAAGGTTTACGCCTCCAACATGGAATGGAGAAAGCTGCTATTACCTTACATCCAATCGAAACAAGCGCAGCATCACGATAGATATTAAATCGCCAAAAGGGAAAGAAATCATCTACAAATTGGCTGAGGAAGCGGATGTGGTTGTAGAAAACTTCCGCACCGGTACAATGGAAAAATTGGGCTTCGGCTACGAACAGTTAAAAGAAAAAAATCCACGATTAATCTATTGTTCGATTTCTGGATTCGGACGAACAGGCCCTGAAAAAGATAAACCCGGCTATGATTTACTGCTTCAAGGGTATAGCGGACTTATGAGCATAACGGGAGAACCTGATCAACCTCCTGTTAAGGTGGGGACTTCGGCAGTTGATTTAAATACGGGAATGTTCGCTGCGTTTGGCATTGTGACTGCCCTGTTTGCAAGACAAACATCAGGGAAAGGCCAGTTTATAGATGCTAGTTTACTAGACAGCCAGGTAGCTCTCTTGAATTATCATGGCACGAACTTCTTTGCAACAGGTAAACCGGCGGCCCGCTATGGTTCAGGTCATCCAACAATTGTGCCGTATCAAGCTTTCCAAGCAAAGGATATGGATATCATACTAGCCGTGGCAAATGATGGACTGTGGGTAAAATGCTGCCGTGGATTTGGCTGGAATGACTTGCTGGAAGATGACCGTTTTAAAATCAATGATGACCGGGTAGCTAACCGGGAAGTATTGGTGAATATTATCAATGAGCGCCTTGGAAAAATGGAAAGCGCTGAAATTTTTGAGCTAATGGAAAAGGCTGGTGTCCCTTGTGGTCCGATTCATACAGTCGAGCAAGTGATGACACATCCGCATGTGAAGGCAAGAGAGATGGTGCTGGAAATAGAACATCCAAATGTGAAGGATCTGAAGGTGCCGGGATTCCCTGTTAAATTTTCGGAAACACCTGCCAAATTGAGGAAACACCCGCCTCTACTAGGTGAGCATACGGATGAAATACTGCAAGAACTAGGTTATTCCGAAGAGGAAATAAAAGAATTAAGAGAAGATCATGCCCTTTAGATTTGTAATTTGCTGGGTAGTTCGTTGAAAGGATACAAATTGAAAGCGAGAGTTGATCTTCATAAGGGGATGAAGGCCGATTCCTGGTTTAAGGGAAAAGCAAACGGTCTTCATAAAGGGTTTGAGAACCGAAAGCGGTCCAGCGAAAGCAGGTAATGGCCCTTCTTAAAATTGTAAAACTTAGTATTACTAGTTTGCTATAGATGGCTTCTAAAAGGGATAGTAGTCATCTTTTTTTCGATATTTACATAAGTAAATATGATTATATATATTTTTTTAAAAAGGGAGAGAATGGGATGGATAGAGAAGCAGTAATAGTAGAAGCTTGCAGATTGCCAGTAGGAAGGAGAAAAGGGGTTTACGCTGACACGCGGTCCGAGTACTTATTATCTCATGTTCTAAAAGGATTGCTAGAACGCTCTGGTATCAATAAAGAAGAAATCAATGAAGTGATTGTTGGCTGTGTGACGCAAAATCAGGAGCAGGGAAATAATGTTGCTAGAATTGCAACATTAATGGCTGGTCTTTCTGAAAATACGTCTGCGATGACGTTGAACAGAAAATGCGGTTCCTCTCAGCATGCTGTGAACCAAGCAGCACAAGGAATTATTGCCGGTGATTTCGATGTGGTTGTGGCAGCTGGAATAGAAAATATGACAAGACATCCAATGGGAACTGATAAGGTAGAAGAACCACAGGAGCTAAAGGATATGTATGAGCTGATTCCACAAGGACTTTCAGCAGAGAGAATTGCAGACCTTTGGAATATTACTCGCGAGGAAATGGACCAGCTGGCGGTGAGAAGTCATCATTTAGCAGATGAAGCTACTAAAAGCGGGGCATTTAAACGAGAGATTCTTCCGATTGAGGTCAGCAAGGATGGCCAAAAGGTTGTTGTGACAGAAGATGAAGGAATTCGTCCTGGAACGACTTTGGAGAAATTAAGCACGTTAAAGCCTGCCTTTAAGGAAGATGGGAAAATTCATGCTGGAAACTCCAGCCAAATTAGTGACGGGGCATCTGCTGTCTTGATTATGTCAAGAGAGAAGGCTGAAGCACTAGGTCTAAAACCGCGTGCTAGAATTATTGCTAGAGATGTAATTGGATCTGATCCAACCTTGATGTTGACCGGTGTGATTCCTGCTACGAAACGAATCCTTGAAAGAGTCAACCTAAGCGTTCAAGATATTGATATTTATGAATGTAACGAAGCCTTTGCGTCGGTTACATTAAGCTGGGCGAAAGAACTCGGAATTCCAGAAGAAAAAATCAATCCTCGCGGCGGGGCGATTGCACTAGGACATCCGACAGGAGCAAGCGGGGCAAGGATAATGACCACTCTACTTCATGAATTAGAAGACTTGGATAAAGAATATGGTCTGCAAGTGATGTGCTGCGGCGGGGGCATGGCAACAGCGACTATTATACAGAGGATTAAATAAACTTCATGAAAGCAGCCATTCAACAACTAGAAGTAAAAAACAAAAGTGCAAAACGTTCTCTTAAAAGCAAGTATGAAAAAGCGATTGATATGCTTATGCTAGCAATCGCTTTTTCCGCATTGCTTGTGGGATTAGTCGAGTCTTTAAGAGGACTTCTTCCTTTGTTAACGGTTGTTTTAGGAATAACACTGGTACTCAGCATTCCCGTCATAGCTAAAGGCCCCAAATATTATTCGATTGGCATGTGGATCATGGGTTCGTTCTTTTTAATTACCGAACACGCCAACTTTGATACATGGCAGCATGCGATTGGCTCTAATATTGAATTAGTCACCCTTTTTATGTTAGTGCCACTGCTGAGCCTCCCCGTTAAATACGGTGGATATACGAAAAATATTAATTCCATTTTTCAGCAGCTTGGAGGTGTTAAATGGAAGATACATACTTTTGCCAATTTCTTAATGGCTTTGCTCGCTCCCATTTTAACGCTGGGTGCCGTAACAATGATTAAGGACCTATCTCCACAATTAAAAAATGAAAAAACATTTTTGGTCTCGTTATCGAGGATGTTTGGATTGACCCTGATGTGGACGCCTTATTTTGGAACGGTTATTTTTATTCTTTCAATCTTAAAGATGGAGTGGGCGGAAATTGTTCCTTTCACCTTAACATTTGCTATTGCTGGGATGCTGCTTAGTATTCTGATGGTGAAAATTGAAAATGTGAAAAATCCTACGGTAGTAGAGTTGGAGACTTTAAGTGAGACAGACTCTTCAGCTGTACCTGTAAATAATAAAAAATTACTAGAACTGGTTCTTATAATTTTATTGATTTTAGGTTCAACACTACTTTTATACTATGTGAGTCATTTTACCATGACAATCACGATTTCGGTGCTATCGGTTACCGTCCCGATTCTTTGGTTCTTTTATTTAAAAAAGATCAAGAAGCTAGGTGAAGGCATTAAGTATTACTATAATCATCTTCTGCCAAAGTTAAAAGGGGAAATCATTTTAATGATTAGCGCTAGTTTCTTTGGCTTTGCCTTTGTAAATAGCAGCTATAGCAGCTTAGTGCCTAAAGTGTTTACACAAATAACAGGAAACCATGCTTTGCCGTTTATATTGTTATTATCTTTCATCATGATTTTTATATCGATTATCGGCGTCCATCCGTTTGTGTTGACGACGATTTTTGCTGCAACATTCTCACAGGGCGGGATTCCGATCAGCCAGCTTGTTCTTGCTTTGGTTATATTTAGCAGTTGGGGAATGTCGCTGACGTTGTCACCGTTTTCTGCTACTACCCTAGTCGTGATAAGGGATACGAATTTTAACGCGTATAAAGGAAGCGTTCATTGGAATATCGGTTTTAACGGAGTTCTTTTTGTACTATTAGTGATTTTTGCTTATAGTCTTTCATTGCTAGGCTTCTAAAGTAGAACCGGAAAAAGTGTACTAAAAACGGCGGCTTACCTATAGAAATAGGATTATATAATACTGTTCTAGTCTAGTATTAGGGTGGCCGCTTAATACTAGTGATTTTTAAAAGCGAATTGTAGAAAAGAAAATTAAAAAGGAGTGATATGAATGAAACATTTATCACGTTGTGCCGCGATTGTCGGTGCTGCAGAGTCAGACTTAGGGATTGTGCCTAATAAGAATGTGTTTCAATTACAAGCGGAAGCTGCAAAGAAAGCGCTTGATGAATGCGGGTTAAAGAAGTCAGATGTTGAGGCTGTTTTTTCGGCCGGACCACACTCCTACTTGCAGACAGTTACCATTGCTGAATACATGAAGATAACGCCAAAATATACTGATTCAACGAGCATTGGCGGTTCTTCTTTTGAAGCGCATATAGGACATGCTGTTGCAGGGATAGCGGCTGGACTGTTTGATACTGCTCTCATAACATACGGGAGTACCCAAAGGTCGGATAGTTCCCGCCCTGGAAGCAGAATTGAAAGAGATATCTTTGAGGCTCCTTATGGTATGCCTTTCCCGCTCGGAGGCTATGCGCTAGCGGCACAAAGGCATATGTCCATGTACGGAACAACCTCAGAACAATTGGCAGAAGTAGCTGTTGCAGCAAGAGAGTGGGCCAAACTGAATCCAAACGCATTCAAACGAGATCCGCTAACGATTGAAGAGGTACTGAATTCTGAAATCATTGCCTCACCACTTCATAAATTAGACTGTTGTCTCGTAACAGATGGGGGAGGAGCCATTGTTATCACCTCAAAGGAAAAAGCAAAGCAGTGTAAAACAGAACCGATATGGATTTTAGGAACTGGTGAAACACATACCCATATGCATATATCACAAATGGATGACCATACCGTAACGGGGGCTCAAACTTCTGGTAAAAGAGCCTATGAAATGGCGGGGATCACACCTTCTGAGATTGATCTTGTTCAAGTGTATGATTCGTTTACGATTACTGTACTTTTGCAATTAGAAGATTTAGGATTTTGTAAAAAAGGGGAAGGCGGGCGCTTCGTCCAGAACAGAAATATACGCCCTGGCGGTGATTTTCCGTTGAATACCAGCGGGGGAGGATTATCCTATTGTCATCCAGGTTTGTTTGGAATCTTTCTAATCATCGAAGCAGTTAGGCAGTTAAGAGGCGAATGCGGTGATAGACAGGTGAAAAATGCAAAGACTGCCCTTTGTAATGGAATGGGCGGAGTACTTTCTTCTAGCAGCACCGTTATTTTAGGGAGGGATTAATATGAACTATCCTAGTATTACGCATTTGTTAAATGATGAAAATAAACCATATTTTGAGGCCACCAAGGACCAAAAGTTAGTTATCCAATACTGTTCAGTTTGTCATACACATCAATTCTATCCAAGAGTGCTTTGCATGAATTGCTTCTCAGATGCCGTTCAGTGGGTTGAGGCTTCCGGGAAAGGAAAATTATACAGCTATTCGGTTGTGAAAAAGACCTTTATTCCAGAGTATAAAGATAAAGTGCCTTATATTGTCGCTTTAATTGACTTGGAAGAAGGAGTACGGTTAATGAGCCATATGGTAGATATTGATGAAGGTGATTTATTCGTAGGGATGGAAGTATCTGTCGTTTTCCGTGAACAAATAGGAGAGTATAAGCTTCCGCAATTTGTACCTGCAAAATAAAAAGAACTCTTAAAAACGTATAATTGTTAGCGGGAAAAAGTAATATGTTAAAAAGGATATAATAAAAGAGAATCTTTTTGTTTTAAATATTCCGAATTTTTTAAATTGTATGTTGATATTTTTCGAATAATCATATAATCTATTAATATCCTATTATCGGATATTTCAGAAAGATTGATATCCGGTAATAACTTTTTAATTTGCTTTGACTTCAGATAGAAGGGGGGCCTTATTAGACAGCACAGGATTCATCTAGTAATACTGTAAGCGCTTTCGATGGGATAATTTAAATTATTGGGGGTTTTATATGTGTTAAAAAAATTAACGTTTATGCTAAGTTTCTTATTCCTATTTGCATTTGTGCTGGCTGGCTGCAGCGGGTCAAGTTCCACTAGCTCGTCGGACTCAGATTCAGGTGAAAAGGATGGCGGATCGTCTGAAAAGGTTATCGAGATGAATGTCAGTAACTTTAACCCTTCAACACACCACTATGCTTACAACGTTTATGAACCTTGGAAAGAGCTAGTGGAGGAAAAGTCAAATGGCCGAATTAAAGTGAACCTTTATCATGGAGGAACTTTGGGCAAATCTAGTTCAGTTGTTGAGGATGTTGGCGGCGGCCTTGCGGATGTAGGATTAGTTGTTGCCACTTATTATTACGATACGAACTTCTTCCCTTATACAATTGGAAATCTGCCTTTTGCTTTTCCAGATGCTGCAAGCGCTGCAAAAGTAATGACTGAGTTTGGTGAGAAATACGCGATGGATGCATATGAAGAAGATCTTCATTATTTAGGGGAAATTACAACGACTGATGCTTATGATTTATTTGCGACAAAGCCGATTAAAAGTGTGAGTGATGTAAAAGGACTAAAAATGCGAGTTCAAGGTAAGGGCGATACAGAGGTAGTGAAGAATTGGGATGCTGTTCCTGTATCACTGCCATTAGAAGAGTTTTATGAAGCGATGCAAAAAGGAACCTTAGATACAGGTTTTTATACTCCAATTGGAGCAGTAGGGAACAAGTATTACGAAGTTGGCCCGTACATTACGAAAATGGGGATCACTGTCACTCCTTTAATTCCAGTAATGAACAAGGATTTTTATGAAAAGCTGCCTGATGATTTAAAGCAATTATTTGATGATGAACTAGGTCCAAAACTTGGAGCATTATTTACGGAAAGCTATACAAAGGAACTGGAAACGGCCTATGCAGAGCTTGAGAAGCAAGTAGATGGAAAAGGAGAGCTTATCACTCTAGCTCCAGAAGAATTAAGCGGATTTAAAAAGTCTGCACAATCAGTTTGGGAAAATTGGGTAAACGATGCAAATGACATGGGGTACCCTGGGGAAGAGATGATGGAAGAATTTAAAAAGATGCTAGAAGCAGAAGGATTAGAACTTCCATTCTAAATGATTAAGAGCGGGGCTGTCTTAGGAACAAACCAGGTAATTAGCCTTTTATAAGGAACTGGCTAATTTGGGGCAGCCCTAATTCTATATGAAAGATGGTGCTTACTATGAAATGGATCTTTAGTACAGTAAGGACGCTATCACAGTTTGGGAAGTGGATCGCCATCGCGACGATGACATTGATGATGTTATTTATAACTTTTGCGGTGGTAAATAGAGAACTTTTTACACCAGTGGTAGGGGATGTGGAGCTTGTCCGGCTGGGAATGGTCGTGTTAATTATGTTTGGTTTAGCATATTCCCAAGCGGAAGACGCCCATGTATCAATTGGTTTATTGGTAGATCGCTTTCCAGAGAAGATTCAGCATATCATTGATGCTGCTGCATTTCTTTGCACTCTTGTCATTTGTTTAATCATTGGCTGGGTGACTTTTGGGGTAGCTACTGAGGAAATGTTTGGACGCCCAAGATCAACCGATTTGTTGGAAATACCATTTTATCCATTTAGATATGTCATTGCAGTCGGGTTCGTATTATGGGGACTAGAAGCATTTCTAAAAGTTTTGCATGCAGTATCATTGTTAAGAAAAACTTCGCAATAGCTAGGAAAATATGAAATTGACTCTCGTGTTTTAAAAGGCATAGACGGAAAGTTTATGACTATAAAGAATCATAACAGGAGGTGCTTCATGCCTTTAGAATTAATCGGATTTATCGGGATTATGGTCATGTTCGTGTTAATGTTTTTAAGATTTCCTATCTCAATAGCAATGGCGATTCCAGCATTTCTTGGAATCATTTATGTACGGGACTGGGGAGCTTTGACAACAGCGATTGAGACGATTATTTGGGATCATAGCTTCAGCTATACGCTGACGACTATTCCTATGTTCGTGTTAATGGGTGAATTGCTTTTTGTATCAGGAATTAGTGATGAATTATTCCAAACATTCCGTCATTGGATGGGGCGATTAAGAGGTGGATTAGGAATTGCCACTGTGGGAGCTTCCGCCATTTTCTCCGCTGCCTCGGGTTCGAGTCTGGCTACAACTGGCACAATGGGAGTGATTGCATCAAAGGAGATGCTCAAATCCGGGTATGATAAGTCGCTCGCTAGCGGATCAATTGTGGCTGGAGGAACACTTGGTATCTTGATCCCTCCTAGCACGATGTTCATCATATATGGGATGTTGACAGAACAATCGATTGGACAGCTCTTAATTGCCGGAATTATTCCAGGTATTTTATTGACGACCTTATATATGTTAACCATTTATCTTTCTGTCCTTATAAAACCAAGCCTGGCTCCGTCTTTAGGCGGCAGTACATGGAAGGAACGATTCTCTTCACTTAAATCAACCATTTGGATTTTATTGCTATTTGTCCTGGTGATTGGTGGAATGTATTTTGGATTCTTTAGTCCGACTGAAGCAGCGGGTGTTGGTGCTTTTGGTGCTGTCATCATCGCTTTAGTAAAAAGGAAATTAACAGTAGATACGTTTGTTGAATCTGCTTCAAGAACACTGCGAACAACGGGGTTTCTTTTTGCGATCATTCTTGCTGCCTTTATCCTTAATTACTTTTTAGCGATAACAAAAGTTCCTATTCTGCTGGCGGAGGTTTTAACCGCCGTACCTTTACCGCCATTCGTTCTCTTTGCCTTAATTATCTTAATCTATGTTCTTTTAGGGGCTGTAATGGATTCGTTAGCTATGATTGTGGTGACCATTCCGATTATTTTACCGATCATTAATGCACTGGGCTTCGACCTCATTTGGTTTGGTGTCATTATTGTTATTGTTGTTGAAATGGCGTTAATTTCACCGCCGGTGGGAATGAATTGCTTCGTCTTAAATGGGGTTGCTCCGGAGTTGAAATTAGAAACCATCTTTAAAGGTGCGATACGATTTGTAGCTCCTATCCTTATTTTAATTGCTTTATTGTACGTTTTCCCTGAAATAGCACTCTATTTACCTAGCAAAATGATGTGACAACACGAAATGGTGGCAGGGAGCGATAAAGCGTAATAGAAGAAGTTTTCTATAGGTCTTAGGAAAAACTAGCGGGATTGGAGATGATGGTTTGATTAATAAATTGGTTGATTCAATGGAAGAAGCGGTAGCTGACATAACCACCGGGAGTACCGTGCTGATGGGTGGATTCGGCGGTTCTGGAGTTCCTGAACAATTAATTTCCAGTTTATTTTATCAAGGGTCCAATAAATTAATTGGCGTTAGTAATAACTGCGGTTACTTTGAAGAAGGGTTAGCAAAGCTAATTAAATATGACCGCCTCTCGAAAATCATCTGTTCCTTTCCGTTGATGAAAGAAAGTTATATTTTTATAGAGAAGTATATGGAAGGAAAGATTGACTTGGAATTAGTTCCACAGGGGACGTTAGCAGAACGAATTAGAGCTGGCGGGTCAGGGATCGAAGCTTTTTACACTCCTACTGGTGCAGGTACGGAAATTGCTCAAGGGAAAGAAGTGAAAGAGTTCGATGGTATTACATGTGTGCTTGAAAAAGCGATAAAAGGAGATTTTGCCTTCATTAAAGCAAAGAAAGCAGATCGATGGGGAAATCTTGTCTATAACAAATCAGGGAGAAATTTTAATCCCATTATGGCAATGGCTGCGAAAGTAACGATTGCCGAAGTCGATGAAATTGTAGAAGTAGGAGAACTAGATCCAGAGTCTATTGTCACTCCTGGCATTTTTGTACAAAGAGTGGTTAAAAGGAGAGAGCAGTAATGGATAATCGATTATTAACCAGAGAACAAATTGCTAAGAGGATTGCAGAGGACCTTACGGATGGAGACATTGTAAATTTAGGAATTGGCATACCAGTTCTTGTCAGCAATTTTGTGGCAGATAACGCTGAAGTCTTGTACCACAGTGAGCAGGGAGTCTTGGGGATGGGCTCACTAGCCAAACCTGGTGAAGAGGATCCAGATTTGGTGAATGCCTCAAAATTGCCTGTGACTTTGGTGCCAGGAGGCAGTTTTTGTCATCATGCCGACTCTTTTGCGATGACTAGAGGGAAGCATATCGATGTAGCGGTATTAGGCGGCATGCAAGTTTCGGAAAAAGGGGATCTAGCTAACTGGAAGGTGAAAGGCGCTAAGCTAGGAAGTATTGGCGGTGCGATGGATATAGCAATCGGAGTAAAAAAACTGTTCATTGCCATGACCCATTTGAGTAAAAAAGGTGAGTTTAAGATTGTGAAGGAGCTTGACTATCCTGTTACAGCCTTGAAATGCGTGACTCGTATTTTTACAGATATGGCGGTTATAGATGTAACACAGGAGGGACTAGTGCTAAAGGAGATTGCGGCAGGTTTGTCGGTGGAGGAAGTTCAAAAAGCTACTGAACCTCGGCTGATTATCTCTAGTGATTTAAAAGAAATTCCAGTTTGATAAGAAACAGGAACCTCAAGAGAGGTTCCTGTAATGTGTATGGGAAGAATTTAAGGATGTAGGGGGGACAGGTTGGTAATGAGCAGAATGGAAGCTGTAAGAAAACTTTTGTATCCTCGATCATTAGCGGTGATTGGGGCAAGCAATCATAAAAATAAAAGTGGCGGCCGATTGATGGATTATTTAACAAAGCACAAAAGTCTTCATTCAATTTATCCGGTTAATCCAAAGGAGGAAACTGTCTTCGGGAAGCCGTGTTATCAATCCGTAAAACAACTACCTGATCATATTGATCTAGCTCTAGTCGTATTGCCGGGGAGAAAGATTTTGAAGGTGGTCGAGGAATGTGCTGCTAAAGGCATTAACGTTCTTGCTGTTTATTCTTCAGGGTTTGCAGAAATGGGAGGAGAAGGTGTAGAGCTGCAGCAAAAGCTGTTGGAAAGAGCAAAGGAATTAGGGGTTTACATTTGCGGACCTAATATGATTGGGGTTGTGAATGCTAATCAACGTTTTTTTGGAAGTTTTAGCATGGCGATGGAAACACCGAATATCCCGCGGTCTGGAAAAATTGCTTTCGTTTCACAAAGCGGAGCAATCGGTGGCGGCATACTAAGCAAGCTTTGGAGTGAGGGAATCGGGATCAGTCATTTTATCAGTTCGGGAAATGAGGCTGACTTAGATACAGCTGATTATCTTTCTTTTTTAGCTGAAGATGAACAGACAGAAATCATTTGTGTTTATCTTGAGGGAGTCAAGGATGGCAGGAAATTGATTGATTCTTTACAAAAGGCGAATTACAATCGAAAACCAGTTATTATTTATAAAAATGGGAGAACGTCTATTGGTCAAAAATCAGTACAGTCGCACACAGGCAGTCTAGCAGGAAATTATCAAGTATACGAAACGGTTTTTAAGCAATATGGTGCCATCTATGTGGACGTTTTAGAAGATATGTTTGAAGTCGCAAAAGGATTCCTCTCTATTAAAAATCTGCATGGAAAAAATGTGGCTGTCATTTCCACCTCTGGAGGTGCTTGCACAATTATTGCAGACAATTGCCTGCAGGCATGGACTGCAGCTCCCCGATTTCTCCAAAAGCACGAAGGTCTATTTAAAGCAAGTAATTCCTGACTTTGGCGTTGTTCAGAATCCCTTTGATACGACGGCAAGTATCATAAATAATCCTGGTAATTTAAAAAAGGCTTTAGAAATTGTATTGAACGATCCAAATATCGACAGCATTATGTTAATGCTCACCACAGTTGGAGATCCCATTGCTTCCACAGTCGCAAAGGATATCATTGACCTTACTAGAAAATCTGATAAAAGTATCATCTTAAGCTGGCTTATCTCAGAAACACTCGCTTCTAACGCCTTTGCTCTATTAAGAGAAAATCAGATTCCTATTTTCACCAGTCCTGAAAAAGCAGTGCTAGTATTGAAAAAGATTAGCGAATATTATGAAAAATAGAGGAGTAATGTGCTAGAATAAAATTACATAAAGTGAAGATTTCTTCATAGGAGCGGCTGGTCTCCTAGTTTTTTTGTCTATATGGGAAATCTCCTTTTCGAATGAATAAAAAAGCAGGTGAAAAAATGGAAACCGTCACAGAAATAATCGTTAAAGAAACTGATATTGATGAGTTGGAGCATGTCAATAATAGCGTTTATTTGAATTATTTGGAGAAGGCAAGAGGAGATTGGTATAGTGAAGCGGGGATGTCTTTTAAGCAAATGAAGGAAAGATCCCTAACAACGGTTGTGCTAAAAATTGAGATTGTCTATTTAAAGGAAGCCAAATTAGGGGATGTATTGAAAGTCAAAACAACACCGGTAAAACTTGGGACGAAAAGTTTTGTTCAGCAGCAGGATATTTATAATCAGCATGATGAAAAAGTAGTAGAGTCAACGGTCACCAATGTGATGATGAATTGGTCGGCTAAACAAAGCATCCCTGTTGTTGAGGAGATTGCCCGGTACTTTAAGTGAAAAGATAGTAACGCCTCTCATGCATATTATGAGAGGTGTTTTTTTCTTATAGAATGAAAGGAAAAAATGACGGCAAAAAAGAGGCTGTATCCGACAAGCGAATACCAATGCTTCCATGAGTCTTCGTGGATAAAGAAACCGAAAGCTTCCCCCAGTTTTTCAAAAAAGGCCATAAACACGCTGGATACAATAATTACAATTGCTTTTTTCCAAGCAGGAAAGTTTCGGCATAGCAACAGTATGAAATAGACGAGAAGCGGGAGGGATATTAATGTAAAGGTAATATTAATAGAAAATATCTCTGGCAGCGGTCTCATTGGAAAGGCATACTGTCCTTTACCAACAAAATATAAATCTAAATATGTTCCAAGGAGGGTGGCTAGGAGAATCTCTGGAAGGAACTCAATCAAATATGACTTTTTTAGTGTTTCCTGCGATTTCGATTTTTTCAATTGTTTTACAGTATTCATTCTCAATCTCTCCATCTACTTTTAGCGGGTAATTCATCAAATAATAAATGACCTGCCAATTTTTATACCAATCCCCCTTTTCCGCTGGAAGATGCTTTACATCCTTCCACACTGACTGTAGAGCAGGACTGTAAAAACGCGGTGATCCCGGGGCCAGCTCGCAGGATATTAGTCTGGGCTTTAGGAAAGTTCCCGGTATGCCTTCATCGACTGAATGAAAAAGATGCGGCCAATAGTCTTTTCTCGAACCAGTATGGGGAGTGGATTTTGCCCACTTTTCAATTTTCCTTAATCTAGGTCCATCGCTGAAAAGGATTTCGTATAGTCTTTTTCCTAACAGAATTCGTTCGTGCAGACTTTCGAAATGGTGCAGTGTCTGCCCGATCAACTGTATTCTGCCACTATTTTCGAAGGGGAGTAGAATGTGATTCATGGAAAGAACATCTTGAAGCTGAAATTCAAGACTATTAAAAATCTCTTTTTTAAATGTGGGATCAGCGAGAATTCTAGATTCTAAATAACTCTGTTCATTAATGACAAGCGCGACTGTAAGCGTGTATTTGTCTTTGTCCTTCCAAAAATAATTCCAGACACTTTCCATAAAAGCTGAAACATGTAAGTAAGGAAGAAGATAAAATGAGTTTATTCCCCTTTTTAGACTTTCTTCGTAAACGAGGAATTGCGGATAGGCATCTTGGAAGATTAGCCAATTTCCTCGTTCTAAGAAGGAAAAGAATGAATCTTGTTGTTTTTTTGTCAGCAGACGTGACAGCAGACTTCCTTTTAAATCGGTCATATTCCAGCCGCCGTTTCGCGAGACCATATGTCCTAAAAAGGCCCAATGAATCTCAGGGCAGCGCTGATAAAACTCTAAGTAAGCTTTCGTTCTAGTTACATTATTTAGATTGTATTCCTCTGTTAGTTTTGTGATTTCTTGCAGTAGCAGGCGATCCTTTCTCGGAAGTGTTTCTTTTGATGGTAAGGCTGTTTTCTTTTTTATTAATTCTTTCTTTATTCTTTGAAGATGCTGTGGAAGACGGTTTTTTATTTTTGGTAAAAACCACATGATGTCCAAAACCACCTCCTGCGAATTCTCTTCGCCCCAAGCGAATATGTATAGTGATGAGGTGAGATCATGGAAAAACGCATTAAGGACGGGATGAACTCGTTAATTGATAAATTAAGGGGAGATCAACACCCTGATGGAACCTGGCGTTACCCTTTTGAAACAGGAATCTCAACGGATTGCTATATGATTATTTTATTAAGGACATTGGAAATAGATGATGAAAATCTGATAAAGGGTCTGTCAGAAAGGATACTGAGCAAACAAGAAGAAAACGGCGCCTGGAAGTTATTTTATGATGAGCAGGGTGAGGGCAATGTCACTGCCACCATTGAAGCGTATTACGCCCTGTTATATTCAGGGTATTTTCACCGTCATGATGCCAGGCTGAAAATGGCGAGAAAGTTTATTTTAGCTCATGGAGGAATGGAAGGTGCACATATGCTCACCAAGATCATGCTTGCACTTACAGGGCAATACAAATGGCCGGCGTTTTTCCCTATTCCTGTTGAAATGATCTTGCTGCCGCCGACCTTTCCGATACATTTTTACAGCTTTTCTGTTTTCGGAAGAGCCAATTTGACACCGATTATGATTTTATCTGAAAAAAAGTACAGTCTCAAAAATAAGAAATCACCTGATTTATCCGATTTATATACTGGTAAAAATAGAGAGCAGGAGGATCTTGCTTTTGATGAAGAGTGGCGGTCAGTTTTTTCCACTCTTAGCGATGGAATTAAATGTTTAATTGGTTTGCCGCAGCAGCTGAAAAAGATGGCGATCGAGCAAGCCGAACAGTATATGCTCCGCCACACTGAATCTGATGGGACATTTTATAGTTATTTTAGTTCAACATTTTTAATGATTTTTGCTTTGCTTTCGTTAGAATATCCGAAAAATCACCCTGCTATTATGAAAGCGGTGGAAGGGTTGAAGGACATGAAGTGTGAAATCGATGGCCTGCCTCATATGCAGTATACAAGCGCTGCTGTTTGGAATACTTCTTTGATCAATACGGCTTTACAGGAAGCAGGAGTGACTCCGGATGATTCAATGATTAAGAAAGCAAACGGTTATTTACTGAAGCGGCAGCACTCTCTTTATGGTGACTGGGCCATCAATAATCCTCACGATTTCCCAGGAGGATGGGGATTTTCAGACATTAACACCTTTAATCCAGATGTAGACGATACAACAGCGTCTTTAAGATCACTTTCAAGAATGGTGCCTAGCCATTCAGCTTACAGGCAGGCCTGGGAGCGCGGAGTACTGTGGGTGTTATCGATGCAAAATGATGATGGCGGCTGGCCTGCTTTTGAGAAAAATACAAACAGCAGTCTCCTCAAGTTTTTTCCGATCGAAAAAGCGGAATTTATCCTCGCTGATCCGCCGTCTGGAGACCTGACGGGACGAACATTGGAGTTCCTCGGAAGGTATACAAACCTGCCCAAACATCATCCATCTGTGGAAAAAGGGAAGGAATGGTTATTTCATCATCAGGAAAAAGATGGATCTTGGTACGGACGGTGGGGAATTTGTTTTATTTACGGAACTTGGGCTGCTCTTACAGGGTTAATGGCGGTTGGAGTCCTTCCGACACATCGGCGGGTTTCAAAAGCTGTGGCTTGGTTGGAGGGCATTCAAAACCGAGACGGCGGCTGGGGCGAGTCATGTAAAAGCGACAGCAAAAACAAGTATGTACCTCTTGGGGCCAGTACTTTAACACATACTGCATGGGCAGTGGATGCCCTCATTTCTGCTTGTGATCAACCGACAAAAGCGATTAAAGCAGGTGTTGAATACTTACTCAAAAATTTGGAGCGTGACGATTGGACAACAAATTATCCAAAAGGTCAGGGCATGGCCGGGGATTTTTATATTCATTATCATAGTTATCGGTATATTTTTCCACTGTTGGCATTGGGGAGCTATCTTAAAAAATTTTAGCTTGAACTTCATTACAAACCTTTTTAGGGTGCCCGAAAGGGTACTTTTTACTTTATTGTAGTAAACGAAAAAATGCTTTTACCTACAGAAGACTATTAATCGAAATCAGATCGGGGAAACAAGAGGAACATTCAGATAAAGCTAAATTGTGATAGATAAGGATATTTCTTATTAGATATTAAAAAGATTTATATTTGATATAAAATATCCCTATTTTACTTTTTAGCTTGTATAAAATAAAATTATCATATAATTAAGAAAATTAAGTAAATTATTACATCAATAATAAAAAGTAGATTAAAGGCTAAAAATTTCCTTTAGCTAGATAAACATTGAGCACAGTAATAGTTTAGTTGTAAGCGTTATCATCTCGTTGGTAATATTAGCTATTCACTAAATTAAATAATAATTATTCGAAAAAATAAAAGAATGGAGGAGATGGAGATGTTTAAATTTATTTTTCGACGACTTTTAGTAACGTTGCCGACAATGTTCTTAACGATTTCCATTATCTTTTTTGGACTTCGTATTCTCCCTGGTGATCCAGCTGTTGCGATGCTAGGTGATAATGCAACTCCGGCTGCAGTAGAAGCTTTGCGTGAAGAAATGGGGCTTAATGAACCCTTATGGAAACAATATCTCGCATATTTAGGGGACATTGTTCAGGCTGATTTTGGTGAATCTTTTATTTCAGGTGAGTCCGTATCTGCCCAGTTATTCGCAGTATTTCCCGATACACTTAATTTAACCTTTTTTGGTATTATTTTCGGATGTGTAATTGGGATTCCATTAGGGATAATTTCAGCACTTAAAAGAAATACGAAGATTGATAATTTTTTAAGATTCATATCGATCATTGGATTATCGGTTCCACCGTTCCTTCTTGGAATTTATATGATTCTAGCATTTTCACTGAAAATGGCAATTTTTCCTTCGATGGGAACAGGTGAAGGATTTCTAAACCAAATTTATTACTTAATCTTGCCGTCACTTACCATTGGCTTAATTCTATCAGCGTCTGTTATGAGGTATACACGTTCCAGTATGCTAGATGAAATTAACCAAGATTATATTCGTACAGCATGGGCAAAGGGAATACCTGAGAAATTAGTAATATACAAACATGTATTAAGAAATACACTTATTCCTGTTGTAACGGTTATTGGTTTACAAATGACCGGCTTATTAAGCGGTGCAGTTATTACAGAATCTATTTTTAGTCGTCCAGGGTTAGGAAGTCTAGCTATTGGAGCAATTACTACACGTGATTTCCCTGTGCTGCAAGGGTGTTTAGTGCTATTTGCAATTGCAGTCATGGTCGTGAATCTATTAGTTGATATCAGTTATTCGATCATAAATCCTAGAATTCGACCTAGCTAAAAGGAAGGGAGGCCAAGATGATGGAAAGAACGATTATAAAAGAAGTTGAAGATCTAAATGTAATCAAAAAAAACAGTAAAAGAAAGTCGGCAGAATGGGCTGCCTTTCGAGGTAATAAAATTGGAATGATTGCTCTATGGGTATTAATCATTGTGAGCATTATGGCAATTGCAGCTCCCCTTGTTGCTCCTTACGATCCGAATACTCAAGATGTCATAAACCGAATGAAGTCCTCTTCATCAGAACATTGGCTAGGGACTGATATTTACGGTAGGGATGTCCTGAGTCGAATCATTTATGGTGCACGAACATCAATGTTGGTTGGTGTGATTTCTGTTGCACTAAGTAGTGTAATCGGTTTTGCGATCGGAATGATCGCTGGATATAAAGGTGGAAAATTAGATGATATTTTAATGAGAGTGCTAGAATCAATTCAAACGATTCCACTTTTATTACTAGGTTTAATGGTGTTAGTTGCTGCTGGTTCTAATATTTATACTCTTATTTTAGTGATTACAGTGGGACTTCTTCCTAGTTGTGCGAGGATTGCTCGTGGGTCGACTCTTGATGTAAAAGAAAAGGAATTTGTAAAAGCAGCAATTTCCATGGGAAGTGGGACGATAAGGATTCTTATATCTCATATCCTTCCAAACGTACTTAGTTCATTCTTGGTAATCTCTGCTTTGCATATGACTTCAGCGATTATGGTTGAAGCAAGTTTAAGCTTCTTAGGTTTAGGTATTCAGCCACCAACAGCCACGTGGGGAAATATGATTATGGATGGGTTCCCACATGTAGCAACTAAACCAGCACTAGCGATTTATCCAGGCTTGGCACTGATTATTGTATCTATTTCTTTCAATCTAGTGGGGGATGCACTTAGAGATGCACTCGATCCACATATTAGTAAAAAACGCAAATAGGGGGAGCTGAAATGACAACATTAATGGAAATTAAGGACCTTAAAGTTGGCCCTGACAATAATCAAATCAATTCGATATTAGATAATATTAGCTTTCAGGTAAAACAAGGTGAAACATTGGCCGTCGTAGGTGAAAGTGGTTGTGGGAAAAGTATGACTGCGCTTTCAATAATGGGCTTGCTTCCTCAAAATATTAAGCTTAGTTCAGGAAGCATTATTTTTGACGGAAAAGATCTGACTTCGTTTACAACGAAAAAAATGAATCAAATTCGTGGGAAGGA
Source organism: Robertmurraya dakarensis (assembly GCF_900156875.1). Classification (GTDB taxonomy): domain Bacteria; phylum Bacillota; class Bacilli; order Bacillales; family Cytobacillaceae; genus Robertmurraya; species Robertmurraya dakarensis. The sequence continues at coordinate 1,407,223 of NZ_LT707409.1, read as the reverse complement.
TATGGCAATGATTTTCCAAGAGCCACTTACATCACTCAATCCTTCTTTTACGATAGGCAATCAAATTGCAGAAGTGTTTAAGTACCATACAAACTATAATGCTGCAGAAATAAAGAAAAGATCGATAGAAGTTTTACAAAAAGTGAAAATACCCGATCCAGAAGAGAAACTCAAGGCTTACCCTCATGAGTTGTCTGGTGGAATGAGGCAAAGAGTAATGATTGCGATGGCTCTTGCATGTAATCCCAAAATTCTTATTGCTGACGAACCAACAACGGCTTTAGATGTTACAATCCAAGCGCAGATTCTAGATTTAATCTTGGAATTACAAAAAGATTTTAATATGAGTGTTGTGATGATAACACATGATCTAGGGGTTGTTGCAGAAACTTGTCAACGAGCCATTGTCATGTATGCCGGTCAAATTGTTGAAGAAGGCAAAGTAGAAGACATATTTGAGCAGCCTCTTCATCCATATACCCGAGGTCTTATGCTCTCAGCTCCAAGACTAGGTAGTCCGAAAGAAAAACTTCATGTTATCGACGGAATGGTGCCTGATCGTGAAAATATGCCAAAAGGGTGCCGCTTTAATCCACGCTGTGAGTTTGCTACAGATAAATGCTTTGAGTCGGAACCAAAGCTTGAAGAAATTCAAGAGGGCAGGAGGGTGCGCTGTTGGAACAAGTTATTATAGAAAATGAAAAAGAAGATCTTATGGTCGTTCAAGAGTTGAAAAAGCATTTCCCTATCAAAAACGGAGTATTTGGTAAGACAACCGGAGAAGTAAAAGCAGTGGATGGTGTTAGTTTTACCGTAAAAAAAGGTGAGACATTCAGCATTGTTGGAGAATCTGGTTGCGGAAAGAGTACAGTTGGTATGAGTTTACTGCGATTGACTGAACCAACTTCCGGAAAAATCATTTTTAATGAAGAAAATATGCTGGATAAGAATCGAAATGAATTAAGGGATTTACGTAAAAACATCCAGATTATTTTTCAAGATACTTACAGTTCGTTAAATCCAAAACATACTATAAAGAAGATTATCAGTGAGCCCCTTGTCATTAATAGAAAAATGACGAATGAAGAAATGGAAACAAGAGTACTAGAACTGCTAGATTTAGTAGGTTTAGGGCCGCATCATCTATATAGGTATCCACATGAATTTTCTGGTGGACAAAGGCAACGCATAGGAATTGCTAGGGCATTAGCATTGAATCCTCAACTAATCGTCTGTGATGAGCCTGTTTCTGCCTTAGATGTTTCCATACAATCTCAAATACTTAACCTACTAGAAGAATTGCAAAAGAAATTTAATTTAACATACATTTTTATCTCTCATGATCTTAGTGTTGTCGAACATATTAGTGATCGAGTTGCAGTCATGTATTTAGGAAGAATTGTTGAGATGGGTTCAAGGGAGGAAGTATTTCAAAATCCGCAACACCCTTATACGAAAGCACTAATGTCTTCAGTACCCATTGCAGATCCGAAATTAAAAGATAAAAAACAGCGAATTATTTTAACTGGGGATGTTCCCAGTCCAAAAAATCCACCAAAGGGTTGTCATTTTCATACTCGTTGCCCATTTAAAACGGAAAAATGTGCAGAAATATACCCTGAATATAAGGAAATTAAAGGTGACCATAAAGCTGCGTGCCATATTATATAGCACTAGAGGTTGACAAATACATCTAAAATTATTTTTAAATTAGTGAGTAAATGAGGGGGATAATATGGGATTACAAGTTACTAGTGATTATCTTATCCGTCGTGCCGTTCAACGTTTTAGCGATGAATTGGCGGTAGTTTCCGGAGAAGTAAGGTTAACGTTTGCGCAATTTGATGATCGCTTAAATCGATTACAGAATGCTTTGCTTTCTTTAGGAGTAAAAAAGGGTGACAGAGTAGGTGTTCTTTTACACAACTCCCTCCAAGGAATGGAATGTAATTTTGCTTTTGCAAAAGCTGGATTTGTTCTTGTTCCGCTAAATGCCAGATTGTCAGGGAATGAACATGCATATATGCTAAATCATTCCGAAGCTAACACTGTCATCTTCGGAGAAGAATTTACTGATATCATCAAAGATATAAAACCCCAGTTACCAATTGTTAAAAACTATATTCGCGTTGGAGGGGGAACAGAAGATTTTAGAGACTATGAATTCCTTTTGAACAGTCAATCAAACATAGATCCGATGATACAGATCAATGAAGAGGATCTTTCGTCTATTCGTTATACTTCGGGGACAACCGGACTCCCTAAGGGTGTCATGGTAACTGAAAAAAATCATGTTGCAAGTGCAATTAATCAGATATTAGATTCAACAAGACCTGAAAAAGATGACGTAGTTATTCATGTTGGGCCAATTACTCATGCTAGTGGTGCTTTAATGCTGCCTCACTTTATGAAGGGGGCTGTAAATGTAATTTTACCGGAGTTTGATCCAAAATTACTTTTAGAGACGATTCAAACGGAAAAAGGAACAACCTTAATGATGGTACCAACGATGATTCTTTTTTTGATCAATTATCCTAAGCTTCATGAATATGATTTATCCTCCCTTAAAACGATCTTATACGGAGCTGCTCCAATGCCTGTTGAGCACCTAAAGCAAGCGCAAAAGAAACTTGGAAATATTTTCGCTCAAGGATATGGTTTAACTGAGGCTGGTGCACAGTGTGTTTTACTATCAAAGGAAGATCATAAAATTGACGGTAATGAGAAAGAAGTTGGCCGGCTATCATCTGCTGGAAGAGAACTGACATTAATACAGATAAAAATACTGGATAACGAAGGGAATGAATTGCCACAGGGAAAAGTGGGGGAAATTACTGTTAAAGGTAACCACGTCATGAAAGGATATTGGAAAAATCCTTTGGCTACTGAAGAGCGCCTGCAAGATGGTTGGCTACGCACTGGTGATATGGGCTTCATGGACGAGGATAGATACCTTTTTATCGTCGATCGTAAACATGACATGATTATTAGTGGTGGTTTTAATATATATCCAAGAGAAGTAGAGGAAGCCTTACATGCTCATAATGCGATTTTTCAGTCTGCAGTAATTGGTGTACCAGATGATGAGTGGGGAGAAGCGGTTAAAGCATTTGTTGTTTTAAAAGATGGTCATGAAGCCACAGAAAGTGAAATCATTGAGTTTGTGAAAAGTAAGATAGCTAGTTACAAAAAACCAAAATCAATTGAGTTTGTAGAATCAATTCCTGTTAATCCCTATGGTAAAGTGATGAGAAGGGAATTACGTGAACCTTTTTGGAGAGAAAGAACGAGAAATATATAAATAGCGGATTAAAAGTTCTGATTATTCAAAAAACAAAGGAGGCTCTAAGTAATTGAATGGAAAAGTCCATTAAAGTAAGCCAAAAAGCAAGAAGCCCCTTTAATAATTTCTTAGGGGTAAAGATAGAAAGGCCTGAAAAAGGTGTGGTCCATTGTTCATTACAAATTGGCCCACATCATAAAAATGCAAATGATGTCGTACATGGAGGAGTTTATTTTTCTATTCTCGATACTGTTATGGGGGCTACAATTAAAACTGTAACAAACAAGTCAACGGTAACAATCAATTCTAGCATTAATTTTTTGGCTCCTTTAAAGGAGGGCGACACATTGTATGCAACCGCTAAAGTAGTGAAGGTTGGAAAGAGTATCATCACTGCAGAAGGTGAGATTAGAGATTGTAAAGATACCTTACTTGCAATAACAATTGGAACCTTCAAAGTTATTCGCCCAAATATGAAATAAGGAGAAATTAAATTGCCAAATCACTATTTAATTTACAAGGTCGTACTGCACTAATTACTGGTGGGGGAGTTGGACTTGGTCTAATTATAGCAGAGGCTTTTGCAGACCATGGTGCTAATATTGCCCTTTGCTCTCGCAAACTAGAAAATTGTGAGAGAAGTGCTAAATATTTAAATGAAAAATATAAAGTTAAAACAGCTGCTTATGCATGTAATATTGCACATGAGGAAGACGTCATTAATACTGTAGAAAAAGTCCTAGGTGATTTCGGGAAAATTGACATCTTGGTAAACAATAGTGGAGCTACATGGGGGGCAGATGCTGAGAATATGCCACTTGAAGCTTGGAAAAAAGTAATAGACGTAAATGTCACAGGAACATTTCTTATGTCAAAGACGGTCGGAAATCATATGATTCGCCGTGGTTATGGGAAGATTATCAATATTGGATCCATTGCTGGTTTAAGAGGAAAGTCTTCCGATCAGCTAAATGCGATTGGTTATAGTACAAGCAAAGCAGCTGTTCATCATTTGACAAGAGATCTTGCAAGAAAATGGGTTGAATATGGAATCTATGTAAATGCCATTGCACCTGGTATATATGAAACAAATATGTCAAAGCATGCACCTAAAGAAAGATTAGTATTGGGAAATCCAATGAAAAGAACAGGCGACCCTGAGTCACTTCAGGCTACTGCCCTCTTACTAGCAAGTGAAGCCTGTAAGTTTATTACAGGGCAAGTTATTACTGTTGACGGTGGTGCATCATTATAATCATTCACAACAATTCAACCGAGGTGATGAAACAAACACATCGGTTGTTTTTTTAAATATAATCATTTTCGTTTTAGATTCCCGATAACAATTCAAAACATAACTGTATTATGTCGTCAACAATACTTACACATATCGAAGATAAAGTAAAAATTATTACACTAAATCGCCCGGAAAAAAAGAATGCATTTAATCAGGATATGATCGATACTTGGTTCGCAGCTCTAGAAGAAGCTAAAAATAATGAGAATGTCAATGTGATCGTTATCACGGGTGCAGGAGATGCATTCTGTTCTGGTGGAGAAGTGGGAAATCTAGCAGAGGGAACTTCGACCCCACTAGATTTTAAAAATGTTCTTTGGGAACATATCCATAGAATTCCATTGATCCTGAAAGATATCGATAAACCTGTAATCGCAGCAATTAATGGAGTCGCTGTAGGGGCAGGGCTTGATATGGCTTTAATGACAGACTTTAGAACAATGGCAGATACAGCTCGAGTAAGCGAAGGATATGTAAAAGTAGGATTGGTTCCAGGAGATGGAGGAGCTTTTTTCTTACCAAAACTTATTGGCCAAAGCAAAGCCTATGAACTTCTTTGGACAGGAGATTTTGTAGATGCTGAGGAAGCGCTGCGTATTGGTCTTGTCAATCATGTATTTCCTACAGAAGTCTTCATGGAAAAAACATTAGACTTAGCTAAAAGAATTGCAGAAGGTCCTCAACTAGCAATAAGAATGATGAAAAGGTCGGTAAGGAATGCTTCGGATATGCAATTAGAGACAGCTCTTGATATGATTTCTTCTCATATGGCCATCCTTAAAGAAACGGAGGATCATAAGGAAGGTGTGGCAGCTTTTCTAGAAAAAGAAAAGCCCGTTTTCAAAGGAAAGTAAGCTAGCATTGGCTCCATTCAATCTTTCGTACTTAATACATTTAGAATGTATAAGGGAAGATATAATGCAAATCTATAATAACTATAAATTATAACTATTTTACAACAATACAACTATGTAATAAGATTAAGAAAATATTGAGAATATTAAAAATATTAATAATAAACAAATATATTACTTCCGGCCCTCATAATAATCCTGAATTAATCTTTTTAAATTCTACATCATTCATATATTTAACCATCCTTTTAACACACAATTTGTAAATAATATGACTTCTACTAGTAGATAAGATAGATGATATCAGTTCCTACATTTAAAAGTAAGATTCACAAAATAATAGCGCTAAAAAAATATACAAATTATGAAGGGGGTATATGTTTCCGTGCAGAACTCTGATGTACTACTAAAGGTAGATGATATAAGAACCGTTTTTCAAACTAGATCCGGACCATTAGAAGCGGTCAGCGGGGTATCACTTAGTGTTGCAAAAGGAGAGACTCTCGCTATAGTTGGTGAGTCAGGATCTGGTAAAAGTGTTTCCGCATTATCAATTATTAAACTACTAGAGGGAGCAGGTAAAGTAGCATCAGGATCAATATTGTTTAATGATTTGAAATTGAATGAAATGACTGATGAGGAAATTCGTAAAATTCGAGGCAAAGAAATTTCAATGATTTTCCAGGATCCAATGACTTGTTTAGATCCCGTCTTTACCATTGGTGATCAAATCATCGAGGCCATCCGAATTCATGAGAAACTACCAAAAAAAGAATACGAAAAACGCGCCATCGAATTATTACGACTTGTCGGTCTTCCAGATCCGGAAAGTCGGATCAATAACTTTCCACACCAATTATCTGGAGGTCAAAGGCAACGTGTAATGATAGCGATTGCATTAGCATGCAAGCCCAATTTACTTATCGCAGATGAGCCTACAACAGCTTTAGACGTTACTGTGCAAGCGCAAATTATGACTCTATTAAAGGATCTTCAGAAGCAAATGGGGACGTCTATTATAATCGTTACACATGACCTTGGAGTTGTAGCGGAGATGGCTGATCGGGTTGTGGTTGTCTATGCGGGACAGGTAGTGGAAGAAGCTAGCGTTAAAAATTTATTTGCCGATCCCCAGCATCCTTATACGAAAGCCTTATTGAAAAGTATCCCTAGAATTGAAACTGATCGATCACAGCGGCTAAATACAATAAAAGGTTCGGTTCCGAGCCTTACTGAAATGCCCTCTGGATGTCGGTTTCATCTGCGCTGTTCATACGCTAGCAGTAAATGTGCGACAGAAGAGCCGCCGATGATGGAGTTAGGTGATGATCATTACAGCAAATGTTGGCTTAAGGATCCCGAAGCAGAACAAGAAATGCTGTCGTTAATCAATAAAGAGGATGAAATTAATGAAGGGCTTACTGAGCATTCTGCTACCCATTCCGTAGAAAAGAAAGAATTGCTCCTAAGCGTTGGAAAATTAAAAAAGCATTTTCCGATTAAAAAGGGTCTTTTTTCAAAAACAGTAGGCTATGTTCAAGCTGTTAATGATGTTTCATTTGATATTTATAGAGGTGAAACATTGGGGCTTGTTGGAGAATCAGGCTGTGGAAAATCAACTGTTGGACGTTTGGTTACTAGGCTATTGCAATCAACTGCAGGGACTGTGTCATTTGCCGGACAGGATTTGGACCAAGTAAATAGTCAAACGATGAAAGCGATTAGACAGCGCATCCAATTTGTTTTTCAAGATCCATATAGCTCACTCAATCCAAGAATGACCGTACTTGACATTATTGGAGAACCGTTAGAGGTACATGGTATTGCTAGTGGAAAAGAAAAACATGAAAGAATTGCAGAATTATTAGAGACAGTTGGTCTAAATCCTAGCGATATTCAAAAGTTTCCACATCAATTTTCAGGGGGCCAAAGGCAGAGAATAGGGATTGCTCGAGCTTTAGCGACAAATCCTGATTTACTAATTTGTGATGAGGCTGTATCTGCGTTAGATGTTTCTGTCCAAGCGCAAATTCTTAATTTATTAAAAGATTTACAAAGAAAAATGGGACTTTCCTATCTATTTATCTCTCATGATCTGAATGTAGTGAAGTATATTTGTGATAGGGTATCTGTCATGTATTTAGGAGAAATAGTAGAAGTAGCTGAATCGGAAGTATTATTCGATCAACCAATGCATCCTTATTCACAGGCGCTGATATCTGCAGTTCCTGTAGCAGATCCAACAAGACAACCCGATCGAATCATTTTAAAAGGTGAAGTTCCAAGTCCATCCAATCCACCATCGGGCTGTAAATTCCATACGAGATGTCCTAAAGCGATGGATATTTGCAAACAGAAGAAACCAGACTTGAAGGATATGGGGTCAGGACATTTGGTTTCTTGCCATCTGTATTAAGAGAGGTGATCTTGTGGGAGAATACATTATTCGTAGATTATTATTTGGTTTAGTAGTTTTACTTATTATGGTCACATTTATATTTGTCATGATCAGAGCTGTTCCCGGTGATGCAGTAACGCTTCAATTACAAGAAGCTGGGGCTGCTTCAGAAGAACAGGTTGCAGCATTACAAGCTGAATTAGGATTGGATAAGAATGTATTTGTCCAGCTAGTAGATTGGGTAACAGGTGCAGTACAGGGAGACTTGGGGTCCTCATTTTGGTCAGATCGACCTGTAGTTGAGATGATCGCAGAACGTTTACCAATCACACTTGAATTAACTTTCATTTCCGTTGTCCTAGCTATTTTGATTGGGATTCCGATCGGTGTAATTTCTGCAGTAAAACATAATAAATTTATTGATCATTTCCTGCGATTGATCTCTGTAGGTGGGTTATCAGTACCGAACTTCTGGGTAGGTCTAATTCTCTTAACATTCTTGTCATTAACCTTTAATTGGATGCCGCCATTAAGTTATCAACCCTTTACAGTTGACCCAATTGCAAACTTGCAGCAAATGATTCTACCCGCAATTTGTCTCGCAATGACACTGAGTGCAAGTATTGTCAGGATGACCCGTTCAGCATTATTAGAAGTATTACATTCAGACTTTATTCGTACTATTCGTTCAAAAGGAGCCAAGGAAAGAATCGTCATTTATAAGCACGCCCTTAGAAATTCCCTTGTATCTGTTATCACTCTCATTGGTTTACAAGTGGGCTATCTTCTTGGCGGTACTGTTGTATTAGAATCAATCTTTTCACTGCCAGGGTTAGGAAGTTTGATTTTTGAGACTGTTACATTGAGAGACTATCCTGTTGTTCAGGCATCAGTACTAGTCTTTGGTGCAATGTTCTTACTTGTTAATCTGATCGTAGATATCATGTATGGCTGGGTTGACCCTAGAATTCGTAATAGCTAGTAGGTTCATTTCTTTAGTAGAAAGGATGTGAAGGCATGCAAGAGGTTCAAATTAGCTCTCAAAGTCAAGTTATTGTTAGAAAGAATGCAAGAACACTAAAGTTTTTTAAGGATTGTAAGCGTTTTATTCTTACACAAAAAGTTGGTTCGATATCAATTTTATTTATCCTATTCATTGTTCTATTTGCAATCTTTGCTCCGGTTATTGCTCCAAATGATCCAACCGCACAGAACCGTGATGCATTTTTGGCTGCACCTAGTGCGACCTATCTGATGGGAACCGATGATTTAGGACGTGACGTTTTTAGCCGGATTGTCTATGGTTCAAGAATTTCACTTATCGTAGGATTCGCATCAGTTGTAATTTCTTTAGTTATAGGAGTTCTAGTAGGATTAATTTCCGGATACTTTGGTGGAAAGATAGATATGTTAATCCAGCGGATTATGGATGCAATTATGGCAGTGCCGGCCTTAATATTGGCTCTGTTCATAGCAGCACTATTAGGTCCATCCATTCAAAATGTCATCATTGCCCTTGTCGTGATAGAGATTCCTCGATTTGCAAGAATTGTCAGGGGTGAAATGTTAAGGATTAAAGAAATGAATTTTGTCGAAGCGTCCAAATCAATTGGTTCAAGTCCACTTCGAATTATCTGGAAACATGGCTTACCGAATACACTTGCACCGATTATTGTTTTAGCGAGCTTAACCTTTGGGCAGGCAATTATTGCAGAAGCATCCTTAAGTTTTTTGGGAATTGGTACGCCACCTCCAAATCCTTCATGGGGTTTAATGCTTAGTAATGCTAGTCGTTATATGGAGAGTGCTCCATGGCTTGTAATTTTCCCAGGGCTGGCATTGAGCTTTTCTGTTTTAGCATTCAACTTGCTTGGTGATGCATTACGTGATTTCCTAGATCCAAAGTTATCTTCATAAAATCAAATTATTTAAAAAGAACATTTTGTTCAAGGGGGAAAAGAACATGAATCAACGTTTAAAATGGATGTGTTTCAGTTTTCTCTTACTGTTAACACTCACTCTTGCCGCATGCTCGGGTGGGAAAGAAACAGCAAAAGAGTCGAATGAGTCAGAAAATCCGTCATCTTCAGATAGTAGTCAATCAGATGAACCTAAGTACGGAGGAACTGTTACAGTTGCAATGCCTGCAGACGCCTTAACCTTAGATCCGCATGAATCAGCGACCTATCAGGTACATGACCGTGCCGGTCTTGTTTATAATAAATTAGTGACATTCAAAACTGGTCCAGATGCAGCTTACGCAGATGCTACGATCGTTCCGGATTTGGCAGAGGAATGGGAAGTTTCGGAGGATGGTAAAACTTACACATTCCACTTGCGTGAAGCCTATTGGCATGATCTTCCGCCGGTAAATGGACGAAAAGTAGTAGCTGAAGATGTTGTCGCTACGATGGAAAACATATTAAACCAGCCAGGACACCAATTAAACCTTTTGGACGCGGTTGAAAGCATTGAGGCACCGGATGAGCAAACGGTTGTCTTTAACTTAAAAACAGTCTTTGCTCCATTCTTAACCAATATGGCAAGCCATTTTATGTGGATTCTGCCAAAAGAAGCGATAGAAGGTCAAATTAATTTAGCGGAGGAAGCGATTGGTACAGGACCATTTATGTTAGAAAAATGGGACAAAAATATTAAAGCGTCGTATGTTCGTAATCCCAACTACTTTGAAGAAGGTAAACCATATCTTGATGGAGTTGACATTATGATAATTCCAGATCAAGCTGCACGAATTGCTGCATTTAGAACAGGCCAAATCGAATATATGAGTGAGATATCGCCGGAAGATTGGGAAAATCTAAAACGAACAAATCCAGATACGATTGAGAATAGAAAACTATATGCGACACAATCTCAGTTGGCCATGGGGATGAAGCATGAAAAATTTAAAGATGAACGTGTTCGTCAAGCAATTAGTATGGCAATCGATAGACAAAATGCAGTTGATCGTATTTATGGCGGTGGGGAAATAAGTGCCCCGGTTAATCCAACAATGGGAGACTGGTCACTACCAATAGAAGAAAGAGAAGAGCTTCTAGCATATGATCCTGAAAAAGCAAAGCAACTATTAGCTGATGCTGGTTTCCCTAACGGCTTTGACACAGTAATTATGACAACTGAAGCTTACGGTGAGGAACTAGTTCGTTTGGCACAATGGGTGGCGGAAGATCTAAAAGCGATTGGCATTAATGCAGAAATTGAAGTTGCTGAATATGGATCATTCATTGAAAGATGGAGAGCTGGAGATTTTGAACTGAAGTTTGGTTATATCACTAGATATCAAGAGGTTGATGAGTGGTTATATTATCAATTCCATACTAATGGTGTAGGGAATTATTTCGGCGACAGTTATCCAGAGTTGGATAAAATTCTTGAAGAACAACGAGTACTTCTAGATGTGGATGCGAGAAAGGCAAAAGTACATGAAGCGCAAAGGTATATCTTAAAGCATGTCTTAAATCCGATGCCAATTGTAACACAGTATAGAACTTTGCCGATACCTCCATATTTACAGGCATGGCATGAACATGCATCATACGGGTATATCCATATGAAGAATGTTTGGCTTGATAAATAAAAAGTGCAAGTAATTTGTTCGCTGCAACTGGAGGATGATGATTATGAATTTTGATTTTACAGGTGAGCAAATCATGCTTAAGCAAACGGTCAAGAAATTGTCAAAAGAAGTATTGGAGCCAGCGATTGCTAGAGAAGGTCAGGATAAACCGTACTCCAAAGATTTTATGATTAATATTTTAAAAGAATTAAAGCCATATGGGTTCCTAGGCACTACCATTCCTAAAGAATTGGGAGGGGATGGGCTTGACGTAATGACATATGGATTGATTTATGAAGAGCTTCCAGTTGAATTCTAAGGGATTGTTGGGATCTCCTCTGGTCTTGCCAGAATGATAGCAGATCACGGGAATGAGTGTCATTGTAATAAGTTTCTGCCTGGACTGTTATCAGGAGACAAGATTGGTTGTTCAGCAAATACGGAACCAAATGTTGGCTCAAGCGCATCTGAAATTCAAACATCAGCTTATCTAGATGGAGACAGTTGGGTGATCAATGGAACAAAAACCTTTATTACAAATGGTGAATTTGCAGATTATGTAAGTGTTGCTGTCCAATTTGACCGTAGCAAGGGTTCTAAGGGTATCGGAATGATACTAGTTGATCGAAATGAAACATCATTTGAATCCAAAAGAATTCATTTGCTGGGACTTAAAGGAGGAGATTTGGCAGAGTTAGCGGAGCTTCATTTTGATGATCTCCGTGTTCCAAAGGAAAACCTCATCGTACCTCCTGGTGAAGGTTATAAGCATAAAATGGTAGGTTTTCATACTTGGAGATGCTTTGTTGCCGTTCATGCAAACTCTATCGCTGAGAAAGCATTGGAACATTCTCTAAAATATGTCAAGGAAAGGCAGCAGTTCGGCAAACCAATTGGATCCTTTCAGTTAATTCAGAAATTGTTAGCAGATATGAAAACCGATCTTGATATTTCTAAGCTACTAGCCTATCGAGCATTAGATATGGTTACCAAAGGGAAAAATAGTCGGCTTGAGAGTTCGATGGCTAAACAATTTGCAACAGAGATGGCTGTTCGTGTTACATCAAATGCCATTCAGATTCACGGTGCCTACGGATTGACTACTGAATTTCCGTTAGAACGCCTCTATCGAAATGCAAAGATATTAACTATTCCTGAAGGAACATCCCAGATTCAAAAGTTGATTATGGGGCGTGAACTAACTGGTATGAGTGCATTTAAATAAGCAGTAATTGAAAAATTAAGTCATTTAGAAGCTATTAGAGGGGTGATGCTTCCGGATATATAGTCAGTAACAATAGCCTCTTTTTAAGGTTAACCGGCAATAAGACCCCTACCTCGCGGGCTCAAAAAAGATAATGAGTGAACATTAGCCCCTATTAGTCCTTTAGTTTAACTTTCCCAGTGGGGGATGAAAGAAAACCCCCACTGTTGGAATTCTTATTTTATAAAAGGAAGGTGTTTAGTTTGGAAAAATCAATGGCGGAGATTCCACTATTTGAAGAAGGTGTAATGGATCAAGATGCTAGGTTAATTGGAAGTAAATGCCCTGACTGCAATCAATATGCTTTTCCTGCTCAATCTTATTGTCCAAGATGCAGTCATGAAATGGAAAGAACAGCTTTATCGCAAGAGGGCGAATTATATACCTATACGATTATTAGGCAGGGTCCCCCTTGGTGGAAGGATAAGGTTCCTTATACCGTAGGAAGGGTGAAATTACCTGAAGGAGTAATCGTAAAAACACAAATTAAAAATGATGAACTATCTCCACTGCAGATTGGAACGAAAATGCAGGTTGAACCACATGTCATGATCAATGAGCAAGGGGAAAAAGTGAAAATCTATCGGTTCTGTCCAGTAGGTTAAAAAGGGGGATAAATCATGAGAAATGTATATGTCCAAGGTGTTGGAATGGTAAAATGTGGTCGTTATACAGAGAAAATCGAAACTAAAGCAGCGGAAGCCTGTATGAATGCACTGCAGGATGCGGGTATGAAATGGCGCGATGTTCAGGCTGCGTATGCAGCACATGTTATGCAAGGACCATCAGCTGGTCAGAAAGTCTTTTCCCAGATTGGAATTACAGGATTAAATGTTACAAATGTAGAAAATGCCTGTGCAAGTGGTTCAACAGCACTACATCATGCCTATTATGATATCGCTTATGGTAAATATGATGTAGTCTTGGTGGTTGGGTTTGAAAAAATGAAAAGAGGCGTAATTGACGCAAATAAGGGTGAAGAACGATCTTATGAAGATAAATTAGGGTTACAGGTAATGCCATCTGAATATGCCCAAAAAGCACAAAGGCATATGTATGAATATGGCACAACGCCTGAGCAAATGGCGAAGGTCTCCGTTAAGAATCACAAGAATGGTACCTATAATCCATATGCTCATTATCAAAAGAACTTCACATTAGAAGAAGTATTACAATCACGTCCGATTGCCGATCCATTAACTTTATTACAGGCATGTCCTACGAGTGACGGAGCAGCAGCTGTTATTTTAGTATCTGAAAATGTTATGAAGAAAAATAGAAATCAAGACCCAATTAAATTCGTTGGTACAGCTGTGCAAACAGAAACGATTTTAGAAGATATCGATTTAACAACAAGAACAGCTAATATTGCCTATCAAATGGCAGGACTTGGTCCTAAAGATATTAGTCTAGCAGAAGTTCATGATGCGTTTACAATTGGTGAGCTACTTCATTATGAAGCTCTTGGTTTCTGTGCACCAGGGGAATCTGGAAGTCTCATTGATGAAGGCGTAACTGAAATAACTGGAAGTTTACCAGTTAGCCCAAGCGGTGGTTTACAATCACGCGGTCATCCTTTAGGGATGACAGGTGTAGCTCAAGTTTGTGAAATAGCTTGGCAGTTACGTGGGGAAGCTGGTCAAAGACAAGTGCAAAATAATCCGAAAGTGGGCTTAGCACATACGCAAGGTGCAGGTGGCATTTGTGCAGTAAACATTTTTTCATTATAAGTCCTACAGGGAAAATGGATGGTGTGGACAATTTACCTTCATGAGTAGAGATTCTATTCCTTGAAGGTAAATTGATCCTTATTTCCACTATTGACTCACTGTATCGATAAAAGGGAGGAAAATTACATGAATTTTGATTTCACAGAAGAACAGTTGATGCTAAAGCAAACGATGAGAAAGGTCTCTAAAGAAGTATTGGAGCCAATGATAAAAGAGCAAGAGGGAAAGCCAATTACGAAGGAGTATTTAACCAAAGTAATGAAAGCGATAAAGCCTTACGGACTCCTTGGGACAACAATTCCTGAAGAGCTTGGAGGTGCTGGTCTTGATGTAATGACGTATGCCCTGATTTATGAGGAATTGCCACATGAACTAAAAGGAATTGGTGGTGTTTCTCCGGGATTGGCAAGAGCAATTGCTAATAATGGTTCTGCTTATCAGAAAGAGAAGTTTTTACCTGGTCTCTTGTCAGGTGATAAGACAGGATGTTCTGCTAATACAGAACCAAACGTTGGTTCTAATCAAGCGGAAATTCAAACAACTGCTTATTTGGATGGAGACCATTGGGTGATTAATGGTACTAAAACGTTTATCACGAATGGAATCCATGCGGATTATATCGGTGTTTCTGTACAGTTTGATCGTTCCAAGGGAAGTCAGGGGGTAGGAACTATTCTAGTTGACCGTAATGAGACGCCATTTGAGTCAAGACCTATAAAATTGATGGGGTTTGAAGGAGGCGACTTAGCTGAGCTTTATTTTGATAACCTTCGGGTTCCAAAAGAGAATTTATTAGTTCCAGAAGGTGAAGGGCACAAAGGTAAACTAAAAGGATTCCACGTTTGGCGCTGCTTTGTTGCTATACACGCAATTACAATTGCTGATAAAGCATTGGAGTACTCGTTACAATACGTTAAAGAGCGTGAGCAATTCGGGAAAAAAATTGGTTCTTTCCAATTAATTCAGGAAATGCTTGCTGATATGAAGACCGATATTGATGCTGCCAGACTTCTAGCATATCGCGCATTAGATATGGTGAATAAAGGGAAACATTGTCGATTGGAAACATCAATGGCTAAGGCATTTGCGGCAGAAATGGCCGTTCGTGTCACATCAGATGCCATTCAAATACATGGAGCTTATGGGCTAACTTCTGAATTTCCGCTTGAGCGTTTATACAGAAGTGCAAGAATCCTTCCAATTCCAGAAGGAACAACGCAGATCCAACAATTAATTATGGGGCGCGAACTTACTGGAATAAGTGCTTTTAAATAGTAAAGAAAGATGCTATTAATAACACTATTTATTTTACTAGCGAAGAATGGATATGAAGAGCTTTTGATTTAACAGTTTAGAGGCTGTGATTTACGGAGCATCTCCTATGAGTTCTGCAAAATTAGAGTTTTTGCAGAATAAACTTAGAAATACATTCTTACAAGGGTTTGGGTCAATTGAGGTGGTAAATACTTTGAGCTCTCATCAAGCAGTCCAGCAATCAGCAGTGGTTGGAATTCCGGATGAAAAATGGGGAGAAGCCGTTCATGGCGAAGTCATCTTAAAACAAGAAATGAAGATTAGCGAACAAGAACTACTTGAATTTACTAAGAATCTAATTGGGAAATATAAGGTGCCCAAAACGGTTTAAAAGGGTTTTTGTATTTTCTGAATATTTAAATTATATAGAGCGTTTATGTAACTTAGATTCCTTTTCTATATCTTCACTAAGGGGGAAATATTTATGAGTAATCAAGAAAATTTAATTTTAACTGAAAAAAGAGGAAATATTTTTATCATTACCATTAACAGACCTGAAGCTAAAAATGCTTTTGATTTAGCTACAGCAACACAAATGAATAAAGCAATTGATCGATTTGAAGAAGACCCTAAATTATTTATTGCGATTATTACTGGTGCAGGCGGAACTTTTTCTGCAGGTGCAGATCTAAAAGCAGCAGCGCGGGGAGAACGTGCTTCTACTGAACGTGGAGGATTTGGTATTTTTGCAAAACCACCAAAAAAGCCGGTGATTGCAGCAGTTGAGGGATATGCAGTAGCTGGTGGAATGGAACTTTGCTTGTCATGTGACATGATTGTAGCTGCTAATAATGCTCGATTAGGACTTCCTGAAGTCCGTCATAATCTTGTTGCTGTAGGTGGCGGCCTATTTCGACTTCCAAAACGTATGCCATACCATTTAGTAATGGAGCTAGCACTTACTGCGGATATGTTACCAGCGGAGCATTTCCATCGTCATGGAGTAGTGAACCAATTAACAGAGCCTGGAAAAGCTCTTGAAGGTGCTATAGCATTAGCGGAACGGATTACGGTAAATGGTCCGACCGCGCAAATTGCTACAAAAGAAATTATTCGCCGTTCCTATGAATGGACAGAGGAAGAAGCATGGCAGAACCAGATGGATTACGCAAAAGTTGCATTGGAATCAGAAGATAGGAAAGAAGGATTAAAAGCATTTGCGGAAAAACGTAAGCCAGTATGGATGGGGAGGTAAGTAGCGATGTCTCATCCAATATTAAAAAACTTATCTCTACCGGTTGTAGCTGCTCCAATGTTTCGGGTATCAGGGCCAGAGTTAGTAGTTGCTTCATGTAAAAGTGGGGTCATTGGCTCATTTCCGGCAAAGAATCCCAGAACAATTGAAGAGCTTGAACTGTGGTTATCCCAAATAACTAGTGAACTAGAAAAGGAACCTAGTGCAGCACCCTATGCAGTTAATCTAATCGCCCGAAGTGATCGGCTGGAAGAGGAAATTGAACTGTGTAAGCGATACAAGGTCCCAATGGTTATTAGTAGTGTCGGGTCTCCAGAAAAAGTGGTTGGTCCGATCCATTCATACGGTGGAATTGTTATTGCAGATGTTGCGACCCTTAAGCATGCACGCAAAGCTGCTGAACTAGGTGTGGACGGACTTGTTCTTTTAACGGCTGGAGCTGGAGGTAATGCTGGTTGGAATAATCCATTTGCATTTGTTCGTGCAGTGCGAGAATTCTATGATGGACTTGTCGTTTTGGCAGGCTGTGTCATGGATGGAGCTGGTATACGAGCAGCAGAAGTACTGGGTGCTGACCTAGTATTTATGGGAACAAGATTTATCCCAACAATTGAAAGCATTGCCGATGAAGAATATAAACAAAAGCTTATCGAAGTGAATATGGACGATGTTATGACGACTAAATCAATTTCAGGAATGACTGCAAATTATTTACGACCTACGATCGTGGATGCGGGTCTGGATCCGGATAATCTTCCACCATATCAAGAATTTAATAACAGTGAACATCGCAAGAAAAGATGGAAAGATATTTGGTCTGCAGGTCAAGGTGTCACTGCAGTGAAAGAGATTGTGTCCGTAGAAGAATTAGTTAAAGAGCTTTCTGTAGAATATAACGAGAAAGTTAAAATTTAACATTTAACTTATATATTGGAGGAGATTGACTATGAATTTTGATTTTACTGATGAACAAGTAATGCTTAAGAAAACAATGAAGAAATTTGTTAGAGAAGTACTGGAACCTGCGATTGAAGAACAAGGCCATGACAAACCGTTATCAAAAGAATTTATCTTAAGCATGATGAAGGAGTTAAAACCATTTGGGTTATTATCCACGACAATTCCAGAAGAACAAGGTGGAGCTGGCATGGATACAATGACATGGGCCCTCATGTATGAGGAGTTGCCAGGTGAGCTTAGCGGTTATGCAGGAATTTCACCAAATGTTGCCAGGAGTATTGCACATGGAGGTTCTGACTACCATAAAGAAAAATTCTTACCTGGACTCCTTGCTGGGGATAAAATTGCCTGTTCAGCAAATACAGAACCAAATGTCGGTTCTGATACATCCGGAATGCAGACAACTGCCTATTTGGATGGAGATCATTGGGTGATTAATGGGACAAAAACCTTCATTACAAATGGAAACCATGCTGACTACATCTCTGTTACTGTACAATTCGATAAATCTAAAGGTGGAAAAGGTTTAGGGACTATTCTTATCGATCGAGAAGAAACACCAGTAGAATCTAGGAGAATTGAATTAATGGGTCTTAAAACTGGAGATTTAGCAGAATTATATTTTGATAATGTTCGAGTACCGAAGGAAAACCTTTTAGTACCTGAAGGAGAAGGGTTAGTGAAGAACTTAAAAGGTTATCATGCATGGCGTTGTTTTGTTGCAGCAAAAGCAACTACTATTGCTGAAAAAGCACTTGAGTATTCTTTAAAATATGTGAATGAAAGAGAGCAATTTGGGAAAAAGATTGGTTCATTCCAATTAGTCCAAGAAATGCTTGCAGATATGAAGACAGAAATTGATGCTTCTCGCCTATTAACTTACCGTGCACTTGATATGGTTAATAAAGGAAAACACTGCAGGGTTGAGACATCGATGGCTAAACAATTTGCTACCGAAATGGCTATTCGTGTCACTTCAAAAGCGATTCAAATTCATGGTGCCTATGGGTTAACGTCAGAATTCCCATTAGAGCGTCTGTTTAGAAATGCCAGAATCTTAACAATTCCAGAAGGAACTACGCAAATACAAAAATTAGTAATCGGTCGTGAACTTACCGGTCTAAATGCGATAAGAAAATAGAAGCAAATGTCTAGTAGGAGGTAATTATGACTAAACCAATTGCGGGTAGCTTGGAATATTGGGCTCAACAAAAACCAAATGAACCGGCAATCATCGATGAATCCGGAAATGAACTAACATGGAAGGATTGGAATGACAAAGCCAATCAGTTGGCCGAGGCTTTTATTCAAAAGGGTATCAACCCATTGGATATTGTAGCTGTCCGTTCCCATATCAGGAAGGAATGGTTCATTATTAACCGTGCCTTTGCCAAAATTGGCTGCAGTACCTTAACAGTCAATTGGCGCTTAACCCCCTCTGAGGTCCGTTATATGATTGAAGATAGCGGGGCAAAGGCTATTGTTTTTGATGACGAGGACCCGGTTAGTTTTACCAATGAACTGAAGGATATGAACTTGAACGCTTGGTTAACGATTGGGACAAATCACTCTATTCCGGGTGTAGATAGAATTGAAGATATCATTTCGAGGACTACCGCTCCTTTAAGATTTGCCGATGGTAAGAAAGTCCCTAAAATTGTTTATACTTCTGGGACGACTGGGAAACCAAAGGGAGTACATCTTCCGCTCACTCTACTTAAAGAACGAGAAAAAGAGATTACAGAATATATGCTCGATATGGAGAAAGCGAAAAAGGTTTCCCCATCACCCGAGAATAAGACACTATTAACATTGCCGTTGCATCATGGTGCGGGCCCGCATGCAGCGGAATTGGCACACTCAAAAGGAAATACGGTTGTGTTATTAAAAAGATTTAACCCTGAAAGATCATTGCAATTAATAGAGCAATATAAAATTTCCACTTGGGTTACGGTTCCGACAATGTTAAAACGGGTTGCAGCCTTGCCTAAAGAAATTTTAGAAAAATACGATGTTTCGTCTATCACATTCTTATCTTGTGGGGCAGCTCCTGTTTCAAGTGTTCTAAAGCAATGGGCGATCAGTTACTTTGGAGAAAATGTTCTTTACGAGTCATATGGATCAAGTGAGACAGGATTAGTTTCACTTATTCCTCCTGACATGATAATGGTTAAGCTTGGTTCTTCAGGCCGCCCTTATAAGAACGTGCATGTATCTGTACGTGATGAACAGGGAAACCCATTGCCTCAAGGAGTTCCAGGAGAACTTTGGATAAAATCGCCAATGACGATTGAAAGTTACCTTAATCGGGAGCCGCTTGGTCCAGATACTCTTGATAAACAGGGCTACTTTAGAGTTGGCGATGTCGGCTATTTAGATGAAGATGGCTATCTCTATATTACAGACCGAAAGAAAGACATGATTATTTCTGGGGGAGTCAATATTTACCCTGCTGAAATTGAATCTGTTCTTCTTAAACATCCTGCTATTCAAGATGTTGCTGTTATTGGTATACCACATGATGATTTTGGTGAACAAGTCAAAGCATTTTGTGAGCTAAAAACGGGTGCCAATATTAGTGAAAATGAACTACATGAATTTAGTAAAAAAGAACTCGCAGTTTATAAGTTGCCAAGATCCATAGAAATTGTTCAAGAATTACCTCGAAATACGATGGGAAAACTACTAAAAAACGAGCTTCGAGCTCAATATTGGAGAGAAAGGGAGAGAAATATATGAATAATATTCTAGATTTAAATGGTCGCGTTGCGTTGATTACAGGAGCAGGACAGGGAGTAGGCAGACAAATTGCGTTACAATTAGCAGCAAATAATGCGGGTGGTGTAGTAGTGAACGACTACTATCTCGAACGTGCTGAAGCGGTTGCAGCTGAAATTGAAAAGGCTGGTGGCAGAGCTTTAGCCTTGCAAGGTGATGTTACTGATTTTGAAAGTGTAGAAAAAATGGTAAAGACCGCTGAGAATCATTTTAATAAGGGGATTGGTGTATTGGTAAATAACGCGGGGAATTCTGGCGTAAATAACAATTCTGATCAGAGGGGTATTCCTTTTTGGGAATCTGATCCAAAAACATGGGGTACATGGATTGATGTTAACCTTCATGGGGTATTAAATGGCTGTCGAGCTGCCCTTCCGGGGATGATTAAAGAAGGTCCTGGAGGGAGAGTTATCACGATTATTTCTGACGCAGGAAGAGTTGGTGAACCGCATCTAGCTGTTTACTCTGCTGCAAAGGCAGGAGCTTCTGGACTTATGAGAGCATTAGCAAAATCACTTGGGCGTTACCAAATTACAGCTAATTCTGTTGCGATTGGAGCAACTAGAACCCCAGCAATTGCCGCAGGACTAGAGGATGAAGAACGACTTCGTAAGATGTTGAAAAATTATGTCATTCGCCGTGTTGGAGAACCAAGTGATGTTGCCAATATGGTACTATTCCTAGCTTCTGACGCATCTAGCTGGATTACAGGGCAAACTTACCCAGTGAATGGCGGCTATTCTTTTAATCAATAAAAAAATTAATAACATAGAAAAATATAAGTTTAATCTAAAAGGGGGGGTCAATCTTATGAAGCAATATAAAAAGTTTGTAATGATTTTTATCGCAGCAATTTTCGTTATCACAGGTTGTTCCGGGCAACAATCAACTTCTTCTAGTGATCAGAAGAGTTCAGAAGAAAAAGAGAATAACAATAACACTGATACAGAAAAAACTCTCTACTTCGCTATCGGTGGTGAAGTAAAAGACTTTGATCCGCATTTCTTAGCAGGTCTACCAGAATATGCAGTTGTCCCGAACCTTTTTAATGGGTTAGTAAGAATGCCTCTTGGAAAAGTTGATGTTACGGCAATTGAAGGAGACCTGGCTGAAAAGTGGGAAAGTAATGAAACCTCTACCCAATGGACTTTTTATTTAAGACAAGGAGTACAATGGCATAAAGGTTATGGAGAACTTACTGCCGAGGATGTTAAATCATCGTACGAAAGAGTAATAGACCCTACAAATGGAATTTCTGATTCGACATATTTTCAGCATGTAGAAAGTATAGAAACACCAGATCAATATACAGTTGTATTTAATCTTAGTAATCCTGATCCTAACTTTCTACAATTACTTATGAACTATAAAGGTGGTGCAATTGCTAATACAAAGGCAATTGATGCAGGTGAGCCCCATATAGGGACTGGTCCATTCGAATACGCTGAATACAAAACGCAAGACCAAGCGATTTTAGTAAAAAATAAAGATTACTTCCGTGGCGAGCCAAAAATTGATAAAGTGATTTTTAAGATTATGACAGATTCAACAGCAATTGATGTGGCAATGGAAAAAGGTGAAATTCATATGTCTTTGGGTATTTCTGATCCTTTATGGTTGGATAAAATTAGTAAAAATCAGGACCTTAAGGTTGAACTTGGTGGTCCGAACAACCAAGGGAATTTTTACTTGAATAGCTCAAAAGAACCGTTAAATGATATCCGTGTAAGGCAAGCGATTGCTCATGCGATTGATGCGGAATCTTATGTTACTTCCATGACAACAAATGGAAAAGTACCGCAAGGACCAATACCTTCTGATGTTTCAGGTGCTGTCGACGCTGGAAAATATGAATATAATATTGAAAAAGCGAAGCAACTATTGAAGGAAGCTGGTTATGAAAATGGATTTAAGTTACCACCACAATATGTCTCACAAGCTTCTCATATCTTAAATCCAATGGTATTTGCTCAGGATCAACTTAAACAAATAGGGATTGACATGCCATTAGAGAAGGTTGAACATACAACATACCAAGATAATATGAGAAAAGATATGAATACGATTGCGTACGTTGCTTTTAACCGTATTCCTCATGCTTCTTGGTGGGTAAGGGACGTATATCATAGTAATTCAACGGTTGGAACACCAACTGGAGTATTGAATTATTCTCATTATGATAAGAGTGATGCTCTTATTGATCAAGCTGTTGTTGCAACAGACGAGAGTGAAGCAAATGAATTATATGCACAAATCCAAAAGCAAGTAATGGAAGAGTACGTCGTCGCTCCACTTATTGAATATTCAACAACTCTTGTTAGAAGAACAGAAGTAGATTTAGGCTACAGTCAGCATGGGGGAAGTCTATACTACTATTGGCCGCTAAATGAAAATACAGATTTAAAATAAGATTTATTATGAATAGTCTCCTTATCAGTTATCTACACAGTAATCGATAAGGAGATATTATTTTGCGATAATCTAAAAATGCTTTTCTTGTAAATCGTTGCAAATATTAGGGCAATAAAAGCTAATAATTAAGCTTTAAAAAGGAGAGGGCAAGATGGAAAATCTTGTGCTGAGGAAAAAAATTTTAATTATGCTTGCTGTTATGTCAGCTATGCTTTTTGCTGCCTTAAATCAAACGATTGTGGGTACAGCCCTTCCACGAATTATATCCGATCTAGATGGTATAAACTACTATAGCTGGGTATTTACGATGTTCATGCTTACTTCTAGTGTTACGGCCATTTTAGTTGGAAAACTATCTGATATTTATGGACGTAAAATTTTTATGCTTATTGGAATTGGTATTTTTACTATTGGGTCATTTCTTTGTGGTCTGTCAGAAAGCATGATTCAATTAATTCTCTATCGTGGTATACAAGGTTTTGGCGCAGGTATGATTATGTCAACCTCGTTCACTGTGGTTGGGGATTTATTTTCACCAAGAGAAAGAGGGAAATGGCAAGGCTTACTGACAAGTATTTTTGGAATTTCAAGCTTACTGGGTCCCACTCTAGGAGGATGGATTGTCGATAATGCAGATTGGCATTGGGTATTTTGGGTGTTCTTACCGATTGCTTTAGTGGCCTTCTGTATGATTCTATTTATTTATCCCAAACAAGCTGCAAAAACAAAAGAGCCAATCGATTATTTTGGATCCTTATTTATTTCATTAACACTTGTTCCGATGCTGATTGCTCTATCATGGGGGGGGAATAATTATGCATGGTCATCATCCATGATTATTTTTCTCTTTATATGCTCCTTAGTTGGTTTTATTTTATTTATTTACACAGAAAAGAGAGTTTCGAGCCCGGTCCTACCTTTAAGTTTATTTAAGAACAAAGTTTTTAGCTTATCTAATGGAATTGGATTTATCCTTGGGATGGGTATGTTTGGGGCGATCATGTATATGCCTTTCTTTGTTCAAGGTGTACTTGCGACTACAGCTACAAAATCTGGATTAATTATGATGCCCATGACATTATGTATGGTTACCGCGAGTGCAATTAGCGGTCAACTAATCTCAAAAACAGGAAAATATAAAAGACTTGTCATCATTGGAATACTTATAATGGCAACGGGGATGTATTCTTTATCGTTAATGGATGTGTCAACTTCAACAGCAAGAGCTGTTATCAATATTATTTTTGTCGGATCGGGGCTTGGCTTTTGTTTACCGGTAATCATGATATCAGTTCAAAACGCTGTTTCACAATCGCTACTTGGAGTAGCAACTTCTACAGTGCAATTATTCCGGCAATTAGGTGGAACAATTGGTGTAGCAGTCATGGGGACTATTATGAACGCAAGACTTGGGACTGAAGTGGAACAGATGACTGCAAGGAACGGACTTGATAAGATAATTGATGAAAATAAAGTATTAGCTCAACTTCAAGATCCACAGATTTTGATTGATCATCAACAAGTTGAAGATATCAAAGCAAATATACCAAAAGATTTACAGGAAGTTACGGGGAGCCTAATTGAACAGGTTAGAGAATCATTAGGACATTCTTTAACATTTGTTTTCATGATAACGAGTATGATTCTTTTAATGGGATTCGTATTAACGTTTTTTTTGAAAGAAAAACCTTTAAGACTTACTAATAGTCCAAAGGATACACCAGCAAATGTCACAGATCAAAAGAAAACCTCGGGATTAACTAGCAAGCAAACAAACTAACTAACATTGTGATTTTGCGACTGTCACGAACTTTATACACGTGAGTAGTCGATTGTATAAAATTCATTAATACTCTATATAAAAAATTACTATTTTACAGAAATCAAAAAATCAAATAAGATTTTAGTAGTGATTTAATATACTGTATATTCTGAAAATTATCCACTTTGATTAAGCCGTGATGTATTTATATTTCTCTATTATTAGAGAATTCAACAAACTCTCAATTGGGTTTCTTAAATAATTTTGAAAACGCCTTCATGATAAGGGGTACTTTTGGTAATGAATTTGCTATGGTCTTTCTTAACTTTATGAAATACACCATCATAGGTGAGAAAATAAATTAGAGCTATATAGGAGGCAGATGATTTATGAATTTTGATTTTACTGATGAACAACAAATGATTAAGAAAACGATTAAGAAATTTGTAAAAGAAGAGTTAGAACCAGCAATTGAGGAACAAGGTGATGAGAAGCCATTTACTAAAGAATTCCTTCTAAGTATGTTAAAAAAAATTAAGCCATTTGGATTAGTAGGTACAACCATTCCAGAGGAGGCTGGAGGGGCAGGACTTGATCTTATGACTTGGGGACTACTGTATGAAGAGTTACCAAATCAACTGAAGTCAATGTCTGGCATAACTGCTAATATGGCGAGAAGAATATATGACCGTGGTACCGATTACCATAAGGAAAAGTTTCTGCCGGGTCTACTCGCAGGTGATAAAATTGCCTGTTCGGCAAATACTGAACCAAATGTAGGATCTAACCCTTCAGAAATTCAAACTACCGCCACAATCGATGGAGATCATTATGTGATAAATGGGACAAAAACTTTTATTACAAATGGAATGACTGCAGATTATATTTCTGTAGCTGTTCAGTTTGATCGTTCCAAAGGTGGTAAGGGAGTAGGCATTATTTTAGTAGATCGAGAGGAATCTCCTGTAGAAGCCAGACCGATTAAACTAATGGGATTTAATACAGGCGAATTAGCTGAACTTTTTTTCGATAATGTACGAGTTCCGAAAGAAAATCTTCTAATTCCTGAAGGACAGGGTTACAAAACACAAATGAGTGGTTTTCATGCTTGGCGTTGTTTTGTTGGATTAAGTGGATGCAGTATTGCTGAAAAGGCTTTGGAATATTCCATTAAGTATTCACAAGAAAGAGAACAGTTTGGGAAACAAATAGGTTCGTTTCAGCTGATTCAGGAAATGTTAGCAGATATGAAAACGGAACTAGATGCTGCACGATTATTAACCTATCGAGCATTGGATTTAGTAAATAGAGGCCAAATCGCACGAGTTGAGACGTCAATCGCGAAACATTATGCAACTGAAATGGCAATCCGTGTTACGTCTAAAGCCATACAAATACATGGTGCATATGGTCTTACTTCGGAATTTCCAGTTGAACGCCTATTTAGACAGGCAAGGATATTGGCAATTCCCGAGGGTACTACACAGATACAAAAACTTATTATTGGACGTGAACTGACTGGGATGAACGCTTTCAGATAACTAGTACATTAGCAAACAAAATACGTTTTCTTTCTTGTAATAAAAAAATGAAGAGGTGTTCATATGACTCTACCATTAGAAGGAATTAAAATTCTAGATTTTTCTAATTTGCTACCGGGTCCTTTTTGTACAATGACTTTAGCTGATTTTGGAGCGGAGATAATCAAAGTAGAACGTCCACATACAGGTGATTTTACAAGAAGAAACAAGCGAATGTTTAATGCAGTCAATAGGAACAAAAAAAGTATTACAGTAGATTTAAAGGATGAACAGGAAATAGAATTTATTAAGCAAATGATAAAAGAGTGCGATGTGCTTGTTGAAGGGTTCAGACCTGGTGTAATGGCAAGGTTAGGGTTAGATTACCAAGAAGTGTCGAAAATTAATAACCAAATTATTTACTGTTCGATTTCAGGATTTGGTCAAACGGGACCATTAAGAACAGTTCCTGGACATGATGTCAATTACTTGGCTCTTTCTGGTGCTTTAAGTATTAGTGGAGATCCTGCAGGTCCACCAGCGCCATGGGGAGGTGTTCAAGTAGCGGATTTAACGTCAGCTATGTATGCAGTTACGTCTATACTGGCAGCGTTGAGAAATCGAGATCTTAACGGACAAGGGGATTTTATAGACGTTTCGATTACAGATACCGTTTTAGCATGGATGGGCCCACGGATTGCATCATACTATGATCAAGGAAAACCTAATAAAGAAAACTTTCTTACTACAGGAGCATACGGAGCTTTTGAAACAAAGGACCATGAGTATATTGCGTTAGGAAGCCTTGAGGACCACTTTTTTGAAAACTTGTGTCATTCGATTGGCAGAACTGAACTGTTAAATGAAGAGAAATATAAAACATGGCCCTTGCGTTCCCAAAATGCAAAGACTTTAAATCCAATTATTGAAGAGGAATTATTGAAGAAACCATTAGCTGAATGGTTAGAGATCTTTGATAAAAATGATGTACCTAGTTGTAAGGTTAATGAAATCGGGGAGCTTCCTCAAGTTGAAAGCTTCATCGAAAGAGATTTATTTGAAAATTACGGAACGGGTGAAGGTGAATATTTTGTTAAATATCCCGTCAAGTTTGAAAATTTATCAGTCCAATCCCCAAAGGAAGCTGCCAAATTAGGAGAGAATAATTCGGAATATTCAAAAAATTTAAAAGGAGTGAAGAATACATGACTCAACCTATTCAAGGAAGCTTGGAATATTGGGCTCAAATTAAGCCTGATGAAACGGCTATTATAGATGAAAATGGATCTGAATTAACATGGAAGGAATGGAATCGGCAATCAGACCTGCTAGCGGATAGTTTTGTCCGTGCTGGACTTCGCCCCAAAGATATTGTGGCCGTACGATCACAAATTCGCAAGGAATGGTTTGTGGTCAATCGTGCCTTAGCCAAGGTTGGCTGTATGCAAATTGGGCTCAATTGGCATTTTACATTACCAGAAATTCTTCATGTTATGAAGGATAGTGGGGCTACTGCAGTTGTTTTTGATGATCCTACACCTGATGTGCTATTACCTTTATGGGATGAGCTCCCATTAAAAACAATGGTTGGCATCAACACTAACCCTCATCCAGAGGTTGAACAGTATGAAAATTTGATTTCTGAAAGAGAAGTCGAAGCGCGAATTAGTAAAGTTGTGAAACCGGAATTAATCATATACACCTCAGGTACAACTGGTCATCCAAAAGGTGTCTTTAAGGACCCAGCAAAGGCGATGAAACAAAATCTAAAGGTATTACTTGAATATCAACAAGATATGTTAGATGCATCAGGTTTTATGAAGACGGGTAATATTTCCCTCGTCAACACGCCTCTCCACCACGGATTGGGACCTTACAATGCTGAAATCACACATAAGAGTGGGGGAACTGTAGTACTTCTTAAAAAGTTTGATCCAGAGAAAACGTTGGAATTAATAATGAAACACAAAATAACGAGATGGACTTGTGTCCCTACACTACTAAAACGGATTGCCCAACTACCTGAAGAGGTATTAAAGAAGTATGATGTGAGCTCTATAAAGACTCTTACAGTAGGGGCAGCTCCTGTACCATATTCATTAAAAGAATGGGCGATGAACTATTTTGGAGAACATTGTGTGTATGAAGGATATGGTTCTTCTGAGGCGGGATTAGTTACGATTTTGCAGCCAGAACTACAGAGATCAAAAGCAGGATCTTGCGGTTATCCCTACAAGCATGTTCAAGTTGAAATTCGAGATGAGAATGGACAAAAGTTGAACACCGGCGAAGTAGGTGTTATTTGGGTGAAAACACCTGTCTGTATCGACAGATATTTAAATAAGGAGAAACTAGGACCTGATACATTAGATGAGAACGGTTTTTTCCAAACGGGAGATATGGGCTATCTTGATGAGGATGGTTATCTTTATATCAATGATCGGATCAAGGATATGATTATCTCTGGTGGTGTCAATATTTACCCAGCTGAAATTGAAGCTGTCTTACAAAAACATCCAGCTGTACAGGATGTAGCAGTGATTGGGATTCCAGATGAAGAGTTTGGAGAACAAATAAAAGCTTTTTGTGAAATTAATAAAAATGTGACGGTAACAGAAGAAGAATTGATCGAGTACTGTAGAAGTCAGCTAGCTTCTTATAAACGGCCTCGTTCGATCGAATTCGTAGATGAGCTACCTAGAAATACGGTTGGGAAGATAACTAAAAACGATTTGCGCAAAGCGTATTGGAAAGAAAAGGAAAGAAATGTTTGATACACCTAGTAAAGGTAACTTTTGATTAGGCATTTCTAGAGGAGGCTATCTATAATGAATTTTGAATTTACAGATGAAGAATTGATGTTAAAGAAAACAATAAGAAAACTAACAAGGGAGGTTTTAGAACCTGCTATTAAAGAACTAGGCGATGATCAGCCGTTTTCAAAAGAGTTTGTCTTAAGAATGTTTAAAGAAGTTAAGCCATTTGGATTTTTAGGAACAACCATTCCAGAAGAGCAGGGTGGGGCTGGCTTAGATATTAAAACGTGGGCACTAATATATGAAGAATTGCCATATGAATTAAAAGGATATTTAGGAATCTCACCAAATATGGCGAGGACAATTGCTGAACGCGGAACGGATTACCATAAAGAAAAATTCCTACCAGGACTTTTATCAGGTGATAAAATTGCTTGCTCAGCAAATACAGAGCCCAATGTTGGATCCAATCCTTCTGAGATGCAAACAACGGCTGTATTAGATGGTGATCATTATGTGATAAATGGGACGAAAACATTTATTACGAATGGAAATCTAGCAGATTATATATCTGTTGCTGTTTCATTTGATCGTTCCAAGGGTGGAAAAGGAATTGGCTTAATCCTTATTGATAGAGAAGATACACCTATCGAGTCAAGAAAAATCAACTTAATGGGCTTTAATCAAGGGGATTTAGCAGAACTTTACTTTGATAATGTCCGCGTACCAAAGGAAAATCTGATTGTTCCAGAGGGTGATGGCTATAAGAGCAAATTGAAAGGGTTTCATGCATGGCGTTGCTTTGTTGCAACAGATGCCAATGCATTAGCTGAAAAAGCGCTAAATTATTCAATACAATATGTAAAAGAAAGAGAACAATTCGGCAAAAAGATTGGCTCTTTTCAATTAATTCAAGGAATGTTAGCTGATATGAAAACTGAAATTGATGCATCGAAACTACTAACCTATCGAGCATTAGATATGGTGAACAAAGGGCAACATTGCCGAATAGAGACTTCAATGGCAAAACAATTTGCAACAGAAATGGCTGTTCGAGTTACTTCAAAAGCCATTCAAATTCATGGTGCTTATGGATTAACATCTGAATTCCCTGTTGAACGATTATTTAGGAATGCAAAAATTTTAACGATACCAGAAGGAACGAGTCAAATACAGAAGCTGGTAATCGGGCGTGAACTTACCGGAAAAAGCGCTTTTAGATAACAGGGTGGTTCTTTGTGAGAGTGAGAATTTCCTAAGGAGGAAAAGGTTTGAAAACTCGTATTACGGAATTATTAAATATTGAATACCCAATCCTTTGTGGCGGGATGTTTCGAGTTGGTCGTGCTCCATTAGTAGCAGCGGTGGCCGAAGCTGGTGGAATTGGTTTTATCACGTCAGCACACTATGAAACTCCTGAGGATCTTCGTGAGGATATACGTCTGGCAAAAAGGTTAACCAAGAAACCAATAGGTGTCAATCTAATTGTATCACCTAGAAAAAAACTTCCTAATGACGAGTTTATTGAGGTTTTATTAGATGAAGGAATTCGGATTGTCGAAACGGCCGGAGATAACCCTGGAAAATATATGAAAGTCCTAAAAGATAATGATGTTACCGTCATCCATAAGGTACCCGCCGTTCGTTATGCAAAAACAGCTGAAAGACTTGGTGCAGATGCAGTAATCATAATCGGTACTGAAGCCGGAGGACATCCTGGAATGGACGTTGGCGGTCTAGTTCTTATCCCACAGACAGTGGATTCAGTAAACATACCTGTCATTGCTGGTGGGGGAATTGCTGATGGACGAGGAATGGCTGCTGCTTTGTCACTTGGTGCTGAAGGGGTTTTAATGGCATCTAGATTTATGGCAACACAGGAATCTCTGCTCCATGAAAACGTTAAACAATGGATGGTAGGAGCTTCAGAACTAGATACTTTCTTGATTCAAAGAACAATTGGTTCAACCACGCGAGTGGCAAAGAATGAAGTTTCACAGAAGGTTTTGGAGTTGGAAAGCCGGGGAGCGACAGTAGAAGAACTGCTTCCGCTGATAAAAGGGGAACGAGCAATAGAAGTATTTACTAACGGTAATCTAGACGCTGGAGTTTGGTCATGTGGATCATCTGTAGGTCTCATTCATGATGTACCTACTGTTAAGGAAGTAATAGAACAGATAATTGATGATGCAAAATCTACACTCTCCCGCATGAATATAATTATGGGGTAAAGGTATTATTATACGATCCTATTAATACATGGATGTAATCTGCTCTCCTTATCAATCAACAATCGATAAGGAGAGGCTCTTATTAACAATAACTCATCTTCACGGCAATCAATGACTATTAATGATTAAATATATTTGCCTAACCAATCTCTTCATTTTCAAATATTGTAATGTAGTTATTTTCTAAGTCCTTCTTTGCGATTAAATTTTTTCTTAATAATCTTAGGTATTCTTTTGCGGCAGGAGTCAATTGTCGAGATTTTAAGCTAACGTAGCCATAAGCAATTTCTATCGGTTTTTCTGAAATAGGTATGGCAATCAGCTTGTTTGTCATAAAATAGGGATCATTTTTTATGGCAATACTTGAAACAAAGCCAACTCCTACACCCTCTGAAAGAATTTGCTTACCTGTTCCTTCGTTTGTAATGCCAGAATTAAAAAGAATACTAGGTTCTCTATACTTAGATAGAATACTCATGATTTTTTTGAAAAAGGGTGATTTGCTCTTAAAAGATACGATTGGATTTTTGGCAATTTCTTTATAAGATATTGTTGACTTAGATGCTAAAGGTGACTTTCTGCCAACACAGGCCATAACATGTCCTTCTATTAGCTTTTCAAAATATAAATCATGTTCATCGAATTGACGTTGGTTCTCTCTCGCAATGAAACCTAGATTTACTCTTTCGGCCCTTACTTCCTCTTTAATAACCGAACTAATATCCTCAAAGACATTGAGTGTAACACCTTGATAGGTATTAGTGAAGGATGCAATCGAACTTGAAAGGATATGCATACTAAAACTAGGAACAGAGGCTATTGAGAGTGTACCTGATAATAATTTTGAATGATCTCCGGAGAATTCACTGATTTCATTTACTTTTTCAAGGATCTCGATTGCTTTTTTTATGATTATCTTACCGTCATCTGTGGGAATGGTACCGATTCGAGAACGATGAAAAAGTTTTACATCTAATTCGGCTTCAAGCGCGTTTAGAGCTTGACTTATAGTTGGCTGGGTAATATGAAGATTTTCTGCAGCCAAAGAAATAGACTTATATTTTGACACTTCTACAAGGTAAATCAATTGATCTATTCGCATATAACCCCCCACATATAAAGAATTCTAATAGATATATAAAATATATATATTTTACATTATATATAAGATACGATAAAATTCAAATAAATATTTAAAATATTTATTATATTCTGAACGATAGTTTTATAGAGAGAGGAGCAAGATATATTTAGCTAACTTATTAGAATTAAAGGACAGAGTAGCTCTAATTACAGGTGCCGGTCAAGGAGTAGGCAGACAGATTGCCTTACATTTTGCTGCAAATCATGCAAAAGGGGTAGTTGTGAATGATTACCATTTAGAAAGAGCAGAGGCAGTTGCGAAGGAGATTAACCAACAGGGTGGTAACGCCATTCCGATCCAAGCAGATGTTACTGATTATACAAGTGTGGAGAAAATGATTCAGGCTTCAATTGATTATTTTGGTAAATCTGTTGATATTCTCGTAAATAACGCTGGGAATGCTGGCGCTAATCCAGATTCAGTACAAATGGGTGTTCCATTTTGGGAATCTGATCCAAAAACTTGGGATGGCTGGATTGGAGTCAATTTAATGGGAGTATTAAATTGTTCTCGAGCTGCGATTCCTGAAATGATTCAACAGGGAAATGGCGGAAGAATCATTACGGTCATCTCTGATGCAGGAAGGGTAGGAGAACCGCATTTACCTGTATACTCGGCAGCAAAAGCGGGTGCTAGTGGTCTTATGCGCGCATTAGCGAAATCATTAGGAAGATATAACATAACCGCAAACTCAGTGGCGATCGCTGCAACGATGACACCTAGACTAGAAGGACGGATGGACGATGAAGAACGCATGCGAAAGGTGTTGAAAAATTATGTCATCCGTCGTTTGGGTCAACCGTCCGATGTAGCCAATATGGTGTTATTCCTTGCTTCAGAGGCATCAGGATGGATGACAGGACAAACATATCCAGTCAATGGGGGCTATTCTTTCAATCAGTAGTGTCGTTAGGGAGTAATAAAGGAGGGTAATCAGATGGAAAACCGAGGAAATTTAGTCTTGACAGAAAAACGAGGGAAAATATTTATCATTACAATCAATCGCCCTGAGGTTAAAAATGCCTGTGATGGAGCTACAGGTATGCAAATGTGTCAGGCGATTGATGCATTTGAAGAGGATGAAAATTTATTTGTCGCGATCATTACTGGAGCAGGTGGTACATTCTCTGCGGGTGCCGATTTAAAAGCAGCCGCAAGAGGTGAGGACCGAAGTACACCACGCGGTGGTTTCGGGATCATGGCCAAGCCACCAAGAAAGCCGATTATTGCAGCAATTGAAGGTTATGCTGTGGCTGGTGGAATGGAACTTGCTTTATCCTGTGATTTGATTGTGGCTGCTAATAACGCCAAGATGGGGCTTCCGGAAGTTCGCCACAATTTAGTTGCTGTTGGAGGTGGTTTATTCCGTTTGCCAAAGCGTATGCCATATCACTTGGTAATGGAACTTGCCCTTACTGCAGATATGCTTCCAGCTGAGCACTTCCATCGCTTTGGTGTTGTTAATAGATTAACAGAGCCAGGTCAGGCACTACAAACAGCTATTGAATTAGCAGAACGTCTAATAGTAAATGGCCCAACTGCACAAATTGCAACAAAAGAGATTATCCGCCATGCTTACGAGTGGACAGAAGAAGAGGCATGGGAGAAACAAAAGGTTATCGCACAACCAGCATTAGATTCTGAAGATCGCAAAGAAGGACTAAAGGCTTTTGCTGAAAAGAGGAAACCAATCTGGAGTGGAAAGTAGAGATCTAGGGTGAAGAGAGTAAGAATCAGTGATTAATAAAATAATTAAAGGAGATTAAGCGATGATAGATCAAATTGCACTGCGACCATCTGTGTTTTCTATTAGAGGGACAGAAGAACTTCCGGATAGACCGTCACTAAAAGGATGTCAATGTAAATGTGGGTATGTCTTTTTCCCAAGGCAGTATTTCGGGTGTGAATCATGCGGAAGATTTGGCGATGATATTGAAAATATTGAAATGAGTGGGAGAGGGAAAATTAGAGAATTTGCCACCGTCCATCGAAGTCAAAGAAAAGATTTACCAGCACCCTATATTGTTGCTACCATTGTTTTAGACGCTGGTGTTGTCATTAGGGGATTATTAGATGTGACAGATGAAAAACAATTATCAATCGGTCAAACGGTCTATTCGACACTTTCTTCGGTAGGACGGGATGAGGACGGAAGAGAAATTGTAGATCTTCGATTTTCTATAAATCAATCAAATTAAAAAGTGAGGATTAATATGGGCAGGATATTAAAAGAACTAAGACCAGTATATGTAGTTGGGATCGGTTTACACCGATATCAACGTGCAAGTGAAAAGACCTATGTAGAATTAGGGTTGACAGCTATTCGCGAAGCACTTCAAGATGCAAAAATTGAATGGGAAGCCGTTGAGTCCTCTTATGTCGGTACAGCTAAACTAGGAATGGCTGCAGGGCGTGCGATGTTGCGACACTTAGGGACAACCGGAACGTCCATCACCCATATTGAAAACGCTTCAGCTACTGGCTCAAGTGCTTTCCGTCAAGCTTGTATAGAGATTGCCGGAGGTTTCAGTGATGTTGCATTAGCTGTTGGAGTTGACAAAGTTGACCCAATGCCAAGGGCTTTTGAGAAAAACGGAATAAAAGATTTAGCTAGTGATGCGATTGTTCCATTTACGCATTTTGCTTTATTAGCACATGATTATATGAGTAGATATGGAGTAACTGATGAACAGATTGCACAAGTTGCTGTCAAAAATCATCGGAATGGAGCATTGAATCCTTATGCCCATCGACAGAAGGAACGTACTTTAGATGAAGTTCTCTCAGACGATCCTATTTCAGGTTCCTTTACTCGCTTACAATGTTGCCCGATTGGAGAAGGTGCTTCAGCAGTAATTGTCGCTTCAGAAGAAGGGATTAAACGCTTTGGTATTGATCCAAGTAGAGCAATTAGAGTAAGCGCTTCCGTTTCACGCAGTGAACGGGTGTACGAACCTGGAGCTGGATTTGATGCTGAATTAACAAGAGAAACGACAGCCATTGCCCTAAAAGAAGCTGATATTACAGTAAAGGAATTGGATGTTATCGAATTTCATGATGCATTTACAATTGAGGAATTACTTTATGTTGAATCATTAGGTTTATGCGGTCCAGGGCAAGCACCTCATCTACTTGCAGAAGGTGCGATGGATATTGGTGGGCAAGTTGCGGTAAGCCCATCAGGTGGATTATTAGCAATGGGACATCCAACAGGCCCAACAGGTCTTGGGCAAATAGCCGAAGTGACAAGACAGTTACGCCATGAGGCTGGCCCACGACAGCAACCGAAGGCTAGAACTGGTCTAGCACATATGGTCGGACTTGGAAGTGTCTGTGTTGTGCATGTTTTGCAAAGACCGTAAGTTCGGGGGTGAAAGAACGAGTTTCGTTCTTTTACTTTTTTGATTATAGCAATTTGTATTATGAAAATTAATGACAGTATAAAATGTTTGTATTTTACAACTGTTGACACATGTGATTACATAAAAGTAGAGAAGAAATTTTAATAAAATCTCTTTTTATTAAGTGCTCATGTGATTTTTTTTAGTAGATAATAACCACTCAAGATTAGATAGTGAATATCCCTTTGTAATTTTCTGAAAAATTATAATATTTTGAGGATTGTTGAAGTTTACTATCTAATTCTTAATAAACTGAGTTGAAAGGAATGAAGAAACGATGGAAAATTTATTAGATTTGAATGGTAAGGTAGGGCTTATTACAGGTGCGGGGCAAGGAGTAGGACGCCAAATTGCCTTACATTTTGCTGCACATCAAGCAAAAGGTGTTGTTGTGAATGACTATTACCTTGAACGTGCCGAAGCGGTTGTAAAGGAAATCGAAAAAGCTGGAGGACGTGCATTCGCTATTCAAGGAGATGTTACTGATTATGACAGCGTTGAAAGTATGGTGAAAAGAGCAGAAGATCATTTCGGTCAATCCATCGATTTATTAGTAAATAATGCTGGAAATGCAGGAGCTCAACCTGAATTAGAACAACGAGGTATTCCTTTTTGGGAGTCTGATCCGAAGAGTTGGGATGTAAGATTGGGTGTCAACTTGATGGGTGTCTTGAACTGTTGTCGTGCAGCGATTCCTGGAATGGTGGAAAACCAGCGAGGTCGTATTATTACGATTATTTCTGATGCGGGGAGAGTAGGAGAACCAGACCCGATGGTCGTATACTCGGCAGCTAAAGCTGGTGCATCTGGACTTATGCGAGCTCTTGCAAAATCATTAGGAAGATACAATATTACAGCAAATTCTGTGTCAATTGGAGCCACGCGAACACCAAGAACGGAGGCGAATTTTGAAAATCAGGAACGTATGAAAAAAATGCTGAAAAAATATGTGATTCGTCGCGTTGGAGAACCAAATGATGTGGCAAATATGGTCTTGTTTTTGGCATCTGATGCTTCTAGTTGGATCACCGGTCAAACGTATCCTGTAAATGGTGGATATTCGTTTAATCAATAAAAACTATAAGAGTAAAGGAGGTAACGAAATGGGGAATCCTATTCCTAGAAGCTTAGAATATTGGGCACAAATTAAACCTAATGATGAAGCAATCATTGATGAAAACGGTTATTCATTGACTTGGAAAGAATGGAATGATCAAGCCAACCGATTAGCGGATGCACTTGTGCAAGCAGGAATTGGACCAGGGGATACTGTAGCTGTTAGAAGTCAAATTCGTCCAGAGTGGTTCGTTATCAATCGTGCTTTAGCGAAGATTGGCTGCGATCAAGTAGGCTTAAATTGGCATTTTAAATATTCGGAAGCCCTTCACGTCATGAAGGATAGTAAAGCAAAAGTGATTATTTTTGATGACTCTGACCCCGAAGAATTGCTTCCTTTATGGAATCATGTTCCTTTAGTTAGTATGATAGGCATTCATACTTTACACCA
Organism: Robertmurraya dakarensis; assembly: GCF_900156875.1. Lineage (GTDB taxonomy): Bacteria > Bacillota > Bacilli > Bacillales > Cytobacillaceae > Robertmurraya > Robertmurraya dakarensis. The sequence continues at coordinate 1,369,840 of NZ_LT707409.1, read as the reverse complement.
CGAAAAGGTACAACAATTTGACGATATGATAGCAGAAAGACCAGTGGAGGAACGACTAAGTAAAAGAATTACTCCGAACTTTATTATTTATACATCAGGGACGACAGGTCATCCAAAAGGAGTATATCGAGATCCGAATTTGCTCGATAGTCGTGGTGATGAGGTTTTTGAGTACAAAAAGGATATTGAACAAAAGAGAGGATTTAGCAGTTCTGACAATAATCGATTCTTGGTCAACACGCCTCTTCATCACGGCTTGGCACCAGGTAATGCAGAGATCACACATCAAACAGGTGGTTCGGTAGTCCTGCTCAAGAAGTTTGATCCTGTTCAAACCTTGGAATTAATTATGAAATATAAGATTAATAGATGGAGTTGTGTCCCCACAATTATAAAAAGGATAGCCCAGCTACCAGAGGATGTTCTAGAAAAATACGATGTATCCTCGATCGAGTCCCTTGTTATTGGGGCTGCACCTGTTCCTTTTTCATTGAAAAAATGGGTGATTAGCTATTTTGGAAAACATTGTTTATATGAAGGATATGGGACTTCTGAAGTGGGCTTAGTTTCTGCTATGTCACCTGAAATGCAATTGAAAAAACCAGGATCATCCGGGTTACCTTATAAACATGTGGAAATTCATATTCGAGATGAAAATGGCAAAAACCTAAAGGCTGGGGAAGTCGGAGAATTATGGATTAAGACTCCAGTGACAATTGATCGTTACCTTAATAGGAGCAAATTGGAAGCAGATACACTAGATCCTGATGGTTTTTTTAGAACGGGTGATGTTGGATATGTCGATGAGGATGGTTATTTGTACATTAGTGACAGAATGAAAGATATGATTATTTCTGGAGGTGTAAACATTTATCCTGCAGAAATTGAAGCTGTGCTGATGAAACATCCTGCCATACAGGATGTAGCAGTAATTGGGGTTCCAAATGAAGAGTATGGTGAAGAAATTAAGGCAATATGTGAAATTAACCCGAAAGTAAGTGTGACAGAAGCTGAGTTGATTGATTTTTGCAGAAGGGAACTGGCGTCCTATAAACGTCCTCGATCTGTGGAATTTATTGAAGAATTGCCTCGTAATACGGTAGGTAAAGTTCTCAAAAGGATACTACGCGAAAATTATTGGAAAGCAAAAGAAAGAAAAGTTTAAGGAAGTGTGTTTCAAGTGAACTAAATTGTTTGAAATAACTAAACTGGATGGAGAAAAAATGTTGAAAAATAACGCATCTTATATTTATCTCGAAAAAGTAGGTCCTATTGCAACGATTAATTTGAATCGTCCCGAAAAACGGAACGCTATGAATTACGAAATGTGGTGTGAATTACCTGGACTACTCTTTGAAGTAGATTCAGACCTGAGTATAAAAGTAGTTGTCATTCGTGGTGTGAATAACGTAGCTTTTAGTGCAGGTGCAGATATAAGTGAGTTTCAGGAAATTCGGTCGAACAAAAGAAGGTCCAATTTGTATGACCATGCTATCGCTAAGGCCAATCAATCATTGGCTAACTTATCTAAGCCAACAATTGCGATGATCCAGGGGTTTTGCGTAGGGGGAGGAGCGGGAATCGCCTTAGCGTGTGATTTTCGCTTTTCAGATGAAAATGGTCAGTTCGGAATAACACCGGCTAAGATTGGTCTTGTTTATGGTACAGCAGCAACGAAAAGAATAGTAGATTTGGTTGGACCGTCCAAAACGAAAGACATCTTAATGACAGGGCGTCTCATGGATGCACAAGAAGCATTACAAATTGGTTTTATCGATCGAATCTACCATTCTGAATCAATCAAGGATGAAACCTATCGCTATGCTAATTTAATTGCTAATCGAGCGCAATACACAGTTCGCGCTGCCAAAAAAATTGTAAATGAGATCTTGCATGGAACAAATGAAAATACACCTGAGCTTAAAGAATTAATAGAAAGAGCATATGATACAGAGGATTATCAGGAAGGTGTCAAGGCGTTTATAGAAAAACGACGCCCAAAATTTAAAGAAAATTAGGACTAATAAACTGGTGAACCAGTTACTTGTAAATTTACAATTTATGACTAAACTTTCGTATTTTGAAGACTCGACGTGGTTGAACAGATTTTGCTATCATCAATCAATTATTTTTTAAACAAATATAGTAAAACTGGAGGAAGTTATGGGTGAGTTTAAGGACAGAGTTGCCATCGTAACAGGTTCTGGTAGAGGGATTGGTAAATTAACAGCCCAACAATTGGCACTAGAGGGTGCAAAGATTGTAGTCGCTGATGTTATTGAAGAAAATGCAATAAAAAGTGCAGCTGATATTAATGAATCGGGCGGAAATGCAATAGCAATAGTGGCGGATGTGTCAAATGAAATCGATGTGATGAATATGGTGGAAGTAACACTAAGTAATTATAAAACTGTTGATGTTTTGATTAATAATGCTGGGTTTACGAGAGACAATTTAATAGAGAATATGTCAGTCCAAAATTGGGATTCAGTCTTAGATACTTGCTTAAAAGGAACGTTTCTATGTACAAAATATGTTAGTCCGTACATGATAGAGAAAAAATCAGGGAAAATCGTTAACATTGCCTCAATCTCATACTTAGGTAATATGGGGCAGGCAAACTATTCATCTGCTAAAGCTGGACTTGTTGGATTTACAAAAGCGATGGCAAAAGAGTTAGCGCGACACTCTATCAATGTCAACGCCGTTGCACCAGGTTTGACAGAAACGGAAGCGCTGAAAAGGCTTCCTAAATATGAAATGATAAAAGAAAGGGTGTTAAAATCAACTCCTTTAAGACGACTAGGAAAGCCTGAAGACGTCGTAAATGCCATAATGTTCTTGGCTTCCGAAAAATCATCATATGTGACTGGTGATGTAATCCATGTGAGTGGCGGAAGGTTTGGTTAATTTATAGATCGAAGTTTTGAGAAGGTTAGAGATTACAGGAAGTTTTGTTTTCTGAATTTTTAGAATACAGCGAAACAGATAAAAGGAGAGCTAAATATGGACTTCGAATTATCAATCGAACAGAAGATGATCAAGGACAATTTAAGGAAGTTTTTAAATAAAGAGATAGCGCCGTTAGTATCTGAATACGAGAATAAAGAAAGGAAAGTTACAAATAATATTATGCAGAAATTGTTACCATTTGGGTTTATTGGGGGATTGCTACCTAAGGAAGCAGGTGGAGGAGGGCTGGATCATGTTACCTATTTTTTGATGATTGAAGAGTTATCACGAGTCTGGCCTTCGCTTAGAGGACTAACAAGTGGAACGAATCAGGCAGTTACCCGCTTGTATCAACATGGGACTAAAGAGCAACAAGAAAAATATATGCCATCTTTAATGAGAGGTGAAAAAACTGGCTTCTTTGCTTTAACAGAGCCTAATGTAGGATCAGACACATCCAGTATCGAAACAACAGCAACCTATAGAAATGGAAAATGGATCCTTAATGGAACAAAAATGTGGATTACGAATGGATTAGATGGAGATATAGGAGTTGTTTTTGCCCAAACTGATAAAAGTAAAGGAGTTAATGGTATTACGGCATTTATTGTTGAGAAAGGAGTTACAAAATATATTGCCAAAAAAATAGATAAGATGGGGATGCATAGTTTACCAACAGCAGAGCTTATTTTCGAAGATTGCGAGATCCCAGAGGAAAATATGATTGGGGAAATAGGAGAAGGCTTACGAATGGGATTAAAGTCATTAAACAGAGCAAGAGTAATGGTTGCGTTTATTTGTGCAGGTGTAGCACAAGCAAGCCTTGATGCTTCGATAAAATATGCGCAAGAAAGGAAACAATTTGGAAAGTCAATCGGTAGTTTTCAGCTAATTCAAGCCAAAATTGCAGATATGGTAACAAAGCTAAGTGCGATGAGGTTATTGGGGCTACAGGCAGCAAGTAAACTGGATAAAGCTGAGGATTGTAGAATTGAAGCTTCCGTTGCCAAACTATTTGCCACTGAATCTGCCTTAGAAATTGCTGATAGTGCTATACAAATTCATGGGGGATATGGGTATAGTAAGGAGTTTCCAGTTGAACGCTACTATCGGGATATTAGACACTTTACATTTGCTGAAGGAACTAGTGAAATTCATAGATTATTAATTGCACGAAAGGTTCTTGGTATTTCAGCATTAAAATAACTTCCGGTAAATTTGTTTCAAGTCAGTATTATAAATTTATATATTGAGGTGAATATATGGATATTGGTGTAGATGGCCAATCCCCAAGAAATCTGTATAAGCTACTAACTGGTATTGTAGTACCGAGGCCAATAGCATTCGTTTCAACAAAAAGTCATGAAGGAATACTTAATGTGGCTCCATTTAGCTTCTTTAGTGTGGTAACGAACAATCCTCCAACCATCATGTTTTCAATTGGGGAAACATTGTGGATGTCAGCTTGGTAGAAGCCGTTAACAATGCTGCGGCAAATTTCAAACCGGATGTTAGTGAGTTCAATGAAGTATATCTAACACCTAAAACATGCAAGGTTATTGATGGAGTAGCTGTAAAAGAAGCCCCCATTTCTATGGAGTGTAAATTAGATCAAATAATAAAAGTTGGAAAAGGGTTTATGTTGTTAGGAGAGGTCTTGCATTTTTATATTGATGATAATGTTTATTTAGGTGATTTTAAAATCGATTTTCAAAAATTAAATCCGCTTGCTAGATTAGCCGGTAATCAATATGGAGAACTTGGAAACTATTTTTCAATGGAAAGAACATTTGACCCAAATAAGGTAGTAGAGAGTATAAAGAGAAAGAAATAAAAGCGATGTTGCGGGAGCTTTTACCTTTAGAAGAAATTAATGTTTGGGACTTTTCGAATCCCATCTTCGCCTCTTAAGCGCTGTAACATTAATTGAACTTGATTAGAAGCTAGGAAATTGGAGGGAAATGAATGCGAAAACTATCTATTTTTATGATTTTCATATTAACTACTTTTATTGTCTCCGGTTGTAGCGGGTCATCCACAACCGGCAATTCAAATGAATATAGTGAAGGGAGTGAAAAGAGCAGTCCTGAAAACATTACAATGTTAACCGGTGATACAGGAGGTACCTATTATGTGAATGGTGCCGGAGTATCTGAACTAGTAAATTCTAAATTCGGTGATCAATATAATGTCACTGTCCAAAGTACTGGTGGTTCTCTTGATAATATGATTCAAGTTTCAAATAAACAAGCAGACTTGGCATATGGACCTAGTACAGTTTTGAAAGATGCATATAACGGTGATGGTTCAATGTACACAGTTATTACAGAACCTCATGAAGACCTCAGGATAGTTTGGAATATGTATCCAATGCCTATGCATCTTATTTCTTTAGCAGATTCAGGAATTGAAACTGTAAGTGATCTGAAAGGCAAAAGAGTAGCAAGCACTCCTGGTGCCGGGGTAGCTTCCTTTACAGATCTATTTGAACGATATTTTGGTTTGAAAAAGAGTGATTTTGAGGTTGTTCCTATTGGATTTTCAGATGGTATTGATAGATTAAAAGAAGGCAGTGTTGATGTTCTAGCGTATTATGCTGGTGCTCCGACACCATCAGTTATGGAATTAATGAGTCAAGAAGAAGTGAATTTTATTTCATTCCCAGAAGATAGTATTGCTAAAATGGTCGAAGAAAATCCAGTCTATGTGCCATACACGTTTAACGGAGATGATTACGAAGGGCTTTCTGCTGATGTTCAGTCATACGCTTCATCAGTAGTTATATTCGCTCACTCAGGAACTTCCGAAGATGTGGTATATACTGTCGCAAAAACGATAAATGAAAATATTGCTGAATTAACGGAAATGCATTCTTCGGGCGAACATGCTACTTTAGAAAAATTTACTCCGATATTAAAAAACCCTTTTATCCCACTGCATCCTGGTACCGAAAAGTACCTAGAAGAAATAGGTCATAAATAGGATCCTTTTGCACAAAGTGTGTCCCGAAACTGGGAAGCTGCTAACAAATGCACAGTCTATTAACGAAGAATCCAGATAGCTTCGGGCAGTCCTAATCCAGACCATATGAAAGGAGTTGAGGATAATTGACATATATAATCCCACCAAAAGCTCGGTCATTAGCAATAAAAGTGATAAGTGTAGCATTCGTTTTGCATTTGCTATACGGTGCATTGTTTATACTAGAAATTGTTAACCAAAGAAATGTTCACTTAACTCTTGCATTGCTCCTAGTTTTTTTAATTAAACCAACCTCTGAACAGTCAACTAAAATATCAAAACCTTTTAGTGATTTGATTGATATTGCAATAATAGGTCTGGTGTTATTTCAAGGGATCTATATGGCAACGCAAGCTGCCGAATTAACTTACCGCCAAGGAATTGTTCTTACTGGGGATTATATTAGTTTTGTTTTGGTCATGCTTCTTATTTTGGAAGCAACTCGGAGATTAATGGGTGTCGCTATTCCGATCTTAATTATTTTATGTTTGTTATATATTTACTTTGGTCCTTACATGCCTGGTTTTTTACAACATGCGGGGATGTCATTTGATCGATTGACCGGCTTTTTATATACCAATCAGGTATCTGGAATTTATGGAAGTATATTAGGGATATCTGCAAGTTATATTGCTTTATTCATAGTATTTGGTTCTGTAATGGTAAAAAGTGGTGTCGGGGAACTTTTCTTTAACTTGTCAAACTCTTTATTTGGAAAATTTCGGGGTGGTCCTGCGAAAATCGCCGTTTTTGTTAGTGCCCTGTTTGGAATGGTAAACGGTGCAGCTACTGCAAATGTTGCTACAACTGGTCAATTTACAATTCCAACAATGAAAAGAATTGGTTATAAAAATAAATTTGCTGGTGCTGTTGAAGCAGTTGCATCATCTGGTGGTCAAATTATGCCGCCTATCATGGGTGTGGGGGCATTTTTAATGGCTGATATTATTGGGGTCCCGTACAGTGACATTGTCATTTCCGCAACGATTCCTGCAGTCGTATATTTTATTGCAGTGTATTTTTCAGTAGATTTTGAAGCTGCTAGATTAAATCTACAGGGGCTGCCAAAATCTGATCGAATACCTCTAAAACATGTATTAAAAACTCAAATCATCTATGTAATCCCAATTTTTGTACTGGTTTATTTATTTATTTTTGTTGGGATGTCACCAGGAAAATCCGCTTTTTGGGGAATTGTATCCGCAATCGTTGTAACTTGGTTTACGAAAGAAGATCGAATGGGTGTTAAGAAAACAGTTGAAGCATTTTCTGATGGTGCAAATACATCAATGATGGTGGTTATTCTTTGTGCATCAGCAGGGATTATTATTGGTACTTTTGGTGTTTCGGGATTAGCCTTAAAAATTACAAGTGGACTTGTAAGTCTATCGGGCGGAGAATTATGGATGTTACTAGTCTTTGCTATGATTGCTTCCATTGTTCTTGGTATGGGGATGCCGACAGGAACGGCATATATTTTGGTAGCAATTCTTGTTGCGCCAGCAATTATTCAATTGGGAGTAGAGCCATTAGCTGCCCACCTGTTCGTGTTTTACTTTGCTGTTTTTTCTGCCATAACACCACCGGTTGCCCTGGCAGCATTTGCTGCTTCGAGTATTGCAGGTGCGGGTCCTTATACCATTGCTGTAACGTCCATGAGATTGGCATTAGCAGCTTTTCTTATTCCATTTGCCTTTGTCTATGGAAATGAATTACTTCTCCTAAGAGGATCAATTCTTGAAATTGCTATCGCAGCGATTTCAGCCATTTTTGGTGCATACATTTTAGCCATAGCTGTTATAGGCTATTGGAAATCAAAGGTAAACATAGGTTTTAGAATTTTGCTGTTATTGGTATCTGTTCTTACAATAAGCACGGGGTATATGACAGATATTGCGGGTATTATCCTAGGCGGGCTACTATTGTTTTTTATGTTACTTAAACACAAGAAAACAATCATGTTTAACGTAGACTCAAACTCGAATATAAGTGAAACAGAAGCAGGTAAATAAATATCGGTATAGGGGGAATTGAAAAAAATGGAAAATCAAAACAAGTATATTTTAACTGAACGTCGGGGTCAGATCTTTATTATTACGGTTAATAGGCCTGAAGCACGTAATGCTTTTAGTTCAGAAACATCAGAACAAATGAAGGAAGCAATTGATATTTTTGAAGAAGATCCGAATTTGTTTGTTGCTATCATCACAGGAGCAGGAGGAACATTATCGGCTGGTGCGGACCTAAAAGAAGCAGCACGTGGCGCACGCAGGTCCACATCCCGTGGGGGTTTTGGTATTTTCGTGAAACCACCAAGAAAGCCAATTATAGCAGCTGTTGAGGGCTACGCGGTTGCAGGAGGCATGGAATTATGTCTGGCATGTGATATGATTGTCTCGGCAAATAATGCTCGTATGGGACTTCCGGAGGTTCGTCATAATTTAGTAGCAGTTGGCGGAGGGTTGTTTCGCCTGCCTAAAAGGATGCCGTATCACCTGGTTATGGAACTCGCACTTACAGCAGAAATGTTACCTGCAGAAGTATTCTATAAGCATGGAGTTGTTAATCGTTTAACTGAGCCTGGAAAAGCACTTGAAACTGCCATTCAGTTAGCAGAAAAAATATTAGAGAATGGTCCTACTGCACAAATCGCTACCAAGGAGATTATCAGAAGATCTTTTGAGTGGACCGAAGAAGAAGCTTGGACAGAACAAAAAATCATTGCTCAACCAGCATTAGAATCAGAAGATAGAAAAGAAGGATTAAAAGCTTTCGCTGAAAAACGAAAACCTGTTTGGATGGGAAGATAGAAGATTAGTGGGTAAAGTACTTTCTTAATATTATGAATTTTATTTATATTCAAAAGGAGGTAGGAAAATATGACAGAATGTGTTGCGACACTATCAGTATTTTCATTTCAGGGGACAAATTGGATGTGATTGAATTCCACGATGCATCTCTATTGAGGAATTATTGTATGTCGAGGCTCTAGGATTATGTGGAGAATAGCATGCAGTTGACTTCTTTTTGGCAGTGGGTGCCATGGATCATCCAACAGGTCCAACTGGACTAGGGCAAATAGTAGAAGTAACAAGACAGCTTCGTCATGAGGCAGGGGTAAGACAGTAGCCTAATGCACATGATTGGACTAGGCGGTGTATGTATTGTTCATGTCTTACAGCGCCCTTGATTTGATGCAATATGTGAAAGGATAAAATATTTATAAAGGTGGAAAAAAATTGAAAAACACAAAAGAGGGTACTGTTCCAAAATTTGGTCCTCTGCAAGGCCTTAAAGTATTAGATATTGGCACACTTGTTGCTGGTCCATTCGGTGCTTCGATATTAGCAGATTTCGGCGCTGAAGTTATAAAGGTGGAACAGCCAAAGAATGGCGATACTATCCGCCAGGCAGGTAAGAGCACAAAAAATGGAGGTTCAATGGGCTGGATTACAGCTGCCAGAAATAAGCGTTCCATTACACTCGATTTACGTCAGTCAGAAGGTCAGTCATTATTAAAACGATTAGTTAAGTGGGCAGATATTCTCATAGAAAATTTTTCTCCTAAAACACTTGAATCATGGAATCTAGGATATGATGAACTATCTGCTATCAACCCTCGCCTGATTATGGTCCGGGTGTCAGGCTATGGCCAATCCGGTCCATACTCACATAAACCGGGACTAGATCGGCTTGCGCTTGGTTTTAGCGGATTAAAGTATGTAACTGGTTATCCCGATCAACCCCCTGTTAGAGTAGGCGTTACTATTGCGGACTATTTGACGGGTACTTTCAATGCACTATCAGCATTGATGGCAGTTTACTATCGTGATGTCATTGGAACAGGCAAAGGTCAAGAAATCGATTTGGCTTTATATGAGGCACCACTTCGAATTTCTGAAGATATCGTTACCACGTATGATCAAACGGGAGAGGTACGAGGGAGATATGGGAATCGCCACCCGAGTTTTGCACCCGCAGAGATATTTGAAACAGCTGATGAACGCTGGGTGGTTATTCAGGCGAGTCTTGACAAGATTTTTGCGTCTCTGGCGAATGTAATGGGGCAGCCTAACCTTGCTCATGACCCAAGATTTTCAACCTTAAGAAAAAGATCCGAGAATGCTGATGAGATTCATAGAATTATAAGGGAATGGGTAAAAGAAAAAACAGCTGAAGAAGTGACATCACTACTTGAAAAAGCAGATGTTCCAGTGGGACCAGTAAATAATATTGCGGATATATTCAGAGATTCTCATATTGCAGCAAGGGAAAATATTACTAAAATAGAGGATCCTGATTTAGGAAAAGTAGCGACTCCTGGAATAGTACCAAAATTTTCAGAAACCCCAGGTAAAGTATGGCGCCTTGGACCAACACTTGGAGCTGACAATGATGAGATATATTTAGGTATTTTAAATTTAGAAAAAGAAGAGTATGAAAGTCTAAAAAAAAAATATATCATTTAACTTTCTCTCCTCCATCTTTAGGCAGCTAAAGGTAGAGGCGAAAACTTATTGTGCTTTTGATAAGGCCACAAAAATGACTGTTAGGGGTAAAAAATATGTTATACGAAAATTTGCCATATGAAAAAGTATGGTCAGGAAATTATGTTGTTTACGATAATTTACTGGGTGAAATTGATAACATCAAAAGTAATAGGGTATTAATCGTTACTACGAATAGCGTAACAAGCACGACATCCTATAAAAAGCTGTTAGATTCCTTTAAGGATTATCCAACGTTTATCATGAAATCAAAACAACATGTACCTGTTGAAACATTATTAAAGAATATTAACGAAATTAAAAGCTTTTCTCCAGATGTGATTATTAGTATTGGTGGGGGAAGCTCAATAGACACGGCAAAAATACTATCATTTATGTTAGTTTATAGCATCAGTACGAAAGAGGAACTAATCGAATATTCAATAAAAGGTAAGAGGACTAAATCATTGTATGAACCTTTACTTCCTCATTTTACGATACCGACAACCTTGTCCTCAGCAGAATTTTCTTGTGTTGCGGGCTTTAGTGATCAAACAACGGGTAAAAAATATGGTTTATTTAATAAGTACCTCACCCCGTCCCAAATATTTTTAGACCCAATATTTAGTGTGGAAACACCTGTTGATTTTTGGATTAGTACAGGAATTAGGGGGATTGATCATGCAGTTGAAACGTTATATTCACCCGTAAGTAGTCCAGTAACTCAAACCCTGTCGCTAGAGTCATTAAAATATTTATTCCGATATTTACCATTATCAAAAGAGAATCCAGAGTCTTTAGAATACCGTCTGAAATGTCAGTTAGGCTCCTGGTTATCACTTTTTTCCAGCATAAATATAAAGACTGGGTTATCCCATATAATTGGTCATCAACTAGGTGCAGCGTACGATATTCCACATGGATTAACATCTGCAATTATTTTACCTAATGTAATGGAATTTATGTACGTTCATACCATTGAACAGCAAGCTTCCATATATAGTGTGCTATATGAGGCTGGAATTACAAACAGCCAGAAAGTAAGTGTAAAAGAGAAAGCATTAGAGGCACCTATTTTGGTGCGAGAACTGGTTAATAAGTTGAATTTGCCTCATCGATTAAGAGACTTTAACGTAACGAAAGAAAGTTTTCCGTTCGTGGTGGAAAATATCATTTCAGAAGTTGAGATTAAATAAAACAATTTTTTGTTGTCAGTTCAACAGCTAGATAGCCATGTTTTAACGATATTAAATAAAGCTTGGTGAATTTGTTAAGAGATTAATTAAGAAAACTAAGAGGTGAAGGCATTGAATTTCGAATTAACCGTTGAACAAAAGATTCTAAAAGATAGCGTAAGAAAATTTCTAGAAAAAGAGATTGCACCAATAGTTGATGATTATGAGAAAAATCATACACCAATAACAAAGGAAATAGTAAGAAAAACGATACCTTTTGGTTTTATAGGAGGTCTTTTACCTGAAAAGTATGGAGGAGGCGGTTTAGATTATATAACTTACTTCCTAATGATTGAGGAATTATCGAGGGTTTGGCCATCACTAAGAGCTGTCGTTAGTGGAACTAATTTATTAGCAACCTACTTTTATCATTATGGTACTGATTCTCAAAAGGAAAAATATTTACCTAAAATTCTAAACGGTGATGTTACTGGTTTCTTTGCACTCACAGAGCCTAATGTTGGTTCAGATGCTTCCAACATAGAAACTACTGCTACATTAAGAGATGATAAGTGGATTATCAATGGATCAAAGATGTTTATTACTAATGGTGTTGATGGTGATTTAGGGATTGTTCTTGCCCAGACGGATAAAAGTAAAGGAATAAATGGTATTACAGCATTTATTGTAGAAAAAGAAAAAGCGGATTATCATACGAAAGCCATTGAAAAAATGGGAATGCATAGCTGTCCAACCGCAGAGCTTTACTTTGAGAATTGCGAGATTCCAAAGGGAAATGTTTTGGGGAATACTGGTGATGGTTTACGTTTAGGCCTAGATTTTCTGAATACTGCCAGAGTAATGGTTAATTTTATCTGTTCTGGAGTGGCCCAAGCAAGTTTGGATGCTGCCATTAAATACGCCCGTGAAAGGAAACAATTTGGAAAAGAAATTGGAAGTTTCCAATTAATACAAGCCAAAATTGCTGAAATGGCTACTAAACTTAAGGCCATGAAGTTAATGGGTCTTGAAGCAGCAAGTAAGCTTGAAAGGGGGGAGAATTGTAGATTAGAAGCATCTATGGCTAAAATGTTTGGTAGTGAAACAGCATTAGAAATCGTAGATACTGCCATACAGATTCATGGCGGGTATGGTTACAGCAGAGAATTTCAGGTTGAACGTCTATATAGGGATATCCGACATTTCACCTTTGCAGAAGGTACAAGTGAAATTCATAGATTACTAATTGGAAGACAGCTCATTGGAATTTCAGCATTCATCTAAGGATTATATCAAAGGAATATGAGGAATATAAAGGGGGGGAAATTATGGTTATTGTCTTTACGTTGAGAATCACTGATTTAATGAAGGAAGAATTACAAAATTCGTTTCCAAATGTCAAATTTTTATTCCGTCCTAGTACAAGTGCAGCAAAAGATATCATTCATCATGCTGATGTAATTGTATCATTAGGAGCAGTTAAAGAAGAACTAATTAGGAAAGCGAAAGGTCTTCGATGGATTCAAATTTGCAGTGTTGGAGTAGAAAAACTTCCATTAGATTTATTACGTGAAAAAAAGATTGAACTGACTAATGCAAAAGGCATTCAGACAATACCAATGGCAGAATATACAATTGGGTCGATCCTTCAATTTTCTCGTAATTCTTATCAACTATACAAAAATCAGAATAATGGAATATGGGATAGAAAAGTAGAAATTGATGAAATATTCAGGAAAACGATTGGTATTATTGGAACTGGAACAATTGGCCAAGGAATTGCTAAAATGGGTAAAGCATGCGGAATGCATGTTTTAGGTGTAAATACAACTGGTACAAAGTTACCTTATTTTGATAAAACCGTTGATAAAACAAAGATGGAAGATGTACTAGTGGAAAGTGATTATGTTGTGGTGATAACACCTAGTACTCCTGATACGGAAGGATTGATTGGAACGAAACAAATTCAAAAAATGAAGAACAATGCTGTTTTAATCAATATTGCAAGAGGGGCAGTTGTGGACGAAGATGCATTAATTTTAGCCTTACAGGAGAGAAAAATCAGAGGCGCTGTTTTAGATGTTTTTGAACAAGAACCATTGCCAGAAAATCATCCTTTTTGGGAGCTAGAAAACGTCATCATTACGCCACATATTGCAGCAAAATCTCCCATGTATACGGAACGAGTGATAGACATGTTTAAACGAAATTTACAATTGTTTATCGAACACAAACCAGAATTAATGGAAAATAGGGTTAATGTAATGAAAGGTTATTAGATATTCTACACCATTTTATTATTTGAATGAATTTCATTATTATGAGCCCTATGGGGCTCAAGGGTTTCAGTAATAAAAAAAGGAGTACTACCCAAAAATGTCGAAATGAGTAAGGGACGAAACCAACTCAAAGACAGGAGGAAGACTCCCTATGTCTATTATAAGTCTCTCTAGGAGAATTCGGAATGGAATTCCTCTTAAAAGAAAGCAAACTACATTTAAAATTCGTCATTTTGATATATAACACTTAAAAACTGGCAGTAGATAGAATTAAAAAACTAGAAACCTAACAAATAGAGTAGCTTAAATTAAAAAAACGAGAAATTTTCTTAGGGTTCCTTCAAGCAATTTTAAAGAAGCAGTTATGAAATTGATTCAACAGATTAGAGGGTTTTATTACTCAAAATAAATATACTATTGATAAACGCCTAAATCACCTTTGGGCATTATTTATATTAAATTATCTCCAACAACTCTTAAAAACTCCTTGGCAGCAGTTGACAAATGTCTTTTTTTTAACCTTATATATCCATAAGAAAGTTTGATATCTGCATTTGAAATTGGAATTGCAATAAGTTTACCAGATGTAAAAAACGGATCATTTTTTATCGTTAATCCTGAACAGAAGCCTACACCTATCCCCTCCGCCATAATTTGTTTACCCATTATAGAATTTGTAGAACTATAAAGAATATTAGGTTGCCCATATTTGCGAAGTAATTCCAAAATGCCTAGATACATCTGATAGCCTGGCTTGAATGGTACGATCGGCTCTTTAATAATTTCTTCTAAAGTAATACTGTTCTTAGCGGATAGGGGTGATTTCCGGCCAACACAGACCATTACCTTACAATCAGCTAATTCTTTATAAAATAATTCTGTATGCTCTTTAAAGTAGCCCTTATCCGTAAAAGCGACAAAGCCAAGATGATGTTTTTCTGTTGTAATATCCTCGATAATTTGAGGAGTGCCGTTTTCAAAAATTTTAATAGAAATCCCGGGGAATCTATTTTTATAGTCTACTATTGTTTTTGGAAGTAAGCTTGTACAAATACCGGGTACGCTTGAAATCGATAGAGTGCCAGTTAACTTTTCCGACTTAAGATTAGAGCTTTCTTTTAGCTCTTCCACCTTGTTGAGGATTTCTTTAGCTTTCAGGATGATCTCTTTGCCATCTTCAGTGGGCCGTGTACCAACCCGTGAACGATAAAATATTTTCTTACCTAGTTCTATCTCCAAAGCGTTTATGGCCTGACTTATGGTAGGTTGCGATACATGTAGATGTTCAGCAGCTAAAGAGATAGATCCAAATTTTTCTACTTCTATTAAAAAATAAAATTGGTCAATTTCTCATTTATGTATCTCCTTGTATTCAAGATTTTAATGATAATATAAAATATCCTTATTTTACATTATACAGGCAATATGGTTAGATATAAATATCCGAATATTAAGTACTTTCGGAAAATTAAGAAGGAATCCTAATTTGTAAGCGTTTTAGAAGATACGGCTATATGAAAATATAAGATTAAATGATTGATTTAATAACTAACAATCAGCTACTAATTTATTTATTTTTTTGAGGAGGAGAGGAGAGTTTGCTTAATTACACCATTCGTAGGATTTTGTTATCAATACCAACTATTTTTATCACGGTCTCCATTATTTTTATCATTTTAAGGGGACTTCCAGGGGATCCCGCACAGGTAATACTAGGTGAAACGGCAACTGAACAATCCCTTCAAAAGCTAAGAGAGCAGTTAGGACTAGACCTGCCAATATGGCAACAGTATGTAAACTACCTAGGTGATTTAATTAAGCTGGATTTTGGAAATTCTCTGACAACAAATATTCCGGTAACGGAACAACTTTTAACCTTTTTCCCATATACCTTAGAATTGACCTTTGCGGCAATCCTCACTTGCTCCTTGATTGGCATCCCAATTGGCATTATTACTGCACTTAAACGTAATACGATAACTGACCATGTCTTTAGAATTGTTGGACTTATCGGTATTTCTATGCCGGCATTTTTCCTGGCAATTATCATTCTCCTCACATTTGCATTAAAGATCCCTATGTTTCCTTCGATGGGTGCTGGTGAAGGATTTGTTAACGGACTTTATCATCTAGTATTACCTGCGCTGACATTGGGGTTAATTGAATCTGCTATCGTCATGAGGATGACGCGTTCTGGAATGTTAGAAGAAATCAATAACGATTATGTCAGAACCGCAAGGGCAAAGGGTCTTCCGAGGAAAAAGGTTGTGTTAAAACATATTGTCAGGAATAGCCTAATACCTGTAGTTACCGTAATTGGCTTAAATATAACCACTCTAATCAGTGGTGCCGTCATTACGGAGTCCATTTTTAGTCGTCCAGGTCTTGGAAGTTTAGCAATTGAAGCGATTATTACACGAGATTATCCAACATTACAAGGCTGTTTAATCCTATTTTGTGTACTAGTTGTGATAGTGAACTTACTAGTTGACATTAGTTATTCATATATCAACCCAAGAATTCGCTTTAGGGATTAGTGCTTTTTCGCTTAATGAAAACAAACTTTATTAACTTTAGGGCTGTTTTACTTTTAAAGCACTAGTAGAATACAAGCTTATTAAGAAGGGAGTCATTCATTAATGGAGACATCACCTCAAATAGATACGCAAATAGATTGTGCAGCTACTAAAAAGGATGATACGAATGCGTGGAAAGTTTTCAAAAGTAATAAACCAGGGATGATTGGCTTATACATTTTAGTGATTTTCACACTAATTGCCATACTTGCACCAATTATTTCACCCTATGAACCGATGGTACAGGATCCAATCAATCGTGCTGCTCCACCGTCTGCTGAGCATTGGTTAGGTACGGATACGATGGGGCGAGATATGCTTAGTCGTATTATTTATGGCTCTCAAACATCTTTATTTGTAGGGTTTGCTGCAGTTACGATCAGCGCTGTTATTGGAACAACGATTGGACTTCTAGCAGGATATATAGGTGGATGGGTTGATGAAATCCTGATGAGAATTATTGAATCGATCATGGCTTTACCTTTATTACTTCTAGGTATGATGCTCTTAGTGGCTCTTGGGTCGAACGTCAGCACTTTAATTATTGCTTTAAGCATAGGACTAATTCCTGGTATTGCAAGAATATCTAGAGGTCCAACGATGAGTTTGAAAAACAGTGAATTTGTGAAAGCAGCTATTGTTAGTGGAAGTGGGCCGATTAAAATTATTTTCAAACATATATTACCCAATATATTAGGAGCAGTCTTGGTTGTAGCATCACTCAATATGGCAGCAGCAATTCGAATAGAAGCAACTCTAAGCTTTCTAGGTTTGGGAGTACAACCCCCCACGCCAACTTGGGGAAATATCATTAAAGATGGATTAAATTTCATGACGATTAATCCATTCCTTGTTCTGTTCCCTGGTTTCGCTTTAATGATAGTGGTTATTGCCTTTAATTTGGTTGGTGATAGTTTGCGAGACTCCATTGATCCTCACTTGAAGCGCCAACGTAAATAGAAGAAGGGGGAAGGATTTGTGGAAGCATTGTTAGAGGTTAAGAATTTAAATGTAGGAACGGGTGCTTCAGAGGATGATATCAAAATATTAAACGATATCAATCTCTATGTAAATCGAAATGAAACTGTAGCTATTGTTGGAGAAAGTGGTTGCGGAAAAAGTCTGACAGCACTATCCATCATGGGATTATTGCCAATACCAGCAACAAAACTTATTTCCGGTGAAATAAAATATGAAGGAAAGGACCTTACTAAATTATCAGAAAAGGAATTAAATAGAATCCGTGGGAAAGATATTGCAATGATTTTTCAAGAACCCATGTCATCACTTAACCCAAGTTTTACGATTGGAAACCAGCTAGCCGAAGTATTTAAATGTCATACTAGATTTTCAAAAAGCGAGATAAAAAAACGATCAATAGAACTATTGACTAAAGTAAGAGTTTCTGACCCTGAAGAAAAACTATCAGCTTATCCATATCAGTTATCGGGAGGAATGAGGCAAAGGGTTATGATTGCAATGGCGCTGGCTTGTAATCCTAAAATCATACTGGCTGATGAACCTACAACCGCCCTAGATGTGACAATACAGGCTCAAATCATTGATCTCCTAAAAGAGCTTCAACAAGAATTTGGAATGACGATTTTAATGATTACACATGATTTGGGGGTAGTTGCAGAGACGTGCGACCGTATTATTGTTATGTACGCTGGTGAGGTTGTTGAGGAGGGAAGAGTTAAAGAGATATTTCATCATCCAAGACACCCATATACAAAGGGGTTATTAGATTCAATACCTATTATAGGAAAACCTTTAGAAAGGTTAAATTTAATAAAAGGGAATGTCCCAGATCTAAATAGTATGCCATCTGGATGCAGATTCCACCCTAGATGTGAACTGGCAACCAACCATTGTAAAGACAGCAAGCCTGGAATAGAGCTAACTAGTGGCGGAAGGAGTGTGCGATGTTGGCATCCACATTAGAAACATCCGATGTACTATTACAAGTTAACGGATTGAAAAAATATTATTTTATACGTGAGGGGATTTTTGGTGGAGTGACTGGCTCTATCAACGCAGTAGATGATATCTCATTTACAGTTAAAAAAGGTGAGACATTTAGTATTGTTGGTGAGTCTGGCTGCGGAAAAAGCACTACCGGAAAGTGCTTAGTAAGGATAGAAGATCCTACGTCAGGAAGTATTGTTTTGAATAATAAGAATATTACTAGTAGCCATGGTAAAGAATTATTAGATCTACGACGTAATATACAAATGATCTTTCAAGATCCATATAGTTCATTAAATCCAAAACATACAATCCGAGAAAGCATTAGCGAACCATTGGTTAATTTCCGAATTGCAAAAGGGGCAGAGCTTGAAAAAAAGCTTACTAATTTAATGGAAATTGTAGGACTAAGTCCAAAATATTTGGATAGATACCCTCATGAATTTTCGGGTGGACAGAGACAAAGAATTGGAATCGCAAGGGCTTTAGCAGTAAACCCAGAATTAATTATTTGTGATGAACCTGTTTCAGCGCTTGATGTATCAATACAATCACAAATATTAAATCTATTAAAGGATTTACAACAAGAGTTTCAATTAACCTATATTTTTATTTCTCACGATTTAAGCGTTGTTCATCATATTAGCGACCGAGTAGCTGTCATGTATTTAGGCAGGATAGTTGAAATGGGATCCAAAACGGAACTTTTTAATAATCCGAAACATCCATATACAAAGGCTTTATTATCTTCAATACCGATTGCCAATCCGGATATCGACAATAAACAAGATAGAATTATCTTAAACGGCGATGTTCCAAGTCCGAGAAATCCACCGAATGGTTGTTATTTTCATACGAGATGTCCATATAAGAAAGAGCAATGTGAAAATTCTTACCCTGATTTTACATCTATTTCTGAAACCCATAAAACGGCATGTTTCTATGTAAATGAAATATAGATTTCTATTATTCATGAGCCTAGATCGATTAGGAAAGTGGTGATACAAAGAATAATATTAAACACAAATTGCTAAAAAAACACCTATAAATTTAGGAGGGATAATCGTGTTTCGAAGCCGACTGGGAACCGTGTTAATTTGTATTTCTTTTATTGTGCTATTATTGGCTGCATGTTCACCGAATTCATCTACATCTGTAGATACAAATGAGGATCCTAACGAAAAGAGCCAGGGTGGTGAAAAAGTATTAAGTGTTGCTATCTATGGGGAACCAGATTCTCTAGACCCAGCTTGGGCTGCTACTTACCCTGACTTAGCTATCACCATGTCAATCTTTAATGGGTTGGTCCGTTTCCCACCTGGAACAGTAGATGTTAATAACATTGAACCAGATCTCGCAGAGTCTTGGGAAACAAATGATGATAGTACAGTGTGGACTTTTTATCTTAGAGAAGGGGTTCAATGGCATAAGGGATATGGAGAATTAACATCAGAGGATGTGAAATGGTCATTCGAACGAATTATGGATGAGGAAACAGGATCATCATGGAGAAATGATTTTAATAATGTAATAAGCATCGAAACTCCTGATGATTATACCGTTGTTTTTAATCTTGAAAGAGCTGATTCTGCATTTTTGTTAAAAGTCGTGAATTTCCATGGTGGCTTAATTACGAATAAGCAAGCTATAGAAGATGCAGGTGATAACTTTAAACACTCTCCGGTTGGAACTGGACCATTTGTACTCGAAAGCTATAAACCACAAGAAGGTGCTACTCTAGTAAAAAACGAGGAATATTTTAGAGGGGTCCCAAAATTAGATAAAATTAGAGTTCAAGTATTTAGAGACCAGACCGCTATTGATGTTGCGCAAGATAGAGGAGAGATTCATTTGGCTGCGGGTGTTTCCGATAAACTATGGGTAGAAAATCGGGAAAAAAGCGATAAAGTGGTCATAGATTATCGTCAGCCACCGACGTTCTACTCGATGTATATGAATACCTCTAAGCCTCCATTAGATAATATTCTCGTTAGACAGGCAATTGCGCATGCGATAGATGTTGAAACAATGGTTCAATCACAGCTTGGTGATAAATTAGGTGCAGTACCAAAAGGACCGATTATCAGTGGATACTTTGGTTCAGCAGATGTAGGTATCCATGAGTTTGATCCGGAAAAATCCAAGCAACTATTGGCTGAAGCAGGCTATGAGAACGGACTACAATTGGATCCTCAGTTTGTAAGTAATACTTCAAATTATATGGATAAGGCTGTTTTTGTTCAAGAGCAGTTAAGAGCAGTAGGAATTGAGATGCCAATCGAAGCAGTTGATAACGCAACGATGCACTCTAATATCCGTGATGACATGAATCAATTAATCTTTTATCCGTATACTCGTGTTCCGCATGTAGACGTACCTTTAACGGAATTCTTCTATGGGCCATCTATAGTTACAAAACCAACTGGTGCATTAAATTTTGCACATTATGATAAAGTAGATGATTTAATTGAAAAAGCTCGATATGCACCTGATACAAAAACAGCAATGAATTTATATCGGGAGATTCAAGAGAAAATTAAGGATGATTATGTTGTAGTACCTTTAGCAGATACGGTCTCCCCTCTAATTCGTACTAGTAATGTTGACTTGGGTCCCAATGGCTTTAAAGGATCATTAACCTATTTTTATCAAATTGATGAAAACTACGATATAAAATAAGGAGCTAATCAGCGTCATAAGGAAATCCATTATAAAAAAATAGCAATAGTACCTAGACTTAATTGATATGCACCCATTAAGGTAGACAGATTTAGAACAATCTGTTTCATCTTAATGGGTGTTTTTTAACTAGGATTCTGTTGCAATTGGTAATGAAAATGCTTAGCTATGAATAAGAAAAAACATATATACTATTTAAATCATCATTAATATATTAATCTTCGTTATATCTAATATAAAATTTGCCTATTTTACATTAGAATGTCTTTCTTTTAAAATCAAAAGTAGAAGTTATGAGTATTTTAAATTTTCTGTTAATTTATAACTAAAGGGGGTTGTTTACGTACTCTTGTTGTAAAAGGGTGATCTTCTTGTTTTCTAAAAAAAGAAAGCGTTTTCAAATGTGGGTGTATCTCTTATAAGGATGACGGAAATCGATAGGAGCCGAATGTACTATTTAACAGATCATTAAAAGTACTAATTAAAATGAACGATGCATCTCCTAGTTTTCAAGTCAAAGAGTTTAATGATTTTCCCTAGTTAATTAAGAGGAAAAGAAAGAGGAGGTTCTCAAATGTTCCGATTAAGAAAGTTTATTTTTTTATTAGTAGTATCCATTTTCTTAATGACTGCTTGTACAAGTGAAGAATCGACAAAGCCAAATACTTCAACCGATACAAATAACCTTTCAGAACAACAAGGAGGCGAAAAAGTCTTATATGTTCAAATTGGTGGTGAAGTAAAAGACTTCGATCCACATTATCTAGCGGGTCTTCCCGAATATGCCTCAGTTATTCCTTTGTTTAATGGTTTAGTACGATTACCGTCAGGAACGGTAGATGTTGATAACATCGAAGGAGATCTCGCCGAAAAGTGGGAATCCAACGAGGATGCAACGGAGTGGACATTTTATTTAAGAAAAGGTGTTCAATGGCATAAAGGCTATGGCGAACTTACCTCAGAGGATGTCAAGCTGTCATTTGAAAGAGTTATGGATGAAAGCAACGGTATCTCAGCGGCATTGAATTTCAAACATGTTGAAAGTATAGATACACCAGATGAATATACAGTGACATTCAATTTGATGGAACCAGATCCGAACTTTCTGACACGTGTGGTTAACTTTTCTGGTGGTCATATTGTAAATATGAAAGCAGTTGAAGCTGGTGAACCCTACATTGGTACTGGACCTTTTATGTTTGAACAATATAAAACTCAGGATCAGGGAGTACTTGTTAAAAACAAGGATTACTTCAGAGGAGAACCAAAAATCGATAAGATGATTTTGAAAATTATGACTGATCCGACGGCAATCGATATTGCACTTGAAAAAGGGGATATTCATATTGCTTTTGGTTCAGGCGATCCGTTGTGGGTCGAAAGTACGATGGCAAAAGAAAATCTAAAAATCGATATTGGTGACAAGTTTGCTATTGGAGCATTTTTCTTTAATACAAAGAAAGCGCCATTTGACGATATCCGTGTAAGGCAAGCGGTCGCCCATGCCATCGATGTGGATGCGTATGTAAAAACCTTTGCAGCAGAAGGGGTTGCTGCAGTCCCGAAAGGACCTGTACCTGAAAGTGTTTCAGGTTCTGTGGACGTTGGTGCCTATGAGTATAACCCTGAAAAAGCCAAGCAATTGCTAAAAGAGGCCGGTTATGAAGATGGATTAAAATTACCTACACAATTTGTATCTACTGGTGCACATATTTTAAGACCTATGACCTATGTTCAAGACCAACTTAAACAGGTAGGTATTGATTTACCTCTAGAAAAGGTAGAACATACGACTTTCCATGACAATAATAGAAAAGCCATGCACAGCTTTTCATATGTAGCATTTAATCGCCCTCCACATATCTCATGGTGGATGCGAGATGTCTATTATGGTCCTTCCTCTGTAGGAACAACGACAGGAAATGCGAATTATTCCTTATATAGCGGGAGTGATGATAAAATTACACAAGCACTTGTTGAAACCGATGAGGAAAAAGCAAATGCCCTTTATGCAGAAATTCAGCAAGAAATAAAGGACTATTATGCTATCGTTCCATTTATCGATACTGCTACAGTAATGGTAAGAAATAAAAGAGTTAAACTTGGATACAACAATGACAGCTACAATGGCGCACTTGGATATTATTATGAGATTACTGAAAATACAGATTTAGAGTAAGCGTGTCGGGTAAAAAGCTAAAAGAACGATCCCTCATTCTTCTAGCTTTTCTTAATTTTCGATGGGTTGTTGACTTTATAGTGGACGGGGTCTTCTATAATCATCTCTTCGTCTTCAATATCTTTCCCTTTTGGCAGCTTCTTTTTAACAATTTTTCCATCAAACTCAAGTTTGTCTCCAGGGCTGAGTTCAAACTTTTTCAATGTCTTAGAATGGCTGCACCAAGCGAGTCCCACTTCGAGTGGGTTCTCACCTTCAATGATGACATTTTCAAGGACGACGACCTCGTCATTTTCTTCATTAAAATTATTCCATGTTAAAGCGAACTGCTTCACACTTCCTGTGAAATGAACCTTGTCGGCAGGGAGATCCAGCTTTGCTGGCTTGTCTTTCTTTTCTGCTTTCTTCGGTTCAGTTTTTTTAGCAGCAGGCTTTGAAGCTTTTGGCTTTGCGGATGCTTTCTCCTCCACTGCTGCCTGGGGTTCGCCACCAGATGCTGATGCAAGGACTTTCCCAAAGCTTGGTGATTGCATTTCCTTTAAGTATGCAGGGTGGATGCAGCTTAGGTTCCCGTCTTGAAATTCAATGACGACCGTATAATGATCATCGCTTTGTCCATATACTTGATAGCCTTTAATCGTGACTAGGCGCTGATGAGTTGCTTCCTTATACCAAAATTCTTTCTTTACTTCTTTTGTGGTGGAGAGCCCCCATTCACGTACTTTTTCTTCATAATCAGAATCATCTTGAAAGGTTTCAAATTCACCTTGCGGGGGAAAATAATTTGTTGAATTTGTATCTTCAATATGCGGCAGTGTGACTGACATTTTTACACATCCTTATAGTTAAAATGGATAGTATTTCTTTATTAGAGTGTTTAGAAAGTGAAATGTGAATATATTAGTATTATTATTTTAATATGAAGGTTATATGGAACTCAATGAAATCACACAAAAAAGGGGCAATTAAATGAATACTTACAAATCGAGAGACGAAGTGCCTTTAGATGAAAAGTGGAACTTGGCTGATCTTTACCATGATATAAACCAATGGGAAGAAGATTTACAAAAGGTTGAAGGGATGGCAATCAAGTTAAAAGAATTCGATGGTCAAATCCATGACGGGAAAAGTCTTTATCAATATTTGAAGCAGAGTGAAGAGCTGTCCTACACCTTCAATAAAGCTTACGCGTTTGCAATGTTAACAGTTGATCAGGACACGAGAGTGACGGAATCACAATCACTATTAGACCGAGCCAAACAGCTTAGTGTAAAAATTAGCGCTGCGACTTCCTTTTTTATGCCATTTTTATTAAGTTTGGATGAAGAGACCCTGAAAAACTACATTTCTGAAGAAAAGGGCTTGGAATATTTTGAAGAGGATTTATTGGATTCCTTCCGCTATAAGGCACATGTGCTTAGCAAAGAGCAGGAAGAGTTACTTTCTCAGCTTGGTGAGGCCTTGTCTGTCCCAAGTCATACATATGGGATGATGAACAATGCTGATATTAAATTTGGACTCGTAACAACAGATTCTGGAGAAAAAGTCGAGCTCACACGTGGGATGTATGCCAAATTAATTGAAGATGAAGACCGCGAGAAACGGAAGGAAGCTTATAAGGCTTACTATCAACCTTATGTACAATTGAAAAATTCGATTGCCTCAACGCTCGCTGGTGCAGTTAAAAATAATGTTACGATGGCCAGATTGCGTCATTATCCATCTGCACTGGAAAAAGGCTTGTTTGGAGATAATGTCCCGAGGGATGTTTATGAAAATTTGATTCTGACGACAAAGAAAAACATTGGCCCGATGCATCGGTACACAAGCCTTCGTAAGAAAAAGTTAAAGCTTGACGAACTTCGTCAATATGACTTGAGTGTTCCGCTCGTAAGCGGTGTAAAAGAGGAAATTCCATATGAAGAAGCGTATGAGACGATGTTAAAAGCGCTGGCACCATTAGGCGGAGACTATATCGATGCTTTAAAAATGTTTAAGAAATCACGTTTTATTGATGTACGTGAAACACCCGGGAAGCGTTCAGGCGCTTATAATTTAGGAGTATACGGTGTACATCCTTATATTTTATTGAACCATCAGGATAATTTGGACAGTTTGTTTACATTGGTCCATGAATGCGGTCATGGAGTTCACAGCTTGTTAAGTTCAAAGCATCAGCCACAAATCACGGCCCGCTACAGTATATTTGTGGCAGAGGTGGCCTCCACCGTAAATGAAGTGCTGCTTATTAATTACTTACTAAAGCATCAAACAGACAGCAATCTTCGCACACATTTGCTTAATCATTTTATTGATCAATATAAAGGTACTTTCTTTACGCAAGTGATGTTTGCGGAGTTTGAGAAGAAGACACATGAGCTTGCAGAGCAAGGCAAACCTTTGAATGTTGAAGTTTTCAGCGGCATTTATGAAGATTTATTCAGAGAATACAATGGCGACGAAATTGTGTTTGATGATGAGGTAAAATACGGCTGGACGCGGATTCCACATTTTTATCGTCCTTTTTACGTTTACAAATATGCGACGGGATATGCATCGGCGATTCATCTAGCGACTAGAATCTTTGAAGGAGACCAAGATACACTGGCAACATATTTAGAATTTTTAAAGAGTGGCAGCTCTGATTATCCATTGGAGTTATTGAAAAAGACAGGGGTAGACTTAACAACGCCAGAACCAATTGAAAATGCTTTGAAACAGTTCAACAAACTGGTTGAGGAGTTTGAGCAAATTTAACATTAAAGGGGGCTGCCGAATTTGGTTGCCCCCGCTAATTATTATGATTGTTCTGCTGCTTTTTTTAACGCCTCGAAATTTGCGTTCTCTGCTCATCACTTAGCGGATTTCCTTGCGTAACACATTTGCCAGCTTAAAAATGAATAATGAATAAAGTCAGGACGTTGTGAAACATGCCTGTGAAACAAGATTTTCCGGGGCGTCCCTGTGACCATTGAAAGTTTTTTGAAATATGGTAAAGTTAAGATAATGAATTATTAATTTCATATAATTTTTACCACTAGGGGTGCCTTTACAGGTAGTAAATGGCTATTACTTGAAAAAGGCTGAGATTAAAGTATGACTTTGGGACCCTAAGAACCTGATCTGGTTTGTACCAGCGGAGGGAAGTGGAGGCCTTCACTAAACACTTAGGGGATCTAAGACCAACCACTTTCTAACTACAAAAAGAAAGTGGTTTTTTATTTTTCAAAAAGGGGGTGATGAAGTTGAGAAAGCATGAACTACATATTATTTCGACTGGAACACAAACCATTGAGACATTTGCGGAAATTGCAGTAAGTATTCAAGAGTATGTAGATTATTTTCATCTTAGGGAGAAGCAAATGAGTGCGCTTCAACTCTATCAAGCTGTCAATCTCTTGAAAACAAAAGGCATCCCGCTTTCGAAAATTATTATTAATGATCGAGTCGATGTCGCCTGGGCGGCAAACACATATGGTGTTCAGCTCCCGCATCATAGTTTAGATGGGGCAGTCGTGAAGAAAGCGTTTCCCGGGCTTCGTGTAGGGTGTTCTGTTCACTCCTATCATGAAGCGAAAGAGGCAGAACAGAAGAGAGCCAATTTCGCAATGTATGGGCATATTTTTCAAACAAACTCCAAACCTGGTACCGGCCCCAGAGGACTTGGAGAGTTGAAAGAAATCACAAGGGATATAGAGCTGCCGATTATTGCAATTGGCGGGATTAAACCTTCTAACTGTGCTGAGGTCTTGCGTGCAGGAGCAAAAGGGATAGCGGTAATGTCGGGTATTCTTTTAGCAGATGATCCCTTAAAAGAAGTGAAAGCCTATTCTGGGGTTTTAGAGAGGGGGAAATAAAGTGAATCATAAATACGATGCAATCATTGTCGGCGGCGGTGTCATGGGTGGATCTATTGCCTATTATCTAGCGAAAAGAGGAAGAAAGGTGCTCCTCTTGGAAAAGGACCAGCTTGCTAGTAAATCGTCTGGAGCAGCTGCTGGGATGCTAGGGGCCCAAGCGGAGCTTGAAGGTGACAGTCCACTCTTTCCGTTAGCCAAGCGAAGTAGAGAAATGTTTCCGCACCTATCTAAAGAACTAAAAGAAGTAAGCGGAGTCGATATTGAATTTATCAACAAAGGGATGTTCAAGGTAGCTCTTTCAAATGAGGAAAAGTCTGCACTTAAGAACATCATGGACATTCAACGAAATGCTGGAGAAGAAGCGGAGTGGGTTTCGACAGAAGAATTACTAAAAGTGGAACCGTTCTTGTCGAAAGAAATTAAAGGTGGAATGTATATCAGGAAAGATGGTCAAGTTTCTGCTCCACAGCTTTCAAAGGCTTTTTTCCAATCTGCAGCCGTGTTAGGTGCAGAGATAAAGGAATTTACCGCTGTCCACTCTTTTATTTTTGAAAAGAAAAAGGCAATTGGCGTTGAAACAGATGACGGTAATTTTTATGGCGAAAATATTATTGCGGCAAATGGTGCTTGGAGCCGACATTTGCTGCAGAAGTCAGGTCTTGAGCTTGTGGTCTATCCAGTTAAAGGAGAATGCTTTTTTGTAAAGACAGATAAGCCGCTTCTTGAAAAAACCATTTTCTCACATGGGTGTTATCTCGTGCCCAAGTCTGGGGGGCGCATTTTGGTAGGTGCGACGGTAAAGACACATACTTTTGATCGTAAAGTAAGTCTAGATGGAATCGCCACTTTAATGGAAAAGGCCAAGGAGCTTCTTCCAGTCATAGCTGAGGCACAGTGGGAAAAAGCATGGGCTGGTACTAGACCACAAACGGGTGACGGCCTTCCTTATATTGGTGAACACCCCGAATATCATGGACTTTTCATTGCAACAGGTCATTTCCGAAATGGAATTTTGCTGTCACCGATTACTGGAGAGTTAACAGCAGATTTAGTAGAAAGAAAGATCGTTCCTGAGTTAGATAGATTTAATTTGAATCGTTCACTACAACCAATCGTTTCATAGAAAGGGTGGAAAAGTTGCAGCTGATTATTAATGGGGAAAAGGTAGAACTTCCTGAAAACGTAGGAAATGTCTCGGAGCTAATACAATATTTTGGTCTAGATCAAAAGGTAGTCATGATTGAGTTAAATCAAGAAATTCTAGAAAAAAGCAAGCATTCAGAAACGATTCTATCTAATGGCGATAGAGTGGAAATGGTTCATTTTGTGGGAGGCGGATGAAATGTTAAAAATAGGTCCTTATTCATTTAAATCAAGATTATTGCTTGGTACTGGAAAGTATCCAAACTTTGATGTACAAAAGGAAGCAGTCGATGTTTCAGAAACAGAAATATTAACGTTCGCAGTTCGAAGAATGAACATTTACGAACCGAATCAACCGAATTTTTTGGAGAAACTCAATGTTGAAAAATATAAATTGCTGCCGAACACAGCTGGTGCCAGCACAGCTAAAGAAGCTGTCCGGATCGCTAAACTTGCAAAAGCCTCTGGCCTGTGTGACATGATTAAAGTAGAAGTGATTGGCTGCCAAAAAACATTGCTTCCAGATCCAATCGAAACGCTTAAAGCTTCGGAGGAATTGGTAAAAGAAGGCTTTATCGTCTTGCCGTATACGTCCGATGATGTTTTACTGGCCAAACGTCTAGAAGAAATAGGATGTCATGCGATTATGCCGGGAGCTTCACCGATCGGATCGGGTCAAGGAATTGTAAATCCTCTTAATCTACGTTTTATCATCGAGCAATCACATGTACCTGTGATTGTCGATGCAGGAATTGGCACACCTTCAGACGCAGCGATTGCGATGGAATTAGGTGCAGACGGAGTTCTTTTAAATACAGCTGTTTCAGGAGCAAAAGACCCAGTGAAAATGGCAAAAGCTATGAAACTGGCCATTGAAGCAGGCCGACTGGGGTATGAAGCAGGCCGTATTCCGAAAAAAGCATATGCAACAGCAAGCAGTCCAATGGAAGGGTTGAGTATTGGGTGACAGAACGCTATTCGCGTCAAGAATTATTTGCTCCAATTGGAGTCGGCGGACAAGCAAAGCTACGCCGGAAACACGTTTTGATTGTTGGTGCAGGTGCACTTGGAACCGGTAATGCAGAGGCGCTTGTTCGAGCAGGGATTGGCAAATTAACGATGGTCGATAGAGATTATGTGGAATGGAGCAACCTGCAAAGGCAGAATCTTTATTGTGAAGAAGATGCGGTGGGACGGCTGCCGAAAGCTGTTGCTGCTGAAAAACGCTTACAAGCGATTAATACAGATGTGAAGGTTGAAGTGCATGTAGCAGATGTAGGACCTGCGGAACTGAAAGAGCTCGTTGCTGGGGTCGATGTGATCATAGATGCAACGGATAATTTTGATATCAGAATGATGATTAATGACATATCACAGAAATACAGAATTCCTTGGATTTACGGTGCTTGTGTGGGAAGTTATGGAATTAGTTATACCATTATCCCTAGAGACACACCATGCCTAAGCTGTCTTTTGGAATCGGTTCCCCTTGGCGGGTTGACTTGCGATACTGCTGGTATTATTAGCCCTGCAGTGCAAACTGTTGTTGCTCATCAAGTAACGGAAGCTTTAAAGATTCTAGTTGAAGATTATCAGTCTTTGAGAAATAAGCTTGTTTCTTTTGATTTGTGGAAAAACCAGCACACTTCAATAAATGTTGAAAAAGTGAAAAAGGAAAGCTGCTTATCGTGTGGTACAGAAAGAACTTACCCGTACCTTGATTACCGCAACACAACAAAGACTGCTGTACTCTGTGGAAGGGATACCGTCCAAATTCGTCCACCAGATAAAATTGAAAGAGACCTAGAGCAGTTGGAACATCTTTTACAACAACAAGGGGATGACCTCCAACGAAATCCTTATTTGCTATCGTTTACAAAGGGGGACCACCGTTTAGTCATCTTCAAAGATGGCCGTGTCCTTGTTCATGGCACAAAAGACATCGCGGAAGCGAAAACATTGTATCATCGTTATTTAGGATAAAAAATGTGAGGCAGGCTATGTACCTGTCTCTTTCTTATGGGATTTGTGAAACAATCCTGTGAAACAAGATTTTCCGGGGCGTCCCTGCGACTAAACAGGAATTGGATACTTTTTCCTGCGTCATTATATCTAAATAATAAGGGATTATAGATAGATTTATAACTTTGTACTGATATTAATAGGAAAAATATTCCGCTAGAATAGGATTAGTTTGTTAAATATTGGAGGTTGAGAGATTTTGAGAAAATTATGGATGGTGCTTGCGGCATTACTGTTGACATTGGTTATCGTAAGCGGCTGTGGAAATGAAACAAAAGAAACTACTGTTGATGAGGATACAAATGCACCAGTAGAAAATGAGGAAAAAGAGACTGAGGAAGCTGAGGAAGATACTGAAAAAGATACAGAGAAAGAAGAAACAACTGCCAAAAGTTCTGCTGATTTCTCGGAATTAATTAAATATATGGAAGAAGAAACGGAAGGTACCACAAAGGTACTGTACGAAAATGATCAGCCGCAAGTACATAAAATGGAAGGTGTAACGGTTTCAGTAGATGCCTATACACTGATTGAATTAAATGATTTTCATACTGATTTCGCCATCCCATTTAATGACCAGACTGATGGCGGTGTCATTATTACACAATACACAGTGACGAACGAATCTGATAAAGATGTCTATTATATGCCTGCATTTTATCTATCCTTCACTGGTGCGCAAAAAGCTTATAATAACCATCGATACCTATTACCGGCTGAGGAACAGCTGGTTGAGAAGCTAGCACCTGGGAATGATTACCTGCTTAAAGCAGGTGAAACGGTAACAGGATATTACACTTATCCATTTGGAAAAGATGATTTGCAAACGATATTGGATGCGTCTACAGTAGCTGTTGAAGTTCCTGCTGCACAAGCTGTTAAAGGGGAATTCGGCAACCCAATTGGGAAGGATGGTTCATTTACGCTAAGCTTAAATGAAGAAGGCGCAGAAAAAATCGCATATAATGAAGCATTTTACAAAGATAAAGCAACAACCGATGACATGGGCGAAAAGAAAATGCTGAAGGAAGAAAAGGGAATCGGTAAAAGTGAAACATTGGGAGATGTAACGGTTATCTTAGACGGATATCAGTTTACTGAATTCACTCCGAACGAAATTGAAGCACCAAGATTTGAAAACTTTAAGAATGGAATTGTCCTGCTGACAGTGAAATTCGATCTTGACAATAAGGGATCTGAAGCAGTTAGTTTGACGATGATGTCCTCTAAATTAACGGTAAACGATGGAACTCAGTATATGTTATCTGAGGGTATGCTGCTAAATTACGGCTATAACGATTTGATCGACGCTGGAAAATCTGGCGAGTTGCTGCAAATTTTCGTTCTAGACCAGGAACAATATGAGAAAATTTGGAAAAACAAAGCGTTCGAAATCGAAATTGGACCAATTAAGAATCAAGAGGCAAAAGATATTTCCAAAGGGAAGAGAGCTACTTTTGAACTTTAATATGTAAAAATGAACCTTCTTTTTATAAGGAGAGGCCCGACTAACAAAAAGTCGGGTCTTTTTGGTTATTTCATCCGAGTTGAACGATTTTTGACGCATGTTTAACTGCTTGACCATTTTGGGTATTAGTAGAATATGGTTTGTTTGCACATGAATGAGTCAAGCGCATGTTCTTATAAAAGTTGAGATTTAAAATGATTATTAAAACTAAGCAGTTTTTGGAAAGACTAACTTTTATATTGTAGAAGTTTGGAAAGGATCGAAAGCATATGTCAAATAAATTGGATTTATCCAGCTTTGAAAAGAAGCTAGAAGTGAGAAATATTAGAAGGGAAGACTTTGATCAAATATTAGCAATGCAGAAAACTTGTTTTCCAAATATGGATCCATGGAAGCGGGATCAACTGGAAAGCCATTTGAATATCTTCCCAGAAGGACAATTTTGTGTGGAGTATAATGGGAAGATAATTGGAACTTGTTCTAGCTTGATTGTAAATTTTGATGAATATGACGATCGGCATACATGGGATGATGTTACGGACAATGGTTATATTACAAACCACGATCCTGACGGCTATAACTTATATGGCATCGAAGTTATGGTTGATCCTGCTTTTAGAGGCATGAAAATCGGCAGAAGATTGTATGATGCTAGAAAAGAATTAGCACAGGAGTTAAATTTAAAAAGCATCATTATTGGGGGGCGCATCCCGAATTATCATAAATACAAAGATAAATATACACCAAAAGAATACGTCCAAGAGGTGAGTGCCCAAAATATTTATGATCCTGTATTAACTTTTCAAATTATGAATGGATTTACCGTTAAGCGTATAAACCCTGGATATTTACCGGATGATCAAAAATCGTTAAATTATGCGACTCTAATGGAATGGAATAACATTGAGTATCGCGGAAAAACGAAACGTCATTTCAAGACGTCTTATCCCGTAAGAATTACCGTTATTCAATATATGATGAAAAACATTAACTCTTTTGAGGAATTTGCTAAGCAAGTGGAGTACTATGTGGATGTTGCCTATGATTTTGGTTCAGATTTTGCCGTTTTTCCAGAAATTTTCACAACACAATTAATGTCGTTCTTAGAAGAAAAAGTCCCATCAAAATCGGTTCGTAAATTGGCTGAATATACGGAGGATTATATAGAGCTTTTCACAAGATTAGCGCTGAAATATAATGTTAATATCATTGGCGGTACACATTTTGTGGAAGAAAATGATCATATTTATAACATTGCCTATTTATTTAGAAGAGATGGAACAATTGAAAAGCAGTACAAGATCCATGTCACGCCAAATGAAAGGAAATGGTGGGGAATTCAACCGGGTGACACGATTAAGGTGTTTGATACCGATTGTGGAAAAATTGCCATTCAGGTTTGTTATGACATTCAATTCCCAGAACTTGCCCGCTATGCGGTTGATCAAGGTGCCAATATTATTTTTGTTCCATTTTGCACAGATGATCGCCAAGGGTACTTGCGTGTGCGCTATTGCGCGCAGGCCCGTGCAGTCGAAAATCAAGTATACACCGTGATTGCCGGTACAGTTGGCAACTTAACACAAGTGGAAAATATGGATATTCAATATGCACAATCAGGCATCTTTACTCCTTCTGATTTTGAGTTTGCTCGTGATGGAATTGTCGGGGAGTGTCATCCTAATATTGAAACAGTCGTTGTCGGCGATGTGGACTTAGAGATCTTAAGAAGACAAAGAAGATCAGGCACAGTCCGGCAGCTGCGTGACCGGCGCAGGGATTTGTTTGAAATTCATTATAAAAATCCAAAACAAATATAGATGATTGACTTAGATAGCAGTGGAATTTATGATCCCTCTGCTTTTTTTTGAGAGGAAAAACTTCATGGTAATTGCCTTTTCGTAGTTTGGAACAGCTTCATCGTATTGAGATTGGGTGAAATGATTATAAGCCATTTCTGTATAAGCCTCAGCATGTACCAATTATTATTTCTACGTTATTTCCTTCCTTTGCAAGTTCAATCGTTTTTTGCAAATGACTGATTGATTCATCTGTTCTATTTTTTAACACTCATTGTATCTGGTCAACAGCAAATATAAAAATAGTGAAGAATCCGATTATCATGATGATTGAAGATTAATGGAGTAAATTGTTAATATGATAATGATGAGGGGGAATGAAATTGGAAAAATTAAGTGAAGTTGTTATCAAAGAAAAGCTATTAGAAAATCCAAATTGGAAGCTTATCGACGAAAGATGGATTGAACGAAAGTATCGATTTCAAGATTATCTAAAAGGTATAGAATTTGTTCAAAGTGTAGCGCAATTGTCAGAACAACTGAATCACCATCCCTTTATTTCTATTGATTACAAACTGATCACTGTAAAAATTACTTCTTGGCGGGCGAAGGGACTTACAGATTTGGATTTTACGCTGGCTCAAAAGTATGACGAATTGTACGCGCAAATAAAAGAAAAAGATTGCTAGCTTTCATTAAATGATTATTGTTTAAGGGGATAGTCCGGTTTGGGGACATCCTTTTTTTCGTTTCGAGGAAATCCATACGATTGTATAGCTTTTACATTGTCTTTATACTGTTTCGTTGATAAAATAGTACAGTTATAGAAATGGAGGGAGAATGGAGTAGTTATGGAACATAAGAAAGATAAATTTCCGTGGTTGTATTTATTGCTTCTCTCAAGTGTTACTTTTATGGGAATATTATCAGAATTAGTGCCTTCTGGAATCCTTCCGCAAATGAGCGAAGGGCTGGGGGTATCCTATTCATCTATAGGTCTACTAGTCAGCATTTATGCAATTGCATCTGCAGTTGGAACGATTCCGTTAATAACTTTGACGATGTCAATGAATAGAAAAAAACTGTTGACCATTTTGATGTTTATTTTTGGAGTATCAAATTTCATCATAGCCGTTTCTTCATCTTATATGTTAATAGCCGCTGCTAGACTTGCTGGCGGGATCAGTGCAGGGGTACTGTGGCCGATGGTTTCTGCTTATGCAATGCGTCTGGTACCATCGAACTTACAAGGAAGAGCCATTGCTGTAACAATGTCCGGAACTACTCTTGGACTTGGGATTGGTTTGCCGATTATGACAGCGATCGGTACAGAATTCGGATGGAGAATAGCATTTGGAGTGTTATCTGCCATTATTTTTATCATTGCTATTCTAGGACAGATTCTTTTGCCTTCTGTAAAAGGGGAAAAACGAACAACTGCCAATTCACCGTTTACCATTATCCGCAATAAATCCGTTGTCATTTGCTTGGTCGTGACACTCCTCACGATTATGGCGCATTATGGTTTGTATACTTATATTTCACCACTTGCCGACAATTTAGGTCTGGCCGGTGGAATTAAGCTGGCCTCCATCCTTTTTGGGGTCGGGACGATCATATCAGTTGTATTAGCAGGTAAAGTTATAGATGACCATCTGGGGTCTCTGACTGTATTTATGTTAACTTTGGCCTTTGGTTCGATGTTTTTGTTCTTAGGTTTTAAGGGAATGCTATTCGTATCACATATTACGTTCCTTTTGTGGGGCGTGTCGTTTGGAGCACTTGTTACGATGTTCCAAGCCGCAGTAACGAGACAAGTAGAAACTGGAAAAGATGTCGCCACCTCACTTCAGTCAAGTACTTTTAATTTTGGGATTGTGTTTGGAAGCGCATTGGGTGGAACAGTATTGGAACATTTATCGGTATTTCACTTGATTTATGTTACCATTGTATTATTAGTGATTCCGATTTTATTAAGTATCTTTTCTAAAAAAACATTCTGGCAGAAGGATTCGAATGGTAGACAGTCAAAAATAGAACAAGCAGTTTAAGGTCTACAGCGTATTTTTCACTCTGTAGATTGAGAGACTGTTCCAAGAGTTACATCTCGGACAGTCTTATACATACATAATCTTTTAGAGTAAAAGGGGGAACTGATATGGCAGTGAGTAACAAACAGGAATTATCACAAGAACGACTTGAAGAATTACTCAAAGTACTGCACAGCCGCTTTGAGAAAAACATGCACCGTCATGAAGGTCTTGAATGGGATAAAGTCCAAGCGAAGCTGGATGCCAATCCTGAAAAACTATGGTCACTCTTTGAAATGGAAAGAACTGCCGGTGAACCGGATGTTGTTGGTTATGACGAAGAGAAAGACGAATACATTTTTTATGATTGTTCTGCAGAAAGTCCTAAAGGCCGCAGAAGTGTTTGCTATGACCGCGAAGCGCTGGAGTCAAGGAAAAAACATAAACCAGAAAACAGTGCCATTGACATGGCCAACGCCATGGGCATTGAAATGTTAACAGAAGAACAATACCGCGAGTTGCAGAAACTTGAAACTTTCGATAAAAAAACATCAAGCTGGGTGCAAACACCCCCTGATATAAGAGAACGCGGTGGTGCCCTTTTTTGCGACTGGCGTTATGGGCACGTATTCTTGTATCATAACGGTGCGGACTCCTACTATGGTGTTAGAGGATTCCGGGGTTCGTTAAGGGTCTGAATCCTATAAATATAGTTGAATAAAAATAGTAGAAAACACTCACAAATGTTGTTAAATCAATATTCGTGAGTGTTTTTTTATGAGGAAAAAGTTCGGGTATTTTTAATAATTGGTCTTTTTATGGGAAATGTAAAAGAGAGAATAGGATGGGTTGGGTGATGGTATTGAAATTACGGAAGGTTTTCCTCATCATTTCAATGTTTACGTTAGTTACTTTAACATCTTGTGGGATTGATAACGACAATAGCGGGGGGATGGGAGGCAGCGTTGTATTGGATGGATCTGGAACGATCTATCTTCTTATGTCCAGGCTTGCTGAGGATTACATGGTGAATAAGGAAGAAAATGTATCAGTTGAAGTAAGCCGTTCAGGAACAAGTGCCGGTTTCAGTAAGTTTTTAGTAGAAGGCGGCGGAACAGATTTTAATAACGCTTCCCGGAGTATAAAGGAGGAAGAACTCGCTAAAGCAAAAGAACTAGGAATAAACGTAAAAGAATTAAAGGTAGCACTAGACGGAATCACCATCGTGATCAATAAGGAAAATACATGGGCAACAGAGCTGACTAAACAGGAAGTCGTTGATATCTTTCTCGCTAGCGCTAAAAAGGTGAAATGGTCAGATGTACGCGAAGGATTTCCAGATGAGCCCATCAAAACTTATGGTCCAAATGAAAATCATGGGACGTACGAATTCTTTTGGGAAACCATTCTTGAAGAGCACGACCTTGTGGAAGATATAAATCTGCAGCAAGATTACTCGACCCTATTGAGCTTAGTTACAAAAGATAAAAATGCAATAGGCTTTTTTGGATATGGCTACTATGAAAGCAATAAGGATGACTTAACTGCTGTAAAAATTGATTTTGGGGATGGCCCGATTGAACCTACCCTTGAAACCATTAAAGAAGATGGAGCATATGCGCCATTTACTCGACCAGTATTTACTTATTTAAATGTAGGTAAGGCTCAAGATAAGCCTGCAGTACTTGATTTCGCTATTTATGCTATGGAGAATGCAAGAGCTGCAGCAATAGAAACCGGGTTCGCGCCACTACCAGAGGAAGAACTCCAAGCATCTATTGAATATCTAGAAGGTTTAAGAAAGTAACAGCACGATTTTCGTTGGTGAAAGGGGAGCAGCAATGACGGATGAAAGAGATTTACGGGTAAGAGATATGATTCAAGCAAACAAAAGGACGGTTACGTTTAATAGCATAATTGAAAAATGTATACCCACTATTTTGTTTATTATTGCTATTATATCGATCCTTACTACGATTGGAATACTATTTACGTTAATAAGAGAAACGATTTATTTTTTTAGAGATGTACCCTTTCTTGATTTTTTCACGGGGACAAAACTAAAACCATTAGGAGATGCCGCGGAATTTGGTATTCTGCCATTATTAACCGGTACTTTCATTTCCTCAGCCATTGCGATGTTAGTGGCAATTCCTATTGGTCTGATGTCGGCGGTTTTTCTAAGCGAATATGCATCAGATAAGGTGAGAAGAATTCTAAAACCTATATTAGAGGTTTTAGCAGGAATCCCTACCATTGTATATGGATTTTTTGCTTTTACTTTCGTTACTCCATTATTAAATAGGTTTATTCCGATGCTAGAGCCTACAAATATTCTTAGTCCAGGACTCGTAATGGGGGTCATGATCATTCCGATGATTGCGTCTCTTTCT
The DNA here is from genome assembly GCF_900156875.1 of Robertmurraya dakarensis. GTDB lineage: Bacteria > Bacillota > Bacilli > Bacillales > Cytobacillaceae > Robertmurraya > Robertmurraya dakarensis. The sequence goes on along the minus strand of NZ_LT707409.1, from coordinate 1,331,809 downwards.
GAAGATGCGATGAGCTCTGTCCCAAATGCAATGAGGGAGGGTGCTTTGGGATTAGGGTCCACAAAGCTTGAAGTAACTTGGCGAGTCGTCATTCCTGCTGCCATGTCGGGGATTATTTCATCCTTTGTACTCGGAATTTCCAGAGCGATAGGCGAAACTATGATTGTTGCGATTGCAAGCGGAAGCTCAAAGAATTTCACGTTTGATGTTACCCAGTCAATGCAAACGATGACTGCTTATATAGTAGAGGTAACTGGTGGAGATGCTCCAGCTGGTTCAACTTTATATTATAGCCTATACGCTGTTGCCTTCACGTTGTTTGTCTTTACATTGATAATGAATTTAATTGCCCAATATATCTCTAAAAAATTTAGGGAGGGTTATTAAGGATGAAATACGTTGATGCAAATCTAGTTGCAAAAAAGATGAATGGGCGTTTAGCTGCCAATCACATCTCACAGATCATCTTTCTTTTAGCCACTTTAATTGGACTTGTTGTCCTTGTTATTTTGTTTTACCGTGTACTAATGGATGGTTTAGGCTGGATAAATTTTGATTTCCTTACAAACAGGTTATCCACCAGACCAGAGAGAGCGGGAATAATGGGAGCCCTGTTAGGGACATTGTGGCTAATGATTGTGGTTGCACCTGTAACCATGCTTCTAGGAATTGGGACAGCGATATACTTAGAGGAATATGCTAAAAAGGGGCGTATGCATTCTTTTATTCAAACAAATATCTCAAATTTGGCTGGCGTACCCTCCATCGTTTTCGGAATTCTTGGGTTGACTGTTTTTGTTAGGGGTTTGGGATTTGGAAATATTGTATTAGCTGGCGGTCTAACCATGTCACTGCTTGTACTGCCAATCGTGGTTGTCGCCTCTCAAGAGGCTCTTCGCGCAGTTCCGCAATTTTTGCGAGAAGCATCCTATGGAATGGGCGCGACCAAGTGGCAGACTATAAAAAACGTCGTGTTGCCTGCAGCAATACCAGGTATTTTAACAGGACTTATTTTAGCATTATCTCGAGCGGTCGGTGAAACAGCTCCACTCGTTGTAATCGGCATTCCGGCTTTATTAATTCCATTTCCAAATGGTATTTTTGACAAGTTCACTGTACTGCCTATGCAGATTTATTACTGGACAATAGACGCATCAATTGTGGAGGAATATGCGAATTTAGCTGCAGCAACGATTGTAGTCCTGCTTGTTGTCTTGTTGATTATGAACTCTATAGCCGTTATGATCCGGAACAAATATCAAAAAAGGTATTAACATACTGGAGGAAGTTTAGATGACAACTTTAACAGATAGTGTGGAAGTAACAGATTCAACTAAGGAAGATAAGAACATTGTATATGATACAAAGAATTTAAACCTTTGGTATGGGGATGACCAGGCACTAAGAGACATTAATCTTCAAATAACAGAAAATGAAGTGACCGCGATCATTGGACCTTCAGGGTGCGGAAAATCAACATACTTAAAAACGTTAAATAGAATGGTTGAATTAGTTCCTGTTGTACGTACTTCAGGTGAGATATTGTACCGGGGTAAAAATATTTTTGACAAAACCTATCAAGTTGAAACATTAAGGACAAATGTAGGAATGGTATTTCAAAAGCCAAATCCTTTTCCAAAATCGATATATGATAATATCGCATATGGACCAAGGATTCACGGCATAAAAAATAAAAAAATTTTAGATGAAATCGTTGAAAAAAGCCTGCGCGGTGCAGCTATTTGGGATGAAGTGAAAGATCGCTTGAAAGATAATGCCTATGGGATGTCAGGGGGTCAGCAGCAGCGTCTTTGTATTGCCCGTTGTTTAGCGATTGAACCAGATGTTATTTTAATGGATGAACCGACCTCAGCACTAGACCCAATTTCCACTCTAAAGGTGGAAGATCTAATACAGGAGTTAAAAAAGAGTTACAGTATCATCATTGTCACACATAATATGCAGCAGGCCGCTAGGATTTCAGATAAAACAGCATTTTTCTTAAGTGGAGAAGTTATTGAGTTTTCAGATACAGATAAGATGTTTTCGAACCCAAAAAATAAGCAAACGGAAGACTATATTACAGGTCGATTTGGTTAAATAACAGGGGGAGTTTATCATGACCGTCCGAGCAAGTTTTCAAGAGGACCTTAACAAACTTAAAGGCTTAATCGTAGACTTTGGCAAAGCAGCACAAGAAGCTGTAGGAAACGCGATTGAAGCGCTAGTGAAACAAGATGTCGACTTAGCATTAAAGATCATTGAAAATGATATCCGTTTAAACTTAATGGAAGAAGAAATCAACGACCAAGCTATCTTAATGATTGCCAAACAAGCACCAGTCGCCATTGACCTAAGAAGGGTAATCGTCGCCATTAAAATTTCCACGGACCTTGAAAGAATTGGTGATTTAGCAGTAAATATTGCAAAATCAGTTATCCGCATCGGAACAAATCCATTCATTAAACCAATTGAGGAAATACCGCGAATAGCAGTAGTCGCCAATAAAATGGTGGCAGATTCCCTCAAAGCTTATAACGATGAAGATATTGAACTCGCAAAACAGGTCGCAAAAGTTGATGATGAAATCGATGAAGCCTACGGAAGGCTGATTCAAGAATTATTAGTGTTAATGACTCAAAAACCAGACTATATTTCACAAATTACGCAATTGTCTTTTATTTGCAGGCACGTTGAAAGAGTAGGAGACCACGCGACTAATATTTCGGAGAGCGTCCTTTACTTAATAAAAGGGAAAAGATATGACCTAAATGAATAGTGTATAAATACTTGGGAGGTTGTTTTTATCATGAAAGATAAAAAATCAGAAGCTGAATATGCAAATAATAAAATTGATCAATTTTTTAATAGCGATAACAATCAGGATTCGTTGGATATCGAACCTTTGATCAGTAACAATAACCGATTACTTGTCATTGAAGGAAATGATGAAGAGAATAAATAATACTATATAGATACAAGAGACAGGGCAAATGTTCTGTCTCTTTTTTTGTGGTATAAAAGTTATTCAGAAATAATAAAAAAATTACTAATATGATATTTTATGATAAAATCTAGTTGGTCCATATTTGCTTAATCTTATTTTAAGAGCGGGGGACCCAAATTAAGTATGCGGAATTTTCCGCTATTGGTGAATTCTTTATTAGAAGGGGCTCCTTGTTTCCCATAGTCCTAACCTGAAAGCTAACCCCGTAAGCGATGAAGAGGAAACAGTATGATAGAATAGTAATTTGGCACTAGCCGATAATTGAAAAATCGTATCTATTTGTTTCCCTTACCTGAGAAACTCGTTTTTAATATTTTCAACAGAAAGGTAGGGTAATTAATGAAAAGAATTAAAGTAAGCTTAGCAAGTCAAATTTTTATCGGCCTGGTACTAGGTATCATTGTCGGTGGGATCTTCTATGGAAGTGAAACAGCACAAAGTGTTCTACAGCCATTTGGTGATCTTTTTATCCGCTTAATTAAAATGATCGTAGTACCGATTGTTCTTTCAAGTATTATCGTTGCAATAGCTGGTGTTGGTGACATGAAATCTGTAGGTAAGTTAGGTGCTAAATCACTTACTTATTTTATAGGGATGACATTAATTGCAATAGCAGTCGGCCTAGTATCTGCTAATATATTCCAGCCTGGTTCAGGATTAAACATGGATAAGCTTGAGCAAAGTGACATTTCAAACTATGTAGAAACATCAGAACAACAAGAAGGAAAATCAATTACTGATACACTTCTTCATATTGTACCTACAAACCCAATCGATGCAATGGTTCAAGGCGATATGCTTGCGATTATTTTCTTTGCAGTTGTATTTGGTCTTGGAATTGCCGCTATTGGAGAAAAAGGAAAACCAGTACTGCGAGTCTTTGAAGGCGTGGCAAGTGCCATGTTTTATGTGACGAACTTATTTATGAAATACGCTCCAATCGGTGTTTTTGCATTAATCGGTGTTACCATTTCTAAATATGGTTTTTCATCGCTGCTCCCTTTAGGTAAACTAGCTCTTACTGTTTATGGAACGATGATTTTCTTTGTTATTGTTGTGTTAGGACTAGTGGGTAAATTAGTTGGTTTTAATATCTTTAAGCTATTAAAGATGATTAAAGAAGAGTTAATCTTAGCTTTCTCAACAGCAAGTTCGGAGACGGTTCTTCCAAAAATTATGGACAAGATGGAGCAAGCAGGAAGTCCAAAACATATTGCGACTTTCGTTATTCCAACCGGCTATTCCTTTAACTTAGATGGATCTGTTTTATATCAAGCAATTGCGTCCTTATTTATTGCGCAAATGTACGGCATTGAACTAACGATCGTACAACAAATTACACTAATGTTAGTCTTAATGGTAACATCGAAAGGGATGGCGGGAGTTCCAGGTGTATCGTTTGTAGTTCTATTAGCTACATTTAGTACAATTGGTTTGCCTGCTGAAGGGCTGGCATTTATTGCTGGTATTGACCGAATTCTTGATATGGGACGTACTGCTGTTAACGTGGTAGGAAACTCATTAGCAGCCATTGTTGTTGCGAAATGGGAAGGCCAATTTTCCCCTTCTGAAGAGGAAAACATTCAAAAACAACAAGCATCATAATAAAATGGGACTCAAAGGCGAATCAAGACCTTCAACGTTTTATGTTGGAGGTCTTTTTTTATTAAGATTTGATGTCCACAGCCAGTTTATTTATTTTGGGTTCTGTATTTATTGGAATCCTGGCAATAGAAATTCTATTCAATTTGAAGCCTAGTACGAAACAGGGTTAAGCATTTTAGAGTTTGTCTCTCAATCCGCTAAGCGAATGGGGGAGCAGAATTTTTATCATCTATGCTGGTCTACAAGAATCTGATTACCATCAGGATCTTCAAGAGTAAAATAAGCAGGTCCTTCACTTGCTTCATCTGCTTCTGTGACTAGCTCCATTCCTTCAGCTTTCAACCTCTTTTGAAGTTCACGAACGTCGGTAAATGAATCAATATTTTCAGCATTTTCATTCCAGCCGGGATTAAAAGTCAAAATGTTTTTTTCAAACATTCCTTGAAAAAGCCCAATGATACAATTTTCATTCTTCATGATCAGCCAATTTTGGTTAATATCTCCACCTAGTTGTTGAAACCCTAATTTTTCATAAAATGATTTTGATACATGAATGTCTTTTACATTCAAACTTACCGAAAATGCGCCTAGTTTCATCATATTTCCTCCTACCATGATTTATTAATTGCCCGCATGTTTAGTATAAATAGGTAATTAATTATTTTGCAAACGATGATACCGTGATTCGAGCTGTTCAAGGAAATCGGTGGAGCGATGATAGATTCGGCCTTTTTTCTCTCCAGTAGCCGGGAGATTTAGTGCAGATAGCATATAAGTTGCTGTCTTCATTGAATCGATACAGAAAAACTCTCTAAACGCCTTATTATTAATGGTGGGTTTTATAAATAGGAAATAATCCATAAGGGTGAACTGTAGAAACAGCGAGGGCAGACCCAAACCCGATCTTTTCTTATCATATGGTAAGTCAACCAATTCGAGCACCATACTCCTCTTCTAATATCAATAGTTGATAGGCCATGAGTTTTTTCAATCGTAGGAATATGTGGAGTATCGTCCTTTAAAAGTAATTTAGACGTTTTCTTAAAGTCTTTCTCAGTTAAAATATCAACCGTGTAACTTGAAGTAAGGTTGGTTATCTTGTTTTTAAGGTTGTCCACCTTACAAACATACTGGAGAACTTTTGGGTGTGTTGTTTTGATAATAGCCGATTGATTGCCGACAACTACGAGAGGGATAATCGGGATGTCATGGTATTCGATAATGCTGGTAGAGGTTAATTTAAACTGGTTAGACATGATTTAATGCTGGTAAGCGTAGAGATAATGCGAGTACTGGCATTATCAGCGGAAGCGTGGGTCGCTAACCAACAAGTGTTGACAACCAAGAGCACTTTGGAATATCCTTAAACTATAGTTTATTTTTTAAATATTTAGAATATTTTATATATAAAAACCATTTAAAGGGGAGACTGTGATGACTGAACTCGAAACTGCAAGTGATTTACGTGTATTAATGGAAGAAATTCTCGAAGGCTTGAAGGATCAGCGCTATTTGGCTGATGAACGAACGGCTATGACAGTTGCCTTAGCTCTATCACTAGAGAAACCAATATTAATTGAAGGCCCTGCTGGAGTAGGGAAAACGGAATTGGCAAAAGCAATTAGCGGGTGGAAAGATTGTTCATTGATTCGTCTTCAATGCTATGAGGGAATTGATGAAGCGAAAGCACTGTATGAGTGGGATTACCGCAAACAGCTATTGTCCTTGCAGATGGGGAAAGAAAATTCGGGCGATGTTCATAACTTATTTTCTGAAGCTTTCCTGCTGGAACGTCCTTTGCTGGCTGCTATTCGAAACAAACAACGGCCGGTCCTGTTAATTGATGAAATTGATAAATCAGATCCAGAGTTTGAAAGTATGCTTTTGGAATTGCTGAGCGATTTTCAAATTACAATTCCAGAATTGGGTACTATGCAAGCCGTTCAGAAGCCGATTGTGATTCTCACTTCCAATAAAATGAGACAATTATCAGAAGCTCTACGCCGCCGTTGTCTTTATTTATATCTTGATTACCCTACTCCCGAACAAGAAGCTGCGATTTTACGCAAACGCGTGCCTGCGCTGCCTGATGAAATGGTAGACGAAATTGCGATGGCACTCGCACATCTTCGTTTGATAGATTTGCGAAAGGCTCCTAGTATTTCTGAAGCGGTTGATTGGGCTGAAGCTCTCGTTGCCTTAAATATTACAAAACTTGACCATGATATCGTGCTGAAGACGTTGAATGTTCTAATTAAAGATCATTCCGATTTGGACCATGCCAAGAATGAAATTGAGAAACTGTTGGGACAGATTAATCGATGAGGGGAAAATTAATTGATCTAAGCAGCTCCCTTCGATACAAGGGCGTGCCTGTTTCCATTCCTGAAAGTATTGAAGCAGCTAATCTTCTTTCGTTATACGATAATCCTAATGAATCAAATAAAGAAGAAATCCGGATGGTGCTGTTTTCCTGTATGCTAAAAAGTGAAAAGGATCTGCCTATATTCAAAAATCAATTTGAAGAATGGTGGATTCGATGGTTCGGGGTTCGGAAAGAAGAAGAAAGGATTCCTTTAAATGCATTAACAAAGTCCTTGCATAAAGCGATCTATCGCGGTGATCGGAAATCTATTGAAAATACTGTTCATAATGCGGTTCAGCAGGGAAGAATGTCCAATTCAGAAGACGGGGATGGAGAAGGGGAAAGTGGCAATTCTGGTCAAAGTCAAAGCAGGCAAGGAAATGGAGTTTCGCCAATCCAAAGTCCTCAATCTGATAGACAGTTATACGATCGACTGAGGAACATCCTTCAATTAGACAGACTCACCATGGAAGTCGAACAGGATCAAGAAATGGGCATGTGGCAAAGAACAAATACAAGAAATTCAATTAAGAAAGCTGAGGCTGAGCTGCGGAAGCTGATCTTTAATGCTCCTCCCGTCAATTCGAAAAGCAGGAACATCATGGTAGCACAGGAAACAGAAGAAGATATTTCAGATATTTCCATTGCTAGAGCCAACTTCGTCGAGCTGAAAAAAATGGAAGAATTGGTTCCGGAAATTGTCCGAAAGCTTTCTCACCGCCGCCATTACATAAAAGATGATCAAAGAGGAATTTTACAGTTTCGAAAGACGATGCGAAGTTCTCTTCGGAACGGGGGAATCCCTATGGAGATTGTTTTTAAACGTAAAGCGCCTAAAAGAGAGCGAATTGCGCTTTTGTGCGATTTATCCCTCTCTGTAGAGAATTTCAGTGTCTTTTCCCTGCAGCTGGCCCACTGTTTTAGCAGCCAATTTGCCGGTGTTCGTTCCTTTGGTTTCATTAGTGACATTGACGATATCACATGGCATGTATCGAGAAGTGATTTTCGTCAATCTTTACCTGAACTATATCGAGATAGCAAGCTAGTCTCTCATACTAGTAATAGTGATTATGGCAATGTATTACGAAGTTTTGTTCGCAAATACCTTCCGGAGATGGGTCAAAGTACAACGGTGTTAGTGGTTGGCGATGCCAGAAGCAATGGCAGTGATCCAGCCATTTCCGAAATGAAAAATATTCGCAGCCAAGTCAAAGAAATTCATTGGCTTAATCCAGAACCAGTAAGCAGCTGGGGCACAGGAGACAGTGTGATTAGACACTATGAAAAATATTGTGACAGTGTAAATCATATCCGTACTGTTAAAGATTTAGCAGTTTTTTTAGCGGATTTGCAGAGGTGATAAAAAAAGTGATAGCCAGGCTATCGCTTTTTTTTTATGGGAGCTTACTTTAAGAGTGAATATTAATAGAATGTAAATTTTATGAAGACCCTCTATTTGGTAGATTGATTCCATTTACCTAAGTCTTGAATACCATTACCCGACAATTTTCGATCTAAATACCAGCGTTCTTAAAATTTTTTACAGTTTATGTAATTTTTGCTTGTGATGATAAGCCATTTTCCCTAACTTCCCATTTTACAAAAATCATAAAGTTTATTAATACTGTTTTAACAGTAAAAAAGCATAATTACTCATGTAAATACATACTTAGACATGTGAAAAGGAGCGTATTAAGATATGGATCGTCGTAAATTTTTAACGTATATGGGAACAGGAACTGCGGCAATTGTTGCAGCATCATCAGGACTGGGGGCATTAGCACCTGCTGCGAACGCGGCAACCGCCAATCATTTAATGGATGGACAACCGAAAGGGAAAGGCAAGCCACTGACAGCTCCATTCAAACCGATTGAACGTTCATGGGAAAATGACCTTTTGCTGCCGAAGGGCTATCACTATAATATTATCGCTTCTTATGGTGATGTTATTAATTCACGAGGAGAAAAATTTGGGGATGCAGCAGACCTAACCGTCTACTTTCCAATCGATAGCTTAGAAGGCGGAAATAATTCGGAAGAAGGTTTAATTTGGGTAAATCACGAGTTCCCAGAACCAGAAAACTATATGAATATATTAGGAATCAATCCTGATACATACAAAAAAGAAAATCTAGCACAATTCCCGGCGTTTTTAAAAATGCAAAAAGAAGCGGTCGGCGGATCTGTCATCCACGTGAAGAAGGAAAAAGGCAAATGGGTACTTGTCAAAAATGACGATTACAACCGTCGTGTGGATGGGACTACACGTATTCAATTAACAGGACCTGCTGCGGGAAGCTCCGCTGTAAAAGGAGCTAAAGTAGTAGAAGGTTCACTTGGAAACTGCAGCGGCGGTCGCACACTTTGGAATACAGCTCTTTCTTGTGAAGAAAACACAGAATACGGAGACGATTACGGCTGGCCAAACTTTACAGATGAGCATTATGGCTGGGTAATGGAAGTTGATCCATTCAATCCAAAAGCACCTGTACGAAAGCACACCGCTCTTGGACGTTTTGCACACGAAAATGCGGCGATGGGCCAAACAAAAGATGCCCGAGTAGTTGTCTATATGGGAGACGATTCTCGCGGTGAGTGTTTCTATAAATTCGTTAGTAAGAAGAAGTTCAATAGAAATAACCGTACTGCAAACTTTGATATTTTAGAAGAAGGAACTCTATATGTTGCCAATCTTGGCGCTCAAAAGTGGATCGCTTTAGATTATGAAACAAATGAAAAACTGCAAAACTATGAAAAGGATGGGAAGAAGTTTTTTAACAGCCAAGCAGATGTCTTAACGTACACTCGAGAAGCAGCAGCTGCTGTTGGTGCAACAAAGCTGGACCGTCCAGAAGATGTTGAGATTCACCCAAATGATGGCAGTGTTTTCTTAGCACTAACAAATAACTCAAATCACGGAAACTTCCACGGTCAAATTTATCGTTTTGTGCCTGGTGATGGTGATCATGGAAGCGAGACCTTTACGTTTGAAGTATTTATTGCCGGTGGACAGCAAAGCGGGATTACTTGCCCGGATAATCTTCATTTTGATAGCAAAGGAAACCTATGGGTGGTAGAAGACTTTGGAGCGACGGAAGATAATGTCTATGCTCCATATAAAAACTGCGGTGTCTTCATGGTGCCGACTGACGGGAAAAATTACGGAGATCCATTCCAATTCGCATCAGGACCTAAAGGCTGTGAGGTAACCGGTCCATGGCTCACTCCGGATGAACGCACATTGTTCGTGGATGTTCAACACCCAGAAACATGGAATCCGTATCCTGGTAAGAAATTTGGACGTTCATGCTTAGTTGCCATTCAGGGTGGAGCATTTAAGTAAACACTTATGAAAATAGGTGTAAACGGGTTAACTCGTTTGCACCTTCATTTTTATGGACGAAAGGAGCATTCTGTGATGATTGCCGTATGTAAGCAGCATGTGAATCAGGGAGTGAAAATGATCTTTCTCCCACACGTACAACCAATCCCTGATGATTTAAAAAATACGGGAGTTATGAAATGTCATTTATGTGGCAAGAAGGCTGATTTTAAGCTATATAACTTTGAATCTCAAAGAAAAGCATTCATGAAACAAGCGATATAAAAAGGAGGAGCACATATGTTACAAAATATTGGAATCCCAGGTCTAATCCTGATTCTTGTCATTGCATTGGTGATTTTTGGCCCGAAAAAACTGCCCGAAATTGGCCGTGCGTTCGGATCGACCCTGAAAGAATTTAAAAAATCCACTCGCGAGTTAGTTTCGGAGGAAGTTGATCAAGCAAAAGAGGTAATGGCCAGCACGGAGAAGAAGTCATAAAAACTGAAGAAGCTGGGGGTAGTGACATCACTGGAAAAAAGGTCTTCATAGCAGGGATGACGACCGTTTAACTTTGGGTTGAGCCGGAAAAAAGGTCTTCATAGCAGGGATGACGACCGTTTAACTTTGGGTTGAGCCGGAAAAAGGTCTTCATAACAGGGATGACGACCGTTTATCTTTGGGTTGAGCCGGAAAAAAGGTCTTCATAGCAGGGATGACGACCGTTTAACTTTGGGTTGAGCCGGAAAAAAGGTCTTCATAGCAGGGATGACGACCGTTTATCTTTGGCTAGAACCGGAAAAAGGTCTTCATAGCAGGGATGACGACTGTTTAACTTTGGGTTGAGCCGGAAAAAGGTCTTCATAACAGGGATGACGACCGTTTATCTTTGACTCGAGCCGGAAAAAGGTCTTCATAACCAGAATAAAGATTCACTTAAAAGTTTTTTAACGGATTAACCCTACGGGACTAGTATATATTCTAGCGACACTATCTATTTTCTACAATGTTGTAACTTTTTCCAGTACCATACGACTAATGGATTGAATTGTATCACAAAGGAGAGAGTTATAATGAAGAAAAGGATATGTATCGCATTTACGGCAGCTGTTACGAGCAGCTTACTACTGTCACCATCTGTTTTTGCAAACAATCAAGAAGGCAGCGTAACGCCCATACTTCAAGAAGAAAATGAAGTAGATCAGCAAAGATTTATTAAGGTTTCTGGGAAGATTACAGAAATCACAGAACAAACAAGTGGAACTTATTTTGCGAAAATTGATGATGAAAAGGAACCATTTGGATTTTACTTTGATGCCGAAACGAAGGTGTTTGATAACACAGGGAAAAAAGCGGAGATAGAGGAAGGCATGGAAGTGACGGTCTATATTGATAGCAATAAACCGATGATTATGATTTACCCGCCACAATATTCACCAGAAGTAGTCATCGTTCAAACAGAAAATGATGGTACTGTTAAATTAGATCAGTTTGATCAAGACTTTCTTAATAAAAAGAAAGACCTAATCATTCATATCGGAGAGGGAACTTCCATTACTAATTTATCTGGAGCTGTTTTGAAACCTGAAGACATCGTTGATAAAGATGTTCTCATTTTTTATGAAGTGATATTAGAAAGTTACCCAGCTCAAATAGGACCTTCGAAGATTGTTGTGATGGAGTATGATCAATCGGAAGAGTTAACCGACATTGAAAAAGCGTATGAAATTGCTGAAAATGATAACTATGAAGTCAATGGGATCAAGATGATTCCACTTCGTCTCGTTGCCGAACAGCTAGGGTTTGAAGTGAATTCAACAGGAAAAGGAGCGATTCTGTCAAAAGGAGCCGTGACGTTTACAATAACGAGGGGTACGAAAATGTACGGATACAATAAAGCAATTCGTTATTTTGAAGAAGCACCTGCCTTGCTGGAACCAGCCAAAACGTATGTACCTTATTCATTGCTAGAAGAGCTCATTGAAATAGAATAGTGTTGAAAAGATGCCTTTGCACAAAAGTGTGTAAGGGCAATTTTTTTACCAAATTCTATTAAATTTTACATTATGATGAGTATTTTTTCAATTTTAGAAAAAGCTCCTCTATTTAAAAAGCCTTTTTTCTGATAGAATTGGATTATTGAAAGAGCAGATGAAAAAAGTATCCTTTCTCAGAATAATTTTCAATATTGACTTACGACGTTTACTGAGTAAGGATAGTAATATATTATTTCTATTTTGGAGGACATTATGAGATACATTAGCACACGTGGAAATGTAAGTGAAATTGGTTTTATTGATGCAGTCATGATGGGACTGGCGAATGATGGAGGTCTTTTAATTCCAGAAAAAATACCGCAAATCCCTGCAGAAAGATTAGAGGCATTATCTCATATGTCTTATCAGGAATTAGCGTTTGAAATTATATCTTATTATGTGGATGGCGAAATTCCAGAACAGGAACTGAAAGAATTAATTGAGAAAAGCTATGGCACTTTCCGTCACCCGGAAGTAACGCCAGTTCAAAAGGTTAAGGATAACATGTATGTATTAGAATTGTTCCATGGTCCAACCTTCGCCTTTAAAGATGTAGCCCTGCAGTTTCTAGGGAACTTATATTCTTATATTGCAAAAAAGACAGGCGAAACCATCAATATTCTTGGGGCTACTTCAGGAGATACAGGTGCATCTGCCATTGAGGGTGTAAGAGGGAAAGAAGGCATTCGCATTTGTATTTTGCATCCTCATGGAAAAGTAAGTAAAGTCCAAGAACTGCAAATGACGACGGTTGATGATGAATCTGTTCTAAACTTGGCGATAGAAGGAACATTTGACGATGGTCAAAGAATTATCAAGGAACTTTTTGCGGATTTAGATTTCAAAAATAAATATCACCTTCGTGCAATTAACTCGATTAACTTTGCTCGTATTTTAGCGCAAACGGTATATTATTTTTATGCATACTTCCAAGTAACAAAAGAGACAGGTGCAAAGACGGTTAACTTCAGTGTGCCTACAGGTAATTTTGGAGATATCTTTGCTGGCTACCTCGCTAAGAGAATGGGTCTGCCGGTTGGAAAGCTTATCGTTGCGACGAATGAAAATAATATTTTAGAACGCTTTATTCAGGACGGGGTGTATCAGCCTGGTGAATTCCACAGCACATTCAGCCCTTCTATGGATATTCAAGTTGCGAGCAACTTTGAACGTTATTTATACTACTTACTTGACGAAAATTCAAAAGAAGTATCAGCTTTAATGGATACTTTCAAATCTCAAGGTAAAATTGAAGTGAGTGAAGAACTGCTTCGTCAGGTAAAAGAGGATTTTGCAGCATATGGAGTATTGGGGGAAGAATGCCTCCAGACCATCAAAAAGTATCATGCTGAAACAAGCTATTTACTTGATCCACATACTTCTTGTGGTGTGGCTGCATATGAGCATTGTAATGATCCTGGCGAGGTGTGTGTCACACTTGCGACAGCTCATCCAGCTAAGTTTAATGAGTCGATCGAGCGTTGTGAAATTCAACAAACTTACCCAGAACAAATTAGTGACCTTTTTGATAAACCTCAATATCAAGAAGTGGTTGAAGCAACCAACGACGATGTTGCGCGCAAGCTAGAGTCGCATTTTGCCAAGGAAAAGGCAATATAATTTGAGAGCCCTCCCCCCCGTGGAGTATATATTACTGCACTGGGGGGTTTTCTTTTTTGGGCATAACGACCTTTCAGTATTTCCAATTAAGTTAATGTAGAAGATAGTAATGCGAATGTAATGATGAAAACTGGAGGATTATCATGAAAAAAATCATTATCACGACAGAAAGCGGCGCCGATTTACCTAGGGATTGGGCTGAAAAACATAATATTAAAGTCGTTCCTATGCACGTTATTATGGACGGGAAGGACTATTTAGATGGTTCTTTACCTGTACAGGATATTTACGATTACTATGATCGTACTAAGAAAATACCATCTACGACATCAACAAACTCTCATGAATATGAAGAGCTTTTTAAGAAAATTAAAGCAGATTATCCAGATTGCATCATTATTCATATTGGATATACCTCAAAGGCATCATCTTCCTTCCAAAATGCAGTCATCGCTGCTGAAGACATGGATGATATCGTTTTGATTGATGCCTTGAACGTGACAGGCGGATTGACGGCCATTGTGATGTATGCGGTTACTTTGTTAGAGGAAGATCCTGATATAGAGCCGAATGAACTTGTTAATAAAATTGAAGCCATGGTCCCGAAATCAAGATTGGCTTTTGTTCCAGGCAGTTTGGATTTCTTAAGAGCAGGAGGCCGAGTAAGTAATCTGGCATATCTCGGTGGCAGCTTATTAAAAATAAAGCCTTGTATTGAATTACAGGAAGGTAAGCTGGTTTCGACCAGAAAATATCGTGGGAAAATCGATATTGTTGCGGAAAAGCTTATACTAGATTATCTGGAGCAATACAACATAAGTAATGAGCAGATTTACTTAATCTATTCACTTGGGCTTGATGATAAAGTTAAGGAGAGAATGGAAGAGATTGTAAATGATAAAGGGTTTAAGAATATAAAATGGATTCAAGCAGGTGCCATGATTTCTACACATGCGGGTCCTGGCGGCTTCGGGATTGCGGGATTAGAGTCTTCTTAATAATTGACTGTAATATTATTATGTAAACTTAAATATATTTTTAATAAATTCGATCACTCAGGAGCTGAGACAGGCGGGCATCGTTAAAGTTCCTGTCACAGTCCCCGGTTGATTTTTATTTGGTTTTAGTATTGCTCGATACGATATTGCGAATCTCTTCTTGATTTTCTTTCATTTCCTTTATTTCTTGCTCTAATTTATCTATTTTTTCCAGCATAGGTTTTAGTGCCTCTTTAAGCATGATTTGTAGTCGCATTGATTTTTCTTCTTTTGTTAGTTCCATTACTTTTTCCTCCTAAATATTCAAGAATTATCTATTATGTTATCTTATTTGTTATCTAAAAACAGTAATCATGGTGTAGATGTTAGAAAACTGTCACATTATTTCTGCGCATTCTAGACTAACTTGCTCTACGTAATCATTGTTGCCATATAGTATACTGTTATTATATGAAGAGTGTTGTTAACAAGGGGGGAGTTACGATGACTAAGCCATATATTGAAAAATTATTAGTTGGGAAAGTGAAAAAAATTGGACAGCCTGATGCAGAACCACTAATGGACAAGCAGTGGGAGAGTGCGATGTTTAAAAAGTCTGTTGAAGGTAAAATTTGGCTTGGAGTGACGGGATTAGCAGGGGATGAAGTAGCAGATACGAAAAATCATGGTGGAATAGAAAAAGCAATATTTGCCTATCCGATTACACATTATGATTTTTGGGAGAAAGAACTGCATCTTGATACTATTGAGATAGGAGCAATGGGGGAAAATTTAGCCGTTAACGGTATGAATGAGCAATCTGTTTGTTTAGGTGATACCTATCAGTTTGGGGAAGGTATTATTCAAGTGTCTCAACCCCGCCAGCCGTGCTGGAAACCGGCACGTCGTTTTCGCATTGTAGACTTTGCGTTAAAAATTCAGCAATCAGGGAGAACCGGATGGTATTTTCGTATTTTGAAAGAAGCATATGTTCATGATAAATTAGAGTTGAATTTACTGGAACGACCATGTCCGGAGTGGACCATTGCTAAGTGTAATGAAGTCATGCATGTCAAAAAAGATGATTTACAGCTTGCGAAGGAGCTTGCCTCTTGCGAATTTTTGGCAGATAGCTGGAAAGAAACATTATCAAAACGTTTAGCAGGTGAAAGTTCTTCGATTGATAAGCGAGTTTTTGGACCGAATAAATAATAAGGGCTATTCTCACCTAGTCTTGAAAACTTCCAATTTAAATTTTTAAAATATTATGGTATTATTTGTATTTGAGGAGTGACAACAGTATGAAACTTAACGAATGGTTAAACAGCGAAATCCCCCATATAGCAGAATCGCTAGAATCGATCAATAAAAGTAATTTTTTTATCGATAAAACGATAGGTTTTGCTGGGAAGGAAAGTATTTACAAAATCCTTCATCACTTTAGATCCGCACTTTTTCCTGGTGTTTACGATAAATACCCGATTGATGAAAATAAAGTTAATATAATGATAGGAAATAATTTACGTACATCGGCGTTAGATTTGAAGGATTTGATCGTAAAGGTATTAAAGAATGATGGAGATAATTCCAGCTCCATTGAAGACAAAGCAAGTGAAATCGTCGTTAATCTTATTAATAGTTTCCCAGAAATAAGAAATACATTGCAAACCGATATTGAAGCGGCCTATAACGGGGACCCGGCTACTTTGTCAACGGAAGAGATCCTTTTAAGCTATCCTTCCATCGAGGCAGTCAGTATCCATCGAATCGCCCATAAATTATATGTGATGGGTGTACCGATGATCCCAAGAATTATGTCTGAATATGCCCATCAATTAACAGGAATAGATATTCACCCTGGAGCAACAATAGGGGACTATTTCTTTATCGATCATGGAACTGGAGTTGTCATTGGTGAAACCTGCCAGATCGGTAATCATGTTAAAATTTATCAAGGTGTTACATTAGGGGCAAAGAGTTTTTCTCTTGATGAAAATGGCAATCCTATCAAAGGAATCAAGCGTCATCCTAATATTGAAGACAATGTTGTCATCTATGCAGGTGCGACTATTTTAGGAGGAGACACTTTTATTGGCCATGATTCAATTATTGGCGGGAATATTTGGCTAACTGAGTCTGTTCCTCCATATTCTCGAGTGTATCATTCTCAACCTTCACCAACGATTAAGAATGGAAATGGATAAGTAAGGATGACTCAAAGGTCGCACTTTCGATCTCTGAGTCATTTTTTTATGGTTATTTTCGCTTTTGGCTTTTCAGTTTGTTCATTTCGAGTTCCGCCGCATACTCTTCATACGATTTGCCTTGCTTTTGACTCTCTGATTGTATTTTTCTGAATTTGTTATCGTTTAGATTTGGCATTGCTACACCTCCTTTTGAACATGGATATTTTGTGCCAAGGATTAAAAATTATTCGAAAGAGCTAGGTCACTTGTGTATACCATAATTTTATTATGTAAACTTTAATACTTGAGTTTTGTCATTTTATAAAAAGTTTTGTCGAAAGCTTTTAAAAGTTGATTGAAAATTTTGATAATGTAAGGTAAGTGTTGTATCTTTTTATTATAGGATAATATCCTAACTTGATGTATAGACAGAGAAGTTGTAAGCGGGATCGTATGATGAATCCTCGATAATAACATGCAGCTTGTCCAAGAAAATGATGGGAGGAGAAAAAATGACTAAAGTTGTTAAAGGGATCTACCAGCCAACGTCGATAAAAGATTGGGGAAAACTAGAAAAAGGCTCAGATAGTAAACTTTTTGAACCTGTAAAAATTGGTGCATGGAATCTGAAAACACGTACTGCAATGGCCCCGATGACTCGTTGTTTTGCTGACGATGAGACGGGTGTAGTGGGCGATGATGTTGTAGAGTATTACAGAAAGCGTGCCGCAGATGGAGTAGGACTGATTATTACGGAAGGAATCATTGTAAGTTTACGAGGTAAAGGAAATCCCAAAGTTCCTGGATTGTATACGCAGGAACAAATTGAAGGCTGGAAGAAGGTCACGGAAGCTGTACATAAAGAGGGTGGAACGATTATCGCTCAAATCTGGCATGTTGGACGGTTGTCACATCATGAGCTTACTGGCTTCCCGCCGCAGGCACCGTCTGCTATCCGAGCAGAAGGAACCGTTCCTCGTTTCCGGAAACCTTATGATGTCCCTGAAGCTATGAGCACAGAGGACATCCAGGAACTGGTCGGTCAATTTGCACAAGCGGCAAAAAATGCGATTCAAGCCGGTTTTGATGGGGTAGAAATTCACGGAGCACATGGTTATTTAATCGATCAGTTCAATTCGGATGTGTCTAATCATCGTACAGATCGATATGGCGGCGACCTTGCTCAAAGATTAACTTTAACAAAAGAGATTCTTAAGGCAGTCATTGATGCAATTGGTACGGAAAGAACGATGATCCGTTTTTCTGCACATAAAAGCGATAATGGCGATTATATGTGGGAAGATCCAGAACTAGCGATTCGTACATTTACGGATGCCTTTAAAGAGGTAGGTGCAACGATGATTCACCCTTCCATCATGCAATTTACTCGTGTGCTGGCAGATGGAAAAACAATGCACCAGCTTGTTCGCAAATACTGGGACGGCGTCATTGTGGGAGTCGGATCGCTGGATCCAGTGACAGCTGAAAAGGCTATAGAAGATGGTACGATCGATGTAGCGGCTTTTGGACGTCCAATGGTATCCAATCCTGACTTTATCCAGCGTATAAAAACTGGCCTTGTGTTAGAGGAATATGAAGCTAGGAAGCACCTTCCTGTCTTAATATAAGCTGTACTTGTGATGTAATGTCCTTCAGAGAGAGAAACTGAAGGACATTTTTTTGATTTGTGAGTAAGAGGAATCTTAGGATATGAGGTAATTTCAATGGTAAGATAGAAATCATTTCTAGCATATCAAAAAATTAGGAACATAATGAAAACGCCCAGCGTATATTAACTTCTGTGAGATGATTTTATGGAGGAAGAGTAAATGATGAAAAATATGAATGGCAGTAAAAGTGAGAGTAAAGTGAACGATATTGGTTATAAGATTATTGAGATTAAGGTAAAAGACCCTGCAGAAGGATTATATGCAGTGTGTACACCAGTTAAGATGAAATAGGTTAAAGAAAACCCATCTCTATGTATAATTTACATAAAAGAGATGGGATTTTCCTTCCATTAAAGAAAATGGAAGAGATAGAAGCAATGGTTTTGGTTAAATTATTAGTAAGTTGATTTAAGTAGTTGTTAAAATGTGTCATTTATAATAGGTCATGTATAATCATTGATAGAAGGCTTTTATATAAAAAGAAAGAAAAGGAGAAAAAATGACAAATAGTAAAGAAGTAACAGGTTGGAATTTTGATAATAGTTATGCCCGCATCCCGGAAGTGTTTTTTAGCAGTCAAAATCCCAGTCCGGTAAGTTCGCCGGAAATGGTCATCTTCAATTCCCCCTTAGCAGTATCTCTAGGTTTGAATGCTAAGGAACTGAACGGAGAAAGCGGAACAGCGGTGTTTGCAGGGAACGCTATCCCCAAGGGGGCTTCACCACTAGCGCAGGCGTATGCAGGGCATCAATTTGGCCATTTTACAATGTTAGGGGACGGCAGAGCGGTATTGCTTGGTGAGCAGCTGACTCCTTCAGGTGAACGATTTGACATCCAGCTAAAGGGATCTGGGAGAACACCTTATTCCCGCGGCGGTGATGGACGGGCCGCACTTGGTCCAATGCTGCGAGAATACATAATCAGTGAAGCGATGCATGGACTTCGTATTCCTACTACACGCAGCTTGGCGGTTGTAACAACCGGTGAGTCTATTGTTCGCGAAACGCTTCTGCCTGGTGCGATTTTGACTCGTGTAGCCTCAAGTCATATTCGTGTTGGTACTTTCCAATACGCGGCCAATTGGGGGACCGTCCAGGATCTGCGTGTTCTGGCTGATTATGCAATAAAGCGGCATTATCCTGGCATTGAAGCTGATGGGACAAATGAAAACAAATATTTATTATTTCTTCAAGAAGTAATCAAACGCCAAGCATCATTGGTTGCCAAATGGGAGCTTGTCGGTTTTATCCATGGGGTAATGAATACTGACAATATGACGATTAGCGGTGAATCAATTGATTATGGCCCTTGTGCCTTCATGGATATCTATGACCCCGCAACCGTATTTAGTTCGATTGACCGAGAAGGACGTTATGCTTATGGCAATCAACCATATATTGCCGGTTGGAACCTCGCCAGACTTGCGGAGACTTTGCTTCCGCTTCTACATGAAAAAGATGAAGAAGCAATAGAAATAGCCCAGGGCGCCATTGGAGAGTATAATGATTTGTACTTTTCGAATTATTTTGCAGGCATGAGGGCGAAACTGGGGTTGTTTAATGAAGAAAAAGATGATGAAACCTTGATTAAAGATCTTCTTAATATCATGAAGGAGTACAAGGCAGACTATACTAATACATTCAGGGCATTAACCTTTGATAAGCCGGAGGACACAGCTCTTTCTGGTAAAGAAGAATTTCAGGCATGGTATAAAAATTGGCAGGAAAGAATGAATAAACAACAAGAATCAAAAGAGGCTTCCCAGCAGTTAATGAGGGACGTTAATCCTGCCGTCATTCCACGTAACCACCGCGTGGAAGAAGCCCTTGAAGCAGCAGTAGAGAAAGGAGATTACAGTGTCATGGAACGCCTTCTTTCTGTTTTAGCAAATCCTTATGCACATTCTCCAGAACAAGAGCAGTATACAACATTGCCTGAACATACCAATATTCCATACCGAACTTTTTGCGGTACTTGAGATAAACGTAAAAACCAACCAAGCTAGAACTTTGGTTGGTTTTTTTAACTGAATTACCGAAATTAGGAATGCGTTCCTATTGTTTTAGTACTATACAAGAGGCCATCTTTGATAGAAAATAAATGTAAGAAGTTAGGGGTAATTACTATAAATGTAAAGTGATCAAGAGTAAAATAACAGCTTCCAGTGAGGTTATTATGAATAGACAAATAAAACAGGTTCAGTGTATAAATGACTCATTTTTTCAATTATTTAATAAAAGTTCCGACTGCGTTCTAGTCGTGAATGCTTTCGGAAATATCATTTATATGAACTCACGTGCAGAAGGATTGTTCAATATAAACTTCAGTGAGGGGATGGAGCTTCCTATTAAGAAACTCATTCCGCGTTATCCTGCAGGTTCAGAAAATAAAGAGAAATTAAAGCTAGTAGGGATAAACGATACCGACGGCAAAATGTTATTGCAAATCCAAACACAATCACTTGTGTTTCAAGATGAATATTATGAAGCAATATTAGTGAAAGATGATCAAGACAAGACAGAAGAATTGAAGACTGTCAGCAAGGAATTAGCAGATATAGAATTGGCGTTGGATGTCTCGACGATCATTGCTACTACAGATTCCAAAGGAACCATCACGGCTGTAAATCAAAAATTTTGTGAGTTATCAAAGTATAAGGAAGAAGAGTTGATTGGTCAAAATCACCGAATTCTGAACTCTGGTTATCATTCGAAGGAATTTTTTCGAAAAATGTGGCGGACGATAGGCAGCGGAGAGATTTGGAAGGGTGAAATTCAAAATAAAGCCAAGGATGGCAGCTTGTATTGGGTAGATACTACGATCGTTCCGTTTTTGGATGAAAAAGGGAAGCCTTATAAATTCGTTAGCATTCGAACCGATATTACCAAAAGAATGAGCATAGAACGAGAACTGCAAGAAGCGATGAAAATAGATTTTTCAGATACAATGAGTAATCTTCAAAATGGGATTTTTAAAATGAAAAAAGATGAAGATGGACACTTCATTTACACAATGGCGGAAGGTAAGCTTCTAAGTGAAATTGGAGCTAGTTCCGACAATCTTTTTGGAAAAACACCTAATGATGTCTTTTCTAAGGAGATTGCTAAATTAAAGCAGCAGCATTATGCAAAAGCTTTTGCAGGAAACAGAGTCAATTATGAGGTTGAATTATGCGGCAAGCTTGTTTATGTTGATGTGTCACCAATTAAACACGGTGATGCTGTCTTCGAAATAGTCGGTTCGGTTCATGATATTTCAGAATTAAGATCTACTCAGAAGAAACTGCAGGTAAATCAGCAGCAGTATCAATCTCTTTTTGAGCACAGCCAGGATTATGTTATTACCTATCACACAAACGCGCAAGTATTTGATTTGAATCCTCGTGCAGAAGAGACCTTTGGGGTTTCAAAGGAAAACATTCCAAATCTTTCTATGAAGGACTTAATTCCCGATCAGTTTGAAAAAGTAAGAGAAAGCTATTTTAAAAAAGCCCTTGAGGGAAATCTGCAAAACTTTGAGCTGGAAATCGTCAACTACGCTGGTAAACGGCTATTTTTTAACGTGACATTTATGCCAATTATCCTGGATAAACAAATTAAAGGTGTTTATTCAATTGGCAAAGATATCACCGAGCAGAAAACTATACAAGAAATGAATGCTTATCTGGCCCATCATGATGAATTAACAAAAATGCCTAATAGAAGATGGATTGACCAAAAGCTGCGTGAGTCGTTAATAGTGGCTGAACAGAATAATACGCAGGTAGCTGTTTTATTTATAGATTTGGATCGATTTAAGTATATTAATGACTCGCTTGGACATTTGTTTGGAGATCGATTGCTAGAATTAATTTCAAATCGTATCCTAGACGTTATGAAAGAAAATCAATTTGCAGCTCGTATGGGCGGTGATGAATTCATGGTTGTTCTTCCTGAAATAACAGGTCATGATGAAGTGATCGATCTAGCAAATAACCTACTGCAAAACTTAGCAGCACCTCTATATTTAGAGGATTATGAGCTTTTCGTGTCTGCAAGTATTGGGATCAGTATGTATCCTCAATCGGGAACGACTGCTGTGGAATTAATGAAAAAAGCAGACGTGGCTTTGTACAAGGCAAAAGAAGTAGGACGCGATATGTTCCAGATCTATGATCATTCAATGGATAAAAGCAATATTAAGTCATTGCTTTTAGAGCGAGATTTAAGAAAAGCTGTGCTTAACAATGAATTTATCGCATATTTCCAACCGAAAGTGGATGCCATTACAGGAAGAACCATTGGAGCTGAGGCGTTAATTCGCTGGATGCACCCAGAAATTGGGTATATTTCTCCAGGTGAGTTTATTCCATTAGCAGAGGAGACAGGTCTGATTATTCCAATTGGAAAGTGGATGAAAAGGAGAGTGTGCGAACAATTGGCAGCATGGAGGGAAGCGGGAATTCCTCTTATCCCGATCTCTGTCAATATTAGCTCTACGAGATTTTTACAAAAAAGGTTCTCTGAAGAAGTTCGTCTGCTATTGGAAGAGTACCAGCTAGATGGAAAGTGGCTGGAATTTGAAATAACGGAAAACTCATTGATGAAAAATGAGGAGTACATTCTGCAAACATTACATGAGTTTAAAGGTATGGGAATCAAGATTTTTATTGATGATTTTGGTACAGGCTACTCTTCCTTTCATTATTTAAAAACGTTCAACTTGGATGGCATTAAAATTGACATGTCGTTTATCCAAAATATTTCCTCGCAATCAGAGAATGCGGGCATTACGGCAGCAATGATCAAAATGGCACAGCATTTAAAAATGGACGTTATTGCGGAAGGCGTCGAAACAAAAGAAGAGCTGTCATTTTTGCTTGAAGAAGGCTGTCGTTACGTACAGGGGTTTTATTTTGGTAAACCATGCCCTATTGGTGAATTTGAAACAAGATTTATGCATGCATAAAAGTAAACATTTACAAAATGCTGTTTTTTTATCACATATGTTCCCGAATCTCCATACACAAGGGAGGTTCGGGCTTTTTTGTCTCCTCAGAACCCATCCTCCTTACCAAGAATACAATATAGGCAGGTACTGTCTCGTGGTGATGACAGGATTTTATGATGTATTTGAAAGGGAGGGGAAACAGCGTGCAGCATTTTTATACAGTCCGCTCTGGAGAGACCGTTGCCATCATTGCGCAGCGTTGGCAAATTCCGATCTCATCTCTTATCGCAGCAAACAATCTTTTACCGCCTTACACGATCTATGTTGGACAGCAGCTTTCCATGCCGCCAGGTGTTGATTTAGTTCGTGTCAATCCAGGCGATAGTATTTATAAAATTGCTCAAGTATACGGTATCCCGCAAGCAACAATCATTGACGAGAATGGATTAACCCCGCCTTACACGATTCAGGTTGGACAGTTAATCAGGGTTCCGCGGGGAGTTCCTTATTATGTAGTACAGGCAGGGGACACACTTTATGAGATTGCAAGGCGGTATCAGGTTGTCACAGGAGGAGCTGTTCGTCCCGATTATATTCAAAATAGGAACAATCTTCCATCAGACCTGATTTATCCTGGAATGAGATTAGTCATACCCTATGCTCCTCCAGGTGGAACAGGCAGGATTGCCTTCACCTCTAATGTAGACGGCAGCTATGATCTATGGGTTTATGACCTGAGAAACGGTGCCGCCACACGTCTGACAAATGGTTTAGGAGAGTCTTTTACCATCCCATTTTGGTCTCATGATCAACAGCATATTGCTTTTGTCGGCAAGCATCAAATTTTATATATTGTAAATGTGATGAACAAAAGGGTTGCGTTGATTGATCAATTTCGGGATGGATTACGCCATTATTTAGATTGGTCGCCCGATGGTCAAAGTCTTGCTTATTCAAAAGATAATGAAATTATCGTGTATCATTACAGAACGCACACTTCGAGAAAAATACCACAAATGAATACGACAGATGTTCAATGGTTTCCAAATAATCGGGAATTGCTATTTCAAGGACCTGATGCGGAAGGAATAAGTCAGCTTTATATCATAGATGCAGATGGAGTGGAGAAGCGTCAAATTACGAGAAACACGGGTGGAAGATACAATGATGTCCGGCTTTCTAATGATGGAAAATATGTTCTTTATACGACTCCAGGTGCCAGCGTGTCGCTTATTTTTACGATTGAGCTTGATACAGGAAGAATTTTTGAGGTAAAGGGAGGGCCTCTTGCGAAAAACTATTATCCAGAATGGTCTAACCAGAACACAATTGCTTACAGTGCAACTGCTTATGAAGATAGAGGTTATTTTTCACAAATACGAACGGTGGAGAGAACAGGGGAAAATGATGTAGTCAGAGCCATTTCGAATTGTTTCTCAGCTCCGTTGACCTGGTCACAGGATGGCAGTAAGGTTGCTTATTTATCTGGCTGTTTTAATCAAGGACTCCCCAGCGAGATTTGGCTGACTGATTTATTCAAACCTGTACCAATTAGGTTGATATCCGGAGGAAATATAACTGCTTTGCAATGGTCACCTCAGTCGTCTCCTACAAAGATGTTTGTCAGTGAAACTTATCTAGTAGCGTTTTCTTACCCTGGCCATTGGGTAAGGGTTTTGGAGGAAAGATATGAGGGGCGGGACGGATTTTTTCAAGTATCAGCGATCTCCTCGGATAGTCCGCTATCGAAAGTGTGCCGTAATGAAGCATTTCATGAGCTGAGGCCGTATGGAACAAACCCAAGCATCACCTCCATACAAGTTGCAAACATGCCAGCATGTCTCATCCTTCCTTCTCAGGACCAGCCGGCAGAAATGAGAAAGCAGTCAGCGGTGATTGTCCAATATCCAAGCCCTGTTGTAATCGGCGGAACGACATATCCGTATTTTATTTTGTGGGCAGATCAAGACCATATAGGTGATATCAGCAGGACATTATCATTTGTTTATAAATCTTAAAAAAGAGAGGGCTGCCCCTCTCTTAGTTTTGCACGAGTAAATTTTCTTGTGTTAAAACGTCCGAAATCGTCCCACTTAAGCTATATGCTCCATCAGCGTCATGGCCGGCTTCCCAAAGCATCATGCCGCCAAAGCCGTTGTCCAGCGCAAGCTTTGTTTTCTTTTGAACCGTCTCTACTCCGTTGTAGTGATAAGTGGTTCCGTTTAACACCACTGTGTCGCTTTTGGCGTTTTCTGGGCTGTTGTCAATAATTGCCCCATAAGAGACCTGCTTAATTTCAGGGTTCTCCGGCTGAGCATACAGCGGGACACCCAGAACTAGTTTTTCTCTAGAAAGTCCATGATCATCGAATAAGGTAGTCCAATAACGAACAATATTCTGATTATGTGGAAATGGTGATAAATTGGCAGCATTATATTCGCCATCCCATTGACCGTCATAGGCCATAATATTGACATAATCCACGTATTGGAACATATTTGGATGGTAAATCACATTATTGATTTCTGTCCCTGCGACACTATGAACTTTCGCATTAACCGCAATCGAAAGTTCTTTGTTCTGTAACTGATTTCTTAATTCTTTCATAAAAATCGTCAAGTTTTCTGCATCGCTCTGTGTTCGCGGGTGTTCAAAGTCAATATCGATGCCATCGAGGTTTTCTCGCTGCGTTAATGTCGTAATCTCGTTGACTAGTTTATCACGGCTATCAGGATTAGAAATCGCGTTTTTAAAGTATTCATAAGATTCGCCCCCATTAATATGGAACCATCCTCCAATCGCCAACATCGCCTTTTTATCATGCTTATGTGCTTCTGACACGAGCGTCCTCAAATTCGCAATCGCACTGTCTCCGTTTAGTAAAAGGTCACCGCTTGCTGTCGGGTGGGCGAAAGAAAAGATAATATGAGTTAAGCTCTCATAATCGACCTGATATGGGTCACGGAAATCTTGGACATAGCCAATGAGAACATTTGAATCTTCATTTTCAACGATCGGAATTTCTTTGTGTACTTTGCTTTTATCTGAAATAGGGTTTTTCCCTGTTACAATCTTGCTATCATTATTTGAGAAAAAATTGCCCGATATAAATCCTCCTGTAAAGGTCATAACCAATACGAGGGCGAGGAGGAGGTTTCGTTTTTTCAGCATGCATAGTTCCTCCTAACATTTCATAACATTAGCATTGTAACAGATTACTAGACTTTGAAGTGCTGGTAAAATTAAGGAGTCGCGGACTTAAGAGTACTAGGAGAGGAATTCAATGAAACGTTTGGTAAAAAACCACTGTATTTATCTGAAAATTTAGAATATAATAGAAGTAATATGGTTAAGATGGAGTGATTGATTTCCCATGATTAAACTTACTTTTTGTGTGAAACGGCTTCCTCACCTGACACGTGCTGAATTTGATCAATACTGGAATAATACACATGCTGAACTAGTCACAAAGCATGCGGAGGCTTTGAAAATTAGGCGTTATGTTCAAGTACCTCTTCTTGAACGTCCTTCGGCTCAAAAAAGCATCCGATTAAGCCGTGGTTCGCAGGAGGCAGAATATGACGGAGTGGCAGAGTTATGGTGGACAAGTTTTGAAGAACTTGCTCAAGCAGGGAATAGTCCTGAAGGGGTCCTAGCATCTAAGCAATTGCTTGAAGATGAAAAAAGATTTATAGACCTAGAAAATTCATCTCTTTGGTATGGGGTGGAACGTGAAATTTTTAATAAAAATGAGCAGCAATGAGGATTTCGGCGTAGTAACAATATGAAAATGGATGGAAGATAGATTCATAGTAAGTGCATTGGTTCATCACCCATTCATATATATCAATAGAGGAGGAGTTTTTATGTCTTGGGAACAAGAAATTCAGGAAATCCGCCGGCGTGAAGAGTTAGCGAAGAAAATGGGCGGAGAAGAGAATGTTAATAAGCATAAATCAAAAGGGAAATTAACGGTTCGTGAGAGAATTAATCAATTATTAGATCCTGATACCTTCCATGAAGTGGGGGCTATATCTGGTAAAGCTACATATAACGAACATGGTGAACTGGCTGATTTTAAACCGGCTAACTTTATTTTTGGAACCGGCAGGATTGATGGGCGCAAAGTCGTTGTAGGTGGAGATGATTTTACGCTTAGGGGCGGAGCAGCAGATGCTTCCATTAAAGGGAAACAAGGCTATTCGGAACGACTTGCACATGATTTGAAGATTCCTGTGATAAGACTTGTCGATGGTACTGGCGGAGGGGGAAGCGTCAAGACGATTGATGAAACGGGCTTTACGTATATCCCTATCAATCCTGCCTGGGATCACGTCGTATCAAATATGGAACGAGTTCCTGTTGTCGGAGCCTGCATGGGTTCTGTTGCGGGCTTAGGAGCGGCGCGCGTTGCAGCATCGCACTTTTCAATCATGGTGGAAGGTACCTCACAGCTGTTCGTAGCTGGACCGCCCGTTGTGAAATATGGAATGGGCCAGGATTTGACTAAGGAAGAACTTGGCGGCGTTGACGTACATCGTTCAAGCGGAGCGATTGATAACATTGCGACGTCTGAGGAAGATGCTTTCGAGCAAATTCGAACGTTTTTATCTTATCTTCCATCAAATGTATGGCAGATGCCTCCTGTAATCAAGTCTGACGATGATCCGAACCGCAGGGATGAAAAGCTGATCTCCATCATTCCAAAAAATCGGAGACGTCCCTATAAAATTCGTGAAATTCTTGCTATGGTGTTTGATCAGGATTCGATCTTTGAGATGGGCAAGTATTATGGAGGGGGAACGGTCACTGCTTTTGCCCGGTTAGATGGTCACCCTGTCGGCGTTTTAGCTTCCGACCCATTTGTGAATGGCGGCGGCTTGACGGCGGAGAGTTCTGAAAAAATGGAACGTTTTATTGATCTTTGTCAAACATTCCATCTGCCAATTGTCAATCTAGTTGATCAGCCTGGATTAGTCATTGGTCTTCCAGCCGAGAAAAAAGGGACAATCCGAAAAGGGGTCCGTGCGATTTCAGCTGTATATCAAGCAACCGTTCCGATGCTTGAGGTGATTTTACGAAGATCATTCGGCGTTGGCGGTGCAGGGATGTCAAATGGGCACAGTCTGAACCTGAGGTATGCATGGCCATCTGGAGATTGGGGCTCACTGCCTGTTGAAGGCGGGGTTCACGTAGCTTATCGCAGAGAAATTGAAGCGAGCGATAATCCAGAATCCCTCATCGAAGAACTGCTTGGACGTATGGAAGCTGTTCGTTCCCCAATTCGGACAGCGGAACATTTTGGAATTGAGGAAATTATTGATCCGCGTGATACAAGACCACTGCTATGCGAATGGGTAAAAGATGCATATGCACTGCTTCCGGAGCTATTAGGGCCTTCCAGTCACGGTATGAGGCCTTAATCTAGTTAATAGAAAATCTTTTGGTAAGAATTGATGTTTCATAAGTGCGTTCTAAATAGATTCTCTTATACAAAAGGGAAAAGATAGGAACATGCGCTGAACACCCATTCTTGTCCACCTGCGGGAATGGGTCTTTCTTTTTTATTTTCCAACTGAAGCTCAAAAACTCCTTTAAACATCATAGACTTATATATAGGAAGAGGGGTTTTCGGGTGGAAAGTGGAATATGTATAGAGAACGATTGTTTAATTATTTAGAAAAAGCGCTACTATCATTTTTTAAAAATAATAAGGGGGAGTATCATGTCTGTAATTCCAAAACCAGCATCAACGGTAGTGTTGATGGATGACTTATCGAGAGTGTATTTAACGCAGAGACCAGAAACAATGAAATTTTTTGGAGGATTCCACGTCTTTCCTGGCGGGGCTGTCGAGGAGGAGGATAATCACCTTCATCACACAATTGGTAAAATTGAGGTTCCTGATGCAAGTCTATCAGCAGGTTACTATATGGCTGCAGCGAGAGAATTGTTTGAAGAGGTGGGAATTCTTTTAGGAACTAGGGAGGACGGAACACCTGCACTGCTTTCTAAAGAAAAAGAAATGGACTATAGAAGTAAGCTTATCAGTAATGATATTTCTTTCAACCATGTATTAGAGGAAGAGAGACTTAAGCTTGAGCTGGATTGCCTATCTTATATCGGTCAGATTATTACTCCTGAAGATCATCCGATCAGATTTGATACAAGATTTTTCTTAGCAAAGCTTCCACAAGGACAGAGTCCAGATCCAGATCGAAATGAAATCGCTGATGCGCTTTGGATTCATCCAGGGGAAGCTCTTGAAGGATTAGAAAAAAGAGAAATAAAGCTGGGACCGCCAACGATCATTACCCTTGAAACGATCATCAGCCATTTAGATGGCGGCAAACTGCATATGTCGCCATCAACTGATGATTTGAAGAAGTATTTTAAATATTTATAGAATATTGGGAATTATCTTGCGTGACAGCGCCTTCCTTGATCAATTTAAGGAGGTGCGCTTCTGTTGTTAGCTTCGCCACCTTAAATACACTAGGATGAATGGTGTCCGCATAGATCATTTCCGTTAAGCGTTCTGATGTTAAAGACTTGTGTTCCTCAAGCAAAGCTTTAATCTGGTTTTCGCGCTGCAATCTGCGGTTCACAACAAAATCAATTTGTTCATAAGGGTTTTCTACCCATTCACCATGGCCTGGCCCTATTTTTTCCAGCTTCAGTTCTTTCATGCGTTTGAGAGTCTGAATATAATCAGTCATATCACCATCAGGCGGGCCGATCCAGGTGGTTCCTTCAGCGACGATGTTATCTCCGGCAATCAAGATTCGGGATGAAGGAATATAGAGTGTTAAATGCCCTGGTGTATGTCCTGGACCATGAATAACCAAGATGTCTTCATTGGCAACGGTCATGGTGTCTCCATCTTTTAATAACGATAATTGGGACAAAGGTGAGATCGCCTCTAAAATGCCCTTTTGTTCGTCGGAATGGCAGTAAATACCTGCATTCCATTCTACTAACTGCTTAACACCGGGTGCGTGATCTGGATGGTAATGGGTCAGGACAATTCTTTTAGGAGAGGCCAACCCGTTATCTTGGATGATTCTATTAAGTAGTGTTCTAGTTTCCTCTATATCATAACCTGCATCAACTAATATTGATTCTTGATCATTTCCGATCAAATAGCAATTAGTAGTCGTATGAGGCAATAATGTTGGAGTAGGAACTGGTACACGGATAACTTTTAGATCTGTATTGTTTTGCACGAACAACATCCTTTCTAGCTAACTATTTTTCTATTCTACATTTTTTAATGATGTTTATCTTCTTTTATAGTATAATACCTTATAGACTAAATATTAAGAATTTTTTTAAAAGTGGAGGGAATAAAATGAAAGCAATCATTCTAAAAGACAAAATGAAACCGGGGAAAGAAATGGCCCCTTTGTATTATGAGGAAATTGATATCCCAAAACCTGGACAAGGTGAAATTTTGATTAAATTAAAGAACGCTGCGTTGAACCGCAGAGATGTATTTATCAGATATGGTCAATACCCAAATATCCAAGTACCTGCCATTCCAGGTGCAGACGGAGCTGGAGTTATCGCCGAACTAGGAGAAGGAGTCAAAGGATTTGAAGTTGGTAATGAAGTGGTGATTAACCCAGGAATGGGATGGGGAGATAATCCTGATTATCCACTGCCAACTTTTTCGGTATTAGGCGTTCCGATTGATGGTACATACGCACAGTATATTAAAATTCCTGCTGAAAACGTCTTCCATAAGCCAAAGCATTTGTCTTGGGAAGAAGCAGCGGCCCTCCCATTAGCCGGGATCACAGCTTATCGTTCTGTTGTAACGAAAGGACAAGTAAAGGCTGATGATACTGTTATTATTCCAGGGATTGGCGGCGGAGTTGCGACTTTTGCATTGCAAATCGCGGCAGCTAAAGGAGCAAAAGTGTACGTTACTTCCAGCAGTGATGAAAAGATTGAAAAAGCGATTGCTTTAGGTGCTGCAGGCGGAGTAAACTACCGTAATGAGAACTGGGTGAAGGAATTGAAAGCCTTATCAGGCGGTGCTGATTTAACGATCGACAGCATTGGCGGAGATACTTTCAATGATTTGATTTATCTATCCAATTCCGGAAGCAGACTGGTATCATTCGGTGCTACACTAGGACCAGTTAATAATATTCTCATGCCGCGCATCTTCTTTAAACAAATGCATATTATGGGTTCTACAATGGGAACTCCTGAAGAATTTGCCGATATGCTTAAGCTGTACGAAGATCATCAAATTAAACCAACAGTAGACAAGGTCTATCATCTAGAACAAACAGATGAGGCACATCGTCAAATGGACGGAGGAAGCCAATTCGGCAAAATCGTTCTTTCTATACCAGAATAATATTTAAAGGGCCTATCTTCTTATAAAGAGGATAGGTCCTTTGTCTTTTTAAGTCAGCCATTTAAGCTCAGAAAAGTAACTGGAATGTAATGGCTTTGTTAAAGAGTTACATTGTGGTTACAGGTACATTAAAACGGTCAAATACTCATGACAACCCCCCGAATATTATAGACGGATAGAAATATAATGTGGTATAACATGTTAATGGGAGGTTGTGTTGTGTATGAAGACCCGTGATGCTTATTATGACAATGCAAAGTTTTTACTAATATTCCTAGTTGTTTTTGGCCATTTAATACAATCTTATATTCATGAAGAACAATGGATTTACACCTTGTATACAACGATCTATACCTTTCATATGCCTGCCTTTATTTTAATATCAGGCTTTTTTGCGAAGGGATTTCGTAAACCGGGTTATTTGAAAAATGTCGCGAAAAAATTGATTATTCCCTACTTGATATTTCAATCCATATACTCGTTTTATTACTTCTTCTTAAACAACCATAAGGTAGTTGAATTGGACCCTTTAAACCCGCAATGGTCATTATGGTTTTTGCTAAGTTTGTTTTGCTGGAATGTATTGCTCTTTTTGTTTGCAAAAATGAAAGCAGGTGTTTCCCTTCTTTTAGCAGTAGCATTGGGAATATTTGTCGGCTATTTCGATGAAATTAGCAACTATTTAAGCTTGTCGAGGACTTTTGTGTTTTTCCCATTCTTCTTGCTGGGATACTATTTAAAGAAGGAGCAT
Source organism: Robertmurraya dakarensis (assembly GCF_900156875.1). Taxonomy (GTDB): domain Bacteria; phylum Bacillota; class Bacilli; order Bacillales; family Cytobacillaceae; genus Robertmurraya; species Robertmurraya dakarensis. The sequence goes on along the minus strand of NZ_LT707409.1, from coordinate 1,298,970 downwards.
TTCGAAAAAGTTCGTGCTTTGAAGTTTAAATATGTTTCCGTATTCATATTAATTTCACTGTTTATTGCTTATTATTTATTTCCGAATTTTGACTATAAATGGCTATTTGGTTCTAAGCCATACGGCGCCCTAGATCATTCCCATTTTGACGGAGGCATTATCCGATTGGGAGTATATTCATTAACTCTGGGGGCAACTTTAAGCTTTTTAGCACTGGTTCCTAGGAAAAGGTATTTCTTTACTGAATGGGGCACTAGTTCGATCTATGTTTACTTGTTGCACGGCTTTTTTGTTAAGTATTTTAGAAGCAGTGAATTAGTAGACATTCTAAAGGAATCCGAACAAGTAATTATTTTACTTGTTATTTCAATCTTGTTAATTGCCTTTTTATCAAGTAAATTCGTCCGCCGGCTGACACAGCCAATTATTGAATTAAAATTTTCTTTTTTGAAAAAATATCATGTCCAATCGAGTCATGAACAACATCGCTGATGTAAAATAAGACAGGGAGTATTCTGTACTATTTCTACATGACAGATTGAAATTTGGGAAAACTCCTAATAAGTTTACTATTAGGGGTTTTTCTTATGAAAAAAATAATCATATTCACATGCTGCTTTATATTATTTATAATCGGTGGGTATAGCTGGATTCAAGAGTCATTAGCCAGTAGAAATGTTCTTAAAGTGGTCGCCTTAGGCGATTCCATCACCCATGGAACGGGCGATCCCGACAAAAAGGGCTATATTGAAAGGGTTAAGCTAGCGCTTCAAAAAGATAAGGGGATTTCTGTAAAGTTACGCAACTTTGGTATTCCTAAATATACGACCGAAGATATATTAAAACAATTGGAGAATGAGGATACCAACAAGCAAATAAAACAAGCGGATATGATTATTCTTTACGTTGGTACAAATGATTTTAGACACAGTGCGAAGCATCAGTTCGAGAACATTGATGTTATGAGTCTAAATCGAGGACGAGTTCAATTTTCAAAAAATCTTGATAAAATTCTTCATAGTATTAGAAATCAAAATCAAGATGCTTCGATTTTTGTATTAGGACTTTATCATCCTTACGTTGAGTATAAAAATAACATACAGCTGCAGGAACTCATTTATGCTTGGAACGATGAAATACATGAAGTGATCAAAGGATATGAGCAGGTTAAGTATGTCCCGACTTTAGATTTGTTTAATAATAAGCCTAAGACTCAATATTTCAGTGATTCCATCCATCCCAACCCTGCAGGTTACGAGTTAATCGCTAACCGCTTATTGGAAAGTATTCAAGAGAAACCGTAAACCAATCACGCTGATTCCTAAAAAGGATCAGCGTTTCATTATGGTAAGAAAATTTTAAAACAACCGGTAAATTATCTTAATATTTATAATCTTACGTTTACAATTTTAAAATACTGATATAAAATAAAGTGAAAGCGCTTCATAGAGTGAAACGTTATACATATTGTTAGGAAACTTTTTTTATAAGAAACAATGAAACAGGAGGTTAATAGAATGATTGATTTTAAAGCACCAGAAGAAATTACTAGTGTAATAGAAAGTTTGGAACGTTTTGTCGAGGTTGAAATTAAACCGTTGGAGAAGAAATTTGCCAAGGCACTTGAAGATGAACGTTATTTATATGACGAAAATGGCAAATACACGCCAGAATTTCAAGAAGCATTGAAACAAGTAAGACTTAAATCGGCTGAAGCAGGGTTTTTTACGATGTTTGGGGAAGCTGAGTTAGGCGGGAATGGCGACGAGTTTGGACCATTAGCTGTTGCTTTAATTCATGAAGCTCTTACAAAAAAATATGGATACAATCTGTTAATTTCGGAAATTTTCCCTCCAGGACTATTCTCTGGCGGACTTACTCCTGTACTATTAGGAATGAAGCCGGAAGTAAGGGAAGAGGTTTTACCAAAAATCAAAACAGGTGAATCATTACTTTGCTTTGGACTAAGTGAACCAGACGCTGGTTCTGATGTATGGAGCATCAAAACCAAAGCTGTCAAAGATGGAGATCATTGGGTCATCAACGGTACAAAGCAATGGATCACAAATGCTCCATATGCAGAATATGCGATCATTTTTGCCATTACCGATCCGGAGTTGGCTGAGAAGAGAAGAGGCGGAATTACGGCTTTTCTAGTTCCATTTGATGGAAAAACTTGTACATGCTCTTCAACCATTCCTTATTTAGGCCACTTAGGAAGCCGCATTGGAATTGTTTCCATTGAAGATGCACGTGTACATGAAAAGTATATTATTGGTGATTTGCATGATGGCTTTGGCGCTGCTCTTCATGGTGTTGACATTGGACGTGTTGTTATGGCAGCCAACTGTGTAGGGACTGCACAATGGGCTCTTGATCGAGCAATTGAGTATGCCAAACAGCGTAAGACATTCGGGGTGACAATTGACAACCATCAGGCGATCCAGATGATGATTGCAGAATGTGGCATGGATATTTATGCCGGCCGCAATATGCTTCTTCATTGTGCATGGAAAATGGAGAATCAAAAAGAACTTCCAATCAAAGAAATCTCAATGATTAAAGCATTCACGACAGAAATGGCATTCCGTGTATTAGATCGCTGTATGCAAATCATGGGTGGAATGGGCTTAACGAATGAGATGAAAATTGAAAAAGTTTGGCGTTGGGCTCGTTCGATGAGAGTACCTGATGGAACAGCTGAAATTCAGCGCCGCACGATTGCAAGAAGATTGCTTAAAGGCGATACAGATTTTAGTTAATAGTGGTAGAGACAGTGTTTGGGGATGTTCCTAAGACGCTGTCTCTTTTTTATGATAGAAGACTTATATGATAATATTGAGATAATTACTATTTTTGGAAAAGGGGATAAAGTGAGCATCCATAAAATAAATATAACAAGTTGTAAAGAAGCTGGAGAGGTGCTAAAAATACAAATACCGGCTTATAGGGTTGAAGCAAAAATAATAGGCTATTCTGATCTGCCTCCGTTAAGAGAAACAGTTGATAGTCTTCAAAAAAGCGGGGAAACTTTCTTTGGTTTTTATGAAAAAGACGAGCTATGCGGGGTGATCTCATATAAGAAAGAAAATGACGTTATTGACATCCATCGCCTATTCGTACATCCAAATCATTTCAGAAAAGGAATTGCCCAGAAGCTATTGAATTGTATTCAACAGCAAGCTGGAATAACGGTATTAAAAGTATCAACAGGTTCTAAAAACGCACCCGCTATTGCTTTTTATGGGAAGAATGGTTTTGAAAAAGTTAACGAGATGAGTGTCAATAGTGATTTAACCTTACCTTTTTTTGAAAAAGCCTTAACTTAGAAGACAAATTTCGCTTCATTTAATAGACTTTCGGTCTTCGCAAGCAGAATGAAGACCATAAGCATGAAGGTTTTTAGGCAAACGGTCCTCATCCGTTGAATGAGGACCATAAGGCTGAAGTTTTATAGGACTAACGGTCCTCATCCGTTGAATGAGGACCAGGAGGAAGAAGTTTTAAAAGGCAAACGGTCCTCATCCGTTGAATGAGGACCATAAGGCTGAAGTTTTATAGGACTAACGGTCATCATCCGTTGAATGAGGACCATAAGCATGAAGTTTTAAAAGGCAAACGGTCATCATCCGTTGAATGAGGACCAAGAGGCTGAAGTTTTATAAGGCAAACGGTCATCATCCATTGAATGAGGACCATAAGCATGAAGTTTTATAAGGCAAACGGTCATCATCCATTGAGTGAGGACCAAGAGGCTGAAGTTTTATAGGACTAATGGTCATCATCCGTTGAATGAAGACCATAAGCATGAAGTTTTATAAGGCAAACGGTCTTCATCTGTTGAATGAGGACCATAAGCATGAAGTTTTAAAAGGCAAACGGTCATCATCCGTTGAATGAAGACCATAAGCATGAAGTTTTATAAGACTAACGGTCATCATCTGTTGAATGAAGACCATAAGCATGAAGTTTTATAGGACTAACGGTCTTCATCCGGAGCATGAAGACCATTTAGTTTAAGTTTTACAATGGATTTGTCCTTCATCTCCATCATATCAGTAGATTTCTAATCCAAAAAATTAGAAGAATCAAAAAATCCCTTTACTTTTTCCAATGGGAGTACTATCATTTAGTAAATGAATATTTCAACAACTACTAGGGGTGCCAGATTTTTGGCTGAGAGAAAAACGTTACGTTTTTTAACCCTTGGACCTGATCCGGATAATACCGGCGTAGGAAAGTAGGAAGTCACGATGATTCTTATTGCTTATTAAGCCAGGTCCTTTTTATGGGATCTGGCTTTTTTGTTTTTCCACAACAACAGTAGGAGGGAACAAGAATGAAATTATCAGAACAAATTGTGCTTGTCACCGGGGGAGCTCGGGGATTAGGGAAAGAAACAGTAAAGGCATTTGCTAGTGAGGGTGCAAAAGTAGTCATTAACTATTTTCATAGTGAAGAGGCGGCAGCGGCCTTGAAAGAAGAGATTGGCGAAAATGCCGTCGCGATCCAAGCTGATGTTCGAGATGAGCAACAAGTGCGAGATTTATTTACAAAAGCGAGAGAAAACTATGGTAGACCGATCACCACGGTTGTCAATAATGCATTAGTCAATTTCAAGTTTGATCCTGTTGGTAAAAAGAATGCCGCTGATATTTCATGGAGTGATTACCAGATCCAATTAGAAGGAGCAATCCGTGGGGCATTAAATACAACGCAAGCCGCCATTCCTGGTATGAAAGAAGCGGGAGAGGGCAGGATCGTCAACATTGGTACGAACCTTTTCCAAAATCCAGTTGTCGCTTATCATGACTATACAACGAGTAAAGCAGCACTATTAGGTTTTACTAGAAATATGGCGAAGGAATTAGGAGAGTTTGGCATCACGGTCAATATGGTATCAGGAGGTTTGTTAAAAACAACAGATGCCAGCTCTGCCACTTCCGAGGAAGTTTTTCAATTAATTGAAGCAAGCACGCCTTTAAAGAAGGTCACAACACCAGAAGATGTCGCTAAAGCAGTACTTTTCTTTGCATCACCATGGGGCAGTGGTGTGACTGGACAAAACCTTAACGTCGATGGCGGACTAGTAATGGATTAATGGAGGGATGAAAGATGAATGAGGAAAAAGTAAACTCATTGTTAATGAGAGTAAGAGAAAGCTCACCTCTCATACATAATATTACTAATATTGTAGTGGCAAATTTTTCAGCGAATGGTCTCTTAGCTATTGGGGCTTCACCGGTCATGGCTTCGGCACCTGAAGAGGTTGCGGATATGGCAAAGGTTGCGGACGCCCTTGTCCTCAATATGGGAACATTGAACAGTGATGACTTAGAGGCGATGGTCATTGCTGGTAAATCAGCGAACGAACACGGTGTTCCAGTTGTACTGGATCCAGTTGGAGTGGGAGCAACACCATACCGAACACAAACCTCACGAAGAATACTAAATGAAATAAAAGTGAATGTGATCAGAGGTAATGCTGCGGAGATTGCTAATCTCATAGGTGAGAAATGGGAAATAAAAGGTGTCGATGCAGGCAGCGGAGATGGAGATGCAGTTGAGATAGCGAAGTTAGCGGCGAAAAAACTTAACGCAGTTGTTGTTGTTACGGGTAAGGATGATATTATCACTGACGGCAGCACTACTTATCTTGTCCATAATGGTCATCCAATCCTGACAAAAGTAACTGGAACGGGCTGTCTTCTTTCAACAGTAGTAGGTGCTTTTGCAGCAGTTGAGGAAAATAAGCTGGATGCCGCCGTGGCAGCTCTGTCCTTTTATGGCGTAGCAGCAGAATTGGCCGCTGAGAAAACAGCAAGTGAGGGACCAGGAAGCTTTCAAATGCAATTTATGAACAAGCTGGCAAACGTATCGCAGGATGAAATCAATCTTCATAGCTCATTTGAGCAAATATAAGGAGGGACTTCATATGGGAAAAGTAGCAAAAGCTTTAACAATTGCAGGTTCCGATAGTGGCGGTGGAGCAGGTATTCAAGCCGATTTAAAGACGTTTCAGGAGCTAAGTGTCTATGGGATGTCTGCGCTGACAGCCGTTACCGCTCAAAATACATTGGGGGTTCAAGGAGTTTTTCCAATGACACCAGAAGCTGTAGCAGAGCAAATCACTTCGATTGGTGAAGACATTGGCGTTGATGCACTGAAAACAGGGATGCTTTTTTCAGCTGACATTATCGAAGCCGTTTCAGTAAAAATTAAAGACTATGGCTGGGAAAAAATTGTTGTAGACCCGGTCATGATTGCTAAAGGTGGTGCTTCGCTTTTACAGGACGCAGCTGTGTCGGCAATGAAAACGAGTCTGCTGCCTGTCTCTTATGTGATCACTCCGAATATACCAGAGGCTGAGGTTCTGACAGGTATGAAAATAATTACGAATGAAGATAAGAAAGAAGCCTGCAAACGGTTAATGAATTTAGGTGTGAAAAATGTCGTCATCAAGGGCGGACATGATTCAGACGAGCAAGAGTCTACTGATCTATTATTTGATGGCATAGATTTTCATGTCTTTAAGAATAAGAGAATTCCTACTAAAAATACCCATGGTACAGGTTGTACCTTCTCAGCAGCGATCACGGCAGAGCTTGCAAAAGGAAAGTCAATATACGATGCGGTTTCAACTGCGAAAAGCTTCATCTCAGCTGCGATTGAAGATGATCTGGAAATTGGCAACGGACATGGGCCTACCAATCATTGGGCTTATCGAAAGGGAGCCGTGAAATTATGAAGAAAATGACCGAGGAGGCTTTGCGATCTGCTTTAAAGCTATATTTTATAATGGGGAGTCCTAATTGTGAAAAATCCTCAGCAGAAGTTCTAAAAGAAGCGATTGCAGGAGGGGTTTCCTTTTTTCAGTTTCGCGAAAAAGGGAATGGCGCTTTGAAAGGTGACCAAAAATATGCGTTGGCAGAGGAACTTCAATACATCTGCAAGCAGGGGCATGTTCCTTTCATTGTCAATGATGACATTGACTTAGCGCTAGCACTAAATGCTGATGGTGTTCATATTGGACAGGATGATGAAGAGATTAAGGCCGTTAGGGAAAAAATTGGTGATAAAATCCTCGGTGTGTCTGTACACAACATAGTAGAAGCAAAAGCTGCCGTCGAAGCCGGTGCCGATTATTTTGGTGTAGGTCCTATTTTTCCAACGAAAACAAAAGAAGATGCGAATCCAGTACAGGGATTAAATATCATTGAGATACTGCGTTCAGAAGGCTTTACAATTCCGCTCGTAGGTATTGGAGGCATACATGCTGAAAATGCCGGCAGTGTGATAGAAGCGGGGGCTGATGGGATTTCCTTAATAAGTGCGATCAGCCTTGCAGATGATGTACAGGAAGCGGCCAGAGAATTATCTCGGAAAGTTACGGCAAAAGGAGGAGTGCGTCTTGAATAAAACGTTAAAAATGACAGTCACAGCCATGCTCGTTGCGGTTGGGACATTAACGAGTCATATGTTCTATATTCCTCTAGGCTTTGCGAAGGTGTTTCCCATGCAGCATTTCATTAATGTATTATCCGCTGTATTGCTAGGACCGGCTTATGCGGTCATACAGGCTTTTTCGGTTTCTTTGCTTAGAAATATGATGGGGACCGGCTCGTTTTTTGCTTTTCCTGGGAGTATGATTGGGGCGTTTCTAGCAGCCTATTTATATCAAAAAACAAAGAAGCTGTCGCTTACATTTATTGGTGAAACGGTCGGAACAGGCATTTTAGGCGCCATTGCCTGCTACCCAATTGCTACGCTCCTTTTAGGACAAAATGCGGCGCTGTTTGGATTTATCCCTAGCTTCATGGTCAGCTCATTTGCGGGGGCATTATTTGCATTTATCCTATTAAGCATTGTGATAAAAAACCCTGCGTTTCGCGATTTGCAACAAAAGAGCTTGCAATAGCACCATAAAATAACCACTCTAGCCATTTAGAGTGGTTATTTTAATATAAATGGTAAAAATGGAAAATTATTCTTGTTTAAAGAGGGGTTGTGCTTGTAAAATGGAATCAACATCTTAGCTAAATTTCTTTATCAAGGTGGTTAATACATGGCTCTGTTTGATATTTTCAGGATTCTCCATATTATTGGCGGTTTTATTGCTTTATTCGTTTTTTGGATCCCCATCGTGACGAAAAAAGGCGGAAAAATTCATATTATCTCAGGGTGGGTATATGTTACGGGGATGGTTGTTGTATCTGTTTCTGCTCTTTATATGGGAGTATTTAGGATTCTAGATCCTGCAAGTTCTAATGACACCATCTCTTTTTCGATATTCTTAATTTTTATTGCTATTTTGAGTTCGTCCACTGCTTTTTATGGAATTCGAGTTCTTCGTTTTAAAAACAGAAAGGACAGCCATAGGCATATTGCCGATTTGGGATTTTCGATTCTTTTATTGATTTCATCTATCTTTATCAGCACTTATGGTTTTATTCAGGAAATGCCACTGTTATCTTGGTTCCCGTTCCTTGGCATTTTCCTTGCTGCTACACAGCTAAAATATTGGCTGCGCAAACCTTCAGTCAAAATGCACTGGTGGTTTGAGCATTTGAGCGGGATGATTGGTTGTTCCATTTCAACGATCACCGCCTTTTCAGTTTTCGCAGCTCCTAGACTTTTAAATATTGATTCTGTGAATATACTTTTATGGTTTTTACCGACCATCTTCCTCACACCAGTTATCATTGGATTTTCCGTATACTATCATCGCAAATTTAACTCTAAAAGGAAGAACATCTCGGTATAAATACTGCAAAGATAAACAAAAACAATGGAAAAAACACCTGTTGTTCAAATGTTACAGGTGTTTTTATCGTATCATCATTCGGTTACGGATCGATGTGATTGCTTTGTACATATTCTTTGTTAAATAAAAATAGCCGCAGCAATAGAAAAAGAGATGGAAACAGCAATACTAACCCCGCTATAAAGGCAATGATCATCATCACTGCCATTGCTTCATCGGCAAACCCATCATAAATGGTTAAATATGGATAAAGCAAGTAAGGCAAATGAGAAATTCCATATGCAAAAAAGGCAAGAGCAATCTGTAGAGCTAAAAGTCCAAAAGCTAACCCATAATTCCGCTTACTCCAAATGAGATAGAATGTACCAAAAAATAATAGTAAAGAAGGAATAAACATCCACGATAGTTCCGTTAACCTTTCATAATGGCCGGGATTATGGAAGCGCAACAAGGAAAAAGTACATAAAGCCGATAAAATCATCGATACTGACCAAATCAGAGCATATTTTCGAAGCAGTTCAGATGCTTTTATATCATTCGCTTTGTGTGCATACCAGGTAAGGAACAGAGCTGAACTAAATAGAACTACCGACAAGCTTAGTGAAACAAATCCCCATGTCAGAGGATTGGTAATTAAACCCCAATAATCTAGCACGGGAGAAGTTCCTTCGACTTGGACAAAACCACCTTCAGAGATCGTTAAAACAACGGAAAGAGAAGCCGGGATAAACAATCCTGAAATGCCGTAAGAGTATATATACCGTTTCTGTTTAATTTCTCCGGTTGACGCAAAAGCATAATAGGCCCCTCTTGATGCAAGCAGTATGATGGCGATGCTCGCTGGTATTAACAGCGTGGTGCCATAATAAAAGGCTGTTTCTGGAAAAAAACCAACAATCCCTACAAAGAAAAATACTAGGAAGACGTTCGTTACCTCCCAGACAGGAGAAAGATATCGCCCAATAATTTTGGTTAAGATATGATGTTTCCCTCTAAATAGGCTGAATGCATTAAAAAAACCAGCACCAAAGTCAATGGAAGCAACCATGATATATCCAAATAGGAACAACCATAGTATGGAAATACCGACGATTTCTAAAATCATAGAGAACCTCCTGCTTTTTCCATCTCCATAATAGCAGGTTCCTGCACTCATTTTTTCGATCTACCCATTCGAAAGCTTTAGTCATGAACCTAGCTATACAAGGAAAATTTTGAGTTTAATCTTCGACCTCTAAAGTATTTCCCATTGGATATGGAAAAATTCGTCACTACATGCAGGGATTTGTTTATTCAAATTTAATAGATTAAGATGAAATACAATTTAAAATATTTAGAAATTAATATATAATAAGCTAAAATATATTTACTTTTGATCATCAATTTAAAGGGGTTCTCGAGGTTATGAATAATGGGAATTTAAGAAGATCCAATAAAATAGGAGAAGGTCGATCGAAAAAGAACTTTAAAACATTCATGATTACGATTAGTTTCTTCATTTTGGCTATAGCAGCGGCAGTGTTCATATCGAAAGGGATGAACTCCGAGAGAGCCATGTTCTTAGTTGGAACTAAGAATAATGATAGGTTTGCGATTCCACGAGCGCACGCTGAAAAACCAATACCCGCATTTGCAAGCAAGGCAGTTCCAGAAGTCCAAACAACCATTAAAATCAGTGCTGCTGGTGATTTTACACTAGGAACAGACGAGACATTTGGCTATAGTGACTCTTTTGACATAGAAGCGCAAAATAATGGGCTGGAGTATTTTGGGGCTGGCTTGCAGGATATTTTTAAAGAAGACGATTTTACAACGGTAAATTTAGAGACCACCTTGACGACTGCTACTGAAAAGGCAGAGAAGAAATTTCGTTTTAAGGGCGACCCCGCATACGCGAAGATTTTAAAGATGGAAGGAATTGAGGCTGTAAATCTAGCAAACAATCATATTTTTGACTATTTGGAAAAAGGTTATGAGGATACGATCGCTTCTTTGGAAAAAGAAAAGATTGCTTATTTTGGTTACGACAATCTTTACATAACAGAGATCAAAGGTGTTAAGATTGGCTGTTTAGGCTATGAGGGCTGGTCCGATACAATAGAGATGAGAAACAAGGTGTCTCAGGATATTCAAGAACTACGTGATCAGGGCGTGCAAATTGTTCTTGTACAATATCATTGGGGAAACGAACGTCAATATGTACCACATCAAGGGCAGCAATCATTAGGTCGTTATACGATCGATAATGGGGCAGATCTTGTACTCGGTCATCATCCACATGTTGTACAGGGCATTGAAGAGTACAAAGGGAAATTTATCGTTTACAGTCTAGGGAACTTTATGTTTGGAGGAAACCGAAATCCTGATGACAAGGATACATTTGTTTTTCAACAAACCTTTCATTTGAAAAATGGAGAACTTACCGAAACAAAAGAAATAAATGTTGTTCCGTTCTCAATTTCATCGGTCTCAACCAGGAATAATTATCAGCCAACCATGCTGACTGGTGAAGAAGGAGAGCGGGTAAAACAAAAAATCATCGATGTATCAAAGGAAATTCATGGTGCTGATTGGCTGGTGTATGAGCAAAAATAAACAGCGAAAACCTTCATTGCTAAATGTGATGAAGGTTTTATTTTTAATTAAGCATTTCTAAAATGTTGTCAGGACTTTAGTATTATTACCCCGAAGTCCTCCAATTTCTAATTGTTAAAGAAAAGCCAACAGTGTAAATATTTTAAATTTATTGACATTATAGTATAGCAAGCTTATTATTTAAACATAATATTCCTGTTTTCGGAAATGGTTATCACTATGCGGGAGGAGTGAAATGATACATGACATATAGTTCTTCAATGTACCAATCATTAAAGCATGTGATTGTTAAGCATCCTAATGAGGCTTTTATCAGTCAGCAGCATTTAAGTGAAGAGTGGAAAAAGTTTAATTATATAGAAGAACCGAACTTCGAAGAATCAATTAAAGAGTACGCTGAATTCATCTCTATTTTAGAAAAGAATGTCCCAATTATTGACTATTTACCGGCATCCAGCGAGGCGGGGTTAGATTCGTTATACGCCCATGATCCTATTAAATTTACAAAAGAAGGAGCCATTATCTTAAAGTCTGGGAAAAAACTAAGACAGCCAGAGGCAAGAATTTATAAAGAATATTTACTGGAAAAAGGCATTCCTATTATTGGTGAACTCACAGGAGACGCCGTATCAGATGGCGGTGACCTAGTTTGGCTTGACGATAAAACACTCGCAGTGGGTTTAGGCTATCGAACGAACAACGAAGCTATTAAACAATTAAAAGAGATGACGGCACATCTGGTTGATGAGTTCATTGTTGTGCAGCTTCCACATGACCAAGGGGAAGATGAATGCCTGCATCTTATGTCTTTTATCAGTATGGTGGATCAAGATTTAGCGGTCGTTCATTCTCGTCTCATGCCTGTATTTTTCAGACAGCTCTTAATCGAGCGCGGCATCACGCTCATTGAGGTTCCCGATGAAGAATATAGGAACCTTGGCTGTAATGTCCTCGCATTAGCTCCAAGAGTGTGCGTAATAGCGGCTGGAAATCCGGTAACGAAACAGCGTCTGATTGATGCCGGAGCAACGGTATATGAGTACAAAGGGAATGAAATCAGCTACAAAGGTACCGGAGGGCCAACATGTTTAACCTGTCCGGTTATTCGAGCTTAAATTACGATAATGGGGGAAGATAGTATGTTCAAAAACGTAATTGTTAAAACACCTGGAAAAAGCTATGTAAATGGATTAACAACATCCGATTTAGGCACGCCGGATTATGATAAAACCCTGAAGCAGCATGCAGCGTACGTTGAAGCACTAAAAAAATGCGGTGTTGAAGTCACACATTTGCAGGCAAGTGAAACTTTTCCTGATTCAACTTTCGTAGAGGACACAGCAGTGCTAACGCCGAATTTTGCGGTTGTGACAAATCCAGGTGCAGCTTCACGCAACAGAGAAATTGAAGAAATGGAACCTGTGCTAAAGGACTTTTACAATAAACTTTATTACATAAAAGCACCAGGAACACTGGAGGGCGGGGACATTCTTCAAATTGAAGACCAATTCTATATTGGCGTTTCCACTCGTACCAATGAAGAAGGAGCCCGGCAATTAAAAAAAATCTTGGAAGCTGAAGGATATAAAGCTACAATCGTACCGCTTAAGAAGTTTTTCCATTTAAAAACAGGAATTTCCTACATTGGGAATAACACGATTCTGGCAGCAGGAGAGTTCATTGACCATCCTGATTTTGCTCAGTACGATAAAATTACGATTTCGGATGAAGAGGAATATGCGGCGAACTGCATTCGTGTAAATGACTACGTCATCATTCCAAAGGGCTTTGACGAGTCAGTACGAAAAATTCAAGAAGCCGGTTTTGAGACGATAGAGCTTGAAATGTCAGAATTTCAAAAGCAAGATGGCGGATTGAGCTGCTTATCACTTCGTTTTTAGTAACCTATGAAATAAGGAAACAGCTGTAACCTTTATGCTAAGGCTGCTGTTTCCTTGTTATTTTATTTTAGAAGGGTGATTTTCATGAGTGAATTATGTTGGGGCACTCCCGAGACTCTTCAACAATTACTTTGTGAGCTTGTCAGCTGGGAGAGTCGTACACATACAGAGGGAGAACGATCATTCCCTTTTAAACTTGAAAAGAAACTATCTAGCCTAGAGTACTTTCAGAAATACCCTGAGCAATTATCACTTCATGAAGCTGATCTTGGCCGGCATTTTGTTACAGCCTTTTACAAGCATCCAGAAGTCCGTGACACGGTTGTGCTGATCAGCCATTTTGATACTGTAGCTGCCGAAGAATATGGTGACTTAGAACATCTTGCCTATCGTCCAATTGAGCTCACGCGGGAACTTCAGCATAGAAAAAGTCATCTAAAAGAGGAAGCACGACTTGATTTAGAATCAGGAAATTATCTCTTCGGACGCGGCACGATGGATATGAAAATGGGGCTGGCTCTTCATATGGCACTGATTGAAAAAGCAAGCGTGGAACAATGGCCGATTAATCTCTTGTTATTAACGGTTCCTGATGAGGAAGTAAACTCAGCTGGAATGCGATGTGCAGTGACAGAACTAGTCTCAATGCGGGATCATTATAACATTACCTATAAATTATTCTTGAATAGTGAACCATCATTCCCACAAAAGCCCGGCGATCAGAAACAATATATTTATAGCGGTTCGATGGGGAAAATTATGCCTGCTGCCCTCTTCTACGGAAAAGAAACACATGTGGGTGAACCTTTAAAGGGAATGACAGCGAATTATATATCATCCTATTTAACGCAATTAATGGAATGGAACAGTCTTTTCAGGGAAGAACATCTTGGCGAAAGTACACCGCTTCCTGTTTCGCTGCAGCAAAAAGACCTGCAATTGCAATATTCAGTTCAAACTCCGTATCGTGCGGTTGCCCTTTATAATGTATTTTTACTAAAGAGAAGCGCTTCTGAAGTGATGGATATTTTTGGAAAAATAGCAAATGAGGCCGCAAAACGGTGTAACGATGCTTATCAAAAGCTGTGTAGGCAGGAACAGATTACCCCAATTGGAGTAGTGAAAGTCCTTCGATATGGAGAACTATTACAATATGCAGAAAACAAGTTTGGCAGTGATTTTATAGTTCAATTAAAGAATGAAGTATTAAAGAATGATATCTGGGATGAAAGGGAGAAGTCATTACGTATGGCAGATAAACTGATGACCAGATGTAAGGAATTATCTCCTTCTATCGTGATTCTATTTGCACCGCCATACTACCCAGCGGTCAATTCCTCAAATGACATGGTAATCAAGGATGCGATTGATGTTTTAAAAGATACGGCCAAGCAGCTTGGTATTGATGTGAGTCAAATTCACTACTTTAATGGTATTTGTGATTTGAGCTATGTTCAGTACGATGACGATGGAAAAGGCTGGACAGTTTTCGAACAAAATACGCCGATTTGGGGAACTGCGTACTCAATTCCTTTTCAAGACATGATGGAGCTGCAAGCACCTGTGCTGAATGTTGGGCCATTCGGAAAGGATGCCCACCAAAGCACAGAACGTCTTCATACTGAAAGTGCTTTTGTTCAAACACCTGTTATGCTCCAGCGATTAATTAAGAGTTTAATCTAAAATAAGAGAATTAAGACCTAGGAGTAATAAGTTAATATTTTGTTACACTAATATTTTTAAAGAACTTGGGATGTACCAAGTTCTTTTTTATATAGTTAGAAACAAATTATTATGCTAAAATTATGTCTAAATATGGTGAACTAGGTAAATGGTAACAATTTTATGTTTTAAAATTTTGGGGGAATAGTCATGAAAATAAAAACAAAATTAATTTTACTAGCCTCAGTATTAATATCAGGGCTGGTTATTTCGGCAGTTCTGTCAGTCTTTCAAATAAAGGGTACTGAGAAAGCATTTACGAATATGCAAAAAGATGAGGAAGTTCAGCTTGTTCTTAAAACACTACAGTATCGGTTTACGGGAATATCTAATGATGAAAGAGCCTTTCTCCTTTCTGGAGACCCAGAGCTTATTGCTGGAATACAAGAGAAAAAGGAAGATATTTCTGGTTATTTAGCACAGTTAGAAAGTATGTCACATCTAGACTCTGAGGAAAGAGAAAAAATTAACTCTATAAAAGAAAGTTTATCTATTTATTTTGAAGAGAATATAAAAGTGGTAGATACCTATGAAAGTGGAGACCACGAACTAGCATTTACCATGCATATGGAAGAACAAAGAGGTATTCGTAAAGAACAGGTAGATCCAAGCATTAATCAATTTATTCAAGACATGACGAAGAAAATTGACGATAAGAAGCTGCTTTTAGATAATCAGCAAAAGGTACAAAATACTGTCTTTTTAATAGTGAACTTGGTTGTAATGGCTGGAGGGATCGTACTCGCTATTTTAACTGTAAGATCGATTAATAAACCGCTGAAAATCATGAACCGGCGATTACAAGAAATTGCGGAAGGCGAAGGAGATCTAACACAGAATATTAGAGTGGATTCAAAAGATGAACTTGGCGAAATGGCAGCATCTTTTAATAAAATGATCGGGAAATTAAGAGAGCTAATCATTCAAGTCACACATAATGCCGAACAAGTGGCAGCTGCATCAGAACAGCTAACAGCTAGTTCTGAGGAGACTACGAGGGCAACTGAACAAATCGCAGCAACCGTACAAGAAGTGGCTGTCGGAACGAACAAACAGGTGCAAAGTGTCAATGATACGAAAGAAACGGTTCACGATTTATCTGCTTCAGTAAGACAAATAGCTGCCAGCTCTGAGGTGGTGTCGACCACTGCCCTCCAAGCTTCTGAAAAAGCAGTGGAAGGTAACCATGCAGTCACAACAGTTATTACGCAAATGAATGATATTAATGAAAGTGTTAATGAATTATCAAGAATGGTTAAAACATTAGGAGATCGTTCAGGTGAAATAAGTGAAATTGTAAATGCTATTACGGGAATTGCCGGTCAGACCAACCTGCTTGCCTTAAATGCAGCGATTGAAGCAGCGAGAGCGGGAGAACATGGACGCGGGTTTGCTGTTGTAGCGGATGAAGTGAGAAAATTAGCAGAACAATCTGCAGGGTCAGCACAGGAAATATCTCAGCTCATTTCTGTCATTCAACAGGATACACGCCAAACCGTTTCAACAATGGAAGAAACGACAACAAAAGTGGCAGAAGGGATTACATCTGTTCACAGCACAGGAGCTTCTTTTGATGAAATTCAAAAGGCAGTCCTAGAGGTCACGACGCAAATACAGGAAGTTACCTCTTCGGTTCAAGAAATGTCTGCTGGAACAGACCAAATGGTAGAAAATGTTGACTTGATTACCGAAATTTCGAGTGTAACGGCAGCTGGAACGCAAACGATGTCGGCTGCTACAGAAGAACAGCTCGCAGCAATGGAGGAAATGACTGCATCTTCTTCCTCACTTTCAAGGATGGCCGAAGAATTGCAAGAAATGATTAGAAAATTTAAGGTGTAAAAACCACCTATTA
The DNA here is from genome assembly GCF_900156875.1 of Robertmurraya dakarensis. GTDB lineage: Bacteria > Bacillota > Bacilli > Bacillales > Cytobacillaceae > Robertmurraya > Robertmurraya dakarensis. The sequence goes on along the minus strand of NZ_LT707409.1, from coordinate 1,282,133 downwards.
CAAAAAAAGACAAGAGGTTAAGCTTTTGTCTTTTTTTGTATACAATAAGCTTCTCATTTCTTCTATTTGACAGTTCGTATAAAATCATGATACATTTATTTTGAATTAAAGATAATTTAATTAAGGGTAATTTAACATTAAATAAATGCTCATTATAAACGTGACAGCTTTATCAGCTTTAGGATAAATGTAGTTACACTGATGGAAGTTTCACTTTTATGGACAAAATAATAAAAAACAATGGGGGATTACACAATATGAACGGATTAAAAGGTATCCATCACGTCACCGCGATTACAAGCAGTGCTGAGAAAAACTATGAGTTTTTTACTTATGTGTTAGGAATGAGATTAGTAAAGAAAACGGTCAATCAGGATGATATCAGGACATACCATTTATTTTTTGCAGATGACAAAGGCAGTCCAGGAACAGATATGACCTTCTTTGATTTTCCGGGAATACCAAAAGGAACACATGGGACGAACGAAATTTCAAGAACGTCCTTCCGCGTTCCAACCGATGCTGCCATTGATTATTGGGTTAAGCGTTTTGACCGCTTAAACATTAAACACTCCGGAGTGAAGGAGCTTTTCGGTAAAAAAACGCTTTCTTTCGTCGACTTTGATGATCAACAGTATATGTTAGTTTCTGATGAGAAAAATGAGGGAGTGGCTTCTGGCACGCCTTGGCAAAAGGGTCCCATTCCTTTGGAGTACGCCATCACTGGGTTAGGACCCATTTTTGTGATGGTCGCTGATTTTGACTATTTTAAAGAGATGATAGAAAAAGTGCTGTTGTTCAAGGAAACAGCGGCAGAAGGGCCACTTCATTTATTTGAAGTGGGTGAAGGCGGAAATGGTGCTTCCATCATCGTTGAATACAATGCGATTCTTCCTCAAGGACGTCAAGGTTTTGGTACAGTCCACCATGCTGCTTTCCGTGTCGAGGATCGGACAGTACTGGATGAATGGACAAATCGGATGGAAAGCTTCGGCTTCCAAACTTCAGGTTTTGTTGACCGTTACTTTTTCCAATCTTTATATGCTAGAGTGGCTCCGCAAATACTATTTGAATTTGCCACAGATGGCCCAGGTTTTATGGGGGATGAACCTTACGAAACACTCGGAGAAAAATTATCACTGCCGCCATTTTTTGAAGAGAAGAGAGAACAAATTGAGAAATTAGTTCGCCCGATTGACACGGTGAGAAGTACAAAAGAATTTGAGAAAGAATATGAATGATTAGAAAATTCATTTTACCGAAAAAACAAAACATGATAATATGTTAATAGATACCCACCATGCCTGTTCAACCGGATCATGGTGGGTATTTTGCTATCAAGAGTGCTTATTGAACATACATAAGGGGAGAATCATGATAAGGTGGTGGAAAGATTTTGAGTCAATCAAGCGTATTAACAGAGGTGAAGAATAGAGTAGGCTGGATTTCACTTAATCGGCCGACAGCATTAAATTCCTTGAATGTGGATATGGTGAAGATTATTTATGGAGCATTACAAGAATGGACAAATGATAATGAAGTTTCCTTGGTTTGTATTACTGGTGAAGGAACAAAAGGTTTATGTGCGGGCGGTGATATGAAAGCGCTGTATGAGCTTAGAGAAAAGAATGTCCAGCAAGTGGCACTTGACTTTTTCTCTATTGAATATCAAATGGATCTTTTATTTCATCATTATCCAAAGCCTGTTCTTGTTCTAATGGACGGAATCGTTATGGGTGGCGGCGTCGGAATTTCAGCAGGATGCAGTCATCGTATTGTAACGGAGAACACAAAATGGTCGATGCCTGAAATGAATATAGGCTTTTTTCCTGATGTCGGGGCGAGTTATTTTCTTAATAAAATGCCAGGACAGTCAGGTCGCTATTTAGCTTTGACTTCCAGCATCATTAAAGCAGAAGATATCCTCTATACTGGCGGAGCAGATTACATTCTTAAAAGCAATACATTGCCTAAGTTAAAAGAAGAGATGTTAACTCATGATTGGAAGGATTCTACTGCTGGTTCCCAACTTACCGAATTGATTCAGCAATATATGGAAACACCGGAAGCTGAAGCACCATTTCATCTTCTTCAGGAAAAAATTAATCAACATTTTGGTTTTGAAACACTCGAGGAAATCCTTGCTTCATTAGAGAAGAGCGAAGGGCAATGGGAAAAAGAAACAAGAAAGATTCTTTTAGAGAAGTCTCCTCTTTCCTTGAAAGTTACCCTTTCACAGCTGCAAAAAGGAAAAACGATGTCACTTTCAGACTGCTTCAAAATGGAAATGGCTTTAAGCATGAATTTTATGAATAATGAAGATTTTTATGAAGGGGTCCGCTCCGTATTAGTCGATAAGGATCGTTCTCCAAAATGGAAGTATAATGTATTGGAACATATTTCAGAAGATCAGGTGGCAAGCTTTTTTGCATGGCAGAATGAGGAGATTTTCACAGCTTTTGATCTCATTGAAAAGGGATTAAAGCAATCATAAAGAATTATTTTATAATAGCAAAGGTTAAAAAGGTTTCTTAAGTCTTTAAAGTTTTTTACTATTTTGGATTTTGACAAGATTTTGATCATATGATAAGGTTAGAAACAATTAAATAAGGAAGTCCACTAGGGGTGCCGTTTTGGCTGAGATAAGAGTTTTCTTAATCCCTTTGAACCTGATCTAGTTAGCACTAGCGTAGGGAAGTGGAGACGGCTTAATCTTTTAAACTACACTGCTAGGATTCTTTTACGACAATTTGTTTATTGAATGATCCTTTCAGTAAGAAGTCGCTCCATTTTTGGAGCGGCTTTTTTTGTTAGATTAAAAGTCCACCCTTTAGTTTGGCTTCCTTTTTTAAAAAAAAGGAGGAATTTTGATGAGTTTTACACAGCAATTACGAGAAGAGGCAAATTATATCTTTGAGGCATGCTATGATCATCCATTTGTCAGAGGTGTGGCAGAGGGAACGTTGGGGAAGGAGCAATTGATTCATTATGTGAAGCAAGACTTTGAGTATTTAAATAGTATAATGCAAGCCTATGCTTTAGGGATTTCCAAATGCACAAGCCGAGAAGACATGGCGATGTTCAATACTAGTATTTCATTTGTTTTAAACAGTGAAGTACATCCTCATAACAACTTTTGCAGTGTAGCAGGAGTTAGATACGAGGATTTGCAAGGCTTCCCATTAGCTCCAACTGCCCAGCACTATACAAAGCATATGTTAAATGCTGCCCGCTCGGGAACTCTTGGGGAAACCATTGCCGTTACCCTTCCTTGTCCATATATTTACTCATACATAGGTGAAAGGATCATCAAAGAGTACGAACCGAAGCCTTCTCATCCTTTTTATGACTGGATTATGTTCTATGGCGGTAAAGAGCCTATTCGTATGTATAAATCATTAAAAAGATTAGATGAATTATCACTTACAGCATCCCAACAAGAAAAAGATAGAATGAGAGAACATTTCATGGTCAGCAGCCAGCTTGAATATATGTTCTTTGATATGGCCTATAAGCTGGAGGACTGGCCCGTTCAAAACACAAAGGCAGCTGTAATAGAATGATTGCGAAAAGGAGAAGGCGGCCATGAAGAACTCTAAATCTTTGAATTTACGAGAAATTGTTGTGATCTCTTCTATTTCGATTGTATTCGGCGTCTTGTATCTTCTTTGGATCTTTTTTGGACAGCTGATAGAGGGAATATTCGGTCCGGTTGCTCGAGGATTAATCTCTGGTTTTTGGATTATGGCCCCGATTGTTTGTGCTTATATAATTCGAAAGCCAGGAGTGGCATTGGTTGGTGAATTGATTGCTGCTGGTACCGAAATTTTAGTCGGTTCCGTAAGTGCAGGAGCTGTTCTCATTCTTGGTTTTACTCAAGGGCTGGGAGCAGAGCTGGCCTTAGCGCTATTACTATATCGAAGCTACAAGCTTCCTGCATTAATGCTTGCTGGGGTGTTTGGTACGTTTGCTAATTTCGTGACGATCTATTTTATGTATGGGTATAGCCAGTATTCTTCTGTTATTACTGGACTGATGCTGATTGCGATGCTGATTAGCGGTGCTGTGCTGGCAGGCTGGGGCAGTAAGAAGCTGGCAGATGCATTGTGCCGAACAGGAGTGTTGGATAATTTTGCGCTTGGGAAAATTTATCGAGAACAGAGAGTGAATGAAGATGAGCTATCTCAACATTCATAATTTAACGGTTTCCTATCCCTTTCAACGAAAAAAGGTATTGAATGGCATAGATTTGCAGATTGATAAAGGTGAAAAACTTCTCATCCTTGGCCCGAGCGGCGGTGGAAAAAGCACCTTGGCATTGACTTTAAATGGGATTATTCCAAAATCGATTGATGCCAATCTGTCTGGTACCGTTACAATTAATGGGAAACAGCCATTAAAGATGAATTTCCGTGAAGCAAGTGAAAGAGTTGGGATCCTATTTCAGGATCCTGACACCCAGTTTTGCATGTTAACTGTTGAAGATGAAATTGTCTTTGGGCTGGAGAACCAGTGTCTAACAAAAGAGGAAATCGAAAAAAGACTGGAAAATAGCTTGGAATTAACAGGGCTTACAAAATGGAGAATGGCCCAGATAAAAGATCTTTCTGGCGGGATGAAGCAAAAGCTAGGTTTAGCTTGTCTGATCGCAATGGATCCTGAAATATTGATTTTAGATGAGCCTACGGCAAATCTTGATCCAGCGAGCACCGAGGAAATGTTCCAGTTATTCACTGACATTTCACGACAATTGAACAAAACATTAATCTTTATTGAGCACAAACTTGATGATCTTTTACAGCATATGAATCGAACGATTGTTATTGGCGGCGATGGAACCATTATGGCAGATGGGCATCCTAGAGACGTCTTTCGTCATCATTATTGGGAGATTAAGAACCAAGGAATTTGGATCCCGCAAATTTGCAAGGCAGCAAAAACGGCAGAAGAAAACGGCCAGGTTTGGAGCAAGTTTCCTTTAAGTATAGAAGAATTTAAAAGTGAGTTTATTAGCAGTCCTAAAGTGCAGAGAGATCAAAGCCAGGCTATCCATGCACTCCAAGGAAGCGGAGAACAACAAATGCCACTACTGCAAGTGGAAAATTTGTCTTTTTCCTACAACGACCATAAAGTGTTAAATAACGTCAATTTCTCCATTCTTCCAGGTGAGTTTGCAGCGTTAATCGGGCCTAATGGAGCTGGGAAAAGTACATTAAGTAAATTATTTTTACGATTTTTAAAGCCCGAAAGTGGAAGGATTTCTTTCTTTAATCGTGAGATTGGAGATTTAAAATCAAGGGACCTCATGCAGAAAGTTGGCTATGTTTTTCAAAATCCTGAACATCAATTCATTTGCGATACGGTTGAACAAGAGTTAGCCTATGGATTTAAGATCCTTGGCTGGGGTGAAGATAAATGGAAAGAAAGACTGAAGGAACTTCTTCATCAATTTAGGTTAACTGATCACAGGCATCATAACCCATTTTCATTAAGCCAAGGGCAAAAACGCCGTTTGTCAGTTGCTACGATGTTAACGAATGATCAACAGCTGCTTATTCTTGATGAGCCCACATTTGGGCAGGATCATATTAATACCAAAGTGATGATGGAGTTGTTGAAAACTTTAAATCAAAAGGGAAAAACAATTCTGATGATTACTCACGATATGGAACTTGTGGCAGAGTATGCGAATAAAGTAATTCTATTAAATGAAGGAAGCGTTGCTTATGAGGGCGATGTCACGACTCTATTTAAACAAAAGGAATTACTAGGGGCCTCGTCTATGAAAGTACCGATCTCATATACACTGAACAGGCTGACAAGGGAAATGGAAGGAGTGATCTAATGCTAGAACACTATCAAAAGAATGGCTTCTTCTTGCAGGAAGTAAACCCTACTTTAAAGCTTTTTAGCGTTTTAATCGTCATCTTTTTCATGGTACCCGTCTTTGATCCATGGACGCCTCTTTTGATGCTGATCATCACCCTGACTTTAATTATTTTTTTAGGGGGAATTTCACCTGGATTTCTATTCAAAATCCTCATCCCCTTTAGTTTCTTTGCTTTTAGTTTCATCTGGATAAATGTCGTCTTTCCAAGTGATAGAGGAGATACTGTTCTTTTCTTCATCGGGAGCATGCCTGTTGCACTCGAAAATGTGCTAACTGGCCTATCTCTTGGTCTCCGTTCACTGTTATTTATTTCATGGTCATTGCTGTTTGTTCTGACAACGGAGCCGACGAAGCTCATGTTAAGCCTTATTCAGCATTGCAAGCTGCCACCGCGTTTTGGGTATGGAATGATGGCCGCTTATCGATTTCTTCCATTATTTCGCCAGGAGTTAGAACAAATCCGTGCAGCGCATCGGATTCGCGGATTAGGTGAACCTCGGGGAATCAAGGATAAGATTCGCGAGAGTAAGATGGTAATCATTCCATTAATGGCAGGCGCCATCCGAAAAGCAGAACGAGTCGCGATTGCAATGGAATCAAAAGGATTCGACGGGAGTCGAGAACGGACTTATTATCATGCTGTTCCTTGGACAAAGAAGGATATGTTTTTCGGAATTTTTCTTTTCATACTCTACGCGGGACTAACAGCCATTAGAGTGCGATTTGTCATTTAATACTTCTCTATTTTTCTTAAAAGAGCCTTTGGCTCTTTTTTTTTGCGTTTCATAGGATTTAGAGATTAGGTATAAGTTTCCATCTATAACCGAAATATAAAAGTGGAAAAGTTTTCGGCAAAGACATTAAGAAAGTCATTCTCCTAATATAAATTTTAGAGGTGTTAGGAAATGGAAAGCACTCAGCATCAAAGCGAACGTAAACTTATCACTATGGCTATTTTAATCATTGTTGTTTATTTATCTCCGTTGTTTATACTTGGAGAAAATGCACATATACGAATACATGATAACTTGGATTCTAATCTCGCATGGTATAAGGTGCTTGCGAATAGTGGTGAAATATCCGGTTCTGTTGACGCAAGCATCGCTCAGATTATGAACGGTCATTTATCTAGAAATGCATTTTCATCTGAATTCAGTCTTATTGTCTGGCTTTATGCCCTTTTTCCAACGATGTTGGCTTATGGTGTTAGTCAGGCAATCACGAGATTCGCAGCTTTCTTCGGTATGTACTTATTACTAAAGAAACACTTCATTCCGAGTGAGGAAATGTCAGTCATTCGTGTTGGGGTCGCGCTCGCTTTTTCTCTCACTTTATTTTGGCCTTCCGGGATGCTCAGTACACTTGGAATGCCTCTTGCTCTATGGGCATTCTTAAACATTCGCAATGGGGAAAGTTCTTGGAAAAACTATGCCGCGCTTCTTTTGCTGCCTTTTTATTCAAGCATTGTATTAGGGTTCTTTTTCTTTTTATCTGCAATGGGTATGCTGTGGTTCGTTGATTTCGTAAGGGGAAGAGGCTGGAATTTTCATTTTCTTTCCTCCATTGTTTTGATGAGCGTTATGTATTTAATTGTAGAATATCGGTTAGTGTACTCTTTTTTATTTATGACAGATCCGACAAGCAGGGATGAATATTTTCATGCGAGATTGCCTTTTTGGAGGTCTGTGCTTCTATCGATAAAGAACTTTGTATTAGGACATCACCATGTCATGACAGCCCACACATTCATCATGCTTCCTGTTATCTTTCTGGCTTTAGATATCATCCTGATACACAAGCTTTGGAAAAGGGAAAAAATGTTCCTTCTTCTATTTTGGGTTAATGTATTTTTGTCAATCTGGTATGCATTTTGGTTCTATAAAGGATGGCTTCCTTTAACAGAAAGATTTCATTTTCTAGATACCTTTAACTTCGCCCGCTATCATTTTTTAAGGCCTTTAGTCATATATGTTTTATTTGCGATTAGCTTAAAGATTCTATGGAAAAAGGGCGGAAAATGGAAGAGAAATGCAAAAATCCTATTGTATGCACAGATTATTTTCTTATTTTTAATAAATGAAGAAATCGTCTTTTATAAAAATCCAACCGTACGTGAGTTTTATGCTGAAAAACAATTTCAGGAGATTAAAGATTTTATTGGTCTTCCTGTAGAGAAATACCGAGTCGCAAGTATTGGCATGCACCCAGCAATTCCGCAATATAACGGTTTTTATACACTTGATTCATATAATAACTTTTACCCGCTATCATATAAAAATGAGTTTCGGAAGATTATTGAGAGTGAGCTCGCTAAGAACGCAAGCATTACGACCTATTTCGATGAATGGGGAGCCCGCTGCTACATTTTTACAAATGAATTAGGGAAGAATTACATGTTTACAAAAGATAGGCAAAAGCCAATAAAAAATTTGCAGTTGAATATAGAGCAATTTAAGAAAATGGGAGGTAGTTATATTTTTTCTGCTGTGCAAATCGAAAACGCAGGAGATAATCAGTTGCACCTTGAATCCGTATTTCAATCTCAAGATACACCCTGGAAAATATACTTGTATAAGGCATTATAGAGTATAAAATGAAAATTTTCCGAATGTTACCGGATTCCCGACTGTAAAATGGTTACAGGACCTTAAAATGACTCCTTGAAAGGATGATCTCCATATGCGTTTTATGACAGCTGAGCCTTTTCGCATCAAAATGGTGGAGAAAATAAAGAAAACGACAAAAGCTGAGCGGCAGGAATGGCTTAAAGAGGCGCGCTATAATGTGTTTCAAATAAAAGCTGAAAATGTATACATCGATTGTATTACGGATAGCGGAACATCGGCGATGAGCAATGAACAATGGGCAGCCCTTATGCTGGGTGATGAGTCTTATGCAGGTTCGAAAAGTTTTTATAAATTACAGCAATCAGTTCAGGATCTCTTCGGTATGCCATATGTGCAGCCAACCCATCAAGGAAGAGCAGCTGATTTCATGATGGCCAAAATATATGCAAAACCAGGAAAATACGCGATAGGCAATATGCATTTTGACACTTTTAGAGGAAATGCAGAAGTTCTTGGTGCACTGGTTGTAGATCATTTAATCGATGAGGGAAAAGATACAGCGAGTCCGCCACACCCGTTTAAGGGGAATATTGACCTAAAAAAAATGGATAAGTTAATAGAAGAAAAAGGACCTGAAAACATATCCGTTGTCATGATGACGGTCACCTGTAATAACAATGGCGGTCAGCCTGTTTCGATGCAAAACATAAGAGAAGCGAGCCTGCTGGCCAAGAAACATAGAATTCCGTTTGTTATTGATGCTGCACGCATGTCTGAAAACGCTTACTTTATTAAAAAAAGAGAAGATGGTTATCAGAATAAATCCATAAAAGAAATTACAAGAGAAATGTTCTCTTACTGTGAAACAGCGATTATGAGCTCCAAAAAAGATGGCCTTGTGAACATCGGCGGTTTGTTTATCACCCGAAATGCAGAGGTGTTAAAACATGCACAGCAGCTCGCCATTGTGCATGAAGGCTATATCACCTACGGGGGTTTAGCCGGCCGGGACTTAGAAGCGCTTGCAGTTGGCTTACAAGAAGGGGCAGACGAACAGTATTTAGAATACCGAATTAACCAAGTAAAGTATTTAGGTGACCGTTTAAGAGAAAAAGGGATACCCATTATCGAACCAACTGGAGGGCATGGGGTATATGTTGATGGGAGAAGATTTTTTCCTCACATTCCACAACATGAGTTCCCATCGCAGCGGCTAGTTGTCGCTTTATATGAAGAAGCAGGGGTGAGGGCTGTAGAACTGGGGGCATGTGCATTCGGCTCCAAAGATCCCACTACAGGAAAAGATATCTTCCCTGAAGTAGAAGTGATGAGGATCGCGATTTCAAGAAGGGTATATACAAATAACCATTTGGACGTGATCGTTTCCGCCCTCGGCGAAATTTATGAACAAAGAGAGAAGTATCGTGGTATGAAATTGGTTTATGAAGGTCCAATTACTTCGCTTAGACACTTTACAGCAGGATTTGAATTGCTGCCAGCTGAGGAATGAATTTTTTTGGTAAAAAGTAAGCTGAACCAGTGTGAACCAATATCACACTGGTTCAGCTATTTTAGTTTTCCACATTTTCTGGCAGAATCCAGCACTGTGACCATTTTTCAATTTCTCTTAAAATAGGTTCTAATGAAGCACCTTTCTCTGTTAAGGAGTACTCAATCATCACGGGTGTTTCAGGTATCACTTTTCTATTGATGATTCCTTGCTGCTCTAGGTCTTTTAATCTGTCTGACAGCACTTTTCCACTAATTCCAACGGATGTTTGAATTTCGCTAAAACGCTGCGGTCCTTGCAGTAGTTGATAAATCACTAGTGCAGTCCATCTTTGGCTTAAAAGGGAAATGGCTTTTTCAAAACGCGGGCAAATAACTGATTTTTCCATTTTATTGACACCTCTTCACAAATACTATACCACTTTTCGTTTGTTTATATCATTATAAAACATAATAAAGTAACTTGACAAAATGGCATTACCAATTTACACTTACTTACATAAAGTAACTATTATTCTTTTAAGCATTGAAACTCCAATAAAAGGGAAAATTATGATAACAATTTAAATGACACATATGCGAAGATACCATAGCAATTACTAATTATCGATAAGACAGGGGGATTACATATGAGGTTTCATCAAAAGCCGGTCACTTATGTTGATCATGTAAAGATTAAAGTAGAAAGTTTAGAGCGTTCATTAAAGTATTATCAAGAAATCATTGGCTTTAAGGTTTTAGAAAAAACAGAGACAAGCGCCAAATTAACGACAGATGGAAAAACTAGCATTTTATCGCTGGAACAACCGGAGAATGCCCTGCCGAAGCAAGGACGAACTACTGGGTTATATCATTTTGCCATTCTTTTGCCAAATCGATCAGACTTAGCTAATATTGTTTTCCATTTTATCGAAAATAAAATTCAATTGGGGTCATCTGACCATCTGGTGAGTGAAGCGCTTTATTTATCCGATCCTGATGGAAATGGAATTGAGATTTATATTGATCGTGATCCTTCGCAGTGGCATTGGAGCAACGGAGAAGTGGCTATGACTGTGGATCCACTAAATTTTCAAGACCTGCTGGCGAATGGGAACCAGCAGCAGCCGTGGAATGGCCTGCCTGCTGGTACCGTCATGGGCCATATTCATTTACATGTTGCCGAGTTAACAAAGACAGAGGAATATTATACGCAAGGACTTGGTTTTGAAGTAGTGTGCCGATACGGAGGTCAGGCCCTTTTCATCTCAACTGGTAAATATCATCATCATATTGGTTTGAATACATGGAATGGTGTCGGGGCACCTGCACCAGCCGAAAATAGCGTGGGACTGCAGTTCTTTACACTGATGTTTCCTAATGAGGAAGCACGCAGCCAGACAGTCTCCAATTTAGAAAACATGGGTGCACGTGTTTCTGTAGAGGATAATGAAGTTGTCACTTATGATCCGTCAGGCAATTGTATCAAATTAGTCATATAAGAGAAAAATCCTTCCGTTAGGGGAAGGATTTTCTTATCTCTATTTTGAGTCTCGATAATCTGCCTTTGAATGATCACTAAATTCGACCTCTAAATCAAACTCTTTATAACCTTCTGGGAGCTGAAAGGATTGAAGCACTTCTTTTATCACATCTTCTTGATCTGTATCTTTTGTGAATGTAAGTTTTTCTAAAATAGGAACAATTTCACTTACCGCTTCTTCACGATCAAGATGCTTATCATTTATTTCATCTTCAACAGAAGCTTCCATCTTGAGATCGCGGTCGCCGTCAAATTCTAATTCATAATCATGTCCGTCCTCATAATCCACATCTAAATCGAATTCCAAAAATCTCATCTCTGATTGAATTGTTTCTGCATCATTCATCGTCAGTTCATCGGATTGGCCGTCATTATTGATTACTGCATCATCGACAGAATCCTGATTCCCGCAACCTGCCATAAATAGTATTATCCATACATTTATAATATTCTTCATAAACTTCCTCCAAGATCTGTTGGTTCCATTTATTTATTATGGGAAATAACTCTGAATCTATGCAGGTGCTTATTTTACAACTCTCTCCTTATTCTCATGAAATTCTCATAATCTTTTAAGTTTACTTTAAGATTGTCAAGATATTATAAATTTATCGTAAAAATATGAGTATGAAAGAGTGAAGAATATGGTACTAGAGATTTTTAGCAGAAGAGAACAAAAGTATTTAATTTCGCGGCGTCAATATGAACTCCTTGTGGAGGAAATGGGACCGTATATGCGCTTCGATAAGTTTGGTGATCAAGGAAGATATACGGTGACCTCTTTATATTTCGATAACGAGGATCACAAAATTTACTTTGAGACAAAAAACAAGTTAAAGTTTCGGCAAAAGCTTAGATTGCGAATCTATGATGATACGGATATTGATGGCATTGCTTTTTTTGAAGTAAAGCAAAAGCATAATAATGTTGTGAACAAAAGAAGAACGGTTATTCCATTAATGGAAGCTTACCGCTACATTAACAAACCGATACATGATACTTGCTTAGATTATGAAGCATCAAATCCGCAAATTTTTAAAGAAATAGATTATTTTCGGAAACTCTATATGCTGGAGCCGGAAATGGTTGTGAGCTATGATCGCCATGCATTTCATTGTATAAATGATCCTGATTTGCGCGTCACATTTGACTTGAATTTACGGTGCCGCAATGAAGATCTCAATATTGAGTATGGCCCTTATGGGAGAAACTTCATTGACGAGGACCTTGTCGTTCTTGAGGTGAAAGTGACACATAGTGTGCCATTATGGCTGACACGCATCCTGCAGGATTTGGATTGTGAACAAAGAAGCGCTTCTAAATTTTGCACAAGTTTGGAGTTATTAAAAGGGGAATGTCTTCCAGGAAACATCATGAATGAAAAAGTAACGATGGGAGTTGGAGTATAAATGGAATTATTATCAACAGGGCAAGCGCAGGAGACATCAATCGTATTGACAATATTTGCAATGGCAGCAGCGGCAATATTAAGCTTTGTAATCACACAAGTCTATCAAAAAACATTTAAAGGGGAGCGCTATTCGCAATCTTTTGTCCATACGATCATTATTATGAGCGTTGTCGTTTCTGTCGTTATGAATGTCGTCAGTAATAACGCAGGGGTAGCATTTGGATTATTTGCGATTTTCTCACTCATCCGCTTCCGCAGCGCAGTGACGGATGCAAAGGATATTGCCTATATTTTCTTCGGCCTTTGTGTAGGAATGACATGCGGATTGTATCAAATTGGGATGGCTATTGTCTTAACGCTTTTCTCATGTGCGATTTTATATTTTTTACATAAGTTTGATTATGGAAAAGGGAAAGATACACAAATTCTAAAAGTCACTGTCCCTGAAAATCTCAATTATGATGGCATGTTCGATGAAATACTAGAAAAATACACAGAACATCATGTTCTTCGCCAAGTCGAAACGACCAATCTTGGAACCATGATCCTTTATACATTCGCGATTCGAAACAAAGTAGACACACATGATCGCGAGTTGTTAAACGTGATTCGAGAGAGAAACGCTAATTTAAAGGTTTCATTATCATATTTACAAACACTAGATTAATAGGGAAAAAGCTGAGCTTCCTAAAAAGAAGGTCAGCTTTTCCGTGTTAGGAGACAGCGGTCATCATGAAATGTCTTAGAAACATCAAAATACGAAAACTTTTAGTGTGAATTAACAAAATATTAAGATAAAATAATAGAAATATGACGTTTTCAGGAGGATTGGATCATGGAGAATCAGGTGGTTATATCACAGGAGCTATTAGAGGAGTTATGGCAGGAGATGTCTAAAGTGATTATTGGAAGAGAAAAGGAATTGAAGCTCATTCTAACAGCATTGTTAACGGAGGGACATGTACAGCTTGAAGATCTTCCTGGAACAGGAAAAACGACGATGATTAAAGCGTTTGCTAAGGGTATTGACTGTGATTTTTCGCGGGTGCAGTGTACCCCTGATTTACTGCCGTCGGATGTGTTAGGCGGGTCAATTTTTAATCCGAAGAACCACGATTTCTTTTTTCGAAAAGGGCCTGTGTTCACGAATATTCTGTTAGTAGATGAAATCAACCGGACTCTTCCGCGGACACAGTCGAGTTTACTAGAATGCATGGAAGAGAGACAGGTGTCGATTGAAGGAGTGACGTATCCTCTCCAGGCTCCTTTCATGGTGCTGGCTACCCAAAACCCTGTGGATATGGAAGGAACGTTTCCTTTACCAGAAGCACAGCTGGACCGCTTTCTCATGAAACTTGCCTTAGGATATCCAACACTAGAAGAGGAAGAATTAATGCTGGAACAGGTAGGAGACAATCTTCCTTATGACGAAATTAGGAATCTATTAAATCCACAGCAAATTCAACAGCTTCAGCAGCAATGTCGGGAAGTTTCGGTTCATGCCAATATTAGAAAATATATTACGGCGTTGGCAGCGGAGACTCGGAATCATCCGCTTGTTTCCGTTGGTGTCAGCCCGAGGGGAAGCAAAGCTCTATATAAAACCGTAAAAGCATGGGCGTTTTTGAATGGACGTCATTATGTAGTTCCTGATGATGTTAAAGAAATGATAAAGCCTGTCTGGGGCCATCGATTATGGTTAAAAACCGAAGCGCAATTGAACGAAACAACACCAGAATCTGTGTTGGACAGTATTCTAGAAAAACAAACCATTCCGATTGAAGAGGTTGTTAAGCTATGAGTGCTGAAAAGACCCAAATTGAGGGTGCTCGAGAACAGAAGAAAACCATCGATTCAAGCTATTTTTTTCAAAAACATGTTATCTGGGTGCTGGTTGCTTTTTTAGTTCTGGGTATCTGGTTTCAATTTTTTCCGCTTATTCTTATCGCGACCTTTTTAATATTTTTAACTTTTTTCATAACAGCATGGAAGAATCAATCATTAAAAAATGTTCAGCAAGATTTCGTTCTCTCTAAAACTAGACTTTTTGCTGGTGAGGATTTTCAAATTCAGGCATCCGTTTTTAATGATAAATGGCTTCCATTAGTTTGGTTAGAATGGGAATTGCCTCTTATTAAAGGTGTTGTGATTGGGGAAGAGGAACAAAGTAATTATTTAATGCGTTTCTTATGGCTGCACTGGTTCCAAAAAGTCAATTGGGAAATCGAAGGCAAAGCGTTAAAACGCGGGGTATATCATCTAGGGCGTGTCATCCTCAGGTCTGGAGATGGTTTTCGCTTTTCAGAAATCGAGAAAATACATTATTTTAAAACACCGCTATATGTTTATCCAAAACTAGTTCCTGTCCATGTCCCAGCGTTTCGACCCTCGATGCGATGGGAGATGAAAGGCAAGAATGGCGGATTTCTAGAGGACCCGTTAAAAGTAAGCGGAATTCGTGATTATCAGCCAGGGGACGAAATGAGAAGGTTTAATGGAAGGGCCAGTGCGCGAACGGGTAGACTTCAAACAAATGTCTATCAGCCTGTTGTGACGGAAAGGTTGATGATTTTTGCTGACATCTCTGGATTTGTGATTGAAAGATTGTATGAAGAGCAAAATGAACAAATGAAATATAGGATGAAACAAGAAGAGAATTTTGAAGCTTTCCTATCTGTAATTGCTTCGATTGCCGTTAAATACCGTGAACAGGGAATCCATCTTGGCTATGCCAGCAATGCTCTATCCTATAATGGAAAAGTATTAAATCCCATTCCGCCAAGATTGGAGCTCCAGCACATGCTCGATATTTTAGCGAAAAGCAGTCAAAGAGCGGCGCAACACAAAGATTATCTACTAAATGAACTGTTGCATACCGGAAAATTATCGGGTCCGTTATTTATTTTCTGTGAATCTGTGTCTAAGGAACATGTTATTTGGTATGAACAGCATAAACAGAAGCTGCCTGACGTTCGTTTCTTTTATCAAAGGAAATCGAAATACGGTGAAAAGGTGCGTGCCACAGCGGCGAATTCTTTTTTTGCGTCAGCTGATTCAGCGGTAAAGGGTTTTTGATTATGGAGCAAATAAAAAATGCATTGAAATCATTCACTGTCGTGTTTAGTGAGGCCATTTGGATCTATTATTTTATCATCCTATTTACAAGTGTGGAGCGGGACGACTTCGTCACTATGAATACATTATGGTGGGGAGTTGCTGGGATTGGAGGGTACATAATCAATGCCGTCCTTTCCAAGAGAAAACTAGTATTCATTATTGTTGGGAACCTTGTATTGGTCCTATTTGTCCTCTACAAAAACTGGAACATCTCAGTTCCTGAGGGAGCGCTGACTTTTGGAATAACTGTTACGGTAGCAGTTATTGCGATTTGGATGCGCAGTGCACATTTTTCTTCCGCAAAACCAAGTCGCCAAGACTTAATGAGATGCTTTGAAGGGAATATCGTCTTATATCTTTTGTTTGCTTTTGTCTATATGAAAAAAGAATGGGGAGCTGACACACTTCATCTTGTCTTTTTAACCGCGCTTTGTTTCAGTTTAATTGGAATGATTCTCTCACTGCAAAGTCATGCTGATTCTAGAGGGGAAGAGGTAACAGAAATTCGCAAAGTTGGGAAATCAAGTTCATTCACAGTTGTGCTGCTAGCAATTTTCGCATCCATTCCGCTGTTGTCTTTGAGTTTGTTATTTCCTGGTGTAAACAGAACGGTTACAGCTATCTTCTTCGGCGTTTGGAATGGTGTAAAATGGCTTGGATCGATTTTCACTCAATTTCTATTATGGTTCGCACATCTATTTCCTGACAGGCCGAATGGTGAAATAGAAGGAATACAATCTGGAGGAGGTGCAGGGGCTTCTAATGAAGGGGAAGAAATGGTCTTCACTTTCCCAATCATGTGGCTGCTTTTAGGAATAGCTGCTATCTTTGCCATTGTTGCGCTCATGGTGATTATAAAGGTATTAAAGAACAGACCCTCACTGGTTGGAGAAGCTAGGCCAAAGAAAGTCATCATTTCGAAAGAGCCGTGGTGGGATTATTTAATGAGAAAAATAACGGCTCTCCTGCTCAATCTAAGGATGAGCTGGCGCCAACGATTTCCCCATTTTTATCATGATTCTGTTTACTGGTACTTTTATCAACTGAAAAAATGGGGAAAGAAAAACGGGCTCACGCTTGGAAAATCAGAAACATCACAGGAATATATTCACAGAATAATAAGGGCGGTACCATTAGAAAAAGCAGAACAGCTCTACAATGGAGAAAAATACAGCATAGAAGAACTGCTGAAACTGCTCAATAAAGATTACCTTGCAGCCTATTACGGCGGGATGGCAAGTTCATCGCAGGAGAAATATATGATTTTAATAAAACTGCTGCAATCTGTGAAAAAATCCGGTTCATACAGTCCTAAATAATCCTAGTTATCTCTAAATTTACTATTGAAATATAGTAAATCATCTGATAATATGAACTCAATTGCATAAATGCCTAACAGATCGGTGAGGTAGAGGTGCGAATAATATCAGTAATCAATCGGAGTATGACATCGATGAGGATTGATGAAAGGATTATTTGCCGAAGCAGAGATAAGGGTCAAACTTATCGCTGTTGGTGTGTTTCCTGAATAAGGAACGCACTGTCATGCTTGGAAGTACGTGCATGGAGAACTATTGATCGAAATGGAGGATAACGTATATTGTACAGTCAGCAATGATAGGTTATTTTCTATCATTGCTTTTTGTGTTCAAAAAGCCGCTATTTTCTTCAACACTCTCCTCTTTTAAAGGAATCCACTTCCATCAAGCCATGACATCTCTCTTTTCCAATGCTAGCGATCTTAATACCTAAGGAGAGAATCATCTTGAGAAAAATCTACAAAAATGGAAACTTCTATACGTTTAATACACGACTATCTAATGTTCAAGCTGTCGTAGTTGAAAATGGACGCTTTATCGATATGGGACAGACGGAGGATATGCTCCTAACATGGGGAAGGTCTTCAGTTGAAGTGATCGACCTTGAAGGAAAAACGGTCACACCCGGCTTGGTAGATAGCCACCTTCATTTATCCATTATCGCTGATAGTTTCATCAATTTAGATTTAACAGGGGTAACATCTAAACAAGATATGCTTGAAAGAATCCAAGCCCGAACAAAGGAACTAGAGCCTGGACAATGGCTGCTGGGTAGCGGCTGGGATGAAAACCTTTTTACTGACGGTACAATTCCAACTATTTCTGAATTAAATTTTGTATCTCCCGGCAACCCATTACTACTATCAAGAATCTGCCTGCATGCAGCGGTTGTCAACAGCAAAGCGCTTGAGGTAAGCGGCTATCATGCTGATATAACTGTTCCAGAAGGAGGAGTCGTCGTCTTAGATGAAGCGACAAAACAGCCAACTGGCCTTTTGCTTGAATCTGCTATGACAATAGTAAAAAAGCATATCCCAGCTCATTCTTATGAAACTTGGAAGAATGCCATGCGCAAAACGATCCATTTTGCAATGGAAAAAGGATTAACAAGTGCACATAGCAATGATCCCCTGTATTTAGGCGGATTAGCACAGACATGGAGCATTTATGATGAACTTTTGAATGGTGAAAAATTAGGACTTCGCAGTAATTTACTAATTAACCATGAATTCATCAATGATCTGCGTGAAGCTGGTATGTACGCGGGGTATGGAAATGATACGCTGCAAATCGGTGCTGTGAAAATTTTTGCAGATGGAGCATTTGGAAGAAGAACAGCGCTATTATCACAACCATATAGTGATGATCCGGGAAATTATGGAGAAGCGATGTATGATCAGGAAACACTATTTGATATTGTTAGACGCTCGCGGGAATTGGATATGCCTATTGCTGTTCATACGATCGGCGATCAAGCTTTAGAAAATGTTCTTGATGTGTTAGATCAGTTTCCTGCTGCAGCATACCGAGATCGATTGATTCACACACAAGTGCTTCGTGAGGATTTAATTCATCGTCTGAAAAAGCCAAGCAGAATTGCTGATATCCAGCCGCGCTTTTTAGCAAGCGACTTTCCTTGGGTTCAAGAACGTCTTGGAGAAGATCGCATCAAGCTTTCCTATGCTTGGAAGTCATTAATGGATGCAGGTGTGATTTGTGCGGGCGGTTCAGATTCACCGGTAGAACCAGTTGATCCATTGCTTGGAATACATGCGGCTGTTACTCGTAAAAAACCGGGTCAAGACCTTGATGGATATTGTCCTGAACAAAAATTATCGATGACGGAAGCTTTTCGATTGTTTACTGAACTTGGTGCATACCCAACGAATGAGGAACATATCAAAGGTACCATCAGCCGAGGCAAATTAGCGGATATGACGGTTTACTCTGCAAATCCATTTGAAATGAAGGATGCTGATGAATTGTTGAATACGAACATTGAAATGACGATTATCGGAGGAGAAATCAAATATAGAAAGTACTAAAAAAGCAAAAACGAAAACAACTTAGGGGAGAGACTTCATGGAAAACATACTATCAAGTTTATCAGCGTTCCTTTGGGGATTGCCGTTAATCATCACAATGGTGTTTGTCGGATTGTATTTTACAGTGGGGAGTAAATTTTTCCAATTTCGACACTTGCCGCATATTTTAAAGCAAACATTCAGTAATATGTTTAAAAAGGAAAAAAGTGAGGATAAAGAAAAAGGGGTAATGTCCTCATTTGAAGCCGTTGCAACAGCAATTGGCGGCACCGTTGGGGTAGCCAATATCGGGGGTGTGGCAACCGCGATCGCAGTAGGCGGACCGGGTGCCGTATTTTGGATGTGGATGACAGCTTTGCTAGGCATGATCATTAAAACGGTCGAAGTTACGCTATCTGTCTACTACCGCAGCACCGATGAAAATGGTGATCCATATGGTGGGCCAACCTACTATATGGAAAGAGGACTTGGAGAGGAAAGAAATTTTAAATTTTGGATCTTTCCTGCCGTATTATTTGGCTTAGGAATTTTCTCAACCTTTTTTATTACGATGCAGAACTACACAATTTCAGAAGCGATCAGTTCTACATTTAATATTGGTATGATTCCTGCGTCGATTCTATTTTCAATTCTCGTTTATTTTGTTGTATGGGGCGGTATAAAGCATGTGGGTAAGCTAGCAGCCAAAATTGTCCCTGGGATGGTTTTATTTTATATTGTGACTGGGCTCTTTATTATTATTTCAAATATCTCTCAGCTTGGTCATGTCTTTACATTAATATTCGAAGGTGCTTTCTCAGGAACCGCTGCCGTTGGTGGTTTCGCGGGTGCGGCGATTGCGCAAGTGATCCGGATGGGGATGGCAAGATCTGTTTATAGTAATGAAGCTGGATGGGGAACTTCTGCCATGGTTCATTCAACAGCGAAGGTTGATCATCCAGTTAAACAAGGGATTTGGGGAGCTTTTGAAGTATTTATTGATACCCTTATTGTGGCAACGATTACGGCTTTTACGATTATTATTACAGATGCTTGGTCGACCGGCTTAACAGGTGCCGATTTAACACTAACAGCCTTCGAAAGTGGAATTGGTGAAATCGGAAGAATCATCATTGCGCTATCTATTCTATTATTCGGCTTAACGACCGTTACAGGATGGTATTCTTATTATGAAATCGTTCTGCGTCATCTTTTAAAAGGAAAAACTAAACTGAAAAATAGAATTCTAAAGACATTTATTTATTTTTATCCCATCCCTGGGTGTTTAATGGTCGTGTACGGGACAGTGTATGGCCTTCCAGGGCAAACAGTATGGTACTTTGCTGATATTTCATCCGCGATCCCGACCTTTATTAACGTAGTCGTGATTCTAATTTTAGGAAAGCAATTTTTTGCACTTCTAAAAGACTATAAAGCTCGCTATCTTGGAATTGGTGAAGTAGATCCGGATTTTGATCTATTTTATGAAGATAAGGTAGAGAAGAATAAGGATAAAAAGAATGTAATATAAAGAGAAAAGGAGCCGTCATGGCTCCTTTCTTATCTTCCAAAATAGTAATGAATTAGATTCCGATTGGGACCTCTTCCAAAGACATCAATCCGGTTCGGTCCCCAAGAAACCGAAGCTGGTGCAGATGTTAATGAATTGCCAAGGTCTTCCCAGTTTTCCCAGCGAGAGCCATTCCATGTTCTTTTGTAAAGGCGGTTATTGGTACCCCTTACAAAGACATCGAGTTGATTTGGCCGTCTAGATGAGACTGTCGGTGCGGAGGTCAATGTTCCGCCAAGGCTTTCCCAATCACTCCAACGCTGACCATTCCACCATTTATGAATGAGATCATTATTTTGCCCTCTAGCAAAGACATCAATGCGGTTTGGTCCCCAAGAGACAGCAGCAGGCTTTGAGTTTAAGTTACCGCCAAGATCAATCCAATCTCCCCAGCGTGACCCATTCCATGTTTTTTGATACAATCGATTATTATTTCCTCTTACAAAAACATCAAGATGATTGGAACGTCTAGAAGAAACAGCAGGGGCTGATGTCAATGTCCCGCCAAGGCTTTCCCAATTACTCCAGCGTTGACCATCCCACCAAATATGGTAAAGGGTGTTGTCTGTTCCTCTAACGAAGACATCTATTCGATTTGGTCCCCAAGAGACAGCAGCAGGTGCGGAGGTTAATGTCCCGCCAAGGTTTTCCCAGCCGCTCCAGTTTCGCCCATCCCACCATATATGGTACAGGGCGTCATTTGTTCCTCTTGCAAAAACATCAAGCCGATTTGGCTGCCAGGAAGAAACCGTTGGAGCTGATGTAAGGGTTCCGCCTAAGTTCTCCATATTTGACCAGCCTTGATCTGGCTGCGGCTGGTCATTTTTTAGTAGATTTAAGGTAATTTGAATTACTCTTGTTAAGACTCGATCTGCCACATTTTGAGGGACGTTAAACTGTCTAAAGAGAAGATTAAACCATGGAACTTGACGCTGGAACTGATCATAAATTTGATTGGCAGGCAGATTAGTATTTGCTTGATTGACAGTATAGTTAACGATAAAGAAAAAAACATATTCTACAACCTGTCTATTCATTCCCGCATTTTCTAGCTGCGAGTACAGGTTTTGATGTTGAGTTCTGATTGTCTGCAGGATTTCCTGCACACTTGGTTGTTGACGGTAAAACGTAGCGGGATAACCATAATAGTTCATTGGAACTTGTGGTTGAAAATAATAAGGATAGGGATTTCCATACATAGACATAGGTGTACCTCCATTTTTAATTTAGCATATGCATGGGTTATTTAAATGGGAAAAAGATGGGCTTTCATGTTAGCTCATACTAGAAAAGATTATTTAATAGAAAAGGGAAACAGACCTTTACATTTCAATCCATTAGTTATAGAATTTCTATATACATAATATTTCTAGGTAGGTGAAGAAATGTTTAATCGTGAGTTGGTTAAAGGAAGTACGTCGTTACTGTTGCTTCAGCTCCTTGAAGAACGGGATATGTATGGGTACGAGCTTGTGAAAGAACTCGAGAAACGCAGCGGGAACGAATTTTCTGTCAAGGAAGGTACTTTATATCCTGCACTCCATAAGCTTGAAAAACAAGAATATATTGAATGCTACTGGAAGGAACAGGAAAAGGGACCATCAAGGAAATACTATCGCATCACAGATGCTGGGAAAGAAATACTGCTCGAAAAAACCCATGAGTGGGACCATTTTGTTTCGGTTATGAACAGGTTGATGGGGAGAAAAAAACATGGAACGAGTGAAGAATGAATTTTTAACACAGTTAGATCTATTGCTGTGCAGCCATGAGGAGAAAGAGTCGATACTAGCTGAATATGAGGCGCATTTGAATGAATTGCTTATGAGTTTTAGCAGTCTTGACAATGAAAATAAAATACGCGAGCAAATTTATCAAAGATTTGGAACACCCGAAGAAATTGCTGCTATGTGGAAAGATGAGCTTTCCGTAACTCCTAGCAGAATGAAATGGCTGTTTATTGCTGTTAATATTCTATTTTTTGCAGGTGGAATAGCACTTACTGTGGCCCATAATCTGTTTGATTGGCAATGGGTCACAACTGTATGGACTCAGTTGACTTCTTTTCCGATTACAATTGCATTCATCTACATGTTTTTTTGGGCCTTGCTTGGCTATGAAATAGGAAGAGGTTTTGGACATAAAGGAAAGAAACTGATGAAAAGAACGTTCATAATGGCGCTTATTCCCAATTTGACGTTGATGGTGCTGACTGTTTTTCATATTGTTCCACATGAGTGGTTTAACCCGCTGCTCAAAGAAACATTTATTGTACTGTGCATTTTTCTCACCATTCTTTTATATCCAATTTGTCTTTTTAGCTATAATTGGGGGAAAAAAGCTTCTGTGTAAGCTTTTTTTTGGAGTATTACCTAGAATATCTATATACAAAGAATTACGATAGGGGGATTAGTTTATGGAGTTGAAGATTAATAAAACAGACTGGATTTTTTTGATATTATGTTTGCTCTTGGGCGTTATTGCAGAAGAAGCATTTTTCAGGGGGCAAATTGGAATCTCTTATTTAGTATTTTTAATGGTTTTTTATAGCTTGTTTTTCTGGAGGTTTCGCTCCTTCTCGTTCACGCATCAACGGGTAGGTTATTTAATTTTAATAAGTATTTGGCTATTGGCAGCTGGCTATTATTTAAATGACAGCAAGCTTTTTTATGTATTGAATATCATCGTCATCCCGGCACTAGTCATTTTACATCTTACTCTAATCACTTCACCAAGAACGATGATGTGGAATCACACTAATTTCATTTTTTATGCCTTACACCGCATTATTAAAGGATTTGTTTACAATGGGGTTTTTGGGAAGTACATCGGGAGCATGCTAAAACGAGGTAAGGAAGAAAATCATTTTGATGTGTGGAAAAATATTCTTATTGGCATTATTATTTCAGTACCATTCTTGTTTATTGTTCTCAATCTGTTGATTTCAGCAGATGCTCAATTTGAAAGACTCATGGGCAATCTCCCAGAAATGTTCAGCTTTAAGGGCGAATACATCATTCGCGGTGTAATTGTTATTATGTTTACCTTGGCATTTTTCGGATACCTGTCGGCTTTTTTGAAAATTCAAATTGTACAAAAGGAAGTCTTAATTAAACCGATCGGAGTAAATGGAGTCATCGCGTTAACAGTTCTCGTGCTTTTAAATTTGGTGTACTTGTTATTTATTGCGGTTCAATTTAAATACTTTTTCAGCGGTACGCTTGATGTTGGCTACACATATGCGGAATATGCAAGACGCGGTTTTTTCGAATTGTTGTTCGTGACATTAATTAATCTTACTGTCACAACGTTTGTTATACAGTTTACCAAAAGTGTGCAGGGGCTGCTAAAGAAAATAATAAGTTTGGCTCTTTCATTGCTGGTGTTATCGAGCGGAGTTTTGCTTATATCAGCATTCATGCGGTTAACGATGTATGAAGAAGCATATGGTTTTACTTTTACACGAGTTCTTGCTCATTCCTTTATGATCTTCTTGATGGTCATCTTTACGTATACGCTTGTTAAAATTTGGCTTGATAATTTGAGCTTGTTTCATTTCTATTTCGTTGCTGCGCTGATTTATTACACTGGTATCAATGTTGTGAACCTTGATCAGATTGTTGTGGATCGAAATATTGAACGGTATGAGGAAACGGGTAAAATCGATATCTCCTATTTAAATTGGATGTCAGCAACTGGAATCCTTGGATTAATAGACCTTTATGAACAAAACCCAGAAGTTCCAGGATTGAAAGAAGAGCTAATGGAGCGAAAAGCAGAGAGGGAGTACTTAAAAAGCGATGTTGTACAGTCGCATAATCTTGAAAGAGATCGAGCATATGAGAGGCTGGGGAAATTGAATTTTGAAGATTGAAACTATGGGTGGTTAGCAATCATTAAGACTCGTATGAAGGAATATACCGAGATGGAGTCCGAATATCAAGCGGATATAGACAGGAACGAAAAGATCTGCAGTTACTTAGTCTGATTAATGAACGGATTGCGACAGGACTGGAAGGGATTAATACGATGGAGTCCGAATATCAAGCGGATATAGACAGGAACGAAAAGATCTGCAGTTACTTAGTCTGAATAATGAGCGAATTGCGACAGGGTTAAAAGGAATCAATAGGGTAGAGTCCGAATTTCAAACTGATTCAGACTGGTCTGAAGGAAGCGCCAATTACTTAGTCCGAATAATAAGCCGATTCCGACAAGGTTAAAAGGTATTAACAGGATAGAGTCCGAATACCAAGCGAATTCAGACTTAATCGATAAGGTCTGTTGTTAATTAGTCCGAATAAGAACGGATTCAGCCTTGTTAGAAGAAAATAAAATAATTGAGTCCCAATAAAGAATTCAATAAGTCTATATCCCTTAACAGTAGACCAGGCACTCTAACAAGTAATCTCATTAAGATGCCTGGTCAATTAACCAACTCTATTTCTTAGGAATTTCACATCCGTCATCGTCACATGCTGCGCCAGTTTGTTCGTTCATTACTTGGATTTCATCTTCTGCGATGATCTTTTTCAATGCTTGAACAAATACTTCTGTCGGCTGCGCACCGGTGATGGCATACTTTTTATTAATCAAAAAGAACGGTACACTGCGAATGCCGTATTGGACAGCAGCTTGTTCATCAGCACGAACTTCTTCTGACATCTCATTGCTTGCGAGCATCGCTGCTACTTCTTCACGATCAAGTCCAACATCAGCAGCTAACTCAACTAATGTTTCGTGGTCTCCAATATGCTTCGAATCGGTAAAATAAGCACGAAGAAGGCGTTCCGTCATCTCCGTCATTAAGCCTTTTGTTTTGGCGAACATCGTCAAACGATGTGCGTCAAAGGTGTTGGTCAAAATAACCGTATCTAAGTTGTAATCTAATCCAACTTCACGCGCCATTTGAACAACATTTTGTGAATTGGCTTTCGCCTGTTCAAGGCTCATTCCATATTTTCGCGCTAACATTTCGTACATGTTTTCCTTGATATCTTTTTCCATCGACGGATCAAGCTCAAAGCAGCGATACGTTACTTCAACAGGATGATCTATTTTCTGAAGTGCGTCCTCCAGACGCCTCTTGCCGATATAGCAAAATGGTCAAGCAAAGTCAGTCCACATTTCAATATGCATTCTTCATACCCCCATAAAAGTTATTCAACCATAGTATATCTGAAGGAGGATTGTTTAACCAATAATTGAACTTACTACATATTGTTATGGTGAAAAGTGCAAGGTATGCGTTATACTAAGTTGAAATGTGAATACTATATCTATCTTAGGTAATGGAGTGAAGATCTTTAATGGCTAAAAGTAAAGGCGGAGGAACAGGCAGAGGGACTGGCAAGAAAGGCTGGAACCGCTGGCAGGCAGCTGCAAACAAAGCAAAAAGTGCAAAACCTTATAAAAGCAAGGGTACGAAAAAAACGGAAAATCAAGAATAATACAGAAATGTATACCTCCCCAAGCAATGGGGAGGTATTTTACAATGAACCGATCACTCCACAATTTCCTTTACTCTCCCGACAATTCCATTATCGAGCATCACCTTAATCCCATGTGGATGGGTAGCCGAATTCGTTAGTAACTTGGCTACAACTCCTTCTGTTAACTTACCAGAACGCTGGTCTTGTTTTTGTACAACCCTTACTTTAACTCCTGGCTTGATAT
This sequence comes from Robertmurraya dakarensis, assembly GCF_900156875.1. Taxonomy (GTDB): domain Bacteria; phylum Bacillota; class Bacilli; order Bacillales; family Cytobacillaceae; genus Robertmurraya; species Robertmurraya dakarensis. The sequence continues at coordinate 1,255,528 of NZ_LT707409.1, read as the reverse complement.
TCTCTCTTCTAGTACCAGACATATAAAAAATCACCTCCATGATTAGTACTTTCTTATTTAAATAATCCAGCAGTTCCCGCGATTATACAAGTGATATGTCTTATGTAAAAAACCTAATTTAAAACTTAGCACCTTATCTAATAGTTTCCAAAAGATAAAGTGAAAATATAACGAAAACATTGTCGTGAATATTCAGAAATTTTATTGACATGAATTAGATAGAATATTAAATTTAAATAATAGAAGGATGAAATTCCAGGAAACACAAGGAGAAGTGTACATTAAGTGATAGGAGAGATCTATTTGGAAACAACTATTTTTAAGCATTATGATACTGTTCGGGCAATAACGGAGCAATCCATCAGCAGGATTCGTGAGGATATTGTGGATCTTGTGCCGGAAGGATTTAATAATAGCATACGCTGGAATTTTGGTCATATCGCTTTTATCCAAGAAAGACTCGTGTTTGCAGCTTTAGGGGAAAAGATGAGTCTGCCGGAAGAATATGAGCAGTTTTTTGCTGCTGGAACGAAGCCGGCTGATTGGAAGGGTACACCGCCTTCTCTTGATGATATCTCCTCACAGCTTTCACAGCAAAAAGTTAGAATCAAGGAGTACCTTCAAGGGCGCCTGGATCAGGAACTGCCTGAACCTTTTACAAATAAAGCAGGTATTTCTTTCTATACTGTTGGCGAATCGTTTTTATTTAGTTTTTACCATGAAGCATTGCATATGGAGAACATTAAAAAGATCTACCGCTTTATTAAGAAATAAAGCTTGCCCTATCTCTACGGAAAGAGGTAGGGCTTTCCTTGTTCTAAAAAAGAGGCAGCTGATCCAAATTATTCTCTTTTACGCCATCCGGCTCACTGCGGATAATGTCACGCCCGTATTTATGGAACACGTTTACATGAGCTAATTTTCCAGCTTTTGCTTCATTTAATGCGGTTACGTAATCCAATTCTCTGCCTGTTTCTGTTTTAAAGGCGATGAGATCACCATCATCATTTTTACGAACAGCAACAATCATTTCTTTATTTGACTGAGCTTCTTCTGTTTCCATAATGGCTTGTTCTTCTGATTGTTGTACATAGTCGTTATAAATTGAATTAAAATTCTTGTCATTCAATTTCGTCACCTCCGGCATAGACTTAGTTTATACTTTCATGAGCTTTCTATGTAATTAGGGAGTAGAAGTCGTTATAGCTAAAACAGAATTAGTATTCTGAAGGAGAAGTCTCTCTAAAATGAATGAACCCCCTCGGCTTGAGGGGGAAAAGGTTGTTTATTAATGTACACTTGTACCACGTTCATAATGATTCATATTCGTTAATTCGATTATATAATCATAATTTGTAATGGATTTTTGAATATCTTCTTTTTCCTCTAAAGATAAGTTCGGATTTTGTAATTTACCTACTAACTGGAGTTTTAATCCCTCTAATCTTTCAATCACTTCTTGGTATTCCATGATTTTAGCACCCCTTTAATAATCGAGAATTTTAACAACAGGTTTTACAATAAAATTCAAAAAGGAGAATGAAAACGTTTTCTTTATATTTTTATTATACACAACAAATAAATGAATTTAGATTGTCCTAAATGAATTTTCTGTGAAAACTGCTCTGCTCACCATTGTAATCACTTTGAATAGACTGTTAAAAAGTTTAGAGGATGAAAGGTATGTACAATCAATTACCAGTTCAAATAAATACGGTAAAGATCAGCGGTGGGAAAGACAAAAATGTTTTTTATCCAAGAGTTGTCATGCATCAAAATCAGCACTTGGAAAGGACTCTGAATACCGCGATCGTAAATCAGACACAACAGCTTATTAATAAACAAATTGGCAATATGCCGACAACCGTTATGGAAATGCTGGGGCTATATGAAATTAAAAATAATCAGCGGCAGGTTCTGAGTTTGTCACTCTCGAATTATACTTATCATGAACATGCTGCACATGGCATGACTTATATCAAGTCATTAACGTTTGACCTTCAGCAGGAGAGGCTCTGTGAACTCAAAGATTTATTTAAAGCAGATAGTGACTATATTCAAAGACTTTCTGCTATCATTAGTCAGCAAATCAAACAGCGTGACATTCCGCTGATTAACGATTTTACCAAAATCCAACCCAATCAAGATTTTTATGTAGCTGATAAAGCGCTTGTCATCTATTTTCAACTGTATGAGCTAACTCCATATGTTTTTGGTTTTCCAATGTTCCCGATCTCTCTGTATGAAATACAAAATATTGTTGATGAAAATGGGCCACTCGGAAGATTGTCAATGAATAATTAAAAGAGAAGATGAACGGCGATCTTTAAAGGTCTGGTTACAAAAAATTTTGTATGCCAGGCTTTTTTCTTGTGAAAATGTAATCGGTGAAAAAGACTCCAAAGGGAGTGTAGAATAATAGATATAAATTATTGATATAATTTTAAGAATTGTTTGACAAGTCAAAAAAAAGAATGTAAAGTACTAATATAGATTTTAATAGCACAGGAAGACATGGATAGAAAGAATCAGATTAAATCTCTAACAAGAACTTGTAAGCGCTTTATAAAGTTGTTTTTTAGCTGACAACACGTAGTATTTGTCCAATCCTCACTTGAATCTAGTACAGAGATTAACAAACTTATACTAATATCAGTAACAGTCTTAGCAAGCCAAGTTATCTAGGATTCTCTAAAACCAAAATTAATGTTATAGAAATAGTAGTTAAGTTATTTGAATATTCAAATAGTTAACATGTTATCATTATTATTTAATAAAAAGCATAAATGGTGGTGGTAACTTTTATTCTCGTATTTAAAGGGGGTGATAGCTTTAGGAAAGGGTAAGAAATCAAATCTATAAGGAAAATATAGATGGTAGTGTAAAAAGTTCTATGAAAACTTAACACTAACCCTTTGATTCCTTCCAGTTTTTATGTGGTAAGGCCACGCAATCGCTCTTGACAAACACGCCAATGGTTTAACAAAAGGCTATCAAGGGCGAAGAGGACAAAAAGAAGGCATACCAAATAAGCCCTTGGTTGTTTCCATTTTAAACCATTGGCAAGTTCGGTTTGTCAAGAGTTCGCTCCGCCGATTGCTGAATAGCTTAAGGGCTCTGCTAAACAAAAAGTTAGGCTACCTGTTGCTCGATAATCCATTGTTGGGCTAACTCTATAAGCTTTGTCCAACGTGCTGGCATGGTGGGAAGCCCTTGTAATTGAGGGTTTACCACAGGCACTTTTCCTTCTAAGGATGCATGAGGCCGTAGAAAATTAAAATAGGCCACAAACAAAGTGACAAAGGATACAGATCCTTTTTCCGAACCAAATCCATGAGTCGAGCGATAGTTGCCTTTAAATGTTCGATTGAGCCTCTCTATAATCTGTTTTAAAGGTCTGTATTCCGTTGAGACTGGGTCTTCATTTGTAAGCCCAATCACTTGCTTCACATCAAAAGAAATATCATGCTGAGCGAAAAAGTGTTGTGCTAAAAGATAGATTGGGTTTCCATCCACTACAAAAGTAAGGTCTTTTGGAATCTCTTTCATCTTTACTAACACTTCATCTATCGCACGAATGGCTGACGCTGTATCTCGATTGGCAGACACCGGGTAAGATAGGATGATCTTTTTCACTGCGTCAAAAAAGAAAAACAAATAATGCCAGCGTCCATTCACTCGAATATAAGTTTCATCACCACAAAATTGATCTGAAAGATCATACGGATAGTGATCGACGTAAGGCTTAAGCAAGAGCGCAACACTATTTTCGTAGTTCAATATCGTCTGATGAGAAATCATAACTCCGTGAACATCCTGCATAATCGCGGCTGTTTTACGGGCCGAAAGGCCATAGTTTACATGATAGGTCAATATAAGTCCTAAGGTATGTGGGGATGCATAAATCCTAGATAAATCCACTCTCGGCAACTCTGGTGAATCTTTGGATAAAGGTTGAAATTCAATATGAAACTGACGAAAAATGTATCTCAGTTTAAATGCCTGAGGGTCCTTTCTAAACCTTTTCTTCTCTTTTGAAGACATTGCGTTTATTTTCTTTTGATAGTAAGAACAATCATTGTTTTTACATTTGTACACATCAAAGTCTTTACGTTCCTTGATTTTTTCTAGAGTCTTCGAACAATGAGGGCACTTCAAAATGGCCTCTTTGGAATAACGGCTTTTATCATTGAAAAGACAGGAACAGACTTTGCATAGATACTGTCCTTTATCTCCATTATTGGCATAAAGGTAATCTGATGGAGCACCACACTTTGGACAGTTCATAGATTTAGGGACTGAAATTTTTGCATTCTTACGCCTTTGAACAGGTTTAAGGGGTTTCCCGTTTTTCTCTAAGTATTCAGTAAGGAGAAGTTGATAATCGAGATTTTCTAGTAGTTCTATGATCGGTAGATCATCTACCTGAAGTTTACGATAGGGTTTATTCACCGGCTGTTCTGTTGGCTTATCAAACATACTTTTACCAATTAATAAGGTAAGTAATGTTCGAATCATTTGTTCTTGATAGTTTATAAAAGTTAATAAATAGGTTATAATTTGAGGGTACAAATTGTCACTTCCATTCTAGGTTGTTGGGTGTGTGGTAACCTCAATTATCCTTAGAATTCAGGGGGTGGCAATTTTTTTGCTTATAAAGCCCTCTATCAAGGTATTTAATAGCCTATTTCTTATAAAAGTTTTGACAATACGAATGGGAAGGTAGTGTAAAAAGTTCTATGAAAACTTAACACTAACCCTTTGATTCCTTCCAGTTTTTATGTGGTAAGGCCACGCAATCGCTCTTGACAAACACGCCAATGGTTTAACAAAAGGCTATCAAGGGCGAAGAGGACAAAAAGAAGGCATACCAAATAAGCCCTTGGTTGTTTCCATTTTAAACCATTGGCAAGTTCGGTTTGTCAAGAGTTCGCTCCGCCGATTGCTGAATAGCTTAAGGGCTCTGCTAAACAAAAAGTTAGGCTACCTGTTGCTCGATAATCCATTGTTGGGCTAACTCTATAAGCTTTGTCCAACGTGCTGGCATGGTGGGAAGCCCTTGTAATTGAGGGTTTACCACAGGCACTTTTCCTTCTAAGGATGCATGAGGCCGTAGAAAATTAAAATAGGCCACAAACAAAGTGACAAAGGATACAGATCCTTTTTCCGAACCAAATCCATGAGTCGAGCGATAGTTGCCTTTAAATGTTCGATTGAGCCTCTCTATAATCTGTTTTAAAGGTCTGTATTCCGTTGAGACTGGGTCTTCATTTGTAAGCCCAATCACTTGCTTCACATCAAAAGAAATATCATGCTGAGCGAAAAAGTGTTGTGCTAAAAGATAGATTGGGTTTCCATCCACTACAAAAGTAAGGTCTTTTGGAATCTCTTTCATCTTTACTAACACTTCATCTATCGCACGAATGGCTGACGCTGTATCTCGATTGGCAGACACCGGGTAAGATAGGATGATCTTTTTCACTGCGTCAAAAAAGAAAAACAAATAATGCCAGCGTCCATTCACTCGAATATAAGTTTCATCACCACAAAATTGATCTGAAAGATCATACGGATAGTGATCGACGTAAGGCTTAAGCAAGAGCGCAACACTATTTTCGTAGTTCAATATCGTCTGATGAGAAATCATAACTCCGTGAACATCCTGCATAATCGCGGCTGTTTTACGGGCCGAAAGGCCATAGTTTACATGATAGGTCAATATAAGTCCTAAGGTATGTGGGGATGCATAAATCCTAGATAAATCCACTCTCGGCAACTCTGGTGAATCTTTGGATAAAGGTTGAAATTCAATATGAAACTGACGAAAAATGTATCTCAGTTTAAATGCCTGAGGGTCCTTTCTAAACCTTTTCTTCTCTTTTGAAGACATTGCGTTTATTTTCTTTTGATAGTAAGAACAATCATTGTTTTTACATTTGTACACATCAAAGTCTTTACGTTCCTTGATTTTTTCTAGAGTCTTCGAACAATGAGGGCACTTCAAAATGGCCTCTTTGGAATAACGGCTTTTATCATTGAAAAGACAGGAACAGACTTTGCATAGATACTGTCCTTTATCTCCATTATTGGCATAAAGGTAATCTGATGGAGCACCACACTTTGGACAGTTCATAGATTTAGGGACTGAAATTTTTGCATTCTTACGCCTTTGAACAGGTTTAAGGGGTTTCCCGTTTTTCTCTAAGTATTCAGTAAGGAGAAGTTGATAATCGAGATTTTCTAGTAGTTCTATGATCGGTAGATCATCTACCTGAAGTTTACGATAGGGTTTATTCACCGGCTGTTCTGTTGGCTTATCAAACATACTTTTACCAATTAATAAGGTAAGTAATGTTCGAATCATTTGTTCTTGATAGTTTATAAAAGTTAATAAATAGGTTATAATTTGAGGGTACAAATTGTCACTTCCATTCTAGGTTGTTGGGTGTGTGGTAACCTCAATTATCCTTAGAATTCAGGGGGTGGCAATTTTTTTGCTTATAAAGCCCTCTATCAAGGTATTTAATAGCCTATTTCTTATAAAAGTTTTGACAATACGATATAGATACAGGGGGTAAATTTATGAAACTTAAAAAAATGATGGTGTACACATTCCTAACTGCTATGCTTACATTAGTTGGCTGCAGTTCTAGTTCATCAAGCAACACCCAGGAAGACTCTCCAAAAGAAGAGGAAGAAAATGTTGAAACCGTTACTCTAAAAGTTGGTACATACTTTGCCAACACATCGCAAATGTACACACTTGTAACAGACCCATGGATGAAAAGGGTGACTGAGCTTACGGAAGGAAAGGTTCAGTTTGAGGCTTACCCAGGTGAGCAGTTAGGAAAAGCCCACGACATGCTCAATTTGACAAGAGATGGAGTAATGGATATTGGAGTGTTTCCAACAAGTTACTTTCCAGATAATATGCCAATTTCAAGCGCATTATCAGGACTTCCGAATTTAAGTGAAACTTCACAGCAAGGAACTTTAGCATATCGCGATTTGCTTGCTGAAAGTGAAGAAATATTAGAGATTGATTACTTAAAAAATGGTGTAAGGCCACTTTTCACTCATGTTTCCCCTACGTACGAAGTATGGACAACAGGGAAAGAAATTCGCCTGCCAGAGGATTTAAAAGGGCAAAAGGTTAGAACTCCAGGTGGAGTTGCAAATGATGTCTATGAATATATGGGGGTCACCCCTGTTGCAGTATCACATACAGAGACATATGAAGCTCTTGATAAAGGTGTTATTGATGCAGTCAGCTACTATAGTATTGCAGTTGACAGTTCAGGTACAGATGAAATTCTTCGATACGCGATCTTCCCACATATCGGAACCGCTATCCATGCTTTATCCATTAATGAGAAGGTTTGGTCCAGTCTTTCTGAAGACGTACAAAAGGCAATGATTCAAGCAAGTAACGAATTAATGGACTCTGTTGGAGTCTTGTATGATGAAGATACAATCAGGATTAATACTGAATTCGAAGAAAGCGGCGGAACGATTGCAGAGTTAACGGAGGAAGAGCTTGGTCAATGGAGAAGTTTACTAGACAAATTTAATGAAGAGTGGTTAGAGAAAAACGGATCAGGTGATATCCCATATGAACAAGTGTTAAATACGTATAAGGAAAAGCTCGAGCAATATAAGGAATAGGAAAACTTGATGAAGACACCCCTATGTTCTTAGTTATTAGGAAGGTAATAATTAAAAGTTTCCGAATTTTGAGATTAGTTTAATATCTGCAAAGTTTTCATGACTATATTTATCGGAGGTCTATTTATGAAACAACGTTTTTTATATCTGCTTTCTATTATCAGCATACTTACTTTATTTATCGCGGGCTGCAGCTCCAGCTCAAATCAAAGTTCAGGCTCTTCTGGCAGCACTGGAGATCAAAATGATAACAGTGAGGAAGAAGTTGAAAAAATCAAGCTCAAATTTGCTTCTTATTTCGCAGGTACATCACCAATATACACAGCAGTAACAGAGCCTTTTATGAAAAGGGTAACTGAATTAACGGATGGAAAAGTTGAGTTTGAATACTATCCATCTGAGCAGCTTGGGAAAGCTGGAGATTTGCTTCAATTGACAAGTGATGGTGTGGCAGATTTGGCAATTTTTCCGACAAATTATACACCAGACCTAATGCCAATCACTAATATGCTTTCAGGTTTACCGGGTCTAAGTACAAATGCAGACCAGGGTACAAAAGCTTACAATCAATTAATTAAGCAAAATACGCAAATTATAGAATTGGAATATAAGAAAAATGGGATTAAGCCATTACTAATGCACGTATCTCCAAACTATGAAATATGGACAAAAGATTTAGAATTGCGTGTTCCTGCTGATTTAGAGGGGAAGAAAATTAGAACTCCGGGCGGGGTGGCGAATGAGCTATACGAATATATGGGTGCGATACCTGTTGCTATCCCATTCCCTGAGATATACGAAGGCCTAGATAAAGGGGTTATTGAAGCTATTGCACTATACGGATTAGGCCTTAAAAATGGCGGTATCGACGAAATCACCAATTATGTAGTAATGCCGCATATTGCAACTGCAATTCAAGGGATTATGATTAACCAAAAAGTTTGGGATGGTCTCCCTGAAGATGTTCAAAAAGCTATGATTCAAGCATCCGATGAAATTATTGAAACTGCTGGAGCAGTCTATGCCGAAGAAACAATAAAATTTGATGAGGATTTTGTTGCAAACGGTGGTACTATTGCTGAGTTAACACAAGAAGAGATGGCCCAGTGGAACAAAGTATCCGAAGAATTCGTAGAAAAATGGTTAACAGACCATGCGGATGAAGGGTATCCATATCAAGAAATTTTAGCGGAGTATAAGGAACTTCTAAAAGAATTTGAATAATATCATATAAGTGTTGAGCCTTTCGAAAGCATTGATTAGAACGCTTTCGAAAGCTTTTTTTTGTTATTTTACCACTTCATATGACCAACTATTCATACCACCAGCCATGTTATAAATAGAAGTAAAGCCATTTTTTCCTAAAATCTCACTAGCTTGAGCTGAAAAATATTTTTTGACATGACATCGTCAATCTATTCAAGTTAATTGTTAAAAATAATCCGTTTTTTATGGACAAAAAGTGAATATTGATCATACAACTTGTGTCATCTGAAAAGATTTTTGGTCTAGCTATTTAAATTCAGTAAAAAGTATCTCTTCTAAGTTTATATTCAAAAAATTTGGTAGCAGCTTGTGGGCATGCTTTTATTTGAACAGGTGAAAAATAATAGCGTTGGTCACATTTTTAAAGCGATCACACTATTTAAGACTCCGCGCATTTGTTTGCAAATATATGTCAAAATTAACAGGGGGATGGGTATGGATGTAACGGTCAATAGAGTCTTGGATGCAAAAGGGCTTGCATGCCCGATGCCAATTGTTAAAACAAAAAAAGAAATGACCAACCTTGATCCTGGTAAAGTAATGGAAATACAGGCTACTGATAAAGGTTCAACAGCTGATATAAAAGCATGGGCAGACAGTACGGGTAACCAATATTTAGGTACAGTTGAGGATGGGGATACATTAAAGCATTACCTTCGCAAAGCAACTGCTGAAGAAGAGAAACCGGAAAAAAGTCACCCTCATGTAGTCAACCTTGAGGATTTGCAAAAAGAAATAGAAGGAAATGAAAAAATTACGATATTAGATGTCCGTGAACCTGCGGAGTATGCCTTCGGTCATATTCCCGGTGCGGTTAATATCCCACTAGGTGAACTTGAAAAGCGGTTTGAGGAATTAAATAAAGACGATCATCTTCATATTATTTGCCGTACTGGCTCAAGAAGCGACCTAGCAGCACAGAATCTAACTGAAAAAGGCTTTCAAAATATCAAAAATGTTGTTCCGGGGATGAAGGAATGGACAGGATCTGTCGATAAAAGTCATTAACTTGGAGGAGGAGTTTATATGAAAGTGGCAATTATTGCAGCAAATGGCGGAATGTTTGATGCTTATAAGGTTTTTAACATTGCAACAGCCGCAGCAGCTACTGATGCAGAAGTAGGGATCTTTTTTACTTTTGAAGGTTTAAATCTCATTCATAAAGAAGCTCATAAAAATCTTCCGATGCCTGCAGGAGCAGAGCATTTTCAAGAGGGGTTTCAAAAGGCAAATGTACCACCTGTTCATGAATTGGTTTCAATGGCGAATGAAATGGGTGTAAAAATGATTGCCTGCCAAATGACGATGGATGTGATGAACCTTGAAAAGGAACATTTCATTGAAGGTATTGATGTTGGCGGGGCAGTGACATTTTTAACCTTTGCAAAGGATGCAGATGTCACCCTAACATTCTAAAAGCCAATTCTAGGAAAAAAGGAGTGAAGGATGAATGACGGTTGCAGCTGGTGTAAAGACAATAAGCGTTAAAGATCTGACCAGTAAAATCTTAAATCATGAGAAACTTTTTATCCTAGATGTTCGCAATACGGATCAATTTGATGACTGGAAGATAGAAGGAAAAAATGTTGAAATAATAAATGAACCTTATTTTGAATTATTGGAAGGCGTCGATTCTATAAAAGATAAACTTCCAAAGGATCAAGATATACTAGTCGTTTGTGCAAAAGGTGGTTCTTCAGAATTTGTCGGAGAACAAATCCTCGAGGCTGGTTTTACAAACGTCTATTCCATAGAAGGCGGCATGAAGGCATGGAGTGAGCATTTAGAACCAATTAAAATCGGCACACTAAAAAACGGCGGTTCGATTTATCAGTTCGTACGAATTGGGAAAGGATGTTTGTCGTATTTGGTTGAATCAAATGGACAAGGAGCCATGATTGATACGAACAGAATGCTCGAGCCTTACGAAAGTTTTATTAAAGAACATAACCTTAAACTTACCCATGTTCTTGATACGCATTTACATGCAGACCATATTTCAGGGGGCAGGCAATTAGCTGAAAAACATGGGGCGAAGTATTTTTTACCGCCAAAAGATGCTGATGAAGTAAAGTATGAGTATAATCAAATAACAGATGGCGATGTATACGATGTTGGGGATACAACGATTAGGGCTGTATACTCACCAGGGCATACGATCGGGAGTACCTCTTTTGTCATTGATGATCAATATTTGTTAACAGGTGACATACTATTTATTGATTCCATCGGTCGCCCAGACTTAGCCGGGAAGGCAGGAGATTGGGTAAATGACCTTAGAGAAACACTTTACAAAAGATACAAACAGCTTGCAGATGATCTTTTAGTTTTGCCCGCCCATTTTATGACCTCAATTGAAATGAATAATGATGGCAGCGTTTCAGAAAAATTAGGTACTTTATATAAGCAAAATCATGGATTAAATATTGAAAATGAAGAGGAGTTTAGAAGGACGGTAACAGAGAATCTACCTCCGCAGCCTAATTCCTATCAGGAAATTCGGGAAACAAACATGGGTAAAATCATACCAGAAGAAGAAAAGCAGAGAGAGATGGAAACAGGTCCAAACCGCTGTGCTGTGAGATAATCTCCTTGAACAGGAAGCATATTTATATATGTTTTCTGTTTTTTTATTTTTACTGTTGACATTATACCTATAAGGGTATATTATAAGTTTTGTAAGTGATTCATATCACAACTAATCAAAAAAAATCGCAAGTGTTTATGCGTTGACACATTCTTTTGTTTCGTTTAACATTATACCCACGGTGGTAATGTAAGGCTTTGAAAATTTTTTAAAGTTTTATATACCCATAAGGGTAAAATAGGAGGAGTTACTTTATGGAAACATTAAAAACAGATTTTGTTTTAGATGCAAAGGGTCTTGCTTGCCCAATGCCAATCGTGAAAACTAAAAAAGCAATGAACGACCTTGAAGCAGGACAAGTGGTAGAGGTTCAAGCAACAGATAAAGGATCCAAAGCTGACATTAAAGCTTGGGCTGAAAGCACTGGTCATCAATATTTAGGGACGATCGAAGAAGGAGAAGTTCTTAAACATTACTTAAGAAAGTCATCTAATGATGAAGCCAAAACAGAGACAAAGCACCCAGTTGTAGCAACTAATGAAGAACTTGAGAAAAAACTGCAAGGTAATGAATCCATCGTTGTATTGGATGTTCGAGAAGAAGCTGAATACGCTTTTAACCACATCCCAAACGCGATTTGTATCCCTTTAGGACAATTGGAAGATCGATTTACTGAATTAGATCAAGAAGCAGAAATCTTTGTTGTCTGCCGGACAGGGAGCCGCAGTGACTTTGCAGCACAAAAGCTGGCTCAAAATGGCTTTAAAAAAGTGACAAATGTCATACCAGGTATGAGTGGCTGGACTGGCAGTACAACTACAATAAACAACTAAAAATTACGAAAAAATAGGAGGAAATATTATGAGTAAAAAAGTAGCAATTATCGCAAGTAATGGTGGTTTATTTGATGCATATAAGGTGTTCAATATTGCAACAGCCGCAGCAGCAACGGATCAAGAAGTGGCAATTTTCTTTACATTTGAAGGGTTGAATTTAATTCACAAAGAAGCTAATAAGCAGCTGCCAATGCCAGAAGGAAAAGAGCATTTCGCAGAAGGATTTGCGAAGGCAAATGTACCAGCTATTCCAGAAATGGTCGCAATGGCTGGGGAACTTGGAGTTAAGATGATTGGCTGCCAAATGACGATGGATGTAATGGGGCTAGAAAAAGAGGTATTTGTTGATGGAATTGAAGTTGGTGGAGCGGTTACATTCCTGGAATTTGCTAATGATGCTGACGTAACATTAACATTCTAAAAAATTTTACATTATTATATACCCTGGGAGGTAAAAAGAATGGCGGTTAATAAAATGACTTCTAAAGAAGTCACTCAAAAGGTATTTAACAAAGAAAAATTATTTGTCTTCGATGTTCGTAATGAAAGTGATTTTCAGGATTGGAAAATTGAAGGAGATAACTTCCAATATATGAATATCCCTTATTTTGAATTACTTGATGGTGTTGAAGAAATTTTGGATAAAATACCAACTAAAATGGAAGTTTTAGTTGTATGCGCAAAAGAAGGTTCTTCAATTATGGTGGCAGAAATGCTTTCTTACGCAGGCCTTGATGTAGCTTATCTTGAAGGTGGCATGAAAGCATGGAGCGAGCATCTTGAACCAGTTAAGGTTGGAGATTTAAAAGATGGCGGAGAGCTTTATCAATTTGTTCGAATCGGTAAAGGCTGCCTATCATACATGGTACTATCAAACGGTGAAGCTGCTCTTATTGATTCAACTCGTATGACGGATGTTTATCTTGATTTTGCAGCAGAGAAAAATGTGAAAATTACTCATGTATTTGATACACATCTACATGCTGACCATATTTCGGGCGGCCGTACGATCGCAGAAAAAACAGGTGCAACTTACTGGTTACCGCCAAAAGATGCTACAGAAGTAACATTTGAATATCAGGCATTAGAGGGTGGTAATGATGTGAAGATTGGGGATACGAGCATTAATATTCATTCATTATACTCTCCAGGCCACACCATTGGTTCTACATCTTTTGTGGTAGATGAAAAGTTTCTTCTTTCAGGTGATATTCTTTTCATTGATTCGATCGGGAGACCAGACCTTGCAGGACTTGCAGAGGATTGGGTTGGTGATTTAAGAGAGACACTTTATAACCGTTATCGCGAATTATCAGATGAACTAGTTGTGCTTCCAGCTCACTTCATGATCATTGATGAGCTAAATGAAGATGGCAGTGTATCAGAAAAGCTAGGTATTTTATTTGCGAAGAACCATGGCTTAAACATTGAGGACGAGAGTGAATTTAGAAAAATGGTGACGGAAAATCTTCCGCCGCAGCCAAATGCATACCAAGAAATCCGTGAGACAAATATGGGGAAAATCAACCCTGACCAAGAACAGCAACGTGAAATGGAAATTGGACCAAACCGTTGTGCAGTTAGATAAGTAATCTTAATTAAATCTTAATAAATGGAGGCTATTATAATGGAAGCAACTAAAGTATTAGACGCAAAGGGCTTAGCATGTCCAATGCCGATCGTTAGAACAAAGAAGGCAATTGGTGAGCTTGAATCAGGTCAAGTGTTAGAAATTCATGCAACAGATAAAGGAGCAAAAAATGACCTGACAGCATGGGCAAAATCAGGCGGCCATGAGCTAGTCAAACACGAAGAAGATGGAGACGTATTAAAATTTTGGATTAAGAAAGGCTAAATTAAATACTATAGTCTGTAGGATGTAATATTAGATAAGCAAATTTTATAGGGGAACCGGTTTGGTTCCCTTTTTTAAGGGGGGGAAGCACAGTTATGGAATTCGGTTTTATACTTGCAATTTTTTTAATAGGATTTATAGGTTCTTTTATCTCTGGAATGCTAGGAATCGGCGGTTCAATTATTAAATATCCCATGCTGCTTTATATTCCTCCAATGGTAGGGTTTGCAGCCTTTACTGCCCACGAGGTGTCAGGGATTAGTGCCGTACAGGTGTTCTTTGCAACCATTGGTGGTGTTTGGGCTTATCGTAAAGGCGGATATTTAAACAAATCGTTAATCGCTTATATGGGGGTGAGCATCCTAATTGGTAGCTTTATCGGAGGATATGGCTCTAAGCTAATGTCTGAGGGTGGTATCAACCTGATTTATGGAATTTTAGCGTTAATCGCAGCGGTAATGATGTTCATTCCTAAAAAGGGCATAGACGATATTCCTTTGGATCAAGTAAAATTCAATAAATGGATTGCAGCATCACTTTCACTTATCGTTGGTATTGGAGCAGGGATCGTTGGTGCGGCCGGTGCATTCTTGCTAGTACCAATAATGTTAGTAGTTTTAAAAATACCAACAAGAATGACGATTGCATCATCACTAGCTATTACTTTAATTTCATCGATTGGGGCAACTGCCGGAAAAATTTCTACAGGTCAAGTTGAATGGGGTCCTGCTGCGGTCATGGTAGTTGCGAGTCTTATTGCCTCTCCACTTGGGGCTATGGCAGGTAAAAAGGTAAATACAAAAGTGCTGCAAGTTATTTTAGCTGTTCTTATTCTCGGTACAGCTATTAACATTTGGATGGATATTTTATAATAAGCAAATGATCAAACAGAGATTGATTTCCCAGTAGAACAGGTATAATAACCATAATGCTACTGAAAGAGGGGCTACTCTAGATCTGTTTCGCTTCTTTTTGAAAAAGGCTTAACGGCCTTTTTTTATTTTTCTAAAAAAGAAGCTAGATACATAGTAAAATAAACCTATTTTAAAAAAACAGAAAGAAAATTTGAATCTTTGTCAATTTAAAGTCGTAAATTTATATGCGCAAATGAAGTGAGGTGATTGGATTGGGCAAAACTCAGAAAGTAATGGTAGGAATTACGTCAACTGCCATGTTGATCGGACTTACTGGCTGTGGATCGAATGCACAGGAGCTGCCTCCTGTACCTGAAGACTCTAACTGTACCGATTGGGAATGGGATGAAGATGATGGTGTATGGGAATGTGATGATCATAATTCTGTTTATTATGGACATTTTTTCTATGGTGGTCATTTTTATCGGAATAAGTCATCCCTCTATAAAGCGAAGGATTACATCTCCTACAAAAATAGTTCATCATTCAAAGGAAAATCTAGTACTTCGAGTGGATCAGGCGTTAAAAAGAGCTCTGGATTCGGCAGCGGCTCTAAGGTTTACGGAGGCTAAACATTTTGTAGAAGGAAAGGGAGTATTATCGTGAACTTATATGTAAATTTTGCTTCATATTTAGGAGTGGCACTGCTGCTTGTCTTGATTGGAACTATAATCTTTATTGTCAGTACACCCAAATTAAAGGAATTTAGCTTAATTGCTGAAAAAAACGTTACTGCCGCGTTATCCCTAGGAGGAAAAATTGTCGGGCTTGCCATTGTTCTTGGGGCTGCAGCGGAATACTCTGTTTCTTTGCTTGATATGGCGATTTGGGGGGGCGTTGGGATTCTCTCACAAATCATCGTATTTTTTCTAGCTGAATTAATCACGATTCGATATAGTATCCACAAGGCGATTGAGGAAGACAACCGTGCAGTAGGAATTTGTGTTTTTTCCTTATCTCTGTCAATTGGATGGATTGTTGCTAAGTGTTTATCTTACTAAGGATTGGGTGGAATGATGGAAAAACTGACCTATTATATCGACAAGGGGAACGGCAATTACGAACCCTTCTATGAATATACAGTCGCAACTGTAGGAGTAGATGAATTGTATGCGCGCCAATTGTGCACATATTTTATCATGAGAGGAAGACAGTACGAGTTAATAGCAAACGAGATGCATGAGGAAGAAGACACACTCGTGATCAAAGATCTAGGAAGGAACCCCCATGTTGCGGATGAAAGAGGATATCATGGAAAGGGACTGCATATTGAAATACGCAGACATCGTGAAACAGAGAATTTCAAACTGCTTACCGTTATTCCATGTCAGAGCCATTTTGATGTCATTCGCTATCTTTTAAAGGATATCATGACTATCCCAGGCCTTGGGCAAAAGGAAGTAACATCTACTGAAATTGATGAGGATAGAGGGGTATATGTTCTTTATATTAAAGACATTGGGGAGGTGTAACGGTTCCAATGGATACTTACCATGATCAAAGAAGAAAATTTTACGGTCAATTCAAAAATTTCTGGGCTGACTTGTATAATGAAGAATATGCTCTCTATGATATTAAATCGATAAACAGGGAAGAACTTCAACAGATTCGGTTAGCTAGCCAGCGAGTTGGACATATCTTTTTCAAGATATGCACATTGCTTCGGGAAGTTCCCGATAGGACTCTTCTTGAAATGGGCTTCCCAAAAGAAACGTTATCATTTATCAGATTAAAAACCTTAGAGGCCGAGACTGTGATATCTCGGCTTGACCTAATTCCTTGTGGGAGAACTTACAAATGCATTGAAATCAATGCAGATACACCTACTTTTATAAAAGAACTTTTCGCTGTCAATGGTGAGGTTTGTCAGGAATTTGGCTTCTCTAATCCGAATGAGAAAATGGATGAATGGTTATCTGATGCGATTCGTGTGAGTATCTGTTCCAGTAAACGTAAATTAGGTCTAGCTGATCCTAATATTATTTTTACTGCCCATGACGATCATATTGAAGATAGAGAAACAGTACTTTACTTGCGAGAAAAATCTGGCATTAAGTCAAGGTTTGTACCGCTTCATAAGCTGCAAATCCAAAAGGATGTCGGACTTTTCGATGAGCATGGAGTTAAAATTGATATTCTCTACAGACAAACCTTCCCAATCGAAAGTTTGATAACCGATACAGATACGGAAGGAAACAAAATTGGATTATGGCTCCTTGAACTGATTGAGAACGGCAAGCTTACTATCATTAATCCGCCCTCAGCCTTTTTGCTGCAAAATAAAGCAGTACAAGCGGTGATTTGGGGACTGCATATTGAACGCCATCCATTCTTCACATTTCAAGAACATGAATGGATACAAGAGTACTTCCTCCCAACTTATTTAGAGCCTGATTTTTTCATTGAAGAAGGTATGCAGTATGTGAAAAAGCCTGTGTTTGGCAGGGAGGGAGACACAGTTGGCATTTACAATAAAAGAGGAAAGCTTATTCAAGCAGACAGTCAGCAATCCTACCAGGAGTATCTCTCGATATATCAGCAGTACGTGGAGCATCCAATTGTAACATTTCAAAGTGAAAAGGGCGAACAAGATGGCAAGCTTTTAGTTGGCAGTTTTCTTCTAAATGGCAAACCAGCAGCGATCGGCTATAGAGTGGGTGGAACCATCACGAATAATTTATCCTATTATTTGCCGGTTGGGATGAGAAAGGAGGGAAGCTAGATGTGGATCTTACAGCGATTTTTTTCAAAAATATCGAAAGTAAGTTTGCTGCATGCAACTGTTCTTGCGCTGCTTTTGATTTTTCTTAGCAGCTTTGTTATGAAAATGGCAGAACCTGAAACATTTCCGAGATACATAGATGCACTTTGGTGGACCATGACGACGCTTGTAACGGTTGGTTATGGTGATTATTTTCCGGAAAGTGATTTCGGGCGTATTTTCACGATGCTGCTATTATATATATTTGGGATTGGTGCCATGGGGATTATTATTGGGAAGGTCTTCGAAAGCTTTAGCTTGTACAGAAAGATGAGGGAGGAAGGGAAATTGACTTATTCAGAAAAGGGTCATTACATTTTAATCGGCGCCTCAAAAGAAAAACTTCAACAAGTGCTAGATGAGATCCTTTGTAAAGAGGAAAAAACCGAAGTTGTGTTTGTTGACAATATGGAAAGAACACCGTTAGAGCATGAGAGACTCTTTTTTGTCAGCGGGAATCCTGCAGAAGAAGAGGTACTAATGAGAGCAAATATCCTCGAAGCAAAATCGGTCGCCATTTTTTCAGATGACCGCAATGATCATTCCGAATACTCCGATGGGAAAACTCTTCTCACAGCCTCAAGAGTTGAACATATTTCAAAGAAGTATGGGAAAAGTATTTACTCGATTGTTGAAATAAAAAAGGATAAGCATATTGCCTTATTCGAGCATGCTAATGTCGATGAATTCATCCTTTCAAATGATTCTATATCCCGCTTAATGGCACAGGCCGCGATTCACCATGGTTCAAGTAAGCTATTTAGGCAAATGCTCAGCAGTACTGAAGGAGAAAATCTCTATGAAATTAATGCAAAACCCCACTGGAATTCATACAAGGATGCTGCAATGGAATTATTTGAAATGGGGGCGACGTTGATATCTGACGGCAGCTCACTAGACATCGCCAGACGGCATCATGAAAAAATCCCAGCCAACGCGAAATTATTTGTCATTTGTGATGAACCTACATATAAAAAAATTATTAACTAGTCTATGCAACTGCTTTACGATAAAACAAATCCACGAAGCACTTGAAATAGCTCAAGTGCTTTTTCAAGATACACACAAAAGCGATCCTTTAAAAAAGAATCGCTTAGTTTGTTATATATTCAATAATTCCCGAACAGCATGAGAAAATCCATCTTCATCATTTGTTATTGTAACGACATCTGCTTCCTGCTGAATATGAAAAGGGGCATTTCCCATCGCAACGGATGTCGTAGCCGCTTCAAATTGAGAAAGATCATTCCCGCCATCCCCAAAAGCAAAGATTTCATCGAAATGCTCGCCTGTGATTTTCTGGTATCTTGTTAAAGCTGCTCCCTTATTGGCTTCTACAGAAGTGAATTCGACATTGTTAGGATGTGAGGAAGCCATCGATACTTCTAATTTACCTTCAATTGCTTCTTTTGCTCTATCGATTTTTTCAAGCTGGTCTTTACGAGAAACAGCCATCACTTTATAAATCTTAAGATTTTCTCTTTCAAAGATTTGATCGTAATCGTAGTTTTCAAATATTGGTTCTATCTCATCATCGGTTTTATCTTGAATCATTGGATTTCTGCAAGGGAAGCCGCCCTGATTGGTATACACCATAATCCATAGACCCAGTTCCTTGAGAATCGGAAGTAACTCACTTAAAATCGTATGCGATAAAGAAGCTTCATAAAGAATCTCTGAAGTGTTCGAGTACAAGACCGTGCCATTTATACTGAAAATTGGAAGTTGTAAACTTTTAATTTCCTCAAATTTAATTACATCTTCAAAAGCACGGCCGGTATTAATAATGACACTGTGCCCTTCACTTCGTAAATCCTGTAATGTCTTAAAGTTCTCTGGTGAAATTTTATGCTCGGAGTTTAATAACGTCCCATCTAAATCAATTGAAAAACATTTCATTGTGTATGATTCCTTTCTGCATATGGTTATGCTTACTATATCAAATTTTCCCTTTCAGCAAAAACTATTTTCCATTTTAGCCATCAACTTCCTCTACAAACACCCAAGTTCATATCAATACTAAAAAGTGTAGAAAAGTTTTAATAAGTAGATGGAAATTTGTATGTTCAGAAGAGTTAAATTCAACTATGATAGGGTTATATACATTGACTTAGGGGATAAACCAATGAAACCAATTCATGAAGATCATTTATTTTTAAATGCTTTTAAATATGCCGCTATTGGGATGGCGATTGTTTCTACAGAAGGACAGTGGTTAAAGGTGAACCCATCCCTTTGTAGAATTCTTGGCTATTCAATGCAGGAATTTGAACAAATGACCTTTCAGGATGTTACTCATCCTGATGATTTAGAATCTGACCTGCAAAGTGTTAATAAATTGCTACAAGGGGATGAGCTTTTCTATGAAACAGAAAAGCGTTACCTTCATAAAACAGGGGATATAGTATGGGGACATCTGAGTGTTTCATTAGTAAAAAATGATAAAGACCAACCTTCTTATTTTATATCTCAGATTCAAGATATAACAGAACAAAAAAAATTAAGTGTTAAATTGGCAGATAGCGAAGAACGCTACCGTAAATGGATTCGGAACTCTCCTGAACCAATGGCTATACATGAGGACGGGACACTTCTTTTTATCAATAAAGAAGGAGTTAAATTAATAGGCGCAAATTCTTATCATGATTTGCTAGGTGATCAAGTTCTCGACTATATTCATGATGATTATAAAAAAATTGTCTCAGAACGAATTCAATACATGGTTAACACAAATCAGCAGCCAGAACCTTATGATGTAAAACTAGTAGATTTACAAAGTAATGTAATAGATGTTAGACTTTCTTCCGTTCCGCTAGAGTATCAAGGAAGAAAAGTGATACAAGTTTTCTTTTCGAATATTACGCAAAGAAAACAAATTGAAGAAGCAATTAGAAAAAATGAAGCACAGTATAAAAGTTTAATACAATATAATCCAGATGCGGTATACGGTATCAATCTGGATGGAAACTTCATACTAGTAAATGAAACTTGCACGAGAATCACAGGGTATAACGAGGAAGAATTTTTGAGAATGTCGTTTCGTTCCTTAATTATCTTAGAAGATTTAAAGAAAGCAGAGGATGCTTTTAAAAATACACTTGAAGGAAAACCTCAGACGCTGCACCTAACCATACAAAAGAAAAATGGGAACAGGGTCATTATTAATGTGACTTCGGTACCAATTATCTTCGAAGAAAAGATAATCGGTCTTTATGCTGTGGCAAAGGATATTACGGAACAACTCCAAATTGAGAAAGAACTGCAAAAGAGCAATGAGCGATTTAAAGCAATTTTTGAAAAATCAGGAATTGGAATTGTTGTGTTAAACCGGCAAGGCAATGCGCTAGAGGTAAACACAACGTATTTAGATTGGTTCGGTAAGGCAAGCGAGGGGTTAAATACTGGTCAAGATGAAGAACAGTTATTCTCACAACTTTTAAATGGAGAACGAGATTCCTATCAAGTCGAAAAAAAATATGTGAGAGAGAATAGCGATATTTTTTATTCTGATATAACCATGACGATTCTAAAAAACCATGAAGAGGCATTTGCTCTTGGGATGGTCCACGATATTACAGATCGAAAACGCAGCGAACAACTCATTAAAGAGAGTGAACAGCGCTATCGCAGTGTAGTTGAGTTATACCCTGAGGGATTATTTGTTCATGGGGAAGAGAAACTTAAGTTTATTAACGAGAAGTTTATGAATTTAGTCGGGGCTTCTTCTATGGAGGGTGTTCTGCAGAAACCGCTCATCCATTACATTCATCAGGATGATCGCTGCAAAGTGAGTGAAACGATAAACTTACTTTCAGAACAGAAAAACCCTGATCCAATTTGTACTGAGGTGCGATGCATTCGCCTAGATGGCAGTTCATTTATTGGAGAATTAAGTATTACAAAAATGAAATATGATCAAGAGTGTGCGATTCTAGGTATTATAAGGGATGTTACCAAGCAAAAAGAAGCTGAACAAAAATTAAAGGAAATGAACGCAAGGCTTGAGGAAATATCGAAAATGGACGGCCTTACAGCGATTCCCAACCGTCGTAACTTTGATGAGGTACTGCAAGCAGAATGGAAAGCGGCAAGTCAAACCTCCATCCCGCTTTCGTTAATTATGCTTGATATAGACCATTTTAAAGCTTATAACGATACGTACGGCCACCATGGCGGTGATGAGTGTTTAAAAATGATTGCACAGACTTTAAAGAAATCTATAGAATACCATAAAGATTTTGCAGCACGGTACGGAGGGGAGGAATTCGCAATCATTCTTCCTGAAACCGACCAGGAAAATGCTCTTATTGTTGCAAAACGTTTGCATTCAATGATAGAAGACCTAAAGATTCCTCATATTGGTTCAAAAGTCTGCCCATATGTGACCATCAGTTTAGGTGTTTCTACACTGATTCCTACACCGCAGCTCCAAGCTCAGGAGCTGATAGTACAAGCAGACAGAGCCTTATATAATTCTAAAGCTACTGGCCGCAATCGGATAAGTGTGTATGCAAGATAAAAAAGAACCTTCCCTGCTGGTTCTTTTTTTGTGCAATTAAGACGATAGATTCGTAATGAAAGCACTATTCTAAAAAAATGATATAAAATCCTTGTTAATAATTCCGTTTATTGACAATATAGTGAATATTAAGTAATCTTTTTAGTAACGTATACACTTCAATTGGTAGGTATTCTTAGTTAATACGATCAACAGGAATGTCCTCTGCTTTTAGTGAGAACAGCTAGTGTTTAAAAAATTAATCTACAGTTTCTACCATACTCACGTCTATAAAACTATGTTTTAACACGATATTTACCGTATATTCCCTTAATTCGAATTATACCCTAATTTTATAATTTAGAAATTACCAGATTTATACATATTTACCCTAAAACAGCTAATATCCGCGGCATATCTGAAGTTGTCAACGATATTAAAGAGGAGGTTTCATTTCAAATGAATATAAAAACAATCAATAACCTTTCAGTTCCTGTGATTGTTGCGCCAATGTTTCGGGTTTCTGGGCCGGAACTAGTGGTTAATGCGTGCCGCAGTGGAGTGATTGGCTCTTTTCCGGCTATTAATCCTAGAACCATAGACGAACTGGATCAATGGTTATCACAAATATCCAGCAGTCTTGCTGATGTACCAGATGCAGCACCATATGCGGTGAATATGGTCATTCGCAGCGAAAGATTTTCAGAGGAACTTGAATTAGTAAAGCGGTATCAGGTTCCTATTGTCATTTCCAGTGTCGGATCGCCTAAAGCGGTTGTACCTGCTGTTCATTCATACGGCGGTTTAGTTTTAGCGGATGTGGCGACTCTCCAACATGCTCGAAAAGCAGTTGATCTGGGGGTAGATGGGTTAATTCTTCTTTGTGCTGGAGCCGGCGGAAATACAGGCTGGGTTAATCCTTTTGCATTTGTCCGCGCAGTAAGAGAATTTTATGATGGCATCGTTGTTTTAGCTGGAAGTGTAATGGATGGCACAAGTATTCGAGCAGCTGAGGTGCTTGGAGCCAATCTCGTATATATGGGTACTAGATTCATAGCTTCTGAGGAAAGCATGGCTGAAATAGAATATAAAAACACATTGATTGATGTTGACGCAGATGATGTTATGACAACCAAAGCAATCACGGGCATCCCTGCAAATTTCCTGCGTCCAACGATTGTATCTGCGGGCTTAGATCCTGACAATTTACCTGCACACTCTGAATTCAATATTGGAGTCAATCGGAAAAAGCGCTGGAAGAATATTTGGTCAGCGGGTCAAGGTGTAGGTGCAGTCAAGGACGTTATGTCCGTTTCACAAATTGTAGAACAGCTGGAAAAAGAATATAAAGGCAGCTAGTAAAATTTAGATCTATGAGGAGGAAGAAATATGAGTAAAGTGATATCAAGTATGGCAGGAACTGTATGGAAGATTGTCGTTAATGAAGGAGACCAAGTTCAGGAAGGGCAAGAAGTAGTGATTCTTGAATCAATGAAAATGGAAATTCCGATTGAAGCAGAAGCAAGTGGAACTGTGAAGGAACTCAAAGTGAATGAAGGGGACTTTGTTAACGAAGGCGATGTTTTGCTTGTGATTGAATAATGCAATATGGAATTAACAAAACTTCTCTCCCTTTTTCTTAAAGGGGGAAGTTTGTTTTAAATTTACAGTATATTCTGAAAATTAGAAGTGCATAAAAGTTTATAAAAAGAGGTGTTTATCGCATGGAGGAAATTATTTTTCCTAACCTATTATCAGAAGGCTATATAGGGAATGTGAAATTGAGAAATCGCATCATCATGCCGCCGATGGAAACCAATTTGCCATCGATTGCCGGTGAAGTCACAGAGCCTCTTCTTCGCTATTATGAAGAACGTGCAAAAGGCGGGCCGGGCGCAATCATCGTTGAGTTTACGGGAGTTGATTCGAACACAGGAAAAGGTACACAAACTCAATTGCTTCTTGATTCTCACGGTTTTATTAGCGGCCATAATCAGTTAGTGGAGGTTATACATAAATACCGCTGTAAAGCATTTCTACAGCTTCACCATGCGGGAAGACAAACAACAAAAAGCATCATTGGGACAACGCCAGTGTCTGCATCGAGTATCCCGTGTAAGGTTATGAAAACGGTGCCGAGGGAAATGGAAACTGAAGAGGTCTATGAAATGATTGAAAAGTTCGTAAAGGCAGCGCATCGTGCCAAGCTGGCGGGATATGATGGGGTTGAACTTCACGCAGCACATGGTTACCTTCTTAATAATTTTCTTTCTCCTTATTCGAATAGAAGGCAGGATGAATTCGGAGGGAGTACGGAAAATCGGGCTCGAATCGTGACAGAAATCATCAAGGGTATAAGAGAGAAGGTTGACAGGAACTTTCCTATTATTGTCCGATTTAGTGTCGATGAGTTTGTGCCGGGCGGTTTGCAAATTGATGAGTCGATCAAGCTGGCTCAATGTTTCGAAAAAGCAGGAGCGGCTGCAATTCATGTATCTACCTCTATTTTTGAAACCATGGAAAGAAATGTCGAACCAATGCCGCTGCCAGATGGTTGGAGAATTCCACTTGCAGCGAAAATTAAGGAAAATGTCTCGATTTCAGTGATTGCAGTCGGGGCGATACGGAATCCAAACATGGCTGAGGAAACATTATCTGAAGGAAAAGCAGATTTCGTTGCAATCGGCCGGGGGTTATTGGCTGATCCAGAATGGGTTAAAAAAGTAGAAAGTAATCAAGTATCTTCCATTAATCAATGTACCTCTTGTTGCTACTGCGTTGAACGCGTGTCCACACACCTGCCTGTTCGCTGCTCTGTCAATCCTAGGGCAGGAAAGGAAAACATTTTAGGACCATTTATAAAGGGGATAGAGAAAAAGCAGAAGGTTGTCATCGTCGGCGGTGGTGTTGCCGGTCTTGCAGCTGCCGTTTTTGCCGCAAAAAAAGGACATGAGGTCAGCATCTATGAAGCTTCCAGCGAATTAGGGGGATTGATCGATGTTGCAAGTGCAGCCCCCCATAAGCATAGATGGCTTTACACAAGAGAGTATCTCCTTCATGAAATCGATTCATTAAGAGTAAAAGTATTTCTAAATCAACACATCAATGAGGAAGAAATAAAGAAATACTCTGATGCAAAGATTATTATTTCAACAGGCATGACACCTAAAGATGATGTGGTAAACGAACAAGGGAATATCCCTGTTTTTAATGTAGTAGAACTTTTACGAGAAAAGCCCTTAATTGAGAATAAAAGAGTGTTAGTTCTTGGTTCAAGAGGAGCTGGGTTAGAGGCTGCGCATTATCTGGCAGAACAGAATAATAAGGTATATGTCCTCAGTCGTTCTGGTAAAAAAGACATTGGTGCAAATATCGATTTTATTAATCGAAAAGTGATGATGCAGGAAATCCGAGAAACTACGATTGAATTCATATCAAATAGTGATATTGCCTCTATCGAAGGTCACAATGTTCATTATCAACAGGATCAAACAAATAAAGCCGGAATGTTAGAGAACATTGATTTCATAATCCAGGCACGAGGCTTTCATGCAAACGATCCTTTCAAAAATAGGAATCTATTCAGAATAGGAAGCGGAGCCGGCCCGAGAAAAATTAGTGATTGCTTCAGTGAAGCCTACGATGTTGTTGAGCAGTTAACGTACAGCTAAATAAAAATGAACAGATATTAGGAAACGGGAAGGAAGAAGGTGTTCTCTTGATAACACTTTAAGCTAGAAAACTACCAATCTGTCGTAACTGTCCTAGTGAAATGGGAAAAATAGAGGAGGTCATTTGTTCATGAGCAATCCGAATTTGTACCAGCTGTTAAATCCTGATTCTGTTGCTGTCATTGGCGTGTCAAGAACGGAAGGGTCAATAGGTAATACGGCCATTAAAAATTTTGTGGATGGAGGTTTTAAAGGGAAGGTATACGGAGTGAATCCGAGATATCAATCTGTCGAAGGATACCCCTGTTATCCCTCTTTAGCGGACATCCCTGATTCTGTTGATGCCGTCATTATTGCTGTTGCTTCGCATCTTGTCGAAAATGCGATTCATGATTGTATTGCGAAAAAAGTGAAATATGTTGTTATTTTTTCTAGTGGATTCGCAGAAAAAGGCGCGGAAGGCCTTCAGAAGCAAAATGAAATTCTTGCACTTTGCCAAGAAAATGGTATCCGTGCAGTGGGACCCAATACAATTGGAACCTATAATTTAAAAAATAGAATTCTCTTAAGTTTTACACCGCTTGGCAGGATGGAAATTGTGGATGGTGATGTTGGAGTTGTTTGTCAAAGCGGTGCTACTTGTATCACTCTTTTGTCGACAGCGATGGAAGAAAATATTGGATTTAACTATGGCCTCACATCCGGGAACCAAATGGATCTCACCTCACTAGACTTCATTGATTTCTTGGTGGAAGAAGAGGAAACGAATATTATAGCCACCTATATCGAGGGTGTTCCAGATGGGAAAGTACTAGAGGAAATTTCAAAAAAGGCATTGCGAAAGCATAAGCCGATTATTATTTTAAAAGCGGGAAGATCTGAAGCGGGCCAGCGGGCCGCTCTATCCCATACAGCATCATTAACAGGAAGTAATGAAGTGTTTCGTATGGCAGCAAAAAGTTTAGGATTGACTCATGTACAGGAGATTGAGGAAATGGTAGATGCGATAAAAGCTTTCCGCGGCAGAAAACGCCCAAAAGGAAATCGAGTCGCAACGGTGGTTATCTCAGGGGCAACGGGCATTATGCTGGCTGATAAGTTAGCGGAGTTAGATTTTGATCTCATTCCATTATCTTCAGCTACTCAGGAAAAACTATTTGAAGAGGTGCCACTTTACTGTTCAGCCGCAAATCCGGTAGATATTGGCCAAACTTTGCTTTATAATCCTCGGCTTTATAAGCATTGCATCGAAACTCTTGTTGAGACAGAAGAAGTCGATATGATAGTCCTGCATTTGCCTATTGGGACAAATGCTGGAGGATTAACGTTCGCCCAAGAGATTGTAGATGTTTCGAAAACGACAGACAAACCGATTATTGTCATTACCACTGGGCCAGAACGAAGTATTGCTGAAGTTAGAAAGTTTTTAACAGCACACCATATCCCTGCCTACAGTTCGATCAGAAGCGGTGCTGAAGCAGCTAAGTACTTATTGGACTATGAAAGAAGCTATCAAAAACTACTGCAAACTGTAGAGAATGATACTAATTCCTCTTTGGAGAGACATTCTCTTCTGAAAGGGACGAAGTCTGTTACAGAACCACAAGTGAAAAAACTGCTTGCTCAGCACAACATACCAGTTCCCTTAGGGTTTGTAGCAAAACGTGAAGATGAGATTGACAAGGGCCTCTCGAATTTGAAATTCCCTGTTGCAGCAAAGATTGTATCGGAAGAGATTACTCATAAAAGTGATATAGGCGGGGTGGTTTTAAATATAAAAAATGAAGCTGCCTTGAGGGAAGCTTTCAAGACAATTATGAGCAATGCTGAAAGTCATGATGTTTCAGATAAAGTAGATGGGGTTCTTATAGAAGAAATGGTTGAAAGTCCAAAACAGGAAATGATTGTAAGTATCCGGAAAGATCCAGTGTTTGGCCCGATTATTCTGTGCGGGCTAGGGGGTATTTATGTGGAAATCATGAAGGATGTATCCCAGCGATTAGCACCGATTTCTGAAAAAGAAGCATTAGAGATGCTGCAAGAATTGAAGTGTTATCCGCTTTTAGCAGGTGTTCGTAATGGTCAAATTTTCGATATAAGTGAGCTAGCGAAGACCTTGTCCAGTATTTCAAAAATCGCACAGTCTTTAGAAGGTCCGTGGGAAGAATTAGAAATTAATCCACTGGTCGTACTGCCAAAAGGCGAGGGTGTTATGGCTTTGGATGGGTTGATTACTTTATCCGAAGAAGAGGGTGTTACGAAGTTAGGCACTGTTAATAAAAAATAAGAATTTAATCCTATTTCATATTTTCCTACATATTTCCAACAAGCAGGTTAAAAATAATAAAAAGGAGGTTTTCAAGAGATGAAAAAGTACTTTTTATTATTGTGCCTAAGTTTCTTTCTTTTCTCATTAACAGGCTGCGGTGATGAAGAAATGCCAGAGGAAGGAGAACAAATTGAGGAAATTGAAGAGGAAGATGAAATTGGTGATGGCGAAATAGATGATGAATAATCCCTAAGTGGGAGACAATTTATAATAATATTTACAAAAAGGGGTGCCTAACGTTAAGGCACTCTTTTTGTTTTGTAAAAAAGACAGCTAATGATATTTTCCCATTATTTTAATCAAACTTTTCCTCATTTTTTTAAACCTTTGCACATATTATTGACATTGAAAATCATTATCATTTAAAATTTGATTAAGACATTACCCTCTTGAACGAACAAGGAGGATGTTCTTTAAATGTTGATTATGTATAAAGAGGAGAGTAGAACATGACAAACAAATACCTGAATGTCTCCATAAAAACCATGACTGACTACCATTTAGAGTCATTTATAAGATGTCCACATGCATTTTACTATGAATACATATTAATGCTGAATTCCAGCCACAGCGATTGGAGAAATGTTGTCCAATCTGTTATCAATAGAATCGTTCATCATTTTTATCAACTTCCACTCAAAGAACAAAAACCCTTGAATCTGATGAAATTAATACAGCACTATTGGAAAGATGTAGATGTGCAATTATTCGAATCAAAGGAAAATTACTATATGATATTAGCCAAGACGACCGATCATCTGCTGAAGTTTTTACCGTCGAAGAAAAAACAGATGCCACCGTTATTTTTGTACCAAAAGTTGAATACTTTTATTGCGGAGTTAGAAACACAAGTTTCAGTCACTTTTGAAGTAGCGGAATGGTCGGTAACGTCATTCTCGATAAAAAAATACCTGATGGAAGCCGACGAGCAATTAATCCAACTATATTATCACCTTATATCTGTTTTTTCAGATAAAGCGTTTGGAAAGCTTCCTGATAAAATTGAAATCATTTCGCTTTTAGACGGAAAAAGACACGCTATTACACCCACTTCAGAGAATTTAGAGATAGGAATAATGTACCTTAAGTATATGAAGATTCTGCTGGAAGAGCCTAACAACTATTATAAAGATAAGTCTATAACGGATTGCGGCAGATGTCCCTTCGTTCATAAATGCCAAGAGATTCAAGTGAGTGCCAATGAATTTAATAAATATGAGGATTTGTTTCATTAATATAAAAAAGTACACCTTCGAGGAGGAGCGTATGGGATCGTATTTCATGGTGACAGATTCTGATGGAATAAGGGTAGAGTGTATCCATTACGGTTATAAAAAAGAGAACGCAATTCGCTCTATACAGAAATTGAAGAAAGGCGACATTGTGAAGGTTAGAAATCAAGGGAAATTCATTTGTGGAATCGGCTGGTACATCCTCATTGTCATCAATAACAAAGAAAAAATGTTTGTTTATATTAAGAATCTGGAAAATGCTATGGAATCAAATCAGTTACAATCATTACTAGATTTAGAGTTAGAAAAATATTATTTAGGTTTTCTCGTAGATAATGCATTAGATACAAGAAACAGAGATTTGTTTATGAAAGTATCACATAAATATAGAGAAATAGTCCCTTTAATGAAAAACTACAATATTTACTTTTCCATGCCACAGTAGATATGATGGGAAAAAATGACGGATATCAGCCGAATTTTACGGATATCCGTCTAGTATTTTTTACTCAAATCAAGTTCTTTCACGCCGAGACCAAAATAGTACTGGGATCAAAATCAGCGAAAGTACCCCGCCTGCCAGCGATAGTACAGCGTAGCTCGATTGGGCTGCAATTACTCCAGAAAGCACCCCGCCTGTTGCTCCGGACAAAGCGATGAGTACATCGACAGAGCCCTGCGTTTTGGCACGGTCCTTAATGGTTGTTGCATCAACAAGAATGGCGGTACCGCTAATTAAGCCGAAATTCCAGCCAATTCCGAGCAGCGAAAGTGCGATGACCAAGACAGGGATCGAATCAGCGGGACCAAATGCAGATAATGCTCCAGCACCAAGCAGTGTAACGCTTGCCGCAATTGCCATCGCATTCCGGCCGATTTTATCAACAAGAATGCCGGTTAATAGAGAAGGAAGGTACATCGCACCGATATGGAAGCCAATGACCATGCCGACCTCTTTTAGGCCATGTCCATGGTGGCCCATATGAACAGGCGTCATGGTCATAATTGCAACCATTACAAACTGTGTTAACACCATCACCGCAGCGCCGAACACAATGCCTCGTTGATTGGATACTTGCAAATTAGGATTATCCGCAGCCAAACTATCCTTGTTGTTTTGGCTGACATGCAGCATGGCCTGTGCGACAATGAGCGGATCCGGGCGAAGCAGTGCTAGAAGTACCAGCCCAGCGACAATATATGCGGCAGCAGCTAGAATGAACGGACCTGAGAGAGCAGGGAGTCCCATTGCAGTGGCAAATTGTCCCATCGGCTCAACAAGATTAGGTCCTGCAACCGCACCAAAGGTCGTTGATATCATGGCAATGCTGACAGCCGTTGCCCGCTGTTTCGAACTAGCCAGGTCTGTACCCGCGTAGCGTGCTTGTAAATTGGTAGCTGTACCAGCACCATAGATTAATAATGAGACAAACAGAAAGAAAATATTGTTCGATACCGCTGAGAGGACAACTCCAACGGCTCCAACACCCCCTGTTAGAAAACCTCCTGCAAGCCCTAAACGGCGGCCGAATTTTTGGGACATGCGTCCAACGATTAATGCAGCACCGGCTGAGCCTAATGTAAATAGCGCTATTGGCAGTCCCGCAAAACTATCCGTTCCGAGCATCTCTTGCGCAAGCAATGCACCGACCGTTATCCCTGCAGCGAGCCCTGCTCCTCCAAAAATTTGTGAAATGACCACAATAATTAAGGTCCGCTTATATAATTGTTGCAGCTTTTCAGGTGAATCTATATAGGTTTGCAGCCAAACTGGCTGGCTTTCTAATGCTTTAGTATCTGACATTACAAATTATCCTTTCAAGGTGGTTTCTATGTACCTATTAACATTCTAATATACCATAACCCGTAATGCTATACATGCGTGAAATTAAGTTGGGGAAACTCTAAGATGTCTTTAAAGTATGTCCAGCTTCGACGGTAATTGGAGAATATTAAAACAGGAAAAAGCTTAAAAAAACATAGCAAAAGCCATTATTGAATTTATAATTCAATAATGGCTTTTGCGGAATGTTATACTCTATTTCGGTAAAATCAAAAAGCAATACTATTAATCAATGGCTAAAGAATTATTGTCTCTTTTCCTTAAGGCTTGTAATTTTCGCACATGTTTGTCATCGATTTGTTTTTCAATCCGTGCAATTTCCTTTTTGTTTCCTAGTATTTCTTTCTTATTTGCGCTGATTAATGCTCTCATGTTAAGTAGTTGTTTTCTCATGATCATATCCCTTTTCTTATAAATTTTTTTGAAAATACTATTAAAAGAAAATGCAATTTCTTTAATTTGTTTGATTATTCTTATAATACAATAATAATACATATTTTTAGAATTGTAAATATATTTAGAAAAATATTGCATAATATATATCCGTTTGTATGAACTAATGAAGCAATCTATTTAACTGTTCCACATGTTCCTCATCATGACTTAGTATCTTCTGCACCAGTTCTAAGCTTTCCTGATCTAAATCACCTTTTACAAGTTCCTTTGAGATTTCAATTCCTCGTTTCTCTCCGACAAGGGCATCCTTCAGAATATCATCATTTCCTTTAGTGGATTCTGTCAAATTTTTCATCCATTCAACCATTTTTCCTTTCAAGCCTACATCATTCGCTGGTACGCCGCCAAGGTCTTGAATTCTTCTAGCAATGATGTTGGCATGCTGCTTATGACTATCCTGTATTTTTTGCAGTAATTGCTTAATTTCAGTGTCCTCAATTTCATGGATATATTGATCATAGGCATGTATCGCCATGAAATTTCCTTCAAGGAAGTTATTTAATTCATTAATTACTTTTTTATTCATATTGGTATCTCCTACATTTTTAACCATATATTCTGCTGTTTGTGAAAAATTATTCAAAATGAAATGAATCAACAGTGCGAATAAACTATTCTTTTGATTCAAACGCTACCAATATAAAGGAAGGTGGACATTGCGATGTTAGAAATTACAGAACAAAGGCTATGTGAAAACTGTCATAAAGAAACCAAACATATTGTTCGAGAGGGGGCACTAGACATCGAATATATTTGCAAGGACTGTCATAACAAAGAAGAAATTATAAAAACGTTTTTTTAATTTAAAAACAGACAGGGAGAAAACCACCCTGTCTTTAAATTTGGATAAATAGCCTTCGCAAAGACTTCATCGAAACAATTAGGTACAGTTACAAGGTACATGCTCCCTAAACTAATGATATTCGTACAAGCACTTTGCCCGATGAAAAATAGAATGCTTATAATAGGAATTCTTTAGGAGGACTAATATGAGTAAGCTATTTTTCGCAAGACTAAGTGGGTCTCAGGAAGTTCCGGCAGTATCCACGAATGCTTTTGGGTTAGCCAAGTTTAAAGTTAGCAGCAATGATAAAAGGATGGGTTTTCGGCTAGTTCTTAATCAACTCAACAATTTTACCGAG
The DNA here is from genome assembly GCF_900156875.1 of Robertmurraya dakarensis. Classification (GTDB taxonomy): domain Bacteria; phylum Bacillota; class Bacilli; order Bacillales; family Cytobacillaceae; genus Robertmurraya; species Robertmurraya dakarensis. The sequence goes on along the minus strand of NZ_LT707409.1, from coordinate 1,222,473 downwards.
GCACATATCCATTTAGGTGAAAGAGGGGAGAATGGACCAGTCGTCGCTTTTCTTTTTGGTCCCATACATCCTGGAATTAGTGTAACAAGAGGTATGGTAGATGGAATTATTACGGCTGAAGATCTTGTTGGCCCATTGGAGGGGAAATCGTTTGAAACTTTAGTAGATTTGATGAGAGAGGAGAAAGCGTATGTAAATGTTCACACAGTGCAAAATCCTGAAGGAGAGATCCGTGGTCAAGTTGAGAGGTTTAAAAAGATTACTGAGTGAGATAAAGCCTGATGCTCAATTTTATTCGGGTATCAGGCTCCCACTCGTTCTGGGTAAGGGCAATCTTTAATATGACAATGGTGACAATGCGTTTGTTTGATCAATATGAATAAAAGCATCATATCGTTCGGAAAGGCGGGAAGGTACATAATTTCCGAAATGTTCGTATTCTGGTTGATAGACAACACCAATCGCACGATGACCAATCTCAAAGTTAAAGAGCTCTTTGTTCTCATCGGTGAATATCAAATACTGGTTGCTTGGATTTGCAAGATGAAGAGCTTCCTCCCAGCTGCCCTCAATTCCTTTAGGAACAGTCATGATCTCAACAGGGTCACCCCAGTTTTTCGCAGCAATGACACTGCCTTGATAAGTACCTAATCCTATACTAAAAACATTTTCAGGCCCAAATTTCTCGCGCATCAATTGACCGACATTTACCATTCCTTCATTAGCCATATCCGTTGCACGAGCATCTCCGATATGGGTGTTGTGTTCCCATATAATTCCTTTAGCATCAGACTTATAATAATCAGAAATATATTCAAGTGCTTCGACCATATGCCGGTCCCGAATATTCCAGGATTCATTATCGTTTGTAACCATTGTATGATAATAATGTTCCGCATTAGCAGCCACAATCGCATTGATTCTTACATTAAGCGCTGTTTCGGGATCATCATGGCGTATTTCCTTATTTTTTTGGATTGTGTATAGAAGTTCTAGAATTTCTTCCATGCAATCCTCTCCATAAAAAGCAGCCGAAACCCCGTACATTTCAGGTTTCCGATTAAATGGTTCGAAGCATTTAACCGCCTCAAGCGCTTTTTCAAGAACAGGGGAATCGATTTGTTTTAAGTACTCGATGATCGCGTCCATTGATTCCCAAAGACTATACACGTCAAGCCCGTAAAAACCAACCTTTTTCTCTTGATGTGTTTGATTATATTGATATAACCATTCAACTAGTTCAAGAATCTCTTTATTTGCCCACATCCAAGAAGGCCAGCGGTTGAACGCTTTTGTCAGCACTTCTTGTGCATTGCTGTACTCAGGTGCTAATCCTTTAATGAAGCGGTTGACTTCATAACAAGATGGCCAATCACCTTCAACAGCAATAAAAGAAAATTGGTGCTGCTCGATTAATTCTTTTGTCATCTCAGCACGAGTGGTATAAAACTGACTAGTGCCATGACTTGCTTCACCAAGCAATATGTATTTTGCTTTTGCCGCACTCTTTATTAATGGTTCGAGATCGGACTTACTTTTAAAAGGTACAGCATGATTACGAATTTGATCAATTAGTCTGTCTGTCTTCAGCAACATCTTTCACCTCATCACTAGTATGGACGGAAAAAGCTTCTTCATGAAAAATATTTAGGCTGGATTATGTTATTCAAAGTTCCGCTGTGAATTCGTAATCATATTACTCGCAATATGTTCCTGCAATGGGGTATGTGTTGACATAAAACGCCGAGTGGTTTAAACTTTTATTAGTTAACTGAAAATTCAGTAAATAAATAGAGGTGATAGAATTGATAAAAGTATATGTACCTGTCGCAAACGGAGTTCAGGATCAAGAGAACACAGGATTATCACCAAAGCTTTCTGAACTAACTGGAAAGCGAATCGCTCTTTTTAGTAATAAAAAGGCCAATGCAGCAGAAGTCCTTTTAAAGGCAGGCGAACTTTTAAAAGAAAATCATGGTATTCAAGAATATATACTTTTCGAAAAAGAGAATGCAAGCTTTCCCGCTCCCAAGGAGTTAATTGAACAAATTGTCAGCGAACGATATGATGCTGCTGTCGTGTCATTAGGTGATTGAGGGTCGTGTACATCGTGGAGTGTCCACGATAGCATAGAGCTTGAAAAGAGGGGACTGCCAACCGCCACTATCATTTCCGATGTGTTTATTAAGTTGGCAGAGTTTGAAGCTGAAGCAAAGGGATGTAAAGGTCTTGCCAAGGTTGAAGTACCTTTCCCAATGGGAGGGATAAAAAAAGAGCAGGCCCATCAGCATTTAACGGCAGCTTTCCAACAGGTTGTAGATGGGTTGTTATCACCTTCCACACTGGATGAGTACGTGACAGGTTCAATTGGAAAGTTCATTGAGTTTGAAAGCGATAACATTGATGAAATTAATTCGTATTTTGTTGAAAACGACTGGACAGACGGGCTTCCGGTTATTCCTCCAACTGTTGAACGAGTTGAAAGAATGCTAGCGAAAACGAAGCGAGATCCCAATGAAGTGATCGGTCTTATGCCGCCTTTCTGGCGTGAAACTACGGTTGAAAACGTCGCAGTCAACTGTGTTATGGCTGGCTGCTCACCAGACTATTTTGAGTTGATGCTGACAACCGTTGAAGCCATGCTTGATAAAGACTTTAACCTATACGGAGTTCAGACGACTACTAACCCTGCAGGTCCGATGGTCATTGTCAATGGTCCAGCTCGTAAAGAACTGGGAATTCATAGCGGAATCGGATTGTTTGGTCCCGGCTGGCACGCGAATGCAACAATTGGGCGGGCTGTTCGGTTAATGTTATTTAATATCGGCGGAGCCAGACCTGGAATAGGTGATATGTCCACTCTAGGAAATCCGGCAAAGTACACTGCTTGTATTGCTGAATTCGAGGAAGAAAGTCCATGGGAATCACTTCATGTCGAAAGAGGGTTTGCTAAAGATCAAAGCACCGTTACCGTTGCTGCGACCACTGCACCTTACAACGTCATCCACTTAGGTAGCAATGCTGAGATCTACCTTGACGAGCTCACCGATGTATTGTTGTTAACTGCCTCAAACTTTTTAATTTTTGAAATGCAGCCAGTCATCGTCATTAGTCCTGTACATGCAAAAATGCTCAGTGAAAAAGGCTACAACAAACAAAAGATCAGAGAAGTATTATGGAAGAAAGCAAGAGTAGATCTTGACACCTTTGATGCTAAAACGATTGAAGCCATTCAAGCATGGAAATCAAACTGCATCGTTGATAAAAATGGGAAAAAGGTAGTTTATATTGCGAAGAATCCAGAAGATATTGTCATAGTGCACGCGGGGGGCTATGGAGAACATAGTGCTGTTATGGGGACTTTCACCAGGTCAAAAGTGACAACAAGGGCCATTGAGAATAGCACTCATCTCAACTTGAAACAAGCAGCGGAAGAAGTTTTAAGAACCTTCCGGCCAGGGTTTCAAACCGATGGATATGATATTATAGTCACCTCTGCTGAAGAAGACAAGGTGACCTTGGAATTAGTTCTCACACCAGAAGCGTGTCTTGATTGTATTATGCCGAAAGATTATCTAGAAAACGTATTTTCAGATGGTATTGAAAAGAAAACAAAGAAGTCAACGAAAGTTACTTTAAATGATCCAAGGCAATGAATAAAAAAAGGGCGCCTTGAGTTGGCAATAAGGTCTTCCTCAAGTGCCCCCTTATACGGGAATGGTGATCGTAAAAGTGGTCCCTATTCCTTTTTTACTTTCTACCTCTATTTTTCCATTCAGCTTGTTGATGGTACTGTACACCATTAACATCCCGAGACCCGTTCCTTCTTTTTTAGTAGAATAATACGGTTTACCTAAAAGGGACATTTCATCTTGGTTCATTCCAGTTCCAGTATCTTTAATTTTAAGAATAATACTGTTCCTCTGACTAGAAACATCAATGGATAATACTCCGCCATTGTCCTTCATTGCTTCAATTCCGTTTTTATAAAGATTAATTAAACATTGCTGCAGTTGGTTTGTATCAAGTTCTTTCCTTAATGAATTATGGAAGCTAAGCTTGATATCGACTTTATGCATATTGGCATAAGGAAGGAGAATATTTTTTGCATACTCAGTTTCAACTTTTAAATCGGTATTCTCTGTATGTTCACATTGAGGTTTAGAGAAGGCAAGAAAGTCATTAATAATACTTTCTGCTCGATTCAACTCCAACAACGAGTAATCGACGTAACTTTTTTGCGTTGGAGCTATATCCGATTGACTTAACAACTGTAAAAAGCCGTTTGTGACCGTTAATGGGTTTCTGATCTCATGGGCAACACTCGCAGCTAATTCACTGATTAATTGTAATCTCTCCGATTGAACAACAGCCTCGCGCGCCTTGGTATTGGCATATATTTTTTCTATTAATGATGTAATAATCATCGTCATGATAACGTGAGTCAAAAGGGCATTTACAGCAAGTGTCCAAAACTCACGATTTATATCGATCATCATGCTTAAGATAGAAAGATAAAGAAGCATTGTGATAAAAGCCATAAATACAGCATAAGCGATTCGATTACGCGCTTTTGACTGAAAAAACTCAACTTTGCTCATTGATAAAAGAATCCAAATACAAATGGAAAATAATAATGATTCTACAAATCCCTCTCCACCAATCACAAACCGATAGATATTGAGAACAATGAGGAGGAGAAAACCATATTTGTATCCTCCGTAAAGTGATACGAAAATAAAAGGGATATAGCGTAAATCAAAGATAAATCCACTTTCCAAATGGATAGGATAGGACATGCATAATATCATTGACAGAGCTAAGATGATTGCCATTAGAGGCTTATTTACAAATTTTACACTGTTTTCAAATATAACAAAAAACAGTATTGGCAATAAGAGAAAAAGAAAATTTAACAGAAGTGTTTCTAACAATTTGGTACTTCCTTCCATAAGCCAGTTTTTACTCTAGTACATCCTTCATAGTACTATATTTATCTTGCGTGAGATAGGCTTTTTCTGTTGGAGCGTTGATAGATTTTTTGCATTCAGGCAGATCTTTTCCTTATATTCCCACAGTATGTAATCTTTACATAAAATTTACGAAGAATTATTAAAGGGACAGTATTTCAAAATTATAATATAACTAAGCTAATAGACATACAACAAAGGGTGGCTTTATGGAAAGCAGCAGAATCATGAAATATATCCATTTTCTAAAATATTTAAATCATCATCGGAAGGCTCTTTTTCAAGAATTCAATAAATGCAAGGAAGTAAAGAGGCTGATGGCTTCTGAAAAAATCAATACTTTCTTTCAGCCAATTGTGTCACTTGAAGAAGGGAAGACCTTTGGTTTCGAAATATTAAATCGTCCGGTAAAAACACTTCTTTTTCCTACGACCGATAAATTTTATGAGTATGTAGGGAGAAGCAATGAAGTCTTTATGGTGGATAGGTTTATCCGCAACTTAGCGCTGGAAAGATACGCAAAACAAATCAAGAATACACAAAAACGAAGTGAGCAATTAATCTTCCTAAATATACAGCCTCAAGTACTCGCAGACCCTCATTACCAACGAGGGATTACGTTAGAATTGCTGGCAAAGCATCACCTTTCACCAAAGCAAATTGTTCTCGAGCTTACGGAAAAAGAGGCGGTAATGAACTATCATCAGTTTGAAAAAATTATTGAACATTATCGGCAGCAAGGATTTAGAATTGCGGTCGATGACGCAGGTACGGGTTATAACAGTTTGCAGACTCTTTTATATTTAAAGCCTGAGTTTATGAAGATTGATAAATCACTCATACGAAACATTTGTGAACATCCGGAAAAACAGTACCTAGTTGAACTTCTTTTGGGATTTGCCTCACAGTCAGAAACAAAGGTGATCGCGGAAGGAATTGAAACGACTTCGGAGTTAAACTTTTTAAGAACTTTAGGCGTACATTTAGGTCAGGGTTATGCACTAGGAAAACCAAAGGAAGAGTTATGCAACGGGCAAGTGCCCATGGTAAATCACCAATTATCTAATGTGCTTGCATAAAATGCAGTAAAAATGAGCTTGGAAACTTTTCCAGCTCATTTTTTGTTATCTTATTTCAGATGGGTCCTCAATGCAGATGCAAACACTTTTCGTGATAGCTTTGCATTTCTGCTTTACCATAGCAGCAGCTTTGCTTAACTCCTCTACCGTTTCGTAAGAAAATCGTTTATTTGTGATGACAGCAATGGAAATTGAAACCAAAGGAACGTTTTCTAACACTCCAACTCTATTAGTACTTTTTACATATCCATTTTGTAGGTCAACTTCTGAATAGAATCGCAGCTTCGCCTGTTCAAAGCGGTTAATGATTGAATTGCATAGTTCTTCATAACGATGATGCGGGAGAACGGCGATAAAATCATCACCGCCAATATGCCCTACAAAGGATGGATCATTATCGTTCGTCATGATCACATCACTAATAATTTGCGCCGTTTCTTTAATTAACGCATCACCCTCTCTAAATCCATAGGTATCGTTAAATGACTTGAAGGAATCCAAATCTAAATACAGAATGGTATACTTCTTAGAAGATAGTATCTTCATCAATGTTTTTTCGATAAGAAAGTTGCCGGGCAGACCGCTCAAGGATTGGCATATCGAGCAATGCTAATTTGTATTTCTGATAGCTTGATAATCAATTCACGAATACTAACGATTCCGTAGAATTGACCGTACTTAGTAACAAGTACTAAGTCATAAAGATTTCCTTGTTTTCGATTCATGGCAAGACTGCTTACGTCGGTAAGAGGTATATGGTAATCAACTACTAAGAACTCCTGGTCCATGACAAGATCGATGGTCCTTTTCATAAAAAGGTCGAAGCCATACTTAGTGGACAGTTTTTGAAAAAAAAGCGTTCTCATCACTAGCCCCAAAGGTTGTTCTTTGAAGGACAACTATTCCTTCCAAAGATGAATCATTGATAAAAATGGAATAAACCTCCTCACATTTGACGGAAGGAGTTACCGTAATCCCTCTTTCTGCAATATCTCCTATCACTAAATGCATAACAGTCACCCCGGATTCTACAGTTTAAATCAAAACCACTTTCGGAACATTTTTTCTAGGAATAAAGAATTACTGCATAACTTAGTAGAAATATCCTATCGATATTAATTTACCGCAATAATATTAACTATTGGTAAAATTTATGTAAATCTAACGTTTTATTATAAAATTTCCGGTATTCTTTAAATAGGGAAAGGATTACTGGGAGCATTATAGATGTTGAAAAACATTGTTATAAAATCTTACAGGTAAGAGGTCAGTATTTTCGTATACTTGTAAAATAAGGATACAAAGAGGAGATGATGAAAATGTCAAGGAGAGGCAAAACAAAGAAAATGAAAAGAATGAGTATCTATGGCCTAAGTGCAGCTTCTGTGCTGTTCACTACATTATGGTTGAAAAAATCAGGACAGCATGAAAACTCGACAAAACGTAAATATTATCCCGTTTCTCGAAGAAATGAAGATGTTAGAATAAATGGTCATATGTAAAACTTTATCATAAACAAAAAAAGGAGAGAGAAGACAATGGAAACTAAGATTCTGTTTGCGCAATTTGCTGATGATCATTCATTTAAATTAAGTTCTTATCTAGCTTATCTATTCTCTTCTAGTAATCTTAAAGGCAGCGATTACGTCAACGACAAAAGGATGAGAAGGGGTAAGAAGAAATGAGATTTTATAGCGGTAGAGTCCTAGTTCATTGAATCAAATGGTACTAGGGCTTTTTTGTTTGGATAGGAAACGAAAGGATTTTCTTCTCAGAAACGGAAGCATCTGATAAACTAAATTATACTTATTAAGAACAGATGAAGCGGGTGTACAGATGGCAAAACGAATAGCAATCTACTTAATTGGCATGTCTGTAACCTCCTTAGGAATCGCGTTGGTCGTGTTTTCTTCAGTCGGAGCGGGACCTTGGGACGCGGTTGCAGCCGGCTTACATAAGCAGCTCGGACTAACGATTGGAATGTGGTCTATCATTTCGCAGGGACTGGTCGTTTTGTTGATTGCCTTGATTGAGAAAGAAAGACTCCAATATGGAGCAGTAATCGCGATCATTATACGAAGCTTTTTCCTAGATGCGTGGATCTACCTTGTTATTCGACATATCGACTTAACCTATTCCATGTTGACACAATGGAGTAGTTTTATGCTTGGGATATTGTTAATTGGGACTGGGATCGGTCTCTATTTGGAAGCAAAATTCCCGAAAACTCCTATCGATGGATTGATGGTAGCCTTGCATCATCGTTTCGGCTGGACGTTAGGGGGATCTCGACTGCTAATTGAATTCACTGCGGCCTTATTGGGGTTTCTACTCGGTGGACCGGTTGGACTTGGAACTATGATGGTTGCGTTATTTTTAGGGAAAATTGTCCAATTTACTAATGGAAAAATAAGAAGCATCCTTAACCATCAATCAACAACTTACATATCAGTAGAAGAATCTCTTCGTAAAAACAGCTAAAGTATATAATGATAATAAATAGTAATCTTCGAAAGGACATCGTACTGATGTCCTTTTTGTTATATTTACACTCTATTCTGATTTATTAGAAAATTAAGTGAATTTAATTGACAAGCCCATTGGGAACGAAATATAATAGTTGTATATTATTTCCATGCATTGTTTGAAACCGCTTACTTCGGTGGTTTTCTTTTTGAAGGAGGTGATGCCCTCTAGCGGTTGTTTAGAGGACATTTCTAGTAGTTCTCGTAAAATAAGAGTTCTAGTTTAGAGTAAAGATGTATATGGTTTAGGAGGCACATCTAGAATAGACAGACAAATCTATTATTAGGGGGAATTGTAAAATGAGAGCAGCTCAAGTAATTGAAATTAAAAAGCCTTTAAGAGTAGGAAATGTACCAGATCCAACACCGGGACCACATGATGTTATTGTAAAGGTTGAAGCAAGTGGAGTATGCCGTAGTGACTGGCATGTGTGGCAGGGAGATCTTGCGTGGTTAGGGTTAACACCTCAACTGCCGTTAATTCCTGGTCATGAGATGGGTGGAGTCGTCGAGGAAGTAGGTTCGGCCGTTAAAAACTTCAAACGTGGTGATCGTGTAACGACACCTTTCCATGAGTCTTGTTCACATTGTTCATACTGCTTAAGTGGTCAATCAAACCGTTGTGATCATTCACAGACATTTGGAGTCGTAAAAGATGGTGCATATGCTGAATATATGAAAGTGCCAAATGGTGATTTTAACCTAGTTCGCCTTCCAGAAGAAGTAGATTTTGTTACAGCTGCAGCAATCGGATGCCGCTATATGACTGGATTCCACGGAGTTGCTCGTGCTAACCTGAAGGCTGGTAATTGGCTAGTAGTTAACGGTACAGGCGGTGTTGGTCTATCAGCTGTTCAAGTTGGAGCTGCTGTAGGTGCACAAGTTATTGCTGTTGACGTTGATGATACAAAATTGGAAATGGCTCGTAGAGAAGGAGCTGTAGCAACTGTTAACGCACGTAATGAAAATGTTGGAGAAGCGGTTAAAGAAATTACAAGAGGTGGAGCACATGCTTCCATTGATGCACTAGGGATTAAAGAAACAATTTTAAACTCTATCACATCCTTAAGAAAAGGCGGCCGCCACGTTCAAATTGGTTTGACATCTGCAGCTGAAGCAGGTGTGGTTGACATTCCAATTGATATGGTTACGGTAATGGAATTGGAAATTGTCGGAAGCCTAGGAAATCCTGTTACAGAATACGATGGACTTTTAACATTAATTGGACAAGGAAGATTAAATCCAAAATCACTTGTAGAGAGAGAAATCTCTTTAGAACAAGTTACGGATGTCTATAATGACATGTCTAATTTTAGAACAAACGGATTCAATATCATCACAAAATTTAAATAAACATACTCCGCAGTTATAGTATTTAAAATACTTACTTACATTACCTTCACTTTTAATCAATCGGGTTACTGATACATCTAACTTTCATATTACACCTCCCTTGCAATTGTCGAATGTACAACCTGCCCTTGCATTAACCCGATTGGATTTTTTCTAGTAAAATATTAGGAGGAACACATGCAAACTATTACAAGAGAATTCTCGATGACCATTAATGGTCAAGCCATTAAAACGGATAAGTTACTGTCCGTTCTCAATCCCGCAAATGAAACAGAGGTTGCAAGAGTTCCCGTGGCCACGCAAGAACATTTAAATGAAGCGGTGGCAGCTGCAAAATCAGCTTTTAAAAGCTGGTCAAAGCTTTCAGTTGAAGAAAGAGCTGCAAAAATTGAGGCGTTTGCTGATGGAATTGCCAGCAGAAGAGAGGAATTAGCGAAGCTATTCACCTTGGAAATGGGAAGACCAATTAGTGCGCCTTTTGGGTCTTACACTGAAATTGATGCAGCCGCTAACTGGTGTAAAGAAATGGCTAAATTTCGTCTGGCGCCTGAAGTGCTAGAGGATACGGATGCTCACAAAATTGTCAAATATCGTACACCAGTCGGCGTAGCTGGGTTAATCGTTCCCTGGAATTTCCCTGCTTTGTTAGCCATTTGGAAAATTGCTCCTGCTTTATTAACAGGGAATACGATTATCGTAAAACCTTCTCCCTATACACCTTTAACTACGTTAATCATGGGTGAAATCGCCCGCGATATCTTCCCGCCGGGAGTATTTAATGTCTTAACCGGTGAAGATGAGCTGGGTCCATGGATTACTGCCCACCCTGAAATCAACAAAATCAGCTTCACAGGCTCAACTGCAACTGGTAAAAAAGTGATGCAAAGTGCTGCAGCTAATTTAAAGCGGGTGACGCTAGAATTAGGTGGAAATGATGCTGCGATTGTATTGGAGGATGCGAATCCACAAGAAGTTGTTGAACCATTATTCTGGTCTTGTTTTTCAAATACGGCGCAGGTATGTATAGCTACAAAACGTTTGTATGTGCATGAGAAAATCTATGACCAATTTTTAGAAGCTCTTGTCCAATATGCGAAAAATATTCCTGTTGGCGATGGGATGGATAAAGCAACTTTAATTGGGCCAGTTCAAAATAAAATGCAGTATGAAAGAGTCAAGGAATTAATTGAGGATGCGAAAAAGTCAGGTGTTAAGATTGCATGTGGAGGAAATGTCGAAGATAAGCCAGGTTATTTCATTCCGATTACCATCATCGATAATCCGCCGGAGGATTCAAGAGTGGTAAAGGAAGAAGCCTTCGGTCCTGTCCTGCCAGTAATCAAATACAGTGATTATAATGACGTAATACAACGCGCAAACAACACGGAATACGGTTTAGCCGGATCTGTTTGGGGGAAAGACTTGAATCTTGCCCAATCGATTGCAGAGCAGTTAGAAACAGGAACTGTTTGGATTAACGAATTCCAAGTACTTGCACCAAATCTGCCATTTGGCGGACACAAGCAATCAGGTATCGGTGTAGAGAACTCACTTGAAGGGGTTGCCGAATACACGAATACAAAAACCATTATGGTGAAAAAGAAATAGTGATTGATGATAAGAGCATGAAATCTGTTGATTTCATGCTCATTATTTTTAGTCGGGAGCTGCTTTGTCTCCAGTAATTGTGTCAGAAAATTGACACAGTTTCTTGTTTAAGGAAATCTTTCTCTACTAATGGTACAATGAGACTAAAAATGGGAAAAGGAACATTTGAACGTATGAGACATGATAGCAGCTCCAAAGAAATTTCCATAATGGCACCAAAACAGTCATTTCCAAAGATTTTAGCCGCCACCATTAAGACGGGAATCATTAAATCTAACTTAATTACCATGTTTGCTGGATTAACACTTTCACTTTACACCTATCAGCTTGATATACTTGATAAGATTCCAGAAATTTTTCTTGCTTTGATTGGTACTATCCTAGTGATTGGGGCAGCCGGTGCTTTCAATAATTTGTATGACCGAGACATTGACTCGATTATGGAGAGAACAAAAACTAGACCGACAGTAACAGGGGAAATCAAACCGCAAACGGTCTTATGGATTGCGATTTTCATGACGATTATTGGTATTGGCGCACTTGCAATGACCACGACACTTGCAGCAATATTAGGATTTTTAGGTTTGTTTTTTTATGTAGTTCCCTATACGATGTGGAGTAAAAGAAAAACGATCTACAATACCGAAATCGGCAGTATTTCTGGAGCCATGCCGCCTCTGATTGGCTGGGCTGCCATGTATCCCGATATCACGCATCCCGCCATTATCGGACTTTTTGTCGTGTCCGTCATTTGGCAAATGCCACACTTTTATGCCATCGCCATTCGTAAGCATAAGGAATACGAAGCAGCGGGAGTACCAATGCTTCCGGTGGTAAAAGGTATCAAGCGAACATACATACAAACGAATGTTTATTTAATCATCTTAATAGCGATCAGTTTTCTTTTCGGAACGTTAAGTGTAGGATTGATGCTAGTGGCTTTAATCTTAAGTATCGCTTGGCTTGTACTATCGATTTACGGCTATAAAAATATGGACTCTGAGAAATGGGCAAAGTCGTTGTTTATTTTTTCGCTGCTCCATATGACCGTGTTATTCTCAACTGTGATTATTTATTCGCTAATGGGGATTATTTTTGATTTGTAGATGTTAGTTAGGAAAAATGTATGGTTTTTATGGTTACAATATTGAAAATAATCATTTAGAAATAGGGGCAAACTGGCCGAATCCTTTCTTTTTAATGGTAACTATGTTAAGGTAGGTTAAAAGCGAGGTGTCACTTTGGCTAATTATAAAGCGAAAAGAAGTAATTTAAAAACCCTATTATCAAAAAATAACACTAAGCTTGATGTGTTAGCAGCTAGCACTGGGATCCCTGAATCCAAATTGAATGAGTATTTAAGCAAGAAGGTCATGACCTTAAATAACGCCATGACGATTTCAAAAGAATTAGATTGTAAAATCGAAGACCTATATGTTTGGGATGTGAAGGAAGGGTAAACGCCCTTCCTTTTTTGTTTGATTGGGAATGCTTTCGGACATGCGGAGGTATATCTATCCAGATTGCTTTCATTACACCATGAAGACCGTTTTTCCTTGTTACGGAAGAGAAAATGGCTTTCATTGCTGTCATGAAGACCGTTTTTCTCTTTTTAGGGAGAGAAAATGGTTTTCATCGCCGTCATGAAGACCGTTTCTCCTTGTTCCGGAAGAGAAGATGGTTTTCATCGCCGTCATGAAGACCGTTTCTCCTTGTTCCGAAAGAGAAGATGGTTTTCATTGCTGTCATGAAGACCGTTTCTCCTTGTTCCGGAAGAGAAAATGGTTTTCATCCCCGGCGTGAAGACCGTTTTTCCTTGTTACGGAAGAGAAAATGGTTTTCATTGGTGTCATGAAGACCGTTTTTCTTTTTTAGGGAGAGAAAATGGTTTTCAACGCCGTCATGAAGACCGTTTCTCCTTGTTCCAGAAGAAAAAATGGCTTTCATCGCCGTCATGAAGACCGTTTCTCCTTGTTCC
>NZ_LT707409.1:1037788-1207220 GCF_900156875.1 Robertmurraya dakarensis | reverse complement strand
TTTCATCGCCGTCATGAAGACCGTTTCTCCTTGTTCCAGAAGAGAAAATGGCTTTCATCGCCGTCATGAAAACCGTTTCTCCTTGTTCCGGAAGAGAAGATGGTTTTCATCGCCGTCATGAAGACCGTTTCTCCTTGTTCCGAAAGAGAAAATGGTTTTCATCGCCGTCATGAAGACCGTTTCTCCTTGTTCCGAAAGAGAAAATGGTTTTCATCCCCGGCGTGAAGACCGTTTCTCCTTGTTCCGAAAGAGAAAATGGTTTTCATCCCTGTCATGAAGACCGTTTTCCCTTGTTCGTGAGAGAAAATGGTTTTCATTGCTGTCATGAAGACCGTTTCTCCTTGTTCCGGAAGAGAAGATGGTTTTCATCGCCGTCATGAAGACCGTTTCTCCTTGTTCCAGAAGAGAAAATGGCTTTCATCGCCGTCATGAAAACCGTTTCTCCTTGTTCCGGAAGAGAAGATGGTTTTCATCGCCGTCATGAAGACCGTTTCTCCTTGTTCCGAAAGAGAAAATGGTTTTCATCCCTGTCATGAAGACCGTTTTCCCTTGTTCCGGAAGAGAAAATGGCTTTCATCGCCGTCATGAAGACCGTTTTCCCTTGTTCGTGAGAGAAAATGGTTTTCATTGCTGTCATGAAGACCGTTTCTCCTTGTTCCGGAAGAGAAAATGGTTTTCATCGCCGTCATGAAGACCGTTTCTCCTTGTTCCGGAAGAGAAAATGGTTTTCATCGCCGGCGTGAAGACCGTTTCTCCTTGTTCCGAAAGAGAAAATGGTTTTCATCCCTGTCATGAAGACCGTTTTCCCTTGTTCGTGAGAGAAAATGGTTTTCATTGCTGTCATGAAGACCGTTTCTCCTTGTTCCGGAAGAGAAGATGGTTTTCATCGCCGTCATGAAGACCGTTTCTCCTTGTTCCAGAAGAGAAAATGGCTTTCATCGCCGTCATGAAAACCGTTTCTCCTTGTTCCGGAAGAGAAGATGGTTTTCATCGCCGTCATGAAGACCGTTTCTCCTTGTTCCGAAAGAGAAAATGGTTTTCATCCCTGTCATGAAGACCGTTTTCCCTTGTTCCGGAAGAGAAAATGGCTTTCATCGCCGTCATGAAGACCGTTTTCCCTTGTTCGTGAGAGAAAATGGTTTTCATTGCTGTCATGAAGACCGTTTCTCCTTGTTCCGGAAGAGAAAATGGTTTTCATCGCCGTCATGAAGACCGTTTCTCCTTGTTCCGGAAGAGAAAATGGTTTTCATCGCCGGCGTGAAGACCGTTTCTCCTTGTTCCGAAAGAGAAAATGGTTTTCATCCCTGTCATGAAGACCGTTTTCCCTTGTTCGTGAGAGAAAATGGTTTTCATTGCTGTCATGAAGACCGTTTCTCCTTGTTCCGGAAGAGAAGATGGTTTTCATCGCCGTCATGAAGACCGTTTCTCCTTGTTCCAGAAGAGAAAATGGCTTTCATCGCCGTCATGAAAACCGTTTCTCCTTGTTCCGGAAGAGAAGATGGTTTTCATCGCCGTCATGAAGACCGTTTCTCCTTGTTCCGAAAGAGAAAATGGTTTTCATCCCTGTCATGAAGACCGTTTTCCCTTGTTCCGGAA
The DNA here is from genome assembly GCF_900156875.1 of Robertmurraya dakarensis. Lineage (GTDB taxonomy): Bacteria > Bacillota > Bacilli > Bacillales > Cytobacillaceae > Robertmurraya > Robertmurraya dakarensis. The sequence goes on along the minus strand of NZ_LT707409.1, from coordinate 1,205,624 downwards.
GAGAAAATGGCTTTCATCGCCGTCATGAAGACCGTTTTCCCTTGTTCGTGAGAGAAAATGGTTTTCATTGCTGTCATGAAGACCGTTTCTCCTTGTTCCGGAAGAGAAAATGGTTTTCATCGCCGTCATGAAGACCGTTTCTCCTTGTTCCGGAAGAGAAAATGGTTTTCATCGCCGGCGTGAAGACCGTTTCTCCTTGTTCCGAAAGAGAAAATGGTTTTCATCCCTGTCATGAAGACCGTTTTCCCTTGTTCGTGAGAGAAAATGGTTTTCATTGCTGTCATGAAGACCGTTTCTCCTTGTTCCGGAAGAGAAGATGGTTTTCATCGCCGTCATGAAGACCGTTTCTCCTTGTTCCAGAAGAGAAAATGGCTTTCATCGCCGTCATGAAAACCGTTTCTCCTTGTTCCGGAAGAGAAGATGGTTTTCATCGCCGTCATGAAGACCGTTTCTCCTTGTTCCGAAAGAGAAAATGGTTTTCATCCCTGTCATGAAGACCGTTTTCCCTTGTTCCGGAAGAGAAAATGGCTTTCATCGCCGTCATGAAGACCGTTTTCCCTTGTTCGTGAGAGAAAATGGTTTTCATTGCTGTCATGAAGACCGTTTCTCCTTGTTCCGGAAGAGAAAATGGTTTTCATCGCCGTCATGAAGACCGTTTCTCCTTGTTCCGGAAGAGAAAATGGTTTTCATCGCCGGCGTGAAGACCGTTTCTCCTTGTTCCGAAAGAGAAAATGGTTTTCATCCCTGTCATGAAGACCGTTTTCCCTTGTTCGTGAGAGAAAATGGTTTTCATTGCTGTCATGAAGACCGTTTCTCCTTGTTCCGGAAGAGAAGATGGTTTTCATCGCCGTCATGAAGACCGTTTCTCCTTGTTCCAGAAGAGAAAATGGCTTTCATCGCCGTCATGAAAACCGTTTCTCCTTGTTCCGGAAGAGAAGATGGTTTTCATCGCCGTCATGAAGACCGTTTCTCCTTGTTCCGAAAGAGAAAATGGTTTTCATCCCTGTCATGAAGACCGTTTTCCCTTGTTCCGGAAGAGAAAATGGCTTTCATCGCCGTCATGAAGACCGTTTTCCCTTGTTCGTGAGAGAAAATGGTTTTCATTGCTGTCATGAAGACCGTTTCTCCTTGTTCCGGAAGAGAAAATGGTTTTCATCGCCGTCATGAAGACCGTTTCTCCTTGTTCCGGAAGAGAAAATGGTTTTCATCGCCGGCGTGAAGACCGTTTCTCCTTGTTCCGAAAGAGAAAATGGTTTTCATCCCTGTCATGAAGACCGTTTTCCCTTGTTCGTGAGAGAAAATGGTTTTCATTGCTGTCATGAAGACCGTTTCTCCTTGTTCCGGAAGAGAAGATGGTTTTCATCGCCGTCATGAAGACCGTTTCTCCTTGTTCCAGAAGAGAAAATGGCTTTCATCGCCGTCATGAAAACCGTTTCTCCTTGTTCCGGAAGAGAAGATGGTTTTCATCGCCGTCATGAAGACCGTTTCTCCTTGTTCCGAAAGAGAAAATGGTTTTCATCCCTGTCATGAAGACCGTTTTCCCTTGTTCCGGAAGAGAAAATGGCTTTCATCGCCGTCATGAAGACCGTTTTCCCTTGTTCGTGAGAGAAAATGGTTTTCATTGCTGTCATGAAGACCGTTTCTCCTTGTTCCGGAAGAGAAAATGGTTTTCATCCCTGTCATGAAGATGCATTCCCGATACTCCAGAAGTGAACCTTAAAATCACTTTGCATCGGACACGATTGTTCCTATTTCATAGTCAAAATCACATCCAATAGTCAATCCTATAACAATCCTTCCGGCTCAAGTGCTTTCTCCGTTTGCGGATTTAATAGCCCTTTTTCGAGAAGTATTTCCTTTATCGGCTTGTTTTGCTCATCCGCTTCCTTACCAATCTGCGCTGCAAGGTCATAGCCGAGAAGCGGACTTAACCCCGTCACTAAAGAAAGGCTCGACTCCATCCAATTTCGGCAGTTTTCTTCATTAACTCCAATCCCATTAATACACTTACTCACCAATGTTTCTAGTGAGTTTGAAAGCAATTCAATCGATTCTAGCAGGGTGTAGGCGATGAACGGCATCATTACGTTGATCTCTAACTGTCCGGCCATGCCAGCTGCAGCCATTGCTGATTCATTCCCGATTACTCGGCAGCACACCATATGCGTCATTTCTAGTATCGCAGGATTCACCTTCCCGGGCATGATCGTTGAGCCTGGCTGAACAGAAGGGAGAGTGATTTCCGATAATCCCGTTCTCGGACCAGAGCTTAATAAGCGCAGATCGCTCGTGATTTTAATTAAATGAATGGCCAAATCCTTTAAGGACGCCATCGTCTGAAACGCTGCATTACGGTTTTGCATGAAACTAAAGAGATTCTTTGGCTGCCGGAAAGGAAGGTTCGTTCGTCTAGCAATTTCAGCAATCACCTTCTCTGAATATTGAGGGTGTGTATTATTAACCGTTCCGATCGCATTTCCACCTAACCCAATCTCATAAAGCAGATCAAGAGAATTTTCGATTTGATGATAAGCGTTCTGAATGGTCCCAGCATAACCAGAGAATTCCTGTCCTAGCCGCATTGGAACCGCATCATGTAAATGAGTCCGGCCGCTTTTTAAAATTGGCATAAATTCCTGAGATTTCTGTTCCAGCGCTTGCTGCAATTTGTTTACCGCAGGAAGGAGACGCTGCACCAAATTTTCTGCCGCAGCCATATTAAGTGCAGATGGAAAGGTGTCATTCGTTGATTGCGACTGGTTCACATGATCATGCGGGTTAATCTTATTAGACTCTATTCGACCCGTCAGGATTTCCGATGCTCGATTTGCAATGATTTCATTGGCGTTCATATTTTGTGAAGTGCCCGCTCCTGCTTGATAGACATCGACAACAAAATGGTCATCCCATTTACCTTGAATAACCTCCTCAGACGCTTGAATAATCGCTTGTCCTATATCTTGTGAAAGTTTTCCTAGCTCCATGTTTATGAGAGCAGCAGAAGACTTAATGATTCCATGCGCTTTAATAAAAGTTCTTGGCAGCACGATTCCACTGATTTGAAAATTTTCAACAGCCCGCTGTGTTTCGGCGCCATAATAGGCGTATCTAGGGATCATTACTTCTCCTAAAGTATCTGTATCTCTACGGTATTGTCCGGAAGATGTCATATTTTTCTCCTTTATAACCCATTGATTAATGATTATATTTATTGTAACCCTTGTTATTTTGGAATATTAAGGATTTTCCTCTCGTAATCTCATCTAGAAAAAAGTAACTATATGCTTTCTCGCAAAATAACATAGATCCATCATTCTAATTTACTAAATAGAGGTTCATGTTTCCTAAACCAAAAGGCACAAAAGACATTATTGCATTCATTACATAACTCCTGTTTGCGGTCAGACCTTGAAATTTAGCAGGGTGTATACTTTGCCAAAGCCTTTAAAAGTATGTTACCTTTTAGTATAAAGAAAAGATCAAAATTAAGGGAGATAACAACAAATGAGTGATAGAGACAATTTGCATAAGGAAGCAATGGACGTCTTAAAGGAGACAAGCCGGACATTTTTTATCCCAATTAATCTTTTGCCAGAAAAGTTAAAAGAGACCGTGGCATCGGCCTATTTATGCATGAGGGCAATTGATGAAATTGAGGACCATCCTCAGCTCCCGTTGAAAACGAAAAATGATTTACTGCTGTCGGTCAGTCAACTTCTGCAAACGGCCTTTCGTGAAGAGGATCTGGAAAAAGTTCTCCTCCCTTATAAAGCACAGCTGCCAGAAGTCTCACTGCGACTCGCTGATTGGATTAAACTATGTCCGACAGACATAACTGATAATGTCCTGCAGGCTACCTCTACGATGGCGGAAGGAATGGCATATTGGGCGGAAAAAGAGTGGAAGATCAAGGATGAGAAGGATCTGGACGATTATACATACTACGTTGCTGGATTAGTGGGAGTAATGCTGACAGACATCTGGAAGTGGTATGATGGTACAGATACAGACAAGAAACTCGCGATTGCATTTGGCCGCGGTCTGCAGTCTGTAAATATCCTGCGTAACTATAAAGAAGATGGGGTACGCGGGGTCAGCTTTTTCCCTGAAGGTTGGACGCTTGAGGATATGTTTCAATACGCAGAGAAGAATCTGGCATTAGCTAAAATTTATCTGAATGATATCACCTCAAATGAAATTCGTACATTTTGCAGCATTCCGCTAGAGCTTGCATTTGCCACTCTCAAAGCGTTAAAAGAAGGAAAAGAGAAGATGTCAAGAGCCTCCGTAACGGAAGTGGTAAATAAAGTAGTCAATTCATAGAGTAGACAAGCTTATGTCAACTCATAATAGAAAAAGAGCCTGATTTTTCCCTTTTTTCAAAAAGAAATAGGGAAGTAATCAGGCTCTTTTTCTACATGCTTTTTGTTGCTGCATGACGACGCTGTTTTCCGACTCCATTCACAACCAGCACTCCAGAGATAGTTATGATTCCTCCAATGAGTGAAAGTGTACTAGGCAGCTCTCGAAGCCAAAGCCATGACACGACAATGGCAATTACCGGTTCAATGTACAAAACACTCGAAATCGAGCTGGCATTTCCTAATGATAGAGCAATAGCCCAGGTGACATAGGCAATCGCTGCTGGAAAAATTCCCACATATAGTGCTGATAAATTTGCTTCCAGGTTAGCGTGTTGGATTGTCTCCAGTGTTCCTGGTGCAAAAAAGAAAAACGGCAGTGTGCCGGCCCAAGTAAAATAAGCCGTTAATTCGATTGGAGAATATCGTTTAAATAAAGGCTTTTGAAAAACAAAAAAGATTGACGTAGCTACAGCAGACATGAGCACGAGCATCGCTCCTTTTGATATGGAAAAGGAAGAATCTGATGTTCCTAATGTGATGATGACAATTCCAATAAATCCAATGAAAAGTCCTGCCCAGCCTTGAAAATCCAGACGTTCTTTTAATACAAGAACTGCAATGATCGCTGTGAAAACGGGCGCTGAACCTATCAGCATTCCGGCCGTACCTGCTGAAATCGTTTGTTCGCCAAACGTAACTCCTATATGATAGACGCTGATTCCGATCCATCCGAGAAGGATGATTTTTAACAGATCCTTTTTTTTCGGCAATTGGAAACGAACACCTGGCAAAAGGGCATATACGATAAATATAGCAGATGCTATTAAATACCGGACGAGTACGAGGTGACCAGGCTCATAACCGCCATGTAGGCTTGCACGAATGGCAGCAAAGGTAGATCCCCATATAATGACGGTGACGAACGCCATTATGTATGCTTTTGACATCGGTTTTCATCTCCTTAACGTATTCAAGACTAACGGTACTACGGAACTAGTGAAAATTCAATGAAATTCCACAAAATCTTCATTTTTAATAGGAGGTGTCTGAACATATTATTAAAGTTAATGGATTTAGGGGTGCGTTATGGGAGAGAACAGGTAGAGGGAGGGCTTGTACCAGAGAATTGAAAAAGGTGTACCCATCAGCAGGGATTTTTAAATCCACTAATGAGCACACCCTATTTGTTTATTTTTTGAAGACATGTTGTCCAATTACAACAGTAGTTTCTCTCGAATCTAACCAGCGGCTTGTTGCAATATCGGGGTTGTAGAAGAATAAGGAATCTTCAGCAATATGATTATGATCTGTTAACGCAGCTTCTACAGCTTCAATGGATTCCGCATCAGCTGGTGTATTAATTTGGTTATTGGAAACCGGCTGGAATTGTCGCGGCTGATAAATGACTCCTTTGATTGTGTCTGGAAATTGTGAGCTCTTGACTCTGTTCAGCACCACACAAGCTACAGCGATTTTTCCTTCTAAAGGTTCTGTCTGCGCTTCAGCTCTTACCAATCTAGCAAGTAAATCTATTTCATTGTTAGTAAAATCTTCGACACCAAACTGATTTTCTGCTTGTGCTGGTTGAGGCTCAACCGTTTCTTCAACTGTTTCTTCAACCGTTTCAGCAGCCTCTTCGACGTTTCTAGATTTAGTATCGACAGCTGGTTCTGCTATGTTATCAGATTCGATGCTGGTATCGGTCTGTTCTGGTCTATCAGATTCATATGCGGCGGTCGTTGTCTCTAAAGTGTTCGTTGTTTCAACAGTAGTTGTCGAAACAGCATCGTCAGTTGCGTCCTCAGCGTTATCTGCCTCCGTAATGCTATTAGAATTTATTTCAAGAGAATTATTTGCCTCAATCATATTTTTCTCAGTTATGGTGCTCATTAGCACATCATTCTTGTCCAACGCGGGACTCGTCGCTAATTTAAGGCTATGATTTGAAATAGAAGCAACATTGCTGCTATCAATTTGAGGGTTGCTTGTCTCGATAGCTTGTATTGCCTTATTTATATGTAAAAATTGGCCGGGGGCAGTCAAGTCGAGATTATGAGTTTCTAATTTGGAGCCTGAGATGGCTTGTGATGTTACCTTTTCTTCTTTAGGATTTTCTGATTTTAAACCTTCTTCAATGTTATAAGCAAAAGCGATTGATCCGAAAATGAACGGTGCTAGTAATGCTAGTGCAGCTAATAGATTTTTCAAGTGGTAGTCCTCCTAGTGAATTTAGTTTTACGATTGTGAATCTCTTATCTAAATCCATTTCTATGAAGAACTTAAATAGAATAGTATTACAGTTTTATTACATAGAGATAACAAATCTAGTAAATTGGAAAGTTTTGTTAATCAAAAAGAGGAACATGACCTGTTAGGGCCTCATAGGATAATGTAATAGCGCGGGGGTGTTCTCATGAAGACATGGGTAAAAGCAGTTATTCTGATCTACCTTTCCCTGTTGTTTTTTGGAAGCTTTTTTGCGGTCGGCGCCTTATGGACAGGAGCTTTAGAGAATTCATTTCCGTTCATTTCGGAGATTGAAATCTTTTTGTATTACTTTTTCGCTGGATCGATCGGGGGATCACTTCGACATTTATATATGTTTTGTTCTCATTATGTAAACGATGAATTAGACAACTATCGTGAATGGATCATGTACATTTTTTATCCGATTTTTGCAACTGGAACAGCGATTGTGGCCGTGACACTTATTCAAAGCGGGATTTTTTTAATTGAATTTACGGATTTTGAGCATACACCATATGGACCGATCAGTCTTGCTTTCTTTGTTGGCTTTGGCTTTAACAGGTTCGTCAATAAACTAAATGCAGTCTCAAAAGATATATTTAAAACCAATCGTAATAAAGAGCAGGGAGAACAAGAGACCAAATAACAAAAGCCGAATTTCCGCGATAATACACGGGCATTCGGCTTTTTTTTTGAAGATTGTTTATTTTAAAAACACCTTGACGGTTGAATCAATGAGTACGTCTATTAACATTGGTTTTTTCTCTTGAAAAGCTCTCTCAAAAACAGGCTGTAGATCTTCGGGCTTTTCAACCCTCACAGCATCGATCCCGAAGCCTTTTGCAACACTGACGAAGTCTACGGCCGGTTCATTTAAGTCCATTCCAGGGAACACTTTGTGCTTTGCAGATTCTCCATTAATATTGAGAATTCCACCTTTTAGAATCATGTAGCTCTGATTATTCATGATGACGAAGACAACTGGCAGCTTGTTTCTAGCAGCGTTCCATAACGATTGAATATAGTAAAGGGAAGACCCATCCCCAATCACATTGACGATTCTTTTGTCTGGCCGTCCCAGCTGCGCGCCGAGGGAAGCTGGCATCCCATATCCAAGACCGCCGCCTTTCAAGGCGATGAGACTGCCTGGCGTATTCAATTCCAAGTAACTATGTGTATACTTCCCAGAAGTAACCGATTCGTCAACAATAATAGCATTACTTGGCAAAGCTTTGTTTAATTCATACATAACCTCAGCAGGGGAAAGAGGAATATTCCCTTTTGTTTCTTCTAATTCCTGTAAACGCAATTGATCTCTTTGTTTTTTCATCTGCAGTGTTTGCTCTTTTAAATTGCTAAAACGAACCCTGTCTTCATGACTTGCGCTGGTCTCGATGAAATCTGTTATTTCTTTAACAGCTATTCGCGGATTCGAGATAATCGGTACATCTACGTACATATTCTTGCCAAGTTCCCATTCACCGCTATCAATCGCGATCACCTTTGTTCCTTGTTGGATGATCGGTCGATCAAAATAGAGGAGAGGTGCCTGACTGCTAACGCCAAAAAACGCAACGACATCAGCTTTCGAAAGGATATCTTCTAAAAACGGGCCGTTCGGTAAGCATCTGCCAGCATATTGCGGGTGACTATAAGGGAAGCTTAGCCGTGAGCATTGATGCTCAATATAGACAGGAGCCCCTGTCAATTCAGCAAGCCGAACCATTTCGTCCATACCCTCACTCGTGGCAATGCGATCCCCTACAATAAAAACAGGATTCTTGGCAGTTTGAATTAAGCTTGACGCCTGTTTAACTGCTTCTAGGTCACCTCGTATGTTTGATGGAACAACCGTTAATGGAAGGGGTTCTGCATCAACCTCTTGCCAAAGTACATCTGATGGAAAGGAAAGGAAAACAGGACCCATTGGCTCGGTCATGGCTACTTTAAAGGCTCGATGTAGAACAGTTGGTAGTTCTTGTGCGTTTTTAACTTCCCAACTCCATTTTGTATAATCCTTTACCATGCTCACCATTTCTCCCCAAAGAGCGGGTTCCTGTATAGCTAATCTAGTATCCTGCTGTCCGGCCGTAACAACAAGTGGGACCCCAGCTCGAAAAGCATCATATACATTGCCCATTCCATGTGCAAGCCCTGGCGCTGCATGGAGGTTAACTACACCAGGCTTACCTGTTGCTTGTGCATAGCCCGCAGCCATCCCTACACAAACATCTTCGTGCAGAGAAACAACAAATTCAATATCCGGGTAGTTTACCAAACCATCAATCAACGGCAATTCAGTTGTCCCAGGGTTTCCAAACAAATACTCTACTTCATACTTTTGAAAAGCTTTCAAGACAAGATCTCTACCAAGCATGTCATCACACACCTTACTATTTTTATAGTTTTATATCATTTCTTCATCCATAAATATACATCATAATTATAATATTATAAATATTCAATCTTATAAAAATAATGTTTAACTTATAGGGGAATTTTAATAGTTCATTTTTGCGGATAATGGGAACGAAGACTCACCATATATTAAAAAATGCCGGATCCTCCTGAGATCCGGCATTTGCTATGGGCAGTTTGCCTAATAACAAACCTTTAAATCAGCTGCTTATCCAAATTTGACTTATGGTGAACAGCCGATTTTTTTCGTATCGAGATAATAACTGTTACAAGGGAAAGCAGTACTAGAAACGCACCAATTGTCGGATTGATCTCCACAGATGCTTGCTCAATGACAACACCGCCGGCTAATGAACCGGCTGCAATACCAAGATGCAGCGAGGAATTGCTCAAACTTTGCTGAATATCAGAAGTTTCAGGTGATGTTTCAATCAGATAACTTTGCATCGCAGGAGAAATAACCCAGCTTAACATACCCCAGATCATTAACACGACTAGAAAAACAAAAAGAATGGAAGTCGAGTACGACATCGTAAAGAGAACAATCCCCAATCCAATAATCGAAATAGAGATCGTTTGTTTGGAACCTAGTTTATCGGACATTGTTCCGCCAATTCCACCGCCTAGTACAGCCGCTAAACCGAATAAAAAGTAGATAACACTAATCCAGGAACCTTGCAGCCCTGTTGTTGCATCAATATATGGTTTTAAATAAGTGTAAAGTACTGAATGTCCGGCCATATAAAGAAAAGTAGTGGCATGTGCAAAAGAGACTTTCTGACTTTTAAGTGTGGCTAGTTGCTTTTTAAGAGGAACAGATGGTTTTGGTGCAACCTTTTCCATAAAGAAATAGACGCCCACAATCGACAGGAGGGTTAAGAACGTAATGAGAACAAATGGAGCTCTCCAGCCAAAAGCATTGCCAAGCATTAATCCAAGCGGCACTCCTAGCACAAGCGACCCGCTGACCCCCATAGAAATAACTCCAATTGCGCGGCCGCGATACTGAGGCTCCACCAAACTAGGAGCCATCACTAAGCATAAAATAATCAGCAACGCGCCGCTTATAGCTGTAATCACACGTCCTGTAAACACGATGCTATAAGTAGGAGCAAAGACAATGACTGCATTCCCGATTAGAAAAATAACTAAAGAAATCAGCGTTAATTTTTTTCGTTCAATATTTGCCGTTAAGATTAATAGAATCGGGGAAGCAATAGCAAAAATAAGAGAAAATATCGTAATTAAGTAGCCTGCCTGGCCCAAGCTTACATTTAAATCTTCCGCAATTAAATCCAGGATTCCACTTATAATTAATTCGACCATTCCAATGACAAAGGAAACGATCATTAAGAAGTAGACTCGTTTATTCATTGAAAACGCCCTTTCTTAAAAAAGCTACGTTTTTAATAGTATACCTGAACAGTACGAATTACAAGGAGTAATCACTGGGAAAGGAAATGAGAGAAGCATTCTATTGGTTAATCTATGAGAATATGAAAAGACAAACTTTATTTTTAAAATCATTAATTTATTGATTAAAGACTGCATAAATATAGGAAATAGAAAAGCTTTTAATAGATTGAAAGCGTTTTATTATTATTTTTATAGATAGGAGAGGATTTCATGAACATTGGTATTTTCCTTATGCCGTCACATCCGCCAGAGAGGAGTCTTTATGACGCTACGCAATGGGATTTAGAAATGATTCAGTATGCAGATGAACTTGGGTACAGTGAAGCTTGGATTGGTGAACATTTTACTTCGCCTTGGGAGCCGATTCCAGCGCCAGATTTACTAATAGCTCAAGCGATTACGATGACCAAGCAGATTAAATTAGCACCAGGTGCGCACCTTTTACCTTATCACCATCCAGTAGAACTCGCCCATCGTGTTGCGTATTTAGATCATCTATCACAGGGCCGGTTAATGCTTGGAATCGGTGCAGGAGGCCTGCCAAGCGATCATCAAACATTTGGTGTTGTTGGGGAGAATCGTAAAATGATGGTCGAAGCAATGGAAATTATGTTAAAGCTCTGGAATGAGAAAGAGCCATTCCAATTTGAAGGTAAATACTGGAACGCAAATAAAATTGAGGGGGACGAGTATTTAAGCTATCATATTTATCCTTATCAACAACCCCATCCTCCGATAAGTGTAACGGGACTGAGTCCGAATTCAGAAACATTAATCACAGCTGGAGAGAAAGGCTTTATTCCAATGAGTCTTGGAGCTAATATCGATTACATTTCAGGACACTGGAAGTCTGTTGAAAAAGGTGCCGAAAAAACGGGTAAAAAACCTAATCGAGCTGATTGGAGAATAACAAGAGATGTCTTTGTAGCGGATACTGATGAAGAAGCGCTAGAGGGATCACTTGGATCAATGATGGGAAGGCAGCATCGTGAGTACTGGATTCCACTATTTACAAAATTGGGGGCAGTCTCTGTATTTAAACATGAAGAAAATGTTGACGATTCGGAAGTCAGTACTGAATACGTTGCCAAACATAATTGGTTTGTTGGTTCTCCAGAAACCGTTGCTAACCGAATTGCCAACCTTTACGAACGAGTAGGGGGCTTTGGCGGTTTACTTGTAACAGGTTACGATTATAGTGAAAATCCGGATGTATGGAAAAAATCAATGAGATTACTAAAAGAAGAAGTCATGCCGCGAGTGGAGCATAAAATTTCCAAGCAGAATTAACATGGAAGGGACTTGGTTTATTAAAAAACCTTGTCCCTTTTATGCGGTTATTCGGCTCTTACTTCGCTTTCAAATTTACCCTTATGGCTTCCATCACAAAAAGGCTTATTGTCAGAAAGACCACATCTGCATAGCGAAAAAGTTTCTTTTGCTTGAATTTTATTTCCTTCACCATCTAGCAATTCAATTTCCCCAGAAACACGTAAAGGCCCATTATCATTCACTTTTATCGTAGCCATATATACCCTCCTTTTTTAACAATGATTTCCAGTAATCGAAATTCTTAAACCATTTTATTGTTTATCAGATGGACAAAACGGGAGTAAGGATAAAACTTCGATAGACAAAGGTAAAAGTCCTTCATTTCACTCATGAAGGACTAAAGACAAATAAAACTAATGCGAAGTGGTCATCATCGCCGTTATGAAAACCAAAAAGCAAGCCAGCACTCAGCAAAACGGTCATCATCGCCGTTATGAAAACCAAAAAGCAAGTCAGCACTCAGCAAAACGGTCATCATCGCGGTTATGAAAACCAAAAAGCAAGCCATCACTCAGCAAAACGGTTCTCATCGCGGTTATGAAAACCAAAAACCCAGCCAGCGCTCAGCAAAACGGTCATCATCGCCGTTATGAAAACCAAAAAGCAAGCCAGCACTCAGCAAAACGGTCATCATCGCCGTTATGAAAACCAAAAAGCAAGTCAGCACTCAGCAAAACGGTCATCATCGCGGTTATGAAAACCAAAAAGCAAGCCATCACTCAGCAAAACGGTTCTCATCGCGGTTATGAAAACCAAAAACCCAGCCAGCGCTCAGCAAAACGGTCATCATCGCCGTTATGAAAACCAAAAAGCAAGCCAGCACTCAGCAAAACGGTCATCATCGCCGTTATGAAAACCAAAAAGCAAGTCAGCACTCAGCAAAACGGTCATCATCGCGGTTATGAAAACCAAAAAGCAAGCCATCACTCAGCAAAACGGTTCTCATCGCGGTTATGAAAACCAAAAACCCAGCCAGCGCTCAGCAAAACGGTCATCATCGCCGTTATGAAAACCAAAAAGCAAGCCAGCACTCAGCAAAACGGTCATCATCGCCGTTATGAAAACCAAAAAGCAAGTCAGCACTCAGCAAAACGGTCATCATCGCGGTTATGAAAACCAAAAAGCAAGCCATCACTCAGCAAAACGGTTCTCATCGCGGTTATGAAAACCAAAAACCCAGCCAGCGCTCAGCAAAACGGTCATCATCGCCGTTATGAAAACCAAAAAGCAAGCCAGCACTCAGCAAAACGGTCATCATCGCCGTTATGAAAACCAAAAAGCAAGTCAGCACTCAGCAAAACGGTCATCATCGCGGTTATGAAAACCAAAAAGCAAGCCATCACTCAGCAAAACGGTTCTCATCGCGGTTATGAAAACCAAAAACCCAGCCAGCGCTCAGCAAAACGGTCATCATCGCCGTTATGAAAACCAAAAAGCAAGCCAGCACTCAGCAAAACGGTCATCATCGCCGTTATGAAAACCAAAAAGCAAGTCAGCACTCAGCAAAACGGTCATCATCGCGGTTATGAAAACCAAAAAGCAAGCCATCACTCAGCAAAACGGTTCTCATCGCGGTTATGAAAACCAAAAACCCAGCCAGCGCTCAGCAAAACGGTCATCATCGCCGTTATGAAAACCAAAAAGCAAGCCAGCACTCAGCAAAACGGTCATCATCGCCGTTATGAAAACCAAAAAGCAAGTCAGCACTCAGCAAAACGGTCATCATCGCGGTTATGAAAACCAAAAAGCAAGCCATCACTCAGCAAAACGGTTCTCATCGCGGTTATGAAAACCAAAAACCCAGCCAGCGCTCAGCAAAACGGTCATCATCGCCGTTATGAAAACCAAAAAGCAAGCCAGCACTCAGCAAAACGGTCATCATCGCCGTTATGAAAACCAAAAAGCAAGTCAGCACTCAGCAAAACGGTCATCATCGCGGTTATGAAAACCAAAAAGCAAGCCATCACTCAGCAAAACGGTTCTCATCGCGGTTATGAAAACCAAAAACCCAGCCAGCGCTCAGCAAAACGGTCATCATCGCCGTTATGAAAACCAAAAAGCAAGCCAGCACTCAGCAAAACGGTCATCATCGCCGTTATGAAAACCAAAAAGCAAGTCAGCACTCAGCAAAACGGTCATCATCGCGGTTATGAAAACCAAAAAGCAAGCCATCACTCAGCAAAACGGTTCTCATCGCGGTTATGAAAACCAAAAACCCAGCCAGCGCTCAGCAAAACGGTCATCATCGCCGTTATGAAAACCAAAAAGCAAGCCAGCACTCAGCAAAACGGTCATCATCGCCGTTATGAAAACCAAAAAGCAAGTCAGCACTCCATGAAACGGTCATCATCGCGGTTATGAAAACCAATAACCCAGCCATCACTCCACGAAACGGTCATCATCGCCGTTATGAAAACCAAAAACCCAGCCAGCACTCCGCGAAACGGTTCTCATCGACCTTATGAAAGCCAAAATATAACTATAACCTTCATAAAGTGGTCTTCATCCGCCTTACTACTGCCGAACAAAGAACCCTAAAGCGTATTTAACCCCATCCTCTACATTATCAGTTTCGTAACCCTGCAATTCTTCATCCGTTATTTCTAACGTTGTTCTTGCTAATGAGTAGCCGCTGTCAAGGTTAATATCGAGTAAGACTTCATGGCCGTTCACTGTTTTCGTAATGTTGATAATATCATAATCCCGTATCGGGACACCCGTTTCATACTCGACAGGCTCTAGATTTGACATAAACTCACCTCCAGTAAAGTGCTTTTTCATAGCTTGTACAATACAATGAAAGATATGTAAGAAGCCCCCACATTTTTAGAGTAGGGGATACAAGGGGCATCGCTATACTTCCTTTAAATCAAACGTAATAACCCGATCCGTGTTTGGATTATAAAGAACAGTTGCTCTCACCTTTATGCTCTCTTGGGGAGATTGCAGCACGAATTCAAAGACTTCTCGAGTTTGATCAGCCAAAACCGCAGTTTTTTCTACTGATTTGTAATCAATTACCTTATAGCTGGGATAGGCGGTCTGTGTGACAGATAATAAGTACTTGCCCCATTTTTCTTGTTCAAGCTCTGGGGAAGGGATAATTTCTACATCAATGACCCCCGTACCTACCGTCGCTCCTAATGCCTCGAATGCCTTTCGGTGGAGATTAAGCCTGTTAGTCGGATAGCCCTTAACTTGATCGACAACAGTTACGATAATTTCTTTTGAACCAGGGGTGGTTAAATTTCTAACTTTGATACTCTGGCCGCACTGAAAAGGTGAATCTGCACCTACAGCTGCTGTCATATATTGATTATCTGACCAAGGAATATTACACTTCGTAACTTGTCCTCCGTCCGTCCATGTAGCTTGCCCTTTCAATGTCTGTTGACGTGTTTGCGGATAATAATATGCATGATAAAATCGATCATAACCATAATAAGGCTGCTGCGAGTAGGAATAGGAATGATATGGATTATAGCCATACTGATAAAGGTTGGCCCAATATGAATAATTCGAATACATCTGTTACCCTCCTATCTGATACCTAAAGCTTCTTGATAACATATGCCCCCGAATGGTTGATCTGTGACAAAAGGCAAACATAAAAAAGAAATTAATATTAAAAAGTCTGTCCCAAATATGTAGGACAGACTTAAACTTTTATTCATGATTTAAATAAATCGTCTCAAGCCCAATAAAGGTTTTCGCAGAGTTAGGCAGTTTCAATTCAGTCAAAGCGATAATAACGTCATGATGAATAATTAAATGCTTGATATTCCCGTAAGATTCCAGTTGGAAAGTGGCTTTCATGGTATCGTAATCATATGCTTGGATCACTGAACGGTTATTTGCTGCATAAAATCCGCCATAAGTAATGTCAAAAGTTATGCTTGAAAATTCTCGGTCGAGCTTGCCCACATAGGTCATGTCGGCAGAAGGTGTTGCACTGGACATAAAAATATGTCCACTTTGGTTAAAGAGATAACGCCCGTCATCGGAAATTTTCAAATCAGGGCTGATCTGATAATCACCATGATAAGGAGAATCTTTCCCGGCTTGCAGCTTCCCATTTTGAATAGGATAACTTTCAATATCACGCGGTGAAAGTGTTGTATCAATTAAATATACTCTATCTTGCGATGGGTGCATTTCGATGTAAGACCTTTCATAAACACCATAAAGGTCGCTAAGGATTTCTCCAGATTTACTGTCAAAGCTTTTAATATTTCCATGTTGACCAGAACCAGGTGTGATGTAAACAACTCCTTGGTCATCTGCTGCAATGTCAAAAGGATCTACTTCAATGTGAACGACGTTTCTTATTTTCATCGTATTAACATCCACCACAGCAAAGGCACCCGTCTGATCTTCATTCCACCAGTATGAACTGTGAGTTCCTTTAAGGAGAGTTACATAAAGATAGCCGTTTGCGTAATCCATACGTTCGGCAGGCAAGGAGAATGGGACCTCCTTTAGTTCATATGTTTGATAATTAAAGGAAACAACTGAATTACTGAATCCGTCTAAGAAATAAAGTATAGGTTCTGTTGGATGAACATCATAATCCATGATATTAATATCCATTAATACTTCAAGCATGGTATCCTTTATTTTAGGATTATCAGGCAAGAAACTTGGTTCCATTAACCGTGCTAAAAATACTGAAAAATGAGCGCGTGTTATCGAGTCATTCGGTCTAAACGAACCGTCTGGATAACCGGTTGTAATATTATTTGCAGCTAGAGAACTAATAAACTCATTTCCCCAAAAATGATCTGATACATCCGTAAAACCATATGGATAGATGCCGTATAATCCATATGCATTGACTAATATCTTTGCCATTTGTCCTCTTGTAAGCGTCCCCCAAGGATCGAATCTTCCGTCATCCTTGCCAGAAATAATCCCTAATTCAACAGCTTTCGCAACGACCTCAAATCCATAGTCTCCGGGTTTCATATCTTTTAAATTAGGATCTGGCGCATTGTCCGTGTTGATGCCCATATCTTTTAATATCATTTGCACGGCTTGTAACCGCTTTATCGGTTGATCTGGCTTAAAGGTTCCATCACTGTAACCTTTTATAATTCCGTTACCGTATAGATAACTAATTTCTTTTTCATATAAACGAACATCTGAAAACGTGGATGCATTTACTGAATGTGATAAGACGGGAGTCATTATCATAGCAAATGTCAAGACGATTAAAAGCTTTATAGTTTTTGGCAACTTCGCCATCCTCTCATGTTTTATCTGTAATAAAAATGTAATAAAGATTCTATTACATTATCATGATTCTCCAAAGGTAGAAAGATGTTTTTTTTAAATGTCGGCGGTAGTTTTAACCAATTAATAAAAGCGTAACTGCAGCTTTAGAAAAGAAAATTATAAAGTCCTTCTTTACTATTTTACAAACCCATGTTATATTTTTAATAATTACATAAGGTTATCAAGAGTGAACGAGAGTACTGGCTCTTTGACTTCACAGCAGCCTGCCATAGCGGTAAGGTGCTACTACCAGCAAAGCATTGCTTTGAATGATAACGAACGAAAAGCGGAGGCTCTTTGTTGCATTCATTTGCAATAAAGGGCCTTTTTTAGTTTTTCTCTTGCTGCCTTATGAAAAAAGTAAGGAGAGATTTGAATATGAACATTAACGCACAAACAAGAGAGGATATCGCCAGAAGTCAGAGTGAACAGCAGTTTCTTATACATGTGGCTGATCAAATACAACGCCAGTTAAAGGAATGGAGTTCAGAATATCGAGTTTATTTAATGAAACTTACAAATTACGAATTGACTATAGGTCATAAAGAACGCTTTTATCAAATCGAAATTAGCGAAGAGGAGCTAAGATTGCTTCAAGGTTGTGATCCGTATGCGCTGGATCGTAAAATTTGGAATACTTTAAGGAGTCAAGGGCTTTCAGTCCAGCAGGGGGTAGGGAATTATATAGATACAGTTTTATAGAAAGATGATCAATTAAGATTAGGATAGACAATTTGTCTATCCTAATAAGAGTTAACCCGCTTCTATTTGTTCATGGAATATTTTTTCAAGGGAGGTAATGACTCCTTTTTCATCCTTAAACATAATATGCTTTGGTTCAAAATGGACAGGTGATTCAATGCCTGCAGCTGCAGCAGCTCGGTAAAGTCCCTTTCGAAGAGTGACGAGATAATTGACTACGCGATATTTCTTTTCGTCGATCACAAGTGCATTCTGCAAGTTAGGGTCAGTTGTTGCAACACCTACAGGACATGCATTAGAGTGACATTTTAATGTTTGAATGCAACCAACGGTAATCATAAATCCCCGAGCAATATTAATAAGATCTGCTCCCATCGCTAAGGCTATAGCAATCCGGTCAGGTGTAAACAATTTACCAGATGCAATAATTTTCACACGATTTCGAACACCATATCTTTGAAGAGTTGAATGAACAATGGGAAGAGCAGACTTAATAGGCAAGCCAACACTGTCGATTAACTCCTGATAAGAAGCTCCGGTGCCTCCTTCACCACCATCGACGGTAATAAAATCAGGACCTTTACCTGTCTCTTTCATGTACTTGGCTAGTTCCTCAACACTGTCTGATCCACCGACAACAATTTTCATCCCAACCGGTTTTCCTGTGTGATTACGGATTTGTTCCACAAACTCACACATTGATGGAACATCACCAAACTGTGTGAAACGATTAGGGCTATCAATCGATTTGTATGGTGTTACCTTACGAATTTCTGCAATCTCT
The DNA here is from genome assembly GCF_900156875.1 of Robertmurraya dakarensis. GTDB lineage: Bacteria > Bacillota > Bacilli > Bacillales > Cytobacillaceae > Robertmurraya > Robertmurraya dakarensis. The sequence continues at coordinate 1,187,087 of NZ_LT707409.1, read as the reverse complement.
GGAGTAACCTTTTCTGCATCAATATGACCTCCGCGAGTCTTTGCTCCTTGAGCGAGCTTAATTTCAAAAGCTTTTACCTGTGGGATTTCACTTTTTCGTTTAAGTTCATCCCAATCCATGTTGCCGTTCATATCGCGTACACCGAACATCGCTGGTCCAATTTGCACAATAATATCGACATCACCCTTTAAATGGTAAGGGGATAAACCACCTTCTCCAGTGTTCATCCATGTGCCTTTTGCTAATCCGAGGCCTTCCGATAAGGCTGTGATCGCATTTGGGCCAAGAGAACCATAGCTCATTGCAGACATTCCGATTAACCCTTTTAATCTAAAAGGATGCTGCGTGCTTGGACCTATCACAACGGCATCATCGTCATGTAATAAATAGGCGGAGGCTTCTTCATCCTCCCATTTTTCTTTTCTCTGGGAAAAGAGAGGGTCATTTAAAAGAACGTATCTTTTCGTTAAAACCTTTGTCGTTCGATCCATTTTCATTTCATCTGCTAACTTTGGAAACATCTCATTACGAATAAAAAATCCTTTTCCCTCAAAATCACGTTTCGATCCAAACCCTACAACGTCACGTTTGTATTTTGCATTTTTTACTATATGTTCATAGTCATCTCTTGAAAATGGCTTGCCTTCCGTATCACTATTAAACCAATATTGCCGGAATTCCGGTCCAATATTTTCTAGAAAATAGCGTGCTCTGCCGAGGACGGGATAGTTTCGTAAGATCGAATGGCGTTTCTGATTACGGTCAAAGTTGAATAAATAGACAAGTAAGATGAAAAAAACTATTAAGACTAGTATGGTGATAATAGAACCAAAGATGATAAAAAAATCCGCTAGATTCATCGTTAACCTCCCTAATATCAATGCAGGATGTATGAAATTAATCTCCCCAAATTGAACTGTTTTTAAAACACTTATCTCTAATTAGTGAATAGTTCAGTCTGATACTTTCTCGCTTGGGTATTCGGAATAAGATAAGAGAAGGTAACTGTGTTAAAATAATGAAGTAAAAGTTAAAAAAATTTAAAAAAGATTGAAATGTTGGGGAGGAGGACAAACAGCGTAAAATGAGCAGGGGGATAAAATTAAGTGCAGCAGTCATTGTTATATTGGGTGTAATAGGCTATGGGGTTTACTATTTTGGTACAAATATAGCTTCCGAGAAACTCATGGATGCTGTCTCAACGGAATTAGAGGAAAGCGGACAAATACAAGAAGTGAAACAGTATGTAGAGAATGATCCAGAGCTCAAGCAATTTATTGAAGAAGCCGAAACGGCCGATCAGGAACAACTGCCTTTTTCTACAAAAGAAGAAGCAACAAGAGTCATTATTCAAAAAGTAGGGATGTCAGAAATTAAAGACATCGCAACAAGGGCTCAAGAAGGAACAATCTCAAAGGAAGAAATCCTCCAAACGCTCCAAGCTAAGTTGACCGAGGAAGAAATTATGGCTTTGAAAGTAATTGCTTATAAGGAGCTGTATCAGTAAAAAAGTTCATGACAAAAAATCCTCTTAGAGGATTTTTTGTCATTTTTGATTAGTAGATTTTATCTCCGTTGAAAATCGAATTTTTCACAATCACATAATCGACCGTGCGAATTGCCTCCAATTTATTTCCTCCGGCATATGATATCGACGATTGTAGATCTTGTTCCATCTCTGTTAAGGTATCTTGCAGGTTTCCCTTGTGCTCCACATACATCTTCTTGCCTTCTACATTTTTCTTTTCTCCTTTTTGAAATTCTGAGGCAGACCCAAAGTATTCTTTATATGTCTTTCCGTCTTTTTCATAACATTCGCCTGGAGACTCCTCGTGGCCAGCAAACAGCGATCCAATCATGACCATCCTTGCCCCAAATCTAACCGATTTCGCAATATCACCATGTGTTCGAATCCCGCCATCAGCAATAACCGGCTTGCTGGCGGCTTTTGCACACCATCTAAGTGCAGCTAATTGCCAGCCGCCAGTGCCAAAGCCCGTTTTTATTTTTGTAATGCATACCTTTCCTGGACCAATTCCAACTTTGGTTGCATCAGCTCCTGCGTGCTCTAATTCTCTCACCGCTTCTGGAGTACCAACATTTCCAGCAATAACGAAACTTTCAGGAAGATGCTTTTTAATATGTTTAATCATCTTAATGACAGCATCAGAATGCCCATGTGCAATATCAATGGTGATATATTCTGGTGTCAAACCTTCACTTGCTAGATTTTGGATGAATTCATACTCGCCCTCTTTCACACCAACGCTGATTGATGCAAATAAATCTTGTGAGTGCATGTCCTTAATAAAAGAGGTTCTCTTTTCTGGTTCGAAACGATGCATAATGTAAAAATAACCATTTCGTGCAAGGTAAGCAGCAATTTTTTCATCAATAATCGTCTGCATGTTCGCAGGTACAACAGGAAGCTTAAATCTTCTTCCTCCGAACTCAACAGAAGTATCACATTCTGTTCGGCTCGAAACGATACTTTTAGCTGGTATTAATTGTATATCTTCGTAATCAAACACATTATCCATGGCGTTCACCTCTAACCTATGTAAAATAGTTTTTAAGCGTAATGTCTGTTTTATTGTTCCAGAAAAAGCGAAGAGCAAACAAGAAATGCGTTCTTTTTTAAATTAAAAATTGAAATCATAAAGCTCATTTGCGAGGGAAAAGAAATTATGGATTTTGAAAGGATTTTTTTATAACCATGACGAATACGAACGTATAGACAAGAATAAAAGTATATTATGGGCAAAAAGGTGAGGGGAGACATGTTAAAACAGCATCAGGGGAATAGTATACCTTATAATTATAGACTTGCACCGCTTTTAATTCGGGATACTCTGTATGCTCTAATTCCAGATGGCACAGAGCATATTTGTGTAACTGGAATTGGTTCAAATGTAATAAGCGGTGACAGCCTCGGACCTTTTGTAGGTACCTTACTTCGTGATTCTTTTCCAACACATCTAACCGTGTACGGAAATCTTCAAACTCCACTTGATGGAACAACCATAGAAAAGGAAATTTCTCGTTTTAATTTGCCTAGTAATTGCTTTGTCATTGGTATTGATAGTGTACTAGGATCAGAGAGTCTCTTAAATTCAATTGTGATATCAAACAGCGCCTTACATCCAGGAGCAGGTCTTGGGAAGAATCTGCCATGTATTGGTGATTGTAGCGTGATGGGAGTAGTCCTAGAGAAACATACCCCTGATCATACATCACTTCTATATACAGACCTTCATGTCATTTATACGATGGCTGTTAATATTGCAAAAGCCATTTCTCTATTGGTACGGCAGTATTTTCGTTATCCTGCAGACCATCCCATTCTGCAAGTAAGATGATGGGCAATCTTTGTTCATCTATACATATTAAAAAGGAAGAGAGGTTTTTTTATGAGTAATTTACAAGATAAGGTCATCGTCATCACAGGAGCGAGCAGCGGCATAGGTGAAGCTACCGCTATCGCTGCAGCTGCCAAAGGGGCGAAGGTCATCCTATCAGCGAGAAGAGAAGATCGTTTAATCAAGCTAGTGGATGAAATTAAGCAAAATGGCGGTAATGCGGTTTATATGAAAACAGACGTCACATCCAGAGAACAAGTTGAAGAGTTAGCGCAGTATGCTGTGAACACATTCGGCAGTATTGATGTGTGGGTTAATAATGCAGGTATTATGCCGCTTTCCTATGTGAATAAATTGAAAGTTGATGAATGGGATAAGATGGTGGATGTCAATATTAAGGGCGTTCTTTATGGAATTGCCGCGGCTGTGCCGATTATGGAAAAACAAAATAAAGGTCATATTATCAACGTTTCTTCTGTTGCAGGTCATCGCGTCGGAATCGGCGGGGCGGTATACAGTGGAACAAAGTTTGCGGTGCGGGCGATTACAGAAGGACTAAGACAAGAATTATCGCCGACAGCAAATATCCGCGCGACGATCATTTCTCCAGGTGCGGTAGCAACAGAATTGGCGTATACGATTACCGATAAAGATGCATTGAAAGCTTTAAAAGGACGGGTCAGTGGTGATCGATTACAAGGCGCAGATATAGCAAATGCTATTATTTATGCCGTAGAACAACCGGATCATGTAGCTGTTAATGAAATTTTAATTCGTCCAACCACACAGCAATCATAATGAACTAAGCCTGCGGCCATAATAATGGTTACAGGCTTTTTTATGTTGGTATATCAGACATGGAAAAACAATGGACATTGTGGTAAAATCTTCTATTCGATATAATACATTAAGGTAATAGTTTTAAATTTTTAAAGAATGGAGAAGACGGTATATGGAAAAATTGCCAGCTTGCCCAGAATGTAAATCAGAGTATACATATGAAGATCGTGGACTTTTCGTTTGTCCGGAATGTGCTCACGAATGGACTCAAGGAGAGGACCATGCAAATGAAGACGAGAGGGTCATCAAAGATGCGAACGGAAATGTTTTAGAGGACGGCGACACAGTTACAATCATTAAAGATCTTAAGGGTAAAAGGGAGTTCATCAGTTTTAAAAATAGGTACAAAAGTAAAGAATATCCGCTTAGTGGATGGAGACCACGACATAGACTGTAAAATTGACGGATTTGGAGCCATGAAGTTAAAGTCAGAGTTTGTTAAGAAGGTCTAAATATTTAAACAAATAAGGGGGAGGAAAAGAGGGACTTAAGCTCCTCATTTCCTCTTATACGTTACTCTGCATTAATATCACTATTAAATTTCCCGCAGTGCACTCTCTATGTCCTGATAGCCTTGCAAATCCTTCTTATCAGGTTCATCGCTTTCAACGGTCCACTCTGCTTTAGCAGGTGTTAAACCTCCATCATCCCCTTTTCGATACGGACTATGGATATGATAGGTTTTTCCTTCTTTATTAATTGTGTAGCCCATAAAGTATAGGTCATCTTCTCCTTCTTCTTCAAAAATACCGATATCATCAATTCCATATTGATTCATATAGGCGGGAAGAGGCTTCTGTAATTCATTGATAATCTGTTCTCTTGATAAATAGTCCATCCCATTCTCTCCTTTTTTGCAAATTCTACCTTTAATATGTCTAGTTTACTCTCTGATTAAACGTCCTGTTACACAATGTCGAATTGATGACTGAAGAGAATCGCTGTTATGAGCAGGATAATAACAACACTTACAAAAAGGATCGAAAGCTTTAACGAAGTTTTTGCTTTTTCCATCTCATCAAATTTAACCGGCCGAATGCCGCTAAGCGAAAAGACCACAATAGCGGCTAAAATAACGGATGTGATATTTCCAGTTAATAAAAGCATGGATCCAAATGCTTCCTGCCACATTGCTGACCCAATCGTCATTCCGAGAACAGCGGTAGGAGGCAACAGGGCAACCGCGACCATTACACCGACAAGTGCACCAGGTAATTGATTTAAAATGGATAACGCACCAGCAGTCCCGGAGGCTAGCGCTAAAACAATATCCGTCAAATTCACATGTGTTCTCGTCGCAAATTCAGAGCTGTCAACTGGAACAGGAAGAAAAAACGAAATGAATATGGAAATGCCTAACACTAAAGCAATGGCATAAAACAATGTGAAAGATGCACTGCGTATAAGCTTGAAATCACCTAATATAGATGAAAAGGCAATCGAAATGACAGGTCCCAGCATGGGGGCAATGACCATCGCTCCAATAATGACAGCCTCACTATTTTTTATAAAACCGATTGTCACAACGATCGCTGATAAGATTACCAGCATTGTATAGGTAAGTGTGATATGACTAGATTTTTCAATAGAACCGAGCAGTTCTTGGCGGCTCGCCCTTTGCAGCTTATTTTTTTCCTGTTCTTCCTCTTCCTTTTGCTGTTCTTTCTCTTCATCTGTTAATCTTCTCATATAAGTTTGAACTGGGAAAAGGAGAACTTCGAACCCATCGACGACATCTGTTACACTTTCTAAATAATTTAAGATTTCTTCGGCATCCTTTGTTTCTACGAGGATACGAACAAGTCTTTTATCATTTGTTGCCTGTGACACCCAGTAAGATACATAAGGGTATTTCTTTAAAGATTCACCCACTTTTTCAAAAAATTTCTCTGGTATATGCGCTTCCACAAGCTGCAAATCCATTTCACTCAACTCCAAAGCTGAAATTTACCTATTCATAGCCTTTCCCATAATCATAAATCTAGAAACAATACGAATTTTTTTGTTTTATGACAGGATTTTCGAACTTTTTAGCGAATATTGTAATAAAAAGGAGCTGAGAGTATGGAGCATGTTAAGGAGGCCGTTACAGATCAACAATGGCAATGCTCTTCATGCAATCAAATCATCACTGACGAAAATGAATATATTGATAACGAGGGCGTTTGCGATGACTGTTACAGCATCCCTATTAAAAAGAGAATTGGTAAGGTTAGAAACTAGATGTCATAAGATTATATTCTGCTGAGCACATATAAACTCTATAGGGATAGGAAATTACAATCTCTATAGGGATTTTTTTTGAAAGTTTTGAGGGGGAGCTAATGTTATGTTTGCGAATAAATTAACACAAAAGTTGAAAATACAATACCCGATTATCCAAGCGCCGATGGCTGGAGGTGTTACGACTTCGAAACTAGTGGCAGCGGTCTCTGACTCTGGAGGCTTAGGGTTTATTGGGGCTGGATATATGACTCCTAGTCAATTGCGTGAGCAGATTAGAGAGATTAAGGCTATGACTAAGAACCATTTTGGTGTGAATCTCTTTGTTCCTCAATCCTTTCATGCTTCTGAAGGAGACATTGGTTTCGCCCAGCAAATACTAGATCCTTTTTATCAAAAATTGAAGATCTCGCAAAGTAAGCAGGTTGACTTTCCGAGTCATGATAAGCAAATCGAGACCTTTATTAATCAAATAAAGGTTATAATAGAAGAAAATGTTCCAATATGCTCTTTTACTTTTGGGATTCCATCGAAAGAAGTAGTGGCTGAGTTGAAACGTCACAGTATCCTTTTAATTGGAACTGCTACAACGGTGAGCGAAGCACAAGAGGTAGAAGAAAGCGGAATGGATGCAGTTGTTCTTCAAGGAAGTGAGGCTGGTGGCCACCGCGGGAATTTTAGCGAGAGTTCGTTGGAGAAAAGCATGGTAGGATTAATGTCGCTTATCCCACAGGCGGCCGATCATGTGAATATTCCACTGATTGCGGCCGGGGGAATCATGGATGGCAGGGGGCTGATGGCTTCTCTTTTCTTAGGAGCAAGTGCTGTGCAAATGGGAACTGCCTTTTTAACATGTATGGAAAGCGGAGCTCACGCTATTCATAAGGAAAAGGTCCTTCGATCGAAGGAAAATGAGGTCGTCGTGACCCGATCATTTTCTGGGAAATGGGCGAGAGGAGTAGAAAATCAATTCATAAAAGATATGAGAGGAGAAGAAAAAATACTTCCAGAATTTCCCATCCAAAACACTCTTACTCAGGGAATCAGGAAAGCTGCTGGACAACAAAATCAGTTTGAATATATGTCACTATGGTCTGGTCAGAGCCCAAGGCTGGCAAAAGATCAAACTGTAGATAGTCTAATAAAAACAATCTTAAGTCAAGCTGAAAAGCTAAAAAATAGCTGATTCTATCTGATCATTACAAAAATCATTTTTTTGTAAAAGAAACGTTAAAACAATGTAATCTTGTAAACATATGATAGTAACATTTATTTTTTATAGTTAACAAATACTAGGTATATTTTGGGCTTTATTTTAATAGTATGGATCTGCATTATCTCACTTACTGTGACACTAAATAGTACAACATGCGGACATCAACCCGAATATAGTAGATTTTACCAATAATTGAAGACGTTAGATGCAACCTGGAGGGATGGTAATGTTCGAATTTGATACAAATATAGATCAAAATGCAAGAATTAAAGTAATTGGTGTCGGTGGCGGAGGCGGAAATGCTGTCAACCGTATGATTGAAGACGGAGTAGAAGGTGTAGAGTTTATTACGGTGAACACCGATGCACAGGCTCTTAAGCAGTCAAAAGCGGATATCGTTATGCAAATCGGCGGTTCTTTAACAAGAGGACTCGGCGCAGGTGCAAACCCGCAAATCGGGATGAAAGCAGTAGAAGAAAGTGCTCAACAAATTCAAGATGTGCTTGAAGGTGCCGATATGGTATTCGTTACAGCTGGTATGGGTGGCGGTACAGGGACTGGTGCAGCACCTGCCATTGCGCAGATCAGCCGCAGCCTCGGCGCACTGACAATCGGTGTTGTAACGAGACCATTTGCCTTTGAAGGACGTAAGCGTGCTGTCAATGCTGCAAGTGGAATCGAGGCAATGAAAAAGGCGGTTGATACATTAATCATTATCCCGAATGACCGTTTATTACATATTGTTGATAAAAAAACACCGATGCTTGAAGCGTTCCGTGAAGCGGATAGTGTACTTCGACAAGGGGTAAAAGGGATATCTGACTTAATCGCAGTTCCTGGTTTGATCAATCTTGACTTTGCTGATGTCAAAACCATCATGTCAAATAAAGGAACTGCCCTTATGGGTATCGGGATTGCAAAGGGTGAGGACGGAGCAGCAGAAGCAGCAAGAAACGCCGTATCAAGTCCGCTGTTAGAAACGTCGATTAGCGGCGCACAAGGTGTTCTTATGAATATTACCGGCGGAAGCAATCTGAGTTTATATGAAGTTCAAGAGGCCGCTGATATTGTCGCTTCTTCTTCAGATGAAGAACTAAACATGATTTTCGGTTCTGTTATCAATGAGAACTTGAATAACGAGATCATCGTGACGGTTATAGCAACTGGATTTGCTGATAAAGAGGTGCCTGAAAAAAAATCACCAACTCCTGTTAGAGAAAACAAACCTGTCCAAAGACAAGAGGTATACGAAGCTCCAATAGAACCAATTCAGCGAGAAGAATATGTTCAAAGTCCAAGACGCAACACAACTGTGCAGGAAGAGGAATCCCTCGATATCCCAGCATTTTTACGAAACAGAAGAAACCGTCGGCCGTAACTTAAGGTTCATAAGATTACGAAACACACAAAATACTACTGCACCCCAAAAGTTAGAGTAAAAAACTAACTTTTGGGGTGTTTTTTTGCATAACTATAAAGCTCCAATAATTAGTAAATTCTGAAAATTAATTGACCAATAAAAGAAAATACATTAGACTATCACTAAAAGTAAATGTGGGAAAATGAGGTGCACGAAATGGTTGCCGATAAAAAAATGTGGGTGTACAGCGGCATTGGATTGCTGATTGCAGCTGTGGTAATCGCGTTTGCAAGGCTTTCTTATGGGGTAGTCCTGCCGTTTATGAAAGATGGCTTGAATATTACTTACAGTCAGGCGGGTTATCTTGGGACGACTACTTCACTCGGTTATTTATGTATGGTGATTTTTGCCGGTATGGCAGCGGCAAAATGGGGAAGCAAGGTTACGATCCTAAGCGGCGTATCTCTGGTAACGGTGGGATTTATCGGCTTGACATTTTCCTCTTCCTATTGGATTACCTTCCTATTTATGCTTCTTTTAGGAGTAGGGACAGCCTTTACATATACACCGCTCATATCCTGGTTGGTAGCGTGGTTTCCTCATAAAAAAGGAACGATGATAGGGATCACGACAAGCGGTGTCGGAATCGGACTTCTTACGACTGGAATTTTAGTTCCCTATTTAGAAACGGTTTTTACAGGATACGGCTGGAGGGTGGCCTGGGGGTTATTTGCATTAGTTGCTTTCATTGTAGTCATCCTTGCATTTGTCATTATGAAGGATCCTCCTTCCACGAAGAAATCCGAACATATGCAAGACACGGCATCAACAAAGGAAATCTTCTTAAATCCTAATGTAATTAAAATTGCCGTCCTTTATGGAATTTTAGGAATGACTTATATCATTCATGCGGTTTTTATTATGAGTTATATGATCGAATCTGGAGTAGATATCACCATAGCTGGCCAGCTCATGGCTATTAACGGAATTTTATCGATATTTTGTGGTCCAATTTGGGGAGTTGTTTCGGATAAATTAGGGAGACGCATATCTCTCATATTAACAGCAGGTATCACATCGTTTTCTATGCTCATCCCGATTTTTTTTACCTCCATGCCTGGATTTATCATGCATATGCTTATTCTAAGCTGTACGTTGAACGGACTGTTTACGCTCATACAAGCTTCTAGTATGGATTTTGTTAAGCCGGTTGAGATGCCAATTGCATTTAGTTATGCAACTTTTTATTATGCAGTCGGGCAATTTCTTGGTCCGACCATTGGCGGCTGGTTAATTGATGAATGGGGAGGATTCAAGAGCGCCTTTCTTTTTTGTTCGATTGTGTTAGGGGTAGGATTTATTTTGGCCTTTACGGTAAAAAAAGCAGAAACTTTCCAGAATCCAGTGCCGCAAAAATCAATACAGATGTAGAAAAAGACGTCAGTAGACGCCTTTTTTTCTACTTTATGTACGTAATAGCTTGACGGCCCATTTGCTCCCACGCCTTCTCAAAATCATGGCGGTCAATGGCGCGGTTTGGCTCATGATATAAAGGATCATTAATATAGACATGATCGTCGTCATATCCAACAACGAGAACACTGTGCATGCGATAGGTTATCCGCAATTCTCCTAATCTAGTATTCCAAGTTTTGAAATGCTCCTCACCTAATTCTTTGAAGGTATCATTCGTCACGATCCAAACAGGCAGCCCTTGATCAATGGTATGATAAATTTTCTCTGTTTCTGATCCTGTAATATCAACGATCTTATTGGGCAAATATCGTTCTGCTAGTTTCTTAATCGGCGAATGATAGACGCCTAGACCATCTGTTTCAAAAGAATACATATCTCCAACAAACCCGTCGTTTAGATGTCCAAAGCAGTCACCTTCTTTAAAGGGAACTTTTTTCACTTCACGAGAGAGAGTCATCTTATCAACATGAATTCCTGCATGCTGCAGTAAGAGAGACAAGCTTGTAACTTCACAGCCTCTAGGCAGTTCTGGCATTTGTTCAACAAAAGGTGCATGTATTATTTTCGGTGTCATTTAATCTCTCCTCAAATTCTATTCTCTTCCTTATTGTAACTGAATCGTCATAAAAATAGAATATTTCTATCAATAATCTATCAACTACATAATTGTATCTTACCAGATGCCCCCAAATTTAATGATTATTTTCGTAATTATTTGTTGAATATTCTAAAAATTATGTTATATTTTATTGTAAGCGTTTTATTATATGATTATTTAGAAGATTCAAAATAAAATCATGCATTTGGAGGGATATAATTTGACAACCTCTTTACTTAGTTTGTCATCCCAGCTCCTCGTTGGGGAAATGTTAAAACGTGCAGCACATAGAGGGCCTAATCTTGAAGCGTTTGTTTTTGGAGACACAAGATTAACTTTCAAAGAAATGGATGAACGAGCAACCCATTTGGCAGGCTGGTTTCAAAATCAAGGGATACAACGTGATGAAAAGGTTGGATTTCTGTTAAAAAACTCCTTGGCCTTCGCTGAGATTTTCTATGCATCCGCACTATCAGGCGGTGTAGGTGTTCCAATGAATTTCAGACTAGCATCTGAGGAAATCGCCTATATTGTTAACAATTCCGATACGAAAATATTATTTATTGACGGTGAGTTTGTTGATCAGATTCTATCCGTGAAAGATCAATTGGCAAAAGTAGAAAAGATTGTCGTAGTGGGGGATACAGAAATCCCATCAGATTTTTTACACTATGATTCTATCTACCAAACGGAAGTTACGTTTACTCCACCAGAAGGCTTAACTGACAATGATGCAGCGATGATTGCCTATACATCGGGAACAACAGGACGCCCAAAAGGAGCCGTCTTAACTCATAAGAACCTGTGCCAAAACTCTATGAATCTAGCTTGGGAAGGAAAAGCAGAATTGTATGGAAAGACATTGGTTGCCATTCCAATGTTTCATATTGGCGGTCTTGGTTCTCTTGTTTCGGTTTGTATTATGAACGGTACAATAGTGATTCACCGTGATTTTAATCCGGTGGAAATTTTTAAAACAATTGAACAAGAAAAGATTTCTACATTAGGATTAGTTCCAGCCATGTGGATCTTCCTTTTCCAAGTTCCGAATTATGAAAAGTATGATGTTTCCTCTATTACGAGGTGTTCTGTAGGCGCAGCGATTGCTCCACTTGAGTTAAAGAAAAAAATCCTCAGCAGTTTTAAAAATGCAACACTGATCGAGCAGTTTGGTCAAACGGAAACAACGTCGATTACGGTTGTTCTCTATGGGGATGATGCTCTTAGAAAAACAGCTTCCATCGGGAGACCAGTGATTAATGTTGAGGTGAGAGTGGTAGATGATAACATGAACGATGTTCCTCCTGGTGAAATTGGAGAAATCGTTTATCGCGGCCCAACTGTAATGAAGGAGTATTATAAGAATCCTGAAGCAACGGCTGAAGCCTTCAAGGGAGGATGGTTCCATAGCGGTGACTTGGTCAGAGTCGATGAGGAAGGTTACTTCTACATTGTAGACAGGAAGAAGGATATGCTCATAAGCGGTGGAGAAAATATTTATCCAGCGGAAATTGAAGAGGTTCTTTATAAGCATCCCGGTATTCTAGAATGCGCCGTCATTGGTGTGCCTGACCCAGAGTGGGGAGAAAAAGTAAAGGTGTTTGTTGCATTAAAGCCAGGTAAATCGATGACAGAAAATGATGTAATTTCACATTGCATGAAGTATTTAGCTTCTTATAAAAAGCCAAAAGAAGTAGAGTTCATTGATGCGTTGCCTAGAAATGCAGCAGGAAAAGTGTTGAAGCAAGTTTTAAGAAAAAATGCACCATTGATAAGCTAGCGTTCATTTGATCCAATAACTTTTATTGGCAGCTCAATGAGTTGCCAATTTTACTTTTAATCTTAAATACATAAGAGTTATAATATAGTTAATATTATGAAAATTTTTAATAATAGAAAATAAACCTATGAATAATCAGGAATAGAAAGGGATGAGATTAATGGATTTTACATTTTCTCCAAAGGAAGAAGCATTTCGTTCAGAATTGAGCTCATGGCTTCAAGAGAACCTGCCTGATGGTTGGTTAGAAGGAAAGCAGACAGTACCAGCGGATGCGAAAGAACAAGCAAAATTTATGAAAGATTGGCAAAAGACCTTATCCAAAGGGAAATGGGCAGGAGTTTCATGGCCTCAAGAATATGGTGGGAGAGGCGCATCTTTAATCGAGGAAGTTATTTATGAACAGGAAATGGCAAGAGTTAAGGCACCCCCGCAGCTAAATATAGTCGGGACAGCCATGGTTGGTCCAACGCTTTTACAAATTGGAACAGAAGAACAAAAAGAAAAATATGTTCCAAAAATCTTAAATGGAGAAGAAATTTGGTGTCAAGGATATTCAGAGCCTAACTCGGGATCAGATTTAGCTTCCTTACAGACAAAAGCCGTTAAACAAGGGGATAAGTGGATTATTAATGGTCAAAAGATTTGGACAAGCTTTGCTCATTTGGCAGACCGCTGCTTCTTGCTGGCCCGGACAGACAATACTGGGAAAAAACATGAAGGTATTACGGCGTTTATAGTGGATATGCATCAGCCGGGGGTTGAAGTAAGACCAATTCGATCCATTAATGATTGGCATCATTTTAACGAAGTTTACTTCACTGATGCTGTTGCCTATGAAGCAGATATTGTAGGAGAATTGCATAAAGGCTGGCAGGTTTCCTTGACACTACTAAGTCATGAACGAGTCGGTGTCGCTAGAAAAATTTTTTCATTGCAGTATCAAGTAGAAGAATTAGCACAAATGGCAAAGACATTAACAAGAAATGGGCAGCCGCTTATAGAAAATCCACTTGTCTTGCAAAATCTAGTGAAATTGCGCTCGAAGACAAGAGCATTGCTGCTTAACTTTTACCGCCATTTGACCAATACAATTCGCAAGGGGCATCCAGGTCCTGAAGGCTCGATGGATAAAATTGTTTCGAGTGAGCTCGGGCAGGAAATATTGGCCTATGCAATGACCCTTCAAGGATCTACAAACATATTGTGGAAAGAAGATGCCCCTATTCATGACAGCTGGCAGAATGAATACCTGCGTTCAATGGCTTATACCATTGAGGGAGGTACCTCTGAAATAAACAGAAATGTCGTTGGGGAACGTTTAATGGGACTTCCGAAGGATATCAAATTTTAAAAGTCTATTTAATATAGAGGCCGGAGTAGATAATCTATCTATTCCGGCTTAAATTTGATTACATTTTATTATTGCGTTGATTATTTTCAGTTAATATATTTTTGACTTCCTCTGTCATTTGATCGAAGGATTGATTCACTCTATTCATGAGTTCCTCTGTACTTGGTTGATCAAGCTTGTTTTGATTTTGATCCCTCTGCATATTTTCATGCTCCATCAAGTCTTTCACCTCCAAGCTTATTTTATGTAAAGTAAGAAAATATTATTTTAAAAAATAAACTACCAGCTATTTATTGATATATATCCTTGTAATACACTTATGCTAGGATATGTTTTTCATAAAATTAACTGAAATTCCAAGCGAAAAGACCCTCGCGCTTTATTTTAGAAAAAGAATCATGTAAGATAAGAATTGATTCTATGCATACATAAAAGGAGATGTACTATATGGCGAAAAAAGGATACATACAAATGAAAGACGGAGACAAAATCGAGTTTGAACTTTATCCAAATGAAGCTCCTGGAACAGTTGCTAATTTTGAAAAATTAGCGAACGAAGGGTTTTATAACGGGTTAACGTTCCACCGTGTTATTCCTGGCTTTGTTAGCCAAGGAGGCTGTCCACACGGAACTGGAACTGGCGGTCCAGGATATACAATTAAATGTGAAACAGAAGGAAACCCTCATAAGCACGAAGTTGGGTCCCTTTCAATGGCACATGCTGGTAAAGATACAGGTGGAAGCCAATTCTTTATCGTACACGAACCGCAACCTCACTTAAATGGTGTTCATACTGTTTTTGGAAAAGTGACTTCAGGAATGGATGCAGCCCTAAAGCACAAGCAAGGCGATGTTATGGAAAAAGTTGAAGTATTTGATGCATAATTAGTAAGAGGGAGAGTTGTAAAAGACTCTCTCTTTTTTTTGTTTCCTCTTTTTTAAGGGAATATTTACATGTTAGTAGGAAAAATTAATAGTGTAAATCCTAAAGGAGGGTCGGCATGGAAATAAAAAACATTAAACTAACAGCTCCAGAGCTGTCTAGTCTCTGGACTCAATATATGTTTGATACCATGTCAATTTGTTTTATTAAATATGCACTTGAACATATAGAAGATGAGGATATAAGAGATATTTATCAGACGGCGTTACAGTATTCAGAAGGACATGTGGAGAAAATTAAAGAGTTTTTTATCGGTGAAAACTATCCGATTCCGCTCGGATTTACCGAACAAGATGTGAATACGAAAGCTCCCCGATTGTTCCAAGACCCGTTTTATTTATATTATATGTATATTATGTCTCTACAGGGAATCACAGGCTATGCACTTTCCGTAGGGACCTCAATACGGGCTGATTTAAGGCAGTATTACATAACCTGTAATAGCGAAGTAATGGCGCTCTTTGAGCAAACAATTGACGCACTTTTAACAAAAGGGATCTTTCACCGTCCTCCTGTTCTAACACCTCCAACCAAAATAGACTTTGTAAAGCACCAAAGTTTCTTAACTGGATGGTTTGGAGAACGTCGCCCTTTAACAGCTATGGAAATTGGCGATATTACGTTTAATATGAATAAAATGCATTTACATGTTGCTCTGAAGGTGGCATTTAGCCAAGTGGCTTCTTCCGATAAAGTGCGTGCTTATATTAGAAGAGGGATGGAAATTTCGAATAAACATATTGCTGCATTTGATGATATCTTTCGAGAAGAGAAACTGAATTCTCCTTCTTCTTGGCAATCTTCTATCACGGACTCTACCGTGTCGCCTTTCTCCGATAAACTTATGATGTATCAGGTTCAATTATCCACGCAAATGGCTGTTGCTTTTTATGGTACTGCCTTAAGTGTAACAACGCGAAGAGATTTAGCTTTTAAGTATGTTACCCTGACAGCTGAGCTTGCAAAATATGCAGAAGACGGCGGGAATTTGATGATTGATTTTGGATGGTTGGAAGAACCGCCAAGAGCAACAGACCGCCGAAGCTTAACAAAGGGTGAGAAAGAGTAAAGACAGGAATGGAATTTTACAAAGTATTAAAAAAGGCAAGCATATAATAATATGCCCGCCTTTTTCTAATCAATGAGAAAAGACATATCTTCTTGAATCTCCAATGCTTAAGCCAAAGTCGGCATTCTTAATAAGTTAATCAACTTAAATGATATCTTCCTTATTAAGAATAATTTTCTGATGATCGATAAAAATAGATTTGGAAGTAAGCGATAGAGAATATTCAAAATATATCCCTCCACATTGAAGTTTAGTGTTAGATGCTAACACTATGCTTATTGTTCGCTGATAAAAACGTAATTATTCCGTGGGGGACATTTTTTTCACCACATCAATTCAAACATCGAGCCGTTCACTAAATTAGTATCAATCGGACAAATATTCGAGTCACGTCCATACTGCCAGCCCCAGACGTTGCCTTTGCAAGGCGGTTTTTTCGGTCTGAAATTTGGTGCATTTCTAGCTTTACTTGGACCTCGTTCAGGTGAAGTACTCCAAAGAATTACCTGGTTAGCAACCTTGTTATCGTTCGAAACTGCTTCACAATAAGCTGCTTTAAAAACTCCATTAATGGGATCATGATAGATTCCAGGTTTGAAACCGCTTGTATACATCGCGTCAACATAACCACGTATCCAAGCCTCATCTATTTCAAAACCTTCTTCTATTTTAGCAACCAGCATTTTCCCTTTAGGGAACCCAATTTTTCGCGCGTTAAATACCATATTTTGAGCCACAACCGTTCCTTCTCTATATCCAACTGCTTTTGCGAAATTATTGTAAATCGCAAAGACCTTTGTTCCGCTATTATGGAGCAGGTCTGTTTCCGCTCTCGTCAAACCCGTCGCTTTTTCAGGGATTGGAGCCAAATATCTTCCCCAATAGGATGGTTTTCCAAAATTGTGCAACACGCGGTCATATAATTCCTGCGTTACTTTATCAGCCGAGTCCACTCCCCAATATATAGGCACGTTTCTTTCCCTCCCGTAGTAGGTAGTAACCTTACATTATATCGTAGGGGGTTCTTGTCATAGACCAAGAAAATAATTAAAGCGGATGTTAGGGTCATAAGAACTACAAAGATTAAGGACAAAAGGCAGGAGGGTTTACTGTGTTAATGGTCTTCGTAATGGGGATGAAGACCAAAAGGCTTGTGATTTCCCTAAGAAAACGGTCTTCATTAAGGGAATGAGAACCGAAACAAACGCAGCACGAGAAGGGAACGGTCTTCATTTAGGGGATGAGAACCGAAACAATCGCAGCACGAGAAGGGAACGGTCTTCATTAAGGAAATGAGAACCGAAACAATCGCAGCATGAGAAGGGAACGGTCTTCATTAAGGGAATGAGAACCGAACCAACAATAGCACGAGAAGGGAACGGTCTTCATTAAGGGAATGAGAACCGAAACAATCGCAGCATCAGAAGGGAACGGTCTTCATCAAGGGGATGAGAGCCGTAACAACAGCAGCATGAGAAGGAGACCGTCTTCATCAAAGCAAAAACGGGGCTGTCCGATAAGTCCCTAAAATAAAGCAATTGGAGATAACAGCTCGTTGTTCTCCAATTGCTTTTGTATTATATGGTTTCCTCACTTACTATTTACTAAATAGGGCAATTTTTTTTGCCCTTATTTTTAATTAGATGGAATTTATAAGCCAAAAAAGGTTTAATATAGGTTGATTGGAACGGAAGGTACGAAGACTCCTGCGGGATGACGGGGCAGGGGAGACCCCACAGGCGCTAAGCGCCGAGGAGGCTCCCCGTACCGCCCGCGGAAAGCGAAGTGCCTGGAGTGGAAATCAACAACTCCATTTAACCAACAACTAAAAAATAAAGGGTTGCCAAAGATCAGTTACCTGACTTTTTGGACAGCCCCGCTGAATCCCCTTTATCTAGCCGTTTTCCTTGCCCATTCTGAAATGTAATCCGATATCCACACAAGAATCAGGTAACAGAACAACAGCAGTGTCAAATCGGTATAATGGAAAAAGCTCATGCTCAGCTTAAATTGCTGACCTAATCCGCCTGCACCGACAAATCCAACCACAATTGTTGTCCGCATGATCACTTCCCAGCGATACAAAATATAAGTTAAAAATTGCGGGAGCACAGAAGGAATGACGCCATACATGAGAATTTGCGCTTTGCTTGCCCCTGATGAGGAAAGATGGCGGATTGGCCTTTCATCTAAGTCCTCAATGACCTCTGCACAAAGCTTACCAAGGATACCAAAGTTATGAAGAGCTAACGCAATCGCCCCTGGTAAAATCCCTGGTTTTAAAATAAAGATAATCATCATTGCCCAAACCAATTCGGGGATCGCTCTGCTAAAAATATAGCATAAGCGAATAAAACCGAAAGAAATCCAACTGTACCATTTTGGAGCAAGCGTTAAAGTGCCATTTGCCACATTTCTCGCCGCCGGGATTACCGTAAGGAACATAACAATCGTTGAAAAACCGATTGCCATAATACTCATTCTTAATGTATCATACGTAAGCAGCAAGGCGTTACTCCAGCTTTCACGATCCAAGAAGGCCGGATTTTCTTCTCCGATTCCCAGCATTCCGGCAAAAAACTTTTTCGCATAAGCCAGGTTTTCTTGGGAAAATAACGCCAAAAAACTAGCTTTATCAACGAAATAGACATATCCCCATGATCCTGCTACCAAAAAGACAGTAAGAATACTAGAAAACGGTACAAACCAATGCTTAGAAGGAGCATTTAATTTATTCCTTAATTGACTGCTCCACAAATCAATCAATACGACGATGGCAATTAGAAAATAAATAAATGTCCAAACTTCGTCGTACTGTAAGTCATCCAGCGAAAGCTGTATTTGATAGCCCAGTCCACCAAGACCGACGAAACTCATAATCGCTGAAGACCGGATTGAACATTCAAAACGATACATTGTATAGCTTAAAATATTTGTTTTTACCATTGGAAGGTAGCCGTATAAAAGGACCTGAAATTTAGAAGCTCCTGTAGAATTCAATGCTTCAATCGGTTCCTTAGGAACATCCGTAAGCATATCGGCAAAAATTCGTCCTAAAATCCCTCCATAAGGAAGCGCGAGTGCGAAAATCGCAGCATAAGGGGAAAGGCCGAAGGAAGCGACAAAGATCCACGCCCAGACAAGTTCATGGATGGCTCTTAAAAAGCCGAGAAGTCCGCGAAAAAAAGATTTCATCAGAATTGATATACGGCTTTCACCAAAGAGTATTCCCGATGCTAACACTCCAAGAACGAAGGCAATGATAAACGCAAGTGTCATGCCGGCCACAGCATATGATAAGGTAATCCAAGTTGACTCAATCGCCAGTTCCAAGATTTCTTTCGAGAAATCTGGCTGGAACAGCGCCCCGAGCATTTGCATAATTGTCACAAAGCCGCCC
This sequence comes from Robertmurraya dakarensis, assembly GCF_900156875.1. Taxonomy (GTDB): domain Bacteria; phylum Bacillota; class Bacilli; order Bacillales; family Cytobacillaceae; genus Robertmurraya; species Robertmurraya dakarensis. Next base: position 1,167,469 of record NZ_LT707409.1, on the reverse strand, counting down.
GCATGAATGAGATCGCTATTCCATTGAACAGCAAAGAGACTCCATACAAAAATCCCAATTAAGATAATCGTAAGATATGATTTTTTATAATAGCGGAAGAAATCGGGTTTAGCAGACATTATGATTTCCCCTTCAATTCATAAAGGGCTGCTAAATTTTGATCTTCTATTTTTTCAGAAGGCAAATCAAAAAAGATTTCACCATCTCGCAAAGCAATAACCCTTGTAAAATATTTTTTCGCATATTCGACCGAATGAAGGCTCGCGATCAAGGTTTGGTTTTCCTCGGTTACAAGCTTGGCCAGAATTGATAAAACATCTTCCGCACGAGCAGGATCAAGAGAGGCGACCGGCTCATCAGCTAAGATGATTTCCGGTTTTTGCACTAATAAACGAGCTAGTGCAACACGCTGCTGTTCACCGCCAGATAGGGTAGATGTTCGCGCATATAGCTTGTCTTTTAAGCCGACTCGATCTAAGGCCTTCATCGCTAGTGTTTTTTCTTGAGGAACGAGAAGAGAGAAAAGCGACTTAAAAAACCCCCAATCCGCCAACCGCCCTGCAAGCACATTATGAATGACAGGGAGAGGGGATACTAAATCGAATTGCTGCCGAATCATGCCGATTTTCTTGGCAAGCTTTTTCCGATTCTTGCTATCCTGATGATTCAAACCCGTTATCTGTAGTTCGCCTTCTGTTGGAGTGATAAAAGTCGCCAATGTATTCAAAAGCGTCGTTTTTCCTGCTCCAGAAGGTCCTATCAACGCAACTCTTTCACCTTTTTGGATTGAAAAAGAAAGGGAAGATAGAGCTATCTTCCTCTCAAAACCAACATGTAGTTTTTGTACTTCAATGATATTTTCAGATGCCACAGCATCTTCACCTCTACTTAATGATGCCTAATTCTTTTGCCACTTTCTCGATAGCAGCATAGTTTTCGTTGCTTGTTTCAATGAACTTATCTGTTGCGAATAAATCTAGAATCTCTTGTTGTTCTTCACCCATGGAAAGAAGAGCTTCTTTCACTTTATCTTTCGTACCTTCACCAAACACAGGATCTACTGCGTTAATTGTCCAGTTATAATCGTAATAAGCAGGTGTTTCGTAAAATACTTCAACCTTATTGGTATCAACTGTTCCCTCTGCAACGGCTGTTTCCCATACCGCTTCGTTTAGAGCACCTGTTTGGAATGTGCCTGCTTCTACTAATTTATATGTTTTATCGTGGGAGCCTGAGTAATTTGGCGCACCATCAAGATCATTTTCAGCATCAATGCCATTTTCCATTAAGAAATAACGTGGCATTAAATGCCCAGATGTTGAGCTTTCACTGCCAAATGTAAAGCTATGTCCCTTGATGTCTTCAATTCCTTTAAGACCAAGCTCTTTTTGTGCGATAAAAACAGAATGGAATTCTTCGTCGCGAGGTCTTTGTGCAATTGCTTCAGCATCCTCAACTAAGCTCATCGCTTGAACTCCTGTTAGACCGCCAAACCAAGCTAAGTGAATTTCACCGCGTTCAAACGCTGTTACAAGTGCCGCATAATCAACAGAAGGAACATATTCAACTGTAAGTCCTGTTTCTTCTTGTAGATATTCTGCCACTCCGCCCATACTTCTACTTAATTCCGCTGCATTTTGATCAGGTATCGCACCAATCTTAAATACTTCTTCCGTATTTTTAGTATTGTTTTCTTCTCCTTGGCTTTCATTTGCAGGTTCTTCTCCACCTCCACAGGCTGTAAGAAGCAATAATAGTAAAAAAGTAAAATAAGTTAAAAGTTTCCTCATTATGTCCTCCATCTATCAAGTAATAGTCAATCAATAGTTAATTATATTTCATTTTTGAACGTTATAATAGATTTTATCAATATTTATCCATAGATTTTATCGATAGGTTGAAAGTACAAGGATCTATTTTATCATTAATATAAAAATCCCTTGCCAGAACTAGGCAAGGGAAGTATTCTTTCTATTAACGATTTAGACTAGCTGACCATTCTTCCACATTCCAAACCTTAGTAATCCAATCTTCATAGAAGTCAGGCTCATGGCATACTAACACAACAGTACCTTTATAAGCTTTCAAGGCACGCTTTAGTTCTGCTTTTGCATCAACATCCAAATGGTTTGTTGGTTCGTCAAATAGCAGCCAGTTGCTTTCGTGCATCAACAGCTTGCAAAGACGAACTTTTGCTTGTTCTCCACCGCTCAACTGATTAAGAGGGCGGGAGATATGTTCGTTCTTAAGACCGCATCTAGCGAGAGCTGCACGGATTTGATGCTGATCCATCCCCGGAAAGTCATTCCAAACAGATTCGATTGGTGTGATATTGCCAGCTTTCACTTCCTGTTCAAAGTATGAAGGAAAGAGGAAGTCACCTCGTTCTATTTTTCCGCTTAATGGTTCAATAACACCAAGCATCGTCTTTAAAAGGGTGGATTTTCCGACTCCATTGCAGCCAACAATCGCGATTTTTTCTCCGCGTTCAATGGTCATTGACATTTTCGGTAGCAGTGGTTGAGTATATCCAATCTCAAAGTCAGTTCCTTCAAACACATAGCGAGAGCTGCCGCGAGATTCCTTAAATTCAAAGGTTGGTTTCACAGCTGTTTCAGGACGATCAATTCGTTCTAAGCGTTCCAGCTGCTTTTGACGGCTTTTTGCTCTGCCTGTTGTAGAGTAGCGAGCTTTATTTTTCGCAATGAAATCTTCTTGCTTTTTGATGAACTCTTGCTGTTTTTCATAGGCATTAATATGTTGATTTTTATTGATTTCCGCCAGTTCTAAAAATTTCTCGTAGCTCGCTGTGTAACGGTTCATTTTTGAGAACTCCAAATGGAAAATTACATTCGATACCTGGTTCATGAATTCCGTATCATGAGAAATTAACATAAATGCATATGGATATTCTTTCAGATAACCAGTTAACCAGCGAATATGCTCAACATCCAAATAGTTTGTCGGCTCGTCAAGCAATAATACTTTTGGTTTTTCTAATAAAAGCTTTGCTAATAATACTTTCGTACGTTGTCCACCGCTTAATGCTGAAACATCACGGTCCAACCCAATTGCATCTAAGCCAAGTCCTCGTGCTGCTTCTTCAACTTTCATATCTAAAGAATAAAAGTCGCCCGCATCAAGACGGTCTTGGATTTCTGCCATTTTTTCTAAAAGTTCTTCAAGCTCTTCTGGGCTGGCATCTGCCATTTTCGCGGTTACTTCATTTAATTCCTCTTCCTGTTGGAATAATGGAAGGAACGCATCATTTAAAACATCTTTTATCGTTTTACCTGGTGTTAAAACAGTATGCTGATCAAGATATCCGTAATGAGTACCTGGTGTCCATTCAACTTTTCCAGAATCATGAATCAACTGCTTCGTGATGATGTTCATTAAAGTAGATTTTCCTACTCCATTTGCTCCAACTAAACCAACATGATCTTCCGCTAAAAGACGGAAAGATACATCCTTAAATAAGGTTCTATCTCCAAACGTATGGCTTAATTTCTCAACTGTTAATAAGCTCATTATCTAAATTCCTCGCTTTTTTAAAAAGTTACTATCTATCTTACAGAAGTTGTCCTCCATGCCGAAGAGATTGTACAGAACAACGGCTGTAAATGTCCGATTTTTCAACAATAATCATTGGCGCGCTTCTTCTATGGGAGTTTACTCTATACATAATACTAAATTTGTTATTTCAAGACTAGACCTTTTACACAGGAGGTAAATATTTGGAATAGACTAATAGAAAAAGATATCAATGAGGAGGATATGTCATGAGCAGTACAGCATTGGATTCTTTTTTGAATAAAAGCCTTCAAGATTTAAAGGAGAATGGTCTTTTCAATGATATTGATCAGCTCGAAAGCCCGAACGGTCCGATTATCAAAATAGCCGGTAGAAAATTAATTAATCTTTCATCTAATAATTATTTGGGGCTTGCAACTGATCAAAGATTAAAGGAAGCAGCGATTAAGGCAATTGAGGAATTTGGGGTTGGGGCAGGCGCCGTTCGGACAATTAACGGGACACTAAAGCTGCACATAGAGCTTGAAGAAAAGTTAGCACAATTTAAACATACAGAAGCGGCAATTGCTTATCAATCTGGCTTTAACTGTAATATGGCAGCGATTTCTGCTGTGATGAATAAACAAGATGGAATTTTATCAGATGAATTGAATCATGCTTCGATTATCGACGGCTGCCGTCTGTCAGGGGCAAAAATCATCACTTATCGTCATTCTGATATGGAAGATTTGCGGAGTAAAGCGAAACAGGCTGTTGAGTCCCGTCAATTTAATAAGGTGATGGTCATTACCGATGGAGTTTTTTCAATGGATGGAGACATTGCTAAGCTTCCGGAAATTGTTGACATAGCTGAAGAATTTGATTTAATCACCTATGTGGATGATGCACACGGATCAGGAGTATTAGGTGACGGAGCAGGTACGGTTAAGCATTTTGGTTTATCAGATAAAGTTGATTTTCAAATTGGAACATTATCAAAGGCAATCGGGGTAGTTGGGGGTTATGTTGCTGGGAAAAAATCTTTGATTGACTGGTTAAAAGTGAGAAGCCGGCCGTTTTTATTTTCTACTGCAATGACACCGGCAGATGCAGCAGCTTGCTTAAAAGCCATTGATCTCTTAACAGAAAGTACGGAATTAAATCAGAGATTATGGGATAACGGAAACTATTTGAAAAAAGGACTTTCCCAGCTAGGGTTCGATATCGGGGAAAGTGAAACACCGATCACTCCTTGTATCATCGGTGAGGAGGTTCTGACACAGAAGTTCAGCAAGCGCTTAATTGAAGAAGGCGTTTATGCGAAAGGGATTGTTTTCCCAACAGTCTCTAAAGGTACGGGCAGAGTAAGAAATATGCCAACCGCAGTTCATACAAAAGAAATGCTCGATACGGCGATTTCAATTTATGAGAAGGTTGGAAAGGAATTGGGCATGATTTAAAATGAAAAGAATCTTAATTACTGGAGCATTAGGACAGATTGGTTCAGAATTGACGATGAAATGCCGAGAAATATATGGTGAGGATCAAGTGATTGCTACTGATATTCGCCAACCGAAGGATGAGAAATTATCCAACGGACCATTTGAAATATTGGATGTTATGGATGGAAACAAATTTTTGGAATATGTGAAAAAATACCGTGTTGATAGTATTCTTCATTTGGCCGCGCTTTTATCTGCGACGGCAGAAAATCACCCTTTAAAGGCGTGGAAATTAAACATGGACGGTCTCCTGAACGCCTTGGAAACTTCACGTTTAGTAAAGGCGCAGTTTTTCACCCCAAGTTCAATAGGAGCATTCGGACCTTCTACTCCCAAAAACAATACACCACAAGTTACCCTTCAGCGGCCGACCACAATGTATGGCATCAATAAGGTTGCCGGCGAATTGCTCTCCGATTATTACTTCTACAAGTATGGAGTCGATACGAGAGGACTTCGCTTTCCTGGTTTAATCTCGTATTTAACCCCTCCTGGAGGCGGGACAACGGACTATGCCATTGAAATTTATGAAGAAGCCTTGAAAAACGGACGCTACACCTGTTATTTAGCAAAAGGGACATCATTAGACATGATGTATATGCCAGATGCACTAGCTGCGATACTTGATTTAATGGAAGCCGAGTCTTCTAAGCTTAAACATCGAAATTCCTATAATGTTACAGCAATGAGTGTGACGCCAGGGGATTTTGCAAAGGAAATACAGAAACATCTACCGCATTTTGTAATGGATTACAACGTGGATCCCGTAAGACAGCGTATCGCTGACAGCTGGCCAAATTCAATTGATGCAGCAGCAGCAAAAAGTGAATGGGGGTTTAAACCAGCGTACGATCTTGAAAACATGACCATTGATATGCTGGAGAAACTAACCAAACAGAATAGTTATTTTTAACAAGCTGCGTTTCTAAAGCTTGTTTTTTTGTTTTGTAGAAAAACATATTAGATGGACAAACTAAATAAAACGAAGTAAGATATAAACATAAGTTTAAAATTAAACAAAAGTTTGAGGGGTGAAACTGTGCCTGAGAAGTTGTCAGGAAAGGAAACGACTCTGATCAATCTTATTCGTGAAAATCCATTCATATCTCAGCAAGAACTAGCAGAAATATTGGGTTTGTCGCGCCCATCGATTGCGAATATGATTTCTGGTTTGACGAAAAAAGGCTTGATCGTTGGACGAGCCTATATCCTGAATGATTCTGAACAAATTGTCTGTATTGGCGGGGCGAATGTTGACCGAAAATTTTTCTTAAAAGAAAAGACAATGCTTGGAACATCTAATCCTGTCAAATCTTCACAAAGTGTAGGAGGGGTCGCACGAAATATTGCTGAGAACCTCGGGCGCCTTGGGATGGATGTGACACTTTTAACAAAATGCGGCGCAGATTCGGAATGGAAATTCATAGAGGATTCCTCTTCCTTATACATGAATCTTGAAAAGGTTATTCCAAGTCCGGACCATTCAACAGGATCTTATTCAGCTGTACTGGATGAGAATGGTGACATGGTTATTGCTTTAGCAGATATGGAAGTGTACGAGTATATTACACCAGAACTTATACTAAGCCATGAAAGCTTATTGAAACATGCTAAATGCATCATTGCTGATTTGAATTGCCCAAAAGAGGCGCTGCAAACTCTTTGTTATTTTGCCAAAAAACACGATAGACCATTGATTTTTATCCCTGTTTCATCACCGAAAATGGCTAGGCTTCCTGATGACTTAACGGGTGTGACTTGGTTAATTACAAACCGGGACGAATCAGAAACGTTTTTTCAACAAGAAATAAAAACCGAGTCTGAGTGGAGAGAATTTGTTGAGAAATGGCTGTCACTTGGTATATCCAATGTTGTCATTACAAAGGGAGCAGACGGTGTGATGATCGGAAATAAAGAAGAAGGTGTTTTTCATATTCCTGCGATTAAGTCCGATCAAATTATTGATGTAACTGGTGCGGGTGATGCTTTCAGTTCAGGGGTGATTTTTTCTTGGCTGGAAGGGAACGCTTTAAAGGAAATCGGCAAAGCAGGGATCGTCAATGCCTATAAAACACTTCATTCGCCATTTACCGTTCGAGAGGATTTAACAGCAACACAATTACAAAAAGACATGGAGGAATTATCATGAAAGAATATATCACATTATCAGAAGAAGTACGTGCAGCGAAGGAACAAGGAAAACCGATTGTGGCATTGGAATCTACGATCATTTCACATGGAATGCCGTACCCGCAAAATGTTAAAACTGCCCGCGAAGTCGAACAAATTATTCGCGACAATGGGGCAGTACCAGCTACGATTGCGATTTTAGAAGGGAAAATAAAGATCGGCTTATCAGATGAGGAGCTTGAAATGCTTGGGAAAAATACCGAGGTTGCAAAAGCTTCCCGCAGAGATATTCCTTATTTACTCGCTACAAAGAAAAATGGTGCAACAACTGTCGCTGCTACAATGATTTGTGCAGATCTTGCAGATATTCGAATCTTCGTAACAGGCGGAATCGGCGGTGTTCACCGCGGGGCTGAAACAACAATGGATATTTCCGCTGATCTAGAGGAGTTAGCAAATACTAATGTTGCCGTCATTTGTGCTGGTGCGAAGTCTATTCTAGATTTAGGGCTGACAATGGAGTATTTGGAAACAAAGGGTGTACCGCTAATTGGCTATGGAACAGATGTACTTCCAGCATTCTATACGAGAACAAGTGAATTTGACGTTAACTTCCGTGCTGATAACCCAGAAACTGTTGCTGCAACGTTAAAAGCAAAATGGGATTTGAATTTAAAAGGCGGAGCTGTCATTGCTAATCCTATTCCAGAAGAACATGCGATGGAAGAAAGTATGATTACTGGTGTCATTCAATCAGCTCTTAAAGAGGCAGAGGAGAATCACATTCACGGCAAGGATACTACTCCGTTTTTACTAGCAAAAGTAAAAGAACTGACTGAAGGGAAAAGTCTCGACGCCAATATTGAATTGGTAAAGAATAACGCTGTAGTAGGAGCGAAAATTGCAGTTAGTTTATATGGAATGAAGTAATGAATGATGGTAGAAGCAACTGTTGCATGGTTGCTTCTATTTTTAATTAGTAAAAAAGGTAAAATCACAGGGGATTTTACCTTTTTACAAAAATAAGCTTGTCTCTTTTCTCTGTAACTTTTCCGATGATTGCAGCATCTTTAATTCCTTGCTGATGAAGGTCAGCAACATATTGCTTCGCTTCTTGCTCAGAAAGAGATACGAACAAACCGCCTGATGTAACGGCGTCACATAGGATAAGTTGCTCTTCAGGGCTGATATCTTCGTAATTGATGTCGTTTTCCAACCATTTGTGGTTTGATTTTGAGCCGCCTGGAACTACACCGTTCTTGGCTAATTCATTTGTTCCATCTAACATCGGTACATCTTCGTAGGAAATTTCAAAGCTTACATTACTGCCTCTAGCCATTTCACTGCCGTGGCCTAACAATCCAAAACCAGTAATATCCGTAACGGCATTCGGAGAATAGTTGTGGAGTGCTTCAGCAGCTTTACGATTTAACGCAGCCATTACTTCAGTAACCACTTTTTCCTGTTCTGCTGTCACGGCTTGACGCTTAATTCCTGTAGTCATAATTCCAACGCCAATCGGTTTAGTTAAAACTAATACATCTCCAGGTCTAGCCCCAACATTTTTCCAAACCTTATCTGGGTGGACTACGCCAGTAACTGATAAACCAAACTTTGGTTCTTGATCGTCTATGGAATGTCCGCCAATGGTAACAGCCCCGGCTTCGTGTACTTTATCTCCTGCACCCTTCAAAATTTCTGCTAAAATTTCAGCTCCAAGCTTTTTAACAGGATACGCAACTATATTCATCACCGTTTTTGGTGTGCCGCCCATCGCAAAAACGTCACTTAGTGCATTTGCGGCAGCGATCTGCCCAAACATATATGGATCATCCACAATCGGTGTGAAGAAATCTAGTGTTTGTACAAGTGCAATTGTATCGGTTAATTGATAGACTCCGCCGTCATCAGATGTTTCATGGCCTACAAGCAATTCGGGAACAGGGTCATGTTTTGGTAATAAACTCAGAACCTGAGTTAAGTCCTCTGGACCAATTTTACAGCCTCAGCCAGCTTTTGTTGATAACGATGTAAGTCGAATTTTTTCATGTTCACTCAACAGAGCTCACCTCCATAAATCAGTATACACATAAAAGAAATGAAAATCATTTCTAACATGCTAGTTACTTTGAAAAGAATTGAATGTATACTACAATAACCTTGTATAACTGAAGACAACTTTCGAAGGAGGCACCATGAATGAAAGCTTATGAGGTAACAGTAGAATTCTGTATGCAATGAAACTATGCACCAAAGGCCGCGAGTCTCGCGGAGGATTTGTTTACCCATTTTCGTACCGACATTAAGAATATGATCTTGACACCAGGTACTGGAGGGATATTTGAAGTCACAGTGAATGGAGACAAGATTTATTCCAAGGATGATACTGGGCTTTTTCCAAAAAATAAGGAAATCATCGAAAAGATGGAAGCCTTATAGTGTTTTTTAAGAATTGAACAAGACAGCGCTAACCAGTCATACTGACAGTCATGGTTAGCGTTTTGATTAAATAACATTTGTAACATAACAACGTTGTTAAAGTATGAAAATGTCGAAACTTGATGCAAAGAACTCATTGAAACTGAAAGCGTTTTCAATTAGAATGTACTTAGGAGGACGGCGCGTGTGGCTGTCACGGTACATGGCGATGGTCGGGGCCAGTACTTACTTTTTTATAGATTAGTAGAGATAGAGAATATAAAGTGTAAAGCGTAATGCTAAAGGAATACGGGATAATAATTAAGCAGAGGTGGTGAGGATTTGGTGGAGAATAAGCATTTATTAAATCACTTTATTGAAGGCGATCGGTTCGAATTAAAATCTTATTTGACGTATTTGTTTATTCAATCTGAAAGCAGAAGCAGGATGAAGAAGGAAAAACGAAAGAGAAGAAAAGAAAAGTGCACAAGAGTGATAAATGTACATTCGAAGAATCCAAATCAGACGATAGGAAACTAAGCTAACTACCATTTTTTATAGTAATAGCAGGATTTTCTCTAAAATATACAGAATAGTTAAACTAATATATACAGGAGGTGACATAGTTGAAAGCAATCGAACGATTTTATTTTGTGAATGATTTGAGAGATAAGTTTTTCTCAGCATATGGTGGAATTACATCTGAACAATTGGAATGGACTCCGGAAGGTTCTAAAAACAGTATCGGATTCTTATTAAGGCATATTGCTCAGGCAGAGGATTGGTTTCTCCAGACGGTCATTCTGGGAGAGAATATGACGCCTAAAAGACGAAAAGAGCTTCAAGATATTGATAGTATTCTAGACTATCTTAACGAAACAAGAGGCAGAACCTTAGCATATTTGCAAGAAAATCCAATTACCGTTCTTGATGAGACTCGTACCATTCCATCGGAGGGCTTCCGCGGGGAACCGATTGAAAATCCATCAATTGGGTGGATTATCCATCGAGTCTTCGATCACGAGGTGTATCATTTAGGTCAGGTCAATGCACTCTTAAGGCTGCAGGGGATTGACCCGCCGAATATGTGATACAACCGGGGAACTAACCGAGATAAATAACATAAAAGGATAGATAAAAGCCGGAATGATTAGCTTTTATCTATCCTTATTTATTTAGAATAAAAATAGTATAGCAGCTATATTAGAACGGAAATAAATCGATTTTTTCCTGAGCCTTTCTTAATCTTCGAGATAAATATCTCTAATATCCCATCAGAAAAAGTGGCGGTTACATCTTTTTCGATGACTTTAAAAGGAAAGTCGATGGTCCTTGCTTTTTTACCTTCCTCAGAAAGGTCTGTGTTAACGGCCTCTATTTTGATTTGACCATCTTCTATATAAACACTGATATCCTTGCATTGGTAGTCTGACAAAAGTGCCTCTAATATATATTCCTGTTCTGTCTCAAAGATATCGATTCGAAAAATGGTCTGATCTAAATAGGAAGTTAGTGGATCTAAGTATAATTTTCTTAGCCATTTTTCAACTTCATTACCATCAAACAAAGAATCCTCGTTTAAACTAGCCATCATTGACCCTTACCCCTTTTTTGATTTTTTTGGCCATAATGTAAAATGAAGATAGAGTTCGAATGCTTGTAACATTCTATTCACACTCTCTTAAATGGTGAAGAAAGTGGTATAATGGACCGGTAAAAGCTTGGGATGGAGGATTTTTAATGAAACAGATGCTTCGCTATATTCCCCCTGTGCATGAGCTGCAAAGGGATGAAAGGTATAGCACGCTTATATATAAATATGGATTGGATCAATTGAAACTGACGGCGCATGTTAAAGCGGTGATTGATGAAATTCGTGAAGATATACTACATGCACAATATACTGGACCTTCTCCAGGAGATGAAGAATTTCTTTCCTATCTTTTTGAAAACATTAAAGAGAGGCTTAAACATCAATTTCAATTTACATTAAAAAAAGTAATAAACGGCACCGGCACGATTTTACATACAAACCTTGGGCGGGCCAGGATGAGTAAAATGGCCATAAAACATGTGGTGGAAACGGCAGAGTCTTATTCTAATTTAGAATATAAGCTCCAAGAAGGGGAGCGCGGCTCCCGTCATTCACATGTAGAATCTCTTATTAAAGAGATTACCGGAGCTGAGGCGGCAATGGTCGTGAACAATAATGCCGCTGCGGTTTATTTAATACTGCGAGAGTTAGCTTATGATAAAGAGGTCATTGTCTCTAGAGGAGAGCTTGTTGAAATAGGCGGGTCTTTTCGGATTTCATCTATTATGGAGGAAAGCGGAGCAAAGCTTGTTGAGATTGGTACTACAAATAAAACCCATCTTTATGATTATGAACGAGCTATTTCCGAAAATACCGGAATGGTGATGAAAGTCCACACAAGTAATTTCAAAGTAATTGGTTTTACGAAGTCAGTCGGTTCGGAGGAATTGGCTGATCTATCCAGTGCTCATGAAAATCTGGTTTTTTATGAGGATTTGGGCAGCGGTGCCCTTTATGATTACAGTAAGCATGGCATTGGAAATGAACCTGTGGTCGGGGATGTCTTAATGAAGGGTGTTGACATTGTTTCTTTTAGTGGAGATAAACTGCTGGGCGGTCCACAGGCAGGGATTATTGTTGGGAAAAAGCCGCTGATTGACCGATTAAAGAAAAATCAATTGGCGCGAGTTGTCCGTGTTGATAAAATGACGCTGGCCGCATTGGAGGGTACGTTGATTGAGTATGTAAAAGGGGAATCTGGTATTAGGAATATCCCAGTTGTAGGAGACATGCTTACCACGAAAGAAGAAATGAAAGAAAGAACGGAGAAATTTGCGGCTGAATTATCGAAGGTTAGCAATCAATATGACATTGCTATTGCTGAAAGCACGAGTCAGGTAGGAGGTGGGACTATGCCTGAGGTGGAACTCCCTACATATGTGGCTGTTCTAAAGCATAAAGACTTATCAGCAGAGAATTTGGCAAGAAAACTAAGGGTGGAAGAGGACACTGCGATTGTCGTTCGCATTCAAAAAGATGAAGTCATTCTTGACTTAAGATGCGTTACAAACGAAGAAGAACAGACGATACTACAAACACTAGCAAAAATAGGCTGAAAAAAGAAGCTGTTGATCTAACCAAGACCAACAGCTTCTTTGTATTATCACAGTGTCCATACCAAACGGACACCGTCCTTTTACGGTACCAGGTACCTACATGTCGTGGTGTTGGTTGTTTTTTTGTCTTGTGTGGTTGCGGTTTTTTACTTTTTTGGAGCCGCTAAGCGGTTCAGGCTGACCTGAGTTTTCTCCTTTTGGTGCGTTTTTGCGCATATCTTTTCCATCGTTTTTATTCATTGTAATCCCTCCTAACCATAAGATGCTGCTGTGAAGAAAGATTTATACCGAATATTTTATTTGCACACTGCACAATTTAACGTAAACACTTTAGAAAGGAGTTTTTGACATGCCATACCATAAGGATAAGCAACAAGCTTTTCAAGCAGCACAGCAGGGGGTAAACGAAGCGCAAGAGCTGTATCAAGATATTGTAAGAGATAGTGCAAGCTATGGTCATCAATTGAAACATCTAAAGAATGAAGTGAATGAGGCCATGCAGCAGATAGAAAATGCTCTTGAGGTGGCGTCCGACACGCAAAGGAGCAGACTAGAGCAGTTCAGACAAGATCTACACTCAATCGTAACAGAAGTAAATCAAACAGAATAAATATAAATCACAAAAAGAGAGGGTCTGAAAGCCCTCTTTTTGTAATATACAGTTTTCAGTAGTGGAAAATTGCCGGCTTTATCGTAAGGGTGCTTCCGCTTTTCTATATCCAGCTGCAGTGCTTCCGCATTTAGAATTTATTGATTCTTTTTTCTCTTTTTGTTATTTTGTTTTTGTGCTTCGGTTAGTGGTTCATTTGCCATCTCTTCGTTATAGCCAGCTCCTGTACCTTGTGCACTAGCTGCGTTCATTCCCGGCCGCACATGATTTGCTTTTCTTTTTGCCACTTATGTCTCACCTCCATTTGTTACTTTTTCCTATGAAAGGAATTTCATTCAAAATATTTGTAAAACTTTATTAGTATAATTTCGAAGGAAAATATTTTATAAGAAATTGCTCGGAAATCGACGAAAAAAGGGCATAATTAAGCTAATCACCTTAAAAATAGTTAAATATATAAGAAAAACTTATCATAAACTATAACTTTCTTGTTATTTACTTATGTTCAAGGTTGTATTAATATAGGAAATGTGAGAAAAGTTAGGATGGGAGCAAAAATTCAAACTTTTCGACAATATACCTTAAGTTGTTATAGAATTATCACAAGAGGGGGAAATACATATGTCTAAAAACGACGTTTTTAATTCCCGTAAATCATTCGAATTAAACGGGAAACGTTACAACTTCTATGACCTAGGTGCACTTGAAGCAGCAGGGATTGGCAAGGTTTCAAAACTTCCATACTCTGTAAAGGTTCTTCTTGAATCTGTCCTTCGTCAATATGATGGTCGCGTTATTACAAAAGAGCATGTTGAAAACTTAGCTAAATGGGGAACTGACGAGGTTAAAGAGGTTGATGTACCTTTCAAACCTTCTCGTGTTATTCTACAAGACTTTACAGGAGTACCAGCTGTCGTAGACCTTGCTTCATTACGTAAAGCAATGGCTGACCTAGGTGGAGATCCTGATAAAATTAATCCTGAAAAACCAGTTGATCTTGTAATCGACCACTCTGTACAAGTTGATAAGTACGGAACTGCTGATGCATTACAAGCTAACATGGATCTTGAATTTGAACGTAACGCTGAGCGTTATCAATTCCTTAGCTGGGCTCAAAAAGCATTTGATAACTACCGTGCAGTACCACCTGCAACTGGTATCGTTCACCAAGTTAACCTTGAGTTCTTAGCAAACGTTGTTCACGCTGTTGAAGGTGAAAACGGAGAATTCGAAACATTCCCAGATTCACTAGTAGGTACTGACTCTCATACAACAATGATCAATGGTATCGGTGTACTTGGATGGGGTGTTGGTGGTATTGAAGCAGAAGCTGGAATGCTTGGACAACCTTCATACTTCCCAGTACCAGAAGTTGTCGGTGTTAAATTAACTGGCGAACTTCCAAACGGTGCTACAGCTACTGACTTAGCATTAAAAGTAACTCAAGTACTTCGTCAGCATGGAGTAGTTGGCAAGTTCGTTGAATTCTTCGGACCTGGTGTGACTACACTTCCATTAGCAGACCGTGCAACAGTTGCTAACATGGCTCCTGAATACGGTGCTACATGTGGATTCTTCCCAGTAGATTCTGAGTCTCTTGACTACATGCGTTTAACAGGCCGTTCAGAAGAGCAAATCCAAATCGTTGAAACATACTGCAAGGAAACTGGATTATTCTTCGATCCAAACCTTGATCCAGTATACACTGACGTAATCGAAATCAACCTTGCTGAAATTGAAGCGAATCTTTCAGGTCCTAAGCGTCCGCAAGATTTAATTCCTCTTTCTCAAATGAAAGAAGAATTCAATAAAGCGCTAACAGCTCCACAAGGAAACCAAGGTTTCGGATTAGAAGCGTCTGAAATTGAAAAAGAAGTTACTGTAAACTTCAACAACGGCGATACTGCTGTTATGAAGACTGGTGCAATCGCTATTGCTGCGATCACAAGTTGTACAAACACTTCAAACCCATATGTACTAGTAGCTGCTGGTTTAGTAGCGAAGAAAGCAACAGAATTAGGACTAGAAGTTCCTAAGTATGTTAAAACTTCATTGGCTCCTGGTTCTAAAGTAGTTACAGGTTACCTTCGTGATTCTGGATTACTTCCATACCTTGAGCAGCTTGGCTATAACCTTGTTGGTTACGGATGTACAACATGTATCGGTAACTCTGGTCCTTTAAAAGATGAAATTGAAAAAGCAGTAGCTGACAGCGATCTATTAGTTACATCTGTACTTTCTGGTAACCGTAACTTTGAAGGACGTATCCATCCATTAGTGAAGGGTAACTACTTAGCTTCACCACCATTAGTAGTAGCTTACTCATTAGCTGGAACAGTGGATATCGATCTTCAAAACGAATCACTTGGAAAAGATAAAGATGGTAACGATGTATTCTTTAAGGATATTTGGCCATCAACTGCTGAAGTTAACGAAGTAGTGTCACGTACCGTTACTCCAGAACTATTTAAAGCTGAATACGAAAATGTCTTCAATGATAATGAGCGTTGGAACGAAATTAAGACAAGCAACGAACCATTATATTCATTCGATGATAAATCAACATATATTCAAAACCCGCCATTCTTTGAAGGCTTAAAGCCAGATCCAGAAGAAGTGAAGCCATTAGCTGGTCTTCGTGTTGTTGGTAAGTTCGGTGACTCTGTTACAACTGACCACATTTCTCCTGCTGGTGCAATCGGTAAAGATACACCTGCTGGTAAATACCTTCGTGAAAACGGCGTAGAAATCCGCGACTTTAACTCTTATGGTTCTCGTCGTGGTAACCATGAAGTAATGATGCGCGGTACTTTTGCAAACATCCGTATCCGTAACCAAATCGCTCCTGGTACAGAAGGTGGATTCACTACTCACTGGCCTACAGGCGAAGTTACTTCAATCTACGATGCTTGCATGAAGTACAAAGAAGAAGGTACAGGCTTAGTTGTACTTGCTGGTAAAGATTACGGAATGGGATCATCTCGTGACTGGGCAGCAAAAGGTACAAACCTTCTTGGAATCAAAACAGTTATCGCAGAAAGCTTCGAGCGAATTCACCGTTCAAACCTAGTGTTGATGGGTGTTCTTCCTCTTCAATTTAAAGAAGGCGAAAACGCTGAAACACTTGGTTTAACAGGGAAAGAAACAATCGATGTTCAAATTGATGAGAACGTAAGACCACGTGATCTTCTAAAAGTAACTGCTACTGACGAAAACGGCAGCAAGAAAGAATTCGAAGTTCTTGTACGTTTTGATTCTGAAGTAGAAATCGATTACTACCGTCATGGTGGAATCCTGCAAATGGTTCTTCGTGAAAAATTAGCGAACTAATGTAATAAAAAACACCTGCAATTAAAAATTGCAGGTGTTTTTGTTGTTGGATTGTCACATGTTGCACATTATGTGTAAACTGAATCGGTTTATAATGAAATTAATATAAATGGGTAAACTACGATGTACTAGGATTTTTTTACAAAGGAGGTAGACAATGTTTAAAAAGATAATCGCAGCGGTTGTACTATTTGCACTTACGATGGTTGTCGTCGTTCAAGCAATGGAAAAAGAGAACACATCAGCAAATCAGCCTCCTGGTGTAGATATTGGTTTTAAAGCCAAGGATTTCGAACTGCAAACGATTGATGGAAAAACAGTGAAGCTTTCTGATTATAAAGGGCAAAGAATCATGCTAAATTTCTGGACAACCTGGTGTCCACCTTGTAAAGCAGAAATGCCGGATATGGAAGCACTTCACAAGGAAAAAGGGGAGGAAATAAAAATTGTTTCCGTAAATATTGACCCCGATAACGATGTAGCTGGATTCGTAGAAGAATATGGACTCACTTTTCCAATCCTTTTAGATAAAAAAGAGGATGTAATGAAGCAGTACAATATTATCTCTATCCCAACTACCTTTTTTATAGACGAAGACGGCATCATAAAACAAAAGATTATTGGTGCAATCCCGCTGGATAAAATGAAGGAATACCTATCAGATCTATAGAGGTCCTGGCACAATTGCCGGGGCTTTCTTATCTGTAACAAACCTTGAGTGTTCTGCATAACATATAGAGGTCTGAAATCTTTCTAATAAAAATTTTGAATAATCAGATTTTTGTTAACAACAAAGGTTTACTCTTTAAGTTTATAGGGTAAATTTTCAAAAAGTTGTAATAATTAAAACAGTTATTGTCAATAATAACTGTTACAATGGTGCTAAGGAAGGTGAAGACATAATGAGAAAGCCAAGAAAACGTTCTTTTTCAGAACTTATTCTGGAAAATAAACGCCAATTATTACAAGATCAAGAGGCATTAGAAAAGATCGAGGAGCGTCTTGAGCAAAAACGTCTTGGAAAAGCAAGATAACCTAAACAAACAAACTTTCCCATTCATGAATCCTATAGATATGGTGATACTCTTTAATAGGAGGGATCACTATGAGCAAAAGCAAACATAAAAAACGTAACTCCGAACATTTTGTACCTAACCATATCGGTACTCAACCACGTGGATTTGGAGGCAATAAAGGCAAAAAAATGCAAGATCAGTCTGGACAACATCCTGATGTGATTCAAACTAAGGGAGAGTAAATAAAAAAGCAGCTCGCCATCATGCATGGCGAGTTTTTTGTTGAGAGATTTAGTTTACATAAAATAATTACCGTTAATAATTAAAATCCATTCCTTTCCTTTATATTTTACTTAGAAAAACACAAACTAACTACGTAACAAATCTTTATTCACAGGAGGTTACAAAAATGGCTTATAACAAACCAAAACCAGATGACCGCAGCGATAATGTGGAAAAGCTTCAGGAGATGGTTCACAATACCATTGAAAACATGGAAGAGGCTGAAGCTACCATGGAGTTTGCAAGTGAGGATGAACGCGCAAACATTGCGGCTAAAAATGACAGACGACGTGAAAGTATTGAAGGTATGAGAGCAGAAATTAAAGACGAATATCGTGCTCAACAAAACGGTTTTAAAACGGAGTAGCATCTATTATAATGTGGTGATGACCTGGTCTTTTTAGATCAGGTCTTTTTAAATCCATTGCTATTTTTTTAAACAAAATAGGAAATATGTTAAGATAGATGTGAATTTATGAAAAGAAGTGATGAATATGAAGCAGCAAGAAACACATTTGAATCGATTGTCGAAGCAAATAAAAGCATGGGAGCATGAGCTTAAAATAGCAGGATACATAGAAAATGAAAAATCAGTCTTTGAGGAAATGAAGAATCTCAATGAAATAGACCACCCGGAATTGCTTTCTTTATTATTGAGCATAGCCGCTATGTCACGGATGGGAAAGCTCCATGATTCGGATTCTCTTGTACTGGCCTGGATGGACCGGGCAAAGAGCTTAGATTCTGAAAATGAAAAGGTATCTGAATTTCTTGCACAGTTTCAATGGAAAGCGAAGAAGGATATTTTTGATATTTTAGTATTCCCAACGATTCGGGAAACTGATCACCGTCAAACAAAAAAGAAAACGGCCGATCAAATCATTCAAATTTCTCGACAATTTCTTAATGACGTAGAGGACCATTTGGAGGATCTGGAAAAAAGTCGGAAAATAGTGAAGCCATATGGTGATCATGGTCTAATCAAAAAATATGATGCATTAATCAATCTCCTTGAAAAATCTATGGAAGAAACAGGCGGTGTCTTGAAATCCGCTGAGGAATTTCAACAATCAATATCAGGAGTATTCTATAATACACCGTACTACCATGAAATGAAGGCTCATTTAGAGAGCATCGAACAAATCAAGGAAGAATGGACGCAGCTCTTTTCAGAAAATGTTAAGGCCGATGGAGATTCTGAAAGTGCGCTGAAAGAGCTTGACCAAATGATCGGTTTAACAGCTGTAAAAAAGCGTGTAAACGACTTTTATCAATTCCTAAAATACCAAAAAGAACGAAAAGCACTTGGGTTTTTAACAAAAGATGAAATCAGCCTGAACATGGTGTTAACAGGAAATCCCGGAACGGGCAAGACTACACTCGTGCGTCTTCTTGCAAAAATTTTTCATGAGTTAGGTGTTTTACCTAGGGAAGAAGTGATCGAGGCTGACCGATCGCAGCTTGTTGGTGCTTATGTCGGGCAAACAGAAGAAAATGTGCGAGCCATTGTGGAGAAAGCGTTAGGCGGTGTTCTTTTTATAGATGAAGCCTATAGTTTGAAACGAGAAGGACAAACAGGAAATGATTATGGACAGACTGTCGTTGATACACTTGTGTCGCTGATGACAGGAAAAGAGTATGGCGGTAAATTTGCAGTGGTCCTGGCAGGTTATCCGGAGGAGATGCGCCAATTTCTCGATGCCAATCCAGGATTAAGAAGCCGCTTTCCAGGTTCAAATCAAATTCATTTGGAAGATTACAGCAATGAAGAGCTCATCCAAATTGCCGAAAAGCTTGCAGAGGATAATGATTATGTTTTAACTGCTAATGCTAAAGTCGAACTTGAAAAACGTCTTGATAAAGAACGTGTAGACGATACATTCGGAAATGCACGGACTGTTCGTAATATCGTTCTTGATGCCATCTTCAAAAAAGGATCTGGCCTCAAGGAAGTGCATAATATTCTTGATTACACGATTTTGGAAAAAGAAGATTTTTATATAGAGGAGAAACAGGACGATATTAGTCCGTCAATCAAGCTAGAAGAGCTGGTTGGTTTGAAAAACGTAAAAGAAGAAGTGCACTCGTTAATCTCCTTTGTAAAAGTTCAGCAAATGAGAAGAGAAAGTAATTTACCAGTTGTGCCAATTCAGCTCCATTCCGTCTTTATGGGAAACCCGGGAACAGGAAAGACAACGGTTGCCAAGCTTTACGCAGAGCTTTTGAAAGAATGCGGGATCCTAAAAAGGGGTCATTTAATTGTAACGAGCCGGGCAGATTTTGTAGCTGGATATGTTGGACAAACTGCGATTAAAACCAAAAAGAAAATTCGCGAAGCATTGGGCGGTGTCCTATTTATTGATGAAGCTTATGCACTTCTTAGTCAAACACAAGGTGACTTTGGAAAAGAGGTCATTGATACGATCGTCGATGAAATGACGAAGCACAATGAGAACTTAGTCGTGATTTTAGCTGGTTATCCAAATGAGATGAAGCAGCTATTAGAGAGCAATCCTGGTCTTAAATCACGCTTTAAGAAATTCTTTCATTTCCATGATTACACAATGCCAGAATTAATTAGCATCATGGAGTCCTACAGTGCGCGTTTTCAGTATGAGCTCACAGAAGGTGCTAAAGAATTTTTAACAAAAGAACTAGCTGAGACGACGATTAATGGCAATGGCCGGTTTGCAGCAAATGTGATGGATGAAGCGATTCAAGCTCAAGCACTGAGACTGATGGAAGACCCTGATGCAGCAACATCGATACAACAGGTGACGAGAATAACAGAAGAGGATATGGATAGAGCACTAAAGAAGATTAGAAAAGGGGAATCATGATGATTGTTGCAAGTAAAGAAATCGAAGTGCGTTATGCTGAAACAGACCAGATGGGTGTTGTCTATCATGCCAACTACCTTATTTGGATGGAGTTAGGAAGAACAAGTCTAATTTCGGAACTTGGTTTTAATTACGCAGAGTTAGAAAAGGAAGGGGTTATTTCTCCCGTATTGGACATTCAAGCTTCTTACAAGATGCCTGTACGTTATGGTGAAAAAGCGATTGTCAATACATGGATTGAGGAGTATGACGGATTGAGAGTCACTTATGGATATGAAATCCTGAAAGAAGACGGAGAACTTGCTGTTACAGGAGTATCCAAGCATGTCTGTGTGCAAAAAGATTCTTTCCGTCCAATATCAATCAAAAGAAAGTATCCAGATTGGCATGAGGCCTATGAGAAAGCCAAAAAGCAATCGGTGGAAGCATAAGGGGTTGTAACAATGGCTTTTGGCATTAAACGTGAGGAGCTTAAGAAATGGAAAGCTCAAATTGACAAAGGAGAAATCGCTTTTTTAACTCATTATTGGATGGACGACCGTTTTCCTGGAAGCAATACTGTCACGAAAGTCGGCTGCAATGATTTAGAAAAGCTTAAGGCATGGGGGAAGAAGCATGACTTGAAAGCAGAATGGATTCATATACGCAAAGATGGGTATTCGCATTATGACCTGATTGGCGACTGGCAGAAGAAAATACTGCAAAAAGAGAATCTCCTCCATACTATTATTAAATTTTAAAAGGAAAGCAGGCGATTTTTCGCCTGCGTTTTTTATGCGATAATATATTCAGGTTCGCCTATTTTTGGATTTACATCTACCAACAAATCATGACCGTCAAAGTACCATAAATCTTTTTCTTCAATAAAAAAGTGAACTCCATCAATAATCGTTTCAATTCCAAGATCAAATGGTTCGTCCTTAGACATCCCTAAAGAGTAGCCTGGGTGCACTGTGCTAAAACCACCGTAGCGTGCGAAAAACCGGATATGATCGCCTTCAGTTACATACATTTCTTCTTTGTACCATGCAGATGCTTTTTCACTAATTTTGATTTTCATTATGATCAACTCCTTCTTTGTTGGACACCCTTAGTATATATGAAAATTTATTAATGGAGGATTTTGTGAAGTAATGTACAAACTTTGTTCAAAGTTTTTTGAAAAATCTATGTCATTTTTACATTAGTGCTAGTAATGGAATAGAACCTGTAAAAACAAATGTGATAGTAAGACATATATTCCAAATCATTGCAGGATACAGGCTGTTTGAACGGAGTGTTATTCCACCGTGAAAAATACCTGCCACAAAGAAAATCAAGCAATGAGCTAAGGAAAACCCCAAAAGATAATAAAACATCGCACAGGAAAGACTTGTGACCAATACAGCAGATTTATCCCCTATTAGCATTCGTATCTGGGCTAAGAAGAGACTTCTCCATAAAAATTCAATGGTAATTCCATTCAAGATGGAAAAGAAGAAGATGTTTCCTACTATATGCCAATTTAGGGGTCCAGCGTTGACACCGAGTATAAGAAGGATCACGATGTAAACGACCGTGCCAATGATAAAAAAGCGCTTTACAGATAATTCCCAAAAGCCACTCCATATAAAAGGTAATTTGGTGTTCTCGTTCCAACTCGGTTTATGAAGGAAAGATAGAACTCCACGATTAAACTTATACACTACAAAAGCGACTAAGATAATGGGGAGGAAGAGCAAAATTCGATTTAGGATTAAAATTTCAGCGTGTGTCACATTCACTTCCAATATAAGACGGTCTCCGTAAATAAAGGCAAGAAGCCCAACTGTAAAACTAATGGTCATCCATACAAACAACCGATTTCGTTCAGCCATAAATAAAATTCCGAGTAAAAGCCCAAGCAGAATGATGAAAACTAAAGTAAAAGTCTTCAGTAGGAACAGCAATTGAATGGATAAAAATAGAATAACAAGAATAATGGCCATTAATTTGCTTTTATTTTTCTCAATCGTATGAGTCACCCTTTCCGTCATGTTCTTACTGCTATTTTAACATGATCGGAACCATTGTTAGCTAAAAAGAGCATTCTATGATCCCATTCGTTTTGCGAGCTGATGCTTGTGATTGTTAATTTTGTCGAATTTTTCGTATACTAGAAGCATGGATGTATAAGAGGTGAGAATGATGTTTAAGATTACAGGAAGTGCACACGATTTCCTTGTTTCCATCATTGAGCAGGAAAAAGCACATGACGAGGAACAGCTATTGGTTCGAGTCACAACCGGAATTGGTTGAGGGGGCCCCGAGATTAAGCTGTCTCTGGAAGAGCGGCCGTTAAGCAAGGACGAATTATTTGAATTTGGCGATTTAAAAATCCTCATTCATGAAAAAGATAAGGTCTATTTTGATCATACAAAACTGGACTATGTAAAAGATGTTCTAGGGAAGGGCCGGTTGCAATTGATTAAGCTATAGACAAAAAGGAAGGAATCCTACGAACATAGGATTCCTTTTCCTTATTCTTCAAAATGTTCCTCAAAGAAATCTATTAATTCATCGAAATTCCGTATTAACTGAGAGGCTTCACTGCTATTCTCTAAATTTGAGGAAAGTGGGGAAAGTTCAACTAAGAATTTATCGCCTTCACAAGAGCTTGAAATGCAGGTGGCAAACATATAGTCATTTTTTATTTTCTGAGGAGCTTTCATGTAAAGCACCGTCCTTATTGCGATTATTTGTTAGTTTTATTTTAGGATAAAAGGGAACGGAATAACTGAAAATAATTTGACGGTTTTGCGAAAAATGAATAAATATTCATTACCACCATGGTTAACAGGGAAACAATTAAGCATTCAACTTAAATTCTGTGCATAATGGCAATTCAATTTTAATCATCGTTCCTTCGCCAAGCCTGCTGCTAATGTTAATTTGACCACCAGATTCGTCAATAATTTTTTTGCATATAGGAAGACCCAGCCCAGTTCCTTCCGATTTCGTCGTAAAGAATGGGGTGAAAATGCTTTGTACAGCATCTTCAGGCAGCCCGCAGCCGTTGTCCTTAATGATGATGTTAACATACTTTCCCGAAATTTCTGATGAGAGCTCGATTCTCCCTTGATGGCGGCTATCAATTGCTTCTATAGAGTTTTTAATCATATTGATTAACACTTGTTTTAATTGTTTTTCATCCATATAAATAAACGGATTTTCCGTGTCGTACTTTATGGTTAAAATAATATTTCGCAGCTTGGCTTCACTTTCATAGAGAAGTTCTATTTCTCGAAGAAGATGATTGACATCAATGGATGTTGAAACCCTAGAGGAAGGCTTAACTGCATTTAAAAATTCGTATAGGATTTCATTGGCACGGTCAATTTCCTTGAGAGCAATCTTGGCATATTCTTCTTTTTCAATTTGAGCTAGAAATGGTTGGATCAGCTGCAGAAATCCTTTTACTGTCGTTAAGGGATTCCTAATTTCATGAGCAATGCCTGCAGCTAATGTACCGATTTGTTCATGATAGGCCGATTTTAATACTAGTTCATCGTAATCTTTTCTCAAAGCTTCATAAGAATTTTTACACTCATCAGTTTGCATGTTCATCAATTGGTTTTCTGACAATTTTCATCCATCCTTAAAGATATTCTATTCATCATTGCCTGAGGATTGCTTATAAAAATAGACATGAATACCATATATCTATGACGAAAAAGATCACTATATGTATAAGATTGTAAGTTTATTTTTAGGGATCCATTCCTTTACCTTTTTCTACCATCGTCCATCATATATGAAGTAAGAATATATATCAATTAAGAACAGCGAATTCTTTTTAAAGAATTTTTTAAAATAAAAAATACACCACTATGTTAGTGATGTATTATTTTCTCCATTTAACTTTTGGTTCTGTTTTATTTCTAATTCGTTGAATGTTCGCACGATGCCGATAGATGACAAAGAATACTAGAATGGAGACGACAATGATAAGAGGAATGTCTCCGTTAATGAGCGCATAAATAAGTGCTGCTAACCCTGCCATTATCGAGGAAAGCGAAACATATCTCGTTGTGAATAAGCTGATGACAAAGACTGCTAGTATAATCACAAACATAAACGGTGCGTAACATAACAGTACTCCACCTGAAGTAGCCACTGCTTTACCACCTTTGAAAGAAGCAAAGATCGGAAACATATGGCCGATTACCGCTAATACCCCCGCAATTAATGGATGTAAATCGGACTGAAAAAAGAAAGGTAAAGACGTAGCAAGTGTTCCCTTTAGGATATCTGCCAAAGTTACTGCAATTCCCGCTTTTTTCCCTAATATGCGGAAGCTGTTTGTTCCGCCTAAATTTCCACTTCCATGTTCGCGAATATCAATGCCATAAAACGCTTTCCCTACAATCAAACCGGAGGGGATCGAGCCTAGTAAGTAAGCTAGAATAAGGATGAATGCTATTACCATAAATTGATCTCCTTCACACTTCATATAACGTTATCAATTGTATCACGTATCAAGGAAAAAACTCCAATAATTATCGAAATATTTCCATCGCATGAAAAAAAAGCTGCTCTTTCCAACAGCTTTATCGCAGCATTTGTGAAATAGGAGCCTGACTTGCGCCAAGCATTACTAACTAAAGACAAATTTGAAACTTTTATTCGTCAAAATTCGTTATATATATATAAACTTTTCCAAAAAATTTCTTTAATTGTGCTGCCCTTTTCGTTACGATGGTAGCAGGGAGGAAAGATCATGAGTCGTGTTGAGTATTATAAGAAAAAACCAGTAACAAGAGGGTGGATACTTGCTGGATTACTAGCTGCCTTTTTGATGTGCGTTTCTAGTATTCTATTGCTTTTATATCCCTTTGCCTCTTCTGATAAATCCGCTTATTTTGAGGGTGAACATCCGATTATTTTTAATGGAGAGCAGGCAGGTAACGCCATCTTAAATGGTGAATCTGTATATGTCCCACTGGATTTTATGAAAGAGTATATAGACGATAGCATTACCTTTGATGAGAAATCAAATTCCATTATTGTAACGACAAAGGACAAAGTGGTTCAAATGCCTACAGAGTCGTTAACATACTATGTGAATGAAACCCCCGTAGAGCTGCATTTTTCTCCAATCATTGATGAAGAGGGCGTGCTATTTGTTTCCTTAGACCCTATCATTAATTTTTACGCTGTTCAGTATGAAGTTTTACCTGATAGCAATGGTGTTTGGGTTCAGAAGGATGGCGATGAATTTACTCATGGAAAAATTACAAATGAGAGTGTACATGAAGAATTGCTGCGTTTGCGAACGGAAACAAGTATTCGCTCAGCCTATACTGCGCAAGTATACCCGAATGAACCTATTTTCATAGAAAGTGAAAACGAAGATTTCTATTTTGTACGTAAGGAAGACGGAACAGCGGGATACTTAGGTAAAAAGTATGTGACTGTTGGGGAGACTGAAAAAATTACCGTTCAGCGCGAACAAAAAGAAGTTAGTTTGCCTGAAATAAAAGGACCTATTCAATTAACATGGGAAGCTGTCTATACGAAAAACCCTAATACAGAGATGATTCCAAAGATGCCTGGTGTCAATATCGTCTCGCCAACATGGTTTGAACTTGGAGATGAAACGGGAGAAATTTATAATTTAGCCTCTTTGGACTATGTTCATTGGGCAAAGAAGCAAGGCTACCAGGTATGGGGCTTATTTTCAAACGCTTTTGACCCGGAGTTAACGTATTTAGCATTTAAGGATTTTGAAACGAGACAAAAAATGATAAGGCAGCTTTTGCATTATAGTCAAATGTATGAGCTCGATGGAATCAACCTTGATATTGAGAACGTGAATCCAGAGCATGGACCATTGGTTACTCAATTTGTCAGGGAAGCAACACCTTATTTTCATGAAGCGGGACTAATCGTTTCGATGGATATCACATTCATAGCGGGAGGCAATTGGTCTGCTTTTTATGAAAGAGATAAGCTTGCTAGTATAGTAGATTACTTGATTGTCATGGCTTATGATGAGCACTGGGGCTCATCGCCTGTAGCAGGAAGTGTGTCAAGCTTTCCGTGGGTGGAGTCCAATTTGAAAAAGCTCCTTGAAATGATTCCGAACGAAAAGCTCGTATTAGGTGTACCGTTGTATACCCGTTTATGGGCGGAAAGTGATTCTGGGGAGGTTTCTTCAAAAGCTTTATCAATGCAAGAAGTGAAAAAGTGGCTGACTGAAAATGGATTGACCCCGGCATATGATGAAGGTAGTGGACAAAATTATGCGGAGCTTTACGTAGAAGAAGAGAAAACCACTTATAAAGTTTGGTTAGAGGATGAGCTATCATTAAGAAAAAGGGCAGAATTGGCTCAAACCTACGAACTCGCAGGTATTGCCAGCTGGTCTCGATATTTCGCTGATGAAACAGCTTGGACAGCTCTTAACTCTATTAATCAGCAAGTGACACAAAAATAATTGACCTGCACCCTATTAGCAGATGCATGCTAGTAGGGTTGTTTGTGTCAAAATGACATAGTTTTTTAAATTTCTTTTTAGGAAAATTACACAGTGGGTAGAAATTTCCATGTTTTAAAAGTAAACTGATTGTAAGCGCTATAAATAAAAGGAGATGTTTACATATGGCTATTGAAATCCCTAGTCGTGAAGAACTTGGCAAAATCTTAAAAAAGGCAAAAAGAATTGCTGTTGTTGGACTAAGTGCAAATCCAGAAAAAACCTCCTACATGGTGTCAAAAGCGATGCAGGATGCAGGATATGAGATCATTCCAGTAAATCCTACTGTCGATGAAGTATTAGGGGTTAAAGCGGTAAAATCATTGGGTGAGATTCAAGGTCATGTTGATATCGTCAATGTATTCCGCCGTTCTGAGCACTTATTCGATGTAGCAAAAGAATTCGCTGAAATCGATGCAGATATATTTTGGGCTCAGTTAGGTCTCGTTAACGAAGAAGCATATGACTTCTTGAAAGAAAAAGGCTATACTGTAGTAATGGACCGCTGTATAAAAGTCGAGCATGCTTTAACAAAGTAATATTTTTACTGAAGCTGTCGAGGTAACTCGGCAGCTTTTATTCACATATTTTTCTACTCTTTATCAGGTTGGTTCTGGTAAGATGTTAAAGGGACAGGAATTATACGGCCAAAAAATTCTATCTTAGAAAAGTTTGACCAGCTTTTCCTACTAGGGGCATTTGCCAAATCTTTATCTTTCTATACAATTAAGCATGAACGTTTTTCATTCTTGTGCTAAAATAAGTCATGAGAACGTTCGTTCTAACGTATATATTGATCGATATTAATAAAGAATTTTAGAGAAATATGAAGGCAAGATTGATGTATGTGCAGCAAATGAAAGGGGTATGTTCGTGGCAAACAATCAACAAAGCTTTGATTACAATGATGATGCCATACAGGTACTGGAAGGTCTGGAAGCGGTTCGTAAACGCCCAGGAATGTACATTGGAAGCACTGATGGCAGAGGACTTCATCACTTAGTTTATGAAATTGTCGATAACTCTGTGGATGAGGCTCTTGCTGGATACGGGGATCATATCATTGTAAAAATACACAAAGATAATTCCATAAGTGTTCAAGATAAAGGCCGTGGAATGCCGACTGGAATGCATAAGCTAGGAAAACCTACCCCAGAAGTCATCTTAACGATTCTGCACGCTGGCGGGAAGTTTGGCCAGGGCGGTTATAAGACAAGCGGTGGATTACATGGAGTTGGGGCATCTGTCGTCAACGCCTTATCAGAGTGGCTGGTTGTTAAAATTAAACGTGACGGGTTTGTTTATGAGCAAAGATTTGAAAATGGAGGTAAGCCTGTAACAACACTTGAGAAGGTGGGGAAAACACACCAAACAGGGACAACCATTCATTTCAAGCCGGATACCACGATTTTTTCGTCTACTACTTATAACTATGAAACATTATGTGAACGACTTCGTGAATCTGCCTTTCTATTAAAAGGCATGAAAATTGAGATTATTGATGAACGAAATGAAGTTCGAGAGATTTTTCATTATGAAAACGGTATTGAAGCTTTCGTAGAATACTTAAATGAAGAGAAGGATGTACTTCATCCAGTCGTCAGCTTTGAAGGTGCTCATGCGAACATTGAGGTGGATTTTGCCTTTCAATTCAATGACGGCTATTCGGAGAATGTCTTGTCCTTTGTTAACAATGTCCGCACAAAGGATGGCGGGACTCATGAGGTCGGAGCTAGAACAGCCATGACACGTGTCATTAATGAGTACGCACGTAAAGTAAATCTATTAAAGGAAAAAGACAAGAACTTGGAAGGTTCCGATATTCGTGAAGGATTATCTGCGATTATCTCTGTAAGAGTTCCAGAAGAATTGCTTCAGTTCGAGGGACAAACGAAGGGAAAATTAGGAACAAGCGAAGCAAGATCCGCTGTTGATTCAGTTGTTTCTGAGTATTTATCGTATTTCCTGGAGGAAAATCCGGATATAAGTTCCTTGTTAATTAGAAAATCTATTAAGGCTTATCAAGCCCGCGAAGCTGCTCGAAAAGCACGTGAGGATGCACGAGGCGGAAAGAAAAGAAAGCGTTCTGAAACACTGCTTTCAGGGAAATTAACACCAGCGCAATCGCGAAATCCTGATCGTAATGAACTTTATCTTGTTGAGGGAGATTCAGCCGGCGGTTCAGCTAAACAAGGGCGTGACCGTAGATTCCAAGCGGTTCTGCCACTACGGGGTAAGGTCATTAATACGGAAAAAGCTAAACTTGCTGATATTTTTAAAAACGAAGAAATCAACACGATTATTCATACCATCGGTTCTGGTGTGGGCTCGGATTTCCAAGTTGAAGATTGCAACTATGATAAAGTCGTGATTATGACGGATGCCGATACAGACGGTGCTCATATTCAAGTACTTCTATTAACATTCTTCTACCGCTATATGAAGCCGCTGGTTGAGGCTGGTAAAGTGTTCATCGCTCTTCCGCCTTTATACAAGGTAAGCAAGGGAGCAGGAAAGAAAGAAGTCATCGAATATGCATGGAGCGATGATGATCTGCAGGATGCCATTAAGAAAGTCGGTAAAGGCTATATGATTCAGCGCTACAAAGGTCTTGGTGAAATGAACGCCGATCAGCTTTGGGATACAACGATGAATCCTGAAACGAGAACGCTGATTCGCGTTAGAATAGACGACGCCGCAAGAGCTGAACGACGGATTACAACGCTTATGGGTGATAAAGTAGAGCCGAGACGCAAGTGGATTGAATCCAACGTAGCATTCGGATTAGAAGAGGACGGTAGTATTTTAGAAAATGAAAATATTTCGGTTACAGAGGAGGTCGCTAAAGAATGAGTTCAGCTGAGATGTTTCGTGACCTTCCGTTAGAAGATGTATTAGGAGACCGTTTTGGACGGTACAGTAAGTATATTATTCAGGATCGTGCCCTGCCAGATGCGCGTGATGGCCTAAAGCCGGTACAGCGCAGGATTCTCTATGCAATGCATGTTGAAGGGAATACCTATGAAAAGGGATTCAGAAAGTCAGCAAAAACTGTCGGAAACGTGATTGGTAACTATCACCCGCATGGTGATAGTTCAGTATATGAAGCCATGGTTCGTATGAGCCAGGATTGGAAGGTTCGAAAGCTGCTGATTGAAATGCATGGAAATAACGGGAGCATCGATGGAGATCCTCCCGCTGCGATGCGTTATACAGAGGCACGGCTATCAGCTATCGCTTCTGAGCTGTTAAGAGATATTGATAAAAGAACGGTTGATTTCATCCCGAACTTTGATGATACCGCTAATGAACCTACAGTACTTCCTGCAATGTACCCGAATTTGCTTGTTAACGGGTCAACTGGGATTTCTGCAGGTTATGCGACAGATATACCTCCCCATCATTTAGGCGAGGTCATTGATGCTGTTATGATGCAAATGGACAATCCCGATTGTACAGTTGAGCAGCTTATGACGGTTATCAAAGGACCAGATTTCCCAACAGGCGGAATAATCCAGGGTTTGGAAGGCATTAAGAAGGCTTATGAAACAGGAAAAGGGAAAGTAATCGTCCGCGGTAAAACAGAGATTGAAACCATTCGCGGCGGTAAGCAGCAAATTGTCATTACAGAGATACCTTACGAAGTGAATAAGGCCAATCTTGTAAAAAAAATGGATGAATTCCGATTAGATCGGAAGGTGGAAGGCATTGCTGAAGTCCGTGACGAAACAGACCGAACAGGTTTACGAGTTGTTATTGAACTGAAAAAGGATGCCGATGCAGCGGGCGTTTTAAATTATTTATATAAAAATACCGATCTTCAAATCACCTATAACTTTAATATGGTGGCTATTTATAATCGCAGACCAAAGTTAATGAGCCTGAAAGATCTTTTGGTCGCGTATGTAGAGCATCAAAAAGAAGTGGTTACAAGAAGATCACAGTATGATCTTCAAAAAGCGAAAGACCGTCAGCATATTGTTGAAGGGTTGATGAAGGCTCTTTCCATCCTTGATGAAGTCATTTCAACGATCCGTGCTTCAAAAGATAAGCGTGATGCAAAGGATAATTTAATTGCGAAGTTTCAATTTTCCGAGGCACAGGCAGAAGCCATCGTTTCCTTACAGCTTTACCGCTTAACCAATACCGATATAACTGCACTTCAAGCAGAGGCTGAAGAGCTTGAGAAAAAGGTTACAGAACTGACGGCTATTTTGGAAAGTGAAAAGAAGCTCCTATCAGTGATCAAAAAAGAGTTAAAAGACGTCAAAAAACGCTTCGAAGATGAGCGGAGAACAGTGATTGAAGCTGAAATTGAAGAAATCAAGATTAATTTGGAAGTTCTCGTAGCTAGTGAAGATGTCATCGTCACTGTTACAAAGGAAGGCTATGTGAAGAGGACAAGCCCAAGATCATATGCTGCTTCAAATGGTCAAGATTTTGGTATGAAAGATTCCGATCAAGTGCTTGCTCAGTTAAATATGAACACAACGGATGTTCTTCTCTTGTTCACGAATAGAGGTAATTATTTATATTGTCCTGTTCATGAATTGCCGGATATCAGGTGGAAAGATCTTGGACAGCATATCGCTAATATCGTTCCAATTGATCGAAATGAATCCATTGTTAAAGTGATTCCAGTTCATGATTTTGAAAAGGAAGCATACCTCCTGTTTATTACAAAAAATGGGATGGTTAAGAAAACAGAATTAAAAGCATATAAAGCGCAGCGTTATTCTAAACCACTTGTTGCTGTTAATTTAAAAGGTGATGACGAAGTGGTAGATGTTCATGAAACAGATGGAACAAAAGAATTGATCCTTACGACTTATCTAGGATATGGATTAAGATTTCTTGAGGAAGAGGTTAGTATTGTTGGCGCACGTGCAGCGGGTGTCAAGGGCATTAACTTAAAAGATGGTGACTATGTCACAAGCGGAAACGTAATCCATGACGCAAACCAGCAAAGTATCGTGATTGTCACCCAGCGCGGTGCCGCTAAGAGGATGAAGATTGATGAGTTTGAGTTAACATCGCGGGCCAAACGCGGTCTCGTTATGCTTAGAGAGCTAAAATCTAATCCACATCGAGTGGTAGGTGCTGTTCTTGCCATGAACGATGATGAAGTATTTATTCAGTCTGAAAAAGGACAAATTGTAAGCTTGAAAGTGTCAGATTTACGACATAATGATCGATATTCTAATGGGTCCTTCTTTATTGATGAAACAGAAAGCGGTAAAGTTACGACAATTTGGAAAGTCGATGCTGTACAAGAGGAAAAGATAGAATAATGTATTCTGAAACCCTTCTGTTGGAGCAGGAGGGTTTTTTAGGCGGAGAGGTTTAGCGGCAAGTCCCACGCCGTATTACATAAAACAAAATGATGCTAAGGCATATTGTTTAATAAAAATGGGAATAAAAACTAATGATGACTGACGACCTTTTTCCTAAATATGACAGTCATGAATGTCTAAACGCTGTTATAAGAATATAACAGCAATACACCGAGGGGGAAACAGAGTGGCCATTTTAAATTTTTTGAATGATTTGATGTGGAGTTATATTTTAATTGTCGTCTTAATTGGGGCTGGTTTGTTTTTTAGTATTCGCAGCAAATTTGTCCAATTAAGTTATTTTGGAGAGATGTTTCGAATTTTGGGTGACAA
Organism: Robertmurraya dakarensis; assembly: GCF_900156875.1. Taxonomy (GTDB): domain Bacteria; phylum Bacillota; class Bacilli; order Bacillales; family Cytobacillaceae; genus Robertmurraya; species Robertmurraya dakarensis. Next base: position 1,134,516 of record NZ_LT707409.1, on the reverse strand, counting down.
AGCGATGGTTTCAACTGATGGACAGAAAGGACTTTCTTCTTTCCAAGCTTTTACAATCAGTGCCGCTTCTCGAGTTGGGACCGGAAATATTGCCGGGGTTGCGACCGCAATTGCTGCTGGTGGTCCCGGTGCCGTATTCTGGATGTGGGTGATTGCCTTTTTGGGTGCTGGATCCAGCTTTGTCGAGAGTACATTAGCACAAATTTATAAAGTGAAAGATCGAGATGGTTTTAGAGGCGGTCCTGCCTATTATATGGAAAAAGGACTTAATATGCGCTGGATGGGGATTTTATTTGCGGTTATTATTACTTTCTGCTTTGGATTAGTATTTAATTCCGTCCAATCTAATACAATCTCTCTTGCATTTGTTGAAGCATTTGGCATGAGCCGTGTTGTTGTTGGGATTATTCTTGCAATTTTAACAGCGATTGTCATCTTCGGAGGAGTGAAACGAATTGCTCATGTAACTCAAATCATTGTACCGATTATGGCTGTTATCTATCTAGCGATTGCTCTTTACGTTGTGATCATAAATTTTACACTAATTCCTTCCTTGTTCGTCATGATATTCGAGAACGCATTTGGAATACAAGAAATGGTTGGCGGTGGAATGGGTGCTGCCTTAATGATGGGGATTAAGCGTGGTTTATTCTCTAACGAAGCTGGGATGGGAAGTGCTCCGAATGCAGCTGCAACGGCCAGCGTTTCACACCCTGTAAAACAAGGACTGATCCAAACACTGGGAGTTTTTGTAGATACTATCTTAATCTGTTCGGCAACCGCATTTATGATTTTACTTTCCAATGATTTCTTATCTGGTGAGACGGGCATCCAATTAACGCAGACTGCTTTGAGTTCCCATCTTGGGGAATGGGCAACTATTTTTGTTGCGGTCGCGATATTTTTATTTGCTTACAGCTCTGTAATTGGAAATTACTATTACGGAGAGACAAATATTGAATTTATTAAAGAGAGTTACCCTGCACTATTAATTTATCGCCTGGCTGTAATTGGCATGGTATTATTTGGTGCACTAGTCGATCTTGAAGTCGTTTGGGGCATGGCAGATTTATTTATGGGAATTATGGCTTTAATTAATATTGCTGCTATTGTCTTGCTCGGGAACATTGCCTTTAAGGCGCTGACAGATTATAAGAAACAAAGAAAGCAAGGAAAAGACCCAGTCTTTTATTCAGACTCAATCCCTGGACTGAAGGGAGTCGAGGGCTGGGAGTCACGGAAACAATCAAAGTAAATCGAGGAAACAACCTTAAGTGGTGGACATACAGTCCACCCTTTTTTTATTTCCCTTTTTATAGATTTTACATGTTTTTTCCAAAAATGGACATAATAGAATATATCATGTCTAGGGAGGAATGAATAATGAAAAAAGAGATGCTTTTTGCTTTTGCAGCATTCTTTTTTATGTCATTGTCGGCGTTGTCAGTAGTAAACGCAGTTGAGGAAACTAATGAGATAAAGATCCTCTCAGAGGAAAGTGCTGACGTGACAGGTGATGGAATTGAAGATTCCATTTATATAAAGGCTGAACAAAGTGACATAGATAAGAAGCTTTTAAGAAACATCTTCCTACACATTGAAGAAAAAGACGGAAAGGTGCATAAAACTCCTTTAGATGAAAGTGGTGAAAAGCCTAGTATCGACATAAAAGACGTTAACAACGATGGAGTTAACGACTTGTTTATTTCTATGCCAACAGGTGGCAGTGAACAATTATCAAATTTTTATCTTTACACGATAGAGGATGAAAAGCTGACGGAGATCAGTGTACCTGAACCACTAGTGATTCAAAGTGAATTCTTAAATCACTATAAAGCAAAAATTAACATTGAAAACAATAACAAATCTTATAAATTTAATATGAAAGACAGAGCAAAAGAATATGAAAGCCTTGGAGTATATTATGACGGAATGTTGAATGAACCAATGGAACTGATGGTATTAGCATATGATACTTTGGAACTTGCCAAAGTCAAAGGAAACAAATGGGGATTAGTAGGGATTCAGAACATTTATGGTACACATGAAGAGGATCATATTGCCAAGATTGAATCCTCATGGCTGCATCATAAAGGCGAGTGGAAATTAATTAAAACAAAGGTGAAGCAAGTAAAGAAGGAAGATGAAGGAAAATAACGGTAGGCGGTTGTCACATTATTTGTCTAGATACATAAAATATCTTAGATAAAACTATTTAATTTAGGGGGACATATTCCATGAGCAAGTTTAATCCTTCTAACCTAAGTGTGACTTTCTTACCGCCAGCGACACCATATAAGCCTGTTGAGGAAAGAAAATATACCATGACACACTCAGATGAAACAGGTGAGTTATTCTTAACGGTTGGTTATTGTTATGATATAAGCATGATTAACGCTGAAAAACATGACGAAGTGCTGGCAGAATGGGTACCATCAGGTGGTCAGTTCGTGCTAAAAGGAAAAGTTCATGTGAGCGGAGGAGAGTTTGACGAGCAATATTCTAAAGTCCGCTTTATGATCTTTCAACGCGAGTTAAATCTGGCTTTAACAGCAATTATTTATGGTGATCGGATCTTTTTTCACAACTACCCATGGTTGTTGGATTCCCCGATTTATATTGAATTCGAATCCATTTACCCAACGTATCACCAGGTACTCTACTATGGAACTCCAAGACAATATTTAGCTTCAGCACTGAAGCAGTCAGTTTCTTGAACACAGGATTTTCCTGTGTTTTTTCATTTCTGTCAACCTCTCACTACTCCTAAATGATCACACATGATAAACTATAATTGTTAACTACTTTCAATCATAATCATTGCTAATGGAGGCTTAATAAATGAAAGATCTTAGTAGCTGCACAGTTCTGAATAATGGTGTGAAGATGCCTTGGTTTGGTCTCGGTGTTTATAAATCAGAAGAGGGCGCAGAAGTAGAAAATGCCGTTAATACTGCCCTAAAGCATGGCTATCGCAGCATCGATACAGCTGCTTTTTATCAAAATGAAGCGGGTGTAGGCAAGGCCATAAAAGAGTCTGGAATTCCTCGTGAAGAAATCTTTGTCACAACGAAAGTCTGGAATGACATGCAGGGTTACGAAAATACATTGGCTTCATTTGAAGAAAGCAGAAAAAAACTTGACTTAGAATACATAGATTTATTTCTTATTCACTGGCCTGTCAAAGGTAAATTTAAAGATACGTGGAGAGCACTTGAAAAGCTTTATCATGAAGGAAAAGTTCGTGCGATTGGTGTATGTAACTTTAAGGTTCATCATTTAGAGGATTTACTAAGCAGCTGTGAAGTTAAACCAGTTATTAATCAGGTTGAATATCATCCACGCTTAACACAAAAAGATGTCTTACAATTCTGTAAAGAGAATGATATCCAGCTGGAAGCATGGGCGCCTTTAATGCGAGGGAAGATACTAGATCATCCTGTCATTACGGAGCTTGCTGAAAAATACGGAAAGACGCCAGCACAGATTGTTCTTCGTTGGGATCTTGAGCATGAGGTTGTAACCATCCCAAAATCAGTCAAGGAACATCGAATCATTGAAAATGCTGATGTCTTTGATTTTAGTCTAACTTCAGAGGAAGTAGAGAAAATCGATCAATTAAATAAAGATGAACGCACAGGTCCAGATCCGGATACATTTTCAAATTAATAGAGAAAGATAGCACGTCTAACAATGTAGTTGGGCGTGCTTACTGTTGCGAAAGAGCATTGCGTAAATTTATTGAAAATTAAAAATTATTTGACAAACGCAAAAAAAGCATGCTAACCTTTTACCATAATATGTTTCTTTGAGTGTAAAATTAAATATCAATATGTTTAGGTGTGATCAAATGCAAACGATAACATTACCTGCTGCAAAGGCTAACGTTCCTATTCAAGAAAATAAACTTATAGTTATATTGGGGATTTCAACTTGGTTTGTAGTCATGAATTCAACTATGTTCAATATTGCTCTGCCATCCATCCTAATTGATCTGTCCTTAAACTCCTCCACTGTCGCATGGATTGTTTCTGCCAATGCCATTGCATTTGCTCTTTCAACCTTAACGTTCAGCCGGCTTTCTGATTTTATCCCATTAACGAGGTTATTGCTGATAGGTCTGGTCTTATTTGCTGTAGCATCTGTTCTAGGCTTCTATTCAAATCAATTCTACGTTTTATTAATTGCACGGATCGTTCAAGCAATTGGAGCGGGTGCGGTCCAAGGCTTAGGGATGATTATAACAAGCCGCTATATTCCTATAGAAAGACGCGGGAAAGCAATGGCCATCATTGCAGCAGGTGCATCATTAGGCTTTGGTCTCGGTCCCGTTGTAGGCGGTGTCATCATTCAGTATTTAGGTTGGCATTATTTATTTATGGTCACAATTTTCGTGATTTTCCTCTTGCCAGTCTTTAAAAAATTGATTCCAAAAGAGATATTTAAAAAAGGAAATTTTGATTTAGCAGGCGCAGTCCTAACTGCAGTATGCGTTACAGGCGTACTCCTGTTTCTGTCTACTTTTTCTTATGTTATTTTAATAGGTTCGTTGATTTTATTGGCTGTCTGGTGGATCTACCTGAACAAAAAAGATGTACCTTTTATCCAGCCGTACCTTTTAAGAAACAAACAATATGCAAAGCTGTTAACCATTGGATTTACGAACTTTCTTCTGAACTTTGCAAACCTATTTCTTATGCCCATCATCTTAACTAGCTTGTTTCATAAAGAACCATTGGAGGTCGGTATCATGATTTTTCCCGGAGCTATTTTGGCTGTGTTTGCCGGGAAATACTTAGGGAAATTCATTGATACTTATGGATCTATGCCTATCATCTTTATTGGACAAGGACTTCTTATGACATCTTCCATATTGTTTGCATTTCTATCAACCTTGTCTCCCTATTACATTCTATTTATCTATATGTTTGCCAGTATCGGTTTTACAATGACAAGTTCCGCACTTTCTAATGAGGTTTCCAGATTGCTAAAAAGGGAAGACCTTGGCTCAGGCATGGGTATTCTTCAGCTGCTCCAATTTGTTGGTGCAGGGATTGGAGCAACTCTTTCTGGAATACTTATTACTTTGCAAGAAGGATTTTCACCAGAGATAGTTTATCGAAATATATTTTTCGTACTGTTCTTCCTTTTATGCATAGCAGGCTTTACCCATTTATCTTATTACAGACAAGTACGGCGGATGAAAGAAGAACAAGCATGAAGTTAATAACGAAAATAAAAGGATGAGTGATTTGAAAATCAAAAAGCTGGAGTGCATGTTTTTATATTATCCTTTTGAACAACCTATTGGAAATTCATTAGTATGGTTTGAAGGCAAGTATTGTAATCTTATAAAAATCACCACAGATGACGGAATCGTCGGCCATGGAGACGCATATGGCTTCGACAGTGATTTATTAAGAAAAGCAATGAATGAGCTTTTTCCATATTTAGTGAATTTCAGTTTTGAAAAATGGGAGGAACTTCTCGGTGAGATTCGTACAAGAATTCAGGGGAAACTTTCTCCTTATTTTCAAGGAAGCATTGAGAGTGCCTTTAATCTAGCGTACTGGGATATAAAAGGAAAAATGGAAAACAAATCGATCTGTCAATTATTTGGGGCAGCACCTAGAAAAGACATTCCGGTGTATGGGACTGGTCTGTTTTACCGTCAAGTTGACAATTACATGGGCCAGCTTCCTTATTTTATGAAAGAAATAGAAGGATTTGTGGAAAAGGGGTATAAGTCCATTAAAATGAAGGCTGGCCGTTATTCGATTGAGCAGGAATGTTGGCTAATACAACAGATTATAAAAGAATTGCCGGACTCAGTGGATATCATGGTTGATGTCAATTGTGGAATGAACACATTTGAGGAAACGGTTGAACTAGCAAGGCGCCTCCAGGACATGGGAGTAAAGTGGCTGGAAGAGCCTTTTGCTCCGACAGACTACCATTTGTATGGCAGATTAGCATCCGCTGCTAACATCCCGATTTCTGCCGGAGAAAACGAGTACACTCTGGAGGGTTTTAAAAAATTAATAGATTCAGGGGTTGCCATTATACAACCCGAACTTTCCTTATGCGGTGGATTTTCTCAGGTGGAGCATCTAAAAGACTTTGCACAGAAAGAGAACGTAGGCGTGACACCCCATGTGTGGGGTTCGGGCTTCATGTACGGTGCAACACTGCAATTTTATTCTTTATTAGGAGATTTTGTCCAGCTTCCTTATGAATGTACTCTCTTGAACGATCCAATTAGAGATCATTGTTTTAAAGAGTTAAAGATTGAAAATGGGAAGATTGACACCCCTTCTGGACCAGGATTGGGAGTAGAAATAGACGAAGAACATATTAAACCATACTTAATTTGAATGTTCAGTTTTACGGAGAGGAGTATGTGAAGTTATGAAGATAGAGCGTTTTGAAGTCTTAAATTTATCAATGCCATTCGACCGTCCCTTAACAACTGGAATACATCAATTTCTCGGATTAGAAAATGTCGTCATCAAGATTCACGCTGAAGGTGTAACCGGTCTAGGCTATGCATTTTGCTTTGATCATCATCAAGCAAATGCCATAACGTCGATGGTTCACAGTTTGATGGAAGGTCTGATTGGCAGAGAGGTTTCCAATATCCGAGGAATTTGGAATGAACTATGGTGGAAGATCAGTTTTATCGGCCAGGCCGGTCCTCCTGTTATGGCCCTCGCAGCGATTGATACGGCTTTGTGGGATTTATTTTCAAAAAAACAGGGTGTCCCTCTTTATAAAATGCTTGGCGCTGTCCGTGATGAAGTTCCGGTCTATGCAACAGGCGGGTGGATCTCCTATTCCAATGAGGACCTAGTAAATGAAGCGGCTAAGTATGTCGAACAAGGCCATACACATTACAAAATAAAAGTAGGACAGAAAGATTGGCGTGCAGATGTAGAAAGGGTTAAATTGCTTCGTGATGAAATCGGTTACAATCTGGGAATTATGGTTGATTCTAATCAAGCCTGGACTGTACAAGAAGCCATCAGATTCGGTAAAGCGACAGAAGAATATGATTTATACTGGTTTGAGGAACCGATTAACATCCATGATCTAGAAGGGACAAAACGAGTTGCAGAAAGTATTCCTCAGCAGCTGGCAACAGGTGAAACGGTCTATGCTCGTCCGGGCTTCAAGCCTCTAATTGAAAATGGAGTGGCAGATGTATTGATGCCTGATTTGATGCGATGCGGCGGACCTACTGAATTTATGCAGATTGCTAGTCTTGCAGATTCTTTTAATATTGCTGTCTCTTCTCATACATTTACAGAAGTAAGTGCCCATTTGATGGCAGCGGCACCAAACGGTACTTTGGCAGAATATATTCCAGGCTGGTGGGAAGAGTTGTTTGACGGTGCACCAGCGGTAAAGAATGGCAAGATTAGGCTGAGTAATACTCCAGGTCTAGGGTTTGTTTTATCAGAGGAGGCACTTCAGAAGTATCGTCGATAAAAATATAACACTGTGAGGTGAAAAATATGAGTGAACAAATAACGGCGGGACAATATTTAGTGAAATGGATGGAGCAAATGGAGATTGATAAATTCTTTTTTGTTCCAGGAGAAAGTTTTCTGCATGTACTAGATGCTTTACATGACAGTCCCAAAATCCAAGCCATCACAACGAGACATGAATCGGGGGCTTCTTTTGCAGCAGATGCTTATGGGAAATTGACAGGAAAACCAGCGGTATGCATGGCTACTAGGGGACCCGGAGCAAGTAACTTAAGTATTGGTGTTCAAACAGCCTACTATGACCAGACGCCTATGATTGCTTTGATTGGGCAAGTACCAACATCTATTATGCAGAGCGGTGCTTTTCAAGATGTTGACTTTAAATCGTTCTTTGGGTCGATATCTAAGGAAGTTTTTTCGATTACCTCTGTAGAACAGTTACCTGGAGTGCTGCGTCAAGCGTACTGGCTGGCTTGCAATGGACGCCAAGGTCCTGTAGTCATTACTCTGCCGACTGACATTCTTGGCTCTACATTGTACGGTGCCCTGCTGCCAAAAGCACCCGGACTCGCTTTTTCTGACCAAGAAAACGACATTGCCTGTTCTATTTTAGAAAAAATACGTCAAGCAGAATATCCATTATTTCTTTCTGCTTTGCCTGCTGTTCGCGGTGAGGAAAGTCAATTGCTTGCAGAATTAGCGTCATTAACAGGAGTTCCGGTGTGCGGGGCATGGAGGAGATTCTCCTCTTTTCCAAATGATCATCCTCATTTTATTGGATCAGTCGGTTTAGGTTCTCCAAAAGTAACATCAGATGCGATGAAGCAAGCAGACTGCATTATCGGTTTTGGTCAATCGATGGAAGATATAGCTGTTAGCGGAGGATCTCTCATCAGTGACAATACGCAAATTATTCAAGTCGCAAAGCATATTGACAGCGGCAGTATCAGAAGAAGCGGAAACTCAATACTGCATGGTTTTATTGCTTCAGAAAAAGGCGTGTTGTCGGCATTAGTGGAAATTTGTAAAGAAGATGAGACGCTGGTGAAGAACTTAAGGGAAAAGAATAGACCGAGAACTGCTTCACTTCGGGAACAATTTGAAAACCGATTCAATAATGATGAAAATAGGACCGAAAGAGCTAATTTAAATCTTGTTTTTAACGAAATCAATAAAGTAATGGAAAAAAATGCGATTGTTACTAGTGATGCTGGTAACTTTGCTCATTGGCTATTGCGATACATATCTTTTGGTGGAGAACGAGTCTACTTGGGTCCGGTTAACGGTGCGATGGGATATGGAATTCCTTCGGCACTGGGAGCAAAAGTTAGTTTACATAATCGGCCTGTATGGGGGGTTGCCGGTGATGGCGGTTCGATGATGACCGTTGGTGAATTAGAAACGATTGCAAGACATGGATTGGATGTAACAATCGTCGTCATCAACAATGGAATTTTTGGCACAATCCAAGCACATCAAGAAAAACAATTTCCAAACCGCCATTTCGGTACAGACATTGGGAATGTGGATTTTGGAAAGGTAGCAGAGGGAATGGGATGGAAAACATGGAGAATTAATTCTAATGACCAAATAACGAGTGTGTTAAATGAAGTTGTTAGTGAAAAAGGGCCCCGTCTTATCGAGGTCTTGCCAGATGTTTATCCGCTTGCTCTTTCCTAATAGATGATTATGAAGGTCGTGATGTTTTGCAAAGAAAAGTAGTGCTGATAAATCCTATGCTCCATCGTGCTGGGGAAGATTTTTTAAGAGAGAATGGTCTGCAAGTTGAGGTTGTTTACTCAAAACAAAAGAAATTATCACATGAAATATTGGCAAAGCTGCATGATGCTGACGGCATAATCGTAAGGCTTCCTGCTGGGGTGGATCAAGAGCTGCTGGATTCTGCTCCAATCTTAAAAATCATTTCTTCAAGCGGCACTGGAACCGATCATATTGATATTGATTGCGCAACAAGGAAAGGGATCATGGTTGTTAACAATGCCGGGGTAGGTGCGCGTCCTGTTGCAGAGCATGTTGTTGGATTGATGCTCGCACTTGGGAAAATGATCGTGATGAGCAATAATGCGCTCAAAGAAAAAGGCTGGAATAGCAGAGAATCGTTCCTTCAGGAAAATCTTGGTGTGGAACTAACCGGGAAAACGGTTGGGATTATTGGCTTCGGTCATATCGGAAGGGAAACAGCATCTATTCTTAGTAATGGTTTTGGTGTAAAAATTATTGCCTTTGATCCACTGCTTCCGGATGGTGTGTTTATTGAGAATGGCGTGGAACGGTTTCGTGATGTACGAGAAATTTGTGAAAAAGCAGATTATGTTTCTCTTCATTTGCCCTACAGTGCAGAAACGCATCACTTGATTGACCAAAGTATTCTGGAGTGTATGAAACCAACGTCATTCTTAATCAATTGTGCTAGAGGTAATGTAGTGGATCAGGATGCATTAGTTCAAGCTGTTAAATCTGGGAAAATAGCTGGGGCAGGGATTGATGTCTTTCCTATTGAACCTCCTGATCGAGAGGAAATAGAACGTTTGAATGAAAGAATCATTGCTACGCCGCATATTGCCGGTTTAACAGAGGAAACCAATCGTAAGTTATCACTTTCTGCAGCAAAGCAAGTGTTAGATGCGTTAAATGGCGTTAAGCCTAAAAATTTGTTGAATGAAAGTGTTTGGGAGATTCATTCTTGAGTTTTTATAAAAATAGAGAGAGGGAGAGGTTTTTATGTTTCAACTGGATCCAACGATTTTTTCAGTCCCAAAAGAAGGGCAGGTGTTTGAATTAGGTCAGCCTCTATATCAAGGAGTCCCTCATCATTCTGCACATGCGCCTTTTATTTATTCAATGGGGAAGATGCACAACGATGCCTTTTATGAAAAGGGCTTGTCCACTGCCAACGACTTTTTTGCGAGCGGGACACATACCGGTACACATATTGATGCAATTGGACATATTTCTTGCAATGGTCATTTGCACGGAGGTTTTGACGCCGAGGAGAATCAGTCCAAAACGGAAGGGCTAAAAGTTCACAGTATCATGGATGCAGCGCCCATTATTAAGAGAGGCGTGTTATTAGATATACCAAGTTTGGTTAATGTCGATATACTGGATCATGATTTTGAAATTACAGAGGATGTTTTAGAGTCTGCAGTTAAGAATCAAGGAATAGAGTTAAAAAAGGATGATGCCGTCCTAGTTAGAACCGGGTGGGCAAATCATTACTCGAATCCAAGACTATTTTTATCAGGCGACAAAGGAGTACCAGGCGTCACGGAATCCGGCGCACGCTGGTTAGTACAACAAGGGATGTCAATTACAGGCAGCGACACGGTAGCATACGAGAAACAACCCACGCATGAACTGCCCGTACACCGCTATCTTTTAATGGAACAAGGTATTCATATTATGGAAGTTTTGAATTTAGAAGCGTTAGCAAGCAGCCAAGTGTATGAATTTTTATTTATTTGTCTTCCTTTGAGGATAAAAGGTGGGACGGGATCTCCTGTTCGGCCGATTGCGATTGCTTAGGGAGGATCATTTGTTTTTTTGATAGAGGTTTTTACTAAAATATAATATTTAGGGAGGACTTAATATGTTATTAGAAATGAATGATAGAGTTAAAGAATTAAGAGAGAAACTTCTAGTCTTTATGGATGAGGTTATTTATCCGAACGAACAGACCTATCGTGACCAGCTCAATGAAGGAGAGTCTAGATGGAGTGAGGTTCCTCCTATTATGGAAGAAATGAAAGCGAAAGCAAAAAAAGCTGGATTATGGAATCTCTTTATTTCCGATCCCCAATATGGTGCAGGATTATCAAACTTAGAATATGCTCATTTAAAAGAAATTATGGGACGATCTTCTATTGCACCTGAAGTATTTAACAGTGCTGCTCCTGATACTGGGAATATGGAAGTATTAGTGAAATACGGCACTGAAGAACAAAAAGAAAAGTGGTTAATACCACTGTTAAATGGGGAAATACGGTCTGCGTTTGCTATGACTGAGCCTGATGTAGCTTCATCCGATGCAACAAATATTTGCACCAGAATTGAACGTGAAGGCGACGAGTATGTTATTAACGGTTTAAAGTGGTGGACGTCAGGGATCATGGATCCCCGCTGTAAAGTGCTAATCGTTATGGGAAAAAGTGACCCGACTGCTGAAACATATAGGCAGCAATCTATGATTCTTGTTCCTATGGATACGCCAGGAATTACTATTAAAAGGTCATTGCCTGTGTTTGGGTTTGACGATGCACCACATGGTCACGGATTGGTTGAATTTAAGGATGTTCGTGTTCCTGCTTCTAATATGCTTTTAGGAGAAGGAAGAGGTTTTGAAATTGCTCAAGGGCGTCTTGGGCCAGGGAGAATTCATCACTGTATGCGGGCAATTGGAATGGCCGAACGCGCGTTCGAATTGATGGTTAAGAGGGCAGAAGAAAGATCTCCATTTGGCAAGCCGCTTACACAACAAGGTGTTATTCGCAGTTGGTTAGCAGAGTCAAGATGTGAGATTGATCAAGCAAGACTTCTAACTCTACACGCAGCCTATATGATGGATACAGTTGGAAATAAAGTGGCGAGGAAAGAAATTGCGATGATTAAAGTGGTTGCACCACGCATGGCCCAAAAAGTCGTTGACAGAGCCATCCAAGTACATGGTGGCGGCGGTGTCAGTGATGTATTCCCATTAGCAAAAATGTGGGCAGGTTTGCGCGCATTAAGTATTGCAGATGGGCCTGATGAAGTGCATAAAGAAACAATTGCAAAGTTAGATTTAAAAAGATTGCGTAACGTTTCAAAATAATTATCCTTTTATAACAATATAAAATGAATGGATTTGCCCGAAGAATGATAATTATTCTTCGGGCAAATCAAGAAATATCCATACATATTATGCAGCAGGAGGTAATTTTCATGAGAATATTATGTTAACTAAAATAAGCATAAAGATTGTGGGGGATCAAGCGTTAGATATGTAAATAAGTTATTTTGTTTACATCCAGTACAGCTAATTACGAAATTTTATATTTTGTTAAATTACTTGTGATATTTTATAGGCATTGTAATTAAGGATTTGTTATAAGTCCATGATTTATTATGGAAACTATAGATAATCATAAGTTGAATTTAAGTAAAAATTAAATTTTGTCTCATAAATATAAGTATACTTTGTCATTGAGACCTGCTTTTTCTTTGTTTTAATTGCTTCCGATAATGTATATTATGTTGGGGGCGTTATAGGAAATTAAAAATAAGGGATTGAGTACCCCACTTTACTCAATCCTATGTTTGTAATCTCTTTTTTTAATATGTTCTAAATCAATAAATTTTGCGCTATATTCAATTAAATCATTTAAGTACAGATTATGTTTCTTAGCAAACTCTTTTGCATCGTTTAATAATGATTCATCGTAGGTTGTTTTATACTGGACACGATCTTTAGGTCTAGTTTCCTTATTAAAAATTATAACATTTTGAGATAAAACGTTCCTTAATCCAGTTTCAATCAGATAGTTTACATAAGTGTTATGTTCTTCAGCAATTCTATTAAGTTGTTCTAGAAGTGATTTACTAATATTGGTTCTAAATTTTACTCTGCTGGGGTCAGGAATTTGTATTAGTTTTCCTTCTCCTTTTTTCCACATATATTACAACTCCTCTTCCGTTTTATGTCGTGTCATGTTTTCTTTTTTATACGTAATATAGTTATCATAGGTAGTATTATAAATAATATCTGCCAATTTAGGGAGATCTTTTTTTCCTTTAACCCAAACTCGATATATAGAGTTACCTGTTTGACTAGTAGTTCGAGTAATCTCTGTACGTAGTCTCCATTCTTCAAATACAGAGTAAAGACCAATTGCAAAAAGCAAACTTCCGGTTGTAATATTCATTACATAACCAGTTCGTTGAACCCACCCATCACCATCAATAACTCCTCTAATAAACGAAGGCAGGTACTCTTCTGGTACAGGTGGAAATGCTACAGTTAACGATTTATTTGCTACGATACCTAAGTTTTCAAGATCGTTTTTAATCACTTTCGAATTAATGATTAGTGTTGGAGTTAATCTTGTTGGTCGAATTGAGCTTTTCATCGGTGATATTATCTATCTCTATTATACGAACGAATGTTCTTTTATGCAATTAAATAGAATGATTTCTATTGATTATGTAAACTAAAATAAAGAGGAAGGCCTATTCACCTTCCTCAGCATGTATAGATTATATTTATATATTTGGAATCTGCATTCAATTGGATTCAGGTTTACGACCTGGTAATATTAAAGGTTTTCCTTCCAGATGATCAATGATGGAATTCAGTGCAAGAATCGTAGGCAGAGGTAAGGCAATTTCTTCATTTTCATGTGCAGTTAGTGCTTCTTTAGGGGTATACCATCTTGCTTCATCAATCTCGCTGAAGTCAGGTAATGGGGTTTGTCCTTTTGGCAGTTGTGTAAGAAAGAATCTTGTATCAAAACGAATGGGTCTTCCTTTTGATGTCACACGATGTCCAAAATAACGTAAGCGGTCTAGGTTAATTGTAATATCTTTTTGTATTAACATTTGTAAAAAAGAAATTTCTTTATTTTTGAGAAGCTGTCGATACTCATTGATTTTATCATGAGGCAGATTCGAAAGGTCATCACTTATTAATATCCCGACTTCTTCAAATAATTCTCTCGCTGCCGCTACATAATGAGGTTTTTCAAATGTTGGATTCAAGTTTTGACCTTTCATGTATTCATTACTTATATCCAGGTCACTTTGTTCTATTGCACCTCCAGGAAAAACATAATGTCCCCCAAAAAATTTCATCGTAAGCGGTCGCTTGGTTAAATACGTTTTTAAGTCCTGATCCATTAAAACAACGGTCGACGCCTTTCTAGGAACTACTGTCAATTCTTTACCACCTTTCTTAAACATCACATATACATATATATTCAACATAACAAATATAGAATCCTTTTAAATTAACTGTTTGTTAAAATCTTGAACACAGAAACAGGGTGGGGAAAAACATTTCGTCCTCCCCACCCCGTTTACAGCTTCTAATGAATTACTGCTTATTCATTTCAATTGTTTCGATGAATTTTTCAATACTTGAAGTTAAGTAAGTATCTGCTCTTCTTATAAAAACGGTTTTAATTTTACTATATTGATCTGGAAGTAAATGACATCGGATCAGTCCGCTTTGTTCCATATGAGAGACTGCTGATCTTGGAACAAATGTAATCCCTAGTCCCATTGCCACACTCCGCAGAATCGTCTCTAATGTACCGAATTCCATTATTTTTTGTGGCGTTTTGTTATGGTCTTTATACCATGCGCTGAGACGTGATCGATATCCACACCCTTCACTAAAGCATAGAATAGGCAGCCCCTCTAATTCTTCCAATTTAGAGACACTGTTATCAGAAATTAAGACAAGCTCCTCTTGAAAGACCTCATGTGATACAAGGTCGGAATGAAACTTTGATTCTGTCACGAACGCTCCGTCTAACTTATGATTTAAAACATCTTGCTCTAAATTTTCCGTGACTCCTGTATATAGTGACAAATCCACATTTTTATATTTTTTGATATAGGTAGATAATATTTGGGGTAAACGAATGACAGTTTCAACTGTGCCGATTTCTAGTTTTCCATGAGGTTCGTCTTTACTTTGAACGGCTTTTTTCATTTCATCTGTTAATCGTAATATTTTTTCACAATAAGTTAAGAGTTTTTTTCCTTCTGGGGTCAAACTCATACCGCGGCGATGCCGGTTGAACAAAGGTGTATTCAATTCCGTTTCGAGCTTTTGTATTCTCGAAGTAATATTCGATTGCACATATCGAAACTCTTTTGCCGCTTCTGTGATCGTTCCCTTTTCCGCTACCCTTTGAAAAATCTCTAAGTCTTTAAATTCCATTTGTTATCCCCCTTTTATCATTCGCGCTCTTACTTTCTATGGTATCAATAAAAATGATAATAATCATTATTTTTATTCGTTTTACAAGATAATTAAATACATAGATAATGAATTAAGTCAGCTTAGTGAGGGAGGTAGAGGATCATTGAAAAATAGTTTATTATTAGGAGCCATCTTATGTTTTATTGCTGCTGTTTCATGGGGAGCAATGTTTCCAGTGGCACATGCGGCCTTCAAACATATTGACCCCTTCTATTTTACAATCATCCGTTATGGATCTGTTACGATAATTTTAGTTGTGTTGCTTTTATGGAAAGAAGGAAAGAAGGCCTTTCGTTTTGAAGGAAAAGGTCTCAAGCTATGGTTCTACGGCACAATGGCCTTTACGGTTTATAATCTTTTCATCTTTTGGGGAGAGGATTTATTAGGAGAACCAGGAGTAATGGTGGCATCAATTATGGAATCATTAATGCCAATGATATCAATCGTGATTGCATGGGTGATCTTTAAGAAAAGCCCCCATCTTTTTACATTACTCTGTGTAATTGTGTCCTTTATCGGTGCTGTGTTAGTAATAACAAAAGGGGATATTAAAGCATTTTTAGGAGCAACGGAAGATATCATCCCTTCCCTGCTTATCCTCATTGCCGTTATTGGGTGGGTCATTTACACAATGGGCGGCAGTAAGTTTAGGGGCTGGTCAGCTTTACGGTATTCAACCCTAAGTTGTTTACTAGGTACGGTTACAGCTATTGTGGTAACCGCAGGGGTAACATTTACAGGATATATATCAGTTCCATCGGTAGAAGCTATTAAAATTGTGAGCCCGCATTTATTGTTTATGACAATTTTCCCTGGTGTCATTGCATTACTTGGCTGGAATATCGGTGTGGGAATATTATCACCATTAAATGGGCTCCTATTTATTAACTTTGTTCCCGTTACAACCCTTTTAATTGCGATCATCCAAGGAAGTCCTGTAACATCGTTCGATCTCATTGGTACGGTCTTTATCATTGTTTCGCTTGTGTCTAATAATATTTTTGTACGAATATCACAAAAGAAAGAATCCAAAGTGCATGTTCAAACCAAATTGCGTGAGCGGACCTCCTAACAACTGTACTACTTAGGAGAGAAACTTGATACTGGACTTACGATAATTAGCAATAAAAAAGGAGAAAACATTTAAATGTTTTCTCCTTTTACGCTCGAAAGATGCTCTAAGGGGCATAAGAAATCCTGCTCTAGTAATCCAATCCGAACTATTTAAAACTTTGAAATATTTTCGTAGCCATCAATTATTTCCTCAAACCCTTGTTCGGCAAGTGCATTCGCTACATGACCAAGAATTTCTTGTTTGCTATCAACAAGATATTTTGTTTTAGAACGAATGAGCAGATCAAACATGTCACTTCTCTTTTCTCCCGCTTCCTCCCAATGCTTTTGTGATTTCAATAGATCTTCTAATGTTAATAAAGGGTAGTCTGTGCCTCCAAAGGTGAGATCGCCATTTATTTGGTACCATACATCACCGTTATCGCGCACCCACTTTTCTCCAATATTTTCTACTGCCAATCTCATATTTTTTGCTACTTCTAAATAGGCTTTTTTCTTTGTTTGTTGATAGGTCTCTAATAAAAAGTTCATTTCTCCTAAAGCGTGGTTTAAGGAAACATGTGTCTTTCTTGTCTGCTGGGGGGAATAATAATCTGTCACAAAATAACCGCCATTTGGTATTTCAATGATGTTTCCAATCTCCACCTGGTTAACCAAGAAGTCAGCATACATAATATTGGCCTTCTTTAGCTCATCGATAT
This sequence comes from Robertmurraya dakarensis, assembly GCF_900156875.1. GTDB lineage: Bacteria > Bacillota > Bacilli > Bacillales > Cytobacillaceae > Robertmurraya > Robertmurraya dakarensis. The sequence continues at coordinate 1,117,267 of NZ_LT707409.1, read as the reverse complement.
CTAGTAATTCCCCCGTATGCTTCAAAAATAGCGCTATATTTTCATTGTGTCTTGTATCAACATATGGCGCATTTATACCATAATCCCTTTTCAGCCATGTACTTGTGTATTCTGTTTCCCATAATCCCTCTTTCTCTCCCTGAAAGATAAATAAATTCGCAACAGAGTTTAAAATGAGATCATAGAAATATCTTTCCTTTGTAGCATCATAGTGATTTAATGCTTTTTTATCTTGAACGGTTACAAGATTACGCCCATATCCTAACGTCGTTCCAGGTTCGATGGACCAAGGGAGTTTGCTGTAAGGTCCTTTCGCTGTAAACCATTTATTAATTTCGGTATATTGTTTTGATGTTCGCGCTATCCATTCATCCAGAACTTCCTTATCCTTAAAAAGAGGCTCTTTAGACACCAGCATCCAATTTTCAGATAGATCATTGCCTGTTGAATGGAGTGGAAGAGTGACAGTGAGACCACTATTATCCATAGCTAAATTCAAAGCTTTATTCTCACTTGTCAATTCACGGAGCACACTCTTCTCTCCATTTTCATATTCTTTTACAAGTTCTTTTGAAACGTAGTTTCGACTAATCATCATATTAGTGACCAATTGATCATATTCTCTAACCTTCAATAGACCAACAGGATAGGTTGTTGGGTCAATTCCATACACATGATGATGTTCACGTTGAATTTCCGTTCGTTCAAAATCAGTCAGATTGTACCTTACATTTCCGCTTATAGGCATTGATATGGAAGCGTCATATCCATTGCTGCTATTATTCTTTAATTGGGTGAAGATGAAAAAATCTCCGTTATCTAATTCTCTAATGGTTACATTAAGTGAACCAACATTCTTATGATCTTCAACAACTTCATAAACAGTAGTTATATCCTTCGAACGAATATTTTTATTTTGACTACTATTGCTTTTTTGCAGTAGTTTTCCTTGTACTTCCAAATTTAATTGTGCAGAGTTTGGTAAGGAAATGGAAGCCTTCTCTTGAGGTAATTCAGAAGAATATACTTGTTCAGAATTTATAACCGCCAGCACAACCACAAAACAAAACATTACGAAAAATTTTATCTGATTGAACACATCCCCACCTCCGTTTCTACATTTTCTGTAAAAACGCCAAAATTATACCAGTCAAATAGGTATCATTGCAGACTTTCATACATCTTTAAGTGTTTGAATAGCATATATCGCCATGCGGATAAAACAAATAAATTATCACTAAATAGTCCGGTCTAAAATCAAAAACGTCAAAATAGTTTAGTAAGGAGACGGTGGATTTCCTCATCCCTCACTTAGGCTGAATGAAGGAGGAAAAATCGATGACAGTCATTCATTTTTTTGACCACAATAATGTGGTTTTGACACAACTTCGCAGCACAGTTCCTGTCTTGAACGAAAACATTAAAATCAAAGGCCGTAAAGGAAAAGTTGCTTCTATCACACAAATTGACGATCATACGATTCATGTGCATGTGCTCTTTGAAAAAGTACAAAAACCAAAACCATCCGCTAAGGATACTAAGAAGAAGAAATAAAAAAGTCTTGCTGCGGCAGCAAGACTTTTAAGACATCAATGATTTGAAAATGCTGATGTTTCCTTTTTTTGACACGGGCTTGGGGCGGGTGTCTCTTCCTCCTTCACACTATTGGATAGCCTCAATGGGATTTCTTTTAATAAAAATGTCAAAAGAAAACCGATGCAAAGTATAATACTCGTAATAAAAAATACATTCGTTAACGAGTAGCTGAGTGCCTCCCTGGCCATGGCGATCATGTTGGACATCGTTACTTGAAGCTCTGGAGACAATGATTCTCTTATATTGGTTAATTCCTCATGATTCATTAGGATTTGTGGATCCTGGAGTTGTTGAAGATTAGGATTTTGTTGAATCTGCTCTCCAAGCTCAGAATTTGTTGTTGCATCAGACATCCGATTTTGCAAACTCATATTCATGATGGTTCCCATGATCGCAACCCCTACAGTACCTCCTAACTGTCTAAAAAGCTGCACGGATGATGTGGCGACACCTAATAATTTTTGGGACACGGCGTTTTGCACAGCTAACGTGACGACTGGAAGACAAAGTCCTATTCCAACTCCTACAATAATAATATTAATCACGGCTCTTATGCTTGTAGTATGTAAATCCATAAATGATAAAGAGAACATCCCTGTTCCCATTACAAGTAAACCAAGAATAACGAATATTTTATATTTACCAGTTTTAGATATTAACTGACCACATATCGCACTCGTACAAACCATACAAAATGTCATCGGCATCATAATAAGCCCCGACTTAGTTGCAGATGAACCAAGCGCACCTTGAATGAAAAACGGCATATACATAATCGCCCCGAACATCCCTATTCCAATTAGAAGGTTAATAATATTCGAGATCGTAAAAATCCTATTTTTAAATAAATTTAATGGAAGTACAGGACTCGTAACTCTTTTTTCTGTATAAATAAAGAAGAAAAAAGCGATGATAGTACCCGCAAATAGCAGCAGAATCGGAGTTGATGACCATTCATACTCATTTCCTCCCCATGTGAGAGCAAGCAGTAATGGAATGATCGTTAATGATATGAATATAGATCCAAAATAGTCAATTGGCTCTTTTGCCTTAACTGTGTGACTTGGATAAATAATTAAGATCATTATAAAAGCTACAACGCCAACGGGTAAAAACACCCAAAATACCCAATGCCAGTCTGCATTATCAACAATCCAGCCGCCTAATGTGGGTCCGATTAAGCTTGAAATACCAAAAATGCTGGTCATTAACCCTTGCCATTTACCTCTTTCTCTTGGAGAAAATAAATCTCCGACAACAGTAAAGGATGTTGACATAATCATCCCAGCTCCAAACCCCTGAATGCCGCGGAAAATAATCAGCTGCACCATGGTATTGGCTAGGCCGCAAAGAAATGATCCTAAAGTAAAGATGCCGATTCCTACTAAAATAAAGATTTTACGTCCATATATATCCGATAATTTACCTACCAATATAGCGGTAACACTCGATGCTAGCATGAACATGGTAAAGACCCAGCTGTAATAGTTGATTCCTTGCAGTTCAGAAATGATCTTAGGCAGAGCTGTACCCACAATTGTTTGATTAAGGGCAGCGAATAACATCGCTGACATGACAGCTAACATGATTACGATCTTTTTCTTAAACTCAAGACTTTCCATCTTGCCCCTCTCCTTTTTTATGACCCTTCTCTAATCCTCCTTACCAAAGTGGGTTCTTTTTGCAATGGTAATATGGCGATCGTCATAAACATACCAGGGTATTACAGTGTGTTAACATTAATAAGATATGCTTATCGTCAACCCAATAGCACGTATGTTTAAAACACACTACTTAAGTAAGAGCTAATGATTTAGGGAATGACTTGATTTTATAAAAAATCTAAATGTTCGGAAAAGTATATTACCATTTATTGTATAGTTAAGTTTAATGGTTCGTCAATAGAATGTTCACAAAATTGACATAAATGCTCCTGCCGCACATGATAGCCAAAAAATAATAGACATGGGTCCGTTCAAGTACGGACTCATGCCTATAAACTTCCTAATGCACTATTCTACTTTCCTTAACATATACACATCTCGATCTAAAACTAAATCGGCAGAACGATCCCGATATTCCAGAAAATGCGGCGCTTGCGCATGATTCTTTAATGCTTCTTTTGTCGCCCATTCTTCTTGAAAAATAAAGGTATTCTCATTTGATTGAAAAAGATCATATTTAATGTTGCCTTCTTCCTGCTGTGATAGTACCTGTACTTTTTTTAGTTCCTCTTTTAATTGGTTTCCAAGACCTTCCTTAGCTTTAATAACGGCTGTAATATTAATAGATGCCATATAAATTCCTCCCCCTCTTAATTTGTCAGGCTGTCATTCATGTTTTCTCTATTTTATTCTATTTATACCTGCTTTAGAAAGACTTTTATAGTAAATTTTTTAAAAATTTATACTATTCAGGTACGTGGGAGGCGATGAATTATTTAACTTGCATGCGTGTCTAGTAGTTTTTCGGAGATGGAAATTCCCGCCGGGATATGTTCTCTATGTTTATTTCTGAGATTTTTTACAGAAAATGGTTTGCCTTCCGTCCTGTTCATTTTCTTCATAATAAAGAATCAGCCAATCAGAAAATTCCCGGAGTAATTCTTGAGGTTGAAGCTTGTACTCATTTGAGATGTGCTCATTTTTATTTTCTTCTGCCAAATAAAACGTCTCTATAAATATATATCCATTCTCTTTAATAAGTGTCTTTAAATACGGGAAGATTTTTCGATCAAGATAGTATGTAATAACAGCAAGATCATAGAACTCATTTTGGAAGTTGAGACTGTCTAAATTAGTCAAATCACATTGTTTTGCAGTGATTGATAAGTTTTGCACTTCAGTATGTTCTTTTAAATAGGTAATCGCCACATCAGATATGTCGATGGCATCTACAGCATAACCCTGCCCTGCAAGAAACAGGCTGTTACCACCAAGGCCACAAGCTAGATCTAGTGCGAATCCACCTTTTAGATAATTAGAAAGATTAGTTAATCTTGTATTTGGATTGGGTTGCTTAAAATCGTTTAATCGTTCTTGGTACTTCCCATTCCACTTTTCTCTCGAATTCATAGGGCTCTGACCTCCTTAAACAAAATAGAGACTGCATTACTATTATAATGCAGTCTCTCATACTATCTTATCATTTAAAAATAATCGCAATGACTTCATCCATTGTCATGCTGCTGTCTAGTTCAAACGTTCCAGGCCGCAATTCATTTGATAACCCTCTTTTTTCCACTTCATTAAAAAAGGTTTTTGCATTATCAATGATTTTTCCCTGTACCAATGCATTTCCTACATCAATGCTCGTCATGCCAGATGCAACATTGATAATTGTGCGGTAAACCACTTTTTCTTTTTGGTCTTTTTGTTCCTTAACAGCTTCTTGCTTTGGCTCCTTTTGTTCAACAGCTGCAAGCTGCTCATTCAATTCTTCTTCAGTCAGAATGACATACCCACTAGAAGCTAGTGTCGTCTTCATTTCCTCTTCAGTCAAACTTTTAGGTGCCTGTGCTTTCGTTTCCTCGGTTGGACCCGAATAGTAAACAGCTGCAAGTACACCCGCAGCAACAATTAGTCCTGCGGCAAAACTGCGCATCCCTTTAGCGGTCATTGGCAACTTTTCTCCTTTCGCCTTTTGATGACATATAAGGAGCTATTAAACGTTTTACTTCGTTTTCACTTATCTCCAAGTTCGCAGCAATTCCTTCAACAGTGTAGCCGCGCTTGTATAAATCTAGGAGGTTTCTCAATAATGCACGTTCCTCACCGGAGATGCCGGCTACTTGTGCAGTTATTTCTCCATCTAGTTCAACACTGCGTACATGCTTTTGCAGTTTTGTAATTTCTTCCATCAGTGCAACATAGGATGTATCCATTTCCCGCTGTTTTGCTCGTTGATCTTGTTTTGCTTTTATTGTTGACCAAATCAGCAAACCAGCCGCAATACAGAATAAGATTGTTAATGCCCATTCCATTTAATTGTAATCCTCCCTCAATGAAACATACACTTGCAATTTACTATTATACATTCAAAAACGAGTTTTTTCGATTAATTTCACCAAAATACTACAAAAGGTCGAAGTTTTCACATTTGAATGGAAAGAATTACCGACAGCAACATCTTAAGTCCTGTTACAGACAGTTAATAAAGAAATGAAAATAAAGCAACAGGGAAATACTAACCTTGAAATTTCACTGGAGGTGTACAATGATGAAGAATGATGAATTAAGGGATTATATCACAGTCACGGACGAAAATGGACAAGAACAACAATTTGCTGTTGAGGCCTTGTTTGATATTAAAGATAAAACATACGCATTATTAAGATCAGCTTACGACCAGGATGATACGTTTATTATGCAAGTTGAAGAAGATGAGAATGGACAGCATCTTATCGGTTTAGATAACGCAGATGATAAAGAAATGCTTCTCGATGCGTATGAAATTGCCGTAGATGCAAATCCAGCTGAATAACTAGGATTGTGTAAAATGTATATGGAAGATGACATCATTGAAGTGTTGAGTGACAAACAAAAAGAGCAAATTCAGCGTGAAATTAGCGGGCTTTCTTTTACAAAAAATTTCCGTTCTCCTTCAGCTGAAGAATGGTATGTATTTCTGCCTACCTTTCATGACCCGATAACAGGCGGGGCAGCAGGTAAAACCATCATTCATTACAATCTGTTAGATACTCGGGAAATTTTTATTAATACAACGATTATCCTGGATGATCCAGCTCTGCACAAACCTGAACATCACCACTTGGTTTATGCCATAGCTGATGAGATAGTTAACCGTTTGGTAGGGTATGCTGATACCTTATTATCCGTCCATTCTGGGGAAAATTCGTATAATGCAGAGTACAAACAGTGAAGAAGTACAAAATTGAGAAGGGCAATGCCCTTCTTTCTATACTAAGACTCATTACTCTTTAATTCCTTCGAGCCAGTCCTGATAACAATCTTTACATAAGGGTTTCTCTACATGTTCATTTTGCATAACAAACACCCCGTGGTAATACTTGTCCTCAATGCTGTTATCACAGTAAAAACATAGCTCATCCATCCATATCCCCTCCTCTTGTTAAGATGTTTTTATATTGTACAAATACAAGAGAAAATACTAAGGAATATTACAACGATGTTTTTAAAAACTGGAGATATCATTTGGTGGTGTTGATGAATTATGTTCATACAGTTGGACTCCGGGTGCGGGCACGTACGAAAACCTAGCCCAATGCGGACTAGGTTTTTAAACAAATCTCATAACACTTCTTATTCTTCGATTTTATGATTATTTTTCCAAATCTTAAATTTCTCAAGATCATTAGAAATTTGCTTGATCGCAAAGCCAATGACTGCTGCATCATCGATTAAACCCAGTCCCGCGATAAAGTCAGGAACAAGGTCTACGGGAGAGATAAAATAGATGATTGTAGCGATAATCATGATAATTGAACCTTTGGGGATTTCCTTGTACTCTCCTTTGATCCAAGCACGGAGTACTTCAAACAATAACTGCAGCTTCTCCCATGCTTCCCCGAGCTTACCTTTTTTCTCATTTGCCTTACTAATCGCATTTTTTAATAAACCTTCAGCCTTTTCTTTATCTTCCATATACTCGATAGCTTTTGATTCATATTTTTTATAGCCTTGTTCGTATTCTTTAGAATCGTTCATACCGTATTCCTCCAACTTGTACTCTTTATGTTTTGGACATTGATTTCCTAGTTTTTGGATAACTTTTTTCTCAAAATTAGTTTTTAAGTATACTTTTTCTATTTTTAACCAGATTTAGCGCTATAAAAAAATTTTTACAACGTAATGTTCCAAATTAATCCATATTTTGTTTGATAAAGAGTTTTTATAGGACTTATCTTCCACTTATTAACAAGTTTTTGCGTATAAGAACCCCTTTAAATTTGTAGGTTTGACTCTTAACGTTCTGGCAGCTCATCTTTATCTTTCAGCCTTCGCTTATAAAAATTCACTCCATTCGACGTCGTAGGCTTTTGGTCAGTGGCATGAACGACATCAACAGCACTTAGCTTCCGCGTTTCATTATCGAACAGGGAGTATACTACCGGGATAACAAATAAAGTAAGAAATGTGCTGCTGATCAAACCGCCGATAACGGATAAAGCCATTGGCTGATTGATTTCCGTACCTTCCCCGATCCCCAATGCTAGCGGAATCAGTCCTAAAATCGTGGTCAGCGCAGTCATCATTATCGGTCTTACTCGATCCTTAACAGCAACCACAATTGCTTCACATCCAATCATGCCGCTTTGCTTTTTCTGATTAATGTAATCCACTATGACAATCGCGTTATTTACCACAATACCTGCAAGGACAATTAAGCCAATTACCACTGTCAATGATATGGGAGTTCCTGTTATAACCAATGCTCCGGCAACTCCTATCACCATCAATGGTACAGTAAACATGATGACAAACGGATATTTCAGTGATTCGAACTGAGCAGCCATCACTAAATAAACAAATACAACAGCTAACCCAAGCGCAAGGATCAGCTCGTCCATGGAAGATTCCAGCAACTCTCGATCACCGCTGAAAACAACCTCGGTATCTTCTGATAAATTCAAATCTGCTATCGCTTGGTCCACCTGTTTAGACATGGCACCAAGATTCGTAGTCGATGTGTATTTTAATGTAAATTTAACCGCATCCTGCTGATTTATTCGCTGTATACTGACTGGGCCATTTCCTCTTTCAATATTAGCAACACTTGAAAGCGGTATATAGCTGCCATCTGGTGTTTTTATCAACAGGTTTTTTAACTGTTCCAAGTCCTGTGTCACTTTATTATCGTACTCAACGTGGACTCCCATAACATCACCGCTCTCAGTGATCATTCTCGTAGCCATCGTTCCACGCGTCACGTCGTTCACAACCAGTGCAATATGTGCTGGTTGCAGTCCATATGCCAGGGCTTTATCTCGATCAACAGTCATACTTACTTCTTCTACAGTTTTCTTCACGTCAGTCGATAATTCATTGACATTTTCAAGGTTTTGTAACTTATTATATACTTTATCTACTGACTCATTTAAACGTTCCTCATTATAATCCCTTACGCTAAACGTAAGCGTATGTGGGGTCGACCCGGATGTTGACTGCAAATTGAACTTCAATTTTGCAGTTTCATTAACACTTTGTGCGGCCTTTTCCAAATTCTTTTTTTCTTGGTCAACAAATGCGAAAGTGGATTTGCCTCGGTCACCTTGTCCCTTCATCTTGACATACAGTTCTGCTACATTGGCACTTTTGGTGCCGCGGAAGGATGCTTCCTGTGTTGTGCCGATCAAACTAACATAGGCATCAACATCATCTTCATGTTTCAATTCAGCTTCTAATGCAGTCAGCACTTTCTCGGTTTCGGTCAATGCCGCTCCATTCTCGAGCTTCACTCTTATGCTAAAAAATCCTTCATCTGATGCAGGAAGAAATTGCATTCCAACTGTTGTCATCCCGTATACGCTGCCACCAAGAATAACGAGCGTAAATAGAATCACAGTAAGTCTGTGAAGAAGTGCCCACCTCACCATTCGGTCAAGCAGCGTCATCATCCCCGACTGCTGCCTTTTGATTTCTATATTCGTCTTTGGCGATGTCAGCATCATACTGGCGAGCATTGGCACAACAGTCAGCGCCACAATTAGTGAAGCAATCAAACTAAACGAAATGGTCATCGCAAATTCTGTGAAAAGCTCTCCGATAATTCCGGTGATGAAGACAACCGGAAGAAAAACGGCAACCGTCGTAAGCGTCGAAGCCGTAATAGCAGCACCCACTTCTCTCGCTCCATCACGGGCAGCCTCCTTGGAATCTTTCCCCATTGCCAGATGCCGATAAATATTTTCAATCACAACAATCGCATTATCTACTAGCATTCCAATTCCGAGGGCTAGTCCGCCAAGTGTCATAATATTTAATGTGAAATCAGCAAAATACATCAGTACAAATGTAAAAATAACTGAATAAGGAATCGAGATACCGATAATAAGGGGACTTTTCACATTCCTTAGAAAAAAGAATAACACTCCCATCGCAAAGATGCCCCCGATAATAAGGGAGTTCGAGATATTACCGATAGCAATTTTTATAAAATCACCTTGATCGAACATAATTTCGGATTGGATTTCTTTATATTTGTCTCGTGTTAACAGCTCATCCAGTTCCTTCTTAAACTCTTTTGAAACCACCGCGGTATTCGCATCAGATTGCTGCAGAACGCTCAGAAGAACGGACGGCTCTCCATTCGTCCTCGTAATCGTGCGGTCATCCTCTTCTTGGAGGTTAACTTCTCCTATCTCATGAAGTTTGACCTTCAGACCCGTTAAAGGATCGATGGTTACGGTAAGGTTTTTTAATGTATCTAACGTATCGATCGTACTAATAATTCTGGTTGTCAATTCTTTTCCGTCTGTTAAAATCGTGTCTCCTGGCATTGAGATATCGTTAGAACGGATTATTTGGACAATATCAGATTGAGTCAACCCATACTCCATAAGCATGTCCTGATCGAGTTCAACTCTAACTTCCTTGACAGATGTTCCAGACAGATTAACACTAGCAACTCCGTCAACTTTGCTAAGCTGCAGTTCGAGTTCTTTTGCTAAATTCTTAAGCTCATCTTCCGCTCCGCTGGTACTCAAAGTCAGTTGAATGATTGGAAATTGAGCTGGATCAAATTTTAAAAACCTCGGCCGATCTGCATCGTTAGGCATGACTGCTGTGTCTAGTCTTTGGATGACATCATCCTGAATTTCATCAATATCGGTGGTCCAAGAAAACTCCAGTAAAATCAAATTGGCTCCTTCTTGAGAGGTAGAGGTCATCGTTTTCAAACCCGGAAGTGTTGCGAGACTGGCTTCAAGCGGTTTGGTCACTTTTTCAACTACTTCTTCAGGACCCGCGCCTTGATAATTGGTGACAACCACACCAACCGGAGGATTGATATCCGGAATCAGCTTGAGTGGAATATTAAAAAGCGATACTGCCCCCAGTATCAGGACAAGCAACATGGTTACTATAGTAAAAATGGGCCTCCGGATTGAAAACTGACTGATGTTCATACCCTTGCTCCTTTCGACGTCAAACGCTGTTCCAACAATTGTAAACGAAAATAGTATCTTTTAAAAATAACAAACAGTAGATTCTTTTCTATCCCCAAAAAGACCCATTTTTGGAAGCGAGAGTTTGGAAATAGATATTTTTGCAACGTCAATAACAAGGGCCTAACCCCAGCTTACCGGGATTAGGCCCTATTCATTGTCATGTAAAACTTTTCTCCCTCTTTAGTGATCGTGTGGAGGAATTTAATTTTAACAGCATCGGGGAAAATAGAAGAACGATCACTCCCATTAATAGGAAGGAATGTTGAATCGCCATGATCCCTGCTTCTTGCTGGGGCATTTCTTCCATATAAATCGTTCTCCTTGTCTCATAAAACATGGAGAAAATCGTTACAGTTAGTGCCCCAGTTAATTGCCTTACCACATTATTGATGCTCATCGCCCGTGATATTTGAACATGAGGAAGAGCGTTTAAACCAGCTGTTGTAGCCGGTGTATTAATAAATCCAATGCCAATTCCCCTAAAGACAAGGAGAAGCATTAAGAGAAAAAAACTGCTTTCACCTATAAAAACACCAATTGTAAAGGTGGCTGCAGTTACAATCATAAAACCGACCGGGATAATTAAATTGGTTCCTTGTCTATCTACAATTCTTCCGCTAATCGTCATCGCCACCCCCATCATAATTCCTTGGGGTAATAAAACCAAACCAGAGGTCAGTGCATTAAATTTCAATACATCTTGCAGCAGCAGCGGAATTAGGAGCATGCCGCTGAACAAACAAGCGGTATTGACTGCGACGAGCATCGTGCTTATCGCGAAGACTGGATTTTTAAAAACACGAATATCAATTAAAGGAACGGATGTATGTAGTTCCGTCCAAACAAAATAGAAGATTCCCAATAAACCTAAGATGATCAAGGCTGCATTCATGCCGCCTTGTTCTAATCCCCCATTTGGAAGTCGGTTTATTCCAACAGTTAGCAAAATTACTCCAATTGATATGGCAATAAAACCGATATAATCAAATTTTAGCTTTTTCCTAATCACTTTTTCTTTAATAAAGTAAAGTGTGGCAGCTATGCAAAATAAACCGCTTGGGATATTGATCGAAAATAACATTTCCCACGAATTATTGACTAATAGAAGTCCACCAATTGTTGGACCTATCGCGGGTGCCACCATCACAGCAACTCCCCAAAGTCCTGTCGCAAAACCTCTTTCATTTTTTTCAAAATATGAAAAGAGAATCACGATACTTAGCGGCATCACTATCCCGCCTCCGATACCTTGGATCGCCCTAGCCATGATTAGAGTTTGAAAGTCCCAAGCTAACGTTCCGAAAAGTGAACCGCTTAAGAATAAGGCCATTCCAATTAAATAAACCAATTTCTTACCGTATACATCTGATAGATAAGCGGATAACGATATCGTGATCATCATCGGAATCATAAATCCGAGAATAATATTCTGTGCTTCTACTGTTTTAAGCCCGAATTCCTCCATAAAAAATGGAATCGACACATTCATCATGCTATTATTTAGGATGACGGAGAACGAACCCAATAGCATAGCAAGTAAGACACCATATTTATTTATGGGTGCTGCAGGCGGATGATCATTCATTTTCCTCTCCTTCTTACGTTAAAAATTCGGCAGGTTCCTCCCATAATGATGTATCTGGCATCACTTTATGGTAATTGTTCATTTGTTCAAATACCGATCCGATTGACAATACCTCTCCTTCATGGCAGGAAGGTCCGATAATTTGTAATCCAATTGGCATGTTTTCTTTTGAAAAGCCGCATGGAATCGAGAGTGCGGGTAATCCTAGAATATTGGCCATATACGTGAATTTTCCTCTTGTAAATGATGTTTCCTTCTCGTATTCTTCAATTTTCTGCGCTACATCTGGAGCTGTAGGTGTTACAATGCAGTCGACATTCTCAAAGATCTCGTAGAATTTTTCCTTCATCTGCTTGCGGCAGCGCTGAGCTTGAATGTAATCAGCTGCAGAATAAAATTGACCGACTTCAAACGACTGACGCAAACGGGGATTATACCCTTCTGAATGACTTTCTAAATGGTTCATATGATAGCTGTAAGCTTCTGAGATTAGAATGGCTGTTTGCGCAAATTGAAGTTCTTTCATTCCCTTTAATTCGATTGGAATCAAAGTTGCTCCTGCTTCAGCAAGAGTTGTAATGGCTGACCGAAATGCTCTTTCCGTATCCTTTCCTAAGTTTTCAAAAATAAAGGATTCAGGAACACCGATTTTCTTTCCTTTTAAATCATCTAATTTTTTAAACTCCTTTAAATCCCAGTCTGATCTTGGGAAAGAAGCACGATCCTTTTCATCGTATCCTGCTATACTTGCAAGAATAATAGCAGCGTCTTCACAGGTTCTTGTTAATGGACCAATATGGTCAAGTGACCAAGAGAGCGGGGTTACCCCATAGCGGCTTACTCTGCCATAAGTTGGTTTTAAGCCTACCACCCCGCAAAAGCTTGCTGGAAATCGAATTGAACCCCCTGTATCAGAACCAATTGACCCTAGCACAAGGCCCGCTTGGACGGCTGCTCCTGAACCAGAACTTGAACCCCCTGGAACACGGTTTAAATCCCATGGGTTTTTGGTCCATTGATAATAAGGATGCGGTTCTTTATAGGCAAATTCATGTAAATGGGCTTTTCCTAGAATAACAGCTCCAGATTTAAGTAGTTTTTCCGTAACGGTTGCGTGGGTGGAAGGAATATAATCAGGTTGAACTCTCGACCCGTTTGTGAGTGGGATCTGTGCGAAAGATATTATATCTTTGATCGATATTGGAATTCCGTGCAGCGGCCCTTTGTACAAGCCAGACATAATTTCATTTTCCGCTTTTAATGCTTGTTTCTTGGCGATGTCCGACATAACGGTGATAAAAGTGTTTAACTTCCCTTCATATTTTTTCACTCGTTCCAGCAAAGTGTTCAACAGTTCTACCGGGGACACTTCTTTATCTTTTATTTGTCTAGCCAAGCCGCTTATTGTAAATATTTGATCATTTTGTTCCATTGATAAGTACCTCCTTATTTTTAATCAAATTGGTTCTGTACGAGTTGCGTTATGAAGTTTTTCTAGTCTTTTAGGGAGGTCCTGTCCCATGAAGATATTAGATCATGGGACAGTCCTGTGGTTAAGTATTTATTCAGGCGAGTAGACAGGAGCTGGTTCAAGGGACAATGGAAATTCCTTTGACATATTGCGAAGGCCGTTAAGGACAGGCATGAAATCTTTCATATAAATGGAAATAGCTTCTTCCATAACATGATCTAATGTTCGGCCGTTTAGTTCAACGCTCATCGATTCGAATAACACCTTGCTCATTTTGTTTCCTCCTCTAAAATGTTTTTTAACCAATTTTTTTCAATTGCTTTACCCAGTAACTAATGATTTCATTTGTTTCAAGTGCAAGCCCAAAGTTATTTTCTATGTTTTGGAAGGTTGCGTGATACAGCTCCTCCACATAACCGGCGCTGGCATCCTTTACAACTGTGACATTGTAATCAAGCATAAATCCGTCCCGTGCCGTCGACTCGACACAAACATTGGTAGCCACACCTGTCACGATAAGAGATTTACATTTCAAATTTTTTAGTATCATGTTCAATTCAGTCTCAATAAAAGCACTATAACGATGTTTTTCAACGACAATGTCATTTTCCATTGGAGCCACCTTATAAAAATCTGCACCCCAGGAATTCTTTTTACAAACTTCTAACGGATGTGCATATCCTTCTTTCCGTGGGCGGTTTGACCATGCATCAGAAACGGTATGTTCAGTCTGTGTCATTTGAATAAAGATAACCGGCACTGATAATGCATTAGCATTTTCTATTAAAAGTTCTACATTTGGAATAATTGCCTGTGCTCCTGTCACATTTCTTCCTCGCTGAGCACAAATACCATCCTCATGGCAGAAATCATTTTGGATATCAACAAGAATTAAGGCAGTTTCTTTTGGATCTAAATGGTTTTTCATTTTCATCAGCCTCCAATTATTTTATTAAGATAGTACTTTCTCATTTCCTACCCTTTCATATAGAACACAGGCTGCTGTATGTCCTGGGCTAATCTCTACATTAGGTGGCAAATCCCCTGCGCATTTTTCGGTAACAAGGGGGCAGCGCGTCCTAAAACGGCAGCCTGATGGGGGATTCATTGGGCTAGGCAATTCCCCATTAATTGGAGAATTATTTAATGTTGATTCCCCCACTTCCATGGAAGGGATTGAGTTGAATAACGCTTGTGTGTACGGATGATGAGGGTTGGAATAAATTTGTACAGCCGGCCCTTTTTCAACTACTTTTCCTAAGTACATCACCATTACTTCATCGCTCATATATTCCACAACATTTAAATCATGGGAGATGAAAATCAACGATAGTGAGAATTCTTTTTTCAACTCTTGAAACAATTTTAATACTTGGGCCTGGACCGATTTATCAAGAGCTGATACAGCTTCGTCTGCAATCACAATCTCTGGTTCTAGCACTAATGCTCTAGCAATTGCGACACGCTGCCTTTGTCCTCCGCTTAAACTAGAAGGAAAGCGGAGGGCATAAGATTTTGGCAGACCGACTGCATCAAGATAATAGAGTGCTTTTTTTCGTGCTTCTTCTTTTGGCACACCATTTTCCCAAAGGGAAAAGGCGACATTGTCTATGATGGATAACTTTGGATTGATAGAGGAATAAGGGTTTTGAAACACCATTTGGATTTTTTTTCTAACATCTTGAAGCTTGCTTCCTGTAAGGTTAAGAATATTTTCTCCCCGATAATTCACCTTCCCTTCATCAGTTTGGATCAAGCGCATGATCAATCTTGCTAGAGTTGACTTCCCGCATCCAGATTCACCGACGATACCAAGGGTGGCTTGCTCTTTAAGTGAAAAAGACACGTCGTGGACTGCGGATACAGTCCCTTTTGTTTTACCAAGAAAGCCTTTAATTGGAAATGATTTGCTTATATTGACTCCTTCTAGTATGTTTTCCACTTGTTTCACCTCTCTTATTGTTTGATTTCAAGGGCATCTCGAAAGCCGTCTGCTACCAAGTTAATCGTTAAGGCAGAAATGAAGATAAATAAACCTGGAATTACCGTCACTAAAGGGTTAATAAAGATCTGTTCTTTTAAGTTATTCAGCATGACGCCCCATTCTGCTGTTGGTGGAGATACTCCTAATCCTAAGAAACTTAAGCCAGAAGCAAGCACTAAGCTGATGCTGATTTGAGTCGTACAATAGACAAACACTCTGCTGAAAATATTCATGAGGATGTGATAGCGGATAATCGAAAAGTTTTTTGCACCGGTCGTTCTTGCCGCTTCAATAAATTCTTCTTCCCTCACCTCCTTTACGGCAGATTCAGCGATCCGAGCCACGGGCGGGATAAAGACAATCGATATCGCAATGATGATGTTATCGATACCTTGCCCTAAAGCGGCTGAAATTCCAATTGCGAGTAAAATGGCAGGGAATGCATAAAAGATATCGAGTGTCCGCATGATGATTGTATTGATCATTCCGCCAAAATAACCTGCCATTACTCCTAAAGACCCACCTATTAAACCAGCAATCAGAACTGGTACTATACCTGCTAGTAGACTAAGTTGACCTCCATATAGAATTCGTGATAATATATCGCGTCCTTGTTCATCAGTTCCTAAAATATGGCCCTCGGCTCCAATCACTTGCAAGCGATTCGTAATTTCGCCCTCATAGGGATCATACGGTGCAATAATCGGTGCCATTATAGTAGAAATAACAATGATCCCTAACAGGATTAAAGCCAAGAATGCAGGCCGATTTTTTAAAAATCTCCTAGAAAACTCTTTGAATCTTGAATCCTCTTTTTCTTCCTTATTCAAAATAACCGGATTTGATAGTTGCCCAGTATTTTCAGTAATCATATCAATCACCCTCCTATGCGTGTCTTACCCTTGGATCAATGACAGCATGTAATAAATCAACCATTAAATTCAGCAGTACAAACACAATGGACACCATCAGTACACCTGCTTGGATAATCGGGAAGTCTCGTTGACTAATCGCCTGATAAATTAACTGTCCGACACCCGGCCATGAAAAGACGGTTTCAACAAGAACGGAACCTCCAATTAGATAGCCAAACTGCAAACCTGCAACGGTTAGAATCGTCGGTGTGCAGTTTTTTAAGACATGCATCAATATAATGTAAGAACTGGCTCCTTTGGCCTTGAGAGTAATCACAAAATCCTTTTGCAGCAAATCGATCACAGTACTCCGAATCATTCTCGTCATAACACCGAGTGTAGTCATGCCTGCAGCAATGGACGGCAAAATCATATGTTTCAGCATATCAAAGCTGCCTCCTCCACCCCCCACACCAGACATTCCTGTAGAGGGGAGCCATCCTAAGATTACGGAGAATAGACCAATTAACAGAAGAGCGGCCCAGAAATTCGGAATACTTACACCGGTCAGGCCAATCATATTTCCAAATGAAGCAATCCATGATTTCGGATGATAGGCACTGTATACCCCGATTATTAAGCTTAAGATAAAGGAGAAAAAAGCAGCTCCAATCGCTAGAATGAACGTATTTTTCATCGCATCAAATAGTAAGGTTCCTACTTCCAGCTGCTTAATAATCGACCTGCCAAAATCTCCTTCAAGCGTGCGCCCTAACCAGCTTAAATATTGAACAACGAGGGGCTGATCGAGCCCCAACTCTTGTTCAACTCTTAAGCGGTCTTCCTCCGTTGCGTCAGCAGGAAGAATAGTATTAACAGGATCTCCTGGTACAATTTGCAGCATGAGAAATACGATAATTGTTACCCCCAACAAAGTTGGGATCATTAATAGACATCTTTTTAAGATAAATTGGAACATTCAATCATCACCTCTCCTCTTTGTTTCTATTCAAGACTGATGGTGGTTAAGTCAGCAAACCATGATTGCGGCTGGACAAACCCTTCTACATTTTCACTAAGAACCCTTAAATTTAGATCATGAACCACGTAAATCCATGGAGATTCTTCAGCGACAATACCTGCAGCTTCATTTAAATATCTGTCTCTTTCAGCGGTGTCAAAAGATTCACGTGCCTTTTTCAACCATTCATCAAGTTCTGCATTTGAGTATTCTCCAATATTAACCCCATTGGGCTTAAACGAACTGGTTGCAAAATAACGATCAAAGGTCCAAGGGGCAATTGGTGCCAGCGAGATGTTATAGGCACCCACTTCTTTATCATCAGGGAATCCAGCACGGTATTCGGTAATTAACGTTTGCCATTCAATCGCTTCAATCGTGACATTGATTCCCACTTCCTTAAAGTTCTTTTGGATAAATTCATTCATCGGTAGCGGCCACATATTCCCAGATCCACTTGTCGGAACAATGAAGGTGGTATCAAAGCCATTAGGATACCCGGCTTCAGCCAATAATTCCTTTGCTTTCTCAGGGTCATAGGTGTATGGATCGACTTCTTCATTGAACCATGGGTGACCTGGGTAAAGTACTTGTGTAGCGGGTTTTGCAACACCATTTAATAGGGAGTTAGATAGTGCTTCCCGATCGATGGAGAAATTTGCCGCCTGACGGACTCTTTCATCACTCCATGGTCCTTCTTTCGTGTTCAAAACATATGGCCATACATGAGGGTATTCATTTAGTAGCACTTGAAAGCCATCAGCTTTGAGTTTTCCAATCGATTCAGTAGGAGGAATTTCTGCCCAATGTACTTGACCTGATTGCAGCGCTGCTAGCCTTGCAGAAGAATCTGGCATTGGACGTAAAATGAGCTGATCAATTTTTGGTTTGTTTCCCCAATAAGAAGGGTTTGCTTCTAAAGTCAGTTCCTGTCCCTGAGTCATATTAACGAATTTAAATGGACCGGTCCCAATAGGATGACTGACATAATCCTCGCCGTGTTCTTTGATAGCTTTAGGACTAGCAATCTTAATAAAAGTCAAATCATATGGCAAAAAGCTATATGGTTCAGTCGTTTTAATTTGAATCGTAAAGTCGTCGATCTTCTCATAGCTTTCAATATACTTTAAGTAAGATAAAACTCCGCCAGCTACACTAGCATTGTAGTATTCTGAATCTGGATTTTTATTTCGATCAAAGTTGAAGATGATATCATCTGCTGTAAATGGTGTTCCGTCATGGAATTTGACATCCTGGCGCAGTGTAAATGTCCAAATAGTCGGATCATCAGGTGATACTTCCCAAGATTCAGCGAGACCTGGCGTTACATCTGCAGGTGTGTCTTCTTTGCTTAGATCCCAGTTGACGAGTCCGTCATAAAGTTGATGCCCTACAAATCGATAGCCTTCATAGCCTTCGGTAGGGGTTGTATCCGTGCTCGGGATATTAGATGCGGACATAGCGATAACTAGAGTTTTACTATCAGAAGTACTTGAGGAACTGTTATTATTGCATCCTGCTAAGAATACAGCAGTAATCATAAGTAGGATAAAAGCTTTTAATTTTAATATAGATGTCATATACAAACCCCCTTCTTTTCTATCAAATCGTTATCATCTCTTTCTTTTGTCTTACTAAAAAACAAGCGGCATGCTGTTTAGGTTTCACCTCTTTTAATTCAGGATTTTCTGAATGGCATGATGAGATAGCATCAGAACATCGATCTGCAAACGCACAACCTTTTGGCATATTGGTAATAAGCGGAGGCTGGCCGGGAATGGTAATTAATTCTCCTTTTTGCCCTTTTTTTGGTGTGGCGGCGATTAGACCCTTTGTATAGGGATGTTCAGGAGAAAAGAGAATTTGTTTTGCTTCTCCATACTCGACAATTTTTCCCGCATACATGACGGCAATGTCATCTGCCATTTCAGCCGCTACACCGATATCATGAGTAACAAGTACGATCGACATGCCGAATTCTGTTTGAATTTGTTTGAAAAGCTTAAGTATTTGAGCCTGTATGGTTACGTCGAGCGCCGTTGTAGGTTCATCTGCCAGCAGCACTTCTGGCTTACAGGCAAGGGCCATTGAAATAACAGCCCGCTGCCTCATCCCTCCACTCATTTCATGAGGATATACCTTCACGCGTTCTTCCGGAGACGGTATCCCTACTTTCCGGAATAAGTCGATCACTAGCTCTTTAGCTTGTTTTCTAGTTACTTTTTGGTGAGAAATGATTGTTTCTTCTATTTGTTTTCCTACTTTATAAAGAGGATCAAAGGCGGATAGGGAATCTTGGAAGATCATTGCAATTCGGTTTCCACGCAATGCTTGAATTTCATTATTGGATTTAGTCAGAATTTCTTCTTCATTAAATAGAATGGACCCTAGAATTTTTGCACCAGGTGGGGTAATCCGTAAGATAGAACGAAGCGTGACACTCTTTCCGGAGCCGGACTCCCCGAGAATCACCAGTGTTTTCCCTCTTTTTACTGATAAATTCACACCTCGCACTGCGGGCACCATGCCTTTTTTCGTTGAGAACTGTGTAACCAAGTCTATGAGTTCTAACACATTGCTCATTAAGCCACCTCTCCTCCTCTTTATTACGCATTTTCTTCTGTACCTACTAACATGGATGAATGTTCATAAGCGTTGGCTGCTCTAAATACTAATCCCTCTTCAAATGGCCTTCCTTGAATTTGTAATCCGATCGGCAAACCTGCTGCTGTCACCCCGCATGGCACGGAAATGGATGGGAATCCATTGAAATTACTTGGGGAGGTGCGGGATAAAATTCCAAGATCTCTCGGGTTTACATCTTTTCCGCCGAGATTAATACTTTTACAATTGATCGGAAATGCAGGAATGGCTGTTGTCGGTGCAATAAGTAGATCAATTGTTTTATAGACTTCCAGCCATTCCCTGCGCATCGTTTCTCTTAATCGCTGTGCTTGTATATATGCCCAGGCAGGAGTGAATTGACCGGGTTCCAACCTTGTGCGAACATTTAACCCGTAATCTTCATATTTTTCTTTTAGGAAATCTGCATGATAGCTGTATGCTTCAGAGGCGGTAATGATCATTTGATAATAAGTGGCTTCTACAATGGAAGGAATGTCTATTTCTACAATATTTGCTCCCATCTTTTTAAACACTTCGATTGAATCACGAACGGATTTCTCCACTTCAGGATCTAAATTTTCAAAATAATACTTCTCACAAATGCCAATGGTTAATCCTTCTAGTGAGAGGTTTTCTTCATCAAACGCTTCAAAATAATTCGGAACTTCTTCTTTTGAAGAAGTAGGATCATGGGGGTCAAATCCGGCGATAACGGAAAGTACGGCTGCGGCATCCCAAGTTGTTTTCGTTAATGGACCAGCATGATCTAATGAAGAACTAAGCGGCAATACACCATAGCGGCTCACTCGTCCATAAGTTGGCTTGATCCCAACGACTCCGCATAGGGCGGCAGGCATCCGGATGGAACCGCCTGTGTCTGTACCTAAGGAAAAGATTGAACTAGATACACCAACAGAGGCTCCTGATCCTCCACTAGACCCTCCTGGGATATAATCTGAGTTGACTGGGTTTCCGGTAGGTCCAAAATATTCATTTTCATTTGTTCCTCCATAAGCAAATTCATGTAAATTATTCTTCCCAACTAGTATCGCTCCTGCCTTCCGCAATCGTTCAATAGCAGTGGCATCATAATCTGGTATATAATCACGCAACACTTTCGAACCTGCTGTCGTTACGATTCCTTTTGTTGTATATAAGTCTTTTGCGGAATAAGGAATTCCGTGTAGTACACCTCGATAATTGCCATCCATGATTTCCTTCTCTGCTTGTTTTGCTTCCTCTTTCGCTTCGTCAGCTAAAACGGTAATGTAAGCATTGATGGATGGTTCGGTTTCCTCAATTCGCTCCAAAGTCTGATCAACCAGTTCAACTGGAGATATCTCTCTTTTCTGGATAAGGGCTGCTAAATCTTTAATGGTATTGCCAATTAATTTTCCCATCGTCTTCCTCCTCGTAAAATTTTGTTTTGTTTCTTGGTAATAACTATAAAGGCATTTTTTACTAAAGTGGTAATAGTAAAAAAATATGTAATATTTTCTGACGAAGATTGTGATTTTTTTAACATGGACCTTTATACTTGTTCAATATATGTCTTATAAATGTGGTTTTTGGCAAGTCTCGGTAGGTTTTCTTACAAATAAGTTCTGTGACATTTTCATTTTAGAGGGGAGTATGTAAGATGGATTTAAATTCTATTAACTGCTTTATTACGATAGCAAGAGAAAAAAGTATCACGAAAGCTTCACATTTATTACATATTACCCAGCCAGCTCTAACATCAAAGCTAAAGCAAATGGAAAATGAAATTGGGGCAAAGCTTTTTAAAAGGAGTCGACAAGGGGTTGAACTCACAAAGGAAGGTGGATATTTCTTAATAAAAGCCCTGAGAATGACACGGGAATTCGCTGGGGTGAACCAGGAAAACAACATTCTGCCATACGATTTAAGCACCTCTCTAACTAATGAAAAATTTAAAATTGGGATCACTAGACCGCTGGCACCATTGCTTCTATCTTCTTTACTATCACACTGTGATCCAAGTATCACATACGATATTACAGTGGAATTCAATGAGATGATTATTGATTTAGTGTTATTTAATGAACTGCACATGGGAATAATTAGAGCAAATAGCTATCTTGATGATCTGGTCTACCTTCCTTTGTATAAAGATGAGCTGGTGATGGCAGGACCAAAAAATGAATTTACAACGGGAAACCCTTTTAATACTGGATCATTTTTATCAGAGCCATTTTTTCTATATGACTCTTCCATTCCTTTCCGAAGTAACATTATCGAGATTCTTTTAGACCGATTTGGAAGATTACCAGAAAAAGTTCAAGAAGTGAATGATACGTTTGCCTTAATCAGCATGATTTCTTGTGGTTTAGGATACGCGATCCTTCCGTTGTCTTTCATTCCGAATACGTCAATTGATCAAATGAATTGTTATTCTATAGAGAGGAATATAAGAAGCCTTAACGACAATCTTCCATTTACGGTCACTAGATTAGGAGACCAAGCAGCACTTGGCCATATCCACATCATTTATTCAAAAAGCCGGGAGAATGATGACATATTAGATGCTTTTCGAAGAAGATTTGCCCTTGCTGACCTATAACTTAATAAGTAACCATTAGATAAGGAGTAAGTGAGCGCTATCTAACTATTCTCGTTTCAGATGTTCGTATGTACTTCCGGAAAAATAAATTTATTAAAGGAAATAAAGAGATTTCGCATTCATTACTAGTTATTTGAATAACAACAAATAAAAGGCTGGGCTCTACTTATAGAGACCTGGCCTTTTAACTATTTTGAAAATATATGTTAGGTATTAATGTGTTGTATTTAAGTTAAATTTTGGATTAGAGCCCAAAACATTATGGACGAATACATGCGTTATCTCTTCTACTTAGAACTGCATTTTTAGATTATATGTTTAGCAACTATTAATTTGTGTTATTTATATATATGAAAGCAATAAGGAGCTGATAGCATCGTAAACTTCCAAGGTGGACAGAATGGTTTGAGACAATTACAAGATGATTTATTGCTTGAGACAAGAAAAAAAGCCATAAACCTGCAATTGGATAAAGAGTTTATCAGATTACTGGAAAAAGAAATATCTAAAAGAAACTTAAAAATTTCTAAAACATCATAAAAATAAAAATGAAACTATTAAGGTCATGATATAGGGTGACTTAGAGAAAAGGAGCTGCAGATGCAGCTCCTTTTCTTGTAATAAAAGATTAGATAAAAAAGTGCTTATTTTATTTTCAGAATATTGACAATATTCAATAAGCAGATTATGATCTTTATAGATTTCATATTTTTACCATTAAAAGCATGTTTAGCTTTACATACCTTACCTTTTCATTGGAGTAGTCCCCCCCATTACGAGGGTGTCTATAGAATTTTTTAATAAGAAAGGAGAACAAGTTATTAGTGGATAAAAAATTTATTAGGAGGAAGCTGATATGAGCTCAAATTCTGTTGCTGGAACCAAGTCCTTCTGGAATCGTAATTTGGATTATTATCCTGAAAATCGTAAACGAATTTGGTATTTATGTGTATCGGTCTTAGTTACTATTGTTTTGTATTACCAATATTACGTTCTTGCTGCTGTTGCGCCGCTTGTCATGGAAGATTTGCAAATGTCCATAGATTGGTATGCTTATCTTTGGGTAGTTGCAAATGGTCTCGGAGCCATATCATCCTTAATTGGTGGATTAGCAGACAAAATCGGGCGGGCAAATTTTGTAGTCTATGGTGTTTTAGTTAGTGCTATTTTAACCTTTTCATTAATATTTACTTCGTCTGTAATGTCATTCAGTATTCTGTTTTGTATGCTGGGATTCGTCGAGGGTGTCCTTCTCGTAGCCACTCCTGCACTTGTTCGGGATTTTTCTCCGAGATTAGGACGTGCAACAGCGATGGCCTTCTGGTCAATCGGACCTGTTGGCGGTAGTTTATTAACTACGTTTTTTGCTAATCAAACATTACCTATTTATGGAACTTGGGAATCACAATTTATCATCTGTACGATTTTTGGCGTTATTGTCTTTTTCATCAGTTTGTTTGGGTTAAAAGAGCTATCACCAGCTATTCGGAATCAAATCATGGTTAGCGTTGAAGAGTCAGCGAAAGTAGAAGCTCAATTGAATGGAAATGATACAGAGGCGCCGCAAAAGAGAACTTGGACACAAATGCTTAGCGGACGATTGATCGGCAGCGCTTTTGCCATCAGTGTTTTTCTTTTGCTCTATTACTCAGCCGTCGGTTACTTCCCGCTATACTTAACCACGATCTATACGTTTACGCTAGAACAAGCAAACGGGATGATGACTCTCTTCTGGCTGGCTGAAGCGGTGGGGTTAGTCACTTTCGGGATGATTTCTGACAAACTGCAAGTACGTAAGCCTTTTATGATCGTTGGAGCTATTGGCATGGCTGTCGGCATCGGGTTCTTTATTGCCAATATCGGGCAGCCTGCAACCGTTCTTTCAATGTCATTATTGCTTAGTTTTATGGCGTTGATGATTGGTCTTACTTACGCCCCTTGGATGGCTAGTTACACTGAGACCGTTGAAGATATCAACCCTTCCTTTGTAGCAACTGGAGTGGCAATTTGGGGTTCTCTCATCCGCTGGGTTGTTGTTGCACAGGGTCTTCTTATGCCGCATATCATCGGAACTCCAGAAGGATGGGGAACTTGGTGGAAGATCTGTATGGCAGGAGCCATCGTATTCATCCCATTTGTATTTGGCATGAGTGGCTACTGGACAAAGAAAAAAGCTGAGGAAGCTAGAAACGCGGTTGTTATACCAGAGAATGCAGGTTAACCACTTGGCTTATAATTTATGAAGGAAGGCAGAGTTCTACTGTCTTCCTTTTTTTCATTCTCTTATTACAACGGTTTTAAAGAAAAACTGTCATAATATATCCACAGTCAAACACTTAGTGATTTTGTATAATATAGGGCAAAGCATTCTGTGAAGTTTGTCACAACTTAAAGATGTGTATCATGCTGTCTAGTTATTTCGAAAAAGGAGATCTAACAATGAATGAACTACTTCAAGAATTTGCAAGTGATATGGACTCCATTTTAGATCTTATAGATTCATTTAATGATATCTTTTTTCTGAAAGATGGAGAAGGCCGTTATATTCGTGTCGGCGGAAAAATACATGAATACTTACATATAAATAAGTGCGAATTGATTGGAAAAAAGGATGAAGAATTATCATTGCATTTCCCCTTTTTAAAGAGTTTTTTTGATAATCTCTCCGCTACTGATGAACACACCTGGACAAATGGAAAATTAACCACCAATCGGGAACATATATATAGCATTGGTGACCAAACTAAAATCTTTGATATTATAGAGCTGCCTCTTTTTTATGAAAATGGAAGTCGCAAAGGTTTATTAGTTTTCGGCAAGGATAAAACAGTCGGAACAGTGAGTCAGTTGAAGCTTGCTAATAAGATTAAGGAACTGCGGGATATTCAGTTTGCTCTTGATCAATCCTCGATTGTAGCGATCACAGATAATAAAGGAAAAATCACCTATGTAAATAATAAATTTTGTGAGTTATCTCAATATAGCAGAGATGAATTAATGGGCAGCACTCACAGTTTAGTTAATTCAGGTTATCACTCTAGAAATTTCTTTAAAGACATGTGGGCGACGATTGGCAGTGGGAAAGTATGGAATGGTGTGTTACGAAATAAAGCAAAGGATGGGTCTTTATACTGGGTTAAAACGACGATTGTTCCTTTTTTGAACGAAGCTGGAGTTCCATATCAATACATTTCTATCCGTCATGACATTACGAATCAAAAAGAAATAGAAGAAAAAATCCTCTATAACGCTTACCATGATGAGTTAACAGGTCTGCGGAATCGCCGTTGTTTTAATTATGAGATCAATAAATCAATTCAACAAAACAAAGATGAAGAAATGGCATTTTATTTCATAGATTTGGACCGTTTCAAACATGTTAATGATACATTGGGTCATGATAGTGGTGATCAAGTGCTAAAAGTGGTTGCAAATCGATTATCTACTCACCTCAAAAATGAAGTAGATTTATATCGTTTCGGTGGTGACGAATTTATTGCTGTAATGAAAGGCTGTTCAGGTTCTTGTGCAGAACAGATGGCATCGAAAATTAACAACCTATTTTCTACTCCTTTCCATTATAATAGTGAAAAAATTTATTTAAGCACTAGCATAGGTGTCAGCTTTTACCCAAAGGATGGGACAGATCTTGAGAACTTGGTTAAAAAAGCGGATAGTGCGATGTATATTGGAAAGAAAAGCAACACAAACGAGGTACAGTATTTTACATCGGAAATGTATGAAAGCTTATCGAAAATGATGGAAATGGAAAGGGAACTTAGGGGCGCAATCGAGGAGAAATCCTTTCATCTACATTACCAGCCTCAAGTAGATTTACGTACGCAGAAAATTGTTGGTTTAGAGGCTTTGATTCGCTGGAAGCATCCGAAATGGGGCAATATACCACCTTCTGAATTTATTCCGATAGCAGAAGAAACAGGCTTAATAACTCCTATTACGGAATGGGTTCTTGAAACTGTGTGCCGTAACTATCAGTATTGGCTGAGTAATGGAATGGAATCGATTAGAATAGCCGTCAATATTTCCCCTAATTTTTTCCATGAAGATTTAGTTTCATTGATTACACGGACTTTAAAAAAATGGAATCTCCCCTCTTCCTTTTTAGAGCTTGAGATGACCGAAGGGGTCTTGCAGAACCAGCGTAGAACCATTCCTGTTCTTCAACAGCTGCGTGCTTTAGGGGTGAGGTTATCGATCGATGACTTTGGAACAGGATACTCCTCTCTCGCTTCCCTAAGAGATTTTCCGATAGATTGCTTAAAAATTGACCGTTCCTTTATGGAAGATATTAAAAAAGATAATGGAATTATGGTTAAAACCATATTGAACATGGCAACACATCTCAACGTGAATGTTATTGCGGAAGGAATAGAAACACAGAGTCAATTGCGGTTCTTATCAAATCTCCATTGTTCAGAGGGTCAAGGCTACTTATTTAGTAAACCGCTTCCAGGCGAGGAAATTCTCGAAATATTATCGAAAAGATGCATTAACATCTAGCATAAAAAGAGATGAGGCACAGGTGATTTGTTACCTGTGCTTTTTCCCATCCCTTCGTTTTGATCATAATTAAAAATGCCTAACCCCTTAGCCTTTGCATACAAAAGGTCAGGCACTTACATTTTTATCCGCTAATAATTTTATAATTTTTATGGTTAACTACTGTTTTAAGCGGTTCATCTTTTTTAGGGTTCCTGCCAATTTCGACAATCACTGAGTTATCTCTTATTACAACTACGGTCCCCTTTTTACCCTTTTCTTCTCCTTTACTGATTTGGATGGTATCTCCAATATTTGCTTTTTTTACTGTCTGCTTGTCATTGTTATCTTCTGCCATATTATAGCCCCCTCG
Source organism: Robertmurraya dakarensis (assembly GCF_900156875.1). Classification (GTDB taxonomy): domain Bacteria; phylum Bacillota; class Bacilli; order Bacillales; family Cytobacillaceae; genus Robertmurraya; species Robertmurraya dakarensis. The sequence goes on along the minus strand of NZ_LT707409.1, from coordinate 1,089,529 downwards.
TATTAAATATGCAGAGTGCGCACCTTGCTAGTATTCCCCTAATTGATGAGTATACAATCCCAAATCTTATATTTAATAAAAATAGGAGGAACAGCTATAATAAAGATCAATGACTAGAGTACCCTATTCATGTTAGCTAACCGCGATCATAACTAAAAATGGAGTCTAGATAATTATGTTTAAGTAAAATAAAAATAAATGGATAGGTCCTATCCACTTCAACATTTTACCCTGCAGAGTAAAAAATTTATTTTACATATTTTCAAAATTGCTTGACCTTTGCTTGATCAAACCCTCTTTATACCATAGAGTTTATGATGATTAATTTTTGTTCCGTCATCTCTTGAATAGCGTACTTTATTCCCTCACGCCCCACGCCGCTGTCTTTTACTCCTCCATAGGGCATATGATCGACACGGTAGGTTGGGATATCATTTATAAGGACACCGCCAACCTGTAATTTTTTCGAAGCCAGCATGGCATGATGGATGTTCTCTGTATATATTCCTGCTTGCAAACCATAGTCTGAATCATTGACGCAGTCGATGGCTTCCTCTATGGATGACACTTTATTGATGAGGACAACTGGAGCAAAAACCTCCTGACAGGAAACTTTTGCGGAAGGGTCCACTTCAAGTAAAACAGTCGGCATTAGAATATTTCCTTGCCTTGTTCCGCCAGCAGCAAGAACTGCTCCTCTTTGTTCCGCTTCTTTAATCCAATCTAGAGTACGGCTAACTTCATTTGGATGAATCAATGCTGAAACATTTGTATTTGGATCTAAAGGATCTCCAACCCTCAAACTCTTCGCTGCTTTTATAAAACGCTCAACGAAAAGATCATAAACGTTACCATGAACGTAAATTCTCTGTAATGAAATACAAACCTGCCCTTGGAAACTAAAAGCACCGGTTACACAGCGATCGATAATCTTATCAACATCAACGTTACCGTCAACAATCAGTGCAGAATTGGATCCTAATTCAAGGGTAACATGCTTTAACCTTGCTTTATTACGGATTCCAATTCCAACCTCAGGACTGCCTGTAAAAGAAATTTTCTTGACTCTCTCATCTTGTACAAGTTTGTCTCCAATGACAGCGCCGCTTCCTGATACGACATTAAAAGCACCAGCTGGCAAGTCTGTATCGTGGAGCAACTCAGCAAGAAAATAGGCTGATAAAGGGGTTTGACTGGCAGGTTTCAGTACAATTGTATTTCCAGATGCTAGCGCTGGTCCCACCTTATGCGCAACTAGGTTCATCGGAAAGTTAAATGGAGTAATCGCTCCAATAACTCCTAAGGGCTCTCTAGTTGTAAAAGCGATCTTTCCTTCTCCGCCTGGAGCTGCATCCATTGAGATAGTTTCACCGTTAATTCTTTTCGCTTCTTCGCTTGAGAACTTATACGTTTGGATTGTTCGCGCCACTTCTATTCTGGCATCCTTAATAGGTTTTGAGGCCTCTAAGGCAATTATCCTAGCCGCTTCTTCCGATCTCTGTTCCAGTTTACAGGCTAATTGTTCGAGAATCTTTGCGCGTTGATGTTTCGGCATGTCAGCCATTTTGTTTCTGGTTTCATAGGCTGCCTTTATCGCAAATTCTACTTCTTCTACTGTAGCCCTTGGCACCTCTGCTATTTCCTCTCGAGTATAAGGGGATAATAACAAGGAATGATGCTGTGAGTCGATCCACTTGCCATTTATATATAAGCGTTTTTTTTGCATGAAAAATACGAACCCCCTTTCTTTAGATTTGCTCAACTGAATAGATTGCATGATCGAGAATATCAATCATCTTATCCATTTCTTGTTTCGTTATGATTAATGGCGGTGAAAACACAAGAATATCCATATGATCAAACACAACTGAACGACAAATGAGCCCAAGTTCAGCAGCTTTGTTAACAATCATTGGGGCGGCTTGTTTCGTTGAAGAATGTAATTCAATCGCTCCCATTAAGCCGATTCCTCTTACTTCACTGATCAGATCATGCTTATCCTGCAACCATTTGAAGCCTTTTAACATCTCCTCTCCCATTTTTTGTGCATTTTCGATCAATTTTTCGTTCTCAATAATTTCAATATTTTTCAAAGTGACTGCGCACGCCATGGGGTGGCCGCTGTATGTGTAACCATGTAGAAGTGTACCGGTTGAATGTTTCTTCAAGTCATCAAAAATAGATTGAGATAACATCACGCCGCCAAGCTGAGCGTATCCGCTTGTCACCCCTTTCGCAAAACACATTAAATCAGGCGTGACTCCGTAATGATTCAGCCCAAAGTATGTTCCAGTCCGCCCAAAGCCGGTAATCACTTCATCGGCAATAAATAAAATATCATGATCATCACAGATTTTTCGCACCTTTTTAAAATAATCATCGGGTGCAATATGAACGCCGCCTGCTCCTTGTACGGGCTCTGCTACAAAAGCTGCAATTGTGTCGGGACCTTCTTGATCGATTACTTCACGCAATGCTTCTGCTGATAAATTTTCCACATGATAAAAATCAGGAGCGATTGAGTTGGTAAAATCTCTGAATGGCTTCAAGCCTGTAGCACTCGTAGAACCCATCGCGACCCCGTGATACGATCTGTGGCGGGAGATAATCTTCTTTTTTTCATGTCTACCTTTTAATATCCAATAATGCCGGGCTAATTTATAGGCAGTGTCGTTTGCTTCGGAGCCGCCAGAAGTAAAAAAAGTGGTGGTTAAGTCTTTAGGAGAAATCTTAGCCAACTTTGCTGCTAAGTTAATCGCTGGTTCATTACTAAAAGTGGCAAAGCAAGAACTGAATGCCAATGTTTTCATTTGCTCTGCCGCTGCTTGAGCTAACTCTTCTCTCCCATGACCAATATTGACATTCCAGAGAGAGGACATGCCGTCTATCAATCGCTTTCCATTTATATCTTCTAGATATACTCCTTCTCCTTTTACAAAAATAAACGCTGGCCCTTGTTCCTGCTGTTGCTTGATTGGAGAAGTTGGATGCAAGAAATGCCTTTTATCTAGCTCCGCCAACTCTTCCCGTCTTTTTTCATAAGGATTCATTTCTCTTCCCTCTTTTCAAATTAAATATTACGTCTCACATCTAAATATATTGCTTTACGCAGGCCATCATTCTAAAGCGGGAAAAATTAAGGGGAAAGCGAAGCGAATAACATAAAGAACCCACATTCAGGTGAATGTAGGTTCTGTGTCGGTAGTAACCAACAATCCTATTTACTTCTTTGATCGTGAAGATCTCTTCGTTTTAACTCTTCTTTCGTGAGGCCTATTATTATCAGCTGCGACAGTGTTGGTTTCTGTTCGATTAACACTTTCTAAGGGGGTCTCAGTTGTGGTTTGCTCGTTAGGGGGGTGATTGTCTGTCAGAAAAATATTACTAGTCATATAATTAGCTTGGAAATGATCATTAATTCTAAGAATACCTTCCACTGTAAATGGAACTCTAATCGTCAGGTTCTTACTTTCGGAATCAAACTCAGTGGATAGTTCACACTCGTTATTTTCTACTGTAGAAGAAATTAGCGCTCCTGTGTAGATATTGTAAACAAGGGTTAAACAAACCGATTGACTAAAATCATCTCGAATACATCCCATGCTGCTGGTCCTCCTTAATTTTTTTGTACATTATAGGAGATGCAATAAAGACAAGCATGTCACGGCAGATGACCATTTTGGAGCAAAATGTGTGATCGTCCCCAAAGAGTTTAGATTCTAAGACTGTCAAAACGATTAAGTATTCCACTAATCCTCCTTTCCCCTTATTTACTCTCATGTATAATATGAACAGCTGATTTGATCCAGAAAAAACCAAATAAGTATACTAGTATAGTTGAAGGATTCACATTGTCCAATCAAGAATACTCCCATATACCTAAAAACTGTCTGGCCGTACGCCAAACTGTTCACTATTTATTTGTGTCAATTCAGCATAGAAAATAACAGTGAAAGGGAGTTAGGAAATGTTGAAGAAGATAATTCAATCATTCAAGGCTGGGATGACGATGTATGCAAATTCGTTGTACGGAGATATTAATTGCCTTGATAAAACAGAAAATCTCAAAGGCAGCAACTCTATCGGCAGGAAAAAGCGCAGGAGGAAAACAATTCAGTCACGCGGGCATCTTAAAGTGATCAAATAGAATATTTCTAAGCTAAGAATCTAAATAACTGCAATATTAATTAATGGTAGCTAAATAAGAAGATGAACGATAGAAGATTTTATGCAATCTTCCATCGTTCATCTTCTTTGTATTGTGAATGTACCACAAGTCTCAAGCTGCTAATAAAACATTGATTTTGAGACGAGCTATCTTACTGGTCAATCACTAGATACTTTTTTATTGTCTGCTGAAGCGTTCCCTCGGTGACGACATTGTTATCAAAAGTAATGCCGGTGTGAACCATATATTTAACTAAATCAGGACGCAGCCCGGTAAGAATGACTTTAGAACCCATCATAGTAACTCCAGAAATAATTCTTTTAAAATGATCGATTATGTCTTCATCCATAGAGATGATTCCTGAAAGATCAATAACAAGTGTATGAAGCTTGAGTCTATCTATCTCTAACAAAACCTTTTCTTCGATGGTCGAGATTCTGAAGGAATCAACCATTCCAATTAAAGGAAGAACAGCTACAGTTGGACTAACAGGGATAATGGGAACTGATAAATGTTCAACTGTCTTTCTTTGAGTTTCAATTAACTCATCCTTATAATTGGAATAGCTAAGGAAGAAATAATTGAGAAAACTATCGATTTGATCGTTAATCTTCTTCTCCAGAACAAAGAAATCATCAATATTGCTGATACTTGCGGCTTTTTCATTGTATTCATACAGAAAGTGCCATAGTGTTCGTCTTATAGCTTGAACCCACTCTAATTTAAATGCAAGCGTGAGCGAATGTTTTGCCCAAATAATCCCTTCTTGCTTCGCGAATTCAATGAGTTCATGTTCTTTTTCCTGAATGATATAGAAAACTAACTTCTGTGCATTGACTAGAAGATTAATATTCCCATTTTTCAGAATCTGTTGTATATTAGATGCCACATTAACTGCCTCTGATAAAAGTCTTTTTTCAAAACTTTCTTTGTTGTTATTGATAAATAATGTAATATCTGAACGTTTTTGAAAGGTCCAATCCATCCAGGCAATTCCCCTTTTCTACATAGTATGTTGTGCGAAATTATTTTTCCTATAATAACATTTCGACTTCCTCCGAAAGATTCCTCTAAGAAGCTCTTAGTTTACACTACGCTTATAGTGAAAACTAAATCGTAATTTCTATTATAGATGAAACTTATCATTCAAAAAAGATTTAATGGTACATTTATCGTTACAATTTGAAACTTTTCAATTCAACGGATAATAACAATAACCTCTTTATACATTACCCCTGTAACAACTGAACAAAACAACAAAACATCATCATATGAATAAAAACCCATCATTCCAATTCGTTCATTGACTGGAATGATGGGCTTTTATTTTTAAAAGATCATAATAGGCATGATTCATTCAGAATCTGGATCTTTTACTGTTTCACTCTCTGTGGTGACCTCTGGCACTACGCTAATTTCTTCTATAGTTTCTAAGACACGCTTGGCAATTAACTTATAAGCACTTGTGTTGGGGTGGAAATAATCATCAGCAAGCAAATTCATGTTAGGATCTGCAAATAAATCTGCAATCGGGATATACTCAGCATAACCCAACTCTTCCGTTATAGACCGACCTGTTTCATTCCAACTAGTAATGATCATTTCTAACTCTTCAATGTCACTAAAATACTTTTCGAATGGATTATAAAAACCAATTAAATAAATTTTAGCATCCGGGTTCAATTTATGAATTTTATTAAAAATCTCTTTTAATCTTTCAATATATCTTAGTCTTTCTTCCTCGAAGGGTTCTAATTGGAGGTTTGTAAAATTATTTTTAAATACCTTCATTATATCGTTGGCACCAATCGTGATTAATACCACATCTGCTTTCTTAATTGATGAAGCAATTTCTTTCTCTTCCAAACGTTTTAGTAATTGGTCCGAGCGGTTTCCTCTTTTTCCGTAGTTTTCGATACTAATATTTAAGCTATTCGCTTCAAATGTATGGTTTAGTATCCCAACATAACCGCCGCTCTCAGTCTCATCGCCTATCCCTTGAGTGAGAGAGTCCCCAATTGACACAACCTTTAAATCTTTTTTGAATAAATTAAGGGTTCCTTCTAACACTTCCCTAACTTTTTCCTTAATTTCTTCTTTTATTGTTAGTGTTTCATGCCCGCCATCTGCTTCTAGTTGTTCCTCTGCCATAGCTTGAGTATCATCTGAAATGTTCTCTCTAGATTCCTTCCCGTCTGCTGCCACCGTCATTTCATCATTTGCAGAAGCGTGAGCATCACTAGGGAAATTTTCTTTTTGTAGATACGCCATCGACGTTTGGGTTTTAGTGATCACACTTACTTCCTCTGTCTGTTTGAAATCAAAAAATACTAGATATAGCAGAAAGCATACCACTTGCAGACCAGCAAACATGATCATTGCTTTCTGTCTCTTCACGTTGAAGCCACACCTGCCATTTATGATAGATTATTAGTTTCATTAAAAGCCTTTTCTAAGAGTTAGAAATAGTCTTTTTATTTTAACATGAATACCCATCATGCGTAAGATATCAAAATATAGTAAAGTTTATTGTTTTTAAAAGGTATATAACCCGGGGACTTTGCGGAATGGAGGTCGATTAAAAGGAAAAAGAATGATGAATCCTTACATGATTTCAAATAAGAATTCAACTAACCTACAATGTTACCAGACGATTACTTCTATAAGATTATATGTTGCAGTCTAGACGATGGTGTCCATCAGGTAGAGACGATTGAATGTATTACTTTAATTCGCGGGACTTTAGTTTACTGGTTTTCTTAAAATAAAAAATGATGGCTAATATCAATTGTATAAAGGGAACGAACTTCGCCCAAGGATACGGGGGATAGCCGCTGAAAAGCCAAGCTTCAGGATAGAGTAATATTGCACTTACTAACATCCAAACCCAAGAACGCATAACCAGAGCATATAAAAAGGTAAAGACTGATGCGATCAGTAAGGGATAAAATAAATCTAATGTACCAAGCAAAAAACCCATTGTTTCTTCCAAGTTATCACCCCTTTCGTAAAATAGATAGCCGTCAATTCGTGATGAATCCTGCGTTAGAACCCTAGCTGAAACCTAAAACACGATATTAAACCTCTATATATAAAATAACATAATTTACCTCTACTTTGTTCGTTGTGAATAAACATTTCACTGAACTTAGATTTATGTAAAGCCAACTAGATCTTAGTAAATGAATTACCTCTGATTAACAGTTATATGTATGATGTTTGTGATTCAGGTAAAGATATACCTAAAATTTCCTTGGTGGAAATTGACTGATGATAAATCCGGTTAGGAGAGGTTTGGATGCGTTCATTTACAAACAAAATATCGACCTCCCACGAGACTTTGGAATGGTTATTTGAAGAATTAAAGTCAACTTCTGATTTGGTAAACAAACCATTACATGTTGGCGAAAAACACGTAGAGCTATTGTATATCAAAACTGTTGTGGATGGAGAACAACTCCAGCAGCTTGTCATTAAGCCTTTCTTTGAATTAGAAAGCCTTGAGCATGTGGAAGCTTACCTAAACTCCCTCCCTAACCTGCAAGAAAACCAGCCAAGGGAGCAAATGCTGCTTGAATTGACTAAGGGAAGTGTTGTTGTTGAGGTCAGAGACCAACTCTTGCTGCTGGATATAAAAAAAAGCAACACGGAAGCAGTATTGGAAACTAGTATAGAACCGACCATCCAAGGCCCGCAATATTCTCTAAGTGAAGATATTGCGACAAATATTAATATTATCCGCCAACGCTACCATAAGCCTTCTCTTACGGTAGAGATGATGGAGTTAGGTGAAAACACACATCAGTCGTTGGCGATCATTTATGATGAAGAATTGGTTATTAGCGATGTTCTAGAAAACATTAAAAAAAAGCTAAGTGCCCTTAATCCTCCTATCATCCAATCAACAACTGAACTCAACCGGTTATTGAACGATAAGAAACGCTCCCTAATGCCGATTATGATGATGACCGAACGTACGGACAGGGTTGTCTTTAACCTCGCCGGCGGAAAAGTTGTTCTTTTATTGGATGGCAGTCATACAACCGTTATTGCACCCGTCGTCTTTTTTGATTTCATGACTTCTATGGATGACATATACGGATCCTATTGGATCACAAGATTCTTAAAATTACTTCGCTATTTTGGATTATTTGCATGCTTAACTCTGCCAGGAATCTATGTTGCGGCTACCTCCTATAATCCTGAGGTGTTCCGTGTGGAGCTTGCCCTATCGATTGCTGGCAGCAGAATCGGCGTACCATATCCTTCGTTTGTTGAAGTACTTTTTATGCTGGTTTTCATGGAACTCCTGACTGAAGCCAGTATACGGCTGCCTAAGGCTGTAACAGGTGCCGCAACTACAGTTGGAGGGTTAATTCTAGGACAAGCTGCAACGGAAGCAGCCCTTGCTTCCAATATCATGATTATTATTGTGGGAGCTGTGGCAATCTCAACCTTTGTCATCCCCATTAATGAGATGAGCTTTGGCATACGAGTCGTCCGCTTAATCCTCCTAGTATTCGCTAGTTTCGCTGGACTGGCAGGTCTGGTATTCGGATTAATTGGATTCCTCATGTATTTAACACAATTAAACAGCTTTGGAGAACCTTATTTTAAGATTTACCTTCAAAGCAAGAGGGCAGAAACGGAGAAAACATCATCATGAACCGTTATTTTATTTACCTTGTTTTTGTTAATATGGTGGCCAATGTTGTTGCGTCTGTTCCTAAAATTCTCATATCACAAAGATCAGAGGGTGCCCTCCTTTCTATGATAATTTCCTACATTTTAGGACTCGTTTTCTGCTATCTTTGCGCTCGATTTTTTAACTTATTCCCTGGCGAGGGACTGCCTGACTTGACAAAGAAATACATGCCGCGCTGGTTTTCTTTTGTTATTTTATTCGTTATAGCAGTTACTTGGTACATCGCAGGGCTTATTACGTTAGTAACATTTTCTTTTTTATTAAAAAGATTTTTAACACCAGATATGCCCTTATCCTGGATCACCATTACTTTTTTGCTATTTCTCACCTATGGAATTTTGTTGAATAGTAAGAGTGTTCTTTATACGGTTGAGTTCGTTCTGATATGCAGTTTACCGTTTGTCTTTATCATTACTATTAAAGCTTACACATCCCATGAACTTAATTGGGATTTTATCGGAGAATCATTGATGTATATCCATAACCCGCCCAGTTTTACAGCTATATCTGCTTCTGCCTATTTATTGTTGGGTGGTTTTAATCTCATCATTTTTAACCGTCTTTTTAAAAAGAAGCAGCAAATTAATTGGAAGAACATGCTATTCATTGCGCTTATTGGCGGTACAGCGCTTGTGACTACCTATTTTATCCCCATTGGAATGCTTGGCTTTGATGCTGTCGGCGACGTCGTTTATCCCTGGATTACAACCAGTGACTCGCTGCGATTAGAATTTTTTATTGTGGAAAGAGTGATTTACATCTTCCTCCTCCTGTATTTGGCGATTTCGTTTCTGAGTGTTTTAATTCACTGGCATGTCACGTTGGAATTATTGAAAAGCATTATTTGGTTTAAGAAGTTTCAATTGAAAAAGCGTAATCTGACTCCCTATCTATTCCTTAGCTTTTTTTGGGTTGCAAGCTTGATCGCTGTCTCCTATCTCACAGAATACCATCTTATTCAGTATTCAAGTTACTTCTTGAATTTTCTGCTCTGTTCATTTGTCGTTATGTTCAGCCTTTTTTTGTTTATTAAAAGGAGGGCGAAGGTATGAGTGTTATATGTACAGGTAGACGGTTGATGGCTATCATCGTTTCACTATCTCTTATCCTTCAGTCTGGATGCGGATTTAAAGACATTGATAAAAGAGTCTTCGTCCTGTCAATAGGAGTTGACCATACTGATAATGAAGAAAGACCTTATAAGGTAATCCTAAAGCTTGCCATTCCAACTGGATCTCTCAGGGAATCAGGAACTGAGTTTACTTATTTAACAAAGGAAAGTGAATCGATTGCATCGGCAATTCGCTTACTAAAGACACATGCTGATAAGGAATTAGATTTTGGACATGCGAAAGTTATCGTCTTTGGGGAGGACCTTCTCCATCACGATTTAACCGAGATAGCAGACTTCTTTGTACGGAGAAGAGATATCCAAAGAGTATCGTGGGTTGCGGTAGGAAGTCCCAATGCAGAGGGGGTATTAAAGACACAACCCTCTTCCGAAAAAGCTGGTTCTGCGTTGTTTAATTTATTTGATCAAAACGGTGTGGAAAGTGCCTATATTGTCTCAACTTATCTATTCGACTTCCGGCGGAGGATGATAGAGACGGGATTTGACCCTATTTTACCTGTTTTAAGCTCTAGTAATGACAAAAAGAAAATTGTTGTAAATAGCTCAATCCTTTTTGCTAAAAATAAACATCCTTTCAAGCTGAGCCCTAGGGAGACTAAATTTTATAATCTGTTGGCAAATAATACTCAAAAGCTAGATTTAATTGTAAATAGAGATGACCTAATTTATACCATTGCTGTTGATACAGCAAAGACAAAGTACAAGTTAGTTACAAATACCAAAAACAAACCCGGCATAAAACTGGATGTTTCGGTAAAAGGAATTATTGAGGAATCCAATAAGCAAATGGATCCTAGTCAATTATCTACCTATAGCAAGTACGCAAGCGAAATGGCAAAAAAAGAGATAACCGAATTATTAAAGAAGCTTCAGGAATATGATGCGGATCCTATTGGTTTTGGTCTTCGTTATAAGGCGACGAGACTGCATACAAGAGATACCTTTAAGGAATGGGAAGAACTTTATCCTGAATTGGCTTTTGACGTGAACGTTAATGTTTCAATTATGAGTACAGGGATAATCGAATAAAAGCTGTTTTAATATTAAGAGGCCAGTCCTCATAAACTGAGAATTGGCCCATTTTTCAAATCACGAATGAAGAAAATTACTTTTCCATTCCAGCTATTTTAGCAGATTCTTTCATAAATTTGCTTTCGATTCTTTCTTCAATCTTGTCTAGTAATTTTGAATCCTGTTGTAAATCCCGAATGTTTTTCTTTATTAAGTCCTTTAAGTTTTTATGGTGTGAATATCTGCTCATCTGATGTTTCCTCCGAATTCTTTCCCTGTTTATTGCAGGAAAGTCTATATTAGTATTTAAATTTTGAAATTAATCCTTTTAAATCTTCAGCCATAGTGGATAAAGCATTAGCTGATGCTGAAATTTCTTCCATTGAAGCTAACTGTTCTTCTGTTGAAGCTGCAACTTCTTCAGAAGTCGTGGCATTATTTTTGGCAATAATGGCCAGCTCATTTGCGGTTGCTGCTACTTCTTGTACGGCAGATGATATCTGTTGAGCAGTTGCTGAAATATCCTCCATTTGCGGTGTCATTTCTTTCGTGCTCATTAGGATTTGTGTGAATTTCTCAATTGCTTCATTGGATATTTGAACCCCTGCCTGCACATCATCTGAAACTTTTGCCATAATGCTAACTGAGTTCTCTGTATCTTTCTGGATCCTTTGAATGATATCATAGATTTCCTTTGCGGATTGCTGTGATTGCTCCGCTAGCTTTCGGACCTCATCTGCTACGACTGCAAAGCCTTTTCCATGTTCCCCAGCTCTGGCTGCTTCAATGGCAGCGTTTAATGATAATAGATTAGTTTGATCAGCAATTCCTGTGATCACGTCTAGAATAGAACTAACCTTCCTAGAGCTTTCATGTAAAGAATGAATCATGGTGTTTGATTCAGAAACTGATACCTGTATGGAATTCATTTGATTGACCGTATTTTTAACAGCCACTCCGCCAACTTCCGCTTGCTCTGTTGTTTGTTGAGATAACTCTGCCACTCTCATTGAATTTTTGGCAATTAACGTAATTCCTTCAGAAATTTCATCCAGAGATTGAGCATTTTGATCTACTCCACTTGTTTGCTTGTCTGCATTTCCGGCTACTTCTTGAATGGAGGATGCGACTTGTTCGCTTGCACTGGTGGTCATTTCTGCACTTGCTGTCAATTCTTCTGCAGAGGCCGCCACTTGGTCAGCATTAAAATCAACCTGCTTTACTACATCTTTAAGACTTACCTGCATTTCATTGAATGCCCTGCCCAATTGACCTATTTCATCATTAGATTTTATAATGACTCCTTGAGTCAAGTCGCCTTGGCTAATTGTCAACGCTTTTTCCTTTAGTTCCTTAATTGGCTTCATTACCGATTTGAGTATGAAGAAAACAAGCAGCGCTCCTGCCATAAAGGCAATGACAATAACGATGGTGGTATTTTTTAATATCGGTGCAGCCGCCTGGCTAATTTCAGAAGAGTACATATTTCCTCCGATTTTCCAGCCCGTTAACTCGTTTGTCGCAAAGCTCATGACTTTATTTTCTCCATTAAGGAGATAATCAAATTGCCCTTTTTCCTTTGTGTACATTTCTTGATAGAATTCTTCCGCTGCATCGCTGCCAATTGGTTCTGTTGGGTGAGCGATAAATTTTCTCTCTTTGTCTAAAAGAAGAGCGTAACCTTCATCCCCTATTTTTACTGTATTGGTTAGTTGTTGAATATGAGTCAAAAAGATATTTACGGCCAAAACACCCGTTCCATCTTCAGTGATTTTTGAAACAGTAATGACCATATCGTCTGTCCCTGCGGAAATATAAGGATCTGATATCATCACACTACCTTTTTGCTCCATAGCCTCGACATACCAATCTCTTTTTCTTGGGTCGTAATCATCAGCCATGTCTACTTTTGGTTCCTGAACAAACAAACCTGTTTCAGTACCGACATAGACGCTCTGGGCTTCTGGATGCAGTTTGGCATACTGGTCGAGAATCCTTCTGATTTCAGGACTATCTTCCCCGTCATATAAATCAGCATGGATCTTTGTAGACAGAAATTCAACATCATGCATCTTCGGCTTAATGGAGTTATCGATGATGGAGTTTAATAGATTAATATTTTCATCAATACTAGCTAATATTTCGTGTTCTACAGCATCTTTTGCTGTGATATAGGCTTCTGTTCCAATCAAAAGTGATGGAATAATAAGAATGAAAGAGAAAGCCAGTATTAATTTCGTTTTGATGTTTCTAAAGAAGTGTTTCACATCTGTTGTCTCCTTTATTATTTGATGTATGTAGTTAGTGTTTCATTCAGGAACATCCATTGTGAACAGCTATAAAATATTTCTTTTCTCCTAATAAACCAACCATACCTTTAGTATTATATCGAATTGTGAAACGTTTACAATGAACTAAATCACATCTCAGAAAAAATTTACACTTGAAATATAAAATGTATCGTAGTAAAATTTTCAAAGTGATTATTTAAAACTATATAAACCTGTATAACCTCAAGAATATGGCTTGAGGGTCTCTACCAGGAACCTTAAAATCCTGATTACAGAAAATGAAAGTAACATGCATTCGTTTTTTGTAATCAGGATTTTTTGTTTTTCTCTGAAAAAATCCCTTAAGCCTATTGATATAACTTTTGACTAGAAAGGACGAGAGCTAGATTATGAATTTAAAAGTTTTTATATTGGCGTTATCCACAATCGCAGTTGGATTGGTTGAATTAATTGTTGGCGGAATTTTACCGACGATTGCTGACGATTTTGGTATATCGATAAGCTCCGCTGGACAGCTTATTACCGTGTTTGCTTTGATCTATGCTGTTGCTGGACCAGTTCTGCTTGTCATGACAAGCAAAGTGGAGCGGAAGAAATTATATTTAACATCCTTGTTCGTGTTTTTAATTGGAAACTTGATGACTTATTTTAGTCCTAATTTTACTTTTATGATGGTTGCCCGAGTTTTGTCTGCTGCAAGTACAGCGTTAATCGTTGTTTTATCGTTGACTATTGCTGCAAAAGTGGTCGCGCCTGCTCACCGTGCTAAGGCATTAGGCCTCATTTACATGGGAATCAGTTCATCCCTTGTGCTTGGTGTTCCACTTGGAATCCTAATATCTGATTTCTTTGGCTGGCGCGTGATTTTCCTTGGAATCGCACTGTTATCAGTTGGATCAATGATCCTGATTTCGTTGTTTTTAGAACGTATTCCTGGAGAAAAAACAATTCCGCTTACCAAGCAATTAAAAGCAGTAGCAAGCGCCAAAATCGGCAGTGCTCATCTTGCCATGATGTTTATGCTTGCTGGCCACTATACGTTATATGCTTATTTCACCCCCTTTTTAGAAAGCAATCTTGGGCTAAGTTCAAATTGGGTCAGTGTCATCTATTTTATTTTTGGTATTGCAGCGGTTAGCGGAGGTGCATTCGGTGGTGCTCTTTCCGACCGAATTGGCGCACCAAAAAGTATCATGATTGTCATAAGCGCATTTGCAGCTGTCCTGTTATTATTGCCTTTCACAACTGTATCACTTGCTTTATTCATTCCGGTGATGATGATTTGGGCAGCATTAAGCTGGAGTCTATCACCTCCGCTGCAAAGCTATTTGATTGAAACAGATCCAGCTACCTCTGATATCCAGCAAAGTTTTAATAATTCGGCATTACAAATTGGGATTTCACTTGGTTCAGGAATTGGCGGCCTTGTCTTAAACCAAACAGGCACAGTTACCAATATGGCTTGGGTTGGAAGTGCTGTTGTTGTCATCTCTCTATTATTTGCTGTCTTTTCGTTAACGAGACCGAGCATGACTCGCAAAAAGGAATTGGCAACGAATTCTATGCAAAGTTCAAAGATTTAAAGATGGGAAAACATAAACAAAGAGCCCGATGTGTCTAAAAAATTCTACGACATCGGGCTCTTTTATTGTTCTATAAAATTAAATCAAGGCGCTTTTTCGATTAGTTTGAATCCAGTTTACTAGCTCATGATATAATCTGCTGGCATCTTCATAGCCTTGTTCATATAATTGTGTCAGTTTTAGTTGATTTCGTTCCACTCTTCCTACTTTTAACTCTTGCTGGGGCCTGATAATGAATACTTGATTTTCCGCTTCTAGCTGTTCAATATAATCTAAAGTGTCATTATATACTTTATAGCGGTTTTCCAACGAAGCTGCTAAACCACTATACTCTTTATAAAAATATTGAGTAAGTTTAGTAAGAGAGGATTTCTTTTTACGGTAGCCTTTGTTCCGAGTAAGAATGATGACACTTTTTTCCATGCCGTCCTCTATAGTCTTTCTAATAGGAATAGGATCTGATATTCCCCCATCCATTAATGATTTTCCGTTGTACTGGATGACTGGGGCCATAAATGGCAGTGAGCTTGAAGCCCTGATGATTGTTAAAATATCTTTGGCATGCTTATGATTATCAAAATACACTGGCTTGCCTGTATGGCAATCGGTTGTTCCAACTATGAATCTTTCATTTGCTGCTGCAAAACGGTTAAAGTCAAATGGAACGAGTTCGTTTGGAATTTTATCAAATATAAAATTCATTCCAAAGAGCTCTTTTTTTAAGAAAAGATTTTTATACGATATATATTCCGGATGATTGGCATACCCGATCGTCACTTCTTGGTTTCTGCCTTTTTGTCTTGAAACATAGGATGCTGCATTACATGCACCCGCTGAGACCCCTATAATATAAGGGAAAAATAACTGCTGTTCCATAAAGAATTCCAGTACTCCTGCCGTATAGACGCCTCTCATTCCACCGCCTTCTAGAACAAGTCCCGTTTTTTCCATATTGTTAACCTCCTTGGACACGACAAAAGACGCGATGCACATCAAATACAACGGCTCTTTTTTTGATAATACTTCATTATTTCTTGAACGTGAATTACCTTGTACATTCAAATAATAATAAAATCATAACATATTTTTACAGGAATTGGATTACGTAAAATCGCTTTAAAACAATTTTTTTATGAATACAAAAAAATTCATGAGAACACTCATGAATTAAGAACAGCTTTTCTATTCTATTTCGATCCTGTCCCCGATACTCACTTTTCCCGGTTTTACGACGGAAGCATAGACACCAAAGCTTCCAGCGTTATTCCTCACAATAGATCTTAAAACATTGGGGTCTTTTGGAAGGTCGCCTTGATTTAATGTTGTCATCACGCAGCGTTTCGTTTCTTGAGAGATTTTGAGTTTCACATCACCTATCTTTAGGGTTTTTCCCACCCAATCATTTTCTATAAAACCTTCCGTATCCGGTACTTCAAGGATCAAATTGGGTCTGAATCGGCGTGCCTCTATTCTGCTTTCGGGCGCTAGTTTTCTTAAGTAATTAATTGTTGAGGTTGTAATAATATGAACCATGTCTATGTCAAAGAAAGTGTTTTTAGGTGAGGTTCTTGTGAAAATTGAGCCTTTGTCGTCAAGTTCTTCAATTTCTTCGGGGATGTATCCTTCAAACTGTACATCTTCAAATGATGGAGTAGACAAATAGACATTTCGATGAAAGCTTGCGGAAAGCATGTTATTTTTATTCTCGTCTGTACTTCTTATCATCCTTCCATCCGGGGTAGTAATTCTTACTGGTGGTATTGCGGCATCCTCCTGCGGCGTGTCTATAAATGCTGCCTGATACTGAAACATATTGGGCCATTTCTTAGGATTTTTTGCATTAGCAAGTTTCCCTGTTTCTTGATCAATTACACCATAGGCCCTGTCTCCTGCTAACCCTTTATCCGTAATGACGCATGCGTTTAATTCCTCGCCCATCATTGACTTTACAGGGTATCTCCAAATGGAAGCAACTTTTTGGAATGTCACAACACTCATCCTTTCTATACTTATGTAATAAATCATGTCCTAACTGTAAGTATATCGCCTTAAGGTAAATTTGCAAGAAAAGATGTGAATATTCAAAAAAATAGATTCAAAAAAAGGCTTGTCCTGCTTTATCCCAGGACAAGCGCTGAATTGTTAGACTGTGACCGCTACCTTATTAACTGGATTGATTGCTTCCTTTCCATTCAACACGCTGATAATATTTTGAACAGCCATTTCAGCCATTGCGTCTCTTGTTTCAATTGTTGCATTCCCAATATGAGGAGTAAGAACAACATTATCCATGGACTTTAATTCGTCTGTAATTTTTGGTTCAAATTCAAATACGTCCAGGGCAGCTCCTTCAATTTCTTTTGCTTTCAACGCTTCTACTAACGCTTGTTCATCGACAATTGGTCCTCTGGCAGCGTTCACTAGATAAGAGGTTGGTTTCATCATCTTGAATTGTTCTGTGCTGAACATATGTTTCGACTCAGGAGTATAAGCACAATTAATCGTTATGAAATCAGATTGCTGCAGCAGTTCCTCAAAAGATACAAAAGTAGCGTTTAACTCTTTTTCAACCTCGGGAGACTTTCGTGTGTTACCAGTATAGAGAATTTCCATTTCAAATCCTTTTGCCCGCTGTGCAACTGCTTTTCCGATATTTCCAAGACCAACAATTCCTAATTTTTTTCCGCTAACTTCTCTTCCAAGGAAAAATAATGGTGCCCAGCCATTAAAGCCTTTTGTTCGGCATAATTGGTCTCCTTCTGCAATTCTTCTGGCAACTGATAGTACCAATGCAAAAGTTAAATCAGCTGTTGCTGCAGTAGAAACTTGTGGAGTATTTGTGACGGGAATCCCCTTATCTCCAGCATAATTAATATCAATATTATTAAATCCTGCTCCAAAGTTCGCAATGATTTTCAAATTCTTGGCATTGTCAATGGTTTCCTTATTTACAGGAGTAGATAGTAAACTTAGTAAAGCATCTTTGTCTTTAACTCTTTCTCTTAATTCCGCTTCACTGATTAGTTCTTCTTTGTCATACACTTCTACATGAAATTCTTTTTGAAG
Organism: Robertmurraya dakarensis; assembly: GCF_900156875.1. GTDB lineage: Bacteria > Bacillota > Bacilli > Bacillales > Cytobacillaceae > Robertmurraya > Robertmurraya dakarensis. Next base: position 1,071,573 of record NZ_LT707409.1, on the reverse strand, counting down.
CATTTTTAAGCCTATTTCCGGGATTTTTCCTGCTACAAATACTTTTTTCATGGTTGTTATCCCCTTTCACTGGTTGATACTAATGTTAGTGATTTCATCGTTAAACATACTTTTTTGGTAGTAATATACACTTGAAATCCTTTTTATAATGTTATTATAGGATAACATTTCTTTTGTGTCCAAACTATATAATTCTAATGGGCATAATAGGAATAACAAATTTTTTTAGTAAAACCCCTTCCTTTTTTTAGCTTCTCGTCTTAGGTTACACAAGCCCTTTACAAACATTTAAAAAACTTAATATTTTTTGTAGGTATTTATTGCTAAAAGATAGCAATCATTCTTCAAATTGTTCAAATAATCTTCATTTTTTATCATATTCATACTACTTACGTTACATTTCGAGCCGTTTTGATAACAATTGAACAAGACTATTGGTTTGTTTTTCAATAAACGGGAGAAATATACAATTTCTTAACAGTGCATTTAAGTTAAATTGTTACCTTTATTACTAGAGTTCGCTAACAATAGTGGCAACCTCAAAAATAGTTGGAGGGAATGTAGATGAAATCTAGTAGTAATGGTATGAACAGACGTGATTTTTTAAAGGTTGGCAGCATGAGTACATTGGCGTTAACACTCGGGACAACAGGGGTTTATTCTCTTGCTGGAGCTACGAAAAGCTTTGCATCTCCGAAAGATAATCCTGTTAGTGGATTTGGAGGTTTTGGACCTCTCGTAAAGGATCCGAATGGAATTCTTGATCTGCCAAGAGGGTTTCATTACAAAATGCTATCTCAAACAGGAGATCTTATGTCAAACGGTGACAAAGTTCCTGCAATGCATGACGGAATGGCGGCATTTCAAGGTGAAAAAAATACGACAATCCTTGTCAGAAATCATGAAAATAGTACAAACTCTGATCATCCGGTTAACGGAAAAAACCCTTGGAGCAATGGTGCTGCCGGCGGTACTACTACGTTGATAGTGGGACCAGATAGAGAGCTTGTTGATCATTATGTATCAAGTTCAGGAACAATCCGTAACTGTGCTGGCGGCGCAACGACTTGGGGTACTTGGTTAACAATGGAAGAAACTCGAAATATGGGACATGGTTTTGTATTTGAAGTAAATCCTTTAGATCCTGAAAATGAAATGTCTAAAACACCTATACGTGATATGGGTTACTTCTCTCATGAAGCTGGACATGTTGATCCTTCAACAGGAATTTGGTACTTAACAGAAGATGCCAGCCCAAGCTTCTTATATCGATTTACTCCTAATGATCGCAGCCAAACACTTGGATCGCTTCAAAAAGGAGGAACACTTGAAGCCCTGGCAATTGAGGAATTACCAAGCAATAAAGCAAGCCAGTTCCATACCGGCCAAACGTTTGGCGTAGTTTGGAAAAAAGTAAACCCTGAACGAGCGCAGCAGGATGCAAAAGATTTAGGCTGTATCCAATTTAGCCGCCTAGAAGGAGCATATTTCTCTGAAGGTACTTTCTGGTTTGATGATACAAGCGCGGGTTCTAAAAATCTCGGTCGTGTGTATCGTTACACGCCTTCTACTAATACATTAGAACTATTCTATGAGTCTACTGACAAAAATGATTTAGAAATGCCAGATAATATTACCATCACTCCTTGGGGTGATCTCTGGATCGCAGAAGATGGCGGTGGAAATGATCGAATTGTCGGATTAACACCGGAGGGAAATGTATATACCTTTGCTGAAAATAAAATGAATGGTTCTGAATTTGCCGGACCTACCTTCTCTCCGGATGGAAAAACGTTCTTTGTAAATATGCAAACACCTGGTATTACATTTGCGATTTGGGGGCCGTTTGCAAGACATAATTCTACTCGCAGACGTGCAATGAACCATGCTGCACCGCCAGCTGGACTGGCTCCTGTTGCATCTGGGAAACTAACGGCTTTTGCTGAAGAACAAGGTATGTCTATCTTGGAAGCAGCTGCTCTAGAACGTCACGGAATGCCGATTTTATAATAATGAATTAGCTCCTAGGAGGGAAAATAAATGTTATCCAATATTGGTGTACCGGGTCTTATCTTAATTCTCGTCATCGCGTTAATTATTTTCGGTCCATCCAAATTACCTGAGATTGGACGCGCTTTTGGAAACACATTAAAGGAATTTAAGAAAGCGACGAATGACTTGATGAGCAATGATAAGGAAGAAAATAACTCACCGGAGCATATGAAAAATGTAGTAACGATAGAGAAGTCTGAAAAAACTGGAAGTTAGACATATTTTAAAAGATGTAGGCTAGGATCTCATCCTACTTACATCTTTCTTTGTAAAAAGGAGTTCAGAAATGGATCAGACAGAAATGAATTTAATGGAGCATTTAGATGAGCTGAGAAAAAGAATTATTATTACGGTCATTTCATTCGTGGCAGCTTTTATTATAGCTTTTGTTTTTGTACAAGAAATTTATCTTTTTCTTGTACGTGGTTTAGATAGCAAACTGGCTCTATTAGGACCTAGTGAGATTATTTGGATTTATATGATGATATCTGGAGTAATGGCGATTGCGGTCACCCTTCCGATTGCCGCCTATCAGGTATGGAAGTTTGTTAAACCGGCTTTAACAGGAACAGAAGTAAAAGTAACTTTTGCCTTTATTCCCGGAATTTTTCTTCTATTTTTATTTGGGATTGCTTTCGGGTACTTTATTTTATTTCCTATCGTACTTTCCTTTTTAGAAAATCTGGCAGGAAATACTTTTGAAGCATTCTTTACAGCTGAGAAATATTTCAGATTCATGTTGAATCTTACCCTGCCTTTTGGGTTTTTATTTGAAATGCCAGCAGTGATCATGTTTTTGACGAAACTAGGAATCATCGATCCACATAAACTAGTGAAGATGAGGAAAATTTCTTATTTTTCGTTAATCGTGGTATCCATACTCATTACACCACCAGATTTTATTTCTGATATTCTAGTAATCATTCCCTTATTACTGCTTTACGAATTAAGTATAACCTTAAGTAAATTCGTTTTTCGAAAAAGAGAAAATGTGGAGGAAAACATGGTTTACCATTCTTAAACTGTACTTACTGCCGTATAACGCGAGGAGGAATTTTTATGATACATACAGAAAGCAAAAACAAGATGAAATCTATTGAGTTCACCCTTAAAGAACAGCCAAAATTAAAACAAGATCAATGCAAGAAATGCAAAACATGTTCTTGTTTGGCCAATAAAGAAAAAGAGCTTGTTAACTAGTTATCCTATTGTTAAGACCTACATACAAACCAGGTACTTTTTGCAACAAAAAAAGGACTGCCAAGAATCAGTTTCTCTCTAATTCCTGGCAGTCCTTTTGTATGTTTCTTAATGATTATTATCCAATACCAACAATGGATTTCACTTCTAGGTATTCCTCAATACCGTAGCTTCCCCACTCGCGGCCGTTTCCGGATTGTTTATAGCCGCCAAATGGTGCAGAGAATTCCATGGAAGCGTTATTAACCGTAATATGACCGGCGCGGATAGAATTTGCAACTTTCTGAACTTTTTCGCTGTCCTCTCCCACTACATATCCTGCTAATCCATACACGGTATCGTTAGCGATTTCAATTGCCTCATCAAGGTCTTCGTAAGTAATGATTGACATAACTGGCCCAAAGATTTCTTCTTGAGCAATTGTCATATCATTCTTTACATTAGCAAACACAGTTGGCTTTACATAGTATCCTTTTTCAAGTCCTTCTGGTTTACCTGGTCCACCATAGACTAGTGTTGCCCCTTCTTCTAATCCTTTCTGGATATAACCTTGAACGCGGTTGTATTGTTTTTCCGAAACAAGTGGTCCAAAGACATTTTTCTTATCTTGTGGATCACCATACGCAATGTTAGGCAAGATTGCCTTAACAGCTGCAATGAATTCATCGTGTTTAGATTTTGGAACAAGTGTCCGTGTAGCTGCTACACATACTTGGCCAGAGTTAAATACAACATTAGAAATCGCAATTTGCGCTGCTTTACTCATATCGGCGTCATCGAGTACAACAAGCGGGGATTTACCTCCAAGTTCGAGCGCCACTCTTTTAATCGTTTTTGCAGCATTTTCGGTGATTTTTTGACCGACTGCACCTGAACCAGTAAATGATACAAAATCAATATCTGGGTGAGAACTGATTCCGTTTCCAACTACTTCACCATAACCATTCACAAGATTAAAGACGCCTTTTGGTACACCAGCGGCTTGGAAAATCTCTGCAAGTAGAATCGCTGCAAATGGTGTAAGTTCAGATGGTTTTAAAACTACCGTACATCCAGCTGCGAAAGCACTTGCAAGTTTCGTAGATGTCTGATTAGTTGGGAAGTTCCAAGGTGTAATAAGACCGCTTACACCAATTGGTTCTTTACGAACGACCGCGCCGCCTCGTTTCTCTGTGAATTCGAAGTTTTCTAACTCTACTGCCGCTTGACGGTAATGAGCTAAGCCTAAGTTATAGTGAGTTTGCTCACTTATTGAGAGTGGGGATCCCAATTCTTGTGTAATGACTTCAACGATTTCGTCTTTTCGTTTTTCATATTCATCAGCAATTCGATTTAACATTGCAATCCGTTCTTCTTTTGATGTTTGTGAGAATGAAGGAAACGCTGCACGTGCTGCTGCAACTGCCTTATCAAGATCTTCTTGTGTTCCATCGCTAATTCGACCAATAACTTCTTCAGTAGCCGGGTTAATTACTTCAATTGTCTTTGACCCAGTTGAATCTACCCATTCACCATTAATAAAATGTTGTAACCTGTTACGCATATAACATACCCCTTTTCAAAAGTTATATTTTACCACTAAACCTATATTAATCTATATGGACAAATATTTCAAATATTATGACTATTCATAACCTTTACAAAAATATAATAGAAAACTTTCCATATTTTGCTTATTAAGTTTCTGGTTGTTTCATATTTTCAATAAGAATTAGATCCTTATTAAAGATAGGGCCCGAATCGTTTATGTAATATTCTACTCTTCTCTTTTTGCTCATTATCAGATTTATTATATTCAACAGCAAAAAACACATGACATTTTTCTATCATGCGTTTTTTGGAATGTATATTCAATTTAGTTTAATCCAAGATAGTTTTACTGCTGCGCTATCTGAATAAGGTTACCGCATGTATCATCGAAGACAGCTAACGTAATGTCACCCATTTTCGTCGGCTCCATTGTGAATTTTACGCCGTGTTTCAATAATCTTTCGTACTCTTTGTGAACATCTGCTACGCCAAACATTGTTGCTGGGATGCCTTCATCATATATCTTCTTCTGATACTCTTTGGCGGCTGGATGGTTATTGGGTTCAAGCAGAAGCTCGGTCCCTCCTTGTTCTTCGGGAGAAACAAGTGTTATCCACCTGTATTCTCCTGTGGGAACATCATGCTTTTTAACAAAACCCAGGGTTTCTGAATAAAACTTCAGTGCCTTATCTTGATCTTCTACGAATAAACTGGTTACAATGATTTTCATCCTATTTTCCTCCTCAGCATTTACCATTTCTTGTATAGAACCCTAATTTAACAATCTCATGAGAATTCTTGTTCCAAATTCATCATAGCATTTTATTCAGTATCCCAAAATCAAACGATCCATAATCATTTTAAAAATAAAAAAGGCGTGTTCCCCTAATTCGGGAGAAACGCCTATAACAAAATTCAATACAATAATAGATGCTAATAAAATTCTTTAATCAATTAAGGTTTGTCCATTAGCTGGCGGCTGGTCGGCAAAAACGGTGCCAAAATCATTGATTGTACTCATTCCATTATTTGTAATCACAAAACCTCCGTTATTTGCTGCCCCCGAACCATTAACCGAGTCTGTACTGCTTTTAGGGGAATGATATTTCGTATCACCAAATTGTACCGTTCCGCCTTCTATAGAACCAATATAAACTTTCCCGATAAAAACGGGCAACTAAAACCCTCCTTTCTTTATTGAGATCTACTGTTTTACTAACTTATGTTTTAATAATAATACTGCTTGGACAAAGAGACTGTTTCCCGCTAGATTTATCTTGCGGATTCCAATATTTCCGTTCTTTTATTCTTTATCAATGCAAGCTCATCTTGTAAACTCTTTTTCTGATGTGCTAATTTCGATAACAGTGCCGCTACATCTTCTTTCGTTTGGAACGTTTGATCGTAGCAATCGGCAATTTTGCCATGAACGAACCAATCAAAGATAATTCCATCAAAGAAATAATCTGCAAAGGTTAGCACTGCTCCAATGTCTAAATTTCCATTATAATGATTTTCTATATCGGCTAATTCCTCTTGAAAATGCCGCAATCCTTTTTGTGCTTGATGAATATGTTCTTCTGCATCATCAAGATGACTATGCTTAATGGCTGTTGAGATCATCCCGCCGCCAATCATATCAAATGTAGACCATCCTTTAGCAGAGTCCAATGATTTAATGGCTAGATCAAGCATTTCTACGGCCTCTTCCCCAGCTGTAATCGCTTCGTTGTATTCCTCAATATTTGAAAAGATTTCAGCTTCTTTTTCGGTGATCTCAAAAAGCTCTTCACTCCAAGGAGATTGAGTATCGTGAATCAAAAGCTCCTTTTTTTGAAGCAATTGTTTATATTGATGGTCTGCATCAACGACAAGCACAAGTTTTTCTTTATACTCTCGTATCTCCCCCTCTAGATCTTCAATGGTTTGAAGCGCTTCCTTATACTTTAATTTTGCTGATAAAACCTCTTGCTGTTCCTGATCTAGTTTTTCTAGCTTTTTGCCTATCAATGTATAAAAGATATTCGTTAAAGAGAATCCTTCCAGTCTTGCAACATCTTCTTTTTCTTTTGTTAATATTGTTTTCAATTGATCTCGTTTCTGTCTCTCCTCCAATAGAACGGCTGTTGCACGTTGTACATGCTCTTCATACTTCTTTTTCTTTCGCAAATTTTCTTTTACATCTTGCAGTTGTTTATTTATGTCTGCAAACAATTTCCTCTCCCCCTTGTTTTGTAAAAACTTTACTCATTTTGCTTAGATTTTATCCAGCCAAGAATGGAGTTAAACACCGCCTCAAGCTCCTTGCCTTTTGGCGTCAACGCATACTGAACCTTCTTTTGTGACGGAATTAGCACTGTTTTAATCAGCAAACCTTCTTTTTCTAGTTCACGCAATCGTTCCGTTAGCAGTCTGTCAGAAATACCGGGAATATTCTCAACTAATTCATAGTACCTCTTTGGTCCCTGCAAAAGTTGATAGAGTATCATACCCATCCACCTTTTACCAATGAATTCGATTGTTCCATGAAAATCTTTACAAATTTTATTCAACTCTTGTTCGTCATGACTACAGTTCGTTTCGTGGAATTGATCCATTTTATTACCCTCATTTGTTCATTTCTACCAATATTTTTTATTATAGCATAAAAGTTTTTTCGCTTGACGGACAAGCTTACTAATAGTAAGCTTAAATTCGAGCTTACTTTAAGTAAGTTTATGAACTTGGGAGGTAAACTACATGACAACTGCAACTTCACAAAATATAAGCGATATAATCAGAGAACGTCACTCTGTTCGAAAATATGATACAAATGTAAAAATTTCACGTGAGGAAATAGTAGAAATATTAGAAGAGGCAACTCTTGCTCCTTCTTCAAGTAACCTTCAGCCATGGCGTTTTATTGTGATTGATGATCAAGAAACAAAGAAAGAACTTCGTCAGATTGCGTACAATCAAGAGCCGGTTGAAACTTCTTCAGCGGTGATTGCTGTTCTAGGGGATAAGGAAATGTTTAAAAATATTGAAAAGGTGTACAGAAGCAGTTTTGATGCGGGCTTTATGGACGAAGCAAATATGCATCGTCTAATCGAGAGCGCGAACAGAACGTACCCTCATGCACCAGAAGAAGTCCTTAAAAATATTGCTTCATTTGACACAGGACTAGTATCCATGCAGCTGATGCTGGTTGCCAAAGCAAAAGGCTATGACACGGTTCCAATGGCGGGCTTTGACAAACAAAAATTCATGGACAAGTTTCAGGTTTCTGATCGTTATATGCCAATGGTGTTAATTGCTCTTGGTAAAGCTGCTGCCCCTGCGTTTAAGACTACGCGAATTCCTGCAGTGGAACTAATTGATTTCATCTAATAACATTAAATAAAGTCCCAACTGGAAATGCTGCCAGCGGGGACTTTGTTTCGTTTTCAACCTATTTTAGATAGCAATCTTTATCGGACTATAAACTCAGCTATAGTTTCTTTGCTATCTCCGATTGAGAAGGTTGTAAAGACTACCTCACTACCCAGATCAATATTCTTTATTTGAGTTTTAGCTTCTTCAGAAAGATGATAAACGACATCTCTCCCTTCAATCACTAGGACAGCTTCATTATTATTCTGGATGCTTTTTAACACTCCTGTTAGCTCGGGGGCTTCCTGTCCAGCAAGTACAATTCCAGTGATATCATCTGTTGACTCTTCATTAATTTTAGGTTGATCCCCGCATCCAGCTAGAGTTGAAATTGTAACAAAACAAATGATCATTAAAGCATATTTAAACACACTCTCTACCTCCTATTTATTTCCATGTAATAAATTAGTCGATAGAGATGGTCATTTCGTTTCAAAATTCTGATCCCAATATTATAGTTTCTCCCCATTTGAAGCAATCACATCTTTATACCAGTAAAAAGACTTTTTTCTTTTACGCTCCAGTGTTCCACTGCCATCATCATGCTTGTCCACATAAATGAGCCCATATCGCTTAGAGAATTCTCCTGATGATGCACTGACCAAATCAATGCAGCCCCAGATCGTGTAACCCATTAAGTCCACTCCGTCCTCAATCGCCTCACCTGCCGCTTTTATATGATCACGAAGGTAATCGATCCGATAGTCATCATGAATAGACCCGTCTTCTTCTACTTTGTCATGGGCACCTAAACCGTTTTCGACGACAAACAACGGTACCTGGTACCTGTCATATAATTGGTTTAAACTAATACGCAATCCTACAGGATCAATTTCCCATCCCCAATCACTCGCTTTTAAAAAAGGATTTTTAACTCCGCCTATGAGGTTACCTTGGGATTGTTCCAAATCAGTCTTGTCTTTTCTCTCTGTTCTCGACATGTAATAGCTAAAGCCAATAAAATCAACTCTTCCTTCTTTCAATAATTTTAGATCACCATCCTTCATATTAATTTGAATTCCATGTTCCTTAAAATATCGCTCTATAAAAGCAGGATATTCTCCTCTTACTTGAACATCTGCACAAAAGTAGTTGAATAACCGTTCTTCCTCTAGAGCATACATCACATTCTCAGGATTTGAATCATAAGAATAAACGGGTGCATAAAGAATCATACATCCAATTTTTGCGCCTGGAATAATTTCATGACAAGCCTTTACAGCGATGGAGCTGGCGACAAATTGATGATGAAATGCTTGAAACGTCGGCTGGTATTTATCTTCTTCTTTTTGAATAGAAAATCCGAGTCCTTGGATGGGCATGATAAATCCGCTGTTGATTTCATTAAATGTCACCCAATATTTTACTTTGTCTTTATAACGATGAAAGATTGTGTTTACATATCTCTCAAAAAAAGTAATGACTTCTCGATTCCTCCAGCCCCCATAGTCTTTTACCAGGGTTAACGGCATTTCATAATGTGAAATCGTAACAACTGGTTCTATCCCATGTTGATGTAATTCATCAAAGACACGATCATAGAAGGCCAACCCTTCCTCATTGGCCTCCAACTCGTTCCCGTTTGGAAAAATCCTTGTCCAAGCAATTGACATACGAAAAACCCTAAATCCCATTTCTGCAAAAAGAGCAATATCTTCTTTGTAACGATGATAAAAGTCTATGGCTTCATGATTAGGATAATCGTATTTGTCTCGATCGATTTCGAAATTGAAGCCTGGAGATTGCAGAATCGTCAATCTTTCTTTTCCGCCTGGAAGAACATCGGCGATATTTAACCCCTTACTTCCCTCACCAAATCCTCCCTCAATTTGATTCGCAGCCGTGGCTCCTCCCCATAAAAATTCTTTAGGAAACGAATATTTTTTCATTGAAAGCCCTCCTCTAACTTACTTCAAGATCATTTTATTAGTATGGGTTTGGAGAATAGATTTACGCATTAAAGGATCCTCGGCGGAATATTAACTACATATGTTCTTGTAATTGACAAATAATAATGAAGAAATTTGGTTAGTGTGTACATAATTTGCAGATGACAATCTTTAGGAATCAGGAGGCAGATCCATGATTTTAACAAATCCTATTAATGTATCAGAAATAGGAACACTCTGGCAGATATACCAGGAGAAAACGTTGATCATGAGGTTTTTGGAATATTTTATTGAGAAAGCAGATGACCAAGAAGCCAGAAATATTATGGGAGGATTGTGGCAGGAGCTTAACTTTTATGTGAAAGAGATAGAAGAAACTTTCTCCAAGCACGGTATGGTAAAACCAATTGGATTTCTGCCAGAGGATGTTAACTTGGATGCTCCAAAGCTTTATGACAATGGATTTGATATCATGTTTGTCCGTATCTTAAAGGAAGTTAGTATGGGTCTATATACCCTCAGCATGAATATGAGCTACAATAAAGATGTAATGGCGATTTATGAGGGGCTTACGACTGTAACGCAGAAGATTTACAAACTCCCTACCTTTTACTTACTAGAAAGAGGGATTCTGGCATTGCCGCCAAAAGTCACGATTCCAAAAAGTACTGAATTTATCAAGTCTAAAAAGTATTTGGAAGGATTTAAGCTCTTCGGTGACAAAAGAGCATTGAATGACCTTGAAATTGGAATTCTTCATCATAATTTGGAAGCAAATAATATTGGAATGCAATTGATTACGGGGTTTGCTCAATGCGCACAAAACGAAGAAGTAAAACAATACTTTGTAAAAGGAATGGAACTGGCTAAGAAACAGATCAAGATGATGGAAGAAGTACTGCTAGAAGAAAATGTTCAACTATCTGCGACTTCTGGTGCTACGGTTACACCATCAATCACTCCTCCCTTTTCTGACAAGCTTATGATGCATTGTATCTATATTCTCAATGGATTTAGTCTCGTTGGATCAGGAACTGGTGCATTCTTTAGTTTAAGAAATGATTTAGCAATGAAATCCATGTTATTAGCTAAGGATATCTACTTCTACGCCCAGGAAGGCATTGAAATTAAGATAAAAAACGGCTGGTTTGAGGAGCCTCCTCAAATGGAGGATCGACCGAACATCATCCAAAAAGGTAAATGAGTATGGTTATCCGTTTATAGAAGATACTATACTTAGTGTCGGTTCTTCCGTACACGAATAACAATGTGGGGGGATTGAATGTGAATACTCTATATAGTCTCGTTAACAGAATCATCACTTTAATGATTAGGGTAAAATTCATAATGGAGATGTTAAGAAAACAACTCCGCCCTTTATGGAGGCTGCAGCCTTTATCGTAACGAGATAGTAGCACATCATTATTTCCACATTGACAAAAGGGTGAGCACAATTGTGTTTGCCTTTTTTCGTTATGTTAACTTGAAGTCTCGCTTGCGAAGGAAACTAGGAAAAAATTGTAATAGGAAAAACCCATGTTTGGGGCTCTTCTTATCCCCTGGTTCTTATCCTTTTATTAAAAAATTTTTTAAGACCAAATGGAAGATAAAGGATCATAAAAGTTATAAATGCAATGATTTCTAAGGGGATAATATAAAACGGCCATGGTCCTAAATAATCCATTATTGACGGATTGACAGGTTTTTTTGAAATATACATATAGTTTCCACTTAATATCAGATTAACTAGAAATACAATGAAAGCATAAAGATTCAAATAAAGAAAGGCTTTTAGCAGACTTTTAAATCTTGGCCTGTACTGTTCCACTAGGACAAAAAACAAATTTGCAAGAACGATCCCGCCATGGGATATAAAGAAATGAACGTAGCGGAAATGTGGAAAAGAATAGGCACTAATATCCGGTGTTATCATCGCCTGGATGGCACTGCCCAGTCCTGCAAAATAAGTGAACTCAAAAATACGAAAATCTTTGGTGATAAGTAATCCTGCCGATAATAACAGGGATATGCTGCTTAAGTGAAGCGGCAAAGAATGCCGAATATCCCAAAAATCATACCCCCACCACCAAATATGCAGGGCGATCTCCGATAATATTAATATAGATGCAAGACCGATTCGAAAAATTGTATTTGCTTTCGTTTCTCTAAGAAATTTCCGTGAGAGAAACATGATGACGACTAGCAGTAACAAGAAAATTATCGTTAACAAATGCGTCAATGAAAATAGAACAAAGCCCTCACTTCCGTATGCTTGAAAATATTTTTCCATAGAATCACCATTTTTTCCTGTGATAAATTAATAGGAGCAACGTGCTGTTAAAACGAACGTTGCTCCATTCTTTTATTACTTCGGGATGCCAATTGCTTTTATTGGATAGAATCGAAATCTCACTTCTCCAATGATAGAGTCCTCGGAAATAAAACCGAATTCACGGCTGTCTGTACTTTTTGCGCGATTATCCCCCATGACAAATAATGAGTTTTGCGGAACAGTGGACTCGCCCGTCAATTCGTCTAATGTAAAATCATATGTAAGTCTTTTTTGCAGGGTCTGTTTTTTGTTTTCTTCTAAATAAGGCTCTTCATATACATCGCCATTAATATATAGAACATCATCTTTCACTTCAATTGAATCTCCCGGCAGACCAATGACTCGTTTGATATAGTATTCATCCGAATCCGGTGCATCAAACACAATCACATCAAATCGTTGAATTTCAGAAATTTTGCTGACTACTACTCGATCATGATCTTCGAAAGTTGGGAACATGGATGCACCCAGCACAGTAGATGGTAAAAAAAGAAATTGCCTGCAAATAAATACGAGAATAAAAGCAAAAGCAATTGATTTCACCCATGAATAAATCTCTTTTTTTGTACTTTCTTTCATGATTTCCTCCCCATTTGATTATAGGATCGCTGTCGTGTTAAAAATGGGACAGCTGTTCTTTTAGAAACAATATAATCTATCTATATCTTAACACTAGAACCGTCTAGATAATAAACTAAATTTTCTTAAAAGGTTGTTTTTTTTAATGGGGCTGTTGAAAAAACAACTAATTGAGAATCTAGGATTCATTTTCCCTTTACTGCCTTAATCTTGTTATAATTTCTGTATGAAAAAAAACATTATCATTAGTCTCGTTTATTCGCAAACTTTTTTATTGATCCTTTTACCAGTATGGATAGAGTTAACAGAGCATCTGCACCAGGTTGTCATCGGAGTTGTGTGGTTCTGTATTACGGTATTTGTTTTATTATGTGTATGCTGGTTTCGGGAAGAAAAAATACAGTTGCCAAAGCGAATTTTCCATGCCATCACGTTTCTTTATTTATCAGGATTGCTCATTTTATTATTTTTCAGACCGAATGGCTCAAACTATGGAAGCGTTAATCTTATCCCTTTTGAAACCATCTATTTTTATTTGTCTGGTAACGTCGGATTTTTAATCGCTTTTTATAATTTAAGCGCAAATATTGGGTTATTCATTCCGTTCGGATTGTATTACAGGTACATAAAGCAGCCAGCTTCAATGAAGGAATTGCTGATCATCACCATTTTTACGATAAGCACAATTGAAGGGTTGCAATTTTTCACCAAAAGAGGAAGTTTAGATATTGATGATTTGCTGCTAAATGTAGTAGGTGTATGGATTGGATATTTAGTCCAGCCAGTTTTTCAAAAAGTCTTGGATATTAAGTAATATGGGCCTTCGATATTGAGGGCCCGAAAGTATGCTTTATTTCGAATCTTTATGATTACCCCACTTATTCTCGAAAATAAGATGTTCTAATGAACGCCTTTGTTCCCAATTGGCTAGTTCTAAAATAGGTTTTTCTGGATAATCGTCTGTGTATCCAATTGAAATAAGTGCCGTTGGGTCAATATGCGGAGGGATACCTAATATATCTCGAATATCATTCTTTTTATAAAAACTTACCCACCCCATCGCTAATCCTTCAGCACAGGATGCTAACCACATGTTTTGAATTGCGCAGGCAGTTGATAGAATATCCGTTTCAGGGATGGAATTTCGCCCTAACACATGGGAACCTCCCCTGGTCGGATCACATGTTACACAAATCGTCAGCGGTGCTTCTTTTAAGCCCTCAATCTTTAAATCAAGAAACTTCATTTCTTTTTCCCCATCATAATGAATGGCTAACGCTTTTCTTTCTTTTTCCGCTGCCCAAGCCAGCTTTTCCTTTACCTCAGTCGATGTAATAAGAATAAAGTTCCATGGCTGCATAAATCCTACAGATGGTGCGTGGTGAGCGGCGTTTAAGATTCGATTGATCTTGTTTTCTGGTACAGGTTTTGGCAAAAAGGTACGAATATCCCTCCTGTTATAAATGACCTTATAGATGGCATCTCTCTCTTCGTTTGTGAACATATGAGTTTTCTCTCCTTTTTCATATAGAGTTAATGTTCCGTCTAAGAGCTTTATATGATGAGCTACTTAACTTTGCTTGCAACATATACTGCTAGTTTCATATCTAAATATGATTTTACCATTAATTTTCTTATCATCCCGATGAAATGAGTAGATTATAGCTAGCTAACAAAACTGACCCTATTAAAATTAACAGAATTGGGTCTACAATCAGTGTCATATTAGCAGTATTATATTAAAAAAAACGAAAGAGGTTGTCATATGAATTCAACTTTGTCAACAACACAAGTGACTAGGACAAAAACAAAGAGCTTAGTCATCAACGCACTTTTTATTGCTTTTACTTTAGTAGCTACGATGTTCATTAACATCAAGCTGCCGATCATGGGTAACGGTGGCTTAATCCATATGGGGAACGTCCCTCTCTTCATCGCCGCGTTTGTATTTGGGAAAAAAACTGGAGCTATCGCTGGTGCCTTCGGAATGGCGTTTTTTGACTTGATCATGGGCTGGGCAGCATGGGCGCCGTTTACATTCGTTATTGTTGGAGCAATGGGTTATTTAGCAGGGCTGATAGCGGAAAAGGTACCGGGCAATCGAGTGTTGGTATACTCTTTAGCGGTTGCCGTTGCACTAGTTATTAAAATTGTAGGTTACTATTTTACTGAAGTAATTCTTTACGGTAACTGGATTCTTCCATTTGGATCGATTCCAGGAAACTTAATGCAGGTTCTCCTAGCAGGTATTATTGTTATCCCTGTTGCAGGACGCTTAAAAAGATTAGTTAAATAAATATAGAACAAAACATGGGGACAGCATACTTCGTGCCGTCCCCTTTTTTGTTTCTTCTATCTCTTAATCATGACGGATCAATTTCCACAATCATTTCTACTTCAACGGCATTGTTAAGCGGAAGTTCAGCCATCCCGACTGCAGAACGTGCATGCTTTCCTTTCTCTCCAAAAACTTGCACCAGCAAATCAGAGGAACCATTCAACACCTTTGGCTGGTCCGTAAATCCAGGCGCACTGTTTACAAAGCCCAAGACTTTTACAACTCTTCTTACTTTGCTTAGTTCACCAATTTCTTGTTTGATGACGGCTAAAAGGTTGAGCATGCACTGTCTTGCCGCCTGATAGCCCACTTCGACCGTGACGTCCTCACCTAGCTTGCCACGGTATTCATTCGTACCTTGACCCGCCGTGAAAATAAGGTTCCCAGTCCGGACACAGCCGACGTAATTTCCTGCTGCTTGTCGCGGGGCAGGCAGTAATAGTCCTAGTTCCTCTATTTTTTGTTCAGGTGTAGCTTCAATTCTATTCATCGTTAAATCACCTTTTATTTGTATTTTTAATGGCAGCACCTTTATCATTAATTCTCTTTCACCAATGAGCATCCCTTCTTTTAATAAAAAAACAGGACGATTTCAAGAAAATCGTCCTGTTTGGCTTGTCCCTTTAAAGTGTTTCCTGCTCTATGCGAAAACCTTCGATCACAACATCTTCATCGATTTCGACTAATAAGCAGCGTTTTCCTTCATATGTAATATACTTTATATTTTTCAGATCTTTCGGGTTGATCGTTACACTAGCCACATTTGTTTTGATTTTGATGTTTTTCGGAACTAAGCTGCTTGCTTTGAATTCATGTTTTTCGTCCGCCATGACATCTTTAAAAGCATGCTCTACTTTGGCGGTGTCGACATTCTCCACGCCGCTGACCTTTAGGATGCGTTCGACATCTTGATAATCTAGTTTTGGAACTTCACTTTCTTCGCTTTCTTCGTTCTCCTGGATCAGTTTATCAATTTCTTCATACACGCTGGAAATGACCCTTGGCTCTACTTCGTCGCCAATCACCTTATTTAGGACCATTTCGAAACTGCCCTTATCCTCGATGGCGGTGATGATGTCTTCACAATTGAGAACTTCTTCAATAAACCTTTCATCCGGCTCGTTCTCTTTTCCGGCACGATAAAGAATATGATTTACGTCGGCCGCGTTGTCGTTGAACGCAGGAAACATAAAGCCTGACAATGGCGCTGCCATATTGATAATCGGATCAATGACATTATTAGGTTTGAAGATTTTTTCAATATAATCAAACAGCAGTGCCTTTTTCGGCTGATCTGTTTTATTAAGACTGCAGAGAATAAACTCCTTTGAAAAGCGTTCATCATTCCCGCCGAAATCGGATTCATGATCCCGAGGTTTGGTGAATTTGCTGTATTCTCCCCGAATAAACGTCACCACTGTATCAAACTCATAAACCTTATGAGCATACATTTTCTCAACGATTTGAAGCATATTTTCCTTCCAATCTTCTGAATCCATTTGCAAGCCTTCGTAAAGAATCTGTTGCGTGCTATCCTCTACATCGCGCCTGAATTTCAGTTCAAACAATTTACCATCCAAATTTCCGGTCAGTATCTTTTTAAAGTTTTGCAAAAATATCTCTTGTGCTTCCATGTCTAACATTTGAAACGGCTGACTAAAATAATGGTAAATTTCACCTGATTCCTTCTTAACATAAACATTGAAGATTTCTCGTATTCTCATGCGTTCGTTGTTTAATTTAAATTGCTTTCTGATATTCGCGATGTCATTTTTGTTCATTCATTTCACTCCCATCCTTGATTATATCGTTCAGATTTCAAAATTGAAATACCTATAAACTCCTAGTCTTTTGCAATTTTTAAGAGTTAACTTAACTATAATCTAATTATGTTAACATTAAAGTGATCTAATATTGATTTTCATTGTGTTAGAAAAATAAAAGGAGAAATTCCCGCTATATAGGGAAATACCCAGATTTGCTGAAAAATAGAGGGAGTTTTTCCGGTTATATGATCAAAATCTTTGGATTTTGCGTTAATTAGATAGGATAAAGGGAATTTCTACCCTTATATCTGCTTCTTAAGCCGCCCCTCTAGACAATAGCGGGAAATTCTCCACTTAAAAAGCATGGCAAATTTTCTATGCCATGCTTTTCGTAAGTTATTTAACCTGTTTTTCAAAAGAGCCTCCCTTTATCCGGTCGGCTGTTTTATTTTATCAACTATGGTTGTAAAATAATTTCTTATCTTTGTTACTGTATTTCTTTTGGCAGGAAGATCATGGATTAATATGTCCATAGCATTATTTTCCTCTAGAAGTTCTTGTGCGTATATTTGAGTACCGTTCATAATGCTGCGAATAGCTGACACCAACTCTTCGCTCGGACTATCCTTCAGGAAATAACCTTTAACGCCAGCATTTAAGAGACGTTCTGTATTTCCCTTTTTAGCAAAGGTTGTTAAAATAATCACTTTGCATTTTTCCGTTCTTAGAACATGTGCCGCATCTAGTCCATTCATTTCCGGCATGTCGATATCCATCATACAAAGGTCAGGCTGTAATCGTTGAACGAGAGTAATGGCTTCTCTTCCATTCTTTGCGTGGCCGACCACTTCCATATCCTCTTCCAGGTTAAGCAGGGAACCGATTACCCCCAATATCATTTCTTGATCCTCAGCGATGACTATTCGTATCATGTATGTCTCTCCTTTGATAAAATAGAAACTCCCCATTCCAGCGGGGAGTCATATAGTTGACGGAGTTACAGTTCAGGTTTCACTTTTACGGAAATACTTTGTTGTGCTAATGCTCTGCCCTCTTTAAAGCTCACAAAGTTTTTACTTTTTTCATCCCAGAGGCGGAAACGAAGTGACTTCAAGCTTGTTAAAAGGGAAATCGTTGGAACGTTCTGTAATGGAGGCGTGTTCTTGTGTGCCTCTTCTAATTTATAGTTCGGAACCCTTGGGCTTAAATGATGCACATGGTGAAAGCCGATATTTCCTGTTAAGAATTGAAAGAACTTCGGAAGTTTGTAGAAAGAACTTCCTTCCACTGCTGCTTTCACATATTCCCACTCTTGGTCTTCCTCAAAATAAGAATCCTCGAAAGTGTGCTGGACATAAAATAGCCAAATCCCTACTGATCCTGATAAAAAGAAGATGAACCCTTGGATAAACAGAAATGACTGCCAGCCGACAGCCCAAGAAAGCAGGGCAGCCAAAGCAACGATTAGAATATTCGTTAAATATGTGTTATTACGTTCCTTCTTTTTGGCACCTTTTCGGTTGAATCTATTCATTAAAAGAAATTGATAAAATGGTCCTAAACCGAACATGACAAGAGGGTTGCGGTAAAAACGGTAAGCTAGACGAATGCTTAATGGTGCAGCTAAATATTCTTCAACAGTCAGCGTCCAGATATCTCCCGTTCCGCGTTTATCAAGATTCCCGCTTGTCGCGTGATGAATGGAATGCTCATGTCCCCATTGATCAAATGGAAATAGTGTTAATACTCCCATAGCAGTTCCGACGATACGGTTTGCACGGCGGCTTTTAAAAAAGGAATGATGGGTGCAGTCGTGAAAGATAATGAAGATTCTTACTAAAAATCCTGCAGCGATGATAATCGGGACCAGAGCCAGCCAATAAGATACGGAAAGACTTATATACGAGATAAACCATAATCCTATAAATGGCAGCACTGTGTTAATCAATTGCCATATACTTTCTTTTGTCGTTGATTTTTCAAATGGAGCTACTTGTTTTCTCAAAGTTTTCGTGTTTTGTAAGGTCATTAATTCGAATTCCCTTCCTGTGTTGCGTCGTTACATTGAATTATATAGAAGGAGAATGTCATATGTAAGTAGCAGGTGTCATAGGTGGAGTATGATAAATGTCATATAAGGAGCTAAAAATCGCTTAACAGCGCACAATAACTCTTTTTAAAAAAATAGAAAAAACCTAGATCACAGCATGATCTAGGTTGGTTAGCTCTTAATTCAGTTACTTGAATTAGTCGTTTCAGGTGACGTTACTTTGTCATAAAAGTCTACAAATTTGTCGCGGTCGTCACTAGCTCTATACGCCATCGCAACACGTGGATGTTCATTTAAGACACCGGAAATCATATAAGGAATGATATAGCCCCACTCCCACTTTTGACGCATTTCCAGCATATGTTTTTCAATGACACCAAGGATTGGTTTTAATTCATAGTTTGTTTTTTGGATACAGCTTACAAGAAGCTCTGTATGACAATTTCCAGCCGCACGTCCCATTCCATAGACAGATGAATCTAGGTAAGTTACGCCGCTGCGCATAGCCGCTAATGTGTTTGCAAAAGCTAATTGCATGTTGTTATGTGTATGTATCCCTAATTCTTTGTTTGGAAGCATGCTTTTGAATTTTTTCACTTGATGTTCGATATCAGCTGGATCTAAGCTGCCGAAAGAATCAACGATATAGACGACATCTACAGGACTTTTCTCCACCATTTCAAATGCTTTGATCAGTTGACTTTCCGGTACACTGGATAGTGCCATAATGTTCAGAGTTGTTTCATATCCTAAGTCATGGAACATGTTGACAAGCTCTAAGCCTTTATCAACTTCACGAATATAGCAAGCTACTCTAATCATATCGAGAACTGATTCTTCTCTTGGCAAGATGTCATCAGGGTCTACACGTCCAATATCGACTAGAGCAGATAACTTTGTGAATTTCTTTTCAGGGATGACTTCTTTAAGGAAATTGTCATCGAGAAATCTCCACGGATTGGGCTCAGTTGCATTAAGCAGCTTTGGAGAGTTTTTATAACCAATCTCCATGTATTCAACTCCAGCGGCACTCAAGCCATTATATAAATCTTGCACAAATTCCACGCTGAAGTCCCAATTATTCACTAAACCTCCGTCACGAATGGTACAGTCTAAAATCTTGCTGCGATTTTCCATTTGTTATTGCCCCCTCCTATTGAAACGAAATATATTATAGTAATATATCACAACCATGTATTAATACAAGCACTTTTATTAAAAAAATGAAACTTTTCTAAAAAATGTTATTCGACAGGTCAAATCGGTTTAGTTTACCAGGTTCTCCCTTATAGCTGAATCGTTTTTATAAGCAGAATGGACTATAGGTTTTATGAAGAAATGGGCGGTGGTCAAATTCAGTGAAAACAGTGGGGCAGTTACATCTGCATTTGGCCTACGGAAAGGTGCTGGAAATTGGCAATGGTCTTCATTGCTATGATGAAGGACAAAAGCAAAATGATCAGTAGGAATAAATGGTACTGCCTTTATGAAGACTAAAGGCTTTGTAAAAATACAACCAAATGGTCTTCATTGCCTTTATGAAGACCAAAGGCTTTATAAAATACCGAACAAACGGTCTTCATTGCCTTTATGAAGACGATAGGCCTTGTAAGAAACCAATTAAACGGTCTTCATTGCCTTTATGAAGACCATAGTCCTTTTAAAATACCAACCAAGCGGTCCTCATTGGCTTTATGAAGACCAAAAGTCATTTGAAAACCCAACCAAACGGTCTTTATTGCCTTTATGAAGACCAAGAGCTTTGTAAAAATACAAACAAACGGTCTTCATTCGCTTAATGAAGACCAAGAGTCACTTAAAAAACCAACCAAACGGTCTTCATTGCTTTTATGAAGACCAAAGGCTTTATAAAATACCGAACAAACGGTCTTCATTGCCTTTATGAAGACGATAGGCCTTGTAAGAAACCAATTAAACGGTCTTCATTGCCTTTATGAAGACCATAGTCCTTTTAAAATACCAACCAAGCGGTCCTCATTGGCTTTATGAAGACCAAAAGTCATTTGAAAACCCAACCAAACGGTCTTTATTGCCTTTATGAAGACCAAGAGCTTTGTAAAAATACAAACAAACGGTCTTCATTCGCTTAATGAAGACCAAGAGTCACTTAAAAAACCAACCAAACGGTCTTCATTGCTTTTATGAAGACCAAAGGCTTTATAAAATACCGAACAAACGGTCTTCATTGCCTTTATGAAGACGATAGGCCTTGTAAGAAACCAATTAAACGGTCTTCATTGCCTTTATGAAGACCATAGTCCTTTTAAAATACCAACCAAGCGGTCCTCATTGGCTTTATGAAGACCAAAAGTCATTTGAAAACCCAACCAAACGGTCTTTATTGCCTTTATGAAGACCAAGAGCTTTGTAAAAATACAAACAAACGGTCTTCATTCGCTTAATGAAGACCAAGAGTCACTTAAAAAACCAACCAAACGGTCTTCATTGCTTTTATGAAGACCAAAGGCTTTATAAAATACCGAACAAACGGTCTTCATTGCCTTTATGAAGACGATAGGCCTTGTAAGAAACCAATTAAACGGTCTTCATTGCCTTTATGAAGACCATAGTCCTTTTAAAATACCAACCAAGCGGTCCTCATTGGCTTTATGAAGACCAAAAGTCATTTGAAAACCCAACCAAACGGTCTTTATTGCCTTTATGAAGACCAAGAGCTTTGTAAAAATACAAACAAACGGTCTTCATTCGCTTAATGAAGACCAAGAGTCACTTAAAAAACCAACCAAACGGTCTTCATTGCTTTTATGAAGACCAAAGGCTTTATAAAATACCGAACAAACGGTCTTCATTGCCTTTATGAAGACGATAGGCCTTGTAAGAAACCAATTAAACGGTCTTCATTGCCTTTATGAAGACCATAGTCCTTTTAAAATACCAACCAAGCGGTCCTCATTGGCTTTATGAAGACCAAAAGTCATTTGAAAACCCAACCAAACGGTCTTTATTGCCTTTATGAAGACCAAGAGCTTTGTAAAAATACAAACAAACGGTCTTCATTCGCTTAATGAAGACCAAGAGTCACTTAAAAAACCAACCAAACGGTCTTCATTGCTTTTATGAAGACCAAAGGCTTTATAAAATACCGAACAAACGGTCTTCATTGCCTTTATGAAGACGATAGGCCTTGTAAGAAACCAATTAAACGGTCTTCATTGCCTTTATGAAGACCATAGTCCTTTTAAAATACCAACCAAGCGGTCCTCATTGGCTTTATGAAGACCAAAAGTCATTTGAAAACCCAACCAAACGGTCTTTATTGCCTTTATGAAGACCAAGAGCTTTGTAAAAATACAAACAAACGGTCTTCATTCGCTTAATGAAGACCAAGAGTCACTTAAAAAACCAACCAAACGGTCTTCATTGCTTTTATGAAGACCAAAGGCTTTATAAAATACCGAACAAACGGTCTTCATTGCCTTTATGAAGACGATAGGCCTTGTAAGAAACCAATTAAACGGTCTTCATTGCCTTTATGAAGACCATAGTCCTTTTAAAATACCAACCAAGCGGTCCTCATTGGCTTTATGAAGACCAAAAGTCATTTGAAAACCCAACCAAACGGTCTTTATTGCCTTTATGAAGACCAAGAGCTTTGTAAAAATACAAACAAACGGTCTTCATTCGCTTAATGAAGACCAAGAGTCACTTAAAAAACCAACCAAACGGTCTTCATTGCTTTTATGAAGACCAAAGGCTTTATAAAATACCGAACAAACGGTCTTCATTGCCTTTATGAAGACGATAGGCCTTGTAAGAAACCAATTAAACGGTCTTCATTGCCTTTATGAAGACCATAGTCCTTTTAAAATACCAACCAAGCGGTCCTCATTGGCTTTATGAAGACCAAAAGTCATTTGAAAACCCAACCAAACGGTCTTTATTGCCTTTATGAAGACCAAGAGCTTTGTAAAAATACAAACAAACGGTCTTCATTCGCTTAATGAAGACCAAGAGTCACTTAAAAAACCAACCAAACGGTCTTCATTGCTTTTATGAAGACCAAAGGCTTTATAAAATACCGAACAAACGGTCTTCATTGCCTTTATGAAGACGATAGGCCTTGTAAGAAACCAATTAAACGGTCTTCATTGCCTTTATGAAGACCATAGTCCTTTTAAAATACCAACCAAGCGGTCCTCATTGGCTTTATGAAGACCAAAAGTCATTTGAAAACCCAACCAAACGGTCTTTATTGCCTTTATGAAGACCAAGAGCTTTGTAAAAATACAAACAAACGGTCTTCATTCGCTTAATGAAGACCAAGAGTCACTTAAAAAACCAACCAAACGGTCTTCATTGCTTTTATGAAGACCAAAGGCTTTATAAAATACCGAACAAACGGTCTTCATTGCCTTTATGAAGACGATAGGCCTTGTAAGAAACCAATTAAACGGTCTTCATTGCCTTTATGAAGACCATAGTCCTTTTAAAATACCAACCAAGCGGTCCTCATTGGCTTTATGAAGACCAAAAGTCATTTGAAAACCCAACCAAACGGTCTTTATTGCCTTTATGAAGACCAAGAGCTTTGTAAAAATACAAACAAACGGTCTTCATTCGCTTAATGAAGACCAAGAGTCACTTAAAAAACCAACCAAACGGTCTTCATTGCTTTTATGAAGACCAAAGGCTTTATAAAATACCGAACAAACGGTCTTCATTGCCTTTATGAAGACGATAGGCCTTGTAAGAAACCAATTAAACGGTCTTCATTGCCTTTATGAAGACCATAGTCCTTTTAAAATACCAACCAAGCGGTCCTCATTGGCTTTATGAAGACCAAAAGTCATTTGAAAACCCAACCAAACGGTCTTTATTGCCTTTATGAAGACCAAGAGCTTTGTAAAAATACAAACAAACGGTCTTCATTCGCTTAATGAAGACCAAGAGTCACTTAAAAAACCAACCAAACGGTCTTCATTGCTTTTATGAAGACCAAAGGCTTTATAAAATACCGAACAAACGGTCTTCATTGCCTTTATGAAGACGATAGGCCTTGTAAGAAACCAATTAAACGGTCTTCATTGCCTTTATGAAGACCATAGTCCTTTTAAAATACCAACCAAGCGGTCCTCATTGGCTTTATGAAGACCAAAAGTCATTTGAAAACCCAACCAAACGGTCTTTATTGCCTTTATGAAGACCAAGAGCTTTGTAAAAATACAAACAAACGGTCTTCATTCGCTTAATGAAGACCAAGAGTCACTTAAAAAACCAACCAAACGGTCTTCATTGCTTTTATGAAGACCAAAGGCTTTATAAAATACCGAACAAACGGTCTTCATTGCCTTTATGAAGACGATAGGCCTTGTAAGAAACCAATTAAACGGTCTTCATTGCCTTTATGAAGACCATAGTCCTTTTAAAATACCAACCAAGCGGTCCTCATTGGCTTTATGAAGACCAAAAGTCATTTGAAAACCCAACCAAACGGTCTTTATTGCCTTTATGAAGACCAAGAGCTTTGTAAAAATACAAACAAACGGTCTTCATTCGCTTAATGAAGACCAAGAGTCACTTAAAAAACCAACCAAACGGTCTTCATTGCTTTTATGAAGACCAAAGGCTTTATAAAATACCGAACAAACGGTCTTCATTGCCTTTATGAAGACGATAGGCCTTGTAAGAAACCAATTAAACGGTCTTCATTGCCTTTATGAAGACCATAGTCCTTTTAAAATACCAACCAAGCGGTCCTCATTGGCTTTATGAAGACCAAAAGTCATTTGAAAACCCAACCAAACGGTCTTTATTGCCTTTATGAAGACCAAGAGCTTTGTAAAAATACAAACAAACGGTCTTCATTCGCTTAATGAAGACCAAGAGTCACTTAAAAAACCAACCAAACGGTCTTCATTGCTTTTATGAAGACCAAAGGCTTTATAAAATACCGAACAAACGGTCTTCATTGCCTTTATGAAGACGATAGGCCTTGTAAGAAACCAATTAAACGGTCTTCATTGCCTTTATGAAGACCATAGTCCTTTTAAAATACCAACCAAGCGGTCCTCATTGGCTTTATGAAGACCAAAAGTCATTTGAAAACCCAACCAAACGGTCTTTATTGCCTTTATGAAGACCAAGAGCTTTGTAAAAATACAAACAAACGGTCTTCATTCGCTTAATGAAGACCAAGAGTCACTTAAAAAACCAACCAAACGGTCTTCATTGCTTTTATGAAGACCAAAGGCTTTATAAAATACCGAACAAACGGTCTTCATTGCCTTTATGAAGACGATAGGCCTTGTAAGAAACCAATTAAACGGTCTTCATTGCCTTTATGAAGACCATAGTCCTTTTAAAATACCAACCAAGCGGTCCTCATTGGCTTTATGAAGACCAAAAGTCATTTGAAAACCCAACCAAACGGTCTTTATTGCCTTTATGAAGACCAAGAGCTTTGTAAAAATACAAACAAACGGTCTTCATTCGCTTAATGAAGACCAAGAGTCACTTAAAAAACCAACCAAACGGTCTTCATTGCTTTTATGAAGACCAAAGGCTTTATAAAATACCGAACAAACGGTCTTCATTGCCTTTATGAAGACGATAGGCCTTGTAAGAAACCAATTAAACGGTCTTCATTGCCTTTATGAAGACCATAGTCCTTTTAAAATACCAACCAAGCGGTCCTCATTGGCTTTATGAAGACCAAATCCCTTAATATCAAAAACCACCCGTCTCCTTGCTTTAGCTAATGCCTTTTGCATGGAAACGGGCGATTATTTTTTAGTTAATTATTCATTATTTCTTCCAAAGAAATTGTTAACTGTATTATTAAAGTCATCGAGGATCCCGTTTCCGTTTCCATTTGTTCTGAGTTCATCTGCGTATGTGCTCATTTTTCCGTATAAATCAGGGTTATTGGAAACATAGACTTTATGGATTTTATTTTCCGCTTGGCGTACTCTGTCTGCAATTTTTTGCTCAAAAGCATTTGATACAGGGCTGTAGTTGTTCCAGTTTGAGGCATAATCTGTTGTTACGTGATCTGGTGTAGCCCCGCTCTGTTCATTATTGTTGTTATTATTGTTATTGTTATTGTTTACATCAAACAAGTTATTGTTATTTCCTGTGTTTTGCTGACTTCCCTTACCAGCATCGCCTTGTCCATCGATCATGCCGTTATTCCCATTTCTGTTGTCAGATTGATTAACAGTCCCATTATTTAGTGCATTTCCTCCGTTATCAAGGGTACGATCAACAGCGTTGCCGTTATTGTCCCCTCCATTGTTAACGTCGGAAGCGTTCATACCACCGTTGCGATTGTTTCTGTTATCACCCTGATTAGCTAGCCTGACAGCTACATAAGCGTTATTGTTCCAGATTATGACGTTAGCCTCTTCCACTTCATTCATTCTCTCGACCTGAAGCTCTGCTCGATCGGAAACGGAAAGATTGCGATCGTTAGTTTGGTTGTTATTATTGTTATTGTTGACATTTCTCGTTCTGACTTGCTCTGTGTTAAAACCTTGACTCTGGTTGTTGTTGTTATTGTTATTCATTGCGGTATCATCATTAGCTCCGCAGCCAACAAGAGTTAGTGATAATGCTGCAGATGCGGCAATTGCCCAAGTTTTTTTCACATGCTTCACTCCCTTTGTTTTACTAATAACTATCATGGCTTTTGCGAAGGGTTCTATTCTGGATAATAAAGTCATTAAACTGTCCAACCCAAGGTTATTTTCAGACCCGGGTCACACATCTCAGTACGAAACGAAGATGGGAAGTTTCATGCTGCCTCATATTGCTAATTTTTGAAATGATTTTACAGCAGCTGTTCGGGGAAAGTATATATTGAGGTGATAAAAAAATGGATTTTAACCGTGTCAAAGAAGTTTTAAATTCTAATCAAGAAATCCCTGTACACTATCATGGAGATCCAGTATGGATTGAAAGTATTGAGGACACGTCAAGTATGGCGCTTATTTCAAATCAGGGAAACCACGGGGAAAAGCAGCTAGTTTCCATCGATGCTTTACAAGAAGCGAGAAAAAATAATGTCTAGTGCAAGATCCTAGTATTCCTTTTATAACCCAAAGCGCCGCAGCGTCATCGATGCCTAGCGTGATGAAATGGTATCTTTGATGCTCGCTTATGAAACCTTCGATATTCATCACTTCCAATACAAGCCCTTATTTTTTAAAAAAATTCCCAATTTATAAACTTTAATATGATATGATGAAAGTAGTTAACCGAAGATGAGTTTAGGTTAACAAATATCCATGTATGAGGGGCGAATTATGTTAAAATTGCGTGGACATCACCTTTTTTGCCTGCCTGGGTATCGAGGAATGGGCTATTCAAAGGAATATGTTGAAAATATGACAGCTTGGCATCAAACATTAAGAAATCATCCAGAGACATGGGTTCAAATTGTTAATGGACCAGATAAACTGTGTGAGAAATACCCGAACTCGGGCGAATACCATTGTGAAAATGAAAATATCTATGCTAGAGATGCTGCTATTTTAAAAAAAATGAACCTTAAAGTCGGTGATATCCTCACATGGAAGGACATTGAGGACCACATCCAAAAACATATCAACCCTTCTGATATTCTTCACGTCTGTGAAACTTGTTCGTGGCGGTCTTATGGCGTCTGCCAGGAAGGAATTCAGGAAATTTTAGATGGGAAGGGTTTAAGAGAGGTTAAGTGACAAGGGCTATTTTTATAATAAATAGCCCCGGCCAAAAGACCGGGGTAATCATACATCATTATTTTACTAATTCAAGCTCTACTGGAATAAATGCTTCCACTTCTTCACCATTTGAAAGTTTTACAGCTGTTGCTACTGCTGTTTCACCAATTACTGTCGGCTTTTGAGCTACTGTTGCTTGCATACGGCCTTCTTCTACAGCTTTTACTGCATCTTCAGTTGCGTCGAATCCAACTACAAGAACATCAGTTAAACCAGCCGCTTCAATTGCTTGAAGAGCACCTAGTGCCATTTCATCATTGTGTGCAAACACAGCTTTGATATCGCTTGAGCTTTGAATGATATTTTCCATCGTTGTTAACCCTTTTGCACGGTCAAAATCTGCTGCTTGCTTCGCTACCACTTCAAGACCTTCTACACCATCAACTGCTGAATGGAAACCTTCTCCGCGTTCACGTGCAGCAGAAGAACCTGGAATTCCTTCTAGCTCAACGATATTTCCTTCTCCGCCTAATTGCTCAACAATGAAATCACCAGCCATTTTTCCACCTGCTACGTTATCAGAAGCAATATGAGCTACAACTTCTCCACCTTCTGCACTGCGGTCAACCGTAATAACAGGGATACCAGCATTGTTCGCAGATTCTACTGCTGATGCGATCGCAGCAGAGTCAGCTGGATTGATTAAAAGAACATCGACACCTTGTTGAATTAAATCTTCAATATCACTAACTTGTTTCGCTGGATCGTTTTGTGCATCAACTACTGTTAATTCAATTCCTTGCTTTTCAGCTTCTGCTTCAGCTCCATCCTTTAATGTTACGAAAAATGGATTATTCAGAGTTGAAATGGAAAGTCCAATTTTAGCGCTTCCTTCACTGCTATCTGAAGCTTCTCCTTCACTGTCTGAATTAGATCCTGGAGCCTCTGTTGAACAGCCGGCTAAAAGGATGGCACTTAATGCTACAAAAAGGAAAGCTTGTAACCACTTTTTCATGATAAATCCCCCTAATAATAAATTAATTTTTATTAATGATCTTCCACGTATTGTTTACGGAGAAGGGCATTTCAATGTGTTATGACGCCTTTTTTCTATCAAGAATAACAGCTAGTAGAATAACTCCACCTTTAACCACCTGTTGATAGAATGATGAAACATCTAATAAGTTAAGACCGTTATTTAATACTCCAATGATGAGAGCGCCTACAAATGTTCCAAAAATCCATCCGCGTCCTCCAGAAAGACTTGTACCACCAAGCACTACCGCTGCAATGGCATCCAATTCATACGAGACACCTGCGGTTGGCTGTGCAGAATTCAGGCGTGATGTTAAGATGATCCCTGCTAAAACCGACAGCATCCCAGTAATAGAGTAAATCGCTACCTTCACTCGATCGACCTTAATACCAGATAGACGTGATGCTTCCTCATTTCCGCCAATTGCATAAACGCGGCGGCCAAAAGTTGTCTTTTTCAGAATAAAATAGAGAACACCATAAGAAATAATCATTAGTACTACAGGAACTGGTATTCCGAAGAAATAACCGCGACCCATTAATTCAAAGGCAACGCTCTCTCCAAGACCAGTAATAGGACGGCCTTCAGTGTACACAAGTGTTAGACCGCGGAAAATCGTCATTGTTGCTAGAGTTGCAATAAAAGGAGCAACTTTCCCTTTGGTAATAATAAAACCGTTCAGTGCACCCATAATTGCCCCTGCCATCAAACCTAACAGAATAGCTAGGATAGGGTCAAACCCGCTTGATAACATACCAGCTGTAAGCGCTGCCCCTAATGCGAGCATCGATCCAACGGATAAATCAATTCCGCCGGTTAAAATAACAAAGGTCATTCCAAATGCGATTAACGCATTAATTGAAACTTGCCGCAATAAATTTAGTAAGTTGTTTAGTTCTAGAAAGTTTGGACTTAAGATAGACAAAATGATTACAATCGCGCCTAAACCTAATAATGGACCTAACTTCTGAACCGTTTGACTAAGAGCCTGATTTTTCATGTGAGTTACCTCCCGTTGCCGCTTGCATAATGATTTCTTGATTCGCGTCTTGACGGTCAAGGATTGCTGTGGCCTTACCTTCGTGGACGACTAGGATTCGATCACTCATTCCGAGAATTTCCGGAAGATCAGATGACACCATAATGATGGCGACTCCACGTTCGGTAAGTTCATTCATAATTTGATAGATTTCTTTTTTCGCCCCAACGTCTACCCCTCTTGTTGGTTCATCAAGAATTAATATTTTCGGATCTATCCCTAACCACTTTCCGATTACGACCTTCTGCTGATTACCACCGCTCAGTGATTTCACACTTTGTTCAGAACCGCTGGTTTTCACGCGAAGCTTTTCAATCATCTTTGACACAAGCTCTGTTTCTTTTGTTTTTGATATCACCGATTGGCTGGAAATACGCTTTAAATTGGTAAGAGAAATGTTTTCTCTTACGGAAAGGTCAAGGACAAGTCCTTCATCTTTACGGTCCTCTGTGATAAAACCGATTCCTAATTGGATGGCATCATAAGGATTGCGGATATTCACTTGCTTCTCATCAATCCAGATCTCACCGCTAGACTTTTTTCTTGAACCAAAAATGGTTTCCATAATTTCAGTTCGTCCAGCCCCCATTAAACCAGACACTCCGAGAATCTCTCCTTGGTGTACAGAGAAGCTGACGTCACGGAATTTTTTCTCATGGCTTAGCTTGTCCACACGAATTCGTTCAGGACCAAGTTCCACATGTCGTTCTGGGTACCTTTCGCCAATATCACGGCCTACCATCATTTTGACAATCTCTTCAAAATTTGTTTCTTTAATCACTTTCGTTCCGATATATTCACCGTCACGCAATACAGAGATGCGATCACACATTTTAAAAATCTCTTCCATTCGGTGAGAGATATAGACAATCCCTACCCCTTGCTCTTGCAAGCCGCGCATTACCTTAAATAAGGCTTCAATTTCACGGTCCGTTAAAGCAGCTGTTGGTTCATCCATAATTAGTACATCTGTATCTGCTGCGATTGCGCGCGCGATTTCAATCATTTGCTGCTGTCCGACAGATAGTTCTCTAGCTTCGATATTCGGATCAATATCAATCCCTAAGCGGCTTAAATATTCTTCCGTCTTTTTCTTCATTTCCGCCATACGGAGAATTCCTGTTTTTCCAACAGTCAGCTCTTTTCCAAGAAACATATTTTCCGTTACCGTTAAGTAAGGAATAATATTTAATTCTTGGTGGATAACTGCAATCCCGGCTTTTTCCGCTTCTTTGGCATCCTTGAATTGGACTTCTTGTCCTTTGCTAAAAACAGTCCCGGTATCTCGTTCGTATATTCCTGTCAAGATTTTCATCATGGTTGATTTTCCTGCACCATTTTCACCCATCAAGGCATGAATCTCTCCAGGCAATAAATCGAAATCAACATTGGTTAAAACTTGGTTTCCTGAAAATGCCTTACTAATGCCCTTCATTTCTACTAGCGCTTGTTTGTTCATTAGAAAATCACCCCAGAATGGAGAATGATATTCGCATAAGGGGTGATTTCTCCCGTACGAATAATCGCCTTCGCATTTTTCGTTAAAGCTTTAAACTCTTCATGAGAGACATAGTCGGCGTCAGTTGTTGCAAATGTTTCTTGCAGCTTCTCATGTAAAGGGGCATTCTTTTCCTTAATCTCATGAGCAAGCGTAATTTTCTCTACTTCCATATCTT
Source organism: Robertmurraya dakarensis (assembly GCF_900156875.1). Lineage (GTDB taxonomy): Bacteria > Bacillota > Bacilli > Bacillales > Cytobacillaceae > Robertmurraya > Robertmurraya dakarensis. The sequence continues at coordinate 1,039,991 of NZ_LT707409.1, read as the reverse complement.
CCAAAATAATTTCAAGAGTTTCATAGAAACTTGGAAAGCCTTTTTTCAGCGATACATCGATTCTTTGCACACCATCAGGGATCGGCAGTCCACAATCCGCAATGACAATCGTATCTGTATGACCTAAGGAAGATAACACGTTTGCGATGGGACTATTTAAAATACCATGCTTTTTCATTACTCTCCCCCCTCGTATAGTACTAGTAAGAGCTCTTTCTAGAAGAATTTCCAGTTGATCCGGATCCTCTAAAATTCACTCTAGATTCCTATAGGTTATCAAGGTTAGCCTTTCGGCTTCCCCATCTTAAATATTTTAGTTTTACCCTTGTTTCACCCACCTGATGGGGAAGCCGAGGTAAAGTTCAAACTATCAATAATAGATTAATGTGTTGTTCTTATTTCGCAGGGGGATAGTTTCCCTACTGCTTCTTTGAAATGCCTTTAACTGAATATCGAGAAATGGCGGAGAATGGAGGAAGCTCCAGCGTTTTACTCCGTCATTTTTTTATAGCGTTCATAGACCTGCTCATGGGACAATGGAACCGACAGGATCGTATCAGGATATTGCTTCTCCCCCTTGCGGACACTTTGGTGTACTGCTTCATAAGCCTGCTACCCATGGTTCATTATTGAAGGTCTAACCACTGGTTGCGCCGCCGTAAAAGAAGTGAGTGTAGCGCTCATGATGGACTTCTTTTCTTTGAGTGCTGATGACGAGGAAGACATCGATGATTCCCGTGGGCACCCAGGTCTGAACGTTCTTGATTAACTTACATACTGGAGGTGATTGGTATGTCACAAATGCTTGTTGGTGTAGATGTAAGCTTGAAGTCCCATCATGTCCATTTCATGAAGGAGGACGGGTCCACACTCGCCGACTTTTCTGTTTCTAATGATCAAACCGGGGCCGAAACCCTGATCAAACGAATGCTAGAAACTGCGGAAAAAAGTCAGGCCAACCAATTGAAGATTGGGATGGAAGCCACTGATCTTTACAGTTGGCACCTTGCCCATTATCTACAAGACCAAATGAAAGGCTATGAACCTAAGTTTCAAGCCTCTATCTACGTACTAAATGCGAGAAAAGTCGCTCGTTTCAAAAAAGGGTATGATTCTCTTGTAAAAAACGATCGCATAGATGCCTGGGTCATCGCTGACCACTTGCGCTTTGGCCGACTGCCAGCCCAAATGAAAGATGCCATACAATATGAAGCTCTTCAGCGCTTAACGCGAACAAGGTTTCATTTTATGCGGGAGATTGCCCGAAATAAAACGTATTTCCTTAACCAGCTCTTTTTAAAGTTCAGTGGACTGAGACAGGATAATCCATTTTCAGATAAATTCGGAGCTACGAGTATGGCTGTCATGGAGGAACTAGAGCCCGAAACGATCGCTGAAATGAGCCTCGAGGAACTCGTCGAGTTCCTGCAAGATAAAGGAAAAAACCGATTTGAAAAGCCAGAGGAAATCGCAAAATACCTTCAAAAGTTGGCTAGATCATCTTACCGGCTGAATAAGGCTATGCAGGACCCCGTAAATATTTCGATGTCTGTTACTTTAAGTACCATTCAACATATCGAGTCACAGGTAAAGCGTCTGGATAAAGAAATTGCCAAGTTAATGAAAGGCATACCGCAAACCCTAACGTCTGTAAAAGGAATTGGAGACGTTTATGCGGCAGGGTTGATAGCTGAAATTAGCGATATAAAGCGATTTAAAGATCATCATGCCTTAGCGAAATATGCAGGTTTGGTATGGAACCAGAACCAATCAGGCGAATTCGAATCCCAGGAAACGGCTAGAATGAGGACAGGTAATAAATACCTGCGTTACTACCTTATTCAAGCTGCCGATAAGATCCGAAAGTACGACTCTGAATATAAAGCTTTTTACACAAAGAAGTACGATGAAGTTCCAAAACATAAACACAAACGCGCTCTCGTCTTAACCGCAAGAAAACTGGTACGATTGGTGTTTTCGCTACTACGCACCAATCAGTTGTACACACCACCCGAAAGGAGAGATTAAAACTTCTCATTCACACCCTTTCAAACACCCAGCTTCACACTTGAAAGTATTGGTAAAAAATTGAAAATAGTGTGAGGTTTATTAGGTATACTCTTTTTTAAACACTTTTCAATGAAAGACAATATTAATTTCCAATTCATTGAATTTTAGTGCTTGACATATTACCACTGGGCTT
>NZ_LT707409.1:718112-1033936 GCF_900156875.1 Robertmurraya dakarensis | reverse complement strand
TCCCCCTCGTATAGTACTAGTAAGAGCTCTTTCTAGAAGAATTTCCAGTTGATCCGGATCCTCTAAAATTCACTCTAGATTCCTATAGGTTATCAAGGTTAGCCTTTCGGCTTCCCCATCTTAAATATTTTAGTTTTACCCTTGTTTCACCCACCTGATGGGGAAGCCGAGGTAAAGTTCAAACTATCAATAATAGATTAATGTGTTGTTCTTATTTCGCAGGGGGATAGTTTCCCTACTGCTTCTTTGAAATGCCTTTAACTGAATATCGAGAAATGGCGGAGAATGGAGGAAGCTCCAGCGTTTTACTCCGTCATTTTTTTATAGCGTTCATAGACCTGCTCATGGGACAATGGAACCGACAGGATCGTATCAGGATATTGCTTCTCCCCCTTGCGGACACTTTGGTGTACTGCTTCATAAGCCTGCTACCCATGGTTCATTATTGAAGGTCTAACCACTGGTTGCGCCGCCGTAAAAGAAGTGAGTGTAGCGCTCATGATGGACTTCTTTTCTTTGAGTGCTGATGACGAGGAAGACATCGATGATTCCCGTGGGCACCCAGGTCTGAACGTTCTTGATTAACTTACATACTGGAGGTGATTGGTATGTCACAAATGCTTGTTGGTGTAGATGTAAGCTTGAAGTCCCATCATGTCCATTTCATGAAGGAGGACGGGTCCACACTCGCCGACTTTTCTGTTTCTAATGATCAAACCGGGGCCGAAACCCTGATCAAACGAATGCTAGAAACTGCGGAAAAAAGTCAGGCCAACCAATTGAAGATTGGGATGGAAGCCACTGATCTTTACAGTTGGCACCTTGCCCATTATCTACAAGACCAAATGAAAGGCTATGAACCTAAGTTTCAAGCCTCTATCTACGTACTAAATGCGAGAAAAGTCGCTCGTTTCAAAAAAGGGTATGATTCTCTTGTAAAAAACGATCGCATAGATGCCTGGGTCATCGCTGACCACTTGCGCTTTGGCCGACTGCCAGCCCAAATGAAAGATGCCATACAATATGAAGCTCTTCAGCGCTTAACGCGAACAAGGTTTCATTTTATGCGGGAGATTGCCCGAAATAAAACGTATTTCCTTAACCAGCTCTTTTTAAAGTTCAGTGGACTGAGACAGGATAATCCATTTTCAGATAAATTCGGAGCTACGAGTATGGCTGTCATGGAGGAACTAGAGCCCGAAACGATCGCTGAAATGAGCCTCGAGGAACTCGTCGAGTTCCTGCAAGATAAAGGAAAAAACCGATTTGAAAAGCCAGAGGAAATCGCAAAATACCTTCAAAAGTTGGCTAGATCATCTTACCGGCTGAATAAGGCTATGCAGGACCCCGTAAATATTTCGATGTCTGTTACTTTAAGTACCATTCAACATATCGAGTCACAGGTAAAGCGTCTGGATAAAGAAATTGCCAAGTTAATGAAAGGCATACCGCAAACCCTAACGTCTGTAAAAGGAATTGGAGACGTTTATGCGGCAGGGTTGATAGCTGAAATTAGCGATATAAAGCGATTTAAAGATCATCATGCCTTAGCGAAATATGCAGGTTTGGTATGGAACCAGAACCAATCAGGCGAATTCGAATCCCAGGAAACGGCTAGAATGAGGACAGGTAATAAATACCTGCGTTACTACCTTATTCAAGCTGCCGATAAGATCCGAAAGTACGACTCTGAATATAAAGCTTTTTACACAAAGAAGTACGATGAAGTTCCAAAACATAAACACAAACGCGCTCTCGTCTTAACCGCAAGAAAACTGGTACGATTGGTGTTTTCGCTACTACGCACCAATCAGTTGTACACACCACCCGAAAGGAGAGATTAAAACTTCTCATTCACACCCTTTCAAACACCCAGCTTCACACTTGAAAGTATTGGTAAAAAATTGAAAATAGTGTGAGGTTTATTAGGTATACTCTTTTTTAAACACTTTTCAATGAAAGACAATATTAATTTCCAATTCATTGAATTTTAGTGCTTGACATATTACCACTGGGCTTATCTTCATTAAGAAATGCTTCAACCTGTTCTCTAGTCGGCATACCGCTTTGTGCACCTAGTTTGGTCACGGCTAAAGCACCGACGGCAACAGCAAATGAACAAGCTTCTTCGATTGTTTTTCCTTCGCTTAGTGCTACAGCAAAAGCACCATTGAAGGAATCGCCTGCTCCTGTTGTATCAACTACTTCAACTTTATAACTGCTAATATTCTTTTCTAACCCATTTTCATAAAAAGAGACACCTTCCGCCCCTTTTGTAATGATGAGCTTTTCATGCAGGTTTTTAAGATTACTAGCTTTTAAAAGTTCTACTGCTTCATATTCATTTGGCGTAATGTAATCAACTAGTTGTAGTAACTCTTCCGGCAGATCTTGGTACGGAGCCGGATTTAGAATGACGCGGACTCCATGCTTTTTCGCGAGTTCTGCTGCTTTTATTACAGACTTTAATGGAATCTCAAGCTGCAGCAGCATCGTGTCATTTTTTGCAATAACATCTTCATACTTCTCAACCAACTCTTCTGTTACACAATCATTTGCTCCAGGTACGACGATAATACTATTGTCGTGATTTGCGATGGTAATCGATGCAATCCCTGTTTCTTTATGTGTAACCGGTTCCACATTTCCGGTAAAAATTCCCTGATTCTGTAGATGATGAAGAAGTTCTTTCCCAAAACTATCATTTCCTACCGCACCAATCATCGTAACATCAGCATTTAATCTCGCCGCCGCCACTGCTTGGTTAGCACCCTTTCCACCAGGGTTGGTCGTAAAGGAAGTACCTAAAACCGTTTCACCCAGTCTTGGTACCGCCTGTGTCTGTGTGACCAAATCCATATTAATACTTCCGATAACCACTATCTTATTTGACGCCATATTCCCTCACCTCTTTAAACTCACTCTTGTTGATTGGCGTTCGACTAACTGAACCTGAAATACTTGTTTCGTGTTGATAACTTCTTTCTTTTCTATAAAATCGAGCAGCATTCGTGCTGCCGTTGTCCCCATTTCATAAATCGGCTGTGCCATTGTGGTTATTTCAGGACTGGTTGTCTTGCAAAGTGCAATTCCATCAAAACCAATGATCTTGAGATCCTCTGGCACCTTTAAGCCTAATCTTTCTGCAGCCTTTAAAACGCCAATGGCCATCATGTCATTTCCAGCAAAAATTCCATCGATCTCGGGACTTTTCTTTAAAAGTTCTGATGTCACGCCAATTGTTTTTTCAATGCTGTAGCCACCATTTATTACAAGCTTTGGATCGTATAAACCTTGGTCTTTGGTTACGTCTGTAAAGCCTTTGTAACGTTCTTCCGCATTGTTTATGTGATGGGGTCCACGAATATGGGCAATTTGTCTGCACCCAAGTTCTAGTAAGTATTGTGTTGCCTGTTTGGCTCCCGTATAGTTATTTGAATACACAGCTGGGATTTCTGGATGAATGCTGCGATCCAGTGCTACCAGCGGGATATTATGATCCTCGACATGCTCAGCTTTCAAGGTACTCGTGACGACAATAAAACCATCGACATACTTTTGTTTAAGTGCGTCCAAGTATTTCTGTTCTTTATGGAAATCGTCATCAGAGTTGCAGAGAATTAACGTATAACCTTCGCTATTCGTAACGTCCTCCACTGCCCTAGCTAATTCAGGGAAGAAGGGGTTTTTTATGTCTGGAACGATCAGTCCGATCATTTTCGATTTTTTCTTAAACAAACTGCGTGCCACCGCATTTGGTTTATAGTTCAGTTTTTCGATCGAAGACATTACCCGCTTTCTAGTATCTTCATTAACATATCCCTTGTTATTTAGCACCCTTGAAACCGTAGCAACCGAAACACCCGCTTCTTTTGCTACTTCTTTTATCGTCGCAATCACAATCACCCCAAATCCAAAGACAATGTAAGCATTATTTTATATAAAATTGATATTCATATGTTGTTTATATATGTAACCGGTTACATGTTTAACGAAAAAATAAATAGTTTTAAAAACTATTATTGTGTAACCCGTTACATACACAGTATAGAACATCAATCTTAATTCTGTCAATATAGTTATTATGCTTTTTTAAAAATTGGTTTTAATAGTTTCTATTATATTAGAATACAACTATTTTGGACTGTGCTTTGCTGTATGGTGCGACTGCTGTCTGAATCCCATTCGTATTCAGACTCGTTCTGGCTTATTGGTGCTCTTCTTGTCTGAATCAACCACTTCTTCGGACTATGCTTGGCTATTTAGTGATTGCCCTGTCCGAATCAACTCTGAATTCAGACTGTATATCGCTGTCAGGTAAGCCTCTTGTCCGAATCGCGTTCGTATTCAGACTTGTCATGGCATTTTGGCGAATTTCTTGTCGGAATAACCCTCTTTTTCGGACTCCATTTTTCAAGTTGATGAAGCTTTTGTCTGAATCCTTGATAAATACGCTGTTTCTTAGACCAAGCTAATCAATATCTTCTATCTATTTTATTTTATTAAAAAATCACTCGCGATCGACTCAACAAACAGTTGTTTGAGTTAATGGCGAGTGATAGTCATAAGTAAATGACAGTAACAAATTCAGTCATGCAGCTATTAGCTTCTGCTGCCTCAAATCAAGCGTTTTGCTTATTTGCAAATTCCTCAACAAGCTTGCGGCGCAGAACCTTGCCTACAAACGTCTTTGGAATTTCGTCGCGGAACTCAATTCCTCTTGGAACTTTGTACCTGGCCATGCGCTCTTCACACCAGCTAAGCAATTCATCTTCTGTAAGGGTTGATCCTTCTTTTAAGACAACAACAGCCAGCAATTTTTCACCAAGATACGCATCCGGGACACCAAATACACAGGTTTCGGCTATGTCTGAATGCTGATATAAAACATCCTCCACTTCTGCAGGATAAATATTTAATCCTCCAGCAATGACCATGTCTTTTTTCCTTCCTACTATAAAATAATAGCCATCTTCATCTCGTATCGCAATGTCACCGGTATAGAGCCAGCCATCGCGAATCGTTTCCGCTGTTTCTAGCGGTTTGTTCCAATACCCTTTCATGATCTGCGGCCCTTTTACAATCAGTTCGCCTTCTTCTCCATTAGGCATTTCCTTCAGACCTGTTTCCAAATCAACAATTTTAGCCTCTGTCTCAGGCAGCGGCATGCCCACGCTGCCAATTTTCCGTTTTCCGTTCAATGGAGTTCTTGTTGCAGATGTCGTGACTTCTGATAATCCGTATCCTTCAAAAATGATCGCGCCTGTTTTTTCTTCTAACTGCTTGATAACTTCAACCGGCAGTGGTGCAGATCCAGCAAGTAAGAGTTTGAAGCAAGACAAATCGTATTGCTCTAAATCTGGGTGGTTCAGTAAAGCAATATACATGGTAGGAGCACCGACGAAAAAGGTCGGTCGATATTCTTTAATTAGCTCCAGCAATGCTTTTGTATTAAATTTTTCAAGAATGATGTAGGTGGCTGCTATACAAACTAATGCATAATTCATGTTTGTCATAGCCATTGCATGTGTCAATGGCGCAATTCCCAAAAGCCTTTCCTCACCTTTTTTAATGACGGGAGCGTAGATGGCACCTGTTTGGTGAATATTACAAAGAACGTTAAAATGAGTGAGCATTGCTCCCTTTGACTTTCCTGTGGTCCCTCCTGTATATTGAAGAACCGCAACGTCCTCTTTCGCAATTATTTGTAGAGGCGGAAGCTCCTTAATCTGTTCTGTTAACAGAATTTGATCAACTCCATTTTTATCCTTTGTAAAAATAACGCTCATATTATTAGTATTGGTGATTTTATCCAGTTTTTCGGATTGATGTTCTTGACAGATAAACCATTTCGGAGTGGAATCGTCAATAATATATTGTAACTCCGACGTTTGGTACAGAGGATTAACTTGAACAACGGTACCGCCTAACCGTTGTGTCGCGTAATAGGAAATAACATAATGAATGCCATTCGGTAACATCAACCCTACTCGGTCACCCTTTTGAAATCCTTTCTGTACTAGATGGGAAGCAAAGGTGTCGACCCATGTCTTTAGCTGTGTATATGTACACTGAATGGATCCATCGATAACGGCTATCCTGTTCGGATATTCTTGAACTGATTTTTCCAGCATTTCATAAATCGAGGTCTCCGATAAGTAATCAAATGTGCTCAATTTTGTACCCCTCTCTCTTCTTATTCAGCAGAAACTCTATCATATTATGTAGATAAGCAACCAGTTTCAATCTGGTTGCTTATCGCTATCTATTAAACTAGCGGCTCATACGGGAAGACATCTTTCGTTACTTCTAGCGGCGTAAAGCTATTTTGCAGTGATGATTTGATTTTATCAATACTTTCAACAGACCAGCCTTCAGCATTGTACACAGAACGAACTGGACGCGGCTGAGAAAATAAGACAATTTCTTTTCCTCTTACTCCAAAAATTTGGCCTGTTACATCACTTGCTTGCTCAGAAGCTAAGAACGCAACAACTGGCGCAATATGAGCTGGTGACATTTGCTTCATTTTTTCCACGCGGGCTTGTTCGCTTTCATCATTAGTTGGAATTGTGCCGATTAATCTGCTCCAAGCAAATGGTGCGATCGCATTAGCTGTTACATGATAACGGGACATGTCTAACGCCGTACTCTTTGTCAGACCCCAGATTCCCATTTTTGCAGCTGCATAGTTCGCCTGACCAAAGTTTCCGATTAAGCCGGAAGTCGATGTGAAGTTAATGAAGCGACCGCTCTTTTGTTCTTTAAAAATAGGTGCCGCCTGTCTTGTCATATTGAAAGAACCTTTTAAGTGGACCGCAATGACTGCATCAAATTCTGCTTCTGTCATTCTATGAAGAATGCGGTCTCTTAAAATACCTGCGTTATTGACGACGATATCTAACTGTCCAAAAGAATCTATCGCTTGTTGAACGATTTTTCCAGCACTTTCATATTCTGCAACAGAGTCGTAGTTTCCGACGGCTTCTCCGCCTGCGGCTTTGATTTCTGCCACCACTTCATCAGCAACTTTAGTATCATTTCCTTCTCCATCAGGGCCTCCGCCTAAATCATTTACAACTACCTTTGCCCCTTCTTTCGCAAGAAGCAAGGCAATTTCTCTTCCAATCCCGCGTCCTGCCCCTGTAACAATAGCAACCTTATTTTCTAAATTCTTCATGATTATCCAACCTTTCTATATTAGTTATTTATAAACCTAATCTTTTAGAAATTATGACTTTCATGATCTCGTTAGTACCAGCAAAAATAGAAGTAATTGGGATATCTCTGTAGCGCTTGGCAATTTTATACTCTTCCATATACCCATAGCCGCCATGCAGCTGCATACATTCTACAGAAACACGTTTGGCCATATCGGTAATCCACCATTTCCCCATCGAAACTTCCGTGACAATATCTACACCTGCCATATGTTTTCCGATTAAATCATCAACAAACGTTCTGGCGATTTGGATATCTGTTGCCATTTCAGCAATCTTAAATTGGGTATTTTGAAACTTGGAAATCGGCTTTCCGAATGCCTCACGTTGTTTTACATAGTCTATGGTGAGCTGAAGCATGTCCTCTGCCGCCACTAAACTATTGATACAAGCAACGAGTCTTTCCTGCTGCAGCTTTGTCATCAAATAATAGAAACCCTGGCCTTCTTCTCCAAGAAGATTTGTGACAGGAACTCTAGCATCTTCAAAAATAAGTTCGGCTGTGTCTTGAGCGTGCATGCCTACTTTATTTAGTTTTCTTCCTCTGGAAAATCCCGGTGTATCACGTTCAACTAAAATCAAGCTGATTCCACGATGAGCAGGTTTCGCATTAGGATCTGTTTTACAGGCAAGAACAATGACGTCTGACTGGATCCCATTGGAAATAAACGTTTTCTGCCCATTTATAATATAGTGATCACCGTCTTTGACCGCTGTTGTGCGAATGCTGGCTAGATCTGAACCTGCCCCTGGTTCTGTCATTGCAACAGCCGTGATGATTTCACCTGATACACATTTAGGCAAAAACTTCTTCTTGTTCTCTTCTGATGCGAATGAAGCAATATAAGGAACGATGATATTGCTGTGTGTACCAATTCCAGTTGATAAACTTGCCCCGACTCTTGAGAGTTCTTCGCTAAGAATGGCAGCAAACCCGAAATCAGCATTCATTCCGCCATATTCTTCACTTACCCAAGGACAAATGAACCCGTTTTCGCCCATTTTTGTCCAAAAAGAACGCGGGACTTGACGATCTTCTTCCCATTGCTCATAATTAGGCACTGCTTCTTTTTCCAAAAACTTTCTCAGCGAATCACGAAACATATGGTGTTCGTCTGTATAAAAAGAGACATTGCCCTTCTGATTTCCTAGTACCATTGCCATATCGTATCCCCTCCATAAAATATAATTAGTCTTTTCGTTCTGATGGCGCTTTCAATTTGAGTTGTTGGAGATCCATAAATATACATTTTCTTTGGAGGATTAATAGATGGTTTGCTTATGATTTCCCCATAGTTATGTAAAAACTTCTTCGTACTTAAATAGGTACATCCTCTTGATGATGATTTTATATATAAAAAATTTTTGTGTCAATAAAATATTCTGAAAAGTTTATATTATTAAAAAACATAAAGTATTAATATAATATATTGAAACAACAATAAAAACCGAAGTGATCTTATCACTTCGGTTTCAGATGGGTTCCACAATGCTGATATTTCTTTTTCAATATAAAAATTAGAACGGGTTAGTATTGATCAAACTTGCGGTTTTAATATACATTCTTTGATTTAATTTCAATTGTGAAACAATGTACTCTGCTAAATCTTCCGGCTGCATGTATTGGTCGTGCTTGCCTTCAGGAATTAATGATGAATCATCTGCAAGTTCTGTTGCAACTGTACTTGGTGTTAAAGCAGTCACACGGATATTGTTGCGGCGTACTTCTTGTGCTAGTGATTCTGTAAAGCCAATCACACCAAACTTTGAAGCACTATATGCACTAGAACCTGGTGAGCCGCTTAAACCACTTGTTGATGAAATATTAATAATATCGCCAGCGTTCTTTTCAATTAACTGCGGAAGGACCGCACGCGTTACGTAGTAAGTTCCAAGTAAATTTACATCAATGATCTTTCTCCACTCATCCGGATCCATTTCTAAGATTTTTGCAAAAGAACCAATTCCAGCATTGTTGATTAAAATGTCAGCTGATCCTAGTTCTTTGGTGATTTTTTCGATTGCCTGCTCAACTTCTTTTAATGAAGAAACATCTACTGAAGCATATGCAGCTTTCACTCCTAAGCCTTCTAATTCACTCGCTAATTCTTTTAACGTTTCCTCTGTTTTTGCTAACAGGCCTACATGTGCTCCTTCTTTTGCCAACCCCAAAGCGATCGCTTTCCCGATTCCGCGGCCAGCTCCTGTTACAAATGCTACTTTACCTTTTAATGATTGTGCCAAATTTAACAACTCCTGTTCTTCGTTTTTAACACAATAGTTATATTACTATATTTATTACCTCTATTTCCATTATGTTGCTGTAACGTTTTAATCAGGACTGTGTTGCACATCATAAACATATACTTATGCAATATATTTCATATAGGTAAAATATTCTGATATAACAATTAATTTCACAATTATTAATATTCGTGTTACAATAGCCAATATCATTGTCCACCACAGAAAAGCATTTGTCTTTTTCGTGTTCTTATCTTATTATAAATCGGGGGATTACAGATGAAAAATTTATTTATCAAATGGAACCAAGTGAGCCTAGTAAAACGTATTCTTGTCGGCCTTATTATTGGTGTTGTTTTGGCTCTAACGATTCCTGATGCAGCAGGATGGGTTACCATTTTTGGTTCTTTATTTGTTGGGGCACTTAAGGCAGTTGCACCAATATTGGTGCTATTCTTAGTGATTCACGCCATTTCAAAACATCGAAGCGGCCACCAAACCAATATGAAATCGATTATTGGTTTATATGCAATCAGTACTTTCTTAGCTGGATTTGTAGCTGTGTTAGCAAGTTTTATTTTTCCGGTTACATTATCCTTAGTGCCAGGTGCTGAAGATTTGACGCCTCCTGGAGGTCTTGTTGAAGTACTTCAAACTTTACTATTCAATATTGTAGACAATCCAGTAAGTGCATTGTTAAATGCGAACTATATCGGAATTCTTACATGGGCCCTTCTTCTAGGTGTTTTGTTAAGAAACGCAGCGGATACTACTAAAACTGCGATTGCCAACGTGGCAGATGCGATCACTCATATTGTTAAATGGGTCATCAACTTAGCACCGTTCGGTATTATGGGACTAGTATTTGAAGCAATTGCAACAAATGGTCTTTCGGCATTGCTTGATTATGGACAATTATTACTACTTCTTCTAGGATCAATGTTCTTTATGGCTCTTGTTGTGAATCCGTTGATCGTATACATCAATATTCGTCAAAATCCATATCCACTTGTTTTTAAAACCTTAAAAGAAAGTGGACTTACAGCCTTCTTCACACGAAGCTCAGCTGCGAATATTCCAGTTAATATGAAATTATGTGATGAACTTGGTTTAGATGAGGATACGTATTCAGTATCTATCCCGCTTGGAGCGACTATTAATATGGGCGGTGCAGCTATTACGATTTCCGTTTTAACATTAGCAGCTGTTCATACTTTAGGAATTGAAGTAGACTTTGGTACTGCTCTTATTCTAAGTGTTTTATCAGCATTATCTGCTGCAGGTGCTTCGGGTGTTGCCGGCGGGTCATTGTTACTGATCCCGCTAGCAAGCAGTTTGTTTGGAATTTCGGATGACATTGCCATGCAGGTGGTTGGTGTTGGTTTCATCATTGGAGTGTTACAAGACTCTTGTGAAACGGCCCTCAATTCATCCACTGATGCCCTCTTCACAGCAACAGCAGAGTATGCTAAAAAGCGTAAAGAAGGCAAGGAAGTTATTATTAAAGCATGATCTTAAAATAGACCTGTTCCACAGTTAGGTTGTGGGATGGGTCTTTTTTTTGGATACGGATCATTTCCGGTTGTAGGATGGTTATATTCGTCGCTTGTTTGCTTGTAAAGCTAGTCTCTATTCTGAATTACGATTTTATTCAGACGCAATTTCTTGTTGAAGTCTCTTTTCTGTCTGAATCCCCCGCCCATTCGGACTTGATTTCTCAACTTAGCAGATCTCTTGTCTGAATTACGATTTTATTCAGACCCAATTTCTTGTTGAAGTCTCTTCTCTGTCTGAATCCCCCGCCCATTCGGACTTGATTTCTCACCTTAGCAGTTCTCTTGTCTGAATTACGATTTTATTCAGACGCAATTTCTTGTTGAAGTCATTTTTCTGTCTGAATCCCCCGCCCATTCGGACTTGATTTCTTACCCTAGCAGATCTCTTGTCTGAATTACGATTTTATTCAGACCCAATTTCTTGTCGAAGTCTCTTCTCTGTCTGAATCCCCCCGCCCATTCGGACTTGATTTCTCAACTTAGCAGATCTCTTGTCTGAATTACGATTTTATTCAGACCCAATTTCTTGTTGAAGTCTTTTTTCTGTCTGAATCCCCCGCCTACTCGGACTCGCCGTCTCATTCTGGGCAATTTCTTGTCCGAATCAAAACTTTATTTCCACCTACTTCCTCATCACTTCTGCCTATAATCCTTAATAAACCTCTTTAGAATTTTTCCAAATACCTGTGATTAACATACCTATTTAAAGGTCTACAAACATTAACAAAATATCCATATTTTCGAGAAAAATTCTTATTATCTTTTTGTAGAATGGAGATAGAAAATATGAGAGGATGTGGCTTATGCTGCTTAAGGATCGAACAGAACCTTTGGAATTACTAATTTTGCGAAGTTTATACATTAGAGGCTCCTTAACTGAAAAAGAAAAGTATCGTTATTTAAGTCTTGAAAAAGGGTTTGAAGGGGAAAAGAAATTTGACATGCTTGCAGATGACTTTATTAAAGAAGAAAGGTACATTATTAATGACTTACTCCTTGAAGTGAACAACTCTTTTTTTCAAATCGATAAGTTAATTGTTTCGCAAGGAGCTATTCATCTAATTGATGTAAAAAATTTCGAAGGAGATTATTACATGGATGCAGATAGGCTCTTCTCTGCAACAACCAAACGTGAATATAAAAATCCAGTTATCCAGCTAAAAAGAAGTGAAACTTTGTTCAGGCAACTTCTTCAAAATCTCAAACAAAGTTTTCCTGTCGAACCCTACATCATCTTTATCAATCCCGAATTTACCTTATATCAAGCCCCTATGGACCAATCTCTTATTTTCCCAACTCAGGTAAATCGTTTCTTGGTTGATTTAAATAATACTCCCTCAAAATTAAATGATAACCACAAAAAACTTGCTCATAAATTAGTGTCCCTACATAGAGCTTTAAATCCATACACAATATTGCCTATATATACGTATGAGGATCTCCAAAAAGGAATATGGTGCAGAATTTGTCAATCATTCATGGTATCCATTAAAAAAATTAAAAATAGCTACCTTATTTGTGCAGGGTGCGGTGGACGCGAAAAACTAGAACAAGCCATTTTACGGAATATAGAAGAATTTAAGTTATTATTTCCTGACAAAAACATCACTACCAGAAATATTTACAACTGGTGTTTAGTAGAATTACATACAAAGACCATATGCAGAATTTTAAAGAATCACTATACCGCATATGGAAAAACAAAGGAAACGTATTATCAATAGTCTACTGAATAATAAAACAACCTGCCCCAGCATAAGGACAGGTTATATATTATTGATAAAAAGCTAATTCTTTCTCAATTTCTTCTTTAATTAGCTCTATGCATTCTTCGGGCGTTTTTGCAAAAATACGTTTGCCATTCACAATGGCGTATGGTCTTTTCGCACACATACCACAGAAGGAGAGACATTCGTTCGAAAGCACGGCGACGTCGGGATACTGTGATTCTATGATCGCCTCTACGTCAAGTTCATTAATCAAGCTGCTGTCACAAATTTCAACTA
This sequence comes from Robertmurraya dakarensis, assembly GCF_900156875.1. Lineage (GTDB taxonomy): Bacteria > Bacillota > Bacilli > Bacillales > Cytobacillaceae > Robertmurraya > Robertmurraya dakarensis. Next base: position 1,020,910 of record NZ_LT707409.1, on the reverse strand, counting down.
CTACAATACCTATGTCGATCTCTCCCTTCTACTTATTTTATATCATGAAGATAGTAACATCTTTAACTTGCTCAGCACATCTTATTCTTACCTACTGGCCTATGCAGCGAAGATCTGCCTCTGCTATTATATAATAACTTGTCCTACTTCGTCCTGACATAGAACTTTAGTTTGTAAACTTAGTTGACGATTGTGAGGATTGTTTTCATGATAACACACTATGTACAAAATTGTTTTGCAGGATGTATGGTTGGTTTGAAGAACAGCCAAAAGCAATTGATAGAAAGTCTCTAGCACAAGGGCCGGACAGATAATACAGAAGGATCATTTAAGAAAGGCCTCATTCTTTCTTATAATTCATGCGATGAAATTGGACCATGCAACCATTCGTTTTTATCTTATCCTTCTGAGACATCGTGTCTCTTAAGGGGATTTTTCCAATGTTCACATATTGTTCTTTCTTTTTCTACGGTTAGTAAGGTTATAATATTTAGTGATAGAATCCATAAACAAAGGTAGATTCTAAGCAGAAATCTACTTATCTATTAAGGAGATGAAATGGATGGGAGGCTATATATCCTTCACAGTGACCATCATTGGCTTATTCGGAGCTCTCATAATTACTCGAAAAAACATGACAGCACATAATAGAATAACAAAAAAAGGGATCCTCCAACTTGTCATCATTTTGGCATTAGTATTTCTTTCAGTCGTTACCGAAGTATTTTTATCACCGGAAAGCTGGTTGTAAGAAAATAGGACTTTACCGGTAAAGTATCTATGTTTACTTAGTGTGAAGAGGGTTCTCTTGATTTTGGTCTTCATGTTAGAGATGAAAACCAGTATCCTATTTGGCGATATGCTTATTGGTCTTCATCACAGCGATGAAAACCTTTTTTCCAGTTCATGAGAAGTAATTGGTCTTCATGCGGAAGATGAAGACCGTTTTTCTAGTTTCCGAGAAGCTAGTTGGTCTTCATGCCGGAGATGAAGACCGTTTTTCTAGTTTCCGAGAAGCTAAATGGTCTTCATGACGGAGATGAAGACCGTTTTTCTAGTTTCCGAGAAGCTAAATGGTCTTCATGCCGGAGATGAAGACCGTTTTTCTAGTTTCCATGAAGCTAAATGGTCTTCATGACGGAGATGAAGACCTTTTTTCTAGTTTACAAGAAGCTAGTTGATCTTCATGCCGGAGATGAAGACCGTTTTTCTAGTTTCCGAGAAGCTAGTTGGTCTTCATGCCGGAGATGAAGACCTTTTTTCTAGTTTCCGAGAAGCTAAATGGTCTTCATGACGCAGATGAAGACCTTTTTTCTAGTTTACAAGAAGCTAGTTGGTCTTCATGCCGGAGATGAAGACCTTTTTTCTAGTTTCCGAGAAGCTAAATGGTCTTCATGCCGGAGATGAAGACCGTTTTTCTAGTTTCCGAGAAGCTAATTGGTCTTCATGACGCGGATGAAGACCGTTTTTCTAGTTTCCATGAAGCTAAATGGTCTTCATGCGGAAGATGAAGACCGTTTTTCTAGTTTACGAGAAGCTAATTGGCCTTCATCGCAGCGATGAAAACCTTTTACCTAGCTCACAAGATGTTTTTCGGTCTTCAGGCACGGTTTTTTATTGTTATCTACTTCCTCTTTTTCTATTCACTAAAGATAAAAGCCGTCTTTCCATGAGACGGCTTTTATCTTTACATTGAGTTGAGTTCTTAAGAAATGGTGCTTAATTCTTTTTCGACTGTTTTTCTTGATAAATGTTGGATGACATCTCCGCGGCTGATGATGCCGACTACCCGGCCTGCTCCATTTACAACTGGTAGCTTTTTAAAACGATGTTTGGAGATTAATCTAATCGCACTACAGAGGTCATCGTCAGGGGTTAATGTTTTAATGTTCTTTTTGACCATGATTTCACTTATCGGTGTGTTCATCTTATAACTCAGTACATCATCGACCGTTTCAGCTTCAACAACATAAGTCATATAGGGAGAGGCAATGAACTTCTCTTTATTTGGAGAAAGAAAACGCAGAATATCCCCATCCGTTACCATGCCTAATAACTTTTCTTTGTCATCAACCACCGGCAGGCCGCCGATGCTATGCTTGTCAAAAATTGATAATAACTCTTTTACGGTTGTAGTTGGTGTAGCAGTATATACTTGATAAATCATAAAATCTCGTACTTGCATGCTGTAATCCCCTCCCATGCTTTATTTACGGATGTTGTAAACCCCTTTATTGGAAGCGTTATCATTTCAGTTAAAATATAAGATGTCTTCTATTGTATCATCGGTTTTTAGCAAAAACTTCACTTTATTTCTAATTAACTCTTATTTATATTGTAAAGGTTATTTTAACTTTATTTCAAGATTATTTATTAACTTTTTATGAATTTTTAGCTTTTATAGCAAGCGAGCTGTACTAAAATATGTTTCTTTATTAAAAAATCGTGTTAATAGCTTTTTTTCTATCAACACGATCTTTTATTGAGTATCCTTTTATTTGTCTTCTCTCAGTATATAATCGTTTCCATCTTGATCTTTAAATGTGAACATCGATCCAAACGGCATTTTTTGGAGTTCATCGACAGTTACTCCGTTTTGTTTCATCTTTTCATATGCTGAATCGATATCAGTTGTACTAAATAAAATAGACGGATGGGCCACTGCTGAAGGATTTTGTTTTTCCATTGCAGCCTTTGAATAAAGTACTAAAGTGGTAAATTCGTCCTCGTTTGGACCAACTTCAATCCAAGCCATATTAGGGCCCATTTGTTGTTCAAATTTTAAAACAAACCCTATCTTTTTAATCCAGAAATCCTTTGCTGCTTCTTGGTCCTCTACATAAACGGTTATTTTGCCTATTTTATTAATCATTAGAATCTCCTATTTCCTCATCATAGTTACTTAAATGAGTTTATCAAACTTAAAATAACTCTTGCAAGCGATCCCAAAATCCTTTTTCTTTTACAGGCTCATCTTTCTCCTCTTTTTGTTCTTCTAGTTCAATACTTTCTGTTTTGATCACAAATTGAACATTGTAGACTTTTTCATTTTTTGGAGAGACAAATGATACAGGTATAAAATCAGATTTATCGTATTCCTCGATCATCCCATTGATCTCCTCTTGCATCTGATCTGGTAAATTTTTTGTCTCTTGGTTTAATTCAGCTGTACCGCTGTGAAGCTCATTTACTCCTTTTTCTAGTTCGCCTGTTCCATTTGTGAGGTTTGCGATTCCGGCATTCAGGTCATTATAGTTGTCAGACAATTGTGTGACTCCGTCTGTATAATGGACTAATCCAGAATGGAACTCCCGGTAATTTGCTGCAATCGCGTTCAAGCCTTTTTGCAGCTCCCCTAGATCACCGCTATTCATATCCGGAGATTTAGAAAGATCATTAGCGATCGAGACCAACTGATCACTGATGTTTTGCACCGCTCCGCTAGATTGTTTTAATGACGGTTCTACAGCGTCAAAAACTTGCTTAGTATTCGTATAGGTCCCCCGCACTTTTTGTGCAGCGCTGTAATACGCAAGCACTTTCTCCACTAGTTGCGCATCTGCACCGCTTCCTCTCAATGCCGCAACCTCTCCATCTGTCAGCTTCCCAGCAGGAATTCCTTCGATGGCGCTTGCTAAAGAAGAATAGGCTTGTGAGTAGTTTTTCTGTAAAGAAGATAGTCCGTTCGCACTTTCTGTTAGGCCATTGGCTAATTTTCTTAAGCCGTCCGGCAATTCATTCAGACTTGTAAGATCTTTAGCAGATGGATTGCCGGTTAGAGACTGACTGATCTTCACTAGGGCTTCACGGATAGAACTTGATGCACCGACTATGTCAGAAGAGGAATTGCCAATTTGGTTCATCCCTTTTTGAAATTGCTGCGAGCCCTCTTGCAGCTGCGTCCCGCCATTATTTAATTGGGACACACCTTCTTTTAAGTCTGCAACACCTCGATGCAATTCCCCAATGGCATCCGATAAGGTCGACATATCTTCTGTCATATCCTCCATCTGTGCTGTATCAAAAGGCAGACTTGATGGTACAGCTGCTATTTCTATTCCTTGTAATTCAAAGTTCTCAACATCTGCTTGCACTTCAAGACTTTTATTTTGACCAGGCAAAACTGTAAAGGTAATTTGCTTATTTTTTCCAGCATTTGCGATCATACCACCTGAAGCTTCGATGTTATCATACCTATTTGGAAGCAACAATGATACTTGCAAGACGTAGTTGTCATAAAATACGGGATCGACAGTTTCATTTGCAGCAGTATCTATATTTATGGTCAAGTGACCGCTTTTTCCGGCAAGCTCTGATGGAGCGGCCTCCTCCCCATTTAATTTGTAAGAAATAGCAAAATTCCACGGTAACTGTGCATCGTCTTTCATATTTCCTTGATAGTAAAATTTACCCTCAGGAGCTTGAATTTTCACTGTTCCATCTTCTTGAACAAGCTCCGATAAGTCGGTTAAATTTTTAATACTGCGATAATTGCCAAAATCGAGGATCTCCCCGGGCTTTGCGACATCTAAAGTATTTACTACATATATTTCATTCTGTTCGCCATTCGCATTCAAGGCAGCATAAACAACTTCATCTTTTGAAGTAAGCTTCCCTTCTGTTTTCTGTGCTGCGGCTTCTTTTAGTGCATGGTTACCATAACTATAATAGGAAGTTAAGACGATCAACAAAGAGATCATAACTAGCAGGCATTGTTTTATTCTCATCATCTTTTCTCCTCATAAAAATTTGCTTGCAGTGTTGTTTTTTTGATGATTTTATCGAATACCAACAGCATCGCTGGCAAGAAAAAGACAACCATCACAAAGGCAAGTAGTGCTCCTCTGCCTAATAAAATTCCGATGGAGGAGACAATTGGATTAGAGGATGTGATCCATAAAATGAACCCTACACTGGATAAAATCCCTGCAGAGATCGAGATCGAGAATGTTTTTTCATCCAAAGTCTTAATGATTGCTTTTCTAGCAGCTAATTCACGGCGATGATGATGATAAGCTTCTGTTAGTAAAATCGCGTAATCCACCGTTGCGGCAAGCTGAACGGTACTGATGATCAAATAACCGACAAAGACTAAAGAAGAGTTTGTAAAATAAGGAATCGACAAGTTGATCCAGACCGCTGATTGAATCGTGATTAGTAACACCAATGGGATGGAAATAGATTTAAAGGTTACGATTAATACGATCGCGATGGAGACAATCGTTAACATGTTCACCACGATATTATCTTTTGTTACCGTATTTTTTATATCATACAAGGTAACGCTTTCCCCTAAGCTTAGAGCTTCATCCCCATAATGATTTGATGCTATTTCATTTACTTTGCTAACAATTGAAAAGGGAATATCGCCTTCTGTCGCTTGGTTTGTATTGATGACAATACGACTGTAGTTTTCTGAGTAAAATTCATTTGTCACTGATTCATCCAAATATTGGGGCGGAATGACAGACCCAACAATATTTACGTAAGCAATCACACTTGTCACATGATCTAATTCTTCTAACTCTTGTACAAGCTCGGTTTCTTTTACGACATTCCCTTTCGGCACCAGCAGCACAATAGGTGTTGTTTGACCAAATGCTTCTTCAATAATGAGATAGTCACTGCCAGCACGCGTTGATTCTGGCTGATCCCCTAGGCCGTATGTAAAAGTTGTGTTACTTTGTGCTAGATAGCTTGGGATGAGAAGCACGAAAACAATTAATAAACTAGGGATTTTGAACTTTACAACTAGATTTCCGATACCAGCGAAGCTCGGAACAAAGCTTTTATGCTTTGTTTTATCCAGCCATTTGTAGAATACAAGGGTAAGGGCTGGCAAAAAGACCATCACACTAATAAAACTTAAAATAATTCCTTTCACCAAATTAACTCCCAGGTCTGAGCCTATTTCGAATTTCATAAAGGTGAGTGCGATAAATCCAAAAAAGGTAGTGGCTGCACTTGCAGTGATCGCTGGGAATGACTTTTTCATCGCAAGCCTCATGGCTTCTTCCGGATGGTTCATCTTCTTCCGATAATCAGAGAAACTATGAAGTAAAAAAACCGCGTAGTCGAGTGAAACAGCAAGCTGCAAAATCGGAGCAACCGACTGAGTAACGAAAGAAACCTCACCAATAAAAATGTTTGTTCCCAGGTTAATCAACACGGATACTCCGATCGCCGTTAGGAAGAATACTGGTTCGACCCAGGAATCAGTTGAAATGATTAGAATGACGATAATAATTGGAACGATTAAGGCAGCTGCATAAAGCGACTCTGTTCCAGCCATCTTTTGCGAGGTGGCTGTATTGATGGCTTCCCCTGCGATTGCGCCATTTTTCCCAATCAGTTCATAGATGGCATCCGTTATTTTGACTTCGTCCCCGGAACGAACGCTTATAGAAAATAGAGCATTACCATCCTTATAATAATTTTCAACTGTTTCTCGCTCGGCCATTTCCAGCGGGGTTTTCAAATCAACCACGTCATCCAGCCAAAGCACTTCTGTTACACCATCAATGGCTGCCAATTCTTCTTTTATCGCGAGTGCTTCTTGTAAGGATACCCCTTTTACCATCACTCTCGTATCTGGTACAGAAGCAGTGAACTCCTCCTCCATGATCTTCAGTGCTTTGGTGGACTGAGCATCATCCGGCAAATAATCAACCATATTATAATTAACCGAAACAAAAAATTGCGCCACAGTTGATATAATCGCAATGATAAAAAAAGCAACCAAAATGGTTCTTTTATGAGCAATGATACGTGCCGCCATCCCTATCACTATTCATCCTCTCTTAGCTCTTTTACTTTTTCAGTTTAGTATTGTGTTGGGAACAAGTTGCTATTCAAAAACGATTTGATAGGCTCTATTTTGTTAAAAGGTTTAGTACAGGCTCGAATGAAAAAGACGGTCTCAAAATTTCCTTTGTGAATGGTTGTTTTATTTCCTCACATCTTCGTTTCACAAGCTAGCCCTATCACTTTGAATATCAAATATGGTAAAATTAAGGTTATCAACTTTTTTAAGGATATATACATATATTGCAGAGGGGGAACTTATGAATACGACTAAGACAAAAAAACCATCACGTTCAGGGGTTATTACTGTACAAACTGGTTCAAAAGGGAAAAATCTAGATAAGAAGGATCAAAGAATTTGGAGTAAGATCACTGTCCCCATTAGTATGAACGAGGCACTTTCCAGTCTGAATAAATCAGACCTTGACCAAATACGCAGGCACTTAAAAATCAAGAATGCCAGCAGCTTGAAAAAAGCAGAATTGATAACATTACTAGAAAAAGAGATTCCAGAACTACTACAAGATATGCTTTCCATGTTTGATATGGGTCTCTATGAAATGATTAAAGAAATCGTCAATCAAGACGGATACATAACTGCACCAGATTTAACAGATAACCAAATTGATCTATTGCGTGCAACAGGATTTATTTTCACAGGTTCTTTCAAAGATGAACGGGTAATAGCTATTCCGCAGGAGATCGTGCACATATTGAAACAGCTTGTAAGAACAGAAGAGTTGAATGCTGTCATCAATAGAAATACTGAATGGATTCAGCTTACAAACGGATTGTTATATTATTATGGTACGCTTAACACTTCAGATTTACTGGTTTTACTAGATCAATATACTGGTAAACAACATTCCGCCGTTGAATACTTTTCTGTGTTGGACCAGGCAATTTCTTACTATCAAAACATCAAGGTGGACGAACATGGTTACTCACATGCGAGCGTCTTAAATGCAGCAGCTGTCGTGAAGGAACAGCAAATGCGAGGAGAGCTTAACTATTATCCTTTTAAAAAGAACCAGGTGCTTGCTGCCGGAGCCAAGGATTATGTGGAACGCACGGATCATTTTGTGAAACTCGGCTCTTATCTAGCTCGTGCCTTTGAATGCAGCAAAGAAGATGCTGAAAAAATTGCGAAACAGTGTGAATTTGCGGCAAGAATGGGAGATGGCCCGAATGATGTTCTTCGCTTTTTAGGAAGAGTCATGGTCTTTAACAGTGTCGAAGCCGTCCAGGGTGTCATGGACCAGGTGGTTGAACTCATGAATCATACTAGGCAGTGGTTTTTGAAAGGGTATACACCGAATGAACTGTCTTCACAGGAGAAAAAACTAACATGGCCGCTGACTTCAAACCAAAACCCACTTCACACGAACCTAACTCAAAAGCAAAGAAAAGTGGGGAGAAATGAACCTTGCATCTGCGGCAGTGGAAAAAAATATAAAAAATGCTGCGGAAAATAATCGTGAAAAAAGTCTGATGGAATCAACCATCAGACTTTAATTTTACTTAAAAAACAAAACTCGATCTTCAACTGGCTTAAATTCTTTTTCTTTCACTGGAGCAGTCGGCTGGCCAAATGGCATTTGTGCAACCAATTTCCAGCTATCTGAAATGTTCCACTCTTTCTTCACTTCATCATCGATTAATGGATTATAGTGCTGTAGTGATGCACCTAGCCCTTCAGCTTCTAGAGCTGTCCAAACGACTAATTGGTGCATGCCTGCTGCTTGTTCAGACCAAACTGGGAAATTGTCAGCATATAGAGGGAATTGCTCTTGAAGAGATTTCACGATTGCTTCTTCTTCAAAAAATAGAACCGTTCCATATCCCGCTTTAAAGGAATCCATTTTTTGCTGAGTTCCTTCAAAGTCCCCGTCTCCTACTACTTTTCTTAACGTTTCAGTCGTAATGTCCCATAATTTATTATGTGCTTCACCTGTCAAGACAACTAGACGTGCTGTTTGAGAGTTGAAAGCAGATGGAGTGTACTTCACAGCAAACTCAACAATTTCTCTTATTCTCTCTTCCGAAACTTGTACGTCCTTATTAATAGCATAATAGGAACGTCTTTCTTGCAACGCCGTGTAGAAATCTTTTGTTTTTACCATTGTCATCCTATGTATACCTCCATACAAAAATATTTTGACTAAAAATATCTCCGTTTCAAAGCAATGGTAGTTTAAAAATTTCCTATTGTCAAATAATAATGAATATTAGATAACAAGTTGGTACCAAACTACTAGATAGCTCTAACCTAAGACGATTCCTGACATCAGATAAGGAATAGCAGGTTTAATATATTCTTGAGGTGTGATGCTATTACTATTTCTTCTCCATTCAACAGAAGCGCCGTAAATCCCCCAGCTGAGCATGACTGCCGTTACTTTTAGCGATTCATCCCCTTCTGTATTATGTTGTTTTAACAGCATTTTGTAAAAAATGACCTCTAGCTGATCTCTTATAATACGAGCGATCGTATCTTCGTATCCCCGATGACAGCGATTGGATAAGGAAGCTTGAAAATTGGCGATTGCTTTAAAAATAGTTATGATACCTTCTTCGTTAATTTCATTATTCTCAAACTGGTCACCTTTCAAATTAATTAATAATACTTCTGATAGTACCTTTTCCAATAGGTCATAGATATCCTCAAAATGATAATAAAATGTCGCCCTGTTGATCATTGCCTCTGTTGTAATGTCTTTAACCGTAATATCTTTGAACTCTTTCTTTTCCGAAAGTTGGATAAAGGAATCCATAATTAACTTCCGAGTCCTTAGAACTCGAGGGTCTGTCTTTGATTGACTCAAATGATCTTCACTCCCCACTTTTTAAACAAATTCCTTAATGTGTTGGATAAACAACATATCAAAGATTCTATTGGTGTTGATGTTTCAGTTTATCTCCTACAATAAGCATATAGAATGATTATATCAAAGGAGGAAACAGAAGTTGAAACAAAACAATCAGATGGTCTGTGATTTAGAAACAGGTGTGTGCGGGGAAGTAAACGGTGAAGAAATGGAAGTAGTTGAGTTTAATACAAAAAAGAAAAGTATTGAACTCTATTATGTGACGGATCCCATATGTTCTCATTGCTGGGCCCTTGAACCTGTGCTTCGACGCTTTATAACTCAGTACGGTCATTATTTTAATATTCATACGGTGCTGGGAGGGTTGTTAGAAAAATGGGGAGATAAACCTGTTGATCCTGCTAACGGGATTTCAGGTCCAGCTGACGTGGCAGGCCATTGGAGAGAAGTAGGCGAGTATTCCCGTATGCCGATTGATGGATCACTCATGATTGACAATCCTGTTCAATCCTCTTATCCCCCATCTCGAGTATTTAAGGTAATTCAACAGAAACATAGCACTGCTTTAGCAGAAAAATACTTACGACGCTCACGAGAAGAGCTGTTCGCATTCAATCAAAATATTGCAGAAACATCTGCGATGATTGAAATCGTTAACGGGCTTGGGCTTAACGGAGAAGAAATTGTGCACGAAGCAGAACAAGGATCTGGTCAATCTCTTTTAAATGAAGATTTTAGTCTTGTAAGAAGTCTTGGTGTAAGAGGTTTCCAACGATTATTATGTTAAATGAGGAAAACAAAGGGGTAAAAATAGTTGGCGGCCGCACGCTGGAAACTTATGTAGATGGTTTGAAACAAGTTCTGAATAAGGAGGAACTCCAGCCTGAACCACAGCCTTCCCTTCTTAGCTTGCTTGGAGAAGAAAAGCTGTTATTTTCAAAGGAAATTGAAATAATGTACGACATTGAAGAATCGGAGATTAATGCTTTTATACAAGAAGAACTTACGCCAGAATTTTATGATAAGAATGAACTTTTAGGAGAAATATATATTACAGCAAAAGCAAAAGAAAAAGGAGAATGATAAAACATGGCTTATGTATTACAAGTAGATTTTAAAATGAACGGACCATTCGGAGACAAATGGCTGAGAGTTTTGCTGATTTAGCGAGAAGTATCAATGAAGAAGAAGGTTTTATATGGAAAATTTGGACGGAAAATCCTGAGGCCCAAGAAGCCGGTGGGATTTATATGTTCGAAACGAAAGAAACAGCTCAAAAATACATCGATATGCATTCTAAACGTTTGGCAGGGTTTGGAATTAATGAGGTAAACGCAAAGATCTTTGCCATTAATTCAAAACTGACTGAAATTACGAAGGGTCCTCTGAAATAAAAAGTAAAGGAGCAGCACAATGGCTGTTCCTTTCTATTTCTATGAACATGTTAATTTGCACCTACAGATGGATCGAGTTTCACGGTCTGCGCTTTCAGTTGATTTGGTATTAAATACGAGATTACCCCTGCACTGATTAAGATCAAAGCTGTTAAGCCGAAGGAAAAGACATGAGTGCCAAAGACCTCGTAGCCCCATCCTCCTAGGAAGGAAGAGATCGCCCCGCCGATTTGATGACCAAGATAGGCCCAGCCGTAAAGGACTCCTAGCAGTTTGATGCCATAGAGATCTCCTAGTATCGCGGACGATAATGCGATGCTCCCCGACCAAACTAATCCACCTAAAGCGGCAACCAAATAAAGCTGCATCGTGTCTTGTGCAAACACTAAACCTAAAAATCCGAGGCCGCGGATAAAATAAATCCAGAACAGCATCTTCTTTTTAGCAAATTTATCAGCAATAGAAGCTAACACAAGTGTGCTGAAGATGGCAACAAGTCCAATTAAACCGATTCCAAATGAAGCGGTTGTTGGGTCGAAATCGTGATCCACTAACATCGGAACCGCATGTGAACCTAGTAAATTCATACTGAATCCGCAGGCGAACAATCCTGCTACTACCTGCCAATAGGCTTTTGAGCGAACAGCATCCCGTATAGTAAGAGATGGTGAAGCTGTTTGTGTGACAGGTTTTTTTTCGGAATAATCATTCAGTGTATCTGCCCCTTCTGGAACATCTTCTTTAAAAATAAACAAGGCAGCCGGAATGATTAATATAAGGAAAATTAAACCAAAGATGAACATCGTACTTCGCCAGCCAGTCGCCTCGATCAAAAAGGTAGCAAGCGGATTAAAAATCGCAATACCTGCCATCGACCCTGTTGAGAGGGAGAATAATGCTTTTCCTCTTTGACGAACAAACCAGCGTCCAATAATCGGGGTTACCGCAACCGGACTGGTGAAAGAAAGCCCAAACGATAAAGCTACACCATATGCAAAGAAGAAGAACCACACATTGTCTGTTAAAACTGTACCCACAATCGATAATTCGATAATAACCAGCCCTAGCAGAAGAACAAATTTTGTACTATATTTTTCACATAAGTAACCCGCTAGTGGCATTCCAACTCCGTACATGATCATGCTGACCGCGATAATGGTCGATATAAAAGTACGTGATATTTCTAAATCCTCCATCATCGGCAGTACAAACGGCCCTATTCCTAAGCGAAGCCCTACTGTTAGCATCGTAATGACCATACTCGTGATCACGATGTACCAGCCAAAATAAAACCCTTTTTGTTTACTTTTCATTCATACCCCTTCTTTCTACACCACACTGAATCTATTAAATTCATGTTCAAATAATGGACCTAATATTATTATATTATACAATTTTCAGAATTTACATAATGTTGGTGAATAATCTTGCTTAGAATAGTAAATAACACAAAAACACCCTCCAATATTTATCGGAAGGCTTTTTGTGGAGTTGTATGGCGGAATTTTTTTAATAGATTAATTCGTTACTGTACGCAGAAAAGACTCTGTTGTCTCGATTTTTGCGTAAAAGCTTTCAAGTGCTGCCATTATGGCAGTATGAACTTTTTCAGCTTCTACGGTTTTGTTGTTAAAAGTAAGATCAGGACATGTGCAGGCATCTTCAATAACCGTGCAACTAAAGCCAAGGTCTACTGCTGCGCGGCTGGTTGCATCAATACACATATGGCTCATCATCCCAAGTATCACCACATGTTCTACCTCTTCCTTTCTTAACTTTTCTTCTAAAGAGGTATGTAAAAAACTGTTAGGAAGTTGTTTTTGGATTACCGTCTCGTTTTCTAGCGGTGTTACACTTTGATGGATCGAAGCTCCTTCTGTTCCTGCTGCGAAAAACGGTGCTCCGCTGTCTGGGAAAATATGTTGAACATGGAAAAGCGGCAGATTTTTTTCGCGAAAATAATCTAAAATAGCGCGTGCATTATTCGCAGCTTTCTCCGGCTCATGAAGTTCCATCTTCCCTCCTGGAAAATAATCATTTTGAATATCAACTAGTATCAATGCCGTTTTGCTCATTTTATGTTCCCCTTTCCCCTATAAAAATGTTAGACTATTTTATTGTTATATTCGCCATAAACAGCTTTATGATTAATAATATTTTTTCACCTGACTTCAACAGGATTATCAGCACTTACCTGTTTTAGGATCTTTGTTTTTAAGTTTAAATGAATCATAATAGAACCGATCCCTCCTAGGATACAGGTTGCCATCGATAAGAAAAGACCTAACGTATAATTCCCGCCTAATTCAACTAAATATCCTGTCATTACCGGTGATAAGAGCTGACCCACACTAAAGAAAAGTGTGATAAATCCCATTGCTGCCGGTGCCTTGGTCGGTATAATCAAATCTCCTATACTAGCATTCATGATTGTAGGTACTCCCCAAAGGGTCAGTCCATATAAAATGACCAATATGAATACAACACCATATGAGGATGACAGGGTTAAACCTAACAGAACAAACGTTTGAATGAAGTAAACAAAAGATAATCCAAGCATTCTCCCCATTCTGTCAGAGATGGTCCCCCAAATAAATCCGCTGATGATGCTGGCAATCCCACCAATAGAAAAAAGGAAACCGGCACGTTCATTTGAAAAGGATAAGTCCGAAATGAAGTAATCAACCAGAAAAGTAGAGAAAATTAAATAACTAACACCCCATAAAAAATAAACGATGCCAATGCTCCAAACGAGTTTATTTCGGTAAACCACATCTGTTTTTTGGAAGTCATCGCTTTTCCTTCTTCTATGATTATTTTTCTCGTTGTGACCAATTGGCTGCAGCTGGATATCCTCGGGGCTGTTTTTCAGAAAAATAGCAATAAAAAAAGTGATTACAAATAACACAGCTGCAATAATCCACCAACTAACACGCCATCCTTCTTTACCAAAAGAGGTTACGAGAAAAGGAACAGTAATGCCGCTGAATACCATACCAATTCCCCCGCCTGCCATGGTAATTCCCATTGCCATTCCTCGCTTATCTTGATGAAACCACCTTCTAACGAGTTCCAAAGAAGGAATGTACACACCGCCTGAACCAATTCCCATAAAGAAACATGCCGTTAAAACCACCCAGTAGTGATTAGATGTACCTGCAAAGATCATGGAAACTCCTACTAATAATAGGAAATACAGAATGGTCTTCTTAGCGGTAAAACGCATGACAAAATAACCGACATTAATGACACCAACTAAATAACCTAAAAAGATTGACGATGCCAAAGCACCCGCCTGTTGATAATTTATGTCTAGTCCATCTCTCATAAAAGGAAAAATGGCTCCAAAAGAGAAACGACCAAAACCTAGGCTGGCCAAGACGCTAAGTACGATTAAAAATAACATCAGCCATCCCTTGTGTGGCATTTTTCCAACCATTACGCACCACCTTGTTAGAACCGTTATTTACTTAAATGGTAAACATTGTAATTCAAGCTTATTTTTAAAGAGAATGTTTGTCAATTGTATTTTTGGAAAATTCTAAAAAAATAATAGTGATTAGACAATCATATTGACTCGTTTATGAATCTATCCTTCTAAAAAAACCAAACCCTCCAAAATGAAAGGTTTGGCTTTCTCTTATAGGTACAGTATAAATTTAATTCTTTTTACGATTCTCAAATCGTTTTTTCGCATCTTCAAAGCTGCCGCTTAACACACATAACACTTGTGAACGGTTTTCAACTTGAAGTGCACCTTCAAGATCGTTTTGAAGCGTTGTGTTTAGCTTTTCCTTCGTTAGTCTTAAACCAAGCGGAGATTTTTCTAACATTAAATTAGCGATTTCAAACGCAGTTGGAAGAACCTCATCTTGACCAACTAGACGTGATACCAAACCGATTTGCAGCGCTTCTTCCGCTTTTACTTCGCGGCCTGTTAACAGCAATTCAGATGCAACGGACATACCAACTAAACGAGGCAAGAAATAACTTGAACCTAATTCTCCGCCGGAAAGTCCAACGTTGACAAAGGAAGCTATGAATCTAGCATCCGGACCAGCTACTCGCACATCAGAAGCAAGCGCAAAGCACATGCCGCCCCCTGCTGCTACTCCATTCACTGCTGCAATTACAGGTTGAGGAATAGCTCTAAAACGAACAATTAAATCGGACAATCTTTTTTGAGATTCATACAGATACGGCACCTTTTCATTTTCATCACCTTCAAATAGGCGCGGTTCCTTTAAATCAGTACCTGCACAGAATGCTTTTCCAGCACCTGTAACGATCAATACCCGGCATTCCTTATCATATTTCAAGCTGTCTAATACCTCTGCTACTTCATCTCTTAATTGAAGAGATATCGCATTATATCTTTCTGGTCTGTTAAAAGTTAATACAGCTATTTCACCCTTTTTTTCGAAAGTAATCGTCTCATAACGCTTTGCTTCATTTGTCATTTAACCTACACTCCTTTTATTAAATTATTAATATAGTAAAATTATCTAATAATCAAATCTTTACAGAAACATTAGCGAATAAATAATTCGCTTCTTTCTTCACGTAATTCTCTTTTAAGAATTTTCCCCAGAGCATTGCGCGGGAACTCATCAATGATTTCTACATCCGCTACACGCTGGAATTTATTAACTTTTTCATTCAGCCAAGTCTTAATTTCCTCTGCTGATACGGTAGACCCCTGTTTAAGCGTGACAATGGCAAGTGGTGTTTCTCCCCACTTTTCATGCGGTACAGCAATGACGGCACAATCCGCTACTTCAGCGTGTGTACCCAAGACATTTTCCAAGTCAGCCGCGTAGATATTAAGCCCGCCAGAGATGATCATGTCTTTCTTTCTTCCTAAAATATATAAAAATCCATCTTCATCAATTTTGCCCATATCCCCGGTCTTCAGGAATTTACGGCCATTCTCGTCCAACCAGATGACCTCTTGTGTTTTATCAGGAAGCTTGTAATAACCTTTCATCATCGTGCCGCCACGGCCGACGATTTCCCCCGCTTCACCCGGAGGCAATTCATTTCCTTCTTCATCAATAATGCGGATATCCATTCCGAAATAGGCCTTCCCTACAGAATCCGGTTTCTCCAAGACATCCTCAGGTTGAAGGCTTGTCCCCGGTCCTTCCGTCAATCCATAAAGCTCGGTAAATTTACAATTAAACTTCTTAATGATTTCTAGTTTCGTATTTTTATGTAGCGGCGCTGCTACCGAAACGAGCTGCTTGTAAGAAGAAAGGTCAGTTCCCTGGAATTTCTCGTGATTCAGGATCATGTAGTATTGTGTCGGTACCATCAGCGAGTGAGTTGGCCTTTCTTTTTCACTTAATTCAAAGAATCGTTCAGGGCTGAACTTTTTCATAACGATAATGGTTCCGCCATACGCCAATGTAGGCAGCATTGGAGCCCATGTACTATTCGTATAAAGAGGAGTTGTTAGTAACGTAATGGCATGTTTATCAAAATTGTTGCTGACCGCTAATCTTGTGGCAAAAATAAATCGAGAATAATGGGAATGAAGAATCCCTTTTGGAACTCCAGTCGTCCCGGAGCTATAAAGAATTATGCAATCATCTTCGAAAGCGTATTCAATATTTGGCTCCTTAAGTGATCCATTTTGGATGAATTGCTGGTAGCTTCCATCTCCTGAAGGACCGACCTCAACCATTTCCACTTGATGATTTTCTTTCACATAGTTGATAGATTCGCTATTGTCAGAGCTGAAGAAGACAAGACTCGACTCTGAATTTTTAATCATATGCAGGAGTGTATCCTGTTCAATCATCGTGGCAAGCGGTACAAGCACCCCGCCAGCTTTGATAATTCCGAACATAATTTCAATACTTTCCGGCCTATTTGTCATGAATACAGAAACCTTATCGCCTTTTTTCAAACCTTTTTGAATTAGGGCATTGGCCACAACATTAATTCGTTGATTTAGTTCTTTCCATGAAAAACGCTGATCCTCAAAAATAACGGCCGTTTTATTCGGATTATTTCTAGCATGCTGCGTCATTAATTCTGGAATAACAACAGGAATAGTATCAAAAAAACTCATTTAACCTTCAACCTCCACTTCGGTAGAATTACATTATGTAAACATGATGCTAACGACTACAACTATTGCAAAGTAAGATATACAGACTCCTTTTGCAAAGTTATAATTTTAATAATTTTCTAAATTATTAATAATAATTCAATATTATACTAATTGTTTAAAAAAATCTAGAATAATCACATAAACGATAAAAAATACAAAAAGGCTGTCTGCCATATCGCTTAAGGGAATTGCGTAGTGGCAGACAGCCATTAAAAATAGTATTAATGGAGTGATCCTTTTTTTAATTTCATCAATTTGTACTGATAACCAAGGTAAGGAAGTCCAGGGAAAATAAGTAAAACGAGAGAAAGAGTTCCTAAAATCCACATCACAACTCCTGCGAGTTCAAATCCCCAATCGATATTACTCAGAAATAGAAAGACAATCGTAGAAATTAAAAGCGGCAGAGCAGATTTCCCCATTTGTTTCTTTTCACGTTCATATTTTTCAATCGTTGTTGGTGTGTCTGTATATATTGGCTTTGTGCCAGCTGTTGCGCAGAACAAATGAATTTCGTCGCCAATCGAGCATACATGTGACCATCCCGCTTCTTCAAAAAACAGGAAGTATTCTTCGTCTGCACCCTTCTGATAATCCAAGGAATAATCGATGTTTTTAGGTTCTCCTACGACTAATTTATATCCAAA
The DNA here is from genome assembly GCF_900156875.1 of Robertmurraya dakarensis. Lineage (GTDB taxonomy): Bacteria > Bacillota > Bacilli > Bacillales > Cytobacillaceae > Robertmurraya > Robertmurraya dakarensis. The sequence goes on along the minus strand of NZ_LT707409.1, from coordinate 1,003,119 downwards.
ATTAGTAAAACGTTCAACCATCCATCCTTTTTTTGCGTATTGAGCCAGTATTTTCATATCTTTTTCTTCAGTAAAGGCCAATCCACCACTAGGTATATACTTTGTTTTCTTCATCCTTCTATCTCCCCTCTTTGTTTTAATACTTTTTCAGCATGGATGACCATTTCTCGTCTTCGCTGCACTTCTTTTTCTAATAGCTCAATGCCCTTCTCTGTTGCAATATATGTCTTTTTCTTTTGGTCAGAATCATCATAAATCCTAATTAAGTTAGCTGATAATAGCTTTTTTATGGTTGTATACATCGAGGCAGGTCCTACTGAGAAACGATTATTTGTGATGCTTTCAATGTTTTTCATAATGAGGTACCCATGCCGGGCTTCCACTAACGACAACAAAATATAGTAAGCCGTGTCGGTAAGTTCGCCCATTTCCAAAGAATCTGTGCGTGCCATAATATCCCCCTGTATCATTAAATGATATATTGTTAAATAGAATATATCATTTAATGATATATTAATCAATATCTTTTTAAAAATAGATGAAAAAGCACAAAAAGCTGATCCCCAATAAGGAACCAGCCTAGTTTTGTGCGCTTAATTGAATTTTTGAATTCCTATTTATTGATAGCTAATCGCCTGACTTCCCATTTGCACCCAAGCTTTCTCAAAATTTTCCCTTGGCACAGCAGTATAAGGTTGGGCCGCTAAAGGGTCGTTAAAATAGATAGATTCATCGTCATACCCTACGATCAGCACACTATGCTCCCGATAAGTAATTTTCACCTGTCCGCTTGCTGTATCCCAAATCGCAAATTCACTTTCCGGGAGTGGAGCAAATCGTGAATTAATAATGACCCAGACAGGAAACCCTTTTTCAAGCATACGATAGACAGACTCTATGCTCTCTCCTGTTAAATCTATAATTCTATCAGGTAAATAGGTTCGAGCTAAATCGGCAATAGGACCATGATATACACCTAAGCCCGATTTCTCAAACGTATAAATATCACCAACAAATCCATCGTATGGATTTCCTCTTACACCATTCTTATCACGAAAAGGAATCGTTTTAATCTCTTTTGCAAGGGTCATTTTGTCGACAGAAACGCCTGCATGCTGGAGCATCATCGCGAGGCTTGTTACCTCACAACCGCGTGCCAGCTCTGGCATTTGCTGAATATGAGGAACTCCTTCTAACATAGCTGACCCCATTGGCTCTTGGCTTTCGATTTCATCAATCTCGTCTTCAATTTCTTCTGTTTTCTCCATACTGTGATCAGAATCAGCATCAGCGTGATCTTCCTCTTGTTGGGCAATGGTCGTTTCTGGATCGTTTTCTGCAGTATCACTGAAAACACCTGTTTTTTGCACGCCCATACAAGCAACGGTTACAAAGATCCCCACCGAAATGACCGCAGCCATAACTAAAAACTTCAACTGCTATACTCCTCCAGTTTCTCTCTTTTTCAATCAAGCAAGTTATTACCATGATCATACTAAAAAGAGCCTATCCTAGCTACTAAAAACGATTAATATACAAAAAAGGCGGATTCCTTGCTTGGTATAAGCAGAGAAACCGCCTTTTGTTATTATATGACACCAACCTCTGACTCTGATAATTTATAAATCTCTTCGATTTTTCTCCCTTTAGCTCTTGATAAAACTTCCATTCTAGCGTTGAATTGCTTTTGTGTAAATTGCATTGAATCTTCTAATGTAGCACCGGAAGAGTTAACTTCCTGTCCTTTAAAGCCTTCGCGATTAAGCATAAAGGCAAGCGGCAGCAATTCATTCATTCGATTTGACACTTGATCATACAGATGCGGATGCTCGCAGATAAGCCGTTGAAGCAAGAACGTCCCATAACCAATATGTCTTGACTCGTCGCGCTTAAGAAGACCAACTCCCTTTAACAAACCTGGCATCAATCCGCCAGCTTCGAGTGAACGATAGAAGGAATAATAGCCTGATTCAGCGAGAACTCCTTCGACAAACATGTTATAGACAGTTGAAGCTTCAGCGATAGCTTCAGGCGATTGGTCCGTCATGAGGCGATTCATCGTTTCTGGCAGGATCTCATAGAAAATCTTTTTGTACGTATCCGTATGATGGACAGAAAGGTCACCTTTTTCGCCAATCGCATTTAATACAAGCCGGAAGAATTCAGTGTGCTTCGCTTCTTCGAATAAAAAGGTTGTTAAATACATTTCCTCTTCAAGTCTTCCTTCTTTTGCAATCGCCATGATCAGCGGCAGCAAATCCAGGGTTACGGCTTCTTCACCCGCTTGGAACTGAGAAATAAGCCGCAGGATCTCCCCCTTTTTCTCTTCAGGGAGGATGGCCCAATGTTCTACATCCTGACTAAAATCGATATCAGTTGGATTCCAAACACCAAACTTCTTCGCTTTCTGATACAAGCGAAATGGCAAAGATTCCTCCTGTAACCCTCTTTCACTTGTCGTAATGATTTTTCTTTGTTCCATAACAAGCAACTCCTTCTATAACATTGTTTTTTATTAATAATCATTGTAAAATGGTTTTGCTGACAGAATATTTAGAAATATTAATGAAAGGGCTTACAAGTTTACTATAAGTTACTTTCAGTTGAAAAAAAATATCTGAAAATGTAGGGGTGAAAGTTGTCGGATGCTCGATGTGAAGATGAAGACTTTTGTCGAAAAGGTTGCCAAAGTTAGAGACCCGAAGCGAAAAGCAGTATTAATGATCCAAGGCTGCACGCAATTTTTCCCATTTAAACGTGCATCTATTTATTCTTTTTCACGTTTAAGTTATGTTGGAGAAGGGCTTTTTGTGGTAGACGAAGATGTTTGTTACTCCATAAAGTCGATCAAAGAGGATATAAGAAATATCCCGCCTATTTACGAGGCTATTATTCAGAATAAACCCAAATATATACAGATTAGAGATAACAACTATCCTCAAAAATACGTCGAAGATTACAAGCTGACTTCCTTCATTTTTATCCCCATTTGTTATGATAAAACAGTCGTTGGAGGCGTTATTCTCGACAAGTATAATGGGACACACCCCTTGCCGCAGGATCTCATTGATAGTGTGTATTTATATTTTCAGAAAGCATTTGGATCGGGTGATCAGAACTCAAGAGGCGACCATCAATTAAGCAAAAGAGAAGTTGAAGTGCTGCATAAACTTTCATTAGGTTACAGCATGAAGGAAATGGCATCGACGATGAAAATCAGTGAATTTACAGCACGTGATTATATTACATCCGCTGTTAGAAAATTAGGAGCGAAGCACAGAACGGAAGCCGTGGCAATGGCATTACGGATGGGGATCTTCGAATAAACGCAGAAAAAGGATAGCTTCCCCTTCTAGCTGGAAGCTATCCTTTTTTATAAATCATCTAACGCAATCACTTCTCCTGTTGAGGCATTCACGCCATAGTGACAATCTAATTTTCCGCACAAGAGATATTGTTTCACAGCAGCTTCATAAACATAAAATGGTTTTAATTCGTACAAGTCCTTCAATTTTTCAAAAGCTTCTTCCTTTGTGATGGTACCTTCATCTGGTTCTTGAAACTGGTCAAACATCTCTAACATAGGTTTGTTATCCATAAAATTGACGACTTCAAAATTCTTTCCGTTCATCATACATTTTAGCTTTCTTTGAAAAACAGATACTGTCTGGTTTTTATGTCTTAATGTTGCATGAATATAACCTTTATCGCGATGCATCGATTTTAAGATCCACTCTCCCGATTCATCCCGATATTCTTTACGTAAAAAGTCTTTCACTGCTGCAAGACAATGCTCTTGCTCGTCCATCATAATGGGGAAAGACTCAGGGGATGGTTCACGAGAAAAGGCTTGCTCTACTGATATATCCTCCAACCAATTGATTTCTTTTCTTTGAAAAGTTTCCTGCAGTGGTTGATCCCAAGTAATGGTTTGGTCTAGTTGGATCATGGACTTCGCATCCTCCCTGCTTTCAAAAGGGATGGTGGACATTCCAGAGTTTGTTATATAAATTTCTTCTACCGCGTAAATAGGGAATCGTTTTTTCTTTTCAAAAGAAGGATAGTCTAGCAATTGCAACTGATCCTCTGCTAGATGTTTTACTTTTTCAAGGGATAATGTGTATTTCTCTTCTTTTACAGAATCCTTCGAAGGAAATTGCCCGTGTATGGAGAACAAAGTCAGCTTTCCTTCTTCATTCATTTTAATGTCGATGTACCCTGAAGGAGAAACGTCTACACCGTCGATGCATTCTTTAAAGTGAAACTCTCCCTCTTTCTCTTTTTGCAATTGAAAATGTCTTCCGTTTTTAAGGTCCGTTTCTATTTCTAGCCATTTAAAGATGTCATTTTTATCACTGTTATCAAATTCCACGCCGTGATCTGCATAAGTTTTTCCCATTACAAAAATAACACTTCTATATTTTTCGCTATGTATATCCATTTCGATAACAGCCGTTCCTTCTGGATTGCTGTCATCATCTTCATGATCCTTTGTGTGATTCGGAAACCACTCCATACATAAGGTGTAGACCGTATCATTGAAAATCGTTACTCTTCGATCAAGTCGATGTCTACCGATATAATAATTTTCTAAACCAAACTTTGATTTGGTTATATCCATTAATTTTTGTATTTTGTTATCCATCTGCTTTTCCCCTTTTTCTAGCAAAATAGGAAAGGTTATCATTACCCTCTTCCTCTGACCTTAATGGCAGAGTAATAGATAAATTCCGTGCATAATGCAGCCAAAATCCCCATTAATAACCCGTTTGAAACGAGAGGCTGAACAAGTGTCGGCATTGTCGTGAAGGCTTCTTTCGGTATGTTCATAATGGACATTCCAAGTAATGCTGGAATGGCAATTCGATATATATTTTTCGAGGTAAATTGCATTCCATTAATATTTCGTAAAGCTGAACCAAATAGCTGCAAATAGGCAACAAATAATATCGTGTTTCCGACATTAGTCGGGATCGTTGAGAAAAATGCACTAAGCGAAGGGATTAAACCTAAAACAATAAACAAAACAGATCCTACAAAAAACGGCAGCCGTTCTTTAATCCCCGTTGTTTGGAGAAATCCAATCGACGAAGCGTACGGTGCATATGGCACCAATCCAACAGCCCCGGCGAAAGCGGTATAGCCTCCCGATAAAATGAACGAAGATCGATATTGTTTCGCTGTTGTTTCTGTTTGGAAGATATCTTCTGCCCCTTTTAATGTAGCAATCGTGTTCGTCGTATTTAATAAACCGGTAACAACCGCAGTCAGCACAATTCCCCACTCGAAACTAGGTGCTCCCCAAGGAAACCAAGTCAGGAAAGGTCCGGTAATAATCGTGGTCGTTTCTTCTGGAAATAAAATGGATGCACCAATCCAGCCAATTATCATCCCAACAAGCAAAGAGAGATTGCTAAGGATGCCCTTCCCTTTTACACTAACCAGAATCGTTATTCCTGCCAGTATAAAAGAAAAAATAGCAACCTTCATATTGATGTAATCGCTGCTATTTAACCCCAGCATTCCTTTTAAAAAGATAAAAATCAACTGGTTGGCAAGCAGCAATAAAAAGACAAACATCACGACTGGTGTGAACCATTTCCTTAAAAGATTACCTAGTCCCAGCATCCCTAATATGGAAACAAGTACACCAGCGATGATGGACCCAACAGCAATACTTCCTCCAACTACGACTAAATCCATGTTTAAGGCACTTGCGGTGGCTGCCAGGCTTAAGATCACGCCCCACCACAACCCGGACTGTCCTTCCATTAATGGATGCCGGTGACCAATCATCCCTTGCAGCAGGCAGGCGATTCCTGTAAAAATAAACGACCGTTGAAGCGCAGAAACGATCTCCACCTGCTCCAACCCAAAGGCTGCACCGATTGAAATTGGGATCACGACTGTATTCGCAAACATAAAGAATAACCATTGAAAACCAGCTAACAATGTGACAGATATACGTGCTGAATTCACTCTCTTTCGACTCCATTCGGCTAAAATGCTCCAATTACGCTTGGTTGTGTTTCTACTAAACCATGTACTGGAAAAATTTTAAATTACTTTATATCATAACAAAATCTATAATATTAGCAATATTAATATAATGACTGGCGGGCCGTATGACCCGTCCTTAACGGCCTCAAAACTGGCAACTCTGCTCATTGACAGTAACATGACCGGTCGATAACTGCCTCAAATCCAATAACTTGTTCGATGACGACCTGTTCCCTGTCCGAATGTTATAATAAGATTAATATTTTAGAAAATGAGGATACTGTATTGAAAATGATAACTACAAGCAAGGTCATTTCAAAAAATTATCGCTATGAAAATCGTGAAAAAGCAGGTCACAGCAGCTTTATTGATACTGCTGAGTATGTGGATATCAATGGCATTGAACAGTTCTTCTATCATTCTGGCAGTAATCCGGAAAATCCGGTTATCCTTCATTTACACGGAGGACCGGGCAATGCTTTTTCAAATAAAGCTTACTTACTGAAAGATTGGGACTCTCATTTCACGATGGTTTATTGGGATCAGCGCGGTGCAGGCAAAACGGCATTAAAAAATCATGAGGCGGTCCCTACTTTTGAGAACCTGCTAAAAGACATAGACGAAATCGTCCAATATTTAAAAATGAAATACAATAAAGATAAAATTGGGATCTTTGCGCATTCATGGGGAACTGTGATTGGGTCGATTTATGCTAATCAGCGTCCGAGAGATGTTGCTTTTTACATCGGTGTTGGTCAGGTTATTTCACCCATTCCGAATGAAATCGTTAGCTACCAGGAAACACTTCGACGACTGCAAGAGAATGGAGATACTGAAGGCTTAGAACGTCTTAACGCACTCGGTGATTATCCAGGAGAGCGGGCAGAAGAGTTTCTAAGAAAAATGTGGGTCGTTCGTGATCAGCAAAAGAAAATGGGAATGATCAGCGTTAATACGGAAAAGAATTTGGAGCTGATCAAGCAAAGTCCGTTGTTTCATCCGGCTGATTTGAGTGCGAAAAATGTCTGCGCAAAATTACTGCCAGGTCTTTTTGAAGAATTATATCATTTTAGTTTGTATGATTATCCGTTAACCTATAAAGTCCCTATTTTTTACCTATTAGGGAAAAACGACTGGCAAGTCCCCTCGATTCTAGGGATTGAATATTTCAACCAAATCAGTGCACCTCAGAAAGAGTTAATGTTAATACAAGAAGCGAAACACCACCCTATGTTAGAAAGACCAGAGGATTTTTTACAAGCGATGAGAAAAGTGCTGCAAACATAATGATAATAACCCTGCAGTGTTTATCCCTGCGGGGTTAATCTGTTTAATGTAAAGTTTGTGTAAATGTCCTTGATTTACAAAAGAAATGATTATATGATACGGGTACATCACTGATATCGGAAATCGATATTGATATCCGATATTATCACACCAAAGGAGGTCGATAAGTTGGAAGAGAAAATACTGAGAAAATTATTTCTTGGTTTCATCCAAATTCATATTCTGCATCATGCGAAAGAACATCCTATTTTTGGCGCGTGGATGGTGGAGGAACTTCGAGAACATGGCTATAACATCAGTTCGGGCACCCTCTACCCTATTCTTCACAACATGGAGTCCGATGGGCTTCTTGTCAAAGAGGAAAAGAATGTTGAAGGAAAAATTAGAAAGTATTATACCACAACTGAAAAAGGCAATGCCGTTCTAGATGAAGCAAGAAATAAGGCATATGAACTTTTCAAAGAAATTAAGGACTAACGAAAAAGGAGTGTATTATGGCACAAAATAATCAAAACAGAGGCATTAAGTCTCTTCTCGAAATTCTTTTGGTTTCATCAAGGCTTGGTCTCACTTCATTTGGGGGACCTGTTGCCCACCTTGGCTATTTTCATAACGAATACATCCAGAGAAGAAAATGGATGGATGAAAAAAGTTATGCTGATCTCGTCGCATTATGCCAGTTCTTACCTGGACCGGCGAGCAGCCAAGTCGGCATTGGGATCGGCGTAATGAGGGCTGGTGTTTTAGGCGGCATTGTATCTTTTATTGGATTCACCCTCCCTTCCGTGATCGCACTGATCATCTTTGCTCTCATTCTTCAGGGACTCAATATTGGCGAAGCAGGCTGGATTCATGGTTTGAAGATTGTCGCGGTGGCGGTTGTTGCCCACGCCATTTTGGGAATGGCGAAAAATTTAACGCCGGATTTAACAAGAAAAACAATCGCTTTATTTGCATTAGTTGGTACCCTTCTCTGGCAAACAGCTTTTACGCAAGTTGGGGTTATCATACTAGCTGGACTTATTGGCTTTCTACTTTATCGACAACAATTAGACGACAACGATGCAGCATTGCATTTTCCAGTTTCGAAAGCTTTTGCAATCGCCTGCTTAACCTTATTTTTTGGCTTACTTTTTCTGTTGCCAGTGTTAAGAGAAGTCACTTCTCTCAATTGGATTGCCATGTTTGATAGTTTCTATCGCTCAGGTTCGTTGGTATTCGGCGGCGGGCATGTCGTGTTACCATTGCTTGAAAGAGAATTTGTTCCGGCAGGTATGTTAAGTGAAGAGGCATTCCTGGCAGGATATGGTGCGGCACAAGCGGTTCCGGGTCCCCTCTTTACATTCGCTGCTTATCTAGGAGCGGTCATGGGCGGCTGGCAAGGCGGATTATTAGCCACAGCAGCTATCTTCCTTCCTGCATTTTTACTCGTACTAGGCACATTGCCATTTTGGGATTCACTACGCCGTAATCCCAAAATCAAAGGTGCGTTGATGGGCGTTAATGCAGCTGTTGTCGGGATTTTAGTTTCAGCATTTTACCATCCGATTTGGACCAGTTCTATCCTAGCTCCGATTGATTTTGCTTTTGCAGCTATCCTTTTCAGCATGCTGGTATATTGGAAGCTGCCGCCATGGATCATTGTTTTAACAGGTGCCATCGGCGGTACTCTCATGACATTTCTTTAATAATAAATGGTTCGGTTAATTATGTTTTGAAACAGGGCCCTTCATGTCCCATTCAGGAATAACGTTTACCAACAAAAAAAGAATCCATTTTGAACGTTCAAAATGGATTCTTTTTTATGTTAAATTTCCGAAGACACTTCATCTTCATTGTATAGATTTTCGTACTTCTTAACAATTTCTTTCTTGTTAAATTTGCCGACACTCGTCTTTGCGATTTCTTCGACGAATAAAATTTGATCTGGCAATTGCCATTTAGCAAAGCGTTCGAATAAGACACCATCAAGTTCTTCTCTAGGAATCTCTTTATTATCTTTAGTAACAACTAGCGCTAACGGGCGTTCCTGCCATTTTTCATGTGGGATTCCGACGACAACAGCCTCTAAAACATCAGGATGGCCCATTAACGTGTTTTCCATATCAATCGAGGAAATCCACTCACCACCACTTTTGATGACGTCCTTAATTCGGTCCATAATTTTCACATAACCATTTTCATCGATCGTCCCGGCATCACCGCTTCTCCAATAGCCATCTCGGAAACTGCTTTCAGTTCCCGGGGAATTGTAATAGGAACCTGTAATCCATGGGCCTCTCAGGCAAATTTCTCCAACCGTTTTGCCATCACGCGCCACCTCTTCACCCGTTTCAGGATCACATAGCTTAAAGTCAATTCCTGTTATCGGCAGTCCTTGTTTCCGTTTTAAATCCCATTTTTCTTCCTCTGTTAATTTCCCTTGTAAAGTAGGACTGATTAGGTAGTTGCCTGCTACCAATGGAGTCGTTTCTGTTGCGCCATACGCATGTATAATTTCTGCCCCTGTCAGTTCTTTAAAGCCCCTCATCATGGAAACCGGTGGTTCTGAGGCTCCAGATAAAAATCTTGCTTTGCTAAGGTCAGGCTTTTTCTCTAATGTTCGAATATAATGGAGCATTGGAAGGAAAATAGCTGGTGAACCACCTGCAATGGTCACATTTTCCTCAATCATCAGATCCACAAGAGGTGCAGTTTCCTCCGCTGCATATCTTCCCGGAAAAATCATTTTCGCCCCCATCATCGTTGCTACTTGAACGAGTCCCCATGATTGAGCATGGAACATCGGTACAATGACGAGCAAACAATCATGGCTGTTGACTCCAAAATAGGTAGCCGCGGCCATCGTGTGCAAATAGATATTACGATGAGAATAGTACACACCCTTTGGTCTGCCAGTCGTACCTGAAGTATAGCAAGCGCTGTATGCCGTCGTTTCATCAATGATCGGCCAGTCATAAAAGTCGCTTTCTTTCTGTATCTCTTCCTCATAATGGTAAATTGGAGATAATGTCGTCTTTATTTCAGACATAGGCTTATCTGACATGACAATAAACCCTTTTACTGTTTTCAAACTTGGCGCAATTGCCTCAGCTACCGATAATAGAGATTCGTCGACAAACACATATTGTGCTTCACTGTGATTTGTGACATATGATAGATCATCTGTTGAAATACGAAGATTCATTTGCAGAAGTGTTGACCCAATACCTGGTATCGCATAGTACAGTTCAAAATGGCGCTGTGTGTTCCAATCTAACACTCCGATCTTGTCACCAGGTTTAACTCCTAATTTATTTTCAAGGAAGTTCGCAACTTTCATCATCCGTGTATACGCATCCTTATATGTATAACACTGAACTTGATTATCACTACTGCGATAGAGAATTTCTCGATCCGGAAAATTACGCACGGCGTGTTTAATCAATGTGGTCGTATTTAATTGAACATCATTCATAGATGTGGATGGACATCCTTTTACTATTTTCATATACAAAATCCCCCTTAAATCTCGTTAATAAATTTATTAGTAGGAATAATCAGAATACTTTTTAGAAATTATCCCTTTTTATACATCTTCAGGTAGAAAAAATCTATTACTTTCCTAAAATATCCTTACTAATAATTTCTTTCATAATTTCAGAGGTACCGCCATAAATACGTTGAACCCTTGCATCTACATAGGCTCTTGAAATCGGATATTCCTCCATATAACCGTAGCCTCCAAATAGCTGGACACATCCATCAACGATTCTGCCCTGTGCTTCAGTGGTTGATAATTTTGCGATACTCGCATCAGCTGCAGATAATTGATTTTTCTCAAGTAAAGCCAGACAATGATTCACGTATGCACGATTCACTTTAGCTTCCGTCGTCATTTCAGCAATTTTGTGACGAATGGTTTGCATTTGGCTAAGTGGCTTTCCAAAAGCTTCCCGCTCACTAATATACTGAACCGTGATTTCTAAAGCCCCTTCCATTGCTCCGCAAGCTCCCACAGCTAGAATCGTCCGTTCCCGGGGTAATTCTTTCATTAATGTTATGAACCCATAATCTAGTTCACCAAGGATTTGACTGGAAGGAATAGTAACATCCTCTAAAAATAGTTCTGACGTATCCGCAGAGTGCAGCCCCATTTTCTTTAAATTTTTCCCTTTCGTTAATCCAGGGGTATGAGCATCAACTATAAATAAGCTGGTCCCTCTTGATGCAGGCACTTGTTGGTTTGTCCGCGCCACAACGATGACGAAATCAAAGTTTTGACCGTTTGAGATAAACGTCTTCGAACCATTAATGACATACTCTCCTGTCTCTGTAATTTTATTAGCCGAAGTTCTAATCCCTTGTAAATCACTGCCGGCACCAGGCTCTGTCATAGCAATGGCACCTACGTATTCACCGGAGGCCATTTTTGGCAGATAATGAGCTTTTTGCTCTTCTGTACCAGAATTTAAAATATAATGAGCTACGATGTTGGCATGGACCGCTATATTGCCGGAAACGGAATTATAGCCGAGCCTGCTGAATTCATCGACAATACTGGCAGCAAATTGGAAAGGTGCGCCTAACCCACCGTATTTTTCTGGAATATCAACACAGAGAAATCCCGCTTCTCCCAACTTTCTCCACAGTTCTTTTGGAAGGATCCCTTCTTCCTCCCATCTGCTATAATGGTCTTCAATTTCTTTTTTAGCAAAAGCTTCGATTGATTTCTTAAACAGTGTAATTTCTTCTTCAATGGCAGCTGATAGGTTCATGATTTCCTCCTCTTATAAATTTGCTTAAAAATATTGATGCAAGAACTATGCCAAGTTGTGACCTCTATAAAATGAATTGTTTTTCCAGGAGTGTGTAAACTATTATTAACAGAAAATTGTAAAGTGTAAAAATATTTAACAAATTGTGTTAACGCTTGCAACCCTTTTTGCTATAATTAACACCATATGAGGAGGGATTTCTTTGCTCGTTAAAGATATCATGACGACCAATTTCGTTTGCTGCTCCAAAAATCAAACTCTCGGAGATGTGCTTCCAATGTTTACACAAACACACTCCGATATGCTTCCTGTTGTCAATGAATTCAACCATTTGATCGGAATCATTACCAAAAACCAAATCTTTAAAATATTAACGACCAAACCATCCTTTGAGACAACGATTGATCATTATTATAAACCTGAACCTGTCTACATTCGCCCAAATGATAACATTGATCAGACAAGGCGATTGCTTCTACAAAAAAGAATTGGACATGCTCCAGTAGTAGATGAAAAAATGAAACCTATAGGTGTGATTTCTACCAAACAAGCCTTAAGTTCGTACAATCTTATCTATAGTCATTTGGAATCGCAGTTTGAACTTCTATTTAATCATCTGAATTTTGGCCTGTTTTCCATTAACAAAGATTTTCAAATCAGCGCCTCTAATTCTTTGGCACATCGTCTATTGAATATCAAGCATCACGAGACAGATGCATTCAAACAAATGAAAAACTTGAGTGAGATGAAGGAATTAATTGAAGAGATATTGATGGAAAGGTCCAATGCGGCAAAAAAACAACTAACACTGAACGGATTAAGTTTATATGTTCAATGCTATCCTCTAATCAGACACGATGAGCTGGTAGGTGCCATGGTTATTATTGAAGATGTAACAAGAATAGAGAGAACCATTAACGAGCTGCAGCTGACAAGGGAGTGGGAACAAAAACTTCGATCTGTGATCGAATTTGCCTATGACGCTATTATTCTAGTTAATAAAAGATCAAAAATTACCATGGTGAATAAGGGGTTTACTGATTTATTTGGATTATCCAGCAGTTCTATTTTAGAAAAATCGACTTCAGAACTGTTTCCTGAACTCGAAATTGACAATGTCATTAAAAGCGGGATTAGTGTTCAGAATGTTCCTCAAATTATTAATGGCCAGCAATCTCTTATTTCTATTTTGCCTATCAAGGAAAGTGGAGAAACCATCAGTGCCATATGTAAAATAACGTATCGCGGCTTAACGCATTTACACGAGGCTTTAACGAAGGTGAAAAAACTTGAAAAACAGTTATCTGCCTATCAAAATGAGATCAATGAAATAAAAGGAACAAAATATACATTATTTGATATTGCAGGAGAATCTGATGCTATTCGTAAAGTAAAGCATGAAGCAACCCTTGCTTCTAGAAGTATGTCGACTGTTTTGATTATCGGCGAAAGCGGGACTGGAAAGGAGTTATTTGCACAAGGCATACATGCCAGCTCTGGTCAAAAGGGAACCTTTGTTCAAGTGAATTGTGCAGCTATTCCATCCGAACTGCTAGAATCAGAACTGTTTGGTTATGCAGATGGTGCTTTTACAGGTGCCCAAAAAGGCGGGGTCAAAGGAAAATTCGAACTTGCTCAAAACGGCACCATCTTTTTAGATGAAATTGGGGACATGCCCCTCCCACTTCAGACAAAAATACTGCGTGTTCTACAGGAAAAAGAATTTCAACCGATAGGAAGTTCGAAAACCATCCATTTAAATACAAAAATCATTGCGGCAACGAATCGAAATATTGAAGAACTAATAAAGGACGGAAAGTTTCGAGAAGATTTATACTACCGATTAAATATTATTCGTTTGAACATTCCGCCTTTACGAGAAAGAATGGAAGATTTACCAGATATTATTCAAGAGGTGATCAAAAGGCTGAATAAGAGTGGATTTTATATAAGAGGAGTTACACATTCTGCCTTAACAAAATTAATGAAGCATTCCTGGCCTGGAAACGTAAGAGAATTGCATAATGTACTTGAAAGAGCGGCAAACCTCAAAACAAGCGATTACATAGATGCAGTGGATATTCCTGCGTTTGATCGTTTGGCTGATTATACTGTGTTTCCTGAGCGGACAAATTCAACTTATAAAGATATGATGCAATTATCCGAAAAGGAAATGATTCAATCCGCCTTGAAGGAAGCGAATGGAAATAAGACTAAAGCGAGTAAATTACTCGGCATCAGCCGCCCATGGCTCTATTCAAAAATAAAAAAATATAATATACAGTGAAGGTATGCAGCTGTTCCCCTTTTTGGTCAGCTGCATGTTACATTATAGTAAGTCATGTTAAATATCATCCACAGATACGACATCTATTATTGGTAGAAGCTTTTCTGAAAAAATACAATATAAGTCTGTATGTATATTATGTATTGAAGTGTTTCGTATGACGAGGCCATCATAGCTCTGTCTCATGAGATGTTTACGAAATGCTGCATTAGCTTCTACTTTATTTAATAGGATGGCTCCATCCTTCCAGCTCATGTTTCCTCTTCTAGAACCTAAATAGTCACAGAATTTATCTCGTTCTCTCATAAAGGCGTCATAGGAATCCTCAGCGTTGTATACCTTTAAGTCAGCTTCGTCCAAATAGACTTTATAAATAAAACCATGCACTTCCCTTTCCACTTGCAAGACTTTCGGTTCCCCATCGTCCCAGAACTCGGTTTCAGATTTTTCGTGCACCATTTCAGTCCCGAACGCAAAAGGCTTCGCTGCCTCAATTACAGATGTGAACCAGTATCCAATTGTATCGATATCATTATTAAAGTTTTGAACCATTACATCCTTACTAAAATGATCAAATCTTTTTAAAGAACCATGAAAAATAATCATAAGCATGCCCTCCCATATTAGCATGCCCCTCTTCTAGAGATTCATAAAAGGGCAGCCGCAAGACGTGCTGCCCTCTTTTTTGTGCGCCCGGCATGGGTGTAATCTCTAGGGTGAAAGTCCCGAACCGTGAAGGCAGAAGTAACGGTTAGCTTAACGCAAGGGTGTCCGTGGTGACGCGGAATCTGAAGGAAGCGAGCGGCAAACTTCCGGTCTGAGGAACACGAACTTCATACAAGGCTAGGTATCATTGGATGAGTTTGCAAAACAAAACAAAGTCCTTTCTGTCAAAGGTGATGCAGAGTAAATGAAGCAGATAGTTGGAAGGAAAGATTGCACTCTTACCCGGGGAGGTCTGATGGATACGTGAAGTACTCTTCATAACCTACTTAGTGATAAGTAGCTGAACCATCAGAAGTCAGCAGAGGTCATAGTACGAATCGGTCTAGAACGATTCGGAAGGACTGAACAATTAGGAGAGAATAGCCCTTGGTATTCAGTTAGTCATGATGAACACAGAAAACGTAGTACCTCACTTGAGGAAGGAAACGGTGAATTCCGTGGGGGACCTTTTGGAGGGTGGAGTGACTACTGTTATAAGAAGATAAGCTATTCACGGAAGGAAGAAATAACGATGCTTTTGAATCAAATCCTGTCACGGGAGAATATGCTTTTAGCGCTAAAGCGTGTAGAACAGAATAAAGGAAGCCACGGAGTAGATATGATGCCCGTACAAAACCTACGACAGCACATAGTCGAAAACTGGTCATCCATTAAAGAGGCAATATTCGAGGGTACATATGAGCCGATGCCTGTCCGAAGAGTCGAAATCCCGAAACCTGATGGCGGTGTTCGGCTACTAGGTATTCCAACCGTGACAGATCGTTTGATACAACAAGCGATTGCCCAAGTATTATCGAAGATATATGACCCAATGTTCTCCGAACATAGTTATGGATTTCGACCAAATCGAAGTGCACATGACGCAGTAAGGAAAGCAAAGGGATATATCAAAGACGGATACAGGTGGGTAGTAGACATGGACTTAGAAAAGTTCTTCGACAAGGTAAATCATGATAGACTCATGAGCAAATTATCGAAGAGAGTCTACGACAAACCACTATTAAAGCTAATCCGCAAATATCTACAGGCAGGTGTCATGATTAATGGGGTTGTTTCAAGTACAGAAGAAGGAACGCCACAAGGTGGCCCATTAAGTCCATTACTTTCTAATCTAGTTCTTGACGAACTAGATAAGGAGTTAGAACAACGAGGGCATAAATTCGTTCGTTACGCCGATGACTGTAATATTTACGTCAAATCAAAACGGGCAGGAGAACGAACAATGGCAAGCATTCAACGATTCATCGAGAGAAAACTCCGTTTGAAAGTGAATGAGAAGAAATCCGCAGTAGACCGTCCTTGGAAACGAAAGTTTCTTGGATTTAGTTTTACGTCTGGAAAAGAGCCGAAGGTTCGTATCGCAAAAGAAAGCCTAATGCGAATGAAGAAGAAAGTACGAGAAATCACCTCAAGAAAGATGCCATATCCAATGGAATATCGGATTCAGAAATTGAACCAATACCTGTTAGGATGGTGTGGATATTTTGCTTTAGCTGACACGAAATCAATCTTCAAAGATTTAGAAGGATGGGTTCGTAGAAGGCTTCGTATGTGCTTATGGAAAAACTGGAAGAAACCAAAGACGAAGATACGCAACCTTATAAACCTAGGTGTACCGGAGTGGAAAGCCTATGAATGGGGGAATAGCCGAAAAGGCTATTGGCGTATCTCGAACAGTCCAATATTACACAAAACCCTCGGCAACTCCTATTGGAATAACCGAGGGCTTAAAAGTCTACATGAACGTTATGAAATCTTGCGTCATTAATCTTAATTGAACCGCCGTATACGGAACCGTACGTACGGTGGTGTGAGAGGTCGGAGGTTAATCACCTCCTCCTACTCGATTACAATTAGGAATCCTTACGATAATAACCGCCGTATCCGTGATGAGGGTGATGCCCGTGATGCGGATGGTGATGACCACCATGCCCGTGGTGGTGGTGTGAATGGCCATGATGAGATGGGTAGCCGCCATGTCCGTGATGATGTTGTGGGTGGCTGCCGTATCCATATTGTGATGGATAACCTCCATACCCATGGTGTTGTGGATAACCATATCCTTGTTGGGACGGATAACCATAACCCATACCTTGACCAAAACCTCCAAAGTACTGTCTTTTCATAATAAAACACCTCCTAGCCTTGTCCTTATAGCATATGTAGTGATATCTATGATGTGTAGACGGAACCCTAGTGCGTTGGAGAAAATAGAAGGTCACTGTGACGACCCGCATTTTCTTGTTTCACAGGGAAAGTTTCACACTCATCCTTAGTTCTAAATAGAAAAAATCACTTCGTTGCGTACGAAGTGATTTTTTTGCGTTATTGTTTATATTTTTCAAGGTTTTCTTTATACATATTCATGACTTCCTCATATGGATGTCCATCTGATTGATGCTCTTTTAACCAAGTTTGTGTAAATTCTTCTGAGACTTTCTTCCATTCAGCCTGCTCTTCTTCTGTTAGTTCCGCAAATACACCATCCGTTTCTATGAATTCTTTATTGATTGTTTCCGTGTCCTCATCATACTTAACTGCTTGCTGAGCAATCTCCTCTCCAGCTTCTATCATAGCCTTTTGAACATCTTCAGAGAGACCTTGCCAAACTTTTTCATTAATGACTAAACAGTTTATAGCCGTTCCGATATGCGGAGTAACGGCATATTTCAGAAGTTCGGTAGTTCCGTTACTATCCACTGAAACACTTGATCCACTTAAAGCTTCAATTACTCCTTTTTCAAGAGCCTCATAGACTTCCGAATGAGAGGTCGCCACTGGAACAACTCCCATATATTCATAGAATTCATTTGCTACTCCACCCGGCGTTCTAACCTTTAATCCTTTTAGGTCACTAGGAACACGAATCTCTTTCCCTGTTGTCCATATTTCGTATGTTGGCGAGACATTAAAGGTCAGCGGCCTTACACCGTTTTTCAAAAAGTCCGTTTCTAAAACGGTTTCGTTCTGCTGTACTAAATCATAATACGCTTTTGTTCCTTGATCTGAATTTATACTTAGCTCCGGCATACCAGCCAGCGTGTTACTTAATGGCATTGTATCTGCAAAGTAGTTAGCTGGGTACACACTGATATCTGTTACGCCGTCCTTTGTTAAATTAATCATATCATGGGCTTTACCTAGTTGTTCTCCTGGATATACGTCAAATTGCACTTTGCCCTCCGTAAGTTCTGTTACTTTGTCCATCCACGGTTCTGTCACAAATTTATATGTTTGCGAGGTATTGGCGAAATAGGTCGCAACCTTAAGGGTGACTGTTTCTTCCTTTGCCGTATTTCCTTCTTTCTCTCCTCCGTTTTGGCTGTCCGTATTTGAAGAACTGGAACTGCATGCCGCTGCAAAAATAGAAAAACTTGTAATTACTGCCGCTAACAACTTAAACTTTTTTGATTTCATTGAAATCCCCCTTAGCATTATGAATATAGTTACTATCAAATTTTCGGAACGTAGTTGATGCTTTTAACCATACTATGTAAACGTTTTCAAATAATAACTATAATTGTATTTTTAAATATTTTTAATGTTTTGTCAACATAAAATTTAGAAATTTATTAAACTTATGATTATTCATAAATACCTGTCTATTACTAGGTTTTCCCAGATAGAAATTAAATAGGAACATATTGGAATTATTTTTGGAATACTTTTGATATTATTGTTTTTCTATAGATACGGCCCAAATGAAATTCATCCTTATGAGCTAATTTCTTCCGCGGTCGGGTTCAAGTTTAATCCTTAACAAACAGAAATCACTTCATCAAGAGCGAAGTGATTTCTGTTTTCTATTTAATAATCTATTTTGACTCATTTATTTTAGGTAAATCTTCATCCCAGTTACTTTCATGCCAAACATTATCCAACACTCTGATTTCTCCAGGCTTTGCGTGCTGGAGCATTTGTAACGCTTCCTGTAAAATAGATTTCTGATCGTTCACATCATTTGGTTTTCCTGCAGTGTGGCCAAGAGGATAATTGACAAAAACCGTTCTCGGCGGGCGCACTTTTTCTGTAATATCCAGCGCGGATGACAATGTCACCGTTGGAATGCCAGCCTTTTCTAATTCTCGCGAAATCAGACCCACGGTCTGATGGCATAAAGGTCAGACGGGCACCAAAAACGCTGCATCTACTTTCTCGTCACGCAGCTCCCCAATGATAGCAGGAATAATCTCATCGAGAAGGGTTGTCTTCTTAAAAATCCGTCCCATTAGAGTATAAGACTGTTGTGATAACTCCCCGATGACGCCTTCGTCTTCAAGTTCCTGTAAACGTTGATACGGTAATACAGAGTTAATATCCTTCTTTGCACCGCTATGATCATAACTATCATGACTGATAAGCAAATCACGAGGGTCGGTGTCCTTGGATATTTTTCGATAAGTTAAATCGTTCTTGTCCGGCTTGAACGCCTGCTGATCCTTAAGGTATACTCCGCCAGTAGAAAGCAAAGCAACTCGCGCTTCACTCAGCGGTTTCTGTAATTCAGCGAACGGTACATCAGTTGACTCATGCCACTGATACGGCGGTACGTTCGGAAATCTCCGTCTAACATGCTCAATGTAAGACACTGCCATATGGAACAACTCCTTTATTTATTTTTTTATAATTATGAATATTAATATAATTAAATTTTACTTCATTATGCAGCGGTTTGTCTATCCTGATATAGTTATGAATCTAGTTTTTATTTTCCTCTATCTTGTTTTTACCCCTTTGTGTGCTCTTAAGAACCATTCCCTTCAATTTCTACCCTATTTTGGCCTTTAGAAGCTTTCTTATGGACGAACTGGGGCCATTTTCAATTCCATTGGTCCATAAGAAACATTCTTACGTCCACTTTCCCTCCTTTAAGGCTCAATTTGGTCCATAAGGTCACAGGGACGACCCGAATTTTCTTGTTTCACAATAGAAAAAAGCATGAGGGTGATCTCATGCTTTCCTTAGTTAGCAACTTACTCTCCACGGAACACAGGTTTGCGTTTTTCTGCAAAGGCTCTTACGCCTTCTTTTACGTCTTCTGTACCGAAGCCAACTTTGATATAACCTAATTCTCTTTTTAAGATGCTTGTAAGGTCGCTGTCAGCGCTTGCTGCAAGCAATCTCTTAGAAAACGTCATTCCGATTGGCGGACCTTCAGCTAGCTGTCTAGCAAAATCCATCACCTTATCTTGGAATTCATCATCAGCGAATACTCCATTAACCAAACCAATCTGTTCAGCTTCTTCAGGAAGAATGTCGCGGCCCGTAAAGATCAATTCTGCAGCTTTAGCTGGTCCTACTAAACGCGGTAAGAAATAAGTCATTCCGCCATCAGGGTTCAAGCCGCGGCGAATGTATCCAGCTGTTACTTTTGCTCCAGCTGAGATAAAACGCAGGTCACAAGCAAGTGCTAGTGATAGTCCCGCACCTGCAGCAATTCCGTTGATGGCTGCGATCACTGGTTTGTCACCATTGACAATTTCTAATGCTTGATGGCCAATCCAGCCTAAGTCATCTAATTTTTTATGACGAGAATATGTGGATGGGTCCCTCTTCACAAAATCAGTTAAGTCAAGACCGGCACAAAATCCGCGTCCCTTTCCAGTGATGACAATAACACGAACTTCATCATCCTTATTAGCCTCAATGATAGCTTGGACGATTTCAGTACCAAGCTGTTCGTTAACTGCATTCATTCTTTCAGGTCGATTTAATGTTAATGTTCGAACTCCATTCTGTGTATCTACGAGAATATGTTCCATATATTTTCCTCCTCAATATTTAATAGCTATAGTAGTAATACCGATCTGTTGAAATGAAATTCACTAGTTCGGCAGATTTACAGCATATTATGTATAGCCACTACTTTTTAGTAGCGTTACAACTCAGATGACAACTGAAAAATAGCATTATTTATTAATTTTTCAGATTATTATAACTAATCGGAATTATATCATTAATCCATTAAGTTGTATAGAATAATTTAATAATCAGTTATAAAACTAGATTCCATCTTACTAGGGCAATACGATTTTCTTAAAAAAAGCATTACCTTCTTCCAGTAACGCGTTCTCTTAGGTGAAAAACCTGGTTAAATAAC
This sequence comes from Robertmurraya dakarensis, assembly GCF_900156875.1. Classification (GTDB taxonomy): domain Bacteria; phylum Bacillota; class Bacilli; order Bacillales; family Cytobacillaceae; genus Robertmurraya; species Robertmurraya dakarensis. Next base: position 981,962 of record NZ_LT707409.1, on the reverse strand, counting down.
TTATGAAAAAGCATTCTTGGGATTGGTGTTTAATTCATAGGAGGAGATTTTCCCTCTATTTTATAGAGAGGAGTCTTAAGAAGCAGTAATAAGGGGGCTTAAAAGTATCCTCTCTAATTAAGGCGAAATCCAAAGATTTGGATCATATAACGGGAAAATCTGCCCTTATTTTTAAAGGAATATGGGTATTTCCTAATTTAAGGGGAATTTTTCCGTTTATTCTTCTTACACAGGATAATTAGATTCATTAGCTAGGGGTACTATTTTACAAAATTCAATTATCAGACTAGAGATTTATTCAAAACCATTCGAGTTAACCTTACATTACTGTTTGGCACGATGCACCAACATTGTAAAACTATTTAAAAGGAAAGTAACAATGAGCAGTACGGCTGAAACGGATGCCACAGCACCCGACGTATCCATCAGAGCAGACCAATCCTCAATTTTCACCAAATGATTGTTATAAATTATTTGGAAGCACAGCGCAATTGCACAGGCGCTGATACTCATAATAGAAAGAACGATCCAATTACGATTGTTATGCTTATCATAGCTTGTAAGATTCACAATCGGAAGGATCCAAGCGATAAGTCCAAGCACAAGACTTCCAACATTAAGCCAACCCATAGCATTGCCTCCTTTCTTCCCCTTAAAATCATGAACGCAGTTTGATCCGATAATGCCTCATCGATTTTGGGATTCCCTTTAGCTCAAGTTTCCCGCTGTAGATCAAATGTCTAATTCGATATTCTAAATAAAAATGACCAATGGGCTCTTCCATTTCTTCTAATATAGATCCGATCACCATCCCCGTGTTAATAAAATCCTTGTTTTCTTGATCATGGTGCAGCTTTTCTAGAGTTTTGATGATTATTTCATCATAAAAATCTTCTGGAACCCCGATGATTTTATCTTTTTCCCATACACGAAGGACTTCTTTCGTTTGAGATAAAGATTCCCATTGACTTTGGTAATGCACTCTTTCCTGTTGTGATAATGGATGATGTTCTCCTTTTTCAAATAGAAATTTTATTTCTTTCGGTTCAATCTGTCCTGTATGAAAAACAGAGTTTTCATTCTTTTTAGTGGGAAAATATTTTTTATATAGTGCTGTAGAGTTCATCAGAAAAAGATCATTCTCTTTATTTTTCAACACATTTAAAATAAAACGAAGTCCTGTTTGTTCATCAGCGTTCTCTCCATACCAGATATAGATCGGAACGTCGCTTGAGAGATCCTCGATTTCACGCAGTACATTGTTGCATTTAGTTTGATATTCAACTTCATCCAATTCAAAATTAATGTTGTCAGTTAACCATTCTTCACGGTTAACTTGGCCTATTTTTTCATCCAGCTTCCATAAAGGACCAATTGAAAGAAAGTCTGGAAAACCAATTACAGTCTTTGGATGTTGTAATCCCACTCGTAATGTCCCAGCCGCAAATTCCGGTGATACAATATGTACACTCGCTCCGCTGTGAATCCTTGAATAACGACGGTGAAGTTGTATGGTTTTATTAATCATTTCTACCATTGCATTTAAATCATTATGTTGAATGAAGTATCCTCTGCCCTCAAGAGGTTTGGTTTCTTCATGATGAAAGGCATCAAATGTCTCACCTTGCATCAATTCATACGTTTCCCACTCACCATTGTCAGACACAGTAGATACCGTTACATAATCTGTCGTTTTTATTTTAAAAACAAAGACCACATTGGGTTCTACAAAAAAATAAATAAATGGGAACTTTACTTTCGTTTGAATGATAATCAACTCCTCTCTGTCTAAATATACCATATTTACCAAATGTTCTATCCTTAAAAAACGAGATGGCATCAATAATCTCTTGCTGATTAGCAGTTTTAAATTCATTACTGTAAAATATAGTTGGCAACTTTGTACAGATTAGGGGAATGAACATGGGATTGGTTACTGGGTCTAAATTTCATCTATATAAAGAAAAAATACTGACACTGTTACTGCCATTATCAGAAAGTGACCTTTTAGTTCCAACTTTTTTATTGGAAAAAGATGAGAACAAAAAGCTTGAAATGTATTACACACCTTTCGATTACATAAACGAGAAAGCCAGAGTGGTGGTTGCTGGCATTACACCTGGACTTCACCAGATGAAAAAAGCATATACAACGGTGATTGAGAATAAACATTTACCGGATGAAGAACTTCTTCACCAAGTGAAAAAAAGGGCAAGTTTTGAAGGGACGATGAGAAAAAACCTCGTGGGCATGCTAGATGAACTTGATTTGCCGCAGCACCTGGGCATTTCCTCTTCAAGTGAGCTATTTAGTACAGCCAGTCATCTTGTATATAATACCTCCATCCTTCCGCATGCTGTATTTTTCAATGGCCAAAATTTCAACGGATCACGGCCCAATATATTACGGACAGAAATACTGTTACAATCTGTAAAAAGCACTTTTATGAATGATATCGCTAGACTTGAAAATCCCTTGATTATTCCTTTAGGCGTAAATGTCAGCAGCGTTCTTGAGTTCTATTGTAAAAATAAGCCTCTTTTAAAGGGTTTTCCTCATCCTTCAGGAAGTAATGGTCATCGACATCGACAATTCCGGGAAAATAAGGAGGATATGAGAAGGCAAATCGAGAAGTATTTTACATCAATCAATTAGGAGTTTTTTTAAAATGGAAAAAATCGCTGTTATTTCTGATATCCATGGGAATATCCCTGCACTACAATCAGTGTTTGCTGATATACATGCTAGAAACATTAAAAGAATCCTTTGTCTCGGTGATTTAGTTGGCAAAGGACCACAATCTAGAGAGTCCATCGACATGATTCAAAATCATTGTGAAACGGTAATTAAAGGTAATTGGGATGATTTTATTCCGAAACCTCAAGATTCTGAAGTCATCAATTGGCACCAAAACCAATTAACGAAGCAGCATATGAACTATTTATGCGAACTGCCGTTTTCAGTTGAGTTTGTGATGAGTGGAAAGCTGATTCGCATGTTTCACGCTTCACCAAGAAGTGTGTATGAAAGAATCCAGCCGTGGGACACGATCGACCGGCGCTTGAGTATGTTCGAAAACACGGAGCACACCGAAAATACTGCTGGAAAAAAGGAACCCGACGTCGTGCTTTATGGAGATGTTCATAATGCCTTTCAACAGCATATTAAAGGAAAAACATTATGTAATGTGGGGAGTGTTGGAAACCCGCTTGACCTAACCTCCGCCTCCTATGCGATCTTAGAAGGGGAATATAATCAAGAAAAAAATGGACTTTTCTCCATTCAGCTTGTCCGCGTTCCATATGATATCGAGTTAGCTATCCGCCTGGCAAGAGAAGCGGAAATGCCGGAGCTTAATGAGTATTTACAAGAATTAACGACAGGACAATATAGAGGATTTAAAAAATAGAGAACCGACTGTTTCTTAGAACAGTCGGTCCTTTGGAATGTTAACGGTACATCTTCTCCATGGAAGGATATAGTTTTTTATACTTCTTATAGAGCTCAGCATAAAGTTCATGATGTTCTGCGTTCGGGTAGTAATTCACTGAATTTGCGGAGGATGCTATGTACTCTTCTACAAAATCCCGATAGTTCTCTGTCCAGCCCAAGTACTTAAAGGCTGTTGCTCCAATCCCAAGAGATGGTAAATACTCCGTATTATGTGGTACCCTTACCGTTTTATTGGTCATATCCGAAATCATTTGACACCATGTTTTGCTGTTGGCCCCGCCGCCAATTAGCGCGATCGAGCCAACCTCACTTCCGACTAGCATTTCTGTAATTTGAAGAAGAGAGAAACAGATCCCTTCGAGAGCCGCCCTTAAGAAATCTGCTTTCTTTGTTTCCGGTCCAATGCCCCAAAAAGCTCCTTTTGCGTCACTGTCATGAATCGGGCATCGTTCTCCATGCAAGTATGGTAAAAAGAATAGAGAATTTGCACCTGGCGGCGATTTTTGCATTTCCTCCTCAAGGGCGTCATAATCGTCACACCCCAAAAAGGTCTTCATTGCCCAATCATGTACATTGCCCGCATTTAATAAAGGAGCAATACCAATATTCAAATCAGGGACAATATGTGCCAATGTAAACACCCCGTTATCTTGAGGGGAATAGTCCTTCGTTGGCCCGGCAATCCATCCTGTCGTTCCTAAATACATATAACAATCACCCTCGAGTATGGCCCCAGCACCCAGTGTGCTCGCACCAGCATCTCCAGCGCCGCAGAGGACAGGTGTGTTTTCTAGGAACCCTGTTTGGCTCGCCCCATTTGTGGAAACCTTGCCCGCCTTCTCTTCAGGTGATAAAAGATTCGGTAATACGAACTCTTCAATATGTAATAAACTCAATAAATCAGCATGCCATTTTCTTGTTTGAAGATTCATCATTCCTGTTGTGGCTGCTGTGACAATATCGGTTACGATCCTGCCCGTCAATTTATAAATAAGATAATCTTTTGCACTAAAAACAACGTGAACTTCCTCGCCTTTCTCATCTTGCTCATGCTCTTTCAGCCACAATAATTTAGCGAGGGGCGTTGATGAAGTAATCCCATTTCCCGTAATTTCACTTAATTGAGGAATCTTCTGTTGAATCAATTCCGCTTCTTTTGCAGCACGCTGATCAGAATAAAGAATGGCATTTGTCGCAGGCTCTCCCTCTTTAATTAAGATGACATCCTCCATTTGTCCGCTAAAGGTCACTGCTTCAATGGTTTCAGGAGATACTCCATCCTCAGAGAACCACTGGCGGGTAATACATTGAACACGTTCCCACCACTGCTCTGGATTCTGTTCGATTTCTTGCTTGTAACCATATTTCGTCTCGATCGGTAAGGCATGCCCAAAATGAAGCTGTCCATCTCGGCTTACTAACACTCCTTTTATCGCTGTTGTTCCTAGATCAAAAACGGCAATATAGCTCATTTTTACACATCCTTTTCATCCTTTGTTTCATTAGGTCCTAAATGAAGGCCGAACATTCCCAGAATGGCAGCCTTCATCATGTCACTTCATCCCTTTTCACGGCCAAGCTTTTGAATTATAAGTGCTGCGATGATGATCAGCCCTGTAATGACATTCTGTAAAAACGTCGGAATCTGCAAGATCGTTAAGCCATTCGCAAGGATTCCGAGGACTGCTGCACCAAATAACGTTCCAAATATATTCGGCACGCCGGTTCTGACCACTGTCATTCCAAGAAAGACAGCAGCATACGCATTTAAGAAATAGCCATCTCCACCTGTTGGGTGAGCTGAACCGAGACGTGATGCGAGTAAGGCACCTGTAAAAGCTGCTAACATTCCGCAAAGCGCAAAGGCTAATGTTTTGTATCGCTGGATTGGTACACCTGAAACCCTTGATGCTCGTTCGTTTCCACCAATCGCATAGAAACGGCGCCCTATTCCCATCTGCGACATGAAGAACCAAAACACAAGGACGATGATGACCATCATGATCGATAACATTGGAATGCCGGCAACAACAGTCTGGCCTAGCCATTTAAATCCTTCAGGGATATTTTCAAAGATGGTTGCCCCTTCGGTAAACCAGAACGTAAACCCGCCAATAACCGTTCCCATTGCTAATGTAGTGACGAACGACAAAACATTAAAACGGGTAATAATGTAACCGTTGACCGCCCCTACAAATAAACCAACCAATAACGGAATGAGAACGCAAAGGATAATCGGAACCCCTTCTGTTGCCAGCTTTGCTGATACCACACCACCCAAGCTTGCCATCGCTCCGATTGATAAATCAAATTCATTCACTGACATGACCAGCGTGGCCCCAATTGCAATCACGACTAACAAAGAAATTTGTCTGGTAATGTTCATAAAATTGTCCACTGTCGCAAAGGAAGATGGACTTAATAGACTAAAAATAAGGACGATGAGAATTCCTGCTATAATTGTCCCGTAGGAACTAAGCATATTAATGTTCCATCGTTTTTTGGGGCCTTTTTCTGTCTGAATCATCATTGCGTTACAACCCCCTTCTGAAACCTATAACAAATTTCTAATATATCGTCTGGCTTTAAATGATCATTTTGTAAATTGGCGACTGTTTCTCCCTCACTCATGACAATAATGCGGTCACTAATTTCTAAGATTTCGTGCAAATCAGAGGAAACATAAATCACGCCCTTGTTCTCGCCAACTTGTCCTCTTAAAAATTGGTGTATCTCCTGTCTAGTCATAATATCGACAGCTTGAGTCGGCTCATCGCATATGTAAATAGAAGGGTTGGTCAACAATGCTTTTGCGAAAACAACCTTTTGCTGATTTCCGCCGCTTAACTCCCCAACTGTTTGATGGATGCCTGAAGCCTTTACTTGGAATCGTTCCATTTCTTTTTTGATTAAACTTTTTTCCTCTTTCTTTTGTAAGATCCCGCCTCTTGTCATTCTTTTCAAGATAGGCAGAGACATATTTTCCAAGATGGAATTGTTCATAATTAACGCATCTTCATGACGATTTTCCGGGATCAGAACGACTCCTTTAGAGATTGCTTCTGAAGGGCTTGGTTTCGGAACCTGTTGTTGATGAAGGGTAATAGTGCCTGACTCTACTTTTCTCAGACCGTAGATTGCTTCCATCGTTTCTGTTCTTCCTGCACCGGCGAGGCCGTATACGCCGAGAATTTCTCCTTCATATAATTCTAAATTTGCTTTTCTCACCGTTCCGTCAGCCGTTTTCAAATCTTGTACCTTTACGAGCGCTTTCCCGTTGGTTCGCTTTGTTTGCTTCCCCTTTTTAACAGAAGTTTGACCGTCCGTCATGTAATAAACGAGACGTTCCTCTGTTACTTCTTCTTTTGCTAAAGTCTTGATGAGCTTTCCGCCCATTAACACCGTAACTCTATTACATAGGCTAATAACCTCTTCCAGACGATGTGAAATATAAATAACGGCTACTCCTTCATTTCTTACTCGTTCTATGAATTGAAATAAAAGTTCAGATTCTTTGTCTGTTAGAGAAGCAGTGGGTTCGTCTAAGATTAATAGTTTCGATTCTGACATCATACAACGCGCGATCTCGAGCATCGTTCTTTCGGAAGGGGTCATGTCGGAGACTGTTTTCTGAAGGGGAATATTCATCCCCCATCTTGCTGCTAATTCTGCCCCTTCTTTTTTCATTGCCTGCCAATTAATGCGCAGTCCTTTTTTAGGGTACGGTTTATTGAGATATAAATTTTCTAGACCTGTAAAGGAAGAGATCAGCTGCCTGTCTTGATGAATGACGTTAATTCCGATATCCTGTGCATCCTTTGGGCTGCTGACATACACGGGTTTGCCCTGCCAATGGAGCTGGCCCTCACTTGGAGAATAAACACCCGTTAGAATTTTAATAAGAGTAGACTTCCCGGCGCCATTCTCCCCCACTAATGCATGAACTTCCCCTTCTTGGATGGACATTGAGATGTCATCCAATGCTTTTGTTTTTCCAAAAACTTTGGAGATGTTGTCAATCTGAAGTAATGCCATGTTACCTCCTCCTATATCGATCTCGTTACTTTCCTTCTATTAATTCCGCTGGTGCATATAGCTCAGTACCATCCACTTCTTCTCCGTTAAAAGCTTTTTCCATTTGCTCAATAACAATTTCAGCCATTCCGTCGAAATTTTGTTTCACAGTAGCTTTGATAGAAGATCCTTTTTCAATCATTTCAACAGCCTGGCTGTTCCCGTCAATTCCAGTAACGACAATGTTCTCTCTACCTGCAGCTTCGATTGCCTGTGCTGCACCAATAGCCGGTTCATCCCAGCCTGCCCAAACAGCCGTAATCGATCCTTCTTCTTGATTCGCAAGCAATAAGCTTTCCATTTGCTGACGGGCGTTTTCAATTGGACCTGGTACTTTAATTTCCTGTTCAGTAATCACGTTAATGTCTGGATAGTCTTTCAAAATCTCATCAAGCATTTCTGTTCTCTTTAACACACCTGGATGAGGACGGTGTGTGAAAACGATCAAATTCCCCTTTTCACCGATTTGTTCAATTAAGTACTCTGTCATCAGTTTTGACATTTCGGCATTATCACTTGTAGCATTAGCAGTCATTCCGTCAATGTAACTGGAATCACTTCCAAATACGAGAATGTTATTTTCCTTAGCCTTTTGAATTTGAGATTGCACTTGATTTGGATCTGTACTTACCAAAATAATCGCATCTACTTTAGAGGAGATAACATCTTCCATCCGTGATGCCAGTGCACCTACATCACCATTCGTATCAACGATATTTGCTGACCAACCTTTTTCCTTAGCACTTGCTTCCAATGTATCTACCATTTGTTTCGTGGTAACAGACGATAAATATGGAGTCATGATTGCTACTTTTTTTGCGGTCTCTCCACTTCCCTCACTTGCCGTACTGCTCTCCTCACCACATGCGCTTAACGAGAGCACCAGCATGAAGGCTGCCAAGATAAACAATAGTTTTTTCATTTCTAGTATTTCCCCCTCAAAAATTTCTTAAAAAATAAAGAATTTTTACAAAATATATTAATAATTTACATTTGCAAACTATTAATGTCAATAAAGTTTGGAATTGTTTGATTTTATTAGAATAACATAAATTGAGGAAATCCGACTATTTTTATAAAAATACATCCCTTTTAACGGTGCCTATCTTGAATATTGGGTAGTTATAATATCAATCGTTAATCCTTACTTTTACAAAAAATGTATTTCGATTTTCGAAAAAGATGGTACAATACTATCTATAAATAATAATAGAATGTAGGGGAAACGATGAAAAAGAGGACATATCTCACCTATTCGATGCTGGTATTGGCAACCGCCACTTGGGGAAGTGCATTTATTGCTGGGAAGGTAGCTGTCGAGGATTTCCAGCCTGCCACGGTTGCCTTTTTTCGGTTTTTAGGAGCGGCAATTTTACTTTTTCCATTAATGTGGATCATGGAGAAGAATCGGAAGAAACCGACTTTGAAGGACTATGGTTTATTTGCTGTTTTGGGATTGACTGGAATTGCGTTATACAATATTTTCTTTTTCCTAGCCACGAAACATGCACCTGTTATCAAAAGCTCGTTGTTTATCGCTTCCAATCCGGTATTGATTGTTCTGTTATCGGGCTTGTTCTTAAAAGAAAGGATCACAAAGAACAATGTAATCGGAATGGCGATTGCGCTGATCGGTGTCGTGTTTATTATTACGGACGGACATGTACTAGCGCTTTTCCAGTTCGGATTTGAACCAATCGATTTTATTCTGCTTGGGGCTGTTGTCTGCTGGGCTCTCTATAGTGTTGTGGGAAAAGTAGTTTTGAAGAAGTACAGTTCGGTTGAATCAACGACCTATGCCGTTGCTTTTGGAACCTTGTTATTGTTCCCTTTAGCTGTTACCGAAACTACGTGGCAAGATGTAACTCAAGCGAGCGGCGCCACTTGGATTGCAATTGCTCATATGAGCATATTTGTTACGGTCATTGCCTTTATTATGTACTACAACGGGATCAAAGAAGTGGGCGCTGCTAAAGCATCAATCTTTATTAACGTCATGCCTGTTTCTGCCGTTATTATGGCGACGATTTTCTTGGGCGAAACCTTCACCTGGGCACATGGCGTTGGTGCAGCTTTTGTTCTTTCAGGTGTATATGTTGGGACGAATACTAAACTTTTCAAAAGAAAGAATCCTACTAATCTTGTTAGGCAGGAAAGTGTATAAAAAGACCGCCTCCCTCCCATTACAAACGGGTTCTCTATAAAGTTGCATTCCAGTAAACTGCTAGTGTGAGAAATCGTATTGATTTCTCACACTATTTTTTATTTCTTTATCAATAGTTTGGGCAAATATGTTGATTGAACTGTGTTGAAAAATAAAGGGAAAAATTACCCTTAAATTGGGGAATACCTATATTCCTTTAAAAATAAGGGCAGATTTTCCCGTTATATCATCCAAATCTTTGGATTTTGCCTTAATTAGAGAGGATAAGGGTAATTTCTCCGCTTATTACTGCTTCTTAAGACTCCTCTCAATACATAGAGGGAAATTCTCCGCTTAAAAAGCATGTTGTCTGAATCACAGGATGATTTGAGCTAGAATTCACCCGCTCACTTTCCCCAATTTATATCAGCTTCTTGTATCGAATCACCTGTCAATTCGAGAGAAATCTCCTTATTACTTGCTAATTCAAGAGTCAATTTTTTGTTGATGGGTACTCGATCTCCGTCATCATCAGTGTTAGTGTCTGTCAAAATGAAAAATTCCATTTCAGCTTCTCCCTCTAACTCAAAATCTTCTTTTAATAATTCAAACCTGAGTTCCTGTCCTTTTGCAACAAGCGAGCCATCGGCATTCACCACACCTGGTGAATGGTCAAGGATCGCCGCTTCTAGTCCATAAAAATCAAATTGACTGTTGTTCTTAATGTTAACGATCATATTATTCTCATTTAGTTCAATAGGATTACCTGAAGCCCCCTTACAAGCGGACAATAAAACCATAAGACAAATTGTAATGAAAAGTAGAAAAGTCCTTTTAATTTCCCCCCACCCCCTTCATTTCCTTATTCTTGAATGTCAGCGTCAGTTTGATATTCAAGGATATCCCCTGGCTGACAGTCTAAAGCCTTACAAATCGCATCTAATGTAGATATTCGAATCGCTTTTGCTTTGCCATTTTTCAAAATAGAAAGGTTAGCCATTGTTATTCCAACCTTCTCCGAAAGTTCTGTTACGCTCATTTTCCTTTTAGCCAGCATTACATCGATATTGATTATAATCGCCATTGTTTTCACCTCAAACCGTTAAATCATTTTCTGATTTTATATCAATCGCTTGTTGTAAGAGCCTTTGCAGAACCGCCGCGAATACAGCAATCACTAGTGGAGCAAAAATCATGACCATTCCGACAAGGATGAGACCTGGTGCGTCATCTACCTCAGCAAGAATATAGACGAATGGAATTCCTACAACATATAATCCACTGATAATAAGGGCACAGTTTTTGATTTTCTTTAGAGCCCTAACAGATAACTCCGAGAAAGCTTGGTTTTTATCGATATAGCTTAAAAGGTTAAATGATTGATACAATGCGAAGTAAAACGGGACCGCCGAAACATACATAACCATTAAAATGGCATAAACCACAAAAGCCAAATCTGAGCCTCTACTTGCCGCCTCATTTGCTTCATTCGCTATCTGTGGCAGCAAGAATAGACATGCCGCTAGTACTGGAATCCCAATAAAAATAACAGCCACCTTTAAAAAAAGTGTTGAACCTCGTTTCATAAAAAGCACCTCGTTTATTTAGTGTCATATTGAATTTAGCATATTATTTATCGATTTACAATAAATAATTATTGGATTTAACTAAATTATTATTGTTTGGATTTTACTTACTTTTTAGAAAAAATAAAGAGCATTTCTCATAGGAAATACTCTTTAAATCAACCTGATTCTCTCGTTAAAAAAACATCAACTTTAGATAACAATCAAAATTATCAGGTTTATGTTATATTTAATTTAAGTCAAAACGACTTAGGGAGGATGTGAATAGGTATGAACGATCAACAGTCCGAAGAAATGATTAAACAATTAAAAAGGATTGCGGATGCTTTAGACCGTTTATCACCACCCCAGACTAAAGAACCTGCCCTAAAAGATTCGCAGAAGTAAAATTCAAGCAGGTATTGGGAGCCGCTTCTTAGAAACGGCTTCTTTTTACCTATGAATAGCAGTCTGCCTCCCTATTGGGGTTTTCTCGTTAAAAATGTTCAGATTACAAGGTATTTATTTGTGTATGTCGAATATTTTAATGTAGTACAGAAAGGGATGACCCGATGAATAAGGAAATATTATTAAAAAACCTGCAGAAAGCTAGTCAAGGAAATTTTTTCACAATTGAGATTCCAACTGCGAAGACGAGTGATGAACAGAACATTCGAGAATGGACGACAGAGTTAGAAAGTGAAGGAAGAATTAAATTAAGAGAGTATTTGGAACGGGAATACTCCGTTTATTTACACGGGATTATTAAGTATGCGTCGGAATAAGCGAGTGTTCTTATAATTATTGATAGGAATACAAATAATAAAAAAGCAAATCGCTACTCATGAACAAAGATTAGCGTTGGACTTATAAAAAAAGAGGTGTAAGTGTGGCGGGTAAAAATAAGTTTCAGAGTGGGGAAAGAGTAACAATCAGAACAACAGATGAATATGTAACAATAAATAAATGGATGTATGTAAAAAATATGAAACAGTATTCTTATACTGTAAAAGAGCACCCTTCAACTTTTTACTTCGAAGATGAGTTAATGAAAAATGACTAAAAAGGAAACATAACATTTTATTCCCTATTCGATCCTCGAGTAGGGCTTTTTTCAGCATTAATATAAACAAACAAAAAAACAGACTCTTGTACAAGAGTCTGTTTTTTGCATGTTTTAGTCAAAATTAAGCTTTTTGAACGTTAGCAGCTTGTGGTCCACGTTGGCCTTGCTCAACGTCAAATGTTACTTTTTGACCTTCGTCTAATGATTTGAAACCATCGCTTTGGATTGCAGAGAAGTGAACGAATACATCTTCTCCACCTTCGCGCTCGATAAATCCGAATCCTTTTTCTGCATTAAACCATTTAACTGTACCTTGTTCCATATTTGTTGCCTCCCAGTGCATTGTGCACAATTGTTACTATCCTTGCCCAAAGCGATCATCAGAACGAAAAGTCTATTCTTTACACCGGTCAAAAATAATTCTTCTATAGAATAACAGAAAACATTAAGAAACTCAAGTTAATCTTAAAGGAGGAAAAAACCACCAACCAGCTGCTCAGGTAAATGCACAATAAAGAGGAGGCACAGGAACAATTAGCTGAACTTGGTGTGGAGTTTCGTGGTCGATAAGGAGCGGTTTTACCGCCCCAAAAGTAAGAATAAATCATTTGAGAAGAAGGCTGATCCTTTGCGGCCTCTTCTTTTTTTATTAAAGAAATGTAAATTTTAAAATTTGGCGTTTATAGTGAACAGTTTGTCCATTCAGTATCAATCAAGTTGGAATATAGATATAGCACATTCATAAGGAAAGGAGGGATTTCCGAATGGCTAACAGAATCACATCAGGCCCATTTTTTGTACCATTATCTATTGATAATACAGCTACAGGCGCCGTACAGTATTTATTTATTGGTTTCAAAAATCTCGCGGACACTACTTCATCTGTGATATTGACTGTTCATAAATGTGCAGATATTCTTTTATACCCACCTAACACTCCGCCAGAAGTACAATTTTTCCGTGAAAAAGTCGTTATTCCTGCAGGAGACTGTGCAGTTGTCAGAATAGAATCTGGAGCAAATACTTTCACGGGGAACAATATGCTGCGTGTTGAAATTGCTGGTGATACCGATGAAGATGCAGAAGGCATTGTAGTAACATTATCAGGTACGACCTTCGATGGACGTCAAGTATTGTCAATGGTATTCAAACATGAAGATTTTGTAGAGTTAGATGATTAATAGAAAGAAATGATTGCATCAAAGAATCCTCATCATCAGTAGAGATGAGGATTCTTTCACCACATTACAACAAAATAATATTATTCTTTTCGCAATCTTCTACGATTTGATCATTCCAGACCGAAGCTTGAACTTCGCCGATATGTGCTTTCTTTAGGGAAAACATGCATATCCTTGACTGCCCAATTCCTCCGCCTATTGTAAAAGGAAGCTTTCCACTTAATATGGATTGATGGTATTCTAATTCTTTCCGTTCCTCGCTGTTTGCAAGCGTTAATTGCTTTAGCAGTGCTTTTTCATCAACTCTTATTCCCATTGATGACACTTCAATAGCTCTCTCTAAAATAGGATTCCAAAATAGAAGATCTCCATTTAGATTCCAGTCATCATAATCTGGTGACCGTCCATCATGTTTTTCTCCAGAACGTAAGTTACCGCCAATTTGCATAATGAAAACGGCTCCATATTCTTTAGTAACAGTATTCTCTCTTTGACTCGGAGTGAGATCTGGGTACAGAGTCTCTAGTTCCTGGGTAGTAAAAAAGGAAAGGCTTTCTGGCAATGCAGGTGTTAGCACGTGGTTATATTCATACATATGGCGTTCAGTTGATTTCATGGCATGATAAATCTTTAAAACTTCTGCTTGTAATGTATGGAGGTTACGTTGTTCCCTTGAAATCACTTTTTCCCAATCCCATTGATCAACATAGACAGAGTGAAGATTATCTAAGAGCTCATCTCTTCTAATTGCATTCATATTTGTATAGAGGCCTTCACCAATGTCAAAACCATATCGAGCAAGGGCGATTCTTTTCCACTTTGCCAACGATTGGACGATTTCAATTTGTTTATTTTTAATATCCAAGGCATCAAAAGTGACCATTCTTTCAACACCATTTAAATTATCGTTGATTCCCCTGCCTTCGCTGACAAATAAAGGGGCCGATACTTTAATTAAATTCAGTGCTGCAGAGAGCTCTTCTTCAAAGTGCTTCTTTAGCTCATTTATGGCCATTTCAGTCTGTCTTAAATTTAGAATTGATTTGTATCCATTGGGAATTACTACTGTATGATTGATCTTAACCACCTCCAGTTAACTATTCATTCAATTTAAGTGACTGCACAAATACTTTTATAAGTTTCCTTCTTCCCTTTACTTTCGGAGTGGGTTATGACATCAATTTCTCAACGTAACGAACGTTATACTTTATGATTAAACTCGAGTGTTGTTACTACATCTCTTTCATTTTTCATGTTACAAAATAAAGGGAAATTATAAGGAACGTAATTTAAAGAAAATGTCATTCACAGAAAATAGGAAAAGAGCAGGTATCTTCTATGTTTGAGATTCCTGCTCTTTTCACGGTACTTTATGCCCCTGCCAAGGATCTTTAGTATATCAATTTTTTATAACATATACTATGAACACATAGGTTTTATTATATATCTAAAAATTCAGAATTCACAAACTGGACAATGACTATAATCCGCTAAACTTTTCTTTTTCTCGATATCCGCCTCTAAAAGTAATTATACAATCAATGCTGTCTCTTTTAGATTAGTCAGCTTTGGCAGTCGTTTTACAACTTCTCTTCCTATTTCAATGGAAGCGGTGGCTGCAGGGGAAGGCGCATTGCAAATATGGATGGTCCTTTTTCCATAAATCACTTGAAAATCATCGACCATATTTCCGTCATTCTTGATGGCCTGGGCACGAACACCCGCTGGCGCAGGAATTAAATCCTCCTCTCGTATTTCAGGAATTAATTCTTGCAGGCTTTTTGTAAATCTCTTCTTGCTAAAAGAGCGAACATATTCTTCCAGTCCTTCTTTTGCAAATTTTCCTGCCATCTTCCAAAGGCCGCTGTATGTTAGTGCTTCTGCTAAGTCTCTTGCATCAAAATCCGTTTTTTTATAGCCTTCACGTTTAAAGCTAAGAACGGCATTTGGCCCTGCCTCCACTTCCCCGCCGATCATTCTCGTAAAATGAACACCTAAAAACGGGAATTTCGGGTTTGGCACAGGGTAGATGAGATTGTTTACTAGATAACGTTTTTCAGGCTTTAACTTATAATACTCCCCTCGAAATGGAAGAATCTTCATATCTGTTTTATAGCCCGCTGCTAACGCGACTCGATCACTATGAAGGCCTGCACAGTTAATCATAAAGCGTGCTTTAAACGATCCACGGCTGCTTTCGATCGTTACTTCATCAGATTCTTCATAGATTTTCTCGACTTTCGTATTAAGAGCAATCTCACCACCATGCTCTTCTATAAGGCTGGCAAACTTTTCACTGACCTGTCGATAATCCACTATTCCTGCCTGAGGAACAACAATCGCTCCATGACCATTTACGTGCGGCTCCATATCCTTTAATTCATCAGGTCCGACTCTTCTAATCTTCAATTTGTTTTCCAGGCCTCTTTGATAGAGATTATCCAATAGTGGTATCTCCTCCTGCTTCGTTGCCACGATCACCTTCCCGCAAATGTCATGATCAATTCCATGTTCTAGGCAGAACTCTTTCATCGATTGGTTGCCTTGACGAGCATACCGCGCTTTAAGACTATTAGGCTTATAATAAATACCAGAATGAATGACCCCGCTATTATGACCTGTTTGATGCTGGGCCACTGCTGCTTCCTTTTCAATCAAAACAACTTTAGCATTTGGGAATCGTTGAAAAATCGCCATCCCTGTTGATAGTCCAACAATTCCACCGCCTACAATGGCAAAATCATACACTAGCAGCCCCCCCTTTTCCTAAATAGTAGTTCAGAGTTATCTATAAAAAAAGATCCATGCTGTCAATTAAGTTATAATGTTTCGCTTCTTCTAACAATTCATCTTTTATTTTTTTAGCTAGCATGATCCTTCCCTCTTCTATCGTTCTAAAAAGTTCTAATCCTGAGATATGTCCCTTGTTATGGACATATTCGATCACAATCTCTTGATAGTCCGTTTCATCAATCAGTTCGAGATTGGTAAACGCTCCTTCCTCATCTGCTACTTTTTTGGCAGCACGGACAATCGCATACAAACTATATAAGCCTGCAAAATATTTAGGTGAACCATATATCTTATAGAAAATTCTTTGTTTCCCTGTTTTGCTCACAATAAAGGATGGTTGAATAAAAGAATCAGAATAAACGGTATCTTTTCCAATTCTCTCAACAATTTCGTATTCCCGCTCATTCGTCAATCCGTGAAAACCTTTTCTTATGAGTTGTAATTTTGTGATAAACTCCATCTCATCCATTGCGTAACCCCCTTATTGACTAATGCAAATGATTTAAGCTTATTGTTCTTATTATATTATTCTATCACTCCTTGTTGTTTTCCTAGTAATTTTAATTAGTCTCTAACAAAATTCAATCTAAATGGTAAATTCATATCAATTGACACTTTGTGGAACATAATGTGAAACAAGAAAATTCGGGGCGTCCCTGCGAACTTCCTAAAATGAACATTTTAAATTGCTTTGGTAAATAAAATATAAAAGATCCTGCCGCTTATGTTGAGGTGAAGTCATTCAGGAGGCTTGTCAGCGGTATGTACCCTATTAATTCTGATAAGGAGTGATGGTTCATGGAAGATAGTTTATCGCGCAGGGTTGCCGTTGCATCGGGAAGAGAACTTGCTGATACCGTGATCAGAAACGGGAATATAGTTGATGTATTCAATGGAGAAATAATAAAAGAAGATGTTGCCATTGTCGATGGGTATATTGCTGGAATTGGAAGTTTTGAAGGACATCGAATTATTGATGCCAAAGGTTCCTACATTTCCCCTGGACTGATTGATGGTCATGTCCATGTGGAATCATCCATGGTCACACCCCAAGAGTTTGCTAAGGTTCTTCTTATGCATGGTGTCACAACCGCCATCTCGGACCCCCACGAAATCGCAAACGTTTCTGGAATTCAAGGCATTCAGTATATGCTTGATCAATCCGAAGACCTCCCATTTGACTTGTTCGTGATGCTCCCCTCTTGTGTTCCAGCGACTAAATTTGAATTTGCTGGAGCTAAGCTCTTAATGGAGGATTTACTGCCATTCTTCCATCATCCTAGAGTCCTTGGACTTGCAGAAGTGATGAATTTCCCGGCAGTTCATGGTGGAGAAGTAGAAATCCTAAAGAAATTGCGCAAAGCTTCTTCACTTGGAAAAAAAATCGATGGCCACGGTGCTGGATTAACTGCAAATGACTTGAACGTCTATATGGCGGCAGGAATCCGAACCGATCATGAATGCACAACGGCCCAAGAAGCAAAAGAACGACTTCAAAAAGGAATGTATGTCATGATTCGTGAAGGAACAGTAGCAAAGGATTTAAAAAACATCATTGGAGTTGTCAATAACATGAATTCCCGTCGCTGCCTATTCGTCACGGACGATAAACATTTAGATGACCTTCTCATGGAAGGAAGCATTGATCATAATGTGAAATTGGCGATTTCTTCCGGGATCGACCCCATCACAGCCATTCAAATGGCAACACTTAATGCAGCAGAGTGTTTCGGATTAGGGGATCGCGGTGCAATTGTACCAGGGTACAAGGCTGACTTGCTCATAGTAGAAAATTTAAAAGAAATGAAGATTAAACAGGTGATAAAAAATGGAGAAGAAGTCGTAAGTGATGGCATTTTCAAGAAAATACTAAAACCAAATCCAGCTAAAAAAGCAGATCTGTCAAAAACAGTTGTTTTTAACGACATCTGTCGTGAAGATTTAACCATTCCCCTTGCTGGAGAGTACGCGAACGTGATAGAGGTGATTCCAAACAGTCTAATGACCCGGCATCAAATTGTTCAAGTCCCAGCAAATTTACAAGGGCATTTTCAAACATCTCCGACCTTAGATTTAATGAAAATTGCTTTGATTGAGAGACATCGTCTGACAGGTAAAATCGGCCTTGGGATTGTCAAGGGTCTTGGTTTAAAGGCTGGTGCGATTGCTTCGACGGTTTCGCATGATTCACATAATCTGATAGTCTGTGGAGAAAACGATGATGATATTCTTTTGGCATCAACACAATTAAAAAAGATGCAGGGTGGTTTAATCGTCGTAAAAAATGGAGCGATTTTAGCTTCACTAGAGTTACCGATTAGCGGCCTTATGTCCCCTTTGTCCCACACCGAAGTCAATGAAAAACTGACAAACGTAAATGACGCTTTAAAGAAACTGGGAGTGACATCTGAGTTTAATCCCTTTCTCACTTTATCCTTTTTGGCATTACCCGTTATTCCGGAATTGAAACTCACTGTTCAAGGGTTGTTTCACGTCGGTAAGTTTCATCACTTGCCAGTAAGCTGTAATCAAAACCCCCAAAATCCAAACGTCCAGTCATAAAAGACAAAATAGTAACAGGCCCTGCCTAGTTTTTCTAGAAGAGCCTGTCACCTCTTTAAAGATTTGACGCATTTAAGATTCGGTCGGGATAGGTATATACATTCAAGGAGCGGTTGCGAACAAAGCCGATGGTGGTGATGCCTAATTGTTCTGCTAGTTCCAGTGCTAGTTCGGTTGGGGCTGATTTTGAAAGAACAATCTCACACCCGATTTTTGCTACTTTTATTAAGATCTCAGAGGAAATCCTACCGCTGAATGCAATGATTTTATCAGATATTGACAGTTGATTTTTTAAGCAGTAGCCATAAATTTTATCTAAAGCATTATGCCGGCCAATGTCCATTCTTGATAGGATCATCCCGTTCACATCACATAGTGCCGCATTGTGGACGCCGCCGGTTTGTTGAAATACAGTCGCAGCGTTCTGCAAATCATTCATCAAGCGAAAGGTATCGTCCACTGAGAGCTTTACCTGAACTCCATTTACTTTCTTTGCCGTCAAAGCATCACTAGCAAAGACAAAACCTTGTCTATTCATCCCGCAGCATGAGGTAATGTATCTTTTGCTTTGTATTTTTTGATAAAAGGGATTCACTTTCTCTGTTTTGACATGAACAAATCCATCTTTTTCTTGAATCCATATATCTTGAATGTCCTCATATCTCCGAATGACCCCTTCAGAGGCTAAAAAGCCAATCACTAAGTCCTCGATGTATTCTGGTGTGCAGACCATCGTCACAAGTTCATTTCCATTCAATTTAACCGTTACGGGGTATTCGGTTACGATGTGATCCTCGGTTTGTTCGGCATTGCCATTGGTAAATCTCAAGGTCTGCCGTTTTACCTGTATTGGTTTCACACCCATCTCTCCTTCAAATTAAAGAAGTGGCCGGTTGATGGGCAGTTCTGATAAATGGTACGCCCACCAACCTTCCCATTATTCAAAACGGTCAAATGGATGAAAATTTCGGTCTTGCTGACAAGTATCACAAACGTGAAGCAACCCTGTTTCCATTCTCGTTTCGTCCTTCTCACTTTGACTCCATTCTTCCTCTGTTCCGCAAACTTCACAAACCTTCATCCTTTTTCCCTCCTTTCACTCCTACTGCTTCGTCACATGAAAACCAGAATCAATCACCGCTTGTTCAAAATCCTGCAATGAGGCAGACTTCTCATCAAAACTGAACAGTGCTTCTTTACTGTTAAAATTGACCTCTGCCTCTCGAATCCCCCAAACTTCGTGTAAAGCATGAAGGACTTTATCTGCATCATCCTGGGATTCTACTCCCTCAAGTTTCAACTTGGCTTTTTCCATCCTTCAACCTCCCTTTAATGAACATTTTTCGGGTCCTGATTGAACGCTTCTCCCATTCCATGTAAAAATTCCATCATCGTAGACAAGGAGGCTTTAACATCAGGGTCACGCAAGCTAGTCCCTAACTTCCATAAACTTTGATTTTCACCATTTTTTAAAACTTCCGCAGACCGGTCGAATCCTTGACTAACTCCATTGAGAATCGCTTGAAGCTGATCCGGGTCAATGGATCCTAAAAATTTAAACGCATTCATAGCATTTTTGATCGTATTATGCATGGCGGGCTGATTAATCTGCTGAATGGCGATTGCGCCAATATCTGTACGCTGCTCCAGCATTGCTTTGGCAGCGTCTAAAACCCCCATTTCATGCAGTCCTTTTAAAATGTCAATCGTGGTGAGCAGTACTTCTTTATTCTCCGTTATCGCATTCAATAGTTCTGATACAGCTTGCATCTGTTCTGTCACGGGATTTGGAACCGATTTACTAATTTGCCTGATTGCCTTCGCCATATGCCTCCCCCTCTGCACTAAACAATTCTGGAATTGGTGTAAAATCAGGACGCGCCCATTTATCTTCAACTTTTACACTAAGCTGCGGAATCCGATTGCCAAAACGGTAATTAACCTTTGGCAAAGGAGATTCACCTTTTTCTTCAAGGATCTCCATTTTCACACCCATCTCTTTGTAGTTTGGAGTGTGGGTTATTTTATCATGATAACTGCTTGTTAACCGGTTAACGGCTTCGTATTCTTCACTGCTATTCATTGTTAAGTAAATCTCATTTCCTTTAACGCGATCGGTCACGATCACACGGACTTTGACTTGGCCATAAGGGGATACCAAGCGAACCAGTGAACCGTCTTCAAGGCCCCGCTCTTGCGCCAATTCTTCAGAAACATCCAGCCACGGATGCGGTACTTTATGCGTTAATCCTTCTGAACGATACGTCAAGTTCCCTTCATGGAAATGCTCCAGTAATCTTCCGTTATTTAAATGCAGGTCATACTCTTCCCCGGCGTTAAACGGCGGAGTCCATTCCACTGGGAATAACCGTGCTTTCCCATCAGGGAAGAAAAAACGATCTTCATATAAAAGCGGAGTATCCGTACCATCTTGATCAACAGGCCAAACCAAGCTTTCCCAGTCTTCCAGACGTTCATAGCTTACCCCTCGGAACACCGTCGCCAACGAAGCGGCTTCTGCCATGATTTCCCCTGGGTGCTGATAATTCCAATTAGCACCAAGACGATTAGCGATTTCTTGAAAAATCAACCAGTCTGGCTTTGAATCCCCAAGCGGCTCAAGCACCTTATGGAATCGCTGAATGCGGCGTTCCGTATTCGTAAAGGTTCCTTCTTTTTCAAGACTTGGAGCAGCTGGTAAAATAACATCCGCATACTGTGCTGTTCTTGAGAAAAAGACGTCTTGAACGACAAAGAATTCTAGCTTTTCAAACGATGCTTCCACATGGTTGGAGTTGGAATCAACAATCGCCATATCCTCACCGAAAAGGTACAGCGCTTTCAGTTTTCCATTATCAATAGCCTCGACCATCTGATGATTATTCAAGCCAGGTTTCTCTGGCAAGCTAGCGCCCCAAGCTTTTTCATATCGTTCACGTACTTCTTTGTTTTGAACAGGCTCATAACCTGGGTACCAAGCAGGCATTGTTCCAAAGTCGCATGCGCCTTGAACATTGTTATGACCTCTTAAAGGATATGCTCCCGTACCAGGACGTCCAAAGTTTCCAGTCACAAGCAAGAGATTGGCTATCGCGGTACTTCCGTCAGTACCTCCTAAATGCTGGGTAATTCCCATCGCCCATAAAATACAAACTGATTTCGCTTCATGAATCATTTCAGCCAGCTGGATCAGTTCTTTACGGGATAAACCAGTAATTTCTTCTGCGTACTCGAGCGTATATTTCTCAAGGGATTCTTTATATTTCTCAACATCGTTTACTCGATTTTGTAAAAACTCCTTGTCTTCCCAGCCTTGATCGAATATGTATTTTGCCACCGCATTCAACCATACAATATCGGTGCTTGGCTTAGGATGAACATGAAGGTCAGCACGTTCCGCAAGCTCATGTTTACGAATATCAGAAACAATCAATTTTTGCCCATGCAGTTTGTGAGCCCGCTTAATACGCGTCGCTAAAACTGGATGAGACTCTGCCGGGTTCGCCCCTACGACAATGACTAATTCTGTCTGTTCAATATCACGCATCGTTCCCGAATCAGCCCCAATTCCGACCGTTCTCATTAAACCAGCCGATGCAGGTGACTGACAATAACGCGAACAGTTATCGATATTATTCGTTCCCATTATCGCACGTGCAAACTTTTGAAAAATATAATTCTCTTCATTGGAACATTTTGAAGAAGCAATATAACCGATTGAATCGGGTCCATGCTCTTCCTTAATACCACTCAGTTTCGTTGCAATTAAACCTAAAGCTTCGTCCCATGTTGCCTCAACAAATTCGTCTCCCTTGCGGATTAAAGGCTTGGTGAGACGTTCCTCGCTGTTGACGAAGTCCCACCCCCATTTGCCTTTTACACAAGTTGAAATTCCGTTTACAGGAGCTTCGGCCTGCGGTTCTATTTTTAAAATGTCACGATCCTTCGTCCAAACCTCAAAGCTGCATCCGACCCCGCAATAAGTACAAACGGTCTTTGTTCGTTTGATGCGGGATTTTCTCATTGCTGCTTCTACTTCAGATATCGCAAAAATTTCCTTATAACCCGGTTCTACTTCTTTTGTTAAATCGATCATCGGCTCAAGAATCTTTGGCGGGATAGCCGTTAAGTAGCCCGCTTCTCCAAGCATGGATTTCTCCATTAACGCATTACAAGGACATACAGTCACGCAATGTCCACAAGATACGCAGGACGATTCGTCAATGGGAACATCATTGTCCCAAATGACACGAGGAGCTTCTCGTTTCCAATCAATCGTTAACGTTTCATTGACCTGCAAATCTTGACAGGCTTCTACGCAGCGGCCGCATAAAATACACTGGTCCGGTTCGTATCGGTAAAAGGGGTGCGAGTTGTCAGGCGGATAAGGTTTCGGTACAAATTCGTATTTTTGGTGCTCTACTTCCAAGTACTCCGCCGTATTATGAACGACACAGTTACCGTTGTTGTTATCACAAACCGTACAATACAGCTCATGATTTTTTAAAATTCTCGACATCGCTTCATATTGTGCATCCTTTACTGGCCTTGAAAGCGTGTCAACCTTCATATCTGGCTCTGCCTTGGTTGTACAGGCACGCACCATTTCTCCTTCCACATTCACAAAACAAGTATCACAAGTTTGAATTGAACCTAGATTTGGATGATAGCAGATGCTCGGAATAAAGTAATCTTGTGATTGTGCAACTTCTAGGATTGTCTGGCCCTTTTTTGCAGAATATTCTTTGTCATTGATTTGGATAGAAAAAGTAGATTCCTGCATGCTCTACCTCCTTGCTTTTTGTCTGTTTTTTATTTGCAATAGATTACTTCCTTTTTCCACAACAGGCTCCGCATTGCCGATATACGCAATATAATAGGCAAAGGCAACAAATAAACCTCCCCCGATTACATTCCCAATGAAAACAGCAATGAAGTTTCCGAAATAGTCAACCCAGCTAAAATAGCCGGCAAAAATCGCTGCGGGTATTAAAAACATATTTGCAACTACGTGTTGAAAGCCTATCGCGACAAATCCCATAATTGGAAACCAAATCGCGAGAATTTTCCCGCCAATATCATCTGCACCATAGGATAACCATACGGCAAGACCAACCATCCAATTACAGCCAATCCCAGATATGAGGCTTGCCCAAAATCCAGCATTGAGCTTTCCTTCTGCCATGGCAATTGTGCTTGATAAATATGGCTCGGTTTCTGTTAATCCAATGACATGTCCAAACAAGTAAGCAACAAAAATACTGCCTGCAAAATTACTAATTGTAATCCAGAACCAGTTGTTCAGTAATTTAGATGTAGTTGTTTTACGTGAGGCCCAAGCAATGGTCACGGCCATCATATTCCCAGTAAGGAGTTCGCCGCCAGCAATAATAAGTAAAATGAGACCTACCGGAAACACGGCTGCACCTAAAAAAGTATTAAAAGTCCCCCATTCAGCCGGAAGCCCTGCCACAATTCTTATATCAAGAAGAAACCCCATTGCGATAAAAGCTCCGCCAAGAAAACCAAGCATAAGCATCGTTACCAATGGCAATGAAGCCTTGCGAGCTCCGGCTTCAACCGCTAACTCAGCAATTCGCTGTGGTTGATGAAACCCCATGTATTCTCCTCCCTTTCTCGTAATGTTTATAGAATTTCTTAAACATCAAAAATAATTCATATAACCGAAAACACAAGGTATAAAGAATGATGTGATTATGAAAAATATCACCAAAGAAATGAGGAGGAGTACCATGGACAAAGAGCAAGTGTTTCAAAGTGTTGAATCAATGATTACATCATCTACAAAACAACCAAAGTATATGTCACTTTCAACCGTGAAAATGGCTGATTTATACGGAACCAACCCAGAAATCATTCAACAGACGATCGATGAGCTTGTCCAAGAAGGTCGTTTGCTTAAGACCAACTTATCCGATCTTCCAAACTACGAAGTTTATATGCTCCCCTAGTTAAAAAGGACAGGCAGCCTTCTTGAGCAGATGGCGCCTGTCATTATTTTTCATAATCATTAATAAAAGTTAGTGTTTTACCTATTAACCTAATAGATGTGAGCTGCCTCAAATTCTGCCAATGTACTTCGGGTCCCGTATAATGCCTGGTTGACCGGGTACCCAATTAGCCGGGACTCCTTCCCCGGTTCTTCTGCCATATTTACTGCCACTGTTGAAAACCTGCGGTAAAAACCTTCAAGACCTAATAGTTTTTCTTTTTTTGGAAAGGTTAATCTAGAAGGTTTTTGATTAAGGTTAACCGGAGGGAACAAATGAGTAAGCATCCATTGATTGTGAATACAGAATGGCTAGCGGCTAGATTAGAAGATCCAAATTTAAGGATAATTGATGCCACTACCTTTTTGAAAATGCCTGAGAAAGAAGGAGAACAGGTCGGAATGTGGTCTGGCAGAGACGCCTATAATAAAGGTCATATCCCAGGGGCAGTGTATGCGGATTTAATGAATGAATTATCCGATCCTGAAGCCTCTCTTCCCATGACCGTGCCGCCAAGAGATCAATTTGTCAAAAAAATGGAGGAACTCGGTGTTGGAGAAGGAACATACGTAGTCATCTACGATCAAGGGGCGTTGGTAGGCAGTCCGGTGGTCGCAGCACAGTGGGCTTCACGGTTAGCGTGGCAGCTGCGATACGAAGGATTTGATGATATTTCTATACTAGAAGGCGGCTTTCAAAAATGGAATGATGAAGGACGTCCCATCACAACTGAGCCCGGCCATTATCCTAAGGGGAATTTTACCGGCCAACGCCGTCCAGAATTGCTGGCAACGAAAGATGATGTTAGAGAAGCCATGCAAAATGAAAATATAGTTCTCATCAATAGTTTATCACCAGAAGATTTCCGAGGTGAAACAAACACTTACCCACGAAAAGGTCATATCCCTAGCAGCGTAAATGTCTTCTTTGGAGGTCATGCTGACCCGAATACTAGACAAGTGTATGATGAATCTAAATTGCGAGAGACTTTTGAAAAAACAGGTGCATTGGATCCTGCTAAAAAAGTGATTACCTATTGCGGGGGTGGAATTGCCGCTACCTGGAATGCACTTCTTCTAAATATGCTGGGGCAAAAAAACGTAGCCGTATATGACGGCTCGATGAATGAATGGGCAAGCGATCCTGATTGTCCGTTGATTACTGGGATTTAAATCTCTAATAAGCTATAAAGATGGGAGGTACGCAAAACTTCCCATCTTTTTTATATAAAATTAGCTGTACTGCTTCAGTAGCGAGACCTATCTCCTTTCTGTAATAAATATAATGACAAATACGAGAGAAATCTTACCGGAAATATGGATACCCAATAATTACCTTTTACTGTTAAAAAGTTTACTTTCCTCAGGATCGTGTCTATTATGGTAACAATTAGCAAAGGAAGTGCCTTTAATTTGCTGTTCTTTTGTTCAGAAAAATACATCGTTAATAACGTTTCAAGAGTGATATATATTTTGACAAAAGAGTAGTGATGATACCATCGCTTTGTTGTAAATTTTACAGGTATGAACCTGAATTTCTGAAAAATCGAAAGTGAAAATAAAAAATTCAAATAAATTACGTGGAAGGTATTGTAGTGAGTCATAGTTGTAATGAACTTGTTTCCTTTTTTCAACCCCTTATACCAACCATCACTGATAAAAAAATAAACAAAAATAGAGAACATCGTATAAATGGTGTTCCACCAATTATTTTTAAAAATATTTAACATGATAAATATTCTTTCGATAAAAACAAAATAAAGGGTAAATAAGAGTTTTATTTTCCATCCTAATTGGTAAGAAGATATGAATATCGCAACCGTTGGAACAAACAATCCTTGGGACAAAACAGACCCAAACGAATTGTCTTGTTCTTTATTTTTTAAGAGATTGGTTTTATAACTATATGCTTTTGATATATATAACGGGTATTCAAAATAAAAAGCTAAACCTACTATAGACAAAAATGTGAGGAGTATCGTCTTTCTATCTTTCTTTTTATAAAGAACATAAAGTAGAAGAAAAAAGTGAACAAAAATGAGCAATGTATAATACTTTGAGTTCTGATTTTTCTTCATCTCATAACCCTTTCACCTGTTCGTTTTTCGTATTGTCAAAACTTTTATAAGAAATAGGCTATTAAATACCTTGATAGAGGGCTTTATAAGCAAAAAAATTGCCACCCCCTGAATTCTAAGGATAATTGAGGTTACCACACACCCAACAACCTAGAATGGAAGTGACAATTTGTACCCTCAAATTATAACCTATTTATTAACTTTTATAAACTATCAAGAACAAATGATTCGAACATTACTTACCTTATTAATTGGTAAAAGTATGTTTGATAAGCCAACAGAACAGCCGGTGAATAAACCCTATCGTAAACTTCAGGTAGATGATCTACCGATCATAGAACTACTAGAAAATCTCGATTATCAACTTCTCCTTACTGAATACTTAGAGAAAAACGGGAAACCCCTTAAACCTGTTCAAAGGCGTAAGAATGCAAAAATTTCAGTCCCTAAATCTATGAACTGTCCAAAGTGTGGTGCTCCATCAGATTACCTTTATGCCAATAATGGAGATAAAGGACAGTATCTATGCAAAGTCTGTTCCTGTCTTTTCAATGATAAAAGCCGTTATTCCAAAGAGGCCATTTTGAAGTGCCCTCATTGTTCGAAGACTCTAGAAAAAATCAAGGAACGTAAAGACTTTGATGTGTACAAATGTAAAAACAATGATTGTTCTTACTATCAAAAGAAAATAAACGCAATGTCTTCAAAAGAGAAGAAAAGGTTTAGAAAGGACCCTCAGGCATTTAAACTGAGATACATTTTTCGTCAGTTTCATATTGAATTTCAACCTTTATCCAAAGATTCACCAGAGTTGCCGAGAGTGGATTTATCTAGGATTTATGCATCCCCACATACCTTAGGACTTATATTGACCTATCATGTAAACTATGGCCTTTCGGCCCGTAAAACAGCCGCGATTATGCAGGATGTTCACGGAGTTATGATTTCTCATCAGACGATATTGAACTACGAAAATAGTGTTGCGCTCTTGCTTAAGCCTTACGTCGATCACTATCCGTATGATCTTTCAGATCAATTTTGTGGTGATGAAACTTATATTCGAGTGAATGGACGCTGGCATTATTTGTTTTTCTTTTTTGACGCAGTGAAAAAGATCATCCTATCTTACCCGGTGTCTGCCAATCGAGATACAGCGTCAGCCATTCGTGCGATAGATGAAGTGTTAGTAAAGATGAAAGAGATTCCAAAAGACCTTACTTTTGTAGTGGATGGAAACCCAATCTATCTTTTAGCACAACACTTTTTCGCTCAGCATGATATTTCTTTTGATGTGAAGCAAGTGATTGGGCTTACAAATGAAGACCCAGTCTCAACGGAATACAGACCTTTAAAACAGATTATAGAGAGGCTCAATCGAACATTTAAAGGCAACTATCGCTCGACTCATGGATTTGGTTCGGAAAAAGGATCTGTATCCTTTGTCACTTTGTTTGTGGCCTATTTTAATTTTCTACGGCCTCATGCATCCTTAGAAGGAAAAGTGCCTGTGGTAAACCCTCAATTACAAGGGCTTCCCACCATGCCAGCACGTTGGACAAAGCTTATAGAGTTAGCCCAACAATGGATTATCGAGCAACAGGTAGCCTAACTTTTTGTTTAGCAGAGCCCTTAAGCTATTCAGCAATCGGCGGAGCGAACTCTTGACAAACCGAACTTGCCAATGGTTTAAAATGGAAACAACCAAGGGCTTATTTGGTATGCCTTCTTTTTGTCCTCTTCGCCCTTGATAGCCTTTTGTTAAACCATTGGCGTGTTTGTCAAGAGCGATTGCGTGGCCTTACCACATAAAAACTGGAAGGAATCAAAGGGTTAGTGTTAAGTTTTCATAGAACTTTTTACACTACCTTCCCATTCGTATTGTCAAAACTTTTATAAGAAATAGGCTATTAAATACCTTGATAGAGGGCTTTATAAGCAAAAAAATTGCCACCCCCTGAATTCTAAGGATAATTGAGGTTACCACACACCCAACAACCTAGAATGGAAGTGACAATTTGTACCCTCAAATTATAACCTATTTATTAACTTTTATAAACTATCAAGAACAAATGATTCGAACATTACTTACCTTATTAATTGGTAAAAGTATGTTTGATAAGCCAACAGAACAGCCGGTGAATAAACCCTATCGTAAACTTCAGGTAGATGATCTACCGATCATAGAACTACTAGAAAATCTCGATTATCAACTTCTCCTTACTGAATACTTAGAGAAAAACGGGAAACCCCTTAAACCTGTTCAAAGGCGTAAGAATGCAAAAATTTCAGTCCCTAAATCTATGAACTGTCCAAAGTGTGGTGCTCCATCAGATTACCTTTATGCCAATAATGGAGATAAAGGACAGTATCTATGCAAAGTCTGTTCCTGTCTTTTCAATGATAAAAGCCGTTATTCCAAAGAGGCCATTTTGAAGTGCCCTCATTGTTCGAAGACTCTAGAAAAAATCAAGGAACGTAAAGACTTTGATGTGTACAAATGTAAAAACAATGATTGTTCTTACTATCAAAAGAAAATAAACGCAATGTCTTCAAAAGAGAAGAAAAGGTTTAGAAAGGACCCTCAGGCATTTAAACTGAGATACATTTTTCGTCAGTTTCATATTGAATTTCAACCTTTATCCAAAGATTCACCAGAGTTGCCGAGAGTGGATTTATCTAGGATTTATGCATCCCCACATACCTTAGGACTTATATTGACCTATCATGTAAACTATGGCCTTTCGGCCCGTAAAACAGCCGCGATTATGCAGGATGTTCACGGAGTTATGATTTCTCATCAGACGATATTGAACTACGAAAATAGTGTTGCGCTCTTGCTTAAGCCTTACGTCGATCACTATCCGTATGATCTTTCAGATCAATTTTGTGGTGATGAAACTTATATTCGAGTGAATGGACGCTGGCATTATTTGTTTTTCTTTTTTGACGCAGTGAAAAAGATCATCCTATCTTACCCGGTGTCTGCCAATCGAGATACAGCGTCAGCCATTCGTGCGATAGATGAAGTGTTAGTAAAGATGAAAGAGATTCCAAAAGACCTTACTTTTGTAGTGGATGGAAACCCAATCTATCTTTTAGCACAACACTTTTTCGCTCAGCATGATATTTCTTTTGATGTGAAGCAAGTGATTGGGCTTACAAATGAAGACCCAGTCTCAACGGAATACAGACCTTTAAAACAGATTATAGAGAGGCTCAATCGAACATTTAAAGGCAACTATCGCTCGACTCATGGATTTGGTTCGGAAAAAGGATCTGTATCCTTTGTCACTTTGTTTGTGGCCTATTTTAATTTTCTACGGCCTCATGCATCCTTAGAAGGAAAAGTGCCTGTGGTAAACCCTCAATTACAAGGGCTTCCCACCATGCCAGCACGTTGGACAAAGCTTATAGAGTTAGCCCAACAATGGATTATCGAGCAACAGGTAGCCTAACTTTTTGTTTAGCAGAGCCCTTAAGCTATTCAGCAATCGGCGGAGCGAACTCTTGACAAACCGAACTTGCCAATGGTTTAAAATGGAAACAACCAAGGGCTTATTTGGTATGCCTTCTTTTTGTCCTCTTCGCCCTTGATAGCCTTTTGTTAAACCATTGGCGTGTTTGTCAAGAGCGATTGCGTGGCCTTACCACATAAAAACTGGAAGGAATCAAAGGGTTAGTGTTAAGTTTTCATAGAACTTTTTACACTACCTCGTTTTTTATATTTTATTATCTTTCTCAATTGGATATTAATACCCATTATTTTATGGGTAACGGCTGTCCTTATGCCCCGCTCCCCCTCCTTTTCTATCAAAACCTTTATCACAGTTTAACTTGTATAAAATGGAATGATATCCAAACAATAACTAGTATCGACCCAGATATTGGTGGTGGTACTGTGACGTTTTCCCGGCTTCAAATGTTTTTTGTGCTGACGTTGTTTATTGGTATATCGAATCATGTGTTGATTATGCCTCACTTGTTAACGACGGGAAAGCGTGATGCATGGGTGTGTGCCTTGATTGCTTATTTTTTCTTGATCCTTTGGGGATTCCTAATTTTTTTGATTATGAAACGAAATCAAGAAAGACAAAGATTGTACGACTGGGTAAAGGCACGTACTGGCAAGGTGATCTCACGCTTGATTATTGCATTTCTGTTCCTTTATGTATTAACCATTAGTGGTATATCCTTTTATGACTTAATACAATCGGTGAATATTTATTTTCTTCCACAAACTCCATCGTTTGTGGTTATGCTGCCCTTCCTATTAATATGCGCCTTTTCCGCCTATAGCGGAATGAAATCGATTGTTTATATGTCCGCGGTTTTATTGCCAATCGTATGGTTGTTAGGGTATTTTGTTGCCTTTTTCACGATGCAGGAAAAAGATTATTCTTACATTTTTCCAATACTGGTTGAAGGCTATGATCCAATTATAAAAGGGATCATCGTCATTCTTGGCGGGAGTGCAGATTTTCTAATTCTTTTGATGGTCCAGCATCATATGAAGAAATCATTTAGTTTTTTCAATCTTTTTATTCTGATCACGACTCTGACTGGATTGATCCTCGGTCCAACGCTAGGGGTCATCTCATCATTTGGGCCAACTGTAGCAGCAGATATGCGCTTCCCTGCATTTGAACAGTGGAGGCTGATTACTTTGGGGGAATATGTTTCCCATGTAGACTTTTTAGCCGTTTTTCAATTGTTAAGCGGAGTGGTTATTCGCGTGTCTTTAGGATTATATCTGCTCTTAGATTGCCTGAAGATGCGTTCTAATCGAAAAAAAATCATACTACTCGTAATCGTGTCTCTTGCATTAGCAGTTGTGACAACTGTTCCAACAAGTGATATGTGGGTTCAAATCATGGTCGGGAAATTCTTTTATCCAATTGCTTTTATTAGCAGCATAATCTTTACGTTTGCCCTGCTTTTGATCAGTTATCTGCCTATTAAGAGAGGATATCAAGACGTATGAACGAGAACCAAATGGATGAATTACAAAAGGCTTTACAAAATGGAGAATTGACTACTGAGGATATCAACAGTTTTTTCAAACACTATGGTGATATTGAATTTATTTCGCTGGAGGATGATTTAGCACTTCAAGTGTTCTATTGTAAAGGAATGCTGGATACCTCTCAGCTAAATGAATATTTCAATCGTATTCTTCTAAGTATCAGTACCGACGAGCACCATCGGAATCAAATCGGTGAACTTCCTCCTGTCAAGCATGTCCGAAATATCAAGGAAATGCTGAATTCTGTATTTTCGGGGTTTCTTATTCTTTACAAGGAAGGCACCTCTTTTTTTCATGTATTTGATATTGGCAAAATTCCTCAACGTAATCCGGAAGAATCTACTACAGAGGTGTCAATCAAGGGTCCAAAGGATAGCTTTACAGAGGAAATGAATGTTAACATCTCACTGATTCGGAAAAGGATGAAGTCTGAACAGCTTTATTGTGAGTCCTTTGTATTAGGATCTCTTAGTAAAACCGAAGTATCTTTACTCTATTTAAAAAATAAAGCCAATATGGAAGTCATTGAAGAAGTTAGAAAGC
The DNA here is from genome assembly GCF_900156875.1 of Robertmurraya dakarensis. Taxonomy (GTDB): domain Bacteria; phylum Bacillota; class Bacilli; order Bacillales; family Cytobacillaceae; genus Robertmurraya; species Robertmurraya dakarensis. The sequence continues at coordinate 949,471 of NZ_LT707409.1, read as the reverse complement.
GTTTGGGTGAGTTTGAATCGGAAAGTGTGATAAGCAGCGGCCAATTGGAGCAATGGTTATCTGATAAAAGCTTTTCTCTCTTCCCATTGATTGATTATATAACCCGTCCAGATTTTGCGATAGAAACCATGCTTCGGGGAAGATTTATTCTAATTGTAAATGGTTCCCCCTCTGTGTTAATTGGTCCGATTAATATTTTCGAGCTCGTTAAGTCACCTGAAGATATTCATTTCCCCTATTATTTTGTGATGTTTGGTCGTATTCTTCGGATTATTGGCTTATGTATTGCTATTTTCCTGCCAGGGTTTTGGGTAGCATTATCCTCTGTCAATATGGACCAACTCCCTTTTGCCTTGCTGGCTACAGTGATCGTATCTCGAGAGGGCTTGCCTTTACCGATTGGATTAGAAGCCTTTTTTATTCTTGCCCTTTTTGAATTATTAAGAGAAGCCGGGATTCGCATGCCTACGGTTGTTGGACAAACCATTTCCATTGTTGGTGGATTGATTATTGGAGATGCCGCTATACGTGCAGGAATGGCATCCCCTACGATGATCGTCATGATTGCATTGACAGCCGTTGCCAGCTACACACTCGTTAACCAATCCCTTGTCGGTACCGTTACCGTTTTACGGCTCTATATTTTGCTACTTTCGATTTTTTTGGGCGTTTACGGACTTTTTATTGGTTTTTTCAGTACACTCCTGTATGTGAGTAATCTTGAATCCTTTAAAATCGCTTATCTTGAGCCTGTTGCCTCCTTAAATTTTAAGGAAATATTGGCTGCATTTACTGTGAACCCTTTTAATCGAAAGAAATTTGAAACTTCTTTTATACAGAGGCGGCGAAAATGATATGATTCGTAGATTTTCTAAAACTTGGTGGCTCATCATCATCTTGTGTTTGATGTCCGTCACTTCATGCAGCAGCGATATCGGTGAGATCGAAAACCAAAACTATGCAACAGCTATCGGCGTGGACTTTGTGGACGACGAATACGTGATTTATATTCAAATGATTGGTTTAGGTTCCATCGCAAAAAGCGAGAATGGTGAAAAAAGTCCTCCTAAAGTGTATGTTTCAAAAACAAAGGGTAAGACCTTTATTGATGGGTTTTTTAAAGCTTATCATACGGCACAGGAACGGATCCTCTGGGCTCATGTCACAGCGATTGTCCTTTCTCAATCCGCTCTAGAGCAGGGATTGGGAAATATTTTTGATGGATTAACGCGATACTATGAGTTCCGCCCAACCCCGTGGATGTTTGCGACAAAAGATTCTATCGAAGACATTCTGACAGCTTCCGGCTTCTTTCAGCAAAGTTCCTTGAATACGATTTTACACAGTCCAGAGAGTTCTTATGAACAAAGCTCTACGATTAAGCCTGTAAAATTAAACAGAATGGCAAGGGAAGTCACTGAACCAGGACGAACCACCTATTTGCCTTCTCTTTCTGTCAATAAGAAACAATGGGCAATTAACAGTAAGAAAGAGCCGAAATTAGAAATCAATGGTGCCTTCTATCTTAAGGGACAAGACTTCCAAGGTTTTTTCTCTTGGGAGCAGCTCAAGGGAATGCGATGGATTACATCCGAAACGCAGCGGGCTTCTTTGCTCGTGCCAGAGGGGAATAATCCAGAATTTGTCGCTGTTCTTAAAAATCAGGCTTTTGACATTCAACCTATTAAATCTAACGATAACTTTGAGTTCAAGCTTACCTATCTGGCGACGGGTCTGATCAGTAATCGGATGAAAAATAATGTGATAAATATTGAGGCAATGGAAGACTTCACCCAGGAAACAATTATTGCGGAAATAAGGGATCTATACCAATTAGGTCTAAAGCATAACGTGGACTTTCTGAACCTTGAGCATCAGCTTTATCGAAAGCATCATTCTGACTGGAAAAGGCTAAAGGAGCAGGAAACTCTCTTAAGGGAAGATAGCATAAAAGGAATTCATGCAGCGATTACGCTTGAACATTCAGGTTCATTTAAAAATAGAAAAATTAGAATTGGGGAATGAAGTGGAAAAAGGACTATCTTTTCCTTGCTTGCTGGAAGTTAGTCCTTTTTTTGTAATTTATTTTGTAAGTATAAAAATAAAGCTAAAGGCATGGCCAAAGTAAAGATCGGAATCAATAGAAACACTATGAATACTATCCTACGTCACCTCTGTTAATTCAACAGAACACTTTTAATAGAAACGAATAAAGAGAGTAGAAAAACTACAATGAGCAGTCCTCCTGTTATTTTCCGTTCCTGCTGCAGTTCGCGTATTCCCATCATCAGTAATGCTAGACCTAAGAAAAAGATGACAAGTGGCTGGACTGCGAAATTTCTGCTAAACATTTCATATATTAGAAACATTAGAGCGATTATCGAAAATGTAATCTGTAAGATTTTTATCAAAATAGACCCCCCAATATATTTCAACACAAAAGAAGCTTATCCTTTATAAAAATATGGTTCACACATGTATTCATCGTATCTCCTTATGTTTTCTGGAAAAGAATAACCTTTACTAAAACCGCACTGCAGAAAAAAGAGCCTTAATCATTTTAATGATTTACGGCTCTGTATCCCAGTTTGCAAACACATTAATGTGGAATTGGGTTAGTAGAAAGGTAGATTGCCATCACTATACTAAAACCACCTAGGATCAACAGTGCTGCAAAGAACACTTTTCTCCATAATCCACCTTGAAAATAGATATTCACTAAAAGGTAATAGATGCTGGCACTTCCCAAGAAAAATAATAGAAAATTGCCGATTTCATCCGAATAAACTGGACTTGTGACAAGGGTTAACGCAATTCCGCCAAAGATGAAGAGTCCTATTACATTTAATAATTTTCTCAAGCTTAGCTCCTTTTTAGTTGAAGTTTCTAATTTCTGAGACGTTTGACTATTAGTTTGCAAAACTACACCCCGCTTATTAAGTTTCAATTATTTTTACGAACTTATTAGTCAAAAGTTTCAAAACTTCTTGATTTCTTTTAACCTAACTATTAGGATCTCACTAATACAAATCCCCAGTATAGAATACTCATAATGAAAAAAATAAAAGCAAACGTACTCAATGCATTGGGTAATTTTCCATGGAAGTATATTAATAATAATCCAATTAATAGATGAATGATGAAAAAAAGGAAAATACTCACTTAACTCACCCTCTCCTAAATGTACCCTTCTTCCTTCAAATGACCGGATGTTCAGCCATATCACATCATCGGTAACTCAATTATCTTCCTAGAACTTTTGCTAATTAGTAGATTGGGAATGACTGTATTGATATCCTCTTGCTGGAGTCCGAATGACCTTCGGATTCAGACTCAGTGACTGGGGTTCCTCTGACTGGAGTCCGAATAGCCTCCGGATTCAGACTCAAAGCCAGGGTTTTCTCTTGCTAGAGTCCGAATAAACTTCGCATTCAGACTCAATTCCTGGATGTCCTCTTGCTGGTGTCCGAATGACCTTCGGATTCAGACTCAGTGACTGGGGTTCCTCTGACTGGAGTCCGAATAGCCTCCGGATTCAGACTCAAAGCCAGGGTTTTCTCTTGCTAGAGTCCGAATAAACTTCGCATTCAGACTCAATTCCTGGATGTCCTCTTGCTGGTGTCCGAATGACCTTCGGATTCAGACTCAGTGACTGGGGTTCCTCTGACTGGAGTCCGAATAGCCTCCGGATTCAGACTCAAAGCCAGGGTTTTCTCTTGCTAGAGTCCGAATAAACTTCGCATTCAGACTCAATTCCTGGATGTCCTCTTGCTGGTGTCCGAATGACCTTCGGATTCAGACTCAGTGACTGGGGTTCCTCTGACTGGAGTCCGAATAGCCTCCGGATTCAGACTCAAAGCCAGGGTTTTCTCTTGCTAGAGTCCGAATAAACTTCGCATTCAGACTCAATTCCTGGATGTCCTCTTGCTGGTGTCCGAATGACCTTCGGATTCAGACTCAGTGACTGGGGTTCCTCTGACTGGAGTCCGAATAGCCTCCGGATTCAGACTCAAAGCCAGGGTTTTCTCTTGCTAGAGTCCGAATAAACTTCGCATTCAGACTCAATTCCTGGATGTCCTCTTGCTGGTGTCCGAATGACCTTCGGATTCAGACTCAGTGACTGGGGTTCCTCTGACTGGAGTCCGAATAGCCTCCGGATTCAGACTCAAAGCCAGGGTTTTCTCTTGCTAGAGTCCGAATAAACTTCGCATTCAGACTCAATTCCTGGATGTCCTCTTGCTGGTGTCCGAATGACCTTCGGATTCAGACTCAGTGACTGGGGTTCCTCTGACTGGAGTCCGAATAGCCTCCGGATTCAGACTCAAAGCCAGGGTTTTCTCTTGCTAGAGTCCGAATAAACTTCGCATTCAGACTCAATTCCTGGATGTCCTCTTGCTGGTGTCCGAATGACCTTCGGATTCAGACTCAGTGACTGGGGTTCCTCTGACTGGAGTCCGAATAGCCTCCGGATTCAGACTCAAAGCCAGGGTTTTCTCTTGCTAGAGTCCGAATAAACTTCGCATTCAGACTCAATTCCTGGATGTCCTCTTGCTGGTGTCCGAATGACCTTCGGATTCAGACTCAGTGACTGGGGTTCCTCTGACTGGAGTCCGAATAGCCTCCGGATTCAGACTCAAAGCCAGGGTTTTCTCTTGCTAGAGTCCGAATAAACTTCGCATTCAGACTCAATTCCTGGATGTCCTCTTGCTGGTGTCCGAATGACCTTCGGATTCAGACTCAGTGACTGGGGTTCCTCTGACTGGAGTCCGAATAGCCTCCGGATTCAGACTCAAAGCCAGGGTTTTCTCTTGCTAGAGTCCGAATAAACTTCGCATTCAGACTCAATTCCTGGATGTCCTCTTGCTGGTGTCCGAATGACCTTCGGATTCAGACTCAGTGACTGGGGTTCCTCTGACTGGAGTCCGAATAGCCTCCGGATTCAGACTCAAAGCCAGGGTTTTCTCTTGCTAGAGTCCGAATAAACTTCGCATTCAGACTCAATTCCTGGATGTCCTCTTGCTGGTGTCCGAATGACCTTCGGATTCAGACTCAGTGACTGGGGTTCCTCTGACTGGAGTCCGAATAGCCTCCGGATTCAGACTCAAAGCCAGGGTTTTCTCTTGCTAGAGTCCGAATAAACTTCGCATTCAGACTCAATTCCTGGATGTCCTCTTGCTGGTGTCCGAATGACCTTCGGATTCAGACTCAGTGACTGGGGTTCCTCTGACTGGAGTCCGAATAGCCTCCGGATTCAGACTCAAAGCCAGGGTTTTCTCTTGCTAGAGTCCGAATAAACTTCGCATTCAGACTCAATTCCTGGATGTCCTCTTGCTGGTGTCCGAATGACCTTCGGATTCAGACTCAGTGACTGGGGTTCCTCTGACTGGAGTCCGAATAGCCTCCGGATTCAGACTCAAAGCCAGGGTTTTCTCTTGCTAGAGTCCGAATAAACTTCGCATTCAGACTCAATTCCTGGATGTCCTCTTGCTGGTGTCCGAATGACCTTCGGATTCAGACTCAGTGACTGGGGTTCCTCTGACTGGAGTCCGAATAGCCTCCGGATTCAGACTCAAAGCCAGGGTTTTCTCTTGCTAGAGTCCGAATAAACTTCGCATTCAGACTCAATTCCTGGATGTCCTCTTGCTGGTGTCCGAATGACCTTCGGATTCAGACTCAGTGACTGGGGTTCCTCTGACTGGAGTCCGAATAGCCTCCGGATTCAGACTCAAAGCCAGGGTTTTCTCTTGCTAGAGTCCGAATAAACTTCGCATTCAGACTCAATTCCTGGATGTCCTCTTGCTGGTGTCCGAATGACCTTCGGATTCAGACTCAGTGACTGGGGTTCCTCTGACTGGAGTCCGAATAGCCTCCGGATTCAGACTCAAAGCCAGGGTTTTCTCTTGCTAGAGTCCGAATAAACTTCGCATTCAGACTCAATTCCTGGATGTCCTCTTGCTGGTGTCCGAATGACCTTCGGATTCAGACTCAGTGACTGGGGTTCCTCTGACTGGAGTCCGAATAGCCTCCGGATTCAGACTCAAAGCCAGGGTTTTCTCTTGCTAGAGTCCGAATAAACTTCGCATTCAGACTCAATTCCTGGATGTCCTCTTGCTGGTGTCCGAATGACCTTCGGATTCAGACTCAGTGACTGGGGTTCCTCTGACTGGAGTCCGAATAGCCTCCGGATTCAGACTCAAAGCCAGGGTTTTCTCTTGCTAGAGTCCGAATAAACTTCGCATTCAGACTCAATTCCTGGATGTCCTCTTGCTGGTGTCCGAATGACCTTCGGATTCAGACTCAGTGACTGGGGTTCCTCTGACTGGAGTCCGAATAGCCTCCGGATTCAGACTCAAAGCCAGGGTTTTCTCTTGCTAGAGTCCGAATAAACTTCGCATTCAGACTCAATTCCTGGATGTCCTCTTGCTGGTGTCCGAATGACCTTCGGATTCAGACTCAGTGACTGGGGTTCCTCTGACTGGAGTCCGAATAGCCTCCGGATTCAGACTCAAAGCCAGGGTTTTCTCTTGCTAGAGTCCGAATAAACTTCGCATTCAGACTCAATTCCTGGATGTCCTCTTGCTGGTGTCCGAATGATCTTCGGATTCAGACTCAGTGACTGGGGTTCCTCTGACTGGAGTCCGAATAACCTCCGGATTCAGACTCAAAGCCTGGGTTTTCTCTTGCTAGAGTCCGTATAAACTTCGCATTTAGACTCAATTCCTGGATGTCCTCTTGCTGGTGTCCGAATGACCTTCGGATTCAGACTCAGTGACTGGGGTTCCTCTGACTGGAGTCCGAATAGCCTCCGGATTCAGACTCAAAGCCAAGGTTTTCTCTTGCTAGAGTCCGAATAAACTTCGCATTCAGACTCAATTCCTGGATGTCCTCTTGCTGGTGTCCGAATGATCTTCGGATTCAGACTCAGTGACTGGGGTTCCTCTGACTGGAGTCCGAATAGCCTCCGGATTCAGACTCAAAGCCAGGGTTTTCTCTTGCTAGAGTCCGAATAAACTTCGCATTCAGACTCAATTCCTGGATGTCCTCTTGCTGGTGTCCGAATGACCTTCGGATTCAGACTCAGTGACTGGGGTTCCTCTGACTGGAGTCCGAATAGCCTCCGGATTCAGACTCAAAGCCAGGGTTTTCTCTTGCTAGAGTCCGAATAAACTTCGCATTCAGACTCAATTCCTGGATGTCCTCTTGCTGGTGTCCGAATGACCTTCGGATTCAGACTCAGTGACTGGGGTTCCTCTGACTGGAGTCCGAATAGCCTCCGGATTCAGACTCAAAGCCAGGGTTTTCTCTTGCTAGAGTCCGAATAAACTTCGCATTCAGACTCAATTCCTGGATGTCCTCTTGCTGGTGTCCGAATGACCTTCGGATTCAGACTCAGTGACTGGGGTTCCTCTGACTGGAGTCCGAATAGCCTCCGGATTCAGACTCAAAGCCAGGGTTTTCTCTTGCTAGAGTCCGAATAAACTTCGCATTCAGACTCAATTCCTGGATGTCCTCTTGCTGGTGTCCGAATGACCTTCGGATTCAGACTCAGTGACTGGGGTTCCTCTGACTGGAGTCCGAATAGCCTCCGGATTCAGACTCAAAGCCAGGGTTTTCTCTTGCTAGAGTCCGAATAAACTTCGCATTCAGACTCAATTCCTGGATGTCCTCTTGCTGGTGTCCGAATGACCTTCGGATTCAGACTCAGTGACTGGGGTTCCTCTGACTGGAGTCCGAATAGCCTCCGGATTCAGACTCAAAGCCAGGGTTTTCTCTTGCTAGAGTCCGAATAAACTTCGCATTCAGACTCAATTCCTGGATGTCCTCTTGCTGGTGTCCGAATGACCTTCGGATTCAGACTCAGTGACTGGGGTTCCTCTGACTGGAGTCCGAATAGCCTCCGGATTCAGACTCAAAGCCAGGGTTTTCTCTTGCTAGAGTCCGAATAAACTTCGCATTCAGACTCAATTCCTGGATGTCCTCTTGCTGGTGTCCGAATGACCTTCGGATTCAGACTCAGTGACTGGGGTTCCTCTGACTGGAGTCCGAATAGCCTCCGGATTCAGACTCAAAGCCAGGGTTTTCTCTTGCTAGAGTCCGAATAAACTTCGCATTCAGACTCAATTCCTGGATGTCCTCTTGCTGGTGTCCGAATGACCTTCGGATTCAGACTCAGTGACTGGGGTTCCTCTGACTGGAGTCCGAATAGCCTCCGGATTCAGACTCAAAGCCAGGGTTTTCTCTTGCTAGAGTCCGAATAAACTTCGCATTCAGACTCAATTCCTGGATGTCCTCTTGCTGGTGTCCGAATGACCTTCGGATTCAGACTCAGTGACTGGGGTTCCTCTGACTGGAGTCCGAATAGCCTCCGGATTCAGACTCAAAGCCAGGGTTTTCTCTTGCTAGAGTCCGAATAAACTTCGCATTCAGACTCAATTCCTGGATGTCCTCTTGCTGGTGTCCGAATGACCTTCGGATTCAGACTCAGTGACTGGGGTTCCTCTGACTGGAGTCCGAATAGCCTCCGGATTCAGACTCAAAGCCAGGGTTTTCTCTTGCTAGAGTCCGAATAAACTTCGCATTCAGACTCAATTCCTGGATGTCCTCTTGCTGGTGTCCGAATGACCTTCGGATTCAGACTCAGTGACTGGGGTTCCTCTGACTGGAGTCCGAATAGCCTCCGGATTCAGACTCAAAGCCAGGGTTTTCTCTTGCTAGAGTCCGAATAAACTTCGCATTCAGACTCAATTCCTGGATGTCCTCTTGCTGGTGTCCGAATGACCTTCGGATTCAGACTCAGTGACTGGGGTTCCTCTGACTGGAGTCCGAATAGCCTCCGGATTCAGACTCAAAGCCAGGGTTTTCTCTTGCTAGAGTCCGAATAAACTTCGCATTCAGACTCAATTCCTGGATGTCCTCTTGCTGGTGTCCGAATGATCTTCGGATTCAGACTCAGTGACTGGGGTTCCTCTGACTGGAGTCCGAATAACCTCCGGATTCAGACTCAAAGCCTGGGTTTTCTCTTGCTAGAGTCCGTATAAACTTCGCATTTAGACTCAATTCCTGGATGTCCTCTTGCTGGTGTCCGAATGACCTTCGGATTCAGACTCAGTGACTGGGGTTCCTCTGACTGGAGTCCGAATAGCCTCCGGATTCAGACTCAAAGCCAAGGTTTTCTCTTGCTAGAGTTCGAATAAACTTCGCATTCAGACTCAATTCCTGGATGTCCTCTTGCTGGTGTCCGAATGATCTTCGGATTCAGACTCAGTGACTGGGGTTTCTCTGACTGGAGTCCGAATAGCCTCCGGATTCAGACTCAGTGACTGGGGTTCCTCTGACTGGAGTCCGAATAACCTCCGGATTCAGACTTAAAGCCAGGGTTTCCTCTTGCTAGAGTCCGAATAAACTTCGCATTCAGACTCAATTCCTGGATGTCCTCTTGCTGGAGTCCGAATAACCTCCGGATTCAGACTCAAAGCCAAGGTTTTCTCTTGCTAGAGTCCGTATAAACTTCGCATTTAGACTCAATTATATTAAATAAACAAACGGAAAAATTGAAGTGATTAGAGTTATCATTATATTTGTTTCCACATTTTCTAATCCCTTTTTATAAAAATATACTTTGAAACCTTTTATTGAACAATTACTGCCTTTTTATCGCCAAATTTGTATATAAAAATTCATCTCCAATCTTACTTAAAATTATTAATCTATTCATATATTCACTAATATTAATGAGTATAACAGTCCTTTTCAAGGCATGATACAAAAAGACTAATTAAATATGCATCAATTATTGTAAGTGATATAACGCTTTTTATTCCCCACTTTTGCCTCCCATGATTACAACGGCTTTAAACTCGTAAACACCTAATTGAACGTTCTCAATTTTTTAAAAAATTCACGTTAGTACTTTCTATTCATTTTCTATTTTTTTCCTTTTATAAAATGAGTCTATGTACTAATTTCTCTTGCTCTTATTCCTAAAATCATATTCTTTTTATAGGTAAAATTAGTTATCTAAACTTTCTGTAAATACCATTCAACCGTAATATAAAGGAACAAATCCCCATAAAACTAAGTATTCATATTAGTTTACTACAAAATTAGTAATTTATGGGTGTGTTTTCCATTATTGATATTGAATTATACTAATTACCAATACAATTGAAGTGGAGATTGCTAGATTTCACCACTTCAATTCGTACATATCACAAAATTTGAATGGGAGGTCATGTTTTTGAAAAAGGTATTTATTTTTTTAGTAAGTACATGCTTGCTGCTCACGGTCTTTTCGTCTTATGTATTGGCCAAAGCAAATCATCCATCAACTGAAGGGAATACGAATATTTCTAGTATTCTAACGTATGATGACATGATTAAGGAACTGGAATCGCTTGAAAAGAGAAGTAAAGGTAAGTTAGTAGTAGAGACGTTAGAAGAATTAGGCTATGAAAATAGCAAAAGTGAAGAAGGCCGTGATTTATATGTTGCAAAAATCGGAAAAGGTCCTGAAAAAGTATGGATCCAAGGCCGAATCCACGGAAATGAGCCATATGGTACCGAAGCTACTTTAGAACTACTTAAAATGTATGTTAGCAACCAATCACCGGAAATCCAGAAAGTTTTAGAAGAGCTAACGCTTTATGTCATCCCTATGTATAATCCGGATGGAAGTGAAAAGAATACTCGTGGAAATAAAGATTCTATCGATTTAAACCGTGACTGGAAGAAAGATGGATTTGAAGCAGTTGAATCGCTAGCTTGGTTCACCTACTGGGCAGAAGTTAAGCCAGATTTCGGAATTGATATTCACCACCAAGGATTAAAAAAGGATTCTCAAACAGGTGAAGCTGTAACGATGTCGCTTGGGGTTTCATTAGCACCAGGTGGACCTACTCTTCCAGGAATTAAGAATGGAGAATATGATGAAGTTACAAGACAAGCCCAAGTATACGTGTATGATTCTTTAAAAGATTATGGGTATACGAATATTGATCGTTACACAACAGGCAATGCAAGAGATGGCTTCACTGAAATTGATATAAAAGGCGGTGTTGTTTCAGCGATGATGCTTGGCCTTGAATATGACGGTATAAACGAAGACAATCATAGTCACCCAGCTGTTTTCTTTGAAACATCCGGAAATACGCGTGACGGCAACTTAGGTCAGAAAGCTCGCGGCCATAATATTCGACATAATGTCCTAGGTATCCAAAATCTGCTTTATGGATTAGCAACAGGTGAAGTGTACGATGTTAACGCTGATAGATGGGATGACATCCCTCGTCCAGACATCAAAGGTTACCAGACGGATTACAACTAATTAACCAATAAAGAAAAACCGTACCAAAAAGGATTCAATTTTCGCCTTTCGGTACGGTTTTTTTTATACCTGACCTTTCCGTGATACCTCCATTAACAAAAAACTCAGCACCAGTAAAGTAACTTGATTCACAGAAGCTAAGTATAGAACAAGATTTGTGACTTCTTCAGGTTGTGCAATGCCTTTAATGGAATATGTTTGGTGAATCCTTTCACTGCCTCTTTCGGTTTTTCCCCTAGTAAGATTGCCGCCTGCCTCACCACTCTATTGCTTTAATGTCATGCTATTTATTATTTTAGTATAGCTTACTGCCTGTATTGGTGTTAAAATAAACGATATTCATCTAGAAGGAGCAAAAGTATGCAGCAAAAAATATCTTTTTCTACTTATGCCATTATTGGCACGATGCTGTTCGGGATGTTTTTTGGTGCGGGAAATTTAATTTTTCCAATCCAAATGGGACAGCTCGCTGGCACAAATTTTTGGCCAGCATTAATTGGATTCCTCACAACGGCCATTGGGCTTCCATTTATGGGGATTCTAGCATTTGGTTTATCTGGGAGCAGCGGATTACGCCAGTTAGCAGGGCGAGTCCATCCGCTATTTGGGGTTGTCTTCGCAGTGGCACTTTACTTAACGATTGGGCCATTTTTTGCGATTCCACGTACAGCTACGGTACCTTTCGTGGTTGGGTTTGAACCTTATATCAATCCGGCTCATGGAAGCTTATACCTAGGACTCTTTAGCTTTGTGTTTTTTGCGATTGTCTATTATTTCTCCTTGAATCCAGCAAAGATAATCGACTATATCGGCAAATATTTAACTCCTGCGTTCTTAGTGTTTTTATTCCTATTAATTATCATTGCCATCGTCAAACCAATGGGACAGTTTCAGAATCCAACTGGCGACTACAGCAGCTTAGCTTTTATAACAGGTTTTAAAGAGGGTTATAACACGATGGATGCACTTGCGTCACTTGCGTTCGGAATTGTGGTTATTCAAGCAATTAAAGGACAAGGCATCACGAATACAAAGGAGATCGCGAAAGCCACTTGGAAATCAGGCATTTTTGCCATGGTACTGATGATGCTGATTTATGGACTGATTACCTATATGGGTGCATCAAGTGTATCAGCGATCGGATCTTATGATAATGGCGGTTTAATCTTCGCAGCAGTGGCACAGCATTACTTCGGATCATTTGGAAATATTCTATTGGCCATCATTATTGTACTAGCTTGTCTAAAAACGAGTATCGGACTTATTACGGCTTGCAGCGAATTTTTCAATGGAGTCTTCCCCAAAATAAGCTATAAATGGTTCGTTCTGATCCTATGTCTTGTATCATTTTCCATCGCTAACTTTGGTCTGACCAATATCATTCAATTTGCTGTGCCAGTGTTAATGTTACTCTATCCATTGGCGATTGTTCTAATTCTATTAACCCTTTGCTCACCTTTATTCGGCCATAAGCAGAGTGTTTACGCGGCCGCCATGTTCTTTACTTTCTGTGTCAGTATCTTCGACGGATACAGCGCTTTAGTCGACAGTTTACCAAGTGCGGCTCTGTCTATACTTGAATCTATTAAGTTGCTTTACATGGATTATTTACCACTTTACAATATTGGCCTTGGCTGGATTTTACCAGCTATTGTCGGTGTGGTTATTGGTTTATTTTGGCCAGCGACTGCCAAAAAAACGGCTGTTCAATAAAGTAGGAACCAGCTTAGCACAGGTCTAAGCTGGTTCCTATTTTTCAAACTCTATAATATTACACTTTTAACACCATTCTTACTGTCTTGAGAATATGACCATCAAAATCTTCCTCAAACTCTTCCACAAGTTCAAAGCATTTTGCCTCATAAAAAGTTTTACCGATCTTGTTTTCTTTTTCTACATTTATGTATACTTCTCTCACATCTTCTAAACTTTTGATTCCTTCTTGTAACAATGCTGTACCTATTCCTTTTCCCTGATGTTTTGGGTAAAGGTAGATAGCACTTAATTCTGCTGCTCCTTCATTATTAACAGGAGAAAAATTAGCAAATCCTACTATACTTTCTTCTGCCACTGCAACAAGTAGCAAGGAACCTTCTATTCGTTTTTCCATCATTTCATCATTATAAGCGGCCTTTAAAAAATTTTCTTGTACAGCAAATGGGATAATGCCTTCATACGTTTCATTCCAACTTACTTTTGCCACATCCTGAACTTGTTTTATGTCTTCTTTTATCATTCTACGAATCATGAAATCCATGGTTTCGCCCTCCCTTTCTATTTTCTAGGTTTTTCAGGAAAATAATGTAATTAATAGATAGATGGCAGTTCCCCACATAATTAATGCTGATATCTTATTTAATAGAGTGATAAATTCTCCTGAGTTCGTTAATCTGCCAACTTGCCTTCCAATGAAAGCAAGAGTAAAGAACCATATCCAAGATACGATTATGCAGGCTAACGTAAAACCTAGTTTTTCTATTCCTGAGTAGGAAATAGAACTGGTCCCAATTACTCCAATCGTGTCCATTATGGCGTGAGGATTTAGCAAAGAAACGGACATTGCAAAGACAATTTGCTTTTTTGGAGCTAATGCTTTTTCATCTGATGAATTTGAAACAGGCTTGCTTCTCCAAGTTGTATATCCCATAAACAATAAGAAAATTACTCCAACTGTTAAGAGGATGAACTTGATCCAATACACTCCTAACACAATGACAGAAATCCCTAATACAGCTAAGGAAATAAGGAGAGTATCACAAATGGATGCAGTGAGGATTACTGGTAAAGCTCTTCTAAATTTCGGCTGTGTTGCGCCTTGGTTAAAAACAAAAACATTTTGAACTCCTAATGGCAATATAAGCCCAAAAGCCAAAATGATACCGTGAATGATAGAACTTATCATAAATAAACTAAATTCCTTTCTAACTTAGGATAAATACATATTAATTATATAATAAAACAATAAAATATTAGACTACTTATTATATAAGGATAACCGCTGTCCTAATCATTTTAGATTAATGTCATGATTTAGGTTAATAAAGTGAAAAATTCTATGAAAAGCTTAATTTCTGGCCGAATGAACAGTGGACTGACAGAGAGTGCTTATCTTCAATTAAAAGTAAAAGGTGCTGCTCCATCTTCCAGGAACGCACCCTCTGTTTCATTTCTAATTAATTGAATCTTATTTGTTCATGTTGCGCAGCTAACAAGCCAAGAATTCTTGTGTCCGCCAAGTCAATTTCTTCTTCATATCTATCGCATATGCATATTAAGTCACTCTTTTATTTTTTCAACGGGACAACGAACGTCTCCGGCCCTGTTGGTTCTGGGCTTCCTCCTAAAGGCTCGATACTGGCCTTTATGATTTTAAATTGAGGGACATCATTTCCTTTGATCAAGATGCGTGAAGTTCCATTAACTGTAGAAAGTAACTCCCCTTTTATTTCGTCATTATCATAAATAACCCATAATTGATAGTCTTTGTCCGTAATATCCGCCAAACCGTCCACTTCTAAAAGCAATTCCTGGCTCATTCCATTAATCCACAGTCGCCCCTTTATGTCATTGAAATCGGCAACTGGGATAACGGATAATTGCTCTGTCTGCGGATTATTTTGAATGTTCGCTGTTACAATATCATCATTATGTGCAACTTTATAACGATAATTGGAATGGTTATCCATTAGCAGCCCAAATAATAATAAAAACACTGCCGCTGCACTGCTAAGGCCAAATACAAATGTTCGCTGTTTCTTACGTGGCGACCGTTTTGTCATTGCTTCTTTCCATATTTTATCCTTCAGGTCCGCCGGAGGCTGCGCATTTGTCTGCTGATTGAACACCTCAATCCAGTTGTCAGTTATATCTCTACACTTCGTACATTTCTCGAGATGTTTGCTGATTTCGTGCTGTCTGTCTTCAGGAGCTTCTCCCAAAACAAAGTCTATTAAAGCTTCTTCTGCAAAATGCTTACTGCTCATGATGGTTTCCACCTCCACTAGATTTAGCCCAATTGAGTATGGATTTTTGTTTGCGCAGGTTCTGAAGGCCATAACGAATTAACGATTTAACGGAACCCAGTGGTTTCTGCATCGTCTTGGCGATTTCTTGATGAGTTTCCTCCTGAAAATATGAACGGTAAATAGCCTCGCGTTGCTGCGTTGGAATATTATTTAAAGCATTCAACAAAACATCTTTCTCAAGTTCCTTAAGAACCTTTAGGTCCGCCCCGTCCTCATCTTTTCCCATTCCCTTCTCCCATTTATCTAATAGGAAAGGTTTCTTCTTACGGAGCCGGTCAAGTGCACGACTTTTTGTTTTCACAGCGAGCCACGCTTTTACGCTACCTCTTGCAGGTTGATATTGTGATGTTTTCTGCAATACTTCGAGAAAAACATCATGGCAAACGTCCTCCGCTTCCGCCTGATCCCTCACTAGTTGAAAGGCAATCTTAAAGACAAACTGAATATGTATTTCGTAAAAATGGTCAAAGGCTTGACGCGAACCGCCTGCGATTTCCTGCAATAACTGGACATTCTTTTGGTTTTGATCCATGTTATGCACTCTCCTTAGGCATTCTATCACTCTAAAAGACTCGTTCTGCATTATAGCAGATTCACTTCTATCAAAAATTTTATAAAAAACTTTCCTTGATGACAAATCTAAAAGCTTTTCTTCTGCGTATCAAGAATGAAAAAAACATAAGGAGGATGATGAAGATGGTTAAAAAGATCTTCAGTATTTTTATTACTATGCTCGCTCTCACCCTCTTTGTTGGGATGAGTCCTGCATATGGAAAGGTAACTTTGTACACTCCCTATACTGGGATTACGGCCACACCTGGGGAGACCATTGATTATTCCATTGATGTCATCAATAACGAATCAAGTATTCGCACAGTGACATTCGATGTAGAAAATTTGCCAAAAGGCTGGGAACATCAAATTACAGCAAATGGAAGTGCTATCAAGCAACTGACCGTTCGAGGAAATAGCGAACAGCAAATCACACTTGAAGTGACTGTTCCACTGGAGATTGAACAAGCGGATTATCGGTTTGACTTAGTGGCTGCCGACCAAGGTGGTACCGAGTCAAAGCTGCCTTTTCTTATAACTTTATCGGAAAAAGGAACATTTAAAACAGAATTTAATGTCGATCAACCGAATTTACAAGGACAGACCGATTCTTCCTTCTCTTATTCAGCAACCGTTCGTAATCGGACTGCGGAAAAACAAAACTATGCATTAACAGCGAAAGCCCCTGAAGGCTGGGGTGTTCAATTTCAATCTGGAGGAGACAACGTGACGTCAGTAGCTGTAGAACCAAATAGCGAGGCTGATATCACAATTAATGTTACTCCGCCTGAAAAAGCTAGTGCAGAGACCTATAAAATTCAAGTTACGGCAGCAGGAAGCGGGACATCAGCAAAAGCGGATCTGGAAGCAGTCATAACCGGTTCTTATGACCTTAATGTGTCTACACCAAATGGAGTTTTAAGTACCGACCTGCAATCTGGGAACGAAAAAGCAATTGATATAGTAGTAGAAAATACCGGAACCGCCCCGTTAACCAATGTCGCGCTATCTGCAACAGCGCCGCCAAACTGGGAAACAAAATTCGAGCCAAGTTCCATTGCGGAAATTAAACCAGGTGAAAAGGCAACAGTAAAAGCGATGATTACCGCATCCGATGAGGCCATTGCTGGTGACTACGTAACGACCATATCTGCGTCTGCAGCTGAATCTTCAGCAGAAGCTGACTTCCGAATCTCTGTAAAAACTTCTACGTTATGGGGATTAATCGGAGTTGTCATCATTCTTGGGGTCATTGCTGGATTTTCTTATATGATTAAAAAATATGGGAGGAGATAAAGGTGAATCAAGCCACTATACAGCTGGATGAAGTGAGTAAACAATATGATGACGTGTTCGCTGTGAGAAATTTGTCTCTGACCATTTCTAAAGGTGAAATTTTTGGATTATTAGGCCCTAACGGAGCTGGGAAGACGACGACCATTTTAATGCTGCTGGGGTTAAGTGAACCCACATCAGGAAGCGTCCGGGTTTGCGGAATAGACTCTATAAAGAAACCCATTGAGGTAAAAAGAAGAGTAGGCTACCTTCCTGATAATATTGGATTCTATCAAAATATGACAGGCCTAGAGAATTTGTTGTATACAGCTCAATTAAACAATATCCCAAGGGATGAAGCTCGAAAGCGGGCAGAATACTTGTTGGACAAAGTAAATTTATCAGATGCAGCGAATAAAAAAGCCGGAAAATATTCTCGGGGAATGAAGCAGCGGCTGGGCTTGGCTGATGTTTTAATGAAAAATCCCGAAGTGATTATTCTTGACGAACCTACACTAGGAATTGACCCAGAGGGGGTTCGTGAGTTGTTAAAGATGATCAGAGAACTAGGGAAGGAAGAAGGAATGACGGTTCTATTATCGTCACATCATTTGCACCAAGTCCAGCAAATTTGTGATCGAGTTGGCATCTTTGTAAAAGGACAACTCATTGCCGAAGGAAATGTACAAAGCCTGGCCAAAAAACTATTTCCTGAAGCTACCTTGGTAATAACCGTACATGCTTCCCCCATCCCGAACGAACTAGTGAAGGAGGTTCAGCTGTTGGAGCATGTTCAAAGAGTTCAAAAAATCGAAGAAGGGTTAGAAATTACCTGCTATGAAGACATTTCCGCTGTCATTAGCAAGGTAATTGTTGAAATGGGCTCAGATCTTACTCATATCAGTAAGAAAAACTTCGGTCTAGATGAAATTTACCATCGCTACTTTGAAGGACGTGAGCTGCATGAGTCTTACTAATGTCAGAAATAAACTGAAGTTTTTATCTTTACGAACGGAATCCTTTCAAACACGAAACTCTAATCCTTCTGCTTTCATGTCCATCGTTCGTAAAGAATTTACGGACTATATTCGAAGCTGGCGAATCATGATTTTAGGCATCATTATTTTATTGACCTGCATTGGCTCGATCTATACTGCCATCACCACGATCTCTGATGCAATCGACCAAGCAGGTAATCAGGCTGAGGGAATTGGTTCAGACCTTTACTTGTTCCTGCATCTCTTTACCGTCTCAGATGGAACGTTGCCATCGTTTATTACATTTGTAGGTTTTCTTGGGCCCCTATTTGGGATTGCATTAGGGTTTGATGCCATAAACTCCGAACGTAATCGCGGTACCTTGAGCAGATTGCTGTCACAGCCAATCCCTAGAGATTACTTAATGAACGCGAAGTTTGCTGCTGCGTTATTATTAAATGTTCTCCTATTCTTCTCACTAGGATTATTGGTCATGGCATTTGGAATTCTCATTCTCGGAATTCCGCCTACATTTGAGGAGTTCTTGAGGATCTTTTGCTTTCTATGCTTATGTATTGTTTATATTGCATTTTGGCTGAACCTGGGTATTTTGTTTTCTGTTGTGTTCAAAAGCCAAGCCACATCCGCCCTTTCAAGTATTGCAGTCTGGATCTTTTTTAACGTTTTCTATTCGATGATCATCAATTTGGTATCTAAATCGATTTTCAGTCCAGATAGAATGACGAATGTGTCGGATGTGCTGGAAAGCCAAGATACTGTTCTGACCCTTATGCGCTTGTCGCCAAATTATCTATTTAGCGAATCAACAACGATATTATTATCACCAAATGTTCGCACTCTCGGCCCATTAACGGTTGAACAAACAGTAGGAGCAGTGGCAGGTCCCTTGCCATTAAGCCAAAGCTTACTCTTAATTTGGCCGCAGCTAACAGGACTCGCTGCCGCTACGTTAATTTGCTTTGCAATCGCCTATCTCACCTTTATGCGTCAGGAAATCCGAACCAATTAGGAAATAACTTTTGACTTTTATGACATCGTATAATGAGGTCACTGAACAACATGATTTATAATAAAAACGGCAATTCTTGGTAGCAAGAACTTGCCGTTTTTCGTTGTATCATATTGGTTTTCTCCTCTTCATGTTTTTGCCAATCACCGTGTTATCTATTACTCAAATAATACACTAATCTCCCTAACAAAAATCACCTTAAATGTTAAGGATTGATAAATTAGTGCATATATTCAACAACTAATTCATAGCATCTCTCTTCCGTTAGATTTGCCAGTACAGCTACATATTCTAATTGCTCCATCGTGCCACCTTCATATTTTAGAGATGCTTCCTTTGCTGCATCATCCCTATTTTGTATCCAATTTCGTTGTTCTTTTCGCAATTGATCCATCTCATCTTGAGGAAGCTGCTCTTTTAAAACTCCGTAAATTTCATTTAATAAACCATCCCAACTATCGTAGCGATCTCCTTCCACTTTTTTCATAGCGTATGTACTTTCATCTTCTGGATTTCTTCTTAATTCATCCATCTCTCTTTTCGTATCACTAAATTTCTTGAGATACATTTCCTTTTGGCTAAGAGTAGCATCATTATGAGAAGTGTCTTTACTTTTTTCGGGTACATTGTTTGATGTATCTACATTTTCGTCTGTAACATGATTGTCTGGATTGGTGGTATCATCGGGATATGAAGCTGTTTCAGAGGAATCAGCAGCATTATGGTCTTTCTTTTGTGACGGATTGTCCACTTTTGTACCTGACTCTTCTGACGATGAGTTATTACAGGCAGACACTATAATAACAAATAGCAAAAGAAACATGATTATTAAGACTTTTCTAAGGTTCTTCAAGATTTTACACTCCCCTGTATTATTTATAAAGATTCCAATAATTATAGAGTTGGTTCCACATACTTTGTCTTGTTACTATTTTTATAGCTTTTACACAAGAAAAGACGACCGCTACTGATCGTCTTTCCTATAGACCCCTTTATTGCAAGGATATTTCTTTCACCTGGTCACCGCTAATGCTCATTCTATAAAGATGATATTCTGGATCTCCTTTAGCAAATTTCTTATCCAGCATGAAGTAAACAGTTTGGCCGTCAGCACTTATAACAGGATCACCAACATATTCACCAAAATGGGTTAACTGGGTTTCTGTCTTTGTTGTCAAATTATATTTGTATAGTTCATACTTAAAGGTACCCCCATCATCAGGATTGCTGATGGATTGAAAAATTATCTCCTCTTCAGATGGTGTAATCGTGAAACTGAAAACATCTACTTCCCGGTCAGGATCGGAAATGACAGACATCTGTTCTGGCTTTTCTATAGGAATTTCAAAAATCCGTTGTTTTACGTTGAAAGAATCCTCTGCGGTTTCCACGCTTGAATCATCATCTCGTTGCAAGAAAACCCGTTCTCCATCAGCTGAAACATGTAAAGAATGAATGGAATACTGAGAAAGGTTCGTCTTTTGTTCCAGTGATTGATCGGTGAGATCGTATTCATAGACATCAAAATCATGCGGTCTCTTCCCTGTAATCGGTGAGTAATTTTCATATGTACCAGCTCTTAAAAAAAGAAGGGATTCTCCCTTTGGGTTAAACTCAATCTCTGTAATAGTCGAAGCATCAGTGAAAACTTGCGAGACTTCTTTTGTACTTAAATCAAGGAAATGTACCGTACTTATTAATTCGGTTTCTTTGTCTTTGTTTGTCGTGATATAGGCCAAGATTGTTCCATCTTCCTTAAATGTCGGATCCAAAATTAGCGTATTATCATCATACTCTACTGCAGCTGCTGCCTCTTTTCCATCATGTAAAAACAACTGCGGTTTACCTTCTTCATAAGCCACATAGGCAATTGTGTTTTCTGGGGAAACATCATATTGATTGGAAAGACCATTTTGTTTTTCGTTTTCGGTTTTATTAAACCTAAGCCCTATCAAAACTAAAGCAATCGTAATGACTAACAAAAAGATCAAAAGAAGAACGAGGTACTTTTTCTTCATGTATCAACAACTCCTTTCTCCCTTATTATGAATGATTAATCGAAAAGAACAGGGAAGTATATCCACAATAAGATTAAAACGCATAACAATAATGGGATAACTCCGATGAATAAAGCACTTTTCATATTTTTCTTTGCTAATTTAATAGATGCCATATATAAACCAATCCAGATGGCGATTGGACTGGCAAAGACGAGCATCATCGGATGAAGTTCCCCAATCATAATAAGTCCGCCTACAATGATAAAAAGGGAAGCAAAACTTATCATGATTCCACTCGTTATATTGATTCCATGAAGAAACTTGATATGTTTCTCATTCGAGCTGTAATCATAAAGTGTCGTTCGATACACAAGTCCAATTGTTAAAGCAATATTTAACCACTCCCAAATAGTTAACCCGACAGTAGTTGAATGATTTAATTGGCTAATAAGTAACCAACCATATAGAAGGCTGAGAGTATGTAGAATTAGTAAACTGTTTAGCCAAAGCTTCCGATTGAGATGAATAGATTGGTTTAATGGGAGAAACAGAATCATTGAACTCAATAGCATAGAAATACAGAGCCAGCCAATATAAGGTTCTCCCGCCACAAACACATGAAGAAGGTAAATGCTAATACTTGCTAGTATTGAGGAAATGGCTAATGCCAGCATTAGTTCCTTTCGATAAGGAAAAAGGGCTTGCTGGATGTGACTTCCGATTTCCCCTTCCTGACCAAAAAGCTGCATCGCCTTCTCCTCCGCCTGCTCAAGTGATAGCCCTTCCTCCTCCATTAAATGATCTCTTGATATCTGCAGATGAATCAGTAGTTCTTCATACAGGTCTTCCTTCTCTTGTCTTGAACTTTCAGTATGTCGAACAATATTTTCTACATACTTTTCTAGTTTGGACCTCATTGTAACCCCTCCGAGCTTCTTCGAACGAGTGTTTCAATCAGTTTCCAATCCTGTTGTTTTTTCTCTAGTTCTTTCATTCCAATATCTGTGATTCTATAATATTTTCTTCTGCCAGCTGCACTTTCAGACCAATAAGATTCAATCCAGCCTTTACGTTCCAGTCGCTTCAAGGCAGGATACAAAGTTCCTTCACTCATCTCATAAGTGTCCTCACTCATCTGCTTTAACATTTTAGTAATCTCATAGCCATAAAGGTCTCTTTGATTAATTAGTGATAACAATAAAAGATCGACACTACCCTTTAACATCTCTTTATCCATCCTTATCACCTCTCTCCAAGTTATTACCAACATTGTAATACGATGTACCTCGTATTACAAGTTATAAAGGAAATTTACCGGTTATCTTTTTTAGGATGAACAAAGTAGACGAACTTACTTCAAATAAAAAAACATCCCTCGTTAAAGGAATGTACGTGTTTGCCTTCTATTGCATTTAGATCTACAGAATGAATAAATGCTCACAGAAAACCCTGCAACGCCCCTTAGTGAAAAGAGTAAAGTTAATTTTCGTGGTTTTGAGTTTTGTTCTTTATAATTCGTTCACAAATGAATCCAATCAAAAAGCCAACTATGATTGGTAAGAAAGAAATCTCAGAATATGATGGAGAAATTTTAAAAGTAAAAATATCTATATCTGCAATAAAGCCGATGAAATACAGTAGTATCATGGTTCCAAATGATGCCGTTAATGGAACCCAAAAGGATCTACTCACAACTCCACCTCCCCATTTAATGCCGCAAATACTTAAACTGTAAAAACCATTAAATAGCTATTAAATAGCCCACAACCTTATTTTTGTTCTTTGTTACAATGACTGCCACCAAATATCCCTAAAAAAATTACGATTACCGCTGCCATTATAGAAGGTTCCATATTCTCACCCCGCAGAGGATTAACTACTATATATTACGATTTTTAAAACATAAGGTTTCAAATTTTATATCTATTTAGGAAATTGCTTATTCAACAACAACAATGTAATGCTAGCTTGACTTTCTAAAAAAACCCATGTAAAGTGAACTTAACGTAAAGCATACTTAACATTAAGTGGTGATGTTATGAAAAATAATATTAAAGATATGCGTGCAAAGCATAATCTTACTCAAGATGAGCTGGCAGAGAGGTTAGAAGTATCAAGGCAAACCATTATTTCTTTAGAAAAAGGACGATACAATCCATCTATTATGTTAGCGTTTAAGCTTTCACGCGTTTTCAAGTGCCAAATTGAAGATATTTTTATTTATGAGGAGGACTAATGTTGGCCGGATTTAGAAAGGCAAAAGAAAATCGAATTATCTATTTGTTTTTAGGCGTACTTTTAACTATATTGGGTGTCTATCTAAACTATGAAGATATCATAAATGGTGAATTTCCTGATGCTATTATGTTACTTGCGCTAGGAATCAATCAGCTACTACTGGCCTATTTATCTCCTCACATCTTCCCTAAAGATGAACGGGCCAAAGAAATACTGGGTAAATCAATGATCATTAACTACTTTGTTCTTTTCATCTCCATACTTTTTTTATTTCTAGCAACAGGTTCTTTTGGATTCATAACGCTAGACGCAACCCAGGTACTAATCGTGCTTTTTTGTATCATGGTCATTACGATCCCAGCAACGATGGTCATTTATGCGAAGATGATATAACCTTTTACGGTTAACACATAACATTGAAACCCTCTGCAAGAAGCTAGAGGGTTTAACTTCTAACTAACTCTTATCCTCATCTATAACAATACTATATGAAATATTAAGTTTATCCCAAACCCATGCCTGAAAAATCCTGTCGATCTCTTCTTTTATTGATTGTTCATCCATATCCACGTCAATACCTAATTTTTCAAAAGTGAATGTCTCCGTCGCCTCTGTCGCTTCAAAATTTGTGCTCCTGAATGAAAAAGTAACCGTTTTCTTCATTATTATAGACCCCCTATCCTTGTGAAAGTTTCAAGCAAGATAATATAACAATTTTATCCATAGGATAATTTTTTATCAACAGCATTATCTTAACTCTCAAAATAAAAAATAGGGCGAGAATTCACTTCTCACCCTATTTTCATCGCGGGAGCTTTAATTAACTACTTCAGTTACCATTCTTGCGTTAATTAACTGGTTCTTCTCGTTTTTTCTTGTTCCCATATTTCCTCATAATTTACTTTACTGTAGTATTTCCCTTTTGTAAAAACGGCTACTGCAATGGTAAGGATGGAAGCTAACACGGCTGCAAAGAAAGTGGCTGTATTTTGCAGAAACGTCCCCATATACCCTAATGCAGCAATCGTTCCAAGAACACTTGAGATAATTAATGGTACAACCCCAACCGGGTTCCATTTATATAATTTCTCTTGTTTTGCTTCATACTCTTTCGGTCCAATCTGAAGCAGCTTCTTCACGACTAATGCATCTGTCACTAATATAGCAGCCCATGCCATTAAAAGAACCCCTTGGAATGTCATCGCACTGCCTAAATAATCTAATATTCCGCCAAGCATTAGCACGATCGACACGACGCCCGAGACCACAACCCAAAATCGGCGATCGGGTTTGAAATGAAACACATTCTCAAAAAAATTGGACAATGATAGGGATGCACTGTAAATATTTGTAACATTAATGCGAAGTTGGGTTAACATCGTAAAAAGGACTCCGCCTAGTCCAAGGATTGTGACAATATAAATCCCCGGATTAGATTCACCTAACCGGACACCAAACCATATTCCAAGTAAACCCATGACACCAAAACAGAAAATTTGCGGAATAAACCCGATCATAATAGATCCAATTTTAATATCTTTTGGTTTAAGGAAACGCGCATAATCTGACGCAATTAAAGCGGTTAGCCCCATGATCCCGTGCTGCATTCCGATACATATTAGTAAAGCTGTTCCGCCAATCTTTACACCCTCCGGCATATATGTCCAGAATTGCCCATCAAATTGAGACGGTATATTGGCTGCCACTATGATAATGACAATTAAAAATATAAAGAAGAAAGGTAATGACCATTTTTGTAGTTTATCTAATTGTTTAATACCAAACCAATTTAGTGGGATAACAATGGATCCAAATACTACAATTAAAAGCCATAGTGGAATAGTTTCATATCGTTACGATGATGTTCCGCTATCTCTTGAGAAAATTTATTCCATAAACTCCTAAATTCTACCTCAAACTCTTTCTTAAAAGCTATTTGAGATGAATGATAAGGAAACTTAAAATCATCATAACGATTCTGATTAAGATATATATTTTGCAGGTAAATCAAAAAGTTCAAGGTATAAGATGCTTCAGTTCGCATTAGTAATGAATTCTCCATATTTATTCCCCATTCAAATGATAGATTAATTGCACGACCCCAGAAGAGAATGTCCGTGTATTCACCAATTTTAGATTCAATCTCTCCTTTATATCTATGAACAACGGTTTCCCTTCTCCTAAAACAACCGGGTGAACAGATAATCTAATTTCATCGACCAGCCCAAGATTGATAAAAGTCGTAATCAAGCTGGCTCCGCCATATAGCCAGATGTCTTTACCGGGCATATTTTTTAGTTTTTTTACTTCTTCAGGTATTTCATCATTAATGAAAATTGCTTTTTCATCCGTTCCTTTTTTTGTTTTAGAAAAGACGTATTTTTTCTTGGAATGAACGAGTTCCCACAATTCTTTGTCAGTGTCTGAATCATCATTGCCTGGAATATATTCTCCCCATAGTTCATAGCTTTTTCTACCATATAAAATAGTGTCCACTTGATGTAAGAAATCAGTAAACCCCATCTCTGCATCCATAATGCACCAATCAATTTCCCCATTCTTCCCTTCGATAAAACCATCTAACGTTACGGCTAAATCCAAAATGATTCTTCTTGGTCTTATGTTATTGGACATGATTTCTCCTCCCTTTTCCTTTTTAGATCGTGTTATTACATCAAATTTAGAATCCTGGCTGCTTTTGTATTCATTAATTAATAAATCAAAGATATAACATATTACAGGGTTACCACAAATGATCAGATCCAAAAAATGGTGCCCCTTGACGTAATACTCTTGGGACACCCTGCGGTAGATAGCTTATTCACATATTTTTTTACGTACATGTTTATCCTTTGAAAAATGATGTTTGATGCGCAGAAAGCGTTACCTTGCAACATGCCTCTTTTTGTTTGTGAAAAATGAATACAACTTACATAATCTCAGTTCATTAGTAAGTTGTGATATCATACAAAAGTGCACAATTGTTTAACAGATTCTACTTACTTTCATTAATATTGGAGATATTCATAGAAAACTCCTCAAAACTCAACTGGCCTAATGCAAACTTCGTACTTTGAACAAATATACGTTCATTTTTAGTTAGTTCACGTTTTGCCACCTTTTCAATCCATTCATGCTCTATGTCTAAAATATCTAAAACATGCTTTTGTCTTGAAAAAGCTTCATAGTATCTTAATCCAAATTTCCTTTGGGAGAAAGCATCAATATGTATGCCATCAGGGTTTGCAGTTAACCCTTTTGATGTTACAAAATAGCAATTTTTTTCGTTATGAGCAACTTTAGATAATATCTGGTTTATTTGTTTGTATTCTACCGCGCTTTTTCCAAATCCGGCCTCTCCAAGGTAATGTCCCAGTTCACCGATCATAATCGGGATATCCGGAGCATTCAATTCATTTCTAAAGTGACTAATTAATGATAGTAATTTTTCTTCGTACGTCTTATAGCGTTCTCCGTAACTGTCGCTTTCCCCTTGATGCCACAGAATTCCCACTATTTCACTTGTTTCCATAGCAAATTTTGCTTCAGAAATGGCATGTCTTGTTAATAGACCATCAATTGCCCATTCATCAATGGAGCTCCCTCCCTCGGCACATGGTATGACCCCAATGGACTCTCCCGGATGATCCTCTGTCCAAGCCTGAGCAAAGGAGACTGCCGGCCCAACACCAGATACATGACGATCAAAATTAAGTGGTTCAGCCATCATTTGCCATCTACCGTTTCGCAGCATATTTATGTACTCATTATAAATTGGAGGTACATCCTCAATAAATCCTCTGCCTGCCATATTTGATTGTCCGAGTAACAATATAGATTTCATAATAAAACCTTCCTTCTTTGTTTACAAAGGTCTAATTAGACTAAATAAGATTTGAAGTTTAGCTTAATTAGATTTTTTTGTCAAGTCGATCATTAGCTTACATATGTAATAAAAATCTTTCAGAGTTATAGAATTATTTGGGTATTGTCAATTAATTTAGAGATTGAATGATGATCACTTTCGATTTATTTGATACGATGGACGTATTACTATAAAATAAACTACGATTATTAATGCAATTAGGAGAAACAACTATGAAAACACAAGAATCTAAAAAAGTAACAAAGCATTTGGAATTTGATAATAGAGCTTACTGGGAGGGTTTCCATGCCGGTCGCGCATCTGGTCATAACGAGGCGATCATGAAGCTGACACAAAGCATGATGAACTTATCGAATCATAAAGGGATTGGGCAAAAGACAGTTGATAAGTTTCTAGCAGCGTTGAATGAGGAAATGAGAAAATCAAACTGAAGTTGTGATTTCTATTATTCTAAAGAAATACGAAAATCTGTATAAAAAAGTTCCAAACTAGGATAGATACTTTTGTATTCCCCTATTTGAATAGCATCTGCCGAACAGCAGATGCTTTTTTATTGTAACTAGTAACTCAACAATTCCTGTTATGGCATCTCTATTCTCTGCGTATATATCAGAAACTCAAGTCTTATTTTTGCAGTATATGTAAGTTTTTGCTGTTCAAATAGATGCTATATCTGCTGTTGTAAGCTTCATTTTATTTATTTAAAAGAGTAGCACCTACAGCAATCAGCAAAATACCGAGAATGGAATATACTGAAATCTTTTGATTTAGAACGAGGATTGATAAGACGGTTATAAGAAGGGCATTTACCCCAGTTTGAATACCGCCTAACATCACCGTATTTCCAAAGATTTTGCTGCCTTGGATGAATCCCCATGCAAGTATAATATTCCCTATAAAAGAAAGAGGAAGAAAATATAGATTAAACTTGAAGCTGTCTTTTAATGTTGGTTGAAAATAATGTGCAGACAGAATGGGTAATAACGAAAAAACACTCGCACCAAGTATAATTGCGCCAATGACAAGAAGTCTCAAAAGAACACCTCTCTTAATCATAATACTTTCTATTAAATAGTATTAGAAATTCGATCCCTTCTATTCCATTCTCCATTTAATAAAAGTGATGCCCCGTTACCGAATAAAAAAAGAGCCGCCGACCCATGTAGATCATTAGCTCTTGTCCCCCATTTTTTGTTGAACAACTTTTCTAGATATAGATACATCCTTCCAAATAAGATACTGCCTCCCCAGCAATTTTTACAGTTTCCCCTGAATCCGTACAATAAAGCTTTCCGCCTCTTTCTGATAATTGCAGGGCAACAAATTCATCTTTATTTAATCGATTTTTCCAATACGGAACTAACGTACAATGAGCAGAACCGGTAACGGGGTCTTCATCTATTCCTGCCTTTGGTGCAAAAAATCTTGAGACAAAATCCACTTCTTTTCCAACAGCTGTCACAATCACACCGAAACCATCTAATTTTTTCAATTCATCCATATTTAATTCAAGATCTAAAATATCTTGTTCTGTTTCAAATACCGCTAAATAATCTCTTGATTTATAAACCTCTTTTGGGGCTTTACCTAACCCTTTAATAAGTTCCTCTGGTGTATTACATTTTTCACCTGCTCTAGCAGGAAAACTCAACGTAAAAAGGCCGCCTTCCTTAGATACTTCTAAAAGCCCACTTTTAGTTTGAAACTTGATATTCTCTACCTTTTCATCTAAATAAGTGCATATGACATACGCAGACGCTAATGTTGCGTGTCCACATAAATCTACTTCCCCTTTTGGAGTGAACCATCTTAACTCATATAGATCATCTTTTTCCACAAAAAAGGCCGTTTCCGATAAATTATTTTCAGCTGCAATCTTTTGCATTAAATCATCCTGCATCCATTCGTTTAATGGACATACGGCCGCTGGGTTTCCCTTAAATTGTTCATTAGTAAATGCATCAACTTGAAAAATTGGTATTTTCATCTCTTTAATCTCCCTTTTGTGTTATTGATTGAAAACTTCATCTTTTCTTTTTGTTCGTAGATAATACGACCACAAATAAAAATGATTCAAAGTTCAGATCACAATCCTATCTTCGACGTAATCGTCCAGCCTACGGCAATAAAAACCAGCAGTAAGGTAATCGCAAGTATATACATTGAGCTTACAACCCGCTGTTTTGCAGAAAAATAGAAATTATTTCCCCTATATTTTTTCATAAAAGGATGCGAACTGTAAACCTGATCCCAAACGCTAGAAATCCATATATACATCATGATTAGAAACCCAAGAAAAATAACCACCTTTATCCAAATGGGAGGTACAATCACGATTGCCGCCGTTGTGACATTGATTAAGACGAAATAGCCGCTAATGTAAGAAGAGTTCCGGATAAAAATTTTGATGAATGCTTCGATAAAGCCGTTTATGGGGGTTCGGTTTTTAAATATCCGTTTTGAATTACGAAATAAGAAAGGCTTCTTTCTTTTACTAACGACAGGCTTTTCAATTTCTGGTGCTGCCATAAAGATAAGCTGAATGATACTGTTTTTTCTTTCCTTTTCCATGTCAATCTCAATATCTAGCGAACTTATTTTTTTAAATGATCTTAGACTAAGGAATACAGAAATAAAGAGGATAATGATTGAACAGATATAGACCGGTAACAGACTTCCGTTTTGAATCATCCAAAAGATTAATTGGCTAAACCAACTTAATCCAATAAAAACAAGAACGCTTTTGACGACCTTTATTAACTGAGTCTCTGCCTTCCTTATATGATATTTTACAAGCATTAACATAGCTTTTAAGGACGTAAAATATATGATGATACCAGCTATTTCATGATATCCAAGCTGATATTGCTTGAGAAAAAAAGGTAACAAGATCAGGCTGCTGCCCAATACCGTTAGCGCTTGAAATAAGAGGGAATAGCCGTAGCCCCATTTTTTCAATTTCCACATCAAATGAACTTTCTTAAACAGGATGACTTTGTCAGCTTCCTCCATATATGTACGAATATTTCCAACCCAAGTGCTAACATAGAGGATAAGAAACAACAAAAATAACGGGAAACCTTCTATCCAAGCTGGATTTTCCGTCCACCACGATACATAGATACTAATAAAAATAACCATAGCCGGGATCATGATATAGAGCATGATGGTCCAATCTGCTATTGATTTAAAGACATTGTATTGAAACTTCCAGTTCTTAACTAACCTGCTTCCAAAAAGTGTTCTACTGCTCATTCTCATCACCTTCAGTGAGAAAATGAAAGCAGTCAAACAGCGATGATGTCGGAAGATTACATTGTCTTCGTATCTCGTCAAGCGCACCTTTTGCCACAAGGTGCCCTTTATTTATCATAATGAAGCGATCGCATATTTTTTCAGCGGTATCGAGTACATGTGTTGACATCAGCACGCCCGCACCACGCCCCCGTTCTTTATCAATGGATTCCAGAAAGAGCTTCATCGCATGCGGATCAAGCCCCATAAAAGGCTCGTCAATGATATAAAGTGATGGATTTGTCATCATTGCAAGGATTAACATTGCTTTTTGCTGCATACCCTTTGAATATTTGGCTGGATATTCATGAGCATGATCGACTAGCCTGTATTTTTCTAAAAGTTCATATGCTTGCTTCTGATATTCCATATCTGGGAGACCTTCTATAGCTGCAACAAAATCCAAATGTTCCCACAGTGTGAGTTCATCATAAAAGATGGGCCGTTCAGGGATATAAGAATAAGGAGTATCATTCCCGTATGTAACAGAACCTTCGATATTTTCGAGCAGCCCCAGGATTGATTTGATGGTCGTACTTTTACCAGCCCCATTCGGACCGATCAGACCAATTAATTCCCCTTCTTCAACTGTGAATGCTATATCGTTAATCGTTGCGGCGGCTTTTTCATAACCTGCAGATTTTATATCCACTTTCAGTAAAGACATATTAAAAAACCTCCTATCCCTTTATACGATTAACATTTAAAATAGTTTTGTTTTTGAAGAGTTTTTTCAACACTTTGAAGACACGGTTCGTAACAACAAAAAAAGACCAATCATCACGTAATGACTGGTTTAATTAGGAAACGTCTTAACGGAATACTTTTTAATTCAGATTTTCGTTCCCCTTTTTCTTAACGGTCATCCAAATTTCACTATAGGCGTTTTCATATGTTCTATTATGGTTCGTATAATAAATCCCAGGTAAGTCAGCTGCTTCATAATCTGAAGAACTCAGCCATAATGATTTAATTTCTTTAACATTCATTTCCCTTCCTTACAAGTACATATTACCGTTAAACTTAATGACTGACTTGATATTCTAAAACAGAAATGATCGATAGCTGCCAAGGGAAGCAGCTACTATTGCAATCTCAATTACGATGTAACCTTATTCGGTAATACACTCTCAAAATTGTAAGAGCAAATCCAATGATAAAAATGATTACCAATAAGATCATGGCTGATGGAAAAAGGCCGAATGCATCTAGAATCGTCGAACTATTATTTTCTAGTGTCGGAACAATAAACAATAACCAGCTGATCCCAACGACAGGAATCAATTGTGGGATTAAACGCAAATAAAATCTCCAAGCTGGATGGTGTTTGCGTTTATCAGTCCATTTGTTACTTCTCCGTATTCCTCTAATTCCTAAAATTAAGTAAAGCAATGTAATAACACCAAGTGATAGATCAATAATTTTAGGTGTTGGTGCTTTCAATTCAGGGTCTTTTCCCTCCGTCAATTGAATGATCCCTGAACTCATCTCGTATGAATGTTCAAATGTAGTTGTGAAACTGTTCAGTAATACTGCAACACCATAGCCGCTGCTTGGTATGATATCTTGTTGAGATTGAAAAGTTGAAATTGAGCCACTATGAGAAATACGAGCTGGTTTAATACCGGGAGAGCTAAAAGACCAGCCAAGCCCATATTTTTCACTTCCAGGTTGTGGTGAGTAGGACTCCTTCAAAAGTTTTTGTGACAATAAAGGTTCTCCATTATTAATTTCCCCTCTGCTTGTATGCATAGAAAGCCATTTTCCAATATCACTAGCAGTCGTGAAGATGCTGCCTGAACCACTGAACATTTTTTCAAGTTCTCTCCAAGGCATTGCCGTGCCATATAACGTCACATATCCGCGAGGGATCCCTAATTTTTCTACAATATCTCCTGAGTTAACGGCTGAGATAGAGTCTTCCATTCCTAGCGGTAAGAATACGTTCTTTGTTAGATAAGCATTAAAATCCAACCCGCTTACTTGTTCTACCAAATAAGCTAAAGTCCAGTAGTTTGCATTACTATAATAATGTTTTTCTCCCGGTTCATATTGGAGTTTCCAATCTCGGAGGCGATCTACACCTTCCTTTAAAGTATACGCTGGAGCCACAATGGTAGGATTTGGCAGACCGGAAGTGTGACTCAAAAGCTGTCGTACAGTCACCTTTTTCCATCGAACGTCATCAAGTGTTAATTCTGGAAGATAATTTACAACAGGGTCATCAAGTTTAATTTTTCCTCTATCAATCAATTGTAACACTGCAAATGCAGTAAATGGCTTTGTCCCGGAAGCAATACCAATTTGAGACTTTGCTGTCAGTGGTTTTCCTTCAGAATCATGTCCAAAGCCTTTTTCATAAAGTACGTTCCCATCCTTTACGATGACAATCGCTGCACCAGGAAGTCCGTTTTTTTCGATATAATTCTTAACATATTCATCAACATCTGCAGTATCAAAAGGTTCGTCAGCCTGGGTTTGTAACGAGATATTCCATAATAGTCCGAAGACACTCATCATAACTAGAAAAATAAAACTCTTTTTATACATTGCATATACTCCTTCCTTTCAATTTGACCTAAAGAAAAAGAGAGTGAATCATTCCCGTTCACTCAACTTGAAATTAGTTATGTATTAGTTGCTGACCGCTGGGGCATTACGAAAAAACCCTTCGCCTGTCTTAATTTAAGAATTTGTATTAACTGATCCTGTAGAGTAGCTTTGTAAGTTACCTCTATAACGAATTGGTCCCAAATACAGATATTTCCCCTTTTAGCGAGGTTTGATCGCAGCTGACTGAAACTTCTGATGTGGCATAGTTAAGGCTTCCCTTCGGCTCAATGTCTTTTATAATTTTTCCAACAATTACTATGTTATTCGGTGCCTCTTCCACATCTTATCTGTTTTTTTAATATCAGCTCTAATAGGAATTTAAGAAAATTAATCTATCAATTTGCTAATTCATGTAATAAAATGAAAAATTATGAAGGGCATTTTTAGGAAGTGATCATTAATGAAGTATATTGGAAGATTGTCCGCATGTATTCTTGTTCTAGTGACGAATTGTTTTTACATAATTTATTACTATTTAAGAGATGGATTCATTGATTCTATTGAGTTTGTAGGTTTGCCTATTTTGCTAGTAATTGCTTGGTGGGTTGGTAAGCAATATGATAAGTCAAGGCTGCTTGAGAAAAAATTCGAACTTGAAAGCAAAGAGTTTGAAAGGCGCAATAGGTTGTTTCAAACCATATTTGAAACCGCTCCTATCGGTATTGCTCTCCTTGATAAAAATGGAAAACCGGTAATTTCTAATCCGAAGCTGCAAGAATTTCTTGGATATACTGGCATTGAGTTGAGTGCGATGAGTTTGAGTGAATTTAGTCAGAATGATGACGCTGAGCTAAATATGAAACTTCTCAATGAATTATTGGAAGGGAAGATCGATCACTACCTTTTAGAAAAAAGATACTTTCGTAAGGACGGTCAACTAGTTTGGGGCCAGGTAACCTCCTCTCTTTTTCCAATCCCAAATAATGATGGGTCCAACTATGTTATCGGAATGGTAAATGATATCACAGAACGGAAGATCGCTGAACAGCGGCTTATGGAAGCTTATCAAGAATTGGAGTTCCTCTCTAATAGAGATGGATTAACGAAAATAGCAAATCGTCGTTATTTTGATGATTATTTCATAAACGAATATAATCATTCTGTACGATATCATAGACCCCTATCCTTAATATTATTGGATATTGACTACTTTAAAGAATACAACGATCATTATGGTCATGTAAAAGGTGATGAGTGTTTAATACAAGTAGCTGAAACAATTGAAACGACCATTAACCGTCCTAAAGATCTCGTTGCTCGCTATGGAGGAGAAGAATTTATAATTCTGTTGCCTGAGACTGATATCAATGGTGCTGCGGTAGTCGCGAAAAAAATTAGCTTAGCTATCGAGAAACTGAAAATACCTCATATCGGCTCAAGTGTTAGCAGATATTTAACCGCAACGCTTGGAATGTCTACATTACTAGTTGATTCTCAGTCAACACCCGAAGATTTAATAAGTCAAGCAGATAAAGCGCTCTATCAAGCTAAACAAAAAGGGCGTAATGCAATTGAAATTTATATTATGGAATAAAATAGGGAATGAATCTCTTGAAATATGTAACCAGTAAATAGGTATATTTGCTTTGGGTAAACTATGAAATGTGTTTGAAAAATATAGGGAATAATTCCCCTTAATTTGGGAAATACCCATATTTCCTGAAAGATAAGGGGAGTTTTTCCCTTTAAATGATCAAAATCTTTTGATTTTACCTTAATTAAAGAGGATAACGGGAATTTCTCCGCTTATATTGCTTCTTACGCCTCCCCTCAATACAATAGCGGGAATTTCTCCGCTTAAAAAGATCATGGTACCAACTTCCCTTTACAAATTACCATGTTTTTTCGCCAGTTATTTAACCTGTTACTACTTTAAGACATTCTTTAGCCTAATACATAGGTAAATTGTGGCTTTGTGCCGGTTCAATAAGACAGAGCTTTAGGAAAATAGCTCTTACGGTTTTGATTTTGTTATAATAGCCGCGATACAGCTTTAATTATGAATAACAGGAGTGGCATATGGAAAATAACGTTTTTGAACAGATTGCAAAAAGGTATGATACAGAAGAAAGAATTGAATTGGCTAAGGTGATCGTTAAGGAAGTAAGATCAGAATTAAGCAATTGTACCTCAAAGTCTTTAATAGACTATGGGAGCGGTACGGGTCTCGTTAGCTTAGAATTATCGGATTTAGTGGAATCGATATTGTTGGTGGATTCATCAAAACAGATGTTGGACGTTGCGGCAGCGAAGATTTCTCACAGAGGAATTACGAACTCAAAAGTGCTGTATTCGGATTTCACTCAAGAAACTCCTGAACTTAAGGCGGATATCGTTTTGATGTCGTTAGTCCTTCTACATATTCCGGATACGAAGAAAATTTTACAAGAATTGTTCCATATTCTAAATAACGATGGCAAGTTAATTATTGTTGATTTTGATAAGAATGATAAAATACATCATCCAAAAGTGCACAACGGTTTTTCTCATGAAGAACTGCGTGAAAAATTATTACAAGTTGGATTTAAATCAACTGAACTTAAAACCTTCTATCATGGTAATCGTATTTTTATGAACCAAGATGCCTCGATGTTTATTGCCAGCAGTAAAAAGTGAATCGTAGTACATCTATCTGCCAGTTACTCAATAATAGTGTGACGGAAATCAATGTTCACATAAACTTTTTCTTCAATATCTTAACACAACAATACCAGCCTGCTTAAAGAGCTGGTATTGTTCCTTCCGCTCGTGGAACATTATTGTGAAACAAGAAAAACCGGGGCGTCCCTGTGACTTCGTTAACTACTTTCTTCACAATCCTCATCAAATTCTTGGGTATCAAAACCGTTCTGAATGAATCTTACTGCGTTTAGGCCGATCATCTGGGCAGGTATGGACGTGTTGCCGTCTGGTAGGATTGGGGAAACTGAAAGGTCAGCTACTTTTAGATTTCTTGTACCAAAGACATTGAGGAAGCCGTCAACCACGCCTTCTTGGATGTTGTTCCCCATTTTACATTGACCGCCAAAATGGTCAAAATTCGAATAAGAAGCTCTTGCAAAATCTGAAAGTATCGTTCGCTTTTCTTGTTCATCATCTAAATGGAATATATCCTCAGGTGGGTATACAACCCGATAAATGCCATCTGGGTCTATTTCGCGAGCTTTCTCGATAACATTAAATGTTTCAATATACTGATCCACCATATAATTTAAGTCATCTGTATTTCCTAACGGGTTAAATTCAATCGCAGGATAAGCCTCGGGATCGCTATGCGCAGCCAATATAGAGCCTCGGCTTTTTGGATTAAGGTCGGAAATCGCAAAACTCATGACATTACTAGGTTGTTCAGGATCAAATTGCCAACTATTTGCAAACACTTCTTGAATTGGCAGTAATAAGGAAACTGGTAACCCTATTAATTGAAGTCGGCGTCCTGGTCCATCTCCCTGTTTAAATGCACCAATTGCTAGTGGAATAGGGTCAGCAGTTAACACCTGTAAAAGACGGGTTGTTTCCACTTCAATTCCCATCCCAACATAATATTGAGTTTGGAAATTGTGTCCTACATTGGGACTTTCGATCAATGGCGTTATTCCTGCATTCGCTAAATCTGTTGGTCTCCCAATTCCCGATCGCTGTAATATGACGGAAGAAAAAATGCCTGCTGAAAGAATGACACCTTTTCGAGCAGAAGCTCTTTCTGTCACGCCATTCCGAACAAATTCAACACCAACAGCTGTATGAACACCCCTTTTAGATTTGAATAAGATCTTATTTACCGTTGTTTTTGCAAAAAGGACCAACTTCCTTTTTCCAACCCCAAACTCATCTGGATGAAACTCATTTCCCTGCGTAACAATATTTTCATTTAAATAACCAGTAGCAGTAGAGGAACGTATGAACATACCGTTAACTTCCTGTTGAGTAATTTGTCCTTTTAAAAATGTACAATCTCTTATTTCCGTATTATAGTCCTCCACTATCGGGATCTCCAGAACCTCTGAAGCAGCCTCGACTAGAGTTTGGATTAACCCGCTATTCGGAATATTTTGCTGTCTTACAAAAATAGGACCTTCTGTTCCCCGTTCGTTTGGACTTTGTGTATTACCTGTATAGGTTTCATTTTTAATAAATAGGGAACGAATCTTGTCATAACTCCATTGATTACCAACTAGACTTGCCCACTCATCATAAAGTTGTCTGCTTCCACGTACAGCAGACATGAAATTATGATGTGAACTTCCTCCGATGACTCTACCATTTCTTACTCTAAGTTGATGTCCGATCTGTTCCTCTGTTTTTGTCAGCATATTAAATGAAAGCCTATTATCGTTTGCTCGTTGTTCTGCTATTTCAAGAGAAGGGCTAGAATTCTCCATGTTTGTTCCAGCCTCAAGCACTAGTACGGAAGTTTTTTTATCATCCGTTAACTCCTTGGCAATGATACCTCCCGCAGTTCCAGCACCAATGACGATATAATCAAATTCATTCTTATTGTCTTTTCCCCCCATTTGTTCATCTCCTTTCATAATAGGAGATGCATGTCCACTTAAATTAGTGTGGACAAAATCATTAATTATGGAAAATAAAGGTCTTATATATTAAAACTGAGCATTTAGCTTAAAGTTATTCCTAACTCGTTAGCCCGTGCGTACTTACGGGTTTCAGTATTTTTTTAAAACCCCTGGGGTCAATCAATCAATCAATGAATTACATTTAAATAGTAAGAGGGTGTTATCTTGTTGAGATCAACTCCTACTTGTGTAGGGAGGTTATTGTGATATCTTTATTTCTTTATAACTATAGATAATTTATAGTTAACGTGTTTGCTTAGCCCCACTAAAAACTCATCTAACACTTCATTGGATGGAAATTTGCATTCTAAAAGGTAACAACTATCACCACTTATTTTGTAGTTATTGATTACATATTCTTTTTGTGACTGTATGTATGAAAGGAACGGTTCATGATACGTGCTTTGAGTGATGATATTGATCATTGCATGGATCACGTACCCCAGTTTTTCTTGGTTAATTTTAATCGTATACCCTTCAATCACTCCACTGTCCTCAAGCTTCGCAACCCTTGCTGCTGTTGCTTGACCAGTCAAATGCACCTTCTCCCCCAGCTCCTTCATCGTGATACGACTGTTCTTAGATAATTCTTCTATAATAAGCAAATCAGTATGATCTAGCATATATTTTTAACTCCTTTCATTAATCAAGCAAAATCGCCAAAAGACTTGATTTCTTCTATGTATCTGAGCACGTGGAATAGTATAAGCTATATTTAGTT
Organism: Robertmurraya dakarensis; assembly: GCF_900156875.1. Classification (GTDB taxonomy): domain Bacteria; phylum Bacillota; class Bacilli; order Bacillales; family Cytobacillaceae; genus Robertmurraya; species Robertmurraya dakarensis. Next base: position 910,960 of record NZ_LT707409.1, on the reverse strand, counting down.
TTAAGAAAAGGAGATAATCACTATGAATATACAACACATTCGAAATGCTACATTAATTGTTCAGTATGCAGAAAAGAAGTTTTTAATAGATCCATTTTTAGCAGAAAAAGGAACTTACCCTCCTTTTCCTAACTCATTAAGACAAGATCAACAAAATCCTTTGGTAAGCTTACCCCTTTCCATTGACGAAATTATTAGTGGAATCGACGCAGTGATTGTCACCCATTTACATTTAGATCACTGGGATGATACTGCTAAAGAGGTATTGCCAAAAGAAATCAAGATATTTGTTCAAAATGAAGAAGATGCAGTAGAAATTAAAAACGCAGGTTTTATAAATGTCGAAGTCTTACAAGAAAACACAGTCTTTCAAGATATTAAGTTAACGAAAACAAAAGGCGAGCACGGACGAGGAGATATCTTAAAACTTGCTGGTCTTGTCTGCGGTGTTGTTTTCGAACACCAAAGTGAAAAAACATTATATGTCGCTGGCGATACTGTTTGGTATGAAGCGGTTCAGGAAGTGATCGATACACATAAACCAGAAGTCATTGTCGTAAACGGTGGAGATAATCAATTCTTGCAAGGCGGTTCTCTCGTAATGGGGAAAGAAGATATTTATGAAGTGTATAAAGCAGCCCCGAACGCGAAAATATTATCCGTCCATATGGAAGCAGTGAATCACTGGACATTATCAAGAGAGGAATTAAGAACTTTCGTCAATGAAAAAGGAATCACTTCAAATGTATTAGTACCTAACGACGGTGAATCCTACACGTTTTAAATTGTAAGAGGCAGCAGGCAACATCCATTTTTATGGATACTTGCCTGCCTTTTATATTTTACTGTGCCGTCTGCCTTTAACCTACAATAATTCTTTCTTTCGGATAATGATAGCTAGCTTCAAGCTGCCCTCTATTGAATAAGAAAATAAAGGATAAAATGCCAATTCGACCAATAAACATGAGTATTATTATGACTATTTTTCCAACAGTGTGCAGCTCAGGGGTTATTCCCATCGATAATCCAGTCGTTCCAAAAGCAGAACTAACCTCAAACATTATTTCCATAACAGAGAATGGTTCTGTTTGCAAAAGGGTGATGGTTCCAATAAAGCACAGGACAAAAGCAAGAAAACTAACCACAACTGACTTGCGAACATCCTCTTCATCTATTTCTCTTCTGAAAACTTTAATACTCTTTTGACCTCTTGCAAACGAGAGAATTAATAGCACAATGACCGCAAAGGTTGTTGTTCTAATACCGCCCCCAACTGAACTTGGAGATGCTCCTATAAACATTAAAAAACATAATATTAATAAAGTTGCTGGTGTGAACTCACTTACATCCATTGTTGCCAACCCGCCATTCCTAGTTGTTGAGGATTGAAATAATGCGTAAAAAAAGGATTCATGCCAACTTTTATCGGCAAAATAATGATTAGCTTCTAGTATCAATATCATAATCGTCCCGAAAATCATTAATGAAAAAAACGTAACGGTTGTCAACTTTGTATATAATGAGAAGTGAACCCTATATTTTCTCTGTTTACTTCTTAAATAATCCCGTACTTCAATAAGGACAGGAAAACCAATCGCCCCTAATGTTAGAAGGATAATATTAATAAATTGTACAAAATAATCATGCGCAAATGGTACAAGATAATTCCCAGTAATATCAAAGCCTGCATTTGTTGTTGCACTTACAGAAGCAAAAAGGCCCTGTAAAACTGCTTCTTGCCAAGTGGGATAATAAGTTAAAAAGTAGGTTCCCAAGATTAAGGTTCCTGCCAGCTCAATTGTAAGGATCATGATTAGAATATGACGCATTAATTTTACCAAACCAGATAGATTTGTCTGATTTTGATCTGTCATGATTAAACGCCTTTCCTTCAAACCGATCTTCTTTCCTAGAATAATCCATAGAAAAGTCCCAAGCGTCATAATCCCAATTCCGCCGAACTGCAAGATAAAGAGTAATATGAATATTCCTGGTGTGCTAAAAGTATCGACGATCGACACAACTGAGAGACCTGTAACACTTACAGCACTAACGGCAGTAAATAATATATCTATAAAATCCCAGTTTACCCCGGGTTTTAAAGCAATGGGTAAACTAAGGAGACCTGTGGATACAAAAACTGCAATAACGTAAAATAGCACAATCATTTGAGCAGGACTAAGGTCGAACTTACGTAGATTTTTAAACATGATTTAGTTCCCCTTAATTAGAAGTTATATCCCCTTATCTTCCAAACGCTTTAGTTCTTGTTTATGCCCCATAACTACTAATATATCTTTCTCAAAAATCACATCATCTGGGTGTGGTGCTATATTAATATCTTCACCTCGTTTGATTGCCAAAACCGTACATCCATACTTTGCTCGTATATTTAATTGAACCAGTGTTTTATTATTAAGTTTTGGAGTTGCTTCCATCTCCACGATACTATAATCCTTTGACAATTCAATAAACTCAATTACCTTTTCCGAGTCTAATTGGTGTGCAACCCTAATTCCCATATCTTGTTCAGGGTGAATAATTCGATCAGCTCCGATTTTATCTAGTATTTTATGATGATGAATGTTCTGAGCCTTCACGACTGCTTTTAGTCCTAATTCTTTTAGGAGTAGAGTTGACTGAATACTTGCTTCAATGTTCTCTCCGATTGCCACAATTCCATAATCGAAATTTCTAACACCTAGAGCCTTTAAATCCTTTTCTTCCGTACCATTTGCTACAACTGCATGTGTAGAAAAATCAACCATATCCCTTACTTTCCCCTCTTGCAGGTCCACAGCCAACACCTCGTGCCCTAAATGGTACAGTTCTTTACAAACACTACTTCCAAAACGCCCTAAACCAATAACGACAAATTGCTTCTTCATAGCCATCTCCTCTTTCTTTCTCTACACCAACAAAAAAAGACCATTACAAATAGAATGGTCGCATGATCCCTTTGACCTTTCTCCCTATAAGTAAATTTAACGCTTACGGAGTTAGCTGACGGATTAGGGATTGAGAGTATCCCCTCTTACTTATTTAAGTAAGATTCACCCCAGGATAGATGAGTACTATCCAATTGGTTCCCCCGTTCAAATTGATTCAGCGAATAAAAGGTGTAAAGATTTTCTTTAATAAAAATGATAAACAAAATCTACTCTTCTCCACCTTATTTGTCAACCTGTTTTTTAGAAGATATATATTGATAGAGATGACAGACACCATCCAAATAAATGGATGGTGTCTGTGGATTATTTAAGGTCTTCTATCGAATTAATATCGACATATTCTGGTACAACCAGGCCGTTCTTACCTCCTGTGAGATTTTCCCCAAGGTTAAAAAAAGGATATGAAATCTATTCTCTTAGAGAGAAAAGTTTCATATCCATTAAACACTTTTGATATACGGCGTCAATTAAAGTTGATCAGTTTGAATGAAACCGTCCTTTAATGTGTTTTGTAAAAATGGAGTAGGTTCGCCCACGCTGTATAACTGCAAGTAATGCATAGCCCTGGTGCAGGCGGTGTAAAAAACTCTGCGTAAGCTTTCATCACCGTATACATGCTTCGATGCATCATAAATGATGACAGCATCAAATTCGATTCCCTTGGACAAATACGACGGTACAACCACTACTCCTTGCTCATATTCCAGCGAGTTGCTCTTGATGAGTTTAATTTCTTCAATGTCAGACAAGGACTTGTAAGCACTTAAGCTCTCCTCAGCAGATTTGCATATGATGGCAATACTATTTAGACCTAGACCTTTCAATTCGGCGACTTTAGAAGAAATACAGCTGAGCAGTTCTTCATGATGTGCTGCTTGTTTCAACGCAGGTCGTTCACCATCTCGTTCAAAAGGAATTATACTCTCTCCATTTGGAACGAGCCTTCGCGTAAATTCAATAATCGGTTTGGTAGATCGGTAACTTCGCGGAAGATTGATCACATTCGTCTCATCTGGTCCGTAAAGGTTGGTAAGTGTGTTGAAGTCAACCTGTTCGCTGGCATGGGCAAAGATTCCCTGATTAAAGTCGCCAAGCACGGTCATCCTTGCAGCAGGAAACAACCTTCTCAAAAATTCAAATTGAAATGGTGAATAGTCTTGAGCCTCATCCACAATGATGTGCTTGATCGAACTGTTGATCTGAAAGCCCAGTAATAACTCTTTTAAAAGTAAAAACGGAGTAGCATCTTCATAATATAGTTTATCTTCGTCGAGCATTTGTATTGTCAACTGACAAATAGCTCCCAAATCCTCTGGTGTCTCACCTTTCATATTATTTTTGATTACAACGGGATCAGCAAATAGCTGCTGGTATATCCCCTTTAAGTCAATGAAACGAAACGATTTGATTCGTTTTCGCAGCGGCTTCAATTTTTGACGAACAATCAATGATGCTAGTGCTGCTGGTTCAATCTCATAGTCAGCACTATTTTCTCTTGTGAAACCTCTTTTTTCTGCTAAGTACATATGCGCTTTATGGTAAGCTTCATTACTAAGAAGCTCGATTTCTTCTTGCACCCACGGCTTTCCTCGTTCAACCTTTTGTACTTCTTTTATTTTTTTCAATAGCCAATCCTTCAAACTTTCAAGTCTATTATGGAAGCGAAGTGAAGTATCATGAGTATAAAATCTTTCTGTTATTTGTTTTCCGGTAACGATTGGCTTCCCTCTAAAATTAATGTCCTTAAATAACATTCCTGATGATTCTAGTGATTGTCGATAAAACTGAATGGCATTGAAAAAATCAGTAGATGCTTTAAAACGAATACTCGCAATCCTCGAACAATACGACGGTTGATTCCGCGCGGTTAATACATACTCCAATTGTTCATAGGGATTTTCAACTTGAAACTGTTTACTTAATCGATGGTCCAAATATTCCTGAAAGGTGACTTGCTGCATATTCTCTTCACCGAGTTCTGGGAGCACATTCGATACGTAACTGCTAAACATGGTATTCGGCGAAAATAGGATAATTTGATCTGCATGAATACGATCTCGATATTTGTAGAGCAAATACGCAATTCTTTGCAAGGCGGCCGATGTCTTGCCGCTGCCGGCTGTACCTTGAACAATGAGAAGCCTCCCGTGATCATGACGGATGATCTTGTTTTGCTCCTGCTGAATGGTCGCTACGATACTATGCATCTGTTTGTCAGTCCCTTTGCCCAGAACTTGCTGCAAAATCTCGTCTCCTATGGTAATACTTGTATCGAACATGGATTGAAGCTCGCCGCCGCGGATAAGATATTGCCATTTCTTCTCCAATACGCCTTGAACGGTGCCGCCTGGAGTTTCGTACTGAGCCGGGCCAGGCTGGTAGTCGTAGTAGACGCTCGAAATCGGGGCCCTCCAGTCGTAAATCAAGAAATCTTCTCCGCTAGGATCACTAAGCGACGAAATTCCAATATAGATTTGTTCCTGAGTGGAATTCCCATCTTCAGTAAAATCGATTCGGCCAAAATAAGGTACCTCCTGCATTCGACGCAGTGTAGATAAACGCTTGGATGCGTGTCGATGGGTGCTTTGATTGACAGCCAAAGCTTGAGCTTCTTGCCGCAACCCAATAATGGTCTCAAGATAATCATCAAAGGTATCCGTATTAACCTTCACTTCATCCCAAAAGTGCTTGCGGATATGAACCACTTCATTCTTTCGTCTGGCAGTTTCTTCTTCTAATCTGCTGATTTCATTCGAAATGATTTCTGTTACACGATCTACTCGTTTCTGCTCCTGGTGAAGTTCGGAATTCATAGCAAACACTCCTTGAAAAAAATTTAATAAATAGGTTGACTAACTCATTGAATACATCGTATAATTAAGATAGGGATATTAGATTAAAAATATATAAAGTGATGTATATCTATATAAATTTAACATAAATGCTCATTATTTTCAATGGCCTTTCTATTTAAAAAAGCAGTATTCGACATGAATACTGCTTTTTTGTATCTATATGACATTTCGCAATCATTATATTTTTTTATCTCACAAAAATATGGGACAATATAAATATAAGTTTTTACAAAGGAGTCCTTAAGATGAATCATTTATTTAGTCCCTTTAAATTTAAAGCGTTGGAATTAAAAAACCGTATCGTTATGCCTCCAATGTGTCAATATTCAGTGGAAAAGAAAGATGGAGTTGCAACTGATTGGCACTATCTCCATTATGTAAATCGAGCTATTGGCGGTGCTGGGTTTATTATCATTGAAATGACCGATGTTGATCCTGATGGACGGATTACAGACAATGACTTAGGATTATGGTCAGATGAACAAGTTCCTGCTTTAGCTAGAATTGTTGAAGCATGCCATCAATACGGAGCAAAGGTTGGTATTCAAATTGCACATGCTGGGCGTAAAGCAGTAGATGCTCCTGTGCCTGTTGCTCCTTCAGCTATTCCGTTTGATGAAAATTCAAAAACACCAAGGGCCCTTTCCACAGAAGAAGTAAAGGAAATGGTAGAAAAATTTCGTAAGGCTGTTAAACGCGCCATTAATGCAGGGGTAGACGCCATTGAAATTCACGGTGCTCATGGATATTTAATCCATCAATTCCACTCCCCTTTAACCAACAAACGAGATGATGAATACGGAAAAGATTTAACAAAGTTTGGCAGTGACATTATCCAAGCTGCAAAAAGGGAAATGCCAAATGATATGCCGTTAATCATGCGTATTTCAGCCAAAGAGTTTGTAGAAGGTGGATACGGTATTAAAGAAAGTATAGAGTTTGCTAAAAAATATCAACAGGCTGGAGTAGATATGTTTCACATCTCTTCGGGTGGTGAAGGTCCGATCGGTTCAAGAGGCAAACCGGGTACGCATGCTGGTTATCAAGTTCCGCTTGCAAGAGATATTAAGAATGCCCTTCATGTTCCAGTAATTGCAGTTGGAAGATTGGATGACCCTATTCTAGCTAACTCCGTTATCGGAAATGAAGATGCCGATCTTGTTGCTGTAGGAAGAGGAATGTTAAGAAACCCTCACTGGGCATTAGAGGCTGCAACGATACTTAATAAAGAAACTGAAGTTCCAAAACAATACTTAGCTGGATTTTAAACTATAATTTATTATTTAAACGCTTGCAGGCAATTCTCAATATATGAGGATTGCCTTAACTATTATTTCACATGGATCATTATGCTAGGATCATGATTGCAGGTCTTACCCATCCGTTATCTTCCTTCATGAGAAATGTTATTTCCAACTTCTTAAACTTAAACTTATAGGAGTATTTTCGTCATAATGAAATCTGTCTGTTCTTCATCCCCCATATTAAAGGAATGGGCACCTGTTTGAACAAACCCCATTTTCTTATAGAAGGCAATAGCATTTTCATTTTTTTCCCAGACGCCAAGCCATATTTTCTTTTTAGTAAGGTTTCTAGCAATATCTATCGCTTGATTTAGCAGATATTTGCCAAGCCCCTGTTTCTGAAAATGGCTTTTTATATAAATTCGCTCAATTTCAAGTGACTCGTCTCCCATTTTTTCAGACTGGGCATCATTTATATTGATCTTTAAATATCCAGCAATTTCGTTATGAAAATGTACAAAATAGAATTGAGAGGATGAATTCAATAATTCCTTTTCTAATTGTGTTGAGTTAAATGCCTTTTCCATGTAGGCTTTCATATTTTCAGGTGAATTCTGATCTTTAAATGTCTCATTAAAAGTTTCATAACTAATTTTTTGAAGTTCGTGCAAATTTTCTAAAGTGCACCTTCTTAACTTTATCTCCATTTGATCTGTCACTCCCTTTATCTCTTCAATAGTTTCTCTTGTTTCCTTTTTTCACAAATTCCCAGTCTTTCTCAACATTTTTCCTTACTTTTTGAAGTAAATGGAAAATGGTTTCTGTTTCTTTTTCAGAAAATCCCTCTAAAGCCACGAGATTTGAATAATCATTTTCTCTTTTTATGAAAGGATATACGGTGTTCCCTTTCTCTGTCGGAAAGAGTTTTTTAATTTTTTTGTTATGATGATCGTCTTTCTTTTCAATAAACCCTTTCATTTCAAGCTTTTTGACCGCACGGGCCGCTGTTGTTCGATCTACTTTTATCATCTCAGCTAACTTTTCTTGAATGATTCCTGGATTTTCACATATTCGTACAAGGTATAAATATTGCCCTTTTGTAAGGTCATATTCTTTAAATTCGATATTGCTGATAGAATCTAATGCCCTGGCAATCATTCCAATTTCACGAAGAATTTCTTTCATGGTTAGCTCCTTAACTGACTTTTTTTGTTGCATTTACTACAATCGTGATTTATATTAAATTTAATCTATTTTTGTTGCATTTACAACATAATAAACTAAATAATTTTTAAAGGACTGAAAATAAATGAGTGCAAAAAGAGTTACGACTAATGAAGAATTAAAGGCAGCATTTGCGATCAGGAAAGAAGTGTTTGTCAAAGAACAAGGCGTACCACTAGAAGATGAATTTGACCAGTTTGATACATTAAATGGACTTTGCGAACATATAGTAGTCCATTATAATGAACAACCCGTCGGAACAGGCAGGATTCGGTTTATTGATGGAGTTGGTAAGTTGGAGCGAATCTGCATCCTTGAACCTTACCGTAAATACGGTCTTGGAAAAATGATTATCAAGACATTAGAAGAAATCGCAGAAGAACGGGGAGCCTCTCAGGTTAAACTGCATGGCCAAACACAGGCAGAAGGTTTTTATAAAAATCTTGATTATCGTACTTCGTCTCCTATCTTTATGGAAGACGGTATCCCGCATGTTCTAATGATTAAAGAACTATCCAGCAAATCATGATAAAGAGGGTCGAGTAAGTTGAAATATGTTCTTTATGTAGCGGGTATACTGCTATTAACACTCGGTATTTCTTTCACGATCCAATCTGACCTTGGAACTTCGCCTTTTGATGCACTATTGGTAGGGCTGGCCTACAAGGTGGGACTTACCGTAGGCAGCTGGGAGATCATTATAGCTTTCGTATTAATAGGTGTTAATTCACTTTTAAAATGGCAAAGGCCTGAATTTTTGGGGTTGGTAACAGCTTTTATAACAGGTGTTGGAATTGATATGTGGCTATTTCTACTGCACAATTCCATAACACCTGAGCTATGGTACAGCAAATTCGTTTATTTTGGAATCGGCTTAGTGGTAATAGGATTCGGAACCGCTATCTACTTACATACAAATTTTGCTCCCATTCCAGTTGACCGGTTAACTTTGATACTCCAAGAACTAACAAGAACCAATATATTTTTATCAAGAACATTCATTTATCTCTTATTCTTGATACTAGCTTTCTTTTTTAATGGCCCCATCGGCGTTGGGACATTATTAACCGTATGTCTCGGGGGAATCATTCTTAATTCCTTTATGCCCATTACTGGAAAAATAGTAAACTCGATATTATCAAAATCTAATATATCGTCGAATTCTAATCAAGATAATCACCGTTCCATGTAGAAACGTTACCTATGAGCTAGGTGTCTTGGATCCCCCCCAAGACAAAGCTTTCTTTAACATCTTACATATTTGCGTTTAAAACCCAGCCTTCCTTTATCAATATCTTTTTGAATATTTTCATAAGCGTTTAGGAAGCTGCTTTTTTTCTTTTCTCGCTTCACTTCTACTGTTCCTACTTCTGCTGCGGTCTCCACTGCCTTTTCATTTAGTGGTAAATAGGATATTCCCACAGTATATAAAAAATTATTCATAGAGGCTTTCGTACGTTCTGGAGAATCATGAATCGTATTTTTCACCATATCGAGCATTTGGGAGAGCTTGGTTTCGGAAAATTCATGGTCAGGGCGATTCCCCAGCAGCCAGCAGTAGCAGCTCCAGCCCGCGGACATTCTTAACTCGTCACCGCTTGCAATCCATTTATCAGCAACGTCTTGTGCAATATCTGACTCAGATAATGTTACTGCAACCACATAATCGGACAACATATAAAAATAGGCTCCATCCATCCAGCGGTCAAAATCAGCCTCAGTCATCGCTGTTGGGTCTGCAATAATGCCTGCAAAATACATGGCGTCATAATTGCCTGTAGTATAAAGCTCTTCAGCTAAACGTTGATCTATTTTTATTTTCTTTGCGATTGGTTTCATAGCACCTGTAGCCACCCCAAATAACGGCTCATGTGCACCATTAGATATGTACATTTTCTTGGTACGTTCTTTCCCTAGAGCTTCAAGCTCTTGCATAACTGTTTCAAAATCCATCGTCTTGCACTTCCTTCCATACTCACATGACTCTTCTCAATTTTACCATTAATCTCTTCAAGTATTCAGCTTCAGAACTCAACAAAGAACCGGCTAGTAAAAAGGAGCCGGTTCTTAAAGGGAAGCACTCATTCTGTTCAACAAATTATTTGTTAAATAATGGTTCTCATGATCAATGCCTTTGTATCTATCTCACAAATGTAATAAAATCAATATCAACTGGTTCAAACCCACCCGCTCGAAGTCTTGAATTTATCTGGCCTCGATGATACTGACCATGTAATGCTACATGTGTTAAAATATCTCGTACAGAATTCTTAAACTCTATTCCCTTACTATTTTTGTAGAAGATTAATTGATCGAGGTTTGTATCTGTTAATTTAGTGAAAAATGCTGTGATACTTTCTTCATTTTCCGCAACAAGGTCCGCACATACTTCTATATCTGCCTCTGACCAGATCGGCAGCTGTGAACTGTCCAAACCTTGTAATCTAGTTAACCATACTTTTTCTGCAAAAAGGATATGAGAAAATAAGCGACACAGCTCTTGATTTTCCCCATCCAGGCTTTGCAATGTTTCAAGAATGCGTTGATTTGCCCAATGTAAATGCTCATACATCTTTTGGATCGTTTTCAAATAGAGCACACCACCAATAATTAAATTTTTAACAGAACTTTCTATACTTTATTTTACCACATACTTCCATTAATTGAGACCAAAATAATACTATTCTTGGTTCAGCATCCACGACAAAAAAAGCGTGAATCCTTTCTTGGATCCACGCACCTATGTGAGAAGAAATTGAATTGAAACATGCTGTCAAACACCTAAAAAAGGTGCAGCTCTTTTACCGTATAACTTATAAACTTTCCGCTAATTCTTTTATTACTTTTTTTGACTCTGATGCAAATTCTACCGAGGCATCATAATAATCTTGTCCGCCGCTTAGAAGTGAAAAATCACCAATTTCAATTTTTAATAAAGTGCGACCGTCTAAGTCTTCTAACTGATACAGATAGGCCACATCGCCTTCATTCGGCTGGACTGCCCAATTCGATGAGTATAAGGCAATTTTCAATTCCTTCATTTCTTCAGCTTTTATAATCGTAGTTATCGTCTGTCCACCGTTAGGATGCTCCCAAACCACCTTGCTCCCCTTCGTCATATTTTCAGAAGGATAGTCTTCTGGAAGTTCATCCCATTGTGCTACATATTTTGGGTTAACGAGAACCTCCCAGACTTTTGAAGGAGCTGCTTCTATATGTATTTCATCTTTTACAATTAGTGTATCGGTCATGACTCTGCCTCCTAAAATCATTCATAATATTGCTGCTTCATTATCAATATTAACATAATATTTAAACAATACTAACAAATGACACTTGTTAGGATTAGGGGGCAATTATGATTTCATTAGAAACGCTATGTTAATGAATTGAATTATTGGTAAATCCCTTCCCAAGAACACTTTTTTTATCTAAACCAACATAGACTACAAGGTTTCCAGAAGAATCAGAATTCGTGTTGTTAAAGGTAACAGAATAAACTTCGTCTTTGTTATAAATTTTATCAATTGATGATTTTATATCATCTTTAACAGGTACTTTCTTTACAATCGAGTCCTTTGGGCTCACTTTAATTAATTCACGTTCTGCATCAGTCAAACTATTGTAAGCGACCATCTCTATTGACAATGGTTTGACTGGTGCAGAGTAAAAAGAAACTATTCCTGTAACCTTGAAAATTAAAAATACCCCTAAGCCCCCGAAAATAAGCAGTTTAATTGACCCGCGCATAATACCCCTCTCCTGTCTTAAATATGTCCAATACAACCAATACATCTATTTTTCTATCCATATCATCTTGACTGACCAAATTCTTATAGTCTTTATGAGATCCAATTAAACCTAATTATGCGTAGTTCATAAGTAAACACTAGTTACAAGGTCAGCCCTTTTTTCTTAGCATCTTCATCAAAGCTTGCGCCAATTGCGGCACCAATACCGATTCCGATTGGCAACCCTAGTGCGATATTATCAAAGATAAGGAATCCAAATACTACACCCAAACTTGAGCCGATCGATATAAATAAACTCATATAATACCCAGACGGGATTAATTTGTGCTGCTTTTGCAGATGAGAAATGATGCTGCTGATGATTTGTTTTTGCTGTTTAAAATCATTTTCTTCAAGAACATTCCTTTTTTCAAAAAGTTGTATAATTTGTTTTTCGATTTCATTAAAACGTCGATCACATTCCTCACAATCACTTGAAAAGGAATACAATTTTTCAATTATTCGCTTACACTTGTCTAATCCAAGTTTCTTAGCAGCTTTTTCATCAACAGTGTTTTTTAATTCCTCAAGGATGGTGTTAAGCTTCTCCACTCTTTGATGTTCCAATGTTCAGCCTCCTAAGATCTTGCTCGCTATTTTTTCGTGATCGAATTTATATTCTTCCTACATAATTAAACTTTATATATCTTACATTCTAATACGGTTTATCATGGTAGATGTTTTATATTTTAATACTTTTTTAGTAAAAAAAGAGCTGCCCTTTTAACAGCTTGACCTTGGTACAAACACCTTCATGATTTGTTAATAACACAATAACACATACTGCATTTTCTCCATCTGTATGGTCCCTGAATACAGCAGTTTCATTTTTCATGTAGAAATAAAATTTCATTGATTAGATTCATATCTTTTCATATATTGAATATATACGCCTCTGTAGCTGTAGAAGGGAAGAGCGCCGGAAAACATTGTAGAGCCGGGTCGCAAGGCAAAGGTTTCAGAAGCACCGAAAAGCAAATTAGCTGAGACAGGTGAAATTCCTGTCGGTGAAATTCCGTAGGGAAGCGTGTTCCCCTTAGCCTATGCTTACGAAAGGAGTGCGGGTTCGAATCCCGTCAGAGGCATTTAAAAGTTTGCCATAGCAGTCCCCCTCTTTAACTTTAGCCCCGCATTTTTGAATCACAAACGGTATTCTAGCAGGTGGTTCCATCGCAGCGAGAGAAAGAATCGGGCTTCATCTTGGGGATGAGAACCGTAATTATCATTGCATGAGAAAGAAACGGGCTTCATCTTGGGGATGAGAACCGTGACTATCACAGCAAGAGATAGAAGCGGTCTTCATCTTGGGGATGAGAACCATAACTATCATTGCATGAGAAGGAAACGGTCTTCATCATGGAGATGAGAACCGTAACTATCACTGCATGAGAAGCAAACGGTCTTCATCATGGAGATGAGAACCGTAACTATCACTGCATGAGAAGGAAACGGTCTTCATCATGGAGATGAGAACCGTAACTATCACTGCTTGAGAAGGAAACGGTCTTCATCTTGGGGATGAGAACCGTAACTATCACTGCAAAAAGAGGAAACGGTCTTCATCATGTGGATGAAAACCGTAACAACAGCATCAAGAGAAGAAAACGGTCTTCATCATGGAGATGAGAACCGTAACTATCACTGCTTGAGAAGCAAACGGTCTTCATCATGGAGATGAGAACCGTAACTATCACTGCATGAGAAGGAAACGGTCTTCATCATGGAGATGAGAACCGTAACTATCACTGCTTGAGAAGGAAACGGTCTTCATCTTGGGGATGAGAACCGTAACTATCACTGCAAAAAGAGGAAACGGTCTTCATCATGTGGATGAAAACCGTAACAACAGCATCAAGAGAAGAAAACGGTCTTCATCATGGAGATGAGAACCGTAACTATCACTGCTTGAGAAGCAAACGGTCTTCATCATGGAGATGAGAACCGTAACTATCACTGCATGAGAAGGAAACGGTCTTCATCATGGAGATGAGAACCGTAACTATCACTGCTTGAGAAGGAAACGGTCTTCATCTTGGGGATGAGAACCGTAACTATCACTGCAAAAAGAGGAAACGGTCTTCATCATGTGGATGAAAACCGTAACAACAGCATCAAGAGAAGAAAACGGTCTTCATCATGGAGATGAGAACCGTAACTATCACTGCTTGAGAAGCAAACGGTCTTCATCATGGAGATGAGAACCGTAACTATCACTGCATGAGAAGGAAACGGTCTTCATCATGGAGATGAGAACCGTAACTATCACTGCTTGAGAAGGAAACGGTCTTCATCTTGGGGATGAGAACCGTAACTATCACTGCAAAAAGAGGAAACGGTCTTCATCATGTGGATGAAAACCGTAACAACAGCATCAAGAGAAGAAAACGGTCTTCATCATGGAGATGAGAACCGTAACTATCACTGCTTGAGAAGCAAACGGTCTTCATCATGGAGATGAGAACCGTAACTATCACTGCATGAGAAGGAAACGGTCTTCATCATGGAGATGAGAACCGTAACTATCACTGCTTGAGAAGGAAACGGTCTTCATCTTGGGGATGAGAACCGTAACTATCACTGCAAAAAGAGGAAACGGTCTTCATCATGTGGATGAAAACCGTAACAACAGCATCAAGAGAAGAAAACGGTCTTCATCATGGAGATGAGAACCGTAACTATCACTGCTTGAGAAGCAAACGGTCTTCATCATGGAGATGAGAACCGTAACTATCACTGCATGAGAAGGAAACGGTCTTCATCATGGAGATGAGAACCGTAACTATCACTGCTTGAGAAGGAAACGGTCTTCATCTTGGGGATGAGAACCGTAACTATCACTGCAAAAAGAGGAAACGGTCTTCATCATGTGGATGAAAACCGTAACAACAGCATCAAGAGAAGAAAACGGTCTTCATCATGGAGATGAGAACCGTAACTATCACTGCTTGAGAAGCAAACGGTCTTCATCATGGAGATGAGAACCGTAACTATCACTGCATGAGAAGGAAACGGTCTTCATCATGGAGATGAGAACCGTAACTATCACTGCTTGAGAAGGAAACGGTCTTCATCTTGGGGATGAGAACCGTAACTATCACTGCAAAAAGAGGAAACGGTCTTCATCATGTGGATGAAAACCGTAACAACAGCATCAAGAGAAGAAAACGGTCTTCATCATGGAGATGAGAACCGTAACTATCACTGCTTGAGAAGCAAACGGTCTTCATCATGGAGATGAGAACCGTAACTATCACTGCATGAGAAGGAAACGGTCTTCATCATGGAGATGAGAACCGTAACTATCACTGCTTGAGAAGGAAACGGTCTTCATCTTGGGGATGAGAACCGTAACTATCACTGCAAAAAGAGGAAACGGTCTTCATCATGTGGATGAAAACCGTAACAACAGCATCAAGAGAAGAAAACGGTCTTCATCATGGAGATGAGAACCGTAACTATCACTGCTTGAGAAGCAAACGGTCTTCATCATGGAGATGAGAACCGTAACTATCACTGCATGAGAAGGAAACGGTCTTCATCATGGAGATGAGAACCGTAACTATCACTGCTTGAGAAGGAAACGGTCTTCATCTTGGGGATGAGAACCGTAACTATCACTGCAAAAAGAGGAAACGGTCTTCATCATGTGGATGAAAACCGTAACAACAGCATCAAGAGAAGAAAACGGTCTTCATCATGGAGATGAGAACCGTAACTATCACTGCTTGAGAAGCAAACGGTCTTCATCATGGAGATGAGAACCGTAACTATCACTGCATGAGAAGGAAACGGTCTTCATCATGGAGATGAGAACCGTAACTATCACTGCATGAGAAGGAAACGGTCTTCATCATGGAGATGAGAACCGTAACTATCACTGCTTGAGAAGGAAACGGTCTTCATCTTGGGGATGAGAACCGTAACTATCACTGCAAAAAGAGGAAACGGTCTTCATCATGTGGATGAAAACCGTAACAACAGCATCAAGAGAAGAAAACGGTCTTCATCATGGAGATGAGAACCGTAACTATCACTGCTTGAGAAGCAAACGGTCTTCATCATGGAGATGAGAACCGTAACTATCACTGCATGAGAAGGAAACGGTCTTCATCATGGAGATGAGAACCGTAACTATCACTGCTTGAGAAGGAAACGGTCTTCATCTTGGGGATGAGAACCGTAACTATCACTGCAAAAAGAGGAAACGGTCTTCATCATGTGGATGAAAACCGTAACAACAGCATCAAGAGAAGAAAACGGTCTTCATCATGGAGATGAGAACCGTAACTATCACTGCTTGAGAAGCAAACGGTCTTCATCATGGAGATGAGAACCGTAACTATCACTGCATGAGAAGGAAACGGTCTTCATCATGGAGATGAGAACCGTAACTATCACTGCTTGAGAAGGAAACGGTCTTCATCTTGGGGATGAGAACCGTAACTATCACTGCAAAAAGAGGAAACGGTCTTCATCATGTGGATGAAAACCGTAACAACAGCATCAAGAGAAGAAAACGGTCTTCATCATGGAGATGAGAACCGTAACTATCACTGCTTGAGAAGCAAACGGTCTTCATCATGGAGATGAGAACCGTAACTATCACTGCATGAGAAGGAAACGGTCTTCATCATGGAGATGAGAACCGTAACTATCACTGCTTGAGAAGGAAACGGTCTTCATCTTGGGGATGAGAACCGTAACTATCACTGCAAAAAGAGGAAACGGTCTTCATCATGTGGATGAAAACCGTAACAACAGCATCAAGAGAAGAAAACGGTCTTCATCATGGAGATGAGAACCGTAACTATCACTGCTTGAGAAGCAAACGGTCTTCATCATGGAGATGAGAACCGTAACTATCACTGCATGAGAAGGAAACGGTCTTCATCATGGAGATGAGAACCGTAACTATCACTGCTTGAGAAGGAAACGGTCTTCATCTTGGGGATGAGAACCGTAACTATCACTGCAAAAAGAGGAAACGGTCTTCATCATGTGGATGAAAACCGTAACAACAGCATCAAGAGAAGAAAACGGTCTTCATCATGGAGATGAGAACCGTAACTATCACTGCTTGAGAAGCAAACGGTCTTCATCATGGAGATGAGAACCGTAACTATCACTGCATGAGAAGGAAACGGTCTTCATCATGGAGATGAGAACCGTAACTATCACTGCTTGAGAAGGAAACGGTCTTCATCTTGGGGATGAGAACCGTAACTATCACTGCAAAAAGAGGAAACGGTCTTCATCATGTGGATGAAAACCGTAACAACAGCATCAAGAGAAGAAAACGGTCTTCATCATGGAGATGAGAACCGTAACTATCACTGCTTGAGAAGCAAACGGTCTTCATCATGGAGATGAGAACCGTAACTATCACTGCATGAGAAGGAAACGGTCTTCATCATGGAGATGAGAACCGTAACTATCACTGCTTGAGAAGGAAACGGTCTTCATCTTGGGGATGAGAACCGTAACTATCACTGCAAAAAGAGGAAACGGTCTTCATCATGTGGATGAAAACCGTAACAACAGCATCAAGAGAAGAAAACGGTCTTCATCATGGAGATGAGAACCGTAACTATCACTGCTTGAGAAGCAAACGGTCTTCATCATGGAGATGAGAACCGTAACTATCACTGCATGAGAAGGAAACGGTCTTCATCATGGAGATGAGAACCGTAACTATCACTGCTTGAGAAGGAAACGGTCTTCATCTTGGGGATGAGAACCGTAACTATCACTGCAAAAAGAGGAAACGGTCTTCATCATGTGGATGAAAACCGTAACAACAGCATCAAGAGAAGAAAACGGTCTTCATCATGGAGATGAGAACCGTAACTATCACTGCTTGAGAAGCAAACGGTCTTCATCATGGAGATGAGAACCGTAACTATCACTGCATGAGAAGGAAACGGTCTTCATCATGGAGATGAGAACCGTAACTATCACTGCATGAGAAGGAAACGGTCTTCATCATGGAGATGAGAACCGTAACTATCACTGCTTGAGAAGGAAACGGTCTTCATCTTGGGGATGAGAACCGTAACTATCACTGCAAAAAGAGGAAACGGTCTTCATCATGAAGATGAAAACCGAAACTATCACTGCATGAGAAGCAAACGGTCTTCATCATGGAGATGAGAACCGTAACTATCATTGCATGAGAAAGAAACGGTCTTCATCTTGGGGATGAGAACCGTAACTATCACAGCAAGAGATAGAAGCGGTCTTCATCTTGGGGATGAGAACCGAAACTATCACTGCAAGAGAAAGAAACGAGCTTCATCTTGGTGATGAGAACCGTAACTATCACAGCAAGAGAAAGAAACGGGCTTCATCTTGGGGATGAGAACCGTAACTATCACAGCAAGAGATAGAAGCGGTCTTCATCTTGGGGATGAGAACCGTAACTATCACTGCATGAGAAAGAAACGGTCTTCATCTTGGGGATGAGAACCGAAACTATCACTGCAAAAAGAGGAAACGGTCTTCATCATGAAGATGAAAACCGAAACTATCACTGCATGAGAAGCAAACGGGCTTCATCTTGGGGATGAGAACCGTAACAACAGCATCAAGATAAGAAAACGGTCTTCATCATGAAGATGAAAATCGTAACTATCACTGCAAGAGAAAGAAACGGGCTTCATCTTGGGGATGAGAACCAAAACCTTCTCAGCAATAAAGGAAGACGGGCTTCATTAAGGCAATGAGAACAGATTCCATCGCAACAATAGAGCAAATCGTTGTAATTACATTTACATCATCAAAGTTCACAAACAATCCCTTTAGTTAAGTACATTCCCTTACACTATTTTCCTACAAAATAAACAGTAAAAATTAACCCATTTATGATTAAAGCTGACAAAGGAATTATGGCGGCAAATGCAGAAAAAACTATTTCATTTTTGTTTCTATTTGAATTAGCCTTAAACAGACTAAATATAGAAAATAAGGTTAATATGAATATAGTTATAGTACAAGCTAATAATATACCTCGTTTCATTTCACCAGTCACTCTTGCAATGTCTTCTACGAAAAATACTGCTGTTAACCCTACAATCCCCAATATGAATGAAGTTATAAACCATTTTGTGAATTTATCTATATTGCACACCTCCTAACCATCCTATTTGACCTATGACACCTTAGATTTCATATTCGCAATTACCTAACAACTCTAATTTTTAATGAATACCTCGCCTTCAACTCTCTCAGTGTGAAAAAAGTGTAATTTTACACTAATTGTAACATATTATGGCAATAAATTATAAGGTTTATATAAAAATCTTTTTCCTTCTTCACCAACATGCATCGTTAACACTATAATTTCCAGAAAAAAAAGCATCTCCCCTTTTTGAAGAAATGCCCTGATTTTCAAATGTAAGACTCAAAAACTGTATTGATAGTTTCACCTTTTTGGTTAATAAGGTTAATACACCTTTTCCAATTTTGTCACGTTAGTGCAACAGAATCATCTTTCTGCTAAACTAGCTAGTTTATTTATTCCAAAGAAATTTTCACAACATCATCCACGTAGTGTAAGGAAGTGTATCCATAAATATTTAGACTTTTAGGCACCACTTCGTTCTCCTGTGACTCGTGATTATATATTAAGACTCTTTCAACTGTAACATAATATCGGGGCAGCTCAATTTCTTCGTAGGGGATAGGTTTTTTATTCATATCGTATGCAACTCCGTTTTTATCAACGAGTAATCCTTCGGTATGCATCTCCATTGAACGAGGTTCATTTTCATTTTCACCGACAATGTCGAAGTGAAGCGATTGAAAGGAACGATTTTCGATGTCGTGATTGCTTATAACCACTTTGGAAGGCATTCCGACTTCCACTTTGTCGATGGAGATGGTACTGCCCGCATATTCAAAGGTTTGTGGATATTCTTGAGAAGCATCAAGTTCAATGCTTTTTTGGTCTTCAAACCTTAATTGAGCAGTTTGTAATTGAACATTGATCTCCTCAGGCTTTACTCCAAAAAGAGGGGCAAAATGAGCTTGGAAAGCAGTCCAATTCATATCATACTGTGAATGTAAAAAAGAACTGCCATATTGATCTGCTTTCACAATTCTATTGTTGACTTCTACATTGTCAAAGGTAAGCACGTCAATCATCTTCCCTGGTCTTTCGTTGCTAATGCTATATTGCAGAATCGTCGCTGTTGGAGCAATGATAAGTTTATCATACCGTATCGGGATCCCCTCTACTTCTGACCTTTTGTCCAAAGCATATTGTATAGAATCATGTTTTGTTACCGGGATCTCGAAATTCCACTCCCCTGTTTCATATTGCGTGTTCCCGTAAGGCCTAAAGTCATCTTGGTGGTCAGAGGATTCAGGAATCAATTTCTGCAGCTTTGTGATCTGAAGTTTAATTGTCCCGTTATCTTCTCTGAGTGGCAGCAAACTAATTTTCCCATGAAAAACGTTATTTTCTTTTTTATTTAGCTCCGTTTCAAGATCAGGCGGAACATACCTTTGATAAGTTTCACGGTTCATGATTTCATGTTCGTTTTTAACAGATACTCCATCTTGATAATTCAGCACATATTGATTGTCTTCTTCTGTATCTTCTATTTCATAAAAAACAAGCGTCTGAACGTCATCAGAAATGACACTCTTAATCTTAATCCTCACACCATCGCTTTCATCTACCAGGTTCAGCCTTTCACCCAAGCCCTGTTGCAGAAAGGAACGCAATTCATGATCTTCTTCTGTCCATGAATAGTAAACATTCGTAAAAACCCCAGTGAAATAGCCAATTCCCAGTAATAAAGCAATAACACTTGTAAAAACAAGACCCGTTCTTTTCCGTTTCTTATGCTTCTGTTGTCTGAGATTTTCCTTTTCCGCAAGCCTGTCTTTAACTTTCTCCATAAAGCCTGATGGCATATGTAACTCTTCAGTTCTTTTACTAAGATCTAACATGACTTCCTGAAAAGTACCCAAATCCTCCTGACAGTCAGGACAATGATAAATATGTATCTCAAAATCTATCTTTCTCGGCCGTTCCATCGTTCTTTCTAAATAATTTATATAATCCTTGTGGTACTCCTTGCAGCCATTAAAGGTTGAGCCTCCCTGAATATCATTTCGAAGTGACTGGATCCCAGAAAAAAGAAGTTCTTTCAGCTTTTCTTCTGAAACTTGGAGAAGAAAGGCTGCTTCTTCCTTAGGAGTTTTATGAACATATGTAAGAATTAACGCTTCCTTCTCATCCCGATTCAACTGAGCCAATGCTTTAAATAAACCCTGACGTGGTTCAACCTTCTCTGAAACTTGTACACTTTTATCATTAGAAAGTTCCCGACAAATATGGATGAAAATAGAACGAATCCATGTTTCGAAAGATAAGTCTCCTTTAAAACGCGGCAATTCCTGGTGGACTTTTAAAATAGACTTGTAAAAAAGTTCTTCCATTTGCTGTTGATTCCTAAGATAAAACCAACCAAGCGTATAGAACCATTGTTGATGCTGTTCGAACCAATCAAAGATGGCATCCATGCGTTTTTCTCTAATTGCACTTATTGGAATAGTGTCTTTTTTTGCTAGTTTCATGATTCTGTACCTCCTTTCACTTTTCCTTTAGTCTTGCGGGTATATGTATGTTGACTCTTTATCTACTCTATTGAAATTACCCTTTTCCTTCCTTCCATTTTAAAATTATTGTTCAATCTTTAAAAAACTGGCTCTGTTTGTTTTCTAATAAAAAAGAAACCCCTTTAAGGGCTTCCAAGAAAAAAGGCTAAGTCTTATTTATTTTACCATTTTTATCTATTAAAGGATAATGCAGTATGCTGCATTTTCCTTGTTTTCTTTGATTGTCCCCCTTTTAGCTGACTGCGTGATTGGAAATGACAATGTCGATCTTGTAGGTAATCATTTCAATTCTCTAAGGTAGGAAGATCTCCCTTAATTTTTCAAGTTCATCTTCATCAATTAATTTATTTTTTCTCACATAAAATTCCGTTTCAATCTTTAGATTCTCAAGAATCGGTTGAGTTAAGCTTATGATTTGTTGATTAGATTCCATGTCAATAATGATAGAAGATTTCTTTACCACCTCATCAAGAATGATGATTTTTATTTTCCTAAATATATGTTCTTTCATGGTATTCTGTTATCCTCCGCTTATTGTTTATCCTAAAAAGTACGTCTATTAAACTCTATTTCTGTCCGTGGAATTAATATTCTAATTTTTCTGACCTTAACTGCTAGAAAATTAATCCATCCAGATAAGCTGTTTATTGTTTTTTTAAGAATAAAGTTATTCTTTTTATAAAAATATTTTTTTGATCTTGTATTGTGGTCAAGAAATTATATTACAAGCGCAGAAACCGCAGGATCGGAGGATCAACAACAGGTACTGATTAGGCTTCTGAAAAATAAGGAGGTTATCGGGAATGCGGTAAAACCAGTATATGGAGAGGAAGCTGGAACAAACCTATAGATTTATTAAAGGAGCATATTGTTATTGCGGGAAAGATTGTGGATGGTGCTAAAACAGAAAATAAAGAATTGCTGGATCGGGTGCCATGCACCATCCGAGTTATTAGTTGGTGCATGGCTTTGTTAATATTCATTAGTCTGGCTTATCAACATAGTCTGGGCATTCTAATTAAACTGCCGGTTACTAATTATAGATACCCCACTAGTTGCAGCAATTCTAAATAAGAAACGTTTAACCCTATGGCTAACTTTTGTAATGTCTCTATAGACGGTTTTCGTCCATATCCTGTTCTTGGGTCTTTACCTTTTTCTAATGTACTTAGGTAAGTATGACTTATTCCTACTTCTTTTGCTACTTCTCTTATTGATTTTTTACCTCTTAATTCCTTTAAATAGTTTCCCAATTCATTCATAATTTATCACCTTACATTCGTATTGCATCTTCTAGTATTTCCTTACCTGAAAAATTTTTAAAATACTATATTATATTTATAGCATGTTTATGTCCGTAAGGCACCCTCCAAATTATTGGGCTCTAAATATTTGGCTAATTTGTTCAGCTAAATAACTCGGACTGCAAATGAACGTTGATGGTCTATCAGGTACTTCTCCCCCTAGAGTGTTAACATGCCTGAAGGAGAGTTATATACAAACAATTTGTATGCTATAATTTGGTTGGAAAAGAAAAATAGAGGTGACCATTCTTGGCAATACATGTTGTACTATATCAACCAGATATACCATCTAATACCGGAAATATCGCGCTTACTTGTGCTGCAACGGATACAGCCTTACATTTAATCCGTCCGCTTGGCTTTTCAACAGATCCAGAAATGTTAAAAAAAGCTGGTATAGACTTCTGGGAATCTGTAAACGTAACATATTATGACTCATTAGATGACTTTTTCTTAAGAAACCAAGGTGAGTTTTACTATATTGAAACGTTTGGTGAGACAACCCATTCATCCTTTGATTTCAGTGATGTCTCAAAAGAACATTATTTTATGTTTGGAAAAGAAACGACCGGTTTACCAAAAGATTTACTAGAAGAAAATAGAGAGCATTTCTTGAGAATACCAATGAATGATCATGTTCGATCACTGAACCTTTCAAGTACAACAGCAATATTGGTATATGAAGCATTACGTCAGCAGGGATTTCCGAACTTAAAATAAGAAATCTTCCTTCTGGAAGATTTCTTATTTAAGACAAGTCATGTAAAATACAAATTACCAATAATACGGATAACCATAACCATAATATGGATAGCCATAACCATAATAAGGTGCTAACAGTGCACTACCTAATAATCCGCCTACCACACCGCCTAAAAATGGATTGAAGCCAAAACCAAAACCCCATGGTCTTCTGAATCCGAATGGTCGGCCAAACGGTCTTCCAAATCCAAATGGTCTCCTGCCAAAAATCCTTTGTTCACTCTCATACGTTTGAACAGGCGCAAATTCATGATACATATTTTAACTCCTCCCAGAATGGTTTTTAATTAAACTTATCTTTATTGGTCTACTAACCAAAATTTTGTTGCAGCATGTATAAATACAAAAACTACAGGCATTTATAATTCTAATTTTATTTTGATTAGCGCTTACATTACACTTTCCACGTAAATAGGTTCAAAATCCAATACGATAACCAACCCATGGCTGATGATGATATGGGTAACCCCCAAAATGGTGATGATGATGATGGAATGGATATCCTCCAAGACTAAAATGATGATGGTGATGATAGGACGGATAGCCCCCATGCACCAGTCCATAACCAGGATATCCTCCATGCATCATTGTGACCCCCAAGTATTGCCTTTCCATTGTTACCTCCTCCTCATGTTTGTTCACAATTAGTGTATGGATACATGATATAAGCTGAATAGATGACTGCCTACTTTTTCTATAATTTGGTAATATTAAATCTCTACTTGCTTTTCTAGGAATTTAATGTTGATAGGATGCTTAAACTCAGATTAAAAACACTCATAAAGGGAAAAATTCCGCTTAAATTCGCAAATGCCGATATTTTCCTAAAAATAAGGGCAGATTTACCGTTATATGATCAAAATCTTTGGATTTTGCGTTAATTAGAGAGGATAAAGGGAATTTCTCCGCTTACTTCTACATCTTAACCCTCCCCTATATACATTAGCGGGAAATTATCCGCCTATTAAATTTACTAATGCACTTCCAAACCCTTATGAATAATCTAAAAAACTCTGCTACCCTTATGCAGAGCTTTTTAGATTAGTTGATAAATATATTCCATCACCTAGAATTTATTTTTCAACCAGTTGACCGTATAATTCTTCCAGAGGTTTTGAGATAATTTTATTCAATTCCATCATCATCATGTTTAATTGATAATCCGCTTCCATTAAGCGTTTAATTCTTTCATTTTGTTGAGCAGCAGACTCCATATTTTGTAATGCTGCAATTTCTTTCTGCTTAATTTCCTGTCCCATCATTTGTTTTTGCTGTAATTGGGTGCTTAGTTGGTTAATCTGATTGTAAATCTGCCTTGCTTGTGAATCTTTTTTTAGTTCTTTACAAACTTTTTGTAAGTTTTTATACTCATTGCTTTCACGAATAACTTTTTCAAAGTACATTGCTGCCTCCGTTAAGTCTGAGGACATACCAACAATTCCTCCCTCCATGAAATTTTTGATTTACCAGGTGGTCTCAAGAATAGTGTATGTGTCCAATTTGAAAAAGGAGTAGGCTTTTAATATAGGTATTAATTAATAACCTTTATAGAATTTGAGTAGGAATTGTTTTAAAAGCTAGTTCTAAAGAATATTGGAATATGTATAATTTGAATGGATTTTAGAAGGAAAGATAAATAAGAAGAATTTATTGGCAGGTATAATAGTGAATGGATTGAAAATATGTGCAAACAAGCCTGCAAAAAGATGACCTAGAGTCCCTTAAGTTTCGATGATAGAAATTTGTGATTCCCTATGTATGGCGGAGCCGAAGGGATTCGAACCCTTGCGCCGGTATCCCGGCCTACTCACTTTCCAGGCGAGCCCCTTCAGCCAGACTTGGGTACGGCTCCACATATTAACACCGTTGAACCTCTCATTGATATGACGACATAAGTGCTACTCATATAGCCAGCTCGTTCAGAGCGACCCTTCGACACACAGAATGGACCACTTATGGCTGCTCCGTTCCCGGCCTGACCAAGTTCATGGGATTCTGTTGCGAGGACTCCAAAGGTCATCACCGCTTATATAAGGCAAACCCTACGTCCATCATACCGCTGAAAAGGAATTCATCCTCGCTAAAGCGGATTGCGAGTTACAGGGCACCGCTATCTCCCCGACTATCAACGGTATGTATTTTTTTAAATAAAAACATATGTCAAGGAAAAATAGTTTCCCGCCTATGCCGTTCTCCCGAGATGTTTTGAAACCCGCTCTCAAAGCAGGTGGGTTTCCTCATATTGATTCTCTGCAGTCCCGAACAAGCGGGCATGGCATCAATCAATTCATTTGGAATCCCGGATAACTAGTAAGGATTAAAACATATAGGGCTCACGTACATTGCAGGACTAATGCGACCGAGAGGACTTGAACCTCCACGGGGTTGCCCCCACTAGGCCCTCAACCTAGCGCGTCTGCCATTCCGCCACGATCGCAAAAAAGAAAAAAATGGTGTAATCAGATGGTGCCAGAGATAGGAATCGAACCTACGACCTTCACCTTACCATGGTGCTGCTCTACCGACTGAGCTACTCCGGCAAATTTGGTGGAACCGACCGGATTCGAACCGGTGTCTACAGATGTCATTACTTATACATCTACGAGCGTAGTCAGCTGAAATTTTTTTCGCCCTTCTTCTTTAGCCCGCTGACAAGCATGGAAGAGGCTAGTCTGATTATTCTCTTCCTTCACCCTCAAGACGGCGGGATCCGGCGTAGCCCACTAATTTTGAGTCCCTTATCCTACCACATGGGCGATGGAGGAAGGAACCGCTTTACGCTTGATTAGGCAGCTAAAGCGAAAGAGTTTTGTTGTTTGCCAGTTATCGGCTTTGACGTTTTTACAAGTTCGTCAACTTGGCTCGCCATATAAGGTCAAATCATCCATATCGATACCTAAATACGATCCCATATAATATTAATGGCGGAGAAGGAGGGATTTGAACCCTCGCGCCGGTTGCCCGACCTACACCCTTAGCAGGGGCGCCTCTTCAGCCACTTGAGTACTTCTCCGTTTAATTAAGAATGCCTGACGCTAACTTCGTTGAAGTTGACTTCTGTTCGAATCAGCGTAAATAAAATATAACATAGAAAAATGAACTTGTGTATAGTAAATCTTGGCATAACTAGGACGTTTATCCTGCCATTTCGGAAAAGAATTATTTCCTTCATTAAATAACAGGTTGCGTTTTTGTTTCTAGGATTTGTTTATACAATCCTTATTTATAGTATTTCTCAAATGAATAAGTGTCACTCATAAAGAAATGCTTAAAAATCCCACGAAAAAAAAGCCGAAACAGGGAAAAATAAAGATGCTCCTCTACTAGAATTTTAGGCAAAGGATGATGACTTATGTTTGAAAGAAGAAAAAATAATACTCTCCCTTGGATTATGGGATCGACTGCAGCCGCAATTGCTATTGGAGCAGCAACCTATGCCCTTCAAAAGCAAAGAACAGGTGATGAACATCAAAACAGCTTTAATAATAAACAATCAAAAGATCAGAACTTGCCTACGGAACAACATGGAGAATATCAGCTGTCACAAACAGATCAAAAACACATTGAGGAGCTTCAGGATAACCTTTTCAAAGGCATGTAAAAAAATGGACAAGGTGATCACCTTGTCCATTCGTTAAAAGTCATTCTTTAATAATAGGGGCTACAAGATCTATGCGATTCGTCCATATTCCACCATGGTAGCTTTCAGGAAGGCGTTCTAAGTCCTGCTTTTTATCGAAGCCTTCTGACCATCCTCCATCACCTGCAACTAAGATGACCCTTGTATTCACTTTCTCCATTCTGTTTAGGAACTTGCTTGGATATCCCCACATTAATGAAGCAAATTTTTCAGGTATATGTAATTGCGTATTTTCGCAAGCTCCAGGAACATAGCCTGTCCACCCAACAGCCAAGTAAGGCAGTAAGCAGCTTTTCATCGTGGCCACAGACATAACCCGCAAATCAGGCTGCTTTTCTTTTAGAGCTGAAATAGGTTCATCTCCGCCATAAACCGTAATCTTTTCTAATTTAGTGTCTGAAAACTGTGAAAGATATTGTGCCAAAAGCTTCCCTTCATACTTATCACTACTTTTAACATGGATTAAAAAGGATTTTTCAGGAAAATGCGTCAACACTTCATCTAGTGTAGGCATAAGCCCGATCCCTTTGCCGCGGAATGGATAAGTTGCTCCTTGATCGGCAGTATAACCGTACCCGACATCCAATTGTTTCAATTCTTCCATCGTATGTTCCCTTGTAACACCCTCGCCATTTGTCCTGCATTCCAGTGTCCAATCATGAAAAACAGCAAATTCTCCATCCGTTGTGGGGTGAATATCAAATTCAACCACGTCCGCCCCTGCCTCGAAGGCTGCTTCCATGGAAGGAATGGTGTTCTCTAAAAATGGATGTTCCGGTTCATAAATTCTCTCCGCCGTACAAGTGTCACTCTTGATTCCTTCCATCGGGAAAGTTTGTCCTAATCCTCTATGAGCTAACAACAACGGTGTCTCGGCGCTGCTTTTCGTAAAAAGAGAAGTGTTATTAACATACATGAAAGCGATCAACACTAATAACATGATCAAAAACCTTTTGATATATTGTTTTAATTTCTTCATTGTTTACCCCACTTCATATAACTTTTCATTTCTAACAATAGTTTGCTGAAGAATAACAATGCTGTCTTGAAATCGGTCATTGTGCTATTATTCGTTTTTCCACCAAAGCCTAATTTTACATAGTTTCATTTTAATTATACTTGAGATTTTATGTAACAGTGGTAAAAATCAGCATTGTTTCTACTATTCACTAGGAAGAGTGGTAAACCTCATTTTATCTTTCATAAAAAAAGCCGATTCCTTTTAAAAGAATCGACTGAGATTGTTAAATTTATATCAACTAGCTTGTTTTAGGAGATTTTTCTTTGACCATGACCCAGAAATCCAGCGTTTTAAGGCAAATAGGCCGCGAATCCATTCATCCAGACCCTGTGCCAGCCAGACTCCTAATAATCCCATACCTAGCGTAATTCCAAATATATAACTAAAGAGAACAGCTACTCCCCACATGCAGATAATCCCGATCACTACAGGAAATCTTACATCTCCAACAGATTTTAACGAACCCATCAGAACGATATTCATGGCTCGGCCCGGTTCAATAAATACGATAGCCCAAAGAACGGGAAGAGCAACGGCAATAATCACTGGATCTTTTGTAAAGACTGTTAAAATTGGCTCTCCAATTAACGCAATCGCGAGAGATACAATCGTTGAAACAGCCATTGCTATTTTTAACGTTTTAAGACCACGTTTTAGTGCGCGATCATATTGTCTAGCACCTATATACCGTGCAATTAAAAGTTGTGTTCCTTGAGCAATAGCTATTGTGAACAGGAAGCAGAGCATCGATATGTTTAAAATATACATACGAGCGGTTAATGTTTCATCACCGATAAATGCAATAAAACCAGTAATAGCGACTTGAGAAAATTGGTAAGAAAGGTTTTCTCCAGCAGACGGGACTCCAATCGAAAGCAGGCCTTTCACATCGGACTTATTAATGACAAGAACATCTTTAAAATACAGTCTCAAATTAAGCTTTTTAAAGACAAAGTAAAAGAGAGCGATAATAATGAAGATCCGTGCCACGATGATGGAGTATGAAACTCCCATAACTCCTGTAACAGGGAGTCCAAACCAGCCTTTAATGGCAATGAAGAAACCGGTTATGCTTATTACGTTCATTAAGACCGTAACCATCATCGTTTCTTTTGTATGTCCATAACTCCGCAGAACGGCACTTAAAGCCAATGAGATGGCTTCAAGGAATAGGGATAGTCCTGTAATCGTTAGATAAGTGTAAGCAAAATCATAAATCTCACCACTAAGTCCGTATAATTTCAGGAACACCCCGCTAAAAGCAATCACAACAAGGGTCATAACAATCCCGACCCAAAAATTCACACCTATTGCCGATCTAGCGAGTCTCTGTGCCTCATTCAATTTTTGAGCCCCTAAATTTTGCCCAATAAGAATCGTCGCTCCGATGGCAGTAACGTTAAATACTAAAATAAATATATTTATAATTTGGTTGGCCACACCTACTCCAGCGACCGCATCATCTGAATAACCGCTCAAAATTAGTGTAGCAATAATCCCCATGCTCATATGAAGAGAAATTTCGATAAAAAGCGGCCAAGTAATGCTAAACAGCGATTGATTTTGATATTTATTATTTTCTTTGTTCAAGCTTTTTCTCCTTAAATGCAAAAAATAGTCACGAAGAATACTATAACTCTATTTAATTTAAATGGGAATAGAAAATTATTCTTTTAGTTTCTCCCTTTAAAAAACAAATTGTATCTAGATCCTAATAATACTTAAACAAGAAGGTTGGGATAACCAATAATATTTTCTCAGTATTAGCACTCCAAATTTGTTATAATACCCTAGTCTAAACTAAAAAAGGGATAGAGGAGTAAGAATGGAACTTTTGGAATTATTAAAAGCAGTTATTCTCGGATTTGTAGAGGGAATGACAGAATTTGCACCAGTGTCTTCAACTGGGCATATGATTATTGTTGATGATATGTGGTTAAACACAAAAGATGTGTTAGGCTCTGAATCTGCTAATACGTTCAAAATTGTTATTCAACTAGGTTCTATATTAGCAGTGGTTGTGGTGTTTTGGAGGCGTCTTTTAAGTCTCATTGGACTATATAGAATGGAAGGTCCAGAGCACGGACAAAAATTACGCCTTTCTCATGTTATTGTTGGTCTTCTGCCTGCTGGGATATTGGGCGTTCTTTTCGAGGATTACATTGATGAACACTTATTCTCAGCAGATACAGTCGTTTATGCCCTATTTGTAGGGGCATTACTTATGATTGCTGCTGACAAATTCGGCCCAAAGAGACCGTCTACACAGTCTTTAGATCAAATCACATACAAGCAGGCATTATTGGTTGGACTGTTTCAGTGCCTTTCCCTTTGGCCAGGATTTTCGCGTTCGGGTGCGACCATCTCAGGCGGTGTTTTACTTGGTATGAACCATAAGACAGCTTCCGATTTCACTTTTATTATGGCCGTCCCAATTATGGCAGGGGCAAGTTTTCTATCGATACTAAAAAACTTGGACAATCTTGATTACTCCCATTTAGGTTTTTATATTTTAGGGTTCATAAGTGCATTTATCTTTGCTCTTATCTCAATCAGATTCTTCTTAAAGCTGATTCAAAGAATAAAATTAACACCATTTGCTATTTATCGTATTGTATTGGCTGTAGTATTAATGTTTATTATTTTCTAAGACCACTCTTAAAAAGGACTCTACGGTCCTTTTTTGGTTTTTTTGAGTTATGTGAGTTTATTAAAATGGTCCCTATGCCTCGTCAATCTAGTGAGGAATAGGGACCAGATGTCTTGGATTGTGATACTGTAAGTTTTGTTAATTAAAATTCCTCAATCGGTTTAAGATTTGCCTCAATTTCAACTCTGCGGTCTTCTAAAAAGGGTGGCAGCACTAATTTTTCACCCAGTGTTTCGATACTGTCTCCATCGGCGGTGAATCCTGGTCCATCTGTGGCAATTTCAAATAAAA
This sequence comes from Robertmurraya dakarensis, assembly GCF_900156875.1. Lineage (GTDB taxonomy): Bacteria > Bacillota > Bacilli > Bacillales > Cytobacillaceae > Robertmurraya > Robertmurraya dakarensis. The sequence continues at coordinate 879,600 of NZ_LT707409.1, read as the reverse complement.
TCCCGTTCGATTCACGGAAATAAAGGCTCTTAAAGTAGAAGCGATCGACAATGCCAGATGATTGGAAGCCGCGTGCTCGAACTTGTTCATTCCAGTATGCCAGCTCTTGATCATTTTTTACACGGATGGCTAAATGATGAATACTGCCGCGGCCTGGTTTTTCAGATGGCCCATCTAGAGATTTAATAACGATTTCTCCAAAAACTTCTCCTTCAATCGATTGAAAAATCGCGGACGTCTCTGTACGGCTTACTTCTTTGTAGCCAAACAATTCGGTCAGTGTATTAGCTAACTTATCAAGTCTGCGTACCGTTATTTCTACAGTGCCCATCCCTTGTATTTGATGTTCAGCAGGAACAGTAGACTTTTTCCAAGTTTCCCAGTGCTCTACCTTCGCTCCATTTGAAACAAGAAGGGCGAAACGCAGCCCTTCCGGATCTTCAAAGAGCAAGGCTGTGTGGTTGGAAAACTCTGTAATTTCTCCATGTTCAACACCGTATTCCTCAAAGCGAGATTGCCAATACTGTAAACTATCCTCTGATGGGACCAGTAACCCAATTCTTGTAATAGCATTTGTGCCACGATGTGTCCTCCCTACTGGTGGAATTTCAAAAAATGATAATTCCGTGCCAGGGCTGCCTGTTTTATCTCCGAAAAATAAATGATACATGGATGGATCATCTTGGTTCACTGTTATTTTTGCCCGTCGTAAACCGAGAATGCTGCGATAAAAATGATTGTTTTGACTAGCGTTTTTTGTAATCATCGAAATATGATGATGTCCAGGTATCTTATACATAAATTATTTCTCCTTTTTCAATTTACTGATCAAGTGTATGTTTTCTCATTTAACTCAGACCTTTACGTTATTATCACTTTACCTCTCAGGTGAAAAAGATTCAATAAATATATCTCGAATTAAAGGTACTTTATTGTGCTTCTCTGATCTATCTCTTTGAAACATAGAAGCTGCCTGGATTTTTCGGATTAAAAAAAGGGTCCCTATCCCCGCTATGCGAAAGCAATCATGCAGCGGGGTATAGCAACCAGATTTTTTTACATTTCGATTAAGATCCTTGTTGGATTATCAATTTTTTTATGGAGATGCTCTAAGGCTGTGTTTACCTCTTCTAATTGGAATCTGTGAGTAATCGATTCTTCCAGATGCAGCCGTCCATTTACAACAAGTTGGATCAGCTTCTCCACTGTGTTTTTTGTCTGCCCATATGAACCATAGAAAGTCAGCTGTTTTCGAACAAACTTAACCGCTGACATTAATTGAATCGGTTCATACCCTACACCAGAAACGACGATTCTTCCACCCATCCTGACAGAGTCGGCCGCCTGACTGATGGTTTCCTGTAAACCAATAAATTCAGCGGCTACATCCACACCTCCCCCTGTAGTCTTTCGAATGACCTCTACAGGATTTTCAAATTTAGGGTTGATGACAACATCTGCCCCTAACTCTTTTGCTTTTGCCAGCTGGGTATCGAGCACATCAATCGCAATGATTTGTTTGGCCCCAGCAATTTTGGCAATTTGAACAGCATGCAGTCCCAAGCCTCCAACTCCATAAATCGCAATTGATTCGCCTGTCTGCAGTTCAGCTCGTTCAATCAGTGCATGAAAGGGCGTGGAAACAGCATCCGTCACCACAGAACCAATTGGAAACGGAACTCCATCCGGCAGTTTTATGAGATTCCTAGCTGGCACCGCGATGTATTCTGCTAGGGCACCATCCCGGTGAACACCCAGAACTTGCTGGTGATAACAAATTTCACTATGTCCCGCCACGCAGTTAGAGCAGGAACCACAGTAGATAATTGGATAAATCGAAACACGGGTCCCGATTTCCCAATCGGTAACGCCAGCACCCGTTTGTGCCACAACCCCAGAAGGTTCATGCCCGATTATAATAGGAGTAAAAGGCGGGCGCATTTCTCCCTCGAAAACCATATGAATATCAGATCCGCAAAGTCCGACACTCTTAACGCGGACAAGCACCTCATCTTCCTTAATCTCAGGCACCGGTACTTCTTCTATCTTTAGAGGGGTGTTCACTTCATAAAAACGTGCAGCTTTCATAGTCTTAGGAATAGTCATATGCATTCTCCTCTCACATTCTTAGAAAATCTTGGCACACAGAAATCCAATAGAGTTATGCTTGAAAAATCAAAGCTTACCATAGAAGGACCAATATTATATAGGTTATGTGGGTCACAGAATCATAACTAACATGCTGCTTTTATCCTATACAATTATTCTTAAAGCTATGAGAATCTCCCAAACATTCATTCTTAGATTCATTATATGAAATTATCCTTTAAATTAAAATAAAATTCAGTATATTCATAACATTATAATTTTTTGTCGCTTATATTTCTATAAGTTCTATCTTTATTGGAAAAACTATTCACTAGAAAAATAGAACCCTGATTAAAAAATTTTATGGGATAAAAAGAGAATTTGCAGCATATCCTATGTAGCATGCACTTTGCAATTTCTTGAGCGGGAAAGGATATTGGTGAAGAAAAAATAATTGTTTAACTATTTTTTTAACTGGTGTATGATGAAAACACTACTCCAAAAAGGAGGCCATCTTTATTGAATAAGTATATTGGGTATCTTTTAATATTACTAATCTCTATTTTTTCGTATGAGCAATTTAACAGCCTTAAAGATGGATTGAAAATAAATGCTGTACAAGAAGAAGCAGCAGCGTATACTTTTTTTAGCGAAATCGGCGATTCGCCAATCGACGATTCAAAGAAGCACACTTTTCCAGGGGCATGGTCTTCTGCTTTTATTTTATTAACGTTATTCATAGCGATTGCATATATTAACGGCAATTTGGTTTACTATCGAAGAATTTTTCGTTTGCTGACCCCAGTATACTTTCAATCGAATTATGTGATTGTTCCCTCTTTTGATCAAAGGAATTAACCTATTCATTATTCAAAGGAGGACAAAATTTCATGTGGATTCGATTCATTATTATCGGCTTTTTATCGTTAACATCATTATCTCTATTTGCCTATCAAGGAATAGAAATTTTCCATGCGTTCATGGAGCTTTTTAGAGAAAATTAAAAACAAGTGTATTCAGGCCACCCTTTTTTATTGAGGGTGGCCTTATATGTAAATTATAAAGAATTTTTGAATCTCAGACATTAGGATAAGTGGGTGTAATGGCTGTGTCGAATAGAAATTGAAGCAGGAAGCAATAAGTTCATCCTAAGCTTCCGCTGCTAATATCAGCACTTATTGATTTGAAAGTGCATACCAGTATACAGACCAAGAGGCAGTCAGTCTTTTCTGTAGTCGTTCTACCCCGCCATATACCATTTCAACCAATATTCCATCTAAAATTCCTAAGAATGCAGCAGCAGCTCGTTTGTCACTGATTTTTGAACCAAGTTCTCCTTCATCCATAGCTTTTTTTATAATCGAAATCAAAAGTTCTTGTACCTTATCGAGGTATTCATTCACATTTTTCATTACGATATCGTTAAGATGGTTGGGTGGAAAAAATGCCGTACGAATCCAAAACTTATTAGAATCATTCTTTTTATATCGATCTATGCACTGCAACAGAAAATCATATAAAAACTCCTTGACTGGCCGAGTCTTGTTAAATTCAATAAAATTAGTAACAAATCTTATTTCATTCTCACTCGCATCCCTCAATAACTGTAGAAACAGATCATCTTTTCCTTTAAAATGGGTATAAATAGACTGTTTTTTAATCCCAACATCCTCTGCAATCTGTGCCAATGACGCACCTTCATAACCATTTTTGGCAAAATGCTTTAAAGATACTTCCATAATTTGCTCTGATGTCATCGATTAGCCCTTCCGAACGATCGCAGAGTACGTGTAACACTGTTCTTGATCAATTTAATTTCCCCCAAAAAATTCATTTAGATTCAGATTTAAATAGTAATTGGTTGTTCTTGTGAAACTTCTTCATGTTTCTCGGAAACTTACAGCCCTCAATTATTTGATCTATGCTTTCTTTATTTTCTTCTACAACGAACTCTCGCATCTTATGTATATAATCTAATGAATCATGCTGTCTTTTTTTCATTTCAGCAAAATCCCTTGTAGGAGTTCCATGACCCGTTACCAGCAAATTGATAGGATAGTGTTCTAAGATATAGTCCAGTTTTAATACCGTTTTTTCATACTCATAGCTGCTAAAATATATATAAGGAAATTCGATATCAGAAAAATAATCTCCGGCTATAATAATCCCCATAGGCTCTATGACTGTTAACATTCCATCGTCATTATGCCCTGGTGCTTGAAAGAAAGTTAATTTCGTATTTCCGATTGAAAAACTGACTTCTTCTCCTTTAATAGGGTGATCCACTTTCGGATAGTCAATTTCATAGTTTCTAGATACATAATATTCATCATCAAATTCCTTAATTTGTTCGATAATGTCTTCCTTGTCGTTTAGCGATTTTGTATCAAAAGCATGGCTTGCGATAACCTTTGCTTCTGGAAAGGCTCTATAGCCGATAATATGGTCATAATCCGAATGAGTAAATAGTAAGTAAAGCGGCCGGCTTCCTATAACCTCTTTCACGTACTGCTTGATTTCTTCTACTTCATGCGGCAGCCAGCAAGGATCCACAACAATGACACAATCTTCCGTGACAAGAACAGAAGAAATCGTCTCGTATAACACACTGCGAAAAAGGGTCAGATTTTCATCCTTCCACACAATCATCCCATCTACCTCCTCTTTATTAACTAATATGGATATTCTCTCCTTCATTATAATTCAAAGATTTCTTTAAGAATCCATTTTTCTTGCTTCGAGTGGATTGGCCAATAGCTGTGAAAAAAATTCTGGTTTTTGCCAAACGATACTCTCCATTTGGAGAGCATCTAAGCGAATTCGGAGATCAAGGCCTGGTGATTCAATCTCCAGCCTTTCTCCATTTCTTGTGCTAACTTTCCTCACGATGATCGAGGCAAATTCATTTGAAATCCTAATTTCTTGTTTGTTTTGTTTCAAGTGTGGAACCCCCTTTTATAAAAATATCGCTAAATTGCTCATGCCCATCGTCGTATGATCAAGATAAACCGTTCGTTTCGCCAGTTTCCACCTGCCGTCTTCCTTTCTTAACGTGTCCTCCCGTTCACCCGAAAGAACATCATGGGAGACGAAGTCAAATTTGCTTCGATAAATAAGCATATTGCATTTCATTACCATCTCACATTTCGAATTCGGCTTGTCTACACTCACCAAACGAAAATTAGTCAAAAAATGGCGGGATCTTGAGGGAGGATCTTCAACAAAATTATAATCTGTATAAACTCTAGCCACACGCATTTCCAACGAAGCTTTATTCTCATTCATATGAAATGCCTGACTGCTGAACGACGAGTGTGCATTTCGCTCCCGCGTCGTCCTAATTGGAATTTGATAAGCAATATCGTCCGTTAAAAGAGTAAGCCATTTTTGGTAGTCACCGGCGTCGAGAATCTCTGCCTCAGTATAGAGAAACCGTTCCCCTTCCCTTACTAATAAATCCTTATCTACTAATTGATTTTGAATAGTCTTTGCCATCTTGTTTGATTTCAGCTCCTTCCTGATCCTTTTCCTCACCAAGCATATCCCTTAAATAAGAGGTGTATAAATACCTTTGGTTTCCTTCTCCATAACGTGGGTAATAGGCTTTTCCTGGTCCTGGCCATTTATCGTCTACTTCTGCAGTGCCCATTCTATACATGCCCATTTGATAATTAAGCTTTAAATTCTTTTTAGAAAAATGGTTCCCCGCTGTCCACGTAGCAGTTTCCCATGTTAATGTATCATCCATTTCAAAAATTCCCGACATGCTAAAATTAGTCATTCCTGCCCGGTATGAATCTTGTTTAAATTGCTCTGGTGTGTCTTTATACATAAACATCCAATTCCAAATTTCAATTTTATCTGGACCCAGCGGCCGCCATTGTCGTATGCTGAAAAATGGCACAGGTTCTGATTGCTGGTCAGATGTTACCGACATCACTAAGAAGGAGGAATTCGGATAGATATTGCCGAGCATTTCTTTTGAATCCCGGACAATCTCTTTCTGTTTTTCGTCTAATGAATCGAGGTCGAAAGTCTTATAAATATCCTTAGGAAAATTCCAGTATGGGAATTCCGTTTTCGAGCCGTCTTGATCCCTTTCTAATGCAATGCTGACACAATGACCATTACCGGCATGAATATGATAGCCTTTCATATTCTCGAACATCGAATAGGGTGTTGCTCCAATATCGGAAGCCGAGTGATGCAGAAAGATTAAGTGGTAATCATCACCACTGAAGTTTTCAGCGGCCAGCTTCCAGTTCGCATTTACCACCCATCTTTGTGGTTCAGCCAACACCTCGACTCCGCCTTTATGCAGACCAAACAGCATATCCAAATAATACTTTTGATCGGCCAAGTAAGTTTCAAGCGGCGGGGTATCCTGACTGAGACAGCCAAAGATGAAACCGTGATAGATTTCTAGTCTTATATGGATTAAGCCCCAATCTTCTTTATTTAAATCGTTATATGCCTGTCTTTGAGCTGGCATCCCGATCAGCTTTCCATTATTTTTATAAATCCACCCATGATAGGGGCAGCGGAAATGCGAGGTATTCCCTTGTTCAGCCTTACAGATCCGTACCCCTCGGTGACAGCAAGCATCCAGCATGACATTGATTTCGCCGCTTTCATCCCTGGCGACTATGAAAGGATCTTCTCCGATATACCGCAGCACATAATCCCCTTGTTCAGGAATTTCCGATTCATGGCCCAGAAAGATCCATTTTCGGCCAAATATTTGTTCTATTTCCATTTGATAGATTTCCTCATCATTAAAAATTCCAATCGGGATGATTCCGTCCTTGATCGAGTCCTTCATCTCTTCTAGGATTTCCGTCGCACGCGGATACCGATTTGCTAATTTATTTCTATTCATAAAAAACACTCTCCTTTTAATATGGATGGGATTCTAACCACTTCGCATACATTTCTACGCCGCTTTTAAGATCATAGACAGGCTGATACCCCAGTTCTTTCCTTGCTCTAGAAATATCGATTGTCGCATAACGATCTATTACCGAGAAATTTCCTTCGCCAACGTCAATCTTTGCTTCTGGATATAAGTCTTTTACCAATCCAATTAAATCACCGTAAGCAATTTTGTCACCTGCCGTAATGGAATAAACATAAGTGTCCAATGAATCCACTGTACACGCTAAAATACATGCTTGAGCGACATCCCTGACATGAACGTATTGGAAGCCGTGATCCCTACCTTCCGGCTCAATCGTCGGCACTCCATCAATCGCATTGCGAAGGAGCGTTTTCATATAACATTGCATGAACTGCCCTGGTCCGTATATCCAACCGGGACGCAGTGAAGGAATCTCCATTCCATAATGATTTCGATAACCACCTGCAAGTTTTTCTGTGAAAACCTTCGTTGCTCCATATACACCCGTTGGATGCAAGGGAATATCCTCATTTGTAGTTACCAAATGCTCATTATTCCCGTAAGCATATTCAGAACTTAAATTCACCACACGCTTAATACCACTTAGACGGGCAGCCTCAAACACATGCGTAGTCCCAACGGCATTCGTCAACACAGTTTGATACGGAATATCAATTGCTGCAGCAGGATGAGAAATCGCTGCAGTATGTATGATTCTTTCGACTTCGTACTTCTTTATCGTTTCGAGTAAAAGGGAAAAGTCAAGCAGATCCCCTTGTACATACGTTAATTGATGGTCATCACTCTCAATGGCTTTACGATCAAAACTAATGACACGATCTCCTCTTTCTCTAAGCATTTTCACTAAAGTGCTTCCTAAAAACCCCATTCCACCAGTAACCAATATATTCATATAAATTCTCCTCTCAATTTAATCTTTAAGAACAAGGTAACAGTTGATGCACTTCTGTTTGGCCAGATAATACGGAATGATCAACACTCCCCCTTCTTTTAAAAACTATCTTGATATTTTAATGTTTTAACAATGAAATAATATGTTTCTTCATTTTCATAAACCGATCGACATCGACTAATTCGCCGTCCTTAAATAACCCCAGATCGGCATCAATTTCTTCTGAAATTCTCCCCGGCCTTGCATCCATCACATAAATTCGCTGTGATAAAAACAACGATTCATCAATGTCATGGGTGATAAACACAATGGTGGTTTTTTCCTTTTTCCAAATATCCAATAATAGATGCTGCATGGATTGTTTCGTCTGTGCATCAAGTGCGCCAAATGGTTCATCCATTAATAGCACATCAGGACTATTGGCCATTGATCGGGCAATGGCTACCCGCTGTTTCATTCCTCCTGAAAGCTCTTTGCCATACGAGTTCGCGAATCGTTCCAAGCCAACTAGCTCTAAATATTTATCAGAAATCTCTTTTCGCTCTTTTGCTTTTAATCCTTTCAATTTAAGCCCAAATTCAATATTTTCACGAACTGTCAGCCAAGGGAATAGGGTATACGATTGGAACACCATTCCCCTTTCAGCACTTGGTCCTGTTACTTCATGACCAGCTACTCTTACATTCCCGGAGGATGCTTCTTCCAGTCCGGCCAGGATACGAAGAATCGTTGACTTACCGCAGCCTGAAGGACCCAATATAGAGACGAATTCCTCATTGTTCACATGTAAAGAGACATCTTTTAGTGCTTCAAAACGATTATTTTTTGTTTGATATACTTTTGATAATCCTCTAATATCAATCTCCGGTTGCTCTTTCCTAACTTGGATGATCTCTGATTTCAATGCCACTCCCATTTAGTTCCCTCCTTCAGCCCAAGGAAATAATTTTTTATTCGCCATGGCAAAACATCGGTCAATAATCAAACCTAATAATCCAATAACAATGATTCCTACAAAAATGGATTCTGTATCCAAAAATCGTTGGGCCTTCATAATGGAATAGCCTAAACCACTATCAGCAGCTACTAGTTCCGCCACGACTAAATAAGTCCAAGCCCACCCCATAATTAAGCGCATAGTTGCCATTAATTTTGGAAGCATAGCAGGAATGATAACTCTAGTAATCACTTGAAAGCGATTGGCCCCGAGAGTATAAGAGGCTGATAGCAAATCTTTACTAATTCGGTTTGTATCATCTGCGACGATTAACACAAGCTGGAAGAAACAACCGATAAAAATAACGAGAATTTTTGCTGGTTCTCCGATTCCTACCCATACCATGATGAGAGGAATGAACGCGGCTGCAGGCATATAACGGATAAATTCTGATACCGGAATGATGAGAGATTCTGCGAACTTAAATGTTCCTGCAAGGATCCCCAGTGGAATTCCAACCAAACATGCGAGGAGAAACCCCATAAATACTCGATAAACACTAATGCCAATTTCTCCCCAATAAGCGGAATCGACCATCGATAGTATGAACGAAATAACGACTTCAACTGGGGTAGGCAGAAATACTTCATCAACTAACTTCATGAAGCTGAGAGCATTCCATATAATAAAAAGGAAAATAAAGGTAAACAAAATCCCCAAAAGATACCACTTTTTCGGAATATCTTCTCGAATAGCTAACAGTTTATTCCACTTGTTTTTCTTCATTTTTTCTCCTCCTTCCCTATTCATTTTTTTCTAACTCTTTTTCTATAAAGGATAGATCAACAAATCCACTAAAGTCAGGAATCTCGTCAATGAATTCTAAGTCTTTCAAAAATTTAGCATTCTCTTCTGCTGTATAATAGAAGGATTCGTAGCTGCTTCCTTCCTTAAAGGCCGCTTGGTTTTCGTCTACTGTAAATAACCTGAATCCTTGCATTCCTAAATCTAATTCCGCTGTTGAGATCTCTGCCGCATCTGCGGTAATTTCGATTGATTCATCATAATGATTTTTTAAATACTCAATCCCCTCGAACCATGCAGCGGTAATCTTTTCAACCTCTTCTTTTCGTTCGTTAGCAACTTCGCCTCGTACGACAAATACATCCGAGATCAACCCAGGATAATCTGCAGAAGAAACAAGTTTATGTGCCCCTTTCTTCTCTACTGCTTTGCTTAAGGATGGCTCCCAAAGACCGGCTGCATCTAGTTGACCGGATAAAAATGCATTCCCAGCATCCGCTATCGATAAATTGGTGAACTGAATATCTGATTCTTTTAACCCCACATCATTTAATGCCGTAAGCATAAAGAAATGTGCGATCGTTCCGATTTCAGTTCCAATTTTCTTTCCTTTTAAATCTTGAATGGAAGTAATTCCGTCACTTGCAACCAAACCGTCGCCGCCATTGGAATTATCCATAATGAAAACAGTTTTTAAGTCAATTCCTTCGGCTAAAGGAGCGATTGTATCAAGCAAAGCTTGGCTGTTCCCATCGATTTTTCCAGTATTCAGAGCTGCAAGAGAATCTGAATAGACCGGGAACCAGACTAATTCAACTTCCACATCTTTTTCTTCGAAGAATCCTTTTTCTTCAATTAAATGCCATAAATAAAAGCTTGGCAGCGCACTAAAACCAATTTTAATAGGATCCTTTTTATCCTCCCCGCTTACCTCACTTCCTCCCGAATTCCCACAGGCTGTAGTAAACAATAACATTCCCAACAAAATACCTAACAACATTCGTTTCTTCTTCATCTTTCCACCTCATCGCTTATTTTTAATAGAATTATTTCTTTAAAATAAATAAGCCTGGGAGATTTGTTAAATCTCCCAGGCTTTTATCCTTCCGTGTTACAGACAAAAGAAGTCTGTACGCCATCTCTCGGACCAGTCTTAATGAGAAAAATGATCCATCATTAACGGAACCCTAGACAGCCTTTTTGTTTCCACCGATATTTCTTTTGGAAACCTTTATTGAATTGGAGGTTAAGCTTTATTTATTTAAAGTATAATGTTGCCATCTTTCCCCCACAATTAACATGTTAGATTTCCTGACATGGTTTTTGTGCTTTTTTAGAAAAAAGTATTCTTTTGTGAGAATTTCGGGTAGTTATACGACCTTGTCACAGAATCTATCAGGAACAGCTGCAATACAGATGCAGTTGTAAGAGGCTGTTTCCCCAGCGGTGGTATCCCAACTAAAAAAAATCTTCCGTCTTGGAAGATTTTTGTTTAACTTCTATTAATCTCCGCCTCCACCTCCACCACCGTCTCCTCCCCCGCTATCAGAGGATGCACTGCCACTGGAATCCCAAAATGAACCGAAGAAATCGCCATCTACAGAATCACTTTTAGAATAATGGGAAGCTCTTTTTCTTCTTCTTCTACTTTTCAAGAACAGATAAAAGACAACCCAGAAAAAGAACCCACCAAAGGCTAGCCATATGAAAAATCCACCATAATCTCCCTCTTTTAAAAATTCGATTGATGCAGAGATCCATAAGATTACATACAGGATTTGGAATATCCCTCGCAAGACCGCATACATCATCCATAAAAACTTCTTCATTAAACTCGCCTCCTTCTGAAAGGTATGCACTGTTTACTCAAAATCATTACGGTAACACACCCACTAACCAAACAATCAGATACATTGGAATGGCAACGATGATCATTCCCGCTAGTAAATAACTTAGTGACCTAATAATAAATTTAAATACATCAAATATAGCTCCTGCCAAGTCATCAACAAACCTCAGCACGAACATCACTCCCCCAGCTATAAATTGTTATCTAAATTTTAACATTAATTAAATCCAAAATGTGGCCTCTTCTGTCTCTTTGGGCAGCGGTAATCTTTTTATTCACTATTACGTATCACAACGAATGGTTTTTTATGTTAAATTTAACTAAAAGACGAAGTGATTCGAATTGAGGTGTATGATGAGGGTTTTTTTAAAATTATGTATAGGAATACTTATTTTCTTTCTAGTAACAGGCTGTTTTGCTGAAGATTATGATGTGGGCGTTCCTACTGCTCATTTGAATTTTGACCATTACACTGTTCAATTAGCTGAGGCGAATATCAGTTGGAAAACGGCGAGTGAAGATGCACAGCAAAGCATAGAAAATATAGCAGAATATGCTTCTTCACTAGATGAAATTATCGTTTTTTCAGGTCAAAAAGGATTTTTGAGCATTGAAGAGAACGAAGAAAATGGCGGCGATATTTGGACTGATGCAACGATTACAGCTGCCCTCTTAAAGGATGACAAACGAATTCAGCTTGAAATGAGCGACTCTGGTGAATTTCGATTTCCTGCTGACACCGGGAATTATATCTTGGAAGTAGAATTTACTAACTCAGCAGGCAAGGCCCAATATGTTGGAAATATTGTTATTGAACCTAAAAAGGAAATAGAAGATGGAAAGCTGCCAGAGTTCTTTAGTATGGACATGCCTTCTTTTAAAAAAGTTAACGCAGCAGGGTCCGATGGCATTGTGTTTGATCATAGTTATGAGGAAGTATGCTGGAATACTTGTGATGACCATAACAACTATCATTACCCTGATATTCATTCAGGAAATGTTGAAAAAGGCGATAAACTGCAAATTGATTGGCTTACGGTGAATCCCCAGCCTAGTGTAATAAACTTTATTCTCATAGATACAGAGAATGAAATGAGAGAGATAAAAAGGGAAAAGATTGACATCTTCAACACACCTTTAGAATTGATAGTAGATGAAGAAATGATTGGTTCTCAGTATGCCCTTGAGTTTTTATGGCTTGAAGGAGGTAAGATACAAGGAAGAAGTATGTTAAATTTTAGATTAGAATAGATTATTTATCATTTGACGAGCATTGAATATCCAACACTATAAAAATCAAAGAGCATTGTATGCCAATGCTCTCCTCTTCTTAAGATGCTGCTTTTGTTTGTAGTAGTTTAATCCCCATTGCGATAAAAACAATTCCCGTTAACTTATTTAGAACAGTAGAGACTTTCGTGTTGCCTCTTAATTTGCTGGTTGCCATAGAAGAAAAATAAACAGTAATTAAACACCAAATCCCCCCTGTCAGGGTAAAGGTAAGCCCTAGAATAATAAATGGCGCTGGTGTTGAAACACCTGAATTCGTATGAATAAATTGCGGTAGAAAAGCTAAGAAAAATAACGCCACTTTCGGATTGGTTACATTCGTGATCATCCCTTGGAGGAAAATCTTTTTATTGCTTGTATTTGGCATAGATTGTTCTTGTTTAGTCTTATTTTTTGCCAAAATCATCTTTATGCCTAAATAGGCTAGATAGAACGCTCCTGCAAGTTTGATTAAATTAAATAGAAAATCGGATTTCATTAAAATGACGGATAGTCCAAAAGCCGCTAAAAATGTATGAACCACGATTCCAGCAGAAATGCCAAGAGCCGAATAAATTCCTGCCGACCTTCCTTGAGAAATACTTCTGCTCACAATGTACATCGTATCTGTGCCAGGAGTTAAATTAAGCAAGATCGCTGTTACTAAAAAAACTTCAAAGTTCATAATTCCAAACATGTTTACACCCCTTCTTTTCAATATCTTAAGGCATGTAGGATTCAGTAATCAATACAAATTTGATACTTGGACTTAATTCTTTATTTACTAAAAGCAACTAAGTGTCTGTCCACCAATGTGTTATGAAGTGGCTGATGATCTTAACCGTCTGGTGAGAAAAAGTAAACTCAGCCTGTGTGGATCTTTTTATAAAAGAAGTCATACAGAACACCTGCTAACCCAATCGTTAAAATAAGGAATTCATAAAATTTGGAACCACTGAAAAAAGTATGATAAATACCTGTTCCTGTTGTTAAGTAAGCAAAGGAGGCCATTATATATCTTTTCATCTTTAACACCCGCCCCTATGGCAGCTTGGTCTAAAAGAAACGCTGCCCATTTATATATGTAACTACTTATTTTGGATATATTTTTTTGAACCGTTCACATACTACTAACATATTTGGTGAAAATTCCATATCGTATTCTTTTAATGCTTCGGTAAAGAACTTTTCGTGTGCATTCCACCAAAACTGGTAATCTCCTGCCCCTTCTGCTAACGCAAATGCCTCTGTAACCTCATTCATCGGCACTACTTCAACGGATTGAATTTGAATGACAGCGACTGGCTCGTCCTGACTATCTAGCACAATATAATATTCACCAGCTTGGGGGATCGCTTCTTTTTCTAACTCGTAAAACACAAAGCCAGAAGTGGTTGCAGTCTTCTTGCCTTCAACCACTAACTCTGCTAACCAATCAGGAGAAGCTCCAAATTGAAAAGCATCTTTGTATTCTTCACCTTCTAGTTGATTTTCTGCGCAGAAATGATTCCAAAATTGTTGAACCTTACTCATATATCAATCTTCCTTTTATAAAAATAATGGTGCTGGTCCCCAGTTTTTTATGAAGACCGGTAGCTTTTCTTGGTGCTGTTGTTTCGGTTCTCATCCTCTTGATGATGACCGGTTCTATCTCTTGCTGTTGTTGTTTCGGTTCTCATCTCCTTGATGAAGACCGGTTCCTTTTCTTGGTGCTGTTGTTTCGGTTCTCATTCCCTTGATGAAGACCGGTTCCTCCGCTTGTTGCGGTTGTTTCGGTTCTCATCTCCTTGATGAAGACCGTTTTCTTTTCGTGTTGCAATTGTTTCGGTTCTCATCCTCTTTATGAAGACCGGTTCCTTCTCCAGCTGCGGTTGTTTCGGTTCTCATCCTCTTGATGAAGACCGGTTCCTCCGCTTGTCGCGATTGTTTCGGTTCTCAACCTCTTTATGAAGACCGGTTCCTTCTCCAGCTGCGGTTATTTCGGTTCTCATCCCCTTGATGAAGACCGATTCCTTCGCTTGTTGCGGTTGTTTCGGTTCTCATCCTCTTGATGAAGACCAGTTCCTTCGCTTCTTGCGATTGTTTCGGTTCTCATCCCCTTTAACATAGGACCGGATCCCCAAATGAACTTTACTATAATTCTTTTATATACCAAGCATCCATCGCACCATGCTCAGAACCATCTAGTGGTCTTTCAAGCTGCTTGAAACCTAATTTGGTATAAAGGAGATTCGCAACTTCGAGTTTCTTCAACGTCTCTAAATAACAGTGTGTATAATGTTTCTTCGCGAAGTCGAGCGCTGCGTTCATTAGTTGCTTCGACAAACCGGTCCCTTGAGCTTCTGGGGTTATGTAGAGCTTTTGCAGTTCGCAAATCCCCCTCTTCTGTCCAAATGGTGCAATCCCTACACCGCCTACCACTTCATCCTGATCATTCACGGCAACCCAGTATTTTGCATTATATTGTTCCTTGTAAAATTGTGCTAGACTGCTCAGCTGCGGGTCGAAATAAGCGGTTCCTGGAATATTTAAGTTAAAAGATTCCAATGATGTTTTTATAATTTCCTCTATAGTTTGATTGTCTTTTTCTTCAATTTCACGAATCAGCACAGTTTCATCCCTCATCTTCATCATTAATTATTTCTCATCCTTCTATTCTATCATCTTAGTTCAAATTACCTGCGGCAGAGCTAATAAAGACTTTCACCTTTGCGGTAAGATTCAATAATTTTTGAATATTGTTGATCTCCTAATCCGTATTCCCTGAATTGATGGAGCAGTAAATTGACCAGTTCTTTTTCCTGTACATGTTGGTGCTCACTAATAAATTTCATAAGGTAACTGTCTTTATGAAGATAATTCAAATACAGTGCTACCCCCTTTTTTATAGGAGCTGGTTCAATATGTTTAGGCATTTCTTTAGCAATCAACACTTGTTTATAAAGAGAATAATATCCTCTTACCTCTATTTCAAAATGATGAACAAGTTCAAAATGGTCATCTACTAGATGAAGGTGAGCTGCTCCTCCATAGTGTGTAAAATCCAACCAAGCAAGAAGGGTTAGGAGATTTATTTGGCAAAACATATCAGTGTCGAACCATAGATTTATTTTATCAAAATTCCCCTTAAAAAAAGGCCTTAACGGGTCAAGAGTGATTTCAGAGTATTGTTGTATAGACACTTGATGAACTTTCGCTCGCATGTTTATGAATTCCTGCGAAAAAAGGTCATTGCATGTCTCCCCAAAACACATCGCTTCGTTAAAGGGTATTAAGATCTCCTCTTCAAGGAATTGTTTTTTCTTAAAAAAACGGTACATTTCCTGCCCATTTAGAATATGCACTGTTCCTATCAAGATCATCAACCCCCTTCCTATTTAAATATAATACAGGAGCCAGTTCCACTGTTAACAGCAGAACCGCCTCCTGTATAGGATTAATAAATTAATTATCGTAAAGAAGTTCCTCTGCGGCTATTCCAGGCTTGGTCATTTCGAAAGGATCAAGGATTTTATCTAATTCTTCTTCTGATAGTACATCATATTTCAAGCATAGTTCACGAACTGATTTACCTGTCAAATATGCTTCCCGGGCAATACGGGAAACGACTTCATAACCGAGATGCGGATTAACAGCGGTAATGATTCCTACGCTTTTTTCAACATATTCCTTCATTCTCTCTTCATTCGCTTCAATATTCACTAAGCAATTTTTGGTGAAAGTAGCGAAAGTATTGTTCAGTATACTAATTGATTGCAGTAAATTGAAAACAAGAACCGGTTCCATGACATTCAATTCAAGCTGGCCCGCTTCTGATGCCAGCGAAATCGTGTGATCATTGCCAATTACTTGAAAAGCGGCTTGATTGACGACTTCTGCCATGACGGGATTGACTTTCCCTGGCATGATCGAAGAGCCTGGCTGGCGGGCTGGCAAGGTGATCTCCCCCAAACCTGCACGCGGACCAGATGCCATCAGCCGCAAGTCATTAGCAATTTTAGACATATTGATGGCACATATTTTCAATGCTGCCGAGACTTCCGTATAAGTGTCCGTGTTTTGCGTTGCATCGACTAGATGTTCTGCTCCCACAATCGGTAATTTACTGATGTCTGCAAGATATTGCACCACCAATTTAATATACTTAGGGTTGGCATTCAATCCGGTCCCTACAGCGGTTGCCCCCATATTCACTTCATATAAATGCTGGCGTGACTGCTGAATTCGCTTGATATCTCTTTCAATGACCCTGCTATATGCTTCAAATTCTTGGCCAAGGCGGATCGGTACAGCATCTTGAAGATGAGTCCGCCCCATTTTGATAATATGATCAAATTCTGCTGCTTTTTTCTTGAACTCATTTTGCATCGTTCTCATGGTATCTAATAATTTTTCTAACAGGTTAAGGGTAGCAATGTGGATAGCCGTTGGGAACGCATCGTTTGTCGATTGTGACATATTGACATGACTATTCGGACTAAGTTCACCGTACTGCCCTTTTTCTTTGCCCAAAATTTCAAGGGCACGATTGGCAATGACTTCATTCGCATTCATATTAATCGAAGTCCCTGCTCCTCCTTGAATGGGATCAACGATAAATTGATCATGCCATCTCCCATCAATGATTTCCTGTGCCGCTTGTACGATTGCTTCTCCAATCCCAGGATAAAGCCGCTTTACGTCCATGTTTGCAAGAGCAGCAGCCTTTTTTACCATAGCAAATGCCTTAATTAGTTCATCATGGATACGATATCCTGTAATCGGAAAGTTCTCAACAGCCCGAAGAGTTTGCACCCCATAATAAGCATCCGCAAGTACTTCCTTGGATCCTAAGAAATCATGTTCCACTCTCACTTTTAAGTTAGACATAAGCTCGCTTCCTTTTCTATAAAAGTATTTTAACTATTGTATGCCCTTACATTAACATAATAACAGGCGGATTTCATGCAAACGGAATTATTGTGAAAAATTAATTTCCTTTATCCGCAGCGAAAATAAATATGCTGACTGAAGCGAAATTTTCCCTGCTAATTTTTTATCTAATAAGTAGAATATTGTAGAATCATAGATTATTATGGTAAAGTTTAGTAGATTAAAGGAGGTGGAAACGAATTGAAAAATCAAAGCAAGGTATACATATTATTCTTTTTATTGGCACTTGCGTCTACTTTTTTCAGCATCCAAACAGAGGCGAATAGTGAATTAACCAAAACGGTTAACCAGCAGGTTCATGGGACGGATTTCTCCATCGCCGTTCGTGATTTGAATACGGGAGAACTTGTCTATGAGTACTATGGGAACAATGGAATCAAACCAGCTTCTACTTTGAAACTATTAACAGCTGCTGCCGCTTTAGAGGTGTTAGGGGAAGATTACTTTTTCTCCACGCAAATGTTAATGGATGGAACCATTCAAAACGGAGTTCTTCACGGAAATATCTACCTTCGTGGCGAGGGTGATCCTACACTGCAGGTGAAAGATTTTGTTACCTTTAGTAATACATTGAAGAAAAAAGGAATTGTGCAAATCAACGGGAATATATATGGTGATGACACTTGGTTCACAGGTGCCCGCCTATCGCCTGGTATTTGGCCAGAAGATGAAACGTATTATTACGGTGCTCCCATTTCAGCACTAACGACCTCACCTGACAATGACTTCGATGTGAGTACAGTGATTGTGAACGCTGCCCCAGCAAGGGTTGGTTCTGCTCCAAGCATTTCGGTGCAGCCAAACGCAAGTGGATTAAGATTGATTAATCAGGCTAAAACTGTCAGCCGTGGAAGCAAGAACACTTTAAAGATTGAAAGAAAATATCGTACCAATCAAATCATCATTTCTGGGAACTTGCCGCAAGGAAGCTCGAAAAAAGAATGGGTAACGATGTTTAACCCTACATTAAGTACGATCCATTCTTTTAAGAATACTCTTACTGCTCAAGGGATAAAATTTGGTCCTGATTCGAAGGTAGATTATGCAACGGTGCCAAGCCAGGCTGTTTCATTAGGTACAAAACGTTCCCAGCCATTAAAGCAAATCATGCCTGTTTTTATGAAGTTAAGCAATAATGGAATTGCCGATATTTTGGTAAAAACGATGGGCAAGAAAGTACATAATGTTGGAGATTGGGAACATGGCCTAAAGGTACTAAGAGAATATGGGAAATCAATTGGATTAGACATGAATCAATGGAAATTTGAAGATGGTTCAGGTATTTCTCACGAGAATAGAGTGAACGCTGTTCAACAAACGTTACTACTTGTCAAACAACCGCAGCAGCCCTATTATCAGAGGACATTTTTATCAAGCTTACCTGTCGGAGGCCAAAGAGACCGTTCAGTAGGCGGAACATTGCGAAACCGCTATATTGAACCCGGTGTTAAAAATCGCGTCACCGCAAAAACAGGCAGCCTGGATGGTGTTTCGACACTTGCCGGCTACGTCCAAGGCGATAGCGGCAAATGGTATGCTTTTAGTATTTTGGTAGAACACAAAGGTTCAAGTTATACTAGACAAATAGATACGGTGGTCAGAAAAATGATGACGATCTATTAAGTTCATGGGCCCGAGATTCTGTTAAAGGAATCTGGGCTTTTTTCATTTATCATCATTTATATATTGTAAGTTGTATTTTAGATATATTACATAAAAATTTTTAAATACAACAATATATAGATGGAGGTGTAAAAATTGAAAGTAAAAAGTTTCCCATATCATTTCTTAATTTTCACTACTATAATTGGGTTAGTTTTATTGCCATTTGCAATCATAAAACGTTCTTTTAAAGATTGGGTGATTGTATACCTTGTGAGTATCATCGGCAATTATTTCGCAGATAAATATTTAGTGTCAAAAGGTTATTTAAAGTACAAAAAGAAGCCGTTTCCGAAATCTGCAATCCACCTCCCTTTTGATTTTATACATTACCCTTTAATGTTACTTTATTATAATCAATGGACACTCAACAGCAGCCTAACTGGAATTATCATGAAGCTTTTTCCTTTTGTCATACCGCAAATATTGGTAGAAACGATTGCTGCAAAGAAAACCAAGCTTATTACATGGAAAAAAGGCTGGACTTGGTACCACTCATTCATAAGCCTTATCTCAAAAATGTTAATTTGCAGAGGCATTATCGCCACTATTAGAATGATAAATAAAGGGAAAATATCGGTGTGAACGTAGTACCGTACCTTTTTACATTTCTCAAAATCGTTCCATTATCAAAAAAATCCCCCGCTCGTATTTATGGGGCTTAGGCTTAATATGACGGTGGCCGGGCTAAAACGCAGCCACTCATGGGACATAAAAATGCAAATATAGACTTTAAGCTTGAACACAACCGTATTTTTGTTTTACAAAGAACATTATTTTATTATCTCTAGAAGACTTTCTAATTTGTTTATCTCGTAAGTAGGTTTTATTGCTGTATCATTTACCTTGTGTCTAGGATTGAACCAGCAAGTATCAATACCATAGTTCATTCCACCTTGAATATCAGAAGTCAATGAATCTCCTACCATAAGAACGTTAGATTTATCTGAAATTTGCAGCTTATGAAAAGCATAATCAAAAATTCCTGTATGTGGTTTTTGGATTCCAGTGGTTTCAGAGATAATAATATGTTCAAATGTATTTACTAACGGGGAATTATTAATTCTAGACGTTTGTACATCAGTGTAACCGTTAGTAATAATTGCTAAGCGTTTATGCGAGAGGTCGGTTATGAGCTTTTCAGCTCCTGGGACGAGGTGCGTTCCTTCTCCAAGAAAACCTAAATAATCTTGGTTGAAAACAACTGCGTCAAGCTTAATTTGATGTTTTAAAAATAATCTCCTAAATCTCTCCGAACCTAGTTCAATAAGGGTCATCTTTCCATGTTCTAAACCTCTCCACAACACTTTACTAATTTCTTGATAACTCTTCTCAAATAGCTTTAAGTTATTTAATAAATTATATTTTTCAAAGACTTTATAAAAAGCTTCTTGCTCCGATTTAGTAAAATCAAAAAGCGTGTCATCTACATCAAAAAAGATAATATCGTAATTCTTCACTTTGTCCCCCTTCTTTTAATTCTCTTAAATGGTTACTTACGCTTCAGCAAGATCATATAGGGCTAGTTCCGTCGAGACCTTCATGCGTAATCATTTCATGATACAAGATAAAAGCTTTAATCCTGATGGCTCTATATTTTATCCAGATAATCTAACACCTAGAAATCAATTTGTCCATCCTTCTGTCGTACGAGCGTTTATTGGAAATATTATGATTGGACAGCTAATTATTGTCAACATCTTAACATGATTAAAAATAATGAGAATACGATAGATATGAATGAGTTGAAAAGCGATTTAGGAATGGGGGATTGTATGATCCAAATATCAGGGATCCCGTTTCAACTGAATGAAAATTGGCAGCTTGGAAGTATAGAGAAAACCATTATTCAAGAGATGCAGAATGCTCCCATCTTTTATTCTTATTATTCCGAGTATGAATTACTGTTTGAACTTCAGGTCCGAAAGAACATTATTCAAAGTGCGAAAGAAATGAACAAAAGTCAAGCAGAGTTTACAACCTTTGCACATGCCCGTTGCAATCCCAAGTACTGGCAATTAACAAGGGCAGGCGGGTTTCTTTTAAGACCCGATGTGCGCCCGGCTGATGCGATTTTGGATATATTCCGGAACAGTTCTCTCTATGCATTTGAATGTGCAACGGCTATTCCAATCATCTATTACCATGCCATATTGAATAGTATTGGGAGAAATTCATTTAATTCACTGTTTCGGAATTTGTATCTTTACAGCTGGCATACAGATACTGACCTAGGTATCATTACGTTTTATTCCAATCATTTGTTGCCTGGAGATGTCGTGTACGTTAATAATCCTGACTTTGATAAAAAAACACCATGGTTCAGAGGTGTGAATGCTGTTCTCCTGGAGGATGGCAGATTGTTTGGACATGGATTTAATATAAGGACATCAGAAGAAATGATTGAACTTCTTAATGAAACAAGAAAACCGGACAGTCAGCAATCAGCATATGTAACGAAATTGGTGACAAGGCCTTCTTTTAAGTATTTATTCAGAGCGGCAGGATCGTATAGAAACGCAAGGGCATACAAAATGCAGCGCCCGATCGTCCACCATAGCAAAAGTTCCATTTCATATGCTCATTATCTGTATTATTCAATTTAATATCTTCCTTTCAAAAAACCCTGACGTTCACCCATTTTTTTATAGACGGGCTCATAATTCACCTCCAAGAGTATGATATAGAGAAATACCTTACTCGAAGGGAAGTGTTATAATGTATTCAAACCTTAACGCACCACCGACTCTTGGTGCTAATGTTGCTCCAAATGTTGCTCCAATGCCTACCTATACAGCTCCTGCTTATGATTATGGATGTCCATCTCCTGTTTATAGTTATGGTTATGAATGTCCTACTAATCGGAACGACTTTTTCTTGATTGTAGTATTGTTTATTTTACTTATCATTGTGGGGGCAAGCTTTTGCTGCGATAGTAAATGATAACTTTAAAAATATCAATCTAATGGCTTGGGGAACTATCCTCAGGCTTTTTTTTGATTTTAAGCACGTAGAATCGGTCCTTCCCAAACTAATAAGAAAATAAAGAATTTTAGGAATTACGTTCAGAACCAACATTTCATAAATAATTCACAAATAGGAGAAACGATTCATGGTAAAATTAAGGTATTTATTACGCTTCTTTATTTATTTTCACTATAAATATGATAATAACAGGAGATATTTATGAAAAACGGACATATACAATCTGAAACAGCACTAGAAACAATCACAGGAAGCTCTTCCAACCTTCTTAGCTTATTAATGGATATTAAATATTTATTAAAAGGAAAAGTGTTAGTCGCCAATGTACTGCCTGTATTTACAAGCTTTTGGTTAGCACTTTATTTTAGTGGGGAACGATTTATAGAGAATTTGGGCCTTTTTCTGTTAACCATGATCGGCAGTACTCTCGTTATCTCTGGAGCGTTAATGCTGAATAATTGGTATGAGGTGGATTTGGATAAAAAAATGGTCCGCACCCAAAAAAGACCGACTGTTACCGGGAACTTTTCCTTGAAAACCGTTTTATGGTCGGGGATCATTACAACCATCATTGGGCTGGTCATGATGTTATTTACAACATTTGAAGCAGCCATTTATTCATTTTTAGGCTGGTTTTTCTATGTGGTCCCTTATACATTTTGGACAAAACGTAAATATACTTGGAATACGATTATAGGCAGTATCTCTGGGGCATTTACCCCTTTAATCGGTTGGGCAGTGTTAGCGCCAGCAAATCATATCGTTCCGATCGTTATGTTCTGTATCTTATTCATTTGGCAAATTCCTCACACCCTGGCTATCGCCATTAAGAGATTAGAAGATTATACACGAGCAGGTGTACCGATGCTGCCAGTCGTATACGGTGTTGATATGACGATTCGCCAAAATTTAATATATATTATTGCATTGCTGCCTTTCCCCTTCTTTTTAATTACTTCTTTAGGCTGGTTTTTCTTTATTTTTACCATTTCCTTAACCATTGGTTGGATTATTCTCGCTATGAAAGGAACACGAGCAAAAGATGTAAAGCAATGGGCACAATCGAATTTACGTTATTCTCTAATCTATTTAATTTTACTATCGTTCGTCATGATTATTTTAACTTCACCAATCATGAATTAATACTAAGGGGAATCTTTCGTCAAGGAGGATTCCCCTATTTTTTATCACTATCCTTTAATGATTAATAGGTACATTTTTTTCAAAAGAAAGTCCTAAATAGCTATAATTTATAATAACCTTATTTATTTCTTTATCGTTGATAATACTTAAACCATAGCTTTTATCATCTTCAGTAGCAGTACCATTATTCACCTTTTCTAATTGTGAGGATGGAGAGGTATTTGGCTCTATTATCACATCTTCAATGTTAGTAATTCCGTACTCTCTCGCCTCACCATCAAAATCATCAGCTATAATAAAACCTTTTAACGGATTACTTAGCTGGATTTTTTTAACCAATGGTTCTTCATTATTATTTATTAGTACACCAGTTATCTTTACATTACTAAAACCTTTGTTTCCGATACTAATAACTACGGATTGTTTATCCCCCGATGAACTAATCGTTCCACTCACTAATGGTGGATTCCATTTAATAAAAGAAAATAGTCCAATTGCTATAACAGCAATAATTAGAGCTGAAATTAAAGTTATTTTTTTCAATTCCCTTCCCCCTCGTAATTGCGCCATAACCCTGCCCTTCCATTGGAATTATGGTTTCTACTGCTACAGAATTGCATCAAATATTTTTTGATAACCAAATGGGAAAATCGCAGCGATCAACATACCTGCAACTGCAAAAGAATTAATAAACAGGATATTGATTGTTTTGTACCTTATAATAGAAGTATGCACATAATTTTAGTATGAGGTGAAGTGTAATATGGGAAATACACAAAATACTTTTGGATTAAACAAGTTCAAAACGATGAAAGAAACTTCAAAAGCGGTTGAATTTAAAAATATTATAAACGATGAAGTAATTTATTTGCTTCCAAATAAAGAAATTACGATTGTATTGAATCCAAAAACAGTTGAAGGAAATAAAGTACTAGAAGAAAAATCTACAGGGCTCAATCATAATACTGCTTTCCTGGAATTTCCTAAGAGAGAGCATACTGGGAATGGACCGATTTGCTATGGGTATGCTTATAAATTTCAATCAGATGATGAATTAGATGTTTTTTTAGGCGAATTAAATACTAATAAATAACACAAATATGGTATCACCAAAAACAAAGAAAAAGCACTCATTAGGGTGCTTTTTTAAAGTTAAAAAGGGGGCATTCACTGTCAAGCAAAATACTAATCCATTCCACTACTCCTTCTCTTCTCAAACCAATTCCTTTTCATTTTTTATTCAACTTAACTTCCTTAAGCTGACTACTTCAGAAGAACCATACTACCTCGAAGGAAAAATAAGGGGAGATTTTACCGTTAACCCCCCCGATTGAAGCTCGTTTCGGGTAATATAAGGGGAGATTTTACGCTTAAAAGTATCAAAGGAAAGATATCCTATTTTCGCTATTTTCGAATCAATAAAGGGAATTTCTCCGTCTATTATTGCCTATCTTCAATGCATTTTCCTGTTTAAGCGGAATTTTTCCCTCTATTTATCTATTCGGGTTTTTAAAACCAAAAATAACGCCAATAATAATGCCCTTTATAATTTACGTTTATATGGAAAAGAAACCTCTTGTTCTACTAAACTGCTGCCCCGTTAGTAAAAAACGACTGCAATCGCACCCGTACTCAATAACAAACTTTACAATCTTCATTTTAAATCTACTTAAAGTTGAATTACTTGAAATACCATTTTAAAGCGTTCGTGTACAGGATCTTATCGGCAGCTTGTTCATCAAATAACTGTTGAATTAATTCAATATCTTTATACTTAAAAGGTCTTTTTGCTCTTGTAGATGGCAAATCTGTTCCGAACATAAGAGAATCTGGGTTACTATCATAAATTGATCTTAAGGCGTTCTCTATATTCAATTCTACACGACCAAAACCAGTGGCTTTAACGCGAACTCCTTTATCAACCAGCTTTAATAAATGTGGTAAACCTTCTTCAGATAACCCTAGATGGTCGATTGAGATGGCTGGTAATTTTTCAATAGCAGCTGCAATTTCGGGTAACTCTTTTGCATCAATATAAAGTTCGCTATGCCATCCAGCTAAATCATAAACTCTTCTTGCAAAGTAATCGAGCTTTGATAAATCTTCTGAAATACCTCGTGCTATATTTAAGCGTAATGCTTTTACCCCGTTTTCATTTAAGTTTATAATTTCTTCGTCCGTCACAGTAAAAGGTAATTGCGTTACGCCGCAAAATGCTGAACCCATTTGTTTTAGTGCGTTTATTAAATATTCTTGGTCAAATCCTTGAAATGACCCTGATACAATCGCTCCACCTAATACATTCAAATCAGCAGTGTCATTTTGATAATCTTCTACAACATAGTTGGGTGGCAAATAACCTTGGTTTTCTATAATTGTAAAATTAAAATCAATAATATGAAAATGTGCATCAAAAATTCTCACTGTAATTCTCCCTACTCTTCTATAATCATCAGGTTTTAAATCATTCTCTTCATCCCAGCCAGCACAGTTATCCAAATAAACATTATCTGCCTCAGTATATTCAACACAGCGATCACAATTACCTGCCTCAATATATTCAACACTCACCCCCTGCCTGGATACCACCAGTATCCTTATATCCACCATTATATTAAATTAGTTGTTCTAGAACTGTTCTAATATATGAAAAACGATTTTGAGCGTCTGTCTGCTTAAACTACCTTCTAAGAAGGTGGTTTTTTTATTTGCATTGTTTTGTTAAAAATAACTGTTTTCCGTGTTTGCAATAGCTAGCATATAGTATATTCATTTTCACTAAGTTTTCACCAAACTCTACTAAACTACAAATATCAATAGAGAAAGGAGGTAAGAACGCAGTGAATACTAAGTTGAAAAAAGGTATTTTTTGGGGTGTCATTGTAGCCTCTGTGGTCCTGGCCATAAATGTATTTCACTCCCTATTCGGAGGAGTAACTGCTCTTGCTGCTGGTCCACAGAGACATGGGCATGGACCAAGAGCTATGGGACACCACGGCGGTTTAGAACCAAATTACATGACGGGCCACTATTATGGCGGATTTTCTTGGTTTTGGTTCCTATTATTACTCATCCTAGGGATAGTTGCTTTGGTTCTATTCGTAAAATGGACAAGAAGAAAATCAAAGGCTTCTGCCATGCAACAATTTATTGATACATCTTTAGCGAGCTCACACAGACACTTCTCAAATCAAAATGCCAATATTTTAGACCAGTGGGAAAAACGATTAGTTAATAAAAAGGAGAATATATAAATGGGTATTTTTAAAAGAGTTAAAAAAATTGCAAAGGCAGATGTAAATGGCTGGCTTGATCGCCTCGAAGACCCGATTGCCATGTTAAACGAATACTCTAGAGAAATGGAGCAGGAAATTGTAACAGCTCAAAGAGCTTTATCACGTCAGATTTTTGCAGAAAATAAACAAGCATCTCTCATTCTAGAAACAAAGGCACTAATTGAAAAAAGAACTCATCAAGCCACACTCGCAATTGAACAAAATGAGGAACACATAGCCAAATTAGCGGTACAGGAAAAACTTACTCATGAGAAGCAGCTGAGCCTTTATGAACAACAATATGAAGCCATTAAAGGACAGACAGAAATTCTAAAAGGCAAATTAGATGAACTACAGCAAACTTATAATGAATTGCAGCATAAGAAAGTTCTATTAGCTTCACGCGCTAATGTTGCACAATCTATTAAACAAATTCAACAAGCTACAAGTTCTTTCCAAACTGATAATATTTTAAAAGGTGTGGCTCGTGCTGAAGACCGTATTTTATTAATGGAAGCTGAGGTACAAGCTGGCAACCAGTTCCCTGCCCCTTTAGTTACCTTGGATGCTTCCTATGTAATGGATGATGAAGTAAATAGGGAAATAGAAATCTTAAAGAGTGAAAAAAATTACTAGTTTAACAAACTTTCAGGAAGTACCAATACAACAGCTGGTACTTCCTTATTTTTCACATACTTTTAATATTTCTTTAAATCAGTTTGTTTTTCACCAAGTTTTCACCGTTGAGTATTAAATTTAGAAATGTACAAGAAATCTAGGAGGTTTATGATGATGAACAAAAAACTATTAGGTTACGCACTAACTGGAGCTTTGTCGATTGGAATTATTGGTGGAATTGGGACATCGGCATTTGCCGCGACTTCATTAGAAAATAGTACGGTGAACCAATCCGAGCAATCACTAGACGCTGAAACACAAGAGAAAGTACAAAAAATTAAGGAGGAACTTAGAGCACAGCTGTCTAATCTTGGGGTGAACCTTCCAGAACGTGGTGAAAAAGGAAAACTATTCGCTAATTTAGATGAAGCTACTAAAGAAAAAGCTGAAGCCCTTTTCGAACAACAAAAGGCTGGTACCATCACTCATGAGGAAGCAGAAGCACAACTTGAGGAACTTGGTGTAACCTTCCGTGAACGCGTAGGAAAAGACAACCCCTTCGCAACTTTAGATGAAGCTACAAAAGAAAAAGCAGATGCCATTTTTGAACAGCAAAAGGCTGGTACCATCACTCGTGAGGAAGCAAAAGCACAACTTGAAGAATTAGGTGTGACCTTTCCGGAACGTGGCAATAAAGGGAAAAAAGCCGACCCTCTTGCTAACTTAGATGAGGAAACAAAAGCTAAAGCACAAGAGCTTATCGACCATGCTAAAGCTGAATTGGAAGAGCTTGGCGTCAAACATGCAAAATTTTAAAAAATGAACATGTTTATAAACATTTCCCTTATTAATAAGACCACCGTAACCAAAGTTGCGGTGGTCTTATTTAAAACGAGTGTCTAAAGAGGTAATATTAATAACAGAGAAATCCTGATGACAGGTAAAAAAGAGGTGCTTAACTTGAATATTCTTTTAGCTGAAGATGATTTGCAGCTTGGTGAATTGATTGGTTTTATGTTAAAGAAAAAAGGCGGCTATAAGGTTGATTGGGTGATGGAAGGTGAAGATGCCTATGAGTATGCCAAAGCTTCTCACTATGACGTTATGATACTGGATTGGATGATGCCAAATGGCGATGGAATCTCTATTTGCCGCAAGCTTAGAAGCGAGAGTTATGCTGGGGCAATATTAATGTTGACGGCAAGAGATACTGTAGAAGATCGCATTAATGGATTGGATGCTGGAGCTGATGATTATCTCATTAAACCCTTTGAAATCGAGGAGCTTCTTGCTCGTTTACGTGCGCTTACACGCCGTAACTATGCTCCTATTTTAGAAGAACAGATTTCTATTCAAGGTTTGCACATCAACCGTAATAGCCAAACCGTTCTTCACGATGAATTAGAGATTCAGTTAAGCCCTCGTGAGTTTCAGTTACTTGATTTATTGGTTCAAAATAAAGGACGAGTCCTCCCTCGAGAGGTCATTTTAGATCGGATTTGGGGTTATGATGCGGATGTCTCTACTAAAACGATTGACGCCACCATTAAACTGCTTCGAAAGAAATTGGATCGGTTTGGAAAACAAGATTTGATCCAAAGTATCAGAGGAGTTGGATACAAAGTTGAGAAAGAATAGTCGAAACTTTATCCACTTATTTCGTAAAAGAGATCTATTTGAAAGTACACAATTTCGCTTAACGTTAATATACAGCGGTCTACTTATGTTCTTTCTAGTCTTATTTATTATTGTTGTCTATGCCATCTTGTATGCCACTATATTCAAAGACCAAGAACGTGAACTAGAATCCAGTGTAGAACAGGAAGCGAGAAACATTGAAGAGTACCTAACCTATCAGAATCATAAAGGCCGATTAGAATTTCGCAATCAACAATCACTTGTAAAAGATGTAGATCAATTTTTCTATTATGTTGTAAATCGTTCTGGAGAATTGGTATTGGGAGATGACCTCATCCCGGAACTCCGAACTGAAATTTTGACAACCATCTCAGACTGGAATCCTAAAAGAAATAAAATTCTTCAAGAAACTTTCCAGGTACAGCTTCCTGATAGAAAGACATTTAGGAATGAAAGAAGTGATGAGTTTCACCCAACGAAAAGAAAAGATACGATTCGGTTGATGATTGCTGGCCAGCCTATTTTCTATAATGGGGAAATGATTGGCATGCTTTTTATCGGAAAGGAAATATCATTCGCCTATCAAGTTTTTAAATGGCTGCCCATCATCCTATTAATATTAGCGATTCTTTTTTCAGGAGTAGCGATTGTAATCAGTTTCTATATGTCCAAAAAGGCCATGGTTCCGATTACACGTGCTTTTTCAAGACAGCGGGAATTTACCACTGACGCTTCACATGAGTTAAGGACACCTTTAAGTGTCCTCCTTTCATCGATCAATGCACTCGAAATGACGTTGGATTTGGAAAAAGAGGATTATTCTCATAAACTTCTTTTAAATATGAAAAATGAAGTGAAACGGATGACGGTTTTAGTAGGAGATTTATTGACATTAGCCCGGTCTGACTCGGGGATAATAGAGATTGTGTATGAAGAATTTGATTTTCGTTTAATGGCACAGAAGGCGATCGAATCTGTTCGTTCAATAGCTGAATCTAAACAAATTAAGCTTCATTTTGATTCCCCTGAAACACTCATTGTCAATGGGGATTCCAAAAGGTTATCACAACTGCTGTATATTTTATTGGATAATGCGATTAAATACACGCCAAATGGAGGAAATGCAACCCTTTCCCTCTCTGTAAAAGGCAAAGACTTACTTATCACCATGAAAGATACTGGAATTGGCATCTCTTCAAAAGATTATGAGCGTATATTTGAACGGTTTTACCGAGCAGATTCAGCGAGAACACGGCAAACAGGAGGACATGGACTTGGGCTTGCCATTGCAAAGTGGATTGTGAAGACTCATAAAGGAACTATTGAAGTTAACAGTGAACACGGGAAAGGCAGTACATTCATTGTGACGTTACCACTAAAAGATAGATAACATTTGAGCTTAGCGATCTTGTGAAAATGAATAGTACCAGACACCATAAGAAATTTTAGGTGCCTGGTACCCCTCTAAGGAGTTCGGTTCAGAGGTAGAAATATAGTGACAATAAGTAATTATTTCTTACCTTTTCGTTCTAAAAGTATAGGTGCTAGATTTAGTAAGATAGAAACAATTGTCAAAAACCATAATGCCCTTTCCATACCAGGTACTACATCCTCTACCTCTGTTGTTTAATTCAAAATCATTCGCATATCAATCTATTCCCCATTCTGATATAGCAATTCCCCATCATTAGAATAAGCAGAGACCATGCCAGCTCTTTCGTTACCGTCATCTTGTTCAGAAACAAGATACCAATAGGTTCTATTATCATTTTTTATTAGTTCAGCATTCTTTTGGGTATTGTTATATTCAACCGTGATTTTACTAATTTCAGGGTCATTTATTTCTCCTAAAAATACAGTTGTATACGAGCTTTCTTTATCAATGGAAACTTCCCCATTGTGCCACGTTGATTGACTAAAAGAAAAAGGCTTACGATCAGTATCAGCAGAGTACATAAAACCTGAACTTCCTTGATAATCCCAACCATCTTCTTTTAATGAAAAGTGAAGAATGCCATACCCTTTCGCAGACTGATAAAGGGAGAATGCCGTTTCATCCATTTCTTCAGTATGAAAAATATCAGCTAATGGAATATCACTTTTTAACGTTGCTTGTTCTAAAGTTTGAAATTCCGTTTTTGTATCATCATCTACATTGCTGCAGCCTGAAACAATCATAATCCATACTAGAAATATCGGAAATAATAATTTCATTTATAACACCCTTTCATAATAAGGATATCATATATGCCTAAGCTAGCGGTGACCAGGCATCTTTGCCTTGTATTCTGTTTTAATCGTTTCAACATTTTAAAAAGCAAGAAGGCCACTTGGTTATATTTTCATAGAAAACTTTTAATAGGAATATAGTATAATAAGTTTCGTCTGACTTTTAGAAATCACTCGCACAATTTGGGAATTCCCCTTCCAGTGATAGAAGTCCCGTATGATGACGAGGAGGTTAACATGAAAAAATCTTTTATTATCCCCACTTTACTATTTTCTACCTTATTCTTTCACGGTTCAAATACAGAAGCTGCCACTTTTACAGATGTCAGTACTAATATAGAAGAAATTGATTATTTAACGGAGCAAGGCATGATAAATGGTTACGAAAATGGAACATTTCGCCCATACGAATCATTAAAAAGGCTTCAAGCTGTGCAAATGCTGATGAGGGATCCAAGTTTGAACAAACCCGATATAGTACCACCAGATCCTGGGTTCACCGATGTAAAACCAGGTGACTACGGATACGAAGAAATAGCCATGGCGGTTCATCTAGGGATTATTTCTGGAAAAGAAGATCCAACTACTAATGAAAGATATTTTGATCCTTGGGGAAAACTCACAAGGGCTCAAATGTCTAAAATTCTGACAAAAACGTATCACCTAAGCGGGCAATATGACAGTGAATTTCGAGATGTGGGTTCATCTTATTGGGCTTACGACGAGATTAATTCATTAGCAGCAAGCAACATCGCGGTTGGTTACCCAAACAATGAATACAAGCCAAATGAGCCGCTAACAAGAAACCATTTTGCTCTATTTTTATCACGAACAAAGGAAGAGAGATTTCGTCCTGACTTTAAAGAAATCACTTTCAATGAACCCTTGATAGAAAAAGCGATTCGCAACCAGCTCGCAAAACCAACAGGGAAAATCACATCTTATAATATGGGAGCAATCACCCACCTTGATTTAGTGGACAAGTCCAATCGCCAAATTCAGATTGATGATTTTACTGGTTTGGAATATGCGGTCAACTTAAAATCATTTAGAGTTGCCTTGTCATGGAATAGCGAACCTGCAAATCTAGAATTTTTGAAATCACTACCACGATTGGAATCATTAAGTCTTTACAATCTTGAAAACGAAAACTTAGAGCCCTTGCGAACATTAGAAAAGCTAAAACATTTAACTTTGCAAGCTGGAAACGTAGACTTAAACCAACTAAAAGAACTTTCAAATTTGGAATCTCTATCCGTTTCGATACCCATGAAAAATGCAGATTTTCTACTTCCATTAAAAAATCTGAAGTCTATAGAATTAGCTAACTATCAGAATTATGATCAAAAATTGGATTTAGGTATGTTCAAAGGTTTTCCAAACCTAACATCTTTGAAAATTAGCAATACAACGGCTGAAAATGCGGAAGAGTTAGCGGCATTGAAACTAACAACGCTAAAACTAGTAGATGTATATGTCCACAATTATGATTGGGTTAGTAAGTTGAAAACCATGGAATATCTAGAGCTGAAAGGTGCCTTTTTAACCTCTGAAAGTCTTGAGGAAATCATATTCCCTCTACCAAACCTAAAAGAAGTCCGTCTCACCGTAATTGGTTTAAATGGTACGGGGGGATTAGATGAAGAATTCCTAGGCATGTATTCTACTTTTATCTCAGAATTGGAAAGCAGAGGAGTAAATGTCTATTTCTCATTCCCAATTGAACTATAGGTATAAGGAAAACCACTAGAAGAGGATAGTAATCACGCCGCTATCCTCTTTTTAATTTCTGCTAATAAGTTCATGTAAAAAGTCCACCGTAGTCTTTCCTACACCTCTATTTTAAAGTTAATAGCCAATCTGCCATGGCACTCGCCTCTTCAGGTGAAACTAGACCACCTGGCATGGCTCCCTGTCCATTGATCAAGATTTTTTCAATATCCGCTTTTTCATATTTGCTGCTTAAGCCAGTTAATTGCGGCCCAACTCCTCCTTGATACTGATCTCCGTGGCAAGAAATACAATTTTTTTGGTAAATCGCTTCCGTATCAATCGCGGCTGCATTTTCTGTTCCTTCCGTTTCTGCATTTTCCGTTGTTCCTTCTTCGGTTGTTCCTTCTTCGGTTGTTCCTTCAGTCGGCGTTTCTTTTTCAGTTTCTTCGGTTGTTCCTTCAATCGGCGTTTCTGTTTCCGCATGTTCTTCTTTTTCTTTGCCGCCATCGAAATCAATAACAGTGAAAAAAAGCACAAAAGAAACAATCAATAGAAGTGGTATGACAATCACTGCGCTATTCATTTTCATTTTTTCTGCCCCCTTGGATCTAAAATAAGTTCGACATTACTTATTATTCCTTGAGATGCGGAAAGCATGAGTTTTTGCAAACATTTTCTGGGCATCCGGGCCTATCACCCTATCCTTTAGGCAGATTACCTTAAGTGGATTAATATGTATAAAATATCTATTAATGAAAAAAATGGTAAAGGATACAGCAAGAAAGAAATCTCTTGAAATACTAAAGTTCTCCCAAATTCTTTTACACTTGCCTGTCTTAAGTAATTCAGGCTAAAAAATAACGAGAGGGTACTCATTCGTTTCTGGAGTTGACAACATGAAGTCCCGAAAACCGATACCATTGCTAAAACTAAGGAAAAGAAAACATTCACAACCAGGACAATCAAAAAAAGACCAAAATCTAAATATAAATCAGAATGAGGATACAGATCAAGAACAAGCAGTACCTATTCATTTGCATAGAGAATTAAAGAAAAACATCGAATATATCAAGCAAATGGTAGGAAACAGTTCTGATATCGTGATTCGTGAATTCGATCTAGGTCAAACTGGTGAAATTAAAATAGCCATTTTCTACACAGATGGACTGGCTGACAAATCATTTGTTAATGATTTTATACTAGAATCCCTTATGGTTAATATTCGCACAGCCAATTTGGGATCTGATGTTTTAAGTAAGAAAAATATTTATGAAATCATTAAATCTCATTCCCTTCCTGCTGGAGAAATAAATGAATTAGTTGATTTTAACAAGGTTTTCTACCACATTTTATCAGGTGATACGGTTGTCCTAATGGACGGATTTTTAAAAGGCCTGTCCATTGGTTCCAGAGGCTGGGCTGATCGGGGTGTACAAGAGCCCTCTTCACAAACAGTTGTTAGGGGGCCTAAGGACGGCTTTTCCGAAACATTGCGAACGAATACAGCATTAATTAGGAGGAGGATAAAGGATCCTAATTTGAGAATTGAAACAAAACAAATTGGGAAGAAAACACAGACAGACGTATCTATCATTTACCTTAAAGATGTAGCGGATGAGAAACTCGTTCAGGAAGTTAAAGCCCGACTTAAGAAAATTAACATTGACGCAATTTTGGAAAGTGGATATATCGAAGAACTCATCCAAGATGAAACATATAGCCCCTTTCCAACGGTTTATAATACAGAACGTCCTGATTCAGTTGCAGGCGGGATTTTAGAAGGGCGAATTGCCATCGTAGTGGACGGAACACCCTTTGTTTTATTAGTTCCAGCTCTCTTTGTCCACTTCTTTCAGTCAAGCGAAGACTACTATCAACGTGCCGACATCGCTACACTCATTCGTTTTCTACGTTATTTCGCATTTTTTTTGGCACTGATTACACCTTCTGCTTATATTGCGGTCACAACCTTCCATCAGGAAATGATTCCGACGCCTTTACTGATTAGCCTGTCCTCACAACGTGAAGGGGTTCCTTTTCCAGCACTTGTAGAGGCTCTAATGATGGAAGTAACATTTGAAATCTTGCGTGAAGCAGGTGTTCGAATGCCACGGGCGATTGGTTCTTCGATTTCAATTGTAGGTGCGCTGGTCATTGGACAAGCAGCCGTGGAAGCTGGGATTATTTCTGCTTCGATGGTAATCATTGTTTCGTTAACAGCAATTAGCAGTTTCGTCTCCCCTACTTTCAACATGGGAATATCTGTGCGGATTTTACGTTTTATTTTTATGTTCCTTGCTGCTACCTTTGGTTTATTTGGCATCATACTTGGATTGATTATGATGGTTCTTCATCTGAATAGCCTGCGTTCTTTCGGCATTCCATATCTAGCACCAAATGCACCCTTTATTTTAAAAGATCAAAAAGATAACTTCCTAAGGTTACCGCATTGGAGCTTACATTCCCGACCAGCGTTAATTAATCAACAAGAAACCGTTAAAGAAAATACCGCTTCGCCTAAGCCGCCGCAGCCAGATGAAGCCAATCAATAACAGGGATTACGGGGAGTGGATTTTTTATGAAAAAAAAGTGGAAGATCCTAATGTTTTATATAGTGGTCCTTTGTTTATTAACGGGTTGTTGGAGCAGGAAAGAACTAAATGAAATAGCAATCGTAACCGCTTTAGGAATTGATAAATCTGAAGATGGCTACATCATTTCAGTTCAAATTATTAATCCTGGTGAAATTGCCGGTAAAACAAGTACGGGGCGTACAGAAGTTGTAAGATTCACGGCAAATGCGGGGACTGTTTTTGAGGCTCTGAGAGAGCTAACAACAGACGTCCCAAGGAAACTTTATCTTGCCCATCTACGAGAAGTAGTCATTGGAGAACCACTTGCTAAAGAGGGAATTGGAAAGGTTTTGGATTTTCTTTCCCGAGACCATGAACTAAGAACGGATTTCTATTTAACTGTTGCAAAGGGATCCCCTGCTTCCGAAATACTAAATGTTCAGACTGCTCTTGAGAAAATACCCGCAAATAAATTATTTAGTGCTTTAGAAAACTCAGAGAAAAATTGGGCGCGAACCAAGACAGTCAAATTGGATGAGTTGATTGACAGTATAGTAAGTAACGGCAAAGAACCTGTGATTACTGGAATTTATGTGTATGGTGATCATGAAGCAGGCGGAGATTTTACAAATGTACAAAATGTGTCTCCGAACATAGGATTAAGAATTAACCAACTTGCTGTATTTAAAAAGGACAAATTGATAGGCTGGTTAAATGAAGATGCAAGCAAAGGCTTCAATTATATAACAGATAATATAAAAAGCACAGTCGTTAATGTTCCATGTCAAAATGGTAAAGTATCGATCGAAACGGTTCGTTCCAAGACAAGTGTCGAAGGGAAGATCGAGAATGGGAAACCCAAAATTCACATTACGATAAATTCAGAGGGTAATATAGGGGAAGTTCAGTGCGAAATTGATTTATCTAACCAGGAAAGCCTTCATAAATTAGAGGAGGAATATCAAAACAATATAAAAGATAAAGTGGAAGAAGCAATTCTGAACGTACAAGAGGAATACCATAGTGACATATTTGGTTTCGGTGAAGTTTTTCACCGGTCTGATCCGAAAGCGTGGAAACGTTATGAACAAAACTGGGATGAAGAGTTTTCAAATTTAGAATTTACTGTACAAGTTGAAGGCAAAATACGGCGTTTGGGGACCATCACTGAATCCTTTCAGAATGAAACCAGGGAGTAAAATGATATGTGGGCAATCATTGGCTTACTCATGATTGGGGGAGTGATTTCACTGTTTGAAATCCTCCCTCTTATAAAGCAAAAAAATTGGAGAGAAGTTACGGTTTTTTTTATCCTTCTTTCCATAGGACTGCTATTAAATATTCTATTAGTTTTACGAATTGAAATCCCCACCCCCTTAGATTTATTAAACCAATTATATAAACCTTTTACTTTTTAAGCAGTTGAGTCCTTGGCAAGGAGGTGAGTTCATATGTTGGAAAAGGGGAAAATTAGTGCATTTGACTTTCAAGTTATCGTTCTTGTATTTACTATAGGAAGTTCGATCCTTGTTGGACCTGGATTGCTTGCTAGGTTTGCAAAACAGGATGCTTGGATGGCCTCGTCTTTGGCTTTGATGATCAGTGTAAGCTTTGTTTTTTTATATATACGTTTAGCATCACTTTATCCTTCCTTGACCTTTGTTGAATGCAATGAAAAAATATTGGGCAAATGGATTGGAAACATGGTATCGATCTTATTTCTTTCTTATTTTTATTACCTTTCCTCCGGCCTAGTTAGAGAAATTGGAGATTTTCTAACCACTCAAGTTTTAGTTGAAACCCCCATTCAAATGATTATGATCATGTTTTTATTAATCAGTTTGTTCGGTGTCCGACTTGGTTTAGAGGTGATTTGCCGAACGGCGGTTATATTTTTCCCTTGGATTGTTGGCTTTCTTCTTATGTGGTTTTTATTTTTAATCCCTGAAATCAAATTAGTTCATATACAGCCCATCTTTGAAGGTGGAATTGTGCCGATTATACAAGGTTCTTATCATAGTTTGGGACTCCCCTTTTTAGAGCTTGCCATATTTTTAATGATTTCACCATATGTTACTGAAAAAGAATCTGTGAAGAAAGCCTTTTATAGAGGAACATTTATTGGAGGAATCATTCTTTCTTTTCTAGTTACGATTAGCATTTTAGTAATGGGGGCTGAATTTACTGCGAGGAATACCTACCCTTCTTACATTTTGGGAAAGAAAATAAGCATTGGAGAGTTTGTTCAACGGATTGAAATCATTGTAGCCATCATATGGTTATTCACCATATATTTTAAACTGACCATTTGCTATTACGGTCTCGCTTTAGGACTAGCTCAAGTATTTAAACTCAATAATTATAAAATACTGCTTTTTCCTTTAGCATTTTTGATTATTAGCTTAGCACTCTTTTCACACCCGGATATCGTTCATTTTCATGAATTTCTAGATCATACATGGACACCTTTATCATTAACCATTTGTTTCTTTCTTCCCCTGTTCGTATATGTGATTGGAGTAATTCGAAAAAAACGAGCTATCGAGAATCAGTCAAACACTGAAAATATTTAGGATATACGCAAATAAAAGTAAAAAAAGGACAGTTAATGAACAATCAAAATACAAAGTAGCCAGATTTATTTATTGCAAAAGAGAGTTGATACAATGGAGAACGTAAAGATTTCTTCCTTTCAATTATTTACGTTAATTTACATTTTTATCTTAGGAACTACTGTCATCTTTCCCGTTGGAGCAGATGCGAAACAAGCTGCTTGGATTTCTATATTTTTTGGATTGCTGAGTGGCTTGCCTCTTTTGTTAATGTATTATTATTTAAATAAGCAATATACCAATTTATTACTGACAGAATACTGTATAAAAATCCTTGGGAAATATATTGGGACGATGATAGGTATATTATACATATTATTTTTTTTGTATGGTGCGGCACGAGATGTAAGAGATGTAATGGAGCTTACTCCTCTATTCTTATATGGAACCCCGAGCTGGGCTATTGCATTTATGCTCATTCTTCCTATCCTTTATGGATTATATTTAGGAATAGAAGTTATAGGCAGGACGAGCGAGATCTTTTTCCCCTATATCGTTTTAACAGTCATTCTTGTGGTCGTTTTTGTAATTTTTTCTGATCTGGTAAAAATAGAAAATTTGCGCCCTATTACAGAACCAGGCTGGGAAACCGTACTACGAACTACAAGAAAAGAAGCTTGGATGGCTCCCTTTGGTGAAATGATTTGCTTTACGATGATCTTTGCTTATTTAAAAAAGCCAAAATTAATATTAAAAGTTGGAGTAGCTGGAGTCGTTTCTAGTGGATTGGTACTAGTATTGATTCATATTCTGATCTTTTCTGTTTTAGGATCAGAAGCAAGAAACACCTCTATAGCACCGTTGTTAAGAATGGTTCAAAAAATAAATATTGGAGACATTATCCAAAGACTAGATGCTTTTTTTATGATTTGGTTAATTGTAAACGTCTATTTTAAAGTAACTGTTTTTATGTATGCTGCGGTAATAGGTGGAGCAACGATATTCAAAGTGTCTAAATCTTATCTGGTTATCCCATCTGGGCTTATTGTATTTATTACTTCAATCTTTATTGCAGGAAGTTATACAGCCCATTATGCTCAAAGTGATTTCGTACTAAAAAATGTCTACCCGATCTTTGCGGTCTATATTCCTTTATTACTATGCGTTGTAACTTTTGTTCGAAATAAAATAAAAAAAAGAAAGCCACGGAGTGCGGAAAACTTTTGAATAGCAGTTTGTGCAGCGGTTCTTTAGACTTTCTAATTAGTAAATACGATGGTTTTTATATAAAACGAAAAGCAGTGTGAGCTCATGGTTCAAGAATCACACTGCTTATTGCTGCCTTAAATACCTCGTTTTTGCTTGTTTGACTCCTTGGTGTCTAAAAAATCCCCACTTTGATCGTCATAATCATTCCTAGAGACTCCACGATGATGTTAAGGGACTTCTACAACAAAAGGGATCGTAAACACATTGCCCTCTTTTTGAAATTGTCCCCATATCTTATACACTCCACTTTCCGGAAATGTAGTCTCAAATGACGCTTGAGGTCCATTTCCTTGATTTTCCAGTGCGTGAACATGTAAATACTTTTCACCATCTTCTGAAAAAATCACCACATGCCCAATCGATCCTAAATAAGGTTCGAGGTCGGAGATTGGCTGATTGGTCAATTCATCACTTAGTGTAAACGTTAAAAGTCAGTTCTTTCCCTGCTTCGAAATCTGATTCAACCGTTAGGGAAACCTTTTTCCCATCCACTGATTTTTCTAGAGTGCTATCTTCAGCAACAGCTGTTGGCTTAGGAATTTCCCCTCCCACCTTTACCCATTCCATCTTACTCATGGAACTGCCATCTGTCGGTTTGAAATCGGCTACCATTCGATATTCTCCACCAGAAGGAAAATCATTTGTAATCTCGAACACACCATCACCTTTGTATTCAGGATGGACATGGTTAAAATACGAAAGATCCTTGCTTACAATGATTAAGTGAAGCAATTTTTCATGATTGACGTCAAAGCTCTCAATAGGTTGATCTTGATTTTTGACAGTAAGACGAATGAGTGTTCCTTTTTTGGAAGCCTGATGGTCATCAAGCTCCCATTGCACAGTAACATCTTCTGTTATAATCCGATCACTCACTTCAATGTTTTTCTCTTCTTCCCAGGAAGGTTCGGTACCACAGCCTGTAAGCAGAAAGGTTAGTAATCCTATGAATACGATAAATTTACTCATAACGCAACGCCTCGTTCAATTTAGTTTTTGCGGCTCTTCTTGATGGTGTGAAGCTTGAGATTAAGCTGATCAATATTCCAAACAAGAAAATAATGGCCAGAATTATCGGTGAAACTCCAAATTCAAATGTTAATGAATTTACCTCTACAAAACTCGAGGTGAGAAAGATTAAGAGAATCCCAAAAAGAATTCCAATGGTAGTGGCGGAAAGGCCAATCCCTAGGCCTTCTAGTACAATCATTCTAATGATCTGACCGCGTGTAACCCCGACTGCACGCATCATCGCGATTTCCCGTACCCTTTCCAAAATGTTAATCATCAGGGTATTCGTGATTCCAATACCAGAGACGATAATCCCTAGAATAACAAGAACATTCACGATGCTAAAAGCTCCTGTTATCGTGCTGCCGACCATTGACGCCCAATCCTCAGGGCCCCACATTTCTTCAATTCTTTCACCGAATCTGTCATAAATGTTTTCTCTTAATTGAAGCGGACTCGTTTGTTCATCTATGATCACCAGGGCATTTCGCTCAAATTTGACACCAAAGTTCTCTTTAAAATGGTCCTCATTCATAAACGCGCTGTAGCCGCTGTTTTTCATGGTGTATACCACATCCACAACCTTAAAGGATTTTTCACCTTCCAACGTATCTAAGCTGATGGTGTCCCCCATCTTCCCTCCCCACACTTCAAAGGAAGTTTCATCAAGGATGATTTCATCACTTTTTAGGTTCTTTATTAATTCACTATGTGAGCCGCTTGAAACCGTAAATAACTGGAATCGGTCTATCCATTCTGCCCCTACTCCAAAGATAGGAAGCAGCCGTTTTTCACCTTCCATGTTCCAGATGATTCCCTGCAAAGAATAGGTCGTTGCATCAGCAACACCTTCTGTATTTTTAATCATTTCTAAATCCTCTTTTTCGATATGGTGGAACATAATGTCTAGATTTCCGCCATAGGACTTGTGAATCTCTCTTTCGTACGATTGAAGCAGAGCCGAATTAAGTGAGCTCATTAAAACAATCATGGCAATTCCTAGAGAAAGGATCACCGATGTGATGGAAGTACGACTGATATTCCGATTTAAATTTCGAACCGCCAGCTCTCCTGAAAATTTGAAAACAAGACTATAAAATCCTTTTAAGAGCAAACTAAATAGTTTGAACAGATATGGAAACAGTAAGACGATTCCAATCATAAGCGGTAAGACTAACAACAAATGCTTGATAAAGAAACTTGAGAAGATTAGCAATACTCCAAGCAATCCAAACCACTTATTTGTACCCTGTGCCCCGGCTTTGTTCTCCTTCAATACTTCAATTACACTAACCTTGCCTACCTGCTGAATCGGGTACCATGCTGCAAGGGTCGGAACGACTAACCCGGCGGCCGCTGATACCATGAAGCCGGTCCCGAGTTCCATGGAACTGCTGCTTTGGACACCATATACCATGAAGATGAGCTGTTTTAAGCCAAGTGCCAGACCAAAACCGGCTATAAGTCCTCCCACCGTACCAATGATCGCAACAAGGATGACTTCAGTAAGAACCATTCCTTGTAATTGTCCAGGGGTATAGCCAATCGTTTTCAACACAGCAAATTCGTTTCTTCTTTCTTTGACGCTGACATATAACGAGTTGAATATAATAAAGGCACTTAGTGCGATTCCTAGGAATCCTGCAATATAAAGGGCTAAAAAGAAGGTATTAAGATCCTTAAACACACTATCGAAATTTACGACAATCGGCTGCATGTAAAGCCCTGTATGACTTTTAACCAGGTGAGCCAGTTCATGCTCAACATCATCGAGTTGAGTTGGGTTATCTGCTTTCACTTGTATCCCTTGAATGTTTCCTTGCTGACCAAACCATTCCTGTACGACCGGCAAAGGAAAAGCCACCGCCCAATGATGATATTTAGCCATATTCCAGCTGGAGGGACCCATCAATTCTTTTGTATACCTGACAATGGCGGTAACCTCAATTTCTTTTACTCCAAGGTCGGTATCAAAGGTAATGCGATCGCCAAGGTCAGTTCCCCAAACCTTTGCCGTTCGATCGGTAATCACCGCACCGTCAGCTTTCAAGTCCCCTTTCATCACCTTAAAGCCTGTAACAGATGTATCAAGCTGGCTGTAGCCAGTGATGACCACCCTTTTTTGAATAGCAGATATCCCCTTTTCCTCGGTGACGAACTCTGCATTTTCTTTTAAAATAGCGACCGATAAGTAATTCTGGCTTTCGGACATCTGCCTATGAACATCTTCGGAAAAATAAGTATCTGTACCTGCAATTGTAAAATCTGCCTTCGAAAATGCTTCCTTTAAATAAAGAGGAAACGCTTCTTCTGCTGTATCCACCGCTGCCAAAACGCCAAATGTCGAGGCAACCCCAATCATGATGGACAAAATCGTCAGAAACGTCCGCATTTTTCGCCGCATTAAATTACGCCAAGCTATCTGCCATTTCTTCATTTCTGTATCCTCCTTTATGGGTTTCTTCTACAATAAATCCGTCTCTTACATGAATGATTCGGTCTGCCACAAGAGCCGCCTGCCTGTCATGAGTCACCATCACGACTGTTATTTGTTCTTCCTTACAAAGCTTTGAGAGAAGCCTTAATATGTCTTCACCATTTTTCTGATCGAGATTACCAGTCGGCTCATCTGCTAATATTAGACCTGGCTTCATCGCTAGCGCCCTGGCAATCGCAACCCGCTGCTGCTGTCCGCCGCTTAGCTGAGAGGGAAATGCCAATTCTTTTCCTTGCAGGTTTACATCTGAAAGCAACTGTTTCACAACGGATTTCGATTTTGCTTTTGGAGCGTTATTCGCATTTAGTGAAAGGGCAATATTTTCTTCCACCGTCATCATGGGCAGAAGCTGATAATTCTGAAAAACAAATCCGATCTTGGTACGACGGAATAACGTACGTTCTTTTTCATTTAAGGTATTGATTTCAACTCCATCCACCACGATCTGTCCAGTTGTCGGCAGATCGAGTCCTCCTAAGAGCTGAAGCAAAGTACTTTTTCCAGATCCACTAGGACCCATGATTGCTATAAATTCTCCTTTACGGACGTGAAGATGATTATCCTGTAATGCATGGAAATCACCTGACTCTAAGGAATACACTTTTGAAACATTTGAAACTGTAATCATATGAATTTACCTCCAATTAGGAATTATTTTATTTTCATTGTTCAACTCTACATTTTCATTGTAGTAAGAACCGGTCCCTATCAAACCGCACTCTTTCAC
Source organism: Robertmurraya dakarensis (assembly GCF_900156875.1). Classification (GTDB taxonomy): domain Bacteria; phylum Bacillota; class Bacilli; order Bacillales; family Cytobacillaceae; genus Robertmurraya; species Robertmurraya dakarensis. The sequence goes on along the minus strand of NZ_LT707409.1, from coordinate 836,019 downwards.
GAGGTCCACCGCACTGTTTTTGAAGAACACCGCAAGCTGATTGAGAACCCCCGCAAGGTTTTACGTATACTGATAAATAGAATGTCTACTGTTTTATCAAACTCAATATTTCATTAGCAATTAAACCCGGTTGATATTGATGGACTGAATGATTGGAGTCTTCCAAAACGATATGCTTCCCTGACGGCGACCAAGTAGATAATTCTTTCTGACTTTCAAGCCAATCTTCTTTGACCTCCCCAAAACTGTCTGCTGTTAATACGGTTAGTGGGACGTTTACACTTTTTTGCTCTAACACTTTTGCCGCATTGTTTTTGATCTGCCGCATCTCATCGGTTACGTTTTTATTCCCAAGCAGGCTTAGGTTCGATGCCTTATCCATTTCTTGCAATTTAGCAGGAACAAACTCCAGGTTGTTTCGTGTTCCATTTAACAAATCTTCGTTAATCGATACCAGCATTCTTAAAACACCGGAGGTTCGGAGAGATTGAATGACTTGCGAAAACCATGTAGCTGGTTTTTGCTCGGCATAAAATTCTGGATGACCTGCATCCAGTAAAACAATTCCTTCCACTTCCTCTGGATACTTTTGTGCATATCTTAGGGTCTCTAAGGATGCTAAGGAATGACCTACCAAAATATATGGAGCTTCTACCCCCGACTTTTGGAGCAAATCCCTAGTTTCCTCTACAATATTGTCAATCTCTCGCTTTCGATCAGTCATTTCACTGTAGCCATATCCGAATTTATCAATAACGGCATACTTTGTGTGTTTTTCAAGCTTTTCATAAAGCGGGTAGAAATCTACATATGGATTGGCAGTACCCCATCCAGAAAGAAACACAACAGTAGAGTCCCCTTCTCCTCCTTTGTAAATATGCATGTTATTTCCGAATACCTCATGCAGCTCTCCAACTGCCTTGTTCGTCTTCTTATCATTTGAGACACCGATTCCCTGATAGGTAAAACCTACCGCAAAAAAGAGCAGCAGGAATACAAAAGCAACCTTGAAAAATTTTCTTGTTTTCTTCCACTTCTTCTTTTCCTTCATACGTTATGTTCTCTCCCTTCCAATAAGATGTTTCGGGAGGAGTCGATGCCCTCTCGCTCATCTCATTGGTTAATGTTTTCTATATCCTCATTCTACTAAGATACAACCCTTGCAAAACCGCAACTCATTAGATGACCACCGCATAGTTTTCGAAAGAATTCCGCAATCTGATGTGGTGACACGACGAGATTTTGCGGCGTTAGGATAAGCATGTTGGAATGCACAAAAAAACTACCAGGATTTCCTGATAGTTTTTAGTATTTATTTTAATTCTTCCTCTGGTATTAACCCCAGTTTCTTGGCCTTTGCAATGGTATCAACTCTGGTGCGCACACCAAACTTTTGGTATAGGGCCGTCAAATTATATTCTAAGGATCTTTGACTCATGGCCAATGTGGACGCAATTTCTCGTGTACTTTTCCCTTTCGAAAGCTCTGAAAGGATTTGTTCTTCGTTGGCTGTTAACACTACTTTTTCGTTTGAATTCGAATGATCCGAGATGATTCCTGGTCTTCGTAATTCCCTAACTAATGAGAGTGGAAGGATGACCTGCTTCCTTAGCGCGCTCCGAATCCCGGCAACTAATTCATCCCTTGATGATGTTTTGGACAAAAAGCCAGAAACCCCCGCTTCCACCAACAAATTAAAATGAGGCTTGATATCAAAGCCAGTGTAAATTAAGACCGTTAAATCAGGATTAAACTTAAGCGCCTGTTTGGCTAACTCCAGCCCATTTACATGCGGCATGTATAAATCAAATAGCAGCACATCATAATGTTTGAGCTTGATTAAATTCATCGCATTTAATGAACTATTCTCAACCGTAATTTCAAAATCCGGTTCTTGTTCTAACAACATTTTCGTACCTTCGATGATCGACAAATGATCGTCTACAATTAAAATATGAACCATTAAACTATACTCCTTTCAAGATGGATAGGCAGTTCCAATTGGGCTAATAACCCGCTTCCTTCAGTAGGGGTGAGAACGATATTCCCTCCAAGACTTTGGGCTCGTTGGTTTACGCTTGCTAACCTTATATGGGTGGTGTCTAACCTCCCTTCACCTAAGTCGAACCAAGCTCCATCATCGCGATAGACCAGCTTCAATCGATCATATTCAGCGAACAGATCAAATTTTACAACGCCAGCTTTCGCGTATTCTTCTGCATGCTGAAGGAATTCTTGAACAATTCGGTAAATTCCAATCGTTTGTTCCTCACTTAACGAAAGCCTGGAGAGATCCGCTGATGTAAAAAGGATTTTATAGGTAGAAGTAAGTTGGACATGCTCGAACAAGTTTTCTAGAGAAGTTTTAAGCCCCAGCTCTCTTAAAAAAGGAGGACGTAAACGATTACAAGTGGCGCGTATTTCATGAATGATATCCAACAATCCTTGTTCTATTTGTATTAGCTTGGATTTTGCTTCTTTTTCAATTTCACTTTGTTTTAATAGTGATTCAAGTCTGCGATATAGGTCTATTTGATCCTGTAAAACCGTATCATGTAAATCACTTGATAACGTCATTCGCTGCTGTTCCTGAAGGTTAAACATCATGCGAAGCACCCATTGCGGTGTTTCATTCCTTGTTGAGGCTGTTTTTAGCTGCTCCATTAAATGTTCAATCATGTTTAAGCTTTCAAACACCATGGCAGAATAATGGACCAACGTTTCAATCCAAGTGGATTCCATTGATTCTCGAACCGCATTCGCTTCAAGTGATAGGATATAGGGACGCTGCTTTCGGTCACCTAGTTTGATGAAAATATAGTTACAGACTCTTACCATTTTGCCGTCGGAAAGATTTATGTCACTCCTAGGGAGAGATGTAAGAATCTTAGGATTGCAGTCTGGCAGAATGGTCACTAACTCTTTCATCATCCTATCTTCAAGATCGGTCAGCTTCATCACCGCAGTAAGATCATTTGAAAAGTTTTTTAAACTATTTTGTAAGACTTCATGGCGATTCTTATGATATTCAAGATCCATCTCCATTTCCTTGCGTTCCGTAATATCTCTTGCCGAGACAACCTGGAGATATTGTTCAGTACCAGGAAGCGGTGTTGTCTTACACTCGAAATACCGGATTTCCCCATTTTTTTTAACCATGCGATATTCCGTTGAATTATTTTTTCCAGAATCAAGTAAGTGTTTATGTCTATGCTCCATAAATTCTCGATCTTCGGGATGTACAATGATAAATACGCCCACATCTTTTAATTCATCCGGGCTATACCCTGTAATTTCATATACACTAGGAGTACAGTAGATAATATGACGATTTTGATCAACAATTAAGAGCATATCACTACTGTGATTCAAAATGGTTTCGAAGAATTGTTGGTCGTAATTCATAAAAACACCGCCTATTTTTGTCTTCCTACTATTAGTTTAGCTTAATGATGGCTATCTCGAACCGAAATAATCTTGCGTGTGGTCGCCATTTTTGTGTGGATGCAGGTTGGCTGCGATACGGTTAAGAGGAAGTGTCAAAACGGCATGAAAGCCTCCGCTGGGGTTTGAAGTCATTTCAATCTCACCTCCAAGACTTTGTGCTCTCTGGCTAACGCTTGTTAATCTCATATTAGCGGAACCGTCATCATCGATTATAACAATCCCAACACCATCATCCTGATAGACCATTTTCAATATGTCATTACTATAATGAAAATCAAAGGCAACGACAGCAGCTCTAGAAACCTCTTCGGCATGATGGAGGAATTCCTGCACGATTCGATAGATTCCAATCGTTTCTTCCTCATTTAGCGAAAGTGCTGTAAGTCCCTCTGCTGTAAAATTAATTTTATAGGTGGAAGAGAGCTGGATATTTTCAAACATAATTACCAAAGACTTCTCAAGTCCCAGCTCTCGTAAAAGAGGAGGGCGTAAATGATTGCAAGTCATCCTTATCTCATGAATGATATCGAGCAGCCCCTGTTCAACCTTCATAAGCTTTGATTTAGCTTCTTTTTCCATTTCATTTCCTTGTAAAAGAGTTGCAAGTCTTCGATATAAATCAATTTGATCCTGTAATACTGTGTCATGCAGGTCACTTGATAACGTCAATCTTTGTTGCTCCTGTATTTGAAACATCATCCGCAGCATCCACTGTGGTGTTTCTTTTCTATGTGCCGCTTTCTCTACCTGGTGCATAAGATTTCCGATGATGCTTAGATTCTCAAAAAGCATCATGGCATAATGAACGAGGGTTTCCAGCCATATGGTCTCCATGGATTCACGTACAGCACTTGCTTGCAGTGAAAGGATATAGGGATGCTCCCCTTGATCCCCTATTTTTATGAACATCTTGGTAGAACTCGTCACGATATATCCATCATCTAAGTCTGTAGCTTGATTGGGAAAAGCAGTCAGAATAATAGGATTTGAACCTGGGAGAATCGCTTCGATCTCTTGCAGCATGCGATCTTCAAGGTCAGCTAATTTCATAACCGAAGTCAGATCATTCGAAAAATTCTTCAGGCTATTTTGCAAGACTTCATGACGACTCTTGTGGTATTCAAGATCCATCTCCATCTTCTTGCGTTCCGTAATATCCCGCATTGACACAACCTGAAGGTAATTCTCTGTATCTGGCAGCGGGGTTGTTTTACACTCACAATACATGATTTCTCCATTTTTTTTAATGGTTCGATACTCTGAAGAACTTTTTTGTTTTGAGGTAAGAAGGTTTTGATGCCTTTTGAGCATGTATTCCTTATCCTCGGGATGCAGAAAGAAAAAGGTATCTCTATTCTTCCATTCTTCAGGTCCATAACCCGATAGCTCATATGCATTGGGGGTAATGTATACCACATGACGATTTCGATCACAGATCATAAGTACATCACTTGTATGGTTAAGAACGGTTTGAAAAAATTGGTCTTTGTCTTTCATAAAACACCACCTGACCTTTATCTATCTGTCCTTAGTTTACCTGATTTTGGTAAGCTTTGAACCGAAAAAATGTTGCGTGATGGGTGCATTTTTATTGATAAAGGGGGCCGGGAAATCTTTTTTAAAAGACAGTTTCATCGAATCTAAAAAGCTTCTTGGGGATCCCGGATTTTTTGGCAATACTTTCAAGAGATTATGTCAAGCCAAAAAAATAAACCCCTTTTGGAGGCTTATGGTTCAACGATCATATGGGTCGAACTTTAGAGACTAGTCGGTATTTCCAACCTAACACAGACCCCTTTTCCTGGCTCAGATTCGAATTCTATTTTACCGCCAAGGCTCTTAACCCGTTCTCTCATACCTGTAAGTCCTATACTTTTGAATGTAGGTGTCAATTTTTCAGCTTTGAAACCTTTGCCATCATCGCTATAATGCAAATGAAACAGATTTCCAACTCTATTAATATGAAAGTGCAGATTGCTAGCTTCTGAGTGTTTCACTGCATTGTTAAGTAACTCCTGGATAATACGGTAAATCCCGATTGTTTCTTCCTCATTTAAAACAAGATCGTCCGTGTGTTCCATTGTAAATCTAATTTTAAAAGATGACGTTAGCTGCATGTATTCAAATAATTGTTCTAACGAATGTAATAGACCCACTTCCCTTAACAGTGGCGGTCGGAGCTCATGGCAAGTCATTCTAATTTGGTGGATAGATTCCAATAATCCTTTTACCATACCTTGAAGTTGATATTTTGCTTCTCCCTCAAAATGATGTTCTTCTAAAATACCTTCAAGATTTCGATAAAGAAGCATTTGTTCTTCCAGCACCGTATCATGTAAATCACTTGATAATTCCATCCTTTGCTTCTCAGACAAATTAAACAATAATCGTAACATCCATTGTGGTCTCTCGTTTTTTTGAAGGGCATTTTCCAACTGATTCATTAAATTTTCAATCACGTTTAGACTTTCAAACACCATCACCGTATAGAAAATGAGCGTATCAAACCAGATGGAATCCATGGATTCTTTGAGTGATGATTCGTTAATGGAGAGAATGTGAGCTCTTCCCTTGCGTTCCCCTATTAAAATATGTAACAAATTGTGATCATACTGAGGCTTTCCAATCATCAATTCTGGCAAATAGTTAAGTAATCCATTAGGACAATCCCCTTCAAACCTTTTCGTTTCATGATGATAGATGACGATGGAAGGTTCAGCGTCTGGAAGGACAGTGTTTAATTCTTGAATCAGCCTGCTCTTTAAATCAGATACCTTTAAGACCATGGATAAATCTTGTGAATAATATTTTAAATGATTTTGTAAGAGCTGATAGCGATTCTTCCGCATTTCAAGCTCAGACTCCATCACTTTGCGTAAGGTAATATCTCTTATTGAGACGACTACCAGATCGTCTGGATCTTTTGGAACAGGCATGACTCTTGATTCAAGGTATTTTATTTCACCATTCTTATGCAGCACTCGATATTCATCTACCCTCGGTTCCTTATGGGCAACGACTTCTTGGTGCGAAGTGATCAGTCTATCGCGGTCTTCAGGAAAAACCGGTTCAAATGCATTCTGTCCTACAAATTCATCGGGTCGATAGCCTAATATCATTTCTAATGAAGGTGTGACAAACTGTACGATTTGGCTTTTGTCAACAATGACAAGAATATCTTGTGTGTGTTGCGTGATCGTTTCGAACTCCCAGTTTATAAAGCTCTTGTTCTCCAAGTATTCATCACCCGCTTAAATTTTACCTATATATTCCATTTTACAAGATAGAAGGAAAAGAGGATAGATGAATATTTCATTCTTTTTCAATTATTTTTCGTCAAGAATGGGTTAAGAAAAAGAGGTAGATCAACTATGTATAATATCGCACTGAATATAGCATTGAGCCCATCCTCTCTCGAGAATGGACTCAAGTTTTTTAGCTAGACCGCTTGAATGTTTCGTACATTTTCATTATTGGCATGTGTTAGATTTTGTTTTGCCATTAACTCTTTATAGGTTCCATTTAATTGAAGAAGATGATAATGATTTCCTTGTTCAACGATTTTTCCATCCTTTAATACAAAAATCGTATCAGCGTGGACAATGGTTGAAAGTCTATGGGCGATCATGATCACCGTTTTATCCTTTCCAATCTGATGAATCGATTGTTGAACGAGCTCTTCACTTTCATTATCAAGCGCACTTGTTGCCTCGTCTAATATAAAGATGGAAGAATCTTTTAGAAACACCCGAGCAAGGGCAATTCTTTGCTTTTGCCCGCCAGAAAGCTTGATTCCTCTTTCCCCAATTTCTGTATCATATCCATCTGGAAGCTTCGTGATAAAATCGTGTGCATATGCTTTCTTTGCCGCTAATTCAATTTCTTCATCTGTTGCATTTGGTTTCGCCATTTTAATATTATCTTTGATTGATGTGCTATATAAAAAGTGATCCTGTGTCACAATCCCCATTTGCTTTCGTAAACTTGAAATGGAATAATCCTTAATATTCCTTCCATCGATGTTCACTTCACCCGAATCAGCATCGTACATTCTCATGAGAAGCTGTAAAATCGTACTTTTCCCTCCACCACTTTCCCCAACAAATGCATACGTTTTCCCTTTATCCATAGTAAAATTCACATTTTTCAATACTTGTTTCGAAGAATGATAGGAAAATGAAACATTATTAAAGGTTATGGATTTACAAAACGTATTTAATTCAGTCGGCTTTTCTTTTTCTTTGATGTCCTGAGAGAGATTGAAAAAGTCAAAGATCCTTCCAAGGGCCACACGTCCCTCTGTGATCACAGGTAACGCTTGAACAAGCGCCGCAACAGGACTTCGCATTTTTTCAACATAAGCAAAGAAAGCTATGAGACTGCCAACCGTTAGGCTGCCATCGATAACAAACCAACTGGCAATAAGAGCAATGATAAGTGGGGTAAAATCAATCAACACATTTACGGTGGCCAAAGAAATAGCATTAATTTTTGCATGTTTATCCGTTAGCCCTTCATACTTTGCCAGACGTTGATCCAATTCCTGTTTGTCACGTTTCTCGGATAAAAATAATTTAGCAAGCAGAGCACCTTGAATTTTTTCAAAAATAAATCCATTTAAGCTGGAACGCTCATTCATCATATTCTTTGTCGATGTCTTAAAGCTTTTTGAAAAGTAGTGTGCAAGTAAAAACTGAATAACAATCAGTAAAATAGAAATCATCGCAAGTGTTGGGTTAAGAACAAGCATAATGGTAACCACTGTTCCCAGTACCATCATTTCAATCACAATATTTCCATAGACTGCTGTTAAATACCCTTTGACCTTCTCGACATCATCAAAAAAACGAGTGCCTATCTCACCACTTTTATGATCTGTAAAGTATTTGGCATCCAGCGAATGAATTTTATCAAAAATATTCTGACGAAGTTTCTTGAGGATATGGTTATTAGCGGTGTGGATACAATATTGCCGTACATACTCCATGGGATAGCGAATGAATAAGAAAATAAGTACCATACCGATCGCAATTAGTATGAGCTTTTCAGCTTTTTCAGAGTTTGTATACGTGCCGCTTTGAAGTAAAACATCAAATATATATTTTAGGATCAAAGGAACAGACAGCGGAATCAAAAAGCGAAACACGCTCCCGATGAACCCCCAGAAATACAACCTTGCTTCCTTTTTTACATAAGGTAGAAACTGTTTGTTAAACATTTGATAACCCCTCTCATAACGTTAATTCCAACTTTTCTATATTTAACTTACCTTTTTTAACGTTGCTTCAGAGCGCAGTATTTCCGCAAGAAGTCCGCAAATACTTATCGCTAAAACTCACATTCTTTTCGGAACTAACTGTTATGGAGGGGGAATATTGCCTTAAGGGAATAAAAATATGCCTGTCCCATGTGACGCTGCACTTCACACGGGACAGGCAATAAATTTTGTTGCATTTCCATTACTAATAAGGTGGACGGCTCTACTTTCGTTCCATTACAGCAAAATAGTTCTCTTCATTATCAGCAAAATTAAACACCTTACCGGATGGCATATTTACAATCTCTCCGACTGTAATTTTTTTATTCAATAAGTCATTGTGTAATTGTTCGAGATTCTCCGTGAAAAACATTAAAGAAGGAGTATCGAGATTTAATCCAGGAGACATTTTAGAAACGAAATCCTTATCGTGCAGTATGAGGCTGGTTTCTGCACCTTTTTTTGGAGCAATTTCAATCCACCTCAATCCCTGATTATTGTTCTCTTCAGCTACTACAGTAAAACCTAATTTCTCTGTCCAGAATTTCACTGCCTCATCTTGGTTATTAACATACAACATAATTTGACCGACTTTACTAAACATATTCCTTTCACTCCCTTATAAGAAAACTTTGTTACTTTTTAAATTCATAATATTCTTTATTGGAAGTAAAAAATCCTCCATCAATTGACCTGCTCCGGTTCGGTGAAGTAAGTTTTTACATAGGTACCCTTTATTGTTACATTTTCCCTTCTTTGATCCATGACCAAATTCGATAACTACCCAAAATGGAAACTAAGAAAAGGATTCCCATTAAGAATACCCAAATACCTAATTCATTTATTTCTTGTAAACCTTCTACATTTAAAGCAATGAAAATTGAAAAGGTTGCAAACATTAGGTAACAAATTACATTGGGTATAATCCATCCCAACCCTTAATTTTGTATTCTTCAAAACGTCGACCCCTTTATTCAAGCACCTAACATAGTTACAATAATTTCAACAAAAATAAGCGTTAATCCTTCTAGATTAACGGGTTCTCTTTTGAAGGGGACAAAACTTTTTAAATAACTTATGAAAAAATATAGTGATTCGCATTGTGAATCGGAGAATTGAATAAGGGGAGAATTTCCGCCTATAGTATAGAGAGTAGGCTAAAGAAGCTGAGATTAGGGGAGATATTCCCCTTAAATTCTCTAAATAAGACAAAATACAAGGATTTGAATCATATAACGGGAAAAACTCCCTCTATTTTTTAGGAAATATGGATATTACCCTATTTAGCGGGAATTTCTCCGTTTATTTTTATACACAGGAAAATCTAACAAATTCACTAGCAGGGAAAAGATCATTTTAGTACATATCTTCATTAAATGCCTGATTCAATCCGGGAGGCGATTATATAAAATATGGTCGATAGATAAACTGAACTAATTAATCCTGAAATACTTAAAATCTTAAAAGTACGTCTAATTAGCGGTTTTCTCTCAAAGATAATACAAAAAATAATCGATAGTATGAACATAAAAAAGGTAAACATAAAAAATGCAATGATGTCCGGTTCAATTATATATAAACCAATACCTAGAATAATTAAACTTAAAAACAAACTTACGATAATCTCTAAAATATGTTTTTTCATATTTTACCACCTTCGTTTTTTCTTAACACGTTAACTTCTTGACTTCGACAAAAAACAACTAGAATCCCTTCCTGTATTAAGCAGACCCTAGACACCAACAAAAAAGGCAATCCCTCTTATTTGAAGGATTGCCCGGTTACTTCACTATGCAAACTGTAAAGGAATATCTCTGTTAAAAGTATCCTATCGGGTTTTCACCTCTTCTATGAAGACCATTTACTGGTTCCGCTGATCCTCTTTCGGTTCTCATTCCTTTTATGAAGACCATTTACTGCTTCCGCTAATCCTCTTTTGGTTTTCATTCCTTCTATGAAGACCATTTGCTCCTTCCGCTGATCCTCTTTCGGTTCTCATTCCTTCTATGAAGACCATTTGCAGCTTCCCCTAATCCTCTTTGGGTTCTCATTCCTTCTATGAAGACCATTTACTGTTTCCGCTAATCCACTTTCGGTTCTCATTCCTTCTATGAAGACCATTTGCCCCTTCCGCTGATCCTCTTTCGGTTTTCATTCCTTCTATGAAGACCATTTACTGGTTCCGCTAATCCTCTTTCGGTTCTCATTCCTTCTATGAAGACCATTTACTGTTTCCGCTAATCCTCTTTTGGTTTTCATTCCTCCTATGAAGACCATTTACTGTTTCCGCTGATCCTCTTTCGGTTCTCATTCCTTTTATGAAGACCATTTGCCGCTTCCGGCTGAACCTCTTTTGGTTTTCATCTCTTCTATGAAGACCATTTACTGCCTTCGCTAATCCTCTTTCGGTTTTCGTTTCTTCAACATCATTACCTTCCCTTTATTGGAAAAAATTCTTTAGAACATTCCTGCCCTAGCCACCAACAAAAAAAGGCGATCCCTCTTATTTGAAGGATTGCCCCGTTACTTCAATATGCAAACTGCAAAGCCATACCTCTTTTGAAAGTATCCTAAAAGCAATTGCTATTATCTTAATCCTCCAAAGAAGTTGCTAAATTAAACATGACCTTTTTATAACTTTCCTTATCGGTTGTTCTAACGTCAATGACAACTGGTTTGCCGGATGCAAAAGCTTCGTCCAGTGTTGACTGCAAATCATTTGGATCCTCAACCTTAAAACCTAAGCAGCCCATGGCTTTTGCAATTTCTGCAAAATTGGTATCTTCATATTCTGAAGCGATTATACGGTCTTTCTGGGCATTCTTCACCCATCCTAATACGGAATTATTCATGATGATTGTAACGATTGGAATACTATATTGAACCGCAGTCATTAAACCATTCATGGTCATCGCAAAGCCTCCATCACCTGCGATGGCGATTACTTTCTTGTTAGGATATACTAGTTTAGCAGCTAACGCAGAAGGAATTGCATAGCCCATTCCTCCAGCCGAGGCTGGCAGAATGATACTGCCGGGAGATTTTGACTGAAAGTAATGAACGGTAAATACTCTGTTTTCCCCCGCATCTAACGTAATCATGGTATTTTCATCAATATAATCATTAATTTCTTTCAATAATCTCTGCGGTTTGATTGGCGTATCATTTGACTCCATTTCTTCCGCATACATATAATTCAGTTCATTTTTTAACTTTACAATCTGATTTACTCGTTCTCTGACAGTTTCCTGATCAGCCTGTACTTCTCCATTTAGCAGCTGTATCATATCTGTCAAAATCTGTTTGGCATCGCCCACGATTGGATGGTCAATTGGGAAAGTCCAACTAGTATGCTTAGGTTCAATATCAATTTGAATCAAGGTTTGTCGTTCTGGGTCTATCAACTTTTTAGCATGATTACAAGTATCGGTCGGTGCTAATTTTGAACCGATCACTAATATCACATCAGATTCCGATAATAATTTATTACTAACTTGAAGTCCCCAGTTTCCAATAACGCCGACTGCATTCTGATGAGTTTCTTTAATAGCACTTTTTCCACTTGCGGTTGTACCTACCGGGGCTCCTATTAATTCAGCGAGCTGCTGAAGTTCTTCATAAGCATTAGCCACTTTTACTCCATTCCCCGCAATAATGAATGGGTTTTTCGCATGAACGAGTTTGTTTAATGCATCGATTAATAGCTGTTTATCCTGCGTATTATTTTGATTGACAAGATATTTCTTTGTATGATAAATGCTTGGTGATCCTTCAGGGTCAACTTTTCCATTGATTGCAGAACTATGAAAAACGACGGCTGCAGGCCCTTGATTTCCTTCTGTGGCATGTTTGATGGCCAGTTGCACACTTTGTACAGCCTGCGCTGGATGATGAACTACAGTAGAATATTTGGTAGCTGCTTCCATCACTTTTTTCACATCATAGCCGCCGTATTCCCCTGTTCCCGCTTGATATGATCCATGGTGTGAATAAGGTGCATTATCGGTCATATCTGTTAAAATCAACATCGGTGAACTCCCTTGAATCGCTTCAATTGGTCCCATCATGCCGTTCGTAATGGTCCATGCACCTTGTGCGGTAAATACACCAGGCTTTCCTGTCAATCTCCCATATGTTTCTGCCATAATACTGGCAACTTGTTCGTGTCTGACAAGAATGGGCTTCACGGAGGATTCTAACATGGCATCATATAATCCACCCATATAGCCTCCCGGAATACCAAAGACGTATTCCGTTTCTATTTCCTCAAGAACTTTTACGACAGCAGCCATCGTCTTCATTTTTTCGTTAATCGTTGACTTTAGAGCCAATCAAACCACTCCTTTATATAGTAGATTGAATTTTCAAAAAACAATAGCGAAACTAGGGCTTTAATATAGGTTTTAATACCTTTTGACTTTTAGCATCTCTAAAAGCCGCGTGACCATCATTTAAGGAATAGATACGAAAAAGCTTTCTCATCTGTTCCTTGTTAGTTGTTAATACATCGATGGCGCTATGAAAGTCTTTTCTAGTAGATCCGTAACTTGATAAAACATTTATTTCACTTCTGACGATCACGTTCATTGGCAGTTCCACTTTTTGTTCATAAAGTGCTACTACTACCATCATTCCACCTTTTTTTAACCTTTTAATCGCATTTTCTGCCGCAATGGAAGATCCTGAACATTCGTAGATATAGTCAAATCTGTTATCACGAACATCAACGTTTTCAAAAATTTCGGTATTTATATCAAACTTTTCAGCAAGACTTAGTCTATGTTCCCAATCTCTTTGAAGTCCAGAAATCGTTACGTCAGCACCTCTGTTTTTTGCTGCAATGGCGGTAAACATACCGATAATCCCGCAGCCTTGGACCAATACTTTTTTTCCGAGCATTTCATCACCAATTCGTCCAACGGCATGGATAGCAACGGAAAGCGGTTCCGTTAAAGCTGCAATATCAGAAGGTAACTCATCAGGTTTCAGCAACACTTGCTGAGCTTTCACTTTTGCATATTCCGCCATTCCCCCATCTGTCCGCAATCCGATTCCAGTGATGTTTGAACAAATATTTTCTCTTCCATTTCTGCATTGCTCACATTCATCACAAAAAACTCCTGGCATAATGATAACTCTTTGATTTAGTAGTGATTTATTTTCTTCTGATCCTACCTTAGCAACAATGCCGGAAAATTCATGACCGAGAATGATCGGTTTCGGTACAAATTCATATCCTTTCGCATGGCTGGCGGCATGAAGATCACTTCCACAGATTCCGCAATACTCTACTTTTATCAATAGTTCATCTGCACTGATGTTGGGAATATCCCTGTTTTCTATTCTAAATTCATCTTTTACTTCCGTCTTTACTAATGCCTTCATTCTTCCACCACCTTAATGAACTAGTCCTCCAGTCACATCAATCACAGTCCCTGTTACATAATCAGATAAATCCGTTGTTAAAAATTCAATCACATTTGCGCAATCTTCTGGTGTGCCCAGACGTTTCAAGGCAGTTTGTTCAGCATATGTATGTACGCCCGCTTTTTCAAATTGTTCCATTAATCTTCCAGTCCCGATATAACCCGGTGCAATCGCATTCACGGTAATATTATACGGACCCAGATCTTGAGCTAAATTTTTTGTATAATTAATGATCGCGGCTTTTGCAGCACCATAATGTGAATAAGTGCCAGTCACATTGGCTTTAATGCCAGCCACAGAAGTCACAGTGACGATTTTTCCATATTTTTTCTGTTTCATATGTTCTGCTACAGCTTTAACACTATAGATTGTCCCATATAAGTTTCTTTCCATGACCAGCTTTAAGTGTTCTGCATCCATAGATGATGCAGCATTCCCCCTCATAGATCCCGAGCCGCCACCTGCATTCGCTACTAAAATATCAATTTCACCTAAGTTTTCTCTTATTTTATTGATAGCGTTATTGACTTCCTCTTCATTTGATATATCTGCCTCTACCCCAAGCGAATTTACGCCAAGGTCCTTAATTTCATCTACTACACTGTCATATTGTTCACCAATCTTTTCTCTATCAAAATGGCGATAAGATTTCAGGTCGATATCGATGATTGCTACATCTGCTCCTAAGGAGGCCAGTCTAAGAGCGTATTCTCTTCCTAACCCTCTAGCTGCACCAGTAACGAGCGCAACTTTTCCTTGAAGTTTCTTCATCCGTACCACATCCCCCTTTTCCATTAAAAAATGAAATGAATTCACTAATTGATATTCTAAATTTATTTAATTATACACTTTTTGTCAGTTCGTTGTCAGAATATTATGAATAAAATTCAAAGTTTACCCCTTTCATTAAGCAATGAAAAGTTACCCATTCAGTCAGAATTCTATCTAAAGTTTCAAAACAATCTTTTGATTTCCTCCAATTCCAATTATGATTGCCTATTTATCTTAAAACTAATACATCTATTAAAAAAGAGCCTCAAACACACAAGCTTTTATGCCCTACTTGCGTATTTTGGCCCTTTTTTATTCATAAATGCATTTTTTATACTAAGCTCGAATTCATTTCATCCACGGTTTCTACTTCAAATCCGAGATCGCGCAGCATTTTATAATCATCCGTTTCTTCTTGTCCTGCTGTTGTTAAGTAATCACCAACAAAGACGGAATTAGCTGCATATAGCCCCATTGGCTGAAGAGAACGAAGATTCACTTCCCGGCCCCCGGAGATCCGAATTTCTTTTGTTGGATTGATAAAACGGAATAATGCGAGGACTTTTAGACAATATAATGGGTTTAATTCCTTTACCCCTTCTAGCGGAGTTCCGTCAATCGCATGTAAATAATTGATCGGGATCGAATCAGCATCAATCGCCTTTAAGCTATTCGCCATATCCACTACATCCTGCCTTGTTTCTCTCATCCCTACAATTACCCCCGAGCATGGGGACATACCAGATTCTTTCACCATCTCCACTGTATTTACGCGGTCATCATACGTATGAGAGGTGGTGATATTGGCATGATTGTTAGCTGATGTATTAATATTATGATTGTAACGATCCACCCCGGCTTCTTTTAGGCGGGAAGCCTGCTCCGGCTTCAATATGCCCAGACAGGCACATACTTTTAATCCATAGGTATCTTTTATTTCTTTGACCGCTTCAACCACATGATCAACCTCTTTATTGGAAGGTCCTCTGCCGCTTGCAACAATACAATAAGTACCGACATTTAAATCATATGCCCGTTTGGCTCCCGCTAGCAGGGTATCTTTATCTACCATTCTATAAGTGTTAACCGGTGCTGATGAAATAGATGATTGCGAGCAGTATCCGCAATTTTCTGGACAAAGCCCGGATTTCGCATTCATAATCATATTTAGCTTTACTTTTTTCCCGTAATAACGCTTTCTTATTTTAAAAGAAGCATGCATCAGCAATAGTACATCATCATCTGGACAATCCAAGATGGAGAGTGCCTCCTCATTGGAAATTCCCCTTCCCTCTAACACCTTATCAGCGAGATCCATCCACTTGTTCATCTTACTACCTCCAATTGATTTAATAATAAAGTAATATCGATATGTTCTTTCACCATGTTTTTAACGCTTTCCTTCGTCACTACCTCAAGCTTTGGGGTAACTCCTAAAATGGGGACACCACACCACTTTCCCATCAACTCCGAGTTTGTCATCTCGGCAATGTCGGGTTCCTCACTTTGACCATTAATCACAATACCAGCAATCGCCAGCCCCATGCTTTTTGCGTATTGAATCGTTAGATACGTATGATTAAAGGTTCCTAGATTTGGTCGGGCGACGATCACGATTGGAAGCTCCAAGGCCTTGATTACGTCACTGACCAGATACTCTTCTCCTAATGGAACGGAAATTCCGCCAGCTCCTTCAACAATAAAAAATTCGTGTTTTCCCCGTATCTTTTCCCAATGATCTTTGATCTCTTCCAACCTGACCTGCTTACCCTCAAGCTTTGCTGCCATATAAGGAGCTAGCGGTTCTTTGAATTCAAAAGGGGTAATTTCCTCATGTGTCAAAGAAGTTTGCGAGAGTTCCTTTAATAAGCTGGTATCACTAGCAGCATCCTCACGAGGAATACCGCTTAGCATCGGCTTAAACACCCCGACATCGATCACCATTTCTTTTAATACGCCTGCAAGTCCACTGGAGATCACTGTTTTTCCTACATCTGTATCTGTTCCTGTTACAAAGAATCCGTTCATAAAATAATGTTCAACTCTTTTCCAATGGAATAAAAGCATTCTAGTAAGTAATCAATATGTTCTGGTTGATGGTCAGAAGTTACTGTCAGACGAATACGGCTCTCTCCATCCGGTACGGTCGGCGGGCGAATCGCTGGGGCAAAGATTCCATTTTCCTGGAGCTTTTCTGCAAAAAGAACGGCTTCATGAGACCCCCCAATCATCACCGGTATAATCGGTGTACAATCTCCAATGACGGTATAGCCCATTTCTCGTAAACTTGTTTGAATTTTTTTCACATTTGATAGTAATACCTTCTGCTTTATATTTCCTTCTTCGATGATCTCAAAAGCCGTACAAGAAGCAGCACAGATCGCAGGCGGCATGGCCGTTTGAAAAATAAAGGTTCTCGCATGATTTAGAAGGAATTCAATCAGCTCATTCGATCCGGCAACAAATCCCCCTTCTGTTCCAATCGCTTTGCTTAATGTTCCAATCACGATATCAGGCTGGACACCGAAATATTCAGATGTCCCCTTTCCATTTTCCCCTAGAACACCTGTCGCGTGAGCATCATCTATAATGACGCACGCATCATACTTTTTTGCCAATGACATCAGTACATCAAGCGGGACAATCGTTCCATCCATGCTAAAAACGCCATCTGTCACAATGAATCTCCGCCGATAAGAAGATGATGCCATTAATTTTTTTTCAAGATCCTCCATGTCAATATGCTGATAAACCACCGTATCCGCTTGAGACAGCCGGCATCCGTCAATAATACTCGCATGGTTTAAGCGATCACTTAAAATGACATCCCCTTTTTCAGGTAAAGAAGAAAGGACCCCAACATTTGCTAGATAGCCGCTGGAAAAGAGAAGTGCTGCCTCTGTTTCCTTAAAGCTGGCAATCTTTACTTCGAGACGATGGTGCCAGTCGGTGTGACCGGTGATTAACCTCGATCCGCTGCTGCCAACCCCAAACTCACGAAGAACCTTTTCAGCTGAATGAACCAATCGTTCCTCATTTGCCAGCCCTAAGTAATTATTTGAGGAAAAGACAAGCATTTTACGCCCATCGATCCACATTTCAGGACCCGGCGGTGTGTTCATCGTTCGCAGCTCCCGATACAAACCAACATCTCTTGTTTTATTCATCCGATCGCTGACATATTGATCAAGAACCAACCTTCATCACCTCGTCTGTAACCTCGATGATCGCTTTTTTCATAATCTCAACCATGGCTTTAAGCTCAGCTCTTGTACTCACATGCGGTGGCATAAAGACAAGAACATCTCCAAGCGGCCTTGTCAGCATCCCGAACTCCCGCATCTTTAAGGTTGTCCGATATCCGACACGTTCTGTAAAAGGGAAAGGCTCCTTCGTTTCCTTGGATGAAACCAGTTCAATTCCACACATAAACCCTAGCTGCCTGATATCCCCAACATGTGGAAGAGTTTTTAATTCTTCAAAAAGAGAAGAAAGATATTCCGCTTTTTTCGCTACTTCTTCGACGATATTTTCCTTTTCAAACAATCTTAGGTTTTCAACTGCAACCGCACAACCTAGCTGATTACCAGTATAGGAGTGGCCATGGAATAACGTTTTTCGCTGATCAAAATCATCATAAAAGGCTTGATAAAGATCTTCTGTTGCTAAAGTAGCTGCAATCGGTAAATAGCCGCCGGTAATACATTTTCCAACTGCCATTAAATCAGGCTGAACCTCTTCATATTCACAGGCAAACATCCTACCTGTTCGTCCAAAACCAGTAGCGACCTCATCGACAATCATCAGAACCTCGTATTTTGTACAAAGCTTCCTTACCCCTGATAAAAATCCTTCTGGCATCACAATCATTCCACCAGCACCTTGTACCATCGATTCGATCGTTAGAGCTGCGATTTCATGGTGATGTTCCTCTAACAACTTTTCAAGAATAGCCAAGCATTCCTCTCTGCACTGAACAGGATCTCCACTTTTTGAATGATAGACATCTGGGATCGGTGCTTTAAAACTCTCAAACATTAATGGACCATATACTTGATGATAGAGATCGATGGACCCTATACTAACCGCCCCAATCGTATCGCCGTGGTAGCCATTTTGCATGGCAATAAATTTCTTCTTTTCGGTTCTGCCTATATTCATCCAGTATTGATAGGCCATTTTAAGAGCAATTTCCATCGCCTCTGCTCCACTGTCTGAATAAAAAACTCGCGTTAGTTTCTCGGGACTTATTTCAATCAGTTTTTCTGCAAGCTCAGTTGCGGGAACATTGGACATCCCCAGCAAAGTAGAATGAGCAATTTTATCAAGCTGGGCCTTTATGGCGTCATCCAATTCTTTTTTTCGGTGACCATGAACATTCAACCATAGGGCAGAGTATCCATCGTAATACTCTTTCCCCTCGATATCCTTCACTTTTATACCGTTACCGCTCTCAATAATGATTGGATTCTCATCATAATCTTTCATTTGTGTAAACGGTAACCAAAGATACTTTTTACTTTTCTCAATTAAACTCGACTGCATTTTTCTCCCCCCGATTGATGAATAAGGCTTATGTAGGTTTAAATGTTAACCTATTTATTAATTTGGTTTACATATAAAACATTAAAATATTTCTGTATATTTTGTCAATATAAAAAATAGCAGGCACCATCTAATTTCTAGATGGTGCCTGTCATGATTCCCCTTGGTGAAGAAAGCTTATCTATTCCAACCGCGCCCCCACGCCCTTCATTTACACATGGAGAATCGTTGGTTTGACTAAATTGGTCTAAACTAAAATGATTTTGTTTCGAGTGCAAGATGGTATTTGCGCGATACCCTTCCGTAAATTTGCGAATATCGTTTTCTAATTGAGGACTTTTCGGGTGATTGGGGTTCAAGCTTGCAATAAGTGCACAGTAAAAGAGAACTCAATCAAAAATGAGCCCTCCTTTTTCGATTTGAGTCAATCATACATTGAAGAGGAAGTATTTTTCCTGTGACTTTTTGTAGCGATATACCTGCAAGGGGTATTAAATAATACTAGTACTAGTATTAAATATACATTTAATGCTGGTAAGAGTTAATATAATGCTGGTTAGACGCGATTTAATGCTGGTAAGCGTGAAGATAATGCTAGTACTAGCATTAAATTGACCAACTTAAGCTTCACTCACAAATAAAGATAATTTCCACTCACCAACAATTTCATCATCTTCGGTTAAGCTTGTTTGTAAGATGACAGGTAAGGTAATATACTTTATCTCTGTCTCTTCTATGTTAGGACTGCCATCCTTTGAAGCTTTTTGCAAGAAAATGTCACCTGTTAATTTATCATGATATCTTACCTGTGGTACAACCCCATAATCACCTTTATTGTCTTTAAATTTCTCTTTGATTTTTCTAAAACTCTCTTTTTCCCAATTCTCCAGCGTTAACTCCTCATACCCATTGCTTTGCAACGCTTTAAAAGCGCCATATATGTAAGAACGGTCCTCTCTACATAGGGTTTCTAAAAATAATTCAACATCATCATTGTCGATAGCCTTCATTAAATCTGACACCAAACCAAGCTGCTGCGGTTGTATTTTATTCTCCATTTAACTAATAATCTCCTTTACTGTTTAGCAAATTTTCTCTTAGCAATTATAACAAAATTTAATGTAAAAAGGACTGCTCGTCGCAGTCCGTCCATTCATGATCATTTCATTTAACGTGTCAAGCTTTTGTCCCATATATTGAAAGGTAAAACAGCACCATGTTTATGATGCAAGTAGGCTCATTACAATTACATATCTCACAAGTAATATCCTTTTAGAAGATCACTTCTCTCGGTCCCCTACCTTTGGAGGTTGTTCTAACCATTCTCTTTCAATCATTAAATTCATCCCATCTTCCACAAATGCGCCAATTTTGGTTATAAAATTTGCTTACATTGCACTTATATCTCTACGCATGGTTGATGATAGCCCCGAACCATAACCAGTGATTCCTAAATTAGAAAGAAACCCAATTACATATTCAAAGGCTTTTTCCTTCTTGTCCTTTCGATAATTCCTTATCTATTATTTCTGCTAATTCACCTTTTGAACGCATACCTCTAACCTCAGTTTCCCCAATAATAAAGGTTGGAACAGCCTGGATATTCGCTTCAGTATACGCATGCTGAAGGGCCTTTTGATGTGCATCTCTGTACTTCCTCGATTCTTGCACCTTTCGGAATTCCTGTTGATCAAGTCCCAACTCTCCTGCTAACTTTGTTAAGACCTCTATATCACCTATATCCTGTTCTTCTTGAAAAAAAGCCTTCATCATACGATGATTGTATTCATTTCCTTTCCCTAGTTCCTTCGCATATTGATACCCTTCAAATGCTAAATGTGTATACGGCTGGGGTGAAACACTTGGTAAAGTGATTTTCACACCAAAATGGTCAGCCATTGGATAAACGGAATTTCTCCAAGTTGTTTGGAGATAATCTCCTTCTGGTTTTAACGTTTCCGTGGGATAAGGGCGCAATTCAAAGGGCATCCATTCTACTTCAACATCCTTTCCCTTAATTGCCTCTTCTAGCGGAGCCTCCGCTATAAAGCAAAATGGTCAAACATAATCAGAATAAATTTTAATTTTGATTGTCATTTTTCCGCCCCTGTTTTACTTATATTTTCATGCTTCCGTACGCTTTAGTATTCCCAATAACTCTAAATGCAATTTCCACTAAAAAAGTTCAAGAAAGATACCAGAATCTGCTCCCTACTATTTCAAATAATTTACACCTATCCAGAAATGATTCAATGCGAATACTAAATCCGTAGAATTCTCTACAAAATGAAGTTCAAAGGAGAGGGTAGTTTGGCAACTCAAACCATGCAAAACATTCTTTCCGTACCAGAGGCTATAGAATCTCGGCACAGTATAAGAAAGTTTAAACAAGAACCAATACCGCAGGAAGATCTCAATAAAATTTTTGAACTTGTCCGCTTATCTCCAAGTGCTTGGAATCTTCAACCATGGCGATTTCATGTTGTCACCGATACAACGGTTAAAGAAAAACTGAAAGAAGCTGCCTATGGACAACAGCAAGTAACATCTGCCCCTGCTGTTGTAATGGTGATTAGTGATATGGAAGACGTCATTGAAAACTTACCTGAAACGGTCCACCCTGGTTTGTCACCAGATCGACAACAAGAAGAGGTAGCCAACCTTTCCTCATTTTTTGGAGGAATGAGTGTGGAAGAAAGAGGACAATGGGGATTAACCCAAACAAATATTGCTCTTGGAGTTCTTTTAGTAACGATTCAAGGTCTTGGCTATGCAAGTGTCCCAATGCTTGGTTTTGATCAAGAAAAAGTCAAAGAAATACTAGGCTTAAAAGAACACGTGAAATTTGCATCCATGGTTCCATTTGGCATTGCTGATCAAGAAGGCTATGAGCATCATCGTTTTAGCCTAGAAAAGATCGTAACGTTTCATTAAAAAATTCAAGGAGCAGCCTCTTATTTTGAGACTGCTCCTTGAATCATTAAGTTAGTTAAAAGATTTCTTACTGTTTCATATTTCTTGTTTCCACATTAGCTCATATCAATTCCACCGTTAACAGGAATATAAGCACCATTTATATGCCCATTCCAGTTAGCTACCAGACTTAAAATGGCCCCTGCAATATCCTCAGGCTCTGCTAGACGCTGCAATGGTGTTAAGTTTCTAAGCATCTCTTGCGTTTCTGGAGCTTGATCCTTTGTTGCATCTGTTATGACCAAACCAGGAGAAATAACATTGGTTACAATATTTTTCGGTCCTAGTTCTTGTGCTAAGTATTTAGCAAATGTTGCAAGAGCTGCTTTGGCTGTGCCATGAGCAATGAATCCATGTGAAGGAGTTCGAGATAGAGAACTAGATATTAATACAATTTTTCCTCCTCCTTGTTTCTCCATATGGGGAACGACCTCTTGGCATAAATGAAAAGCTGAACTCATCTCGTTATTTAACTTATAGGAAAATTCCTCCCAGCTCATTTCCGTAAATGGTTTGAATGCAAAGTTAATACTTGCATTATTTATGAGAATATCAACCTTCCCAAACTCACGAATCGTCTCATCAACAAGAGTCTTTACGCCTTCTGTTGTTCTGACATCAGCTTGTACAACCTTCCCTTTTTGTCCAGTTGTTTCTACCTCTGTAAGAACAGCTAAAGCCTCTTTTTCAGAGCTTTGATAATTAATCACAACATCGGCTCCAGCTTTCGCTAGTAAAACAGCCGTTGCTGCACCAATCCCTCTGCTGCTTCCGGTTACAATTGCCACTTTATTATGTAATGGCTTCATAAAGATGACCTCCAATCTATGTATTCATTCAATCAAAATTATAATTAATATGCTTTACACCTTATAATTTACTGAAAATAATGAGCAATTTCCAATAAATTGCTCAGAATTTCACAACCTTTATTAATATTTAATAACACTACTACCGTTGACCCATAAAAAAAGCAAGGCTCAATTAGCCCTGCTTCTTATTCGACTATTACTTTTCCAACCATGCCTTCCTGAAGATGGTACCGACAGATCAGTTCATATGTACCGGATTTTTGAGGTTTCACGGAAATGGTTTTTTCTTTTCCAGGCTGGACTTCCTCATCAATTTTCAGCTCTTCCACTGTGAAGGTGTGTTCTTTTCTACCTTTGTTCTTCAATATTAACATTGTCGTTTTTCCATTGGGAATTGTGATTTCTTTCGGATTAAAGTAATTATCGTTCAATTCGATTTCAATCGCTTTAGTCGTCTCCAAAGGTTTTACTTCCGCAAATACACCGAGTGAACCTGAATTTGTCATAACCACAAACATTGCAAACAAAGCGACTATTCGTGTTAAACATTTTTTTACAGACATTTTCAATCCCTCCCTTCCTAAGGAGTAGTTTTTCCAATTTATATAGTATTATCACTTTAAGTTGAGATGTTACGTGGCCAAAATCATAGTTGTCCCCCAATAGGCAAAAAGGTACCATAGATTATGGTACCTTCGATTAAAACTTATTCTCAAAATGTTAAGCGGCGTTTTCCTGTACTTCTTTTTCCTTAGATAGGAACCAGCCAGCTGTAGCAATTACAATTAATACAACGTAAAAGATCACCTTCCATGTTGTGGAGTGGGCAAATTCATGAGGAATAATTCCGATTGCTTCATGCCCTAATGTTAAGACAGCGAGCTTTACCCCAACCCATCCGACTATAGCAAAAGCCGCAATTTCCAAACCTGGTTTTTTATGTAACAACCTTACAAAGATATCAGCGGCAAAACGCATAAGAATGACTCCTAATAATCCTCCAATAAAGATAACAAGGAATTTACCGCCATCCATACCTCCAATGTTCGGAAGAGGTGTTGGTGATAATGTCATCGCCAATGCAAAAGCTGCAAGAATAGAGTCTATCGCAAAAGCGATATCGGCTAATTCCACTTTCAATACGGTAACCCAAAAACCAGATTCCTTCTTTTTCTTTTTTTCAGACTCCTCCACATGTCCTTTACTAATCAGCTTTCTGACAATATGATTGATTGCAATAAATAACAGATAAAGGGCACCAATTGCTTGTATTTGCCATACATCTATTAAGAAAGAAATGATAAATAAGGAAAGAAACCTGAAGACAAATGCTCCAGCAAGCCCGTAGAACAAGGCCTTTCTTCTTTCTTTTTCAGGTAGATGCTTAACCATAATGGCTAACACAAGTGCATTATCAGCAGCAAGCAGCCCCTCAAGACCAACTAATAATAATAAAACCCAGCCATATTCTAATATCAGTGAAAACTCCATAACATCGTCCTCCTTTTAAGTTACCCAATATTTTCTATAAAGTTAATTTTCTACTTAACAATTCGAATGACATCGTGATCTACGCTTTGTACACCTTTATCAAAGTTAAGAATCGTGTGAAAGTGGTATTGTAGCGAATTTGTTGATAGACTAGCAGTCTTTGGGATATGAAAATTAAAGTCTATCCGAGTTTCTGCCCCTGACTGTATAGATTGCTTTGTTAGGATTGTGACAGAATCCATTACTTCTCTTTTATCTGTTTTCAATTCCTCCATAACTAGATCACAGTCAATTCGTTTTAACTGTTGTGAAATGGTCCCTCCCGTTATGACAAAATATCCTTCTACTGCATCACCAGCACGATATACGTCTTTTTCGAGTATAAGGTCCACTTTTGCAGATCCTATCCCTATGAGTGACATATACTTTCTTAATAGCATTATTTTTATTCCCCCTTTATTTATTAACTTTTTTTGACCCTAGCGAGCGTCTTTCTTCTAGGCGTTGTTCTAACTTTTCCAGCTGTTTTTTATCGTTTAACAGATCCTCTTTATTGCTTTTGACCAACTCTACAAGGTTATGCTTTTTCCTCAAATCTCTCATCCTCTCTTTTTTTAGTACAATTTCTTGTTCAAAAAACAAAAAAGCCTTTACCGTATGCCGGTAAAGGCTTTTTCCCTGAAGAAAACAAAAAGACCTTTACCGTTTTTTGGTAAAGGTCTTGCTAACAACAATTATGCTGCCAACAAAGCCGAGAGATATGCATCTCCGTAATGACGACTTTGCTGTAAAAGCTACTCCCCTTTAGGAGAACTATTCAAATGTATAGTTAAAATTTACACTATTCTTTATGCTTTTGTCAATGAATATCTATTTATAAAAAAAATTGATACAGATGCCTGATGATAAAAAGCATAGATCACTTCAAATCCTCTCAAAATGCATCGTATCCAATTTCTTAATTTTACAAATCTGGATCGGTTTTAATTGAGGTTTATTTATTCTCGTTCGTGAGCTGGATATTCTCGTTCATTGCTAGATATTCGCGATAAATTGTTTTTTTTCGCGAAAACAACCGGCTTATTCTCGTTCAATCAAATATATTCTCGAAACGTCATATTCCGAGAACCGTCCTATCGTTCAACCAAAAATCAAACTAAATATACGTTCGTACGCATCATAAATTTTATTTGCCTCTTCCTGTTGTTTGTACTCATCTCGATATTGACCGACAAACAAATCTAATTCACGAAGATCAATCAAAATATTTACCATAACCTTTGGAATTTCTTCCCACGAATACACCTCGTCGATCATATCCTTTAATTCATGATAGATTCTTTCAAATTGTTGTTCATCCATTCCTTTGCCATTTTGAAGTTTTTTAAAAAAGTTTCCGTCCTCGTTGATTTTCTCAATCAACCCAGCAATCACTTCCGCTTTTTCAGGTTCTGTTTCTCCCTTTTCTTTCGTACATCTTTGTATAAGCTTTTTGGTAGTATGTGCTGCTTTTTTTATACGGGCTGATTCTTCATCATCATATATTAATGAAAAGTTGTACAACTCATCATATAGTCCAACTAAAGTATGAACGACTTCGCCCGGTATACTTGCACGACTCTCCCATTCATTCGCACAAACGGTAAGTGCCTCAACTAACTTATCATATTCCTTTTCATGGAAACCATTTCCCATTCGCAGTTCAACGAGCAAATTGATCTCTGCCTGTTCAAAGGCAGCTATTATCTCTTTATCGTTCACAATTTCACTCTCCTTTTAAGTTCCTATTCCGCACGAAGCTCATAGTTTCATTTTAACAGTATCTATCAAAATATTATCATAGATATATTTCCCTTGAGAAATGACTCACTATTAAATTATTTGACAATTCTGAATAACTTTCATATAGTTGTTTTAAAATAAAAATCTGAATTTTCAAAAAGGGGTGTGTTACATGAAAGCATGGCATTACACTGGACAACCTAATACGATTGAACTAGTAAATATACCTGAACCTGAAGTAAAGCCAGGATGGGTCGTCATTAATGTAGAGGCAGCAGGTATGTGTCACTCAGACGTAGGGATTGTGGATGGTACAGGACAAGGCTGGATTTCTAAAATTCCGATTGTTCTTGGACATGAGGTCGCTGGTACCATAACGGATATCGGTGAAGGAGTTTCGGGCTTTAACGTTGGTGACCGTGTTGGCGTGGGACTTTTTCGTATTCCTGGTGAAACTAAAAAAGGCCTTGGGTCTCATGAAGGACCAAATGCTGGAAGTGCCCCTGGCTTATATGTAGATGGCGGATATGCAGAGAAAGCTTTAGTTCGTGCCGAAAGACTAGTACATATTCCAGATAATGTCTCATTTGAGGAAGCTGCAGTCGCTGTTGATGCCATTGCTACCGCTTACCATGCAGTTAGAGACACAGCAGATATTCGTATTGGCGATGTAGTGGGGATTATTGGTCTTGGCGGCCTTGGGATGAATGGACTTATAATCGCGGCAATGGCTGGAGCAACTGTATATGGAGTCGATATTAATGAAAGTACCTTTGATACAGCTATACAAAATGGTGCAAAAGCTTGTTTCACAGAGGTTCGGGAATTAAAACACTTAAAACCTAATGTGATCATTGATTTTGCTGGTTTCGGTACGACAACGGCAGAAGCGATAAAAGCTGTTGTGGACGGAGGACGCGTCGTGCAAGTAGGGATGGGTAAAAATAAAGCCACGATTAATACAGCGGCATTAGTGACAAAACGTGTTGAACTAAAAGGTTCTTTAGGATCTACTAAAGAAGAATTAGATCAAATTTATGAACTACTATCTGAAGGCAAACTCCCCCTTACATTAACAGAAGTTCCATTTGAAGAACTTGATCTGGCATTACAACAATTTATAGAAGGTAAAATAACAGGACGAATTTATACCCGGCCACGCGCGAATCTAGAAAGATAACAAAGTAAACTTAAAGAGATGATTATGCTCATGAATAATACAAAATCTAGTGCTTAGTAAAAGAAAGGACTTTACTCATTATAGGTAATGTCCTTTCTTTTTGGTCTGATAAGACTTGTGTCTCGTTTGTCAAACTTCAAAAACACAGAAAGGAACCCTCCTACTTTTACCTTATGTATCAGATAGGGTTATAATCTTCTATTTTATTGTCGTCTACTTATAATCATTTATTGGTCCTTCATCCATAATAACTTCCACCATATTTGAAGACCCCATTCTAAGTTTAGGTCTACGCTCCGAGTCTGGTTTACTATAAAGCTCCAATGGACTTATCATAACTCCATCTGGGGTATTATGAAGGATACCGGGTACACAGGAATAGATTCTGTCATTATTATTCGCATTCTTGGCGAAGATGGTAACGGATGTTCCACTTTGATTATCGATACTCATAGACACTTTGTATCTGTAGAATGAACCTGTTCCATTTGACTGAGCAGAATATACCACAGGAACCACTGCGAGAATATCATCATTTAATCTTAATTTAATGACTTCTGTCTTTGTGGACCGGTTATCTCTTCTGACATCCCCCATATGTTCTACTGCTCCGTTGCCATAACTCCTGAGGGGAGGTGTTCCATTCGCCCCAAACATCGCTACATCTACCTGCCTGCCATCCTTTGTATAAACTAAAGCATAGATATCATAATCGGTCCCAGTCTTCCAAGAAACCGTGGCAGTAATTTCTGGTGTTTTATCAATGATCACTGGTTTTTGCCCTTTGTCGAGACTTACCTTCCCCTTTACCTTTTCAAGGCTTATCGTTGACATTGTGTTTTGGCTAGATTGATCTTCAGGAACATTTAGAGGCTCGGGTTTATTTTGGGTTTGTTTTTGAATAGTGTTAGGTGATTGCTCATCAGCTTCAACCTCAACACCGTAATTTTTACATAGCCCCTCAAGCCCAGATTCAAACCCGCGCCAAATTGATTTTGCCTTCGTCTGACCATTCCTTAAATATAATTCTAATACTACAATTCCATTTTCATTTGTGAAACTCGATGGGGTTAATTGGAAAGTACTATGATCGGTAGAGATCTCGGCCTTTAAATTCTTTACATTTGAAAAACCCCTGCTATTATCCTCTGTTAGAGTTATCGCTATTTTCGTAATACCTTCAGGCACTCTACTCATGTCAAAATTGATTTTATGTATTTTTGTATTCCCTGTTATTTCTTCCGGTAAAAGAGTAGCCGCACCAGAAGCACTCTCTGGTTGATTATAAAAGATGATCCCGCTATCTCCCTGTACCTTGTCTGAAGCAGTTAAAAGGAAAGCTGTTAAGGAAATATCGATAGCATTAGACATTTCGTAGCTAACAGTGACAGTACCTTTTGGTGAACTTAACACTGTATTTGCACCCACTTGAAGAAAATCATTCATTATTACCACTCCTAGGCTTATTCTTTTTATTATGTTCATCTATGGTTTTTTGAAACTGCAAAAAATGAACGATTGGTTATCATCGTCTGAAGCTTTTATTACAATTTTCTGAGATGAATAAATCTGATCACGGCACCGTTTACCCTTTTTAAAGAAAAATGGACTGCACATCAGGTATTCGAACAATTCATAAGAGGAGAATTTCCCCTTAACGGACAGGGAGGAGGCTTAAGAAGCAGATATAAGCGGAGAATTTCCCGTTAACTAGTCTAAATGAGACAAAATCCAAAGATTTTGGCTCAAATAACTGGAATTTCTCCCCTTATTTTTAGGGAAATATGGCTATTTCCCTATTTAAGTGGAATTTCTCCCTTTATTTTACATAGGGAAATCATCTCTCGTGCACACCTATACAGTCATTTTCCAGTTCGATAAAGCCAGCCATTTTTCTTTTTCCTTGTAGTCAGGCATTATTTTTCCAACAAGGCGCCAGAAAGAGCGGTCGTGATTCAGATGTACCATATGACACATTTCGTGAACGACAACATAGTCGATTACCTCTTTTGGTGCCATAGCCAGCCTCCAATTAAAGGTTAAATGATGCTTTGCATCACAGGTTCCCCATGTGCGTTTATTATCAGTAATTTTGATTGAGCGTGGTTTTGTTTTAAAGTTAGGTTGAAAAGAAGCGATGCTCGTCTCGACTAATGCCTTACACTGCTGATAGTAAAATCGTTTTAAAGCTTGTTTCATTTTTTCATCATCAAGCTGTTTCACGTATATATGAAGATTTTCACCAACAAACGCAACATGATCTTGCGCTCTATTCTTATCTTGGTAGATTTTTATTGGGTAGTGACGACCCAAATATAGAAAACTCTCATCATTTTCGTAAACCTTTTCCTGCGGACCATCTAATCTATCCATCATTTCTTCTGTCTTTTGCAAAATAAGATCCCAATTAGCCTCTAATACCTGAATCACTCTTTCATCAGATGTCCTTTTCGGAGCTTGGACTTCAATATTCCCATAGGAATCTATCGAAATTCCGATAGAAGTTCGGTTTTTATACTTTACCTCATACCGGATTGTCTTCCCTAAGTACGTATGTATCATATTCATTATCCCCTGTATCTGTGTGCTAGTGCTATTATTTCAATCTATCCTAATTTAAGCTATGTGTCCAGCGTGTGTGGGGCACACATTTTGATAGAAAAAAAACACCCCGCTTTCTTATTTCTAAGAAAACGAGGTGTGCTCTATATATTTTTAGTTCAAAACTGCACCCATGAACATATCGATATCTTCTTTTGTATCCGTAATGCCTCCTACACCAAAGTTTTCTACTAAGAAGTTTGTTACATTTGGTGATAGGAATGCTGGTAATGTAGGCCCAACATGAATGTTTTTCACACCTAGGTAAAGTAGTGATAAGAATACGATGACTGCCTTTTGCTCATACCAAGCGATATTATAAGACAACGGAAGATCGTTAACACTTTCCAAACCGAAAGCATCTTTTAATCTTAATGCTGTCATGACAAGTGAATATGAATCATTACATTGACCAGCATCAAGCACCCTCGGAATACCATTGATATCACCCAACTCAAGCTTATTGTATCGATATTTAGCACAACCTGCTGTTAGGATGATCGTATCCTTCGGAAGTTCTTCTGCAAATTCTTTATAATAAGTTCTACTCTTATGGCGTCCATCGCATCCTGCCATAACAAAGAATCGCTTAATATCTCCATTTTTCACTGCATCCACTACCTGATCGGCAACTTGAGCTACTTGATTATGTGCAAATCCTCCAACAATCTCTCCTTTTTCAATTTCAATAGGAGGCTCACATTGTTTCGCATGTTCAATAATCACAGAGAAATCTTTTGTTCCATCCTCTTGCTCTTCAATATAAGTGACACCTTCTACTCCTGTCGCGCCAGTGGTGTACATTCTATCTTTGTAAGAAGCTTTTGGTGGCACAATACAGTTGGTTGTCATAAGAATCGGACCATTAAAGCTTTCAAATTCACGTTTTTGTTCCCACCAAGCATTTCCGTAGTTTCCAACAAAGTGATCATATTTTTTAAATGCTGGATAATAATTGGCAGAAAGCATTTCACTATGTGTATACACATCAACACCCGTGCCCTCAGTTTGCTTTAATAATTGTTCGATATCTTTAAGGTCATGTCCACTAATTAAAATTCCAGGATTTTGACGAACACCGATGTTTACTTTCGTAACCTCCGGATGGCCATATGTGGAAGTGTTTGCAGTATCTAATAATTCCATCGCGTGAACACCATATTTTCCAACTTCCATTGAAAGGTCAATTAATTCTTGCATTGTAGCATTATCATCTGTTATTTGCGTCAATGTCTTTTGCATAAATGCATAAAGAGTGTCATCTTTATAGCTTAAATGTGATGCGTGTTTAAGGTACGCAGCCATTCCCTTTAATCCATACGTGATTAGTTCTCTTAATGAACGAATATCTTCATCTTTTGTCGCAAGAACGCTTACCTCTTGTGAAGCTGCTTTCGTTTCGAAATCAAAATTGGACTCACCATGCCAATTAACATAATCACTGCTATTACATAATTCAGAGCCATTATTTTGAATCGATGATTTTATCTCTTCACGAATTTCCAAACCTTGTCTAACTTTATTATAAAAATCATTTTTATCCCAATTTGCATTTGTGATTGTCATAAATAGACTATTAACGATAAACTCATCAGCTTTGCTGTTCTTAATTCCTAGTTCTCTAGCTTCTGTAAGAGCAATCGCAATTCCCTTTACTACATAAACCAATAAATCCTGCATATTTGCTAAATCATCTTTTTTCCCACAAATTCCGGCTACTGTGCATCCAGTTCCATTTGCTGTTTCTTGACATTGAAAACAAAACATACTCATTTTACTTCCTCCTACATTCTAAACCTTCTTGGTTGTCCTTAATTTTTCGAATCAATAACTGATTAATAGGTTTGTGAATTTATTAACTAAATAAATAGTAACAACCATCAATCGATATAGATGTGATGTAGCTCACAGAAACGGAATGGTTCACTTGATTGTCAAAATTAGAAGTGGAGAAAATCAAAGATATACTTAATCCAAGTGCCTAGCTTTAGAAGAGATCAGCGCGTAAATACAGGAAATGACATTAATTTAATAGCTTAGGATGATAATGTCAGACGTTGTTGTTGATGATGGAAAACTGAGGATTTATGATTGAGCAATCGAGCAGCAGCTGATTGTAGGGATGTAAGGGGCATAAAGGTGGGAACTATTTTGAAGCAGTACCAAAAGGTAATGGACTTTTTTAAAAAAGGGCAGCGCCAGGAATAGAATTCCCAATCGCTATCCCTTATGTGTTACAGTGCTTGATCAGGATAATAAAGGTAACTACGCAACGTGATATCCCGATGTTTCAAGTTTTCTCCTTTAAAACGCAGCCATATTTCATCATCCGCCATGACCCCATGTGTTTTTCGCACAATCGCCCAACGGTTATAGCTGGTTAGACCAAGAGATGCAAGTAATTCATCCGCGTTGACCCTTGTTGGGGGAAACACCCGCCACTTCAGCCATCTTTCTAATTCCTCTTTCGTAATATAACCTTCTGGATTAGGGGAAAATTGTTTGTTAAAGCCTTTGATATAATTAATCACGTAGGGACTATCACCCTCCTTCGGCTTTAAATCAACACTCGCAATGACCTCATCAAAGAACATGACATCAAATTTCATATAATCGATCAACTTTGGCACCCCCTTAATCAATCATGAGTCGCTGCAGTGAATCTTCATTTAATTGAAAAATCGCTACATCCTTTGCTCTGCCTAAATCATAAGGTGCTGTGTCTAATTTATCAAGGAGTAAGGAACGCTTGATAAACGGCGGTCCTTGATACAAAGCTAATTGCTTCTCAAATGACACACTAAATGGCTTTGCTTTTACTTGTCTTTTTATAATATTTAAAGGCTTACTTATTGGGTAATCCTTCAAATCTGACAGCAAACTTAAGCCATGATCAAACAACGGAGCTAGCTGCCAGTGTTCCGTTTTAGGATCCAATAGGAACAAAATATTATTGGTATGCCGGTCCTCATTTAGTATCAACGCATCAAAAGCTAACATCTGGGCTAGTTCACAAGAAACATCTAATCCTATGAGTGTATATATTTTTTCTATTAGGGTCTGGAACTTCTCTTCTGTTGAATAACGAGGATGATTTACGATTTCATCGGTTGTTTCAAAATTCGCTTCAAATAACCGTTCAAGCGTCACTTCCTGTAAGGAACCGCGAAAATCATCTGAGTAGCAGCCTTCTGTAACCGTTCCATCAGGCTTTTCGATTAAGCAGGGTGTATAAGAAACATAGGAGTTTTTTGGAAGGGTTGAGCTTTCTAGTATTAGAGAAGCGACATATTCAGCCATATTTTCGTAGCCAAACGTATTCTCCTTAATCCATTTATCCCCGACTAGCCATTTTGATTGATCACCTTTGCTCGATGTACTGACAATCGTTTTTTCGTCTGGAGGGATTGTAAATCGTTCCATCATTACACCACCGTTCTAAAAAAAGAATAACTTTATCATGTTATTCGTCAGCTTATGACTGAAATCCTTTATTTTAAATACTTAAACTCCAGTCATGAGGGGAAAAATTTCCACCGCTACGTTATTTAAAAATAGCCATCGCATTCGTTATTCACAAACAATAACCTCTCGTACAAACCTGGACTTTGTAGCAACTCCACGGTCAACAATGTCAAATCCAGCTTTCTCTATGATGGGATCGATGGGTTCAACGGTTACAACGACGAGCTTTTTCGCAAATCGGCGCGCACTTTGGAGCATTTCAAGCTGTTCTTCTGGTGAGATCACAGAACATAAATTGTACGGCAAATCAATGATGGCTACGTCATAATTTTTTTCCACGTTTCTTACATCTCTTTTTACTACTTCCCCTTGGAATCCAAAATGGGCAATATTCTCCCTCGTTCCTTGGAGGATCAGTGGATTAATATCACTTCCATCGATGTCAATTCCCATCGATAATGCTTCAACAAGGACCGTTCCAATTCCGCAGCATGGATCTATCGCCTTAATGCCAGATGGGTTCGGTACGGCAATATTAACAACCGCCCTCGCTACACGCGTACTGAGCGCGGTTGAATAACCATTTGGCTTCTGCTGGTGTTGGTGCCATATCGCTTCATTCTTTACGTATGGACCAAATACCCAGCGTCCATTTACAAACATAATGCCAAACATTTTCTCAGGTTTTACCAGTTCGGCTTCACCTGGAATACGTAATCCAACTTCTCGTTCAATCTTACGTCTTTCCGCAAACTCCACTTTTTCCAGATCAGGATTTTTAACAAAAATAACCTTAAAGGTTTCTCCCATTAATGGTAAAGCCTCAATTTGCATGAAAATCTCTTCCAAATGCGTTGATTCACAGACTACTTCTACCCTTTCTTTGATAAAAGGGCTTCGGCTTGGATCGACTTTGATCTCACTCTCCAAGATACTAGTTTCAGAGACTTTTCTAAAAAGGGATCGCATTTCTAAGGTACATAAGGATTCTTCTTCACCCTTACGGTAGGAAAAAGTGTATATATAAGGCATTTGTTCTTTATTTTTATGATTCAATCTATTAACATCCTTTATTTGAGATACTATCACCCTATCACAATTGAGCATATTGGGCTAGGTAAGGAAACATGGCAAACTCAAAGCGCTATGCCAAAAATTGAGTTTTAGGAACACGATAACCTCCCTCGCCATACTTCATCAATCAAAGTTATGTAAATCTAATCTATTTCTCATCATTTTCTAATGTTTAATCTTTATGATCAAAGAGTAGCATGATTAAAGAACAGGAAGTCAATTCCAAACAATAGATGAGGAGAGATTTAATATGTTAAAAAAATTAATGATAACAGGATGTACTCTGCTTTTATTAACAGCATGTGGTACCGATACAACAGAAGAAAATGTGAAAAGTACAAATCAACCAAGTACTACGAATAATGCCATTAATACAGACGATACAAGTACAACGAATGAAAATGCTGCTCAAGATTCTAGCAAATCGGATACAACAAACAATTCCAAAACTGTTGATATAACAAATCCAACTGTCTCACTGGCAGAGGCCGTAAACATTTTTAAAGAAGCTCATCCTGACGCGGAAATAGAATCTGTTGACTTAGATACCGACTCGGGTCGATTACATTATGATATTGACGGTTTTGATTCATCAAAAGAATATGAAACAGAAATTGATGCCACTACAAAAGAAATTAAGGAAAATGAAGTTGAAATAGAAAGAGATCCTGATGAAACATTAGATTTTTCAACCATTATTGACCCAGCAAAAGCCATTGAAATCGCTGCTACAAAAGCCGAAGTAGAAGGACTATCTCCAACAGGCTGGTCATTGGAAGCTGACGATGGAAAACAAACGTTTACGATTGAATATGACAACAATAACTCCGATATAGAAATCAAAATCAACGCCACAACCGAAGAAATCCTAGAAGTAGAGATGGATGGTTAAACCAAAATAAAAACAGCCTAATTTCTCAGTATTGTAAGAGAGAAATTAGGCTTTTGTTTGTTCATAAAAGCGCTCTATTTAGAAATTAGCCCTCTACCTCTTTGTACCACTAGGAAAATTTAGGTTTGTAGAATTCAACAATGGCGTCCATTGAAGAATCGTTCTCATCCCCATAATGAAGACCGTTTCCTTTTCGTGTTTCGTTTTTTTCGGTTCTCATCCCCTTGATGAGGACCGTTTCCTTCTCTTCCTTCGGTTGTTTCGGTTCTCATCCCCTTGATGAAGACCGTTTCCTTCTCTTGTTTCGTTTGTTTCGGTTCTCATCCCCTTGATGAAGACCGTTTCCTTCTCTTGTTTCGTTTGTTTCGGTTCTCATCCCTTTGATGAAGACCGTTTCCTTCTCTTGCTTCTATTGTTTCGGTTCTCATCCCCATGATGAAGACCGTTTCCTTCTCTTGTTTCGTTTGTTTCGGTTCTCATCTCCTTTACGACGATATTTGGTTTTTATCACTTATCGCCAGCTCGTTTCTAATGTATCTCGTCGAGAAAGTGCGAATATAAGTAGGTAAGGATTTTAAAAGATAAAAAATCCTTAGCAAAGAATTTTTTGTAATATTGGAAAATTATTCACGCTTTTTTACAAAATTATATAGATATGATATGAAACTGTTATTTTTATTAAGTTGGTTAACATTAGATTGTAATAGTTCTTCTATATAATTAGACATAAGATAAGATTTGGTTGGTAAGCCATTGATCTTATTATTTCTACACTGGGATTTTATATCCCAGTGCTCTTTATACATAAGACTTTATAATCCCAAAAAGTTCTTCACTTATTGAGTAATGCTTCTTCTTAATTTGCTTGATCTTCTTTCTTCAAAAATGTGATGAAGTGCTGCATGGCCAATAGAGGCTGTTCCTTTACAAGGTTAATATACTCTTTTTTTAGATGGTCTGACGCTAATTCACTCTTCTTAATTCTCTCAATGATGTATTCTGAACTCATCTTTTGAATCTCTCTTTGCTTTAGCTTCGACTCTTTTGATAACGCCAACCCAATTGCACCAATAACTGCAAAGATGACAATGGTTGTCGCCGAGTATTGCTGATCTGATGCAGCAAATAATAATAGAAACAGATTAATCACAGAGAAAGTGACTAAAGGAAACGAAAATAATGCATATTTAGAAGCTTTTTTCATAAATGGAGATATGATTTCTTCTAGTTTTTCTAATTCTCTTTTTGCAGTATTCGGCATGTCGTTCATGAAATGTATCAAAAGAAACCCTCCTACTGGTTTTTAATTTTATAAGCCTTTGCCACACAATTATGACATAGTGTCACTTTTTATATTTTAATAATACGTGACACTGTGTCATTTGTCAATTATAAGATGACACGCTGTCACTTTTTGAATAAAAATAGACTTGTAAGAAACAGATAAAATAAAGGAGTGAACATAGTTACAGCTAAACTATGTTTCACTCCTTTATTTGTTGTTGGTATCTTTGCGCCCTTCTGACTT
The DNA here is from genome assembly GCF_900156875.1 of Robertmurraya dakarensis. Classification (GTDB taxonomy): domain Bacteria; phylum Bacillota; class Bacilli; order Bacillales; family Cytobacillaceae; genus Robertmurraya; species Robertmurraya dakarensis. Next base: position 798,774 of record NZ_LT707409.1, on the reverse strand, counting down.
CTATTAGCAGTCAGAGCTTGATTTTGCCAACATAATATAATTAGTCATCATTCATTTTATATTTTTTGTATGCAAATGGTGTCATGTTCATTGACTTTCTAAATTTCTCGATAAAATAGCTTGTACTATTAAAGCCTACACTATAGGCAACTTCAGTAACATTAGACTCTGCTTGTTGCAATAATACTAAGCTTTTTTGAATTCGATAATCCATAACATAATTTAATGGTGTAGTTTTTAATATTCGTTTGAAGTATCGACAGCATTCAGATCGACTCAACCCGCCCGCTCTTGCAATATCCTCTAACATGATTTTTTCCGCATAATGGGAATGTATCCAATTTAACATTTGTTTCATTCGCTGACTCTTTAACAGTTCCGTTTGGACGTATTCTGGTTGAAAACCATTAAAAATTAAATTTTTCCAGATGCCCATTAGTTGCATGCTTATATCAATTTCAAAGTACTGCGGTTTTTCGTCCATCAACTGTTTGATTTTTAAAATAGCCTCTACTACCGTTTTTCCCCAAAGCTCACTTGCATCTACAAAAACGTATGGTAAATTAGTTGCTTGGATATAAGGAGTTACATAGGTTGTGAGGAGTTCTTGTGACAGAACGAAGTGAGGGGATACATTTAAACAAATATAGACACAGTCCGATTGTTTCTTTTCTTCCGCCATATGCAGGCAGCCACTATTTATAAATAGCCCGTCGTCTTCTCGTACCACTATCCTCTCTTCATTTATTTGAAAAATAGCCTCCCCTTTTACAATGAAAACAAATTGAATTTCCTCATGCCAATGGAGTGGGATATATCCATGTATATTTTGCTTAATCGTTGTTTCATAACAGGCAATCGGCAGCTCAACTGTACGATGCTGGGTTAGCTCTTTTAAACTTTGATTAACCCTGAAGTTCTTTATCTGCACATAACCACCTCAATATATTTATATTTTTCCATCCAATTTCAGTATTATTAGGACGATTTTTCACTTATTATAACACTATTATTATATTTAAAGTGGTGAGTGATCATGAATAGACCTACTAGAAGAACAGGGTTATTTCTCGTCATAACGGGAGCGATATTTTGGGGTGTTGGTGGTACAGTTGCACAGAAGCTTTTTCAACAATACGCCATCGACGTAAATTGGCTTGTAACGACACGATTGCTCATAGCTGGTTTTTTACTCTTAACAGTTCAATATTTTTGGAAAAACCGTTCTCAAGTTTTTGATGTCTGGAAAAATAAAAGGACAGCTGTTCAACTGTTTATATTCGGCTTACTTGGAATGCTTGCGGTTCAATACACATATATGGCATCTATTAAATATGGGAATGCTGCTGTTGCTACACTATTACAATACTTAGCACCTGTAATGATTATCATTTACTTGGTCTTACGTAAGCAAACAACACTAACACGACAAGATTTTATAACTGTTTCGCTTGCTTTAGGTGGTTGCTTTTTCTTATTAACAAACGGTTCACTCTCCAGCCTATCTGTACCGGCAACTGCAATCGTTTGGGGTGTATTGTCTGGAGTAGCGTTAGCATTTTACACTTTGTATGCAGTTCCTCTTCTTAAGCAATATGATTCTCTTGTCATTGTTGGCTGGGCTATGATGATCGGCGGTCTTGCATTAAGTTTTATTCATCCACCATGGCAAATGGACTTTACAAGCTTAACCGCAGAAGCTATTTTTTATTTAGTATTCGTGATCATATTCGGTACAATGATTGCATTCTGGTTTTATATAAAAAGTTTACAAAGTCTTTCACCTAAAGAAACAAGCCTTTTAGGTAGTTTAGAACCACTAGCAGCTGTTCTAACAACAGTCACTTGGTTAAAAGAACCTTTTGGATATTTCCAATATGTTGGTACAGCCTGTATCATTGGGATGATATTATTACTATCTTTAAACAAAAAGTCTTCTTCAAAGACTAAGAAACCTCTAAAAAACAAAAAGTCTTTCAGAATTAGCTAATTCCAGCTAATTCTGAAAGCTTTTTTCATGCTATTTGCTTGGTTAAGTAATCCTCATAAATATTCAATCTTCTAAATCTGTTATGTAAGGAAATAATCCACATGATCAAATTGAATCACTGTCTGAGCCAGGATTGCCTGGTTTTGCGCACCATTAACGGATAAAGCCGTGATTGTAACAACACTTATCTTCCAATCATATCCGTACTCCAGGAAAAGGGCTGCCGCAGCAACCCAATCTTAAGACTCTTTATATAACGGGACTTTCCATTCTTTATCTACTTCTTCATAGCGCGTCACAGATACCAAATGTAAAGTGAGTTCCTTAGGTATCTCTTTCATTCCATATATGGTAAGCTTCGTATTTGTCTTATAACGGCCATTTTCATCTTTCTCATCAAGAATGGACCCGCTGTGAAAAGCTTCATATGTCTCTCCCTTATCATCAACGATTGCCCACGATACCAGGTCTGATGACGGAACTTCCTTCCCACCCTCCATCTCAATGGTTAAAACTTGTTGTGTTTCAACTGGAGGAAATTTCTTTTGAAACGAAAAGTCCGTCTGCATATCCACCTTTTTAATGGTGATAAAATTCCCTTCATATTCAATTGATAGAGGATGCCTTTTTAATTCTTTCGGGTTAACCTTTATTGAAAAATCCGATGGGACCGTTTTTATCACCCCATCAAGAACAAAAGTAAGCTGTTCTTCCTCTTTTTGAGGAATAAATGATTCATTCCATTTCATGTAACCAAGCTCCTCCGTATCTTCACCAGTTCCTTGCATAATTCCAGAATCACTTGGATGGCCTTGATCTTGGAAGATATTATGACGATACAAAGTCTTTCCTTCCTTATTTTCAATATGATACTGAATAGCTGTTCCATAGTTTGCAAAAGTAAAAATATTTCTGTTCCCAATCGTATTTTCTAACTCCTGAATTTGTGCTTCCACTTTCTCTTTTTCTTCAGCTGTGAAATACGTATCATACATAATTTCATTTGAAGATGGGGCAAATTGAACTTCTTTTAAGTGAATCCCTACCCCGTGATCACTCGTATTCTGATTTTCTAAAACGACCTTCGTTGTCATTTCCTTCATTTCTTTTAAATCAATCGGGATATCTAATTGCCAGTTTCCTGTCTTTCCATTTAATTCTGTTAACTCAAACTTAATCGTAAGTGAATCAATTGATTCAAGCCCCCGTAAGGAAAATTCGATCAACCCGTAATCCGCATCAGCCCACCAACTCATTCCAAACCCATCAATCTCATTTCCATCTTGATCATAAGCTGAAATCACATTTCTCCCATCTCTATTTTCTAATAGAGGATTAAGTATTTTACCATTTTCCTTTACAACTTGATAAGATAACGCAACCCTTGAAGTGTCTGCTAATACATCCTCTACTTTAAAGGTTATTCCTTGATCCGTTACTTCTTGGTCGATACGCTTTGTTAATCCTGATTCAGAAGCCATTCTTAACCCTTCATCAACTTGTTCAGTAGTAAAAAATCCACCAATCCATTCTGCAAAACTAGGATTCAAAGTGGTTGTTAATCCCACAGCAAGTACACAAGCAGCGGCTGGAAGCAGCACCATTTTCCATTTCTTCTTCCTTTTCTTTTGTTCATATGGCTCAAGTTGATTTAACACTCCAATGGTAAAATCATCAGGTAATGTTGGGATGTTGAGCGTCTCCTTAATCAATTCTTGTTCTTCTGCGTACATCTTGATGACTTGCTGACATTCTTGACAAGTTTCTACATGTGTTTGAATGAGTTCATCGACTTGTTCAAACCCATCAAACCATTGTTCCAGTCTATCCTTCGTTGGACATTTCATGAAAATATCCCCCTTTTTCCTCATTGATCGTTTCTCTTAATTTTTTCTTCGCACGATGAAGTTTATTTCTTACGGTTGCTACAGAAAGATTCATGAATTCACTGATTTCGTTGTAACTTTGCTCATTCACATATCGGAGGAGAAGTATCATTCGTTCATCTTCTGGAAGGCTGCCAATTAGTTTTTCTAGTTGTCTATTTTTCTCTTTCTTTAAAAAGATCACTTCGGGATGATGGAAATCCTTTACATCGTTTTCTTTTACTTCAACCTGTTCCATTTTAAAACGCTTCTTTCTGAATTCATCCATACAGTGATTGATGGCTACTCGATACATCCAACTTGAAAAAGAGCCTTTTCCATCAAACTTTTCAAGCTGACGATAAATTTTGATAAAGGATTCCTGAACTAAATCAACTGCATCCTGCTGGTTTCCTGTCATTCTTAAAATCGTTGCATATAATGGATTTTTATATTTGTTAATAATTTGTGCGTAGGCTTGTTTATTGCCCGACAGCACTTCCTCTATCCATTGCCTTTCTTCTTCCATTTCTTATTAACCTCCTACCCGCTCACTAATTAACTCTTTCAACAAGTATAACGGGTTTAACTTACAAATCATTTCACACTTTCAAAAAAAAAAAATCGAAAATACAAATAGAGTACGCATTAACTCCTAAGAAATTTTGTTTTTAAGTTCCATAACAATAGGAGCTGCCACAATGACAACTCCTCGTTCTACTGCCTGCAATTATAGAAAGTTTCTTCCACTAGGATATTTTTTGCATGATCGCTTCCACTTTCTCATTGATATATTGGAAATCGGGTGCTGGCGTCTTTTCATCTGAAAGCTGGTATTTTGCTTTCAAATTTGTGATGCGTTCGACACTCTCGTCTATCCTGTTCTCGCTTATTTCTCCAGCTTCAACTGCTGCTTTCAATTTTTCAAAAACAGTGGCAATCAGGTTTGGATCATGTGCAACAAGTAATATATCTCCACCCGCTTTCACTGTCTGTACTGCAGCATCAGCGACATTATAATGATCCGTAATTGCCCCCATCGTCAAGTCGTCGGTAATCACAACACCATCAAAATCATAATCCTCCCGTAAAATACCCGTGATTATCTTTTCTGACATGGATGCAGGATATTTTTCATCAATTTTTGGAAGCAAAATATGTGCAACCATGCTAACATCGGCATTCTCCGAAATAGCTTTCTTGAATGGAACAAGTTCTAGTTTTGACAACTCATCGTAGCTTTTATCGACCTTCGGAAGTTCCAAATGGGAATCCTCGCTCGTATCCCCGTGTCCAGGAAAATGTTTTATAACTGAAATAATCCCTTCATTCTGGATTCCTTTCATTGTCTGGATCCCCAACTCTGTAACGACTTCCGGATTGTTACCAAATGAACGATCCCCGATAACAGGATTATCCGGATTGCTGTTAACGTCTAGGACAGGCGCGAAATCCAAATTGAAACCGAGTGCTTTCATCTGTTCACCGAGTATTGAACCGATCTCAAATGACAGACTAGAATCGTTCAACTCACCAATCGAACGACTCGAAGGTAAGCTTTTTGCTTCATCAGGCATTCTTGTCACCCTTCCACCTTCTTCATCAACGCCCAGCAACAATGGGTAAGGGTTGTCCGCATTTGCAGTTTTCAGCTCATTTAAAAAGTTGACAGTTTGAGTGATACTTTTGACGTTATCTCCAAATAAAATAATACCTCCAACATGATACTTCTGAATAATTCTTTTTGTCTCATCGGTCATCTCCGTGCCATCGACTCCGCTGAAAATCATTTGTCCTATTTTTTCATCAAGGCTCAACCTCGTGTCGCTAATCAAGTTGAATTTGTTGTTCACCCCTGATTCCGGATCCTGAATCTTTTCATTTAAATGCAACGATGTTTGTTCGTCTATTTGTTTATCTTTTGTATTATCATCAAATGGGATGAAAAAGAAAGCCATCCCAAGTACGGCGATAGCACTGATGATTAAAATGGTGATACGCTTGTTCATAGTAAGCCCTCCCCGAAAAGACATTACGTGGTACGGATTCGATATGATGTACCTCTTACTCTTTACTCTCAATAGTGAATCCTATTATTTTAACATACAAGAGTCTTCAGATACTTCCACTTAATGGTCCAAAAATAGCAATAGGCGCTGGTTCCTTGTTACAGTAAAGTAGCCCTATTTAAAAAATTATTTCGAACAGCGTGGGATCAAATGAATAGAAAATTTATTTTTAAAAATTTTGTCGAATCTATTTAATTTTTGAACAAAAATTCAGATAATATATTTGCGTTTAATTTTCTACCATAAAAAATATTTTTATAATAAAGGGGCTAGCTATTATAATGGAAAAATTAACCGATGAATTATTAATATCTACGTATCGAAATGCAGTAGAACACCAGTTAGACAATGCTTTTATAAATTTATTGTTAGACGAAATTAAGCGCAGAAGTATACAACATCATCTTAAAGAGAAAAATTATTATCAAAAAATGGGATAGCTTAACCATCCCAATATGTGCTAGTTGCTTAAGACAGATTCATATCTGTCTTTTTTGTTTAATGAATGTCGATTCTTTACCATATAGTTACGTCTGCTACTCACTACAAGAGTATGTCCTTTAAAGGTTTGGTATATTTATATAATAACCTAACTAACAAAACGGTATTTAGCTCTTTTTCCGTACCATTAAAAATTCTTCCTCGAGGGTCTGTTCATCTAACAATTTCTCTTTTATTTCAAATCCATTTTCTAAATAAAAATTAACCGCATGATCATTTTTCTTGTACACTTTTAATTGAATATTTTCCCTTTGACTTTTTATAAAACTTAGTAATGCTTTTCCATATCCTTTGCCTTGATGCTTCACATCTATAAATAATGCAGCCAAATAGTTATCTACCATTGATATGAAGCCAACAATATCATTTCCGTTACTTACCACATAGGTTTCAGACAATGGGATATATTTTTCTTCCATCTCCTTTCGCTGTGATTTCCAATAATCCTTATCAATAAAGTCGTGTGCTATTAAGGATCCTTCGTACCATATATGTACTAATTTATTTACTTCTGTTTTCTTGTTTTTTCTAATATTCATGTTATCACCCTTTCAAAATATAACACTTATAATTCACTATTCAAAGAACGCACAGTTCCTGATTACAGAAAAAAAACAACCTGATCCGGTTGCTCTACGTAACAGTAAAATGATTATTTAAATAGGCCCAATTCTGCGGTGCTGACAGGTTCGTATGCCAGTATGTTACACCTAACAATCGATATTCATCTACTAAATTGTATTTTCCCTGATAACTCCTAATGTCTTCAAACCAAACAATATGCTCTTCCATCCCCTTCCAGTATCGATACCATGGCGAGGCAGCTGCCTGGTCATATTGAATCACTGTGCCAGCAGAGATTGCTTGGTTTTGTGCGCCATTAACGGATAAGGCCGTGGTCGTATTATCGCTTACCCTCCAATCATAGCCATACAATGGAAAAGCAATTTGTACCTTACGTGAATCAATTAAACTCGTTGCGTACCGGACAACCTGGTACATCCACCACAACGGTGCTACCGGGTCGGGCGGACCGCCTGGGTATCCATAATCTATTGTCATAACCGCTACCACATCTGCAATCTCTCCGATTGCACGGTAGTCATAGGCTCCTACAATCCGATTCGTTGGCAGGTCTTCTGTTTTTGCATGGACATTCACATGCAGGATGCGCGTACCCAGAGCAGCTTTTAATTCGTCTAAAAATATAGTAAACTCTCTTCTTCGTGCAGGAGGAATAAATTCAAAATCCAATGACACTCCGCCATATTCTTTTTCATTCACAAACCGTATTAAACTATCTATTAAATTTCTCCGATAGACTGGATTAGCAAACACGTTCCCGGCTAATTCAGCATTAAAACCCTCGGATGTAAAATTACGAATCATTAAAAGAGGTGTGACACCGAGCCGATTGCTTTCCTGAACGACCTCTGTGTCATCTAATAACAAATAAGCATACCCTTCTGTGGTAAATGAATAAGATACTACTGCCACATACGTAAGTGAATTAGCTAAAGTGCGAAGAAAAGGTAAGCTATCTTGTGGTGAATACGGAATAATAAATCCCAGCGTTTCGATCTCGGGCTTCAACGGTGTTGGGATCAGGAGCCTTTGGCCAATATATAATTGATTCAGATCATTCCTGGGATTCGCCTGCACGATAGCTTCCACCGAGGTATTAAAACGATTTGACAAAAGCCAAATCGTATCTCCTGCTTTGACCAAATAAGGTCTTATCTGCAGCCTTCCTTCATCTGGAATGTAAAGCGCAAGACCAGGTATAATGGCATTTGCAGAAGGCAAACCATTCACTTCAATAATAGCAGAAATCGGAACCTGATATTGATTTGCAATGAGCCACAAAGATTCCCCATACTGGACAACATGAACACTCATTCCTTTTCACCCCTTGTTCCTAGTTTATGGTCTTGAAACCATTAAATAGTACTAAAAACTTAGGAACTCCGTAGAAAATGAAAAGGAAATTTTGCTTAAAAGAAAATGTACTTCTTCACCTATTTGACTTATTATACAAACGCACCCGTTAATTCAAAAAACTGTTCACTTTAATTCCTCTAAATATTCTGCATATGCATGTTGAACTTTATCTTCTTTAAGTGATAAAAGATCCTATTCCCTTGTTGCTATTTTGGTCCTTTAGCACAGAAAGCGACTGCCCCTTTTGGACAATCGCTCTCTTTTCTAAAACTTCATTAATAATCAAATATAAAGTTACTTTAATCTTATCATAAAAGACAAAACACCTATTAGTAACCCAACTAATGCCATGCCAAATGAGCCTAATTTGTTCTTGTCTTTCATTAAATAATAGGAGTACCAAAGACTATAACCAGTACCGAACAAAATGACCATCCAAAAGACTATTTGCACCGTTAATCACGTACCTTTTCGATATTACTTTCTTTTAATTGCTTACCGAACCCGACGATATTCACATCCATCGTTATATGAATATCAGCAAGAGGATAATTTTTATTCATCCAATCCCATTCTTCGTATTCTTTAACAGTATCAAATAGAGGACGAACGTTTAAGGACCAATAAAACGGCTCACCTTTGAATTCCTTTTGTGTCTTTTCAATAAGATTCTCGGCATTCTCTTTTAATTTGTTTTTTAGTGCTGTTTTTAGTTTTTCTTGGTTTTCTAGATTGTCTGCATAATTAATCATGCTGGGAACCGATAAGACTTTCACATCAAGCGGATAGGTTATTTCTATTTTAGGAGGGCCGTTCCTTTTTTTAATTTTCACCTTTAATTTTTTTGTTTGCTTCAGCCTCACTGCTATCTTATATCTTTTGTCCAATGGATCTTGAAAGCTTGAGAATAAATCCCTAAGTTCTGCAGTATTATCAAGAAATCTTGTGATTCTTGTTTCTTCACCTGTCAGTGTGCCGATCATTTTCCCTTCCTTAAATACTGCTGACCCAATTAGTTGTATGGGATTTCCTCCTCTCTTTGGTACTTGACCTGCTATATATTGATCTTCATCTTGGAAGCCGGTCTCCTTATTATTTTTATCGTAAGAACCGTACATAGCCAGAAAAAGATCCGCATCACCATCTGTTATGGCAAAAAAACGGTTAATTGTCGATTCTGGAACCATCCCCGTCTCGGTTGCACGATCAATCAAAAATTGGTAGTATCGATGAGGTCTTACCATCATTTCAGGCTTATTTTTTGAAATGAATTCCGAAGCCTTTCCCTCAGTGACAATAATATTTGCTTCTCTTCGCATCTCTCTGTCTTTAAAAGCGGTACTTAGCATTCGGTAAAAGATCTCCGTTTTTGCTAACTCTTCGGATATAATTAATACTTTATTATGACTAAAGGAAACTTCCCTTGTGACAAATGAATTAGCCATGTTTCTCGCTGTTACGAAGTCTGGTGCTGTTAATGTGATAATATCCTCCATTTCTGCTCCCTCTGCCGGATTCGCTCCTTTAACATTTAATTTGGGATTGGAAAATTGAAAGGTGACATCTACAGCTTGCTCCTTTTCGAGATCAACACCTTTAGGAAGATCCAGACCAATCGCGACTACATAAGACCGCTCTTCTACCTCCTTTTTATCCCAACAACCAGTAAGGAGAAAAACCATTGAAAATAGAAGAAAAGGTAATGCCCTTCTTCTCATGCTGCCCTTACCTCCCTTATTTTTGTTGCTACCCAAAGCATCGGAGGTAAAAATAGAAATAAGTATTTAAAATAGGCCAATGTGTTCGTTCTAATAACAAAAAGACTGATTTCATTGTTTTCTGGTATCATGCCGATAACAAGGATAAGGATAGAAATAGGTATGATGGTATGTTCAAACTCACTTATATGAAATAAGAACCCAAAAATCTTACTAACGAAATAGATGTATACGACAAACTTTACAAAAACACCTACGAGCCAAAGTGTGATAAAAAATGTTTCTATATTGGTAATATTTCTTCCTAGTGAGACGATCCGGATGGCTTCATTAAAGGGGTAGGTAATTTTCCCTACACTTCTGTAGTCAAACATCCATATATATGATAAATACATCAATGCCATAAGGGAGACAGTTAATAATAAAGAACTGTATAAGCTTCTTGTATAGGTTTTATGATTTTTTACAAATGGGTACATCATGGCCAACAGTTCTGCAAATAATGAAGAGAAATTAAAACTTGCTTTAACAATTTCCCACTTTCCATTACCAAATAAGGGGAAAATCCGATAAAAGACAGCTTCCTTAAACATTAATACATATAACATCGCTAATGCTATCATTAGATATGGAAAGACTGCCCATGCAATAGAGCCAATCGCTTCCCATCCCTTCTTGGCTACCCACATACAAAGTGCTAAAAAGCATAAGTACAAGATGAACAAAGGTGTATTCGGAAAGTTAACAGAAATCAATTGTGTCATATAGCTCCTAGAATCTGTTGCTGTATTCATTAATGTGAAAAACAACAGAGACAAAGCAATCAGAAAGGCGAAAGGTTTCCCCATTGTTAGTTGCGTAATCTCCAGCAAATTTTTAGTTTGATGTTTTTTTAATACGCTACTTAATATAAGTAGTGATGGGATAATAAATAAAAAAGAGCCGATGATAATCATCCATGCAGCATTTAGTCCCTCTCTTAATAACAGTACCGTACTTATGTCAGTCCCCTTTAAGCCAAGTGTGAACACCATTATGGCAAGGACCTCTCTAAATCCCACTTTGTCTTTTTCATCTTTCCTCAAAAAAATCACCTATCTTCACTTGTTCCGAATGACATCCTTTGTTATATCCTTCGTTTTTGTAAATCCAGGTCTTAAATTTTCGTTTGACAATATCTTTCGGAAAATCGTATCGTCTGATGACTTGTATTTTGGTGTTAGCGGCGCTAAATAAGGTACTCCGAAACTTTTTAATGTCGTTAGATAAGCTAAACAAACGATAAAACAGCTTACCATCCCGAATATTCCAAATAAGCCTGCTGCTACGAGAAAACCAAACCTTGCAATTCTTATCGAATAGTTAAGATTGACATCACCGATTGCATAAGAGGATAACCCTGATAATGCCACAACAATAACCACAATAGGACTAAAAACATTCGCTTCCACCCCGGCTTGACCTAAAATTAACGCACCAACAATACCGATAGTCGGACCAATTGGAACAGGAACACGTATTCCTGCTTCCCGAATCAGTTCAAAAGCCGTTTCTAGTAATAGTAATTCTATTATGGCAGGAAACGGCACCATTTCCCGCGCCCCTGCAATGGCTAGTAATAAATCGGTTGGAAGCATCTCCATATGATAATTCGTGATCGCAATGTAAATGGATGGAGTGAATAATGTTATAAACATTGCTAAAATACGCAGAATTCTAGTAAAATTCCCATAAACAAAACGTAAATAATGATCATCCCCAGTATGAAAAAAGGACCAAAAAGTGGCTGGTGTAACTAGCGCAAACGGAGAGTTATTCATGGCAATGACCACGTACCCATCTTCAATAAAAGTGGCTGCACGGTCAGGTCTCTCCGTTTGCAGTATCGTAGGAAGCAAGCCCCTTTTCCGATCCTCTATATGCTGTACTAATAGGCTTAAATTTTGTACAGCATCTTTTGTAATCGCCCCTATGCGTGCCTTTACTTCACTTACTACTTCAACACCCGCTAATTCTCTATTGTAGATAATATATACTTCATTCTTTGAACGTTCCCCAATTACCATCTTTTCTACCGTGAAGTCTTCACTGTGTATTTTCTTTCGAATCAGAGAAATGTTTACATCTGCTTTTTCAACAAAGGATTCCTTCGGTCCAAGCAAGGTCGTTTCGTTTTGGGGCTTTTCTACATTTCTCCCTGCTGCCTTTGAGGTTCTAATAAGATAACCTTGTGCTTGTCCTTCAACCAATAACAGGGTGTCTCCTGTATTTAATTCTTTTATCGCGTTATTTATTTCCCTTTCCTCTGAGACACCACTTGCACTGATAGCTGAACGTACATCCTCAATGACATTCCCCGTTGTAATTAATGGTTTTATAATTCCTTCATCAATCAGCTTTGGATCGGCCAATGATGGAATGTAGAACAGAACAGCCTTTTGCTCCATCGCATGAATAGTTAATTCCCTTATCATAAAATCAATGTTTGTAGGATATGAATAAATTTGTTTGATAATAGTTGAATCCAGGCTAATATCTCCAGAGAAAAATTCCCCTTTTTGGAGAATAGGATCATCTAGACATTCTTTACTCATTTCTAGTGTAAACATTTTACTTTTTTTAAAAAATGAATTCCTCATGGTTCGTTAACTCCTAGGAGAAAGGATATATTCTACCGGTTGAATATGAGTATAAAAATTTAACTGTATTCACAAAGTTTTTGCTTCTAGATTATTTTTCACAAAAAACCAATTATTATGAAATTAATTAGATCATTTACATAGACAAAATTAAATTTTGTAGTATTGTTTATTGATCATGAAAATGAAATCATTAAACAATAAATGACCCGATCGCAAAAAAAACAACCCAGGTCGGTTGCTTTTACGTAACAAGATAATGATTAATTAAATAAACTTTGGAGCTTCCATACCTCATCCGAGTCCTTGTACAAATCAATGCATATTTACTTTGGACCAATTCTTCTACATAAAAAAAAACCTTAAACATTCTAAGCTAGAATGGTAAGGTCTTGATTACGATTGCCCTAAGTTCATAGGTTGGTAGCTTTTCTTCGGTGTGTGCTCTTTCTTAAATCCAATTTTATAATGATCAAATAAATGAGCGATATATTTGGTTAACTCGAATTGTTCTTTTTGGATAAAATCAGTTAATGACTGCGTTCTCTGTTCCATTTCTTACTCCTCCTCGTGTACTCCCTTGTTGATTTTTATTTTTCCAAGCTTGTACTATTTTCAATATGTATTTATCTTTTTCCTACTATTCTATTCGGTATTTGCCCCGCCTACGCAATATACCATGACAGCCACGCGTGCCATCCGCCTACATTTATTATATATGAAAACGTTTACAACTCAAAGAAGAAACGTTCGTCATAGTTCGACACATTCTTGTCGTAAAAGAATTGAACTCCCACACAACGATAATTCCCTACTTGTTTGGAAAACATTACCTGCCCTCTAAGTACAAGCACAACAACTCTTTGTTGCATAAAATGTCGTGTTAAAACAAGGAGGGTATGACATGTATAAGGACAGGATAATTCCCTGGATTGTAGCAGCATTTTTCGCGACATTTGCCATCTTCTCTTTCACCGTTATGAATTCAACTCCACCTGAGCCAGCCGCAGGAAATGGAGTACATGAGGAAAATGGCGATAGCGGTGTTACAAACAATGTTGAAAATAACGTCAATGGAGATAAAGCAGATATCAATAATTCAATTAAGAATAATTTGAACGGAAGCAACAACAATCAAATTGAAAACAATATAACCAACAATATCAATGTGAACGTGGATGTTAATGTGAATAACAATATTGATAACGATGTAGATGATCCAAACTCTGGTAATAGTAATGGAGACCAGGAAGATCAAGAGCAAGGGAACACTAACAAGGACGGCACTGCAGGCGGCGATGAAGTCGTCTGGGGTGTCGATTCTGCTAATCTCACGACCTCTGAACTGCTTGCATGCGTGAGGGAGAACTTCGGGGACCCCCAAATATGGGGCCGTTATTTAGGAGAGAAGGAAGGTGTATCGGTGGGCTTAACGTCCGAGGAAGTTGAGATGCTTCACTCCAATGATATCCAGGTACTTGTCATTTGGAATCATTTTACCGACGCCACCGGCTATGATAATGGAAAAAATGAAGCCCAGCAAGCCATCGCTAAAGCTGAGGAACTAGGAATTCCTGAAGGTGTGGCCATCTTCGCCGATATTGAACCGACCTATCCAGTAGATTCAGAGTTTATCAGAGGATGGTCTGAAGTCATGAATCAATCGAATTATGCCTCAGGTATCTACGGGATTTTTGATACTGAACAAGCATTATATCATGCCTTTAATGAAGCGGCATCAGCTGATCAAGAAATTTTAGAGAACACGTATCTTTGGACAGCTGCCCCGAACGTTGGCATCACACCAGAGTCCGAAGCTCCTGAATACCAACCGGATGCTCCAAAAAACGCCCTGGTCGGAGGATGGCAGTATGGAATTGATGCCGAAGAGTGTAATATTGATACGAATCTTTTTAATGCCGATATTACAGAGGTTTTGTGGTAAATAAGGCTGGTGGACCACATTGTTGGTACAGTAAGTAAAAAAGTGCGATAATATTAGAATATCTTATTATCGCTCCCAAAAATTCTATATCATTTAATGAAACGGATAAATCGCTTTTTACCAATCTGTAATACGTCTTGGTTCATTAATACACGGTCTAAATCATCTACCTTGATTTTTTCTTTATTGAGCTGTACACCATTTTGTTTAACTAAACGGATAAACTCACTTTTACTCTTTACAAATCCATTTTCAATTAACTGCGGAATGACGGCTTCAACTGTTTCTGCACCAATTTCTATTAAAATTTCAGGAATATCATCCGGTATTTCTTTTTTACTAAAAGCACTTTCAAAATATGCAGCCGCTCTTTTCGTTTCTTCTTCTCCCCAGTATAAACTTGTAATGATTTTAGCCAATTGAAGTTTAATATCCCTCGGATTAACGCCTTTTTCAAGAAGCTGTTTCATGTTGTGTATTTCATCTGGATGTTCATCCGTTGCCAACTCAAAGTATTTAATAATTAGGCTATCGGGTACTTCCATCACTTTCTTAAACATGACTTCTGCCGCTTCATTTACTCCGATATAATTGCCAAGACTTTTACTCATTTTCTCTACACCATCAAGACCTTCGAGCAATGGCATAAAAATCGCAATTTGCTTTTCTAATCCCCAATGTTTTTGAAGAGTACGACCCATTAGAATGTTAAATGTCTGATCTGTACCGCCTAATTCAATATCCGCTTGTACCTCTACCGAATCATACGCTTGCATGAGTGGGTAGAAAAATTCGTGAATTCCGATTGGTACTTGATTTTTATATCTGTTTTGGAAATCATCACGTTCTAGAATTCTTGCAACTGATGTTGTTGCTGCTAATTTAATGACTTCCTCGAATGTTAATTTTGATAGCCACTCACTGTTAAAGCGGACCGTTGTTTTTTCTGAGTCTAAAACTTTAAAGATTTGCTCAAAGTATGTTTTTGCATTTGCTTTAACCTGCTCGTCACTTAAAGCAGCCCGTCCTTTTGCTTTTCCTGTTGGATCCCCAATACGGCCAGTAAAATCACCGATAATAATGACAACTTTATGACCTAGATCTTGCATCTGCTTTATTTTTCTTAATACAACTGCATGACCTAAGTGAATATCAGGTGCGGAAGGATCAAGCCCTAATTTAATCGTAAGCGGACTCTGTAACTGGTATGACTTCTCTAATTTAGCTAGTAATTCTTCCTCGTTTACGACTTCTTGAACACCCTTCATAATAATCTTTAATTGTTCTTCAGGTTTTACTAACATACTAACATCTCCTTGAAATATTATTTCTAATATTGCAAGTTCTATAAGAAGCAAAGGATAATAAAAAACGCCCTTTTGGATTAACCAAAAGGACGATTTATCTCGTGTTACCACCTTTAATTCATAAGCAACTCACATTGCTTATCTTCGTAAGTACAGTCATTTGACGACGATACTTTAGCACATGATTACGGGTGCTTAACCGGTGCAGCCTACTAAGGAAATCCTGTTCGGTACACAGCTCCAAGATGTATTCACAATCGTTCAACATGCACCTCTCATCAACCGGTAACTTTCTGTCTGTCTACATGATTGCTACTCTTTCTTATCATAGCCTTTGTTCTTATACTCCGAAATGTTTGAAACAAATCTTCGTTATGCAGATATTAATGTTATTGATTTTATCTACGTTATTAAACTTTGTCAATATAGTAGATTCCTATTCCAGAAAATGGATCTTAAATGAAAAGCGACGCATTTCTTAGAGAATGAGCCACGATTGTTGAAGATCTATTAATTACCTAAAAGGGAGGCTG
Source organism: Robertmurraya dakarensis (assembly GCF_900156875.1). Classification (GTDB taxonomy): domain Bacteria; phylum Bacillota; class Bacilli; order Bacillales; family Cytobacillaceae; genus Robertmurraya; species Robertmurraya dakarensis. The sequence goes on along the minus strand of NZ_LT707409.1, from coordinate 782,266 downwards.
GCAATATAACCTGTAAAGAAAAACAACTCCCGAATGAAGAACGGAAAGAATTTTACTGTTCCATGCCTTTATGCAGAACTTTGGGTAGGTGATGAATGTTCTCAAACCTAACATCAATTAATTTTTCTTTATAAACGCCCCGTTAGCTCCATCAGAATTTCCAGTGAAATCAATTATTAACCATATTCAACCTTTGCCGTATACTTGTTATCAAATTTATTCTTGATTAAGATTGTTTTTTTTATTTTCAAAGTAATATTGAAAACCATAAAGTAAAAATGCCTTTAAAAAATAATAAATGAAAAATTGAGATCCATTAAATCGAACTAATCGCCAATATTTTATTTTTTTTGCAAACCTCGCAAACAGAAACGCAAAGAATGCTTCAAAAATTGCATTAATCAATAAAAACATTTTAAGTTTTCCATACGTCCATTTTAATATCCATAATGAGCTCGCCATAAATGGACCGACAAGAAAAGGAAATTCACCAATTAAGACGGAATTCGGTTTATTATAAAAAACCCACCATTTTCGTCTTTTCCCAATTAGTGTCGTAAGTAATTCTATAAGAAAAATAAGCAATGAAGCTGGGAAAAACCTTTTTATGTTATTAGATCCCATCAAAGGAAGTGTTATCCACGCTAATATGACCATTGCAAAATTTATATATCTTTGAATATTTTTAGACATAGTTACAACATCCCTTCTGATTAAACACACTCCCCAATTGATAAAATATCCAAACATGTAACTTCTATGTAGATAATCTTCAACAAACCAGCCTCGTTGTACAACAAGAAAAAAAGACCGCCGCAGCGATCATCTTTAACTATTGCACCCGGTTGCAATAAAAGTTATATCTATAAACCAAGTGCTGGACAACCTTTGTTTTCGATTTCTTCTGCACCAAAAATCTGATAGAAATAATGTTTTTCTGGTTTTCCTTCCTCCTGACTAGCTCCGGTCGCTCCAAACCTAATTTTTTCTTGAGGTAGTTCTTCTATTATTTCTCCTTTTTCGTTAACATAAAACGCACGTAATTGATAAGCCCCAGAATGTTTTTCATTAACCCATCCAAAATCAAAAGGTGAAGAAGTATTTAGAATTCCGCTCTTTGGAACTTTATAAACAATTTCATTGTTTTCTATTTTTAATGGTTTTGCACCATCCACACTGTAGTTAATGACTACACAACCTTCAAAACCCGAAGGTAATAAATATGTTTGGTCTACTCCTTCTGGATTGACTATAAAATTATACATTGCTCCTAAGAAAATTAGAACAACCACTGCTATTCCAATTTTTGCTTTCAACAATCCCACCCCCGTACTGAAACACACTTTTTATTCGCTACAAATATAACATATTTACTTAAACTGAGCTGCCCAGTAGACCTCCTGCCTTGTTAAAGCATCAGCAAGCGAAAGAAGGTGGTGATGTTGATAGAATTATTGGAGATACATTAACATTACAGCACCGTTTCCCCTATTGATAAGACCTTCAATTGCTCCTTTGGCAGCTGTCGTTTTTCCCATTCACGGAGTAAACGCTCTAAGGCTTCGGGCCCTGTGTCATCTGCCAATCGTTAAGCACCATAATGCATGAATAAATTATAGGTACTGCTATTCGTAGGAGCATTCAAATCACCCATAATAACCAATGGTAAATTAGTATTTTCAGTTCCTGCAAGATTTTCATTTGCTTTGGCAATAGTAAATGAATTTAATGGAGGATGGAAACGGCAGTTTTCCTATTAAATTGTTATTATGTAAAAATAGAATTCAAATTGTACCTTTAACAATGCAGCTTGTCCAAAAAAGACCGCTATCTACTCACAAATAGCGGTCTTTCCTTACATATTCAAATTTTAACTACTATACTAGTCACTGCTTTCATCATCATCATGGTGGTTATCATGGTCGCTGTTTTTTTTCTGATTATGCCCGTAAGCTAGGGTTGCGGGATCCGTCTTACCAAATGTCAAATACCACGGCTCCGATAATGGTCCTCCCTGAAGAGCAGGACGCACAAACACATCAAATGTTTTGGTCTTTACGTTGTAGCGACGTACAGAACCTGTATCAGGTCCCAAAGGTTCTTCTGTAACAAACGGACCCGGTCCTGTAATAGGGACAAACAGCTTACCGTTTGGTCCAAACAGGATTGCCTGCGCAAAAGCTCGGGGCTGTCCGACGGAATAGAGATCAATCATGTCAAAAAGTCTGCCCCTACGATTGAAGATTAAAATTTTATCTGTGTCGTTCGAGTCCCTTCTGAAGCTAGTGATATAGAGGTTGCCATCAGGGCCGAAGACCAAACCTTCCGGACGGTTAAAATCGGGGATAGAATCGCCCTCAATGAACACATCAATGAATTCCCCGGTATTCGGATTATAGCGCACTACCCGTCCACCAAGCTGGCCTTCTGCAGTATTCGGGTTATTGCGGACGGACACATATAACAAGCCATCTGGACCAATTACTACACTTCGAGGGAAAAACTCTACTGCAGGCGGGTGTTCAAGATTCCCTAGAAACACCCCAGTGGTGCCATCATATGTCCGCACTTCTCCATTCAGTCCGTTCTGTACAATAGTGTCTGCCACAAACAGAATATTTTGTTTAGAAAGCACGATTCCGCGCGGGGCGAACGGGGCGTTAGGGTCATTGGGAGAGACAAGAAATCCTTGAAACTGACCAGTATGTTCATCGTACTTTAAAATGCTTCCATTTTGAAGTGCTGGAGGAGGTGGAGGGTCTACGTTTTGGTTAGTAACAAGGAGATTGCCATTATGGTCGAAGATAAGCCCTCGGGGACCATTTAAACCATTGTCACCTGATGGAACAAATCTTCCAAGGAACCTGCCCGATTCAGCATCAAATGTCTTTACCGTGTTGTCGAAGCCGTCTCCAATGTAAAGATAGTCATGTCGTTTCAATCTAGCTAAAAACTCCCTTCTATTAATAGTGTTTTAGATTTAAATTATTATTAAATCTATAATTATTCTATTCGTATGTGAGCTTTTTGTACGGGACAAACCCTCTGATAAAAAAACACAATTTTTACTTTAGGTAGTCACACCTAATGTTGATTACCTAAAGGGGAGACTGACAATATAACCTGTATAAAAAAACAACTCTCGAATGAAGAACGGAATTTTACTGTTCCATGTCTTATATGCAGAACTTTGGGTAGGTGATGAATATGCTTCCATACCAGTATTTTTTGCCATTAAAATGGCTCTTTTCATATGTAACGGGTCGCTTACAACGGTAAAAGTTTCAATGTTTTCCTTAGTTGCTATGTCATATGCGTATCTGAGGTTCTCCTCGGTGATTTTTGACTTGGTTTCAATCAAAATATCATCCGGGTTGACATTGTTTTTAACAGCGTAGTCCCTTGCAACTTCTGACTCTGCAAACTTATCCCCATCCCCCTTACCGCCAGTAAATATTATTCTATTTACATACCCATTTTCATAAAGCCAAATAGCATGATTTACTCTTTCCTGTAAAACCGGTGATGGTTCATCATTCCAAACCGCAGCTCCAAGTACCACAGCTGCATCAGTCTTAACTAATTGAACTTTCTGACCAAAAGACCAAATACTAAAGGCTGAATAAGCTATGAAAATAAAAATAAAACATATTATCAGAAAGACAAACCTGAACCAAATTTTTTTCAATGAATTCCCACCTTACGATATCAAGTTTCAATAGAATATTACATTTAATATTTTCGTCTGCTAGATTCCATTACCCTTCTTCCGCAAATCTGCAACTTACTTGAATGTTCGCTTTTATATTCATTCATTCTCCTTCTTAATATTTATTCACAATTTTTTGCAAGAACAGAATCCTATTAACCAAATACCATTCCAGATTATATGAATCCTAGGCCACATCCACCTTTTGTTACTTCAACTGGCGGTTTTGGACTAACCGTTCTTATTTATCAAAAGTAAGAATAGAATGATATGAATTTGATTTTTTTATTGGGCAGGAGGTACTATATGAATATTACACGCTTAGGTCATGCTATGTATATGTTCGAAAGCAATGAAGGGAAAAAATATCTCATCGATCCTTTTTTTGATTTGAACCCTGGATTTCCTCAACATTTAAACAGGAAGGATTTCTACCATTCCATTGATTGTGTATTTTTGACACATGGACATTTCGATCATACTAGTGGACTGGCTAAACTGGTTGAACACAACCCAAACGTTATGATTGTTGCTCAGTACGAATTAGCATTACTGCTCCTTCAACAGGGTATCAAAAATGTCCTTCCTATTAATCTAGGGGGTTCCGTTTTATTTGATGATGTGACTGTCACGATGGTACAGGCGAGACATACATCCTCCTACAACGAGACAGAAGGCCCCCCAGTATATGCTGGTGAAGCAGCTGGTTATATCTTTGACTTTAAAAATGATTATACCCTTTACCATTCAGGCGATACAGCACTGATGTTAGATATGAAATTGATTCAAGACGTCTATCGTCCGGAAATAGCCATATTATCTTCATCAGGACATTTTACGATGGGACCAAAAGAAGCAGCATATGCTGTACAAAATCTATTAAATGTTAAATATGTGATCCCGATTCATACCTTCCCGACAAAAGAAACGGCAGCATCACCCGAATGGCTAGATCAATTATTAAAAGCCTTCCCTGTCGTGGAAAATATGATTGATAAAGACAAAGAGTTGAAAGAATTGTTAAAGGATTATCGACAAACCGAGGTGATCACCTTAGGTTACGGAGAGGTAAAGTCTTTCGAAAAATGTTAAAAAGAAGAGGTACTGTATCATTAATTTGATCGTACCTCTTTCTCCTTTTCGGATGAAATTATCATTTCTTGAAAAAACCGACCCTATTTACGGTTCACCAGAGTATCTAAAGGAGGTTTTATGCTTTTAAGATATCGTTTATGACCGAAAACCCATATTTCCTCGCTTATGTATCTAAGAAATTAACAACTTAATGTTAAATAATAAGGATGATGCCTTATGCACCATCCTTATTAACGATAATCATTATTTGTAGTCAAGTATACAATCATCTTTCTTTTTAAGACATTATATATATTAAATTATATCCAATTTTTAATAAATGACTATAACTAAGCAGCCATGAAATTTGATTTCCAGGAGTGATCGATTATGTACACAAACAAGGGGAAGACTCCTGTTATAGGAATCTGTGTATCGAAGGTAAAACGTGATCTGCATCGTATTGTAGCAGAAAGACTTAAAAGATATCCTTGTGATGCTACCCTTATAACTTTTAGAATCGAAAAATTAAATTTAGAAAGACAGAAAGTACAAGGCACTTGTTTCGAGAAGAAAGAAGGGAAAATAGAACATTACCAAGGCTCATTTCCAATACCAAAAGTCCTATATATGCAAAGTTATGCAGACCCAGATTTATTTAAGAAAATTGAAGAGTCAGTAGGGTGTATCATTTTCAACAATTTTATATTTGAAAAATGGCAGGCTTGGAACCTATTTGCTTCTAACAAGACTCTTATGTCCCATCTTCCAGATACAAAGAAAATTTGTACCGAAATAGAACTTAAGACATCCCTATCCCTTTATCAGGATGTGTTTTTAAAACCAATTAACCCCGTTAAGGGTCACAGTAGTAAAGGTATTGTACGAGTTAAATTAATCAATGAGGAAAACATCAAGGTCATATATCAAAAGGGCCACAAAATAATTCTTGATGAGTTTCAGTCATTTAATAGTTTTTGGTCATCAATCCAATCCACGCTCGCAACCAACTCATATATCGTACAACAAAGTATAGAGACAATAAGATGGGGAGAAGAAAAGCCAACAGATATCCGGATGAATATGAATAAAAATAACAAGGGTGAATGGACAGTCTCGTCTTTGTTCGCACGGATAGCCTTAAATGGCAGTCATGTTGCCGCTGGCCGGGGGACACAATATCTGCCAATTGAAATTAAGCAATTTTTAAGTTTACATTTTCTAAATGATGAAATCAAAACAACAGCAATGATAAATGCTTTAACGAATCTTGGTCATAAAATATGTCAAACATTTGACCAATCGGGATACCATATGGCAGATTTAGGTATTGATCTAGGTATAGATAAAAGTGAGCAACTATGGATTTTTGAAGTGAACCCTCTTCCATTTCCTTTTGCTTCACCTATACGTGATGATTCATGGATAAAACCACTAGAGTATGCTCGATATATTCTAGAAAAGATGACTAATTCTTGAAGACATGATCCATTTTATCAAAAATGTTTTTTTGATAAATTAGCCCCCTTTTACTAAGTCCGTTGAAAAATGCTATACTTCATTTTCGTTATATAATATATCTATAATTTGGGCACTCACTTTCATATATTTGTCCACTCCAATCCTCCCCGCCATCATACCTTATTAATGGAGTTGCACCTTTAGTGCCTCTACAATATAAAAAGGAGTGATGGATTAAAATGAATCCAATGAATAATTGTAACCAGAGTCTTACAAGATCATCCAGTTCTTTAGATCCTATCATTGACAACGGACCCGCAGGTTTTGTGCAATTGGGAATCAATCCGGAAGGACATTTGAACGTTCCAGGCGTTCCAGGTGTCACTCAACCTTCATTTCAGGACGGGACAACAAACGTAGGTTTGCGCTTTATTCCTACGAATGGTGAGGCCACGGCACCCGGCTGTTTATGTGAAGGATGGGGGGTCGCCAACAATGATATGGCTACTGGACAGTTTTCTCTCTTCGCTAATGTTTCAGTCGATGGCGGTCCTAATAATATGACCATAGTATCAGCTAACACCAGTGGAACCGGGAGTTTACCAGATTCTACTGCAACTACCTTTACAACTCTTGTGAACGAAACCGCTAGCAATCGAGTGAACGTGACTCACGATTATCACCCTTCAGCTTCACCTAATCTGTATCAATGTGATGTAACGATTACCAATACCGGTACACCAATTGGAAATCTCCTATACCGTCGTGTCATGGACTGGGACATCCCCCCTACAACATTCAGCGAATGGGTTGAAATTAACATTGGTACTGCCGTTAATGTATTACAGGCTACGAACGATGGCTTTGCATCGGCGAATCCGCTTGCTCCACCTTTTAGCGGTAGCCTTACTTGTCCAATACCAGAACCTCTCACACCAGGGGGGACAACATTTTATGAAGACGGTCCTTGTGACCAAGGGGCACTGTTTGATTTTCAGTTTGGAGCCCTCGCACCTGGTGAATCCAGAACATTCACCATCTTCTATGGAGGGGCAGTTACCAAGGCAGATGCACTGCTTGCACTATCATCGGTAGGGGCAGAAGTATACTCTCTTGGACTCCCAACCAACTCTGATGGAAGTGAAGATATTGATGGTCCAAATGTATTCATTTTCGCATTTAGGGGTGTCGGTGGAAAACCAATTGGAAAATAGCTTCATGATGCCATAGGGTAAATTTTTATTGAAAGGGGCCATATCCTAGCAAACTAGATTGGCCCTTTCTTTACTAAACTGATGAAGATTATAAAACTCGTAGGATCTGACAAAAAATATGAATAAAAGGTTGATATTATGAAATCTTTATTTCTGAAAGATATCCTTACACATATAGAAGGACAGGTTGTCTATGGAGCCAGTAACATCCTTGTTGAGAACGTTGTAAAGAAACCATATGAGCTACGAGATAGTACCTTACTGTTCCACTTAAACACAAAAGAGAACTTAAACTTAAATCAGTTTAAAAGTTACCGTTCTTGTGTGTTAGTCTCAGAAAAGTTATTCGATTTCACGACTCTTGAGCAAGATATCACTGTCGTGAAAGTCCCCAATGTACGTAGAGCATATTGGAGTTTTATTCACTACTATCGCTCCCTTTTTAATATTCCAGTGATAGGAATAACAGGAACCTGCGGCAAAACAACGACTAAAGAAATGATAAGGCATATTCTAAAGGAGCGGTATAAAGTCCAGTCCACTTATCTTAGTCACAATATTTTAGACGCTAATCTCCCCTATTTACTTGGAATTGACCAGGATACACAGGCCGCTGTATTTGAAATGGGTGTTTACGGTCCTAGAGATCTAAAGATAAGCTCCAAGTATTTTGTTCCTGACATTAGTGTTATTACAACAATCGGAATTGATCATTTAAATGGCTGTAAAAATGTAGAAACATATATTAAGGCAAAAACTGAAATTATTAAGGGAATGTCCCAAACAGGAACTCTCATTTTAAATGCAGACAATGAGCACCTAAACAAGTTAGATCTGCATGCATTTAAAGGAAATGTTATTTATTTTGGATTTAATGAGAAAGCCCATTTCAGGGCTTCTAATGTTCGATATACCTGTAATGGAATGGAATTTACACTTCATTTCGATAATCAAATGGAGCACCTTTATGTTCCCGGGTTTGGAGAACATAATGTGCAAAACGCCTTGGCGGCAATAGCTGCAGTTTACACAATGGGTTTTCCAATCAAAGAAGCAGGAGACAGATTAAGGGATTTCCAACATGTGGAAAGGCACTTGCAGGTTTACTCTAGTATCAAAGGGTGTACCATTATTGATGATACTTGGAGTTCAAACCCAACCTCTATGGAAGCAGCACTGAACGTTCTTAAGAATATTTCTAATGGAAAAAAAACGGTTGCTGTTATAAGCAGAATGTCATTGCTAGGTAAGTCAACCAGAAAACTACATGCTGGCATTGGCGAAAAAGTCGTAGAAGCAGGCATTGATGTGCTTGTGTCAATCGGTGATGAAGCTGTAGAAATAGGCAGAAAAGCACTAAACTTAGGAATGAATGAGAACAAAGTCTTTTTTTGTAAAGACAGTTCAGAACTAATGGAGCTTCTTCCAAATATTGTAGAAGAAGATTCTATTATACTCCTAAAAACTTCTGGTGAAGATGCCTATTTAAGAAGCTTCTTCATTAAATAAAAAAGGAAAACCAACTTTTAAGATAAAAAAATTAATTTTAAAAAGCCAAGTAGGTCAATTACTACACTTTTGGTTGAGATATACTGAGTAACTCCTAAGGAGGCTAGATACCTTGCCCGAAGAAAATAAAGTAACTGTTGTAATTCCAACATATAATCGTGCCCATTTAATTCATAAGGCCATTGATAGTGTATTAGCGCAAACTCATCAAAATTGGAATTTACTTATCATTGATGATGCTTCAACAGATCATACTATAGAAATCATTGAATCTTATCATAAACAATATGATCAAATCAGCTATTTTTGCATGCCTCAAAATATGGGCATTGGTCATGTACTGAATAAAGCATTACAGCTGGTGAAAACCGAATTTCTGTTACAACTGGACAGTGATGATTGGTTAGAGGAAAAATGTATTGAGACACTCTTGAAAGCTATGGAAAAAGAACCTCATTCCACAGCTTTATGCTACGGTAATCATCTGTCGTGGAAATCTAAATATAGGAAGAAGTTAAGAAGATCAAGATCCTTTTACAGTGATAAAAAATGTATATTGCTTACTGCAAATTCGGTATATCCGAGGTTTTACCGAACTTCCTGCCTCCGTTATGTAAATGGATGGGATGTAAATGATAAATTCAATGGGCGCCATATGGAAGATTTACAGATCATGTTCAAGCTTATAGAGCACTTTAATTTCCATTGGATAGATGAGCATCTCTATAACTTATCAAGATTTAACAGAGAAAGATTGACGAAAAGAGAAAATATTCATAAATACAATGAATTACGAAGAGATTTAGTGATAAAGAAACAAAACGAATGGAGATGTAATTGTATACCTAAATTCAAGAATACAAATAGATGGTTAAAAGTTTTTTTAAAATCTTCCTGCGAGAAAGAATAACTTAACAAACGCTTTCCACTAGGCTCGGGCTTATTCGAAACTAGTGGATAGACTCCTTTATATTTCAGCAGGCCTTTTTCACTTATGGTACGGTTCACCGTCCATTTATATTTACAATTAAAAACTTAGGATTTGATAGGGATTACTACAACAATCGTTGTTTTATTCTCAGTTGAGTCTATTAATATTTGCCCATCATATGAATGGATTACATTCTTTACAATATATAATCCCTGGCCCCTTATTTTTCCCTGCTCTTCTTTTTTAGTCGAATAGCCTCTTTTAAAGATTAGTTCTTTATCCAGTATTTTCTGACCTGTATTAGTAATCTTAAACAAATACTTAGTTGATTCAGCCTTACATTCTATGCCTATTTTCCGTTCATCCTCCGGGAGTTCTATAACGGCTTCAATTGCATTATCGATTAAATTGGATAAAATCTTAATTAAATCTACTGTTTTGATTGCTTCAAAGGAATGATTCGTTACATTGAATTCAATGTCAATATTATAATTTTGCGCTGAAAATTTCTTTGTTTGCAATAAAACTGACAATCCAGGGTTCTTAATGTTAAAATCCATTTTCCCAATTGCACGAGCTTCCTTAAAAAGTGAAGTTGCGTATTCTAGAGCCATTTCATGACTTCCTATTTTTAGAAGACCATGTAAAACTTGTATATGATTTAGAAAATCATGCCTTAAAGATTGAACAGAAGATATTAACGATGTTACCTCTGACTGATAGATATTTTCAGTATCCTTAATTTCTTTTGCTGCTTCTCGATGATACCATCTCTGAATGAGAATAAATGAAATACTTACAATTAGGACAAATACACCGTTAAAAATTAATAGCCAAACACTATCCTTTAATATTTTTTGGCCAATATCGTTAAGGACATCTGCACTAATATCAATTCCTAAAAAGCCAATAATATTGCCTTCTTGATCCTTAATCGGTGCCCCGACAGATAAATAATCCCCATATTTTAGATCTGTAATTACGCCAGTAACGTATGTTTTTCCCTCATAGGCCATTTTCACTTGCTTCTCTGGAACTGTACAAACTTCTCCTATGGCGAATTCATCAATCTCTTCAGGCATTCCAATGATCATGCCCCTCGATACTACAGGATTATCTACAACTAAAGTATAGACGTGAAGGGCGCCAATTTTTTCCCGTGCATCATTTAAATACTTTCTAATTTCCCAATACTCCTGGCTTTTAACAGGGTTAGCCAAAAATTTTTTATATCCTTCTACATCCATCGAAGAAGCGATAGACTCTGCTGCTTGAAGGCTTCGATTGGCGATAGACTCTTCTACCGTTCGAGTAATTTTGGAATAGGACATATAAATGTTTAGACTTATAAAAAATAATAAAAGAATAATGAATATTGTAAATATGAGTTTTAATTTTCTATTAAACATAGGGCATTTTTCCTTGTCGATAAGCTTTATTTTTTATGCGCCGATAAAAAAAGAGCCTTCACCTGATTTTTTTATTACTACTAGTATTATATATTATCATTCTAATATATTTTTGGGAACTTCATGTCATAGAAATGGTGCCCTTCCCCCAATATGCTAAAGCATTAATGTAGCGGAGGATAGGCACCATTATCAGTTTTATGGATTAATTATTCATTATATTGAACCTCTCTTGTTTCTGGATCAAATGTAATCGTGTCTGTAATCGGCTGGATAATGCCGTTTTGCGCCTGTGTCATAAACATGGAAGTCAGACCGTAATGATTATTTTCTGAGAAGGACACCCCGGCATAAAGAGAACCGTCCCAATTATCAAATGTATAGAAAGACTCGATAAAGTTCTCCCAAGTGAGTTCGTCCCCAGTTCTTTTAATATTTTCTACTAAAACTTGTGCTGCAGCCCATCCAACCTGTGAAAATCCTGCTGTAGGTTCATTTGGATAATCGTTTGAGAAGCGTTCAACAAAAAGCTGCATTTCTTCATCATCAGGGACGACTTCAGGCATCGGGAATGTTGCACCAGAATAGGTTCCTTCCCAAACGTCTTTACCAGCTAATTCAAATAGATTGTTATCATTTGCCCCTACTGAAGAAACAATAAACGCTGGTTCCGTTAATCCAATTTTATGCATCGCTTTTTTCATATTAGCTGCCGGATTCGGAGTCGAGAATTGCAGGATCGCATCCGGATTTGCCTCCTGTAATTTTTGTGCCTGCGAACTAAATTCGGTGTCTGTAGCAAGGTGTGCCACCTCAGCGACAATTTCCACCCCAGGATAGTTGCTAATCGCTGCTCTAACGGCCTCAAGGCCTTCTTTTCCATAATCATCATTTTGATAGGAAATGGCGATGGTCTTGGCATCCAGTTTGTTTATGGCAAAATCGAGAAATACTTGAGCTTCAATTCGATAGTTTAAAATATCTGACCCAAAATAGTTTGGTAGTGCAGGATCAAAAAATTGATTCGCTCCAGTCCCCAAAAATACCATTGGTATTCCTTGTTCAACAATATAATCCTTTATGGCAGTGTTACAAGGAGTACACACATTCCCCACTGTAGCAAATACTTGATCTTCCTCTACCAATCTTTTTGCCACCTGAACGGTTTTAGCTGGTTGATACTGATCATCATAAGCAATCAGTTTCAACTGGCGCCCATTCACTCCTCCGTTTTCATTGACGTACTTGAAATAGGAGTCAATCCCTTTCCGTACAATGTCGTAAATAGCAACAGGACCAGTTTGTGGACCAATATGGCCTATCAAAATTTCATCCTCTGTCACACCCTGTGCAACATTGCCAGCTTCTTCGTCCCTTACACTTGATGAGTCTTCACTGCTGGTTGTTTCACCTGAACAGGCTGTTAGCATAAACAACATAAATAAGCTGAAAATCCCCCATAAAAAAAGCTTTTTTCCTCTCATTTGTACTCCTCCTCTTCCTCTATATCAAATTTTTCTTACTGCCAAACCCGCTTTCTTTCGCTCAATGAAAACGCTATCATTTGAAAATATCATCCATAAAACAACTTGATTTTTTTAAATATATGTTAAATATATTTAAAAATTATACAAATATTCAGACTATTTGTGTACTCTTTCTAAACTCATCTTAAAGAGAGTAATAAACATAAAGAAACGCTCTCGATAGAAAAGAGAGATTCCAGCTGTAAACACTATAGGAAGCGTAAGCTCCTTCCCCCATGCTTAGCTTCAAATTGTTAAATAATTTGGAAAATAGCGGAATAATAGGATCTAAAATAAAAGTTTTAACGCTCCTTTTAACATTTTTTGGAACTAACTAGTTATAATTGATTTTATCCCTACTAATTTTCAAATTACTAGTAAATATGGAACTATATTGAGATCAAAATCCATTTCCATCCAAATTTGTATAGCTTCGAGTGCAGCTTTCAAGGATGGGTTCTCATTCAATTTTGCTTGGAATTCTTCATGGATGATGTATTCCTATCCAAGCCGGTTTTTTCACAAAAAAAAGCGCTTGGTGTTTTTCCAAGCTCTGCAGGAAACTTACTTGTTAATAATCCACCCTACTCGTCGAATTTTTCCATGTTTCAAATGGGTGGTCATAATTAGTTGGGCAAATTTGTTTCATTTTTATACTGCGTTTTTCGATGGGTAAGTCTAGTTGTTCATAAATAAACTGATCGTCAAATCCAATTTTAGCTGCTTCTGATTTTGTACATGCATAATATACCGCCTTTGGTCGAGCCCAATAAATAGCTCCAATACACATAGGGCATGGTTCACAGCTTGTATAGATCTCACAATCTGTAAGTTGGAAACTTCCTAAAAATTTACATGCTTCTCGTATAGCTTGAACTTCTGCGTGGGCCGTTGGGTCATATGTTCGGGTCACTTCATTCCTGCCAACGCCGATTACCTTTCCATCTTTCACAACAATAGCTCCAAACGGTCCTCCATTATTTGTCACGACATTTTCATGAGCAATACTTATTGCCCTGTTCATAAAGTCTATTTCCTGCAAAACCAATCACCTCTCCATTCTCACGTCAAATCCTTTCAATGTGGATGCACTTTTTTTAATGGTTCAATAAAAACCTCAAAGATTCCGCCGCAAATCCCGCCATCTTCGTAAAATAATCCTTTCGTCAGGTCTACCTTATGTTTTTTAGGAATTCCAGTGTCGATTACATCAAACGCTTTTTCAATGACTTCTCCTTCCCCACACCCTCCACCGACCGTACCGATGATTTGTCCATCTCGAAAAATAATCATTTTAGAGCCGACATTCCTTGGTATCGATCCTTTTTTGGAGATGATGGTCGCAAGGGCTGCAGTTTCACCGCTTACATGTAATGAAACAGCCTTCTCCATGAGTTTGATATTATCCAATCTATCCACCTCGAAAACCTAATTTTGCTAACCTGCGAATTTGTGTACTCAGTGAGTGTCCCGATTTGTTGTTTTTAACCATTAACATTTCTGCTAAAATACTGACGGCGATTTCTGATGGTGTCTCAGCTCCTAAGTCCAAACCTACTGGTGTATAAATGTGATCGAAGATATTGTCTGGGAACTCCTCTCTCAGCTCCTCAAACACACCGGCAATTCTTCTTCTACTTCCAATCATTCCAATATACGCAGGAGTTTCCGTCCTCTTTAATAATTCTTGAAGACTAAACACATCAAATTGATGACCTCTTGTTAGAAGTACGATCCAAGTATTTGCGGTAATGGTGCATTTTTGGAAAAATTCTATATATGATTCACAGATGACTTCATTTGCCAAAGGTAAGATATCCTGTCTCGCAAACTCAGGGCGATCATCTACAATCGTAATATAGTACCCCAGCATAGAAGACATTTGAACGAGCGCCTTTCCAACATGACCCGCCCCAGCAATGATAAGATGAGGCGGAGGAGGGACTACTTCGACAAAAAACTCTACATCTAGGTTATTAATCTGAATAGTGATCGTTTTCGATTTTCGCTTTTGAATAAGATGTTGACACCATTCTTTTATACTAATCTCAAAAAATTCCATTTCAGATTGTTCATAGTATGAACTTCCATCCTCACAAACTAATAACATCTTTCCAAGATAAGATGGTTCCGGATGAAAGGTAATTGTCACTAAAGCCGTTACTTTTTGCTGATTTAACTTATTCTTCATCATTTGCAACATTTCGGAGCTCATCATTTATACTACCTCACCACTTTAATCCAATTTAGAAAAGATGGTCATTAGTTGATGCGGTGACCTTCTTTAAATGCTCTTTTTTTCAAGAAAT
Source organism: Robertmurraya dakarensis (assembly GCF_900156875.1). GTDB lineage: Bacteria > Bacillota > Bacilli > Bacillales > Cytobacillaceae > Robertmurraya > Robertmurraya dakarensis. The sequence goes on along the minus strand of NZ_LT707409.1, from coordinate 767,124 downwards.
AACGCAATAAATTTAGTGCCACTGTTTTCCGATATACAGCCGTTGAACGATGATCATCTATCGGGTTTATTTTTCTATCAAAACCAGCAACGACCCTATCAATCACCATGTTATCCAAAGGAAATGCTTCCCCCACGATTGTTTGTTCAATATCCATAAAACGTACGACAGTTGGCCCCACAGCACCAAATGCAAATCTTGCATCAATAATCCTGCCTTCATCTAAACGCAGCGAACCCGCAAACGATATTTTCGCTATGGCATCTGCTCTTCTGTTAGCTACTTTTTCAAAAACAAAATGAGTGCCTTCTTCCTGCACCTCTGGTAATATGATTTCTGTAAGTATTTCATCCTTTGATATTTTCACCTTTCTAGGTCCTTGGATAAAATCCTTAATTTCTATTAGCCTTTCTCCCTTTGACGATCTCAGTTTTATTTTTGCGTTATAGATATATAATAGAGGCAAAGTATCTCCCGCAGGGGATGCGTTACAAATATTCCCGCCTAACGTTCCTCTATTTCGAATAGCTGGCGCTGCGATTTGTTGTATTGCTACCTTTAGGATTTTCGGTATGAGGGGGTGTTTTAGCAATTCGCTATAGGAACAACAAGCACCGATATGAATATCTTGATTGTTTTGATAAATCTTCTTTAATTCTTTTAAATGATCAATAAAAACAATCGGTTTTTCAAACTTTGCGGGTACCCCTCTTGGGCTTTTATGCTGAACCATGATATCCGTGCCGCCGGCAATAATTTGACAGTCTTCTTTGCTTAGTTGAGAAATCGTTTCCTCTAGACTCTCAAATCGATAAGATGAAACTGTATGCATTACCATATGCCATCACCCTTTTTCGCTGCTAAGGAAATGGCATCCACAATCATGTTATAGCCCGTACATCGACACAAATTTCCTGAGATTCCTTCTCGTATTTCTTCTTCTGTGGGATTTGGATTTTCAGATAATAATGCGGCACTTGCCATGACCATTCCCGGTATACAGAAGCCGCATTGCACGGCGCCTGCCTCAGAATAGCAATCACTTAAAATCTTAAATAGTTCCGTTTTGCTATAGCCATCAATGGTAAGGATGTCTGCACATTCGATAGCACCGATCGGAATAAGACAGCTATTTTGCACAAGATTATTCACCATCACACTGCAAGCCCCGCATTCCCCATCGCCACAGCCTTCCTTTGTACCAATTAAATCAAATTCGTCTCGTAATAAATCAATTAATCTTAGAGTTGGCGGAGCACTAGTTTCAACTTCTTTTCCATTAAGTTTAAATTTAATCAAGCGCTTCCCCTGCCTTTTTCATCAAACTTTCGATAATATATTCTGGTGTAACAGGAATTTGATAAAAGGATATCTGCAAGGCATCCTCTATAGCTGCTTGCACAGCAGGAGCTCCTCCAGTTAAAGGCAACTCACCGACACCTTTCGCGCCATAAGGTCCTCCAGCATAAGGATTATCAAAGAGTTTGCTTTCAATATGAACGACATCCATAGCGGTTGGGGGTCCATAATCTGAAATGCTTTTTTGTTGGATCCTGCCTGATTTAGACGTCATTTTTTCCATAAAACCGTAAGCAATTCCTTGAACCAGTCCGCCATCGATTTGCCCTTTTACAATGCGTTCATCAATCGCTTTTCCGATATCAAAACTTCCGTAAACCTTTTCTACTCTAACGTTCCCAGTTAAGGTATCCACTTCCACTTCAATAAAATTGATTCCCCACGCATAAGCTGGATAAGCATCACCAGAGAATTTTTCTTCATTCCAAGGAATCATTTCTTCATGTACATAATGTTCGATGACCTCTTGAGCAACACCCGACTGCCATTGTTCTTTCAGTTTTTTTGCTGCCCTTTCTAGCAATTTTCCAACAATCATCGTGGTTCTAGATGCAACGGTTGGACCAGAGTCAGGAACTACTTTCGTATCGGGATATGGAAAGGATATGTCTTCATAAGGCAAGTCAAGCTCTTTGGCTACAATTTTGCTCATGGTTGTCAGCACACCTTGACCAATGTCTGCATTTGAGATCTTGATCTGCACTCCATCATTTTCTGTTTTTGCTAGTTTAACAGTCGCTTTGATATGATCTCTTTCGCCGCTTCCGGTAAATCCACATCCATGCAGGAAAAAGGAAGCTCCTATCCCTTTTTTATAGCGATTACTTTTTTGGTTAAAACTACGATACTCCGCTTTTTTCTTTGCATAGTCCGTGACTTTCATTAAATCCATGATCATGTCTTCTAACAGAACGGGATCTTTGAATTTCCCGTTTGTAATAGTTGGGTCGCCTTGTTTCACCATATAGTTTCGTTTATATTCAATAGAATCTCGATTGGCCTTTTTGCTGATGTGTCCCATATGACTTTCAATTGCGGCAAAGCTTTGCGGTGCGCCAAAGCCTCGAAAAGCCCCATTAGGGACTGTATTGGTTTTTAGCGCATAACCTTTCGCATGAAAGTGCGGAATTTTATATACCCCTGCACTATTTAATAGTGCCCTTTGCAATACGACTGGACTTAAGCCTGCATTTGCCCCGCTATCAAGAAAAAGCTCCACACTCATACAAAGTATATTTCCTTGTTTGTCTAATGCAGTGCGATATTTAAATTTTGCTGGATGCCTCTTCGTCGTTACTTCCATATCCTCAGCACGGTCAAACAAGAGCATAACCGGTTTTTTAACAACCTTTGCAGCTACGGCAACATGACAAGCCATCATGGAGGGGAAATCCTCTTTCCCGCCAAAGCCACCGCCTGTAGGACTTTGGATCACCCTTACCTCATCATCCTCACATGCCAATGCGCTAACCAATGCATTTTTCACATAATAAAGACACTGCATTGATCCTTCTACAAGAATCTCATCTTGTTTGTAAATCCCAAGCATTCCTTGAGGTTCCAAATAGACATGTTCTTGATATCCCGTCTCGTACTCTTCTACGATCACTTGATGTGCATTTTTTTCAATAGATTGGATCACGTCCAGATCTTCACCAAATTCATGACTGGCAAATATCCCCGCTTGATCCTTTTGTTCTATCGCTTCCTTTAATGTAAAAATCGCTTGATGCTCTTCGATATCCACTTCTACTTGTTCTAACAATTGATAAAGAATGTCTAACTCTGGTCCAACAAGCATGAACATGGGTTCACCGATATAATTGACCCACTCATTCGCAAAAATGGGTTGGTCTTCTTTCAAAATTTTCACAAAATTATTCCCAGGGATGTGTTCGGCTCCAATCTTTTCATAACCTGCAGGCAATGGGGGCAGCTGGATGGATCGGACTTTACCGTAGGCAACAGGTGATCGATACAACACACCATACAGGAGAGTATCTAATTTGACATCGCTAATATAAGGGAGTTGACCTGATACTTTCCCATCGTGCTCTTTTTTCTTCACAGAGGTACTTATATCTTTATTAAGCATTACGCAACACCTCTTTTGGTCTATGACATTCTTTTACTGTAATAGTCTATTCCTTTTTTTATATCTTCTGGAGTATCCAGATCCATCAGGATACCAGGATCTGCTGTATTTAAGTAATGCTTTTCAAAGCCTTGAAGAATATTTCGTAGATTACAAGCAGCATTTGCTCCAAGTATTATGTTCTTGATCTCACCCGCTAATTTAATCGGATGACCACCTTTCATGTGGTAACTTGGAATGAGAATATTCCCCTCTACTCTTGCTAAATTTCGAATCGTTTCCTTTTCGACAAGCGGACAATCTCCGGGTGTAATGAAGAAACTAGATGCTTGCACTTCTCTACATCCCCGTTGAATGGAGCTAAACATCCCCTCGTCAAATCTTGGATTAAATACACTTACGATATCCATGTCATATTTGTTATTCTTCTGTATCGTTGTGATGGTTTCTCTTATATGTTCCCACTGAAATCCACCTACAATAATAACCTTTTTACATATTCCATCAAATTTAGAAACGGTGTGCTCCAATACGGTCATCGTCCCGATCTTTAAAGTCATTTTAAAATCATTTGCCCTGCTTGAATAGCCGGCTGCTAAGATAATTGCTTCCGTCGACTCCACCTGATGACCTCCCGGTGTAACCACTATGCCTTTAGTGGCAGTTACTGTAATTGTGGGCAGGAATTTCCATGTTTATTGATCATTATATGCTTCTAAATTTTTCGTATAACTTGCATCATTTGCTTGTCTTCTCTGCTGAAAATTTTGGAGTGAATCGGAGAAATGGAGCCTAGGCACCAATGTGCTTGAGCATTAATGGTGTGGGGGACGGGACCCCAGAATCTTCTATTTGAGGTTACTCTGGGGTTTTTTGGATAGCAATTGGTTTTCATCTCTTTTAAATGAGTAAGTAACAAAAGAAAAATAAGCGGAGATTTTCCCGTTAAAACCTGAATGACGCTCGTTTCGGGGGATATAAGGGGAAGTTTTCCGCTTATCCAAGGAAAAATAGCCCAATTTCCCTTTTTTCGAATCAATAAAGGGAATTTCTCCTTCTATTTGTGCCAACTTTCAATCCATTTTACTGAGTAAGGGGAATTTTTCCCTCTATTAATCAGATCGGGTTTTTACCCTGAACTACTGAACGATAAGATTGATCCCAGACGCGGGAATCAGCATGTTTTTATCATCTAAATGCAGCGGGGAGAGGCACCAGTATCTTAATTTACATATCATTATCTGGACTTGTATGAAATTTATAATTTTCAACCTCACCATTAAATGTAATTACTTCATTTTCTTTCATACATGAGCTTCACAAGGACTTGACTGGCAGATCAAAAATCCACCCTTTAATGGACTTCCTTGCGTTTGTTATACTAAAAATATATGTCAAAATGTAAGAGGTAAGGCGATGCGGAAGTTTATTAGAGGTCTAATTAGATTGGGTTTAGTTGTAATTGTATGCTGCGTTTTTGTAATTGGATTATTTGGTTATTTCAAATATAAAGAAGCCATTGCAGAGGTTTCGCTCAAAGAAAAGGTCGCACTTATTAAAGAAAATGAAAATTACGTCCCTTTAGAAGAGATTAGTCCCATTTTTACGGATGCAATCATATCCATTGAAGATCACCGATTTTATGATCATGGAGCCTTCGATGTTATATCACTCGGTCGGGCAATTTTTATTAATTTGAAAGAGAATGAATTAAAACAAGGTGGTAGTACAATAACACAACAAGTTGCCAAAAATCTTTACTTTAGTGGTAAGCAGACTTTCATTAGGAAAGCAGCAGAATTATTTGTAGCATTTGACCTTGAGAGGATCTATAACAAAGATGAAATTCTTGAACTTTATGTCAATATTATCTATTACGGGGACGGTAACTACGGTATTAAAGAAGCGAGTGAAAATTTTTTTGGTAAAAGCCCCTCTGAACTTAATTATGATGAAGCAACACTCTTAGCCGGTTTACCACAAGCTCCCAGCCTTTATGACTTAAGCACAAATTATAATCTTGCTAAGGAAAGACAAAAGGAAGTAATCGAGGCACTAAAAGATTATAATAATTAAAAGGAATAGACCACATAAATATTATTGGCATGGCGAATACTCGCAATGCCTTTTTTAGATTAACGTCAGGGTATAGTTCTCATTTAACTAATTACTTCCCCCGCTAATGGGTATATTCATTTCCCTTCCCTGCTTGTACTTGATAAAAGTAACCCCTTTTGTGGCAGCCTCAATCTTCTCTTCCGTTGTTGGAAAAACATTTGTTTGCGTCTTTAAAATAAGAAAATCAGATCTTGCTCGATTTACCCCAACTAGCAACCCTAACTTTCCATTTCGTGTACCTTTGTAGAACCATTATATATAACAGTCGCTGCGATTAAAAAGCAAGTCTTAGAATTTTACCCTTCACAAATTAACTCACCTTCCTCAGATCTAAATTTAATCGGTTTATTTAACACGAATTTTTTCCTTGTGAAAGTGGTACATACCCGATCAGATTAAATTATTAGAGGCTAACATTTTTCAAAGGTTCTTTCATACAATTATTTAGAGGTGATGGTCGTGGCAAGAGTTAAATATACCAGCAAGGATATTGATTTAATAGCAAGGATGATAAGGGCAGAAGCGGTGGGTGAAGGACGACTTGGGATGCTAATGGTTGGGAATGTCATTGTAAACCGAGCAGTAGTTGATTGTTTAGATTTTAAGGATGTAAGAACCATAAGGGATGTGATTTTTCATGTTCAAGGTGGAAACTATTCTTTTGAAGCAGTACAAAAAGGTAGTTTATTTTATAGTCCAGCAAGAGACGTAGAGAAAGATTTAGCACGAAAAGTTGTGAAATTTTGGAGACAACACCCCTCTAAGTATTCCCTTTGGTACTTTAATCCTTATGCCCCATGTCCTCCTACTTGGTACGGTCAACCATTTGCAGGACAATATAAACAACATTGTTATTATGAACCACAGGCTAATACATGCGAAAGTGCTTATAGATATTAACAAATACCCCCAAAGTTTTAATGATGCAGTTGTTTGGCTGGTTTGAGTTCGATATAAGAGATAGTGCCTGTCCCCCAATGTGCTAATGCACTAGCGGTTGACTGGCACAAGAATCTTAACGTTAATAAAATAAGCGGAGATTTTCCGGTTAAAATCATAATGACGCTCGTTTCGCTGGATATAAGGGCAGATTTTCCGCTTATCCAAAGAAAAATAGCCTATTTTCACTTTTTTAGAATCAATAAAGGGAAATTCTCCATCTATTAGTGCCTATGCTCAATCCATTTTACTGATTAAGCGGAATTTTTCCCTCTATATATAACAACGGGTTTTTACCCTGAACTCCTAAACGAAAAGATTGATCCCAGATGCGGGTATCAGCATCTTTTTATCATCTAGCTGCCTGTAACACCTAATCCTTACTCTCCTGCTTTTTCAAAATACCTAAATATTCTATCCAAGGACCCACGTCGTCCCTGTATCTCTCAGCCATTACCCTTACAATTTGAGCAATGTGTGTTAGATCATGAACTACCCACGTGGAAATCAGCTCTCTTATCTTAACTATCCCAAATGCAGGGTGGAAGCCCTGTATCTCCAGATGAATATCAGATTCGATATGAGACTTAAGTTTACTTATATTTTGTGCTCTTATTGCTTTAAATTCATGCAACGCTTGGTTAATTGATCTTTGAGTGCTATCGTTTAAGTGTGAAAATCGGTCAAATGACGGAAATGGTTTATTGCAGCCTTCCTGAATAATAAATTCTAACCTTGGTATCCAATTATTTTTCTCTCCCTCAATGAGGTGCTCCACCACTTCAAGAGCACTCCAGGTTCCCTCCCCTTCATTACAGTGCATCCACCCTTCCGATAAGCCGGTTAAAAAAACCTCCAGCGTTTGCGGTGTACGTTCAAGCACCTCTATCGCTTCTTTCATATTAAAATGCATACAATTACTCCTTTTCATAGTTTTTAAGTATTACTTTTGTTCGGATATCTTTTCAGCAAAGAGCATCTAATTATGTTTTCTTCATCTTTAATCTGATCATTTAAGGGCGTACGATAAATATGTATGCAGATGAATAGCGAAATAGGAATGAGGGATTGTAGGATCCATGTATCAGCAATTTACTCTATTTTTTAAAATATTCTTACTAATTAGTCTTTTTTCGAACGGAATGTATGATATTGTAAAAGTAAATATAGATTACTAGTTTATTTATCGGAAAATAAATGGAGGGAAAACATGAAAACAGCACAGCAAATCATTCAAGCAAAACCCGAAAAAACTATAAAGCTTGCTATCTATTCCATTGGTTTCTTCAGCTTAAGCCTGCAAACAATGATGGTTCTGCTTATTCCGTTATACGCTTTATCACTAGGGGCTTCCCCTTTTATGATCGGACTTGCAGTCAGTGCTTTCTCCATTCTACCATTGCTCCTTGCAATCAAATCAGGTTCAATGGTCGATCTTGTAGGGTCAAGAAAGATTATTTGCATTTGTGCTTTATTAATGATCCTTTTTACCTTTTTACACCCCCTTATTCCAATTATTGGGGTTATCATTGTTCTTCAGTTGATTGTTGGCCAAGTTCAGACGATGATATGGATTGCTGCTCAAACACATATTGCCAAAATCAGAAAAGATTACGATGATACGAACACGGTTGGTATTTTTAGCTTCTCCGTAAATATAGGAACTTTTGCAGGGCCATTGTTGACAGGATATTGTTGGGAATTATATGGTCCTTGGGGAGGATTTTTACTGATCTGTTTTTGGGCGCTCTGTTTATACATTTCTTCCTTATTTTTGCAGGAACAATCCAAAGGTAATAAAGATGATCAAACAGAAAATATAGGAGACATATCGAAAGGAGGAACGTTTAAAAAATTACTGCACCTTTTAGCCATTCCCGTCGTTTTGATGGTTGTATTTGGTACGTTTTTGAGGTTAGCTGGATTTAGTATGAGAGGATCATTTTACCTTGTTTATCTAGAGGATATTTCCTTATCTGTTATGGAAATCACGATTCTTTATTCTTTATTTTCATTGGTTGGCTCATTCTCCCCTCTTTTTATAAAAATAGCTACACGATTTGTTAATGAAAAAAATTTATTATTTGTTATAGCATTTTTATATTTAATGCCGTTAGTCATTACACCTCTTTTTGAAGGCTTTTGGCCTTTATTTATTCTTGTTGTCATCTCAGGTTTTTTTCTTGGTATGACTTTGCCTGTATTAATCTCGCTTCTTTCGAAATCGGTTTCCTCAGAAGTTCAGGGGCTGGCTGTTGGACTGAGAGAGATGTCCAATCGTTTTGCGGCCGTTTTTGTACCACTTCTATTTGGGATATGTGTAGAGAAAGCAGGGCTTGAAATGTCTTTTTATATTGTCGGAGCCTTCCTTATAGGATCAATCCTATTAATTGCTCCAATATTAAAAATGATTGACCATCGTCATCCACAAGGGATTCGTAGATAGATTCGATCTGTGATCCACAGTTTAATTTAGCAAGAAGTGGCCGTTTTTAAACGGTCATTTTCTATGAAAAAATAAAAAAATCCACCTATATGAAAGATGGATCGGCTCTTCGTTATTCTATTTAGCTGCGCCCAGATAGTTCTACAAAAAGACTTCATCCTGAAATCATCTATTTGCCAAAATTAGTAGGCGATACCTACACGTGATTGAATATAATCTTTACTTTCTATCTGACGATAAGTAAATTCTGCTGTATCAGGAACTGATATTTTCATACCACCTTCTGGCAAAAAATTACGTTCAATTCGATAGTGACCTTCTCTTTCTCCATCTGGCAAATATGTAGGACATACAATCGTCCAATCGAGTGTTGATTGTTTCAGTATATCGTAAACTTTATGATGTTCTTCTGCTGCACGGGTTGATTTACGTTTTGATTCACTTGACTGATAACGGAGTACGGTTGGACTAGTTCTACTTTGTAAGATCCCTGCAGTTCCTATCGTAATAATTCGTTGTATACCTTCGTCTTCCATTGCTTTGAAAATAAGCGGCATACTTTCTGATAGAGTGGTTGTACCATCAGTATTTAGTGCACTAATAACTACATCAATCCCATGCATTGCACGTACTATATCATTTTTACTTAAAACATTCCCTTGAATAATGGTTAAATTTTCATTATCTATTTGAATCTTCTCTGGAGTGCGAACTAATACAGTAACATGATGTCTATCATGAAGGGCATAAGTTACTATTTGACTTCCAACTCGTCCAGTTGCACCTAAAATTAAAATATTCAAAAATATATCCTCCTCTTTACGAATACAAATATTACAATACTAATGCTATTATTTCGTCTTTCAGATGGAAACCATTCAGAATAAATCCTGCCCCAAGTTTCATGTAGTGTACTAGGGAAAGGTCCGGTTGATTCAAATATCGCCCAAGTTAAGGTAGGAACTTCTAATTCTGAAAAGTTTTCAGGGCACTTTTGTGTGGTTGCCACTCCTATATATTGATCAAGATCTCCTTTTTCTTCCATACATCCTTCAGAAAAGTTTGTTGATGCTTGAATAATCCCTAGCGGCTCAATATTGAGCCATTCATCTTTAGCAAACTTTTACTACTTTACCTCCGACATAAAATTATCATCATCTGCTTTTAAGAATAATAAAGAAGATCTTTCAGTTTCATATCCTTCTCTACCCGAATGTTTCTTCAAATAGACAGTTCGTTAATTCAATAACAGCATATCATTTCCTTGTAGGCCTTTATACAAATTCAATACAAAAAAATCCATCTATTTGAAAGATGGATCGACAGTCTTGTTATTTAATTAAACACCCTTAACGTCTTTATTAACAGCATCTTCCTGTGTTACCGATCATTGAAATCCCATGACCATTTCCACTGCGATCAAGGATAAGATCTTCTGTGTTCGGTTCAATAATAGGGTCAATTGCTACTTTTATATCATTTATAGTAACGATAATATCGTCAGCTTCTGGCTCATCCAGAGCCAGTCCAATCCTCGGCTGTCCTCAGCCAAAACCATCAAAAAAGATACGAATGTTTTTGGCATTCTTTTCTTTGAACATTTTCTTAAACTCATCACGAGCTTCGTCTGTTATCTTCATATCCATTTCCACCTCTTGTATTTCCTTTTAAGCATTCCTTTATTATAAAGTAAAAGTAATAAAATTGCTTAAAAATTAGAGCAAGGAGATTATATTCTCTCCTGGCTACTCAATCCTTGCCTCTAGCGTTTTGGATTGTTTGGCTTTTTTAGGATAATAGAAGGAATTAAATCCAAAGCAATGGTCCTCATCGCAATTCCTTTTAAATGGGTAACAAACGAAAGTAAAATAAGTGGAGAATTTCCCGTAAAAATCAGAATGACGCTCGTTTCGTGGGATATAAAGGGAGATTTTCCACTTATCCAAAGAAAAATAGCCTATTTTCACTTTTTTAGAATCAATAAAGGGAAATTCTCCATCTATTAGTGCCTATGCTCAATCCATTTTACTGATTAAGCGGAATTTTTCCCTCTATTTATCTACGGGTTCTTAACCCGTACTCCTAAACGATAGATCGGACCCTCCTAATCCCAGCAGCGGAATCTGTAAAATAGTGCCTGCGCCCCACTGTGATAAAGCGTTAATGCAGTGGGGGAAAGGCACCAGAATAAGGTATCTAAAATTTTATTACTTTTTTAAAACCGGAATCCAAATTTCACTTGTCACAGATGGTGAAGTTAAATCTTGAGTTTTAATCGATAAGATTTCTGGTCCTTCTGCTACTTGGTAATGGGAAGATAGAAACCACTCAGAATAAATCCTGCCCCAAGTTTCCTGTAGTGTACCAGGGAAAGGTCCGGTTGATTCAAATATCGCCCAAGTTAAGGCAGGAACTTCTAATTCTGAAAAGTTTTCAGGGCACTTTTGTGTGGTTGCCACTCCTATATACTGATCAAGCTCTCCTTTTTCTTCCATACGTCCTTCAGAAAAGTTTGTTGATGCTTGAATAATCCCTGCCGGTGCAACATTTGAGAGTTTTTTTAATTGCTCTATTTTTTCCATATTCAAGGATTTCCACATCGCTGAAATTTCTGGGTTTTCCCCTTCAAAAATAATCGGAACTCTTTTCATAATACCAACTATGCTAAATCCCTCTTTTTGTTGTATTGTGTAATTCATTTCATTTCCTCCCTTAATTGATAATTGGAAGGTCATTGGTGGAAAGGCTTTTAATTGCTGTCCGTTATTCCTTGCTTCTGATGGGGTTACACCATGAAAATGTTGAAAAGCCCTAGAAAAAGAGTCTGGTGAATTGTATCCATATTTTACCGCAATATCAATTATCCTTAAATTACGATTTGTAAGTTCAAATGCCGCCAAGCTTAATCGTCTACGGCGAATGTATTCTGATAATGTTACACCTGCAAGAAAAGAAAACATTCTTTTAAAATGATATTCTGAACATTGAGCGATTCTTGCCACCACTTTGAAATCTATATCGTTAGTGAGGTTATCCTCAATATACCTCATTGATTCATTCATACTTTTTAGCGAATCCATTAAATGACCTCCTTTCATCAATAGAATAACAGGAGTTGAATGTGTCAGTCCGACATTCCATGCACCATTTTGTCGGGTTCATACTATGTATCTGCCACCGTTTCATTTTAAAAAAATAATTCACAAATAATCTATTCCTGTTCTTGTAGCTTCCTTAACAATATGGCCCTAAGGCAAAACGAGCGAAAATTCTAAAGAAGCCATTCCCCTTGAGCAATTTTTACTACTTTACCTCCTACATAAACGTTGATTTTCCCGTTATTATCTTCATCTGCCTTTAAAAATAATAAAGAAGGTCTTTGAATTTCATATCCTTGCTCTACCCGAATGTTAATTTTATTCTTTTTAAAATATTTGTATTTAACTAGATAAGAAGCTAAACATCCATTAGCACTGCCAGTGGCTGCATCTTCAGGAATACCATAATAATCTGCAAAGTCTCGAACATTTAAATCATTTTCCGAATGGTATACTTCCGGACAAAAAACCATTATTGCTTTTGCTTCCGTATGTTGTATTAATTCAAAGTATTTTTCTTTATTTATTGTTACCTTTTTAACTGCCTCTAAGGAATTTAAAGGTACAATAATTACTGCAAGTCCAGTTGAAACTTCTTGAATAGGAAATCGATCATCGATGTATTCTTTATCAATGTTTAAAACATCAGCAACCTCATTAAAATCTAAAATTTTACCGAAAGTCGGTTCATTTTGTTTCATCCATAAAACTTCTTCTTGATGATTAAATGAAACGGGTATCTTTCCCCCCTTGAAATTTAAAATAAGGTTTTCTGATGATCCTTTTAATACTTCGTTTTGAATGATATATGCTGTTCCTAAAGTCGGATGACCAGCAAAAGGAACTTCTTCAAGAGGTGTAAAAATTCGGACATCATAACCACCATCATTTTTTGAATCAGACAAGATAAAAGTTGTTTCCGAATAATTTATTTCTTTAGCTATTTTTTGCATTTCACGATCAGAAATTTTCCCGGCATTTTTAAAAACTGCAATTGGATTCCCTGTATATTTTCCTTCTGAAAACACATCGACAATAGAATAATGAATTTTCTCCATAAGGCACTTCCTCCATTGTTTTCTTATTTTAAACGATAGACCAATTATTTCATTTTTATTTAAAGGAATAAATATACTTTTATTAAACTTTACAAACCTTTACAATACCAGATTTATATAAATATCCAATTGTCCTGGTTAACCTTCTCAATCATTTGGCCATTAAAAGTAAAAAGCGCATTCTTTATTCCCTGAATGCACCCGATTGTGGAAGACTTAAATTCCGAGATAAACAATTGTGCTTTATCCTCAAGGCCAGGATATACCTCACCTAACTCAACTCTTTGAATATAGTACTTTGACATTATTCTTTTCATGCCGTTTATATTGGACCATAGATGCGATACCAAGAACCGGTCCAATTGCTAAACAGGCAAATACCCATTCCCAACCAACAACACTCTGAATAATGGGTATTAGATTGATAGAAAAGATCGTGATTAGAAAACCAATGCACATCTGAAAAGTAAGGGCCGTTCCTACATACTCAACATCTGCAACTTCTGAAACCGCGGCAGAGAACTGGGCAGAATCAGATATGACAGACATTCCCCAAATAATAGAAAGGATTAGCGTTAACCAAATAGATTGACCAAAAGTAAATCCAATCAAGATACAACAAATAGCACTGATCAACATAGAAATAATCGTTAAGTTAGCTCTTCCAATTTTATCTGAGACTAATCCACCTACTACACAACCAATTCCCCCAGCAATTCCGATGGTAATAAAAGAGGATAATGCAATGAACCAAGGAGAAACCCCTGGAGAATAGCTTGTAAAACTAGCGGTCAAAAAGATTGGTATCCACGTCCACATCGCATACAATTCCCACATATGTCCAAAGTAACCATAGTTCGCAAGCATAACTGGTTTATTCGAAACTACTTTTTTAATTAGTTTAAAAGAGAAAGGTACTTTTTTAGTTGTTACTGGAGAATCCTCTAATATCCAATTGACAATGATAGCTGCCAGTAGTGCCAATATTGAACTACAAATAATCACTAATTGCCAATTTAAAGAAGAAAAGAACATCACAATAAAATGCGGCAAAGAGGACCCTAGAGTTAATGCGGCTATTAAAATACCAATAGCCAGCCCGCGATTTTTTGGAAACCATTGAGATAAAATTTTTACAGCGGTCGGGTATACACCCGCGAGTGATACACCAGTGAATATCCTAAGGGCGATACCGAAAAAAGCATGATCTACTAGTACAAGTGTGAAATTCAATAGTGCCCCTAGAAACGCTGAAAGTGCAAGAACTTTTCGAGGATTAAAACGATCTGCTATCCCGAAATAGGAACTAACGAATGCACCTATCACAAAACCAATGGGGACAGAAGCAGACAACCAAGCTTCCGAGTTGGAGCCAAGATTCCATACTTGAACGAGTTCGGGAGCTATAACCGAAGCACTAAACCACAAGCTTAAGGCGCATAATTCAGCTATTCCAATCCATGCTAACGCTTTCCAAGACCCTCGAATCATCATAACCCCCTTTTCGATATAACATATTATTATAACTAACTATACCCGAATATAAAAAATAATAATATTACTTATTAAAAAGGTCCGCCATAGCAACCTTATTCTTCTTTCTATTCATGTACCCGTTAGATTCGTAGATATGTAAAAATCTAGTCGATACAGCCATCATTTTATCATATGCTTCGTTAGCACGTTCTAATGCAAATGTTTCAATTAGTGCCGTACATCCGTAAGTATACTGAATTAAATCGTTTGCTGGAATTCGGAATGTACCAACTAATAAAATGTTTAAACATGAAATTGGTGACAACGCAGCAACTTTCAGAAAACCACTACTAGGGATTCAATCTAGTGAGAATGATCAATACCATCATTCTCACTAATATTAGAATAAACATTGGAATCACCATAGTAATAAGTTAAACTACTTATAATTGATAAAAATTATTAATCTCAATTTAATGATTATAATTTGCATAATAGTGTTATAAATTTTTCAGTTTGTTATAGAAAGGAAATTGCAAATGGAGAAATTAGATTTTACTAGTGAAGCAGTTACTACCGAAGAAGAACTTAGGGAAATAGTCGGGATGCCCCATGACCATGTAATAAAAAAGGAAATTACAATAATGGATGAGTACTGTATAAGATTTATTTCAATGTCACCTCTATTTTTCCTGTCTACATCAAATGCTGACGGAAAATGTGATGTTTCACCAAAAGGTGATCTACCAAGTGATATTAAAATCTTAAACCAATCCCAGCTGGTGATACCTGATCGCCCAGGTAACAAAAGGGTTGATTCATTAATCAATATCTTATCAAATCCCCATGTAGGACTAGTTTTTATCATCCCAGGCCTAGATGAGGTACTACGGATAAATGGTAAAGCTACAATTATTAGAAATAGAGAAATCTTGGATACAATAAATCATAATAAAAAACCTCCCTTACTTGGAATTGGTGTTGATGTAGAACAATGTTTTATCCATTGTTCTCGAGCTCTGAAAAAATCAAAAATTTGGAACTCTGATTCATGGCCAGACAATGAAGCAATTCCTTCAGGTCTTGAAATATTCAAAGCACATTTAGAGATAAACGGTGTAGAGCTAAAGAAACCGTAATGGTTGTTAGGTTAAAATGTAACTGTTTCGACCAGTTTATTCAATTCTACTGCTGTTATGTGCTCTTAATAGATAAAGTTGATATCTAACAATAACTGAATGGGCCTTTAAAAATTTTTTTTGAAGCCCCCCTGTCCTTTTCCCCTCATTCTCCCTATATAGAGAATGAAGGGAGTGCAGAATGATGAATATTAAATCAGGCAGTATGGATCAGTTTCAATCTTTTTCCCAGTTTGAGTCTCTGAAGGAGTTCAACAACCATATGGAAATGTGGTTAGCGGTACATAAATATGAATTTACGAAGGGAGAGCTAGTCGGCTTAAAGCGGCTGGTTCGTTTTGCTGCGAAAATTCCTGGGGTATCGAATGCCAAGATTGGCACATTGTTAAAAGCCATTCATGAGGAGTATGAAGGCAACGGCATCTCTCGTTCTACTTTTAAAAGAATGGTCCAAAAAGCCATTGCGTTCGGCATCTTAACGGTACACGAAACAGAAAGAAAAAATGGTTCACAATCCAGCAACCTTTATGTGTTCAACCGCTTTCTTCAAAATGAACCACCTGAAGAGGATAAATTGAACCACCATAATAAAACTATTAATCTTTCTAAAACTAATATTAAAGAGAATAATAAACGTACAGAAACGATTCCTGCAGAACAAAAGGATTCTCAATCTTCTGTTCTAGACCATACTTTTACAAGTGATACTGTTCCATCTGCTTTTACCAATCTAGTAAAATGCTTCTTTCCAGAAGCTAAAATCATTGAAGAATACTGGAGAATGACAAGCATTGCTGCCTATCACCATAATTATGAACAGGATAAGGAAGAAGTGCTCTCAATCTCGATTCATGCTTTTAAACAACTAATCAGCAAGCTAAAATCAAGTTCCATCCGTAAACCGATTGCCTATTTCTATGGGATTTTGAACAAGATGTTTGAAGAGCTCTACTTTGAAGAGTTATTTGACATAGGCTTCTGTACGAGTGAGATGGCTGACCTTTGTGACAACAACTTTTTGACCCACTTCTAACTCTTTATATTTCCCCTCTTTGACAAAAAAGTAAGTGGCAGAGAAGTCATCTTTTGCTTGGTTGATAAGTTCTTCTCTTGACTTTTTTTCTATATCCTCTTTTGGGATATTTTTCATAACAAGTATTTGGAATCCATTTTGATTTCGTTTTTCAATAATATGCCCTTCGAAAGTTATATTGTTTAATGGGTTCCCACATCCTGATAAAATTCCGACGATAAGCATTAAAGCTACTGATAGCCTTCTCAAGAAAAACACTCCCTCACTTATCCAGAAAAAAATGTTATTATAACTTACTATCGCTACCCGTTAAGTGTTCATTTAGTACGTTCTCTTCTAGTACATCAAATTTATTCCCATAAACTTTGGTAATATGTTTTTCTCCCCAAGCACAAAGTGAATCCAATATCCCCTTCAAACTCCAACCATACTCACTAAACTCATACTCCACTTTTGGTGGAACTTGATTATAAACAATTCGATTAATGACTCCATCTTCTTCTAGCTCACGTAATTGTTGAGTTAACATTTTTTGCGTAATGTTTGGCATGAGGCGTTTCAATTCACTGGTGCGTTTCTTTCCATGTGTTAAATGACATAAAATCACGCATTTCCACTTTCCCCCAATTACCTCTAAAGTGGCTTCTACCGATATATTGTATTTTTTAAGCTGCATTGTAAGTTCCTCCCAATACATAGGCACCAAAAAGTACCTATATAACTTTTAAGTATCTATATAACTTTAAAGTGCGTACTTCTCTTCAATATCCTTTTATCCCATAATAGCATTTGCGGGTTGAATATAACAGTATTCATTATTGTTTCTATCGTTTACTTTAAATGATCTTAATAACCCAACAACAACACCATCATTTTAGGAGGAAAAAAGAATGTCTCTAGATAAAAAGCGAAGTACTTTCGCATTACTTGCACTAGCAATAAGTGCATTTGCCATAGGCACCACAGAATTCATCAGTGTTGGGCTCTTGCCATTAATTGCTAAGGATTTAAATATATCTGTAACAACAGCCGGTTTAACCGTTTCTTTATATGCTTTAGGAGTAACATTTGGAGCCCCTATCCTAACTTCTATTACTTCTAGGATGTCACGAAAATCTTTACTGCTTTGGATTATGGTGATTTTTATTATAGGAAATAGTATCGCTGCAGCAGCTTCAAGTATCGGCGTTTTACTTATAGCGCGTGTGATTTCCGCCTTTTCACATGGTATTTTCATGTCTATCGGCTCTACGATTGCGGCTGATCTAGTGCCAGAAAGTCGAAGAGCTAGTGCGATATCAATTATGTTTACAGGGCTGACAGTAGCAACTGTAACAGGGGTACCATTCGGAACATTCATCGGTAACCAATTTGGCTGGAGAATTGCTTTTATCGTTATTGTAGCTGTAGGTATCCTTGCACTATTTGCCAATAGCATCTTGGTTCCATCAGATCTACGAAAAGGAAATCCAACTACACTTAAAGATCAGTTCAAATTAATCACAAATGGTCGCTTACTGCTTATCTTTACCATTACTGCATTGGGTTATGGTGGAACATTCGTTGTCTTTACTTACTTATCCCCATTGTTACAGAATATCACTGGGTTTAAAGAAGGAATCGTTGCAGTGATTTTACTTATATATGGTATCGCCATTGCGATTGGAAACATGGTTGGTGGAAAGCTTGCGAATCAAAACCCGATTAAAGCATTATTTTATATGTTTATTGTCCAAGCAATTATCCTATTTATCTTGTATTTTACTGCTCCATTTAAAATAGTTGGCTTAATGACCATTTTCTTTATGGGACTTATGGCTTTTATGAACGTGCCAGGATTACAAGTATATGTAGTCATATTAGCAGAGCGTTATGTCCCTGCTGCGGTAGATGTAGCTTCGGCCATTAATATCGCTGCTTTCAACGCTGGAATTGCACTCGGTTCTTTCTTAGGCGGACTTATTACCGATTCAATTGGACTCATCCATACAACATGGATCGGATCCCTCATGGTTCTGGCAGCCGTCCTTCTAACAGGGTGGAGTCAATCACTTGAAAGCAAAGAACTGCGACAAGAAACAAAAGAACTTGTCATTTAAAAAGCTCTCTTTCAAGCAAATAAGGAGGTGATGTGGAAGAATTTTTTTATATTAATTTCTCACTCTTAAAATTAAAATTGGAGGAAATATAGATGAATAAAAGTTTACAAAGTACAACAACATTGCATAATGGTGTCAAAATGCCTTGGATGGGTATTGGAGTTTTTAAGGTAGAAGAAGGTCCCGAACTGGTAAAGACACTCAAATATGCCATTAAACATGGCTATCGCAGCATTGATACAGCCGCCATTTATGGAAATGAAGCTAGTGTTGGACAAGCGATTCAGGAAGGAGTAAAAGAGGCCGGTATCTCAAGAGAAGAACTCTTTATCACTTCTAAGGTGTGGAATTCCGATTTAGGTTATGAATCTACGATTGCAGCTTATGAAACAAGCTTAAATAAACTTGGCCTCGATTATTTAGATTTATACCTTATTCATTGGCCTGTGGAAAATAAATACAAAGAGGCATGGAGAGCACTAGAAAGCCTTTATAAAGAAGGCAAAATAAAAGCTATTGGGGTTAGTAATTTCCAAGTCCATCATCTTGAGGAATTAATGAAAGATGCAAAAGTAAAACCAATGGTCAATCAAGTGGAATACCACCCAAGATTAACACAAAAAGAAGTTCATACTTTTTGTAAAAATAATGGAATTCAACTAGAAGCCTGGTCACCTTTAATGCAAGGGCAGCTATTAAATCAATCCATCTTAATAGAAATGGCTAAAAAACACAACAAAACAGTACCGCAAATAATATTACGTTGGGATTTACAAAATGGAGTTATCACGATTCCAAAATCAACTAAAGAACATCGAATTATGGAAAACTCAAGTGTTTTTGACTTCAACCTATCTGAAGCAGATATGGAGCGTATTAATAGTCTGAATCAAAATCATCGGGTAGGACCAGACCCTGACAACTTTGATTTTTAATCCCAAGTTTAAGATAAAATTAAGATGCCCTCCTTTGTGAGAGCATCTTAATTTTTACCAGTAGGAGTCTGTCTATCTCCTTCTACCATTTCTTTTACCTCATAAAAGAATTGCTATACTTACTAAAAAACACAGTCCTTATTAAACAAACCCTGCCACTATCCTTAAATAAGGAAATTCAAAGGGCCTCAATCCTTCTTGGACCAATACCCCCTATAGTTTAAATGAATTTTTTCACAATCTTTCTTTAATTAAAATAGTTGGTTTTTCTTGTTTCGTTTAACAATATAAGTTGATGATTAACTCACTTTAGTTTTTGGCTTGGTTAAGTTATAGCTTCGTCTAATCAAGTCGTATATAATTTCCTCTGGAATAGTACAGTCAAGAATAAGGGAATTCCAATGATCCTTATTAAGATGAAAGGCAGGAACTATTGAAGGGTAATTCTGACGATAGAAATCCAACCAGTCGCTTTCACACTTAAGGTTCATCCAAATATAATCATCTCTTTTGAAAATCCAGGCAAAGACCTTCTTGTTTTCTTTATGTCGCATTAATGTCCAATTCTTATCACTAAACGGATAGTCTTCATAAGTGTTTTCCAATTTCAGACAATAATTAATTGCTTCCTCTCTGGTTTTCATATTTTCACTCCTACAACACCGGATGTATGCAAACCATATCAAATTAACCAGTTGCAACTTTAGGTGGTACAAAATGTTTATTCTACACATAAAAAGATTCTAAATCTATATTAACAATTTTGCCTATTGGTGACGATGATCTTTACAAATCCTCCCCATTACATTGCCGGAACTCCTGCTTTCACTCAAGCACCCGTTCGTAAAGTATCACTGTTCTTTTAATTCAAGGTATCATTGTAAATTTGTATCCATTTCTTTCGTTTCAAAATTAAGGTTGTAATCAAAACGGCTTCACCTACAACTAATAAACCGATACCTAAAACTAATCCTCCAAAAAATAGAAATTCATTTACACCCCAAGCGAAGAAGAACCATCCTATAATTGCAAATACACCTAATGCAAAGTTGATAGTTCCTGCAATTAAGGTTTGCGGTAAATGCAGTCTCTTTGTCTCCATTCTCAAATGCTTGTAAAATAGCTTCATGATCTTCAATTGAATCTCTTGAAAGGATAATTTGATCATGGAAATAAAGTCGCCAAACATGTGGCTCTATATATGATAATAAATTTTTAATGTAAACATTATGTGCTATTTCTATGATTTTATGAACAAAATTCCAAATTCTGCTGCGCGACCGCTTCCTGCCATAATGGGGTTTTCAATATACTAGATTATTATGATCCTAAGCTCCACATAGAGATCAACAATTGGAATGCTATTTAACAAAGGGGAGGTTTTTATGTCTTTTTTAATGAGTATTATTTGAAATTATTATATTTAGAAGGATGGGCCTGATACTCCCACACATGAAAGAGTGGGGTTCTAATTTACTTATACACTTCTCTAATACATATCTGGTTTTAATTTATCATAGATTTTCTTTCTGTCTTCTTCTGTAAAGAGAGATAATGTTGGACTAAAATTCATTGCATTTACCGTTTTGACGTTCCCTATCAGGAATAGGTGAACAGTGGCGATTTTAAACGTTTTAAATCCTATACTGAAAACTTTTTATAGCTGCTAATATTCACATCACTCTAGGGGAAAGTTAAACCTTGGTCAGGTATTATTTAATGAATTTACTTAGCTTTATAAAAGTTGATCCATTTGAAAGGAGAGTTATACATGAAACTGTATCAAGTAAGAAAAGGACAATTTGTCTATTTTAACAATGAGTTGCACAAGGTGTATTCTGTGAAGCCTATATACAAACAGTCCGTCCATCTTATTAAGTTGAAAGATTTATCACAGCATTTAACCAATGCCTCAAAAGTTGAGAGATATAAACCCAATCATCTAGACAGCTTTATTTTCAACCATAAGGCTTATACACTTCACAAGGATAAGAAAGCTGAAGAAGGCGACCATATTTTAATTACGAATCCAAGTCCCGATTACATGGATCACTATACATTAAACGAAATTGAAATTGTATCGTCTGTTGAATCCAAAGGTGTGATCACAACTAAGTCTAATGGGGTCAAACATATCGAATATTTATTGATGGTCCCGGGCCGTGATCCTGACAGTAACCCTATTGATTATTTTGATAAAACTATGGCAGAGGGTGATTTAACAGACAACGGTTCTGATCGTTCTGCAAATGGTATCCAAGGTGAAATGCCGAATATTGGTGATGTGTATAAAAAGCGAGATGGCAATCATTCCATTGAGGCGATGGTAGTTGCCATTAACGGCGAAACGATCTTTTTGGGAAACAATTTAGAAGTCTCCTTGAATGAATTAAACGATAGTGACATCTGGGAGTTTCAATATAGTCTTCTAGTGGACTGATCATGGAGGAGGCATGTCATGAACAGCAAGAGCTTGAAAGGTGGATTTGATGAAAAAAGTAACGATTGTTTTTACGATTTCTGTTATTATTGCCGTTTTATTTATTCTTTGGGGTGCCTTCGCTCCCGATAACCTTGCAAGTGTAACAGGCAATATCCAAAAATTTCTGCAAAGGAATTTTGGCTGGTTTTATCTTATAGTAGCAAGTGTCATCTTGATTTTCGCGATCTACTTAATCTTCTCTAAATATGGCAAAATTAAACTTGGTAAGGACGATGAAAAGCCCGAATATGGTCTCATCAGTTGGTTTGCCATGTTATTCAGCGCTGGCATGGGTATTGGCATTGTTTTCTATGGTGTAGCCGAACCGCTACAGGATTATATGAATCCGCCTTATGGAGATCCCGGTACAGCGCAGGCAGCAAACAATGCCATGCGGTATTCCTTCTTCCATTGGGGACTTCATCCTTGGGGAATATATGCCGTGATTGCCCTCGCCCTAGCTTATTTTAAATTTAGAAAAGGGGCACCTGGATTAATTAGTGCCACATTTTATCCACTATTAGGAGATAGGGTCAAAGGGTGGATAGGCAAGCTCATTGACGTTATTGCCGTTTTTGCAACGATATTTGGTGTCGCTACGTCATTAGGGCTTGGTGCAGCCCAAATTAATGGCGGTTTACATTTTATATTTCCTGACATTCCAATAAGCATTAATATTCAATTTATTATTATTGCTATTGTTACGGTATTATTTATCCTGTCATCTATATCCGGGTTAGGTCGTGGAATAAAATGGCTAAGTAATTCGAATGTAATCGTTGCAATGATTTTGATGCTATTTTTATTATTTGCTGGCAACACAGGTTTCTTGCTTAATTATTTCACAACTACCCTCGGAAGCTATATCCAAAGACTTCCAGAGATGAGTTTGAACATCTCGCCATTTGACCAGCAGCACAGCACATGGATGCAAGGCTGGACACTTTTTTACTGGGCTTGGTGGATTGCCTGGGCTCCATTTGTAGGGACTTTTATTGCCCGTGTTTCAAGGGGGCGTACAATACGTGAGTTTATGATTGGTGTTTTAGTTGTTCCAACCATTTTCTGTGCATTATGGTTTTCCATTTTTGGCGGCTCGGGCATCTACTTAGAACGGGTCATGGATGTAAACCTCGGGCACTTGATCAACACCCTAGGTATCGAAGTATCGTTATTTGCTGTATTGGCGCAATTTCCATTGAGCACTTTTACGTCTATATTAGCGATTATACTTATAAGTACCTTTTTTATTACTTCGGCAGACTCGGCCACCTTTGTTCTAGGTATGCAAACGACAAACGGAAGTTTAAATCCTCCAAACATCACGAAAATTGTATGGGGAATTATTGTATCTGCAGCGGCATTGATTTTGCTTTGGTCCGGTGGATTGACCGCCCTGCAAACAGCATCAATTATCGCCGCCTTCCCTTTTGCGTTCATCCTAATCTTTATGATGTTCTCGTTGATTAAATCCTTTAAGAAAGAGGTAAACACAAGAAAACGAATAGAACGGGAAAACGCAAGGACAGTAAACCGTTAAACCGTCTGGTGGAGATTCCATCAGACGGTTTTTCCTGTGTGCCCAGCATAAGGTGCAGGCTCTAGGGGGCTTTTTTTTGTTCAAACCTCAAATATTTTCATTACAGGAATGCTTCTATTATTAAATAATACCTTGGTTAATATCTACTTTGATTTTACCTCCCTATTTATTAAGGTAGCCGGAATTTCTCCCTGTAATCCGGCAACAAGATTAGTTGCTGCTAGAGTCGCCATTTTCAAACGAGTTTCATAGGTAGCGGAGCCGATATGCGGCAAAGTAACAACATTCTTCATAGAAAGCAATGGATTATCCAACTTAATTGGTTCTTGAACAAAGACATCAAGTCCTGCCGCAAGAATTTCACCCATTTGAAGTGCGTGAATTAAAGCGTCCTCATCCACGGTTTTCCCCCTTGAACCATTAATAAAAATCGCTGTATCTTTCATAAGTTCGAATTCTCTTTTTCCCATTATTTTTTCAGTCTTTGGTGTCAGTGGTGTCATTAGGCATACAAAATCGGACTGTTTTAGCAAATCTTCCATGGAACAGTACGTAGCTCCATACTTTTGTTCTGCGTCTTCGTTCCGGGACCGGTTATGGTACACAATCTCCATGTCAAAGCCTAAATGAGCTCTTTTTGCAATAGCAGTCCCGATTCCTCCCATACCGATAATCCCTAATTTTTTATGATGGACATCCACCCCAAACCACTTTTCTTCGAGATTGGATTCCCACTGTCCTGTCTTAACCCAACAATCTAATTCTGGCATCCTTCTGGCTGTTGACAGAAGTAATCCAAAAATGGAATCGGCTACTGTCTCGTTCAATACATCTGGGGTATTTGTCGCCATGATTCCCTGTTTAGTCAATTCTGATATGTTAAGATTGTCGTAACCAACAGACGTGTTACACACTATTTTTAAGTGAGGGGCTTGATTTAGCAATTCTTTGTCTACTTTTAAGCCTGATCCCAATATACCTTGAGCATCCTTCAGTTCTTTAAGAAATATAGGATAAGTCTGCGAATCTAGTTTCTCAAAATAAACAACTTCACAAGTATTTTGAATATAATCCAAAACCTTTTTGTCCACTTTTTTATAAACAATTACCTTTGGTTTCATAGTTGTTTCCTCTCTCTTCGATTATGGATTCTTCCTTGTTACACAGGGAGCATTAGGCCACGATGCACGATGGCTCTTTTTATTCAAGTCTAAAAAAATCCTTCTAACAGGAATACTCCTATTAATAATTTACCATGTAATTTTAAACGGTACGCATTTTTTATTTGTACATCTGACATTTAGGATATATGACCTCAAACTAAACTGGCTCCTACAATAGAAAAACTGAAAAGGAATTCTTACTCCATTAAATGATCCTATAATAAAAAAAGCACTGTTTCATGTTCCAGGAAATGCTATTGGTAAAGCGTTGTTGCTAGGTTTTGGACAAACTGCTGGTGTACAAGAGGTGCGGAATTATATGGCGAGAGGATCTCAAATAGCTAGTAAAGTCGTGGTGTTTATGGCTCACATTTTATCTGAAGAAAACCTTTCAGAATCGTCAACTTTGGATTCCGAAGTTCTCAAATCAACACTTTGTTACCACAGGATTGATCTTATCCCAAAAATTAACGCTTTTTGGGGTGTTAATTGGGCCAGTTTGGCTCCCAATCTTGTTTGTTATTCCTGGAATAATAGTAGGATTGATTATTAGGAAATTATTAAACATTATTTAAAACCATTCTTTTATAAGTAGGATGGGTTTAAATAACTTTTAACTATTCTTCGCTGTTTGTTTGAGTGAAAACCTTCAAAAACTCGTCTTAAGCAGTAGTATTTTATTGCGTAATTTAAAGTCTACTACGACATATCAGTTACTCAACAATATGGCCCTAGTATGCAAAAAATGGCGCTTTCCTTGTTGCAGTAGAGCGCCCTTTAATAGAAGACTCACTTTCAAGATAATTTTAAAAGTAATGTTTTTTCACTATTGCAACCCAATAGTCAAAGAATCTATTTTGCATTTTCTGCAATTTTTTTTAGTTCTCTTGCACGAGAAATTATAAAATCTGTCATATACTTTTCCAAAAACAATTTGTCAGCAATCATACCAACTGGACCAAACGGTGCCTTATACTCAAATGTATCAATCATTAGAGTTCCACCTTGTTCTTCTACAAATTGATGTGTGTGAGTGAAAGAACTAAAGGCTCCTTTTACCATAATATCAACAAACACCGTAGGCTTTACCATATGTGTTACTTTTGCTGTAAGTCTTTGTTTAATACCAAAGTGAGTAGCTTCCCAAGTAATAGTATCGCCCTTTTCTAATAACCCCTGTGTAACCCCACCCACAGCTTTTTCCTTAGTTTTAGCAGTAGTTTTAGTATGTATATCTACGTTTCTCGCAAGGTCAAAGCATACGATCACAGATGCTTGTATAAATTGCTTGTGCTTGATAATAGGCATTTGTATTCTCCTTTGCAAGAACGTTTTTTCATGTACCTCATTCTGCTCTTCTGCTTCATTAGCACAAGAAGCGAATGCTCTTATTGAACACTCGAACCCCTATAGTGCAATAAAATTTATTAGTTTTGGTAGCATGTCTCATATTCGTCTTTCATTAACAAACTTTTACAAGCCAAACCATTTTCGTGATAAATTTCTTTACCGATTTCTAATTCGATGCTTCTATTTGAATTTGGATAATCTGCGGAATTATTTAGAATGTACAGTGTTTCCTCATCCAGCCATTCCATTGAGATATTACTTTTTGCATCACTATGATAAACAGTTTGCACTTTATTTTTCTCATTGTTGTTTGTAATTTCAACCCTCACATTAACACCACCTGCTGCACCGCCATATAGTTCATAATATGCATTAGCCGTATATTCTCCAGCAGGTGATGTTATAGGTCCAGGTCCTTTTTGAGTAGATTCTCTATCAATATCACTAAATGTAAAAAAGTACGTTTCATATAAATAGATTGAAGATACCAGAATAACCCCAGACAACGTTGCAATCAGTAATTTTTTAGGAAAAGGTTTCTTTTTAATTAAAGAAATTATTATTCTTACACATAAAATCAAACATAATATAACGGTAATAAAAGATATTAACAGTCCAAATAAAATTAAAATCATAATCCCCCCATTCGATGTTCAATAACAACATCTCAAAAACTGATAAATATTGCAATAATCTCATTCAACTCTACTGCTCCTATATTTTAAGTGCATTACTTCACAATCTCATACGAAATTAATATAAATATCAAGTATTGCCTGGAAAGCTTATTCCATTAAGTGGGCCTTTGCATGAAGAAAAAGCACATTTCTTATTTTTGAAATGCACCCGATTGCTGAATTACTTGAAGAAGAACTCAATAGCTTGTTAGAAAAACTTTCCCTTTAGTTATTTTAGAAGATTCAATAACATCAATAGCCTTTTTTACATCCGCTAAGTCATACTGAGAATCTACCATCATCAAACGTAATTTTTTATCAGCTACTAGCCTTATTAAATCACTAAAAGTTTCTTGCCATTTATCTGCCGAAACATTTTTATTCCAATTCCGCAAATGAAATATACTTGCATTCACTCTGGCTTTATTTACAATATCGGCCCAGTTTACTTGTACCCCTGATAAAAGACCAATAGTTAAAAAGTTTCCATTAGGGTGAACACAAAAAGCCAAGTCATTTCCAGATGAACCCCCAACGGAATCAATTGCAGCATCTGCACCCTTTCCATTTGTTAATTCCATAACTGTTTCGTGGAGTGGAAATTTAGAAGTATCTAGTACATAAGAAGAGCCGAGATGAACTAAATCTTCTGTATATTTATTATTTCTTGTCACTGCAATCAATCGGAAACCTAAAATCTTAGATAATTGAGCAAAAATATGCCCAATAGCAGAACCGCAAGCGTTAACCAATAAAACATCATTCGGGTTTAATTTTAATACTTCCGTACAAACCACCCATGCTGTAATTGGATTTATATACATCTGTGCTGCTGTAAAATCATCAACAGTATCAGGTATGCAAACGGCATATTCTTCTGATGTTTTAACGTAATCTTGCCACGTACCCTCCCCGCGTAAAGGTAATACACGTTTACCAATAAGATTTTTAGAAACCAAAGGACCTATTTCTTCTACGATACCTACTCCTTCATAACCCGGAATATTAGGTAAAGAAATTCTGTGAGCATAAGATCCTCTAATCGGTATTAAGTCTGAGGGATTTATTGGGCGAGCTAACATACGTACAAGAACTTCATTTTCTTTTGGTGGTGCAATAGCTTTATATTCAACTTTTAACACATCTTTAGGACTACCGAATTCGTAGAATTTAATACTTTTTGCATCCAAAACCATTAGTCTCCTTATCCTTAATCAAAGTAATTTATTTAATTATATCACCTTCAAATTATCGACCTTCAGCTTTAATTATTAATTGAATGGTTTATATGAAAATAAGCGCTGATCCTAATTATAGATAAGCGCCCTTTAACAGAAGACTCGATTTCAAGATAATCTTAATGTTCTTTCACTATTGCACCCGTTACTTTAAGTGAAATATTTCACAATATTTCTCCATACCAAGCACTAATCATTTTTTATGATTCGTACTAAGATCACAGTTAATCTTCATTTATGCTGATACATATATCCAAACGGATAGAGACCTCAATTAACAGAAGGTTTTTGGCACTGTATATTAAAGGTGTGAAAAAAAACACCTTTTAATAGGTAGTTAGGATAGTTCTAAATTATCTCTTTTCAAAAGCCAGCTTTATTCCCAAAGAAATCAATGTAATTCCCGTTAATCTTTCTAAGATAAGTTGCACAGAAGGCTTTCGAAACCATGAACGAATGTGGTTAAGAATAGAGACACATAGTAGAAGCCAAAACAATGCAATCAGAATAAAAATTCCAGAAAAAACAAAGGATTGCAATAAAACATTATTATGCGGTTCAATAACTTGAGGAAGAAAAGTAATATAGAAAATAATAGCTTTAGGATTAAACGTAGTAGATAACAATCCTTGAATAAAGCATGATTTTTTTTTCGAATTCTGATATTGCGCCACAGTATTGGTATAATCTTGGTTCTCCGAGTCATTTTTTTGTTTAGAAAGTAATGCTTTAATCCCAATATATAGAAGATAAACAGCTCCCGCATATTTTACTATCTCAAAAAGCACGATGGATTTAGCGATAACGGCTGATATACCGAGGACCGAAGCTGTTGCATGTAAAATATGTCCTGTGATGACTCCATAAGTAGTGGCATGTCCTCCTCTTTTTTCATGCAGGATAGTATTTTTTGTAATTAAAGCAAAGTCGGGACCAGGCGTAACAATCAAAATTATGGATACAACAACAAATAAATAATAATTTGGCACATGAACTCCACCTTTGACCTAGTGTTATAATATATTTAATACTTATCGGCATTGGAATGGTGTGGGGAAAAGCGACAAAAAAGCCGCTTTTAAAGCTCCCATTCTACCTTGCTGCTTTTCTTTTCGATATATTTTAAATTCCCATGGCTATTACCGGATATTTAAATCTGCAATGGAATATAACACTGCTGTTCCGCCGATTGTTACTCTGTCCCCAACTAATTTGCAATATAATTTTCCACCGCGCTTGGAAAGCTGTCTTGCAACCATTTCATCTTTACCTAGACGTTCTGCCCAAAAAGGGATGAAACTACAATGTGCAGAACCACACACAGGATCTTCATTTACATTCAGCTTTGGGAAAAAACATCTTGAAACAAAATCATACTCTTCACTTTTGGCTGTAATTAACACCCCTAAACCATCAGGTAATTTTTTCATTTTCGAAAAATCAGGAGATGCATTCTGAACAGCTTCTTCATTTTCTAAGATAAACATTAAATCTCTGCCTAAATAAGTTTCAATAGGTTTCACTCCAAGTGCCTCAACCATTTCCTTTGTTAGTGAAAATTCTTCAGGATTTCTGCTAGGGAAGTCCAATTCGTAGAATTCATCTTTTCTTTCCACTACAAGCTCTCCGCTCATTGTCTGAAACTTGATTCTATCCGCATTGTTTTCATAATAGTTTGAAATTACAAAAGCCGTTGCTAAAGTGGCATGCCCGCAAAGGTCGATCTCTCCCCCTGGTGTAAACCACCTTAAACGATATCCCTCCCCATCTTTTACAGCAAATGCCGTTTCAGATAAATTATTTTCAATAGCTATTTTTTGCATTGTTTCTTCGGAAATCCAATCATCCATAATACATACCCCTGCTGGATTACCTTCAAAAACTCTTTCTGCAAAGGCATCGACTACAAAATACTTCATAATTTTTATTCCCTCCATATGTTATACTGTAATTATTGATATATTAGCATTTTATATCTAACTCTATATAACACTCAATGCAGTAATATAACACTTAAAGGAGTTAAACCATGCAAATCGAAATTCATCGAAATGGTGAAGTTCCACTGTCCAAGCAAATATACCAATCAATTGTTGATCGGATTCGTTCAGGACTTTTACAAGAAGGGATACAATTACCATCAGTACGTGAACTATCGAAACAGCTAGGAGTAAGTTTGGTTACAGCAGTAAGGGCATACCAGCAATTGGAACAAGAGGGTTTTATCACTTCTATCCAAGGAAAAGGAACGTTTGTAAAAGAGAAAATAAAAGCCGAAGAGGAAAGAAAAGAAGAATCACTTTCTTACAATTGGCAACTGTCTGTTCAAGATTATTTACCAAGGTCTCAGTTTGCCCGGTTTCATATGGTACCTGAGAAAATTCACCTTTCTTCCTCGATGATTGATCCCGGATTACTTCCTAATCGATTTTTAGAGCAAGAGATTCATAAAATGCTTTCTGATAATCCAAGAATCTTATCTCAATATGGAGAAATTCAAGGGGATGTAGAACTTAGAAGGGCAATATATGAGTATTTAAAAGGATTTGGAGTCCCTACTACACCTGAGAACATATTAGTTACGAGTGGTTCACAACAAGGTATTGATCTTATTGCTCGTACATTTGTGGGACCAGGAGATGTGGTAGTGATGGAAACTCCTACTTATCCAGGGGCGATTGATGTCTTTCGAGGGAGAGGAGCTACAATACTCTCCGTACCTGTTGATAAGGATGGAATGCGAATAGACATACTCCAAAATTTATGTGACAAACATAAACCCAAAATTATTTATACGATTCCTACTTTTCATAATCCAACTGGTGCTGTTATGACTTCAAAACGTCGTAGACAGCTTCTCGATATAGCACAAAGCATTCAGTGTCTTATTATTGAGGATGACCCATGTAATGAGATTTACTTTAATAAGAAACCACCTGCTTCCATTAAAAAAATGGATCATAACGGTCATGTGATTTATTTGAAAGGTTTGAGCAAGACACTAGCTCCAGGTTGTAGGATTGGAATATTAGTTGCTTCCGGCTCCATATTTAACCGTCTATTGGCTGCTAAAGCAAATACTGACTTAGGAAGTCCTTTACTTACACAAAAATCAATTATACGCTTTATCAATTCCAAAAGAATGATGGATCATTTAAAAAAATTGAGAACTGCTCTAAGGATTCGACGCGATTTGGTTCTTGAGTTACTTTCACACCATTCGCCTGAAGGAATATCGTGGGTGATCCCAGAGGGGGGATTAAATCTATGGCTCAGTCTTCCATCTTGGATGGATAGTAATCACCTTCTAGTAGAAGCGAAAAAACAACAACTAACATTCTTACCAGGTTCAGCATGTTCCCCTGTAGAGCAAGAAAATCATCATTTACGAATCTGTTACTCTTATATGAACGAGGAACTATTAACCCAAGGAATTACAACTTTATGTAATATACTTCATGCCGAAATTTCATCTAAAAAAATGAGTGACGCTACACCATATTTTTGATATAAGATTTTCACCTGAATAGTGAAATTTTAGCCCGATTATTCTTCATTCCTGAAGTAAAATCGGGTTTTTTATAATTAGAATTCTTACCGTTATATATCAACATTATAAGTTGCTCCCCGATCACCCGACTATCAAGGTATAATTAAACTCTCCCCATTCTTGCACTAACCTGCTTCATTAGTACAACAAGAAAAAAAGGATCGCCGCAGCGGTCCCTTTCTTTAGCTCTTGCACCCTTTAGTACAACAAGTTAATCAAATTTAAACTCTGTATGTATATAGTAATTTCCATAAATACTTCTACCTGTATCTTCAAAGAAAGATACTTTGACCTCATTCTCTCCAGTGAATTTAATCTTTCCTTCTGGTTCATTTGAAAAAGACATTTCAGTTGCAAACTCTTTTCTGTTTATGTTTATTTCATTAACAATACC
Organism: Robertmurraya dakarensis; assembly: GCF_900156875.1. Classification (GTDB taxonomy): domain Bacteria; phylum Bacillota; class Bacilli; order Bacillales; family Cytobacillaceae; genus Robertmurraya; species Robertmurraya dakarensis. The sequence continues at coordinate 734,935 of NZ_LT707409.1, read as the reverse complement.
CTCTATTACATCATTGTTATTAGATTTATAAATTTGCGACCCATTTAATGAAACTACTACAGTATTAAATTCTTTTGCGTTAAGTTCTTCAAATTCATTATTATTTGAACATCCTATAATCAAAATAAACAAAAATAAATATAAAGTGGTAAGTGCTTTTCTCATATTAAACTTTTAATCACCCCTAAAATATCACTTGTCGGTATAGACTTATATTTCTGTTTAATTCTTAAACTATCTTGCTCCAATAGTTGAAGAAGCGACAGTTCTGTACTGCTATTGCACCCGCTTGCACAATATGATTAACTAATCCAAAGTAATTTAGTTTCTTTGACCTTCCAATCCCCATCCTTAAAGTGAACAGTAACACCTAATCCTGAATGAAATTTGGAACCCTCTAAATAAATAGAATCGTTAAATTTATAATCAACTTTTTCAATTTCAAGAAGCACTCCATCCAGAGTATTCGTTTTACGATTATATAAACCTATTTCCTTTAGTTGTTCGATACCATCATCCATAACATCAACTTTATATTTTTCTTTGAAAAAACTCATGATTTCTTCTTTATCTTCTTCATCCAATTCATTAAAATTGCTCATATCAATAGATATAAACTTCATATCATTGTGTAATGCCCTGCTTCTATTCATGATTGAATCTAATGCAGTCCTATAATCTTCTCCTAAATGGTCTTTAGAGTTAACCCCATTACCACAGGCAGTTAAAAATAAAATAATAACCAGAAAGGTAATTTTCCTCATTTTCATTAGGTCCCTCTTTATGCTTTTCTCTCTACTTACCATAAAAATCCATTTCATTTTACGTTAACCTGCGCCTTTAGTTAAGCAAGTTCAAAAAAAAAGCGTTAATCCTTCTTGGATTAACGTATCCTTTAACTTAAAAAGCTTTTACATGGAATTACTGGGGAAGAAGATTAAGAAACGCCCCGTTAGCAATAAACTCTATCCAAAAGTGTATTTTTTCATTTTTTACATATCCTATTTACATTAACTAATGAACTAGAGACCGGTGATTGATATGAACACAATTGAAACAATAGACAAGTTATCAAAAAAACATACAGATATAATTGAACAAATAGTAAACCTATGGCATCAAGAAGTTTTATTTTCTTGGCGCTGGTGGTTTGGTGTTATAATCTCAATTCTCGCTTGGCTATTTTGGATTAAATATCATAATAAAAAAAGTAGATATAGGTTACTAACTGCTGGATTTTTTGTTATTGCTATTTCGCTTATCCTTGATTCAATAGGAGTACAAATTGGCTTGTGGTCATATCGATATGAAGTAATTCCTTTTATACCTGCATATTTACCCTACGACCTTGCTTTAATGCCTGTTGTAATAATGAGCCTAATCCAATTTAAACCAAATTACTCACTTATAAAAAAAGCCATTGCTTTTGGGTTTTTAACCGCTCTTATAGGAGAGCCTCTGATCGTTTTCACTGACATTTACAACCCAATAAAATGGAGGTATTTTTACTCAGTTCCAATTTACATAATGATTTACCTGATCGCTCACTGGTTAACAACGCGAACATCTTTCGAAGAAATAAAAAAACCTAAAGAAAGTAAGTAATATTCTTGCTTACTTTCCTTATAGCACAGTTTTTGTCAATTTCACAATCTTTGTTGGAATTTATAAGAAAACACAATATTATTCTTTAAATGATAAACCCTCTTCTTCTAATGAAGTTCTCATAATTGGTAAGGAAGCTGGTCCAATACTATGGATTTTTAGAATTTCTTTTTCTGTGTATTTAGAGAGTTTTTGCAAAGTATCAATCCCTTCGTGAACTAAGGCTTTTCTGGCAGGTGAACTTAGTTTAGATAGGAAGCCACTTTCAGGTTTATTCTCTTTATCACAAGCAGGGCAACTTAGACAGTCACTACTTTTGTAATACCTATGCCCTTTATCACAAACTCTTAAACTTTTTTCTGCTTTCAATATTACCCTCCTAGTGTCAGGCACCCCCCGATGAACCCTTCGCGTTGTTGAAAGGGCTCAAACCCAGACCGAATCGATATCCTGACTATTCTTCCTCATCTTCAAAACTATAATAAAGTTGATAATATAAATCTGCTATCTCATCTCCAAATCCCCAACCGATGCCACCGCCCCCTTCGACCACGTTGTATAGTCGCTCTTTAAAAACTTTATATAAGGTTTCATCGTCCTCACACTCGGATACTACTTTCTCAAACATGGATACCATGCTGTTATAAAACTTCTCATCAATAGCCCCATAGGAGTCAGTGAAGTCCGTCCCCATTTCTACATAAAACAGCATTAAATCCACGATTCTCATGCGATCATCCGCAAGCTTTTTAAAATCAGTAATTGCTTTTTTCGCTTCTGCTAATCGAAGTTTTCCATTTCCTCTATCAGGAAAAAATTCATTTTTTATTCTTTGTTTCGTTTGTTCAAACAGCACTTCGACCGCTTCTTCTCCAATAAATTTAGTCGATAAAAACTGTTTTACATCTTTATTCGCCTTATATAAATCTACGATCAATTGAATCAATTGTTTCTGATCCATTTCCCTTAACTCTTTTTTTAGTTCGTTTATTTTAATAACTCCTTCAGAGTTCTTAACCTGTACCATGCTTCACACCCCAGTTCTTTCTTAATTTAGTTCAATATTTATAGACTAGCTGATAAAACAAGATAGACAATCATAAATGAGGAGAGATTCGAGGTCAGTTCCTCACCTGACTAATACGTTAATTCCTTATCATCCTGGTGGTCAGGTCTCGTCATCTGTTTGAAACTTAGTGCCTTAGGTTTGGCATTGGGATTCAATCATGATCAGACCATACAGGCTAGTCAGGAATTAGATTTTTTTTTTATTCAATATCAAAGAATAAATAGTCGATATACCACCTACACTCATTCGGAATGATTGCCAAAATAAAAATTTAAATATCCTATTAAACTCTTTTACCATATAACACATAGAAGCTGCCGCATCGACAATTCCTTTTTAGGTTAAAGGAGCATCGTTAGTTTAATTGTACCTCTTCACAGTCTTAAAAGAACAAACTCCATTGATACAAATAGACTGAACGGCGAAAAGCGACCAGCCTATAAATAATGGGATTTAGGGTCAGTCCCTGCTCTATTAACATTTTCATTCGTCGGAGACTAACCCTATTTCTTTTCATTTGATTGTACACTTAAGCAGTTTTAATCGTTACTTCTAATTGAATATCCACATTGCCTTGAATTGCACGGCTAATCATACAAGATTTTTCCGCTTTTTCTGCAAGCTTTTGTGCTATCTTTTTGTCTCGGTCGGTAGCATTTTGTTTCAATACTATTTCTGGTCGATGGATTATTTTTTTATATGTAAAGATCCCATTTGTCACATCAACAATTGCTTCTGATTCCATCGTTAATCCATCTTTCTCTATCTGACTACGTTCCAACATCGCAGCTAATGTAATAATGTAACATGTCGATGCTGCCCCAAGGAGCATTTCGTCAGGATTTGTACCAATACCGGGACCGTCCATTTCTTTTGGTATCGATATTTTTGTCACTAAATGTTCTGCTTCAATTTTCCCTACGTCATTCCGTAGCCCAGGCCAATGGGTCTTTAAATGAAAATGATGTTCTGCCATTTCCATTCCTCCTTACATTTGTATCGTTCTTCAGGAAGCATAGGGTCGTATCCTATGCTTCAAATACCCCTCTCTTTCGCTTATAGTCAAAAGGTAAATAGAGGAATAAGTAGATTAAGATATAGAAATAATAATTAGAAGAGGAAAAATATTTAGAAGCTACTATACTTTAAAAAACCAACCTTGAATGTATTTCCTAAATTCTTGCACCCTGAAGTTGAGATAGCCAACGATGCTATTAATCTCCCTGTGCTTCCTATTCGTTATCCTTTTTTCCTCCCTCAATCGTATACGATCTTCAGGACACACCCCTTTTTTATCCTAATTGTATTGCATTGGGACGAGTAAATCCACCTGTCAATCTCCCTCCATGTACTTCCAATAATCAACCATGAGCAAAATCAACGGTAATAAAGTAAGGAACTCTGTTATGCTTATATAAAATGATAATGAAACAGATACATCAATTCATAACGTTAATATTTAAATTTCACTAAATGCCTTGAAGCTAATTCTGGGCGTTTAATATTTAACCAACCTGGTCCTTTAATACAACAAGAAAAAAGACCGCCGCAGCGATCTTCATCTCTCACTATCCTCAAATTTCCAGGGCCTTACTCACCTACCATACCGTCCTTATCAGCATCGTGCATATAGGGGTATAACCAATGATCACTTGTTATTGGCATACTGAAACCTGCTTCTTTTGCTTCTTTAATCGTAACTTGTCCATTACCGTTTGTATCTACACTAGAAATATCACCGTTTGTGTTTGAACTAGTTGAATTGGAAGGCTCACTGCCTGTTAAACCAAGTGATTCGTTTACTTCATCAGGGTTCACATTTTCAAATGTATCAACAATCTCCTTACCCATTAAAGTATAAGTATACTGATAACTTGAAGGAATCTGCGTTTCCGTGTTGGGATATGTGATAATTGCTTCAAAATTAGCAGCTCCGCCTGCCTTGCGGATCGCGTCTTCTATATAAGCTTGGTCACCATGTCGGTTGAGCGTACTATCTTGCGGGGTAATATTATAAGCATTCGATACCCCTCCGAGAGAATCAGCAATGATATGTCCTTCATCTAAAACATCACTTTCGACACCAGGAACCTTTGCCTCATCAGAGTAATATCTGCCAGACGATAATACAGGCTCGTTTTCGTCATCTTGTAAAATGATTTCGTCAGCAATGATACGTACTAGCTGCCCATATTCATTCGTAAATGCCCAATATTCACGATCCCCATAACCAATGTCAACGACGACGTTAGGTTCACGATATCCAGACAAATCACCACCATCAACTTCAATAAGTTTGTATCCTGAGAACAGTTCATTATTTGACCGGGTTGGTGTTTCCTCTACTACTGGTTCATCAACAACCGTATTAATCGTTTCTTCATCTATAATGGACTCATCTTCTACGTTAGTACAACCCACCATAAGGATGGTCATTAAAAGTAAGATTAAATAGTTCATTTGCTTTTTCATTTTAGGACCCTCCTATAATAATTTCAAACTCACTATATATTAACCTAAATGACATTTGATTAAAAGGTGTTGTTCCACACTATGGCCTGTTTGTAGAAAAAGCGTGACTTCAAATCTATGTATAAATAAAAGTGTTAATACTATCTATAACCGATATTAAGGAGAAGAATATATGTACAGAAACGATTTCGTCAGAAAAGAGAGTGTCCCATCTTTCAGTTGTTAACCATACTTTTACAAGTGATACTGTTCCATCTGCTTTTACCAATCTAGCAAAATGCTTCTTTCCAAAAGCTAAAATCATTGTGCCTAGCGTGTATATGCGTATTTTGGTAAAGGGTTTGGAAAAAAGCGGAATAATAGTGTTTAAAATAAAATTATTTTACAACATCATCTTCTTCAATTAAACTGCGTCGTTTCTGCAATAAAAGATGCTGCCGTAACAACTCCTTGTCTGACTAAAGCCCCCGTCCACAAGGATTATTGATTACAACCACACTCATATTCTTTAAATTGATATTCTTTGTACAGTCTTAACTCCTCAAAATCACTTGTATCTGATTCATAAACCTTTACTAACGGAGCAACATCCGTTTTTGCAAATTCCTTTATTTGCTTATAAATATCAGCAGAAGAATCTACACGATATTCATTCATATCTTCATAAATATTATTGTGTTCACAAACTTCATAAGTGACTGCAATATAATATTTTGTCATCATACCACCTCGAATTCAAAATACCATTATAACTGAAAAAAGTGAAACGAATCTAATAATATATGCTGAGCTAAGTGGTCAGCTCAGGAAGGTATTTTACCAGTATTATTTCTAAACAAACTAAAGAAAGAGCAACTGTTTAGTTAATGCTCCATTCAACTCTTGCAACCCGATAGTACAAAAAGCACTAATCCATTTTGATTACATATGAAGTTATTTCTTTTACTGTGTTTTTTCCTGCACTTACAAAAGTGTACATGTTACAAAAAGAGTAAATATTATCGTCTTCAAATTTCACAGTACCATTAACTGATGCCGTTTTACCATGTGTAATGATATTTAGTATTTCTATTTGAGATATTCTTGAAGTAGTTGCTAATATCTTTTTTGCTTCTACATGACCTTGAATCGAAATGTCATTTACTTCATTCCATTCCAATAATTATCCTCACTAGTATATTCAGATACAAAAAGAAAATCATTTGTAGCAAATGCCATTATGAATTCCTTAAGAAACTTTTTCTTGGGCGCATTCTCACAATCCGCAGGACTAATTAATTTTATGCTTTGGTTTCCAAAATGCATTCTCCCATACCCCTCATCCCTTTTTATTTTAATGATTACTTTATTTTAACACACGCTTTCATCATTAAAGTTAACCCACTTTTAGACCCTTTTCAAAGTAACTCTTTCCTTTCTAAAGATTCTTTCTTTAACATTTATAAATCCCCAAATTGTAAACATTAGCCAAAATCCACTTATTAAATAAGCACCTACTACATCACTTGGATAGTGAGCACCTAAATAAATCCGACTTATCCCGATGGCAAGAATAAAAAGTGCACTTAAGCAAATTAAAAGGATACGACCGCTTTGTTTAGGAATATGCCTCCACATCAAAAAACTAATGATTCCATACAAAGATAGTGCTGCCATAGTGTGCCCGCTAGGAAAACTGTACCCATCCTCTATAATCATCCTAAGAATATTAGGACGTTCTCTTTGGAAAAAATTTTTTAGCAGCACGTTAAACGTGGTGGAACCAATTAACACAATAATAAAGAGAATTAATTCTACTCGTTGATGGAAGACTTTGTATAGAATTAATAACATAATGATGGAAATAAATATTACTCGTATTGTATCGCCTATATAACTAAAAAATTTCATTACGATCGTTATGTTTGCTTGCTCAAGCCTTTGGATACTATTTATCGCTTGAATATCCATGTATTCCACGAAACCGGAATTATATGTTTTAGCTAATAAAACAAATAAGGCCAAACTGAAGAGACTTAAAATAAATAAATAGTTGTATTTAGTATTCAATTATTATCCACCACCTTGCGTATCTTCTCTTTTAATATTTCCAAAATCCAGCTTTTTTCATTAAAAAAGACGCTTCCCTGATTTCAGGAAAGCGTCCGATTCTGAAGATCGATTATTTTTTTATCCTTTCCGCAAATGCGCCCGTTTGCTTAATATCCTTTTTTTAGTCTTAAAGGCTGGTTACCAGTAAATATACCCCCGTAAATATCAAAATTACATATGTGATAATTCGAAACGTTTTTTGACTAATCCACTTAAAAAACAATTGTCCTAGTATAATCCCTGCAAATAAAGGCGGTATAGCTAGAAGAGAGGAAATCCATGTTTCTTTATTCGTTCCTCCAAACGAAATTTGCATAACCAAACTAGCAAAATAAACAAAAAGATAATAAGCCAATGTTGTACTACGGAGGGTTGTTTTGTCTATTCTCGCTCCAGAAAAATATAATAATAAAGGGGGACCTGGTACACCAATACTTGTAGTTAATAAACCGGATATTCCTCCAGTTAGAAAATCCCTATTACTCGTTTGGTTTATTGTCAATTTTAAAATAAGAAGTATCGTTAAAATAAGAATAAGCGCACCAACAGTCATTTTTAATAAATGAATATCTAAAAAGAGATAAATAAAAATACCAAAAAACAGTCCCGCAATACTGCCTTTAATCAATCTAATTAATAATGATTTTTCTACTTCCTTTCTTATTTTAAAAATCATAAAAGCAGACAAACATATAGAAAGTATAATATTAACTTGAATTGCTGTGTGAGCAGGATAAATTAACAATAAAAATGGGGTACCGATAATGGAGAAACCATAACCGGTACTTGTTTGTAGCAATGATGCTATTAATATAATTAAAACAAGTATGATCCAATCTTCCATCAAAAAAACTCACCAGCTTTATATGCAAAATTTAGTGTGTATATAGTTTAACAAAATGGTCCTATTACTAAAAAAGGCACAATACCTCTTCAAGAAGTGCGCCCGACTGTGGTAGATACATTATCCTCGATTACTTCTTTGAATCAAAAAAAGTTCGTAATTAACCTCGCATTATTTTTCTTTTAACATTGAATACTTACGATAAGCTTTATAGTAACTGATACCATAGAAAAGAGCCATAAGGGTGGGAAGCAACCTCAAAAGGGCAAATGGAGTTTCAAATAAAAATGCTTTCCAAAATAATGCACCTTTCATACTCCAAAGACCTTCAGCTAAATATAAACCTGAATCTTTGTAAATCATATAAGAGAAAAGCAAGAATACTATAGCTAAACCAGATGAATAACCCATCAATCTTTTATAATAATTACTCCTAGATTGGCGATCCGAGAAAATTTCATTTTGATCGTCATCTTCTTTTTGCCAATATTGAATTCCACCAAGCCAGAAGCCTTTGATATAATTCCAACCGAAGTCTTCATATATCCCTTTGTAATCATTGAGTTTTTTCTTTGATAAATAATCTTGATAATCTAGTCGCATCACATATTTCTTATCGGTTTTTTCGAAAGTGTATATTCCTAATCCACTAATATTTGTACAGCGATAGCCTTTTTGTAATTGCTCATTCAGCCATTGCTCCTCTTTTTCAATATCAAAAAACATCTTAAATTTCTTCATTCAATTCACTTCCTTCATACAGGGATAAAATATGCAATAATCTTTTTTGTTCCATTTTCAAAATGGCGTTTCCTTCCGCAGTTATCATATAAACTTTTCTCCGGCCTGACTCTCCAACAGGTTCAATCCAACCATGCTTATTCAAGTTTTCAATCGCACCGTATAATGTACCAGCTGCTAAAATAACAGTACCATTACTTATTTTTTCAATTTTCTGCATTACGGCATAGCCGTGGAGTGGCTCACGTAAAGCTAATAAAATATAATGCATGGTTTCAGACAACGGCAATAATTTATGTTTCATATTCTCAACCTCTATTCAGTTTGACTATATAGTTCAACTTAATAAAAAGATAATACAGTTCAACTGAATAGTCAACAACATTTTCAAATCAGTCAAAGGAACTTAAAGTAAAAAGCTTGATAACAAGTTAAAACTCAATCTAAAAAGTCGCTTTCCCTTACGTAAAGGAAAGCGACTTATGATATATATAGTCTTATTCAAGTAAATGGCCCGATTACGGAAGACTGTCTTATTGAAACTCAATCAAATTTATTTAAAAAATAGGCTCTGTTATATTTTAATGTTGATATTTCTATATAATTAAAGGAAACCTTTAAAAATAAGGTTTCCTCTATTTATAATTCTTAAAATGTATATTAGTTTTTTCACAACCATAAATTATTCTTCTTTTTAGGATCAAAATTTAATTTTAGCAACATCACTAATAATCGGGAGGTTATGCTCTTCTGACATTTGCACCTGACTATCAACCCATATTTCAACTTTTTGTTCTTCTTCGAAGTTTGCAGATGAATAATACTTTGTATCTAACTGAATAATTCCCTCGCCCACATCATTCAGCCCAAAACCACTTCCTTTAATTAACAGTCGAGCTTTATCTTCATCCACTTTTACAATTATTCCTCTAATATCTGCAGAACGGTTATATTCGCTATTAACCTACATAGCCAAAAAATATAAACCACTGTTATTCCCCTAAAAAAAAGCATCTGATCTACGAACAATCAAATGCTTAATCATTTAAACCCTTTCCATCCAGAATACTCTGCGTATATTTTTCAATCCTTGACTCTCGCGTTTTGGATTGTTTGGCTTTTGAAAAATAGAGAATATAGGCTCTTTGTCGTCCTGGTGTTAATGCTTCGAAAGCAGTCTTCAAAGCTGGATTCTCTTCGAATTCCGCTTGCAATTCTTCAGGAATGGGGTATTCTTCCGTCTCTTTAAACTGAACTTCCAAGCCGGCTTTTTCAACCTCAACCGCTTTATGAATATAAGATTTCAAAATGGCTTCCATCTTAACTATTTCTTGAACATTGGTAAACCGAATCTGACGCTGTGATTGTGAATTCTCACCAGGTCTCACGAGAACCCCGTTAGGATCTTGTAACAACGCACCCTTGAAGAACATAAGCGCACAGTATTCTTTGAATCCTTGAATGATCACGATGTTCTTTTTCTGGTCCGTGTAACAAGGCAATCTCCATTTCAAGCTTTCGTTCAGTCCACACTCAAGAGCGATTCTTCTCAACCTCTCAAATTCTTCCTTCCACGATTTCTCGTTATTGATCAATTCATCCACTTTTGGATCATGTATCATATTTGTCATCAATGCACATCCTCTCTCCAACTGACATCATTCACATTTCAAATCCCATCCCGTAACCATTTCGCCGTCAATGTCTCTGCCTGTAACATCTCCTCTGGTGTGCCTTCAAAGATGATGTTCCCGCCGTGTTTTCCTCCTCCTGGTCCCAATTCAATAACCCAGTCGCTCGCTGCGATAAAATCTAAATTATGTTCGATGAGAATCACCGAATTCCCTTTGTTGACTAGCTTTTGAAAGACTTCTAATAGCTTTCCATTATCTTTTAGATGTAGTCCTAAGGATGGCTCGTCAAGTATGTATATTTGACCTTCTTTTTGCAGATGGCTGGCAAGCTTAAGACGCTGGACTTCTCCTCCACTTAGCGAGCTTGTCGTCTGTCCTAACGATAGATACCCTAATCCTGCGTCTTCTAGCGTCTGCACTCTTTTTAATATCTTCGGCAGCTTAAAATAGTCCAAAGCCTCATCAATGGTTAATTTTAAAACTTCTATTATATTTTTTCCCTGATATTGATAGACTAGCGCTTCATCTGAATATCTCGTTCCTTCACATGCTTCACAGGTAATCGTCACAGGATCTGCAAAGGCGACGTCTGGCGTGGTGACGCCTTTCCCATTGCAGACAGGACAGGCCCCTAAGGAATTAAAGCTGAACAAACCGATTGGCTGGCCTGTTTCTTTCGAAAAAATGGAACGAATATCATCCATAATCCCCATATAGGTCGCAAGTGTCGAACGGCTCGAAATCCCGATACTGCCTTGTCCGACCATGATGCATTCTGGAACACTTTCAGGGAATGCTTCCGTCATTAACGAGCTTTTCCCTGAACCCGACACACCACATACTGTAACGAGGACATTTTTGGGAATAGTAACGCTGATATTCTTCAAGTTATTATGACTCGCTTCATTTATCGTAAAATATTCTTTTGTTTTCCTCGGATTCTTGTTGATGATGAACTGATGATGTAATGATGTTGCGGCGAGTGAGTTTGTCAGCCCATCTACTTTTCCTTGAAAAACTACTTCTCCCCCGCTGGTACCAGCTCCCGGTCCCATCTCAATGATTTCGTCACCTGCTTTGATGACGGATAAATCATGTTCGATCACAATGACCGTATTATGCGCGGCTTTAATACTTTTTAGCATCGCTATTAACAGATCCACTTCTTCTGGATGAAGACCAGCACTAGGTTCGTCAAAAATGTAGGTCAAATTGTTTAAGCTGCTTCCTAAATGGCGAGCGATTTTTACCCGCTGTGCTTCACCGCCGGAAAGGGTGCCCATCTTTCTAGAAAGGCTCAAATAACCTAATCCCATTTGCACAAGTTGCTGGATAAGCGGGATGGCTTGACTGGCAATCGATGTTCCCATTGGTTCTTTCATGTTTGTTAGTTGTTCCAGTAGTTCTGTAAGCTCCATTGCATCATAGTCTGCAATATTGTGGCCATCTATCTTACATTCCAATATCTTTGGGTTGAGACCGGAGCCTTGACAGGTTGGACATAGAGAATGGGTTGTGACGGCTAAGACGTCATCTTGGGATACTTCTTTTAGCTTTGAGACATCTCGATTGATATAAAGGCGGGTAAATCTCGGTAATAAGCCATCCCACTCATGGGGTTGCGGCCCATTTTTTGTATGAAACGGTGCATAGACTTTTTCACCTTCCGGGGGACCATACAATAACAAGTGGAGTTTATCTTCGGGGTAGTCTTCTATAGGCAGGTCCGGATCGAATAATCCGCCTTCCATCATCCATCTTCCTTGCCAGCCAGACGGGGATAAAGGCTTGAATTTCACCGCATATTCCCGCAGTGACAGGTTGAAATCAACTAGTTTGTTAAGGTCGGGCGCGATGACCTCCCCAAATCCACTGCAGGTTGGACATCTGCCAAAGGAACTTTGATTCGAAAAATCAGTCGCTGAACCAATCGACGGCTTCCCGATTCTTGAAAACAAAAGCCTAATCAATGGATGGATATCCATATAGGTGCCAACGGTCGATCGAGAATTACCACCGATCTGCCTTTGTTCCACTACGACCACCGGGCTTAAGTTTTGCATAAGATCCGCTTGAGGTCTTTCATACCTCGGCATATGATTTCGGACATAAAGTGGATAATTCAACGTCATCTGCCTTCTACTTTCTGTTGCCAAAGTATCAAAAACAACTGAGCTCTTCCCAGACCCTGAAAGCCCCGTAAATACAATGATTTTTCCCTTCGGTAAGTTTAAATCAATATTTTTTAAGTTGTTTTCTTTTAGGCCTCTTAAAATAATCTCGTCCTTCCCGTCTGCCATTTTTGGGTCCTCCTTTCTGGTTTTATTGAATAAAAAGTGTCCTGAGTTTTCATTGCCAATCAGGCTCTTATGTACTAGTCTTGCATCCTTTTCCTACATTCTCAACTTTCTTTTCTGGGCTTTAGGAATCTTTCCAGAATGGTTTACATCATTTACCCTTGAGCAAGAATACTCCCGTTCTTGGACATTCTTTACATAAGAAAGGGTTTACCCATTTTAGTAAGCCTACCATTGACTTATATTAAAATGATGGATATGTAATTTTTCCTGTTTCCACCAATTCCTTCAAACCTAAAAACATATAATACCATCCTTGTTCGGTCTCTTTTTTCCAATCTTCATGTGCTTTTTCAATATCTACTATGGACCAGCCTTCTTCATGGATCACATTAATTTCTTGTGTGAAGGTCATTTCACAGCTTGATTCTAGCGGATGAATCTCCACAGTAATAACATCTGCTAAATCACTATCATTAAATTGCGGCATTTGGAATGTAAAAACGAGTTTCGTTGGTGGCTCTACCACTTTGTATTCTCCAATAGCTCGGTAATCTTTCCCATCTCGATGATCCACAATTTCCCATGTTCCGCCGACACGAGGATCACTCTTTGCCACTTTATTTGTATGCTCCATGGTGAACATCCATTTTTTAATCATTTCTTCATTAGCCCATGCGTCAAACACTTTTTCTGCTGAAACTTCAAATATGCGTTTCATAATAAGGGTTGTTATTGATGTTTTTGTCATGTGAACCATCCTTTTCAACGATTCTTTTCATTACTTGAAACAACGTTTCTAATAAAACGAAAGTGGTCTTTTCAGAAATCAGTATATCCAATATAGAAAAATATCACAAAGTAATAAACTTACAAGGAAAGCTACTTTCCATTTTGCGCATTTACTTGTACTGGCATAATTAACTGGTTTTAACCGTGTCATAAAGAAAGAGCGCAATTTCTACTTTAGAAATACGCCCCTTTGTTAAAGTTCATTGCTTAAATCTTATTAGAATCAAGCATCTTTTACTTTAATTCCATTACTTCACATATTAATCTGATAAAAGATAAATAAAAATTTGATACTTTTTAAGGATTATCCTTTAGAATATTAAACTGAATACCTTTTTAAGTTCCTTTGTATGCTTTCTGTAACATGCCAAGATCAAGTTTCTTCATTTTAAGGGTTGCCTCATTAACAAGCGCAATCTGTTCTGCTGTACTGTTCGTCATCATCTCTTCCATTTCTCTTGGTACAATCTGCCAAGACACCCCATACTTATCTTTTAGCCATCCGCATTGCTCAGACTCAGGAACTGCCGACAACTTATCCCAGTAATAATCAATTTCTTCTTGTGTGTCGCAATATACCATGAATGAGATTGCCTCGTTAAAATTAAAATGATGATCTTGCGCACTGTCCATTGCAGTAAACCATTGATTCTCTATGTAAAAATCAGAAAACATGATTGTTCCTTCTTTGTCAGGTTCTAATCCTTTAGGATAGCGGGCAAGATGGCCCTGCTTTGCATTTTTAAATACAGATAAATAAAAATTTATCGCCTCTTCTGCCTTTCCACATTTATCACCGACAAACATCAGTGACGGCATTATTTCAGGTCGCTCTTCTCCTTCTGGATTGGTAAGGATCAACTGCCACGATAAACCATACTTATCTTGAATCCAACCATACCTCTCACTGAATGGATATGTATAAAGCGGCATTAACACTGTGCCTCCTTCAGACAATTTCCTCCAAACATCATTTATTTTTTCACTCGCATCTTCTACTCGAGATGGGTCAAAATTTATCATGAAAGATACTGATGGATTGAATTTAAAATAAGGTCCAGCATTGATTGCCATAAATTTCTGCTGCCATAATTCAAAAGTAACTAAATTCGCGTCTCCTGATGGTGTTTCTTTAAGCTCCGTATTACTCATAATTGTTGAATCTGGAAATAAGGAAGCATAAAACGCTGCAGCTTCATTCGCCTCTTTGTCATACCACAAATGTGGAACGATTTTTTGATTTGACTTTGTCATGGTTATCCCCCTCGTATAGTACTAGTAAGAGCTCTTTCTAGAAGAATTTCCAGTTGATCCGGATCCTCTAAAATTCACTCTAGATTCCTATAGGTTATCAAGGTTAGCCTTTCGGCTTCCCCATCTTAAATATTTTAGTTTTACCCTTGTTTCACCCACCTGATGGGGAAGCCGAGGTAAAGTTCAAACTATCAATAATAGATTAATGTGTTGTTCTTATTTCGCAGGGGGATAGTTTCCCTACTGCTTCTTTGAAATGCCTTTAACTGAATATCGAGAAATGGCGGAGAATGGAGGAAGCTCCAGCGTTTTACTCCGTCATTTTTTTATAGCGTTCATAGACCTGCTCATGGGACAATGGAACCGACAGGATCGTATCAGGATATTGCTTCTCCCCCTTGCGGACACTTTGGTGTACTGCTTCATAAGCCTGCTACCCATGGTTCATTATTGAAGGTCTAACCACTGGTTGCGCCGCCGTAAAAGAAGTGAGTGTAGCGCTCATGATGGACTTCTTTTCTTTGAGTGCTGATGACGAGGAAGACATCGATGATTCCCGTGGGCACCCAGGTCTGAACGTTCTTGATTAACTTACATACTGGAGGTGATTGGTATGTCACAAATGCTTGTTGGTGTAGATGTAAGCTTGAAGTCCCATCATGTCCATTTCATGAAGGAGGACGGGTCCACACTCGCCGACTTTTCTGTTTCTAATGATCAAACCGGGGCCGAAACCCTGATCAAACGAATGCTAGAAACTGCGGAAAAAAGTCAGGCCAACCAATTGAAGATTGGGATGGAAGCCACTGATCTTTACAGTTGGCACCTTGCCCATTATCTACAAGACCAAATGAAAGGCTATGAACCTAAGTTTCAAGCCTCTATCTACGTACTAAATGCGAGAAAAGTCGCTCGTTTCAAAAAAGGGTATGATTCTCTTGTAAAAAACGATCGCATAGATGCCTGGGTCATCGCTGACCACTTGCGCTTTGGCCGACTGCCAGCCCAAATGAAAGATGCCATACAATATGAAGCTCTTCAGCGCTTAACGCGAACAAGGTTTCATTTTATGCGGGAGATTGCCCGAAATAAAACGTATTTCCTTAACCAGCTCTTTTTAAAGTTCAGTGGACTGAGACAGGATAATCCATTTTCAGATAAATTCGGAGCTACGAGTATGGCTGTCATGGAGGAACTAGAGCCCGAAACGATCGCTGAAATGAGCCTCGAGGAACTCGTCGAGTTCCTGCAAGATAAAGGAAAAAACCGATTTGAAAAGCCAGAGGAAATCGCAAAATACCTTCAAAAGTTGGCTAGATCATCTTACCGGCTGAATAAGGCTATGCAGGACCCCGTAAATATTTCGATGTCTGTTACTTTAAGTACCATTCAACATATCGAGTCACAGGTAAAGCGTCTGGATAAAGAAATTGCCAAGTTAATGAAAGGCATACCGCAAACCCTAACGTCTGTAAAAGGAATTGGAGACGTTTATGCGGCAGGGTTGATAGCTGAAATTAGCGATATAAAGCGATTTAAAGATCATCATGCCTTAGCGAAATATGCAGGTTTGGTATGGAACCAGAACCAATCAGGCGAATTCGAATCCCAGGAAACGGCTAGAATGAGGACAGGTAATAAATACCTGCGTTACTACCTTATTCAAGCTGCCGATAAGATCCGAAAGTACGACTCTGAATATAAAGCTTTTTACACAAAGAAGTACGATGAAGTTCCAAAACATAAACACAAACGCGCTCTCGTCTTAACCGCAAGAAAACTGGTACGATTGGTGTTTTCGCTACTACGCACCAATCAGTTGTACACACCACCCGAAAGGAGAGATTAAAACTTCTCATTCACACCCTTTCAAACACCCAGCTTCACACTTGAAAGTATTGGTAAAAAATTGAAAATAGTGTGAGGTTTATTAGGTATACTCTTTTTTAAACACTTTTCAATGAAAGACAATATTAATTTCCAATTCATTGAATTTTAGTGCTTGACATATTACCACTGGGCTT
>NZ_LT707409.1:692419-712285 GCF_900156875.1 Robertmurraya dakarensis | reverse complement strand
TCCCCCTCGTATAGTACTAGTAAGAGCTCTTTCTAGAAGAATTTCCAGTTGATCCGGATCCTCTAAAATTCACTCTAGATTCCTATAGGTTATCAAGGTTAGCCTTTCGGCTTCCCCATCTTAAATATTTTAGTTTTACCCTTGTTTCACCCACCTGATGGGGAAGCCGAGGTAAAGTTCAAACTATCAATAATAGATTAATGTGTTGTTCTTATTTCGCAGGGGGATAGTTTCCCTACTGCTTCTTTGAAATGCCTTTAACTGAATATCGAGAAATGGCGGAGAATGGAGGAAGCTCCAGCGTTTTACTCCGTCATTTTTTTATAGCGTTCATAGACCTGCTCATGGGACAATGGAACCGACAGGATCGTATCAGGATATTGCTTCTCCCCCTTGCGGACACTTTGGTGTACTGCTTCATAAGCCTGCTACCCATGGTTCATTATTGAAGGTCTAACCACTGGTTGCGCCGCCGTAAAAGAAGTGAGTGTAGCGCTCATGATGGACTTCTTTTCTTTGAGTGCTGATGACGAGGAAGACATCGATGATTCCCGTGGGCACCCAGGTCTGAACGTTCTTGATTAACTTACATACTGGAGGTGATTGGTATGTCACAAATGCTTGTTGGTGTAGATGTAAGCTTGAAGTCCCATCATGTCCATTTCATGAAGGAGGACGGGTCCACACTCGCCGACTTTTCTGTTTCTAATGATCAAACCGGGGCCGAAACCCTGATCAAACGAATGCTAGAAACTGCGGAAAAAAGTCAGGCCAACCAATTGAAGATTGGGATGGAAGCCACTGATCTTTACAGTTGGCACCTTGCCCATTATCTACAAGACCAAATGAAAGGCTATGAACCTAAGTTTCAAGCCTCTATCTACGTACTAAATGCGAGAAAAGTCGCTCGTTTCAAAAAAGGGTATGATTCTCTTGTAAAAAACGATCGCATAGATGCCTGGGTCATCGCTGACCACTTGCGCTTTGGCCGACTGCCAGCCCAAATGAAAGATGCCATACAATATGAAGCTCTTCAGCGCTTAACGCGAACAAGGTTTCATTTTATGCGGGAGATTGCCCGAAATAAAACGTATTTCCTTAACCAGCTCTTTTTAAAGTTCAGTGGACTGAGACAGGATAATCCATTTTCAGATAAATTCGGAGCTACGAGTATGGCTGTCATGGAGGAACTAGAGCCCGAAACGATCGCTGAAATGAGCCTCGAGGAACTCGTCGAGTTCCTGCAAGATAAAGGAAAAAACCGATTTGAAAAGCCAGAGGAAATCGCAAAATACCTTCAAAAGTTGGCTAGATCATCTTACCGGCTGAATAAGGCTATGCAGGACCCCGTAAATATTTCGATGTCTGTTACTTTAAGTACCATTCAACATATCGAGTCACAGGTAAAGCGTCTGGATAAAGAAATTGCCAAGTTAATGAAAGGCATACCGCAAACCCTAACGTCTGTAAAAGGAATTGGAGACGTTTATGCGGCAGGGTTGATAGCTGAAATTAGCGATATAAAGCGATTTAAAGATCATCATGCCTTAGCGAAATATGCAGGTTTGGTATGGAACCAGAACCAATCAGGCGAATTCGAATCCCAGGAAACGGCTAGAATGAGGACAGGTAATAAATACCTGCGTTACTACCTTATTCAAGCTGCCGATAAGATCCGAAAGTACGACTCTGAATATAAAGCTTTTTACACAAAGAAGTACGATGAAGTTCCAAAACATAAACACAAACGCGCTCTCGTCTTAACCGCAAGAAAACTGGTACGATTGGTGTTTTCGCTACTACGCACCAATCAGTTGTACACACCACCCGAAAGGAGAGATTAAAACTTCTCATTCACACCCTTTCAAACACCCAGCTTCACACTTGAAAGTATTGGTAAAAAATTGAAAATAGTGTGAGGTTTATTAGGTATACTCTTTTTTAAACACTTTTCAATGAAAGACAATATTAATTTCCAATTCATTGAATTTTAGTGCTTGACATATTACCACTGGGCTTAAAATTTTGGTAATTACTAAAAAGTTTACCCATTTTAATGACCTTCAGTAATTGCGCCCGGCTGAAAGAGCTGCTGCTTTAATTTAAAAAAGAAAAAGTATTATCGCAGTCCAGTAAAGCACCTTTTTGTTGAAGATTAAGTTATATAAAACATTATTCTGTAAATTCCCAAGCTGGACCCATTAGCACCAGGGCATCCGTTTACTTTGCAAGGCTAGGACGTTCAGTTATTAAGTAATTGCCTTAACTCTTCAGTCATTTCCTCAACTAACTCTGGTCCTCCGTAAAACTGAGCCGGTGTATTATCATAACCTTATCCAATGTGTTAGACCAAATTCCAATTAATGTTTATCTTCTCTAGATAGATTCGTAAATTTAAATATTGAAACCATTAGACTAATCATACTTAAAGCCCAAAAGATACTTGCAATACCTATTTGTAGTGAATTCTCTTCAGAAGCCATCGGATGGTTGTAATCAAGATCTAAAGAAATAGCATTCATAAAGAAGATGAACGCGGATGATAACAACACTAAATGCACCAAAATGAACAAATAAGCTGCGCTGTTCCTTTTATTTTTTACCCATAACGTGATCGTTGATATTCCTATGACTAATACGATAAAAATAAAACCAAGTGTTAATAAATTAGAAACTCCTTGTTCTAATGGCACAAAGATCCCCCTTATTATTTTTCTATTGTATTCTTATCCTTGGCTGGAACAACCACAAGAGACTATATCTTATTTATAGCATCATTTATAGATTTTTAATATTCTTAAGCTTTTCCAGAGAAAGTTAAACAATTAGGCCAAAGCCCCTTTAGACTTTTTTAAAAGAAAGCCCCTCAGGGAGAAATGATGCCTGTCCCCCCAATGTGCTAAAGTATTAATTTAGCGGGGGACAGGCACTAGGATCAAGCAGTTATCCACAATTTAATCTCTGAATTTTTGTCTTCTTTCATCGAATGTTTTTTCATCTTTAGTTCCAAACCCAAATCCATCAGAAACAATTGCATTAACAGGCACATGAGGAGTTAAAGCTATTCTCCAATGATTATCTTCTAACACAAGAACAACCAAAAAATAGTTAACACCATTTATGTGATATTGGTCTTCATGGTAAACCGTATAATCAACCGCAGCATAGAAAGCTTTTTTATCTTTATTATCGTATTGTTCCATATAGCGATTGGGTATAAAATTATCAGCATAATCGTAGGGAAGCTCTTTCAAGTTTACTAGCCGAGCTTCGATAATATTAAGTAGACCTAACTTCTTTTCTTGATTCTCTTCATTTTCTATAAAACTCTTTATTTCCATTGCTCTTTCATTAACATACCAGCTGTGTACACTTGACCAGCGACTTTCATTTATATCATTAAAATAGCCCTCAATTACTTTATTTGCTGACATACCCTCAGTTTGAGAAGTGAAAATGGATAAAGATAAAATGAGAAACACTTTAAAATGTAAATGATTAAGCATTAAACATTCGCCCTTTTGATTTTACTGTTAAGATACCCATCATTTACATTTTATAATTAATTTATCTATCTTTGACAACTGCACTTTCGGTTGAAGAAAAAAAGCATCACTACTGTGTTCCAGTAATGCACCCTTTACTCCAAAAAGATTTTTACTTTTTTTCTTCTAAATATTCTCTATACACTTTTTTAGCTTTATCCTCTTTGGGTGATATATTTGAAATCCTTTTATGGATTTCATTTAGTAAAAACAATCCTCTAAAAATACAACCTACTATAATTCCAAAAGCAATAATACCGCCAACGAGTGGTCCCATTATTAACAAAACGTAACCTAAAATAGCACTTAAGATGATAGATAATAGTAAATACATATATAACCCCTTCCCATACCTATTTCACTAAAAAACCATTTAAATATTCTTCCCTTTACGTTAATTAAGGAAAGGCGATTACTCTTGTCTTATTGAGCAATCCTGTTCGTTCGAAAAAAAACGACTGCTCCTTTTTGAACAATCGCCACTTTACTACAATAATATTAGTTTGAACACGCTCTTACCAGCAGAATAACTGCTACAATTATTACAATTGATAATATATTGACTAAACACCCACTGCTAGGTGCTCCTGTATAGGCTTGAGACCACGCATTATTCAAAGCACCACCAGGATTTTTTCGTTGTTCTTTAGTTTTTAACCTTTCTCTTTCTTCCTCGGGCATTATCGCTCCCCCTTTTTACGATTTAGGGTGACTGGCATCTTCCATTTCTGAGCAAGACAGTTTATACAAGCAACACATGGGAGTCCTTTTTCTAATTCGCATCATATAGATAATCATGGCTGGTCCCAAACCTTAGTTTTTTTACAATCCCGCTAATCACGAAACTTTGCTATATTCTGACGAATTTTCCTCATGGCTATAACCCTTTTAATTCATCCATACTCTATTCTTATTAACCTTATTTTAATTAATACTTGAATCACTTTTTAGAACATCTTAAAAGTGATTCAAGATCGTAAAAAGCAACAAAGCGACTACGCCTCCAAAAATTCACATCAATTACTCGCCTTCAAAGTGTCTAATAAAAGACTCCATTTCTTCAACTTTGTCGCCGTCCAATTGGTGTGACACGCCAAATGTTTCGCCTTTGCTGTCTTTATTGATGGCAATGTCAATATCGTTCAACAATTGTTTCATATATTCAAAGCTTAGTTTCATTCGTTTGTTTGTCGGCTTCCATTGTTTGTAGTATTCTGTTTTCTCAATTGCTTCCCCGTTTGGGCCAATATGTGCGGTTCGGACAAATTGTTCATGACCTATTGCCGAGGCAAGTACCCACAAGTTTTCGAAATCCTTTTCAAGATCCTCACCCTCAACCCGAATATAACTTCCCAACGTCATGGAAAGAGCTTGGGATTTCAAATAATAATCGTACCCTTCGTCATATCCCCCATTAGGCAAGTTCACATCGGACTTTTTTGAAAACTCATTGATTTGAAACGCAACCCAATCGTTCACATTTGTGGGAAAATCCGGTTTAACTAGATCTCCTTTCGTTGACAAGTCTTTCCATTTCTTCGGATCAGTAGTATTCTCTTCAATTGGATTCGCTTTTTCTTCTATAGTAACGGTTTTGGTTCCTTCGGCCGTGGTATTTTCACCTGGATCATTAGCTTGCCTCGTTTCAGGTCCACTGAAAAGGTTTAGCTGCGTACCTGCAAAGTAGGTAATCCCTAAAAACATGATAGAAATAGCTGAAATACTAATGAGAGAATTAAACTTGTTCCTCAGTGAAAATGGCTTCTTTTGATAGTTTGAATTTTTAATCGAGTTCAACACTTGTTGAGACTGGTCATCATCGAAATGCACATCTTTTAGAATGGTATTATCCATTTTTTCTTTTAAATTTTTCAATTTATTCTCCATTAATAGACCATGCTCCTTCTAATGATTCTTTTAACTTAAGGCGTCCCCGATGCAATCTAGTTTTCACTGTATTAGGATTAATGTTTAATAAATCCGATATTTCCTCAATTGAATAATCCTGATAATAAAATAAAATAATCACTTCTCTCAATTTTACTGGTAGTTCTAATACTTGTTTTGAAATCAATTCGTTCTCTTCGCCCCTAAAATATTGAGATTCAAGGGAAGGAGTAGCAGTTTTAGATTTAAAAATTTCAGTAATGAACAAATTTTTATAAGACCAGCTTTTTAATACATCTTTACATCGGTTTACGGTAATTTTTATCAGCCATGTTTTATAAGACGATTCATTTCGAAAGGTATCCAAATTCTTGTAACACTTTATAAATACATCTTGTGCTGCGTCTTCTGCCAATTCTTTTTGTTTCAAGTATGTATAAGCGATTCGAATCACATCATTTCCATACGTTTCCATTAACCATTTAAGCTTTTCTTCACGATTTAAATAATCTAGAGGTTCTGATTTAGAGTCATCTATCATTTCAAACATTTTTCTCCTCACAATCTGGATTTTCTCGTAATTA
Organism: Robertmurraya dakarensis; assembly: GCF_900156875.1. Classification (GTDB taxonomy): domain Bacteria; phylum Bacillota; class Bacilli; order Bacillales; family Cytobacillaceae; genus Robertmurraya; species Robertmurraya dakarensis. The sequence continues at coordinate 706,269 of NZ_LT707409.1, read as the reverse complement.
GACGATTCATGTTTATAAATGGTTCCGTTGCACTCATAGGTCTTTTTTGTTTATGGAACCATACTATCGATAAGGTTTATTGGGAAACGAAGTTTTTTCTCTTGTTCGTATTACTTTGTTATAGTGTAATAGGTAGAGGTGATTAAATGTTATTCTCAGGACTATTTCAGCAAGTCCCCGTAAAAATTTTAATGGTTGCGCTGCTCATTATACTCACGGTTTATTTGATCCGCAAATCCATCAGGCTTTTCTTTGACAAAACGAGCTTCTTGGATGACAGGCGTGAAGAGACATTGATGCATTTCTCCAACCAGGTGACAAAGGTATTGGGATTGTTATTCTTCTTAATTTATGTATTTAGCCATTTCTTCGACCTGACAAAGCTTATTACTGGTTCGGTCGTGGTAGCAGGTGCCTTGGCATTAATTCTTCAGCATATTATCCGCGATTACATTATGGGGCTGACCTATTTGTTTGAACGCCAGATTCATCATGGGGATTATGTCATCATAAATGGTAACCGTGAGGGAAAAATTGAGGAAATCAGCATGCGTCACCTTAAGATTCGCCAGTATAACGGTTACCTCTATACGGTCTCCTATAGCAACATCTCTGAACTCCAGAACGGGAACCGAGGAATGCGCCGGGTGAACGAAAGCGTAGTCCTCAACTATAAGCAAAATCCGGATGATGCCTTCAAGGTGATGGAGGAAGTTGCACAAACATGCAATGAGAAATACGAGGAATACCTGTTAAAGGATAAACAAGGCGTTCCCATAGAGAGCTTCAAATTCAACCAAATTACCGAACTGAACGTAGATTTTAGAGGTCACAGGTATTCATTAACAGGTCTTGTGAAGGAAACGGATTTCACTGAGGCGAGTAAAAAGGTGAGATATGAACTGGCGATGGCTGCCTACAAAAATGACCTAAAGATGGCAGAAAGCCTTAGCACAAGCGATTAACAAAACGGCCTTAGCCCTATCGAATATAGAGCTAAACCCGTTTAATTCATTTTGATTATTTCCACCCCCTCCTTTTCTTGTAGTTCAATACTTACACGTATTAGTTATATAAAAGTTTTGCTGTTGAAACAAAAAAAGCTGCCAAAATTACAGCAGAATTATTGATAATTTATATGGTTAAACCTTAAGATTAGTTCTAATATTCTTAATGGACCTGCTCCACAATCTGGACCGATTGCTGAAACAAGCACAAATCTGGACTCTTCCACTAAACTACTATTCACTAGAAGAAGAAAAGAGCATTACCTTTGTTCAAGTAATGCACCCGTTCACTAACAAATTTAGTTTAATATCTCCCAAACCTTTCCGTCCTTCATCATAAAAAGGTTACCGAATATACCAAGAACTCTAAAAGTTGTTTGCTCACCGTTTTGAATTTTAAAATCCTTCTCATAAGAGGCAAATATGCCTACATTTTTAAAGTGAGAAGAACTATTCCATATTAGCTGATTGTCTTTTGTACATTCCTCTTCCCAACCAATATTTTCACAAACAATTCCATGCTCATTTAATATCCACTTATCAAATTCATCCTTAGTGGGAGTAGTAAACACCATAATTGCTATTAGAAAAATAATCATAACAATTCCTGCTATAAATATTCTCTTTTTATTTTTCAAATGAGTCACACCTTCTTATTACTTAATTCCCCTATTTCCATAATCGCACTTATGGTATTATTGTTCCACTAACCTCCCTTTACTTCATTAAGAATAGCAATACTTCCTTCTTGAAGTATGGCACCCGTTCGTAATATAAGGTTAGCCAGATTTTTCTGGTTGACCTTTTTGTTTATGGTCTTATTATAACGGTAGTCGGGGTAGAACGTCGCACCCGTGGGACTCAATCCCGTAAGCTAAACTGTTCACCCCCTACTTGTATAAACATGTTTCAGGCTGGTTGGGACCATGATCCCGTTTAACAAGCGAACCTATGACATTACAAGGAGCATTAGGGGTTACCGACTAATTTGTATTTCTAGGAGGAGGAGAAATTTAATGAATCCAGTGATTGGTCTGGATGTATCAAAAGGAGAAAGTCAGATTCAAGCGTTTTTAGATAAAGGTAAACCATATCGTAAGAGTTTTAGTATTACTCACGATCTTAAAGGATTAGGATGTTTACTAGAGTTCCTCCAAGATGTTGAAAAGGCTGCTGGTGGTCATCAACCTTCGGTTGTTTTGGAATCAACTGGTCATTATCATATTCCAGTTATTCAGTTTCTAGAGGAACAAAATTATGTTTATATTATCGTCAATCCTCTTATCTCTCATAGAGCCAAGAGCTCCAGCCTTCGAAAGGTAAAAACTGATGCAATTGATGCTTATCACCTTTGTGAACTGTTTTATAAAGAGGAACTAGAGCCTTACAAGAAGCGTGGTGTTCAACTATTAAACCTTCGTAATCTGACAAGACAGCAAGAAAGTATTGCGGAAATATCAGCTAAAACAAAGATACAACTTCATTCTTTAATTGATCAGGTTTTTCCTGAGTATCGAGGTGTATTTGGAAGCCTATATTCGAAAGTATCATTGCTTACTTTACTAGAATTCCCTACTTCTAAGGCTGTATTAAGTGTAAGTGAAAAAGAGTTAACGGATAAAATAGCTTCATTATGTATGAGTCGTTCGGAGTCATGGGCAAAAGAAAAGGCACAGAAATTAAGAGAAGCAGCCCTTCGTGATCCTTTTCAAAATAATCTCTACGATAGTCATTTTTTTAACCTAGAAATCTTGGTTAAGATTGTTCTTCAATACCAAGAGCATCTAACCAATATTGCGAATGAAATAGATGCCCTCGCTAGCGAAATTGAAGAATATGAAATCCTTCAATCTATCCCTGGAGTCGGAGAAAAAATCGCTACAACGATTATTTCTGAAATCGGAGAGATAGATCGGTTTAATGGTGCCAAGAAGTTAGTTGCATTCGCTGGAATAGATCCTAGTGTGTACTCATCAGGAAAGTTTACTGCATCGGTAAACCGTATAACCAAACGTGGCTCGTGTAGGCTTCGCCACGCCTTGTATATGGCTGTTCAAAGTGGTATTCGGGATTCCCGTAAAAAGAAAACGACTGATGAGATTATTCCACGCAATAGAAGACTACGAGAGTTTTACGATAAGAAACGAGAAGAAGGAAAACCCTTTAGAGTAGCGATTATTGCATGTGTAAACAAACTCTTACATTGGATTTACGCCTTACTGAAAAGCAGAAACTCTTTCCAAGATATAGCATAGGACCTATATCTAACTAAATACACCAAACCTTCCAATAAGAGAGTTTAGGAAGGTTATTTGGTATGAACATTTTTAGTATATCATGAGGTTATTAAACTTTTTATTGAAAAATGTTGACAAACTATTAGCTGGTTTAGCTTAAGTATATTTCTTCGCAATATCGTCGAACTGTTCATTAATTCAATTGCTATTATTTTTATTAGTTAGTCCAAGCGTTTCTGTATTCCTAAACATAGTATTATTAAGGAAAGGAGTGATTATTATTAATGGGAATATTTAATCCTTGTCCCTGTGATTGTTCTGGAACCCTAACTCAACTGCTTGGGAATAACAACTTATTCATTGCAAATATTTGTCCCGCTTGTGAAAGGTCTTTAGGAAGTTCAGTTACTATAACCACTCAAGAAGGCGGAGTGATTTTTGAATCAACAGTAGTTAAACCATCAAGTTGTGTTACTTCACAAGGAGGGACTTCCTTAGTTGTTAGTGGTGAAGGCTTGTTAGAAGGTATACCTGTTGTATTTACACTTTTTTTATTTGAAAGCATTTCAATTGACCAGTTTGAAATAATCTTTCGACGTCTTGGTACTACAGGGAACGTTCTTCAGAGCAGCCTTTCTGGAATAGCCCAGGATGGTGACTTAACAATTACTGAATGTCTCGGCGAATAGGTTTATTCCAACCCATTTTTGATATATACAAAAAACATCTGAGGTTTACTTACTAAAAATAATGTGTTTCTTAATAAGCTACCGTAGGTGCACACGTTTGCAATCTGGAAGCTTTTTCTTTTGAACGCATTTTGGGTCAATTGTGACGTAAAGATGTGAAGATCAGTCCCCTTGTTACACTATCCTGCCCAATAGTTGAATAGTCTGTCCCGTTTCAATTTCGAGAATCGAGTCAATAATTCCTTTTAAAATGAGATTTTTAAAGGGAGAGATTTATTGAGTTATTATCAACAGCATGGGAAACGTATGAATCAGATAAGCGAATAGAGGGGTTTTCACCGCAAACATTAAAAGCATACCAACTTCAGGGTTAACTTACTTATTCGTCACTTTGGTGATATAGAAATTGACTTACTTTCAACGGAGCAACTAAAAGAATACCTATCTAATTCTAGCAAAACACTAAAACCTTCATCATTAGCTCATCGTGTTCGTTCAATGAAATTACTCTTTCGCTGGTCACATGAAGAAGGTTATACCGGTATTAATCCCGCAGCCAAGATTAAAGAACCAAAGATAGGTAAACGCATTCCGAAATTCTTAACAGAAAGGGAGATAGAACATCTTCGTGAGGCTTGTACTACTACTATGGAGAAGGCATTATTTGAATTCATGTTTTCGACAGGATGTAGAATTGGAGAGATAGTGACCCTTAATAAGAATAACATCAATTGGTCTAATCATGCTGCAATCGTAAGAGGGAAGGAGACAAGGAAAGAGAAGTCTATTTTAATATACGATGCGATATTTGGCTTAAACGATACCTTGAAAGTCGGCAGGATAATGATTTAGCTATCTTTGTTACTGAAAGACATCCTCACCGAATGAGCAAGGCACAAATGAGATATATCATTAAACAAATATCAAAACGAGCAGGAATAAATAAAGAAATTCATCCGCATCAACTGAGACACAGCTATGCAACCCACTTATTAAATAATGGTGCCCCCATTGAAGTGATACAGAGTTTGATGGGACATGAGAAAAGTGAAACGACTCGAATATATGCTGAGCTAAGTGGTCGGCTCAGGAAGGAATTTTACCAGAAGTATTTCTAAACAAACAAAAGAAGAAGCAACTGTTTAATTAATGGTTGCTCCTTCAACTCTTGCCCCCAGGGAGAAGATACTTTTATTCTTCGACAATTTCAACCTTATTTGAATCAGTTTGTGGTGGATTCGATTCCATTGCTGGCTGACCTTTGTTATATGTAACAATCACTTTTTGTCCTACTTCTAATTCTTTGTATTTATCCTCTTTGACAAAAAAGTAAGTGGCAGAGAAGTTATCATTTGCTTCCTGAATAAGTTGTTCTTTTGACTTTTTTTCTATATCCTCTTTTGTGATATTCTTCATAACCAGTATTTGGAATCCATGATGATTTCGTTTTTCAATAATATGACCTTCAAAAGTTACATTGTTTAATGGGTTTCCACATCCTGATAAAATTCCGACGATAAGTATTAAAGCCGCTATTAGACTTTTCAAGAAAAGCCCTCCCTCACTTATCCAATACTGCTTCGTTAGTGGAAAAGCGTTCCTACTACTGTTGTAGAAACGCCCCTGTTAGGTTAACAATTTATTGCTAATTCCATATCTCAATTACATATTTAGAACGCGGCAAATAATAATTTTCAAGTAATTTACCATCGAATTCTTTTTCTTCAAGAAATTGTTCATTTTCCAATGTTATTCCGTTAATTGTTATTGTTTGAGTTGTGGAAGCCCGTGGTGAGGTTATAGTATTTATATCAGCAAATCCCTGAATTACTTCTAATTCTCACTAAAATAGTCTGGAATATCTAAAAAGTATTTATGAACTCCCCCAAATACAATAAATACATATAATACCGATACGGATATTACAATAAGAAACAATCTTACTAAGAATACCTTCAATCTACTATTAGGATTTTGCACTTTCTTGAAGAGAGCAAATATACCAAGAATTACAAAAAAGCTTATTAATATAAGCCACCATAATACATAGCACCAAAAAATGAAACTGAAGAATTGTAAAACAATAAAGATAATGAAGCCTATCCATCCAATTATTTCGTATTTTTGTTTTTTTCTATCTCGTTCCATTCTTTGGTATAATTCCCTTAAACTCATTCTGTTTCCGCCCTAAAAAAATCACTTATATTAATATTGTGTTCTTACCCCACAAAAATATGAATTTTTTGCGGAGGCAAATATTAATTAATTCCTTCTTCAAATAAATGCTTCGTTAGTTCAACAAAAAAAGATCGCCGTAGCGATCATTATCTTTAACTATTGCCCCCGTTATTGAGTGCAATATTTGACTGCTCTTTATTAAACAATCTGTGATTTTTTTATTGATTCTTTTCCTTTAATTTTGCAATCATCAAGAAGATAGACATTCCTGCTACGCTTATAGTAAAAGATAAGATTAAGAATTTCAGTTCGAAATCTTCATTTACGAAAGTTACATAATTGAATAAAGTAGTAGCTGCTCCACTAAAACAAAATAATGCTGTGAACATGACTTGAATTCTTGCATATTTTATATATGTTTTTATGTTCTTATTCCGATCCTTAATCCAGTTTATAATAAGAGCAATCACTAGAGATAGACCACCTATGAATGAAATAATACCAAAAATATAAATAGGAGTATTGTCTACGAGATAATTCATCGTTATCATCCTAAATCACGATATTTAAGAAACCGATTTGTTCTTTTAATTTTAACATCAAATTTAGATGTGAATGATTCCCAATAAATGCAACATCACCATTAGGACTATAAAAAAAGTTTCTGCTAATCCAGAAACACGTAGATGTTGCTAAACTATACTGCTTCATTAGTTAAAAAAGCGTCTCTATTTATTGCAGAAACACACCCGTGAATACATTAAATACCATCTTTTTCTATTTCTTTTTTAATATCAAAATTCATTTTACCATCTCGATATTTGATATATGGGTCATCTCCACTAATCAATAATTTCCCTCCATAAGCATAAAGAGATGCAGTTTCATTCCGTTCATAAATATCCCCATTTTGCTCTACTTCAAGTTTAATATGATGCCAAAATGAGTGTCCGTCTTCATACTCTACTTCTACAATTTCAAAACCTTTTAATTTATAATTTTTTTCTTTCAATACTTCTATCTTCTTTAAATAGAACTTTTTTGCTTCTTCATCAGATAATGTTGTTCCTTCAATTAACTTAACATCTTCATTTTTACTATCATAATCATGCAAATCTAATTGTTCAAAGGCTTTTTCATAATCTTCATCTATAATAGCTTGATAATATTCCTTTATAAAACCTTCTGCCTTTTGTTCTTTAATTTGTTTTTCAATGAAATTACACCCTGTCAACATAAAACCTAATGTAATAATCAACATAATTATAATTGGTTTCTTCATATTCCCCCCTGGGAAAACGTGGGTCTGTCCCCCAAGATGCTGAAATATTAGCGCGGTGGGAACAGACCCTGAAATTATTATGTTAAAGCACCCGTAAGTTTAACAAGAACTATTTTGTAATTAAATAAATTAACCCATTAGGAAATTTATCTAGATATCCCTCCACCTGCTAAACCCACCATAAGTATAGCTTCTTTTATACTTGTGTCATTAGTGTAGCCTCCTTCATAATAAGCATCTAGCGCATCAACAAAATAGTCCTCGCTTACAAGAATCGTATAACCTTCATTTTCTATTTGTTGTATATATGTAGAAATCATACTGTATTTTTCGTTTTCAGTTAAGCTTTCCCAATTATTTTTACTAGTTGTAGTATTTCCAGTAGATTCACCATCACTATTAGAATCAGATTTTTTAAATGCCCATTCACCTTGTTTTTCATATTCACCTTCACGTAATATATTTCCACCACTAAAAATTACATAATCCTCATTCGATATGGTAGCAAAAATTATATTATCTATTTTACCATCCGTAGAAACATTAAAAGTTCTTTCGTATTCATTATCCAGGCTTATTTTATAAGTATTATTCTTATTACTACCAAAGTAAAGAATCAAAGACTGAAATTTTATTCTTTCCCCATCTTCATCAATAATTGCCATACCTTTTGGTGTGTTAATTCTATTATCATTGCCCTGAAAGTCAAAAATTCCTTGTGCTGATTCTCTTAGCAATTCATATTGTTTAGAGGAATCTAATTCTAAATATGATAATTTAATTGGAAGTAAAATATTATACATGAAAACAGTCTTTTCATCATCTATTATTGTATCGTATTGGTCAAATTGAATGTCGCCTTCAATGTACTCATTAATAGCAGATTCTGAAATTATGGATGTAATTTCACTCTTTTTTTCTTCGGTACCTTCTTTTAAAAGTTCTTCATTACTCTTACACCCACATAATGCGAGTGATGTAAATATGACTAAAAATAAAAGTAAATATTTCTTCACCTTTTAAACATCTCCTCATTTATAATAGGAATATTTTAACTCACTTCCATTTACCCAATACATTTTCAATGTTTTTTGGTTTTTTACCTTTCTTCAACTAAGCTGCTTCGTGAGTGAAGTATGCATCTCTTCAAAATGTGAATAAAGAAATAGATACTCAAAAATACAAAGTTCAATTGTGTTCACAAATCGGGAAAACGAGGGTCTGTCCCCCAAGATGCTAAAGTATTAGCGCGGTGGGGGACAGACCCTCATATTGAAAAAGTTCCTACTAAAACAGTATAAGGAGTTGTTTTAAGTGGGATACAAGCAATTTGATGAAACGGTGAACCAAAGATTCTTGAGAGTTTCAACTCGTAAGAATATTAGGTCGCAGACGCGTTCTCCAAAACGAGGGTCTGTCCCCCAAGGTGCTAAAGTTATTAGCGCGGTGGGGGACAGACCCTGAAATTAAAAGTATTGTCAGTAACAGGAGGAGCAATAAAACGTTTATTGCTTCCTCGATAAAAATATAGAGTTATAAGTTGAGAGACTTAAGTAAAGTATCTTACTTTCATCATTCGCTATAACTAATTTCACCATTCGTAGGATTAAATGAAATTTGAGGGTCAAGCGGCGTAATAATTCCGTCTTTAGCTTGTGTCATGAACATCGAGGTTAATCCATAGTGGTTATCCTCTGAAAACGTTACACCCGCATGGATCGACCCATCCCAATTATCAAAGGTATAAAAAGTCTTAAGGAAGTTTTCCCAAGTTAGATCATCGCCAGCTCTCTTTATCCCTTCAACTAATACTTGTGCCGAACCCCATCCTAATTGTGATACTCCGCCTACAGGGTCATTAGGAAAGTCTTTACTGAATCGTTCGACATATAATTGGATTTTTTCGTTATCTGGTGCAGCCTCTGGCATTGGATAAGTGGCACCCGAATAAGTTCCCTCCCATACATCTTTTCCTGCAAGGTTGAATAAATTGTTATCATTTGCACCAACTGAAGAAACGATATAGTTAACATCCACTAATCCAATTTTGTGCATCGCTTTTTTCAAATTGGCAGCAGGCGCCGGAGTAGCCATATTTAAGATCGTGTCAGGTTTTGCCTCTTTTAACTTTTGGGCCTGTGAGCTAAATTCCGTATCGGATGATAGAAAATTCACTTCTTCAACCAGTTCCACATCAGGATAATTTTTAATCGCCTCTTTTAAGACCCCATAGCCTTCCTTCCCAAAGTCATCATTTTGATAGGCTAAAGCAATCTTTTTAGCACCAAGTTTATTGACGGCAAAATCGAGGAATACTTTAGCCTCCACTCCATAATTTAGCATATCTGTTCCCAGCTGATTTGGGAGTGGCGGATCAACAAAAACCTTTGCTCCAGAGCCTCCAAATATGACCGGAATTCCCTTTTCATCTATGTAGTCTTTTACGGCCAGGCTAGTGGCTGTCCCTACATTTGCCGTCATCGCAAACACTTCATCCTCTTCCACAAGACGTTTCACTAATTGCACCGTTTTTGCAGGCTGGTATTGATCATCATATGCCACCAGCTTCAATTGTCTTCCGTTCACTCCACCATTTTCATTCACATAATTAAAATAGGATTCAATTCCCTTCCGGATTAAGTCGTAGATAGCTACTGGTCCCGTTTGCGGACCAATATGTCCAATTAAAATCTGATCGTCTGTCACTCCTTGTGCAAGCCCAGAGCTGTTGTTCGAACTCTCTGACGAAGAATCAGAATTTGACTTCTCCCCGCTACAAGCAGCTAAAATCATGGAAAAGCTGACTAATAATGCAAGAAAACTTGTTTTGAATTTCAAGCGTATTCCCCCTTTGTTATTTATATAATAATTACAATATTCTGATATTCTGTAAACTATAGCTGTTTTCCTTCTTTTATTCTCATGTGATCACTTTTCGACAAAACCTATCATTTTTTCTGTGGAACGATAGGCAGTACACCCCAGAAACAGCTCTTAATATTCCTATAAAACGAGGGTCTGTCCCCCAATGTGCTAAAGTAATAGCGCGATGGGAACAACAGACCCTGAAATTCAAAGAGCTCAAAGAGCACGAAGTATGATTTATAAATGTAAAAAGAGCCAAAATACGCAAGGAATGCATACAAACCTGCATATTATTGACTCTTTATTATTATGTTAAAGCACCAGTTAATGGAATAGAAAGATGATTTTAAATATCCTTGGTTTAAAGTTTAGCCAAATGTTCTTTCTCTAACTCTTGTATATCTTTTTTTAAAATCTCGATGTTGTAATGAATCAAATCATATTTATCAATATTTCCTTTTAAATATTCCCGTAGTTCTTGTTCATTTTTGGTTTCATCCATTCCAATCCAGATCGTAGGGTCTGTATCACCTATTTCAAAACTGAATAAACCAAATTCATCCCATGCATCCTGAAGGACAGATGCGATCCGATCAACTCGTGCTTCTTTACTATCACTTACAGTTACATCATCTTTATTAATAAAAATATTAATCATTGAAACAACGATAGCACCTACTATTAAGCCAGAAATAAACTTTTTCATTTCGTTCCCTCCCTTTCAATCTATCTTACCAAATAAATCCATTTATTTTGTTTAACAATGTTATCACAATAACCTCAACAAAAATAATCGATAATATTTCTTGGACTATCACCCGTTAGTACAATAATATATTGAATTAATTTAGATAATATCTAGTATTTTAGTGTCGATGCCCATATTAAAAGATAAGTGGGAGCAATAAAACAAATAACCAAAAGAGTGAGCGAGATTATAAGAGGTAGACTAGAATCGATTCCGACTGAATATCTTAGTAATGCTTCGTTAGCTAGTATAAAGGATATAAAACTAAGATTTTGAATCAGTATCATTACTTTTCCAGTTCTTGAAAATTGAATTTCTTTATTTGCTTCCGTTAAATTGATATAGTTCAAATTTTCTTTCCTTTTAACTAATAAACCAATAAGGAGCCAAGTGAAAATACCCAAAATAGGCATTATATACAGGATGTATTTCGGACCCCAGTTATCTGGAGTGTCGTTAGTAAAGTGTATTGCGATACGTTCGGGAATATCTGCCCAAAGGTAGAATAACTTAAAAATATGGTAGCAAAGGATAGAAATTGAGATTATAACAAGAGTTACTTTATAATGTTTCATTGAAATTGCCTGTTCCTTCAGAAATAAATAGTATTAAACCAGATAAAATCATGAGAACATAATAACCTATTTTGGCACTTTGGGTTTCAATATGTCTATCTAATTCATCCTTCTCGCCACCAGCTTCATGATGACCCCAATTCAGCCAATTAAAAAAATAGCTTAAAGCTAGAAAACTAAAGAATATACCAGCTGCATCTATAGTTCCAAACCTAACCCATTTGTATAAAGTAAATCCTACAATTGATAGAAAAACAATAAAAACTAAAATTCCGATCATCCTTTTGGTTTTATTCATGCCTTTTTCCCCCATTCTCAGAAATAAATAACTCTTCCATAGCGACTCCCAAGGTCCTTGCGATATCAAAAGCTAACTGCAAACTTGGGTCATATTTGTTATTTTCAATCGCATTAATTGTTTGTCTACTTACATTACATTTTTCTGCCAATTTCCCTTGTGAAAGACTGTTTTTTTCTCTGTACTCCTTAATTCTATTTTCCATTTCATATGCCCCCACATTTACAAGGTGTAAAAAACCTTTTACATTTATATAATAAAATAAGGCAAATGATGTGTCAAACATATTTGACACATCATTTGCCTTGAACGTCCACCTGTCACTTCTTTGTTTCTTGTACTAACCTACTCCTTTAACGCAATAGGGCTGCCGCATCCGAGAGCCTTGTTCCATTCTCGTACCCGTTCAAGTACAATTCTTCACAATAGAATTGTACTGCGCAGCAAATAACTTTGTCTTACAGGAGTACATCTAATTTACTTGGCATTAACTAACTTTCCAATTCGCTGTTTGCCTTTTTCAGTTACCGCACTTTTCTAGTCATCTTCTTATTTTTATTAACGGATTTGAAACGCAATACTGACCAATCCTCATCAATAGCTAAATATCCGTGTTGAACATTCGCATCCGTGGCCATCCTACTAAGAGTAATCCAAACAAATACTATTACTATTCTTTTCATGAACTATTACCACTTCTGGACTATTCTTCCGAAATGATAATCCCTTATTCCACTAACTAGTTAGCGAAAGAAGCGACTGCTCTATTGAACAATCGCTCCCGTTGAATAAGGATGAAGCATTACTATATAAGTAAAATCAACTTAATCTAGACACGATAATGTTTAACGCTGTCCAAGATGATGTAATGATTCACTGTCCCTCTGTCCATATTCTGTATAAATTAATTGTTTTTACAGACACTATTAAAAACGGTTGAAGGATATGTTACGAATGACAGATCGTCATAATAATGATAACTTCCCAGGTTATGAAAAAATTAAATCCATTCTTAATGAATCACCCGATTTGATGTGTCGAAAACTTGAAGTTGGACAAGTGGGGATTCATATTATTTTCATGAAGAATTTAATTAAGCCAGAGATTCTAAATGAATTTGTCATTAAATACATTGAAGAACTTTCTGTAGAATACTTACATTACACCTATTTAATGAAAAACATACCTATAGAAGAAATAAAGGTAAATTTAGAAGAACAAGAGGTAATCTCTTCCCTATTAAATGGATTTGCTTATATTTATTTTTTAGATGAGAAAAAGGCAATCATTGTGAATTGCGCAAATCCCATTGAACGATCTATTGAGAAAGCAGAAACAGAATCGTTAGTATATGGACCTAAAATTTCGTTCACTGAATCATTAACTTCTAACGTTAAGATAATCAGACAAAATCTAAATGATTATAATTTGTGCACAGATGAAATAAAGATTGGGGAACGCGTTCAAAAGAAAGTAAGAATTGTATATATAAAAGATATTGCAAACGATGACACTCTTCAGACACTTAAGGAAAGGATTGAACAGTTAAAAACGGATAATATAAGTGACAGTTCCGTTTTGGCTCAATGCCTAGAAGATAATCATTACTCTTTATTTCCACAATTTATATTAACAGAGCTACCCGATAGATTCATCTACTCGATTTTAAACGGGCGAATTGGTGTTTTTATAGATGGTAGTCCTGTAGGGATTATAGGTCCTGCTAATTTTTTCTCATTTTTTGAATCAACAGAAGATATCTATTTGAGATGGTCTTTAAGTACATTTATTCGTTTTATCCGATTATTTGCTATGGTAGGTTCTATTTTTTTAACAGCCATTTATGTGGCTGCCATGACTTATCATTTTGAACTCATACCATCTAAATTGTTATTTATCATTGGACAATCACGTTCACAAGTTCCTTTTCCGCCCTTATTAGAAGCACTCTTACTAGAATTGTTAATTGAG
>NZ_LT707409.1:685858-687208 GCF_900156875.1 Robertmurraya dakarensis | reverse complement strand
TTCGCATCCGTGGCCATCCTACTAAGAGTAATCCAAACAAATACTATTACTATTCTTTTCATGAACTATTACCACTTCTGGACTATTCTTCCGAAATGATAATCCCTTATTCCACTAACTAGTTAGCGAAAGAAGCGACTGCTCTATTGAACAATCGCTCCCGTTGAATAAGGATGAAGCATTACTATATAAGTAAAATCAACTTAATCTAGACACGATAATGTTTAACGCTGTCCAAGATGATGTAATGATTCACTGTCCCTCTGTCCATATTCTGTATAAATTAATTGTTTTTACAGACACTATTAAAAACGGTTGAAGGATATGTTACGAATGACAGATCGTCATAATAATGATAACTTCCCAGGTTATGAAAAAATTAAATCCATTCTTAATGAATCACCCGATTTGATGTGTCGAAAACTTGAAGTTGGACAAGTGGGGATTCATATTATTTTCATGAAGAATTTAATTAAGCCAGAGATTCTAAATGAATTTGTCATTAAATACATTGAAGAACTTTCTGTAGAATACTTACATTACACCTATTTAATGAAAAACATACCTATAGAAGAAATAAAGGTAAATTTAGAAGAACAAGAGGTAATCTCTTCCCTATTAAATGGATTTGCTTATATTTATTTTTTAGATGAGAAAAAGGCAATCATTGTGAATTGCGCAAATCCCATTGAACGATCTATTGAGAAAGCAGAAACAGAATCGTTAGTATATGGACCTAAAATTTCGTTCACTGAATCATTAACTTCTAACGTTAAGATAATCAGACAAAATCTAAATGATTATAATTTGTGCACAGATGAAATAAAGATTGGGGAACGCGTTCAAAAGAAAGTAAGAATTGTATATATAAAAGATATTGCAAACGATGACACTCTTCAGACACTTAAGGAAAGGTTTGAACAGTTAAAAACGGATAATATAAGTGACAGTTCCGTTTTGGCTCAATGCCTAGAAGATAATCATTACTCTTTATTTCCACAATTTATATTAACAGAGCTACCCGATAGATTCATCTACTCGATTTTAAACGGGCGAATTGGTGTTTTTATAGATGGTAGTCCTGTAGGGATTATAGGTCCTGCTAATTTTTTCTCATTTTTCGAATCAACAGAAGATATCTATTTGAGATGGTCTTTAAGTACATTTATTCGTTTTATCCGATTATTTGCTATGGTAGGTTCTATTTTTTTAACAGCCATTTATGTGGCTGCCATGACTTATCATTTTGAACTCATACCATCTAAATTGTTATTTATCATTGGACAATCACGTTCACAAGTTCCTTTTCCGCCCTTATTAGAAGCACTCTTACTAGAATTGTTAATTGAG
>NZ_LT707409.1:675277-684677 GCF_900156875.1 Robertmurraya dakarensis | reverse complement strand
CCCTGAAAGTCAAAAATTCCTTGTGCTGATTCTCTTAGCAATTCATATTGTTTAGAGGAATCTAATTCTAAATATGATAATTTAATTGGAAGTAAAATATTATACATGAAAACAGTCTTTTCATCATCTATTATTGTATCGTATTGGTCAAATTGAATGTCGCCTTCAATGTACTCATTAATAGCAGATTCTGAAATTATGGATGTAATTTCACTCTTTTTTTCTTCGGTACCTTCTTTTAAAAGTTCTTCATTACTCTTACACCCACATAATGCGAGTGATGTAAATATGACTAAAAATAAAAGTAAATATTTCTTCACCTTTTAAACATCTCCTCATTTATAATAGGAATATTTTAACTCACTTCCATTTACCCAATACATTTTCAATGTTTTTTGGTTTTTTACCTTTCTTCAACTAAGCTGCTTCGTGAGTGAAGTATGCATCTCTTCAAAATGTGAATAAAGAAATAGATACTCAAAAATACAAAGTTCAATTGTGTTCACAAATCGGGAAAACGAGGGTCTGTCCCCCAAGATGCTAAAGTATTAGCGCGGTGGGGGACAGACCCTCATATTGAAAAAGTTCCTACTAAAACAGTATAAGGAGTTGTTTTAAGTGGGATACAAGCAATTTGATGAAACGGTGAACCAAAGATTCTTGAGAGTTTCAACTCGTAAGAATATTAGGTCGCAGACGCGTTCTCCAAAACGAGGGTCTGTCCCCCAAGGTGCTAAAGTTATTAGCGCGGTGGGGGACAGACCCTGAAATTAAAAGTATTGTCAGTAACAGGAGGAGCAATAAAACGTTTATTGCTTCCTCGATAAAAATATAGAGTTATAAGTTGAGAGACTTAAGTAAAGTATCTTACTTTCATCATTCGCTATAACTAATTTCACCATTCGTAGGATTAAATGAAATTTGAGGGTCAAGCGGCGTAATAATTCCGTCTTTAGCTTGTGTCATGAACATCGAGGTTAATCCATAGTGGTTATCCTCTGAAAACGTTACACCCGCATGGATCGACCCATCCCAATTATCAAAGGTATAAAAAGTCTTAAGGAAGTTTTCCCAAGTTAGATCATCGCCAGCTCTCTTTATCCCTTCAACTAATACTTGTGCCGAACCCCATCCTAATTGTGATACTCCGCCTACAGGGTCATTAGGAAAGTCTTTACTGAATCGTTCGACATATAATTGGATTTTTTCGTTATCTGGTGCAGCCTCTGGCATTGGATAAGTGGCACCCGAATAAGTTCCCTCCCATACATCTTTTCCTGCAAGGTTGAATAAATTGTTATCATTTGCACCAACTGAAGAAACGATATAGTTAACATCCACTAATCCAATTTTGTGCATCGCTTTTTTCAAATTGGCAGCAGGCGCCGGAGTAGCCATATTTAAGATCGTGTCAGGTTTTGCCTCTTTTAACTTTTGGGCCTGTGAGCTAAATTCCGTATCGGATGATAGAAAATTCACTTCTTCAACCAGTTCCACATCAGGATAATTTTTAATCGCCTCTTTTAAGACCCCATAGCCTTCCTTCCCAAAGTCATCATTTTGATAGGCTAAAGCAATCTTTTTAGCACCAAGTTTATTGACGGCAAAATCGAGGAATACTTTAGCCTCCACTCCATAATTTAGCATATCTGTTCCCAGCTGATTTGGGAGTGGCGGATCAACAAAAACCTTTGCTCCAGAGCCTCCAAATATGACCGGAATTCCCTTTTCATCTATGTAGTCTTTTACGGCCAGGCTAGTGGCTGTCCCTACATTTGCCGTCATCGCAAACACTTCATCCTCTTCCACAAGACGTTTCACTAATTGCACCGTTTTTGCAGGCTGGTATTGATCATCATATGCCACCAGCTTCAATTGTCTTCCGTTCACTCCACCATTTTCATTCACATAATTAAAATAGGATTCAATTCCCTTCCGGATTAAGTCGTAGATAGCTACTGGTCCCGTTTGCGGACCAATATGTCCAATTAAAATCTGATCGTCTGTCACTCCTTGTGCAAGCCCAGAGCTGTTGTTCGAACTCTCTGACGAAGAATCAGAATTTGACTTCTCCCCGCTACAAGCAGCTAAAATCATGGAAAAGCTGACTAATAATGCAAGAAAACTTGTTTTGAATTTCAAGCGTATTCCCCCTTTGTTATTTATATAATAATTACAATATTCTGATATTCTGTAAACTATAGCTGTTTTCCTTCTTTTATTCTCATGTGATCACTTTTCGACAAAACCTATCATTTTTTCTGTGGAACGATAGGCAGTACACCCCAGAAACAGCTCTTAATATTCCTATAAAACGAGGGTCTGTCCCCCAATGTGCTAAAGTAATAGCGCGATGGGAACAACAGACCCTGAAATTCAAAGAGCTCAAAGAGCACGAAGTATGATTTATAAATGTAAAAAGAGCCAAAATACGCAAGGAATGCATACAAACCTGCATATTATTGACTCTTTATTATTATGTTAAAGCACCAGTTAATGGAATAGAAAGATGATTTTAAATATCCTTGGTTTAAAGTTTAGCCAAATGTTCTTTCTCTAACTCTTGTATATCTTTTTTTAAAATCTCGATGTTGTAATGAATCAAATCATATTTATCAATATTTCCTTTTAAATATTCCCGTAGTTCTTGTTCATTTTTGGTTTCATCCATTCCAATCCAGATCGTAGGGTCTGTATCACCTATTTCAAAACTGAATAAACCAAATTCATCCCATGCATCCTGAAGGACAGATGCGATCCGATCAACTCGTGCTTCTTTACTATCACTTACAGTTACATCATCTTTATTAATAAAAATATTAATCATTGAAACAACGATAGCACCTACTATTAAGCCAGAAATAAACTTTTTCATTTCGTTCCCTCCCTTTCAATCTATCTTACCAAATAAATCCATTTATTTTGTTTAACAATGTTATCACAATAACCTCAACAAAAATAATCGATAATATTTCTTGGACTATCACCCGTTAGTACAATAATATATTGAATTAATTTAGATAATATCTAGTATTTTAGTGTCGATGCCCATATTAAAAGATAAGTGGGAGCAATAAAACAAATAACCAAAAGAGTGAGCGAGATTATAAGAGGTAGACTAGAATCGATTCCGACTGAATATCTTAGTAATGCTTCGTTAGCTAGTATAAAGGATATAAAACTAAGATTTTGAATCAGTATCATTACTTTTCCAGTTCTTGAAAATTGAATTTCTTTATTTGCTTCCGTTAAATTGATATAGTTCAAATTTTCTTTCCTTTTAACTAATAAACCAATAAGGAGCCAAGTGAAAATACCCAAAATAGGCATTATATACAGGATGTATTTCGGACCCCAGTTATCTGGAGTGTCGTTAGTAAAGTGTATTGCGATACGTTCGGGAATATCTGCCCAAAGGTAGAATAACTTAAAAATATGGTAGCAAAGGATAGAAATTGAGATTATAACAAGAGTTACTTTATAATGTTTCATTGAAATTGCCTGTTCCTTCAGAAATAAATAGTATTAAACCAGATAAAATCATGAGAACATAATAACCTATTTTGGCACTTTGGGTTTCAATATGTCTATCTAATTCATCCTTCTCGCCACCAGCTTCATGATGACCCCAATTCAGCCAATTAAAAAAATAGCTTAAAGCTAGAAAACTAAAGAATATACCAGCTGCATCTATAGTTCCAAACCTAACCCATTTGTATAAAGTAAATCCTACAATTGATAGAAAAACAATAAAAACTAAAATTCCGATCATCCTTTTGGTTTTATTCATGCCTTTTTCCCCCATTCTCAGAAATAAATAACTCTTCCATAGCGACTCCCAAGGTCCTTGCGATATCAAAAGCTAACTGCAAACTTGGGTCATATTTGTTATTTTCAATCGCATTAATTGTTTGTCTACTTACATTACATTTTTCTGCCAATTTCCCTTGTGAAAGACTGTTTTTTTCTCTGTACTCCTTAATTCTATTTTCCATTTCATATGCCCCCACATTTACAAGGTGTAAAAAACCTTTTACATTTATATAATAAAATAAGGCAAATGATGTGTCAAACATATTTGACACATCATTTGCCTTGAACGTCCACCTGTCACTTCTTTGTTTCTTGTACTAACCTACTCCTTTAACGCAATAGGGCTGCCGCATCCGAGAGCCTTGTTCCATTCTCGTACCCGTTCAAGTACAATTCTTCACAATAGAATTGTACTGCGCAGCAAATAACTTTGTCTTACAGGAGTACATCTAATTTACTTGGCATTAACTAACTTTCCAATTCGCTGTTTGCCTTTTTCAGTTACCGCACTTTTCTAGTCATCTTCTTATTTTTATTAACGGATTTGAAACGCAATACTGACCAATCCTCATCAATAGCTAAATATCCGTGTTGAACATTCGCATCCGTGGCCATCCTACTAAGAGTAATCCAAACAAATACTATTACTATTCTTTTCATGAACTATTACCACTTCTGGACTATTCTTCCGAAATGATAATCCCTTATTCCACTAACTAGTTAGCGAAAGAAGCGACTGCTCTATTGAACAATCGCTCCCGTTGAATAAGGATGAAGCATTACTATATAAGTAAAATCAACTTAATCTAGACACGATAATGTTTAACGCTGTCCAAGATGATGTAATGATTCACTGTCCCTCTGTCCATATTCTGTATAAATTAATTGTTTTTACAGACACTATTAAAAACGGTTGAAGGATATGTTACGAATGACAGATCGTCATAATAATGATAACTTCCCAGGTTATGAAAAAATTAAATCCATTCTTAATGAATCACCCGATTTGATGTGTCGAAAACTTGAAGTTGGACAAGTGGGGATTCATATTATTTTCATGAAGAATTTAATTAAGCCAGAGATTCTAAATGAATTTGTCATTAAATACATTGAAGAACTTTCTGTAGAATACTTACATTACACCTATTTAATGAAAAACATACCTATAGAAGAAATAAAGGTAAATTTAGAAGAACAAGAGGTAATCTCTTCCCTATTAAATGGATTTGCTTATATTTATTTTTTAGATGAGAAAAAGGCAATCATTGTGAATTGCGCAAATCCCATTGAACGATCTATTGAGAAAGCAGAAACAGAATCGTTAGTATATGGACCTAAAATTTCGTTCACTGAATCATTAACTTCTAACGTTAAGATAATCAGACAAAATCTAAATGATTATAATTTGTGCACAGATGAAATAAAGATTGGGGAACGCGTTCAAAAGAAAGTAAGAATTGTATATATAAAAGATATTGCAAACGATGACACTCTTCAGACACTTAAGGAAAGGTTTGAACAGTTAAAAACGGATAATATAAGTGACAGTTCCGTTTTGGCTCAATGCCTAGAAGATAATCATTACTCTTTATTTCCACAATTTATATTAACAGAGCTGCCCGATAGATTCATCTACTCGATTTTAAACGGGCGAATTGGTGTTTTTATAGATGGTAGTCCTGTAGGGATTATAGGTCCTGCTAATTTTTTCTCATTTTTCGAATCAACAGAAGATATCTATTTGAGATGGTCTTTAAGTACATTTATTCGTTTTATCCGATTATTTGCTATGGTAGGTTCTATTTTTTTAACAGCCATTTATGTGGCTGCCATGACTTATCATTTTGAACTCATACCATCTAAATTGTTATTTATCATTGGACAATCACGTTCACAAGTTCCTTTTCCGCCCTTATTAGAAGCACTCTTACTAGAATTGTTAATTGAGTTACTTAGAGAAGCTGGTGCCCGCCTTCCTTCAAAAGTAGGACAAACAATGGGAATTGTAGGGGGTATTGTCATTGGCCAAGCAACGGTTGAGGCAGGGTTAACTAGCAATATTTTAATTATCATTGTTGCATTTAGTGCATTAGGGGCATTTTCGGCTCCTATTTATGAAATGGGTACCGCTGTCAGAATTGCTAGATTTCCAATCATTATTTTAGCAGGTGTTTGGGGGTTAAATGGAATCATTTTCGGTATATGTATTCTAATGGTTCACTTGTTAAAATTAACTTCTTTAAATAAACCTTATCTTGCACCTCTATATCCGCTAAGAATGAAAGATTTGCAATATTTTTTAATACGCCTCCCCCACCATTTTTATATGAGGCGGCCGTTAGTAAATCGACCAAAAGACTCCATTCGCCTAAAGGAGCGATTAAGAAATATAACAGATTTAGATGAATTTTGAGGTGCAAAATGAAATCAAATATACGTTTTGTTAACGCCTTTATGGCGTTTTATATCATACACACTTCGCAAATTGGTATGGGAATTCTTGGAGTTCCAAGAATTATGTATCTAGAATCAAAAAAAGATGCTTGGATATCCATTTTACTATCTGGTTTATTCGTTAGCTTGATTACATGGTTAATGATTTCTATCCTAAAAAAAAATGAAGGTGATACTCTTTTTGAAATTCATGAACATATATTCGGACGCTTGATTGGTAGTATTTTCAACTTCCTTATTGTCATTTACTTTATTGCCGTAAATTATTCGATCACCATTAGTTATGTCGAGTTGTCACTAACATGGGGATATGAAGGTGTCTATGAATGGGTCGGAGTATTTGCTTTATTAATATTATCCATTTATGCTGTATCCGGCGGATTTAGAGTAGTGACCGGTGTTTGTTTCTTATCCTTTTTATTGACTATATGGCTGCTATTTGTTGTGTACCAACCACTTCAAACCATAAACCTAACTAGGATTTTACCTATTATGACGACAACTCCTTCAGAAATTATGAAAGGAGTTTTCAAGAGCAGTTATACAATGTTAGGTTTCGAGACGTTACTTTTTATTTTTCCATTTATAAAGGAGAAAAATAAACTACAGCTGTTTAGTCAAATAGCTGTCTGGTTTACAACCATTCTTGTTTTAATAACAACTGTTGTTTCTATTTTATTTTTTAGCGCGAAAGAATTAGAGAAGAATGTATGGCCTGTTGTCAGCATGATTAGCACGGTCCATTTTCCATTTATTGAGCGCTTTGAATTTGTTGCGGTTCCATTATGGATTTTAGTTATTTTCCCAAACCTATGTATCACTCTATATATTTCTTCCAAGGGTATTAAACAGATTTTTTATATAAAACAGAAATATGGAATATGGCTCATCTCCATTATCCTTTTTATCTGCAGTTTTTTAATTACTAAAAGAGTAGATAATAATTATTTTTTTGATCAAATTGGCAAAATAGGATTTTTCCTGTGGTTTATCTATCCGATTTTCTTGTATGGAATAACCATTATAAAATCAAAAATCAATACTCGATCCAGACGGAGTTGAAATAATGAAAAAAAAAATTGTTATTCTTGTGTGTTCTCTTCTTTGTACTGCATGTATGGCCCCTGAAAAAATAATAGAAATGCAAGGGATTTCAACGATTATTGGTTTTGACTTGCTTGATGACAATACATACAAAGGCACTATCAGTTTGTTACAATTTGACCGAAAAGAAGAAAAGACAAGTGTAACTCTTTCTGCTGAGGGAACGACTAGTAAACAAATCAGACAAAAACTAGAGGAACAGACAAGCCATGACATTACGTCTGGTCAATTAAGGACCATACTGTTTAATAAAAATATGGCAGAAACAGGAATTTCTTCTTTTCTGGATACCATGCAACGAGACAGCATTATCAGTTCTTTAATCTTTTTGGCCATTACTGATAATGCTGAGGAGACGATTAACAATACAAACTATGAAGAATATCCCGAAATGGGATCCTATATCTACCAACTATTGGATAAACACGAAAAAAAAGAAATGTTAGTCAACTCCAACTTACATGATTTTATAACCACACTAAATGAAATTGGTATCGATCCTACCCTACCCATGATAAAAAATTCAAATGGGGTAGCACCATTTATAGATGGTGTTGCATTATTCAAAGAAGATAAAATTGTTGGATCTATTTCGTTGATAAACACCCTTTACATAAAATTATTCACAAATAATAAGGCATTTTTAGGTGATATAACTTTAGAAATTGCTGCTGAAGAACTAGAGAAAAGGGGTATTGCCCAACCTCTTCCTAAAAGTGATATTTATAAGATTACACTTCATCCAATAAAGTACAAAGGAAACATTGAAATAAAGAACGAAGAATTGGTTCATTTAAATGCAACGATTTCCGTTTCAACATTAGAATTTCAACCATATACTTCTTTGAAAAATAAAGATTCACTAAACAAAATGGAGCTACTAATTGGTGAAGCCCTAAACAATAAATTTGGACATATACTTGAGGAATTAAAAAATTTAAATACGGATCCCATAGGTATCGGAAGAAAAATAAGAAGCATTAGAAAATATTCCCATTTAACTGATGGGGATTTAAGACAAATATATCCAGCACTAAAGATAAAACCAAATATAAAGGTGGAAATTAAGCGAACTGGATCAGTTGACTAACATGTTTTTAGGAACAAAATCGCTTAAGCAACTTAACCACGACCCATGTATTGATATTACACTGGGTCTTTTTTCTTGCTTGTCGCATGGTGCCATTGAAAAAGGACAGGCTACCTCCACTTCATCAACCCGCAGGAACATGGCATAATCTAACGAACATAGGTAATAAACCTATAAAATTATACTCCATTTATGCACCACCTCAACATCCACATGGTACTGTTCATGAGACAAAGTCAATTGGCATGGCTTCAGAAAATCACTATTAAATAATTTTTGACTGATAACCCTAACACAAAGAAGTATTCCATTCCCATCGGTTTAGTGTATCCATGCTCCTATAGTTGGTAAACCAATCGTTTGGGGCAATATTACAGTTAACAGGGTAATTGTTACGGTTAATTTTGGTAATGCACCTATTCCAAATCTTGGGATGAAAACACCAAACAAATAAGATTTGATTCACATTATCATATTTTCTGGAAACTACTTATCCATCTCAGTATATTCGATTTTAAAAAGAATCCAACAGGGGGCAAGGTACCACTAATTATGGGATATCCAGTAAGAGCTCTATCGGTTGTAGCAATCATGTTCCGTATTCGCCTGCTTGAAAGAAGGAGGTTTCGAAAGCCTCCCATTTAAATAAAATGTCGAATTCTGAGTCAGCTACAGCAGAAAAATGTAAGATTTTTGGTTTAAATGGAAGAAGTGTAAAACGAACCTCCCTTTTTGTTTTTCGATACATCTCCAACTTTAAATTTCCTTTCACAAAACAAACTAATTACAAAATCATTTGGAGTGTCTCATGAGAAAATGTCCAACTAAACAATTCCTCGTATTCCAAACGTATACTTACTACATAGTTCGTACATGTTAAGGGAAAAACTAAGGAGGAATTTTAGTTGGAGTGGTTTTTTTTTCTATACCTGTTAAATA
>NZ_LT707409.1:668745-671566 GCF_900156875.1 Robertmurraya dakarensis | reverse complement strand
TTCGCATCCGTGGCCATCCTACTAAGAGTAATCCAAACAAATACTATTACTATTCTTTTCATGAACTATTACCACTTCTGGACTATTCTTCCGAAATGATAATCCCTTATTCCACTAACTAGTTAGCGAAAGAAGCGACTGCTCTATTGAACAATCGCTCCCGTTGAATAAGGATGAAGCATTACTATATAAGTAAAATCAACTTAATCTAGACACGATAATGTTTAACGCTGTCCAAGATGATGTAATGATTCACTGTCCCTCTGTCCATATTCTGTATAAATTAATTGTTTTTACAGACACTATTAAAAACGGTTGAAGGATATGTTACGAATGACAGATCGTCATAATAATGATAACTTCCCAGGTTATGAAAAAATTAAATCCATTCTTAATGAATCACCCGATTTGATGTGTCGAAAACTTGAAGTTGGACAAGTGGGGATTCATATTATTTTCATGAAGAATTTAATTAAGCCAGAGATTCTAAATGAATTTGTCATTAAATACATTGAAGAACTTTCTGTAGAATACTTACATTACACCTATTTAATGAAAAACATACCTATAGAAGAAATAAAGGTAAATTTAGAAGAACAAGAGGTAATCTCTTCCCTATTAAATGGATTTGCTTATATTTATTTTTTAGATGAGAAAAAGGCAATCATTGTGAATTGCGCAAATCCCATTGAACGATCTATTGAGAAAGCAGAAACAGAATCGTTAGTATATGGACCTAAAATTTCGTTCACTGAATCATTAACTTCTAACGTTAAGATAATCAGACAAAATCTAAATGATTATAATTTGTGCACAGATGAAATAAAGATTGGGGAACGCGTTCAAAAGAAAGTAAGAATTGTATATATAAAAGATATTGCAAACGATGACACTCTTCAGACACTTAAGGAAAGGATTGAACAGTTAAAAACGGATAATATAAGTGACAGTTCCGTTTTGGCTCAATGCCTAGAAGATAATCATTACTCTTTATTTCCACAATTTATATTAACAGAGCTGCCCGATAGATTCATCTACTCGATTTTAAACGGGCGAATTGGTGTTTTTATAGATGGTAGTCCTGTAGGGATTATAGGTCCTGCTAATTTTTTCTCATTTTTCGAATCAACAGAAGATATCTATTTGAGATGGTCTTTAAGTACATTTATTCGTTTTATCCGATTATTTGCTATGGTAGGTTCTATTTTTTTAACAGCCATTTATGTGGCTGCCATGACTTATCATTTTGAACTCATACCATCTAAATTGTTATTTATCATTGGACAATCACGTTCACAAGTTCCTTTTCCGCCCTTATTAGAAGCACTCTTACTAGAATTGTTAATTGAGTTACTTAGAGAAGCTGGTGCCCGCCTTCCTTCAAAAGTAGGACAAACAATGGGAATCGTAGGAGGTATTGTCATTGGCCAAGCAACGGTTGAGGCAGGGTTAACTAGCAATATTTTAATTATCATTGTTGCATTTAGTGCATTAGGGGCATTTTCGGCTCCTATTTATGAAATGGGCACTGCAGTCAGAATTGCTAGATTTCCAATCATTATTTTAGCAGGTGTTTGGGGGTTAAATGGAATCATTTTCGGTATATGTATTCTAATGGTTCACTTGTTAAAATTAACTTCTTTAAATAAACCTTATCTTGCACCTCTATATCCGCTAAGAATGAAAGATTTGCAATATTTTTTAATACGCCTCCCCCACCATTTTTATATGAGGCGGCCGTTAGTAAATCGACCAAAAGACTCCATTCGCCTAAAGGAGCGATTAAGAAATATAACAGATTTAGATGAATTTTGAGGTGCAAAATGAAATCAAATATACGTTTTGTTAACGCCTTTATGGCGTTTTATATCATACACACTTCGCAAATTGGTATGGGAATTCTTNGTGTTCTCTTCTTTGTACTGCATGTATGGCCCCTGAAAAAATAATAGAAATGCAAGGGATTTCAACGATTATTGGTTTTGACTTGCTTGATGACAATACATACAAAGGCACTATCAGTTTGTTACAATTTGACCGAAAAGAAGAAAAGACGAGTGTAACCCTTTCTGCTGACGGAACGACTAGTAAACAAATTAGACAAAAACTAGAGGAACAGACAAGCCATGACATTACGTCTGGTCAATTAAGGACCATACTGTTTAATAAAAATATGGCAGAAACAGGAATTTCTTCTTTTCTGGATACCATGCAACGAGACAGCATTATCAGTTCTTTAATCTTTTTGGCCATTACTGATAATGCTGAGGAGACGATTAACAATACAAACTATGAAGAATATCCCGAAATGGGATCCTATATCTACCAACTATTGGATAAACACGAAAAAAAAGAAATGTTAGTCAACTCCAACTTACATGATTTTATAACCACACTAAATGAAATTGGTATCGATCCTACCCTACCCATGATAAAAAATTCAAATGGGGTAGCACCATTTATAGATGGTGTTGCATTATTCAAAGAAGATAAAATTGTTGGATCTATTTCGTTGATAAACACCCTTTACATAAAATTATTCACAAATAATAAGGCATTTTTAGGTGATATAACTTTAGAAATTGCTGCTGAAGAACTAGAGAAAAGGGGTATTGCCCAACCTCTTCCTAAAAGTGATATTTATAAGATTACACTTCATCCAATAAAGTACAAAGGAAACATTGAAATAAAGAACGAAGAATTGGTTCATTTAAATGCAACGATTTCCGTTTCAACATTAGAATTTCAACCATATACTTCTTTGAAAAATAAAGATTCACTAAACAAAATGGAGCTACTAATTGGTGAAGCCCTAAACAAT
>NZ_LT707409.1:482236-667057 GCF_900156875.1 Robertmurraya dakarensis | reverse complement strand
GTGTTCTCTTCTTTGTACTGCATGTATGGCCCCTGAAAAAATAATAGAAATGCAAGGGATTTCAACGATTATTGGTTTTGACTTGCTTGATGACAATACATACAAAGGCACTATCAGTTTGTTACAATTTGACCGAAAAGAAGAAAAGACGAGTGTAACCCTTTCTGCTGACGGAACGACTAGTAAACAAATTAGACAAAAACTAGAGGAACAGACAAGCCATGACATTACGTCTGGTCAATTAAGGACCATACTGTTTAATAAAAATATGGCAGAAACAGGAATTTCTTCTTTTCTGGATACCATGCAACGAGACAGCATTATCAGTTCTTTAATCTTTTTGGCCATTACTGATAATGCTGAGGAGACGATTAACAATACAAACTATGAAGAATATCCCGAAATGGGATCCTATATCTACCAACTATTGGATAAACACGAAAAAAAAGAAATGTTAGTCAACTCCAACTTACATGATTTTATAACCACACTAAATGAAATTGGTATCGATCCTACCCTACCCATGATAAAAAATTCAAATGGGGTAGCACCATTTATAGATGGTGTTGCATTATTCAAAGAAGATAAAATTGTTGGATCTATTTCGTTGATAAACACCCTTTACATAAAATTATTCACAAATAATAAGGCATTTTTAGGTGATATAACTTTAGAAATTGCTGCTGAAGAACTAGAGAAAAGGGGTATTGCCCAACCTCTTCCTAAAAGTGATATTTATAAGATTACACTTCATCCAATAAAGTACAAAGGAAACATTGAAATAAAGAACGAAGAATTGGTTCATTTAAATGCAACGATTTCCGTTTCAACATTAGAATTTCAACCATATACTTCTTTGAAAAATAAAGATTCACTAAACAAAATGGAGCTACTAATTGGTGAAGCCCTAAACAATGAATTTGGACATATACTTGAGGAATTAAAAAATTTAAATACGGATCCCATAGGTATCGGAAGAAAAATAAGAAGCATTAGAAAATATTCCCATTTAACTGAGGGGGATTTAAGACAAATATATTCAGCACTAAAGATAAAACCAAATATAAAGGTGGAAATTAAGCGAACTGGATCAGTTGACTAACATTTAGGAACAAAATCGCTTACGCGACTTAACCACGGCCCATGTATTGATTATTCACTGGGTCTTTTTTCTTGCTTGTCGCATGGTACCATTGAAAAAGGACAGGGTACCTCCACTTCTTCAATTTTTTAGAGGTCGAAATGAAATCTTCTATAACATAATCTGGAACTTCATCTTCTTTTCCGCAATAAATACATCTAAAAATAATAAATTCTATTTCTTCATTTAAGCCGAATGAGATGAGCCTTTAGTTTTCTATTCGGATAAAGCATTTTTCATAAATATCTATTGCTTCAATTTGTAGATTATTTAAATCAATTTTCAACTCATCCTCACGCTCTTCATCTTCTTCACCCAACCAACAAATATAGATTTCACAATAATCACCTTGTGGAAGTAACTCTTTTAGTAGGTTACATAAATAGAGTAAAGTCTTTTTGGATTTTTCGTAGTTATGTGGTGAATGAATCTTTTGAAATTCATTCATTCGCCAAATAGGATGACCATTTTCAGAAACTTCATAAATATAGGGCGTAGTAAAATGCTTCTGCTTAACTACATTACGATTTTCTTCATCTGAAAAAACATAATCAATTTCAACTTCATCCTCTGTATAATATTTATTAAGTTTTAATGCAAAATTTACACCAATATAGGTTGCCTCATTTTCATAAACTCCTTGTTATTGGGTGACTTTCATATATTCCCTCATTGTTTATTCAAAGCTTCTTCAAGTAACCTAACCCGTTACTTTAAGTACATATTTTCGCAAAGTCCTCTAAAGATGAAGTTCTTTACTGCGCAGTATTTAGTCAAATCCGAATTAAGACATTTTTTCATAAAAATTAGCTTGGACATTCACCAGAAATTCTAAAAAAATGAGTATATATTTGCCATTTAGAAACTGTCCGAAACCTGGAAGGGCAATGCTCCAAAATAACACTTCCTTTTCATTCTTCACATCATTTTAACCCTTTGCCAATTCTTTTCGGCCTTCTGCCAATGGTGGTTGATCTATCCAGCCATTCTTTATCATAATATTTACTCAATCATTACCAATCTTTAAATCACCCATCATTGCCATCATGTACTTTGGTGATAAATCCCGTCTTGGCGAGGATGCCCACCTCATTCCATAATATACCATTGCTGTTGAGAATAAAAATCCAATTTGGAACATCAGTAGCTTATCAGAAAATGGTGATATCGTAGAATCCGTAATTTCAGCATCAAAAATAGGTGGACTTGGAAGATTTTCTGCAAGCAGAGTCTCAAAAAACGTTTTAACATGCTCCTCTTTCGTTTTTGCTGCTTTCTCTAAGAAATTTTTAACTTTATCGTGCTTCGCAACTTGTTGTACGGAAACTATAAAGGCTTTTGCAATTAAACTCTTTTTTAGATTAAAATAAATATCTGCAATTTCAATACAACTTAAGGCTCTTTTTTCTCCAAGCCAACCAGTTAAGAAATTGTTATCTTCTACATAGTCTGCTCTAGCAGGGATATTTATCACTAGAGGACGATAATACAGACCTTTTTCTTGCAATACATTTTTTGTACGATTACATAATTCAACTCAAACAAAAAATATCAGAGTAAAGTCGAGGAGCATTTGGTATATAGTCATTATCCGTAAATCCAATTGGAATCGTGTCCGCTCACTCTTCAAAAACTCTGTTATATGTCCTAAATGTATGGTGCTGAGAGACATTGCATATTCAAATACACCTCTTATGTCAATATCCTATATATGTTCGATCATATGTTTGTGAATACATATACTTGCTGTTTCGTTCATATACTGCGTCCAAACTGCGGCAATCTCAGCGGAAGTTAATTTAGCATTAGATGTGTTGTCCATTTATACACCTCAATGTTTTTATTTATAAGGTGCCCTAATCACTTTTCGAAATACAACTATAAAGGAATAGTTCATGGTTCTTTGTCTAATAAATATCTTAGTATTTTAATCACACTAAATCTTAATGTGGAGATAGATACTTATGAATATTTTAATTAGCTTGATTATTAGCTTAGTTAAAATGGGAATTCAAGTTACACAATCGTTAGACAATATACTCTTAAGATTAACAAATTTATTAAGAGTTCCATCTCTAACATAGGTTTTGATTTCCTTAAGTATCTTTAATTTCACATTGTTTTCGGTGGGCATAAATTGCTCACCTTTTTTTATTTAATTAAACTAACCCGTTGAAAAACAAATTAATTCGGTAATGGTATCGTTAGAGGATTATTTCAATCGAACTAAGAATATAAAGAACTATAAGTCCGAAAATTGGAGTGTGAAACATGATACATGATATAAAGGAATATGTTAACTATTTAGATGGAGTTCATAAACGAACAATGCAATATTTGAAAACAATCCCTATTGAACTTCTAGATTGGAAGCCTTCTGAAGATAAATTTTCTACAGGGGATTTATTGCGACATATCGCATCATCTCGATTGATGTTTCTAGGTATAATTGAACATGGTTATTGGGTATACACTGGACATGATACCGGCAAGGGAACAACTATTGAAGATATTTCAAATTATTTAGAGGAATGTCAGATTAAACTGAAAGAGGGTCTATTAAAAGCTGGAAATGATGTATTAGCCAAAAAAGTTTTAACCCTTCATGGTCATGAAGTTAGTGCTTGGCGAATACTTATGGCAATTCCAGAACATGAAATCCATCATCGTGGACAAATCTCTACTTATTTACAAATAAACAAAATTGAACCTCCTCAAATTTTCGGCTTAAAAATTGAGAATGTTAAAACAACATTATAATTTTATGAAAGAGCTTTGGAGATCATTATGTATCCAAAATTGTGTATAAAAGAAAAGGGGGATGAAGTTATGGGATTAATACAACCAAATTGTGAAATACGCAGACATGAAGCTACGGTACAAATTCAACAAAATCCTGGGACTACTGCTATTGTTTTTCAGGATTTACTGATAACCACTATAAGGCAATGGTTAACATTCTTCTCGCGGGAGGAATATTTACAGGTAATGTACAGGCTCAAGTGCTTGTGATATCACGGACAGGAGAAAATAACCTATTTGATATTCCGCCTTCTGGGTCCATCGCTTTTCAAATAGAAGATAGTGCATCTATCTCTATTATAAATGTTTCAGATGCAGTGGTTAGCGGTGAAATGACCATTGTAAAAGACTTCTGTATTTGCTGCCCTTAGTTACCATTACAGAGGCAATAATGGTAACATACTAAAAGTCCAAAGAAAATAATTCTTTGGACTTTTTAGTTCTGAAAAAGCCAGGAGGAGATATTTCAATGACCACGCCGTCTACATTAACTGATCCGTAAGGCAACTATTCAGCAATAAATATAATACTTATTTTTGCCAAAACATTCATCGGTAAATTGCCAGAAACACGATATGTTATCAGAGCAGATGCAGCCAATGATTGGGATATAGTTCTTTAAGAAGATTGAAATGGATACTAAAAATAGAATTGAACACCCTATGTTTAGCATACCTCAACATAGCAAAATGGATTGTCATATAACCAGACAACCCATTTTTTTGTTAATTATTCAATTCCAACGTTTCATTAATGTCTGTCGTTTTTGAATTTTGCCCTGTCATACGTTTATAATAAAAGAAAATCTTCTTTATGAAGTTTCCGCCTTCCTAGTATTCGGCTGCTTCCACATTTACTTTTATCAAGATAATGTTAGGATCATCGTAAACTTTGCTCCACAATTCCTTTTTCTTGTCTAGTTCTTCAACGATTTCCGCTCTTCCACGCACGGAAACATAAGATTTACCTACATACGCTACATTAACATCTTGATTATGTAATATTTCTTCATATTTATTCGTCTCTTTTTTCGTGAAAAACCATAAGTCGCCATCAAACTCTACTTCTTGTGTTTTCATTGGACGAGAAACAAGCCCTTCCTCAGTAGCTGTAGTTAACATGGCGGTGTCTATATCTTTAATCAAATCTCTTAATGTTTCAATTTCCTCTTGTTTCATCATGTTAGACAGCTCTATCACCTCTTTCATGGTAATAGACTCTCCCTCTATACCAACTTATATTCAGGTATAACGATTACTAATCCTACTCTAATGCTACCTTCTCTTCAGGAGTTGTTTCAAAATAATCCAACATGCCGCCTCGTTAAAATTAATTGTCATCACCAACGTTTCAAATGTATTTCTTCCTGTAAAAAATCTGAAAATATGCAATAAATGTATAAAAACTTGTATATTTTCAGCATATTGATGATTTAGGCCAATTAAACAAAAGCCCCCCAATAGTTTAAGTGTACCATTTCACATAGTAACAGATTTCTCTATCTCACTTTCATATGTTATAATCGTTATAACAATTATAACAAGGATGTGATTTTTTGGAACAATTTGAAAGAAAGGTTACTAAAATTGGAAATAGTTTTGGAATTACCCTTCCCACTGAATTACTTAAACAAGTTGGCTTAGCTCAAGGAGATGATGTCCGAGTTGAAGTGAAGGATGGAAAAATTATTTTGAGAAAAAAAGAGCAAGTAACACTTCCTGAAGGTGTCGATGCAGAATTCATGGATATTTTAAATGATGTCATTAATGAGCATGACAAAGCGTTTAAAGGATTAGTGAACAGATAATGGATGAAGTCATCTATCTTACAACAAACCAAGTGATTGCTATTAATACGGTACAAATTCGTCTATATTCCCCAGATGAACCATTAGGTGTAAAAGATCCAAACCTACTTGATTCAGCTATTAACCGCCCAAAACAATCCGTGTTTGGTAGTGATGCTTATCCAACTATTTACGAAAAAGCAGCGGCACTTTTTGAATCCATAGCTAAGAACCATGCCTTTCATAATGCGAATAAGCGAACAGCCCTTGCTTCCTTAATTGTCTTTCTGAAAATAAACCATTTTCGGTGGACTATGGGAATTGAAGAAGAACAAGACTTTACAGTTGATGTTGTAAATCATAAATACACGTTCGAGGAAATTGTTTCAACAATAATAAAACATACAGTAAAACTGTAAAACCCATTCTCTATTCAGCTTGAAATGGATTTTTCTTTTGTATTTTTATTAAGATAAGCCCCTGTTAATCGAATAAGAATTCTGCACTATTCAACTTACACTGGATATTAAATCAGCAAAAAATTATATTATATTGCCAAATTCATCACAGTTAAATTCGATTATAAATTCTTTTTCAAAAGATAAATTATTCAATTCGAAAATCCCTTCAATTTGAATCCTATATTTTTGACCATCATTTACTAAGGAAGCTTCGTAGGAAGTTTGCTCCCACTTACCACTAGAGCTTGCTAGCTTTGATGAAACATTGTCAACTGTTACAAATATTTGACGGTCATGTTGCTCCGTTAATTGAATAAGGGTGCAATCATTATTGAAGTAAAGCTACCCTTTAGTTTATATTGTTCTCTGTTGGTTTTTCTTTATAAAAACTTGTTATAAGACTAAAGCCAACAAGTAATCCGTATAAAGGAAAAAGCTTTGTCTTGAGGTATGGCACTGCAAAAAAGGAAGGTAACTTTCCAAATGGTAAATAATTTATAAAGAAATAAAAGTATAGGAACAGGGCAGGAACAAATATTATTAGGAAATATAGAGTATTGAATTTCAATTTCCCTTTAATATGAAATCTCTCCTGACAAGCAATATATCCCAAAAGAATTCCTACTGGTATATAAGGTAATCCAATATAAAATATAAAAGGATATGTTTTGTAATATAGTTGCATATGAAATGATATTTTACTGTGTATTATCATTGCGATGATAAGGCATATAAAAAAGGATAAAATGAGAAAAAATTGCTTTCTCGATATCATATCGACTCCCACCTTTACAAAAAAGTTACATTTTGATTTTTGTTCGTATACTGTGAACTGGCTATAACCTAAAGAATTTTGGCAAAACCACTCACTTTTAACCTATACCTATATATACGGAATACAACTTCTACTGTTTCAAAATTCAGAACAATATTACTGCACTAACCTGCTCCAATAGTTTAAGTGAATAACTTCACAAACCTTACGCTGCTAAGTAAATATCTTATAGACAAGTGTTCTTAAATGAACTGGCCTGATTCATTAAGAAGAGCACAATTCTTGTTCTAGAATACGATTGCGCCCTATTGCGGAAAATCATCCCTATTAAATTAATATTGGAGGAGTGTTTATAAACGAGTACAAATGCGTAATTGATTTCCATCTGGATCAACGACTGTCATCATGCGAAGTCCTTCAAGATCATCATTTGGAGGTTCCGTAATATGAATATCTTTTTTACTCTTTAATTCGTCGTACCATTTATCAACATTGGGAACAAATAAGTGAATTAACCCACCAGTTTCGCAGTCTCCAGTATGTTCAGTTAAATAAATAGTCATTTCATCCTTAGTGATCTGAACAAAAACAGGAAAATTAGGTTCAAACCGATGCTCCCAATCGATTTGAAAACCCATTCCTTCCACGTAAAACGCCTTACTCCTTTTATAATCAGTAATGCGGAATGCAGGAACCACTTTTTGCATATTGACATCCTCCATGTCAAGTTATTTCTATTTTTCAACAAAACAGATTAGATAATTCTGTCTCTTTAGTCTTTTTTAAAAAATTTCCACTTAAAAATCTGTTAACCAGTAAACCTTGATAATCTGTCCCTTAAATGAAAACAGATGTAGAAACGGGCCCTTTTATTGAATATTTGTTTACTCTCCTAAATTTGTTAACCATTTACGCAACTTTGCTTTAGGGAAATATACCTTATCTTTTATTAAGATGTGTGGTATGTCTGGATGTTCCTGAATTAAATACTTTACATCTTCTTTCGAAATCCCCATAAAGTGATGTACATCATTTTCCTTTATCAATTCATGTTCATCATCTTCGTCAAAGATTTCACTAATACCTTTAGTATCTGGATTCTTAAAGTTTTTCAGGCCATTACCTATAAAATATCCTGCAACAGCAATGCCTAAAGCTATCCAAATAGAATCAAATTCCATGTTGATATCCCCCTAATTTTTAGATAATGTTATTCTACTAAATGGTCCTATACATAAGGAAAAAGCGCAATTTCTACGATGGAATCACGCCCATTAATTCAATAAGAAACTTTTGATTACTACAAATAAAATAAATATAAATACAACTATACTTAGCCATCCATACCCTTTTTGTCCCTTTTGAAATTCTCTTAATCCCATTACCAACATCGTTAATCCTAATAACAACATCATATATGGTTGGAACTTAAAATCCTCAGTAATCAATCCATACCCTGCAAGTAAAAAAACTGTTTTTGATAAAATAATATGCAAAAACTTTAACAATTAAAAATCTCCTTTAATACAAGTTACCAGCCTCAGCCTTCCATCTTTAATGCTACCATATGCTTTTGTTTGCTTGGTTTTGTTAAGGTAAAAAAAGCGATAGCTCCAATAAGAGAAGTTATAAACAATGTTGCCCCCATCGGAACGGCCGTCGATTCATCAATGCCAACAAGCGGCGAAACAAATGAACCAATTAACAGAGGCAATAGACCTAACAAGGCACTAGCGCTTCCTGCCCTATGACCTTGTTTCTCCATCGCTAATGTAAACGAGCTTGTTAGGATCATCCCCATCGTCGTCATGTAGATAAAAATTGGGATGACAAGTGACGCAAGCGGCCCTTGAATGATCGTCATGATTAACAATACGGAAGTAGCAGCTACTGCTAAAATAACAGCCATTCTAAGTAAACTTCTTTCATGGATAATCGCACTAAAACGTCCAATCAGAAAGCTTCCAGTAATAATAGCGAGACCATTGATGCCAAACAAAATACTAAACACTTGAGGAGAAACTTCATAAATCCCCTGGTAAACAAAAGGAGTCCCCGATACATAGGCAAAGCTGCCACCATGGATAAATCCAACTGTTAACGCATAACCAATAAACGATCGATCTCTCATCAAACTTCCCATTGTGCGAACAGAGTGACCAATTGAGCTAGGTGTCCGCTTTTCAGGGGGAAGGGTTTCTTTTAGTTTCAGTGCAATCGTCAAGACGATTAGTAGTCCTATCAGTGCTAAAAAGTAAAAAATTGTATTCCAACTTGCAAATGGTAAAAGCAAGATGGCTCCTCCAGCCATTGGAGCGATTAACGGCGCAGTCGCATTTATAACCATTAACAGGGCAAAAAATTTCGTCAGCTCGCGTCCACTGAATACATCACGTACAACCGCACGTGAAAGGACAATTCCTGCTGAAGCCGTAAGCCCCTGTAAAAATCTAGCTGCAACGAAGGTCGTAATATTTGGTGCAATCGCACAAAAAAGAGAAGAAAAAGCAAATAACAAGATACAAACCAATAACGGCTTTCTTCTCCCCTTGGCATCACTAATGGGCCCAACGATTACTTGGCCAACCGCAAGACCGACCAAACAAGCGGTTAAGCTCAATTGAACGAGTGAAGCACGAACACCCAGATCATCCGCAATTTCAGGAAAACTGGGCAAATACATATCAATATTAAGAGGACCTAAGATTCCCAGCATACTGAGAAGAAAAGCCAACCCTAACCGTTCCTTACCTGTCGGGTTTTGTAACAAATCCCCCATCTCCTCTCCTTAAAAACATACCCACATATTCTAACATAAAAGGAACCATTGCAGGGAAGATTTAAGGGCGTGGGAAAACATACATGTGGAGATTTCTGCTTGTACATGCCTTTGAAAACGGTGATTAAAAACCTTTGCAAAACCTCGAATCAATTTGGAATCTTTGGTTGATTTTCCCTACCATAATCCCAAGCTAAAACGGATAATACTTGTATTCCTGAAGTATATTTTAATCGCCCTAAAATTACTTGTATCTTTAAGATGTCATGTATCTTAGTAGATGGTATATATCTATTAATATATCCTTTTCTCAGGTACAACCCCTCTAACTCCTCCCCGAGGATCCTCCATATCTCCTTCATACCGAGGAATAAGATGAACATGCAGGTGAAAAATCGTTTGACCAGCTGTCTCTCCGCAGTTGATCCCGATGTTATAGCCCGCTGGCGAAAAGGTTTCATCTACCATTGCCTTACACTCATCCAATAACTCAAGAATGGCTATCTTCTCTTCAGGAGTTGTTTCAAAATAATTAATCATCTAAAACTTCTATCATATTTAGAAGATTATATTGCCTTCCAAGTAGAAGCTTCATGAAATTGAGCAATTGCTAATTACTTGATTACTGAGATTACTGTAATGCGTCAGAGTCTATTTTAAAACCTAAAATTGTAATTTTCCCTTTAGTTAGAGTTACTTATCCTGTATGACTATTATAGTCACACTATTTAAACATCAAACTTTGAAATTAATAAAATAAATTGTTTCAATGTGTTAATTCGGCTCAAGGTTTTTATTTCCTTTGTTTATAATGTGCGGTATATGTCAAATCTTTGAAATGAGACAAAGACTCTAGTAAGTTCTAGTCTCTTATTTTATAAATTGTGTGTGCATATCATTTAAAAGACCAAATCACTATGCGAATTGGTCTTTTAAATGATATGCTATTTTAACCTTTTCTTCGCAAAAAAATTGAAATGCGTGAACATGCATACTTCTACTTTCTTTTTATCTTTCATAAGTTGCAAGTAAAACCGCACGACCAAGTGTATGACCTAACATATTGAAGCCGAGTAGCGCTGGAGTGGCACTATCAGGTACACCGATGTCTTCAACATCTAATGCATGTACTACAATATAATAACGATGAACCCCGTGTCCAGGTGGCGGCGCTGCACCCAAAAAACTTTTAAGACCCGCATCATTTGCTAACTGATAAGCACCTTTTGGCAATCCTGTTCCTTCAGCGTCTCCAGAACCAGAAGGTAACTCAGTTACAGAGGCAGGTATGTTTGCCACTGCCCAATGCCAAAAACCAGAACCTGTTGGTGCATCTTGGTCATAAATTGTAACGGCAAAGCTTTTGGTTCCTTCCGGGGCACCCGACCACGATAACTGAGGCGATTTGTCTTCTCCACCTTCAACTCCAAAAATACTTGATAATTGAGGCGTGGAAAAAGCCTCTTCATGTTTGACATCTACACTTGTGACTTCAAAATTAACAATTCCAGGTATTGTTGCGAAATGGCTGTTTGTCATCTATCTTTCCTCCTAATTTTGTATAGTTCAAAATGATTATATCGTAAGAAAATTCCGAAAACAATGATAATTACCAAATATTTTCACAAGAAAATAAGACAGTTTAATATTCTAACAAAAGAAGAAAACGAGGAAAACGAGGGGTCTGTCCCCCAAGGTGCTAAAGTATTAACGCGGTGGGGGACAGACCCTGAATTTCTAGAGATAATTAACGTACATAACTATATGAGTATTATCCAAAGTATATCTTTTTGAATAATATTTGCAGGCACTGTCACTATCTTTAATAAAAAGGACCTAAAAGGCCCTTTTATCAAAAAGTTAGATTTTTAATTGGGATGTTATTCTGCTCACAATAATCATGGTATCTTTTCATTCTATAGAAAATATCATCTTGTAATGTAACATTTCCATCCTCATCAAAATACTCAATTACACCACTTAAACTAAAAAGTGTAATGTTATCTTCTTCCCCAACTACTACTAGAGTATGGATATCTCCAGGTGGCTCATAAACAAAAGTCCCCGGCTTGGCTATCCATTCTCTTTCAAGATATCTCCACGTACCTTGAAGAGTATAGGCTAAAACAGTTCCTCCAGTATGTCTATGGCGTGCATTTCCTTTTCCTGCTTTAAATTTAGTAATGTGAATCCAGTTACCTGTTGTTAAATCAAATCTAACGGGTTTAAAAAAAACATCATTAGATCCTTCAAAAGTAGGAACCCAAGGAATTTCATTAACATCGATTGCTTGGTCCGATAAGTTAAATTTCTCAGTGAATTCATTCAAATCTAAATTTTTCATTTTATTTCCCCCCTGATTAAAATATATATTGTGAATTTTCATAATTTTATATTATTACATTATATTATATATATCCAATATATTTTTATATAATAATTAATATATATAAAGTATTAATTTAGGAGAATTCAAAGTGGAATTACGTCATTTAAAGTATTTTAAAACAGTAGCTGAAGAATTGCATTTTGGAAGAGCAGCAAGGCGATTAAAAATGGCACAACCGCCATTAAGCCTTCAAATTCGCCAACTAGAAGAAGAAATGGGGGTATTACTCTTTCATCGGACAAAAAGAAATGTGGAGTTATCGGAGGAAGGAAAAGTCTTTTTAGAAAAAGTTAATCAAATTTTAGAGAATCTCGATGAAGCTATTGAAACTGTAAGAAGGTTAAACCGTGGAGAAGTTGGAGAAATAGCAGTTGGTTTTATTGCTACAGTAGCTTATGGTATTCTTCCGACAATTATTAAACATTACAGACATAAATATCCTGAGGTTCATGTGGAATTAAAACAATTAACTTCCGCAGAACAACTCAAAGCTTTAAAAGAAGAAACCATCCAGATTGCAATACTTAGCGAACCCACTGACAGCGAGGAAATTAATTTTGAAGTAATTAGAAAAGAGCCTTTTGTAATAGCTTTACCGAAAGAACATCCTCTAGCTACTGAAACATCCCCAATTGAACTTATACGTTTAGCTAATGAGCCATTTATTATTACGGGAAGGAAAGCAAATCAAAATCATTACGATATGGTGATTAATAGTTGCTATCAAGAAGGGTTTAGTCCAATAATTAAACAAGAAACAGAAGAAATGTTCACTGTTCTTTCTTTAGTTGCTGCAGGGATTGGTATAGCATTAGTACCATCTTCAATGCAATTACTATTACAAAACGATGTTGTATATCGTAATATAAAAGATTGTAAATTTAATACTGTAACTGCTATAGCATGGATAAGTGAAAATCGATCACCAGTAGTTCATACGTTTATTAAATTAGTAAGAGACTCTGTTATTCCAATTCTTTCTTAAGCGAAATACTACAACACCAATATTTTTACACCACAACAAGTTATCAATTGTTTATTCATTAAAAAAATAAAAAATGGTGCCTGTCCCCCAATATACTAAAGCATTAATGTAGCGGGGGACAGGCATCAGATTCTTAAGGTGCTAATTTATTAGCTCGGTGGGGACAGACCCTGAAATTCAGTACCAGAATCAATAAGATTTAGTTATCTTTACTCACTTTTTCTCCGTAAAAACCTCTCCAGCCCTACATCACAACAATACACATAACACCCTTTCATGCCTCTTGTCATGAGCGTTTTATAGGTATTCTTCACAAGATCAACGAGCGGGTCAGGCTGGCCTTTCTTAGGTTTTGCTGGTCTAGCACCTTTATCTTTGAACTCTTCTCTTCGCACAACCAGCGAATCGGTTTCTTCATCATAACCTAGATCTTTCCCTATGATTACGCCAACATAATCCATTTCCAACCCTTGAACAGTGTGGATGCAGCCGATTTGATTGGCGCATTCTGGGTGGATTGCCCAGTCAATCCGATTTGGGTCATTCCACGGCAATGCAAAATCATGCTCCTCGATAAC
This sequence comes from Robertmurraya dakarensis, assembly GCF_900156875.1. Taxonomy (GTDB): domain Bacteria; phylum Bacillota; class Bacilli; order Bacillales; family Cytobacillaceae; genus Robertmurraya; species Robertmurraya dakarensis. The sequence goes on along the minus strand of NZ_LT707409.1, from coordinate 653,361 downwards.
CACATCATCAGCCAATTGCCCACTTTTCACATTCTTGGTCCAGTCCCATGCATAGCCAGCTAAGAGCCTTCCACCTCTCTGATCTACAATCTTTTCCTTCAATTCATGAGGATTTGACAAAACTTTAAACTCAAAATCACCTTGCAGCGGTACTTCCTCATCGCTTTCGTTAAAGATACTTTCCAGCCATTCAATATAGTTACCAGATCCAGAGCAGCGAAACTGAGAATCCAGCTCGAGGACGTGTATATTTGCCCCAAGCTTTTCAGCTTCCTGTTGCAGTAATTCTATACTGCCAATATCCTTTTTAGAGATTTTCTGAAAGTCGTCAATGAAAAACACACTGACACGTGAGGATCTGATAATTTGCGTAGCCTGATTCTCACCAGGGATTTTCTTTTTCATATGTCCATGCTCTTTTAGCCGGTGGGCTTCATCACAAATTAACACATCAAAGTAGTTTTCAGGTGCCTCTACATAGGAAGCAGACCCCTTAAACAAATCTCTGACCTCCACATGGCCAGAAGAACCAATCAGCTTTTTCCGTAAAACCTCTCTAAAAGCCTGATTCGGTGTAATATATTCTACATAGGCTCTCGATTTAAGCATGTAGCTCATGAGATTCAGACCAATCACTGATTTTCCTGTGCCCGGTCCGCCTTTAATCAAGATCACATGCTTTTGATCTGTTTGTGTTTTCGTTTTATTGTAGATACTGACCACTTTTTCATAGGCTACCTTTTGTTCATCTAACAGGACAAATTCCTCATTACCTTCTATGAGAGATCCAACCGTCTCTACTAACTTCTTCGAAGGGCGAATCTTTCCTTTTTCAATTGTCTCCGCAATCTCTTTTCCGTTCCCTCTGGCAACCATCATTCGAATTCTATGAGCGAGTTCCCGATCACTAAATTGGAAAAAGATTGGAGATTCCAATAAATATTCTCGATATCGCTCATCTAGCAATGGTTCACCATTTTTAGCTCGTATGTAATTATGCAGATAGGCGCATGAATGAAGCTGAATCGATGGATCATTATAAAGCGACTCATTAAAGTTTAATAAATATCGCTTGTAGGAAGTCGCTTGATAGGCAGGATGAACCGTCTCCCTTTCACGTCCTCCTAAAAAGGTGCGAACAATGCCATCCCCGTCCGCAACCTTAGATTTCTGCCATTGCTTCAGTTCAATAATGACGGCGTTCTTTTTCCCTTTATCATCCTGACCTGTCACAATGAAGTCAATCCTTTTCTCTGAGGAAGGCAGCTTATATTCAAGTAAGACATGGGTGTCCTTTTTCAAATTGGCATCACGCAGAACTCTTGCCATTTGAGGCAAAGAATTTTCCCAAGACCTTAATTCGCTGGCTGAAACCAGCTTATTCATTTTTTTATGTACTTTTTCCTTGAGCACATAGCCGATTTTCTTTTCGTAGACATGCTCTAAAAATGCTGATGAAGTTTCATTATAGATAATCATAACTGGTCCCCAACCTTAAACTTTTTCCAAACCTGTTGATCACGAAACGCTAGTATCCACTGACGAATTTCCTTCACGTCGCTATCCCCTTTGTTCAAAACATACATTTACCTTATTTTAACACTTAAATCACCATTTAAGTCATCATAAAAGTGATCAAGATAGTAAAAAAGCAGGATAGCGACCGCCTCCCTGCTACAATTCTAATAATCTCTCTTTGAAGTCAGCTTCCCAAACGAGGCATTGCTTATTTTCACCATTTACCATTCGTTCCTCCTGAGTAAAAAACGGCAGCAGCTTCAGAATGGCTAACGTTATTCTTGGTTGTGCACCTGCTTTTCCTTGATTTACTTGATCATGTTCAACCATCTTTTTTACGATATTATCAAATGTTCTCTTCGTAATTTTTGGGGTATTACCAGTGGAGAGAACCTTTACTTGTATAGCATGATCGTCAATACTAATAATCTCAAACAAATTTTCATTTTTAAAAATTTGAATCTGTTGACCCACATATAAAGTAGATTGGATTTCTTTCCATATATAACTTTGCAGTTTTTTAATTTTTTGTTCCACCTCAACGTTCTCCTTTCAGAAATTCATGTTATGTAAGACTCTTAGAAACTAGTTACTAAATAGAATTCCCACTCTGCGCAAATAAGATCTATAGTGAACTTTCAGAAACTCTATAAAACCAGGATGATGAAAATCAACGGGTTCTTCCAAAAAAATCGAGATAAAGACGGCATCATCATTGTTTATTCTAATTCTTGTATGGGAGCCATCGAAATCTCCATAAGGGATCCCATACCCTTCTACCATATCTCTCGTAATATCGCCCTTAAAGTGATCCATTGCAATATTAACTACATTGACATTCCAATCCACCTGCATCCACCTTTTATTTCGGTTCTTATTAGGTACATAAATGCTATATCGGTTATGTCTGGTTTCTGTTGGCTCCTTCATTCTTTCATCCGGAAACTGGCTCTTTACTAACTCCCAAAAACGATAAGCAACTTCCTGTGTGTTCATTATGCTTCCTCCAAACCTATAAAAATAAAAGACTACAAACAAGCCATTTCATATCTATAACCATCGATTTCACTATTACTTTAGCACCTTAAAATGCAAAACACCCTCATAACGCTTTATTTGGTGTTCTCGCAAACGACCTTTTCCTTTAATGGTGAGAAGCAACTGGTCGCTATTTCTTCTGATTTTAAACTGGAAGTCCTTTCTTTTTCCTTCGTATGATTTACGCAGCACTTTATCTATTATGAAAGAAGTAGGCAGACAAACAAAATGATCCGGATCTTCTAATATTAAGATCAAAGCTTTTACCTTTCGTTGACGGAATAGATCTGCTGACTTCTTACTGATTTGATAACTAAACACAGCAAACTCCTTTGCCTGATTCGTTTGCCCCTGCTTTGATCTTGTAATCTTAACGATTTGCTTATCATTAAGCTTAAAAACATGTTTCAAAAAGCCACTTTTCAATCGTTCGTAGCTACTGATTACGGCTTTATCTTTGAGTCTATTTAGTAGTTCTTCATGAGGTGATCTTCTCTGATTTATTTCCTCTATTGCTCTGTTTATTTTATTAAGATCTGTAATTAACTCTGAGAATTGATCCCGAATGTTTCTTATCTGTTCTTCCAAACCGGTGTATTCAGTTATTGACCTCCCTTCCTCAGATTCCCAAAACTCACTCTTGATTGTGTGTACTTCTTCCTTCGTCACACTCTTTTCAATAAGAATTTCTTTATTCGAATCTTTTGCTAATCCAAGCCCCTTATTCGTAAAATTAGCGGACCCTAAAAATAACGTCTTATCATCAAACATATAGACTTTCGCATGTAAATAAGGAAGCATTTTAATATCGAATCCATTTTCCTGAAGTGCTAGTATTGCTTCCAGATCAGTAGCGCCAGTAATGTACTCCTCACCAGGAGGAAGAGTAACAAGTTTAAGATCTAGATTCTTATTTCCCATAACTTTAATAATCTCATGTGCTGTCTGTTCTTTTATATACGGCGACACAATGAAAATCGATTTTTGTGCTTTCTCTGCCGACTTTGTAATTACTTCAATTAAATCTTCTGTTAATAGATTCATTGCTATCCCCTCCTAGTATTCACATACTTAATTCTTTGGTAAACAAAAAGTCTAAAACCCTGAATTTTATTTAACGTAATATAATTATGGTAAACTTAATCCTAAACTCACATATGTAAGATATCTATCCTAAATCTTCTCATACCAATCGTTGCAGAACATAAAGCATTTTTTTGCGAAGTTGTTCATATCCATTTTTTCTGATCGTTTCTCATTTCCAACGAGCTCTCCCCATTTACATCAAGACGAACCCTACCGTCCTTCCAATGTAAAAGTTCTATATTTAATTCACCCGGCTGATCCGGCGAATTAGCGTGATACAGTTTATCAATTTTTTGAAAAATAAAAATGTAATGCATACTTTTCGCTTGGAAATTTAGAACTCAAAGCATCTATAAATTGTTTCATTTAGGTCACCTCTTATCTACAAATACACACTATTATGACTCCACTTACTCGAAGAAGATCATCGTTGTGTTCTACTTAAATGTTTACATAATATTTTTATAGTTATTGGTTCCGCTACTCTCATTTAAGCATATCTTCTAGAAAGAATATTGAAAAGATTTTCGTAGTAATATGGAGCTATTTATCCTTAGAAAAATGACTTTAACTAAAATAAACATACAATCAAAATAATCTCTTCTCAGGCACAACCCCTCTAACCCCTCCCCGAGGATCCTCCATATCCCCTTCATAACGAGGTATAAGATGGACATGCAGATGAAAAATCGTTTGACCCGCAGTCTCTCCGCAGTTGACCCCGATGTTATAGCCCGCAGGCGAAAAGGTTTCATCTACCATTGCCTTACACTCATCCAATAACTCAAGAATGGCTAGCTTCTCTTCAGGAGTTGTTTCAATGGGAAATGGTGCCTGTCCCCCAATATACTAAAGCATTAATGTAGCGGGGCACATGCACCAGATTCCCCGATTACATCGACACATTTGGTTTCTTCCATTTAAAAATAGACCCTGTTTACAAGGTCTATTTGTCTCATTCCACATTTCCGGCTTGTTTTTCTAAATACTCTCTGCGGATGTCTGATAATGCTTTACCACTTTCTTTATGTATAGCAAACACATAAGTTTGAATACTAGACCATCCATAGAGATCCTTTAACCATTTCTGCATGGAAAGTTCTTTGCCGTCTACAAGCACATTCCCGTTGCTTAGAAGAGTTCCTTCATCTTCACGGTCTTTCGCCATGATGATATCCCCTTCCTTAACAACGCCTCATTCAAACATCGCATCGATTTTAGGAAGGTTGCGCCGAGTTAATTTTTTGCCACCCGGTTACTTTATTCCTGGGGATTTCACTAATAGGTCACATAGTATAATGAGGCTGCCCAACAATTCGATGAAACGATGGCAACAGAACTCCCACCAGAGAAATTAGAAGAAGTATGGGAAACGGTTCAATAACATAACGGTACTTCATTGATCAGGAATACACGTCAACTCAAGAATCAGATGGCTATCAAGTCTTCCAACTTTCTGGTTTATATAAAAATCAAGATGTCATCTTTACCGTAACCGTTGATGAAGATAACCAAATTGCTGGGTTTTTTATCCAATGAGGTTTACATGATGAATCATGGGTTAAGATAAAACAGGCTTGGTGGAAACACTCCAAGCCCTTTTCTTCCCGTCCACAATAAACATGCACTCGAGAACTCTTACTTCTATTCTAATAATTTAACCATTCTGACTATTCTAACCTTAATAGCGCATCTAATGCCTTAACCCCCTGCCCTTTTGGCAACACTTTAATAGGATTAATCTCTAATTCCTCAATTCTATGACCATATTGATTTACCAATGTAATAAGTTTCATTATCATATTCGATAAGGCTTCTATATCATATGAAATATTTTCTCGATAACCTTCTAGTATAGCCCAACCCTTAATCTCTTCCATTAGCTTGATAACTTCTTGTTGATTAATTGGAAGTACTCTCATACTAACATCTCGTAGAACCTCCACAAAGACCCCACCTAAACCAAAGGTTAGAACATGACCAAATAACGAATCTTTATTAAAACCAACAACTACTTCTATCCCTTTATCAAATACAAATTCTTCGATAAGCATTCCCTCAAATTTCGTATCAGGCAGAACAGAAAAAACATTCTTATTAATTTCTTTAAAAGCATTTTTTATATCATGCTCATTTTGTAAGTTAACCTTAACTCCCCCTAAATCAGATTTATGAGCAATCTTTGAAGAATTGATCTTCATGACCACAGGAAAACCAATTTTTTTAGCAGTCTCAACCGCTTCTTCTTCAGTAAAAACTAAGCCTCCCTTTGGGATAGAAATAACATTTGATAATATTTTTTTTGCTTCCCATTCAGAGACAACTCCACAGAAATTCGGCAATTTAATACTCGGAAAAATGATTGTATCACTACATTCCGTAGCTGTTTTATCAGCAATGTAGTCCTTATAGTTATTTTCAAATTTTACGACATTTGAAATAGCTTTAACGCATCTAGAGATATCATCAAAGCAGGGAATACCATTTTTTATTGCCATCTCCTTTGTTTGATGTGATGATTCAGAAGATATTAAACAGATCAACTTATCGGACTTTGTTATAGCATCAATGGCATTTTCTAGAAATTCATGCAGTCTCGTGGAACAAATGACAATTGAATCGAATTCTTCGTCATTAATCACTAGTTCAATACACTCTTTAAAAAGTTCCTTATTATTATTTACTTGTGCAGTGACATCAATAGGGTTATTCGCAGAGCCGAAAGGAGGAAGTTTTTCCAATAACTTTTTCTTAGTGCCTGGAGAAGTCGAAGGAACTTCTAGGCCGGAATCAATTGCACAGTCTGTAATCATGATCCCATTTCCACCCGAAGCGGTTACAATTCCCACTCGATTACCTTTGCATTTTTTTCTATTTTGAAATAACTTAAGTGTATCCAACAACTCAGTTTTGTCTTTTACTCTGATAACACCGCTTTGCCGAAATGCCGTTTCATATATGGTATCTGCGCCTGCCAAAGACCCAGTGTGGGACATCACAGCTTTTTGACCGGCTTCAGTTGTACCGACTTTTAGTAAAACCAATGGTTTTCTTAACTCCAGAGCCCTTTTGGCAGCGCTAGTAAACTTTTTCCCATCCTTTAATGCCTCTATATATCCGCCAACTACTTTTACATCAGGTTGTTCTAGCATATATGCTAAGAAATCCACAAATTCTAGATCAGATTCATTTCCGGTAGTTGCCCAATAATTAAAACCAATCCCTTCATTTAATGCATGGTTAAGTAAATTTAATCCAATTCCACCACTTTGGCTTACAAAACCGGTGGTACCAGTGATCGGAATTGGGATAGCAAATGTTTCTGCAAAACTTCCAATGGTACCGTTTAATAAATTCGCAACCCCAAAGCAATTAGGCCCTACCAAATACATATTATTACTATTGGCGATTTCTACAAGCTCTTTTTGTAATTTAACTCCTTCTTCTCCAACTTCAGCAAGCCCAGCAGTAAAAATCACAGCTGTTTTTACATTTTTCTCCGTGCAATCTTTAATTGCCTGCCTAAGACTTCTCACTGGCAATGACACAATCGCTACATCCACATCTTTTGGTACTTCCAAAATACTTTTATAAACTTTTAAGCCAGCAATCTCTTTATATTTAGGATTTATAGGATAGATTTCTCCTTTAAAACGCTGTGTTTGTAAATAGTGTATCGGACGTCCACCGATCTTACTTAGATCATTACTTGCACCAATAATTGCTATTGAACGAGCATTAAACAATTTCTCAATACTATTATGTTTATTCACCTATACATCACCTTTATACTTAATATTTGGCTGATAGATCATTTCTAGACTTCCTTAAATTAAAACACTGGTTGAAGCCCAAGATCTTTTCGTATTTGTTTAAACTCTTCCATGATTTGATCCCCGTCATACCCTTTTTGATTTGCAGTTTCCACCCACATATCCCAGGCAGTCTCAGCAGCACGTTTAAACTTATTTTTTTCCTCTTCAGACCATGTAATGATTTCTCCTCTTCCTTCAATTAATTGTTCATACTCGTTCCATATTTCTGGTAATAATTTTTCAACATCTTGTATTAAAAGCTCACTTAATTCAGGTAATAATTCTTCTACAAAAAGCTCTCTTAAGTCCTCTGACATTTCTTCAAGTGCACCAGTCCTAATCATTGGATCAAGACCTATTGTTTGTAAAGGGAAGTTCAAGATATACGGTGCGGGTTCATATAATTTTAGACCTTGGGCTCCTATCGGGCTATAAGTCGCAGCATCGACTACCCCTCGATCAAGAGCTGCATAAAGCTCGTCATTAGGCATAAATACAGGTGTAGCTCCTAAACTTTTCAAAACCTCATTCCAAACATCACTCGCAACTCTGATTTTCATTCCTTTTAGATCTTCAACCGTTCGAATTTCCTTTGTACTGAATAAGACATACGGATCCGTTGTAACACCTTTTTTGGATACAGTTACTTTATCTGGCCAATCTCCTGTACCATGTAACTCAAAATACTTTGTTATAGCATCCGAAGCATCTCTTGTGTTCTCAAAAGCAAAAGGAAGGTCAAAGACCGTTAATTTAAAGAGATCTGTATCAGGATAATAACCAATTGTACCGTGGGTTATATCGTAGAGTCCTCCTTGTAAATCTTCTAAATGCGTACCAGATCCTCCTAATGCACCACCAGTGAGAATGTTTATCTTAACTCTTCCATTCGTTTTTTCATCTACTATTTTTGCCCAGGGTTCATAGGCTAAAGAAATATTATGATGTGTTGAAGGTAGCCAAGTATTTAGATCTAATTCAATTACTTCATTTTTATTTGGGCTGTTAGGATCATTAGAATTATCATCCGTGTTACTAGTTTGATTCCCTACACATGCAGAAAGAATTAATACAAATATAGAAATCATCGTTATTGAAAAAAATATGTTCTTAAGTTTCATGTTTTTTCCCCTTTCTAATCTGGTTTAAATAATGACGTCTTCACGATAGATTCGGGATCAAAATATTTGGATGCTCATGACTTATCATCCCTCTTAGAAACCGCTTTCTTTTTCATCTTAAAAAGTGTGATTCAGATAACTTTTAATACTGAGATAGTCCCTTTTATATAAACTGTAAGAAGTAGCTTACTAAATTGGTATACTCTAATAAGCAGAATATGGAATAAGCAATGCAATCTCGGGAAAAATGATCAACAATGCTATTAGGATAAGCATTGGTATGACAAATGTTAAGCTCCCTTTAAAGATCTTTTCCAATTCCAATTCGGGTGCTACACCATTAAGAACGAAACATAACATTCCAACTGGAGGTGTTATCATTGCCATTTCAATTACGATAACAATGATTACTCCAAACCAGATTAAATCTACACCCAATCCCACGAGAGTAGGTAAGATGATTGGGATTGTAATTACAATCATCGCCAATGAATCCATTACTGCTCCAAGGATTATATACATTAAGATGACTAGCAATAATACACCTAGAGTTGAGGTAGTAATAGATAACAAAAATTCTCCTAGAATTGTAGGGATTTTGGTTATCGTTAGAAAGTAGTTCAAAATGAATGCACCAAGGATTATCGCAAAAATAAAGCTAGTCGTCTTCATTGTGCTGGTAAGAGCTTTAGCAAAACTTCCTATGGACATCCTCCTTTTAATTATGGCAATAATCAATGATCCAAAAGCACCTACTCCAGCAGCTTCAGTCGGACTGAATAACCCAAAATACATTCCTCCGATTACTAAAGTAAATAAGATCACTATCCAAAATATAGACTTAAGTGATGTGAATTTTTCTTTCCAAGCTACTTTTTCAACTGCAGGTCCACGTTCAGGATTTAATAAGACTAATACATAAACTGTTAACATATAAAATAATGTTAGAACTATCCCTGGAATAATACCTGCCAATAAAAGTTGACCAATAGAACTTTCCGTAATAATTCCATAAATAATAAAAGTTGTACTTGGAGGAATTAATATCCCTAGTGTCCCACCAGCCACAATTGATCCGCTTGTTAAAGTTTTATCGTAACCTGATTTCAACATTTCTTTCGAGGAAATCACGCCCATAGTACCCGTATTGGCCAAACTTGATCCAGAAGCTGCTGCGAAAAATGCGGAAGCACCTATCGTAGCCATTCCTAATCCTCCTCGCAAAGAACCTAACCACTTTCTAAACATATTGAAAAGTTCACTTGTAATTCCAGAAATAAAAAGCAGCTCCCCCATTAAAACAAACATTGGTATTGTACTTAGATTATAGCTCGCAGTATGCTGCCAAACGACAGTATGAAAAACAGTAGACAGAGTTTCCCAACCACTAATATAATAAATTCCCATGATTGCTGGAACTGTCATTGAAATTGCGATTGGCACTCTTGCAGCCATTAATAAAAACATAGCAGCTATTCCAATGATCCCGATTACTTCAATTGACATTGTGACCTCCTTTAAAAACAGACTCTCATATTTCCACTTTTCATAGAAATCAAGGTTGCTGTACCAGAGGAAAGTTCTCTCTTTTTCTGAATATTATCTTCCGACAAAGTTTTGTGGGTTATGAACGTCCTATACTGTTAGCTGTTTTGAAAAGAAATATGAGGCAAACCATTTAACTTTCTATCTGAATATCCTCATCCTTTGTTTTGAATACTCCGAAAACCTGCATAAAAGCAACGAACCCCCAGATAATAAACCCGATCCCGATTATAAATAAGAAGGGATAAAGTGGAACTTTTAGCAACAAGGATGTACGATACGAAACAAAATAATCAATAGCAACTTGAATATTTACCCAACCTATTAGTTCACAGACAACAAACGTTAACAGATATGAAATTACGTCAAGGACTTTTTGAATCTTTTTGGGTAATCGATCAACAATAAGACCTATCGATACATGAGCTTTTATTTGCTGAACATACGGCAAACCCATCATGATCACAACGATCATTAAGAGCTGGACAATCTCGTAATCTCCCATTATAGAATGATTAAGATTCCGCAAAATTACTGCAATGGTTATAAAAACCATCATAAAAGCTTGAGTAAACAATGATACATATTTGGCATATGCAGAAAAAGAATTAATAAACTTGCTAATGATATTAATCAAGAACACCTCCTAAGCTGTGACTTCTTTTCTTAGTTAAGATTTACGTAAATGCTCATTCTTCAACAATTAACTCGGAATTAATCCTGATCGAATTAGAAATTGTTGCTCTATTTGGGGAAGTCTTTATTACAGTTTCGTGAATCTTTTCAAATTGATCTTTAGTACCATTTCCTTTAACATGAATCGTGTAATTTACGTCCTTAAATGCAATCGGTGCTGTTGGCTCCACTTCAAGGAACCCCCGCAAATCCAATCCTGCCTGTAAATTGATTTCTAATTTCTCCATGTTAATTCCTAGTAGTGAAGCACCAACAGAGTAACCAACTATCATACAAGCACCCATACCTCCCAATAAATATTCCTGGGGTGTTGGATTTGTATTTTCACCTAGGAGTTGTTCGGGCTCATCAATGACAAAAGAGAAATTTCGTTCTAATTGTTGCTCACCAAGTGTAATTCCGGTTGTAGTAACTTTTGATTTTGTCCCGCCAAGCCATTTCAAATTAACATTGTAATCAATCATTCCGGCTTTGGCATTATTCGTAATTTCTTTTTTGTAATCATTTAATGCAGAAACATTAATGCCATTACTATTATTAACAGAGTTTTTAGCCAATTTTCATTTCCCCTTTTTGATTGATTCTTTTAATATCAAGTCGCTTTCAAAGATCAAATTAGACATACACTAGAAGAGAGTCGCAAAGTAATCATAAACAGAGACAACCAGGATAATTCTTCCATTTTCATGTTCGGAAACTACGAAAAACTTCTATCACCTTTCAGTAACCGCCTTGCAATCGTACGTTTTTGTATTTCCGTTGTACCATCGGGCACTCGCTGTGATCTAGCCCATCTCCATGCTTTTTCAAGTTTTAATTCATTGGTTAGCCCCATGCCTCCATGAACTTGCATGCAACGGTCTACCACCCTTTGTACCATTTCAGTTGAAAATGCCTTTATCATTGAGAGTTCTTTAATTGGTGATTCAGGCTGATTCTCTATCTTCCACGCGCAATGTAATAACATATTTCGTGCAGCATAAATATCCATAGCACAATCTGCAAGCATCATTTGTACCGCTTGATGATTACCAATTGTTACACCAAACGTCTTCCTTTCATTAGCGTAGTCAATCGCTTTATTTAAAGCCCATTGTGCTATTCCTATACAGGTGGCTGACATTGTGATCCTACCTCGATTAATCCCGTTCATTGCTTTACCAAATCCTTGGTGTAGTTCACCGATAATATATTTTTCATGCACTCGGGCATTCTCTAGCGAAATAATGCCGGTATGTCCTCCTAGATTCCCTAGAATGGAAATCACCGAGGTGCATACACATGTTTCTCCGTCAAATGGTACTAAGAAACAAGTGATTCCTCCTTTCCTTTGTGACGCTAATTCTGGATCGGTAATAGCAAAAATCATTGCATACTGAGCATAAGGTGCAAATGTAATCCATTGCTTTGTCCCATTAATAACCCAATAATCCCCGTCCTTTTTAGCCCTTGTCTTCATACCCCATACATCAGAACCTGCATCAGGTTCACTTAAACCAAAACACAACTGGGTTTCCCCATTCGCTACTCCTGGTACAATTTCATCTCTAACTTCCTTTTGCAACCCTAACAAAACAGGTGTTAAGCCACTCGTAAACAGGCCAATTGGAAAAATCTCCTCCACAAGCGGGTCGTGACCATATTTTCTATACAAAGCTTCGTGAATAAGTGCAATACTTATTGGTCCAAATGAATCCCCTGTCCCTCCTAACTCCGGCTCGCCAAACATATTATAAAAACCAGCCTTGGCAGATTTCATTCTCACAGTACGTTTAGCTTCACGAATTTCCTTGGAATATGCTCCATTTTCATCGTAATATTTTCTTTCGTTTTCCAAATATTCACGATATTTCTTTTTGAGGGGAACAACTTCTTGGTCAATAAATTTATCAATCGATAACAAAACCTCTCTAACATCATCCGGTATCCTATAATCAATCATTTATAAATTCCTCCTTACTATCGGAAATTGATAAATCTATCTATCTCTTATATCCTCAGAAAATAATTGCAGATGGCTTTCAAAGGATATTACTATATGACGTCTCCCCAATGCTTAGAAAAAATGCTTCATTTACAATTAATACCTTATTAGTACTTCTAAATTATTTATCGAAGAGAGAAGGAATATCTGATGGAAGATCAATTGACGCCTTTGATGACCAAGCAGGTTGACGTTTTTCCATGAATGCTCTAACACCCTCTATAGAATCAGGTTGTGTTCTAGTCCAATCAAAATATTTTTGTTCAGTATCTGCTGCTTCAACATAATTGGATTGACTAAGATAGGCCCATAATTGTCTTTTGGTTAATGCAACTGATACAGGTGCACAATTCACTGCTATTTCTTCTGCTAAACTAATAGCAGTTTCTAATACTTTTTCCTTTGGAACAGCTTGACTAGCTATTCCCATATCAACTGCCTCTTTTCCTGAAAAAAGACGCCCAGTAAGCAATAGTTCAGTTGCTTTAGAAATTCCAATCATTCTAGGAAGTATCCAATGTGAACCAAGTTCGGGTATGATTCCTCGCCTTACAAACACAAAGCCTAACTTTGCATCTTCTGCCACAATGCGTATGTCATACTGTAATGGCATCGTGATTCCTACCCCTACTGCATGACCATTAATTGCAGCTATTATAGGTTTTCTCACATTAATGGGATGACAATGCTTAAAATTTTCTTCATGCATCGATTGGAGCGCCTCATCTTTTTTATTTGGATTAAAGGTTGATCCTGAGGAATTTAGTTCTGCACCCACACAAAAAGCCTTACCTGCCCCAGTGACTACAACGCAGCGTATTTCATCGTCTAAATCCAATCTTGCAAATGCATCATGTAATTCAGAATGTAATCGCCAAGTAAACGCATTCATTTGTTGAGGGCGGTTGAGTGTTACTATTGCAATGCCTCCCCTTCTCTCAACTATTATGTCTTTATAATTTCCCATTAGGTATACCCCCTGTAAAATTAGTGGATTATTTATAAGAATTATATACAGAATTTTCTGAATAATATATTAGTTATCAACTTCGATTCTTTAGTTTTAATAAATGTTTGACCAGTAGGAGTTAATCAAAACATGAATGACGTGAAATATCTTTATCTAAAGTATTTGTCCGTAAGGGCGATACACTGTTAGAGGATGCATAATTTGCAAATAATCCAGTAATAGTAATAGGCACAAATAAAATACGAGGATAAAAGCCAACCTGCTTTCAATCCTCGTAGTGGTTTTACTTAATTTTCTGAAACTTATTTCTAACATGTTGTTGAATAACTTTTATAAATACTGAAAGGTATATTGGATGATATTCTTTTTCCTTATAAAGATAACTCCAATTTAAAGTTAGTTGTCCCTCATCTAATGCAATAAAAGTCAAACCCCTACTTTGATCAGAACTCCAGGAGTTAACAAAATATTTAGGTAAGATACTTATCCCAATATTTTTTACTACCAAATTACGAGTAGCTTCAATGCTGTCAGTATAACAAACAATGTTATTTTCAATTTCTGAACCTAATTCTGTTAAAAGAGCCTGTTTTATCATACTACTCCGATATAAAATAAGCGATTCATCATACAGATCCTTCATATTTAACTTTGTAAATTTTGCGAGTGGATGTGTTTCAGACATCGCTACAGAGAAATTAGAACGAAAAAATCTCTTACACTTAATATTTTCAAGTTGTTGATATTTTTGATACAATGTATCCGTTAATGAAATAATAGAGATATCCAATTGGTCCCTATCAAATAGATCTAATAATTCAACTGATCCCGCTTCAGTAACATTCAAAGATACATTTGGATATTGTCTATTAAAATCTGCCATAATATCCGGAAGGATTGTACTTGTTGCTATTGGACCTAATCCAAATCGAATAGAGCCACGATTAGGATCTTTAATCTCTGCAACTTGTCGATCAAATTCCTTTACTGATAGCAGCGCTTGTTGCATGATTGGTAAAATTAGTCTCCCTTCATCCGTAAGTTGGATTTTTCGACCCTGTCTCTTGAAAACTTTTAATCCGATACTCTCTTCAAACTTCTGAATTTGCTGACTTATGGTTGGCTCGGAAACATAAAGTTGTTGTGCTGCTTCTCTTATGGTTCCATATTTGACGACCTGATGTACATATTCAAATCGACGAAGAAGCACCCATATTTCCCCCCTCTAAACTTTTTATTACTGATAGCCATAAATAAACCTGGAAGGAATTAAAAACTAATTTTATTAACTAGAATGTACCATTTTCAATATAGTCTATTATTAGTCTATTAATAATTTTATTTTAATTTATTAGAGTAATCCGCAAAATATGCTATTTCTTCTACTTAATGACTAATCTCTGTGAGGGTTTTAAACCTTTGAGCTGGTTACCCACCTATAATACCCTTAGCAGGGAAGCCAAAAAGGAGGCACAGCACTCTTCCATCTAAAAACAGACCCTGTTTACAAGGTCTATTCGTTTCATTCCACATTTTCAGCTTGTTTTTCTAAATACTCTCTGCGGATTTCTGATAATGCTTTACCACTGTCTTTGTGAATAGCGAACACATACGTTTGAATACTAGACCATCCATAGATATCCTTTAACCATTTCTGCATGGAAAGTTCTTCCCCGTCTACAAGAACATTCCCATTACTTAGAAGAGTTCCTTCATCTTCACGGTCTTTAGCCATGATGATATCCCCTTCCTTAACAACTCCCCATTCCAGCATCGCAACAATCTTAGGAAGACTGCGTCGGGTAAATTTTTTGCCACTTGGTTTCTTTATTCCTGAAGATCTCTCTAAAAAGGTCACATAGTAATCATCGTAGCTAGCTAATGGTAAAAGCTTTTCAACATTAATATAGATTTCACCATTAATCTTGTAAGGGATCAATTTATAGCAGCTCATATTCACCCCATTACTATTTAACCAAGAAACAGCTGATAGCGTTTGGTCATCAAAGTCAGATGCCACTAAAACAACTTTTTGAGATCGATTAAAGCTATTCTCAGCACCGTTTACCGTTAAAAATTCATCCAGCTTGCGTTTTCCAAGTTCGGTACTTGTTAGAGAATTATGTTCAAATTCGCTTCGATACTTTTCAATATAAGGTGCATAGATTTTATTTACTAAGTCATCTGGATCTTTGATCGTTGCATAACTTGCAGCATAGCGGATCGCTTGGAATTCAAAAGCTTCCTTTCGTGATTCAATGTCCCTAAGATTCCTTTTTATCTCAATTAAAACAACATTGCCGTCTTGATCAACAGCCGTTAGATCGCTTCGGCCATGAAGGGCATTTCTAACCTGTCTACCAACGATCAACATAGATTCTTCTTCTTCACAAATCATATAAATATTTGATCTTAATAACTCCTCAATATCATTCTCTTGCATGTGAAGTTTAGAGAATGTTACATGTGCTATTTTTACAGCTTTATTGGAGTCTATCTTATACATGCAATCATTTCCCCTTCCATTCCAAAGAGCACATATTTGATACTCACACTTTCATTTAGAGTAGCAGACAATTCCTAAAATATTTAAAGACACAGGATTTAGCCTTTAAGAACCATGAGATTTGCATTCATCATTTAGCTGAGCCAACATCTCTTTATGATCATGATTTATTATCAGCACATCATTAACCCTCGATTGCTTAACAGGAATATTATCAAAAAACAGTACACCCTTAAGCTCAATGGGACCTTCAGAGAGGAATCGTCCATCCCTTTTTTTCACAAATTCCATGTACTCAAGTAATTCACTTAATCCCCTTATAGCATAACTTCTATTTGTTGTATGTTTGACTTCACCAATCATTACCTTTTCCAGTGTGCCGCTTCCTCTTCGGTACAACTCTAAGAGAAGATCTGGACGCCCACTCCATAAGGTACCTGTATCAACGCTTTCGCCAAACACTTCATTTGCAATAACAGACGTTTTTTCCATTGCTGCAATTTTTCTTTCGATGTAAGGATTGTACATCTCTCTAGCTTCATTAGTACCTATATGAAAGGATAGATGGCCTGAACCGATAGAATCATGGTAGAGACGATAGTCAAAATCTTCATCCTTCCAGCTGGCAAATAAATTTTGCCCCCCATCTAGTACCTCAAGCTTTACATTTTGGGAAAGGTGCTTAACGATTTGACTAGCCCAATAAAGCTCGAATAACACTTCAGGCTTGTCCGGAAAAACAAATGTCTCTTTTAAAAGCGATCCAATTTCTGCTTCATTTAGTTTCTTCGATTGTAACCGCCGGTATAAAAGGAACAATTTAGCCGCATCACGATACAAGGGATTGCGGTGCTTTACGGTATCTTGAAGCATACGGTCTGTTATCTCCACTTTTTCTAGCGAAACTCGAGAAAGATAAACATTGTGATGATAAATTTGATAGATAATCGGTTTTAATTTATTCCATTCAGCAAACCAGCCATAATTCATGAACCTTTCTGTTTTCCTATCAAGGATCGTGTTCAATAACCCAATAAAGGCCTTTAACACTAAATTCTCTTTAATGTAGTAATTTCGAGATTGTTCTGTACATGAAAAAATGGTTCGATCTTTATAACCAACCTCTAATCTCTTTTTCAATGTAGCTCCCCAATCAACCCTCCCACGAATCTCCCCATGATAGGTTTCGCTAATACTAGTTGTCGTCGTTTTGAATCTTCTTATTAAAATTGGCAGTCTTCTAACATACTCCTTTACCTCATTTTTCAACAAGAAATGAATCATAATTAGCTGTTCAAGATTCGTAATATCCAAATGAGCTTTTCGAATAAAAGAATTAACTCCTACGTTTCCTGCCTTTAAGTACACAACAAGAAAATCACTGACCTCTTCAATAAGTTCTTCTGTATTTCGTTTCATCATCTACTCCCTGATATGAAAAAAATCAGCAGCAAAATCCTTTAGACGTTCTATTTCAAATTCGTCCATTTGTCCAAGTTTCTTAATAAACTCAAGAATTTCAGACTCTAGTAGCCCTTCAAATTGCGGTAGCACATATAAAATCACCGCGGATGTGAAATCTCCGTCCTCTTCTGTAAATTGGGCAATATCCTCAACAATGGCTGGACCAATCTGCCTATATTCATTAATGAGTTTCCAAACAAAAGCAAGTATAGAAGAATACTCATAACTTTCTATTCCCCAAATCGTTAGATAGGAGTTCACAAGTTCTTCATTAATATGCCGTGGTATCCCCACAGGAATAAACGCAAATCTCCGCATGAACGCATAACTCATTTCATAAAGAGAAGCTTTATCAATCGTATTCATAGTTCCGATTAAGCGCCAGTCGTTTGGAATAATATAATCATGGTCATTCAAAAGCACGCTTTCCAAGTCGTTTTGCGGACGTACTTTTATTTGATTGTCGCTTTCCCCTTGAAAGCTCAGAACAATTGGATCACCTGTTAACGCAGAGAACAACGCCCCAAAAGCCTTATCAATATCAGCACGGTTCATTTCATCAATGATTAACCATTTATTCTCTGGCCTTAGTGTTTTTTCATCCTTAAAACAGTTGAGGAATAATCCCGGCCTGAAGGAAAGTGTCCCATCCGCATTCGGACGGCTTCCACCAATTGTTTCATAAGTTGACCAATCCGATGTAGCCGTGGTCATAACAAATTCTACACCGAAGCTTCGGCAAATCTCTTTCGCTAGTTTTGATTTCCCTGTTCCTGGAGGGCCTGTTAAAATGACATTCTTCCCTTTTGACAGAGCCGTTTTAACCTGTTTGATAATGAGCTCTTTATCTTCGAAAAACAAGTTCTCTAGTTTTACTTCACGGTCAAAATCGACGGATGGAATGGAAAAGCTACTTTCTCTAGAAGTCAAAAACTCTTTGTATTTTGTCATTCCTGCCGATAGTTGGCCCTTACCGAACTTTTTATTAACACGTTTATAATCGGGATTATCCTTTATTAACTTTACAATCGAAATGAATTCATCTAATGAACCAATAGAAAACAAATTACTATTAACTAAGTTTAGATTATGAATGTCACTACACGCCTTACTTAGTGCATAAATATAACCTTTTATTGTTTCCTTTGAATATAAACTTCCATTTTCTTGAATTTGTTCACTCAACCAATTTTCAAATTCATCTTTTAAATAAACACCCTGCACATCCCAATCCCCCTCGTATTATCAATCCTAATTTAACATTATATACTTTTAATCTCGAACTCCACTACTTTAAAAAGGAACATAGCCTAACTGGCTTCGATTGAAACGTAATAAATATATTTGTATAATCATCTATGCTTTCACTTTTCGTTGTCATTACGAGGGGTCTGTCCCTCAGTCTGCTTTAGTATTGAACCTAACCCTATAATCTGATTTCTATTATTAATTAATCCGCTCCATCAGTTTTGTAAAATTAGAAAATCATCTACAAATACTTTTTAATACTAAACTGAATTTCGCATGGTATAATCCACTGGGTTTTTCGACAAAAAATGCTGTCGAAAAATATTCGGCAGCCAAGGAAAAGTCTTATTATTGCCACTAAAAAGGTAGCAACTTTATTTTTCACCTATTTCTATTTTATAAGATTAGTTATATCGTTAGAATGTTCATTTATTTTTAGGTAGGTTAAATCGGGCTTTAAATACTTCCCGTCCAACGAAGTCGGAAAGACTGGCGAAATAACTTACCCCAGTTTTGGTGTTCTTTTCACTTCCTTAATAACACTCGGGAGATTAATCCAAGATTCTAGCACAAATGTTACAAATTCCTCATTTATCTTGAATTCATTGACTCTCGCGAACTCTTTTACTCCATTTGCAGAAGCTACACCATTCCTGGAATAAAGAACAACATATCTGCATCCTGCCATCCCTTTTTCAAGCTGTCTATAGGCAACTATAGAAAACCAGTACTGAAAAACTTTACTTAATCCTCTTAATTTGACACTAATCCAACAAGAAGCTTTTCATCTAAGTGATTGCCACTTCGATATCGTGACTGATAATATCTTCTTTTCTGCTCATAATCGATACGGTATTAGCATCAAAAGAAAATTATAGTTTTAGTCCTTCCTTTTTTCATAATCCTCAACCTGGTGTTCGGCTTTTAAGAAAGTATTACTAAATACCAAAATGCCCAAATTTCTGATCATTTGTCACCACTTAATATCTCTCCAAAGAATTGTAATGAAAAAGGATTGGAGGCAAACACGATTTTATCGAATTTGCCTCCATTTGTGTCACGGGGGCCTTTTCTTATTTTTTATGGATATCTTTGAACTCATTTTCAAACTCATCAAAGGAACCAACTTTAGCGAAATCAATTCTAAATCGTACATGAGACAGTTTGGTTATCTTCACTGAATCTATACCTACATTTTCTAACATTTGATATGTAACCAATGTGTTTACTGGGATTTGAAGAACATGACGTAGCAACCAATGACCTAACAATCGATTTGGATTTGTCATTAATGCTTTACCGTTCTCTTGACATATCTTCGCAGTATATTCTAGACCGTCCGGTAAGACTAATGTAAATGGTGTGCCGGGTTTTCCACTTCCCAACTCATAAGGAAAGAATCCTTTAAAATCCCTATGAATCCAAATAGGAACAGGTATATATAGTTCGTCATGGTGTCTAGCTCTACCACCAGCATTCCATTGATTTAAGCCACTACTTCTATGCACTTCCCCATCTTGTGCAGAATATAAAGGTAAATAAACATATTCTAGAGTTTCTTCTTTTTCTATTACAATTTTTAAGGGAGTCCCTGACCTTTCCAATAAAAAGGCATATGGATCCTCTAATATTTCAACATCTAATATTTCAATTGGATTGTTCGTAATAAATCTTTTAAATAATGTACTCTTTGGTATGTAAAAGTTATATTCGGCATCCTTGTCTTTAAATGCTACTGCGTTTTTAGTTCTTTTAACGTTCTTAATGGAAGATAAATCTATAGTATTCATGTTCTCTTCGTAAAGATTAAACTTTCCTTCTTCTCTTGTTACTAAATGATATATCATACTATTCAAACCGTGGGCTCTCATTGTAAAGTTGATTCGGTCATTTCTCATCTTAGAAACCATTTCTACAATTTCTTCTGGTTTCTTTGCTTCAAATGTATTTGCCTCTTTATTAAACTCAGCAACCTTCTGAAGTGTCTTTCCATTACCGTGCATAAATGTTTTAAGTCCAATTCCTAACTTAGCTTTGGCAGCATCAGCAGAAACATCACCCCGGCTCAGGTTTTCCGCATTAAAAGCACGACAAAAGATATTCTCTGCTGCACGATAGTACAAGTATGGAACTGGACTTTCAGAGAAAAGATTAGATAGAGAACCTACTACTTTTAATAACTCTAAGTATAATTGTTTCTCTTCATTAGATTGCTTACGATAAAACATATGTATCATCCCCATAATATTTCGTAATTTTTGTCAGTATGATTAAAGACTGATTATCGGGGTTCGAAATATAGTATTTAATATTGATTTTTCATTCTTACTTTTTAAACTGATACAGTCTGTGCCATTTCATGTATTCATTCATCTTTAAATTTATAGAGATAGTTGCACTTTCCTTTAATCCCATCTGATGCTTGATAATTTCGGGCATCTTGGGGGATATTTTAATTAATCCATGCTCATTAAATGTAATATAACCTCTATCAAATAATATATCATGATTTGGACAAAGTAACAGACCATTATTACTATTTAGGCGTTCTTCGTCAGTACATTTATTCCACGGTTTTATATGACTAGCAATCAAAAAAGGCTCTTCAATCTCACAAAGTGCACATTTATTAGACCTTTCAAGAAGCGTTCGTTTAAACTGTTGCTGACCTTGTCTTTGAAAGACCTCTCTAAGAACTGAAGTATTTATTGCCTCAACCTCATCTAACTCTTCTAATATTTCTTCAAATCTTTTTAGATTTTCCTTTTTCAGTTCATTGTATGAGAATGGCTCAATAATGAATATACCATCCTCTCTTTCAGATGTTATTCTTCCTAAGCCAAGTATAATGTTGTGGCCTTTTTTTACCTTACGTAAAATTCCAATTGGAATTTTATTTATTAAATTATATCTAGCAGCATCGATATCGCTTTTTTTTCGATTATCTTTTGGACTATTAGGGGGTGCCATTTCAATTCGAATGAATTCTGCATTATTTTCATTTTTCCATATTATTTGCTTGCCATAATTATTTTCAGATTCAGTAGCCTGGTATGATAATAGATATGGTTTTCCTGCTGGCTTATAGAAGCCTCTGATTAAATCATGTAAAATATGCTTTTCTGGAACAAAAGAATCTGGCGGTAGCCGATCTGTTGAGTTTTCACCCTTAATTTCTTTTTTACCTATTATTAATTGACCTTTTAAATATTCAAATTTTTTTAGTATTCCTTTATGCACATTATCCAAAAGTATTCTCCTCTAATCTTAATTATCAACTTCAACAAAATTTAATATGAGAAATCCCTATTTTTATTTAATTATAGCATTAAACATTTTTACAATAATTAGTCATCTCATTTTTGTTAATTAGTTTTGTTATTCAATGCCATAAATGTAGAAAAGTTAAATATTTACAACTTTATACGAGGGAGCTCATTAACGGAGTAAATGAAAACCATAATAAATTAGACAAAAAATAAATTTTAATATACTAAATTCCAATATATATGGAAGTTCTTATTTATAGATTTTGGAAGATGTAAATTGTTGAATTAGTGATTTATCTGAGTACTTGGAAAGCTTGAACATAATAAAAAAGGTAGCCAATAGACTACCTTCTAGGAATGAATAATATCTTTTTCTATCTCTTCAACCTCGACAGATGTATGGAGGGCTTTTAAAATTTCTCTAGCTATTAATGCTGCGACATCAACAGAAACTGCATTTCCAGCTTGTTTATATAATCTCCCATCTGAAAAATCTCTCCCCTTATATTGACTAGGTAATTCATATCCAAACCCAATAGGGAATCCTTGAATTTTAAATGTTTCAGCTGGGGTTAACTTTCTAACACCGTCACTTACTTTAATTAGTGGAACATTATGTCCACCAGTACCCATATTTGCAGTTAAGGTTGGACAAACTCCATTCTTATTTTTTCTTACATACATCCCTCTTCTTACTTGGTAAAACTGAAACTCTTCATCAATTTGTTCATCTATGTTAACCCTTTGTTCTTTTCTTTCATCTTCATCTAATCCCAAGTATTCTTGTTCATTTAAGAAATACAATGGGTATTTCTCTTTAGTATAGTAATATTTAGCGTTTTCTGTTTTTGTTAAATGGAGATCAAGGACTCTTCCTATATCCTCCCTTCGTTGCTCTTCAGTTTTATTAACTTTATATTTTTCAATTTCCTCAAAAAATTTGAATCGGTTTGCTACTTTTGGATCTAAAAAAGCAACTATATAAATCCTCTCTCTATTCTGAGGTAATCGGGTTATATCTTTTGTATTAATAACTTTTTCTTTAACTGTGTACCCTAACAATTCTAATTGTTCCTTTATGACTCTATACGTTCTCCCTTTATCATGTGTTTGTAAGTTTTTTACATTCTCAAGGAGCAGAACAGATGGTTTCCCATGTCTTTCATCTAACAATTTTATTAGTTCAACGATACTCCAAAATAAATTTCCTCTTTCATCATCAAACCCTCTTCTATATCCAGCAATTGAAAATGCTTGGCAAGGAAAACCTCCGACTAAAATATCTATTTTTTGTTGAAGCATATCTTCTTGCATTTTAAGATATTTATTTCTCTCTACTTCATCCTGTGCTCTTTCTGGTCTTACTACTTTTTCAATGTCACCATGGAATACTGGATGTGGGAAATTGCAGCGATATGTTTCAACAGCGTACTCATCAATTTCATTAGCCCATACTATGTCATAACTGTCACCTTCAAAAGTGGTATTCTGAAAACCCCAGTCTATACCACCTACCCCAGCAAATAAACTTCCTACTGAATATCTCAAATTCATTTCCCCTTACATCGTATTTATATTAACAATAATATCATTCACCACTTGAAAAATCAATTTGTTTTTTCAAGTTTTTATAGTTTTCAATAAGAGTTCTTAATGAATCACTTCTGTTCTTCCCTTTAAAAGATTCAATGAATTTTATTTCTTCTTCTGTTAGTTGAAAGGTATATCCTTTCTTCTTAAATTTTTCAGGAATTACCTTTCTTCCGGAACCTTCTCTAGTCCCCCCCCAACTTTTGCCCAACTCTATCACCCTTTAATAAGTATTAACAATCAATTATATCACTACTGAACCATAATTTTTAATCAAATATTAACCATGAGCTTAATTACTAACTTTTCCCATATCGTGTCACTGTATTAATAATATAATAAGACTAGTAAACGAGTTTAAAATCCTTTTAGATTCTAAAAGCTCAGAGACAAATACTCTGAGCTCAAATTGTTTAATTATCAATTCAATTTAATTGTTATTTAAATAAATTTGCATCAATTTTTGCATATTCAAATAATATTCTACAATTTTAAATTCTTCCTCAGCTTCACTAAACTCCTTATCTAAATTAAAATGAACTTTCTTCATATTTGGTTCTGAAGTTGGAAGAATTAATCCGTTATATATCTTTAATTTCAAATCATTTTCATAATTCTTAAGTAAGAAATAATAGGATATTTGCTTATAGTCAAGCTTATTTATTTCTGTAAAATATTTAGCATCAAATATATACTTTTTGTCTCTTTCCTCAAAATAGAAATCAGGTTCAATTTTATATGTTTTTAATCCTTTAATTTTCCTTCTTCTATCTAATTCGAACTCCCTTTTTAGTAAATTATGTTTTTGATCACCTGTACTTTCAAAAATAAGCTCTTCATTCTCATCATCAATTTCTAAAAAATACTTATTTAGATAATTTCTAACCATCTCTTCCCAAATTAAATGGAAAGAGTAGATCTTAATCTCTATATGTTTACTACCACGATTTTCATTATTAAAATAAGCAATCAAGTCTTCTATTAATTGAAGATGAATATCCTTAAATAAAAATTGTTTTACATTCTTTAAGCTTCCAATAATCCTATCACTGTTAGTAAAGTTTATATCTCTATACTCTAAGTTTACTCGTGGAAGGTTAAATAAAAAATGAAATTTATCAATTGTTGAATTGATAACATAAGCCATACATTTGCTAATAAATACATAGTCTGTTACACGTTTTTGAATTACAGGTGGCATAAATAGTATGTTCCCATGATTTATTACTATCGGCGATTTATTAAATGTATCTTTCCATAAAATCTTACCATATTGGCCAAACTTTTTTATTTCTCTTTCTTGTGTAAATAACCCATATCTTTGGTAATACTCATAAATTTTATAAAATGGTTCAAAGGGATATGATTTATTGATTTCTTGATTAACCTGAACAAGGCGTTTATTATTATTGGTCATACATTTTTGTATGAGTCGAAACAGAAGATTCAAATACTTGTCTATATTTAGTGATGATTTATTAATTATATCCTTTTCAGAAAAAAAATGTTTTGGGAAACTCACTAATGCTTCATCCTCAGTGAATATAAAACCAACGAAATTAAAATAATCCCCTTCATTATTACTTTTTATATCGCGATATGTAAAATACCCATTATATATTTTCTCGATTTCACTCTTTAATAAGGTACCATCTTGAACAATTGTATATTTATAGTCACTCACAAATATTACCTACCATTTTAATGTTTCGGTTCCTTTAGATATTCAAGTAATTCATTGGAAAATATATTTTTTCCATCCTTAACATTTTTATATGCTGTAGAGAAGTTGGAAATCTCTTGTTTAAAAATCGATACATTTGAATATGAGACATTTTGGACATCATTCCATAAATACTCTAATAATTTTCCGCTGAATTGATTATAGTTATACCTATTTTCATTTATCCTAAACTTGATGAAGAATTGGCCAAGTTGTTTGTCTTCTGATAATCCTAACCCTTTTTCGCCCTGGTTTGTAATGAAATTATTTAAACTTCTATATAAATTGATCCAATCAAAAACGACACTTTCATTACTATCGTCATCTGAGAACTCAAACATGAAATTATTTAAGGGTGTCCCGTTACCATCTTTTGCAACCTCATTGGCATCGACATATTCAAACTCAAAGCGCCGTTTAAATGCCGTATCCATGACAAATACATTTTGATCACTTGTGTTGACAGTACCGATAATAAAAAAATTGTTAGGAAGATAAATTTTTCTATTAGAATATTCTCCCCAGATTTCACTTGAAATAACTAAATTATCAATACGATATTCACTTTCTCCATTTTCATCTCTATCTAACAATTGGAATAAGTCGCCAAATACTGCAGCAACATTTGAACGTGACATTTCTTCTAGAATTAAAAAAACTGGTTCATCCTTTTTTAATCGATCAAAAGCAAACTTTATTGCTTTTGTAAAAACTTGCGGATTAAATTTATATTCTATTTTAGTCTCACTTCCCTCTACACCAATTGGTTCTACAACAGGCATTACTTGCCCAACAAAATCCGTATAACCATATTCTGGATGCAGAGTTGCCCTAAAAACGTTTGGATGGTCTATTTTATGATTATAATTAGGTAAGCCATTTTCTTTAATAAATTTTTCAATGTTGTATGACTTACCTGTTCCAGGTGCTCCGAAATAAATTCGATTAATACCTTTAATTTGATACTCCTTTAGGAATTCTAAAAATTTAAAGTAATAGTTTATAGCTGCTGACTGGGAGTTATTTTGTGTATCGTTTAATCGTTTAATTTGAGAATCGCTAAATAACGTTTCCTTTCCGATATTATTCTTAACAAAATAGGGGTCTCCCCATAAATCGATTTTTCTATCATCATGTTGTTTATTCCATATGCTTTCTAATGTATTAATTGCTGAAATATAGTTAGATTGAGTTTTAGGTTTAATCGCTGGTTGTTCTCGTAGCCATTCCTTAAACGCAGATTTATAGTATAAATTAATATTTTCACTATTCTCTGTTTTCGTGTACTTATCCCAAATAACATCTGGAATAATACTCTCTTCAGTATAAATATTCATAAATTCTAAAAATCCCTTAATATGAGGATTTTTAAAAAGTATCATTCCCAACAAAGTATTGTAGTGTTTTTCTTTTGGAATAAATTGTAAAGCGTCATTTCTATTTCCGTTATACGGGGTCAAATTAATCGTGTTTGGATTTAATTGTATATCACGCACCGATAAATGCCTTTGAAGTCTAAATGGATAAAATACTATTACACCATAGTCTTTGTATTCACCTTTACCATTATGTTCGTCACTAAACTTCATAGGATTAGAAATAGCTATGCCTAAGCCATAAATACCTCTCGTATTTAAGGCTGCATCTAAGTCACTGAATTGTCCACTTCTGTAAGAAAATAATATATCCCCTATTCCTAAATCGGATCTGGAATGGTCATTAAGAGGGCGAAACACTAAAAAAGGTATGTCATCATCTTTATTAGTCAAATGAACAAAGTTCTCTTTTGAAGTAATAGTATGAAATTTCTTGTTTTCTTTTTTAAAAAGGCGTTCAACCATTAACTTAGAGAATTCAACTTGATTCTCTTCTCCATTTTCAAAATTTCCAATAGTTAAATCATAGGAATTTAACATCTGTTCAAATAAATGTTCTGGTACACTTTCAGAATTTCGGATGCTTGTTAACACAGGATATAAATTATATTCTTCCATTTTTTAATCCCCTTTTTTACATAAAATACTTTTTATAAATCTTCAACTAACAACTTAGTTTGTTATTTTGGACGCTAAAACTTTTTGAGAACTTCACCAACTTATTTATTGGTTTTAGCTTTCCTCTAGTCAATCAAGGTTATTACGGAAGGGGATAAGCCCTGGGGAATCTTTTTAATCTTTATAAAAAATAAGTATTCTTATCGTCTTGGCTTGCAGGACAAATATTATTTGGAGGTAGGACTGCACCTTACATTAGAAATAAAACATTGTCTCTTAGTTTTTGAAATTCTTTGATGTACTTTTAGTTGAACTTATACATTTTGTATTGATAGAACAAATTACTGATTGCATCATCTATTGCCTTATATTTATCCTTTATATCAACACCATATCCAGTTGTATCATCAATTTCATCTTTAAATCTTGCAAAAGCCTTAACTCCAAAATTAGTAAAATACAATTCTAGAATACAAGAAATCCCATTTTGATCCTGGTATTCTAGGATTTCATTTCGATATACAATTTCATCATCCATGTGATGCCTCCATTTAATCTATTAAAGCTATTAACTTGCAAATTTTTCCTGGAATAATTATCCCCCGTATATTCCTCTTTTTCGAATACTACCTATTTCTAGGATCAAACTGTTCCACAAAAATTAATATAGCATAGCTGGTTCCCTTATTAATACTAAATTTGGCAAGTAGGTTTACAAACGATGTAAACCCGATTTTTTGCATCCTCAATGACACATCACCTATAGATCATTTTTTCCTACTGTGAATGAGTATCGATTAATAATATTTCACCTTAAGAATTGATGTATAGTTTATTATCGATGTTGATAAGGTTAGAAAAGCTAATGAAGGACTATAATCGTCAAAATTAGAATATAAAAGCCAGCAATCCCGAATAGTGTTACGACCACTATAATTAAATCGCTGGCAGAAATATAAAATTACCTCTATTATGACTCCCAATATGATTAAATAATACAGGACTGTCTATTAAACCCTTATTAACCAAAAATTAATTATAATGAGAGTTAGATTTCATCCTAGCTATAAACTCCTCTATCCCTAATAAATCGGCTGCTTGAACATAAAAATTTTCTACGTCCATTTTTATGTTTTCAGTTATATATGCCCCTTGAGGAATAACAAAGCTTTCTTTTATTACGCAATTTGCAAATGTATGATGGTTTAAAAATCCAGTTATTTGTATGTGGAACACCTGGTTACTCATAAATTGCTGAAATGATTTATATTTTATATCTTCTTCATGAATTTTCCTGTTCATCATTATTCTTACAAAACAAAAATAATCATATAAAACAGGTGTTTCATTTTCTGGAACAGCCGTATAGGCTCCATCTTTATTATAATGGTCTGTTTCAAGCAATAGCAATGTTCCATTTCCCTTTGTTGTTTTGACACTGATTAATTCTGATCCTGCCTTTAAATCATATTCGTCCCAATACCCGAGTGGCAAAACTTCTAAATCTGGGGCAGTGCATTCTATTCCATAGTTAGTTAAGAATTGATAGACTGCAAATTCACCTAACTTCCCTTGAAATGTATCTTTGAAAATATCAGATAACGAACGAGACATTTGACCTCCAGATCTTGTAATCCGATGGGCACCCATTCTACCGTAGGTCATATTGTAACTAAACTCAAACGCTTCTTTAATATATTTTTCTTTTAAAATAACATTAGGCTCAAATTTAAATGGTAAGCGGTCCTGAATAAAGATCTTCTTTCCGAATCTCGAGAATCGAAGCCTCCGTAGCTGCAAAAGTAAATCAGGTTCGTCCTTAATTTGACTGCTTGACTGATAATAGTCGAGAGCAGCTTCTTTAATGAGATCCATGGTATTCTTTTTTAGATGTGAAAGGCTTCGATGGACTTTTTTTCATATAACCTGCTATCCATTTCTTCAAAAAAACGTGATGGCTTTCCATTGTAAAGCATATACAATCCATATTTCGCTCGTGTCATTGAAACATACAACAGACGTCGTTCAATAGCTAATTGTTCATCATCATCATCAGCGTCTTCTAGCAAAGGAATATTCTTATCGTTTAAGCGCATCATAATAACATAATCAAATTCCAGCCCTTTAGACGAATGAAAAGTTGTTAACTTAACCCCGGGAGTAGTAACTTTTCCTGGTTTCTTGTTTAAAATAAACTCACTTAATATTTTCTTTTCCGCTAAAAGATGGCTGGCACGATATAAATAATTTTGTTTCCTTCCTAGGATACCAATAGTTGCTTCGCTATCACTTTCCAAGATTTTTTGAACTAACTGAACTAAGACAACTTCCTCTTCATAATGATCTCCACTCTCGAAAACCACTGGAGCCGGCCCGTCTATATCTGGCAATTGAGGTGGAATATAATCTTCGTCTTTCGTGATATAGAGAGGATCTTGTTGTTGAAGACTATAGGCAAGTTCAATGATTTGTTTAGTAGATCTAAATGAATTTTGCAGAACTTTAGTTCTTCCCCCTTGAACATTTATTCCAATGTCACGCCAGGAAAAAGACGTCCGGTAAATATTTTGTCCTTTGTCAGCTGCAATGATTAAGCTTTTTTCAGCGATTTGTCTTAAGACACGAAGCTGCATTTCTTTAAGGTCCTGGGCTTCATCAATCATGACATGATCATATTTAACTTTTTCCGGTAAGCGTCCAATATGTTCATTTATAATTATGGCATGATCATCCCAGTCATATTGCTTTATTGCAGCGAGCTCCTTTTGATAAAATTCAAAAAGTGAAAAAATGACCTCTCGTTCCTTCTTTGTTACACGGTATTTTTTACCACGTCCAATACGTTCTATCTCATAATATTGATCTTTGTGGAGAATACCCTTACCTTTCATCCAAGTTATTTCATCACAAATAAAATCAATAAATTTTTCATCCTGCAGGAATCTATTACTATTTTTCCTTCCTAGTTCCTTTTGTCCTTTTTTAATAATATCTTTTTTCTTATTATCTGAAATTGCACTGCGGTATTTGGAAAGACTGGCTAGAGCTTTAGATGACCATTTATGAAATGTAAAAACTTGAATACGGTCATCATTAATCATTTCCGTAAACTCGCTGGCATAATTTGCTAACGTATTATTAAATGTAAAAAGCGCAATTTTTGTATCTTTTTCTTCACTTAACAGTTTTCTAGCTCGTTTTAATAACAAAAGGGTTTTTCCGCTTCCCGCAATCCCTTTAATCAGTAGATGCTCTCCTTCATAATCCATAATTTCTTTTTGCTTTGGTGTCAAATCGACATCTAGTGTTAGTTTCCCCATTGTTTACCCCCCTAAAATAAGTCATCATCCAAGTCGTCACTAAAGAGTTCATCTACAGCTGATCTAATCTTCTTTTTGGTCCGATGTTTAATTAACTCATCTTGCATTTGTAAAACCGCTTCTTTTGCAGATGACTCGATCTTTTCTATTTTCTCCTTTGACATTGGCTTTATCGTCCATTTTGCAGCAATAGATTGCCAGTAATCAATCCGAATCATGATAATTTCCTCGTTTCATCGTCCACAGGATAGTGAGCATCTTTACAATAACTATTATGCGGACATAAACGGCACAATGAAGATGGTCTTGCTTCCATAAGACCTTTTTCTTGTTCCAAGCCCTTAAAAAAATCATGTTTTGAATATTCTTCTTTAAATGCTGCATCCGCCGGCTCCATAACATCTTCCTGTTCGATTTTCCATTTCTTGATTAGAAATTGGAAAGCCCTGCATATATTGGCATATTCTCGGTCTCCATATTGGAACTGTTCACGCAAATTAAACTGTCTATGACTTTTTCTTGCATAGTCATCCCGTTCTCTCGCCATAATCTCGGTCCACTGAGGAAATAGTATTCTCGTCTGTTCGTAAACAGCTTGATTATTTTCTTTACTAAATAAATAGCCGGACATTAGTAGATTGCTAAATAAAAATCCATGGTGAAAACTTTGTTTATAATAAGCAAATGGCTGCACGATAAAACTATAATAGAATCTACGAGGGCAAATATTATATTCTGCTAAAGCAGCGACGGGATAATAATAAAAGTCGTCTTCCAAAGAGTTTCCATTTATTTTGAGTATTTCATCTTTCGGTTTTTTCGCAAAATCCAATTTGCCTGCTTCATATTCGTTTATTTCATTAACAATTGTTAAATACAGTGATTCATTTACTTCCTTATCTTTTATTGACTCAATCCATGAAAGTTTTACATTAGATGAATAATTGATTAATAGATAAAATAAATAACGGGAAATCTCTTTACTATATTTTTCACGTATGTTGAGAAGCTTTATCTCAGTATTATTAGTCTTTTCCAGTGTTTGTCTGTTTAGCGGCCATAATAAAGCACTGTAGTGGTAAGGAAGTGTCTCTTCATCTAAACCGCATCCATGTATTGGTTTATCTTTTTTAAACATTAAACCATCTATTTTTTCAAAACCATATATCGCCGACTGGATATCAACTTCGTTAGGATCATCTTGATCGATAAAACTGCCTTTTAAATAAAGAGCAATAGCCTCGGCCAAATCTGCAATATAAAAATTCTCATATTCAGCCTCCCCTATTTGTAGTTTTGCTTTTAATGTCTCCAACATTTGTTTTTCTTCTTTAAGAAGCGAGCTTGTACTTCCTTCCTCAAAGAGCAGTTCTTCTAGTCGTTTAAAATGATCATTTAGATTTACAAAATTGTTTTCCTGATGAAATAATTCTTCTGCAATATAGAACAAACGATTCATCAGTCTTAATACTATTCTTACATCTTCAGTTTTTACTCTAAAATAGGAAAAACGATTAAAAGGGTTTTCCAACATTTGATGGAAACGCTGTGTCTTATCTTCAATATCATAAGATTGATCAAAAGCACTTATCACCTTATCATGAATTTCCTCTAATTTTCCTGTCCGATTTTGCCATTCTTGTAATGTTTTACAATCGCTGAAATAAGGAAAAACATCTTGCAGGATATTTGTGTAATTCCTCCCATTCTCCTCTGCGACACTGAGCCAACCGGAAGAAAAACATTCAAATAAAGCGCGTTCCGTGATGATTAATTTATTTTCCTGATCATCCCACATTGTATGAAGATGGAACAAGAATTGGCCAATCGGATATGAAAGGAAATGCTGATCTTGAAAAAGTTCAGGATGATATTCTTTTATTCGATTATTTAATCCTTCAGCCTTTGGTGATACATAGAGCGTTTCTTGATTATTTTCATCCTCGAACCCATCCAAGAACGAATAAAAATCCTTAAATCTTATAACAGCTGGCAGTTCTTTATGATCTTGTACAGCCTGCTTGTCTTCTTCGAAATGATTTAAAAACCACGCACCGTTTAAAACTGCCTGACTCTCTTCTTCTATCATCCAATTTTCTCTATCTATCCATCCGTTTTCTCGATTGATAAATGCTTCGTAAACACGGAAGGTCTCTGGAAATCGTTTGTCATATAGGTGCATAAAAATTATATTAATTCCGGCCTCTTTTAAAAGAGTAAAGATTTTCTGCTGAATAGGCGTCATAAAATAAAAACCATGTAAAATTATTACTTCTATATCCTCAATTTTGGTAAAGTCGTATCCAAGTTTTTCTTTCATTGCAGAGTTTTTATCCATCAATCTTTGCTTTTCCTTTAGAACTTGTAAAATGCGATTTTTTATCTTCTCCGGCCGTCTATTATAACTATCGATTCTATTAGATAATTCCTTTATTAAAGGGTCCTCTAGTATCATCTTCTTCCAAAGGGAAATGAATATCTTTTCTTCATACGATTTTGCTGCCAATTCATCTGGCTTCATTCCTAATTCCGTCAACAGCCTCATAGATTGAAGGACATCCATTTGATTTAATCGAAAAGATCGAAGTTTTTGTGCTTGATCCTTATTTTCATCTATTAAATCATGTATGACTTTTGTCAGCCGGGTGTATTGTTCTACTTTCTTATTTGGATTAGCCCATTCCCCTAATATCCAGGAAATTAATAATCCGGCACTCATTACCGGTATATTTATATACTCTTGATAAAAGCTGTCGATTCCTTCACGTAAGCTATCTGTTGCACAAATATGAAGTGCATTTTTATTTGCACTAAATCCGGGATGGCTGTGAAGTTTTAACGGATCACTATATGTCATCACATAAACACTCATTAAGTCATATCCCCTTTTTTCTGCTAGATTTGATTTTTTAATAAAGCAGACCAATTTTTCCTATCTTTATTTAAGGCAGTGGAATTTCCTAAAATCCAAAGCCTTTCTTCACATCTTGTCATAGCTACATACAGGAGCCGTGTCTCGTCTTTTATTACTTCACTTTCTTCATTAGGTGAAATATCCTCATATAGCGGACTTTTGTAACTCCCTTTTATGCTCCATGCCGCCCTCCATTTTGTACATTCTTTTCCTGTTCTATCTTTTTCAAAATTTTTACTTAGGAGCAGTTCACTTCTTTCAAATCGAAAATCTAAATCTGTAAAAGGAATAATGACACTGTGAAATTCCAGCCCTTTTGACTTGTGAACAGTAACAATTACCAAATTGTTCTCTGTTTCGCTATCCTTTAATTCCGGTTCATCTTGATCCCGATTAACTGCTTTATTCATTTCGAGCCATGTATAGATTGAGTACAAAGATAAAAATTCTATATTGTATTGATCATGCAGAAGTTCAAAAATATAGTTCATGTTTTTCTCATATTGAAGCGAGAGAGCACGTGCATGCCGATCATTATCAGGGTTACCTGGTGATTTTTCTTCTAATTCTTTTAATTTATAATAATAGTATCTTTCTGCAGGCCGATTCTTGGTTAAGATTCTTCTTAAAACAGCAAGTACAGGTTTCAGTCTTAGTTCACGAAATACATTATCCCATTCTTCAATAGGCTCAAATTGGTTTAGATAACACATGATTTGTTTTTCATCACCATTAAAATTTGAAAGATGATGCCAATCGACATTTACTTTTGAAAAAGAAGTCTGAAGTAAATTCATTCGGCTGACTGGCCGATTTGGGTATAGTAATCCTTCCACTAAGTAATAGAAGTCCCAGACCGCATCACTGATAAAGAAGGTGCCGCCAATTTCCAGGTCTGGATATAAACCAATTTCCTCACACCATTTTTTTATTAAAGATGCCTGCTTATTAGTTCGAACTAGAATAGCTGTTTTCAGCACTCTATCCTTAAAATTTTGGTTTTCAGCTTCTGTCCTTGCTTTTGCTTCTTTAATTAGCGATAAAACATCTGACTTCATCTGTTCTTTTTTCCAATAGGAACCCCATTGGATCTTAAAATCTCCAACACTATCTTTTATTCCGATTAATCGATCACTATTAGATTCATCATCTAGATAATCGATGAACTCTTTTTTTCCCCATTGTAAAAAATGGCTGTGCATACTATTTAGAATGTTGGCTGAAGTTCGATAGTTTTTTCTTAGTTTTTTTGGAACCAATTGGTTTTTGCCTAACAACTTATCCAGCTGATTAAAAGCGGTATAATCTGCTCCACGGAATCGGTAAATACTTTGCTTAATATCACCTACTACAAATAAATAAGCCTTTAATACCTGCTGTAATGTGGAGGCAAGCTGTATTTGAGAATCATCAGTATCTTGGAATTCATCAATAAACAGATATCTAATCTGCTGAGATATTCGTTCAAAAGATGCCTTATTTTCAGCAGCAATACTTATTTGTCTGGTTAAATCATTGATTGTTACTGCATTTTTCCGTATTTTTAAAGATTGAAACTGCTTTTCACAATCGATAAACACCTTCCCGAACAATTTCTGTAATTGACTTACTTGAAAATCGTCAGCCTTTTTTCCGTCTTCTTTAAGCAGTTCTCCCCAATCCAGTTTTTGCAGTTCGGCTTCCGTCAGTCCTTTTTTCTCAAATTCATCCCAGAAACTATGAACTAGATTAACAAATTCGTAAAGTCTCATACCGCCAAGCTGTTCCGTTATCTCTTTATCGAAAGGTTGTAAATAATCATTTAAGACCTTTTCTATTAGTTCTTTCCGTTCTTGCTGAAATGAGCGTATACTCACATTTTTTCCATACCCTATCACAGAGCCTATCTCTGAAATTAAATATTTGGCAAAAGAATCAATCGTACTAATTCTCATATTATTTAATTCTTCTATAAGCTCTAAATAACGCTTATCCTCAGTCAAACGGTAACGGCTCCAAAATTCCTTTCGAAGACGGTTAAGCATATTTTTTGCTGCTTCCCTTGTAAACGTAATCATCACAATTTCGTTTAGCGGAATATCAGTTATGTGAAGCAAAAACATTATACGCTGTATCATTACAGTTGTTTTTCCGGACCCTGCACCCGCTTCAATAGATAAATGTGTGTCAACAGGGGCATGTTCTATTTCAAACTGCTCAAAGTTAAACAATTGAATATCCTGACCTATTTCTTTTAGTACAGTCTTAAATTGATGAATTTCTTTGCCATCTTGAATACAAATAGATTTTGCTTTCTCTGCCAAGCTGTCATTAAGCTCAAAATGCTGAAACAAAAATAAATCACTATATTTTTCCCACTGAGCCACCTCGAATTTTATGTTTGAAAATAGAATTACTTTTCTTCCAGTTCTAAGCAATTGATTTACTTTTTCTTTTAAATCATCATTAAGTGTATCTGTGTACATGCAAAGTGAGTATTTTATTTTATCTATATTAATATTCATACCAGAAACACTCCTTTTAATATAAATCCGTATCCTTTGAATAATATAAAGGTATTAAAAAATAATATCTTTAGCTATATTATTAGGAATTAAGCACTAAGTTATATACAAAATGAAAACCGGATTATCTTCAATCCGGCTCTATATATTTATATTACAAAAACTATCAGGAACTAATCAATACATAATAATGGAAAACTCTATGTTACCGTCCAAAAAAACCTAAAATAAGACAATTATGGGCACGAAGAGCATTAAGAAATTCTAATCCAAATCAATTTGCTTTATTAAAAAACTTCACTTAGTAATACCTTGAGTATTTAAATTTGCTATAGTGGAGAGAATTTTATCAGCAGCAAATAATATGGTGGTGATATTTTGGCTGACAATCTCTCAAAAGAACAACGAACAAAGAATATGAAAGCAATCAAATCGGTATCCCAGCTGGAGAACGAAATAACAAAAGCCCTATGGAGGAAAGGATTTAGGTTTAGGAAGAACACAAAAATGTTCGGAAAGCCGGATATATCCATCAAAAAATATAAAGTGGTAATCTTTATTGACTCTTGCTTTTGGCATTGCTGCCCTGTCCATGGAAACATGCCTAAATCAAATAGAGAATATTGGATACAGAAATTAGAAAGAAATACTCAAAGGGACATTGAAGTAAATAATTTCTACAAAGAACAGGGATGGAATATCCTCCGTATATGGGAGCATGAGTTTAAGGCTGATTTCAACAAAGCGGTTGATGTGATTAGTGATTTTATCGAAGAATGCTCATCTAAAAAATGAAATACCCTTGTCCATTATAAAGCCAAGGGTATTTCTAATTATATAAGATTGCTTAATTCTTTTGAGCAAGTCTCCTTAAACTGAATCCAGCAAGCCTCTTGCTTTGCCCATTGAGTGATGTTTCGATCACCAGCTGATACCTTAAGGAATGATAGAGCTTTATCAGCGATAATACGGATTACTTCATCCCACGAATCTGACAATGATTGTTTTTCCCATACATTAACTAGATCGATTTTATCACTGTATAAATGATTTATCATTGCAACAGTATAATAGATAACATTAGCTTTATAACCTCTTAAGTTCATTTCATTAACAATTTCTCTCACTCGTAAATTAATGATAGACCTTGCAATTAATTTTTGGTAAACGGATAAGGTCATTTTAGACTGTGAGCTTCCTTCTGTTTTCCAAAAGCTTTTATTTGCTTCCATAAACCTCTTGAAGGCTTCTTCTCCACCCTTACTTGAAACATGAGGATGACCTTCCCAAGACATATAATATTTTGCAATATCTACTTTGGTCAGTACTTTATCCTTAGGATATTGTTTCTTGAAGTCACTCTGTTCTTTACCGCGTTTTCTACGGTTAATATCAACCATGTATTGTCCTCTGGCTCGTTCAAAATACCACTTACTTTCGGGTCTTCGGCCATCAAATACAGGAATCCAAATGTTCCTGGAGAACTTCTCTAAATCAGACATAAATCTTGTATTTGCAAGCAAATCAGACTTGTTGACCTTGTTTTGTGTATTAGCATATTGAGAAATACGGGACACCATTTCGTCTTCTAATACATGCTGATCCTTTTTAACGAATTCATTTACTTGCAGAATTGTTAGCTTTGCCTGAACATAAACATCTTTCAAACTTATGCCATTTTTATAAGCCTGATGTATAGATGCAGTCGTCTGACCGCCATTAACAATTTGCCAGCCTGCTAAGCCTTTGATTTTATATAAATTTGTTCCTTGACTAATCTTTTCAAAGTCACCAGAACGGGCTACAGTTGATATACCATTATTATACGCCACAAACATTTTTCTCTGGAACGGATCTTTTAGAGTATCACGTATCCCTTTATTAGTGCCTCCTCTAGCTTGGAGAAATGACCTTACATTTCGTTCAACCAGTTTTTGTCCCCATTCGTCATAAGCTTTTGCCAATAGTTCAGCAGAAATATATCCAACATAACAGTCAAAATCCTTTACTCCACTGTCTGGATCTGGCACTAGCATCATATCAAAAGATTCTCCATAATCTTTTTCAAAATCAATATAATCAATTTCAATACCTTGCTCAGACATGATTAACTGCTGAATACGATCAAAATCCCATACCTGAACGTTGACTGTATCAATTCCTGGAATAGTTAATTCAACCGGTTTATTTGAGGTATAAAATAAATTAGTTAGGACGTAAATATTTGATTCACTGATTACTTCCATTTTTTCAGTAAGTATTTTGGCAAGATCATAGCCTTGAAGAGAACGGTCAATTGTATCCAGCAGCGATTTTGCATTTGTAACAAATCGTTTAGCTTTGTTAGCAATTTCAGTTACTGACGTCATATTGATTGTAAGCAAATCGTCCTCATTCTGTTCAAAATTATAATCTACAACATAAAGATCTAATACATTATTTTCTTCGTCAAAAGAATAGGCATTTATTGCAATATTTTTTGCTGTATCTAAATATGGAGGTAGCAGTACTTCAGGTTCATCTGACTGCTCCATATAAGTGAGCATTTTTTCTAGAAACGGCACCTGATAGCTCCCTGTTTTAATCGCTTTTTCTTCCAGGTCCTCCATGAAATCAATTAAAAATTCTTTTCTCTGTCTATTTTCAATCATATTTACCATTCCACTCTAAAATTTTTCGTAAAACTCCTCTTCATCTCTTTGAAAATGAGAACAATGTGTAAGGTCTATATTATAAGAAACATGTGAAATCCCTCTTGGCAGGTCGTCTTTTAGGAGCCTAGGGAAATGTTCATCTGCTTCATACACTTCAACTTTCTCCACAAAGTAAAGCTTGTCGGTGTACTCATCTTCCCTGTAGCCATTTTCCAAAAGCAATTCGCTAAACATTAAAGCAATCCGTTCAGACCTGGCAGTTAATTTCTCGTGCACTTGGCTTACTATATCCTGAAGAGACATCCCGTGTGTCCTGCTCTGTTCTAGGTAACAAACATATAGATAAATGGACGATACTGCTTCAGTTAACATCAGTTGATTTTCATTTGAAATTTTTATTGTTTTGGCCAATTTATCAATCACTGTTTTAATCTCTAAGCCAAATTTACTGCCCTTAAAATCTATTCTTCCTTGAGTTGGTCCTTCCCATTGTTCAATAATAAGAGGAGGCTGTCCAGGAAATTTATCCAGCCATTGATTAATAAAGTATAATTCTCCAAAGAGACCTCTTAGCTGTTCATCAGACAACTTTCTAAACCCGCCTCTCTGAAAGAAGAATCTCCATCTGTCCAATACTTTCACGATTGTGGAAAACATTGATTCAGTTGTATCCAGTATTAAATGATCAAGCATATTCTGAAGCACTGATTCAAAAATATCAGAACTGTGTCCGTCCCCTTGTTTCACGACAAGAAAATAATGATCCTCTAGGAGGAAAAGCTTTTCATGGTACTCAAGATCTATCGTTAAGCCCCGCCATTTTGGCAATGACTTGATTTGATCTTCCTCCCAGGGCTCAGTCCCCAAATCAATATAAAGCTGACGATAAAAGTTACCTCCGTCAATCCCAGCGATTATAATAGGATCTTCATACGTCAGAATGCTAAGTTTATAGATCTCACTATTTTCTTTATGTGAAAGTTCTTGAATCATTTGCTCAAACTCTGCTTTTAGTTTTACCACAACGATTCTCCTTTTACTGAATTTTACTCTACAGTTTTATTTGTCTGAAAGACATCTGTTTCATCAATATTCGTTTCGGGAAAGGAAAAAGCAATCCCTATTGGTACTAATTGGTTTGAAAATGGTACATTAAGACTCTTAAAGACACGAACATTTGGATTTAAAGGATAAATAAGCAGCAATCCTTTCTCTTTATCCCTTTGAGCCCGCTTCTCCTCACGGTCCTTTATTCCTTCTATTTTTGATTGATCTAAATCAATGTACTCTTGATTTGGAGCAACAATTGCTTTTATATCAAGTTTTGAGGATGATTCAGTCGATGGTTTCACATTTTCTCCTCGTACTACGGCTGATTTTAATTTGAGCTTTCCGAGCTGCACAGGAAACATTTCTACCTTGGTTCTTTTACTTGGTTCACCTTCTACGACTGCGACGGACCACTCTGTAAGCTCGCCATTATCATTTGCAAAATCAATATATTTTTGTATTTTTGCTGAATCTACCTTCTCTCCCCCCGATGTCTTAAATTCTGAAAGAAATTCCTTTACCAGCTCAGAATCAACTCCTGATGCATAATAATAATTCGTTTTTCCTCTTCCAAAATTTCTCTGTTCTAATGGTAGTTTTTCAACAAGTCTTTCTGCAGCAAGCATATTTCCCCTGTAGAATTCTAAGTTTTTATCAAACAGTCTCGTCTGTTGCAGTGTGCCTCCATATATCACAATTGAAGAAACAGCATTTCGCATCTTTAATGGACTGGTTAAGGTCATAGTGGGATGACTAAGCATCTTCACAGCATATTCTGATGGTTTCTTCCCTTTCTGAGCTAAACGGTCAAATTCTCTGCGTAGTTCGATCATAGCAATAGCAAGATGCTCAAAATTCGATGCAATTTCCTCAGAGGTATAGATCCTGCATAAATCCATATATCCCTTTCGATATCCGAACCATCTACCCATCTGCATAAGCGTGTCATACATCAGCGTATTTCTAAAATAGTAAGTAATGCTAAGCCCTTCCAGGGTTAACCCTCTAGAAAGTTTATCACCGCCAACGGCAATTACATTTAACCCCTCTTCCTTATATTGATGGTAATCAAGAGCGTCTTTACTGTTTCCGTTTATTTCAAAAACCTCAGTACTTCCGGCCGATTTTTTCAGTTCCTCAAGAACCTCTTCCCAGCTGAAGTCTTGTATTTCTTCTGGCCATTCTCTGCTAGTAGGCCTTGTGTCCTGTTCGTACAATTCCCTTATTTCTGTAATTGTTTCACTATTTGGATTGTAAAGTACTTGTTTTAGTATAGCATCATACGTTTTAAATACTTCATCTTTCACGTTTGACTGAACATCCTTAAAACGTGATGTGTGAATAAGCATAGAATTATGTGTTCTTCTCTGGCCCCGCAGATTTCTAATAGAAATAGTCAGTAAAAATGCTATTATTGCCTCTCTCAGCTGTGGAGGCACTTCGTCAAATTTATCTGCATCTGTCTTTTTCTTAAGCGGTGTAAATGCATCTATATCTTCCTGGTTTAAATGACGAATTAAGCTCGGCCTAGAGTCGTCAGCATCCTCTTCTACATTAAAGAATTCTTCCGGACCACAATATCCTTTTGGTTTTGGCAGCCCCACTAAAAAATCTTTTGGATAGAGATCTGCCCCTTCAACTGCAGTTTGTGCATCCATACTGATAAGCAAGTTGGCAAATGGCGTGGCAGTATAACCAACATACGCTTTACGTTTAAACACTTCTAAAATCTGTCTTATTAATCGATTAATCGTTTTTGGATCTTCATTTTTATTAGGATCAGAGGTGTCTACAGATGCCTGATCTGCTTCATCATCCACAATCAATAATGGTATATCAAGGCTGTACAAGTTCCGGTGATAGATCAGCTGATCACGAAGCGATTCCAGCACTGTTTTATTTTTCTTAACTACCATTAGTGTAGGGGAATTTAAATTACTCGTGCCGCCATGTTCAGAACTGATATCTTTGTCTTCAGTTGTCCACGATTGTATAATATGGTCTTGAGTATTTGAATAAATCTGTGCTACTCCCAAAGGTTTTCCTGTTTTATCAATACGATTTCCTATAACCTCATCGTTAAGCCTGATTTGTGTCTGAGCCCTTAGGTCATTATGAATTCCTGATAAAACAATAATTAATTTATATCCGACATCATAGGCTTTATTAATTAAGCCGGTGAAATTCGCCGTTTTCCCAGACTGTACATACCCCAACACTAGTCCGCGTTTATCAAAAGGTGTCATGGATTTAGGGTCTCCAATTGATTCCAGGATTTCATTCGTTGTGTCGTCAATTGCTTGTACAGATTCTATAGGCCATTTCTTTATGTGAGAAAGATATTGGCGGTATCTAGTCCAAAAGAAACCGCTGGCAATCATGCTTGGCTTGAACCATTTCTTATCGTTCTGAGATCTCATTACATAGCTTTTAGAAATTTCCGTCCCTATTTTATACCTCACAAACATTTCAAGGGACCACTTTTTATATTTACTATCTTCCAGCTCCCCATATTTAGCGGTTACTGCCTGCTTCGCAAGTTTTAGAGCTTGTTCAGCAGCTTCCTGCATAGTCGGAAAATTACTCTTAAATATATAAAAAGTATTGCTGAATGTCTGTTCGAAAAGACTTTTCTGTTCTATCTCAGCCAATTACACCTGCCTCCTTTAGAATGAATTTCAAGGTTACACGATTTATACCATCAAATGCGGGCTGGGTTATCATAATGTTTAGAAGCTGTTCTTCATCACTAGCAACGTTCAATTCAAGCATGGTTGAAGCAAACTGCAAAACAAGCCCCTTATCTGCATCGGATATCTCTTGAACAGTCTCCTCAGGTACTTTAGGGGAATCAATTATGTTGCTAGGTGACCCTAATTGAACAAACTTAAGATATAAATTTAACAATTTGGCACTTTCATTATCAATTTTATTAAATAACTCTGATAAAATCGGATGATTTCTATTTAAAATAAACTGCGGCCCATCATCTCGCCCGGATTGCTCCCATGTGTTTAGGCTTCCGGCCATTCTCCTGCCATGATTGGTACTTTGAGTTCTAAAATAAAAGATATCTCTGGATACCTTCCTCGCAATAGCTGAAATGGCCTCCAGCCTTTTTTTGGCCTCTTCGGGCAAATTAATTCCGGATTTCTTTATATCTACCTGCCAATCAGAATCGGCTTCATTTGGCAAATCAACTCGCACTCTTGCAAGCTGCGAAGACGCATCTTTTGGGAACAAACCCATCCAATCTCCAAAGTGCAGAAGTCTATTTTCTCTATAAATATAAAGCCCCTGATGATCCCTCCATCCTTTATAGCCGCCTGCTTTTTTATATTCAGGTTCAGTTAAGTGCGAGGCGTGAGGAAGGATAAAATATTGAACCTTTATTCTGTGGTCATTTAATTTTAATAGCTGCATCTCACCCTCAATTGTGTTCTGGTGATGCCTCAAAAATGGGTCCCAAGGAACAACTTTATTACCATTAACAAAAATTCCTACATCATTTTTTTCTATAATAGAGTGAAATACAAATTCTAAATGCTTGTTAATCCTTGAAACCTTATTAAAGAAACTGGTTTCCTTTAATTTTCTCTTTCTGCCATAGCCCATAAACCGATCAAGTTTATCAATACAAACGACAGTACCGTTCTGTCCCTCAATTTCACCCAATTTAACCCTTACCTCGTCCGGTATCCGGGTGAAGAGTTGCCATTCATTGCACTCAGATACATAATCTAAGTCCCAGCACCTCTCAAAATAAACTCCATCTTTTTTCGTTAACACACTTAATCGCTTTCCCATTGAAAATGAAGCAGTTTTTAATCCCATTCCAAATCTCCCTAGTTCATTCGGACTTCTTTTTGCCCTAGGGTCTTTTGAACCGATATTCATAGCTGTTTGAAGCATATCCTCGTTCATACCAGTACCATTATCAACTATCTTAATTAATCCATCAGACTCACCATATTCAAAATACACATTAACAATTGAAGATTCAGCATCAAGACTATTATCAACTAAATCAGCTATAGCTGTACTGGCAGTATAACCAATGGATCTTAATGCTTGAATAACCGGTGCAGCAGATGGCTGAGTAAGAACAACATTCATGGTTAATAACTCCGTTTCCTTTAATTGTCTATTTTCCATTATAACAACATATCATAGGAGAATATAGCTTTGAGCTCGTTCTTACTAATTTTGAAAAATTTAATTTGACCCATTTTAGTGAAAAACTGACTTTTATAAGAGTTTTGAACATGCCTAACAGCCAGGGGGATTAAAAAATTATATACCTTTTGGTAACAAATGAATAAAACAGGCCTGTCCCCGTTAAAGTAAACTTTACAGAGGGACAGGCCTTATATTAATTGCGATTTATATATGATAGGCACATGATGTTTATTAATTACAATTAACCATGAAAATTCAGGAACTTTTAAGATGTGCTTCGATGATTGTATAGGAAATCCCCCTGCATATAAGCTCGCATATAACCATTAAACTTTGTATGCCAGCCAGGGGGCTCTGGCTTCGATGGCGAGTGAATTTCTTTATTAATATAATAATCAGCATCTTTGCTTTTTAACAATTGCTTGATTTGATTAGGTGAATGGTTTCCATATTTCACCTTTATATACATTGAGTTATAAAAGGCTTCTTTTCGATAAAAGTATGCTGCATTGCCCGTTTCCGCAAATTCTACCACGACAAATTCTCCAAAATCCATAATGGCTAGCATAGGGTTCTCAATAAAGTCT
This sequence comes from Robertmurraya dakarensis, assembly GCF_900156875.1. GTDB lineage: Bacteria > Bacillota > Bacilli > Bacillales > Cytobacillaceae > Robertmurraya > Robertmurraya dakarensis. The sequence continues at coordinate 608,586 of NZ_LT707409.1, read as the reverse complement.
ACATCTTTAATATTTTTCGTGTGTTTCTCCCAATATCGGAAACGGTCATATTTAGTATCTTCAGCAAAGAACTTTTTTAGTTCATTACGAATCAACCATTGTTTTACTTTCTCGATGCATAAAGGAGGCATGTCTTTCCAATCCAGGTCATTTTTCCGCGGATCCTTTAATTTCTCTAAGACTTGTTCTAAGAACAAACTATTAAATTCATTCACAGCAACATTACTAAGATAATTAATGAATACTTGCTTATAATTTTTAATTGTTAACTCATGTAACTTGCCCAAAATAAATAGATCTCCTTCTTTTCTTAAAAAAGAGGGTTTATGCAAATTTTCCTTTAGGGAGAAATACCAAAGATATTTTGCCAATTTCCCTTCTGGGTTGATAGACATTATTTTAAACATATCCATTAGTGTTTTTCTCTGACGAGAAAGGTATCTTTCCAAGTTATGAAGAAGGTTCTTCTGATTAATAGCTATGTTAATAGTATTCCGAATTTCTTTGTCTAATGATAGGAAATCGTCATTCTCCATATTAAATGCCAATCTTAATATACTTATGATAATAGGATCTGTTGGCGTATTTTGGAAATGGTTCCACATTATGCCGCCAACAAAAGTTTGGTAACGTTCTTTTAGAATGAGATGGATTTTTTTCTTAGTATCTGCTTTTTCGTTATGAATATAAGGATAATAGAATGCTAACAACCGGATATTTTTGCTGCTTAGATTGTTTGCATAATCTATGATGAATTTTTTCTCGTTGGAGAGTTTCCTAATTTCGTCAAGCAAAGGCGGCAGCATATCTTCTTTTAGATTTTGAGAAGAATATTTCTTCTCATCCTTATATTTATTTTCTAAAAAACCAGCTAATTCTTTGAGTTTACAAGGTTGGAATTCAAATGAATGAAACACGACACTCTTACTCATGAGTCAGTACCATATCCTGTAATTTATTAATTAGATCTTCGTCTTTTAGTCGAAACTTAAATTCCACCCGTCTTGATTTGTTTGGATTTACCACACCATCTTCATAAATCAACTCACTAAAAGACCGGCCATTTGAAGTTAGAAGATTACGCAGTTGGTCTTTATGTTCAAAATCAGGAAATTCATCAGACAGTATTTCTTTGACAACGGCTAAAGAACGTTCTTGTGATAGATCTAAATTATACAGATAGGTTCCACTTTGATCTGTGTGGCCTTCTACAATAATTTGGGCTACATTATCTTTAAACCCTTCCGAGAAAAGAACATCAATATATTTAGGGATGAACTCTTTTAAATGTTCTTTCCCCTGATCTGAAACAGTTGATTCATTCGTGCCAAAGAAGACACCACTAGAGAAACGAATGGCACCCGTTTGCGGGTCAACTTCCATACTCAGCTTAGAGTGCTCAAATTCTGCTTTCAGTTCTTCAATAATTTTGGTTCGAACGCCTGTTAATTCCTCAATCATTTGATCCTTTTCTTCCATTGCAGCTTTGCTTTCTAAGATGTTTATCATAAGAAACAAAGCAAACATTAAAAGTAGAGCACTCATTAAATCGGAATAAGATATCCAATGACTGCTTGTTTCTTCTCTATCAACATCATGCAAATCATCTGATCCGCGAATTCTTCTGGCCATTACTTTTCACTCTCCTTAGAGATTGCTGCTTGCTCTAATGATTCTTGAAAAGAACGAATACTGCGGTGAATACCTGTAAAACTCTCTTCCATATCATCTACGACCGTCTTGATACTTCCGACACCACGGTCTAAGTAAGATACAGAAGTAGATAACTGCTTATCGAATTGGGTAAATGTACGATCCAATCCTCTATACATATGATCAGCAAAGTGTTCCATAGACTTGTCTAATTTTTCATTAAGGTCTGCAAACATTCTGTGTCCATGTTTTAATTGCTCAACATTGTCTTTCCAAAATGCTTGTAATTGTTTGGAACGCTGATCAGCATTTTTTAACTGCTCTTTTAATGTGTTCATTTCTTCTTTTGTAAGCTTTTCAAATTGCACACGTTCTACAGTGAATTTATTTACAATCCCATTCAAATCCTTTTGAATTTGGTGCTGTAATTCAATATTCTTCCCAGCGTTAGCAAGGATTTGTTCAAGACCTTTTGCCGATTGATTTATTTTCCCTGTATAGTCTGATAGATTATCAGCCAAATATTTGTTTGTTAATGTCAGTTCCTCTAAACCTTTTGTTGAGTTATTGTATTTTTCTATGGAAGAAACCATTGTTTTTTGAAGCGAATTCAACATTTCTCCCTGCTCTTTCATTACGTGTGATGATTCACTAAATTGCTTCAGCTGATTTTCGAATTCTTTAAGCATATTCATGCGTTCTTTAGTTATATCCTGTAATAACCCTGACATTTTCTCATGTGTCTCAACTTGCTTCAGGGCTGATTCTGACAACTTTTCTGAAGATTCTGCTGTTTTAACTTGATAATCAGAAAGCTGCTCTGCAAATTTCTCATTTTCCTTGAACAACTCAGATGTTTTTGCAGCTAGTTGCGTTTGTTTTTCTGTTGACTTTTCGAGACTTTCAATAAGAATTTCCACTTGATTATACGTAGCAGAAAGAGTTGACATTTCTTTTTGCATATCACCTAGTGCCGCTGCTTGCTTGTCCAAGTTGTCTGTTACGTTTACTAATTTGCCGATCATCTCTACTATTGCTTTGCCATGAACTTCTTTTTCACTGGATATTTGTTCAAGCAGCTTTCCTGTGTGTGTTTGTATTGATTTATTGTGGTCTGTAACGGTCATCAATTCGCTTATTGAGCCAACAAGACTTTCTTGGTATTCATTGAATACTGAGACGAATTCTTGCAGTTTGTCTGAGAGAGTACTAGATTTATCTGCCATGTCTGACTGTCTATCTGCAGATACCTGTAGTTTTTCAACAAGTTGATTTAGTTCACCATATACTTTGGTCTGCCAGTCCATCGTCTGTGTAAGAATTCCTTGAAGTTTTTCAATTTGCTCTCCAGCCATGTCTTTCATCGTACCTACGAAATGGTCCACCATTTGATCCATGTGTTCTCGAAGAACTGTTTGTGTACCTTCCGCCATTTCCGCCATAATTTGATTATTTTGTTCAAAATGCGGTCTAAAATTATTATCCATGACTTCTATGAGGTCCTGTTTCAATAATTGAGGAAGCTCTTTTACAATGGATTCATTTACTTCTGTTAGTTTTGTATTTTGCTGCTTTTGAGCTTCATGCAACTGTTCGATTATTGGATTCAAGGTTCCTGTAACTATATCCCTTACCTCTGAACCTATTTGAATAGCTAAATCATGCCTTAGGTGAGATTCCATACTTGAAAGTAAGGAAACCTGTGTCTCATAAATTTCTTGATCTCTTGTGTAGTAAGGAATAAGACGGTCATTAACAATATCTGTTATTTCATTTTTCATTGCTGATAAGTAATCTTGAATGACAAATTGTTTTAACCCTTCACTCTTAGTTGTCTGATCTGCCAAAATATCGTTCAAAAAGTCACTTTCTGTTTTTACTGGAAATGCTTTATCCATTGCATTTCTAAGTACTCGAAAACTAGATGTTAAGGTTTTATAAATATAACCTTTATCAATAAATTGAATAAGCAAAGATAAAATAATCCCGACAATCGAAGAATGGAATGCAATTTCCATTCCCCCCATCAAATTTGCAATTCCTAAACGGAGTTCTTCTGATGGGGCATACGGATCAATTTTTTTCATCCCGGCTGCGATACCATAAAAAGTTCCTAAAATACCTAATGATAGGAATACAGCAGGGATAGATTCTGCTATTTTACGATAACCATAACCATTGACAAGTAATTTTTCCGTAAAATACTGGTACACATCAGGTGGGACTTGAGAATCTTTTAAGTCTTTATAGTACTGATCCCAACATTCTTTAATAGCTTCGCTAACATTTTCACTTGCGATTATTTCATTAAACAAATGTGCTATCTCTTTGTCTGATGCCTCCGGATTGCTTTCTTTTAATTCACTTAATTTTTTCACAAGTATGGCGACTGATTTCTTTAACAGGTAGGCACGAACCATAAAAATGGCAACTACCACTAACGCTAAAATTGCTAGAAATATAATATATGGACTGTGATACATATCGACAAGCAGGTCCAAGAGCATATTTTTTCCTCCTCTGTAATCTATATAAATAGTATTATAGTACTCATCTAAAGACATAATAAAAATCGGATTAATATCTAATCCGATCATTCTTATTTATAGTACAAAATATAACAATAAATTACCAATATATATTTATGGTAATTCGTAAACCAACGAGTATTTCTATGATTAATTTACTATTAGTTAACTTATATAACCTATCTTAATTGATTGATTAACCTGTCACATATCTCTCAGGTCCCTTAAAAACTTCCTTTACATGCCAGTTAATATAGGTGGAACTCGGCTGATAAATAGTTTCAATAGGGGGTTTAATGACATTACCATGATAGCGCATAAGCCATTCTTCAAATCCTTGAGTTCCATGGGCATCCTGAGAAACAACCATACGTCTTTCATTATTTATAGTAAATACACCTCTATCAAATAATTTATGATGCATGGAACATAGCGCGAGACCATTATCTTCAACGTCAGGTCCACCAGCTTGATGCCATTTAATATGAGCTGCTTCTACTGCAACTAATGTATGTCTGAGACGTACGTTAAAACCACAAATAGCGCAGCTATATCGATACGCTCTTAATATCTTATCACGAAACCTTGAATCACGTTTTTTCCTTCTAGATATTGAAAACGACATGTCTAACCCTACCGCCTCCAGAATATCCTCATGAATAGAAGCGGGAAAATGCTGATCAAGAATAATCTGAGCAATAATGGGAATATGTTCTATATTCTGATTCAATAAATGATAAACCTCGTTTGTAAATCCGCCGTTAACTTGTTCCTCTAGTAACAACCTATTATTTGGGTTAGACAAGTTTACTCCTTTATCAAGTTCCCAAATACCATCTCGTGTTAAACGAACAAAGGGCTCCTCTGGATGATATGATTTTCTTAAAGGACCAAACTCGATAAGAAGCTGTTTTAAATCTCCACTTACCTGCTCATACGACAGCAGCCTTTGATTACTAAGAATTTTTCCTAATGCGTAAAGAATTAGCAATGGTTTATGGGGAGCCCGCTGATTACCTTTTTTCCATATAGTTAAGTTCTTAATGGCTTCTATTAACTCTTCAATGTTCAATTTTATCGTTCCCTTTTCGATGATTTAGAAAAATCTAATTAAGTAAAATTCTGCCTTAAAATAAGAATATATACTATAAAAATCTTATTTCCAATAACTACTGGCACAGACCTCAAATAACTTCATTCCCTAGTTTATCAAAAAACATTAAATGCCTGGAACCCTTGAGATAGTTTACTCTTATACCTATCTTTGAGAGATGGGCAAGATATTTCTTGCTTATTATACTCGAACTTCCAGGCAGTTGCGTAAGTTAGTAATAGAACAATTATTAAGAATAAAGCCCTTTAAAAAAGAGGAATAATATTAGTTAAAAGTTGGTTAGGAGCTTCTCACTTACTGAATCCATTCACAAATAGTATAATAGACATATAGTCATTTCTTGGAGGATTATGAAATGTATTCCAAAATTTATTATGAACCAGAAGTAACAGATGAAAATATTGATACGATAATCAATGATGTTGAAAATGGAATAAAGGTATACTTTTTTACACCGACACCTTTTGATTTCGTTCAATCTCCTCTTTTGCAAACAGCTAAAGAGTATTCGATTTTGCAAGTGTTTACCTTGCCTTCCGATTCTTGGTACCAGGGGAATCGCTTCTGCTTTGAAAATGGAAATATTCCACAGGAGCAATTAACAGAATTATCTAAGGCGTTTGAAACATTTAATATGGAACAATACCTTATTGAGCATTCTCCTATTGATGAAAATATACTCGTGAACGCAGGTGCCGGCACTGGGAAGACCACGGTAATGATTGATCGACTCCTCTTTCTAAGGCATAATGATGTCCCTATTCAGTTTAATGAAATGGTCGTCGTAACCTTTACAAACGAAGCGGTGTCAAATATGAGAGATAAACTGCTGAAAAAACTTCGCGGCTATTACGCATGCACGAAAGATCGAAAGTATTTATTATGGATGGAAGAACTTAGGGATATGGCCATTGGCACTATTCATTCTTTTGCAAGACGCATTCTCCCTTCAAATCGAAAGGAATATGTTAGCAATGACCGCATTAAAATAAAGGGATATCGCTATCAAAGACGCCTCCTTATTGAAGATTCGATTGATGCGTACACGGTGGAATATAAAGATAAATTCAAAGAATGGCTTTATGTTCCTCAGTATGAAATCGTGTCATTAGTAGAAAAAATATTGGATCACCTGGACAATCTAGCTCTAGACTCTTCTAAAATTATGGACCTTTCTTTTGGAGACGATACAAAAGAAATGAATCATCTGCTTAATTTTCTTGTTAAAAATACATACAGCAAGCTGAACAGAATTAAAAATGAAGAAGGCTATTTAGATGTAAATGATTTAATTAGCGAACTGCAATCACTTTATTCAGCATCACTCCCTGAAGAATTTACTTATAAATCGATCATGATCGACGAATTTCAGGATACTGACCGAACGCAGGTGGCTTTTTTTGGATGGCTCTCAAAAATGCTTAAAGCCCCATTATTTGTGGTTGGAGACGTAAAGCAGAGCATATATAGGTTCCGCGGTGCTGATTATACGGCTTTCGAGCAGATTGAAGAGCTCATCTCAAATTTCGCTCGTTTTTCACTTCAGAAAAACTACCGTTCAAATCGGTTGCTCATTCATCATTTTAATTATATGTTCAATCGCTGGCCGAAGTGGGTCAACGGCTTTCTATACAAAGATAGAGATCATCTGAAGCCAATCCATGATAATGATCTGGCTGCAGTCGGATTGGTGAAAAAGAACTGGCATCGAAATCGCGAGTTCCTGGAGGATTTGGAAGAATATCAATACAATGATACAGCCATTCTTGTTCGCACGAATAAAGAAGTTCTTGAAATAGCATCCATCCTGTCAAGAGAGCAGATCGCCTTCCGAACAGTTCAAGACGGCACTTTCTACCGCTCTCTGGCTGTACGTGAATTTTATTTATTAATTAGACGTTTCCTGCAGCCCAATGTATGGAAAAATCGTTTGGCCTTGCACCTGTCTTCCTACGGAGACCGTTCCACAACGATTTTGGATGTAATTGGTTCGTATTCCTCGGAAAAAATGTATATTGAGCCTTTGCTATCAGATCTAGACCCACATCTGTCGGCATTTGCTGACTATTTTGACAAGCGGCCTGTTTTCGAGGTGTTAGAAAAATTAATATATCAAATAAAACCATCAAAGAGATATGCAGAGAGGCTCTATACAGCCAAAAGAGAAAAACAGACTCACATTCCAGCTGACATGATTGAAGCCGAAGCAAGAACTCAAGAAAGAGAATATGCGATGAATTTGGAAAAACTGCTCATACTTTTGAAGGAATCATTTCGTTATTCGGTCCCTACCCTATTTGCTATCGAAAGGCATTTATCTATTTCCATGACTGGAAATAATACAGAATCGATATTGGCACTAGAAGAACAAGACCAAAAAAGAATCAAAATTATGACGGTCCATAAAGCGAAAGGCCTCGAATTTGATTATGTCTTTATCCCCAACACGAACAAGCCTTTCGAGAAATTTACCGGTATGGACGTTCTCTTAGATGGAGACAACATCGGATATTCAGCTGATTTAACCAATAAAGGAGGGATTCAGAACAAATTTTATCAAGGTATGAGAAGAGAAGAAACAACCGAACTAGCAGGAGAAGAAACAAGATTACTTTATGTAGCGCTCACGAGGGCGAAGAAAGGAGCTTTCGTGCAATCTCCTGATCAAACAAATAATTTCTCTATTCGTACGTGGAGCGATCTTATCGTCAAAGGAAGTGAAAATCTTGTTTCAAGTCCAAACATACGTTAATCTCAAGCAGTTTTTAGATGAGGAGAAAATCGATCACCGATCCGATGAAATGCACATTTTCGGTTCAGAATCCATGGTCGATGTTGCACAAAAATACCAGATGCAAACATTATCTATTCAACAACTTCAAATTCTTTTGTTTCCAGAATGGTATCATTCACTGACAGACGTATACTTAAAAAGTAAAATTAGAGCTTTATTGCTAAAAGAAACTACCGTTGAAGCTAAGCATCTGTTATCTTCCATTCGTGAAATGATGATTACTTTTCGATTTATTGAAGAAAGTGGACTTCCTTTTGATCAAACCTATGCTCGAAACAACGAAGAAAAACTGGTCGTAAAGATTGTTGAAGAATTAAAAGAGGATGAATTTGTTACTCATCATTCACCCAAAAAGCATTTAAGGAACAAAGGTTATTTGAAGGAAAAATTACAACCTTGTAGAGCCATTTATTTTTACGGGATGGAGCTTATGTCCGCGACCGCAATGAGGCTTGTGCATGCGTTAAGAAGCATTGGGATCAAGATTATTTTTCGCATTCCATATGAGAACCGGTTTCCAGCTGCCTATAAAGGCTGGCAAAAAATCTACCATGGTTTGTCGAGGAAAGAACCTAAAGAATGGGAAGTATTACAACGCCCTCATCATACAAAAGGAACGAAATTCGCCGGTTTCTTAGATGGCAAGAAAGAAAATATGCAGGATGAGGCTTCCCCCGCCATTATGCGTTTTAACTTAATCGAGCATTTTCGGACCTATTTCCATGAACGAAAAGATCCATACGCATGGGTCGCAGCTGATCGCGATAAAGTAAACACCGTTGTTACGACAGCCTTTAATTCAAAATATGAGAATATATACGGGAAATTCATTTATTTCTTGCAGCGATGCGAAAAACGGAACGACGAATTGTATTTGTCTTATCAGACATATGAGGAATTAATCACTTCTGCCTGGGTATTTGATAGGAATGTGTCGGGGGTAGATTCTAAAGCTTTAGTGAAGGATTTGCGAGGTTATATGGAAGGGGTCAAAAATATTCAAGAAATCATTGAGCGACTCGCCACCCTCCAAGAACTTAGTGAAGTGAGCAAAGTCTTCGATGATGAAGGCGCCGAAAAAAGTGGAAAAAACCGGGTAAAACGCTATCTTTCGAATCCTTTTCGTGTCCTGCCTTACGTTCATAGGCACCGCTACCAAGTGACCATCAAACAGCTCTATGAATTAACCGTTGATTTGCAAAAAAAATTGCAATATTTGGTATTAAACGATACAGAAACAATGGACGCTAATGAATATTTAAAAAGATTCACAAGCGCCATCGTCCGTATTAGCCGACACTGGGACGAAGAACAAGCTGCGTATTATCAAAGCATTTATAACATTCAGCTAAATGAATCGTTTGAATGCTATCAGCCGGAGCTTTTTGATCTTTTAAATCTATTATTATCGGATAAACAGCAGGAAACTGAACCTGTGCAAGGATTCTTGCAGATCCCTTCTTTCTTATTCAGCAAGCATAGAACATTGCATGTTACGGATATCAGTTTATTTTCATACCCTAGTGTGATTCCAGCTTTACCAAAATGGTTGAAGCATTCAAGACTAAAGGAAATGATTACACCTGATCATAAGCAAAAGAATACTCTGCTGCATTGTTTATTGGTCGACTTTTTAAGCCGAAAATACGCTCCTGAAATATCCTTGTACAACCTCTATTCGCTGGTTGCATTCTATGAAGGCAATTTGGAAATAAGCTGGATCAAAAATTTAAGAGAAAATGACCTCCCTAGTATATATTTAGAATTTTTAACGGAGATTTATGGCGAATCACAAAGTACATTGCCAGCTGAAGATGATAATTTTGAGTGGCGGGAGCCAATCCGTCATGAAAAAGGCGGGCAAGAGGATTTAATACCAATTAAAGGTGAATTTCCAAATCTATACTGGCTCGACCTTGATTTTTGTGCCAGAAAATTTTTCTTTACTTCTATTATCGAGCAGCAGCCAATCTATGAAACGGATTTTCACCAAAGGCTGGCTTTTGCAACAATATCCTCACTGCTTGAGCAGCAATCCGGGGGTAGAAAAGAAGTGGAAGAAGCGCTCTTCCCTCTCTTTCCACAATGGACTGGAGCCTTAAAATTGAATTTATTAACTACCGAGTTTCCTGCGAAGTTCAGAAAATATTATGAATATGATAATGTCCGATATCCCAAGGCGATGAACCGCCTTCAGAAATTAAGGAGTGTGTACAGGGAAAATCATCGGACAAAAGCGAGAAATCAATATGAAGATGGCCGACTCAACGAGAAAGTGCTTTTGAATCAATTTGTGCAGTTTATTGACCAACATCAAGTAGAAGCCGATAACGGTCACCATTGTAGCATGTGTCCTCACCTAACAATTTGTATGGAAGGAATGTATCCAATTGACAGCAGTCGCATCTAATTCAAAGTTTCTAACCTTTGCGAGGAAATCTGCTCGAACCTGGCAGCAGTATTTTAATGTAGAGGGCGTTTTGCCCAATGTAGAATTAACAGACGAACAGGACCAAATTGTCCAGCAAAACGAACCGCAAATGATCATTCAAGGTTCTGCCGGCAGTGGCAAAAGCCTAATGCTTATCTTTCGTTTATTAAAAATTTTAGAACAAGAGGAAGAACGGCAGCGGGTATTGTTTGTATCCTTTAACCAAACTTTAATTCAGGATGCAAAGAAGAAAATACATTTATCTTCCTTATATACTAGTATTAAAGAGAAACACGATATTGATATCTTAACGTTTCATCATATGGCTCGTAAAATATTATTGCAGTGCGGCTATCCTTTTTTGCCATACATCTCGATCACCCCTGCTGGCATTAAAAGGCATGAAGATTTGCTTTTTCGCAGAGTTCATTCGATTTTGGCGCAGTTTAACGAGTCTAAGGAGAATCAACAATATGAGAAGCTCTTTAAATCCCATACTGTCAAATTTCTTATTGAGGAATTCTTATGGATGAAGGGTAACGGATTAATCACAAAAGAGAAATACCTGGATACTTCAAGGACAGGTAGAGGAAATAAACCTTTGGTGACAGGAAAGCAGAAAGAAACTATTTTTCATTTATTTACGAAGTACAATCAGCTAATGAGTACGAATTATGAGCACCGAGAGTTTGATATGGAAGATTTTGCATTGGAATTGTTGAATGAAATCAATAATGGGCTTGCAGATCATCTTAGGTATGACCATATCTTTGTCGATGAGATGCAGGATTTACAGCCGATGCAAATTAAGGCCTTAACGGGATTGACGAAAAAAACGATCACACTGGCAGGAGATGCCAAGCAGCAGATCTACAAACGCTCCCCTGTTTCCTTTAGGGAGCTTGGCTTATTTATAGCGGGAAAAAGAAATCGAAAATTGAAACAAAATTTTCGCTCAACGAAAGAAATTATGGAGCTTGCAAGCCAGCTTCAATTTATTGATGTAGACAACGACCGAGAAGATGATCAAATTTTTGTCCGCTCCGGTCCACCCCCAGAGATTCACTATTCAGCCGATGCTAAAAAAATGGTACAGTATTTGATCAAAAAAATTAAAGACATCTATAAAAACCATAAAGATGCCACTATTGCGGTAATTCACAGGTATTCCGATCTACACCTGAAAAACCAATCGAATGTTACCGTTAAAACTTTTCTAGACCGTGAATTTGATTTAGTTTCAACTGAACGTTATGGAACCAGGTTTAATTATGAAGAAATCAAGAAGCCTATTTTCTTTACTGATCCATATTCGATTAAAGGCCTAGAATTTGATTATGTATTCATCATTCATTTTGATAAAACGCATTATCCTAATCAGGAAGCAATGGATGAACTGAAGGCAAACTATACGAAAAAAGAAATGATGGAGAGCGACTTATATTCAAAAGACCTTGATAACCTTTTAAATAAAGAGAAAAAACTCCTCTACGTTTCCATCTCGAGAGCGAGGAAGGAATGCTATCTTTTGTACGAAGGTGACACATTTAAAAAAGTATCTCCCTTTATTCGTGATTTTGATACGAGGAGTTATGAAGCCAATTTTAAGAAGAGTATATATGGAAAATAAAGAAATAGGGTACAGGTCCTAGTTCAAGAACCTTTACCCTATTTTTTATTCAAAATTTTTACCCAATTCATTTACTACAGTAATACTTTACCACGCGGGATAGGCACTAGCATCCCCTTTTTTATTTGAGAGAGTTTGAGAAAAACAGTATTAAAATCTTGGAAGTCTTCACTAAGATAAAAGTCAGCTTGAAAATACTTTTAAGTTCGACCTCGGTGGTCGGGGTCGTACTAGATTAATAGTTATTGAGTTTATAAGGTTTTGTGTGGGCGATGTGTAAAAATTGTGTAAAATAAGTAGAGCAGGTGAATAATTTTTCACCTGCTTTACTCTTACTTATAAGTTAATATAAAAATTTCTTAGGAACACGATTTTAAGTCGCATTTTTAGGCGATAGGAAAAGAAAGTCAATAGGAACAAGGGGTTAGTTCGAATTTTACACTAATAACCCCGCTCACGATTCGAAATTTCAGTGGGCGTACTAATAAGTTTCGCCATCTTTTCTCATTTTCCTTCTCTTCCTTCATTGCTTTTATTCCTGCTTTTCCAAAGGATAATATAGATCAAGTTCTTTGGTTTTGTCTAAATTGCTTATCTTATCACTTCTGATATTACTATAAATCCATTATCTTTATTTTCATGCAATAACTCTAATTCAATATCTATTGAAAATGATACTTTTGATACATTTAGAAATTCTTTTGCTTCTTCTTCATTCACAAAAGTAAAGATGTTATTTGTTAAATGAAATTTAAATAAGTCTTCCGTCACTTTATTTTTATTAAGTTCTTCTTCAATTTCTTCATTGGTTAGAGAATTTATATTAACATTTATATTTTTAACTCGTATATATGTTTCTTCATTATTATAAGCAATCCAAACTGGTAGCCTAATTTTTGCGAACTTCAGCTGTTCTAAAGTCTTCTGATAAATCATTTTATTAGTTTCACTCTCATTATACAAGGATGGACCGCTTATTCCAGATAGGAGTGTGTTTACTTTATTTTCAGGAAGTTGTTGAATTAAATTAAATAGAATATCTAATTTATCATTCCGTCTATAATCGATTTTTATTGACTCGAACCCATTTTCTATCAATAGATCAACTATAAATTTTTCAAAATGCCTAAAAAGATCTTTATCAACATATGAGTTATTTAGCTTGTGTGAAGCAAAGAAACCTAAATTATATTTACGTGTTAATTTATAGGAGACGTTGGTTGTTTTAATAGTTTCCTTTTTCTCTCCAAAAGTCAGCCTATTAAAGAGTGGATTTTTAGCCATTAAAATTGCAAAACACTCTTTTATATTCTTCATATTATAATCTATTATTTCTCTATTTCTACTTAAATTATTATACTCTTCACTTTTTATTTTTCTAAATCTTGTTGTTAAGTGATATTTTAAATTTTCCAGTTCAGGTGAGGAATCCTCTACTTTAATTCCCATTAATTCTTCTTTAAAAATTTTAAAGTTTTCTTCGGTTTTTTCTCTAAAATTCCCTTCATTGTTGAGATTACTATCTAAGAAACTAAACAATTCATCCTTTTCAATTCTATTTATAAATTCATCTCTCCCGACAGAGAGACTTAAAAAAACGAAGAATTCTATAACTACATCTTCCATTATCAAAGTTTTTACTTCACCCTGTGGATACCATTCCCAACGATCAAGTATAGTCTTTACTTCATCATAGTTCAACCAAAAGTCTGAATAAATTAATTCCGGCACCATAAGATTTTCGTAATATTTTTTAATAAATTCACGATAGTTTCTTTCAGTAGCCAGTTCCTCTTTATAACCGAGATAGTATAAGTAACAACTAATATATAAGTATAACTTTTGAAGATGTTCCTCAAATATTAAATTCTCTTTAAGTTTTCCTAATAACTTAATAAATCTATTAAAATCCTTATTATCAATCATGTATTTAGACGTATACAATATTATTAAAAAAATGTCTTTTTCCTTTTCTGTCCTGTTTTTAGGTTCTGTATATAGATAAAACATCCCACTTACTACTATATTAGAAATTAATTGATCTTTTTCTTCTTCACTAAGATTTTTATTTTTCAATATTGCGAAGTATATTCGAACAAATTTTGGAAATAGTTCTTCACTTGAAGTAACATAAATCGTCTTTAGTAACTTTTTTATTGGGATATTCTCTAACTCAACAAAACTTTCTGATTCTCTAAAAACGTTTATTAGTTTTTGTATTGTTTCGTTTAATTCCACATCTAATTCATATGGTGAAGACTGTTTATATACAGTTTCAAGTAGATCAGTTAGTTCTTCAAATAAGCCATTTTCTATAGCTTTACTCCCAAGAAAATTAATATACTTTATCCATTGTTTTAGGACTTCCGACTTATCATAGTCCTTGCTCTCCTCCAATATTGTCTCGTATATGGTTAGAAACATACTAATATTAGTATTTAATACGTCTATATCTTTATTTTCCATAGACTCAATGGTATGTAAATATAAGTTATTTAATATCTTCACTATTATTACTCCTAAAATTTTCATTCTCATTTGCCAATTCTGCTTTTATTGAACTTATAATATAATTAGTTATGTCTTTTTGAACATCATCTTCAAATAAAAGAACTTTAATACTTACATATAAAATTCTAATTATTATTAGAAATCCAACTATAAATAAGAAAATCGAGCCAGATAACCACAAGCAGGATACAAATATGTATTGAATTATAATCAATAATAAGATAATTAATATTTCATCCTGAAAAGTTAGAAACTTTCTACTTGAAATTAACATAAAGTCCAATATATTTATCCCATATCTTTTTTCTTTATTAAGACTAATTAACAGAGCTAATATAGCTATTGTTAAAGTTGAAACCGTTGCTTGTACTGACCATATTGTAAAGAGCATAGTTTCTATATTATTTTTAATTGGAAAAATAGAAAATTTCTCTGCAATAACTGTTAAAAGTATACCTATCACAATAAATACAATAGATAAAGCGAAGGTTTTACCTAATGAAAATACTTTATTATTTTTTGCCATTTTATATTAATTCTCCTACGGGTTACTGTTCAATAAATTACAATAAATTAGATACCTGATCTCGGCACTAAAAATTCTTCTCCAGTTATCTCCGATGCGATTTCATTTATAAATTGATATGGAGCATTTTTTATGCATTCTGAAATTAGCCAGTTATGTTGACTACTTAAATGTTTAGACAAAGTTAGCGGTTCATATCTGGATAGCTCACTTAGTCGGTGAATTGATGCTAAAGTCACCACTAATGAACTTAAAGGAATACTCTCTTCAACATCTATTCTTTTGATATACCACCTACTCGATGAACCTGCTATCTAATGTACATTTTTTCTAATTCTTTTATGATAGTTAATAAATTTCACAGAATTTAATGAGGAACTTCCCTCCCATCTCGTTCTTTTTTTAACCTTACAATAAACTGTTTTTCAAAGATTACATCCAGCTCAAATAAGTTAGATATACTGACTTCTGTTTTTCATTTAAGGATTTAATTGTCTGGTAATGTGAATTCCTGATACAATATTCAGTATATTATTGGTGCCAAATTTCCAGGTCATACATTAAATTATTTTGTTAAACTTCTGCTTTACAAAATTTATCACAAATTAAGATTTTACTATTTTCCGTTTAATCCCATTGCGCTTTTTGCTATTTCAGCAGCTACTTTTACTGTAAAATCCTTAATCTCGTTATATCCCCATTCCGCCACCTTTTTCGAAACTTCTCTAACTTTTTCACCAGCAGTTAAGGTAGGAGTTATTCCAAGCTTTTGTTCTACATAGTCAATTCCTTTCGAGGTCATAAGTATGTTTGTTGTAAATGCACCAAGTATCTTATTGCCTTGACCTCCTCTAGTAAATTCTACCCCAGTTATCAAACCCTCATTTATTAATTTTAATAGTGCCATTTTAAATATATCGTGAGAAATACCTAAATCAGTTGCATTAACCTTTTCCATTTCTGGCAGGTCCTTTTGATATTCAATATAGAATGTAACTAACACCCTTTGTTTTATATCTAATTTATCCATTCCTTCTTCCTTCCCCTTCCTCAATATAATGTACTTAAAAATTCTTCAAAAATAATTATAGTCTCATACTAGGTTATTTTTCACTCTGAAATCATCAAAGATAAAAATCATATTTTTCCAACTTTTCTTTCACTTCCAGATCATCCGGTTTTAGTCTATAAGCATATTTGAAATATCCCCTTGCTTTTTCGTACTCTCTTTTTTGCTCGAATGCCAGACCTAATTTTTTAACTACTACCCAAACTCCTGGAGTCTCTTGATTAATATCCTCTAAAATTTGAATTGCTTTATCTTCCTGATTACAAAGGCCATAACATATTGCTAATCGGTAGCGATAATCTATAGAATTAGGTTGTTGTTGTACTAATTGTTGATATATTTTCATAGCTTGTTCGAACTTCTTAATTGAGAATAGAATTCTTTCTTTTAATTCATTCAAGGAGGTTATGAAGGTTTCTCTTCTCGTTTCTTCAACGGCATTTATATTAATACTATCTATTGTTTGTAATTCTTCAAATCGACGTTCCGTTTTAAAATAAACGAATGATAACTGAAGAAGTAAGTCGGGATATACATGATCATTTGCAATCTCTGTTTGAAGAATCTTTTCTGCAAGTTTAAATTTCCCTAACTTGCAATTAGTAATTGCTAATTCAAGCGCATCCCTTTTTTCAACAAGTGTAGCTTTTGGTACATACTTTTCTTTTGTTTCTTGCTGGAGGTGCTTTTCTACGGCCCGCTTAAAATCATTCCTTAGCTCAGTGACTGTCTGATAACGTTCCTCTGAAATAAAGGGCCTGTCCCCCAGTACGGCAAAGTTTTACTTTACTGGAGAACAAGCCTTGCCTTTTACTCCCCAACAAATTCTAGCAGGAATGCTCTTAGCTTCCGGAAATATCCCTTACAAGCCTTTTAATAAATTATGAATTCAGGAGCTTAATATCTAACAACCCCTCTCATCCACTCCACAACCCCTACATAGTCCTTCTCAAACACAAACCGTTTCCCAATCTCCTTCATTTCCCCATCCCTTTTGAATGTGTGGTTCTTGAGGTGTCGAATTTCATCTGCGTGTTTCTTTATAACAGTTGCCATTTGTACTGTGTCCTGATAGATTTTGTTCATGTCCCAGCTTTCGTTTGGTGTTTTTTCAGCAATGATACTTGAGCCCGATTGGTTTCCGAAGTGGATGTTCCATTTATAATGAAGCACACATTCATTTAAATATTTTTCTTGAATGACTTTAATCCAAGCACCCTGGAATACACCGGATAATTGAAAATTAGGTGCATAACGGTGATGTCCGTTGCAGCCTGCTAATGTTGTAATGCCTGCAAGGTTTAACATTTTCACCATCATTGCTACTTGTGGATCCAAGTCTAGTGCATTCACTTTTATGCCAAACCGTCTTTGTGCAAATGCTCTCCAAAGGTAGTGATAACCGTTCATACTAACTGGAAATTCGTGACCACGAATATTCATGATTTTTTTCATCATTGAAATCGGTAACCGGTTCACCAATACCTGAAACTTGTTACTAGCAATCCATAATGTAGGAATGTTCAAGCTGTTTAGCAACTGACACACCTTTTCGATATCCTGTTTAGTATTTTCTTTTGTTAGTTCAATGATGTCGTTCTTGACTTCAACAAACAACCCTCTCATTTGTAATGCCTCTGCTGCACGTTCTGTTCCATTCATCATTTCTAATTTCATTAAGTTCATATTGATCATCCTCCTGTTTTCTTTGTAGCCTAAGTATAAAATAAGACCGGTTACTTTTTCGTAACCAGTCTAACGGAGGACGATGGATGGAATGTCAGATTTCCATTCATACCCATCATTTGTTGTGACTAACACGGCTTCGGAAATATCTTCACGCCCCATTGCCTGCGATAGCTTTCTTCGGATACTTGTTATATACCGCTTTACTGCTGAAGCACTTACCTTGCGATCCTCCCATACAGATTCTTCAATTCTCCTTTTTGGGCAGGATGTCATCGAATGATCCATTAAATAACCGAGAATTTCAGCTTCTTTTCGTTCCAGACGGATATCATCCTTTCCAGCTCGAAAAAATTTATCTTCTTTTGTTAAATCTAACACAACACATTTTCCATCCATTGCATCGTCTATCACAGTTGTATAATCTTCTCTTGAGACCAATTTTCTTTTCTCATTTGTCTCTTTTAATAAAATCGGTTCCCTGCGATTCTCTTTGATTCGATCAGAATATAATTCAATAAACCATTCATGATCCATGTCTGTATCTAACTCTCTTGCTTGTTCGAACAATGTTCGTGATTTTGAAAGATACCCAAGCCTTGCATAGCCAAGTGCCAAATTACAAAGTAGTTTAATCCTTCTGCTGCTGGTTAATCCTTTTTCCAATGCCTCATTTCCGTAAAATAGGACCGCTTCCCATCTTCTTTTTTCCTTAGCTAGTAAGAAGGATAAATGATAAAAAGCATCTGGCTTATTCGGTGCATGAATAGTGGCTGATCGCAATGTTTCATAAGCTCTAAGCTGGTTTCCTCTTTTTAATTTCTCGTCACGGCCTACTTCTAAATAAAGCTCAGAAAGGGTGATAGAATAACGAGGCTCCCTCTTATCGATTTGAATAAACTGTTTGTACAGCTGCACTCCTTCTTCCAGCCAAGCATTTCTCTCTTCCCCTTCATCGAATCCATCACGTTCAAGCCAGTCGTCCTCCCAATCTAGTAACTCATCGATAGTTTTCATTTTCATCCTGCTCACACCCTCTTTATTGAACTTAGAGACACCCATCAATTTCGATTAGTATAATCAAAATTGATGGGTGTCTCTTGAAAGAATTGATTTACCTCTCGGTTGGTTAAATCAATCAAAGACACCAAATTGATTCCTATCCAAATAATAATTTTCTTAGACTTATAATTAGTTATTAACTATAAGGATCTGTCTAATAAAAGATAAGAACGATGTCTATCACTATACCTGTTGGTCATTTGTACGATTGTATATTTGCACGGATTTTTCAACCTCATTACTTAATTCTTTTTGGCCTTGAAAAGATAAAAGATCGTTACACCAGAAAATGGTTTTGTATCCCTCATCATCAACATGTTCATTTAATTCTCCATGTTTCTTTACATTTTCCCATTTCACATCTTCGTAGACAGTGTTTTTTAGCCACCAGTTTTGAATATCATTTTTTAAGTTTTTAGGATGATTCGGAAGTGAAATGATACTGTTAATTAATACTGGGGGAATCTCATCATAATAACCATGGAACAATTGAATATTTGTAAATAAAATCTTTTTCACTTTTCTCTCTTCAATGTCATTCTCAAGTGCATATTGTCTAGCCATGTATTGCGGTAAAAATGTTCTGTAACCCGTCATAGATTGATAAAGGCTTTTACTCGATTCCGATCCTAATGCATTCCCATTTAAAGGTTGAAAGCTATATTTAGAAAGCAAAGTATCTAAATCTCTTAAAATTAGTATTGAATTATGGATAAGATTTCTAACATTATTTATTGATTGAATCAAATTTGAATTATCATCCATTATATTTTCCTCCGTAACTCCATATTGTTTTGTCAACAGCTTTCATTTCACTCCATAAATAATGCTTATGTGCATTTTCATATTGATACCTGTTTACATATGGGTAAACATGCTGCATATTATGAAACCCATTAAAACTTACTAAACCTTTCTTCCTTAATAATCGTCCTAGATCTGTTAGCAACATAGCATCTTGGGGCGTTTGGAAATGACTAACGCTGTTAATTACATTAAAGATTTGTTTCCATGATAGCCAATAGATATGATCAATTGAAAAATCAATGTCTTTTACAAAACTAATACTTTCTTTTATTTCTTTAAAATGCAAATATGTATCATTTGTAAGGTAGACAAACATGATTCTTTTCAATTTCTCCTGGTTAACCTTCATAAATTTGTGACAATCTACCGTATGGATCGTCTCTATTTCTCTTGCAAGTTGATCACGCTGCCAGTTTTTCCTTTCTTCTACATCTATTGTTGTATCTTCTTCACTCGATTTATCTGACCAGAATTTGGCTTCAATACAAAGAAGGTACTCATGGTCATTGGCATCTATTAAACGTAAAAGTACATCGGGCTCAGAGTCGTCGAGTCTAGGCCAAAACTCAAACAAACACTTTTTAATAGGAGTATCAAACAATAAACGCCTCCCTTTTATATTCATGCTCGATTCTAACACCGATTGAATATAGGTTGATGAAGATAAATATCGAAAAGTACCTATAACAGATGAAGTTAATAAATCTTCAGAGTTTTGAAGTTTAGTAGGGATTTTCCCCTTCATTTCGGCGATTAACAATTCTCTCATCTTCCCTTCTAATCACTTACTTGGGAACAGGCGCCAGCACACATATACATAAAGTTTCCTTTATCTTAATACAATCAGTTTAGCACAGTAATTTTCACCTAATAAGGAACCTCATCCAATTCATACTCATTCTCTTCCGAACTGTCATGTAACCAATCCCATAGCAAAATCGGATTTGTTGGATTATAGTTCCTTTTTGGTTTGACTTCCTTTTTCGCATCTGAGTTGGACGCTATGTTATGAAGCGAAGACAGTGCATAGGCATCAAGACTATGCTCTGGCACCTCTTTAAACTTTCCTGTTTCAATGGTTTGCGTAACGAAAGCACTGATTAATGTATGCCATGCTTTCTTACTCCAACGGCCTGCTGCAAATGTTGCATAATGTTGATCACAGATTTCAGTTAATGCCTTTCTAAAATCATCAGAATTCATAAAATTAGCTTTCTTTATATAAAGGTTTATATGATCTGTTTTTCTTTTTTGTTTATTCTTTTCTTCTTTCTTTATTAGTTGGTGATTTTCAAAGCTTGATGCTGAATCGTTGATGTTCAAGTCTTGAAAATCGTTCCTTGAAGAAGGGCAGAAATCATCCTCATTTTTTAATTGTTGAGCAGCTCTATTCTTCGTTCTGTCCTCTTCCGTCCCTATTGAAGTGATGGCTTCGTCTATTCCATCCGCTGAATAAAAAGGATTCCCCGCTATTTTTGATTGCATTAAATGCTCAAATCCCGGGCTGATGTTCATTAATTTATAACCCGATTTATATAGATCATCTATGACGCCGCTAATTTCTTCATTCGTAAAAGGCTCATCAGAAGCGATGTAATGAAACTTATTGAGCTTGCCATCACGATATTTGAAACTGACCCATAATTTTGCGTCTTCTAAGATTGGGATGCATTTTTCGACCATCGCCTTGCCGAAGGTCTGATAAAGGTTCTTCTTATTAATCACCCAATTTTCTGGCAATGAGACTAACAGGAACACTAATCCCATTGCAGGAAGATGATTCGTGTTTCTGATTTCATTATGGATCTGTGTAAAGTTGCCTGTTTTTGTACGTTTATAAATGCCCTTCATGACTTCGTTCTCCCTTTTAACAGAAATAATCGTATGGCAATGGATAGGAACGAACGGGATCGGACTGCTCTGCACCCGTTCGTTTCATCTGATTTATAGAAAGGTCCTGCCTGCTTTATGTCCGTTGTTCAAAATGTATTCTCCCTGTCTCCTTGCATCGTTCATATTCCTGCTTCGGTTCAAGATAGAGAACGATTTTAGTATGAGATCGCTCATGAATAATCCGTCGCAAATCACCCGCTTTTTGCTTTTTGTTGTTAAAAGCAGTGTGTCTTGCTTGAATTTTGATGCTTCGGCCGTTGCTCAACTCGACCAATGTGTACCGCCCCATTGGTTGAGTATGAAGAACGTTTGAATGATTGAACCAAATACAATCATGATTAACTGGTGATGTATGCGGAAACATACAAATATCCTGGACCGGGCAGATCATGATCGGGCACATTTTCACCTTCCCAAGAATCGTTTTCGCCCCTTCAATTGCCCCTTTTAGACTGAAGCCAAAATAATTAATAGATTTGGAGATGACCTTTAGCGGCGGGTGATCTACCAGGATCGATTGGTCTCCTTCAATCACTCTTGTGCACAGCTTTCCATATTGATCATACTCTCCTGTTAAAAGTACGGTCTCTTGATTGATTATGTAGGTTTTCACCTTTTTCAAGTTTTCCACTCTTCTTTCAGTAGGGAATTTATTTTGCATTTCTTTAGAATGAGAGTATACTAACCTTAAGTTGGTATACCCGACTTAGTGTTAAAGCCCCTTGGTTTTTTGTCTGGCCGGACGTTTGCCTGGGGTTTTACGGCTGATAACTTGGTTCACATTCCTTCCACCACCCTTCGATTTATTCAACGCTACATGATATTTTATCCAGCTTTCCGACGTATGAAGATGTACATACAATTGATCTCTTTCTTCATCTTGGAGACCTTCATATAATTGCATGGTAATCATTGTGTGCTTGAGCATAGTGAGAAGTGAGCTTGCTGTTTCAGCTTCCTGTATATTTTTCTTTTTTTCCAATGTTTCAAAAAGCTGTACGAACCCTTTAAGCCTGTGCGACCCTTCAATCATAGAAATTCTTCCCTCGAACCCATCCTTAAGCTCCCCTTCATCGAGGTGGCCAATCAATGGTGGAATATACAATGGTTGTTTTTCAACATAAGAAAGAATATACTGTTTGAAGTTTCGAACATGACACGGATTGACTTCTCTTAAAATAATCGTTCTTTCCTGCACTCTTTGAATTAAGCTGCTTAGGGATGCAAGGTACAATCCTTGCTTTTTTGAAAACATTCCATCTGTCATCATCAAATGGATCCTCGCCCCTTTTCAATCATTGATAAAAACGTATCTGAGGTTTGAACAATCGCTTTCTTGCTTGCATGGTTTTTTACTTTACCTGATGTCGTGTCGTAGATGTGCGCAAATAGAGGATCTTCGTGCTGCCATGTGCATGCTGTTTTTAAGATTACTAGTCTTTTGATCGCTTCATAGTATGTAATCTTGTGCGTTTTAACTAATCTAAATACCGTTAAGGCTAAGGAAATTTGTATCCCCGATAACCCAGAGACATACCGACATCTATCTCCATATCGTTTTGGAAAGAGCTCTAGCCACTTCAGACAGAATGCTTCACCGATATTTTCTACCCCCTGCCGGGAAATTGGTGGTTTTTCATCATGACCATTCACATTGCCTTCAAACAGCGTCACTAAGCATTTCCTTAAGTTAATGAGAGAGGTCAGTGCTGAGCTTTGTTCCGTCAGCCGTGATTTCTCCGTTTCAATCTCCATGATTGATTCAAGGTTCTTAGCTATTTTTCTAGAAATTAAGGTCCATCCATCCCGCTGGTCATACTGGAGAATGACACCTATATGCAGTTTGTTTTCCACGATGCTGATGTCGTTAACTAGCTTTCTTTCTTCATCCTGTTTTAAATCCAGATAGATTTGCAGGGACAGTGGATAGGATCGTATCTGCTCCAACTGTGTTCGAAGTCTTTTTACTAGTCTTGGTTGATTGGTGCCAACAGCTCTGGCTATTTTCTCTTGTAAAAGACAAATGACTGATTGAAATCCGAGCACGCTTTTCCTTCCATTTAATATGTACAATTTCCTTCCTGGCAGCACGGCCCATCCCTTCTCCATTTTTTTGATTCCTCCACGGCTCGAAACAATTAATGGCGGGCAGTAAAGCGCTTCCTTTTTCTGAATAGAGGCTGCAATGCTTTTTTCTACTAGCTTGACTTGTTGCGGTTCCAGTTTCGCGTGAACATCTTCATATACTTCAAAATTATTTTCCAAAAATGAAAACGCCACTTGACTGATCATTACTTTTTTACCAAATTGATTGAAATCGCTTCCATGAATAAAACTGATCTCACCCATACTCTCCATTTCTTACACCCCCACAACATTATATCCCGTGTGAGTATATCTGCCTATCCTTTTATGACTACATGATGAAAGGGAGCCAAAGCTCCTTAACGAGAGGGCGTTCTTGTATATTGACAGTAAATGATTTTTTCGTATAATATATTTCCCTATTTTTCTATTGTTCTTACCTCCTGTTCGTTGTCATCTCATTAGGTGACAGATCGCATTTTTAGCTTACTGCCTCTGTGATTTATAGCACACTCCTCCCATTGTTTTTAACTAAGTTGCATAGAATTACGGACTATTTGATATAAAACAAACCAAAAATCCAATTTTCACCCCTTTTTAGAAAATTGTCATAAATTAGCCATTAATGGACCTATTTTTTAGGAACTTTTAAAAAATTGCAAATGCCCCTGTCCTTTTCTTCTCTTTTTCTCTATATAGAGAGTGAAGGAGGTGATAGACATGGCACAAGCAGTAATAACAAGTTCACGTCTTGCGTTAACGTTCGAAACAGGTTTTAACGAAAAAGGAGAGCCCATCTATAAAACGAAGTCCTACAACAACATCAAGATTGAAGCAACAGCCGACCAGCTGTTCCAGGGAGCCAATGCCCTTGGAAGCCTTACCTCAAATACACTAGTGAATGTAGAACGAAATGACAATTCAGAAATCATCCTATAATGATAAGAAATGGAGGAAACAGGAATGGCCAAAGTATTAGAGCTTCAATTCGTGACGCAGCATGGCAAGGTAGCAAAATTGACGGTGGATAACCCAACCGAGCCGATTGATCCAGCTGCTGTTAAAACAGCGATGGAAAGCATCATCGCGTCCAACGCATTCAATTCTACGAGTGGTGACTTAGTCGCCATCGAAGGTGCACGCGTCGTCGAACGCAACGTCACCGATTATGAAATCATCTAACGAGAAATGGCCGGTATCCCTCGGGATCCGGCTTTCTCAATCTTACTATGAATAGGAGGAACGGGACATGCAAGAGCTCATCCCATTGATCAGCGAGGTTGGTTTTCCGATCGTCGTAACATTATACTTACTGCATCGGATCGAAGCCAAACTAGACCATGTGGTACAGTCGATTCAGAGCCTTCCGGAGCAGTTGAAGTGATTGTCTTGAAGCATTGTACTGGCAATTAATTTATCTCGCTTTTCAATATAAACCGAAAGCCACCCGATTAAAGGTGGCTCTTTTAGTTGCTTTATTTTATTTAGTTATTTCCTATAGGTCTGCAGCAAAATATCACTTTTTAAATATAGTCCCAAGAAACCCATCAGCATAATCTTTGCTTGCTAATTAAACATAATTTTCATCATTCTCTCTACTTACATTATACTACTAAAGGTAAATCATTTATAGACTACACTTTCTAATATCCCTGCCCTATACTGTTATTTACAAATCTAAAAATATAAGAGGTGTCTAAGTATGAATGGCAAAAAAGATGTCTTAGATAATGTACCTTTCTTTCATGGTACTAAAGCAGAACTAAAAATTGGAGATCTGTTAGAACCGCAACACTTATCGAATTACCAAGACAAAAAATCCAACTATATATATTTCACTGCAACTTTAGATGCGGCTAAATGGGGTGCTGAATTAGCAACATCTAAATCAAAAGAAAGAATTTACATTGTAGAACCATTAGGTGATTTTGAAAATGATCCGAACTTAACTGACAAGAAATTTCCTGGAAACCCAACACGTTCTTATCGGTCTAAGTTGCCTTTGAAAATAGTGGCTGAATTAAGTTCATGGGAAAGACATTCCGATGAAGAAATCAATCATATGCTTACCTCTTTAAAAAAGTTACGTGAACAAGGAAAAGCTGTAATATACGATTAAACATCCAAGTTTGAATAGGGCCTGTACCCGTAGTAAAGTAAAGCTTTAGTTTATCTGGGGTCAGACCCTTTCACTCCCATAAAATTTCCATTAAGATATCTCTTTTTTGAAGTTTTTCTGGAACAAAAAAGTTTTGCCTCTTATCTCCTTGATACACAAAGAATTCGCCTATGCTGATGAGTAAACAAAATAAAAAGACATCATAATTAGACGTCTATAAGTTCACTTCATTAACTTTTTCAAGTACATTAATTAAGTCGTTAGCTGTTAGGGTTCCCAAATACTCAAATAACCTAGATTCTTCGACTCTATGAATATTACCTTTATGACATTTAGCATAAGATTCTTCATCAAGTCCTGCTCGAACCCAATCAACTATTTTTTGTTTACAGTTGTCAAAATAACCCGGTGGTTCTTTAGGTTCTACAGAAGTTAATTCAACAATAGTAAAGTATTCTTCGTCTTGATCAATTATTAATACTGGTCTTGGTTTATTCGTTCCTGATTTACCTTTAAAATATATCCTAACTTTATAAACATCCCCAACTTTAGCCAACGTCTATTTCTCCTTATAACTGTCTTCCTCGAACCATACTTTATGGTAAGAATTATTTTCATTTAACTCAATCATATTATCTTCACCACTAAGTACCGGAGCATTCTTGGTAATCTTGCTGATTTTAGCTCTTAATTCTTCAAGTCTTTTTTCAGCAACAGCCATATCTTTCTCCTCCTTATTACACATACCATCACCTCAAAAATATAGTATTATCTACATCTTAAATCAGTTTAGGTTGTGTTTGCTTAAGAAAATTATACCAAATTCAAACAAATTATCAATGTCAAGCGGTATATTTTGCGAAGAAATGTCATATAATGTACTCTTTATAATTAGATTCGATAAAAAAATAAATTTTCCTTTATGTTTTTACGAATTACTTAAAGATGTTGTAGAAAAGTTTTTTCACTTTATTTTTTTCGAGGGTAAATACAAATTAAAAACAGCCCTTAGAATTGGAAGGGCTGCTTAGATAATCAACTTTTAAATTTCTCTAATAGCAAAAGTACCATATGCCATATTTCTAAATCCAACAACATGATACACGAAATCTACAAATAAAATATTGACATACTTCAAGAAATGTCAGGGACAATTATTAAAACAAACTCAACTCCACATCCTCAAAGGTTCTACCCCCATGTTGAAGTACTTCTTTCATTACTTCACCCTGTTTTTGTTGCTGTAATTCTAGCTTCCAATAGACAGGAAATCGCCGGCTGACGTCTAATTTGATTAGTTCTGGTGGAGCTAATACGATCCATTGGAATTTTAATGTATCAGCAATGGAGAAGATCGGATCTAAGATGTGTGCTGATACCGCTTGTCCGAATGGGTTATCAGTGATTAATACGGACCAGTTTGAACTATTTTCTTGTCGTTTGAATGTCATGATCATCATCATGATGATGGTTCTAGCCGCGAGTAATTGTCCCCCGCTTCCTTTTGCCTCTACTTTAGAACCTTTATTTAAGGTTTCCCATGTGGTGTAGTGATGCTTTCTTGGTTTTTCATATAGAAAGGCATTCGTCGTTTGCGGTTTGTATAGACGCAAAGTTGGATAACGGTTTCTTAGGGAAACCAGCACTAATTGACTGTCATCCATATGTTTCTTTAGCTGGGCGTCTGTTAAGTTTTCAATAGAGTCTTCCGTTTCTAATAAGATTTCGATCGTTTTTGTGAAGTGTTCACGAAGCAGCCTGCGAAAGTCTTCTTCGTCCGTTGCGATAATTTCATTTAACCTTTCAACCTCCACCAATGGGAAAAGATGACCTTCTTTGTTTTTGATTTTCATCTTATTCACCATTCGTTTTAACGATTGCATGATTGTAATAACACGATAAACAGCTCGATCTACCCATACTTCCTGTGCCTGTTCTGACTTTTGTTTATCATTCTTTAGCTTTATTAATTCTTTTTCAATATGCTCAATGACGCTAGCTACAATCTGTATACTTGAATCAATCGAATCACTCTCCAATTGAGGGATAAGTTGATTAATATTTTTTCTTAATGGACTGTCCATTTGCCCATTTTGTATAGCTAGGCGCAGCTCTCTTAACTTTTCATTAAATTGACCGCGAAACTCTTCTTTCCATTCATTTAACTTTTTATTTTTGTTAATCCATTGGTCAACGGCTTGTTCCGGATTGTCATGTACCTGTTTTTTTACTTTTACTGGTACTTCTCCAACATGTTTTAGTATAGAAAGATGGTACTTCAGAGTGTTCTGTTGTGTCATCAACACTTGTTGAAAAATAGAAAGTTCTTCTAAAACTCTTTTCTGATCCCTTAAATCTTCTTCTATTGTCTTTAACTTTTCTTTTAGTGATTTTTGTTTTTCTTCAAGATCAAGATCAAGCCATGCCTCTACAGGGCGATGGTGCGATTCCAAAATTCTTGTTTCATGATATTGTTTATTTTTTTCTAATTGCTCTAATCTTCCACGTAATCCTGCTGTCTCTTTTTCTTCTGTGCGCAGCTCCAATTCTAAATTCTTTATCGTAGTCAAACTCTTATCCAGCTTCTCTTCAATGAGCTGTTTTGGTAAATTCGGATATTCTCGTCCCCTCCAAATTGGAGTAAGTTTATCAAGTTGCACAATTAATTTTTGTTGTTTTGATCGTTCATGTTTTCTATTAATATGTAGTTCTGCCAATTCTGTATTAGCATGATGTATTTTTTCTTGCATCCGTTCTAATCGTTTTAATATTGGCTTCACTTCATGAAATAGATTATTTTCCAATTGCGGAAACTCTGCCTCCTCAGAAAGCATCTTCTTATCCTTAGGGAATTGAATGGCAGGTATAACTTCTTTTAGTTCATCAACCTCTTGTTCACGACGATATTTCCATTGATCAAAGGAATTTCTCCATCGATCAAACTCTTCGTTTAAGTCTTTATGGTTTTGTTTGCCTACCTGCACTCTTTTTTCCATTAAGGATAACTTCTGACTTGCTTCCGCTTTTAAATCCTTATACTCTAGGAACT
Source organism: Robertmurraya dakarensis (assembly GCF_900156875.1). GTDB lineage: Bacteria > Bacillota > Bacilli > Bacillales > Cytobacillaceae > Robertmurraya > Robertmurraya dakarensis. The sequence continues at coordinate 579,629 of NZ_LT707409.1, read as the reverse complement.
TCTGATGATCCATTACCCACGCTTTCAAAACTGGAAGGTTCTCTTTTATTTCGTCCCGTTTTAGATCAACCTGTTTCAGGTTATTGGAAAGCTCGATTTGCTTTTCTACTAAGCTGGCATTTTCCTCTTCTAACAGGCGCTGTTTTACAACTAGATCAGCAAGCTGTATTCTCCAACCTTCTTCAACTTCCGCCAATTCATGATACGTTGTAAGCCGCAGTTTTTTTATCTTTTCAAGTAAATCATTGGCAGTATCCAATTTACTTTCCGCTTGTTGTAACTCTATCTTTAAGTTCTCTGTTCGTTTTTCCAATTCCGTCTTCCAGCGATGCCACTTCTCCTTATCAAAAGCCATTTCGATCCCTTGTTCACGGGGAAGTTCAAAAGCATAATGAACGTCTTGGTTCATTCGTTCACGAATAAAGATTGGAACAGGGGAATGAGAAAGCATATTCTGAAAATCATGGTGATGAACATTCTCTTCCCACTCTCTCTCGTGAATAACAACACCATATGCGAGAAGTGGGAAACGCTCAATATAAGATACCTTGTCTTCTTCCGATAACTCATTAATCAGTTCTGTTCCATACATGGCTGGAACCCCTAATTCATCCAAGTGCTGTACTACTGTTATAACATCGTTATTTGGAATCCAATAGTGATCATTCACCAACATTGTGTCTAATTGATGGTTCCAAATTCCTTTTTTCAATTGTTCATTCAATGAGTTTAAATGAATGATCTCAGCTATCATTTGAGTTTCGACTGTTTCCAACCCATCTTCAGAGTATACTGCAAAAGGAATGTCTTTTTGAAAGAAACGGCACCACATTTGATGAAAGACTCGTTCTTCTTCCATCCGCTTTTCTTTAGCAAACTGGGCTTCCTCTATATCAATAGAGAGACTTTTCTGTTCGTTGGTTAACTTAGCTTCCATTGCTCTGTTTTCTAATTGTTCCTGATGAAGTTCTTCTTGCTCTTGTTTTGTTTCCTGTATTTTATTTTCTAACTCTTCCAAGGCCTTCATTTGTCTACTTACAACCAAGTCGGGGTTACGGTTGATTATATCTCCATACTGTTGTTCCATTATTCTAGATTTTTCGTTATGAGATTTTATAAAATCTGTGTACGTTCCTATTTTTGCTTTAATCGTGGTTACTTCTTTCTCTTCTTGGTCCAGTTGTTTTTCTAGCGCGTTTAGCCTCTTTCGATAGCTATGTTCCAAAGCATAATATCGTTCTATTTCTTGTAGTAATTCTTTTTCAATTTTTTCCCACTTTATTACAAGCTGTTCTTTCATTTGTTGAATTTGTGTTTTTTCATCTAGAAGATTTTGCTCGTTTTCTAGAAGGGATATTTGTTTCTCGATATTTTCCAGTTCTTTTGTAACTGTGATGTAATCAAGAAATTGGGTATCTATTTCAAGTTCCTGTTTTTCTGTGATATTCTTTTTAAGCACTTCATTCAAATTGACTACTTTATCTTCGATTTCTTTTAATTGTTCCGACACCTCTATAGAGTTACGAACTTCTTTCGCATACTCCAGATTATCTTTCTCCCAAAGGGCCTCTTTTTGTAACTCTACTGTTTTTCCACGTTCCTCTTTCCACTTTTCTTCCTCAAGGGCGAGGCTTTGGCGCTTTTCTTCCATGCCAAAATAAAGGTAGTTCCCCTGTTCATGGTGGTCCTTTCTTGTAGATTCAATAGACTGCCCTTTCTTTAGTTCCTCTTGAATAGGAGAAAACTTAACTTTGATTAGCTGATAAGCATCTTCCCGTTTTAACAATTTAGGCAGTTTTTGAGCGATGATGGAATTATCACGAAATATCTTCAACAAATTTTCTTCTTGGTCTTCCTCAAGATAATGACTTATTTCCGGAATAATTAAATTGTGAAACAAACCGAAATTATCTAATCCCTTTTTAAAGTAATGTTCAATTCCACCTTCATCACGATTGATGTCTTTCATATGACGCCATTCATTTCTCTCAATTCCATAAGAGGACAAATACTTATGATAGGCTGGCTGCTTTGATTTGGGATAAAACTGAAAATCTTGCTTTCTTTTTTTCAACCAGCTTTCCAACTCATCAAAAGAAATTGCCTGCCTAGTTTCATCGTCATAAATCGGCAGTGTATCTATGCTCCAATCTGTCGGTTTTTGATATTTTCGAGTGTAAAGAAAATATTGAGGTTCTGTATCCGTTTCTTCCGTCTCGTGGCCAAACTTTCGATCCGATGTTATACAAATACCGGATACTAACCATTCAACTGGATCTGTGTCCAGACGCCATTCAATAGCGACATGGAAAGTATATGGGTCAAACTGCAATTTCTCATTATAAAATAGTGCATCAATATGATTCTCTCCATGTTTTCCCCAGGTTGTTAATGGCATCATCGTCTGAAAAATCATTTGTAGCAGCATCCCTTTACCGCCACCGTTCATTAACGTTAACAACGTATGCTGTGGTTCTTCCTCATTGAGAAAATCAAAAATGGTATCCTCATAATGTTTGCGCATTTTATCGTACTTAACACCTGTTATTCTTACTTTCTCTATTCTAGGCATCGGTTTCACCTCCTGAATCTAAAGTTGCTAACACGAGCTCTTTCATTTCTTCATAACGAGCTTGCTGATGATACCCCTCTTCTAGCCGCTCATATAACTCTACTTTAGGGATAACCCGTTTCTCATCTTCAACAATATAAACAAGGCCCTCGTCCCGCAGTAATCGAATAGCCATATGAATAAGACCTATATGTGTTCTACGAGTACTAACTATTCGGTCTCCGTTCGTTTCAGAATCTGTATCTACTGGCATCGTATGCCAAAGGTCGTACATGTCTCGAATGGCTAAACCATAAGCCTCACTAAACTTCCCGTCCGTGTCATCATGTTCTTTCTTCCATTGTGTGAGAAGTTGTGTCATATTTTTCTCCAATAAATAGTATGAAACCCCTGAATGCTCCCAGCGAATATTTGTCGTTGATGGGATATCAATTTCTGATAAAAAGACAAAGATAATGGTGTTTATCAGATGAAAGTACTTTTTATTTTCTACATCAGTATATTTCTTTTTGAACTGCGTATAAGATGTCGCAAAAATAGAGCCCTCTGGTCTTGCTACAAGATGAATACGATCTGCCGTTTGAATGACACGCGTTCTAGACTCCTCGGCTAATATTTTGACCGCATCCCGGATCTCATCTTCTTCAAAATAAGGAGTTAAGAAAGGATCATTGTTTAGAACGATTTTCCTATTTACTAAATAAAAAAATATCTTTGCAGCATCTTGAAGTTGTTGACTTGAAAAACTCATGCTTTCACTTCCTTTGCATCTGTTAACTGAAGGACAAAAGGTGATATATTAAGACCCTGCCACTCAATCATACGCTCATCTGAATTTATAAAAGAGGTGATTACCTTCCCATCTAACTCATAAAAACGATCTTGCCTGGCTGCTAGTCGCTGAATTAATAGTAATCTTTCATCCGTTTGTTCTTTTTCAATATCTATGGAGTTGACCGTTAAAGGCTCACTGTGGAATAGTAACCAAAGATCGATAGCTTCCTTTTGCTCCAACCATTTTTCTTGTAAAGATTTTGGGATGTTCCGTAGATTGGCTATATGACATTCCCCTTTTTCTAAAAGTTCGACAAATAAGGGTTCCCAAAGCCGCGTTACCTTCTCCCAATCTACTTCGCGTTTTTTATATGTGATTTCTTCTATCAGCTCTAATGAAGCCACTTTTTTCTCCGGTACTAGAAATTCTGTCTCCTGCTCATTCCAGCTCCAATCAAGAGGATATATAAAATGAGGTTGTACAGAAAATAATGGTTGAAGCAATGTGGCCATATCATCAGCTGCTGGAAGTCCTTCTGCGACGATCCAGTCTTGAAAATAGCTTTTTTGAAAGGAAATTTGTTGCTGTTTCCAAAAAAGGCTCGGAAACTCATATCTCAATTCTATTTCCAAACGCATATTTGCGATAACCTGACTGGCCAATTGATCATGAATACGACGAGTTTGCTCCAATTTCTCAGAGATTTCATAATTCTTCTCGGAATCAGTAATTCTATGTAGTAAAGATCTCATCTGTTGAAACCTCTGTTTCTCCTCCTGAAATTGTTGTTTCACTTCTTGTTCTCTTTCACTTCGTAACTCTGCTTCTTTCTGAAAAATAACCTTTGGATTTCGTTTTATACTGTCTCGATATTCCAGCTCTCTCGCAATCATTCGTTTCACACGAGCCATTAAATCATCCAACCCTGACAAAGCTTGTTGGAAATGACCATTATTCACCAAATGCTCAATGTACAACTGATCAATGGTAATTTCTAATTCTTGTAGAATTTCCCTGCTCATAAAGATCAGTTCTTTCGCTTCATCTGAGCACTGGTAAACTGTTTTTCCTCCTTTCGCCCATTCTGACCGAGAAAGTTCCATATCCTCAACCAAAAAGCGAAAGCGATGGTCCTTGACGGTTTTCTCCTTCTCATCAAACCACTTAGCAGAAAAAGGCTGCTGGAGATCAGCTTGTCCGCTCCATAATAATCCATCTACAAACCTTTGAATGACATCGTCCTCTAGTTCTCCTTCTAGTTGACTTCTTATTTGTAAGTCTTCCAGGCATTGATAGGTTATTTTCGTTATATCCTGTTTTTTACGATCCGTGTTATTTTCCAGCTCCCGATAAAATATTTCTAACAGAACACCAAGAGCTAACATTTGTGCATACTCATTAAGCACCGAAAGCTTCATTCCTGATGCTAAATTCCATATCGGGTTCAACCGCTTCATCCGTTCCCCAAACCCTTGCCAGCGTCTGTTCATTTCTGTTCTCCCTTTTCTTTATTCTTCCCAAGTATCAAGGGATAAAGCTTCTTGCGGGATTCGAAGTTTATTTTCCCAAAGCTCTTTAACCACTGTCGCCATATCTTCGCGCCCATTTTGTACAATCTCTTTTATTACATGTGTGAGGTAAGGCGTATTGGCTACTTGTTCCGTCTCTGTCCTATTTGTCTTTCCTTTGTCTATTAACGCATCATAAATGGATATAGCAAGTTGAATATTCTCTTCGGGATAATTTTCTTTCAACCTTACATATATCCCCCAACCTTCAGGGTCTATATCACCTACGTAGTAGATAGTTAGGCCTTTTTTGTTAATTATCTCATTTAAGAAACTAAAACTTTTCTCAATTTTCTTGCCTTCTCCATATATCAGCAGATCTGGATTAATTCCTTTTATATTTCCCCCACTATTCAATAACTGCCTGCATGTATGATAAAAAGATAGATTTTCCACAATTAAAACCGTTTTAGCATCCGAAATCAAGCGGTTAGGAGCAGGCCAAAACACAAACGGTTCTCCATATACCTTTGCCTTTAAGTCATCTAGAGTAAGCTGTAATCGTTGTAATAATACTCTGCCCTCAAAAGAGAAATATTTTTCTTCGCCAAATAACTGAAAAGCGCGTTCTTCTCTTGTGACCCATTGAAAGTTCTCTCTCTGTTTTAAGAAATTATAGATTTTCTCAATATTTCCCCATTCTAAGTCTGTTTGCCATTCAGGATGTTGACGATACTTTGATAGGTTAAGAAAATCAGAAAAGGCCATTATCTGATTATCACTCCACGAGCTCTCAACAGGTGCTGGCAGCAGCCACCATTGTGTATGAATACTAGGTCGTCTTCCGTTTAATTGGCTATTCTTTACAGGGGTCATCATTCCCTCTTCGATAAGTTCCTTCATAACTTGAACGAAAACTTGGTAGCCGTTCTCTACTTGATAATTTATAGAGTTATTAAACTTATTTTTTATGATATAGTCCTCAATGGTCTGAGCATCAATTCTTCTTTTTCGAGAAGGTAACTGCATCTCGGTTAAATAATTTGTTAACCATTTCTTCATCTTTTGTCTCATTCATTTACCTCCTTTTTCCAATCCTCTCATGATTATTCTACTAAAATTGACAAGATCCGCCAATGCCTTTCCAGTTTCTATTTATGGTATCTTATTCGTATCAATTGATAGTTTAGGGACAGAAAAGGAAAAATAGGGGAGAAATTGAAGAATCATGGAATCTTTCTGATTATGACCAGCATATCGCGAATATAATGGTAAAAATAATGATGTCCATTCTATTGGCTGAGCCACTTTACACAAAGAGACTTTTGTTTCGATGATGGAAAATGGATATTAATATGCGTAGAAAACGGCGTGATGGTCACGTGTATGAAGGGAAAACCACAAAATTATTTCATTAATAATCCTGGGTATTTCTATTTTGGCAAAGTAAAGGATGTGTTGAAATGAGCCAGTATAGACAAGATGTTCTAAATTATGGTGACGATGTTAATGATATTGATTATAGTGCATATGAGCATTTGAGGATGCTACATGATAGAACTCAGCTTGAGAACGTAAAACATAAATTGAATATGGAAGAAAAAATCTTATTGACCATGTATGACCTAATTCTTTTAAAGAAAGCCGAAGAAATGGCTAAACATATCGGCAGCGTTTATGATTTTTCCCTTTCTGATACAAACGGAATTCCACTTGAACAGTGGTGGTGGCATCTTGATAAGGTTGCAAAAGGTAAATTATATGTAGAATATAATTCCACAACAGAAAAAGTATTCTAAGAGGCTTTTTTTGAGAAAGCCAGTGCCTGTCCCTCTACTACAGGAATGCTTTACTACGGTAGGCGAATAGGCACCTATAGGTCATATGACATTATCCATCTGTTATCGTAAATCCTGAACCACCTTGTGTCCTTAAAATGCTGTACTTCTCTTCTTAAGGCTTTCTTCCATTATTCAATCACTTCTTGAACACTCGCCATCCCTGATTCTCCTTTCCCTCTATATTTCCCACAAACCATAGGACACATAGTTTGCCGAAGTAAAATAGAACAACCGCCTCCTAATTGAACTGGAGACGGTATGTCCTATTTTTATAGAAATCCCCTTCTTCAGTCAAACCGCAAGACCGATAAGGAGGGTTATTTCAATTTTCCTTTTCATTAGATTTTGGTTGGTTTCCCCACCAGCCCTTTCTTCTGAAGTACAATACAATAGCAGTGCCTAGCTTGCTAAACCATTCTTACCTACTAAGATTGAACCAAAAGAGTTGAGTTACTAGTCCCAGTTATTAGTTGTTTGCTAAAGACTTGATAACCTGTAATAAAACATTAGACGTCTTTTCTATATCTTCATAAGATGTGAATTCGTCTTCACAATGGCTCAACCCTTGAGCACTAGGTGCAAAAATCATTCCTGGTTTCACAATTTTACTAATATGAGACGCATCGTGTTGCGAAGTACTTGTAATATATTGATAGGAATAGTCGTAAGCTTTTACTGCTTGCTCAATATGTTCAATAACTTCATTTGAAAAAACACTTCCTTTAACACCCCATGTTTGATGAAAATCTAACTCGACTGATCTTCTCTCAGCGATTTCTCTTAGCTGTTTCTCTATATCCGCAACGGCTTTATTGATAACATCATCATCTGAATGTCGAAAACCAAACGTAAATTTTACTTCGCCATTACTACTAGACCATTTTGATGGAAAGACATTAAATACATTAACAGTGCATTCAATCCCATCAAATAAAATTTTACTATAGTAGGGGACAGGCCCCTAATCGTAGCTCTCTACTTATATTTTTTCTTGAACTCTTCCAATTCTTAAAATTGAGACATTTCGTAAATAACATGCATTGTTCAATCTAACTGTAAGAATTCTTCTCGCCCTCTTTTGTGTACATTCTTATGCAGAGGACATGCTATAATTTAACCAGATGTCGTAAGAACGTTGGAGATGTCTAGCCCATACTGCTTAATAGTCGAATCCTAAACCATATAAATGGATAATGAACACTTTTCGTAAATCTTAAAATATCTTCGTACAAACATGACATTATCCGTTGAATAAAATAATTTACGTGGAGGATAACCTTGAAGAAAACAGTCAAAGTTGTTGCGGCAATTATTGAGAATGATCAAAACCAAATTTTGTGTGCACTTCGATCACCTTCAATGACCACTCCTAATATGTGGGAATTTCCAGGAGGAAAGGTAGAAGCCAATGAGGATCTATTTTCTGCATTAGAAAGAGAAATTAAAGAAGAATTAAACTGTAAAGTAAAAGCGAAAGATTTATTCAATGAACATTCACATGAGTATGAGACGTTTATCATTAACCTAATTACCATTAAATGTATCGTTACCGAAGGAATACCAATCCCAAGTGAACACTCAAAACTTATTTGGCTAAAACGGGAGAACCTTGATTCCCTCAAGTGGGCACCTGCAGATATCCCAGCAGTAAAACAGCTAATAAACGAGGAAAAAGCTGCCTCAAAAGGTAATTCGGCAAATTCATTATTGTCGAACTCTCATTAAAATTCTTAGAAAGTTTTTTGGAAAGCAGCGAAATTTCTTCACCCAAACAAAGAATCCCAACAAGTGTTGATTTAACAACATATGTTGGGATCCTAACTTTAATAATAAGCTCTACTACGCTAAAGTACTATTTATCACAACCTATCCCATCTCCATCACGATCAAGATGTTTCCCATATCCGGGCTCTCCTTTACGAATCGGTGCAGCGCCAGCCTCCTTAGCTTCCGTACAATTTTTATAATGCACATTTGTTGCTTTCTCTTGTTCCTCTGCTTGACGAGCTGCCTCTTCCTGTTTTCGCTGCTCTTCCGCTACTCGAGCTGCTTCTTCTTGCTTACGTTGTTCCTCTGCTAATCGAGCTGCCTCTTCCTGCTTACGCTGTTCCTCTGCTAGTCGATCTGCTTCTTCTTGCTTTCGCTGTTCCTCTGCTAAGCGATTTGCTTCTTCTTGCTTTTGTTGTTCCTCTGCCAGGCGATCTGCTTCTTCTTGCTTTCGCTGTACCTCTGCTAACCGATCTGCTTCTTCTTGCTTTTGCTCTTCGGTTAGTTGATCTTCATCTTGTACAGCCTTTTCCTCCTCTATATCAGCAGCTTTTTCTCCTGAAGGTCCTACAAGAGCAAATGCGGAAATCCAGCTAAAAAGAAATCCTACTAATACAATGATCCAAGGCTTTAAAAAGGTCCTTTTCCCTTTTGATTTCTGCACATACTGATAAACTCCAAAAATTAGAATAATTATTCCTATCCATGCAACCGGCGTAATGATGGCGGCCATCAAGCAAACTAATATCAATAGTATCATTAATACCCATTTCATTATTTTCAATTATGACACCTCAATTAAGTACGTTTAATATTCTTCAGCAAATTGATTTATCTTAAAAGTGAGAAAACTAATTATAAATCCTTAACTTAAAGTTTAGAGTCTAGTCTACCCTAAGGTTATTTTACAAAGTGATTAGACTCAGTTTCTGTAGGGTCTTCTTGCCCAAACGTTTAGTTGTGTTCGTATCCCCAGCATGTTCCTCACCTCCACAATCAGTGACAAATACCAACCATTAACAAAGTTGGTATTACAATTAAACCACTCAAATCCTTTCACCTTCTTGGAATTTCATTTATTAACATAATCAACTTTGAAGTATTAATTCAAAAACGGTTCCTGTCATTAATTGAACTCAACAGACTTTTTTAGGTTTTTCTTTCTCTAGCATAATCACTGCCTATCCCCACTGCAGTAATGCTTTATTACGGCGAGGTACTAACATTTTGATACAAAATTATATTTTATAAAGGATTCCTGAAATAAAAAGAGAATTTAATAACGGTAAAAAAGTACTAGTTTGGAGAATAAAAAAGGGAGATTATAATTTTTTTCTGAACTTTTTAAAAAACAGGATCATGTATGTTATCAAACCGTGTACAAGTGTGCAATAAAGAAGGAGATGTTTCAAATTGCTTATTCGGAAAATGATCAGTAATGAGTTAGAGTTTGTTAGAAATCTTAGGATTAAATCTTACGAGGAATATAAAGATTTAGTTTCAGAGGAACATTGGAGTGCACTTAAAGGGACTCTTACTTCGGACCAAGATCTAAATCCAGGTGTTGAAATATTTGTTATGGAAAACGAGGATAAAATCGTAGGAAGCGTTGCTCTGTTTCCTGCTAAGTTGGAGGCTTACGAATGGACTTCAAACACGATCGATTATCCTGAAATTCGTATGCTTGCAGTAGAACCCACTGCCTGTGAACAAGGAATTGGTAAATCCTTAATACAACATTGTATACATCAAACTATGATTAAAGGCTATTCCCATATCGGACTTCATACGGCTGATTTTATGAAAAATGCTATCTTATTATATACAAAAATGGGATTTGAACGAGTGCCCCAGCTTGACTTTGAACCAGCCAATGATGGCGTTATCGTTAAAGGCTTTAGACTTAATATTTAATTGTATTCACAGTAATATTCAGTGCCTGTCCCCCACTGCAGTAATGCTTTACTACTGTGGGGGACAAGCACCAACATCCTCGAAGGACTACTGCATAGACCTTTCATTTATTTAACTATAAATTCCGCGAAAAAACTTCCTTTTGTTTTCTTGCCATCAAATTGGATGGAATGCCACTTGCTTGCTGTCATGAAATCGAATTCACCTTCGCCATCTTCTTCAAATGTTTTTGTATAGATCTCTCCTGACTTGTTTCGCAGATTAATCGTGATGGCCCCCTTTTCCACTTGCACTGAATACTTCAGGGTAACCGTAGCCCCTTTCTGAAAGCGAAAATAAAAATACTCGAACCCATTAAATAATTTATATCTTGCACGGCAGGAGCGATTATTATGCGATTGAACAAACCCTACATAGGAACCGAAACGGAAACGAATAATTCTCTTTTTCCACAAAATATAACCAATTATGAATAAAGTCGACGTATAAATGACCCCGAAGAATATTTGTAGAAATTGTGTGTCCAAAAGCGAACTCTCCTTCCATACACAAGGAAACGGCTCTTTTGTTTTCTCCTATTCACTTAAAAAAAGAAAAGCAATGATCGATCCTTCAAATAAATAATACCACTCTATTATAGCGAACATTATCAGGCGTTCCCATTACTCTAGTAGAAAAATGGGATATTTTACATGTTTGTTAGAAACATATATCTACTTTTTATGATCCAGTGAAGTCTTTTTTAAAGGAACCTGTATTAGACACAAATAAATAGCTACCATTCCTGCATTTTTAGTTAAGTTATTTGTTCTGATTCAAATAGAGTCTGATTTTAATCATTTATAGAATCATCAGAGCCAAAGGGATACTTTTAATTCTTTTTTATTTCCTCGGAAAGCGCAGAAACCGACAATTTCCTGCGAATAATGCTGAAAAAGTACCCTTTTCGTCCTCTCCTATGGTGAAACACGGTAAAAAAACCCGTTTCTGCTGGATTCAAATTACAGAGAAAACATAACCGGGGGATGTTTTGTGTAGTTGAACTGTAAGGTTGCAAAGATAACCTTATAAAACCACAATCAAAAATAATAAGTCCCTTATGAGAACAAAGGGACGGACCTACGTTTCCTTAGTTTAGCAATTCTAAAGTAACAAGAGTCCGTCCCCATCTATCAATAAACAGCGTCAGGAGTATATCATTTTTTACGTAAAACTTAAGCACCCCTTTTTCCTTTAAATAATTTTAAAGTGATTCTCTATTTGTCGCTTCATACTCCTTAACTCTTTCAATGTATTCTTTATATATCTCCAAAAACAATTTAAGATGATTCTCATTAAATATTAGTGACAAATCGAAACTTGGTCTTTTATTGAGTCGTTGCTCATCTATTATCAAGCCTGGAATGGTTTCGAATTTCTGTTTCAATCCCTTTTTTGCTTCGACCGATACGAACGGTTCTTTAAAATGTTGGAATTGTAATTCAACTAAAGTTGTTTTATCTGTTTGATAAATTGAGCATAGTTGATGGCTTGCTATTCGTCCATCATAAGTAGGAATAAAGCTGCCATGAGTACGCCCTCTTCCCCACCAAATACGACACCCAAACGATTCGAATTCTTGAATGAGTTTTTTGCACGTTTTTACAGCTTGTTCACCACTAATATTTAGAACATCATTCAGGAAACTCTCTTCATCCCATGTACCCTTTTCATTTTTCTTCGCTTGAACTGCAGTTGAAGTCCGGCCAATAATTTTAGGTACTAACGTTTTCATTCCATCTATCGATTCATAGTGCTTAATTTCTAGGCCTAATACCTCCGTCTCCGTCATCTGTTCATTTAAGAATTCTATAATTCTCTGTAAACTCATAGGTATCTCATCCGCAACAAACATCAACCTAATTTTTCCAACCTTGAGATTAGTTTCAACATTTCCCCAGAACATATCTTCATTTGAAGCACTCATTCCTATTGTTTCTAAAGATAATGTTTTCTCTTGTTCTAACTGAGTTTCATAACACTCTCGCAAGGTATCTATTTCCCAATAAGAAGTAGCATTTGCAGCATAATCTAACATTTGGGCTACGACTTCTCTCCGAACTCTAGTATCTGTTGATCTTTTAACCTCAACAAATGTAGGTACAGCATCTTGGTCAATAAACAGATGATCTAAAAACCATTGATTCCCGCCATTTGCTTCTGAGGGGATGCCAATTTCACGAGAGACAAGAATCCAACGTCTGGGGTCATTCGGATTAATTTGTTCTCCTGCTAAGATATTCGGATATTTCTCAATAATTTCTTGAAAGATGTCCTCTGTTTCAAATTGAGTCTGTTTCATTTCAACAAATTTATTATCTTTATCTATAACAAAAATACTACTGTACATTTCTTACCACCTATTTCGGTTTGAATAAATTGTGACTTTAGTTACCTTTTTAGGACAAATCTTTTCCGTATAATAAATTATTGAATTCCTTTCCATTCAAATATTTCTTACTTTAATATCCCCATTCTTATAACGAAAATACGAGTAGCAGTATGTCTTGATTTGATGCTAGCTAATTTCCACATAATGAATTTGAGGAGCATCACTTAAGAAATCTACAAACAGTTTAGCCATCTCACTACTATCTTTAACTAATAAAGAAGATATTAGTATTGCCATTTCAACAAGTTTTTCCTATATAAATTTTTACTTTTCATTCACTAATATTTTTATAATTCAAGTAATGCTCCAGCGTCTTCACATATGTTTTCCAATCCTTATATTGTTCTTGGATTTTCCCAACCAAGACAGCGTCAATCAGATTTTCTTCGTTATAGATACCGTGGCGCCGCATGCTTTCCAGTCTATTCATATATTGCTTTACAGAAATGGGCTGTAACTGCTTTTCTCCTTTTATTAGGGTATGTTTCTGCATCAAATACTCCTGAAAGTTCAACGCTTTACTGTCCTCCTTTGCTGAAGGCGGTTCAGGACGGTAAATATTATGTTGATTTTTTACGAATAGGTCCCGCAACCATTTTTCTCCTTTTTCTGACAGTTGTGTAACGAACTCTTGACCAATCCCTGTCCTCACTGTACAAAATCCTTCTTGTATGTGTTCCCAAGTCTTTTGGTGGACCTGTGTGAGATTCTGATAAAAAAAGATTGGCAGTTTCCAAGTAGCTTTATTAGACTCCTTATTGTTTGAGAGCAATAAGGAGTCATTTAGAGTAGTAAAATAACCACAGCCTGGAATCTTTAAATCCTCAAATAACCATTGATCAGGTAAAAAAATATAGTTTTTCTGGTTTCTTTTAAAAGCGGCTTCTGTGATGTGAGGATGATGTTCGAGGTTGTATTGTTCAATGATTTCTTTACATTCCTTATAAGTTTCTATTCTCTTCTTTATCTTAAGCCACCCGTAAATATAGTGGCCCGATATTTTTCTATGGGATGTTGACTGAAACCCACCAAAGAATAGAAAAATAGACCCTTCATTAACATTGTGATTTTCTAAATGGGGTGCAGCATTAAACTGACCAAACCCCTTGCCGATTTTGAACTTATCATTAACTTCTATCCAAGGAGGAAATCCTAGCATTGGATCGAAATGAGCAAATAAATCACGATCATCAATGGAAACGTACTCATTTTTTCGTAACTTTACACGGTCCGTCCCCTTCAAACTTTTATACACTTCACTCAGATTAGACCCTTTCAGGCCGCTAAGATAGTCCTTTTTCACAGGTATATCTGTATATCGAATCTGATTCGAATAACTATTTACCTTTTCCGGTATGGGACACCATATATACTCTCCTGTTTCATGGTTATATGGAGACAAACACCCTCCGCTGCCGGAATCAAATCCTTTTCTACTAAGGACTAGTTTCATAACAATCCCTGCCTTTAATTATTATTGTACAGGTTAAAAACCAAACGTAACTAGCGAGAAAGCTTAGGTTAAAATTAACGGGTTCTATTTTTCAGCTAATTGTTCCTCTGACATTACTGTTAACCCATTTCACTTGAGAAGAGCAGAGGTTACGCCATTTCCTGCATTTTTTATCCCTTTGAATTCACCATTGTATATCATTGAACTGCCGCAGGATGGGCTATTTTCCTTAAGAATAACTGTAGTTGCCTTTATTGTAATCGCTTTTTCTAAAGTAGCATAAGCACCTTTGATGTAGAACTCAGTTACATCCTTACCTGATTTTTCAACCACCTTTGCCTTTCCATCAAGCACATCATCTCCGTCTCCACCAATGATCTCAGCTGGTTCTCTTGGAGTAGAAAATCCACCAGCTAATTCCGGACATATAGCTACAGCTTTATTCTCTTCTACCAATTTTTTTATCTTGTTATTTAAACTATGTGTACCGTTGTACCTCACTTCATAACCCGCTAAGCAGGAGCTCACTAGTATCATAAGATTCTCCTCCACAAAATATTAATCGTTATTCCTAATATTCTAACATCAGAGAGTTGCAAATATGAATTGATAAGTATTTAACCCGAGAAAAGGCTATTTGACCAGGATCAAGTTGTTTAATAAGGACCGTTATGAAGGATGGACTTCTACTTTACACCGAGCCTATTGAACCGGACTTTTTAAGAGAATAAAAAAGAATAGGACATCATTTGATATCCTATTCTTAGCCCTTGCTATATGATCTATTATTAATCGGTGTATTTAGGCAAGTAGATGACTGCCTTAAATAAATCACCGTCAATTTGTATATTAAATTTCCCCTTTTGTATCTCTATTAGGTTTTTGGCAATGGATAGCCCTAACCCACTCCCTTGGCTGGATCTGGACTCATCGCCTCTTTTAAAACGTTCCATTAATTCGTCCGCTGAGATATTCAACTCAGTTGCTGAGATATTCTTGAAGGTGAGGAGTATTTCGCTGCCCAAATCCTCTATATCTATATAAACCCTTGATCCTTCGTGTGCATATTTAAAAATATTTGATAATAAGTTCTCTATCGATCTCCACAAAAGTTTCCCATCAGCAGTCACATAAATCTTATCTTTAGGATAATTCATCTTAAAATCCAAATCCATGGCTTCAATTTTGTCATTAACTTCCCCCAGCCCCTGAGTGATTAAGGACACGATATCAATTTTCACAAAATCAACTGGAATATTTCCGCTGGAAGCCTTCGCCGCTTCAAATAGATCATCTGTTAAGATTTTTAGCCTTTTTGATTTTTGATCCAAAACTTCGACGTATTCCTCAGCCTTTGATGGAAGCTTTTCATTCTTCAATAGATCCACGTAGGTGATGATGGAAGTTAAAGGGGTTCTAATATCATGCGATACATTGGTGATAAGCTCTGTTTTTAATCGTTCACTTTTTAATTCGCTGTCAACTGCTTTTTTCAACCCATCCGTGATGCTGTTTATATTATCAGCAAGTTTTCCAAACTCCCCATTTCCACTCACTTCGATCCGATGATGAAGATTTCCATCCTTAATGGTCTCTACCCCTTCCTGTATAGCCTGAAAGGATTTGACCTTTTTAAAAGCAAACCATGCTGCAATACCAATCGTTACCGGGAACATGAAGAACGTTAATGCTATCAAAATCGGATAGCCGATTACGATTAAGACAGTCTTTACGCCAACGCCGCCACTTCGATAAACATCTCCTGTAAATTTCACTATCATATGGATAAAACAATAGATCAAAGTATGTTTGAAAAGCGTTCTATTTTTAACATGCTTCACGAGTGACAGTACCAATACTAATCCAACAATGGAGAAAAGCACCGTTATAGGTATGATCATTTTATTGATATTTCGAAATACATCATCTACCAAAACCACCCAAAGTGGAAAAAGCATCATACATATCACTATTTTGATATCGTTATATATTTTATCAACACCATTTAGGTATACCGCTTGCTCCTTAAATGACTTTCTCCCTATTACGAGGATAAGATAAACAAATGAAAGAATGAATCCTCCGAGAAATCCTGCTAATTTATATAAGTTTTTTATTGCAATAGCCTTGTTTTCTTCCCATTCATTTATTTTTTGATCCAAAAATCCCTCTGAAAAAGCAACATACAGAACCGAGTTTTCTGGGTCCAATCCATCCAGATCCTGTGTGATCAACCTTAAATGTTCGTTTCCTTCCGTTTCTTTTGGAAAAATCTCTTGTTTGTAATTCTCAAAAATCATATAAGAAGGGTAGGTTTCAAACTTTGTCTTTTCTGTTATCGTTGTATTGGTAAACACATTTGCTCCGTCGCTGGCATAAAACACTACTCCCTCGAACTCTTCCAGATTTTGCATAAGCAAATGATATTCCTTTAAATCCTCCTTGATCATCTGTTCCTTTGCTTGAGAGATTTCGTCAGCATATTTTTTTTGAAAGGCTTCATAGTATTTCTCTTCAGGCAGCTCAGGAATAAAGCTTTCCGACTGAAGTTGATAATCTGAAAATAAGTTGTCTTCTACACTTTTCCATTCAGCCTCATCAATGGTTCCTCCATTTACTATATGTTCCTCGTTCTTAAACTCCCCGATTAGTCTTGAAAGACTGCTTACAAGATGTTCACTTTCCTGAACATAGGCCCTGCTTTTAAAATAGTTATCTTCAGTTGCACTGCTAAAATTCCCATCATTTACAATCTCAACTTCTACAAATGCTTGGATCACACCCGTAAAGCAGATGATAGCCATGATAAAAACAATGATTTTGGTTATAATTGAATGGCTATATTTTTTCAACTTTATATCCAACTCCCCACACCACCTTCAAATATTTTGGCTCTTTCGGATTAATTTCTATTTTCTCTCTGATCTTTCTTATATGGACAGATACCGTATTTTCCGGGTTAAAAGCTGCCTCATTCCATACCTTTTCATAGATCTCCTCTATCGAAAAAACCTTTCCAGCATTTGCCGTCAATAGCTTTAAAATCTTGTATTGCACCGGTGTAAGATGAACTTCCTCCCCATCGACAGTGATGGTTTTGCTTTCGTCGTCGATCATGAGTCCACCAGTCTGTAAAATGCTGCTCCTCGTCTCAAGACCTCCTAATGTTGTATATCTTCTCAGCTGTGATTTAACTCGGGCGATCAGCTCTAAAGGATTAAATGGCTTGGTAATATAGTCATCTGCTCCAAAGTTTAATCCTAATATTTTGTCATAATCCTCGGATTTCGCAGAAAGGATGATTAACGGGATATTATTTTCTTCTCGGATCTTCATGGTAGCTCTTATCCCATCCATCTTCGGCATCATAATATCCATGATAATAAGATGGATTTCATGTTCTCTAATCACTTCTATAGCTTCCACTCCATTAAAAGCTTTAACGATTTTATAGCCTTCATTTTCTAAATAAATTCCAATTGCGTCGACAATCGCTTTATCATCATCACAAACTAATATGTTCATGGAAGTTCACTCCCAAAAGTTATTTGTAACATTTCTATCACCTCTTTTTCGTGCTAAGAGAATGATATCAATCAAATCTTAATATACACTTAATGCATTTCTTAAGATTTTCTTAGTGTTGTGAACTACTCCCACCACTTACCACCCTTACGGGTCGCTTGAAGTGGGGGCTTCTCGACTTATCGTTTCTTTTACTAGCCAACGAAAAATGACCGAGCTAACCCTCTTGTTCCAAGAGTTTTCCGTTTCTATGCTAACGCCAATAAGCGAATGCCTTCATTTTTGATATTGATTGCTGAATTGTAGTCACGACCTGCCACATAACCGCATGAACAGTTGTATGTACGTTCAGACAGTTTCATAGGGTTTTCTGCACCACAACAAGAACACTTCTTAGTGGAAGGGAACCACTTATCAATTTTCACGAGTTGTTTTCCTTGTTCTTTTAGCTTGTACGCTAAGAAAGTAGTGAACATCCCCCAACCATTGTCGTGAACGCTTTTTCCAAAGTGAAGGGCTTGAGACATTCCTTTCATGTTCAAGTCCTCAATTACGACAGCATCAAAGTAAGAAGCCAATTCTTTTGACTTAAGGTGAAGAAAATTCTTGCGTTGGTTCGCTACTTTTTCATGTAACTTCGCTACTACTAGGCGTTGCTTATTCCAACGTTCAGAACCTTTCTTACGCTTGGCAAGAATACGTTGTGCTTTCGCTAATTTATCTGACATGACACGATAGTAGTGAGGATAATTGGCTTTCTCATTCTCGCTACTAACATATAACTCAGCCATAGCAAAATCTAACCCAATGACATTTTCTATTGTTTTAGGCTTTATCTCTTTTTCGTATTCTGTTAGTACAGACACATAGTATTTCCCTGACTTCGTTCTCGAAATGGTGCAGGATTTCAGTTTATAGTTCTCAGGAATTTCTCTATGCTGTTTGATTTTCACAAATTTTAGCTTAGGTAATTTGATATGACCATCTTTCAATTCGATGTTTCCATTGACTAAGTTAGTTGTGTAGGATTGTTTTGCTTTACGGTTCTTGTACTTTGGAAATTCCGCATTTCCTTCAAAGAAATTCTTATAAGCAGTCTGCAAGTTGATCTGTGCGTTCGCTAAGGCTAATGAATCCACTTCTTTCAGGAACGGAAACTCACCTTTGTATTTTGCTGGAGTCGGAAACTTTTCCTTTTTAAGTATTTCTTTATCGTCCTTGAACTTTACATAGGTTTCCTTGCGTTCAGCTAACATCTTGTTATAGACAAAACGAACACAGCCGAAAGTTTTTGCTAATAATACTGCCTGTTCTTTGTTTGGGAACAAACGGAATTTGAAAGCTTTGTTTTGCTTGGTCATACCAATTCACCTCCTAATATCTCTTATAATTTCATAATAGAACAAACGTTTGCATTATACAATCATTTTGGCTAAAGCCAACCGAAATTCATCTCCCACCTACTCATCGGGCTATCACCCTTCACATTCCTTGAGGATGGGAGACTTCTTTCGGAGATCCGTTAAAAGGATCAAAAAATAATTCAGCAAATAGAAGACTCGCAGCTAGTTATGATAGAAATAAGAAAAACGCCAAACTTATCGTCTGGCGTATCCTTCAATGGCCGTTTATTGATTTGATTGTATATCGTAGGGGTATTTTTTGGGTGGAGAATTATCATGGGGGCATGCTTAGGGAGGAATTTGTATGGAGTTTTTGGGGGAAGAAACTCTCTCGCTTTTAATTAACCGATTACAAATAGTGAACAAACATGTTCTCTAAAACAATAAGATCGTAACTGTTTTTCGTTCCCATCCCTCTCATGATGGCCGTGGCACGCTTGCACTAGACCTCTTTCGGCTCTCATTCCTTTTTAAAGTCAATGCCTGTTCCC
This sequence comes from Robertmurraya dakarensis, assembly GCF_900156875.1. Classification (GTDB taxonomy): domain Bacteria; phylum Bacillota; class Bacilli; order Bacillales; family Cytobacillaceae; genus Robertmurraya; species Robertmurraya dakarensis. The sequence continues at coordinate 559,949 of NZ_LT707409.1, read as the reverse complement.
CACACTACTACTACGCTGGGTGAAATGCACATAAACTAGTTTATATAAAATTAGCGCTTCGTGAATTTCCGCTTACTCCATTCCAACTAAGATAACTTACAAATACCGCTAATATAAGGGGAAACCAAGTGACTCCCGTTTCAAAGATCATTCCATCCGAAGGTGTTTCGCTATAATAGTAGAAAACTAACCAATCGATATTAAAAATTTTACCAATTAACATAGTGAGCACTAAAGTCAAAAAGAAACCGAGAAAAGAGAGATAATATGCATATGTCTCATCGCTTTAGGCACCACCTTTAAGCTATAGTCCTAGGATAAGATTGAAGTATGTTGAATAATTTTTATCTTTCATATTTTCAAAAGTGATCACTACATTTCCTTTTTTGTGCCCTTTTTCTACATAATGATGAGCCTCGGTCATATGATCCAATTAATAGGTTCTAGCTATGACCTGTTTTATTTTTCCATCCTCCATCAGTTCTTTAAGGAAAGTGATATATTCAGTCTCTTCGCTTGCAACCCCTAACAATAATTTCTTGCTGCTGGATATGACGGTCCAAAAGCCTTGAATAACCTGCGACAGACCACCGGCACCTAAAATCAAAATACCCTTTTTCTTAAGAGATCTTTGACTTTGTCTTTTCGATATTTTCCCTACCGTATCAAAACAAGGGCCTGTCCCCCAATACAGTAAAGCTTTACTTTATCGGGGGTCAGACCCTTTCACCAGATCATTCTCGACAATAGAATTACAACTCAATTGGCTTCCAATATAGTAATGCGGCATGAATGGTATATGGGTATTCGATCCTTCCGTTTCTTTCTACAACGTATTTACTTAAAGTTTGTTCAACTATTTGTTTACTATAGTGTGGAGTCAAGATCTTGCTTACATTATCACGTAAAAGAGATGCATAGGATGGATAGACAGCGATTCTAGGTATCTCAATCATCCTGCAATTTGCCATAATACCAAGCTGATATAAAATATTTTGTAAATGAATATAATCTCTCCGCCGAAACTTTATGGCATAACCGTGCTCTCTATATAGATCAATATAATGCGGTTTTTCCGGTCCGCTTGTCATTCCTGCAATTGCAAGTCTGGATGCAGCTTGGTTCATCTTAAGTAAAGCCTCTCCTATCTCACGTATTCGATAATAGCAATTCACTCCAAATACTACATCATACCTTTGCTCAATGCTGATCTCTTCCCATTTATCATTTATAAAACTTACATTATTTAGTTGTTTCTTTGCGGTTTCTTCTCTTAAAAAATTGATAATATTTTGTGAGATATCAACACATGTAAGCTGGTTAACATGTTCTGCCGCACTAAAAGTATAATTTCCCCACCCAGGACCGATTTCTAATACACGATCATCTTTATCGAATAATTTAGCCAGCTCATCTTGTATGATATAGGCATAAGAATTGATATAACTATCGCCATCCTGTTTCTTCTTTTCTAAAAAGTTTTTCCAAAACCCATCTTCAGCTTCATCATGTACCATTCGGTCAGAAAGAGTACCATCCCATTCCTTCATATTTTCTTTCCATAGTTCAATATAGTCGCATCCCAAAGGTACACCATTGTTCATATCATTTAATGCTCCTTCTTTTTTAAGTCCTGTTAAACTAGTTTCGTATAACAAATCAAAGCTGCCTTTAGCTTTTGAAGCTATAATATATGAGATTAAAAAAGCATTTCTGACCGCTTAAGATGTCTGAAATGCTTATTTTAAAAGAGGGCAATCATTACTTCTATTTTCTTAGAGGTGTTCCTATTAAAACTCCACGCCCAAAACGGCAGGAATCCCCTCATCATAATAATGCTTGGTTGCTTGAATTTCACTAACCAGGTCGGCAACTTCTATGATTTCTTGTTTGGCTGATCGTCCCGTAATGACCAAATGCATGGATTCTGGACGCTGCCCAATCAGGTCTAATACCTCATGCAAAGGCAAAACATCTTCAATCGGAAAGCGATCAATGGCTAATGCATTATTAAGTTCATCTAATATGACGACATCATAGTTTCCAGACATAACTTTTTCCTTTGTAAAAGCCCATGCTTTTTGAAGTGCTTCACGATGCTCTTCCGGAGTTTTTGTCCAAGTGAAGCCAACTCCCATCTGATACATATCAATACCTAGTTTATCGAATATTATTTTCTCACCATATGTACGCTGGGGTGATTTAATGAATTGTATCATAAGTACCCGCTTTCCTCGTCCAAGTGCTCTTATGGCAAGACCAAGGGCTGCCGTGGTTTTCCCTTTTCCATCCCCTGTATAAACCAGTAATAATCCTTTTGATTTAGTCATTGCGAATCCCCCAACCAAATGGTTTTCTCTTCGAATGATGTACGAGTGGGGGTTTTTGCTTTCTTTAGAGCCTCAGGATCTGGGTATCCAATAAATAGATTTCCAATCACTTTTTTATGTTCTGGCGATCCAATAAACTGATAGAGACGTTCGTCATGAACCAGCCCTACCCCTCTTGTCCTCCATACAAAGCCCAGACCTAATTCATGAGCTGCAAGCCACATTGCATGAATCGCACAGCAGACAGCAAATTCATTATCTTTTGTCGCATCCTCATCACCTGGAATAATATCGCTCGTTACAATAATTTGGACGGGAGTATTTTTAACTACCTTTAATGAGCTCTCGATTAAATTAGGTTTTGTAGGAAAACGTTCTTTTAAGTAATCCTCTGCCAGCTGGTTATATTTTCTCTTAGCGTCACCTTTTACAACATAAAATGTCCAAGGCTCTCTCATTCTATCGTTTGGTGCCCATGTTGCTGCTTCCAGCAGTTTGTAGATTTTTTCATCCTCTACTTCTTGTCCATCATAGTCCCTGATGGCTCTTCTATTCTTGATATCTAGTAAAATTGACATATTCTTTCCCTCCGATTTATTATGTCGTCAAATGGCTGCAACCTTTCCTTCCTTATGATCAAAATCCATCGTATCAAAGAGTAGTTTTGAATATGGATGTCTCAGCAGCTCTCGCTCCCAATGGGTGAAGGTCTCTACAATTTCCCCTTGGTACATGACGGCTGCACGATCACAAAGTTGGATAGCAGACTCTAAATCATGTGTAATAAAAAGATAACTTGGTCCGACTTGTTTTTGGATCCTTTTCAGCATTTCCAGAATGGAAACTTGTGAATATCGATCTAAGCTTGCAATCGATTCATCAAATATAATCAGTTCCGGCTGAACCGCCAGTGCTTTAGCAATACAAACTCGCTGTTTTTGCCCGCCGCTTAATTGATTAGGAGACCGCTTCATATATGACGCGTCCAAACCAACTAAATGCAATAGTTTCAGACATTCTTCAACATCATTCTTTTTATCTGGAAAAAAATTGTGAATGGGCTCTAATAGTATTTCTTCCACTCGCATTCTAGGATGCAATGATGAGGAGGAATCTTGCAGTACCATTTGAATGTTTTTATAAAGTGTTAAAGCATTCAATTGTTTTGAATGAATATTGTGCCCATTCCATAAAATCTGCCCGGAAGTTAGTTTCTCCATCTTCATAATTAATTTTGCAAGCGTGCTTTTTCCGCTGCCGCTTTCACCAACAAGCGCCACACTCTCACCTTTTGCAATTGTGAAACTAACATTGTTAACGGCGGCTTTTTTCTTTAGCTGTCCTCTTCTCCGCCGTAAAGGATATTCTTTTGTCACGTTCTTTAATTCTAGCAGAGTCATAGAAGTAACCCCCCTTCATTCATCTGAACGACACGATCAGCATACTTTTTCACACTATGATCATCATGGGAAATCAGAAGAACCGTTAATCCTAAATTACGTTGCAGGTGTTTTAATAACCTTAATACTCTTTCACGATTCACGGCATCAAGCGCCGTTGTCGGCTCGTCCGCAATTAATATTTTCGGCTGTAAACTTAAGATCATCGCTAATAATACTCGCTGCCTCATACCTCCGCTTAACTCAAACGGGTATGAATGAAGAATTTCATCAGGTTCATGAAAACCAACTTCAGCCAACCAATAGTGTAAGAACTGCTCTCTATTCTTTTTCGAACCTAACGATCTATGTCTGATTGTCTCGAGCATCTGCTTTTTTACGAGCCGGATGGGATCTAATCCGTTTAAGGAATGTTGAATCATCAAGGTAATATGATCTCTTCTTAATTTTTCTAATTGCTTTTCATTGAATTGCAAGATATTCTGACCTTCAAATAGGATTTGACCTTTTGTTACACTTAACCCTTTGTCTAGCAATCCAACCAATGCATGCGAGACAATGCTTTTACCCGCACCACTTTTACCAGTCAAGGCGACCATTTCTCCCTGATATAACGTGAATGATACGTCTTGAATAATGACTTTTTTCTGCTGCCTATGCTTATATGTAATTTCTATATGTTCAACCTTTAATAAGGGGCTTCTTACCTGCATATTATGCCTCCTTACCTACAGCAATTTGTTCGTATTTCCCCAGACTTTCACTGACTAACTGACAAGCTAGGACAAACAAAACAATGGCTAATCCTGGGAATAACATCACATATGGAGAGATTTGAAAATAGCCCGTTGCATCATTTAACATTGCCCCCCATTCAGGTGTTGGAGGCTGTGAGCCTAATCCTAAAAAGGAAAGACCAGCAATATTCAAAACAATTTTCCCCATATCTAAGGCACTAAAAACCAAAACAGGCATTCCTATTTGAGGAAGTACGTATCGTTTTAAGATGCGAAAATGAGAATTGCCGGCCATTCTTGCTGAAAGGATATATTCTTCTTGAGATATTTTTACAACGAGACTGCGGATAAAGCGTACATAGCTTGCCCAGCGAACGACGACAATCGCGATAACCATATTCACCAAGCCAGGACCAAGTAAACCTACAATCGCAATCGTTAGTACAATATCCGGAATGGCTAAAGCGCTATCAATGATCCTCATCACCATATGATCTGAACGGCCGCGAACATAACCCGTGAATAATGCAATCGGAATACTAATCAAAAGCGTGAGGAACATAATGACCAAAGCCGAGGTAACACTGATTCGAACGCCATAGATAATTCGAGATAAGATACAACGCCCAAGTTGATCTGTACCAAACGGATAAGTCCAGCTCGGAGACTGTAATCTAGCAGCCAAATTCACGATTAAAGGATCGTGGGGCGCAATCCATGGAGCAAATAACCCTAGCAAAAAGAAACCAATTAGGATCGCGACTCCTGCAAGTAAACCTTTATTTACTTGTTGCAATCTCTTCAACATCATCAGCCTCCTCCTATCGGGCCCTTAACCGTGGATCAAGGATTAAATAAATTAAATCTATTAACAAATGAATACCTACAAATAAAATGGCCGCAAAAACAACGTACCCTTGTATGACCGGATAATCCCGCATTTTAATAGACTCGATCACATATTGTCCTAATCCCGGCCACGAAAAAATCGTTTCTACCATAATACTGCCGCCTAACATAAAGGCAAAGCTTGTGCCAGCCATTGTGACAATAGGCAATAAAGCATGCTTCAACACTTGAAACACTAGTATTCTATTTGTCGATATCCCTCTTGCCCTAGATGCTTTTACAAATGGCTGCTGCAGCATGTCCAGCATATGCGCACGTAAAACACGCGCGTATACTGTACCTAGACCAAGCCCCAGGGTTGTTGCTGGTAAAATTAAATTCTTCCAATTACTCCTTCCCATGGATGGCAGCCATCCTAAGTGAACAGAGAAAATGTATATACATAAGAACCCTAGCCAAAATGTGGGAATTGCTGAGCCTAGAAGTGCTAAAACACGCCCTATTTTATCGACTGCACCCTGTTCATACACAGCTGTTGATATTCCTAAAACCAAGGTGACAGCAAACATGACGCCAAGTCCCGCGAATGCCAGCTCCAATGTAGCTGGTAATCTCATAAACAACTCGCTTATGACAGGCTTTCCTGAAACAAATGACTCGCCCCACTGCCCAGTGAATATTTGCTGTAACCACTCCAAATATTGACTGCCAATAGAATTTGTTAACCCTAATTCACCACGTAAAGCGGAAATCGCTTCATCAGAAGCAGGAACTCCATTGGCTTTTAACATGATGGTTGCCGGATCTCCCGGAGAAAATCGAATTAATAAAAAGGTAAGTGTCGCTACACAAAAAATAACAAGAACCAATTGAAATAGATGCTCAAATACGAATTTACCCATGGAGCAGAATTAGTCTTTATCGACATGTGCATGATTATAATAGTATTCAATTGGAAAAGCCTCAAAGCCCTTCAATTCATCTCTTACTGCAAATACAGTATTGGGATAAACAATGTAGGAGTGTGGTATTTCTTTTCCAACTTCCTCTTGAATTCTAATCGCTAATGCCGTGCTCTTTTCCGTATCAGTCGTCTGATGTAGTTCATTAATCAAAGCATCGACCGTTTGCGAAGAAAAATGGTTCATGTTAGAAGAGCTGTCTGATTTAAAGAAAATTTCTAAGAAAAAGTAGGGACTGCCAGTATGAGCTGTCAGCATACTATACATCGCTAAATCCCACTCTTCTTCTGCTAGTACTGCATCAATATTTTCTACTTCGCGAATGTTTACTTTCATTCCTTGTTGGAGTAACTCGCTTTGAATAACCTCTGCCATAACCGTTAGCTCAGGCCGTTGTGGAAAAGACAAAAGAGTGGCTTCAAATACGTTACCGTCCTTTTCCCACATCCCATCGGCGTTCTTGGTCCAACCATCTTCCTGCATAAGCTTGTCAACAGATACATCCTCTTTTGTTTCAGTTAATTTTCCAAATGGTAATACTGGTGAGAAAGGTCCAACTCCTGCCGTTCCTTGACCTTTCATAACAGATTCCACAATTTCTTGGCGTGGAATGAGGGAATCAACCGCTTTTCGCACAGCTAATTTCTTAAATATAGGTGATTCCATATTGTACATCACCAAATGTGTGCGTAATGATTTAGCTGTTAAAACTTTAAATTGATCATTTTTTTCTAAAACTTCAATGTTGTCAACTGAAATATCGGTTGCACCATCAACATCTCCAGATTGTAAAGCCATTAAACGCGTATTTCCGTCTGTAATAAACTTAATCGTTACTTGATCTAGCTTTGCTTTCTCTCCCCAATAATCTTCATAACGTTTGACAATGAGAGACTCGTCTTGGTTAAATTGCTCGACCATATAGGCACCTGTAAATGCTGGATAGCTATCCTCTTTTTCTAGAGAATCTACATCGACGACAATCGTTCCAGGGTCCGCTAAGTTTGAGACGAGAGCAGCATTTATTTCCGTTGTGACAATTTTTAACTCTGTTTCAGATAATGCTTCCATTGATTGTATTTTTAATAAATCATTTGTTCCTGGATTATTTTCAATGGCACGCTGTAAAGAATTCTTCACCGCAGCTGCATCCATGACTTTTCCATTATGGAAGGTTACATTTTCTTGAAGGTGAAATACCCATGTTGTAGCATCCACTTGCTCCCACGATTTGGCGAGCCAAGGTACAGGGGCTAACTCTTCACTCAACTTAATTAAGGTTTCTGCAGTGCCTGATCGCATGACCTCCCAGCTGTCTCCACTATGCGGATCTAAACCAGATGGGCTCCAGGTAAACGCTAAAGTTGCAGACTTTTCAGCTTCTTCTTGACTGTTTTTAGCTGCTTGATTTTCATTTGATGAACATCCAACTAACATCATGATGCATAGAGCCATTACGAACCAAGCAGTCCAGCTTTTGGACCTATTCTTCATTTTTTCTCCCCCTAATAATTCAAAATAAAAAGGCACTTCTGACCATGAAAGAGGTCAGAAATGCCTAGGAAGATAAAAAGGTAATGTCTAAAAAATGACAAAATTTTATCAGCAAACTAACCACCTTCCTAATCTCCCGTAGGTTTATCAGTGATATTTAAATAGGCAGGTCTCCTGACTTATCATCTACACAACTTGCGCCTTCCCGCTTTTTTTTAAAAAAGCAGTGACATCCTGCATGTTGCTCCGAATTACAGTGGCGGGAACCATGTCGGAATTTCACCGAACTTCCCTTTTAGCTAGCCATCTTTAACGTATGTCTAGCACCTATCTAAAACTCTATTAAACTTTCTCTATATTAGCTATAACAAACCAATTATGTCAATGATTAACTTTATTATTATGTTAAATTCAGTGCCTGTCCCCCGCTTCAATGGGTTTGGAGAATTCATAGGGGGAGAATTTCCCCTTAATGTATATAGGGGGAGCTTTTAATCAGAGATAAGCGTAGAAATTCCCTTTATCTTCTCCAATTATCGCAAAATACAAAGGATTTGATCATATAAGTGGAAAAACTGCCCTTATTCTTAGGGAAATATGGATATTTCCCAATTTAAGCGGAATTTTTCCGCTTATTTTTCTTACACATGGAAATCAACACTTTGTCTGCTAAACCGATTCATAAGCAGAGGAACGATCATATTAGTAATATTCAAACGCCTGATTCAATACGGGAAATGATTATATAAAATAATATTACCTATATAATTAATCCTGAAAATCAGTACCTGTCCCCCACTACAGTAATGCTTTACTATGATGAGGGACAGGTACCAATCTTCCTATCTTTTAAGGAAAACAAAGAGACGATTCCAGCGTTTCAAGATGAACCGTTGGAACCGTCATTCTGTTCTATTTTAATGTTTAATATCTTTTGGCAATCCAAGAATACGTTCAGCGACAATATTCTTTTGAATTTCAGAAGTACCGCCTTCAATGGAATACGCCAATGATCGCAAATAAGTCACGTGCCAGTCCGGACTAACCGCTGCATCTTCCTTCCATAATGTCCCTTTTGCCCCTTGAAGGGATACACCAAAACCGAGCATTTCCTTTCCCAATTCACTCCAAGCAAGCTTATCCATGGAACTTTCCGGACCAGGACGGCCGTTGCGAATCGTATTGGTTAAATGACGGTAATAGTTTAATAGAAGTGCTCTAGTTCTTGCACGGAAACCTAGTAGTTTCTGACGGACAAGCTGGTCCTCGATAAGAGGGCGGCCATTCTTTTTCAATGTCTTTGCCATCTCACACAAATCATCAAATACCTTTTGAAGATTGAATACATTTCCTGCCACACCTACTCGTTCATGGCTTAATAAAATCAAACCAACCTTCCAGCCCTGGCCGACTTCTCCCACTACATCTACATCATAAGCGATTGCATCATTAAAGAACACTTCATTAAACTCACAGTTGTCATTGATTTGGCGAATTGGTCTAACTTCTACACCCGGCTGATGCATATCGATGAGGAATGCAGTAATTCCTTCGTGCTTTTTCCCAGTATTATCAGTTCTTGCAAGCAAGAAACACTTATCTGCCAAATGAGCAACGCTGGTCCATATTTTCTGGCCATTAATAACCCATTTATCTCCTTGTTTGACTGCTTTCGTTTGAAGAGCGGCTAAGTCAGAACCTGCGTTAGGTTCAGAATAACCTTGACACCAAATTTCTTCCCCATTTAATATCTTTGGAACGTATTTCTTCTTTTGGTATTCTGTTCCGATTTGTAAGAGAGTTGGGCCAACCATGGCTGTTCCGATAAAGTTCACCACTGGAGGAGCATTAACTCTAGCCATTTCCTGTGCATATATCACTTCTTCCAATAAAGTTGCACCTCTGCCCCCGTACTCAACAGGCCAGGAAATTCCAGCCCACCCTCCTTCAGATAATTTGCGCTGCCAGTCTCTTAAAAAGGCTTCGTTTTCTTTATCAAGTGCAGGGTAGGGGTATGTACCATCCAACCATCCTTCTGGTAGATTTGCTTCCAACCATGTTCTAAGTTCATTACGAAATGCTTCTTCCTTTTCCGTATACGAGAAATCCATCTTTATCATCCTTCCCTCAGTGATTTTTTAGTAAAAATGAGCCAGTAGAAAGGGGCCAGCCGGCAAAACGTGCATCATTATATTTACGTTTTGCTTGCGTGACCCCGATTATGTGGTACGAGTCTCGGTCTTTAGTGTAAAGGGAGCTAGCAAACTACGGCACTTTGGCTCTAAATACGCCTGCACCTTAGCCAAACACTATAGGCCGAATGGGTGAACCGGAACCTCCCTTAATTTTTAATGGAGTTGCCAGGAAGACACCCTCAATTGGGATTTTATTTAAATTTTGCAGGCCTTCCAAAATCAAAATGTTGTTTGGAAGAAAGTACTGGGCATGTCCAAATGCGCTGATGATGTTCCCGTTTACGATACAAATATCCGCAGCAGGTGTATCTGAACCTACTGCCTTTATTCCAGCTTCATAAAAATATTTGCACGCTTCCTCTGTTAATCCAGGTTCGTTTTTCCCCCACCATTCCCGTTCATGGGGATCCTTGCTGTCTGGTTTAAAGTACTGATCCCAGCCAAAATCAAGTAAAACAATATCACCTTTTTCCAGTCTAAAATTGTCTCGTTCCTCAATTTCTTTCAGGATCTCCAAGGTGACCGGCTCTCCTGCCTTTGGTTTATAGGAGGTAATGTCGTATTTTTTATAAGGGCCTATCATGGCGTCAATCGGGATTTCATCTATTGACGCCAGTTTTCCATGGATATGGATGGGAGCATCCACATGGGCGCCGGTATGTTCAGACATAACAAGTGTTTGAGCATAATATCCGCTTTGTTCAAAATTTCGATGGTTATGAACCATTCCTAACGAAGGATGAGTATGCCACCCCGGCATATTTGTTTCCAAAACGGGTGAAATATCATACTTCTCCATTTCGTTCATGCATTTTAATAAAAGACTGGCACTTTCTTTTCGACTTCTTACATCTTGGTTCATCCATTTCCCATCTCCTTTTGGTCATCAGCCTGTCTTCTGCCATAACTACTATTTATAATGTAAATCGAATCATACTATCCGTCAATTATAATTTTGAATATTCTAATTTTTTAAAATAATAATAGGTACGGTCTCAAAACTGAGTGCCTGTCCCCCACTGCAGTAATGCTTTACTACGGTGAGGTACAGGCACTAATACTCAATATTGATTCCCCTCGACATCTATAACGCCTCAGTCAACAGATTCCTCTTTTAGTCCATCACACATTCCCCATAATCCCTTATCAACATTTCGCCAATCCAAATCCGAATCTTTAACTAAACCACTAAAAAAATCGGTATATTCCTCATAATGATTCCATGAATTCGGTTTGGTGTACTTTTTAACCATGTCACCCTTGTTCCACTTGTAAGTTCTCCACACTTTTACATCTAAGATCGGATATTCGGAAGGTTTCCAAGTATGTATAAAAAATGCAGGCAATACAATGGATGTCTTTGTCAATTGGGCCACTAACCCTTTAAACTCTGTATAAGATAGTTGGCCATCTCGAAATTTCAATCCATATTTAAGCATTTCCTTTGTTATTGCTTTTTCAATAAAATTACTATGAGAAGCCGTCCCGCCCGAAACGTAAAAGGTGTGTCCTTCGATCTCTATTTCCTCGCTCGCTGAGGTTCTTGTTGTGGAGACCTTCCCAAGTTTCCAATAGATTAAATACTTCACCGCATCTCTTAAGTTTTCAGTTACACCTTCTTCTCTACTAACGACATCTAAAAAATGGTGATAAAGTTCATGGGAATATTTAGCCTCGTTAAAACTAGAAGCTGCATCTTCCAGCTCTTCTCTTGTAAAACGGTATCTCCACTCGAAATCCTCATTCATTCCATTATAAGAGAGAACATTCCAGACCATCTCATCGCCTATATAGTGCCCGGACATCTCTGTCAATCTACCTTTCGCCCATTTTTGCTGAGATTTCGTTAACCAAGAATCTCCCTCGATATTTTCATATTCTATCTCATGAACAAACCCAAGATAATATTGTGCTGTATCTTTAGGTGTTTTTTCTAAATAGCTCTTAATCTTTTGAATATCATCCATGAACGGCTGAGCATTCCAACCTGATTTATATTTAATTTCTACGATTGCCAGAACAGCCTCTACATCATCTTTCAAATGATGATTGTTACCAGGATTTTCAGTAAGTTTTACAATAGCAAGGTCCGCAATAAAACCTTTGTAATGATACTCTGTGTATATTCTCAAGTTATTCTCAATTAACAGTTTGTTAAGCTTAGTCCTTAAATGATAATAAAGTGCATTCTTTAGCGAATCTTCTTTAAGCAAATAATAAGAGTCATAGTCTTTAGATATATTTGAAACCCATATTTCTTTTATGACTCGGTCGATTGTTTTTTGTAGTTGCTGCAGCATGTTTTTTCACTACCTTCATCTAATGCATTTATTAATAAGCATATCAATATTGCCTTATTTCTTCTATACTGACCCCTTTCAAGTCTGCGAGGTATGTATGCCTTTCTTGAGGAATTGCTAGATACCTAATTTATTGAAGTTAACATAATGTTTTTATTGTTAATTTAAACATTTGCCATTTTTTATCTAATTCTCTAATCAGATTAACAACAGGTATAACTCTCTCTATCTAGTTTTTTTTGATAAAATTGAAAAACCCCGAATGGTCCTATTCGGGGGTGATTTCATTACAAAATGTTGTTCATTATCCAATATCATTATCCTGCTCGCTTTGTAGTTTGTTTATTTTTAAAAGGCAATGCATTCACTTGTAAATTTGCTAAATCAACTTCATCTCTTTCTTTCAGTCCTTCCATGATCACAACTGATGAACCAATACCGATTACGAATAAAAGAATAGAAAGCACCCAAGCGATTAACATTTGTCTTCCCCCTTTAATTAACTTAAGAATATTGTAAATAATTTTTAAACAATCAAACGTGATATAAGTCACTAAAAGAGGGAATTATATGTCAAATTATCGAAATGTTTAATTAGTGCTTGTGAGGCCCTGCTCCGTCCTTGGAGCCTCTATTTTATTAGAGGCATAATATGGATTATCGACCAAAGGTTAATGCTAATTGTGTTAAATCAGAAGAAAATAAGGGTGTATCTCCCTACAGGATTAATTCACCCTACCAAGGGACATGCCCTTAATTTCCCTCCATCCCTTACCTTTTCATTAACCCTTCAATCACAATATTAAAAAGTTCAATATGCTCGTCTACTAGAGAAAAACTTCCCTTCTTGATGCTCCAGTCATATAAAAATCCCCTTATTACACGGGACAGCATCACGACCAACCGTTCAGATGTGAGATCCTGGCGAAATTCACCATTCTTTTGTCCCTCTTCAAAAATTTTCTTCAAAATATGATAGAGCGGTCGATTTTCATCTAGAAAGAAACTTTCTCTTTCCGTATTGAGCTCTTGCTCATAGATCGTACGTGTGACATCCCAGCCTAAATCTTTTTCAATGTATTCCATTTCCAAATATAAAAAATATTTTAGTTTTGCTTCTGCTGTTTTAAGAGGTTTTAATTTAGGCAGGATTTCATTGACATAAAAATGATCAATTTCTTTAAACTTTTCAAGGAATATATCGTGTTTGCTCTTAAAATGATTATAAAATGCCCCTTTTGATGTAGACGTTTTTTCAATAATCTCATCTACTGTCACATGACTAAAGCCTTTTTCATTAAATAATTTGATCGCAGTGGTTAGAATTTTTCTTTTCGTTTCCATTGTTTTTTGCTGTCGTAGGTTCATATTTTCACCTTTTTCAAAAAATTATAAATATATTGACAAATATACTATAGTTTGCGAAACTAATCTCAGAGACTATAGTCTATTATATTTTCACAGCAATTAAGTTGACCGTCAACCCTATAATGAAAGCGTTAACACCCCTAAGCGTTCTTGATACATCAGCGTTAAAGTTGACACAGCTAATTCCACCTTAGATAATACAAGACCAAATTCAATTATGTTTTTCAAAAAATTAGTGAGGAGGAAATGTATGTTACGTGCTATTTCGCAACGATTCAAAGTGGGAGTAGAAAAGTTTTTACCAGATGCATTTATTTTTGCCATTATCTTAACTTTAATCGTCATGTTTATGGGAATGACCATTACAGGGGAGTCCCTTTTTGCTATGGTCGAACATTGGTATAACGGATTTTGGGGATTCCTAGCCTTTACAACTCAAATGGTGCTGATCATTATTACTGGCTATGCTCTTGTGAAGGCACCGATCGTTCAAAAATGGGTTCAAAAAGGAGCACAAATTCCAAAAACACAAAAGTCCGCGATTATCATTACCATGCTAGTTGCAGCTGTTGGGGGTTATTTAAGCTGGGGGTTAGGCTTTGTTCTTGGAACTTTGTTTGCCATTGAAGTTGCCAGAAATGTACCTGCTGCAGATTTTAGAATCTTAATTGCGGCTGCTTATACGGCCACAATCGCTACTTTGCCAATAAGCATTACCGTAACAGCCCCTCTCCTCGTCAACACACCAGGCCACTCTTTAGAGGACAAGATTGGACTAATTCCATTAACACAAACGATTTTCAGCCCTACAATGTTATTTGTTGGTATTGTTGGATTGGTAGCTGTCATATACGCTTACACTAAAATGATGCCAAACTCTGAGGATGTTATTCCGTATCAGTCAAAGGACGAACAAGCAGCTTCTTTAGAAACAAGTCTTGTAAAGGAACAACGAACGATTGCTGACAGATTAAACAATAGCAAACTATTAAATTACATCATTGTTGCACTTGGACTTATTTGGTTATTTATGTATTTTTCCAAAAATGGGTTCAACCTTGAATTAAATATCTTAAACTTTGCTTTTCTCATTTTGGGTCTTGCCCTGCACGGGTCACCAGGAAGCTATGTACATGCCATTATTGAAGGAATGCCTTCTGCTGGCGGAATTGCGCTCCAGTTCCCTTTTTATGCCGGAATTATGGGGATGATGATGGGCTCAGGCTTAGCTGTTGTGATTTCAAATTGGGTTGTAGCGATTTCGAATGAATTTACATTCCCGTTCTTAAGTTTCCTTTCTGCCGCTATTTTGAATATATTTGTTCCATCCGCAGGAGGCCAATGGCAGGTGCAGGGACCGATCATGGTTGATGCAGCAAAAGCTTTGGGGGTTCCTGTATCGGTTGCTGTTAATACCGTATCGATCGGTGACCTTGTCACAAATCTATTACAACCATTCTTTGTATTACCAGCTTTAGGCTTATCAGGATTAAGTCTGAAAGATATTTGGGGCTACTGTCTAGTTTCTATGTTTATACTATTTATCATTTCAGCTATCGGGGTAACCTTTATTCCCATGTTATTTTGACTTGCTACAGGGGGTTTCTAAATGATCATTACTGGAAGAAAAACGATATTTGATGTAATCAAAGAAAAAAGAGAGCTGCATCCTAAAAAAGTGTTTCTTTACTATGAAGATGACTGCGTAACATACGAGGATCTATTAGATACTGTTATTCAAACAGCAAATTATCTTAAATCAAAAAACGTAAAAAAAGGTGACAAAGTCGCTATTCTTATAAGTAATCGACCTGAATTTTACTACCTTTGGTTTGCATGTGGTGCCATTGGAGCTGTTCTTGTTCCGATTAATACCGCTTCTACTCCATATGAAATTGAATATTTCATCGACCACTCGGATGCCATAGGATTTATCGGAGAGAAAGAATGGTATTCAGAAACAATAATGGAAGTCGTACACTCAAAGAATCTACTCTTTGATGTGAGTTTAGATGAAAAATGGTTGAAGACTGTGACCGTTTTTTCAAAAGAGGATCCCGAAGATGAAGTTAGCCCTGACGATGTGTGCTGTATGATGTATACATCAGGAACGACCTCTAAACCAAAAGGCGTGGAAATTACCCATGAGAACTATATTTTTGCTGGGGAGTCTTCCGTTAGAACCCAGTGGCTGACACCTAACGATCGATACTTAGTATTCCTGCCTTTATTTCATGCCAACTCCCAATACTATACGTCAATGGCTTCCTTGGTCATAGGATGTTCGATTGTGTTATTAAAAAGGTTCAGCTCTTCTACTTTTTGGGATCAAGTCCAACGATATCAACCTACTGTTTCAAGCTTTGTTGCTACAGCTATTAAAATGTTATTACAATGCGAAAAACATCCAAATGAAAGGAGTCATACTTTAAGACAGGCAGGCTATGGTTTGTTTGTTACTGCAAAAGAATTGGATGATTTTGAATCGCGCTTTGGGGTTAAATTGTTTCAATGGTATGGCATGACGGAAACAATCGCAACGCCTGTTTGTACCTCATTGTATGAACCAAGAATAATAGATGAAACGACCGGAATCGTTTCAATCGGGAAGCCAGCGCTGGGCTTTGAGGTGAAGATCGTCGATGACTACGGACAAGAAGTCGGGCCTAACCAAGTTGGAGAAATTATCGTCAAATCCCCTTCTTTAATGAAAGGCTACTATAAGAATCCAGATGCCACAAACAAGACCCTTAGGGCCGGCTGGCTGTACACGGGAGACAATGGCTATTATAAAGAAAGTGGTCACATTTGGTTTGTAGACAGAAGCAAGGACATGATCAAACGGGCCGGGGAAAATATATCCTCCATCGAAGTGGAAAATGTGATTCGCGATCACCCTAATGTGGAAGACTGCGCCGTTATTGCCGTACCAGATCATTTAAGAGAAGAAGCAGTTGCTGCATTTGTTAAAATTTCAAAGGACAAAAACCTAACAAAAGATGAACTGAAAACATACTGCCAAGAAAGATTATCATATTTTAAAATCCCTCAAATATACAAATTCGTTGAAGACTTCCCAAGGACATCTATTGGCAAAATTCAAAAGAACTTGTTAAGGTTAGAGGATTGACCAGAATTTGTCTCTGAATTTAAAGTCGGAAGATTCTTAAAACCTATCACAAACTCTCAAGCTAGTATCTTATTCCAGAGATACTAGCTTGTGTCATTTAGTTTTTCCCCGAGACTAAAGAGAAAAAAGAATCTCATGATTTATTAATCAATTCGAACTTTACAATCGGATGATCTTCCACCTACCCTTCTGCCCGTAAATGCTTATAGACCGTTGCTTGCTTACGCATGATCACTTTCGGTTCTCATTCCTCTTATAAAGACCGTTATTTGCTTGCGTTGATTCTCTTTCGGTTCTCATCCCTTTTATGAAGACCGTTAGCTGCTTGTGCTGAATCTCTTTCGGTTCTCATTCCTTTTATGAAGACCGTTACTCACTTGCGCTGATTCAGTTTCGGTTCTCATACTTCTTATGAAGACCGTTGGCTGCTTGCGCTGGATCACTTTCGGTTCTCATTCCGCTTATGAAGACTGTTATCTGCTTGCGCTGAAGCTCTTTCGGTTCTCATTCCTCTTATGAAGACTGTTATCTGCTTGCGCTGAAGCTCTTTCGGTTCTCATTCCTTCTATGAAGACCGTTGGCTGCTTGCGCTGGATCACTTTCGGTTCTCATCCTTCTTATGAAGACCGTTGCTCGCTTGCGCTGAAGCTCTTTCGGTTCTCATTCTTCTTATGAAGACTGTTATCTGCTTGCGCTGAAGCTCTTTCGGTTCTCGTTCCTTTTATGAAGACCGTTAGCTGCTCGCGTTGAATCTTTTTCGGTTCTCATTCCGCTTATGAAGACCGTTGCTCGCTTCGACTTGACCTCTTTCGGTTCTCATTCCTCTTATGAAGACCGTTATCTACCTGCTCTGATTCTCTTTCGGTTCTCATTCCTCCTATGAAGACCGTTAGCTGCTTGCGCTGATTCTCTTTCGGTTCTCATTCCTCTTATGAAGACCGTTAACTGCTTGCGCTGGATCACTTTCGGTTCTCATCCTTCTTATGAAGACCGTTGCTCGCTTGCGCTGAACCTCTTTCGGTTCTCATTCCTTCTATGAAGACCGTTGCTCGCTTCGACTTGACCTCTTTCGGTTCTCATCCTTCTTATGAAGACCGTTGCTCGCTTGCGCTGAACCTCTTTCGGTTCTCATTCCTTCTATGAAGACCGTTGCTCGCTTGCGCTGATTCTCTTTCGGTTCTCATTCTTCTTATGAAGACCATTACCCGCTTCGACTAGACCTCTTTCAGTTCTCATTCCTTTTATGAAACCAGTACCTGTCCCCCGCTGCTGTAATGCTTTACTACATTGAGGGACAGCCACCAACCTTACATATGACCCAAGCAATGAAAAAAGAAGCCTCTCAAAAGTTTACTGAACTAATAAGAAGCCTCCGTTAAATTCCTCAATTTTAGAAATATATAATATTACGAAAAACCTTTATTAGTAGGCAGTTTACCAGCCTAATTTTTAATGTTAATCAAAAACCGAGGACAAAATTATCTAGTCTGTTCTTTCCAATACGCTTTTGCTTCTTCCTCAAGCACTTTCAACCTTTTATAATAATCAGGAAATTCGTTGATATGAGCCAAGGCAATTTTTCCAGTAGTGATCGGTTCATCCGCTGTAACATTTGTCTGATTGTATTTTCTTCCATGTTCGAGTTCAGTATTTACTCCCATCCAAAACTCATTTAAATCAAATTTAACCTTCGTAAAATCAATGCCCAGCAGTAAAGCGATTGCTGCTGCTTCCTCTTTAGAAAAGGTAGTTTTTGAATTAGTTGTATTCAGATTATTCTGTCTAAATATAGTTGAATTTTTTCTAGGTATCTTATTGTTATTGCGATGACCGTTGGCTTCTTCCGCAGCTACTGCATCTGATTTTGTAACATGAACAGTACCAAATGGGTGGTTAGGAGGAGCATAAATCGAGTAAAGTTTTAGCGGAATATTACCTGTATTGGTTAGATTATGCCATGTTCCAGCAGGTATCATTATTGCAAAGTCATCATAGACATTTTTTTCAAAGTCAAGATGATCTTTACTCTTGCCCATTTGAACAATCCCCTGTCCTTGTTCAATACGTAAGAATTGATCAACGTCAGGATGCATTTCCAAACCGATGTCTTCGTTAACATTGAGACTCATTAAAGTAACTTGCAACTGATCCCCTGTCCATAAAGCTGTACGATAGGTGTTGTTTTGCTTCGCAGCCTCATTGATATTAACTACAAATGGTTCTTTTCCATAATCTTGTCTAGTACCATTAGGAATGGACCTGTAAACAGGCTGTCTAACATAGTTATGCCATGGTGCATTAACATCATAATAATATTGATTTTGATATGGATACATCCTAGGGACATTGTGCATTTTTTTCATTCCCTTCACAAAGATAACTAAAACATAGTATGACTATGCTTTAGGGAATGTTCTTCAACACACTCAAACCTTTGCAATCAACCCATCAATGGTCTCTGATACATTTTGTAAGATCGTATTCTATTTTCTCTTAAAACGGAAAGCTCCCTGGTATTACAGATTGTAGTTGTCCCGTTTATTAAGTGCAATTCTTCACAATGTTAGTTTAAATCAACACGAGAAGATACAGGTTTTATTAGACAGGTGTGTAGAGTTGGATCTCTAACAATGGTAACTCAATAAAGCCGCGGTAAGAAATAAGTCCCTCGTAATATTTTAAACTAATATGAAGACTACTTTCTTCTATAACTGATCCTGATTCGGTTCTCATACCCATTATGAAGACCGGTTCCTTCTTCCACTGCTCCTGTTTCGGTTCTCATTTCCTTTATGAAGACCGTTTCCTCCTACCGCTGATCCTGTTTCGGTTCTCATTCCCTTTATGAAGACCGTTTCCTTCTACCGCTGATCCTGTTTCGGTTCTCATTTCCTTTATGAAGACCGTTTCCTTCTACCGCTAATCCTGATTCGGTTCTCATTTCCTTTATGAAGACCGTTTCCTCCTACTGCCGATCTTGTTTCGGTTCTCATCTTCTTGATGAAGACCGCTTCCTTCTTCCACTATTCCTGATTCGGTTCTCATTTCCTTTATGAAGACCGCTTTCTTCTTCCGCTGAAACTGAGTGCCTGTCCCCCACTGCAATAAAGCTTTATTACGATGAGGCACAGGCACCAAAATATTCGGTATTCGACCATTTTCTCTCTTCCAGCAAATTCATGACCGAATCTTGCCCCAGTTCATCGAGAAATGCAGGCCTTTTATAATAGATAGAACTTAGCTCGGTAACTAACTCCTCTTGCTTCTCTTTTCCAGCTAGTTTTGTATAATTCGTGATTTTCCTGCAAACATCCCGATAGCTTTTTCGATTTGAAGAACGGCCTGCTTCCAAACGGATAAACTGTTTATAAACCTGTATTACTTCATCTTTAAATGCATCGGCCAGCATCTCAGCATATTCTTCTATATATCCGGGGTTATTTCGCACAAATTCCATCAATTCATCAAGATCATTTTCCTCTTTTATCAGCTTAAGAAACAAACTTGTCCTATGCCAGCCCCCGCCGGTTTTTAATTGATTCTTAAGGTCGTTGTAAAAAACTTCTTCAGCCTGGCCGTTTAACTCTTTCAATTCTTTATAAAAATTAAAATCGCCACCCATAAATAATTCCATTGCCAATGTTTGCTGCAGTTCCTTAAGCGAAAGCTCTTTATACGCCTCATATCTAACTCTTTTCCATTTCAAAACAAGCCCAGCATAACGGCTGTCCTGTTGCTCCGCTTCCAGCGCGAGTTCAATCACCTTTTGATAGTTTTTCACCTTCATCTGATGTTCAATCCATAACTCTCGAAAAGACGTATAGCGCAGATGATCTTTTATAAACTTTTCCGATTCCGCTTCTGTTCCATATTCATTGATCAAATCAAATAATATCCTAAGCAAGCTTTCATTATAGTACCGATCACCCTCATCTTCACTGATAAAGCTCTCTACCTTGGATTTAAATCTAGTTCGCAAATCTTCGTTCTCAGCAAAATAAACACCTGCCCGCAGCAAGGATATTCTAAATTCCTCCCAGCCTTCAAAACTCTTGCTTTCACTTTTCTGCAATAATTTGTCCAATAACTCTCTCTTAACATCGTGTTTGGAATGGTTATTGCTTTCAAAAACTTTCTCGATAAATCCTATTGTTTCGTTCACTAATAAACCAATATCACCGCCAGAATCATCTGCATATTGGAAAGCTTCAATGGCTTCTTTCAATACTAGAAAAGCAATATCCAAGGATAAGAGCGGGTCGGTAGAATGAGTTGCCTTTTCCAATACCTCTCCCAGCTCACTCGCAAATGGATGCACTTGTCCGTATGGTATGAACCCGTCTCTTCCCGAATATTTATCAACAATGGAGGCAATAAGTTCTTTGCAGGCCTTCACCTCCTGCACATAATCCGCTTTTGAATAGTTGAAAATAAGGCGCTCTTCTAAAACTTCATCCTTTTTTGCAATTTCCATGATGATATTGATCAGTTCATTCTTGGAAAGTGTTTCTAACACGTGACTTAGTGTTGGCCGGGTTGCCGATAAGTGATGATCCTCGTCGTAATCTTCATCAATTACCTCAGACAGCTCAAAGAAAGCTGCGACCTGGTGCTTGCAGATGGGACCATAATCATAAGGGCAGTCACAGCTTGAGTCTAGAATTTCACCATCTCCATCGATTTTCACTTCTACCTCGTAATCATCGTTTCCTTCAATCTGAAAAATATATTCATAATCTCCTAAACGACGTACTCCCATGATTTTTCCGCTCATATAATAATAGTATCCCCGCTCTAAAATCTTCTTGTTTATGGAGTTTTCAATATTATTTATGTTCATGAATATTCCCCTCTATTTCACTCACCAACATCATCGCCAACGACGCTCTATAGTAGATGCGCTTGTTCATTCACATACCTTTTCGACAGCTTATTTTTACGTTTAGCTTTTAACTAACTCTGTCTGAGCATATTTCAGCCCAACATCGAAAACAATTCACTCTCCGTTCTCTACTAAAAGTATATCGTATCCTATAAGTGCAGAAAATAATGGTTTGCCCATTTCATATGGCCTGTCGGAAAAGCCGTAATACATCCCCTGCGTACAATATTGACCATTCCATTTCAGAAAAATCAGGTGACTACGTGATGTTCTGAATTAACTTTGAAAAAATATAAAAACCTTCCGTTTAAAGAAGGCATTGTCAAAAACGATCAGGAACTATTAAAATAACCTTTTCAAAAGAACTGAGTAGATTTTTTTATCGATATCAATAAGACTTTTTTTACCATCCTTAAATTGAATAGCTAAAGTATGTGTGCTCTTAGACTTAGCAGATAATCCTGCAAGGAGTCCAACCGGACCAAGAACAACAGCCCCTGCCAAACCTCGCCCCATAGCACTGATAGCACTCTTTCTACTTGTTTCGTCAAGAATGTCGTAATGCTCAACTGTGGTTTTATCTAACATCATTTTCTCACCTTTAAAGTCTATGGTAACCTTGTCCTCAAACAGTTCCTTTTGGACTGTTCCGCCTTCATATTCACCTGCAATTACCTTATTCTCAGCCAAATGAATTCACTCCATTTTTAATTGTAGTTAAAGAACAACCTCAATTAACATTATTCCATTAAGGAATATTTTTTATTTCTGTTTATTTAGGATAAGATCCCATTCAAAACTAAGATTAAAAATGCTGCCTGTCCTCCACTACAGTAATGCTTTACTATGATGAGGGACAGGCAACCTACTTCGAATTCACTTCCTTTAACATAATAATATTATTATCAACAAAATGTTTAATATATCATTTCTTTAAAAAGGCCTTCACATAAATCATCGGGCCTTAGAGGTGATCCTTATTTATGGGACGACCTGCAAAGCACGTTTTCTTCGATTCCCTTCCCTTGTTCTACATCTCGTTTTATTCATCTTTTTAAAAGATACTTTCATGAGCTTACAAACCACCCCATTCAAATATTTAAAGAATTCCTATTTTAAGAAATGTACATATCTTTTCAAGATTGCTGCTTTAGTTGATTTCATTTGATCCCTATCATCTATGTATTAACAGATGAGTAATTATTGGACCAATCTATTTATTGACTGAAATTATACTTTTACAGGTAGTTTTTGGAAATAAAGATACGGAGAGTATACAAATATAAAGGAAGGTTCAACATTAGTTGATAGGAAACAGTTAAAAAAGCACCATACTAAAGAGAACCTGAACTTTAATATGTAATAGATGCTCTAACAGAAAGGGGCTTTTTTATGAGTAAAGATCAATATAAACAAAACGAATCAAAGGAGCTTCTAAAAAGTAAAATAGATGCTGCTGCCAAAAGAAGAAAAGCTGAATTAGTGATTAAGAACGGTAAAATTATAGATGTATTTAATCAGGAGTTAATTGATGCAGACGTTGCTATACAAGAAGGTGTAATTGTAGGAATTGGAGAATATGAAGGTGAACAAGTCATTGATGCAAATGGTAAGTATATTTCTCCTTCCTTTATTGATAGCCATGTACATATTGAGTCTTCCATGGTTACTCCAAAAGAATTTGCTAAGGTAGTGTTACCACATGGAGTTACAACCATTATCGCCGATCCTCATGAAATTGCTAATGTAGCAGGGATTGAAGGGATTCAATATATGTTAGATAGTTCTGAAAATCTCCCCCTAAACATTTACATGATGGTACCATCATGCGTACCAGCTACACCTTTTGAGCATGCTGGAGCGATATTAAAAGCAGAAGATTTAGCTCCGTTTTATAACCATCCAAGAGTTCTAGGCCTTGGGGAGGTAATGGATTATCCTTCTGTCTATCACGGAGACAAAAGTATGTTACAAAAACTAAACGATGCTAGAACACTAGGAGTTAAAATCGATGGTCATGCTGCTGGCTTAGATATAGATGCCATTAATGTCTATACAACAGCTGGTATCAAAACCGACCATGAAGCAATATCTGCTAGCGAAGCTAAAAACCGTTTACAAAGAGGGATGTACCTGATTATAAGACAAGGTTCAGTAGCTAAAGACCTGCCACAATTGATTAATGTTGTGACGGATAAAAATGCTCGTCGTTGTTTATTCGGAACCGATGATAAACATATAGATGATTTAATTTATGAAGGAAGTATAAACCATAATGTAAAATTAGCGATTCAACATGGCGTGGATCCTATAAACGCGATTCAAATGGCTTCCCTTAGTGCTGCAGAGTGTTATGGGCTAAAACACAAGGGGGCAATTGCTCCAGGGTATGATGCAGACTTTCTAATATTATCAGATTTAACTCATGTTGAAATAGACGAAGTATATTCAGCAGGTAAACGAGTAGCACAAAACGGAAAATACCTGCACGAGGATATCGGTGAAACAAATCCAATCAATTCGCTACTAAGTAGTATTCAAATGAAGGAAGTTACTCCAGAACAGTTACAAATCAAGTTTAAAGAAAGTAACATAGCTCGTGTTATTGAAATTATCCCAAACAGTTTAATTACAAAACACTTAGTAGAAGAGGTTGAAGTTATAAATGATTGTTTTCAACCTTCAATCGAACGAGACCAACTTAAGCTGGCTGTTATTGAGAGACATCATCAAACAGGACATATAGGTTTAGGAATCGTAAAGGGATTAGGTATTCAAAAGGGAGCCCTTGCCACTACTATTGCTCACGACTCTCATAATATTATTGTAGCCGGAACGAATGACAGGGATATGTTATTTGCAATAGAAAAGATAAAAGAGATGGGCGGTGGTTTAGTAATTGTTGAAAATGAAAAAGTTATAGCCTCTTTAGCACTACCTATTGCAGGTTTACTATCTGATGAGCCAGTAGAAAAAGTATACACCGAATTAATGAATTTAAAGAAAGGGTTAGATTTTATAGAGGCATCGAAGAAATTCAACCCTTTTCTCACTCTTTCTTTCTTGGCATTACCTGTCATTCCTGACTTAAAATTAACGGATATGGGATTATTTGATGTTAAAAAATTCAAGCATGTCTCAGTACAAGCTTAAGGTTATTTATTTGTATTCAATACACTCGTATTAAAGGTCTTATATACAAAAAAGCCTACTTCCATATGTAGTAGGCCTAATTTTTTTAAAAAACCCCACTTATTTGAAAAGTGGGGCGATCATCTTTCCTTATGCTACGTTAATTTTATTATTCTCTACTGATACAGTGATCGCAGTTACGTTTTCACTATTAACAATTAAAGAAGTAATTTTATCTTCAATTTGCTCTTGGATGGCGCGTCGAAGTGGCCGAGCACCAAATACGCTGCTATAACCTAGTTCCGCAACCTTTTCTTTAGCTTCCTTATCGATTTCAATCGAAATTCCTTGTTCTTCTAATGTTTCTTTAAGCTCTACAATCATAATATCGATAATTTCCACGAGGTTCTCTTTTTGTAGGTGATTAAACTCAATGATCGAATCGATACGGTTTAAGAACTCAGGTTTAAACTTATTTCCGATTTTGTCGATAATATTTGATTCTGCTCTATTCTGTTCGTCGCCGCCAAAACCAATTGGACCTAACGTTTTGCTGCCAACACCTGCATTTGAAGTCATAATAATAATCGTTTCTGTAAAGCTCACGACTCTTCCTTGGTTATCCGTTAACCTGCCATCTTCCATGATTTGAAGGAACACATTCATCACATCTGGGTGTGCTTTTTCGATTTCATCTAGCAGAATAATGGAATATGGCTTTCTACGAACTTGTTCTGTTAACTGACCTGCATCCTCATATCCAACATAGCCAGGAGGTGAACCAATGAGCTTCGAAACAGAATGCTTTTCCATATATTCGCTCATATCTAAGCGAATCATCGCATCTTTACTGCCGAATAATTCCGCTGCAAGAGTTTTCGTTAACTCGGTTTTACCTGTACCCGTTGGACCTAAGAATAAGAATGAAGCTGTTGGACGTGTTTTTGGTTTTAAACCTACACTTGCCCTTAAAATTGCATTGGCTACTTTTTCAATCGCTTTATCCTGACCAATTATTTTATTAGCCAGTCTATCTCTCAAATCTTTCATTTTTTGCTGCTCTGCTTTTTGTAGCTTTTGTACAGGGATTCCCGTACTGTTTTCAATAATTTCTTGAATCATTTCTACGGTAATATCTTTCGTTATATCACCTGAATATTCAGATAATATTTGTTTTATTTCTCTCTTTTCATCGCGAAGAATCGCTGCTTTTTCGTAGTGCTCCAATTCGAGTGCTTCTTGCTTTTCTTCATTAATTTCTTTTAAGCGCTGTTTTAGATAGTTCACATCTAGATCTACATGTGCAAGGTTTAACTTTGCTCCGGCCTCATCCATTAAATCGATGGCCTTATCTGGTAAGAAGCGATCTTGAATGTAACGTTTTGACAGTGTGACACATGCTTTTAGGACTTCATCCGAGTACTTCACATCGTGATACTTCTCATATGCTGGCCGAACACCTTTTAGAATATCAAACGCTTCATTAACAGACGGCTCTTTAACAATCACCGATTGGAAGCGGCGCTCCAGTGCTGGATCTTTTTCAATCATGCGATACTCTTTCAATGTTGTTGCTCCAACCACTTGGATATCACCACGCGCTAACGCTGGTTTTAATATATTCCCTGCATCCATTGAATCGTTAGAAGCACCTCCAGCACCAACCATCATGTGCAATTCATCAATGAACAAAATGACGTTCTCACGTTTTTGTAATTCAGTAACAAGTTTTTTCATTTTTTCTTCAAATTGCCCTCTGTATGATGTACCCGCTACAAGTGAACTGACGTCGAGCAAATACACTTCTTTCGTTTTAAGTTTCGCAGGTACTTTACCTTTGACGATTTGAAGGGCAAGACCTTCAACAATCGCTGTTTTTCCTACACCTGCTTCACCAATTAAAACCGGATTATTTTTTGTGCGACGGTTTAGTATCTGGAGGACACGTTCAATTTCTTTATCCCTGCCAATCACGCTATCAATTCGCCCTTCTTTTGCTTCATTCGTTAAGTTCCGTCCATGTTGATCAAGAAAGCCATTTTTTTTACGCTTCTTTCGACGGGTTCCATTAGCATTTTGCTCAGACTGGCTGCTATCTTTGTCCAATTGATTGAACAGTTGGTTATCAAAAGGAATCGAACCATTTTCAAATTTTTGTTTTGCGATTTCATAGCATTCACTACACAAACTAATTTGACTTTGATTCTTATTAGATGAAATATTCAGCTGATAAGTTGCTTGCATTGTTTGACAGTTTTCACAAATCATCTTTCATTCCTCCTTTTGACTTTGACTATTTTTGACTATTAATATATGGAAAAAAAGGAGCCACTTCTACTAGTAGGCCCGGTGAATATTTTATTAAGTTTCATTCTATTATATTGTATTTCTTATAACATTTCTACAGGTAATGGTTGGGTGTAGATCCAACTTAGTTGCTGTTATCCAACTTGTTTCACTCTAATAAACGACCAGTGCTTCATATAGTTCTTTATCTTCTATCGTTGTACTTAGTTTTTCCCATTCGATGAGCTCTTTTCTTACTTGTTCAATATCCATCGCCCATCCCTCCAATTGATCGAGGATTTTCAGACCTTTTCGTATACTTCTGTGCGGTTTTTCAGCGTTTTACAATCGTTGAATTTCTTCTTCACTCAATCCTGTAAACTCTGCAATTTCTGAGATGTCTTTGCCTTTCTTCAGCATTTTCCTTGCAATCTCTTTGCTTCTCTTTTCCTCGCCTATTTCAATTCCTTCCTCAAATCCTCTCCTATGATATCCTTCAAAATTACTTAATAAATCCCGTAGTTCCTTCAACCGCGCTTCATACACCTCTTGATTTTCTTTATTTGTACTGAGGTTTTCCCATTCGATGAGCGCTTCTCTTACTTGTTCAATATCCATCGCCCATTCCTCCAATGATTCAAGCATTTCGTTGTTTACTTGTTTCTTCCGATAGTCAGCAGCTGATAACATCATTAACCAAGGTATTTCTAAGTGATTTTGTTCCCGTACTTTTTTCCGATATTTTCTCCATTGTACCATGAATGCGCTTAAATCAAACGCATGGAATTCCAGCAAATGGCTCCACATAAAATACTCTTCATCTTCTCTTACGTGAAAAATAGTGTGAAAGCAATCTGTTTCAAATGGGAATAGAGGATAGTTTAGGATTGAAATAACAATGGTTGGTGGGAGTTTTGTGTAGGGTTCACCTGAGTGGATCGATGTGGAGAACATTCG
Source organism: Robertmurraya dakarensis (assembly GCF_900156875.1). Classification (GTDB taxonomy): domain Bacteria; phylum Bacillota; class Bacilli; order Bacillales; family Cytobacillaceae; genus Robertmurraya; species Robertmurraya dakarensis. Next base: position 531,927 of record NZ_LT707409.1, on the reverse strand, counting down.
GGCCCAATAGTAGAGAATTCGTTCTGGAATATCATATTGATCGACAAGCTGGATTTCAACATTAATCCTCTCACCCAATGACGTAAACACTTTGAGATCAAGTCTAACGGACTTGCCATCATCTCGTTCTTTCACATATTCCGTATTCTCGAATGATAGATCAGTAATACGATCATCTCCTGTTCGACCTAGCAAGTCATTTAAAAAAGCAATGGTAATGTGTTTTCGAGTGGGTTGTCCAAACAGCTGCTTAAACATAAAGTCTACTTTTAAATCAAGGTATTTTTTTGTCATGAGGCTCGTCCTTTCGGGGATTAATTTTGGGAAGGTAAAATGGTAACGAGGTGAGCACTCTATTAATTCTATAAAAATATGAATATTCCTGCTTAGTCTACCTCTTATGGTTTTCAATTATTTTATGAGGACCGTTGCTTACTTCCGCTGGATCACTTTCGGTTCTCATACCTCTTATGAAGACTATTACCTGATTACGCTGGACCTCTTTCGGTTCTCATTCCTCTCATGAAGACCGTTTCCTGATTGCTCTAGACCTCTTTCGGTTCTCATCCCTCTTATGAAGACCGTTACCTGATTGCGTTGATCCTCTTTCGGTTCTCATTCCTCTTATGAAGACCATTACCTGATTACGCTGGACCTCTTTCGGTTCTCATTCCTCTCATGAAGACCGTTTCCTGATTGCGCTTGACCTCTTTCGGTTCTCATCCCTCTTATGAAGACCGTTTCCTGATTGCGCTTGACCTCTTTCGGTTCTCATTCCTCTCATGAAGACCGTTGCCTGATTGCTCTAGACCTCTTTCGGTTCTCATCCCTCTTATGAAGACCGTTTGCTGGCTGTTCTAGACCTCTTTCGGTTCTCATTCTTCTTATGAAGACCGTTGCCTAATTGCGCTGGACCTTTTTCGGTTCTCATTCCTCTTATGAAGACCGTTTCCTGATTGCACTGGACCTCTTTCGGTTCTCATTCCTCTCATGAAGACCGTTGCCTGCTTGCTCTAGACTTCTTTCGGTTTTCATCCCACTTATGAAGACCGTTACCCGCTTCTGCTGGACCTCTTCCGGTTCTCATTCCTTTTCAAAAAAAATCACTACCTATCCCCCACTGCAGCAAATGCTTTACTACCGTGGAGGACAGGCATCAATTACTAATCTATTACTCTCTAATTCCCTTCCGAAACAAGTTTTTCAGCAGTTTGCTCATAGACTTTTGCTTCAAACTGATCGAATAAATTCAACACCTTCTGGTCTGCGAATGGTAGGATTTGTGTTAAAATTACACCAGTTATCTTGCTTACAGGATCAATCCAAAAATAAGTGTTTGCCAGCCCAGCCCAAGACAAGCTCCCGGCTTTTCTACCAGTTTGTGCATCTTCAGTGGTAATCAGAAAACCAAGTCCCCATTTTTTAACCATTTCAGGGAAAGCTTCATAGTCATTTGTTAGAGCAGGATTGGCGCTTTTCAATGCTGTTACCTCGAGGTCACCAATTTGATTTTTACTCATTTCTGCGATGGTTTCTTTTTCAAGAATCCGTTTTCCTTTAAAAATCCCTCCATGCAGGATCATTTGAAGGAATGTCATATAGTCACCCGCTGTCGAGTACAGTCCTCCGCCTCCCATGAAAAATTCAGGATCTTCAGGCATTGCAAATGGAATCGGCACAAGCGTTTGGTCTTCACCCCGTGCATGCATGGCAGCTTGACGTGAACGAGCTTCCGAATGGGGAACAAAATCCGTCTCATTCATTCCTAAAGGGGTAAATACATTCTCTTTGAGATAAACACGAAGGCTCTGACCTGTAACAGCTTCAATTGCTTTTCCAACCCAGTCTATGTTAATACCATACTCCCAGCGTTCTCCAGGGTCAAAGGCTAGCGCTGTCATTAAAGCGTCGTTCTTACACTCGGTGATACCAGGTAATTTTTTTGCTTCTATATATTTAATTGTATCTTCATTGAAGAAATGATAGGTAAATCCAGCTGTATGTGTGAGCAATTGCCGCAATGTAATCTGAGTTTTTGGTTCCCTGAGGATAGGAGAACCATCGTTGTCTACCCCTTCCATTACTTTGATCTCATTTAACTGTGGAAGAATCCTGTTTAATGGTTGGTCTAAATGCAGTTTTCCCTGCTCCACTAGCTGCATCGCTGCAACGGTTGTGATCGCTTTTGTCATAGAAGCAATCCAAAATACAGAATCGGTCGACATCTTTACGTCACTATCTAAACTGCGTTGACCAAAAGCCCCTTCATAGATGATCCCCTGATCGTCTGCCACACAAGCTACCACCCCAGGAATCTTAGAAGCCCCCACAGCATTTTTTAATATTTCATCTAGTTTTTGCGCGTTCATCATTTATACCTCCTACTATTTTATGAAAACCTTTTATAACAATATATCATCATTTTAACAGAATATTCAGATAACTAAAATTAAAAAATGATTCTTCCATTTCCAAAGTATTATTTTAGATTTGCGAAGCAACAACGAGTAAAGATTTTCCTAATCAGGGGAAATGTGGTACTGCCCTAACATTTTATTCTACTATATAATATAGTTTAGAACATCAGGACATGAGGGATAAATGTGATTACCAAAATAAAATTTAGATATATGGTAAGCATTTTAATTATTTTTTCTATTATTGGGTTAGGAATTTATTTCTTGTTTAATAAAACTATACATATACAGATTGAAGGGAATCTGTACGGTGAGAATGCTGAATTTCAAGGAAATGATGTTAAATTAGAGAAAATAAACAGCGAAACGAAATCCTTTGTCAAAGCCAAAGATTTTTCCACAACCTATCAACTTTCTTCCCGTATACTCCCCCGTACTTATGGGAAGTTAACCGTTACCATTAGAAAATTAGACAACAATGATTTCTTTGTCTTTACCAAATTTGAAAATAACACCGAACAACCAATTATGATTGACCTTTCTTTTCCTTTTGAGAAAGACTTTACAAACTATGAAGTTACTCGTTTTCATTCTGAGAAAATCGTCCATGAACATGATACAACACTAGGAGTTGATCCAACCTCTACTCCACACGGCTTAGTTGAGTTAAAAGGACCAAAAACATATGCCAACCTTGTAGTTAGCAAGAATTATAATTCGGTTGAGCTAACAAAAGAATATAATCATAGACAGAAAAGCCAGTTACGTGAGCTGATAGACGAACATGATGGAACAGAAATCACGAAAAAAGAGAATTCTATTATTCTCAACGTACCTCATTTTGCCGAAGGACAAAGTTTATCAGAGAGCTGGATCTTACACTCTGATCAACCGCTTTTTAACAAAAAGGTAAACTTTGAAGAATGGGAAAAGCATACCTTGAAGGAATACAAAAAGATTAACAAATGGTACACGGCGGAGGGCCCTTATGGGAAGCTGCCATGGTCTATTGAGCCAGGTACGAAGCTTGGTTATGGACGGTACTTCTCTCTTGTGCATGATCGTCGTCATGTAGATCATTATGAAAGGACGAAAGAAAGATATTTTTATGATTTTATCGTGAACTCAGCCGTGAATTTATTGGTCTATGATTCTAAATTAAATAAACCAATCCAAACCGAGATTACCAGCACATGGCTGAAAGATAATTATGGCATCATTGCTCCTTATTATGACACACGGTTTAATGAATACCTTGCGATTCATCTAAAAAGAATAAGCAAACTTTTAGATGTACCTGAATATGAGGAGATGGCACTTTTCTATGCAGATTATTTGTTGGAACAGGTAAAAAAGAAGAATTTTATCAAGACGGATCATGGTTACCTCATTAGTGATTTCTATGGAAGTACCCAAAAGAAAACGACACATACCTCTTTAAACCATGCTTTAGGCGAAATGAACTTTTTACTAGACAGCTATGAGAAGACTAAGAAGGAGGAATATTTGACCGTCGCTTTAGATATTCAAAAAGGCATTGAAGATATAGGAGATAAATGGATTAGAGATAATAAGGATTTATGGTACCAATTAAATCCTGATTTTACTTTCCATGGAAAAGACTATCCACTCCTAACTTTGGAAGACTTGTTAAAAGCTCAGAAGAAACTTGTACAAGTTGATCTAAAAAGAAGTCCAATCTTTGACCGATTAATAACATCTAAAACTCAGTACCTAGTAAATGACAAAATAGAGATTACGAGAAAAGTCGTCACCTCCTTACAAGAACAAGGATACGGAGATTTGGTGAAAGATTATTCACATATTTCGGATTACTAAGACTTAATATCGACTCCTTTCCCGACTACAGTAATGTTTTACTAAGTTGGGGGACTGCCACCGATATACTTTTTTGAAGACCATTGCATACTTGCAGGTGGACCTCTTTTGGTTCTCATCCCTTTTATGATGACCGTTACCTGCTTGCGCTGGAACTCTTTCGGTTGTGATCCCTATTATGAAGACCGATAACCGCTTGCGGCTGGACCTTTTTCGGTTCTCATCTCTGTTATGAAGACCGCCTCCCGCTCGCGGCTGGACTTCTTTCGGTTCTCATCCCTTTTATGATGACCGTTACCCGCTTGCGCTGGAGCTCTTTCGGTTCTCATCCCTTTTATGAAGACCGATAACCCGCTTGCGCTGGAGCTCTTTCGGTTCTCATCCCTATTATGAAGACCGTTACCCGCTTGAGGCTGGACCTCTTTTGGTTCTCATCTCCTTTATGATGACCGTTACCCGCTTGCGGCTGGACCTTTTTCGGTTCTCATCCCTATTATGAAGACCGATAACCGCTTGCGGCTGGACCTTTTTCGGTTCTCATCTCTGTTATGAAGACCGCCTCCCGCTCGCGGCTGGTCTTCTTTCGGTTCTCATCCCTTTTATAATGACCGTTACCCGCTCGCGGCTGGACTTCTTTCGGTTCTCATCCCCTTTATGATGACCGTTACCCGCTTGAGGCTGGACTATTTTTGGTTCTCATCCTTTTTATGAAGACCGTTCCCTGCTTGCGCTAGAACTCCCTCGGTCCTCATCCCCTTTATGATGACCGCTACCCACTTGCGGCTGGACTTTTTCGGTTCTCATCCCCCTTATGATGACCGTTACCCGCTTGCGGCTGGACCTCTTTCGGTCCTCATCCCCTTTATGATGACCGTTACCCACTTGCGGCTGGACTTTTTTCGGTTCTCATCCCCTTTATGATGACCGTTACCCGCTTGAGGCTGGACTTTTTTTGGTTCTCATCCTTTTTATAAAGACCGTTCCCTGCTTGCGTTGGAACTCCCTCGGTTCTCATTTCCTTTATGAAGACCGCTACCCACTTGCGGCTGGACTTTTTCGGTTCTCATCCCCTTTATGATGACCGTTACCCGCTTGCGCTGGAACTCTTTCGGTTCTCATCCCCTCTATGATGACCGTTACCCGCTTGAGGCTGGACCTCTTTCGGTTCTCATCCCCTTTATGATGACCATTACCCGCTTGAGGCCGGACCTCTTTTGGTTCTCATCCCTTTTATGATGACCGTTCCCTGCTTGCGGCAGGGAAAAAGGGTCTGTCCCCCAGTGCACTAAAGCTTTACTTTACTGGAGGACAGACCCTTTTTCCACTTTTTCCAAATAAAATCATCATTCAACCCGATAGGCCCCCGCCTTGAGACCAGCTAAAAAGAAAACTAAAGCCTGGCAAAAAAAGAAGATTCCCCAAAGCTGGGCAGGAATGAAAAATGTTGCTCTTGCCAGTCCTGTTGCGTCCCCTGCAGCTAATGGCTGAATAAAGCTTAGAAGCATGATTGTATAGGAAGAGGAAATGGACTCAACCATAAGGACACTGGCAATAAAAAGCAAAAAATATTGAACAAATGCTCCTGAACCTTTATATAACAGCAGCAAAAACAGCGCACCAAAGGAAACTAGCCAAAAAATGCCGTAGAAATTACGAACCCAAAAGATAAGATTGCCGCTAATGAATACAAGCAAAATGACAATGAACACCTTATATTTTTTTCTGCTGATGAGCCAAAACGCTAAAAAAGCAAAGAAAGATGAAAAAACATAGCCTGACACCCCAGTTAAAAATCCGCCAAACCAACCAGAGTGGCTTGTGTACGTAACACCTTCAGTGTTCAAAAATAGAGAAATGTGCTGGACCTTTCCGCCAAATAGTGCCATAAGTGCATGCCCGGATTCATGTATCACAGTGTTAATGATCTTTATATAGTTGCCAAAGATTGGAATGTTAACTAGAATCAGCGTCAAAATAATAAAAACAACAAATTTGGAGCTGAATTTTTCCTTCATTAATTTCAAGCGAAGACACCTCGTTTTGGGAGCAACATTCATGTTATTGCAATCCATACTTATTTTTTGATAATCTGATAGTTTGAGTTTATCATAAGTTTCTAAAGTTTAAGCAAGGATTTGAATGATGTACACTCCCCGAGAAATCTTGTTTCACAGAAGGAGCAGCGAACATTTTTACTACAAAGCCCTTCTTTACTTATAATGCCATCTGATCCATCGATGGTTTTATCAATCCGCGCATATACTCGCTGCCTGTAAACAGCTGGCCGTTCATGGCTTTATACATGATATGCTTATCATTAAATTCGGTTGGTGAGGCTAATCCTGCAGCTGCTGCCAGATTGAAAAGACCTTCTCTCGTCGATACGACATAGTTACATACCCGGTACATTTTTTCTTCTACAACTAACGCTTTTTCACGGTCCGGATCTGTTGTGGCGACGCCGACAGGGCATGTATTACTGTGGCAGGTTTGTGCCATAATACAGCCAACCGAGATCATGAAGGCACGGGCTGTCGTAATTAAATCCGCCCCAAGACAAAGGGCATACGCCATTTTATCCGGTGTGACTAGTTTTCCGGAGGCAATCAGCTTAACCCTATTTCTTATTTGATACTTTTTCAGTATTTCATGGACAATTGGAAGAGCTGTATAAAGCGGCAGGCCTGGGCCATCTGCCAGCTCTTGATAGGTAGCACCTGTACCGCCTTCACCGCCATCAACGGTAATAAAGTCTGGCACCTTCCCCTCCTCTGCCATCACTTTCACCATTTCTTCCACTTCATCCCGGCTGCCGACAACCATTTTAAATCCTACAGGCTTTCCGCCGATTTCTCTAAGCTGCTCAATAAAATCCAAAAGCCCTTTCGTATCATTGAATTGACGGAAGCGATTGGGGCTGTCGATTGTTGTCCACGGTTTCACACTTCTGATTTCGGCAATTTCAGGTGTCACCTTTTCAGCCTCGACATGTCCGCCGCGAATTTTCGCCCCTTGACCAAGTTTCAGTTCAAATGCTTTAATCTGGTCCAACTCACTTTTCTGTTTGAACAGCTCCCATGAAAAATCTCCCTCAGCCGTCCGAAAGCCAAACAATCCCGGTCCAATTTGCGCCATAATGTCAACATTTCCGATTTGATGATAGTTAGAAAGCCCGCCTTCTCCCGTATTCATCCATGTTCCGCCGGCAAGACCCAGTCCTTTGGATAAAGCGGTGATGGCATTTTTCCCCAAGGAGCCGTAACTCATGGCAGATTGCCCGACCAATCCTTTTAGATAGAATGGTTTTCTGCAGGTCTCTTTGCCTAGTATGATTTGATCCTTTTCCGACAAATAATATGGCTCCACTTCTGTCTGCTCCGAATGTTCCTTCCTGCTCATTAACCTTTCACTATCAATCTTATAAACTTGAGTTTGAATCTTGGGCTTTTGCTCAATACGAAGATCTTCCCTCTGCGTTGGAAACATCGCATTTCGAATATAAAACCCTGTTTCATCAAAATTCCTTTCCGAACCAAAGGAGGTAATTCGCTGTTTGTATTTGCCCGATTTGACAACTCCCTCGTACTGATTCCTTGTAAAAGGCTTCCCTTCATCATTGTTCAAAAATAAATATTGTCTTAATTCAGGCCCAATTTTCTCAATTATGTACCTCATCCGTCCTAACACCGGATAATTTCTTAAAACCGCGTGTTTTTTTTGACGTGCATCACGGTAGGAAATCCAAAGATAAAGCCCGATTGGTACAATAAAAACCACCAGCATTAATACCAAAATTGCAATAGTAAGGATTAGTGTCCAACTCATTTTTATCGCCTCCCTTAAATGATTCTATGAGTCTGCAATAATTATAGTCTAACAAAGTATTGGCTGAAATTGAAAAAAAGGGGCCTGTCCTAGGAACGTGGGGACGGTTCTGGCGTTTCATGGTTACCCATCTTCGAAACATGAACACAGGAACAAAAAAGAACCTGTCCCCCAGTGCAATAAAGCATTACTTTACTACGATGGGGGACAGGATAGGCACCAGCATACCATGGGAAATTGGACCTATCCCCTAGTACAGTAAACAAGGTCTTATCCATAAATTGCACAATTTAAAATTTAATTATGGGATTTCTATCAATTGGGGGCAGGCACTTGCTACAAATAATAAATTGGTAAGGTTTAGTCACACCTACTTTTATAATTCTATAGTTAACTCTTTTTTATACTTGCTCTTTTACTTCTAGAAATATATGTTCAGGTACACGAGTTACCCTTTTAATACCACGTTCCACAATTTCAATCTCTTCCTCAGAAAGGCCTTCTTCTGTATATAAATCATGTAGTGCATTTTTTAAATCTTCTATACGGCGTTTTTCTTCTAGGATCTTTAATTGTTTCTCAAATACCATTGTCATTTCCATCGCCTCCCAAATTAAATTCTTCGTATCTTCATTTATAAACTTGCGGTTCATTACAGCATTGTACCCAACAAACTAAATCTTACTTCGTCAGCTTTCATAGTAGTAACGATTTCAACAATTTCTTTGACACGTTGATCTGGAGTAGCGTTTTTTTCCATGTTTTGCTTAATTAACTTTATATTTTTCTTTTGGCTCTAACACCTGATATTCAGGAAAATGCTTCTTTAATGTAATCCTTAAAAATTGGTCGCCTAAATAATCTTTGTCTACTTCCAACTCTTTCCCCTGGATAAAGTGGCGTGCCGTAAACATCTCTTCACTATATTCATTTATTATAGATACATGGGCATTTAAGAACGGAATTTCCGCTAATAATTCCTTTAGCTCCACATCGATCAATTGATTAAATTGCGCGTCTGTTAGATGCTGAAAATTCTCTTTATTGAATTTTATTCGTGCATAGATCGGTGTTCCTTCAAACACATCTTCAACTTTTGCATTCTGTAAAAGGATTTTATCACCGTAGAGCTTTTTAATCGTATCATAATGTTTGGTAAAATATTCTCGCTCCAAGTCTCCCACCCGTAAATACGGGTCTTCAACGGAGACAAATAGGTCTTCATATACTTTTCTCTCAAAATCATCCGTTAATTTATTGAACACATCCGCAATCAAATCTTCCTGTATGGGATAATCATTATAAATCGTTACAGAATGTTTTTCTCCATAAGCATCGGTATACTCTAATTCCCAGCCTAAGTACCTAACGGTCGGCACGTAGAAAGGTTTATCGGGTGAGGTCAAATACTTGAGTTTCCATCTTGTATATTTACGTTCTGATACGTAGAAAGGTTTATACATGCCCTCTACTTCTCTTTCCTCCACGACCTTCCATTGCCCCAACATTTCATCCAAAACGTCCTTATATGTCTCGGTAAAATCCTCATCATAACTTTTCCCACATCCTGCTAGGAACAGAACGAAGACGAACAGACAAGCCACTCTCTTCAAATTGCCACTCCTTTATTCCACTATATTCCATCTAAAACTACAAATATATTAACCTATACTTTTGCTTCCGTTCAATCATACATACAGAATACACTGGGAAAATAAAAAATAGGGTCGTCCTCCATTTCTCTAACGATTTAGTAGAGTGAGGGACTGACCCCTCCTCGGTTCCTAAACCGCCAAACTCCCTTTCTATAACTCCATTGCCTTTTCTAACCGCTCCTGATAACTCCCGCTCATGCTCACAAACTCAATTCCGTTTTCTTTCAATACTTCCTTCAAACGCTGATTATTTTGTTCACGAACCTTTTGTTCCCCATGCCCCCTTAAACCATCATCCACCCATTTGACGTCAGGCTCTAACCCTGAGAAGCGAAGGTATGAACTTTTTGCTTCTTACTTCCATTCGGAATTAACTTGGCTGCATTACCTTAGCTTTTCGGTAATATAAACCATATATGACAAAAGCCATAAGAATCACAAAGGAAAAACTTCCATAAATATTTCTATAAATCATTTCTGCGGATGAACTTTCTTGAACTGTTAATAATAAACCAGAAACTGTCACCCCGAGACCTCCGCCGAAAAATTGCATTAATTGGACGATTCCTACTCCAGAACCTATAAGATTCATCGGAAGAATCCTGGTTACCTCATTGGAAATACTCGTTGAAAGTGCTGTAAAACCAATACTTGCGAACATGTATGTTGATAGTATGAAATAAGGACTAATGGTAGAATACAAGGCAAAAATGATCGTAGCACTTAATAAAAATAAAAGTCCTAAAGTAATCAATGGTGCATTCCCATAACGGTCAATTAATCTTCCTATGAATGGTCCAGCAATTACTGCAATAATTGCTCCTGGAAAAATGATTATGCCCACCTCTACTGGGCCTATGCCAAATACAGTTGCAAGAATAATGGGCATTAAAAATAGATTGGAAAAGTTAATGAAAAAGGCTGAACTACCAATCAATAGCATTTTTCTATATTGCTTATTTCTGAGAAGTGTTGGCTGAATAAACGGCTCTTCTGTTCTTTTAAGATATTTCCACCATATTGCAAAAAGAATAACTGTCCCTAATAAAATACCATAGGAAAACGTGGATAGAAAAAGGAGCAGACCTGTCACTGAAAGTCCTGTTAGAATAGCACCGATTAAATCGAAATGCCCTTTTTTGATATTCTCTTTAGGCAATAACTTTATTAAAAAAGGTATACATAGGACAGATATACTAGTGACAGCGAAAAGATAATTCCATCCTAAATATTGAGTAATGACTCCACCTATTACAGGACCTAACCCGAAAGCCAAAGAGGCACCAGAGGCAATAATGGCCATTGCTTTTCCACGCCTTGAAAGGGGAATATAGCGCCCAGCCATGATCATTCCCAATCCCATAACCGATCCTGCCCCAGCAGCTTGAAGAATTCGAGCCCCTAATAATAGTAAAAAATGAGTTGAAAAGAACCCTATTAACGATGCTATTGTTAAGATGCTAATACCATACAGTAAGAGCCTTGAGATGGGAATAAAATCAGATAATCTGCCAAAAGTCAACGTTGAGAGGGCAAACATGATGGAATAACCAGAAACGAGCCATGATGCGGTTGATGAACTTAAGGTAAAGTCGTTTAGTATAAAAGGTAATGCAACATTAAACATGGTCGTATTCATGACAACTAGCAATGTCGTAAAACTCCAAATGAAAATCAGTTTATTCTCTTTAATGGGTACTTCGCTTTCGGATCGGGGTGAAGATAGTGAAATAGAAGACATATAAACACACCTTTTTAAGAATATTCGGAAAATATATTTGATACTATCTTTGAGATTCTTTATTATTTTTCTTTTAATAGGAGAGCGAATACTTCCCAAAACAGGCGATCAACGAGTAATTTAGGTCAAGTATCCAACCAATTCTATTGTCCTGATTTTAGTCTTTTTCTCCCTGGATTCCCCTTCAAAACCATACATGTGCTAGTGGAATGGGCAACGAGACTTTGTTTTTCGTCATACACATGACATTCCAGTAATCCGACTGAAGATCCTTTTTTTATAAGCTGGCCTTCAGCACGAAGTTTGGATTTGAAGATCGGCTTTAGAAAGTTTAATTTAATCTCAACGGTTGTAAAGAGTTCGTCATCTGCCAATGTGGTTGCAAAAGCATACCCCATTGCAGCATCTGCAATATCACATAAAATGCCTCCGTGCAGCGTTCCCATCGGATTATGTAATCTTTCAGTTGCGTCCATTTCAATGACAACTCTACCTTCTTCAACATCTGTTACAGTAAAACCAAGTACCTGTGCAACAGGTGCGCCTGGTATTTCCCCTTTTGCCATTTTCTTTAAAAGTGCTAAACTCTTCATTATTTCCACCATCCCTAAAAATAATAGAATTAAACAAAACCATCACCATTTTAGAACGATCATTCTAAAAAGTTCAGTCTAATACCTCTAAAGTTGAATCAATGATGTTTTGTAGTTTTTTTTGATCATTCGTTGTTTTGGCTAATACTCTTATACCAATGAATGAATTATGAATGAATTGAGCAGTCTTTTCTACATCAAGTTGATGAGATACTTCTCCATTCATTTGTCCTTGTAATAATAGTTCTCGTATTAAAGATTCTGTTTTACTAAAGCTTTTTTGAATTCTGTCAGCGATTTTCGGATCATGCAATGATAGCTCTACTGCTGTATTGACAATTAGACATCCTGGAGGCTTTTCATCATGAGATGCAACAGCCATTTCAAACATCTCTCTTATCGCAGATTTAACTGAACTTGTAGGTTGAAGTCGACTTTGAATTCTCCGATCCACAATTTCTTCGAAGAGCTGTAAAGCCTTCAAAAACAACGTCTGTTTATCGCCGAATGTGTCATAAATGCTTTTACGATTTATTTTTGTAAAATCTACAAGATCTTGCATTGACGTTTTTTCATATCCATTACGCCAAAACAGCACCATTGCTTTGAGCAAAACCTTAGTCTCATCAAATTCTTTGTTTCTAGCCATCTTACACCTCCTTTTGGAAATATCATACTCTTTTTAGAACGATTAGTAAAGAATAATCTGATAATTCGAAAAGTATTTATTCGGAGGAATGTGGGGACGGTTCTCGCGTTTCTGGTAATCCAGTGATTAGAATCCACTAACCCTATTTCCCACAATAAAGAGGCTACTATATGTTTATCATTTAGCAGCCTCCAATATATAACTATAGTTAGTACCTAAGTCTTTTTACAATCTGACTTAGAAATGCCCTCTAAATAAATCCCTTAAACACCATAACCGCCAAACTCCCTCCCTATCAACTCCATCGCCTTTTCTAATCGCTCCTGATAACTCCCGCTTATGCTCACAAACTCAATTCCGTTTTCCTTCAATACTTCCTTCAAGCGCTGATTGTTCTCTTCACGATCCTTTTGTTCCCCATGCACCCTTAATCCATCATCCACCCAATTCACGTCAGGCTCTAAAAATAAACATAAATCGTATTTTTGGATCCTAGCCATTTCATCTAGAACCCGTTGAGTTTTACGATTATAGAGTTCTGAATAAAACTGAGTGACAGCTGCTTCCGTGTCAATAAAGACGATTTTATTTGCCCTTTTACTAGCTTCATATTCTTTTATTTTATGACCGTAGGCAATGAGCGGATAATCCTCCTCCAGCATAATCCCATCACAGCCTCCCAACTCTTCACAAAAATCCCTGCCATATTCGCTTACATAGGTTGTGTTATAAATTTGTGCTAGATTTCTCGTAAGCGTTGATTTTCCACAGCTTTCCGTCCCCAACATCACGACCTTTTTGATAAAATAAGGCTTCGTAACCTGTGGAATGTAGTTCCAGTAATGAAACACACCTTTCTTTCGAATCTCCGTTGCCGATATTGGAACTTGTTCCCTCTCTGGATCAATCAACACATGCTTTGCCTCGGGATATAGCTCTTGGAAAATCGGGTCATAGTCCAGTTCCGAACTAAACACCACATCAATGTTCTTCCCAATTGCCTTCTTTATTTTTAAGGCCCCTTCCTCCCAATTGTAATCTTCATCTCCATCATGATCTTCCACTTCCATGACTTTGACATGCTTCATCTCTTTCGTCAGCTGCGACAGCCAGCGAAGCCGAATCCTACTTGGAATATGTGGCAGCATACTCCCCTCACACAGCTCCCGGTCCCTTTTTTCACTATGTGACAACACCACATACAATTCATCGACCATCGTAGAAGCTTTAATGACGGCGAACACATGACCTTGATGGAGCGGTAAAAATTTCCCACCGTAAAATCCAACCTTCCTCATAACCTTTCCTCCCCCTTCTGCTGTCTATAAACTTTCGACCAGTTGTAATAGCCGTAAATACTGTTGATCAGAAAAGCCGACCACATAACAAGCATCGATACATCGCTTCCTCCTTGTAAAATCAAAGCCTTCAGCCAAAGAGCGATAGATAGCACATTCACCGCAATCCAAAATAACCATTGTTCCGTGAATCGTTTCAGCATAAGAATCTGCGCAATCACCGACAATGTCGTCGTGGCCGAATCGATCCAGACTACATTGCCTCCTATTCTTCCAAGCAAAGTAGCGTATAGAACAAAGATGACGAGGAATGAAACTAACGTAATAATCCACCCTTTTTTCGTTAAAACACTGACTTGAATTTCTTCTCCTTGTACTGTTTGTTTTGCACGATGTTTTTTCCATAAAAAGAGGCCAACAAACTGCAGCGGAAAATAAAACAAGGCATTCAGCATAACCTCACCATACAGGCCATAACCGTAAGAGATGTACGCATAGGTTCCGGTCTGGATAATCCCAAAATAGTAATTGCTGATCTTCCCCTTCGCAACCAACACAACACAAAGCATTCCAGAAATCGAGGTAATTAACCCGAGAATCGTATCATCCCAGGCAAAAAACAAATACACATTCACAAGTGTAAACGTAACAATCCATAGCTTTTCAAACAAAGACCAGTCCTTTAAAACTTTCATTTTTCCCACTCCCGATTTTAATTATTAATTAACAAATTGTTAATTATTATAAAGAAAAAAATTAATATTTGGCATTATAGATCGATACATACGGATCAAAATCATTAAACCGGTACAGCTGCGCTTTGTTTTTCGACCAGCGATTGGTTTTTTGAGGCTCTCCATCCTTTACTACTTTTTCAATAAATGGAAGCGTAGGTGCTTTTCTGAAAAATTGTGAATCTAGCTTTAACCAAGGGTCATCCATGACAGTTAGCAATACTCCTTGGAGCTCAGATAGCACAAATTCCTTTGGTAAGAAGTTTTTCGCCAGCGTTGTTAATGACATATCTTTTTTGATGAACCATAATGCGTCTTCGATAATTTTCTTGTGATCAAATGCCAGTTCAAGCTGAAACACTTCATCCATCGAGAATAACGCTACCTCCTCTGCGTCATCTGCTGCCTTTCTTTTTACCAGCTTATTCTCAGGAACTATTGCATAATGGGCATTCGAAAGGATCCAGCCCCGCTGATCACGACCAAGTTTGTCATACACGCCAAAGTGCTTAATCTTTAATCCATCTATCCCCGTCTCTTCTCTTAATTCACGAACAGCTGCATCATAAGCCGTTTCCTCCGGCTTAATAAACCCACCAGGCAAAGCCCATTTTCCTCTTTCTATATTGAGCTCCCCTTCTTTGGTTTTCTCAGCCCGCTTAATCAACATAATTTTCAACTCTTTTTCTGGCGGCTTATAAGGACCGACTTCCGTTGATATAATCGTAAAAACAGCAATATCACTCGTATATCCATCAGGAGTCCGATATTTACTAGCATCATAACCTAACAGAGTCTCACTCATCTATTGATCACCTCATCCAGTTCAATTGATGATTAACATATTGTTAACTGTTATTAATAATATATCATAACCTTGATAATATGTTCCATAATATGATCGACAAAAAAATGTTTTTTTCTAATTTTGTCGTCTAACCCTATTTTTCAGATAAGCTTTACTAAATCTTTATGAAACCCAATCTTTAATTCACACTGCAAATAGAAAAGAGCATTTCTTATACTTAGGTAATGCTCAGCTTATGAATACACCATGCTACATCAAAACACACCATTCATTTGGAGAATCTTCTGGTATAGGCTGGCCCACATCCCACATTTCGGCGATTAGCCCGTTATGAAATCGGAAGATATGGACCACAGCTCCCCCTATATCTTCCGGATTCTGCTTTACATAGGAGTGCACCGCAACGATTTCACCATCTTCTATAACACGTTTTACTTCAAAGATTTTGTGAGGATTCTGAGCGGAACTCTCTTCCATTGCGAGCATAAGAGATTCAGCATCACCACGGAAAAATGGATTATGATGACGGAAATCCGAACCAATGTACCTCCCATATGCTTCTCGTACTTCACCTGAGGCAACTTGCTGCAAAAACGACACTGCCTTCTCTTTTGGAGATTCATTCATTGAAATCACCCTTTCTTTACTCAATTCAAACCTATTGCTTGTCCCCCACCCCCACTACAGCAATGCTTTTCTACACTGAGGGAAACCTTTACCTAAATTTATGATCATTGAATAGCGTATTTATTCCACTCATCATTAAGTAATTCCTTAGCAAAACCATAAAGCTCACCGGTTTTTCCATTGAATCCAATCGGGACTTCAAAATACATATTTTTTGTAACGTAAAAATAAAGATACGCTTCGTGCCTTTCATGATCAGCCTTTGGTTCAATACGTTGAACCGATTGATCGATAATACTTCCATAATAAAGATCATCGAACGACAGATCATCATCGGCCGGTATTTCCTGTTCCATGGCTACTTCGGTCGGGTTTGCCATACGAAAATGAGTAGGCAGCTTTGTTCCTTCGTCCATTTCAACATCTCCAGCAACATAACCTCTATCTATATATGGGTCGCTAATATTTTCAACTGTTGCACCAACCAAATGCTCGAAATAGGATTCGAATGTATTCCCGTAACGGGATAGGAATTGTTCTAAAGTGTACATTCTGCATTAGCCCTTTCTGTATTTGTACAAATTTCTTATCATATTCATTTGTTTGAGTCATGAAATCCTGATCTCTTATTGTTGTTATTTATTATTTAACAATCTGGTTTCTAAATGTATTTATATTTAGAGGTAAATATAAAATCCGTTTACTGAATATAAAGCAAAGAGATAACCATATTCGGAGGTATTTTCGTGTTAAGTTGAGCTGAAAGGATGCAAAGAGTACCTAATAAAACCGCACAGAAAAAAGAATAACTCCCTCATAATACTTTAAACTAATAAAGAGTTTACTGGGTCTTTGCAAATGATTGAAATACTTCAATTGAATCAGATTTTTAACTATTTTTTCGATATAAACAGTTTCCCAAGGAGGACATATGAAAGTATCCGATCTTATCGTCAAATGTTTAGAAATGGAAGGTGTTGAGTATGTTTTTGGGATTGTTGGACAGGAAGTGCTTGATCTCGCTGATTCGTTATCAAAATCAAAACAAGTTCAATTTGTCAACGTAAGGCACGAACAAGGGGCTGCTTTTATGGCGGATGTGTACGGGAGGTTGTCAAAGAAAGTGGGTGTTTGCTTATCTACGTTAGGCCCTGGAGCTACAAATCTGTTGACTGGTATTGCAAGTGCCGAGCTCGATCATTCACCGGTGGTTGCGCTAATCGGCCAAGCAGGTGTGGAACGGAACCATCCGGAATCACACCAATACTTAGACATTGTTAAAATATTCGAACCAGCCACAAAGTGGAGCACCCAATTGTTGGAATCGCTGGCAGTGCCTACTATTATTCGAAAAGCATTCAGAACGGTTAAAATGGAAAAACCAGGTTCTGTTGCAATTGTACTGCCGGAGAACTTTTTAACACAACAAATTCCCGCCAATCCCTTACCAACTAAGCCATTACCTGAGACTGTCCCTGCTGAGGAGATCATAAAAGCTGCCCATACTCTTTTACAAAATAGTACGAAACCCTTTATATTAGTTGGAAATGGTGTAGTGAGGCAAGATGCCGTCCTGGAGCTTAAAACTTTTATCAATGCCCTGCAAGTACCTGCTGCTCATAGTTTTATGGCCAAAGGGATTTTAGAGAAGGACCACCCTTCTAATTATTTTACTTTTGGCTTTAATGAAAATGATGAAGTGTTGCCTTGTATCCAAGAAGCAGATTTAATCATAACAATAGGTTTCGACTTTGTAGAAAAGCTCCCGAAAAGCTGGAACGAAAAGAAAATTCCTATTTTACATATTGATTCCTTACCTGCAGAAGTCAATGAGTACTATCCAACCGAAGTAGAATGCGTTGGGAACATCAAGAAGACGCTCCAATCTTTTAATCAAATGGATCTCTCTGCTAAAGCATGGATTCCTTTTGGAAATCCCAAGGAAAAAATAAGGAAGGCTTATCAAATAAACACTCGTCAATCCAAACCGATAAACAGTCCAATTACGATTGAAGATATCCTTCATTGTATTGAAGATAGTACCTCAGAGAATGCGATTGTCATTTCGGATGTGGGTGCCCATAAAGTTTCGATTGCTCGTACGTATCAGCCCAAAAAACCAAACCGGCTCATCATTTCAAACGGATTGGCCCCGATGGGCATCGCCATTCCTGGATCCATCGGAGCAAAATTGGCTTGTCCCGATGACCCTGTCATTTGTATTACCGGCGACGGCGGCGCCTTAATGAATTTTGCAGAAATAGAGACCGCCAAACGGCTAGGTCTTTCCTTTATGATCATCGTTCTGAATGATTCCAAGTTAAAACTTGAAGTCCAGCAAATGAATAAGATGTTCGGAGAAAATTATGGGGTTTCCTACCAGAATCCCGACTTTGTGCAACTAGCTGCGAGTTTTGGCATTAAAAGTGCGCAGGCTAGAACCCTGGATGAGTTTGAATCAGTTCTAAATGAAAATTTGCGAACATTAGATGGAATTATCTTAATCGAAGTGGTTATGGAAAATTGATCATTAAGTATTTAATAAAAATTGCCGGTCCTAGTGTAGTTTAGTTTGATTGTTTCGGGGGACAGGGCACTTACCCTGGATTGGTTCTAATTTCTTTTATGAAGACCGCTTTCCTCTCCCACTGATCCTGATTCGGTTTTCATCTCCCTTATGAAGACCGGTTCTTGCTTCCACTGATCCTGGATCGGTTTTCATTTCCTTTATGAAGACCGGTTCTTGCTTCCGCTGATCCTGGAACGGTTCTCATCTCCTTTATGAAGACCGGTTCTTGCTTCCACTGACCCTGGATCGGTTTTCATCTCCTTTATGAAGACCGGTTCTTGCTTCCGCTGATCCTGGAACGGTTCTCATCTCCTTTATGAAGACCGTCTCTTTCTTCCACTGACGCTGGATCGGTTCTCATCTCCTTTATGAAGACCGGTTCTTGCTTCCACTGATCCTGGTTCGGTTCTCATCTCCTTTATGAAGACCGGTTCTTGCTTCCACTGACCCTGGATCGGTTTTCATCTCCTTTATGAAGACCGGTTCTTGCTTCCTCTGACCCTGGGAACGGTTCTCATCTCCCTTATGAAGACCGGTTCCTTCCACCACTGATCCTGATTCGGTTCTCATCTCCTTTATGAAGACCGCTTCTTTCTTCCAATGATACTGGAACGGTTCTCATCTCCCTTATGAAGACCGGTTCTTGCTTCCGCTGATGATGGAACGGTTCTCATCTCCTTTATGAAGACCGGTTCTGCTGCCACTGACCCTGGAACGGTTCTCATCTCCTTTATGAAGACCGCTTTCTTCTATTCTGCACCTTGTCTGGGGCTTCATCCCAATCATGATGACCTGTTCCGCCACTCAATGATCATTTTTCGGTTTTCATTTCCTTTGGACAGGCCTAAATTCCCCGAAAATCAATATTTGCTTTGTTGGATGTTGTTTTATTCGGAGTTCCACCTCAATTAATAGCTTAATATATTGTAGTTAATAACCGCTTTAAATGAGGTGGACCGATGTATTTCTTTAAATCAATTTCAGACGAAGTTATAATTGCGCAATTAAACTATCGTAAGCAGGAACAATCAACAAGGCTGATTTTTGGAACTTTTCTTGCATGCATGGCTGCTGTACTTCAGGCGGCAGGCGGCATTTTACCAGGAATCGGATACCTCATCAGCCCCTTTTCTACACTGCCCATTATGATTTCTGCTATGCTTTCCTTTCCGATTGGAGTAATGTCATATTTCCTTACCTATCTGTTACTATTGATCCTGCAGCCAAGTGAACTCATGGTATTTCCTTTTACAACAGGGTTACTTGGGATTGGGATCGGTGCAGGGTTTTCTTTTTTCAAAAAGAGAATCAGTATTATTTCTACAGGCAGCATTCTCTTAACAATAGGAATTATGACCCTGCTATATGTTTTCCGCTTTCCCGTTCTGGGGCCAGTCGGCACTGATTTCTTTTCATTTCTTATAACAGGATGTATCTTTTTATTTGCATTCTTTTATTGCCTGATTTGGGTAGAGACGGCCTTATTTTTCTTTAAAAGAATAAAGTCCATTTTTACTAAGTGAATGATGGGATAATCTCAAATACAGTTCCTTGGTTAAGATCAGTCACTTTCGTGGAGCCATAAACCCCTAGATATAATCTAGTTTGATCTAGATTCGCGCCCAGACTAACATAATAGGCTGATTGGGATCCAAAGTTATAATTGGTATTAATCACGCTAAAATCATTCTGTTTCCCATCTGCTCTTACCCTGGTGTAAGCAAGTACCCCTCTGGCCGGGGATTGAGAGGCTTCACGCCGGGCGAGATCGGTAAACACAACGCTTCCTGTTAAAGCAGGGATCTCATACCCCATATAGGCTTGCACTCCAGTAAGGGCAGTTCCTCCAAACTTATCGGGTCGGGGATCTTTATGGAAATAAGTTGTTAAAGGCTGAAGTCGACTCGCTGATGTTTTTATCGCTTCATTATAAAAAGCAATAGTTTTCTCATCCAATGACTGATTACCAGAGCAGCTCCTTACTATAGAAGTTGGAAAAGCTCCTTCCCATGCGCGCCATCCAAGGTTAATAAACGGTTCGGTTTTTCCTAAAGAAGCTTGAGTAAATTGAGTTACCGGAATTGGTTTATACTGTACGAATGAATAGATGGCCTCTTCCAAATCCTGTCCGACATTTCCTACATATTTCATATACTGATTATAAAATCGCTGAAATGAAATACCTGGGATATTGCGAACCCCTTTGGCCATCACCGTAAGCGTTTCCTGAATGGGTACGGGAAGCTCATCAAAACGCGTAGCTGCGGGTGGATTATTGATAAATGTATTCTTATCTACATCCATTTCAATAATTTTACCGGCGATTTCCATATTGTCTTGACTTAAATTAAATGGATCATACCCTGATCCCCCGTCTCCGTTTGTTAAAACAAGTTTTCTAGTTTCAGGTGAGAAAGTTAAGCTATTGACACCATTGTGATTTGAAAATGGTCGTCTTAAGTTAAGCAATGTCCGGCGTTTTTGAGGCTGCCCATTATGTTGCAGTATCCATTCTTCCACTGTATCGATATGATCATATTGAGTTTCCCTATTTTTCCACCTGAGGTTTAATGTACTGGGATCACATGGGTCAGGGGTAAAAGAATCAGGAAGAGCACCGGGACCTTGTGTACCCGCTGCTGAATAATGAAGATAAAACAAACAATTATAATAAAATTCAGGATGAAACGCTAAGCCTAATAACCCCCGTTCATCATATCCGCCATTAGCACCTAGCTTTAGGATTCGCGGGCGAATATCTAAAAAGGACCGAAGACTTCCATTTCTTATGTAAAAGATCTCTCCAACCTGGGTTGCAATAAATATACTTTCAGTTGAGTCACCTGGAAGTATAGCTGTTTTCACAACAGTAGGTAAATTTATCTGACTAACAACAGGACGTAAAGTAACCTGTATTTTTCTCAACGAGGTACACTCCCTATTCTTGTTTTTTTAAGAATATGTTTGGAAGTGATCTGTTAGCACCAAATATGTAAGGTAGTGCCTGTTCCCCGCTGCAGTAATGCTTTACTACGTTGAGGGACAGGCACCTAAACTAAAGACACCAATCAATTTTGAAGATTGGTGTCTTTATAAATTATTTAGCAAATACATGATTTCCAATTCTCAGTGTTACTTCACGTGATGCAACCCAATTACTTGTTGCAGTTGCAGGATTATAGAAAAATAGAGAACCATTTCCCTTACCCATTAAAGCAATTGCTTCATTGACGGCTCTTTTCGATTGAACGTCAGCTGGCTGGTTAATTTGACCGTTTGCTACAGGGGTAAATGCATAATATCCATTTGAAATTTGATAGATAACTTCACTTACTGAATTCGGGAACTGATCACTTTTCACACGGTTAAGCACAACCACCGCAACAGCCACCTTCCCAGCATATGGCTCACCTACAGCCTCTGCACGAACTAAACGTGCTAGTAATTCCTTCTCTGCTGCTGAAATAGGAGAGTTTGGCAGAGTCATATAGTGCCCAGCAATAAGTGGCTTACTATTGTTTGTATTCATGAGGCTAGTAATCGGAATACCGAATCCTTTCGCAATTTTCCAGTATGTCTCCCCATATTGAATTTTGTGAGTGGTTGCTGCCTCTGTTTGATTTGTTAAGGTAAATGCTGAAATTGATAACATTAGTCCAGCGGCTACTATTAGCTTTTTTAATTTTTTCATCTCTTGAACCTCCTAGTAGTCGTTAACTTGCCTACTAGTAGATTAGCAGATCTGATACTCCCACATATGAAGTAGTGGGGTTCTAATTTACTTACACACTTCTCCAATATTCTCACCCGAAAAATTATTAACTTTTCGAGTTACAGCATAAAGGAACTCATATGTGTTCAATTAGACTTCTACAACCAAAGAAACCATCGTTTCTATTTGCGATTGCTTCGGCTCGTATCTAAACCGTATTCATTATTAGACACCCATCGAAATGGGTGTTCTCTCTTTCGCTTTTAATGATTGAACTTCTAAATCGTGTTTTTCCCTAAACCATTTAAAGTTTTGTACGCATAATTCCCTATCTATTTCTTGCAAATTATCATTGCAGTTCATAAGCAAAAAAGCTGAGTATAAATCCCTTTGGATTTTACAAAAATGAAAGTTATTCCACCTTTGATGAAGTTTTTTCTTTTCATAGGTATCAGCTATATGATTGTATTGACTAGCTCTTATTAGAATTGTGTTTACCCTTTTTAAGTTTTTGTCAGCGTACTTTAATTTGCGGTCAATAATAGAGAGGAGCATCGAAGGGGCGCGATTGCTTATAGTTCTACCAAACCTTTTCTTTGTATTGAATTTACCTCTTTCATTTACCGTAGTTTCTTTCGTTCGTTTCTGAAGTCCCTTAAAACTCATCGTTTCAACGATAACATTTGTGCCTAGCGAGATGATGCGATTCGAGAGTATTTCGTGATCCTGCTTCCGTTTTACTTTATTTAACCTTTGCAGTTCTTTCAATTGGTTTTTCTTCTTCATGTACCGTTTTGAAAAACACCATCTCGATTTGTTAGTAGTATCAACGGTTCCATCCTCTTTGTATTTTAAGGGATTCATTGCTTTTTTACTTCTATCCATTACCCTTTGTATCATTGTTATCCTGTTGCCTAGGTCGACAACACTAGGTGCTAATTCTGTTAAAAACACTCCGTTTTCAGAACAAACTGCAACGGTGGATGTCCCAATATCAACTCCAACTTTGCTCTCATTAGGTTTGGTATCTTTAACACCTTCGTTATTATACTTCTTAGGAGGAATACCCTCCAATACTAACTGGGCATAGTACACATGCTTGTCCTTGAACCACTCTCTTTTTATCCTGACAAATTTAATTTTATCTCTCAGTGCCAAATGAGCATATACGTCATTTCTTTTTACGATTGTGCGAAGAACAAGTCCGTTCCAAACAATATTGCCATCCTTGTAGCGAATTCCAGTTGAATTAGTTTTTCCTTCGACAGATCCCATTTCGCCATATTTTTTAAATCTAACCTTTTTCCCTTGTTTATACATTAACTTTTCAAAAGCTTTATATGCCCTGGTGGCTATTTTTTGACTAGTGTGAGAGTCTATATTTTGTTTGAATTGATGTTACATAGCTTTTACGAACTTATGAAGTGAATACTCGGCTAAACCGAATTCTTTGTTCAATTCCGAAAACATTTGGTTTCTTTGTTTTCCTTTTTCCATCCTACAAACAGATTTGTATCGCTTTGATTGCTTTAAAGTCAAATACCTTTTGTACAATTCGCCTAAGCAAGCGTTATAGATATTCCTAGCAAGCTCAAATCTTTTAAATAATTTGTGTTCTTGGTGAACTTCGGTTGCTAACCTCAAAGTTAAAACGTAACTTGGAGTTTTAGATTCAGCCATAATACTCACCCCTTTATATTTCCTATTTTATCACAAAGGAACATATGTTCTCAATGCAAAAATTCGAACAATTGATATGTCTGAATACATACCTTGTTCGACCTCACTCTCATCCCACACCTAGAGGAGATGGGCTTTCCCGTTCGGTAATTTTTAATATACAAACCAACCTGCAGCTATGAAAACTACTATTATACCAAAAATAAGCCAATTTAATTTCTTCATTCCAACAAAGTGTTTTATGTTCAGAAAGGTAGTGCCTGTCCCACACTTCAGCAAAGCTTTACTACGCTGAGCAAAAATGGTGCCAGAACCCTAGCACTGTACAACATTGGGGTCTGGCACCATTTTTCCATAATTTCCTCTATCGTAGTTGAAGAAGAACTATTGAGATAGATTCATATGTTCAAAGAAATCAGGATCTGGTTTCATTAATTTTGTCCCTTTGTCTGATTGAAAATAAGCTTCTTTTTCGTTTTCATAAAGAACCTTTATTTTCATATCCCCGAAATCTATTACAATTGTGTTTTTGCGTGGCGATACTTCCTCTTTCCAGTCAATCGCTTCATTAATAAAATCAGCAATTTGCTGTATTTTCATGTTATCCTTTATCTCAGAACATGTTTCATCATCCATACTTTGATAAATGCAAATACTTTCTGGAACTTGATCAATCCAAGTTGTTGAGTGATAGATTGGGGTTTGATCAAAGCTGACCTCTGTTTGTTGTTCGTATTGATTATAATGAGCTGAAATACTTAATTCCCCGTCGAAACCTTCTTTTCTCCACCTTGAATGGAATCCGCTCCAATCGTTTTCCGAATCATGATCAGTTAGTGCTGAACTCTCATATTCTAGTTTCCAGCCAAGTTGAGGAAGTTTTTTCAAATAAAAATCATATATATCATTCCAACGATTTCCATCTAGAACATACACATGTTCAGTTGGTTCTAATCCCTGAAATAAAGGGATATCTTCGTGTTTTTCCGGAATAATAGACATTCCCTGATAAGTATCATCGGTAATTTTGTGATATACGAACCAACCTGCAGCTATGAAAATTATTATAATACCAAAAATAAGCCAATTTAATTTCTTCATTTCAACCTCCTCCAAAGTGTTTTATGTTCACATTTCTATAATTGTATGTTAACAAACGTCGTGAACGTAACCCTGGTTGATAAGAAATCTAGATAACGAAGTTAAATTTTGCACATCATCCTTAATGCACTATAAAATTAGGTGCTGTTCCAAAGGTGTATTTCATTCCGAAATAAGTAAAAGACAAGAATGCTATTATATTAACATTCTTGTCTTGACCTCTTATAGGCTTTTACCTGAAAGGCATAGCTCATTATTCATTTAATTACATATTGTATAAAGCACCATCTATAGTAAATGAAGAGGAGCTTACATAAGAAGCTTCGTCAGAAAGTAAGAACGCAATTACGTTAGCGACTTCTTCAGGTTCGCCATACCGTTTCATTGGTACTGCATCGTTATAAGCTGCTTGAGCCGCTTCTGCTGGATAAACCCATCCTTGAATCAAAAACTACAAACAATCAAGACTAACATTAAAGAAAGCAACGTAATGTTGCTTTCTTTAATGTTAGTAACCTTTTGATTTATAGTTGTTTATTTCGATAAAGTAAGCAACTGTTAGTTGAAAAAAACCACTACTTTATTTTTGAAAGTTTTTCTTCATAAGAGATGCTACTTGTATATTATCTTGATCAGAAGTCCCTTCGAGATGCTTAATTATTAACTCCTGTCGCTCCACCGGATGATTTTGACTTAATTTTGCTTTTGCCTCAATTTTTGTGATTTTTATTTTGAACGCTACAATGCCTTTACTCATTCCCTTGATAAAGCTAGGTTCTACTTCATTCAAATTGTATGTACTATGAGGACTTTCATATTTATTTACTAAGCCATTTAAAGACTCGAATATCATTTTTTCATCTTCAAGTATCTCCATCTCTCCATATAAATGGACAGCAACATAGTTCCAAGTAGGTACTGCCTTAGTTGTTTCATACCAAGAAGGTGAAATATAACAGTGTGGACCATGAAAAACCACAAGAACTTGTTGGTCTTCTGCGTCCTTCCACTGTTAGTTGGGACGTGCAAAATGACCATATAAAGCATTTTCAGATTTATTTAACATCAATGGTAAGTGAGTAGCGTAGGGTTCTCCATTATGTTGAGAAAATACAATGCCAAAGCTGTATTTTTCAATAAAATCAAATATACGATCTTGATCATTGACTTCAAAACTTTTAGGTATATACATATTTGTTCCACCTCTCATCAATTTAACTAGCATAATCACATTATAAAAAAGGTGGAACTATGGCAATAGTACCAGATTGTCACTTATTTTAAGCACCAGTGTTTATTATTTCTCATTCAATTAAACTGCACAGGTTACATCAAGTTCAAAAATGAGTTTGGATGTACGTTAGTGCTTAGGAAATTTACGCTTACCCCATTTCCAACTAAGATAGCTTACAAATACCGCTAATATAAGAGGTAGCCAAGAGATTCCTGTTTCAAAAATAAATCCCTCTGAAGGTGTTTCGCTATAATAGTAGAAAATTAACCAATCAATATTAAAGATTTTCCCAATTAACATCGTGAATACTAAGGTCAAAAAGAAACCAAGAAAAGAGAGATAATAGGGCATATATTGCATTGATTTAGAGACCACCTTTTTCAAAAGTAATGACTACATTTCCTTTTTTGTGCCCTTCATCGACATAATGATGAGCCTCGGCCATTTGTTCCATAGGATAGGTTCTATCTATGACCGCTTTTATTTTCCCATTCTCCATCAGTTCTTTAAGGAAAGTGAGGTATTCAGTCTCTTCGCTGGCAACCCCTAAAATCACTTTCTTGCTGCTGGATATGGAGGTCCAACACCCTTGAAAAACCTGTAGCAGACCACCAGCCCCTAAAATCAAAATACCCTTTTTCTTAAGGGACCTTCGACTTTGTCCGATCGATATTTTTCCTACGGTATCAAAAATGATATCAAAGGCACCGTGCTTGGTAAAATCCTCTTTCTTGTAATCAACTACTATATCAGCACCAATCGATTTTACCATTTCAAGATTGGCCGTACTGCATACCCCGAACACCTCTGCCCCGTAATATCTGGCAAGTTGTACCGCTGCAGTACCTACTGCTCCAGATGCTCCATAGACAAGAATTCTTTGTCCAGGTTGTATTTTCGCTTTTCTAAGAAAATGCAAGGCTGTCATTCCTCCAAAAGGAATACTCGCGGCCTCCTCATACGTCATATTTTCTGGTTTCATTGCCACCACAGCATCTTCAGGAAGGCACTTGTACTCCGCATAAGCACCGAAACCCATACCAGTCGCTCCAAAAACTTGATCCCCTATTTTAAATGATTTTACATTTTTCCCAATACCTTCAACTTCTCCAGCGAAGACACCTCCTAGAATAGGAATCTTTGGTTTTGTGAAGCCGAAGAATAGTCTTACTGCGGCTGGATCCGCTTTCCTCATGCGGCAGTCCGCTGAGTTTACTGCTGTCGCATAAACTTTAATCAGTATTTCATTGTCATTGGCGATCGGTTTCTCCACATCCTCAAGTTGAAAAACATCCGGTTTCCCATACTTTCTGCAGACAACAGCTTTCATGTTTTCCTCCAATCATTCACTTAGGTTTTAATATGCTGATAAAATGTTTCTAAATAACAATATATTTTAAATATCTAGAAAAAATTTACTTACGTTAAAATTATGCTTGCTTGCATTAACTTTTAACCTGACCCCAAGTAATTTAACGCCTTACTGCATCAAGGGCCAGGCATCATGAACTAAATCGAGCTATGTGAATGTTTTAAGTTTTTCAGTACCTTTTTGTATTGCTTAGGTGAGTTAACATGACCTATATATCTTTTTTTACACTTAAGATCAGAGGAAATGAACAGAATCGCCCCAAAACGGAAAAACCTTTTTGTTCGAAAGCGGAGGTCATTCCAGTAAATGAGATATCCCTTCTTACACTCTCGAACAAAAGGGTAGGCAAAATGAGTAGATGAGAGTAGATCAGCAACGACTTCATCACTCTTACTGTCCTCCACCAACTCTGGAAAAGGTATTACTTTAGAGAAACTGTGTTCAATATATAGTTCATTTTTATAATAAACACCGAAAAGGAAATCTTCATTCGTTTCGATTATGACGTCATATTTTCCAATACTTGTATGCGGGATACATTTGATTTCAATGGCGTTCTGGAAGTAAGAATGTAAGTATTTTTTTATAAAAATGGTAGAAAAGGTGCGAATGAAAAGGTACAGGAACATACAAGCGTAAATGACAAGAAATGTTTTTCCACTATGAAAAAATGGAAGGAGACAAAAGCCTAGAACATGGAGCATGAATATAAAAGGATCGGTCAATGGTATAGAATCAAAGGAAATCCATTTTCGAGAAAAGGGAAGCAGGACTTGCGTTCCGTGAACATTGAATAAATCTAAAAAGACGTGCAGAATGACAGCCAAAAAAGTCCATAAAAATAAATGGAGAAAATCAGCACCTGGTAAAAGTAGGTAAATGAAGCCTGAAACAAAAACAGCCCATAAAGGAAGTGCAGGAAGAGAATGTGAGGTTCCTCTATGGTTACGTATATAGCTGCCTTTCCCCTTCATTCTATAAATAAAATCAAAATCGGGTGCGTTCGAGCCAATCACTGCACCTAATAGAACAGCTTGTGATAGAAACTGATTATTTGAGACAACGGGATCTATTTGAGCTAAAGCCCCAATTCCCAGTCCCATCACAATATGTGAAAATGTATCCATACCGTCAATCCCCCTCTTTAATAGGTGGCTGTAAAATTCCAAGGCTGATTATGCATACTTTTTCTTTGCCGGTTCCTCAACTAGATCAGAATATTGGCTAAGTAAACGGGTAAAAATTTGGTCCCAGTCTTGCGTCAAAGCATAGCTTCTTCCTTCAATTCCTAATTGAGTTCTCAGCTCATTCTGCTCTAAAAGCAAAATAATCCTCTTGATAAACTCCTCTACATTACCCGGTTCGCACAAATAACCTGTTACCCCTGGTTTTACAATATTTTTCACACCGCCGGAATTCGCACCAATAACGGGAGTTCCACTTGCAAGCGCCTCAATGACCACATTTCCAAATGTCTCAGTGGGAGAAGGAAAAACAAATAAGTCTGATGCAGCG
Source organism: Robertmurraya dakarensis (assembly GCF_900156875.1). GTDB lineage: Bacteria > Bacillota > Bacilli > Bacillales > Cytobacillaceae > Robertmurraya > Robertmurraya dakarensis. The sequence goes on along the minus strand of NZ_LT707409.1, from coordinate 502,558 downwards.
TACAATTCGGCTAGAGCCTCGCCTGTTAAAAAACCCGTGAACATCATATTGCTTGGAGCATTCTTTTGAAGCTCTTCCTTAAGTGGACCATCACCGACAACGCACCATTGAATTTGTTCATTGATGTGGGATGGAAGTTTTTTAGCTATGGCAAGGAGTGTATTGACATCTTTTTCAGGTGCCACCCTGCCCACATAGGTAAGGAGGTACTTTTTCGTAATGCCATGACGGTCACGAGCCTTATTTTTATCATAAAAAGGATGAAACAACTGACAATCCACACCTCCCGGCCAGATTTCGAGGTTTCTAAATCCATGACGGTTTAACTGGGTAAGGGTTTCATGGGATGGAACAAATAATTTTTCAAATGGTTTATGGAACCATTTCATGTATTTCCAAAGAATACTTGAAAGGAAAGTTAGATGGTAGAATTTCAGGTAATAATTGAAATCAGTATGGTAAGAACCGACAAGAGGAATGTTTAGTTTTCGAGATAAATATACTCCACACATACCTATGTTAAATGGTGTCGCGACATGAATAATATCAGGTGAGAAATTCTGCAATTCTGCTTTCATCTTGAAAATGTTAGGGAAAGCAAGGCGGCATTCAGGATACAAGAAGAAAGGGTAACTTTTAAAGTGACGAATCTGGTCGGAAACATAATCGTCAATAGGAGAAATCGGTGCAAACACTTTATAGCAAATGTTGTGATCATCTAAATAATTGGTAAATTGGTTCAGCGTGCGGGCAACACCATTAATATCAGGATGAAAGGTATCCGTAAAAATAGCGATTTTCAAAAACATCTCCTCCAATTCAGGCCAAAATTGTCCTGCAGCCATTGCTTCCCTCAACCGTGATCAACTCCCTCTTATTTTATTATGAAAATGACCATATCTTCTTAAGCCCGCGTAAAAGGTATGTAAAGTTTGTGTAAGAATTCCAGGTACCTGGTACCCCAGCCCTAGCAATGACTCGAACAAATGAAAAAGACTGAGTCCATATTGGATTCAGCCTGAGAATTTTGGTAAAACAGTTTGGAGGATGATTCTTTCCCCGTTTTTCCGGATCTTTCATTCGCAAGGAACTTAGTATAAAGATACAAATCCGCTACTTTATTAATTATCTCTTAACCTGACCATACACTTTACATCTTCATCATTGAAGTACCATTCGATACAATAGCCATTTGGATCAATATCAGAATATGATATTTCTATAACATGCGAACTATTTTTAAAGTTATATACAGTAATGTTTCTGTAGTTGCCTTTTTTAATAATGAACGATTCGCAGTCAATATGTAGTGCTTCATCTTTTTCTAATTTCTCTGCAGCTGCTTTGTACACAATCCTGCCATTTTCCGGTCTAGATATATACCAAAGTACCTTCTTTCTTTGGAAAAAGGAATGCTTTTATGAAGTTCCTCGTGAGACTTCAATACATCATTTGGAAAAGTTGTTGCGGTTTTGCAAAGTGTTGGTTACATTCTCAGCTTTTCTTATTGGATAACCTAGTTCAACAACGATCCAATTTCACATCATTCTTCATAATCAATTATATCTGGATTAGTCTTTTCGTCCTTCAATGCTTTCACCCTAATATTTTTTTCAAATAAAAAGCGTTTATGATAAATCAAATTTGCTCCATATAAAATTTTATTCATTGTATATGTATCAGATAATGCACCGATGAAAGCTCCAACTAAAGGAACTGCCTTCTTTCCAGTTTCTTGTGTCATTCTTTTACCTAGTTGTTCAAGAAGTTTCCTAAATATCCCAGCTTCTAAGCCTTCTTTACCCGCATCTTTAATCGCTTTTTTGGCGGCTGCATTGGCAAATGCTCGTATTTGTACATAGAGCAGCTCTGCTCCACCCTTTTGTGCCATTTGCTTATATGTTAGTTTTGATAGTGATTCCTTTAAGGATGAAACATTAGCTGCTAGCATCATTTTACTAATAATGGAACCTAAATTTTTTACATCTGATTCAAGATGTGGTGAGAGACATGTCACAGTCACATTTGACGCAAACTCTAATTCTCTAGGATCATCCAAAACATCATATCCATAGTACAGCCCAATTGCTTGTACAGATCGAAAATACATAAAAAAGGTGTAAGCAAGGTTGAAAGGTACACCCGCCAAGCCAAAGAAACCTGTTCCACCACCTCCTACCATAGCTGAGGGCAAGTCTATAAGTTTTCGTCTATTCAGCGCAGCCTTTTCTATATGATAACTCCTTAATGTACATATTTCAGGAAACTCCTCTATTTGAAATTGTCCCTTATTTAAGAATTCTACTATTTTACTTTTGTTAAGTGTTAATCTGGAGGAGTTTTCTTGTACTACATAAAAACCATCACCTGCTTTTTCCAATACTTTTCTAATTACTGTCAAATCATTAGCTTTTTTTATAGTATCGGCAGTGATGGTTTTCAACTTCTCAGGTGTAAATTCTAATACTTTTCCTTGGGCCTTAATTAGTTGTTTTTGAATAGGGCCTGGTTCAATAAACTTTTCGTAGTCTCTCGTAAGAATTTCCAGCAATTTTTCTTCCCTTTTATCCAAATAAGAAATAATCCCATCTTCCATAATGATTCCCCTTTATTAATTAGACCACTTCTTAAGTATTTTCAATAAATAGTAAAATTATTTGGAACCATTCTTTATTTCAATGGCAGATTTTAATATGTAAAACAAATCCACCCCCTTATAAGCCTTTTTCTAAAAATTAAAAACAACTCAAGGATATTAATTTACCTACGTTTATTGAGTGCTACATCGTTTCTTATATTTAACCCATTTTACCTTTTGATTCCAATGATCGAGATTAAATAGGATTACATAAATAATACATAAAACCTCTTATGTTACTTCATCTTATGATTTAAAAAATGGTAGAAATTATCGGATTTTCTAATGAATTATATGGACATAATACACGTAATAAGGAGGTACTAACTATGGCTGATAAAAATTTAGTCCCTTGCAAAGCGTGTGGTAAAGAAATTGCAAAAGGAGTAAAAAAATGCCCTAATTGCGGTAAAGATCAACGTAATTGGTTTATGAGACACAAGATTTTATCATTTATTGGAGCTATCATTGTTCTATTTATAATTGGTAGTGCATTAGGCGGCGGTGATGATACCGACACGGGTACAAATACTGCTTCAGATAATGCTGCCACGGATTCAAAAACAGAAGAAGCGCCAAAAGAAAAAGTGTATGCGGTTGGAGAAGTTGTTGCCGCTAACAAATTAGAAATAACAGTTTCTAAATTTGAAGAAAAATCAAAAGTTGGAGATCAATATGTTAATAAACAAGCTTCAGAAGGTGGAACTTTTGTGGCTATTCAATATACAATGAAGAACGTATCTGATGAACCAGTGGGAATGTTTGATTATCCAACTCTTAACTTAGTTGATGAAAAAGGCACAGAGTATGAGGCTGATCTTGACGCCAGCAGCTATTATGCTGTTGAAACTGACATTGATAATTCAAAAATTGTGTCTGATCTTAATCCGGGAATTACCATAAAAGATACAGAAGTTTATGAAATCTCTAAAGAAAGCTTTGCACAAGGTAAATGGTATATCCAAATTGGGGATCAAAAAGTTCAAATTAAATAAAGAAGCTGAATAAGAATTACTATATAAAAGCCGATACCTTAAATGATCGGCTTTTATGTAAAGACTAATGTAAATATATAAAAACACATACATTGCCTGCTTACGATGGACCATCTTCGGTTCTCATCACTCTTATGAATACCATTTCCTGATTGCGCTGAACCTCTTTCGGTTCTCACCCCTCTTATGAAGAACGTTTCCTGGTTACGCGGGATCTCTTTCGGTTCTCATGACTTTTATGAAGACCGTTTCCTGGTTGCGCTGGTCCTTTTTCGGTTCTCATTCCACTTATGAAGACCGTTTCCATGATTGCCCGGATCTCTTTCGGGTTCTCATCCATCTTATGAAGACCGTTTCCTGGTTGCGCTGGTCCTTTTTCGGTTCTCATTCCACTTATGAAGACCGTTTCCATGATTGCCAGGATCCTCTTTCGGTTCTCATCCCTCTTATGAAGACCGTTTCCATGATTGACCGGATCTCTTTCGGTTCTCATTCTTCTTATGAAGACCGTTTCCTGATTCCGCTGGACCTGTTTCGGTTCTCATCCCTCTTATGAAGACCGTTTCCATGATTGTCCGGATCTTTTTCGGTTCTCATGACTCATATGAAGACCGTTTCCTGATTCCGCTGGACCTGTTTCGGTTCTCATCCCACTTATGAAGACCGTTTACATGATTGCCAGGATCTCTTTCGGTTCTCATTCTTCTTATGAAGACCGTTCCATGATTGCACTGTACCTCTTGCGGTTCTCATGCCTTTTATGAAGACCGTTTCCTGTCGGCGCTGAACCTCTTGCGGTTCTCATGCCTTTTATGAAGACCGTTTCCTGTCGGCGCTGAACCTCTTTCGGTTCTCATGCCTTTTATGAAGACCGTTTCCTGATTGAGCTGAACCTCTTGCGGTTCTCATGCCTTTTATGAAGACCGTTTCCTGTCGGCGCTGAACCTCTTTCGGTTCTCATGCCTTTTATTAAGACCGTTTCCTGATTGAGCTGAACCTGTTTCGGTTCTCATCCCTCTTATGAAGACCGTTTCCTGTTGGCGCTGAACCTCTTGCGGTTTTCATTCCTTTTATGAAGGCCGTTTCCTACTTGCGCGGGACCTCTTTCGGTTCTCATGCCTCTTATGAAGACCGTTTCCTACTTGCGCGGGACCTGTTTCGGTTCTCATCCCTCTTATGAAGACCGTTTCCATGATTGCGCGGATCTCTTTCGGTTCTCATCCCTCTTATGAAGACCGTTTCCTGTTGGCGCCAGACCTCTTGCGGTTTTCATTCCCTTTATGAAAACCGTTCTCATGATTACCCTGACCCTCTTTCGGTTCTCATTCCACTTTTGAAGACCGATCCCTCATGAAATAGTGCCTGCTCCCCACTACAGTTAATCCCCTGGAGGACAGCCGCCAACCTAGACCCCCAATCATTCTTTAATTAATTGATAAAGTTTAAACAGATCGTCTTTGTTCAAAATTCTCGGTACAGGATAAAGAGGATTGGCTTCTTTTAGAGCTCGTTCGATCATAATTGGCATATCTTTTTCCTCAATACCACTCACTTTAATTGGAATGTCCATAGCTTGATTAAGCTGCCTTATGGCATTGATAAACTTTCTTGCTTTGACTTCCAAACTGTCAGATTCTTTTGAAACACCAATTAAATCAGCTAACTCCGCCAATGGTTTGTGTGCCGAACTGCCGTAATACTCAAGAACATGGGGAAGGATAATTGCGTTTGCCAAGCCATGGGGAACGTTGTAAAATCCGCCAAGAGTATGAGCAATCGCATGTACATAGCCAACAAAAGCACGTGTGAATGAGACTCCTGCCAAATAGGAAGCTTTCTGCATATTTCGGCGGGCGGCAATATTTGATCCGTTTGAATAAGCTTCATATAGATTTTCAAAAATTAAGCTGACCGCTTCTCTGGCGCAATTTTTTGTTTCCTCTGTGTTACTTTTTCCAATGTAAGCCTCAACAGCATGTGTTAATGCATCCATCCCTGTAGTGGACGTAATATGGGGTGGAAGTTTAATCGTCAGCAGCGGGTCAAGGACAGCAAAGTGCGGAATTAATACCGTATCATTGACTGCATATTTCTCGTGTGTCTTGCTATTCGATATTACTGCCGCAAGTGTGGCTTCACTTCCTGTTCCAGATGTTGTTGGGACGGCAAAAAGCGTCGGAGTCTTTTTTCTTACTTTTAGCTGCCCTTTCATTTGTGAAATGCTCTTTTCAGGTCTTGCTAAACGTACACCAACCCCTTTTGCACAATCCATTGGCGATCCACCGCCAAAAGCTATTAAACTTTCACATCCGTTTTCACGGTAAAGGCTGAGTGCTTCTTCAATGTTATCAATCGTAGGGTTGGGAACCGTATCATCATACACAACATAGTTTATCCCCATAGTATTCAAACCTTTAAGCATTTCATCCATTAATCCGAGCTTTGTAATTCCTTTATCCGTTACAATCAATACATTCTTTATATTTTTATTTTTTATTAGAATAGGAAGTTTGCTTAGACTATTTTCTCCCTCTATTAATTCAGGTTTTCGCCAGGCTAGAAAATTCATAGCAAATTTAAGAGAACGTTGATACATCCTGCAATATAGTTTATACATATCGCTATCACCTTTTTTCTTAAAATTATAAAACATATAATAGCCAACTCCCAATATTTACGCTGGGGGACAATTACCAACATGAGAAAACGAGAGCCAATGACCCTCGTTCTTAACATTATGATTCTATCGCTGCAGGTTTTCCCGCTTCCATTAATACTTTATTACGGCCTAGGAATATGGCTAATATGATAATGAATATTCCAGTTCCTACTAATAGCCATTCAATTTTGATGAAATCGGCAATAGGACCGAATAGTAACATTCCAAGTGGCATCATCGAGGTTGAAATCATCCCCATTACGCCGAAAACTCTTCCTAAATAACCTTCCTCTACTTTTTCCTGTAACAAAACAGTTGCCGGTGTATTAAAAATTGGCAAGGCAATACCGAATACGGCCATAAATGCTAAATACACCCAAAAATCCGGGACAATACCAAGGCCAAATGTGCAGACTCCCATGATCATACTTGCGAATCCTAACGTTTTGATTTTGTTCGGAAAGCCTCCCCAGGACGCAATAATTCCCCCGCCTGCCATCATGCCGACGGAGAAGGCAATTTCGATGGCTGATAATCGCCACACATCATCGCCGAAACTGCGTGTAACCTGGAGTGGCGTTAAAAAGGATGCGGGTGCCATTAGTACAAAGAATACCGCAAAGAATAGGAAGAATTTTTTTAGAAAAGCATGGTTATTCACATATTGTAACCCTTGTTTAAAATCACTAAAGTAGCTTGTTGTTTGTGTTTCTGCTGCCTTCTCATGTACAGAAATTTTTAAAGCCAGAAGCGTGACAATGGCAATACCTGCCGTAATCACATCGATAAAGAAAATCATTTCGATCGAGGTCAGTCCTAACAGTGCTGCACTAACCATTGGCGATACGAACATGATAATCGCTTGAATACTACCATTTGTTCCGTTCACCTTTGTCAATTTATCCTTGGGAACAATTTGCGGTAAAATGGCTCCGACTGCTGGCATTTGAATTCCAGTTCCAAAGGCACGAACCGCTGCCATCATGAAAAGCAGCCAGATTGCATTAAACCCCATTAAATAGAGAATAGCAAGGATTAAAGTTGCCATCGCGATCAGTCCGTCTGCTAACATAATCAGCATTTTACGGTTATATCGGTCAGCCCAAACTCCTGCAACTGGTGACAAAATAAAGGTCGGGATAAAACCACAAATAATATACAACGTCATCATCAATCCGGATTCGGTCGTTAGTGTTATATGCCACATAATGGCGTATTGAACCAGAGACGATCCAAATAGTGAGACCGTCTGGCTGCTTAAAAAGAGAATGATATTTTTTAACCAATTCTCCTGGAGATGATTGTTTTCAATGTTCATTGATTTCCAGCTCATTTCTATTATTATTTTTTCAGAAATTCGCTTCGCCCACATTCACAAGATTGTACCACTTTATTCCATTTTAAAGACACACAAAAAAGAGGAGAAATCATCCCCTCTCTTTTAAAATAACCGTCAAATATAGGTTTTCTTAAAAAAAGACAGACCAATCCCATCGCTCTGAACGCAGGCAGAGCCTTCACACGTATTTAGTTAACGGATGAACATAGGGAATCGTAATCTCATTGATGCTGTCACAAAGAAAACCTCCATTTCCTAATTGATGATATTATCATAGCAAAAGGAACGTAATAATACAATTCCTTTTCAAACGAATCAACACAAGTAATCCTTTTATGTAACCTTTTATTAAATTAGCAGGATCTCTGAGTTCCCTAGAATAAATGGTTATTTAGTAACTCAGTTATAAATAATAATTACCAAGACCAAATCGCGTAAATGGTTTGGTCTGATAACTATGCTGGCTCAATGTTTTCGGAACCATCTCATCTTTTTAAATACGCTTTTGTCTTTAAGCTTCTTAAACATATAGATATCAGGACCCAAATTTGCTTCTATGATCCAGAGTTTTCCATAAATATCAAGACCTATATCCAGACCGATCATTCTTCTGTTTGGATAATATGCCATCAGTTTATTGGCCGTTAACAATGAAATATGATCCATTTCAGCTATTAAATCTTTAACGGAAAAATTCAGATTAGCTTCTTCTATTGCTTCCTCAACAGGCATAACGGCTTGAGCTGCATTAGTTATGAGATATCCCTTAGCAGCTACCTTAGCAAGCCTTCCTGTTACCCACCATTTTAGCGAACCTCTAGTGCGCTGGACCATTACTCGAATATCAAATGGACAATTCTGAATGCTAGTTAAATTGAGTTTTTGCTGGACAATATATTTTTTTCTACGAGAATAATATTGTTTCCTTAAAAACGTGTAGACATCATTTTCACTGTTGTATACTACTTTTTCGTTCTTAAAGTGCACCAAATAGTGTTGGTTAGTTAATGCTGATACACTAACTACTCCTCTTCCATGAAGACCCAAACACGGTTTTACGATTACTTCCCCATGCTTTTCCAAGAGTTCATGGAATGTATCCCTTCTGAACAATTTGGTCTCAGGTAAATAGGTTGTCAAAGCTTCATCCTGAAGTAATATTTTATGCTTGGTCCATTTACCAACTGATTTACCCATGTCTCATGACCCCTTTACTGACTCCTTTGTTCAATATCGTATTCAGATCAAAAAGAATCGGCTTAGATGGCAGCCTATTATATATTGAATCTAAAAAAGTCCGCTCTGATCAGGCGGACTTTGCACATATGTGATATCCTATGCTAGACCTTCTGCTGCAATCATGGCTTTCAATGCGTTAATTCTTCCAAGCCGATATTGTGTTCCCGTACCTGGAACCGTATCAGTAGACGATTCAATGGCTTGGCGTATTTGGGCATTCGTTAAGGATGGAAAAGTCGCTTTGATTAATGCACCAAGACCTGTTACAAACGGAGCAGACATAGATGTACCACTTAATGAACCAAAATTTAGGCACCCAATCGAATTTGGGTGATTTGGGCAAGTGGAGAAGATGTCTACGCCTGGTGCCGCAATATCTACATTCGTTTCTCCAAAATTGGAAAAGTCTGCTTTTAAATCGTTCTCATCTGTAGCAGCGACACTGATGACATTTGAATAGTCAGATGGATAATGTGGAATAATATCATTATCATTATCATCATTTCCTGCTGAACCAATAAGAAGCACACCTCTACTCCAAGCAAAATCAACGGCATCTTGTTCAGCTTGTACAAAACCATAATGACCAAAGCTCATATTAATGATGTGTGCACCTGTATTGGCAGCGTCGATAATTGCGGCGATGGCCCAACTAATAGAACCAGTCCCAGTATCGCCAAGCACTTTGTAATTCCATATATTACCAGAATTAAAGCTTGTCCCTGCTCCAAATTGATTGTTATTAGTGATCGCGGCAGCAATCCCAGCCACATGTGTGCCATGTCCATAATTATCATCGACCGTTCCCGCTGGAACTGTAAAACTCATATTTTTAGTGATTCTTCCTTCTAAGTCCAGGTGATTCTGGTCAACTCCTGTATCCATAATGACAATATTGACATCATTTGAAGATCTAACCGCTCTACACCATGCTTCCGGAGCCATAATTTTTTCCAGGCCCCACTGCAGATCGTACTCTGGATCATTGGGAACAATTCTTCTACAAAGGCCATTAAGGTGAATCTCGATATCTTCCTCAGCATACCGAACCTTATTGTTCGCCTGATAATTAGCACAGCTTGTACTAACCTGATTAATCGGAACCGTGACAATATCCAAGTGAATTTCTTTTAACTCTTTAACTAAGGTAGCTCCGATATCCTGATGAACTTGATCACGCTCTGCCCTTGACACATTTGGGTAAAAACCAACAAGTATACGGTTTTCTGTTAGTGCCAAATAAAACCCTCTCCTTATCATTAAATAGGAAAGAAACCACTATGAATTTCTTGTCCCTTACCCCTAATAAATTCAAAAACAACAAAAAGGTGTGGACAAAAAATAAAATTGGGAAAATGGCAAAGGGAAAGGAAAAATGCAATAAACCCTTAAATTCAGCAAAAGGCATATCTCTGATTGAGGGCATTTTAAAACTGTGGAAAGGACTGCAAGAAGAAGGTGTCATTCAGCTTAACCAAACTCTATTATTTAAAAAAATCTAATGATATTACACTGAACAAATTACAATAAGTAGTTCAAAATTTTTAATAGGGAAATATTGGAGAGAGACGTATCGAACGATACTTCCTCGAGAAAAATAGACAAAGTGTGCTATTGAAAAGAGATTTGCATCTTTAATCCGAATTAATTAGAACAGGTAATTAGCTGCTAGAAACAACTTCGTTTTCACTAAATAAAAGAACACTTACAAATATTGCTAAAACAATATTTGTAAGTGTTCCGGTTAGATACAGTAATTTGTTTAACTATCCTCAATTACTTTGTATTAGATGTAATTAGCCAAAATCATTACGTCAATTGATGATTGTCACCACATCATACTCGCCTATTTTGCATTCTTATCTGGTTGATGAATACCAAATATATTTCCTTCAGGATCAATATAATATCCCTGCCACGCCATGCCTGGAAGAGCATACTTAGGCAGAGCTACCTTGCCGCCCCGGTCTAGAATTTTAGATTCCGTTGAATCATAATCCGCCACTCCCATTGTACAAGCATAGCCATTCAAAGCTTGGTTCTGTTCTGGCGGCGGCCCTTGACGCTTCATCAATGCTCCATTGATGCCAAGTTCATTCTCAGCACCTGTTACAGCTCCAAAATAGGGCATACCAGCATATTCGCTCCAATCTTCAAATGTCCAGCCAAACACCTCTCCATAAAACTTTTTTGCCCGTTCCATATCATCTACATGAATTTCAAAATGTACGATTCTACCCATCATGACCTCCAAATAATAAACATTCAACATATTCCTTATAGCCATTAAGTTTGCACTCTATACAAAAATGCTAAATATTGTTCATTGCCCTACGGGAACATGAAAATACAAAACAAAAAAGAGAATAATCGGAATAGAGATCAGTATAGCGATGGTAGGTTTTTTGTAATGGAGCCTTAGCATTGTAAAAAGGATGAAATTGAATAATACTGACCAGCCAATACTCCAATCATTATGATGCGCAACTAAATTTAAGTATCGCAAATTTATGTATTCAATTAGTGAGTATAAAGTTACCCAGAATAAGATCCAAATGATTACTTTAACAATCCCTGTTGGGAAATTGCCGAGGTAAATTAGTACTGTTGCTGGGTAGGCAACAAACATGATTAATAAGGAAATAATCGTATGATTTGGGAGGAGATTTGCTGCAAGTATGCTCTCTTTGTACTCCCACATTTTATAGTTATAACAAAGATAGTTATAAAGCAGGTCGCCAAACCAAAGAAATAAAATGGTGGAATGGTACTTCTTCCAGTTTCTCCAATCACCCCATCTTAATCCGGCACCTAGAAAAAGGCCATTAAAAATTAAATGCATGGCATCAACTCCGAATTTTACTATCCTTTATTTTATCCAAATATTGTAAAACTATTTTATAAATTTTCATCGCAAAAAAAGCCTTCGCTTGAAGGCTTTATAGCATTCATTAAGATTGAATTGTAAAAATTATTAAAACTTTTACTCTCAACAGCTGAAATCGTCTTCACGTTGCAAAAGGCGATGCCTGTATTCAAGCATCACCTCGGAAATTTTGTTGTTAAGAGCAGGTTTTCCTTGTATCAATTCCAAAAATCCCCCTAGAAACCAGCAACAGATCTAGTACTTGTGGTGCCTAATGGATTAATGATCCTCTCAAAGTTCTAACTCCATTTTCCAAGTAGCCCTTTAAACAAGTTAACATATATACCCAGCCTTCTTTTTGTCCTATCATTTTGCTTACTATTTCAGGGTCGTTTTCATTAAAACCTGATTCGTTTACCTCAATCCTGGTGCTTGCATGATCCAACGCCTGTAAGATAATAGTAACAACTGTTTCTTCGTTGTACTCTCCACCCCATGAAAAAACAATCTTCTTATTTCCCTCGACTTCTAAAACATGTATCACTAATTCTGCTTCGTATTCAACATATCTTACAGTAACGGACTTGCCTTGTTCCCATCTTTCGGAACTCGACGAGAACCAAAAATTCCCTATTTTTGCAGGGTCTACAATGGCTTCAAACACCTCATTAGTTGGTTTATGTATTTTAAACTTCGTCGTGATTTGAGTGTCCATGAAACTCCACTCCCTTCAGAAATATATGACTTTTTTCATTATGCCCAATAGGCTTCTACCTTTACTTCTTATTTTTAGTATATAAACCAGAATCACATATGAATCAAGTATAAAAACCACATCTAAGAATGACGTGGCTTTATCGAGTCCATCACTATTCTGCTGAGAGCTAAATTTAAATACGCATTAATGCACCATTAGGCTTTGGCAGCTCTTGTTCTGCTATTTGATTCATTTTACAAAAATGTTCAAAAAATTGTTGTGCCAGCTCTCGTTCACCAGGATCACTTTTCAACGAAACGATATCAAGCAAAATTTGAGCCATCCATGAATTATCAAAATATCGGTGTTTACCGGTTTTCCATGTCATTTTATCAGGAGATTTTTCATTAAAATAATATTTCCAAAAAGGCATCTGACCCGATTCCTCTTCAGTAAGTTGCAATCTGTATTTGGAATGAGCTGGAATATATCCATCTTCATTAAGTTTGCCGATAAAATTTTCGTTTACCATATAGACACCTAAAATACGTCTATCTTTTTCAAGCATGCTGGAATCTATTGCTGTTAACAGGACCGCACTATTTTGATGCAAGCGGGTAGGTTTGTTAGGCTTCCCCTTGTTTTTACCGCTTTTTATTACCCCCGAAAAAACCTTCCACTCCGTAAAAGAACGATTCTGTTCTTCTGTGTCACACCAAAAAACCATTTGTGATTCAGGATGAAGTTTATGATTTTTCATAAGTTTTTCATGTTCCAAGCGAAGTTCATATTTTATTTGTTGTAGTTTCTTTTCCTCTTCCCGCTTCTGTTCTTCCTTCTTTCGTTCGTTTTCTTTTTCTTGTAAAATTTCTCCAAGTGAATTAGCAATACTTTCATCCTGCAATTTTAGGTGCTCTCCAAATACATCGGGAAAAACAAACTTTTTATTTTCCGAAGCGAAATGTATTTCAATAATCGTGTCATCATGTTTAACTATATTACCTGCTCCAAAACGCTTATGTGTAACTTTCTTATTGATCAGGTTCATTATTCTATTCCTCCTTATAGGATAAAAACTCGGGTACTAAATAGGCAGTAAATTGATTTACTTACCTTTAAAGCTCATTTGAATTTTTCTATCGTTTGAAAAAGGATATTAAAAAAACGCATCCAGAATTCTGTCTGCAAAAGTATACAGAAGAATTCAGAATACGATAGAAAAATAATTATAAGATTATTATAACATTTTTTTGAAAATAACACAAATTTATTATTGACAACATATTTTTATATGAGGTAAAATAAAATTTTATTCTGATTAACACCTTCAAATAACTATGAAAAACCACCAGAAAAAGTCGCAAAATTTCTAGAATCAGTGCCTGTCCCTCACTACACTTTCGGTTCTCATTCCCTTTATGAAGACCGTCGAACGCTTGCACTGAACCTGTTTCGGTTCTCATTCCCTTTATGAAGACCGTCGGCCGCTTGCACTCAACCTCTTTCGGTTCTCATTCCCTTTATGAAGACCGTCCCCAGCTTGCGCCCAACCTATTTCGGTTCTCATTCCCTTTATGAAGACCGTCGGCCGCTTGCACTCAACCTCTTTCGGTTCTCATTCCCTTTATGAAGACAGTCGGCCGCCTGCACTCTACCTCTTTCGGTTCTCATTCCCTTTATGAAGACCGTCCCTCGCTTGCGCTGAAACTCTTTCGGGTCTCATCCCTTTTATCGGAAGCTAGCATCTGTTCCCCACTACTACGCTAAGGCACAGGCACCTCACTCGCTTTTACTCAACATCACTCAATGATAGGTTTTCTAAAAAGTCCTTAATCGCCTGCACCAAATAAAAAGGCTGCTTATAAGCAACCGTGAATGTAAGGATAAGTATTTGTTTGTTAAAAACCCAGCTTGACTCCGCTTTTCAGCAAAGACAAAGCAGATCAATTTGCTGTGATTTCAGGGATAATTCTTTCTGGGTTTGTATAAATATTAAGCGCCTTGTTGCGGATAAAACCAACTGCGGTAATCCCCAGCTCTTCCGCCAGGCGAAGTCCCAGCTCCGTTGGGGCTGATTTTGAAAGAACAACACCGCATTTAATTTTGGCCACTTTTAACAATATCTCAGAGGAAATCCGGCCGCTGAATACGATCACTTTATCTTCCATCGAAATGGAATGCTTCAAACAGTAGCCAAAAATTTTATCTAAGGCATTATGTCTGCCAATATCTGTCCTTGCGACGACCAATCCATTCTCATCGCATAGCGCTGCGTTATGTACACCGCCTGTTTCTTGAAAAATCGTAGATGACGCTTGCATCTCCTCCATCAGACGAAAGCAATCCTCAATAGAAAGAACATGATGTTTTGTTTCCAACGGCTTAACGGTTCTGGCATCATTATAAAAATAAAAACTTTGACGGCTCTTCCCGCAGCAAGAGGTTACCACCCGTTTTGAGTGGAACATTTCATTAAGTTTGTTGACTCGATGTGTGGTCACAACTGCTTTTCCGATGGTTTCAATGATGCTGATATCCTTGATGTCCTCGTATCCTCTAATCATGCCTTCAGATGCCAAAAATCCGACAACAAGCTCCTCGATATGCTCCGGGCTGCAAACGAGTGTTGCGAATTCCTCGTTATTTAACATAATGGTGATCGGATACTCCGTCACAATACTATCTTCTACCGTTTGAGTAACACCATTTTCATATCTCCAAACGGTATTGGTCACCTGCATTTGCTGATTCATAATCCTCGCCTCCTTCGTTCCTTATTTACTTTTTAGATCAACGGAGTCGGCGAAGACAAATACAGTCATCGCAGTGTCTTCTTCAATATTAATATCAGAAAATAGCCGAAGAACCCTTGCTCCGATTAAATTTTCAAATTTTTCCAGAACCTCTGGTTTTTTGTATATTTCTTTAATCATCTTCGTTCTGGCCTCATGGACCATTTGCTTTCCTTGATCAGAGGTAATCATAAACTTTTCTACATTGGTGAGATTGCCTTTCATTTCACTAACGGCCCAGTTGCCCATGAAACGCGTACTAATTTCCCTCGGTCCATTGCCAACATATTCTTTTCTGATTTCCCGAACTAGCATACTAAATTCATGCTCCAAATTTCTCCCCATTTGCTTTTCCCCCTTAACAATCCTATAAGGATAGTTTCCATATTAAAGGGGAAATCCATTCGTTATATAAAAACCAATGGATTTCTCCAACACTTATTCCTTTAAGCCTTCACCGACACCTTTTAGGAGATTTAATCCAAATCCAATTGCACGGTTGATATCTGGATCATTCAGTACCTTTAGGAGGTCTAGAATCCCAACTTTTGAATCCTCTTGAAGTCCCTGCTGCGCTTTTTCAATTCCTAATGCAACGCTCCCCATGAGTTTCTTCGTCATCTCTGGATCAAGAGTCGTCAACGCTCCGCCTGCAGCCATCGTGTTATTAATGAGATTTGTTACCGGCTCGCGTGTCATTTGTCCAACAGCAATCTTGGCCACTTTCTCTTTTGCTTTGACAAGACTGTTAAGGGCATCCAAAATGCCGCTGTCGTGAAGCTCCTGCAGTAGTTGAAGTGTTTCAAGCAGGGAGTCTTTGTTTTGAGCAACCTCGGAGAGAAGACTCTCCAAGGATTGCGATTTTTTTTGCTCTTCTGTCAGCTCGTTCTTTTTAATGGTAGAGATTGGTTTCGCCATTATGCATTCCTCCTGTCATACATTCCAGGCTGTACATGTTCATTGATGCTTGCAAGCGGCACATAGTCGCCCCGCTCCCATTTGCGGTAAATTTCAAGACCCATTTGCGGAGTGCGTGTCGCATTACGCGGGTTGAATCTTGGCAGTGGATTTTCCCCTTCTTGGTTGAGAACCTCCATCCGCACTTTCGTCTGTTTATAAGCAGGAGTATGCGTCACGACATCAACCGCTCCGCCGGTTAATAAGTTAACTGCGCTTTCATGGCTGTTAGAGTGCATTGGTACATAGATGGTTTTTCCTTCAACACGGTCTGTGACAAGAACTGGAAGGCGAATCGCCCCATATGGTGATACAAGGCGTACAAGTGCGCCATCCTTCACACCGCGCTCTTTCGCAAGCTCCGGTGATACTTCCACAAAGACTTTCGGGAACTTGTATTGAAGACCCTCTGATTTATGTGTCAAGTTTCCTTCGTGGAAGTGCTCAAGTAAACGTCCGTTGTCTAGCGCCAGATCAAACTCTTCTGGGAATTCTACTGGAGCCACATAATCGAACAGACCAAAGCGCGCCTTTTTATCAGGGAAATTAAATCCGTCCAGGTAAAGAACTGGCGTATCCGTTCCATCTGGAGATCCCCAACTGAAGCTGTTCCATCCCTCAAGAACATTATAGTTACAGTGTGCAAAGAATGGAGTTAAGCTTGCCATTTCTGCAAAAATTTCACTTGGATGCTCGTAGTTCCAGTTGTAGCCCATTTTCTTCGCTACCTCTTGAAGAATCCACCAGTCCGGCTTCGCATTTCCAGTTGGCTCCAATGCTTGGTATAAACGCTGTACACGGCGTTCCGTATTGGTGAAGGTTCCATCTTTTTCAAGAGAAGGTACCCCTGGTAAAATAACATCCGCAAATTGTGCAGTTGTTGATAAGAAGATTTCCTGAACGACAAGGAAATCAAGCTTCGCAAGCATGTCTTGTGTATGGTTAGAATCCGCATCTACCCAAGCCATGTCTTCACCGACGATATACATTGCTTTTAACTCGTCTTTATCAACCGCTTCAAGCATTTGAATATTATCAAGGCCTGGTTCTGCAGGAAGTGTGACACCGTATGCTTTTTCAAATTTTGCGCGTACTTCGTCATTGGCCACTTGCTGATAACCTGGGAAAATATTCGGCATGGTTCCCATGTCGCTTGCACCTTGGACGTTGTTATGTCCGCGAAGTGGGAATGCCCCTGCATTGCGGCGCATCATGTTTCCTGTTGCAAGAAGAAGGTTCGCAATTGCAACAGACGTATGAGAACCAGCAATGTTTTGCGTTACACCCATTCCCCAGCAGATCGCTGTTCCGTCAGCATCACGAATCATTTCTGCCATTTGAATTAAAGCTTCTTTAGTAATCCCGGTAATTTTCTCTGCTTCTTCCAACGTATAAGGGTTAATCATGTCAAGGAATTCACCATAATGATTCACATGCTTTTGAATGAATGCTTCATCATGCCAGCCTTTGTCGATCATGTACTTTGTTACGGCAGACAGCCATACATAGTCTGTTCCTTGTTTTGGACGTACAAATAAATCAGCACGGTCCGCCATTTCATGTCTGCGAACATCCACGGTAATCAATTTTTGTCCATGAAGCTTATGTGCACGTTTGATGCGCGATGCAAGAACAGGGTGTCCTTCTGCTGGTGCACATCCAACAAGGATGACAAGTCCAGCGCCCGCAATATCTTTGATCGTTCCAGAGTCTCCGCCGATTCCGCCTGTTTGCTGTAAGCCCCATGATGCAGGAGATTGGCAATAGCGAGAACAGTTGTCGACGTTATTAGTTCCAAACACTTGACGTGACAGCTTTTGCACTAAGTAGTTTTCTTCATTTGTAATTTTGGAAGAAGAAATAAATCCTAATGAATCGCTTCCGTACGTATCTTTAATGGCACCCATTTTTTCAGCGACTAGAGTCAGCGCTTCATCCCATGTCGCTTCTACAAACTCATCACCTTTACGGATTAATGGTGTCGTAATCCGCTCTTGTGAGTTCACAAAGTCCCATCCGAATTTCCCTTTTACACAGGTAGAAACACTGTTAACCGGTGAGTTTTCAGATGGTTCAATTTTTAAAATTTCATGATCCTTTGTCCAAACTTCAAATGAGCAGCCGACCCCACAGAACGTACAAACGGTTTTCGTTTTCTCGATGTTATTTTCACGCATCGCAGCTTCCACTTCTGATACGGCAAAAATGGTTTGATAATCAGGTTCTACTGCTTTTACTAAATCAATCATCGGAGTCAGCAAATCATCTTCAATCGACGTCATTACCCCGGCATTTCCAAGCATTGATTTTTCCATTAAAGCGTTACATGGACAAACGGTCACACACTGCCCGCATGAAACGCAGGAAGATTCATTGATGCTTGTGCCGCCATCCCATAATACACGCGGCTGTTTGCTTTCCCAATCAATTGTCAAGGTTTCGTTGACCTGCAAGTCCTGGCATGTTTCCACACAACGGCCGCATAATATACATTGATCCGCGTCGTAACGGTAAAACGGATGAGACATGTCCACTTCATATCCCTTGGAGCGATGCGGACGAGTTTGATGTTCGACTCCCATCATTTCAGCTGTATTATGGACACGGCAGTTACCGTTGTTATTATCACAAACCGTACAATATAATAAATGATTTTCTAAAATACGGTCCATCGCCTCTTCCTGAGCATTTTTTGCGAGCTCTGAGGACGTCAGGATGTTCATCCCTTCCTCTACCTCTGTTGAACAAGCGCGCATAATATTCCCATCGACTTCACACATACAGGTATCACAGCTTTGCACCGGACCTAGAACCTCTGAATAACAAATATGTGGATGCTGAATGTCCTGAGATATCAGGTAATCCAAGATGCGTGTTCCTTTTTCAATCTCACGTTCGACTCCGTTAATGACAACATTCACTTTTTCAGACAAAATACGTCACTCCTACAGACAATCTCCCTAATTACTTATCAGAGAGATGTTTTTGCATTTTTATTTTTCATCCATATGATGAGAACAGGATATCCTAGCAATTTTTAATACTTTTAAAATCTAGCAATTTTTGCTTTTACTATAAATACTATGTTTATATTGTTAATTATTCGCACTTAGGGATGAATTTACCTTTTATATAAAATGTTGCTTACTAGCATTTTGATCGAAATTTTTTCTAGAAATTTGCGAAACTTTGAAACTACATAGCCTTCTTCATTTTAATAGAGTGTTGATCTTCCTTGCTTTCGAGCGCTTGTTTATAAACCATCCAATACATCAAGGCTACAAATACGCCTCCGCCAATTGCATTGCCGATAAATACGGGAACAAAGTTAGAGAGATACTCTGCCCAGCTCACCTGACCTGCAAAAATAGCAGCTGGAATCACAAACATATTGGCCACGACGTGCTGAAAGCCAATTGCCACGAATCCCATAATCGGGAACCAAATGGCTAGAATTTTTCCACCGATATCCTCTGCACCAAACGCCATCCACACGGCTAGACACACCATCCAGTTACAGCCGACAGCAGATATTAGTGTTTTCATAAAAGGCTCATCTACTTTTGCCTGGGCGATAGCCACTGTTTTTTCTAAAAATGGTCCTGATCCTGTTAAGCCGACAACATGGCCAAAGAAATAAGCAACAAATATCGCACCAACAAAGTTAGCGACAAGAATCAACGACCAGTTTCTTACAAGCTGTATTCCAGAGGCACGCTTTGCGAGCACTGCCATGGGCAATGCCATCATATTGCCTGTCAGCAGTTCACCTCCGGCAATGATAATCAGCACAAGACCGACCGGGAAGACAGCTCCTCCAATAAGTGAACTGAGGGAACCCCACTCCTCCGGCAGATTTCCGATTACGCGAATATCTAACAGGAATCCAAGTGCTATAAATGCTCCTCCTAAAAATCCCAAAATGAGCAGGTTGCGAATGGGCATAACGGCCTTTTTCGCGCCTGCCTCAACTACTTTCTGTGCAATGGAGTTTGGACTATGAAACGCCATCTTTTTTCCTCCTTTTTCAACTTGTTTTCTTTTGAAAATTGACTTCTTTCATTTGACTGATGTTGCTGAAGACTGTGGTCAGCAGGTTGATATGTAACCTTCGATACAAAACAAAAAACCCGCCATAAA
>NZ_LT707409.1:466220-481823 GCF_900156875.1 Robertmurraya dakarensis | reverse complement strand
AAAAAAAAAAAAAAAACCCGCCATAAAAGCGGTTTCATTACACTACTTGCATGAAACCGTTTTATGGCGGGCTGATATCAAAGCATTATAGAATACTAGAAATCCTTCCCCCATATAAAAAATAAAAGAACAGGATAAAGATGCAGCACTAGGATACATTTTATCAATGAACTTGTATTTTTTTATGCCATAGAACACCTTACCACAATTCCTTCAGTTTGTGAATATTTTGTGACGTTTTTTATTTTGATGAGATTTTAGGTGAATCTTTTGCAATCTTTGTTATTGCTTTGAGAGGATGAAGACCGGTTAGGTTTTGGCTGGATCTTTTCCGGTTTTCATCACATATGTGAAGACAATTTCCTTTGACCTCTGTACCATTTCTCGGTCTTCATCCCATTCATGATGACCGGTTTCTGGTTCCGCTGAGCCTGTTCCGGTTCTCATCCCTTCTATGAAGACCACTCAATCTCCTCCTAAACTAGTAATTGGTCTTCATCTCCTTCATGAAGACCGGTTCCTCTTTTCCCTGGGCCTTTTGCGGTTCTCATTCCTATTATGAAGACCACTCAATCTCCTCCTAAACTAGTAATTGGTCTTCATCTCCTTTATGAAGACCGTTTCCTCCTATCGCCGGTCCTGTTTCGGTTCTCATCTCCCTTATGAAGACCGGTTCTTGTTTTCCCTGGGCCTCTTCCGGTTCTCATCCCTTCTATGAAGACCGGTTTCTGGTTCCGCAGGGCCTTTTGCGGTTCTCATCCCTTTTATGAAGACCACTCAATCTCCTCCTAAACTAGTAATTGGTCTTCATCTCCTTCATGAAGACCGTTTCCTCCTACCACTGTTCCTGTTTCGGTTTTCATCTCCCTTATGAAGACCGATTCTTATTTTCCCTGTACCTCTTCCGGTTCTCATCCCTTCTATGAAGACCGATTGCTCTCCTCCTAAACTAGTAATTGGTCTTCATCTCCTTTATGAAGACCGGTTCCTCCTATCGCCGGTCCTGTTTCTGTTCTCATCTCCCTTATGAAGACCGGTTCTTGTTTTCCCTGGGCCTCTTCCGGTTCTCATCCCTTCTATGAAGACCGGTTTCTGGTTCCGTAGGGCCTTTTGCGGTTCTCATCCCTTTTATGAAGACCACTCAATCTCCTCCTAAACTAGTAATTGGTCTTCATCTCCTTTATAAAGACCGTTTCCTCCTATCACTCAGCCTGTTTTGGTTCTCATCTCCTTGATGAAGACCGCTTGACATTCAGAAAATACGATACAGGGGAAAAATCGATGTAGTATGGGATTACGGTGCTCATTTAGAAAATTACTTAACCTTACGACTTTTTCTACAACCCTTAATCGAGAACAGCTTGTATCACGGCACTAAGGTGTTAGACAAAAAATGCTTTATAAAAATTAAAATTAAAGAGAATCGCAGTCATCTACTTATTTCTATTATTGATAACGGAGCGTGCATCGAGGCTGAAAGATTGATTAAGCAAGATCTTGAAAAAGATTTTGTTTCGTTTGCTCATATTGGTCTTTATAATACTCATAAACGATTACAATTAACATTCGGAAAAGAATACGGCCTAAACATCAGGAGCAAGCTGGATGGGGAACGATCGTATCTCAATCTATATTCCAAAAATTTGCAAACAACTTTCTGTAAACTCTTTACCAGTTATTAGCTCATCATGTTACCATTTAACTTTTAAAAGAGAAAAGGATTAAAAATTTTTTTAAGAAGCATTCTATAATTTGTGTAATGACTTTATTAAAACTATATTAAACCGAGGTGGATTAATAATGCGCAATGAAAACACAGACTCACCAAATACAATTAAATATAGTATATGGAATACACGAACTACGAACAAAGACCTGTTATCACAGATAAATTCGCTAAATCAATTGACAAACCTCTCATTGAATCAATAACAATAGACAATCGAGACTAACTAGTTAAAAAGCAACTTAATGTTGCTTTCTTTAATGATAATATCCTTTTGATCTATAGTTGTTATTTTCCTAAAGTAAAGCTACTCGTTAATGGAACATCTCACAAATAGTCTTCCAATGAGATAATTTTACTCTGGCGCTTCCAACAATCTGTCGCTTAAATGAAATAGGCGCGATCAATTTTTATAATCGCGCCAAATGATGGAACATTACCATCTCACCTGAGTCTCTTGAGCCGAATCCAGAGCCTGTACCAACCCATCCGGATTTTGAGATCCTATCACCACAGTATTGTCTGTTAATTGTAATTCGATTCCTTGATTTCCACTCATATTATAGGCAGTTTCTCCTTTTAGATTAAAACGTATGCCCCAACCTGCAAACCTTCCAAGTGGATGGTAGGTAATGACCTTATAATTAACCATATCCTCAAATAAAAATGACTTATAACGAACATGAAACGGTACATAACGGATATAAAGACCATCCTTACGCACCTCAGTAATTAACTTCATAAACCCTAACAGACAAAGTGGGAATACAATCCCGAAAAACAGCCAGAGAATCACCATAATTACATCAGGAGCCGGATTATCACCAACTGGAATGCCAAAGATGACTTGTTTTATGAAGCTAAACCACATGAATGCAGCAATCATTAAAATTAACACCCATACCCAAATTTGGCGAGGGCGCTGAACTTCACGAAAAATGACGTGTTCTTGTCTTTCCATTAAAGACTATCGCTCCCTTTACGGTTTATTTTTCTGTTCAATTTTAACATACGTTGTTCAACAATTTGGCGCTTAATAGAACAATGTTATGTGCCAGTTTTTAAATCCACTTTCTCTTTAGAATTTCAGGTTTTTACTATAAATAAAAACCCCTTAGATCCCATATATTAGGAGAGATTTGCAAGCCCGAAATAAAATTAAGCGCAGCTGACGGTACGCATCACAAATAACCGTATATCGTGATTATTTGATCAGATTTACGGTTATTTATTATATCTGCCACAGGTTAATTGCATAGTTTTTGACCAAGGCATTTAATGATTAAAAATTTATGGATTCTGATAGATATCTAGATTTGTAAAATTCCGTTATTAGCTTCACAAGATAGGGATAGAAATCCAAACCATTAGCTATTGCCGTTTACTCTTTGCTATTAATATAGCTTAAAGCGGTTTTAACATAGAATTTAACTCCTAATTCCAACGCTTCTTCTCTAATCATAAATTTTGGATGATGATGAGGATAATTTTCTTCTCGATTTTCACTTCCTGCACCTAAGAACACAAAACATCCTGGTACCTCATTTGAAAAGGCAGAAAAATCTTCACTTCCCATTAATGGTTCTCCACGCTTGCAATGTTCTTCTCCGAATTCTTGGATGAGTGTTTGCTCCACCACCGAGGTAACTTTCTCATCATTAATAACGGCACTATAACCATATTGATAATCGATTTTATAGGAGCATTCATTAGCCTCTGTTAATCCTTTTACATATTGCTCAATCCATTTTGGAATTTGTTTACGAAGTTTAGGGTCAAAGGTGCGAACAGATCCTCCAAAACTTACCGAATCAGGTATGATATTATGGGCATCACTACCTTGAATTTTGGTAATAGAAATAACTGCGCGCTGTGCTGGATTTACTTTTCTTGAAATAAACTGATTTATTCCATTAATCGCCTGTACCGCGATCGCAACCGGATCGATCGTATCTTGTGGTCTAGAGGCATGTCCGCCCTTGCCTTCTATGATGACATCAAATGAATCCCACGCGGCCATTGCTGAACCGTAAATAATATTAAATCGACCTATAGGTGCCTGAGAAGAAAGATGAAGACCTATAACGGTGTCGGCGCCTTCCGTAACCCCCGCCTTAACCATTTCCTGAGCTCCGCCTGGAATCAATTCCTCAGCATGTTGAAAGAATAGACGAACCTCCCCTTTAATTTGGTCTTTTAGTGTAGATAATACTTTGGCAGCTCCTAACAGCATCGCTGTGTGACCATCATGTCCACAAGCATGCATAACACCACTCTTCTTAGAAGAAAATGGAAGCCCTGTTTCTTCTTGAATAGGTAATGCATCCATATCTGCCCTTAAAGCTACGACTTTTCCTGGCTGCGAACCAATTAAACGAGCCATAACACTAGTCTTGGTAGGACGTGACAATTCATATGCACCAAAAGACTCAAGAATTTCATAGACAAATTTGGAAGTCTCTATTTCTTGAAAAGATAATTCTGGATTTTCATGAAGGTGTCGACGCCAAGTAATAACCTCAGAATTTATATCCTTTACCAATTGTTCCAAATTAACAACATTTTCTACCATGAATACTCCTCCTTATTTTTACCAGATATTCTACTAATAAGTGTATTTTGGAAATGATCACTAAGCAACTAAAATCTCTAAATTTTCAAAATATGACAAGTATTGGGGAAATTACCAAGAAAGAGACCTTTAATATGGCTATAAAAGATAATGGAAGGGTGTAATCTGCAAATCGGTTTTAGTCTTGTTTTCCACCTCCATCTTCCGCTGGCTGCGTGGCTTGTACTATCATTTCATTAGCCTCTTGTTTAACAAGAGATGTCAAATATTAGATAGAAACATAGACGCATAAAAATCCTGTTCAACTGAAACTGGAGTATCTCCAGTAAACTTCTGAATCTGAAGTTTGCTCTTTAACTCATCGTATTTAGTCTCAATTCCCCAGCGCTTAAAATAAAGAGATTTAAATGATTGTATATCCATTGCTCGTCCATTAGGTTAATGATTAAAACTTCCTCATCACCTAAATCCAACTTATTTAAACATTTCGAAGTATTGATCCAACTCAAATAGTGGACTCTTCCCCCCGAAGTTCAACATAAATTTAGCTTGTTGTTTCCTAGGCAAGTAAAATAAGTTGATCTCACTCGTGAACCGCACATAAAAATAAGGTCATCTAGTAGGGATTAAATAACCTCTATAGCTTCCGAAAATTTCCTTTTTTTCATAAAAAATCACCACTTCTCGAAAGGAATACCAAAAACTGGTATTCAAATCGACTATTGTGGTGATTCTGAAAAGACAATAGGTTTTCTTTGTTTTCTCTAACTATTTTTTGACAATGTTAATAATTTCCACTTTGTGTAATTTAAAGTTAATGACATTGCTCCTGACACCCTTACTTGTTCAGGTGTAAGAAGAAGTGTTGGGGCTGCTCCCATTTTATCCAATAGTCTAGAACATTTAAGTCAGGACATCTCCTCCCTAATGGTCATTGTCGGTTTGCTTCCTGTTAATGTAAAACCCCTATAACCATTTTCCGCTATATCATCAAACTGTTTTCTGTATGTCAAGACATCACCCAAATACGTAAGCACCCTTTTTGGCATACCGTCAATATTTGCACCGTTATACCAACTGTCCACTTTCATAAAAATGGTCCCTTCGGCGACACTGTTAATATGATTCATCCACTTTGCTTCTGCAGTATCAGTCGTTTCCACTACATCAATATCATTCGTTCGGCAGTATTCAATCAAATCCATAACCCATTCCGAATTAATTTCTATAATTTTAGGGATATTTGCGAAAACAGGACTTTGCGGCCCCCAAACGGAAAACATATTTGGAAATCCAACATTCGTTATGCCAAGACAAGTACTAACGTTCAAACCATCTTGCCATTTTTCTCTAAGTGAAAGTCCATTCCTTCCTATGACATCAAGCTTCATTATAGGGGCTGCCATAGCATCGTACCCGGTAGCAAAGATAATGGCATCCACCTGATAAAAATTATCCGATGTACGAATGCCATTCTCAGTCAATTCAACGATTGGAGTTTCTTTTATACTGACCAAATCTACATGATCTCTATTAAATGTTTCATAATAGTTGGTACCTAGAATTAAACGCTTCCCCCAAATAGGGATAGTTGGACATAGCATTTCAGCAGTCTTAGGATTTGTTACTGTTTCTCGAATTACATTTCGGACAAATTCGGAAGCATATTCATTTGATTGATCATTCGTCGTTGTATCATAATATACTCCTCCTAGTGCCCATCCGCCCATTTCCCAAGCTTTTTTGTAATTTTCATAACGCTCTTCCGGGGTGTCTTCAAGTGCTGATCTCAAAACCCTGCTTTCTACTGGAAATCCTGCGGGAGATTCATTCATCTGTCTCTGAAGTCCATCGAAGTTTTCCTTCAAATCCTCTACAAATCCAGGAGGATATTTTCCATTTCTTGCTGGCAGGACATAGGAAGGAGTTCGTTGAAAAACGGTTAGCTTCTCAGCTTCTTCGGCGACGACCGGTATGGTCTGGACGGCACTGGATCCCGTTCCAATCACAGCAACTTTTTTACCCTTGAAACTGACAGGTTCATGAGGCCAGTGGCCTGTATGGTACGTCTCTCCTTTAAAATTTTCCATCCCTGGAATACTTGGTGTATTTGCTGCAGAAAGACTGCCGACAGCAGTGATGAAATACTTTGCACAAACCTCATTTCCATCGCTTGTTTTTATGTTCCATACGTTTTCTTGTTCGTTATAAACAGCAGAAGTTACCTTTGTATTTAATTGAATCCCATCACGCACTTTCAAACTGTCTGCTACGTAGTTTAAATACTGCAAAATTTCCTCCTGATAAGGCAATTTTGACGACCACGTCCAATTTTTATACAATTTCTCCGAAAAGGTGAAACTATAGTAAACACTTGGTACATCACAACAAGCTCCAGGATACCGATTCCAATACCACGTTCCTCCAACGCTTCCGCCTGCTTCAAATACCTTGGCAGTAAATCCTTTCTCACGAAGCATATGAAGCATGTACATACCTGAAAATCCAGCGCCAACAATGACAGCATCCAATTGCTTTATTTGATTACCCATTCCAGTTTCCTCCCTCAATGTATACTAATGTATCAATCTATCGTTGGATTTTTAACGGTTTTCATGATCTAATTTGCTGATTGCTTGAGATACCAAACTGCATACAGCGTATGTAACAGAAATACTTCTTAATACAATACCCCTTTAAGTATTCTATTTTTCCATAATTACTAAAGGCTTTCTATCATATTACCTCTTTCTTTTATGTAATACAACAAAGTATTTATAATATTCAAAATATTTTGTATATTATTTATCGGTTTTTGGTGTTTCAGGAGGAGGTGTTAATGCATTAGCTGTTTCGCATTGCTTACCTCCTAAAGTTAAGTTATAAATTCTTGTTTCAACAATGTCAAAACTTAAACAATCAACTGTTGCCTTTTCCAAACGTTTTATGAATGTCCACTCACTTACTTTCTTAATAGTATAAGAGAGATTGTTGTTTCCCATACCTTTTATAAAAGACCTTTACCTGCTTGCGCTTGGCCTCTTTCGGTTCTCATTCCTCTTATGAAGACCATTTCCTGCTTCTGCTTGACCTCTTTCGGTTCTTATCCCTCTTATGAAGACCATTTCCTGGTTCTGCTGGCCCTCTTTCGGTTCTCATCCCTTGTATGAAGACCGTTCCCCGTTTTCGCTGGGCCTCTTTCGGTTCTCATCCCTCTTATGAAGACCATAGCCTGTTTCCGCTGGGCCTCTTTCGGTTCTCATCCCTCTTATGAAGACCATAGCCTTCTTCCGCTGGGCCTCTTTCGGTTCTCATTCCTCTTATGAAGACCATTTCCTGCTTCTGCTGGACCTCTTTCGGTTCTCATCCCTCTTATGAAGACCATAGCCTTCTTCCGCTGGGCCTCTTTCGGTTCTCATTCCTCTTATGAAGACCGTTCACCGTTCTCGCTGGACCTCTTTCGGTTCTCATCCCTTGTATGAAGACCGTTCCCCGTTCTCGCTGGACCTCTTTCGGTTCTCATCCCTTAAATGAAAACCGCTCGTTTTCCTCCTAAACTAGGAATCTGTCTTCATTACCTTTATGAAGTCCGTTTTTCTCTTACTGAACTCCCTAAAACGACCTCAGCCTCGGGCCCTTTATAGTCTCTTCTTCTCAATTATTTTCACCGCAAATCGATTCAAAAGCGAAGAAAGGGTACGCCAGAAAAATCTCTTCTTAAAAGCAAGATGCTCCACAAAAATTGCCGTATACTCTGGATAGCCTGTAGCGCCGCGGTCATATTTGAACCTGCCGACTCCTGCACTTTGATGGTACATACGCTGGTGAACAATCGATTCATTCACAGCAAGGTAACGCAGCATTCGGTATAAGCCGATTTCTATCGGCAGTGCTGTATTATACCCCAGCACTGGATTGGCCATTTTATCCTGATAAATCATCGACCCAAATACTCCCTCTAGCTTCCCCTTATACCTGATTCCTACATAGGTTAGCGATTTACTTCGATGGGTATGAAAGATATAATCCTGACTAAACTGCGGGTTGTTATAGGAGTATTTTTCTAAATACAACATATCATATAAGTCCTTCGCTCTTTCTAGATCCTCTTTTGAAAAATCTTCATGATGAATGACTTCAACATCCTCCTGATTCAAAAGCTTCCGATCTCGACCCAGCGTATTTCGCGTCTTCTTTGTTGCTTTCTCAAGTAAATCAGGTCCTGAAATATACACATATCTGCTTGGGAGCAATTGGAAACCAAGATGAACAAAATGCCGTTTCATTTCTTCATACAAACCATCATTAACGGAACGAAACCCAATCAAATGATTTGGATATTTTTTCACGAGTGCTTCTTTTATTTTCCTGATTTGTTCCTTACTAGCCTGTGAAAATAAATTCGTGGAAATCAGCCAATTGTTTACATATACGACCCGATTCATCTCAATCTTTTTCGAAAAAATACCGATGCCACTAACAACCATGCCAAGGATTTTTTCAAGAGGAGGATTTTGCAGCATCCTCAGTTCTTCTTTTGTATAAGTAATATAATGATTGTACGGAGAGCACACGTAAGAATTCTCATATTCTTCTTGATTGATGGTGTACGGCAGTAAAAGATGATCAAGGGCCACAAAGCGAATGTCCGTTATAACATTCGCAACAAAATGCCGCGTCCCCTTCACCAACGGAGAAAAGTAGTTTCGAAGCAATTCTCCTTCATCATATTTCTTCCAATCAATCTCCTCAAAGCTTTCCTTATCATAAAATAAAACTTCCGACTCTTTCATTGGGTTCTCCCCCTACTTGTCTACCTTTCTTTCAATTCGTTTTAACTTTTGCAGTTTCTGATTTGGTGTATAGGGAGTAAAACGAATGTCAGGCACCTCTAATTCTATTCTCAAAAAGAAGTCTTCTAAATTCTTTCTCACGATTTCCTCAATCCCATCACCCTCCGCAGCTAACTGCACCTCCAAAACACGGTCAGCAGCCTGAATGACTTTATACTCCCTGATAGACGCTGAAGCGGTGATCACACTACGACGGATAAAATCAGGAAAAACTGGGACAACCACATCATTTTTATTTTTAAAATAAAAGATATCGTCACATCTGCCTTCAATTTGCGCAATGGCTGTCATAGGAGAACCGCAGGAACAGCCGCCTTTCTTCAGTGTTAAAATATCATTCAATTTATAACGAATGATGGGCTGAGTTTTTCGCGTGAAATCTGTGATAATTGGTGAAAATCTGTCCTCATCCAAAAATTCCTTCTCAATAATCACGATATCTTCATTTAAATGCAGGGTTCCGCGTGAGCATGTCGCTGCCAAAAAGCCTTCTGTGCACTGATAAACCTGGTGTACCCGGTGCCCGAACGCTGCTTCAATCATGGTTTCGTCCAACGGATCTAATACTTCCGCCATCGTAATGATCTTTTTTGGAGAAATCCGCAGAATCCCTTCCGCTTTTTTCTCGGCGAGCATTCTCATCATCGAAGGGGGGGCTGCTAAAATGGTAGGGTTAGAGTCATTTAATCTTTTGACATGAACATCCAGGTCATCCAGCAAATCAAAAAATGCAAAGGATATTCGGTTCGACGTTACCGATCCATAAAGATTGCTATTGGCTCGAAGGAAAAAGGCAATCCTTTCTTTTGACTTCAACCCATCCGGAAGAAGCTTCGCCAATATCGTACCGGCCCACATATTTCTTTCTTCTTCTGATACTAAAAACAAGCCCCTGTTTCCCGATGTCCCGGAAGAAAGCCCAACCGTAATGCTCCCAATCATCGGACTAAAATCTCGAGTATCTTCCGCTTTTAAAGCGATCTCAAACGCTTCAGTTTTATGAATGTTCACGGTGTTCAGCTCATCAAAATGCTCCATCATCACCTCTTTATCCATCACTGGAAGCTTAGGCAGATCTTTTATGCTTAAAGATTCCACACCCTCTAGCACTCTTTGGAAATAAGGTGAACGCTTTTTTATGTACTTCAACTGTTGATTCAACTTCTTTTCCTGCCAAACCTCAAGCTTTTCTCTAGAAGTCCATCCTGCCATTCTTTTTGTCTTAAAATAAGCAGACAATATCTGTAAAAGTCGTTTCATCTCACTTCCTCTTTCATGTCAGTTTTTTCATCACAACAAATTCAATTACTCCCCACGGCATGATTCTTTTGAGAATGGAAAGGCTTTTTGCTCCTTTCCCAATCGGGTAACGAAATCGTGGTCTGTCCATCTTGCATATTTTCACGACTAATTTCGCCACTTCCACTGGATCAGAACCATGTTCTTCCGCATTTTTTGCGTATTTATATACCTGTTTTTTATAGCTAGAGTCAGTTTCTTCTATCTTTATATTTTCCAATCCTTTTTCCCATATTTTCGTTTGATAGGAAGCGGGCTCAACGAGAGAGACATGGATATTCCTTGGAAGCAATTCCAAACGCAAGCTTTCACTCATCCCCTCCAGCGCAAATTTGGATGAACAGTACGGACTCATGCCGGGAAATCCAAAATATCCGCTGACAGAGCTGATATTAATAATATGAGCATGTCCTGCTGATTCAAGAATAGGAAGGAAGGTTTTGATGACAGAAAAGGTTCCAGTAACATTCGTCCCAAGCTGAGTTTCCCACTCCTCCAAAGTCAAATCCTCGATAAATCCACCTTGGCAATACCCTGCATTATTTATGAGAATATCCAATTTTCCAAACTTCTCTTCAACGATACCCTTCGCCTTCTCAATTTCCGCAATTTTTGTCACGTCCATCTGTAAAACGGTTAGCCTTTCAGAAAGTCCGAGATGTTCGACTTGTGCAGCCAAGTCTTTCCCGTTCTCGATGTTTCTCATCGTCGCAATCACATGAAATCCTGATTCTATCAGTTCTATACAAGTCAGCCTTCCAAATCCGCCGTTTGCTCCCGTAACTAACACAATTTGCATCTTGACTCCCCCTTGTACTCACGGCAATGTGATGGAATCATGGCAACATGTGGATGCTTTTTATAAAAATGATGTAACTGCGTTAAGGTTGTACGGAATACCTCATAATCATGAATAATCAGCTTCGTAATCTTTGAAGGCATCTCCAGATTCCTTACAGCAGAGCTATCCCAAGCCGCATCCGCTACTAAGAAAATCACTTTATCATTTTGTTTAAATAGTAATCCCATTTGACCATGCGCATGTCCAGATAAATCGACTGAGAAAATGGAGCCGTCTCCGAATACATCGTAAATAGGTGAATTCAATATTTCTAGGGAAGCCGCTTCCGGAAACAAGTCTTCTTGACTAGCAATTTTGCCATCCTCTAAAAATAGTACTCTCTCAGCAAAATCTTCTGGAAGTAAATCTGGTAAAAATCCTTTTAATAACGCTGCAATCCCCTTCTTGTCTTGAACATCTCCATAAGCCTTTCTAGAACAAATAAACTTTGCATTTGGAAAATCCAGCAGACCAGAAATATGATCGGCATGAAAATGGGTAATAAAGATATATTTAACGTCAGAAGAATGGATCCCTAATGCTGCCAATTGTTCAACCGCACTGTCCCCAGGCTTGAACTGAATCGGCGTAATCTTGGCATACAAGGAATAAGGAAAACTTTTCGCAGCATCGTGGAAATGATCGGAATAACCGGTGTCCACCAAGATATATCCTTCCTTGTGATGATGGATCAAACTAAAATGCGCAGGAAACTGAATCGACTTTAAAGGCTTCGTCGTATTGGTGAATTTTTCAACTTGTCCACAAGAGCCTGCAGTCATAAGCCTCCATGATAATTCAACTCTGCTGCTGCTTCCACCACTTGGCATACAACTCAATCCCCTCATTCACAATGATTTTTGGCTCGTAACCCAATTCTTTCTTCGCTTTTTCTATATTTAATGTTTGTGTTTTCGATATCACGCTGACTGTGTACTTCGTTAACAGCGGCTCTTTGTTATTTTGAAAGGTCCGCGAGACCCATTCCAAGAGCTCAGCTAAACGAAAAGCCACCCCATAGGGTACCTTTTTATAACGTAACGGCATGTCCAGTGTCTGAAAAAGCGTCTCTAATATTTCCTTTAACTTAACCTGCTCTCCATTTGAGATATTGTATTTTTCACCTATTGTTTCTTCTGGTGAATTCATGCACAGCAGGAGTGCATCGACGACGTTCTCTACATACGTCAAGTCAAGTCGGGCCTTTCCCTCATGAATGAGCGGGATAAACTTTTCTTCATTAACTTTGATCAATCGCGGAATAATCGCTGTATCCCCCGGTCCGAATATCGCCCTCGGACGTATCGTAATTACAGGAAGGCCCTCATGGTAGGCTTTATCGATTTCTTTTTCAGCTAAATATTTTGTCTCGGCATAGTGATTGGCAAAGTGTTCAGGTAATGGGTCATCTTCTTTTACATCTATACGATCATCGTATTGAAAATAGATGCTCGGGGTAGATACATGAATTAATCTTTTGACCCCATGAATTTTGCACCCTTGTATGACATGCATTGTTCCTAGTACGTTCGATTTGTAAAATTGTTCATATTCCCCCCACGGGGATGAAAATGCTCCACAATGGAAAACGTAATCGATCTTTTCACAGGCTGCTATAACAGCTGCCTCATCTGACAGATCAATTTTTAGAAAAGTGATTCCAGCCTGTTCTAATCTCTTTCCAACAATTTCATTTCTCCCCATCGCAAAAACTTCATGTCCGCTGCCCAGCAGACGATGCGCTAATTTTTGCCCAACGAAGCCGGTTGCGCCTGTAACTAGCATCCTCATTATCAATCACCGTCCCAAGAAATATCATAAGTTGTGGCTTCTAAAAGGCTGATCTGATTCCTGCGGCTAAGCTCCCATATTTTAAGATAAGAATACCATTGATAAAGGAATGGTCCGATATCCTTCGTATTAAACACAACATCTCTTGACCTCCCAAACGCCTGGAAAAATCGTTTCACTCCTGCTAGTTTGATATTTTGGTAACCGTATAACACAAGAGCCGCCTTCAACGAAACAGGGTGGTCACTATTTGGTCTAACGCTTTTATTTTCAAAAAAAACAGCTGGCAAGTTTGTATTCCGGAAAAGATGAACCCCGCTCGTTAAGCGAGGATTGCATTCAATCGCAAATACTTCACCCTTTTCATCCTGTATAAAATCAAAAGCAATTTGCCCATGAAATTCCATTTCCCGTACAAAAACTTCTACCCACTCTGCAATTTTTTCATGCTCATAATGTTGAAAATAAATACTGGCTCCATCACCGGCGCGAATTTCACTTTTATAAGTCGTATGAGCCAGCAGCTTGCCTCGATTCGCCACACTATAGGAACAATAGTGTGATCCTTCAATGAACTCCTGCAGCACCCAATGCTTTTTTTCACTGACATCAATCTGCAGGTCACGTTCTTCTGGTAATCTATGTACTGTACTCGAAAACCTGCTGAATACAGGCTTCGCGATGAGACTTCGCTTGTTTCCCTGCGTTTCTTTCTTCCATTCTTCCAAGCTTGTGATTAACGTAGTACCAGGTACCTGCATTCCGAACGACTCTGCTAATTTTATAAAATCGAACTTATGGTGCAAGGTAATCATTTTTTCGAATGTATCAACAAATACCTCACAATATTTTCTAATTTCATCCTGGAACCTGGCAATATAAAAGATTTCTTCACAAGTTGGGACAAGCAAATCAATTTGCTCGTCCACAATGATTTTTATCAGATCTTCAATGAACTTTTCGCTTTCTTGCTTGGGCTTCCGCGTCAGATGAAATTTCTCTACGGCCGTGCTTTTCTTCGCCAAAGCATATGGAAAGCTGTCCGCAATATGCACGCTATAGCCATTCATGAAAAAAAGGCGTGCCAACTCTAAAGTGCTGGGTGCACGGCCTCCTGTTAACAGTACCTTTTTAGTATTCAAGCAGTAGTCCTCCCAAAGAAAGCCCCGCAGACGTTCCAAGCAGCATCACTTTATTGCCTCTCTTGATTTTTCCCATTTTAATAGCATCACATAAAGCGAGAGGAATCGAAGCCGCAATGGTATTGCCGTAATGCTCAATCACATTGATAAATTTCTCGTCACTAATATCTAATTTTGACCTCATCAGTCTCATCGCCATCCCGCTTGCTTGATGAGGAACCAATGCGTCTAGTTCACTCTTCGCTATTCCTGCACCCTCGAGGAGTTGGTCGACAAACGGAACAATTACTCTTGAACTCATGCGAAACACTTCTTTTCCGTTCATATCAAAAAGAAAGTCTTCTTCCACATCATGATGGTTCGGGTGATATTTCGTCCCTCCACCTCTAATTTCAGTCAAATGAGCTCCTTTGCTGTAGGTTTCCATTCTCGAGGAAAGGATTCCAGAAGTTTGACCTTCTTTTCCTTGCTCAATAATACAAGCAGCGGCAGCATCCCCAAAAAGAACAAAACTTTCTTTTTGCTTTGGATTAATGCCGATCGAGGCAATTTCGGTCGAAACCAACAGCACTCTTTTATAGGTACCCGCATGAACCAGACTGGAAATAACATCTAATCCCGTAACAAAGCTGAGACAGGTGGAATTAATATCAAAAGCTGGAATTGGTTTATTCGGCTGCAATTTTTCATGAATAAGCGATGCACTGCACGGAATCGGCTGCTCCATCGTACCACTCGTGGATACAAGACAATCAATATCCTCTAACGAAAGATTGGCTTCTGTCAAAGCCGCTAACGCCGCTTTTGCTCCCATTTCTGACGCCGTTTCCCCATTCGCATAATGTCTATATTTAACACCTGATTTTTTTTCAGACCAACCAGACTTCAAATCAAGTAATCTATCAATCTCTTCTGACGTTACGATTTTCTCGGGCAAATATTTCCCCATACCCACTATTCTAATATTTCTCATGTTTCTTCCCCTTTTACAAAATGATCCGACTTCTGCACCTAAGTCTTATCAAAAAAACTCTATTGTTCCATTATATGCCATCTAAGTTTGGACCTCTATAGTTTTTTAGTATGGTCACTGCGACGACCCGAAAAATCTTGTTTCACGATTGTTCCACAGACATCTAAATTATTATTCATTTTATAAGATTATGGATGAAGACCGTTCTCTGCTAACGCTAGGCCTCTTCGGTTCTCATCTCCTTTATGAAGACCGTTGACCATTTTTGCTGGAGCTCTTTCGGTTCTCATCTCCTTTATGAAGACCGTTAACCACTTTTGCTGGAGCTCTTTCGGTTCTCATCTCCTTTATGAAGACCGTTAACCACTTTTGCTGGAGCTTTTTCGGTTCTCATCTCCTTTATGAA
>NZ_LT707409.1:455138-462763 GCF_900156875.1 Robertmurraya dakarensis | reverse complement strand
CCTAAGTCTTATCAAAAAAACTCTATTGTTCCATTATATGCCATCTAAGTTTGGACCTCTATAGTTTTTTAGTATGGTCACTGCGACGACCCGAAAAATCTTGTTTCACGATTGTTCCACAGACATCTAAATTATTATTCATTTTATAAGATTATGGATGAAGACCGTTCTCTGCTAACGCTAGGCCTCTTCGGTTCTCATCTCCTTTATGAAGACCGTTGACCATTTTTGCTGGAGCTCTTTCGGTTCTCATCTCCTTTATAAAGACCGTTAACCACTTTTGCTGGAGCTCTTTCGGTTCTCATCTCCTTTATGAAGACCGTTAACCACTTTTGCTGGAGCTCTTTCGGTTCTCATCTCCTTTATGAAGACCGTTGACCACTTTTGCTGGAGCTCTTTCGGTTCTCATCTCCGTTATGAAGACCGTTAACCACTTTTGCTGGAGCTCTTTCGGTTCTCATCTCCTTCATGAAGACCGTTGACCACTTTTGGTGGAGCTCTTTCGGTTCTCATCTCCTTCATGAAGACCGTTGACCACTTTTGGTGGAGCTCTTTCGGTTCTCATCTCCTTCATGAAGACCGTTGACCACTTTTGCTGGAGCTCTTTCGGTTCTCATCTCCTTTATGAAGACCATTTTCCAATTCCGTTGGGCCTCTATAGGTTCTCATCTCCTCCATGATGACTATCCTCTCTTGAGTAAAAGAGAGGAAGGTTATTACTTACTTTATATAATGATACATTTTTACGATAATCCTTAAATCAATGCCAGTCCCCCGGTCTAGTAAAGCTTTCCCGTACTGAGGGACTGGCATGATATTTATTTGATTACCCCACAGTGCCATGCATCATGATTGATTGTTTTCCCTAATCATACTATTTTTGTTTATTTCTTCTAAAATGCTTTTCAAGTCATTCCCCGATGGATTCTGGAATACTTTGAGCCCGAATTCAGATGCGACTGCAAATAAGTGATCAAAGATATCAGATTGGATCGTTTCATACACATCCCATCGTGTATCGTTCGTAAACGCATATATTTCTAATGGCAGCCCGTATTCTGTTGGCGCCAATTGTCTGACGAGTAAGGTCATGTTCTGATTAATCCCTTTGTGATTTTGGAGATAGTGGTTAATATACGCTCGAAATACACCAATATTGGTTAAAGCTCGACCGTTCACCCGATTGCTCGTATTAATCTCATGATTTCTATTGTATTCAGCGATTTCATTTTCTTTATTGGTTATGTAAGTAGATAAATAGTGAATATGTCTGAATTTCTCGATCATATCCTCAGAGCAAAAAGTGATGGTATTGGTATCAATGAAGATGGATCGTTTGATCCGGCGCCCGCCAGAAGCCTGCATCCCTCTCCAGTTTTTAAAAGAATCGGAGACAAGCGCATAGCTGGGGATCGTCGTAATCGTTTTATCAAAGTTTTGAACTTTTACCGTATTTAACGAAATATCAATAACGTCTCCATCCGCTCCATATTTAGGCATCTCAATCCAGTCACCAACATGTACCATATCATTGGCAGCCAACTGAATGCCTGCAACCAGCCCTAAAATTGAATCCTTAAATACCAATAAGAGAACAGCAGATAGCGCACCAAACCCACTTAGAAGGAGAAATGGACTTTTCCCCATCAGGTTGGCAATAACAGTGATTGCCCCTAAGATGAACACCACAATTTTTACCACCTGAATATATCCCTTAATAGGCTTAATCTTTGATATTTCAAACGTCTGATAAACATCATTTAAGGCATTCAAAAAGTTGTTAACCACAAGGGCTCCAACAATAATGATATAGGCGATAGCCCCTTTTTCTATAAGGTGCTGATAGTCAGAAAACGTCGGAGCGAAGTAATAAATAATAATGGCAGGAACAATGTGGGATAAACGATGAAAAACCCTTCTTTCCAAAAGCAGATCATCCCACTTAACCTTATTATTCGTTATAAAATGAGTGATCACCCTCATGACAATTTTCTTCGTAATAAAGTTAGCAATGATACATAGGATACCTATAAATACAATCATGATGGTCCCAGCCATATAATCAGCCAGGCTCGGATCTACCCCATATTCTAGTAGTTGTTTATGAATGAATACCATCGTATCCTCCCCTGTAATTCCATATGTATGTTTTCTACACCAATTTTTGTCCAATTGTTTCTTCTCTGCTTGTTATTCTTTGTTCATAATCTGTAATGTAGACAGGTTACAAAAAAAAAGTATCTCAAAGTGGCCTAAATCTCGGCACTGTAACGCTGTACTATAATGAGAGTCAGGCACCAAAATCACAAGGATGAATCAGAAAGACGGCTGAAGTGGAGATTGCACCCTCCAACAAGGATTAATGCGGATGAATTACTTGCCAATTGGCCTTTCCAGCTATAATCGTTGGGCAATTGTACAGAAAACGCATGGGGTGATGGCCGATGATGAAATACTGCGGTTTATCCTGCCCTCTATTTGCGGAAATACCTATATTATCCAGATCAAGCGTTATAAACAAAAGAGGCAGCGATAAAATTGGTATCCTCATGCTGCCCCTGGGGGAACTATACTATAAAAAGTTAAAAGATCATTTCGATAAAACTTCTACAAACTCGGATCAATGATGACCTTTAGATCTTTACTATTCCCACTTGTGAGAAGCTCAAAGTTTTCTTGTACTTGGTTAAGACCGATCACATTGGTCACAAATTTTTCCGTATCAATCAGGCCTTTTTCAATTAATGGAATGAGTCGATCATATGGGTACGGTCCAAATGAACTGTTAAGTGTCAACTGTTTATACATTAATTTATAAGTGTCGATCGGTGTCTTATGAATATTTACTCCCACGATCACGACTCTTCCCCCTACTTTGGCTGCATCCATCGCGATTTCAACGGTTTCTTCTGAAGCATTGGCGCAGTCAAAGGTCACATCAAATCCGCCCTTGGAGAGCTCTAGCAATTTTTGTTTTAGGTTTTCATCTTTCGCATCAATAAGGTAGTCAGCATCTGTACGGTCCTTCAATGCCTTCATCCGTGTATCACTGATTTCCGTTTGAACCACCAGGCCAGCCCCTGCAGCTTTCAACCAAGCACATAGACCAGTCCCAATCACACCCGTTCCTTCAACTAATACCTTTTGACCAATTCCCACCTTCCCTGAAAGGCAAGCTCGATAGGCTACCCCCAATGGCTCAAGAAGAGCCCCTGTAGTCAAGCTCAGACTATCTGGCAACGGATGCACATAGCGTTCTTTAACAATTAGATATTCCTCAAAAGCTCCTGGAACATGCCGGATGCCTGGTACCCAATCCGTAATTTCCGCCCCTCGAGCTTCAGGCTTTACGGAACCAGGATAGACAGCACAACGCGTACCAGCAGGAATGTTTCCTGAAGCTGATTTGACTACCGTCCCTGAAAATTCATGGCCAAAAATAACACCGTCCTTTGTCGGGTCATTGCGAAGCCACATATGAAGGTCGGATCCGCATATTCCCGTCGCACCCACTTTCAGCAAGACATCATCTGACTCTACTAATTCTGGAATGGGAAGTTCCCTTACTTCAAATTCCTTTTGTGCTACTCTAACACAAGCTTTCATTCTATTACCCTCCTTTTTTCCTTTAGATGTTAATAGAGGGGGATCAGGAAATCCCCCTCTATGCAGGATTCATTATCCGTATACTCCACCTGTTAATTCTTTTCCTGCTTTTCTTGTGGCTTCCCTTCCTTTTGCGGCTGCTAAAATTGGTCTGCTTAATGGTTTCTCATCAACCTGTACATTTACGATACCTGGAAGGCCAGATTCTCTTATTTTTCTCATCGCAGGAATCACATCGTCAATATGGTTGACTGCGACACCAACTCCACCCCAGATCTCTGCAAGCTTATGATAAGCACGCATATGTTCTAAGCCCGTTCCTACACTTCCATATTTCTCATAATCTTCCGGGTGAAGGGAGATTTCATTATTTCGAATCATGCCCCACGCAGAATCATTGGAAATCACACAAATAACAGGGATCTTATGTCTTACATACGTATCAAATTCCATTGCATGAAACCCAAAACTTCCATCTCCTGTAAAAATGACACTTGGCTTTCCGTCAGCAAAATAAGCCCCTAATCCAAATCCATTGCCTGTACCGATTGTTCCTAATGGACCCCAACGGACGAGCTGGCCAGGATAAGTCGCGATAGAGAAATCATCCATCCACACCGATGCATCACCACCATCGCAAATCACATGCCAATCCGGCGCCTCTTCTTGGATATATTTCATGACTTGGCTTGCCACTTTTCCTGGATGTGGAGGATTATGCTGGGACTCTTCTGCCTCTGTCAATGGAGCAATCGCCGCGGCTCTTCTCTCTTTTAATATTTCATACCGAGCTGCAAAGTCTTCTTCCGTAACAGCTTGTCTTTTTGCTTTTACTGAATCTAAAATTTGTTTGGCTGCTATTCCAGCCCCAGCGACAATGCCAATATGTGACGGCGCATTAAATCCGATCTGGTTGTCATCGGTATTCACCGAAATCCGAATCGCATTTCGATTAAACAAAGGCGATCTTCCCTTTAACGTACGATAGGTACGATGATGGCCTAATTCAATGATGACATCCGCGTCAGGCATCGCACCTTTCCCTAGATTCGTTTGGAAAAGAGGGTTTTTCGATTCATCCGCAAAAACTCCTCTAGATGTATTCAAAACCCACACTGGAATTTTTAAATAATTGGCCAATTCTTCCACGGATTTTGCATATTCTCCGGCGGAAAATCTCGCTTCATCCCCGATGATCATGGCTGGCTGTTTGGCATTCGCTAACGCCTCGGCAGCCTCTTCTATTAAACTAGGATCTCCTGCTGGCGGCTTAATGGCACGATAATTCTGTGGAAAAAATACCTTCTCTTCTTCCACTT
Organism: Robertmurraya dakarensis; assembly: GCF_900156875.1. Taxonomy (GTDB): domain Bacteria; phylum Bacillota; class Bacilli; order Bacillales; family Cytobacillaceae; genus Robertmurraya; species Robertmurraya dakarensis. The sequence continues at coordinate 457,838 of NZ_LT707409.1, read as the reverse complement.
TCATATCCATCAAGTCTTCGCCAATCTGGACATAAGCTGGACCAGGTGTTCCAGACAATGCCGCACGTACGGCCATTGTAATATACTCTGGAATTCTCTCAACCTGCTTAACTTGTTTAGCAAACTTACAATAAGCAGCCATTCCTTCTAACGTTGGAGTGTTTTGCAGTGGTGAAGTGTCATCCTCCGCAACAGGTGAAGCACCTCCAATGAATAGTAAAGGTGTTCCATTTTCACGTGCTTCAGCCATCGCTGTAGATGCATTTACAACACCCGGACCTGCGGTAGCAACAAAACACCCTAATTTTCCAGAAACCCTTGCATAAGCATCAGCCGCAAAACCGCCACTATTTTCATGCCTTACGTCAATCAACTCAATCCCTTGTTCTCTAAGTCCATAATATAACGGAATAATATGCCCCCCAGATAATGTGAAGACAACCTCAATCCCAGCTTCTTTTAGTGCTCTTGCAGCCAATCTACCTCCCGTAGTAACAGCCATCGTATATACCTCCTCTATAATATCTTTTAGTGATTAAACACATACTCTAAGGAATTATGGAAACAAACCCCAATTAATAGATTCATTTAGATTAACGTAAATCTATTATGCAAAAAAACAATTATCTATATTTTCAAAATTAATATACTATTCTGTATTTTAAATGTATAACGATGTTTTTCAAAAGTCAATGAGTAGGATTTCGTGGAAATCGCTTTGTCTACAGCATTGCCGGGGATATCTTAATTTCCTGCCGGCTTCTTTGGCAGTATTGCTATTCTTGGATTTATGGTTTATGTTACGCGAACAAAACTAGATATATATGTTAATATTTGTATGTAATAGTAAAATTTGTACAAAACTCTAGGGATTATAGGAGAGAATGCGATGATATATTTGAAGAAAGCAATCCCACTTCTTGCTTTCATGTTTGTGGCTATTTTTATAATAGGCTCCTTTCCTTCAATTACAAGTGCTTGTTCGTGTGCGGAGCTACCAAGTGTGGAGGATGAATATGAACGGTCAGAAGTCATATTTAGTGGGAAAGTGATCGCTATAAAAGAAAAACAGAGTTTAAGAGGAAGAACCACTCAATCCGTTCTTTTTGAGGTAATGAACACTTGGAAAGGTGTTGAACAATCTCAAATGATCATTACCACTGGTCAAGGCGGCGGAGACTGCGGGATTGATTTTATCGAAGGAGAAGAGTATTTGGTATATGCAAACGACTCAAATATGTACGGGGCAAAATCACTGGTAACAACCATATGTGATCGTACCGATGTGTTGAGTTCTTTACAGGAGGATTTGATGGTTCTTGGGGAAGGACAGCCTCCAATTAAAGAAGTTGATTTAAGCAGGAAACATAATGGGAGTCAAAAATATATTTGGGCTGCAGTGGTTATTGCCATTGGCATTGTTGTGTTTTTCATCATAAGAAAAAGAAGAAATCCAAATCAGGGATAATGATGAGGCTGATGTTTAATGGCTTCCTTTTTTAAGCAATGCGGGCAAATGTGGAACAAAATCATTGGGGGATTATCTGTATCACCCTATTAAAAGGTGAAACAGATTGTTTTTTCCTTTGAAGGGACCTTCTATAATCCCTGAAATGCTTTTTAACTTCTAACTGATTTTAGTGCATTAGACCAAGCAACCACTTCATCCAACATTGTGTTTAATGCTTCTTCATGGTGAGGTGCTGGAGTAAACTTCGTCATATCTTGGAAATCAGTAAAAAGACTCATATTGACGCTTGGTCCTACTACCGCCACTTTGGGCACACTTAAAATTAATCGCAAGTCATTTGTTACGGTAACGCCCAGTGTAGAACCGTAACTTACAATCCCAGCAGCTTTATGATTCCATTCCGAATATAGATAATCGATGGCATCTTTCAATCCAGATGGTACTGATTTGTTATATTCTGGGGTAACAAATACAAACCCATCAAATTCGCTGATTTTATTTGACCAAGGCTTTGCTTCTGGTGTTTGATAATTGCCACCTGACATAATGGGTGGGATCGATTCATTGAATCTTGGAAGATTGTAGTCTTTAATATCCACAAGTTCATATTCTGCATCAGTGCGTTGGTCCGCAATTGATTTTACCCATTCCGCCACATTTAAATTTACTCTGGAATCACGAGTGCTTCCTGTAAGAATACCGATTTTAGTCATTTCTATTCCTCCTAAAAATTTAATTAGTTAATCCTTCTAAATAAATCTTAGGGCATAATGAAAATTAAAAATACCAATAGTTATACAGATTTGTTGTTTATCCAACACTTCCAAGAAATTGTTGAAAACAGCAAGTAACAGAATAGTTAATGATCAGTATTCCATTGATAATACTGCCCAAGAAGATTAATAGCTTCTCATAAATCAGAGGGTGTTTTTTAAGTTAATGGGTTCGTTAATTGAGGATTTCGGGCTATAAACCCCGTTCCCGGTTCTCATCTCCTTCATGAAGACCGTTGACCACTCTTGCTGATTCTCTTTCGGTTTTCATCTCCTACATGAAGACCATCGACCACTTTTGATGGTGCTCTTTCGGTTCTCATCTCCTTCATGAAGACCATCGACCACTTTTGCTGGAGCTTTTTCGGTTTTCATCTCCTTCATGATGACCATCGACCACTCTTGCTGGAGCTTTTTCGGTTTTCATCTCCTTCATGAAGACCATCGACCACTTTT
>NZ_LT707409.1:376436-453856 GCF_900156875.1 Robertmurraya dakarensis | reverse complement strand
GCTTTTTCGGTTCTCATCTCCTTCATGAAGACCATCGACCACTTTTGCTGGAGCTTTTTCGGTTCTCATCTCCTTCATGAAGACCATCGACCACTTTTGCTGGAGCTTTTTCGGTTCTCATCTCCTTCATGATGACCATCGACCACTCTTGCTTGAGCTTTTTCGGGTTTTCATCTCCTTCATGATGACCATCGACCACTCTTGCTTGAGCTTTTTCGGGTTTTCATCTCCTTCATGATGACCATCGACCACTTTTGATGGTGCTCTTTCGGTTCTCATCTCCTTCATGATGACCGTTGTCCACTTTTGATGGAGCTTTTTCGGTTCTCATTTCCTTCATGAAGACCGTTGACCACTTTTGCTGGACCTCTTTCGGTTCTCATCTCCTTCATGAAGACCGCTGACCACTTTTGCTGGAGCTTTTTCGGTTCTCATCTCCTTCATGAAGACCGCTGACCACTTTTTCAGGTTGAACATCATCCCCCCCCCTAAAACATAAAAAAGAGCACTCGAATAATCCCAATTAAAAACGGGTTATCACAGTACTCTGTCAATTTTATGCTTGATAATGGGAAGGTTTCCCACCCTTTCGCTTACTTACATATTTGAATGTTGAGCCCAATAAGGAGCACGCAAATCTTTTTTGAGAATTTTTCCAGCTGCATTTCTTGGCAGTTCATTGACAAACTCAATGCTTTTTGGTTTTTTATAGCTTGCAAGATTTTGTTTGCAAAAATCGATTAATTCTTGTTCTGTTGCCTGATTATTTCTACGAACGATAAATGCTTTCAAGGATTCCCCCCAAATCTTATCTGGAATACCAATCACAGCCACATCCAACACATCAGGGTGTTTGTAAAGGACATCTTCAATTTCATCCGGATAAATGTTTACCCCGCCGCTTATGACCATATCCTTTTTGCGGCCTGCCAGATAGATAAAGCCATTTTCATCTTTTCTTCCTAAGTCCCCAACCGTAATATATCCGTTTTTAAAAGCTTTCTCGGTTTCTACTGGGTTATCAAGATACCCTTTGAAATGGTAGGGGTTTTTTATATAAATTTCGCCAACCTCCCCGGCCGGCAGTTCGTATCCATTTGAATCAAAGATCTTGACATCATTAAACATGACTGGTTTCCCAATTGAACGAGTGGTTTTTAACTGGTCTTCCGGGCGCAACACCGCACATCCGCCAATTTCCGAAGCACCATATAGATCAAATAGATGAACCTGGTTGAAAAAGGCAATGATTCTTTCCTTTGTACTTGTAGGGAGCGCGGAGCCAGAACTGATTAATGTTTTCACACTACCCATGTCATATTTTTGTTTAACCGAATCATCTAATTCTAGGAGGAAGTTACACATGGTAGGTACCATAAACATATTCGTAACTTTATAGTTTGATATATTTTCTAATACTTGTATGGCATCAAATTCTTTCATGATCACCAATGTGCCGCCTAATACTAATTGAGTCAGCAGCAAAACATGAGGGACAGCATGATAAATGGGACCAACCACTAATTGAATATCATTACTCTTAATTCCGAATTCTATTGAATACAACAATACTTGCATGCAGCGCGATTCATGTGTGACAATGCCACCTTTTGGTTTTCCAGTCGTCCCTGATGTGTATGTAATAAAATAGGTGTCTTGACCGTCGATTTGGATTTGTGGACTTTCCACGGATTGTGAACGGATGACCCCATCAAGAGATAGATAGTCTTCATGGCTATCTAAACGATCAATATTCACGTACTTTTCTACTGCAACATGATTCTTGAATGAAAGAACGGTTTCAACATATTCTTCAGAGAAAAATAGCGCCCTTGGTTTGAAATGCTGAAGCAATCCGGTTATTTCAGTCGCAGTCATTCGGTAATTAATTGGTGTGAAAATAACCCCGGCTTTTGCAGCACCAAGCATAATGACAGGTAATTCAATATGATTTTTTGATAGTATCGCGATTCTGTCACCCTTTTGGTAGCCTGAGCTAAGAAGAAATTGTGCAAATTGATTTGTTCTTTTCTCTAGTTCTTCATGGCTGATTGTTCTTTCTTTAAAAATGAGCGCCGGTTTTGAACCTAAATTTCTGCAGTTCATAGAATATAATTCTCCGATATTCATTTACCTTCCCCCTAGACTAATGATTGTTATACGATTATGATGAAAAAATTATATTGTTAGAGATGTTTATTTCTGAGAATCTAGAAAATAGCATATGAATAGAGTGAGATGCGATTAATTAATAACTGAGGTCAGAAAGTGCCTCATGCTTCTATTAAAGTATGCGACTATTACTAATTTAAATAATAAAAAGATTGAATGTCAATAACAAATACTCAATATTAACATAATTGCGATTATATATTATTTTCTAAAAACTAAATTATTATAATGTTGTATTCTCTATAGACACCACTAGATACAATCTTTAAAACAAACAGGTTGAAAAAATATCATTATCTTGGAGGAGTATAAAAAAGTGCTTCTGGATGAAAAAATTCCGACCAACTTTTTTCGGTCATAATCTGAAAATCATCAAACAAAAAAAGAACGGTTCTGCCCAGAAGAAACTTTCAAGGACAGCAGCCGTTCTTTTTTTAAGCTTAAGTATAAAACATACTAAGCCGATAATGATTCAGGCTTATTTTTAACTTTTTTCTTAGCTACTAGATTGACCGATAGAGTAATCATAAATGCACATAGTAAACTTCCTAGCATCGCAATAATGAAACCGCCCATGTTGTTAGATAGTAACGGCGCCATCACAGATGGAACATAAGCTGTTCCACGCACATCAAATAGACCGACTAGCAAGCCCCCTAATCCAGATGAGATCACGGCTCCTGCGAAGATGAATTTGCTGGAGAACATGAATGGATAGGCGGCTTCTACAAATGTACCAAAGCCAACGTTAATCAAAAACCCTGGGGCAGCTACGGCAGCTTCGCCCTTATCTCGCGGTGCAACAATATTGGCTAACGTAATACCAGCTGATACCATCACCAAGCCGACCATATCTACCGCACCTAAAAAGCTGTTCCCTGTGCGTTCCATTTCCAGTAAGACAATTGGAAGAATCGCTGCATGATAGATTCCACCAATAATAGCTGGCCAAATCAATAATCCTGCGATCAATCCTGCAAGGATTGGGTTCATTGCTACAAGTGTATCTAATAACGTTCGAATCCCTTCACCAAGTTGAAGTGCAATCGGGGCGATAAGAAAATACACGATTAATCCTGAGATAAGTCCAGCAATTCCACCTGCTGCAATATTGACCGTCGTAGCAGGAAATTTCCATTCAACACATTTTCTGAAAATATATTGAACCAAAAGCCCAGCACCAATTCCCCCGATAATACCACCAATAATGCCGCCATTTACCGATAATACCCCTGCGACAATACCGGCAACAATGGAGACATCATCAAGATCAGCCACTTGTTTCGCGGCAATAACAGCAAGAATAACAGGAAGAGCATTGATCATGACGTCAAAAACATTACCGAGCATCGATAACGCCGGGATCTTACTTAATGCCAATACCAAGGCCATCGCAATGAATCCTGGAAGAGATGACAGCATCATTCCTCGAATATTGATTCTCTTCCAAGATGAAACAGATGATTTTTGAGTATGATCGGATGAGGTTACTTTTCCGATAATAGGACGATAGGATATCCCCCAGTGCTTACTTAAGGAAGTAATAAAGGTTACCGCCCGTGTTCGATTCGTGGTTCCTGTTGTTCCGGAGGTTGAAATAACATTAACCCCTTTTGAACTAATACTTGCCATGGAAGTACCACCCGTTCCCGTTGCAGGCAATTTCTTTTTTGCTGCGGCTTCGACTGCTTTCTGGTTGGCCCCATTTGGATCTGCACTCATGAAAATTAATCCATCAATTTTACCATTTTCAATTTTCCCAGCTATCTCCTGATCTAGGATGGCTGCCTCTTGATTGACTTCCTTTAATGTTCCTTCCACTACGATAATTGGCTTTCGCGAATGTTCATCCCAGCCATATAAGGTAGCTTTTGTTGTTTCTTTCACCGAATCCATTGATCCATTGGCTGCAATAAACTGGAGAGACTCGCACTCCGTGCCTGCTGCTTCTATTTGCAATAATAGTTCTTCAAGAAGTTTCTCTGGTTCTTTTCCACCCAAGGAATATAGATTCCCTCCACTGCTGCCAAGTATCGCAAGCTTCTTTTTCATCTAATTTGCCCCCAAATACTATATTGTAATATATTAAATATTATAATTTAGTATTTTAATTAATTAAAGTGCTAATATGGTAAATTGGTAAATAAATAAAAAGAAATTTAGGAACTCTGGATCTGCCCCCCGCTATACTGTACTTGCCTCACTTGGCATGCTTTTAAGAACCTGAAAAATTTATCGACCTCATGTTTCATAAAGTGTTAATGTGCTCCCACTGAAACTCCACGGCTAATATGATTAAAACATGAGCATGGGAATTTTTTTAAGAATAAAAAGACCCACCATTCCCTTTGTCCAGAGGCATGATGGGTTCCGTTATCTATTATTTATTAAAAACTAATGGTTCATCCTTTCGATAGTCTTCATCAATAATTAAGATCGGTTTAATCGTTTGTCCACTATTTGAGTCTGCCGTTGCTTGATTAATGTCTTTGAATTTATAGAACTTTACTAATTTATCAAATGGGAATTTTCCTTCTTTATAATATTGAATCATCGTTGGAATCGCCAGCTGCGGAACGGCTCCTCCCATTAAGACACCTATCACCTTACGATTAGTCAGTGCCAAATCACTAAACGTATTAAATTCAATGGATTCTTTTGCTACAGCTACAGGCGCACTAACTCCGCCAATGGCCAGAACATCAAGGGATGCTTTCATGACGGATGAAATACCTGTCGTATCAACTGAATAATTAACACCCAACCCATCGGTGATTTCAGCAATGCGCTCCGCCAAATTTTCAGTCCTGCTATTAATGGTATGTGTAGCACCGAGTTCTTTGGCTGTTTCTAAACGAGAGTCGTGAATATCCACGGCGATAATGGTAGAGCAGCCTTCAATTTTGGCTGCCATCAGTGCAGCAAGTCCAACTCCTCCTGTGCCAAATACAGCAATGGCTGAAGAAGTTTTTGGTTGCAGTCCATTCACGACGGTGCCAAAGCCCGTTAAAAAACCACAGCCTAGAGGTCCAACTAATCGCAAGTCTACTTCCGGTTCCACTTTAATTAAATTATTGACACTTGTGATGGTATGTGTGGCAAAGGAACTTTGATTAAAAAAGTTAGACACAGGTGTCCCATCAGCTTTAAAAAAGATGTGGCTTCCATCCGGACGAACGCCGCCCAAATTCAGTGGCGCCCACTGGTTACAGGATGATGGCTGGCCTGTACGACAACCTGGGCAAGTGCCGCAATAATGGTAAGCCATGACCACTTGATCCCCTACCTTAAAGTCTTTGACAGCGCTGCCAACTTTTTCAATGATCCCTGCACCCTCATGACCGATAACTGCTGGCAATGGCGGCACAGCTGAACTGCCATTGCGTATACCTTCATCCGATTGGCAAATGCCGGATGCAACCATTTTCACGACCACTTCATCAGAATATAGTTCACCAAGTGTTAATTCTTCAAGCTGGTAATCCTCATTAGCTCCATTTACTACTGCAGCTGTAATTTTCATCCTATTCCACCCCTATCAACATTTTTCTGTTTTTTCAGAATTTACACAATACTATTATAGCAAGTTAAGTCTATTAAATGATATTATTTTTTAAAAATAGCGCCTGTCCCCCAGCGCTGGGGGGCTGTACTGCACTGGGGGACAAACACCCAAATCAATCAAGCTCGGTCAAAATCGATCCTAGTTCCTTTTCTACTGCTCGAGTTTGGCCGCCTTTTTCAAGGAATTGTTTCATTCTCGTTTCAGCGTCAGGAGTGTCGATTACAGCTTTAAGGAAGAGATTTTTCTCTTCACGGAGTCCGTCATGAAGATGGAAAGTTGAAGAATTGCGAACGGACTCTTTGGCAAGTTTGATCGCATCAATTGGAAAAGAAGCCATTCGATAGGCAAGTCTATTAACAAAAGCATCGATTTCATTTTCTGGCAGAGCACGATTGACCCAGCCATAGCGTTCAGCGAGTTCTGCATCAAACTCTTCGCACCCTAAAATAATTTCAAGAGCTCTTGAAGCTCCAACCAGTTTTGGAAGATACTGTGTTCCTCCTGCACCAGGAATAATGCCTAAGCCAACTTCTGGCTGGCTGAAAAACGCTTTTCCAACCGCTGCAAAGCGCATATCAAGTGCCAGCACAAACTCACTGCCGCCCCCTCCCACTCTGCCTGCTATTTTTGCAATGGTCACTTTCGGCATCGTTCGATATTGCTCAAACAACAGGTTAAAAGCATTCAGTGTACCTGGTTTATCAGGTACAGCCGCAAATTGATCTTTAAGATGAAGAATATCCTTCACATCATAATGCGGGATAAAAAAGTCCGGGTCTGCACTTTCAAACACAATGATGTTAACAGAATCGTCCCGCTTTACCTCTTTGTAAAACCGCTCGAGATCCTTAAACAATACAGTATCAAAAAGATTAATCGGCCGATGATCAATCGTCACAAAGGCCACTTTCCGATCACATCTAATTTTTAAAGATTGATAGTTTTCATATTTCACTTTTTTGACCCACTCCTTTCTAAAATCATTATCTTAAACCAAGACCGCCATCGACAAAGATGATTCTTCCTTGAATCATATGTGCTTCGGGACTTGCTAAGAAGGCAATCGTATTTGTGATGTCATCGAAAGTTAAATCTCGATTACTTGGATTTGCTTTTGCGGCAGATTCCAGCAATTTATCGGCATTTCCAAATACAGTTCTTAGAGCATCCGTATCCAATGGACCGGCGGCGACCGTGTTGGCCCTAATCCCTTTAGGCGCTAGTTCAGCAGCCATATAACGAATTATCGATTCTGTTAACGCTTTCGGTGTGCCCAATGCAGCATATTTTGGAATCGCATAATCTGCCCCTTTACTCGATAACGCAATAATCGTTGAGCCTTCTTTTAAAATGGGCAGAGCTTCCCGAACAACTTCAATTAAAGAAAGGCTTCCCACTTTCAAGGCTTCCATCCAAGATTCATGAGAGATGTCAAACACTTTCCCCGGAACAGGCAGTACAGCACAATGCACAATTAAATTTAATTGAGACGCCTCACTCTTCACCCGTTCCATCATCTTCTGAATTTCCTCTACTTTTCCCACATCAGCTTTTAATAGGATCGCTGTTCCTCCCTTTTTATTTACTTCCGCTGCCGTTTCTTCCGCAGCGTTATCATCATGTGCATAATTGATAAAAATTTTATTCCCAGGCTCCGCAAATCGAAGCGCCGTTGCTCTTCCTATGCCTTTACTACCGCCAGTGATCAATACATTCATTGTGTAATCCCCCTTATTCAGATAATTTTCTAACCATACTTTTTTACAAAACTTTTTCAGGCTAGTAAAAAAATCGCTGCCAACCTGTTTGAGTCAATAACAATAGTAGTCCTACTTCACTATAATTATATTCTAAATTTTTAGAAAAATAAATCTATAACTATTAAAGAACTCATAACTGCTCCTTGACACCCTCAAACTCGAAAACTACTTTCAGTGATGACCTCATGGCTGCTCCATAACTACCTGAAATAAAAAACTCCTCTTATAATAAATATTCAGAAATTTCAAATAAAACTTGCCTTTTATTAGTAGAATATGTAAATTAAAAGTAATGGGTTGATTTAATCTTAATCCATGCAAATTAAAGCGCATACATAATGATTTCTAGCTGCATTACCATTTTTAAGAAAGAGATCATTACTATAACTTTTTGTTAGCGTGTGATCCCTTTTTTGAAAAACAGATCCAATATTACGCCGAAAAAAGACTGAATATTCACAAAATTAACGTTGCTAGTACTCCAGGCTTTTCAAAGCATTAGCTTTTTTAATTATATAAGGGAGTGTTGTAAATGACCACTAGCAGTATCCATGCATCTCGTCAACTTTTGGTTGGAGAGTTAATCAGAAGGTGTGCTCATAATGCACCAGACCAAGTTGCATTCATTCTTGACGATGAAAGGATTACTTATAAGCAGTTGGAAGGCAGAACCCTTCACCTTGCTGGATGGCTGCAAGGAAAAGGAATTGATATTGGTGACAAAGTGGGAATTATTACAAAGAATTGCTTAGAGTTTATTGACATCTTTTTTGCTACTGCACATGCAGGGGGCGTCAGTGTTCCGATTAACTTCAGACTTGTTCCAGAGGAATTTGCTTATATCATCAACAATTCCGACACGAAGATACTTTTTATAGAAGAAGAGTATCAGGACATGATTCAATCGATTCAACATAAAATCCCGGCAGTAGAACAAATTGTGGTGATCGGGACAGAATGCCGACATGGTATGATCCCTTATAAAACCATTTTTGATCAGGATGTTACCTACAGGTCCGTGGATGGCCTGTTGGACGATGATGACGATTGTTTGCTTGGATACACTTCTGGAACTACGGGCCACCCAAAAGGTGCTGTCTTAACTCATAAAAATCTCTCGCTTTCTGCCATGAACAGTTTAGTAAAAGCTACTTCGAATCCAAATGTAGAATCAACTTCAACTTCACTGTTAGTCACTCCATTATTTCATATTGCAGGGATTGGATTTCTCCTGATTAGCTGTACAGCCGGTGGAACCGGTGTGATTCATCGTGAGTTTAACCCAGTGAAAGTATTGGAAGACATAGAAAAAGAAAAGATTAATAGTACATTTTTAGTTCCAGCGATGTGGAATATGGTATTGTCCGTGCCAAACTTTAAAGATTTTGATGTTACATCCATGATCAGCTGTGGAACAGGTGCAGCTGCCACTCCAGTCGAATTGAAAAAAAGGATTATTGAGAGTTTTCCAAATGCTGGGTTGAATGAAGCGTTTGGCCAGACAGAAATGAGCCCAACCACTACTCACCTGCGTCCAGAAGATACTTTAAGAAAAACAAATTCGGTTGGAAAAGGTGTTTTAAATGTGGAAATACGAGTAGTAGATGAAAACATGAACGATGTCCCTGTCGGAGAAGTTGGGGAAATTGTCTACAGAGGGCCAACAGTCATGAAAGGATACTACAAAAATCCAGAAGCTACGGAAGAAGCCTTTAAAGGCGGATGGTTCCATAGCGGAGACTTGGTCAAAATGGATGAAGAAGGCTATGTTTATGTCATGGACCGCAAAAAAGACATGATCATTAGTGGTGGAGAAAACATCTACCCTGCCGAAATCGAAGACGTCCTTTATCGCCACGAAGCCATTTATGAAGCCGCTGTCATTGGGGTCCCAGATGAATTATGGGGCGAAAGCGTAAAAGCGATCGTCGTCCTAAAACCAGGCAAAACCCTAACAGAAGAAGACGTCATCGAACATTGCAAAAACCACCTGGCTTCCTACAAGAAACCAAAATATGTTGAATTTATGAGTGAACTGCCAAGGAATACATCTGGGAAGGTTTTGAAGAGGGTTTTGAGAGAGCGAGTTTAACAAGAAACACATGATAAAAAGGAACTTTTTAAGGCCGTGCAGTGTTAAGCTGTACGGTTTTTGTGCTTTCTGATTTTTTGCATTAGTACTGAGAACCCTAGTGAATGAGCGTTTCTCTCACCTAAAACTTCAAATCAGCCAATCTACCATCTTAAGGTTTTTTGAGGACCTACTATGAGTAAAGGAAATGATCTTTTGTTACAGTACGATCACCTTGATGAAGGAGAGGTTCTTGCTAGCGCTGATCATTCCCTTGATGATGACCGGTTTCTGCTACCCCTGATCATCTTTCGGTCCTCATTCTCTTGATGATGACCGGTTCCTCCTTCCCCTGATCATCTTTCGGTCCTCATTCCCTTGATGATGACCGGTTTCTGCTACCCCTGATCATCTTTCGGTCTTCATTCCCTTGATGATGACCGGTTCCTCCTTCCCCTGATCATCTTTCGGTCCTCATTCCCTTGATGATGACCGGTTTCTGCTACCCCTGATCATCTTTCGGTCCTCATTCCCTTGATGATGACCGGTTCCTCCTTCCGCTGATCATCTTTCGGTCCTCATTCCCTTGATGATGACCGGTTTCTGCTACCCCTGATCATCTTTCGGTCTTCATTCCCTTGATGATAACCGGTTCCTGCTTTCGAGGAACATGTTGAAGGTATCATATTTTATAAGAAGGCCTTTTCCTTTCTATTTACAAGATTTTAATCTGCCTCTATTCAGCTTTTGCTGTAAATCCCGTCTAATGAAAAGATATAATCCTTTGTAGAATTAAAAAAGAGACCAACTCCAAGTAGTTATGACAAATAACCATTTGAATCAGCCTCATGCCTTTTTATATAAGTTCATTAAGTTCTTTCAAAGACAGCCGCCCAACAACCTGATACCCGTTCCCCCGTCCGAAAGGTTTAATAATGACGGTTCCCATATCTGAAATTTGACCTAACCCGACTCCTTCCGGAAAGCTATGAGCTATAATCACCTTATTTTCACCCGGCGGCGGCAATTCTTCTAAGAGTAGATTCAGGTCATTTAAAATCCTTTGCTGCTGGATCAAACTTAGATTTGCGCTTAAACGATAAATATTCACCCAGAAAGGGTCCACTTGTACATTTTCAACTCCAAACGCTAACATTGCTGTATGAACAGTCCTGCAAAAAGGACTAGCGATGACAGGTTTCAGAACAGGAATTTGCAAACGTCGAATATCATCCCCATAAGCTATTGCTTGCCTGCGGCCGATTTCGGAAAGGTTTCTCTGTGTGGTACAGTCATGAAAGTTCAAGTTATCTTGATCCGTTCCCACAGTAGCTTCAGCATGCCTAGCATATAATACATATCCCCCTCCCCTTAATGAACTTAACTTAGCAGTGACTGATTAGTTGGGTATGCCATTATTCTTCTCCCTTTATAACGAGGAAACACAGCAAGATAAGGATACTCACAATATAAAAACCGATTTTTTGCAGCTTTTATCGCTAATCGATCAACATATTGTGAAAAATGATGAAGGTGATCAAACCCTCTATTTCCGTGGTGAACCAATTGACTCGCCCCTACTGGTCTATTTTAATAGTAATAATATATGTTACATAACTTACCTAGTTCGAAAAAGATTTTTCATAAAAATCGATGGTACCGTTTAGTTAATGTGCCATCATCTATAAAATGACGCTGGTTGAATTAAGGCCTGATGCCGAGGAAGACTTTGAAAAGAATTTCCAATCAGTAAAGATGGAGCTTGAGAAGCTTGACGAGGAATTCCATGAATTAGTGGAAGCAAAGGAACATCTCGAGATGATTGTTTCCCACGCCGCTTATGGTTACTGGGGAAAACGGAGAAGATTATTTTAGAAGAATGAGAAAGAAACTAGAAACATTGGGAATAGCCTTAAAATAAGATGGCAGGAAGAAGTCCTTTGGGCTCTTCCTTTTCTTTATTTCCTTGGATCACGATATTAAAAATATAGAAGCCTGCCCCGCTGCAGTAACGCTTTACACAGCTGGGGGACAGGCCCTATTTTCAGAACTATATATTAATTAATACTGCTTAACTTTTGTCAGATGAGCATCAAATAAATCGATAATTTCTAAAAATCTCTCTGCCTCTCTAAATGTATGGTCAGCTAAAAGTGGATGAATATTGCTTTTAATTCGGCAAGCTTCTATTAATTCTCTGGCTGTTTTCTTAAAGTCTCTTAATGAAGCAACCGAAACTCTATTTTGGTCTAAGAATTGGTCCAAGATGGGAACCGTTTCTGATTGTGGACGCATGGAATCTAAATCGACAGCCTGGAATACCAATTGATCAAAATCATGGCTAAACTCAGCAGCTTGTTCTACTAGTTTTCTTTCAGAAGGATCTAATAGATGTCCGATGAATTTCGCATGGTCAGCCATTATTCTCAAAAAGAATAGATTTTCTTGGATAATCGTATCAGGTTCGGGGGCTAATCTTCCTTCATTAAGATCTTTAAGCCTGGTAGCAAAATAAGCCGCCTCCCTACTAATATGGTCAACCAGCAACGGATAGTTATTAGTCGTGATTTCACAGCGCAGCGTTAACCCTAATACTTTTCTCTTGTAACTCCAAATGGCAACAGCAGCCTGGTAAACCTCATTGTTAAAAGCTTGAACTTGACGTATATCTGTGTTTACAGTAAACCTTGCTAACTTTTCCTCAATTCGTTCAAAAAGAGTAATAAATTGTTGCGCTTCTGCTATCAATTGCTGCTGTTCATACGTAAATCCCAGACTTAAAAACAAAGCATGTTCTTTCATGATTCTTGACCAAAACTGGATTTCATCCAACGACCTTACAACAATTGGATTCGCCACAGTACCCACACCCACCCCTTATAAAGACTTCACCTCATCATATGTTTAAAGAATTTGTCCTTATTCCTAAGTATATAAACCCACAAATTGTACTATTTCACTTATGGGAATTCTGGTCTAATTTTAAAATTAAGCAGATCTTTCCCAAAATGCATCGTTTTAGAAATTTGGTACTAGCAATATTTATTAAAAAAGCCGCACCTATTGGTACCGACCCCCGAAATAGAATGCCTAGTTTTATTCGAATAGATCCTATTAGTTAACAAAGCTACTTTTCCTAACTTTTGAGTATTTAAACTTTCAGCAAAGTTAGAATAAGATTTATATTAAATCGTAATGATTACTATTTACAAATCGTAATCATTACGATAATATAAAAAACAGATAAAATGTTAAACGGAGAGGTGCTAATATCAAAATGAAAATAAAACTGATTGGATTTATGCTCGTTCTATCAATCTTTCTTGCTGGCTGTAATACGCAGCAGCAAAATGCTTCTACATCTAATGAGGATGAAATCGCACATAAAGAGCAGTTAAAAGTTTACACGACTCTTTATCCTTTAGAAGATTTCATCAAGAAAATTGGCGGGGATTATGTAGATGTAGAGAGCATCATGCCACCTGGCGCAGATGCCCACACATTTGAACCAACGACAAAGCAAATGACTTACATTGCGGAGGCTGATGCCTTCATTTACAACGGCTTAGGTATGGAACCTTTTGCTGAAAAAATGGGTACAGCCCTTAAGAACGAAAAGGTAAGATTAATTGAAGCGACAGATGGAATTGAGTCCATTGTTCATGAAGAAGACCATCTTCACCAAGAGACTGAACATGAGCATGCCGAAGAGGACGACCACAGCCACGAAGAGGACCATACCGATATTGATGATCACGATCACGAGGACGATCATGCGGAAACGGATAACCACGATCACCACGGTCATGACCATGGCGACTTTGATCCACATGTCTGGCTTGATCCCTACCGTTCTATCATTCTAGCTGAAAATATTAAAAATACTCTGACTGAGTTAAATCCTGATGGAAAGGAAGACTTTGAAAAGAATTTTCTATCAGTAAAGGCGGAACTTGAGAAGCTTGATGAAGAATTCCATGAATTAGTGGAAGCAAAGGAACATCCCGAGATGATTGTTTCCCACGCTGCTTATGGTTATTGGGAAGAAAGCTATGGTATACATCAGATACCTGTAGCAGGCCTTTCCCCTACTGACGAGCCAACACAAAGAGACCTTGAGAAGATTATTAAGTTAGCAAGAGAGAAACAAATTAAACATATTCTCTTTGAGCAAAATGTTACACAGAATGTTGCTGAAATTATCCGCAAAGAAATTAATGCTGAACCCCTGTACTTACACAATTTAGAAGCGTTAACTAAAGAAGATCGGAAAAACGGAGAAGATTATTTTAGTATAATGAGAAAGAATCTAGAAACATTGGGAATAGCCTTAAAATAAGATGGCAGGAAGAAGTCCTTTGGGCTCTTCCTTTTCTTGATTGCCTTGGATCACGATATTAAAAATATAGAAGCCTGCCCCGCTGCAGTAACGCTTTACACAGCTAGGGGACAGGCCCTATTTTCCTCATTTATCATAAATCTTGTAAAGTGTATTTATTTTTTTGGCATGATACATTGCCATATCTGCATGACGAAGGAGCACATCCATATCTACTCCATGATCAGGGTAAAAGACAACTCCGATACTTGTAGTCATTTGCACGATGGTATCGACGATATAAATCGGCTGTTTAATGACTTCAGCAATACTGTTTGCTATTTCTCCTATTTCTTCTTCACTTTTATGTCCAGAAAAGACAATGGAAAATTCATCTCCACCTAATCGGTATACTAGCCCCATAGAACCGAGGACTCCAGTTATTCGAGATGTAACTTTTATAAGTGCAACATCACCAGCTTGATGACCATAAGAATCATTAACTGTCTTTAGCCCATGCAAATCTAAGTACATACTCGTAAAAGTCGTGTCTTTATTTATCTCTTCTTCTAAGTCAAGTTGGAATTTAAGTCGGTTTGGTAAATCTGTCAAGGTATCATGGTAGGCTCGATATCGAATTAAATCCTCTTCTTTCTTTTTCTCCGTAACATCCCAAAACACTACTTGGACAGCCGATTGTCCATTCAATTGAATCGGTATTCCATTTACTTCTACATCTATCTCTTGACCATCAAACAGAATAAGCCTTATATAAATTGATTGAGCAAACTGTTTACTTTTTTCTATGCTCTCAATTCGACTTGATACAATCCTTCTATCATCTAAATGGATGAAATTATGGATGTGTAATCCCATAATATCTTTTAATTCTTTAGTCCTCAATAATTGTAACGCCGTTGAGTTGGCATATTGAATAATCCCTTTCTGATGCACCAATATCCCTAACGGTGAATTTTCTACTAAACTTCGATAACGATCTTCACTTTCGATTAAATTTTGCTTCAATCGATTTTTTTCCGTAATATCTTGAACTTGGGCAATAAGATATACGGATTTATTATCTTCTCGAACAATGAAAACTGATAGTAAAGCCCAAACAATGTTTCCGTTTTTATGAAAATACCTTTTTTCCATTTCATATGCATCTTTTTTTCCCTCAACCAATTCTTGAACATGGTTGATATCCGCTACTAAATCATCCGGATAGGTAATTTCTTGAAACGTCATGGATAGAAGTTCTTCTTCCGTATAGCCTGTAATCTTAGATAAAGCCGGGTTCACTTTAATCCAATGCCCATCTAATGAAACTAAAGCCATCCCAATTGGTGAATAGTAAAACACTTGATCAAATCTATTTAAAAAATTTAACATAATACTCCCTCAAATTGAAATTTCACATAGATAGTATTTATCCTAGTCAAAATTGCTCGTTAAATCCTTGACTTCTGCTTAAAATACTCTTAATGTATTTCTCTATGTTTCAATATTATGCATTTAATAATAGCTATTGTCCATTGATAATCATTCCTTTTTGCTAACAATAACTTTTGTTTTTGTCCTTAGGGATTTAATCAGTTTCGGTTCCTCTTTTACTATCCTTCACCCTTTTTATTAAAAAAGCGATCTCCGTTGTTGAAGCATCGCTACCCCTTACTTTTAGTGTAAAACTTTATAATTTCAGCTCAACACATAAAATTAACTTGAATATTTAATTTTCCATTTCTTTTTAAGAATTATTTCATCAACCAGCCATTTTATAAAAGCTGCCTTTGCAATATAAATAGGCAATGAATAAATGTAGCGCCAATTTTCTAGTTTATAGATACCTAACCAAACAGTAATAGGTTCAAAAATAAAAGTAAATGTTGCAGCCATTACTAAATTTGCCATTATGAATTTTTTCCAATGAGGAAAATACTGATACAGAAACATATGAGCAACTACTATGATGCCCTGGTCAACTGCAATTAACCTGGGCATAATATTTAGCAGCTGATACGGATAGGACCAAAGGTGTAATTCCACCCCAACATCATCCAGCATGATGACTAGGATCATTAATATTAATCCAAACAACAGTATTTGATTGATTCTCTTTGTATCTACAAACCTCCACCAAATAACCCAAGGAATAATAAGTACAAATAAAAGTAACCACCATTGAAAAGTGAACAAATTGTGTGAAAACCAATATTCTAATTTCAGATCATAAAGTGCCTGGTGCATTTTACGTATATCATAGAAAGTTTGGTGAATTTCTGTCATGTTGCACTATCCTCTCCACTTAACTTCTCAACTTCTTTAATCATTAAAAATACAGATTATTTCATATCACTAACTTTAACGTCAAAAATAGTCAACAAAGAAATTATAATGATAATTGAGAATAACCACGCTAAAAGAGGTCTCTTATGGTGTATAGGTAAAATAAAAAAAATGATACCTGTAAATAAAACAGACCACCACATATTCCATCCATTATGGTAAGTAATGAATCCCAACTTACTGTTTATATATTCAATAGACAAATAAATTCCAGACCATAACAAAAACCATAAAGATCGTTTTTTCCATCCTTTAGGAAACCTGCCTAAGTAAATTAACACTGTCACAGAATAAGATACAACCATAGCTAAAATTGTAATCATTGTATGATTAGGTAAGATTAAGTCATGGAATAGCCACATCGATTTATTATAGAGGAGAAAATTATATAGAAAATCACCCATAATGAAGAAAAGAATGGTAGGATAATACTGCCTCCAATTCCTCCAATCCCCCCATACCGCTCCCGCTATTAGATATAAAGCGTTAATTATAATGTACATTCAATCATTCCTCTGGCTAATAATATTACTTATTCTTACCAAATTAAATGCAGTTATGATTTACCTTTCTTTACTTGAATAGAAATAAAAATAAACCCCTGAATACCCATGAGAGCCATAACGATAAAAAAACAAGCGAATGAGTTACTAATTCGCTTGTTAATACACTTATATTTGTAATTTTCAACCTTTGAACCAATCTACTTATAGTAGCTACTACCTTTATGTATTAATCTTTTTTGATCAATTTGGCTAACTCTCTCCAATCCGTGATCCTCGGTAACGACAAATGTCTATTATACGCTTGATCTTTTAAATAGACCTGCAAAGGTTCTTCTAATAATGTATTGACAACAGCTGGTTTATCATCAAAATAATAGTCCAGGTCTAATTTTTTGATGATTTGAATTTTCTCATGGTCTTGCATCCCATAATAAAAATTTTCATCTTTTACAGGAAATCCGCTGTCTTTCATCCATTGCTTTGTCCTTTCCCCGTGTTCTTTGGGCCTAGCAGTAATGTAAAAGATTTCGTGTCCCTGTTTATCTAGTTCCTGTAAAGTTTCGATTGCATCTTCATATGGCGGGCATGTGGTAAAGTAGATTTCCTCTAAAGAGTCCCTCCACATGGCATTTCCTTCTTCTTCCGTCAGCCCAAACGGTTCATGTATTTCAACCCGATCTATTTCATTGAACACTTCGATCGGAACGTCTTTATTTAGCTTCCGATTATATATTTGAAAAGCATGACCTCTTAAGTTAATTAACGTATCATCAATATCAAATCCAAACCTCATCTATCATTTCCCTCATTTATAAATTGGATAACCAACAAATTTAAAATCCTTCCCAATTGGTGTTATCACAGCATCAGAAAGTTCCACTGCATCTTTCATTTTCTCAATCCCTGATCCACCCAAAAACGAAGGAGACATCGTGCCGCCAATCAGTTTTGGAGCCATATAAAGAACAACCTTATCAATCAACTGGTTTTCTAGGAAGGAAGCGTTA
Organism: Robertmurraya dakarensis; assembly: GCF_900156875.1. Taxonomy (GTDB): domain Bacteria; phylum Bacillota; class Bacilli; order Bacillales; family Cytobacillaceae; genus Robertmurraya; species Robertmurraya dakarensis. Next base: position 436,111 of record NZ_LT707409.1, on the reverse strand, counting down.
ATTCCCCCTCCCCCTTCAATCAGCAGTGAAGAAACCAGCTTCTCACCAAGGGTAGTAACCACATCATTAGGATTAACTTGGACTGTTCCAGTGGTATGGAACACATTTATTCCCATATCTTCGATTGTTTTTTTCTTATTTTCATCATAATGCTGACTTGTAAAAATCCACGTTTCAGCTTTTTGATCTGTTAGAACCTTCGCATCTAGGGGAATTTTTAATGTCGAATCCATAATGACTCTAATCGGGTTTCGTCCATTAGGGATCCGCGCTGTTAATTCTGGATCATCTTTTATGACCGTATTTACTCCTACCAATATTGCCATGTTTTGGCTTCTAAGGTGATGAACATCTTCTCTCGCTTTTTCTGAAGTGATCCACTTACTATCAGATGTATGGGTAGCAATTTTTCCGTCAAGCGTAATACCGGATTTTAAGGTAACAAAGGGGCTTTTCTCCACAATAAACTTATTGAACACTTCATTCATCTGATGAGATTCCTTTTCCCGAATCCCAATTACCACTTCAATGCCGGCATCTCGCAGAATTTTAACTCCGTTTCCTGATACAACTGGGTTAGGATCAAGTGCAGCAATGACCACCTTCTTAATGCCAGCCTCCACGATCGCTACTGCACAAGGGCCTGTCCTTCCATGATGGGAGCAAGGTTCCAAGGTCACGTAAATGGTACCGCCTTTTGCCTTTTCTCCTGCCATGCGAAGTGCGTGAATTTCTGCATGAGGTTCGCCTGCTTTTAAATGAGTGCCGATCCCTACTACTCGATTCTCATTTACAATCACCGATCCTACCAATGGATTGGGGTCTGTTTGCCCCTTCATTGCCTGAGCATTTTGCAGAGCTAAATCCATATAAAATTCATGGCTAGTCATTACAGCATGTCCCTTCATCCTCGATATGTCCCGATTTAGATATTTTCGTCTGTAAATATTTCTCGTTATATTCCGAAACGTCTCCCCATAATGGTTTTCTATCGGATACAGTTAGGCCTGCATTTTTCAATGCTGCTAACTTTTTGGGGTTATTTGTCATCAGTGTAACTGGTTTTGAACGAAGTGCTTTTAGCACTTGGATCGCATCTGAATAGTTTCTAGAATCATCGACAAAGCCAAGAGCCTGGTTGGCTTCGACTGTATCGTAATCATTTTCCTGTAAAATATAGGCCATGGCTTTACTAAATAAACCGATTCCTCTTCCTTCATGATTGGCTAGATAGAATAACGCACCTGTTCCATGCTCTACAATCATTTTCATCGATTGTTTTAATTGATATCCACAATCGCATCGTTTGCTGCCAAAAATATCGCCTGTATGACAAATGGAATGCATTCGAATAATAGCGTCATCTCCGTATGAGAAGTCACCATATACGAGTACACTCGATTGCTGCAACTCCGCTAAATTCGCCGAAGATAGTTTATCAATAATTCTTTGATAATCTTCTGTTACTTCATCGCAATTCAGCCAGCAATACCACTGCAAAACAACCGTTTCACCATATAAATTAACTGGCAGCTTAATGGGCCCAACCAAATAAATGGCGCCTTTTTCCGTTTTAATTAGCTGAATTTTATCTTCTAGGATAGAAAGTACTCTTGAATCAAACTTTGTTTGTGTCATTAATCTCACTCCGTTTTAGGATGTTTACGTGCTTGGGACATATTTAAATATAGTATTTATGTTAAACGAACTTTCATTCCATTTTTAAATGGAACGATATAATAAAGCATTACACAAAAGTTTTAGTTCTTTAAAGCCAAGTGCATATGTATTAGAACTGAAATAGCCCTTATTACTCCGAGAATAATTATAGGAAATAATACAGAAATCATTTCCCCTTAAGTCTTTGTTACCTATATAGAAATTAATTTCCTATTAGTAAACTCATCAACAAAAAAATAATAACTTACTCTTGTTTCATACTATGAATATTCGTTTTCTATAAGATTACAATTGAAGATATTGATTGTCAATAATTTAATCTCTAATATAAAACGATGTTTCATAAATAAAAAGATAGTCCAGGCTCCCGTGTTAAAAATAGAAATAGGGTATCTACATAAAAACGAACCGCAAAATAGTCCCTTTTTTAATATATAGGTAGATTGAAATAATTTAACAGAATGTTCAAACTTACGATGTAATCTCTCACTTTTTTTATATAAAATAAGGTTATATCAGTAGAAAGGGAGTGGATTATGTTACTTAAAGAACGATTTGAATCGGATGAGTTACTGGCTATGCGTTACCTGAATCCGCGAATGGAGCTAACTGAAAAGGAAAAGTTTCAATATATAAATCTTGAAAAAGGCTATGAAGGTGAAGTGAAATTTGACCTGCTATTAAAGGACCTTCAAGAAGATCGGTACATTATAAATGACCTGCTGCTTGAAGTAAACAACTCCCAGTTTCAAATAGATACATTGATACTATCTCAGGGAGTTATTCACCTTTTGGATATCAAATATTTTAAAGGTGATTATTATCTAAAATCAGATAAACTTTTTTCTGTGACAACTGGCCGCGAATATAAGAATCCTGTTATCCAGTTAAAAAGAAGTGAGACTCTATTCCGTCAACTTCTCCAAAATCTTAAGCAAAATTACCTTGTTGACGCTTCTGTTATTTTTAACCACCCTGAATTCACCTTATATCAAGCCCCCATGGACCTTCCATTTATCCTCCCAACCCAAGTTAATCGTTTCTTGGAAGAATTAAATAAAACTCCATCCACATTGAACAACGGACACCAAAAACTAGCTCAGAAATTAATTAGCTTGCATCAAACGAAAAATCGTTACACGGTGTTACCTGAATATCATTATGATCAGCTTCAAAAAGGAATTTATTGTTCAGGGTGTAAAGCGTTCTCCATTGAGGTTGAAGGAAGACTAGGTATTTGCAAAGCATGCGGTCATAAGGAATTAATTGAGAACACGGTAATACAAAGTGTGCGGGAGTTTAAGCATCTTTTTCCAGATCGGCAAATTACTACAAAGGCCATCCATGAGTGGTGCAAAGCCATCGTTTCCAAGAGAAGAATAAGAAGGATCCTTGAGAAAAATTATAAAAAAACAGGCGTTCATCAATGGACGTATTATGAATAAAGTAATGGATGAACAGCTTGGTGGTCATTACTGCTATAAAGACCCTTGATTAGGCTCGTAGGGTAAATTATGGTCTTCATCTTACTTATGAAGACCGCTTTACGCTCTCCTTGAACTGGTTTCGGTTCTCATATTCATTATGAAGACCGATTCTTGCTCTCGCTGGATTTGTTTCGGTTCTCATCGCGTTCATGATGACCGTTTACTGCTCTCGCTGAACTTGTTTCGGTTCTCATCGCCTTCATGATGACCGTTTACTGCTCTCGCTGGATTTGTTTCGGTCTTCATCTTTCTTATGAAGACCGCTTTCTGCTCTGGTTGAACTGGTTTCGGTTCTCATCTTCCCTATGATGACCGTTTCTTGCTCTCTCTGAACTTATTACGGTTCTCATCTTCTTCATGAAGACTGCTTCCTGTTCCCGCTGGATATGTTTCGGTCTTCATCTTTCCTATGAAGACCGCTTTCCGCTCTCCTTAAACTTGTTTCGGTTCTCATTGCCTTCATGATGACCGCATACTGCTCTCGCTGGATTTGTTTCGGTCTTCATCTTTCCTATGAAGACCGCTTTCCGCTCTCCTTGAACTTGTTTCGGTTCTCATCTTCCCTATGAAGACCGATTCTTGCTCTCGCTGAACTTATTTCGGTCTTCATCTTTCCTATGAAGACCGCTTTCCGCTCTCCTTGAACTTGTTTCGGTTCTCATATTCATTATGAAGACCGACTCTTGCTCTCGCTGAACTTGTTTCGGTTCTCATCGCCTTCATGATGACCGTTTACTGCTCTCGCTGAACTTATTTCGGTTCTCATCGCCTTCATGATGACCGTTTACTGCTCTCGCTGAACTTATTTCGGTTCTCATCGCCTTCATGATGACCGATTACTGCTCTCGCTGAACCTGTTTCGGTTCTCATCGCCTTCATGATGACCGGAAGGAAACAACCGTTCTTAAATTTTTTGTTATTTATAGAGCAATGAAAAGCCCATCAGCCATGCACCGTTCATTACTTTTTATTATGCAAATTCGCTTTCGCTAACTCATCTCTATCAGATGCGATTGGGGGTTGTTCTAACCATTTATTCTTAATCATGATGTTGGAACCATCTTCCGAATACAGCTGTATTTCCACCATTAAACGGTTATACATGACACCTATGTCCACCCTTGGACTTTGGGCTATGCCGGTTCCGTAATATCCAATGCTTAATCCAATTAAACCACTAGTAAAAAACATCATGAGTTTATCAGAAAATGTATACGCAGTGCTATTTGTAATTTCTGATGCCCAAGTGGTAGGGACGGAAAGATAACTGTCTTCGAGCTTTTTCCCAAAGAGGATAACGTGCTTTTTTGCGATTTCGATCCCCCTGGTCAGGAATTTCTTTACTTCCTTATCTTGTGCAACCTGACAAAATCCCACTAGAGTGGCGGCTCCCAAAGCATTTCTCTGAATATTAGAGAATAAATTGGATATTTCGGCTGCTACCAATGGTCTTTTTTCACCGAAAACATCCCACACAAATCGCTGCTTGTCTACAAAGTCCACCTTCTCTAAATTCGGCAGATACGGGGATCTTATGTACAGACCTTTAGACAAAAGCAAGTCTTTCGCTTTGTTAAATAGCTGCATTGTTTCATTCAAACATCCCATATAATGCTCAGTAATATCCGTCCTGGTCGAAGCTGATAGACTCGCGGAGTAAGTTGTAAGACCAATCATGGACATTTGGTGTAAAAAGTTTAACACATAGGTGTCAGAATACAATCTAGGAGCATTCAAATCAACATCCTCCTCTATCTTAAAACCGTGAGGAATGGCAAACTTTTCCTCATTAAAAATAGCAGTTAATTTTTCGATATGTTTTTTAGAAAGGCCTAAAGCAAATTCAATGACCGACTTGATCTCTTCATCCTCAGCCTTTTCAAGAAAATAAGTCAGCATACAAATACTGCCGCTATCGTTCAAATACTGTGCCCAAAGCTGTGATATTTCTGAAGATGTTAACCTTATTTGCTTGCTATTGTCCATTTAAGAATCCCCCCATTCTAGATGAAAGTACATTGTTTTTTATATTCCCCCATCTCCATGCCCATATACTTGCCTTTATCCAAAAAAGAGCATCCTCAGGGGCAGATGCTCTTTAACGGGGAATACATTATTTTTACCTAAACAATCCCAGTCTCCAAATACGAGTCGATTTCTTCCTTCCGATACCCCAACTCCAACAGGATTTCCCTTGTGTGTTCCCCTAGTAAAGGCGGATGCCTTTCGATCGCAGGCGGTGTTTCTGAAAGCTTGAGTGGGGAACCTAGCAGCTTGACCAGCCCCGCAGTCGGATGCTCCACGTTTTGAACCATTTGCCTCTCTAATACTTGCTTCGTTTCAAAGACTCGATCCAGCGTATTGATTGGCCCACATGGAATATTATGGTTTTGAAAAATGGTCATCCATTCATCGGCTGTTTTTGTTAAAAGAATGCCGTTCTGTATTAGTGGAACCAAATCTTCTCGATTCAAACTGCGTCCTTTAGCCGTAGCAAACCGCTCATCATCGGCCAATTCCTCCATTTCTAAAATAGAGCAAAGACGGCGAAATTGCTGATCATTTCCTACAGCAATAATCATTTCATAATCTTTCGTTTTAAAGTTCTGATAAGGAACCAAGGTCGGGTGCTGGTTGCCATACCGCTTCGGGAGATTTCCAGTATTCAGGAATCCCGTCCCGATATTGAGCAGAGAAGCGACCATCGAATCTAGCAGAGAAATATCACAGTGCTGCCCAGCTCCGGTATGCTGCCGTGCCTGCAGTGCAGCTAGTATACTGATCACTGCGTTCAGACCGGTGAACAAATCAGCCATCGCAATCCCTGCCTTGACCGGTTCACCATCTGGCGAACCATTGATACTCATAAACCCGCTCATCGCTTGTGCGAGAAAGTCATAGCCAGGCAGTTGTTTGTAAGGTCCCGTATGACCAAATCCGGTAATTGAGCAATGAATGATCCGAGGATTAATTTTCTTTAATTCCTCATAACCAAGACCTAACTTTTCCATTGTTCCGGTCTTAAAATTTTCAACGACCACATCCGATTCCTTCACAAGCTTTTTAATGATTTCAATGCCTTGTTCTGTCTTTAAATTCACCGTCATGGCTCTCTTATTGCGATTGACCGCCATATAATATAGACTGATTTCCTCTTGACCAGAGGTAAACCAAGTCCTCGTTTCATCGACCACATCCGGTCCTTCGACTTTAATAATATCGGCGCCCAAATCCCCAAGCATACTCGTACAGACAGGGCCAGCTACGACACGACTTAAATCTAGAATTTTAATTCCTTGCAATGCTTTCATATACATTCTCCCACCTTCGTCCGACGAGCTTTTTAAAAAATTATCCTTCGAAATTCTGTATAAACTCCTTAACAGCCTCAGCCGGGACAACACGGTAGTCCACGATTTCTTCAAACCACTGTAATAAAGTTTGGTCAGGATAGCTGTAGTCATCTAAGCCATTTGCAATGAAATAACGGTGAAGATATTGTAATGTCAAATAAAGTTTTCGATAGTTTCCGTTTTCATTGATTTGCAAATCTGCCTCTTTTAACAGCAGTGATGCCGCAAAAACATGATACATCCGGTTCATTAATTGTTTCGCACGAAGTTCTCTTTGCGGACCTGGCAAGCCAATGATGTTTTCCGCTTGGCATTCTATTTTTTTCGCAATCTGTAAAAGTTTATTTCCAACTTGTTGAGCGAGTGAATCCGATACTCCGTTAATATGATTGTATATATTACCGAAAAAGTCTTCTCCCACTTGCTCTTTCATCAAAGCTCTTACCACATCGAGGGCCACAATATTCGTTGTTCCTTCCCAAATTGAGCCGACATGAGCATCACGCACGAGCTTTGGATCCACCCAATCTTCAATATAGCCATTTCCACCTCTTGCTTCCATTCCTTCAGAGGTTGAGTTACGCGCGCGTTTACAAACATATCCTTTTAATAACGGTGTTAAAATGCGCAGCAATTTCTCACCCGTTTTATCTCCAGAATCCGATTTATCGTAAATATGGGCTGTATACATGGTCATCGCCGCAGCTGCTTCCGCATCTAGTAACAATTCAAAAATTGTCTCCTGCATCAAAGGTTTTTCAGCCAGAGAAGAACCAAATGCTTCCCGGCCGCGTGCAGACACTAGCGATTCAAGAAAACTTCTTCTCATTAATGCTGTTGATCGAACGGCATTTGATAAGCGCGAACGATTGACCATCGACATCATTTGCTTAAACCCTCTTGAAAGGTCCCCCACGACATAGGCAGCCGCCCCTTCAAAGGTCACCTCTCCAGATGCAAAATCGCGCGTTCCGAATTTATCTTTAATCCGATTGATTTTGTATTTATTTAGGGAACCATCTGGCAATCTTCTTGGCATTAAGAACATGCCAAGCCCTTTAGAGCCCTCCGGAGCCCCTTCCGGCCGAGCCAAAACTAACGCTAAGTCTGACGTCACATTGGAACAGAACCACTTATCGCCCCAAAGCTCCCAGTGATCACCCGCTTTCTTTGCAATTGTCGTATTGGCTCCAACATCGGACCCGCCTTGTTTTTCCGTCATAAATTGCGCACACGTCCAGAGCTCATTGAGGTCCGTACTCGTCATATGAGGAAGATAGGTTTTCTTCATTTCCTCATCGCCGAAGTCCTCTAATACTCGTGCACCGGCATCCGTCATGCTCATCGGGCAGGCTAACCCAAACTCCGACTGAACAAACAAATACCAGAAAGCATATTTTAAGACGTTTGGAAGTTTTGTCGGGAAGCCGAGAACCGGTTTGTGAGACATCGCAACAAGTGCAAATTTGCCGAATCCTAACTGCTGCATTTCTTTAAAAGCCGGATGATATTCAACCTCGTCAATTCGTTCTCCTTTGGCATTGTAGTTAATTAACACAGGATCATGTTTATCCGCAGTCCTCGAGAGCTGATCAAGCTCCTTGCCCGCAATTTCACCTAATTCTGTTAAATGAGGAAGTGCCCGCCCGTAATCTTCACTAGAAAGATAGTGTTTTAGATGGAAAGCAAGATTTTGATCTTCTTCAAAAAAATTTAACCCTTCCGTATCTGGCATCGCACCATATTGAGCTTTATTATTGTCATTCAAAACCTTTGAACTCATAAATCATCCTCCGTTCAAATCTTTATTTATCCTATTAAATTCATAATAACGGATTTTAAATTCCTATATTTTTAATAAAACATATTATATCTGAAAAATCAATAAATTTTCATAATTATATCAACTTAGTAAAAACATCTACATTTGTTTCATTTTCTTGGTAAGATAGTTATTAAATATTGTCTTATACGGAGGATTACTTAATGAGCACAAAAACTTCATCTACCGTTCAACGTGCTATTCAAATCATCAACTACTTAAACGAGTCGCCTGGGTTACAGGGGGTCAAAGAAATCAGTGATAATCTCAACATCTCTCCCCCTATCACTCATCGCCTGCTGACGACGCTGAAAATGGAAGGCCTTGTCTTCCAAGATGCTGAATCAAAAAAATATTCGTTAGGGACTGCTTTTCTTGAATATGCCAATAAGTTCATTTCCGATTTACCGATTGCGTCCATTATTGATCCGCCGTTAATTCAACTAAGAGACGCGACACAAGAAACCCTTGGATTTTATATGTTGACAAGTATGTACCGGATATGTGTGATTGAACATGTCAGCAAACAAGAAATAAGCCGAAAAGCCGGGGTTGGCAACAAAATTCCCCTTCATCTCGGTTCCAGCGGACGAGTGATACTAGCTTATCTTAATAAAGACTTGCAGGAACAAGTCTTGAAATACGTGTCAGAGGAAGAACGGAACAAGCTTTTACCCAAACTTGAAGAAGTGAGAGACACTGGGTACTCTATCAACGAAGAAGAACTTACAGACAATGTAGGCGCCCTTTCTGTTCCTGTTTTTGGTGCAAAAGGAAAAGTGATTGCGGCAATCTCCGTTTCCGGCCCCCTCTTTCGCTGGAACAAAGAAAGTATGCAGCCACATATCCCTTTTTTATTGGAAACTGCTCGGGGCATTTCGGAGAAGTTGTATTAAAAGGAGAAGTAATGGAAGGTAGATAGAATAAGGGGCTTGCCGACATAAAGATTGTTGGCAAGCCCCTATTTTAATCAATCCATGAGAAGATAAATGTTACTTAGTGAATTTATTTTTCTACACAATTCGACATATACCGACATTTACCATTTGTTTTCCATATGATTAATTGGTATACTGTCATCAATAAGAACTGGTTGGTAAGCCATTGATCTTATTATCCTTTACATCGAGTCTTTAATGGCTTGATGCCTTTTACATAACACCCACTTTATTTAAAAATAAAACACATCCTACCCCTATTATCTTCTCATAATTGCTTTTTGTATCGGACAACAAAAGGCGCAATCATAAAACCCACAATGGATATTAGAATTCCTATACTAATGGTTACAAAGATATTATTGAATGGTGAAAGAAAATAACCAAATACCAACATTGGTACAATAGTGAGAGCTGTAACTGTACTTCTACCCAATGTGGTTATCGTATGTATAACCCCACAGTTATCGCATTGAATTGGTTTATATGTCCACCAGAACGATTTAAAGATTTTACTCCAGCTAAATTGTGTATTGCAGTTTTCACATTTTTGCAAATTAACCCTCCTTACAATTTCCCTAATCTAAATGCTTAATAGCCTCGTTCATTCCATCTTAGTATGTAAGAATGACCAGAACGATAGTGTAATAGACATTCAGTTAAAATAAACTTGACCTAATCTTTTGTTATTCCAAAGGCAGTTATTATAAATTCCGGCTATTCTTATGCGTAGGAACATGGACATAACGACGTCGATTGTCCTTCATCGTTTTATAGAGATGGATTATAAGCAAAACGGCCTCCATTAAAATCAAAGCAATAATCATAGTAGGCAAAGAGACAATGACACCGCTTTGCAGATAATCAATCAGAGAATCCTTTCCACTGTATATCCTTTCAGTGAAAAAAAGAAACATGCCAAATGTGAAAACTCTTGCCCATTGTGTTGGGGAATAGGTGAAGATCGCTTTTATCCACCCTAATTTCTTAATACGCTGAATACCTCTGAGTATTTCGATTAATTCTACAAGAACGAACAGTAATAATGAAATGATCCAAATGATCAGAGCAGCATTTTTCATACCGGAAAAGGCAAAGGTGAAAGACACACCTGTGATGGATAAGGCTCCATGAATAATGCAATTGGTATTTGTCCAACTCTCCGTTAAATCCTTGTTCCTAGTTGTGATATAACGGTATACAATAAGCCCCACATTTAAGAGATACAGCAAGGAACCGATTAGGAAAAGAGTTTTGAAAAAGCTTGCCGAAAGACCTTGTCGATAAGCAACGGAACCTGCAATCACAATAGATTGGGTAGCAACACAGGTGAGGAGTAACCCTCCTTGTATTTGATGGATATAGTTTTTTATTTTTCTAAAAATGGCTGCATAGTTACGGATCATCCACCCAAAATATAGTAGCCAAATGAATACGTTAATGGTAAAAACCGTCCGAGCAAGGAATGGAAAGTCCTTATCGGAGAGCACGACTGACATAACGGACAAGGCGGCTACCCATGTTCCGATCGAAAAACTTAAAATGGGATGTTCAAGATGTGATGAATAAAATGTAGCTTGATAGAGATCAAAAGTGTAATGAATAATAATCCAATAGGTTAGCAGCATCATGCAGTAAAACAATAGATCGCTAATAACGGGGCCAGCCATACTTTCTGTGAAGATCCCTTTGATCACGATTCCGATTGCCATGATCGGAGCCCCTGCCACCGTGGAAATTTTCAAACGGTGGACATAATAATTTACGAAAATAGCCATTAAGAGAATGATGATGAGCAAAATGAAAATCATAATAATTCAGTCCTAATTGTTATAGTAATTAATCTTTTCACTATTCTTATATTGTTTATTATATATTGAATTGGGGATAAATGTCTGCCCTAACCAAAAAATAGGAATTCCCCTTTCTTCTCAATTCAGCATACTTTTATGGGCATCCACCATCGAAATATGTTTTTATAATTTGTCTATGAAAAAAATAACCGGTTAAAATAGACATAGTACCAATATAAGGGAGTGAAGAAAATGTCTGTTGATGTTTATCTCGTTTTTAATGGAAATTGCCGAGAAGCCGTTGAGTTTTACGCTAAGGTGTTCCAAACCGAATCACCTCAGATCATGACATTTGGTGAAGCACCGCCAAACCCAGAATACACGCCTCCAGAGGAAGTAAAAAATTTAGTCATGCACGCACGACTGAACATCGATGGAAGCAATGTCATGTTCTCAGATACCTATCCTGGCCAACCCTTTGTGGTAGGAAACAACGTTACACTTGCTTTAATTAGCAAAAATATGGAGGATATCAAATCCTGGTATGAACAATTAAAAGATGGCGGTTCCGTTGGAATGGAACTGCAAGAAACCTTCTGGAGCAAACTCTATGGCCAAGTCACGGATAAATTTGGGATCCATTGGCAGCTGAGCCATGATAATGGTGACATGGCGTAATAGGAAACTAATCATAAGGATGGACTATTGCTTCATTTTTATCTTGGATACGAAGAAAGATGCGTCCTTATGATGTTCTGTTGAAGTGATTGGAAGTTTTTTAGATGGCTGGAACTAAAATAAGCACAGTAAAAACAAGCGATAGAGACTCGCTTGTTTTTTGTATTCGAACTACATTGCGGTTTCTCCACTGAATCTTGTCCGAAAGTTCGGGATTCCGACTACTTTCCCTTCTCTCCACTGGATCCTGTCCGAATAAGATCGGGATTCTGACTACTTCCCCCTCTTTTCACTGGATCCTGTCCGAATGGTGTCCAGCAAACTTAGATGAGTAAATTTCCCCAAGCTGATAGTTAACAAATTTTAAGCATGATCATTTTTTAATAACCTGCATCATAATTTTCGTCACATAATCTTCCTTTTGGTTCATTACAACGGTGTCATAAATATATTCTTCAAAAACATGCTCTCCTAAAGTTAAATCTAAACGTTCCATCTCGGATAAAAGTTTCTTATAGGTATGATGAATGGTTTTGTCGTCTCCAATATGATAGCCAATAAGAAAATCACCCTTTACGGCCTGGAAATATGGATACCCCTCTTTCGGCTGTGGCTGCTCAATATATAAATAGCTATATTTAGTGTACTCCCCATTTAACACTTGCTCCCGTTTTGTAATAGCACCGATCGGATATCCGGTATCAAGCTGTAATTGATTCAATTCGCTAATAAATTCTGTGATCACCTCTACAAATTTCTCACCCGTAATATTTTCTATATTTCGGCTTAAATAAAGCGTCGCTTCTGGCAAATGTTCAAGCGTGATCTGATGAAAATCTAGTTGTGTGGCCTCTTCCATTAAAGCTATTTTTGTTTCAATCAGTTTCTCCTTCATTTGCATTTCCTGCCGCTTTTTCACAATCTCTTCTTTCTTTTGATACATTAATGTTAAAAAATTTTCAGGCGATTTATTTTGCGTGTATTGTTGAATATCATTTAGTGACATATCTAGATCTTTTAATAAATCAATCACAAAGAATAACTCGATTTGGTTGATGGAATAAAAACGATAGCCTTTTTCATTTTTAAGAGCTGGTGACAGAAGACCAATTTGATCGTAGTAAAAAAGGGTTTGTTTGTTCACTTTGCAGAGTTTTGCAAACTCACCTGTTGTTAAATATTTAATATTCTTTTTATTCATTTTTTACACCGCCGCTCTTGACTATATAGTTACTATATACACTACGATATAATCTGTAAATAAATCAAAATACATCCCTTTGGTTTTTGGACATTCGTTTTGTAAGGAGATTATATAATATGAAGAGTTATAAAATTACTTTAGGTTTATTATTACTGAACTTATTTATAGCGTTTTTAGGAATTGGGCTTATCATACCAGTTTTACCTACACTAATGAATGAAATGGGGATAAACGGAAAAACCGCTGGTTATCTTACAGCTGCTTTCGCATTAGCGCAATTGGTTGTTTCGCCATATGCTGGGAAAGCTGTAGATAAATGGGGAAGAAAAATAATGATCGTACTTGGATTATTTATTTTCGGCCTATCCGAGTTACTATTTGGGCTTGGTAAAGAAATCGAGATATTATTTATTTCTCGAATTTTAGGTGGAATCAGTGCCGCATTCATTATGCCTGGTGTTACGGCATACATTGCAGATATTACAACCTTGGAAACCCGCCCCAAAGCACTTGGGTATATGTCTGCTGCCATTAGTACAGGGTTTATTATCGGCCCAGGTATTGGTGGATTTTTAGCAGAATTCGGAACTCGTATCCCATTCTTCTTTGCCGGTGCACTTGGTACAATCGCTGCGATTCTGACCGTTCTGTTTATATCTGAGCCAGAACGTACTACGGAAATAAGTGAGCAAACACCTGGAGCTAAAAATGGTTTCAGACGTATTTTGGAGCCAAAATATTTCTTCGCGTTTATTTTAATTTTTATCGCTTCATTTGGTTTAGCAGCTTTCGAATCGTTCTTTAGTTTATTTGTGGATCATAAATTCCAATTTACTCCATCTGATATCGCCATTGCTATTACCGGCGGTGCCATTGTTGGTGCTGTTGCACAGGTCATTTTGTTTGACCGTTTCACCCGAATTTGGGGTGAAATAAAACTGATCCGCTATAGCTTAATCGTCTCAGCATTTCTTGTCTTTTTAATGACTGTCGTTCATTCCTATTTTTCTATTTTACTCGTTACCTTTATTGTGTTTATCGGATTCGATTTATTCCGCCCAGCCGTCACTTCCTACCTTTCCAATAACGCCGGAAACGAACAAGGTTTCGTGGGCGGCATGAACTCTATGTTTACTAGTCTAGCGAACATCAGCGGTCCGATTATCGGCGGAATTTTATTTGATATTGATATTAACTATCCTTACTACTTTGCGACTGTGGTACTATTTTTAGGAATCGTGATCACATTGTTTTGGAAGAAACAAACCAGCACTTCCTCAACTGAAGTAAAGGCTAGTGTGGCTGATCTATCATAAAGCGCGATCGATTCCTTTGATTCTTAGAAAAAGCTATAGCACCATCTTGTATTGAGACGTTCACTCTTCGTTTTTCCAGAGTGGATGTCTTTTTTTATATAAAATAGGAAAAATATACAATAAATAACTTCTGTTTAAAACAACCTAAAATAATATCTAAAAAAAATGTAAATCCTATAAATAAAATAATTATTGAAGGAGCTCTTTTTATGGTTAAGAACGATTATGAGGAAGCACCATTTGCAGCTGGAATGAATTTTGATCTTGAAGAGGTAGAACCTTTTTTAAAACGTTTATCATCCTCCATTTTGGATTCAGGTCTTAGTCAAAATGAAATCCATACTATTCAGTCTGAAATAAACACAATGAAAGAAGACCACGAAGAAAAAGATATGGGTACCTATAGTGTTGTGTTTAAAGGACAGCCGACAAAAATTCGAATTCAAGCTGAAATTCATATTGAGGATGTGGACAAAGAGGTTGTTCTATATATGTATAGTACTCAAGAATTAGTGGATGTCATAGATGAAGAAATGATGAAAATTGAAGAAGAACGGGAATTTTAACTCAAAAGAGATGAACCTTATGACATCTCTTTCTTTAGCTATCCCTTTATCTAATAAGGAAAAAAACTATCGTTTCGAAACTTAGCTCAATGGGTATTATAATATCGAAGATGGCTTAAATTTTAAATGATCAAGAAATGTCGACAGATTTTCACCAAAATATTACTCTATAAATCTTTATTTTCAACTCCCTGTTGATTCAGTCTTCGTATTTCCTATGGGCATGATTGAAACCTAAGCTAGATTAAGAGATAATGGCTTAGTAAAAAATTTTATTTGAGGTGAAAATGTGAAGAATGTAAGTTCAGTATTTTGGTACTCACTTTCCATTTGTGCAGTACTGGTCATTTGGGGTGTAATAGCCCCAACACAACTGCAAGCTATAACTTCCAATGTAACGAAATATATCTCCGAAGCATTTGGATGGTACTACTTGTTGATTATTATGATACTCTTGGCTTTCTGTATCTACTTAATTTTTTCACGCTTTGGAAGAATTAAACTAGGTAAAGAAAGTGACCATCCGGAATTTAGTTTACCATCATGGTTTGCTATGTTGTTTAGTGCAGGAATGGGGATGGGATTGGTTTTTTGGACGACGGCAGAACCGATTTCCCATGCATTTAAAAGTCCCCCAGGTGCTGAAGCAGGTTCGAACGAGGCACTTAAAGAGTCCCTTCAGTATTCTTTTTTCCATTGGGGAATTCATGCTTGGGCCGTATATGGAGTGGTAGCGCTTGCATTAGCGTACTTTAAATTCCGTAAAGATCTTCCTGGATTAATCAGTGCTACCCTAATCCCAATTTTTGGAGAAAAAAGTATGCGTGGGATGCCAGGGAAATTAATCGATACATTGGCAGTCTTTGCAACAGTGGTAGGTGTGGCGTCAACACTTGGCTTTGGATCTGCACAAATCAACGGCGGGTTAGCTTATCTTTTCGATACACCGCAAAACTTTGGAATGCAATTATTAATTTTAGCTATTTCCACTGTTCTATTCATAGCCTCTGCTTGGTCTGGTATAGGAAAAGGAATCAAATATTTAAGTAATGCCAATATGGGTCTTGGATTTCTTCTATTAATCATCCTTTTTATTGTAGGACCTACTTTATACATCTTAAACATGTTTACAAACACACTTGGAAGTTACATCGCTAACTTTTTTGATATGAGTTTTCGCATGTCTCCACTAAACGAACAAGGCCGTACATGGATTGACAATTGGACCATCTTTTACTGGGCATGGTGGATTTCGTGGGCGCCTTTTGTGGGAATTTTCATTGCCAGAATTTCCAAAGGACGTACCATAAAGGAATTTCTGTTAGGTGTACTTTTTGTCCCAGCTTTAGTATGCTTTATCTTTTTTGCTGTTTTTGGGGTTTCCGCATTGAATCTCGAGCAAAACGGAATTGCTTTAATTTCAAACTACTCCCTTGAAACAACCACGTTTGGAGTCCTGCAAAATTATCCATTAGGAGAATTCATGTCTCTTCTAACCATAGTCGTCATTGCCATTTTTTTCATTACTTCAGCAGACTCAGCAACCTTTGTACTAGGAATGCTAAGTACAGGCGGATCTATCAACCCTGCTAATTCTGTGAAAATTTTATGGGGCCTCGCTATGTCGGCCATGGCAGCGATTATTGTTTATTTCGGAGGTACACAAGGACTTCAGAATATGTTAATTATTGCTGCACTGCCGTTTTCCGTTGTCATGCTGTTGATGGGTGCATCCTTCTACAAGGCAGCGAGACATGATATAGAAAAAAAAGCAAAAAGAAAAGATATTGAGAAAGAAAAATATAAACAGAGTTCATAATAAGTTAAATAATACTCAAAAAAATTCCGGGTGCCAGGCACCTGGAATTTTTTAAATTGGAAACCAATTTAAGTTTCACTGCCATCACAGAATGAAGCTACAACAGTAGCCATCGCTTTAGCACTAATGATCAGACTTTTTTCATTGATGTCAAATTTAGGGTGATGATGTGGGTATGCTTCACCTGACTCGGGGCTAGCCCCGACATAGAAAAAACACCCTGGTACTTTTTCAAGATAATAAGCAAAATCTTCTGAAGGAGGCTGCGGCGCTGTTTCCAAAACTTCTTCTACTTCTGGAATCGATGCCGCTTCCAAAGCTTGCCGTACCTGTTCCGTTACTTCCGGATCATTATATAGAACAGGATAGTCATTCTTATACTCAAGTTTAGATGTTACTCCATACGATGTTTCCAATCCTTCCGCAAAGGCCCGCACCCCATTTTCTACGATTTCCCGCGTCTCGGGAGACATGGTTCGTACATCTCCTTCAACGGTCACGGCATCTTTAATGACATTGAAGCTGCCTTTGCCATCAAAATTACCAATAGTAACCGAAGCTGCATCAAATGGGTTGATACGGCGGCTAACAATCGTTTGTAAATTCATCACAAATGAACTTGCTGCCACAATCGCATCGTTTGCTAAATGAGGTGAGGAGCCATGACCACCCTTACCTTGAACAACTAATTTAAAGTATGACCTTCCTGTTTGGGTATTCCCGCTTCTGTAATAAATATGACCTGTTTTCATATTACTCATTACATGGATTCCAATGATGGCATCTACTCCATCAAGGACTCCAGCTTTAATCATGCCGATTGCACCACCCGGAGGGGTCTCTTCTGCTGGTTGATGAATGACTTTAATCGTGCCTTTTAATTGATCTTTCACCTCAGCTAAGACCTGCGCTAATACCAACATGTAGGCCGTATGACCATCATGACCGCAAGCATGCATAACACCCTCGTTTTTTGATGCAAAAGGCAGACCCGTTTCTTCCTTGATTGGCAATGCGTCAAAATCAGCACGGATGGCAATGGTTTTACCTGGTTTCGAACCTTTAATGGTTACAACCAGCTATCGCATTTAACAAGAAATTAGAGATCGTTGCCCCGGAATAGGGTTTATTTTTAAATAGCGCAAAATCAATTAACACAATCTCTTTTTTTGTCTCAATTTTGAAGAAGAGAATCGCTCCAATAATAGTCACAATAGCAAGGATGATGGATATCGGACTTGTACAGCCTAAATCGGCCCCGTAAGTTATAAAGATATTCAATGCAACCATGGTAATTATAAAAACAAGTAAACCAGTGTAGTCAAACTTAAATGCACCACTTGATTCCCCTTTACTTTCCGGTGTATCTTTAATCAGCCACATACCAAGTAAGGAGAATATAATACAAAAAATGAATATCCACCTCCAGCCCAAGTAGGTTGCGATTGCACCACCTGCGAAGGAAGCAGCCCCTGATCCGCCCCAAGATCCGATCGACCAAAAACTTAGGGCACGTTGACGTTCTGCACCTTCAAAATAAGCTTTCATTAATGCAATCGTTGCAGGCATAATACATGCTGCTGATAATCCTTGAAGAACACGGCCGATAATTAGCAATACAGATCCTTGTGCTAACACTAGGCATAGGGAACCTGCGACGCTTAAAATCAGCCCGACATATGTCATTTTTTTTCGACCAATTTTGTCTGCTAATCCCCCGGCAGCAACAATGAATAATCCTGAGAATAATGCACTTAATCCGATCGCAATGTTTAGTGTACCAAGTGAAATACCTAAATCTTCTTGAACAGCAGGAACCACATTCACCACTGATTGAGCGAATAACCAAAATGAAATAACTCCGAAGACAATCCCTGTAATCATTTTATCTGTGCCTTTATAGCTCGTTGTTTCCATCATCAATCCTCCTTCATGAATAATCCAAATGTGGTTAGTTTTAATGTTTGCGGATTACTTCATAGTTAATCTCCAATAAGGTAGTAAATAAATCCATAATTACTCCAGATCGTTGTAAAACAAAGAAGAAGACGCCCTTCTACTTAAGAAGAGCGCCCGGTTTCTGAATATTTTATTTTACTATTGTTGGTAGTACCCTGCCTAACTTAAAAATCACCAGAAGCTATATCCAAGAAATTATACATCACGCTTCTTAAAACTATAAATAGAAAGAAACACGACAACGATTCCATAGACCACCGCATACCAAACCATTACATTACTAGGGTTAGAGACACTCGTGAACATCCCGCCTTGTGCGAGTGAAAGCGGATTATCGATAGAATCAAATAAGATCATGGTCATTTTTCGATACATTGAATCAATTGGAAAAATAAGACTCGTGATCACCCCGATATTGACTAGCGCCGCTTTCTCGATCAGTGCTCCGAATTGTTCAATAAAGCCCCCAATAAACGCCGCGCCATACAGGACGATTGAAACAATCCCTGCATTTAAAGTAGTCATTCTTGTGCTTAATAATAATCCGAACGCGATTAAAACGAATGGCTGAATCACAAAAACACTTACAGCTTTGATCATCTGCATGGGTTGGATGTCCAATTCCATCCATTCCTTCCCAATCCCTTGATGAAGAAGGATAATACTAAAAAACAGGACAACGGCATAGGCGATCATGATCAGAGCTAAGCCGACAAACTTCCCCCATACAAATTGGGCTCTGGAAATCGGGCGCATCAGCCAGGTATCGATTTGATGACTCGACACTTCCCCTGAAATCGCACTAACACTAGACAATATCGCAAGCAAAGCTGTAATAAAAGACGAAAAGTAAAGGCCCACTCCAAGAAGTTGTGAAGAGATAAACTGCTGAACTAAAATGGTTTCAGTTCCTTGAACACCATTTGGCCCAACCTGTGTACCTTCCTTTCCAGCAAAATAAATCGCCGTTCCATATAATGCTAGAAAAACAAGCGTCATGATGATCGTGATTAGAAAAATCCGCTTCGAGATGATTTCTTTAAAAGTTAATTTACTAATGGTCCACATAAGCGCTCTCCTTTTTCTGATTCACCCAATGCATGAAAACATCCTCTAAGTGAGGTGTGATCGGTTTTACTTCATAGAGAGCAATCCCATTTGAAGATAAATACTGAATGATTTTCGGAATATCATCTTCGTTTTCAAGCTGGATCCCCCACCTCGTTCGTGCTTCTTCCTCTTTTATTTTTTCAACATGTGTGACAAATGTTGGCATCGGCACACTTATTGGTTGATCTGTTACAATCTCAATCTGTGCTTCAATCATCATCAATTCCCGCCACGGTCCTTGAACAATCATATCCCCTTGATGAACAATGGACACATGATCACAAACAGATTCTACTTCATACAACAAATGGCTATTTAAAAAAACGGTTTTTCCTTGATCTCGAAGATAAAGCATAAGATCCCTCACATCTTTGCGCCCAATAGGATCCAATGCAGACGTGGGCTCGTCAAGAAAAACGACCTTCGGATCATTTAAAATCGCACATGCAAGACCAATCCTCTGCGACATCCCCTTGGAAAAACCGCTAATCCGTCCTTTTTCTCTTCCCGTCATGCCTACCAGCTCTACTACTTCTTCAATCCGTTTTTTCCGCTGCCTGACTGGTATTTTACATAACTCAGCATGAGCTTCTAACAATTGCTTCCCTGTCAGCCAATCCGGGTAGCGAAACAACTCTGGTAAATAGCCTACTTTTTCCCGTGATTTTGTCGTTCCAATTGGTTCTCCGAGAATATAGCCTTCACCGCTCGTCGGCTGCAATAATCCAAGAAGTGTACGAACGAATGTGCTTTTTCCAGAACCATTCGGCCCTAAAAAGCCATATACAATTCCCTCACCAACGGATAACGTCACATCTGAAATGCCGCCTTTTCCGTTGTATGTTTTTGTTAAAGAATTCGTCTGAATAACGTTCATCATCTTCCCCCATATTTACAATGAAAAATTCAGAGCGCTATGAGATCGCCCTGAACCTCTCATATTACTTAATTTGAGAACTTAATTGGGTCAATTCATCTAGATCCATTCCACTTTGAGAAGCAATCATATGAATATCGCCATTTTTCTGCCAAACAATAACGGATCCCTGTTCGCCTTCTACTGTAAATCCTTGAGCATCGCCGACACGAACTTCACTCACCTTAGATCCTTCTGTTTCTACATAAGGAATTGGCAATGTTGTTTCAAAATTTTCAATGCCTGCAAGCTGTGTCTTTACATTTTCAGGTAAAAATGGAAGAGAAAGCATTGTTGCTCTTAACTCCCCAACAGACACTCCTTCTGGAACGTTGATTTCAGGAGATTTCGTACGCATATAGGAGATATGCTGGTCATCCAGCTTGTAATCTGCGTTAAGGCCTTCATAGGTGGTTACAGAAAATGGTTTTTCATTTAATGATGCCTGGAATTGATGTTCTGAACCTAATTGAGTTAATAATTGATTTGTTTTTTCTACATTTAGAGTAAATGTGATCGTTGACGCTGGAGTTACTCTTACCTCCTCAACCTCGTACCCTTCTAATTCAGGTGCTTCGTAACCCGCTTCTTTTGCTGATTCATATTGGTCAAAGTACTTTGGCTCACCTGTTGTCTTTGACATTTCCATTTTTCCGATACCCTTTAGGTCTAGAGCTCCTTCTTTATTTTCGCTCATCCAACTCTCGATTTCCTGGATATCATTTTGTGTCAACTTTACCATTTCAAATTGATCGACACGGAATAATGATAAAAATTGGCTTGCTCCTACTTGAACTTGAGGAATCGCAAATGAGCTGAAAATCGCTGCTGCTGCAACTCCTGATATTAGGTAACGTTTTGTTTTTGTTTTCAACGTACTCCATCCCTTTCCTGGTTTTACCTCTCTTGTTTCGATCGTTTTCACATTTCCGGTTTGTTGAAGGCGTTTTTCAAATCTCTCCCATGCCTGATCCGTGTCAATCTTTACATCTTTCACCTCTAACGTTTGTTCGCAAAAAGAGTGAAGGCTCTGTAGTTCATCGATGTGATCACGACAAGTTTGACAACTTTCTATGTGCTTCATGATTTGCTTTTTCTCCTCACGGCTTACTTCTCCATCTAAATAAGCCTGCAGCACACCCATATCATGACAAGTCATGTATCTTCTCTCCTTTCCTTTATGTAAAAACTTTTAAAACGTTTTTTCGCGCGGGCTAATAACGTTCCAATAGACGTTTTTTCTATCCCTTTGCTGTCCGCAATTTCCTCGTAACTGTACCCAGAAAATTTCATGATCAGAATATCACGATCTCTCTCAGATAATTTCATTAATGTTTCCTGTATTTCATGGATATCTTCAAGTTTCATGTAACGATCTTCAACTGATCCCACAGAATCAGTTTCATAGATTTCTTGTTTTTCCTTGCGGGCATGATGGCGTTTTTCAGTTCGAATATGGTTATAGGCAGTATTAACAGCAACCTTTGTCAGCCAGCCTGTTAAATTGTCAATTATGTTCCGATCCGTGTGATATAACTTAATAAATACTTCTTGCGCAATATCTTCTGCGATGGATTGCTCTTTCACAATGATCAGTACTTTTCGAACAACATGAGCATAATGTTGTTTAAACAAATCCTGAAATCTTTCTTCTTCTGACAGATTGCTGATGTTTTCCGACAACTTCGCCCTCACCTCCATCATCACTTCCCCCCTTCTAAGAGCTTTCACTATAAAGACACCAGATAAATGAGTTTTGTGACAGTTATTATAAAAAACTTTTTTATTTTTTTCTTAAAGGGTTCTTGATTATTATTTTTATTGTCATAGATTCCATTTTCGGCAAAATAAATAGCATCTCTCATGACAAAGAAATGCTAGAACTTTACCATTTGTACAGTAATCACCAATCTTTCTTCTATTTTTCAAATGATATTTTGATCGATAATAAACCATTTAACGCTAAAATCACTGCTGTTATGATGGTTAGGAGTGATAAATCAGGTGAGAACACGCTGATTGTATGCCATGGAGACCTGACGCTATAAATAAGCAGTGGAATGAGGCCAATAGAAAAACCAAAAAGAGTAACTCCTGCTACACGCAATAAGCCTTTCTTATAGATATAGATTTTATTTGACTTGGCTGACATCATTAAATAAATGAACAATCCAAAAAGTAAGCAGATAAATAAGATCGTCACTAATTGAATGGTTGGAGTATTTTCTGGAATGTCTACAGGTTCCTTTCCGTTTAAAATATTAATCATACCAAATTTCAGATAGTACAGTCCTTCTTCTTCCAGCACATTATTTTTATTTGTAAGAATTACTCCACCCAGGTCCGTTTCAGGAAGATAAAACAGTTCTGCATGCGAATCGGGTGTTGAACCTGAATGCCAGAGCATTTCGTCTTTAGAGTCTGGATTTGAAATCCTTATTCCTAGACCATAATATCGATCTTCTCCCGTTTGAATATGTGGAGTACCATACAAATTCATGTTTTCTTCATTTAAATAATGGTTAAAATCTTGTTTACTTATAAATTTAATATATTGAATCATATCTTCTACACTTGCCGTTATGTATCCATAAGGAGCACCACTATTATCATAAGCAACCGAACTTTTTCGAGGGTACCCAAACCATGACTGATAGCCGCTTAAATATCCCTTGCTGTAGGCAGAATCTCGATCAGCCCCTGCATTCTTCATCTCTAATGGAACAAACACATTTTGTTCCATAAACTCAGCAAAACTTTGATCTGTCACTTCTTCAATGAGAGCACCAAGAATGAGAAAGTTCGCATTACTATATTGATGCTTTACTCCAATTGGTGCAGTAAGCTTAACATTTGATAAGCTTTTTACATTATTCTTTATAGCGTCAGTATCATTAGACTCTTTATCTGATATTGCTAACCCGGCATAAGTACTAATCCCACTTGTATGAGTCAGTAAATGTTTAATCGTAATTTGTGCCGATGCCTGTTGATCTTCTAAAGTAAACCAAGGAATATACTTTTGGACAGGATCATCTAGTTCTATCACATTTTCATTTATTAGTTTCATGATACCTAACCCGGTTAATGATTTACTGATGGAGCCTATCGTAAAAGGAGTTTCAGAGTTTACGGGTTGCTCGGATTCTCCCGTAACACCCCAAGATTTTGTATAAAAAATCTTCCCATTTTGAACAATGGCGACTGATGCACCAGGAACACGGTATTCTTTTAAATAGTTTTCTATATAGTTGTTGAGCTTTTCCTCAATAGGCTGTTCTGCTGAAACTTGAGCCGTGGGTACAAACAAGACGAATAAAAAGCATAATAGTGCCATTATCTTAGTACCTTTTAGATTTTCCATTTTAATAGCCACTTTCTTTCGTGATTTTTACTGCCTAATTTAAATATAACAATTTAATGGAAATCCTTACATACATTTAAAGGATGAATTTTCCATACGGCTTTAGATGTAGATTTATATTCAGCAGTTTTTTGGAAACCCGTTTACAAAAAAAGAACGCAATTATTTCGAGTTGCGCTCTAATGTTGGAGTTTAATATATTAATATAGACGAATCTTAAGAAAGACTACCAAGTTTTTTTAATCGATTTACCAGTGGTTCTCGCCATTCTACTGCCAATTCTTGGACATCCAGCACTTTTTTTATCCCTTCCACATTCTTTTGGTCATGGAAGTAAATCTCATTGGCATAAAGAATGGTTACCTGTTTTGGATGCGGCTCTAATAATGAAATTTTAGAATTAGTTCGAACATACCCTTCTTCTAACACTCGGCACAAATAACCAGTAAAGCCTGTTTGTACCATTCTTTTTAAAAGTGAAGGAGTATTCGTTCTCTTTGTTATCGTGCTGCATGGAATTCTGCCTTGCGTTATTTGGATAACAGCATCTCCGACTTGAAAAACATCCCCAATGTTCACGTCTTTTTCCAGCATATTTGTTACAGTTAAATTCTCTCCAAATGTTGAAGGTGAAAATGTGTGATTAAATTCTGTTCCCCAAAGTGAATAATGCTCATAAGGATATACGCATACAGCACGATCTGGGCCTCCATGGTACCGCAAGTCCCCAACTCCATCCCCCCGAAATCCTTCTTTTGTTAAAAAAGATTCTTCAGTTGGTTGCTTGCATATTCCTGTAACAATTTCTTTATCATTTCCATACTTCATACTTTGGGGTAATCCTATTGAGAAATTTTTTAATTCTATAAGGTTATCATTGCTCATCATATATGTACTCACTTCCATTTGTTGTTTAGACTTGAAAATAGGTCGGTACCTACTTCAAAGTAGATTTTTTTCATACCATTCTTCTGCCAGCATTCCATATACCACATGATCCACATAATGGTCATATAGCCATTCTGCTTGTCTAATACATCCTTCATTCACAAAGTTCAATCTTTCAGGAATACTCCTGCTTTTCTTATTTCCAGCAGCCGCTCTAATCTCAACTTTATTAAGGTTCAACTCATTAAAAGCATAATGAGTCAAAGCTTTAGCCACCTCAGTCATGATTCCATTTCCTTGATATTCCTCACCGAGCCAATAACCGATATATGCCGTTTTATTTGACAGATTAATGTTATTGTAGCCTGCAACTCCGACAATTTCTCCTTTAAATAAAATAACGGCATTTAAGCTCTTTTTTTCAGCATATCCTGTTAAACAGATTTTGATGAACTCTAAAGTATCTTCGAGTTTCATGGTGAAATCCAGCCAAGGCAGCCATTCTCTTAAATAACTTCTTGAATGATCTGTTAGTTGGAATACCCTCTCGCCATCACTTAATTCTATTAATTTTAATGATAAGTCATCATTTATTTTATGTAAAAACATTCTTACCTCTCCAAATGGTTTATTTTTAACATAAGATTATTAATCCTTCCACTAACGTTCCTCAAAAAACACAAGTGCAATCCCTGCTTAACCAAGGACTGCACTTGGAGTTCAACGGAATGACAGTACGCATCAATGGTGATGATGGTGATGGTGGTGTCCAGATGATTCAGCTTTCGCATTACACAAAATGGAGTTGTCATGCAGATGGGCAGACGTTTCTAACTGGATCGTCATATGATGAATGTTTTGGTGTTCAAGATCATGTTCGATTTGACGCAGCATCACTTCACTTTCTGCAACCGACATGGAATCAGAAACAACCGCATGGCAGGATAGTGCATTTAACCCGCTTGTAATTGACCAAACGTGCAAATCGTGAACGCCCAGAATGCCTTTTGTATTTTGGATTGTTTCTACCACATCATCCACATTTACATTTTGCGGTGTCCCTTCCATTAGTACATGAAGCCCAGATTTCGTAACGAAGTAGCCGCTGCGTAATACAAGTGCCGCAACAATGACACTAGCGAGTGGATCAGCCCAGCCCCAGCCGAAGAATATGATGAGCAGTGCAGCAATAATAGCACCAATGGAACCAAGCATATCGCTAATCACATGCAAGTATGCCCCTCGCATATTCAAGTTCTCTTCTACATCCCCGCCCCGCATCATAATCCATGCAACAAAAATATTTACGAGCAAACCAATGGAAGCGATCATTAACATGCCTGTTGAAGCCACCTCAGGTGGATTTTGAAAACGCTGGATAGCTTCATAAAAAATATAAATGGCAATTAATACAAGCGTAATCCCGTTAAGGACCGCTGCTAAAATCTCAAATCGTTTATATCCATATGTTTTACTATAATTAGCCGCTTTTTCCCCAAGTGTAAAAGCCAATAAGGCAATTCCAAGTGATATCGCGTCACTTAACATATGTCCTGCATCAGATAATAACGCAAGGCTATTGGTCAAGAATCCTCCAATTGCTTCAATAATCATATAGCCAGTAATGATAATAAAACTAATCATTAACGTCTTTTTATTTGCACCATGTGTATGATCATGCCCATGATCGTGTCCCATTGTTAGTTCCCCCTCAATTAATGATGTGCAGCATGATCAATCGCCTGCTTCAGAAGATTCATGATGTGCTCGTCATCTTCCGAATAATACAGAGTTGTCCCCGCTCTTCTATATTTGACCAATCTTAAATTTTTCAAAAAACGCAATTGGTGGGAGACGGTTGATTGTCCTAAATTTAACGTCTCTGCAATTTCATTGACAGAATGCTCCCCTGTACATAAAAAGTTCAATATGCGAATTCTAGTTGGATCACTCAACGCTTTAAACGTTTGTGAGACAACAAATAACGTCTCTTCATCTAAATGCTGCCCTTTATGAAACGTCTCTTCATGTTTCTGCTCTTCACTCATCGTTTCACCCTCTATAATATATAATACATGCATATATGAATGTATACTCATATTGTCATATTTAGATTATGATACTCTGCCCCGAATGTCAATCAGCAAATGCCCATATTGAACAAAAGAGGAATTAATTTGGAAAAGGGCATCTTTACGGAAGGAAAAATGTGAAAAAACGGCATAGTAATGGGTAAAGAAATAGGTAAGAATTCATAGGCGGAGAATTTCCCGCTAATGTATATCGGGTAGGCTTAACAAGCAGAAAATAAGCGGAGAATTTCCGCTTATCCACTCTAATAAAGGCAAAATCCAAGGATTCCGATCATATAACGGGAAAAACTCCCTTTAATGTTTAGGAAATATGGGTATTTCCCAATTTAAAAGGAATTTTTCCACTTATTTTCAAACACTGCAGAAATCAACATTTTACAATAACGCGATTTATTGTTTTGCACCTTAAAAGAACCCGATAGTTGAAATGGAATTCGCCGTTAGTGCCACTCAATACAACATAAATAGGTCATCTCTTATTAAATAATAAACCCGCTTAGTACCATTCCCATATTAATGACAACATGAAAAACAATCCCCGGATAGATGCTGTTTGTTTTAAGTGTAATTACTGCATAAATGACCCCTGTGACCGAAATCAACAAACTAAGAGAAATTGAAAAACCAATTGAAAGATGGAGAAGTCCGAAACCAATACTTGTCACAATAATAGCATATCCTGTAGATGTGAATTCCTTAAGAGCGGAAAGCATAATACCTCTCCAAATAATTTCCTCAAAAACAGCATTAAGTAAGGAAAAACATAAACCAAACAATATAAGCGATAGGATATACTCTATATCTTTTTGAACAATAAAAAACAAGTAAACCATTACATTAACGACTATACCAATCATCCAAAACCAAAATGTATTAACTCTATGAAATGGTAAGACGATAGGATTTTTCCAATCAGGTTTACTATTGTACCAGGAAACCTTCTTTTTAAAGAAAAGAAAGTTCATAAGAACTCCTGCTATGATCCAAACTAGAAAAAGACGATTTAAAATAATCTTTAATTCTTTCGAAATGGTTAACGTTTCAACTAAATTATTAGAAAACATAAATAATATAAAACCCATGAGAAACGACAACAGTAACGATATAATAAATCGTTTCTTTTTATGTATTAACAACAAAATAACGAATCCCAGTAATACAATAAAGGAAAAAATCCATTGTTGATAGGAAGTAGAAGTAATCCCCGCAAAAAATAAAGCCGCAATAACAATTAACAGAAATAAATTCCCCTTTCCACGCTAACCATATTCCATCACACTTATTATTTTTAGAATCTTTTGAAATACTTATTAATTTTAACATAAATGACCAGGAAAGTTTCTTTATATTGGAAGTTAGCATTCAAATAGCGCTAGTTTGAAAGAAAATAAATTTTAGCAAAGGCGACCGTTCTTATTGAACAATCGCCCCTGAATTCATTGTGGTAGTTTCACTTTAAAAGACTCAAACTCGATCGGTTTTATGGTATTTCCTTTGTATTCTAACTCTGTTTCTTTGCCATTTTCGTCGATTTCTACTCTTCCCCCAGCCGAAGGAATGACTACATAAGGAGTGATCGTCAACTCTGTAACATGATCATCAATAGGGTCAAACTGCTTATTACTCTTGTACACGATGATATCTTTGACTCTTTCACCAGCAACTCCACCCGAGCGGCCTGTAATTTCATTTCCATCTTGATCCACCACCAAAAACTCGATGTTTCCGCCGCGGCTTATCTCAAAATCTGTTTCTTCTTCATAACTCTCATAAGCTATGCCTAATCCTGTTTCACTAATGGACATTTCTGTTACAGTTATGTGCACACCATCTACATCCTGTGAATGTTGAACAGGAATTTTATGAATCTCGGAGATTTTTTCAACTGGAGTTGAGAAATGCCATGTTTCCCCCTTTTCACCATGCAGCGTTAATCCCAGTTGAAACTCCTCTGGCAGCTCTTCGGTCACATTGATTTCTTGAATGGCAGTCCGAGTATTAGCCGAAAGGATCTCTTCCCCATAGGTCCCTGTCGATCCAGCAGGAGTCTTCCCATTAATCGTAAAATCCATGCCAGCACCAAAATAAAACTGATCAAGTTCCTTATCCGATTCAATGAACAGACCGATGGTAATATTATTTTGATCGTATAGGATTTCATCGAGTGTAACGGAGATCCCATTTACTGTCTGTGTCTCTCCTATCTGACTCGTTAACCCGCTTTTTTGAGCTTTTTGCAGGCTGATCAGATCAGAATTCCCGAAAACAGAACCGATAATTGGTATCCGGGACAAACTGCTAGCCACAGCTGGTGAATAATAGGAAGAACAGATCACGATGGCAAATAAGGCTGCCACACTGCACAAAGCATAGACCATTTTTCTTTTTCTAGTGGTTTTAGTATAACGAGGCGGTTCTAATTGCTCCTTCGCTTTAACGATTCCCGAAGAAATAGCTGAACGAACTTGGTCTTGTGGAAACTCTCCATAAGGATCATGTGGCTTTTTCATTTAATGGATAACTCCTTTCTAACTCACTTTTCAATTTTTTCCTCGCCCGGCGTAAATTTGTCTTCACGGTACTAACCGGCTTCTCCATTACTTCGGAAATATCGTTAATCGAAAGATCATGATAGTAAAATAAGATGATCGCTGTTTGATAGGATGAATTTAGCCTTGATAGCGCCTCTTTCAAGTGAAAAGAATCAATTTCTTCGTCCGCTTTGTGGTCTAATCTCTTCAGCAACTCGCTTTCCTCATAAGGAATCAATTGATCTCGTTCTCTTAACAGCCGATAACATTCACGGATTAAAATTCGAAACAGCCAAGTTGAAAAATACTCCGGATTTCGCAACTTCCCGATTGCCATGAATGCATGGTACGCCGTTTCCTGAATAGCATCCAAGGCATCTTCTTTTTTACCAACGTAAGAAAGCGCCTTATAATAGAGCATCTTTTCTTCTTTAAAAAGCAATTCTTCAAAAGCTTCAGCGTCCCCCTTGATCGCTTTTTTCACAGTATGAAGATCATGTTTCATTTTGTCATTACTCCCTCCTCTCACTAATTAGAGGCAACGAGGCATACGAAAAGTTTCAACCTTTTTCAGCTTTTTTGATTCTATTAAAATTTTAAAAAGATGAAAATCCCCTGTCCTCTTCTCTTTCTTTTCCCTATATAAAGAAAGAAGGCCGGTTTCCTGGGGGAACCGGTCTTCTCTATGGGTTTCCGTCGCAGTCACCCTATTCTATTAATCATCTTCAATGATCATTTCGCTATGACAATTTGCTAGAATGGGCTGCCAGTGACTGGGAGCTTTGCTGATGTCATAAGCGCAGACTGAAAGGATCTCTTTTTCTTTAATTAAAGTATGAGCTATCTTCTCATAATCCTCTATCTTATCGTTCACTTCCTTTTCATCCCCCCACTCAACATGGGCCCATGTACGTATGGGCTTCCTAGTTTCTAGTAATGGATTAATAATTTGAGAAAAATAATGTAGTATGGTTTGTGTATGAAAATCTCCCGTCGACCAGTAAAAGTCATAATTATTGATATAATGAAAATGAACAAGCTGTGCTTGACTTATTTGCTTATCTAATTCATTTTTTATATGAAGAATATTTCTATCATTTTCAACCAACACTACCATTTCTTCATTTCTTATTCCGGAAATAATATACGAAACAACAGATTCAATGTATTTCTTTCTATTAAATAAGTAACAAATATGGAGACCTTCTTCTTTTTTCCATTTGTTTACAACCGACATCAACGAAACATTCATATTTTTCCCCTCTATTATAAAATAATAAAAAAGCCAGCATAAAAATAGGAGAAACTCCCCTATCCTTATACTGGCCTTAAAATCTAGCTTCATCTATCTAGAGTCCATTAACCTTCACTTTATACTTTTTTAAAAAATTGTCAGATTCAGGCAATTAACCTTCACCCATCTTAAATATAAACGATTAGCTTAGTATTTACAATGATTAAATTTTTATAATATTTATGATATGTTAAAATAGATAATTAGATAATACGTGGTGCGACGAACGGTATCGCTTCACGCCTCTCGATCTCACTTCTTACGTATAACGAACGGATTTCCAATTATAGTAATCTTGAATGCTGCGTTCCCAAACTCATTTAAAAAATGGGGCATCCACCCGATGCTCCTTTTAAAATTGTCATTATCTAGATTTATTTTTCTCTTCTCTAACAGATAAAACCTGCACTTCTGCATCGTATTGAAGGCGAATCTTCTTTCTAGCCTCTGCGGGTGTTCTGGCGATCACTGGCTGAGTCCTTTTTTCTCCCAATACCTCCATCTCAACAAGAAAGCATTTGCTGCCGCATCTCAAGTGAATTCCTCCTTTTTAAACTCTTACATTCGAGTGAGCGCCCTTTTATATGATGAGTCTCCTTAAACTTCTCCTATCATGATATGCTTCATTAGCTTATTTCTGCAACCATGGTAAAATGAGGTATCTATTCATTTTTTTCAAAGGAAGGTTTAACCTGATGATTTATTTAAAAAGCTTCAAACTTTCCCCTCATACAGTGAAAAACCCAAATGCCTATCCATACAATGTGTTCAAAAATGTAACGGGAGAGGTATTTGTGTTTCATAACATTACCGTTTTGTATGGGAACAACGGTTCCGGCAAGTCGACGCTGCTAAATTTTATTGCCAACAAGCTGGATATTAAAGGAGCTGAGAGCCTTACTAACGATTACCCTCAGGATTTCCTGCAAGATTGTACATACCAGCTAGGTCAATCGAATAGTGAGGGGGAGTGCAATCAAATACCGCGTAATAGTATGTACATCAAAAGCGAAGACATATTATATGAGATTAAGAAGGTTCAGCAGGAAGCCGTTCTTAAGGAAGGTTACTTGTATCAGCACGCTAAGCTGGGCTATACGAAAGAACAGCTGGAAGAGTTGAAACACTCTTACCAGATGTACAAACAAATTGAAATTATGAAGTTTGCCAATGAGAAGTATTCTAACGGAGAGACATCCATGCAACTTTTTGATGAATATCTTGCGCCAGATGGCTTATACTTGCTGGATGAACCTGAAACATCTCTTTCCCCTGCAAACCAAATTATCTTATCAAAAGAAATCAATGAACTGGCAAGATTCTTTAACTGTCAGTTTATTATCGCGACCCATTCTCCATTTATGCTGGGAACACTGCATGCAAAGATTTATAATCTGGATGCTCCCCTTTTGAGAACAGATAAATGGACTGAACTTGATAATGTAAGATTTTTCTATGATTTTTTCAAAGAACGGAAGAATGAATTTGAAATATAGGCGTTTTGGCAAACGAAAAAATAGGAACCAACGAAAATGGTCGGTTCCTTTACTATTTTTAGATGAAACTATTAAGCTCATAAACACTAAGAAGCCGTTGGCGTTGTTCGCTCAACCTTCCTTGAGCCTCCTAATGTCTTTCAATAATGGTTGAACGCGACCTCAACACAAGTTCGCCTTTTTCATTGATATACTCTTTCTTAAGAATAATAAAGTTCATAGCGGACTTTGTGTAAGCATCTTCCACTATTGAACGAACAGTAAGAGTATCACCCGCTTTAATCGTTCCGATATATTCATATTCCTGCTCACCATGAAGGACCTTTTTCGCATTAATCCCCAGCTCAAACCAGCCTTCAAAGCCCCCTCCCCAATACTCGATAATCGTAGGGAATGTTGGCAATAACTTTTCACCCGTTAGATATTCCTCTTTTACATCGCCAATTGCTTGGGCAAGCTCTCTTACTTTTACAGCTTCCAACTTAAAGGTGTACTCATCTAATTTCTTTCCAATTAAATTTTGTAATGATACAGCCAACTCTGTTCACTCCTTAAGCGTTAATAGTTTTATATGTAATGCCCGCCATCCACGACAATATTCTGGCCTGTTACAAAGTTTGCGCCCGTTATTAAAGACACAACCACTTCTGATACATCTTCTGCATAGGCAGCTCTGCCTAGAGGGGTTCCCTTAGAAAGTTTTTTTGCAAATTCCTCTTTCCCATCCATCCACCTTGTTAACACAACCCCTGGTGCTACGCTATTGACCCGCACTTCTGGTGCTAATACGCGGGAAAGTGATTTTGTTAGACTGATAGCAGCAGCTTTTGAAGCCCCATATGCGATCGAACTTCCACCGCCAACTAATCCTGCTACCGAGGTGATATTAATGATACAGCCTTTGTTTTTTCTTAGTTCATCGGCTGCTGCACGACAAGTAAAAAAGATTCCTTTTACATTCACATCCATCACTTGATCCCAATGTTCTTCTTTTAGTTCATCTAGGTTCTGATGAGGAATAAAAGTAGTGGTTCCCGCACTATTAACGAGATAGTCAAGTCTGCCAAATTTATTGATTGTTTCTTCAACCATACTGCGAACTTGCTGATCATCTTTCACATCAGCTTTGTAAACAAGTGCCTCCACACCCAATTCCCTAACCTCGTCAGCAGTTTTTCTTGCATCCTCTTCTGACCTAGAATAATTAATCGTAATAGAAGCTCCTAATCTAGCTAAATCAAGTGCGACTGCACGGCCAATTCCTGTAGCAGATCCTGTCACAAGCGCAACCTTCCCGTTTAAATCCATCTCCATTCACCCTCCCATTTCCGGTTATTTTTCTTTTACTAAAAAAAGTGCTTAAATTACTTTAGCAGTTACTTTAACATTTGTCAAACTATTTAGAAAATAAAGAATATCAATATGCCCTTTTTTGAATCCCCATAAAAAAAGAGTGAATGATCACTCTTTTTCATAGCTTACTAGACATCTTGCTTTCTCTTATACTCACTTCGAGATTTGCGGCTTCATAGTGGACCATTTCCCCATTTTCATAAATAAATCTGTGCTCTAACTCATGATGGCCAGCTAGGATCTTGGGCAGATAGTGTTTCATATTGCTGACGACACCTTTATTATTAGGTTCTAAAATCCAATCGATATCTTTCCAAGCAAGTATTCCTTCTTCTACCTGACAAGGAGTATTCATACTTGGTACAGATGGTAATTCAGCCATAAATACATACATTCCGGAATCCCCTCTATTGCTTTGCCAGATGACGTTTCCGGAGTATATTACTTTTTCAAGCAAAATTCCCGTTTCCTCATAAGCTTCTCTTATGACTCCCTCGAATGGAGATTCATTCTGTTCAATTTTCCCTCCAACACCATTCCACAGCCCCATGTTTGGTGCTTTATTTCTATTTAAAAGAAGTATGTTATTGCGATATTTTATTAAACAAAGTGTGTAAGGCAGCATTTTTTCCCCTCTTAATGAATCAAATTCTCTGACAAAGTTATTACTCTGTTAAAACTGAATAGTGATTTTATTGTGTTTGAAAATAGACGGAAAAATTCCCTTTAAATTAGGAAATACTCATATTTCCCTAAAAATAGAGGGAGTTTTTCCAGTTATATGATCCAAATCCTTGGATTTGGTCTTTTTTAGAGAAGTTAACGGGAATTTCTCCACTTAAATCTGCTCCTTTAGCCTACTCTCAGTGCATTAAAGGGAAATTCTCCCCCTATGAATTCTCATACCTATTAAAGTTACCATTAAAAGCTTATTTCCATTACCCATTATATCAACATTTTAACATTCGACTGTGTTTTTATGTGAGTGTTTACAAAAAAAGGTACCAGGTACACCAGAAAGACAAATTACGCAATTTGTCCACGGGTGGTACCTGGTACCTGATTTTAGATGATGTCTAGTTTTTTTAGGATGGCTTGTATTTCACCGAGTTGTTCTTTGTTCAGGTCGCGGACAGGCGGCAGTACTTTTGTAGATACATCGAGTCCTGCCATTTTCATAGCTTCTTTCGCAACGCCGACAAATGGTGTAGCGATTTTGTACAGCAATGGTAAATGAGCTACCTTTTTCTGCAGTTCCATCACTTTTTCGAAATCGTTGTTTCTAAACGCCGCATATAGGCCGACGGTTAATTGCGGAGCAAAATTGGCCGTTGCTGGGATCACTCCGTCTCCTCCAAGAGACAAGGTATTCAATAAGTGATCATCAAAGCCTGCCAACACAGAAAAATGCGGATGCTTAGACTTTACCTTTAGAATCATCTCACGTATATGCCCCGCTAGATCGATTGTCTCTTTAATGCCCACAATATTGGAATGAGCGTCAACTAGGCGCAGTACTAAATCAGGCGACAGATCCTGCCCCGTTAGCTGCGGGAAGTTATATAATACAATCGGTAAATCTACAGAGCTGGCAATCTCACTGTAGTGTTCGAAAAGAAACTCTTCCGAAAGCTGCAAGTAGTATGGGTTAATGACTACCACTCCATCTGCCCCAACCTCTTTACTATGTAAACTTAAGTCAATCACCTCACGCGTGCTCGGACTTCCTGTTCCAATTAACACAGGCAGCCGCCCATCCACATAATTCACGCAAAATTCGGTGATCTCTTTCCTCTCTGCAAGGGTCATTTGACTAAATTCGCCGCCAGTACCTAGGAAAAACAGCCCGTCCACTTTTGACTCAATAAGGAAATCGATTAACTTTCCCATTCCCTCGCGGTCAAATTCCCCCGAGCTATTAAAAATCGTGGATACCGGTGGGATAACCCCCTTGAATAAAACCTCACTAGTCGCCATAAAACCCCTCCTCATTTTAGAAAAATCAACATTTTTGGCTTAATACACTTTTATTAACCAAATACTTCGGCTCTTTCCCTTCATACACATCCAAAATATTGCCGATTGCACCTTCTCTGATTTCAATGAAAGCTTTTTCCGAATACCAAGCGGCATGCGGACTCAAAATCACTTGATCCATCTCACGTAGAATATGATCTTGTGGAAGTGGTTCTGTTTCAGTCACATCTAACCCACAACCAGCAATCCTGCCTTCTTGTAATGCGGAAATCATAGCTTCTTCATCAATAATTGGCCCTCTTGCCGTATTAATGATATAGGCCGTGTTTTTCATCATCGCAAATTCTTTTGTGGAAATTAAATGCCGCGTTTGTTCAATCAATGGAACATGCACGGAAATGAAATCACTGCTGGCTGCTAATTCATGCAGCTCAGCTTTTACCACACCTTTTTGTGCCATTGCTTCACGATCAACAAACGGATCATACGCCATCACTTGATAACCAATGGCTTTCAGTTTTTCAGCTAATCTTACCGGAATTTTTCCAAAGCCAACTAGACCAACAATTGCATCAGAAGCTCTTAAGGGAATCTGGACCTTTTTGAAATCCCAGCCGCCTTGCTTCGTTTGTCTATCATAATCAAACAATCTGCGGGCACTTGATAAAATAAACGCTAGTGCGTGGTCAGAAACTTCGTCGATACAATAATCATTGACGTTTCCTACCATTTTGCCAAGCTTAGTCGCTGCCTCTACATCAATCATATTCACGCCAATTCCATATCGGGAAATGACTTTTGCATTCTCTGCTGCTTTTAGGACATCCTCATCAATGTCCGCATACAACACAAGGATTGCATCTGAATCCTTGACGTTTTCGATAATCGTTTCCTTATCTTTTGTTTGTAAAACTTGAAATTCAATTGGTTTTCCCTCGATGGATCGTTGGTTAATCCAATGCTCCTCAATACTTAAATCATCCCACTCATGGTCAACTAGCGTAATTTTAAAAGTCTTTTCCATTTGAATTCCTCCTAAAAAACGATTAGATATACGATAGATAGGCAATTAGGAAACACTAATTGCCTTTCTAGTTATCATAGAAAAATTAATGATATTCCAGGGACGTAGGTAATAATCAATAAAACTAGGATTAGCGCTAAAAAGCCCGGCATGATTTTTTTGACGATCTGCTCTATTTTTAGACCCGAGATACCAGAAGCGACAAATAAGTTTAACCCTAGCGGCGGTGTGATAAAACCAAGGCTCAAGTTCACAATCATGATAATTCCAAAATGAACTGGATCTACCCCTAAACCAGTTGCTAACGGAAGAAGAATCGGTGTTAAAATGATCACCGCAGCAATGGTTTCCATAAATGAACCTACAACAATTAACAGCAAGTTCACGATTAGTAAAAAGATAATAGGGTTGTCTGATATCGACGTTACCGCTTGCGCAATTTGATTTGGAATTTGCTCTAATGCTAGTATTCTTCCAAAAATAGCTGCTGCAGCAACAATAATCATAATTGTACCTGTTGTAATGGAAGAATCCATTGTTACTTTGATAAGATCTTTCCATTTCAATTCACGGTATACGAACATACTTAAAATGAAACCATAGATAACCGCGACGACAGCAGCTTCCGTTGGCGTGAAAATCCCGCCGTAAATCCCACCTAAAATAATAACCGGCATTAATAACGCCCATTTACCTTCATTAATCGCTTGCAGGCGTTCTTTCATATTTGCTTTTGCACTTTTCTCAAACTTGTTTTTCTTTGCATATAAAACTGCCCAAGTTATTAATCCAAGTCCCATCAGGACACCTGGCATGATTCCGGATAAGAACATATCTCCAATTGAAACGTTTGCAGATACACCATAAATAACCATTGGAATACTCGGAGGAATAACAATTCCGATCGTACCTGCTGCTGCTACAACGGCAGTGGCAAATGCTTTGTCATACCCTCTTTTTACCATTTCTGGTATCATAATTGAACCAATCGCAGCTACTGTTGCCGGACCAGATCCGGAGATGGCAGCGAAAAACATCGCAGTTAGGATGGCAGCAATCGCAAATCCACCAGTATAATGCCCTACAAATGAATTGGCTACTTTAAACAGTCTTTGCGAAATTCCACCTTTCCCCATGATGTCTCCAGCTAAAATAAAGAACGGGATGGCCATTAAAGGAAATGAATCGTTCGCAGTAATCAGTACTTGGGTAATTAAATTGAAAGGTAAATTAATATCTGTCATGAGGATCGTAAGCACACTTGCTAGAATAAGAGAAAATCCAACTGGTACAGATAACAACAAGAAAATTATTAAACTGGCGAATAAAAAGATCGCTGGCGACATCAGCTTCCCTCCTCACTGTTGTGCATCCATAAATTGATGGAAGCTTGAATTAGTCTAATCGTGGACAAGAAAAACCCCACCGGCAAGGATAAATATACCCACCACATAGGCAATCTTAGGTTAGCAGATGTTTGTCCAAACATTTGCATTTGCATTACAAGAACATATCCTTCCCAAACGAATAGA
Source organism: Robertmurraya dakarensis (assembly GCF_900156875.1). GTDB lineage: Bacteria > Bacillota > Bacilli > Bacillales > Cytobacillaceae > Robertmurraya > Robertmurraya dakarensis. The sequence goes on along the minus strand of NZ_LT707409.1, from coordinate 397,918 downwards.
GCCGCGACGACAAACACTAATAAATAAGTAATCTGTCTGATCAACTTTTGTAAAATTTTTGGTAACAGATCTAGTACAATATCAATGCTTATATGTTTGTTTTCCTTAAAACCTACCCCTATTGTCAAAAAGATAAGCCAAATAAATAAATAACGTGATAGTTCTTCTGTCCACGTAATGGAATCTCCAAAAACGTATCTTGAAACGACCTGTAAGAAAATTAGCACGGTCATTGTGATCATAAAAAGAGCAATGATTAACTTTTCGGAGTAACGATCGATATTTCTAATGATGGCCATCCCATTCCCCCCAAACTCTACATTTTTTCTAAAAAAGGAGCATTTTTCAATGCTCCTCCTTTAAATCTTGTCATTACAATCCTACATCTTCCATCAATCTATCAAAAATGTCTGCTCCAACTTCTGCTTTAACATCTTCATAAACAGTGCTCATTGCTTCTTGGAAGCCTTTCTTTTGCTCATCTGTTAATTCTGTATATTCCATTCCTTCGCCTGTTAACAGATCAAGTGATGCAGCTTCATCTTCTTGAGACAATTGTCTGTTATAATCTCTTGTTTCAACTGCAGCATCCATAACAACCTTTTGAAGATCTTCTGGAAGGCTGTCATAGAAGTTCTGGTTGATTAGTACTGGCCATGGTGAATATAGGTGACCAGTAAGTGAAAGATGCTTTTGAACTTCATAGAATTTCATAGAATACATTAATGAAAGTGGTGTTTCTTGTGCATCAACTGTTCCTTGCTGTAATGCTGCATAAAGTTCTGTAAATGCGATTGGAGTTGCGTTAGCTCCAGTAGCAGACCAGAATTTAATTTGCATTGGACTTTCTAATGTACGAATTTTAAGACCCTTCATATCGTCAACATTTGCAATGGGTCCCTTATTATTTGTTAAGTGACGGAAACCATTTTCCCAGTAAACTAGACCTTTGATGCCTTTATCAGAAAGAGAGTCAAGAATTTCTTGTCCAACTTCTCCATCTAATACTCTGTGTGCTGTTTCATGATCTTTAAATAGGTACGGTAAATCCCAAACTGCCATGCTAGGTGAGAACGCTACCAATACAGCTGAAGAAGGAAATGCCATTGTTAAGTTGCCTAGCTGAATTGCTTCAACCATTTCTCTTTCCCCGCCAAGCTGACCATTCGGATAGATTTCAACTGTGATTTTGCCATCGCTGTTTGTTTCAACTAACTCTTTGAACTTTTCAGCAGAATCCTGTGCAAAGTGATCTTGCGACGCCGCGTGACCCATTTTAATTACATAAGACTCAGCCTCTGCTTCACCTTCTGAACCCCCATTGCTGCTCGCACCTTCTGAACTTGAAGGCGGCTTAGAACATGCTGCCAATAATACGGATAATACGAGTAAAACCGCTAGAAAAAGATTTCTTTTTTTCATAATTGACACTCCCCTTTTTGTTTATATTTATTTACTCTTAGCTAATTCTTGTGCAACTGGGATAATCCAGTCTTCTTGTCCGCCAACAGCGCCCATCTCTGCAATTTTTGTTAAGATGTCTCGTGGGTCTACCCCATATTCTTTACCAGCGCGTTCTGCGAATAATAAGAAGGAAGAATATACTCCCGTATAGCCAAGAGTTAAGCTTAGTCGATCGATTTGTACTGGTCTAACCATCATCGGTTTCATGACGTTTTCTGCAGCATCCATTGTTTTATAAAGATCCATATTATGTGGAATGTTTAATTTATTCATTACTGCTACTAATTGCTCGAGCGCAGCATTCCCAGCTCCAGCTCCCATTCCTGCAAGACTTCCATCAATTCTTGTTGCACCTTCTTCAATCGCTACGATTGAGTTGGCAATTCCAAGTGATAGATTGTTATGAGCGTGGAATCCAATTTCTACATTTAAATTCTCTTTGAAAAGTGATACTCTTCGACGAACGCCATCCATTGTTAAAGCCCCTGCAGAGTCAACAACATATACTGTTTGTGCTCCATAAGACTCCATTTTCTTTGCTTCTTCTAAAAGGTTTTCTGGAGTTGTTCTGTGTGACATCATTAGGAATCCGACAGTGTCCATTCCTAGAGAAAGTCCTGCTTTAATATGCTGCTCAGAAACATCAGCTTCTGTACAGTGTGTTGCCACACGTACAACGGAAGCTCCTAAATCACGAGCATTTTTCAAATCATCAATGGTTCCAACTCCTGGTAAAAGAAGGACCGCCACTTTTGCATTCTTTGCGTTAGCTACTGCTGTTGAAATAATATCGGACTCCGTTTCTTTTGAAAAACCGAACTGAAGAGAGCTTCCGCCAAGTCCATCACCATGTGTCGCTTCGATAATATCTGCCCCAGCTTCATCTATTAATCTAGTAAGCTCAGCAATTTGTTCTTTTGTATACTGGTGAGAAATTGCATGCATTCCGTCGCGAAGTGTTACGTCATTAATAGTAATTTTTTTAGTCATTATGCATTCTCCTTTACAAGCATTGATGCTGCGATTACTTCTGCGGTACGAACAGCTGCAGATGTAATAATATCAAGGTTTCCAGAATATTTTGGAAGATAATCTCCAAGACCTTCAACTTCCACAAATACTTTTACAACTCCATCTTTGATGACTGGATCTGACATTAAATGATAGCCTGGTACATACTCTTTTACGACCTCTACCATTTTCAAGATAGAATCGTTAATTTCTTGTTCTTTACCTTCATAGTTTCCTTCTAATTTAGCAAACACTGTATTTCTCATTAAAATTGGAGGATCAGCAGGATTTAACACGATTAGTGCTTTCGCTTTCTTTGCTCCGCCGATTTTTTCTAGTGCATTTGCCGTTGTTTCTGTGAATTCGTCAATGTTCTGTCTTGTTCCAGGACCTGCACTTTTACTTGAAATCGAAGCAACAATTTCACCATACTCAACTGGCACTACATCAGAAATCGCTTTCATAATTGGCACAGTAGCTTGCCCACCACATGTAACCATGTTTACATTATCATGTGAATTGATCATTTCTTCGTCAAGACTTACAGCTGGAACACAGTACGGTCCAACAGCAGCTGGTGTTAAGTCAATCACTTTTTTACCAAGCTTTTTAAGGATTTCTGCATGTACAAGATGTGCTTTTGCAGAAGTTGCATCAAAGACGATATCCGCAAGCTCTGGATTTTCTTCAAGTCCTTTAATTCCATAATCAAAAGTCTTGATTCCATTTTCTCTCGCTAAAGCCAAACCTTGTGATTGTGGATCTACCCCAATCATGACAGCAGGGTTAAGCACTTCACTTCTTAATAGTTTCTTCATTAAATCTGTTCCAATGTTTCCAGAACCAATCATTGCGACATTAATTTTTTTCGTCACTTGTTATGTCATCCTCTCTTAATTGAATTACTGCGCTTTTATAAAATTCTCTAGCAGCAAGCAAATGTTGTTCTAATTCCTTTTGAGCTTTTTCAATTTCTTGGGATTTGAGCCACTGAACCATACTCGTATGTTCCTCAATGACGACAATTTGTTTGGCCATTGTGAAATCTGTTGTTACTTGAATCAGCGTTTTGATTAGACCGCTCAAGGCTTTCCATGCTTGAATTAAGCTTTTATTTTCAGTCAACTTTACTAATAGAAAGTGAAAGCTTAAATCTCCCTCGACTTCGCGTTCCCCTCGTTCCAATGCCGCAGACATCACATCCACATATTGCATCAGTTCGGCCTCTCCCTTTTCAATCGCTTCAGGAGTTAACTGCGAGATGGCATATTTTTCAATGTTAATTCTGAGATTATACAAATTCTCAATATCCTTCTCTGAAAAACCCTCAACAGTCGTTCTGCCGTTTGGCGGTGTCGAAACAAGTCCCTCATTTTCAAGTTGAACCATTGCCTCCCGAATCGGCCCTCGGCTGATTCCAAATTCCTTTGATAAAACAGTTTCCTTCAAATGAGTTCCTGCCTTAATTTCTCCTAGCATGATCCTTCTTCTTAAAATATTAAGAACTTGATCACCCATCTTCTGTTTATCGACAATTTTCGTGTTATACATAGTCCCAACTCCAAAGTGTTAACAGTTAACTGTTTATAATATACATTGAAAGCGCTTTATACGTCAATAGTATTTTTAAATTTTTCTAAATTTAATAGATTTTAAGATTTTTTACTCCTTAGTGAAATATTTCACAATTATGTTTATTGAAAAATGTCGTTTTTTGTAAAAATTGTTGTGTTTAGGTGACTTTTAAATACCGAATAAGACAAAAAAAGCCCGTTCCCCTGGGCAGTAACGCTTTACTCTACCGGGGGGGCCCTTTTTTGAAGGTGGCAAAACTCATACAGAACGTTTCATTGTCTGCACTGGGTATAGACACATTTCAAACAATTTAAAACCACAACCTATTAACTAGTCTAATAAGACATGCTATTATGTAGATAGTGCAAGCTTGTGGATAATAGATGAGGTTATCTCAGAACATGGTATTAATCATCATTTTTTATCCAGCCACCGAACGAAATGATAATAGATACCTAGAATACAATCTTTGGAAAGGATTCACAATGAACAACAAATCGATACATTTGCCAAGCCAGCTACCACAACTTAATCGAAGGAATATCCAACATGATATGATAGCCGGTTTAACCATTTTTATCATGCTCGTCCCCCAAGGGATGGCTTATTCCATGCTGGCCGGCCTTCCACCTGTCATGGGATTATATGCTTCGACGATCCCGTTATTTATCTATGCTTTGTTTGCTTCTTCAAGGCATTTATCGATTGGTCCTGTTGCAACCACTTCTTTACTTGTTTTTACAGGAGTTTCAGTGTATGCCGAACCACAATCAACGAATTATATCTCACTTGTTTTAGCTCTAACCATCATGGTAGGGGCCATACAACTTTTATTTGGACTTTTAAAAGTAGGCTTTATTGTAAAATTCATCCCTCATTCTGTATTAAGCGGGTATACATCAGCTGCTGCGATCGTCATTGGAGCAAGTCAGTTTAAGCATCTGCTTGGTGTAGAGATTTCTGATCGTTTACAAGTCCACCTTCTATTGTTCGAACTCATTAATCATGTCCAGGAAATAAATCCATACACGGTTATGATCGCAGCAGGAAGTATTGCGATGCTTCTTGGATTAAAAAAAATAAAAGGGATACCTGGTCCTTTTCTTCTGGTTATTTTATCCATTATCCTTGTATCCTTTTTTCACTTACATGATAAAGGGGTGCGAATTGTTGGGAGTGTTCCGAACGGCCTTCCAACATTATCCCTGCCCGCCCTTTCTCTCGACACCTTCAGAATGCTATGGCCTATGGCCTTAACCATTGCGATCCTAAGTTTTATGGAGTCGCTTGCCATCGCTAAAGCAGTGGCACGAAAGGCAAAATATAAGATCTATCCTAACCAGGAATTGAAGGCATTAGGGATTGCAAATATCATTGGAGCTTGTTTCCACTCCTACCCGATAAGCGGCAGTTTTTCAAGGACAGCTGTCAATAAGGAAGCTGGTGGAGTGAGCCAGCTAACATCTGTCATTACTGGCATTTTTGTCCTGATTACGATTCTTTTCTTTACTTCATTCTTCTATTATTTACCAAGTGCAGTACTCGCTGCCATTATCGTCGTATCGGTTTATAAATTAGTTGATATAAGTGAAATGAGACATTTGTTTAAAGTAAATCCTTTTGAAGGCTGGACGTGGGTCGCGACTTTCACGATTACGTTATTGGTAGGAATTCAGTGGGGTATTCTCTTGGGCTCTATTTTTACACTAATGCTGATTTTAATGAATAGTACACGACTCAATGTGGTTGAGTTAGGATATGTAGAAGCAAAGAAAGCTTTTCGAAATGTTAGTCGCTATCCAGAAGCCAATACGTTAGATGACGTATTATTGATTCGAATCGATTCATCCCTTCACTTTGCCAATAGCTCTGTTTTAGATGAAAAAATCAGAGGATTTCTTCGTCAAAAACCAGAAACTCGCTATTTGATCATGGACATGATCGCCGTAAATGACATCGACACGATCTCCGTTGAAACGCTCGGTGAACTAATTGAGTATTACCAGGATGAAGAAAAAATCACTTGCCTATTTGCAAATATGAAAGGATCGATTCGTGATAAAGTCAATAAGGCAGTGTGGCGGACCAACTACAAAGAATCGATTAACTTAAATTTAGAAAAGTTACTAAAAGAAAAAGGCTTCAACTATAAAAAGCCACAAAAGTCATACATGGATGTGTTTGATTATCAGATTTGATTTGAGGAAAAACCTCAGAGATTTTGGAAAAGCCCAACTATCTTGAAAGTTAGTTGGGCCTTTAATTGCATCCAAAATTCAAAGCTTGTTTGTATACTCAAGAATGAAAGACATTTTACGGTCTGGCGCCTAATTGATAAGAGCCTATTCCCGCTGCAGTAACTCTTTACTCTGCCGGGAACAGGCCCTTTCTTTATAGGATATATCCTTATTTTTGATATACTTCAGTCCTCAACACAGTCTTTAGGACCTTTCCAGCCCCATTTCGAGGCAAAGCGTCCAAAAATTCAACTTGCTTTGGTTTTTTATAGGAAGCTACCCAACTTTGACAGTATCCAATCACTTCCTCCTTTGTCAACTGCTTTCCAGGCTTCATGACAATATATGCTTTGACACTCTCACCCCAATCAGGGTCAGGAACTCCAATTACCGCGGCTTCGAGAATATCTGGGTGACCATATAAAACTTCCTCTAATTCTTTTGGGTAAATATTTTCACCTCCGCTTATTATCATATCTTTCTTACGATCTACGACATAAATAAAGCCTTCCTCATCCATGCGGACCAAATCGCCGCTGTGGAACCATCCCCCTTTAAAAGCATCCTTCGTTGCTTCTGGATTTTTATAGTATTCCTTCATGGTAGTTGGTCCTTGATAGACAATTTCCCCTATTTCTCCAACAGGCACATCATTCATTTCATCATCGACAACGCGAACTCTTACATTAATAGAAGGTTTTCCTACGGAGTCGGTCTTTCTTAGTGAGTCGTCCCCGGTTAAATAAGTTGCAGCCGGGCTCATTTCCGTCTGTCCGAACGCTTCAAGAATTTCAGCATTTTCAAAGACTTCCATGATTCTTTTCTTGATCTCTAAAGGGCAGATGGCTCCTCCCGTTGCACATGTAACCATTGAACGAACATCATATTCCTCAAAATTAGGCACCTGAAACAGAAAGTTCCACATCGCCGGGACCATGAACATTGAGTTAATTCTTTCATTTTGAATCGTTTCCAAAACAACTTTAGGATCAAATTCACGCTGTAAATGAATGGTTCCTTCTAATAAACAATTTTGTACAAGTGTCGCCAATGCCGCAACATGAAACAATGGAGCATTAACAATCTGCTTAATCCCTCTCCTTGGATTAGCATGATAAAGCCGATTCAATCCATTTACGTACAAATTTTTATGCGTTAAAACAGCTCCCTTGGGTTTACCTGTCGTACCAGAAGTGTAAATAATGGCGTGTGCATCATCATCATTAAGATCTACGTTTTGAAGGTTTGCAGCAGCATGGTAGATCGATTCATAAGTGATAGTATCTTTACCGAGGTTAAGGTCTGGAGCTCCAACCGTAACAATCATTGTTACTTTTGGAAGATGATTAATAATTGGGGTGATTCTATCAATAAACTCTTCCTCAACTAATAAAATTTTTATATCTGACTGATTAATAATGTATTCGATCTCTTTAGAGACTAGACGGAAGTTTACAGGAACGAAAACACCCCCGCTTAGACTAGTACCAAAATATAATTCGGCAAAAGGCATTCCATTTTTCAAGATACAACCAACCTTGTCATCTTTTGCAATTCCTTGTGATTGGAGCCAGCCTGCTAGATGTTTAGCTCGATTAAGAATTTCACGATAAGTTAATCTCGTATCGCCATCTACAAATGCTTCTCGATCTGGTACATTGTGTGCAGCATATTTTAAAGCTTCCCCAATAAGTAATTGTTGAGACATCTTTACTAATTCTTGACCCATTTGAATCTCCCTCTTCTTTTTGTTGTAAAAAAAGGGGCACTTTGGCCGCCCCCCTATTTTTAGATGTATACGGATTATAAGGATTGCAGGGATTGTAAAGAGTAATCAGCAGACCTGGTTAACAAGCTCTTCCTTGCATCGCAGTACTCTTGATAAAGCTTGTCTACGTAGGCCGCTGTGCTTGTGACTTTCGTGATCGCACCAATTCCCTGACCACTGCCCCATATATCTTTCCATGGCTTCACCGCATTTGAACCAAAATTCATCTTAGATGGATCACTTTCTGGCAGATTATCAGGATCCAATCCTGCGTTCCGGATAGATGGTTTCAAATAATTTCCACGCACCCCTGTGAAGAGACTGCTGTAAACGATATCTTCAGACGTGCTGTCAACGATGGTTTGCTTATATTGGTCTGATGCATTTGCTTCATGAGTAGCAATAAACGGAGAGCCGATATAAGCAAAATCAGCGCCCATCGCTTGAGCTGCTAAAATGGAACTGCCGTTTGCAATCGATCCTGACAAAGCAAGTGGTCCATCAAACCACTCACGGATTTCTTGAATTAAAGCAAACGGGCTCTTCTCGCCAGCATGGCCGCCCGCTCCTGCAGCAACAGCAATTAAACCATCTGCGCCTTTGTCAATCGCTTTGTGTGCAAAATTATTATCAATAACGTCATGTAAAACGACTCCCCCATAGCTGTGAGCTGCATCAAATATTTCCTTACGTGCTCCTAAAGAAGAAATAATCAGCGGTACCTTATACTTTACACACAATTCCATGTCTTGTTCTAACCGTTCATTGGATTTGTGTACAATCTGGTTAATCGCAAATGGTGCTGCCGGACGTTCTGGATTTTTTGCATTGTAGGCGTCAAGCTCCTCTGTAATTTCTGCCAGCCATTCATCAAGCAGAGAAGCAGGTCTTGCATTAAGTGCTGGCATGGATCCAACTATTCCTGCCTTACATTGTTCAATAACTAGTTTAGGATTACTTATGATGAAAAGTGGTGAGGCGATTACGGGAATCCGTAACCCTTGAAGTATTGATGGAATATTTGACATGTTCTTTTCCCCCATTCGATAATTTCCATTCGATTTTGCTGCATAAAAAGTAGTTTTACTATTTACTATATTTAGAGTATAAAAGATTCGCTGAATATTCTGTACCATCACCATGTAGGAAACTTTATTCGTTTTTTCAACATTATGTATTAAAAGCACAAGATGCTCACAGTAAATGACCCAAAATAGAAGATATATATAAATTAATAAGTTGATAAGCACAAGTATGACCCCGCCATATTGCAGGGCCACACTAATTATTTTAGATATCTACTATTGAACAGTAAGATTAATTATTTTGCGTTTCTTCAATTATTTCGATCATTTTCTTCGTTCTTTCATTCGTTTCTGCAAATCCCCGCCAATACGTTTCTTTAGCAATCTCTACAAATTCTTTATGAGCTTCTTCCGACAACTCTACTACTTCCAACCCGTTTTCTTTTGCGAACTCAATACCGTGCTCTGTATAGGCTTTCGACGCAGCAATAGTTTGCTGCTCAATTTCTTTTGCTGCCTCCATAACAAGATCTTGGAGATCGCTTGGAAGTTCGTCCCACGCTGATTGACTGATAGCTATCATAGCGGCACCAGGGGAAAGCTCCCCAGGGACTGTCACATATTTGACAACCTCACCCAGTTTATAAGTATCCAATGTATAGGCAGGAAAACTAACGGCATCGATCGTACCTCGTAATAAACCTTCATAGTACTCCGCATATGGCAGATTGGCAATACCGGCACCCATTGCCTTGTAAAAATCTCCTTTTAAAGTACCTTGAGTATTCACAATGGCACCTTTCATATCTTCTGGTCCTGAAATTCGAACATTGCTGAGAAACGCCATTGCAGAACTCTGATAGTAAAATAAAGGTTTCACTCCATATTCATTTAATGCTTCTGCATATAAGTCACCAAGTCCGGACTCGTTGATCAAATAGACTAGCTCTTCTTCGTTCTTCCATCCAAATGGTAACGAGTTCCAGTTTCCCTCAGGAATTTTATCAGTCCATGAAACAGGTGAAATGACTTGCATATCAATGGTTCCGCGGGAGAGTGCGTCTAATGACTCTGACTGACCAGCCAACTGATTGGCATAGAATATCTCAATTTCTACCCTTCCATTAGTTTTTTCTTTTACTAATTCCTTAAATCCCTCTTGAGCCAAATATGATGATGTATTTGAATCTGTCGGTGGTGCGTTCATGGAATTCATCCTTAATTTATAGATTTTTTCTTCTTTTTCCTCGGCTTTCCCCTCATCAGAACTTCCTCCTGTTGATTCACTTCTAGAGCTGCCGCTGCTGCAAGCACCCAACAATAGAAGAGAAAGCATAAAAACCAAAGCTAGACTTAATTTTAAGAATCGATTTGTATTCATTATTTAACCTCCCTCTCAAAGTAAAAAAATATTATTTTTAAAAATTGAAAACTAACACTTACAAATAGGCGGATTCCTCATAGAGTATCGCTTTGTTAGAACGGGACTTAGTCGTGTATACCGTTATTTTTGATAGTTTTCATTCCTTAACACCGTCTTTAATACCTTGCCAGCTCCATTTCGAGGCAAAGAATCCAAAAAATCAACAAGCTTCGGTTTCTTATAGGAAGCAAGCCACCTTTGACAGTATTCAATCACTTGTTCTTTTGTCAGTTGCTTGTCGGGCTTCATCACAATACACGCTTTGACACTCTCACCCCAGTCAGGATCAGGAACTCCAATTACCGAAGCCTCCAAAATGTCTGTGTGCCTATATAAAATTTCTTCTATTTCTTTTGGGTAGATATTTTCGCCACCGCTAATAATCATATCTTTTTTACGATCTACAACATAAATGAAGCCTTCCTCGTCCACTCGGACCAAATCACCGCTGTGAAACCAGCCCCCTTTAAAAGCCTCCTTCGTTGCCTCCGGATTTTTATAGTATTCCTTCATGGTAGTCGGTCCTTGATAGACTATTTCTCCAATTTCTCCTATTGGAACATCATTCATTACATCATCAACAACGCGAACCCGTACATTTATAGCCGGTTTGCCAACTGAATCTGTCTTCCGCAATGAATCCTCCCCAGTTAAGTACGTTGTAGCTGGGCTCATTTCTGTTTGTCCAAACGATTCAAGAATTTCGGCATTTTCAAAGACTGCCATGATTCTTTTCTTTAATTCTAGCGGACAAATCGCTCCTCCCATGGAACATGACATTATTGAGCTAACATCGTAGTCTTGAAAATTTGGTACCTGGAATAGAAAGTTCCACATTGCAGGGACCATTCCCACCGAGTTGATTCTTTCGTTTTGAATGGTTGTTAAAATTCTTTCTGGTTCAAAATCACGGTGTAAATGTATTGTCCCTTTTACTAAACAATTTTGTACTAGCTGCGATAGTGCCGCTACATGAAATAATGGAGCACTAACAATCTGCCTTACATCTTTCCTCAAATTTGAATGATAGAGTTTATTTAATCCATTTGTATACAAGTTTTTATGCGTTAAGACAGCTCCTTTTGGTTTACCTGTCGTACCAGAGGTGTAAATAATGGCATGGGCGTCATCATCTTGAAGTTCTTTTTGTTGAAAGTTTACAGGAGTATCGTAAATAGAATCATAAGTGACAAAGCCTATTCCAAGGTCAAAGTCTGAACATCCCACTAATACAATCATTTCTACTTTTGATAGTTTGCTAATTATTGGGGTTAATCTATCAATGAACTCTTCCTCGACGAACAGGATTTTAATATCTGACTGATTAACAATATAGTCAATTTCTTTCGAGACGAGTCGGAAATTTACAGGAACAAAAACACCTCCGCATAAGCTTGTGCCAAAATATAATTCAACAAAAGGCATTCCGTTTTTAAAGAGGCAGCCCACCTTGTCATTTTTTGCAATCCCATGTGATTGGAGCCATCCCGCTAAATGCGAAGCTCGATCAAGAAAGTCTTTATATGTGAACCTGAGATCCCCGTAGACAAAGGCTTCTCGTTCTGGAACAATATGTGCAGCATATTTTAAGGCTTCTCCGATAAGTAATTGCTGAGACATTGATACTAATTTTTGATCCATATAAATCCCCTTTCAATGAAAAACCTTACCTTTAAATATTAGTGCTCTCCTTTGAATCTTTTTTAAAGATTCATATGATGAAAGTACTACTCTTATTGGTCCTAAAATCTTGAAAATTGCGGATATCAACCCGGTGGCCGGGACCATTCAGTTCAAAGTTGATTACCGCCCTAATACATCTTTTATCAATTGATTAATTATTCTAAATATTCCATCTTTCAATTATAAAACATTGCCTAAATACGCTGTACCCTCATCATGTAGGAAACAATCTTTAAATTTTCCTAAATAAAGTACAAAAAACAAAAAAGCATGGCACACTGCCATACCTTTTTGCATATTAGGAAAAAGAAACACCCTTTTCATAAAATAAATCGTATAATTTATAGGCCATCATCAAGACAAATCGATGCTCAGAATAGTTCAAATCAACTTCTATTAAGCTTTCAATCTTTTCAAGCCGATAGAGGAGAGTACTTCTATGAATATATAACTCCTCCGATGTTTCCTTAATATTTCCATTGTGATAAAGGTAAACTTGAAGTGTATGAAACAAATCCATCGTTTTCCCTTCAGAGTATTGAAGCAATGGCTGCAGATGTTTATTCACAAAAATTTTGGCCATTTGCTCATCTTTTAATTGCTGCAGCAGGGTATAGGCACCCAACTCGTCGAATAGGGCAAATCCTATATCTTTATAACGATGCATTACAACGTTTAGAGCTTTAACAGCCTGCAGATAACTATCATAATACTCTGATAGCTTTGTCGTTTTTCCACCTGCTGCTAAAAAAACCTTACTATTATTACTGTTCGTTTCCACCGTTTTTTTAAAATTCTCATAAACTTTCGACCAGTATGCTTTCGAGCTTTTATGAGCTGGTGAGATTAGTATGTACTCGCCTTCTTTATTCGCTATTAAAATCTCGGGATCTGTAAGTAAGATTTGAGATTTCAACTGCTCCCAAAGCCATGATTTATGTGCTTCTTGTTCTAGTAAATTCATGGATTGCTCTTTATCCCCAACAACTATAAAAACAACAGCCACACAGTTGGAACGATAGATATCCCAATGAAATAAATTTGCATATTGGATGATTTTATCTTCATCGATTATTTTTTCAACTAATAATTGATTAATAAAGCTATCCTTTACTTGCTCTTTCGTGTCTAAAACAAGCTTTTGTTTAATAAATTGGATGGAATAAATATTTCGGGCAACATCAATACTCAAACGATGATATTCATCCATTTTTTCATTCGTGACGTCAACAGCAAGATACGCTAATAAATCTCCGCCGCCATTGATAGGCCATACAGCCATTTTTCTATCGACTAATTGATCAGGTTTAGTTTCATTACTTTTTGACAGTACGTCCGTAACTTCATAGGCTGCAAGTTCTACCAGTTCATCAAATAGATCTTTGTCTAAATTCATGAGTTTGAATGAAATCGGTCTTAGGAACCGATCAAGTATTAATACAGACTTTGAAAAAAGCTCACCTAACTTGTCGGTGATCCCATCCAATCCATTTCCTACTACCGTTTCCTTCAAAAGCTCCTGCTGATAATTTAATAAAAGATGTAGATTCTGCTTATGGTTCTTTTCATTCTGATATAGCATCGCAATGGCTACATCTTTCCCAAATTCATCAAAGACTTTTCCCATTTCCGGGTATAGCGTCACATCCTGAAAAAAGCCAATAATACAAAATCCAAAAAGGTTTAACTCATTTTTTAACGGGAACGTAAACCATGTAGGCACTTTTTCCTTTTTTAAAATAGCAGTAATTTCACAGTCTTCATCAGCCCTAGCAAACGTTATCGTTTTTTCCATTAAACTTGGAGAACATTGATTGATTTCCATCGGAAAAGCAGTGGTTAACGAAATAGATTCACCACTCCATACTTTCAAACAAAACTTTTCGCTCTCTTTCATAATAATCCCAACGAAGTCACCAGAAAGCTCTAAACGAAAAGAATCTGATAAGTATTGCAATGTTTCTTCTTCCGTCTTGAAATTCACTAATTGGCGTGAGGTATTACGGAGCTGGTGTTCTAGTCTTTTAACAATCTTTTCGGTTTTCCGGATATCCATAGATTCAACTCCCCACCAGACGGTTTCTTTGCTGCAGATGAAAATGCTGTTCCAGCTAAGAAGGTGGAACAGCATTTTTCTACTATATATATAACTCTATTAAAATATAGCATCCCCTGCTTCTATATATCAATTCGAAGGACCTTAATTTTGAATGTATGTGCTAGAGTTTATTACAAAAAAACTGCCTGTAGCGTGGGCAATCTTTTGTCCATCTGAACGAAATACATCTGCCGACAATACCATGGTTTTTGCACCTTTATGTTCCATTCTAGACTGACAAGTAACGTAATCCCCTACTCCAGGTGCAAGGTAATTTATGTTCAATTGTGTTGTAACTACGGAATATCCTTCCGGAAGCAGACTATGTGCCAAACTCCCCATTGTCTCATCCATAATGGCAGCTGTCACTCCACCGTGGAGAATATTTTTATTGTTGTTGCTGATTTGTGTTAAAGGTATGGTGATTTCACAGCTATTATCATGAAACTCCCGCTTCATTTGAAGAAACGCATTAATCGTGCTTTGTTTGCTAACTCTCTTCTGTTTCACTCCATCCAGTACATGCTCTAGGATTATGGTTTCTTCCTCTGTGGCATCAAGTAAAAATTGATGAAATTTTTCAGTTAGTTTCTCATTCATAGATTTCACCTCCCTAGATATAATTTTTTTAAAACCCGCTATCGTAGCGTTCCAGGTTTAATTTCTCATAACCTCTGGCAGCCATGTAACCAATTGCGGGAAGATCATGACGATAATCATAGAAAGG
Organism: Robertmurraya dakarensis; assembly: GCF_900156875.1. Lineage (GTDB taxonomy): Bacteria > Bacillota > Bacilli > Bacillales > Cytobacillaceae > Robertmurraya > Robertmurraya dakarensis. The sequence goes on along the minus strand of NZ_LT707409.1, from coordinate 382,907 downwards.
AGCAGAAGGACAACGAATGGCCAAACAGCTGAATAGATGGTCTTTATGCTGACGTCTTCTGCTACACCTTTCATGATGAAAAGACTGACACCAAATGGAGGTGACAAGTTTCCAACACAGCAAGCTATAACAAAGATAATCCCAAACCATACTAAGTCAAACTGCATCGCATGCAGAGCCGGGATGAAAAATGGAGCTGTTATTAATAAAGCCGCAACCGTATCAATAAACATTCCAATGATTAGGAAGAAAATAATCATAAAGATTAATATCCACCAGCGATTTAAATCGACACCCGTAATTAACTCGGCAAAAGCCTGACCAACTCCTGTTACAGAAACAATCCTGGCATAAGCAACTGCTCCAATTAAAATCCAGAATATGAGTCCAAGTAGTTCTGCCGTCATTAAAAACATATTTTTTAAGTTTGGCAGCGTTAATTTTCTTCGAACACCTGCAGCCACTAAAGAACCTACAGCACCAACGGCTCCTGCTTCTGTCGGAGTGGCTACTCCTAAATAGATGCTACCAAGAACTACAATAATAACCGCTAGTGGAATGATTACGCTTTTAAGGGAGACAAACTTCTCTTTCCAAGTGAACCGTTCTTCTTTTGGAATGGCAGGTCCCTTTTCTGGATTTAATAAACAGACAATATAGGCATAGATCATGAATAAAGTAGCTGCAACGATCCCAGGAATCACTCCACCCATAAATAGGGCACCTGCGGAAACCTCTGCTTCTGACGCAAATACAATCATAACGATACTTGGAGGGATAAGGATCCCTAAAGTTCCCCCTGCCATGATAACACCGAGTGTTAGTTTATCATCGTAGCCCCGCTTTAACATCGACGGCCGAGCCACCATTCCAAGTGTGGCAGTTGAAACAGATACAACCCCAACCATCGCTGCAAATACAGCCGAAATAAAAGTAGTTCCCGCGGCCAAACCGCCTCGCACACCACCAAACCAACGGTAGACCACCTCATACAAATCATCAGCTAAATCACTGTACATAAGGATGGCTGCCATAAAAATATATAATGGCAATGCAGTTAAAACTGCTTGTGTTGTTTTTGAGTAAGATCCTAATACAAAACCATCAATACTCGGCAATCCGTCCCAAAAAACAAAACCAAGAATTAGAGAAATACCACCCATCGTGAACCCTACAGGAATACCTAAAGCCATAAACAATACCAATGATCCAAATAATATAGTTCCAACTAAAGCGATATCCATCTATACTACCTCCCCGCTGCCGACAGAATTGCTACCGGTTACAGTAACTCCATCAGTATCATAGAGTTTCTTTCCTGTGATAATGATATAGATATCTTCAATAAATTTACTAAGCCCCTGGAGCCCAATTAATAATCCCCCTATTGGAATAATTAACCATTGTACCCATAAAGGCATTTGAGTACCTCCAGTTGATACTGCACCAATGTTGTAATAATGTGTGACATAATCGAATCCTAGCCACACAAAGGAGAAAACGATGAGGAACAGAAATAATGCACTAATCATGTCAATAATACTTTGTACTCTCAAGGAAAACTTCTCAAAAAAGAAATCGACCCGTACATGCTTGCCTATTGACATTACATATCCTCCCAGTACCAGTCCTACTAGCCCCGTACCCCAAGTCGCCAAATCAAAAGCCCAGCCTGTTGGTGAGTTTAAAAAATATCTAAGCAGCACATCAATCGTCAGCATAATACTCATAAATAAAACAAATATCCCCGTAATATATACCATTGCTTTATTAATTTTGGTGACAATGTTATTAAATCCTATGAAAATACTCTTCATGTTACTAATCCTCCTTACCTATCAGGACTCGTTAAAAAAGCTTGGCCCCGCTGCTTTGCAGGGCCTTTATTAATGGATGTATTTACCCTCTAAATATTATTTTTCTGAATTAGCCTCTAAAATCTCTACCATTTTCTTTGTTCTATCATTTGTTTCTCCAAACGCTTTCCAATATGTTTCCTTGGCGATATCTACAAATTCCTTACGTGCTTCATCAGATAATTCAACCACTTCCACGCCATTTTCCTTCGCATAGTTAATCCCTTTATCCGTTAGCTTTTTAGAAGCAACCATTGATTGTTGTTCAATCTCCATTGATACCTCCATGATAATATCTTGAAGATCACTTGGAAGTTGATTCCATTTCTCTTGATTGATCGTAATTAACCCCATAGCAGGAGAAACTTCACCTGGAACGATTAAATATTTTGCTACTTCTCCAAGTTTATACGTTTCTACTGCATAGGTTGGGAAACTAACAGCATCGACCGTGCCGCGTAATAAACCTTCATAGTAGTCTGAGAATGGGATATTAGCGATACCTGCTCCCATTTTCTTATAGAAATCTCCTTTTAAGGTACCCTGAGTATTCATAACCACACCTTTCATATCGGCAGGTTCAGCAATGCGCACATTGGAAAAATAACCAGCTAAAGAACTGTGATAATAGAACAATGGTTTTATGCCATATTCATTAAGTGCTTCCTCGTATAAATCTCCAAGCCCAGATTCACGGAGAAGATAGTGCAAATCCTCCTCAGTCTTCCAGCCAAATGGTATAGATGACCAATTGCTCTCAGGAATTTTATCAGCCCATGCAACTGGAGTAATTACTTGCATATCAATGGTACCGCGAGAAAGTGCATCTAATGATTCTGATTGGCCAGCCAATTGGTTAGCATAGTAGAGCTCAACCTCTACTCGTCCATTCGTTCTTTCTTCCACCATTTTTTTAAATCCTTCTTGAGCAATATATGAAGATGATTCTTTATCGGTTGGTGGAGCATTTTGCGAATTCATTCTTAATTTGTAGACTTTTTCTTCTTGAACTTCCTCACCTTCTGAATTGCCGCCTGTTGTAGCACTTCCACCTCCACCGCATGCAGCAAGCACCAGCAGCGTCATTACCATGAAAAATAATAGTGTCATAGACTTTAAGATTGGTTTTTTACTACTTCTCATTTTTCTCCCCCTCATCATTGAGTTAATTATTAAAAATCTTTTGCAAACGTTATCAATACTTACAACCAAATACCAGTCGAAAAAAATTATTGCTTGATCATCTGACTTCTATTCTCCCGCAGCTCTCTTTTGAGGATTTTTCCAAGATGATTGCGAGGGAATGCCTGAACTATTTCCACGTCAGCTACCCGTTGAAATTTATTTACTCGTTCATTAACCCAGCTTTTTAACTCAGGTCCTGTCACAGCAGCATTTTCCTTAAGTTCCACAAGTGCAAGCGGTGTCTCGCCCCATTTTTCATGAGGAACCGCAATGACAGCACAGTCAGCAACGTCTGAATGAGTTGACAGAACGTTTTCAATGTCAGCTGCATAAATGTTTAACCCGCCTGAGATGATCATGTCTTTCTTCCTGCCTAAAATATATAAAAAACCATCTTCATCCAACTTGCCCATATCCCCTGTTCTTAAATATTTCCTGCCATTTTCGTCATACCATATGACCTCCTGTGTTTTTTCCGGAAGCTTATAGTAGCCTTTCATCAGAACGCTGCCTCGGCCCACAATTTCTCCTGCTTCTCCTTTAGGAAGCTCTTTTCCCTCTTCATCAATAATCCGAATATCTGTTCCAAAGTACGGCTTTCCTACAGAATCTGGTTTTTCCAGGACATTATCAGGGAAAAGCATTGTCCCAGGCCCTTCTGTCAAACCATATAGCTCCGCAAATTTACAGTTGAATTTCGTCAGGATTTCTAATTTTGTTTGTTTATGCAGAGGAGAAGCTACCGAAATCAGCTGTTTAAATGACGAGACATCAAATTGATCGAAATCTGGATGATTAAGAACCATGTAATATTGAGTTGGAACCATAACCGAATGCGTAGGTCTTTCTTTTTGACTGATTTCTAAAAAACGACCCGGGCTAAATTTTTTCATAACAATAATTGTTCCCCCAACAGCTAATGTAGGAAGCATCGGTGCCCAAGTGCTATTCGTGTATAAAGGAGTTGTAAGCAGTGTAATGGCCTCTTGAGTAAATCCGTTGCTGATTGCCAATCTCGTAGCAAACATGTATCGGGAATAGTGCGTGTGTAGGATCCCTTTTGGAACACCTGTTGTTCCTGAACTGTATAGAATTATGCAATCATCTTCAAATTTTAATTCTATATTAGGCTCTTCGGCTGACACGTTTGCGATAAACTGTTCGTAGCTTCCCGAACCTTTCTTGCCAACTTCTACGGTCTCAACCTGATGATTCTCTTTTACATAATTAATAGATTCAATATTGTCTGAGCTAAAGAAAACGATCTTTGAATCTGAATTCTTTATCATATGTAACAAAGTATCGGGCTCTATCATTGTTGCTAGTGGAACAAGAACTCCCCCAGCTTTTATTACCCCAAACATAATTTCAATGCTTTGTGGCATATTCGACATAAATACCGAAACCTTGTCCCCTTTTTTCACCCCTTTTTTTATCAGCGCATTCGCAACAACATTTATTCTTTCATTTAGTTCCTTCCACGAATAACGCTGACTTTCGAAAATAACTGCTTCTCTATTAGGAAAATTTTTGGCATGCTGGGACATCAGGTCTGTGATCACCAATGGTACCGCATCAAAGTAACTCATCCTTTTTTAACCTCCCTTTTTTTTATTGTATTTAAGGACATATTGTTGTCGGGTCATCTTGTTGTACGTACCAATAAAAATAGTGTAATATTAATTTTATGAAGAGTCAAACAATTCTTATAATATTGAAAATTTTTAAATATAGTATACTTAGGATCTTCCTTGAACTACCTATATCTAAAAGACTTTTTTCAATTTTTAATAGATATCAACATGTTTCAGAAAATACATAATATTCCGAAGAGCATTTACTTTCAGTATAATATCAGTAAAATAAGATTATATGAATGGGCTATTTTGTATGTAATAACTAAAGAAATGAGTGAAAAATATGTTAGATGAAAACAGCATAATTCCACTATATTATCAATTAAAAGAACGGCTAAAGGAGCAAATTAGGGATGGAACGTTAAAAGAAGGTGACCAGTTACCTACTGAAAGAGGTTTAATGGAAATCTATAATATCAGCCGAGCAACTGCAAGAAAAGCGCTAGGTGATTTAATGAATGAGGGATTAATTTTTCGAAAACAAGGGGTTGGGACTTTTGTTGCTAAACCGAAACTATCTCAGGATCTAATCGGGGAAATGAGTTTTGTACGCCAAGCCATAAGACAGGGTCTGCGTCCGAGTTCTAAGATTATCCATAAAGCAGTTGAAAAACACGTATCACAAAGTATTCTCAATACTTTACAATTAAATGCCTCAGCAGAAATATTAATCTACAGTGTTGTTGTTTATGTAAATAAAGAGCCTATTGCTATCGAAACTGTATATCTGCCGTTAAAAGTAGCTCCGGGTATTCTTGAAAAAGAACTAGATAAAACGAATATTTACGATGTCCTGCAAAATGAATGTAAACTTAACTTGTCTCATTCTATCGTAGAGATAGAACCAACTTTAATCAATGACTTCGAAGCGGAGCATTTAGAAACCTCTATTGGTAAACCAGCATTATCCGTCAATCGAGTTTTTTATGTTGAGGAAAGTCCTGCCATTATTCATAAAAGAATTTTGCGTGGAGAAAGATTTAAATATTATTTTAAACTTGAACAAAACAATTTAGATTTCCAATTTAAGCAAACTAGCAGACAACATGGAGACGAACCTTTTGTATCTTAATCTATTTGGAATTGTTTCAAAACTTGCCGGAATATAATTTGGTGAACACCCAATATTGTTCGCTTGTATTTTTCACGTTTTATCTCGAGAAGCTAAAAGCTTTTGAAATTCATTCGGCGAGATTAAAAAAAGACCAGGCTCTCCTAGCAAAATGAGAGTCTAGTCTTTTTAGTTTTGTACTCTCCAATTCTTAACTGTTTTTTCAGAGAGCCGGGAGGGTTCATTTGCTTCTTTATTAGACCGTCCCAGATCTTATAACCGTGTCACCATTTCCTATTCGCAGACTTTGCTCTAGTAAATAAAGAGGTCAACCAGTACAAATAGGTGGCTAGCCCTGCACTACTCACTTTTATTCTCATTTTTAGGCCTTCAGTATTGATTATGACTTGGTTCAAGTCTACGATAGTTTTCATCAACAAATAAGATAGGTTGCTGTTAGAATCTACAGCTGCCTGATTAATGCCGCCCCTTCTCAATCACCCATTTTAATTTTCTTCATTCCGGCTATGAAAGCCTAAACTCGATCTATCACCGTTACTTTTGGTCTTCATTCAAGCTATGAAAACCTAAACTCGATTAACAACCGTTACTTTCGGTCTTCATTCAAACTATGAAAACCTAAACTCGATTAACAACCGTTACTTTTGGTCTTCATTCAAGCTATGAAAACCTAAACTCGATTAATCACCGTTACTTTTGGTCTTCATTCAAGCTATGAAAA
>NZ_LT707409.1:335578-372627 GCF_900156875.1 Robertmurraya dakarensis | reverse complement strand
GTCTTCATTCCAGCTATGAAAACCTAAACTCGATTAATCACCGTTACTTTTGGTCTTCATTCAAGCTATGAAAACCTAAACTCAATCTATCACCGTTACTTTCGGTCTTCATTCCAGCTATGAAAACCTAAACTCAATCTATCACCGGGAATTTCGGTCTTCATTCCAGCTATGAAAACCTAAACTCGATCTATCACCGTTACTTTCGGTCTTCATTCAAACTATGAAAACCTAAACTCGATTAACAACCGTAACTTTTGGTCTTCATTCAAGCTATGAAAACCTAAACTCGATTAATCATCGTTACTTTTGGTCTTCATTCAAGCTATGAAAACCTAAACTAGATTAACAACCTTTACTTTCGGTCTTCATTCCGGCTATGAAAACCTAAACTCGATCTATCACCGTTACTTTCGGGCTTCATTCCGGCTATGAAAACCAAAACTTGATCGTATCACCGTTAATTTCGGTCTCATTCAAACTATGAAAAACAAAACTCGATCTATCATCGTTATTGATACATTCTAATCTCTACAACAAAAAAACTACCTGTAGCATGAGCAATCTTTTTGCCATCTGAACGGAAAACATCCGCAGACAAAATGATTGTTTTGGACCCTTTGTGCTCTATTCTTGCATGACAAGTAACATCGTCCCCTATTCCGGGTGCAAGATAATTTACGTTCATCTGTGTTGTAACAACGGAGAAACCTTCAGGAACTATACTATGTGCTAAACTTCCCATTGTTTCGTCTAGAATGGTTGCAGTTGCCCCTCCGTGGAGAATGTTTTTACTATTATGGCTTATTTCCGTCAGCGGCATGGTTATTTCATAACTATGTTGATTAAATTCACGCTTCATTTGAAGTAACGCATTAAGGATGCTTTGTTTGTTAACTCTATTTCCTTCAGTCCATCAAGCAGATGTTCTAAAACTATGCTTTCCTCTTCTGATGCATCTTGTAAAAATTGATGAAATTTGTTAGTTAGTTTCTCTTTCATTTCTTTCTCCTCTCAAAATTATAAAAATTACTAATAAAACGCTCGGGTTTGAACTCTATTTAGCAAGTACCAAATTCTCGAATTTTTCCGTTCTCTCGTTACTTTCCCGAACAATTTGACTTTTCATAAAACTGCTTTAATTTTATCAGAGTTTTCTAATTATTCATAATCCTTTATGACAATTATTGGCTAATGGTAATAAATATAATGATGAGGTACAGTTTCAAGATCATAGGAAGACTGTCCTCCATAGCGATTATGAAGGACAAGCGTTTCCTTGGGAACTGTTAACCAACCTTAGAATACTAATAAGCATTTGTATAATAATAGGCACCAAGTACTCCGCATCTAATCTTACTCCACATACCAACGCCGAGCCCCGTTGGTATTGCCAAGGCAATCCTATGAAATATAGCCCTTTAACTTTTGTTACACCTCTTGTATGTATTGGTTTCCCTTCAGGCGAAATTACATCTCTTATGTTAACCCAATCGTATGAAGGGACAAAGCCTGTTGACCAAATAATGCTGTCAAATTTCCTCTTGCTGTTATCCTCAAAAATAACTTCTTGGCCGTCGACTTCAATCACTCTAGGATTCACGCGAATCTTCCTATTTTTGATCAGTGCTTTTAATTCTTTTCCAAAGATCGGGTCGCTTTGTTTTTTGAACCACTTCCCCTTTCGTGAATCAATCCCTGCAAACAGCAGCCCGAATGCTTCCAGCCAATGGAAGATACTTTTCCAAGCTATTGTTAAAGGTAAAAATTTTACCTTATGACTAATAGCAAGCGTTACATTCCGATCCTTGGCTAATTCAACAGCAATTTGGGCTCCAGAATTACCACCTCCCACAACCAGTATATCTTTACCTGGTAACTCAAATGGCGAAGAATATTCAGAAGAATGAACTTGAAAGGTATCTTGATTTTTTTCAATTATATTTGGGATAAAAGGTTTTTGAAAGGCTCCTGTTGCGATGATGACTTGATATGCCCTTATTTCCCCTTTGTTGGTCTCTAACACGAACGGACCATTTTGCTGCTTGCTTAACTGGTTTATAACGGTGTTACACATAACCGGAATATCAAACTGCTTCACATAACTCTCCAAATAATCTGCCATATCATCTTTCGTTGGAAATTCATTCACCGGACCCTTCATCTGTAGCCCAGGAAGACTGCTATAACTTCTTGGTGTAAACAGAATTAAAGAATGATATCTTTTTCTCCATGAATCTCCAACCCTCTCGTTCTTCTCTAAAATCACAAAAGGAATCTTCTTCATTTTCAAGTAGTATCCCATGGTTATTCCCGCTTGTCCCCCGCCAATGATGACCACTTCATAATTCACCATCAAACTCACACCTCTCACAACATTCAAACATTCATTTGAATAAAATTATATAGGAGCAATCATGAAAGTAAAATGAGGAATTTTTTTAAAAGCGGTCTAGCCCTATGCTTCCATATGTCCTGTCCATTCAAAAAAAGCACTTCTCTCCAATTAATATGGCTTTCCATGTCATGTGATTTTTTAGAAGTTACATAGTATACTTAATAATAGTATTCTGAATATTTTGTATAGTTTTTCAATTACCTATAATTACGTGGTTAACAAATTAAAAGGAGTGGTAAATCATATGAGTAACACCATTATTGATTGTGATGTTCACCCTAGACCTCGAAGCCTTGAGGATCTTCATGTTTATCTTCCAAAGCGTTGGCATAACTCTCATTTGTTGATTAGCAGACCCTTTTATATTCATCCAAATCACGTCTTAAGGTTAGATGCTGTCACTCCCGATAACGGCAGTCCTGGATCTGATCCATCTTTTATGAGAGAACATCTTTTAGATCCATATGGAATTTCATATGCGATTCTTCTGCCACTTGGTTATGTGAACATGCATCCTAACCCTTACATGGCGAGTGACCTTGCTTCTGCTTATAACCAGTGGCTTGTTGATGTATGGCTTGATGGGGACAATAAAGATGGCAGGTATAAAGGCTCCATAACGGTTGCTCCGCAAAACCCAAAAGCAGCCGTTGAAGAAATCGCCAAATGGGCCGATCATCCCCATATGGTTCAAGTTATGATGGATTCTGGGGCAAATACAAATTATGGTCATATGCAATTTTATCCGATTTATGAAGCATGTGAACATTATGGCCTTCCTATCGCCCTCCATCCTACCGGGGAAGGATTAGGAATATGTTCACCTGCTTCATCTGGTTATCCGACCACGTATATGGAATGGAGTGTCGGACTTACTTTTTCCATCCAAGCACATCTTGTCAGCTTTATAACCGAAGGGGTGTTTGAACGATTCCCAGACCTTAAGCTTGTTCTAGTTGAAGGCGGTTCGGCCTGGCTTCCTTCCCTCATGTGGCGTATGGATAACGCTTGGAAGGGTTTACGTGATTCCGTGCCATGGCTTACCAAACGACCTAGTGAGTATGTAAAGGAACATGTTCGAATCACTTCCCAGCCGCTCGAAACAACTGATCATCCTAAACATCTTCTCGCCAATTTAGAAATGATGGATGCAAAAAATATTATGATGTTTGCGTCAGACTATCCTCATTGGGACTTCGACGATCCAAAGCGAGCATTCCCAAAGCTTCCCGAAGACATGAAGAATAGAATTTTCTATGAAAATGCGAAAGAACTTTATAAATTACCTTAATGATGGAAAAGGGTGATAACTTGATAGAGTATAAAATTGGAACCGTTGACGAAATTCCAGAAGGATCATGTAAAATTGTTACTATTAGCGGTAAATCGATAGGTGTCTTTAATGTGAATGGAGAGTTCTTTGCTTTAAGAAATACTTGTCCGCATCAAGGAGCGGAACTTTGTAAAGGGAAAATCGTAGGGATACACGTTTGCGGTGAAAGTATCGATGATATAAAACTTGTGAGGGAAGGCGAATTCATTCGCTGTCCCTGGCACGGCTGGGAGTTTGACATTAAAACAGGAAAATCCCTCATAGATCCAAAGAAAACCTATGTACGAAGCTATGAAGTTTCGGTAAAACCTAGCTGTGATGAAGAATTACAAGTTGAAACATTTCCTACCCGCGTTCAAGCGGATGTGATACTGGTAAAAGTCTAATCGAGGGGAAGAAGGGAGAAAGAATCTGTCTACTAGTGCTGTAAAGCGATATTTCATCTGGGGCTGGGTCCTTTTTCCCAACCCTTAGTCCCCGAAACTAACTTTATTCCGGTTATGAAAGCCGATTCTTGGGCACTCTCCGGAACTAACGGTCTTCATTTCCGCTATGATAACCGGTTCTTGGGCATTCACCAGTACTAACGGTCTTCATCTCGACTATGATAACCGGTTCTTGCTCATTCACCGCTACTAACGGTCTTATCTCGACTATGATAACCGGTTCTTGGGCATTCACCGGTACTAACGGTCTTCATCTCAACTATGATAACCGGTTCTTGCTCATTCACCAAACTAACGGTCTTCATCTCAACTATGATAACCGGTTTTTGAGCATTCACCTAATCTATCGGTCTTCATCCCGACTATGATAACCGGTTCTTGCTCATTCACCAAAACTAACGGTCTTCATCTCAACTATGATAACCGGTTCTTGCTCATTCACCAAAACTAACGGTCTTCATCTCAACTATGATAACCGGTTCTTGCTCATTCACCAAACTAACGGTCTTCATTCCGGTTATGATGCCGAAACAAATTCCCGAGCACCCTAAAACGGTCATCATCCTAAGTAATCCGGGAAGATGATCACCTTTCGTGCCCTACCCGAGTTGAACCAAATAAAATACTTGTAAAAGTGTAATTAAACCTCTATGAAAATAGGCCTGACCCCCAGCGTTACTAACCCGGGGTCAGGCCTTTTATTCAGTTACGAGTTAATCCCTCGCAACCTGTTTATAGAGTTAGTTTATGAGCCCGGTCAACCTTTAAAAATAGTTATCTGCCATTTCTGGATTAGTCTAATAGATCAGGCTGTTCCTTCACAATTCTGTCCCATAAAGGCTGGAATTGGAACCAGCCCGCACGAGAGGTGCCGACTTCTGAGGCAGCTGCCTTCGCACCTTCATCCGAGATAAGACGAGGTGTTCCCGCCGCTTCCGCCATCAGTTGAGCCTGGCAAGAACGTTCCATCGTAATAAACCACCAGGCAGCTTCATCAACCGTTTTCCCTACCGTTAATAAACCATGATTCAGCAAGATACAAGCCTTCCGCTCACCGAGCGCCTTCGCTATTCTTTTGCCTTCTTCTATTTCTAAAACTACCCCGCTGTAATCATCAAACACACTATGATCTTGATAAAAGGCACAGGCATCCTGAGTAATTGGATCCAATGTGCGGCCGAGTGTAGACCAAGTTTTTCCATAAACCGAATGAGTATGTGCAGCCGCAATGACATCCGGACGGGCCGCATGAATTTGGGAATGAATCGCAAAGGCAGCCCGATTGACCGGACGATCTCCCTCCACCACTTCCCCCTCATGATTCACAAGGATCAAATCAGAGGCCTTGATTTGTCCAAAATGCATACCAAACGGATTCACCCAAAAGTGGTCCTTTCGTTCAGGATCCCTTGCGGTGATATGACCAGCGACCCCTTCATCAAATCCGAATCTAGAAAAAAGACGAAACGCAGCGGCCAGACGCTGCTTTAAGTGTTGACGTTCCTCTTCCACCGTTTCAAACGTTGGTGGAGTAAAAATACTTTTTGATTTAGATTTTTGATTTTGCATTTCCTTCCTCCTTTGATCATTTAGTTCCTTTCCGTTAGTATAAATTGCCAGGTCAACATAAGTCAATTAATTGTTAGAAAATTTAGAATTCTATAGTTGCAAAAACCATAATTCATGGACAAAATCCTTAGAACTAAATCCATAAAGAAAATGACGTGTACCTCACTCCACGTCATTTGTAATCGAAAAGTTTTTTAGTAGTTTCATACCTTTAGGTTTACTAGAAAGTATACTGTTCACCCGTAGCACGTACAGTAATATCACTAATGTTAACTCCCCAAGGTTGATTAATAACGAATATAATATTTTGTGCCAGCTCCTCAGGAGAAATCGCCCAGTATTTTACACTATCTGAATCTAGATATTCTGCCGGCATTTTCCTAGAGACGAATTTCCCCATGTTTTCAGCATACGTTCCCGCATTATGTCCAGTTAAGCCTAAAATCGCTTGGCCGTTAATAATCGAATTACCTAACCCTGTTCCAGGTACACCAGTAGGTTTTACGGTAGTTACCTTAATTTTCCCTTGAGCTTCAACACGTAATGAGTCTGAGAGAACTTTTACAGCAGCCTTCGTTGCAGAATACACTCCAGAACCATAGACTCCGTAGTTACCATAAATAGAAGAAATATTTACAATTTGTCCTTGTTCTTGAGCAATCATTTGATCGTAAACCGCACTAATACCATTTACAACGCCTTTAAAATTTATATCGATACACTTGTCCCATGCTTTTGAAGCTTCTCGATGCTCAGAGAAGAATGAAAGCGGCATAATTCCCGCGTTATTAACTAGCACATCAATACGGCCAAATTTATCAATTGCAAATTGAGCCATACCATCCATTTGTTCTTTATCTGTCACATCTGCAACAACATATTCTGCAGATTGTCCTTTAGCTTTAATCCCTTCCACTACTATTTTTAGATTATCTTCATTGATATCGGCAGCAACTACTTTTGCACCTAAATCTGCTGCCATTTCAGAAACCAATTTTCCAAATCCACTTCCTGCCCCTGTAATGATAATAACTTTCCCTTCAACATAATTACTCATGACAGTTTTCCCCCTAGTTCATCTTAAGTTCGATTACAACTGAGATTAATAAGTAGTTACAGCTTTTTTTTTTAAAAAAACAGTCTCTCAACCTAATAAATCGTATAAAACGGAGGCTCTAATTCAAGTAATCTTGCATACAGGATTAATTGCCCTTTATGATGCGCCTCATGGGTAATCATCCTTTGCAGCATCTCTGCGATTGGTTCCGTTTTATTAAAGACATGAATGGTTGCTTCTCTTTGTAAATCTTCTTCAGTAAATCGGCTAATGACGGCCCGATGTTCAATGGTTAACTCCTCGAGAAGCTCTCTTGCTTCAGCAAGGGTTTGCGGAACAGGCGGAACTTTCCACTCGCGTCCCTCCATCGCCGAAAAGAAAAAGTCTGGTACCCAGGCAAGGTGATGAATCATTTCTACTACACTCATAACCTTCGGTGTCGGACGGAAATTTGCACTTGACTCCGGGAACACCTTCACTAATTCAAAAAGTACATCCCTATGGACGCTCCATCGATTTAAAATAGTTTGTGTTGACATTGAAATTGTTTCTGACATTGTTCATTCCTCCTCGTTCTATTCTGAATCTAAAATTCAGAAGTTAATTTATGATTCAGCCATTTCCCTTGTTCGAACGTTTGAAGTGTTGGTCGACACTCAAATGCCATTATTTAAACCTATAACAAATCCTTTCCAATTAGTATAAATTGCCATTGTAGCAATAGTCAATTTATAGAGTGAATATTTTGAATATTTTAAAAAGAACATTCACCCCATTAGCCATGATATAAGTTTTTTCACTCCGGCAATCTTCTGGCAACAACTTTTCGGTAAAATAGATAGATGAAAGGAATGAGTAACATGAAAAAATCTATCTTAATTGTGGAAGATGAAGAGTCGATCGTTGATATATTAACCTATTTTACCGTACATACCGCGATGACGGGAGAGCAAGCGCTGGAAAAGTTCCAAGGACTAGACATTCATCTTGTTATTTTAGATAATCGAGCACAGCTTACGTTCACACCTATCATGAGGATACTTTTACGTTTAATACTGTGGAAAAATTTATGATTAAATAAGATGAAAATAGCCTGTTCTCAACTCAATAAGGAACAGGCTATTTCATGGTTATTTCTTTTGCAGACGGTACAAATCATACGACTTGTAGCCTTGTGATAAAACATCGACCATCTGAGCTTGACGCTTATCACGTGTTTTCTGCTGTTTGGCAGAAAAGATATAACGAGCCCAATCTACTTGATATCCTGGAGTTAGTTCTTGATAGAACTTTAACTCATCTGGGTGATTCGCTAAAAGCTTTTCAATATCTGCTACTTTNACGGTCTTCATCTCAACTATGATAACCGGTTTTTGAGCATTCACCTAATCTATCGGTCTTCATCCCGACTATGATAACCGGTTCTTGCTCATTCACCAAAACTAACGGTCTTCATCTCAACTATGATAACCGGTTCTTGCTCATTCACCAAAACTAACGGTCTTCATCTCAACTATGATAACCGGTTCTTGCTCATTCACCAAACTAACGGTCTTCATTCCGGTTATGATGCCGAAACAAATTCCCGAGCACCCTAAAACGGTCATCATCCTAAGTAATCCGGGAAGATGATCACCTTTCGTGCCCTACCCGAGTTGAACCAAATAAAATACTTGTAAAAGTGTAATTAAACCTCTATGAAAATAGGCCTGACCCCCAGCGTTACTAACCCGGGGTCAGGCCTTTTATTCAGTTACGAGTTAATCCCTCGCAACCTGTTTATAGAGTTAGTTTATGAGCCCGGTCAACCTTTAAAAATAGTTATCTGCCATTTCTGGATTAGTCTAATAGATCAGGCTGTTCCTTCACAATTCTGTCCCATAAAGGCTGGAATTGGAACCAGCCCGCACGAGAGGTGCCGACTTCTGAGGCAGCTGCCTTCGCACCTTCATCCGAGATAAGACGAGGTGTTCCCGCCGCTTCCGCCATCAGTTGAGCCTGGCAAGAACGTTCCATCGTAATAAACCACCAGGCAGCTTCATCAACCGTTTTCCCTACCGTTAATAAACCATGATTCAGCAAGATACAAGCCTTCCGCTCACCGAGCGCCTTCGCTATTCTTTTGCCTTCTTCTATTTCTAAAACTACCCCGCTGTAATCATCAAACACACTATGATCTTGATAAAAGGCACAGGCATCCTGAGTAATTGGATCCAATGTGCGGCCGAGTGTAGACCAAGTTTTTCCATAAACCGAATGAGTATGTGCAGCCGCAATGACATCCGGACGGGCCGCATGAATTTGGGAATGAATCGCAAAGGCAGCCCGATTGACCGGACGATCTCCCTCCACCACTTCCCCCTCATGATTCACAAGGATCAAATCAGAGGCCTTGATTTGTCCAAAATGCATACCAAACGGATTCACCCAAAAGTGGTCCTTTCGTTCAGGATCCCTTGCGGTGATATGACCAGCGACCCCTTCATCAAATCCGAATCTAGAAAAAAGACGAAACGCAGCGGCCAGACGCTGCTTTAAGTGTTGACGTTCCTCTTCCACCGTTTCAAACGTTGGTGGAGTAAAAATACTTTTTGATTTAGATTTTTGATTTTGCATTTCCTTCCTCCTTTGATCATTTAGTTCCTTTCCGTTAGTATAAATTGCCAGGTCAACATAAGTCAATTAATTGTTAGAAAATTTAGAATTCTATAGTTGCAAAAACCATAATTCATGGACAAAATCCTTAGAACTAAATCCATAAAGAAAATGACGTGTACCTCACTCCACGTCATTTGTAATCGAAAAGTTTTTTAGTAGTTTCATACCTTTAGGTTTACTAGAAAGTATACTGTTCACCCGTAGCACGTACAGTAATATCACTAATGTTAACTCCCCAAGGTTGATTAATAACGAATATAATATTTTGTGCCAGCTCCTCAGGAGAAATCGCCCAGTATTTTACACTATCTGAATCTAGATATTCTGCCGGCATTTTCCTAGAGACGAATTTCCCCATGTTTTCAGCATACGTTCCCGCATTATGTCCAGTTAAGCCTAAAATCGCTTGGCCGTTAATAATCGAATTACCTAACCCTGTTCCAGGTACACCAGTAGGTTTTACGGTAGTTACCTTAATTTTCCCTTGAGCTTCAACACGTAATGAGTCTGAGAGAACTTTTACAGCAGCCTTCGTTGCAGAATACACTCCAGAACCATAGACTCCGTAGTTACCATAAATAGAAGAAATATTTACAATTTGTCCTTGTTCTTGAGCAATCATTTGATCGTAAACCGCACTAATACCATTTACAACGCCTTTAAAATTTATATCGATACACTTGTCCCATGCTTTTGAAGCTTCTCGATGCTCAGAGAAGAATGAAAGCGGCATAATTCCCGCGTTATTAACTAGCACATCAATACGGCCAAATTTATCAATTGCAAATTGAGCCATACCATCCATTTGTTCTTTATCTGTCACATCTGCAACAACATATTCTGCAGATTGTCCTTTAGCTTTAATCCCTTCCACTACTATTTTTAGATTATCTTCATTGATATCGGCAGCAACTACTTTTGCACCTAAATCTGCTGCCATTTCAGAAACCAATTTTCCAAATCCACTTCCTGCCCCTGTAATGATAATAACTTTCCCTTCAACATAATTACTCATGACAGTTTTCCCCCTAGTTCATCTTAAGTTCGATTACAACTGAGATTAATAAGTAGTTACAGCTTTTTTTTTTAAAAAAACAGTCTCTCAACCTAATAAATCGTATAAAACGGAGGCTCTAATTCAAGTAATCTTGCATACAGGATTAATTGCCCTTTATGATGCGCCTCATGGGTAATCATCCTTTGCAGCATCTCTGCGATTGGTTCCGTTTTATTAAAGACATGAATGGTTGCTTCTCTTTGTAAATCTTCTTCAGTAAATCGGCTAATGACGGCCCGATGTTCAATGGTTAACTCCTCGAGAAGCTCTCTTGCTTCAGCAAGGGTTTGCGGAACAGGCGGAACTTTCCACTCGCGTCCCTCCATCGCCGAAAAGAAAAAGTCTGGTACCCAGGCAAGGTGATGAATCATTTCTACTACACTCATAACCTTCGGTGTCGGACGGAAATTTGCACTTGACTCCGGGAACACCTTCACTAATTCAAAAAGTACATCCCTATGGACGCTCCATCGATTTAAAATAGTTTGTGTTGACATTGAAATTGTTTCTGACATTGTTCATTCCTCCTCGTTCTATTCTGAATCTAAAATTCAGAAGTTAATTTATGATTCAGCCATTTCCCTTGTTCGAACGTTTGAAGTGTTGGTCGACACTCAAATGCCATTATTTAAACCTATAACAAATCCTTTCCAATTAGTATAAATTGCCATTGTAGCAATAGTCAATTTATAGAGTGAATATTTTGAATATTTTAAAAAGAACATTCACCCCATTAGCCATGATATAAGTTTTTTCACTCCGGCAATCTTCTGGCAACAACTTTTCGGTAAAATAGATAGATGAAAGGAATGAGTAACATGAAAAAATCTATCTTAATTGTGGAAGATGAAGAGTCGATCGTTGATATATTAACCTATTTTACCGTACATACCGCGATGACGGGAGAGCAAGCGCTGGAAAAGTTCCAAGGACTAGACATTCATCTTGTTATTTTAGATAATCGAGCACAGCTTACGTTCACACCTATCATGAGGATACTTTTACGTTTAATACTGTGGAAAAATTTATGATTAAATAAGATGAAAATAGCCTGTTCTCAACTCAATAAGGAACAGGCTATTTCATGGTTATTTCTTTTGCAGACGGTACAAATCATACGACTTGTAGCCTTGTGATAAAACATCGACCATCTGAGCTTGACGCTTATCACGTGTTTTCTGCTGTTTGGCAGAAAAGATATAACGAGCCCAATCTACTTGATATCCTGGAGTTAGTTCTTGATAGAACTTTAACTCATCTGGGTGATTCGCTAAAAGCTTTTCAATATCTGCTACTTTATCCACATAATCAGCTACACATTGACTTGCAGCAGATGATTTTTTTGCTTTCTTTTTCTCACGCTTTAGTCCCACAACCGTAAATACCTCATCCATCGCCACCATCCGCGCAAATTTCACGTCGCTATCTCCCACATAGCCATCTTCTCCCACTTTCATCGCCGGAAAAATCTCATCTCTATGAATGAATATCTCATACCGCTTGTTCCCCTTTTTCGGATAGGCGAAAAATAAGTAACCTTTTTCAAGTAGCAGCTGCTCCTTAATAATCCGCTGAGTGTGGCTCACCATTTCATCGATGGTTTCTACAAAAATGAAAATCGCATCATGCTCTCCAGTTAAGTCGGATTTATAGCTATTAAACAACTCATAATCACTCGGCTGGTTAACAACGATCATGTCTTTATATTTAGTCAGGTTCAATTTATCAATAATCGTCATACTGTACTCCTTTGTTTTGGTGAATGTAGCTTACCTCTTTTATCATAATAAAACATATCCTTTGTCTCCGAAAGTCCCTGACCTTGTCCGAATGAAAACAGAATCCCCGGCGTTCAATCATTGGAAATTAATGCTATAATAAAAATGTTATGAAAACTATTTTGGAGGCGATCAGAGTGGAAGAAATCAAAGCGGGCACTAATGAATTTTTTATCGAAGAAGATGGGAAAGTGATTGGTAAAATTGAATTCACGCAAGAAGGAAAAGATCAAAGCGGAAAAGATCTTATTAGCGTGCATCACACAGAGGTTTCTGAAGGATACAATGGTCGAGGACTAGCGAGAAAACTAGTAAACAGAGTAGTTGAATATGCAAGAGAAGAGAATAAATTAATCATCCCAGTTTGTACATATGTAAAAAAAGTGGTAGAAAGCAGCGACGAATTTCAAGACATCGTTGCAAAATAAAAAATCGGTGCCTTCCCTAGCACATGGGGCAGGCACCACAAATTAATTTTGTTTGTCCTCCAAGATTGCTGCCATTCCCGCAATTATGCAGCTGCCGGATAGCTGGAGTTTCCCTCTAATATTTTTACGATTTCCCGAACTAACTCCGTCATCTCCTGACCATCTTTATTTTGATCGCATTCATCCCATTCATAATGCTTAGTTGCACTGTTGATCCAAACCTTTAATTCATAGCTTTCATGAGGCTCCTGCTTGCATGAATTAGATAATATTTTTTGTTTGAGATAACTACCAAGAATCATTCGTCTATAAATATTGTTCATTTCTTCTTTTGAAAATTGAAAATCACTTACCGTAACGGTCTGTCCATCCTCCAAATAGATCGAGAGTTTTTCTTCCTTAGTGTTAATTTCGTTTCGCTGACCAACACCATAATTTAACTGAAAAGCAAAATAATCCTCTTTTTCCACATCATGCGAAATATATAACAACTCATTTATTTGTGAATTTGGACACCCTTCAAGAACATATTTCGTTTCTATATTGGACTCTTCTTTTCGAATACTATTGCAGTCATATGACGTGACTCCTCCATTTCCATAAGCATCCTTCGTCGTATCCAATGTAAAAGTTAAAGTCGAGCCACTATATTTCAAATTATGTAAGATGGGTGCGCCTTCCGTTGTATATCGCACTAATTCTACTTCATCCTCAACCCCACTTTGGACGTTATTAACAAAAGTATCCAATCGTTCTAGATTCTCAGTTTGACCGTGCATATCAATAATTTCGTTAGCTGCAAAAGTTTCCTTATTTTGAGTTTGATCATCTGACCGGCATCCGTTCAGGAAAAGCAAAATAGACGCTAGAAAAATAACCCCGAGAGACTTTTTTAACAAAACCAATCACTTCCTTTTATAAACAGACGAATTCTGATGAAAAAGGTTTCGAGGACTGTTCTGGTGTCCGTAACCCATGATTTCACTGTTTCAATGTTATCATTCTTGCATCCATTGCTCTCTAAAGCGTGGTAAAATTAAAGAAATAGAGGACGAAAAAAATAGTCTGGGGGATATTATGGCAGAATTTAAGATTTGGAAAAATGGTGCGCGCGGCCATAAATTTATTACTTCTTTTAGCGGAGGAAAAGATAGTGTCCTCGCCTTATATAAAGCAGCAAAGGACGGAGAAGCAATTGGACTCATTGTTATGCTCGAGGAAGAAGGGAAACGTTCTCGTTCCCACGGCATGCCTCCGGAGCTTATCCTTGCTCAAGCTAAATCAATCGGACTGCCTGTCTATACAGCAGCTGCAAGTTGGACGGATTATGAAAAAGTATTTATAGAGCTTTTGGAAAATGCGAAGAATCAAGGCGCAGAAGCGTTGGTAACAGGAGACTTGGACATGCCTGAACATGGCTGTTGGCATGAAAAGGTGGCGAACCAGGCCGGATTACAGCTCGGGATGCCCTTATGGGGAATGAATCATCGTGAAGCCGTTGATGAATTTATTAATTTGGGCTTCAAAACCATCATTGTGACCGTTAATTTATCGCTCGGAATGCGCGAAGATGATTTAGGGCGGACACTTACACCTGAGTATGTGAAGGAGCTGGAATCCCGCGGCATTGACCCGTGCGGTGAAGGTGGAGAATTCCATACCACCGTCATAAACGGGCCAATTTTTAAACATCCAATTCCCGTCCAAAAATGCGAGATTACGAATGACGGAGAATATGCTTTCTTGCCTTTAAAACTTCAAGAGATCGAGACAAGGGAGAACTAAGCTCTGTGCAAAAAGTGAGTAACTTACGAAATTCCCCTTGCTTCTAGGGGGAAAATTTCCCGCTAATGGTTAGAAGGGAGGCTTAAGAGGCAGAAATAACGGGAGAAATTCCAGTTATCCTCTTTAATTGAGGTGAAATCCTAACATTTTGATCATATAACGGGAAAAACTCCCTTTATTTATTAGGAAATATGGCTATTTCCCTATATAAGCGGAATTTTCCCCTTTATTTTTCAAACACAGTGAAATCAACGATTAAAGGGAAGCCGCTAACCTCTCCCCCTCATATGTAAAATCAATTCGGCTCAACATGCACGTGAACGTCGTAGACATGATGTTTTGCCGCTAAATTTTTTTCAACATTCGTAGAAATGTTATGAGCACTGGTAATATCCAAAGTGGAATTTACGAGAATCACCACATCAACCACCGTATTATTCCCATATTTTCTTGCCTTAATGTCTTTAATCCCTTTTACGCCTTGCGTATTCTGAATCGTCTCACGATAGGATTTCATCTCTTCTTCGTCAAAACCATCTGTTAATTGGTGAGAGGCTTCTCGAAAAATCCCCCAGCCAGTTTTGCAGATCAATATACCAACGATCAAGGCAGCCACTGGATCAAGCCATGGCAATTGGAATTGCGATCCAATGATCCCAACAGCCGTCCCAATACTCACCCATGCATCGGAAAGATTATCTTTTGCTGCTGCCATAACGGATTGACTATTAATCTTGCATGCAAGAGACTTATTGTAGCGATAGACCCCATACATGACAATGGCACAAAAAATGCCTGTCCACGCAGCAATCATGTCCGGGGACGATTGTCCACCTCTAAAAACATTAACAACAGCTGAATAGGAAACTTGAAGACCAACTGCGATCATGATGAACGAAGCGACCATCGAGGAAACGGTCTCAGCTTTCCAATGGCCATAAGGGTGATTGAAATCTGCTGGTTTTTGAGCAATCTTAAGCCCAATCAACACGGCGATGGAAGCGATAATATCAGTTGTATTATTCAAACCATCGGCCCTTAACGCTTCAGAATGCGCAAAGTAACCTATTGCTAACTTAATAACAGACAAAGCTAAATAGGCGATAATGCTTAGCATTACACCGCGCTCTCCCAGCTTTAAATCATCATATCTTTGCTGATCCATTGTGTCACCCCCGCTCATCCCATACCCATCTTACCAAGCAGTAATGATGTGGGTCTATAGAAACCTTTTTTCTCCTTTCTACAAAAATTATCTATATGAAAATAATTTGCACATGTCAAACATCCTCTCATGATCCGTACCTGACGCTTTGGTCAATCGGACAATTGTTTATCTTAAAATATTTTTCTCGGTAACAACCTTCTGAGCATTTTTGTATAAAATAGAATACTCCCCTCCCAAAGAAGAATTAAATTGTTAATACCAAAATCGTAATGCTTGAATGATGTTTGCCTTCAATATAATAGTGGTAAAATAAAATAGATCGAGGTGAATACAATGATAAAAAATCTTAAACTACTAATATTTGGCGGAGACAGCCGGCAAATTGAAGTAGCAAAAATGGCGGCTGCCAAAGGTACAGAGGTTATGCTGGTTGGTTTTGATCAGGCATCCGACGAAGACATTCAAAAATGGAAAATGACAGTTAGTGATGTAGACTTCAGTCAAGTGGACGCGATGCTTTTACCAGTATCAGGGGTCGATGATGACGGAAAAGTTCATGCCAGCTTTTCAGATGGTGATCTTTTTTTGACAAAAGAATTCTTCCAGTCAACACCGGAGCGTTGCGTGATTTATACCGGAATTGAAACTCCTTACTTAAAGCAATTAATTTCAAGTACGAATCGAAAGCTTGTCCCATTATTTGTAAGAGATGATCTAGCTATCCTTAACTCGATTCCGACAGCAGAGGGTGTTTTAAAGCTAGCGATCGAACATACAGAGTTTATGCTGCATGGTTCAAAGGTGATGGTTCTAGGCTACGGGCGAGTAGGGAAAACCATTGCGCGTATTTTTTCAGGTGTTGGAGCAAATGTCACGGTGGCATCTAAACATCATGATGAGATGGCCCGTGTTTTGGAATGCGGATTAACTCCTATTCATTTAAAAGAGCTCGAAAACGAGGTAAGAACTGTAGATATATGCATTAATACGATACCGCATTTGATTTTAACTCCAGCGGTCTTAACGAATATGTCACAGAACGCTCTCATCATTGATGTCGCCTCCAAACCGGGCGGGACCGATTTCCAATATGCCGAAAAGATCGGTTTAAAAACACTGTGGGCACTAGGGTTACCTGGAAAAGTCGCACCAAAGTCTGCAGGAGAAATCATCGGAAAAGTGGTTGTTGGATTGTTAGAGGAAGATTTTTAATCTTAAAAATCCCCATAACAAACGCAAACGATCATTTTGGGTCATAAGAACGACTTCAAATCCCTATTAAAGCAATCCCCTATTCGTTGGGTCATAAGGAATACCATATTACTATTAAATATCTGCCCTTCGTTCTTAAGCATTAATAATCGAGGGGCAGACTCACTCTCAAAGCTGCCCTATTCTTGATCCGCTAAGATCTCCTTTGCAGCCAGTTTTCCTAAAATAACTGCGCCTTCCATGGTTGCGAATTGACATGTTATTTAACTTGTAATTTTAGGTTGCCTCCATAATAACTGAACCACTTATCCTAATATGGGTGCTTAGTTAAACTAGAAATCCCCGATAGTGGTTACTATCGGGGATTCTCTCAACTGGGTAAATTAACTATTTAAAAAACCATTTCCATCCTGACTTGATTGCGCATTTTGCTGTCTCACTTGCTGTGCATCAGTCCCTGCAAACCCGGGTTGGAACACTTCTTGAGAGCTCGTGAATTGGCCCATGCCTCCAACTGACTGCTGGAAATTGTTTACTCCCTGTCCCATTTGCTGCAAGCTGCTTCCACCTTGCGCAGATTGCGTATTTTGCTGTCTCACTTGCTGTGCATCAGTCCCTGCAAACCCAGGTTGGAACGCTGCTTGAGTGCTCGCGAATTGACCTAAGCTTCCAACTGACTGTTGGGAACCGTTAAGTCCTTGTCCCATTTGCTGAAAACTGCTTCCACCTTGTGCAGATTGCGCATTTTGCTGTCTGACTTGCTGCGCGTCTGTCCCTGCAACCCCAGGTTGGAACACCTCTTGAGAGTTGGTAAATTGACCTAAGCCTTGCTGTGATTGAAAACCATTTTGATTAAAATTGTTCATTTGAACACCCCCTAAATTAATTATCTTCAATCGTTCATTTATTATTTAGGATCCCTTTTCAAAAAAAAATTGGAAAAAGACAGTTCTAATAATAATTTGAAAATCCTATATAAGAGGGTTTTTTAAGGTTAAAGTGCACTTCCATTAATCGCCTATTTCATTATAATTATTATTATATTATAATTTTTATTGTCTCCTGCCCCATTCCAAAAGGAGGATTAAAACTATGGCTAAAAAGTCAATGATCGCTAAACAAAAAAGACAAGCTAAGTATAAAGTTCAAGAATATACACGATGTGAAAAATGTGGCAGACCACATTCTGTTTATCGTAAATTTAAACTTTGCCGTATTTGCTTCAGGGAACTTGCTTATAAAGGGCAAATTCCTGGCGTAAAGAAAGCAAGCTGGTAAGGCCTTCTGAATGGAAGGCTTTTTTTATTATAGTAATAATGGAATGGATTAAACATGTGAATCACTTCACAAAAATTGATAAATTCGAGGAGCCAATACTTTGTTGGCTCTAATCGGAAGGAAACTTTTTCATACAAGCTTTTTCTTTTTAGTCAGCATATCTAATCAATACGTTACTTATTCTCAACTAAATGCAGACCATATTGGTTAATGCTACTTTTTATCTGGTCAAGATTAACTTGTTTTTCATCATAGATAATCTTTACCTCTCCATCATTTACGTCCACCAGAGCTCTTTCAATTCCATCCATCTGCATAAGGATCGTTTCTAAAGTTTGAATCGGTTTTTCCATTGTAGCTTCTTTCACGAACAATGTTGTTTCTTCCAGTTTTAATCCCCTCTTTCCGTAAAATATTCACATGTTTATCTTACCCTTCATATTTGAACTTTATCGTAAAATAACCAACCAGTCAGTTCTAAGTCCCAATACCATGGTGCGTTTTCGCAAAATCTACCCTAGCTTAGAATCCCAAATTTTGTTAGGGAAAACCTAGCGAGAAAACGGGTAATTTATCTTTGTGGACGAGTAAAGGAGGGGAAAAAATTGAAAACATTGGGTGTACACGAAACATTGGAGTTACATGAATTAATGACCTTTAAAAGTCTTTGTTTAACTAAATCATCAACAATGAGCGGTTTAGTTCAAGATAGTGAACTAAAAAATATTTTAGACCAAGATGTAACACAAGCCAAGGGACATATTGAGAGATTACAACAATTTATGCCAAAGGAGCAATAACATGAATGAATTTATGAAAGATATGACAGGAATGGGTGGTATGACAGAACAAGTCATTGCTACCGACTTCTTAATGGCAGCCAAATCGGGTATCAAAAACTATGCCTTAGCTTTAACGGAATGCTATACGCCAGAGTTACGCCAAGCCCTGACGGAACAGTTAAACGATGCCATTCGTACACATGAACAGATTACAAACTACATGGTAAATAAAGGGTATTATCACCCTATTCATGTAAAAGAGCAGCTAAACCTAGACTTACAAGCTGCACAAACAGCGATGGGTCTTTCTCCATCGCAATCTCAATCACAATCACAGTCGCAAATACAATAAACTAGACAAACCCAAATCCATAAAAAAGCCTTGGAGGATTCCTCCGAGGCCTTTCATTGTTGCTATAAACTAGACAAAACTTTAAATGCAGAACTTATCCTGAGATCTTTTCAAGTTCTGCCATATCGTTAACCGACAAAATCCTCTCTGCTAAAGGGAACAATGCTTTTTCTTCCTTTGCAAAATGTTGCGTTAAGGTAGCATAAGCTTGCACAGCGTAGACTGTGATCGTTTGAGCATCATATTCATCAATGGCCACTCCCGCTCTGGCAGCTTCCGTTAGAAAATCCTGTAGATGTTGTTCCGCCTTCTCATGTTCCTCTTCCATCACTTGAATGGTTTTGTCATTCTCTCCCAGACGGAGAGTCATCAAATGGAACAACCCTTCTTCCTCTCGTTTGGAATGTGCCTTCAGTTCAACATTGAACGCCGAAATCTGTTCATGCAATTTCGCAAACAGTTGAACCACACCTGGGCCCGATTCGTATTCTATTTCTTCCGTGATCTCGTAAAAATGATCCATAGCTGCCCGTAAATGCATATGCTCATCCTTTAATCGCTGCAGTGGAGCACTTAATAAAACGTTACATGCCTTCATCTTCGAATCCCCCAATCACGCTTAGCTTTTCTTAAGCATACGTGAAAAACGCCAGAAACTTTGTGACGATAATCACATTGTTTAGACTTGAAAAGCGTCGTGGACAAAAGGCATCTAATTAAATCCCCTCTATGATGATTTCCCCAGCTTATTCCTGACGACAGAAATCAAAAAGATCAATGGAACGTAGCCGAAAAGAAAGCTAAGTCCACTGTAAATGATGATATCTTCCAATATACGATAATATTCAATATCCAATAATTCACTATTAACAAAATGGAAAATGGCAACTAAACAAATCAATAAATAAGTTGGTTTTATCCGAGGAATCGTAAATTTAATACACCGGATTGCCGACCACAAGTAGATGCAAATCACTGGCATAATGACTAATAACCATGTAAAAATAAAGATAAACTCAAATCGTTCCAGAAATGGAAATTGAATAATTTTAATCATAGTCAAAGTTGGCCATGTTAATTGTTCGAGCTTTCCTGCCGAAAAAAACAAGAAGCTCATGAGCGCAATGAGTGTGTATAAAAAAGTAGTATATAGTAAACCAAGGTGCCCCCATTTTTGCGACTTTTCTTTATTTTTAATAAATGGAAAATAGATGAGGATCGCTTCAAATCCTGCAAACATAGGTGCGGCTTCTTTCGCGGAAATGAAATGGTCTTTCAGTCCGTGTTTAAAAAAAGGCTGTAGATAGGAGAACTCAACATAATTAAATAAATAAAATATTGAAAACAGCATGAAACTAGGAATGATGACACCCCAAAAAGCAATGGCCGTGATTACCCTAAATCCCCCTGCAACTACGTAAAGTATAGCAACGGAAAAAAGCAATGAGAATTCCCAGCTGGCTATCCCATCAAATACCCAAATCTGGAGAATATCGATATACGTATATAAAGGGAAGAGACTAGCAATCGAAAAATAGATTGCCAAAATGAAATTTAACATACCACCCAAAACTTTTCCAAAGACTTCTCTGTGGAAGGAGAGGATATCTCCGGCACTTGAATGTTTCAAGATGTATAGCATCATTAAGAAGATCACATGCATAAAAACTCCCACAGCTAAGACAGAGAACCATGCATTATGGCCTGCTCCCCCAATGATCTTTGTCTGAAAGTTTAATACTAGAACACCTGATTGCACAGAATGCATCAGAAAAAACAAAAAGTAGGGTGATACCATTTTATTTTCTTTCACTGTTGAGTTCATCATAATCCATCCTAAAAGATTAGCCTTCAAGGCCAGAATGTAAGATTTCCAAATTCACATCTACATGGATCGGCAAAGTAGGATATTGCTTATAAAAGGATTCTTCCTCCCAAGTCTTATCCTTTGATCGAACGATATTTCCAATTCCAATCGGGTCTACTTCTTTTTCTTTTAAAGTTGCTAATAAGTCCTCAATTCCTTTTTCTATTTTTCCGACAATCATTTCTTTTATTTTTCTAATATCTTCTGGGTTATCAACATTGTATCGATCAGGATACTGAGTTAGAGATACAGCTAGTTGTAAATGAAGATGTAATTCCTCTTTCTCCTGATTCCAATCCCACTTCTTTTTACTCCGATTAGACTTCACAATGATGATATCTCTTTGATGCTTTTTATCTTCAGGATCTATTTCAAAGGTAGTGATTGGACGATTATCTTTAATAAATGAAAATAGCGCCGTTTGTTTCGGATTTAAATGAAGTTTGAACTTGTCGTCCTTAAATACCCCAATCCCTTCAACTATTACCGTACCTTTTTTGTCAATGGTCAGCATAGGAACATATGCATCCAATCCTTCTCCGTAAAAATGATTTAAAAATACATGAAGATTCATATTAGGCAAAGTCTGTCCTTGCATATTATGCAGAATCCGTTCGGTCAAAGTGAGAGATTTCTCCTTTTTAAACGTGTTCAGTGTTTCTTTTGCAGAATGTGTAGAGACGGCGATTTGAATATGTGTCCCGAGTTGAGGCGTCATCATCAGACGTTTAACCATATCTCCAATCCCTGATTCAGCATAACTTTTCCCGAATAACAACACCCGAATCTTTGCTATTTCAACTGGAGTACTCGTATGTGCTGCCATCTTTGAAACCACTAATGAACTAGTTGGTGCTTGTTCTTCTAACGATTGTATTTGATCACCATCTTTGCTCTTAGTGTAATCAGGGAATAACGCGCTTCCAACTAATTCACCATTATCTGCTTGATCGAACCCAAATACGTGAACAATACTAATTTTGTCGATAATTTTCGTCCTTGTACAGCCAAAAAGAACAACCATACAAATTAACAATAGTAATAACACGCATTTCTTTTTCGATTTATTCATGTTCATCCAGCCTTCATAGATTAATTACTCGTTATCAAGACCTTCTTCTGGGTCTTTATCTGGAACCGGTGAATATCTCTTTAAACTTAATGGTCTTAGATACCAAGGACGTTTACTATATGTTAAATAAGTGGGCCTTAAAAAGGAAGCGGTAGCTCCACCCCTCCGATAAGGATACAACGGCAGTAAAAATGGGACACCTAATGATTTAAGCCGCGCTAAATGGCCGATTAACAAGAGTAAGCCTACATATATACCCAAGCCTCCCCAAACAGCAGCGAGCAGGATAAAAGGATACCGCAGAATTCGTATCGCGTTGGACATTTTATAGATTGGCGTTGTGAAGGAAGAAAGCGCAGCAAGTGCGACAATAATGAGCAAAATAGTACTCGTTAGCGCCGCTTCAACCGTTGCCTGTCCAATTACAATCGCCCCTACAATTCCAAGAGTTTGCCCTATTTTTGTTGGCAGCCTGGCTCCTGCTTCTCTCAATAAGTCGATGGTAACCTCTAAAAACAGTACCTCAATGACAGGCGGAAATGGAACATTTGCCCGGGAAAAGATAATCGGACCCAATAAATCCTTCGGTACCACTTCATAATGAAAGGTTAGTATCGCCACATAAAAGGCAGTAGCAAAAACCGAAAACAACATCCCAACTACCCGAATTAATTTAAAAAAAGACGCTGTAATCGTTCCAAGATAAAAATCCTCTGGATTTGAAAAGAACTCCATCAATGTAGCTGGTCCAATCACAGCATAGGACGATTTATCACTTACTAGCACGACCTGTCCTTGGATGAGTCCAAAAACTACCCTGTCAACACGCTCTGTAGTGATATACATAGGAAAAGGTGTTCTGGCATGATCCGAAATCATTTGTTCCAATTCTGTATTATCAAAGGAAGCATCGACATCAAGCTCTTGCAAACGCTGTTTTGCCGTATTGACATATTGAGGATTGGTCACTCCATCCAGATATGCAACTACAACCTTTGTCCTCGTTCTTGAACCAACAATCATTTCTTCAAAAAGAAGATCTGACGTGCTAAGATGAGCCCTAATTAAATGAAGATTCGTGGATAAGTCTTCAATGAAACCCACTTTTGGTCCGATCACACTAAACTCATTCTGTGTATCATTTGTTTCACGCTGACCCAAGCGAGGATAACTTAAGTCAATGAGTGCAAATTCATCTTTTTTTTCTTTAAAATAAATAACAAGGGACCCTTCGTGAAGGGCTTTGTCAACCTCGATTGGATCATTTATAAACTTAATACCCTCTATTGGTATGATATTTTTCAGATCAGTAAGTTTTATTATTTCAGCAGCCCTTTCCTTTAAAAAAGGCAATACTGACTTCTGCAGGGTATTAGGATCAATCAACGTTTTATAATAACTAATTTGTAGTGACAGATTACTTTCTAATGGTGTGATCGTTAAAAAGTCGCTGGACTTCTTTGCTTTTTCAAATATGTCATTTATGCCTTTTTCTACTGTTTCATAGCTTTTTTCAGGCAGCCGTCGTGCATTCTTCTTTCTAAACATTTCTCCACCTAACCCTGTCCGCGAAATCATTTGGTAAGAGTAGTATTTATCAACAGGATTGGAAATATGTTCAAGTCAGTGTAGTTTTATCTTAAAAAACAAAAAAAACGAGCACAACGCTCGTTTTTTTCAGGTAAAGATATTGATTAATAAACTGATGGCAAATAATAAAAACGCAATCTGAATGATGATATACATCGCAAATTCAAAGGTAGAGAGTTTACTTTGTTTTTTGGTTTTATCCAGATGACGAAAATAAAATCCGGAACAAATAACTAAAATTGCAATGGCAATACCCTGTAAAACATCCGCGGCCATGACCACTCCTCTTCAACCCCTTCATAAACCTATCTGTCTACGATTTTACTTTTTCTTGGCACAACATCGGTTCAACCAATAAAGATGCCTGCCCCCGAATGATCACTTGGAGGCAGGCAGAATTTGTTTAAAGCTGTTTCACCGCTTCTAAAATCGGCGTGTCTCCAGCTACCACTTGAAATCTTTTCCCAATCGTTGAGTTGTCTTCTAGACAGTTAAAAATCACGTGAGCCACGTCCTCTCGCGGCACTGAGCCTCTTTCCACTTCCGCTGCCGCCTGAACCTTTCCTGTTCCTGGTTCATTGGTCAATGCTCCTGGGTGCACGATCGTATAATCCAAATCTGTCCTGATTAACCATTCGTCAGCATAATGCTTGGCTGCTACGTATGGCGCAAAAGAAGGAGGTGCTGACTGAATGGCTTCTCTTCTCGTATCAAAGGAACTTACCATCACAAATCGCTTCACACCAGCTTCTTTGGCTGCTTCAATGGTTTTAACAGCACCGTCTAAATCAACCATGATCGTCTTATCTTTGCCCGTGTGCGCACCAGATCCAGCTGTGAATACAATAGCGTCAACCCCTTCAGCCGCTTTCGCGATATCAGCGATTTCCCCTTCCAAATCCACAATAGCAGTTTCGGCACCTAATCCTTCAAAGTAACCTGCTTGCTCTTGGTTACGAATCATTGCCCTTGCCGAATGTTTTCCACTTTCCTGGATAAACTTGACGAGATATTTTCCAATTTGACCATTCGCCCCAACAACTAGAATTTTCAATACTCCCACCCTTTCATATGTATGTTACCTATGATGGTAAACGGAATAACAGGTGATGTCCAATAACTTGCTGTGCAATTAAGATATAAAATCCGTACTTAAAGCAGCAGGCGTTTCTCTATATCATTCTTAGATCATCTCTCTGAAACACCCATATACTTAGTAAAATATGCACCTAAAATCAACAACATAACTGTAATCGACCAACTCCATAATCCTAGGAAATTAAACCAGTAAGCTAAAAGGTTTGTGATCGCAATTAGATAAAAACAAATTGAAGTTAAAGCAGTTTTTATCCCCGTTACTCCAGCTGTTCTTCTTTTTTGAACTACAATATATATGGGAAAAATTAGAGAGATTACGAGTAAAATAGATAAAATAACCGGGAGCAATTTATTTCGCCTCCTTTAGAACCCCTTCACAAGTATTCGTTTTATCCCTTCATAGGTTTCACTAATCTATATGTAATAAATCTATGTGTAAGTCATTTTCAATCGAGTAGCTTGTTTGAAAAATAATATCTTTGTCACGAACAAAATAGTAATACTGCACTTCAGGTTCATTTTTAAAAATAACACCGATGGTATATGGATTCATACTTTCATACCCATCTTCACGATGCGGCACTGTCCAGATTTCCCATGTCTCACCTGGATACCGCTGCTCCAAATACATCTGTAAAAAACCAACTTTTTCTTCGATCTGCATATCGATCCAGTATGGACGGACCAGATAAAAAATAATATAGGAAAGCAGATAAACAACCGCAGCCCACCGTACAGCTTTTCCCCCTTTTCCTCTGAAAAAGAAAGAGATTACAAGCAGAATCATTAACACACTACCTGCTAGCAACCATTCTATTAATTCCGTTGGATGCAAGGGAAGCCCCTCCTCTTTAACGATATAATAGTTGCTCACCATTTTACCATGAATGGTGCTACACTGTTAGTAAAGGAGGTCAACAAAGTGGAATTCAAATTTGGAAACGGCGCTTTCCTTCTACCCCCTATTCATATCACGATCATCGCTATCATTGTTATTTTTTTGTTAGTGAGGTGGAGCAAACAATTAGAAACAAGACGTTTTACCATATTCCTTTATTTTTTGCTCAGCACTTACATAACACCCATATACTCTCACAGTACGAACGAGGGCGTCTTTCAGTTATGGATCCCTTTAGGATTTATTGTTGTTTTCTTTTACCTGTTCCGAAGCGAAAGAAATCATCCATCTAAAATGAAAGCGAGCATATTAGGATTGTGCATAGCATTATATAAATTAATTCTTCAATATTTGGGGTAGCGAAGTGATCCCTTCTGTTAGTTAAGTCCCCAATTTTGCATACCTTTTATACTGAATAAAAAACATAATACAAAGCAGAATCCCTACAACTCCTGTTAAAATTGGATACAGAATTGGGAAGAAAACAGATGGATACCCCATTAATAGATCAGAGTAATACCCCATCGCCATTAAAGCTGTGCCCGAGAAACCAATCAATCGAACGGCAAGAGGATTTTCGCTTCGCGTTTGATACGAAATAACTTCTTCAAATGCGTCACCTTTTTCATCAATCCAAATAATCTTCCATTGACGTTCGTCCATTTTTGCATCGTCATCAGTAAGCCTTTGTACTATGGCAATTTGCTCATTGACCGTTAAGATATCTAACCATGAATAATAGCGGCTTCCTCGATTACGATTTGACAACCATATTTCATCTGGTGATGTCACTTCCCTGCCATCTATTAAAAGATAAATTTTCACAATATCACCAGCTTCTACACCCTCATCTTCATCCCATGGAGTGAGGCTCGCCTTCTTTCCCGTAGGTTCCTCGATTATTTCAATATGTACTCCATTCACCTCGATCTCTTGAGTATCAATGATGGATGGAAAACCTTGCTCTGAATACACATGGTTAATTGAGTACTGCCGGTCGATCTGCCACCCTGTGAATAGTTCACGCCCCATAATAAATAATGGTATAGCAGAGACCAAAAATAAAATAAGACCGATAAACAACGCTGTCCTTCTCCTATGTTTCAACCCCGCCACCTCTCTTCCTTTATTTATACCGTAGAAAATTTTTAGCAAATTCATTTTTTAAATAATCGTTTAATTTTGAAACAAGAATTACCAAATCTATTCCAATTATGTTTCAACTTTGGCATAATTTTGAACTATACCGTAAATATCAGGAGAAAAACCATGCCAATGTATTCTAACTATACTGAAATAGAGAACAAAATAAAGCTTATTAGAAATAAAATGATAGATTCTGGAATTAAAAAGGGATTCTCACATCCTGATACCGTTAAGTTAAGTCAAGAACTGGACCGATTAATGAATAAACTGTCAATGTTTAGAAGATAATATTATATTTACTTTAATACAAATTACTTATTTTTACCAACAGATATAGTTCTTTACTTTGGTAGAAGGAATTTGGATAAAATCACAGAAATAGGAAACCTTATCTGTAGATTCGTTACTACAGGCAGGTGTAAAAGATGGAAACCGAGCAGCATATAAGATTAACCTCCGCGGAAATTTCCAGCCTCTGGGGGACGTACATTTCAAACAGCATGTCCATCTGTGTCTTGCGTTATCTTATTGAGAAAGCGGAGGACGCAGAAATTAAAAAAGTTTTAGAGTTGGCCTTAGAGATAGCAAATAAGAGTCTTGAAGATGCTGGCTATATTTTTAATAAAGAAAATTACCCGCTTCCCATTGGGTTTACAGACGAGGATGTCAATATAAAAGCAAAGAGATTATGGTCTGATGAATTCTCACTGCAATATTTAAATCAAATGGCGAAATCAGGATTTACCGCTTATGGTATGTCGGTTGGGATGAGTTCTCGAAAAGACATTCGAGAATACTTTAATAAAAATTTGCATCTTAATACTGAGCTCAATTCAAAGATTAAAGATACCCTATTATCCAAAGGTCTTTACATTAGACCGCCGTACATATCACCTCCTGATAAAGCCGACTATGTAAAAAAACAAAGCTTTCTTACGGGCTGGTTTGGTGACAGAAAACCCTTACTAGGAATAGAGATCGCCCACCTCTTTCATAACATTGAAACCAACGCAGTAGGTAAAATGTTAATCATGGGATTTTCTCAAGTAGCAGAGCAACAGGATTCCAGGGACTTCTTCACTAGAGGCAAAAAAATCTCCAGCAAACATATTGAGGTATTTGGTTCCATTTTAAAAGAAGAAGATATCCCTGTTCCAATGAGTTGGAGTATGGATGTTACCGATTCTCAAGAAGCACCTTTTAGTGATAAGCTCATGATGTTTCATATTACAATGTTAAATGGCACAGGGATTGGGAACTATGGCTTAGCCATGGCTGGTAGTACTAGACGTGATTTAATCACACATTTCGTTCGCTTAGCCGCTGAAATCGGACAATATGCAGAAGATGGGGCAAATTTAATGATTAAGCACGGTTGGTTGGAAGAACCGCCTCAAACAGTAGATAGAGAAAAATTAAACAAACAATAGAAAACAGGGGCTTTGTACCGCACCCCTGTTTTCTTCTGTTCGCACAAGCTTATTAATTCCTGGTCGCTTTTTTTATAACTGGTGCCACCTCTGTTGCTAATAATTCAATCGATTTAGCAACTTTCTGAAATGGAACCCCGCCAATGTCCATTTGCGCAAGGAAACGTGTGTGACCAAAAAGCTCGTGCTGACGAAGTATTTTCTCAATAATTTGTTGTGGACTTCCAACGAACAATGCTGTTTCGGGGCTTGTCATTTCTTCATAGTCCCCTTTTGATAATTTTGTTGTCATTCCTCTTTGATTACTCCAATAATTAGCATAATAAGGAAAGAATTCGTCCTTTGCTTCTTCCGTACTTTTTGCAAGGAAGGCATGTCCTGTAACCCCTACTTTTAGACTTTCAGGTGAATGGCCTGCCTCTAACCCCGTTTTTCGGTAAATATCTACAAGATGTTTGAAACGCAAAGGATCTCCGCGTAAAATGGCCATGGCCATGCCAACACCAAATTTCCCAGCACGAATCGCACTCTCAGGTGATCCTCCAACCCCAAGCCAGACAGGTATTTCCTCTTGTGCCGGTCTAGGCGCAATTTCAGCATCTCTTAATGGTGAACGATACTTTCCTGACCAAGTAACGATCTCCTGTCGATTCAATTTCAGCAGCAAATCCAGATTTTCTTCAAATAGTTCATCGTAGTCGTCCGTACTATAACCAAAAAGCGGAAAGGATTCAATAAAGGCTCCCCGGCCGGCAATGATTTCAGCTCGACCATCTGAAAGCAGATCTAATGTTGCAAAATCTTCAAAAAGACGAACTGGATCCAGCGTACTTAACACACTTGTCGTACTGGTTAGTTTCAAATTTTTCGTGTCTTGAGCTATGGCAGCGAGTAAGACCGCAGGAGATGAGGCAGCAAAATCTAGACGATGATGTTCCCCTATCCCAAATATATCGAGCCCAGCTTCATCCGCAAGCTTAGCTGCGTCTATGATTTCTTTTATCCGCTGACGAGCACTGATCGTTTTTCCTGTAAGAGGATCAGTTCCTACATCACCAAGAGTGTAGATCCCAATTTCCATGCCGCTTTTCCTCCCATTTCGTAATAAAAATGATATTTTAATAGTAGCTAATTACCATTCAATTTCTCTATTTTGAAAAAATTTTTCCAAAAAAAATTGTAAGACCAACCGCTTCATTATATAACTTTCCCTAATTTTGTTATTATTCTTCGCTATTATCTCGTTTTCAATTAGTTACTTTACGTAACAAAGTGTACTTTAGTAAGTTTAATCTGTCAATAAAGAATGATGATAACAGAAAATAAAAAAAGACACGACCACCGTGATTCCAGAAGAAACCACATTTGATCATGTCTTTTTAAAAATGAATCATAACTTACTGCTTTAGACTTATTACTTCTACTTGTGTATCTGAAAAAGTAGGTGCATGGCCGATATCGGCGAACTGCGTAGTGGTGATTGCATTTACTGTAGCACCATTTGATCGCGATGGCCAATATCCCATTGGAACAACGATAACCCCAGGAAGAACAGTATCTTTGATCACTGCTCTGACCTCTATCGCGCCGCGTTGATTGTATATTTTAATTCTTTCATTGTCGCCAATAGTTCGTTTTTTAGCATCATCAGGGTGAATGATAGCAAATGGTTCACCGGCAGCATTAAGATTACGTGAGAAGTTTCCATAACTCGAATTTAAAAACGCATGCGACTTAGGCGATAATAAATTGAGGGGATACTGCTCGATTAGGTCAGCTTCGACTGATTCATAGTATCTAGGAAGCGGATCAACCTTTTCGTTTGTTGTCATTTCCGTATAACCTTGACGAAATGCTGGTAATATTAAATTCCCACGAGTGGCTATCGAGGAAAAAAGCTCGACCTTCCCAGAAGGAGTAGGAAAATTCCCCTTTGCATGCGGCGCATACTCTTCCGGCTTAGGAAGATTCAGGCGTGCATACCCCGTTTTTATCAAACTGCCGATTGTGATTCCTTCCATAACCGGAGAGTCCCAATCTATCAACGCTTGGGCCAATTCTTCATCTGTCATGTTGAAGAAGTGATCGTCAAATCTCATAATTTTCGCTAGTCTTCTGAATAACTCGGTATTGGATACAGCCTCCCCTAACGGAGCAATCGCAGGTTGATTTAATGTAATGTAGTGTTGACCCCACGAAAACATCAAATCATACTGCTCAAGCTGCGTTGTCGCAGGGAGAATAATATCAGCATATCTTGCCGTATCCGTCATAAATTGTTCGCTGACGACCGTAAATAAGTCCTCTCTCGCTAGACCTTTCAGTACTTTTTCCTGTTCAGGAATCACCACGGCCGGATTTGAGTTGTATACAAATAAAGCCTTAACCGGCGGGCCCTCTAGTTCACCTGCTAACGCTGCACCAAGACGCCACTGATTAATCACTCTTGTACCAGGCTTGATGAATTGAGGCTGACTGCCGATTTTTCCGTTCGTAGGAAAACTATACATCGTCATTTGCAGTGTTCCCCCGCCGGGATACCGCCATGCCCCAGTTAACGCTGGCAAACTTGTGATGGCTCTAACCGCCTGGCCGCCGCTTGAATTCCGTTCAATCCCGACTCCAATTCGAATCGCTGCCGGGTTATTTCCCGCATACTCTCTTGCCAACTGAATAATATCTGATTGAGGGATGCCTGTGATTTTTGCTACATTTTCTGGACTATATTCTTCTACCCTCGCTTTTAATTGTGTAAAGCCAACGGTATACTGATCAATATAATCGTGGTCGAGTAAATCTTCTTTTATGATGACATGCATCATCCCCAATGCTAGCGCAACATCTGTACCTGGTTTTATCGGAATATACCAATCTGCTTGCTGCGCCGTTTGCGTTCTGACAGGATCAATGACCACCACTTTTGCCCCGCGTTTTCTCGCTTCTTTTACAAAATGCCATTGGTGTAAATTATTACTGAGCATATTGCAAGCCCAAATTATGATATAGTTGGAATGGCTGATACTCTCCGGGTCCAGTCCAACGGTTGGCCCCACCGTCATGATATAAGCGCTGATCGCACCCGCATCACAAAAAGTACGTTCAGAAATGGTTGCACCAAGCTTATTGAAAAATGCATCTCCAACAGACAAGCCGTTCAATAATCCTTGCTGCCCCAGGTAACTGTAAGGCAATATTGCTTCTGAGCCATCTGTTTCAATAATTTGTTTATAACGTGTGCTAATTTCTTTTAGGGCTTCATCCCATGAAATCTGCTCATAACGACCACTGCCTTTTGCTCCGGTCCTCTTCATAGGATATAGAATCCGGTCCGGACTATAGACACGCTGTTCGTAGTTTTTAACCTTCACACATAAATTTCCCCGTGTAAATGGATGATCCGGGTCCCCTTTTACACTTCTCACGACCCCATCCTCCAACTGCACCAACATCGAACACGTGTCAGGACAATCATGAGGACATGCTGCCCTAACGGTTCTATTTTTTGTTTGTTCCAAATCCATTCCCCCCGATATGTAGTATTATTCGTATGTTTACAGAATATTCAGTCAATAAATACGTTGCCTATCTCAAGCTAAAAGGTGACAAGTTAAAGTGCTCGACATGATTACCTGTTATTAAAAAGACTGATTCATAGAGAACCAGTCTTTTAAAAGCCGTTTTTTTCATCAGGGCAATAAAAAATAATGTTAAGGCCCGTTTTATGCGTTTATCGTCTCTGCCGGGCCATAAGAATATATCTAAAGACCCGTTTTAGGAGTTTTCCACTTCACTTGGGTCATAAGAAACTTCTTAATGACCATTTTCGGTAAAAAGATCAACATTTGGGCCATAAGAATATTCCGTTACCCTCAGATTTCTTATTAAATCTCAAAATCAACCACTTTCAAATCTTTTACACCAACTTCAGTTAAGTAAGCGACTACCCCCTGGTGTATCGGATGCGGCCCATAATTTTTTAATGATTCTTCATCTTCAAAACGAACTGTAAGACCAATGTCATAGTGATCCCTTTTCATGCTAATCCCAGCCTGGGCGGCGATGACCCCAGGAATATCTTTTAAATTGGCTAAACGCTCAACTATCTCATTCAATTGACCCTCTGATGCTTCCTTGAATTTTACTAATACAATATGTTCAATCATCATCTTTCCTCCTCTTATTTTTCAAAAATACAATTCTTGCAGCTAACTACTCTATTAGTATATATTATATTTTCAGAAAATTAAAACAATATATTAACTATTAATTACGTCTAACGGTTCCCTTTTGAAGTGTAGAAGTGAAATACCAGGTTAATATTTTAAAAGCATGGCATAGAAATTTGCCATGCTTTTTAGGGGAGAATTTCCCGCTAATGAATAAATGGAGGCTTAAGATGCGGAAATAAGCGGATAAACTCCGTTTATCCTCTATAATTAACTCATTTTCCAACGATTTTGATCATATAACGGGAAAATTTGCCCTTA
Source organism: Robertmurraya dakarensis (assembly GCF_900156875.1). Taxonomy (GTDB): domain Bacteria; phylum Bacillota; class Bacilli; order Bacillales; family Cytobacillaceae; genus Robertmurraya; species Robertmurraya dakarensis. The sequence goes on along the minus strand of NZ_LT707409.1, from coordinate 339,738 downwards.
TTTTTAGGGAAATATGGGTATTTCCCAACTTAAGGGGAATTTTTCCGTTTATTTTTGAAACACAGTGAAAATAACAAGTTTTTAAGAGTCAAATTTTAATATACTGGCGTGCCCCCATCATCATCATTTAACATCTATTTTAGCAGCCGCATCCTTTTTAAAAACCCTTGCTATCCCTTTAAAATGTAACTCTAAGATCCCATCTTTATACAAATCTTCCCAAACTGCGTACTCGCGTTCATGCGCTGAAATGCGCCCAGTGTATTTTCATGTGGAAACACCCTATCAATGACAGGTTTAATTCCATGTTTTTCAACAAATGCAACCATCTCTTTAAATTCCTCACTGCTTCCCATCGCTGTTCCCATAATATTGAATTGACCGCCATATAAGTATCTGAGATCAATTTCTACTTTTTGCCCGGACGTCGCTCCTAAATTAACAATCGACCCGCCTCTTTTGAGAACAGACATGGCTTTATCCCATATAGCCGTTCCTACTGTATCAATAACTAAATCTACTTTTTCACCCTGCATCAGCTTTTTCCAATCGCTTCCGCTATCAAGCGCTAAATCGGCGCCCAATTCTAAAGCACGCTGGCATTTCTCTTCACTTCTCGACGTCACGATAACTCGTGCACCGGCGGCTTTCGCCATCAACAGAACAAAGGTTGCGACACCACTCCCAATGCCAGGCACCAATACCGTTTGCTGGGACTCTAATTTTCCTCTTGTAAAAAGAGCTCGATAAGCCGTTATCGCAGCTAATGGAAACACACCCGCTTCTTCCCATGTCATATGCTTTGGTTTAGGTTCAACATTTTCAGCTGGAATAGTGACATATTCAGCGAAAGTTCCATTTGAAGGGACTCCAAGAACTTCAAATCCATCTGGTGAAGAAGCACTTTTATGAAGCCATCCTAGACTTGGATTGATGATCACTTCGTCTCCAACTTGAACATTTTCAACACCTTCTCCTAAAGCATGAATCACGCCAGCGCCATCTGAACCCATGACTACTGGCGCGGCATTCTCGCCTCTTCGGTGTAATGTCCATATATCACGGTGATTTAACCCTGCCGTTTTAACCCGAACCTTTACTTCTCCTTTTTTCGGTTCAACTTCTTCAAAATCTGTAAAATGCGTATTCTCTATACCTGGTTTTCCAACGTGTATAAATGCTTTCATTCCAATTCCTCCACGACTGCTTTTTAGAAGACCCATATTCTATGCACAAAAAGATGTTAGAATATTTTGAATACTAATATACTAGCTATCCACTCATTTAGCAAGCCTTTGAACTGATTCTTCTTGTTTGCTTCTATGTAATATGAAAATAAAAGCTAGCAGCAAAAAAGCATGGAGTGATTCCACGCTTATGTCCTTCCCTCCTGACAATCGTCACAAACATACACACACAAAGTGTCCTTTTCAGATAACTCGACATCATATTTGTAGTCCACGGATACTTGAATTTTGTTCCCAGAGAATTCAGATTCCGTGCAATCTGGTTGAACGATGACTGACGCTTTTACTGGAAATGAAGTACTGCTGCACTCCGGATCCCAATAATCAAGCGGAACTTTCTCAATATAATGTACTTGCTGCGAAACCACTTCCGTCTTAGTATATTCATCATAGCTATACCAAACATATAAGGTGTATACACCGGAAATCGAAACCTCATCACCTGAAATAGAGCCCGTATAAGCATGATCAACAGCCCAGCATCCAAGAACTGCTGATACCTCATAATTGGTTGTTACCGTGATTTCTCTTTGGAATTGCCCCGCACCTGAACCGCAAATCACTATGGTTCTAATTTTTCTGCATCTTTTACGCAATCCCATATCAATCACCTCCCTTATAATAAGAGATGATAGAAATTGAAAATTGATTGGACAAACATATACCCGCCAATAATTTCCATTCCACAGCATCCGATTAAAAAATTATATTGTTTAATAGATAGATCCCATCTTATACTTAAATTACAATATATTGAAATGCAGGTGAGATTTTGAAAAAAGTACACTACAGCTGGTTTATCTTGGCCATTACCTTTTTCTCGATCATTGTCGCTGGAATTGTGGTTTCCTCTTCCGGTGTATTCATCGACTCATTTGAAAAAGAGTTAGGCTGGGATCGATCAACGATTTCCCTCGCTTTTGGGGTCTGTTTGTTATTTTATGGAGTATCAGGACCCTTTATGGCCGCATTGATCGATGTCATTGGCCTAAAGAAAATGATGATGATGTCGATGGTCATTTTATTGACGGGTACTGTCTTAACCTTTTTCATGACACATTCCTGGCAGCTGCTGATCATTTGGGGATTCATTTTTGGACTGGGGTCAAGCCTTTTATTAACCGTCATCAGCCCCTATGTCGCGAATACTTGGTTCGAAAAACGACGGGGACTTGCAGTCGGAATCCTGACAGCCAGTATGGCAACAGGTCAATTAGTTCTCTTGCCCATTTTAGCCAGCCTAATCGAGAAATACTCATGGAAATGGGCGATGGGCTTAATCTCAACCCTAAGCTTCATCATGCTACTTGTCATCATTCTTTTTATGAAAAATAAACCGAAGGATGTCGGCCTTCTTCCGTATGGTCTTCAGGAAGAAAAACCAGAGAGTAGTGAAGTCAATAAGGAAAATCCGATCTCAACAGCTTTTAATGGTCTATTACAAGCCGTAAAAGTGAAGGAATTCTGGTTACTCGCCGGAAGCTTCTTTATATGCGGACTGTCTACGAACGGCTTAATTGGGACCCATTTTGTTTCCTATTGTATTGGCTTTGGAATCCCGCTTGTTACCGCAGCCTCATATCTATCATTCATGGGCATTTTTAATCTAGCCGGAACGACGCTGTCAGGCTGGCTTTCCGACCGATTCGATAGCCGCTGGCTGCTGTTCTGGTATTATAGTCTAAGAGGAGCTTCCCTCGTATTGCTTCCATATGCGCTCATGCAAGGGTCGATTCCGTTACTCTTGATCTTTACGGTGTTTTACGGATTAGATTGGGCAGCTACCGTTCCACCTACGATCAATATCTCAAGACAAATCTTCGGTGTGAAAAAAAGCGCGATTATTTACGGATGGGTATTTGCTTCCCATCAAGCCGGAGCAGCAGTAGCGGCGTTTGGCGGCGGCTTGGTTTATCAATATTTCAATACATACACCTGGTCGTTCATGATGGCAGGAGTCTTCTGCCTGCTGGCAAGTCTTTTTGTAGTGATTATTAAAAAAGATAAAACAACTGCTGTTACTCCAGAGGTTATGAATGCTTGATAACTTTTTTGAACTCTAGTATCCTTCGACAGTGGACTGAACAAGCGCTCATAGCCCAAAATAAGTAACTTCAATGATTACTGGTACAATAGAAACCGTCTAATGACCGCATTTGGGTGGAATAACCTTAATTCAGGCCAATAGACGGTTTCTAATAACCCAAAACTAGTAGATTTAAGCGATAACGGTACTTTAGAAAACCATTTTCCAAAAAGAAAGAGGATGACCCAAGATGAGTCACCCTCTTCACGATTCTTAAGCAGCAGATTGTGCTTTTTCTTCTTTACCTTTGTTAGCTAGTTTACGTAAGATTGGTAATACATAATGATCTAATCCAAATTTACCTGCATTATATCCAGCTGCCATGATGATAACGCCCATTAAGATATCTGTTGGGTTGTGAGATACAGTTCCAGCAAGCATAAAAGCAAAGTTCATCACGACTGCAAAGAAAGCAGCTGCCGTAGTTAAACAACCAAGCATAAGTCCTAATCCAACCAAGAACTCTCCCCATGGAATCATCACATTGAATAAAGCAGCATTTGGAAGGGCAAAGCTTTCAATAAACGTTACATACCAACCATATACAGGACTTCCATCCGGACCCATAACCGGATTTTTCACCGCATTTGCTAAAAATCCACTAGCATCAAATCCACCTGTTAGTTTACCAAACCCAGCAGTCAGCCAAGCGTATCCTAGATATAATCTAATTAATGTTAAAAAACCTGCTGCAATATTATTTTCTCTTAGTGTTTTGTTGATCATTATGATCTCTTCCTTTCAGGAATATATAAGATAATTTCTATACTCAGAGAATACCATGAACTTGACGGACAATCAGCACTTTGTGAAACATGTCACAAATG
>NZ_LT707409.1:268007-335451 GCF_900156875.1 Robertmurraya dakarensis | reverse complement strand
AGATTGGTAATACATAATGATCTAATCCAAATTTACCTGCATTATATCCAGCTGCCATGATGATAACGCCCATTAAGATATCTGTTGGGTTGTGAGATACAGTTCCAGCAAGCATAAAAGCAAAGTTCATCACGACTGCAAAGAAAGCAGCTGCCGTAGTTAAACAACCAAGCATAAGTCCTAATCCAACCAAGAACTCTCCCCATGGAATCATCACATTGAATAAAGCAGCATTTGGAAGGGCAAAGCTTTCAATAAACGTTACATACCAACCATATACAGGACTTCCATCCGGACCCATAACCGGATTTTTCACCGCATTTGCTAAAAATCCACTAGCATCAAATCCACCTGTTAGTTTACCAAACCCAGCAGTCAGCCAAGCGTATCCTAGATATAATCTAATTAATGTTAAAAAACCTGCTGCAATATTATTTTCTCTTAGTGTTTTGTTGATCATTATGATCTCTTCCTTTCAGGAATATATAAGATAATTTCTATACTCAGAGAATACCATGAACTTGACGGACAATCAGCACTTTGTGAAACATGTCACAAATGCGTAATAAAGTTATGACGGAATATTGAACACATTTTCACCTTGGAGATTGTGGAAAGGTAGCTAGTCTCAATCCACCTTCCATCCTTACCTCAATTACATCAAGTCCTAGTTTCGTGTACACAGCAACAGCAGCACCAAAACCTCTTATTTCACCAAAAAGGAAATCTTCCGAGGCAGCACTTCCGCCTGCACCGGGATATGACCGATTACTTCACCATCCGCATGAAGCTGCATCGAGTCGTTGGATTGTATGGATACACTTTGTCCTTTATGCTGAGCAACCTCTTTGAGGCTAGTATGTTTCCCAAAAAACACCGTAACAAATAGGAAGAGAAGCTTTAATCGAGAAAGATGATGAACAATGGTAACATCAAAAAGTCCGTCAGCGGGATTTGCATTTGGAGCTATCTTCATCCCGCCGCCATAATATGGCTGATTGGAGACCGTGACAAACCATACCTTCTCGTACCGGTAGATTGCACCATCCATTTCAACGACAACGTCTGTCAGTTTGTATGTAAAGAGAAGAAAGAGCACTGCACCAACGTACGCAAGGGATCCTAAGCCTGCCTTATTAAGATATTTCTTTATTTTTGATTCATTCGTCAGTTTCGAAACGGCTGCATCAAACCCAGTACCGATGCTATTGACGAAATAACCTTTTTTCGAAGCTCCCTTCAGCCTGTATTGACCAATATCAAATTTCTTCCCGCTTTTATTTTTTAAAATAAGAGACAGCGCTTCAATAGGAGACTTCGGCACGCCAAAGCCGCGCGAAAAATCATTCCCGGAACCTGCGGGAATAAATCCCACCTTGATAGTCGGGTAATCAACCGCTCCGTTTACAACTTCATGTATCGTACCATCCCCCCCAACGGCAATCATCGCCTCAATTTTGTCATGATACATTGAACACAGCTGTCTCGCTAATTGTTCCGCATGCTGAGGATACTTGGTATGAAAAGATCGATAATTTGCCTTTTTTTGATCTAGTTCATGTTTAAGCTTTTGCCATACCTTCCGCCCGCTGCCGTTCCCTGCTTTTTCATTAATAATAAAAAATAATAGTTTCATAGTCATACCTCAATATCCCAGTGATGCCTTAATAGTATTTTATTTTTGGAGAGTTGACAATGTTTCTTCCGTTCCCTGAAACCCAAAAACACCTAGCCCAAATTTAGGCCAGGTTCTATTCCACCCAATGATGTGGAATATTTAATTGAGGTGGTAATTTCGTATGAATATCACCTTTAGCTGCATTCACTTGTGCCTGGGTTAGAAAAATACTGCCGGTTAAGTTAGCTCCCCTTAAATCTGCGTTCCTTAAGTCCACGCCGATGAAGTCAGAGGATCTTAAATCCGCTTTTCGCAGATCAGCCGCAATTAACAATGCGCCTCTGAAATTGCTGCCTCTAAGATCTGCTCCCTTTAGATTCGCCCCTATCAGCCCCATCGTTTTCGTTACTTTTGTCGTTTTTCGTCTGATCTTTGACCGGACATCTTCACTTATTTTTAATAGTAAATCAGAAACACCCATTCTATGACGTGGGATATCCAGTTCTAGAATAGCTGTGGGAGATAACTCGGTAAGGCGTTCCGTTTCCAGCATAGCTTTTTTCAATTGAGTAAGGTATGGGCGCGATTCCTCGAGGCCAAGCGCCTCTTTCAAGTAATAAAGCATTTCATGAAGCTGCTGCATTTTAGGAAAAACCTCAAACATTACCTGTGCTTCCTCTGGATGTTCCTGCCAGTTTTTCCCGCGAAAAGTCACTTGAGAGACTTTCTGCCCTGCACCGAAACATTCGTAAACGGTACACCCTTTAAAACCCTTTTTCCGTAAATCGCTATGAATTCGGCAGCGATAATCTTTTTGTAAGTTCTTGCAAGGCGTGCCGCCGTCTTTATTGAAAGCAAAATCAGCAGATTTCGCATAGGGCAGTGCAACACAGCATAACCCAAAACAATTTTCACAATCTGCCTTGTAATCTTCAACAATCTTACTCATTTATACTTCATCCCTTTACAAACGGGCTTTAAAGGAATGACCTCTCAGCCTGTCGACAAATTCATATACTTTTTCAATTAAAGTTAAATGATTTTTACAGCTTTGGTTTTTCACTTGCTCTTTTTAAAATTTAATTGTTCTGCAGTAATAAAAGCTTCCATTATTTTTCTCCGTTTATAAGTCATTTTTTATACCCAACGCTAAAGAAAATTACAATTTTCCTAGATGTGTATCTTTAAAGCCGGTGCTGTACTTTAATCCGTACCCTAATGCGCGGTCCATCCCAATATGAGCAGTCCAAATCAAGCCTACCATTAAAAGGGTGTCCTGTTTCGTGAACATAGACAAAAATATGAAAAGCAGCGGGATTGAATAAGTGTGGAATAAATTATACACTGCTGCCCCCGTTTTTGTATTGATGGCATAACCGATCATTCCTATATCTGGCGCAAGCAGTAGTACCAAGAATAAGATCAAGCTATAGTCATTTAGAAAGTAATAGCCAACCGCAAGCAAAAATACAACCAACCCTTCCAACCTTAATGTTACTCTCAACCTTCCATCCCCTATCCCCATTGTTTAATTCCCCATAAAGGCAGCTAACGAACGTTAGTGCACAAATTTATTATAATATTCCTCATACGATATGTAATACATTTTTTCCAATTACTAACAAAAAAAATTACATACTAACGTCCGTTCGTGTATGATAAAACGACAGAGGATTCGGAAGATGACCCAAAGTACAAAGGAAAAATTTTTTTACACATCCCTTGAGCTCTTTTCACAAAAAGGGTTTAACGGCGTTCCAACAACATCAAAGTGTAAGGATCTTGCTACAATTAAAAAGTGAATCTCCCCAGTCAAAAGGGAAATTCACTTTTACTATCCTTTATGTCATCAAGTATTTTCACCATATAATCATAAGGATGTCCTTTAATCTGAATTGTTTTTTGCTCATGGTATCCAAGACTTTTATACAGTTTCTTAGCAGACGGATTATCTCGGTCAACATTGAGAGAAATTCTAGTGTAACCCTTTTGTTTCGCAATTTTTTCTGCTTGATTGATAAGTGCCGTTCCGATCCCGCAGCCGCGAAACCTTTCATGAACACAAAGTGTATCTATGTAAAAATCGCCCTCATCTGCTTCTTTATCCAGGATAATTTCTTCATTCCTTCTTTTCTTTCTTAATCTCTTCAAAATTGGTTCGTCCAACATAGCCGCATCTTCTCCAGGATAGGTAATCACAATTCCCGCTGCTTCATCATAAATATCTGCCACCATAGTATTTTGATGGCTCAGACGATTATTCTCTTCACGGAAAAAATTAGCTAGCGTTTCACGGATATTATCTGTCTTCGTTTGTCCTGTGAGCTTTTCGGCAATATCTCCAATTGCTAGATGAATGAGTTCAGCCACCGCTTTCGCTTCTTTTTTCCTTGCAGGCCGAAACTGCAATTCTTGGGAAACGACCTCTTCCCAAGTTAATCCGTATGGGGCCCCGCCATCTGTGTATCCCGCAATAAAATAAAATACATCATCATAATCTGCCTCGAATTCATCCATAGTCTTGCGTTTTCGAGGTTTTGATTTCTTACTCAATTCTCTTCTCTCCGTTCTTGTTTCGATCTACAACATAATCACCATGTGATTAGATTATATCAAAACACTAAAACCTTGGTCCTCTTTATCCTATTAAAAAAGCAAAGGGAGTCCCCTCTGCTTCTGTATCAGCCCTCATAAAACGGGTCAATAACTCTATTAGATTCTTCCTATTGTATCCCGTCCATTGCCACTTACAGTCTTCTTAACGGATGAATCAGCATTTCCTTTTTTCGTGATTGCTTCTAATTGTGATGACAATTCAGCAAACCATTTTTCATCTTTTATAAGCAATGCCACATCGATTAAATCGAGTATCGCTCCTTTTGAATAGTTCGTTACAGGTTCAATGCTAGTTACTTTTGATTCATGCATGGAGATGGTTTTTCCGATAATCTCCTCATGATCACTATTGACCACTCTCACAAAGACTTTGTTAAGGAACGGTTCAACATGATCGATAAATCCATGAAACATTGCTCCATCTCGATTATTGCCTTTCACCCATTTCCCCACTTCAAGTTGATTCTGTTCCATTCGCCTTCACCACCCTAAATGTTTTTTTACTGAACTGTAATATTTATTTTTACATTTTAGCTAGAATGCTGCAAAATGAAAAGAGATTTGCTTATGACTCCTGTTTTACCTGTTTTACGATATCCTGAATGGTATATTGATTGAGAAAACTGCCTAAATACTCTTCCCCATCCTCAAAGATCGAGGTTAGAACATGCTTCATATTTGAACCAACGATGCACTCATGATTCGATTTTGGACATTTGGGCTGTATTGTTCCATTCGCCGTTAGCTGGTAAAGATCCCACAAACTAACCTCACTCGGTTCTTTCGTAAAAACAAACCCTCCACCAGTACCTTCCCTTGATTGTATAAACCCTTGTTTTTTTAAAAGTCCTAATACTTTTCGTATTCTAACCGGGTGTACACAAGCGCTCTCCGCAATGGCGTCACTTGTTGACATCCTGTCTGGAAGCAGTGACAGAAGGGTTAAACTGTGAACTGCCAAAGTGAAGTCACTATTCATCTTAATCCTCCTAAGAGATGGTACTGTAATCATAAATGTTACAGTGAAAAAATGCAAGAAAGAACCTTGATCATCAAGGCTCTTCTTAAGGGGTAAAAAGTTTATTCAAGGGGTTATAGTGAGTTTCCCCTCTATTCCGGCAATTTATTCCTTTTTATAAAATCGATTTACAACTTAATTATCCTAAAATATTCCAATAATGTATTAATAAAATTATTTATCGACCTGATTCTACCAAAATAATCCAAAAATAATAAAAAAACCGCATCAAGACCAAAACTGAAGTAGAAAACACCGAAAACGGTCAATAGAAATGCTCTAAAGACCCAAATCATCTCGAAATCCTCTGCTCTGGTCTGTTAGACAATTTCTAAACGCCCAAAACCAGCGGAAAACAGCAAATCTGGTCCATAAGACCGTGCTCTTCCCAATAGAAAAGACCAGATCCCAAAGGAACCTGATCTCCATTTCGTTACCCAATAACAGGCAAAATAATTTGCGAAGGATATTTTTCATCATGATAAATCGTTTGCTTCGCAATCTTATGCTCCACACTCGAAATCATCGTCTCACCTGTGTTTAAGTTGGGATCATATTTCGGAAAATTACTAGAGGAGATTTCAATTCGTATACAGTGCCCCGGCAGAAATACATTGCTCGTAGGCCACAATTCCATTTCATACTCCAAGATTTCACCTTTAATCTTTTCACCAATATCATGACCAGTTCGGTACTTGGCGCGAACAATTCCGTCCGTTAAATTATAGGCCTTGCCATCTGGAAGTACGTCCATGAGCTTTACGGTAAAATCCGTATCCTCAGCATCTGTTTTTGCCCATAGCTTCACTTTCACGGAGCCTGTTACTTCCAGTGGTGACTCCAGAGGTTCTGATGTGTAGACTAACACATCCTCTCTTTCTTCCAATATCCGCTGATCCTTAGGCCCCAGCGTATTTACGCCCGCATATAACGTTCCTCCGCCATTTGTAGGAACAGGGTTACCTGGATCGTAAACAAACGTATCCACCTTCTCACTTCCCGGCTGTTCCACACTTAAAGAACCATCACCAAAACGGGTATTGGCATGCCCCTTGCTATGTAAAAAATAAGACATGTACGTTGTTCTAGCTAACGGCCATTCGTATTCATCACGCCATTCATTGATCCCCATTACGAACAATTTAACCGGAGCCTCATTTTCATGAGCAATTTTTCCCTTTAACCACTGATCAAACCAAGAAATATGCAGACCAGTTAAATCAATCCCATCTTCCGAAGAATGAACACCAAAATTTCTCTCACCAATCACCGAGCTAAACAGACCATGCCCCCATGGGCCGATGATTAATTTCTGCTGTGCTTGGCCGCTTTTTTGCAACTCGCTATAGTTCTTGAGCGTTGATTCTAACAGATTATCGTACCATCCGGCGATATGATAAGCAGGTACGTTGATTTGTGGATATTTGTGGAGGATACTCATTTTCTCGGAATACTCCTCAGGCAGGCTTCCATTCAACATTTCAAAGAAATACTCCGCAACCCCCAATTCTTTTAACGGCGGCCACTGTTCAACCGGTCTATACTGATACCATTGCTCAATGTCATTGTCGTACTCAACGAGCTTTTTCATCATACTTTCATATTCCTGCGCGTCACCATGCTTCCTTTTCAGCTGATCAGGAGCAACCGATTCAAGTGCCCATGTTTCTGCTGATGCGACAAGAAACTTCCCTCCGTCATTCAAGGAATTGTTGCGCCAATCATTTAATGTCATTGCAGGAAAAATCGCCTTTAAATGCGGCGGCTGCTCCGTCGCTGCCAATAGCTGCGTATACCCATAATAAGACAAACCGAACATGCCTACATTTCCATTGCTGTAAGGCAATGAAGCTGCCCATTCCACCGTGTCATAACCGTCTTCTGCTTCATGTAAAAAAGGATAAAATTTTCCTTCAGAATTAAATCTTCCTCTTACATCTTGTACAATTACAATATATCCATTCTGAACCAGTCTGTTTGTATCAAGATAGCGATGCGAATAGAATGGCAAATCCTTATTATAAGGAAGGCGTGTCAGCAATACCGGGAATTTCCCTTCCATCTTTGGGCGGTAAATATCTGCATACAATGTTACCCCATCCCTCATTTTACAAGGAACGTTTTTCTCCAGTAATATTTCTTGAATTTCCATTCGTCACTTCCTCCTTTTAAAAAAAGTCCATCCCAAATCAATGTCAGGATGGACGATATGTTTATGTTGCCTGCTGTTGATGCTGTGTGCATTTTCTTTTCTTATTCGGTGATAATTTCTTTTCAAGATAGCCCATCACGATATCAGCAATCACAGCCATTAATGCTGTAGGAATCGCACCTGCTAGAATGATGGCCGTTCCATCAGTGGCATTCGTACCACGCAGAATGATATCCCCTAATCCACCAGCACCGATAAAAGTACCGATGGTAGCAATCCCAATTGTAATGACCAATGCTGTTCTTAATCCTGCCATGATGACCGACATGGCCAGCGGCAGTTCGACCATGCGCAGCACTTGGAACTTTGTCATTCCCATCGCTTTACCAGATTCAAGCAAGGCATGATCGACATTGCGGATCCCGGTATACGTATTTTTAATGATTGGCAATAGCGAGTATAGAAATAAAGAAAATACAACCGTGTTAGTTCCGAGTCCCATCACAAGCATCAGCACTGCAAGCATCGCCAGCGCCGGAATGGTTTGAATGATATTTGCCAGTGAAATGACCCATGTGCTTAATTTATGATGCCTTGCGATGAGGATTCCAAGCGGAATTGCTACAATCGCAGCAAACAATACCCCGTAAGCAGACATTAGAAAATGCCGGTAAAACTGCTCCCACACATAGCCTGCATTTTGCGAATAATAAACGATTATATCTTGAATGACATCCATCCTGTCACCTCCCCGTTTTACTCAAAATAATCATGTTCTTCTAAAAATTCCTTCGCAATGACAGAAGGTTCCTTCATTTTTCCATCTGCCTCATAATTCAATTCTTGCATTTTCTCAGTCGAGATTTTCCCTGATAGCTTTTGTAAAATGTCTTCCAGCTCAGGGTGCTGCTTTAATACATCATTTCGTGCTACTAAAGATGTGTCATATGGCGGGAAAAAGCGTTTATCGTCCTCAAGGACCTTCAAATCAAATGCTTTGATCCGTCCATCTGTTGTATAAGCAAGAACCACGTCCATTTTTCCATTCGCGGCTGCTTGATAAACAAGACCAACCTGCATCGGGAAGGTTTCGCCAAACTCAAAGCCGTATTCTGCCACGAAGCCTTCATAGCCGTCCCCTTTCCGTTTCAGCCAAGAATTATCAACGCCGAGTTTTAAATCATCGACGAGAGGCTCAAGATCTGAGACGGTTTCGAGATTATGTTTTTCCGCCAACTCACTTGTAACGGTGAACGCATAAGAGTTTGCAAACCCATAGGAATCAAACCAAGTTTGATCAAATTGTTCTTGGAACTCACGCTGCACAATCTCAAGCGCCTTTTCCGGATCTTTTTCCGGTTCCATCGCGAGTGCTCCAGCTAGGTCTGTTCCGGTATATCTTGTTGCCGAAATATCAATGTCGCCGTTCAACATTGCCTGATGCTGAACGATAGAAGATCCAAGATTATTCACCATTTCTACCTGTGCATCTGAATAATGTTCAATCATCAAACGAACGATATTTCCCATAATTTGTGACTCTGAAGTACCTAATGTCCCTACGGCAACCGTATTTTTAGCGGGTCCACTCAAGCCAGGAAGAGAGCAGCCGCTAAGCAGCATCGTAAATGCAACGGTCAATATCAGGACGAACGAATTTTTTTTCTTCATTATTATGCCCCCTCCCTTACGCTGCTTCCTTCATTTTTTTCATACCTTTAGGAGTTACCCAGTTTTCAATCTTCCCTAATACCAAATCAGTTAACAGTGCCAACACAGTGACTGGAATTGCACCAGCAATAATGTACTCTGCTTGGTAAAGGTTAAGACCACTGAAGATGTAATCCCCTAATCCGCCGCCTCCAATAAATGAGGCTAATGTTGCCCACCCGATTAAATAAACGGTAGACAAACGAATACCAGCCATGATGACTGGGATGGCAAGCGGTACCTCAACGTACCGAATCCGTTCCCATCCAGTCATACCCATCCCGCGCCCTGCTTCTAGTAAACTTTTTTTTACACCACTGACACCTGTATAGGTGTTTCTCAAGATAGGTAGGACTGAATAGAAAAATAACGCGATGATGGCCGGTGTTTTTCCGACACCTAATAATGGAATAAAGAATGCTAGAATCGCAAAACTTGGGAAAGTTTGGATGACGCCCAATACTCCCATCACAAATCCAGCGCCTTTTGGAAATCGTGTTAGAAAAATGCCAAGCGGCACCGCTACGAGTATCCCTAAAAGTGCTGCGATTACTGATATATACAAATGCTCCCAGGTTTTATAGAGCATTTCACCACCATTTGTACTTAAAAATTGTAGTATCGTTTCCATGGTCAACTCCCTCCTATCCTATGTTTGAAATTTCGTCCTCGCCCCAGATAGAATCATAGACAATATCTACTAAGCTAGCTCTTGTCACAATTCCAATTAGACGTTTTTCTTCATCGATTACCGGTACGTACTTCATCCCTCTTTTTAGAATTTTACGAATCGTATCACGAACGAGTGTTCCTTTTTCAACCGTAAATAGCTCAGACTCGACTACATCGGAAACGCGGGTTGCTTTTTTCCGTTTTTGATCAATGATTTCAACATCAATAAAGCCTTGTAACACCTTGTTTTCATCGACTACAAGTAAAGAATCCACTCGATTTTGCTTCATTAATTGAATCGCTTCTGATAAAGTGCCATCTCCTGTAATCGTACTAGGATTTGGATTCATAATTTGCTCGACTGTTTGAATATTCGGTCTTGCTTGTACAAGACGATCTTTCCCAATGAACTCTTCAACAAATTCATCAGCAGGATTTCGTAAAATCTCATCAGGAGTGTCGCATTGCACTAATTGGCCATCACGCATGATCACAATTCGATCGGCTAATTTAATCGCCTCGTCCATATCATGGGTAACGAAGACGATCGTTTTATCAAGCTTCTTTTGCAGCTTTTTGAATTCTTCCTGCAAAGAATCTCTTGTGATTGGATCTAGCGCACCAAATGGTTCATCCATTAAAATAAGCGGCTGATCAGCGGCTAATGCACGTAGAACTCCAATACGCTGCTGCTGCCCTCCACTCAATTCATGAGGATACTTTTCCAAATAATCTGGTGTCATATCAACAAGCGTCAATAATTCTTTTGCCCGTTCACGGCGCTTTTCCTCCGGCCATTTTAATAGTTTCAATACTAGAGAGATATTTTCTTGAATGGTCATATGAGGAAATAACCCGATCTGCTGGATCACATAGCCAATTTCTCTTCTTAGTTGAACCGGGTCCTTATCCATAATGTTTACACCATTTATAGAAATACTTCCTCCAGTTGGTTCGATTAAGCGATTAATCATTTTCATTGTTGTTGTCTTCCCGCATCCACTCGGACCGATAAAACAAATGAATTCACCTTTTTCAAATTCTAAGGTTAAATTCTGAACCGCTTTTTTTCCACCTTTATATACCTTCGAAACATTATCAAATTTCAACAAAGGTAAGCCACCTCCATGTTTTTTCTATTAATTAACTTGTGAATCGCGAATAGCATTCGTCAACACTCAGCAATGTACTCAGTATAAAGTAAAGTTTGTAAAATATAAAGTTTATAAACTGTACAAATTACACAATATTCACGTAAACTTTTTATTGTACAAAGTTTAATGTATACTTTGCTTATAAATTCTCCTAAATACTCTTTAATACTCTCTAATGCTAATTTTAGGAATTCCTGTAAGTTATGTTAAAGTGGCATTGTAGATGGATAGTGGAAGGGTGATTCATTTGAATGAACAACCAGGAGATAAACTTAAACATTTAGAAGAACAGTTCGTTGATAAAATCGCGGACAATATGCACACATTCGGAGTATCTACTACTGTTGGCCGTGTTCTTGGGATTATTTATATCAATAGAAAGCCGATGACACTTGATGAACTGTCAACTGCAACAGGTATGAGTAAAACGCGAATGAGTCAGGTCGTCCGTGAGATGGTTGACCTAAATATAGCAGAAAAAGTGTTTGAAAAAGGTGTTCGAAAAGACCTTTATAATGTAGAACAAGATTATTATCAAACCTTCATCTCGCTATTCACCTCCAACTGGCAAAAAGCTATTCAGAAAAACAAGATGTTTGAAAAGAAGTTGTCAGCTGAGCTGAATGCTGTCTTGGACAGCGGAAAGATCAATGAAGATACGGAACAAAGGATTAATGAGCTGCTGTTAGAAACAAAGGAATGGCTCAATTATTATCAATGGATTGCCAATCTTGTCGAGTTTTTCCAAAGCGGAGAAATCTTTAAGCATGTTCCAAAACCGTAAGTTACACTACTTTGATGTCCAAAAAAGAAAATGGGAAGAGAAACCATTTTCTTTTTTTATTTTATATGAGGAGGAATTCATATGCGTAAAAATGTCATTTTAACTTGTGCCGTCACAGGTGCTGGAGATACTGCACACAAAAGCCCACATGTACCCGTTACACCAGATGAAATTGCGAAATCGGCCATTGATGCTGCAAAGGCTGGTGCAACGATTGCCCATATCCATGTTCGTGATCCAAAAACTGGCGGAATCAGCCACGATACAAATTTGTTTCGCGAGGTCGTGGAAAGAGTACGTGAATCCGATACAGATGTGATCTTAAATTTAACGTCTGGAGGTGGAGGTGACTGGATTCCAAGTGAAGAAAACCCTGCCGTTGGCGGTCCTGGAACTGATATGCAAACACCTGAAGAACGGCATGAGCCGGTTGGTGCCTTGCTGCCAGAGTTGTGCACCCTTGATTGTGGAAGTGTCAATTTCGGGGATCAGTTGTACATAAGCACAACTGATTGGCTTCGCAAACAAGCAAGTCTTATTCAAAAAAGCGGTGTAAAGCCAGAATTAGAATGCTTTGACACCGGACATCTTCGTTTTGCGAAGCAATTAATCGATGAAGGCCTAATTGATGGCGATCCAATGTTCCAATTCTGTCTCGGCATTCCATGGGGAGCAGACGCAGACGCGGAAACCATGTTGTATATGCGTGATAAGCTTCCTGAAAATGCACACTGGTCTGCTTTTGGAATCGGCAGAATGCAAATGCCAATGGCAATTCAATCAATGCTTCTAGGCGGAAATGTACGTGTTGGTTTGGAAGACAATCTTTATCTCGATAAGGGCGTATTCGCAACCAATGCACAATTGGTAGAAAAAGCAGCTTCCATTATGGCTGGTCTAGGCGCTAGTCCGATGACACCTGCTGAAGCACGAACATTTTTAGGATTAAAAAACCCGCACGGAAAGGCTGAATAAATATGAACTCACAATCTATTAAAAACGTAACCGTAGTTGGAACAGGTGTAATCGGAAACGGATGGATTGGCCGCTTTTTATCACAAGGCTATGATGTCATTGCAACAGACCCTGCACCGAATGCTGAAGCACGTATGCGTGCCGCAGTTGAACAAGCTTGGCCAGCTCTTGAAAAACAAGGACTTGCCGAAGGGGCCTCAAAAGATCGGCTTACCTTTGAACCCGACCTCGCAAAGGCGGTTGCTCATGCAGATTTGATCCAGGAAAATGCTCCTGAACGTGAAGAATTAAAGCGAGGGCTGCTTGCTCAAATCGACTCTTTTGCAAAACCTGATGCTATCATTGCATCCAGCACCTCTGGGCTGATGCCATCAACCCTTCAGGCAGATTGTGAACGTCCTGAACGTATCATTGTTGCACATCCATTCAACCCTGTTTATTTAATTCCTTTAGTAGAATTAGTCGGCGGGAAAAAGACTGCACCTGAAGTGGTAGAAACTGCTGAACAATTCTATTCATCTATTGAAATGAAGCCGCTAGTCATCAATGCTGAAATCGAAGGTCATGTCGCCGACCGCTTAATGGAAGCCATTTGGCGTGAAGCCCTTCATCTCGTGAACGACGGAATTGCAACAACAGAAGAAGTCGATGCTGCGATTATCTATGGGCCTGGTCTGCGCTGGGCATTAATGGGCCCCTTCTTAACGCTTCATCTTGCCGGCGGAGAACAAGGGATGAGACATATGCTGGAACAATTCGGTCCTGCGCTGAAGCTGCCTTGGACAAAATTAGTCGCACCAGAATTAACGGAGGAGTTAAGCAATCAAGTCATTAATGGCTGTGAACAGCAAACGGCCGGAACCACGATCTCTGAATTGGAACAAAGACGCGACGATTTCTTAATCGAATTGCAGCAGCTGCTTTCAAAATATTGGCCTGGGGCAAACTTGAATGGGAAAATATAATTTTTTAAAAGAAATTCAGATGGCGCAGAAGTACACTTCTGCGATCACTATAGTTAGGAGGAATCTTATATGAGTTCTATTCAAAATCCTCTTTTACAAGATTATGTACGCCATGATTGGATTGATTATAACGGTCATATGACAGACCACGCTTATGCCCTTGTATTCAGTTTGGCTGTTGATAAACTGATGGTAGATTTAGGGATTGATGAAGCCTTTCGTGAAGAACATCAGTATTCAATTTATACTTTGGAAACTCATCTATGTTATTTACAGGAAGCACATAAAGATGAGGAACTGCACGTGGATATTCAACTATTAGATTACGATTCTAAAAGAATGCATGCCTTTTTCACAATGTTTAACGCTGACGGCGCACCCCTTGCAACAAGTGAGCAAATGCTCATGGGCATGGATATGAAGGAAGGACGGCCATCTCCCTTCCCTTCTTCTATCCAAGCTGCCATTGAAAACTTAGGTAACTCGCAGCAAGATCTTCCGAAGCCTAAACAGGCTGGTAGAGTGATTGGAATACGGAAGTGACCTATCAAGCTCTACACGATAAAAATGCCTTCTCCATGCATTACATTTGGAGAGGGCATTTTTTGTACGATTGAATCGAAAATAAAGAGCCAGAACAAAATTGTCCTGACTCTCCCAAAACCCTCTATTCTTCTAATAAACCTTGCTCTTCATAATAACGCTTCGCACCATCATGCAATGGAATACCTGCAAGCTCTGTTACTGCATTTTCGATTTCCATTTGCTTGACGATCGCATGTGTAGACTCAAGCTGGTCTAGGTTTTCCCAGAATACTTTTGTCATTTGGTAGATGGTTTCTTCATCAACAGATGCATCAGCCATTAACATCATTTTAATCGCAAGTGTGTCAACATCCTCTTCCTGGTTTTCATATGTACCAGCTGGGATTGTCATTTCAGAGTACCATGGATATTCTTCCATTAATTGTTTACGGATTTCTGGCTCAATGCCGATTAATTTTCCATCAGCAGTTGAAGTCATTTCTGTAACTGCCGCAGTTGGAAGACCTGCTTGGATTAAAGCACCGTCAATTTGCTTGTTTCTCATTAAATCAATCGCTTCTGTGAATCCAACAAAGTTAGCATTGATATCATCTGGATAGTTAATTCCATACGCTGGTAAAATAATGCTTGATTCAACTTCCGGTGTGCTTCCTGTTGAACCTGGTGCAAATTTCTTTCCTTTTAAATCACCAACAGATTCAATGTCTGAACCTTCTCGAACAACAAACTGATTAGGATTGTAGTAAAGACCAGCTACAATACGAACATCTTCGTATTTACGATCTTTAAATCCTCTTTCACCATTATAAGCTTCCCAAATGATCCCGGAAGTAGCGAATGAAATATGCGCTTCTCCTTCTTTCATTTGGTTCAAGTTGTCAACTCCGCCATTAGAAGCTTGAGCATTGACACGTAACCCTTCAATTTCAGTACCCCAAAGATTTGCCATCGCTGAACCTAGCGGATAGATGGTACCCGTTGTTCCTGCTGTAGGGAAATTTAAATTTTGCTGTTTAGCTCCTTCTTCACTGCTGCCACCTTCTTGACTTGAAGAATCTCCGCCGCCGCATGCACCTAACACAAGGGCTGCACCTAGCATCATTGATACTAGAAAGCCTTTTTTCTTTCTTAACATTTTGTAGACCTCCCCTTTTTATATATACATAATTAGTTAATAGTCTGACTGATTTGGGCCACTTTTCTTTTTGCAGCCCACTGCCAAGCTATAACTATTATTAATAAACCAATCCCAATATAGTCCGTTAAACTACCTGGTGTAATCATTAAAATACCAACTGCTGCAAAAATAACCCTCTGAACCACATTCGCTTTCGTCAGCAGCCAGCCCTGAAGCCCTGCTGCAAGTGAAATACATCCAATAATCGCAGTAATCGCAGGGATAATACTCTCAGAATACGGATTTGCTCCAAGGAGCAGCGCCGGATTAAAAATAAAGAAGAATGGCAGGATAAACCCGGTTAATCCAAGCTTTACGGCAGTTAAGGACACCTGATTTTGATTGGTCCCTGCAATCCCTGCCGCCACATAAGAAGCAAGTGCCACTGGCGGTGTGATATTGGATAAACAAGCGTAAATTAACACAAACATATGAGCAGCAAGCGGTGAAACACCAAGATTAATTAATACAGGAGCACCAACTGTTGCAACAATGACATACGCTGCCACACCAGGTACGCCCATTCCCAAAATGATGCTCATAATCATCACGAGCAGCCCGGCGATGAGCAAGCTATCATTCGTATAATTCATCACCGCATAACCAAAGTTCAGACCGAGACCTGTTAGTGACACTGTTCCAATGATGACACCAATAACGGCACAGGCAACGGCAACGCCCACTGCACCTTTCGCCCCTTCTTCAAGCGCTAAGATGATGTCTTTTAGACCCATTCTCGTTTCCTTGCGCAGCCAGCTTGCGACTACACAGGCGACAATTGAAAACACTGCTGCGTACAGCGGGGTGTACCCCATAAATAGCATTCCCATTAATACAATTAATGGAAGAGACAGATGTCCTTGTTTCTTCAGCACATCCATTGCTTTCGGAATATTATCCTTCGAAAGACCTTTTAACCCAAGACGTTTCGCTTCAAAATGAACCACCATGATCAAGGTTAAATAATAGAGAAACGCCGGAATAATCGCGGCAATCATGACTACTGTATAAGAAACACCTAAATACTCTGCCATCACAAATCCTGCTGCCCCCATGATCGGCGGAGCAAATTGACCGCCTGTTGAGGCAACCGCTTCAACAGCGGCAGCAAATCTGGCCTTATAGCCATTTTTTTTCATAAGAGGAATGGTCAGTGTCCCCGTTGTTGCCACATTGGCCAGGGCACTGCCATTGATCATACCCATTAAACTGCTGGCAATGACTGCCACTTTTGCCGGTCCTCCTGGAGAACGCCCTGCAATCGTTAATGCGAAATCATTAATAAATTGACTGAATCCGCTTCTGCTTAAAAAAGCACCAAATAAGATAAACAAGAACACAAAGGTTGCGGAAACACCGATTGCGATTCCAAAAACCCCTTCGCTTCCGTAGAACAAATAATCAATGATCCGCTTGATGCTAAAACCGCCATGTCCAAAAATACCAGGGACCATCGGACCGAAGAAATTATATAGGAAAAATATTAAAGCTAAGATTGCTAGATTTCCAACCACCCTGCGTGCCGCTTCAAAAATCATCAAAATGCCGATCGCACCAAATATGTAATCTGGCAGCAGCAGAAAGCCTCCTCTTAGCACAATCGTTTTATAGGAAGCTAGTAAATACCCGGTTGACGCTATACTTAATAAGATAAGAATAATATCGAATACTGAAGGGAACTTAAGCTCCCGTTTGCCTTTTTTTGTAGCAGGATAAAGTAAGAATGTAACAACGAGAAGAAACATCATATGCCATGCTCTTAAGGAGATCGCATCAAAAACACCTGAACCTGCAGCAAATATTTGAAAAACCGACCAAAGCACTGCTAGTCCAGTCACAGCCTTTGCAGTTTTACCTATGTATGTACGAACACGAAACTCACTATCAACTTTCTCTACTAATTCCATTTCCTTGCTCAAGGCAGCCACCTCCTTATTGTTGAAAAAATATAAATCTTCTGTGGTTTATTCTATATTAGTGTAGTTTCTTTAGTACGTCAATACGAAGAGGCTTTAAAGTAGTAGTTAATCACATGCTTTAATAGTCTAACTTCATTTAATAGAAAACTAGTTATTTAGCTCTCCATAAAAAAACTTTCTCACCTCATATTTATTTAAAGTTTTAACCGGAAAAAATCGAACATTATTT
This sequence comes from Robertmurraya dakarensis, assembly GCF_900156875.1. GTDB lineage: Bacteria > Bacillota > Bacilli > Bacillales > Cytobacillaceae > Robertmurraya > Robertmurraya dakarensis. The sequence goes on along the minus strand of NZ_LT707409.1, from coordinate 317,916 downwards.
TAAAAACAGATGCTAAGTATTTTTGTTTTTACCAGCCAAATGAAAGCGCTTAAAGAATTGAACATGGATTCTATTTCAGCGGGACTTATATTCGAAAAAATGAAGAAGGGGCACTCATTTTAACGTGAGTGCCCCTTCTTATATCAGGGTTAATGAAACGATCTCCAAAAAGCTCCATTTTTATCGATGATTGAACGAATTTCTCTATAAGGAATTTCAAATTCCGGAAACCCGACAGCAAAAGACGCAATTTCATAGGGAGCAAAGTAGATGACCAGTTGTTCATTTGTGACATAAAACGGCTGGTCTTCTTTAATCACAGCCGGCTCATCCTGTGAAAAATAATACTCAGGCTGTTCATTTATTTTCTTATTAATGATGTCACTAATGACATTGATATAATCTCTTCCTCTTTTAAATAAATCTTGGAGGCGATACATTCGGCCAGTCCGCAAATCAAGGTTCACATGCGTTAGGGTCGGCATGCCATGCGCGGCCCCAAAAGGATACTCATATCCTGTAAGCTCCAATTCAAGCAAGTACTTTTGAAATAAGACCACGGTAAAATCCCCGGAATAACTATAATATAATGGCTCGTGAGCTGGGATAGGCTTTACTTGTGATAGCTCCTTCAATTTTTGATTAACATTGTTTTGTGAAGCCACTCCGATGATCTGCGGATAATAAACGAGATAATTTTTATTAGGTCTGTATTTTTCTTCTATTATACTGATCTTTTTAGTCAGAGGAATGGTCTGGTTTTGCGTCCAAATCAAGCTGCCTTTTAAATCATAATAAGAGATTCGTTCATCAACAAACGCTTTGATCACTCCCCCCTCTATACTAAGATGGCCGATGCCATCTATAACAGGAAGGTACGGCACTTTCTGCCCCATTTTATTTATAAAAAAGGACTCTGTGCCTTGTATCACCGAACTGAATTCTCCATCATAATCATGGACAGTGTCGTAGAGAAAGTCAGTAAGCAACCGCCCTGTTTTACTATCAGCGACGGCAAAGACAGAACCTATAGACGGATATTCTGGGTCAATCGCTTTTCCAAGGGAAACACGAGTTTCTCCTATTATATTAATATCATGATAAAACGGGGGAATGACATAGGATCCATTCTTAGCAATCAGCCCGTATTGATACTTGCTGTTCTCCGAAAGATTAACAATCGCCCTGCCCTTTTCAAACGGCATGGCACTTGTAAAACGAGGCGGGATCACGACTTTACCAGCTTCATTCACATATCCTGACTTGCTATCGTACTTTTTCCTGAAAGAAATGAAACCTTCTCCATAATCCCCCATCATTTCGTAAAAATAAGGTTGCAGCACTTCCCCATTTTTGTTGATCAGAGCATAATTCTGTTCCTTTATTTTAACAAGTGCCTTACCATCATGAAAATCATTGGCATATTCATATCTTGGCGGAATAACTTCTCTTCCTTTTTCATCAAGATAACCAGAAAGGTTTCCATCTTGAAAATAGGCACGACCCTCTTTGTAATTGCTTATATATGGATAATGCTTAGCAGTCACTACCTGCCCTTTTTCATCCACTACCAAATTCCCTTTTCCTTCTAATAAAGCAACAGCAAGTCCCTCAGAAAACGGCTGTATCCATTCATAAATTGGAGGAATCACAAACTTCCCCGTTTTGTCGATGACCCCGGCCTGCTGATCAACCCAGACAATGGCAAGTCCATTATCCTGAAAACCATCTGCTTCTGTAAATTGCGGATAAATTTGAAACTGTCCGCTTTGATCGATATAGCCCCATTTTTGTCCACCTATCGTTTTAATAGAAACCGGAAACAAAACCCTCTCTATTCTGTTATTGTTCATAGTGATTCTCCCCCATGTCATACTTCCCAATATCATATGGAGGATACTTTCGTTGAGTGCGGTACAGAATGCAGCTCAATATCTTTTTTAGTAATCAGAAATTTGGTCATCTACATACTATATGGCATGAATGCTTTATTGGGAGGGATTTACTGTGACAAAGAAAAAACCTGGCATCATGCCAAATTTCCTTTTTATAATGGTCGATGAAGAACGTTTTCCAACGGTATATGAAAATGAAGAATTAAAGAAATGGCGCAGAACCCATTTAAAAACCCACCGTCTATTAGAAGAAAATAGTATGAGCTTCTTAAATCACTATATTGGAAGTACCGCTTGTTCCCCCAGCAGGACAACGCTTTTTACAGGACAGTATCCATCACTTCATGGCGTAACCCAAACCCCTGGTGCCGCCAAAGGATCGTTTGATGCCGACCAGTTTTGGCTGGACCCTAACAGTGTACCAACTCTTGGAGATTACTTCCGCGCTGCCGGCTATCGTACTTTTTGGAAAGGAAAATGGCATATCTCAAACGAAGACATTATCATCCCTGGTACAAAGGACGCCCTGCCAAGCTATGATCCTAGTACAGGAGAACGGAATCTCAAGAATGAACAAATTTATGAACAGGCAGACCGCCTTAATGAGTATGGTTTTTCAGACTGGATAGGTCCTGAACCACATGGCACGGACCCGAGAAATTCAGGTTCATCAGCTTCAACTGGAATCCGCGGGCGGGATAGTGTATACGCAGAAGAAGTCGTAACGCTGCTGAAAGAGCTGGAAGAAGGCCATTCCAAGGATTCTGAGCCGTGGCTCATTGTGTCGTCTTTTATTAACCCGCATGATATTACGCTAAATGGCTTATTTACAAGATTACTTCCTACCTTTGATTTTAAAATAGACCCCACTGTTCCTCCAATTCCACCAGCTCCGACAGCGGCAGAATCACTAGATACTAAGCCAACAGCCCATGCCTCCTATCGTGATACGTATCAAAAAGCCCTGCAGCCGACGAGGGATAGCCTCTTTTTCAGAAGACTTTATTACTCACTGCAAAAAGAAGCAGATCATGAAATGTTCAAGGTGTATCAAGCTCTACAACAGTCCATTTTTAGAGAAAATACGATTGTCGTCTTTACATCCGATCATGGTGATTTACTCGGGGCCCATGGAGGATTGTTCCAGAAATGGCATAATGCCTATGAAGAATCCATTCATGTCCCGTTTATCATTCACAGCCCTAAACTTTTCTCTGGTAAAAAGGAAACCAAGATGCTTACAAGCCATGTCGACGTGATTCCGACATTATTGAGCCTTGCTGGCATTTCGATACAAGAAGTTCAGGATAAACTACGTGAGGATCATTCAGAGGTACAGCCCCTTGTTGGGCGTGATCTTACTCCGCTGCTTTATGGAAATGAGGAATTTCCACGTGCCAATGAGCCTCTGTATTTTATGACAGATGATGAATTTTCTAAAGGGCTGCATCAAGAAACACTGCTGGGTGAACCTTATGAATCGGTTTCGCAGCCCAATCACTTGGAAACGGTGATTACGAAATTAAAGACCGGGGGAAATCAACGGGAAGAGATCTGGAAGCTTTCGCGTTACTACGATAACCCGCAATTTTGGAGCAATCCGAATGTGGAAGACGAAGTTGTGATCACAAAAGGGTCCTTTGCTCTTTCAGATCATCGTGAGGCAGCGGTTGAAGTGAAGACGACGAAAAATGAACCCGTTCCGGAACAATACGAATTATACAATTTGTCCTTCGACCCGCTGGAGGAGAAAAATTTAGCACACCCCAGGTATGCCACAGCCGAAACAAAAATGATTCAAAATATCTTGCTTAAGATGCTGGAATCGCAGTCACAAAAGAAACGGTTAACGCCTTGGAATGTTGGGGAGTAGGCAGTGGATGACATAGAAGAGTTATTTGGAGTGTTCTCATGGCCCTTATATTGAAAAAATAAGGCCCCAGTGGCCATTAGAATTTTCTAATGTCCGCAAAAGCGGTAAAAAAGGGTCAGGGGGGCCTTTAGAATTTTCTAATGGCCGGGTATACGATAAAACCAAGCTCAAGCGGCCTTTAGAACCATCCTTCAGACCCAAAATGTATTAATCATGAGATTATCAGTCTATTAGAAAAGGTGAGTGGCTACTTATCAAAGATTCCTTCTTCTGTATACATGCGCCCGATGTTTTTGTAGGCGTCCGCACCTTTTCCAATTCCTTTGATTTCTTCTTTTGAGAGTTTGCGAACCACTTTTGCAGGGACACCCGCTACCAGCACCCCAGGCTCGATGATTTTTCCTTCAGGCACTAATGCACCCGCAGCAACAATTGATCCTGTGCCAATCACAGCGCCATTCATGACCGTAGCTCCCATCCCAATCAAACATCCATCTTCAACCGTACAGCCATGCAAAATGACATTATGCCCAACAACACAGTTTTCCCCAACATTCACCGGATATCCACTATCCACATGAACAGTCGAATTATCTTGAATATTGGACCCTTTTCCGATCCTGATTTGAGCAGCCTCTGCCCGAATCACAGCATTAAATAACACCGTCACATTTTCTTCTAAAATAATATCTCCCAATACATGACTCCCCGGAGCCAAATACACGGAAGAATGTATTTGCGGAGATTTCCCTTTTAGCGAATAGATCAATGTTACCCCTCCCTTGATTTCTATTAAAAATGTAAATTTAGAAAATTATGAATATAACTATACTACTGAATTCGAAAATTGGCAAATATACATGAAGGCCAACATTACTAGAATGTCTTTCACCAAACTTTACTAGATTCATAAAATAACAAGGATATTCGCTGCACTTCGAATTGCTTATTGAAATTTTTCGGACTTCCCATTATAATTCATATTAAATATATAGGAATTAAAGGAATAAGGAGGGCTACCTATGAATCTATTTAAACGCCTTTTTAGTGAAAAATGCCCGCATTGCCATAAAACGTTAGAAACAAATCAATCCAATATCGTTAAAGGAATCATCATAAAAGCATGTCCAGATCAACATTTCCAAAAGGAATTCCACCCTGCACTTGAAACGTACATTAGCAGTTCGAAATGATCTTCATTAACCATAGCACCAAATCCATCACAGGATTTGGTGCTTTTTTATTTAATTTCATGCTGAATTCAAATACTAGCACACCTTAAACAACTTCGGTCCTCTCCCCTTTTCACAAGCACCACATTCACCTACAAGAATATGATAATCAGTAATAAAGTTTGGAGGTGTTTTCTATGAAAAAGGATCAATCTCCGCAGTCTATGGTGACGGGATCTCGGACCAAATGGCATATGTGGGAGGTCATTGGGGTTCTTTTAGTGTTTGGGTCCTTCCTTCTGCTGTTATTTGCTCCTAATTCCTTATCTCAGCTGTTCAACATCATGTTGCAGGAAGTCAAACCGGTTGTGGTTGATATTTTTCTAACGAGTGAAATTGGAGTAGCTATCATTGTAAGCGTTATCACCGGAAGAATATTAGAAAGGCTTGGGTTCACAGACGGACTCATACGAATTTTCACGCCCTTTATGAAATGGATGAACATCAATCCATCTGTTGTTGTACCGAGCGTCTACAACATTCTTGGCGACATTAATGCCGCAGGGAAAATTGCCGGCCCCATTTTAGTAAAAGCAAATGCTACAAAAGCGGAACAGAAAATGGCCGTGGCGACGATGATTCAATCTCCGCAATCCTTTGCCACCTTTGTACTCGGGCTTATCGCGCTTGCTGCCTTTAACATCAGCGCTTTTCCATTAGTTATTTTATCGATTTTTGTACCGATGATTGTCGTTCCGTTCATTCTTTCAAAAACAATTTATCGGGATACTCGAAAAGTAGAGTTAATCGAGCTTCCCCGCTTCACACCGAATACTAGATTCCTACAAACCATTTTCTCATCAGCAAAAGAAGGAGCGGAACTCCTTTTTCTAACGATCATCCCTGCCGTGGCTGCCGTATTTTTATTCATTGGTGGTCTGAAATTTGCTGGCATTTGGGGATTTATTGAAAGCGGCCTGTCCTCCAGTCTGACATTCTTAAGTATTGAACCAACGACCGGAATTGTTTCCATACTGGCGGCTCCAACTTTAGCGGTTGCTCAACTAGCCGAACTCGCGGCGACCATCGATCCAAGATTGATTGTCGGTTCATTTGTTCTAGCGAATTCTGGATTGCCATTATCGGTCATCTTCGGTCAAGTACCCGTCACTTGGGCTGAATCCTCCGGTTTGACAGAAAGAGAAGTGTTGGGGGCAGCGATTATCGGCTTGATTCTTCGTATCATAACGGCCGTCATATTAGGCTATTGGCTGACTCCATTGTTGGTGTGATGAATAATGAAATATTTGATTCGCGGTAAAAAACTTGTGACTGTCAGCTCCATGGGAAGCATTCAAAACGGGGCCATGCTGATCGAAAATGGAAAGATTTCCAAAGTAGACGCTTGGGATAAATTGCGGGCCCATTCCACAGGCATAGATGTACTCGATTATTCAAACTATGTCATCACCCCTGGGCTCGTCGATTGTCATACACATTTACTGGAATTCGCCCCTGCCTCTCTATATCCAGTTACACCGGAAACACATTTTATTGCTGGAAAAGGAATTCTTTTTCAAGCATTAGCTTCAGGAATCACCGCTTTAGGGGAGCAAATTTGCGGGCATCCTTTATGCGATTTCACAATCGCTGATTATCGAAAAATTGTTAAAGATTTTCCTATCGATATTTCTTTTGCTGCAACCAGCATCTCTGTCGGTTTTGAGGAAATGGCTCACTTCACGTCTGTGACAAGTTCAAAAGAAGTGCCACAGTCAGATTTAACGTCCCCTAGCTTGGTCAGAAAGATAGCAGAAAACAGCGATTATCCTGGTGAAAATGTCTTTATCAATGCTACTCCTGCCAATTTCACACCTGAAGACGTACCAAAAGCAGGAGAAATCATTTACACACTGAATGAGTTAAAAGAAATCGTCAACATTTATCATGGATTAGGAAAGAAAATTGGCTGCCATGTAGCCGGAGAAAAAGGAATAGAGTTGGCACTGGAAGCTGGTTTTGATGTGCTGCATCATGCTCACGGTATGACTAAGGAACAAATAGAATACGCTGCGATCAAAGGCATTCCTATTGTCGCGACACCGATGGGCGGAACGCATTTACGTCCAAATTCACCTGATGAGATTGCCGAGTTAGTAGAAAAAAAGATACCTGTCTCGATTTCAACTGATGCCTATTTGCCGCCTTACGAACATGTTCAATGGCTCCCATTTAAGGATCGTTCCTTGCGTGGACCAGAATCACTAATGCTCATCTCTCACCCATCCATGCAGCTGCTGAAGGACAGATTTGACGAAAATGACATTCTTGCCCTTCTCACCTATCACCCTGCCAAACTCTTAGGAAAAGAGAAACAGTTTGGTATGCTGGCACCTGGAATGGATGCGAACTTCTTAGCGGCCGAGGGAATTCCAGGATTAGAAATGACCGAAATCGATAAAATTAAATCCGTTTTTTATAAAGGTTCAAAAGTCGTTAATCGCGATTAGCTGCCAACTGTCCGGACATTCAGTTCGGACTTTTTTATATTCATAGGATGACAATGATTCTATTATTTTCAGAAAAATGATGAAATACTTTCAAAAATGATTATTCCCATATTATAATGAAGGAAATCTTCGATAGATTTAGAGTGATTCTCTTATTATTCTACATTCTTAGAATATAAAAGAAATATCAATTCGACAAAAAGGAGACTTGACTATGACTACAAAAATCAAATTAGGAATCGTTGGTTACGGAAATCTTGGAAAAGGTGCCGTTAAAGCGATCAAACAAAATCCAGACATGGAGTTAGTTGCCGTTTTTACGAGAAGAGATCCAGAAAATCTGCAACTTGATGATGCAAGCGTCCAAGCTGTACATATTTCAAATGCAAGTGATTTTAAAGATAAGATTGATGTTATGCTGCTTTGCGGAGGCTCTGCCACAGACCTGCCAGAACAAACTCCTCAATTCGCAAGCATGTTCAACACAGTCGATAGCTTTGATACGCACGCGAAAATTCCTGAATTCTATCAATCTGTGAATGAAGTGGCGAGCAAGCATAACACAACAGCGATTATCTCAGTAGGCTGGGATCCAGGCTTATTCTCTCTTAACCGTGTATTAGCTGAAGCTGTTTTACCGAATGGTGAAAACTATACATTCTGGGGAAAAGGCCTAAGCCAAGGACATTCAGATGCAGTAAGACGTGTGAATGGAGTGAAAAATGGTGTACAATACACGATTCCATCGGATGATGCAATGGAAAGAGTACGCAGCGGTGTAAGTCCTGTTTTAACAACAGCTGAAAAGCATCGCCGTGTTTGCTATATTGTTGCTGAAGAAGGCGCAGATAAAGCAGCGATCGAAAATGAAATTAAGACGATGCCAAACTATTTCGCTGACTATGATACAGAAGTGAATTTTATCTCAGAAGAAGAATTAGCTCGTGACCACTCAAAAGCACCGCACGGCGGATTTGTGATTCGCGGTGGTAATACAGGAGAAGACAACAAGCAAATTTATGAGTTTTCTTTAAAATTAGAAAGCAATCCTGAATTTACAGCAAGTGTGCTAGTGGCCTATGCACGCGCGGCCTACCGTCTAAGCCAGGAAAAACAATACGGTGCAAAAACAGCATTTGATATCGCACCAAGCTATATTTCACCGAAATCTGCAGAAGAATTAAGAAGAGATTATTTATAAGAGGTATAACAGGTTAAATAACTGATAAAAAGCATGGCAATGAATTTTGCCATGCTTTATTTAGGCGGAGAATTTCCCGCTAATGTATACAGAAGAAGCCTGAGAAGGATAAATAAGAGGAGAATTTCCGCTTATCCACTCTAATAAAGGCAAAATCCAAGGATTCCGATCATATAACGGGAAAAACTCCCTTTAATGTTTAGGAAATATGGGTATTTCCCAATTTAAAAGGAATTTGTCCCTTTATTTTTCAAACACATTTACCTCGTGCAAAATAAGGTGAAAAAATCAACACTTTCTCACCCTATTTACATTGCAATTTACTAGTCTGCACCTGTATGCCGCTCGTTTAATCAATTAGTATATCGTCAACTTTACCGTGAAGCTTTCGGCGGCTGGCAAACATCACATTTGCGTTGATTATTATTTTTAAATTTCGTAAATGTTTTTTCAAAAGTGCTTCCGCACGCACATTCAAATTGCAATTTTTGAGAAAAACCGTGATATTCTGTCGTTAACAGCTTACTATTTGAATTCTTCTCAACAAATTCTTTGATTTTATCAATTGTCCATCGTTTATTCATTCTTTTACACCCCATATTTTTACTCGAACGGAGGCTTTATGGCATCTCATAAACCTGTCCCTAGTCATTATTCTTCCCAAAGAAGACATTTCTTTATCATAACAACTCTCCGTTAGTCAGACTTCCATCGTACTATATTATGGTAGACTTCGTCTATAACGAGAAATTCTACAGTTGCTGCTATTCTAAAAGAAATCTCTTATTATTACAGGACATAATCTAGTCAATCAACTTTTTCCTATATCTCCCTATTTTCAAGGGTCCTCAATCACATTTTTACTATACCTTTATTAGGAATTCATTCCCATTTTCCTTGAAACCCTCTCATCATCCGTTATTATTTACCCTTTTTATAATATAATGAATGAATGTGAAGATACATAATTTTCCTGCTGCCATCATCGAATAAGGGGGTTAGAAGATGCAAGGGGATTTATATTCACCGAGTTTGCAAGATCATGCCGTTACGAAAACCAAAAGCTATAATATTAGCGGTCTATTTTTAGTTGCTTTTTTTGGCGGCATTATTGGCGTAACGGTGCTGGGAATCCGCAATGCGCAGTGGCTTCGTCTTGAGAAAAAACTCATTCAGCTGCTAGTCGCTATTAGTGTCATCCTGTTCATTTGCAAGACATTCGTCGTTTACGCAATAAGCACTGGGATGTTGAACATCGCTGACTCTAATGTCGACAATATTGTAAAAGCCTTCGGCGTACTTTGTTTTATTTTCTATTATTTTATGCTCAAAAAACCGTTTAAAGAGCACCTTGCAGTTGGCGGCAACACAGAAGTTCTCTATAAACAAGGGCTCCTCTGGGTTCTCATTTCCGTTGTTATTGAAGTCATCCTTATCCAAATGATGGCGTGAATTCTATGAATGGTAGGTGTACATAAGGGATGGAAGAAAAAAGCCTGTCCATGGAAACCATCGAGTACTATTTTCAAATACAGCGTTACGAACACACCATCAAATTAATAAAAGAAGCCATGAATGAGCAAATCGAAAATGGTCGTCTTTGGTATATGTTAGGCTTCAGCCATTATCAATTAAATGACTATGATGTTGCAGAAGAGCAGCTGATTGAATCGATGAGATTAGGAATGAACCGAGCAGTAGTTTTCCCTATCCTAGGCCATTTATATCTCGAAACAGAAAGATTTCAAAAGGCAGAGGAAGCGTTTCTAGAAACCCTTCGCTTAAACCCAACTGATGTAAGAACGCATGCAAGCTATGCTTTTTTAATGGCAAAAGCTGGGCAGCGAAAAAAAGCAAAAGCACTGATATATAAGGCATTAGAGTTGGACCCGGAAGATGCCCATGTTCTTCGCTATTATTTGCGCCTAGAAGGGTTAACTAGTAAAGGCAAACAACAAATGACGGCATTGGAGCAATACATGAATTCATCTGATAGTGAACTAGCGAAACTGATACAACTGGGAGTACTGGCCTCCCTTCAGGATAGAGTCGCAGAGGCGAAAGAACACTTTCGCCAAGCCTTTCTACTAAACCCGGAAGACAAAAAGCTTTTAGCTATTTTAGAAGAAATGGACATACAGAACCATCCCCTGTCAGCACCTAATAGACTCATTATGAAGTTTGGCGGTCCTCTTGTTTTTTGGGTAATTGGGCTTGGGGTCATGTTTCTGCTCCAGGCAGTTGGATTCCCGACGCTGGCTGCCATCTGGTTGTTAGTTTATATGCTATTCGTAATTTATACATGGATTTCGTTGCCGATTGTAAGGTTGATTAGGAAAATTAGGAGGTGAAACCTATGGACAAAATAAATTGGCTGCAACAAATGGTGGAAAAAGATCCAAATGATCATCAGGCCCGCTATTGGCTTGGAAAAGAATTGGCTGATAACGGCCGCTATATGGAAGCAATTCAGTCACTCTCTACCGCAATTGCCACTTGCCCGGACGATGATTTAAAAATGGACATGATTAAGGAATTGACGAAAGTAAGTGTGCAAGTTCAACAAGAGAAAAGTGTGGAAACTGCTGAAGCGGCTAAGGATGATGCGGAAGTTAACATCCCTAAAGGACCAACGACTCCCCTCGTGAATGAACTTCAAACTAAAATCAAACCCATGCTCAAAGTCATTAGAGGCAATGGCGGCAACAAGTTTGAACAAGAAGAGATTCGCGAAGTGACCTTTTCCGATGTCGCAGGTCTGGATGACCTTAAAAAGACTATTCACCTCCGCATTATCAGTCCCTTTTTCAACAAAGGGCTGTTTGCCAAGTTCCGAAAAAAAGTGGGCGGCGGTGTCCTTCTTTACGGCCCTCCGGGGTGCGGGAAGACCTTTATCGCAAGAGCCACGGCAGGTGAATGTAACGCCCGCTTCTACCCTGTACGAATCACCGATATACTAGATCCATATATTGGCGTAAGTGAACGGAATTTAAAGGAGATTTTTGATAAAGCGCGTTTTCAAAAACCCAGCATCCTCTTTTTTGATGAAGTCGATACGATTGGTTTTAGCCGTTCCAAATCGTCTTCAAACACACGGGGAGTTATTGACACTTTTTTATCGGAGATGGAAGGAATCGATACAAGTACGGACGAAGTACTGGTTATGGCTGCTACCAATACGCCATGGGATGTCGATCATGCCCTGAAAAGGCCGGGACGATTTGATCGTTTAATTTTTGTTGCTCCGCCAGACGAAAATGCACGGGAAGAAATTTTCAAACTGAAGTTACATGGAAGATTTGCGGAAGAAATTAATACCGCAACACTTGCGGCACAGACAGAGTTTTTCTCAGGTGCTGATATTGAAAATGTCGTCGAACTTGCCTCAGAGAATTTAATAGAAGAAATTTTGAGCACAGGAGTTGAACGGCCGCTCAACAATGAGGATTTACTTCTAGCACTGCAGAGCCAACAGCCCTCCACATTGGAATGGTTGCGGACGGCGAAGAACTATGTTAAATACGCAAACCAAGGCGGTCTCTATAATGACGTGGAGAAATACCTCCGCAAACACAGCCGGCGTATATAATTGTAAAAGCTGCCTCTATTGGCAGCTTTTTTAGTTACATATTGGTCAAACTTCCAACATTTTCCCTAAAGGTTTAAAAATGGTCTCAAATACCGTGACAAGCCCTGGTATATGTTCCAAATTAAATAAGGAAAGCACAATCGATATTCCTAGAATAGAAGCAATCACGATTTTTTCCTTTTTAGTGCTCTGTTTCAATTTCTTCCAATCAAAAAAGACAATCGCCCATACGGAAATTTGAACTAAAATCATCATCGTCCAGTTCATGATTCCTTCACCTCATCCTGTGGAAGAGCTGCGGGCGGACCAATAAACCCTGGTCTTCTGATCGTCGCCTCCACATCAATGTTCACTTTTACCTCTGAATACTTTTCATCCCAGTTAGATTGCACCTTTTTCCATTCTTGAGGATACCTCTGATGAAAACGCCTGCCAAATCCAATAATATCTGTCTTAGATTGCAGCTGTAGTTTGTCTATCGTTTTTGTTAATCTATCTTTAATCACTTCCTGATAATCCTCTTCTATTTTTTTAATCACATCTTCATCCATTAAATTTAAATGTGTCTCATTTTGAACCCTCCACGACGACTTTCAAGTTCATGATCCATTGGCCATTCTCAATTTCAGGCCGCATTTTCACACTCCCCAATGTTGGTGTCATCGTGATTTTCCCATCTTCCCCCTCTGGCTTAACGGAGAATGTACTGTTTTTTACACTTTTCTTTAACCAAATTAGCCCCAATGTTTCCTGGATAGTTTAGGAATCCACCATCTTATCTTTCTTAAATATTGCCGTTCCATTTATAACTGGTATTGTCTCATGAGATTTTCTCGCGTTCTCCTTCGATTTCAACACCTTTATTAATGGCATAGATGTACTTTCACCTTCTTCCATCAAGTCCATATCCACATCTCTCACATTCGTAATCATGCCTATCTCGTCTTTTGTTAACTTTCTTAAAGCCTCACCAGAAAATCTTTCTAACGGTGGTACTAACATCAAGAGCTCCTTTCCGTCCCCTTCACTTACATACAAGTATGAGCCCCCTCTTGGTCCGGGATGTCGGGCAAGATAATCAATTCCCTCACGAATGCCACTTTCAGCCATCTTTCGGCCAAAAATATAAATTTTACATTGCCCCCAAAATAGTTCTCTAGGTACATTCATTTGTAACATACCAATGGCTTCGCCCAGACTATCTCCCTCTCCCTCCCTTACAAACGTATAACCTAGACTAGGATCTTCTCCAGTCGTACCGCTAGCGATGGAACGAGGAATAAAAATCTGGACGGATATTCTTATTTTTTCATCTTTAATTACATCAATAGCAGCCGCTGTTATGATGGATAAATCCTGCATCTCCGTTCGATCCCAGCAGCTTGAGAGGAGTGGAGTGCAAAGAATAATGACTAAAAGAATCTTCCTCATCTGCGCTTTTCCCTCCATTTTTTGCGGAATATCGCAATCATTAAAAGGAAAAGAGGAAGCAAGAATTGAAAGAATGTCATTACAAACGGATGGATTTGGGCTAAATACTTTCTGGATGCAACAAGATTTGGTAAATCCCAATAACCAAAAAACATCAACAGTAATCCCATAGGAAAAACGAGAATTCTGAAATCAGACAACCTGAATAACTGCCCCAAACTTAAGCTGATTACATAGAGAAAAAAGGAAAACTTTACAAAATTCCCTAGTACCCACGAAGCGGTAACGAGCACTTCAAAATTTTCAAAGAATTCAAATACGCTAATGGCACGAACAATGGCATATACAGGATAAAATTGATTGATGCAAGAAATACCTATTAATGTTAGTACAAAAAAATTCAAATAAACAAAGATGAACATGACAACAAAGGAGGAGCGCATCCCTGCCTTTAACCCCTTTTCCTGGTTATTTAGAAAAGGGAAAATAAAGCCCAAGAAAAAAAAATCAGTAAACCACGAATGGTTTATAAATCCCCCTTTTAATACAGGAAGTACTCCATTTTCAAAAATAGGCAGCATATAAGTGATGTCAATATCTTTAATAAGTAAAAGCAAAACAATAGCGGTACCCATAAATAAGGCAGTGCAAATTACTGCAGTTCTAGCGATGACTTCAATCCCGCCGCGAGCCGCCAATGCACATACAAAGATCATCGAGATGGTAAAGACAAGCTCGGGTGTATGTAACATCACGTTTGAAGTTAAGAAATCCGAATAATCTCGGACTGAAATGCCTGTTCGGTGCAAGAATACAAGAATTAAGGAAAAGCCAAATGCTCTTCCAGCAATCTTACCAATAATTTCCTCCATATATTGAACCGGCGTCATTTTCGGATAGAATTGATGCAGTTTCCATATAATGAATACGATTAAAAAACCGGTTATGGATCCTATGATTGGAGTCATCCACATATCGTGCCGGGCGAGTCTCCCTGTGATAGCAGGTATAGATAGAATAGATGTAGCAAGAACCGCTGGGACTATGATAAACTCCATTTGAAGCGTGGATATTCTGCCTTTTTCCAGCACTTTAATATCACCTCCATACCACATTACGCAGAAAAATTACGATCCACCCTCACCAGGCCCTTGGTCAACATTCGGTTTCAAATGACTTCCCTGCCTAGTAAGATCCACATTTCCTGTCAATTGCGGCCGCACATCCATCTTCCATAATGGAGAACGGATGATTGTATCTCTTAGAGCATTTTTTTGAGTAGTAGAAATTGGACTTAAGTACGGCAGCCCAAATGATTTTAGATTCGCTAAATGAATAAGGAGAATGATAAACGCCAACATCACTCCGATTAACCCTAAAAATCCTGCTAATATAATAATTGGGAACCGGAGCAATCGAATCGCAAGACCAATGGAGTAACGCGGAATTAAGAACGAAGCAATCCCAGTTATGCTGACCACAATGACCATTGGGGCCGATACGATCCCTGCTTCCACCGCTGCTTGTCCAATCACAAGGGCACCGACAATACTAACAGCCGACCCAATTTGTTTCGGCAGCCTCACCCCCGCCTCGCGCAGAGCCTCAAAAGCAAACTCCATCATAATCGCCTCCACAATCGCTGGAAACGGCACGCCTTCTCTCGAAGAAGCAATACTGAGCAAAAGATCGGTTGGGATCATTTCCTGATGAAACGTGGTAATGGCCACATAAATTGATGGTAAAAAGAGAGACACCGCCAAAAACAGAAAGCGCAGCATTCGTATAAAGGTTCCGATCCAAAACCTTTCATAATAATCTTCTTGTGATTGAAATAAACTAAAGAAACTAACAGGAGCAATCAATGCAAAAGGCGTACCATCAATCATGATGATGGTTCTTCCCTCCAACAGATTCGCACTGACCACATCCGGACGTTCCGAATATAACACCTGTGGAAAAGGCGAATAGGGATGATCTTCGATAAATTCTTCAATGTAACCACTTTCTAGAATCCCATCAATCTCAATCCGATTTATGCGGTTTTCAATTTCCTCAAGTAATGTTGAGTCGACCAGACCTTCAATATACGAGACCACTACTTTCGTTTTCGTATAGGTACCAACATGAAGCGGTTTCATTTTAAGAGCCGGGTCCTTTATAATCCTCCGCACCAATGCTGTATTGACACCTAATGATTCGGTAAAACCCTCTCTCGGTCCGCGAATGCCTGACTCCGCAGCAGGCTCTTCTATCGCACGCTTTTCAAATTTCACCAAGCCTAATGAATAAGCCGCTTCATATCCATCAATCAGCAGGACCGGGTTGCCATTTGCAATATCCTCTATACATTGCTTGTACGTAGTAATGTTTCTCAAATTCGAAATGGGCAAAGAATTCTTTAAGGAGGACACCAAGTTGGTCATATCAATCTCATTTTTATTCATCAGTTTATTGAGTACGAATTCATCTAGCTTTTCTACATCACTTAAGCCCTCGATATAAATAATCGAAGCGTCACGATCCCCAATAAGGAACGATCGGAACATAACATCAGAACTGTCCTTGTATAGTGATTTGAAAAAATCAAGACTCTCGTTCAATTGTTTGGATAAAGGAATATCCTCTGAAGAAGTCTGTTTATCCTCTGGTTTCTTTTTTGCAGTTTTCTTTAAAGGACTCCTTCTGATCTGAATCATCCCGATGTCCTCCCTTTTATTTCCTATTATGTTTATAAAGTCCCTTATTTCCTGTCAAAATATTCTAAAGCAATGTTTTTTTGGGATTTCCTTATAATCCCCGGCTTTAGGTTTGTTGAAAATTGCCCAAAAAATTCATACAAGTCAGGCACAAAATAAAAAGGCTGCCCGAAAGTTAGTTTCTTACCAACTCATCTGACAACCTCTACTATTCTTAAATCAACATTAATATGGATCCGCTTCGTGGCCTTTCTTAACAGCGTCTTTAGCTGCTTCGTTCGCTGCTATTGATCCTTGACCGTATTTGGTTTTTCCTGCTTCACGGCCTGGAACTTTATTTTCCTTGTTCATGCCTTCAAGTTCCTTCGTCTTCATTGCGATGCCTTCCTTCACTCGACGGCCATAGTCTTCATCAGCCTGGGTGAAGTGCTCGATCATCGCATCCTGAATTTTTTTATCGCATACTGCAAGCGCTTCGGAAAGGTTTTTGATTAATTCGTCGCGCTCCCAATCCTCAAAACTCCGATACGTGTGCCCTGCTTGTCCGTAGTTATTCGGACGATCAATCGGTGCACTCATGGCAGCTCCATTGTACGTCGGCTGATGCGGTGCTCGCCCTTCAGTGTCCGCTTCCTTCAAGCCGCCGAGCATAGATGGCTCATAGTTGATATGCGGTTCGCCCGCTTCGTTCGGGTCACGAACATCCATTTGACCGCGGCGCTGATTGGTGCGGACAGGTGTTTTTGGTCTATTCACAGGCAGCTGCAGGTAATTACCTCCTACGCGGTAGCGCTGTGTATCAGAGTAAGAAAACGTACGACCTTGCAGCATTTTATCATCTGAAAAGTCCATTCCATCGACAAGAACTCCCGTCCCAAACGCAGCTTGTTCAATCTCCGCATGGAAATCGACTGGGTTACGATCCAACACCATACGTCCCACCGGCAGCCACGGAAATTTGTCTTCTGGCCAAAGCTTTGTATCATCAAGCGGATCAAAATCAAGTTCTGGATGATAATCATCCTCCATGATTTGCACAAAAAGCTCCCATTCCGGATAATCTCCGCGTTCAATTGCCTCATACAAATCTTGAGTTGCATGACCTACATTCTTTGCCTGAATGGAATCTGCCTCTTCCTGCGTTAAATTGCGGATCCCCTGCTTTGGCTCCCAATGATACTTCACCAGCACAGCCTCACCTTTGGCATTGACCCACTTATAAGTATTAACACCAGAACCCTGCATATGACGGTATGTAGCCGGAATTCCCCATGGAGAGAATAGGAATGTAATCATATGGGTAGCCTCAGGTGTACGGGATACAAAATCAAACATTCTCTGTGGATGCGGAACATTTGACGCCGGATCAGGCTTAAATGCGTGTATCATATCAGGGAACTTCATCGCATCACGAATAAAGAAAATCTTCAAGTTGTTCCCAACCAGGTCCCAGTTACCATCCTCCGTATACATTTTAACCGCAAAGCCGCGCGGATCTCGAGCCGTTTCCGGGGAATCCTTTGCCCCTGCCACAGTAGAAAAACGAACCATTAATGGCGTTTTCTTCCCTGCGCCCGAAAATACTTTTGCACGCGTATACTTCTCGACCGGTTCATCCCCGACTTTTCCATACGTTTCAAAATAACCAAAAGCTCCGGACCCTCGAGCATGAACGACACGTTCAGGCACCTCTTCACGATCAAAGTGGGAAATTTTTTCAATAAAATGATAGTTCTCAAGAGTGGCTGGACCGCGATTTCCTATCGTGCGGATATTTTGGTTATCCGACACAGGATGGCCCTGGCGCGTTGTCAACGTTTCACGTTCTACGTCTTGACTGTTTGACGCATTTTTATCATTATTTTCTGCCAAGATAAAAACCTCCTATAAAATTATTACCTTTATCTTGTTCCCTTTCTTGGAATTAATATACAGAATTGGAGGCACATTGATGCCCGGCATGCCGGTCATCTATCATAAGCCAGCCATTGTTTAACCTTCCTTTCTGTTAATTCCCCCATCCACTTTCTAGAGTTCACAGCACTGTAAATTAGGATTCTCATTTCCAATTAATACATGCATTTTGCGCGTTTATTTTAGTAAAAACATGAAAAAGCAACGCTGTTATATCAGCATTGCTTTCATCTATTAGTATACTTTAGCTTTCACTTTTCTCTTCATGATAAAATAAACCCAATATCCACAAAGGTATGTAAAACCAGCCGCTGCAAATATAGACCAGATTGAACCTTGCTGCAGCTGCGCAGCCAAGTGGTCCATTTCATTCATCCCCTTCGCTCTGTCAACACTATTCATCATACTCACAACTGGAACCATAATACATAGCATGATTGCCATAACCGACAAACGATAGAATTTCTTTTTTATAGTATTCACGATCGCAAGCCCTAATGTTACAAGCAAAAACAGATAATACATAGCCCAAAACCAACTCGGAAGTGTCTCCCACTCCATCTTTTCACCTCTTTCTATTTACATTATTTTACCATATACAAGTTTTAAAAATAGTACACATTCAATATGAAATGTTACGGTGCTAGTGTAGTAAAATAGTGAATTGAACCAACATTTTTGAAAATCTATGATTTCTATTAAATAATTGATTGCTAGTCCAACCTATGTGTATCTTATTGGAGGTACCCCGCATGCAAGAGATGATTCAATCCATCCTCTCAAATATTGCTTTAATACTATTTATGCACTTATGCCTTGATGCCATTGTCATAAATAAAGAAAAGTTCACTCGTTTTTTGTTTTCATATGCGATGATTTCCGTTGTTTCCATTACGGTTATCCTCATCTTTTATTTACCGATTACTTTTGGGGGCTATCAGTTTGATTTGCGGCTGATTCCGCTAGCCATTTTTGCATTTAAGTGGGGGTGGAAGAATGGACTATCAGCCCTGCTTATTACCAGCTTATGGAGACTTGGCATCGGGGGTGAAGGTGCCGTACCCGGTGTAATTTTCGGAATGATTTTACCCGTTTGCACAGCTCTTCTTTTTAGAAATATGAGATTTTCAAATGGATACTCCAGCTTTTTCATCATAATCAGTACAGCCTGGCTGCTATCTGATATACCGATCATATTTATTTTACCTGATGGCTGGGCTATTTTTGAAAAAATTGCACTGATCCGGTTTTCTTCATTTAATTTGACTGCTTTCATGTTGTATGTGTTTATTAGAAATACGGAAAGAGAAATTGACTTGAAGAAAAAACTAGAGTATCTCGCCGAACGAGATCCCTTAACTGGCTTATATAATATTCGTTACTTCAAAGAGAAAGTTGAAACGATTAAGCATTCTTACACTAAATCGTATATTGTCATGATCGACATTGATCACTTTAAAGTGATTAACGATACATACGGACATTTAAGCGGTGATTGTATCTTAAAAAATGTTTCAACTGTCATTACAACGGAAACTTCCAAGCATAAAAATATCAAGTGTATGATCGGAAGATACGGCGGAGAAGAGTTTATCCTTTATATTGCGGTAAACGCGGAGTATGAACTAGTAGAATTAGTGGAGGCCATGCGTGAAAAAGTTCAAGCCATGACCTTTAATACGGAAGGTATGACCCCCATTAAACTAACCATTTCCATTGGCGTTTCCGAAATGATTGGCGACACTAGTCTAAAAAAAGTAATTGGGCAAGCAGATCAATCACTTTATCAATCTAAAAGAAACGGCCGCAATCAAATCACTATCTATTCTCCCAACAATGAAAAAAGCGAATGAGGCTGCTCATTCGCTTTTTTCTGATTTTTAGGAGTGATGAAGACCTTTTTACAGTGCTTCCAGCCAAGATTCGGTCCTCATTTCCTTGATGATGACCGTTTCCCCAAGCTCCTTCCCATGGATTGGTCTTCATCCCCTTGATGATGACCGTTTTCCCAAGCTCCTTTCTATGGATTGGGCTTCATCCGCTTGATGATGACCGTTTGCCTGCGCTCCTTCCCATGGATTGGTCTTCATCTCCTTGATGATGACCGTTTCCCCAAGCTCCTTTCTATGGATTGGTCTTCATCCGCTTGATGATGACCTTTTTTCAGCGCTTCCACCGGAGTTGCGGTCTTCATTGCCTTGATGATGACCACTTCCATCAGATACTACTCCTGCTACGGTCTTCATCCCCTTAATGATGACCGTTTCCCCAAGCTCCTTTCTATGGATTGGTCTTCATCCGCTTGGTGATGACCGTTTGCTTGCGCTTCTTCCAATGGATTGGTCTTCATCCCCTTGATGATGACCGTTTCCCCAAGCTCCTTCCCATGGATTGGTCTTCATCCGCTTGGTGATGACCGTTTGCCTGCGCTTCTTCCAATGGATTGGTCTTCATCCCCTTGATGATGACCGTTTCCCCAAGCTCCTTCCCATGGATTGGTCTTCATCCGCTTGGTGATGACCGTTTGCCTGCGCTTCTTCCAATGGATTGGTCTTCATCCCCTTGATGATGACCGTTTCCCCAAGCTCCTTCCCATGGATTGGTCTTCATCCGCTTGGTGATGACCGTTTGCCTGCGCTTCTTCCAATGGATTGGTCTTCATCCCCTTGATGATGACCGTTTCCCCAAGCTCCTTCCCATGGATTGGTCTTCATCCGCTTGGTGATGACCGTTTGCCTGCGCTTCTTCCAATGGATTGGTCTTCATCCCCTTGATGATGACCGTTTCCCCAAGCTCCTTCCCATGGATTGGTCTTCATCCGCTTGGTGATGACCGTTTGCCTGCGCTTCTTCCAATGGATTGGTCTTCATCCCCTTGATGATGACCGTTTCCCCAAGCTCCTTCCCATGGATTGGTCTTCATCCGCTTGGTGATGACCGTTTGCCTGCGCTTCTTCCAATGGATTGGTCTTCATCCCCTTGATGATGACCGTTTCCCCAAGCTCCTTCCCATGGATTGGTCTTCATCCGCTTGGTGATGACCGTTTGCCTGCGCTTCTTCCAATGGATTGGTCTTCATCCCCTTGATGATGACCGTTTCCCCAAGCTCCTTCCCATGGATTGGTCTTCATCCGCTTGGTGATGACCGTTTGCCTGCGCTTCTTCCAATGGATTGGTCTTCATCCCCTTGATGATGACCGTTTCCCCAAGCTCCTTCCCATGGATTGGTCTTCATCCGCTTGGTGATGACCGTTTGCCTGCGCTTCTTCCAATGGATTGGTCTTCATCCCCTTGATGATGACCGTTTCCCCAAGCTCCTTCCCATGGATTGGTCTTCATCCGCTTGGTGATGACCGTTTGCCTGCGCTTCTTCCAATGGATTGGTCTTCATCCCCTTGATGATGACCGTTTCCCCAAGCTCCTTCCCATGGATTGGTCTTCATCCGCTTGGTGATGACCGTTTGCCTGCGCTTCTTCCAATGGATTGGTCTTCATCCCCTTGATGATGACCGTTTCCCCAAGCTCCTTCCCATGGATTGGTCTTCATCCGCTTGGTGATGACCGTTTGCCTGCGCTTCTTCCAATGGATTGGTCTTCATCCCCTTGATGATGACCGTTTCCCCAAGCTCCTTCCCATGGATTGGTCTTCATCCGCTTGGTGATGACCGTTTGCCTGCGCTTCTTCCAATGGATTGGTCTTCATCCCCTTGATGATGACCGTTTCCCCAAGCTCCTTCCCATGGATTGGTCTTCATCCGCTTGGTGATGACCGTTTGCCTGCGCTTCTTCCAATGGATTGGTCTTCATCCCCTTGATGATGACCGTTTCCCCAAGCTCCTTCCCATGGATTGGTCTTCATCCGCTTGGTGATGACCGTTTGCCTGCGCTTCTTCCAATGGATTGGTCTTCATCCCCTTGATGATGACCGTTTCCCCAAGCTCCTTCCCATGGATTGGTCTTCATCCGCTTGGTGATGACCGTTTGCCTGCGCTTCTTCCAATGGATTGGTCTTCATCCCCTTGATGATGACCGTTTCCCCAAGCTCCTTCCCATGGATTGGTCTTCATCCGCTTGGTGATGACCGTTTGCCTGCGCTTCTTCCAATGGATTGGTCTTCATCCCCTTGATGATGACCGTTTCCCCAAGCTCCTTCCCATGGATTGGTCTTCATCCGCTTGGTGATGACCGTTTGCCTGCGCTTCTTCCAATGGATTGGTCTTCATCCCCTTGATGATGACCGTTTCCCCAAGCTCCTTCCCATGGATTGGTCTTCATCCGCTTGGTGATGACCGTTTGCCTGCGCTTCTTCCAATGGATTGGTCTTCATCCCCTTGATGATGACCTTTTTTCAGCGCTTCCACCGGAGTTGCGGTCTTCATCTCCTTGATGATGACCACTTCCATCAGCTACTACTCCTGCTACAGTCTTCATCCCCTTAATGATGACTTTTTTCCAGTATCTCCTATCGAATTCCGGCCTTCATCGCCATATCCGTCCCATTAATCTATCCCCGGGAACCATCCAGGTGTATGAATGATCGCGTTCCAAAGCGGATCTGGAACTACGAGCTCTTTTTGCTTACTTTTATCGATTTTGGTGACGATTTCTGATTCTTTTCCTTCTTTCACTTTTTGAACCCAATCAGGGTCGATGATGATTTCGCGTCCTAATGCAATCAATTGCACTCCTGTTTCGATGGCCTTCAAGGCATCATCTGCAGTATGAATGGACCCAACACCGATTACCGGCACACGATCACCGACTTTTTCTTGAATTAAAGCAATGCGCGGGCGTGAATCGTCCACTCCCCTTCTCGCGACCGACCAGAAATCCTGCAGAGACACATGGAGATAATCAAGGTCTTTATCAGCCAGTTTATCAATTAACTCTAGTGTATCCGCCATCGTAATTCCTGGCGTCTCTGCCTCTTCCGGTGAAAACCGATAGCCCACCATAAATGAAGACTTCGCATGTTCCGCCACCACTTTTTTCACTTCATCCACTACTGCAAAAGGAAAGGCAAAGCGCTTATCGAAGCTTCCACCCCACTCGTCTTCACGCCGGTTAGAATGAGGGGAGAAGAATTGCTGGATCAGATAGCCGTTTGCACCATGAATTTCAACACCATCATATCCGGCTTCAATGGCTCTCCGAGTTGTTTCGCCAAAATCACGTATAATGGATTCCACTTCTTCATGACTTAATTCCCGCGGCACCGGCTTTCCATCTCCTTCTGATGGCACAGCACTTGCACTCACGACATCTCCATTGACCAATTCAGGCGGAACCTGTCTGCCGCCATGAAAAATCTGCAGAATTGCTATAGCACCCTGTTCTTTTATCGCATCTGCCAGTTTTTTGAGGCTAGGAATCATTTCATCACGATCTCCTGCAAATTCGCCATGAAACCCTTTGCCGTTAGGCGTGACATATGTACATGCTGTTATAACCATCCCCACTCCGCCAGATCGTCTTGCATAATATTGCACCTCTGCATCGGACACTGTTCCATCCTGATTAGATGAAAAATTCGTCATCGGTGCCATCACCACACGATTTTTCACCTGAACACCACTTCGAAAATCATACGGTTCAAACAATGGTGCGTATTTTGAATTCATATAAAAACCTCCATCTATAACTTGTTTTCCACTTCTCCCAACAATCAAACACACCTACGTATTTTCTTCAATTTCAACAATAAAATTCATCACCAATCAACGAAATCCGCTTGTGGTAAACTTACACTCTGTTTTAGCATCCTACAAGATTAATTGATCGTTTTTAGTCATATTTCTCTATCATCAGCATAAAAAATAGTAAGGAAATTAATAGATGGAGGGATTCTATGCCGAGACGTTATCACTTGGATCCTGGCTATGTGACGATCCCCGAGGCAGCGAACATCGTGAAAAAAATGCTAGGCATCTATAATCAGGAAGAGCAAAATCATTATACATTTATCCTCAGAGGTGTAAAAAAAGGCTGGTTTGGCGGGAAAATGCATGGAAAAAGAATGTTTCAAGCCCGTAGAAAGGACATCATTCAGTATGGCGAGGAACTCATTGAAGCTGAAAAGTTCAATCTATTTAATTTAGACATCGAAGGGGTATCCTATGAACAGAGAATGCATAACGAAGAATCCACCCCATCTCGATAGGGTGGATTTCATTCATTTTATTGAACTTCTGGCTCGGGATAGTCATACCCTTTCGTGTCTACCGTGATGGATTCTATCTTTTGATCCTCTAGGGGCTTGTCCATCCCATCTCTTTCAACGGCAACAATGCTGTCAACGACTTCCATTCCTTCAATAACCTTTCCGAATCCTGCATAATCACCATCCAAATGAGGTGAATCCTTCACCATGATGAAAAACTGCGATCCAGCTGAATTTGGTTCGCCTGTTCGCGCCATAGAGAGAACTCCACGTTCATGTTTCACTGTATTTGCTT
Source organism: Robertmurraya dakarensis (assembly GCF_900156875.1). Classification (GTDB taxonomy): domain Bacteria; phylum Bacillota; class Bacilli; order Bacillales; family Cytobacillaceae; genus Robertmurraya; species Robertmurraya dakarensis. The sequence goes on along the minus strand of NZ_LT707409.1, from coordinate 293,178 downwards.
CAAATCCATTTGACATGAACTCACCTGCAATAGAATATCCAGGACCGCCCGTGCCATTTCCATCCGGGTCTCCACCTTGAATCATGAAATCAGGGATCACGCGGTGGAAAATAAGTCCGTCATAATAGCCGTCCTCAACTAACGAAATAAAGTTTGCCACTGTATTAGGAGCAGCTTCCGGATACAACTCGATTAGAATCTCCTGACCACCTTCCATCGTCATCGTCACAACAGGACGTTCCTCCACATCACTGGGATACGCAGTATTTTCATTGTTTTCACTAGGTTTATTCTCCGTTGTATCTTCAGCATTTTTCTCCTGCGTACCGCCACAGCCTGTTAAAAATACAGCCAACAAGGTGATCATCAAAAGATAAAAAATGCTTCGTTTATGTAATTTCAACATCTAAACCTCCCATCTCACATTCATTATAGCTGCGAAATCTTCTAAGTGAAACTTAAGACAATACTCCCTTTTCCTTTGCTTCCTTTAACCAGCTTGGAAATTCATTTAATAGCTGGTTGTAAAGTTCTTCGTCGCTGATTTTTTCAACATCTTGAATGTGAAAGAAGTTCGCGTTATCGATAAAGCGCCCTTCCATTTCATCTAACTTCTGCAATGTTTCAAAGTTAGCATCGCCGATCCCTACAAACTGCCAAAATATTGGTTTATCGGACGATTGGACGACCGGTTTTTTAATTGTTTTCTTGCAGCCGCCATCATTGATGAAAACAATAAACGTCGGGTGATTGCTAGGATCTTCAACAGTATATTTGGCAATCACATCCTCCATCACAGGCGGCTCATCATTACGCCCGAACTTATGAATTAAATCATTGTTTAAAATATACTCTTCCACATAGTTTTCAAAATCGATCTCTGACACTGGTTTTAGGCGCGAGAATTCATTATCATACACCCAGACATCCAATTGTCCATCATCATCAAATCTACTGGCAACAGCAAGAATTCTCTCCACTACTTTTTGGACAGTTCCATTTTTATAGAGCTTTCTCATTGAACCTGAAATATCGAGCACTAGCCCCACTCTCGCCACCACATTGTTCAAATTCTTCTTTTCTAAAATAACACCAACATTCTTCTTTAATAAACTAATACTACTCAATTTGCTCACCTCACCTTTTAATATGGAATATATTAACATACTTGCTGTTGTTTTAGGTAGAGAAAACCATTTACCTAAGTCTCCCTCTTAGGTTACATGATCTTTTTCAAAAATATCAAAGATTTGTCTATTTCGTGACAAATTTCACGGAAAAATATTCCGATTTCCAATAAGATTGTACTAAATATTTAGATAGTAATTACGTTTGAAAGGAGTTAAAAAATGAATATCTTATTTACCGAAGAACACTATAAGCTCCAGAAAATGGTAAGGGATTTTTCTAAAGAGAAAGTGGCGTCTATCTCTCAAAGATTGGAACAAGAAGCGGAAGAGTTGAAAGAAGTTTTCGAATTACTTTCCAAACAAGGTTTAATGGGACTAATGCTGCCGGAGTCTTTCAAAGGAACCAATGTGGATACTTATAGTTTTCTAATTACAATGGAGGAAATTGCAAAAGAATGTCCGCCTGCTGCATTCCTTTATAACACTCATCTTGCATCCTCTTTTGCTATTCTAGCATTTGGAAACAGTCTTCAAAAAAGTGAATACTTACCACAGTTAGCAAAGGGAAACTTAATTTGCGCTTTAGCCGGGACTGAAGCAAGCGGAGGAAGCAGCCCATTTGCCATTCAAACAACAGCCCGCAAGGAGAATGGCTCCTACATACTTAACGGAACGAAGACCTTTATTAGCGGTGCTGGGTTTGCAGACTTATACCTCGTGATGGCTAAAACTGAACTAGAACCAGGAAAGACCGGTTTAAGTATGTTTTTAATAGAAAAAGATACTCCTGGATTTACTTTTGGCAAGCTTGAGGAAAAGTTAGGCATGCAAGAACTTCCCACAGGTGAATTACTATTTAATGAATGCCGGGTCCCAGCAGACTCACTGCTTGGTCCAATTGGCGGAGGATTACAAGTAATGGGTGCAGTCGGCGGATTAGCTGGTCTTGGTGCAGGAGCCATTGCGCTTGGGTTAGCACAAACAGCGGCAGATATGACCAAAACACATCTCCGTGAAAGAACGATTCTTGGACAAAAATTAGGTGAAATTGGTGCTGTTCAACTTCGGTTTGCTGATATGATGATTGAAGCTCAAGCTGCTAGAAGTCTACTATATCAGGCTGCTTACGATAAAGAAAATAGCAAACCAGGTCCAATCCCAACTATCTTCCAGGCAAAAATTAATACTACTGAAAAGGCGTTAAAAATCATCGACAGTGCTATTCAATTACATGGAATGTATGGCTATTCAAGAGATCTCCCACTTGAAAAACTCTATCGAGACGCACGTTCATTAACGATTCATTTTGGTAATAACGATGTCATGCGATCGAACTTAAGTAAATTGATGTTAGAAATATAGTCATAGTTATGGAGGTGTAGATGTTGAGGAAGAATGATTTACCGCTCGTTTATTCATGTTCTGGATGTTCGTCGGCTGCACAAACAGCCAATATGATTGCCATCAAAATGGATCGCGAAAAAATTGCTGAAATGTCCTGTATTGCTGGTGTCGGCGGAGATGTAAAGCCTCTTGTAAGAACGGCCAAATCTGGCCGCCCGATTATTGCCATCGATGGCTGTGTTCTTGCCTGTACGAAAAGCTGCTTAGCCCGGCATGATGTGACACCCGAACATCATTTTGTTCTCTCTGACTTTGATGTACCAAAGATACAAGGAGAAGATCCTAAGCCGGAACATTATACAAATTCCTACAATAAAATACTAGAATTAACGGGCCATCAATCCTAATTGTTTAAAAGACTTGAACAGGCAGCCTCGATACACGAGGCTCCTGCTTTTTAGTAATGCTCTACAATTTACTTATTTTTTGAAAAAGGTTTCTACACTCGTGAAAATCCACTGAATAGCAAGACCATGCAAAGCAATCCCAATAATCGACGTGAATGATAATAACCAAATTGTTACAGTATGTTCAATAACAAATAGTTCATGTCCAAAGAACATCATATGACCGAACACATAATAAAAGGATTGCCATAATGAGCCTGCGCTTTCTTCCAGGAAGTAAATTAAAGCAGCTTCTAATGAAAGCAATCCGAATAAAGTTAGAAAGATGAGTACCTTTGATTGATAGCTTAATTTCTCGATGAAAGGCTGGATGTAGTATTTGGTGATCGTCTTAATCCGAAATAAATAAATGACTCGAACGATGCGAGCTACCTGGAAAAATTGATCAAACGGAATAATGGCAATCACTAATAAAGGGTTCTTTTTAAGAAACTCCCATTTATTTTCGGAATGAAAAAGACGTACAAAGAAATCAATAACAAACACGAACCATACTACGAGATTAATAGTGGAATAATACGGATCGTCATTCCAGAGGGAAATAATCGTGAATAATACGAGGATCAGCATCAATCCTTCGTACACACGCTGAAATATCTTCAACGAATCCCCCCCATTCTACACACAATTATTTAACTAATAATAATATATTACCAAATTTCAAAACACCTTGACAAACTAGTCTAAGAACATCAGCTATAAATGTGTTGGTAAAATAAGAGACTCTAATTTAGAAAATTCTAGCAACAATTAAATAAACAATGCTCAGTGAATATGTACCACTGAGCATTAATTATCCAAAAATCCATGATTCAAATATAAACTTTCTTCATGTTTCGCTTGAGAATTTTTCCGGATGCACTTCTCGGAAAGTCTTTCACAATTTTTAAGCTATTTATTTTATGATAGCGCGCGGACACCCGTTCGTTAACCCAAGCTAATAGTTCCTTTTCTGTAATTGTGGCTCCATCCTTAATAATTACATGTGAAATTGGAGTCTCACCCCATTTTTCATGTGGGACACCAAATACAGCACATTCTGAAACATCTGGATGACTACTTATCACTTCTTCTATATCTCGAGGATAAATATTCACTCCTCCTGAGATAATCATATCTTTCTTACGATCAATAATATATAAGAATCCTTCTTCATCACAATATCCAAGATCACCTGTTTTAACCCAATTTTTGTCCACTATTGTGTTTTTGGTTGTTTCATCATTATTATAATATCCAGCCATTACTGTAGGCCCACGACCCACTATTTCGCCAACTGCCCCTACAGGCAAAACTTCCCCATTTTCATCCACAATTTTATTTTCACTAAAGACCATAGGAGGGCCTACAGATCCAGCTTTTTTTAGTACATACTCTGGTCGAAGTGATGTTGAAAATCCTTCTGTCAGTCCATATAATTCAAATAAACGGCCAGGAAGTTTTTCACAAACTTCTTTTTTACGACTGAGTGGGAGTGGTGCACCTAGTGTTAATAATACTTTTAAGTTTGATAGTTTTTCCTCCGCAAAATTTGGTGAATCTAGTATAGAGATGATTTGAGTAGGTACAAGCGTGGTATGTGTAATACCTTCTTTTTCCAGCAATTTTAATGCTTTTTCACTATTAAATTTTGTCATTAATACATATGTAGCCCCTGCGCAAATTGCAGGAAACATAAAAGCAAGAGATCCATTAAACACTAAACTTCCCGCTCCAAGAACTTTACTATCATATGACACGCTATGCTCAACACATCGAAGAAAAGCGTACATAATTCTTGTTCTATGAGTATGCACTATCCCCTTTGGTAGACCTGTTGTCCCTGAAGAATACATGATGTTGTAATCGTCATCTTCAAAGACCTCAACATCAGGTTCTGTTTTTGCTGCTTGCTCTCTCTCAATTCTATAATTAATTGTACCAGCCATAGCCTTATTCCCAACGTACATAAAGGTTGAAATTGATACCAAATCATCCTTAATAGCAATGACTTCATCCCAATAGCTCTCTCCAGCTATTAGTAATTTAGGTTGACAATTATTAATGATAAAGGAATTGTCTTTCCCTTTTACCATAGGATTTAATGGAACTATAACTGCTCCTATTTTTGCTGTAGCCCAAAAAAGCTCAAGCATTTCAATTGAGTTTGATAGAAGCATTGCAACCCTGTCGCCTTTATTAACCCCAAACTTTGTAAGGACATCTGCAGTTTGATTTACTCGATCATTAAAATCTTTATAGGTCAATCTTGTATCCCCTACAATAATGGCAAGCTTGTCGGGATAGTGCCGCGCATTCCTCTTTAACATAAAACCTACATTCATAAAATCTATCTTTATTTTTTCCATGGTTCCCTCCTATACACGACAACTAATATAAATTTTTAATACCTAAAAAATAGAACTCATAAATGAAGCTTTAGTGTGAGGGGTTGCAAAAAAGTATTTGATTTATATCCATTAAAAGACTGATAGGTTGTAACCCTGGTATTTCTATAAATCATGTTGTATTGATTATAAGTTCGGTCTTAAGCCCATTAAAGGATTCGTTTTTTCTAATGCTCCCGCCACTCTCAATATGGTCGATTCTTTAAATGGTGCGCCCATTATTTGCATTCCAACAGGAAGCCCATTGCTAAGTCCACATGGAATACTAATTGCCGGATACCCAAGAAAGTTACCGGGCCGAGTTAATCGGCTCACATTTTCTGAAAACTTCTCCTCTCTGCCGTTAATGATAACGTGACCTGAATCAATCCTAGAAGATACGAAAGGTAAAGTCGGACTGATTAATACATCAATCTTTTCAAATACTTTCTTAAACTCTAATTGAAATTGAGTACGTAATTCCTGTGCCTCTAAATAATCTACAGCTGATGGAATTTCCCCTAACTCAAGTACCATCCTAACGTCTTCCCCAAAATCTTGTGGTCTTAATCGTAAATTTTGATGATGCACAGCACTAGCTTCTGTCAACATTGTAATTGATTGAGCATATAGTAATTTATTCATCGAAGGGATTGAGATAATCTCTACTTTAGCCCCCATTTCTTCCAGACTAGAAATAGCTTTTCTAACAAGACGATTCACCTCAGAATCAATATTCTTAAAGAAGTAGTCTTCTTCAATACCGATTACGATATTCTTGACCCCTGCGGATACATGCTCTGTATATGTTTCTACTGGTGTATTAATTGATGTACTGTCATTTATGTCATATCCAGCAATATACTCTAATAAAATGGCAGCATCCTCTACCGTTTTAGTCATAGGCCCGATATGGTCCAATGTCCAGCAAAGCGGAAAACATCCATGTTTACTTACTCGGCCATAGGTAGGTTTCAATCCAACAATTCCACATAGCGCCGCAGGTATACGAATTGACCCGCCTGTATCGGTTCCTAAGGAGGCAATCGTCATATCACCTGCTACAGCAGCCCCTGAACCGCCACTTGATCCACCCGGAACATTGTCTACATTCCACGGATTTCGACAGGCACCGTAATGAGGGTTATTGGTAGTAGCCCCCCAGGCGTACTCATGTAAATTAAGTTTACCTGTAAAAATGGCGCCTGCCTCTTTGAGTTTTGAAATGACAGTCCCATCAAAGCTCGGTACGAATTCCCCATGAATTTTTGATCCTATAGTAACGATCTCATCTTTGAAATAAAAAATATCTTTTAGTGCCATTGGAATTCCATGTAAAGTTCCTCGATAATTACCATGTGAAATTTCTTCTTCTGCTTTTTTAGCCGCTAATCTAGCCTCGTCTGCCGATATTTTAATGTAAGCATTTATTTTCTCATTATAAGAGTCTATTTGTTTAAGGGTATCCTCGGTAATTTCTACTGGCGATATCTGTTTTGTTTTTATCAGATCCGATATTTCTCTAATCGTTTTTTTTGCCAATTTTGTCATGATCATACTCCTCACAAAAATAACCAATTTTTAAAAGTGGACATTTGACATAAAGAATCTTGTTCTGCTTAAAACGGTGTATCAATGGGCCATCTTACTTCTATTTTTATGATACTGTTAATCCTCTCAATGAATAAGTATTTTCAAATGCTTTTGCTACTCTTAATATGATACTTTCCTTAAAGGGAGCACCGATAATTTGCATTCCTATTGGTAACCCCTCACTTAAGCCACATGGGATACTTATTGCCGGTAAGCCAGTTAAGTTAGCCGGTCTTGTTAAGCGCATGATGTCCGATAAATTCACCTCTTCCCCATTTAACAGAGCTTTGCTAGACCCGATAGCAGGAGGAATGAATGGTAAAGTTGGACTGATTAATACATCTATTTTGTTAAATAGTTCTTTAAAATCTGAGCTTATCTTATAACGGATTTGTTGCGCCCTTAAATACTCAACTGCTGAGACTAATTGTCCAAATTCCGCTGACACTCTAACATCCTCTCCAAACTGCTCAGAGCATATTTGGAGATTTTGACGATGTACACTGCCAGCTTCTGCTGCAACCGTTATCATTTGTGCATATTCTAATTCTAATAATGAGGGAACAGAAACTCTTTCTATCCTTGCCCCCATTCTTTCTAATGAATGAATCGCGCTTTTTGTCAGTTTCTCAACTTCAGAGTCTACATCTTTAAAAAAATAATCCTCTTCTATTCCAATAACGATATCTTTAACTCCATCGGACAAATCGCTTGAATACTTCTCCGTTGGCGTATCAATTGTTGTAGTATCTTTTTTATCAAAACCAGCAATCAACTCAAGGAGAATGCTAGCGTCGTGGACAGTTTTTGTCATCGGACCAATATGATCAAGTGATGATGCCAAAGGGAAACAACCGTACTTACTAACTCGTCCGTATGTCGGTTTAAGTCCGATAATACCGCAAGCTGAAGCAGGAATACGTACCGACCCTCCAGTATCTGTCCCTAAAGATGCGGTCGTCATATTTGCAGCAACTGCTGCTCCTGATCCACCACTGGATCCCCCTGGTATCCTTTCGAAATTCCAAGGGTTTCGACAAGCCCCGTAATGAGGATTATTCGTTGTTGTTCCCCATGCGTACTCATGTAAATTAAGTTTCCCCGTGAAGATGACTCCTGCCTTTTTCAATTTTGAAACGACAGTTGCATCGAAATCTGGTACAAAATCCTTACTGATTTTTGAACCAACAGTTACGATTTCATCTTTAAAATAGAAAATATCTTTTAAAGCCATCGGAATACCGTGTAATGACCCTCGATAATTTCCCTTTACAATTTCGTCTTCTGCTTTCTTGGCAGCTTGCCTTGCCTCGTCTGAGGTAATTTTAATGTACGCATTTATATTTCCGTTATTTACCTCTGCTTGAGTTAAAACAGCTTCTGTTAATTCTACAGGTGATACTTCTTTTCCTTTAATAAGAGGGGCTAAATCTGTAATTGATTTTGATGCTAATTCACTATTCATTTGAAGTTCCTCTTTCTACCATATAACGTAAAGCTATATTAGCAGGATTTGGACTGTCGTCTTTTACCTCTCCTCTTAAAGAAAGTATATACTGCCACCGTTCTGACAAAGTATCATAATCCTTTTTAGGAATATTTAAGCCTCTAAATGTCAAAATTGAACGAATTTCCTCCTTCATTAAAATCACCTTTCTTTCTTTGAAATAATATGGAATTACGTTATGTTCAATTTATACTTTTAAAGATTAATAGCTTTAGTTTTTCAGTAGATCTGGTAAAAATGTGACTATTTCTGGGAAAGCGATTAGAATTGCGACCACGACAAATTCTGCTGCAATAAAAGGCACAACACCTTTGAATATTTCACCAAGTGGAACCTTTGGAGCTACTCCTTTTACAATAAAACAGTTGAGTCCAACAGGTGGGGTAACCAATCCGATCTCTGCCATTTTTACAACAATAATCCCGAACCATATTGCATGAAAACCTAGAGCATCAACAATTGGGAAAAAAATTGGCAGAGTTAACATCATCATACTGACTGCATCCATAAACATTCCCAAAATTAAATATATTAATAGCATAACGATTAAAATGTAAATTGGTGCAACAGGCAAATTCGTTACTGTATCTTTTAAGAATGATGCTAATCCTGATAGAGCTAAGAAGCGAATAAACATCGATATCCCGATCATGATCGCAAATATCATTGCACTAGTTTTGATAGTTTCGATTAAAGAGATTTTAATCTCTTTAAGTTTGATTTTTCTTAAAATTAATCCTAGTACTAGTGCACCAAACGCACCAACACCAGCTGCTTCTGTAGGGGTAAAGATCCCTAAATAAATTCCTCCGATTACTAATATCACTAGTAAAATCATTCCATATGTCTTCCGAAGCGATAAAATACGTTCCTTCCAAGGCATTTTTGGGGCAATCGGTGCTAAATTAGGGTTGATACGTACTCGAATATAGATCATCAAAATATAAATAATAACTGTTAAAATACCTGGTATAATTCCGGCAATTAACATCGCCGCTATTGACTTCTCCGTAATAATACCGTAAATGATCATGATAGTACTAGGCGGAATTAATGCTGCTAAACAACCACCCATTGCGATTACTCCCGTGGACAATTTATTATCTACACCGGATTGATCCATTTGTGGTATTGAAACTTTACCAAGTACACTAGTAGCCGCACTACTCGAACCAGAAACAGCTGCAAAACCTGCACTAGCTAATACTGTCGCAATAGGTAGACCTCCACGGATATGTTGAAACCAAGTCTTTGCAACGTCAAAGAGATCATCTGTTACACCCGAATAATAAGCGAAATAACCCATTAGAACGAACAAAGGAATCGAACTGTAGGCATACGTTCCCACTACTGAAACCGGGACGGTTCCAAGCATGGATGTGCCTGGTGCCCACCCTTGAAGTAACACGAGTCCTAATAAACCAACAATTGCAACTGCGTATGCAATTCTCATGGAGAGAAGTATTAAGATAACTAACAAAACCATTCCCATTAAACCTATCTGAAAATCTGTCAAATTGTTCACCTCCATTAATAGTTAACATCCTTACTCACAAGAAGCGCTTATATTAGATTAAATACGTAATTTACATTTTCTTATTACTTTGCTCATAAATACTTTGATCGTAAGTCTCCACTGTGGGGTCTTTCGTTATACTTTCTTTACTTTCGTATATCAACCGTAAACAAAGTACTATGGAACCGATAGAAACAAATAGAGGAAGAGGCCACATAGGGATTCCTAAATACATACTTTCTCCACCTTGTTGATAGGTCGTAATCGTTCTTGTGAAAGAATAATAGGCAATCAACAGGTTTATTATTAATGATAAAATTAGAACAAGGAAATTTGATATTCTGTTAGCAGTGCCTCGTAATACTTTATTTACAAAAAGATCCATGCCAACGTGCCCTTTCTCACGTTGGGTGTAAGCCATACCAAGATATATAGATAAGACCATAAACATTTCTGTTATCTCTATTTGGCCTGCTATTGGTTTATTAAAAAAATAACGACCTGTTACATCTGCTGTTACTAGTAGCATCATCATAAATAAAAAAACACAACCTAGCAAAATTAGCTGATCCTCTATAAAAGTCAAAAATTTTTCAAACCCAGATTTATATTGTTTCGGAGAATTACTCAAAATAATCAACTCCCTTCAATTATTATCAATGAACAACCAGTATACTCTTTATAGCACATGGGCCCACAAATGTGTGCCCGTGTGCTATATGTATTTTCAATGTTGAATACGGTTTAGAATCCTGCTATTTCATTGCGTTTTTCTAACATATAATCAAGAATATCTTGAGTAGGTCCTCTGTCTGCATATTTGTCAACCCATTCCTGCCAAATTTCCTCAGAAGCATCTAATAGCTTTTGGCGTTCACTCTCTGGAAGCTCTGTATGCTCTAAGTTTTCCTTGAACATTGGTAAATTCTTTTCATCAGCTTCATAATAAGGTGCTGAGGAGATTTTATGCCAATCGTTCATATATTCATTATGAATCTCTTTAATATCATCTGGTAATGCATCCCATGCTGCCTTATTTGCAATATAGAAGCTGGCTGGCGTACCCGCAGCTATGCCTGTAGTGGTATATTTTGATACTTCATGGAAACCATAAGCTACATGACCATAGGTATAGGGAAAGATGACTCCATCAATTGTTCCACGATCCAATGAACTGTATAAATCTGGTGCTGGCATTGGGTTAGGAACAGCTCCAAATTTTTCAAAAACGCGTCCTTGAGACGCATCCATACCAGCAATCCGTACCCCTTCAAAATCTTCAACTTTTTCTATTTTTACTTTTCCTGTGTAATTGTATTGTGATGGTACACTGTGTAACAACGGAACCGCATTATGTTGTTCTAGTTCTTCTAGTAAAGCAGGATGCTCCCAAGCTGCTTTTTGAAAAAGGCTCAAATGTTCATGGTCTAATGGTGATAAAAATGGTAAACCAATTACTTCATTTAACGGCAGAACACCGGGTGTATACATTGGTGCCACTGCTGCTGCTTCAAAAAGTCCATCTTCTATTCCTTGTAGATTATCTGTTGCACTTGAAATCGCTTCTCCATAGTGTATGGTAATTTTCCAGCGTCCCTCGGTTCTTTTATTCATTTCTTCTGCCCAATCTTCAACAGTAGTAGTCCATTCACGAGGTCCACCCCATAATGATAAATCCCATTCTATTACATCTGCTTTTGATGAATTACTACCTTCAGAAGATCCATTTGATGTTCCTGCGCCTTGTGAACAACCAGCCACGCTCGCAAAAATCAGTAAAAACACAAAACTAAATATTTTCTTCATACAGCACACCCCTTTAATTTCTAAATAAAATATATAAAATTATTTTAAAAAATAATTTTAACCAATGATTATAGACTTACGGATTACTTTATAGGAAGACGGAATCTTCAGAAATTAATTGTTAATTTTATGTCTTTCTTTTAATTTATTTTTATCTATCTTCCCATTAGCATTCTTCGGAAGAGTTTGATGAAAGTAGATATTTTTAGGGATCTTATAGCTAGCTAAATATTTTTTACAATGATTTATAATCTCCTCTTCACTTGTAACTTTATTGGAAACAAGATGTGCAACCACCTTTTCTCCCCATTTATGATCAGGTTCTCCGATCACAGCCACTTCATGTATCCCTTCAATCTTATAGATGATGTCTTCGACTTCTCTAGCATACACATTGTAGCCACCAGAAATAACCATGTCTTTTTTTCGGCCTACAATAAAAACATACCCTTTCTCATCTCTGTAACCCAAATCACCAGTATAAAGCCACCCTTTTTTAATTGTTTCAGAGGTAGCAAGAGTGTTATTCCAATAGCCACTCATTATATGTTCTCCGCTAATAACCACTTCACCTATTTCGTTTACATTAACGGGATTATCTTGATTATCAAAAATATCTACACGGACATTTGTTACTTCTCTTCCTGCAGATTCTAAGATCTTACCGCTATTTGCGCTACGTTCATGGTCAATCTTTGATAGAACTAATACTGGATTTGGTGCTTCAGTTAAAGCATAAACCTGCACCAAAATAGGCCCGAATACATCCAATGCCCTTTTTAACATTTCTTTAGGTATTGGTGAAGCTGCATATAATACTGTTTCTAATGAACTAAAATCATACTTCGTTCTGTCTTCATAGTCTAATAACATACCAATCATAGTAGGAACTAAGAAAGTTGTTGTTACTTTATACTTTTCAACAACCTGAAAAAATAATTCGGGTGAAAACTTTCTACATAAGACATTAGTTGCCCCTTTAACAAAATGCGGCAAAACCTTGGAACCGCTCCCATGAGATAGTGAAGCCATATGCAACATCCGGTCGCCTGACTTTATATGTAATTCATCAGCTAGTACATTATTAATGGTTATTAATCTAGACTTATAACTTATTATCGCTCCCTTAGGCTTGCCCGTTGTTCCAGATGTATATAATATTTGATAAATATCCTCATTCGAGGTTTCAACTAAAAAGCTTTCTCCGGACTCATTTTTTAATATTTCTTTTAAAGAATATACTATTGATTCATTTTCATTAGTTTTATTAGAAATTAAAAAGGGTAGACTTTCCTTTTTCTCCCTTTGGATATCACTAATAATTGAAGTAAACTGATGGTCGAAAATGACACAACGGGCACCAGAATCTCTTATAATATACTCGACTTCTGCTTTGGCTAAAAAAGGATTAATTGGTACCCTTACTAATCCGCTTTTAGCTAGAGCAAAATCTGATACAATAAACTCGATACTGTTAAAACACATAATGGCAATTCTGTCGCCTTTTTCCAAACCCAATTTACTCAACCTTCGTGCTAACGCATTGGAATACTCGTTAACCGTTCTAAACGAATACTCCACCCCATTTCCATGGTCTATTACAGCGATGTCGTCTTTGTAATAGCTGGAACTTCTCTCGATCAAATACCCTATCTGATTCACTGTATTCCACCCCTATAAAATTAAATCATATGAATTATCAATAATGTTATCTGGCAATTAGTCCTTTACTGGCGATACCCTATTGCTTTTGATATTTCTTTACCCGTCTCTATTAAAACGGGGAGAAAGTTTGATTCAAAGTGATTTTTATCGAATCTAAAATAAGGAGTTGATATATTACATGCTATTTCGACATTTCCCATATGATCAAAAATTGGAACAGCAACCGTCACTACATCTTCAAACAGCTCTCTATCACTGATTGCGTAACCTTTTTCCCTTATTATTTTTAACTCTTCCGTTAGCTGTCCTTTATCCGAAATTGTTCTACTAGTAAAAGGCACAAATTGAACCTCATTTAATATATCCATTATTTTACTTTCTGATTGGAATGCTAATATCACTTTTCCTGTAGAAGAGCAATAAATTGGAACTCTTGAACCTATTCGAACACTCAAGCGAAGAATTTTTGCACTTTCAAGCCTTTCCAAATACATCACTTCATTGCGATCGAGAATTGCTAAGTTAACATTCTCATTTGTATACAATCTCAGTTTCTCTAAAAAGGGGAATGCTTTTTTTCTTATGTCGATTTGTTCTAAAACGATCATACCCAATTCAAGCAGTTTCAATCCTAATGAATAAACCTTTGTTCGTTTATCTTGCTGAATGTAACCGTATTTTTCCAACTCAGAGAGAAAACGATAGATAGTACCTTTAGGCAAACAGGACAATTCTTGTATTTCCTTAACAGTTAAGCCTTGATCCGTATGTTTAAAAAGTTCAATAATCATAAAAGCACGGTCTAGCGATTGAATCGACATAATTTTCAACACCCTTTTTTCACAATATGGACCTTTTTCCGTATGATAAGAAAATTATAATATTATCTAATCAGATAAGTCAATGTATTTTTCAGAATTTTTTATTTTTTCAAAAATAATAAATTATTTTTAATATTTTGTTATATTTAAAAATCTTATCTTATATTCAGATATTTGATAGGAGAAATAACCATGAAGATCTGACTTCGAGGTTCCAAGCCTTTAGGTAGAAGAAGGCTAGCCCAAAAGAGTTAATATAGGATTGCGAATTCATTAGGTATTCACTTTCCATTAGTGATAAAGCAAGCCTTTGTTCATATAAAAAAACCCCTAATTCTCAAAGAGAATAAGAGGTCTGTTCTTCATGCCTTACAGTTGATGTTCAACTTGCACTCGTTTTATAAAGAACGAAATGATTAGCCCTACAAAAGATGCGACGATCGCAAATACGAACGCATCTTGAATTCCTGCCGTGAAGGCAAGCACTTGATTTAGAGGGTTTTGTTTATCTTCTACTGTACTCATAAAGTTGTTTGCACCAGATGACAAGATTGAAATGGCAACCGCTGTGCCAATTGCTCCTGCTACTTGCTGTAAGGTATTCATAATCGCTGTGCCATGTGGATATAGTTCTGGTGGTAATTGATTTAATCCATTTGTCTGTGCTGGCATCATAATCATCGATATTCCCACCATTGTCACAATATGAAGTCCGATAATAAATGGCGCTGTTGTTTCCATTGTAATAGTGGAAAAGCCGAACATAGCCGCTGTCACGACGACGATTCCAGAAATTACTAACCACTTTGGTCCAAAACGGTCAAATAATCCGCCCATTACCGGTGAAAGTAATCCGTTAATGATCCCTCCAGGCAATAGCAGCAGTCCTGCAGCAAATGTGCTGAGTGCCAATGAAGTTTGTAGATAAAGTGGTAACAAGATCATGGAAGATAAGATGATCATCATACAAACTACGACCATTAATAACCCCATTGTAAACATCGGATATTTGAAAGCGCGCAAGTCCAAAATTGGCTGCTTCATCTTTAATTGGCGAATCGTAAATAACAGCAATCCAACACCACCTGCCACCATTGCAGCAATAACCGTTGGGCTTCCCCAGCCGCCGCCTTCACCTGCATTACTAAATCCAAATACGACTCCACCAAATCCGATTGTTGATAGTATGATCGACAAAATATCAATTTTCGGCTTTGTTGGCGTTGTGACATTCCCCATGAAAATAATTCCATAAATAAGCGCTCCAATTAGTAAAGGAAGTGAGATCCAGAAAATCCAATGCCATGATAAACTTTTCAGAATTAATCCAGAGATCGTTGGTCCTACTGCAGGAGCAAACATGATGACAAGACCAATAACCCCCATCACACGTCCTCTTTTATAAGGAGGGATAATCATAAGAATGGTATTAAACATAAGCGGGAGGAGTAACGCCGTTCCAATCGCCTGAACCACTCTCGCAATCATGAGAACACTAAAAGTTGGCGCAATCGCCGCAATAAAAGTTCCTATGATGGAAGCAATTAATGATGCAATAAATAGTTGTCTCGTCGTAAACCATTGCAGTATCAAACCTGAAACTGGAACTAGTATCCCTAATGTCAGCAAATATCCAGTGGTTAACCATTGAGCTGTCGTTTCATGTATACCGAAGCTTGTAATTAAATTATTTAATGCCATATTCAAGGCTGTTTCACTAAACAAACCTATAAACCCGGCTACTACAAATGAAATGATGATGGGAGCAGTCTTTAACTCACTTCCTGATCCATCTTGTTCCTTCACCTGTGCGTTCATATCCATGTGTTTTCCCCCTGCTTAATCTAACTAATCAAAAAATGCTCAAGGCAATATTTAGTAAATGCACAAATTCGTTTACTTATACCTCCATCATTTCAATTGCACTTAACAAAAACTCTCCTGTTAGTAAACTTATAAAGCATAATAACGGTGATTATCAAAAAATTACCTTTTGCATATGTAATACTCTTATTTTTCAAATCCATTGTCAAGCAATTTACACTCGCCATGTTATGATAAAAATTGAGGTTTTTATTCTCAAAGGACATTGGTCTTTTTTTCAAAAGAAAGCTGCTTTAAATCACAAAGGGACAGTTTCTATTGCCCGGTTTTATCGCAATAGAACCATCCCTCTTTTCATTCGTTCTTATTGAATACCCTTTGGTTGCAGCATGCATTTTGTCATAAAGGCTTCAAACCCCTCGGTAGTGATACCGAGGGTCAGTGCGACCATCATGGAATTACTATTCCCAGTCTAAATTTTCCTCGACTATTTCTACCATTTTCTTCGTGCGGTCACTCATTTCCGCAAACTTTGCCCAGTATGTTTCTTTGGAAATCTCTACGAATTCTTGATAATCTTCGTCAGACATTTCTATAACCTCGACACCTTGTTCTTTTCCGTATTCAATTCCTCTCTCTGTAAATGCTTTTGAGGCGGGTACTCCCATTTGTTCTATTTCTAATGATACTTCCTGAATAATGTCTTGTAAGTCTTTAGGAAGTTTTTCCCAAGTTTTAAGGCTAACCGCGACGATCCCTATAGAAGGATTATTCACTCCTGGTACGGAAATATAATCTACTACTTCTGAAAGTTTCATCGTCTCTAGGGAATAATAAGGGAACATGACCACATCAATCGTTCCGCGAAGCAAACCTTCGTAATAATCAGCAAAAGGAATACTTGCTAGTCCTGACCCGGTTGCCTTATAAAATTCATTTGCTAGACCTAAAGAGTTCACTACCTTTCCTTTTAAATCTTCAGGCTTTGCAATTGGTGCATTAGAGAGATAACCAGCTCCGGCACTAAAATAGTAGTGTAATGTTTTCACACCATATTCCTCTAAAGCTTGGTCATACAGTTCACCGAATTCCGTTTCGCGAAGCAAGTGCAGTACATGCTCCTCAGATTTCCATGCATATGGCATCGAAGACCAGTTTCCTTCAGGGATTTTATCGGCCCATGCAATCGGCGGAGAAAACTGCAAATCAATCGTTCCGCGTGCTAATGCATCTAAGGATTCCGCTTGACCGGCCAACTGGTTATTATAGAAGATCTCAATCTCCACCCGGCCGTTTGTTCTTTCTTCTACCATATCAGCAAAAACCTCTTGTGCAATATAAGTAGGAGACCCTTCAACAGAAGGAGGAACTTGTGAGTTAAATCTGAGTTTATATGTTTCTTCTTCACCAGCCCCTTCTCCATCTCCACCAGAATTTGCCTTTTCTCCCCCTCCGCTGCATGCCGCAAGCATCAGCACAGCCAGCAGCATAAAGAATGTTAAAGCTGGTAATTTCTTAAAATAGTTCATACGATATTTCATCTTTTTCCCCCCTATTTCCCATTCGTATTGTCAAAACTTTTATAAGAAATAGGCTATTAAATACCTTGATAGAGGGCTTTATAAGCAAAAAAATTGCCACCCCCTGAATTCTAAGGATAATTGAGGTTACCACACACCCAACAACCTAGAATGGAAGTGACAATTTGTACCCTCAAATTATAACCTATTTATTAACTTTTATAAACTATCAAGAACAAATGATTCGAACATTACTTACCTTATTAATTGGTAAAAGTATGTTTGATAAGCCAACAGAACAGCCGGTGAATAAACCCTATCGTAAACTTCAGGTAGATGATCTACCGATCATAGAACTACTAGAAAATCTCGATTATCAACTTCTCCTTACTGAATACTTAGAGAAAAACGGGAAACCCCTTAAACCTGTTCAAAGGCGTAAGAATGCAAAAATTTCAGTCCCTAAATCTATGAACTGTCCAAAGTGTGGTGCTCCATCAGATTACCTTTATGCCAATAATGGAGATAAAGGACAGTATCTATGCAAAGTCTGTTCCTGTCTTTTCAATGATAAAAGCCGTTATTCCAAAGAGGCCATTTTGAAGTGCCCTCATTGTTCGAAGACTCTAGAAAAAATCAAGGAACGTAAAGACTTTGATGTGTACAAATGTAAAAACAATGATTGTTCTTACTATCAAAAGAAAATAAACGCAATGTCTTCAAAAGAGAAGAAAAGGTTTAGAAAGGACCCTCAGGCATTTAAACTGAGATACATTTTTCGTCAGTTTCATATTGAATTTCAACCTTTATCCAAAGATTCACCAGAGTTGCCGAGAGTGGATTTATCTAGGATTTATGCATCCCCACATACCTTAGGACTTATATTGACCTATCATGTAAACTATGGCCTTTCGGCCCGTAAAACAGCCGCGATTATGCAGGATGTTCACGGAGTTATGATTTCTCATCAGACGATATTGAACTACGAAAATAGTGTTGCGCTCTTGCTTAAGCCTTACGTCGATCACTATCCGTATGATCTTTCAGATCAATTTTGTGGTGATGAAACTTATATTCGAGTGAATGGACGCTGGCATTATTTGTTTTTCTTTTTTGACGCAGTGAAAAAGATCATCCTATCTTACCCGGTGTCTGCCAATCGAGATACAGCGTCAGCCATTCGTGCGATAGATGAAGTGTTAGTAAAGATGAAAGAGATTCCAAAAGACCTTACTTTTGTAGTGGATGGAAACCCAATCTATCTTTTAGCACAACACTTTTTCGCTCAGCATGATATTTCTTTTGATGTGAAGCAAGTGATTGGGCTTACAAATGAAGACCCAGTCTCAACGGAATACAGACCTTTAAAACAGATTATAGAGAGGCTCAATCGAACATTTAAAGGCAACTATCGCTCGACTCATGGATTTGGTTCGGAAAAAGGATCTGTATCCTTTGTCACTTTGTTTGTGGCCTATTTTAATTTTCTACGGCCTCATGCATCCTTAGAAGGAAAAGTGCCTGTGGTAAACCCTCAATTACAAGGGCTTCCCACCATGCCAGCACGTTGGACAAAGCTTATAGAGTTAGCCCAACAATGGATTATCGAGCAACAGGTAGCCTAACTTTTTGTTTAGCAGAGCCCTTAAGCTATTCAGCAATCGGCGGAGCGAACTCTTGACAAACCGAACTTGCCAATGGTTTAAAATGGAAACAACCAAGGGCTTATTTGGTATGCCTTCTTTTTGTCCTCTTCGCCCTTGATAGCCTTTTGTTAAACCATTGGCGTGTTTGTCAAGAGCGATTGCGTGGCCTTACCACATAAAAACTGGAAGGAATCAAAGGGTTAGTGTTAAGTTTTCATAGAACTTTTTACACTACCTTCCCATTCGTATTGTCAAAACTTTTATAAGAAATAGGCTATTAAATACCTTGATAGAGGGCTTTATAAGCAAAAAAATTGCCACCCCCTGAATTCTAAGGATAATTGAGGTTACCACACACCCAACAACCTAGAATGGAAGTGACAATTTGTACCCTCAAATTATAACCTATTTATTAACTTTTATAAACTATCAAGAACAAATGATTCGAACATTACTTACCTTATTAATTGGTAAAAGTATGTTTGATAAGCCAACAGAACAGCCGGTGAATAAACCCTATCGTAAACTTCAGGTAGATGATCTACCGATCATAGAACTACTAGAAAATCTCGATTATCAACTTCTCCTTACTGAATACTTAGAGAAAAACGGGAAACCCCTTAAACCTGTTCAAAGGCGTAAGAATGCAAAAATTTCAGTCCCTAAATCTATGAACTGTCCAAAGTGTGGTGCTCCATCAGATTACCTTTATGCCAATAATGGAGATAAAGGACAGTATCTATGCAAAGTCTGTTCCTGTCTTTTCAATGATAAAAGCCGTTATTCCAAAGAGGCCATTTTGAAGTGCCCTCATTGTTCGAAGACTCTAGAAAAAATCAAGGAACGTAAAGACTTTGATGTGTACAAATGTAAAAACAATGATTGTTCTTACTATCAAAAGAAAATAAACGCAATGTCTTCAAAAGAGAAGAAAAGGTTTAGAAAGGACCCTCAGGCATTTAAACTGAGATACATTTTTCGTCAGTTTCATATTGAATTTCAACCTTTATCCAAAGATTCACCAGAGTTGCCGAGAGTGGATTTATCTAGGATTTATGCATCCCCACATACCTTAGGACTTATATTGACCTATCATGTAAACTATGGCCTTTCGGCCCGTAAAACAGCCGCGATTATGCAGGATGTTCACGGAGTTATGATTTCTCATCAGACGATATTGAACTACGAAAATAGTGTTGCGCTCTTGCTTAAGCCTTACGTCGATCACTATCCGTATGATCTTTCAGATCAATTTTGTGGTGATGAAACTTATATTCGAGTGAATGGACGCTGGCATTATTTGTTTTTCTTTTTTGACGCAGTGAAAAAGATCATCCTATCTTACCCGGTGTCTGCCAATCGAGATACAGCGTCAGCCATTCGTGCGATAGATGAAGTGTTAGTAAAGATGAAAGAGATTCCAAAAGACCTTACTTTTGTAGTGGATGGAAACCCAATCTATCTTTTAGCACAACACTTTTTCGCTCAGCATGATATTTCTTTTGATGTGAAGCAAGTGATTGGGCTTACAAATGAAGACCCAGTCTCAACGGAATACAGACCTTTAAAACAGATTATAGAGAGGCTCAATCGAACATTTAAAGGCAACTATCGCTCGACTCATGGATTTGGTTCGGAAAAAGGATCTGTATCCTTTGTCACTTTGTTTGTGGCCTATTTTAATTTTCTACGGCCTCATGCATCCTTAGAAGGAAAAGTGCCTGTGGTAAACCCTCAATTACAAGGGCTTCCCACCATGCCAGCACGTTGGACAAAGCTTATAGAGTTAGCCCAACAATGGATTATCGAGCAACAGGTAGCCTAACTTTTTGTTTAGCAGAGCCCTTAAGCTATTCAGCAATCGGCGGAGCGAACTCTTGACAAACCGAACTTGCCAATGGTTTAAAATGGAAACAACCAAGGGCTTATTTGGTATGCCTTCTTTTTGTCCTCTTCGCCCTTGATAGCCTTTTGTTAAACCATTGGCGTGTTTGTCAAGAGCGATTGCGTGGCCTTACCACATAAAAACTGGAAGGAATCAAAGGGTTAGTGTTAAGTTTTCATAGAACTTTTTACACTACCTTCCCATTTTGATTGCAAAAAAAATTGTTCATATGCATGCTGCAACAAAAAGTTATTCATTTTTCACACGTAATTCTTACTTACTAAAAGGCCCTTGCGCTATAATCCACCTAACAGTTGTTTTCAAGGAAAATTTCTTCAACCTCTGTAGAATCACCTCTTGAACTGCTCGAACCATCCTTTCCTAAGTCTATAAAAATCTCTTCATTTATATCTGTATAATAATTTTGATTATTTCAAATATACAGATAATTATAAAAATTATAATATACTTTTTTACTAAAGGAAACCCCTAATATCAAAAAACAAAGCATCCTGCAGCGGACTCCTCTTGTCTCTATTAAAATAAAAAAAGACCAAATCACTAACGATCTGGTCTCCTAAAATCCTTACATAAACTTATTTAACATATGTCATCAGCGTTTCCGGATCAAAACCAAGGACCCAGTGGCCATTGACTTTCGTCTGCGGAACGCCCATCTGCCCTGTTTCTTCTACTAACTTTTGAGCCGCTTCCTGGTCTGACTGAACATTTACTTCTTTGTAGGTTAATCCTTGACCCTCAAGGAATTGTTTCATCATGTCGCAATAAGGTCATGTATTGGTTGTATAGACGGTGATATCATTCATTTTTTTCCTTCCTCCTTTCCTTATTAAATCTGTGTCTGTTGCACGAAACTCCTTATATCAAAAAGAAATTTACCGGACACAACCTTGGTTTTCCCTAAAGACTCGAATAAAATGTAATTTACTTCTCATCTCAATCAGCATCACTTGCTTTTACTCTTGATAATCTAAATTTTCCTCGATTACTTCTATCATTCTTTTACTACGCTCATTAATATCTGCAAAGCCTGCCCAGTATGTTTCCTTGGCGATTTCCACAAATTCCTGATAAACCTCATCTGTCGTTTCCACTACCTCTAGCCCTTGTTCCTTAGCGTACTCGATCCCTCTGTCAGTAAACGCTCTTGATGCCGGAATCATTTTCTCTTCAATTTCTAATGAAGCTTCCATAATGCTATCCTGAAGATCACTTGGGAGTTTATCCCATGTCAATTGACTTATCACGATCACCCCAAAAGAAGGAGACTGCCCGCCCGGTATCGTGATATAATCGACTACCTCCGCTAGTTTCATCGATTCTAAAGAATAGTAAGGAAAGGCAATCGCATCAATTGTTCCGCGAAGCAGCGCCTCATAATAATCACTAAATGGAATATTTGCCGTTCCAGCTCCCATCGCTTTATAATAATCTCCCAAAAGCGAACCTACAGAAGCGATGACCATTCCATTGGCATCCTCGGGCTTTGTTATTGGTTTCTTGGAAAGAAAGCCTGTTGAAGCACTAAAATAATAGTGTAACGGCTTGACACCATAATCCCCCAATGCTTCCGAGTACAATTCTCCTACTTCCGTATTTCGGAGTAAATGCCTAAGATGTTCTTCTGATTTCCATGCATACGGCATCGCTGACCAGTTTCCTTCCGGGATCCTATCAGCCCAAGCAACCGGCGTTGTCACCTGTATATCAAACGTACCACGTGCAAGTGCATCTAAGGATTCTGATTGGCCAGCCAATTGGTTACTATAGAAGATCTCGATTTCTACTCGGCCATTGGTCTTTTCTTTCACCAGCTCCGCAAACTCTTCTTGAGCAATATAAGTCGGAGATCCTTCTATAGGCGGGGTATAAGTTGAGTTCATTCTCAATTTAAAAGTTTGTTCTTTATCATTTCCTTCATTATTGCCTCCAGTACTCGCTTTTTCTCCTCCACCGCTGCATGCGGCAAGCATAAGTAAAGCCAACATAGTAGCAAAAAATGCTAATTTTTTGAAAAATGATTGTTTCATCTTCATCCTTTTCCCCCTCGTATAGTACTAGTAAGAGCTCTTTCTAGAAGAATTTCCAGTTGATCCGGATCCTCTAAAATTCACTCTAGATTCCTATAGGTTATCAAGGTTAGCCTTTCGGCTTCCCCATCTTAAATATTTTAGTTTTACCCTTGTTTCACCCACCTGATGGGGAAGCCGAGGTAAAGTTCAAACTATCAATAATAGATTAATGTGTTGTTCTTATTTCGCAGGGGGATAGTTTCCCTACTGCTTCTTTGAAATGCCTTTAACTGAATATCGAGAAATGGCGGAGAATGGAGGAAGCTCCAGCGTTTTACTCCGTCATTTTTTTATAGCGTTCATAGACCTGCTCATGGGACAATGGAACCGACAGGATCGTATCAGGATATTGCTTCTCCCCCTTGCGGACACTTTGGTGTACTGCTTCATAAGCCTGCTACCCATGGTTCATTATTGAAGGTCTAACCACTGGTTGCGCCGCCGTAAAAGAAGTGAGTGTAGCGCTCATGATGGACTTCTTTTCTTTGAGTGCTGATGACGAGGAAGACATCGATGATTCCCGTGGGCACCCAGGTCTGAACGTTCTTGATTAACTTACATACTGGAGGTGATTGGTATGTCACAAATGCTTGTTGGTGTAGATGTAAGCTTGAAGTCCCATCATGTCCATTTCATGAAGGAGGACGGGTCCACACTCGCCGACTTTTCTGTTTCTAATGATCAAACCGGGGCCGAAACCCTGATCAAACGAATGCTAGAAACTGCGGAAAAAAGTCAGGCCAACCAATTGAAGATTGGGATGGAAGCCACTGATCTTTACAGTTGGCACCTTGCCCATTATCTACAAGACCAAATGAAAGGCTATGAACCTAAGTTTCAAGCCTCTATCTACGTACTAAATGCGAGAAAAGTCGCTCGTTTCAAAAAAGGGTATGATTCTCTTGTAAAAAACGATCGCATAGATGCCTGGGTCATCGCTGACCACTTGCGCTTTGGCCGACTGCCAGCCCAAATGAAAGATGCCATACAATATGAAGCTCTTCAGCGCTTAACGCGAACAAGGTTTCATTTTATGCGGGAGATTGCCCGAAATAAAACGTATTTCCTTAACCAGCTCTTTTTAAAGTTCAGTGGACTGAGACAGGATAATCCATTTTCAGATAAATTCGGAGCTACGAGTATGGCTGTCATGGAGGAACTAGAGCCCGAAACGATCGCTGAAATGAGCCTCGAGGAACTCGTCGAGTTCCTGCAAGATAAAGGAAAAAACCGATTTGAAAAGCCAGAGGAAATCGCAAAATACCTTCAAAAGTTGGCTAGATCATCTTACCGGCTGAATAAGGCTATGCAGGACCCCGTAAATATTTCGATGTCTGTTACTTTAAGTACCATTCAACATATCGAGTCACAGGTAAAGCGTCTGGATAAAGAAATTGCCAAGTTAATGAAAGGCATACCGCAAACCCTAACGTCTGTAAAAGGAATTGGAGACGTTTATGCGGCAGGGTTGATAGCTGAAATTAGCGATATAAAGCGATTTAAAGATCATCATGCCTTAGCGAAATATGCAGGTTTGGTATGGAACCAGAACCAATCAGGCGAATTCGAATCCCAGGAAACGGCTAGAATGAGGACAGGTAATAAATACCTGCGTTACTACCTTATTCAAGCTGCCGATAAGATCCGAAAGTACGACTCTGAATATAAAGCTTTTTACACAAAGAAGTACGATGAAGTTCCAAAACATAAACACAAACGCGCTCTCGTCTTAACCGCAAGAAAACTGGTACGATTGGTGTTTTCGCTACTACGCACCAATCAGTTGTACACACCACCCGAAAGGAGAGATTAAAACTTCTCATTCACACCCTTTCAAACACCCAGCTTCACACTTGAAAGTATTGGTAAAAAATTGAAAATAGTGTGAGGTTTATTAGGTATACTCTTTTTTAAACACTTTTCAATGAAAGACAATATTAATTTCCAATTCATTGAATTTTAGTGCTTGACATATTACCACTGGGCTT
>NZ_LT707409.1:183121-264156 GCF_900156875.1 Robertmurraya dakarensis | reverse complement strand
TCCCCCTCGTATAGTACTAGTAAGAGCTCTTTCTAGAAGAATTTCCAGTTGATCCGGATCCTCTAAAATTCACTCTAGATTCCTATAGGTTATCAAGGTTAGCCTTTCGGCTTCCCCATCTTAAATATTTTAGTTTTACCCTTGTTTCACCCACCTGATGGGGAAGCCGAGGTAAAGTTCAAACTATCAATAATAGATTAATGTGTTGTTCTTATTTCGCAGGGGGATAGTTTCCCTACTGCTTCTTTGAAATGCCTTTAACTGAATATCGAGAAATGGCGGAGAATGGAGGAAGCTCCAGCGTTTTACTCCGTCATTTTTTTATAGCGTTCATAGACCTGCTCATGGGACAATGGAACCGACAGGATCGTATCAGGATATTGCTTCTCCCCCTTGCGGACACTTTGGTGTACTGCTTCATAAGCCTGCTACCCATGGTTCATTATTGAAGGTCTAACCACTGGTTGCGCCGCCGTAAAAGAAGTGAGTGTAGCGCTCATGATGGACTTCTTTTCTTTGAGTGCTGATGACGAGGAAGACATCGATGATTCCCGTGGGCACCCAGGTCTGAACGTTCTTGATTAACTTACATACTGGAGGTGATTGGTATGTCACAAATGCTTGTTGGTGTAGATGTAAGCTTGAAGTCCCATCATGTCCATTTCATGAAGGAGGACGGGTCCACACTCGCCGACTTTTCTGTTTCTAATGATCAAACCGGGGCCGAAACCCTGATCAAACGAATGCTAGAAACTGCGGAAAAAAGTCAGGCCAACCAATTGAAGATTGGGATGGAAGCCACTGATCTTTACAGTTGGCACCTTGCCCATTATCTACAAGACCAAATGAAAGGCTATGAACCTAAGTTTCAAGCCTCTATCTACGTACTAAATGCGAGAAAAGTCGCTCGTTTCAAAAAAGGGTATGATTCTCTTGTAAAAAACGATCGCATAGATGCCTGGGTCATCGCTGACCACTTGCGCTTTGGCCGACTGCCAGCCCAAATGAAAGATGCCATACAATATGAAGCTCTTCAGCGCTTAACGCGAACAAGGTTTCATTTTATGCGGGAGATTGCCCGAAATAAAACGTATTTCCTTAACCAGCTCTTTTTAAAGTTCAGTGGACTGAGACAGGATAATCCATTTTCAGATAAATTCGGAGCTACGAGTATGGCTGTCATGGAGGAACTAGAGCCCGAAACGATCGCTGAAATGAGCCTCGAGGAACTCGTCGAGTTCCTGCAAGATAAAGGAAAAAACCGATTTGAAAAGCCAGAGGAAATCGCAAAATACCTTCAAAAGTTGGCTAGATCATCTTACCGGCTGAATAAGGCTATGCAGGACCCCGTAAATATTTCGATGTCTGTTACTTTAAGTACCATTCAACATATCGAGTCACAGGTAAAGCGTCTGGATAAAGAAATTGCCAAGTTAATGAAAGGCATACCGCAAACCCTAACGTCTGTAAAAGGAATTGGAGACGTTTATGCGGCAGGGTTGATAGCTGAAATTAGCGATATAAAGCGATTTAAAGATCATCATGCCTTAGCGAAATATGCAGGTTTGGTATGGAACCAGAACCAATCAGGCGAATTCGAATCCCAGGAAACGGCTAGAATGAGGACAGGTAATAAATACCTGCGTTACTACCTTATTCAAGCTGCCGATAAGATCCGAAAGTACGACTCTGAATATAAAGCTTTTTACACAAAGAAGTACGATGAAGTTCCAAAACATAAACACAAACGCGCTCTCGTCTTAACCGCAAGAAAACTGGTACGATTGGTGTTTTCGCTACTACGCACCAATCAGTTGTACACACCACCCGAAAGGAGAGATTAAAACTTCTCATTCACACCCTTTCAAACACCCAGCTTCACACTTGAAAGTATTGGTAAAAAATTGAAAATAGTGTGAGGTTTATTAGGTATACTCTTTTTTAAACACTTTTCAATGAAAGACAATATTAATTTCCAATTCATTGAATTTTAGTGCTTGACATATTACCACTGGGCTTATTTTTTCGTATGGATGAGTGTAATGATAGCGCTTACCTTAAAATCAACTAAAATTATTCCACTTGTTACAGCCTGCTTTTGAACAGAAAAAGTTCCTGTCCCCCTAGTAAAAGGGGGACAGTTTTTTCATCATCTGCAAATCTTACTCTTGATAATCTAAATTTTCTTCTATAATTTCAATCATCTTTTTCGTTCGATCATTAATCTCCGCTAACTTTTTCCAATATGTTTGTCTTCCAATTTCAGCAAATTCTTGATAAGATTCCTCTGTCGTTTCTATTACTTCGACTCCCTGTTCTCTTCCGTATTCAATCCCTCTTTCTGTAAACGCTTTCGAGGCAGGAATCGTTTCCTTTTCAATTTCTAATGCTACCTCCATAAGAATATTTTGGAGATCACTTGGAAGTTTATCCCAAGCTTTTTGACTAATAGCAATCATGGATAAACCAGGGGAAATTTGACCAGGTACGGTAATATATTTCGTTACCTCAGATAATTTCATAGTTTCCATAGAATAATAAGGAAATACGACAGCATCGACCGTTCCGCGAAGCAAACCTTCATAATAATCATTAAAAGGGATACTCGCTATTCCCGACCCAGTCGCTTTGTAGTATTCATTAGCAAGACCTAATGAATTCACAACGAGCCCTTCCAAATCCTCAGGCTTCGCAATCGGACTCGTAGAAAGGTAGCCAGCTGCAGCAACAGGAATGTAGTGTAATGGTTTTACACCATATTCTACTAGAGCTTCCTCATATAACTTCCCTAGTTCTGTTTCGCGAATTAAGTGAAAAAGATGTTCTTCAGATTTCCAAGCATACGGCATCGAAGCCCAATTCGATTCTGGAATTTTATCTGCCCATGCAATTGGCGATTGATACTGTAAATCGATCGTGCCGCGGGCTAGAGCATCTAATGATTCAGCCTGCCCTGCCAACTGATTACTATAGAAAATCTCAATCTCTATTCGACCGTTTGTCCTTTCTTTGACCAATTCAGCAAACTTTTCTTGACCAATAAAGGTCGGAGATCCTTCAACAGACTGTGGAACGGTTGAGTTCATCCTTAGCTTAAACGTTTTATCCTCACTTGCTTCACTATCATTTCCTCCAGAAGCTGCCTGTTCTCCACCTCCGCTGCATGCTGAAAGCATTAGTAACGCTAACAACATACAGAATGCGAAGACAGGTAATTTTTTAAGAGAATTCCACTGATTTTTCATCCTTTTTCCCCCTTTTAAATGAACAATTATGATCTGCATACTGTAACAAAAGGCAAAACCATTTTCATTAGCAACTTTAGCACCCCTTCTTTTGGCAATATGTTAGCTGTTCTCCCACCTTATTCACATCCTATCTCTATTATTGTATGATTATTCTGAATATACTAATAATTATAATGATTATAATATATTTATTTCCTAAAAGAAACCCTTAATATCATTCAATGAAAAACAAAAGTCCTCAGCTTAAAATATTCCATTTTCTTCATACTATTCTTCTTTAATCAAATAAAAAAAGGTGATTCTATTGAAAATCCATTAACGTAGGACCACGTTCGCCTGCTCTTAAAGAAAATTCATCCTCGGGCATTTTGGATGATTCCCTATTAATCTTGTGCTAGTCCCACGGGCGATCCTCCCAAACTGCCGAAATTAGACAACAAAAAAGTAAAACACATGAAATGAATACTTCACGCCATGTGTTTTACTTTTACTAACAACTTATTCATATAAACAAATACCCTTTTGTTGCAGCATGCAAATCAGTTGAAATGTCAGGAGACCCCCATAACGAGGGCCAAACCATAACTTCACTCCAGTTTACTCCTGATAATCTAAGTTTTCCTCTGTTATCTCCGTCATTCTTTTTGATCGTTCATTCATTTCAGCAAACCCTGCCCAATAAGTTTCCTTGGCAATTTCTACAAACTCGTTGTATCCCTCATCTGTCATTTCGATGATTTCGAGACCTTGTTCCTTGGCATAATCAAGCCCTACTTTTGTGTAGGCTTTTGATGCTGCACTCATTTGGTCTTCAATTTCTAATGCTGCTTCCATGAGAAGATCCTGCAAGTCGCTAGGGAGTTTATCCCAAGTGGTTTGACTGATTGCGATTAATCCAAATGCAGGAGAATTCGTTCCCGGTGTCGTGATATAATCCACTACCTCCGCAAGTTTATATGACTCTAAAGCATAGTACGGAAAAGCGATAGCATCAACCGTTCCACGAAGAAGTGCTTCATAATAATCAGCAAACGGAATCGTGGCCGTCCCTGCCCCCATTGCCTTGTATTGCTCTCCTGAAAGATTACCTACAGTGCTCATCACTAACCCTTTCATATCCTCCGGCTTTCCAATCGGAGAAGTCGACATATAGCCTGTTCCCGCACTAAAGAAGTAGTGTAGTGGTTTTACACCATAATCACCTAGTGCCTCTGTGTAAAGTTCTCCTATCTCCGTTTCACGAAGCAAGTACCGAAGATGCTCTTCAGACTTCCATGCAAACGGCATCGATGACCAGTTTCCTTCCGGGATTTTGTCAGCCCATGCTACTGGTGTGGTCGCCTGTAGATCAAAAGTTCCACGAGCTAACGCATCTAATGACTCTGTCTGCCCCGCCAATTGATTACTATAGAAGATTTCGATTTCTATACGACCGTTTGTTTTTTCTTTTACCAAATTAGCAAACTCTTCTTGTGCAAGATAAGTAGGAGATCCTTCAAATGGCTTAGTATACATGGAGTTCATCTTTAGTTTAAATGTTTGCTCTTCACTACCTGCGTCTCCTTCGCTATTTCCCTCCGTTGAGGTTGTCTCCCCTCCGCCGCATGCTGCCAGCAGCAATACAGCAAGTGGAACAATGAATGTCAAACCTAATAATTTTTTCAAAGATTTTAATCTATATTTCATTGAATTTCCCCCTTTTATTAACTTGATTTTTGTAAAGAAGCGGCAAGGTAATCCATGCATGCTGCAACAACAGGGTATTGGTTACTTGCAAACGTGAGCTCTTTGGATAAATAACAGTCCTTATTGTTTTTCATAGATTTTCATTTAGGTCTATCCACTCATTTAATTGTTATTGACCAAGAACTACTACCAACCATTTGTTTTCTGATTATTTTTAAAATATAGATTATTAAAATAATTATAATATATTGTTCTAATAAAAGATACCCATAATAGATACCTAACCCTTTTTAAGAGCAAAAAATAACCCTGCTTAATAAGACAGGGTTCAAGATATAATAATGTTCCTTACAGTAAGACTATCGGTCAGCGCTTCAGCAAAAGATAGACAAAATACGGTGCCCCTATGAAAGAAACCATGATTCCCGCTGGAATTCCGTCTGGCTGGATGAGGTTCCGGCCAATCGTGTCCGCAATCAGCAATAACCAGCCGCCTAACAGGATGGCAACAGGGATAAACACTTGGTTCCGTGCACCAACCAACGTTTTTGCGATATGTGGGGCCATTAGACCAATAAAGGAAATTCCACCCGAAACAGATACAGCCGCTGCTGCAAGTGCCACCGCAATCATTAAGAAAAGCATTCTTTCTTTTTCCTTTGATACTCCAACACCAATCACAACTGGGTCAGTCAAACTTAAGAGATTTAATATATTGGCTCGATAAAAGGTAAGCGGTACTAAGACAAGAAGCCAAGGAAGCAGGGCCCATATAAACGGCCAATCTGTTCCCCATATATTTCCAGCAAGCCATTTTGCAATAAAATCGACTTTTTCCCTTTCAGCAGATGAGATTAGAACAATCATTACACCTGATAAAGCCATGGAAAAACCGACTCCCACTAAAATCATTCGGACTGGATGAAGGCCCAGCGATTTATTATAGGAAAGAACATAAATGATAGCAGCTGTCAGGATAGCCCCAGCAAAAGCAACAACTGGCAGTAAATACACAAACGACCCTGCCTCAATCGGAAAAAATAAAAAGAAGGCTGCTACCCCAACCCCTGCACCTGCATTGATTCCAATGATCCCAGGGTCTGCTAGATCATTTCGGGTAATTCCTTGCAGGATCGCACCTGATAAGGCAAGCGCCATTCCTGCTAACAAGGTAATGATCATCCTCGGCAGCCGAATCGAAAACAATACGAACCCAATGATGGTGGTAATTTTTTGATCCGGAATTTGTACGTTAAGGTTTTTAACAATTAGCCGGTCACCATACCCTACTTTAAGATCAATCGTCTGCAATCGATTCATGTTGTCCCTCCTTTGATTCCGTCATTTTCCCCATTAAGAATTATTCTCAATAAAAACTAGAAAGCTCTCTTCGTTGTCCAGGGTAGCTAAAAAAGAATTGATAACGATTATCAATATCAATATGGTTATTACTTTAATTTTAATCACCTGAATTGTCAATGAAATTTTTCTATTGAAATTTTATTGAAAACACACTAAGCTTAATTGAGAATGATAATCATTATACAGAGGTGTGTACTATGAAGGTAGAGGAAGTATTTGATGTAACGATCATCGGCGGCGGTCCTGCGGGGCTTTATTCTGCTTTTTACAGCGGGCTGAGAAAAATGAAAACTAAATTAATTGAATATCAGCCTTATTTAGGCGGAAAGATTCATGTATACCCTGAGAAGATGATTTGGGATATTGGAGGCGTTACTCCTATTAGAGGGGCAGCTTTAATTGATCAGTTAGTTCAACAAGGACTAACTTTCGATCCGACTGTTGTCTTGAATGAAAAGGTAGATTCTATTACCCGAAATAAAGATAGAATTTTTGAATTGCAGTGTACCTCTGGCTGTATTCACTATTCAAAGACCGTCATCGTGGCTGTTGGAAGCGGGATATTAAAACCGCAAAAGCTTGATATTGATGGAGCTCAAGCGTACGAAGTTTCGAACTTAAGTTATACAATCAAATCCTTGCAGCATTTTAATAATAAAACGGTCATTTTATCAGGCGGCGGAGATTCTGCCATTGATTGGGCCAATGAATTGCTCCCGATCGCAAAACAAGTGTTTGTTACATACCGTAAAGATTCTTTTTCTGGGCATGAAGCACAAGTCGAAAAGCTCTTGCATAGTTCAGCGATTTGTTATTTCCAAACAACTATTACGAAGCTTCTTGCAAATTCAGAAGGCTCAGCCATTGAAAAAGTAGAACTAACGAATGGTGCAACTGGCGAAGTAACAATTCTAGATGTCGATGAAGTTGTTGTCAATCATGGTTTCGAACGGGATGCTGCTCTATTAGCAGAAAGTCCGTTACCAATTAAGTTAGTGAATAATTTCAGCATCGAAGGCACTCCGAATGGCGAATGTCTATTCCCGGCCTCTTTGCAGCAGGCGATATCCTTTCCCACGAAGGGAAATTGCACTTAATTGCCGGAGCTTTCCAAGATGCCGCTAACGCTGTTAATAAAGCAAAAAAGTATATCCAACCCGATGCGCAAAGGTATGGAATGGTATCATCGCATAATGAAGTTTTTCAGGAACGGAATAGAGAATTGATGAGGAAGATAAAATAAAAAATGTCCGCCCCATCGGTTTAAAGCTGTGCCGTATTGGGGTCTTTCTGGTCATCTAATAAAAATAACTGGACAGTTATCATGGCCATTAAAGCGCTTACCAAATTGGATTCATTATTGATCCTTATTTTACAATCAAGACAGGACAATTTGCTCTTTTCGCGACTTTATGGCTGACACTTCCAAGAACAAGTTCCTGCAGGGCGTTTAACCCCCTGCTTCCAATGACAACAACGTCCACTTGGTTTTTATTTGTATAATCGACAATTGTTGGTCCTGGCTCTCCGTGCAATATTTTTATTTCAAAATCGACTTTTGCTTCTTTTACCTTTTGCTCCACTGTTTTAATTCGTTCTTTTCTTCGATCACCTAGATCCGCTGTGTTCCAATTATTCAGTACATCTGCCTTGGCACGTTCACCGTCAATAACATAGACAATTTCAATTTTAGAACCTTCTGTACATTTTGCCATGGCAACCGCTTTATCCGCTGCCCTTAATGAATGTTCTGATCCGTCTGTCGCTAATAAAATCCTCTTAAACATCTTAACACCGCCCTAATGTGATCCTAGTTTACTACCTAGTTTTTCTACTAATTCGGTACTAGCTTCATTTAATCCTGTTAATTCTATTTGTATCCCATTTTCTTCAAATTTAGAAACAATTTTATCAATTGCCGCCACCGCTGAATCGTCCCAAAGATGGGCTCTTTTTAAATCCAGTTGAACGAACTGAACATCTTCTTTAAAATCGAACATCTTCAATAAATCTGTCACAGAGGCGAAGAAAAGCTGTCCTTTCACTTTATAAATTCGCGTGTTTCCTTCGAACTGGGAATCCACTTCTATTTTCGAAATTTTTGAAACAAAGAAAATCGCGCTTAATAGGATGCCAGTGAAAACGCCGATAGCTAAATTATGCGTAATCACAACCGCTAAGACAGTAACAATTATCACAAAGGCGTCTGTTTTTGGTAATAATAGAAGTGTTTTTAACGAATTCCAGTCAAAGGTGCTGATGGAAACCATAATCATCACACCCGCTAATGCTGCCATCGGAATCCTTACAACCACATCTCCTAATACAACAATCAATAACATTAGAGATATCTCGGCAAAAAAGGTTGATAATCTTGTTCTGCCCCCAGAACTCACATTGATAACCGATTGGCCGATCATCGCACAGCCTGCCATTCCTCCAAAAAATCCCGTCACAATATTAGCGATCCTTGCCCTCTGCTTTCCATATCTTTGTCGCTATCACTATCAGTCATATCATCCACAATAGAAGCTGTCAGTAGAGATTCCAATAATCCCACCAACGCCAATGCCAGCGAATAGGGAAGAATAATCATCAACGTATCTAAATTTAATGGGACCTCAGGAATTAGAAAAACAGGCAGTGTTTGTGATAAACTCCCCATATCCCCCACCGTTTTCACACCAATATTCATATAGATTGTAATCAACGTTACAACAATAATCGCAACCAATGTCGAAGGGATGGCTTTAAAAACATAAGGTAATAAATAAATGATGCCCAGTGTGATCGCAACTAAACTATACACAACCCAAGGCTCTCCAACAAAATGCTGCAATTGCGCTGTAAAGATCATAATTGCCAGAGCATTAACAAACCCAACCATTACTGACCTTGGGATAAACTTCATATATCGGGCAAGTTTAAATACACCAAAAAGGATTTGAAAAATACCCGTTAAGATTGTTGCAGCCAGCAGATATTGCAGTCCGTGATTTGCGACCAAATTTGTAAATAGCAGCGCCATCGCACCAGTTGCAGCTGAGATCATCCCCGGCCTTCCACCCACGAAGGAGATCACCACCGCGATGGTGAAGGATTGCATAAAGCCCCACCATCGGATCAACTCCAGCAATGATTGAAAAGGCAATCGCTTCTGGAATTAAGGCCAGTGCCACCACTAAACCTGATAATAAATCGCCTTTTATATTACTAAACCAACTATCTTTATAGCTCATGTATTCCATTTCCATACCTCCTTCCTACTAGTATGTAAATCGTTAAAACCAATCATTACATCTTTCATTTCCCATATATTTCAAAGTTTTGTTAGATGAGAATAAAAAAGAGAATAGACACAATGTTCTATTCTCTCGTAACAATCGTTATTTTATGATCATGACCGGCGCTTTTACTCGTTTTGCCACCTCATGACTGACATTTCCCCCGACTTCCCCTTGATCTACACAACGAACTTTTATAGATGGTTAGAAATTGCGTACGATTATTATCAAAAAGATTATATTAAAATCACGAATGCGGGTGATATTTCTAGATCAAACCCTAACATTCCACAAATCATCAAGTTTCATGGAGATGTTGATGATGAACTATAGCCAATAAAGAGGATTGTTTTTTCAAGTGAATCTGCACGAAGTCTTATGTCTAAGGAACTATCAAAATCAAGTCTGTCAAAATCAAGTGATTCTCAATTTTAGAGGAAGTAAAAAACCGGCAATACAAAGAAAAGTACTAGATTTCCAAATAAATTCTGAGCACAAGAGGCTTTGTATAAAGTACCCCTGCTAAATTAGATGGCAGGGGTACTTTATTAGGAATAACGTTTAGTTCCCGATATTCCCATTTAAGATCTCAATCATTTTCTTTGATCGTTCACTAGAGGCGGCATATTCGGCCCAGTGGGATTTTTTCGCGATTTCGATAAACTCTTTATAACCTTCATCTGTTATTTCGACGATTTCAAGACCCTCATCTCTAGCATACTGAATGCCTCTTTCCGTGAATTCTTTTGAGGCTGCAATAGTTTGCTGCTCAATTTCTAAAGCTGCTTCCATTAACAGTTCTTGAAGATCGCTCGGAAGTTCATCCCATGTTGCTTTACTGATCGCAATCAACGTCGGAGCAGGAGCTACTTCACCAGGAATTGTTACATACTTTACTACTTCACTTAACTTCATCGTTTCCATTGCATAGTAAGGAAAGTTGACTACATCAACGGTCCCGCGCAATAAGCCCTCGTAATACTCAGCGTAAGGGATATTCGCAATCCCCGACCCCATTTCTTGATAAAATTTAGACTTAAGATTCGATGAAGAGTTCATCACGAGTCCTTTAAAATCTTCTGGCTTGGTAATAGGTGAATTAGAAAGATAGCCAGCAGAAGAACTATAATAATAGTGTAATGGTTTTACACCATATTGCTCTAATGATTCTGCGAACAACTCTCCAAATTCCGTATGACGAATTAAATGATCGAGCTCTTCCTCTGTTTTCCAGGCAAATGGCATATTCGACCAGTTTGCTTCAGGAATCTTATCTCCCCATGCGGCAGGTGCGTTTACCTGTAAATCAATCGTCCCGCGAGCCAAAGCATCTAATGATTCTGACTGTCCTGCTAATTGGTTGCTATAAAAGATCTCAATTTCTATACGACCGTTTGTTTTTTCTTTGACCAATTCAGCAAACCCTTTTTCCGCAATCGTTTGAGGTGTCCCCTCAATCGATGGAGCATTCACTGAATTCATTCTTAGATGATAGACTTTCTCTGAGTCTTCTTTCCCGCCTTCAGAAGCGTTATTCCCGTTACTTGATGCAGAATCGGATCCACCTCCGCATGCAGCAAGGACTAGCAGCGCTAGTACTAAGAAAAATCCAAGTGCGATTCCTTTAAAATTTTGTATAAGTTTCATACGTTTCCTCCTATTATGGTGATGATTCATACAGCACGTGATCTTACTTAGGTGCCACAAGAATTTTTGTCTGTTTCTTATCAGCTAGCAATCTCTCAAATCCTTCACTGACGATTTGATCTAGATTGATTTTTTTCGTTATGACAGGTGCCACATTTACTTTTCCTTCAGAGATTAATGAAATGACCTCTGGGAAAATATTTCGGTAAGCAAGCACCGGACGGATTTTGCATTCTTTTTTAAAAAGCAAATTGGGATTGAACTCAACTGGTTTCTCCCAAACACTCACAATCACGACTTCCCCATCAACGTCCACACATTGGATGGCATCTAACAAAGCGGATTCAGCACCGGCAGCTTCGAAGCATACATTGGCACCAGTACCAGTGATTTTTTGAATACTTTCCAATGTATTTTCTTTAAGGGGATTAATTACGTGTGTGGCTCCCATTTTTGTGGCCAGTTCAAGACGTTCCTCGGAAATTTCAACGGATATGATTTTGCTTGCTCCTGCCGCTTTACAAGCCTGAAGCACAAGCAGGCCGATTGGTCCCGCGCCAAACACTAC
Source organism: Robertmurraya dakarensis (assembly GCF_900156875.1). GTDB lineage: Bacteria > Bacillota > Bacilli > Bacillales > Cytobacillaceae > Robertmurraya > Robertmurraya dakarensis. The sequence goes on along the minus strand of NZ_LT707409.1, from coordinate 252,361 downwards.
ACAAGTATCCCCCAGCTTCAATTGACTTTGCCGTACAGCGTGGAAAGCAACGGCCGTTGGTTCAACCAAAGCCCCCTCTTCAAATGACAGATGATCAGGCAGTTTATGTACAGACTGCTCCTTCACCAAGACAAACTCCGCAAATCCGCCATCATCCGTAAGTCCATAGAATCCTCTTTTTTCACAAATATTGTAGTGTCCTATTCGACAAGCCGAGCATGTTCCGCAAAATAAAATCGGTTCGACGGTAACGCGGTCACCAACGGATACCTTACCCACGCCCTCTCCTATTTCAACGACTTCCCCAGAAAATTCATGTCCCATAATGATAGGAGCTTTTTTATCCGATAAAGGGTGTGGTTCATCAACTGGAATAGAGAGCGGCCCGATTAAATACTCATGCAGATCACTGCCGCAAATCCCGCACCATTCCACCTTTATTTTGACCATCCCATCTGAGACGGCTGGTTCTTCTACTTCCTCAACCCGAACATCTTTTGAATGATACCAGCGTGCTGCTTTCATCATTTCCCACCTTCCTACTATGTTTAGAGTAAAAATACATCCTACCTGCCCTGCTCTTTAAAAAATGGAATCACTATGTTCTTAGAAATACTTGTCCAAAAGGCTTAAGTTTCATCACTTTCATAGATTGTTTTTTTGGTTATATCACCTCATTTGCCTTGTTTTCGAAAAGCAATTGTCTTTATATTTTTCAAACTATTATGAATATAATGACTATTATAATACAAAATGCCAGCATAAGAACCCCCTAAAAAGATGGGGTGTACCCCCTACATAGGGGTAACGAACAAATGACAAAAAGAAATGGACAAATATTTTTCTGAATATTTTAAATTGACACACTATTGGTAGGTGTGTTAATTTAAGTTAAACCTCTATTGGTTAAAGCGTTAATGAAAACGTATACAAAATTCTTTAAGGGAGGAATTCAAATATGGAAAAGTTAACTGAAAACCAAGCAACAGAAGCTAGCAAGCAAAAAATTACGTTCTTCAGCGCGACTGACAAATCGAACCAAACTCTAGATGAGTTCATGCCAGATCTTGTGATGTCCGAGGCAACAACGGAGGCTGTACAGCGGATGATTGAGAAGGGATTCTATACAGGAAACACAACGAATGTGCTGATTAATTTACCGGGGTTCTCATTGGTATACGCATGGTTCAAGAGTGGTTTCCAACTTCCGGTCCATTCGCATAATGCCGACTGCCTTTATTACGTCGTGGCAGGAGAAGCCATCCTAGGAAACCGCAGAGTTAAAGCTGGTGACGGATTCTTCGTACCGAAAGATGTCTTTTATTCCTATACAGCAGGACCAGAAGGAATTGAAATTTTAGAATTCCGTCATGCCAACCTCATTGACATGGTCTGGAGAGACAGCAAACCTGAATACTGGGACAACGTCGTCGACAACATCGACAAAAGCCAAGAAAAATGGAAAGTCGAAACACCACCAACACGCGCAAGCACTGGCCTAGGCTAAACCGATTCGTCACTGTGACGACCCGAATAATCTTGTTTCACGGATTGTTCCACACATTAGGAATCTTTTAATCAACTGTAAAGTGCCTGACCTTTAAAAAGGGCAGGCACTATTAGCTAGCTACGATTTACTTAAGCTTTTCAGTGATAAATTGAGGCAGTGAAAAACAGCTTTCGATGATTTGTCTATTCGCATATTGAGTGTCTTTGTTATTCACTTTACTGGCATTTACTTCTGTATGCTGTTTCGAACCAATTGTAAAGCTCCAAAGTCCCCCAGGATAGGTAGGCACAACAGCAGTATACATTTTGACCTCTTTAAAGAGTTCAGAGATTCGTGAATAAGACTGCTTCATCACATCTCCATGAAAAATCGGCGATTGACTTTGGCAAACCATAATCCCATCATCTTTTAAAGCTTGATGCAAGCTCTGATAGAAACTCTTTTCAAACAAGACTCTCGCTGGGCCAATCGGGTCTGAGGAGTCGACAATAATCAAGTCATACTCCTGTATCTTGTCAGCCGCAAACTTTACTCCATCTTCAAAAATGTATGTAACACGGGGATCAGCTAAATTTCCCGACACAGCAGGTAGATGTTCTAGACAAGCTTTAACGACCAACTTGTCAATTTCAACCATGTCGATTCTTTCAACTTCCTCATATTTGCTTACCTCTTTCGCGACACCGCAATCCCCTCCGCCAATGATTAATACGTTCTTCGGATTAGGATGCATCGCCATCGGCACATGCGAGATCATTTCATTATATATATGCCCATCAACAGAAGTCGTTTGAACAATCCCGTCCAAGACTAACATTCTCCCGAAATGATAGGAATCTAGTATCATAACATCCTGAAAAGACGATTTCTGATCAAAAACAATCTCCTTAATTCGATAGCTGATCTTCAAATTGTCATACTCATCTTCCGTCAACCACAAATCCCCGTTTTTTCTCGATAAATAGCTTGGTAGTCTCTCTTCCATCGTCATCCTCCACTCTCTATCTATTATTCCAAAATATTTAGAATATGTAGGGTTCCAATGCTCCCTCGATCTCCCATACTATACTAATAGATAAAAAGAAAAGGTTCAAACTTCTCAACATGGACTTGGTTGGGCTCTAGGGATCTTCAAGGACAGAAATGTACTCCTTTGACGACCTCATGACTCATACTATTTTACACCGCACGCAGGGACGACCCGAAAAATCTTGTTCCACGGGATTGTTTCACAGAGAAAAGGTTCAACCACCTAAGAATTTGCGTGTCTTAGGCGGCTGAACCCTGATTTGTGCAGAAATATAACCATATTCCCGTTATTGATTTTTGTGAATATAGTCAGCGACGATCAATCCGCTTTCTACTTGAATACGCACTAGCTTTTGAATGGGGATAAAGGAATAATCAAGTTCCTTTTCTAGCTCTTCGCAATATTCCTTTAATAACCTGCCCCCGTTTTCATGGGCTTTTTTCAGCTTGAGAATTCCCTCTTCATCCTTATGATCTTCCTTCTGAAGCCTTTTAAGTTCATATTCAATCGTCCTGACCGTTAATCCGAAGTACAACCCGTTATAAAATTTTGCACTATACAGGTTATCAAAAACCTCGGCTATTTTCGCCGGTTTCTCAAATTCCGGGTTGCTTTCGGCCCATTTGAGTTTGGCTTCACTTCCGTCTCGAATATACTGAATCACTTCATCAACCAGTTTTACAAATGGATTCCGATCTGTAATATAAAGACGAATTTCACTTAACATCTGATCTAAACGAGCGAAATGAGCTTTAGACATCTCTACACTTTTAAAAATCGCTTCTTTTCTCGACAAGTCACTGTCACTCATATCCTCGATGCGGGCATCAAAGAAATAAGGAAGCTCTGTCAAAATGGTTACACAGTCTGTTATCCGTGATGCGTAGTCTGAGCTTGAAGTTCCATTCTTGATACTTGGCTTCTCCCCGCTGAATTTTTCTATGAAATCATAAGCTTCCCCGATCGTCATAGTTTTAAAAATCGCATCAGAGTATTTCGTGATAAAAGGTTCCTCCGGCTCCCCTAAATTCAATGGGATGCCTTGCTTTACCGCCGAAGCTCTTAAACCATCATATAATTCCGGGATATCATTTGTTATGTACCAGTAAGCTCCCCCAAACCCAGCATTATGCAGCGAATACATAAACTCCGGTCTAGTTTCTTCTATTAAATTCATTAACGCTTCTGTCTCGGGGAGCGGATCGTGAAAATGCAGATCTTTATAATCAATCGGAAACGTCCATTCCACCTGCTCGTATCCAATCGGACGGTAATAATTTTTCGTATAAGTATAGAGATCGAACGGTCCTTTGAACCATTTTTCATTAAGGCGAACGCCATCCGGATCTACACATTTGATCATATACCAGGTAAAGCCTAACTCTTCTCGCAAATCATCATTTTCCGCAAGTTCATGCGACAGGTACTCTAGTGTCATCGCACCAATCGGTTCATTCGGGTGTGGACAGGCAAAGCAAAGCGCATTCTTCGGTCCGTCCCCTATTTTCAAACAAAGAATAGAATGTCCATCCCGCGACTTACCCGCTTCAAAAACCGTTACGATATCAGGAAAGTCAAGCGCCAGCTTTCGGCTGCTCTCGTCCATTTCATCCACCGTTAAAAAAGCTTTGTAATCTGGAACGCGCTCAACAACAGATTGAAAATTCATCATTAAGTTCCTTTCAGTGTAAAAAATTTCACTTCGCCTTCATTAGTAAATAAACAAAATATGGCGCACTTAAAATAGAGACGATGATGCCAACGGGAATTTCAGTTGGCGCTAATAAATTTTTCCCAATCGTATCTGAAACCATTAACAATAGTGCCCCTAACAGCGCCGAGATCGGGATAATATATTGATGCAATGGCCCCATGATTTTTCTAGCGATATGCGGAATCACCAGCCCTAAAAAGGCAATTCCCCCGCCCGCTGCAACAGAAGTACCCGCTAAAGCAACGGCAACCAGTAATAATAACCGCCTTTCTCCCTCAACCGTTGTCCCCAAACTTGAGGCTACATCATCGCCTAAGTTTAAAACGTTAAGCGAATATGCTTTAAATAAGGCGATCGGTATTAAAACCAGCATCCAAGGCAGTAACGCGAACACAAAGCTCCAGCTGGCATTCCATATATCACCTGACAGCCAAACAGTTGCTTGTCTAAAATCTTGCGGATCCATTTTCAATTGAAAAATCGTTAAAAAAGCAGCAAATCCCGCATTTACTCCAATCCCCACTAAAACGAGGCGAATCGGATTTACACCCTTTTTCCACGCCAGTGCATAAATAATGAGGGCAGCGACAATCGCTCCCGCTAAGGCAGCAACGGGCATCAAATAAATCGAAAGTGAGCTTGTGGCATCAAGCGAATTTTTGAAAAAATAAAGAAATAAAACAACTGCAAGTCCTGCACCTGTATTGATTCCTAGTATCCCTGGATCAGCCAGCTCATTCTGGGTGATGCCTTGCAATATAACACCAGAAACCGCTAATCCCGCACCAATCAGCAGTGCTAACAAAATTCCCGGCAGGCGAAATTCAAACAAAACAAGTTCCTGCCGATCGCTCCCTTGATTTAAAAGAGTTTTGATGACGTCCCCCGGAGCAATTTGAATCACACCCGTGCTTAAACTAATAAAAAACATCACCAGAATCAATGAAAGCAACAAACCAATCATAAACCAAAGCTTTTTCCTTTTCTGACCTTCGACCTTATTCATTCTTTCCACCTCCACTGCCTCGAGCTAAATAAAGGAAGAATGGAACTCCAATCAGGGAGGTTATGGCCCCCACCGGTGTTTCAAAGGGAGCATTGATGAGCCTAGCCACCACATCGGATAAAACGACTAACAGCCCTCCAAAAAGAATCGATGTCGGAATAATCCACCGATAGTCATTTCCAATAATAAATCTTGTAATATGAGGAACAATGAGTCCAACAAAACCAACTGCTCCAGCCACAGAAACTGCTGCTCCTGTAAGGATTAATATTGACAGTATCCCAAGAAATTTTATCATCAGGTTATTTTGCCCCAATCCCGTGGCAATGTCTTCTCCTAAACTTAGCACCGTCATCGATTTAGAAATAGATAGTGCGATGAGCAAACCAGCAATACCAGAAAAGACTAAGACTTTAACGGATGTCCAGCTTGTTCCATCTAATCCCCCTGCAAGCCAGAACCCCATTTCTTTTTCTAAATTAAAATGAAGGGAGATGATTGAAGAAATTGATCTCAGCATGGTTCCGATCGCCACGCCAGCTAGGGCTAATTTAACAGGTGTTAAGCCGCCAGACGAAAATGACCCAATCGTAAAAACAAGGGCAACGGCTAATCCCGCTCCAACGAAGGATGAAGAAATCATCCCAACCCCAGAAATGGCCGGAAAGAATGCCAGCATCATCACGAGGGCAAAAGCGGCACCATCTGTCACCCCCATAATCGAAGGAGAAGCTAACGGGTTTCGGGTCATCCCCTGCATGAGCGCACCGGAAACCGCAAGAAAAGCGCCAACAAAGACTGCTGACACAGCACGGGGCAGACGTAATTCTTGAATCACTTGGTGTGTCGTTAAATCAGCATCAAAATGAAAAACTGCTTGCCACACCGTTCCAAGAGCAATATCCGTTGTTCCATAAGAAACCGATAAGCCAATTGAAAAAATCAAGGCAACAATGGTTACAATATTAATAATGATTTTTGAAGTGTTCGAGTGATGAATAAATAATCGCATTGCTCTCTCCTGTTTTCTGCAAAATACTGAAATGTCAATTGACTCTTTCATTGAAAATGATTATCATTAACCATGAAATTATAACATAAAGGAGAAAATCATATGAAAATGAATTTAAAATTTCCTCGACTTTTTTTCACAATAGTCGTTGTCTTCACCTTACTTATTATCTCTGCATGTGGAAATGATGATTCATCCCCTGAACCTGAAACAGATGCAGGTACTGAAAATGCAGAAGTGACTCTAGATTCTGCCATGGGTGAAGTAACCGTTCCAACAAATGCCGAAAGAATTCTTGCTCCCTATCATGAAGATGCTTTATTAGCGCTAGGTGTTACCCCTGTTGCCAAATGGGCAATTGGCCAGAGCGTTCAAGATTATTTAGAAGCTGACCTGAAGGATGTACCTAGCATTGAATGGAATCTTCCATTGGAACAGGTATTAAGTCATGAGCCTGACCTGATTATTTTAGAAAATAACATGGATAGCTATGAAGGAACGTATGAAGATTATCAAAAAATCGCCCCAACTTATGCCATGACAGAGGAAACTGTAAAAGACTGGCGCAAACAAGTGGAAACGTTTGGAGTCATCCTCGGTAAAGAAGATCAAGCCAAACAAGTATTGACGGACTACGAAGAGAAAGTTTCCGATGCCCGCGAGCAATTGGCTGAAGCAGTCGGAGATGAAACAGTCGCTGTCATTTGGGCAGCAGGAAATCAATTCTTTTTATTTGAACAAAACCGTCATAGTGCCGAAGTGATCTATTCTGAATTAGGATTGAAGTTTCCAGCACTTGTTGAAGAACTAGGTACTGCCGAGGCTGCATCTTGGAATCCAATTTCAGTTGAAAAATTATCTGAACTCGATGCAGATCATGTGTTGTTATTAGCCTTAGAAGGTGAACAAGGAATCGCAACCCTTGAAAATAGCTCCGTTTGGCAAAGCACCCCTGCTGCCAAAAATGGAAATGTTCATATTCTCCATGATCCAAGTAATTGGACTAACAAAGGGCTGCTTGCTTCGCAAAAAACGATTGATGACGTCTTAAACGCGTTAGTAAAATAGCCCAAAAAGAAATTTAAAATGCTGTCTCACTATGAGAACAGCATTTTTCTTTTTAATGTAATTGTGTCTATTTTTTTAATGATAACGATTATCATTGACGGTAAGCTAAAAAGAAATTACAATAAACGTAACGACTTCGGAATTGGGAGGGTTTCCATGCACTCATTATCAGCAAAGAATTTAACATTAGGTTATGGGGAAAATATCATCATTGATGATTTGGATATTAAAATCCCTAAAGGGGAAATAACTGTTTTCATTGGCGGTAATGGCTGCGGGAAATCCACCCTACTGCGTTCAATGGCTCGGCTATTGAAACCTAAAAATGGCAGCATCCTATTATATGGTGATGAAATCGCTAAAATGAAAACAAAAGAGATTGCGCAAAAATTAGCGATATTGCCGCAAAGCCCAGTTTCACCTGAAGGGTTAACCGTCTATGAACTTGTGAAACAAGGAAGACATCCTTATCGTTCGTTAATGAAGAAATGGTCAAAAGAGGATGAAGAAGCTGTTACCCGTGCACTTCAATCAACCAATATGCTTCATTTAAAAGATCGAGCAGTCGATTCATTGTCAGGTGGTCAGCGTCAGCGCGCCTGGATTTCCTTAACACTGGCACAGGAAACCGATGTTATCCTATTAGATGAACCGACGACATATTTAGATATGACCCATCAGATTGAAATACTGGATTTATTATTTGACTTAAACGAGCAAAAAGGACATACAATTGTCATGGTTTTACATGATTTAAACCTTGCCAGCCGCTATGCCCATCATATCGTCGCCGTTAAAGATAAAAAAGTATACGCACAAGGAAAACCAGAAGACATCATTACCTGTCAATTAGTACACGACGTCTTCCAAATGAAATGCAACATCTCATGCGACCCCATCTTCGGAACCCCAGTATGCGTACCACACGGCAAAGGCCGTTCCATTGCGTCACTGTGACGACCCGAATAATCTTGTTTCACGAGTTATTGTTTCACAGAAATGGAGTCAGTCCCTAGTAAATACAAAGGGCTGACTCCATTTTTCTTATTATAAATCACAGGTTTTACCACAAAATGCTACAATGATATCAATGAATTAATTTCATTCACTGATTGATTGGAGTGTAAAAACATTGGCAAATGAGGATAAACCGTTTAAAAATGAAAAATTAGGGATGAAGATTGTTATTGTGATAACGATATCCTTATTAATTATTTTTTCAATCGGATTCGTCATTGGAATCTATTATTTTGGTATTCTAGGCATATTTAAATTGTTAGGAGTGCAATATGAGTCTTTCTCTTCCTTATTTCTGTTTGTTGTTCTTTACTTTCTTCTGGGTCTCATCGGTGATTTGATAATAAAAGCATTCATGATCTTGCTGTCAAAAATTCCGCTACGTAATTCCACATCTACGCCGATAGAGTTTTTCATATACTTCTTAGTCAATTGGTCCATCATTTCCATACTGAACTTTTTTATGCAATCTATTGATATTAGCTTTATCACTCAAGTTCTAGCAGCTTTGATCATTGCCATAATAGAGTTGGCATTGGACCGACTGGATAAGAAGAATTCATAAAGGATAAGTTACCATAAAAAGATTTTATCGAAATAACCTGTTTTATGACTTTCTAATTACATGAAAATTCAAAAAGGAAACCCCTTGATATTAGGTTTCCTTTGTTCTATTAGCTGTTGTCTACAAGCCCTAGCCTTCAACTAAATGCAAATGATTCATTCGCCATTTTAACCATTCTGTTTTACGGGTCTTCCTCGGCAGAAATTGACGAATTCCATCTTCATGGTAACCAGCCTGAAGTCTTTTTTCATCAACGATAATAGGGCTTTTGAGTAATCTCGGGTGCTCTTGAATATACTCCAGCAGTTCGTGCAGGGACAATTCATCCAAATCCAAGTTCAGTTCTTTATAAATTTGTGATCTTGTTGAGATAATTCCATCTGTTCCATCTTCGGACATCCGCAGTATCTCCCGAAGTTCGCTTACCGTAAGCGGCTCTTTGACAATATTCCGTTCAGAAAAAGGAACTCCATGCTTTTTAAACCACTGTTTTGCTTTTTTTGTTGATTTACAATCTAATCCATATATAGCTACAGTCATCTTGCATTCTCCTTATTGTTTATAAATCCCTTGCTTGATTAAATTCATCTTAGTGATAAATAACTCCATCGCTTCGTGATCTGATAATTTCTTAATCGATTTTTCAACAAAATTATGAAAAGCAACAGCAGAAATAATCTGAATGATGAGAATCAAATCCTTTTCATCTTTAACATTTAAGTTGCTTGTATCAATTAATTCTTTAATGTCATTAAAATACCGCTTGTCCTGTTCAGCATCAAACATATCGCTGAAGGAGTTTTCAATCCGATTGGAGGCGTACAACATTGCATTTTTTAAAAAATTTCGTTCCTCCTCATCCGGCAATTCGACCAGAAAGTTGTGGTACGTTTCCATTAAAGCACTGACGATATCTCCGTTGTGTTTTTTCAGTAAGGTGATAAAATACACTTTTCTCTCTTTTAATTTCTCATCTAGTAAAAAAGAAAAAAGGTCTTCTTTGTCTTCAAAATATTGGTAAAAACTCCCCCTTGGTATACCAGCCGCTTTTATGATGTTAGCTATCGAAGCCTCAAAAGGCGGAACCCTTGCAAATTCCTGTTCTGCTGCTTCAATTAAAGTTTTTCTTTTATTCTCGGGCAAATTAAAAAACGTTTGTTTTGGCAATGTTCTTCCTCCAAGTTAACGTATGTATGACAACGTGTCGTTTGTATACTTCTATACTATATGACACAATGTCACTTGTCAATGTTTTTAATGACACAGTGTCATGCTATAAAGTATTTTCTTATTATTTACCAAGTAACGAGCGCCTAATAGTTAATACTTCACCCAAGAATATGTAATAGTACCGAAATGCATAGTTAAAATGAGGCCAAAGAAGACTAGATAGAAATAGTCGTCTTTGGCCTCATGACAAATTCAAGTCTTTATTTACTTCATCATGAATATGTCCGTTAACTTATATATAATGAATATCTTAATAAGAAGGAAACCATATTTTTGTGAGAGAAGTTTGAAGTATTTCATCTTTTTATGGTAAAAATAATAAAAATGTTAACACCTCAACAGGATGAAGGAGACAGTACATCGGTTAATTTTACAAAAATCCATCTTTAACAACTTATCCTCCCCACCGATTAACACCTATCGAAAAAACCTTTTGAATGCATTAGAAGTAATTGATAAAATTGATCTTGTTGTGTTTTTACTCATTATTCCAAAAGAGGGATTTAAATGGATGATAAAAATTTGCATATATTAGGACCGTTTAGTCTTCGACTGTATATTGAATATTTAAGAAACGAACTAATTCAAACCGGGCAAAAATTGGGGTTCAATCATAAACTGACTATTCAAGCCAGCGAGGAACTGGATTACTTTTTAAATGTATATGAAAAAACGAAAAGGTAGAGAAAAAGACCTCAAACGCGCTGCTAACTTTACTTCCTACCTTTTTATCACGCTAAAAACTCTTTAGCTTTTGGGTTTGGTGATACTAGCTAACTCCTCGAATCCCTGCCATAAAGAATAGAAGATGAACATTACTTACATAATAACAGTAATCATTCATTCTACGGGGGGATGGGCCATAAAATCACAAACGATTTTTATGTATATATCATGCTTTATTTTTGTACTAACGGCCTATAAAATCCCTAAAAAAATGAAACCCTATGAAATATATGTTACATCATTGTTCGCAGTATTATTTGGTCTTATTGTAGATTTAGTCTTAGCTGTAAAGTATAAACTTTATGTACTCGATGATCCCGGAATACAAATAAACCCGCTAATAGGACAAGTTGTTTTATACTGGACGGCAAGTATCATAACCTTGAATTTGTACCCTTTTGATCAGTCAAAAACAAAAAAATTCATTTACGTATCCATTTTGACATTGCTTACGGTTGCATTTGAATTATTGTCTTCTCTATTTGGTTTTATTAAATATAATGAGTGGAAAATTTGGTACTCAGTCCTATGCTATCCCTTTTTAATTATGTTTCTAGTCCTTCATTTTAAGTTATTCCAACGGTTAGTAAATAGATCACTTAAACAGCCATAAAAAATAACTGCAAAAAGCCCCTCCATAACCAAGGAAAGGGCTATTTTTAAGAAAAAAAGAGCTAAATACCAGCAATTACTTTCTTTTTTTCACAAAAATAAAGATTAGAATAATAAGGAATAGAGCCAGTATGACATAAACTGCATTTGAATAAACGTCCATATATTCTACAATAACTTCCCACGATGCACCGACAGAAGCGCCCAAGAACACAAGTACAATATTCCAAATCAATGTTCCAAATGTTGTGAGTACAAGAAATAAGACAAATTTCATCTTAGACATACCCGCAGGAATTGAAATTAAACTGCGAATTAAAGGAATAAAACGGCAAAAAAACACTGTCCATGGACCATATTTATCAAACCAAGCATCGGCCTTATGGATATCGTTGGTGGTTAAACGCAGGATATGTCCCTATCTATTTACAATTTTCTCCAACCTTTCTACATCAAGCTGTAATCCAATTATATAAAGAACTACGGCACCAATCACCGATCCTGCCGTCGCTGACATGATAACACCAAAAATCGATAAATTTGATGTCGTTGTCATAAATCCTCCGAACGTCAAAATCACTTCAGAAGGGATAGGGGGAAAAATATTTTCGAGCGCAATGAGAAACATTACCCCCATATATCCAAACTCATTCATAATTTCAATTAACCATTTTTCCAGACTCTTCCCCTTATTAATTTACTTTTCAGAACTGTCAAGCAAATAGTAATTCTACTCTAATACCTCTCAAACCGTTGGTAATCTGCTTATGTATCATTGTAAGATCTTTATGCCCGAAACTCTCATTTTTAACTCTTCTATAAATCGTTCCTTGTCTTTTGGAGAGATTTTTATCTCCCCCATCAAACCTGTCTGATAAGAAATAGCCAAAGCATCGATAGAAGACAAAATACGATAACCAGTTAAAATGTCTTTTGTTGGCCGGATACTTATCATTTCACTATAAGCAATACGTTTGTTTAGAGGGCCAGCCTTCACCAACAAATATTTTTCCTGGAATATATATCTGATTGAAAAGCTAATCCATAATAAAAAGCCCGTTGTTAAAGTAAACATAGAAAACATCAATACGATTCCAAAAGGTTCCTTTTGTCCATCTAAAAAAAGTGGAAAAAGACAAGCAAAAGCTAAGACAATAATCGCAACCGTTATCACAAATAAAAAATATTTATCTATTTTCGAACGAAACACCAACTGTTCAATTCACTCCTTCTCCTACCTTAAGACTTCCAGAAAGTACTTAGCATACCCTATCATAATAAAAAATCACTCTCTCGTCATGGAATCATTCCAACTATTTAAAAAAGAAACAGCTTCGTAATATTTGACCCAATTATTTGTAAAAGCAGAAATTCCACTTCCAATTATCATTACATGGTATCTATAGAGAGAATTCACTGAACTGAAAAACATAACCAGGAAGGAATGTCATTAGAGGAGATAAAAAATGGCTTTCATTCCCTTCTTTTTACTTAAGATATAAATTCCCCTTATTTTACTTGAACCTTTTTGCCTTCCCGCTTGTATAGTTAGTGAAGAATAAAGATTGGGGATGTTATAAAATGGATACAGGCTGGATTGTTTCTCTTATTGTAGCAGGTGTGTTAATGGTTTTCATTTTAGCAATTGCGATTCCAATGGACCGCAAGCATGTAGTCCGGGAAAATGGTAAAATCAATTATAAGAAAACGAAAGTTTACTTAAGATGGAACGTCTTTGATACACTCACCATCGGTCTAGCAATCTATGCGATTATTTGTGTGCAAGCTCTTAATTTTTTAATCTCGAATGGAGAAAGTGTTGAGAATGTGTTTGTGCAATTTTTTACGAACCAAGCACAAGTGTGGACACTTGTATCCATGATTTATTTAATATGCAGGGTCTCGATGACATTAAAATCGATTAAAGAACGCTGGGGCGATGATATTGAGTGAACGTGAAGAAGAATGGATGACCGCTTATCAAAATGGAGATGAAGACGCATTAGAAAGAATATACACTCTTCTAAAGCAGCCGATTTATTCGTTTATTTTTCGCTGCACAAGGGATGAGCAATTGAGCATTGATATCGTTCAAGACACATTTGTCAAACTGCAGCGCTATAAGCATCATTACAATCCAAAGCATGGAAAACTTAAATCCTATCTCTTTCAGACAGCTTATCGACTGATGATCACAAAATTAAACCGTCGGAAAAAATGGAGGAGTCTCTTGCCCTTTCTGGCTCCCCTGCAGCAGTCAGAGGAATTGCCTCATTCTGATAGAATGACAATTCGGGAAGCAGTCGCGCGTCTCCCTGATATTCAGCGTGCCGTTGTATTATTATTCTACTACCACGATATGCCGCAAGAAGAAATAGCCCAAATCCTAGGTATTCCTATAGGGACGGTTAAGTCTAGATTACACGCAGCTATCAAAAAATTAAAAAAAGAATTGGAGGGCGGCTACAATGAGTCAGGATCCCTTTAAACAAGACCGTCATTTGCGTACAAAGTTAGATGAATATCATGTTGATGTTCCTGATTTCCCAATGAAACCTAGCCGATGGATCCGTTTCATCAATCTTCTAGCCTCACCTGCCAAGGATCCGCTTGATCCATTAATCTCCACACCGAGCGGACTGATACTGTTAAAAATCGCACCCATCATTGGAACAGCTGTGGTCACATTGATACAAATTCTAATGTTTTTATAAGAATTAGAGCTTACTATTGTGGAACCCGCACGCCATTCAGACTCGGTGGACCCCCTTAGGGCCTCCCCTGTCTGAATCCCTGCTCTTTTCAGACTCGATGCGGCCTCTTCGTTCGTTCCCTGTCACAATCAAAGTTCCACCGACTGATACCGTGGCATTTTCTTGTCAAAATCCCCCGCCGTATGGTATCGAAGGAATTTCCACGAATGATACAAGCTAAAGCAAAATATACAATGAATAACAGTACAATAATAACGCTTCTCAAAAAAGGATATAAGGTGCTGATTCTTTGTATAGGAAGAGAAACGTAAAATTATTTCTTTTGTTGCTGCTTTTATTACTGATTATTCTGATTGTTCATATCGTTATTCATGTGAAAGTTTATGTAGTGTACAGTGCAGGAATCGGTTCTATTTTTATGATAGGACTCATCATTTTCCTTATTGCGTTACTTTATTTCAAAGGATAATGCTGTTCAATATTGTTAACTGTTTAAAGCCCCCTACTTCAGTGTAAGTAGGGACTTTTCAATTCGAAGTTTTTACGCACTATCTCCCCCTCTTGTCCCGTCATCACAAACATTTTTCAATTTCATCTGAAATTTTATTATTATTAGATTATAATAATCTATGTAAATAATAAAACCCTCAAAGGAGATTTAACATGAAGCTCACGTACACAGGAAAAACAAAGGATGTTTATGCATTAGAAGACGGAAATTACTTGCTTAAATTTAAGGATGACGTTACTGGCGTTGATGGCGTGTTTGATCCAGGAGCAAACACAGTCGGCCTTACGATGGAAGGTGCTGGCCGTGCCGGTCTAAAATTAACGAAATTCTTTTTTGAAATTTTAAAAGAAAAAGGAATTCCTACGCATTATATTGATGCTGATATAGAACAAGCTACGATGACAGTCAAGCCTGCTGAAGTGTTTGGAAAAGGACTTGAAGTCATTTGCCGTTATCGCGCAGTAGGAAGCTTTTTACGCCGGTATGGTTTGTATGCCGAAGAAGGACAACCTCTAGATGCATTTGTTGAAGTCACCTTAAAAGATGATGATCGCCAGGACCCGCCAATCAGTGAGGATGCATTAGATATGCTTGGTATTTTAACAAAGGACGAATATCAAGTGTTAAAAGCCCTGACACAGCAAATCGGAAATGTCGTGAAAGATGAACTAACAAAAAAAGGCATTGAGCTTTATGACATCAAATTTGAATTTGGACGAGTTGGTGACGACAAGCAAATCGTTCTAATCGATGAAATCTCCGGAGGAAATATGCGTGCATACAAAGATGGAGAATACATCGAACCGTTAGAATTAGAAAAGATGTTTTTATAATTTCACCATAAAGGACAATCTGTTTGGGATTGTCCTTTTAACCGCTCTACTTATTATTTAAACTCCACTTTGTAGTTTTTCCCAAGAGAATAAAAAATTCCGTTAAGAATTTGGAAATCAGTGCGACGAATACATACCCTAAAAAGAGCAAGAAAAAGTTCTCTTTCTCCCGAAAGTAAAACAAGCCGAGGCCCACCATAAGCGGCTTCATTAAAAATGCTAACACCAAACATAAAGGGATCATCCAAATATAATAATTCTTACTTTTGTTTAGGGTCCACTGATAAAAAAGAATATAGATCACAGGCACCAATGATGCGTCCAATGTGAAATTAGAAGGAAGAAATGGAAGAATTTTATAAGGATAGAACCAAATCCCTCGTTCCGTGCCCATTATATCTGTATAAGCAAAAAACACATGCACACTGTATCCATAAAATCCAAGTTGAAATGCTTTTCTTCGATCTATGAAAAGCAATAAAATAATGAGAGGAACTACAAGCATTGCAAGGACAATCCAAACTTGCCAATTAGAGAAGGTTGAAAACTCCTTCCAATAATCCAACAGTCTGGCATTCTGTTCAATTTCGACCTTCATGATTTTGTCAATCATTTCCAGCTGACCTTTTTCCACAATGTTGCCTCCAGTTTTTGGTTAGTATTCCATTTATGTATCTTTTTATTCCTTCTCGCAAAAAAAGAAAGCGAATCCGGGAACGCTCGAATTCGCTTTCTTTTTTAGGCTCTATTCAGCAAATCAACTTTCTGGGTATCTGGTTCACAACAAGCCTCTCTTTGTTGCGGATCACTAGAACAACATTCTCCGCTTTCGTAGGAATCCATCTTTTCCACATCGGTCTTTGTATAAAAGAATTCCCACTCATTCCATTGGGATCTGTTATCCAAAACTTTTCTTGTGTGCATAGCAGCAAGTTCGAAAAAAAAGACTGCCCAAATGACTTTTCGGACAGCACTGCTAATAATATCTTTCTTATACTTCAACTAATTCATCCAATCCCTTTTTATTGTTATATACCTCTTCGTCTAAATCACCAGTTATTTTACTTGTTAAAATACCAGATAACATACTGCCGCTTACATTTAATGCAGTACGCCCCATATCGATAAGAGGCTCTACAGAGATTAACAGTCCTACGATTACCAAAGGCAGATTCAATACAGAGAGAACGATTAAGGAAGCAAATGTTGCTCCGCCGCCTACACCGGCTACTCCAAATGAACTGATTATAATTACAATAATAAGTGTTAGGATAAACCCTGGTTCCAAGGGATTAATACCAGCCGTTGGGGCTGCCATAACCGCTAACATGGCTGGATAAATACCTGCACAACCATTTTGTCCAATCGATAAACCAAATGGTCCAACAAAGTTGGCTACTCCTTCCGACACACCATATCCATCCGTTTGAGTCTTAATATTGAGGGGCAGTGTACCGGCGCTCGAACGAGATGTAAAGGCAAACGTTAAAGTTGGCAGCCCTTTTTTTACATACGTTACAGGATTTAATTTTGCTAAACTAATCATGAGCAAGTGTATCAAGAACATCACAATAAGAGCTGCATAAGAAGCAATCACAAATTTACCTAAGTTCAGAATCGACTCATAATCACTTGTTGCCGCTACTTTTATCATTAATGCCAACACCCCATAAGGTGTTAACCTTAAGATTAATGTGACGATCCGCATTATAATGGCATAAAAAGCATCGACAATTTTAGCAAACAATTCAGCTTGTTCTGGCTGCTTCCGGCTTACACCTAAATAGGCCAGCCCGATAAATGACGCAAAAATAACAACAGCTATCGTTGATGTTGGTCGAGAACCCGTTAAATCTGCAAACGGATTAGCTGGGATAAAAGAGAGAACTTGTTCAGGAATCGTTAAATCCTCTACCGTTGCGACCCGTTCCGTAAGTTCTGCATTACGAGTTTCTTCCGCTTCTCCTGCTTGTAATTGAATGCCCTCTAAACCAAAGCCCAAAGCAGCTCCAATCCCAATTGCTGCAGAAATCCCAGTTGTTAATAACAATATCCCAATCCCAAAAAAACTTATTTTCCCAAGATTATTTGATAATTTCACCTTTGAAAATGCCCCGACAATGGAGATAAACACTAATGGCATCACAATCATTTGTAACAGCTTCACATAACCAGAACCCACAATACTGAACCACTCAATCGTAGTTGCAGTTACGTCAGAGGCCAGGCCATACAAAAGATTCATAATCAACCCAAACAATATACCTAGACCAAGTCCAGCGAACACTCGTTTTGAGAAAGAAACATGTTTCTGCTGCATCCTATACAATCCAATTATGATAGCTAGAAATATAAAGATATTCACGATAACTAAAAATGTATTCAAGTTGATCCCTTCTTTAATGAAAGATTTTTTTGAAGATACATATTTTTTTCTTAGTTTGCATGATTATATCTTCGAATATTCCAAAGGTTTTCAATAAAAAAGCTGTCATCCGACAGCGGGAATCTCTTAACCTTTATTGTTACTAAAAAACATGTACAAGCAGGTAACTGAATATTATCGTTAAGCCGCTTTCCTCGTTTCAAAAGCCCATTGTTTAAGATGCTGCTGATAATGCGGGATCATCCAGCCTAAGATTTTACCAATGAAATAGGCCGCGATAAGTGTACCGATTCCGATTGAACCGAGTGACCCCAGGAAAAATAAACATATTGCACCTGCCACACCGACATTAATTAAATCACTTGATATTTTGGCTTTACCAAATTTTACATTAAATTTTTCACTGATGGCATACGTTAATGCATCATACGGCATTAACGGAAGTTTCGCTGTTGTATAACCCAATAAACCAATTGCTACTATAAATAAACTGATTATGAGATAAACACTTCGCATAAAGATGGTTTCAGGCGTTGGAAAGAGTTGGACTAGGAGGAGTGTGGCATCCATGAAGAACCCAAATAAAAACGAAATGATAAACTGACCTGCAAATTCATTTAACTGCCTTCGTCTAGTTAAGATGAGTTGAACTATAATATACAGGACATTTGCCATAACCGTGGTAGTACCCACCGATATACCGATTGTCAGCGCACCTGCACACGCTAGTGACGAAACCGGTGATACCCCAAATCCTGCTATAATGGACAAGCTAACACCCAGCGACAAAAAAAATAAGCCAAGCACATATATTAGAAGCCTCTTCAACGTTCTACTAAAATGATTCATTGTCCCTCTCACCTTCTATAAGAATATAGAATTAAATATAACATTGAATTCAAGATATAAATAATATATAAATGATAAACTAATCATATGAAAAAACATATAATGGAGAAACACAATGGACATTCGACAATTACACTATTTCAAAGAAATTGTTAAACAGGGCAGCATTTCAAAAGCATTATTCATCGCATTTGGCAGACCAAACATTTCTTTATGAACTTAAAGAATTTAATTTCAGCGTGGAGCCCGTCTTTTTAAAATTAAAAAATGAACCCATCTCAAAGGTCGTTACCCAGTTTTGGGAGATCGTTGAATAAAGGAAGTATGTCATTGCAACTTACCTAACCGCAGCTGATATTAGGGCATTTCCACCTTTAACATTATTAAAGAAACCAATTTCAAATAAATTATTCGAAATTGGTTTCTTTTATCATTAGCTATCTTTGTATTTTTCAAGAAGCTCTTTATACTGATTCAAAACTTCTTCATATGGAGGACCATCGGATTTGTGCTCCTCCAGCCATACTTTTGTGAATTCTTCTGTGATATTTCTCCATTTTTCCTCTTCTTCAGGAGTTAATTCTGCAATTGTACCGCCAGCAGCTTTGAATTCTTCTTGGAATTTCACTTCTTCTTCAAGATATAATTCACCCATTCTATCCATAGCCTCTTCACCTGCAAGGATCATCGCATCTTGTACGTCCTTAGGCAGACTTTGCCAAACCTCTTCATTGATATGTAAGGCATGAATAGCCGTTCCAATATGAGGGTATATCGCATATTTTAAAAGTTCATGAGTTCCATTACTTATTAACGAGTTACTGTAAGCAGTATGTGCTTCAATAACCCCCTTCTCAATCGCTTCATATACCTCAGGATGAGGGACAGCCACAGGCACTACTCCCATGTATTCGTAAACTTCATTTGTAACCCCGCCGGGAGTTCTAACTTTCAGTCCATTCAAATCCTCTGGAACACGAATTTCTTTACCCGTAGTCCAAACCTCAAAGGTAGGCGATACTAGAGTCATAATCGGTCTTACACCATTTTTTAGATAATCTGTTTCTAAAAACTCAGCATTCGTCTGAACTAGTTCATTAAAAGCACGGGTTCCTTGACTAACAGACTCACTTAGATTAGGCATACCAGCCAACATATTTCCTAGTGGCATATTATCTGGAAAATAGTTCGTAGGATAAACACCGATATCCATTACACGGTCTCTTGTCAATTTGAGCATATCGTGAGCTTTTCCTAACTGCTCTGAAGGATAAACATCGAACTCAACTTTCCCATCCGTTAGTTCCTCCACCCTTTTGATCCAAGGCTCGGTGTAACCTGTCCAAACTGTTGACGTGTTAGCAAAGTAAGTTCCCAATTTTAATGTAATCTTTTCACCTGTTTCTCCATTTTCGCCTTCTGTTTCACTATCTTTTGCCTCGTTGGATGAGCTTGAACTGCAGCCAACTAGAGTAAGAATCATAATAAATATTGTAAATAAGAAGAACTTCCTCACTTTCAATTCTTCATCTCCCTTTCTTAATTAACACTTGATTGGTCAACTGCTTCTAGAAATTATAAAAATCGTTTGTAACCTTCAACATACAAACTTCTTTTCTATCACCGCCACTTCACTAGATTTCATTTTACGACACTTGTGAAAACGCTTTAATAACTACCAAAATAAGAACATAACTGCTAACGTTGTTACAAAAGATATTGCCAATAATACTAATAGCCGGTATCCCATACCGATATGTTGAGTTTAGCATGATACTAGATTTAGAGTCAAATAATTTTGAATTTTTTAAATATTATATAAAAGTAATATTTAAATTAAATTCCTACTTCTTCTATTATATGTTCATCCTTAAGGATTCCCTTTATTTCTAAATAAAATTCCTACTCCCTATCCATATTAAGCTTATTCTTTTTCCGCGATTCATATATTGTTATATTATTTAATAATATTTTTAGCATGAAATGTAAAATTAAATGCCGAATTAGGTTAAATATTCCTCTTTTGGAACAACCAATGCATAAATGATGACGCTTCCACTAAACTAAAGTATAATCTATTAATAAAATCGCAAATAGGACGTGAGTATAGGGTGAAAAAGATAACGGTTGAAAACTTGGCTCAGAAGTTTTCATTGAAGGTACTTGCTGGTGAAGACCAACTTCAGAGAGTGATTACGCAGCCGCGTGTGCATCGTCCAGGCCTTGAATTTGTTGGTCATTTTGATTTTTTCCCCACCGAGCAAGTTCAAATTCTAGGAAAAAAGGAAATTACTTATTTATTAAAATTAAGCCACGAAGAACGGAAATACAGAATTGGAAATATTGTCCACTACCATCCTCCCTGTTTTATTGTAACCGCTGGTGAAGAAGGCCTTACCTATTTGATTCACCATTGTACAGAACAAGGTATCCCCTTGTTAATCACTAAAAAGCCTGAGACAACGTCTGAATTCATCACCAAATTAGACGCATTTTTAACAAAGGAATTAGCACCTGAAATGGCCGTACACGGAGTTTGTATGAATGTGTCAGGCATTGGGATTTTACTTCGGGGAAGTTCCGGAGTAGGCAAAAGTGAAACAGCGCACACATTAATTCGCCGCGGACACCGTCTGGTTGCCGATGATATTGTGATCTTAAAGAAGCTTAGTGCGCAAACAATACTAGGTACACATGACGAGAAAACAAGAGAGTTTTTAGCTCTTCGCAGTATTGGGCTGCTGAATGTGGTTCGCTTATACGGCCGTAAAGCTTTTCAGGAGGAAACACGAATCGCTCTTGATATCCATTTAACAAAATGGGAAAAGGATGCCTTGTATAATGACTTGGAACAGGAATTCCATGATATGGACTATATGGGGGTTAAGATTCCTTCCATCGAAATCCAGCTTCAGCCTGGTCGTGATGTGGCGGGGTTAATTGAGGCGGCTGCAAATAACTGGTACTTAAAAGAACAAGGATACAGCGCAGCTGAAGAATTCATGAGCAGGATTGAGGCAGACATTTCGAAATTATAAATACGCGGAGATAAAATAAAACAAACACCGTCCCAGCCGAAGTTGAGACGGTGCTTGTTTTGTTTCATTATATAGCTTCCTTAACATCCTCTTTCATTTGATCCTCAGCCAGTTTCTTTCGTTCCATTTTTAACTGTGCGAGTCCGAGCTCTTTTGCTTCCTGTTTTAAAGACTTGAGTAAGCTTGCGACCATTAACACCATAATGGCTGAAAATGGAAGGGCCGCAATGATCATAGTGTTTTCAAGAGCTTGCAAGCCTCCAGAATAAAGCAGAACGATCGACGTTACGGAAAGAAAAACTCCCCAAATCACTTTGATGGCTGTGCTCGGATTTTGAGATCCATTTGTTGTCATCATCCCTAAAACAAATGTACCAGAGTCTGCCGATGTAACAAAGAATGTGACAATGATTAAAATAGCTAATAGTGATAAAACTAAGCCCATTGGAAAACCTTCTAACACTCCGAAAAGTGATTCCTCAGCACCTAATGTTGAAATGGACATCAGCCCTGAAGTTTCAGTGACAATTGCTGCACTTCCAAACGTAGAAAACCAAAGGAATCCAATAAGTGAAGGAACAAGTAAGACACATACAACAAACTCACGAATCGTTCGACCTTTTGATACTCTAGCAATAAAGACACCAACGAATGGAGCCCATGCAATCCACCATGCCCAATAAAAGATAGTCCAACCATTAATCCAGCTGCGTCCTTCTTCACTCACAGGCGCCATGCGTAAACTCATGTTAATAAAGTTTTGCATATAAGCCCCTACCGTATCTGTAAATAAGTTAAGTGTAAAAATAGTCGGTCCAAAAATAAATACAATCAAGAAGAGGACAGCCGAAAGCCCCATATTTACATTACTTAAAATTTTAATCCCTTTGCTTAGACCTGTTAAGGCCGAAATCATAAATAACACTGTAACAGCAAGAATGATGATGGTTTGGCTTGTCATCGTACTAGATATCCCAAATAGGTATGACAGTCCACCGTTAATTTGCATGGCACCAAATCCCAAAGTTGTGGCTACCCCAATAACCGTAGAAATGACTGCTATGACATCGATAGCCTTTCCAATAAATCCATCTGCATGTTTCCCAATCAGCGGTCTTAACGTCCTGCTAATTAAGCTCAGCTCCCCTTTTCGGAAAGTAAAATAAGCCAAAGCCAATGCAACCGAACCATAGATTGCCCATGCATGGATTCCCCAATGGAAGAAAGTAAACCTCATCGCATCCTTAATCCCTTGAGCCGTGCCTTCTTGCCCTGTTGGAGAACTAACGGCATAATGACTAATTGGTTCCGCTGTACCATAAAAAATCAATCCAATTCCCACACCTGCACTAAATAGCATTGCAAGCCAAGTTGGGCGGGAAAACTCAGGCTTGTCCTCCTGTTTCCCGAGCTTTATCCGGCCAATTGGACTTACTAATAAATAAAAACATACAAACACAAACAATGAAACGATGATTAGATAATACCACCCAAATGAATCAGTAATCATCCCTTGTGCAGTACTCGTGATACTTTCTAATGCTGCAGGCATTGTAATGCCCATTAAAACAAGACCAGCCATAATGGCTAATGATACGTAAAAAACAATTGAAGCATTTCTCATATTAAATTTTAACTCCCATCTTTGATTTAGTCGCAGAGGGTTCTTCCTTCAATTGGTGAACATATAAAATGCAAAACCATGTGTTGAAATTTTTTTTTGGAGAGAAGAAATAATACTCATATAACGAACCCGTATAAAAATTGCGTCTACGCATTTTCTTACAATCTTAAAAATTACCATTGTCCATCTCTTTGGGAATACGATGATTAGACAGATTAAATACGGCAGAGGTATTTACTATGGATTTTTTATAGGCTTTTAAGAGGAATAATTAAACTATACCAAAAAATGTTTCAGCAATCACATGCATATTTCGGGCTTATTCAGGGCTCTAGTTATTCTATTCCTTCTCAGGAGGGTTGGTCCAGACCATATCTTAATATAACTCTCAAATAATCTGAATAAAGCCGAAATGCTATAAGATATGTTCCTTAGCGGCTCATTCTGCAATTGAATGACGAGGAATCTTGATTTTATGCCTTCCCTTCACCAAAAAAAAAGGCCTGGAGCCCCCTGACCTTTTAATAAACGATTTATTTATATCTGTAACGTGACACTCAAAACAAAATAAATGACCTAATCTATTTATTTACCGACATTCTCCGCAATAGGCTTCTTCCGGAAAACCGGCTTTACTTCAGCGATTAAGATGGCGACCATGATCAATACGGCCCCCAGCACCATCCGGCCCGTCAGTATTTCGTGGAGGAATAATACGGACAATACCATCCCGAAAAAAGATTCAAGTGATAAAATAATTGCCGCCTTTGTGGCTGTCGTATATTTAAAAGCTACATTTTGGAAAATATAGGCGATCGTCGTTGAAAAAACAGCTAAATAGACGATCGAAAAGACCGCTTCTTTTTCAAACGAAGTTGGGATATCTCCTTGAATCAGCACCGTAATGACACTGAGCAAAGAAGCCGTTATAAATTGTACGATTGTCAGCGAAATCGCGTCTTCTTTTTTAACAAATAGATTCGTATAAAAAATATCAAAAGCAAACGCTACTGCACATGCAAGGGATAGTGCATCCCCAATATTGATCGTTAAAGAACCTTGCAATGATAAGAATCCAATTCCCGCAAGCGCTAAAAAGGACCCTGTCAATTCATATCGATCAATTCTCCGTTTATAAACAAGATAAGCAATCATTGGGACAACCACCACATTGACCGCTGTTAAAAATGCATTTTTTGAAGGTGTTGTATATTCTAAACCGACTGTCTGCAAAGCAAAACCAATAAATAAAAATACCCCTATTGTAGCACCTTTCCACACGACAGCTTTATTGAACTTTTTGAACTTATGGCCAAAAAGGATGGTCAGAATTAGTGTAGCAAGTACAAATCGACCTGCCATTACTTGAAAAGCCGTTAAATATTCTAGTGCAATAGCGGTCACAACAAATCCACTGCCCCATACGAGCGCAGTAATAAGCAGCATTCCATCGCCAATGTATTGTTTCATCTCTACTTCTCCCCCTGAATAAAAATAATATCACAAGGAGAGGTAAAATGGATTGATAATTTTTAAGAGTATCATTATTCCTTGCTTCGGGTATGAATTGCCGCGTTCCCCATAACGGGTTCTCTTTTGAAAAAGGTGAATAAAACTGGTTAAATAACTTGTGAAAAAGCCTGGGAATAGATTCGGAGAATTTATAGGTGGAGAATTTCCCTCTAATGTATTGAGAGGAGGCTGAAGAAGCTGATATAAGGGGAGCTTTTCCCGTTAACTTCTGTAAAAAAGGCAAAATACAAAGATTTTGTTCATATAGACGGAAAAGCTCCCCTTATCTTTAAGGAATTATGGCTATTTCCCTATTTAAGCGGAATTTTTC
This sequence comes from Robertmurraya dakarensis, assembly GCF_900156875.1. Taxonomy (GTDB): domain Bacteria; phylum Bacillota; class Bacilli; order Bacillales; family Cytobacillaceae; genus Robertmurraya; species Robertmurraya dakarensis. Next base: position 227,073 of record NZ_LT707409.1, on the reverse strand, counting down.
CTCTTATTTTTCAACCACAGGAAACATCTATTTTATAGGGTGAGAAAATCACTCCGATTCCTCACCCTATTTGCATTGCAACCTTTAAAAGGGAACACAACTGTGCCCTTAATCTATTTTTGTAAAATCAATCGTCGTCTCCAACTCTTCTATAAAGTTCGGAGAATCCATTTTGACTGTTGAAACATACGTATCGTCAGAACTCGGGAATTCTGTAAATGAAACTTGATATTGATTGACAGTTCCATCAACCCTTACCGCAGGTTGTTCAGAATGATACCAATTACCATTTGAATCTTCAAGCCAGATGGCGGTTGCTTGTGAATATAAATCTTCGCCCTGTACTTCATATGTGAACGTTTTGACGTTATTTTCCTCACTAGATTCCAATACCGTTAAATGACCGATTTCACCTTGAGAAAGCGTGATTTTCTCTCCTTCCCATTTTACTCTTTTTCTAGTCGGAGCTGATTCACTAAAATCCATTAAATAAGGCTTTATCGTAATTGTTTCGGGGGTTGGCTGCAACGGTTCATAGTATTGCTTAAAATTGTGAATAACCTTTCCATTAACAGGACCGCCGCCTCCTCCACCACCGCTGAATGGCTGCAGAACACGTCCTTTATCATCAATCACTACATAGCCGAGGTCTCTATATTTATTTTTAGAAAATGCTTCCTCATCCATAACTAAACGGAGAGATATTTCTGTTGAAGTAGGAAAGAAATTTACTTTATCAAATAAAATGGATAAGTCATCATTTTGCTCTACCTTATTCACTATAAAAGTTTGATGCTCTCCTTTCATTTCAACTTGCAGTTCAACAGACCAGGATTTTCCCTCATGAGGGCGAATCCCCAGCACAAAAGAATCTGGAATTTCCTCCCGAACACGTATGCTTATCGTTCCTGCATACATCCCATTTTCAATTTTTGATTCATTTCCTCCCATGCCATAACTTCCAATACGTTTCCCATCAATAAACAACTCGAGGTGATTCATAAAATGAGGATTTGTGTTATCTTCATTCCGCTGTGCAATATAGCCAATATGAATTTCACCGCCGTCGTACAGGGTTTCCGTAAACGTAATCAACTGGCCATCAATCTCTATTTGTTCTCCAAGTTCTGTCGTTAAACCTTCTTCTTTTCCCTTTTTCACGCCAATATTTCCAACAAATTCAAACGCTGAGCCAATAATGGGAATCTCTTTTATCGTGTTCGCAAATGAAGGTGATATAACCGACAAACCGAAAGTCATGAGCACCGCAACCGCTGCCGCAGACAATCCGTAATAAATTTTCTTCTTCACTGTTTTTTTGCGAGGGAGTCTTCTTAGGGTTTCTTCGACTCTCACATCGATCATAGTTGGCACCGACCGGTTCACGTCATTTTTTAATTGCTGTTCCCATTTTTCCATGTCTTAACCTCCTCGTCCTTCGCTAACGCTTTTTGAATTTTCTCACGAGATCTCCGTAATCTGGTTTTAATCGTATTTTCGGGCAGTTCCAAAATAATTGCTAAATCATGAATGGATAGGTCATCAATATAATAAAGTCTTAAAAGCTGTTTATCTTCTGAAGGGAGTATATCGAGTAATTGTACTACCTCTATTTTGTCGTACCCATTTTCGTTTGAAATTGGTTCTGCTAATTCATCCATTTGGATGAGATTCTTTCTCTTTCGATGGATTTGATGGCATTCATTTAGGAGAATCCGAATCAACCATGTCTTAAAATAACGAGGTTCTCTTAATGTATGAATCTTCTGGAAAGCCTTCAAAATAGCTTCTTGTATAGCATCCGCACAATCCTCATCACGTGAAAGGATCGTACGACTAACGCGGTACATCATTAATTTATGTGAAAGGATAAGCTTTTCAAAGGAAGATGAGTTTCCTTTCATTGCTTTCTTCACTTCTTTCGTAATATTCACCATGCGCGCTCCTTTCTTGTTTATCTATTGGTTAGATGCATCAGCGAAGTGGCAGGTTTCATTTTTTTAAAAAACTTCATATTTAACATGACAAGGACCACAACATCTCAAAAATGTTGTGGCCCTCTCATTCGACAGCTTAGTCAAAACGTTCTGTTTCAAACCCATCTATAATATCCTCTAATTCTGTTATAAAGTTCAATTGAACAGGATCAGGGATTCTCTCCATCCATTTTTTTATTTGGGGCAGCTCCTCCGCTTCCTCTATGTTCGCTGGCTGATGATCAAGAGTTCCCCACCACTTCTTCAATTCATCAATAAATTCGTAAAAGTAGCGCTCGAATCTCTCTGCCCATTCTGCCCCTTCATCACCGGAAGTCTCCTGCATCATTCCCCATGCTTCCATCGCCGTTTCAAAGTATTCATCAATCTTCTTCATGGTGAAACTCCTTTCTCTATCCTATTATGTAGTGTGATATTTTCTTTTAAGCAACATAGGTACCCTAAACAATGAATAGTCTGTGATACGTATAATGATAACTGAAAAGATACTATTCAACTAGTCAGAATCATTTTCGGTAAAAACATGCAGCTTCCTTCCGATTTGTTGAAGGATGTAAAAGCATTTTTGCTGGCTTTTATCATACAATTCTTTTAGAGGTGATGAAAAAGTGGCGAGGGTAAAACATAACAGCAGTGATGTTGCGCTAATGGCCAGAATGATGAGAGCTGAAGCCGAAGGTGAAGGGCGCATGGGAATGCTGATGGTTGGAAATGTCATTGTCAATCGAGCAAAAGCTAATTGTTTAGACTTTAAAGACGTGCGTTCGATATCAGACGTAATATTTCAAGTGCAGGGAGGAAATTATTCTTTTGAAGCGGTACAAAAAGGGAATGTTTTCTACCAACCCGCAAGAACTGTAGAAAAGAAATTAGCACAACAAGTTATAAATTACTGGAGAGAGCATCCTTCCAAGCATTCGCTCTGGTATTTTAATCCGTATGCTCCTTGTCCCCCAACCTGGTACGATCAACCGTTTGCTGGTCAATTCAAACAGCATTGTTATTACGAACCACAGGCAAATACATGCGAAGACGCTTATAGATGGTAAGGGAAATACCCCACAAATTGTGGGGTTTTTTAGTTACTCCTGTGTCTCAAATTCTATTTTAATCTCAACCACTTCAGCTCTTGTCCCAATACGAAAAGGCGGACCCCAGAGACCAAAACCAGACGACACAATCGAATGCAAATCTCCCTTTTTCAAATATCCCCAATCGTTTTCATAAATCATACCGGTAATGAGGTTTGCTGGAGCTACCTGTCCCCCGTGTGTATGGCCGGAGAGCAGAACATCAACACCATTTGTATTTGCTTCACTCAGTTGGTCTGGTTGATGATCGAGCATTATAATCGGTTTATCTTTGTCTAAGTTCTTCACCAATTCCTCAATACTTTTTCGGTTATTATCTGTTAAATCATTTCTTCCCACAATGTAAATGCTATCCAGAATTTGGACTGTTTCATCATCCAACATTGTCAAGCCGGCTTTTTCCATTTCTTCAAAAATGATTTCTAAATCATTGCCATAATAATCATGATTCCCTGATGTGGCATAGACACCGAGTGGTGCTCTAATCTTCTGCATCGTTTCCCCCATATTGTCAGTTAAATACGGTTCAATATAATCATCAATAAGATCACCGGGAATTAAGACAATATCTGGTTTTCTCTCTTTAACAATATCTACTAATCTCTTTAAATGCTTTTCGCCCACAATTTTTCCTAAATGTAAATCAGATACCATTAGGATTTTCAGTTCCTTCTGAGCAGCAGGTTTATCTAATGAAATATCATACGTACGGATTACGGGACTCCAAGCATTGTAGGAGCCGAACACGAATACAAAAACAAAGAAGACGATGACAGTTCCACCTAACACTTTTGCACCCTTATTTTTAAACAGGTAATAAAGCAAATTAGCAATCGGCAAAAGGATCAAACTGTACCCGATGATCAAAAGCCACGAACCGCCTATAAAAGCGACTATTTTGGATGAAATCAACCGGTCTAAAAAAATCATCAAGGATATCGCGATAATGGCAGCGAAATAGCTCTTTTTATAACGAAAGGAAAAGGTTTCACGAAGCCAAACCCATCCATTGTATCCAACATAGAAACAAATCACGAAGTATATCGCCATGAATACCGCGAATACAATATATAACATACTCTCCCTCCCTACTCATCTCCCAATATGGAGCATACGTTATTTTATCAAAATAACTTCCTTAATTCCTTATATTTGCCTCTCTAAAAGAGCTAATTTTCCCTTCCTCATCCTTCCATATAATTCTTTTATTCTCGTGAAGGGCGGTGTATAATTGATTAGGTTCAAAAGAACTAGGTTATAAAGACTATCTAATATACGTTCAGGTTTGGTGATAGAATGGAATTATATCTCGATATGAAAACAATTGTCTTAACATTAGTAGTCGGCCATTTATTCACAGTTGTTCTCATCAGTGCCTATTGGCAGAAACATACAAGAGACTCCATATTAAATACTTTTTTCCTAGCAAAATGTATCCAAGCCTGCGCTTGGTTATTATTGGCTCTAAGAGGCGGAATACCGGACCTATTTACCATTTCAATCGCAAATTCTTTTTTGTTTATCGGTTCATCATTAGAGGCCGTTGCCATTTTAAAATTAACAGGCTCCTTTCAAGCTGTTACAAAGAAGTTCTATATGGGATTGACGATTGTTTATGTAATAGGCTTTCATCTTCTCCTGCTTTTCTATAACTATGAATTCATCCGGATTGTCTTTGCCTCGTTCGGTACGGCAGTATTGTGTTTCCTCCCCGCCTATCGGTTAATGAGTGGAAATGGTTCGACCTTATTAATGAAGTTAATGGGGGTTCTCTATTATCTCGTTACGCTGTCATTCTTAGTCAGAGGCATTGTCGCACTCACAACTCAGCAAGAAATGGGATTATTTACTCCAGGGCTCATCCAAACGCTTTCATTTTTAACGCTATTTTTAGTTATGATTCTAGGAAATACGGGTTTTATTTTAATCTTGAAGGAACGTGCAGATGATGAGCTCATTAGGATGGCATATTATGATGATCTCACAAACACGTTAAATCGCAGAAGTTTTATTACACGAGCAAAAGAAACATTATCACGTTGTGTAAAAGAACAAACCTATCTTTCTTTTATTCTATTTGACATCGACTATTTCAAGAAATTTAATGACCTTTATGGGCATGAAGCCGGGGATCGCATTCTTCAAGACCTTTCCATGCGAATTAATGGGTTTCTAGGACCACACGACCTGTTTGGGCGATATGGTGGTGACGAATTTGCCATTCTATTCACCGGTCTAAATCAAAAGGAAACAGCAAATAAGTTAGAGCAAATACGGGAGCTGCTGGAGCTGGCAAAAATTGACGGAGTTCCTGAAAGATATTCCATTAGTATTGGTGTAATCACCCTCATTCCTACTAAACAGACAGACTTAGAAACTCTGTATGTTTTTTGTGATAGGGCTCTATATGAAGCAAAACATAATGGAAGAGATTGCATTTCCTGCGGAGATACGGGAGACATTGCATTATCTTCACATCCAGTAACTGGATAAAGCCAGTCCCCTCACCTGGGGAACTGGCTTTATCAGCGTAAAAATCTGAATGACTTTTTTGTAAGAGGAAATAAAAATTTCACTCCTTTTACCGTCATCATATCTCCGACAATATGTGAAAGATAAGCTAATGTTGATACAACTGCCAACCCGTTCACGGCTGTGCTGTTTTCCATTAAAAAACTCATGTACCACCAATACACCAGCGCCCAGAGAGTATGGGTCGTTCCCCGATGAGCGAACCAGCCTGCCACGCCAATGTATAAGGCAAACATCACCAGCCACCAAAATTCATTATTCGCTGCGTAATACATCAAGAACAATCCAATGATGCTCATAAGGATATTTTTTAGCGTTTCTTGACTCCTGACAGAAAACCCTAAAATCACTACACCCCATGCAAAAAGAAGAAGCTTATTCTGCAGCCCAAACCAATTTTTATCTACAAAGGGCAGGATACTGAAATCAAAAAAGAACGAGAGCAACGCCAGTAGCATCAGCACCGCCGCAATATAAACGCCACTCTTTTTAATTTTTTTCGCCGTCTTCGTCACTCGTCTATTTAACAAGTTCCTTCCATCTAAATCTGGAGCAAGAGAAGCGACTCCTGCTGCTGCTAAAATAACCGGGATATCTTCTGGAGAAGAACGAACAGAAGCAATTATCCCAATTCCTAAACCCACCGCTAAATGAGTTCGACCTTTCATGATGCCACCTCTTTGCTGATATCTCTTTTCAAGGAAATAAATAACTTAGTACTAAAACTTAATTTCCATTGATTTCTACATTATCATAATAGATATCTATTTTACTAGATTTCAAAATCCTCAACTTCTCGTAAAAAAAGGAAAATTTGTTCTTTAATCGAACTTATACATAGAGCTTATTTAACGGGCAGAAAGACGGGTGTTTCGTGATGACAAGTAAAATTCTATGGATTTTGATGTTTCTCTTTTTCATCCACTATGACACAGGTGAAGTTGGCGCTGCCGTATTAATAGATGATCGTAAAGAAAAATATGACATTCATCTTAATATGCATGTATTGGAGGATAAAGAAGGTCATCTAAGTTTTGAAGATATATTAGACATTGATATTTCAGAAGATTTCAAAAGTAATAATCATGGTATTCCGAGTTATGGCTACTCTAATTCTGTCTACTGGATGATGTTTGAAATAGACAATTCCTCTAACGATGAAGAATTTACTTTGGAATTCCCCTATGCCCCACATGATTCCATTTCTTTATATGAACTAAATGGGAATGGTTACGATGTTTCAACGGGCGGCGATTTACTGCCATTCAATGAACGGCAGCGAACTCATCGTTACATCACGTTTAATATTACGATTCCAATGAAAGAAACTCGTACTTATTTTGTCCGATTAGAAAGCGAAGGCTCTCTGCAGCTTCCCGTCGTTCTTTGGAAAGGAGAAGCTTTTGAAGTCAAAAGTTTAAAAGAGTATGCGGTACTAGGTCTATATTTCGGTGCTACTCTTGTCATGATTATTTATAATTTATTTTTATTTTTCTCGTTAAGGCTGCAAAGTTATTTGTGGTATGCCCTTTTTATTATTGCGATTAGCATGAATCAACTTACCTTTCATGGTTTTGCTTATCAGTTTCTATGGCCGGAAAATCCATGGTGGAATAACCGATCCATTGTCTTTACACTTGCTTTAACAAACGCTGCTGGCGCCCTCTTTGTCAATAGGTTTCTTGATGTTCGTCAATTTATTAAGGGTTGGAGCCAGTTCTTGAACCTGCTTGCCGTCTTAAATATAGGGTTCATCGGTATATTGATGATAAGCTATTCCTTAGCTCTAAACCTTGTCATGATTTCCACCACTTTTCTTATCGTGGCTATTTTTATTACTACCATTTTATGCTGGAAAAGAGGAAATAAATCCGCACGATTCTTGTTTTTCGGATGGTTCTTTTTCTTGTTTAGCGGACTGCTTACTTCATTAGCTGATGCTGGAGTTGTACCGGTAAATACTTTTACTAGATATGGCTCATTGTTCGGTTCAGTCATTGAAATGCTTCTCTTTTCCATTGCGCTAGCTGATCGATTTTCAATGATTCAAAAGGAAAAAGAAAAATTCGAGAAAATTTCACTTGTCAACAAAGAAATGGCGCTGGAGCACTTAAAGCGAGTAGATCGCCTAAAAGATGAATTTTTGGCAAATACCACGCATGAATTAAGAACACCGCTTTATGGGATGATTGGCATTGCCGAATCCTTGCGCGATGGAGTGGCAGGAGAACCAAACCCCATTCTAAAATACAACCTATCCTTGATGATCAATAGCGGGCAGCGCTTGGCCAATCTATTAAATGATTTACTAGATTACTCGAAACTTAAATCACATGAAATAAAGCTAGACCTTGGTCCTGTTCGACTTCAAGATGCTGCCAACGTTGTCATGACTTTAATCGAACCGTTAACTCAGAAGAAAGACGTAGAACTTGTCAATATGCTCCCGGCCGACTTCCCATATGCATATGCTGATGAAAATCGGGTACAGCAAATCTTCTATAATCTCATCGGCAACGCAGTTAAATTTACGGATGCTGGGTCAGTAACAGTGTCAGGTGAAATAAATAAAGACAATGTAGTTATTAAGATAACAGATACAGGGCTCGGAATGAGCCCCGAGGATATCCAAAACGCTTTTAATGAATTTGAACAAGGTGCGCATTCAAAAGACAGATCGCTTGGCGGCACTGGACTTGGGCTTAGCATCACTAAGAATCTAGTAACCCTGCACGGTGGAAAGGTTTCCTTAACATCGGTTCAAGATAAAGGAACTGCGGTTGAGTTCACTTTGCCTATTTTTAAAGGGATCGTAAAAGACTCCCCTTCTAGTTCACGTTATCTAGTTAAAAAGAAATCTGCACAATTGGATGAAATGAGTACCTATAAAACCATTCCAGGTACCTTAAAAGGGAAAGTTTTAATCGCTGATGACGATCCTGTCAATATTCAGATTCTCTCCAATCATTTGAACTTAAATGGTTATCAATTGGTTGCTGCCAAAGACGGAGAAGAGGCCCTTACTCTTATTCGTCATGATAAAACTTTCGACCTTGTGATTCTAGATCTCATGATGCCGAAATTATCAGGATATGATGTCTGCAAAGAACTAAGAAAGGACTACTCATTAACTGAACTGCCGGTACTGATTTTAACAGCCCGAAGCCAAGTAAAAGACGTTGTGACAGCCTTCCAATCAGGCGCCAATGATTACTTGATTAAACCGTATTTTAAAGAAGAACTATTAGCCCGCGTAGAAACATTAATTACCTTAAAGAAAGTGATAGCAGAAGTAATTGAAAAGAGCCATACGTTAAACAAGCTAAATAAGGAACTCTCATCTTTAAATGAGGAGCTTGAACAACGGGTGATGGACAGAACGCGCGAAATTGAAATTAAAACAGAAAAACTATTAGAAATGGAGTTGTCCCGCCGTCATTTATTATCAAATATTTCCCATGATTTGGCCACACCTATGACATCGATTCAAGGATATGTGAAAGCAATGTTGGACGGTGTCATTGATTCTAATAATCTCCATTATTTAGGCATCATTTATGAGAAGACTTTGTATATCGACCGTCTGATCCAGGACCTGCATGATCTTTCTCAATTAGAGACGGGTCAGGCGAGTTTTTATTTGGAACAAGTTACGATTAAGGACTTTGTAGATCATTTCTTACGAGAATTTGAAGCCGATATTACACCTTATAACATTGCATTTATTCTTGATTCCTATATTTCACCTGAACATAAACAGATGTTCCTTCATATCGACCTTGATCGGATTCGGCAGGTTTTAGGAAATCTTATTTCAAATGCCATAAAATATTCAAAAAAGAATGGCAGCATTACAATTGAAACTGTGATATGTGATGAATTTTTCTCAATGAATAAAGAAAAGCGGAATTATATTAAAGAGATTGCCGCTGCATTAGAAGGTAAAGAAAAAAGCAGTCATCAATACAACCTTGTTATTGCTGTTCACGATAACGGCGAGGGAATTCATTCTGAAGATCTGCCCTATATTTTTGACCGTTTCTATCGTGGTGATAAAGAAAAATATGACTCTTTCAGGAATGCTGGATTAGGACTAGCCATTGCAAAAGAAATCATAACCTATCATAAAGGAATTATATGGGCAAATAGCATAAAAACAAAAGGCAGCTCTTTTTATTTTACATTGCCTATTTATACTGAAAGTGATTATGAAGGATGTGAAGTACATGCAAACCGTGTTAATTGCCGAAGATGAAGTGGATATAAGGAATCTATTAACACTTTATCTAGAACGAGAATATAAGGTCATTTCTTTTTCAGATGGTGAAGAAGCTCTGTCAGGAATCATGGAATTAATGCCGGACATTATACTTCTTGATGTCCTCCTTCCTGGCATGAATGGATTTAGGATTTGTGAAGAATTAAGATCTGCTAATATACATATCCCCGTGATCTTTATCAGTGCAAAAAGAGAGCAAAGTGACAAAATACGCGGCCTAGAAATGGGTGCTGACGACTATATTACAAAACCCTTTGATCCGGGAGAGCTCATGGCAAGAGTAAAAGCCAACTTACGCCGCAATCATTCAGCCTCTAGTGAAAAAAATAGCCACATCATTGAATGGAAGGATTTACGCATTGATTTAGATCGATATACGGTTACCCTCAGCGGAAATCCTGTCCATTTATCAACAAAGGAAATGCAGCTTTTAATTCTATTGGCGACAAATCCACGGAGAGTATACAGTACGGAACAATTATATGATTTAATTTGGGGAGAATATGATGTTGGTGATTTAAAAACGGTGTCTGTTCATATCAGCAAATTAAGAAAGAAAATTGAAAGAAACCCTTCTAAACCAGATTATATTATTACAGTAAGAGGATTCGGATATAAATTCCTGACATAGATAAGCGGCACGAAAAAATCACTGAATTTTCTATCTCTTTACCTAATTTTAACCTTAGCCATTTATGATTAACGTAATAGAGAGATTAATGGAGATTAAATAGGGAGGAATGCCTATGGGAAAGAATGACAAATTGGATGAGGAATGGATTAGCTTAATTATGGAAGCTCGGAATCTAGGGTTAACAAAAGAGGAAGTACGTGCGATTTTTATAGATAAAAAGAAAGATAAAGTTGTTTAAATTCCCGATTCTATAAAACAACAAAAATATCCTTTACGATCGGATGCTATAGGTCTTCCTGCGTATCCCATTGTAAAGGATATTTAATTATGTATTCTGAACTAAACACAGTCCTCTTTATGCTGCTCCAACTAATCTTTCCTTTTTAATTTTTCTGCCTTCTTTAATTCCAAAAACTGTCTAAATTCATCCTTCGTTACATCCGAATCCATAAATTCTTGGACGAGCTTCATCCACTCCATATCTAATTCATTACTGTTCTTGGGCATGATAAAATCCTCCTTGCTACTATATCTGTTTATGACTATTACACTTTCGTTTTGGTTTCTTTAAAAAACCTCTCGAATAGTGATTTTTATATAAATACCCCATTTTCATGAAAACAAACTTCCTTTTGCAATGAAAAACGGAATCGAACACACTGTCCTCTCAAATCAACGACTCTTGTCCGAAAAATCCACTGCTAATGTGTTATCTCCCAAAATTAGTTATACTACCAATTAAGAATATCTATTTAGGGAGGTTTTTTGTAATATGGATCAATTCATGAAAAGAGCAGTAGAGCTTGCACTTAATAATGTAAAAGAAGGCGGCCAGCCTTTCGGAGCGGTTCTCATCAAAGATAACAAGGTGGTAAGTGAAGGGGTAAACGAACTTCACAAAACGTATGATGTTAGCGGACATGCTGAACTTCTTGCAATTAGGAGAGCACAGGAACAGCTGCAGACAAATGATTTATCCGGGTATACGATGTATGCTAGTGGTGAGCCCTGCCCCATGTGCTTAACAGCCATGTATTTTGCTGGCATGGAGAAGGTCATTTATTGCCAGTCTGTCGAAGACGCTGTTGAAGCAGGTTTAGATAAATCGCAGTTTATTTATCACGAATTAAAGAAATCCAGGGAAGAACGCAGTCTTCAAATAATCCAAATGAGCCTGACAGGTGAGCTAGATAATCCAATGAAGGCATGGAAAAGCAAGCAGCTTTAATTCATTAATGAAAGGGGAATTTTGACTATTGTCCCCTTTCATTTCTTTGTAAATATAGAACTACTCATCATCCCTATACCTTGATCGATGATCGTGATTTTTACGATTTAACTCCTTAAGTAGTTCAATGATTTCATTGTTTTGTTGTACTAGTTTTTTAGAAACAAAAAAACACCAGGACACCAAAAAAATAAAAAGGACAGAATATAACAATGGGATGATCGAGGTTAAAAAGGTTATCATATTACTCCCCCATTCATCGCTTTATTTCCCCCAGTACTTACCAATATATGTATAATTCCAAGAAAAGTGTAATCATATCCCATGCTATGCGCAACCATGACATCAATTTATGCAAATTGTTCCGGCTGTCAATGGAATAATAGATTTCCCTTTATAGATTAGCTTTCATATTATTTATCTAAATTTAAATAATTTTCAAAAAACAACAATATAAATAAAAAGGACGAGTAATTTAATTATGAAGGGAGAATACAAAATGTATAGACTATTAATTATGTATCACAAACCAAAACCAGAAGAGATTAAAAGTTGGGAGGAGCATTACTTTAATGTTCATATTCCCCTCGCTAAAAAAATTCCGAATGCGAAAATCCTTTCTGTAAGTAAAGCCGTTGACCAAATGGAAGGTATAAATCCATACCACCTCATTGCCACAATGGAATGGGACAGTAAGGAAGCAATGCAGGAGGCCTTGCAAACTCCAGATGGAAAAAGATCACATGATGATTTCGAAAGCTTCGCTAAAGGGAAAGTCACGATGGTAGGTTTCGAGGTCAATACATTATTAGAGGATAAATAGATGAATATTTTAGTTACTGGCGGCACAAAAGGCATTGGAAAAGCCGTCGCGTTGCGGTTCTCTGCCCCTGGAAATAAGGTGCTCCTTAATTATTTCCATGACGATCATGCAGCAAATGCGGCCAAAGCTGAGGTGGCTGCAATAGGCGCCACACCTATACTATTAAAATATAATGTTGGTGATTTCCACCAAGTTAGAGAAATGAGCACTGTCATAAAAAGTGAAGTTGATTCCATTGATTTAATTGTTCATTGCGCAACAGGGATTGTGCGAGGTAATTCACTGGAAATTCCACCTGAAGAGTGGCGAAAAGCAGTTGAAATTAGCAGCCTCTCCTTGATCGATATCGTTCGGGAAGTTCGCCCTCTCCTGAAAAGAGGTTCCAATATTATTGCATTGTCAAGCAAAGGTGCAACAAGTGCGATTCCTCATTATGCGGCACTTGGCACAACAAAAGCCTTTACCCATTCCATCATTCAATATATGGCAAAAGAATTAGCACCACACGGCATCCGAGCTAACATCGTTGCTGCAGGCCCAATTGACACAGAAGCCTTTAGAACAATGTTTGGTGATTCTGCAAAAGCTAGACTAGAAGCAGCGGCAAAAGCCAATCCAAGCGGCAGAAATATTACATTCGATGATATAACCGAAACCATCTATGGTATTACGAAACCAGAACTGCAAATGATTCAAGGGCAGGTTGTTTTTGTCGATGGCGGTTTATATTTATAATCATCTTCAGAATTGGCCAGCGACTGAAAGCAATATGGTTAGGACAATTTTTCGAAAAAAGGCAAGGAAGGAAACTCTTTTCAAGTGCAATAAGTGAAAAACAGATTAAATAACTTACGAAAAAGCATGGTAATTTGTATATAAAATTTGCCATGCTTTTTAGGGGTAGAATTTCCCGCTATTGTATAAAAGTGAGCTTATGAGGCAGAAATAAGAGGAGAAATTCCCGCTATCCTCTCTAAATTAAGGAAAAACCAAAAGGTTCCAATCATATAAAGGGAAAAACTCCCCTTAATTTTTAGGAAATATAGATATCTCCCAATTTAAACGGAATTTTTCCCTTTATTTTTTAACACAGTCTATTCGCGGGTTATTATTTACTATATGACTGACCGTGCGTTTGCCAAAAAAATAAGGTGAGAAAATCACTACGATTTCTCACCTTATTTTTACCTCTAAAGAGAACCCCCGTTAAGGAAACTCCCCTTATCTTTTACTTTATTACTTTAATATAAAAATAGATATCCTGCCCGTCCTTTTCCGGATCGGTGACCAGCTCATAACCATGTTTGACTGCTTCTTCCGGCACACTGCGGAAGGATTGCGGACAGTCTGCAATGACCTCTAATACTTCCCCGATTTTCATCGTTTTTAGCGCATCCAGCGCATAAATGACTGGGTATGGTCAAGGCTCGCCGCGAATATCTAACGTGTAATCAATTTCAAATTCTTGTGACAAAACTTATACCTCCTTTGGTGCGAAATGTTGTCTTTCTGCCTGCTTGATCCCAGTACCATAACGGAATCGTTTTTCCCACCAGTTCGAGAATAAGAACCAGAGAACTAACATCGCCAATGTTCCCACTAACGCTCCAGCCGGTCCCCACTCTACTACTAAATTAACGGCCGGCCAGCCTTCTGCAAGCGCATTAAAGATTCCTAGGTGGTCCCATCCGTAGGACAGCAAGGTTGCTCCGACAATATTCCCTGCCCCGACAATCCAGAACAGCACTTGTCCTTCCATTGCACGATACATCATTCCTGTTTCACAGCCTCCCGCAAGAACGATTCCGAATCCGAATAACAGGCCGCCAATTACTGTACTTGGAGCCGCCATTTTAATAATCTGCATTGTACCGGTCTGAATATGAATAAAAGTAACGACGACACTGACCATCATCCCAACAGCGATTGCTTTTGACATGACTGCACGGCCGCTGATCCACATATCACGGAAAGCAGATGTAAAGCAGATTTGTCCGCGTTCAATTAAAATACCAAATGCAGCTCCCGCAATTGCTCCAACTGCTAAAAGAGTCTTGCCTGCTGCGAAAAAGTACACAATAATTCCTAAATAAACGCATGCTACTATCAAACCTAAAATCGGCTGTATATTGGTTTTGTTAGCATTCTTCTTTACTGCCACTCTTTTCCCCTTACTTCTTTGCAGGTTCGGTTTCCCAAGCCACCATTTTGTATTGACTACCTTTACTCCGAAATATGTACCAATTGCAGTCGTCAACATAAAAATCCATGCATGAAATGAAAATTGCGGAACACCAGTAAAAAAGGCAGCTAAGTTACAGCCCATTGCGAGCCGCGCACCAAAGCCAGCGATAATTCCCCCGATAAAACCTTGCACAATGCGCCGCTTTTGTTTTGGCATCCGAATTTTAAAACTGCCGCTGAGTAGGATCATCATTAATGCCCCAACTAGCATCCCAATGACAATCCAACCATCTGTTCGACTAATAGGCGATCCCTGGATACCGATGAGTTCGAAATAATCCCAGCCTGACACATCTACGCCAAACCACTGCAAGATATGGCCCCCTAATCTAGTAAACTCTCCGGTTACGGCCCAAACGGTCCCAGTTATGCCAAAATACAAAGCACTCAGCAGCCCGGCAATACTAATCGCCACATAGGGGTTCCAATACTCCTTAAAGATTTTATTGTATACTTTCATAAATGTTCTGCATCTCCTTTATGTAAATGGATGTCAGACACCTAACTTATGAGAGTGTCATAACCTCATATTTAGAAGCCAGCTCAATAAATTGTGCCATCCCGCTGATTTCTCCAACTGCAAGCTTATCCTCCAGCTCATAATAGTCTACACATGTTTTACAAGCTAGAATATCAACACCTTTTTCTTCCAATTCCTTTAATTGAAGAGAAACAAGCGAATATTCTGTCAAAGCAAACACCCCTCTGTTCATGCAAAAAACAGCAGCAGGCAATTCTTCCTTTTGCTTAAGAATCGTAAAAAAGGTTTCTAAAATTCCTTCTCCTAATTCCTTTTCCCCTTTTCCAAGCTGATCTGATGCTAGCAAAATAACTTTATTCTTCACGTTCTCCACCTCAATATTATTCTTTGGTATATGTATCTCTTTTTGCAGGTGCATGAGACACACATATATTGAATTTTATCATCAATCTATTTTTTCTTTCATTCGTAATATAGATTCAATCGATTATTTTCTATCTACTTTATCAATATACAATACACCAATAAAAAAAAGCGTCCATCCATCTTAGATTAAACGCTTCATTCGTATTCATTTAAAATCAGTTTCGATATCATCGAAATTTTACTTCCTATTCAAAAACCTTTCATTGATAATAAGAACCTTCCCGTTCTCAGCTTTTACATATTTACGATTGGTGATTTTATATTTTTCAAAAGCTAAGTACCCAATGAGATATATTGGTAAAATAATGAAGAAAAGAATGACTAATTGTAATAGCATATTAAATTCATTTTCCATGATGTAAATAGTAAATACAGCATTTGTCATAAACGCAACCATTAAAACAATGACGACATTACAAATATGGAAGGCAGTAACCTCTTTTTTTTCACGAAACATCTTTTCTAATTCAACCTTGAATAGTAGTGTAATAAAGACTGAAATCACAATCACAACCAAGGTTATTACGTATGTAATAACAGTTTGCATTTACTGATCCCCTCGCCTTTCTTCATAATCACTATAATGAATCTTTCTGGTCATATAGATCATTATCGAAAAATTACGAAAACATCCAATAGAATACAGCCAAAGGCTTTCCCAGATTCATCCTATATAAGCACAGCGGCAATGTTAATAATACATTATGGTAAAATACTTCTGCAGTTCTTTTTCGTTAATAGATATTCTAATCGATAGGTCGCTAGTTCGTAACACAAATTCCTTCACGCCAATAAACTCAGACTCTGCAATTAAATAGAATTGTGTTCCCTTTTTTAAACCTTTAAAATTATTCTTTAGCTTATATCGCTTCATATCTATCTAGCCCCATCATAAATATTCGATTTAACACTCATTTTCCCTATCATTGTATCATAAAATACTGTTCCCATCTGTGAAAAGGAATACTAACCCTTCCCTCATAAGAATAGCCACACTTCACTTGAAGCATGGCCGTTTATTTATGGTAAGTAGATATCGTTTTTACCTCCTGCAACTGACGCTTTTCTTTTAAAATCAAAACTCCCAGTAAACCAACCATAGCGAAAATAACAGGTGTAATGAAACCATAATAATACCCAGAACTGATATCCCCAGAAACTTGAAAATAGTCCAATATTTTTCCAAAAATACTCGGCAGCAAGACGGCACTTAAAAAACCACCCGTGTTGGCAAAACCAGAGACAAGTCCGGCTTCTTTAATAGAAAAAGATTGCCTGACAGCAGCAAAAGTTAAGGCATTTGCCCCGTAGGCAAGGCCAATAATGAAGAAAAGCATATACAATAAGGAAATAGGTGGATTCCCGCTAAATAAAAGAAAGACGGACCATGCTAATACCAGAATGGTGTGGACAACAACATAAGGACGTTTAATGGCTTCTAGCACACTTGAAATCCATCCAGCTAAAGGAGCTCCAATGAGTGCCCCGATTAGTCCCAGCATCATGAGCTGACTCGCATCTGTCCGTGTCATTCCGTACATATCCATGCCATAGGGCACTCCCCACGAACTGATAAATCCAACATACGTTCCGACAATCCCGAAGTGACAACAAAATAAAGCCCAAGCTTGCCGGCTGGAAAAAACTCTCCGCAGGATCACCATTGTCTTTTCTCGTTTTGTTTCACTTTTTATAAATAGTGATTGTTTCGGTTTCTTTAAAAGAACAAAGTAAAGGAGAACGCTGCATAAACATAGCAGCAGTCCAGCTGAGAAAAATGATGCCCTCCAGCCAAGGAATTCGATTAATAAGGAAAACGGTACTGTCGCTATAAGAAAACCAAGGCTTCCTGTCATAGCAGTTATACCAATCAATTTTGTAAATTCCTTTGCACTAAACCATTGGCTTAAAATCAGCACCATATTGACCCAAATGGTCGAATCTCCAATTCCTATCATGATCCTGGCCAAAAACAAAATATATTCATGCGTACCAAGGCTGTAAATCATTGTTCCTGCACCTGTAAGCAGGGCACCCATTAGCAGGAAAAAATTCGGTCCAAACCGATCAGCCAGAATCCCCATCGGAATTTGCAATCCCGTATACACAAAAAATTGAATGCTCGTTATCAACCCAATCGTGGTGGCTGTAACCTGAAAATCCAACATTATCTGATCCGTAATCAATCCTGGTGCGGTCCGCTGACTCGACATCAATACATAAGTAAACAAGACAGAAGCAAACACAATCCATCTAAATGCGCTATTTTGTTTATCCAATGCTGACTACTCCTGTTAGGCTTTTATTCTATATATATGGATTTAGAGGTAAGAAGGAACCAGTTTTTACATTTAGTTTGCAATTCGAAGCTATGGTTTTTTGAAGTGAGATAGTTTCTTTCCTTTAATTTAGGCCTCGAGCATAGTTTGGAACGTTTTAGAGAAGAATGAAAGTCGAGGTGATCATGATGAAAATACTTATCATAACAGGTAGTGTGGTTATTCCTGTCATAATGGTGGTACTTCATAGAAAGGACTCAAAGTTTCAAATCTTGTTTACTATAGCCGCTATTCTGTCAGCACTTCTTTTCGGAAATATTGCTTCCATCGCCTTATACAACATAATCAAGGATGATACAGTATTTATGACCAATATTCATGGTTTATTCCTCAATCCCTTATTCTTACTAACAGGAGCCTATTTAGGAGTTTACCTGCTTTATTCCTTAATTTTAAGAGCCATGAATCCTGTTAGCTAAGTATCCGATCTAGTGCATGCAGCTTTCTGATTATCCAGTCTGAATAGCTAAGGGATTCAGACTAACCCTCGGGGTGGTTAAAGCTTTGAGTCTGAAAAACTATCAGATTCGGACTACTCCTGCCTGTTCCTCGGAGGTCTAGCCCGAATAGGAAACGGATTCAGACTGTTCCAATCCAGTTCACGCAGGACTAGTCCGAATACCGCTGCAACTCCCTTATCCCCATCCCGCACAAAACTCTAAGAAGAGTACTTCTCAAGATTTTCTTCTTTCTTTTCTTTAATTAATTTTTGATACTTTTCTTTTAATTCTTTTCGAATTTTATTCTTCCTGTCTTCCTCTTGATCAAAATATTGATCGACTGTCTCATGACGGATTCTGGCCAGTTTCATGAATTCATCTGCTGCATCTCCATCTTTAAACTTCCCGAGATCTTTTAATTCATATCGGATCGTGCTCATCATATTTTTTTCCGCTAAAGATTTAAAGTAAATATCATTCGTATAGCCGAGCATATCAAAATAAATATCATTGCTTTGACCTAATACATCAAAATAACGATCGTTGCTCCAAGCCAGCCATTCCCAGTACAATCGGCTATATTCTTCCTTCAAGTAATCATTCAAATCACTCTCGGAATAAACCGTTTTGTAGACTCCGCCTCCTGCTTCGGCTACTTCTTTTAGCTGAGCTTGCCCTTCATTGTCTACATCAAAACCGATGATGTTCACCTCTGCCTGGATATCTGAAGAATACAATGCCTTCGCAGCCGCAACGGGATCACCATCACATGTTTCAATACCATCACTTACAATGTAGATTACATTCCGCACGTTTTCTCCCTTTTGAGACTCCAGATCTTTTTTGGCTTCCTCGATAGCCCCGGCAAGCGGCGTCCAGCCAGCAGGTGCAAATTGATTCAACGCAGATTCAAATTGCCCTTCTTCATATGCCCCAAGCGGAAAAACTACTTCATGGCTGCTGCAAGATAGTTCTTTATCCGCATCACTTCCGGTCCCTTTATGCCCATACACCCTCAGCATGACATTGGACCCTTCAGGCAAATCAGAAGCATAGTTCTTAATTGCTTCCTTTGCAAGCTTCATCTTCTGACCACCACTCACTTGGCCTGCCATACTGCCGCTTGCATCGAGCAAAATAGCGACGTTTACGGTCTCCGTCTCCGGTAAGGCAAACTCATTATCTGGCGAAGAAGAATCAAACTTAATCACAGGATCAACGGCCTCAAATAACTCCGCCTCTTTTTTAATGTCCGCTGCAATTAATGGAATAACACGATTATAAGCTTCTTCACCTGATAGATTATCAGGAAAATCCTTCAATTCTGCCATCAGTTGTGCTTTTAATTCTTCATTTTTATTAACCTCATCGACATCATACTTTCCCTGCTCCTTCACGATTTCATGGACATTGTCAACCGCAGCCGGTGGAACTTCTTCTGGGACTTCCTCCACTTTTTCTTCGATCTTTTCATCTGCAGGAAGTTCTTCCTGTTCCCCTGAAATATGTTGATCCTCCCCGCTGCACCCTGCTAAAAATAATCCCCATACGATAACAAAAAGAAATAATCTTCGCATCAGTTTCACCTCAACTACAAGTGTAACAGACAATATATACCAGCGTTGAGATACGAAGCTCATAGGTCTAAACAGCTAGATAACTAATTTAAGTGATCAATATATCACTCAATTTGTAATGCCGCATTGCCCCAAAAGACAACGATTTGCACTTCTATCTTTATACAAAAAAAATCCCCATCTTTATAAAAAGGTGGGAATTCTTTTATATATTAGTTACCTTCTTCAGCAGCAGTTAGAAACTCCTCAAGGAAATCTTCATCATAGACGATATTATAGATTTTCCAAGTTCCATCTTCTGTTTTCTTAAGGTAAGCAGTTCCTGATAAGTCGATTTTCATTTCAAGCGACATATCCGGTTCATCGATAGAAGCAAGAACCTTTAAGTTGTCTACTTTTACTACTGCAAAACGATTATTTAGTGAAACGATGCTGCTTGAATGTTCGCCTGCTTTTTCCATTGAAATAGAAGATCCTAAATAGTCAGAATCAGTAAGCATACTAACGTTATCAAGTGCGTAAGCAAGATAGTAACCCATTGTAGTTTCACGGTAAAGTGCTTCCAATGCTTCAACATCTTGTTGCTCAGAGTATAGCAGCTCTTCTGTAACGTTGCGGTCTACTGTATCAAGTACGGAAATTTCGTCTTGTGCTGTTCCAGGCTCTTGATGTAACGCACGATCGATCATCAGTACAGCTTGTGAACGTTTTGCAAAATGATTCGGTCTGAATTCATCTCCATATCCTTTAATGATTCCGACAGCCGCTGTTTTAACAACCGCTTCATAGGCAAAGTTGCTTTCGCTGACATCTTTGAACGTTTTTCCTGTTGCAGAAAAATCAACAGTTGGCTCAAAAGCACGGTGTATCATAACAGCCATTTGCGCACGTGTGATTTTATCATATGGTTTGAACGTCCCATCTTCTTTACCAGTAATAATCCCTCTGCTGCTCGCAATTTGGACAAATTCATAATACCAATCTGACTCGTTTACATCAGGGAATGTTTTTGAAATCTCCCCGCGTGTTAAGTTCATAGCATTCACCAAAATCTTTGTGAACTGTGCACGAGTAATGGTATTTTCAGGTTTTAATAAAATAGATGTGTATTCATATACTTCTCCATCTTCTTCAAAAGTTTCAGTTTCCTCATACCCATCTAGAATATCTGTATACAAGAAACGTTCTAATTCTTCATACGCTCCATGCTCGTAACTTACATCGTCCATATAATACTGATCAATGGTTTTTTCAGCTGCAAAAGCGTGTGTTGCCGTAAAAATTCCAAACGTAACAACTAATGCTAGCAAAATACGAATATATTTCAATTTGTTAACCCCTCTTCCATATAATCTTTTATCTTTCTAGAAGATATTACTCTATTTAAAGAGAAAAGAATATATTAAAAAATATGGAAGTGGTAATAACGTTTCGTACGGTGAAAACTGTATAAAATTAAAGATATCAAAACGCAAAAGGAAAATAATTAAAGGCGTATGTTTGCAGGTACTCGATATGAAACGTTATGTAAACGCTTACATATCGAGTTTAAAAAATAAGCTTAATGAATACAACAATAAACGAAAAAATAGGATTTAAGCAGGAAAGATTCTAATACTTACACCCATTTGAGTATAACGCAGCGGAATGCCCTCTCTGGCGTAGGCAAAACGAATAAGCTCTTTTGCCTCTTTAATGGTCTGTACATCTGTAAAACCTTTGGATTGAAGTTCAATAATTTTCTGTTTTTGTGCGTATTCATAAGAGCCTTTAGTGTAATGATTGACTGACATCTTGTTCCCCCCTTTAAAACTCCATTTAGAGGAAAATAAAGATCCCTTCTAATATTAGTCTATTGCAGGATGCTTAGGAAGTTTCTCGTTTTAATGATGATTTTTCTTGAATGTACCTCCAGATTTTTCATAAATTTTAGCCATCGTGACTTTCAGTTAGCCGCTGCTTTCATCCAGTTTTTGGTAAAGGTATTACAGAAGCTTAAACTTTCCAACAATTATATTATACCAGACTTGATTCAGGATAAGTGGACCATACTTTATAAGTAACTAGAAAAGCAATGGAAGACTTCTACCATTGCTTTTTAATATTATCAACTATGTTGAATAGGGTCGGGTATATGACCATCTTTTTTAACTTCTTTATTCGTTTTTAGAACTTCCATTTCTTTTCCGAGTTCCTTTGCATCTGACATACCCTCTACCATAGTATTATTTATTCTCGTCGTTCCTGTTTTTTTAGATATCGGTGAATCTAACTGTTCTCTATCATCCTTATCGTTGATTTCACCTGCGCCTAATCCTTCGTTAATCATCCTATCAATCTGAATTTCTTCTTTTTTTCTAATAATATCTCCTCCCTTTCTAGTATTTATATCTACCACAAAAGTAACAGGAATAAACACCCACTTTTTTACAATTGTAATAGAAATTTTATCAAGATTTACTTCATTATAGAAAAATATTAACATTCACTTGCTACCTTTAAATAGTAATCTACTAAAGGAGTTGGAAATATGTTGAAGAAAAAGAAATGGTTGTCGTCATTGGCTGCTCTTGTTATGGTCGTTGGTGTTACGGCTGGTGGAGAAGTCGCCTCAGCAAAGGAAAAACATAAGGAGATTTTGAACGTGTCGCATCGTGGAGCTTCCGGACATGCCCCTGAGCATACGCTAGTTTCCTATAAGATGGGAGAACAAATGCACGGGGATTACATCGAGGTCGATCTCCAAATGACAAAGGATGGCCATTTGATTGCGATGCATGACGAAAAAGTGGACCGTACAACAGATGGAACTGGTTATGTTAAAGACTTTACCCTAAAGGAAGTTAAGGAACTGGATGCTGGAAGCTGGTTCAATGAAAAATATCCTCAATACGCAGACAGCAAGTATATAGGATTAGAAGTACCGACATTAGAAGAAGTGTTCCAAAAGTTCGGCAAAAACGCTAGCTACTATATCGAAACGAAATCGCCTGAAATTTATCCAGGGATGGAGAAGGAACTTCTGCGACTCGTCAATGAATATCGAATCGATAAAGACAAACTTCTTGTGCAATCATTTAGCCAGCAAAGCTTACAAATCATGCATGACCTTGATCCAACTGTGAATCTAGTTCAATTAATCTCGTATCGCAGCTATGCCGAAATTACCGATGAACAAATTGATGCTATCAAGGAATATGCGGTCGGAGTTGGCCCAAACCATACTTATTTAAATGAAGAATATGTGCAAAAGGTTGTCAACAGCGGACTTGAAATCCACCCTTATACAGTCAATGATAAGGAAAGAATGAAGCAGTTAATAGACTGGGGTGTAACCGGTATGTTCACAAACTTCCCTGACTTGCTCCACGAAGTTAAAAAAGGAAAATAGCAATAAAAAAGGCTGATATTCTATGAAATCAGCCTTTTCTCCATGTTATTTAATGCCTCAGCGACGCAAAAATATTCTTTACATCACTCGCTGGCGTGATTTCTGTAATAATTTTATCTTTAAAAATTTGTTTCATCTCGTCTTTCTTATTTTTGGCTACATTTAATTGTTTTTTATTAGAGAAAAAAATCATGGAATAATTCCCGGTTGATGTTGGGTCATGTAGATCAAAAAATAATTCTAATAATTCATCATAAGATACCTTCCACGGATTAAACCATATTTCGACGATGTCTATATTTTTCCCTTTCAAATGCCCGGTCTTAACATATTCAATTCCGCGAAAACCTGTAACAAATGCTTCTTCACTAAAAAATTCACTAGCACCAAATACTGCTCTTTCCATGTTCATTTCGCTCCTTCGAGCGATAAGCTTCTCCAGTAAAAAGACCTCTCTTTCATGAAAGAGAGGCCGTATGATATCATACGTTTCTCATCTTTCAAAGGCTTGCACCTTTGCAGGAATTAGCACCGTTCAAGACAATACGATTGTCTTGATGGTTGCCGGGTTTCATCGGGCCTGTCCCTCCACCACTCTGGATAAGAAGTTATCGCTATTGATTTTTTATTAACTATTGTTACTGATAATATCACTTCATTAACAAAAATACAAGAGATTTCAGATAATTAGTAATTTCATTCTCTAACTAATTAATAATTAGTTTTTGGTGAAGTTGCTGCCTTCATCCTTAAAGTACCAACAATAAAAAAGCCTTGATATGTAATAGGTTAAGCCTATGGATATAAAAGTCCAATACCATCTCCATTTAATATAGGTCACAAGATTTGTATACCTCTCTATAACAACTTCTATGATCGTGATGATCCCTGCATGGAATATATAGTAGAGAAGCTTAATCCCTTTCCCCTTGTTTTCTGGATAGCGCACATTAAAAATCGCACAGCAAGCGGGATAAATAAAATACTCAAACGTAAAACTCGTCTTATTGGCTTTTTTAAATTCTCGAACAGGATATCTGATTAGCCCTTTTTCGACTACAAGTAACCCCACTAGCCACGTGATCATTTGTTTAAATTGGAATGCTAGTATGCCATGCTTGATTTCGCTCTTTTTAATAAATTTTAATATCAGTATAATCATGATAAACCAAATGCTAATTAAAATGCCTTTATCCCTAGACATAGCAGCAATCCTCCTGATGAAAATTAAATCCGTCCCGCGTTATGCATAATCATAATTATCCACTCTCTTGCTGATTACATTTTGTCTAAAATCCTTTCCTTTTTGAACTTCCAAAATTTTCTGACCACACTCTAAAAAGGTCAAAATTTCTTGTTCTGATAAATGCTGCATATCAAATGGAAATTCCTCCATAGCTTTAGCTGCATCAAGCAATTGTTCAAGTAATTGCTTTCCTTCATCTGTCATTGAAACCATTTTAAATCTAGAGCTTTTGTCCGCGTTTACTTTGATATAACCATTTTTCTGAAGCCGGTTTATCAATCTTGATACAGTGGATGGATGCCAGCATCCCAATTCACCAATTTTCGACGGAGTAAGCTTATTCCCATTCGTCGACAGCAGGAACAAAATATGCTGCTGGGCAGGTGAAATATCATATTTCTTTCCAATTTTATCCCACGTATCTTCCATA
Source organism: Robertmurraya dakarensis (assembly GCF_900156875.1). Classification (GTDB taxonomy): domain Bacteria; phylum Bacillota; class Bacilli; order Bacillales; family Cytobacillaceae; genus Robertmurraya; species Robertmurraya dakarensis. Next base: position 201,915 of record NZ_LT707409.1, on the reverse strand, counting down.
CAAAAATACAACGCTCTTACCATTAAAAGCATTTCCTGTTTTAACATGAATTTCAAAGCTTCATCTCCCTATTTGTATATACAATTGCATGTACAACTACTAGTCTCTTCCAACTTTTTTACACTATTCATGGCTCAAGAGGAACTTATCCATTTTTAATACACCATAAAAAAAAACTGCCCGCATGGACAGCAAACATTAAGATCAAGCGCTCTAACTTCATCTATCAAAGCATCATACTACATTCGGTTACCCGGGAATTGAATCTCCCTAATTCCCAAATCATTAATCTTGTTTATGTTTCTTTTTCTCTTTTCCTTTTCCCTTCCCCGGATTTTCTTTCTTCCCTTTTTGCTTTTTATCTTTCCCTTTATTCTTCTTCCAATCTTTTGGTTTATCTTCTTTATTAATTTTTGGTATTACCGGAACTTCCGCAGAAGGTACACCTTTGATATACAGTTCACCATTCACTGCATAGACACTTTCTGGCTGCTTGAATGAAGAAGTATCACTACCAAAATTTTGCATCATCGCTTTAAACATTCGCTGTGAAATCTTCGTTGTGTCACCTGCCATGTAATTTCCTTCACCGTTTTGAGCATAACCGCTCCAGACCGCCATCGTGTATTGCGGCGTATATCCTGCAAACCAGCTGTCATTTGTAGCATTGTTCGGGTAACCATATTTAGCTTTTGTTTTTTCATCAAAATTAGTAGTTCCTGTTTTTCCGGCAACATCAAGTTCCGGGACATTGGCTGTTGTACCGGTTCCCGTATCAACAACAGTCCGCATCATATCGGTCATCATATAGGCCGTGTAGTCCTGCATGACCTTCCTTGGTTCTGGGGTAAAGCTAATTTCTTTTCCGTCTGGGAATATAACCTTTTGAACCGTATGGGGCTGATTGAAAACACCGCCATTACCAAAAGCGCTATAAGCTCCCGCCATCTCTATGGGACTGACGGTATTACTACCAATTGCATAGGATTCATAAACCTTGTCATCTTTAAAGATAATACCAAGCTGCTCGGCAAATCCCTTTGCCTTCTCCAGCCCCACCTCTCTTAATGTAAGAAGAGCTGGAATATTATAGGAATATTGCAGGGCTTTGCGAATGGTCATTATTCCGTGATGTTGATTATCCCAGTTGGATATAGGCTCTCCGCTTGAATAAGTCGTCTTTTGGTCATTAATCAGATGAGCCGTCGACCATTTCAGATGCTCAATCGCAGGGCCATAATCAAAAATCGGCTTAAATACAGATCCAGATTGACGCTTCATGTTTATTGCAAAGTTGTTGCCAAAAAACTCCGCTTTATATTCGTTTCGCCCGCTACCAATCGCCCTGACTTCACCGGTTTTGGTATCTAAAAAGACAAAAGCTCCCTGAAAGTTAGCATTCGGGTAAACAATAATTTCATTTGTATTCAACATTTTTTCCGCGTAATCCTGTGCTTTTGGATCCAACGTTGTATAAATCTTTAATCCGTCCGTGCTTATATCAACATCCTTCAATTTTCTCGTTACCTCTTGTACAGCTGCATCAAAAAAGGCTTCATACGGCATCCTTTGTTGGTTGTTGGTAACAATGCCTTCCGTTACGGAAACTTTTGAGGCTTCTTCCATTTGTTGTTCTGTTATATAACCATGTCTGTTCATCAAACGTAAAACAACATTGCGGCGATCCGTCGCTGCTTCTAGATTTTCAGGTTTTGTTGGATCGTAATTGTTCGGACTTTGCGGCAGCCCGGCAATCAGCGCCGCTTGTGCCAGCGTTAATTTTTGCAGATCCTCCACTTCAATCCCATAATAATTCTTAGCTGCTGCAGCCACTCCATACGAACGGTTGCCAAGATAGATTTTATTCACATACATCATTAATATTTCTTGTTTGGAGTACTCTTGTTCTAGCTCATAAGCCAGACGCCATTCCTGCACTTTCCTCTTCACTGTCTTATCAGGAGTAAGAAATGAATTTTTAATCACTTGCTGCGTAATCGTACTACCGCCCTGTGATCCAAAATCATCCGTTATGTTCACAAAAATAGCCTTCGCCGTCCTTTTCACGTCAATGCCTTGATGTTCATAAAAGCGGGAATCTTCGGTAGCGATAATGGCTTGTTCCAACACCTTTGGAAGCTGATCATAGGTGATTTTCGTTCGTTTTTCCTTGCCATATTCATAAATAAAGTTTCCGTTCATATCATAAAACTTCGTAGAAAGTGGATCTACAAGTTTAGTAGAGTCTAATTCAGGTGCACCCTTGACCATTGAAGCAAAGGTAATGGCTCCGGCACCTATGGATAAAAGTCCGAGCACCAAACACACAATGACTATTTTTTTAATCAAAGAACCAGTTTTCCTGTTTTTTTCCCTACTCTTCTTTTCAGATTCTTTTCGTTCCTGACGATAACGATAATTTCCTTCCGACATCCTTTTCTCTCCCATGTTAAGTTACTCAAAGTTGACTAGTTTTGTATTGCACACCTTATAAATTTCGTCAGCACTTTCCTTTTTATAAGGGTATTTCATAAATTTTGTTCATAAAAAATCAATTAGGAGGAGGTGGGTTCTTTTAAATTACTTAGTCAAAAAAAGAAGAGCCAAACAATTGCTTGGCCCTAGAATGATAAAGATTTATTGATTTCCTTTTTTAACCCACTCAGCGACTGTAACCGTACGCTTCGCTTGGTGCTTCACTGCTGCTTGAACGTCTTCAATCATTTTCCCATCTTGGTCCACTGTTACGCTTGTTCCGTATGGATTTCCTCCAGCACCAAAGATGACCGGATCCGTGTAACCAGGAGTTGCAATAATCGCACCCCAGTGCATCATGGAAGTATATAATGATAATAATGTAGCTTCCTGACCACCATGTGGGTTTTGTGCAGACGTCATCGCACTGACTACTTTATTGACAGTCTTACCGGTAGCCCATAGTCCACCTTGTAAATCAAGGAACTGCTTCATTTGTGACGGCATATTTCCAAAACGAGTTGGCACACTAAAGATTACCGCGTCTGCCCATTCAATATCGTCTCCAGTTGCTACAGGTACATCCTTCGTTGCATTGACTGTCGCTTTCCAAACTTCATTGCCTTCAATGACGGAATCGGGTGCTAATTCCTGCACTTTTAATACTTTAACCTCTGCACCTGCTTCTTTTGCTCCTTCTTCAGCCCACTTTGCTAATTGATAGTTTGTTCCACCCATGCTGTAGAAAATTACTGCTAATTTTACGTTTGTCATTTTTTCATTCTCCTTTTCTGATGAATTTCCAAAAAGTTTGGACCAAAATCCCATTACTGTCACTCCCTAGTTTTCTCTACTATTCATTTTCCATACTTTGAACTAAGCTGCTTTTGATGTCTCTTGTAAATCTTTTTTGAAAATTAAGTTTCCAAGTGAATATAGTTTGCTTCCATTGATGGCAAGAAATACCGCGATCACAAAGAAAGCTATATCTAATTCATAACCAGCCATTTGTCCATCTCCTAATAGTCCAAGAGATAATTTCGCTGTAAAAATTGCCCCAATCATAATGATGGCTAATAGAGCAGACACTAGTCTAGTTGCCACTCCTAGGATCAAGGCAATTCCTCCCACTAATTCAATCAAAGCAACGACATAAGCCATAAATCCTGGGATCCCAATGCTGTCAAACCATCCTACTGTATTCTCAATTCCTCCCTGAAACTTAACAAGTCCATGAATGAAGAATAATACCCCTAATGTGACACGCAAAATCAATGCGCCAATTTCGTGTTTTACCATGATGTTGTAACCTCCAAATATTTTTTATTATAATTTATTGATTAAAAGTTTTTACGATACCACTGTGCGGCAGCGTCTACTTCCTCAATCGTTAATTGGTGACCTCTGTTTTCCCAATAAAGTTCAACCTTTGCATTCGCGTTTTCTAATAGAGCTTGCAGCTCAGTTGATTCTGCTGCTGGGCATATCGGATCGTTTGTCCCAGCCCCCATAAACACGGAGGTTCCTGATAAGTCAGGCAGATCAATCCCCCTTCTAGGAACCATCGGGTGATGAAGAATGGCTCCCTTTAGTGCATCTTGATAGTGAAACAACATGCTTGCAGCAATGTTTGCTCCATTGGAATAACCAATCGCCACGATATTTCCTCTGTCAAAACTGTATTGTTGTGACGCTTCATCAAGGAACTGATATAATTCCTTCGTACGGAAGACTAGATCCTCCTCGTCAAACACTCCTTCAGCTAATCGGCGGAAGAAACGAGGCATGCCATTTTCCAAAACATTCCCACGTACACTTAGAATAGATGCTTCATCATCCACTCGTCCTGCAAGCGGCAGCATGTCTAATTCATTTCCACCTGTTCCATGCAGCAATAGTAAAGTTGGCTTTGAATCATTCTTACCTTTTTGAAATATATGTTTCATACTTTGTCTCCTTTCAAAATTCGAACCTTTCCAGGAGGTAAGGTCTTTTCATTTTGTTTACATCCCGCACTCAGGAAATTAATCTAACTCTCTTACTTCAAATGGAAGTAAAACTTGTTGTATTTTGCCTCGATGCGGTTCATACTGATGCGGTAATTTTAACTCGCTGCCCATCGTTTCTTGTGATTCATCATGAGAAAATCCCGGAGGATCTGTTGCAATTTCAAATAGTATTTCCCCATGCTCTCTAAAGTAGATAGCATTAAAGTAATTCCGGTCTCGAACAGGTGTAACACCATACCCATTTCCTTCAATATGCTTTTTCCAATTCAACTGATCTTGGTCATCTGCTGCTCGCCATGCGATATGGTGGACCGTACCAACCCCCATTTTTCCGCGTCCAATTGGCGTTAACTTTAAATCTATAATATTTCCGATATCAGCAGTGGAACGGTACCGAATAAAATCTCCTTCTGTGCCGACTTTTTCAAGGTCCATAATTTTTTCTAGCAATTCCGCAGTACGATCAGGTTGAGATGATAATAGGGTTGCTCCACCGAACCCTTTAATCGCCACTTCAGGCGTTACTCCTCCAAAGGTCCAGTTATTTATTTCTCCTTCTTCGCGTTCAACTAATTCCAAATGAAGACCATGCGGGTCATCAAATTCCAAATAGTTCTCACCAAAACGTTTTAATTTGGTGAATGGTACGTTGAACTTTTCCAGCCTCTTTTCCCAGAACGGCAGTGCACCTTTAGGGACAACATAAGAGGTGACCCCTACTTGACCATCCCCAATGCTTCCTCGATAAGCATCCGGCCAAGGAAAAAAAGTAATAATTGTTCCTGGTTTCCCGCCTTCATTGCCAAAATAAAAATGATAAGTTCCTGGATCATCAAAGTTGACCGTTTGTTTGACTAAGCGCAGCCCCAAAACACCCGCATAAAAATCCACATTTTCTTGAGGATGGCCCACAATTGCCGTGATATGGTGTATACCCATCGTCTTCTTTGACATCTTATATCCACTCCTTTTTCCAAACCTAAACGGAGAAATTCAGATGAATCTATCATGATAATAGTTTGCTTATTTTCCCCAATCCTAAAGAGAAAATTTTCTAATCATTTAATTTAGAATTAAGAATCTCTAATTCGAGATATTTTAGAATAAAAAAATATAGATTACATCTGTTCAAATAAATTCACGTCTAGGCTTTCTATTTACTTTCTCCAAGAGCTTCACTATTGTTTCAGCCTCTTCATGATCCAAATCGCTAAACATGTCATCTACCAGTTCCTGATGCATAGGCATCAATTCTGTCATCAAATTGGTTCCGTCCTCAGTTAGCAATACATGTATGGCCCTACGATCATTAGGACAAGCCTTTCTTTCCAGCAAGCCTCGTTGCTCCAATTTATCTATCACATAAGTCATCGAACCACTTGATATTAAAATGCTATGACCAACCTGCTGAATCGTTTGGGTTCCCTTAAGATGCAGCACTTCTAATACAGAAAATTCAGTGAGGTTTAACTTATATGGAACTAACTCGGTTTTGATTCTTTCCTGTATCGCTTTTGATGTTTGCATTAACAGTAAATAAGGCTGATTACTACATTTTCCTTGCATTGAATCATCACCTCACCTAACTAATTACCTTTATTTAAAATATCTTGAATATGAGATAATATTAATATGTTTATCTGAATGTGTCAATCCTTTTTATAAAATTTTTAATCGATAGTATTGTTCTTCATTTCTTGGCCAGACAAAAAACAAAAGCGGACCAGCCCCGCCGCAGTAACGTTTACTGATGCAGGTCCGGCCCTTTAGTGGTCTCATTAAAATGTTTAATAATTACTAGCCTTTCATCTTCATCCATCATTTTCTTAGCAGCATATATGGTTAAGAACTGAATGAAAATAAGAGGAATTCCCATTAAACCCAGAAAGAACCTCCAACGGAGCCAGACCCCCGACTCTCATTAAAATTTAAATTAAGCACTTTCCTTAGGCAGTCTCTTTATTACCAACAAGTCCTTTGACTCTCTCCAGAATGATGACCCAAAGTACACTCAAGAATCCTAATGGTACGACCACATAAACAGGATACACAGGGATTAAATTTCCGCTGACTGGAATCGCCATGCGATCTGCGATACCTGCTTGAGCAAACTTCATACCGTACAGTGTTAACAAGACAAAAATAACGATTTCGATGACGATGATCATATTTTTATTGAAAATTTGAAATTTACCAGGCATTTTCGAGACTAACTCTCCTAATCTAGGAAGCACACCTGAAGTGTAGGTGTATGCCAGCGCTGGAAAAACAGCCAGCGGCATTAAGAAATATTGGACAAGTTCGTACGTTCCCGTAATAGGTGAATCTAGAAAATTACGCATGACCACATCGGTCATAATCAAGAGCATCATAGTGGCTATAGATAGGCCGCTAACGACCATCCCAAAGAACTCCATTTTTTTTGTCCATCTTTCCAATCTTTCCATTCAAAATCCCCTCCTTTACTTCATCTGACTTGGCAGCCATGTTACTAATTCTGGAAAAACTAATAAAGTTCCAATGACGAAAAACATGGCAACAGCCGCGTACACCATTGATGTAGGGAATAACCTTTCGATCGGGATATTAGAAACTCCCCCTACCACATACACGCTTATTCCTACAGGAGGCGTAAGCATACCTAATGTACAAACAACCGTTAACATAATCCCAAACCATAGCGGATCAATGTTCATCGTATCCAGCATTGGTGAAATAATCGGAACCGTCATTAAAATTACCGCAACTCCTTCAATAAACATAAATAAGAAGAAATAGATTAACATGATGATTGCCAGAACTAACAGCGGCGTTTCCATTAATGGACCTAGTAAATCAATAATTTTCCGAGGAACTAATGATAGTGAAATAAATCTTCCAAAAAGGGATGCCCCAATGACAATAAACATTGCCATCACCGTGACTTTAACTGTCTCTGAAAAAGATTCTTTAATGAACGCCTTGTTCACTTTTCGTAATAATAAGGCCAATATGAGGGCAATGAAAGCACCTACAGCTCCCGCTTCAGTCGGAGTGAAAAATCCCGTATAAATCCCGCCAAAAATCGCTGCCATCATTAACGTACCAGCTAAAACGACTACAACATAACGGGAAACAGGAGTATGTTCATCTTCAATCGTAGCGGCAGTTTCGTTCGTACCTGTCGTGATCTCCATCCTTTTCTTATAAACTTGCAAATACGCAATCGTCGTTAAAGAAAACACAATAACGAGCAGGATTCCAGGAATAATCGCTGCAGTAAATAACTGTCCAATCGAAATTTGCGCAACAACCCCGTAAATGATTAAGAAGATACTTGGGGGAATGATCGACGATAAGGACCCGGCCGATGCGGCAATCGTCCCTGCTAAATTATCCGGATATCCTCTCCTTTTTAACTCAGGAACAGCAATTTGTCCCAGCGCCGCTGAAGTGGCCGTACCAGAACCAGACACCCCTCCTAACAAGCCTCCCAAAACAATGGTCAACACACTTAAAACACTACGGCGACCGCGTGATAATCGATAAAATAATCCATATAAATCTTTTACAATACCAGCTTGCATGATGAACTGTGCCATCAAAATATATAGCGGTATCGTTGTCAGCGCATAACTTGCCGTCCGGTTAAATGGTTCGCTTTGAATAAAGCCATTCAACAATTCTAAGCCGCCTAATAAAAAGATTCCTAGTATACCGACCGTTAAAAGCAATGAACTTATATATTGCCCCATCATCAGCAAGTATAAAAAAATCAGTAACACCACAATGATTACGATATTCTCAAACAATGTTTTCGCCTCCTTTTCTAAACACTCAAATTTTCGATTAAGATAAAGGAAATGGAGCCGTTTGAGCTCCACTCCCATTTTTTCTATTATTGTAGGTTCATAATTTCTTCAGGTAATTTTGCACCAGCTTCAACCAGCATATCTCTCCAAAGCATCGCCATTTCTTTTCCAGCTATGCCTTGGCCCTCAAGGTTTTCAATCCAGTCCATCCAAGTATCAACCATTGCCTTTTGAATTCGTTCAGATACCTCTGGGTTCAATTCATCTAAGTGTGTAAACTGTCCCCCTTTTTCCAGGTTGCTTTCTTCATTTAACTTTGTTTCACTCATCGCTAATTCAGCACCATTGAAAATGAGCTCTTCAGCAGCATTTGTAAAGATATCTTGTGTTTCTTTTGGCAGAGAATCCCATGTTTCCTGCGTCATCGCCGTATGGCCGACAAAGTGTCCTAGGTTAGCACCTACAATCGTATGCTTAATCAACTCATCAAACCCGAATGCTTGCCAGTCCGGTATATTATAGAAGATACCATCCAAGGCATTACGGCTTAAACTGTCATAAGCATCTGTAATCGGCATGGAAAGAGAAGTAATCCCTAAGTTCTCAGATAGAATCTCATGAACGCGCGATGCTGTACGCATCCGTATTTTATTATTAAAATCATCAACACTTTCAAATGTCTGTTCCGTCGTAGAAAGAACGTATGGTTCTGTTGGCGGATTGGCAAAAGCTACTAATCCCTTTTCAGCAAATTCAAGTTCGTAATAGGTTTTTCCATCCTGAATTTCTCGGTCACTTTTCATCATATTGCTCATGGCAGTTGCAGCGATATGCGCATCTGATTCAAGCAACGGAAGCATTACAACCTCTGTGTATGGAAAACGCTGTGGATCATACGGCGCCATGAATGTGAACGCTACATCGATGGTTCCTTGACGAAGCGCATCATACTCTGTACCCAGCCCAACGAGTTCACCCGCTGTAAACTTATCAAATGTAACTCCACCATTCGTCTCCTCTTCAACACGATCAATCAACGGCTGGAAAAAGCCGCGATCCCAAAAGTGTTTGTCAGAAACACCTGAAGAAGCACGAAAATTAACATTTTCTCCCGAAGAACTTGATGATGAGGATGAGCCATCAGTAGAAGTTGTGCCCCCGCCGCTGCAGGCACTTAAAGCCAGCATGGCACCCATAGCAAGTGTTAGAAATGACTTTCTTTTTTTCATGATTAAAGACCCCCTAATCGCAATTTATATTTTTAATATTCAAAAAACTAAATTTAAAATACTGCATTCCCTACACTCGCGCATTATCTCTCAAATTGTGCTTCAACACTTTTCCACTCGCATTCCGAGGGAGTTCATCAAGGAATTCTACTTCTGCAGGTAACTTATATTTTGCCAGCTTCGTTCTGCAATAATTTAGGACCTCTTCTTCTGTAAGAGATTGGCCTTCTTTTACAACGACAAATGCCTTAGGAACCTCCCCATATACTTCATGCGGAACACCTACGATTGCCACCTCTAAAATTTGATCCATCTCATACAATACTTCCTCTACCTCAACCGGATAGACGTTTTCACCACCGCGAATAATCATATCTTTTTTCCGGTCCACGATGTATAACAATCCATCTTCGTCCAAGCGTCCTAAGTCACCGCTATACATCCAGCCATTTTTAAGAGTATTGCGGGTGGCTTCTTCATTTTTCAAATAGCCCTTCATCACTTGCGGTCCCTTAACAATGATTTCTCCAACTTGCCCTGTTGGCAGTGGATTTCCATTTTCATCAACCACTTGTACTTGTGTCATCGGCAATGGTTCACCAACCGAACCAACCTTTTCCAGCGCGTAGTGATCTTTCAATGTTGTCGCACCTGGCGAGTTTTCCGTTTGTCCATACAGGTTCTGCACTTTCACCTTCGGGTAGCGTGCTTTTATTTTTCGAACTAACTCATATGGCATCGGCGCGGCTCCATATGTGAACAATCGTAAATTCGATAAATCTACCTTCTCCATTTTTGGCGTGTTTAATAGAATGCTAAACATCGCAGGAACTCCGAAGAAGATCGTGACTTTCTCTTTTTCCATCGTGTCAAGTGTACCTTCAGGAGAAAAAGCCTCTTCAATCACTACCTTTCCGCCGCTATAAATCGTCGGAACACTAAAGCAATGAGCTGCAGCACAATGGAAAAGAGGGGTAGAAATTTGCATAGAATCATTTGCGGTGATTTCCAATGAATCTGACCAAATTTGCGTAATTGCTTGAACATTTCCAGCAGAAAGCATAACCCCTTTTGGCTTTCCTGTTGTTCCAGATGTGTAAAATACAACTGCTGTATCATCACGTTCAACGCTTGGTTTATGATAAGAGATGGTGTCATCCGCCAAAATTGTACGGAGTGTCTCATCTCCCCCTAATTCAATCTTGTCTTGGAATCTGCTAAGCGTGGACTCAAGCTTACCCAAAATAGCGTTATAACGCACATCATAAATAATCGCCTTTGCCTCTGAATGGTTCAGAATATAGTCAACTTCTGGAGCTGTTAATTTCGTATTAATCGGCATTACTGAAAAACCACCGAGCTGACAAGCAAAATAACAAACAAGGAAATAATCTGAGTTCGGAAGATAAAGAGCGATAATGTCTTCTTTTTGATATCCCTTTCCTTGCAAATAGCCAGCTAAATTCTTCGCTTGCTGATAAAATTGCCCATAAGAAGTTTCTCTTCCTTGATAAGTCGTAATCACTTTCTCTGGTTGTAGTTTTGCAAGTTCTTCTAGTTTTTCATAAACAAACATCTCGTAGACTTCCTTTCTATTTAAGAATTTTTAATATATATTCAGCATAAATGTCTTGAATCTCTTCTTTAGACTTTTTGCCAGCTGGATTATACCACTGCTGCAGCCAGTTCATCGATCCAAGCAAGAACATGCTGACGATTTTTGGTTCATCGTTTTTAAATTCCTTTGCGGATATTCCATCCTTTATGACACGGTAAAAGTAACCTGCATAAGTGCGGCGGATTTCTAATATCGGTTCTAATTTCGTGCCCGAGAATGTTTCGCTCGGTTTAATGATGATATTAAAGGTTTCTTTTTCTTCAATTGCATAATCAATATGCGTTTTGATCATTTTTCTCAAACGATTTTCATAGGTTGTTTCTTCATCTATATGTGCTTGCAATTCTTCAATCGCCCTTGATAAAACAAGTTTGTGGCATTGAAAGAGGAGATCTTCTTTATTTTTAAAATAGTAGTAAAGGGATCCCTTCGTCATCAAAAGCTCTGCTGCAACTTCTTCCATCGTCGTATTTTGAAAGCCTTTTTGATTAACAATTTTAATGGCGGATATTAGTATTTGTTCCTTCTTGTTTAGCAGCCTCTTTTCAGATAGTTTCATAGCACAAAACCCTTATAAGTTGAGTTGTTTTGCGATGATCGTCTTCATGATCTCCGTTGAGCCAGCATAGATGCTTGCTACAGGAATATCCCGATAACGCCTCGCAATCTCGTATTCTTCCATGTATCCATATCCGCCATGAAGCTGAAGACATTGAGATGCTACCCTTTTCGCCATTTCACTGATCCACCATTTGGCCATCGATACTTCTTTGACTAAATCTGCTCCCTTTATATGTCTTTCAACCACGCCATTAAGGTAAGAACGGCCGATATCAATTTCCGTAGCCATCTCTGCGATTTTAAATTGTGTATTTTGAAACTTGCTAACAGACTGCCCAAAGGCCTGCCGATTTTTCACATAGTCGATCGTTAGACGCAGCATTTCTTCTGCTTCCACCTGGCATTGAATGGCGACAACAAGACGTTCTTGCTGCAAGTTTTTCATTAAATAGTAAAAGCCTTTTCCTTCTTCTCCAATAAGGTTTGCAACAGGCACTTTCGCATCTTCAAAAATCAGTTCACCTGTCTCACCGCTATGCATTCCTATTTTTTCTAGCTTCTTTCCTTTCTTAAATCCTTCTGTCCCTGCTTCAACAGCAATCAAACTGACCCCTTTATGCGGCGGATTGGCATGAGGATCTGTTTTGCAGACAACAATCGCTAAATCTGCTTTTACCGCATTAGTGATAAACGTTTTTTCTCCGTTGAGAATATAGTATTCTCCCTCACGCTTTGCTGTTGTTTTAATATGAGCCAAGTCTGATCCTGCTCCTGGCTCTGTCATTGCAATCGCCGTAATGATTTCACCGCTTACACAGCCTGGAAGCCATTTCTGCTTTTGCTCCTCTGTTCCCAGCGCGGATATGTAAGGGCTTACAATTTCAGAATGTAGACACATCCCGCTTGCTAGCCCTTGACCGACTCTTTCTAATTCTTCGTTTAAAATCATCGAATAACCGAAATCAGACCCTAATCCTCCATATTTTTCATCTACCCAAGAACATAGGAACCCATTCTCGCCCATTTTCAACCAAAATTCTCTTGGTATTTCTCGATTCTGCTCCCATTCTTTATAAAATGGATACGCTTCTTTTTCGAGCATTTTCCGTAATGAACTGCGAAACAACTCATGTTCATCTGTTAAAAAAGGAGCTTTCATTCTTCCATACACCTCCGGATTGATAAAATTTATTAATTTTCTGAATATTATATATTTTTATTATAAACATTGTCTTTTGAATGTCAATTAATTTTTAAACGAAGTTCAAAAGAATTTTAGGCTTAGGTACTAGCAGAAAAATGCATTAGGACGACACTTTTATTTTTGTAGAATAAAAAATCACCCCCTACATATCCTATTTTTGTTGGAGGTGATACATATGGCTAATGAAAAAAATAATCAACAGCAGCAGAATAACAGCAGTTTTACTGAAAGCCTAAAGAATACAGCCGGTTCTGCATTTGAGACGGTGCATAATGCATTGGAGACAACTGAAAATGCAGCCATGAATACGGTGGATGCGGCTAAAAATGCTGTTAACAATATAACCGGCAATAACGACAATCGCGAAAAGCAAGAATAATCTCGTCCTTGCTTTTCCCCCTTAGCATAATAAATATTGCGCTTCACAGCAAAATGCCCCCCGCTGAATGAATATATCTTCCATTCAGCGGGGGCATAAATTTTATTATTCGAATAGTGGACTAACCGCTTTATCGTTGTGAATACGATCGATCGCATCAACAAGCAATGGCGCCACCGAGATCGTTGTCACTTTCTTGCTGTCTTTTTCTTTTGGCTGGTGTATCGTGTTGGTCACCACTAGTTCTTTAATTGGTGACGATTCAATTTTAATAATAGAATCCCCTGTTAAAACAGCATGTGTAAGACCTACATAAATGGAGTTTGCTCCGTGTTCTTTTAAAGCCTTAGCTGCTAATGTAATAGTGGTACCTGTATCAACTAAATCATCGATAATAATCGCATTTTTGCTTTCAACATTTCCGACAATATCCAACGTTTCTGCTTCACTGTCTTCTAGCTTTCTTTTATCTATAAGAGCTAGTGGTGCATGCAAAAGATTTGCCATTTTTCTAGCTCTTCCTATGCTTCCATTATGTGGCGCAACCACGACGATATCTTCCAACCCTTTTGCCTCAAAATATTCGGCCAAAATTGGAACGCCAATCAAATGTTCAACCGGGATATCAAAGAAACCTTGAGCTTGTGTTGAGTGGAAATCCATTGTGACAACACGATTTGCTCCGGCTTTCTCTAGAAGATTAGCAACTAATTTTGCCGTAATAGGTTCCCGTGAACGTGCCTTTCGATCTTGTCGGCCATAGCCAAAATAAGGGATTACCACATTAATTTGACTTGCAGAAGCTCTCTTTAAAGCATCAATCATGATCAATAGCTCCAAAATCGTCTCATTTACCGGGTTTGATGTAGATTGAACGACGAAGACCTCACAGCCTCGTACACTTTCCTCGATATGTATTTGAATTTCGCCATCACTGAATTGAGATACCGAGCATTTTCCTAACTTACACCCCAACAGTTCTGCCATCTCTTCCGCTAACTTTCGATTTGAATTCAATGAAAACATTTTAAAACTGGGTTTTAGCTGATACGTCACTTTGTAATCCTCCACCTGTATGTATTTCTGCCTTTACATTCTTTTAACAATTCACCTTATTCTACTATATTTAAGGATGTTATGGTAGGGAGGATTACGAGATAAGATAAATCCGTTTAACAATACAACTCAATGATTAAAGCAATTCCTTAAAATGATGGTTTCCTGCGACTTACAAAGCCCTTGAGATATTTTACGGTTTACGAAAACGCTAAATATGGATTTAAAATAGAGTATCCTGAAGACTGGCCAAGCGGGCTAGTATCAGGCAATGCGATGGAAAATCCTTATATAAATTCGATAGCAATCACATATCAGCTTTTGGTTCCTTTTACTACCCTGAGTTCTCTCCTGACCTACAAAGCTTTACTCCAATTACTTTTAACAACGGTCAGACGGCATATTAATATGAGGAAGACATGAACGGGATGGTTACCTTTGAGTTGGTTTTTATTAAAGATGTGAGCATCGAGTACCACATTAACGGTCAAGTAACCTCCCGTTTTTATCAAGAAAACAAAAATACCATAGACCATGTCCTAAGAAGCTTTGAAGCAACAGAAGGGTTCTTTTAACTTAAAGAGGCTGTTAAATAGCGGTATTAACAATCAAGACAGTCTCCTCTTCTTTAATTTTTTTACAAAAAAGAATTACAACAAAATATCGCATTTTAACCAAAAAATAGATTTTCGGAGCAATCTAATTATAATTATTAATGCATGCCTAAAAAGCACTAAATACCAGCCTGTAATCCACCATCAATGGCGATTTCCGTCCCAGTTATCGAAGGGATAAGGTCCGATACAAGAAGGAGCGCCATATACGCTATTTCCTCCGGCTGGACTACCTGACCAAGAGGCATTTTGGCATTAGTCAACGCCTTTTGTTCTTCTACACTGATCCCATTTGCTTCCGCCTCCTGTAAAGCGAGTGTTTCTGCTCGTTCGGTAGCCGTAATGGCTGGAGAAATCACATTAATTCGGACACCATACCCAGCCAGTTCTTTTGAAATCCCTTTTGTGAAATTTAATAAAGCCGCATTGGCTGTTCCACCTGGAAGAAAGGTAGGACTTGGAGTTTTCCCGCCGGTACCGACAATATTTAGAATCCTTCCTTGCTTTTCCTTCATCATATATGGTGCCACAGCCTTCACCATCCGAATGTAGCCTAATAGTTTTAAAGTCCATGCATCTAAGAAATCTTGATCACTAAGGTCCCAAAATGATCCCGCTTTAGCAGATCCTGCATTATTGATCAAAATATCAATTTTTCCAAATTGAGAAATGGCCTCTGCCCCTATCCTTTCCGCTACTGAAGGACTCGTTAAATCCTCACTAATTGCAATAACCTTACGCTTTTCATCAATTTCACGTAAAGAGTTCACTGCATTTTCAAGTTTTACACGATCTCTCCCAATAATCATCACATTAGCTCCTTCTGAAACCAATGCTTTCGCACACGATAAACCAATCCCAGCACTTCCGCCTGTAATAATCGCATTTTTTCCGGTAAGTCCAAATTCCATTATGGTTCCCCTCCTTTATCATACAAACAAAATGATTTATATCTATTGATAAATTCAATAAATTTTCGAAATTACCTTTTATTTTTAAAAATGCCTAATACTTCTCTCAAAGCTATAAAGGTCAACAAAAAAGAAAGAGGATGACTCTAGAAATCGTTAAAACGATCCCCCAAGCCATCCTCTTCTACTATTCTTTAAGCAGATACAGATTGTGCTTTTTCTTCTTTTCCTTTGTTTACTAGCTTGCGTAAGAATGGTAATAGATAACGATCTAATCCGAATTTACCTGCATTGTAGCCAGCTGCAATAATGATAACGCCCATTAAAACGTCTGTTGGATTGTGAGATACTGTTCCAGCAAGCATAAAAGCAAAGTTCATGACTACTGCAAAGAATGCAGCTGCCGTTGTTAAGCCACCCAGCATCAGTCCTAAGCCAACCAAAGTTTCTCCAAGAGGAATCAAGACATTGAATAATTCGGCATTTGGAAGAGCAAAGCCTTCAATAAATGTTACATACCAGCCGTAAACGGCACTTCCGTCTGGGCCCATAACTGGATTTTTCACTGCATTGGCTAAAAATCCACTAGCGTCAAATCCACCTGTTAATTTTCCAAGCCCTGCAGTAAACCAAGCGTAACCTAGATATAATCTAATTAATGTTAAAACTCCTGCTACAATATTATTTTCTCTTAGTGTTTTGTTGATCATTATGATCTCTTCCTTTCAGGAATATATAAGATAATTTCTATACTCAGAGAATACCATGAACTTGACGGACAATCAGCACTTTGTGAAACATGTCACAAATGCGTAAAAAAGTTATGGCGGAATATTGAACTTGTATCTACCTTAACTATAATGATTATACTATTTGACACCAATAAAAGGTGCGGAACGCAAGCTGGACAACGGTTGTCTAGACCCGTATATCGGACTCGGTATGATCACTTACTCCATGAGCTGTCCGAATCCTTCTCGTATTCAGACTCCGCTTGCGTTTTTCCCTTGCTCCTTGTCCGAATCCACCAAGAATTCAGACTCCGCTTACGCATTTACCACTTACCTTGTCTGAAAAAGAATTCCCCACATCTGCATCCAAAAAAAACACGATACTCCACTTCGTGAAATATCGTGTTTCTATCACTATATAAGCTAAAGCGCCGTGTTACGCCTTCCCTGAAGAACCAAACTCACGGATTTTTCCGATCACTGTTTCTTTAATGGCCTCGCGAGCAGGTCCCAGGTATTTACGTGGATCATACATATTTGGATTCGCCGCTAATACTTCGCGAACTTTTTTCGCAGAAGAAATTTGGTTTTCGGTATTCACATTGATTTTAGCAGTTCCGAGTGAAATCGCTTTTTGAATATCCTTCGTCGGGATTCCTGTTCCACCATGCAGCACAAGCGGTACCCCTGCAAGTTCAGCAATTTCCTTCATTTCTTTAAAACCAAGGTTAGGCTCTCCCACATATGGTCCGTGAACGGAGCCAAGAGCAGGAGCAAGAAAATCGATTCCTGTCTGAGTCACTAATTCCTCACATTCACGTGGATCTGCATAAATAACGCCATTCCCAACGACGCCATCCTCTTCTCCGCCGACAATGCCCAGTTCTGCTTCCACCGAAACGCCTTTAGCATGAGCATACTCCACTACTTCAGAAGTGATTCTCACATTTTCTGCAAACGGATGATGAGAAGCATCAATCATCACAGAAGTGAAACCAGCGTCAATTGCTTGTTTACACTTGTCAAAACCAGAACCATGGTCCAAATGAATCGCGACTGGAACGGTAATTTTGTAATCTTCTAACAGCCCTTCTACCATTTTTACAACTGTTTTAAAACCACCCATATATTTTCCAGCACCTTCAGAGACCCCTAGTATAACTGGAGATTTTTCATCCTCCGCCGCTTGTAAAATAGCTTGAGTAAATTCAAGATTATTCAAGTTAAACTGCCCTACCGCATAGCCTTCTTCTTTCGCTTTAATCAGCATTTCTTTCATAGAAACTAAAGGCATATCTGTTCCTCCTCGTTCTTAATTGATGTATTTTTCTTCAATAAAACGTTTAACTTCCTCAGCTGTATTCATCATTAAAGCTTTCTGCGCATCAGATCGCAATTCTTCTCGAGATAATCGTAAAATTTGACTGCGAGCCTTCAAAATCGATGTCGCACTCATACTAAATTCATCTAAACCAAGCCCTAGTAACAGTGGAATTGCAACTTCATCCCCTGCCATTTCTCCGCACATACCGGCCCATTTGCCTTCTTTATGCGCTGCATCAATGACATTTTTAACCAAGCGAAGAATTGCTGGGTTGTATGGCTGATAAAGATAAGAAACTCGTTCGTTCATGCGATCTGCTGCTAATGTATACTGAATTAAATCATTCGTTCCAATTGAAAAGAAATCGACCTCTTTTGCAAAAAGATCCGCCATTACAGCTGTAGATGGAATTTCCACCATGATTCCTACCTCAATCGTTTCAGAAACCGCAATCCCTTCTCCTTGAAGTTTTTCTTTTTCCTCAAGCAGTATTGACTTTGCCTCACGGAACTCATCAAGTGTAGCAATCATCGGGAACATGATTTTTAAGTTACCGAATACACTTGCACGCAATAATGCCCGAAGCTGTGTACGGAACATATCCTGCATTTCCAAACATAAGCGGATCGCGCGGAATCCTAAGAACGGATTCATTTCTTTCGGAAGATCTAAATATGGAAGCTCTTTGTCACCGCCGATATCGAGTGTACGCACAACGACCGGCTTATCACCCATACGTTCAAGCACCGCTTTATAAGCCTCGAATTGTTCCTCTTCTGTCGGAAGAGTTTCGCGTCCCATATATAGGAATTCGGTCCGATATAAACCTACGCCTTCTCCTCCGTTTTCCAACACTCCTTGGACATCATCAGGAGTTCCAATGTTTGCAGCA
>NZ_LT707409.1:10922-181699 GCF_900156875.1 Robertmurraya dakarensis | reverse complement strand
TCCTTGCTTTTCCTTCATCATATATGGTGCCACAGCCTTCACCATCCGAATGTAGCCTAATAGTTTTAAAGTCCATGCATCTAAGAAATCTTGATCACTAAGGTCCCAAAATGATCCCGCTTTAGCAGATCCTGCATTATTGATCAAAATATCAATTTTTCCAAATTGAGAAATGGCCTCTGCCCCTATCCTTTCCGCTACTGAAGGACTCGTTAAATCCTCACTAATTGCAATAACCTTACGCTTTTCATCAATTTCACGTAAAGAGTTCACTGCATTTTCAAGTTTTACACGATCTCTCCCAATAATCATCACATTAGCTCCTTCTGAAACCAATGCTTTCGCACACGATAAACCAATCCCAGCACTTCCGCCTGTAATAATCGCATTTTTTCCGGTAAGTCCAAATTCCATTATGGTTCCCCTCCTTTATCATACAAACAAAATGATTTATATCTATTGATAAATTCAATAAATTTTCGAAATTACCTTTTATTTTTAAAAATGCCTAATACTTCTCTCAAAGCTATAAAGGTCAACAAAAAAGAAAGAGGATGACTCTAGAAATCGTTAAAACGATCCCCCAAGCCATCCTCTTCTACTATTCTTTAAGCAGATACAGATTGTGCTTTTTCTTCTTTTCCTTTGTTTACTAGCTTGCGTAAGAATGGTAATAGATAACGATCTAATCCGAATTTACCTGCATTGTAGCCAGCTGCAATAATGATAACGCCCATTAAAACGTCTGTTGGATTGTGAGATACTGTTCCAGCAAGCATAAAAGCAAAGTTCATGACTACTGCAAAGAATGCAGCTGCCGTTGTTAAGCCACCCAGCATCAGTCCTAAGCCAACCAAAGTTTCTCCAAGAGGAATCAAGACATTGAATAATTCGGCATTTGGAAGAGCAAAGCCTTCAATAAATGTTACATACCAGCCGTAAACGGCACTTCCGTCTGGGCCCATAACTGGATTTTTCACTGCATTGGCTAAAAATCCACTAGCGTCAAATCCACCTGTTAATTTTCCAAGCCCTGCAGTAAACCAAGCGTAACCTAGATATAATCTAATTAATGTTAAAACTCCTGCTACAATATTATTTTCTCTTAGTGTTTTGTTGATCATTATGATCTCTTCCTTTCAGGAATATATAAGATAATTTCTATACTCAGAGAATACCATGAACTTGACGGACAATCAGCACTTTGTGAAACATGTCACAAATGCGTAAAAAAGTTATGGCGGAATATTGAACTTGTATCTACCTTAACTATAATGATTATACTATTTGACACCAATAAAAGGTGCGGAACGCAAGCTGGACAACGGTTGTCTAGACCCGTATATCGGACTCGGTATGATCACTTACTCCATGAGCTGTCCGAATCCTTCTCGTATTCAGACTCCGCTTGCGTTTTTCCCTTGCTCCTTGTCCGAATCCACCAAGAATTCAGACTCCGCTTACGCATTTACCACTTACCTTGTCTGAAAAAGAATTCCCCACATCTGCATCCAAAAAAAACACGATACTCCACTTCGTGAAATATCGTGTTTCTATCACTATATAAGCTAAAGCGCCGTGTTACGCCTTCCCTGAAGAACCAAACTCACGGATTTTTCCGATCACTGTTTCTTTAATGGCCTCGCGAGCAGGTCCCAGGTATTTACGTGGATCATACATATTTGGATTCGCCGCTAATACTTCGCGAACTTTTTTCGCAGAAGAAATTTGGTTTTCGGTATTCACATTGATTTTAGCAGTTCCGAGTGAAATCGCTTTTTGAATATCCTTCGTCGGGATTCCTGTTCCACCATGCAGCACAAGCGGTACCCCTGCAAGTTCAGCAATTTCCTTCATTTCTTTAAAACCAAGGTTAGGCTCTCCCACATATGGTCCGTGAACGGAGCCAAGAGCAGGAGCAAGAAAATCGATTCCTGTCTGAGTCACTAATTCCTCACATTCACGTGGATCTGCATAAATAACGCCATTCCCAACGACGCCATCCTCTTCTCCGCCGACAATGCCCAGTTCTGCTTCCACCGAAACGCCTTTAGCATGAGCATACTCCACTACTTCAGAAGTGATTCTCACATTTTCTGCAAACGGATGATGAGAAGCATCAATCATCACAGAAGTGAAACCAGCGTCAATTGCTTGTTTACACTTGTCAAAACCAGAACCATGGTCCAAATGAATCGCGACTGGAACGGTAATTTTGTAATCTTCTAACAGCCCTTCTACCATTTTTACAACTGTTTTAAAACCACCCATATATTTTCCAGCACCTTCAGAGACCCCTAGTATAACTGGAGATTTTTCATCCTCCGCCGCTTGTAAAATAGCTTGAGTAAATTCAAGATTATTCAAGTTAAACTGCCCTACCGCATAGCCTTCTTCTTTCGCTTTAATCAGCATTTCTTTCATAGAAACTAAAGGCATATCTGTTCCTCCTCGTTCTTAATTGATGTATTTTTCTTCAATAAAACGTTTAACTTCCTCAGCTGTATTCATCATTAAAGCTTTCTGCGCATCAGATCGCAATTCTTCTCGAGATAATCGTAAAATTTGACTGCGAGCCTTCAAAATCGATGTCGCACTCATACTAAATTCATCTAAACCAAGCCCTAGTAACAGTGGAATTGCAACTTCATCCCCTGCCATTTCTCCGCACATACCGGCCCATTTGCCTTCTTTATGCGCTGCATCAATGACATTTTTAACCAAGCGAAGAATTGCTGGGTTGTATGGCTGATAAAGATAAGAAACTCGTTCGTTCATGCGATCTGCTGCTAATGTATACTGAATTAAATCATTCGTTCCAATTGAAAAGAAATCGACCTCTTTTGCAAAAAGATCCGCCATTACAGCTGTAGATGGAATTTCCACCATGATTCCTACCTCAATCGTTTCAGAAACCGCAATCCCTTCTCCTTGAAGTTTTTCTTTTTCCTCAAGCAGTATTGACTTTGCCTCACGGAACTCATCAAGTGTAGCAATCATCGGGAACATGATTTTTAAGTTACCGAATACACTTGCACGCAATAATGCCCGAAGCTGTGTACGGAACATATCCTGCATTTCCAAACATAAGCGGATCGCGCGGAATCCTAAGAACGGATTCATTTCTTTCGGAAGATCTAAATATGGAAGCTCTTTGTCACCGCCGATATCGAGTGTACGCACAACGACCGGCTTATCACCCATACGTTCAAGCACCGCTTTATAAGCCTCGAATTGTTCCTCTTCTGTCGGAAGAGTTTCGCGTCCCATATATAGGAATTCGGTCCGATATAAACCTACGCCTTCTCCTCCGTTTTCCAACACTCCTTGGACATCATCAGGAGTTCCAATGTTTGCAGCAAGCTCAACGTGCTGACCGTCTGTAGTCACCGTTTTCTCATCCACCAGCTTAGCCCACTCCGCTTTTTGAGCGTCATAAGCCGCTTTCTTATCTTGATATTGATTCACAACTTCTTCTGTCGGATCAACAATCACCTTTCCATCTAATCCGTCGACAATCACCAACGTCCCGTTTTCAACCCCAGATGTGACCGTTTTTGTACCGACTACCGCAGGAATTTCTAAGGAACGGCTCATAATTGCAGAGTGAGACGTGCGCCCTCCAATATCCGTACTGAACCCTTTCACATATTGACGGTTTAACTGAGCTGTATCAGAAGGTGTTAAGTCTTCTGCGATAATCACAACTTCTTCTGAAATCATGCTTGGATTCGCAATCGTAACACCCAATAGATGTGCCAGCACACGCTTCGTGACATCTCTAATATCTGCGGCGCGTTCTTTCATATATTCGTTATCCATATTTTCAAACAGTGTAATGAACATGTTCGCAACTTCATCTAATGCGAATTCAGCGTTCACCTGCTCTGTTTCAACTTTATCCTTAATTGGATTGATTAATTCAGGATCACTCAATACAAGGAGATGGGCAGCAAATATCTCTGCCTTATCCTCGCCCAGTTCCTTGCTTGCATGTTCTTTAATCACTTCTAGTTCAGCTTTTGACTTTTCTAACGCCTTTTCTAAGCGTTGTATTTCTTCATTCGTATCCTTAACCTTTGTTTTTACTACTTTAAGTTCCGGATTTTGTAAAATAAATGCCTTGGCAATCGAAATCCCGGGAGATGCTGCGATTCCTGTAATAGTTGTAGTCATAACTCTTACCCCCTAGTACTAGTCCTAAAAAGGAAAAAATGGCAGAACGCCATCTTCTCCAAATCTATCGCTTACACTGCAAGTTCTTCTTTTATCATAACCTCATCAATCTTTGATATTACTTGTTCTTCGTCATCGCCTGTTGCGATCACTTTTACAGTCGCCCCTTTAGAAACTCCAAGGGACATCACACCCATAATCGATTTTAAGTTTACTTGTTTCCCATTATATTCAAGCGCGACTTCCGATTTAAGCGGTGTAACCGCACTTACCAATGCTGTACATGGACGCGCATGTAATCCAGCCTCACTCGTAATTGTGTACATTTTTTCTACCATTTGTAATTCCTCCTGTTACTGTATGTAAAACAAAGCAAGGAAGGAAAAAGGGTTTCCTTGCTTCATTTCTTAAAGTTACTGTACTGGTTTTTTCAAAATCCCTAATAACAATGCTGATACAACGGCACCAATTACCACTGCCAGCAAGTATAGCAGCCAGTTGCCATCAACAAGCGGCATAACAAACACCCCGCCATGCGGTGCACGAAGACTGATACCGAATAACATCGAGAGTCCTCCTGCCACTGCAGAACCAGCCATCACAGACGGAATTACCCTGATTGGATCTGCCGCTGCAAATGGAATGGCACCTTCCGTAATAAAAGATAATCCCATAATATAATTGACTTTACCTGCTTCACGATCCTGCTTATTGAATTTTCTTCTAAAAATCGTTGTTGCGATCGCGATTCCAAGCGGCGGCACCATCCCTGCTGCCATGATCGCTGCCATCGGCTCGTACACACCGTTTGCCAACAGCCCTGTTCCGAATACATATGCTGCTTTATTGATCGGACCACCCATGTCAAATGACATCATTAATCCTAAAACAATTCCCAATAATACTGCATTTCCTGTACCTAATCCAGATAGCCATTCTGAAATTCCTGTATTTAAAGCACCGACCGGGCCGTTAACTACATACAGCATAATCAGACCAGTAAAAGCAATTCCGAGTAAAGGATAAATTAAGATCGTTTTGATGCCTTCTAATGAAGCCGGAAGCCCCATAAATGCTTTTTTCAAACCAACGACTAAGTAACCCGCTAGGAAACCGGCAACAAGTCCGCCAAGGAAGCCTGCTCCCCCAGTTGCCGCTAATAAACCACCGACCATCCCCGGAGCAAAACCTGGCCGATCAGCAATACTCATTGCAATAAATCCTGCTAGAACAGGTATCATTAAACCAAATGCATTCCCGCCGCCAATCGTATTAAGCGCTGCAGCGAAAGCATTATAGGACGGATCGTTCGGATCAGAAGCATTAATTCCAAACATAAAGCTAATGGCAATTAAAATTCCTCCGCCGACCACGAACGGCAGCATGTTGGATACCCCGTTCATTAAGTGCTTGTAAATAGCAGCTCCAACGCTTCTTTTTTCAGTCGATTCTTTTTCCGAACTTTCATTCCCTTTGTAGATTGGTGCATCTTGCTTCAATGCTTTTTCAATTAACGCTTGGGGCTTTCGGATTCCGTCTGCAACAGCTGTCTCAATCACATGTTTTCCATTAAAACGGTTCATTTCCACTTTCGTATCGGCCGCCACAATAACCGCGACAGCTTCTTCAATTTCCTGCTGTGTTAGAACGTTTTTCGCACCGCTTGACCCATTTGTTTCAACTTTAATGTCCACACCCATTTCCGCTGCTTTTGCCTTTAATGAATCTGCTGCCATATATGTGTGTGCAATGCCGGTCGGACAAGCCGTTACCGCAATGATGAAATTCTTCTTGCCTTCCATCGACTCATCTTCTGCTTCATCTTCTTCATCATAACTGTCGATAATGTTTAAAATATCTTGTTCAGTTTTCGCCTCTAATAACTGTTTTCTCGCTTCTTCATTCATTAGAATCGACGACAATCTTGATAAAGCCTCTAAATGCGTGTTATTGGCTCCTTCTGGTGCAGCAATCATGAAGAAGAGATGCGCAGGCTGGCCATCTAATGATTCATAATCAACTCCAGCCACAGAACGGCCAAAAGCAATCGCAGGTTTTTTTACTGCAGTTGTTTTTGCATGAGGAATCGCAATCCCTTCGCCAATTCCGGTCGTGCTTGACTCTTCTCTTTTTAAAATCGCTTCTTTAAACTCATGACGATCTGATAAAATACCAGCTGAATCTAATACGTCTACCAGATCTTCAATCGCATCAAGCTTTTTTTGTCCTTTTATGGATAAACGAATTGTGTCTTTTGTGAGTAGTTTTGTAATTTTCATCGTCATTCTCCTCGCCTATCGCTTTTCTATCCTTACTCCGTGCAGCAATTGCTCTACTTTTTCGAGGGTACATAACCCTAGTGAAAACGCCGTAGCACTCCCTGCTGCCACACTATATTTGAATGCTTCTTCTACATTTCCTGTTTTTTCTAAAGTTGCCATGAACCCGGCAACCATTGAATCTCCTGCTCCAACTGAACTCTTCATTTCCCCTTTTGGAACATTTGACACTAGAGTGAAGTCTTTATTAAAAAATACCGCACCTTTATCAGCAAGTGAGACGATCACATTTTGAACACCGTTTTTCACAAGCTCTTTTCCATATGGAATCGTGTCCTCAACCGTCTCAATCCTAGTCTGGAATAATTCCCCGAGCTCATGATGATTCGGTTTGATCAAGAATGGGTTCAATGGAAGAATCCTTTTTAATAGGTCCCCTTCTGCATCGACCACGAATTTAGTACCGTTGCCTGCACATATTTGGACTAACTCTTCATACATGTTTTCAGGCATGGAGGATGGAATGCTCCCCGCAAGGATTAGTACATCTTCTTTCGTCAGCTTCTTAACTTTATCTTTCAACTGATCCAAATCATCAGAAGTGATGTTAGGTCCTTTTGCGTTTATTTCTGTCTCTTCCTCAGATCGAAGTTTGATATTAATGCGTGTATCGCCTTTTATATGGACAAAATCCGTTTCGACATGAATGGATTTTAAATAATCTTCAATGAATGCACCGGTAAAACCGCCTAGAAAGCCCAGTGCCGTACTGTTGACATCAAATTTTTTTAGTACTTGAGAGACATTGATTCCTTTGCCTCCCGGAAACTTTGCTTCAGATTTTGTTCGGTTAAGTTGTCCTAATGCTACGTTGTCCACTTCAACGATATAATCAAGAGATGGGTTCAACGTTAATGTGTAAATCATGCTGTCACAACCTTAATATTTGTTTTACTTGTGAAAAGTTTTTTTGTTTCACTACTTATCTCATCTGTGATAATGGTTGCTTCATTCAATTCCGCAACCTTTGCAAAAGCAATTTCTGAGAACTTCGATTGATCCGCCAGTACAAAGGTTTCCCTTGATAAAGACAAAGCAATTTGTTTAATGAGCGCTTCCTCTTGATCAGGTGTGGTAAAGCCAAACTGAGGATGAATCCCGTTTACGCCCAAAAAGCATTTATCAAAACGGTACTTTTCCAGGCTCTCCACTGCCCCGCGGCCTACCATTGCCTTTGTTGTCGGCTTTATCAATCCGCCTATCAAACAGGTATTAATATTTTTTTCAAGCAATTCGTTTGTATGCATAAGTCCATTCGTCACAACGACAATTTGTTTTGGGAGGTATGGGATCATTTCGAAAACGGTTGAACCAGCATCCAAATAAATGCTGTCACCCTCTTCAACCAAACTCGCCGCATATTTGGCAACTAGCTGTTTAGCATGAAGGTTTTTGGATGATTTCTCTGACATCGTAGGTTCTTGGAGCTTCCCTTGCAGTCTTGCCGCTCCGCCGTGAACTCTTTTAAGAAGATTTCTTTGCTCTAGCTGCGTTAAGTCTCGACGAATCGTGGACTCTGACGTATTTGTCAACTCAACAAGCTCTTGAAGCTTGACCGTATTTTTAGTCTTCAATGCCGATAAAATCAACTGATGGCGTTCTGGCTCTAGCACCCGATCCCCTCCTTAAAACGCTTTCAAATGATATTTGCAATGTTATTTTACTTTTTAAAACTGCCGATGTCAATCACAAACACTCAAAAACAACCAACAACTTTCAATCCCGATCAATCATTCTTTGAAAAGCGTCAAAATACTGTCACATTTAAATGAGAGACTGAGTACTAGGTTGATTTTTATAAAAAATCTGCTTACTATCCTAATTTTTGACGACAGTTCACTCTTCCAATAAGATATAAGAAAAAGCCTAAATGTTAGGATGAACAGTATGAAAATTTTATTGGTAGAAGATGACCGAACCATCGCGTCTGGACTTGAGTATTCCTTAAAACAAGAGGATTATGTACCACTGCTTTGTCAAAATGCAGCTTCCGCAACAGAAGTTATACATCAAAAAATCGACGAAATCGATTTATGTTTATTTGACCTTAACTTACCTGACGGAAGCGGTTACGACTTATGTGAGCTTGTGAAAAGACGCCGCGATATCCCCGTTATCTTTTTAACCGCTTATGATGATGAAGTGAATGTCGTCATGGGTCTTGATATGGGGGCAGATGATTATATTACAAAACCCTTCCGGATCCGTGAACTTGTTTCAAGAATAAAATCCGTACACCGCCGATACACTCGCCAAACCCAGCCAAAAAACATCATCGAAATCGACAATATACAAATTAATATATTAGATGGAAAAGTATATAAAAATGGCCAGGAAATCTTTTTGACTGCCCTAGAATATCGGCTTTTCCTCATTTTCGCCAATCACATCGGACAGGTTCTTACAAGAGCTCAGCTGCTCGATCGAATTTGGGATGTCGGCGGTGATTTTGTCAACGACAACACTTTAACCGTCTATATTAAGAGATTGCGTGAAAAGTTAGAAGATAACCCGCAAAACCCAACGCTGATCAAGACGATTCGAGGCATGGGTTACAAGGTTGGTGAGTGAGTTGCTTCGCAATCGAGAAATCCAAATCCTCTTAACCATTCTTTTACTGATTAGCGGGATCGGAATTACATTGACAGCCCTTTTTCTTTCCATGCTTGCTGCCGGTTTTGTGCTAGGAATTTCGATCTTGCTTATCAGCACCATGCTTATTTTCACTAAATGGCGTTACCGTGAAATGGAGAAACTCTCAGGATATTTACAGCAAATTAGCAATGGCGACTTCCATTTGGACGTCCGTGATAACTATGAAGGCGAGTTGAGCATTCTTAAAAGTCAGATTTATAAAGTAACAAAAATGCTTTCTGAGCAAGGAGCCGTCTTGCACGAAGATAAAGCAAAACTGACCAATGTGATATCAGACATCTCACACCAATTAAAAACCCCCCTCACATCCATGATGGTCATGGCGGATTTATTAAGTGAAAAAAATTTAAATGATGAAAAACGAACCGAATTTACCCGAAATCTTCGAGTACAACTGGACCGCATGGAATGGCTTGTTTCTTCCTTATTAAAGCTTTCGAAAATCGATGCAGGAACAATCTCTTTTAAAAAAGAAAAAGTCGTGGTGGAGCACCTCGTGCAAACTGCAGTACAACCACTATTGGTTCCGATGGATATTAAAATGCAAAATTTGAGCATCAAAGGCGATGAGAGTGCTGAGTTTTTAGGTGACATCAAATGGACCTCAGAAGCACTTATTAATATCATTAAAAATTGTGTTGAACACTCTGAAGAAGGCGGCGAAATTAAGATTCAGTTTTCTGAGAATGCTCTATTCACAGAAATCACTATTTCTGATAATGGGAAAGGAATTGCAAAGGAGGATCTTCCTTATATTTTCAAACGGTTTTACAAAGGAAAAAATGCGAGCGATGACAGTGTCGGGATTGGACTTGCGATGGCGCACAGTATTATCACTAGTCAGCAAGGCGATATTGAAGTGCAAAGTCTACCGGGTGTTGGGACAACATTTCATATTAAATTTTATAAGCAGGTGATTTGAGTGATCAATCCCTGCTTATTTTTATGTACTTTTGCTCTTGTTCCCCCGCCTCCCCTCTAAAGTGAATAATTTGTCACTTTAGAGTCACTTTAAAGTCATACTAACTAGTTATACTGACCTCAAGATGAGAAATTACGGAGGTTTTTTCATGAATATATTAGAAGTTAAGAATCTGTCAAAAGTCTATGGCAAAGGCGAAACAGCTGTTAAAGCACTGGATGATGTTTCTTTTTCAGTAAAAAAAGGTGATTTTGTCTGCATCATCGGGCCATCTGGCTCTGGAAAGTCAACACTGCTCCATTTACTGGGCGGAGTCGATAGGCCTACAAATGGAAAGGTCCTCATTGATCAAACTGATATCTATGACTTAAATGAAACACAACTGGCGATTTTTCGACGAAGACAAATTGGCTTGATTTATCAATTTTATAATCTAATCCCCATCTTAACGGTTGAAGAAAATATTACGCTGCCAATGCTTTTAGATGAGCAAAAAGTAGATCCTAACCAATTTAAAAAGGTTGTGGACGTTTTAGGTTTGAGCAACCGGCTTTCCTATTTGCCAAACCAGCTTTCAGGCGGCCAGCAGCAACGTGTATCGATCGGACGGGCACTAATCAGCAATCCCGCGATTATGCTTGCCGACGAACCGACCGGAAACCTTGATAGTAAGAACAGCAAGGAAATCATGGAACTGCTCAAAATGTTTAACAAAACCTACAATCAAACATTGATTGTCATCACCCACGATGAACGCATCGCCCTTCAAGCAGATCGGGTCATTTCCATTGAGGATGGCAAGGTCGCCAAGGATGAGGTGATTCGTCCATGAATATTATCAA
Organism: Robertmurraya dakarensis; assembly: GCF_900156875.1. GTDB lineage: Bacteria > Bacillota > Bacilli > Bacillales > Cytobacillaceae > Robertmurraya > Robertmurraya dakarensis. The sequence goes on along the minus strand of NZ_LT707409.1, from coordinate 170,765 downwards.
TAAGGTCACATTAAGGCATTTAAAAGAGAATAAACGCCGATCGCTTGTGACGATCATCGGCGTCATCATTTCGGTAGCGATGATAACCGCCGTTTCCACACTTGGTGTCTCTTTTCTAGACTTAATGATTCGGCAGGATATTAACACCAATGGAGAATGGCATGTTCAGTATAAAGATGTCACAGCTGATCAAATTGAGACAATTGCACAGGACAGCGAAACAAAAACGCTGATTCTCTCTAGCGAAGCTTATGCTAACTTAGAAGAATCCGCCAATGAATATAAACCGTATTTATTTTTTAAAAACTATAACAGCGTCGGCATGGAACACTTCCCGATTGAAGTCATTCAAGGAAGACTTCCTCAAAAAGAAGATGAAATTGTGATTTCTGAGACGATTGTAAGCAATGCGAAGGTAAATTTTAAAATCGGGGATCAACTAACGGTTGACCTTGGTGACCGTTTGAACAAAAAGGACGGAACGAAGCTAACGCAGAGTAACTCTCTCCTGCGGGTTGAGAATAATATCAACGAAGAACTGCAAATCAAAGAGACTAAAACCGTAACAATCGTTGGGAAGATAAAACGCCCTTCATGGGAACTGACCTGGTCTCCTGGTTACACCGTCATTGGTTACGTGGATGAAAAGTCATTAAGCGAAGATGATACAGTTGACGCTTTTGTCGTGTTACCGAAAGTGAAAGGTTCCCTTTATGAGCATGCAGAAAATCTCGCATCCACCCATGGGATTGAAAAAATTAATTTTAATTCTGATTTGCTTCGATATTATGGTGTAACGAAAAATGATCAATTGCGCACCACCCTCTATTCTTTAACTGGCATCATCATGGGGATCATTATTATCGGCTCCGTTGCATTGATTTATAATGCGTTTGCGATTAGTGTATCCGAACGTGCCAGACATTTAGGCATGCTTTCGAGTGTTGGCGCAACGAAAAAGCAAAAACGGAATTCCGTCTTTTTTGAAGGAGCTGTGATTGGATCAATCAGTATCCCGATTGGAATCCTTGCCGGCCTTGCCGGGATTGGAATCACCTTTGCTTTTATCAATAAATACTTACAAGGAGCATTAGGGGTTTCTGAAAATCTAGAACTGGTTGTCACACCATCCTCCATTCTTGCTGCATGCGGAATCTCGATCCTGACAATTTTTATTTCAACCTATATCCCTGCGCAAAAAGCATCAAAAGTGTCAGCCATTGACGCAATTCGCCAAACACATGATATTAAATTGTCAGGGAAAACCGTGAAAACATCGAAGCTAGTCCGGAAAATATTTGGAATGGAAGCCGAAATTGGACTGAAAAACGTCAAAAGAAATAAAAAAAGATACTTGGCAACCGTGTTTTCACTCGTGATTAGCATTATCCTCTTTTTATCGGTCAGCTATTTTACCGAAAATCTGAAAAAATCACTAGAGTTGTCGCAAAATGATCTTCAGTTTGATATTCAAATTTCCAGCAGCTCTTTAGACCGGGAAGAACTAGCAGAGTTTACGAAGGTTGATCATGTCTCGGATTCCACCATCATTGAGGAAGTACAATTTGAGGCACTTATTGGCTCGGATCAACTGCCCTCTCAATTGAAAACTCAAATAGAAGAGAACAATTTTGCTCTTGAGGATGGAAAATACCCTTACTTTGTGAGTCTGCATGCCTTGGATCAAAAGAGTTTTAACGCTTATGCCGAACAAATTGGCGTGGATGCTGATCATTTTACAAATCAAGACACGCCATCCGCAATTGTCATTGACCAAATCTCTTATCAAGATTATGCATCTGGAAAATTTATTGAATCGAAATCGATTGAGTCAGAAATTGGGGAAAGGATTGACTTATTTACTAGATTTCACGAGGATATGGAGACTGAAGAACCTGAACGGGAATTTGAGAGCAGCGTTAAAATCGGCGCATTGACCGGCAAAGTTCCAGTGGGCATCCAGACTGCTTCGCTTGGAGGTCTTACCTTAATTGTTCCAGAGGCAACAATAGACCAACTGGGGATTGATCAAGAAGAAGTTACCACCTTTGTTTATCTAAATAGTACAGACCCAATGGCCACGCAAACAGCGATCGAAGACCGAAAAGAGACAAACATTCATATTTACAATGTTTTTCAGCAGAGACAACAAGAGGAACAGATGATTTTACTCATGTCCGTCTTTACCTATGGGTTCATCACGCTGATTTCCTTGATCTCAATCGCTAATATCTTTAATACCATCTCTACAAGCATTACACTAAGAAAACGCGAATTCGCGATGCTGAGATCCGTTGGCATGACTCCGAAAGGTTTTAATAAAATGATTCACTATGAAAGTATCTTTTATGGGGTAAAGGCTCTAGTTTACGGACTGCCCATCAGTATGCTCGTTATGTTGGCTATTCATCAATCAATTGGTTATACTTTCGAATATGGATTCAATCCTCCGTGGATGAGCATCCTATTCGTGATTATCGTGATTTTTATGATCGTCGGATCTGCGATGCTGTATTCAATTTCAAAAATAAAAAATGAAAACATTATCGAGAGCTTGAAACAGGAAAATATATAAGTATAAACGCGGTTAGCTGATGTGCTAACCGCGTTTCTATATAGACTTATCGTAAAAACAAAAGAAACTCCCTGTATATGAAAAATAAGCGGAGAAATTCCCTTTAAATAGGGAATACCCATATTTCCCTAAAAATAAAGGAATACTTTCCCTCTATTTTATCCAAATCTTTGAATTTTGTCTTATTTAGAGAAGGTAAGCGGAATTTCTCCCCTTAAATCTGCTTCTCCAGCCTATTCTCCATACATTAGGGGGAAATTCTCCTCCTATGGCTCTCCGGATTCCTTTAGATTTCACAAGTTATTTAACCAGCTATTTCACCTTTTGCACTTTAAAAGGACACCCGGTACTACACCTCCACCCTTTTTATAAAAAGAGAAATAATGAATCCAATGATTGCTCCCCCTAAGGCAAACATGAATGCGTGCTGCACACCCGCTGTTAGTGCTTCGGATAAAACAGCTGGATTGGTTGGTTGAGCTGACGCTAGAAGAAATTTTTCCTGGCCAGTAGACATATTCGTAATGGCAAGTGCCACTCCGATCGCCCCGCCCACTTGTATGATCGTTCCCATTACCGCCGAACCATCCGGATAAAGCTGTCTCGGTAATTGATTTAACCCATTTGTTTGAGCAGGATTCATAATTAAAGCGACACCAATCAGGGTACAGCTGTGGATCATCAGGATTGTCGTTTCAGCCGTACTCGTCGTTATTCTAGAAAAGGCGAAAAAGGAACAGATGGCGATGAAAAATCCAGAGGTTACTAGATATTTAGGTCCATATTTATCAAATACCCGTCCAAAAAAGAGTGCGGTCAGACCATTTAATATTCCACCTGGAAGCAGCAGCAGTCCGGCAGTGAACGCAGATAGCAGCAAGCTTCCTTTTAAATACATCGGCATTAAAATCGAAACAGATAAGTTTACTAACATACAGATAAAAACAAGTATGGTCCCCAAAGAAAACATCGGGAAACGGAACACATGCAGATCGAGCATTGGTTTTTCTAATTTAAATTGACGGAACGAGAACACCACTAGTGCGATAACACCTAAAATCATTGAGATAATCACAATGGGCTGCCCCCATGATCCTGAGCCAGTGCCGGCAGAACTAAAACCAAATACAATCCCGCCGAAACCGATTGTCGATAAGAAAATCGAGAAAATATCCACTTTAGGTTTTGTAATGGTGGAGACATTCTGCATAAAAATCAACCCAAAAACCACCGAAAACGCGAGTAATGGCAAAGACACCCAAAAGATTCCATGCCAGCCAAGACTATCGATCAGTAATCCTGACAGCGTCGGACCCGTTGCGGGTGCCAGCATGATGACAAGCATCATTAATCCCATCACAGATCCCCGTTTACTTGCTGGAAATAAAACTAAAATAATATTCATCATTAATGGCATTAAAATTCCTGCACCAATCGCTTGGATGACACGAGCGATCATCAGGAAAGTAAAATTCAGTGAAAAACTAGCCAGGAGTGTTCCAACAATCGAGAACCCGAGAGATAAAGTAAATAAATTTCTAGTTGGAATCCATTGATTCAAAATGCCAGAGATTGGCACTAAAATGCCTAATACCAGTAAGTATCCCGTCGTCAACCATTGAGCAGCAGAAGCAGAAATTTGATAATCGCTCATAATATTCGTCAACGCCATATTTAAAGCCGTTTGATTGAAGAGCCCGATAAACACACCAATCATGAGTGAAACCATAATGGGTACGGCGCGAATTTCCTGTTTTTCCATTGTTACAACTGATTCAAGTGTTTTCATAAAAAATCCCTCTCCTACTAGTAACCATGAGCCTATTACACACCAGCTTTTGTCAGGTGGTATGCTGCTACAGATCCAGCTGCGCCAGCACCAATAATAAGCACATCCGCTTTTTCCATAAAAACGTCCCCTTATTTAATCTCCGTACACGGTCCGCTAACATTTCCGGATTACTATCTTTCTGTATTTCCAGGGGTGCCCATATGGTATCTATTGGTTTGTAAAAATGATTATCCTTCTGTCATCCTGATTAAAAACAATCTAGTACTATAATTATTCATAATATTCAAAATTTTAACAAATGTCAATATTGACATCCTCTAACCACGTTTCATGATAGGGCTATCTCCTACTGATTTCACACTTTTTCTTTTAAAAATGCCTTTTAATATTTTTATAATATTTTAAATAATATGTTAAAATTCATAATAAAGTACATGCTTGTCAGGAGGGGTTCATTTGAAGAGCGAAAGAAATCTTCTAATTGAAAGAGATAACGAAAATTCCATCGCGGTCGTTACCATGAATCGATCTAGTAAATTGAATGCTTTAAATGTAGATTTAATGAAGAACCTGATCGAGGCTTTAAAAAGATTAGAAGAAGATGAGCAAATTAGAGGAATTATTTTAACAGGTTCCGGTCGGTCATTTATCGTTGGAGCCGATATTAACGAAATGGCAAACTTGGAGCCAGAATCCGCAGTAGCATTCATTACGCAATTACATCAGTTGATTGAGACGATAAGACAACTGAAAAAGCCAGTCATTGCTGCTGTGAACGGTTATTGCTACGGCGGAGGTCTGGAACTCGCGATTTCCTGCGATTCTTTAATCTCATCCGAACATGCCACCTTTGGCATGCAGGAAGTGCAAATCGGCATTCCTTCTGTGATTGAAGCCGCTATGCTGCCCCACATAATTGGTTTTGCTAAAACTAAGGAGATGCTGTTGACAGGAGATGTAATCGACAGCAAGACTGCATTAGAAATGGGCATCGCCAACTACGTCGTTCCGCATGAGGAACTTCTAAATGAGACTATGGCCTACACACAACGTATTACCAAAAATGCTCCACATGCTGTCGCACTGCAGAAACAATTAATGAATAGATGGCTTGAAAATAGCGGTTTAGAGCAATCTATTAAGAATGGAATAGACTCTTTTGGTCTGGCATTTTCGAACCCAGAAACTGTAAAACTATTAAAAAGTGCATTAAAGTGATGAAAAAAGCCTAATCTCCGCTATTTTTTTAGTGAGAATTAGGCTTTTATAATTCAACGGCAAATCGCACCGTCAGAATATAAATTTTTCCGCCGATACACACTTAGCACGATTCCCATTAAAAACGCATTAAACATTGTCGGCATTAATCCGTAACTGATAAAAGGCAAGGATATTGAAGTAATTGGGAAGAAACCGATGATCATGCCTACATTATAAATGAACTGTACGGCAAAAAGCGTAATTCCTCCCACGAGAAGTAATTTTCCATAGTGCCCTTTTACTTGCTGTGAAATAACCAGCATCCTTGCTGCAAAAAAGACAAGGATCAAAACCAAGATTAGAGCAAAGGAATACCCATAATAGTACGTTAAGCTAGCAAACACTAAATCGGTATGCGCCGCCGGGAGAAATTCTGCTTGTCCAGATACGCCAAACCAGCCCGCTTCCGATAAAAGCTCTTTTAAACGTAAATACATATACCCAGCACCATCTGCATATTTTTCAGGATGCAAATATCCTAAAATTCTTTGCAGCTGGTATTCCTTCAAAGTTGACCAAAGAAGCAATCCGCCGATGACGAATAAACAAGAGGGTACCATGGTAATCACTAATGCCCTCTTCCTTCCTAACCTACTCCACCAAAGCATAACGAATACCATCACGATATAAATAAACGCAGCCGGGAGGTTTGGAATTAGTAAGAATAGATACAAAGAAAGAAGAAATAACATTCCTAGCTTCCATACTTTCAAGCTGCTATTATTGAAAAAAGAAGCCCATGCTAGAAAAAAGAACGGCAAAGCCATCAAGCTTTCAATCGTGACCGGGCCAATTTTAATATAAGGAACACCGTTCATGAATATATTTGGTGTATAACTGACTAGTAAGAGAATCAATGTTCCAACCAGGTAAAACAGCCATCCTAATTTTTCAAACTTCCGGTAATCCACCAGCGCCATCCCAAAAGCGCCTGCAATACCTAGCAGAACGACCACTATTTTATTTACAAGGAAGTAGCCCGTATCCATAAACCCTGCATTTCCAAGAGCCACAAGCGGCAAAAACCCCAGCCCCATTGCCGCCACTAATAAAATAACAATGAACCAATCAATCCTCGGACGGTGAAGTTTATTCAGCTCCTGACCTAGCACAACAGGACTTCCCATTTGTGCAACCGCCTGTTCTTCAGCCTCCTCCTCATTTAGTCCTTTTTCAATCCATGAGTTCTTCGTTTTCATTAAGTGAAATTGCAATTCCGCTGCTACGAATTTCTTGGCTTCCTTTGATTTAATATGATTGGTGACTTCTTCTAAAAAACGCTCCCCTTTTTTAATCAATTTTGTCTCACTCCTGTATCATTTCTTTCCACCCAAATCGCTTATTTGCATTATTTTTCTCTGCCTTTCGCAGCATTTTTCTCCCCTTATCCTGGATTTGGTAATATTTGTATCCTGCACTGTCCCAGCTTGAGGCTATGACTCCATTCTGTTCCAGGCGGTGCAGCAAGGTATATAAAAACCCTTCATTTTCCTCAAACTGTTGAATTCCTCTGGCGCGCAGCAGCTGTGTCAATTCATAACCTGTTTTCTCTTGCAGCAGCAGTTGCAGGATAGCTAATTGAAGGTGTTCTTCGCTTTCAATTTTTTTATTTATATTTTTATGAACTCGTCTACGCTGCTCCTCTGAAAATTCCAAGCCTTTAAAGGTCGTTTTTTCCATTGATTTTCGAAGACCTTTTAACATATCCTCCATTTGTTAATCCTCCAATCTTTCCTTTAGGAGTTCTTTTGCTCTCTTTAGTCTTGTTTTTACTGTGTTTTCCTTTACTTGCAGGACGGCGGCAATATCTTTAATAGGCGATTCTTCAAAATAAAAAAGATAAATCACTTCACGATATTTGATTGGCAAACTCATCACAACTTCTGCCAATCGTTGATCTTCATCATGTTGAATAACCGTTTGCTCAGCACTTTCATTTGGTACCCCCGAATAAACATATTCATTTTCCGTGACCATCACATTTTTGTTATACCAGCTCTTTAAATAGTCCTTGCAATGATTGATCGCAATCCGCCATAACCAAGTTCTCAACTTTGATTTACCTTTATAGGTAGATAGAGATCGATAGCATTTAACAAATATATCCTGAGTCAAATCCTCGGCAATTTCTTTGTTCTTCACATATGAGTAGACAAGCTGCAGGATCTCTTGTCCGTACTTGTTCATGATTTCATCGATAAGGACTTCCTTATCTTCTAAATGTAATGATTCTGCTGTTAATTCATTCACTTCCGTTCCTCCTTCTCATAAAATAGACGACCTCCCCCGCCAAAAAGTTTTGTAAATCAAAAAAACGGCTGGCCATCGCCATACCGTTTAGGTCAGTTTTTCATTTTTTCACATAAAGGAATCTCTTAAAATAGAGAACTACTATTGAACTTGTTTCAAATAATACTCTATCATTTCCTGATGGTCCTTGATTTCTTCTTTACCTTTTTCAGTAATTTGATAGACTCCGCGCTTCACTCTCTCGAACCAGCCATAATAATTCTTCGTTAAAATCGAAGAAGTTTTTATACCCGTTCCGAGTTCTTTCAAAGCTTTTGGGGATAAATTACCAAAATAGTCTAAGTAACAAGCGATCTTAATGCAATTTTCCTTATAAGCTGTCATAATTTTCGTCTTACTGCTGCCGCCAATATTGTAGTCAGCACTGCGCCCGTTAATTTCTTTCATCAAGGATTCTCTCTTAAACTTGTTCCTTGCTTTGCTTTGACTGCTCTTGAATGGTGCCGGATGGAAAAGAATATCCGCTTTTGTCCGATTCCCCGGAAACGATACGAGAATTAATCCGAGCTCTAGTCTTTTCACTAAATGACATTTATCTGTCCATTGCCGAGAATTCATCCGATGCTTTGGCTTAGGGATCGCAATATACACTTTATCCGTTAACTTCTGACGCTTCGCCGCCTGTATCAGCAAATCGACACTTAACGTAAGTTTCAATTCCACAATCACCAGCTCATCATCCTTGACCGCCGCCACGTCGCAGTCCTTCACTTCGCCATACACCTCATAGCCTTCTCGAACAAAGTATCTCTGTACAGGCTTATATAAATCTGCTTCTTTTAGTTTATCCTTCAAATCAGTTCACCACTTTTTACCCTAAACTGCATCCTGCTCAATTTATTTATGAATGCTCATTCCTCCATTTTACCATGAATTTAGTGGGGCAAAGTTCACATTCTGAGCCGAAGGTTAATCTCCTCTCGCCGCATCATCTGCTATGATCGATACATTCTGATGCTTCTTTAAAACAGAAGCTGGGAACTTTTCATCCACTTCCCCGTTTACAAGCTGCTTGAAGGCCGCCCTTTTCTGTTCACCAGAAATGAGCAGCAGGATTTCTTTGCTTCTCATAATTGTCGCGATCCCAATCGTAATCGCTTTTTCTGGCACATCCTCACTATTTTTAAAAAATCGGGCATTCGCTTCTCGAGTAGATGGATCTAACTCAACAATATGTGTCGTCGATTCAAAAGAAGTACCCGGCTCATTGAAACCAATATGTCCGTTTTGTCCAATGCCAAGGATTTGTAAATCAATCCCCCCATGCTTTTGGATAAGCTCTTCATATTCTATACATTCTTTTTGAATATCCTCTGAAACTCCGTTAGGAATATGAATATTCTCTTCAAGAATATCGATTAATTCGAAAAGGTGTTTATTCATGAAAGCGCGGTAGCTATGAGAACTTTCACCGGAAAGTCCAATATATTCGTCCAGATTAAAAGTTGTCACGTTCCGATAAGAGGTCTCTGCATGTACATGATCACTCACTAGCTCTTGATACGTTCCAATTGGTGTTCCCCCTGTAGCAAGACCTAAAACCATGTCCGGAGCCCGCCTCACTCTTTCAATTATTATCTCTGCTGCCTTCTTGCTCATTTCGTCGTAATCCTTCACCTTGATAATTCTCAATTTTCACTCCCCTTATTTCTTAGTAAGCAACGCAGGACGTTATCTTACCATTCTACAAATAATCACATTATGAAAAGTCTAACACAATCAAGTAAGAATAAACTGATTGCAACCCCATTTTCGAAAACTCCCCGCACACGCATTAATAGAAGCGGAAAAGGGAAATAATATACGGAATTATCAGATTGGGAAAACCCATTGGCAAGAAGATCTTTGTGCATTAAAATAGATAAGTCTTTATAAATATGTACTTCGAGGATGAGTTTAGTTGGAACAATTTTTACAAAAAGAAAAGTTTCTTAAAAGGTTATTAACCTTTATCTTGCCGTCACTTCTCGGCATCTTCTTATTTATGACCCCCATTGCCTATAATGACAATATCACGATTCCTATTGCGGTATTAGCCGGATGGGTTCAGGATTTGCTCGGCGCATACTTGCCGCAGGTCATGACCGTAATTATTCTGGTAACCATGATTGGAACGATTTTGATAAAAACAGTACGTCCGAATGTCTTGAATCGTAATCCGTTTTTAAAAACCTTATTAGATGTCCCGCCAATTTGGTTTGTCACCCGAATACTGGGCGCAATCTTTGCGGTTTCCGTCTTATTTCAATTAGGCCCGGAAATGATTTGGTCTGAAAATACAGGCGGATTGCTTCTATACGACTTATTACCAGTCCTTTTTTCCGTATTTTTATTCGCTGGATTATTCCTGCCGCTGCTTTTGAATTTTGGGTTACTTGAATTTATCGGGACTTTATTAACTAAAATCATGCGGCCGCTTTTCAAACTGCCTGGCAGGTCTTCCATCGATTGCATTGCTTCATGGCTGGGCGATGGAACAATTGGTGTACTACTAACGAGCAAACAGTATGAAGAGGGCTTTTATACAAAAAGAGAGGCCGCCATCATCGGGACTTCCTTTTCCGTTGTCTCCATTACCTTTTGCTTGGTTGTCATTTCCCAAGTTGGACTTGGTCATCTGTTTGTCCCTTTTTACATCACGATTACGGCTGCAGGATTGATTACTGCTTTTATCGCACCAAGAATCCCGCCGTTATCAAGAAAACCTGATACGTATTTTACCGCGAAATCAGAAGAGTATATAGAAGATCAAATTCCGAAAGGATACACACCTCTAACATGGGGATTTTCACAAGCGCTCGCGAAAGCCGGGAAAGCAAGAGGATTACGTGATTTCTTTCTTTCTGGCACAAAAAACATCCTTGATATGTGGATGGGCGTTGCACCAATTGTTATGGCGCTTGGAACATTAGCCTTAATCCTGGCTGAATACACTCCCATTTTCCAGTACCTAGGGATCCCGTTTATCCCGCTGTTAGAGTTATTGCAAGTACCTGAAGCGAAAGCCGCTTCAGAAACATTGGTTGTCGGATTCGCTGATATGTTCCTGCCGTCTGTCATTGGAGCCGGAATTGAGAGTGAAATGACAAGATTCATTGTTGCCAGCGTTTCTGTAACCCAGCTCATCTACATGTCAGAAGTAGGCGGATTGCTGCTTGGTTCAAAGATTCCCGTTTCCTTTTGGGAATTAATCATCATCTTCCTGCAGCGAACACTGATTTCCTTGCCAATCGTTGCCCTTGCTGCACATATGATTTTTTAGTTTTTTTGATACCTCAGGCTTGCAAATCAATCTAATCAATAAGAAAGAAGGCGAATACTCCCAGGAATTCGCCTTCTTTCTTTGTATATTAAAATTTCGTTTGATAATTCTCCATTTCCCAAGCATGAACAGCCGTACGATAGCTATTCCATTCTGCTTTTTTCAATGAAACATATTCTCTAAACACATGTTCGCCAAGTGTTTTATAAGCAATATCTCCAGATTCTAATGCATCAATTGCATCTCTTAAGCTTTCTGGCAGGCTGTCAATCCCATTAAATGCCCGCTGCTCTTCACTCATATGGAAAATATCTTCGTTTACAGGAGCAGGAGCTTCTAATCCTTTTTCAATTCCGTCCAAACCTGCCGATGCAATCACAGCAAAGGTTAAATAAGGATTAGCAGCTGGATCTGGACAGCGTAATTCTACACGTGTCGCAATCCCTTTTTTTGCTGGAATACGGATAAGGGCTGAACGGTTAGAGGCAGACCAAGCCAAATAACAAGGTGCTTCATAACCAGGAACCAAACGCTTGTAAGAGTTAACCAGCGGATTCGTTACCGCCGCAAAGCTGCTAACATTTTCTAATACACCTGCAATAAAGTGATAAGCTTCCTTTGATAACTGCAGCTCATCTGAAGGATCATAAAATGCATTTTCACTTCCTTTAAAGAAGGACATATTCACGTGCATCCCAGAACCAGCTATTCCAAACACTGGCTTTGGCATAAACGTCGCATGCATTCCAAATTTCTGTGCTACTGTCTTCACGACCCATTTGTAGGTAGTGGCCAGGTCTGCTGCAGTGAGCACGTCAGCGTATTTAAAGTTAATTTCGTGCTGCCCTTCTGCTACCTCAGTGTGAGAAGCTTCAATGGTAAAGCCCATCTTTTTTAAAGCGCGATAGATTTCAAGACGAACACGTTCTCCAAGGTCATGCGGTGATGGTTCAAAGTAACCTGAACGATCACCTAATACTCGAGTCGCATATCCATCTTCATCATTTTTAAAAAGGAAAAACTCTAGTTCAGGACCTACGGAAATCGTATAGCCTTGGTCCGCCGCACGCTCAACTGTCTTTCTTAAAACATTTCTTGTGTCCCCTTCAAAAAGAGTGCCGTCCGGATTGACAACGGAACATAGAAATCGGGCTTCTGCATACCCTTCTTCTTCTGTCCAAGGAAGAACAGCAAAAGTAGAAAGATCCGGCTGTAAATAAAGATCTGATTTATTAATCGGAGAAAATCCTTTAATAGATGAGCCATCAAACATCTGTTTTCCATCTGCCACATCATCTAATTGTTCAGCGGTTACTGTTACCTGCTTTAAAATCCCCTCAATATCAACAAATTGCAAGTGCAGCAGTTCAACACTTTTATTATGTATCGTTTCTTTTATTTGTTCTAAAGTTGAAGTTAATGCTATAGCATTAGTCACGTTATATTACCTCTCATCCCCAAGTTATATTTCGTTACATGTTTTTATAATAATTAAATTATAGAGAAATCTATTAAATTTGACAACCACTTTGTCACTATTTGTTGAATATTTATGCTCTTAATCTTGTAAACGTTTTCAACAGTGCGCCCATCTACAAAGCATTTTTAAATACAAAAATACATATTCATGCAAACCTATTAAAACCATTGTATTCACCCAATACCCCGTTACATACGGCGGGTCCAAGTGTACAATTATCTTAGAGTACTCGTATGAACATGCAAAAAAGGAACCAGCTACCATTGCTGATTCCTGAAAGCTTTGAATTAATAGACCGCCTCTCCTATATCCAGCAGCGTTTGGATTGTTACGAATGTGTATCCTTGGGCTTGCAACTCTTCTATTATTTGCGGAAGTGCTTTAACAGTACCATCAAGCAATCGTCCATCTTGGAAATTATGTTGCAGCACAACTCCTCCTGGTGTGATTTGTCTTTGTACAATTTCTAAGATTCCTTCTGCGGACATTCCACTCCAATCCAGTGTATCAACAGACCATCCAATCCCTCTCAAACCTATCTGACTTAGTACAATTTGGTCGGCTTTTGTGATCGCACCATATGGAGGACGAAATATATCTGATTTTTTCCCTATAACTTTTCCCAATACTTGCTGTGTCGACTGGATTTCCTCTCTAACATCTGATGACCACCCTTTTCTTAAGTCAGGATGGGACAATGTATGATTGCCAAACGAATGACCTTCATTCACAATACGCCTCATCATTTCTGGAAACTGATTGACTTTCTGACCCATAACAAAGAATGTTGCGGGTACGCCTTTTTCTTTCAAAATATCTAAAATCATAGGAGTGTAATAATCTTCTGGCCCATCATCAAAAGTAAGGGCGACAAGCTTCTTGGGACTATTTACAGAACGAACAAGATTAGACTGCTCTGGAATCTTTGTTGTAATAAATGTTCGATTGATTTTGGAATCAAACCGTACATCCATATCCAGTTTTTTTGCAACATCGATTAGTGGAACAAATACTTCGCCCTCAAACTCAAATGGCTCTGTTGACAGTACACCTCTTTTCCATGTCCGTGTTGCACCGTCATAATCATCAGTAAACTTCTTTCCTGTATGTACAGCAAACTTATTTCCTTTCGCCTGGAACACAACTGAACGCCATTTCGGATCCCAATCTACCAAAACACCGGCATGCTTGAGGAAAATCGCGGGCACAAGGAAATGGCCATTCCTCATTGCATACTTGGTATCATACGGCTTCCCATCAAAAAAAACAGGCGCCTCAGGCAGCATAGACTCATTAGCAAAACCTTTAGTAGGTATAAATGCGAGAAAAAGTACAAAAAGAACAGTAAAAATACTCAATTTTCCCATAAATCTACTTTTCATCGTATCAATCTCCTTAACCTTAATTGCTAATCGACAAAGCATCGCATCTAAAATGCATACAGTAGTTAAAGTATCCTTTTAGGATAAAAATATCTATTATGTACGATTTGGTAATTTTATGTAATTATTAAGTTAGAGAGAGAAAGTGCTTTGTTTTCTCTTAATGAAGATTACATTTTTTTACAATCATTGCATGAAAAGTAGAGTGAAAGTGGATTTTCTGACGGAATTGTTCACAAACACAAAAAGACCAGAGAACTTCTCTGGCCCCATCTGTTGCAGTATCCCCTATCGAACATTCATATCATTCGGATGCGGTCCTCTGCGTCTATCCTTATTTAATTTATGGATTTCATTCATTTCCTCGGAAGTAAGTTCAAAGTCAAAAACTTGGAAGTTTTCTTCTATCCTTGATGGAGTAACGGATTTTGGGATCACGATCGTATTATTTTGCAGATGCCAGCGCAGCACGACTTGAGCAGGTGTTTTTCCATGATTTTTAGCAATTTTCATCACCGCTTCGTCTTGCAGCACTTCTCCCCCTTGCTCAAGCGGACTCCATGCCTCAACATAAATATCATGTTTAGCACAAAACTCTTTTAATTCATTTTGTGATAGATACGGGTGACATTCGACTTGATTTAGTACAGGTACAACTTCACATTCTTTTAAAAGTCGTTCCAAATGTGGAATTTCAAAGTTACAAACGCCAATAGCCTTCACTTTCCCATCATGGTACAGCTTTTCTAATGCTTTATATGTATCAACATACTCATCGTATTGAGGTGCAGGCCAATGAATCAAATAGAGATCAACATATTCAAGTCCTAATCTTTCTAAGCTTTCATCAAAGGCACGCAGAGTGTTTTCATATCCATGATCACTATTCCATACTTTTGTAGTAATAAATAATTCCTCACGAGGGACAGAAGATTCCTTAAGCGCTTTTCCAACACCCTCTTCATTTTGATAAATCATCGCAGTGTCAATGGACGTATAGCCCACTTCAAGAGCTTTCGCTACTGCCGTTGTTGCTTCGTCGTTTTCAACTTGCCAAACTCCAAATCCAAGTTGCGGCATTTTAACACCATTGTTTAATGTAACAAATTTCATTTCACCAAATCTCCTTTGAAAAAAATATCTTTTGCATTCATTACTATACTAAATTTCTAAGCGAACTTCCAAAATTAGAAACATTTCCTAGGAAAGCGCAGAATATGACATAAATCTGCACAATCTAATACAAAACGCAGCAAATCGATCACAGTCGTAATCAGCCACTTGTTTTTCTTTCATCATTTGCGAAATTTCAACAACAATATACAAAAGGGTGAAGAGGTGGATCGGCAGGAAATAACCATTTCGGGGAATATGCGGAATCTTTCCAATGCCAAGCACCCAAAGCCGCCGCGCATGCATCTAGTGAATGAGTTTCATCGGCGACTAAGCTTGGGATTCCCTTCAAACCTTGATGTGTAAGCCATTTTAATAAGAAATTTCGCGATTCTATTTCCTGCTTATAGGTTAAGACAAATGACAGTTCTTTCGGATGAACTCTTGAACCCATGACAGCCCCTGGGTGCACTTCCACGATCGAAATGGGATGGGCTGTGACGATTCCTGAAATTTCTCTGCTTAACCTAATCCCTCTAAGTGTCAAATAAACCATCTTCGTTAATGTTGGCGGCATGATCGAACCAGACCTCATCCCCAGCTTCACGATAAACTTTCGCAATTCCCTATCAGATTTTCTGTCTCCTCCTCCATCTTGATAAGATAAAGGGGCATCAATTCCAATCACAACTTCATCGACCTGCGCCAGTGCAGCAATCTCATTTAGTATGTCTTCATCACTCAAGTTTCCGTCACATTTAACAAAGCTTAGTTCATTTTCCTTTTTTTCAAAAACAGCCAGAAACGTGTCCCTATGATTGCTGGGACCGGACAAATCAATTCCAATGACCTTCATTTTTGACCCTTCTCTCGATAGATTACTCAAAATCAACTCAATTAAAGTTAAGCACAAGAAAATTATCCCTAAGATTGGCAGTCATGTCTACTTCAAGGGTTTCAAAAGAATAGAATAACCACCTCACGAGTGAGTAACGGGTTCTCTTTTGATGTGCAAAAGATGTAACTGGTTAAATAACTTATGAAATTCACCCAAAACCCTCAATATAGCCATAACAAAAGGGTGAGAAATCACGACGATTTCGCACCCTAATTGCATTGCGATCTACTGTTTTGCCCCTTTAAAGAGAGCCCGTTTACGAGTAAGATGGTCACTTTAAATTTTTATTGATTATTATCATCTTCATACGCAATGAGAATGACTTCTTCGCCTTTTTCTTCACTTAGCTTTTTTTCAAGTTGATTTACCTGCTGAAGATCTTGATCGTTCAAGTTGGCAAATGGGTACTTATTCTTATCCATTTCTTTCGGCCTCCCATTCTTTTTTCAGAGTTCAATTAAATTATTTGTTAGGATGGAAATTTTATTCAGGATCTGAAATTCGCCAACTTTAACAGGAAATCAACGAAACATGTAGAATAATATAAATATCGATACAGGAGGTAAAGTCATGGAACTATTATACGAGGATTATGTAAAAGAAAAGTACTTAGATCACAACCAGCATATGAACGTTACAGCCTACTATTTGGTCTTTAATAAGGCATCAGGCAAGTTTACCGGTTCAATTGGATTTGATGATGCTGGTCGAGAAGAAAATCAATTGACCATTTTCACTTTAGAAACACATATCTCATACTTTAAAGAGATTACTGAAGGGAAAGATTTCAAAATATTCGGAAGAATATTGCAATATGACGAAAAAAGAATTCATTTTTATGAAGAAATGCGAAATGCCGACGGAGATTTGCTGGCAACTTGTGAAAGCATGTTCCTTGCTGTCAGCCAGATAACGAGAAAAGCCGGTCGCTTTCCGGAGAAAATTCAAAATGCTCTTAAAGAAGCGTATGACAAAACGAAGAATGATCCTTGGCCAGAAAATGCTGGCCGTAAGATTGGGATTCCGCGCAAACAGCTGAAAAAATAAAAACTCTGGCCAGTCTCTGCTGCTATGGTAGACTGGCCTTAAATATGAATTATTTCACTAGTATCTGCTTCCCTCTGCCTCAATTTCCACATTCTAAATCTTACCTGCTCTTGATAAAAAGTTTATAGTTTCTATTAACCTTCTATGTGGTATTATTTAATAGGTGATTTTTATCAGGAGGAAACCTACATGTTTAGTATGATGATTCATTCCTTTAGAAAAAAACACAAGGTGAAAAAAGCGTTAACTTCATCTGAATTTGATTTATTACTTTCCTTTTTAAAAGAAAATGGCGGCAATCATGCCTCGCATCTTATTTTCCTTCAAGATAAGGAACTCTTTTGGACGAAAGACCGAAATATGTTATTCGTCTATAAGCGGTTTGCAAATAAATTAGTTGTATTAGGTGACCCCATCGGCGAAGAATTAAATTTATGAAATATAGTTTGGTTGGCTGTATAAGCACAGTTGTTTACTTTCTTTGTGTATTTATTATGGTCGAATTCTTTGAGGAGGATCCATTACTCGCATCGGCCATTTCGTTTATCATCATGACGATTATTTCATTTATGCTAAACAAAAAATATACCTTTGTCAGCGACTTCTCTCATAGTAGATTAATGCGCTTTTTTATTGCTGCTTTTATTGGTTTTATTTTAAACTTTATCATTATGTTTATCATTGTCAAAGTGTTATCACTTCACTATACAATTGGGGAGTTGGTCACTACGTTAATTATTCCATTGATCAACTTCACACTGAATAATTATTGGACTTTTAAATAAAAGAGGCAGCAGAAATAACAGCACTCCAATTGTTAGATACATGATCAAACAATTAGAGTGCTGTTATTTCTGCTGCTCTGTTAATTTTTCAAACTTTTTCTATAAGAATACTGCTGCCACTGAAAACGGATATAACAGCCGATACAAAAACCAAGTATTGCAATAATTGCTGCTAATGCGACCATAATCGTAAAAGTCATACCGACAGTAGCCCAGCCCAACGAATAGCTAACAAACGCTATCGATAGACAGACAACTGCAATAAGCTGATTAAACTGCTGCTGTTCAAAGTCTTCTGGAATGTATTCAGATGGATGTTTTCTCAAAAATACTTTTCCAATTTTAATAATAGGATTAACCTTAAACACCAAACCGCAAATGCCCGCTAACAACGGCACTAATAAAAATAATTCATTCTGCAGTATCCACGTGCACAATACACCTAAGACAATCAACCATTGATTTAATCTCACAAGCGGTCTCGGAATAGACTGGATTTTAGTTCCCATCGTCAATACCAACCTTTCACATAGGAATTATATAAATTATACGCGATCTTTTTATAAATTAGAAGGAAAAGGTTTCAATGTCTCTATGTCCATTTTTTTTAAAAAAATACCGCAAAATATTTTATTTTTTCTGAATATTCAACTATATTTAGATTATGTATTATTGTAAGCGATTGCAGTTTCGTTCGCAAAATCTTTCACAGGTGGTGACCATTTTTATGTTTACTAGACATTACGAATTTTGGCCAAAGCGTTTACCGAAATCTTTACCGATTCCAGAATCAACGATTTATGACAACTTGGAAATGACTAATAAGCGTTACCCCAATAAAAGAGCAATTGTTTTTTACGGCTCAGAAATGACCTATTCACAGCTCTATAAGGAGGTAAATCAACTAGCTGGCTACCTCCAAAAAGAATTAGGTGTGGCAAAAGGTGATCGAGTTGTTCTGTATATGCAAAATTCACCACAGTACATTATTGCCTTTTATGCGATTTTGCGCTGTGATGCGGTTGTCGTGCCGATCAATCCAATGAATGTAAAAGATGAAGTAGCCTTTTACTTATCAGATTGTGATGCAAAGGTCGCCATTACCGGTCAAGAGTTAGTACCTGAAATTGAACCTTGCATAAGTTCCACTCCCCTTCAATCGATTGTTGTTGCCGCTTACTCAGAATATGCTCAGCAAAATTTGGATTACAATGTCCCTGAAGTGGTTGCTGCTCCTAAGCAATCTTTCCCATCACCGGCAATCATCGACTGGAATCAAGCCTTAGCTGCTGGGATTGAACCGCTTCCTGCTCGCGCAAAATCAGATGATCTTTGCTGTTTGCCATATACATCTGGAACAACAGGGAAACCAAAAGGCTGTATGCATACACATAAAACACTGCAAGCCACGCTTTTAAGCGGCGTTGTCTGGTCGCAATCTTCTCCAGCTGACGTTGGATTATCCACACTTCCGCTTTACCATGTAACTGGCCTGCAGCATAATATGAATGCACCGATTTACTTAGGATCCACGATGGTAATTATGACGCGGTGGGATCGAGACGTTGCCTTAAAGCTCGTTGAACGATACCAGTGTACACGATGGACGAACATTTCCACCATGGTCGTGGATTTCTTGGCGAATCCTAATCTAAAAAACTATCGTATCGATTCTCTCAACATGATCGGCGGCGGTGGTGCACCACTCCCTGAGGCGGTTGGTGAAAAACTTTATGAACTGACAGGAGTCCGTTATGTAGAAGGCTATGGTTTGACAGAAACAATCTCGCAAACTCACCAAAACCCGCTGGATCGACCAAAGCTGCAATGTCTCGGCGTTCCGCAGTTTGATGTGGACGCAAGAGTAATTGACCCAGTTTCGCTAAAAGAACTCGGACCAAATGAACAAGGTGAAGTAATTGTCCGAGGGCCGCAAGTGTTCAAAGGGTACTGGAATCGTCCTGATGAAACAAGAAGTGCCTTCGTAACATTTGAAGGAAAGGAATACTTCCGAACCGGGGATATTGCCCGTTATGACGAAGAAGGTTATTTCTTCCTGGTGGACCGAGTTAAGCGAATGATTAATGCTTCCGGGTTCAAGGTGTGGCCAGCAGAGGTGGAGATGACGCTGTATAAACACCCTGCAGTCGAAAACGCATGTGTGATAGGCGTACCTGATGAACGGCGCGGTGAGACGGTTAAAGCATTTATCGTTCTTAATGAGAAGAGCAAGGGGACTACTACAGAGGAAGATATTATAGAATGGTCGAAACAGCATATGGCTGCTTATAAATATCCAAGGATTATCCAGTTCCTTGATCAGCTTCCTGTATCCGGAAGCGGAAAAATCCTCTGGCGGAAACTTCAAGAACAAGAAGAAGCAAAAATTAATAAATAACGAAACTGCCCTGACCCTGCCTTAAATTTGAGAGGCGAGGACCAGGGCTGTTTTTCGAAAAATAGCAGTCTAATAGCCAAAAATAGCTTAAAACTGTCAGTACCGGTTCATAAGGGAACTTCTTATCTCCCAAATACATCAAAAATCTTAAACGATGGGTCTTAATAGAGTTTCTTAACGACCATTTTTAAAATTTTTCATAAAAAACGGTCTTAACAGCGATCGTTCTAATCACGGTGTCCGCGAATGGTGGACCATACTAGTATCTCTTTTCACACCACGTTCCTTCGATAGATTTGTCCCCAGTACCCCGATGATAATCAGCACCGAACCGATGATGTGATAATAATATATAGGTTCATGCAAAATAACAGCCCCCGCTGCAATGGAAATAACCGTAGCAATATTTGAAAAAATACCCATTTGCGAGGCTGATAACTTGGAGAGTGAATAGTTTGATAAAAACGATGTACACATCGTGGCTAATATTCCTAAAAAGCCGACAGATAACACAAAGACATGATTTTGAAAAAGCGCCAAGAAAGCAAGCAGCTGGCCATTTATGATATTCTCGACGATCGCATATCCATTAAAGAAAATAAACCCAAAGGTAACCATTATATAGGTGAGCTGAATCGGACTGTATGAGACAGACAAATATCTCGCCATAATTGTATAGCTAGCAATGGAAAGACAAGAAAGCAGCAACAAGAGAATGCCTAAAGAATGTCCTGGTTGATCCACATTGATAGAAAACCCCTTCATAAAGAAAATATACAATACCCCAAATATAGATAAAAAGATAAACGCATATTGTTTTTTATTCGTTTTTTCTTTGAGAAAATAAGCTGCCATCAGGGCAATTAACGCTGGTCCAAAGGCAAAAATAATTCCCCCTTCTGCTGATGTGGCCAAATCTAACCCAAACGCTTGAAAACTAAAAAATAAGGTTGGGTAAAAAAGGGCAATAGCTAAAAGAGAGAGGATGTTTCTCTTCCCTTTCACTTTTATGGCAAAGGATTTGGGAGAAAAAAATAAAAAGCATGTTAACCCTGCCCACGCAAACAAAAATCGGTAGGCCAGTGTATCCATCGGCGTTGATACCTGTAGAGCAAGTTTAGTGAACAAAAATGACAAACCGACAATCGCTGCATTCAGCAATGCGGCGGCATAAGGGTACATTTGAGTTTTCATAGCATCTCACCTTCCAGTGTTTTGAAAAATTGAATTGAATGTATCATTGCATACCCATTGGAAAATAATCCCTATCTATCATTCTATGATTGCACGGTGATATCTATATCTAAAATGCATGACTGACAGGCAGCCCCGAATTAATGAGGCTGCCTGTCCTTCAACTGAAATACTATATGTTCGCAGAGCCTACATTCCGAAGCTCCCTTTTTAAAATTTTCCCTGAAGGATTACGCGGAAGAGAATCAATAAATTCAACTTCTTTAATACTTTGGAATTTCGCCAGCTGCTTGTTGCAGTATTCCATTAGTTTTTCCTTCTCCACCGTTTTTCCTGCTTTGCAGACGACAAAGGCCTTAACTTTCTCTCCCCATTTTTCATCAGGGGCACCGATGACAGCCGCCTCTAATACTGCCTCATGACTTGTCAGAACTTCTTCAATATCCTTTGGATAAATATTGACTCCGCCGCTAATAATCATGTCTTTTTTACGATCAAGAAGGTAGAAATAGCCTTCTTCATCCATTTTCCCCATATCGCCTAGCTTAAACCAGCGGTCTTCCATGAAGGCTTTCCGCGTTTCTTCAGGGAGATTATAATAGCCTGAGAATAATCCTTCCCATCTGCAAGCGAATTCCCCTTCTTCTCCCACTCCAACAAAATTTCCATTGTCATCTACAAGACGGACTTCAGCAATTTCCGTTTGCACGCCAACCGATTTCGTTTTTCGAATCACATCTTTGGATCTCAAGATAACAATAACCCCGGTCTCTGAGCTTCCAAAAAACTCACTAAACTCACAGCCAAACGTATCCATAATTTTTCTCTTCGTTTCCGCCTGAATCGGTGCTCCACCCGAAATCAGCAGCCTTACCGACGAAAAATCATATTGGTCAATATTTGGTACTTGCAGCATCATATTGTACTGAGTTGGAACGAAAATCCCATAAGTTACTTTTTCATCTTGCATGTACTGCAGGGTTTTCTCAGGGTCGAACTCCCTTGTTATGATGAGACGAGTTCCGTGTGAACTCAATGATAACAAGCTCCCATGACCAATGCTGTGATACATTGGAGTGGTTAGAAGAACAGTATCCTCCTCGTTAATCCCCCACTCAACAAGCGATAAAGCACTTCGAGTCAGCATCGCCCCATGTGTCAGCATGATCCCTTTTGGAAGCGACGTCGTACCGGAAGAATAAATAAAGACAGATAAATCCTCGGGACCAACTTCCACATCAATTTCCTGAACTTCTTCATTGAGGAAAAAAGTGGAATAGTCGATATACTTCATTTTCGCTTCTCCATCGGCATCATTCCCCACCAATACGGTGTGACGAGGAGTAATTTTCGCCAAATTAGGCAAAGCCTCTTCGAAATCGGCCAGCTTCTGAATCTCCACAAAGGCAAAGACGGCATCAGACGTATTGATGAGTTCCGCAAGGTCGCGACCCCTAACCATATAGTTAATCGGAACTGCGACTGCTCCAATGAAAGAAATCGCATAATAAATTTCCGCCATCTCCAAACGATTTCGCATGTAAATCAGAACATGATCACCTTTCTTTAACCCTTGCTTCATCATCGCCTGCCCAAGTGAATTCACCCTATTATATAATTCGCGATAACTGACCCTTTTATCTTCATAGACAATCGCTGTCTCATCGCCTCTCTCTTTCGCATGAACCTTTAATCCTGTATGTATATTTGGATACTTCATCATATACCTCCTCTAATAAAAAGCTTATGAAAACCATTACGCAGGTCGGGGCCGCTAGAAACGGTCTTCATTCTGCTTATGAAAACCATTACGCAGGACAAAGCCCCTAATAACGGTCTTCATTCCGCTTATGAAAACCATTACGCAGGACAAAGCCCCTAATAACGGTCTTCATTCCGCTTATGAAAACCATTACGCAGGAAAAAGCCCCTAATAACGGTCTTCATTCCGCTTATGAAAACCATTACGCAGGACAAAGCCCCTAATAACGGTCTTCATTCTGCTTATGAAAACCACATTAGTCAGCCTAGACCACAAAAAACCGTCTTCATCCAAAGATGGATGGCCGAATCACGATGCCATCCACCATTCCATTCCTATTTCGCTTCGTTTTGGTGTCTAATTTCTAGCTTTGCAACTGTTTCAACATGTACTTCATCCGGTCCATCTGCCAAGCGAAGATGACGGGAATGAGCCCAAAGCTTCGCTAACGGGAATACGTCACTAACGCCCCCGCCTCCATGAACCTGAATAGCGCGGTCCATCACTTTTAATGCCATATTTGGAACAACAACTTTAATCATCGCGATTTCTTTTCTGGCAACTTTGTTTCTGACGGTATCCATCATATGTGCTGCATTAAGCGTTAAAAGCCGCGCTTGATCGATTTCAATTCTGGACTCTGCGATCCAATTGCGGATCACTCCTTGGTCAGAAACCTTTTTACCAAAAGCAACACGTTCCTGAGCGCGCTTAATCATCAGTTCTAAAGAACGTTCTGCTAAACCAATAAGGCGCATACAGTGATGAATTCGCCCAGGTCCGAGTCTGCCTTGCGCAATTTCAAATCCTCTGCCTTCTCCAAGAATCATGTTCTCGGCAGGAACGCGGACATCTTTGAATTCTACGATCGCGTGACCATGTGGCGCATCATCATACCCGTATAACGGAAGCCATCTTTCAATTTTGATGCCAGGTGTGTTAATCGGTACGATAATCATCGAATGCTGTTTATGTCTTTCGCCGTTCGGGTTGCTTTTGCCCATGAAGATTAAAAGTTCACATTTCGGATGCATAACCCCAGAAATCCACCATTTTCGGCCATTCAGTACATACTCATCCCCATCCCTCTTGATTTCAGCCGAAATATTGGTTGCATCTGATGACGCAACAGCCGGCTCAGTCATGACAAATGCCGAACGAATCTCACCATTTAATAAAGGAGTCAGCCACTTCTCTTTCTGCTCAGGGGAACCAAATTGCTCCAACAACTCCATATTTCCTGTATCAGGAGCCGAACAGTTGAACACTTCTGCCGCATTTAAAGCACGTCCCATAATTTCCTTTAACGGAGCATACTCTAAGTTTGTTAAACCGGCACCATGTTCCTTGCTCTGTAAAAATAAGTTCCATAATCCTGCTTCTTTTGCTTTTGCCTTCATTTCTTCCATAATCGGTACAACCTTCCAACGATTTCCACCTTCATTCAGCTGCTGCTGATATAAAGCTTCATTTGGATAAAATACCTCATCCATGAAAGTAATGAGTCTTTCTCGCAACTCTTTCGTTCTATCATTCATTTCAAAGATCATCGTAATAAAACCTCCAATTACTTATTTTAGAATATTACAAAAATTAGAGTCAGAGTTGTGAAAGCAAAGGAATATTTATGTATACTCTATTTATCCAAAACGCTGCAGTGATTGGTGTTTTGCCTATGGAGCAAGTCATCAAAACTCTCTTGACTCTCATTATATAATATTTATCAAGATATTTTTAGTATTTTAATAATATTCTTAATAATTTTAATATTATTGTCACACTATTTTCTATAGTCAACCTGCCGCTTACCTCCACTGTAATGCATTAAACTGTAGGTCCACCGGCAACATAAAGTACTTGTCCATTAACAAATGAAGATTTTTCATCTGCAAAAAATGCTGCCGCATTGGCAATGTCCGCCGGAGCTCCGATTCTGCCGACAGGGATATTTTTGATGCTGCCCTGGACCATCTCCTCAAAAGTAATGCCAATCCGCTTGGCTGTGTCTCTTGTCATGTCTGTCTCGATAAAACCTGGAGCAATACAATTTGTGGTGATGTTATATTTCCCAAGTTCGATGGCCAATGTTTTCGTGAATCCTTGTAAACCCGCTTTCGCGGCGGAATAATTCGTTTGCCCGCGATTTCCAAGCGCCGAGGTCGATGAAATATTGATGATTCTTCCGTATTTTTGATCAACCATGTATTTCTGTACCGCACGGGCAGCATTAAAGGCCCCTCGAAGATGAACACCCATGACATCTTCCCAATCTTCATCCGTCATTTTAAATAGTAAGTTATCCTTCGTCACCCCTGCATTGTTAACAAGAACATCAATAGACCCAAATGTTTGCACCGTTTGCTCTACAGCGCCCTGTACTTGATCAGCTTCCGCTACATCTGCGACCTGTGAATATACCGAATAACCTTTTTCTCGGAAATCCTCCACTGTCGCACTTAGCGTCACCTCATCGACATCAATGATCGCTACTTTCGCTCCCTCTTCTGCAAACCTCAATGCAACACCTTTCCCGATTCCTCTTGCTCCACCCGTAACAAATGCTACTCTACCAGTAAATCTCCCTGACAATATAATTCCCCCTTAAAAATTAATTCATATAGTTAGTTTATTCTGAATTTTTAAAATAAACAAGTTAAAGGCTTCCTACCTTTTCATTCTAGTCTATGAGTCTCTAACTCTAGCTATTACTTTCGTGATGAAAGCTATGGCTTTAGCCTTTACGACTGTGTTGAAAACCAAAAGGGGGATAGATTCTGATGAATATGGTCTTCATAACATCAATGAAAGCCATAAGGCGAATAGAATCCGGTAAATATGGTCTTCATAAACGTTATGAAAATCATTTGACTAATACAATCCCATGGATACGGTCTTGACGCCCCTTATGAAAACCATTAGACAGATAGAATCCCATGAATACGGTCTTCATGCCCCTTATGAAAACCATTAGACAGATGGAATCCCATAAATACGGTCTTCATGCCCCTTATGAAAACCATTAGACAGATAGAATCGGGAATGTAGATTATTTTGTGTAAATAGTTTTATTACATTAAATAAGTAAATGCTAACTAATATTATTACCTATTAGGGGGATAAGGCAATGCTGGGGAGCAACCTGAGCACCTAATAGGGTTCTGTACAAAAGGAGAGGGGATTATTCCTCTCTTTTTTCCTTTTGGGAGAACATAATGCGATAAACCCTTAGGGCAAAGCCCTAACACGTAACCTAACTAATTGGTAAATCATCCTTCCAGGCGACCCTCAAACATGATTTCAAATTGTTGTCTACATTCTAACCAACTTGGAAGAGGAACAGTCCATTTTTCTGTTGCCCCCATGGTAGCTAGGTAAATAATCTTTCTAAGCGCATTATCTGTTGGATAAGCTGTTTTTGTTTTAGTCACTTTTCTGAGTTGTCTATGAAATGCCTCAATCGTATTTGTTGTATAAATTATCTTTCTAATCTCAACTGGATAAGTAAAATAAGTCGTAAGTTCGAGCCAATTTGTCTCCCAAGATTTAATAACAGAAGGGTATTTCTGACCCCATTTATCTTTAAATTCCTCAAAAGCTGTTTCAGCTTGTTTGAGAGTATAAGCTTTATAAACCTTTTTTAGGTCATCGGTTACCTCTTTACGCAATTTACTAGGAACAAACTTTAGCGTATTACGCAATTGATGAATAATACAAGATTGAACATTTGTTTGAGGGAACGTGGCATTAATTGCCTCCGTGAACCCAGAAAGCCCGTCCTTACAAGCAATTAGAATGTCTTGAACTCCCCGACTTTTCAATTCTTGGCAGACATTGAGCCAAAAACTAGCACTCTCATTTTCACCAATCCAGATGCCCAGAATGTCTTTAATACCATCGGTATTAACACCTAGAACGGTATAAGCTGCTTTATTAATAATCCTATTCTCATGCTTTACTTTAAAGTGAATAGCATCTAAAAACACAATTGGATAAACAGGATCTAGTAGACGAGATTGCCATTCATAAACTAACGGCAATATTTTATCTGTCACTTTACTTACCATAGATGGTGAAACATGAACACCATAAATATCCTTCATATGATCCTCGATATCACGAGTAGACATTCCTTTGGAATAAAGCGCAATAATTTGATCTTCTAACCCATTAATAGATGTTTCATACTTCTTAATGATTTGAGGTTCATACTGTCCATTTCGGTCTCTTGGTATCCTTAAATCAGTTTCTCCATACTTGGATTTAATGGTCTTTTTACTATATCCATTCCGACTATTTCCGGAGTTATTTCCTACCACATCATGTTTAGAATAACCGAGATGATCCTCAATTTCAGCTTCAAATACCTGTTGGAGAGTCTCTTTAAAAAGCTCCCTAATCATCACTTGAATATCATCAACCGTTTCACACTGACCAGCTAATTCTCTAATTGTCATATCTCTAAAATCTTGCATAAATGATCATCTCCTTATTGGAAGTTATAACCATTTACACAAAATTAAATACGTTCTCATAGAATCCCATGAATACGGTCTTCATGCCCCTAATGAAAGCCATTTGACTAATAGGATCGCATTAATACGGTCTTCACGCCCCTTATGAAAACCATTAGACAGATAGAATCCCATAAATACGGTCTTCATGCCCCTGATGAGAGCCAAAAGCCGGCAAGAATCTTAGGAAAATGGCTTTCAGCCCTGTAAAGTTCTATATTCTAACATTACAATGTAATAACAATTTATTTACATCATCTTCTCGTCCCATTATCTGTGTTAAAATACGAACCATGCATTCGAAAGGGGCGAAAACGATGTTTAAGAGAATTTCTACAGGGTTTATATTGCTTTTCTCAGCACTTTTCCTACTAGGTGCTTGCAGCAGCGAAGGTTCAGAAACAGAAAAAACAGAGGAAGCCGGTGGAGTTGTCGCTACGGTTAATGGGGAAGAAATTTTAAAAAAAGACTATGACAATCGTCTAAAAGCAACAAAAAATTCATATGCGCAGCAGGGAATCAATGTAGATGAGCTAGACAGTAAAACAAAGGAAAATCTTGAAAAATCTGTATTGGATCAACTAATTAATCAAGAATTACTTCTTCAGACTGCTAAAACCGAGGGCGTAGCGGTGCAGCCAAGCGAAATCGATACTGAGATTGATCAACTCAAATCACAGTTCGAAGATGACAAGAAATTCCAAGAGGCACTAAAAGAAAACAATTTAACAGAAGAAACACTGAAACAGCAAACCCAGGAACAGCTCCTAATCAATAAATATATTGATCATACTATTGGCGACATTACCGTTTCTGAGGAAGAGATAAAATCTATTTATGAACAATATAAAAAACAAGCCGAAAGTCAAGGACAAGAGCTTCCAGATCATGACTTTGAAACCATCAAACCGCAAATGGAACAAGAAGCAATAGCTCAAAAGAAAAACGAAAAAGTTGGTGAGCTCCTAGAGAACTTACGTAAAAGCAATGAGGAAAATATTAAAGTTTTAGGATAATCGTTATCTATGCCCCTTAACTAACTTGTTAAGGGTTTTTTCATAACCGGTATAAAAAAATTTACAACACCGGGGGTCTAGTAATTAATGAAATAAATAATAAGGATGGAACTAAGTCAATTCATCCGTTCCCATCCTCATACTTTCCCTTATTCGTGTTCTTCAGAAGCCATAGCAATCGCTTTCGTTTCATGTACAGTGCCAAATGGGTGTTCAGGCGGGGCATAAATTGCGTAAACCTTTAATGGTACATCCCCGGTATTGGTTAAGTTATGCCACTTTCCAGCAGGGACCATTATGGCAAAATCATCAGAGGCCTCTGCTTCAAAGTCTAAGTTATTTTGGCTGTCCCCCATTTGAACAAGCCCCTGCCCCTGCTCAATACGCAGGAATTGATCTGTCGTCGGATGAACTTCTAACCCGATGTCATCACCCACATCAATGCTCATCAAGGTCACCTGAAAATGCTCTCCAGTCCATAAAGCGGTGCGGTAAGTATTGTTTTGCGTTGTTGATTCATCAATGTTTATCACAAATGGGTTGGATCCATAATCTTTTAGCGTTTGATTATTTAAAGATTCAAATCGTGCCGCATTTTCCATTTCGCTGGCAGAAGCATGAAGAAATACGTTTTGTGCTAATGGAAATGGAATCATGGAACTGATTTTTTGATAATCCGCATATCCTTCTAATCCTGCTTGCTGAGCCTTTTCTAATCCATCGCGGTAATCTTCAAAAGCAACTTGATCTGTTTCATACATAGGTTGACTTCCAGTAAGGTTGAAGTAAAGATTCGTAAATTCATTCAAGTGAAATTTCTTCATTTCTATAGCATGTAGAATGTCATTTCTATGATTTTCGTTTGGTGCAGCTTGAGCTAACCGGCTATAAAGATCAATCGCAGACGCTTCTCTTTTTATGACAGAAAGAACGGTCTCAAGTAAAGGCTGATTTTGCTGATTTCGAGGCATATATACCGGCTGAAACATCGGGTTTGGAACATGGCCGTAATACGGGTAATTGTATGAATTATGATTATTATACATGGTAATCATTCCCTTCATAGGTCTTTAAAAGCATCATATGCCTATGTGCAGAGAACGGACTGGAATTTCATTTTTATGGGCTGAGAACGGAGCGTCTTACCACCCCTTAAAGTTTCCCTGTTTTTCACTCCTGAACCAGTTGTTCCTCAATTAATCTATCTTTCTCATCCAAACTGAATATTCCCGGTGTCCAGCTAGGAAGGATGCCATATCCCCCAATAATTTCTTCTTCCACTTCAAATAGAACAGCTTTCAAACGTTCACCATTATCATCTTTTTCCTGCAGATTATAAGTATAAGCTGATACCACTTCACCTGTGTATGAATTCAAAAAGGTAACCCCGCTAGCTTCATAATTCCTTATCATCTCAGCAGGTATATCCAATATGTAGCTTTCAACCTCGACCAAATCTTTCAGTTCCCATCCTTTATGGGACAAATACTTTTCATGCTCCTTCTTTAAGTCCTGAGCACAGCCAGAGACTAATAGAATTCCTGCGATTAGGAACAATAATCTCCATTTCATAACCACCCACCCCCTGCAACTCTTATCTCATATGACGAATATGGTACAGAATGGTTACAAGATCTTTTTTAATAAATGATACCTTATAATGCCTTATGATATGATGATGCAGGGTACTTGAATATATAGGTGTGATACAAATGAATTTAATTGAAAAATTTTATACTGTTATTATTTTTTTATCAGTATTGATTGGTCTTGGTGCAGGACAAGTACAGCTTATCCAAACAACTGCAGAAGAATTTATTCTTCCTTTATTGGTAGCCATGCTGTACATCACTTTCTTACAAATTCCGCTCGAAGAATTATGGAAGGCTTTCAAAAATATAAAATTCACCGCAACGTCTGTACTGATTAATTTTGTTTGGACCCCTCTGTTAGCGTGGCTATTAGCCATATTATTTTTAGGAGGTCATCCTGAGTTAACCATTGGTTTTATCATGTTAATGGTCACTCCCTGTACGGACTGGTATTTGATTTTCACAGGAATCGCAAAAGGAAATCTAGCACTTTCAACGGCTATCTTACCTCTTAATTTCCTTTTGCAAATCATTTTGCTGCCTGTTTATCTGCTGATTTTTGGAGGAGAAACAGCAGTTACTGAACTAGGATTTCTACTTGAAAGCATTGTCATTGTGCTAGGAATTCCGCTCTTCTTGGCTGTTATGACAAAAATTCTCTTAAGAAACAAGCAGCAACTAAAAGAAAGTATCGTAACAACGCTGAGTATTTTACCGATTATTTTCTTAAGCCTTGCCATCGTGGCTATGTTCGCTTCACAAGGACAATTATTAATGGCAAATCTTCATTTATTATGGCAAATCACCATACCCGTTCTTTTATTTTTCATCGTGAATTTTTTCGTTGGTCAAAAGATTGGGCAACTCCTGAATTTCCCGACCCGTGATAGAGTGAGCTTAAGTTTAACAACTTTAGCAAGAAATTCACCCATTGCCATAGCGATTGCTATGACCGCGTTTCCCAACCAACCATTAATTGCCTTAACATTAGTGATCGGTCCTCTATTAGAGTTACCGATCTTGGCGATCATTTCTCAAGTACTATTACTCTTTTATAAAAAATAACAAGAAGCACACATCATTTTGCGATGTGTGCTTCTATTGGTAGTAGGTCTCTTCTTACGATTCACGCACTGCTTCAGTCTTTACTTCAACAGGCGCTTTAGCTTTACTATCACTTGCGCTCTTAACAAATAAAGAACAAATGAATGCTACTACTGAAATGCCTGCTACAAAGTAGAAAGTATATTTCACTCCGGCCGCTAATATTTCCGGTTGGGCAGCACTAGGGAAATCAGCTGCAAAGCTGGTTTGACCACTAGTGAATAGTGTAATCGCGATTGCTGTACCAGCAGCCCCTGCTACTTGATTCAAAGTGTTCATAGCAGCTGAACCATCAGCATACAGCTCACGCGGCAATTGGTTAAGTCCATTTGTTTGAGAAGGAATCGTGATCATTGTTAATCCAAAGAACAAGATCATGAACGCTGTGATAATTTGCCAAGCAGGTGTTGTGCTTGAAATGACTGTCGCAAACATAATGTTTCCAATCACGACAATGATTGATCCTGCGATAACAAAAACACGCGGCCCAAATTTATCAAATAGCGTTCCAACAATCGGTGACATAATCACGTTAACGGCATTACCAGGCAGCAATAGTAAACCAGCCACCGCTGCACTAAATAATAATGCTCCTTTTAAATACAGAGGCAATAAAATCGCTGTTGATAAAATAACTAAAATACTTAGGAACATCATCAAAGTTCCTAATGTGAACATCGGATACTTAAACACACGTAAGTTAACCATCGGCTTATCCATTTTCATCTGACGAACACCGAATAAAATAAGGGCGATAATTCCAATAAGTAAAGGTGCCCATACTTGAGGAGATGAAAGTGGTGCTTCAGCCATCGTAGCTAGAGCATAAATTAATCCGCCAAATCCGATTGTCGATAAAATAATCGATAATACATCAATTTTAGGCTTAGTAATTTGAGAAACATTGACAATCTTAGCTGCTGCAAAAAGGGTTAAGACAACATAAACAACCGCGCTGATCCAGAAAATATATGGCCAACCTAATGAACTAATGATAACCCCTGAAAGAGTTGGTCCTAAAGCTGGTCCTAACGTAATAACCAGACCCATAATCCCCATGACTACTCCACGTTTATTAATAGGGAAAATTATTAATAGAACATTTGTCATCACCGGAATTAAAATCCCTGTTCCAATCGCCTGTACCAAACGACCAAGCAGTAACACGACAAAACTTGGAGAAAACGCCGCTAACACAGCACCTAACAGCGAAATAACCAGTCCTCCGATAACTAATTGCCTTGTGCTAAACCATTTTATTAAAAGTGCTGAAATCGGTACTAAAATCGCCAGTACCAATAAATATCCTGTCGTTAGCCACTGCCCTGTTGCAGCCGTGATTGAGTATTGATCCATAATATTAGATAAAGCCATGTTTAAAGCTGTTTCACCGAATAATCCTAAAAAGGCACCTAACATTAAGATGAATGCCATTGTTTTAGGACTTTTTACTTGAATTTGTGATGTTTCCATATAGATCTCCTTTGTACTTAAACTAATTTTTGGTTCACTAGTTTTTGTTTTAAAAAGCAATATGCTCCCCTGAGAGCGGCAATAATCTATTCTCAGAAGTACACTTCTACGTAGTAATAAACTAAACTTATAGTTCCAGTTACTATCATGTAAAAGTAGTATCCAATTCCGTAGGACACCCCCACAAACCAACGGTCTGTTACTCACTATATCAATAGGGATTTAAAATTTTCAAGTGTTTTTTTACGAATTTTTTGATATCGGTTATATAAGCTGTTAACTTATATTTTCTTCGTTCTTATGTGTAACTCCCTATCATCAACCTAGTTGACTAAGTCATTTTACGTTAAAAAATCAACAAATGTCAACCTAGTTGACATAGGGAAATGTTTTTTGTATAGTAGTTAAGATTAAATTGATGGGGGTGAAAGGATTGAAGCCTGAATTAGAACACTTAGATTTATTCGACCTATTAAGTGAACGGCATCTTTTGCTTCGAGGAATAACGGAAAAAATGTGGAACGATAACAGCGATATTCATATTTCAAATTCTGAATGGTTTATTATGGCGAGAATTTATCAAAAGCAGCCAACAATTGCAGAAGTTTCAAAAAATGTAGATATATCCCGGCAGGCTACTCATAAGTTTATTAAAAAGCTTGAGTCTAAAGGGTTGGTTGAAGTCAAGAACGTGAAACATAACAATAAAGAGAAATGCTTAAAATTAACATCTTTCGGTGAGGAATGTTTTGAAAAAAACGAAGCCCTCAAATCTTCCCTAGAAGAAAAAATCGCCGATCATATCGGCGCAGAACAAGTTGCTTTTCTCAAAAATCTATTGAAATCCGATTGGGGGATTGAAGCTGTTAAACATAAATGAAAGCGGATTAATTTCACTATTTGGCTATACAAGGTGCGTATTCAGACAGTCTTGAACTTTTCTTACTTGACTAGTCTGAAACCCGCCTGTTTTTGGACTATCCAAAGCCTTTCTGAAGCCAAAATATTACTCTCGTATCAAACTATTCACTTGTTCAGCTACTTCTTCATAGGTAGAGTCCAGGGACATCGCTAGTTCTTTATATAAAATGTTTTGGATCGGTTCTAGTATTTTGCGGTCCTGCTCATACAATTTCTTGTCTTGATGGTTCAATTCTATCCTTTTTCTCATCAGTGTGCTTGCTATCTTAGCAATTTCCCGGCGATCCCCTGTTTTTATTATTTCCTGATACTCACGATACCTGATTCGAACATCATCTATCCAGTCTGCCCCTGGCTCTTTAAAAGATTGTAAAATTTTTTCCGCTTCTTCACGGTCCACCATCTTCAACATTACTACTTTATCATTATCAATGGGGGTACTTATCGTTAAATTAGCCTCTTCAAGAGGGTGCAGAACATAGTACGTTTTAGTCACATTTGATATGGTCTTTTCACATATATCATCAATTCTACTTAATCCATGAACTGAATAAATAATCACATCTCCGATATTAAACATCGCAATAGCTCCTACCTCCCAATTGTAAACCAGGTTTACAATCTATTTTATAACAATTCCAATAGATCGTCAACTTTGTTGACAATAAGAGTTCTTTCTATCATTGCTTAACATTTACCTTTTCTGGAGACTTTCTCGAAAAGCGGAAGACGTGTGGGGATACTAGCTCATAAATGAAATAAAGTCAAGATTCTATTTCGAGTTTCACTTGTATATGTTTGTACAAGACAATTAAAAAGGACCCTTTGTTATTTTTTAAAAAATGGAGGTTACATAATGACATTGCTTCAAATTTTATCTTTGGTAGGAATTGATATTTTGCTATCTGGAGATAATGCTGTTATCATCGCTCTTGCTGCCAGGAATGTTCCAAAACATCTCCAAAGGAAGGTCATTTTCTACGGCATGCTGGGAGCCATTGTTCTACGGATTATAGCAGCTACCGTCATCATCCAATTCTTAGAATATCCATTCGTCCAAGCAGTAGGCGGAATTATCCTCTTAAGAATTGCCTATCATCTTATTGTTCAAAAGAATGAAGAACAGACCAATATTAAATCATCCGATCGCGTTTGGGGAGCTATAAAAATCATCGCCATCTCGGATTTAGCGATGTCAATTGATAATGTAATTGCCCTGACTAGTGTGGCAAAAGGAATTACCCCCATCATATTCGGGATTCTAATCTCAATTCCCATTATTATAGTAGGAAGTCGATTTTTACTAGTATGGATGGAAAAATATCCAATCATTATTTATGTTGGTGCCGGTTTGTTGTCCTATGCTGCTGGTAAAATGATTATCGAAGATTCAGGCTTAGCATCTTATATTAGCACCTTGACCCCGTTCTATCTTACCGCTTTACCAATTGTAATGGCTATTCTCCTCGTAGCTGCGGGTTATGTAAGAAACAGCATTAAAGAAGTAAACATTACTCTTTAAAGCATTAATACTTTAATGAATGTTTAATAGTTTATTCATACTTTGTTCATGATTGGACGATAGAATAGAGACATGGAAAGTTAGGAATTTTCCACCCCCCTTTTATTCATAAAGAATAGATTACATGTCCGGCATTTTATGTCGGGCATCGTTTTTTAAGAAAACTTTTTAGAGTAAATCTTCAACTGTTTTATAATCTCTATTTCTGCACTATCATCAACAAGTAACTCAATTCCATAGTTGGTTATTTTCCCTTCCTGTTTTTTCCATACTATATCTCCAACAAACAGAAAATCTTCATCATTTATCGAAAAGCGAATCGACAATTTGATCCTTCTCTCTTCAGTATTTGGTATATCCAATTCCGAATTTAACTTTAGCCCACGCGGACTAATATCAATTATTTTTGCATAGCCTTCCGACGTTTCAAATAGTTTATTATCGATCATCACAATCTTGAAAAAAGCTGGCAAGGGCTCTTTAAATCTATAGCGAAATGCGGTCTCTCTTTTGTATTTCATTCATTCCACTCCTATCCAATCCTTATGTCTACTATTATTATGATTAAATACTTGATTGTCATATATCCCCATCAGTTCCCAATCTCGGTTAGGAATCTAGTCCTAATCGTATCTTTTTTTTATCTATTTTTTACATATAAACTATTTTAAAATTAACATTTTAACTAAAGATTAATAGTTTGTTCATAATTTGGTCATGATTAACAGTTAATATGGAGATATGGAAAGCAACATGCTTTTCCACTATACCCACCCTTTTTATATAGATTGCAAATGTCCGGCATTTTTGCCGGACCTATTTTTTATCGCAGGTTAACGGGGACGTTTCAATTTATTAAAAGGAGTAACGACATGACTTTGCAGCCGACTTGTTGTGAAAAAAGAGAACTTCAGAATAGAATCGAATCCATACGTAAAAAAATGATGGGAATTGCCGCTTCCGAAGGACTAACGAGCGAAAAAACATTGAGGCTCAGTCAGGTGCTCGATTCCTATATCGCTTTATACCAAACTAAACACTATAATAAAAGCTGACCTTATAGCACCATTACGATCCTTTAAGGCCAGCTTTTTCATTCTTTGTTCTTTAACTTACTCAATAAATCCCTCACTTCTTCCCGGGCTTTCGTTGTTTCTTCCTTAAGTACTTTTGAGGACACCAGTTCCCCATCCTCATTGAACTGCAAATAGAGAATATCTCCTTCTGACACATCTGCAGGAAGTTCAGTTTTGTTTTTTAGGACTTGAATACTCTCATCTTCTCGAAAAAGAAGAACCGCCTGCTCCCCTTCAAATCGATCCACTGTATATTTACCTGTATTCACTAACTTTTCCACCACCAGCATTAAATAATTGTGCAGGGTCGCCACTATTATTCCAAATATTTGCGTTTGTCCATCTTAAAATATTTGGAGGCTTATTCACCGCATTTGATCCTGACGCAATCGTCACTGTCGCCCCTGCTTTTAAAATAAAACCTGTTGGAAAATCATACGTTTGATTTCCTTCTACGCTTACAAGCTTCCATCCAGACATATCTACATTTAAGGACCCCGCATTTTTAATCGTAACCTTTTCGTTCGCCTCATCAACACTAATGATTCTAATATCAGACTTCACCACTGGGCTTGGGGCTGGAGAAGTTCCACTTTGCCAAGGTTTAGCGGAGACTCGATAACTTTGACCATTCGTGCTTACAACAATATCTCCTTGCCCCATTGTTGAATATAGAGCGGAGCCCGCTGCCTTAAGCCTGCTAACCACTTCACTTGTAGGATGTCCATAGGAGTTGTCTCCATAGGAAAGGATGGACGCCTTTGGTTTCACTGCATTGATGAACGCCCATGATGAACCCGTGCTTGAACCATGGTGAGAAACCTTTAAAATATCCGCACCTACATTAAAACGTGACAACATGCGTTCTTCTACCTCAACACCGGCATCCCCTGTAAACATAAAGTCAATTTGATTATAAGATAATTTCAAAACAATGGATGCATCATTATTATCAGTTACCTCTTGATCTCCACTATTTAAGACTTGAATGATAAACGCCGGGTCGATCGAAATAATGTCTCCTGTTTTAGCTATACGAAAATGAATATTTTTTTGTTGAATTAAATTTAAGTAATCAATGTAAGTTTCTGATGTGTGTTCTTTTCCACTATCAATGACCATTTTAACTGGAATTTGCCGCAGAAC
Organism: Robertmurraya dakarensis; assembly: GCF_900156875.1. GTDB lineage: Bacteria > Bacillota > Bacilli > Bacillales > Cytobacillaceae > Robertmurraya > Robertmurraya dakarensis. The sequence continues at coordinate 133,146 of NZ_LT707409.1, read as the reverse complement.
ATCAAGCAATCCACCAATATGATCGGCATCTGGATGGGTGGCCACGAGATAATCAATCGAAGTTACCCCAGCCTTCTTCAAGTACGCTACCACCTTTTCACCAGCAGAATGCCTGCCGCCGTCAATGAGGATTGTTTTTCCATTAGGACTAAGTATTAAGCTGCTATCACCTTGTCCTACGTCTATAAAATGGGCTTGAAGTTCAGGAAGCGGTTTAAAGCGATCATCCAAATTTCTAGCCATAAATACCGCGAAATGCTGTCTTTTTAACTTTTCATATGGTCTAAAGCTATTATCTTCATAGCCTGTTGTTATATTGTTCGCCGCAAGAGCGCTGACAAACTCATATTCCCAGCTGCCTTTCGTTACATCGGAAAAATTGCGAAAGTATTCACCTTTTAAATTGTATGCAATCGCAAGAATTTTGGCCATCTGTCCACGAGTTAGGGTGCCATACCGGTCAAAGTATTTATTCCCGTTTACATCGGTTTTTCCACTTATAAAACCCATTGAGACGGCTTTAGCCACTTCATCATATCCATAGTCACCAGGCTTTATATCAATGAAGCCCGGATCTGGTGCTGAATAATCCGTAATTCCTTTTTCCCGCAGAATCATCTGAACGGCTTGTATTCGTTTAATCGGACTTTGAGGACCAAATGTTCCGTTATCAAAACCTCTGATGATGTCCCTTGATGTTAGATAATCGATTTCCTCTTTGTAGCTAAACACATCACTAAAAATGATCGCAGACGACTTTTGTGCAAATGATAATAACAATAAAATTATGACGAATAAAGACCATAACCTTTTCAACCGATATCCCTTCTTTCATTTACGCTATGTACTCATTATTTGCTGTTTTAGAAAATTAATGAAAGAAAGAATAAATCAAAACTCAGAAAAACAAATCTATGATTCTATAAAATTTTAGTTATCGCATTAAAAAAACAGGTTTTGAGCCTGTTTTTTAAATAACTCATTTATTAAATGCCTTTAAAGTATGGTCTCATACTCCTCTCCTGTCGAACCGATCGATATCTTCATTCCGGCCAATTAGGATCAAGATGTCGCCTTCTAAAATTCTATCATCAGGCATAGCTACAAGAGTTTCTTCTCCCCTATGAATTGCTACAATGATGCAGCCATATCTTCCTCTTGTATTTAATTCTTTTAATGTTTTATTCGCTATCTTTTCTGAAGCCACTACTTCTGCAATACTAAGTTCCTTCGAAAGTTCAATGAAATCAACCATTTTTTTAGAGGTGATATGATGAGCAATACGCTTTGCCATATCCTTCTCAGGATGAATCACTCGATCGACACCAATTTTTTCAAGAACTTTGGCATGATGATCATCGTGGGCTTTTGCCCATACCTGAGGAACCCCTAATTCTTTTAATAATAATGCCGTCAGTACACTTGCTTGAATATCGTCTCCAAATGAAATAAAGACATGGTCCATATTGCTAAGTCCTAATCCCCGCATTGAGCCCTCATCCATTGGATTCGCTAATACAGCATGTGTTGCATACTTTGCGTAATGTTGGACTTTTGCCACATCAGTATCTACGGCTAATACTTCAATCCCTATTTCTGCAAATTCTTTGACCAAAGTTCCGCCAAACCGCCCTAAGCCTAAGACTGCAAACTGCTTCCCCACTGCTACCACCTCATAAATAAAAAAACATAAAAAGACCATTCCAGATATCAGAATGGTCAAGAATAGGCATTTTTATTCATTTATTGCAGCTCTGAGCGGCTTTTTAGATGCCCTGATTTTAGAAGATTGAAGTAGATCCTATTAAGTAATGGATTTATGCTTTTTCAAAGCTTCTATAATTTTGTAAATTATTTCTACCCCAAGCATAGCATAGCCAATCGGAACGAGAAATAAAATAGGATACAGCGGATACATTCCACCACCGGCTGGAAACGTGATTTTTTCAGCCAGAGCTTGCATCGCATAATTCCATGTGTAGATTGTTACGAGAACCATGACAAATAAATCAATAAAAGTTAAGATCACATGTATCACGTTCTGTGATTTAGCAGACAATTTTTCAACAAACATGCCGAGCCTTGGCATCAACCCCGACGAATACGTCAAAGCCATGGCAGGAAAAATCGCTAACGGCATAAAGTACTTCTGAATGATTTCATAATTTCCAGAAATGGAAGAATTGAATAAGTTTCTAAGTGTAACATCCACTACAATAATCCCCATTATAATCAATACTGCTATACCGCTGACCGCCAAACCGCCTACTTTAAGACGGTTAAAACTTTTCGTTAAAATTGCTGAATTCCCCTCCATGTCAATTCACATCCTTTATGGTCATTTCATTGTATCAGGAAGCCACGTAATGAGTTCAGGGAAAATAAGAATCACTGGTATTACTACGACAGTAATAACAATCGCATAGATCATTCCAAATCGGAACAACCGTTCAATTGATATTTTCGTCACACCGGCAACAGCATACACTGCCATCCCGACTGGTGGTGTAAGAAGTCCAGCTGATCCAACAAGACTAATCAAAATCCCAAACTCAAGTGCATCAATTCCCACCATTTGCGCAATCGGCAACGTAATCGGAACCGCCATTAAGAGCACTGCAGCACCTTCCATGAACATGAACAGGATGAAGAAAGTCAATAACAGGAGTCCAATCACTAATACAGGTGTACTTGTTAAAGGTTCTAATAAGGCAATTAATTTTCTAGGCAGCATTGATAAGGAAATAAATTTGGCAAACACCTGCGCCCCGATCATGACCATTAGAACCATAGTTGTGATTTTCACCGTGCTGACAAGTGATTTTTTTATAAAAGAAAAATTCACTTTCCCTAAACACGCTGCAGCTATTAAACTAATAAATGCGCCTGCTCCTCCTGCTTCAGTAGGAGTAAATATTCCCGAGTAAATTCCGAAGAATACAACGCTCATGATGAAAAAGCTCGCAATCAGTGATATGACGATTTTTGAAGCAGGAATGTCTTCCTTCACCTCAGATGGAACCGTGCCTGTTTCTCCATTCACTTTCACTCTCGTCATCCGAAAAAAGATTAATGTCGTGATCACTAACACAACTACCGTAATAATCCCTGGAATAACGGATGCCATAAATAGCTGGCCAACAGGTGTTTGGGTAATTGCCCCGTAGATAATTAATCCTATCGTTGGAGGAATAATGGTAGCTAAGCAACCCGCAGTGGCCGCAATGGCCCCTGCAAGATCTTCCCGATAGCCCCGTTTCGTTAGTTCAGGAACTGAAATTTGCCCTAAAGCAGCAGAAATCGCTGAAGAGGAACCTGACACAGCCCCAAGGAATCCCCCCAGCACGATCGTAAATCCCCCAAGAATTCCCGGCTTCCCCCGTGACATCCGGAAAAGCAGATGATACAGGTATTTTACAATATCTGAATAGATGATAAATTCTGCCATTAGGATAAACAATGGAATTGTGGTTAAAGCATAACTCGCAACCCTTGTGTATGGTTCCAGCTGCAGAATTCCGGTCAGGGCACCGCTTCCCCCGTATAAAAATATCCCGACTATCCCGGTTGTAAAGAGGACGGTACTAATTTGCTGCCCAAGTACTAACAGGAGAAAGAATAGCGCAAAAATAATGATTAAAGCTACTGACTCTGACAAAAAAGATCACCTCCGGATTGTAATAATTGAGTTATTATTCTAGCTCCATTATGGCATCCGGTACCTTTCCGCCAGCCTCTACAACAAGATCTCTCCATAAAATAGCTGTTTCCTTTCCTGGTTGTCCCGCTTCTTCCATTAGTTCAATCCAGTCATACCATGTTTTTTCCATAGCCCCTACAACAAGCTCTTTACCATCAGGCTCTAGCTCATCAACTGTTTCAAATTTAACTTTACCCTCTACTGCTTCCATGACATTATTGTATTCTTCAGTCATAACTGCACGTGCTTCTTCTGAGATTTGTATTTCTCTCGCTGCAGTTTCCATGATTTCCTGTATATCCGCTGGAATGGTATTCCACTTTTCCTCCAACATTCCAAATACCGCAGAAAAGTGTCCAATATTTGCCCCTGTTAGAGTATACTTAAATAAATCTGTATAACCCCAGCCTAACCAATCACTGACAGATAAAAGGTTTCCATCAATTGTACCTCGGCTCAAAGCATCATAGGCATCGGTTTGCGGCATGCTAATCGGTGATGCTCCAATATTATTAATAAACAATTCACTTAATCTCGCGCCAGTTCGAATTCTAGCTCCTTTAAAATCTTCAGCACTATCAAAGTCTAACTCAGTTGTCGAAATAACATAAGCATTACCACCAGTCATTGCCCATGTTTTTAAACCATTTGAGTTATACTCTAATTCACTGAATGTTTTACCATCCTTTATTGGATAGTCCCCATAAATAAGTTTCGAAAATGCCTCGTTCATCACTTTAGGATCTGATTCCACTAGTGGCAGCATAGTCACTTCTGATAACGGGAATCGACTAGGATCATAAAGCGGCATAATCGGCAATGCAACATCAATAGTACCTGCTTTTAATGCATCATATTCTTGTCCAAGTGTTACAAGCTCTCCACCAGTAAATACATCAAATTTCACTCGTCCGTTAGTTTCCTTCTCCACTCTTTCAATCCAAGGAAAGATAATTGATTTCATCCATACTTGATGATCTGGCAAGCCAGATGACGCTCGCAAGACGATTGTTTCTTCCTCTTCAGCACCCCCATCTGCTGGCGTTGTAGAATTGCTTGTTGAAGGTGATGATTTTTCCACACAACCAGCTGTAACCAGTAGCAGTACAAAGCTCAAGCTAATAAAAAATAACGACTTAAATCTGCTCATTTTTACACTCCTTTTTAATTACAGAATAATCTGAATTTTTATAACGAAAATGTTCTATGATTGCTGAATACACAATTGCACCCACCTACACTGTACGAAAACGCTAACATTTTCCCGATTCCAAAATTATGTTTCCATTGTTAAACAGCAAACTCAGTTACCTTTTCCTAGCTAAACCATTAATGACCTATCTTTTACCTAATCATTAAAAATCTCCCCCCAATTCTTAAGAACTTTAGTAGACCCGCCCAAAGTCGTCAGTAAACTCTTTAATAATATTATTAAGAGTATATCGATTTTAGAACAACAAGTCCTGGTCTACTGGTTAGATCTCCTTGTTAATAGAGGGTTTCTGTACAGCACACGGAATAATCTAGTACTATTAATGTTATTTTATAGTTCTGGTCACTTTATCGTTTTATCTTAGTTTTAGGAAAGTTCGACTATAGTCTACTATTAATATGTCTTTCATCCCCCTAAAACAACAAAAAAACAGGCGTAAATTCATCCCGGAATTCACGCCCTGCTTACTATTTTTCCCCGCTCCAGTCAAAAACCGCTCTCATCGTCCTCTAAATCAACTTATCTTTCGTCACGCGAATTCGGGCATTGATCTGAGAACTCATTAAAAATTCGCCGGATCCCAGCTCTCATTTTTACGGTATTTTTTTAGAATTTGCCGGGCAATTGAAGCTGTGTGAACTTCATCTGGACCATCATAAATTCGAGCATATCTAGCGTCTCTATACATTTTTTCCAGCGGTGTGTCGGACGTAACCCCTAAACCTCCATGTACCTGCATGGCACGGTCAATCACGCTATGTAGAACTTTTGCTCCATAGACCTTGATCATGGCAATATCCACACGCGCATCCTCTCCGCGATCAATTTTCTTTGCTGCCTCAAATGTCATTAACCTTGCTGATTGAATGTCTGTTGCAGAATCGGCAATGAATTTTTGGATCATCTGCTTATCAGCCAAAACAGAGCCATGGGCATAACGATTTAAAGAATACTGGCACATTAAATCAAAAGCTCTTTGAGCTTGGCCTAACCATCTCATACAATGATAAATTCTTCCTGGTCCAAGTCTTTTTTGCGCAATAGTAAAACCTTGACCCCGTTCACCTAGCAAATTTTCTTTTGGAACTCTCACATTTGTTAAGCGAATTTCACAATGGTCACCAGAAACATGTCCCATCGTTGGTACCGTTCTGACTATTTCATACCCAGGTGTGTCCGTTGGGACAATAATCATCGATGCTCTCTTATGCCTGCTTTCTTCCTGCGGTTCTGTTACACAAAACATCGTGGTAAAAGCTGCTCGGCTGGCACCTGTCGTAAACCATTTATACGCATTGATGACCCATTCATCACCATCTAAGGTTGCTCTCGATTGTATTAAAGTTGGGTCGGAACCGGCAACATTGGGTTCTGTTAACCCGACAGAAGGATTGATCTCACCACTTACCATCGGTATTAACCATCTATCTTTTTGCCCTTGACTTCCAAATAAATGGAACATGGTCCCATCTTGAGCAGTATGGGTGCCGAGAGCAAACATTGCTGCTTCGGAACGGCCAACCACTTCATTAATATAAACATAATCCATAAACTTAAGTCCGCCGCCGCCAATTTCCTTTGGTAAACCTAAAGCCCAAAGCCCCTGTTCCTTCGCCTGCTGCTGTAAATCTTTTAACAGTTGAATTCCTTCATCATCCCACTCTTCGATCTTTGTTTCAACAGGAATAACCTTCTCATCAATAAACGTTCGTACCTTCTTCCGTAACTTTATCACTTCCGTACTTATCCCAAACACTTCTTCAATTTCATTCAAACCTAAATCCCTCCATGTTAATTTATTGAATTATTTAAATCTTCAATAAATTAATTATAATAGGAGGTTTCTAATTTTTCTGTGACTAATCTCACATAAACAAAAAAGCCCTAATTCGGGCTTTCTAATTTGTGTGGGTTTAATTGTTAAAAGAAAATTCCCGCAATCGCAGCGCTTAACAGGGAAGCCAGCATACCGGCAGCCACTGCTCGGACACCCAGCCTAGCAATATCTGATCGACGGCTAGGCGCCATTCCTCCCAGCCCGCCTAGCAAAATGGCCATCGAACTTAAGTTTGCGAATCCACAGAGTGCAAAACTCACTACTAGTACCGTTTTAGGAGTAAGTGAATCAATTTGAGGGGCAAATGATGAATAGGCAACAAACTCGTTAAGTACAAGCTTTTGCCCAATAAAACTCCCTGCTGCTACAGCTTCACTCCAAGGCACACCTACTGCAAAAGCAATCGGTGAAAACAGTATGCCTAGAATGCCCTCAAGCGATAAAGCTTCATATCCAAACAAACCGCCAATTCCACTCAAGATACCATTTATGAGTGCGATTAAAGCAATGAAAGCTAGTAACATTGCCCCAACATTCAAAGCCAAACTCATTCCATCAGAGGCACCACGGGCTGCAGCATCAATCACATTAGTAGCTCTTTCATCTTCAGAAACATCGACATCCTTAGCTGCTACCGGTTCCTCTGTTTCTGGCATGATCATTTTAGCCAAAACCAATCCGGCTGGTGCAGCCATAAAGCTTGCTGCTAATAGATATTCAAGCGGTACACCTAATAATGCATAACCAACAAGTACCGAACCCGCGACGGAGGCAAGTCCGCCTGTCATGACTGCAAAAAGCTCTGATTTTGTCATCGTCTCGATATATGGACGAATGACAAGCGGAGCTTCGGTTTGACCCACAAAAATATTCGCAGCTGCTGACATTGATTCTGTCTTAGTTGTTCCTAATAATTTGGATAGACCGCCGCCAATGATTTTAATAAACCATTGCATGATTCCCAGATGATACAAAACGGATATTAAAGAGGAGAAGAAGATAATGATAGTTAATACATTAAAGGCAAAAATCATTCCTAAAGTATCGGGGTTCGCCAATGGACCAAATAAGAAACCAATACCTTCGTTGGCAAAATTAATAACATCCTGCACTCGCATCGTAAACCAATTCAACCCAGCTCTTCCAGCTTCCCATTTTAAAACAATAAAGGCAAAAGCAAATTGAATAGCTAAACCTCCAAGAATTGTACGAAGATTAATCGATGTTCTTGCTTGTGATAAAAGAAACGCGATCCCGAGCACGACAAATATTCCTAAAAGTCCCCAAAGTATGTTCATGTTGTCACCTCTTACTTAGCTTAAAGAATTCTTCAACTTAAGCTTGCCCTCGAACATTCAAATATATTAATTAGAATGTGCTGTCTATATTAATTCAATACAAAAAGAGCCATTTCTGCAGATTGTTTCTACAAGAAATAGCTCTATTAGTGCAAAAGATTTTATTTTAATCATTTCTTTCCATTTCCGAAAGGATTTGATCTATTGAGGCGGTGTCTTCTGGCTCTGTGTCGATATGGTTCCAAAGAGTGTCCCCTTTTTCATTAAACAACCATGTGCCCCCTTGGATAAAGACATCATGCGTTTTCATCGCTTTTTGTACAAGTTTCTTCTGTTCCTCATCCTCTGGAAAAAGAGCTTTAGATCCCCCTTTTACTAACATCTTCCCTGCTTTTGCAAGAAGCTTCCATTTTTGCATCGTTTGATGACCAAGGCTGTTATATAGTTCTCGTTTCGGATCACCATATATAGGAAACGGATATGGACCAAAAGCTTTTTCAAACTGCTCTATATAAGACCCGATTGATGGAGTTATCACCACCACCTGATACCCGGTTGCTGTTAATTCTTCATATCTCTCACGCAACTGCGTAAGCATTTCCCGGCAAACTGGTCAGCCAGGATGTCGAACAAATACAACTAAGCTTTTCTGATCTTTAATAATATTTTGAAAGGACTTCTCTCCGTGAAATGGTTTTTGGAGTAAGACATCCATTTACTTCACCTCATTATTTGTTCTAGTTACCTTTTGGAGACTAGTGATCATTTGATTTATTTTCTGAAGCAGCTCATAATACTCAGTTTTTGAAAGTCCAAAATGAGGGATGCACTTTTCAGGCAGCTGCAGGGCATCTTTTCTCAATTGCACACCTTTTTCTGTTAGTTCGATGAATACCTTCCTTTCGTCCTCTCTCGACCTTTCCCGTTTTAGCAGATCCATCGTCTCCATCCGTTTTAGCATCGGCGTTAATGTCCCACTATCTAAATAAAGCAGCTCACTCATTTCCTTTACCGTTAACCGTTTATGTTCCCATAAAACCGTTAAAGCTAAAAATTGCGGATACGTAAGCTCTAATTGGTCTAAAATCGGCCGATATAACCGCGTGATCTCTCGGGAACATGCATAAATCGAAAAACATAACTGATTTTCCAGCTTTAAAAAATACTCAGCATCCACAATAAGAAACTCTCCTTTAAAATTAAGTTGTGCACAATTTGATTTTAAACAATTTATATAATATGTCAATGTTAACATTAGCACAATAAAAAAAGAGACTGGAATATTCCAATCTCCTAAACAAACTATATATGCTGTTAATTTTTTCTGGAAACATAAAGGAACAGCAAAAGCACAAACCATAGTGGTGTCAGTAATAACGCTGTTCGTGTGGCTTCAGCAAAAAACATTACCATGAGGATAAAAGCAAATAACGCTAGAACAACATAGTTTATAAACGGTGTCAGCGGTGCTTTGAAAGTCGACTTTCTTCTTAAATCAGGGCGTTTTTTGCTGTAGATGATATGAGAAATTAAGATGATGCTCCATACCCAAATAAAACAAATGGCGCTGATCGTCGTCACGATACTAAACGCTTGATCTGGTATCACTTTACTCAAAAGTGCCCCAATCGATAAAACCAAAGTTGATGTTAGTAAAGCGCTGCTAGGTACATGATTGCGATTCAATTTTCCAAACTTAGCAGGTCCTTGACCGTTGTTGCTTAGATTATATAGGATCCTGCTTGTTGAAAACATTCCGCTATTACATGCTGAAGCTGCAGATGTTAATACTACAAAGTTGATGATTCCAGCAGCAACGGGAATTCCGACCAAGCTGAATACTTGTACAAATGGACTGCTCGAAGCATCAAATTGTATCCATGGTGTAATCGACAAGATGACAAAAAGTGCCCCGACATAGAAAAATAGGATACGCAATGGGATTTTATTGATAGCAGATGGAATATTCTTTTTTGGGTCAGCCGTTTCAGCAGCAGATACCCCCACTAACTCAACTCCCACAAACGCAAACACAACCATTTGGAAAGCGAGCAAAAATCCAGTTGCTCCATTAGGAAAAAGACCGCCATATTCCCAAAGATTGCTCACAGACACTGTTCCTGCAGATGTCTGAAATCCAGTTACAATCATGACAATCCCGATCGCAATTAAAACGAGAATCGTGATTACTTTGATTAACGCAAACCAAAACTCCAACTCTCCAAAAAGCTTTACCGTCAATAAATTCAATCCCAACAACACCACTAGTGCAGCTAAAGCCGGAATCCACTGCGGAATATCAAACCAATACTGAACATACACCCCGACCGCAATAATATCGGCCATAGCGGTCATAATCCAGCAAAACCAATACGTCCACCCTGTTACATACCCTGCCCATGGTCCGATATAGTCAACTGCAAAATCAGTAAATGTATGATAGCCTGCATTCGACAGTAATAATTCTCCTAATGCCCTCATCACAAAAAATAAAGCAATTCCCACGATTAAATAAGCAAAAATGATTGAGGGACCTGCTAATCTGATAGCTTGTCCGGAACCTAAAAATAATCCCGTACCTATCGTCCCGCCAATTGCAATTAGCTGTACATGGCGATTTTTAAGATCTCTTTTTAACTCTTGCTGAGCCACTTTGTTTTCCCCCTATTTTTCTAGTAATATGATCATCATCTATAATAATGCATAAAAAAAGAGATTGGGCTTCACCAATCTCAAGACAATAGAATAACAAATAATAATACTATAATAGTATTTGTGTGTTACTCTTCTGTCCATTTGCCTGAGATTGTGAACCCTTCGGCGCCGCATCTATGCGATCTCTCCAGAAGCCGCTCCTGCTATAGTTTGACCCACAGCATTCATAGCTTTCTAATATATGTAGTTGTTAAATTATTTTAAGATAATTATAAAATTAACAGTACATCCTCAATTCGTCAAGAACTTTTTTCTTTTTTAATAGAAAAAAGCACCAAAAAGGTGCCTCTTCTCTATCAAACATGTTGTAAAATCAAAGCTTCCATGCCGGGAAATCGTTATTTTCTTTTTTCTCTTCGTAAGCCTTCATTCTAGAATAAGAGTTTCCTAATTTACTAACAATATATCCTTGAGGACTCGAAGGTTCGTCACGACCGGTTAACTCCCCCAACTTAACCTTGGCAAACATATTCGCTGCAGCCGCTAAACTTTCAATGGTCTCCATCAACTCAGGATCGTCGTTGTTATAGGTTTTCGCAATAGATTGAATATAATCCAGCCTATTCTTAATAAAGGTAAGCGTCTCGATCTCAAACTTTTCTTGTCCCATTTTCATCGCACTCCACTCCTCACTAACTAACATATGCACAAAAAATAAAAATAGTCACTGTGACGCCCCGAATAATCTTGTTTCACAAACTATGTTTCATAGAGTGTTATTTAAAAATAAAAAGAGCGGCTTTTTTGCCTGCTGAGGCAAAGCCACTCTTTTTTCGAATCTTATGCTTCTGACTAGTTTTAGATTTTAGTAAACATCACGTTGGTAGCGTTTTTGCTTTTGGAGGTCATTCAAGTAAGCTTCAGCTTCATCGCGTGAAACGCCGCCTTCTTTTTCAATGATGGTAATAAGAGTTTCATGAACATCTTTCGCCATGTACTGCTTATCTCCACATACGTAGAAGTAAGCTCCGCCTTCCAGCCATTGATACAATTCTTGACTGTTTTCAAGCATCTTGTGCTGTACATAGACTTTTTGATCCGTATCACGTGAGAACGCTGCATCTAATTTGGTTAAGACTCCATCTTCCATGTACTTTTCTAGCTCTTCTTGATAAAGGAAGTCAGACGCTGAATGCTGATCTCCAAAAAATAACCATGTTTTTCCACGCGTTTCATTTACAGAAACTTCTTGGATAAACGAACGGAAAGGTGCAATCCCTGTTCCAGGACCTACCATAATAATATCTGTCTCAGGAGCTTCTGGCAGATTAAAATGTTTATTTTGCTGAATAAATACTGGAATTGTATCTCCTGCCTCAAGGCGCTCCGCACATTGAACTGAACATACCCCTTTTCGCTCACGTCCATTTGCATTGTAGCGAACAGCACCAATCGTTAGATGCACTTCATCCGGATTAGCCCTAAAGCTGCTAGCAATCGAATATAAGCGTGGAGGCATTTTTCTTAAAAGACTCACAACTTCTTGAGCAGTCGCATGCCATGGACCAAAGTCGCGCAGTAAGTCCAATAAATCACGGCCGTCCATATATTCTTTCAATTCATTGACGTTTTCCGGTTCTGCCAGCTTTTTTAACTCTTCATTGTCAGTCAATGCAGCTGCCTGCTGGACAATTTTTTTCGTCAATAGTGTTATTTCAAAATGAGAACTTAATGCTTCCTTGAGCGGCAGAGCATCACCTTGCTTATTAATCGTGACAAGTTCTTCCCCATCCCATTCCATTTCCTTTACAAGCGTCGCAACTAATTCTGGATCATTTTCAGGAATAATACCAAGGCAGTCCCCTGGCACATAAGAAAGACCAGAATCTTTTAATGATAGCTCAATATGTCTTGTTTCCTTGCTTGAGCCAGGTCCATTTAAATTGATATTTTTGAGCACTTCAGCTCTAAATGGATTGGTTCTGGAATATGTCGCTTTTTTCGTCTGTTCAGGACTTCTTTCAACGGTTAATACCATAATTTTCACCCCACTAAGTTGTTTACGTAAGAATATCACAATTCAAAAAATTTAGTTGTGCTTTTTTTCACACTATTCAATAAAGTCACAGTGACACCCCGAAAAATATTGTTTCACAAAAGCCTTTAGAATAATACTCAAAGCACGTACTTATCTATTATAGTAAAATATTATCTTTTTCGCATTATTTTTTAACATTCAAAACTTTCTCCCTATAAGTTTTTTAAAAAAGTGCTGAAATTGTCGAATTTATCTGGGAAATAGTGAAGTTTATCATACATTTCTCATAGATAATTTATTTATGATTAAAATATTGATAGGACAAAACCGTTTTACTTGTGTTTTCACTTGTTTGAACCGTAATTTCAGACAGGTTTAGGGAGGGATTTATTTGCTCGAGCATGCTTTTTTGGAAAAACAGAAAAAGAAATTAGAAAGTCAGCTTAGTGTTCTCCTTTCGCAATTAAATTACTGTGAAGATATCGAAACTTCTTCAGAGGCTTTAGGAGACTACCTATTAAAAATCAAGAAAATATATATGGAATATACAGGAAATGAAAACTACATTACTTTAATTGCAGAACGGACCAAACAGAAAATTGATCAGCAGCTGACCCTGTTTTTAGACGGCCTCAACCAAATGATTGGTTTAAAAGAAAATTATAATATGATTAATTCAAAAATTATGGTTTTGAACGAAGACAATATGGAAGTAGAAAAGCGCCTCCAGGAAACATTCCGTTTATTACATGAAGTGTCTTCTCAAACCAATATATTAGCCATCAACGCAAATATTGAAGCACATCGATTAGGACCACAAGGCGCGGTTTTTAAAATTATCGCTACAGAAGTTGGGAAACTATCGGCTGTCACAAGCAAATCATCCATGAATATCACAGATACCACAAGTAAATTGACGATTCAAACTTCCGAAATGACACAAATTCTAAATGACAATAGTCAAACTCTCTTTGACGTGGTCAAAGAATTAGAGCAAGGAAAAGACAGTTTCGTATCAATGTATCAAGATAGCGAGAATATCGTCAACGAGTCGATGGTTCTTGATGACACATTGAATCGCATTTATGACATGATCCAAAAAGCCTATATGATGGTGGAGTATAACAAAATTAGTTATACCAACGTAAGTAAAATTCTTAAACAGCAAGTGAATCTAACAAGGGAATTGATCCAGGACATCAACAGAGAGTTAGGAATTTCTAACCATTTATTAAAAACTGACACTACTACCGATCTTTATAAAGATTTTTACAAAAATTTCAAAGAAGAAAACCAGGAAAAATGTACGATGATTATACAAAAAGCTCTTGAAAACGGTGAAGAAGCCTCTTTTATTATGACTCATATTCTAGAAAGAACGGTCGAAACGATCGGAAAGGAACAGATTGACCGCCAGGTTCCGTTGAGTGAAATCTACATAAACGGAAGAGTCATTGAAGCGTGCATGGATTTACTGATGCCTATTTTAGAAAAAGAGCAAGCAAAAGAAAAATTGGGTGCTGTTATAATCGGAAATGCCTTTGGTGATTATCATGCCCTAGGAAGACAAATTGTTGCGACCTACTTACGAATGGCTGGATTTGATGTGACCGACCTAGGATTATCTGTTAGTAATGAAGACTTTGTTAGAGAGGCAAAAGAGAAAAATGCGAAACTGATTTGCGTTTCCGCCTTAATTATTCACACGGCAGAAGAGGTTATTAAGTTAAGAGAGCTGTTGGATAAAAGAGGATTAGACGATGTCAAAATCCTTGTTGGCGGAGCCCCTTTTAACTTTGAGCATCGCCTTGTTCAAACCGTCAAAGCAGACGCAATGGCAGCAAACGGAATAGAGGCAATTAAAGTAGCAAAAGAACTGCTCGGACTGCTAAATAGAAAGGGAGATGTCTCATGAACTCAAAAGAACGGTTAGTGAAGGCCGTCACATTTCAGCCAGTAGACCGCGTTCCTGTCATCCCCATTGCTTTAATGCAAGGATCTAAATTATTGAATATAGATCTGCCTTCCTACCAAACAAACGGCGAGTATCTCGCCAAGGGGCAACTAACACTGCTGGAAAAATTGGAGCATGATGCTATTTTCGGAATACCACATGTCGTCGAGGATTTAGTGCCATGGGGATCTCCCTTAACCTACTACAAAAACGGTTCGCCTACTCTTTCGAAGATGGTGATCGGTAAATTTGAAGAAATTGTAGAACTAAAGGTTCCGAATCCAACCGATTCACCCGAAACAAAAGAAACGTTAAAAGCGATTAATATTCTCGCAAAACAAGTGGGACATCATACGGCGGTCATCGGTGGGCTCATTGCCCCTTTTAGCTTGCCGAGCATGCTGATGGGAACCGGCCCCTTTATGAGACTGCTGCTAGATGAAGATCGGAACGGGGATCAATATTTAAAATTGCTTTTACATAAGTGCAAACAATACGCAGTTTCTTGGGCAAAAAGAATGGTTGATGCGGGTGCCGATATCATTGTTATGGCTGATGGAATTGCCTCGCAAACCGTGATTAGCAGACGGCTCTTTGAAAAACATGTTCTCTCACTTTTAAAAGAAACCATTAAAGAAATCCCTGTTCCCGTCGTCTATGAAGCAGTGGGCAGTGCACAAGGAATACTAGATTTGATCGCCACAACCGGAGCTGTTACGGCCATTTTGGATTACCAAGATGACCTTGAGGAATGCAAAAGAATTGCTAATGGCAAAATTGCGATCATGGGAAATTTTAATAATATCGAAATGCTCCATTGGAATTCGATCAAAACACAGCTTGAAGTCAAGAAAGCGATTAACAAAGCTTCACATGGATATGGGTATGTCTTATCTTCTCAAGGGCCTGAGATCCCCTATAACGTTCCGTTTGAAGTGATTGAAACGATGGTCCGGGCAACAAAAGAATTCGGAACGTATAACTAGTTATCAATTTATAGAGGACATGACCTAGTTCATGTCCTCACTTCACTCTACTCTCTTCTTTACATCTTCTCTTATGGATTCAATTAATTCTTCCGATAAATTCGCCGGGAACGATGTACCTTCCCGATAAATCCAACTATTGATGATCTCAAGGTCTCTCTTTTTAAACGTAATGCTATAGTTTTCATCTCCATGCTTGAATTCAGCCGTTACATATTCTTCCGTATCAAAATCATCATCAATAATCATGTTCGTTAGCTGGTATGAATTCATTTGACAGCCTCCTTTTTCCTTTTTTTTAGTTTGTGACCTGTAAGCTGTTTACATGCAAAAAAGCATAACAATGCCGATAAACAATGTTATGCTCTATTCCACTTGAAGCTATTTGATAGATTGAAACTTTTTGGGACTTATATGATTTTTCACATCAGCTTGACCCATGACGATACTATAGTCACATGCAGCTTCAACATCATTTCGATCATGTGTGACCATAATACAAGTCATGTCAGCTTTTCTCAATATATTAAATAGCTCCTCTCGAATTGACTCTTTTAAATCTGCATCCAAGTTGCTAAATGGTTCATCCATTAACAGCACCTTCGGCTTTGGTGCAAGCGCCCTTGCTAGGGCAATCCTCTGTTGCTGGCCACCGCTAAGTTCGTGTGGAAACCTTTTCTCAAACTTCTCCATCTGTACCAGCTCAAGCATCTCATCGACACGCTGCTTCCTATCTTTACGTGGCATCTTCGATAATCCAAAAAGAATATTTTCCTTCACAGTCATATGAGGAAATAGAGCATAGTCTTGAAAGACCATTCCCACTCCTCTGTTCTCTGGTTGAATAAATACATGGTTACTCACTACAGTTGTACCGGCAATGCTGATCGTCCCACTCAACGGCGTCTCTAACCCTGAGATCAAACGAAGCAACGTACTTTTCCCACTGCCGCTTTGCCCTAAAATCCCCACGAGCTCCCCTTTTCCCACGGACAACGAAAAATCCTTAATTACGGGAGCTTCTTTTCGCGAAAACGAAAAAGTGAGTCCCTCAATGTCAACAATACTCATTTCTTCACCTTCTTACCTATCATTTGCAAGATAACAACTGATAAAATACTAATCACAATGATTAAAAGTGATGATATGGAAGCCTCATAGATTTGCTCATCATTTGCATACTGATAAGTCTTTGTAGCAAGCGTCTCAAAATTAAAAGGTCTCAGAAGCAAAGCCAATGGCAGTTCCTTACAAATTTCCACAAACGTCAAAATAAATCCACTAATTAACGATCCCTTAATTAACGGGAGGTCCACTTTAAAGAACGTTTTTGTCATCCCAATTCCGAGCATTCTTGAAGCTTCCGAATATTTCTTGCCTGTTTTTTCAAAGCCGACTTCAATGGCATTAAAACCTGTAGCCATAAATCGGATAAAATAGCCCACTATTAACATAATTAAGGATAAACTTAGGATGAGAGGCGCTTCACCCAACCCTAGTTTCGAATAAACAGGCGCAAGCCAATGATCAAGCGAGATAAATATAGCAAGTACGCCAATCGCAATAATTGGACCAGGAATAGAATACCCAGATGTTACAATCTTCGATAAAATAAATGAAAAAGAAGAATGAGATCGAGAAACGTTAGCCACAACAACGGAAATAACCAGAATCATGATCGTTGAGATTACCGCAACAAAAACGGTTTGGTAGACCAATGTAATAAAGGTGGAATCCCATACCTTTACAAACGTCATTTTCGCCCAAAAAAGCAATTGAATAAATGGGATTAAAAACCCTAAAAGAAACACAATTCCACAATACACAAAAGCAGCTATTCCGGCAATCCCCTTTAGTTTCACAGGAACAAGCGGTCTTGATTTGCTGCTTAAATGATAACGGCGCCCTTGTCTAAGCAATCTCTCTAAAAAGAAGATTCCAACAATGATGACCATCAACCAAGCCGCCAGTCTCATAGCTGAATTGACATCATACATTCCAAACCATGTTTGAAAAATGGCTGTTGAAATGGTGTGGATCCCTAAATAACTTGTCACCCCATAATCACCGAGCACTTCATAGATGACTAATATAATTCCCCCAACAATAGCAGGCCTTGATAGAGGAAGCACTACTTTATAAAATACAGCTAAAGGTTTGCGCCCTAACAGCCTTGCATTCTCAATATAAGCTGTACTTTGACTTTCAAGAAAAGCTCTTGTTATCAAATATACATATGGAAAAAGAAATAAAGTAAAAATAAATACTGCTCCACTTATTCCTGAAACTCTCAACCATTCTGAATTGATCTGATAATCAAATTGATTCCTTAATGTCGATTGAACTACACCGGTATAACCTAACATCGTACGGTACGTATAGGCAGCTATAAAAGTTGGAATCGATAGTGGCAGCAGCAAACCCCAACGAAAAAATCGTTTTAGTGGAAAATCATAGGCAGCGATAATCCAAGCTAATGTAACACCTAATAAGGCAGTAAATATACCAGTCAGCACCACAAGAATAATAGTGTTTGCTACATAATTTTTCAATAGATATTGGCGGATATGTAACCAGTTCTCATTGGCTTCTTGAAAAATAGAAGAGAAAATAAAAAGGATAGGCAGTAGTATCACTACTGCCCCAACTAAACTAATGATCCACCAACCGTTAAACTCTTTTTTCATGTTCCGTCTAATCAGTTGTGTCTTCATTTTACTTCCATCCTGTTTGATTAAAAATTTCGATCGCTTTCTTATTATGTTCCCCTAATGTGTCAAAGTTTAATTCTTGCATCTTAAAGTCGCCCCAGCTCTCAAGCAATTCTGGCATAGCTGCTTCTGGATTTACTGGAAACTCATAGTTTGCTGCTGACAATAATTCCTGTGCTTCAACACTAGTTACATACTCAATTAATTTCACCGCATTTTCTTTATTCTTACTATGCTTTGTTAAACCTATTCCGCTAATATTCACATGAGTGCCCGTAGTTTCTTGATTCGGGAAAAAGACGTCAATACTATCTGCCACTTTTAATTCTTCAGGATCTTCAGAGTTAGCTAGCAATCCAACATAATATGTGTTCATGATGGCAACATCACCAGTTCCTGCAGCGATAGCAGCAGCTTGATCACGGTCACCGCCATCTGGCTGGCGGGCAAAATTATTTACAATGCCCTCAGCCCACTCTTGTGCTTGTTCTTCCCCATTTAATTCAATAAAAGACGCTAACAAAGATTGATTATAAAGACTTGTAGAAGAACGAACTAACAACTTTCCATTCCACTTCTCACTTGTTAAATCCTCATATGTAGATAATTCATCAGGTGATACTCTGTCTTTTGAATAAGCAATGATACGAGCTCTCGTCGCTAATCCTACCCACTGATTATCTACATCTCGCAGATTTTCGGGTACATTTTCATTAATTACATCTGAAGTAACCGGTTGAAGTATATCATTTTGCTTTGCGTTTGCAAGTACTCCGCCGTCTACCGTTACAAATAAATCAGCTTGTGTACTTTCACCTTCACGCTTTAATCTTTCAATAAGTTCTTCCGCTTTCCCTTTGACAACGTTAACCTTAATACCTGTTTCTTCTGTAAAGTTCTTATAAAGCTCGTCATCTGCCTCATAATGTCTTGCCGTATAAATATTAACCTCCTGATTTTCTGTTGTTTTAGGTTGTGCAGCTGATTCATCGCCCTTTGGATCACCTTGATTTGAGCCACAACCAGCAAGTGTAATCGTTAATGCTGTCCCTACAATTAATGGTTTGAACAATTTCGCTAAATTCATGATTTGCGCCCGCCTTTTCTGTTATTTTTTAAATGATATTGATAATTATTATCATTTGATACGTTAATTCTATAAGCCTATATGACTTAAGTCAACAGAAAATTTGAGTATTTTAACATTTTTTTATTATCTAAAATATAATTTTAATTATCTATTCTTCATAGTAAAGATCCTTAATAACTTAATCTCAAGAAAGGAAATACCCAAAATTTACAATAAATAAAATTATTTTAAAATAATATTAATATATCAGATTTTCAATCGCGAAAACCCAAGCTTTTTAGGAAGTGATTCTATCTGTCATTTCGAAGAGAGAAAGGGCATTACCGCTTAGCAGTAATGCCCTCATTTAGGAAGCGTTCCGTATTTCTTCATTGCGAAATAATATCTCTTTTTTTTCACGAGACCTTAAGAATAATTTCAAGATAACATTGTTTGAATATGTTTTAGCCATCAGATCCACATGGGCATACTAGGGTATACATTATTGAAAGAGGTAGTCTAAGTTGTATCTAGCAATGGTTTTAGTCGTATACGCTATATTTGCTTATTTTTTTGTTGATTGGAAAAATTGGAAGTCCTATTATTCAACCATTCAGTACTTCATTATATGTAATTTACTTTATAATTTTATTTTTTATAACCATACGTTATGGAAATACAGAGCGGTTACTTTGGATTGGCTGAACCATACACTCATAGAAATAGCATTTTCATTTTTTATCGTACCAATCGTGATCATGATATATTTAAGATACTATCCAACAGGGAAGAAGCAATATCTTTATTTATCGATTTGGGTCGCCTACTTATTATCCTTTTAATTTCAGTTTATATTGCAATGGGAATTTATCTTTACTTTCTCAAAAACAGATAAAATTATAACTGCATGAACTTTTTTACCTTATCTTCTAGAAAAGAAATGGTATGTTGTATACCCTTTTCTTCTTTTATTATGCGGGAAAGTTCGACCGCCTTCTTCCTCATCGTCTCATTACTGACTAACTCTTGAATTCTATTCGCAAAAGCTTCTGCGGACATGTCTTTTTCCTTTAGCGGCGTGGCTGATGTTCCATGTTCCTGCATAATTCTAGCCCAAAAAGGCTGGTCTGCTGAAAATGGACAAATCAGCATCGGTTTTCCGGATTTCAACACAGCAGCCGTTGTACCTGCACCACCGTGATGAATAACTCCTGCAGTTCTAGGAAACAGCCAACTATGCGGAATTGAATCAACTTTTAAAATATGTGAATGTGACTCCCTCCCTTTCATTCCACTCCAGCCAGTTATAAAAATCCCACGCTGACCAGTCAATCTGAGCGCTTCCTCGAGCATCGCCCATATCTTTTCAGGATCTTTCAAAGGCATACTGCTAAAACTGATAGCTATTGGAGGCTGCCCAGCATTTAAAAAATGTAATAGCTTTTCTGAAGGCTCCCAGTCCATTTCTTCTTCTAAAAACCAGAATCCCTCCATCGAAACATTACTCCCCCAGTTTTTATCAAAAGGAATGATTTGAGGGCTGCATCCATATAGAACGGGGATATCTTTTCCATTGAGCTTCAAGTCATTCGTGAAGAACGAACGTTTTTTCGGCAAACACAATGTTTCTTGGCGCCACTTATTAATGATCTTAAAAAAGCTTCCCATTAGTATTCGATTCATCTTAAAGCTCATTCTATTGAATATTCCAAGTTTAAAGGATACAGGCAGAGCCGGGTTAGCAAATAATTTTGTCGGAGAAATTAGCGGGATCGGATGTGCAAGAAACACCGGAATCCCCAGCTTTTCTGCAATATCGTACCCGCCAAACGCTTTAGGGTGATAAATTAATACTTCAGCATCCATTGAAGCACGCCACAAATCTTCTAACATTCTCTCAATCATTGGAAAAATAAGAGTCTTCATATTTTTGATGATCTCTATTGGATTTCCACTCAGCATCTTTTTGCCCTCATCTGATTGAGTTAATTCAAGATAATCGATACGAACTGCTTCGAACCCTACTCCATTTCTTTCTACAAATTCTCTAAAATTTTCACCACTTACAATTGTCACTGTATGCCCTCTATTAACTAGTCCTTTTCCTAATGCTACAAATGGCTGAACATCTCCCCTAGTTCCAACTGTCAGGATTTTGATCTTCATCGCCGGCCTCCCATTTTAGGTCTTTTTTAGGACCCAAATACCTCTTTCACTTCATTCTCCAGCTCACGAATCAAACTGAACTCCATTCTTCTAGGAGCCAGCTCTCTTACAATACTAGCGTAATACCAATGCTGATCACGCCTCCCACGGTTAAAGCGGTCCCATATTTCGTCTCCATAAGTCTTTAGGTCTGCATGGATAGATTTTAAATTATGTAATTTATCAGCCGTTATTACTTGTACCTCTTCAATACTCGCCCCTTTCAATTGATCGATCGTATGCTGTTTCCGATCTTCCCAAAGCCAGCTTTTATCATCCTCAGACGCTGACCTAACAAGGTCGGCTACCTGCTCCCCGAAGTTTTCCATTAACTCCTCATATGTTGCCGAAGTATCCTCAATTGTGTCATGCAGGATGCCTGCAGCAATCACTTCATCACTACACCCAGCCTTTTGTAAAATCAAACCCACAGCGTAAGGGTGCGTAATATAGGGAATATCCGTCGCTTTCCTCGTCTGACCTCTATGTGCTCTTGCCGCGAAAACAATAGCTTTTTCAATAATATCCATAGAGAACCCTCCCAACATCAATAATTAACAAACATTCTATTCCATGCAAAAGAATAACTTTACTGTTTTTTCCATATTATCACACAACAACAAAAAATACCCAGTCATCAGACTGGGTACATACAAAACCTACTTCTCCTCTAAAAACTTCTTCCAAGCCGTATTGCCGCCCTCCAGTACGGTAACATCATATTCTTTCTCAGCAAGGATGGCTGCGCATTTTGCCGCGGAATTTCCTGTTGTACAGGTAACGATGATTTCTTGATCACTTGGCAGAGACCCTAGATAAGTTTTATCCTCCTGATCAAATATCTTGGTTTTTACAATATTAATATTTTCTATGTTGTTATCCTTAATATGATCATTCTTGTATTTTTCCTCTGCTCTCACATCTAATAGAATCACTTTTCCTTGATTCTGAATCTTTTCAAATAGTTGTACTGGAGTTATCCTCTTGACAGTCAAAATCAAATCTTCTCCTTCGTTATGAACTTACAAACGTTCTTTAACACTTAATTGATTTAATGCCTGCTCAGCACGATCCCGTGCTTCTTCTACAGTAGAAGAAGTTGACAAGGCCACTGCGATTCTTCTTCCGACCTTTGTCACTGGTTTTCCAAATATACGAACTTGCGTATTCGGAACAGCCAATGCCGCATCCACACCCTCTACCGTGTATTCATTGTATTCACCATCAGCCTTCAATGGTCGGCTTGCTCCAGGTGAAAGCTGCGTAATTTCAGGGATCGGGAAGCCTAATATCGCGCGAACATGCAAGGCAAATTCAGATAAATTTTGCGTAACCAGCGTAACCAAACCAGTGTCATGAGGGCGCGGCGATACTTCACTAAAATAAACTTTATCCTGCGAAAGGAATAGCTCCACACCAAAAATACCATATCCGCCTAACTCATCTGTAATGGACTTCGCGACACGTTTCGCTTCTTCAATTTGTGCCTCTATCATATGATGTGGCTGCCAAGATTCAATATAATCACCATCCTTTTGCAAATGGCCAATCGGTGCACAGAACATGGTGCCATTGACAGCGCGCACGGTAAGCAGCGTAATTTCTGAATCAAACGTAATAAACTCCTCAATAATGACGCGGCCATTTTGAACACGCCCGCCTTCTTGAGCGATATTCCAGCATCTCTCCAAATCATCCTCCGAACGGCACACACTTTGGCCTTTTCCAGAAGAACTCATGATCGGTTTTATGACACAAGGGAAGCCAATCTCTCTCGCCCCTGTTACAAACTCTTCATATGTATCTGCAAACTTATAGTTAGCAGTTGGAAGTTCAAGTGTCTCAGCAGCTAATCGCCGAATCCCTTCCCGATCCATTGTCAACTTCGCGGCACGTGCAGTAGGAATGACACGGAATCCTTCATCCTCAAGCTTAATCAATTCAGATGTCGCAATCGCCTCAATTTCTGGAACAATTAAATCAGGATTTTCTTTTTCAATAATTTCCCTCACCTGTGCAGGATCGAGCATGTCGATTACATAGCTGCGGTGGGCCACCTGCATCGCTGGTGCATGTTCATAACGATCCACAGCAACAGTCTCCACCCCAAGACGCTGTGCTTCAATTATCACTTCTTTCCCGAGTTCTCCAGACCCTAGCAGCAAAACTTTTTTAGACTGATACATTTCAAACTCTCTCCTATCATTTCATGACTTTAACCCTTTCTATTCTACAACTTAATTTTCTTATTCTCGACAATTTTTTGATGATCACCTATTTTTCCATAATACATTTCCATAACTCCGCTTTCATGAAAAAATAGCTGCCAAACTTAGGCAGCTATACCTCATCTATTAATAGGAATCCATCGGACTGAGTGAGTCCATATGACTTGCAATCATCGCGATGATCGTACTCGCTTCTTCTTTACTGAAAATAAAATTTGTCTCATCTTTTAACATTTCATCATCTTCTGTCCAAATGCGGTTAATTCTCTTTAGCACACCATCTCCCGTTTCCTGAACAATTCCGAATTGATAGGTGACTTCTACTTCATCTTCTTCATAATAAGCCGTCACCTCAGGAGTTTCCCACTCTACATCCACTTCTTCAAAAATCGTCTCACCTTCATCATATTCATCTTCATAATCATCGTCAAAATCATCCTCAATCACGACTTCTTCTACAAGATCATCGTCCATATAATTATGGAAGCTTTCATGAACGGCGTCCACGATATCCTCTATATCAGCCAGTACCACTTTTGTTTCATAGCCAAGGTCCGCATCAAAAGACTCAATATAGAATTCTTCATTATGCGGGTCAAAAAAGAGTGTGCAGAAGTACTCTCTATCGATTTTTTCACCTTCTGTAAAAAAGTCTATCCTTGGGTGCTTTGCCCCCCGTTCAACTTGCATTCCGCCATTTTCATCATACTTGCTGCAAATTGAATCAAGGCTGTCCTGTAATTCACCACAAACCCTATCAAACCATTCTAAATCCATTGTAGCCCCTCCCTTCAAAAGTTCATCTTTATTATGACCATATTGGGAAAAACCTCTCACATCAGAAGGTTGGTAAATATTAGGACAAAAAAATGCATGAACCCCTTTATTCATGCACCTTGGTTCAAATTTATTTGTTCGCAGGCAAATTTTCTCGATCAACCGTTTCCGGCGGCTTTTCCATCCAGCCATTTTCGATCATGAGTTTGGCAGCACTCTCTACAAATAATGTGATTTCTACTAAAGACTTCATGTACATAACTCCGATATCATGGCGGCCGTTAACAGCTAAAGAATTACCAAAAGACCTTATTTTCATCGAGAACATATCTGTTTTATGGAAAAGCATGATCTTATCTGAAAAAGGGGGTGTTGTCGATGTTGTCACTAAATGGTCAATAAAAGAGGGCGACGGCAAATTAGCTTTATGTAATTGGTGCATGTAATCCTCCACTTGTCTGTGGGTAATTTCCTTGCCCCTTATAAATAATTTTCGGATTTTCTTTGACTGCGCCACCTGACTAAAACCGAGTATTAACGCTTTACTTGTCGCATTGTTTTCGATATTGTCATAAAGATGGGTAATTTCCAATGCATGTAATGGCCTAACATTTCCAATATAGCCATTTAAAAAATCACTTTTTACTATTTCCGCTTTTTCCGGTATTTCAATGAAAGGAGGCTTCACAATCATCTCTTTATCCATTAACACTTTTTTAATTTGCTCCATTAATTGGACGGTACAATTCATACAGTATTGGAAAAATTCCTTAATGTCTTCTCTATACACTAATGGAATGGCAACGCTATAAATGCTTAGACCAGCCTTTGATGCATATTTTAAATAATGGACATAAAATTCATCTTTATATAACCTTGGTGCGTCTAGGTTGACATCTTCTTCAGTGAAACCAGTCGGGATCGGGTAGTTTTCTTTCTTTAGAATATCTTTCGTTTTACTAGTAAAAGATTTACTTAGCTTCAAGGCATTCTCCAGTAATTTCTTAATATCTGGGTCATCTACGTGCTGCAAGTAATAGCTCAAAATACAGATCGACATACTATTTCCCATATAAGTGGCCCAAAGTTTCCCTAGTTCAGCAGACGTAAGTCTTTCATCAGGAAATGATTTGCCTATAGCCTCTATTTTTTTCGGTTTAATGGTATCCAATTAATATTCCTCCACCTACTTTTTCCCTTATGATGTTGCTTTTTTATAAAAATATTCAATAGAAAAGCCAGACCTGGTACACAAAAGGTCTGACTCAGCATCAACTCAACCGCCGCCAATAGGATTTAAAATGATAATCTCATCGTTATCATTCAGCACCGTTTCTCGCTTAGCTCCAATATTATTTACTAAAAACGTAGCCTTTTGCAGCATTTCACTTGAAGCTTCCTCCATGTCTGCACACAAAACATTCATTAATTCATCGATTGTAGATCCAATGCCTATTTCAATCTCCTTTTTTTCATCCGTTAAGACTGGGACTGGAACACCAAAATAACGATATATAACCTTCATCTGCCCTCACTCCAAATTAATTTGTATGTTTATAAAAGAACCACTATCATCAACTTCTACAAACTGACAGCGCCTCTTTTAGCACTTCTTATTCAGCTACTCCATATAAATCTTCAATTACGTTGTCTAAATTTCCTAACTCTTTCAGAATATCTTTACTCGGTTTTCCAGTTTCCATGTCCCATTTAGCTGCTTCAAAGAAATTGCGCGCCAACTGATCGGTATCGATCGTTACTCCTGCGAGCGGTCCTGCCTGAAGAGCAGGCTTCCCAACGGCACGAGGAGAAATATACGTATCTGAAGGTTTTATTCCTTCACGGACGTTAAAAGCATGCCGCATGGTCAAAATCCGAAAACCTGTCACGTATTTTTCTTCATCCGTGAACTTCAAACCTGTTAAAGCTTCAATATATTCACGATGTACACCTTCGGGTGAAACAAATTCTCCAAACATACAAATTCCCATTGTATTGAGAACTTCTTGGTGAGTCGTAAGTTGAAGATCAATTTCTCCTGTTCCACTATAGTCGTATTTGTCTTTAGGTTCGGCCCCCGACATTTGCAGCGATCCTAACCCACCTTTAACATGACGACCCGGTGATGGATCATATTGATACGTTCGTGCCAGGCCAGGAGCAAATCTTGGATCATGCATCGGCAGTTCAATCCCGCATGCAGTTTGTAGAAACTCTTCGCCTTTCCCCCATTTTTTCGCAGCATAAGCAGAACCATTTGCTAATATGGCGCCACAGCCTTCTCCATCACACATTTTTTGTAAAATTGCAACAATTGCATCTCCATCTCCCCATTGAAGGTCGATACCATCAAGTTCTTCTTTTGAGAGAATACCTTCATTGTAGCATTCCATTGCCCAAGCAATTGTCATACCGGCAGAAATGGTATCAAGTCCGTATTGATTACACATTTCATTACATTTTAAAATAGAAGCCGTATCATGATTTAGCAATGTTGAGCCGAAAGCCGCGGAAGTTTCATATTCTGGGCGATCGGTTTTTCCTATCGGATATTTCCCATCCTTTACTTCATATTCTGCTCCACATCCCATCGGACACCTTGAGCATGCATATTTTCTTGTCTTGTATTTATCCATCTCGGCTGAACCGACTTTATGGACGTTTTCCACGCCAAAATCAAGAACGCCTACACCTCCCCAGTTCTTAACAGGAGAATCCCCGCTTAACGCAGACGCTGGGGTCGTACTTCCTGTGCCCATTGCGCCAAATGCCTTTCCAATTGGGCTGCCTTTTAATGTAGCACCAACACGTTTATTAATCTCTTTAATGCGATCAGGATCTGCCACAGGTATTTTCCCTGTACCAAATACTGCAATCGCTTTCAGCCTTTTCGAGCCCATCACCGCTCCACTGCCTCCGCGCCCCGGCGCTCGGTGACCATCGTTAATCGCACAGGAAATAAGAGAAGCGTTTTCTCCTGAACGCCCAATTGCAAGGATACGTAACTTTGGTTTCCCAGTTTCTTCTTTAACATCTTCCCAAATTTGTTTTGTATCTCTGCCCCATAAATGAGTAGCATCCTTAAGCTCTGCCTTGCCATCATTGATCCATAAATAGACCGGTTTATCAGAGATCCCAGTAACGAAGATAGCATCGTAGCCCGCTTTTTTCAATTCAGGTCCAAAATACCCTCCAGAATTAGAATCATTCCAACCTCCGCTGATTGGCGATTTATGCACAACACTGTATCGGCCGCCAAAGAACGTATTTGTTCCATTCGAAGGTCCTGTTACAAATCCAATTACACTGTCCGGACCTAATGGGTCTGCTCCTGCAGGCATCATGTCATAAAGTACCTTTGCACCAATCCCATATCCCCCAATAAATTTCTCTGCCAACTCATCTGTCAATGCCTCGTCCCTTAGCTCGCCAGTTGAAAGGTTAACAAAAAGCATCTTTCCTGCATATCCACCAAGCATATCCATTCCTCCCCTTCTACAAATTAAAACTATGTTTGTCAATGTAGCATTGTCGCGTAAGTATATAAAAAAATGACACTATTAAGATATGAATTCTTCACAAAAAATATATGTTATTTACCTATAAATGTAAGTTTATGTATTTTTTAAATTTCATGAATATTTAACATTCAAACACAAAGAGACATTAGATGATAAGACTGAATCTAATGGAAAATAACATAGCACCACCCCAGACATACACTCTAAATGGTAAAATATGATGTACAGAATTTTAAGGAGAGATACTAAATGAAAACACTCCAACCAAATATCCTTATTTACAGCCCCAGCCCATCCGAGGTAGAACATATACTCAAAAAATTCTTCAGCATGGATTCACTCATGTAAAAACGGCGTCCAGTATTGAAGAAGCAAAAAAACATTTGCCAGGGACTGAAATCATACTAGCATGGCAGTTCCCTACTTCATTATTAAGTCAGCCAATCGCATCATCCGTTCGCTGGTTTCAAGCAATGGGTGCAGGTGTCAATGATTTAGCTGCTGACAAAACTATACCTAAAAAAATTACGATTACTCGGATTGTTGACCAGTTTGGTACCTATATCTCTGAGTATGTAATGACATTTCTATTAGACATTGTGAAAAATGGCGCACGGATGAGAAAATCACAAGACGTTAAAAAATGGGATCCCTTTCTTTCAGATACACTCAAGGGAAAAACGATTGGTGTGGCCGGGCTCGGTTCAATTGGTGCTGAAATCGTCCGCAAAGCTAGAGTCTTTGATATGAACGTATACGGATTAAGTCACAGCGGAAAAAATGCAGCACTTGTAGATATCCATTTCGTCCCTAATCAATGGAAGGAATTTGTTAGAGAATTGGATTATTTAGTCCTCATCCTCCCATTAACAGACAGCACCTATCATGTCGTAAATAAGGAACTTCTTTTGGAAATGAAACCTTCAGCATGTTTAATTAATGTTGGTCGAGGTGCTTTAATCAATGAATCTGATTTGCTAACTGTCATGCACTCTGGACATCTTCATGCAGCCGTCCTTGATGTGTTTGAGACTGAGCCATTACCAAAAGAACACGATTTCTGGTCCATGCAAAATGTGTTTGTCACCCCTCATTTATCAGGACCAAGTACAATTGATGATGTAAGCAGCTATTTTATCAAGAATCTACAGCTTTACATGAATAATCAGCCACTACATGGGCTGGTTGATCGCCACCGTGGTTATTAGTAATAAACCCCCCCTGCTGCAGCTAGCAGGGGTTACTTAACCCTAACATTTCATTAGAAGGCACCCTTCCCCCTCTTGAAAATAAAAAAAATTATAAATATTATAAAGATACGATGAAGTTGACGTTGGACAGCTCGAGAAAGGAGGCTCATTTTTTCTTGCAGGATTATTTGGCCCAATTTATTGATAAAATTGAACAAACTCCAAACCATGAGGACAGATTAATTAAAATTCTCGAAGTATACTTGGAAGCATTTCCGTCTGTTCTAGATGCCTATTTATTTAGATATTCTCCACTTGGTCACCTAACTGAAGGGATTCTAGCCATTGGACCGGAGAAGGGCTTATTCCATATTCGCGATATCCGTGATGATGTTAGAACCGTTCCTTTAACACATAATGCCATTCGTCAAAGACAAGCTGCTATCATTTCAAAGGAGGATTTTATTAAATACAATCCAAGATATTCATTCTCTTCCCACACCGCATTTCTCACGGTAATTCCCATTTGTTTCAGCTCTAATGTAGTCGGAATTCTGCATAGCACTAGATTCTCAGAAAGTTCTTCTGAAATTGAGAAACTGCTGCCTATTTTTCAAACGTTCGGCAGGTTGGCTGGACATGTATTTGAAAGCTCAGCCTACGAAATTCAAGCAGATTCCAAACTAGCCAATCGCGAAATTGAAGTAATGCAAAAGCTAGCCTGGGGAGAGAGCACGAAGACGATCGCACGAAATTTGAACATAAGCGAATATACGGTGAAAGATTATATCAAAACCTCCATCCTCAAATTAGGATCTGCTAACCGAACGCAGGCCGTAGCAGACTTAATTCGTAGAGGCATCATATCCTAGTGTCGCAGGGACGCCCCGAATAATCTTGTTTCACAGAATTCTAATGGTTTCGCAACGATTTTGGTTTGTTCTTCGTCTAATCTGTTAAGGGGTGATATTTGTGAAAAAGTGGTGGTTGTTGCTACTGGCAGCTTTCATGTTAACTGGCTGCCGTTCTACTCTATTTAATGTCCATACGGTGATTGATTGGGTGGATTTTATTAAATGGGGTGATAAAGAATACAATGGAATCCATTCTGCAGTTTTGTCGAATGAGAGTTATGTTGGCGAAAAGATTGGTGAGGTCAGATTTAAAGTATCGGATAATGTTACAAATCCTAACTATAAAATTAAAAATGGGGATGCTGCTTTTCATGAAAAAGGAACTGAGATTTACGGTATTAAAGGAGATCCCCATTTAATCGCTGTTGCATCTGATCATGCTATCAACGGTTATAGACTATATTTTTCAAGAGATGATACGGAGTACCAATGGCACTATAAAGATATGCCGCTGGATCAAGTTCAAAAAATCGAAATCTACCAAGAGAATTCATTGGTTACAGAATGGACAAATAAAGATGACGTGAAAAGCTTTCTTGGGCTCTTAGAAAAGAGCAAACCCAACTCAGCTTTCCAGCCTGATACAGCAGAAAGAGATCCCGAATACTACGACATGATCTTCTATACAGACGGGCCGTTATCTTATAAATTTAATTTGCAATACGACGGGAATACTTATTATTGGCATCCTTGGGACACCAATATTCTATCTGATGAAATAAGCGCGTTCCTACAATAAATAGTATAATTTCATAGCTGTTCTACAAACTAACGATAAACAGAATGCTCTGTTGCTGTGCCCAACAGAGCTATTGTTCGTAAAAACACCATGAAAGGAAATTAGCTATGAGAAAAAACATCTTTCTATTGCCCCTTGTTTTCATGTTGTTATTTCCTTTAACCACTGCAGCAAATACCATTGATTCAGTTCCTGCAATGACTACCCATGGACAATATTTACTCATGACGAGAGAGGAGTTCAAGAATTGGATCTTCAACACTAAGTTCAATCGAAAAATCACTCTCATTCAGCAGCACCACACCTGGGCTCCTTCCTACAAGAACTTTAATGGATCTAATCATATAAAGCTTTTAAAAGGAATGGAAAACTACCATGTTCAAAACATGGGCTGGAAAACGATCGCACAAAATATTACCACCTTTCCCGACGGAACAGTAGCGGTTTGCCGGCCATTTGACATGGCTCCTGAAGGAACGATTGGACCAAAAGCAAATGCCACAGGAATCGCCATTGAGAATATAGGGAATTTTGATAAAGGCAGGGATGTGATGACATATGCACAAAAAGAAACCATTGTTTATGTCACAGCTTTACTTAGTATAAAATTCGGATTAACTCCTTCCATTGACAGCATCACCTATCACCATTGGTGGGATTTAAAAACGGGGAATAGAGTCTTAGACAAAGGACCCTCCTACAATGTTAAAACCTGTCCGGGCACTGCATTCTTTGGGGGTAATACGACAAGCAGTGCAGAAAATAACTTTTACCCGCTCGTCAGGAAAAAAATGAAAGAAATCTCTGCTTCTATACAGTGAATTTTTTCAAAGGTTCCACATCTTTAAAGGAAAAAGGCCAGTCCATACTCTTGCAGGTTGTTTTACTATGTGACTGATCGTGCGAATTTATATTCTAATTAGCAATGTAAATAGGGTGAGAAATCGTAGTAAAATTAAAGGGAAAAATTCCCCTTAAAATAGGAAATACTCATATTTCCTGAAAGATAAAGGGAGTTTTTCCGGTTATATGTTCAAAATCCCTGGATTTTGCCTTAGTTAGAGAGGATAAAGGGAATTTTTCCTCTTATATCTGCTTCTTAAGCCTCTCCTTTATACAATAGCGGGAATTTTTCCGCTTAAAAAGCATGGCAAATTCTCCATTACCATGCTTTCGTAAGTTATTCAACCTATCCTTCACTTCAAAAGAGGGCCCGTTAATAAAACCAAGATCTCTATCAATCTATTAATTTACTACCGCACGCAGCGATTTTTCCCTTCGTCCAACTAAAACTCCATATAGAACAAGGGAAAGTACGATGACAGGTACCATATAAGTAAATAATCCTCGGTAGCCGATGGCAGGTACAAGATATCCCAGTAGATATGGTCCCAGCCCCAAGCCTAGATCTAGCATAATAAAGAATGTTGATGTAGCCAGACCATAACGATGCGGTTCTGTCACTTTAACAGCCATAGCTTGGGCAACTGAAGTGAAATTTCCGTAGCCCAGACCCATTAACAAGGCCGCTAATAAAAAGACAAAAGTAGTGTTCGCCTGGCTGAAGAACGCCATTCCGACAGCAAAAACTGCCAAAGCTGGATACATGACGACGTTAGCACCCTTACGATCCATAAGTGGTCCTGAAAAAGGCCGCGAAACTAAGATTGCAATTGAATAGAAAAGAAAGAATAAGCT
The DNA here is from genome assembly GCF_900156875.1 of Robertmurraya dakarensis. Lineage (GTDB taxonomy): Bacteria > Bacillota > Bacilli > Bacillales > Cytobacillaceae > Robertmurraya > Robertmurraya dakarensis. The sequence goes on along the minus strand of NZ_LT707409.1, from coordinate 100,413 downwards.
TCCTGCTTCAATCAAATTGATCTCTTCACTGTAAAAAGATAAAAAAGACATCACACCAGAATAGGCAAATCCAACAAACAGGGAAACAATTGAAATCGGCAGCGCTTTAGGCTCAATATAATTGCTTAGTGAAAAACCTTTCGCTGTATTTTGAACGGTTTTCATGTTTTTTCCTACATGTTTGATATCAAGCAAGAAAAACGTTCCCACACAGAAGGCAATCAGAATGGTATTCATTATGAAAATCACCGAAAAGTGATCATAAATTTGTGTTAACAGCATTCCGACAAATGGTCCAATCGCAGAGGCTAAAACAGCACTCAACGTAAAATAGCCAATTCCCTCACCTCGTCTTCTAGAGGGAACAATTTGTGCAACGATTGTTCCTGTTGCTGTACTGACAACCCCAGTAGCCATACCATGAAATAAACGAATCAGCGTGAGAAAAACTAAATTGAATGATACAAAATACAAAATCGTCGCTATTGATAAAAAGACTAACCCTATCATCAACGTTTTGCGGCTGCCCCACCCAGTAATCAAACGGCCAGTGACTAAGCGCCCAAACAATACTCCAAGAATATAAATACTAGCAACCAATCCCGCCATGCTCGTGGATGCTCCAAATTCCTCTGTTGCGTAACGTGCGATCGTCACCATTAATAAATAAAAAATCAAGATAACTAAGAAATTTATACATGAAACGATGATAAAGTTTTTCGTCCACAATCGTCCATTTTCTTTTTTACTCATCTTTAAACCCCTTAACGCGTTAAATTTTGCAGGATCTTTTCAAGAACTCTGCTTACTATTTCCTGTTCCTCTTTGGAAATCCCCTCTAATGCTCCATCTAAAAAGCCATCGATGGTTTTCTCTACCTCTTGATGTACGATTTCTCCTTCTTTTGTCAGTTGCACATATTTTTCACGCTTATCCTTCCCTGGCTTTGTTTCCACATAGCCAAGCTCCTGCAGCTTGCGGATTAAGCCCGACGCACTTGGTTTTTCAACATGAATTTCATTGGCAATCACCGCAAAAGTAAGCGGACCTTTGTCGGCAAGCAAGCGTAAAATACGAAACTGCGAGCTGAACAGTTGGTGCTTAGCTAAATGAAAGTTTTTCGCATTCACATAAGGCCGATACATATTTTGATAATTACGAAACAAACTCCGAGATAACGTAATCGAAAACACCCCCTGTAATAAATAGGTAGCCTAACTAACTAATTACCCCATATTATAACATCATTAACCATATGTCTATAGAATTAAATTATAAAATACTCCAACATAGGAACACTTTTTACCAAACACCTAACGAACGAGGTAAGCGACTAAAAAAGATCATATGAAGTTCCTTCACCCTTTATGTTATGAAACGCACCCTGCTCACGGTGAAAAAATTGGCAAGATCACTTCATGTTCTTTGAATAATTCCGAAGTACTCCCCGCCCTTAGAAGAATAAACAAGTTTAAATAAAAACCGGAACCCCTATGCTTTAAGGATTCCGATTTTCCCTATCTAAAACTTAAATAATTTAACTGATTCCTGCAATTCCTCTGCCATTTTTGATAGCGTTTGAGAAGAGGCCGTAACTTCTTCCATCGACGCATTTTGTTCCTCCGCCGCTGCAGCAACTTCTTGTGTGCTGCTTGAGAACTCTTCAGAAATAGAATTGACCACCTTAATCGAATCAACCATTTTCAGAGATTCAGAATTTAGATTTTTAATCGCTTCAGATACTTCTTGAAGCTGTTCAAACACTCCGTTGACTGAAGTGGAGATCATACTAAATGAACTTCCAGCCTGCTGTGTCAACTCTGTTCCTTCTTTCACAGCAGCCATTCCTTCTCCCATTCCCTGAATGGATGCCTTAATATCCTGTTGAATATCCTTGATGATACCGCTAATTTGATCGGCCGCATGTGCTGACTGCTCAGCAAGCTTGCGAACTTCATCAGCCACTACCGCAAAGCCCTTCCCATGTTCCCCTGCACGTGCCGCTTCAATCGCAGCATTCAGAGCTAGTAAATTGGTTTGATCGGCAATATTGGTAATCACCCCGATAATTTTTTCAATCTCAGTTGACTTGCTGCCTAGTTCATTAATTTTCTGTGAAGTCGATACCGTTTGATCTTCAATATGTTTCATTTGCTCAACAGACTGTGTCACCACTCTGTTCCCATTTTCGGAAGTCACTACGGTTTCATCTGTCAATTCTGTTACTTTTGCTAAAAGCGACGTAATTTTTTCAACCTCGTTCGTCATTTCACCCACGACTTGTTGTGAATCCTGCGTGCTCACAGCTTGCTGCTCTGCTCCAGAAGCAATTTGCTGAGCTGAAGAAGAAATCTGCTCTGTTGCTCTTGAAGCCTCTTCGGCACTTGCAGTTAATTGTTCAGATGAAGCAGCAACATGCTCCGAAGCTGAAGCTACCTGATTAATAAGTTTCCGTAAATTGACCGTCATCTCTTGAAAATGTTTGCCTAGCTCGCCAATTTCATCCTTGCTTTTTATATCGATATGTTCCTTCGTTAAATCACCATTTGCTACCTGTTTTACATGTTCAGTAATATGCAGCACCGGTTTTGCAATGGTTCCACTAATGTAAAATGCGAACAATAGGACAAGTACCGATGCAACCCCCATGACCAACATCATTTGGTTTCGCAACTCATTTGCGCTGGCCAGCACGGTATCCATTGAAACATTTAAGAAAAGGCCATAACTCGTTTCTTGTAATGGCGCGTAGGCAACTAAATACTCAACACCGTTTTCTGTGTAAGAGTCTGTTCCTGTTTCCGATCTCCCTTTTTTCAAAATGGATGTTAACGCATCACTTAACCCAGCTTCTTCAATAGAAGTGCCGATTAGTTCTTGATCTGCAGCCGCCTGCAATTGATTTTGTTCATCAACAAGCATCGTTAGTGTGTTCATATCCAAAGAATCTTCAGCCTGTAAAAATGTGTTAACAAGCGCTTCAAAATTTAATGTCGCATAAAGTACACCAAGAATCGTATTGTTCTCATCGATTACTGGTGAGCCGACAACTAGCACCCGATTCCCTGTTGTTTTAGAAACGAGAACATTCGAATAAGACGATTCTCCCTTTAATCCATTTTGTATGTAGCTTCGCTCAATTAGAGACGTCCCAACCATGCCTTCAGATGTTGTTACCTCAATTACACCGTCTGTACCGGTAAACCCAATGCTTTCATAGACGTCTGATTCTTCTTTAATTTGCATCAAATATGGTCTTACGCGTAAAGGATCGGTCGACTGCAAAATTTCTGTCTTTGAAGCCAGTACGATTTCTGCCATTCGCCGGTTTAGCCACTCATCCATCCCTTGAGATTTACTTTGCACCAAACTGTGGATTGACTCTTGCTCATTTTTAATGAGTTCTTTTGACGTTTCCGAATAATTAAAAATGGAAGCACCTATTAACGGAATTAATGCAATTACTAAAAACCACACCATTAATTTCGACCGAATACTTCTAAAAACCCCTCTCATCCATGTAACCCCCAATGTATTTCTTTCTAAAAATCCCCTAAAATACCTAGTCTAAATGAACTAATTCAAGAACAACGACATAAATTATTATAACGCAATAATAAGAAAATTCCACTTAATCTATAAATTAAATTTTTATTTAAGAAAAATTTTATTCCTTATTTTTTTACACAAAAAAAATGACAGTAAGGACCTCAACCCTTACTGTCTGATACTGCAGTATTAAATTGAATCGATAGATCTATTTCTGCCCTGTCCCATTCCAGTTTTTATCAGCACTTTGAAAACAAATTAAAATACCACATCCAACCCAAACACGACAATCATGATCAGCTGAATAATCCCTTTTGCAAACGTTCCGCTTAAAAAGGCAATTAATGTAGCCAACGCAACTTTAAAAGATTCATCGAAAGTTTTTTTCTGCAGAATCTCAGCTATTAATACTAATGCAAACGGGACGACAATTACACCAAAAGGCGGAATCACAAAACTTCCGACGATTAATCCAATCGTAGCAGCTCTCATCCCCCATTTGGAACCTCCTGCTTTATCGACAAAATGAAGATTCGCTAAATAATCGGCTAAGAATAACAGAATCGTTAATACCACGAACGTTGTCCACGAAAGCCAGCTCAGCTCATCTCCATTAATTCCAAAATGATAAATCAAAACACCAACCCAAATCATCACAACCGATGGAATAATCGGATACACGAGTCCGACAAAACTAATGACAAAACAAGCGATAACTACGGCCCATAATAATATATCCAGTATAAGACTCACCTCTTTCTCTATCTAGCACCATTATACTTGCTTTTCAGAATTAGCAAACACTTCCAAACTCCTAGAATAATTTTACTAGTACTTACAATACCTGCATACTTTTACCACAGCGTTACAAAATATAAACATTATGTTACTAAATGCAGGGGGTGTTTTTCATCATGGTTGCGATTGTCCGAATCGGATTGTTAGTCATATCTTGGCTTTCTATCGTCTTTTTACCTAAGAGATCGTTTAAGAAGTATTTACCTGCCGCAAATTTAGCAGCATCATTGATTTTACTAACAAGTTTATTTTCTGTTCCCTTTAAATTATGGGAGGTTGAGAACGGTGGAATGAAAGATAAAGTGTTCACAGACCTTAGCCTAATTTTAGGACCTTTTTTTACAGGCACACTATGGATATTTCATTTTACATTTGGTCATTTCCGCCGATATATTATTGTCAACATGATCATGAACTTCCTGCTGGCTTTTCCATTATGCTACATCTTTCAAAAATTAAAGCTATTCAAATTGCTTCGTTTCAACCCGATTTATATTTTTATTACTTACATATTTTACGCCATTTGCCTCTATGGTTACCAATTATTTATAGAAAGACCGACACGCTGGCTGCAAAGATTCTAAATGGGAGATGTAACCCAGATTTTCTTTAAACAGGGTTACACCTCCACATATTTCTGAATACTGGTAAAATAAAGACCCTGTTCCTTCACTTTCCCTTGAAACGTCTCTTCCCACTCTTTACCATAATACTGAACCTGCGGACGATAATGATCCACGTATGAGGTGAGGTTAACCTCCACAAAAGCATCTGTTTTAAAGTCAACAATCACCCATCCATCATCTTCAAGAAACAGAAAATCAATTACCCCTTGAATTTGTCTATTCTCCTTTTGAATTTGAAAAGAAAACTCATGATATCTTTCTATTGCTTTCTGTCCGCGCTGCCAAATTTCACTTTTGAGAATGGACTGAACAGAACGGAGTGCCTCTTCATGATGCTGAGCCTCGAGCCCTTCTTCCTCCGCAAGAAAGGCAATCAGTTGTGTCAAATCCCCTTGATCCCTGCCTTTCCCAATTTCCTCCATACAGCGGTGTACCACCGTCCCAAATACTGGTCCCTTTCCTTCAACCGACCTTGGCAACGCTGAGCTGCTTTCCCCTTTAACTAAGTTTGTTACATTATGTTTCACAAAAGAGGGCTGCTCCGATAACTCCCTCCATAAACTCCAACGCTTTAATAAAGATGTGAGATCAGGAGTTTCATTTACTATTTCCTTGTCGGCCGGAAGTGTCTCAATCCAAGACAACTCTTGTTCGGAAGGTAAATCACGACTTAAATCTTCCCACGGGGAAAGCGATGATTTCGCCGGATAACGGCTAACGACTAACAGCTGTTTAGGCCTCGTTGCTGCAACATATAACAGCCGGTCTTTTTCAGCTTCCATATACCTTTTTTCAATATCTGCTTTTTCACACCATCCATATGGTTCAGCAATTGGCACCATGGCACCCTTAGCCGCTTTCTTTTCAATGGTAAAATAACCGATTGGATCTTCCCCTGAACGATCAATATGTTCTTTAGGGGGATGCTCTTTTTCACCAACAGGTTCAGCTAAAAAGACAACTGACGCCTCCAACCCTTTGGCTTTATGTAAATTCATAATCCGGACCGCCTGTGGACTTCCTAAAAACAAACCAGTTCCTTCCATACCCTTAGCCTCTTCTTTTTCTAAAAGGTCATTGAGTAATTCAGTGAGATCATTCCAATTAGCAGAAGCAAAATGATCTGCTAATACTCCTTCTATCATCTGCAATAGTGTCCCTGCAACAATCAGACCAGAAGATTGCATCAATGCATACGGCAATACTCCAATATCCTCAAAAATTTTCATAAAAGCAGACAGCGCCGGCATTCTTCTTACCCATGAATGATATTGCTGAAGCTTCGCTAACGCATCAAAGACATTTTTTGCATTCTCCGGCAGACTGTCTTTTTTCGGCAAACTCTTAATACTAAAGAAATTTGCAGCCCTTTTGTATTGATATAAATCTTCATCACTGCATCCAAAAAACATCCCGCGCAAAACCGCAAGCAGGGAAATAGAATCTTGCGGATTATTTACACACTTCACAAGCTGAACTAACGCCAGCAATTCTTCATATCTTGTTTCGCTTCCCGTGATATCTGATAAAATGCCATACTCCGCTAGTTTTTCTGCATAGATATGTAAATGCTTTCTCTGCTTCAACAAAATCAAAAAATCTCCTGGCTCTGCTTCTCTAGAAATCAGCTTTCCATCGTGATCCTTTACTTGTATTGTTAAATTCCCTTGACAGGACCAAGCAATAAAGGAAGCAATTTTAACAGCATCCATTTCACAAATTTCACGAGGGTTATGCCTTGTTACCTTCGGATGCGTTATCGTATACACGCCATAAAGGCTATCAGGGTTGGGCTGGACCGTGTTCATAGGTGCAAAAGCAGCCTGTTCCTGTGTTTCATGCTCATCGCTTAAAAACTTAGACTGAAAGATACGATCAACAAACGTCCCAATGCTATCTACAGAACGAAAATTCGTCGTGAGCTTTAACACTTCGCCATTTTCTTCTATTTTCTTTTTAACAAAATGATAAGTCGAAATATCCGCACGCCGGAAACGGTAGATTGATTGTTTTGGATCTCCGACAATAAACAACGACCCCTTATTTGGGACCAGCTTTCTCCAATCATTTTCCTCCCTGTCTTTTCCCGTTAGTAAAAGCATCATTTCTGCTTGAACCGGATCGGTATCCTGAAACTCATCAACTAAAAGATGGGTATAACGCTGCTTAAAATACGTTCGAACATCTTGATGCTCCCGCAGAAGCGCGGTTGTTTTCAGCAATAAATCTTGAAAATCGACTAACCCACGTTCCTGTTTGCGTTGTTGACAATATTCTATAATTGGGAGAACAAAATGAACAATCTTAGGATGAAGAAATTCTCTCCATGCTCGTAAAATCGGCACGACGATTTCTTCCTTCCATTCCGGCAGTTTTTCATTTTTAAATGCTTTCGCCACATCCTTATCGGTCCAACGATTTTGCGTAATATCCAAACTTTTATTGATGCTTTCAGCAATTTGCAGTACCGTTAAATCATCGTTTAAATCCTTTATTTTCAACAGCTGCAGCGTGTCAAGAATTGTTTGCTGGAACCCATCCCATCCTTGTTCAGGTTTTGTACTTGGAAAGTAGACCTTTGCCTCCTCTATCAATGGAAGAATGCTTTCCCGGATAGGTTCAAAATTTGGATACTCCACCTCTTTTGTAAACACATCCACATCCGTGTTTTGCATCATTCGGTGATAAACATCCCTAAGCGCTTCACTATCGACCCCATATGAAGTTAATTCTTTCAGCTCATCCGTTTGTCCAGTATCCATCAACTTTGATAAATATTCATCCCAGCACTGATCCTGAACTTCTTTTGCCTGCTCCTCATCCATCTCAGTAAATGCGGGATCTAATCCTGCTTCCAGTGGTCTTTCTCTCAGAAGAGTGCCGCAAAAAGAGTGAATCGTGCCTATAAAGCATTGATTGACATTTTCATAGGCCGCTTTTAATACTTCCACCTCTTCTGCGTCGACACCATCCCTTACTGCTTTTTCTAATGCAATAACAAAGCGCTCTTTCAGCTCAGATGCAGCCTTATTAGTAAAAGTAATCGCTGCTATTTTGTCTACCGTTGCTTTCTTTTTCTTTATTAAAGAAAGCATGCGCTGAACCATCGATGTTGTCTTCCCTGACCCAGCACCCGCTTCTACCAAAAAGTTAGTATCCAGCTCCTGCTGAATTCTTTCTCGCTCCCGCTGATCTCTAATCATATTCTCTCACCCCTGTTAGCGACCGAAAACGTTCATCACTGATAACCTTGTTCTTTCTCCACTTGGCATGATCACCGCATACTTCCTGAAAATCACAATACTCGCAAATACTTGCATCCTCGGTTGGTAAAAAAGTTCCTTTTTTAATAGCATCCAGCATCATATCCAATAACGATGCAAGGTTGTCTTTCTGATTTTGACTCCTCACCACTTCTTTCCCTAATCCCTTTTGAGTTGGAAAATAATACACTGCTTCTTTTACAACAGCTTCAGGATCGACATCCTTACGCAGCCATTGCTCAACAGCCAGAGCATACAAAGCATGCTGCAGCTGCTTCCCCTTCGCAAAATACTTTTCCTTTTCAAATTTTGCCGGGCTTCCTGTTTTATAATCATAAATCCGATACACATGTGGTTCTATTTCATCGACACGATCAACAAAACCTCTAAGAGGAATATGCAGATGATCAGTAACTTCTACATCAAACCAGCCATCATCACGGTGAAGCTGGAGTTCCAAATATTTTGGTACCGACTGCCTTTCTTCCTCTTGTTTGATAAAAATCTCGACATCACGATAAATTCCTGCCAGCTCTTTTTGCGTAATATGTGTACTCGGAGCCGGAATGAGCTCTTGATATTTTAGAATGGTTTTCTCTGTAACCTCCCATAATAAATCACGATCATGGGGTTCTTTGATTTTTCCAGAAGAGATTCTTTCCGTCATATATAGATAAAAAATTTCATGCATGAGGCTGCCTCTCTCCATACTGTTAAGCCATCTCGACCGATCGAAGATTCTGCTATCATTCGGCCGTATTCCTAGAATATTTTTAAAATAAAACTGTAAAGAACAGGAAGCGAACAATTCAAGTTGTGTGGCACTAAAGGACATTGAAGAGTAATGATCGTCAGCCAGCCCCGTATGCAGCACACCATCATATGCTGTTACATCCCCGCTCCTTCTTGCAGTAACAGCCTGTTCTCCCTGTGCGATAGGCTTATACCGTTCAAAAATGATCCCTTTTCCATCAAGCACGTCCTTGCTTTCCGAAATTAAGGATTGCAGCATTGCCTCTGTTTCACTGCTTGTTATACTAGTAATCGCGCCTGCGTAATAAATCGGTTCGCCTAGAGCATTCCGCAACTTCTCCATATCGGCTGATGCTTGGCCTGATTTTTTCCAGTAAACTTGAAGAACCTCAAAGGCTGGGCCCTTTCCTTTATTCTCCAACATACTATATGAACAAAAGCTCATGGTACAGTTATACCTAATGCTTCCCAATCGGCTCTGTCTCTCATGGAGCTGATCTTTCAATGCTGTTTGTGAGGTTTGCAAATCTATACTTAACCGCACTCTTTCTTGATCTAAAAGAATCGGATCTTGACGATTTTTCACCGTCCAATTCTCTTCATCCATTCCGATCATAAAGGTATGAAATCGTCCCGAATAGCCGCCATCATCAATCCCTGAATAATAGATCTTCCCGGGCTCCGGAACGGGAGAAACACAGCAGCGAATCCCTGCTAATAAATGGTTCACAAATTCGAGGGAGCTGTCTAAACCACTCAAACCTTGATCATGATTCCCCATCCCTGTTTCCAATTCTTTTATCTTTTTGATTAGAATTGCGTCTTCTTCATTCTTAGGAGAAACATAATTTTCCAAAAAATTGTTCAAGCCCGACATGATCATCAGAGGACTGTATCTATCCTGATTTGGCTGAATTTTAAATAGTTGCTGAAAAAAAGCCACACTCCATTGAAGTGCTTTTTGATCAACTTCATCTTCCTCTCTTTGTATCGCTTTTTCAATCAGTGCATATCTCTCTTGTCCCCAGCCAATCCCAAGCTTTTCTAGCAGTGTGACCAATCTTCCATTTGAAAAATCCTCTTTTGATATCCTAATAACGTTCTCTCTAAATGCTTGCAGCATATACTCGATATTAAAATTAGACTCTATCCATTTCAGGTAAGCATATACTGAACTTCCCACCTCAGAATACTGCAGCGGCAAACCTTTCGAAAATGAAATCGGGATATCATGAAGGTTGCATAAAGCATATGCCGCTGGCAGATAGCCTTCATAATCTGAGGATATCCACTCTGTACCATCTAAAGGAGCTTCGATACTAGCCATGCGGCGCAATACTTCCTTTAACTCTGATAAAACACCGGTTGAGTGGAAAAAGTCTGTCCTAGCTGCTGGAAATTGCGATTCTTCATGATGAAAAGGAAGATCCCCTCTCAACACTTCATATTGATTTCCTGTTAACCTCGATAACATATCATGCTCGATTTTGGAGAGACGAACATGTTCATGTATGATAATTAATGGTCTTTGTGTGGCAGGACGATCTTCCACACTTGATAAATATGGCAACAGACCTGGAAAATCAACGAGTGCATGCTGACTTAAATACTCTTCATACCTTTGTAATAATTCCTGCATGAGCTTACCTTTTTCATATTGTTCAAATTGCTTTGGACTAATTTTATTAGCATCCACCCCCGCATGCCGCAAATCTATGACCGCTTGATGAAATGCACCAACAAATCCTGGAGAAAGAAGGTTCGCTTGAAAATCCCATTTTCCCTCATGAAGAAGTTCATTTAGGATTGAATAAATCAGCCAATATGATTCTCCCTCTTTCATCAACCTTTTTTTGCTTTTATGTAGTGATAATTTTCCATAATCATAAACAAATTCTTTCATTATTTTTACGGTCACATTCGGAACAGGCCCATATTCCCTGCTAATCCACTCCCGCCACTGATGTCCTTCAGCATAGCTGTTACATATCAGCAGCTTTTCTTTTAGTTGATTGTTTTTTATAAAAGAATACAAATTTTCAATAAGCGGCAATTTGATCCCCCTCCCTATAACACATGAATAATTATGGATATTTTCCTTTTAAAATTATTAGTAGTTTCCCCAATTATCTTTTTGAAAATTCATATAATATAGAACTTTCCTTGCTTTCATATGTAAATCTGATGGTTCTACTTGTACCGGCATATGTTGAACATGAAAAATGCGCCCCCACTTATTGTAGAAACGCACACATCTATTAATAAAAAATCAGTTTAATATTACTATGCAGTAATATTTTAGCTTGTTAAACCACATATAACCTGTCCAAACACTTTTCGCAAATCAGCATAGTGTATAACGTGTCTTACTAATTTAAAGAAAGGAGATTCATATATGGGCAAAAAAGTAACACTTTCAACCGGGGTCTTAAGGAGGGAACCTGCGACCGTGTCCGCAGTTATTAACCTTGTAAATTTGGATGATTGTGAACACGATGTTACAGTAGAAGTAGAACTGGTCTTCCTATTCAAACCCGGTAAAACTCCCTGTTCTTATAGGGAACAATGAACCAGTAAACTTTCCATATAGCCTGGCACCCGAAAACCTCGCTGTTATGTATGCAGATCTAACTGGCGTTTTATTTTATGAGATTGTAATCACCCATTCAAGCGAAGAGAACATAGTCACTAACTGTTTCGGCAGAAGTGCCGACTTAGCTGCACAAGAAGGAAATACAGTCCTTGATTCCCAATTGGTAAGATTAGACCCCGATTCTGACTAATCGTCACAGGGACGACCCGAAAATTCTTGTTTCACAAAAAAGTGGAGAAGACGCTGATATGTATGGGTTTTCTCCACTTTTTTGTATTGTTCCACACGTTTTTCGTGGGTGTCACCGGTATTTTTTTCTAAATTAGAATAAATAATGCGATGCGATTTTTACGAAGCTTTTCTCAATATTTAATAAAGCCCTCTCATCAAAATCAAACCGGGGATGATGGTGAGCGTAGTGCGTGGCCTCGTTTTCATTTCTAGCTCCCACTTTGAAATATGTACCTGGCTTCTCCTGCAAGAAATAAGCGAAATCCTCTGCTCCCATCGTAGGTTCCAAATTTAAGACTTCTTCAGTTGAGAACACCTCTTTCAGCAGCTCTCGAACTGTCTCTGTTTCTTTTTTATGATTATACAAAGCTGGATATCCGCGAAGATAATCCATTTCAAAGGTCGCTTGAAAACTGCTCGTGATTCCGGTCACGATCTGATTGATTTCTTTTTCCACTTGATCCCGAACGTTTCCGTCAAAAGTACGCACCGTTCCTTCAAGTATGGCTTTATCAGCAATAACATTAAATCCAGTCCCCGCCTGAAAGACACCGATTGTTACTACGGCAGCTTGTAATGGACTGACTCTTCGGCTGACAATCTTTTGCAAGGAATTAACAATCTCACTTCCGACCACAATTGAATCAATCGCTGCTTCAGGACGAGCACCATGTCCTCCTTTTCCCTGAACAATGATTTTAAATTTATCGACTGCTGCCATTTGATATCCTTCACCGACTCGAATTTTTCCAAGCGGCGTCTGCGAATCCAAATGGGCTCCAAATACATAATCAACACCGTTTAACACTCCATCTTCAACCATAAACTTTGCTCCGCCTGGAGGTGTTTCTTCAGCCGGCTGAAATATAAAGATAATTTTCCCTTTGATTTGATGGCGGCATGAACTTAAAGCTTTCGCCGTCCCTAACAAAGCTGCGGTATGTCCATCATGACCACACGCATGCATTACGCCAGGATTTTGTGATTTATAAGGTACTTCTTTTTCATCCTGGATAGGCAAAGCATCAAAATCTGCTCTTAACGCGATCGTCTTCCCTGGTTGGTCACCCTCCAAAATCCCAATCAGTCCATGACCGCCGATATTCGTTTTCACCTTTAACCCAAAACTAATCAATTTTTCCTCAATATACTTAGCGGTCTTCACTTCCTTAAAAGAAAGCTCCGGATGCTGATGCATAAACCGCCTCCAACTAACCACCTCATCAAAACCAGCCTCAAGTTCTTTATAGATTGCTTGCATAATAGCCCTCCTTTTGATGGTCACTGCGTCCACCCGAAAAATCTTGTTTCACAGAACACCGCGCATGTTACACGGGCCCCGAATTCCTACTCTATACATTTTTCTATAGAAGGAGCATTAATCCCTGCTTTTAATTCTCGTCACAGCGACCACCCGGATTGTGTCGACGTTTGTCGATAGACTAAAAAATCCAGTTCCCACAAATAGGAACTGGATTTTCGTTTATTTTTCACTTCGTATGGCGCTGATCTTTCCTATGTATCTACTGAGCAGAGGATCGTTTATCCAAGGTAACATTCAGCTCATTTAATGCTTCAAGAAACCCCTTCTTGTCTTTTAAACTATTAATAGGCACCTTAATAGCCGGCTCGCCTTTTTCTTTATGACTCTCTAACATATTTCGTTTTACTGGCGGCAGCGTTGCCAGATATTTTTCTTCATTATATAGTATTAACCCGATTAATCGCTGACCCTTGCTTGAATATTCCAAGCACCCTTCCACCTCTGTCCAAGGAACAAGGCCTACTCCATGGATCGTAATCCCTTTGTCCGACACGATCACATCTGGTTCCTTTGATACAGCCTTCTTAAGCAAAACTAAGGAAAAAACGGACAGAATAACCAACCCAGCCAAATAGGCGAATAAATTGACCATCGCAAACGTTTCAGCTCCCATTAACAGCCCGATTAGCTTTATTAAAAAAACCGTATCCAGCGCTAACAGCAAAATAGTAAAGAGAATCAATCCCTTTTTCGAGCGATAAAATACTTTCTCATACATGAACTTCACCTCATCATACTTGTCTATTACAATCCTAAAATAGAATAGATATATACAACAAGGTCATATTTTCCTTTTTTTGCAAAATAAAAAAGGACTCTTATAAAGAGCCCTTTCATCATTATGCTTTGTTAACGTTTGTAGCCTGAAGTCCACGTTGACCTTGTTCAGTGTCAAATGTAACTTTTTGGCCTTCATCTAAAGATTTAAATCCTTCGCCTTGGATAGCTGAGAAATGTACGAATACGTCTTCTCCACCTTGAACCTCGATGAAACCGAAACCTTTTTCTGCGTTAAACCATTTTACTGTACCTTGTTGCATGTTGTACTCTCCTTGTGTGAACCTTGTTCACGATTTATTACTATCGTTGCTCAAGTTAGATATCAAAGGCGAAAAGTTCAAAACTTATTCTTTCCTTACAGACCGAACAAAAATAACTTCTTAAGAATAACACCTAAATCCCAATAAAGCAAGCGGCCTTGTAAAACAATCGACGAGGATAACAGTATAAAGCGCCGTACAAAGGCTTTTACACCATAAAAAAATAAATATTTTCCAGCTATCTTGAACTGGTCTACTTACAATCCCCATCAGAATTTAGTTGTTCACCGTTTTCTCATGATTTGAAGAAAGACGTTGTTTAGAAGCTGCCATTTTTCGAAAAACAGGAATGATCCCAGTTACAAAAAACACGATCCCCACTATAAGAGACACCACCATCCAAAAGGTAATTCCACCTCCAATGGATTGATAGCCTCCACCATAATAGTTAACATCCGGACTGTTGATTGAGGACGTCATAATCGCTGCAGTAATATGTTTAACAGCATACAAAAAAGCAGCAATTGAGATAAAAAAACAACCGATTGCTGTTATTTCTTTTTTTACCATACCCTTCTCCTCCATTTAAATAAAAACCCATTTGTTTTATTTAATCAAAAAGAGCAAATAAAACCAATAGATCCACCATTTATTGGATACTTTTACCCACCATAAAAAATAAACCTATGAGAGATTTTACCTAAATAGATACAGGGATTTATTCAGACTCTGCCACATGTTTAACTCGTTCCAAAAATTTCACTACCACCCGATCGTTCGCAAACAATAAAAATAATTTCACATACCATTTTAACGGGGCGTTCGTAACAGTGTATCGGAAGTTCGTCTGATGATCATTGATTTTTCGCAGCTCGTAAAGCGCAGTAATCTCAAACATTTTCGCAAGCGTAAAACCTATTTTTAACCTTTTATGATCATCTTCATTTACATACTCTAACGTTTCAACTTCATATTCCTCTATCCTGCTGCCTTCTTTATATTTTTGACGATAAATACTTCCGACCCCTTCTTCCGTTATTTTAACTGGCGTATGCTCAACCACCTGCGGCATGATTTTCTGCATATTTTCGAACGACCCGTCCAAATACGACCAAACATGCTGGATCGGCGCATAAATATCAATATCCTTTGACCAAGATTTCATTGAAAAACTCCTTTTTCTAAAAAAACCTGAGTGCAATATAGAACTCAGGTTTACTATAATGAGAATGAATCTATTTTTTCAATTAGATCCCAGATTCATACCCCCGGTATATTCTTTTCCTGATAAAATCACTGACTTACTTGAACAAAATCACCAAAACTCTTTTCAAAGAGTATTTGTTCAAAATCACTAGGTTTTGACAATTCAATTCCTCTTTGACTGGCAACCGAAATAATGAAGCCAATTTCAACATACATATTTTTCGTTAATATTCCTTTTTCGATGTTTTTCATAATTTCATAATAAAAGGCAACTAATAAATCCGTAGGCAATTTCTCATAAAATTCCATTGCACAACACTCCTTTTTTTAAAAAACTTTCGAACTAGAATATCTTTACTTTCATTATAATAAAGCAAGTCCTATGCAAAGCAAATGTAACACAAACGAAACTAACACTTAACTTAAATGATATAAACTTTATTCTCGATTCATTAAAAATTAAAAGCACACCAAATGAGGTGCGCCCGTTTTAATCCTATTATTGAAGGACAAGATAATCCTTCAATTTATCTTTTGGCTGTCCGAAGATTTCCGCTTCCAGTCTTCGTCCTGTCGGTGTTGCCGCAAGTCCCCCTTCAGCCGTTTCACGCAATGAGGATGGCATCGATTGTCCAATCGCATACATCGCTCCGATGACCTCGTCACAAGGAATTCGGCTCGTGATGCCAGCAAGTGCCATATCGGCTGCCGTCATCGCATTAGATGCGCCCATTGCATTACGTTTTACACAAGGAACTTCCACAAGACCTGCTACAGGATCACAAACAAGACCAAGCATATTTTTCAACGTAATCGCCATTGCCTCGGCTGCCTGCTGTGGTGTCCCACCAGCCATTTCAACAATCGATGCTGCCGCCATTCCAGCTGCAGACCCGACTTCAGCCTGGCAGCCACCAGCAGCACCGGAAACCGTTGCGTTATTCGCTACCACAAACCCAAACGCAGCCGCTGTAAATAAGAATTCAATCATTTCCAGACGTGTCGGATTTAACTTTTCTTTCACAGCGAATAAGGTACCTGGTACCACTCCCGCTGATCCAGCTGTTGGGGTAGCACAGATTACTCCCATTGCCGCGTTCACTTCGTTTGTAGCTACCGCCTTGCTAACAGCATCCAATAACAAGTTTCCGGACAACGCTTTGCCGCTTTGAATATATTTCTGAAGCAGGACGGCATCGCCGCCTGTAAGGCCTGTTTGTGATTTTACTCCCTTAAGCCCGCGCTCTAACGCATTTTCCATTACCGTTAAGTTATTATCCATTTTAGAGATAATTTCTTCACGCGTTAGTCCTGTTACTTCTATTTCTTGACGTATCATAATTTCTGCAATTTTCACTTGCTGTTGCTCTGCCAACATAACAAGTTCCGCTACATTTCGAAACATTGCTTGTCCTCCTGATGTCCATAATTTCCTTTTTTAAAAAACGATTATTCAACCATTCTAATCACTCGGGATACGTATGAAAGGCCTCTTAACTCTTCAATCACGTCATCCTCGATTTTCTGATCAACTTCAATTACCATAATGGCCATTTCCCCTTTTTCCTTGCGGGCAACTTCCATATGACCGATATTGATTTCATATTTTGATAGAACAGCCGTAACACATGATATAATTCCAAACCGGTCTTGGTGCATCACGAGAATTGCCGGATCACCAGATAATTTCAGCTTAAACGAATTGATTTCTGTAATTTCAATCGTACCGCCCCCAATTGAAATTCCGACTACTTCCATCTCGTTTTTATCATCGTAAATATTTATTTTAACAGTATTAGGATGATCCGGAACCGCTTCTTCTGTTTGAAAAATAACTTCCATTCCCAATTCTTCAGCAATAGTTAATGAATTTGGGATACGTTCATCAAAAGTATCAAAGTCTAACAAACCAGCAACAATCGCTAAGTCTGTTCCATGTCCTTTATAGGTTTTCGCAAAAGACCCATAAAAAGAAATCACCACTTTTTTAGGCTGCCTTTCAAATAAAGTGCGTGCTACTCTTCCAATTCGGGCTGCACCAGCTGTATGTGAACTAGATGGTCCGATCATGACCGGACCAATGATGTCAAATGCCGAACGATATTTCATGCAAAACTCTCCTTTTATCTATCTATAACAAGAACAATTTAAGCCGCTGATTCTTCTTTTCCTTGCGCAGACAATTGATCTACTGTTTTGATTTTGTAATTTTTAAAGACTAGTGATCCTAAAAAGCCGCATACTAAGCCGACCGCTGCACAGGCAGCTGCAACAATCGTTACTTTCATAGGATCATTGAAACCGTACATAACCGCTAACCCCGCGATCGGTGTTGCTGTTCCGGTAGCATTATTGATTAAACCAGATAGAGCAATAATTACACCAGCACTTGCTCCGCCCACAAAGTTGGTTACATATACAGGAATTGGATTTGCTGAAATGATGTGCGCCTGTGTTAAAGGTTCAACAGCAACTGAAATCGTTGTTTTACGATCCCCAAACTTCATGCGGTCAAAAAGAACATAGTTCATAAATGACGATCCAAATACTGCTAGTGCACCAATCGCCATCGGAACTCCAGTCAGACCAAGCATAGCAGTTAACGCCATTGAGCTAAGCGGTGCAGTAGCAACTACAGTAATAACCCCGCCAAGAATAATTCCCATTAAGATTGGATTGCTGTTGGCTGTTTCTGTAATGATTCCGCCAATATTTAAAAGAGTAGCATCCACAACAGGCGTCATGTACTTTCCAATTAAACGAACGAGCGGCGCACATAATACGATAATAACGATAAGATCAAGTCCACCAGGAACTTTCTTCTCAATCCATTTAACTAGGAAAGCTACTAAATATCCAGCAATAAAACCTGGTAATAATCCCAGTCCAGCACAGCTAACTCCCAATAATAGAGCGTACACAGGAGATGCACCAACAGCAAGTGCTACTAGAGCTGCTGCTGCAACACCACCCATACCGCCTGCTGCCGAACCAACTTCACCAAGAAATTCTATACCGAGTAAATCTCCACCAACAAATAACTGAAATGCCTCAACTAGGAATGCAGCACACGCAGCTCCTGCAAGTGCGGCCATCGCCTTCATTCCCTTTGGCGCTTTATAACTAAAAAGACTAAAGCAAGCAAGAACTAATAGTAATAACGCGGTACCTTTTATAATTTCCATCGTAACTCTCCTTCAGAATTTATTATTTTAAAATAATATCAATAATACAAACTACTCCTCTAGATGGTACTTATTTTGGGTTCTAATTTTATTTAGGTAATTATAGATCGTAAACTTCGAAACACCGAGGGCACTAGCCAAATATTCAGTAGAGCCTTTAATCAAGAATGCCCCTTTTTCCTCAAGCAAACGAACACTTTCCACTTTTTCCTCAAGCGTCAGCTGTGTATACGCTTTCTTAAAGGTCGACAGTACTTGATCCACCATATCATGTATGACGTCTTGAACCGTTGAGTGGAAGTTCTCAGACTTCGCTTTCGTCACATCAAAAGCAAGGAACTCCTCTATATCACCTGCAAACTGCATCATTTGCGTTATATCATAATTGATACAAAGTGCTCCGATGACCTTTTCCTTCGAGTCTCTTAAAAACACAGTTGAAGATTTCATGACAGTTCCATTTCGCGCTTGAGTCTTATAATTTGGAATATCCTTGATTTCATCAGGTTTTTTGGTGAGCTCAGTTAGAACGAGATCGGTAATAGGTCCTCCCACTTCACGTCCAGTTACATTTCCAACAATGTAAATCAATGATTCTTTTAAGTTCTTAAAATCATGGACAGCAACCTCACAGCGGTTTCCAAACATTTTCACTAGCATATCAGCAGTACGTTTTGCTAAATTAAATATTTGGTCATTACTTCCCACATCCATAACTTGTACCACCCCTTCTGAAATCGATTACAAAAAACTTATTTTTCATTCATAAAACTATTTTAAAATATCTTTTTTGACGTAGCCTATCATAACATGAATCAATCGAATTTCAAATAAAATTTTAATAGTTACAAAAAAATTTTAATAATAAAATATTGGAATAAAAAAAACCTTCTCATCCCCCCTTTCCAAAGGTATAATAAAAAGGTTTTACATATAAAAGAAGGCATTTTCAGAAGAACAAATGCCTTCCTTAAGCTGCTAAGCAGCCTTCCTATCAATAAATTTATTGCAAGTTGATTTACACACAGAAATCTTTTGTAACTTCGCCCAAAAAAATGCTACAATATAATAGATTATATTTTTGGAAAATTCATATTTTTCAATAACAAAGGGGTGTCGTATATGTACGATGAAAAAACGCAAAAAACACTAGATATGATTAAAGAATATTACGGTGGAGTTCCTGACACCTATTACGCAATGGCGGATGCTGGAGTCGTTTCTCGTGTATGGTATTTGTCTGCACCTACCTTTTTCACTGGCCAAGCATCTGACGAGGACAAAAGAATTTGTGCAGCTGTGGTAGGTCACACAATCGGATCAGATCGTCTCGTGGAAGCACATTATATGATTTTGAAGCGAATGGGCTGGTCAAGGGATGACCTTAAAGAGCTGTTAAATGAACAATACCCAGCCCGGATGAACGACCAACAAATTCTCTATGCGAAACTAGCTAAATCTCTAGCCATCAATCCCCTTCAAGTTGATCGTGACATCATCAATGACATTGAGGACATTGCTTCAAAAAATCAGCTGGCAGAAATCGTCTCTCTTGTCGCATTTGTTCGCTATACTAGCACATTTATTGGGGTTTATGGACAAAGCGAAAATGAAGAATGGGTCAAGCATTTAAAAATTCAAGACTAGCCTGCTATTCACGTTTTATAGATTATTACCAGCATCTCCCACGTCAACCTGTCTGAATTCCCATGTTTTCAGACAGGTTCAACTTTGTTACCGGTTAGGCAGACCGGCCCCGTACCACAAACGCCCTTTTATTTAAGAAGCCTAATCCTCTTTTTTATTCAAAGCTTTCCTATGCTTGAGAAGTAACCGGGTGTTTACTATGCATCGGAAAACTAAGGTCACCATTCGCCCTTACAAATAATACTTCATCCCCATTTAATAGATGCGACTTAATCTGAATTTCTTCATAGTCAGGTGTAAAATGAAACACAACTTTCTTAGTCTGGCAATCAATAATTTTTGTCAGGATTCGTTTTATTGCTACTTCTTTCTTTGAAATGATATCAAAGAGATCCAATCTCTCCTCTTCTCTTTTAAAAATAACTACCGCTTCCTCATCTTCCAGATAATAAACATCATCACAAAAAGGACCCATACAATGAAACATTAATATCCCTTGTGCACTTACCGTTCCAAAACGCTGTGATACAGGAATCCTTTCCGTGGCAAATTGATAGATGAAATTCAAATCTTCAAGACTAGTACCATCGAGTTTACGTATACTTGGGAAACCCGCAGCTGCCGATGAAGCGTCCATGGTAAATTGATATTCATCCACAGAAATAAACCCAAACTTTGGATAAAAATCCAGAACCGATCTGTTAGCAAATAGGTACATAAATTCGTATTCCCTGTATTCCTCTAACACCTTATTCATCAATTTAGCAGCTAAACCTTGATTTCGATAATCAGGATGAGTCATTACCGTCCCAATTTGAATTGCCCTGTATTTTACACCATCCATAACCAAATCCAGCTCATTCACTGATACATTTGCGACAACTTTAGAACCCTCGATATAAGAAAAAGGGATATAGCGGTTATTCCAAAACCCCTTTTGGTACCAATCCTCAAACTCTATACCGAATACCTTTAAAGCCAGTTCATTAAAACTATTCCTAAAACCGTCGTTATGCTTATAATCTTTAATAAACATTAATTGATTCATCTCTTGAACTCCCCTTTTTAAGAGAGTCTTCATTATACAAGACTCTCCATCTTCCTCACTTAAGCTCCAATTCCCTTTTTTCTTTCAGCAGTCTTTGAAACTCCTTTTCCAATTCTTCGCTAGGTTCAACACTCAAGCGGCTTAGTACTTCTGATATTTTCGTTTCAAGGACAAGTTTTTTATCCTCCCTATCATCACGATAACTTTTCTGTTCATCTTTTTGTTGATACTGCTCATATGTTCCTTCAAACACCTTAATCATTTGATCATGGAACACCAACATGCGCGTCGCAACATTTTCAATCAGCCTTCGGTCATGCGTTACAAAAATCACCGTGCCTTCATATTCTCTTAGCAGCGATTCCAGTCCATTAACACCTTCTATATCAAGGTAATTTGTCGGTTCATCCAAAATTAACGTGTTAATATCACTTAAAAAGATTTTTGCAAACGCAACTTTCACTCGCTCACCGCCACTTAATACCCCGACACTCTTATGGACATCTTCCCTAAAGAAGTGCAGTCTTGCCAGCACAGTTCGAATGAAGCTTTCATCCTGCTTTGAACATGATTGAACATTTTCTAAAATGGACTTCTCAACATCAAGAATGTTTAAATTTTGACTAAAATACCCCATTTTCATCGCGGGAGAAATGGAAACCCCATCCTCTCGATGGATGATCTTTTTTATCAGAGTGGTCTTTCCGCAGCCGTTAGAACCAATTACAGCTAACTTATCGCCGCCGCGAACTTGAAAACTAGTATTGTTCCACAAAATACGTTTGCCAACTTTCCCTTTCAGGTCCTCTACACGAAGAATGATTCGCCCATTAAAATGATCTGCATTTGGCAGGTTCATTTTTAGAGGAGCTGTCTCCTTCACTTTCTCAACTTTTTCTAGTTTTTCTAATCTTGTCTCCAGCGCTTTTGCTGTTTTTTGCAGCTTTTTTTGTTTTTTCGCAAAATATGGTTTCGCTTTTTTCGCCTCTATATTGCTTACTTTTTTAGGGGCTTTAGTGGCTTTCTCCGCTTTTTTCTCTTTTAATTTCAAGGCCTCTTCTAACTGCTTTTTCTTTATTTCATATTTTTCATATGCGGCCTTTCTTCCCTGAAGCTCTAATTCTTTTTGCTCCGCATAATCGCTATAATTTCCTTTATATTCTTTCAGATGACCTTCATCGACTTCCCAAATTGATGTGCAAACAGAGTCAAGAAACGCCCGATCATGAGAAACCACCACATAAGCTCCACTCCAGTGCTCGAGTTTCTTTTCCAGCCATTCAATATGCTCTGTATCAAGATTGGTCGTTGGTTCATCAGCAAGCAATACTGCTGGGTCCTTTACAAGTGCCTCATTAATATACTCTTGGGTTACTTCACCGCCGCTTTTCGACGTATCTGTTCTTTTAAGTTGAGGCAGCAGTTCACAATGTGCATGGACTTTTACAGCCCCATTTTCCGGAGGAAGATGCCCTGCCAGCACATTCAACAAAGTTGTTTTTCCACTGCCATTACGCCCTACCAGCCCGATCCGATCGTGCTTATGAATTTGTAATCTCTCTACATTTAACAACAATCGATCCTTTACATAGTGCTTTATGTGTAATGCTTCAATTAATAGCATCCTATCATCCCCTGATTTCCATTTTTCGGGAACAAAAAATGCCCCCTATCCACATTCCAGAATAGGAGGCATACATATAGATGACACAACAAAGAGACTTCGCCCTTTAGGTTCAACTATAGAAGTCCAGCCCTATCCTGAAAACGCTAATTGAAGGCAGCAAAAATAAGCAGAAAACTCCTGCTAGAAAATACCTTTCAATTAGTTGTTCTCGTAAAATAGGATTAGTACTTCATTAAGTTGGGTCACCCTTCCGTTCATTTATTTATAGTAACTTTAAATGAATTGATAAAAATTGTCAATCCTCAAAAACATCCCAAAGATCAGTTTATTGCACTAAATTTTCAATTCGTTGGATGAGGCCAGTCATTTCATTAATGGTTGTAAATAATTGTGAACTCTCCAATTGATCTAACGCTAGGTGACCATTTACCAACACTTGATTAATTTCTGCGAGCAGCACTTCATTTTTCGCCACCAATTCTCGATGAATCTCTTCTGCGACCGCAGGTATTTCAGTTAAAGCAATGAATTCTTCAATATCTGTTTTTAAATTCGACATTATTGATGTTACCCTTTACTTAATTGAATAATACAGGGTATTCCCAGGAACAATATGCATTGTACAATTGATACTAGGAGGCCGAAAACTATGAGAGACAATAAAGATCAGCAAAACAATAACATGAGTATGGAGGAACAAGCATTGCAAAATTCCAACGATCCTCAAGCAAAGGAAAACGTACCCGCACAAAAAGACGGATTCCGCTACGATTACAACGACAATGCAGATCTATAACGAGACCGCACTATGCGGTTTTTTATTATCCTAAATACAATTCATATTGATAAAACTGAGAGTCCCGCACATACCCATTCTTTTCATACAGTCTCTGTGCTGAATCATTATCTGGTGCCGTACTCAAACTGATGCTTTTAGCACCTGTTTCAACTGCATAGTCTTTCGCTTTTTGCAAAAGCATCTCCCCAACGCCCTGTTTTCTTGCTTCAGCTTCTACATACAAGTCATTTAAAATCCAGGCTCTTCTCATCGAAATGGACGAAAAAGTTGGATAAAGTTGAGTAAAACCTGCATACTTTTTATTATCTCTTACGACAAAAATAACAGAATCATTATTTTCCAAACGTTCCTTTATATACTCCCTTGCACCTTCTAGATCTGACTCTTGCTGATAAAACTCACGGTACAAATTAAATAGTCTTGACACTCCTTCTAGATCTTTCACACTAGCTTGATAGATTTCCATTTAACAACTCTCCCTTCGAGGTCTCCTTTTTTTTTCGTAAAACCCGCTTCATCTCGAGAAAGATGAAACGAATTTGTAGTAATTTCCATTATTACACACAGACTATTTAACATCAATTCTTCTGAAATAATAAAAAAAGACTAAGCTCTAAATACAGAGCCAAGTCTATTTATGTTTGTTCAATTGTATATATAGAAAGATTAGTTCACTCTTTTTCTTCTCATCCACTGTGTCGCAGCCCATTTATCACCAATGATAACAGGTGCTCCGCCATGTAATGTTAAGTCATTTAAAGTTTGATCATTATAAAAATATTCGAAATAGACAGCCATTCCTTTTTGAGGAGAGACTGAAAAATTTAGTTTTGGAAAATAAGTTTCGCCGCCTTGCTCTACGTCGTTTAAATACATGACAAGCGTGCTAATTCTTGGATTAGCATTTGCCGACGAAAAGAAGTCAAAGTGAGCTTTGAACTCTTGACCTACTTTATAATTAAGAACTTGAAGACCTTCACCATGTTCAACGGGAATACCCATAATTTGAGAGACTCTTTTCTCTACTCTCGCAACTACTTCATTTTCGCCTTCTTGAAAAAACATGCTGCTGCTTGATCTCTGTTCATCTACTTCTAGTGCATTTGCAATCTTTGAACGCTGTAGTCTATCCTCTGAGAACCTAATTAGCTCATCACATTCTTCATTGCTTAAGACATTTCCTAAAATAACGATTAGCGGTTCTTCTAATCTAGCAATAATGTTAATTTCACGATCATCTGTAATGATTTTATTACCAATGTGATTAAAAATGGTTTGTTCTTTTAAAGCTAATTCTTTAGCATCCATTATCAACTTTCATCAACCTCTTATTTATTTAATTTTCAGAATAATTAGATTGTTTTAACTAGAGCCAGCATTCATTAATTGATAGAGCGAACAGAAGAGTCCACCATCAGCACGTCAAAGTAAACGTAACTTCATTTTTTAATATACACTGCTGAATATGTTTTTGACTACATATTTATTTTTATATTTTCATATTTTTTTATGCCAAACTGTAATTACTAGTGGTATAATTATATATTTTTATCAATCACACACAATCTCAAACTAGCCCAATCCAATATGCAAAAAAAAGCTTACCAGGCTAGGTAAGCTTTTTTTATAAATATCAAGAATACAATCTAGAAGGTCCTCAAGATGATAACTTCAAGCCCACAACGGCCGATAGAATCATCCCGATAAATACAAGTCGTTTCCAATCTTTCGGCTCACCATAAAACAGCATACCGACGATTGCCCCGCCTATCGTTCCGATCCCTGTCCAGACCGCATAAGACAGCCCCATCGGAAGTGTTTCCATCGCTAAAGACAGAAAACTGAAACTTAAAATAAAACCGATGAATAAGATTAAATATGACCGGATATTATTATATTTTAGGACCTTATTTAACCCTGTTACTCCCACTACTTCAAAAGCTCCAGCTACAATCAGGAAAATCCATCCCATTAGGAAACACCTTCTTTCTCATCCGGCTCTGCCGTGACAAGTTTTAATCCGATAACACCAGCTAATAATATAAGAATGAAAAACATTTTCGTATATTCAAATGGTTCTCCAAAAAAGATGATCTCAAATAATACCGTCCCCGCTGTTCCGATCCCTGTAAAAACAGCATAAGCAGTTCCTACCGGCACCTTTTTTGTAGCTTCAATCAACACAATAAACGATAAAAGGATAAGAACAATTGTCCCCGTCCATGTTAAAAAGCTGTCCGAGTACTTCAATCCCATCGCCCACAAGATCTCAATGATCCCAGCGATAATGACAAGAGCCCAATTTCGATTCATCGTATTTCCCCCTATCTAGCAGTCAATCCTTTGATAAACCTCTCCAATATAATTGCCAAGACGCATCCAATCTTTTCTTTAAGCGTTGTGATCCGCCATAAAGCATCTCCACAAATATTCCATCTAATACACCCAGGAAAGCCACTGTAGCTGCATCCGCACTAACGCTAGAACTGACTTTTCCTTCCGTTACTGCTTTTTGTATTATCGGTAATAGCAGTTCTTCCACTTTATCCAAATACTCATAGACATATTTCATGACTACATCATAAAGATGGGCCGGCGGAAAAAATGAAGTTCTAAGCCAAAATTTAGTAAAGTCATTTTCCTCATAACGTTCGGAATATTGCACTAGAAAATTTAATAAAAATTTATCTATCTGTTGTGGATTATGATGATCTATAAATTGTTCAACCATTCTCAATTCATTTGAAAATACTTCCCTGCAAACCTGAAGAAATAACTCATCTTTCCCCTTAAAATGAGTGTATATAGACTGTTTTTTAATCCCCACATCGTCTGCAATCTGTGCCATCGATGTCCCTTCATAACCATTTTCAGCAAAGTGAATTAAGGCCACTTCCTTAATTTGATTAAATGTCATAGAATCCCTCTTCCTTCCGAACGGTCGTCAGTATAATTTAACAACTCCAACCTTACTTGTCAATCCTTTTTTCCTCTACATAAAAAGAAGACCACCTTGTTCTTACAAGACAAAGCCGGTCTTATAGTGCTCCTTTTTTCACAATTAGAAGAATCAACGAAAAACAATACTTGTGGGAACATCAAAGGTTGTCCACAGAAACATAATAAAAATGGCAGAAAGGAGCCATGCCCATACAGGATTCCGAAAGTGAACTCGTAAAATAAAAAACATAGCGATATTAAAAAGCATCGACCACCAATAGCTCCAGCCATTAAAATATTCAATCAAACCGATTTTTACATCAACCATTTCATTTACTGCATAAATCATCACCCAAAAAAGGATATACAAACACTGTTTCTTCATATCTTCTTTTGGAAATTTTGACAAATAGATTAACACCGTCGCTGGATATTTAATTAATATAATCGACAGCGAAATATGTGTATTGGTAATTCCTACATTCCCATCTACTTCAGCAGGATTATATTTCCACATTGGATAAGTATCTGACAACAAATACAAATACAAGAAATCTCCTAAGATAAAAAAAAGGATGGTTGGATAATATTTTTTCCAATTTTTCCAATCCCCCCATATCCATAACGCCGCTAACCAAATTAAACCGTAAATTGTATTGACCATAATGATAACGAACTCCCAATTAAATTAAGCCTATATCCAGTATATTCCAATTTTTACCTAATACCAAATTTTACAAACAACAAAAAATAAAAAGGTCCGAAAGAACTACAGTTAGTTCTTCAGACCTTGAGATTACTTATTATATAGATACTGTTTTAGTTGAAGGCTTACTTTGGTGTTCTAGTTTGCTTACTGCCTCCGCACTTGTGTCAACACGTTTAACAAACAACGCTAACACTAGGGCAATAACATTGACAACAAACGCCACGTAAAAAGAATATTGTATTCCAGCTAGCAAGGCCTGCTGCGTTAAGGCTGCTGTTGAAGCTTCCGTTAATGCTGCTGGATCAACACCAGCCATTAAGTTCCCTGCTTCCGTTTTTGTAACGGAGTTCATAATTGTGACAAGAATAGCCGTACCAATAGAACCCGAAACTTGTTGTGCCGTATTGTTAACCGCTGTTCCATGTGGGTTTAACACAGTTGGTAATTGATTTAATCCATTTGTCATAATCGGCATCATCACCATCGACATTCCAAACATACGTACACTATAGATAAAGATAATATATAGGTAGCTAGAATCTAGCTGTAAGTTTGCCAGCATATAGGTGGAGATAGCCGTTATGGTAAGTCCAACAACTGCTAGAACACGCGGGCCGAATTTATCGAATAATTTTCCTGTGACCGGTGACATCAATCCCATTATAATTGCTCCTGGTAATAACATTAACCCAGAGTCAAGCGGTGAGATTCCTCGTACACTTTGAACGTATGCTGGTGTTAAAATCATTCCCGAGAACATCGCTACCGCATTCACAATAGCAATTACTGATCCAAGTGCAAACATAGGATACTTGTAAACTCGTAAATCTAATAACGGTTCTTCCATTTTTAATTGGCGAACAACAAAGGCAATTAGAGCAAGGCTGCCTGCAATTAATGCACTTAGTACGATTGCGTCAGTCCAACCCGCAGAACTCGCCGAACTAAACCCATACAATAATCCCCCAAAACCAATTGTTGCTAAAACAACGGATAGATAATCAAGCGATGCTTGTTTATTCTGTTCCATGACATTATCTAGCTTCCATACAGCAAGTATTAAACTAATCACAGCTAATGGCAATATCATTTCAAACAGAACGCGCCAATCGTAGTATTCTACAATGTAACCTGATAGAGTAGGTCCAATTGCTGGTGCCGTAATCATTACTAAGCCAAAGACACCCATTGCCGTACCGCGTTTATCACGAGGGAAACTAATTAACATGATATTCATTAATAATGGTCCCATTACTGAAGAACCAGCTGCTTGGACCATCCGTCCAGTCAGCAGCATTCCGAAGTTTGGTGCAAAGGCCGCTAACGCTGTTCCTAACGTAAAAATCGCCATTGATGTAATAAACAATTGACGATTCGAAAAGCGTATTAATAAAAAAGCAGATGCCGGAATCAATACACCACTGACAAGCATATATCCTGTTGCAAGCCATTGAACCGTTGAATAATCGGCAATTTCTAAATCGACCATAATCGATGGCAGCGCGACATTTAATAATGAGTTGTTTAAAAAGGAAACAAATGCTCCTACGAAGAGTATGACAATCATCAAATATGGTGGTTTTTTATATTGTAAAGAGTCCATTTCTCTCATCCCTCTTTTCTTTCTAGTATTTAATTTTTTAGACACTTGATCTATTCTATACCTGAGGTACAAAAAGCACAACATTTTTATACCAATAGTATAAAAAATTGCACTTCCTACGCTGGTAAATTATGTTTCAAAGCAATAGACCAAATCCCATAAGATTTGGCCTGATGCTTTTTAGTCATGTTGTAGTGCTCGAAACTGTCTTTTATGTTTGAAATTAAAATACGCTAGACTGCCAATCATAAAAATGATTGCAAAGCCTATTAAGATATAAACATTTTGCCACATAAACGCTAAGTTTCCGCTTGAAATAACAGCTTTAAAACCTTGAACAGTATAAGTCATCGGCAAGAAAACACTAAATGGCTGTAAAAAATTAGGGATTAGCTCCAGCGGGAATGTACCTGCACTTGTGGTTAATTGGAAAATTAAAACTAAAATAGCCACAAATCGTCCCGGGTCTCCAAACGCTGATACTAAAAATTGAATCAGCGCCATAAAGGTCAAGCTAGTCACAATACTAAATAGTAAGAATAACGGAACACTTTGCACTTCTAAACCAAGAGATGCCATAAGTACGAACGCAGCGATCAATCCCTGAATAATTCCAATACCTCCAAGAATGGCAAATTTACTTAAGAACCATTGAACACCACTTCGCGGAACGACTGCTGGCTCTCTTAATGGAAATACAATCGAGATCATCAATGCTCCCACAAAAAGACCAAGAGAAATAAAATATGGTGCAAATCCGGTTCCGTAGTTTGGTACTTCATTCAGTTTTTCGCTTTTTACTTCCACAGGGTTTGCCATCATGTTAAAAGTGTTTTCATCTGCATTTACAGAAGATGCTTCGCTTGAACCTTGAGATAATTTTTCTGCTAATTCACTGTTTCCATCGTGGATCTCAGCAGTTCCCTTCACTAATTGTCCTGATCCTTCTTCTAATTGCCCTGTACCTTGTACGATTTTATTTGTACCGTCTGACAATTGATCTAAACCACCGGTTAACTTTTTCGATCCTTGTACAATGTCACTAGCCCCTGCAGCTGCGACCGACAGTTTTTCATGGAATGTGTTCATTCCCGCGGCAATTTGCTGCTCCCCTTCTGCAACTTGTTTGGCACCACTTTCAAGCTTTGCACTTCCTTCAGCCAATGTAGTAATACCGTTTTGCAGTTCCATTTGTCCTTGATTTAAGGATTCCAGTCCATCTGAAAGTTCCTTAGCACCCTGTGAAAGTTCACCTGCATATCCGCTTAATTCAGATGTTCTAGTTTTGATAGAGCTTAATGCTGCCTCAAGCTCCCTTCTTTGTTGTGATTCATTCGGCATTTCACTTAGGATCATTTGGAGTTTTTCCTCTAGCATGCTCACACCTTCACTTACTTTTCCTGCTTGAGTTTGCCAGGATTGTAGTGATCCTGCTAGACTTTCAGCACCTTGGTGAAGTTCAGTGGTTCCTGAAATAATATCCGGCAGCTTGTTCGCTGCTTTTTCCATTCCTAATCTAGTCTCTGTAATTCCTTGCACCAAGTTACCACTTCCCTCCGCAGCATTCCTGCTTGCCAGGGATAGCTCTTGATGCCCCTCTTCTAATTGAGTTAGACCATTCGCCAATGACTCAATTCCAGCTGCTAAGTCTTCAGAACCAGACTGAACCGTCTTTACTCCATTATTAAACTCAATCGATTTACGTGCTAATTCTGATAGCTTTTCATGAAGCGTTTCCGTGCCGTCCTTTAGCTCGAGTGTACCTTTACTTAGCTGGTCTGCACCATCACTCGCTTGCCCAATTCCCCCAGCTAGTTCCTCGACTTTTGTAAACATGGTCTCAGCATAAGTTTCAGAAACCTTTTCAGCGATGCTGGCTTTCATTTGTTGAATGGCAGTGCTGCCAATTTGCGATGCAAGAAAGTTATAACTTTCATTTGGAACGTATTTCAATTCTAGTTTTTTAGGTTCATCATCTAACAGTGTGGTGGCATTTTCAGAAAAGTTCTCAGGAATTTCAATCAGCAAATAATATTGTTGATTTTCCAGGCTCTCATAGGCTTTTTCTTTTTCCATAAACTTAAAATTAAAGTCATCACTCTTCTTTAGCCTGTCGACTAATTCATTCCCCAGCTCTAACTCTTCTCCTTCAAAAATGGCTCCTTTATCCTGATTTGTGACCACTACTGGCAGATCGCTTAATTGACCATATGGATCCCAAAATGCCCACAAAAACATTCCGCTGTACAAAATGGGAATGAATAGCACGGCTAGAACTGGGATCAGTATTTTTTTATTTTTAAAAAGAGCAAGCAGCTCCTCTTTAAAAAGACTTTTCATCAATTTCCCTCCATAATGACCAAATTGTTCAAATGGTCACTTAAGTTTAAAAAATTAAGGACCATCTACTTTGATAATCCTTTAAAAACATACTGTTCAAGCAGTTTAGCAATATCTTCCTTTGTTAACGGATCATGATTTCTCTCCCAATCAAAGATCAGAGCAATGTAAAGCTTTAGCATTACAAATGCCGTTAGTTCAGGATTACACTCCTTAATTTCACCTTTGTCCACAGCTTGGGCTACTTTTTCCTTAATATAGCTGATGATGCCCTGTTCAAGTCTTTCCATGACTTCCATAACAGCAGGAGTTCTCATTTCTCTTCCCTCTTGAAAAAGCTTAATGGTTAATTGATGTTCCAGCCGATATTCTAAAATACGATAAAGGGCTCTATGAACTTTTTCATAAAAAGGAAGATCTGTCTGAAAAGCATCTTCTGCGGCAACCTTCATCTCCCTTATTAAGCTATTTGTAATTTCATCAAATAGCTCTTCTTTATTTTTAAAAAAGGTGTAAATCGTTCCTTTTCCAACGTTGGCAATCTTGGCCACCTGGTCCATCGTCGTTGCCTTATAGCCAAATTGAGAAAAAGACTTTGTCGCTGCTTCGATGATGAGTTGCCTTCTATCAATGCTCATATTCTCACCTCAAGATAAACTGACTAAAATACGATTTCGGTCATATAGTACAAAAATTATTATACTCTTTTCAGATTTCGTGTCAACTTAAAGATATATAATAAAAGACCCTATATCCTAAACAGGATAATAAGGCCTTTCCGAGTATTCTTTGCTTTTCTCATCTAATGTTCTGTCATCATGAAGGTGTTTTTTATAATGATTAAATAGATAACTTAAATACGATTTCAATTCAAAGCGATCTTTTTGCACAAAATCGGTGAACAAACTCTCTTTCTGCTCCATTTTTCTCTCTCCCTCAAAAAAATCTCTTACCTCTCTTTTCCCAGTATTGTTTATGTTTAAACATTTTTTTATTAATTCTAAAAATAACAAAAGACCTGGAAGTTAGGTAAACCTTACAGGTCTTTCTTAAAACTCCATTGTATTATGCTTATCTCCCTCTATTAAATGAGGAAGGTCCTTAATATCTAAATTCAGACCCTCTTTCATACACTTCCCGTGCGAGGCGGAATGTTGACACGGCAAGATCCGCATACGTTACTTTATCGTCTGGTCTGAATTTATTTTCATCAGCTGTTAATACTCCAATTGCGTTCGCGATCGCCACATAACCAACATTTCGATAGTCTACATCCCTTGCATCAGCGAACTCCAGCTTATAGATTTTATGATGTTCCGCGGCAGATTCTAATCCTAATGCACGGATATACCATACTGCTAATTCCTCCCTTGTCAAAGGTGCCTCAAAATTGAAACTTTTATTTCCCGTGTCGAGAATTTCCATTGTGGCCGCACGTTCAACCACTTGATATAATGGGTGATCAGGGCCAATATTGTCGAAGGTTTGACTGTCGTTCTCACGTTCTGGATAATACCCCTCATAGAAACGAGTAAGTGACTTCATAATGACTTCTATTCCTTCACCTTTCGTGACAGGTGCATCTCCTTTAAACTCCCCGGCATCGTCTACTTCTAGAATACCAGCTTGAATAAGGAAATTTAGCTCCTCTTCTGCCCAAGGGTGTGAAACAACCGGGCTGTCAGCAGCATCCTGTTCGATGGATTTCCAATCACCTGTAATTGCATCTAAGAAGCTGAACGAATTTTCATTAAATACTAGCTGATACACAAGATGATAGTGATGATCTTTTTTACCATTCCCTTCTTTTACGTATTGCAGCTCTAGCCCTAAGGCTTTTGAATATAGTTCCATTGCCTTTTCCTCAGAAATAATATCTTCGCTTGATGGCCAATTTTCAACATCCTGATAACCCACATTCAATCCTAATAATGAGCCATCTTCAGCAACCGTCACTGATATTTGGTCACCATTCACGACAATATCATTCACCACTCTTGGAAAGGTGAAATAATAGATTCCACGATCACTCTCAAAATAAGAGTCCTCTAACGGCATGGAATAATGATGAAGATAGGAAGGTGCGTACGCTTTTAAATAATCAACTGCTCTTTCAAGTGCCTTTTCACGTGAAAGTGGTTTGCCGCTTGCACTTTCCTCACCAATTTCTTTAAGGACCTCATGCTTTAGGTCATGGTATTGGATAATCTCACCTGTTTCTTTATCAAACTCAAGATCTGATCCATATCCGCCATTTTGATATTCATACATGTACTGAATATTAATGACTTCTTGTCCATTATAATTCTGTCTTTCATCGATGGATTGAATCGACAAATTAATGTTATCATGATCTATTGCAAGTAATTCTTCAGCCTGAGCTTTTACTTTTTCTAATGTAAAATTCTTCTCCTTCGGCTGCAGAGGCTTATTAGCTACCCTAATGATTTCTTTTGCTACAGGCAAGTCAGCTGTAAAGCCGCTGGCATTTTGCCATTCACCTGAAAGGGCATGAACACCATAGAATTGACCAGTTGGCTGGTAAACCAAATCGACAGAACGTTCATCGCTTCGATAATCATAATTCAATCTGTATCGTAACTGAATTGCTAAATTATCTTTCACCTTTGCTAGTATTTCCTGCTCAGATTGAACTTTCTTTATGTCGTCATATGTTTGCGGTCCATGATTATTTAAATTACGGTAGTATTCAACTATCTCACCATTTCCAAGCACAGATATTTGGACAAATTGATCTGATAACGGTATTTGATTTTTTGTAGAAACAAAAGAAAAAGAATAACGAATCGGATCCGTGAGTGTTTGGTTGCCTGAATAGTAATAGGTATCAGCATTCAGCTTATAGTCTTCTCCCTCAGCAAATTGCTCTAAAAAAGCACGTGCCGCTTTCTCCGCTTCTTCTCTCGTTACTTTTGGCGGGAAAAGCGAATCGGCAGTTCTTATTGGTTCGTAGTAAAACCGTTCCAGCTCTAAATTTTCGCCTACAAACCCTACACCACCATATACTTGATGTCCGTTCAGATTCTTATGGAAATCCAATTCATAGCGTATCGAATCATCATCTGGATATGTATGTCCACTGCTCATATGAAAATCGCCTTCATTTAAGAAGTCAAAATCAGGGAAAATTCCCCTAAACCTCTCAATAAGTTCACTTTTTGTCACTACTGTGTCAGCCTTGGCGATCCGAAATTGAACCTCCTGCTGCTGCGCATTAAAAGGTGCTGCACTAACGGCTGGCGCAAGAATTCCAAATGACATGACGGTAGACAACGCTAACATACTAGTTTTTTTAAAGTTTCTCACAGTATCACTCCCAATAATTTACAATCTATTAAATTATATATCAAAATTTCGAAAAATAATAGTTATAACATTCAGAAATTTAAACATACAAATCGCAAGCGACCAACCAATAACAAGTAACAAGGTATACTTTATAAAATTTTTTTAAAAAACGCTTGGAATAATGCTGCACTGCAGCGACATTCCAAGCGTTTGAAAATTTCCACTTCTATTAATCTACCTAACCGCCTTTGCCCCTAAATAGCGAGGTTTCCAATAAGAATTATTCATATCTGATATGGTTACACCTGTACTTGTTCCTGCATGCAAGAATTCATTGTTTCCTAAGTATATCCCCGCATGGCTAGGACCCGGTTTATAGGTTTCAAAAAACACTAAGTCCCCCTTTTGCGGACTTGAAACTGGTGTACCTGCAGCCCAAATGGTTTCAACAGTACGCGGGATTGAGACTCCAACCTGATTAAAAACATAATTTAGAAATCCTGAGCAATCAAAGCCAGACGGTGAGGAACCAGCCCATACGTAAGGAACACCGATGTATTTCTTCCCTTCTGCAATTAAAGCGTCTGCATTATAGGGCGTTATCAACGGTGCTGGGGGGACTGTTACTTGTGAAGTTAATTTCAGCACTTGTCCAACATAAATAGAATCAGATGTTAACTGATTATATTCCTTAATTTGTGCAACCGTTAATCCGTTGTCATTAGCAATTTTCCAAAGAGAATCACCTGATTTGACATGGTAAACATTTTCATTTGTCGGTTGAACTGGTGCAGCAGAATTTGTATTTGAAACTTTTAATACTTGTCCGACAAAAATCATATCGGATGACAATTGGTTGATGGATTTTAATTCAGAAACCGATAAATTATGGTTTCTAGCAATTGTATAAAGACTGTCTCCTGATTTAACGGTATAAGTAGAAATTGGAGTTGAATGTGTGTGCGGCGCAATTAATGATAGTTCTTGACCGACATGAATCATGGAAGATGTTAAACTATTAAATCTCATTAACTCTGAAACAGAAAGTTGATGAACAGAGGCAACTTTCCAAAGGGTATCACCAGATTTAACAGTATATGTTAATTCATGTGCACTTGCCTGGTACGAAAAACTGAAGGACATAATGCCGATTGCGGCAATTGACGCGATGGACTTTTTTTTCAAATAACAACACTCTCTTCATTGGTAGATTTTGTCTCGTAACCTTTGTTTGTTGGTGTCCCAACGAGATTCATCATACCTTGATAAGAAGAAGTGTTATACCCTCTTTTTATTGGTTTATCTTCTTCATTTTACCAGTATCCCCCTCAATAACATAAGTGAACTGTGACTGTATCAATGTGATGGAGGAGATACTAGTAGAAACTTCTAAAATAAGAGGTGAACTGCTTGGATAAAGAACAGAAAATGGAGAATGTGGAACAGTTATTTCATAATTTTCGCGAACTACATACAAATTATGGAGAACTCTGGCTAGAATACACATTCTTTCACTGGGATTGGTGGTTATCTGTTTTACTATCAATCGGGGCATGGGGATTTTGGATATTTTATCGCAAAAAAGAAAGTACTCACCGCCTTTTGTATGCTGGAATCACCGTGATCCTAATATCGGTTTGTTTGGATTACATCGGTGTTGCGATGGGGCTCTGGTATTATACAGGGAAAATGACCCCCACCTTTCCCGCATGGCTTCCGTTCAATTTTTGTATGTTACCCGTCGCAATCATGTTTCTAATTCAAACGAAACCACATATCGCACCTTGGAAAAAAGGATTATTTTTCGGTACATTAACATCATTTGCAGGGGAGCCAATTTTTGTATGGGCAGGCTACTATGTGTTAACTGGCTGGCATTATATTTGTTCCCTTCCGATTTATGCTCTTATTTACATATTTGCTGATTGGTTAACAAAAAGAGAAGCATTCTCAGATGCTTGCTGCAAGTAGAGTGATATACTAATCCGCGACTTAATTTAGCGCTGCTTCAAAAACTTGAAAAGGCCGCTTTTATAAGCAGCCTTTCATGTGGAACTATTTCATAGCTTCATTCGTTAAATTGATAAATTCCTCGACGTCTTTTGCCATCAGCTTTATGCCAGCTTCCCAAAATGATGATTTCGTCATATCGACTCCCAAATGTTTCATCGCTAAGTCTTCAACCTTCATGGAACCCGTGTCACGAAGCAGCGCAATATATTTTCCCTCGAAGTCATCTGGATTCTTTAAATATTCAGAGTAAATCCCTAGGCTGAATAAGTACCCAAATGTATACGGAAAATTGTAGAACGGCACATCATCAATAAAGAAATGCAGTTTGCTGCACCAAAAGTGCGGATGGTAAGTTGACAAAGAGTCCCCATATGCTTCCTTCTGCGCTTTCAGCATTAGTTCATTGATTCTCTGCTCGGACACAATTCCTTCTGAACGTTCCTCATAAAAGGATTTCTCAAACAAGAACCGGGCGTGAATGTTCATGAACATCGCCGTTGCATTTTCAATTTTGCTATTTAATAGAGTGATTTTCTCACTATTCGATTTTGCTTTAGTTACCGTGGCATTACTAATAATTGTTTCAGCAAAAGTACTAGCTGTTTCCGCCACGTTCATGGCATAGCTGCGGTTTAGATTAGGCAGATCCCTCATCACGTAGCTGTGATACGCATGCCCTAATTCATGCGCTAACGTACTTACATCACTTGTGGAACCGGTAAATGTCATAAAAATGCGCGATTCTTCAAATTCAGGCAGTTCTTCGCAATAACCTCCCGGCCGCTTATTGGTTCGATCCTCTGCTTCTACCCAGCGATTTTCCAAAGCATGCTTTGCAAAGGATGAAAGCTTTGGTCCAAACGCAGCAAAGTTTTCGATAACAAAATCACATGCATCATCATAGGTAAAACTTGGCGGCTTTGCATCCCCTAATGCAATCGGTGCATCCACATCCTGCCATCCTAATTTTTCCATGCCTAATATTTTTGCCTTTTGGTTTAAGAAATTAATAAAAGGCTGTTTATGCTTACTGACTGCATTCCACATCGCATCAAGGGTTTCCTTGGACATCCGGTTATATTCCAATGGTTCATCCAAGTAATGTTCTCGATTATGTGCTTTTTGCAGCGTAATTCTGTATCCGTCTAAATGATTTAACGTTTCGGCAAAGATGGGCGCAAATTTCGTCCAAGCTTCTTCCCAATTCTCAAAAAGCTGTTTACGCACGTTAGGATCCGGGTCTGCATACATACGATTCATCGCCTGGCCTACAGAATACTCCGTTGTGTTCCCCTCCTGGTCCGTAAAAGGGATCGTCATGATCGAAACAGCGGTATCATATAAATTGCTCCATCCGGCTAATCCATCTTTATTTAAATCTGTAATGAGTTTTTCTTCCGCTTCCGATAATAGGCGCTTCCCTTGATCACGGATCTCGTTTAAAGCAAATGATACCTCTTTTAGTTCCTCATCCTTCATCAGACTTTGCCAGTCACCATCAGGGATAGCCACAATTTTCTTTGTCAATATCGTTGAAAGATTCTCTTCTTCACTCGATAAGTCCATCACCTGTCCCATCACGACATTTGCGTATTCATCATTTGTGTAAGCATCATGCCACATTTGCACAAAAGTGCGGCATTGACCAATCCCTTTTTCAAGACTTTCCTGTTTCTTTAAAATTGCTTTTAATACATCTCCATATTGATCTTCACTTAAGCCTAAAATCAATGTCTTATATTCTCTGATTTCTTCCTTAATAGAATGTAACTTAGTTTGCAACTGCGTAGATCTTGTACCTCCTGGAAAAATTGCTTCTAAATCCCAAGTATCTTTATATTTCAATATCCTCACTCCTATTAATAACTTCCGATTACTCACTATCAACTATTCGACTGCATATAGACTTCTTCATACGGCTGTACAATGACAAAACCATCACCTTCAAATCGCATTTGGATTGATTCACCGCTGCCTCTTCCCACAAAAGTCTTGAAAGAAATGTCTGTTTGAAATTCAGGCTGTAGATTTCCTGACCACGCAACCGTTGCATTCGGATCAGTAATGACAGGCTTGCCCGGAGTCACTCTTAAAGTTAACGGTTCATAATGAGTGGTAATCGCAATCATGCCAGTCCCCTCACACCGGACATTAAACAATCCTCCAGCCATCATCCCTGCAACGCGCTTCATGAGTTTAATATTATGTTTAATCGACGGTTCAAAAGCTAGAAGATCATTTCCATTCACATAAATTACTTCATTTTGCAGGTGAAGAATAATAATTTTTTTACCTTGATCAGCCAGATACAATTTTCCCTGTCCATTCGCTTTCATGAGAGAAGCCCCTTCACCTGTAAAAGCCTTCTTGAACATATTCCCTAATCCATGTTCCAAAATTCCTTCTCTTTCAAACTTAATGCTTCCATTATATGCAACCATTGACCCTGCCTTTGCCCAGACAAGTCCCTCTAAGTTCACCTCCAGCATACGCGGAGTTTCTAATTCAAACAATCCTTCACCCTTATCTTCCTGCTCGGTTTTTTTTATAAATTCAGAGATGGAATATCTATTCACAGTTATACACATCCTTTTAATCATGTCATCTTCCCATATTTTAACACTAAGGAGGCAGAAAAAATAAAAAACACTCACAAAAGTTGGTAATCAACTTGTGAATGTAAATTAGTCTATCTTCCCCATTATGTAAAAAATCATTTAGTTGAAGTGTCCGTGTTATATGTACAATTTCAACCTGTTTCTATTTTCAACCAAATATTGCGTTCCGTATAAGATAAATACTTTATAGTATAAGTACAGAAAAAATTGAAAAGGATTTAATCTTTTCAGCTTAATAATTTTTATTTTTTTTAGCCATTTCATTAAGAAAAAAGCAAAAAAGCCATCTGATAATGCATTAAGCGTTAAGAACTTCTTAAAATTACCGTAAGATAATTTAAGAAGCCACATAGAAACGGGCATATACGGCCCAATGCTAAATGGTAGTTCATTGGTCAGGAATGATTTTCGTTTATCGAAAAAATACCACCAGTCTCGTTTTTGACCATACATATGATTTACAATCTCCAGGAGAACAATAACTAGACCCGCCAGCGAGTATCGTTTAAAATCACGCTTCCCCATAAACATCAAGGAACACCAAGGAATTAATATGATTGCTAAATTAAACACCTTATGCCTCTTAGACATCTTCCTATATCACCCACACTTTCATTTTCATTCCATTACTATTTTTAAAATGTCCAAAATCACCATTAATATCACGGCTAAAAATTTCGATTAAACTAAAAATATTTAAAGCATTACTGCAACTTCTGTTTAGTAGACAGTCAATAAATCCTCCAGTAGACTAGACTTAATGATCATTGATGAGGAGGTTAGATAGTGTCGAACCAAGTTATATCGCTAGTAAAAGGCGGAAATATACCATTAGCAATGGACGGAATAATTGAAGTTGCGATTGAATGGAGCTATTCCCCTGCAGTTGTTGATGTCAGCTGCTTTATGGTAGGAGAAAATGGAAAGGTACCATCAGATGATTATATGATTTTCTATAATCAACCTACAGATCCTGAAAAGGTCATTAATTTAGTTCGTTCTGAACCGAATGCCGCCACATTCTCTGTAAATCTACATTCCCTTCTTACTACAAGCATCCACAAATGTGTGTTCGCGGCTACTTTAGATGGACCCGGTACTTTTAAGGATGTAAAGGATTGTAGAATTACGGTTAAATCAGCAAGCGGGGAAATCCTATTCGAAATAGACCAAGTGAGTGACGAGACCTCTTTAGTGCTGGCAGAAGTGTACCGATATAAAGATTGGTTTAAGCTTAGAGGAATCGGGAAGGGATTTAACGGTGGACTGAAACCGCTAGCCGAAGCTCATGGAGTTGTCGTCGAGGAGGAAGAGGTTGAAGAAGCACCTCCTGCAAACGTAATCTCAGATTCTATTCCCAGTCCTCCCCCGGCTGTCAATTTAACTAAGATTGACTTATTAAAGAAGAAAGTGAAAATATCTCTTGAAAAGAAAAATCTAACTTCCGAAAAAGCGCGTGTTGCCGTTGTGTTTGATGCCTCTGGTTCAATGGCAAATTTGTACGCTAAAGATACGGTACAGCGTGCCTTTGAACGAGTTTTAGCCATTGCAGCCTGTATGGATGACGATGGAATATTAGATGTTTGGTTCTTTGGAAGCAAATTCATGCGGGCACCGAGTGTCTCTGAAAGAGACTATGAAGATTATGTAAAAAGAACGTATCCCAAACCGAGGTTCATTGGCGGCGTCGGAATTGGAAACAACGAACCTCTTGTCATGGCAGATATTATTAAAAAGTTTACTATCGAAGAACCTAATAAAGACATTCCAACTTATATCATCTTTTTTAGCGATGGCGGTATCTATGAAGAGAAAAAAATCTCGCAGCTACTGATAGACAGTTCCAAAGAAAATATATTTTGGCAGTTTGTCGGGCTTGGAAACGCGAACTATGGAGTTTTGCGCAATCTAGATGATTTATCAGGAAGAACCGTAGATAACGCAGATTTCTTTGCCTTAGATGATATTGACAAAGTCAGTGACGAAGAACTTTATCAGCGGCTGTTTAATGAATTTCCGACTTGGCTGAAAGAAGCGCGAATGTTAGGAATCACAAAATAAACTGCATTCAAAAAACACCTCATAAACGTTGTAAGCTTACCGTTTGTGAGGTGTTTTCAAGAATGAACCAAATTATTTTCCTATCGGCCTCTCCAGTGTCAAGATCTCATCATCCAAAGACGCAAATTGCTGTTCAACAACCCGTTTCGCATCCATCACAGCAGCATTATAAAAATGAGGAGCAAGTGACTCCTTCACAAAATCCAGTACTCTCTCAGCCGCAAACTCTGAGATTTCCTCATCTCTTTCTTGTGAAAAGAAGCGCTGGATATCCGAAATCATGATTTGCTGCTGCTCTTTCGTAAGTTTATAAAACAAGTAGAAACACTCCTTCAATTAATTGTAGGGTTAACAATATCTTCATTTTAAGATTTGCCCGTCGATAATGAAAGAGATAACTAAAACAGATTCCAACTTTATCAGGTTTCTCTCAGCAATTGTTACTCATTATGCCATACCATTTCATCCACGAT
The DNA here is from genome assembly GCF_900156875.1 of Robertmurraya dakarensis. Taxonomy (GTDB): domain Bacteria; phylum Bacillota; class Bacilli; order Bacillales; family Cytobacillaceae; genus Robertmurraya; species Robertmurraya dakarensis. Next base: position 58,658 of record NZ_LT707409.1, on the reverse strand, counting down.
AATATTTGAGCGTGCGCTGAAGCCATCCCCATACTCACTTGGATAGTAATACCCTAACATATAACTTTCATCATTTTGCGTAAAAGTAGAAACTCTGCCAATCAACACTTTCTTTTTTATGCTGTATTCTTTTTCCGAAAACTCATAAGCTTTGTTGTTTACCTCCGTTAAAGTAAAGCCAGCTTCCTCAAGATAGTCAGTACCCTTTTTTTCTGTTAATTTCACCACAAATAAACGAGCATCTTCGTTTTTGACTCCCTCAAAATTGGTGTAAACGTTAAACACTTGAACATCTGACTCTACTACCATATCTTCTGGCACATATGTGGAAAAGCCTAGTTGTTCATGATGATGAAGCTTCACAACCTTCTCTTCCGTTGTTCCTTCGATTAACATCTCCACTGTTTTTGTTTCCTCTAACTCCGGCATGGATGTTGGCTGCTCGGCGTCTTCTTCTGCAACTTCATCCCCAGCACCATCCTCTTCTTTATTTACTTGCTCATTCTGTCCTTCTTTTTCATCTATTACATCATGTTCCCCATTCGTCCCACATGCTCCTAAAAGTAAAAGTATGATTAAGAATAAAATACTTATTTTTTTCATGACCTTCCCTCCCGTTAGTACTCTCATAATAATTGACGTAGTTCATTTGAAAACGTTGCAAAAAGTAACTCAAACACAAAAAAGCGACCATATTTCTTAAATGGGAATCCCATTAAAAAATATGGTCGCTTTTCAACCTTGCCACTATGTGGATAGTTTAATATTTTTGCGCCTCAGTTTGCAGCATCTCTACAGCCTTCGTGAAGTCTTCACTGTTTTGTTCTTCTATCCATTTTGCGTTAAATTCTTCTGCAACTTTTTGCCATTGCTCCTGCTCTGCTCCAGAAATTTCATGAATCGTGATTCCTTCAGAAATCCATCTTTCAATCGCCTTTTCGTTTTCTTCAAGAATAAACGTTGAATAATTCTCAGTGAATTCCATGCCAGCTTGTGTGATCGCCTCTTTCACATTGTCTGGAAGCTCCTGCCATTTCTTTTCACTAATCACTAATCCAACACTTCCAGAACCATAAGCGGCACCTTTTGTCCCCGTGCCAATAACTTCATTTAATTTTACATCATCCAGCGACATAACAGCAGCATAAAGTGTATCGATTACGCCTTTATCAAAAGCTTCGTACATCTCTGGTGTCGGCACAGATACAGGAGTAGCCCCTACAAATTCTAACAACTTACTCTGTACACCGCCTGGTGAACGGACTTTTAACCCTTTTAAATCTTCCGGAACTTTAATTTCAATATCTTTTGTAAAAAAGTCGAATGGCGGAGTTACATAAGTCGCAACAGGTCTTACCCCATTATTCAGAAAATCATTTTCTAAAACAGGACTCTGCTGACTAACCGTATGAAAGGCCATGGAGGCTTGGTATGTATCTTCAAACAATCCAGGCATCCCAAGCAAGTTGCTGCCAATTGGCATTTTACTAGGATAATATGGACTCGCATAATAAGTAATATCTGTCGCCCCATCCTGGGCCAATCCTATTAAATCCGCAGCTTTTCCTAATTGTTCAGCAGGATAATAATCAAATTGAACCTGACCATCTGTTAATTCTGTCACCCTCTCCATGAACGGCTCAATCCCTTTTTCAGCAAATGAGTGTGTCGGTGAGTGAGCTGAAGCCAAATTCAAGGTAATTGTTTCTTGTTCGGCGTCCTCTTGCTCATTGGCAGATTGATTGTTTGAATTAGATGTGTTCCCTGAGCTTGAACTGCAGCCCGCTAGCATTAGGAAAAAAATTAAAAGACCCATGATCATAGAATACTTCTTCATCACCATCGCAACCCCCTATTTTTAATATTCAGTAATCAACAAGTGCATAGCTCCTCTCATTTAATTAAGGAATGCTCACCCTTAGAAACAAAATCACCCTTAAAATGTAAGCGCCTACAAAATTCTTATACAGGGTATAATATTTCTATGTCCTTTATTATATAAAGAGGTTAATTTAAAGTCAATTCTAAATTTTCAGAATATATAGTCCCTGCGTCCACCCGAAAAATCTTGTTTCACATAAATGTTTCACATAAAAAAAGCACCCTATCCAGGTGCTTTTTTTCTACATTAATTGCATGGTCGTAATGCAAGTAGCATCGCCTTCAAAGGTAGAGATCTCTGACTCCGCCACTTTATCTTCTTGCTGAATTTTAATGACATATTTTTGATCCCTTGGCAGCCACAGATCCATAAAACCATTATCTTGTGTCGTTACCTTTTCAGCCAAAATTTCATTGCCATCAGTATCCTTAATATACACGTCAAACTCTTCTTTTACCATCTCTCCTTGACAACCTGTCAAGCTATGATTCGTTCAGGGATGGGTCTCATTGACGTAAGGAGCAATCGATACAAAGAACTCCTCTTCAGGTAGGTTATAAGCTGTCTCTTTTCCATCTGAGTCGGTCACGATGAGTTCCTGTGATGTGATAGAGGCAGTCTGATCCTCTATATTCCCAACACTGTAATCATTCACCAGTTCCTTAATATTTGGTGTTTCATTTTCTGTTGTCGCGTTTCCTTCATTTGCACTTTCCCCACTGCAAGCTGCTAGTACAATGGAAGTTAGCAAAGAAACCGCAAAAATTCTAAATTTCATTTTAGAGAATTCACTCCTTATCTCTTTCTGAATCCCATTATATCATTTCTTTTCTCTGCGAAAATCCCTTTTCCTACATAGACACAATATCTACAAATTTCGCGATTATCAACATTAAAAACTTTACATGAAGCAGTTCCATTTCAACCATCCTAAAGAAGTGGAGGTGGAAAAATTGACAAATGAAAATCCTGTAGAGTTTACTGGAAAAGTATTGGATCAAAGAAACAACCTTACTGGTCCCGACGATGGTGGAAAGGTTGACTATCCGAAAAAACCGAATAATGTTCAGATTCAGCAAACCGAACGCAAAGAAGAACTTTAGTTCCTATAGATATCGTAAACAACTCATATGGTTTGGCTGCCATAGTGCAGCCTTTTTTCACCAATTAATGGTAAATATGCGATTCTAATAACCTCTTTTCTTCTCTTTTGATCCTATTTCGGCCTATAGACACTTTCTAATAGCCTCTTCTTATTACTTTTCTTCCTTTTTGGGTCAATAGATATCTTCTAATGACCCTTTCCCCCTCTAATGACTCTTTCAGGGTCTTAAGCAAGGAAGTTGTCAGTTATAAATATCAAAGTTCATTTCCTTTTGTGTGTTCTTCACCACGGGATATCCTTGTTTTTCGATAATCTTGACGAGATCCATGGTACTTACATTACTTGGCTGAAACTCCACTACAATTTTCCCTTTCGGCAATGTCCCTCTAACAGAGTTGATTCCAGTTAAGCTTTTTAACAGTTCTTCAATCACTTGAAAACTTTCAACACAGCAAATTCCCGGTACATATAATATCGCTTTATACATGAATGTCACTCCCTTATTCATCAGTACGGTCTTTTAAATGCAGTTGGTAAATGGTGATTAGCTGATCTAGCTTTTGACTGCAATTTAATGTTTCAACACTATTGATCCCTGTTGCATTCGCAGTTCCTGCCAATTCCTTTTTCAACTCATTAATGCGGTTCTCAATCATTTTCATCATCATAAAAACTCACCTATTATTTCGTTTTATCTTAATTAAATTATATGATAATGATTATCAATACTAATTGATTTAGGTCAATTTTTAAAAAAACTAGCCCCAAAAAAGCTCCCTTATTAAGCAACAAATCTGTTCTCTTTAAAGGTGCAATGTTGATTTTCACTGTGTTTGAAAAATAGAAGGAAAAATTCCGGCTAAATTGGAAATGCCCATATTCCAAATCCTTGGATTTTGCCTTAATTAGAGAGGATAAGCCTTTAAGAATCTATCATTTATACACTTAATGCCTCACAAAACTCTCTACATTTTGCCTTCATTACTTCTTCCGAATCCATATCTGCCTTTAGCCCTTTAACTGTAATGATACACCCTTGTTCCTGCAGCTTTTGCTCGAAGATGTCCACGGCTCTGGCAAAATGATCATAGGAAGAATCGCCTGAACCGAATGATGCTGCGGCTTTACCTATTAGGTCTGTATCCTCTAACTCATCATAGAAGTCCAGTATTTCATCTGGCAAATCTCCATCTCCCCAAGTATAGCTTCCAATTAGAATACGGTCATAGTCTTTAAGTTCATCTGCATACGCATCAAGGGCATCCTTTATTTCTACATGATCACCTTGCATCATTAACTCATTTGCAATAGTCTGCGCCATAAATTCTGTGTTTCCGGTCATACTGGTGTACACAATTATGGTATTCATGTTTACTTCCCCCTATAATTCACTACTTCGTATTACAAACAAATCATACAATCTTTTTACGAAAAATGAATTGATTTCAATCAAGTGACAAACTCTTGAAAGGGAGGATTATAAATGAAAAGATTTAAGTAACCGATTTAGAAGAAGTGAGACAAGCAACCGTGATGGTGACCAACGCCAATGCGTATGTTGCCGTTATTTTAAAAGGACAGCCAAAAGAAGAGGTTACTAGAGAAATTGAACAAAAAATCTCCCGTGCCGTTAAATCCACGGATCGTGACATTCAAAATGTCTTCGTATCCTCAAACCCAGACTTTGTGGATCGAATGGCTGGCTATGGTAAACGAATACAGCAAGGTGAACCGATTGAAGGTTTAGTTGGGGAATTTAATGAAATGATTAGAAGAATATTCCCAAATGCTCGTTAAAGGCTGGTTAAAAATTCATCCTCCATACTAGCTACTTAATAGTGGCTAGTTTTTTGATTATAAAGGTAAATGAACACGGAAATAAACAGTCTGTTACGGATCGCTAAGCTTCTGCAAAAACGCAAAGAAAAAGGATAAAACCCTAAGATTTTACCCTCAACACGAAAAGTTCCTTCTATTGTAAATGTCTAGGAGGAGCTTTCTTATGTGCACTGTTATGAACTTCTTCAAAAATATCTTCTTGATTTTCTGGGTTTATTTTTTTATTTAATAAACTCACGATCTCAGTCATATGTGTAAGCTGGGCATTACTTGGTATTAGTTTAACTATTGTTTGTTTGAAGTCTTCAAACTCCTTCTTCGTTACAGGCTGGGCGTCCTCTTTTAGTTCATAGCCCAGCTGGCCATTTGGCTCTAAAGTTGCCCATTTAACATCACTTATTTTGGAGACGCTATTTTGTCTAAGCTGCATCTCAAGTTGATCGACTGTCAATCTAAGTTTTTTCAAATTCTTTTCATTTAATGTCCCATTTTCTATGACTACCTTTGCTTTTCCTGTAATCATTTTCTCTATTCGATCCGACTTTAGTTGTGAAAATTCCATCACTAATAATGTAGCAACAAAAATTCCCCCGACTAAAAAGGTTGTCCAAATATTTTTATCTGCTACCGGCTGAACTAATAAAGAACCAATCGCAACCATAAGAACTGTTTCTGCCAAGGTCATTTGTGAAATGGTCTTCCTCCCGGCAACCCTCAACAACACCGTTGCCACTAGTACAATCAATACTGCTTTCCATATAACATCCCAATCCATCTTAAATACCCACCATTTCTTTAGAAAGAGTTACTGGTATTTTTCCCAACTTATGTTTCACTATCCATTGAGTTTTAGCAGGTGTATACTCTACAACTTCCTTCACTGGTCATGAAGATCTCTTCCACAAAGATTTCTGGTAATTCGGCTTTCATTCTGCCGATGAAGACCGGCTCTCGCATAGAAATCAGAAAGATAGGTTTTCATCCCGGCCATGATGACCGGTTCTCTCAAGGAAATCAGCAACAGCGGTTCTCATCCTGGCAATGAAGACCGAGTCCCACAAAAAAATCAGTAAAACCGGGTTTCATCCTATCAATGAAGACCCTTCCCGTAAAAAAACTCAGTAACATCGGTTCTCATTCCGGCCATGAAGACCGAGTTCCACAAAAAAAATCAGTAAAACCGGTTCTCATCCTATCAATGAAGACCGTTCCCGCAAAAAAACTCAGTAACATCGGTTCTCATTCCGGCCATGAAGACCGAATTCCACAAAAAACTCAGTAAAACCGGTTTTCATCCTATCAATGAAGACCGTTCCCGCAAAAAAATTCAGTAATATTGGTTCTCATCCCGACCATGAAGACCGGCTCTCGCATAGAAATCAGAAAGATAGGTTCTCATTCCGGCCATGATGACCGGTTCTTTCAAGGAAATCAACAACAGCGGTTCTCATCCTGGCCATGAAGACCGAGTCCCGCAAAAAACTCAGTAAAACCGGCTTTCATCCGAACCATAAAGACGGTTCCTGTAAAGATAATGTCCTTCATACCAACAAAAAGACAAAATCCATCCCAGTTCTCCTTATGCCCTTATGTCAACTGTTGTTCCGCAAAAGCACGGTATAAGTTATGAGTTTTGATTAATTCTTGGTGCGTTCCTTTGCCTGTCACGCGTCCCTTTTCAATAAAAACAATCTGGTCGGCGTCAACAATCGTCGATAATCTATGTGCAATCACAAAGGTTGTGCGTCCTTCCATTAATCGTGCTAACGCCTCTTGTACAATGCTCTCCGATTGACTATCCAGGCTTGCTGTCGCTTCGTCCATCATGAGGATTTTTGGGTCTCGTAAAAATGCGCGGGCAATCGCAATGCGCTGCCGCTGCCCACCTGATAATTTCACACCGCGTTCCCCTACCTCTGTATCCAGCCCATTCGGAAAAGATTGTATAAATTCATCAGCATAAGCCATTTTCGCCACTTCCCACAAACGTTCGTCCGAAATGTCTTCCCATTTTTTCAGACCGTAGCATAAGTTCTCACGGATCGTTCCGGCCATCATCGCACTTTCTTGGGATACATAACCAATTTGACTTCTCCACGACGCTAGTGACAGATCACCAATCGAGGTGTTTCCAATTTTGATCACACCAGATGTCGGTTCATAATATCGTTCAAGCAGCCCGAACAAAGTAGTCTTTCCCCCGCCGCTTGGACCAGCAAAAGCAATCATTTGACCAGGTGTGGCTTCAAACGATACATCTTGAATAACCTGCTCTTCTTCACTATAAGCAAACGACACATTTGAAACATAGAGAGGTTGATCGGTAATATCCATTTCCAATCCATCTTGCCCATTCTCAAGAGGGAGCTCCATAATAGCAATGATCCGTTCAGTCGCCCCTTTTGCTTTTTGCATTTGTGTAAAAAACATCGCAAAAGACGTGATCGGATAGATAATTTGAAACAAATATAATAAGAAGGCAACCAGTGACCCTGTTGACATCGAGCCATTAGCCACACGGATGCCACCATATCCAATGATCATCACAATGACGATCATAACAATTGTGTACATAGTCGGCCCAATTAGAGCAAAAATCCTAGCTTCCTTTAATCCGTATGAAAGCAGCTTACCCACTCCTTGTACGCCTTTTTCTTCTTCAAACATCTCTGCATTAGAAGACTTCATTAAGCGGATTTCACTGAGTGTTTGCTGAATTTCTCCTGAAAAAGATGCCGTTTCATCTTGCAGCCCGCGAGAAATCCTCGCCATTTTTCTGCCTAAAGGCATCATAATGACCATCGTTAATGGAACAGAAATTAACATTAATAAGGTCATTTTCCAATCCATGATCAAAAGGATGACAATCGCACCGATGATTGAAATGATCCCTGTGATAAACTGTGGAAAATGCTGCGAAATTAAATCTTTAACAATCCCAGTATCATTGATAACCCGGCTGACAGACTCTCCGCTCTGCTGTTTGTCAAAATACGTGACAGGCAGCCTGATCAGCTTCACCCACATGTTCCTTCTCAGTCCCGCAACAATTCTTTGGCCAACTGATGCTAACAAATAAGTCGACACCCCATCAATGACGCCTTGTAAAATAAAGACAACCGCAATTAAGACACCGATGGACATGCTGATTGAGGACGCCGAGAAGCCATCCACCAACTCTCTCGTTAATAGCGGTATCGAAAGGCCAGCCAGCGTTGTTACGATGCTGCCAATTAACCCTGCTGTTAATGCCCATCTAGGGATATTCGTCGACAGTACTAAATGTATAAACGATTTCATGCCGCCTTGTTGACTCTTCATTTTTCTAACTCCTCCTGCAAAAATCGCAAAGTTAGCTTTTCCTCATCTCATCTTAGGTTAACTTATTCTCTATTAGCATATATAAGCTTATAAAATAAGAAAGGATATTCCCTAGGAATCTCGAAGATTAAATGGGTAAGGTACAATTTATTGGAGGAAAATAAAATGCTTGATATCCCAACGATTATTCTTTTTGTTGGAGCTGCGCTGATCCTGCTTGTAACACCTGGACCAGCAGTCATTTATATTATTACTAGAAGCATCGACCAAGGACGAGCTGCAGGGGTAGTATCCGCTTTAGGTATCTCTGCAGGCACCCTTATACACGTAATCGCTGCAGCACTCGGCTTATCAGCCATCTTAGTCTCATCCGTTACAGCCTTCACTATCGTAAAATACATCGGAGCCATCTATTTGATTTATCTAGGGATAAGAGAACTCGTAAACAGAACGGAAGTCGAGGAAAAAAACTTTGAAGAACATGTGAATCTTAAACATATTTTTATTGAAGGAGCTGTGGTAAATCTCTTGAACCCAAAGTTAGCATTATTTATGTTTGCTTTCTTACCGCAGTTTGTAAAAATTTCAAATGGTCCCGTAGCTATTCAAATTCTTTTGCTGGGATTCATATTAATGTTGCTTGGTCTTTGCAGTGATAGTTTTTATGCACTACTATCTAGCAGAGTTAGAGGCTGGTTAAAAAAACATCCTCTTATTCTATTAAAACAAAAGCGTTTTATCGGTACAGTTTACATAGTGTTAGGGATGTTCACCGCAATGCAAAGTAATAAATAGAAAGGGGTGGCTGATGCACCATGAAAGAAAAGTACCTATGGATCGGTCTTTTGATTGTCGTAGTTAGTTGGGCAGGCAACTACTTATTTTGGCAATCAAAACAAATAGATCAGCCCATTTTCCTAGACCATTATTACGAAACATACCTCCAAGATGATAACTATTTAACATTCCATTATTTAACCAACAAGCATGATCAATCAAAAGTCAGTTATGCAGTCGTAGATGGAGTGGATGTTGAGCTGTATCCAGCCTCCGATGGGTTCTCAATGCGGACATCTAATGTTCCTAAATTTGAACAAGAGTTTTCACATCAACACTTAAAATCGGTAAGGCTTAAACTGCCAACTCCATTCCTCCCCATTGAACAAGATTCAGAGGATGTATGGTCTTTTGAGGAAATCAGCTTTATTTTTTCAAATGGAGAAGAAGTAAATGCCGATATCGGTAAAGTCAATGTGTACGGAACTCTCCCGGGGTCTGATATTTTTGAAACACGCGTCAGTTCAAGCAGCAATCATCATCGCAGTGATAAGACTCTCGTTGCTGCAAAACCTGTAACAATTGAATCCATTACAGTCCCCTTTGCGGAGCAAATCGATCATGATGTAGACGTTAAAGTAATGCTCGATCAGGAAAAATTAAAAGAACTGGAGGCACTAAAAGATGGCGCTAACCCTCCTATATGGTTTGAAGAAGAACGGAACTTAGAGTGGAGTGAAATTAAAGGTGTCTCGATAAAAGAAGAAATCTTTCCGATTACCTTGGATCAAAATGATTGGATACAGCTTTCCATGCAATTCAATCCAGACCGGAAAAGCTTTTTTGAGTTCGGTGTGTCAATCTCAGGAACTACTGATGGCGGAGACCCATTTCTAAGGAAAGCTCCCATCATTGATCACCCCTACCTGACCGACCAGATTGTTAGTGGCATCATCACGGAAAAGCAAGGAGGCACGTAAGATGGACCAAGCTTTTAACAGAATATTTTGGGGTTATTTATTTGTTTGGATTGAGATCCATCTATTTGTAGTTGATCTCCTGCCCGACCCAATCGGATACTGGCTTATTTTGTCAGAATCTCGTTAATCTTAAAAGAATTTCCAATTGGACATAAAGCCAAAAACTTCTCACTTGCCCTCCTTTTTTTATCCATTCCTACAGTCTTTATTCAGCAAAATACAGGTATGGATGGGCTTGGAACAACGGCTGTTTTATCAGGTTGGTCAATATATAACATCGTACTTGGCTGGTTAAAAATCATTCTCGTTTTTTATCTCTTTAGGCTGATGATGGAGATTGTCGTTAATAGAGGTAATAATGCGTTAATGAAAAGGGTCTCTAAGACATGTTACAGCTGCCTTACAGTCATGCTGACAGCCTCCCTTTTAAACTCGTTCATGATCAATTTTTCAGGAGATATATTAATCGCATTAACAATCATCACCGTGATCAGCAGTCTTATCGTTGAAATTACTTTTCTTGTGCTATTGCGTACCTTGCGCAACATACATCTCGAAACTAATTGACATAGCGACCGCTTGTCAGTTGGTTTCGTATTCAAAACCAATCCTCTAGCTTTGTATGATAAAAGAGATCTACCAAGAATCCAAAACGCCTTGAAAATCTGTGCTTTTTCCCTACTGGAACTTTAAATTTCTTCACTAAAAACAAGCTTGAAAGAATCGAAAGCAGGATTGTTAAGTAAGGTTTCTTTGGGAACAGATAACTGTAAATAAACATCTTCACATAAATAAAAGCTGACCAAAGTATATTCCAACCATGCTTATATTGAATTAACTTTTGCTTATGGATCATCAGCTCAATCGTACTGGCCACGATCACCCAGCTTATCAGGTACACAATTTGTTTATAAAGTGATTTTGGCAGTTTTGATAAAAACAATAGAACGATTGAGGGCGTGACTAAAATTACATGTATCACTCTCAATAGTTTCCAATGGATCCCGCCGGGAGTGAACTCCCAAACCAAATGCCTCCTGCAAATACCATAATACAATGTGTTTACGGAACTAACAAAAACTAAACTTTTAAGACACTTTGGAACATGCCTCCATGTTTTCATCCCAATATTTAACAATAATATACCTATTATTAAAATCAAATGCTTATATTTCATTCTTCCCCCTACCAAATAGCTCGGTTAAGTTTTATTACAATAAGCATTACCCGCTATTCAAGCCAAAAATTTTTTTCTTATTTTTCTCGCCTATATTCTCCCCTGCCTTGGTTTAACTATGTCTTTTCACAAAAAATCCATAAATTCCCAATGTAACGTGTCAACTAATAATTTAATCATTAAGTAACATAGGCAATTAATTTTTAATAGAATTGAAATCCTTTCGTAATCGCCTAAAATGAGATTTATGTTAAATTTAAAAGGAAATTAATAAAAAAGGAGATTCCAGATGATAAGCAAAGCAAATCATGTGAAAGAAAACCTAGAAGAGCTTATGAAAAAAAGTAATGATGTCAAAAAAGCACTGGATCACACTCCATTTGAAAATAAAAAAGAGTTCTTAAAACTATTGAAAAGTCTTGTAAAAATTCATCGTGAAATGGATGAGATTTACGATTAAAGGATTGAAGGAAATGTTAACTGTTAAAGAGGTAACTCAACAATTAATAGATGCAGGCATTTCAGTTAATGAAAAGACCGTAACGCGGTGGCTGCGTGAAGGAAAGCTGAAAGCTGACCGTTCAGCACATATCAAAATCATCTACTCTGTTAACCAGGATGATCTAACTGCTTTTATCTCTAAATTAAAGACAGAAAAATCTAGTGAGGACCAACAGACGCAGTTTAAAAAAACGATGCTAGAAAACGAAAGACTAAAAGAAGAAGTTGATCGACTGCGGAGTGCAATTTCGATTGAACAAGCAAAAGTTCGTTCTCTTAAAAAAATGTTGAAAGCAGAATTTGCTCTTACTGATTATAAACCTGCTTCCATACACTCCTTCATAGGCTTAGATGCAGCCACTGACAAACAAGAGTTAAAAAAAGAGCTGAAAAAAATATTAAAAGCCCTTCATCCCGACCGCGGAGGGGATGAAAGGCTCTTTAAAGTCATGTATGAACATTATAATAAACTGAAGTTATGATAGGGTTTGTAAAACGACGTTCGTTTGACACTCAAAAATCCACCTGTTTACCCCTTCATACCTAGATAAATGTAGATCGCATCACGTAAAAACTGTGTTCCTCCTTTAACCGCCTTATCATAATAGACTGTGAAGCGTTCGTCTGCTACATACATATCGGCAAGACCTGCATGTGCTTCTTTCGAATAAGACGGCCAAGAATAGGTCAGCCACTGCTTATGCTTATGTGCAAGCTTTTGCGCTAGATCTGACCCTGGATCTCCTGTTGCGAAAGCTTCCTTTAGCAAAGCAAGAATTTCCTCTCCTAATGCTGTCATCCCCTCATAATCTTCCTGACTCATTCCCTTTAGTTTCGCATTGCTTTCTTCAACCGTCTTATCTCCATATTTCTCTCTTATTTCTTTGCCATATTTTTGTTCATTTTTCTCAATCAGCCTTTCCTTCAACCCTTCAAACTTATCTTGATCCTTCATGACAATTCCTCCTTGTTTGCTTTGTATGGTCTTCTCAACGATTTCGATAATTTTATCAAGACGAACCCGCTTTATTAGCAGATGATTATAATGATTTTTTAAGGCCTCCATTGAATCAAAGGCCGGCTGATGAATGATTTTCATAATGTCTTCCAAACTTACTTCCAATTCTCGGTAAAATAAAATCTGCTGCAGCAAATCTACCTCTTTTTCCCCATAAATTCGGTAACCAGACGAATTTATTCTTGCTGGTTTAAGCAATCCAATTTCATCATAATAACGCAATGTCCGGCTGCTCACTCCCGACATTTTCGCTAATTTGTTAACGGTATACTCCATTCGCCACCCTCCTGACAATGTTCATCTTAAACCTTGACGCAACGTTAAGGTCAAGAGGCAGATGCTTTTTTTAAAAAAGGAATGTAAATATCTTCCTCTTAATTGTTATAGAGTATATAGAACAGTTTTGTTATAATAAAGATAGAACAGATTGGAGTGAAATAAATGATAATAAAAATTGAGCCACAATCTGATATCCCAATCTATACACAATTGACTAATCAAATCATTGAAGGCATTGCAAAAGGTGAGATTCAAGCAGGAGAATCTCTTCCATCTGTACGGTCCTTTGCCGCAGACCTTGGTGTGAACATGCATACCGTCAATAAAAGTTATCACCAATTAGAAGCAAAGGGCATTATCAAGATCATTCCAAAATCAGGTGCTGTTATTTCCTCACCCACCCAATCCATAGATACTGTTTCTCAAAGGATGTCAGGAGCATTACGTTCAATCATCGCGGAGGCACTAGTATCAGGTCTGGAAAGAGAACAGATTCAAGAACTCGTTTCCTCGATTATGAATGATCTTAATAAGAAAGAATGACAAAAAGACAAAGGAGGAGTTTTTTATGTCTTTAACGATTTTTCTCATTATTATTGTATTTATGGCTGGGATTCAAACAGCGATTCCTTATTTAGTAAAACGGACTGTTATATTCGGTGTGACGATTCCAGAACAATATCTTAAAGACCGAACACTGTCATCTTATAAAAGAACCTACACCATCCTTGTTTCCTTTATATCTATCATCGTTCTCGGACTCTTTGTATTTTGGACACTTCGGAAAAACCCATCTGAGGAACTTATTGTAATGGCAGGAGCCATCATCCAATTTGGGATTATTTTTTTCAGCATGTCCTTATATTTTTATTTCCATGGAAAAACAATTGTTTTTAAGAAAAAACACAACATCTCTGATAATGTAAAGCATGTACAAATAACCGATTTATCGGTACGGTCTCAAGATGAGATGCTTCCTTGGTATGTCTATCTATTGCCAGTTCTCATTACGGTCGGTTTGTTAGGTTACACCATTCTTAAATATGACGTACTTCCAGAAAAAATCCCCACACATTGGGGACCAAACGGAAAACCTGATGCCTTTACAGTTAAAAATCCATTTTCAGCGGTTACGCTTCCATTAACACTGCTAGTCATGCAACTAATGTTCATGGGTATCAATATTGGAACAAAAAAGTCAGGAATTAAATTAAGCGCTGCAAGCACAAATGCCTCCCGCATTCGACAACTGACTTTAAGAAAATATTCAAGCTGGTTTTTATTTATAGTCAGTGTTTTTTTAACGATGATGCTCAGTTTTTTTCACTTAACAACGATTCATCCTGGTTTATTCATTGATAAAGCAATGGTCGCAATACCTTTTACATTCCTTATTATCGTTCTATTAGGAACACTGATTTTTGCTGTAAAAGTCGGGCGCGCAGATAAACAAACTGCTGAGGATCCGAAAAGTGATATCACGGATATCGACGAGGACTCATATTGGAAGGGTGGGCTTTTTTATTTTAATAAAAATGATCCTTCCATCTTTGTGGAAAAACGATTTGGAGTAGGCTGGTCCATTAACTTTGCCAACCCAATGGGCTATCTAATTGTGGTCGTTCCCTTACTGGTTATTCTACTGCTTTCATTTTTATAACGCATTAAGTCCTTCATTCCATGATTGAAGGACTCTTTTTGCTCTTATTCTGATAAAAATCGCGCCCGCATATCCTTTGTTGGCATCATACAAGCCTCCTGTTTACCGAACCAGCGGTAACGATTCTTGGCAAAGAAACGATAAAAAGGATCCCTGCAAACTTTCGGAAGCGCATTGAGAAGAAAAGCTAATTTCCAGAAGCCGTCTAACTTCCTCGCTATTCTTAGTGCGGCAGAGGATTCTGTGAAAAATTGGCCATTTTCTATTAGAACAATAGAGTCCAAGTTTTGAAGTTCGGGCCGCTGTGCTAACAAGCTTTTTCCAACCTCAGACTGCAAGGAGGCGAATTGAAAGTATCCAGCCCTGTCACGTTTTATGATGAATTGGACGGAAGAGTTACAAAAATTACAAACCCCGTCAAAAAGAATAATTGCTTTTTCATTAGACATTTATTGCACACCTTCTTCACTGGGAACAAGTTTCTCTCCCATTTTATGTCCTAAAAGAATGATTGGTATCAATAATAAGCCGACCGGGAGACTTTTTAGAACATCCATCATTGTAACTAGGTTTTCGTTCAGTAACCTATAGAACAGATAAATGGAGTATGGCAGCGTGATCATAACCGCCGTGACTACCCCAGGAACAACCATTTTCACGTACAATGCCTGCCCGATATGCATGAACACATGGAGGAAAAGAACCGCATTAAAGCCCAAGAAAAATAAATAGTTTCCCCTTTCAGCTGCTAAAAAAGTGAATGGTACAAACACGATAAATTCAATACAAACCGCTACAGCAAATTGTGATGAAGTTATTTTTGAAAACGACTGAATCCTACCCTGTAAATTCTTCGGGACCCTGCTGATAATTTTATCATAATGCCTTCGATACCAAGGTTCAATCCTAATGATTTCTTCAAAATCGTGAAGCATAAAAGCAACAAGAAATAACCAAATGAGGGAATGTATGCTAATGGATGAATCCAGAAACTCAATCACAACGTGAATCACTCCTTAATGAACCGTCACAGGGACGACCCGAAAATTCTTGTTTCACAGGATTGTTTCACAACCCCCTTTTCTCTCGAAATCCTATACGCTTACTTTAACAAAAATTAAAGAATTCGTCACAGCGTCCGCCCGAAAATTCTTGTTTCATATAAATGTTTCACAGATTTTTTTGGGTACAAAAAACAATCCAACTGCGTTATACAGCTGGATTGTTATATGAATTCTAGAAACTCATCAGATTTTCCTTATAAAGTCCGAATAAATTCATCCAAATACTCACTCACTAATTCTGGGTTTTCTACTAGGATGAAGTGGCCATAATCTGGAATAGGTTTATAGACTAGATTTTCACAATTTGTTAAACGGCTAATGGTTTGTTCAGCCATTTCGCCTGTGGCAATTTTATCGTCCAAGCCATGAACGACGAGAACAGGACACTTGATTTGGTCCATTTTATCCCGGACGTCAAAACCATTATATTGTGTTAAATCGCCTTGCTTTGTGATGCCAATTTCCGATAAAACTCCCCAAAGAATGAAGTCTTTTCTTTCCTGCGTTGTAGCTTTTCCTATTAAACATTCCGAGAACTCTAAATGTGAGTGCTGCGGATTTACGTATGGATGATTGAGCAATTCTAAAATATCTTCATTAATCGTTGGCGTATAATCGGCGCCCTGCATCGAACAAATCGCTTTAACCGGATATTCCTGTGCGATGTGATAGACGATATTCCCCCCCATCGAACAGCCGATGACAATCGGGTCTTTAACACCTAACTCCTCGATCACGCTCCAAACAAATTTTCCATAATCAACGTAATTGTTGATGACCTTGTTACCCGGGAGCGGCCAGCTTTTTCCATGAGCAGGCATATCAAAGGAAATCATTTTATACTTATCCTGAAGTATTTCCATCATATCATGGTATTGTCTATTCTCTCTCCCTGCTGTATGTAAACAAATAATCACATTCCCATCATCTGGACCGTTATTCGTCTCGCAATAAATTTTGATCCCATTTACCTTAATATAAAAACCGTGAATAGCCATGCTTTTTCCCCTCCACTACTTTTATCGAATAGATGCGTAAACTCTAATTAATTGGGCAACAACATTGAAGTTCTGCCGGAAACGAATCGCTCCACCAAGTGTTGTCAAATTATTGCTGTTTCCCTTGTTAGTCGCTACACTTAAACTTTTATGGGTCACGAACTTATCCCAATCATCTTTCGAGCCAGAGACCCCGATATCAACACCGGTGTTCGGAATCCCTTTTACCACATCGATGCAAGTTCCTTTATGAAAGGTTAAAGTAACCGTTTCTTGTTCTTCACTCAAAGTAATATCGCCGCTAAAAAACTTTCCATAATAAAATTCTTTAAACAATTCTGCTTCTTCACCATTAATCTTTTCTTTCAATTCTAGTATTTTTTCATACAGATTCATCCTGATTCCTCCTCGAACATGATCTTGAAAATCACTTAGTGCTGATATTCTTGTTTAGCTCCGAGATTTCTAGAACTTCTTCTACTGATTTTCCTTCAATTTCTTTAGAAGTCACATACTTTGTGATAGGCTCCCATGTATTATCAAAATAGGCTGTATCGAATGCAGGAATAAAAACGGTTCTGCCATCCTGCATCCTCTCTTTAATCTCTTTCACTACAGATGGAAAATCATCAGTTTCAAAATCCCAAATAATCATATATTTATAGCTTTGTTCTGCATCAGATAATTGAATATCAGACAGTTTATAAAACTTACAACCAACATACCCAGGAATTCGTAATAAATCATGAATATGCTGACCTGCATACCAATCTAAATATTCTTCCTCCAGACCTTCTGCTGGATTACTAAAAACTAACATCGAATATTGCTTTTTTTGACTCATTTTTCGTCCCTCCATTTTTATCCAAAATAACCCCATAATAAAACAGACGTACTAAACACAATTCCAATCCAAAGCATGATCACGACGAGATAACCCATAATATCTCTTAACTTTAACCCAGAAATGGCAAGTACCGGCAATAGAAGAAATGGCTGCACCATATTGTTCCAAGCATCTCCTAACTGGACACTCATAGCTGTTTTTACATAAGAAGCTCCTAATTCTCTCGCCGCCTCAATCATAACGGGTCCTTGAATTGCCCATTGCCCACCGCCAGACGGTGCAAGGAAGTTGACGAAGTAAGCGCTTATTAAACTCCAAAACGGCAAGCTTTCTGGGGTAGAAATCGCTACAAACAATTGTGCAATCGTTGTGACTAGGCCAGACCCGGCTAGAATCCCAATAATTCCTGCATAAAAAGGAAATTGGATAATCATGCCGGCAATGCTATGGACTCCATCTAAAAATATCTCGAAGTAACGTGAGATCGTACCGACTAGTAACATTCCGAAAAATAACATAAATAAGTTTAATGAATTAATATTTAACGAGTTTCCTTGAACGAAGTATGTCACTGTATATACAAGACCAATTAAACCTATTGCCCAGCATAATAATTTACTATTGTTGAGTCTTTCTGAGGGAGGTAAAGCTTCTGCTGTTGCGGCAATTTCAGTTTTAGCAGAACTCTCACTAGAATTTTCCTCGCTTATTTCAATAATGTTCTCTTTCTTTTTTGGATGCAGAAGTACATTGACTAGTGGAAGCGTAACTAAGATGGCTAATGTTGTTAACATCATTGGAAGTGAAAAGATCGATTCTGATAGCGGTATAATACCCATTTGTTCTTCAAGAAAATGACCAGGAGTGGAAATAATAATGGGAACACTTCCTGAAATACCAGAACCATAGAGGACAAAACCGCTGTAGGCAGATGCAATGATGAGTGGATAGTGGACCCCTTTTACTTTCAAAGCAATTTTTCTAGCAACGATCGCACCGATAATTAACCCAAATCCCCAGTTAATCAATGTCCCAATTCCACTGATTAACGTCGCCATTATGATGGCCATTGAAGGAGTTTTGATTTTTGAAATAATCTTGTCTAGCAATCTATCAACAATCGGTGTTTTCGCAAGGACGTAACCTGTCAGTAGAATGACACACATTTGCATCGTAAATTCAAGCAAATTCCAGAATCCGTTCCCCCAATAAGTTGTTGTCTCAATAAATCCGGTCCCCTGTACGGCCATTGCTAAAAAAATCGTGACTACCGTTAATAATATTGCAATCGTAAGCGGTTCAGGTAAATATCGATACATTAACTTTGTAAAAAATCCCGTTATTCTTTCCATCTTATCACTCCCTGTTAATTATTCTTGACCGTCTAATACGAACGAATAATGACTATTTGATAACGCTTACAAGTAACTCTTAAAAAAGCAATATCTCCTGATCAAAATAAGTATCTCCTCACCTCCATCATCAAATGAATTGACTCAGTGAATTGATTCATTTTATATTTGTTAGTATAATAGGTGTCATAAAGATAAGTCAACAAAATTTTCAGAATAATTGGAAATGGTGATAAAATGGGGCAAAAGGGAGAATTAACTACACGGCAAAAGAGAGCGTTAGAGACTAGAAAACTAATATTCGAAACAGCACTTTCATTAATTTTAGAAAAAGGTTTTAACAGTGTTCACATAGAAGATATCGCTAAAAAAGCAGGAACATCAGTGGGGTTATTTTATAAGTATTTCAAGTCCAAAGATGAAGTCGTTGTGGAACATTATAAAAAAATCGATGGTGTCTATCTAGAGGCATACGAAAATCTAGACCCTAATGTAAGCTCAACTGAAAAACTTGTACAAGTATTGAAAGCAGGATTCAAATTTTCAGAAGACCTTGGAAAAGAATTTCTAGGTGTATTATTTTCAAACCAGTTCGGCCTAAAAGGAGACATTCATTACGTCATGAGCAATCAAAGGAGGATTAATCGAATAGTCCGCAATATTGTTCAAGAAGGTCAAGGAAACGGAGAATTTAGAACAGACCTCGACCAAGACACGATCGTATCCATGATCTTCAGATGCTACACCGGATCCTATTTCGAATGGACCCTAATGGAAGAATCAAAAGGCCTGACAGAAGAAGGCATCAAATTTCTACAACTATTTATTGAGGCAGCCATTTCGTCGTCACAGCGACGACCCGAATAATCTTGTTTCACAGCGTTGTTTCACGGGTGTGGAGGCTGCCTCGCCATTGGTATTTTTCTAGGTCTACTTTTCCATTGTGGTCTACTTTAACACCTTCGTCCCTTAAGGACATGATTTGTTCGTGATGTAGCTCGTCGTCCTTGATGGCCACTTCTCCTTTGGCATTGACGATTCGATGCCATGGGAGTCGGTGCTTTTTGCTCATGGAGTGAAGTATCCGAACGATCTGACGGGCAGCTCTTGGACTGCCGGCAAGAGCGGCAATTTGCCCATATGTCATGACGCTTCCCTCCGGAATGTTTCGAATAATCTCAATCGCTTTTTCTGTAAATGGTGTCACTTTCGCTTTTCTCCTATCCTTATCTTGATTACATGGTTATTCATCCAATAAAAGAACCTTGCTAACCATTTTAGCAAAGTTCCCTGCCTATCATCTAGCTTCTGCCATATTTGCTACTGATGCGGTCGTAAATTTCCCGTCCTCAATCATGAGTGCATTTAGCTGGCCGCCAAAGGCACAACCTCCATCAATGCCAATGACATTGTTATCGCCAAAATAAACCTCCGTACTGTGATGATCGCGAATTCTTGATGTTTGCGTATGACCAAAAATAACGGTCTCACTTCCTTCATAATGATAAATAAATTCATTACGAATATGTAAAAACTGCTCTCTAGTCGTCTGCTCGAGTCCCTTAATTGGATCAATACCAGCATGCACAAAAATGAACCCTGACTCCCTTTTAAATAAAGGACGTGATTTAATAAAATCAATCTGTTCCTGATAATGATCTTTAATTATCTTTCTGATTTCATTTTCCTTATCTTTGTTTTTCAGCAGATCATCGTACCACACCTTATCCATCCCAAGCCTCTTTAAGAAGCTATTGATCGTCCATACTCCCCCAATCCTGCCATAATAAAAAATATCTTCTTTATCCTCGAGCCATTGTATTAAGAGTTCGTCATGATTTCCTAAAAGCGCCTCTGCTCCTTGACTGCACCATTCTCTAACCATTTCCAGAACATCAATACTATCAGGACCTTTATCCACATAATCTCCTAAAAATAAAACTTCCTTAGGCTGAGCATTTATCTTCTGTAATAGGTGCTTTAGTTCTTCTGCACAGCCATGTATATCTGAAATGACGACTTTCCTCATAACATATCCTCCCCCTATAGATTCATATATTAATAGATTTAATGCACCGTAATATATTGCTTCCATGTTATCACCTAACTTAGCAGATCATCCACTTTAAAGTTCTCGAATATTTCAGAAAATATAACCTAAGAAAGCACGGTAACAAAAAATTTTTCATAAAAAATAACATGCTTCATCCCCTATCCAATTCTAAACTCTTCCAATTAACAGGCATAATTATCACTCATCCTTTAAATAATAACACTATAAAAAGTTGGAATTTGTTTACATTCTGAGTTACACCTATTGGTTAATATTTTTCTTGGAGGATGTGTCATGCCAGAATTTAGTCATAACGTTGAACTTACTTCGTCGGAGATAGCAAATCTTTGGAGTCAGTATATGAATGATTCAATATCGATTTGTATCCTTTCCCACACGATTGAACACACAAAGGATGAAGACATTAAGGAAGTCTTAATGTTTGCAAACACAACTGCAAAGTCACATATTGAAAAAATTACAGACTTATTCAATAAAGAGAATTTTCCTATTCCTAAAGGGTTCTCACTCGAAGAAGACGTTAACCTTAATGCCCCGCCATTATTCACAGATACATTCATGATCATTTATATGCATGTGATGACCTTACTCGGATTAACAGGTTACGCTGGAGCTGTCGCTACATCAAGCCGGGAAGACCAAATAGACTACTTTAGCCAATGTAATAAAGAAACAATGGAACTATACAAACGAACTGCCCGTGTCATGCTAAACAAAGGCATTTTCAGCAAGCCCCCTAGGATAAATACCCCAACGGGAGTTCAATTTGTAGATAATCAAAACTACTTAACTGGCTGGTTTGGAAAAAAACGACCATTGAACGCTATCGAAATCAGCGGCCTGAGTTTCAATATGGTCAAGGTGATCGTAAAAGTTGTGTTAGAAATTGGATTTGCGCAAGTCTCTCAAACAAAAGAAATTCAAAAATATTTTCAAAGAGGAAAAAAAATTTGTGAAAACCATTTTGGTGCTCTAAGTTCCGTTCTAACAAAGGATGAATTGGCATCCCCAGCGTCATGGGTATCAGAAGTAACGAGCTCTACCATCCCCCCTTTTTCCGAAAGATTAATGTTAAATCATATTGTGATACTGATTTCTGCAGCAATAGGATATTACGGAGCAGCTGTGTCTGTCTCCCAAAGGAGAGACCTCGCTTTGAAATACACAAGTATGATGGCAGAAGTTGGCTTATACGTAGAGGATGGTGCTCAGCTGTTAATCAAACACGGTTGGTTAGAACAGCCTCCATTAGCTGATGATCGAGAAAATCTAGCTAAGAACAATTAATTTTTCTTTTAAAGATACCATTTCTCTTACAGAGAGTGGTATTTTTTATATCTCTCAAAACTAAACATCATTAAAAAATGTTTGATAATAACCAAACAATATAATAAAATGTTTGTTATATGATAAACAAATTAATAAACTAAGAAAGTGAGCAGTCTCAAATGGAAAATTCAAATGTTTATTGGCAAGCTTCCCTCGAAGATATGAAGCGGGGATACACCGAGGAAAAAGATGCCTATACTTGCCTGCTATGCGGAGAGAAGGCTGAAAAGGGAATTGTTTACCCTTTTGAAAACAGACTTTACGAAGCAGAAAGATTTATTCGTGTTCATATTGAAAGTACACACGAATCTGTTTTCGATTATTTATTGGCAATGGACAAGAAACTTACAGGCCTTACCTCTCACCAAAAAAGTTTATTACAGCTTTTCTATCAGGGCAAAAGCGACAAAGACATTCAAGTAGAACTAGATATTGGCAGTACCTCTACCATCCGCCATCATCGTTTTGTTTTAAAAGAAAAGGAACGGCAGGCGAGGATCTTTTTGACCCTGATGGAACTTTTAAAAGAAAAAGACGAATTTGCCCCTGCCTTTATGCCTGTCCATCAAACAGCGACAATGGTTGACGACCGATACAATATTACTCAAGATGAGCAGGAAAAAATACTGAAGAAATACTTCCCGGAAGGCACCTTAAGTAACTTTCCATCAAAGGAAAAACAGAGGCTTATTGTCATTCGGAAAATTTCCCAAAAACTTAAACCTGACCATATGTATGATGAAAAGGAATTAAATAAAGTGTTGAAGGGCTTTTATGAGGATTATGTCATCCTTCGAAGATATTTAATTGATTATGGATTTCTAGACCGCAAACCAGATGGCAGCAAATACTGGGTTAAAAAATAAGAAGAAGCAGAAGGTGAATAAAATGGATCGGAAGAAAGAATTAAAACAACAGTATAAAGAGACTGCTGTTGATGCCGGGATCTATCAAATAAAAAACAATAAGAATAATAAAATATTAATCGGAAGCACCAAAAACTTTAAGACTTTAAACGGAATTAAGTTCATGCTGGAAAATGGCGGATATACGACTAATAAAGAATTACAAAAAGAATGGAAGCAATTTGGCAAGGATGCTTTCACGTTTGAGATACTAGAAAAATTGAAAAAGAGTGATGATCCGTATTTTAACGAAAAAGAAGCATTAGTGCAGCTCGAAGAAAAGTGGTTGGATGAGCTTCATCCTTATGGCGAAAGAGGTTATCACGTAAAATAAAGGGATTCGGCGTGCTTTCGTTTATGACGTCACGAACTCAGACTGCCTTTCTCAAACAGCATCCCATCGATTATTCGATGGGATTTTTCTCAAATATCCTTTTAAAATTATTTCTATAGTGATAGAACAAATAACAGTATGAGACAAAAAGTAATAAAGCCAAAAGAAGCAAAGAATGATCTAAAAATAAATGAAGTAACAAAATATTAACAATAATTGGTGACAATACCGCCAAACTCAACGGAACATAACGATTACTCAATAACAAAAGACCGCAAAGGATCTCTAGTGTTTTTTCAATAACTAGTAGATAGGAAAATTGAAATAATGCCATCGCTTCAGGACTAGTGGCAATGAATGGGTCAAGCTGAAATATAACGAAATAACCGTTCACCCCTGCCCCAAGGAACACTAATCCCAAAAACAACCTAGATATTGTTAGAAGTACCTTCGTCAATTTCAACACCACCATGAGAGGTTTTATCGTAATCTATTAACCTGCAATTGTGAAATAAAAGGGAGATGCTCCACGCTTTGGAAGCTATTTATGATGAGGTGCGCGGGCTATCTCCTCTATTGAGGCTGCTGAATAAACAGCAACTCCTTTATTGTCCATTTGGGCAACCCGGCACATTGCTTTGGCAACACTTTTTGCTTCAATAGCCAGTTTGCTTTTCCAAGAGTCTTTTAAAATAAACGACATTCCTTGAAATATTTTAGCTGCTGCGTTTTCACCCAATCTGAACTCTTCGCGGTTCCCTAGTAAGAGAGAAGGCCGGAAGATGGAGATGGCTTGATAAGGAATTTCCTTTATTTTTTCCTCGAGATCTCCTTTCATTTTGGGATACCAAATTTTCGAACGTGGGTTGGCATTCATTGAACTGATTAAGAGAAAATGATGGGCTCCCTTTTCTTGGGCTAACTTTGCGATAGCCAAAGGATATTCCACGTCCACCTTATACATGGCCTCTTTCGTCTTTGCTT
Source organism: Robertmurraya dakarensis (assembly GCF_900156875.1). Lineage (GTDB taxonomy): Bacteria > Bacillota > Bacilli > Bacillales > Cytobacillaceae > Robertmurraya > Robertmurraya dakarensis. Next base: position 34,232 of record NZ_LT707409.1, on the reverse strand, counting down.
TCTTGATGGTCGTTCCTAAACAGCAAAATACATCGTGTACTTGAAAATAATCTTGAACACCTTCAAGCTGTTCAAAGTCACAAAGCACCTCAGTCAATTTTGAATGCTGTAATCCAAGCGGACGTCTAACGAGTGCATATACCTTTTCATATTCCTCTGCCTGCAAAAGGATCTGAAGTAATTCGCTCCCTACCAGTCCACTTGCTCCTGCGATAAGTGCTGTTTTCATATTAAATGGTGCCCCCTTGTTAAGTACGGTGGTGTGATTTTTTGTTGATATGCCATTTGGAAAGTTTCGGTATTTTGACAGCCTCTAGTTTCCTTTAAAGGGCTCTTGTTCCAATCTTTTCTTGGTTTGAGCGTCTCATGAAACCTACCTTTTATGAGGTAACTCTAATCCTAAGGTCCCCCTCAAAATCTTACCCGATAATCTTCTTCTTTTCCAAAAAAAGAAAAGATCTGGTGTTCAGCCCTTATGACTCTCCTACATTTTCCCATTTCCTAGAAACTGAATCCACCAGTTGAACAATTTTCTCTTCCTTTACACTCTTCAGCTTTCCGTTTACTACAACCTGCTTACCGGCCACATAAACATCCCGAATCGCCGTCGGCTGCATGGAATAAACGATATTCGCAAACAGTTCTGGTTTTGGAAGCAGCGAGAGATCATCTAGATCCAACGTCACAAAATCAGCTGCCATCCCTGCTTTTAGCTCCCCAACAGGAAGTCGAAGGATTTCTCCGCCCATTTTTGTCCCCATTTCATACACTTTCTGTGCGTTAATACTAGTGCCATCCAACGTCCTCACCTTCTGTAATAACGCACACATCCGCATTTCTTCAAATACGCTGATCCGATTATTGCTGCACGCACCATCAGAGCCTAACGCAACCCGAACTCCAGCCTTTAGCAATTCTGGAATTCTCGTAATCCCATCAGCAAGAAACATATTGCTTGATGGACAATAGGCAAGTGTTGCCCCCTTTCGGCCAAGCATGCTTATTTCAGATTGCTGCAGCCAAACAAGGTGAATCGCAATCATTCTATCATCTACTACCCCCAAGGAATCTAAATAATCTCCTGGATGCAGTCCGAACTTTTCTAACGTTTCTTCCACCTCAAACATTTCTTCAGCCACATGGATATGGAAAGGCGTATCCAATTCACATGCCAGCTTATGTCCCGCTTTAATCATTACAGGTGAGGCAGCATGAGGACTATGCGGCGCTGGGTGAATATCAACCATATCATCTCCCTGATATTTAATAGCTAGAGCCCTCGTCCTTTCTACCGCTTCATCCACTTTTTCAATATAAGCCTTTGGAGCCCCTTCCCAGTCATACATGGTCCTCGCAAGAACCAGCCGAATACCCAAATCCTTCGCTGCACGAATAACAGCCTCATCAAAAGCATTACTGCCATTATGAACATAGAAAAAGTCACACACTGTCGTGACACCGTATTTAAGCATCTCCCCAAATGCAAATAGTGCTCCTGTGTAAATCGCTTCTTCATCCAAATGCGGTGTGTATTTATATAATGCTAGATCACGCCACTCCAAAAAAGGTCTATCAACTGCCATTCCTCGGAGTAAACTTTGAAAAGAATGATTATGTGCATTTACGGTCCCAGGAACTACTGCCTTGCCTTTCAGTTCTTCCACTCGCTTACCGCTATATTTCCGCAAAACGTCACGAGAAGTACCAATCTCGATAATCTTTCCATTCTCCATATAAAAAGCGCAATCTTTCTGAAGAACACCTTTCGTGTAGATCTGATCAGTAACCACTACGGTTCCCACTTAAACACCTCCGCCTCTTTCATCAATTGCTAAAATACTATTCAACAACACATTGCCTGTCTTCTCAATATCTTCTATTCTGCTCTTTTCTTCCGGGCAGTGGCTTTTCCCATCTATACTCGGTACAAAAATCATGCATGTACGGGTAAGTGTTGCCATATGCGCAGCATCATGGCCTGCCATGCTCCCTAATAAAAGAGATGGGTAACCTAGAATTCCTGAGGTTTCTTCACAAATCTCAATCAATTCTTTACACATCCCAACAGGGAATTGATCCAGAATAACACGCCTATGAACAACCGCTGACCGGGATCGTAAAATCTCTTTCATTCGGATCTCCCAAACTAACAATATCTCATCGATGACCTTCCTATTCTGCGACCTTAAATCCACTGAAAATATTACTTCACCAGGAATAATATTGGTCGCATTCGGTTTAACAGCGAACTGTCCGACCGTGCCTGCAACGTCTTGATCCAAATAATTCTTAATCACATGTTCAAATGCCAAAATGCATTCTGCTGCAGTCAACAACGCATCCCGACGGTCATGCATGGCAGTAGTCCCAGCATGGTTTGCTTCCCCGCTGATTCTTACTTCCTCTCGGTAAATCCCCGCTATCCCCGTCACAACGCCCACAGGAATCTCGTATTCTAATAACCGTTTACCCTGCTCAATATGAACTTCGAGAAAAGCAGAAAAATCATCGTGCTTTCTTACAGCATCTTCAAACCTCTGCGGATCTCCTCCCGCTTCCTTCAAAGCATCCATTAATCTTCTTCCCGAGGAATCTGTTACACTCAAAATATCTTTCTTTTTTAGCTTTCCAGAAACAGCTCTGCTGCCAAAGGTGGATAACCCAAACGGATTCGGTTCTTCTGCACTGAACGAAACCAGCTCCAAAGGATGAACCGTCTGAATACCTCTCTCCTGCAAAACGGTCATCACTTCAAGCGCAAGTACCACACCTAGGGCTCCATCATACATTCCTCCGTTTGGAACAGAATCAAGATGCGATCCAAACGCAATCACAGGCAAGCTTTCGTCCCTTCCTTTCCTTCGAGCCCATATATTCGCTGCTTCGTCGATACGGACATCTAAATGGAGTGCCACCAGCTCATGCCTAAGCCAGTATCTCGCCGCAAGCTCCGCCTTCGTAAAGGTCGTTCGATCTATTCCGCCTTGTTCATTCCGTCCATATCTTCCAAGTTCTTCTAACCTCTGTTGAATTCTCTTAGGATCCACCCGGGGCAATAACTTCATCTAGTACCATCCCTTCTTTCACGACAACTTTTCCATTCTTAATAACCGTATTAACGAGATTAACAGCATAGTTGTATTGAAGGAATTGATAATTAGGAGCATCAAAGATGACCAAATCGGCTTTTTTCCCTTTTTCAAGACTGCCGATTTCGCTAGCTTTATCAATCGCATGCGCAGCATTAATCGTACATGCAGACAGCACTTCTGCAGGAGTCATTTTCATCGTCAAACATGCTAGGTTCATAATAAAAGGCAAAGATTCAGTAGGTGATGAACCCGGATTCCGGTCTGTGGACAGAGCAACGGGAACCCCGCTTTCAATCATCTTTCGGGCATCTGCTGGTTTTTCCATAAGAAAAAAGGCCGTACCGGGCAGTAAGACGGCGATTACGCCTTTCTTGGCTAACTCTTCAATTCCCCGCTGTGAAGCTTTCAATAAATGATCTGCTGAAATTGCTCCAACCTCTGCAGCAAGCTCAGCTCCTCCTAACGACACAATTTCATCAGCATGAATCTTCGGCTTCAAACCCGCTTTTATCCCTGCTTCTAAAATTCGTCTCGATTGTTCTATCGTGAATACTCCCTCTTCACAAAACACATCACAAAAATCTGCAAGCCCTCTTTCAGCAACAACCGGGATCATTTCCTCGATTACCAATCGAACATACTCATCGGAGTTTTCTTGATATTTGCTAGGGATAGCGTGTGCGCCCATAAAGGTGGAAACGAGGTCGACAGGATGAGTCTCTTGCAGTTTTTTAGCAACCTCAAGCTGCTTTAACTCATGCCTAAGATCCAACCCATAACCGCTCTTCGCTTCAACGGTTGTCACCCCATATTGCAAAAAACGATTAAGACGCTGCCTGGTTTCCAGTAATAACCTTTCTTCGGAGGCTTCTTGTGTCTTCTTCGTTGTAAAATGAATGCCCCCTCCTTTCTGATAAATCTCCATATATGTCGCCCCTTGCAGACGCATTTCCAGTTCATGCTCCCTCGAACCTGCAAAAACAATATGAGTATGAGGATCAATGAGACCAGGAGTGACAATTTTTCCAGCAGCATCAATCGTTTCAATTTCTTCGTCCAATGCCTTCAAAAATTTCTGTGCGTCTTTGTCACTGCCAACAAAAACGATACCACCTTCCTTGCAAATAACAGAACCGTTTTCGATGACGCCAATCTCCTCCATCTCGGCCCCTTTTTTCGGTTTGTCACTTGCTCCAGCAACTGTAATTACTTGCGAAGCATTTTTCACATAAAGAGCCATTTAGTCTCCCCCTCCATCCAGCATCGGCATAGAAATCCCTTTAGTCCTCGCTGTTTTGATTGCTTTGTCATAGCCTGCATCAGCATGGCGAACGACACCCAGCCCTGGGTCTGTTGTCAACACTCGTTCCAACCGCCTTTCTGCTTCTTTCGTTCCATCCGCTACCACCACCATCCCGGCATGCATCGAATATCCCATGCCGACACCCCCGCCATGGTGAAGTGATACCCAGCTCGCACCAGCAGCTGTATTCAGCATCGCATTTAATAGCGGCCAATCAGCAATCGCATCACTGCCATCCTTCATCCCTTCTGTCTCACGATTCGGAGAGGCAACAGACCCGGCATCCAAATGGTCACGGCCAATTACAATCGGTGCTGAAATTTCTCCGGAGGCAACCAGTTTGTTAATCATCGCTCCGAATCTGGCTCTTTCCCCATAACCGAGCCAGCAAATTCTCGCAGGCAGTCCTTGAAACTCAATCTTATCCCGCGCCATCATAATCCATTTGCACAGACCCTCATTGTCGGCAAATTCTCTTAAAAGCACTTCATCCAGCTTATGAATATCTTTAGGATCTCCTGATAAAGCAGCCCAGCGGAAGGGACCTTTTCCTTCGCAAAATTGCGGCCGAATATAGGCTGGTACAAAACCTGGATAGTCAAAAGCATTTTTCACTCCTTCGTCAAAAGCTACTTGGCGGATATTGTTTCCGTAATCAAAGGCAATCGCGCCCTTTTCTTTCATTTCTAAAATCGCCTTCACATGAAGCGCAATGCTTTCTTTTGCTTTTTTGATATACGCTGCCGGATCCGAATTTCGCATCTGCTCGCCTTGATCTAAATTCATTCCAATCGGCAAATATCCATTTAACGGGTCATGCGCAGATGTTTGATCGGTGATGATGTCAGGTATGAATCCTAGCCTCAGCATTTCCGGCAGCACCTCTGCCGCATTGCCAACCAGCCCGATTGAAAGACGGCGCCCCTGTTTTTTTGCTTCTAGTGCGAGATTTAGTGCGTCCGGAACGGAATCCACTAACAAATCGCAATAACGAGTACGTTTTCGTTTTTCAATCCTCGAAGCGTCAACTTCAATTCCAATAAAAACACCATCGTTCATAGTGACAGCTAAAGGCTGCGCCCCGCCCATCCCGCCAAGTCCGGCTGAAACTGTAATAGTCCCCTTCAAGCTACCGCCAAAATGCTGCCGTGCCGCTTCGGCGAACGTTTCATAGGTCCCTTGAACAATCCCTTGACTGCCGATGTAAATCCAGCTTCCTGCCGTCATTTGACCGAACATGATCAGACCTTTTTGATCTAACTCATGAAAATGATCCCAATTTGCCCAAGCAGGCACTAGGTTCGAATTGGCTAGAAGCACCCTTGGAGCATCACTATGGGTTTTAAAAACAGCAACAGGCTTTCCTGATTGAATCAGCAGCGTCTCGTCATTTTCCAAATTTTTGAGAGAAGTAACAATCGCCTCATAACATTCCCAATTTCTGGCCGCTTTTCCGATTCCTCCATATACCACAAGCTTCTCTGGATGTTCAGCTACCTCCGGATCCAGATTATTCATTAACATTCGGAGGGCAGCTTCCTGAATCCAGCCTTTAGTGTGTAGCGCTGTGCCTCTGTGAGCCTTAATCACTTTTTTGGGGCCCATTTATATCTCCTCCTCATTGTTTACAAACCAAGTCTGTTCCAACTCCGAAAACAACGTTTCATCTTTCATCATCTCTACCACTTTCACAAACTCCTTTGAAAGTACTCTGTCCTCCTGGAAGAATTTCACTTTCTCTCTCATTTTCTGATACATCCAGCGCGAACCATCGCCCAATTTCTCACTGTCCAAAAAGTCTATCGCTTGAGAGGCACAGATCCATTCAATCGCTAACACATAATAAGCATTTTCAATGATTTGATACGCCTTTCTGGCTGCAATGGTACCCATACTTACATGATCTTCTTGGTTAGCTGATGAAGGAATAGAGTCTACACTTGCGGGATGACTTAATGATTTATTTTCAGAAACAAGGGCGGCGGCTGCATACTGGGCAATCATGAAACCTGAATTCTTCCCTCCCTTTAATGTTAAAAATGGAGGAAGATTATGATTTAGCTGGGGATTCACTAACCTCTCTGTTCTCCTTTCTGAAATATTGGCCAGCTCCGCCATACTAATGGAAAGGAAATCCATACTTAAAGCGATCGGCTGACCATGGAAATTTCCGCCTGATATCACTAGGTCATCGTCAGCAAAAATAAGCGGATTATCCGTGGCAGAATTCATTTCAATATCCAGACCTTTTATAATATAAGAAACTGCATCCTTACTTGCTCCGTGTACTTGAGGGATACATCGGATTGAATAAGCATCCTGTACCCTGACTTCTCCCTGTTTTGTGGTAAGCTGGCTATTCTTAATCATTCTTCTAATAACAGCAACCGTTTCGAGCTGACCTTTGTGCGGACGTACTAGATGAGTTATCGGGTCAAAAGCATCCCGAATGCCTGCTAATGCTTCCATGGTTAAAGCAGCAATGCAATCTGCCCATTTTAGCAGCTTCATAGCTTCCCAGCAGGCAAGAACTCCAATCGCTGTCATTACCTGTGTGCCATTGATTAAAGCCAAACCTTCCTTTGCTTCTAATGTAATCGGGGTAATTCCCGCCTTTTTCATCGCTTGTTTTCCGTTCATTTTCTTTCCTTTATAAAAAGCCTCCCCTTCTCCAATCAAGACAAGTGCTAAATGAGCAAGCGGCGCGAGGTCACCACTTGCACCCAAGGATCCTTTTTCAGGAATAACCGGAATAACATCTTTGTTTAACATTTCAATCATGGTTTCAACACTTTCCAACCTTATTCCTGAATAGCCCAGTGCTAAAGAATTGATTCTTAAAAGGAGAGTAGCTCTAACGATATTTTCAGAAAGATGTTGTCCCACTCCACATGCATGACTTCTAATCAAGTTCAGCTGCAGCTCTTTGGCATCTTCGGCAGAAATTAAGGTATCACTGAACTTTCCGAAGCCTGTCGTTAAACCGTAAACAATTTTCCCTTCCCTTAAGAGCCTCAAGACATAATCACGGCTCTTTTTGATATTTGCCTTACTTTCAGCAGAAATAACAACTGATGCACGATTTTTTGCCACATCAATAACATCCTTCATGCTTAAGGACCGCCCTGTCACGACTACCTTCATTCGCAATCCCCCCTCTCTTTAGACAAAAAGAAGCCATGCCCATTTTCTAGGAACATGACTTCTATTAAAGAATGATGATATTATTGGTTATAATGAAGTTGTGGATATGGAATGTAATTTCTACATTATATGCAGGATAGACAACAATAAATGACTGTGGTCTGCACAATTGGCTTTTTATATGAAAAATAGAGACATTAAGATAACTTATAACAAACCACTTTAAGTTCCGTCATTTCTTGAATAGCAAATTTAATTCCTTCTCTGCCCAGACCAGAGTTTTTCACACCTCCGAATGGCATCGCATCGATACGATAATCGCTGCTATCATTAATCATAATTCCACCGGCTTCTACCTTTGCAATTGCTTCGTGGGCTTTTTTAATATCATTTGTAAAAATTCCAGCTTGAAGTCCATAATCATTATCATTTGCTTTCTCGATCCCTTCGGCGAGATTTTTCACTCCATATAAAAGGACGACAGGGCCAAAAATTTCTTCTTTTGCAATGATGCAGTCATCCGGAACATCCGTTAAGACGGTAGGCAGGTAAAAAGCGCCCCTTCGTTCTCCACCCGTTAAAAGTTTAGAACCTTTTTCGATTGCTTCATTAACGATCTGCTGTACGCGAATGGCTTCTTTTTCCGTAATTAAAGGACCCATATCGGTTACTAATGATTGTTTGTCACCAATACTATATTGACGAGTACGCTCGACGAACTTACGTTGGAACTTTTCCCTGATGCTCTCTTGAATATAAATCCTTTGTACACCAAGACAGTTCTGACCAGCAGCCCAAAAAGCCCCTGAAACGGTTACTTGAACCGCTTCATCTAGATCAGCATCCTCCAGCACAATAACAGGAGAATTCGCCCCAAGCTCCATGCTTAATTTTTTCAAGCCAGCTTTGCGGCTGATTTCTTCGCCAGCTTCCAAACCGCCCGTAAAGGAAATCATCCGAACAGCGGGGTGGGTAACTAGAACATCACCTATCTCACTTCCATAACCTGTGATAACGGAAAGGATCTTCGGTGGAAGACCCGCCTTGTCAAATGCTTCCGCTAATAACAGGGCACTTAATGGCGTAACAGTCGCGGGCTTTACAATAATCGCATTCCCCGCTGCAATTGCAGGTCCAACCTTATGTGCAACGAGATTGATGGGATCATTAAAAGGAGTGATTGCTCCAATAATCCCAATGGGTACACGCAGATAATAGCCCACACGCTTCTCACTCCCGGGACTTTGATCAAAAGGAATGGTCTCACCTGCTATCCTCCTTGCTTCTTCCGCACTGATTCTCAGTGTCTCCAGACAGCGGTTCACCTCTTTTGCCGCTTCCCTTATTGTTTTACTTCCTTCCCGGGCAATCGTCATCGCATAGGTTTCTTTATTTTTTTCAATATAATCTGCTGCCTTTTGAATAACTGCCATTCGTTCATGAACAGGCATGGAAGCAGCTAGTTTTGCGCCCTCTTTTGCCTCTTCAATACAATGAAGCATATCCTCTTTTGAGGCTGCCGGGACGGTATCTATCAAACTATTATCCTGCGGATCTCGCACTTCAATGCTTCGTTCCCGGTTTACCCAGTTACCTGCCAAAAACATCTTCCGACTGGCAATTCTGATTGGCATATAGACCCCCACCTTTCTTCATTTATGTTTTAAAAAGTCCTTTTTCCCGGTGTATTGAAAGTAAATCAATTAATAGAGCATATCCTGTTTCTACTTTGCCAGCTCCCGGTCCGCTTAAAGTTACAGTCCCTAACAGATCGCATTCGTACGTAATTGCATTAGTGGCACCGCTGATCGAAGCAAGGGGATCTGTTAAATCTACTTTGACTGGAGAGATGGATGCCTCCACTTTTCCATCCTTCTTCCCGGCTTTTGCAAGAAGCTTCCAGCGCTTCCCTTCTGCCTTTGCGTCTTCAATATCCTTTAACGTGATCTCTGATATGCCTTTACAGGAAACATCTTGTACGGATAAGGTGGTCTTCATCACATAGTTTGCCAGTATTGCAATTTTATATCTTGCATCATAACCTTCAACATCGCTTGTCGGATCATTTTCCGCATAACCTAATCTTTGTGCCTGCTGTAATGCATCCTCGTACGAAACTCCTTCTTCCTCCATTTTGGTTAATATATAATTGGTTGTTCCATTTAAAATACCGCGGATTTCTGTGATGTCATTTCCAGCCAGTGCCGCTGACGGCAGCCTTAATGCAGGTGTTCCGCTCATGACCGTCCCCTCAAACCCCCAGAAAACACCGTTTTCCTCAGCCATTTTTGCTAATTCTCTATAGGCGAGTGCTACAGGTCCCTTGTTGGTCATCACAACATTTTTACCGCATTTAAATGCCGTTTTGCAGTGATCAATCGCCGGCTGCCCTGTTTTAACATCTGTAAAACTTACCTCGACAATCGTGTCTGCATTCGTGTCGCGTATTGTCTTAAAGCTGTCCATCCCAGTCTTCAGTCCTGGCACATAAGGATAGTTTTCAAGATTTCCTGTATCCTTTAAAACTCGTAAAACGGTATCGATATCGAGACCGTTTGGATGATAGATGGAACCTTTCATTAAGTCAGAAATCGCGACGATACTAGCTTGAAAACCCTCATTTTTTCGCAGCTCTTCCTTTTTGTCCCGCAGTATTTCCGCTAATCCTTGCCCAACCACTCCAAAGCCAATAAAAGCCAATTTTTGTTCCACTTCCGAACCTCCCTACTTAATCCATCCTTACAAAGAGGCTTCACCCTTCAAAAACTTTATGGCTGTCTGTACTAAAATTGCTGCCCCTATCGATAAACAGCTTTCATCAATATCAAATATTGGGGTATGCAAATCTCTTTGTATATCTCCTTTGCGACCGCAGCCAAGGAAGAACATCGAACCTGGTAGAATTTGCGTGACATAGCCAAAGTCATCGCCTCCCATTCCAAACGGACCTTTGACGATCGCTAGCTCCGGGTAAAGTTCCTTAGTTGCCGCCAAGACCCATTCATTCACAACCGGAGAGTTCTTTAAAGCAGGCTCCCCTCTTTGAACGTTGAAGGAGTAACTTCCTCCTAAATTTTCCACAATCGAAAAGGCTTTTCGCAGTTCATCTGCTAATAAATCACGCACCTCAGGTGTATAGCTGCGAATGGTTCCTTCTATCGAAACTTCTGTTGGAATAATATTGCTGGCAGTTCCGGCGTGAATTTGTCCGATGCTGACTACCGCTGAATCTAGGGCAGAAACCTTTCTAGCAACCACTCCGTGCAGCGCCTGCATGAGTGGACCGAGCATCCAAATCGGGTCTGTACCAAGCTCGGGATAAGCTCCATGACCGCCGGACCCTGCAATCTGCCCTTGAAACACATCTACATTTGCCATGCTGTACCCGTCATTCATCTGCATCTCTCCAACATGCAGCCACGGACACATATGCAGTGCAACTGCCGCATCGACACCATTATAAACACCGGCCTGAACCATATAAGGTGATCCAGAAAGACCATATTCATCCGTACTTTCCTCCGCTGGCTGAAAAACAAATTTCACCGTGCCCTTGATTTCTCCTTTATTAAACATATCCGCAAGAATATGGGCAGTCCCTAGCAAAATGGCTGTGTGGGCATCATGACCGCAGGCATGCATTACCCCATCAATCTTTGAAGCGTAGCCGATAATATTTTCCTCTTTGATTGGAAGGGCATCAATGTCAGCACGCAGTGCAATCGTGGGCCCGTCACCCGAGGTCAATGTACCGACCACACTCGTCTTCACCCCCAGACCTTCTTCTACCTTCATTCCTTGTATCTGCTTTAACGTTCCTGCTATCATTTTAGCTGTTCCAATCTCTTCAAAACTAAGCTCGGGATACTGATGCAGCTGCCGGCGCCAATCTACAATCTGACCTGATAATGAGTGAACTTTTTCAATGATCGGATGTTCGTTAGGCATCAACTCTTCCCTTCTTTCTTTTCCATTCATGTGCAAAACTCAGCAAGGTGATGAACCAGTGGAACATCACCTCTATGGTCTTCAATCTAGCAAATACATAGATTCTCTATCTATCTGTAAACATCTTTTCGGCATGGCGGAAGGCACCCTCGAAATCAGCGATAATATCCTCAATATCTTCAATTCCGCATGACACACGAATAAGTCCTTCTGGAATTCCCATTGCTGCCCGTTCCTCCGGGGTACATTCAATATGGCTTGTCGTCCGCGCTGGACCGACAGTCGTCTCTACTGCACCGAGATTGGCGGCCCGGTTAGCAAATTGCAGCTGCGGCAGTAGATGTTTGACTGTGTCCATACCGCCTTTTACTGCAAAGCTGAGCATTCCGCCAAAGTCCGTCATTTGTGCTTTAGCAATTTCGTGGTTCGGATGCGTTTTTAGACCCGGATAGTAGACTCCTTCCACTAATTCTTCCTTTTGCAGATAGTTTGCTAGTGTCATCGCATTTTCACATTGTTGGCGCACACGCAAATGAAGCGTTTTCATTCCGCGTAATATCAAGTAAGCAGCCATTGGATCCATCGTTGCCCCATTAATTTCACGATAATGATAGATTTTTTCAATAAGATCTTCAGGTCCGCATACCACTCCGCCTAATGCATCAGCGTGCCCGCCTAAGAACTTCGTTGCACTATGGAGCACCAAGTCGACGCCTAGTGAAAGCGGTGTTTGGTTAAGCGGTGTAGCAAATGTATTATCTACGATCACAAGTGCTCCCGCTTCTTTTCCTGCCTTCGCCATCCGTTCAATATCCGTTATTTTCACCGTTGGGTTCGTTGGCGTTTCCAAATATAGTATTTTACATCCTTTTGCTACTTCTTTTTCGATTTGTTCATGGTCGCCCGTATCACAAAGAACCACTTCTATTTCCTGACGAGGCAAGAATTCTGTAAAAATTTTATTCGTGCCGCCGTACGTATCTTTAATTGAAACAATTCGATCACCTGGCACCAAAAAAGTCGAAAATGTATTACTGATTGCCGCCATCCCCGTTGAGAAACTAGTAGCTGCTTCTGCTCCTTCCAGCACTTTCATTTTTTCCTCGAACGCTTGAACCGTAGGATTGGTGTTGCGTCCATAAATATGACCTTTTTTCCTTCCAGTAGCCACGTCATACCATTCATCCATATCGTTATAACCATAAGCAACACTGAGAACAACCGGAACTTGTGTCGCACCGTGAACCAAATAATCCTTTTCTCCTGCCCATACTGCTTGTGTTCCCTTTTTGATGTTTTCTTTAGCCACAAGATCACTCCTCTATCGTTATTCGTTCACCTTTAAGCAAGTGTCATGCTTCATCATTTCGCCATAGGCAAACAACGCGATCGCTGTATCCTGCACCCCTGTGCCAGTCAAATCACAGACTGTAATTTCATCATCATTCTCCCTGTACAGCAAGCCCGCTGAAGTCAACTGACCCAATTCAATAACAGAAGATTTATTTGTTAAGATGCCTTTTTCCAGTGCATGATGGTATTCCCCAAGCCTTGCGCATTGTGACTTTGAATCACACACAAGCTTATTTGCTTTTACAAGAACTTCAGCCTCTAATTCTTGTTTATGTTCAGCATCGGAACCCATGGCTGTAATATGCATACCCGGATGGAGCCACTCATGTTTTATGACAGGTTCTGTTGCAGGTGTTGTCGTCACAACCAGGTCACAATTCTTTACAACTTCTTCAGCACTCTCTGCCACTTCTACGTTTATCCTAAGCTCTTCATTCATTTCCCTTCTATACTTTTCAGCTCGATCCCTCGAACGTGAATATACAATGACATTGGAAAAATCACGGACGAACTTCAAGGCTCTCACCTGATATCGCGCTTGGCTCCCGGCTCCAATCACACCGACATTTTCTATATTTTCCCTAGCAAGGTATTTTGCCGCAATCGCCCCCGCCGCCGCTGTGCGTACCTCTGTTAAATAACCATTATCTAAAAGAATGGCCTGCACAACCCCAGTCTTCGCACTGATCAACATCATCAGCCCATTCCCGCTGGGCATTCCAAGCAAATGGTTGTTAAAAAAACCAGAGGACACTTTAATAGCAAACATATCCTTGCCCTTGACGTATGCACTTTTCACATCCACTTCACCATTATGTTCTGGAATATCAACACGGAGGATTGGCGGCATCATCACTTCATTGCTTGCAAACTTCGTAAAACCTTCTTCTACAACAGAGATGGCTTTCTCAGTTAACGGGACGAACCTTCTTAGTTCTTTTTCAGTAAAAATGATCAATAGATTTCTCACCACCTCAACTGATGTTTTCGAATAAACCATCCTTAATAAACAAATGTCTAGGCAAGTTTGCAAATGTTTCACAGCCGCTGTCTGTTACTCTCACAGCTTCACTTGTTTCAAATCCGTATTCATCGAGCCAAACCCCAGGAATAAGATGAAAAGTCATATTGGGCTGCAGAATCGTTCTGTCCCCTTTTCTAATGCTGACAGTATGCTCACCCCAATCAGGAGGATAGTTCAGACCCATCGAATAACCAAGACGCGAATCCTTTGTGATGCCGCTTTTTGAAATGATTTTTCTCCACGTCTCTTCTATCTCTTCACAAACAATGCCGGGCTTTATCATATCAAGACAAGCATTAAGTCCTTCGACGACAACTTCAGACAGCGCTTTGTATTCATCATCAGGCTTCCCAATGTAAACGGTGCGTGCTAGCGGAGAATGGTAGCGTTTAAAACATCCCGCCAACTCGATAATCACGGCTTCACTGTATTTATAAACATTATCACTCCATGTTAAGTGCGGTGTTGATGTCTTCTCTCCTGAAGGAAGCAGCGGCACAATGGCAGGATAATCCCCGCCATATTCTTTTGTTCCCCTGATCTGCGAGTGGAAAATCTGCGCAGCGACATCACATTCACGTACCCCTTCATCAATGAAATCAATTCCAGACATCATTGCCTTTTCAGCAATTTTTCCAGCGCGCCTCATATACTCTATTTCTTTATCCGATTTAATTAAGCGGATCCAATTGACGAGAAGAGTAGCATCCTGAAAGCTTGCATCTGGCAATCCCTTTTTTAACACGTCATAACATTTTGCGGTAAAATAATAGTTATCCATTTCAACACCGATCGAACGCCGTTCCTGACCAATCTGCCTTAAAATATCCGCCACAAACTCCATAGGATGCTTACTTTCGGAATTTACATAGTCTTCTGGGTAGGGAATAATGTTCTCTTGATAAAGCCAGGTCGTAAGCCTTGCAGCATTAGCATCCTGATTTCTCCCAATCCAAATCGGCTGGTCCTCCCCTCCGATAATGATCAGCATTTGGTGCATATAAAATGACCAAGCATCATAACCTGTTAAATAATTCATGTTGGCCGGATCTGTTATCAGCAGCACCTCAATTCCTTTTGCGGCCATGCTCTGAAACGTCTTGCGGAGCCTTTCTTGATACTCTAATGTGCCAAACGACATGTGTTCATTCCTCCTGATTTTGCCGTTTTAAATTTTAGATTTGATTTACGATCATTATATGAAAACTAGTTGCTTTTCCTTATTCGCCATAATGTAAGAAATTTCAAACAGTTTTATAGTCAATTTTTATAAAGGAAAAAGAAAAAGGACCACGGTACTGCACCCCAAAAGTTAGGTTTTATGCTTTAACTTTTGGGGTGCAGTACATAACAGGCCCTTTTTCGCGATTGTCCATATCATATTAAATCGTCCACTTGTCATTCACCATCGCAACTAACAGCCATTCCCCGCTCTCATCTTGCTCAAAAACTAGCAGTAAACTGGCCCAATCCATCCCTCCATACTTTTCAGAACCAGAAAGATAATATTCAACCACTTTTGATTGCGGAAACACTTCTTTTACATTGTTGATGGTGTTCCCTCGCTGTTGTATATCATCCACGAGGATTTCATCTGCATTTTCATAGGGTTTAGCATATAAGATTTCTTCCAGATACTGCTTTGGTGTTAGTTCGATTGGATCCCCGCTGCCATCATAATAGCCCCATAGATATTGGCTGTTATTTTCTAACAATGAGGACACTTCTTCTTTTTGAAAAACAATTGCTTCATCTTCGATATAGACATACGGTGAAAAAAGAAGTCCTTTTTGCGGATAAACATAGTCTGCTATTCTGTTCATATCCTGGTTTTTCAAACCATCAACAATCATTAATGCTAGCTGCTCAATGGATAAACCAAGCATTTTTGTATCAACTTGACTAACGATCCACTTTGCATCCCTTGGTTTAACATGGTAGGTCACAACCGCATGGCCGATTAGCTCATTTTCTTTTTCTTGAACAATTTTGTAATGTTCGTCACTAATTCTTTCAATTTGAAAAGGTAAGTCGTTTTCTAACCAAACCGGAGCTGATGTCGGAATTAAATAAGGCCTACCTTCCTTTTCCCCAATATATCTTTCCATTAACGAAGAAGCTAATGACTCAGACATACCTTTCATAAGATGTGCCTGAACTTCAGTTCTCGAATTAAAACCAGTAATTACACCATCATCTTCAGCTGAATCCATAATCGTTGTAAAGAGTTGCTTGTATTGCTCCATCACATTCTTAGCTATTTCTTGATTAAATTCAGGGGGCTCTTCAAGGACAGGATCCTTTTTCTCGCTTTGTTCAGGATCTACTTCCACTTCTTCTTGTTGTTCCTCTTTTGGTTCATCCCTGCCTATACCAAAGAACAAAAAAACTCCAGCTAATACTCCCACAAACAAAATACCTGCAATGATCTTTTTCAAGCTTACACTCTCCTCTCCCAATATCATGTATATTCAGTGTGACACCAAAAATGGAGGGATGGAAGTCTTCTAGGAAAAATGTTAAAGAATCTTGCCTTTATCTCATCTCCTGATTATTGAAAATAGATACCAACTTCATGTTTAAACTACAGCATTTTTAAATATATTGAAGATAACGATAAAAATAAGGTGATGATGTAATAACTATGAAAAAAATGCTTACGATCCTTCTTGCTACTTCGATTCCTTTTGGATGGACAATATATATTGCTTATAAACAATTGGCACTCGGGGTCATTGCAGGGTTACTTTTTGGCGCATGTATAGCAATAGGATTAGTGACAATTAATTACCTTTTTACTAAATCAGCGGGGGAAGGTTTGGACAGCAGTGTCAACAGAGAAAAGGAAATAGAAGTGCACTTGAACTACAATCACGCATTTGAAGTATGTAAAAGCTCCATTTCTGCTCTTAGGAATGCAAAAATCATGAATATTGACTATAGAGAAGGAATCATTCACGTTAGAACAGCAGCTAACTTCCGTACATTAGGCGAACAAATCATACTGAGTGTTCAAGAAATTAGCGATGAAGTATGCAAGATTCACTTACAAAGTAAGCCCGCTTACCCCACAACGGTTGTTGATTACGGAAAGAATATAGAAAATATAAAGCTCCTCACTAGTTACTTCGAGCAGCAAGCTTAGGGATTATCAATAAGTTAACAGAAGCCGTCAATTCGACGGCTCCTTTTCTCGACTTCTCCAATAAGCCACTACCGGGCTTTTTCCAAATTTCCGAGTTGTTTCTTCTTATTTTCATGATATAATAAAAGGAACATACGTTCTTTCAGGACACTTGGAGGTTTAAACCATGGCGGTAAGTTGTTTATTGGAACTAGAACCAGGCAGCTCCTTTGAAGGCTATTGCCTTGTCAAAGAAGTGAAACAGGAGAAAACGAAAAAAGGGGATCCCTACTTAAACATTACGGTAGCAAAAAAACATAAAATGGTTTCTTGCAAGCTATGGAATAATGGATTCGGAGGCAGAAGTGTTGAAGAATTATTAACCATTTTCACAAATGGAGCTATGCTATATCTTGCAGGAGATGCATCTGAGTTTAATGGACAAGTTCAGATGACGATCAGCGATTTCCGTTTAGCTCAAAGTGGAGAGGTCGATTTTAGTGAATATATTGAAATGGCTCCAGAATCCATTGAAAGCATGGAAGCGGAAATACGTTCATTCATTGATGAGATCCAAATCCCCATCCTGCATCAAATCACCTCAGAGTTATTTGAAGAAAACAAGAAATATTTTATGAACCATGTAGCAGCGGTAAAAATGCATCATAATTTTAAAAGCGGCCTCGCTTATCATACCTTATCACTTTTAAGAATCGCAAAAAATATTTGTGATCAATACGGAGAAGCAGTTAATCGAAGTAAAATGTACGCTGCTCTCACTTTGCATGATATGGGGAAAATTGTAGAAATGACAAAGGATTTTACCGCACCAGAATATACACTCTTTGGCCAGTTTTTAGGGCATATTCAAATTGTCAACCAAATGATTGACCGAAAGCTCGTAGCAATACGCAATGAACGGTCCGTTTCCTTAGAAGAAGTGACGGTTGTTTATGAGCTTATGAATATTATCTCCAGTCACCATGGCCCGCTTAGCAACGGCTGGGGAAGCACTGCAGAACCGATTACACTTGAAGCCCATCTTTGCCATATGATAGACAACATCGATGCAAAGATTAACATGATCTCAAAAGCAACAGCAGACATGAAAGAAGGCGACGTACAAAAAGTCTGGGGTCTCGGAAAAATCTATAAGCCTAGTAACTAGTATAAAACAAGGATAGCTAAGTACTTCTTAACTATCCTTGTTTTAAGATGATATTTTAACTTTTCGTATTACTTCAAGGAATAGAAAGTTGAGCCACGTTATAAAAGGAATTGCGAATATCAATAGATAAAGATTTGTATGACCAAAGCCAAACAACCTGGCTTCCTCATTGTTTATATAAAGTATCCAAGTGGCTGTTATTAGGATAAGTGCATTCATACAAAGAGCAAACAACATAGCTAACCATTTGTTAATTCCCTTGTCCATTACTCTTACCGAAGCAAACAAAGACACAAAGAATGAAAATAATATAATCGCAATGTACAAAAAAACACTCCCCTCCTATTCGATCTTTCCTGCGTTAACCGGCCTCCATTATTGAGAAGGTTTCATAAAAATTGGCGCCACACTGCAAGGCTGAATCTCTATTTCCTTCCATACATTACCAACTATATATGGTTCAACTTTCAACCATTCATCGAGTTCTTCTCTTGATGGATAATCCACCACCATCATGGAACCGATCATTTTTCCATCATCATCAAGAATTGCGGCACCATATAAATGCTGACCATCTTTATATCTTTTTTTAACAGATTCTAAATGTTCTTCTCTTGCCGCTAGTCTCCTATCAAGAGCTTTTTCATCGGTGCCATCATAGGCTGTCACTATGTACTGCATTTAATCATTGCTCCTTCCGTTTGTAATTGCTCTCTCTGTATACCATCTGGTATACATTCTCTCTCTTAAATCTAATTATTGCTATAACCCGAATTCTTCCGCAATTAACCTGATAACATTCTTACGATTCTGAACTCCAGACACATTAGGTATAATCATGATTTCGTCCGTTTCAAAAAGTTCAGCAATTTGCTCAATTTCCTTTTTTACTTTATCAGGTGTTCCAATGATCATCCGCTTACGGTTTTCCCTAACCTTTTGCATTTCTATTGAACTGAATCCGCGGCTTTTTGCTGTTGAAACCGACGGATAATAGGGCGGCTGGTTATCGGATTCAACAAAGTAGAGCCACAAATCAAATGCCTTAGCTAAATCCTCAGCTTCCTCCTCCGTTTCCGCAGTAATTGCAAATACAGCAATAATCTCTTTAGGATATCGAAGGAAAGCAGATGGCTCAAAATTTTTTCTATAATTATTTATAACATCTACCCCTGCCATTCCTGGCTTGGCGAAATGAGCAAATACATAGCCTATCCCTAAATCTGCTGCAACTCCTGCCCCTCTTTCCCCCGTACCGAGCATCCACATCTCTGGTTTAGTCGGTATTCTTGGGGTAGCAATTAATGATTGAAAGCGATGAGGGTTCAAAGTATCGTCAGTAAAATACTTTTGTAAATCACTCACTTGCTGTTCATAAGATTGCTTCTTACTTATTCCCTCATTTAAAGCTTGATTGACTATACGATAACTTGGAGACCTGCCAATTCCAATATCAATTCGATCTGGATGGAGCGCCTCCATCATCCGAAAGTTTTCAGCAACTTTATAGCTGCTATAATGCGGCAGCATAACACCGCCAGAACCAATTCTAATTCTTTTTGTTGATGTTGCTAAATGCATCATGAGCAACTCCGGACTACTATTTGCAACTGAATCAACGAAGTGATGTTCAGATACCCAAAACCGTTTGTATCCTAGGGATTCTGCGAATTGTGCCAACTCCGTTGTCTGCCAAAGTGCTTCATGTCCGGAAACCCCCTCATCAATAGGAGAATAGTCCAGTATGCTCAGTGATATCATTTTTGTACTCCTTTTTTCTATGTAGTATATCACACTGCTTAAAATGCATTATATTAACAGTGTTATTAAAAAAGGGTGAGGGATATCAATAGTACAATAATCATTTTTTCCATTTAATAGATACTTTTGGGTTGGCTAGTGAAAAAGAACATAATATAATAAAGTGCCAGCGCAGTTAAAATTTACCTAGACTTCTTATACAACTCTATATAAAGAAATTATTCTGAAACGAGGAAATTATTATGAGTGTCAAAATACATCAAAAATCCAATAAACTTAAACAGGCAGGACGAGCCCTATTAGTTATCATCGGGGGTTTTATTACGGCATATGGACTTGAAGCAGTGTTAATCCCAAATAATGTATCTGATGGAGGCGTGACAGGATTAAGTATCGTTGGTTCACAATTATTCGGGCTCCCTTTAGGGATTCTAATCGCTATCCTAAATATCCCTTTCGTGTTTTTAGGATATAAACAAATCGGAAGATCCTTTGCCATATTTTCAGTCATCGGTATTGCTTCCCTATCTTTCGGGACGACCATCATGCACCATATCCCAACCATAATTAAAGCGGATACCTTGTTAGTAACAGTTGTAGGTGGTATTATCATCGGTTTCGGAATGGGGCTGGCACTTAGAAATGGCGGTGCATTAGACGGAATTGATATGTTGGCAGTACTCCTATCTCGGAAATTACCTTTTGGAACAAGCGATCTTATTCTATTCTTAAACATGTTCGTGTTTATTGTTGTTTCAACCGTCTTTGGACTTCAAGGAGCCATTCTTTCAGCAATTGCCTATTTTATCGCTTCTAAGGTCATCCACATCGTAGAAGAAGGTTTAAGTGGGTCGAAAACCTTTAAAATCATCACAAATCAGCCAGAAGTAATGGTAGAAACCATTCGTGACCGTTTGGGCCGCGGAGCAACCTATAAACTCGTTCAAGGCGGATATTCTAACGAACAATTTAAAGAGATTACCTGTGTAATCAATCGTCTTGAAGAAAGCAAAATAAAAGAAATCATCCGGGAAATCGATGAAAATGCCTTTGTTACTGTATACGACGTGGCAGAAGTAAGGGGCGGCAGCTTCAAAAAGCATGATATACACTAGACAAAATGCTTGGAAAAAACTCCAAGCATTTTGTTCATTTTCTGAAATAACCAAGCAATTCCTATAGCCTCAGTCCAACGGAATACGAAAATATTTCCCCGCTAATTTTTTAAATTGATCTCCATGAAGTGCTTTTCTCTCCATTTTTCCATCCACCCATTGTATGAAAGAATCTTCGGTGAGTATCATATTTCCACGATCCGTCAATTTCGTCACCAACGGTTTTTTATTAAAAGGAGATTCTGGATGTTCCACAATGATCTTTTGGACTTCATTTAACTCCTTAATATCTCCAACAATTTCTTTAGAATGAAAAGCATAGCCCTTTTTCCAATTCTCATCTTTATGTTTCAGCTTCATATAAAAGATGTAATCTCCATGTTTACTATCTGTATGTACCACCCGAAATTCCCCATTAGCAGACGTGACAACCTCCCCTGTTAATGGCACAGGTTTTAAAGGAAGGTTCCCTCCAAAACCTGTATCTACAATAAATAGTTTTTCATTATGGTTTACCACATTCGCCACATGAGTTTTTCCAATAGAATTCCAATTTTGATTTTTTTGGTCATATGTCACACCTCGTATTAAGGATGTGTCGAAACCATTTTCAACCAAGAATAAGTAGAGAACCGAATTGAGTTCATAGCAAAGTCCGCCTTCATTTCGCTTCATAATTTTGTTTACTAAATTCTCTTCCGTAATATCTGCTGTCCTATCATCCAAAATACATAGATTTTCAAATGGAATCTCTTTTGCTGTCTTTTCGAGAACAGCATCTAAGTTTTCCAACGTGATCATTTCATTTTGTGGAATTCCCACTCTTTCTCGAAATAACGAATTGATGTTACTCAATTAACATGCCTCCCTCTATAAATGTTGATTTATCAACGGTTTGACCCGTTGATGGGGTGTTTAAAAAATATTTTTCGACACGATTCCTAACAATCTTTTGGTATTATGTGAATAAATTCCATTACATTGGTCGCTACGCGGTCACTACTGGATAATGATGGAAAGTTGTTATAAGGAATTATGTGATGCACAATGGATCTCTGCGTAGCTTATGATGACGTACCCTCCCATGTCTCTGGGCATCTGTGTGCCTACATTCCTTCGTTCGGTCTAGTCATAAGGCAGAGGTTAGCGAAGCTCCTTTAGGGACTCGAAGTCGAATGGATAAAATAATGCCAACTTCTCCGTGTCATCCTGTTGTCTAGGTCTGTAAAGGGATGTAGAACTTTACATAGCCTCTGCGAGACTAGGAATATCCTTCATCATTCGCTGTGCGTCAAATGCCTTGTGCTTGGTACTGATTCCATGTAACACTTTTAATAGTTTTCCGCATAGAACCACGATAGATTGCTTCTTACGTAATGGATTAACCTTACGGTTTGTGTAATACTCATGTAGCTTTTGAAAGGCTTCATTATGGCGAACCATTGGCATCATCACTCGGAAAAGGATGGCGCGCAGCTTTCTTCTGCCCCGTTTGGAGATGCGTTTTTGTCCTTTGTGCTGACCGGACGAATTTTCACGTAACGTTAATCCCGCGAGTTTGATTAGTTGGCGTGGATCTTCGTAATGTGAGAAGCTTCCGATCTCAGCTAATAGTTCGACAATGGTGGTATCTCCAAGTCCTTGAACCGTTGATAGCCATTCGTATTCTACAGATGTTTTAACGAGCTCAACTAAGTGTTGAGTAATACTTTCGATATCTTGTTCTAATTGGTTGTAACGACGAACGAGTGTGGCGATTTCGATACGGGCCATCTCACGTCCCTCTGTTACTCCGATCGAATTAGCAGCGACTTCAATAAGAAGCATTGCTTTCGGTCGTTGGGGAGATTTGAGCCCCTCAACCTGGCGGTAAAGTGATAATAATTCATCGGGTTGTTTCTGGTGAAGATCACTAGGAAATGGGGTACATTCAAGTACTGCCATTGCCAACTTTCCGAATGACGGAAAGACCTGGGGAAACTCAGGAAAATAGCGATCTAACCACCTAATCATCATGTTTTTGACAGCTCCAAGTTCCTCTGTCAACTTACTTCTAAACGTTGACCCAACACGAAGTTCAGCCTCCACGTCTTTCAAGATTCTTGGATAACTGAAGCGTCCGTCTTTAATAAGACGAGCAATTACTAAAGCATCTTTACGGTCATGTTTGGTTGGTAGATTGTCATCCAATTCCTTTGACCGTTTGACGTGCATAGGGTTGGTCATAGCCAAGGGAATCCCCCGATCCTCCAGGAAATAGGCTAAATTAAGCCAGTAA
>NZ_LT707409.1:8808-9940 GCF_900156875.1 Robertmurraya dakarensis | reverse complement strand
GTTTGGAGATGCGTTTTTGTCCTTTGTGCTGACCGGACGAATTTTCACGTAACGTTAATCCCGCGAGTTTGATTAGTTGGCGTGGATCTTCGTAATGTGAGAAGCTTCCGATCTCAGCTAATAGTTCGACAATGGTGGTATCTCCAAGTCCTTGAACCGTTGATAGCCATTCGTATTCTACAGATGTTTTAACGAGCTCAACTAAGTGTTGAGTAATACTTTCGATATCTTGTTCTAATTGGTTGTAACGACGAACGAGTGTGGCGATTTCGATACGGGCCATCTCACGTCCCTCTGTTACTCCGATCGAATTAGCAGCGACTTCAATAAGAAGCATTGCTTTCGGTCGTTGGGGAGATTTGAGCCCCTCAACCTGGCGGTAAAGTGATAATAATTCATCGGGTTGTTTCTGGTGAAGATCACTAGGAAATGGGGTACATTCAAGTACTGCCATTGCCAACTTTCCGAATGACGGAAAGACCTGGGGAAACTCAGGAAAATAGCGATCTAACCACCTAATCATCATGTTTTTGACAGCTCCAAGTTCCTCTGTCAACTTACTTCTAAACGTTGACCCAACACGAAGTTCAGCCTCCACGTCTTTCAAGATTCTTGGATAACTGAAGCGTCCGTCTTTAATAAGACGAGCAATTACTAAAGCATCTTTACGGTCATGTTTGGTTGGTAGATTGTCATCCAATTCCTTTGACCGTTTGACGTGCATAGGGTTGGTCATAGCCAAGGGAATCCCCCGATCCTCCAGGAAATGGGCTAAATTAAGCCAGTAATGGCCTGTAGGTTCAATCCCGACAATGACTTCCGTTTTTTCGTATTCTTTCATTGCAGCCAAAATACGTTGATAAAAACTCTGAAAACCATCACTAGATTGTAATACTGAGAAAGATTTTTGGAGCACCCGCCCACGATCATCTACAAAGCAAGCGAAATGTTTTCGCTTAGCAATATCGATTCCGACAACGAGTGTTTTTTCGGTGACTTGATTTATTTTCTGATTTTGTTTAAAATCCACTTTGGAGTCCTCCTTGGTTAACTAAGTTAGGGGTCATTTCGCGCTAAGATTTGACACCCCGTAATCATACCAAGAGGGCTCTTTTTTGTTCAAGTCCCCGAA
>NZ_LT707409.1:0-4355 GCF_900156875.1 Robertmurraya dakarensis | reverse complement strand
TAGGTTCAATCCCGACAATGACTTCCGTTTTTTCGTATTCTTTCATTGCAGCCAAAATACGTTGATAAAAACTCTGAAAACCATCACTAGATTGTAATACTGAGAAAGATTTTTGGAGCACCCGCCCACGATCATCTACAAAGCAAGCGAAATGTTTTCGCTTAGCAATATCGATTCCGACAACGAGTGTTTTTTCGGTGACTTGATTTATTTTCTGATTTTGTTTAAAATCCACTTTGGAGTCCTCCTTGGTTAACTAAGTTAGGGGTCATTTCGCGCTAAGATTTGACACCCCGTAATCATACCAAGAGGGCTCTTTTTTGTTCAAGTCCCCGAAAATCCTTCTAACAGGAATGCTCCTTTATGTGAATTTTTTTCGATATTTACATTGCAATAATCGTGCCAGTTATTAATAAAAATTAAAAATCATATAAAATACAAGTGTACCAATGCATCAGTTTGTTTTGTCTATCATAATTTAGTCCATAAATGTTTTTTTGACCGTTCTCTGTGCGGACAAGGTGAACAGTTCATAAACTTTATTCAAGATTATATTTTTGCATTTTTCGATATAAAGCGCTTCTGGATATTCCTAATTCTTTTGCTGCTTTCGAACGATTTCCGTTTGTCTTTCGAAGAATATCAGAAATGAATTCTCGCTCACTTGTATTTTGGTATGCTTGTTCTACCTCTAAGAACTCTTGGGCATGAAAGGAATCAAGATACTCTTCATCATGAAGGTAGATTATTCGCTCTATTACACTTCTTAGCTCTCTCAAGTTTCCTGGCCAAGAATGTTCTTTGAATATTTTCATTGCACATGAAGTAAAAGAAATTGACTGTCGTTGAACTTTCTCGCAGGCTTCAGATAGCATCGTGTTAAGTATTACTTCAAAGTCTTCAATTCGTTCTCTTAAAGAAGGGATTTTAATAGTAAAGATTTTTAAACGATAATAAAGATCTTCGCGAAACTTTCCTTCTTCAACTAGTTCTTCCAGATTTTTATTTGTCGCAGCCAGAAAGCGTACATTAACCGGAATTGGTGTAGTCCCCCCGACTCTTACCACTTGTTTTTCTTCTAAACTTCTTAGGAGAGTAGCCTGTAAATCAAGTGGTAAATCTGCTATTTCATCTAGGAATACCGTTCCTTTGTCGGTAGCTTCAATTTTCCCTTTATTCCCTTTATGCTTAGCACCTGTAAAGGCTCCACCTTCATAACCGAACAACTCAGAAGTAATTAATTCTCGAGGCAACGCAGCACAATTAATCGCAGTGAAAGGATGATCTCTTCTTTTGCTTTGCTTGTGAATAAAGCGTGCCATAAAGTCTTTTCCGACTCCACTTTCTCCGAGTATAAGAATACTTGCATCACTTTTTGACACCTTTATTGCTTTTTGTAATGTCTTCTGAAAAGCTATATTTTTAGTGTTTAAGTTAAATAGATCATGTTTGCCCTTAGAGGTTGCTATTATTTCCTTAGTTTGTGGATGTATAAGTTTTAGAGTGGCTAACTTTTTGCCTTGACTAATTATTTCTTCTGTTCGGATTGAAAAATGCTTTTTATTTACTTCTAATTCTGTAAATAGTAAATCTTTATCAAAGTCACTCAATACGTTTTTTTCATTTAATCCTAGACTCCCAAAGTTTTCATCGAACAATTTTAAAAAGTCATCAGCAACCTTATTTTTGTATAATTCTGTTCCTTGCGTATCTAATGCTAAAATTCCTAAATTTGGAACATATTTAGTGAGTACATGAGACAACATTTTCTCTTTCATATACAGTTTGTTTAATTGGTACCTTTCACTAATGGTACGAGCACCAGCAACAGCTAGTGCAAGTAATTCTATTAAATTATTTCTAGCTCCCAGACGACAAACATCAAAGGCTCCCAGGAATACTCCATCTACAAAGATAGGACATGCAGAACAATCCCAGTCACGAAAAACTGAACAATAATGCTCCTTCCCTGAGGTAGCTATAGCTGTTTTAGATTTAAGAGCAAGGGACAGTCCTGTTGTACCAACATCTTCTTCAAGCCATCTAGCACCTTCTTTAATTCCACTTTGCTCAGCCACTTTCATAGAAGGGTTATCTCCCAACATTTCAATAAGGTATCCTTCAGCATCCGCAAGTACAAGAAGGTAGCCTTCTCCATTTAAATCTTTAATAAAATCTCTCATTACTTGTGATGCTGCATTTATTAGATCATGATTTCTCTGTCGTTTTTTATTTAAGGCGTCTTTTGAAATATGTGAAGTAACTTTCTCAGTATCAAATGAAATCCCAATCTGTTTACACTTATTCCATGATTCCAGGATTTCTCTTCTTAAATTGATGTTCATAGTACCTTCAAGAGTAAACTGACTCCATATTTCCTTTTGCATCTAATTTTTCCTCCCTCAAGATTTGATTTAACCCAGTTCCAGTTTTTACTTTTAATATCCTTATAGTCAGTAATCAAAAATAAAAGAGACACCTTCGTAATGAAAGCGTCCAATTGAAAGTATAGCCTTACTTCTAAGAATAGCGATTATATTTATATTCACCTTTACGTCTTTAGCTTTGATACTCTAAAGAGCTTTTTTTCGAATATCAGACAAGCACTAATTCCTTAAGTCTGTTATAACAAAATGATATAATTCCCTCCTTGTAGAAGTTGAAACTTCACAAAATAATAGAAAATAAAGTTATACATTTAATAGCATTTTAAATATTTTAGAATATTAAGTCAAATAATAATAATAAATTTATTTTTTGGGGTTATTCTAAAATTTGCATAATTAGTAAGAGCTTTATCTAAAAAAAGAAGCAGATATAAGTGAACTTCCATTAGAGCCTTTTTTCAAATACTCACTTTATTGTGAGGTTAAAATGATACGTAAATTAAATTGAAAAGATAGGCGTTTTATTGTATCGGAGTCTTTTAGTTCTTTTCGGAATTATCCATAAAAAACGAAACATACTGCTCATTAAAAGCTCCTATGCAGCAGCTAGTTGGTTAGCGTATATTTTAAATTTGGCTAAAGGTAAGATGTATTTTATAGAGGAGAACATGACGACGCTATATCGAACATTCCCGAAATAAAAAAATGCTTCATCATTGTTATTGCTTTTTCCTATCCGTGTTATTGTCAGGTTATATTAACCTTTGTAAAAAATGCTAAAAGAATGGTTTAAAAATATTTGCTATTAGAGACCCTGAATTTTTCTAATGGCTGACTTTGGTTATTTCTATTAGTGATGCCTGGATTTCTTTTTGTAAATGGCTAAAGCCAGTATATCCAGGTTTATAACAAAATCTGATAACCATTGTTTCCGTTAACTCTCCAATTACTTTTGCCTTCTGGAAAGCAATCTTATGCAGATAGTTCAATATATAAGATGCTACAAGTTTTAGTTGGTTCGTTAAAGTAGAAAAATTCTTTCGTATAAGATCATTAATAGGTTCCAAAATTATATTCCTTTCTAAAATGAAATGGAAATCTTAACAAACTCTCATTCTTTCATTGTAAATTTAGATTTCTTTATCCTCTTTTTCACATACCTGGTTGCATTTTTAGGTCAGATAGTTCTAGCAATATAGTCCTTAGGTATCTTAATTCCCTTTTGAAGATAGTTTTGTTAAAATGCATAACAGCCTAGTCTATATATCACATTATTCCATTTAGTTATATTACGTATGTGCATGCAGGAGTATTGACGGGGTGGTTTTGGGAAACATAGTTCCATCATTCCCATCCTCCATTGTAAAGTTAGGATTATTCTTAGATAACCCCCCCTGTATTTCATGTGATGTAACACTTATAACAGAACTTGTCGAACTGCCTCCGTTTTTTGATAAGGATGAAGTATTACTATATAAGTAAAATCCACTTAATCTAGACATGATAATGGTTTAACGCTGTCCATGATGATGTAAATGTTCACTATCCCTCTGTCCATATTCTGTATAAATTAATTGTTTTTACAAACACTATTAAAAACGGTTGAAGGATATGTTACGAATGACAGATCTTCATAATAATGATAACTTCCCAAGTTATGAAAAAATTAAATCCATTCTTAATGAATCACCCGATTTGATGTGTCGACAGCTTGAAGTTGGACAAGAGGGGATTCATATTATTTTTATGAAGAATTTAATTAAGCCAGAGATTCTAAATGAATATGTCATTAAATACATTGAAGAACTTTCTGTAGAATACTTACATTACACCTACTTAGCGAAAAACATACCTATAGAAGAAATAAAGGTAAATTTAGAAGAACAAGAGGTAATCTCTTCCCTATTAAATGGATTTGCTTATATTTATTTTTTAGATGAGAAAAAGGCAATCATTGTGAATTGCGCA
>NZ_LT707408.1:1699877-1701860 GCF_900156875.1 Robertmurraya dakarensis | reverse complement strand
TTGGTAGTATTTTCAACTTCCTTATTGTCATTTACTTTATTGCCGTAAATTATTCGATCACCATTAGTTATGTCGAGTTGTCACTAACATGGGGATATGAAGGTGTCTATGAATGGGTCGGAGTATTGGCTTTATTAATATTATCCATTTATGCTGTATCCGGCGGTTTTAGAGTAGTGACCGGAGTTTGCTTCTTATCCTTTTTATTGACTATATGGCTGCTATTTGTTGTGTACCAACCACTTCAAACCATAAACCTAACTAGGATTTTACCTATTATGACGACAACTCCTTCAGGNATGTGGCTGCCATGACTTATCATTTTGAACTCATACCATCTAAATTGTTATTTATCATTGGACAATCACGTTCACAAGTTCCTTTTCCGCCCTTATTAGAAGCACTCTTACTAGAATTGTTAATTGAGCTACTTAGAGAAGCTGGTGCACGCCTTCCTTCAAAAGTAGGACAAACAATGGGAATTGTAGGGGGTATTGTCATTGGCCAAGCAACGGTTGAGGCAGGGTTAACTAGCAATATTTTAATTATCATTGTTGCATTTAGTGCATTAGGGGCATTTTCGGCTCCTATTTATGAAATGGGTACCGCTGTCAGAATTGCTAGATTTCCAANTTCGCATCCGTGGCCATCCTACTAAGAGTAATCCAAACAAATACTATTACTATTCTTTTCATGAACTATTACCACTTCTGGACTATTCTTCCGAAATGATAATCCCTTATTCCACTAACTAGTTAGCGAAAGAAGCGACTGCTCTATTGAACAATCGCTCCCGTTGAATAAGGATGAAGCATTACTATATAAGTAAAATCAACTTAATCTAGACACGATAATGTTTAACGCTGTCCAAGATGATGTAATGATTCACTGTCCCTCTGTCCATATTCTGTATAAATTAATTGTTTTTACAGACACTATTAAAAACGGTTGAAGGATATGTTACGAATGACAGATCGTCATAATAATGATAACTTCCCAGGTTATGAAAAAATTAAATCCATTCTTAATGAATCACCCGATTTGATGTGTCGAAAACTTGAAGTTGGACAAGTGGGGATTCATATTATTTTCATGAAGAATTTAATTAAGCCAGAGATTCTAAATGAATTTGTCATTAAATACATTGAAGAACTTTCTGTAGAATACTTACATTACACCTATTTAATGAAAAACATACCTATAGAAGAAATAAAGGTAAATTTAGAAGAACAAGAGGTAATCTCTTCCCTATTAAATGGATTTGCTTATATTTATTTTTTAGATGAGAAAAAGGCAATCATTGTGAATTGCGCAAATCCCATTGAACGATCTATTGAGAAAGCAGAAACAGAATCGTTAGTATATGGACCTAAAATTTCGTTCACTGAATCATTAACTTCTAACGTTAAGATAATCAGACAAAATCTAAATGATTATAATTTGTGCACAGATGAAATAAAGATTGGGGAACGCGTTCAAAAGAAAGTAAGAATTGTATATATAAAAGATATTGCAAACGATGACACTCTTCAGACACTTAAGGAAAGGATTGAACAGTTAAAAACGGATAATATAAGTGACAGTTCCGTTTTGGCTCAATGCCTAGAAGATAATCATTACTCTTTATTTCCACAATTTATATTAACAGAGCTGCCCGATAGATTCATCTACTCGATTTTAAACGGGCGAATTGGTGTTTTTATAGATGGTAGTCCTGTAGGGATTATAGGTCCTGCTAATTTTTTCTCATTTTTTGAATCAACAGAAGATATCTATTTGAGATGGTCTTTAAGTACATTTATTCGTTTTATCCGATTATTTGCTATGGTAGGTTCTATTTTTTTAACAGCCATTTATGTGGCTGCCATGACTTATCATTTTGAACTCATACCATCTAAATTGTTATTTATCATTGGACAATCACGTTCACAAGTTCCTTTTCCGCCCTTATTAGAAGCACTCTTACTAGAATTGTTAATTGAG
>NZ_LT707408.1:1682483-1695904 GCF_900156875.1 Robertmurraya dakarensis | reverse complement strand
AGACAAAAACTAGAGGAACAGACAAGCCATGACATTACGTCTGGTCAATTAAGGACCATACTGTTTAATAAAAATATGGCAGAAACAGGAATTTCTTCTTTTCTGGATACCATGCAACGAGACAGCATTATCAGTTCTTTAATCTTTTTGGCCATTACTGATAATGCTGAGGAGACGATTAACAATACAAACTATGAAGAATATCCCGAAATGGGATCCTATATCTACCAACTATTGGATAAACACGAAAAAAAAGAAATGTTAGTCAACTCCAACTTACATGATTTTATAACCACACTAAATGAAATTGGTATCGATCCTACCCTACCCATGATAAAAAATTCAAATGGGGTAGCACCATTTATAGATGGTGTTGCATTATTCAAAGAAGATAAAATTGTTGGATCTATTTCGTTGATAAACACCCTTTACATAAAATTATTCACAAATAATAAGGCATTTTTAGGTGATATAACTTTAGAAATTGCTGCTGAAGAACTAGAGAAAAGGGGTATTGCCCAACCTCTTCCTAAAAGTGATATTTATAAGATTACACTTCATCCAATAAAGTACAAAGGAAACATTGAAATAAAGAACGAAGAATTGGTTCATTTAAATGCAACGATTTCCGTTTCAACATTAGAATTTCAACCATATACTTCTTTGAAAAATAAAGATTCACTAAACAAAATGGAGCTACTAATTGGTGAAGCCCTAAACAATAAATTTGGACATATACTTGAGGAATTAAAAAATTTAAATACGGATCCCATAGGTATCGGAAGAAAAATAAGAAGCATTAGAAAATATTCCCATTTAACTGATGGGGATTTAAGACAAATATATCCAGCACTAAAGATAAAACCAAATATAAAGGTGGAAATTAAGCGAACTGGATCAGTTGACTAACATGTTTTTAGGAACAAAATCGCTTAAGCAACTTAACCACGACCCATGTATTGATATTACACTGGGTCTTTTTTCTTGCTTGTCGCATGGTGCCATTGAAAAAGGACAGGCTACCTCCACTTCATCAACCCGCAGGAACATGGCATAATCTAACGAACATAGGTAATAAACCTATAAAATTATACTCCATTTATGCACCACCTCAACATCCACATGGTACTGTTCATGAGACAAAGTCAATTGGCATGGCTTCAGAAAATCACTATTAAATAATTTTTGACTGATAACCCTAACACAAAGAAGTATTCCATTCCCATCGGTTTAGTGTATCCATGCTCCTATAGTTGGTAAACCAATCGTTTGGGGCAATATTACAGTTAACAGGGTAATTGTTACGGTTAATTTTGGTAATGCACCTATTCCAAATCTTGGGATGAAAACACCAAACAAATAAGATTTGATTCACATTATCATATTTTCTGGAAACTACTTATCCATCTCAGTATATTCGATTTTAAAAAGAATCCAACAGGGGGCAAGGTACCACTAATTATGGGATATCCAGTAAGAGCTCTATCGGTTGTAGCAATCATGTTCCGTATTCGCCTGCTTGAAAGAAGGAGGTTTCGAAAGCCTCCCATTTAAATAAAATGTCGAATTCTGAGTCAGCTACAGCAGAAAAATGTAAGATTTTTGGTTTAAATGGAAGAAGTGTAAAACGAACCTCCCTTTTTGTTTTTCGATACATCTCCAACTTTAAATTTCCTTTCACAAAACAAACTAATTACAAAATCATTTGGAGTGTCTCATGAGAAAATGTCCAACTAAACAATTCCTCGTATTCCAAACGTATACTTACTACATAGTTCGTACATGTTAAGGGAAAAACTAAGGAGGAATTTTAGTTGGAGTGGTTTTTTTTTCTATACCTGTTAAATACGTTCTTTATCTTATTCATAGCAATTTGGGAAGTTCGTCGGCCAGCCAAAGCTTTGAATTGGATGGTAATCGTCCTTGTTTTGCCTGTCCTTGGTTTCTTACTATATCTTAGCATATCAAATCCCAAGCTTATTCATCGTAAAAGATTGACTTCTTCTCATAATGAGTCTAATAAGTTACCTGATACATATAGTGATTCAGCATCGATAGTCGCAGATGTTTTAAGGTATTTTACTGTAGGCGGGCTTCGAGTCGGCAAAGTCCAAGTACTAAACAATGGAATAGCAAAATATGAACAACTTATCGAATCCCTACAAAAAGCCCAAAAAACCATTGATCTGGAATATTACATCTATCGGAATGACCAAATAGGTAATCGCATCACAGAACTGCTGATCGAAAAAGCAGTAAACGGAGTGCGGGTTCGTTTTATTAGAGATGGTTGGGGGAGTAAAAAATTTCCGCGTCAAAAAATCCTTCAGATGGTGGAAGCAGGGATAGAATGCCGGACAATATTTCCTTTACGCTTTCCCTGGATTTTATCCAATTGGAATTATCGGGATCATTGTAAGATTGTCACGATCGACGGAAAGAAAGCTTTTACTGGTGGCATGAACGTAGGATATGAATATACAGGATTGAATCCTGACGTTGGCTTCTGGAGGGATACTCATTTACAAATAACAGGAGAAGCATCAGTTGATTTGCAGACTGTCTTTGACGTTCATTGGAATATTGCTGTGCCGGAACGGATAAAATCGAAAACAAATCTGAAAACAAAATCTGAGGTAACGAAAATCAATCCAATCGGAAGAGTAGATCTTTCCAGATGGTCAGCCGAATTAGGTTCAGAGTTGAGCACCATAGATGGTAAAGAGATGAACATATACCCAAAGACAGGGACATTGCAAAAAGCATACATCCATACGTTGGAAGGAAACCCTGGAATTCCTACACCAGTTATTCGTCAAGCTTACTTTATATGTATAACACAAGCGACCAAAACCATTGATATAACAACACCTTACTTTGTACCAGAAACAGATATTGTTATGGCATTAAAGGCAGCTGTGGCTCGTGGTGTACGCGTAAGATTACTTGTTCCTCGCCATATTGATAAAAAAATCGTGGGCTTTGCAAGTCGTACCTATTACGGGGAACTTATAGAAGCTGGGGTCCAAATCTACCAGTACGATAAAGGAATGTTACATGCGAAACTGATGATCATTGATGAGGAAATTGCAGAAGTAGGCGCAGCAAACTATGATATGAGAAGTTTTCGCCTGAATTATGAGGTGTGTCAAGTCGTGTACAGTGCTGATGTGGCAAGGGAACTCACAGAGCAGTTCGAGAGGGATCTTACTGATTCTGTACCATTAAGAATTGAAGACTTGTTACAACGATCCCTGACCGAGCGCATTGTTGAACAGGGTTCTCGCCTGCTTTCTCCATTATTATAAGTTGATGTATCCTGGTTTTATTGTTCTATCAAAAAATTTCTGATTCATTTGAAAAAAGTCGAAAACCCGTGTTAGAAGAACTTTCATGGGTTTTTTCTTATTTACGATGGAAATTCATTACTAAAAAACGGTAATACTAAAAAGGCAGCTTTTGATTTTAATTATAGGGGTGATATCAATAGATAATATATTTGAAAATCTTAAGGAAATACGTTTATTAGAAGATAAGCTGTATCATTTAGAATTAAATGGTTGGCTAACAAATGAGTTTTTAACTTGGGAATGGTGGATACTAGTTGTTTTTTTAGTTGTGCCTTGGGTTATATGGGCTAAACTTGTTAAACAAGACATTATTTTAGAAATTTTGTTATTTGGTACCATAATTATCTTGACAACAACCTTATTAGATGTAGTTGGTGCACAATATAGTTTTTGGGATTACCCCATTGCATTCCTACCTATTATTCCTCGGGCCTTTCCTTTTGATTTTTCAATGGTACCTGTAGCTTACATGTTGTTATATCAATATTTTAGAACATGGAAATCTTTTATTTTAGCCCAGATCATTATGGCACTAACATATGCCTTTATAGGTGAACCCTTTTGCGAGTGGGTCAAACTTGTTAATTATTTAGAGTGGAGATACAGATATTCATTCATATATTACATCATTGTTGGAATTGTAACTCGAGCTTTAATACTAAAACTAGCCTCTTTATCTAAACCTCAAGATCTTACAACTAAGTAAAATTTAAATTGGAGGAAAAAACTTTGGAAGAAGTTAATATTGGTTTACTGACGATCAAAGTCATCGTTGGTTTTGCCACTTTATTTTTTATCATTATCATAACAGGCAGAACATCCATCTATCAGTTAACCCCGTTTCACTTAGTTTTTGTGTTAGTACTTGGAGATTTTTTAGGAAATACCATTTATGAAGATAAGGTAGGGATTTTTCATTTTTTATATGCCATCGGATTGTGGACGTTTCTTATGTTGGGAATAGAGTTTATGACTCTAAAAAATAAATCGACACGTTCTCTCTTATTAGGCAATCCTAACATAATCATTCGAGATGGTGTTATGGACAGAAAATTACTTACAAAGAACAAATTGGATGTAAATCAAGTATTGAGTATACTCCGTCAAAATAATGTCTTTTCAGTTCGCGAAGTCAAATACGGTATATTGGAAGCTAATGGGCAATTAAGTTTATTATTAAAATCCAGGTATCAAAAACCAGACAAGCAAGATCTCAATCTTCCAGAAAGTCCAGTAGACCTCCCAACATCGTTAATTATAGATGGGGAAATTTTATGGGATAATTTACATGAACTCGGATTTGATCAACAGTGGTTAGATAACCAATTAACTACCAATGGATATGATAATGTAAAGCTTATACTCTACGCAGATTGGCGAGAGAGTGAAGGCATACATGTAAGTCCTAAATAAAATTTGTTAGGATAGGAGCACATCAATTTTCTTGGTGAATATAATGTGGATTTAAAAAAAGATGAACCAGAGAATCCGTTTTATGAATTTATCTGATAGGATGTTTGTTACTCTTTGGTTTTCCACAATGGGGCGCTTTTCTGGAGTAAGGATTGCGCTATTTTCGATCTAAGTGTTCATTACAAAAAAAAAGGTGCTACCAACAAATCGATCTTGGTAGCCCTCTTATGTAAAAAGGCTTTTTGCGGATCCACTTAATAACAAAAAATTGCCTATTGACTAATTTTCACTTATAGGTAACCTAACCTCCACAGTAGTTCCCTTGTTTTCTTTACTTTTGACTGTTATTGTCCCATTATGTTGTTGAAGAATTCTATAACATAGCATTAACCCTAAACCAGTACCTTTTTCTTTATTGCTATAGAAGGGCTCCCCTAATCGCTTAATACGCTCTTCACTTAATCCAACGCCGTTATCTATGATTTTTATTAGAACGTATTCTTCTTCAATACTACCTTGGATTTTTACAAAACCTCTATTGGGAATTGCTTCAATACTGTTTTTGATAATATTGATGAAAACTTGTTTTATTTGGTTTATATCTCCCATAACTTGCGGAAGATTTCGTATATTACTTTGGGAAATTTGCACGTTATTCAAATTTGCCTCTGATTCAAGTAATTTCTCAACATCTTGAAGTATAGTTTTAAGATTAACCTTATTAATTTTAGCTTCGACTGGTTTCGCAAGACCAATAAATTCTTTTAGAATTTCCTCAATTTGTATGAATTCCTTATAAAGTAATTCAAAATATTCTTTCTTTATGATTCCTTGCCCAAATAGTTGGATAAATCCTTTTATTGTAGTAAGAGGGTTTCTAATCTCATGAGCTACTCCTGCAGCTAGTTCACCAACAACAGATAATTTTTCTGCTTTTAAAAGCTGTTCTTCTGCTTTTCTTTTTTCCGTAATGTCTCTCCCCACCACAATCAAGTGCTCTACTTCTCCATTTTCTCCAACCACTGGTGTAGCAACACCTTCAACTAATATCCAACTTCCATCTGCACACAAGAAACGGGATTCCATCTGAGAAGAAGACATTGTATTAACGACCTGTTCAAATCTCAGCAATACATTTTGTCTATCTTGAGGATGTATCAAATCAAAGGGCTTTTCCCTTTCATAGGACTTTAATGGGAAACCAAGTGAGGCTCCAAGTGATGGTGATGCATATAAAATCATTCCATTCCTATCTAATAACATTATTATATCCATCATGTTTTCAGCAATAAGACGATATTTAGACTCGCTTTCTTGTAAAGCTTTTTCTGCCTTTTTTCTTGCAGTAATATCTACACAAGAACCGATAACCTCTATTACTTTTCCTCCCTTTTTAATAGGGCGTAAGGTAGCAAGATAATTAATCCCATTCAGCTCGTCCTCATATGTAACAAATTCTTCTCCTTTCCAAGCACTCATGTAGCTGGCGGCTTTTTCAATAGCATTTTCGTATGGAAGAAATTCTTCTAATTCTTTACCTATCACTTGAGTAGGTATCATTCCAAAACGATATAATAATTCTCCGTCACATAGTGTATGAATGAACTTTCCATCGATTCTCTTAAACTTAAAAATCATGCCTTGTTGCAGACGAATCGTGTCTTGTAACTCTCTTTTTGCTGATTCTAGTAGTTTTCTAATCCTCATCCTTTCATTGATATCTCCAGAGATCCCGTACTCTCCAACAATTTGCTGAATTTCAGCAAATTTTCCCTCTAATTCACTTGCCGATTGCGGTTTACTTAGGAAATATCCTTGCCCTTCATCACATAAATTCTGTTGTAGGAAAACAAGTTGTTCCTTTGTCTCAATTCCTTCAGCAACGACATTCAAATTTAATGAATGAGCCGTTGAGATAATGGTTTTAACAATGGTTTCATCATTAGGGTTATTATGAAGATCCCTAATAAATGAATGGTCAATTTTTAAAGTATCAACAGGCAATTTCTTTAGGTAATTTAAAGAACTGAATCCTGTTCCAAAATCATCTATGCTTATCCGTACACCCATTTTTTTTAGTTCACGTAAGGTCAATATAGTACTTTCTATATTAGCTGTCGTACTCTCAGTAATCTCCACTTCTAAATAATGTGGTTCAAGTCCAGTTTTTTGAAGAACTGATTTAATCGTTTTAATCAAATTAGATTGATTAAACTGGATAGCTGATAAATTGACAGCTACTACAGTAAAAAAACCTTGTTGTTGCCATGTTTTATTTTGATTACAAGCAGCATACAAAGCCCATTCCCCAATAGGGATAATTAAACCTGTTTCTTCCGCAATTGGAATAAATGTTCCTGGTGATACCCATCCCCATTCTGGATGAAACCAGCGAATTAAAGCCTCCACACCTACGATTTTCCCTGTATTTAAATTTATTTTTGGCTGATAGTGAAGCAATAACTGATCAAGTTCCATAGCCTTATGAAGTTCTATTTCTATTTTTAATGGGTCAACGCTCACTTCATTTTCATCATAAAAGTAGAACTTGAAATTATTTCTACCTTCTTTTTTTGCTTGATACATGGCAAAGTTAGCATGTTTTATTAATAATTCAACACTTTGGCCATCCTTAGGAAACTGGCTAATCCCAATGCTGAGTGAAATTTTCATTTCATAACCTTTTACAAAAAATGGACTAGAAAACGATTTAATAATCCGTAACGTAGTTGATGAAATTTCATTTTCGGTTAGGTTTTCAAGAGCTATAAGAAAGTCATCTCCAGAATAACGAGAAATAAAACCAAATGGTTTTACCTTATTCTTTATACGTTCTGTAATTTGTTTTAATAACAAATCACCTATTTCATGGCCGTATATCTCATTTACTTTTTTAAAATTATTCATATCTATAAATAAAACCGCAATAGAACCTACATGAGATGATAACTTTAGATTTAAATACTGGTTAAAATTATATCTGTTAGGTATTCCAGTTAAAACATCATAGTTAGCTAAGTAGTTCATTTTTTTGTGTTCTTGCTTATGTTGCGTAATATCTCTAAAAAATACAGTTAACCCTTCTTTAGAAGGAAAGGCCCTAATTTCATACCATTTATTGTTAAAGTACTCTTCAAATTCTATAGGTTCTTGTTCCGACAGTGCCTTTTTATACCGTTTTACAAAATTAAGTAAATCTCTATAGGGTAAAGCATCATAAATAAATTGACCGATAACATTTTCACGGCTAATTTTTAAAAGTCTTTCTGTAACATTATTTATGTATTCAAATTTCAAGTCTTTGTCTAACGAATAAAATGCATCAGATATTCTTTCTAAAATATCCCTGGTGATGTTTGTATTACTCAAAGCCAATCCCCTTTCAAATACCCCGAATCGGTGATTTAATTTATCCTTAGTATAGTATTATACATTCTATCTATATTGTTTTGAAATTTGAATAATTTTAGTCATATTAAGATTTTTGGATTCAACGGGGTAACACCTGAAAAATGTGGAATGTTGATAGCTCTTTTTTTTGGGAATGGATATTAAGGTTGAGGTGGTCAAATATCGCTTTTGATTGACTCCATTTTTGTCTCGGTAGTCATAGCCATGACGCTTCCAAACACAAACCTACTCAGATCGGTAGGATGAGGGGCGCAAGTTTTCATCATTATCGCTGGCGGATTGATAGGGTTGACCATTATACGTTTTGCTACCAACTTATTTGTCAAATTGCATCATTCCAGACCCGGCCTCGAAACTACAGCATTTGTAATAGTCGGCTGGGTAGAGGTAAGGCTTGTCGTATTAACGTTAGGACACCCAGGTATTGTCTTCGGTCATTATTCGTTATGTAAAATAGCTCTTAGTTCTACATAATGCAATATTATCGGAAGTTGCAATCTCTTGAGAAAAGGGAAGAGTGGTGCTTTTTTGGATGGTTTTATGCAACCGCCAAACTGGTTGAAGTGAAATTTTCCCCTTAACACTGAGCAACAAGTTATTTCGAAATGATCTCCTAACTTGGGTGGGAGGTCATGGTGCTGTGATGATCGTAATGCGCATTTCCTTGCAATGAAAGCACCATCCAAATGCCTTGATGTGAGCATGTTTTTATTCCTTTAAAGGGTAAATTCAGGAATCAGCGTTTATAACGTTTTTAAGGAAATTATAAAAAGACCAGTTCTCAATTTTAATTCTAATAATTAGACATTTTTCGTTGCCCCAGAAAAGGGCATTTAATGGAATAACCTTTCTAACTGGGTAATTGTTATGGTAATAATATAAGAGTTTTTTGTCCTGATTACAAGATGTTGGTACTTTCTTGTCCTTTTACAGTAGGAGTGTTTTTCGCCTCCCCAATAATTAACATAGAGAGTGAATTGTCATCATAATCGTATAAAAAACAAAAAAGACAGATATCATGTTATACGTTAATATCTGCCTCCGTTATTCTTGGTGATTATTCCGCAACATTTCGTATTCCCAAATATGGACTTAAAAACATTATTCAAGTTGAAAAAATTAAGGATTATCTTGACCAAGAGCATCTTGATTACTTATTTAAGGCTCATGTTGATTTTGCAATTAAAGATACAACCACTTATTTTCTCTATCAACCATATCCAATGTTAAACTCTATTCAGTTTTGCTGGGAAAAACCAAAAGTTGAAAAAGAAATAAAATGACAAATTCCCCCGCTTCTTTAAAATTCAAAAATGATTGAAGCGGGTTTTTCTTTAATTTAGTGTAAAAAACCTTGATCACTTTGTAAATTCACCTATCATCTTCTTAAAAAGTTCAATCTTAATCGGAATATACTAAGTAAAGGATAGTTTATTTTCTCTTAAGTTTTTCTGCTCCGTTAAACAAGCAGATTGTAAGTTTCAAATATTAACCTATGAGAACTCCCTTACATGTGGGGGTTTTTTATGGGAAAACGCCTAATAATGAAAGAATGGAAGGCTTATATTAAACTGGGTAACACCCAACTACCCATTTCTGCTTTAGCATACCAATAATCACTCCACTTCTCGAAAACGTTCCTAAACAGGCTCATAATCAAATAATTTGCCCTCATATACTTCATGAAGTCTTGTACTGATTTGGAAATCATCAGGGGTAATGAGCGCGGGAAGTTTATTTCACAGACGAATTCCTGGTCGATGCGTACTTCTGCAACAAACTGAGAACAGAAGTATGAATTGCTAAATTTAACGGATTCATTTAATGAAACTCCAATTACACCTAGCAGGTTATTAAGAAAACAACATCGTTTTGCAATGAGAGAGTACATTTGAGCAGATTCTAAAGGTAGAAGATTTAAACGTATTATATTGAAGTATATGTTACTTGAAACAATAAATAGACAGACAAAAATAATGATCTTTCGAACTTCTTTTTTTATAAACCATTTTATTTAGCAACACGTAAATAACAAATTCAAAGACGCAAAGATCCCATGTATTCTCTAAGGTGTTTACTTACTAACTCATCCGTTGATGTATTATATGGGTCCAGTATTTCATCATAGATATCCAAAGCACGTTTATGATACACTTTCTTTTTGTTTAATTTAGCATAGAAGAGCAAGTGAAACACTTTTGTACATTGAGGGGAGACCAATTACATATTTGTTTCACTTCTTATACATTGAGGGTTTCACCATCGCTTAGTTCTCCTAATGCAGCTTGAAGCTACAATAGAAGCATTACAGAAAAACGCATGGAATAATCAAATTCCATGCGTTTAACAGTTTAAAGTTTTATACAATCTAAATTTAAGGGACTAGTACCCGATTTTCATAACTAGGCTTACCTTTTGGTTTAGTATAATGACAGTTTAGAAAATTTCCCCAAGTAAAGCGTGGTTCATGTTTTTGCATTTCCTCTATTAATCTTTTTCTGTTCCATAATTCAATACCAAATTCTCCAGCTGCCTCAAAGGCAGGTTTTGTAAAATAGGAATTAGTAATTACTATTGCTTTTTTACATTTCTCTTTTGTCTTTCCTGCTAAAATTTGCTGAATTGAATCATATCCTACTTTAGCCTTATATCGTTTACATTGTATAGCTGTATTTTCACCATTTATATTAGTAGCTAAAATATCAACACCAAAATCACCACTTCCTTTTGTGACTATGACATTTTTAAATCCAATACTTCGCAATAATTCTGCTATGAAGTATTCAAATTCGATTCCTTTCATATTATCAATTTCATCAATCCGAGTTGATTTCACTGCATATTCTTTTTGTAGCTTACTTTTAGAATTTGCTACTGTTCTTTCATTATTTTCCTTTTCAAGTTCTACATTATCTCTAATTCTTTCTTCTGCTGGTTTCGAGTATATTGTAGTTGGTTCTTCTGTGTAAACAAAAACATATATAAAAATAATAACCACTATAACGACTCGACTGGAAGCATAATAGCTACACCATCATCAATATTATTAGAAGAAAAAATTTCTTCTGTTAAAGCACCGAGTAATAGCGAAGGAGCAACCGTAACAAATAATGATATAAACGAAGGCTTAAAAGCCCAAAAAAACTTTTCTTTTACAACTGACTTTTTATGTTCTCTTATATAGTGTATTTCATTATGTAAATATTGTTTTTCTTGCTCCTGTAACAAATCTTCTATTCTGCATTCAGTGCAATAAGGCTGTATTTTATTATCTTCAATTTTTTCATTCATAATTTTTTGATGTTTTACACATCTATACTTTGGCATAATTCGTCACCGTACTCACCTATTTCTTATTAGAAACGCATTTTAAATGGTATATCTTTTCATGCCTGTAAAACTGAATGATCCCTGTTTTCACAAACGATGCATTCAACTACATGTTCAGGGTGGCCCTGGTCAATTAATGAGATCTGTACTATTTTCTTTCATCTATTTCGACATATGGAATAGATTGCCCCTACCGAAACTATTCCGTATATTTTCTTCGTTTTTTCTTGGATAACTTAAAAAGGTCTTTATTAACTGGAGTGCCATCAAAGCGACGTCTTTCTTAATCTTCACCAGCTTTAAGTACCGAGTACCACGTTATTGGTTCTCATACGCTGAGATTACCAACCCTTCATAGATACCAACAACATAATTAATAGTATCAGAATTACACTGATCCATAGCAGCTCGCCAACTCCCTCTGGTTGCTTCGTATAAATCTTTTCTATCTTCATTAATTGCTTTATGGATTTTAACTGCTAAAATTGTAATCATTAATTCCTCCCTCTATAAATGTTGATTTATCAACGGTTTGACCCGTTGATGGGGTGTCAAAAAAATATTTTTAGACACGATCTTTAACAATATTTTTATATTATGTGAATCTATTCCATTACATTGGTACGCTACGCGGTCACTACTGGATAATGATGGAAGTAGTGATAAGGAATTATGTGATGCACAATGGATCTCTGCGTAGCTTATGATGACGTACCCTCCCATGTCTCTTGGGCATCAGTGTGCCTACATTCCTTCGTTCGGTCTAGTCATAAGGCAGAGGCTAGCGAAGCTCCTATAGGGACTCGAGGTCGAATGGAAAAAATAATGCCAGCTTCTCCGTGTCATCCTGTTTGTCTATGTCTGCAAGGGGATGTAGAACTTTACATAGCCTCTGCGAGACTAGGTATATCCTTCATCATTCGCTGTGCGTCAAATGCTTTGTGCTTGGTACTGATTCCATGTAACACTTTTAATAGTTTTCCGCATAGAACCACGATGGATTGCTTCTTACGTAATGGATTAACCTTACGGTTTGTGTAATACTCATGTAGCTTTTGAAAGGCTTCATTATGGCGAACCATTGGCATCATCACTCGGAAAAGGAGGGCGCGCAGCTTTCTTCTGCCCCGTTTGGAGATGCGTTTTTGTCCTTTGTGCTGACCGGACGAATTTTCACGTAACGTTAATCCCGCGAGTTTGATTAGTTGGCGTGGATCTTCGTAATGTGAGAAGCTTCCGATCTCAGCTAATAGTTCGACAATGGTGGTATCTCCAAGTCCTTGAACCGTTGATAGCCATTCGTATTCTACAGATGTTTTAACGAGCTCAACTAAGTGTTGAGTAATACTTTCGATATCTTGTTCTAATTGGTTGTAACGACGAACGAGTGTGGCGATTTCGATACGGGCCATCTCACGTCCCTCTGTTACTCCGATCGAATTAGCAGCGACTTCAATAAGAAGCATTGCTTTCGGTCGTTGGGGAGATTTGAGCCCCTCAACCTGGCGGTAAAGTGATAATAATTCATCGGGTTGTTTCTGGTGAAGATCACTAGGAAATGGGGTACATTCAAGTACTGCCATTGCCAACTTTCCGAATGACGGAAAGACCTGGGGAAACTCAGGAAAATAGCGATCTAACCACCTAATCATCATGTTTTTGACAGCTCCAAGTTCCTCTGTCAACTTACTTCTAAACGTTGACCCAACACGAAGTTCAGCCTCCACGTCTTTCAAGATTCTTGGATAACTGAAGCGTCCGTCTTTAATAAGACGAGCAATTACTAAAGCATCTTTACGGTCATGTTTGGTTGGTAGATTGTCATCCAATTCCTTTGACCGTTTGACGTGCATAGGGTTGGTCATAGCCAAGGGAATCCCCCGATCCTCCAGGAAATAGGCTAAATTAAGCCAGTAA
>NZ_LT707408.1:1676270-1677402 GCF_900156875.1 Robertmurraya dakarensis | reverse complement strand
GTTTGGAGATGCGTTTTTGTCCTTTGTGCTGACCGGACGAATTTTCACGTAACGTTAATCCCGCGAGTTTGATTAGTTGGCGTGGATCTTCGTAATGTGAGAAGCTTCCGATCTCAGCTAATAGTTCGACAATGGTGGTATCTCCAAGTCCTTGAACCGTTGATAGCCATTCGTATTCTACAGATGTTTTAACGAGCTCAACTAAGTGTTGAGTAATACTTTCGATATCTTGTTCTAATTGGTTGTAACGACGAACGAGTGTGGCGATTTCGATACGGGCCATCTCACGTCCCTCTGTTACTCCGATCGAATTAGCAGCGACTTCAATAAGAAGCATTGCTTTCGGTCGTTGGGGAGATTTGAGCCCCTCAACCTGGCGGTAAAGTGATAATAATTCATCGGGTTGTTTCTGGTGAAGATCACTAGGAAATGGGGTACATTCAAGT
Source organism: Robertmurraya dakarensis (assembly GCF_900156875.1). Taxonomy (GTDB): domain Bacteria; phylum Bacillota; class Bacilli; order Bacillales; family Cytobacillaceae; genus Robertmurraya; species Robertmurraya dakarensis. Next base: position 1,676,956 of record NZ_LT707408.1, on the reverse strand, counting down.
ACTGCCATTGCCAACTTTCCGAATGACGGAAAGACCTGGGGAAACTCAGGAAAATAGCGATCTAACCACCTAATCATCATGTTTTTGACAGCTCCAAGTTCCTCTGTCAACTTACTTCTAAACGTTGACCCAACACGAAGTTCAGCCTCCACGTCTTTCAAGATTCTTGGATAACTGAAGCGTCCGTCTTTAATAAGACGAGCAATTACTAAAGCATCTTTACGGTCATGTTTGGTTGGTAGATTGTCATCCAATTCCTTTGACCGTTTGACGTGCATAGGGTTGGTCATAGCCAAGGGAATCCCCCGATCCTCCAGGAAATAGGCTAAATTAAGCCAGTAATGGCCTGTAGGTTCAATCCCGACAATGACTTCCGTTTTTTCGTATTCTTTCATTGCAGCCAAAATGCGTTGATAAAAACTCTGAAAACCATCACTAGATTGTAATACTGAGAAAGATTTTTGGAGCACCCGCCCACGATCATCTACAAAGCAAGCGAAATGTTTTCGCTTAGCAATATCGATTCCGACAACGAGTGTTCTTTCGGTGACTTGATTTATTTTCTGATTTTGTTTAAAATCCACTTTGGAGTCCTCCTTGGTTAACTAAGTTAGGGGTCATTTCGCGCTAAGATTTGACACCCCGTAATCATACCAAGAGGGCTCTTTTTTGTTCAAGTCCCCGAA
>NZ_LT707408.1:1630186-1672590 GCF_900156875.1 Robertmurraya dakarensis | reverse complement strand
TAGGTTCAATCCCGACAATGACTTCCGTTTTTTCGTATTCTTTCATTGCAGCCAAAATGCGTTGATAAAAACTCTGAAAACCATCACTAGATTGTAATACTGAGAAAGATTTTTGGAGCACCCGCCCACGATCATCTACAAAGCAAGCGAAATGTTTTCGCTTAGCAATATCGATTCCGACAACGAGTGTTCTTTCGGTGACTTGATTTATTTTCTGATTTTGTTTAAAATCCACTTTGGAGTCCTCCTTGGTTAACTAAGTTAGGGGTCATTTCGCGCTACGATTTGACACCCCGTAATCATACCAAGAGGGCTCTTTTTTGTTCAAGTCCCCGAAAATCCTTCTAACAGGAATGCTCCTATAAACATTTTTTGGAATAGGCTATTTCTTATACTACGGTCAAAATGAAATAAACTCTTCAATATTAAGTAGTTTACCAAATCACAGCCCTTAATCATGTCTTCACTGCTTTTCCTAAAAATAATAAAAAGGCGATTGCTCTAAGCAACGCCCTATTGAATGCCCCCTATTCTTCCTCAGACAACCCAATTTTCCAGGCTTTAATACTTAGATCTAATAAAAATAAGTCATCCGGGTTAATGAGTGAAAGACCTGTCAGCGATTCAATTTTTCTCAAACGATAAAGCAATGATTGTCTGTGCAAATTTAAGACTCGTGCGGTCTGACTAACATTTCCTTTACATTGATTGTAGGTGCTGAATGTTCCGATTAGATCCATTCTCCGCTGTGAATCATACTGAATCAACGGCTCAATCGTAGATAAAATGATACTTTTTATTTCCGGCGTTTGCGCAATATGTAAGAGCAGCCGGTCCACTCTCGTCTCTTCGTACATTAACCGATAGCCTGCCCCATATTTGCGTCTGCCGATATTTAAAGCAATATTAGCATGGTCATAGCTTCCCTTAAATCCCATCCCTGTTTCGTGATATTGACCGATTCCCCATGAAATGACCACTTCCGGAAGCAAGTTTCGCAGCCTCCGTTCAACCAGGTCAAGAAAGTTGGAGGGATTTTCATTTTGCTCAATCTCCAAAAAGATTAACAGTTTTTCGCCCTGTGATGTCATCATAATGCTTCTTTTTAGTGACTGTGCTGCATAATAAATTTCTTCTTCAATATACCGAATCATATGGTCAAGCCAATGGAGATATGAGTCGTATTCTTTTTTACGCTTCTGGAATAGTAAGTCTAGGTTTTCGGGAAATCCAACAATACAAATATAAGGAAGATGAAGATTGTATCCTAGTAATTTCGCTCTTGAAACGGCTTGGTCCCAAGAATAGAACTCCCCTTTTGCAAGTTCCTGTACAAAATCACTGCGAAGCCGAACCTTCGTTTCTTCAATAGCGTTTTTACGAGTTAGCCATAGGGCTATCGTAGTTACAGAATGCTCCAGCACATTGACACGAAAATCATTTAGAAAGGTTTCATACGTTATATTATGGGGTAATAAGACATAAAGATAACCTTGCGCATCACCTGAAGCTTGTAAAACTGGCAGTTGTAACACAGATTGTTGATTTAAGTACATATTTTGTATCTTCCGAATCATCGGATCATGCTCTAAAATATATTCTTCTTTTCTACATGGAATAAGACCCTGCTGAATATATTGATTCCAGCTTTCAATCATGCTCTTTTGGGATTGATTACTTTTTCCGATGATCATTCCCGCTTTATCCGTAATTACAATGGGGCATCCTAGCTGTCTCTGAATAAAATTTGAAATTTTATTCAGGTCATAATCATTTAAAATCAGCTTTAAGAGCTCTTGCTGCACTCTCTCTGATTTCTTTCGTTCTAAATTATGAAGATCATTTAAACGATTCATTACTCTTTCAATGATATCTGAAAAACGTACTTCCCATGGAATCTCAACAATAATGAATTCTTCCTTCTCTGCTAATTCAATAACCTCTTTCGGGATGTCATAAATATGTCTACCTAAAGCAATCATAAGAGCAGAGGCTTCTGACTCAATGATATCTTGAACATATGCTTTCAATAGCTCAAGATCATGCCCGCAGCCAATTGCGGTACTGAGGACTACTTCATTTTTACGGACAAAATTTTCAACAGGCATTTCAATGGCAGAGACCCACTGGACATATCGATCTGCCAGCACCTCTTTACCCGTTCTTACCCTGGCATTTTCCAAAAAATTAAAATTCAAGACATCCTTGACTGTAAGGATCATTCTTGCTTCACCTCATCCCCCTTTGTTCTTTTCAAATGACTGGATGATTTGCACAAGAACGGAAAAGTCTACGTTGTTTCCAGTAATAACAACGACCACCGCCCCATCTTGATAAGCTAATTTTTCCCCCAGCACAGCTGCCACTCCGGTTGCTGCCGCCCCTTCAATGATCATGCGATGTATATCGATCATAAAGGACATACTGCCGGCAATTTCTCCCTCTGATATAAGAAGGATATCGTCCATATATTTTTGGACCATTCTGAACGTATATTGATTTTGAAGTCCAATTCCTCCTAATAAACTGTCAGCTAGAGTTGGTTTCTCCTCTAATTTTACTGGCTTCCCAGCTTGTAAACTTTCAAACATCACAGCAGAATTCTCCATGGAAACACCTGTTACCCTGATTCCTGAATCAAAAGATTTTAATGCTAAGCCAACACCCGAAAGCAAACCACCGCCAGAAAGGGGAATTACCACGTCACTTACATCCGGGATGCTTTCTAATATCTCTAACCCGATTGTCCCTTGTCCGGCAATGACATATGGATCATCAAAAGGATGAATCACAGTCATCCCTTTTTCTCTTTCTAATTCGTAGCAGTACTCCCCAGCCTCATCTTGGCTATCGCCATATATTTCAATTTTAGCTCCTAACCTTTTCAGCGAATCCACCTTAGCCTTTGGCACATGTCTAGAAATACAAACACGGGCATCGATTCCTAGTCTTTTCGCCAAATAAGCAACCGCCATCCCATGATTTCCCGTTGAAAACGTGGCAATTCCTCTTTTTTTCTCTGCTTCAGTTAAACTTAGAATTTTATTGGCTGCCCCTCTTACCTTAAAGGCTCCTATATCATGGACATGTTCGAGCTTTAAATACACAGGGCGGCCAATTCTTTCAGATAAAACGAAAGATTGGATAAAAGGCGTTGCCGATATAAGCGGGGATATGACCTTTCTAGCTTTCCAAATATCGTGAATACTCATTTCACTTTGCCTAGAATTCTTGTTATCGCTCAAAATTCCCCCTCCTCATTCTTGATAAGACATGGGGATTAGCTTGCAATCTATTATTAATTCATGCAGCACTCTATAAAACATTGATACTCCGTCAGCGAGAGCTTACTCCCTAAATCTGCTATAAAACTAAGAAGGGGCAACCTTGAATTGATTCATAGGTCCCCCTTTACACACATATTTTTCACTTACAAAAAGGATTTATTTATTACAACTTTATGTTATAGGTTTTGAATTATTCCTTAAATCTAGATTTCTTCTAATGGTTTCCGTGAAGATCTTTAACACTTTCACACGGGCATACCATTTATTATTTCCTTCAATTAGTTGCCATGGCGCATATGAAGTGCTCGTTTTTTGAAACATATCCTCTGCTGCCATCTCGTATTCTTCCCACTTTTCGCGATTACGCCAGTCTTCATCAGTAATTTTCCATTTCTTAAAAGGATTTTCCATTCTTTCTTTAAAACGGGCAAATTGTTCGTCCTTTGATATATGCATCCAAAATTTAATGATGATGTAACCATCGTCAGTCAGCCATTTTTCAAATTGATTGATTTCATCATAGGCTCGTTCCCATTCCTCTTTACTGGCAAAGCCCTCCACTCGTTCGACAAGTACTCTACCGTACCATGAACGATCAAAGATTGCCATCTTCCCTTTATAGGGAAGTCTTTTCCAAAAACGATGAAAATAATGATGGCGTTCTTCTTGAGAATCTGGTGCGGATATCGCATGTATTTCAAATAATCGGGGATCTATTCTCTCTACGATTCTCTTAATAGTTCCTCCTTTTCCAGACGCATCCCATCCTTCAAATACTGCAATGCATGGGATTTTTAGATTATCTAGCTCTTTTGCTAATTTTAACAACTCTAATTGATAATTTTTTAATTCCTGCTTGTATTGCTGTTTATCCTCTATATTCTTTGATAAATCAAGCAGTTCCAGCATGAACGATCCCCTTTTCTTTAATATATTCATCCAGCTTTTTCAACAAACAGCCTCTTCGATCTCCATCCACCCCATTTAAAATAGGAAAAAGCAAAGATGCTGCTAATGATAAAGCTGATTCCCATCCCCAGTGCAATCCCATTTTGTCCGAACAAAGTTGAACAAAAATAGGTGAGCGGATATCGCAGAAGCCAGAAAGAAAGAATGTTCAGCACCAACACCTGATACATAGCCCCAGAACCTCTGACAATTCCGTTTAGAATAAAATTGAGACCAATAAAAGGGTAGAAAAAAGCAATCAACTTTAAATAATCTGTTCCGAATACAACAGCGTCACTTTCCTGAATAAACAGAGACGTCAATGGTTCTGCAAAGGCAAACACAATCATGGCAACCGTTATCATTATGATAAAATTATAAACTGCACCTATAATGGCAATTTCGCGGACACGGTCCCAGCGCTTAGCACCGATATTTTGTCCAGCCATGCTATTAACGGCAGTCCCTAACGCCATCGCTGGCAAAGTAATCAAGCTATCGATCCGCTGCGATGCACCGAAGCCCGCAACAACAGCTCCACCGAAAGTATTCACGACTGACATGATCGCTGTTATACCTGCAAAAATAACGGTCATTTGCAGCCCAGCTGGAATACCAAGCTTGAGAATGAGCCACACTTCCGTTCTGCTGGGTATAGTTGGCAAAGAAAACGGAACAAGTTTCAAATATAATGTGTACACCAAACCGGACAAGAACGCGATTCCTTGCGAAAAGACAGTTGCCCAAGCTGCACCTTGAATGCCCCAATCCAATACAGAAATGAAAAAAGGATCTAAGATCGTATTTAAAATGGCTGCGACCATCACAAACTTGAGCGGTGTTTTGCTATCTCCTAATGCTCTTAGTACCGTGCTGATAAAATTGTAGCCAATTAAAAAGAGTATTCCGATGAAGTTAATTCTTAAGTACGTTTGAGCGTCCCCTAACATCTCAACAGGGGTATTCAACATCACTAATATTTGCTGTGAAAAAACAACACCAAACACCCCAACCAAAATCGATAAGGTAGTAAGCAACACGACAAAAGCGTTTAAATATCTTTTAAGTCCATTAACATCCTTTCTTCCTCTTTGTTGAGATAATATGGTCAGAGTAGCATTATTGATCCCGATAATAAAAGCCAATACAGTGGTTACGACAGTAGAAGCAATGGTAACTGCACCAAGGGCGTTAGCCCCAAGGAGATTTCCCACCCATAAGCTGTCAATAAATTGGTAAGATACTTGCAAAAGATTGGTCAGCATAATCGGGCCTGAAAAGAAAAACAACTGCCGGATTATGCTGCCATTCGTAAAATCATGCTGCGACAAAAGTGAAACACTCCCTTATTTTTTTCAAGTATCGATGATATAGTTATCTATAACCAAGGATAAAATGAATAGGTAATTTTTACAAACATAAAGACGTACTTTTCGATCTCAATAGATTCGTAGAATATCTTAAAATACTTATTTCACCTTATAGGAGCTATATTATGTTACGACTAAAAGGAATTATCATGATCATTTCCGGGTCGATGTTGTGGGGAGCAACTGGTCCGCTCATTCAAAAGCTATTAGAAACAACGGATTTATCCGTTCCTTTTCTACTTACCCTTCGCTTGATCATAGCAGGGGTGTTCTTATTAGCATATTTACTTTCTAGGAAAATAGATATTTTTTCAATTCTAAAGATCGCTTCATGGCGAAACCAACTCATTTTGTTTAGTCTTTTTGGCATGCTTGGCATCCAATATACATTCGTCGCTGCTATCGAAGAAAGTAATGCGGTGGTAGCTACATTATTACAATTTTCAGCGCCTATCTTTGTCGCAGTATATGTCTCATTCACACATAAGAAATTTCCCCCGCGCTATCAAATCATTGGCATAGTTGGAACGCTTGCTGGCCTATTTTTATTATTGACAAACGGCTCTTTTGATACTTTGTTAGTCAGCAGAGCAGCTTTGCTTTGGGGTGCAGCTTTAGGTCTCGCCTTTTCTTTTTATACGTTGTATCCTGCCCGTCTTATGAAAGAATGGAATATTTTAATTGTTGTAGGCTGGGCCATGCTTATTGGCGGGATCGTACTAGGCGTGGTTAATGCAGTATGGAATTCTGCAGAATGGCCGATTGTTGCAAAGCCTGAAGTTTCATTAATGCTTGGAATTATTATCCTTTTTGGTACCATTGCATTTGTATTATTTTTAAGCAGCATGAAGTATATAACAGCGGTCGAGACGAGTATTTTATCAAGTGTCGAACCTTTAACTGCTATGGTGATTTCGGTTATTTGGTTCGGTACCATGCTTTATAATATCCAGTTATTAGGCGTGATGATTATGCTGATCTTCGTCACATGGCTGTCTGTAGGAGGTAAGAAACCTGCTCTAGGGAGAAAAAGTAGGAATGCCCTATAAATAACACCCATAAGTTACGTTGCTCGATAACTTTTGGGGGTTAGGAAGGCTTGAACTGACCTACTTTTTAAGCAAGCCAGCAAACTCATCTAGTGTGGTGGAATACTTCACATAAATGCGGGGCAGCAAATAAAGCTCGTCTTTAAGCCCCGTTTCCTTGTATAAGGTTGGAGTTGTTGTCAGACCGAACTTATAATATTTTTTCGTTTCTTCGACGATCTTGCTGTTGAAATTCCCATAAGGATACGCTAATGCGATAACGGGTTTCTTTGTAATAGCTTGGATTTTAGCTTTAGAATCCGCCAGTTCATTTTCTAACACCTCTAATTTCGTTAAATCAGGATGAGTCGCTGTATGTGACTGTATTGAAATCAATCCAGAGTCGGAAAGCATTTTCATTTCCTCTTCTGATAAACGATTCGCCCAGCCAATAAAATCAGAAATGACGAAAATCGTACCCCTTGGTTTAAAATATGGAGTCTGCAGTTTTTGATAAATCTCATATGCATTTAGATTATTCTTATATCCATCATCAAAAGTGATAAAAATTGGCTTCTCTACTTTATGAATATCCTCCCACTGTTCAAAAGTTAATAGAGTATAGCCTTGATCCCGCAAATATCTCACCTGTTCTTCAAAGCTCTCCGGCGTAACATAAAGTTCCTTAGAACCTATCCCCTTGTATTCATCAATAAAGTGATAGACCAATATCGGAATTTCTTTTTTAGCTAGCACTTGCGCAGGAATGATGATATAGAACAAAATCAGAAACACCATGATAGACTTCTTCATATAAATCCTCACTTTTCGCACATTATTTTTTCTTATTCTCCCACCTTAAGTTCAATTTTATTGCAAATAAAAAGCTGATAGAGGAATGCGATCTCCTTATCAGCTCTAATGTATTTAATTTTCTAAAAGCCTATTTATACTTACTCAAGCTTTCCTTATACTTCTCTAAATAATCTTTAATGGGGAAATCCTCAGTATGATTTTCCTCTACCCATTTTTGCTGAAAGCCTTCCCCGATTTCCGTCCATTTCTTCTGTTCTTCTTCCGTTAACTCCACCATCGTTTTAGTGTCCATAAATCCATCAATAATTTCATTCGAAACATCATCATAAATCGGACCGATTGCCTCGGTAACTTCTTGCCCTGCTTGAATCATCGCCTCTTGAATATCAGGAGAAAGACTGTTCCACACCTGTTCATTAATAATTAAACTTTGCAAACTAGTTCCCCAGTGCGGAAAGACTCCGTGAGTTACAACTTCCTCAACACCAGAGGTTCTCAATGGTAATGCATCAATGCTCAATGCGTCTACAACACCTTTATCCAGTGCTTCGTACATTTCCGGGAACGCTACTGTAACAGGAACAGCTCCAAGTGATTGAAAGAACTCATTCGTAATTCCGCCAGCCGTTTTAATTTTTAGCCCTCTTAAATCTTCAGGATCGCGAATTTCAATATCTTTAGACCAAATTTCATATGGAGACGAGAATAAAATCCCTAGTGGTCTCACACCATTATTTAAGTAATCTTTTTCTAAAATTTCCGGGTTACTTTGCAGCAAATCCCAATATCCCATTGTTGCCTGCTTTGCCGATTGGGCTACTCCAGGCATATTTTGCAAGGAATTACTGATCGGCATTTCCGAATTGAAATAGATGGTCGGAAGCATCGCAATATTCATTACATTGTCCTTCGTCAACCCCAGCATATCAGCGGTTTTCCCTAATTGTTCAGAAGGATAATAATCAAACTTTACTTTCCCCTCTGTTAATTCTTCTACTTTCTCCATCCATGGGTTTACAAAGTTGGTATGTGTATTGGAAGTTTCAGGGAAGAACGTAGCAACTTTTAAAGTAATAGGTTCATCTCCTTCAGAAGCTTGCTCTGGGTCTTTACTATCGGTCGAACTAGAGCTTGAATTGCATCCAACTAAAGAAATAATGGCAATAAACATCAAAAAAATAAAAAGGCTCTTAAGTTTGATCATCTCTTCATCTCCAATCAAAAAATATATTTACATCTACTCAGCGATATTAATACAGAGAGAATAGCATAATTTTATAATAATAGTCAAATAATTTTGAATATTTTATTTATTATTAAACACTGTCTATTCACCTGAAAAATCCCAATATTCAAAAGAACAAAAACAAAGAGCAGCAAACCCTTTTCATAAAGAGTTTACTGCCCTTTTTACACTTAGCACCATCTTATATATTGTTCTAGTAGAAATTCATAAGGTAAGTCTTCTAAGTTCGTCTCCAATCGTATCGGCCCCGCCTACGCCAGATACCACGATGGCCACGCATGCCATCCAACCTATTTTTAGTATATTTGAAAACGCTTTCAATTTCAAGGCTTTTTATTCTTCTAGTTTCGACACTTTTCTCAGTTAACGCGTTACTAATAAGAATCCACCTAATTCCTAAAGTCCTATTATCAGGTTCATAACCTGGATCGACTGTCTTTAAAAAATGATTATGTTAAATAAGGACCTAACAAAATCCCTATAAAAGCTAATAATATTCCCCCAGCGTAAGTGATTAATTGATAAATGAAAAATTCTTTTTTCTTATTGCTCAAATGCAACTGTATACCCTCTAATTTAAATGTCGAGAAGGTCGTGAATGCCCCCATAAAACCTGTGCCAATTAATAAGAAGGAATACTCTCCAACACCCATTCCGATTAATAAACCAAGAAGAAATGATCCTAATAAATTAATAAAAAGTGTACCAATGGGAATGGATGCTGAAACCCTTTTATTGATATATTGACTTACAAAAAAACGCGAAATCGCCCCAAAGAACCCGCCAGCTCCCACTAATAAAATTTGAAATATGCTCATCACACTGCTTCCCCTTTACTAAGACTAAAGCCTACCCGGCTCATCACTAATCCTCCAAAAACACTTACTAATACATAAATCAACGCTAGGACCAGATCACCATTTCTAACAAGGGTGACCGTTTCAACACTTAAGGCAGAAAAAGTGGTGAACGACCCAATAAATCCTGTTCCTATCGCAGCTTTAAAAAGCGGTGATAATGAAAACCACTTCACTATACCCGTTGTAAACCAAGCTAACAGAAAACTTCCGATAAGATTAACAGTTAAGGTAGCAAATGGAAAGACAACACTTTCATCGTATAAAACAACACCAGTCATATACCTTAGAATAGCCCCAAAGGAACCAGCTACTCCAATAAAAAGATAAATCATCACTACTCCTCCGAATACAGCATAAATAAAAAAGACTCAGGCCAGTTAAATATTCTGACAAGAGTCACTAGTCTAATTGGCCATCAAAATTGTTTTTCATCACCTGTAAAAGCATACACTATCGTAAATTATAAATTAACTTGACTTAAAATTATAGACCATTATCACAAATCAAAAATCTAATGGAAGGTGCAGGCACCTTCCATTTTCTTCCATCTTCATGATTGGGTTCCTTCTTTTGGTTTTCTTTGACGCAAATAGCGTTTATCATGCATAAATAAGCTCCAAAAATAAATAAATCCAGGAAACAGGATTGCAAAGCCTACGATGTAGGTGACAAATACAGCGCGAAACGAATTGGGATCGGTAAACGCGGATTCAATCGTCACGTTAGGGTAGACAATATACGGAAGATGGGCCTTTCCATACACGTAACCTGCAGCCAAATACTGAATAGTCACTGCTATCATCGCAAGCCGCGGCATCCCGCGGACCCCTTTTTCAAAAAATGAGGGGAGAAATAATCCAGCGCCACCAAGTAAAAAGAAGAACAATGAAAACAAAAGGAGCGGGAAATCTTCCATCATTTTTTCATACAACCAAGGCGCCTCACCACGTAAGGTCAACATAATTAGGAACGCCATCGCTAATGAAATCGGACCAAATATTCTTGCATCGCGAAGATACACTTGATATGCATCCATTTCATTTGAGACCTTTGAATAATCCGCAAGCAAAACAGACGATAGAAATAGAGTACTGCTAATGCCAAACCCAATAAACGCATATACATTAGCATTCGTAAATAATTCTTCGAGATTAAGCTGTGCAAATCCCGATCCATATTCAACAAATTCCCCATGTGTAATTGGGAGCACACTGATTAACAGTCCCGGAATTAAAATCCCTGTAATGCCCGAAATATACGTTAACGGTTTGCGATATTCTGTAGCAATATTAGAAAAGACGAGAAATGCACTTCTTAAAGCAAGTAATAATAAAATCATACTTCCAGGAACTAAAAGAATCGTTCCGAGCGTATAAGCAGCTGCCGGAAACAAGCTGTATACCGCCACGACCAATGCAACAATAAACGTATTCGTAACTTCCCATGTGGGTGATAGGTAGCGGTTGGCAATGTTCGTTGCTTTTGTTTTTTCCCGGTTAATGTAAATCATCGACCAAAATCCTGCACCAAAATCCATTGTCGCCATTACAGCGTAAATAAACACAAACCCCCAAAGTACTGTAATTGCAATTAGTGCGTCCGTCATAACGAAAGCCCCCTAAGAGTTAGAACTAAATAATTGAACATTTTTGTCTTCCGCCCGTCTAATATCATCCAAGACCGTATTTTTCTTAAAGTAATAAAGTAAGACCAACACAACAGCAATCGCGAGGATAATGTAAACCGTTATAAATAAAATAAATAACAAGCCAAGGTCAGTCGCAGTAGTAGCGGCTTGCGCAGTTGAAAGAATACGATAGATTACCCAAGGCTGGCGTCCAGTACATGCAAAAATCCAACCGAATTCAATCGCAGCAACAGCTAACGGTCCCGAAGTGATCAATAACCATAAAAACCATTTTGGAAAACGATCTTTTTTTAGTAACTTTTTCCATACAATCCCAGCAAACGCAATCAAAATCAATAAAGACCCAATCAAGACCATTGCATTAAATAACGTATGTATGAACAAAGGCGGCCACCATTCCTCAGGGAAATCGTTCAAGCCGACAACAACCGTATCAAAGCTGTTTCCAGCAAGGAAACTCAAGGCCCAAGGAATCTCAATTCCCCATTTCACCGATTCCGTTTCGCGGTCGGTAAATCCACCAATAGCTAGCGGAGCATGAGATTGTGTTTCAAATAACCCTTCCGCAGCTGCGAGTTTTTCTGGTTGGTATTCATGTAAATATTGAGCAGCTGTGTGTCCGTTTAACGCTGTTGCAAAAGCAGCAATGCCCCCAACAACTAGACTAATCATCAAAGCTTTTTGATGAAACTGATACAATCTCGAGCCGTACTCATTGCGAAGCATTTTTACCGCAGCCACACTCGCAACAACGAACGCCCCTGTTACATAAGCGGATAAGGCGACATGGCCAGCCGTTACGAAAAAGCTAGCATTGAAGAAAGCAGCCCATGGATTAACATCCACAATGTTGCCGTCTTCAATCCGGAAACCGGCCGGTGTTCCTTGAAACGCATGAACATTGGTAATTAGCACAGCCGATGCAAGCGCTCCCAAAGCCACTAAAATCAAGCTGACAATCCGCATCCACGGAGCAATTCGTTCCGCCGCATATACGTAGATGGACATAAATAAGGCTTCAATAAAAAAAGCATAAATTTCAATTTGAAACGGCAGCGGCATAACTCGACCAATCACTTCCATAAAGCCCGGCCATAATAACGATAATTGCGTACCAGCAATTGTTCCTGTAGGAATCCCAACTCCTAATAACACGGCAAACGCTTTCGTCCAGCGTTTGGCCATCACCACATATTCTAAATCCTTTGTTTTTTGATAAAGGAGCTCTGCTGTCAAAATCATCAGGGGAAGTCCAACCCCAATGGTCGCAAAAATAATATGAAAGGCCATTGTAGTCCCAAACAGGGAACGGGCAATCAATAAATCATCCATATGTGTTCCGTCCTTTCAGGAAACTTTTCCTTTCATATAATTTCCAATAAGGAGATGGTTATGTAGGCTTTTAAAGAAAGACCCTAATTCCTTGCTATACACAAAAAAGCACAGTGCACCTGCTTGAGGTGACTGTGCTCGGAAATTATTGGTCAAATAAGGGAGTGATAACAGACTTTATTAATTAAATATCCGGATGAGGAAGCCATTTTCCTCAACGTTAGGATAGAAAAAGGAAACTCCATAACTTGCTGCAACAGCAGATACAATCGTCCATAACACTAAACTGACAATCATCCACACAGTCACCAAGGTTCTCTTAGCACTAAAGCTCATGGCCATAAAAGCAGAAATATGTGAGCCCACAAAAAATGGCCCGATAATCGTTAATCCAGGCAATCCATATTTTTCAAATAGTTCTCTTGCCCGTTTTTCTTTCTTAGTTTCCGGTTCCACCACAACCTCTTCTGATTCCAAATGGTTATCACCATCGCGGACAATCACTGCGGCTTTTTTCTGTTTTTTTGCTTTCCTCCATAACTTAATTCGATCAATGAAAACAATTAGCAGAAGTACTGTTAGTAAATTCCCTAAAAACCCTAAAATGGAAACTGGAACAGGAGAAAGTCCACCAATAATGGCTAATGGTACAACAGCAATGAGTTCAAATAACGGAATAGCAGCTAACACAAACACGAGTAAATACGAGACAAACATTGTTTCCCCACTTTCTTTTTCAGTTAAGAACCTTTCTCACTATCATAAACTAACTTTGTATATTAATATATGGTTCATGAGAACTTTTTAAAAATCTCAACATTAAGACAAGTCATCTTCGGTACATTCCTTTTGAAAAATAACTGAGAGCTGTTAAGAATTTTAACTCCTCACCAGCTCTCACCTTGATTCAATTCATTTAACTTTTTGCAATTGTCCTTCTTTATTAATAACTCTTATATTAAGTAACTTTTTGTACCTCAAATAAACATAGCAAGCTGCGAAAAAACCTATAGCTGAAAGAACACCATCGAACACAAATATAATCGAAATCGCCCCTCTTTTCGCCATGGCGCCAGTCACGATCGGCATCAGAATGGCTGCAATTCCTGAAGCAGTTGCTAAAATTCCCGTTACTGTGCCTTTGCGCTGCCAAAATAGTTCAGACATAACCGTAATCGCTAGTTGAAAAACTCCAGCTGTTGAAAAACCAATAAAAAAGGCTGTGACTGCAGTAACGATCGGTACTTTTATGGTCAAAATTATAACAATCGATGCCAAAGTAATCATCGGATAAATTATCATAACTGTAATCGGACGCAGAAATTTGTTTAACAAAAAAGACAGCACTAAAACCGAAATAAGTCCGCCGACACTATAATAGCTCAATAACTTTAACGAATCGTTTACCGCCATCCCCACTACCTCTTGACCAAAGGTTGGCATCCAAATTTGTGAAACAGTAAACAAACCTGTCGAAGTAAATCCAATTAACACTAATGCTAGACCTTCCTTGAAGAATATCGGTTTTGTATGAAATTTCCGGTCCTGAGAGTTATCCCGGCTATTAACTTTTTGCATATTTCGATGATCTGGGAAGGAAACAGTGAATAGTAAGATCATATTTACTAAGAAAATCACTGCAGGTACAAAAAACGCATATCCAAAATACATATTATTATTTGAGAAATACAAAATCATGACTGGCAGCAATGTTGCCCCAGCAGATATAAAAGCCTTTACTAAAACATTAGCAGACCCTGCCGACTTCGGGAACATTTCTGTCAAACCAGGGTATGAACTAGCATCCATTGCTGAATTGCCTATTCCTGCAATTAAGGCAAATACGAATGCAAATTCATAGCTTGGAGATAGCGGCGTCCCAATTAAGAAGACAGCCATTGCGATTGTGGAAAAAATGACTAATGGTTTTCTCCCAATTTTGTCTGATAATATACCCGACAACGCATAAGACAACAGCTTTCCGACCCCGATCGCGGAAATTATAAAGCTGATTCCTGCTGCATCTGTATCCCATTGCTCTGTTAAATATGACATATTGGAAGCCAGCATAATATTAACCATTCCAAGCAGGAAGTAATTGATATATACAGCACTCGCTGTTTTCATGTATGAATTTTTCATTGTATGCCCCTAACAAAATGATGATCATTATTATTTTACTTTCAATAATATCACTTTTTTGTGATTGACAACATTGTATTCTTAAATTTCATGTCTCTTGATTATAATAAACCTTTTCATCGGGTGCCAGAAAGCCATAATGTATTACAGCATTACCTTAATTTCACAATAAAAACTATAACATCCAGACTATCTGAGATCTCATCTACGGTGAAAAAACTCATTAATATCGATCTATTTGCTAAAACTAACAGGAAAAAGGGCTGCTCCGTCCGCGTGTGCAGATGGCTCCTATCTTATAGAAACAAATGGAGGAGAAATAATGCTGAACACCCTTCAGAGATGGTTTTATCATCCTAAATACTTTCGATACATGTTTTTTATTCTATTCTTGTTAAGCATTACGATTAATGGAATTATTCTTAAGAAAGACGGAAGTTCCTACATACTCTACATATTTTGTGCCATATTTCTAGGTCTTGGCTTCTATAACCTTTCCCCTTGGGTTATAGCAGTTCTTGCCTTTATGATCGTCGTCTCTAGATTCATGCTGATTCCAGAACCCGCTTCAGGTGCAGGAATATTTATCGCATATTTGTTCACTTATCTATTAATAACATTTATCACTGTTGGCTTAATGAAAAACCTGCAGAAAGTGAGAGAGGACTCTATCGAATTCACTAGAGCCCTTGCAAAAGCGTTAGATTCTAGGGATGCTTACACAATGCACCATTCCGAGAACGTTGCAACATTTTCTGCTGCTATCGCAAAAAAGATGAATCTATCAAATGAATTATGCGAAATTATTCACATCGGAGGTTTACTGCATGATATTGGGAAAATTGGGATTCCTGAAGAGATATTAAACAAACCAGGTAAATTAACAAACGAGGAATATAATATCATCAAAACTCATCCAACAATCGGCTACGATATCGTTAAGCATATTTCTACTTTCAAGGAAAACGGAATACACGACATTGTTTTATACCATCATGAAAGATACGACGGGAAAGGATACCCTAACGGTTTAAAAGGAGAAAAAATCCCCCTCTTAAGCCGCATTGTAGCTGTTGCTGATGCCTTCGATGCAATGTCCTCCATGAGAGTTTATCGAAAGGAACTAGAACTAGACCATATCCTCAATGAAATTCGTAGAAATAAAGGTACCCAGTTCGACCCTCACATTGTTGATGTATTTTTAAGCCTTTTTGAGACCAAAAACGAGAAGCGTTCGGAAGTACTTATCAGGAAAGAATAAGGAACAACTACTGCAAGCCAAATAAAAGCCGTTCCCAAAAATTCCAGGGTTTTCTACCAACAAAAAAGAAAAGGTTATAGGAATCCCTCTCCAATACCTTTTCTCACAAATAGCAGCCTATAAAGCATCTAATAGATGTGCAACGAACCTTCCTAGCATCCTTAAAAACCAATATAAAATTCTAAACGGTAATAAAATTAGCTCTGGAATCCAAGATAGTGTATCAAAAATAAAATCTAGTAATCCATAATTGTTCAAGCATGTTTTAGTAAAAAATAGAATAAAATCAAAGAAAAACTATTTTTTAGAAAGAGCTGAGATAAATGGAACCTATTACTTTTAAAGCCTTTGCAATAACAAATGAAATTGATTTGAACAAAATTGCTAATGATTGCGGCATCCCTAAAAAATTCACTTGGGAAGAACCATTAATCTTGAAAGGCGCCATCCTAGCTTCCATTCTTAATCATAATGTAAGAGAAATGCAGCAAGTATTGATTTTTTCTTTTGGTAGTATCGTATTCATTAATGCTGCCGGTGAAGATGAGATAAGAGGATTCTTAAGATATATCCGCTCATTTGAACCTGATGTTAATCTAGTACAAGCAGATCGATATACGGATGATTACAGTCTCCACATTATAGATAACGAAGATATTGAGTTAAATGATGAATTTGTAGTCGTACCAGAATTTGAAGACTTTTACCCCGAACTGATTTCTACTGTGCTTGCAAAATCTGTTGCCCTACAAAAAACAGAAGACCAGCTTAGTATCATCCACGATAAGCTGGAAAATATGATAGATCGATTGGAAAAAGGGAAGCTTAGGATAGGAAACAAGGAATTAGCGAGAACAACGGCGAAAATTGTCCGCCACGAATATAATACCATTGCCTATATCATGATACTAGATAAACCTGATATAACATGGACAAGCAGCACTGCTGGGGAATTTTACGATAGCATGGTGGAGTTTTTTGAATTAACAGACCGCTATAAAATCTTAAAAAATAAAACCGAAATTCTTTATAACATCATGGACGGATTTTCTAACATCAGCCATTCCATTCGGGGGCTCTTCGTCGAATGGGTTATTGTTCTTCTGATCCTCTTCGAAATTGTCCTGACCCTTTTAGAGTTTGCTGGCGTAATCCCTTAACAACGTTGAACAAAGATGTGAAACAGCCAAACAAAGCAATTTGTTTGGCTGTTTCTTGTTATTTAGAGTTTTAAGCACAATCATCTATAACTTTTCATCAGTGAATACATAATAATGTGAAAGGAGTGATTTACTTGAGAAAAGGGTTAGTGGTCCTGGCCATTTTAGGCGTGGTAGTAATCGGTGCATTGCTAATGGTTATACCTAGCTATAACAACTTTGTTACTTTAGAGGAAAATGTGGATCAATCATATTCTCAAATCGAGAATCAGTTGCAAAGACGACTCGACTTGATCCCGAACCTTGTTAATACCGTTAAGGGGTATGCTTCACATGAAGAGGAGGTCCTCACTGATATTGCCGATGCACGAGCGAGGCTCGCAGGTGCAAATTCACCGGAAGAAGAAGCAACAGCAAACGCTGAATTGACTGGAGCATTAAGCCGCCTTCTTGTAGTTGTTGAAAACTACCCTAATCTGAAAGCAGATCAGCAGTTTACACAGCTAATGGATGAATTATCAGGTACGGAAAATCGGATCTCTGTTGCCCGCAAGGATTACAACGACCAGGTCGCTGAATATAACAAAAGAGTGAAGCGATTTCCAGGTGTAATCATCGCCAACATAACAGGATTTGATGAAAAAGAATATTTTGAGGCAGACCCAAGTGCACAAACAGCGCCCGAAGTTAACTTTGGAGGCAATGACTAATGAGAATGCTTAGGATTTTCTGCATAATGTGTATGTTCTGCGTCTCTTACCTTATTATTGGAACAGCATTTGCTGAAAATCCCCAAATCCCAGCTCCAGTCGGAGATATTTATATCCAAGATTTCGCAGATGTACTAACAGAACAGGAAGAAGCCGAAATTAGAAGGATTGGGAGAAGCATTGAGGATCAGACCTCTGCACAAATTGCAGTATTAACAGTTGAATCAATTGGTGATGCAACAGTTGAGGAATACGCTAATGAAGCGTTTCGTCAATATGGGATCGGCCGTTATCAAGAAGATAACGGCGTATTAATGGTCATTGGTATGAACCCCTCACCCGGTATGACAAAAAAACCATTGCGAATTGAAGTGGGATATGGATTGGAAGGTCGGCTCCCCGATGGAAAAGTTGGCCGTATCCTCGATCAAGTTACACTTCCATACTTGAAATTAGAACAGCCAAACATGGCGGTTTTGGAAACTTATAAAATTTTAGCTAAAGAAGTACTAGCCGAGTATGGAATTGAAGGAGGACAACAATCAGTCCAGCCATATGCAGAAGTCCACACAGAAAATGAAGGGCCTGGCATTCCCTTATGGTTATTGTTTATCATCATTGTCGTTGTTGTATTTCTTGATTTCAAATTTTTTGGCGGATTTCTCACTCATATTCTTCTGTCCATCTTGGCACGCGGAGGCGGCCGTGGCGGCGGTGGATATAGAGGAGGAGGCGGGGGCTCTTCAGGGGGCGGGGGTGCAAGCCGCGGATGGTAACCCACATTAAAATGTTGAAACCGCTTGGAAAAAGCATTTACGTTCCAAGCGGTTTTTGTTTGTTCTAATACGATTTTGTTATTTCCTCCACTTCATAATGAGGAGGTTACATTAGTTTCTAATTTTTTCTAATGCCATTCTTACCGCAACATTTTCAACTTCTTGTGCCACCATTTTATGTACGTTAGGATCTAGCGGGTGTGGAACTAAATCCCCTTCTTTTGTACAAGCAGCAATCGTTTCTGCCGCCGTAACCAGCATTTGATAATTAATTTCCTTCGCCTGGGCATTTAAAGCTCCTCTAAAAATCCCTGGAAAACCGAGGACATTATTAACAATACGTCCATCCGCAGCAAAGGCAGCTCCGGCTTCAAGAGCATCTTCTCTCTCAATTTCCGGCTTAGGATTAGAAAGTGCAAGGATGACCTGACCTTGTTGTACCCATTCTTTTTTGATAAGCCCCGGAACACCAGTTGTGGAGATGACAATATCACTGCCTTCCATCAGTTCTTCAAGACTATCAATTGGTTGACCACCATAATGCTTCAAGAGTTCTTTTGCTTTAGTTGATTTGTCAGCACCCAGCATTGTTTTCACACCATAGGCCATTAACAAGCGGCTTATCGCTAACCCTGCTGCTCCAAGCCCAATTTGCCCAACCCTTGCTTCTTTTAAATCCACCCCAGCACTTTTACATGCAGAAATTGCTGCTGCTAATGTGACCACAGCAGTACCATGCTGATCATCATGCATAACCGGGATATCCAGTTCCTTCATAAGACGTTCTTCCACTTCAAAACAATGTGGAGATCCAATGTCCTCCAAAAGAATACCGCTGAATCCTACAGAAATGTTTTTCACGGTTTGAACAATTTCATCCGGATCTTTTGTGTTCAATAGTATCGGAACACCACTAATTCCAGCAAATTGATCAAATAGAGCAGCCTTCCCCTCCATTACGGGCATTCCCGCAACAGGCCCAATATCTCCAAGACCAAGAATGGCCGTGCCATCTGTAACAATAGCTACTGAATTGCCAATACTCGTATATATCCTTGCTTTTGATGGATCCTCCTCTATGGCCCGACAGACATTGGCTACCCCTGGGGTATATACTCGCCTTAAGTCTGCCAATGACCGAATCGGCATTTTGCTCGTCATGTGAATTTTCCCGCCTGTATGTGCAAGAAGTGCATCATCAGAAACGGTACGAACCTTAAATCCATCTCCTAAATCGTTAATATCATCTATCAATCCCGTCAGCTTTGATTCATTCTCCACGTTCACTGTAATATTCCTCAAAGTAGAAGCTGGTCCTACCTGTACCGTTTCAATTTCTCCAATATCTCCGCCTGCAAGACCAATAGTCGTTGCTAATTTTCCCAGACTTCCCGGAACTGAGGGTATTTCTATCATCAAAGTACGAATTAAATTCTTATGACCCATAGATGGTTGCCTCCTTTGAAATAATTTAGCCCTTCAATCTTCTTAGTCAATTAATCCTAATCTACTCATCAGAATAAGAGGTATTAATTGAGATTAGATTTCCACTTCTTTTAGTATAATGTTTTTTTCTATTATTTAGTATAGTATCACCCTTCACAATGGAATGATCAATCTCTTTGTAACATTCTACAAATAACAACTCCCATCCACTTATTATTTCCAAATATTATTAAGGTTGTACTTGAATAGAAGTAATAAACTTAATCAGCATTTTAAAAATAGTTTTATTTAGACTAATTTAATTAGTACTTTATGAGAGTATTGGGTATAATTACCTCTACTCTATAAATATTGGACGTAATATGACAAAAATCAAGGATAAATGTCACATTTCTATCGTCCCTGTAATGTTTTTCATTAAACTACAATGAAATGTAACGGAATCGTTCTGTAAAATAAGGACAGGGTCGTGTTAGTGTTAATACCATACGAGGTTACAGGAGGTAGCATCTATGAAAAACACTAACATGAAAAAACTAATTGTAGCTTGTGTAGCCGCAATTTCATTTATAGGGTTACAAAATCAAACGTTTGCGGAAACTACAGAAGTTCCAGAAGTTAAAGACGATAATATAGTAGATACGGAGCAGGTTAAAAGTGAGACGAACACTATTGAAGAACAGCTTCAGTTACCTGAAGAAGAGGTATCGCTATCATTACATGCCTCAAAGCCAATAGAAGGTATTGCCAGCAAGACGACTATATCTTTACAAAAACCAATAGAGGTTTCAAATAAAGAAAAAGATCTATTAGCTCGTTTAGTAGAAGCAGAAGCAAAAGGTGAATCTTACGCAGGTAAAGTTGCGGTTGCTGCAGTAGTATTAAACAGAGTAGAGTCATCAGAATTCCCAGACAATGTGACAGATGTAGTTCATGAGGTAGTCGGCAATGCGTATGCTTTTTCACCTGTACAAAATGGTGAAATTAACAAACCTGCTTCAGCAAATTCGAAAAAAGCAGTACAAGATGCTTTAACGAGAAAAGATGACTTAAACGGTTCTATCTATTTCTATAATCCAGAAATTGCAACAGATAATTGGATTCGCACCCGTGAAGTTGTGAAAAAAATCGACAATCATGTATTTGCGATTTAATAATAAATCATAAAATATTGTTACAGCTCAAAAGACTTTATGCACAGTTTTGACATAAACTTGTACATAAAGTCTTTTGAGCATTTTGCTTTTGAATTAAATTACTGAACTGTTTCATTTTAAAACAAAAAAGATATTCCAAAGAAATACTTTTTTATAATCACAATCCAGAACGAGACATTTCTCTCGTAAATAATGTAATTTTTTTAGAATCTTTGTCGAAAGTATTCAATTTTCCATCAAAAATGTAGATACTATATAGTAGTGTTAACAATTAACATTACAAAATAGACTTTTTCAAAGAAGAAAGGGGACCATTTAAGTACATAAAATAAAATTTCCTAAATTCCCGTAACTATAATAATATTTTGTAAAACATTTAGGAGCAGAAAAAATGAAAGTAGATCTAGATTGCCTCGATTTAAACAAAGATATTAAAGATCTTAGAAACCAAATGATTGATTCAGGATTAACAAAAGGGTTATCACATCCAGAAACCATCAAATACAGTCAGAAACTTGACCAGCTAATTAACATACATCAGAAATTCAACCAACAAGAAATTAACCCCTAAAGCCCCTTTCATAGTTCAAGTCTTAAGCTTTCCATATTCTAACTGTTATGAATTAATCAAAAATATCAAATATCAACAGACGCTTACTAACTTTCCAAAGGCAGGACTATTCTCAAGATGAGACGATAAGCCTGCCTTATTTTAAATAAAAAAAAAGCCAGCTAGCATAACTAGCTGACTTCTTATATATAATTTATTGTCTTACCAACCTTACCTTAGATTATATAGAAGAAATATTACTATGAAATAATAGTAATCTTAATAAAGGTATCATTTTTGTTTCGCATAATAGGATTTTTGAAATATTTGATATAAACAGCCCGCGATTAGTTTAGCGGCACATATCCCGTCTGATCTACAATCCACTGGCCTTGTTCAGACTGTATCCAATCAATAAAAGAGTCAATATGAGGATTCTTACTGCCCGCTGTTATACAATAAAATTGATCGACAATTGGATAGGATTCGTTTTGAATATTCTCCTTTGAAGGCAAAACACCTTCAATCGCAATATTTTTTACTTCCCCATTATTTACCATTTCCTGCGAAAAGTGCCTAAAAGAAAACCCAATCGCATTTGTTCTGTTCCGATAATTAGTCGTTTCTTTTATAATACCTCCCATCGCCGATACAATATCCTTTGAAGGAGGCTCCATTAACGGAATTCCGTTCATCACACTAAGTAGAGCCGTTTGACTGCCGCTGCCATCAGGGCGCTGAAATGCACGAATTTCTTCATTATTTCCACCAACTTCTTTCCAGTTCGTGATTTCACCCGAGTAGATTCCTTGTATTTGGTTTATTGTTAGTTCCTCAACGGGATTTTTTTGATGTACGAAAAAGACAAAGGCTTCCCGGCCGATCGGGGTCAGTTTTAAGGAAACTCCTTGCTTCTCAGCCATTCTCATTTGCATTGCAGAAGGATGTGCCATGAAAACCATGTCCACCTCACCTCTTAGGAGACGTTCATATGCATAACTGGTCTGACTAGAGACGACTTCCCCATCATAAAGGGGATACTCTTTCTCCGGATATACTGCTTGTGCAAAAGCCGAATAAACAGGGTACAATGCGGTTGCACCATCTAACATTGGTAAATTGTCTTGTATTTTGAATGA
Source organism: Robertmurraya dakarensis (assembly GCF_900156875.1). Taxonomy (GTDB): domain Bacteria; phylum Bacillota; class Bacilli; order Bacillales; family Cytobacillaceae; genus Robertmurraya; species Robertmurraya dakarensis. Next base: position 1,649,714 of record NZ_LT707408.1, on the reverse strand, counting down.
TGATGGCTCCTCGAGTACAACCGCTTTTGTCTTTTCTACAAATGGCATGTACTCTGACAAATCGACATCTTGTGTACTTACAACCTCAAGACTCTCTAAATAAGCTTGATATCCCTCATAAACAACGACAGATAAAATACATAAAGAAAAGAAAACAATTCCAAACATTTTCGTTACTTTATTTTTCCATTTCCCATAGATTCCTAGAATGATCATCACTATTAGCCCTGCTGTGACGGTTGGAACAAAAGGCACATAAAACCCAGCATCTCTAGTAAGCGAGGCAATCACTGTCGCTACAAAGCCTATAAAACCAAACACAATCACAAGGACAATTACACCAACTATTCTCATCTCTAGCTCCCTCTCTTCTATTTTTAAACCTGCTCTTTATCATCTCCTACTTGGATTTAAAGATAATCATAATTCCTGCGGATTAGAGATTGAACCCAGGAAAAGTATTGTGCCAGTTAGATTGTCTGTGATACTTATGAAAAACGGACGATTTACTTCCATATAAAATGGCCTATTTGCTGGCGCTGATTCTGTTACCATTTCGACTGATGTTACTGCAGCCGCTTCAGTACCCTTTTCATTTACATCAATATATGTTTTTTGTTTTACTGAATTTATCCATAACGGACCGCTTTCTTCCACCATTTTCGTGAAATCGGCTGTCTTTTTAAAAGCAGTCGGCATCCCCAGCCCCTTAAGTGTTTCATTTAACAACACTTCATATTGCAGCTTAAATTTAGGGAGCATTACTGTACCCTCTTCTTCACGAAAGTCCTCGTTCCATTTTTCCCAATTACTATTTGTCATCATCTTTTCAAACTCAGCTAGACTAGTATTTTCTTTTGGAAGGTATACGTTCATGCTCATTTCTTCATCCCCATAAGGAAGTGAAACAGCTTGAAAATGTTCGGTTTCCAAATAAGGCAAATTCTCTTTAAGTGACATTAATGGTACTTCCTTTGCAGTCCCGTCATTCAAATAGAAAGTTCTATCCTTTGTTTGCTTTTTATCAAATTCAAATTTCCAATCTCCATTGAAATAGATGGCGTTTATCAGCAGCGCCACTAAATCTGGATTCAATGGACTTTCCACAATCTCTTCTATTTTATTGTTGGTCGATTTTTTAACCCAGTCATTGATCATTTCAGCAGACTTGGAGTCAAAAATATCGATTTCCTCTATCTCTGCATTAAAATAATCTTGTGTATTCTGAGAGAATTCAGGCTGAAAATGAAAATCTTCGTTTATCCAGATCGAGTTTGCGATCCTAATTTGAACGCTCTTAGAATTTTGATAGAGGCTGGTTATCAATGAAGCGTTAGCCTTGTTTAACTCCGTTGTATCGATCCCCTTTATCTTAAGGACTTCGGAGATTTCTTCCTTGGTTGTTCCATCCGCTCCATTATAGACCATCGACAAAGCCATGAATAAACTTGCAGGAGAAATAAATATGTTTCCGTTTTGATCTCTCTCGGCTATTGATAGTAAGTCTAGACCTAATTGATTATTGGCTGAGACCACTTTCTGATAATCTTTTTTTCCAAAATCAACATCGCTAGAAATCACAGAATCTGATGGAGTTCCCAAACCACAACCCACAGCTGTCAGTATAAAACTAAAAAAGATAAGTGAGAATATTATTTTTTTCAACATAGTCACCCCCTGCTATATTAGACTGTATACACACAGAAAGGTTACAGATTGCAACTATTTGAAAGCTCACCCCAGTATTCATGCACGCTAAAGAACATAAAAAACAGCCAAGGAAATCTTGGCTGTCATTTTAACGATTTTTTCTGGATGAATTCACTCCAACATTATCGTTTGGAGAGTCACCCGTTCCATTTTTACTCTTACTGTTTGGGGTTCCATAAATTTGATTATCTTTTGTCACTTTAGCCCCTTCTAGGAAATCATCTTTTGTTTTCATGATGTATTCACTCCTCCAATCTAAATTTTAAGTCCATCTTGTAATTTACTGTGGGGATAAGGGTCTGCCCCATGAAATCCTTTACCTAATTCTACCGGTAATCCCGTCATCCCCCATAATGGTCTCACCAATCTTTGGCTGTGTCACAGCTTTTGTTTTCGTCTCTTCCTTCTTATATCCTGCTTCTGTTGTACCAGTAGACATTAGTGGCTGCTTCAAAAGTTCATCATCTTTCTTATTAGTTGACATCTACGCCCTCCTTTCTACCTCCCATATTATCTGTTAAATAAACAGGATACATTCCATTTAAAAAGCACGCATTCTTTGGTGAATATATGGCGGTCAACATTCTAACCCCGCGTGAGTTGTCTACCCTTTATTACATTAAAATTTATAGTATTAGGTAATAGTTACCAATGGGACTTTATATACTTTTACAGATAGAAAATTGTAAATATTGGAGGTGAATCAATGAGATTAGGTATCCTCTTTCTTAAAATTGCAGTCATTTACTTTCTTATTGGCGTGGTAATGGGATTATCGATGGAAATTTTAGGGGACCACAGGCTATCTGGTGCACATGCTCACATTAACCTTGTTGGATGGGCTTCAATGGCTTTATTTGGCGTAGTGTATGTGTTATTCCCAAAAAGTGGAGAGACCATGTTAGCAAAACTCCATTTTTGGCTGCACAATATCTCGTTCCCATTATTTATGCTAGGTTTATCCTTCCTGCTTGTGGGCAATACCTCTTTAATGTTCCTTCTAATGATCTTTCCTAACGTCCTCGTCCTAGGTGTGCTATTATTTGTCATTAATGTGTTTAAGAACGTCAAGGCAGGAAATGTTAATCAGTCCATTCAAAAAAACTAAATAAAAAATTGTAAGAAACTAGGTCACTTCACCCTTCTACTAACTATAGAAGGGCTTTCCTTTTTTAGTAAGGATAAATGACTGGGATTTAATAACCACCTTGACGAACGTAACCCTAATAAGCTTTTTGGATTAACCTGTAACATCCTTGTCACTTGGTTCTCCTTCATTCCTTCTAACAGCAGTTTCTCCACGAATGTATTTAAACCATAAACAGGTGCTTCGTTGTGAGGCTGGCCAAAATCGGTGACTAGAATACAGGACTCAAAACCTATGGTGTCAATCGTCCTCTTCATATCCTCAATGGTTAAATCTTGAAAATCATTGCTGCATGCCAATAAACACTTTTCGATCATGCAGCCCTGTGAAGCAAAAAACTGTTGATCACTAAGCGGGATTTTAGAAATTCCCATATCTGCATGCTGAATAACAATTTTTTCAACACCTGCTTTTTTCGCAGCCTCAACAACCGCATGCTGTTCCTTTAAAGACAAGTGTCCTGTCGCTAAAACAGCATCATATTCTTTAATTAATCTGAGGATTTCTTCCACCTCAGGAAGTAGACGACCCTCTTTCTCAATTGAAACAACAGACTGAGATAACAGCGGACTTCCATTAAATAACTGTGTAGCTTTATTTTTAAAATAATCCTGGTGCTGACGAGCAGAAATCGTTGGAAACCATACAACCTTGCCGCCCATTATCAAAGAGGCTTCAACTACATACGGGTTAAGTCCACCAACATGCTGATTTAAAACAATTCCGCCAAATACATTCACGGAAGGCTCCTTTTCTCTTAACAGGTAAGCACGTTCAACCGTGGATGATTCATGACTTTTTAAAACAAAACCACCCATTTTTGCCTTTTTCGCGTCTTCAAGGAGCTCCCAATCTCTTTGCTTGCGACTGAAAATGCTAGGATAACTGTGAACATGAAATTCATAAGCTCCCTCTAAGAGAGGGTGAAAATTATTTTTCATAGGGACCACCTTTATGAAAGAATTGCGGACAGCTAGATTCTCCATAACACCGAATTATCGAAGAGAAATAAGTCAACTGTCCGTCCATTTAATGTGAGAATCTAATTCTTTATAGCCGGAGTATGTTTTGCCCAATTTTTTCTTATTTCTTTTCCAATCGTATTCTTAAGAATTTCATTGCTTCCTCCAGCAATTTCATAGGCTTTTGCATCCCGTAAATAACGGCCAAATGGTGCATTAACCGTTGTTCCATATGCTCCGCATGCCTGAATGGCTTGACCAGCAACCCGGGTGGCCGTTTCACCAGCAAACAGCTTAGCCTGACTTGATTCAGAGATCGCCGCATCCCCTTGGTCATGAAGGGTAGCTGCTTGATGGGTCAACAATCTCGCCGCATTTATATCTGTCAGCATATTGGCATACATCCACTGAATCCCTTGAAAATCAAACACATCTTGATCAAATGCCTGCCGTTTCATGACCCAAGCAAGACTATCCTCATAAGCAGCCCGTGCAATCCCAACACTGATCGCTGCGGCCAATGTCCGGCTATTATTCAATGTTGTCACCGCTTGTTTGATTCCTTTCCCCTCCACTCCAATTAAACAATATTCGGGAATTTCTACATTTTCGAGATAGACATCGTAGTGCGGACCATTTCGAAGACCTATCGTTTGTGAATAATCACCTACCACTGTTCTAACGCCTGGGAGATCTTTTTCAACGAAGAACGTAGTGACGCCAACATCCGTTTCCGCTAGGATAATAAATACATCCGCAGCTGAAGCACTTGTAATAAAAGACTTTGCGCCATTAATTACCCATTTATCACCTTTTTTTACTGCTTTCGTGTCCAAACTGCGAATATCTGAACCTCGTTTTGATTCTGTTAACGCATAGGACGCAATCAACCCATTCTTAAACTCTTTTAACACCTTATCTTTCAAAGTATCAGTACCATATAAATGGAGAATGGTTTGAGCCTGAAAAATCGTAATCAGTGAAATCCCCGTTGACGCACATCCTCTAGCGACTTCTTCAAAAATAAGACAAGCTTCAAGTTTTGAACCATTCTGACCTCCATATTTTTCAGGCAATGTCCAGGAATTATAGCCTCGTTCTGCCATCTTCTTAATGATGTCTGTGGGATAGACATCATCCTTGTCTCGCTGATCGGCCGTCGGGGAAATATAATCTTGAACAAATTCTCTTAATTCATCTCTAAATTCCATCTGACTCTCCGATAAATACAATGGACTCATCCTCTCATGTAATTAGTTAGATTGCTTGATATCGATCACCTGATCTTCTAAAACCTTCAGTTTGTGTTTTTCAATTTTCTCTGTAGCTGTTTTTGGAAAAGCATCCATTCTTTCAAAATACCTTGGCATCATGATCTCAGGTAAATGTTCTTTTCCCCATTGGACCAATTTCTCTATAGAAAATTCCTTTTCTTCCATAACCAAGCATAGCTTAATTTCTTCCCCGGCTATTTCATCAGAAATCCCAACCGCAGCAGCCTCTTTCACTACGTCCAATTTTTGAAAAACTTCCTCTATATAAGTCGGCGAAATGTTTTCTCCTTTTTTTCGAATAATATCTTTCTTTCTGCCTTCAAAATAGAAGAAACCCTCTTGATCAAACCAGCCTATATCACCCGTATGGAACCAAAGATTTGAAAATACTTCGACTGTTTTTCCAGGTTCATTATAATAGCCATCGAATATCACATTTGGCTGGTTTGGACGAATAGCGATCTCCCCTTTTACATTTGCGCCACAAACTTCATCTTGTTCATTTAAAATGGCTACTTGTACACAATCTCTAGTTATACCGACACTTCCCATTTTGTATTTGCTGACGGAATTGATCGTAACAAAGCCTCCTGTTTCCGACATACCGTATAGTTCATGTATTTTTAGTCCACATTTTGCAGTTAACTGTTCCCACGTCTCTTTCGGTGCCCCACCGCCAACCCCTTTAATCTGATGTTGAAGGGGAGCTTGAAACGGCATTGTTTTTAACAGGATAGAAAGAACGGTTCCAACATATGTAAAAGTAGTGAATTCTTGTTGTTGTGCTTTCTTCCAAAACTCGCTCGCGGAAAACCTCTCATCAATTAGGAGAGTGTTTCCTGCAATTAATGCAGACATGATTCCATAAAACTGTGGATTCGCATGAAACAGAGGTAAAAATAAGTAGGTAACATCGTCCTTTGAAATATTCAAGGCACTGGAGATATCTCTTCCCGCCGCTAAATAGGCACTCTGCGTATTCATAACCCCTTTCGGCCTGCTTGTCGTTCCAGAAGTATAGATAATACTAAAAAGATCATCTTGATTCACATCGGTTGGGAGAAGATCAGCATCTTGAATATGTCTTACAAGGTCAACAATCTCTCCATTATCAATGACGATTTTCTTTACAGATTCCGATGTTTCAAACATCTCCACATCTCGATGGCATATCACAAGAGAACTTTCACTTTGCCCAACCATATACGATAATAAATCTGCTTTGAAATGCGGATTCATCGGGACAACCACTCCCCCTGCCCTCGCAATCGCAAAAAACAACAAAAGAAAATCAATCTGATTAGGAAGAATGATGCTTATATGGGCGCCCTTTTTAATGTCATAATCTCTTAATAACCAGGCAGCCGTTTGATTTACCAATCTATTAAACTCTCGAAATGTGTAGGTAGCCTCCCCAATTTTAATAAAAGGACGATGAGGATGTTCAACTGCTTGTTTTTGTAACATTTCCCCAATTAACATAACGAACCTCCTCTTCATTTACTAGATCCTTGAAGTGACAACGCTTTCAATTCAAATAAATTAGACGTCTATTTACTCTATCTCTATTTATTTTAATACTTTAATATGTATACACACAATTACTTTTTGAATATTAAGAAAATATAGGACTGCTATTTTATTAATTTTCTGTCTAGATTGTTTGAATCCATTCATATATTACTTTATGATCTTATTAATCACTTAAATTCTAAAAAGGAGGTCAAAATGTGAATTCTTTTGCCGATCAACCAACAGGGATTTTCCCATCGGTCTGTTCTTTGGATTGTCCGGATCAATGCGGCCTGCTTGTTCATAAAGAAAATGGAAAAATAATAAAAATAGAGGGTGATCCTAACCATCCTGTCACACAAGGAAATATCTGTAACAAGGTACGAAACATGACGCATCGTATCTATGATCATGAACGTCTCCAATATCCCCTAAAACGAGTAGGCCCAAAAGGTGAAGGTAGATTCGAACAAATCAGCTGGGAAGAAGCTATAGAAACTATTGCAAAGAAATGGAAAAGTCTTATCCAAACAGATGGGCCGGAAAGCATTCTTCCATATAGTTTTTACGGCAATATGGGCTATCTGAATGCAGAAGGAATGGACCGCCGCTTCTTCCATCGCATGGGTGCATCCTTACTTGATCGAACGATTTGTTCATCCGCTGGTTCAAAAGGTTATCAATATACAATGGGCGGCAGCTTTGGTATAGATCCAGAGGAGACCATTCATTCTAAATTGATCATTCTTTGGGGCATTAATGCTGTAAGCACGAATATGCATCAAGTGGTACTTGCTCAAAAGGCAAGAAAGAATGGAGCTAAAATCGTCGTAATTGATGTCCATAAAAATCAAACAGGTCGAATGGCAGACTGGTTTATCCCGATATTGCCTGGAACCGACACTGCTCTAGCACTTGGCATGATGCAAATTTTATTCGCTGAAAATATGACAGATAACGATTTTCTTGAGAAGTATACTGTTGGACACGAGGAATTGCGTGAACATGTAAAACAGTTCGACCCTGCATCGGTTTCAGCCATTACCGGAATACCAGTAGAAGATATCTATAAGCTTGCAAGGATGTACGGCGAAACATCTCCTTCCTTTATTCGCATTGGAAATGGCCCTCAGCATCATGATAATGGCGGCATGATTGTGAGAAGCATTTCCTGTCTTCCTGCCCTGACTGGTCAATGGCTGCTGCAAGGCGGCGGAGCGATCAAAGGCAATGGTCAACATTTGACTCACGATGCAAATAAACTGCAGCGCCCTGATTTATTAAAGAATAAAAACACTCGTATAATTAACATGAACTTACTTGGAAAAGCACTCCTTGAAGCAGATCCGCCTGTTAAATCGCTATTTGTGTACGGGTCAAATCCAGCAGTTGTAGCTCCATCGAGCAATAAAGTGAGAAAAGGGTTAGCACGGGATGACCTTTTTATCGTGGTTCATGATTTATTTTTGACGGAAACAGCAAAGTATGCGGATATCGTTTTACCAGCTACAAGCTCTTTGGAGAACACAGATTTTTATAAATCGTACTGGCATCATTACGTCCAACTTCAACAACCTGTTATTGAAAAATATGGTGAATCAAAATCAAATTTTGAGGTTTTCCAGCTGCTTTCTAAAGCAATGGGCTATGAAGATGAGGCTCTATACGAAACAGAAAGGCAAATGATTTCTGACGCACTGCATACTCCTTACCTTAAAGGCATTGATTATGAAAGACTAGAAAAAGAACAGTACGTAAAGGCTAATGTATCACCGCCGTTGACGAAAAAGCTGTTAACTCCAAGCGGTAAAATTGAGCTTTATTCTGAGCAATTGAAAATAAAAGGCCTTCCTCCTCTTCCTACATATACACCATTAGTCGAGGAAGACCAATTTAAGTTTCATTTCGTACCAGCGCCAAATCATAATTTCTTAAACTCAACATTTTCTAATAATGACAAACATCTCTCGCTTGAAAAAGAACCCCGTTTGCATATCAATTCAAAAGATGCAGAAAAACTGGGTGTAGAGGATGGAGAGACTGTCTTAATTTGGAACAACCGGGGCCAGTGCGAATTGAAAGCAGCAGTCGGTGAAAATGTACTTTCCGGAGTTGTCGTAACACAAGGCCTTTGGGCTGATGTTTCCGAAAAGAAATATTTAGTCAATTCCCTCACACCGGATCGAATTGCTGATATGGGCGGTGGAGCTACATTCTTTTCTGGACGGGTAAATGTTGAGAAAATAGCAAAAGAATAAACCCTCGTTTACTAGAAAACTTTCCAGCAGCTGAAAACTATTTTCGGCTGCTTTTTACTTCAATTCATCCTTCAATCCCAATAGAAAATACACAGCCTCTCCCTTCTTTATTAAAAATATTTTTTATGCTATGATAGAATATATATTTTCTAAATATTTAGAATAGTATATACATATTATTCATAAACCCGGGAGGAATCAAACTTATGACAAATGCAGGTCGCTTTAATAATAAAATAGCCATTGTTACAGGTGGGGCCTCAGGAATTGGCTACGCTATTGTACAACGCCTCATTAAAGAAGGAGCCAAAGTAGTGGCTGCTGACCTAAACAAGGACAGTCTAGAGAACATGCAAAAAGAGCTTGGTTCCAATTTTTTAGGCTTGGAAATCGATGTGACGAAAGAAGATCAAGTAGAGAAGCTCGTAGAATTAACAGTTGAACAATTTGGCGGACTGAACTATTCCTTTAATGTTGCAGGAGCTTCAAGACCTGGGCAGATTGTAGAGCTCTCCGAAACGGATTGGAATTTCACTGTTGACCTTTGTTTAAAAGGAGTTTTTCTCTGCATTAAACATCAGGCTAGACAGATGAAGAAACAGGGCGCCGGTGCTATTGTCAATGTCGCTTCACTAAACGCACATGTACCGATGTATGCCGGCGCGGCGTATTCTTCCGCAAAAGCTGGTGTTGAGATGTTGACAAAAAATGCTGCGCTTGAACTAGCTCGTGAAAATATTAGAGTAAACGCCCTTTTGCCTGGATTAGTCGAATCTCCATTAACGGCTCCTCTGGTGGAAAATAAAGAGATTAAAGATGCTTATTTAGAACGTATCCCGCTTGGAAGAGCTGCACAGCCGGATGATATGACGGGACCAGCTTTATTTCTAGCAAGCGATGACGCTGCCTATGTATCAGGAGCCAGTCTCCTCGTTGACGGTGCTTGGGCAGTAAGTGGATACCCTGATTTAAGCCGTTGGTATTAATTAAAAAAGAGGATCTTGAATCAAAATGGGAGACCATTTATTCAAGATCCTTTCTTTAGATTATTTTTCATAGATTTTCAATCTCTTCCGTTCACTAAACCCTTTTATGACACTTTTTTATTAGGCAAAAATACGAACTTCGCATCAATAATAAAGTGTAATATAATAGGAACCCATAAATCCCCTGTTCCCACGAATAGGAAAAACAAAACAGCTCCTAAGCAGGTAGTCAGCAGTACCCCTTTCCACCCTTGATATAGATGAACAATACCGAATAATAGACTTGAAATAATGCCAATTGCAACGAGTGGTAATTCAAATGGAAGATGACTTAAATAATAAAACATCACTCCACGAAATATGATTTCCTCGCAAACCCCTGCCGTAATGGCTATTAATAGAAAAAACAAACGTTCTCCTAAAGATGACGGTAACAAAAATTGAATACTTTCATCAGTTAAAGCCTCAGAGAGTTTTTGTCTTATTGTTTTTGAGAAAATAATAATCAATGCAAACATTGCAATACTAAGACCTGCTCCCAATCCAAGTGCCAATAAAGATTCAGTTTGAAAAGAAAGTATGGGATTTTCAAGAAAAAATAAGTCGCCAAAAGTTCGGTTAGCGAAGAACCAATACGTTAAAAAGATAATTACACTTACCCATTGGGTAATCATAATTTCTCCATAAATTCTCCATTTACTTATCAGGCTACTATTAATCTTTTTCATATAAAAATAATCCCATATCGGATAACCTACAACGATTGCTAGTAAAAACAGGGTCAGGAAAAGCAAATTTATCACCTCTTAATTGTTATACCCTTGTTTATCATACCATTATAATAATCATAGAATACTATAGATTCTTCGATATCCGGAATAAAAACTAAGACGCACCCTTCCCTTTTCAAAACCAAAAAGCTGCCGCAAAACAGTAGAATCTCTACCCTTACGACAGCCATACCTCATAGAATATCCGCTTTAATAAACGCCAATCTCCGTTTCAGATAAATTATAAATTTCATCAAACTTCTTATTCTTTGCTCTTGCCAGTACTTCCATACGTGCTTGGTATTGCGTAGCAGCAAATTTAGCTAATTTCTCTTTAATTGCTGGATCAAACCCTTGATACACCATCTCTTGAGCAAACTGTGCACGAATCGTTCCCATTAAATAGTTCATTTTTTCAACAGCATAATCATATAAACTTGGATCTTCACTGATCAATCTTTGAATTAGGAAAGTTCCAAATCCTATATGTCGAGATTCATCCCTTTTAATATTGCCAATCCCTTCTAGCAGGCCTGGCATTTTATTGATGGACTTTAAGCACTCATAAAAATAGAAATAGCCTGTTTCCGCCAATACCCCTTCTGCAAACATATTGTAAGTGACAGAAGCGTCAATCAATGCCTTCGGTGATTGATCATAGTTTAGTTTTTCCATCGTTTCCGGCAGCACCTCATGGAATAATCTTCTCCAAGCAGGTACCGGAAGATGACTTAAATCGCGATTTTCTCCGATATGGTGTAAAAATAAATTAAAGAAGTCCGTATGCTTTGCTTCTTCAAAAACAAACGTCGTCAAATACATTTCTTCTTCAAAGTAACCGACTTTTGAAATAGCCGAAATCATTGGCATAATATCAATCGTAACCGATTCCTCCGCCCCATAAAATTGAGAAACTTGCAGCAATAATTCATTTCTTTGTATTTCCGTTAACGACTGCCAATCTGCTTTATCTTTTGAAAAATCAATATCTCTTGGGTCCCAAGTTCCAAATTTTTTCGCCTTTTCATAAAGTTTAAATGGCAAAGAATTCCGATTAATTCCTCTCTCACTATGTGACGCTAATTTTCTCATTTTCTATTCCTCCTATTTTTTCCATTAATACACTTCAACTAACTTACTGATAATCTATTCAACGCCAACCTCTTTTTCTGATAAGTTATAAATCTCTTCAAACTTTCGATTTTTAGCTCTAGCAAGAACATCCACTCTCGCTTGATATTGTTTATTGCCGAATTGTGTTAATCTCTCGTCAATCGTCGGATCAAAGGCACCGAACTTCCTCTGCTCACCAAATTCCACACGAATGGTGCCCATTAAATGGTTTAACTTCTCGATCGCATAATCATAAAGGCTTGGATCTTCACTGATGAGCCGCTGAATCAAGAAGGTACCAAATCCGATATGACGGGATTCATCTCTTTTAATATTGCCAATCCCTTCTAATAGCCCTGGCATTTTATTGATAGATTTTAAACATTCGTAAAAATAATAATATCCAGTTTCAGCCATAACACCTTCCGCAAACATATTGTAAGTTACAGCTGCGTCTATCAATGCATGTGGTGACTGATCATGGTTGAGACGATCCATCGTTTCTGGAAGGATTTGATGGAATAATTTATGCCATGCAGGGATTGGGATATGGCCAAGTTCTCCTTTTACGCCTATATTTTCAAGAAATAACGAGAAAAAGTCAGCATGCTTCGCTTCTTCAAAAACAAAGGTCGTTAAATACATTTCTTCCTCAAAATAACCAACCTTCGAAATAGCTGATATCATTGGCAAAATATCAATTGTAACCGATTCCTCTGCTCCGTAGAATTGAGAAATTAACTGCATTAATTCTTCTCTCTGGGCATAAGTCAAACTCTCCCAATCTTCCTTATCCTGTGAAAAATCAATATCTCTTGGATCCCAAGTACCGAATTTTTTCGCTTTTTCATACAATTTAAATGGCAAGGAATTACGGTTGATTCCTTTTTCACTATGTGACGCTAACTGTCTCATCCAAAAACCCCCATAAAATATATTTAATATTCAAAAAATACAAAACCTAATGATGACCATATCAACATCTCATTTATTAATTGCTAGGCTTCAAGTCCACCACAATTCCTGGGCATACCTCTCTTCTTCTTGCAGTCGAGTCCACGAAATAGCTCCAAATTGACTGCAATAGATCTGCCCCCAAAGGTGTTTCAACTTCTTCTACATATGTCTGGAGTTCAATGAGAAGCTCGTTCAATTCATCATTTGCAGCATCTAAAGCCTTAATGCTTAGGGATGTATCCTTAGACTTAGCTGCTGCTTCTACTTTTCCACGCAGCTCTTGATCCTCCACTAATGTAGAAGCTTCCAAGAATATCTTTCTCATTCTAGCATTCTCTTGAAAACGAATATCTGCAGCCTGGTCATATTCTTTCGCTGCATTTAAAATAAGAAAAGCCATCGTATTCAATTGTTTCGTCTGGTAATCCGACTGTTGACTTGGAGCAATGTCCTTCAGTAATGTTTCGCAGATACTCTCTAACATTTCATTCATACTCGGCTTCATAGCAGTACCTCCCTTGAGAGCGTTGATAACCGTTCTGCTAACAAACGATTATGGACGAGTCTCGGGAAAAAGCCAGACCACGCAAGGACAATATCTTTATTTGTGCCTTGCTGAAATTCATTGCCGGCTGATATCCATATCGCAAGCCCTTTTACCATCGAAAAAATCTCCCACCATCTAAGCGCAGCTGGGTCTATCGTGAATCCACTTGTTTCTTCCCACTGCCGGAATGCTTCTTCTCGTGGTATCATACCACTTGGCCTTTCTGTACTTTCGAATGACCAAAATGGATCAGCTGCCCAGGCAATATCTTCATGAGGATCTCCTAGATGGCATAATTCCCAGTCCAGAATGGCAGTCACGTCTCCTGCGTCATTATAAAGAAAATTACCTGTTCGATAATCACCATGAACAACTGAAAGTCTCGGAGGCGGCGGTGGCGGATTTTTCTTCAGCCAGCGAATGGCAGCACGTGCAATTGGTTCTGAGTGCAGTTGATCTTCATTAATGACATTCTCCCAATACGTAAGTTCCCGCTTCCAACAATTTTCCGGTTCAACTTTTTCCAGTTTATCTGCTAAACCAATTTCAGCAGGATCGGCTCCTGCAATCCGGCCAAGCTCACTCCAAAACTGTCTGCCAACTTGATCAATAATAGATGAATCAGGAGGTACCAGGTACGAACTTACGTTAGAGTTCACAATTCTTTCCATTACAAAAAACGGACGTCCCAGCCACTTAGGATCATTCTCTATATAAAGTGGTTCAGGTACAGGCAATCCTAGAGGATAAAAAGCAGAATAAGCATTATACTCAACTTCACGATCAGTTTCAATTAAACTTCCAACCGGATCGCGTCGAAGGATTAATGGCCTCTCCACCGCTTTTCCTCCATCCCTCCACCTCGCAGTTAAGCTGTAGGTTTCACGGCTTGCTCCCCCATGTATACGAGAAAGTTCAGTTATTTCTACATTTGTAATCCCCGGCATCCTATGTTCAAGATAAGCAGCTAATTGTTTACTGATTTCTTTCATCACGGCGCCACATCCAAATTCGTTTTAAAACCAGATGGTTCATGTGGACCAATGATCGCTTGTTCTAAGATTCCTACTCCATCAAATGTTTCACCGTTCGGCAGCGTCATCACTGCAGTCACAAACGCTTGAATGTGATGATAAGGAGCTTCTGAAGTCGTAATTTCTTCCGTAACAATTTTGTCATAACCAACCGCCAGTTCACCTTTATTTGTTCCATGATTCCAATCAGGGTTATTGTAGCCCATTCCCGTCATGTAATATTGCCACTTAACAGTTAAATCAATGGTCGTAATTTCACCTTTTTATTTTCTAGAAAGAGCTTTGCACTTTCGGCATGCCTTGAACCAGATCTATAAGTAATTTCAGACCAGCACTTTTCCATTCTTTCTGGTTCAGCCCCATGAAGCCCGCACATGACAGCAGCTTGATTCCATGGATAGCCCGCACCATCTTCATTATCATGGTATAGAGTGATCCTATCCCCAAAGTTCAGAGGTGCCCAAAGCCAATAAAACTGCGGCTCCATTGGCGGTACCATCGGCTGAGGATCTTTTTCCCCAATTGGACGTATTCCCCATGAACGATCACGCATACCAAGATAGTCTTCGCGGTTCAATGTAATTCTTTCACCTTGAACATCAATCCATCCATCCCATGTTCCATTTTGCGTAAAACGAGTATAGTCCATAAATGCACGCGGTCCATTTCGCTTTGTAAAACGAGGCTCTTTAATTGGAACCGTACGTGCATTGAACGTAACTTCGGCACGTATTCCATGCTCATTATCATTTACACTGATCTTCAATACTTCTAAAGGTTCTACTACATCAACTTTTATGGGTCCAACCTGTGTGTTTAGGCGTTCCATATTCAAATACCCTGAAGCATGGAGATTATGCTGTACACCCTTATGGACCACACAGAAAGAAGCATCAATGATATTTAGGTGAGGATACACGCCAAACGCTGTTGTGAAGTACACATCGCCTTCTTTTGTATAGCCATTGAAAAAATAACGGTCATAAAAGTTTCGATCCGTCCCTGAAAATGCAATTGGTTCTGGCGTTTGATGAATTGGAAAATCGTCGCCTTTTGTTATCATTAAAAATTCCTCCTTCTTTGTTTTAAAATAACTTTTCTTGTGTAACAGTTACCAATCATTGATAATAGCAACTGGGTAGCACTTCCAAAAAAATGCAGGTGCAAATCTATTAATCTTTCAAAATCTATGTCAAACAAAAACCTTTTATTCAGCCAACACACTCGCAGGAATAACTTCCTTTAAAATCTTCTCAATTACATCTTCCGGAATTCTAAATCCAATACCAGACGGATCCATTTGTACAGCAGGAATCAACTTTGGTATATCAGCAGGATCAATATTGTATTCTGCGAAATCATCCGGCAGACCAATTTCTTTTCTTAACTCATAAATAACCTCTAGACACTGAGCTAAGCAATCTTCCGGATTATTGGACGGTTCCCTCACCCCGATAGCAAACGCAAATTCATGGACCTTTTTAAAATATAACGGAGCTAGATTTCTCATCACAGTTGGAAGCAGAACGGCATTCGCCAAACCATGCGGTATTCCATACTTGGCTCCTAATGTATGTGCAACATTGTGAACAGGATCTTCTCCAAACGTTAAAGTAAAACTATTGATTGCCAGTGTACTAGCTTGCAGCATATTCGAACGTGCGGCAAGATTATCTCCTTGAATGACAGCTGTTTTTAAATTGTTGACGATTAATTTCATCGCATGCAGGGCTAACGCATCTGTCATTGGATTTGCTTTTGATGTAAAATAACCTTCGATCGCATGTGTTAAGGCATCCATTCCTGTAAATGCCGTCACTTTCGGCGGCAATCCTACTGTTAAATCAGGATCCAGCACGGCAATATCAGCATTAATGTATGGATTTAATAGATTACATTTCACGCCAAGCATTTCATTATAGATAACAGCAATTGCCGAAACTTCTGCACCTGTTCCTGCAGTAGTCGCAATCGCTACGTGCGGGATCTGTATAGGTTCTGCTTTTGGCCATAACTCCATCACATTCCCTGACATGGCAAGCGCCATATTGCTTACTTTATTATGAATTCCCCACTTGATTCCTTTGGCAGTATCCAATACGCTTCCCCCGCCAATAGCAATAATGGAATCACCGTTACATTCTTTAAAATATTGAATCGCCCTATTTATATTAGACGTTTTCGCATCTTGCTCAATATCATCAAACACACCTGCAAGCTGAATCCCCGGTACCGCTTCGAAAATATCGATAATTTCCTGCGTCAAGCCTGCCTGTGTTAACCCTCTATCAGAAAAAAGAACAGGCCGTTTTCCTCCTAATCCTTCGATTAAATCTGGAACTAAAATTCGTGTACCCGAACCCATTCGCAATGAAGTACGATGAGAAAACTCGGAGTATGATGTAATTTTCATATTTTCACCTTCTTGTTTTTTTTATTTTCTTAGAATATGAGTTTCAATCCTGCTCTTTGATCATTTTCATTTGTTAGTGCTGTATGAACATGTTTAACTTCCGTGTATTCATCTAATGCGTTCCTTCCTAATTCACGTCCCACTCCACTTTGCTTATAGCCCCCAAATGGTGCATCCATTCTGAACATATGCCAATCATTAATCCAGATGGTTCCGGCTTTAATCTTAGCTGCTAGTTTGTTAGCTTTTACTACATCACGAGACCAGATCCCTGCAGAAAGACCATAGATCGTATCGTTAGCAATTCTAATCGCCTCTTCCTCTGTAGAGTATCGAATCACAGATAGAACAGGCCCAAAGATTTCCTCTTGAGCAATTTTCATATCATTTTGAACGTCTGCAAAGATGGTTGGTTCAATATAATATCCTTGATCCAATCCCGGTCCAGCTGCTCTTTTGCCGCCGCAAACCAGTCTTGCTCCTTCAGAAATTCCAGATTCAATATAAGAAAGAATCGTATCCATCTGCTGTTTGGAAACAACCGGTCCCATTCCAGTTGCAAGATCCATTGGATTTCCAACTTTTATTTTTTTCGTCATTTCCGCTAACTTAGCGATGACTTCCTCATAGATAGAATCATGTACTAGCAGCCGCGTGCCGGATTCACACACTTGACCCGAATGGAAGAAAACACCAAATAGAATTCCCGGGATCGTTACCTCCAAATCAGCATCCGGCAGAACGATTGCAGGTGCTTTTCCACCCAATTCTAGTGTTACTTTCTTTACCGTTCCCGAAGCTTGTTTCATAATGCTGCGTCCAACTTCAGTCGAACCGGTAAATGCCACTTTATCCACTTCTTTATGAGTTACAAGTGCCTCACCAACGGTTGAACCTGGGCCAGTAATGACATTAAACACCCCTGGCGGCAGACCTGCTTCAACCGCTAACTCCGCCAATTTCAATGTTCCAAGCGGTGTGTTAGAAGCCGGTTTTACAATAATCGAGTTACCCATCATTAACGCCGGAGCAATTTTCCACATAGCTAATACCAATGGGAAATTCCATGGCGTAATTGCAGCCACTACTCCTAATGGTTCACGAATTAGCTGATTTCGGCTTGGACCTAAGGCTGTTACGACAGGCAATGTTTCAACATATTTGTACTCAAGAGCTTGCTTAACCGTTTGCTGTAAGCATAGTACAAGCTGCTGGATATCAGCTCCAGCTAACTTTCGAAGGGTTCCTCCTGAACTTATCGCTTCTAGATAGACGATTTCCTGAGCATGTTCAATAATTTTTTTCGAAAATTGCATGAGAACTTGTGCTCTTTCTTCCGGTGTTTTATTCGACCAAACACCTGATTCAAATGTACTGCGTGCATTCTGGACAGCGAGCTCTACCTCTTTTTCAGAGGCTTTCGATACTTTAGCTGATACCTCGGATGTGGCCGGATTGATAATATCGAAAGTTTCACCACTCTCAACTGGTGTCCACTTTCCATTAATAAAAAGGGGAAATTGTTGGACCATTGTTTCTGTACTCACACAGAGCACCTCCTATTATTCTAAAAATTATTCAAACACAACATCCATTTTATAAATGTCCTCTAGTGTCTTTCCTTTTGCTCGTTTCAACACTTCAATTCTTGCATTCAATTGCTTGTGCATGAATGCTTGATTATCCGCTACTGCCACGCCGAACGGGTTGACATCCCCAGTCCGAGTAGAGTTACTGATCTCAAGTGCAAGCGGCATTAATCCTTGAAGCTTGTTCAGAACGTAATCCAATATATCTGAATATTCAGACATTAAACGTTGCAGCAAGAATGTACCAAATCCGATATGCCTTGATTCATCTCTTTTTATGTTCGTGATCCCTTCCAGCAGCCCAGGCATTTTATTTATGTTTTTTAGATTTTCGTAGAAAGTCCAATAACCACTTTCTGCGAGTATTCCTTCCGCGAACATATTATACACAACGGCAGCATCCGCAATAGCTTTAGGTGATTGATCCACCATTAAACGGCCCATCGTTTCAGGAAGAAGCTCATCAAATAGTTTTCGATAGGCTGGAGTATGTAAAGAATTTAACTCGCGTCTCACTCCAATCGTTTGCAGCACTAAACTGAAAAAGTCTGCATGCTTCGCTTCTTCGAATAAGAATGTCGTTAAGTACATTTCTTCTTCAAAATGTCCTGTTTTTGAAATGGCATAAATCATTGGAAGAATATCATTTGTTACCGCTTCTTCAGCACTATAAAAAAAAGAAATTAACGTCAGCAAAGATGTTTGCTGTTCCTTCGTTAATGACTCCCAATCAGCTTTATCCTTGCTAAAATCAATATTTCTTGGATCCCAAGTTCCAAACTTTTTTGCCTTTTCGTATAGTTTAAACGGCAGTGACTCCCGATTGATTCCCTCTTCACTAGTAGATACGTAGTGTCTCAATGTAATACCCTCCTTTTTTCGTAATAAAATTAATCAATAATTAATAGAATAAAACTACTACCTACGGGTATATCACTTCCTTTTACTATTTTAGAAAGCGTTTTCAATATAAAAGCGAATGAGTATTCATTCGCTTTTATTTTAAGTAGATATGAATTAAAAGTCAATCTAATTTATTAAATATTCACAATAATTTGAAAACATTATATAAATGATAGTATTTAAGAACTTACTAGGGTTTTCAAGTTAAGAATTGGGGCTGTCCAAAAAGTCAGGTAACTGACCTTTGACAGCCCTTTATTTTTTAGTAGTTGGTTAAACGGAGTTGTTGATTTCCACTCCAGGCACTTCGCTTTCCGCGGGCGGTACGGGGAGCCTCCTCGGCGCTTAGCGCC
>NZ_LT707408.1:1618644-1626689 GCF_900156875.1 Robertmurraya dakarensis | reverse complement strand
TTTTTAGTAGTTGGTTAAACGGAGTTGTTGATTTCCACTCCAGGCACTTCGCTTTCCGCGGGCGGTACGGGGAGCCTCCTCGGCGCTTAGCGCCTGTGGGGTCTCCCCTGCCCCGTCATCCCGCAGGAGTCTTCGTGCCTTCCGTTCCAATCAACCTATATTTAATCTTTTTTGGCTTATAAATCCATCTAATTATAAAAAAGTACACAAAGAAATCGCCCTATTTAGTAAAATGTAAGTGACCAAACCAACATTTTAGAAAGGACGATTTTTTATGTGTAATCCAAAGACTACTACTGCAAATTATAACACTCAAATGACTCTTCCCTCTTTTCTACCTATTTCTAGCCCTTTTTCTTCCCATGAGTTCGGCAGTTTAAAAATTTCCTCTGCTTCTTGTTGATCTTATTGTTTTATTTCTTCCATGAGTTCTTCCTCCTCACTTTCATTTAAGGATAGATATGTTTCGAATAAACCATTTATTAACTCCGCTTTCGCAGGATTTATTTCCATTTTCACTAACATCCGTGACAATTTTGGTTAATAGTAAAGAAAGCGTGTAATCATTTCTCATGGAAATAAAGGGAGCTATACACGCAATCGTAAAAAAGAACTGGTCAATCTTAACCCAGTTCCTCGTAGTGGCATTTAAAACTGCCGCCCTTCATTCTTCTCCCAATTCGCTATTTCTTCACGTACCATCGGCGCTACTTCTTTTCCTAAAAGCTCAATCCCTTTTATGACATCTTCATGCGGCATGGTTCCGACCGGCATGTGGAGCATAAATCTTGTAATGCCCACATTTTTTCGGAGATGAATGATTTTTTCCGCTATCGTCTTTGGATTGCCAACATATAAAGCTCCTTCAAAGCTCCGTGCTGCATCAAAGCTAGCTCGTGTATATGGCCCCCATCCGCGTTCTTTTCCTAGTTTGCTCATCGCCTGCTGTGTTGAAGGGAAAAATTTGTCTGCTGCGACATCCGTATCCTCCGCAATGAACCCATGTGAATGAGAAGCAACATGAAGCTTCGAGAGATCATGTCCAGCATGAGTGGCTGCCTTCTTATATAGACGTACAAGCGGCTCAAATTGCAGCGGTCTTCCGCCAATAATCGCTAAAACTAACGGCAAGCCGAGCAGACCTGCACGTACCACGGATTCAGAAGTTCCGCCGCTGCCAATCCACACTGGCAGAGGGTTTTGAACAGGCCTCGGGTACACACCTAAGTTTTGAATCGCAGGTCGGTGCTTACCACTCCACGTCACCTTCTCCGAGTCCCTTATTTTTAGTAACAAATCAAGTTTTTCATCAAACAACTCGTTATAATCATTTAAATCGTAGCCGAATAACGGAAAAGATTCGATGAATGATCCCCGTCCAGCCATAATTTCCGCCCGACCATTGGAAATCGCATCAAGTGTAGCAAATTGCTGAAATACCCGTACCGGATCGTCAGAAGAAAGTACCGAGACTGCACTTGTCAATCGTATCCTGTTCGTTTGTGATGCCGCCGCAGCCAGTACAACCGCAGGAGAAGAAGCTGCATAATCCTCCCGATGATGCTCCCCAACACCAAATACATCCAGCCCCACTTTATCTGCCAGGACAATTTCTTCAACTACTTCACGAATTCGCTGTGCATGACTAATGACCTCACCGGTTTTAGGATCCGGTGTTGTTTCTACAAATGTGCTCAAACCTATTTCCACTGTACACGATCCCTCCGCTTTTTAATGTTTTATCAATATGTACCATCATTAACCCATTCTTTAGACCTATTTATCATTATCTTATTTAAAAATACAATTGTCTATTATTTGGTTCTTTACAAAATTATGGATTTATTCCAAAAAGAAATGGCCAACTCTTTTCATAAAGAATTGACCATTACACTTACAGATTTCTTTTCATACTCGCTTGCTTAAACTCTTCCAAACATCCTTTAACACCTTGATGAATAAAAAGAGCATCACTTCCACCAAGTAAAAACTTGAAGCCCATTTCGATATGTTTTTGCATCAGGCCAGGTCCGGTCATAATACCAGGGACAACCTGGTGTCTGCTGCACGCTTCAAGTACCTTTTGTATTGCTTTTACCATATCAGGATGATTGATTTTCCCCATAATCCCCATCGATGTGGAAAGATCAAAAGGGCCAATAAACGCAACATCAATACCTGGAACCGATAAAATGTCATCGATAGCTTCTACAGCCTTAAAATGTTCAATTTGTATGATGATAGGAATTTCATTCATGGCATATGGTAAATAGTCTTTAATATTCACTCCAAACAAACTAGCACGGCCAGCTCCCACTCCCCGAACACCTCTTGGAGGGAAATGACAATACTGTACAGCCCGTTCTGCTTCCTCTTTTGAATTTACCATGGGGATCATAATGCCAGCTGCTCCCATATCGAGACCTTGCTTCACCATCACCATATCGTTCCAAGGAACACGCAGAAGCGGGACCGTAGAAGTATTTTTAATTTGTGAAATCTGCCTTCCAGCTGTCTCCATACTCATGGCCCCATGCTCACCGTCAATCATGATCATGTCTGCTCCCGCATGTGCCAAAACCTCTGCATTATCTGCACTAGTCGTTAAAATCCAGGGGCCATATACACATTTCCCTTCTTTTAATTTTTCCTTTAATATATTCTTCATCTTGCTAAATAGCCCCCATCAACAGCAAGACTTGTCCCTGTTATAAAACTAGCATCATCAGAAGCTAAAAAAACAACAGCTTTTGCCACTTCATCAGGTTTCCCGAGACGACCTAAAGGATGCAGGGAAATTAAAAGATTCCTTTTTTCATCCGTTGCACCACTTATTAGCGGAGTATCAATATAACCTGGCGACACCGCATTGACACGAATGTTTTCACTGACGTATTCCAACGCAAGTGTTTTCGTTAAATTAACGACCGCTCCTTTTGAGGCGGTATATGCTAATGTAGCTCCTTGACCAACATGACCTAATATCGAAGCATTGTTTACAATACTACCGCCGCCGTTCTTTCTCATATACTTAATCACATGTTTTGCTGCAAGGAAGACTCCATCTAAATTCACCGAAAGCATATTTCTCCAATCTTCCATTGACACTTCATCGGTGGGCTGAGTACTTCCAATACCCGCATTGTTAAATAAGATATCGATCCTTCCAAATTGATCAATTGTAGAAGCAACCATTCGTTGAACCATCTCTTCATCCGTCACGTCCACTTTCATATAGATAGCCTCTTTCCCATCTTTACACAGCTTGTTTGCTAAAAGGCTTCCTGCTTCTTCATTTAGATCAGCAATAACAACCTTTGCTCCCTCTTTTACCATTTCTTTTATCGTACTCTCCCCAATCCCGCTAGCTCCTCCAGTAACAATCGCTACTTTATCTTTAAGTCTCATATATACCTCCCACCTTTTCATTAATTCTAAATATTCAGAATATTATTTTAATAATTCCTTGCTTATTGCTGAATTCCTCCTTTTTATAAAGAATATTCTATGAATCCTTATTTAATCTCACTTTGCCATATTTAAAAACAACAATTAATTTCCTTGTGATTGTTATTTTACTTCTGCTTATTTCCTACATTTGCATAGTATTGCCCAAATGATTTCTAAGTCCTGACTACTCAAATACCCTAATTATCCATATATGGAACCTATATACTAATGACTTTATTAACCCATCCATGATAAATTATTAACTGTAGCCGATGAGCTACGATAACAAAAGACATTAAATGGTGAGTAGTCGCGGCTCTTGTTAGACAAGAGTTGAGGAAAGTCCAGGCTCGCCCGGTGCTGAGATGCCCGGAGTGTTCGTGCCATCTGCAAAGGTGGGCAGCAGGTCAACTGTTGACGGCGGTGAAATCATGCTAAGTCCTCTTTGGATATGCGGAGAGTAACCTGAAAGTGCCACAGTGACGATTTTCTTCTGGAAACAGAAGAAGTGGAACGGGTAAACCCCACGAGCGAGCAACCCAAATTATGGTAGGGGCACCATCCGGCGGGAAGAAGGAACCAAAAGGATGGATCGATTGGAAAATCGATAGTTATATGACTACACCTGTAGTGCGAGAGTGGCTTCGCTAAAGCACGCAGGAACAAAACCTGGCTTACAGCCATTTCATGGGCCGAGCTTTTTAAATCACATAAGTTATTATGTCTAGCATATACATACCGTGCTAGACGGGGAGTTGGCGGTGCCCTGTAACCCGCAATCCGCCATAGCGGGGTTGAATTCCTATTTGAGGTTTGAACATGTAAGGTCTGCCTTGTGAACATTAGTGATGACAATTGGGTCCTTCGCAATAGAAGGCTATGAATCTGGTCAGGTCCGGAAGGAAGCAGCCATAAGCAGCTATCTCTATGTGCCGAGGGGTTACCTGATTTGAACTATTTTTTACAAGTAACGCTTGGTTGTTTCTATCGACGGTAGGTGCACGGTGTTTATTAAATAACAAACAAGGATATGGATTTTACATCTATAGCCTTTTTTATTTAATTACATATTATTCGCATTTCTCAAAAACTTTGTTGTGCCGCGTCTGGACTGTATTTGAAACCTTAAGAAAGGCCTGATCCCAAGTGTATAAATAACACTTTGAGGATCAGGCCCTTTGTTGTCTACTGTATTATTATTCCTCATACCTGCCGATGCAGCGTTCACATTCATAATGGATTGATTCCTGCTTTTCAACAAAAACACTTCCGCACTCACAGCATTCTTTTCTTGATTTGTACTCATTACCTTTCATTGTATTCGCCTCCAATATTCTTTGTTGAATTTATTGTATTATAACAGGTTTAAAAAGTAAATACTGTTATATAACTTTTTTTAAAAAATAGGCTTTTTACCTAAAAAAATAAAAGGCTCATTCTCCGATTTATACTGGAGGCTGAGCCCTTAGACAATGAACTTATTTCTTATTTTTATTGTGCTGAATTTTCTTCCAATATCTCTGCCATTTTCTTTGTTCGGTCATTAATAGCAGCAAACTCTGTCCAAACAGTTTCCTTTGCACGTGCTAAAAATTCATTATAGCTTTCGTCTGACATCTCTACAATTTCTAAGCCTTGTTCTTTAGCATATTCCAACCCTTTATCTGTATACGCCTTCGATAATGGCATCGTTTCTTTTTCAATTTGCAACGCTGCTTCCATGACAATTTCCTGCAGATCACTAGGCAATTCATCCCAAGCAGACTGACTAATAGAAACGATGCCAATCGCAGGAGAAACTTCTCCAGGGACCGTTACATATTTCACTACTTCTGCGAGTTTCATACTTTCCATAGCATAATAAGGATAAAGAACCGAATCAACTGTACCTCTTAACAAACCTTCATAGAAGTCAGCAAATGGGATACTAGCAATCCCTGCGCCCATTCCCTTATAAAAATCACCCTTCAATGTGCCTGACATATTTGTAACAACACCTTTAAAGTCTGAAGGAGATGAGATCGGTTTATTGGATAGATATCCCGCAGCAGCACTATGATAATAGAATAATAGTTTTACTCCATAGCTATTTACTGCTTCCTCATATATTTTTCCAAAGTCCGTTTCACGAAGAAGGTGGTAAACCTCTTCTTCATTTTTCCATGCAAATGGCAAGTTTGACCAATTCCCCTCAGGGATTTTATCAGCCCAAGCGGAAGGAGTGCCCACATGAAAATCGATCGTTCCACGAGCAAGTGCATCTAACGATTCTGACTGACCAGCTAATTGATTACTATAGAAGATTTCAATATTTACTCTCCCATTTGTTTTCTCCTTCACTAGTTCCGCAAAACCTACTTGCGCATGATGGGAAGGTGATCCTTCCAAAGGAGGGGCATTTTGAGAATTCATTTTTAAATTGTAGACTTTTTCTGAATTCGCCTTGTCTCCTCCATCTGAGTTCCCTTCAGTTGCAGCAGAATCAGATCCTCCGCCACATGCAGCCAATAATAGTAGACTTAAAGCAAAAATAAAAGTTAAACCTATACGGCTAATAATAAAATTTTTCATCTTCGTCCCCCTCGTATAGTACTAGTAAGAGCTCTTTCTAGAAGAATTTCCAGTTGATCCGGATCCTCTAAAATTCACTCTAGATTCCTATAGGTTATCAAGGTTAGCCTTTCGGCTTCCCCATCTTAAATATTTTAGTTTTACCCTTGTTTCACCCACCTGATGGGGAAGCCGAGGTAAAGTTCAAACTATCAATAATAGATTAATGTGTTGTTCTTATTTCGCAGGGGGATAGTTTCCCTACTGCTTCTTTGAAATGCCTTTAACTGAATATCGAGAAATGGCGGAGAATGGAGGAAGCTCCAGCGTTTTACTCCGTCATTTTTTTATAGCGTTCATAGACCTGCTCATGGGACAATGGAACCGACAGGATCGTATCAGGATATTGCTTCTCCCCCTTGCGGACACTTTGGTGTACTGCTTCATAAGCCTGCTACCCATGGTTCATTATTGAAGGTCTAACCACTGGTTGCGCCGCCGTAAAAGAAGTGAGTGTAGCGCTCATGATGGACTTCTTTTCTTTGAGTGCTGATGACGAGGAAGACATCGATGATTCCCGTGGGCACCCAGGTCTGAACGTTCTTGATTAACTTACATACTGGAGGTGATTGGTATGTCACAAATGCTTGTTGGTGTAGATGTAAGCTTGAAGTCCCATCATGTCCATTTCATGAAGGAGGACGGGTCCACACTCGCCGACTTTTCTGTTTCTAATGATCAAACCGGGGCCGAAACCCTGATCAAACGAATGCTAGAAACTGCGGAAAAAAGTCAGGCCAACCAATTGAAGATTGGGATGGAAGCCACTGATCTTTACAGTTGGCACCTTGCCCATTATCTACAAGACCAAATGAAAGGCTATGAACCTAAGTTTCAAGCCTCTATCTACGTACTAAATGCGAGAAAAGTCGCTCGTTTCAAAAAAGGGTATGATTCTCTTGTAAAAAACGATCGCATAGATGCCTGGGTCATCGCTGACCACTTGCGCTTTGGCCGACTGCCAGCCCAAATGAAAGATGCCATACAATATGAAGCTCTTCAGCGCTTAACGCGAACAAGGTTTCATTTTATGCGGGAGATTGCCCGAAATAAAACGTATTTCCTTAACCAGCTCTTTTTAAAGTTCAGTGGACTGAGACAGGATAATCCATTTTCAGATAAATTCGGAGCTACGAGTATGGCTGTCATGGAGGAACTAGAGCCCGAAACGATCGCTGAAATGAGCCTCGAGGAACTCGTCGAGTTCCTGCAAGATAAAGGAAAAAACCGATTTGAAAAGCCAGAGGAAATCGCAAAATACCTTCAAAAGTTGGCTAGATCATCTTACCGGCTGAATAAGGCTATGCAGGACCCCGTAAATATTTCGATGTCTGTTACTTTAAGTACCATTCAACATATCGAGTCACAGGTAAAGCGTCTGGATAAAGAAATTGCCAAGTTAATGAAAGGCATACCGCAAACCCTAACGTCTGTAAAAGGAATTGGAGACGTTTATGCGGCAGGGTTGATAGCTGAAATTAGCGATATAAAGCGATTTAAAGATCATCATGCCTTAGCGAAATATGCAGGTTTGGTATGGAACCAGAACCAATCAGGCGAATTCGAATCCCAGGAAACGGCTAGAATGAGGACAGGTAATAAATACCTGCGTTACTACCTTATTCAAGCTGCCGATAAGATCCGAAAGTACGACTCTGAATATAAAGCTTTTTACACAAAGAAGTACGATGAAGTTCCAAAACATAAACACAAACGCGCTCTCGTCTTAACCGCAAGAAAACTGGTACGATTGGTGTTTTCGCTACTACGCACCAATCAGTTGTACACACCACCCGAAAGGAGAGATTAAAACTTCTCATTCACACCCTTTCAAACACCCAGCTTCACACTTGAAAGTATTGGTAAAAAATTGAAAATAGTGTGAGGTTTATTAGGTATACTCTTTTTTAAACACTTTTCAATGAAAGACAATATTAATTTCCAATTCATTGAATTTTAGTGCTTGACATATTACCACTGGGCTT
>NZ_LT707408.1:1166795-1618398 GCF_900156875.1 Robertmurraya dakarensis | reverse complement strand
TCCCCCTCGTATAGTACTAGTAAGAGCTCTTTCTAGAAGAATTTCCAGTTGATCCGGATCCTCTAAAATTCACTCTAGATTCCTATAGGTTATCAAGGTTAGCCTTTCGGCTTCCCCATCTTAAATATTTTAGTTTTACCCTTGTTTCACCCACCTGATGGGGAAGCCGAGGTAAAGTTCAAACTATCAATAATAGATTAATGTGTTGTTCTTATTTCGCAGGGGGATAGTTTCCCTACTGCTTCTTTGAAATGCCTTTAACTGAATATCGAGAAATGGCGGAGAATGGAGGAAGCTCCAGCGTTTTACTCCGTCATTTTTTTATAGCGTTCATAGACCTGCTCATGGGACAATGGAACCGACAGGATCGTATCAGGATATTGCTTCTCCCCCTTGCGGACACTTTGGTGTACTGCTTCATAAGCCTGCTACCCATGGTTCATTATTGAAGGTCTAACCACTGGTTGCGCCGCCGTAAAAGAAGTGAGTGTAGCGCTCATGATGGACTTCTTTTCTTTGAGTGCTGATGACGAGGAAGACATCGATGATTCCCGTGGGCACCCAGGTCTGAACGTTCTTGATTAACTTACATACTGGAGGTGATTGGTATGTCACAAATGCTTGTTGGTGTAGATGTAAGCTTGAAGTCCCATCATGTCCATTTCATGAAGGAGGACGGGTCCACACTCGCCGACTTTTCTGTTTCTAATGATCAAACCGGGGCCGAAACCCTGATCAAACGAATGCTAGAAACTGCGGAAAAAAGTCAGGCCAACCAATTGAAGATTGGGATGGAAGCCACTGATCTTTACAGTTGGCACCTTGCCCATTATCTACAAGACCAAATGAAAGGCTATGAACCTAAGTTTCAAGCCTCTATCTACGTACTAAATGCGAGAAAAGTCGCTCGTTTCAAAAAAGGGTATGATTCTCTTGTAAAAAACGATCGCATAGATGCCTGGGTCATCGCTGACCACTTGCGCTTTGGCCGACTGCCAGCCCAAATGAAAGATGCCATACAATATGAAGCTCTTCAGCGCTTAACGCGAACAAGGTTTCATTTTATGCGGGAGATTGCCCGAAATAAAACGTATTTCCTTAACCAGCTCTTTTTAAAGTTCAGTGGACTGAGACAGGATAATCCATTTTCAGATAAATTCGGAGCTACGAGTATGGCTGTCATGGAGGAACTAGAGCCCGAAACGATCGCTGAAATGAGCCTCGAGGAACTCGTCGAGTTCCTGCAAGATAAAGGAAAAAACCGATTTGAAAAGCCAGAGGAAATCGCAAAATACCTTCAAAAGTTGGCTAGATCATCTTACCGGCTGAATAAGGCTATGCAGGACCCCGTAAATATTTCGATGTCTGTTACTTTAAGTACCATTCAACATATCGAGTCACAGGTAAAGCGTCTGGATAAAGAAATTGCCAAGTTAATGAAAGGCATACCGCAAACCCTAACGTCTGTAAAAGGAATTGGAGACGTTTATGCGGCAGGGTTGATAGCTGAAATTAGCGATATAAAGCGATTTAAAGATCATCATGCCTTAGCGAAATATGCAGGTTTGGTATGGAACCAGAACCAATCAGGCGAATTCGAATCCCAGGAAACGGCTAGAATGAGGACAGGTAATAAATACCTGCGTTACTACCTTATTCAAGCTGCCGATAAGATCCGAAAGTACGACTCTGAATATAAAGCTTTTTACACAAAGAAGTACGATGAAGTTCCAAAACATAAACACAAACGCGCTCTCGTCTTAACCGCAAGAAAACTGGTACGATTGGTGTTTTCGCTACTACGCACCAATCAGTTGTACACACCACCCGAAAGGAGAGATTAAAACTTCTCATTCACACCCTTTCAAACACCCAGCTTCACACTTGAAAGTATTGGTAAAAAATTGAAAATAGTGTGAGGTTTATTAGGTATACTCTTTTTTAAACACTTTTCAATGAAAGACAATATTAATTTCCAATTCATTGAATTTTAGTGCTTGACATATTACCACTGGGCTTAAATAGATAATTTGAAATCTTTTACGTACTTCGCAATAATAAAAACCAGAAATTGATTGAATCCCTTCCAACACCTCCTCTTCTTTTCTTAATATTAAAAAGAAATATCGTTTTTTTACAATAATTAATTTACTATTCAAAATTTACTGAATATTTACTATAATAAAATATAACAAACGATTTCAACCTTGTCAACCAACTAGTAGTTTGTTATTTAATCTTTAAACCAATGTCTAGTAATTCTTTAATAATGCTCTCAAGTTGTGAGTAACATAAAAATACCCTGCTAAAGTAACAGGGCATCACAGCATGACCATACATATAAAAATTATTCTTTACTAGCTTCTAAAATTTCCATCATTTTCTTCGTTCGATCATTCGTTTCTGCGAAACCTTTCCAATAGGTTTCTTTGGCAATTTCTCTAAATTCATTATAATCTTCTTGGGACATTTCAACGATTTCCAAGCCAATCTCCTTAGCAAAATCTAAACCATCTTGTGAATATTCTTTTGAAGCTGGAATCGTTTGCTGCTCGATTTCTAATGCCACTTCCATCATAATGTCTTGCAAATCGCTTGGTAGATTATCCCAAGTTTTTTGGCTAATGGCTATAATCCCAATAGCTGGATCTACTTCCCCTGGAACGGTTACATATTTGATTACTTCACCGAGATTCATAGATTCCATCGCATAGTATGGAAAACTTACAGCATCAACAGTTCCACGCAATAATCCTTCATAATAATCAGCAAATGGAATACTAGCAGTTCCAGCCCCCATGCTCTTATAAAACTCCCCTTTTAGAGTACCAACTGCATTTACGACTAACCCTTTCATGTCCGCCGGTTTGGTAATCGGAGAATTAGACAGATAGCCAGAGGAAGAGGTATGATAATAATGCAATGGTTTAACCCCGTATTCGAGCAATGCTTCCTCATACAATGGCCCAAATTCTGTTTCGCGCATCAGATGATTTAACTGTTCTTCACCTTTCCAAGCATAAGGCAGTGATGACCAGTTACCTTCAGGAATTTTATCAGCCCACGCTGCCGGTGTACCAACATGCAAATCAATTGTTCCACGTGCCAGAGCGTCTAGAGATTCGGACTGTCCTGCCAGTTGGTTGCTATAATAAACTTCAATTTCAATCCGGCCATTTGTTTTCTCCTTCACCATATCAGCGAAACCCGATGTCGCGATTTCAGCTGGTGTTGGCGCCCCATCAGGTGATGGAGGATTTTGTGAATTCATTTTTAAATGATAAACTTTATCTTTGTCAGCTTTTTCCCCTTCAGGCTGTGATGTTCCGGTTGAAGTGGTGTCAGCACCGCCACATGCCGCTAAAAAAAGCGTAGTTACAGCAGCTAAGACCAGCAAACCTGTAAACCTCCAAATTGCCTTATACATCCATTATCCCCCTTGATAAATACGAGTTAAAAACCTAAGGTATGCTTGATCTTGTTAGCAGCATGCTGATATTAGATAGAAAATATAATGATGCTATATTAATAATAATCAGTTTTTTTGCTGAAAACTTATTATTTTTTACTAGCTTCCAATATTTCAATCATTTTCTTTGTTCGATCATTTGTTTCTGCAAAACCTTTCCAATAGGTTTTCTTGGCGGTATCTAAGAATTCGTTATAACCTTCATCAGTCATTTCAACAATTTCAACCCCAATTTCTTTGGCATATTCGAAGCCTCTTGCTGAATATTCTTGGGAAGCTTTAATCGTTCTCTCTTCGATATCCATAGCCGTCTCCCAAATTATTTCTTGAAGATCAGTTGGCAATTTATCCCATGTCGATTGACTAATGACGATTAAAGATAGGGAAGGATCAATCTCCCCCGGAACCGTAATATAATCAACGACTTCCCCGAGTTTCATGACCTCAAGCGCATAGTAGGGAAAACTAACCGCATCAAACGTTCCGCGAAGCAAACCTTCATAGTAGTCTGCAAATGGGACACTTGAAATACCAGCACCCATCTCTTTATAGAAATTCCCCTTCAATGTACCAACTGCGTTCACGACTAAACCTTTCATATCCGATGGATTAGTAATCGGGGTATTGGATAAATAGCCAGCGGAACCTGTATAGTGATAGTGCAATGGTTTTACCCCATAATTCAATAATGCTTCTTCATATAATTTCCCGAATTCTGTTTCACGAAGTAGATGACTGAGTTCTTCTTCACTTTTCCAAGCAAAAGGCAATGAAGCAAAATTTCCTTCAGGAATTTTATCAGACCATGCCGCTGGCGTGATGACCTGCAAGTCAATCGTTCCCCTGGCTAGTGCATCAAGCGACTCTGACTGTCCTGCCAATTGATTGCTGTAAAAAACTTCAATATCCACTCGACCGTTTGTTTTTTCCCGTACCTCGTCAGCAAAAATATCTGTAGCGATCGTAGATGGTGTTGGTGGTCCACCAGCTGCTGGAGGATTAATTGTGTTCATTCTGAGATGAAATACTTTTTCTGCGTCAGCCTCACTTTCATCTGTTGAAGCATTATCAGTGCCTCCACCACATGATGAAAGGACTAACAGAATGCTTACTAAAAAGAAATATAAAACTATTAATTTAGCCTTTTGATACGATTGGCTATTCACTCTTCTTCCCCCTTAAAACTCTAATATTTTACTCGGAAATGTTATCCGAAATTACCACCTCTCCACACTATTATACTAAATATTCCAAATTTACAGAATTTTTAGTATAATCAAAAATATATCAAACCACCTATGCTATTGTCAATATAATAAATAAAAGTAAAACTGCTGAATTTTAACTATAAACTAAGGCCGCTGCAGCCCTTTTCCAAGCATGCTCTTGCTTGTAAACAAAAAACCCCTGTCGTCTAGACAAGGGCTGGTATTATATTAATTTCCGTCGACTACTTCCTTTAATATTTCATACGAACGTTTTTGTTTTTCTTGATCGTATATATAAGAAACGGCCATGATCTCATCTACATTAAACTTCTCTTGAAAACTCGTCAGTTGTTGTCGGATTGAATCCTTGCCACCCATCAACGTTACACTTGTCATGGATTCCGCTACTTGCTCTTCTTGAAGATTCCAAATCCCATCCATCGTATCCACCGGCGGTTTTAAAAAGGACTGTGTACCTCTTACTACATTCAAGAAAAATTGCTGCATCGTCGTTGATTCTTTTCTTGCCTCTTCATCACTTTCAGCGGCAATTACATTTAAACACACTGTCATATAAGGAGAATCCAAATACTTAGAAGGCTTGAATCTGTTACGGTAAATAGAAATAGCTTGCTCCATATAAGTTGGCGCAAAATGAGATGCAAATACATAAGGCAAACCTAACTCCGCGGCTAAATAAGCAGAATCTGTTGATGATCCAAGGACATAAATTGGAATATTTGTACCAACACCCGGATATGCTTTAACATAGCTTTGTTGCTCTTCAGGCCCAAAATATGTTAGCAGCGCTTTTACGTCATCAGGAAATGTATAAACAGAATCATTTTTCGATCTTCTTAGTGCACTCGCTGTCATCATATCTGTGCCCGGTGCACGTCCAAGCCCTAAATCCAATCGATTAGGATAAATGGTCGCCATTGTTCCAAACTGCTCGGCAACCACCAATGGAGAATGGTTAGGCAGCATCACACCGCCAGATCCTACACGAATATGATTTGTATGTTCCAGCGTATGTTTAATTAATATAGAAGTAGCTGAACTAACAAGAGTCTTTGTATTATGATGTTCTGCAATCCAATAGCGTTTATAACCCAGTTTCTCAGTATATTGAGCTAAATCAACCATAGAGGCAATTGCTTCCTTCGCTCCTTGACCTTCGCGAATAGGAACTAGATTTAATACTGAAACTGGTATATTTATATTTGTCATTACATGTATCCTTTCTCTTAAAGATTCATTATCTATAGTAGCAATCGAAACACAGAAAATATATTTTTCTGCTTACGCTTTGCAAACCTATTATCTGTTTTTAAAAAAATGTAGAAACTTGTCGTAAATTTTATTTCTTTTTTTATTACTTCCACCATACATAACGTGTTATACTTCTTATGCAAGCGTTTTCAAATTTTAAAGTGGAGTGATTATATGTTGTTTGAAGAATTAATCCATCGTTTTCAATTGGAAAAAAATCAACCTCCTCTTCATGCCAATGAACTATTAGACTTCGTTCAAAAATGCTATATTCAGAGAAAAATTACTGTCGGTGAATATAAGAAACTTTACCAAGAACTCAACAAAAGAAACGCTGAAAAACCGCATTCCTATATTATGAAAATAGACCAGCCACACACTCGTATTAATATCCCTGGATGAACAACATGTAATCTTTTGACAGAGTGATAAAGGAGTTCTATCATTCTTAGACTCCTTTTTGGTTATTTTATTTTCTCCTATCCAGTCAACCTCAAATTTTTAATAACTCCTTTGTTTTGTGCTATTAAACAAGTCTTTTTACACTATAAGTACCAATTGTTGCAAAAGAATCGGCACCTCTTGCAATTTTCCTTTTCCATTAATATTAATCATTCTCTTGTGGCACTACTAAGATGATTAATAGTTGAAAGGAATAGTTGTTTTTGTAGGAGGAAAAGACTTTGGAACACACATGGCTATCTTTGCTGCCCTTTTTAATTGTTATTTCCATGTCGATTTGGCTGAAGAACATCCTGCCTGGGCTAGTCGTTGGACTGCTAGTTGGTTCTTTGATTGTTAAGGCCAGTATCATTGAAGGAACATATCAGTCTGTTGACTATATTGTCACAACCTTATCAGATGGAACAAATATTACTATCATTGGATTTCTTTATTTATTTGGCGGCCTAGTGGGAATGATGAACATCTCTGGGGGCATTAAAGGCTTCTCTGAGTGGGTAGGAACAAAAATTAAAACTGAACGCGGGCTGCTCGGACTCATTTGGTTGACTCTCCCTTTTACGTTTATGATGCCAATGTTCCGCATTATGATGATTGGACCTGTAGTGAAGTCATTGATTAAGAAAATGAACCTGTCAAAGCGTAAAGTCGGATTGACCATGGATATTTCCACAGAGTCTGTTATTGTCCTCTTACCCGTTGCCACCGCTTTTGTTGGTTTCATGGTCTCACTAGTTGAAGGCGGAATTCGGGAACTCAATTTAGATATGGCTCCCTATGAAGTTTTTTTGCTTAGTATTTTATTCAATTTCTTTGCGATCGTTATGCTGGTGATTGGCATTATACAAACTTTCTGGACCCCTAAAAAATCAAAAGCCAACATCAAAACAGAACAAGAAATAGAAGAAGAGGAGGAACATGAATTTCATCGAATTGGGATTAAAAGAGAATTATCCCTGGTTAAAGCTCAACCATGGAATCTAATAGTCCCTGTCTTTTTACTGCTGGGGCTCTCCTTATATTTATTATGGAAAGACGGAATGGAAAGAGGAGCGCAATCGGTCTTTGAAGCTTTTTCAACAGCTGATGCCACATTTGTCATGCTTTTAGCTGTTTTTATCACTCTTATTGCAGCGTTTATTTTTTACATAATCAGAAAGCAGCCATTAAACGAAATTCTTTTCCATTTCTATGATGGGGGCAATCAGATGATGGAAGCAATCAGCTTGCTCATCCTCATCTGGGCACTGACACTGTCAGCCGATGACCTTGGGTTCTCCACATTTATTAGTTCTACACTGGGAGCATTCTTGCCAGCTTTCTTAACCCCAGCTGTAATTTTCCTGCTTGGGTCAGTGGTTGGTTATTTTATCGGATCTTCATGGGGAACATGGGGACTATTCATGCCTTTAGGGATGACATTGGCGGTTTCCACCGGGGCATCTATTCCATTAACCGTCGGTGCTGTGTTTGCCAGCGGGGCTTTTGGAGCATTGACCTCGCCTCTGGGTGATACAACTATTACAACAGCAGCTATTCTCGACTTGCCGATTGTTGATTATGCCCGCTATAAGTTAAAGATCTCCTCAATCGGTGCCATCATCGCGACACTTATCTATCTTGCAAGTGGATATATATTAACTTAGGAAAAACCCCCGTAAATAAGGCTCCATTCTATTCTATAATGTCCAGTAGAAAAGAATGGAGTGGTTTTCTTCATATTGAGAATCAA
Source organism: Robertmurraya dakarensis (assembly GCF_900156875.1). GTDB lineage: Bacteria > Bacillota > Bacilli > Bacillales > Cytobacillaceae > Robertmurraya > Robertmurraya dakarensis. The sequence continues at coordinate 1,610,255 of NZ_LT707408.1, read as the reverse complement.
GCTAAATACTGTTCTAAAATCTCACGAAGCGCATGCGGAATTTCCACAGATTGCTCTGTTTCAAAATTAAAGCAAACCATTACAGCACCGCCACTAGCAATGATCTCTCCTGTTTCTGCATTCTTAATATCACTTTCCAAAATAAAGCTTTTGGTGCCGATTTTGGTAATTTTAGTCGAAACCTTGAGATACTGTTTAGCATAGGCTTGTCTTAGGTAATTACAATGAGAGGAAGCCACTACAAAACGAAGATTCGGGTAAGCATCTCTTTTAATTTGTTCAATTTGAATGAAATCAAAAAATTTTGTACGTGCCTCCTCCAAGTAGATATAATAACTTACATTATTCACATGCCCTGCTGCATCTGTTTCGCTGAACCTAACATAAATATCAATTTCAGGAATCCTTTTTATAAGAAACGCCTCCTGCTCAAATGAACTTTTAAAAACAACCAGGTCCTCTTTATGGAGGACCTAATTAGAAAAACGTATCAACTTTTGGAAAGTGAGACTCTATTAAGCTAAGTTCTCTATTAAAATAGCCATTCCCTGACCGCCGCCTACACAAAGGGTAGCAATGCCATACTTTTGATTGCGTCTTTTTAGCTCGTGCATCAATGTTACTACAAGACGAGTACCTGTAGCTCCAACAGGGTGTCCAAGAGCAATAGCCCCCCCATTTACGTTCACTTTCTCTTGATCGATGCCAAGTTCTCTAACAACAGCAACTGCCTGGGAAGCGAATGCTTCGTTTAATTCGAACAAATCTATTTCATCAATCGTTTTGCCTGTACGTTCTAAAAGTTTTTGTACAGCAGGAACAGGACCAATTCCCATAATTTCTGGTGACACGCCTACTGCAGCCCAATCAACAACGCGCGCCATTGGAGTAAGGTTTAACTCATTCGCTTTCTGTGCAGTCATAACCAAAACAGCCGCTGCTCCGTCATTGCGTCCGCAAGCATTCCCTGCCGTTACTGTCCCATCTTTCTTAAAAACTGGCTTTAAAGCAGCCAATTTTTCTAATGTCGTATCAGGGCGCGGGAATTCATCCTGTTCAAACAATACTGACTTCTTTTTCATCTTAACTTCTATAGGTGTAATTTCCTCTTTAAACTTACCCTCTTTGATTGCTACATCTGCTTTTCTTTGACTTTCAACAGAAAAAACATCTTGATCTTCTCTAGAGATATTGTATTTTTCAGCCACATTTTCAGCCGTGATTCCCATTCCAAGATCTGAACCATAAATCTCCTTTGGCTGTTGACCAGCTTCTGTATTGGAATCAACAAGGTGAGGAGTACCGCCGCCAAAACGGGATTCTCTTAAATAAATCGGAGAAAGGCTCATGCTTTCTGCTCCGCCCGCCACTACGATTTCTGCTTGGTTGGATTGTATTTGCTGTACAGCAGATGCAATCGCTTGCATACCAGAGGCACAAAGGCGGTTGATCGTGAATGCAGGTCTGGAATCCGGAATACCTGCTCTTAATGCAGCAACTCTTGCAACGTTTGAAGATTCTGTTGATTGTCTAACTTCTCCCAAAATCACTTCGTCTACCTGTTCTGGACTGATATTTGCCCGGTTCATTACTTCCTTGATTACATGACTTGCCAAAAAACCGGAATTGATATCTTTTAAAGTTCCTCCATATCTAGCAATCGGGGTACGTGCCCCGCTGACAATTACTACGTCTTGATTGTTCATTTTACAATCCCCCATTTATTCTTAAAATTTATAATTTTCGACTTTATTAGTATTCGCTGTTCATCCAAGCACTTCCTTCACGAAATGTATATTCGCAATTTTCCGACATTATTATCCAACAAAAAATAACAAAGAAATTAACATAAAAACCAGCCTACACAGGATTTCGTCATCTAGTGTGGGCTGGCTTTTCTTCTTTTTATTTATTTCCAAACATTATTTGCAATCTCAACAACATGCCTTAATTTTGCCCATTGCTGTTCTTCTGTCAACAAGTTCCCTTCTTCTGTAGATGCAAATCCGCACTGCGGGCTCAAACAAAGCTGATTTAAATCAACATATTGGGACGCTTCTTCAATTCTTCGTTTAATGTCATCCGGATTTTCTAATTCTCCAAACTTAGAGGTAATTAAGCCTAGAACAATTTGCAAGTCAGGACGGTTGACGAATCGAAGAGGTTCGAACCCTCCAGCACGGTCACTATCATATTCTAAGAAGAATCCGTCAATATTTAATCCGCCAAATAAGATTTCTGCAACAGGTTCATACCCCCCAGAAGAAATCCACGTTGAACGGAAGTTTCCTCTGCAAATATGCATAGTAATTTTCATATCATCTGGACGGCCGCTGACCGCATCATTGATCGTTTTCAAATAAAGCTGACTAATTTGATCCGGGTTTAATCCTTTTTCCTTCATTGCCGCTCTTTGCTCATCCGAACAAAGGTATGCCCAAGAAGTGTCATCGAGCTGCAGGTAGCGGCAGCCTGCATCATAAAATGCTCTAATCGCCTTTTTATAGGTCTGACCAAGGTCATGAAAGAACTCGTCCTGATCGGGATAAACACTGCTATCAACTTCTCCTCTAAAATGAAGCATACTTGGGCTCGGGATTGTCATTTTAGCGCTGTGATTTCCTGCAATACTATGTAAAAACTTATAATCCTCGATCATCGGATGGTTATGAAAATTAAGCTTGCTATTCACCTTAATTCCACGTGATTTCGTTTGTTTTTGTTGAAATTGAATGCCGTTGTCTGCCTCATATGCTTCAACACCGATAAGATTTTCTAGAAAATCAAAATGCCACCAAGCGCGGCGAAATTCTCCGTCCGTAACAGCCTGCAATCCGACTTCTTTTTGCTTTTCAACAATCCGTTTAATCTCCTCATTTTCAACGGTCCGAAGTTGCTCCGCCGTAATCTCTCCTGCAGATCTTTGAATACGTGCTTTTTTAATCTCTTCAGATCTTAGCAAGCTTCCAACCTGATCTGCTCGAAATGGTGCTGCATATTTTTGTAGTTGTGACATTGAAGATCTCCTCTTTCCTAAAAGTTTCTAGTATAACGTAATAGAACTCAACACTATGATCTTATCATAGTTTATTAAACTTTTTGGAAGGTTCTAATATGTATGAATAATATCTTACAATAATTACTAAGGATTATGCAATTCCTTCTCTACGATTTTCCGCTATCGAGACTAGCATATTTTCACAAAGAAGGTGCGTGGTCGAGGTCCATCAAACTCACAAAAATAAATGCCCTGCCATGTTCCTAACAGTAACATGTTATCAGTAACAATCACATACTGAGATGCACCAACTGTACTTGCTTTCATATGTGCAGCAGTATTTCCTTCCATATGCCGGTCCTTTTCATCTTGCCATGGATACACTTCATCAAAACGTCGGATCATATCTCGTTTCACATCAGGGTCGGCATTCTCATTAATCGTAATCCCAGCCGTAGTATGCGGACAATAGACAACAACCGCTCCGTCTCTTATCCCCATATCTGTTACAAAACGCTGCACTTCATTCGTTACCTCAATCATTTCATCCCGCTTGTTAGTTTGGAGTGTAAATTTCTTTAACATATTTATATTCATCCTTTACTTTGTTAAATTTGTACGGTCGATCCCAACACCAGTATAGCTCTCATGACCATATTGATAAAATAATATAAAAATGTAAAGAGGCTGCTCAAAAAGTCGTTTTAAACGTCCTTTGAGTCAGCCTCTTTTACATTACAACGCTAAGCTAAAAGCGATACGAGGTTATTAGCAAGTGATCTTATACAAGTTTATGGTTTCGATTTTATTTCCCTAACAGTGTACCACCATCAACAACCATCGTGGTTCCTGTTATAAAAGATGCTTCATCTGATGCTAGAAATAGAATTGCATTTGCGACTTCTTCCGGTTGACCTATACGACGCAGTGCGTTGGCGGTAGACAATATAGGCCACTTATCTGCTTTTCTCCACCCAGATATAATAGCTGTATCTATAATACCTGGTGCAATGGCATTTACACGAATATTTTGTTTACCATATTCAAGAGCGGTACTTTTAGTAATCGCAATTACACCACTTTTAGCAGCTGTATAAGCTGCCACCAATTTCTGCCCTTTTATTCCAGCAACACTCGCAGTATTAATGACGGAACCTCCACCATTCTTAATCATTTCGGGTATCGCATACTTCATACCAAGAAACACACTGTCTAAGCAAACATCAACTACTTTATTCCATTCATCAATCGGTACATTGGAAATTTTGTTTTCTGTTTGGGAAACACCAGCATTATTTACCATTACATCTAATTTTCCATATAGTTGAACTGTTCTATTAACTAGCTGTTCAACTTCCTCGGGTTTTGTAACATCTGTATGTTGAAAGACAGCCGATTGGCCACTTTCTTTGATCATTCGAACTGTCTCTTCTCCTGTGCTTTCGTTCCAATCCGCAAGCATTAATTGAGCTCCTTCACTCGCAAATCGCAGTGCTGTCGCTCTTCCTATACCACTTCCTGCACCAGTTATAATCACTGTCTTGTTATCTAGTCTCATTCTCCCACCTCAATTTCTTTATTTTTTAAGATTTATAAGTTCATAAAGCTAAATTATGAACTTATTATTTCTTCTTTATAATGTACTGCCGCCATCTACACTTAATACCGTTCCGGTCACAAAATCACTTGCTCTTGTGGCTAAATATAGCGCAGCACCTCTTAACATATTTTCATCGCCAATTTTATTTAACGGAATTGTTTCCAGTACTTTATCTTCTTTTTGCTCTAAAGTACCTTTTGTCATCTTCGTTCTGAACATTCCCGGGGCAATGGCATTAACATAGATATTATGTCTCGCCCATTTCATGGCTAAATCCTTTGAAAAATGAATAACCGCAGCTTTGCTTGTCGTATACCCGATCGTGTTTGTCACTTCAGGCGGTCTAACTGTTAACCCTGCTGCTGATGCAATATTAATAATTTTTCCGTACTTTCGTTCAATCATATGCTTTCCAACTGCCTTACTCATTAGGAAAGTCCCTGTTACATTTACATTCATCACTTTATTCCATGCTTCAAGAGGCATTTCTTCCACTGGTGCACCCCAGGTAGCCCCGCTATTATTGACTAAAATATCAATTTTACCGAAGTCTTCTACTATTTGCGCAACAACCTCTTCTACCTGTAACTCACTAGTCACATCTAGCGCGTAACTTTTTGCTTTTATCCCATATTCACGCACAAGCATTTCAGCTACTTCGTCACAATTCCCCTTATTTCTTGAGCAGAGTGCAAGCTGGCAGCCCATTTCTGCATATACCTCAGCTATTTGTTGGCCAAGGCCCCGACCTCCACCCGTTATAATCGCAACTTTTCCAGTTAAATCAAATAATTCTATAACTTTCATCTTGCTTCACCTCTTTTTTTGTATATAAATGAAAAAATCTCTTTTACTTAATTTCTCCTGTTAATCTAGGTGAATTTTGCTTCTGCTTGAAATTGAATATTTCTGAATACCATAGTGTACATTAGCAAATTTTTTCAGCGGAGAATTTGTATGAATTAAAAAAGCTTTTCCTTATTTAACTCACTAAAATGATTTGCCAGTTCAATAAAAAAGGGAAGGGATTCTGGATTGTTCATGGAATCAGGGTTTATTGCCTTTTCCATTTCAAAGCCTAATAATAGTTTCCGAATCGGCACCTCCATTTTCTTCCCATTTAATGTTTTCGGGATTTGTGGTACTTCATATATTTCATCAGGCATAAACCTTGGCGAAATATTTACTTTTATTTGCTCCTTGATTTTTATTCTTAAATCATCTGTTAAGCAGTTGCCTTCTTTTAAAACAACAAATAACAATAAAGAAGCATTACGGCCCAAAACTTCTAAATCAATCACAAGACTTTCAAGTATTTCATCTAAGTCCTCGACCATACGATAAATGTCGCTCGTTCCCATTCGAACACCGGAACGATTAATGGTTGAATCTGAACGGCCATAAATGATACTGCTGCCTTTCTCATCGATTTTTATCCAATCCCCATGCTTCCACACGCCAGGGTACGTATCAAAATAACTACTAATATATCTTTTATTATCTTTATCGTTCCAGAAGTATAGTGGCATAGTTGGCATCGGTTTTGTGATAACAAGTTCACCGACTTCATTAATTAAAGAGATTCCATTTTCATCAAAAGCTTGAGCATTTACACCTAAGCATCTTCCTTGGATTTCACCTATTCTTACAGGCAAAATAGGAACTCCCCCCACAAAACCACTACACACATCTGTGCCTCCACTTGAGGAGGCCAGCCAAACGTCCTTTTTCACATTTTCATATACCCATAGAAATGCTTCTTCTGTTAATGGTGCACCAGTTGAATTGACAGATATTAATGAAGAAAGGTCATATTCATTTGGCTTGACTCTTTGTTTCATTGAATTGATTAAAAAAGGAGCGCTTGTTCCAAAATCCGTTATTCCGATGTCCTCAGCTAATTTCCACAGTACATTCATACTTGGATAGGACGGGCTTCCATCATAAAGAACAATCGATGACCCTGCAATTAGATTCCCTACTAGATTGTTCCACATCATCCATCCCGTTGTTGTAAACTGAAAGGTTATGTTTTCAGTTGTCAGCCCTTTTTGTATAACCATTGATTTAAGTTGATCAATGACAAGTCCGCCATGACTATGAACAATGGGTTTTGGCATTCCAGTCGTTCCAGATGAATAAACAATCCATAACGGATGATCAAAAGGTAGACTTTCATATGTAAGCTCAACTTTTGGCTCTAATAATTTACCCCAGAGGATAATGTTATCAAGTTTTTCATCTAGGCTCTCTTTTTCCATATAAGGAACGAGGATCGTTTGCTTTAGGGAGTCCCCTAATTCTTTTTGCAACTGGGAAACAACAGATGTTTTATCAAATGTTTTTCCGTTGTAATGATAGCCATCAACCGCAAACATCACAACAGGCTCAATTTGCTGAAATCGGTCAACAACACTCTTTGCACCAAAATCAGGCGAACAACTTGACCAAATGGCTCCAATACTTGCTGAAGCAAGAAATGCAATAACTGTTTCAGGAATATTTGGCATAAAGGAAGCGACGCGATCGCCTGGCCTAACACCCAAATCTCTTAAAGAATGGGCAACGGATGCTACACTCTCCTTAAGCTCCCTCCAACTAACCTCTCTTTTTTCTACTTTCTCTGATCGAAAAAATATTGCCGTTTTGTCCCCTTGATACTTAGAAAACATATTTTCTGTATAATTCAGTCTAGCTCCCTCAAACCACTTGGCACCTGGCATTCTTTCATCTGCTAGAACTCTATCAAACTTCCGCTGGGCTTTCACTCCACAAAAATCCCAAACAGACTCCCAAAAATCTTCTAATTCATCAACTGACCATTTCCATAAATCATTATAGCCACGAAAAGACAAACCCTTAGTTTCTTTTAACCAATTCATATATTTTGTTATATTAGCATTTTGTATAAATGCTTGAGAGGGTTCCCAAATTACTTCGCCTTGTCTGTTTAGCCTCACTGCAAATTCCCCTTTCTAAATTAAGGGACCCCTTGTTGAAGGTCCCTTTGTTTGCTATTTATTGCTTAGTTACCCTATCAACTACACTTCCAAATTCATCAGTCATACCTGCTAGATAATCCATAACCTCTTTTTGACTCATTTTCAGGATGGTAAAACTGTTTTTATCAGCAAATTCCTTAAGTCTTGGATCTTCGGCAGTCTTTTGAATAACTTCTTCCCATTTCGCAACGACATCCTCAGGTAGGCCGGCAGGTCCACCTATGCCAGCAACAGCATTAAGTACAAGGTTCTCGTATCCTAATTCTTTTAAAGTAGGAACACCCGGCAAGGCAGCAGATTCTTCCTCATTAAGTGTCGCCAATAAATTCAAATCTCCTGACTCCCATGGTCCAAGCATTGTTATTGGCGGATCAAGTGAAATATCGACATGACCTCCCAGTAAAGCAGCAGTAGATTCTCCGGCACCTTTAAAATTCACAATTTCCCAGTTCAACTTAAAATCTTCCGCTTTATTGATTAATTCTGCAAAGAGGCTGTTTGTAATTGCAGATGATGCCACAGTAACTTTGTTCGTTTTAGAGTACTCAATCAACTCTTCAAATGTTTGGAAAGGTGCATCCTTAGAAGCCCCAATCACATACTGATAACCTAGAATTGGTGCAACAAGAGTAAAATCATCTCCACTAAAATCCATTAATTTAAGATGGGGGTTAATTGCATATAAAGTTGTACCCATACCCATTGCCATTGTATAGCCATCTGGTTTGGCTTTCATGAGTGTTGAATACATCGTTAAGCCTCCGCCACCCGTTTCATTTTTGATAATAATTTTTTGACCTAAATGTTCCTCTGCTATTTCAGCAAACTGTCTTGTGAATAGGTCTGTTGATCCACCAGCACTAAAGGATAGCATTAATGTAACTGGCTTCTTCGGATAATCAGATGAGTCCCCTTCAGATTTGGAAGCACTTTCATTTTTTTCCGAATTACTTGTATTAGCAGTATTATTTCCTCCACATGCTGCCAAGAGAAGCAACAAACAAATCGCCAACAACGATATACTAGTTCTAATTTTTTTCAATAGAGTTCCTCCTTTAGTTATTATATTATTCAAAATATTTCAAATATAATTAAATATTAAAACATGTACAGTACAATATCTAATATGTATTAGTAATCATCTTAATACCTTTTAGGTATCATTTTAATTATTTATGCTAGATTACTAACTTCGGCAAAAATTATAATAAAAACAACCCAGGAAAAGGAATGGACTGCTCCAATTGAAATTTGAAACAGCCTTTAAAATGTTGTTCTGCTTAGTTCTCAGTTCTCCTAAACTAGTATTTTTATGTTCCTATCCTAATCTCTATTCAATTACTCGTTCTACAACACTGCCTAGCTGTTTACCTAATTCACCAAAGAACTCCACCGTTTCTTCTTCATTCATATTTGTTAAACGAAAGCCATTCTTTTTGGCAAACTCTTTAAGTGCAGGGTCTTCTAGTGTCTTAGCGATAGCCTCTTCCCATTTTGCCTTCACATCATCCGGAAGCCCTGCAGGTCCACCAAGCCCAATTGTAGAGGCAAGATTGAGTTCATATCCCATTTCTTTTAAAGTTGGTACATCTGAAAGGAGATCTGATCTTTCCTGATTAAGCTGTGCTAATATATTCATATCCCCTGACTCAGCAGGACCGAGATAACTGAGAGGCGGGTCAAGGACCATGTCGACATGTCCTCCAAGGATTGCTGCAGAAGCTTCTCCACTGCTTTTATAGTTAACAATATCCCAATTTAATTGGAAGTCCTCTGCCTGATTAATTGATTCAATAAATAGACTATTTACAAGGGCAGGTGAAGCAACAGCCACCTTATTATTTTTTGAGTATTCAATCATCTCTTCAAATGTTTGAAACGGAGCCTTTGAAGAAGCAGCTATGATATATTCATATTGCAGTATTGTAGATATGAGGGAAAAATCCTCTGGGGTATAATCCATTAGTTTCGTATATTGATTTGTTGCATACAAGCTTGTTCCTAAACATAGACACATTGAGTAACCATCTGGATTCGCTTTTGCAATCGTAGAATAAAGAGTTAGGCCACCTCCACCAGTTTCATTTTTTATGATAATTCTTTGTCCTAGATGCTTTTCAGCGATGTCGGCAAATTGTCTTGTAAACAGATCTGTTGTTCCTCCAGCACCAAACGGAATCATAAGCGTAACTGGCCTCTTTGGATAATCTGAAGCTTTCTTTTCTGAATTGGATACGCTTTCATTATTATCCGAAGCGTTAGTACTTGATGTATTATTGCCACCACAAGCTGCCAGGATAAGTAATAAACAAATAACCAACAAAGTAATTGCACTCTTACCTTTCTTCAAAGAATATCTCCTCCAGTTAATTTATTTTCTGAATACTCAGATTATATTTTAATATTAAAGTATGATTAAACAAATATCTAATACGTATTTAGCACTACCATAATACCTTATAGTATCAGTATAAAAAAACGTGTTTTATATTATCTAACTTAAAAAATATTAATGAGTGTAAGACAATACTAACCGATAGAATAAAAAGAAATACAAAAAAATTGGTTTCAATAAAAAATATTGAAACCGCCTTTAAAGGAGAAGAAATTGTGTTTTCATTGGTAATCTATACTAATAACAAGAACTATTTAAATAACTTTAGTTATCATCTACTCCCATTCGGTTATATTTATGATGAAGATCCCCTCCTAATTCTTTGGACCTCCTGCAACATAAATAACTTGGCCGCTCACAAATGAAGAACGTTCATCTGCGAAAAAAGCAACGGTATGAGCAATATCTTCCGGCTTTCCGCTTCTTTGAACAGGTATTGCATTAGCTCTTGCTTTAACAAATTCATCAAATGGAATGCCAACTCTTTCGGCTGTCGCTTTTGTCATTTCTGTCTCAATAAATCCTGGTGCTACTGCATTTGCTGTAATACCATACTTCCCTAATTCAATTGCAAGTGTTTTTGTGAGACCCTGTAGTCCTGCTTTTGCTGTTGAGTAATTAGCCTGCCCTCTATTCCCTAGCGCAGATGTTGAAGAAATATTGATGATTCTTCCATACTTATTTTTCACCATATATTGTTGCGCTGCACGCGCAGCGTAAAAAGCACCTTTTAGGTGGATATCCATTACAGTTAACCAATCTTCATCAGTCATCTTGAACAGCAAGTTATCACGAATAACTCCTGCATTATTTACAAGAATATCAACTGACCCAAATTTCTCAGCAACTTCTTGCATTGCCTGCTCTACTTGATCTTTTTCGGTAACACTTGCTACTTTTGCATAAACAGAAAACCCTTTTTCTTTTAATTCAGCTTCCGTTTCACGCAAAGCTTGTTCATTCACATCAATAATGGCAACCTTTGCACCTTCCATTGCAAAACGCTCCACAATTGCTTTTCCAATCCCTCTGCTTCCACCTGTTACAAATGCTGTTCTTCCATCAAACCTTTCAGTCATTCTTTTTCCTCCTAAACTAGTTAAATTAATTAGTAAACTATCCTTAACCTCGAGTGTTGGATTGAAACCCCTTATCTAGCTCTTCCTTAACAAGCAATCTTTTTAAAAGTTTTCCTACAGTATTTCTAGGCAAAGACTCGCGCAATTCTATCTCTTTCGGAATTTTATATCGGGTTAGTTTTGTTTTGCAGTACTCCCTAAGCTCTTCCGGATCAAGGGTTCTTCCATCCTTTGGAACAACATATGCCTTTACTATTTCTCCTTGTTCCTGATGGGGTATCCCTACTACTGCCGCTTCAAGAACAAGAGGATGTTCGTATAGAACTCCCTCTACTTCCTGTGGATAAATATTGAATCCACCTACAATGATCATTTCCTTCTTTCTGCCGACGATGTAAAAATAACCATCTTCATCCATCGTTGCGAGATCACCGGTATACAACCACCCATTTCGGAGAGCAGCTTTCGTTTCTTCTGCATTGTTCCAATATCCTTTCATGACCTGAGGTCCTTTTATTAATAATTCTCCAACAGTATTTGGTCCAAGCTCATTACCGCTTTCATCAACAATGATGCAATCCGTTCCAGGCATTGGTATACCAACACTTCCTGCCTTTCTAATCCCAAATGGAGGATTGCGGTGTGTTGAAGGGGACGACTCCGATAACCCGAAACCTTCCCCAATTACCGCTCCAGTTAACTCCTCAAACCGCCTTAGCACTTCGACAGGCAGCGGGGCTGAACCACAGGAACAAAATTTTAAACAGTTCAAACCATACTGTTCTACGTCCGGATGATTAACGAAGGCATTGTACATCTTCGGTACACCGGGAAAAAACGTTGGTTGATACTCCTTAACCTTTTCAAGTACGTAGTCAAGCTCAAATTTTTTGAACAGTAAAATTACTCCTCCGATATTAATCGGGAGATTCATTCCACTTGTCATCCCATAGACATGATACAACGGAGTAGCCGTAAGCGTCATTTCTTTGCCAATCTCCATTTTATCCCCATACATCACACGGCTCTGGACAACGTTTGCGACAAGATTATAATGGGTAAGCATTGCCCCTTTTGTTTTTCCTGTCGTCCCTCCTGTGTATTGAATTACCGCAATATCTTCATATACGTCAACCTCAACAGGGCTTTCGATCATTGTGGAGGATGTAAATAAATCTTCTAATCTTGTAAATTGATTTTCGCCGTCATTAGATTGGGAAATAAATATGTAATCAAATCGATATTGTTTGCACACTTCAAAAATGGTTTGTCTAGCTGATGAATCACCGACAATGTATGACATTTGTGAATCATTGGCGATATGAAGAAGTTCTCTTGGTGTGTACATCGGGTTAATTTGTACAACCGTCAACCCTAGTGCCTGTGCTGCATAATAGCTTAAACAATAGTGAGGATGATTCCCCAACATTAATCCGATACGATCACCTTTTTTAAATCCCATTTGCTTCCATGCACCAGCAAGTCTATCAACATCTTCCTTCAACTGGCTATATTTTATTTTCTCATCTTCAAAAATAATCGCCGTCTGATCCCCATATTTTTGGGCAGATTGGCTGAGAAAATAATAGAGTGATTTTTCCGGAATCTGAAGATGTTCATTGTTCTTATACTGTTTGGACCAAGGTCTCTTCTTCATATTATTCAAGGATTAGCCACCTCCTATATTGAAAAATGAAGGCTTAGGTCGCTAGCAACTCGTAATCTATCACCATACTACCTTGAGCCTTCTAATCATTTTTTAAATAATATTATTATTCAGATACCCGTTCAATAATGGCCGCGATTCCCTGTCCTCCGCCAATACAAGCTGTTATTAGCGCATATCTTCCATTTCTTCTTTTTAATTCATGGACAGCTTTCGTAAACAGAATCGCTCCAGTCGCACCGAGCGGATGACCGTGGGCAATCGCACCGCCGTTGACGTTAAGCTTTTCTGGGTCCATTTTAAGCTCGCGGTCACAGGCAATCACTTGTGATGCAAATGCTTCATTCAACTCAATAATGTCAATTTCATCTAATGATAGACCAGATTTCTCCAACACCTTTCTTGTAGCTGGAACAGGTCCGATGCCCATAATATTAGGATCTACTCCAGCTACTGCAGATTCGCGGATGATAGCTAATGGTGTTAATCCTAATTGCTCTGCTTTTTCCCTTGACATGATGACAAGTGCTGATGCGGCGTCATTTAAACCAGAACTGCTTCCTGCAGTAACGGTCCCGCCTTCGAGAAATGCTGGAGGAAGCTTCGTTAATGCTTCAATTGTCGTTTTCGGACGAGGATGCTCATCTACCTTAAATTCAATTGGCTCACCCTTTTTCACAGGGATTTGAATTGGTACGATTTGGTCATCAAAGCGCCCTTCTTCCATTGCTTGTGCCATTCTTTGCTGGCTTCTTAGTGCGAATTCATCCTGTTCCTGTCGGCTAATATCGTATTTTTTCACCAGATTCTCGGCAGTTATTCCCATTGGCGGATCACCGATTTCTTTCGGTGACAACTGGGACTTTCTAAACTTTGGAAGCGCAGGGCTGAAAGCTTTTTCCGCGCGATCCATTAAATAAGGAGCCCTACTCATACTTTCCACACCACCAGCAATATAAATGTCTCCGGCCCCAGAACGGATAGCCTGTGCAGCTAAAACAACTGCATTGATCCCTGATCCACATTGACGGTCAATCGTCAAACCCGGAATATCTGTAGAAAGGCCTGTTTGCAAAGCAGTCAGCCTTGCGATATTTCCTCCTCCGCTCAATACATTTCCCATGATGACATCTTCAACCATGTCAGCAGTAATATTGGCACGTTTCATTGCCTCTTTAATTACCTCAGCCCCAAAAACATGAGCTGGTACTGAAGCAAGCGCTCCACCTTGTCTTGCAATTGCCGTTCTAACAGCTGATACGATTACAGCATCTCTATTCATTTTCTCTTCACTCCTTAATAGTTTGATTTAGTTTTCCTCGTATATTTACGACAGAAGTTGAAAAGCCAATCGACCTTTAACAGCAAGTTTTTCATCTTGTTTAACTGCTGTAACATTAAATGTCAGTGTATTTTCTTGTTTTTCTACTAATGTTGCTTTTAATGTAATGACATCACCTAAAAAGATCATGCCTTGAAACCTTACAGAATAATCTTTAATGAATCCATTGACTAAATATTCGGATAATATTTTAGCTAAATTCCCCATCGTCCACATTCCATGAGCAATGATACCAGGAAGTCCTGCTTTTTCAGCTTCATCATCAATGGTATGGATAGGATTGTAATCCCCCGAAGCTCCTGCATATTTAATCAAGTCTAAACGTGAGACAGGACCAATTTGGATTTCATTAAGAGTTTCACCTATTTGTAGTTCAACTAACTGTTTCACTTTGACATCTCCTTCTTAACAGCTTCGCTGATAATGAGAACCTGTTCTGTTTCACAAACAAGCTCACCTTGTTCATCTTCCACACATCTTGATAATATGAGAAATCCCATATTCCCAAAGTTCCCCTTTTTTTCGAAATAATTTTTCACTTGCACATAACAATAAACGGTTTCTCCCACGTAAAGCGGGCGTCTATAATGATATTTTTGTTCGCCATGAATTAAACCTTTTGTTGGCATTCCTAAATTCGGTATTGCGCCGTAATCAAAAGTAACCGGAAAGGTGACAGGTGCAATATTTTTTTTGTGTGGTGATGCTAGCGCTGCTTCTTCGTCAAAATAATTTGGGGACGGATCCCCTATAGCTTCTGCAAATTTTTTTACCCAGCCTTTTTCAACTGTATTCTTAACTTTGGCTGATCGCTGTCCTATTTTCTCTCGGAACATTTCCTTCATCCTTTCTACCCTTCTGCTTCAAGCAATGTTCTCTTTAAAAACTCATTTGATGATAGAATTAAATCATTTTACGATACTGGTAAATCTAAATCATTTTTGTTATCAGACTTTAAGCTTTTACGAATAGCGTTTATGATAAGGAAAAATGATATTGCTAAAAATAGAAGTGAGATTGGTTTCGTAAAAAGCATCGTAATATTCCCGCCTGACAAAGATAATACCTGGCGAACGGATTCCTCTAATTTAGGTCCTAGAACAAATCCGATAATAATTCCAACAAGGGGAATTTTCACTTTATTTAATAAGTAGCCCATAATTCCAAATACAAAGACTAAAACAATATCAAATGCTGCCTGGCTATATCCATATGTACCTGCAACACATAATACAAGGATAATAGGCGCTAAAACCGTAGGTCTGATAAATGAAATTTTCCGATAAATAGTACTTCCGTACCA
This sequence comes from Robertmurraya dakarensis, assembly GCF_900156875.1. GTDB lineage: Bacteria > Bacillota > Bacilli > Bacillales > Cytobacillaceae > Robertmurraya > Robertmurraya dakarensis. The sequence goes on along the minus strand of NZ_LT707408.1, from coordinate 1,594,870 downwards.
GTTGAGAATAAAGCAAATAATGGATGCCATTAACATACCAGCCATGATTCCATAGACAATTGACCCATTATGTTCAAGAATTTGCGGACCAGGGATGATCCCATGCATAATTAAAGCACCAAAAATCAGTGCGGCCTCTGCATCTCCTGGAATCCCTAGTGATAGAAGTGGAATAAGATTAGCACTTGCAACAGCACTATTTGCTCCTTCAGCTGCAGCAATACCTTCCTGTTCACCCTTTCCAAAGTTCTCCGGATTCTTAGCTTTTTTCCTCGCTTGGGTGTAACTAACAAAGCTAGCTGTGACAGGACCTAACCCTGGGAGTGCACCAATGGCTGTTCCAATCGCTGAAGAACGAAATAGAGTTCTTTTCATTCCAGATATTTCTTTTAACGTTATATTATCATTGCCCTTTGGAACATCAGAACCACTTGAATCATCTTCTAAATCAGTTGAATTTGATTTATTATGCCTTGATGTAAAATATTGTTCGATCGTTGTAAAAACCTCAGAAACAGCCAACAAACCAATAACTAAAGCAATAATGCTAATGCCGCCAGACAGTTCAAGAAATCCAAAATTCAACCGTGGAATTGCCGTTTCAGGATCTGCTCCAATCGTTGCAATCATCAGCCCAATAATTACTGATATGATCCCTTTCGCCATTGATCCGCCTGATACAGTAATAATTAATATTAAGGCAAATAAGACAAGGGAAGTATATTCCGCTGGACCAAATTTTAAAGCCAAAGATGCAATAGCCGCAGCACTAAATATCAGTACTAAATTCGCCATCATGTCACCAATTGTAGAAGCAACTAAAGCTGTTCTAATGGCTTTTCTTGGATACCCTTTTCTCTTTAAGCTATACCCATCCATTGCCGTTGCAGCAGCAGCGGGAGTACCGGGAGCATTAAACATTATTGCACTCACACTTCCCCCAAACAACCCGCCTTTGTACATGGCGGTAAGCATGACAATTCCTGCAATAGGATCGAGATAGAAAGTTACTGGTAATATTAACGCAATACCCATAGTTGCTGTTAATCCAGGTATTGCACCTAACAATGTTCCTGCGATGACACCTGCTGTGGTTAGTAGAATCGTTAAAGGAGTAAACATGGTAACGAAACCGTCAAATATTTGAGAGAACATCTAGAAAACACCACCTCTTTTTTTTATAGTAAATTTAAAATAATACGCCTGCCGGAAAATATAATGCAAGTACCTTCGTAAATAGTAAATAGATACAACTCGGCAATATAACGCTTAAAAGAATGGCGATTTTCCATCCCTCACCCAAAGATCGCATTAAAACTAGGATAAATAGGATAGACATTACAAAAAATCCAATATATTGAATTGATAAGGAATAAACGAAATAAATGAGTATGCTATAACCCACAAATTTGGAAACTTTTTTATTGAATTGATATTGTTCAGATTGTTTTTTTACGAAGATCCTAATAAGGCTAATTACACCGACAAGCAACAAAGCAACCGAATAGATGTAAGGAAATAATCTCGGTTGTCCACTTTGAATTCCCGTAGGAATAATCAAGAAAATCATTAGCACACTCAAAATAGTTATAAATCCATAAACATAAACTTCCTTAACAACAAAGTTACTTTTCTCCATTAACACCCTCCTATTATTCATATTTATCAGCTTAATTATCTGATAAGTTGTAAATGGTAAATAACAATAAGCTATTTTATATCACCTCCATTACCACTGGATTAGATAATTCAAATAAATAACGGAAATGATAGGGCTTTCATTTTCTGAATTTATTAAAAATTCTTAATATATTATATATACTAGAATATTAAGAGAAAATAGTCTAATATCAAAATATACATATTTTAATACCTTTAAAGTCTTAACATAATAGAAAAACACTATTATAAAGGGGGCATTAACTATAGAACTACGTCATTTAAAATACTTTGTTGCCGTCGCTGAGGAATTAAATTTTGGCAGGGCAGCTTCTCGTTTAAATATTTCTCAGCCTCCGCTAAGCAGGCAAATAAAACAGTTAGAGGATGAAATAGGAACCGAACTTTTTTTTCGTACTAAACAAACCGTACAGTTAACCGATGCAGGAAAGGTTTTTTTGGATCATTCATATAAGATTTTAAATAGGATTGATAAAGCATGCAAAGATTCCCTTAAAGCAGCAGAAGGAAGACGTGGAACTATCTTAATTAGCTATGCAAGCGGGGTAAACGTTGTGTTAATGAGAATTTTACTTTTATTTCGAGAAAAGTTCCCTGACGTTGAAATTATATTTAAGCAATCATTGTCAGTTGATATCATTGAAGATTTACAAGAAGGAAGAATTCATATTGGAGTACTGCCGCCTTTTGAAAATAAATTAATACACTTTCAAACTATCAGCATTTCGCCTAATGGCGTTATTTTGCCATTGACACATTCACTCGCAGGAGATACGACTCCACTTAAAGTTAAAGAACTAGAAGATGAACCTTTTGTTGTATCTTCTCGGACCTCATTGTTTTTTGACCATATTCAGTACATATGTAATCAGTCTAGTTTTTCTCCAAAAATTGTACAGGAGGTACTAGGATTACCTACGATTATATCTTGTGTCGCTTCAGGCATGGGAGTTTCTATTGTCTCAAAGTTAACCATGCAACAACACCCCAATCCAAAGATCGTGTTTAGAGAGTTGAGACCTATTACAGAACTTAAGACTGCCTTAGCTTGGAGGAAAGATGAAAAATCACCATCTGTTCATAATTTTCTATCCTTCGCCAAGGAATATCTAGATAAAAACAATCTCCCATAAAAAAAGGATGCTCCATTTAAATGGAATCATCCTTTTCTCACCCTTGTTATTGTTAAATTCCGAACTCTCTTACGCCACCGAACAGACATATACTTTCTTAAACATTTTCGAGGACGCTCATGAACGGAAGCGGCGGTATGCATCGAGGGTCTGTAACTAAATCTATTACAACAGGCCCATCTGCTGCAAAGGCTTCTTTTAAAGCTGATTCAATTTCCTGTGGTGATTCAACTCTGATTCCTTTAACCCCACATGCTTCCGCTACTTTTGCATGATTTACAGCCGTTAAATCAGTAGCGTTTGTGCTTCTTCCCCACTGAGCTTCTTCAGCTAACTTTTGATAAGCTAAAATTTCATTATTTATTACGGCGATCACAACATTTATTCCTTCTCTCTTACATGTCTCCAGCTCGCTCCACACATGGCCAAATCCTCCATCGCCAGCAAGACAAAAGACTTTGTTCCCTGGTTTAGCAATTTTTGCCCCCATTGCCATAGGCAGCCCCCATCCAAGCCCAGCTATTCCTCTTGGGAAAATAAATTTCCGATTGCCCTTTGCTTTAATATAATTTGAAAGCCAGATGGATGAAAAGCTTGCATCAGCGACTATAATATGATCCTCTACTAACTGCTTATCAAGTTCAGCTAGAAATCTTTCAATCTTAACTGGTGACTCGTTTGAAGTCTTAACATTTACAGCTTCCTCCAGATGAGAAACTCTTGCTTTTGCAATAATTTCTTCAATAATTGGACGATTTTCTATACGTTTTTGCAAATCATTTCTTAAGAGAGAATTTTTTAAAGCTGCTAAAGTTAGTTTGGCATCGCCTGCCAATCTTAATGCCTCATAGTTTCTCCCTATTTCCATTGAATCAATATCGATATGAATATAGGCTGCATCTTTTGGCAGCAAGGTCCAAGAGTCAGTACCATTCTGATTTGTCCGATTTCCAACTAATAGAATAACATCCGCATCCTGAACCATTGGTTTTAAGAATTTAGTTGCTCCTCTGTTCCCCATGTAATACCCGATCGGCCCAAGTGTTAATGGGTGATCCTCTCCGACGGACCCTTTGCCCATTGTCGTTGTAGCGACAGGAATTGAACATTCCTCTTGAATTTGGCGTAGTTCATTGCTTGCACCTGATGAGATTACTCCTCCCCCTGCATAAATAAGCGGACGCTTTGCATTGGCTAATAGTTTTGCAGCTTCTTCAATTTTCACGGGATCGGCAACCGTTCTATCCAATGGATATTCCCCAAGACTGGCTGCTCTATCCGATTTAATTGGATATTTTTTTGTATCAAATGTTAAATCTTTAGGACAAAGCAATACAGCAGGTCCCGGTCTACCGCTTGCTGCAGCTGTAAATGCCATATCAACATAATCTTCAATTCTATCCTCAGACGGGATCTTTTTAACCCATTTAGCAACACCAGAAAATAACTGAACTTGATCCATTTCTTGAAATGCATTTCTTTCCTCATTTGTCCTTGCGATTTCATCAACAAGCGCGACTACTGGATGAGAAGCTTTTAAACACTCAGCTAACCCCGGTACTAACAATGTTGCCGCAGGCCCATTTTGTGCTGCTACCACAGGTACTGTGCCAGCACACATTCCATAACCTTGTGCCATATAGGAACCGGAATTTTCCTGTCTAAATCCAACTTGCCTAATACCAAGGTCCATAGCTGCTAACATAATCGTATGAGGGTTGCTTTGCCCAAAAATAACCTTCACACCATTTCTCTTAAGAGCCATGGCAATTCTTTGAGCATTAGTTGCTTCTAAATTCTCATTCACTGCTTCATTTATCGCAGAATTTGTTTCAGTAACATTACTCATTATTCGATCTCCTCTTTCCTATTAATATAGTTAAACTCTAAATCATCTTTTTATAAAGCAAATTAATTAGGAAACCCCTCTAAAAACTAGTAAACTTAATTTCGATTAAAGATAATTAACTTTAACTCTGTCATTTCTTCAACCGCATATTTAATTCCTTCACGGCCCATACCGCTTTCTTTAACGCCGCCATATGGCATGTTATCAACACGGAATGTCGGGATATCGTTGATTAGCACACCACCTACATGAAGTTTCTCAGCAGCATTAAGCGCAGTGTGAATATCATTTGTATAAATACCTGCTTGGAGACCGAACCGTGAATCGTTAACCATATTAATAGCCTGCTCCATAGTAGTAAATTTTTCAATGGTTACAATAGGTGCAAAAACCTCTTGGCATGAAACTTTGAGGGATGGATTAACATCGACAAGCACTGTTGGTTGTAGAACGCGCCCATCCACCGAGCCGCCAACCGCAATTTTTGCTCCACCGTTCTGAGCTTCCTCTATCCAAGCTAATACACGGTCAGTTTCCCTAGTATTAATTAAGGCTGATACATCCGTTGAAGGATCAAGCGGATCACCTAGTTTTAGTTTCTTTGTTTCATGGAGGAATTTTTCAATAAAGGAATCATACAAATTTTCATGTACATAGATACGCTGTAGGGATATACATACTTGACCTTGATATGAGAAGGCTCCGCTTACACACCGCCCGATCATTTTATTAATATCTATCCCATTGTCAACAATGACAGCAGAGTTAGAGCCTAGTTCAAGTGTAACTCGTTTCAACCCCGCCTTATTTCGAATACCAATCCCTACAGGTGGACTTCCAGTAAAAGTAATCAAATTTATACGTTCATCTAAGGTAATTCTTTCTCCTACCACACTGCCACTGCCAGTCACAATGTTTAATGCACCATCAGGCAATCCTGCTTCTAACAGCAATTCTCCGATAAAGAAAGCTGACAATGGTGTTTGCGACGCTGGTTTTAGCACAATCGTATTGCCTGTTGCAATCGCAGGACCAATTTTATGTGCTACAAGATTCATAGGAAAGTTAAATGGGGTAATAGCACCAATTATCCCAAGAGGTTCACGGAGTGTAAAAGCAACTCTACCCTCTCCACCTGGGGCAGCATCCAATGGAACAGTCTCGCCATTTATCCGTTTTGCTTCTTCGGCTGCAAACTTGTAAGTTTGAATAGTTCGGCTAACTTCAACTCGCGCGGTAGTGATAGGCTTAGCTGCTTCAAGAGCAATAATCTCTGCTGCTTGTTCTGCCTTTTCTGTTAATAACACAACCAACTTTTCTAAAATTCCAGCACGCTGATGGGCAGGCATCTTTGCCATTATTTCTTTGGCCTGTTCTGCTGCCTTAACAGCCATGTTGACATCCTCCGATGAAGCGATAGGAATTTCTGCAATGACTTTTCCCGAGTATGGTGAAATAAGATTTGTATATTCTTCTGTTTCAATCCAATTACCATCAATAAGCAGTTTTTTCTTAACTCTATTATTAATCAAAAAAATCCACCTCCTAGAAAAAATATAAAGTCATGAAATTTTCGTGATTACGCTATAAATGTACCGCCATTTACATCAACTACTGTTCCAGTAATAAAGCTTGAATAATCTGATGCAAGGAATAAAATTGTTTTCGCTACCTCTTCAGGGGTACCCAGCCGCCCTAATGGTGTTTTCGCGATCACTCGCTCGTTTACTTCTTTTGCTACGTCCCGAATCATCGGCGTGTCAATTCTTCCGGGTGCAACTGCATTTGCATAAATCCCATGTTCACCTAGCTCCCCAGCAAGTTGTCGTGTCAATGCAATGATGCCCGCTTTGCTCACTGAATAATGTGCCGCCGTTATCGAACTAAATGTCCGGCCAGCTTGTGATGCAATATTTACGATATGTCCTTTGCCAGCTTCCTTCATCATCCTGGCGGCTACTTGGCTGCAATAAAATGCGCCATTTAAATTAATATTTAATACCTTTAGCCACTCATCACTAGATAATTGTTCGATTGGAACTCTGCCATTTGGTCCTTTTGGAGAAATCCCTGCACCATTTACAAGGATGTCTAACCTGCCAAACTTTTCTCTAATCTGTTTCCCTGCTTGTTCAACTGCAGATTGATCGGATACATCGAGTTGCAGCGGTAATACCTCTACTCCCTTTTCTTTAAGTACAGATGCTAGATCATTAACTTTTTCAAAATCTAGATCCGTGATTACAAGATGACTACCTGCATTTGCTAATTGGTGACATGTTGCTTGGCCAATTCCACCTGCAGCACCTGTAATCCAGCTAACTGAATTATGTAAGTTCATAATAACCTCCTATTTTTAAGTTTTGGTGAAGGGATTATATTTAGATTATTCCGAAAACTTTGTTGGTAATTCATTTTTTATGGGCTCCTAAAGTTGATGTTGGAGATAGCAAAATTTTCGGTCCGCCATTTTGGAGACATTCTTCAAACCCTTTATCAAAATCTTTAAAAGGCAGATGTTTTTTTATGATTAAAAGTGCTTTAGATTGAACCTTTTCCATTAAATTTATGGCAATATCCCAATCCTCTTTTAACGCCCCAATACTTCCTGTTACTCTTAGCTCTTTATAAGCTATGTTCATAAAAGAAACAGTTACAGGCTTTGAAGCCGTTCCGATTTGAACGAATTGTCCATTTGGACGCAATACATTTATACCAAGATTAACCGCATTAGCATTTCCGGAACACTCTAAAACAATGTCGATTGTTATTTTTTCACGTTGAAGCAGGTCCGGTAAGTCACTAGAAAGAGCAGTGATATCGACACCCATTTGCTCAGCAATCTTCAAACGGTCCGTATCGGCAGTTGTTCCGCATACAATCACTGTTGCCCCAAACTGTTTAGCTACGAGGGAGGTAAGTAGACCGATTGCTCCTGGACCAGTTACAAGGATTGTATCTGTCGGCTTTATGTCAGCTTTATAAACACCGCTGACTGCTACTGATAGTGGTTCAATCATAGCTGCGGCATCATCTGAAATACTATCTGGAAGAAGAAAAATTTGATCTTCATTCAATTTCACGTATTCAGAAAATACACCATCACAATTAAATCCCATCCGCTTTCTGTTTTTACAAAGTTTTAATTGCCCCCGTTCACAGTACCGGCATTGTTCGCAGCCCCCATATCCTGGAGTGGCGACGATACGGTCTCCGATAGCAGCTTTTGTTACCTTGTCTCCAACCTCAATAACTTCACCCATAAATTCATGACCTAGAACAAACGGTAGTACATGTTCATCGACGGGATAATTCCCAGTGTACAATTTTAAATCCGTCCCACAAATTCCAGCACGCCTTACCCTTACTAATACCTGACCTTCTTCAATTTTAGGTATTTTGATATCTCTCAACACTGCTTTTGTTTTGCCTTCAATATTTTCGAGAAGTATACTCTCCACTAAATTTCACTCCCTTTCAATACCATTACTAGAACTCAGAAAAACCCTTGATTTATGTTCCGTAATCCGGAATGCAATTACGTAATACGTTATATAAAAATCATACAATCATTATTATACAACTGTCAATTAAACTATATGAATTTTCAGAAAATAATACATAACTTATACTCTATTAAAAATACTATTCGGCGTTAATACAAAATAAAACAGCACTTTGTCTGAATTCTAAAGTGCTGTACTTGTAGTATCTATTCAACCCTGCCACCCAAGTTCTCTTGAAAACTTATACCCTGCTTCTCTTATGACTTCGATTATTTTGGGCACCCGATCTTTATTAAATCTTATTTCAATACCCCCTACGCTGAGTGATCCAACCACTTTACCTTCATGATTAAAGATTGGAACTCCGATTGCTGATGTATTAAGGTTAGTCTCATTGCTGCTAAATGAATATCCTGCTGTACGAATATTTTCTAACCTTTCTTTTAATTCCTTCCTTTCTTCATCATTCAAATTAAAGGAATCAATAATTTGATTTTGATCATCCATGTGTATATAAGCCAGAATTGCAAGAGGACCTCCTCCAATATTAAGCGGTAACACATCCCCAATATTTGTCGTAGCATCTTGAATATAGTAACTTCCCTTGACAGCATCAATACAATACGCCTTATTATTACGAACAATAAATAGGTATGAATTATCCTCAAGAGTGTTGGATATCTCCTGTAAATACTTCCTTGCCCTCTCGGGTAGATCAATTGTGTTAATTACCGTACTTCCAATCGTAAACAGCTCAATCCCTAAACGATAATAAGGGGCTTGCCCGATATAAACTTTTTCCAAAAATCCAATACTTGTAAGTGTAGTACAAAATCTCATTGCAGTAGTTTTCGTAAAACCTGTTTTTTGATGAATTTCTTGAAGAGTTAACATGGGCTCTTTTTTATTAAAAAGCTTTAAGATGATAGCAGCTTTCTGCACTGACTGGATAACTGATTTATCGCTCACTACGTTGTTAATCCCTCCTTTTCCTATAAGCTACACAATCTTCAAGTATAACTATTATTCTATCTATTTTATTGATGATGTGAAAAGAATAAAAGTATGTATCTTTCTACATTACTCCTAAAACCCATGGGATATATATGATCTACCTAATACTAAAAATTGCAGGGTGAACCCAATGGTTTCACCCTGCAGATTTACCAGTATAGCAATCCATCAATTCGTCACATTCACTTTCGGTACAAAAATCTTATCATGCTGATAGTCGCCATCAATTTCATTAATGGCAATCACACATGCATTTTCAAATGGTTTTTGTTTATTTTCATTATCGATAGGATATTGCATAATAAAGGTTAAAAACGCATGAATAAAAGCAGAATGAGTAACAAGCAAGACATCCTCATAACGCTGTTGTTGCTCAATTCGCTGAAGAGCCGTACTATAAAACATCGCCGCGCGCAGATAGACATCTGCCATCGATTCACCGTTAGGATAGCGGTAATAAAATTTACCAGCTGCTTTATATTCTCTTTTCAATTCTGGAGTTCGATTATTAATATTAAGAAGATTCCCCAGTTCCCACTCGCGCAGCAGTGGATTTTGATAAAACGGAACATTCTCTGGCAGTACAGAACGTATCGCCTCTGCTGTTTGCATTGTGCGGTTGTATGGGGAACTATACAAAACCGTTTTGTCACTTACCTTGGATTTTAGAAATTCAGCTGCTGCCTTTGCTTGCTTATGCCCTAACTCAGTTAAATTATGTGCTGAATCGTGAATATGTTCCATTAACGTATAATCCACATTATGTTCTGATTCTCCATGACGAATAAGATAAATAGTCAAATATTCCACCCCTTAAGTTGGCTTTTTATATTGAAGGGCCCTTCGATGAAATGTAAGAGAGCCTATATAAAAATAACAATCTATACTTTACTTTACCAAGATTATTATCATGGGTAAAGTGAAAGGTATTAATAGTCAGAATTATCAAATTAATAAATAATCCCTATCAGCAGGATAGGGAAATCTTTTTTTAAAAAAAATCTATTTAATAGACGGAACAAAGATCTTCTGATACCCATAAGTACCATCGTCTTTCTCATGTAATTGAAGAACAGAAGCATTCTCAATCGATTCCAGCAGCGTAAAGTTCTCAACCTGCTGTTCCGGCAGCTGCATTAAAACAGTCATGAATAGGTGCATAAACCCAGCATGAGAAACAATAACAATATCCTCATAACGCTGCTGATTTAGTATTCGTTGTAGAACAGCATTTGCAAAAACATTGCCCCTCAAATATACATCCGCCAACGACTCACCATTTCGAAAACGAAAATAAAAACGTCCTGCGGCTTTATATTCTTTTTTTACCTCTGGCGGACGATCATTTACATCATAAAGATTTCCTAACTCCCACTCCCTTAGAAGTGGATTTTCATAGAGCGGAACCTCATGCGGCAATGCTTCACGTATCGCCTGAGCCGTTTGCAAGGCACGCTTGTAAGGAGAGCTGTAAAAAACAGTGTTCTCATTTAGTTTATTTTTTAAGAACTGTGCTGTCTCTTTCGCTTGCTCCTGACCGATTTCCGTTAAATTGTGCTGTGAATCATGGGCCTCTTTCATAACAGACGAATCAACATTATGCCAAGCTTCCCCATGACGTACTAGATATATAGTCAAAATTCCACACTCCAATTATTATCTTTTCTTGACGTTATTTCCCTGCAAACCAGCGCTGAACATTCTCATACATCATTGTATGGATATGCTCGTCTGATACACCAGCTCTCTTCAATTGAGGGATGACTTCATCAACTACAAATGTCATCGTCCAATCTGGATTTGACGCTTTTTTAACCTCTGGCGGGAACCAGTCGATCGTACAGCAGCTATCCTGCGAAAGGAACATCCGATCTGCGTAACCCCTTCTGACTAATTCAATAACAGTAGCATTTCTGTCTTCAGTGGAAAGCCGCGTCTTAATTCCATATCGGTCCATTCCAATATAGGCACCTCTGTCAAGAACCCTTAGAATATATTCAATATCAGTTGTATCACCGCAATGTCCTATCAAGACGTTTTCCAGATTAACTCCTTCTTCCTCTAAAATATCCAACTGCATCAGACCGGTTCCGCTTGCAGGATGAGAATGTGTCATAATGGGTACGCCCGTGCGCAAGTGGGCTCTTGCCACTCCGCGAATCACCTTTTCCACATCCTTCTGCATTCCTTGACGATCGGTTGCACATTTTAGAAAACCAGCTTTAATGGATGTATTCTGTACACCAACCTCGATATCTTGAACAAATTGATCTGCCATATAATCGATATCACGATTTTGAAAATGAGGGGCAATATAATGATAAGTATAAATTCCAGTCGCTGCGATCACCTGAACACCCGTCTCACGCGAAATTCTTTCCATAAACAGAACATCTCGCCCTAACCCCATTACGGTAGGGTCGCAAACGGTATTAACTCCTCTAGCCTTAACCTCATTTAATTGGGAAATAGCTTCACTTGTTTCAAATTCTTCATCATAAAGCCGTGGAAATTGCACAGCCACCTCTTCTGAACGTGAACGAAGATGTTCATGAATTAAAGTACATCCAAGCTCCGAACTATCGATCTTGCCGGTTACGGTATTAATTTCAGTCATTACTGATCGGCTCCTTTCAAGGTTAGGTTTTTACAAACTATTTAACTATTAGACAGAAAATTATGTAAATCATCCTTATAAAATGTCCTATCTAATATTAATCATAGTACAAAATTAAATATCTGAAAATACTTAATTTTTAAATAATAATAAATTAAAAAAGAAACTGCCAAAGCAGTTAAAATATCACTCTATTCCTTTATTGCCAATATCCTCTATTAATCTATCTGCCTATTAACCATCTTTTAGGATTTTCGACCATCATAGTCTCAATTTGTTTTTCTGTTACTCCATCCTTTTTTAATTCTGGAATAATTTCATCGATTACATAGGTCATGGACCATTTAGGGAGGTGTTTTTTAATGAACTCCTGATCAAACCAATCAATTGTACAGCAATAATCTTGAGATAGAAACATTTGCTCGGCATATCCTCTTTTTGCTAGCTCAATGACTGCAGCATTTCTCTTTTCTGCTCCCATTACTTTACTGGCACCGTACCGGTCCATTCCGATAAAAGCACCTCTATCTAGTACTTTTAAAAGATATTCAAGATTATCAGTATCACCGCAATGTCCTATCAAAATATGTTTTGGATCTACTCCTTCATCTTGAAGAATGTCCAGCTGCTGCAGCCCTGTACCACTCGCGGGATGTGAATGCGTCATGATCGGAACTCCTGTTTTATGATGAGCACGTGCAACTGCTCGAATCACCTTTTCAACATCTGGAGTAATCCCCTGTGCATCTGTTGCACATTTTAGGAAACCCGCTTTAATTGAGGTGCCTTGCACGCCAACCTCAATGTCCCTCACAAATACGTCTGCCATATAATCAATGTCCCGGTATTGAAAATGCGGGGCTACATAATGATACGTATAAATTCCCGTTGCTGCTATGATCTGAATCCCCGTTTCAAGCGCCACCTTTTCCATAAAACGAATATCTCTTCCCGCTTCCATAACAGTTGGGTCACAAATCGTCTTTACACCACGCTCCATCACAGCATTAATCTGCTTAACAGCCTGCCCGTATTCGTATTCCTCATCAAAGAGATGTGGAAACTGCACAGCCACTGACTCTGAACGAACACGGAGATGCTCATGTATTAACGTATACCCCAGCTCTGAACTTTGAATTTGTCCTGTAACCGAATTGATTGCAGCCATAATCTTACCTCCTATTTTTAGTTTAGAACTAACCACGTTGTTTTTTATATGAATTTACTTTATGTCAGTAGTCTTTTGTTTTATCCTATATATGCTTATCCACTTTTCGTCCTGTTTAGAACATTCCCTTGATGCTTCTTTATACCATCAGGGACATAACCACCGATTTCTTATCATTACATCTTTAATTTGACCGGGATTATAATATGTTGATTGTTAAAAGCAGGAAGGCCTTATAGTAGGCCCGACGTCCTTCTCAGGTCAAAAGTGACAGGGAAAATTTGACCGTCCTTCGCCTGATTCAGATACCTAAATTTGAATGCTTACCTCATTACTTTCCAATTCCCACTAACCATTGTTCATCATCATAATATTCAGACAACATTTTCGCTGGCTTTAAGATCTCTTTTCCATATCGATCTGACAAGAATTCTAGACGCTGAACGATCTCTTTCAACTCAAAATTCTGAACAGCTTCAAAAGGACCCTTCTCATCTCCTGTTAGTCTAAAGGCCAGATCAATGTCGTGTACGTTCGATACCCCTTCTTCTAATAGCTTTACAGCTTCGTTGAATTTAATAAAGTCCATATCCTCGATTTTCACTTTATCTGTACGTTTACTAAGATCGATGGTTGGCCGTCCGTTTGACCAATCGTAAAACCCTTTTCCTGTTTTCTTACCATACTCTTTTAAACGGACTTTCTCTTTCAGCTTTTCATATGGCTCATAGTCTGGGTGAAGTACTCCTTTGCGATATTCGGAAGCATCATGGATAACATCCAATCCAATATGATCACAAAGTTCAAAATTACCAATTGGTTTTCCATGATAACGGATAAGCGCATCAATTTCTTCCGGTTGTGCAACACCCTTATCAACTACTGCACCGAGGTAGATGCGGGAAGGTCCGTTTACCCTGTTAATAATGAAGCTAGGACTGTCCTTTTCGACTCTGACAGGCGTTTTATGCATTTTTACACATAAATCGTAAGCCGTTTGCATCACTTCACTGCTTGTATCTTTTCCTTTGATGACTTCTACTAATGGAATGACCACGACTGGATTGAAAAAATGAAGCCCTACCACTCTCTCTTTGTGATGTAAAAATTGTGAAATCTGAGAAATAAGCATGCTAGATGTATTTGTCGCAAGAATTGTTTCTTTAGAAGTTAATTCCTCCAGCTTTTGAAATAACTTCTGTTTTATTTCCAACACCTCAGGGACCGCCTCAAACACAAATTGTGCTTTCGTAACAGCTTCTTCGAAATCTAAAGTAGGATGCAGGTTTTTCTTAGCCATTGCAACTGTTTCATCACTAATTTTCCCACCTGATAACATCCTTACTAGACTCTTCTCAATATTCGCGACGCCCCTTTGCAAATTCTCCTCGGTGGTATCCGTTAAGTAAACGTTAAGCCCCCCAAGCAGCGCTGTCTCAGCAATACCATGACCCATGTCCCCTGCTCCAATAACAGCAACGTCCTTAATATTTCCAACTCTCATAGTAACCCTCCTCGAATTGCAGTCATAAATCTTAACTTCTTCTTGAAAAATAAGGCTATGTCATGAAGATCTTTGTTAAATTCTCGGTATAATTTGACCTTGAAAGGAAAATACAACCTACAGAGTAACAATGATCTTGATGAACATAACCAAAAAAATACAGGATAGTAATCTATTTTATTAATGAAACAGTAAATATAATAGAAATTATTTGTTTTTAAGAACTCTCCTCCAACAATAAGCTAGTTGGTCTTAGGATTTCTTTGCCAAGCTTTTCTGAGAGATACTCGAGCCGGTTAATGACCTCGTTAAGCTCATATCGCTGCGCAACTTGAAATGGCCCTTCCGGTTCACCGTTTGCTAACGTCATGGCTAGATTAATGTCCTTAACATTAGATACTCCCTCTTCTACCAATTTTGCCGCTTCATTAAATTTCACAAACTCAATGTCATCGATTGTGATTGCCGTTGTCCTTTTATTCACATCAACAACCGGCCGGCCATTTGACCAATCATAAAAGCCCTTTCCTGTCTTCTTGCCTAATTGCTTTAACTGTACTTTTTCAACAAGACTTCGATACGGTTCGTATTCAGGGTGAAGCGCCTTCTTACGGTATTGAAGGGAATCATAGACGACATCTAAGCCGCATAATCTGACAGTTCAAAGTGGCCGATTGGTTTTCCGTGATATCTCATCATGGCATCGATTTCTTCCGGCTCGGCCATCCCCTTGTCTACCACCGCACCTAAGAAAACACGAAGCACCCCATTCACTCGATTGACAATGAAACTAGGACTCTCTTTCTCGATTCGGATAGGAACCTTACTCATTTTGACGCACATATCGCAGGCACCTTGCATCGTTTCTTCAGACGTATACCGACCCTTAATGACTTCAACAACTTCCATAATAACAACATGGTTAAAAAAATGAGTCCCGACAATCCGATCCTTATAGTGCGCAAACTTCGCTACATCCGTAATCACCATATTGGACGTATTGGTCGCAAGGATTGTATCCTTAGAAGTCCACTCATCCAATTGCTTAAACAAATTCTGTTTAATCGACAACACTTCTGGGACCGCTTCATAAACAAATTGAGCGTGTGTTGCAGCTTCCTTGAGATCTAACGTGGATAGCAAATTGTTCCGGCTCGATGCAATTTTTTCCTGGCTGATTTTCCCCTGCTTCTCCAACTTCTCTAAACTGGCGTGAATCTTTTCTATTCCCCGCTGCAATTGATCTCGATTTATATCAGTTAAGATCACCTTGTATCCCGCAAGCAGCGCACATTCTGCAATACCATGCCCCATATCGCCAGCGCCTACCACGGTTATTGTATTGATATCATCAATCTTCATAAGGACCTCCTAGAAAAATTAATCTATCACTCCTATTCTATGAAAGCTTACAACTTACAGTATCCCATCTTTCTTCCATGCTTCAATTTCCTCCGCGGAATAGCCTAGCTCTGTCAAAATATCTTGATTATCTTCTCCTAGATTAGGAGCACTTTTTTTAACTTCACCAGGCGTCTTTGATAGCTTGATAGGAAATCCAAGATACTTTTCACCATCTTTTTCAATGACCATATTACGAGCCTTTACCTGCGGATCCTGAACAACCTCATCAATATTTAAGATTGGTGAAACACAAGCATCTTTTCCTTCAAAAATAGCATTCCATTCTTCTAGCGTTTTCTTCTTAATGATGGCCGCAATCTCAGCTTTCATCTGCATCTGCACTTCAAAAGGAGCATTTAATTTTTCGATTAGATGCTTAGCCTCAATTTCTGTGCAGAACACCTTCCAAAACTTCTCTTCCAATGCTCCAACCGATAAATAGCGTCCGTCAGCTGTTTCATAAGCGTAATAACAAGCTTTTCCACCGCCCAATCTTAATTTCCCTTTTTCTAGTACCTTATTATTAACAAAATAATCTGGGTACATGGATTGCATCCAAGACATGACTCCGTCTCTCATCGCAATATCCACAAACTGCCCTTCCCCTGTTAGATTCCTTGCCTGAAGCGCAATGAGAATGCCAATCGTGGCCATTTGTGAACCGCCTCCAATATCGGCAATTTGGATAGCTGAAAGTACTGGAGGCCCCTCGATATGACCTTGCAAACCTAGTAAACCGGCATAGCTCTGGTAGTTGATATCATGTCCTGGCATTTGCGAATATGGACCATCTTGACCGTACCCTGTAATGGCACAATAAATGATTCCAGGGTTTATTTTTTTCAAATCTTCATAGCCCAGTCCTAGTCGATCCATTACCCCAGGACGAAATGATTCTAGTACAATATCTGAAGTCTCTACTAATTTCCTAAATACTTCCTTGCCTTTTTCGGTCTTCAGATTTAGGGTGACACTCTTTTTATTCCGATTAAGAGAATGGAATACAGCACTGTTCTCCCCAACTTTTGTATCATTCCATCTAACATAGTCACCTAGATTTGGTTCTTCGATTTTAATAACTTCTGCACCGAAATCTGAAAAAAACATCGAACAATATGGACCAGGTAAAAGACGGCTTAAATCTAAAATACGTAACGAACTTAAAGGCATAATCATTTCCTCCGTTTTAAAAGTTTTATCGTTGATTTACAGGCAGTGAAATTCGTACTGTTTATTCGACGGATTTTCCGCCGTCTACAATAAATGTTTGACCCGTAATATAATTGGAAACATCTGAAGCTAAGAAAAGTGCCATTGCTGAAATATCTGATGGCTGCCCAAGTCTTCTTAACGGAATCATTTTCAGCATCCGGTCTAAAACTTTTGGATCAGCAAGATCATCTTTGTTAATGTCAGTTGCGATTAGGCCTGGTGCAATGGAATTCACCAAAATATTGTAGCGCGCCCATTCATTCGAGAAAGTTCTAGTCAAGTGCATAACCGCTGCCTTACTAGCTCCATAAGCAGCAATATTCCGGTAGGCACGAGATCCCCCAATCGAAGAAATATTGATGATCTTTCCGCTTTTTTGAGGAATCATCACCTTGGCAGCTTGCTGGCTGCAAAAATATAAAGCTTTCAGATTAATATTGTAGATGAAGTCCCATTCCTCCTCAGTTGCTTCTAATACAGGATTTGTTGCATTGGCCCCTGCATTATTAACTAAAATATCCAGCTTGCCGAACTCATCTATTGTTGTTTTCAGCATGGATTGAATATCCCTCATCTTGGTGACATCAGCTGAGAGGGCAATCGCTCTTCGGTTCATTTGAGTTACTTCATGTGCGACTTCTTCACATGCTTCTTTATTTCGGCTGACAACGACTACATCTGCTCCGTTCTTTGCATAATCTCTTGCCATTTGCGCACCTAAACCTCTGCTTCCCCCAGTGATTAGTGCGACTTTCCCCGTTAAATCAAGAACATTTTCCATTATGTAACCCTCCTAGATTTTTAAAATGACAGTTTAATCATCTTATCCAATATTTCTTATGTCCCCGGAAATAAAACGCTTACAAAATACATTTAAGAAGCAATTCTACTCAAGATAAGTTACTAAATTTCTAAATTTTTTAATAATTTAAATAATATTGTATATTTACTCTATAATCCTGTAAAATAAGTATCAGTTACGGGGAGGTAAGTAAAAGTTTCTTTAATGTAATTCCGTCTTACTTACGAACCATAGAATTCGGGGGTAAATAATGAACATTGAGCAGTTGCACTATATCATTGAGGTCGCTAAAACAAATTCGATGTCCCTTGCTGCACAAAATCTCTTTGTTTCACGTCCGGCCATCAGCCAGGCGATTAATAGTTTAGAAGAAGAATTGCAGATTAAGATCTTTGATAGAACGCGAACTGGAGTCTTTCTTACGAAGGAAGGAACAAGGATTGTTGAAAGAGCTCAAGATGTCATTTTGAAGATACAATTATTAAAAGAAGAAGCGAGTATTCAAGCCTTAAATAAAAGAAAAGAGTTGAAGCTCGCCATCTGTCCAAGCTTATTTTCCATCACATCTGAACTCTTGCTTCGTTATAAGCAGGTTCATCCTGATATCAATATCGAAATAACAGAAAGAGGATCATGGGCGGTTGTTAAGGAAGTGAAAGAAAAAAACGTGGACATGGGTTTTACCGCGATAGCTGATACTACCATGAAGAATAACGAAGACGAGCTTGATTTTGATATATTAGCAGATGGCAATATGTGTGTTGCTGTTCAACAAAACTCTACTTTAGCAGGGAAAAAGTTTGTTACTCCTATAGATTTGAAGAACCAGTCTATTGTTATTTATCAAAGTGATTCATTGAAATCTTTATTTGACGATCTCAAGAAAAAGTATGGTTCTATCAATATACTCTTTATTTCTAATAATATGGAACTAATCAAAAAAGCAGTTGGAAAAGGGGTCGCCATCACGATATTCCCGGATTTGTCTTTAAAGTCTGATCCTCTTGTTTTAAGCGGTGAAATTCTGTTAATTCCTTTAGTTGAACAAAGGCTGGAGAATCTATTTTATACATCGGCCTGGTCGAAGAATAAGCATTTGCCTGCTGAAGCGAAGCACTTTTTACAATTTTTCAAAACTAATTTTAAAAGGAGCTAATGAAGAAAAAAGACTGCTGAGAACCCTCGACAGTCTTTCGCTACTGCTTGATTACCATTAAACTAATACAGTCTGCTTTATCTCTTCCCTTCATTCTCCGGAAAAAGAAAATACGAAATCACACCTGAAAAAATAGCTGCCCCTATTGCAATCATAAGCCTAATACTAGGCTCTATTTCTGAATAACCCCCGTTTAGCATCCAAATCGCGACAACTAAAACAATGATCGTGATCGGAATGACAAACATAAACCTCTTTGTTTTCAATGTAGGAACATCCTCTCTGCTCATTAAACTTACTTATGCAATGCTTTATAGTTTATTATACAAAAAAAGAAAGCCTAGAGTCGGCTTTCAGACAAGTTCTTATCATTTTCTAACCAGTTCTAATTAATTCCACTTTTTAAGCGCAGCAATAATTTTACTTCTTACCTTCCCTAATAATGTTACTTCTCCTTTACCGACTTTCAATTTATGATACTCATTATAGCTGGCAACGATGATTAAAAGAGATCCAGCAATGAGCAGGTAAGCCCACCAAGGGAGATTACCCCAAAATGGCCGGGTTTGCAGTAATACATTCAGTAACAATACCCCTGATCCAATAAAGAAATAAGCTTTTATTTTGAAAAATACACCAGCAAGGATCGATACCAATGAAAGCGTCCCAAGAATGATTGCATCATAAACTGTCGAACTCTCTAAACCATCCATTACGAGCATGATCGATACAATTGTAAGGATCGCCCACTGCAGCCGGCTGGTTATCCATCCATATTTCCCCTTTAAGCAAAAGCGAAGATAAATTCCGAGCGCTACAAACGGAAGGACAAGCATTTCTGTTTCAAGCAGTGATGGAATACTAACTTCTTCTAATAATGTGTAATACGGCTGAAGTAAATACCCTCCTGCCAAAAAGGTCGGGATCCAACGGGAAGAATCATGAACTCTCTTTCTTTGCAGCCAGAAAACCAGGACAATAAACAAGCCAGGAAGAAGTTTCATCCAAAGAACAGGCTGCTCCAAAGCATACATGGTAATAAAAAAGATAACCGAAGAAATACTGTAAAAATCAAGATATCTCTTTATAAAACTATGATCTTCTCCATATAGCTGTTTATAAACCACTTTTCCAGTTATTAAAAGTGACAATCCAAATCCTGCTAGCAGGAGATGTTCTAGCAACACACCTAGCTCATGATAAATCATAAATTGCAAACATCCAAAGTACATAAACAATATCGGAACAACCGCGATTATGTCCCATTTCGCCCTATGAATGAATATCATGACACCAATACAATAAAGAATCGTCAACATAAATGAAATGGTTCCATAAGGATATACCGTTAAGAACGCGATCACGCCAACGAGTGAGAATGGAACGAAGTAAAAGGCCGTTCGTTTTTTATAATCTTCATTCACCAAGAACCAAAAAACGGCAATGGCTAGACTTGTGAATAAATACGGATATTCTCCGTCAGTGAACTTCAGCAAATGGAACCCCGTGGCAAACGCCAAAAATACAGTAGTAAAGGTACTATAAAGAAAAAGCTTCTTTTTCCATTCTGATGTCGCTGCATTTGTGCTGAAAGCATAAACCAAGATCCCAACAAGAAATGTCCAGGCAGATTCCTCACCATTCAGCACCAACGTAAACAGCAGAGAAAACGGCATGTAAGCATGTCCTGTTATGGCAAAAGCAGTAAACATCTTTCGATCCCTTTTTTGAAAATAAAGTGCACTTGCAAGCAGCAATACTGCAGCCAAAATCCACTGGAACAGCTCAAAATATTGTACGTCACGAACTAGTAAATGGATGGAGTACAATAGAGTAAAATAGGCAATCAAAGCTGCACTGCTGATCAGGTAAGGCACCCATTTCATTTTTGTATAGTGATAGAGCTTCGCATACATCACTATTGCTCCAGATGCAATCAAAGGTCTCACGACTTCATCATTGATTGGGAAAACAAAAGAATAAAATAGTCCAATACTATAAAAAACTTGCGAAACATATAGACTATTTCGTTTGATAGCAGAGTCTTTTACTTGTAACATTCCCACTAACAGGACAACGCTCCCGAAAATGAAATGAACGGGAATTCCCAATTCATATTCATAGAAGTAAGAAACTCTTCGGACTTCTTCTCCGAATGCTGCAAATGCAAAGCCAACCGCTACAGGAAAAATCCATTGACCGGCTAGTTTGAGTAGTTCTCGATCCTCCACTTTCAAGGTGATCATGGCACAGACACCAATCAGAAGCAGCATAATGCCAAGCTCCCACCATGCCAAGATCACAATTGCTGACATAGACGTAAGCAGCATATATACCCAGCCTATATCCCTTGAGCTTTTTCGGATAACATAAAACGCTGGCCATTTCTTGACAGCTCCAAATACAAATAAAAGAAATCCGATCATAAAAACCAAGAGAATCGCTGACTTGATAATCAGCCATTTATCCAGCAGGAGAACTCCTTCAAAAAGTCCTGCAGAAAGAAAGATTGGAGTTAGGTAAATGAACAACAGTCTTTTTGTTGTATTGCTTAAATAAAGGAAGTTACCAGCAATAATAAAATAGGCTAGTAACAGGACAATGGAAGGATCCCCCAGTTTTAAAATCAACCCCTCCAAGCTGATATAAAGAAAAGCTAATCCTGATATAACGCCACTAGTTGCTGTAAAGATTTTCTTCCAAGGATATTGGTCATCAAGATATTTTGGAAACAGTAAGAACATAAAAGCAATTGAAGCATAAAGGATCGGACCAAGGTTATCCAGCACCGAAAATTCTACTAATTGATAAACTCCGTATACGACCATGGCAGTAAAAACGAAGTGGAACTCCTTTTTACCCGTCACATACACCATGGATAAGTATATAGCAGCTGTTAATAGTAAATTAAAACCGAAATAAATATGCGACTCAAAGAAAATCAGCATCAATAATGTTGCCAGTATTAAATTACATTGCACAAATACATGAAATTCTTTCGAAAATAACTGAAAACTCTGCTTTTCTTTTAATCGACGAAAGGCAACAATTAATAATGAGTTATAGACCATCATTCCAAGGTAAAAAAAGTCGATTCCTGCTTGGAAAGATGCCAATAAAAACCCTATACATAGCGTAAGTGATAAATAAGAAAACCATACAAATAACCGGGATGATTGTCTTCTAGCCAAATAGATATAGACCGGCAAAACGACTATGCTGCTAAAAACACCGAATAAGTAACGGCCTTCTCCAAAAACCGAAAAATACGTACCCAGTAATTGAAACCAGCCAATTGACAAAAGAAAGATCGGCAAAAACAAACTTCCGAGTATGGTAAAAGCAAAAGCTGTTTTTTCAATCCGTAATAATCGCCCTGATACAACAGCCATTCCATAAAATAACAAAGAGATTAGAGCAATTGAACCTGCCTTCATCCAATTTGTCATAATTACCCAATTACTTGTTGCTACAAACAATCCGCCAAACAGCAAGAGGATTACTCCTAGGTTCAAAAGCCACGTAATATTTCTTTCCCTTATTTGTTCAGGCGATCGTTTTTTTGGCTCCTTAACTTTTTTCTGTGCTACAGGTTTAATGATCTCCGGCTCCTCAATAATCGTGCTATTGATGAATTTATCTTCTTTTGCATGTTGGTCACGATAGAATTTCTCATGGGCTTTTACGACATGCTCATACGTTTTGAAGGAGATATAGTTCCCCTCTCTGAGCAAGTAAAGCTCATTTTCCACAATGGATTTTCTTTCTTCCCTCGTTAATGAGTCCAAGTTAAAAGCACCCCTTATATTGGAATGTTCATCTAATTTAGGTGTAATTTTACACTATTTGAACAAATTTTCAATATTAACAGGAAGATTTTTCTTAAATTTGGTAATTTAGACTCATTCATAAGAAATACGCCTCTAAATTAGAGACGTATTTGATTTAAACTCCTCTTAAGCGATTTGCTTGTGCCTAATAACTATCTGGTGCTTGCTCTTCTTCCCCATACACGGAGAACTTCATTCCCCACTCTTTCCCAATTATATTTAGTAACAGCAAGAGATCTTCCTCTTTCACCCATTTTTTTCATCTGATTTTTGTCCGATAGTATTGCTGCAACCTTTTCTTCAAAGCAATTTGGATCTTCCGGATTTTCAACAACCAGGCCATTCCCGCCTGCTTCGATCACTTCCGGATTCCCCCCCCTTGCTGTTGTAACGATTGGAAGCCCTGCTGCCATTGCTTCGTAATGAACTCTGGCTAGAGGTTCTTGCCAGATTGAAGTACAGACAAACAAATCAGCAGCCGCAAACCAATTTTGGATATTATTTGGTTCAACAAATCCGGTTGTAACAACGGGTATATCTAGTTTTTTTGCCAATGCCCTCACATAAGCAACGTAGTCCGTTACAATATCCTGACTAAACCAATTGCTTCCAACTATCACCAAAGCGAGATCTTTATGCTTTTTTGAAAGAGCTGGTATAGCTCGTACTAAACGGTCGACTCCTTTGTTTTGTGAGACTCTGCCAGCGAACAAGATTACTGTCTTGTTCTCCAAACCATGTTCCTTTCGAATTTGATTGCGGATTTTCTGCATTTTAGGATCATTGCCAGGTAAGAACCGGCCCGAGTCCACTCCAGAATAGATCGTCGTCAGTTTACCGGCTGATTCCTGAGGATAAAGTCCTCTAATGACATCGCCAACATAATTGCTAACGGTTACAATGTTGGTAACCTCATTCAATGCTGCCTTCGCTTCCTCAGGGGGAATCTTTTCTGGATTAAACATATCATTGTGCATGCTAAGCGTGATTCTTGACCGAGGTGCGGCATTTCGAACAGGCAGAACTAGTAGAGGACGATTAAATATGTGGATAAGATCAAATTGATTCGAAGCAACATACCGGGAGACACCATCTCGATAGATTTCAAAAATTTTTCCAGGAATACGTACATAGTTAACCCCTTCTATGACTTCTTGATCTGGCAGTGATGGATCGCTGATTCCTAATACGGTAATTTGATGGGACTTACCTACATATGGAAGTACACCAGAAATATAGGTTTGAATTGCCCCCCCCAGCACTGGCGGTACGGGCAGTTTCTCTGTACATATCATTAAAACCTTCATGCTTTCATCACTTCCAATCATCCTTTATTTCTTCAAGAACAGGCCACTTTGTTTGATCGGTATCCACAATCGTTTGAATCATCGAAGATGTCACATCATCTAAAAATATCTCAGGCTCATAGACTACTTCCTTAATATTTTTGTAGAATTCATTCGGCATAGCTAAATCAATCATTAATAAATCATATAACTCTGGACTAATCGGATTTGTTTCATGATAAGCCTTTATCATTTCTCTTACCCAAGTAGTATCCCAACGATATAAATCCGCCATTGTACCGGTAATCAACTTCCTTAAATCACGAATTGGAATATCGTATGCAACACCGTCCAGGTCAATAATCCACATCCCGTTAGGACCCATTTGGCCATTTGACCAGCCATAATCTTGATGGACTAATCCCCAATATTCTTTTCCATGCTGAATTAATTCATGAAAGCTAGATTGGTTTAATCTTTCCAATCCTCTCTTTGCTTGCTCTTCAAATAGATCAACTACATTTAATAGATGAGAACTAGCTGGCATTTCGGAATAAGCAAGAGCTATATTTCGAAACCAATCCATTTTCCGAATAACTTTTTCATAATCTTTCGGCCATTTGTGCAGTCTGGAAGAAACCTCAGCTTGCGCAGGCGGCACATACCCTTTGCTTAAGCGGTGAAACTCACCAAGCGCGGCACAAAGAAGCTTCGCCCCTTCTAAATCCTTTGATACTGGATTTAACGGTTCGATCCATTCAGCAACAAACCATAGTTTTCCCCCTGCTTCCACATAGTCTGCTCCATCTTTTGTTACTACAATTGGCGGCACATTTGCCTTTTGAACATGCACTAAATAATTCTGAGCTCCTAGGCTAAACAAGCTTCTAGTAGGTCTTCTGTGAAGCAGCTTCAAACTCTTAGGGCCGGCACTTGTTTCAAGCTTCCAAATAGCCCCGCCTTTATCGTGCTTTGTCGTGACGACTTCCATACTTTTAACGGAAAAATCATAATGTTTTAAAACTTCATCTGCTAGATTATTAATATAGTCTGGGATAAAGAATTCATCCATTTGTTCTTCCATTTCCCATGGCATGATCTGTTCCATAACATCCCTCCTAATAAAAATTCAAACATCCGAGACAACGGGACCAACAATAACCAAAATATGACATCCTTACTTCATATTTACTTTATGCTCCTATCGAATAATGGTTTGGACAAGTACACTACATAATCAGAGTTTTTGACGAAATCCTCCTAAATGATGTGAGATTTTGTTGGAAAAGCCATAGGGAAAAGGGTAAAGCGCTTATACCTTTTTCAAAAGAAATCATATCCATATAGAAAGAAATAGAGGGGGTCGCAAAAAGATCTATAGAAAGAAAGGAGTTTAAAAGTGCAAACTGTGACAAATCCTATTTTAGTGACCGGTTGTGCAGGCTTTATAGGATTTCATTTATGTCAGCGTCTGTTGAACGAAGGACTTGCTGTGGTCGGAATAGATAATTTGAATAACTATTATGATGTGAGTTTAAAACAGGACCGCCTTAGCATTTTAAAGAAGGATAAAAGCTTTACTTTTATCAAATGCTCTGTTGAAAACCTAGAGCTGCTTGAGAGTTTGTTTGACCGGTATTCTTTTAACATTGTCCTTCATTTTGCCGCGCAGGCAGGAGTAAGGTACAGCATCACACATCCGCATGGGTATATACAATCTAACCTCGTTGGCTTTACTAATATGCTAGAATGCTGCAGAAAATTTAACGTTTCTTCTCTTATTTATGCGTCCTCAAGTTCTGTTTATGGACAAAACAAGCAGTTGCCATTTTCTATTACTGACCGTGTTGACACTCCCATCAGCTTATATGCTGCAACCAAGAGAGCAAATGAATTATTAGCTTATACCTACAGCCACTTGTATAACCTTCCCACAACAGGGCTGCGTTTATTTACAGTTTATGGTCCTTGGGGGAGACCGGATATGGCTATTTTTAACTTTACTAATTTGATTCTAAAAAAAGAGCCTATTGAGATTTATAACAATGGATACATGAAACGAGATTTCACTTATATAGACGACTGTATAGAATCGGTTTACCGTTTAGTAAAGAAAGGTCCTCCAAGGGATATACACCCTCCCTATAAAATATACAATATCGGAAGCCACCAGCCTGTCCAACTACTTGACTGTATCGATTTAATTGAAACTCACTTAGGAGATAAGGCGATAAAACGATTTCTTCCGCTTCAACCTGGAGATGTGCCTGAAACCTTTGCTGACATAGATGATTTAACCATGGATATTCATTATAAACCAAGAGTATCAATTGACGAAGGAATTAAGAGGTTTATTAAGTGGTTTAAAGATTACTATCAAATTAAATAGAGCCTGGATAAGCCCAAGCTCTATTTTGAGATCTATTTCTTAAACGATTAAAGAATTTCTTTTCTCACTGGTTTAACTGGCAACTTTACTTCTACCGTTGTACCTTGTCCTTCTTTGCTGGAAAATGTCATGGATCCATTATGCTCGCGGATAATCCTAAAGCACATCATCAGACCCAATCCTGTACCCTTTTCTTTATTACTGTAAAATGGTTCTCCTAGTCTTTTTAAACGATCCTCACTGATTCCAACACCGTTATCGCTAATCTTGATGATGAGCTGATCTTGTTCACTATTTACTTTGATGCAAATTGTTCCTAATCTATCCGCGGCGATTGCGTCAATACTGTTTTTACAAAGGTTAATTAACACTTGTTTAATTTGATTGGGATCACAGCTAATCGGAGGCAAGTCCGGTTCTATTTCAGTTGTAAATACAATATTTTGCAGAATGGCTTCCGATTTCACCAACATCTCTACATCAGTGATTAAGTTGACCATATTCGTATCCTTAGGTTGAATTTGCTGTGGCTTAGCAAGGGATAGAAATTCCTTAATAATATCCTCAATTCGGTTAAATTCAGAAAGTATTACATCAAAGTATTCATCCTTGATTACCCCTTCTTGAAATAATTGAATGAATCCTTTTATGGATGAAATCGGGTTTCTTATCTCATGCGCAACACCAGCAGCCAGTTCACCGACTAACGATAATTTTTCCGAAT
This sequence comes from Robertmurraya dakarensis, assembly GCF_900156875.1. Taxonomy (GTDB): domain Bacteria; phylum Bacillota; class Bacilli; order Bacillales; family Cytobacillaceae; genus Robertmurraya; species Robertmurraya dakarensis. The sequence goes on along the minus strand of NZ_LT707408.1, from coordinate 1,567,596 downwards.
TCCATAACAGTTCCTCCGCCCTTTTTCGTTCCGTAATATCTCTCGAAACAATTAAGAAATTTTCAGTATCCCCAAATATCCCAATCACAGGACTTACATAACATTCAAATAATAAAAATTCCCCTTTTTGATTAAGCGCGCGGTACTCAATCTTGGTGGATACTCCTGTCTCGACCATTTGATTAAAACGGCTGTTAAGTAACGGGATATCTTCAGGATAAATAAGTTCCGATGCGAATTTGCCTACTAATTTTTCTGAAGGATACCCTAGGACTGTTTGATGGGAAGGAGAGGCATATAGAAGGATCCCCTTTCTATCTACAATGGCGATCAAATCGGACATATTTTCAGCGATTAATCGGTATTTATTTTCACTTTCAACAAGGGCCTTTTCTGCTTTTTTTCGAGCCGTGATGTCGACACTCGAACTAATAACCTCAACCACTTCACCACCGCGCTTGATTGGACTCAAAGCAGATAGATAGCAAATTCCATTGACTTCAGTTTCGTATATTACCTGCTCTTCTCCATTCCATGCTCTATTATAATACTCTTCCTTTTCTCTAGAGATGTCCTCAGGTAAAAAGTCCCTGAGTCTCTTCCCAACTACTTGACTCGGAACAAGTCCCATACGATAGAGAAGATCCCCATCACAGAGAGTATGGATAAAGTCACCCTTTATTCTTTTAAATTTAAATGTCATTCCTTGCTGAAGACGAATCGTCTCATTTAGTTCTTTTCTAGCTAAACGCAAAAGCTCATCAGACCAAATTCTTTCATTGACATCCTGAGAAAGGCCATATTCTGGTACTACTCTTTCAATCTCTATTAAATTTTCTTCTAATTTAGCCGCTGTGACAGGTTTTGTAAAATAATACCCCTGGCCTTCATCACATAGATGCTCTTGCAAGAACACTAATTGCTCCCTTGACTCAATCCCTTCGGCCACTACTTTTAGTTTTAAGTTATGGGCCATTGAAATAATCGTCTTGACGATGGTTTCACCGTTAGGATTATTATAAAGCTCTCTAATAAAGGATTGATCTATTTTTAATGAATCCACAGGGAACTTTTTTAAGTAATTTAGAGAGCTATAGCCCTTTCCAAAATCGTCAATACTTATCCGAACACCTAGCTTCTTTAATTGCTGTAAATGCCTGTTTGCACACTGCAGGTCTGCTGTCATGCTTTCAGTAATTTCCAGTTCTAAGTATTGTGGGTCAATTCCTGTTTCTCGAAGAATACTTTCCACTGTTTCAGTAAAGTGAAGCTGTGTAAACTGTCGTGCAGATAAATTCACTGATAAAATTGGAGTAAAACCTTTTTGATTCCACTTTTTACACTGTATGCATGCTTGATATAAAACCCACTCGCCAATTGGACTAATTAAGCCCGTTTCCTCGGCAATGGGGATAAAATTTCTTGGAGTAATTGTTCCAAGCTCAGGATGGTTCCACCTGATTAACGCTTCTACCCCTACAATTTTACCTGTTTTCAGATTGACTTTTGGGTGATATAAAAGATTTAACTCTTTCCGTTCGATCGCCCTATGGAGATCTAACTCTAATTTCAACGGATTATAATTGCATTGTACGTCAATAGAAGAATAAAATTTATATTGATTACTACCCTCCGATTTTGCTTGGTGCATCGCAAAATCAGCATGCTTGACTAAAGTGTCAGCAATATTTCCATCTTCAGGAAAAATACTAATTCCGATACTAGGTGAAGTGAATATATCATTATTTTCTATCCTTATCGGTACAGAAAGCACATCAACAACCCGCCTCGCAACCATCGAAGCTGTTTTTTGATCTCCTTCTTCCAAGAAAATAATGAATTCGTCACCTCCCTGTCTAAAGATTCGATCCTTCCCGCTAATACACACTCTTAGACGATTTGATACTTCTTTTAATAAAAGATCACCGATATCATGGCCCAAAGTGTCATTAATAATTTTAAAACGGTCAAGATTAATAAATAGAAGAGCAAAGCTTTTTTCTTTTTCCATAGAGATAGTGATTTCTTGAAAAAGGTGTTTGTTTAAGGCATTTCTATTCGGTAAGCCGGTCAGATAATCATAGTGCGCCATATGCTCCATGACATTAGCTGTTTCAACCTTTGTAACTTCCTGAACTATGGACAGAATCGCAGAGCTTCCGTTATAGGGAATCTCAGCTCCATTGAGAACAACATCTACAAATCTCCCGTCTAGTGTTTTAATCTTATACTGATAATTTGGAACCTTTCCTCCAGTTGCTACTTGAGCCAGCCGGTCCTTCAAAACTTGTAATTGCTCTTCAATAATCAAATCTTCTATATGTTTACCTAACAGTTCTTGTACGTCTTTAGCTCCTAACAAGCGGATTGCCTCTTGATTCCCATAAACAATTCTTCCGTCTTGCTGTACAAGAACAGCATTTGGAGAAAACTCAACTATATTTTGATAGAGATCCACACAAGCAGCATTGCCTCTACTTTGCTGTGTATCATTTATAAATTCATTATGTAATCGCTGCGTTTCAATTTCAGTAGATTGTTTATTCATCATATCACCGTAATCCCCTAAATCCTTTTCACTATTATACTATAAAATGGCAATTATATATTAGCTTTATAAGCTATTAATTATGCTATTTTGAAAAAAGAAAAAGATCAGCCCCGCATGATGAAGGAACTGATCCTATTTAACTATTAATTTACCTTTTTAGGTCCTTTCCAATACATTTCTCTTAACCGATATTTCTGTAATTTACCCGTTGCTGTTTTTGGAAGTGCTTCAACAATTTCAACAGACTTAGGAGCTTTGAAGTGGGCCATTTGATCTCGGCAAAATTGAATTATTTCTGCTTCTGTCACCTCTGCACCTGGCTGCGGAACAATGATTGCTTTCGGTACTTCTCCCCATTTTTCATCTGGTATAGCAATAACCGCTGCCTCCAGAACGGCAGGATGTTTATATAAAACTCCCTCTACTTCTGTTGAAGAAATATTTTCTCCCCCTGAGATAATTAAATCCTTTGCCCGGTCACGAATTTCAATAAAACCATCCGGATGCGTTACAGCTAAATCCCCAGTATGGAACCATCCATCTTTAATAGCAGCGGCTGTATTCTCTGGGTCCTTATAGTAGCCAGCCATGACGACATTCCCTCGAGTAATAATTTCTCCCAATTCTTCCCCGTTCCAAGCCACTTCTTGACCGTCTGGATGAACCACCTTTGTTTCACCGTTAAATGCCAGTTCAATTCCTTGTCTAGCCTTTATTGTTGCTTGTTCGTCAGAAGACTTGTAATCAAATTCTTTCTTCCATTCACAGTACAAAATAAATGGAGAGGTTTCTGTTAAACCATACACATGAATCATATTTAATCCTAGAATATCTTGCGCTTTTTGAATCAACGCTGCCGCTGGAGGAGCACCCGCTGTCGCCATGCGGGGACTAGTTTTAATCTTAACTTCCTTCGCTTTTGGGTCATTTACGAGCATATTGACTACAGTCGGAGCTCCACAAAGCAAGCTGATATTTTTGCTTTCGAAAAGGTCAAGAATCAATGGTGGATCGACTTTTCTCAAGCATACATGTGTACCACCTGCTGCCGTTAGCGCCCAAACTCCGCCCCAGCCATTCGCATGAAACATCGGCAAGGTATGAAGATAAACATCGTCATGGTTGACACTAAGATGATACAAAAAATTGGCTGCATTTAAATAATTGCCGCGATGTGTCAACATCACGCCTTTAGGCTTAGAAGTCGTCCCGCTCGTATAATTTAAAGTGAGGAGTTGATTTTCATCAATTTCTACCACAGGTAATACATCCGAATCATCTACACGACTAAGAAAGCTCTCAAACTCGATCGCCTTTAAGGATGTACTCTGCCCTGGTACTGGCACAACGATGATTTGTTCAAGTGAGAGGTTATCAATAATGGTTTCAATTGGAGCAGCGAATTCTTCATCCACTATTAGCATTTTCGAATCACTGTGTTTGATAATATACTCCAAATCATGGTCTGCAAGCCGATAATTTAACGGCACCATAACAGCCCCGAGCTGGCAAATACCATAGAAGCATTCAAGCATATAATGGGTGTTAGGCAGCATGACTGCCACATGGTCACCTTCTTTAATCCCTGCTTTATGTAAAGCAATTGACAGCCTATCTACTCTTTCGCTAAATTCCTTGTATGTAAACTGCTTTTCTCCATCAATAACTGCTATTTTTTGAGGATAATATTTAACAGCTCTCCGCTTCCAATCAAGTGGTGTTAAAGGTGAAATCATCCAAACCAACTCCTCATCATTAATTTGTAATCGTTTTCATAAATAGACCGAATTTACAACACTATATTTCTATTGAAAATTATAACATAAAATTACGACTTTTTATAATACTAATAATATTCATTTTTTTACGTTATTTCAATAGGATTTTTATCCTTTGATCAAAAGAAAAACGATCCCCTTTCAGAAGATCGCCATTCTAAATTTGGTTTTTTATATTCAGATAATCTAATCCCGATTCAATAAAAGGACTCATTTCTCCCATTGAAAAAATACTCAATTCATGCATTGCCCTTGTACATGCAGTATACAGAAGTCTCCGTTCACTTTCCTTCCCATAGGTCTCCTTTGACGCATCATAGATGATAACAGAATCAAACTCAATTCCTTTTGCTAAATAGGCAGGAATGACGAGAACACCCTTTTCAAAAGAAATCGTTCCTTTTTCAATTAGACGAACTGAATGGTGTTCCTTTAGGAATTCATACGCCTTGGCACTTTGTTTAGCGGTCTTACATATAATTGCAATCGTTTCAAAGTCAGAGTGTATTTTTTGTTGTACCTCATTTAAAATACAAGACTTCAGGGATTCTTCATCGTCAACAAAGGTTAAAGAAGGTTTCTTGCCATTACGGTTGAATGGTTCGATATGTTCCCCATTCTTAAGAATTGTTTTCGTAAATTCAACTATCTGCCTTGTTGAACGGTAGCTTCTTGTAAGGATGATTCTTTCCTGTTCCTCTTTCTTGATATCTTTAGGAAGAAAGGATTCTGCTTCCGTTGAATGTGAGTAGATACCCTGATTAATATCTCCCAAAAACGTCATTTTGCTAAAGGGAAAAAGTTCACGTAAATAAGCAAACTGAAAAGCTGAATAATCCTGAGCCTCATCAACAAACACATGCCGTATCGATGAGTAAGAGGCCTTCCCTTCAATACCGTCTTTCAAATACACAAACGGAGTCGCATCCTCAAATGCCAATTCCGCTCTTAATAAAGTATCATTGCTATATTTGCAAATTTCATTCCAATTATCAGGAAATTTGCAAGCTAAGTTTTCGATGATATCCACTTGAAAAAGGCCCCGATATATTTCTTCATAATCAATATAGGCCAGTTTCTTTACCTTCTTCATGATAGGCTTAAAATAACGATTGACAACGATTTCAGATAGAAGCTTCTCCTCTAGTTCAAAGTCATCGAAGCTGTTTTCACGGTAACGTTTCTTTTTTTCGAGCTTATTGAATACTTCCAAAAAATCTTCTTTATCTAAAAATTGTGCTTCGTCCTTCACCCAATCCTTTCTTTTCTCAAGCTTCTTTCGTTTTTTTAACTCCTTTTTAATCCATTCTTGCAGAAGCTCGATTCTGTTAGGGATTGAAATATCCTTATCATAAGCATAAAATTGCTCTTTAATTTGTCTGGCCGAAAGCAGCACCTGATCTTTCATTGAAATATCCTTAAATTGCATGCCTTCTTTTCCTAAAAACTCTAAATAACGATCAATTAGTTTCTTAAAATCTAAACTCGATTTATAAACAATTCCACTTACACGACTCTTGTATAATTCACTTACTTCATTATTAAGCAAATACTCGAGCTGGGTAAATGAATCTTCCAGTTTCAGGGATACTCCAATGCGACTTTGCAAGTATTCCAGAAACGTTGTCTGCTGCATATTTTCTTCTCCAAGCTCAGGTAGTACGGTAGCCACATAGCTATTGAATAAAGGGTTGGGCGAAAAAAGCATAATATTCTGGGAGCTTAAAGAACCTCTGTTTTGGTATAGCAAATAGGCCACCCGCTGCAAAGCAGCAGAAGTCTTCCCACTTCCTGCCACACCTTGAACGATTAAATATTTGCTTTTTTCATTACGGATAATTCTGTTCTGTTCTTTTTGTATGGTAGCGACAATCGTCTTCATATGTGAATCGGCTTGATTTCCTAAAACCTCTTGAAGAAGCTGATCCCCGATAGTTACTCCTGTATCAAACATTCCTTGAATGACGCTGTTACGAATAATAAATTGACGCTTTAGCGTCATTTCTCCTTCTATTATTCCCTCAGGTGTTTTGTAATCAGCTCTTCCGGGCGAGTAATCATAATAAATACTTGAAATCGGTGCACGCCAATCATAAATCAGAAAATTTTCATCATCCTTGTCCATAAAAGAAGTGATTCCTATATAGATTGATTCAGCCTCTTGCTCAGCATCTTCTTTAAAATCAACTCTTCCGAAATATGGGGAATTTTTTAGTCTTTGTAACGAATGGAGCTTTCTATTGAGCTGGAGATGACTTCTTTCTCGTTCAGAAAGGAGCTGCGCTTGCTGCTTTATACTAGAAAAAGTCTCTGCAAGATCATCAGGTTCATCTACGTTAACTGTGACATCATCCCAAAACGTTGTTCTAATTTCAAGAGCATCAGAACCGACTTTGTTTACTTGTTGACCAAGTGTATCTATCTTTTCCTGAATTGCTTCTACAATCAATCCAACTCTTCTTTGCTCATACTCCTTTTCGATTTGTTCTTTACTCATGAAATCACACTCCGTCATATCATTTTAGCTTATTGTTTGACAAACAAATAATTATATGTTAATGTTATTATGGGTTAATTTAACATTAAATTTAAAATTTTATGTAATGAACCGTCATTCATTCTAGCATACTGCTGGAAATGCAAGACGGTTTTTCTTATCAATAAAGAAGATGCTATTGCTTTTGCAACTCTTGAATTTTCAGCCCGACAGCTTCCGTTAATTCCTGTGTCATTTCAGGAACATTCGTTTTCAGAACAGAGTTCACCATTTTCGCTAGCTTTCCTTGGGCCTCGATATTGAGACTCCCTGTCATCAACGTCTGATTCTCGCCAATTTGCTTCGCTTCAAAATATCCGTTTCCTGTAAACTTTTCGTTAATACCCGTTAAATCAAACGCTACATTGTTAGGCTCTTTCCAATTTGTAATATCCACTTTCAATTGAATTTTTTTCTTCATAATGCCTAAATCACTCTTAAATGTCCATGTCGATTCCTTATCATTAATAAGTTCGTGCTCTATGTAGCCCGGCACAAGCGGAGCCCAATGGTCTATATCACTAATAAATCTCCAAACCCCTTCAATCGGCGCATTAACTCTCATGCTGTATACTTTACTCGCCATGTTTATCCACTCCTTTTGCATCATCCTGATGTTCGCTGTAAATAATTCCGTATAAAACACCCATGTTAAAGACTATTCAATGTCTTCTTTCGACATGACTGATTTCTTTTTACAGTTGGAGTGGCCTAAAATACTAAAATTGAGTAGGAGAGGGCGAACGAGAACCCCGAGCACTCACACGACCGAATGTACCGTAATAAAGGCGATTCATTTCTATATGACGTCAGTTTTCGGAACTCCTAAAAAGACGAGCTTTTTATTCCCGTTTGTTCAAAGAAAGGGCATCATTTCTACTATGAAAACCATTCCTAAGACGCTTCGGCAAATAAACGGTCTTCATCTCTGCTACGAAAACCTTTCCTCAAGCCTTCTGGTACACAAACGGTCTTCATCTCTGTTATGAAAACCTTTCCTCAAGCCTTCCGGTACATAAACGGTCTTCATCTCTGCTATGAGAACCTTTCCTCAACCCTCCCGGTACATAAACGGTCTTCATCTCTACTTTGAAAACCATTCCTCAGGCGTTTCAATAGACAAACGGTCTTCATCTTCCATTTACTCTGTACTGTATTTGGCAGTAAGGACATTAATCTGTATAGCAAACTCATCCAATGATACCTAACCCTTGTATCTTATATGGTGTTCGTGTTGCTCAGACCAATAGTTTTCCACCCTTCAAATTTCGCGTCACCACAAATACCCTTTCATTAAGACAATGTCACCGTTTGTATTCGGGGCTTGTCCCTATATACTTCACCCAGCTAGGATACTAAAAGAAGAGCTATAAATGATTAATAGCTCTTCCCGTCAAGGTTAGATTGATTATTCAGGAATTTGTACCTTATGTTCACTGCTGCTTACATTCCCATCATCAATTACAGTTACTTTTACAATAAGCTCCTTACCTTTGACATCATTCAACCAACCTTCACTTACTGTACCTGTATGTTGATTTGTAGATGTCAAAATCTCAGTATCGGCCGGGATTACAGTATTTTCAGTAGTTGGATACTTATCATTACCTATTACAAGATAACCTTCCCAATATTTATTTTTAACTAGATCACCGTCGTTTGTTGTTTTTAAATATACTTTTTTTCCATCATCATCCAAATAATAATACTCTGTGATTACATCATCACCAATCGCTTCAGCAGCATCTTTAATCTCTTCATCTGTACCATTAACCATCTTATCTGCTAAAGTGGTATACAAACTAGTGATTGCAGCTATATCTGTTGTACCTGTTATTGGTTTTAAGTCTAACTCGTTGTCTACTTTAAACGAGACAATAACATTTTCACTAGCAGCTTCGTACTCAACATCTAAATCCTTAGGTACAGCTGGATTTGCCACATCCGTAGTATCGTCATTCTCTACTGGAGCGTCCGCTTCAGTTCCCTTTGTCGCATCAAGAGTCGCATTAATTTCTTCTACTTCGCCTTTGTTATTTGTCAGCTTAATTGTGAATTGGTACTCTCCACCTGGAAGCTCACCGTATTTTGCCTTTAGCTCCGCCATATCTAGATTTACTTCTGATACGTTCTGTTCTTTTGCTAAAATTTCATGAACAACTGTACCATTCGCGAGGGTTGTCGTTACTGTTACGTCAATATCGGCAGCTTCTTCTGTTGTCCTTACAGTAAAGTTGTCGATCGCATTCAGCTCACCTGCAGTGATCTTAATATTTTCAAACATTTCAGGTGTAAAATTAGTTCCATTAACAACCACATCACGTAAATCAGGATTTGTTGCTTCAGCGTCAGGTTCAGCCCCTATTTCTGTAACATCTCCTGTATCTTCATCTATTTCATAACGAGAATCCTCGTTTTTCTCTCCATCAATTTTAATAATGTTTTGTTTAACTTCATCGTAATTTTTAATAACATCGCTTATAGATTTACCCTTTGGAAGACTTACATTGGCTACTACAGCATTCCCCTTTATTGCTACTGCCTGATCGGCATCAAGATCAATATTCGAAACGTTTCCGTTCATTTCAACATTTTTTGTTTTTCCTTGAAGTTTTACCGTACCAATTAAGCTTGTATCATCTGTGACTATTTTAGAATCCGCCTGCACGAGGTACTTGGAAATAGTACTGCCATCCGCCTGTTCAATCGTAACTCCATCTTTCTTAACAAGAACATTACGTAGGTTAGACTCTTTAAATACAGCTGAGATTCCTGCATAATCTGCTGCAGCTGTAAAGTTCCCAGATTCTTGTATAATCGTATTAAGCCCGATGTTCACACTGCTTGCTTGAAAAGAGTTTTCCACATTCGGCGTAATTTCTAGATCATCATCAACAGTAAGTTTTTTTATTTCGAGAAAATCTCCATTAGCAATTAAATTTTTTACAACCGTGTCTCCACCATCTAGGGTTAGCTGGCTCTCCGCGGTACCTTCTGCATTAATAGTCAGCTCAAGAATTTCAGAAATCTCCCCTTCATCATTAAACTTCACTGAAATTTCTGCGTCCTCTAAAGCCGCACTATTCGTTGGATTTAAAATTTTGTTCGTCTCGTCAGTAAGTGGATATGTCGCAGAATTTCCCCCCGGTAATGTGACAGAAATGGAATCATCAGAAACATCCGTTATACTTCCAATATTCCCCTTTGCTAATTCTGATTGATAGACAAACTTAACAAGGTGACCTCGGTATGTCGTGTCTCCTCCCCTAAATGCATCAGGTGATTCCATTGAAGTAATCCCTTTGTCAATCAGGACTTCTATATAATTATTTGCCCAGCCAGCGCCTGTACCTTCTTTTACATCATCAGCCAGCTTGAATGCTTGAACCAGCATTTTTGCCATTTGTGCTCTTGTTACTTTTTCATTTGGTCTAAACTCTCGGTTATCTCCTTCTCCATATCCTTTAATCACACCTTCATTCTCTAAGAAGGAGACATAAGGAATTGCCCAAGCGTTTTTCGTGTCTGTTACATCTTTGAAATTTGGATTTTCTACTTCTTCCGGATTAAATCCAATAACTAAGGCGATCACTTTTGCTGCTTGAGCCCGAGTCATATCTTCATAAACAGCAAAGTGGTCTCCATACCCCTTTACGATCCCTCGGTTTGCAAAATCTTCGACAAACTTATAAAACTCATGCTCATCATTAATATCAGTAAAGTCCCCTGCATCCTTAAAATCAGTATCAGGGAGAGTCACTTCGACCTCTGTATCTGCCGTTGCTTGCATTGTATTTTCTTCTGCACTCGCTTTAATTGGTTCCAACTTCCCTGCAGCTGTAAAAGAAAAGACCCCGACCAGCATGGTACCTACCATCACTCTCACCGTTGCTTTTTTTACATTCGGAAATCGATTCCGAAGATAAGATTCCGCAGTCTTCTGGACACTATCCTGCTTTTTCCTGCTGGAGCCAAATTCCTCAGCAAACTCCTCCATACCTTGTTGTATAAAAAGAGTAATAACGGTATCATTCTGTTGCTTCGCTAATTCATATCGTTGGATTTGTACCAAGCGTAATGCCCCCTTTTAAGTCATATACACTTTAAGTGTGCCCGTGATTAAAAGGTATATGTAACGAGGATTTTTATGGAATCATTGAGGTAATCCATCATTTTAAGGATAAACTGACGCAGGACAATATACCGGTTCAATATTCATGAATACGATAGGGTGATGATTACATTATCGGATGGGGAGAAGTGAAAGAAAGATGAATAGACCTAATACATTAGCTTGGCATGAAACTCTGGAGCTGCATGAGTTAATGGCTTTTCAGTCAATTGGATTAATGAAACTGAAAAAGGCTTACAGACATATTTCAGATGTTGAATTAAGAGGGATTTATGAAAAAGCCATCCAAGGCTTAACTTCAAATATCAACGAATTAATACAATTCTATCCCGCTGCACCAGGATACGATAATAGAAATGAAGTAAGGAATGACCGTGCTTTTTATGCAGGCGATTTGCTTGGATTTTGTAAAGCATCCGTACGGAATTACGCAATTGCCATCACAGAAACAGCCACACCTGCGCTTAGAAAGGTGCTGACAAACCAATTACTTAAAGCAATCCAGCTTCATGAAAGAGTATATAACTATATGTATAAAAATGGATATTATCCTTCTTATGATTTATCACAACTTTTAAATAATGATTTAAAAATAGCACAACAGGCTTTATCAATGAATTACTAAAACAAAAACGGGCAGCCAGAAAATTGGCAGCCCGTTAAATTCTCAAGTTCAAGTATTCTTAAGTACCATATACAAACGATTATTTCTGTTTTGTTTCTCATCCTCTGAAGCGAGATCATATTTCTTCAATAGATGAAACACATCGTTCAGAATTTCTTGTGTGTGTTCTTCTAAGAAAAATTGTTGAAATAAAGGCTTCATATCCTCCGGTAAATGGTCCAATTGTGATTCATATTTGTTCTTAACATCCTCTTTTGAGTGGTCGATTTTACATTCTCCCATTTTATCTCCTCCTTTTTTATTTACTATACCTTCTAGTGAGAGCGTATAGCAAACTTCCCAATTAGAAGCTTTTTAAACCTGTCTATATGGTAATATTTAGTTAATAGACAAAAGCCTATCCTACAATCTAGACAACCGCATACCATGTAGTAAAGGAGGGAATTATATGTATCATATCGCATATCTTTTTTTAGCCTGTGTTTTGGCGGGATTTGCACTCGCTAATTTACCATCTTCATCACTATTAACAGCAGGCGCAGCATCATTCCTTGGAGTGATTGGCGTCATCGCCATTATTGTGTTTTCATTTTTGATTTTATACCTTGGAGTAAAAGCCCTGTTTAAAGGATTATAAAAGATGATTTCATCTCCATTTACAGCTGTTGAGAAACTCAACAGCTTTCTCTATTGCCCTCCGTTATTATGTTTCTGGTAAAAGGATGTATAATAGCGATATACAGTTTGAAAGGAGATACAGACAAAATGGCATATCCTGATATAAGTGAAACACTGCAGCTTTTAAAAGATCTTGTTAACATCCCAAGTCCTTCCGGCAATACAAATGAAGTGATTACATATGTTGAAAAATATTTAAACGAGTTAAAAGTAGAAACATACCGAAATCGTAAGGGAGGCTTAATAGCGACAATTCCTGGCAAAAATACATCCCAGCATCGAATGTTAACAGCGCATGTTGACACCCTTGGGGCAATTGTGAAGGAAATTAAACCTAGCGGCAGACTAAAACTGGACCTTATTGGAGGCTTTAAATTTAACTCTATAGAAGGTGAATACTGTCAAATCGAAACAAGTTCCGGTCAAAAATATACTGGCACGATTCTGATGCATCAGACGTCGGTACATGTGTATAAAAATGCCGACAAAGCCGAGCGAAACCAAGAAAACATGGAGGTACGCATTGATGAAGTGGTGAAAAATGCGGATGATGTACGAAAACTTGGAATTGAAGTTGGGGATTTTGTATCATTTGACCCGCGAGTAGAAATCACTAAAAGTGGATTTATCAAGTCTAGACATCTTGATGATAAAGCAAGCGTAGCTATTCTTTTACAGCTTATTAAACAAATAAATAACGAAAACATGACACTTCCCTATACAACCCATTTCCTAATTTCCAATAATGAAGAAATCGGCTATGGAGGGAACTCCAATATTACGCCTGAAACTGTCGAATATTTAGCAGTTGACATGGGAGCTATGGGGGACGGTCAATCAACAGACGAGTACACGGTTTCAATTTGCGTAAAAGATGCTAGCGGGCCTTATCACTATGGATTACGAAAACACCTTGTTGAACTTGCAAAAGAAAACGGCATTGAATTTCAATTGGATGTATATCCATATTACGGTTCAGATGCTTCTGCGGCAATTCGCGCAGGCCATGACATCGTCCATGGTTTAGTTGGACCTGGGATTGACTCTTCTCATGCTTTTGAACGTACTCATCAATCATCGATTGAGAACACTTCAAAGCTTCTATATCATTATATTCAATCAAGCATGATCCTTTAAGCACATGACCGCTTTATAGAAAAAGGGTGCCTGCAAGCATGGGGCACCCTTATCTTATCTATTTCATTCAACCTTTTTCTTCAGTCCATTTTCGCAAAAGGAAATGAGTGAACGATATGCCCCTTCCGTCCTGTTGTTGTAACAGCTTGCGACAATGAATTCAGGATCGCTTCCTCTGTTGCTTCAGCGGCACCGGCAAAAATCTGATTCATTACGATGTGACTATCTCTCAACTGCGTCCGTGATTCAGTTACCCCTCCTGAAAAGTGAGAAACTTTATTAGCAGTTGAAAAAGCTATCACAATATCTCCACTTCCATGACTAAAATGGCTTCCCGTTCTACCTAAACCAATTCCGCATCGTTTTGCCACCCGAAGAAGCTGGCGCTCACTTAGCGGGGCATCTGTTGCCAGTACCATTATAATCGAACCATCTGTGGTTTCGGACAGTCCTGGTTCTTTCCTGTTTTCAAGAGGTGTACGTATTTCTTCCTTTTTCCCAAAATTGGTCAAAGTGAGAACGCCAACCGTATAGTCGACGTCATTCACTTCATCAGTAATTTTCCTTGATGAGGTTCCAATTCCTCCTTTATAGCCAAAGCAAACCATTCCTTTCCCCGCACCGACTGCACCTTCCTCCGCTGGACCGCATTCCGCATTGTTAATCGCTTCAATTGCATGACAAGGACGAACTGATAACTTTCGTATCGAATTTAAATGACTATCATTACATTCTCCAACAACAATATTAATGGTACCGGTTGTATCGCCAATTTCAGAATTTTGTTCAAACATATACTGTAATGTACCTTCAGTCACTGCTGGCACCGCAAACGTATTAGTGAGCATAATAGGCGATTCAATCACGCCAAGCTCATTCACTTGTATAAGACCCGTTGTTTTTCCAAAACCATTAATAACATAACTTGCTGCGATTACTTTTTCTTTAAAAAGGTTTCGGCCATGCGGCAAAATAGCAGTTACTCCCGTACAGGCATAGTCCTCTCCATCATCATCAAGCTGATAATCTAGTGTAACATGCCCAATCTTAACTCCATCCACATCTGTTATACAATTGTTTTTACCGGTATCTAAATGTCCAATCTTCAGACCTCGGAAACGAATCTTCACGAGATGATTATCTCTCCTTTACAAGAGGCTTCGGCCGGTTATTTAGGAAATTTTGATAAGCAAAACCTTTAACCTCTTCTTCTTTAAAGAATTTCAACAATTCATTGATTAAGTTTTGACTTTGTGATGCATCTTCTAATCCTTGAATCTTAAGATTAATACCATCAAAATCAGATCCCAAACCAATTTGTTTCACGCCGCCCAAGCCACAAAAATGGTCAATATGTTTGATTAGGTCTGCGATCGTTGCAGGACTCTCCGTTTTTACAAAATCAGGGCTATACACGGCATGGATCATTCCGCCTTTTTCAAACATCGCTTTTGCCTGCTCGTCATCTAAATTTCGCGGATGATTACACAAGGTTTTAGAGTTAGAGTGGCTTGCAATTGGATATCGGGCAATCTCCATCACATCCCAAAAAGAACGTTCACATAAATGAGAAACATCCGTTAACACCTCATTCTCATTATTAAGTTGAACAATTTCCTTTCCTAGAGTGGTTAGCCCTGCCCCACGGGGTTCCATTGCACCATCTGCCGCGAGATTAGCGTAGTTCCAAGTTAAGCCTACAGACATTACACCTAATTGATACAGAATACGTAGCCTAGTTAAATCATTCCCTATGGCTTCTACTCCTTCAAGAGTAAGAAAGGCACCGATTTCGCCATCATTTAATTCATCAAAGTCAGACCAGCTCTTAATCTGCTTCATAGCAGAGTTTTTCCCTAATACTTCCTGGTAAAAAAGGTCAATCTGTTCCAGAGCAACTTGAAATTTTTGATCAGAGTTTATAACTGGATCGATCCAAATGGCAAACCCTTGAACCTTAATCTTACCTTTTTTTAATCTTTCCATATTTGTCTCAACTTCAGGTGCATTCAAAAAAGGTGATTTCCCTTCGGATTCCCATAATTTAAGCAATGCATCGCAATGCAGATCAATGATATTCATAAACTCTCCCCTTAAATTTCAGTGTCTCAAAATTATCTAACAATGCTTATAGTGCTTCAACAACTTTCTGAAATTCCCCGTACAAACTGCTCGTTAACTTGCCTGGGGTACCTGAACCGATTGTTGTTTTATCTACTTTGACTACCGGTAGGACTTCAGCAGTGGTACTAGTTATAAAAATTTCATCTGCTTGAAGAAGTTCCTCAGGACTATAATATTTTTCCTCAAAAGGAATATTCAACTGTTCAGCAATATTTTTTACTGCCATCCTAGTAATTCCAGGCAGAATATGTTTATGAAGCGGAGTCGTGATAATACATCCGTTCTTCACGATAAATACGTTTGAGCTTGTACCTTCTGTCACATACCCATCTCTTACTAAAATCGCTTCGTAGCACCCCGCTTCATGTGCAGTTTGCTTTGCTAAAATATTAGGCAATAAGTTTAAGGATTTTATGTAGCAATTTGCCCATCTTTCATCCTCAAGAATGATTGTCGCAACCCCTTTTTCACGTAATTCTGCGGATAAAGGCTTGGCTTCGCGAATCGTCATCGCAATCGATACTGGGACGTTTGGAAACAGATGATTCCTAGAAGCAATCCCTCTTGTTATTTGAAGGTATACGCTGCACTCTTTTAGCTGTGACTTCGCTACACCCTCTAAAATTAAATCATTAAGCTCTTGAAGGCCTTCTGACATCTGAAGCTTAATATCGTTTGCACTTCTAATCAATCTCTCTAAATGCTCCGTCATCATAAAAGGTTTTCCATCGTAAAAACGAATGACCTCATAAACCCCATCCCCAAATTGATGACCACGTTCATCAATCGGTACAACCTTTTCATCTAGTCCAACAAATTTCCCATTATAATATCCAAGTTCCATTTCCTCATATCCTTTCTAACGCTCTGTTATGTTTCTAGTATATAAAATAAGTCTTGATAACAAAATAAGCGAATGAAAAAAGATTTTAAATTTTAACACTAATAGTAAGTATTATACCAGAATAAGAAAATGAGGTGCTTCACATGGAAAAGAAAAATCTCACTAATAGTGAAAGTGACATTAGAGAAGCAAGTAAGAGAGGGGCGGTTGAAGATATTATTCATGTTAGCTCAATTGATGAAGGCTACGATTTGCGTGCAGCGAATCCGTTTGGTGCTAACCTGAAGCAGGAATTGGATTTTAATGGGGAGGAGAAGGAATAGTTCTTTAGTTCTTTGCCACCTTAAAGAGGAGTTGCTTTGGCAATTCCTCTTTTTATGTAGTTGAATAAGCTTGCCAGCAAATATTTAATAAACCATCCATTTTTGAAACAACTAGTCTAACACATATTCCATTCCTTAATTGTAATCATATGATGCTCATAGCTATTCTTATGAAAGGGAGGAGCTTTGTTGGATGAACTTTGGCAAAATGAATATGGCTTTAGAAAAATCACTCTTAGAGATTACGAGATTTATAGCGACTATACAGAAGTAACTTCCTATTTCACAGGATTATGGGCATCAAATTTCACTTATATTTGGAGCCTATCCAGAAAAAAGAATATAAATGTCTTTTATAAGATTATCGATGGTATGCTAGTAACATTTATTAGAACAAAAAGGAATTATATGTTTCTCTGGTGCTTACCTATTGGACAGGGAAACGCTGATCATGTTGTCAAGGTATTAATGAAAAGCTTAGAGCTTTGCAGAGATTGGAACACTCAATATAACGTTACAAAAAAACCAATCGTTTATTTACTAAATGAACTACAGCTGAATTTTCTTAAAACCTCAAGCTATTTTGACAGTTTTTTTATTCTGACTGGCCAAAAAAGCAAGGAAATTATTTGGGATATTTCAAAGGTTGTAGAACGAAAAGGAAAAGAATTTCAGGCTGTTCGATATTGGTTGAACCGCATCGAAAGAGAATACCCCTCACTTCAATTTAGACGTTTTACACCCTCAGATTTAAAGCAAGTCCTTTTCCTAAAGAAACGTTGGAATGAAGCTTCCGGAAAAAGGTATAGCAGAATTACAGACAACCATACCTTTACTCAAATCTTTCGTCATTATCAATCGTTGCATGAGTTGATTTTTGTTGCAACAATTGATGATCGAGTTGTTGGGGTTGTTACAGGGGAAATCTTGCCGAACAAACTCGCATGGGGCTGCATTGCAAAAGGGTTACCAGAAATAAAAGGGATTTATGAATTTTTATATACGGAATTTGCCCGGAACATTCAGGAACTAAATCCAGAGATCAATCTGCTTCTCACTGGAAGTGACAATAACCATGAAGGCCTGCGAACTTTCAAAGAAAAGTTTAATCCGGTTTTAAAACTAAAATTATATTCTTTAAAACTTAGGTGATTGTAATGGAACAAACGTTTTTTAAAATCATTCCCCAGCCTACCAGCGAGATGGCAATAACCATTCATGTCAGCCATTCAGCAAATCTTTGCCAGTTTCTATCCTTTGGAATGCAAAAAGTTCCTATTCAAATGAACTCGTCTGAAGAAGTCATGATTAATGAACTTCATTTATCAGATGCCCTTATCCAATTGCTTAATATTCCTACTTTTTGTGATTTTGAAATCATTTTTGAAGAAGATACGATTATTTTAGGACCTTATTTAGGTATTCTTACACCCATAAAAAAAAATCTTCAAACATATTTAAACGACCTCAATGGTTATATTTTTCATTATCACAAAATCAAAGGGGCAATTGCTGCGTTTTCTATTGAGGACATTGACATGACATCTGCACAAATATTAAAAGCATATATATATAATCCCAAACAACAAGAGTGGATCATGATGCCAAACATCCCCTTCCCTTCAGCCATTTTTAATCGCTGTAAAGTAACAAAAAATCCAAAATGGTCGTATATTTCTACCGTATATCAAAAAAAAATTTTTAATTACCCAACCTTTCATAAATGGGAGATGTACGAATGGCTGCAGAGAGAACCATCTCTTCGAAACACGCTGCCAAAAACTGCACTATGCAATAAACCAAGGGATATTCTCAGGTTCCTTAAAACATATAAAAGAGCTTATTTAAAGCCAATTGGTGGTACTTTTGCTAAAGGAATTATTGAGATTACAGTATCAGAGAATGTGATCCATTTGCGTTATCAAAAAAGAAAAAAAACCATTCATCATTTAATTGATAACAGAAAAGACTTGATAAAGTTTTTGAGAAAGCTTTTACAGAAAAACACCTATATAATGCAAGAAGCCATCGAACTTTTAACTATCGATGGCCAGATTATTGATTTTCGTCAAATTTATTTAAAGAATCAAAAGGGTTTATGGCAAGAAGCCGGGTTATTTGCAAGATACGGAAAAGCTGGAAGTGCCGTTAGCAATATTACATCTGGCGGTAAGGCAAGGTTCGGG
Source organism: Robertmurraya dakarensis (assembly GCF_900156875.1). Lineage (GTDB taxonomy): Bacteria > Bacillota > Bacilli > Bacillales > Cytobacillaceae > Robertmurraya > Robertmurraya dakarensis. The sequence goes on along the minus strand of NZ_LT707408.1, from coordinate 1,548,682 downwards.
GAAATGGCCTTGATGGAGATGTTTCCTGAGGACATGGCAAAAGATCTCCTTGAACAGATCACTAACTTATGCAGACTAGCATCGTCCTGCTTGGAAGAACATCTAATTCAATGTGGAAACTTGGGATTTGATTTTGCAATCGATAAGAACCAGAAGCTTTGGATTATTGAAATCAATAACGAAGATCCCGATCACCGTATTGCTCTGGTATCAAACCGTAAGGATCTCTTATATTATACAAGGCTACAAAATATGCTTTATACTAAATTTTTATCAGGATTTAACTCCTAAAAAAACAACCGCTATGATTAATATTCGAGACGGTTGTTTTCTCTTTACGGTTTATTAAGCTTTCAATGCATTGATAAACTTATTATATGATTGAAACATAGAGGTTTTAACTAAGACCACAGAATCATTACTTATTAATCTGCAAATTTTTTCATAGGCTTCTCTTGGTGATTTGCAAGGAAATATGGTCGATTCATCCATTCCTAATTCTTTTGCCTGTAATGCAATCGGCAAAGCCTCCTCCCCAATCGTGAAAAGGAAATCAAGTTCATGGCTCGCTGCTATCTTCCCAACCAGTTCATGGACTTCCTTAGACCGGTTACCAAGATACTTAATTTCACCCAATACGGCAATTTTTTTCCTCCCTTTTGAAATGTTCTTTAACACTTCGAAAGCTGATTGTATGGATGTTGGGTTTGTACTCCACGTATCATCTATGATCGTAGAACCTTTGATACCTTGGATAATTTCAACATGCCTCGGGAGGCGGGGAAAGTCGCTTAATCGTTTTCCTGCTTCTGCTACCTCTACCCCTAAGGCATATGCTGTTGCAATAGCTGCAGCTGCATTTTGTACATTGTGCTTTCCTAACCCAGGTATTGAAAATTTATAATTCTTGGATTGATGTATGATTGTATATTTCATTTCATTGTCGCCGTATTCTATATCACTAATTTTAAAGTCACATCCATCCTCGGCACCAAAAGTAAGCAAATTCTTATTAAAATTATTCAAGTCCAGTTTATTAATTCTTTCATCATCCATGTTGATAATGACGGTCCCGTCTTCCCTTATTAAAGAAAAGATAGACAGTTTTTCTCTTTGATAGGCTTCAAGAGTAGGAAAACCATTTAAATGGTCAATTCCGATTGAGGTTAAGATTCCAACATGAGGCTTGAAATAACGGTACGATTCTTTTAAATGACCAGGTCTCGCAACAGCAGTTTCCATAACAACAATATCCGTAGACGGCTGTATACCTAATAAATACCCAAAATTTCTGCTTGGGTCATTATGATTGGAAATAGTTTTGTATACATTTTTATCCTTTTCAAAGATCCAGCTCACCATTTCTTTTGTTGTCGTCTTCCCACATGTCCCTGTTACCGCGACAAACGGAATTTGAAAAAGATTTCTATAATAGTCAATGAACCTCCAATACGCTTTTCTAATCTTCTTCACCTGCACAATAGTCACATTCGATCCAACATCTTGAAGATTCTGAGGATTTGAGGAGATGACAACAACTTGTTTTAATGAAGCAAAACCTTTTAACGACAACATTTTACCTTTATGAAAAAACATCGTGTTATGTGTCACTTTTGAGTATTTGAAACTTTTTAGAACATTTGAGATGCGTGGATTAGGATGACCATATATGACGACCCCTTTTATATGTGCGATGAAGTCTTGCAGAAAAATTGTTTTCATCTGTTCCCTCCCATCCCTTCTGACGTATTGTCAAAACTTTTATAAGAAATAGGCTATTAAATACCTTGATAGAGGGCTTTATAAGCAAAAAAATTGCCACCCCCTGAATTCTAAGGATAATTGAGGTTACCACACACCCAACAACCTAGAATGGAAGTGACAATTTGTACCCTCAAATTATAACCTATTTATTAACTTTTATAAACTATCAAGAACAAATGATTCGAACATTACTTACCTTATTAATTGGTAAAAGTATGTTTGATAAGCCAACAGAACAGCCGGTGAATAAACCCTATCGTAAACTTCAGGTAGATGATCTACCGATCATAGAACTACTAGAAAATCTCGATTATCAACTTCTCCTTACTGAATACTTAGAGAAAAACGGGAAACCCCTTAAACCTGTTCAAAGGCGTAAGAATGCAAAAATTTCAGTCCCTAAATCTATGAACTGTCCAAAGTGTGGTGCTCCATCAGATTACCTTTATGCCAATAATGGAGATAAAGGACAGTATCTATGCAAAGTCTGTTCCTGTCTTTTCAATGATAAAAGCCGTTATTCCAAAGAGGCCATTTTGAAGTGCCCTCATTGTTCGAAGACTCTAGAAAAAATCAAGGAACGTAAAGACTTTGATGTGTACAAATGTAAAAACAATGATTGTTCTTACTATCAAAAGAAAATAAACGCAATGTCTTCAAAAGAGAAGAAAAGGTTTAGAAAGGACCCTCAGGCATTTAAACTGAGATACATTTTTCGTCAGTTTCATATTGAATTTCAACCTTTATCCAAAGATTCACCAGAGTTGCCGAGAGTGGATTTATCTAGGATTTATGCATCCCCACATACCTTAGGACTTATATTGACCTATCATGTAAACTATGGCCTTTCGGCCCGTAAAACAGCCGCGATTATGCAGGATGTTCACGGAGTTATGATTTCTCATCAGACGATATTGAACTACGAAAATAGTGTTGCGCTCTTGCTTAAGCCTTACGTCGATCACTATCCGTATGATCTTTCAGATCAATTTTGTGGTGATGAAACTTATATTCGAGTGAATGGACGCTGGCATTATTTGTTTTTCTTTTTTGACGCAGTGAAAAAGATCATCCTATCTTACCCGGTGTCTGCCAATCGAGATACAGCGTCAGCCATTCGTGCGATAGATGAAGTGTTAGTAAAGATGAAAGAGATTCCAAAAGACCTTACTTTTGTAGTGGATGGAAACCCAATCTATCTTTTAGCACAACACTTTTTCGCTCAGCATGATATTTCTTTTGATGTGAAGCAAGTGATTGGGCTTACAAATGAAGACCCAGTCTCAACGGAATACAGACCTTTAAAACAGATTATAGAGAGGCTCAATCGAACATTTAAAGGCAACTATCGCTCGACTCATGGATTTGGTTCGGAAAAAGGATCTGTATCCTTTGTCACTTTGTTTGTGGCCTATTTTAATTTTCTACGGCCTCATGCATCCTTAGAAGGAAAAGTGCCTGTGGTAAACCCTCAATTACAAGGGCTTCCCACCATGCCAGCACGTTGGACAAAGCTTATAGAGTTAGCCCAACAATGGATTATCGAGCAACAGGTAGCCTAACTTTTTGTTTAGCAGAGCCCTTAAGCTATTCAGCAATCGGCGGAGCGAACTCTTGACAAACCGAACTTGCCAATGGTTTAAAATGGAAACAACCAAGGGCTTATTTGGTATGCCTTCTTTTTGTCCTCTTCGCCCTTGATAGCCTTTTGTTAAACCATTGGCGTGTTTGTCAAGAGCGATTGCGTGGCCTTACCACATAAAAACTGGAAGGAATCAAAGGGTTAGTGTTAAGTTTTCATAGAACTTTTTACACTACCTTCCCATTCGTATTGTCAAAACTTTTATAAGAAATAGGCTATTAAATACCTTGATAGAGGGCTTTATAAGCAAAAAAATTGCCACCCCCTGAATTCTAAGGATAATTGAGGTTACCACACACCCAACAACCTAGAATGGAAGTGACAATTTGTACCCTCAAATTATAACCTATTTATTAACTTTTATAAACTATCAAGAACAAATGATTCGAACATTACTTACCTTATTAATTGGTAAAAGTATGTTTGATAAGCCAACAGAACAGCCGGTGAATAAACCCTATCGTAAACTTCAGGTAGATGATCTACCGATCATAGAACTACTAGAAAATCTCGATTATCAACTTCTCCTTACTGAATACTTAGAGAAAAACGGGAAACCCCTTAAACCTGTTCAAAGGCGTAAGAATGCAAAAATTTCAGTCCCTAAATCTATGAACTGTCCAAAGTGTGGTGCTCCATCAGATTACCTTTATGCCAATAATGGAGATAAAGGACAGTATCTATGCAAAGTCTGTTCCTGTCTTTTCAATGATAAAAGCCGTTATTCCAAAGAGGCCATTTTGAAGTGCCCTCATTGTTCGAAGACTCTAGAAAAAATCAAGGAACGTAAAGACTTTGATGTGTACAAATGTAAAAACAATGATTGTTCTTACTATCAAAAGAAAATAAACGCAATGTCTTCAAAAGAGAAGAAAAGGTTTAGAAAGGACCCTCAGGCATTTAAACTGAGATACATTTTTCGTCAGTTTCATATTGAATTTCAACCTTTATCCAAAGATTCACCAGAGTTGCCGAGAGTGGATTTATCTAGGATTTATGCATCCCCACATACCTTAGGACTTATATTGACCTATCATGTAAACTATGGCCTTTCGGCCCGTAAAACAGCCGCGATTATGCAGGATGTTCACGGAGTTATGATTTCTCATCAGACGATATTGAACTACGAAAATAGTGTTGCGCTCTTGCTTAAGCCTTACGTCGATCACTATCCGTATGATCTTTCAGATCAATTTTGTGGTGATGAAACTTATATTCGAGTGAATGGACGCTGGCATTATTTGTTTTTCTTTTTTGACGCAGTGAAAAAGATCATCCTATCTTACCCGGTGTCTGCCAATCGAGATACAGCGTCAGCCATTCGTGCGATAGATGAAGTGTTAGTAAAGATGAAAGAGATTCCAAAAGACCTTACTTTTGTAGTGGATGGAAACCCAATCTATCTTTTAGCACAACACTTTTTCGCTCAGCATGATATTTCTTTTGATGTGAAGCAAGTGATTGGGCTTACAAATGAAGACCCAGTCTCAACGGAATACAGACCTTTAAAACAGATTATAGAGAGGCTCAATCGAACATTTAAAGGCAACTATCGCTCGACTCATGGATTTGGTTCGGAAAAAGGATCTGTATCCTTTGTCACTTTGTTTGTGGCCTATTTTAATTTTCTACGGCCTCATGCATCCTTAGAAGGAAAAGTGCCTGTGGTAAACCCTCAATTACAAGGGCTTCCCACCATGCCAGCACGTTGGACAAAGCTTATAGAGTTAGCCCAACAATGGATTATCGAGCAACAGGTAGCCTAACTTTTTGTTTAGCAGAGCCCTTAAGCTATTCAGCAATCGGCGGAGCGAACTCTTGACAAACCGAACTTGCCAATGGTTTAAAATGGAAACAACCAAGGGCTTATTTGGTATGCCTTCTTTTTGTCCTCTTCGCCCTTGATAGCCTTTTGTTAAACCATTGGCGTGTTTGTCAAGAGCGATTGCGTGGCCTTACCACATAAAAACTGGAAGGAATCAAAGGGTTAGTGTTAAGTTTTCATAGAACTTTTTACACTACCTTCCCATTCGTATTGTCAAAACTTTTATAAGAAATAGGCTATTAAATACCTTGATAGAGGGCTTTATAAGCAAAAAAATTGCCACCCCCTGAATTCTAAGGATAATTGAGGTTACCACACACCCAACAACCTAGAATGGAAGTGACAATTTGTACCCTCAAATTATAACCTATTTATTAACTTTTATAAACTATCAAGAACAAATGATTCGAACATTACTTACCTTATTAATTGGTAAAAGTATGTTTGATAAGCCAACAGAACAGCCGGTGAATAAACCCTATCGTAAACTTCAGGTAGATGATCTACCGATCATAGAACTACTAGAAAATCTCGATTATCAACTTCTCCTTACTGAATACTTAGAGAAAAACGGGAAACCCCTTAAACCTGTTCAAAGGCGTAAGAATGCAAAAATTTCAGTCCCTAAATCTATGAACTGTCCAAAGTGTGGTGCTCCATCAGATTACCTTTATGCCAATAATGGAGATAAAGGACAGTATCTATGCAAAGTCTGTTCCTGTCTTTTCAATGATAAAAGCCGTTATTCCAAAGAGGCCATTTTGAAGTGCCCTCATTGTTCGAAGACTCTAGAAAAAATCAAGGAACGTAAAGACTTTGATGTGTACAAATGTAAAAACAATGATTGTTCTTACTATCAAAAGAAAATAAACGCAATGTCTTCAAAAGAGAAGAAAAGGTTTAGAAAGGACCCTCAGGCATTTAAACTGAGATACATTTTTCGTCAGTTTCATATTGAATTTCAACCTTTATCCAAAGATTCACCAGAGTTGCCGAGAGTGGATTTATCTAGGATTTATGCATCCCCACATACCTTAGGACTTATATTGACCTATCATGTAAACTATGGCCTTTCGGCCCGTAAAACAGCCGCGATTATGCAGGATGTTCACGGAGTTATGATTTCTCATCAGACGATATTGAACTACGAAAATAGTGTTGCGCTCTTGCTTAAGCCTTACGTCGATCACTATCCGTATGATCTTTCAGATCAATTTTGTGGTGATGAAACTTATATTCGAGTGAATGGACGCTGGCATTATTTGTTTTTCTTTTTTGACGCAGTGAAAAAGATCATCCTATCTTACCCGGTGTCTGCCAATCGAGATACAGCGTCAGCCATTCGTGCGATAGATGAAGTGTTAGTAAAGATGAAAGAGATTCCAAAAGACCTTACTTTTGTAGTGGATGGAAACCCAATCTATCTTTTAGCACAACACTTTTTCGCTCAGCATGATATTTCTTTTGATGTGAAGCAAGTGATTGGGCTTACAAATGAAGACCCAGTCTCAACGGAATACAGACCTTTAAAACAGATTATAGAGAGGCTCAATCGAACATTTAAAGGCAACTATCGCTCGACTCATGGATTTGGTTCGGAAAAAGGATCTGTATCCTTTGTCACTTTGTTTGTGGCCTATTTTAATTTTCTACGGCCTCATGCATCCTTAGAAGGAAAAGTGCCTGTGGTAAACCCTCAATTACAAGGGCTTCCCACCATGCCAGCACGTTGGACAAAGCTTATAGAGTTAGCCCAACAATGGATTATCGAGCAACAGGTAGCCTAACTTTTTGTTTAGCAGAGCCCTTAAGCTATTCAGCAATCGGCGGAGCGAACTCTTGACAAACCGAACTTGCCAATGGTTTAAAATGGAAACAACCAAGGGCTTATTTGGTATGCCTTCTTTTTGTCCTCTTCGCCCTTGATAGCCTTTTGTTAAACCATTGGCGTGTTTGTCAAGAGCGATTGCGTGGCCTTACCACATAAAAACTGGAAGGAATCAAAGGGTTAGTGTTAAGTTTTCATAGAACTTTTTACACTACCTTCCCATTCGTATTGTCAAAACTTTTATAAGAAATAGGCTATTAAATACCTTGATAGAGGGCTTTATAAGCAAAAAAATTGCCACCCCCTGAATTCTAAGGATAATTGAGGTTACCACACACCCAACAACCTAGAATGGAAGTGACAATTTGTACCCTCAAATTATAACCTATTTATTAACTTTTATAAACTATCAAGAACAAATGATTCGAACATTACTTACCTTATTAATTGGTAAAAGTATGTTTGATAAGCCAACAGAACAGCCGGTGAATAAACCCTATCGTAAACTTCAGGTAGATGATCTACCGATCATAGAACTACTAGAAAATCTCGATTATCAACTTCTCCTTACTGAATACTTAGAGAAAAACGGGAAACCCCTTAAACCTGTTCAAAGGCGTAAGAATGCAAAAATTTCAGTCCCTAAATCTATGAACTGTCCAAAGTGTGGTGCTCCATCAGATTACCTTTATGCCAATAATGGAGATAAAGGACAGTATCTATGCAAAGTCTGTTCCTGTCTTTTCAATGATAAGAGCCGTTATTCCAAAGAGGCCATTTTGAAGTGCCCTCATTGTTCAAAAACTCTAGAAAAAATCAAGGAACGCAAAGATTTTGATGTGTACAAGTGTAAAAACAATGATTGTTCTTACTATCAAAAGAAAATAAACGCTATGTCTTCAAAAGAGAAGAAAAGGTTTAAAAAGGACCCTCAAGCATTTAAATTGAGATACGTTTTTCGTCAGTTTCGTATAGATTTTCAACCTTTATCTCAAAATTCACCTGAGTTGCCAAGAGTGGATTTGTCTAGGATTTATGCATCCTCACATACCTTAGGACTTATATTGACCTATCATGTAAACTATGGCCTTTCGGCCCGCAAAACAGCTGCGATTATGCAGGATGTTCACGGGGTTATGATTTCTCATCAGACGATATTGAACTACGAAAATAGTGTGGCGCTCTTGCTTAAGCCTTACGTGGATCACTATCCGTATGAGCTTTCAGATCAATTTTGTGGTGATGAAACTTATATTCGAGTGAATGGACGCTGGCATTATTTGTTTTTCTTTTTTGACGCAGTGAAAAAGATCATCCTATCCTATCCTATCCGGTGTCTGCCAATCGAGATACAGCGTCAGCCATTCGTGCGATAGATGAAGTGTTAGTAAAGATGAAAGAGATTCCAAAGGACCTTACTTTTGTAGTGGACGGAAACCCAATCTATCTTTTAGCACAACACTTTTTCGCTCAGCATGATATTTCTTTTGATGTGAAGCAAGTGATTGGGCTTACAAATGAAGACCCAGTCTCAACGGAATATAGACCTTTAAAACAGGTTATCGAGAGACTCAATCGAACATTTAAAAGCAACTATCGCTCGACCNGTGTACAAATGTAAAAACAATGATTGTTCTTACTATCAAAAGAAAATAAACGCAATGTCTTCAAAAGAGAAGAAAAGGTTTAGAAAGGACCCTCAGGCATTTAAACTGAGATACATTTTTCGTCAGTTTCATATTGAATTTCAACCTTTATCCAAAGATTCACCAGAGTTGCCGAGAGTGGATTTATCTAGGATTTATGCATCCCCACATACCTTAGGACTTATATTGACCTATCATGTAAACTATGGCCTTTCGGCCCGTAAAACAGCCGCGATTATGCAGGATGTTCACGGAGTTATGATTTCTCATCAGACGATATTGAACTACGAAAATAGTGTTGCGCTCTTGCTTAAGCCTTACGTCGATCACTATCCGTATGATCTTTCAGATCAATTTTGTGGTGATGAAACTTATATTCGAGTGAATGGACGCTGGCATTATTTGTTTTTCTTTTTTGACGCAGTGAAAAAGATCATCCTATCTTACCCGGTGTCTGCCAATCGAGATACAGCGTCAGCCATTCGTGCGATAGATGAAGTGTTAGTAAAGATGAAAGAGATTCCAAAAGACCTTACTTTTGTAGTGGATGGAAACCCAATCTATCTTTTAGCACAACACTTTTTCGCTCAGCATGATATTTCTTTTGATGTGAAGCAAGTGATTGGGCTTACAAATGAAGACCCAGTCTCAACGGAATACAGACCTTTAAAACAGATTATAGAGAGGCTCAATCGAACATTTAAAGGCAACTATCGCTCGACTCATGGATTTGGTTCGGAAAAAGGATCTGTATCCTTTGTCACTTTGTTTGTGGCCTATTTTAATTTTCTACGGCCTCATGCATCCTTAGAAGGAAAAGTGCCTGTGGTAAACCCTCAATTACAAGGGCTTCCCACCATGCCAGCACGTTGGACAAAGCTTATAGAGTTAGCCCAACAATGGATTATCGAGCAACAGGTAGCCTAACTTTTTGTTTAGCAGAGCCCTTAAGCTATTCAGCAATCGGCGGAGCGAACTCTTGACAAACCGAACTTGCCAATGGTTTAAAATGGAAACAACCAAGGGCTTATTTGGTATGCCTTCTTTTTGTCCTCTTCGCCCTTGATAGCCTTTTGTTAAACCATTGGCGTGTTTGTCAAGAGCGATTGCGTGGCCTTACCACATAAAAACTGGAAGGAATCAAAGGGTTAGTGTTAAGTTTTCATAGAACTTTTTACACTACCTTCCCATTCGTATTGTCAAAACTTTTATAAGAAATAGGCTATTAAATACCTTGATAGAGGGCTTTATAAGCAAAAAAATTGCCACCCCCTGAATTCTAAGGATAATTGAGGTTACCACACACCCAACAACCTAGAATGGAAGTGACAATTTGTACCCTCAAATTATAACCTATTTATTAACTTTTATAAACTATCAAGAACAAATGATTCGAACATTACTTACCTTATTAATTGGTAAAAGTATGTTTGATAAGCCAACAGAACAGCCGGTGAATAAACCCTATCGTAAACTTCAGGTAGATGATCTACCGATCATAGAACTACTAGAAAATCTCGATTATCAACTTCTCCTTACTGAATACTTAGAGAAAAACGGGAAACCCCTTAAACCTGTTCAAAGGCGTAAGAATGCAAAAATTTCAGTCCCTAAATCTATGAACTGTCCAAAGTGTGGTGCTCCATCAGATTACCTTTATGCCAATAATGGAGATAAAGGACAGTATCTATGCAAAGTCTGTTCCTGTCTTTTCAATGATAAAAGCCGTTATTCCAAAGAGGCCATTTTGAAGTGCCCTCATTGTTCGAAGACTCTAGAAAAAATCAAGGAACGTAAAGACTTTGATGTGTACAAATGTAAAAACAATGATTGTTCTTACTATCAAAAGAAAATAAACGCAATGTCTTCAAAAGAGAAGAAAAGGTTTAGAAAGGACCCTCAGGCATTTAAACTGAGATACATTTTTCGTCAGTTTCATATTGAATTTCAACCTTTATCCAAAGATTCACCAGAGTTGCCGAGAGTGGATTTATCTAGGATTTATGCATCCCCACATACCTTAGGACTTATATTGACCTATCATGTAAACTATGGCCTTTCGGCCCGTAAAACAGCCGCGATTATGCAGGATGTTCACGGAGTTATGATTTCTCATCAGACGATATTGAACTACGAAAATAGTGTTGCGCTCTTGCTTAAGCCTTACGTCGATCACTATCCGTATGATCTTTCAGATCAATTTTGTGGTGATGAAACTTATATTCGAGTGAATGGACGCTGGCATTATTTGTTTTTCTTTTTTGACGCAGTGAAAAAGATCATCCTATCTTACCCGGTGTCTGCCAATCGAGATACAGCGTCAGCCATTCGTGCGATAGATGAAGTGTTAGTAAAGATGAAAGAGATTCCAAAAGACCTTACTTTTGTAGTGGATGGAAACCCAATCTATCTTTTAGCACAACACTTTTTCGCTCAGCATGATATTTCTTTTGATGTGAAGCAAGTGATTGGGCTTACAAATGAAGACCCAGTCTCAACGGAATACAGACCTTTAAAACAGATTATAGAGAGGCTCAATCGAACATTTAAAGGCAACTATCGCTCGACTCATGGATTTGGTTCGGAAAAAGGATCTGTATCCTTTGTCACTTTGTTTGTGGCCTATTTTAATTTTCTACGGCCTCATGCATCCTTAGAAGGAAAAGTGCCTGTGGTAAACCCTCAATTACAAGGGCTTCCCACCATGCCAGCACGTTGGACAAAGCTTATAGAGTTAGCCCAACAATGGATTATCGAGCAACAGGTAGCCTAACTTTTTGTTTAGCAGAGCCCTTAAGCTATTCAGCAATCGGCGGAGCGAACTCTTGACAAACCGAACTTGCCAATGGTTTAAAATGGAAACAACCAAGGGCTTATTTGGTATGCCTTCTTTTTGTCCTCTTCGCCCTTGATAGCCTTTTGTTAAACCATTGGCGTGTTTGTCAAGAGCGATTGCGTGGCCTTACCACATAAAAACTGGAAGGAATCAAAGGGTTAGTGTTAAGTTTTCATAGAACTTTTTACACTACCTTCCCATTCGTATTGTCAAAACTTTTATAAGAAATAGGCTATTAAATACCTTGATAGAGGGCTTTATAAGCAAAAAAATTGCCACCCCCTGAATTCTAAGGATAATTGAGGTTACCACACACCCAACAACCTAGAATGGAAGTGACAATTTGTACCCTCAAATTATAACCTATTTATTAACTTTTATAAACTATCAAGAACAAATGATTCGAACATTACTTACCTTATTAATTGGTAAAAGTATGTTTGATAAGCCAACAGAACAGCCGGTGAATAAACCCTATCGTAAACTTCAGGTAGATGATCTACCGATCATAGAACTACTAGAAAATCTCGATTATCAACTTCTCCTTACTGAATACTTAGAGAAAAACGGGAAACCCCTTAAACCTGTTCAAAGGCGTAAGAATGCAAAAATTTCAGTCCCTAAATCTATGAACTGTCCAAAGTGTGGTGCTCCATCAGATTACCTTTATGCCAATAATGGAGATAAAGGACAGTATCTATGCAAAGTCTGTTCCTGTCTTTTCAATGATAAAAGCCGTTATTCCAAAGAGGCCATTTTGAAGTGCCCTCATTGTTCGAAGACTCTAGAAAAAATCAAGGAACGTAAAGACTTTGATGTGTACAAATGTAAAAACAATGATTGTTCTTACTATCAAAAGAAAATAAACGCAATGTCTTCAAAAGAGAAGAAAAGGTTTAGAAAGGACCCTCAGGCATTTAAACTGAGATACATTTTTCGTCAGTTTCATATTGAATTTCAACCTTTATCCAAAGATTCACCAGAGTTGCCGAGAGTGGATTTATCTAGGATTTATGCATCCCCACATACCTTAGGACTTATATTGACCTATCATGTAAACTATGGCCTTTCGGCCCGTAAAACAGCCGCGATTATGCAGGATGTTCACGGAGTTATGATTTCTCATCAGACGATATTGAACTACGAAAATAGTGTTGCGCTCTTGCTTAAGCCTTACGTCGATCACTATCCGTATGATCTTTCAGATCAATTTTGTGGTGATGAAACTTATATTCGAGTGAATGGACGCTGGCATTATTTGTTTTTCTTTTTTGACGCAGTGAAAAAGATCATCCTATCTTACCCGGTGTCTGCCAATCGAGATACAGCGTCAGCCATTCGTGCGATAGATGAAGTGTTAGTAAAGATGAAAGAGATTCCAAAAGACCTTACTTTTGTAGTGGATGGAAACCCAATCTATCTTTTAGCACAACACTTTTTCGCTCAGCATGATATTTCTTTTGATGTGAAGCAAGTGATTGGGCTTACAAATGAAGACCCAGTCTCAACGGAATACAGACCTTTAAAACAGATTATAGAGAGGCTCAATCGAACATTTAAAGGCAACTATCGCTCGACTCATGGATTTGGTTCGGAAAAAGGATCTGTATCCTTTGTCACTTTGTTTGTGGCCTATTTTAATTTTCTACGGCCTCATGCATCCTTAGAAGGAAAAGTGCCTGTGGTAAACCCTCAATTACAAGGGCTTCCCACCATGCCAGCCCGTTGGACAAAGCTTATAGAGTTAGCCCAACAATGGATTATCGAGCAACGGATAGCCTAACTTTTTGTTTAGCAGAGCCCTTAAGCTATTCAGCAATCGGCGGAGCGAACTCTTGACAAACCGAACTTGCCAATGGTTTAAAATGGAAATAACCAAGGGCCTATTTGGTATGCCTTCTTTTTGTCCCCTTCGCCCTTGATAGCCTGTTGTTAAACCATTGGCGTGTTTGTCAAGAGCGATTGCGTGGCCTTACCACATAAAAACTGGAGGAATCCAGGGTTAGTGTTAAGTTTTCATAGAACTTTTTACACTACCCCTTCTGAAAACCGAAGCAATGCTTTTGCATATCGTAAAGGTGTTTGCCATACCTTTTTTGAAACCTCAGGGGGTAATCGATATAACCTTTCATCAATAGCATAATTGACCTGTACCTCTAATACCCATATGTGTAATTGTGAATCAATCACGATATCAAGAGCAACATCAGCAATGTTTTGCCCTCGTTCTTCTAGGGACTTGCAGATCCTTTTGCTGATAGTGTACATAAGATTTTCTATATTTGTCACTTCGTCATAATTAAGTCCATAATACTTTCTTAGTCCTATCTCAAACGGTACAATTTCCTGACAATGTTTAAGATTTGTCACAACGCTTCTGGGACGAGATACCCGGCAATAGATCCCCGAGCAATTCCAATCTAATGTTTCATCTTTTTGCAAATATAGTCGAAAATCAACTAAACTATACCCATATCGATATGGAACAGCCTGCTGAATGAGGTAACGGCGTTTACTTGTAATTTTTTCCACAAACGCAGAAAGGTCGTTAAAATTCTTTGCAGTTATTGCTTTTCTTCTACCCCGTTTAAGAATGATTCCATCAGTATGCTGCTTTGCTTGATAAATTCCTCGTCCTTTTGAAAGATTACTTGGTTTTATATAAACAGTCTTATACTTGCTCAGCATCTCTATCAGGTTATCAGCTGTGTTCAATCTTCTTGTAAAAGGTAAATACTGGGTTGTAACTGGATCTTTAGATAATAACCTCCAAAATTTCTCCTTGGACAACGAACAGTTATTAAAAATGATTATTTTTTCTACTTCCGAGAGCCTTTTATAGAAAGTTTTCTTCATAAAGGGACGATTAATTAAAACCTTTGGAAATGGGAAAACCCCTTCTTCCCAATCTCCATTTTTCGTATAGTAATAGCCTTTTATTAGTTTATTTTGAATATCAATCTGATCATGACTGCTCGCAAACACTACTCCTTTTAGGGTTTCATAATCTCCAACTCGTTCTTTCAATATCTCAAGTTTTTTCTTGGTCAAATCGAGCTGAGACTTAGATATCATGATTCCTATAAGTGGACCAAATAAGAGTTGATGGCCCTGCATTTCAACCTCGTATATTACATCTCTTGGGAGAGTCACTGATTCAGTAAATTTATTTTCTACTGCTACGCAATCGTCCGGAAGGCTGTTATCTATTTTTAAAGTTTTGGAAATTCTCAATTTCCCGTAATGTAATTCAATTTTATGATCACTTTGCTTTTTCCAATGGTTATAAATCTTTTCATTCACATAAATGTACTTCTCCTCATTCTCTAACCATTTAACATACATCTAACTGTTATCTGCCTTTCTTATTGTTATCGAAAAAAAAAGCCCTTTTAAGATTATGGGCTTGCAGTTCTACCTACCACTTTGGTTCAATAATAATTTTTCGTTTCAACAGATCCACATCAAAACACTGGATTGCACAAATAGATTTTAAATCCACTGTTACACAATTGGATGTTCTCTTTAATGTCATTACATCACAAATTGAATCTGTAAAATTCCCCTTAATGTCTAGAGGGAGAAGTAATGAAACAGTCGCACAGCAATTTTCCTTATCAAATTCTTCAATTCGAAAAAAAGGTGTGGAAAAACATTCCTCTTCTTTTGTATCTTTATTTTTAATAAGACCCCTTAATTTTAATGGTTCTTCCTTCGTTATTAAAAAAAAGGGAATGGTATCAACGCCAGCGATTTTCGCCATTAACTTGCCAAAATATTTGGTTCTGGAATGTATGATAAAATCTTGTAATTTTTTCAGTTCTCCTAGTGCTTCACATAAACAATCTTCATTCATTTCTTGCTGCAATTCACCCACAATTCCATCCCCCCAATCTGTCCTCTTTAATACTATATAGTATAAGTGGACAATGCAGTTGGTGCAGTTAGGGTTTAAAAATAGACTCCTGCACATTACCTTGATGCTAAATAGCGACAATAAGGTATTAGCCTTCTTGCAACCTCGATTTCCCGGTGCTTCGATCCAGGTCTCCAGTTCACCTCAAATATCCATATTTTAAGATTTTGATCTAAGCCTACATCGATTCCCAGCTCATCGAAGGGGTTAGGGTATAAAGTATCAAAATGTGTTGCAAAGGATACCGCAAAACCTTCCAGTAACTGTCTTACATGATTACTTCTATCACCAAACTCTTCCTTTAAGAAAGGCCCAAACTCACCCCTATAGCCGCCACTGCTAATATTGCTGATTAACTTTGCATTTCCACTAACTCGTGGGTAAATCAACGTAACTTCCCATTTTCCAGTACCATTTTTTAAGATATGCAGACGAAAGTCATAGGTTAATCCAGCCTTTGTCTTGCATTCAATAAAAGGCTGCAGTATATATGATTGTTTTTTTAATAATCGTTCAATATATGTGAGCAATCCGCTTTTTTCAAAAAGTGTTTTTTTGACCCCTTCTATGACTTGAAAATTTGTATTAATTTTCTTAATGAATATTATTTTTTTCCCATGGTTTCCTGACGTTGGTTTGATCACTGCAACTGTGTGTTTTTCAAAAAAATCTAGTACTTCCTCACCTTTTCTAACCGCAATTGATGGTATTAAATAATCGGCAAATTCTTCTCCTTTGAGAATCTTTTCATAAACCTTCATTTTATTTCCAACAGAATGACTTGTAAAAATCGCTATTTTTTTTAAACGCTTACTAATTCTCTTTTGCTCAATTGTTTTAGGATTACTGGCATTGATGATAACCTTTGGAAAATCCATTCGTTTTTGTACCCATTTCCCATTATGATAAACCCATCCGTCTATCTTTTTCGCGTTAAAGTCCACTTTGCTATAGGAAAAATAATAAAAATCGATTCCTTCCATTTTAGCCACTGCCGCAAATGAATAAGCTTTTTTTACATGTGAAGGATGTTTTCGATAATGCAGCATTGCAATAACTCCCATATGACCACATCCTTACAAAGGATCCAAGTAAAACTTTATTTCTTTTGCTGCTGTTATGGCATACTTCTTTGCTTGTTCCGCAGTATCGGCGGCAGCAATTACATATGCATATCGATCTCCAAGAGAATAAGGACCTGTTAGAATCGTGCCTTTCTTTGGCTTTACATATACTTCCTTTATTCCTTCCATTTTCGAGGCACGATTCTTTCCCGTTACTTTTATTAACCGCCCTCGTGAATTTATAGTGATGAATCGTGCATAAACAAATTCTGTCTTCGAACGGTTTAAATATGGCTCTTCCCCTAAACATAGTTTTATAACTCTCTCAGCAAGGTTAATCCCTGTGCCTTCAAGGATAATCTTGTTCATTGCCCCGCCTGACATTCTTGGGTTAATTTCTATCAATTTCCACTCACCATCAACATTTCTTAATTCTAGATGGCAATTCCCGTTTGTTAAACCAAGCTCGTGAATAATATCTGTAACGACTTTTTCCAACTCCACGTAACTTTCACTTGTCAGGTTTGCTGGAAATAAATATCCTGTAATGATAAAGCGCTCACTGTTTAGAATTTCTTGTTCAATAACTGCAACGATATTTATAAAATTGTTGTACACTAATACTTCTATTAAATATTGCGGCCCCTGTAAATACTCCTCAATAAGGACTGGCGTTGAAGGATATTTTTTCCCTAAATACCTAAGGGACTTTGTAAATTCATCATGGGTCTGCGCAAGTAAAACATCCTTTGAGCCGTTTGAAACAGGGGATTTTAATATAAGCGGCAGCTGCTGTTCAAATTTTTTTGCGTATGATCGTATTGGCTCATCCCAAATAAAAGTCGTATAAAAGGGAGAATATGTTTTTTCTTTAAGAATTTCACGAACACGAGTTTTTTCTTCAATCTTATTTAAAGCTTCATAGGACAATTCCATCAACCCTAATTCTTTTGAAAGTTGTACTGTGTATGAAACATATGGATCTATGAAACTTAAACAAGCTCGAACGTCACATCCATTTTTCATAAGTCTCTTTATCTTTTTTAAAATTTTATTCTTTTCGAGTAGGTCATCAAAGTAAAATAATTGATCTACTTCAGGAAATTCTTTTCTTTGTTTTAGGAATTGTTCCCTATCCGTAAACAAGACGGTGTGGAAGCCCATTTTAGAAGAAGTGATCAAGGCATCTCGGCTTGTTCCCGATTTGTTGCTTCCAATAAAAACAATGGTTTGCATTTTATTTTTCATCCTCTGTTCATTTAAATCACGTACTTCTGCTAACATAAAATATGATTAGTTTGCTTACATGACACTTTCTTATGGAGTTTCTTTTTTTATTTAGAATCCACATAAATATTTCGCATAGAGCATGTTGTGAGTTTTTATTTCTTGAAAAAGCCGATAATTATTCACATAAAGCGGAAGCCCATCATTCGGACTCCGGTGATTCATTTCAATGATCCATATATGATGATTTGTATCAATAGCCATATCAATGGCAAAGTAACCAAAATTCTTATCTGATTGCTCCATTTGGATGGAAGCTTGATATGCGAGAGAAAATACTTTTTCCTTTAATTTAGCTAAATCTTTCTTCTTCCTTCCGAGTATCCTTTCTAATAATTCATCTCCGCCCCTTATTTTTCCACCGCTTGAACGATTGCTTACCACACTCCCTTGAATGCCTTCTCTTCCAACCCAACCCAGACATTTCCAACCGCCAAATTGGTCTTTGAGTACAAAAAGGCGAAAATCTACCGCCTTCTTTTCTGTAAAGATTATATTGATCTTTTGCTGAATTAAGTTTTGCTTCGGTTTAAGATGCATTTCCAAATATGGTTCAATTTTTTCCTTTGGGATATATTCAATATAATTCGTCCCATCTTTCCGAAAACGAACAAGATAATCATCGTTTCTCTCTTCAAATTCTTTAATGTTTCTACCTTTTAATCCATGTACAGGTTTTAAGAATGCACGTTTATGTTTCTTTAAAAATTGGATTAAATCTGAAGGTCTTCGATATAGTTTTGTTATAGGCAAATGAGGGACTAACTTAGGGTTCTTTTTTAAGATTTGATACATGGTCCATTTTGAAAAATAAGTTGAATTGAAGAGATTGTTCCCAATTTGCTCTTGAAAATGCTTTTTAAACCTTTTAGGGATACTAATTCTCCTAAATACAGAACCAGGATAAGGATAAACACCTTCAACCCATCGATGTATTTTAGGATTGTACATAAGACCATAAATTACTTGATTTACTGGATCTACACCCTCAAGTGAAAAGGCAAGAATTGCCCCGGAAAACAAAGGATATTCTTCCACATATTTATTCAAGCGCCGTTTCTTCCGTTTTAGAGATCGATTTGATTTGGCTATTAATATACCAATATAAGGACCTATCAATAATTCATTATTATTCATTGTAATCTGATATTGCGGAAAATCAGGGATGCTTAACTCCTTCATACAAAGACTAGAAATGACAAGATTATTTCTTGGAATTTTTTGATTCTCTTGTAATGTAACTAAAAGGTCTTTAGTCCCAAACTTGACGGTACAGTCCTTCTTTCCTTTTATATTAAGACTTTCTGCTACCATTGGCGGCAATTCGAGAGTACACTGTGATCTCTCTTCTTTCTTTATAATAAAAGTATCTTCCATTTGAACTCCTCATTTCTAACGGGCATCTATGTTAAGGGGTAAAGGAGAAAATTAATTATGACTGTTTTTGTACTTGTTCATTAAAAAACTCCCATACATAATCGGAGTTTCGTAGGTTGCTTTCCATTCGTTAAACAGCTTTGCCTCTCTAAATGAATATCTTAAATCTCTGGCATTGCATTCAATAAGCATTGGATAACCATCATTTCGGATTCCAACATCAAGTCCGATATCTGCTAAATTCAATAGACTGTCTCCAAGCCGACTTGCCACTTTTAAGGATAATTCTGAAATACTCCGATATACCTCTTCATAGGTCAGATGGTGGTTACCAGACAGCACCTCTTGCAAAGTGTAGCACGTACCACCTTTAGCCACATTTGTAACAAAACTGCCTTTTGGGGCCATTTTTGCAACCATCCCTGTAACCTGCCATTCTCCTTGACCATTTCGCTGAACAGAAACCCTAATGTCAAAAGGATTTCCATGAAACGTTGCAAGTGGAATCCGTTCTTGAATAATATATTTTGACCTATTTACGACTTTGTTTAGTTTTTCTGGCCAGTGATCAACTGAAAATATATCTGCTCTCCACTCATTATTTTTTAAATATTTTAATTCCCATTTATTCTCCTTAACCAATGATAATTTCATGGTGCTATTTCCTAGCGTTCCACTGTTTGGTTTAATAATTAACTCTCGATGTTTTTTCATTATCTCCATTACATTTTGTTTAGTTGCCATGGCGGTTTTAGGTAAGTATGGAATACAATTGGTATCTTCAATTAAGATATTGTAAATCCTAAGTTTGCTATACCGGTTCCATTCATTAAAAAAGATAATCCCTTCGCTTCGCAGCTTCCGTATTTTTCTTTTTGCAGCTTTTGTATAATGATAAGCTCTATTGTGAACAATAGAGGGTTTAGGTACTTTAACCCAATCATAAGTTCCTTCATTCCCCATGACAAAAGCACTGAGTTGGTTCTCACCAGATTGAATATCTTCTAATCTAAAGAAGCAGGGTTTCAAATTAAATTTTTTTGCAGCATCTTCATATAAAGAAAGAATCTCCATTTTTTTTCCCCTTTTGATCCTTTTAAATAAAAGGGAACTTGTTAAAATTCCGATATATTTCTTTTCCAATCTTTTCCCCCCTAGACAGGAATAATGATAACAATGAACGATTCTCATGATTCCCTATATAAAATGAAATTGTATTATGAGTTGAGACGGCTAGGGCCTATATTTTTGATTTCTAATCAGGCAGTTTTCCTAATTTCGGAAACAACTAAAATATCTAGAATAAAATATAGTAATTTATTTTATTAAGGTGGTAGTAATTATGAATAACAAACCAAAAGTAGCTATCGTTACCCCAGGATCTTTTCCAATACCTTCCCCCTCCTCAAGTTCAGTTGAGACAGTTGTTTATACGATAGCCAATAACCTTAAAAATAATATAGACTTCACCATACTAGGAAAAAAATCCAAAGAGCTGCCCTACCAAGAGCAATCGAATGATATTTCCTTTATTCGATTCAGGTTTAAAAATTGGAAAACATATATAAATAAAGTGATTAATCACCTGATAACATTGAACCCTCATATTATACAAATTGAAAATCGTCCTAAATACATTCCGTATTTAAAAGAACATTTCCAAGATACCCCTCTTATCCTTTCCCTTCATTCAACAAACTTTATAAGCCGATCGAGGATAAGCAATGAACAGCTAAGACACTGCATTAATTTATGCACGAAAATTATTGTTAACAGTCAATTTTTAAAAAATCATTTAATAGATAAAACTGGCTGTGCAGAGGATAAAGTTTTCGTCAATCATCTTGGAGTGGATGTAAATCAGTTTAAATCAAAGTGGAATATTAAGGATAAAGCAATGGAAGAAGATACAATCAGACAGAGTTTAGGCATTAAGGATCAGCATGTTCTTCTATACGTCGGGAGACTTAGGAAAATGAAAGGTGTGCACAAACTTTTAGAGGCTTTTCCTTATATTATTGAGAGTAATCCTAATACAATATTAATCATTGCAGGAAGTGCATTTTATGGGACAAACCGAATTACAGGATATGTACAGAAACTAACTGAAAAGGCAAAGCAATTCCCGGATCAAATAAAGTTTATTCCATTTATCCCCCACGACGAAATTCATCGATGGTTTAAAATTGCTGATATTGTTCTTGTTCCGTCTATTACAAAAGAGGCCTTTGGATTAGTAAATGTAGAAGCGATGGCAACGGGTGTACCTGTAATTGCGACAAGAATAGGGGGTATGCCGGAGATCATACAGCATGGTGAAACAGGATTTCTTGCGGACAAATTTAATATGGAAATTGAGCTAGCTGCATACGTCAATCAGCTTTTATCTGATCCAATAAAAATTAACAAAATGGGAGAAAACAGCATTAAACGTGTTCATGAACACTTTACCTGGGAAAAATGCGCAAGCAGACTCAATCATTTATATAAAGAGATCAACTGTACATTTGAAATAAAATAAGAAAATGACGGCCAATTCTCAAAATGGGCCGCCATTTTTTTTAACTAAATATCTCTTAATAATGTACAATTTGTTTATTTGATGATTCTATTTCAGTATTTTCATTGAAAACCTCAAAATTTTGTAAACGAACAGCATAATAAAAAGGTTGATAACGTATCTTTAAATATTGTTCATAATCCATCTTCTTAAACCCTTTAAAACTAGGGAAAATGTTGGCCTCTAAAATCCATGGATATCCTTCCTGGTCCAATGCAATATCCAATCCAAATTCACCAAAATGTTGATCCTTCTTTTCAACTTTTTTGCAAAACTTGTGACAAATTTTTAAAATATGTTTTCGTATCTCATAATAAGGTAGATTCAAATGTGACCTGCTTATTGCCTCTTCTAATGTTATTGCTTCTCCGCCTCTGGCAATATTCGTAATAACCTCGTTTTCTCCTGCCACCCTGCATTCAATCCCTGAACAATTCCATGTTGTCCTATTTGCCTTTTGCATAACAACCCGTATATCAAAGGGTCTTCCATTAATTCTTAATAGAGGAATATATGTCTGAAAAATATAATCCATCTCAAAAACATTTAGACTTTCCAATAATTTATAAATTTGTTCTGGTTCATAGAGATAATGAACAACGTGATCCTTCTGCTGGTAATCATAAAGAATATATTCATGGTTTTTGGTTTCTTCTAGAATTAAAATTCCTCTTCCCCGCGACAAGCTGGCTGGTTTTAGTATTACTTTGCCCTCTTCTTTTAAGAAGCGAATTAAATCCTCTATATTACTTTTTAAAAAGTAAGTTTTAGGAATATGCTTGTGAATCCTAGGAACTTCCTGCAGTTCAAAAAGGTCCGATTTCTTAAAATGATAAGAATTAAATAGTTGATTTCCTGTTAATTTGATTAATTGCCGGATGTGACTTTCATTCTGATGGAAATTTCTTCGGTACAATACTGCTGGGATAGGAGCAGAACCATATTTCCATTTTTTTTGTTGAGGATCATATACCATTCCGTATGCAATTTTCTCTTCCCAGTCCACTGAACGTGGTGAGAAAGCTATGACTAATCCTCCAAATTTTTCATAGTCACCGAACCGATCAGTGAATTTTTCCATATATTTAAGGTGATATTGAAAATTCTTCTCCCCTAGCAATAATCCTATGGATGGTCCAACTATGCAAGTTTCATTTGTAAATCTAAGCTGATAAACACATTCTAACGGGATCTGCATTTTTTTTAATAAAGAAGTTGATACAAAAATCGGAATGGGTGATTGAATAAAATCCTTCTTATAGGGGATCTGATCATCATAGGTAATAAATTTACAGTCTACTTCTTTTATACCGAATTTAACGCTGTCTGGTTGAAATGAAAGGATTTTTTTTACTCTTTCCGGTACCTTAATGACGTCCTCAACATCAAAATACTCTATAAACTTTACCCATGTCTGTAATTCAAGATTTTTAAGGCTCATCTTTTGGTTGGTGCTCTCTGCTCCTAAATCATTCTGTTCCATTAAAAATCCATCAACATCTTCTTTTGAATCTGTATTCCTACTTGACCATTCTTCTTTTATTTGCTGAGATAACATGGATGTTCCTAATTCAAAAGGCCATTTGATGATTTTTTTTAAAAGATCCCTATCTGATTTCTGAAGCTCAATCAAAAGATCTAATATAGGACAAGTAGCTTCTAGTTGTACTTTTCCTTCTTCACATACAACAAATTTCAAGCCTAATTCGTGAATGCCGGGAAAATAATAATGGACTAGTCTAAGAAACTTTAAGCTGATTTCATTAATTTTAGAGTATATATTGTCTGAACTGTGATTTTCTAAAAGATCCTCATTTGGATGTACGTTATGATCCGAATCTTGTCTAGAAACTAAATGGGTTATCCAATCATTTGATGTTCCCTTTTGTGCGACAACATGAATAAAAGAAGAGTTCAGAGGCATCTCTTCCGTAGCGGTATAATTTTCTAAGTCAGGATAAGATTGCATTAATTCCCTAATAATTTTTTTGGAAAGCGTATTCTGCTCATTGATTACTATAATTTCTTCCTGCTGTGCCAACAAATATAATTTATTTAGATTTTTTTGTTGATGAAAATTTGTAGGATTATAGATAATCGGCGGGATACTTACATTTTCATTTTTACTAAACTCTCCTTCTTCTAGGGAGATAGCGTCCCCCTTTAGTTCCTCCATATAAATATTATTTATATTAAAAAATAACACCTTTAACCCAAAATCCTCACCCATTTTTGCAAAGTGACAAACAAGTTGGTTGAGAATTCCAGCACTTTTTTTTTGAATTAATCTTTTCCATTCCCGCCAAGGTAAAATGATTCCAATTGTTTCCGTATGCATTCCTTTACCTCCTAAACTGTCATACAGACCTATTAAACATTTGTATTCCTCATAGCATTTAGAAGTATAGGCGTACGACTGCATTAAACTGAATTTATCTCTTATAAGCTCTCCCATACATAATCACTGCCTGTAAATATTTTTTATTAAGTACTATCGGTAAAAGGATTAGTGTATGGCTTAAAATTAGAGGTAATCGCCACAGTTTTTGAGGTCCTGTATAAGTAACGCTTATTTGCTTTCCAAGTATGAAGATCTTGTTCTCTTCTTATATAGGTATAATTAAAACGACTTGTGGAATAAATGCTTAATCCATTCAATAGGCAATTACGAAGGAAATATTTGTCTTCTCCCAAGGACCGATCAGGGAATGGTACCTTTTCCAATGCTCTTTTTTTTGCAATAATTGTACCTCCATGTACTCTTTTCACCCAGCGGTTTTCATTCTTCGGAAACCGTATCATCAACAGCGTGTTTATCTCTAAATAGATAAAGTAAGATCTCTTGCCAATAACATCAGCATCAGTCTTAGCAAAAGCATCCATTGCTTCATCAATATAGGAAGGACCATAGTAGTCATCATCATCAAATTTTGCTATAAAGTTATATTTCGATTTTTCCACACCATAGTTTAGGCAACTTCCAAGAGATACTTCTTCAGGAAGCTGAAAAATGGATACATCAATATACTCCTTCGTACGCTCCCTCCACTCCTCAAGATTAAGAGTGTCCTTATTTAATATAATAATAAGTTCTTTATTCTCCCATTTTTGCTGAACAAAATTAGTAATCAAATTTTCCATAAACTGAAGCTTATTAGTACATGTAATAATTGTTACGCCCTGTTCGTCTAGTTTTTCTTTTGACATGAGTCCTCTCCTCTTTAGATATATAACCTCTAAATATTGGTATGCTAAAAAAGACCTACGGAAACGGCGATTGACCCATCATTTGTGTTCATTCGTTTTTGGTTATGTCTTCTTAGTTAAGCAAAGGGTTGGAGTGCTTTAATTAGTTCATCTGCAGTCTGATAACGTTCTCGTTTGTTTCGACGTACTGCCTTTTTTAGTACCATTCGAAGCTTTTCATTTCTTACAAGCTGATAAGATTCCTTTTTTCGAAAAGGGGCTTTCCCGGTCAACAAATACAAACATATACAAGCACAGCTATATAAATCGGAACTATTGTCTATATGAGCTGAGAATCCATCTGGCCCTTTTTTTAGCTCAGGAGGACGATACCACTTGGTCGCACCCTTGTGGGTACCTTTATACTCACCAGACTCATTTTTTTGAACTGAAGAACCAAAATCTATAATTTTTATAGATTCCGGATTATCATGGAGAATTAGAACATTATGAGGAGTAAGATCACAATGTAGAAAACCACATTCATGTATACTCCTTATACCCTCGAGAATTTTTATTGTTATCTGTACAGCCTTCTTAGGTTCGTAAATTTTCCCCTTTTTAAAGTAGCCAAGTCTGCTGCCCTTATTATATTCCATCACTAGATATGCATATGGTTCTTCTATAAAAATGTCTAATAATCTTGTTACATGTTTACTGCCACCAATGTTTCTCATTATGTCAGCTTCGATCAACGCTTCGTTTATATTGCTCATCCTCTTAATCGCAACTTGAATATCATTCTTAATGTCAAGCGCAAGAAAAACCCTGCTTGTATTCCCTCTGCCAATTACAGATTTCTTTAGTTGATATCGATAGTGCAAACCATCCACCCCATTACCATTGACTTTTCAAAGCAGATAAATTATTTTTACCATTTTATATAAACAAAAAAGCATAGTAGATTCGGTGAAGAAAAGAAGGAACTGTTTGTATATGAAGGTTGCTATTATGTACGTAAGTTCTATAAATAAGCTTATTTTCGATTTAAAACAATGGTGACGGATGAAAAACCCTTTGTATCGATAGGACAAAGGGCTCTCCATTGCTACATTGGCTTAGATTTTTGATAACTGCACAAAAAAATATCTAATTTCTAACTTAATTCCAGGCTTTCTGTCAAAAATCCGTCTCTACATCTACAAAGGGTCTGTAATCGTCTGTATGGGTGATGACTTCACATTCCTTTAATAATTCTTCATCTTCAGCTTTCCAGGAATGTACTTCTTTATTTTCACGTCGAATGTAAACATGATGATATCTATCCGTTGAGTAGATCTTATAGCCTAAGTTCCGGCAACGTTGCTGGAATATATTATCCTCATTAAGACTCTTACTTGGAAATTTAACATTTGGAAAGATAGACTTCCTAAATACTAATGTGCATCCCCCCACATGAGTTGTGTATTTGTTTTCGTTGTACGACCTAAACAATGCAAGCAGATTTTTCCCTTCAAAATATATCGTTTGTGCATCCTTTCCAACCAATGCTGCCTTTGTCGTATTGAGGGCATGCACCGCTTGGGTTAGATACATCGGTCCATAGTAGTCATCATCATCCAATTTTGCGACAATCGGATGTTTAGCTATTGTAATACCAAAGTTAAGGCATTCACCCAAAGTGATATCTGGCTGCTCATAGACTGATACATTTTGATAATTTTCAATTCTTTCCCGCCATTCTTCGATATTCATATTAGATCTGTTTAATATAATAATAAGTTCCTTGTTTTCATATTTCTGTCTGTTATAATTATCCAATATATTATTCATTTGGTCTTGTCTTATCGTACATGTTATAACCGATACTCCATTCAACTTATCGTCTTCTCTGTTAAAAGTGTCCTCAACAAGCTCTCCTTTATAAGGATTATAATCGTCACCACCAATATAAGGTTCATAATTGTCTGTGTAGTCTACAATCTCACAATCTTTCAGGACACTCCTGTCACTAGATCTCCACGTGTGTTTTCTTTTGTTTTTATGCCTAATAGATACATAATAATTTTTATCCGTGGAATAAATCTTAAAGCCTTGTTCTTCGCACCTCTCTTGGAAAATGACATCCTCTCCTAGGTTTCGGTCAGGAAACGTGACTAACGGATAAATCGACTTTTTCCATACGAGTGTTCCTCCGCCTAGATGAGAATACTCAAAACCAATACCGTTGATATAACAATTTTCGTTCCCTGGCTTGCGGATAGCGAGCAAATTTGTTGCTTTGAAGTAGGTACTAACCGACATTTTTCCAACAATTGAAGCATCAGTGGTAGCAAGTGCGTGAAGAGCTTGAGAGAGATAATTTGGGGCATAATAATCATCATCATCAAATTTGGCGATAACTGGATATTTCGCTACCTCTATGCCAAAATTCAGACTAGCCCCTAAACTCAACTCTGGAAGTCTGTAAACAGAAACATTTTTATATCTTCTTGCGTATCTTTTCCATCTTGGGGTATTCATACCTGCTCGATTTAATATGATAATTAGCTCTTTATTCTCACATAGCTGTCTATTAAAATTATCAATAATTCTAAAAAAACTTTTTTTCCTTTTAGTAACTGTGATTATTGAAACTCCTTCCATTTTTATTCCTTCCTTCTAACTGGGAGTCCGTTCACATCGAAATAAACTTCTTCCCAATATCTTGTCATACGAAGTCCCCACTGAATCTTTAACTCTTCTTGACTTATGGCAAGGTTCTTTGCCAACTTAAATGCTAAATAAGGTAAATTAACCCCTGCTGCGGTGCAATGGACTATGGTTCCCTGAATACGCGGGTTAACTTCAATAATTTTAGGTTTATGATGACGATCCCTTCGAACCTGGACACCGATATTACCATGAAGACCAAGTTCGTTCACAACCTGAGTTGAGTATTGAATTACATCATCTTCTTTGATAATCGTACTTTTTACAGAAATTCCGTTTAAGATTTCATCTCTTAATCTTGGAATTGCTACTATCACTTCTCCATGTTTCGCTAATATATCAACACTATATTCTTCAAAGGGAAGATACTCCATAACCATCGTTTCGGGGATGGCAGATGTGCTTTTTAAAGTGTCAAACAATTCACTAAAACTTATATAGACAGAGGATGGCTTAGCGTAAAATAATAGTTCCATACGGTTTTTTTGCTCGTCGAGTATACGAAACCCACGGCTACCGTCAGATATAGTCGGCTTTATACAAACGGGAGTTTCAGGATAACCCAATGCAAAAATCGCTTTGCGTAATTCTTCTGGTGTGTTAACGATTGTAAATTGGGGTGTAGAGATTCTTTTGGTATCCAGTGCCTTAAATAGTTCTCCCTTATTAATTGCTTTTTCTAATGAGCTATAATTTGAAACCGAAACCTCAGTGCCTATTTCTCTAAATTTCTCGATATTTTTTGAGAAAGGCAGTAATTCTTGAGATACCATAGGCAGGATAACATCGATACTTTCCTTTGAGCATAGCTTCATTATATGTTTTATAAATTCAGGATTTGAGGCCTTAGGGACTGTAAAGAACTTATCAACCATCGACTTTGCAGCTACATTTTCGTTAATATCGACTCCAATAACTGTAAACTTCATGTCATTGACATCCCGCAGGGACTTTATTACTCCCGGTGCACCTGGAGATCCAATTCCTGTTATTAATACTGTCCTGGTTTGAGACATTGCTAAACTCCTTGCTTTGTAAAATGGATAGAACTCACTTAGCTCGTCTTAACTTTGGATAGTGAGTTCCTCCTTTTTAGAGTATTCAAGTAAACCTGCAGGGTTCTTATTTGTTTTGCCTTTTTTATCTGATTACGCCTATTTTTGTTGACAATCTATAATTAGCCCTCTCACTTAAATAATTTTATAAATAGAATATATTAAATAGTAAGGGGTGAAAAAAATGCAAAGTATACAATATGAAAATCAAAGAGTTTTAATACTTGCTCCTCATGCAGATGATGAGGTGATTGGATGCGGTGGTGTTATTCAAAAATACCTCGAACATCAGAGTACTGTGAGAGTTGCCATCGCCACTTTTGTTTATGGTGATTATCAAAAATATTACAAAGAAAAAAGCTCGTATGTGAACTATAGTGGAAGTGTCCGTATAAAAGAATTGGAGACAGCCTATAAAACTTTGGGGATAAATGATTATGTTATCTTTTATGATGATAAAGAAGGGACAAACTACCATAGTAAACTGGATACTATTCCAAGAGTTAACTTGGTATCAAAAATTGAAAAGGAAATCGATGTATTTAAACCAACTGTAATTTATATTCCCTCAATAACAAAACACCAAGATCATACTGCTATGCATCAGGCTGCCTTAACAGCTATTAGACCATATTTTTGGAATGGATCGGTGTTCGTTTATGAAACAGATGGTGAACTTACTTTTAGCCCCAATATGTTTGTTACATTAAATAAAGAACAAGCTGAAAAAAAGGCAAAGGCTTTAGCAGCTTTTAGAACTCAAATTGGTGGCAGTAATCATCCAACAAATCCTGAATTTCTATTGACAAAGGCTATATTCAGAGGTCAGATGGTTTACAGTAGTTATGCAGAAGCATTTCAAATAATTAGACTTCATGCATAATGCGATAAAAAAGGGACGAGGTAACAGATTATGCATATTCATCCCTCGATTAGTCACGTTTAAAATATCTCCTTTGAAATAATTTTTTTAAGTAACCCTTTACAACCTGTAGAGATTAATTCATAGGCTTTTTCAAAATCCCCGGTATAGTAGGGATCAGGGATATCCGTGTATTCTGCCCCGGTAATAAAGTTGGTAAGGTATTGGATATTAATATCATTATCTCCAGCTAGTTCCTTAATCGCCTTATGATTTCTACTATCCATGACAATAATTAGATCAAAATTCTTTAAATCTTCTTTTGTTACTTGCCTAGCGACAATATTCTCGTATGGAATTTTCCTCGATGATAAAACTTTACATGTACCCTGATGTGGAGGGTTTCCTTCATGCCAATTGCCGATGCCAGCTGAATCAATTTGTACTTTTTTACTTAAATTATGTTGATGTAAGAGGTCACGGAAGATTGCTTCAGCCATCGGAGAACGGCAAATATTCCCATGACATACAAATAAGATAGAGCCCATTTTAATCATCTCCTCTTCAAATTAAGGATTGGGAAAAAATTTGAAGTTCCCCATCTCTTTTTACATTATTAGAACGAATCTGAAAAGGTGAATATATCCCTTTGAAATATTCATTCTTCACCTGAATATACCTTTGCCAGATCAATGCTAAAAAGCTGTATATTAAAATGAAAAAACAGGAGATCAACTGAGATCTCCTGTCCTTTTATCTGGTTACTATTACGGTTGGATTTGTACTATTTCTCTCTTGAAATTCAACCAGCTTGTCAACCAATTTATCCGCTGTAATCGGTGGACTAAAATAATATCCCTGCACCTGATGACACTTCTGCATCTGCAAATATTGAAGCTGTTCAATATTCTCAACACCCTCAGCGATTACTTCAATATTAAGATGTATCGCAATTGAGACAATCAAGGAAATGATGGCTGCTTCTCGATTATTAACACCGATATCCATCACGAAGGAACGGTCGATTTTAAGCCGATCAATTGGAAGTTCCTTTAGATAATTCAGAGAAGAATATCCCGTCCCAAAATCATCTACAGCAATTCTTACGCCAAGTTCCTTCAAATCTCTTAGAATAGCCGTTGCATTCTTAACATCCATTGTCATACTTTCGGTAATTTCTAATTCCAAGTATTGCGGGGATAATTCAGTTTCATGCAGAATATTTTCAATTGTATCGACCAAATTTTGCTGAAAAAATTGTTTTGTTGAAAGGTTCACTGAAACGCCAATAGAAGGAATTCCACTATCATGCCATTCTTTCAGCTGTCGGCAAGCTTCCCGTAATACCCATTCTCCGATCGGAATTATCAGACCAGTCTCTTCTGCAATCGGAATGAATTGACCTGGAGAAATGAGTCCCTTCTTAGGATGATTCCACCGTATCAAGGCCTCTAAAGCTAGCATTTCCCCCGTACGCAGGTCAACCTGCGGCTGATATACGACAAAAAGTTCTTGATTAGCCAGTGCTTGATGTAAATCTTGTTCAAGGACAAGCCGTTCTAAAAACTGTTGATCCATACTAGAATGATAGAACTTATACCGCATGACTTCTCTTTGCGCTTCTGCCATTGCAATATGCGTATGCTTAAGCAATTCCACACTATTATTGCCATCTTCCGGATAAATGGCAATCCCAATATTCAGTGTAACTTTGAGCAGGAGATGCTGAATCTGAAAAGGTTCCTCCATGACCTCTTGTATTTGCCTGCACAGAGCTGTCACTTCATCTTCATTTTTAATTGATTTAAACAGTATGGTAAACTCATCCCCTCCCATTCTTCCTAAGAAAATTGCCGAAGGGAGAGTATGACGAAGTCGTTCAGCTACGGACTGAAGAACCAAATCACCAAACGCATGACCTAATGATTCATTGATGTTTTTAAAGCGGTCAATATCTAATAATAACAGGGCATGCCTTTTCTCATGGTCATACATCACAGCATTCTCGAGCTTTTCAGTGAAATAACGGCCGTTAGGGAGCTTAGTCAGCTCATCATGATAGGCCATATAAGCAAGTTGTTCTTGTGCCTCTTTTTGCTTCTGAAAAGGTTCTTCAACTGAAGTGTGATAAAATGCTCTCATTAAGAAATAAAATCCAGCTAATTGGAATAAATGCCCTAAGAAGTTCGTAATATCATAGACACTTCGATAAGAAGTAAACATGGAATCCCCAATAATAAGATAGACAGATGCTACAAGCAGCATGATATGGAGAGTTTGATTTGCTTTAACCTTTAACTTTCTAACTAAAAAGAAAATACAGACAAGCTGAATGAAAATAGCTGTATACTGTAGACTATTTTTCAATAAAGTTGTTCCCACCCCATCTATTACCAATTCAGGCAGTAAATGATTAGGGTAGAAAATGATTACACTCCAAATCAGTGCATATAATGATGCAGCACCATAGGCAAACCATCTCCATTTCGGTCCTACTCGTCTTTCTTCTGACAAGATAATAATTAAGAGCCCTGCTCCCTGCGTTAAACGGGTAATCATATAAAACCACGTTGCCTTATAGGGTGAACTTTCCGATAGAAAAAAAGGCATTCCTTTGTATGAGAGCATGTGAAATACTTCTAAAATCCCTATTGAAAAGAATAAAGCTCCGAGCCATAATCGATAGTTAGATAGAACATGAGGAAACATCAACCAAGCCTGCGTCGCAATTGTAAAAGCAGACGTGATGATGATTGATTCCATAATAATATGGATGGATACATAATTATGCTCTTCAAAAATACCATATAAAGATTCTTGAAAAATCATCGCAAACATAATCACAAAACATGATGCGACGATAATCCATCCGTTCGTTTTCCAAAAGTGATTATTTGTCCAATCTGTTCGCATAAGTTCACCTTTAATTGTGGGATATTTTTATAACAAAAAACCGACCTCAACATACAAAAGGCCGGTTGCACTACTAACTCCCAGCCATTCTGAAGTGCCCATTATAAATGACCGATCATCGTTTCCAGATCATATTTAATATGTAAAAATAATCATCTCCAAACTATTCTTGGAGGTCTGTCAAATCTAATCTCATTATAGTTATTTAGTCCCGAAAAAACAATGACAGTTCTGTTAACATTTACACCACTAAATTTTCATTAAAGAAACCTCAGCCATTTAACATGGCTCAGGCTATTTATTTTTTATCTTTATTAAGAATATTTGCTGCAAGCATTTTTCCTGTTGGGGTAGCAGCCAGACCTCCTAATCCGGTTTCCCGGTGTGCTGCAGGCATGCTTTGCCCGATGATAAACATGGCCTGAATGACTTCATCGCATGGAATACGGCTTGTAATCCCCGCTAAAGCCATATCAGCAGCGGTGATTGCGTTGGCTGCACCCATTGCATTTCTTTTAACACATGGAACCTCTACCAATCCGGCGACAGGATCACAAACTAGTCCAAGCATATTTTTTAATGAGATCGCCATGGCTTCTGCACACTGACGCGGACTTCCTCCCGCCATTTCAACGATGGCTGCTGCTGCCATTCCGCTGGCAGACCCTACTTCCGCTTGACATCCGCCTGCAGCGCCGGATATAGAAGCATTGTTTGCTACCACAAATCCAAAGGCAGCTGCTGTAAATAAAAATTCAATCATTTCCGTTCTTGTTGGATTCAGCTTTTCCTTTAAAGCAAATAAGGTACCTGGTACCACACCAGCGGAACCTGCAGTCGGTGTCGCGCAGATCGTCCCCATTGCAGCATTCACTTCATTAGTCGCAACCGCTTTGCTGACTGCATCGAGCAGGAAGTTTCCAGCCAGCGATTTTCCTGTTTTAATATATTTCTGCAGCAGGACGGCATCTCCTCCTGTTAAGCCTGTTACAGATTTAACTCCGTTCAATCCTCTCTCAACCGCTTGTTCCATCACAGTTAAATTACCATCCATCTTCTTCATGATTTCTTCTTGAGATAGTCCAGCAACTTTTATTTCTTGTCTAATCATCACCTGGGCAATTTTTATTTTCTCCTTTTCGGCGATTTCCACCAATTCCGATACACTCCGAAACATACAAAATCCTCCTGATCTAGTTAATTTTTACTCCACCATTACGATTACTTCTGTTATGTTCGGTAGTGCTTCTAATTTCTTTAATACGAACTCATCTATTTTTTCATCTACTTCAATGACCATCATTGCCATTTGCCCTTTTTTCTTTCGAGAAACTTCCATATGACTAATATTAATCTGCTGTTTCGCCAACTCAGTGGAAACAGCAGAAATTACACCAAATTGATCATTATGAACCACTAAAATGGCTGGACTTTCCCCAGATAGTCTAAATTTAAATGAATTTAATTCTGTAATTTCAACCATTCCGCCGCCAATCGAAACCCCTACCAGTTCAAGCTCCTTTTTTTCATCATGCAAGTGTATTTTAACTGTGTTTGGGTGATCTGTTACGCTTTCTTCAATTTTAAATTGAACTTCCATCCCCAAATCCTTTGCCAATGTAAAGGATTGTGGAATACGTTCATCAAAAGTATCAAAATCAAGTAAGCCGCCAACAATAGCGACATCTGTTGCGTGTCCCTTATACGTTTTTGCAAATGAACCATAAAGAGAAATTTCTGCTTTTTTAGGCTGCCTTCCAAATAATTTTCTTGCTATCCTTCCAATCCTTGCGGCGCCAGCAGTATGGGAACTCGATGGTCCGATCATAATAGGACCAATAATGTCAAAAGCAGATCTATATTTCATGGCGATGCTCCTTCTATCACAGGTTGTATTCTAACTTGCTATAAATATATATTCCCTTTTTATATTTATATGGGTCTATTACTAAAAGGTTTTTCACCACAGATCTTTTTCTCTTCAAATTTCCGTTTTGCGCCCATTCTTTTTATATATTTTTTGAAAAAAACTTCTCGAAAAATTGTCCAAAAGACCTTTTATCCTGTAGAAACAATGATTACAATGAACAAGTTAACTTTTTATTTCTGCGATTGATACTGTATAATAAAAAATAACGTATATAAAATTGGAAAGGCTGATACAGATTGGAACAAAATTCTTCAAATTTTATTAGAAGTATTATAAAGGAAGATTTAGAAACGGGAAAACACAATAATATCATCACTCGTTTTCCTCCTGAACCAAACGGCTACTTACATATTGGACATGCAAAATCGATCGTGATTAACTTTGGTCTAGCAGATGATTTTAATGGAAAAACAAATCTGCGTTTTGATGATACAAATCCATTAAAAGAAGACCAGGAATATGTTGATTCCATAAAAGAAGATGTGAAATGGCTCGGATACGATTGGGATGACTTAAGATATGCGTCAGATTATTTTGAGGAAATGTACAATCGCGCTGTCCTTTTAATTAAAAAAGGAAAAGCATATGTTGATGATTTAACAGCCGATGAAATTCGTGAGTATCGCGGAACATTAACAGAGCCTGGTAAGGAAAGTCCTTTCCGCAACCGCACTATTGAAGAAAACCTTGATTTATTTGATCGTATGAGAAATGGTGAATTCGGCAACGGCGAGAAGGTGCTGAGAGCAAAAATTGATATGTCTTCACCAAATATCAACTTGCGTGATCCGGTCATTTATCGGATAGCTCATGCCACACATCATAATACTGGGGACAAATGGTGCATCTATCCAATGTATAGCTTTGCCCATCCGCTTGAGGATGCTATTGAAGGGGTTACCCACTCGCTATGTACAACAGAGTTTGAAGACCAACGTCCTCTTTATGATTGGGTAGTGAGAGAATGCGAAATGGAAAGTGTACCACAGCAAATTGAATTTGGCCGCCTGAACATCCAACACACAGTGATGTCTAAAAGAAAGCTAAAACAGCTTGTCGATGAGAAATTTGTAGACGGCTGGGATGATCCGCGCATGCCAACGATTTCTGGTTTAAGAAGAAGAGGTTTCACACCTGAAGCCATCCGCGAGTTCGTAAAAGAAACTGGTGTATCAAAAGGATCAGGTTCCGTCGACCCGGCTATGCTCGATCATTTTGTACGTGAAGATTTAAAATTAAAAGCGCCGCGTACAATGGGAATATTAAGACCGCTTAAAGTAGTCATTACAAACTATCCCGAAGATAAAGTCGAAATGCTTGATGCTGAAATTAACCCAGAAAATCCAGAAATGGGTACACGTCAAATTCCGTTCTCTAGAGAAATTTATATTGAACAGGAAGATTTTATGGAGAATCCTCCTAAGAAATACTTCCGTCTTTTCCCAGGGAATGAAGTGCGATTAAAGCATGCGTATTTCATTAAATGTGAGGATGTTATTAAAGACGAAAATGGAAATGTCGTCGAAATCCATTGTACTTATGATCCGGAAACAAAAAGTGGGACAGGGTTTACGGGAAGAAAGGTGAAAGGAACGATCCATTGGGTTGACGCAAAACATGCTCTCCCTGCAGAGTTCCGCATTTATGAACCTTTAATATTAGATGAGCCAAAGACAGAGGAATTTGAAGACGAGGCTGCTGAAAAAACATTCCTTGATCAAGTTAATCCTAACTCACTTCAGGTGATTCAAGGGTATGTTGAACCAAATATGAAAGACGTCAAAACACAGGATAAATTCCAGTTCTTCAGACATGGTTACTTTAACGTTGACCCCAAACATACTACACCAGAAAAACTAGTATTTAATTTAATCGTTTCACTCAAAAGCTCATTTAAATTATAAAAGACCAAACCTCATCAATGTGCAAAATAAAGCCTGCCGGATAAATCAACCTTCCCGGCAGGCTTTATTATTGATAAAAACAAACTGTCCACTCCACACAAACAAATGTCCACGAATGGTACCAGGTACCTAATTATTAAAAGATGGTGACACTTTCGCTTGAGTCGGTGAATTCTCTTGTCCGTCTTGCAATTTCTTCTGGGTCCACTTGTTTCTGTGCAACACCCGTCTCAATTGCTGCCTGCGCAACACTTTTTGCTACTTCTGCTGCGACACGAGGATCAAACGGAGCTGGGATGATATAGTCCTCAGATAGTTCATGCTCTTCGATTAAATTAGCGATTGCATAAGCAGCAGCAATTTTCATTTCTTCATTAATGTCCGTAGCTTGGACGTCAAGTGCTCCTCTAAAAATACCTGGGAATGCTAATACATTGTTTACTTGGTTCGGAAAATCCGATCTTCCTGTTCCGATGATTCTTGCCCCTGCCTCTTTAGCCTCATCAGGCATAATTTCAGGAACTGGATTAGCCATTGCAAATATAATCGGCTCTTCCTTCATCGATTTAATCATTTCTTGCGTTAAAGCACCTGCAACTGAAACTCCGATAAACACATCAGCATCAACAACTACATCCTCAAGCTGACCTTCAATTTTTTCATTATTCGTAAATCCAGCCACTTCCTCTTTTACCGGATTCATACCATAAGATCTGCCTTTAAAGATCGCTCCTTTTGTATCGCACATGATCATATCATTTACACCTAGGCTGTTAAGCAGCTTTGCTATCGCTACTCCTGCAGAACCTGCGCCATTAATAACTACCTTAATCGTAGATAAGCTTTTTCCTGTAATCTTTAAAGCATTAATTAATCCAGCTAGTGTTACGATGGCAGTTCCGTGCTGGTCATCATGAAATACAGGAATATTCATTTCCTTTTTTAAACGTTCTTCAATGATAAAGCAATTTGGTGCTGCAATATCTTCAAGGTTAACCCCGCCAAAAGTCGGCTGCATCAACTTTACTGTTTCGATAATCTTCTCAACATCATTTGTATCTAAGCAAATTGGGAATGCATCAACACCCGCAAACGATTTAAACAAGACTGCTTTACCTTCCATAACTGGCAGCGCTGCTTCTGGACCAATATTTCCTAAACCTAAAACCGCTGTACCATCAGATACAACTGCTACCATATTTCCTTTCATGGTGTACTCAAAAACTCTGCTCTTATCTTCAGCAATATCCTTACAAGGCTCCGCAACTCCTGGAGAATAAGCTAAGCTTAAATCCTTTGCATCCCTCACAGGTACTTTTGATGTTACCGATAATTTCCCCTTTGCCTCTTTATGAAGTTGTAGTGCTTCCTCACGTAAATTCATTCCCTTTTCCCCCATCAATTTAAAATTTATTTTTTATTTAACCTTCTAGCTACCCCAGACAATCTAGATAACTGAATGGCAGTTTCCAACTTTCATTACTTCTGCATCCTTATAAATACATTTGCAAAATTCATGCCACTTGTTTTAAAAATTCAAAATTGTCTAACTTTAATTCTGTATATTAATCAGACCTACGGCTTTTGCACCCTGTTTTTATATTAATTAAAACATAAACAACATAAATATATTAGTTTTAAAATTAAAAAAACTGTTTGATTTTAATACAATATAAAATACTCTTGTATGGAATCAAGATTTGTTGAAGTAAAAGTTAACTGACCCAAAAAGTCCTTTCGGGTCAGCTCTTTTACAAGAGATAATAGCTCTTAAATGGACACTTCGCTCCATTTTTGCTAGTTAACAAAACCTCTCCACAGGAAAATTATTTAACGTCCTCAATTTGTTCACGAAGAATGAACTTTTGTATTTTCCCACTAGCGTTTCTAGGGAGCACATCAACAAAGACATATTTTCTTGGGCGCTTATAGTTCGCTAGATGATCACTGTTTCTGCAGAAATCTTCAAGTTCTTGTTCAGTTAAAGCAGGATCCTTCTTAACGACAAATGCAATAACTGTTTCACCCCATTTTTCATCAGGCTCACCTAGGACAGCCACATCTAAAACTCCAGGATGCTCGTAAATAACATCTTCAACTTCACGTGGATATATATTTTCTCCACCACTTATGATCATATCATCGACACGATCCTTAACCCATAGGTAGCCCTCTTCATCAAGATATCCAATATCCCCTGAATGGTACCAACCTTTATACATGGATTTTGCTGTCGCCTCCTCGCGATTGTAATAGCCGCTCATCATGCATGGCCCTTTTACAATTATTTCTCCTGTTTCTCCTGCCGGAACCACATCATCTGGATCTGAAGGTCCGTTTTCATTTGGACGAACAATCCGGATTTCATGGTTTAAACAAGCTTGCCCTGCTGAACCCGCCTTTCGAATCTGATCTTCTTCCGATAAAAACGTAATAGCAGGTCCCATTTCAGTCATTCCGTATGCTTGAACAAGGGAGATCCCGAGTTTTTCCTGGCAAGCATACACTAATGTTGGGGCCATTGGTGCTGCTCCATACAAGCCCAATTTTAAACTTTCAAGATTGTATTGAGATAAATCTTCCTGCAGCAGCATATTCCACATCGTAGGCGCTGCAAAGAATTTCGTGATTTTCTCTTTTTCTATTAACCTTAGGACCTCAGCAGGATCAAAATGATGCATGATGACACTAGAGGCACCACAATGAACTCTCGGAATGATATTACAATGCAATTCTGCACAATGGAACATCGGTGCCGTAACAAGTCCACGATCATTTGAACTTAGCTTAGTCCCAACAATACAAATTAAGCTTTGTTCTGCCATATCACGATGGCGATGTATAACCCCTTTTGGCCGGCCAGTTGTCCCGCTAGTGTACATAATTGCATAAATATCATTCTCATCAATATTAGCTACTATATCAGTATGTGGAGCTGACTGAACCTTTTCTTTGTAGCTAGCCCCATAGGAGGCTGCATCATCATCAATACTCCAGAAAGAAATATGTGAAAATCTCTCTGCAATCGGGGTAATGCCAGACTCCAGCATTTTTTCAAAGAGTACCACCTTTGGTTCCGCATCGCCTAAAATAAAAGCCACTTCTTCTGACATGAGACGAAAGTTAATAGGGTTAAAGACAGCACCTATCTTTGCACAAGCAAACAGAGCTGTTGCCATTTCTTCTGTGTTAAATAAATAAGTAGATACACGGTCACCCTTTCTAACTCCTTCTCTTAAAAGGGCATTTGCCAGCTTATTGACCTGAATGCTCCACTCCTTGTATGTGTACCTTACATTTGTTCTAACATCATAAATGGCTTCCTTATTTGGAAACTTCGATACCGTTAAATCGAAAATTCTCCCTAGTGTAACCGTCACTATAATTCCTCCTTTAAGATATGTAAAATAGAATTGACTTAAGGACCATGCCACACCTGCTGAACTTCCTAAAAAAACTATTGAAGTGTAATACATCTATTCTACAATATTTTATTAAATTTTAAATATTTTTATTTTTAAATTTTCACAAAATATTAAGATAACTTTAAAGTTTATAAAAAAGTACCCATTTTCATGGATACCGTTTCTACTTAATTATTTGGTTTAACCCACTCAGGATATATTGGTGCGAGATGTTCAGTTGTATCAGACTGAATCCCAACGGGAGGTATTGGATAACGTATGCCATTCTTAGAGAGCTTTTCTAACCCTTCAAGTCCTTTTATTAAGTCCTTCGGGGCAATAGCCATTAGCATTTCATCATCTTGCACTCCGCCAAAGCGCCTTTCTGCATAGCACGGGATGGAAAGACAAGGTTCTCCTGTTGTTAATGCTTTTCCCCATGAGTCTGCACATGCACTTTCACCAGAAACACTCCACTCAAATTTCTTAAATCCAACCCACTGTAAGCCATTTATCAATAGTATCATTTGACCCGGGGTTCCATAGATTAAGCAAATGTCTGGCTCTTGAAGCCTGCCTGACTCAAGTGGTGAGATAACAAGTGCTTCATAGCTGCCATATGGTACAACATCTAGACATTTCTGATGCGCAGCAGAATCTTCCCTCGTACCAAACCAAACACCGTCCATCGCCTTTCCGGAATAAAAGTCATCATCCTGTGGCATCAATCCAGCGATTGCCCCGCATTGCTTCATCGCAAGGTCTTCCGCCGTTACCCCTACTGTCCATCCTAGACGAACCGACTGGGCAACAAGTTGATCTAATAGATATCGCTTTTTTGGACGGCGTATTCTTGGAATCGCTTCCATTTCTGCTTTTGTTGAACACTTTTTCATCCCAACCGGCGTTGTTTTTATGCGCAGAAGACGATTCAATCTTTCTACGACTTCCTTCCAATCATATGCAGCTTTATGATTTGTTTCCATCGTTCCACCCCTCCCAAACTTAAGTGAGTATCCTAATGACGTGGCCTCTTAACGTTTACACATCATATATGATTAAATTTATTATAACGAAATAAAAAGATGGTATCAATATAGTTTTTAAAATATTCAAAAAATTAAACAAAGTAATTTTCTTAGACTTATTAAATTAAAAAAGCTGACACACATTGGTCAGCTTTTTTTAATCCTGCTACTGCTTCTTCGTTAAATGAACTAAATCAATGTTCATCCACTCATATTGGCGATGACGAATTTCAAATAATGTTAACGGATCTTGGAAATGTTCTGGGTTTGTTTTAAAGGCATTTAAATCATTCTCGGTTTGCTTTATGACCTGCTCTAACTCCCCAACCACTTCACTTAGCATATCGAATGGCTGTTGAAAGAACATTTCCACATCCCGATCCATGGATCGTTCAAACAATTCAAATTGCTGTAGAAAACGGTCAGCAACTAATTTTGCCTCATCATGAAATTCCCCGTTCTCAATCATTTTTTTATATTGAGAGGATAAGAGTTTATTATTTTTCGGAATTGCACCAAGTAATTTTCCTGCGCTTTTTAGAATGAATTGTGCAGGTGTGAACTTTTTCAAAATATTGATCTTTTCTATTGGAACAAAACCTGTCATTCGATTGATATCACGACGCCAATCCTTTACGACTTGAATGTCGCATTCCATCTTTAAGCGTTCTTCACCAAACAAAGCATTAAAGCCCTCTTGCATTTCCTCAATAAATTTTTCGCTTTCAGAGAACACTTCAACTGTACTTGAAATCCATTCCTGAAGCTGACTCTTAAACCTTGGTGATATCGATTCATTTAAGTATTGCTGAATACGAAGATTCATTTCATCATTCAGCTCGTTCTCAATATTTTTAAAATCACTATCATCCTTAATGTAATCCGCACATTCTCTAAGTATCCCTGGGACATTATTTAAAATGCTATCCCTCACTTCTTCTTTACGAACATTAAAGATTTTTTTGATAATCCTGCTTTTATCTTGTTGAAGATCATTAAGCTGATTGATTGCTCCGTTCATCTTTAAAAGCATTTCTTCGTTCCATTTTTTCGCATCAA
This sequence comes from Robertmurraya dakarensis, assembly GCF_900156875.1. Lineage (GTDB taxonomy): Bacteria > Bacillota > Bacilli > Bacillales > Cytobacillaceae > Robertmurraya > Robertmurraya dakarensis. The sequence continues at coordinate 1,506,884 of NZ_LT707408.1, read as the reverse complement.
GAAGGAAGTTCTCCTGTTCCACTCTCTTTTCAAGAAGAGAGTTAATAAAATTACGAATGACTAACAGAAGTTTTTCCTCTCGATTTACTGCTGTTTCTTTTTCAAGTTCGGCAGCAATCACTGATTTAAGATCTTCCTTATTTTCTAAATCTAATTGGCTTCCATTAATGTTAAGCGACTGGGCCCAATCAATATGCTGTTCCTCGGCCCAATCTACAATATTCAACAGTAGTTCGATACGGTCCTCTAGCTTACTTCCTCCATTGATTCTTTGACCAATTCCCGTTTCAGCCTCCTGCACTAATGGTGCTGGAAGGCTTGTTGGTAAATAGTCATTCCATGCAAGAATGGCTCCACATATAGATGGTGCTTGCTGGTCACTCGCAACATTCAGCCAGTTTTTAAAATAAGCCGGCATCAATGGTTCAATCTTTTTAATAAAATAAGATCCGCTAATCAGCCTGTGATAGGCCTGCTGGAATAACAGGGTTGTTGTATCCCAGTTGTGTTCATTATTGATTTCTAGGTTAGAGAATAAGTGATTGATTGTTTTGATCCACTGCAAGAACGTTTCTTCCTTTTCATAACAATGCCACAGGGAAGATAGCAATTGTTCGAATTGCGGCTGGTTCATCTTATATAAAGTAACTAAAGGCTTTTCAAAGTAGTCAGAGGGCATATTCACTGCTGCGCCATTATCAACATATGTCTTTAGCGTCAAGAACCATTGCACCGATTCTGTTCTGATTCCTTCATTTACTGCTAACTCAATGGCATTTTTCCAATCTCCATGGTCCTCATAAAGCTGACGTGCCAATTCCGTTACGTTCTTATAATCTGGGTTCACTGAAATAACACGTTTGATGACCTTGTCGGCCCTTTCAATGTTGCCACGATCTATGTAAAGCGCGAACAATTTCAAGCCAATTTCTGCATTTAACACAGGAGAATCTGAAACAATCGAATTATAGAGATCCTCTGCATTAGTCAGCAGCCCAAGCTCCATATAAGCATCCGCTGTATTTTTCTTAGCCCACGGCTCTAATTCATTCCGAATGCTCTCCCATTTAAAAATCGCTGATTCATAGTCCTTGTGGTGAAAATAGACCTCTCCTTGCGCAAAACGGATCGACGATAAATCATATAATTCATTTTTCTGCTCTTGATAGTAAATCTCCCCAAGAGCTTGCACCGGATGAATATGATTATTTTTATCTAAAAAACTTTCATAATACTTTTTATTAGTAAGCTGGACTTCGTATGTCATTCTTTTTCCTCCGTAGAATGTATTTACAAACAGAAGATATTTATGTAAACATCCATTATCTTATACTTTATCATGATATTTTATCAAAGAACCAGATGAGGAAAGTATGAATCTTCTTACAAACACATTACAAATCATCTCGATAGTGTAATAATACAGGAAATATCTGGACAATACCAAAAAAAGATAGTCATATAGACTATCCTTCAATATCTCTTTAAACAGTAACCTTTGAGATTGCATTAACCGCTATGATCGCTTCGGCCTCTATCGCCTTAGCAACCGTATCAGTATGAGGATCATACTCATCACGAAGATCAGCATCAGCAAAGCCATCAATAGCTAAGATGGCGCCAGCCTTAATTCCGTTTAGTGCAGAGATAACGAATAAAGCGGAATTTTCCATTTCTGCAGCTAGTACACCCGACTTTTTATACAAATGATGTGGAAATTCAATGACTCCACTATAAAAAACATCTAGAGTCAATGTCATCCCTTCCTGTATATTTAAACCTTCTGCAGTACTGCTAACAGAAGCAGCATTCAACGCGTCTACAATATGCCGGTCAGCAACAGCTGGGAAACCTTCTGGTACAAGCTGGCTTGTCAGACCGTCACATCTAACTGTCGACGTACTGATCACAATACTGCCAGGAGTTATATGAGATTGATAAGAACCAGCAGTTCCGACACGAATGATTGCATTTGCTCCACCTTTAATCAATTCTTCAAAGCAAACGGCAGCACCAGGTGCCCCAACACCATGACTGACAACGGCAATTTCCTGACCTTCCCATTCACCCACATAGCTATGATACTCACGATTTTCTGCTAGAAGTCTGCCATTCTTTAATAACGAAGAGATTTGCCTTGCTCTTTGCGGATCCCCGCACACGATTACTCGACAAGGCAGTTCAGCAGGATTTACTTTTAAGTTTGGCAATAACTCAGTCATAATCTTTTCTCACCCACTCATCTTCCGGAATTGGCAAATCTTCTCCTGAAAAACGTTCTTCTTTAAATGGATCTCCATTGATGTGAAAACCATTTTGTTCCCAGAAGCCAGGAGCATTGTCATTCATAAATTCAATACCGCGTATCCATTTAACACTTTTCCAAAAATAGAGATGCGGAACCACTAATCTAAGCGGCCATCCATGCTTAGCCGTAAGATGCTTTCCATCAAAGCTATGTGCTAGCAGGACATCTTCGCGGTCTAAATCACTGAATGCTAGATTAGCAGTGTAATCTTGATCAGCGTGAAGCATCACATATTTACCCTTATGCTGTATTCCCAGCTCTTTTAAGAAATCTCGAAAAAGCACTCCTGTAAATTGATTATCAAATCTAGACCAGCGTGTTACACAATGAATATCCGTTGTAATCGTTGTTTGCGGCATCTTCATAATATCGTCGTATGTTAGTGTTACTTCTTGATCAACTTCTCCAAAAACACGCAGTGACCAAGTTTTTAAATCATAAGTTGGTACTTCCCCTTCATGAAGGATCGGAAAACGTTCCGTCAACGCTTGTCCAGGAGGCAGACGTTTAGCCATCGCCGGATCTGCCACTGGTACTACCATGTTTTTAATACGATCTGCTTTATTCATTTTCTAACAACCTCCCTAAATACTATTTTAATCACCTATTTATCGTGAACTCTGCTGCTCAGACATCTGTGAGGCTGCCCCACGATCTTTCAAGAAAAACATCGCTATAATCGTAATGACATATGGAAGCATCGCTGTAAACTGTGTTGGCATCGAGAAACCTTGAAGTCTTACACTCAATGCATCCATTAATCCAAATAAGAAACTCGATCCAATGATTCCGATTGGATGCGACTGACCAAGCATGGTTGCAACTAAAGCGATGAACCCGCGCCCGGCAGTCATTCCCTCTGTGAACATCGTAACCTGTCCTAAAGACAGCTGAGCTCCGGCCATTCCGCAAAGAATTCCGCACATTAAGACAGCTAAATATTGAAGGCTGTTTGTTTTTAAACCGATGCTATTTGCTGCTACTTTGTTCATCCCAACAGCCAATACTCTAAATCCCATCACTGTACGGTACAGGAAGAAAAAGAGCAGGATAGCAAGGATAAATGATAAATAAACGAGTGCTGAGTGTCCAGAAAGGACCTCGCCAAGGAATGGAATATCTTTTACAAGTGGGATATCAATCTTCGGAAGTCCGGTCATATCTTTATCATAGAAAGCTCCCTTAACATCAAATATTGCTCTTAATCCAAATGTCGTTAACCCTAATGCTAAGAAGTTTATCCCGAGACCGACAACAATGGCGTTTGCTTGCAGATGAATCGATAGATAGCCAAATAATAAAGAAAATATCATCGAAACCCCCGCTGCAAAACAAACAGCTAAAAAGACACTGCCTGTGAAATAATTGCCGACAATAGCTGAAAATGCACCGATTAAAATCAGTCCTTCTAACCCTACGTTGAATATGCCAACGCGTGCACAGATTGCTCCGCCTAATGCCGCGAGCAAAATTGGGGCAACCATACGAATCGTTGAACTGAGCAAGGCAGCATCAAACCATTCCATTTTTATCCCTCCCCTTCTTCATTCGCTTCCACCAGTTAAACGAAATTTTTGCTGAAATTAATAGAATAAGAACCGATTTTATGACACTAGCAATCTCAAGTGGAACGTCAGTGTTACGCTCTAACCCCATTGCACCTGTTTCTAATGCGGCAAGAAAGATTGCTGTTACTGCCGTTCCTAGTGGATGCGAGTTTGCTAATAATGTCGCCATCATTCCCGTCCATGCAAAACCAGGACCTGTTAAAGCCCCATCAACAAACCGATATTGAGTACCAAGTACTTCAACTGTACCGGCAAGACCAGCAAGACCGCCGCTAATAAACATGCTCGCTAATAATACCTTCGTTTTATTTACTCCACCGTAAGATGCAAAATAAGGATTTAAACCAAGCATTTTTACTTCATAGCCCACACTTGTCAGTTTGAAAATGAAATACATGACAATCGCAAGAATTACTCCAATGATGAACCCCCAATGTAAGCTCATCCCTGCAAATAACTTAGGCAGCCATGCGGCTTGTTCAAGCATAGGTGTCTGCGCAAGAGCAGCAGACCCGGAACGATCTTGAAATGGCTCAGATACTAGGAAACTAGCAAATAAAACAGCAACATAATTTAATAGTAGAGTTGAAATTAATAATTGTACTTTAAATTTCGTTTCCATCCAGCCGGCAAGTAAGGACCAAAGTCCTGCAACGGTGATACCTGCAATTAAAGCCGAGAGTATTTTTACGATCCCTGGACCTGGAACATATAGAGCTGCAAGCGCGGCACTCACTGCACCTAATACCATCTGCCCTTCTGCCCCAAGGTTAAATACACCTGCGCGAAAAGCAAGGGAGACCCCTAAGCCAATGATTAAGATGGGAGTTGCTCTAGCAAATGTAGAAGTCATAAAATAGAAGTTTCCGAAAGCCCCCATCCAGAGCTCTTTATAAGTTTCCAATATTGGTGCCCCGACAATACTAATCGCAATAGCTCCTGTTAATAATCCAATAAATATCGCGATAAATGGCTGGAGTAAAGGGCTTAATAGCCGCTGTATTCTTTGCTGTGCTTTCATTGTTTGCTCCCTCCTGCCATAAGAATACTTATTTTCTCCTCAGTCGCTTCTTCTCGTGTTAATTCCCCTACGATCTTACCTTCATAGATGACTAGAATTCGATCGGATAAAGTCAGAATTTCAGTTAATTCTGATGAGATCAGTAATATCCCATCTCCATTATTTCTTTTTTGAAGCAATGCTTCATGAATATATTCCATCGCACCAATATCAACACCGCGGGTAGGTTCTGCCGCTAACAGCAGCGGCGTCTCTTGGCCAAGCTCTCTTGATACAATCAGCTTTTGCAGATTCCCTCCAGAAAGATTCCCTGCTTGCTCATTAATAGACGTCGTTTTGATTTCAAATTTCTTTATCCATGATGATAATAAGCTTCTAAACTGCTTTTTTAGTAAAATCGATTTATTATTATAATCTGGCTTATTCTGATAACCCATCAAACCTGTTTCTTCGACCGTTGCCTGTTTAGCAGCGCCCCATAAATACCTATCTTCAGGGATATGAGAGAGTCCTGCAAGGCGAATATCTGCCACGCTTTGGTTGGTGACGTCTTTTCCATCAATTAAAACCTTGCCCCCGTTAACTTTCCGCAGGCCGGAAATGGCTTGCAGCAGTTCAGATTGTCCATTTCCTGACACACCAGCAATACCGACAATTTCCCCTCTTCTCACAGAAAGTGAAATACGATCAAGAAGCGGTTTCTCTTGTTTTTCCTTGATTGTCAGTTCATTTACTTCCAATAGTGAGTTTCCATTAAGCTGGATGCGGTCACTAATCGTTTGAAGCTCTCTGCCAACCATGAGTTTTGCCAGCTCATCAGCCGTTGTTTCTTCTTTATTTACAGAACCTGTCACTTTCCCGTTTCTAAGTACGGTAACCCGATCTGCTACTTCCATCACTTCACGAAGTTTATGCGTAATTAAAATGACACTTTTACCTTGTTCAGCTAAATTTTTAATGTTCTTTAATAAGCCCTTTACTTCAATCGGAGTTAATACAGCAGTAGGCTCATCCAGAATGATAATATTCGCACCTTGATAAAGCACTTTTAAAATCTCAATCCGCTGCTGCTCTCCAACTGAAGCATCTGCCACTTTTACATTCGGTCTTACTTGGATTTGATACTGCCCGGCTAATTTATTAACCGTATCAATTGCATCCTTTCTTCTGAAAAAACCTGCTTTTTTAGGTTCATGTCCGATTACAACGTTTTCTGCTGCAGTAAAATCTGAAAATAACATAAAGTGCTGATGAACCATACCGATTCCATGGGAAATTGCATCATTTGGTCCATCAAAAGATACAGGTTCTCCATCAAGATAGATTTGACCGCTTGTTGGCGGTTCCATGCCATATAGCATCCGCATCAGGGTAGTTTTTCCTGCCCCATTCTCCCCAACAATCGCGTGAACTTCGCCAGCGTTGAGTGTAAATGATATATCTTCATTTGCAAGAAAATCTCCATATTGTTTAGTCATTTTTCTCATTTCCAAGCGAATTGACATTTCTTGCTGCCTCCCATCTGAAAAAGAAAACCGACTATAGGCTAGTCGGCTTCATATCTTATTGGTTTAATGGATTAGCTACTTCTAAAGTTCCAGCGATGATTTCGTCTTTAATCGCAACAACCTGGTCAATAACGTCTTGTCCAATAAAGTCATGTAATGGCGTCTTACTTTCATGCGTTACATAAGTAAGGCCCACTCCACCTTCTTTTAAACCGTACTCTACGCTGCCTGCTTCAAATGTACCTTCTGCAAAGGCTTTGATCGTTTCATATGCTACTGCATCTGTACCTTTTAACTGTGATAAAACAATATGCTCTGGATCCACTTCTGTACGATCCACATCTTGTCCTGCTGTGTAGAATCCTTGTTCCTTCGCAGCTTCAAATACTCCTAAATCACCTACAGCTGCTGCACCAACGATAAAATCAGCACCCTTAGAAGCTTGTAATAAAGCTAACTCTTTCGCTTTTGCAGGGTCGCTGAAACTTCCAACATAGTTTAATAGAAACTCAGCTTCAGGATTCGTGCTCTTAAGTCCTTGCTCAAATGCTACTGTCCATTTTTTCATCAATGGAATATCCGCTGCATTTACCATTCCTACTTTGTTTGTTTCTGTTGCTAAACCTGCCGCTGCACCCATCAAGTATGCCGCTTCATGTTCTCTGAAGTTAACACTTTGAACGTTCGGTAAATCTACTGTTGTATCAATAATTGCAAATTGACGGTCAGGATTTTCACTCGCAACCTTCATCAATGCATCCTCTGATTCAAAAGAAGATGTAATAATTAAGTCATATCCTTCTGCTACAGCTACTCGTAAATTCTCTTCAATCGCTGAATGATCAGCTGATTCGATCGTATTCAATTCAACACCGAATTCTTCTGCTGCTTTTTGCGCACCTTCATCCATTTGCTGGAAGAACGGGTTAACTCCAATTTTTTCTGGTAAAACTAGCGCAATTCTCTTTTTCTCTTCTGCTGCACCTTCACTATTCGCTGGCTGCGCTTCTTCATTTGATCCACAACCAACTAACAACGCTGCAAATATCGTTAAAAGTAATACTATTTTTTTCATCTAATAAGTTCCTCCTGTTGTATCATTCGTTTTCTACTGAACACAAATAATACTTTAACCTATAACTATGTTATTTTCAATAAAAACATGAACTTTTTTATGTTTTTCATTGAAAATGTTCGTGTATTGACGAAAACAAAAACTCTTCCGTACTTTGGAAGAGTTTTTTGGATATCTTTTTTTTCTGATTAGTCTACATGAACACAAAACTATATTTAAATAACAACCAGTATATATATACTATTTTAAAGATTTATGAGAATATTACAAGCATTCTTTAACATTTTATAATTGAGAATTCACTTTATCTTCCATACACGTTTATTCTCAACTCGTTTTGTGAAACCTTTGTTATCCATACATTCCAAAAATGGGATCATATACTTTCTCGACAATCCCAGTATTTCTTTTGCAGCACCTACATCAAATTCTGAATCTGTTTGCGCTTTTAACCTTTCAACCGCCTCATTAAAGACTTCCCCATGCCAATAATATTGGTCATCAAGAGCAACGATAGAGCCTTCCTCTTCAAGAAACTTCTTTAAATCAGCAGCGATTTTATCTGGGATCCCTGCGTCTGTTAAGTAATCTTTAAAATATTTGACTTGCATCCCATCGCCTTTTAATTTTGCCAGCATATTAACTGTCCTAGTTTTCCAATTGTTTGGAACATGCGGCTCAAAGTCCCCAATTGAAATAAACTGACCTTCTCTTTTAAAGGTATTTTTCTTGACTCCTTCATCAATTGAAAAGTCAATGACTGTATTCGGGTATGATTTTGAAAGAGTTTGAAGTAGTTCAGCTTTATTTAATCCTTTTTTCATTGGTGAAGAGGTGTGGAAGTCCCTTAGGATGTTATAAAGTTCCTCTTCAATCACATCCACTAACGCCCTTAGTGTATACTCTTTTCCGTTATACAGAACAAAGTCATCACTCCCTAACTCTTGCATTAGCGCTTCTTTTTCGAGTGAAGTTCGAGTCAACAATTCATCCAAAGACAGACTCTTTGTTTCCATTAATGCTGAAACCATTCTTTCAGCAGGTGTGCCAACTTTTTTCTTTTCCAATTCTGCAACGGTTCTTTCACCGAAACGGTATTTTTGTCCTTGTGGGTCTATCACCCAGCCGCCGCCAATTGTTTCTTGAGGGCTTGGCCTTCTTAAAATGAATCGATCTCCCCGTTTCGTGACAACTTCTTCATCCAAGCGTATTTGGCAAAGAATTTCCCCATTTTCTTCCTTTAATTCATTTCGATCAAAGAAAACAATTCTTCCCATAACCTCGGCTGTCCCGATATGACATTTAATCGGCATCCGTTGTTTTACCATATAATCCAAATCTTCGACGACGCGAATCGCCACATCCATTGTTCTTGTGACTATAAAATGCTCAGAAGAAACAAGGACATCCCCGCGTTCAAGATCTTCTTTTGACACCCCTGATAAATTAATGGCCGCACGCTGTCCAGCATACGCTTTGTCTGCATTCTGATGGTGAACTTGAATTTGTCTTGCTCTTGCCTCTAGACCTTTCGGCATGATTTTTAAAGCTTGACCTTCTTCCACCATTCCGTCATAAACGGTTCCACGGACAACCGTTCCCTGGCCTTTCACCGTAAACACTTGATCTATCGGAAGCCGAAAAGCCCCTTTGCTGTCTCGCGTTTGCTGCTGCTTTAATGTATGTATAATAAGTTCTTTTAAGTCATCGATGCCTTTTTTAGAAAGACTGTCAACTAATACGAAAGGAGATTTTTCAAAAACAGTTCCCTCAAGCTCCTCCATAATATCGTCCTTCACCAGATCGATAAATTCTTCGTCAACACGATCAATTTTCGTGACCGCCACGACTCCATTTCGTATCTCAAGAAACCCTAATATATCCAAATGCTCGCGTGTCTGCGGCATGACGCCTTCATCTGCTGCCACGACTAAAACCACCAAATCAATGCCAGCAACACCCGCAATCATTTGTCGAATAAACCGTTCATGTCCCGGCACATCCACTACAGATATTTGGATTTCATCGTCCTCATATAAAGGGGCAAAACCGAGTTCAATCGATATTTGCCTCTCCTTTTCTTCCTTTAAACGGTCCGTATCAACATTCGTCAGCGCCTTCGTAAGCGTTGTCTTTCCATGATCAATATGCCCTGCCATTCCGATCGTAAAATATCTCTTCGTCAAAACTGCCACTTCCTTTGATGGTACTTCTTATAATGTAGCTTTTAATCTAGATTTGTTCAAGGGAACTAGTTTTATTTAAGTGTGTACGCTTGTAAAATTACGCTACCTTCGTAAAGTAACTATGAAATACCTCAAACGGAAGTCCTTCACCCGAAAAAATTAAAAAACACCTCAGTAGCGAGGCATTAGTAATATATTTTTTTAATCAATTATTCAACTCTACCTTCGACAACACCGATGTCACAAAATGCAGCGTATCCCACTCTCCGCCAGAAATTTCAACAAGCGGGTGTTTGCTCGGTAAAAGCTGAGCTTTAATTTCTTCTGGTGTATATCCTTTAGCATGAAGATTCATTATTTTTCCGCTGATTTCTTCCATATAATCTAGTTTCTTTTTTAACATCTCTTTTCCATTGGGAACATGTCCAGCATGACCGCAAAACATGTCTGTAAAATCATAGTTTTGAATTCTTTTTAAGGAATTTATGATGTCTGGCACCGATTCCTCTCTTAGCAGCATTTTCGGTTTCGGCGTAACGTACAAATCCCCCGTAAATAGATAACCTTCACTGTAATTTAGAAAAGCCATTTGGTCAAAGGCATGCCCTGGAACTGGGATCGCCTCCCATTTTGATGTCCGTGTGGAAAAATGGCTATTTAACGGCTTTGCCTGAAATGCCTCTCTATCTCCCCATACGTCGTGACGGTATGGTAAATAATCTCCCTCTCTTGAACATATATCCACCGAGATTTCATTAATATAAATCGGTTTTTCCTTATGATCCTGAATCCACTTTGCACCGCCCGTATGGTCTTCATGGTGATGCGTCAAATATACCTGATCAAAATCTTCTGATTCAAAAAAAGGAATAAAATCTTTGATTAATGAAGGTGAGCCTGTATCAATTAATAATCCGTCCATTAAATACACCATCACACTGCTAAACCTTTCCCGATCTTCCACAATACCCTGAGCACAAGTAACATTGTTTATCTTATTAATTTTTAACATCTTGAATCCCCTATTTCATTAAATTTAAAACCTTTGAACCATTTCGTCTTTAATAACTTCTTTCTTTTTCTTAAATCCCCTTCCTAATTTTTCTAAAAAAATGAATATGCATACAGAAGCGAAAAGCGGATATCCTACAATAAAAAGGGGGTACCTCATGTTAAAAACTATTGTATTTCTCCTTGTATTCAGCATTACTTTTTCTACGAATTTACAGCTCCCATCCATGATTACCCCTGTTTTTGCAAAAGTTGAAATGAATCAACCTGCTTATGCAAAATGGGGGAAGGTTGCTATGGAGAAGACAAAAGAAAAGTATCCACAAGCTTCCATTGTTGATTACCTCCACGTTGAGAGAATCGCGGGCTCTCAAACCACTACTGAGCGTTTTAAGTTGTGGTTAAAGGAACAAAATAAAGAATTCGGGGTGTTTGTAAACATTGAGTTTGAAACAGACACGGAACGGATCGTGAATGTTACTTTTAAAGAAGTAACTCAATAAAAAATATTATTAAGGAATTAAACTTTATCTTTAGACTAAGTCCTTCATCACGTTGATGAAGGACTCAGGCTGTCGAGAAAGTCTCGGCAGCCTATATTTCGTCCATTTTCTTTATCAATTCACCGCGTTAATTTGGTATAATATAAGTATTAATACTATTTATGAGTGGTGAAATATAATGTTAAAGTCAAAAGGTTCTTCCCAAAATGAATTTGAGTTCGTTTCAATTGACGAATTAGTACCAGAAAATCATCTCTTACGCGTGATAGACAAATATATTGATTTCTCTTTTATATTGGAAAAGGCTCGTCCTTATTATAGTGAAGATAATGGTCGTCCAACTGATCCACTTATCCTTTTTAAAATGATGTTTATTGGTTACTTATACGGCATTCGTTCAGAACGACAATTAGAACAAGAAATTAAGATGAATATCGCATATCGTTGGTTTTTAGGTTTAAAATTCCATGATCCAGTTCCCCATCATTCTACGATTAGTTGGAATCGTAAGCATCGTTTTAAGGATACTAATATTTTTCAAGATATTTTTGATGAAATTGTGCTTCTTGCTATCAATCACAAGATGGTTGGAGGAAGAGTTTTATTTAGTGACTCTACTCATTTAAAAGCTAATGCTAATAAGCATAAATTTACCAAGGAAGAGGTCGAGGTACAGACTCGTGAATACTTCGAGGATTTAAATAAAGCAGTTGAAGAGGATCGGGAGAACCATGGAAAAAAGCCTCTAAAAGAGAGAGAGGAAGTGAGGGAAACAAAAGAGATTCGCGTAAGTAAAACTGATCCTGAAAGTGGGTTTATGTCTAGAGACAATAAGCAGGAAATGTTCTGTTACTTGGATCATAGGACAACGGATATGAAGTTTAATATTATTACCGATGCTTTTGTTACGCCTGGTAACGTTCATGATTCGGTTCCTTATCTTAATCGTTTAGACCGCCAAATCGAAAGATTTGGATTCAAAGTAGAAGCTGTTGCGCTGGACTCCGGGTATCTGACGAACCCTATTTGTAAAGGATTATCTGATCGGAAAATTTTTGGAGTGATTGCCCATAGAAGATATCATCCTACTAAAGGTTTATTCCCAAAGTGGAAATTTACATATGATCAAGAACGCAATTTATATGTCTGCCCAAATAATCAAGAACTGACCTATCGAACAACCACTCGTGAAGGATATAGAGAATATAAATCTGATCCCAAGAAGTGTTCCAGTTGCCCACTACTAACTCAATGCACGAGATCCAAAAATAAAGTAAAAGTGGTCACACGCCATGTTTGGGAAGAGCATAAGGAGAAGGTAAGGTTAAATCGATTATCTAATTCGGGAAAAATGCTATATAAATTTAGAAAAGAAAAAGTGGAGCGAAGCTTCGCAGACTCAAAAGAGCTGCATGGGCTTCGCTACTGCCGGTTACGGGGATTAGAGAAGGCAAGTGAGCAAGTTTTATTAACAGCTGCTTGCCAAAACATGAAAAAGATTGCCACACACCTAGCAAGACTAGGGTAAATGTGTGGCAATCTTTTATATTTATGGGTCCATTAAAAACTAGATGGTAATAAACACAAAAATAAAACAGCTTGCCGAGAAAAAATACCCCTTTCTCAACAAGCTGAGTCCTTCATCACGTTGATGAAGGACTTTTTTTTCATCAGCAACCTAGTTTTGGTCTTCATCCAGTGCACGATGACCAGTTTTATAGATCTCATGTCAGGTTTCGGTTTTCATTCCGTGTATGACCATTTTTAAAGATCTCATGCCAGATTTCGGCTTTCATCACGTACATGATGACCATTTTTATAGATCACTTACCAGATCTCGGTTTTCATCACATGTATGATGACCATTTTTATAGATTTCATGCCGGATTTCGGTTTTCATCACGTGTATAATGACCAGTTTTATAGATCACATACCAGATTTCGGTTTTCATCACGTACATGATAACCAGTTTTATAGATCCCCTACCGGGTTTTGGTCTTCATCCCGTGTATGATGACCAGTTTTATAGATCACATGACAGGTTTCGGCTTTCATTCCGTGCATGATGACCATTTTTATAGATCACATACCAGATTTCGGTTTTCATCACGTACATGATGACCATTTTTATAGATTACATACCAGATTTCGGTTTTCATCACGTACATGATGACCATTTTTATAGATCACATACCAGGTTTTGGTTTTCATCACGTACATGATGACCATTTTTATAGATCCCCTACCAGGTTTCGGCTTTCATCACGTACATGATGACCATTTTTACAGAACTCCAACCGGGTTTTGGTTTCGTCCCCTTAATGAAGGCCTTTCCCCTCCACATCTAAACAAAATTTGCCTTTCATAACATTATAAAAACAAAAAATAACAGGAGAATCATAGGATTCTCCTGCACGTTATCTCGGGTTGTTCACGCTAAGCCCATTCTGTATTTAAATCTGATTACTTAGACTTATTTTCAAGCCAATATTGTGGGAAATCATCTTTACTAATGTTTTGCTCTTCTGCTTCTGCAGTGATTTTTTCCCATTCTTCTTTCAGACTCTTACCATATTCGATTAATTCATTGTTTTGAGTTGTTTGCTCTTCACTCCACATTCCTTCTTCTTCTAAGAAGCGGATCGTTCCTTCATGGAAAGGTACTCCTAGTGGTGTTGTATTAACGCGATCTTTAGCCCATTGGATATTACCAGGAGTTGCATCTTTATATTGATCAATTGTATTGTCGAGTCGTTTAATTAGTTCATATACTACTTCCTCGTCCACATCTGCACGAGAAACTAGAGGATAAGGATATGCCATAAATGTTAATGGTTCATCTTTTGACAAACCTGCTCCTACTGACCATTCATCTGGCACTAACCAAGGTACTACCTTTTGAACGTTTTTCCACTCTTCTGAATTTACATCATCTGATAATTCTAACCAACGAATACCTTGCATTTCATCAAGCTCTATAAGTGATGATGCTCCTGGCAGCATAAGTGCCATATCTGTTTGACCTTGTTTTAAAGCATCAGCCTGAGTTGCATAACTAGTTAATTCAACTCTTTCAACATCATCCCAAGTTAATCCACCTGCAGCCAGAACTGCTTCAACTTTTGTATTAATTGATGCATTTGCTGTGATATAAGGGATCTTTTTACCTTTAAGATCTGCTGGTGTTTTAATATCTGAATCCTCTAGAACTGCTCCATTAATGTGAGTCATTGTTTGCCAAACAACTCTTAAATCCTGTGGACCCCAGTCCATTGTAGCAAATTCTTGTTCTCCGCGATAAGCAAATTGGTATTCATCACCTAAACGACCAAATGGAGTAACGCCATCTTTCATTGGGATCATTCGGCCAACACCAGTTCCGGAAGGAATTAAACGAATTTGTGTTCCATATTCCGAAGTCAACGCATTCGCAACTGCTGAAAATTCTGCATATCCTGATGAACCAACATCATACACACTCACTGCCAACTGTTGTGGAAATCCACTTTCATCTTTTGGTGCATTGTTACTGCCGCTATTATTTGATCCGCTGTCTGTTCCACCACTGCTGCCCTGACTGCTGCACCCCGCAGCGATCATTATGACTGCTATACAAGATAGGAGCCACTTAAAAGATTTCATTTTTCGCATCTACTTTCTCCCCTTTTTACTTTTAAAATAAATTATTTTTATAGTTACAAGCTGCAGGTGTTATTCCCCTTTTTGTAAGTTATGAAAGTCCCTGCAGCTAGTAAATCAATCAATTTGAAACTACCTGATTACCCTCTTCTATCCTTACGAAATTCGATATTAAACTTCTTGATTTTCCTCAACATTGACAGAAACAGAAGGTTTAATAAATTTTAATAGATAAATGGCCACCATCAAAGCTAGTCCTAAGATATCTGTCCAAACTCCCGGAATGAACATACATAAACCGCCAACTACCCCAACAACCCTTAGCAATATATTGTTCATTCTGCCGAAGCCAGCCATATATCCCTCTAGTGCTGATGCGAGCATAAACACCCCAATAATAGCTGATATAACTGTGATTGTGATATCTAATGGCTCTCCTCTTGCAATTAAAGCAGGTTGATATACAAAGAAGAATGGAACTAAGAATGTTACAATTCCAAGTCGCACGGCTGTGAAACCTGTTTTCATAGGACTTGCCTTTGCAATTCCCGCTGCAGCAAAAGCAGCTAATGCAACTGGAGGCGTGATATATGAAACAGTTGCCCAGTATACAACAAATAGATGGGCCGCTACCGGATCTACCCCTATGGAGATAAGTGCCGGAGCCATGATAACTGCAAGAAACACATAAACAGCTGAAACGGTCATTCCCATACCTAGAATGAAACTTGTTAATGCTCCCCCAATTAAGATGAGAAACATACTATCTCCTGCTGCTGCAACAAGTTCTCTCGAAAACGAAAATGAAACACCTGTTACAGATAAAGCACCAACTATGAAACCAACTCCAGCAATAATACAAACAATTTCTGCTAAAACTTTTCCTATTTCTACAGTCATATTGAAGAGTTGTTTAAGATTCATTCTTGTTCTTTTATTGATCATGGCAATAACCAATAATACTAAACTGGCATAATAAGCTCCTTGGCCTTCAGAATTAAGGACGACAAGGAACACAACTAACAATACTAGAGAGAATAGATAGAACCATCCTTCTTTCATTGTTGTGATAAAGGAAGGAATCTTTTCCTTTGGCAGCCCTCTTAAATTATTCTTTGCGGCATATCCATCTGCTTGGATAAGTAATCCCGCATAATATAAAAATGCTGGAATGGCTGCAGCAATCGCTATTTCATAATAGGGAATCGCTAAAAAAGAAGCCATAATAAACGCTGCAGACCCCATTATTGGTGGAGTAATTGAACCACCAGTTGACGCAACCGATTCAATTGCACCTGCATAGTGAGGTTTATAACCCGATTTTTTCATGGCAGGGATAGTCATTGCACCAGTTGTAATTACGTTTGATATTGCACTTCCACTTAACATACCGAAAAATGCACTACTAACGATTGCAACTTTTGCTTCCCCGCCGCGATATCTGCCAAATAATGACTGAGCTAACTTAAAGAAGAAATCTCCGCCGCCTGAATGTGATAACACAACACCAAAGACTAAGAATCCAAGGATTAAATTTCCAACCGTTATTAGTGGGATTCCTAGAACACTATTGGCACTCATAATATGATTTCTTGCTATCGTAAAGAAATCATATGACTGCCCTTGTAGAAATCCGATTGGCACTCCCGAAGCAATTAAAGGGTAAAGAGAGAAGACCAAACAGATCATCGATAATACCAAACCTGCAGCCCTTCGCAAAGCTTCTAGTAAAATAGCCCAAAGAACAATGCTGGCATAAGTAACATATTGTGGAGCGTTATACTCCCATCCTTCTAAAATAATCCTTTGCCCGTTCAACGCAAGATAGAGCAAAATGGCAAAAGAAACCACAGCAATTGCAAAATCATACCACTTTATCTTTTGACCTTTTTTTGCCGGGAAAATTAAAAAAGATATTGGAATAAAGCAAGCTAAGATAAAGTATAAGTAAGCATTTTGGATAGGATTAAATCCAAAAAGTTCTAAGTAAAACAACATATTAATGGATAACAAAATCCCTATTATGGTAAAAACTACGATGATAACTTTTAGAGATTTATTCAATCTTTCTACAGCCATTCAAATCCCCCTCGAATAAAATGATATTTATTGTTTAGCAGCGTTTTCTAAAGGAATCTCCTCATCGAACAAGAACTGGGAATATCGCAGATTGCAAAATCACTATATTTGAACATTGGTTGGTCCCCTCCTCTACTGTCACTTCACCACGATTGCAACCGTTTGCTTGTAAAATTTCAACCAAACATTTGTTAGAATCTGTGAATCATTATTGAAAATATTCCACAGGCCCCGAAACAAGATAATAAAATCTACTATTTCAGGCAGTTTATTCTATAAATAACGCCATTCTATTGCAATCGCTTCCAAATTGTATGTACTTTATTTTATATATTAAAAAACTATTAGTCAACATAAAATTATCAATATTCTGCAAATTCTATATTTAAATAATATATTGTATTTTTAGTTTAATAACTTTTCGTTTAATAAAATTCGATGAATTGACTAAAATACCTCTCAGTAAAGCAGAGATTTTTGAAAGTAAAGGGAAACATTAAAATAAAATATCTTTTACAATAGCTTTTCAATGATTAAAACTGTAGATGTTTCCTTATGAAACACAAAAACCCGATGCTTTTCAAAACATCGGATTTTTCTTTAGCTGCTGCTTTTTATCCTTTCGATTGCCATTTGCGCTAACAAATCACGTCTGATCTTTTCCCCGTTAGATCCAAATGACTTAGGAAAATCTTCTACAATAAAGATTTTCTTTGGACGCTTGAAGTGAGCTAGTTTCTTACATTCCTGCTGAATATCTTCGATTGATAGTGTCTTTCCTTCTTCTAATTTTACAAATGCCGTAACGATGATATGATGATCGAGTTGTACACCAACAACTTGAGCTAATTCTACTCCAATAATCTCTTCCAAAAAGCCCTCAATTTCACTTGGTGATACCAGAAATCCTGATAAACGCAACGCTTCCTTTAACCGTCCTAGGTATTCAATTGTTCCATCCTCTAATTTTCTGCCGAGGTCACCAGTTCGGAAAAAGTTACCTTCCATAAATGAAGACTCATTTGCTTCCGGTCGATTATAATATCCCGTTGTCACGTTCATACCCGAAACAACAATTTCTCCAACCTTCTTAAAAGGCAATTCCTCTAACGTGTTAGGGTCGATAATCTTCACTTTGCCTGAGGTTGGCTGCCCCCCAGAAATTGATCTTGTTTCTGGTCGATCACTTGGCTTTCTTAAAAATAGCATGGATCCAACTTCCGACATCCCATAAGTATGCAAAATACGATAATTAAGATTCTTTTCAACCTTTTGAATTATATCAAGACCATCATAAATAAACATACCTGCTGCACCAATGCGCAAAGAAGATAAATTCACTTTATTCTCATTGCTATAATCAATAAGCTTCATGTACATCTGATCTGCTGCATTCCAAACAGTACAGCTGTATTTCTCAATTCTGTCACAGACCTTTTCAATTTCAAATTGATCAATAACTACAACAGTTGCTCCTTTTACTAAAGCTTGCCATAGAGAGTTCAAACCAAAAATACCACAAAAAGGTAGTGCTGCCAAACATACATCATCTTTAGAAATTTCCATCTTGGACCCGGTATTAAAGGAATGACCAATAATGGTTCCCTGATTTAATATAGCCCCTTTAGGACGAGATGTAGTACCAGATGTAAATAAGATATTTAGTGGATCCAGTTGATTAGAAAGGATATGCAATGGTTCCTTCTGATTAATAAACGGCGCACCATTGAACTTCTCCCAACTCTCGGCACCCTTTGGACCGTTACCGCCTATAGATATTACTTTTTTTAGTAAGGGGAAATTCTTAAAATTTGCTGGTGCTTCATCTATAAATAATTCAGGCAGCATTTCTTTCAAGATCTGCTCCGCTTCGACTATTCCATGATCATAAAATAACCATTTACAATCCGTATGACCTATCATATATTCTAACTCATGTATACGATATCTAGGGTTTAAGCCCACCAATACAGCCCCCAGCATACCGCAGGCAATTTCTAATAAAATCCATTCTAGAGAATTGGGCATCCAAACCGCAATATGATCTCCGTCACTTATGCCATCATCCCTCATAGCTTTTGCAAGTTCTGTAGATTGATTAATCAAGTCTCTGTAGGAGATTTCTATTTCATCCTCACCTATTACTGCCGTCCGTTCAGCAAAATTTTGTTGAGCTAATTTCACCCATTGGCTAATATGATCAATCAATCCTATCTTCCTCTCTTAAACTAAATCTTTTTCCTTTAATTTTATTTTCGCGATCTCTTGCAGTTTGTTCTTCTGAATTTTCTCTCCATTTGATCCGGCAGTTGTAGGAAATTCATTAACAAAAATAATAGCATTTGGACACTTGAAATCCGCTAAACCTTCCTTGCAATATTTGAAAATTTGTTGGTCGGTAATTTGTTTACCTTCTTTTAATTTAATAAAGGCAACTAGCCGGTCATTTTTTTCTGTTGTAACATGTACAATTTGAGCAATTTCCACCTCTGGCATTAAACTAATGAAGTCTTCAATCTCTTTTGGAGAAACTAAAAACCCTCTTAATCTTAATGCATCCCTTAAACGCCCTTTATAGATGATAGAACCATTATCTAATTTAACTCCTAAATCACCTGTCTTAAACTTTCCATCAGCTGTAAGTGACTCTTTTGTTTTTTCAGGGTTACCGTAATAGCCTGACATAACGCTATAACCCCCTACTACAATTTCTCCCTCCTCACCATTTTTCAAAGGCACTCCTGTTTCCTTATCTATTATTTCTATTTCTATTTCCTTGCTCACTCTAGGTCCACCTGCCAGTGTTCGAACCTCAACAGACTCATCAGGATCACCAACAAATAACATTGACCCAACCTCTGTCATTCCGTACGGCTGAACAACCGTCATGTTTGGGAAAATCTTTTCAGTTCTCTCAATGAACAATTGATTATTAGTTGCAAAAATCGGGAAAGCTCCAATTCTCATAGCATCTAAATTAAAGGCGATATCTTTCTTATCAAACAATGGTGTTATCATCCCATCAACACCATTAAACACAGTACACTGAAATTCTTCTATAAGCTCCAATGCATCGAAAGGTCTATACCTATCCATTGGTACCATACAAGCGCCTGAAGTTAGGGTGCCAAATAGTGTGTTAAAGCCAAATACTCCGCAAAAAGGGAGTGCACCAAGTACGATATCTTCCGAAGTGATTCTAAGATATTTCGCCGCATTATTTGAATGTTTTACCGCTGCACGTTGAGAAATCATAACTCCTTTAGGATTGGATGTCGTCCCGGAGGTATACATAATATTAAGAATATTATTCGGATTAGATGACTCACTTTCAAAATGATCTATCCTGCTTTCATTCTCATTAAAAAATGTAACTAACTCATCTGCTTTAAATTTACAATTAGTTGGCAGTTTGTCTGAAGAAACAATATATTTTAAATCAGGAAATTCTTGTTCATTTAATAATTCTTCCACAATAGAAGTATAATTGTAACCTTCCAACTCCGGCTGAAGGATTAGCATTTTAGTCTTAGAATCTTGTAAAATATACGTTAACTCATGCTTTTTATAACGTAGATTCAAGGTTACCACTGTCGCACCGATGAGCCCAGCCGCAAGCTCTATTAATACCCATTCAATCGAATTCGGCAGCCAGACTGCAATTTTATCACCTGGGTTTATCACCCGTTTTAATCCAGTGGCCAAGCTAAAGCTTTTTTTAATCAGTTGTTCATATGTCACTGTTTGGTCACGTGTTACAAATGCTTTCTTATAATCATGCTTTTCCATGCTATTAAATAAATCTTGAATAGTCTCCACGTTAAAAGACCTCCCTCCGACGGTAAAAATTGGATATTAATATTAATAAAATACTCTGTTACTCATAAATCTATAAATCTTGATATCTCTTTCTTTTAATTGAAATAACATTATCACAGACAGTATATAAGTTACCCGCCATACGGCCAACAGGTTCAAGACCTTCCCACCTAATCCGATGACGATCCATCATGATATCATCATCAATGTGAAATAAAACCACTTCACCTATGATAAAGGCGTTTGGTCCTTCACCCAACTCAACAATTTTATGAAGTTTGCATTCAAGATGGATTTTTGACTCAGCTACTCGAGGTGGTTTTACTGAAATACTTTCTTTCTCCTGCAAGCCCGCAAGTTCAAACTCGTTAACTCCAATAGGCGAATCTGCGGCAGTTATGTTCATTTTTTCTAAAAAACTACTTGAAACGATATTTACAACAAATTCACCTGTTTCCTGGATGTTTAACTGTGTGTCTTTAGGTCCATATGGCCCTGGCATCGAAGTGAATCCGACCATCGGCGGATCTACTGATACACCCGTAAAAAAACTGAATGGAGCTAAATTAGGTCCGTGCTTTCCTAGTGTTGATACAAATGCGATTGGTCTTGGGACAATTGAACCTATTAATAACTTATATCTGTCTTGATGCTGAAGTTCAGCTGGATTAATTTGCATACTATACCTCCTACATTAATTGCCATAATTCCTCTGAATTTATTGTTCCCGGTACAAATTCCTTAATAATTGACCCTCTGCTCATGACATAGACTCTATCAGCTATTTCTAAGACTTTTTTTATGTTTTGTTCTACAATTAAAATACTAATACCAAATTCTTTGTTTACCTTTACAATGGTTTCCATTACTTTATCCACTAGATTAGGCTGGATGCCAACAGAAGGCTCATCTAACAGTAGATAACTTGGATTGGACATTAGTCCAATTCCTATCGCTACCATTTGACGCTGCCCACCGCTCATCGTACCAACTAATTGCTTTTTTCTCTCTCTTAGTATTGGGAAAATTTCATAGACCTTTTCGATCGTAAATGCACCATTTTCCCCCTGATTAACAACAGATCCTAATTCCAAATTTTCTTCTACTGAAAGATTTCGAAAGACGTTATTTAATTGAGGAACAAGGCCTATCCCTTCTCTTACAATATCAGTTGTCGACAAATTCGTTAGAGCTTTGTTATTTAACTCAATCGTTCCATTTTGTATCCGATGTGTACCAAGCACTGCACCAAGTGTTGTGCTTTTTCCAGCACCATTATGACCGATAAATGCAACAATTTCTTCTTTAGCGACATGCATGGTAACATCCTCTAAAATCCTTTTCTTTCCAATGCTAACTTGCACATTTTCAAGCTTAAGCATATCCAATCCCTCCTCTCTGTTTATGCACCGAAGTATATGTCACGAAGCTCTTCATTTTTCGCTACTTCATCAGGCTTTCCTTCAGCAAGTGCCTCACCATGATGTAAAAATACCATCTTATCGGAGATCTCACTTACAAGGGAAACATTGTGTTCAACGATTAAAATCGTTTTGTTATTATTTGTTAGATCCCTAATCAGCTCGACGAATTTCCTCAATGAACCTGGGTCCAAGCCCGAAGCAGGCTCATCCAATAAAAGTAATTCTGCGTCTGTGGCAAGTAGACGTGCCAAAATTAGCAATTTTTGTTCTGCATAGGATAAATCTCCAGCTAACTTATCTTTTTTATCACTTAATCCTACATACTCTAGGATTTCAAATACTTTTTTTATGTTGTGACTTTCCTCTTTTCTAACTTGGTTAGGTCTAACAAGTGATAAGAGAGGGGATTCAGCGTACCTGCTCGGACATGCTAAGATCACATTTTCGAGAACAGTCATTTCCGTTAAAGCCCTCACATCTTGAAAAGATCTTGCCATCCCTAAATGTACTCGTTTATGCTCTTGAACATTCGTGATATCCTTCCCTTTAAAATATATTGAACCGCTGTCAGGTTTTAACGCACCCGTAATTAAGTTAAAAATAGTAGTTTTACCTGCTCCATTGGGACCAATTAAAGCAACTACTTTTCCCTTCTCTACGGTAAAAGAACAATTAGAAACAGCTTGTAACCCGCCAAATCGTTTTGAAATTCCATTTAGTTGGAGAATCAAGCCTTTTCCCCCTCTCCTAATTCAGCAGTAATATTAGAATCTTTGATTTTAATTTTTTTGGCCATATTTGTTCCAAAAATACCCTGTGGCCTAAGGATCATGAAACCAATAATTAGTAATCCGAAAAATACTTGTCTAAGTGGCGCAGCATATGTCTCTGAAATTGGCAAAAACTTTAGGACTTCAGGCAGACCTAGTAGAATGATCGTTCCTATCGTAGCGCCTCTCCAGGAACCAAGACCCCCTAGGATAATTAATTGTGCAATAAAGATTGATTCATGAATTGTAAAGCTTGCTGGACTAATATATGTAACATAATTTGCATAAATACTTCCAGCAACTGCTGCTACACAACCCGAAAGTACAGTCACAGTTATCTTTGAACGTTTAGCGCTTTTCCCTAAAGATTGAACTACCGTTTCATCTTCCTTAATGGCTCTTAATACACGACCAAAACCTGTTTTACTTATTCCAACTAAAAACCACAAAACGATAGCGGTTAACAGTATTGTTAAAATTAGATATTCTATATCAGAATTCAGTTGATAGCCAAAAAACTCAGGTCTTGGGATTCTTTGAACACCTGCAGGACCGTTAGTTAAACCATCTAAATTCATGAACAAAGTATGAATAAGCATCTGTAAGCCAAAAGAGGCAACGATGAAATAATCTCCGGAAACTCCGAGTGAAGGGAATGCCATGATAGCACTGATTACACCAGCTATGACGATAGCCCCAATTAATGAAGGGATAAACCCCCAAGTTAACTTTGTTTCCAACAGTGCTGCAGCATATGCACCCACTCCGAATACGGCGGCTTGCGCCATTGAAAATATTCCCGTATATCCAATTAAAATATTTAATGAACTAGCCAAAATAATATAAATACATGCCAGAATTGCAAATCCAATTAATAATTCCATAGTCCCTCCTAAGCCCGTTGACCAAATAAGCCTGTTGGTCTAACCATAATCATAATTAAGAAGAGGAAAAAGATAATAGATGTTTGCCAGTGTGGTGGAATCCACAAAATGGACATATTATAAAACATCCCAATAAATAGTGAAGCAATCCATGCTCCCACTAGACTGCGAATACCGCCCATAATTACTGCCATTACAGCTAAAATGACTAATTCCACACCTTTTCCACTGTTAGCCCCTGTATCTAATGCAAAGTAAAATCCTGGAATTGCGACTAAAGCAGATCCGATCGCATAACAAATAACATGAATCTTTTTTAAGGAAATCCCCACTATTTGTGATAAGTCTGGATTTACAGAGGCAGCCTTTATCATTCTTCCAGCTTTTGTGCGGTTCATAAATACATAAAGGAGTAATAAGGCAACTATTCCGATAATGATCATCCCCAGCTGAATAACAGTAACAGGAGCCCCTAAGATCATTAATACCTTGTTAAATTCCACAGATGTGGTAAACGTTTGTGGATCTGGTGAGAAGATAGCAACGATACCATTATCGATAACCGTTAACAAACCTAGCGAAGCAATAAATAGCACTAGATGTGTTCCATTTCTAGATAATACTGCTCGATAAAGGGTCAGATAGATTAGTGCACCCAAAATGGCAGATATCACAATTGCTAAAATGAGAGAAATCCAAATTGGCAGCCCCATACTTTCCATTAATAAATAAAGGACATATCCAGCCAGGGTAAAAACCCCGGCGTGTGAGATATGAAAGTGTCCAGTTGTTCCGTAAATTACACTAAACCCTGAAGCAATAAGCAAATAAACCATTGACAGGACAACACCCTGTATAAATAATTGCCATAAAATTTCCACTAGCAATTCACCTACCTTTAATAAGACTTTATAAGATTACTTTGGTTATCTACAATTTCCGAAACATCTATTTGTCTAATAGATGTACCATCATCATTAAAGGTAATGATTCCATTTGCACTTTCGAATTCTTTAATTTCCTTAATGGCGTTGGCAATGGCCTCGCCATCTTCTCCTAATCCATTTTCAATTGCATATTCATAAGCTTGCGCAAATATTTTCACAGCATCATAATAGTTTGACACATAACTACTTACTTGGTCAGTTCCATATTTTTCTTTGTACTTCGCTAACCATTCTTCCGCTGGATTAAACGCTATTGATGTATGGATAATTCCTTGGCCATTCGGATTCGTGACTATTTCAGGAATAACAGTCCAAGATGTATTAACAATTTGAGATTGAATCCCTAATTCTTTCGCTTGATCAATAACTAATTTGGCATCTTGACCATGAGACGCAATATAAAGTAAATCAGGATTTGATGCCTTAGCTTTTGTTAGAATTGCACGGAAGTTTGTTTCACCAAACTTATGAGATCCGCTTCCAAGAATTTCTCCACCATTTTTTGCGAATTCTTCTGTGAATTTGTTCAAACCAGAACGACCAGAATCATCATCAACATGGATCACATAAGCATTTTTTAGCTCAGGCTTTTCTTCAGTTAAGTATTTTACTAATACTTCTACTTCTAATCCTAATAACGGAATGGTGTTAAATAGAAAAGGACTTGCTCCAGCCAATTCGTCGCCTTGCCCACCGCCATTGATTACTGTGATTTTATTTCTCTCAGCTGTAGGTAAAATACCTAATGTTACACCTGTATATGCGGAAAGAACAAATGGTATATCTTTGGCTGCAAGTGTTTGAATAGCCTGAACAGAAGTTTTAGGCTCTGCTCTTCCATCTTCATAAATAACAGATAGTGGTTTCCCATTAACTCCACCAGCAGCATTGATTTCCTCAATTGCCAAGTCCACACCCTGTTTGTACATCTCTCCGTATGTTGCACCAGCTCCAGTGAGTGGGAAAATAGCTCCAATAGCAATTGTGTCACCATTTGTACTGTTACTTCCATCAGAACCTTCATTGTCTCCAGTTGAAGATGATGAACTACTGCAGCCTGATAAAATACCTAAAAATAAAATAAATGAAAACATTAATAGTCGTACTTTATTAAATTTCATATTACATCCCCCGTTCTTCCTCTAATTATTTAGATTTGTGAAACTTTAAAATTATTAATATAATTATCACTGCAATTTCAAATTTACTTATGCGACATTACTAAACTAGTATTAACTAAACTAAAATTGAAAATATGTAAAATCTTTTAAAAATATCAATGAACATATTCCCTTTAATTTATTAAACAAAAAACAAATGACCGGTAGAATTATTTGCCTAAATTCCTCTTAATAAGTACGGGCATTTCACCGTTTTGGACAACCTCTCCTTTTTGATTAATTAATTCATAAAACCTATTTACAATTCCTGTTTCTGGATTGGACTTTGAAGGCCTCTTTTCGGTTATTGTATAACGAACATATACAGTGTCCCCGATAAAAATTGGTTTCAAAAACTTCCAATTATTAATCCCCAGCATCGCAATTGCTGTACCCTCAAATGTACCAGCTCTGCTCATTAAGCCAGTAATGATTGAGATACCAAGCAAACCATGGGCAATCCTTTCCCCAAACTGAGTGTTTTTACAATACTCTGTGTCGGTATGAATGGCGTTATAGTCCCCAGAAAATCCAGCAAACATAACCACATCTGTCTCAGTTATCGTTCTTGCTGGTGAGTCAAAACACATTCCCACTTCAAAATCCTCATAATAAAACGCTTTCATTTAATCACCCTTTCATCAGTAATGTAAACATTTAAAATGTTTTAAAGATAATGTTTATACTTTGAAATTTTATGAAAAAAACAACTTTTTGTCAACTGAAAATTCAAAATATAAAGATATTTTTGTAAAATTAGTATTTTGAAAATTTTATAAAAATAAATTTTGTACTATTATTCCCATTCTTAGAGACCTTTTCTTCTCAATTAGTTAGTACAAATAAGTTATGGGGATAGTATAATACTCTACTTATATTTTGCTTTCCATCATAATATTTTTGCTTTTGTACAAAAAAAAAGCGTCTCATCAAATTTCAGAAACACTTTCAAATTAACCAATTTGTATTTTGTTTATAACAGTTTTAATATTTATTTTTTTATCATTATTAGAAAACAACCGTCTTATTCCCATGTACAATAATACGATCATCCAAATGCCATTTTACTGCTCTTGCTAAGACACTTCTTTCTATCGAACGTCCGATTTTCTTTAAATCATCAATGTTGTCACGATGGTCCACTCTCATAATGTCTTGTTCAATAATTGGTCCCTCGTCTAAATCATTCGTTACATAGTGGGAAGTGGCACCAATTAGTTTTACCCCACGTTGATAAGCACGGTCATACGGCCTTGCCCCAACAAATGCCGGTAAAAAAGAATGATGAATATTAATGATTTTAAATGGATTCGCTTCCACGAAATTCGGTGTCAAAATTTGCATATAGCGTGCTAAAATAATGAGATCGATATCGTGTTCTTCCAGTAATGCCAGCTGCTGCGCTTCTGCCTCAGCACGATTTTCTTTGCTTGCCGGGATATAGTAAAAAGGAATACCCAACAACTCAACCTCTTCTCGTGCTACTTCATGATTACTGACAACGAAAGCAATGTCTGTCATTAAATCGCCGCTTTGCCATTCCCATAATAGTTCTCGCAGACAGTGAAGTTCTTTTGAAACAAACACAGCCGTTCTCTTTATTTTTGATACAGACGATAGTGTCCATTTCATCGAGAAGGTATCACCAATACTTTTAAACTGTTCGTTCAGATCCTCTAACTTATGTAGTAACTCAGCGCATTCAAATTCAATACGCATAAAAAACTCCCCGCCCTGCGGATCAGTTGAATACTGGCTAGATTCGATAATATTTGCTCCATGATCAAATAAAAACTTAGAAACTGCTGATACAATTCCTGGCTGATCTGGACATTTAATTAGGAGCCTTCCCCGGTTTTTTTGCTTTTCTTTATACAAATTTAACTGTTTTTCAATTTGCGCGTGCATGATGATCTCCTTTTATCCTCATTTTTCTAATAATTGAATGTAAACTGACTGAATCCTATTGTACCAAAAAAAGTTCTATACTACATTAATGTTCGGCATTAGATATTTATCATCTTTATTTCTCCGTAACAAAAGCAGCTTGTTTTCTATGAAGCTTATTTTTTCTTCCCTCAATAAAGGTCATAACCATTGCAATCAGCAGGAAGACACTTGCTATTTGGAACAAAGCCCCTGTCTCAACATAATCTGCCAGAAAGCCAAAGACGATGCCGCTTAAGCCAATGCCAAGATCCAATGCGGAAAAATACATTCCATTTGCCACTCCACGACGATTTGGTGGAGTGAGAGACAACACCCATGACTGCATCGTAGGCATTAACGAACCAAAGCCCAGTCCAAATAAAATCCCTGCACTTAAGATGTGTATATCTGAATGTGCAAAGGAGAGCACCCACATTCCTAGGAAGGTAAACGCAGAACACACGATGACTAGCCCTATTGGACCCTTTTGATCAAACCATCTTCCAACAATCGGCCGAGTCAGCGCCGCAACAATTGCATTGCCTAAGTAAAAAAGAAAAATATGCTGAATTCCTCTTTCTTCTCCAAAAATCACAATAAAGGTCATGATCGCTCCATAACCGAACGTGGCAATCACTGTAATAAGTGCCGGAAACCAGCTGGATTTTTCAACCATCGATCCTAGGTAGGTAAATTTAATGTCCTCTTTCCTCGTGTTCTTTACTGCTTCAGGTGTTCTAAACTGAACCGAAAATACTAGCATAATCGAAATAAAGCCTAAGATTGCAGATGTGTAGATAAGATTGGTAAATGTGGTGATTTGAAATAAAAAAATACCTAAACTAGGAGCAATAATCATTCCGAGTGTAACGGAAAGACCAAAATACCCCATTCCTTCACCAAGGCGTGAATTAGGTACGATATCAACACCTGCCGTTCCATTTGCCGTTGTAGACCATCCCCATGCTAGACCATGAACGAGACGAAGAAGGAGCAGCAAGAGTATCATTTGTGAAATTGGATAAAGCAATGTTATGAGCAAGAGAGCAATGACGCCGAATAATACAAGGGGTTTCCTCGTTTTATACTCTAAGAAATATCCAATAAAAGGTCTGCTAAAGATCGCCCCTACCGAAAATAATGTCGTCACTAGTCCGATCTCTAGTCCTGATGCACCGATTGATTTAAAATAAGGCGGTAATGTGGGAATAAGCATTTGAAAGGACATAAATATAAATAAATTCGCTAAAATTAACATAATAAATGACTTCGACCAAAGCTTTTCTTTCTGTTTATGTTTCAGATTCGTTCCCTCCTTTAATAGGTTTATAGCAGCCTAGTTGATCCTCTAAATTTTTCGTCACCAATTCTATTTTATTAATTCTAAACAATTTCTTTCCCTTTTTAAATGATTTTGTATAAATTTCCAAATCTTTTTGTTTTAGCCGCTAGAAAAAGGAGCCCGCATCACAAGGCTCCTCTTCATAATAATTAACTTATATTATCCATTCATAAAATGAAATTCTGTCATACTTCCCATTTGTGTAGCTGTTACTTCTAAACGTGCATCAATTCGTTCCTTCAACTCAGGGACATGGGAAATAATCCCTACCAAGCGTCCACTGCTTTGGATATCAATAAGGGCCTCAATTGCTTGGTCAAGTGATTCTGGATCAAGCGTACCAAAACCTTCATCAATAAACATCGTTTCTAAAGACACACCGCCCGCATAATTTTGGACTACATCCGCCAATCCAAGCGCCAATGATAAGGCCGCCTTAAAACTTTCCCCACCGGACAATGTTTTTACATGCCGTTCCTGGCCTGTATATTGATCAAATACAAGCAATTCTAGTCCGCTTTGTACATTTCCCTTAGAACGGTCGGTTTTTCGTCTCATTTCATAACGTCCATTCGTCATTTTAATGAGTCTCCCATTTGCTTCCCGCAAAATGTCATCAAGAAATGCAGCGAGTACATAACGTTCGAATGTGATCCGCTTTGTATTCTGACCTTTTGAGATATCAGAAAGCTCACCCACAAGCTTATATCTTACTTCTAGAGTTTTTATCTCTTCATTGATTTTCAGAATACGATCCCGGATTTCTTCATTGTCACGTTTTTTCATGTAAAGTTCACGGATTTGATCATGTAAGCTAGAAATTTGCTGCTGGATTTCTTTCATCACAGTCTGTAATCCTTCGATATCTGGCTCTTTCACATCTTTCAAAGCAAGAGTAACTTCATTTAATCGATCTGTAACAGAACGGACGTCTTCACGATATTCACGGATTTCTTTATCTAGCTGTTTAATCTGTTCATCCGATCGTTTCGCACTGTCATAACCCCGGTAATTTTCAAAGCCTTGCGCCGTCATTTGTTCTACAAAGGCTTCTTTTTCGTTTTTCAACTCTCGTTCTTTTTCGAGCATATGTGATTTAACGGTTAAAAACGCAGATTCCTCATTACCGTGTTTTTCCTTTGTCTCTTGATAAATCTGTTGCGCTTCTTCATATCTTCTTTGCAGATGTTCCTGCAATTGAACAGCCTGCTTCCACTGCTTTTCAAAACCTTGTATGGAGCGTATCTCTTCTGGAATTCTGTCTTTAATACCAGTTAAGTTTGTGTTTTTTTCAGTAAAAGTGACCGTGACCTCATTTACCTTTTCATTAATTCCATTAAGATGTTCTCTACCTGCAGTCAGCTTCTCTTCATATTTTTTAAGATTAACCTTAACTTTTTCTAATACATCAAGATCTTGCTGGAACTTTTGTTGTTTTTGTAAAAGCTCGCTTCGCTGCTTTTGGATAAAATACTTAATGTTCTCAACTTGATCATCTGCAAAATCACTGCGCTTCTTTAGTATTTCTCCACGAAGCTCACCAAGTGTTTGTTCCAGTGTTGTGACCATTGATTGCACTTCAAAAAGAGCAGATTCTGCCTTCGCCTTTTCCTTTTCAGTATAGGATACCTGTTCTTTAGCAGCTTTCAAATCTACTTCATTAGGAATGACGCCCACACTGAGTTTGGCAGGGTTCGGATGATGTTCTGATCCACAAACAGGGCACTCTTCCCCATCACGAAGCTGATTAGCTAAAATGGAAGCTTGTCCGTGCAGCCACTTGTGCTCAAGCTCCTCTAAAAGAGCTCTTGCATCCTGCAGTACCAGCTCTGCTTGCTGGAATTGCCCTTTTCTCTTATCAAGTAAAATACGATATTCGTGGTAACGCTGCAACTGATGCTCAAACTTCATGATGTACTCAATCTCATTGTCAAGCACCTCGATATTGCGAGTGTTTTCCAAGAGCAGGACATCTGTCTTTTCTAACACCTGTCTTTCTTCTGTTAAAGATTTAATATAACCTTCAGTTTTTCTAAGACTTTCTTCGGAATTCTTTTTCTCCTCCAAGATCTGGGCTAGATGCTTTTCCAAACCATTGACCTCTGTTTGAAGGACCGCAAAGGAATGAACCTCATCTTTCATTTGCTGAAGCTTATGAACTTCCGATTGTGCCGCTTTTCTCTCATCTTCCCGCTCTTTTTCCTGCTTATAGGCTTCTTCTTTCTCTTTTAAAAGATTAGATAACTCCGAGATCCTCTTATCACGCTTCATTATGTCCGCTTGATATCCATCGAGCTCCCTTTTCAAACGATGGCACAATTCTTCTTGTTTTGAAAGAAGCGCTGCTTTACCCGCAAGGCTGATCTCAATTTCTTTTCCTGCGATTACCTCTTTTTTATTTTCAAGCGCCGTCTTGTTTGCTTCCAATTCACTTTTTTGCTTAAGCTGTTTTACAATCGTTTCAGCTTCATAAAGTTTTTGCTGCAGCACATCACGCTCTTTTTCTTTTCCTTGCACCTCTTGATTTAATGTCTCCAGCTGCGCTGTCATTTGTTGAATTTCATCAAGTAATAATGGATAAATAACCGTATCATTGTCACTTTCTTCTTCTAGAAGGGTTTTTAATTCTCCATTGTGTAAAGCCGTAATTTTTCGAATCCAGTGATTCCGGTCTTCTGTTTCCTTTTCAACTGCCTTTTCTAAGCTTTTCGCCTCTTCCTTGAGCTTTTCCTCGACTCGTTTATATACTTCCGTATGAAAAAGCCTCTGAAGAATCACTTCTTTGTCCTTACTGTCTGATGTAAGCAGCTTTCGAAATTCCCCCTGTGGAATCATCAAGATCTGTCTAAACTGATTGCTGTCAATCAGCATAATTTCTTTTATTTTCTCATCGACATCCCTTACGTTCGAAGCAATAAGCTTTTGCTCACCGTCCTGTTCAATCAAATAAAGCTCTGCTTGGGCGCTGATGGTCCTGACGCCATCTCCGCGTTCTTTCTTCTTTTCCTGCTGGGGAGCCCGTTTTATATAATAACTTTTCCCTCTTAAGCTAAATTGTAAAGAGACTTCAGTGAGAACGTCCTCATTCGCAAACTGACTTCTCAGGTCAGGTCCATGTCGGTCATCACCGCTCGCCTTCCCATAAATCGCGTAGCTGATGCCATCAAAAATGGTAGTCTTTCCTGAACCAGTCTTTCCAGAGATTACAAACATCGTTCGATTTTCAAGCTCTGTAAAATCAATGATCTCTGTCCCAGCATAGGGCCCGAACGCTTGCATCGTTAATTTTAACGGTCTCATTTCACACCCTCCTCAATCAGAACCTTTCCGATTACTTCTGTCATGACATCCTTTTTCTCATCACTAAAATGCGATGATGTCATATCCTCATAAAATTGCTGAAATAATTCTAATTCTGATTTTTTTCCTTCTTTTACCGAGGTAAAGGATGTACCTTTTTTCATGTCCGTAAGAGTAATTTTTCGTTCTAAATGTAGGACATTTGGATACACCTGTCTTAATTTATTAATCGGATCGATCAAAGCACCTTCATCAAGAAGGGTGATTTTTAAGTAATCATCAAGCTTTTCTTTTTCGTAAAAGCCAGGGGCTAATAATTCCTCTAAGTATCCTTCTAATTCACGCATATCATGTCTTGGTTTTAAAGAACGATAGCGAATCTGAAAAGTGCCATCATCATTCATTTCAATGATGGAAACTGACTTCTTTTGCTTTGCTTCGGAAAAAGAGTATTTTAGAAGAGAACCTGAATAATAGACTTTTTCATGTTTAATCGCATCAGGGCTGTGGAGATGTCCTAAAGCTGTGTACGAAAACGGTTCGAACAGGTCCACACTGACACACCCAGATCCCCCAACTGATAATGTCCGTTCTGAATCAGAGGTTGCCCCACCCAGTACGAAGGCATGTCCAACAAAAACATTTGGCTCATTATGGTTCATGTTCTCTTCGATTTTTCCGATCACAGCTTTCATCGCATCTTGATGAGAATGGATACTATCATCTTCGAGTAGATACTTGACAACACCAGGTTCAGCATAAGGGACTAAATAGAAATTCACTCCTTTTATCCTTACAGGATGAAATGGACTTTGAAGTTTACCTGCTAAATAGAATCCGCTGTTCCGGTACCAAGAGCTGCCGAATGACAAGCGTTCTGCACTATCATGGTTCCCAGAAATCGCGACAACAGGTGTTTTCAGCTCAACATTAATTTTAAAAAGAATTTCATCCAAGAGCTCAACCGCATCAGTAGGAGGGACAGACCGATCATATAAATCCCCTGCAATGACAACCGCATCCGGCTTTTCTTCTTCCACTAAAGCAACAAACTGGTTGAGCACTTCCCTTTGGTCATCTGTCATGTAAATACCATGAACAAGTTTTCCTAAATGCCAATCTGCTGTATGAATAAACTTCAAACCGTTCACCTCTTCAATAGTTTCTCTGATTCTTTAATAGTATCATTATATCAAACCGTGGAATGTGAAAAGCTATACAAAAATAGGAAAATCAACATTAAAAAACAGTCCAACCAATGGTTGAACTGTTATACTAGTTGTTTTAATTATAGTTTAGTAACGTTAGCCGCTTGTGGCCCACGAGCTCCTTCAACAACTTCGAAAGATACTTCTTGACCTTCTTCTAAAGTTTTGAAACCTTCAGCTTGGATTGCAGAGTAATGAACGAATACATCATTTCCATCTTCAGCTTCGATAAATCCGAAACCTTTTTCAGCATTAAACCATTTTACTTTACCGTTTTTCATTTAAAAAGATCCTCCTATTTGGCTCCTAAAAAGCCTATAAAAATTCACCATTTACAACGTATTGCATTTTCTTGACATTACTCTTCCAAACTCGTTTTCAAACTTTGGAACAAGCGTTTTGCAAAAATCAATCACGATGCAGAACGGCTAATAATAATTTAACATTTTCAGCCTGTTTTGTCAAGAATGAAAGCGCATTAAATGCCTATATATCAAGGTTTTATCCATTGTCGAACCTTGAATGATCCTATCGAAAAATCTTGTCATTTCTCGTCTATTTTCTTTGGAATTTTGTAAGAATCACTTCATCATTTCATTTTCCTCACTTTTGCTAAATCCCTCTTTTAAAAGGTCTGCAAATAGGCTCAAATCATGAAACGTTGAAATATCAGATGACAATAATGGAACCAGAACTTTCTTTTCTTTCGCAAACACAGTCTGAATTTCACCTAGATAATGTGATTCAGTTTCCTTTCTCTTTTGTAAGAAAATCCCATCAGCTTCTTCAGGGATCAGTTTATTAATTAATATGGTATTCACCGCAATACCATGCTGTTTAAGAGTGTCCATAGCCTTTCTTGTTTCTAAAATCGGTAGCCTTTCAGCATTTAAAACAAACAGATATTCAGACTGATTTCGATCCAGAAGAATTTCTCTTACTTTATTAAACTTTCTTTTTCGAGATTGAAGGACCTCATAAATGGGATCTTCTACCTTTTCTCCATCATCCATCCATCTATTATAGTTTTTTTCATTCACGGCCCTTCTTCTTTCCAATAACCCATCCATCCAAACTCCCAT
Source organism: Robertmurraya dakarensis (assembly GCF_900156875.1). Lineage (GTDB taxonomy): Bacteria > Bacillota > Bacilli > Bacillales > Cytobacillaceae > Robertmurraya > Robertmurraya dakarensis. The sequence goes on along the minus strand of NZ_LT707408.1, from coordinate 1,472,120 downwards.
TAATTGCGGCAGCGTTAACAAACGGATCGTATGCCCAGTGGGAGCTGTATCAAATATGATCGCATCATAGTGATGGATTTCTTCCATGATAATGGATGACATGCGGTCAAATAGGGCTGCTTCTTCTGCGCCAGGGGTAGTGGAGGCCAGATCAATTTGTCGAAAGGCCTCCTGAATCATTGTTGACTTTACAAATCCTTTTATGTTCTCCTTTACGGTTTCAATGTACCGGTTGGATTCCTGTTTGGAGTCAATTTCCAGAACATCTAGATGATCTTTTATATTCGTCACTTTCCCCTCCAGCTTGACATGAAAAAGATCTCCTGTATTATGAGCTGGGTCTGTGGAGACAAGTAATACCTTCTTCTTTATTCTAGATAAGTTGTATGCAAGTGCTGCAGAGGTTGTACTTTTTCCTACACCGCCTTTTCCACCAACAAAATATAGTTTCTTATTAAAACCTTCCATCCGTTTTCTCTCCTTTAGCAGCATCGAATTCCATCAAGTGGTGAGGTTTCCAAGCCCATTCGTAAATGCCAATCGTGAAATCGTACTATTAAAAGCGGATATAGTTCCAGCGTGTAATAAAATGCGGGATTAGGGACACCAACCATTTCAGAAAAACAAAGAAGCATAAATAAGTCCTCTTCATCCCTTAATTCTCGTGCAAGTTCCGTCCGGTGAGGCTGTTTTAAAATTTCATCATATAGTGCAATGAGCTTCTTTAATTGATCAAAAATATACATTGAAATCACCACCCTCGTAACCACTTAATCAATAAAAGACCGAACCATAAGTCCGGCCTCTCTCATGAAGATTATTCATCATCAGGAATGGATGGAGGCTCTTTTTTCTGGAAAGCTGAGATGGCCTCCAAAATAATCCAGAAGACAAGAATTAAGATGATCCCTCCTAAAATAAAGAGAAGTAAATTCGCATCTTGACTTCCTAAGCCAGACCATGTGAAGACCACCTGTTGTATCATTGCCCATAACGTCATAACAAAAATGAATACCATTGGGATAAAGGTCGGTAAAAAGTTTCTTCCTTGCCGTTTTAACCAAATCGAAATTAACAATAAGCTCACTCCAGCTAAAAGCTGATTACTCGTACCAAACAATGGCCATAATAAATATCCTCCAGACCCGAATCCATTTGGTCCTTTTGGTAAAAGGACCAGCGCTGCACTTGCAACCACCGCAACAGATGTTGCAGCATGTGTCTTTGTTAATGGTTTAAAATTGTACTCCAATCCAATCTCCGCAATGATGTATCTCATCAAACGGACAGATGTATCGAGTGTTGTAGCTGCAAAGCTGACAACAATAACTGCAACGATCGTTCTGGCAATTTCCTCAGGAATCCACACACCGGTTGCAAGCATTGCTGCACCATTAATGAAGTTCGTCAGCCCTCCACCATTTGCAGCGGAGAAGCTTTCATAAGCAGTTAAAAACTCCCCTTGTGTGGCAAAAAGCGTGACACAGGCAATAATAGAAATCAGCGCTAAAGCTCCTTCTCCTACAGCCCCGAAATATCCTACAAAGCGGGCATCAGTTTCTTTATCAAGCTGTTTTGAGGTAGTTCCTGAAGAAACTAGACCATGAAATCCTGAAATCGCCCCGCAGGCAATAGTGATAAACAATAACGGAAACCATGAGGCATCTGTTACTGCCCCGTTTGTTACAGGTGCAGTTACTTTTGGCTGTAAAAACACTAAACCTGCATATAAAATGACCAATCCGACAACAAGCTGGTGAGAATTGATATAGTCCCGAGGCTGCAACAGTTTCCAAACAGGCAATGTCGAAGCGATATAGCAATACACCATTAAGATAATGATCCAAACAAAAAATGACATTGCTACTCCATCTAAACCAAATAAAACTGTATTCTCAGCACCGCCAAAATACTTTAAAAGGTCAATTTGAAGGGCAGGAGTGCTCGCTGACAAAACAGCTGTCCCGTACATAATCACCAGCGCAATAATGGAAGGGAGGAGCATTTCTTTTTTTCGCTTGTATACAGCATAGCCAATCCAAATAGCTAATGGAATCTCAATGAATACCGGAAGCACACTGGCAGGAAATTTAATAAATAAATTTGAAATAACCCATGCAAACACAGCGTTAACCATTAATACCAATATGAGAATGATAAATAAGAACATGTTTTTAGCCCGTTTTCCAATGATTCGATTTGTGATTGTTCCAACGGACTGACCTTTATTTCTAACCGATAATACAATGGTGCCAAAATCATGTACCCCTGCCGCAAATACAGTACCTAGGAGTACCCAAAGAAGCGCTGGAAGCCATCCCCAATAGACAGCTATCGCCGGTCCGACAATGGGAGCAGCACCGGCTACGGAGGTAAAGTGATGCCCCCAAAGAACCCATTTTTTTGTTGGAACAAAATCCACTCCATCTTCATATCGATGTGCTGGAGTCACATAATTTGGGTCTAGGCGGTAAATCTTTTCTGCCACCCATTTAGAGTAAAAGCGATAGCCAAGTGCGAATACAACCATTCCAATGATTGCAAGCCAAAGTGAATTCATCGTAAATACACCCTCCTTTTGACTATTTCTCACTCTATTCATATGAAAACGTTTGCATATTATTATTCTTTTAGCTCATAAAATATTAATTTTTATGTTTGTTACAAACAAACATACGAATACTGCGGACAAGTCATATCATATAATAGAAGTTTTTTAATATCTCGATATAATAATCGTCACTAAACTGTAGAAGCGGTACAGCATTAAAAAAGGAGGTGGATACATTGGAATTAATTGACTTTTTAAATCAAAACTATTATATGCTCGTACCAGCACTATGGGTAATTGGATATGCTTTAAAACAAACACCAAGAATCCCCGACTGGACCATCATCTGGTTCCTGCTGGCAATATCCGTAATATTCGGTACGATTACTTTTGGCTTTTCGGGAGAAGGAATCATTAATGGGGTTATTGCCGCTGGGGTTGCCGTACTTGGTCATCAAATGTTTAAACAAACTGTTGGAGCTAGAGCTGCGGGGAAAAATAAAAAATAATGAAGGTGGTTTAAAACTTTTGTAAAAGGGTATTGATAAACTAGAGTCAAAAACTAGATCCTCTCCCCCTCCCTGCCGAGTTCTTCCCCTCGACAGGGATTTTTTTCTGTTACTGTTAATAAAGGAAAATACGTATGGAGGTGTTACGATGTGTGGAAGATTTACATTAACAGATGAGATACTGAAACTTCAATCACAATTTCAATTTGAATATTCTGAGGAAACTGTCCCTCGATATAACATTGCACCTGGACAAGATATATTAACGATCATTTCAGATGGAACTGGCAGAAGTGGTAAAAACATGAAATGGGGGTTTATCCCTAATTGGGCAGAGGATAAAAAAATTGGCTATAAAATGATAAACGCACGTGCAGAAACGATCGAGACAAAGCCGAGTTTCAAACATTCTTTCCGACGCAGACGATGTTTAATTTTAGCTGATGGTTTTTATGAGTGGAAGAAAACCGAAAATGGCAAGCAGCCGTACCGATTTGTCATGAAGGATGGAAGTACATTTGCTTTTGCGGGTCTATGGGAGAGTTGGCATAAAGAGAATGAACGAATTATATCTTGCACAATCATTACGACTGAACCCAATGAAGTGACAAGAGAGGTTCATAATCGAATGCCTGTGATCTTACCACAACATACATATGACACTTGGCTTGATCCAAATTTTGATCATATCAATGAACTAAAAATGCTGCTTAAACCCTTTCCAGCGCAGGAAATGGATAAGTATGAAGTCTCAACATTAGTCAATGCTGCAAAAAATGATCATCCAGAACTCATTTCACCGCTAAATAGCTTATAATTGGATTAGAAGGGAGTTTTGTACTCCCTAATCATTTTGATGATTCCTTACCTGCTTTACTCGGTGCAGGCTGCTCTTCCATTACTGATCCACTCAAATTTTCTCGATTAAATTTACTTTTATCATCTCCCATACTAGGCGCTATATTAGCCATTGGCAGCTGCTCTAACTCTTTTCCTCTTGGCATTACTAAAACACCTCCTTGCCTATAACATGTACAATACACGCTAATCTAATCTGAGTCTGATGAAATCTGCAGAAGGCTATTTCAAAAAAATGAATAAAAAGGGATGGAAAATAATGTTTTTTGTGCATCCTAATGAGAGTAACAAAAAGGGAGGACGGATTATGGATTATGAAATGAACTTTGAATATGAATTTTCCACATTAGAGAAAGCAATGGAGTATGCTGGCACGAATGAAGAAAAAGCTATCATTACAAAAGATTATAATATGTTCTATGTGGTGGACTGCCCATCAGTCGATGAATATGTGAAACTTGGATATGATCATGTTTAACAACTCTTAAAAATATCGTGCATATTTTTTGTACAACTACTCAAACTATCATCAAGGGACTTGTAGCTCAATGTGCAGAGCAACCAACAGTTCTACCGAAATCTGTTGTGTATCTTGCAGGTTCAAATCCTGCCAAGTCCCCTCTCAAACGTTAAATATTTTCCATATTTTAAAAAATATTTTCTTTTTTCTCCCATATAACATAACTCAAGATGGTATATTGGTAGAAAGGAGGAACAATATGGTAGTTAAAAGATGGATATGGATTCTCGGTACTCTAACCGGACTGATCATTATGATTAGCTTTGACTATATTAAATCTTATAAGGAAGCAGAGCCTCCAATCCCTATTGTCACAGTAGGGGATCAAGAAGCTGCAGTTACTCTTGGTACATTTCAGTGGAATGATGAACCATTAAATACATTTACGAAAGAAGAAATCATTGCAGAAGCATCCACTACAACGATAAACCCCCTCCAAGATATACAGATAAGATTCCCAGATCCTATACCAGCAAATTTTACTGTTTCCTCTTTAGAAGAAATGAAGGAAGGAAACGAAACAAAACTGCTCCAAATCTCATCTACTCACAATTATCAGATTCCCAATCAACCAGGCAGCATTACAGTTATTATTTCTGCTTCCTGGGGTAAAAAAAGACAGGCTGACTATTATGTCTCGCTAGAAAGAGAAGAAGTACTATCCTATCAGGAGTTATTAAGTGAGGAAAATGGATCATACTCAACTTTAATTATTTATCCCTCCGATGGAGGAGATCCATTCCAAGATACTCCTATGCAGACTGGAATTGTTCCTATTTATCATTGGAAAGGAACAGACAATTTAGATAGTATTCAGAAACAATTCCCTGACCTCGACATAAAGGAAGCACCTGCATATCTCGTATTTGACCATGAAAAACTTCTCATCCATACAAAAGAAATTGATGAGCTCACCCAGTTTTTCTTATCCAACTATCAACCAAGAAGGATTGACCTCCATGGTCTCGTAATGCAAGTTGACCGTGACAATCATTTAGTAAATATCTCGGGAACGAAGTTTTTCTCTGAGGAAATTGACAATATCAAAGTAGGTCAAGAAGCACATGCGGTCGTATCATTCAATCATCTAACAGACCCAAAAAAATCCGTTACTCATTTTATTACCGTACAAAGGGAAGCTCCAGATTTTGTACTAGAAGATACTTGGAAGTCAAAAAGACCTAACCAGTATTCAATTTTGGGAGTTGGAGACGAAGATTTTCTACACAAGTTAGCTAACCATTCCTCTAGTACATTAAAGAATGTGGAAAAACACTTGGAATTAATTAACAACGTTAAAGAACCAATGCCCATGCTGGGTCATACCATAACCCTTTTTAATCAGAATGAAGCTGTTTTAATGGCTTACGACATTGAAGAAATCTTGAGATATATAGAATCGAATCCTCTAACACCTAAATAACTTTATAGAATAAATAAACTGCTGCAGGAAATGCTAATCATGTATTGACTATTTTCTATAGGGGTGCTGAGAATGGCAGTGTATGTCTACCAAACCTTTGAGATAAAACAAGGCAAATTTAAAGATGCCATCGAAAATTTAAAAAAGCTAAAAAAATACCGAAATGAGCAATATAGCCATACTGTAGACATTTTAACTCCGATCTCCGGAAAAGATCATACATATGCACTTCTTTCTAAATATGAAGGACTAGCAGAAATGGAGTTACAAACGAAGAAGATGCACGAAGACGAGGAGTATGGGAAAATGATAAACGAATTTTTTCTTGAACATATAGAACAAGGCAGCATGCATACTCAGTTATATAGACCAATGTTAGACTAACACGTGTTCGTAAAAAACCATCAAGGCAGAGCCTTAGCGACTCTCTTCCTTGATGGTCTTAATGGTTATAAGAAATAAAAAATTTTTTATCATTTTTTTCAAAAATGACTCTTATAATTTATTTCCATCTCTATCTATTCTTGATAATTCCTCTAACTCCATATTCCTTGCTTCCTCGTCCATTCGATAATGATCATGTAATAGCTTTTCCAGCCATTTATTTTTTTCTTCGTATGATAGAGGAAGTTTCTTTATAATCTTTCTGCATTCTGATAGAAATTCTGTATACGTGTCCCAAGATTGATCAAATTGTGATTCCAAATCTTTTTTTAACTTGCGCGTGAGTTTCGGACTAGCACCAATTGCTGAGACTGCCAAGTGGAGATGGCCTCTGCGAAGACTTGCGGGGAATATGACATTTCCTTCTGTTGCTTCATCCACTACACAAACAAGCTGGTTAGGAGGTAATGTTTGCGCTAGTATCCGGTTTGTATCACGGTCATTGGTTGCAAGAATAACAAGAAATGCTCCTTCAAAATCGGCTAACTCAACTTTCCGTTCCACAAGAAAAAGACCCTTCTCCTCGGATAGTTTTCTTACCTCATCCGAGAAGTCAGGAGCAATAAGCTTAATCTCCGCATGTTCCTGTGATAGTACTCTTGCTTTTCTGGCAGCAATTTTCCCGCCGCCAGCTATCACTACTTTCTTTCCCGACAAATTAATAATGAACGGCTGCATGCTGGTGCTCCCTTCCAAGTGCACTTCTAAGCACAACTTCTTCTATAGCCGAATGAGTACTTAACGGTCCAGTATGAAGTATGGATTGCCCATTTCTTTGCCGTTTGAGCACATGCTGATGTACCTCTGATAAGAGGAGGCCCGAAAATAATAAGTAAGGAATGACAATTACTCTTCCTGCCGCTTTTTCTGTTATATTTTCCAGACCTTCTTCCAATCTTGGTTCTGTCGCTGCTAAATAACAAACATCCACATTTTCTGTGTTAAGCCTAGTTTGGATCCCTTTTGAAATAACAGCAAAAGATCGATGAATCTCCGGATCACTGCTTCCCCTGCCGACAATCAAGATTGAATCGTTAGGAGACAAATCTTCAACGAGATTTCTCACAAGTGCAGCAATTCCTTCTAGAATCACATCTTGTACACCAAATGAATTCCTAACATGAATCTGGACGAAAGGATATTTTTTTTGCAAAGATTTAAGTGCTTGCGGGATATCTTCTTTAATATGCCCTGCAGTTAATAGAAAGATAGGAACAACGGTTATTTCCGTTGCTCCCCTTTCCACACAGCGTTTGAATCCTTCTTCTATTGACGGCAGAGTCAACTCAAGAAAACAGAATTCTTGCACCGGTACATCTATTTTTTTCATCACATTTTGGAAAAAGGACACTGCTTCCTTTGCACCTTTTTTAGACCTCGTTCCATGGCCAATATAAAGGATAGCTCTCATTTTCACGTCCCCTTTCCTAACGCCTGGCTGCCTCTTGTATGTCTTTATTGAACCAGCTAAGCTGCTCATGTAAAGTGACCACTTCTCCGATCACCATCATACTTGGATTAGAAATACCTTTCTCTTTAACAATTTCTTCAATTGTCTCGAGAGTTCCAACAGCTGTTTTCTGATTGCTTAATGTTCCCCAATGAACTAGAGCAATTGGAGTCTGTGGAGATTTCCCACTTTCGATGAGACTCTTTGTAATGGTCGGCAACTGCGATACCCCCATATATATACAAAGAGTATCCACTCCCTTAGCTAGATGCGTCCACTGGTGATCTGCAACAGTATCACCAATCTGATGTCCTGTAATAAAAGCAAAGCTCTTACTCAATGTACGATGCGTCACCGGGATGCCTGCATAAGCAGACGCACCAATACCGGCCGTTATACCGGGCACCACTTCAAACGGAACGAGATGCTTCACACATTCATCTGCCTCTTCTCCGCCCCGGCCAAAGACAAAAGGATCGCCTCCTTTTAATCGTACAACCTGCAGCCCTTGCTTCGCATAATCGACGAGAAGTTGATTAATAGACTCCTGCTGCAGAGTATGCAGCCCTGGACTTTTACCACAAAAAATGAGCTTCGCATCTTCTTTAGCATGATTCAGTAAGTCCGGATTGACTAAGCGATCATAAAGGATCACATCGGCTTGCTGCAGGCATCGCAGTCCTTTTACTGTAATTAAATCTGGATCTCCTGGTCCCGCACCAACTAAATATACCTTGCCAATCATCGGACTTCCCCACCTTTTCTTAACCTATAATGTTATCTTATTTTATCAAGTATGTTCATTATACTTCAATAACATAAAATAATCCATGTAATCCGACCAACTTACTCAAATTATATTTTTTTCTTTAAGAAAGTTAAAGATCGCCTCAACCGATTCTTCTACAGATAACTGGTCTGAACGAATCGTTAATTCTGGTCGGTCTGGTGCCTCGTAAGGTGAATCGATTCCTGTAAAATCTTTGATTTGCCCTGAGCGTGCTTTTGCATATAATTGCTTAGGATCACGGCGCTCACATTCCTCAATAGGACAATCAATAAAGATTTCAATGAATTCTCCATCCTCAAAAAGTTCTCTCACTCCATCTCGATCCGATTTAAATGGAGAAATGAAAGCTGTTGTTACAATCTTTCCACTGTCTACAAATAGCTTTGCTACTTCACCAATGCGACGAATATTCTCAGTACGATCATATTCCGAAAAACCTAGATCCTTATTCAGACCATGGCGAACGTTATCGCCATCAAGGACATACTCGTTGATTCCTTGCTGAAATAATTCATTTGAAACAGCATTCGCTATCGTGGATTTGCCTGATCCTGAGAGGCCAGTGAACCAAAGAACACAGCTCCCATGACCATTTTGACTGCGTCGGTCTTGCTTTGTAATCGTTGCGTCATGCCATGTAATGTTCGTTGCTTTTGTCATTTTCAATCACCTCGGAACCGTTGTTTTTTCTTTCAAGCCTTCGATCAATACCTCTACTACCTCTTTGCGGCTAAAAGTAGATGGCGGAAGAACACCACTTCTTAACATTTCTCTAACTTTAGTGCCCGATAGAATAACGCGGTCTTCTTTGCTATGCGGACATGTTTTATCAGATGCCATTCCTTCACATTTGTTGCAATAGAAGCTATGTTCAAAGAATAACGGTTTGATTCCCAATTCTTCTTCTGTAAAATTGCTAAAAATATGCTGTGCATCGTATGTTCCATAATAATTTCCTACACCAGCATGGTCACGGCCAACAATAAAGTGTGTGCAGCCAAAGTTTTTACGAGCAATAGCATGGAAGATTGCTTCTCTTGGACCAGCATATCTCATTGCTGCAGGGTACACACCAAGCTGTACTCGATCCTCTGGATAATAGTTATCTAGTAAAGCTCGGTAGCTCTTCAAACGAACGTCTGCAGGGATATCATCGGATTTTGTCTCTCCAACAAGCGGATTAACGAACAAACCATCAACTGTCTCCAATGCAGCCTTTTGAATATATTCATGCGCACGATGAATTGGATTTCTCGTTTGGAATCCAACTACAGTCTTCCAGCCCTTTTCTTCAAAGAATGCACGAGTTTCTTTTGGTTCATACCATACATCTGCAAATACACCTTTTTCAGGCTTCTTAATAAGTGTCACATCACCAGCTACATAAACAGAGCCTCTTTCAAACAAACGTTTTACCCCTGGATGGGCAGTCTCATCTGTTTTATAGACTTCAACAGCCTCCGTATGTAAATCCGGCTCATACCATTCTGAAACCTCAATCACACCGTATACATCATTTTCAAAACGTAATTTATATTGTTCTCCTACTTTTAATCCTTCTGCTACTTCGCTCGATACTGGAAGTGTTACAGGAACAGACCACACGGTTCCATCCGCTAATCTCATTGACTTCACAACATTTTCATAATCTTCTTTTCCTAGAAATCCAGTCAACGGACTAAAAAGCCCAACACCAATTAGCTCTAAATCACTCAATGCAATGGCATCAATTTCAATTTCCTCAGCTATACTTGCAACATTAAGATTTGGATCAAACGCCTGAATCAATTTACCTCCATGAGGTTTTGGCAAAAATGACATATCTATTCATCCTTTCAGTATTGTTTATTCTTTTAAGGCTTCTGACGAAATCGACACAGCCTGAGTTTGTTTTTTCAATAAGAACAGAACACCAAGTACAGAAATAATAACTCCCACTACGACAATGATCGGGTATACATTTTGTTCAATCACTAATTGAATCAATGTATAGGACATCACCATAGAGATGACAGGTGAAACAATCCATACTGTCAGTAATTGAATAACGATATCCTTTCTTAAGACACTCGTTCCTTGTTTGGCAAAGCCCATCCCGATAATCGAGGAAGTCGTAATTTGCGTTAATGGGACGGGAATACCGAATAATGATGCAACCGTAACGATGCTTGCCCCAGTTCCGGATATTACGCATCCTTCCTCCAAACGAAGGGTTGTTATCTTCTTCCCATTTGTCTCAAGAACACGCCCACCAAGAACAAGGGCTCCTAGTGCGACAAAAAGCCCGCCCCAGAAAATGCCGTTTTCCGTAGACATTATACTAGCTCCAACTAAAGGACCAACTGCATTTGCAACATTGTTCATCCCTGCGGAAAATGCTTCAAATAGCCCCATGAACAGTACTAGAACAGTAAGGAAAGGTGCAGCCTTTGGCGCTTCAACAATTGGCTTTATTTTTTTGCTTTTCAATAGGGTTGCGGCAATGACAGCTATCGTAAATGCAACGATTGGAGTCAACAACCAGAAAATCATGATCCAAACCAACTTACCAACAAACACGGATTGATACACAATCCCCGCACCCACTACAGCTCCGACTGCTACTTCACTTGTCGAAAGTGGAATGCCGATCACATTTGCTAAAAACAAAGATAATGCTGCTGAAACTAATACAATTAAAGCAATCGACACAGAGAAAATTTCATTCGGTACTATTCCGCTTCCAATCGTCTTTACAACCTCGGAACCGCCAAGCCAAGCACCGAAGAAAACAGCAATTGCACAGAGTGCTAACGCTATTCTTTTCTTAACAACTCCGGACCCATAAGCAATTCCCATCGAGGCTGCAGCACCACTGGCACCGATATTAATAGCAAAAAATAGTCCAATTATTATTGCTGTTACGACCAAAAAGACGACCTCCTTTCCTGCATATGGTTACATCTATCAACCTATCAACTTCTAAAACATTGACTCGCTAAAATTGCTTTATCACCCGTCCACGGAAAATTCACCCTTTACTGAGTATGCAAGCCACACTCCGTCTTCCCGCTTCCTGACCAACGTCCTTCCCGCGAATCCCCATCCGCTGAAACAGCTTGAGTACAAGGGAAGCAGCCAATGCTTGGGTATTGGTGGTCATGTAATTCGTTATATGGAAGATCACGTTCCCTGATATAGTTCCAAACATCATCCCATGTCCAGTGAATCAGCGGGCATAGTTTAATATTTTCAAATTTTTCATCCTTGTTGACAAATTCCGTATTTGCGCGTGTCGGAGATTGTTCCCTGCGCAGTCCAGAAATCCAAGCATCCTTCGTGATCAAGGTTTCTCTTAAAGGAATGACTTTTCGAATATTGCAGCATTGATTAGGATCCCTTTTCCAAAGTGCTGTGCCATACTGTGCTGCCTGCTCATCCAATGTAAGTTCAGGCTTTTTCTTTTCAATCTTTAGTAAAGGAAAGCGCTCTTCAATCTTTTTGATCACTTCATATGTTTCGGGAAAATGCAAATCGGTGTCTAAAAATACAATATGAGCATCAGGTTTGACCTGCTGGATTAAATCAATTAAGACGATTGCTTCAGCTCCAAAGCTCGACGCATAGACGATTTTGTCATCACGGTAAACGCTATATGCCCATTCGAGCACAGCACGGGCACCTTTTGTTAAATCATCATACGAAAAGGTTTCCGAAATCGGTTGCCAATTTTGGTAAGTTACAGAAACAGACATTATTTCATACCCCCTTATGTTTTAAATAAAAAAGGCAGTCTTCCACTTCCTGTGAAGTGTGAAGACCGCCTCTAGTTGTCTAGTCAGCGTTCCTTATTTGGTTGAAGACGAACCTTTTCGTTTTTCTCAATTTGTACAATCTTACCATCTTGAACGACAAGTGTGATGGAACCAAATTTAAGAGTTCCAAGCATTCCTTCAAGATGATTAATAACTTCTTGCCATTCAGTCTTGTTCAGTTTGATTCGCCCCTCCTTTTCCTAAAAACCTTCCCTTTTTTTAGGAAAGGTATAGTTTCACAAATTATCCTTCCGTCATTCACTGGACTGCCACCATGCTTGCCTGCTGCAAGCTTCAGGGCTTCATAAAGCCAGTTCCCTGCACCACTAAGGATAAGAAATATGGAATTGAATAAATTAATCCTACCATACCTATAGGTTTTGTCAATATGTTGAAAAGAAAATTTTTTCAATTCTATCTTTAGTTGGTGTATGATGAGAATCAGACAAAGTAATTAGTCATATTACTAGGCTTTTCGACCATGAAATCAGTCCTTAGTAATCATAAGAATTTCGATATTGTAAAAAATATGGCCCTTCATTAAGCTAAAAGGTTGTTTATTTATCCTCAGTATTTTATTATAAAATTAAGAATATTTTAAAAACAGGCAAAAACTTTGTGAGGTGTATATTTTGGCAGTCATCGAGATTATTCCAATCTTAGTTCCAGTTAAATTTGATTTAAAAACGGTAAATTTCTACTTAATTAAGCAAAATAAGTCTTTAACATTAATTGATGGCGGATATAACGACGAACAATGTTGGAATGCATTAATAAGTACGCTTGAAAACAACAATCTTCAGTTACGTGACCTTACGGAAATCATCCTTACCCATCATCATGTTGATCATGTTGGATTGGTAGACAGAATTGTTTCGAAACATCCGATCCCTGTCTACGCTTCCCCGCTCTCCATTCCCAGATTAAAAAGAGATAAGGCCTTTTTTGAAATGAGGGTAGAGTTCTTTTCGAATTTATATCGTTCAAATGATTGCGGTGAAAAGGGAGAAAAACAAATTGCTTATTTACATAAAGCAATTCGAAACAATCAAAAGAAAGCCATGCAGGCAGATGTTATTGGGATAACTGAGCCGACACTGCTCAACTTTGAAGTCATCCAAGTTCCAGGGCATGCCCCAGATCAACTTGCTTTTCTAGATAAAACAGGCAATCAATTAATTGCTGGTGATTTGCTCATTGAACATATATCAAGCAATGCACTGGTTGAACCTGACGAACATGGCAATAAACTGCCATCTCTTATCCAGCACAATGACTCTTTATCCAAATGCATGTCCCTAAATGTTGATCGAGTCTACTCCGGGCATGGTAAAATAATTAATAACCCTAATCCGTTAATCAAAAAAAGACTGGAACGTACAGAGGAAAAAGCTGAGCGACTGCTCAATCAAATTAAATCAGGTATTACCACGGCAAATGGACTCGCCGAAGTCAATTATAAAAAAATCTACGAACAGCAATTTTCCCTAGTTATGTCAGAAATTATCGGTCATTTAGATTACCTGGAGCACAAACAGAAAATCCAGAAAGACCTTCTTCATGGTATTTGGCAATATTCAGTTACTAGTGCGTGTAAAATATAATTATAAAAGCCGCTCAATTACTTTCATTAATACAGCAAAAATTGCTCTTGCGATGCAAGAGCAATTTTTAATTTAATAAACTAGCTTTAGCTATTCAAAAACTTGACTGTCCCAAGTGTTAGAGGTAATTCCCTCTTGTCTTAATATATTCTTCCTAATCTTTTCAGTCGGTGTTTTCAATATACTTGTTTTATACTCAATATAGCGTGGAACCATAAAATAAGGCATTCTGCCCTTTAAATAAAGATGTAGATCCTTGTGATCCAAATAACAGTCCGGCTTAAACACAACAACTATTTTAATTTCGTCCTCAGAATATTCCGAAGGGACCGCTACAGCAGCTGCTTCAAATATATAAGGATGGCTCAAAACCTCAGCCTCCACTTCAGCAGATGAAATATTTTCTCCTCTTCGACGAATGGAATCATTTACACGGTCCACAAAATAGTAGTTTCCTTCCTCGTCATAATACATTGCATCCCCTGTATGAAACCATAAATTCCTCCATGACTTTAATGTTTCAGCGGGTAAATTATAGTATCCTGACATTATCGTCCATGGAATTTTTGGTCGTACACATACTTCTCCAATTTTTCCAGGCGGTAAGGGATTATCGTTTTCATCTACAACTTGAATTTCATAATCACACCGAACCTTTCCACAGTAACTAGCTGATGTCACTGTATTAGGAATAGGAAATGTATGAATTGGCATACTAGATTCCGTTGAACCATATGACGTAGCAATCTGTAACTGAAATCGTTTTGCAAACATTTCAAAGTTCTCAATTAAAGGGACCATAGTTACTACCCTAAGAGGATTTTGACCGTCATTATCACGCTCGGGCTGCTCCCATAAAAAATTCGCCATTGCCCCCAGTAGTAATGTAACTGTACATCCGTATTCATTTATATGCTCCCAAAATCTAGATCTGGAAAATTTCGGGAACAAAGCAACCTGAGCACCTTTTGCCATTGCTGTATAAAAACCAGCCCACTGTCCACCAACATGAAAGAGTGGAAGTGGTAAATAAAAACAGTCATCTACTTTAAACCAAGTTTTAGATTCTAATCCTATATAGCTGTAGGCATGATAATAGGTCAATACAACTCCCTTTGACTTGCCGGTTGTTCCAGATGTATACATAATAGCCATTACATCATTGCCCTTTAATTCTACATCGGGGCGTGAAGTATTAGGTCCTAACAACTCTTTAAAACTACGAATTTTCCAGTTAGTAAAACCTTGTTTAATATTTTCTAGATTACTATTCCCATAAACAAAAAACTGATTAAGAAAATTTAGATCAGGTAATATATTTCTTAAATTTTCCAAATAATTTTCGTGCACAATCATTGTGGTTGCTTTCGAATCGTTTATAACATGCTTTAACAAATTACCTTTATAAGCTGTATTTACCGGAACCTCTACCCCTCCTATTTTAGTTAAACCGAGGAATGCGAAAATAAATTCCGGAACATTTGGTAACATTATTAAGACATGATCCCCTTTATTGATGCCGAACTTGGAAAATTGATTTCCAATTCTATTTGCTAAGGTATCTACTTCTTGATAAGTCCAACATTTATCCTCATATTTAAGTAATACTTTATTTCCTTGTTTTTCTGCATGATTCTCTAAGATTCGTGGGCATATCCGTTCCTTTTTTAGTATTTGTTCTAAAACATTGCTCACTAAGTAACCTCCTAATTTTGTATTCTAATTTTTTGCATAGATTATCATTAGGTACAGCTAGACTATTATCTTTATATGAATATTTAACTCATGGTCTGAGGTAAAAACAAGGCAATTTCCGGGAATATAACAAGTAAAATTATTAAAAAAATAATGGGGATGACAAAGAGTAATGCCCCTTTAAAAATGTCCTCAAGTTTATATTCAGTCACAACGCCATTCAAAACGAAGCAATTCATTCCAATAGGTGGAGTAATCAATCCCATCTCAACCACAAGAACAATTATTACAGCAAACCAAATAAGATCGAATCCTAATGCCTCAATAATCGGTAGCACAATCGGTACTGTAACTACAATCATCGCTAACGCATCCATGACTGCACCTAATAATATATACATGAGTATGATACAAGCAAATATTGCAACGGGCGGTAGTGAGGTATTAGCTAAAAATTCTTCCAACAGCATCGGAACACGTGTGATTGCTAATAAATAATTTAAAAAAAATGCTCCAATTACAATAGCAAATATAAATCCTGTAGTTCTCAAGGTATCAGCCAGCGCCCCTAGTAAATTCTTTAGTGTTAATTTTCTTTTTATTAACGCTATGATAGCAGCACCTACAGCTCCAACACCTGCAGATTCAGTTGGAGTAAAAAGACCAGTATACATACCTCCAATCACCACGAGAAAAAGTATTAGCACCCAACCGGTAGCTCGTAGGCTAGTTATTTTCTCTTTCCAGCTATACTTTTCTCCTACAGGAGCTAAGTCTTTTCTAAAATACACTACGATCATCACTGTAAAAATAAAAAAAAGTGTCAAGAGAATCCCAGGTATTATTCCGGCTATAAGCAATTGTCCAATTGACTGTTCTGTAAGCATCCCATATATAATAAACATCGTACTTGGAGGAATTAAAATCCCCAAAGTACCACCTGCTGCTATAGAACCCCCTGCTAAAGAATTATTATACTTTGATTTAATCATTTCTTTTGCTGCTATAACTCCCATTGTTCCTGTTGTAGCTACACTAGAACCAGAAGAAGCAGCAAACACTCCCGATGCACCAATTGTTGCTATAGCTAACGCTCCTCTAACTCTACCAAATAACTTTCTAAACATTTCAAACAAATTAGAACTAATTCCCGTAAAGTAAAGAATTTGCCCCATTAGTATAAACATGGGAATTGTAGTCAAGGTGTAGTTATAACTATGGTCCCACACAATTGCTTCGATAGCACCAAATAAGGCCATTTCACCTCTTAAAAAGTAAATTGCAACGATTGAAGGAACCCCCATAGCAATTGCAATTGGTATCCTTAAAAACATTAGTATAAACATGACCAGAATTACTAATAAACCAATATATTCAACTGACATCTACTCACCCTCTCGATAAGTTTCCCTAGATTTAGAAATATCAAGAAATAATTTTAGGATACACTCCACCGCCCATAACAAAGATAAAATAAAGATCAAAATTTTAAACGGAAGAAGTGGTATGTTTAGTAGGACAGAAAACTCTGGATTTTCTATATATCGCAATGTGGTATGATAATATACAATGGAAATAATCGAGGCCATGAAAAAGGTTAAAATTGACGATGTGATATCTAAAACTTTCTGGAGATACCAAGGAAGGCGGTCAGCAAAGAGACCAATTTTTATGTGTGCATCCTTTGATTGAGTATAAGGGATTCCAAAGAAAATTATACAGACCATTAATAAAGAAGTAATTTCTACATCACCCAAAATTGGATGATTACCTGATCTAAGAGCTGATGAAATAGTAAGAAATAACATTGTAATAATCAAAAGGATAAAACCTACATATGACGAAAAATTGGTTATCGAACTTATGATGCAAATTAATTTTCTCATTATTTAGATCTCAACCTCCATTTCAATCTAAAGTTTCCTAGTAGCCCCCAATTAATTACAAATTATTACTCAATAATATTAAACTTGTAGTATTGGCTCAGCCTAACGTAATCAAATGGGAGCAATATAATTGAGGGCATAGCATTATTTAATAATTATTGAATACGAAAGCGTTTTACATTTCAAAAGGAATAACCACTCCCTCTGATTCGAGAGTTTCTATAAAGTCAGACATAAGCTGATTACCATCATATCCTTTTTGATTAGCTTCCTCTACCCACGCATCCCAGACACCTTTTGCGGGCTTCATAAACTTTGCATATTCCTCTGGAGAAAGCTTTGATATTTCAGCTCCACTTTCCTTAAATTCGTTCATGGCTCTATCAATTTCCTTGTGATAGCTTTCAAAAAATGCATTAGGCATAAAATCAATTAACTCATTATCAAAGATTTTCTTCACATCGTCAGGAAGGCTGTCATACAGGGTCTTATTCATTACCATACTAACCGGGTTATTACTAATGCTAATATCAACTATATAAGGAGCTACCTCATGGACCTTCCATGAAACAGAATTGGCAGCTGAATTAACCGCAGCATCAATTACCCCACGTTCTAAAGACTGATATAGCTCTTCGGTAGCTAAACTAACAGGTGTTGCTCCCCATCCTTTGACTATTTCTGCTACCGTATCCCCGGGAACAAATATTTTCATCCCTTTTACATCTTCAACCGTTTTTATTGGTTTAGTACTCTGAATAATATAAGGATCCGTAGGAGTGAAACCACCTAAGCTAATAACCTTGTCAAGGTTAACATCGTCTTGATGACCCTGCACGTATTTATCAATAACCTTTTTCGCAACATCTATGTCTGGAAAAGCGAAGGGCAAAGTTAATACTGTATATGGAAATAAGGTGCTATCAAATTCATACCCTAGTGCCACTATACCAACGTCGTAAACACCACTCCCAGCGTCTGTCATTGTATTTGCCGGCTTACCCAATGTTCCATTCGGATGATATGAAACAAAAGCTTTACCATTTGTTTTTTCTTCTACTAAATCCACCCATGGAGTATAAACATTCTTATGTGCATGATGAGATGTGGAGTGGGGTGTTCCCATAATAATTTCGATTTGTTTTTCTGATGATTTCGAATTGACAGAACTATTTTCTGTGGTCTCATCTTCACTACTACTACACGCAGTTAACAACAATACAAATAAGAAAAAAATAAATGCCTTCATACGAAATTTTTTATTCATTTTCTCTCCCCATTTCATTTTAGTCAATTAACCTAATAAATTATTAGAAAATATCAGGTTATAGGCCTTAATTAGCGCAAGGATCTTTATTTTTCATAATATTCAGAAAATTTAACTTCTAATTAAAATACCTCAGTAAACTGGTTTAAACTCTCTCCTCAATATCTTTCCAGTACATGTCTCGAATCTTACGTTTTAAAATTTTACCAGCACCACTTTTAGGCAATTCATCCCAAAACTCAAAAGATCGTGGTTTTTTATACTTTATTAAACTAACCTTACAAAGCTCTAGTAGTTCATTTTCTAGCTCCTCGTCGTTCACCGATTCATCTTTCTTAACCACAATTGCTTTAATTGACTCTCCCCAATGCTCGTCTGGCACACCAATAACAGCTACCTCTTTTACTTTTGAATGATTTTGTATGATGTCCTCAATTTCTGAAGGGAAAATATTTACCCCTCCGCTTATGATCATGTCTTTTTTTCGGTCAACTACATAAAAATACCCTTCTTCGTCCTTATAGCCCATATCACCACTTCTAACCCAATCTCCCTTTTTTAAATCAGCTGTGGCTTTAGAATTTTTATAATACTCTCCCCCAGTAATATTTCCTTTCTTATAGAATTCACCTATTTCACCTGCAGGGACTTCATTACCTTTATCATCTAACAACTTTATTTCCACTCCAAATGCTGGCTCCCCACAACAACGATGCTTTCTCATTATATCCTGGTGCTTCAATATTGTGTATGGTCCTCCTTCGGTAGCAGAGAATTGCTCACAGATCTCAGCGTTTTTAAAAAATTCAATTATAGCATTCTTTGTATTAGACAATAAGGGAGAACCGGCACTAATTATTAACCTAATAGATGAAATATTATACTTTTCTTTTCCCGGAGTATTTATAATCATATTGTACATAGTTGGAACCATTGCTGAGAAAGTAACCTTATGTTTTTGGATCATTTGCAATACCTTTTCAGCATCAAATTTCTTCAACATAACGAGAGTACCACCAAATTGTAAGGTAGCTAACCCAAAGACAAAGCTCAAGCCATGATAAAAGGGCCCACTTGATAAATAAATATCTTTATCATTAATTTTATAATCCACTGACATCCCAAAATGGGACTGGAATATATTTCTATGTCGTATAACCGCTGCTTTAGGGGGACCAGTAGTACCACCTGTGAAGGCTATATAAAATGGATCACTTTCTAGTACCTCAACATCTGGTTCATCACTTACGCTGTCAGTAATTAGTTTCTCATATTGATGAATTGCACGGTCGCCGTCATCAAGTAAAATTATATCCTGGTTATTAATTCTCTCTATATCTTTAATTGCTGTCATTAAGTTGGAGATAAAATCCTTAGACACAAAAATCTTAACAACATCTGAAAAATTAAGGGTATACTCCAATTCCCTTGGAGTGTAGTTATAATTTAAATTTACCGCCACAGCTCCAATTTTTCCTAGTGCATATAGAATTTCAACGTATTCGATTCGAGAATATAATAAAATTGCAACTTTATCATCTTTCTTAATCCCTAACCTCAATAAACGATTTGCCAGTTTATTAACTCTTGTGTTTAGTTGCTGCCAAGTAATTTGGCTCTCTTCATCAATAATTGCTATTTTATCTTTCCAATGAAATTTATTTGAATAAAACCTCGGAGCATTTCCCATCAAAAGCTGCCCTTGATACTTAGCCAATTTACGTACCTCTTTTCTAATTTATTTTATTACTCAACTCCTATAATTAGAGAAATAAAAGAACATTTACTCTAATTCTATTAAAATAGCTCCTTCATTAACAAAATCCCCCTCACTAACCATTACTTGTCTTACTATACCACTTGTTTCCGCTTCAATCGGTATCTCCATTTTCATTGATTCAAGAATGATTACTTGTTGTCCCTCCTCAACCCTATCCCCAGCTTGAACATGAATTTTCCATACACTACCTGCCATCATTGATAAAATCTTCTCCATTTTTGCCCTCTCCTTGTATTAAGTTGACTAGTTCCCAGTAATACTTTGAGAAATCTAACTCGCTATTTCTGACTATCTTACCCCCTTCTTGTTTGGTTTTTATACAACATTAATTCTTAAATTGGAATGATGCCGTGTTTTCGTGGAGGGACTTCTTTAAGAAGTTTTTCAGGTAGACGCTCAAGAGTTTTAGCAATAAGCAATCTTGTGTCTAAAGGATTAATTACATCATCGACGCCAAAGCCCTCTGCACCACGAATCGCACCAATTTGGGAACGGAATTTATCAATTAATTGCTTTCTTCTTTGAACAGGGTCATCTGCTGCCTCATAGTCACGATAATAGGCAACATCAACTGCTCCTTCAATTCCCATTGCACAAATTTCTGCAGTAGGCCATGCTATGGAATAGTTAGATTGAAGAGTTCTGCCACCCATCATAGCAAAATAGGCTAAGCCATATCCTTTACCAACGGTAACTGAAACCTTCGGGACAGTTGCTTGTGCAAACTCGTATAATAGTTTGGCAGATTTTCTAACTAATCCAGCCTTCTCTGAAGCGCTTCCTGGTAAGAAACCAGCAACATCAATAAAGGAGATTAACGGAAGATGGAAAGCATCACATAAGCTAACGAACCTCGAAGCCTTTGTACATGCTGCAGAATCTAGTATCCCGCCCATATAACGCGTTTGATTTGCCACAATACCAACTGCTTTACCATTAATTCGAGCAAAAGCTGTAATAATATTCTTTGCAAACTGAGGTTTAATTTCATATACACTATTATGATCAAATATTAAATCTAATATTTTCCTCATATCATAGGCTTGATTTGTAGACTTTGGGAGTAATTTTAGTAAGGATTGATCAACATTGTTCAAGGGCTGATTACAAGGAATTTGTAGTGGAGTTGCCTTTGCGTTTGAAGGGAGATAACTTAAATATTTTTTTATTTCCTTAATACATTCTTCATCATTTTTCACAGTCAAGTCCGCCATGCCTGATACCTTAGTATGAAATGCAGCTCCCCCCAATTCCTCTTTTGTTAGATCTTCCCCTAGGGCTGCCTTCACCAATTTGGGACCAGCTATCCCCATTGTTGACCCCTCAACCATCGGAATGAAATCACATAAGGATGCAAAATTTGAAGGACCTGCAAAACCTGGACCCATTATTGCTCCAATTAATGGCACCCACCCCGACATTAAAGATAAATCAACAAATGATGATCCCGAAGAACCCCTTGCGAACTCACGTGAATCCAGCCCCTCCTGAATTCGATGTCCTCCTCCCTCCATGAGGAAGATTAAAGGATACCCCGCTTCTTTGGCAATTTTAATAATACGTGCTTGTTTCTCTAAACCAATTTTCCCCATCGAGCCACCCATTACCGTATAGTCACTGGCACTAACTGCAACAGTTCGACCATCGACTTCTCCTATACCCGTAATGATTCCATCAGCAGGTGTATCTATACCCTGCATAGTCTCCATTCCAATATTTTGTACAAACTTGCCTATCTCAATAAAAGTTCCTTGATCGAAAAGTAGTTCAATTCTTTCTCTAGCAGTTAACTTTCCTTTACTGTGCTGTTTCAGCACTGCATCAGGTCTTTGTTCATCCAATAATGCATCACTTTTGACTAGCAGCTCATCCATCAATCTTCTAATTCGATTTTCTTGGGTTTTATCTTTGTTCTCGTCACGAAATGTTTCTGAATTCAAAATAACTTCCTCCTAATAAATACTTTTAAACCACTTTAACATTAATAAAGTATGAGTTTTCATACCATTCCATATTAAGAACAATTAATATGGACTGTATATCTTATGAACTAGTCCGGTATAGTTATGACAATTTACATAAGATTAACTGCTGGAATTATTAATCAATATTCCTCTTAAGCTTGTAATTTTAAGAATGTGTTTCAAAAATTAATTGTATTTTTGCTATATGTTCGTTAGTTTAATTATAGAGACTCAAGGAGTGTAGAATTCTCCAAATAGGCTGGCTATAGAAAGGATTGCATCCATGCGTGGTAGTCATGAATAATAACGATCAAGCAGAAAAACAATTAATTTTTAAAATAAATGAGCTGCGGCAATCTTTTGGGCAGGATTTATCCAAAACACTTTCAATCATTGAAAAAAACAAACAAAATCTAAAATTCAAGCAAAAACTTTATTATGATTTTGAGCAGGACTTAACTGATATCTCCTATTACTATACTAAAAAGAAAAATAATCAAAATGTATTTTTGAGTTATCATAATTTGGTGAGGAAATCACATACACAGCTTCTTCCATATTTTATTAGCAAAGACCAATACTTGTACACTTGGGTTGATATGCAGCCCGATGGCACTATAAAAAACATCTACTCTGGCGAGGAGAATGATCCAGGAGCGCTTATTGAACAAGATTATAAGACTATCCAAAAGAAACATAATGAATTTAAAAAACTACTGGAAAATAGAGAAGCTATCTGGCAAGTACGCAACGAAAAAACAAAATATATTGATACAGCCTTTAAATTTAATACAGAACATATTGTTCCCCAATCCTGGTTTGGAGCCAAGGAACCAATGAAAGGTGATTTGCATCATCTCTTCGCCTGTCAGCCTGAATGCAATCTAAAACGTTCAAATTTCCCATATGAAGATTTTTCTTTTTACCGGCCAGAATCACCCAATGAACAGATTCAGAATCAATGCGGTGTTTCAATGGACGGCTATTTTGAACCTGAATACGGAAAAGGGGCTGTTGCCCGAGCAATGCTCTATTTTATCCTCCGTTATCCAAAAGCTATTAAGAAATCCTTTTATAGAAAAATTGATATTTCTTTGTTAATAAAATGGAATAAACAATTCCAAGTATCAATCTATGAAAAACACCGCAACCAAGCGATTTTTCTTATTCAAGGAAACCGCAATCCTTTTATTGACTTTCCTGAAATAGCCGAAGAAATGAACTTTCCTAAAACTTCAGCTCGAAGATAGTACATTAATAGAAAAGTAGTGAATAGATTAAAAATTCACTGCTTTTTCTTTCTACCGTTCACTCTTTTCTATTTATCTTTAGCAGATCTTCGCACCCAAAAAAAGAGATGGGAGTATTCCCCATCTCTTGCAATACGATATCAATCATGAAAATTTGTTCCATCAGTTGTTGCTTTGATGATTCCTGCTCTGATCACAAAGTCACCAAAGTGTTCGCCCTCTTCACGTTCTTTTGCAAAACGTGATAAAAGCATACGTAATTCACTTAAGATTTCTTCTTCACCGATATTTTCACGATACATTTTATTTAGACGGCTTCCATCAAAAGCAGCTCCAAGATACATATTGTATTTCCCCACTGCTTTACCCATAAAGGCGATTTCGCCAAGTCCTGGGCGGGCACAGCCATTTGGACAACCTGTCATTCTGATCGTAATCTCCTCGTCTCGCAGACCGTTCTCATCTATAATCTCTTCAACCTTATCGATTAATTTAGGCAAATAGCGTTCTGCTTCTGCCATAGCCAATCCGCATGTTGGAAGAGCCACGCACGCCATGGAACTGCGGCGCAATGCTGAATGATGTTTTCCATCCGTTAAACCATATTTTTCGATCAATTCATTAATTTTTTTCTTTTTCTGGCTTGAAACATTCGCAATAATCACATTCTGGTTTGTAGTCAAACGGATTTCTCCAGTATGAACTTTTGCAATTTCACGTAATCCAGTCTTCAGCTTATAATCTTTAAAATCGGCAACACGTCCGTTTTCAATAAACAGGGTAAAATGCCATTTTCCATTTATTCCTTTTACCCAGCCATAGCGGTCTCCATTACTATCGAAATGAAATGGCTTTGCTTCATCCAGTTTCCAGCCAAGGCGGTTTTCTAGCTCTTCCTTCACATTTTCTAGACCAAGGCGATCAACCGTATATTTAAAGCGGGCATTTTTTCTCTCTGAACGGTTACCATAGTCACGCTGAATGGTAATGGTTTTTTCTGCTACCTCGTAAAGTTGCTCCGGTTTACAGAAGCCAATAACCTTAGCAAGCTGCGGATAAGTAGTCTTATCACCATGAGAACTTCCCATGCCGCCTCCTATTGCAACATTAAAACCGATTACTTTTTCATCTTCAATAATTGCAATAAACCCAAGATCATTTGCAAAAACATCGATATCATTCGTTGGTGGAACAGCAATACCAATCTTGAACTTTCTCGGTAAATACAGCGGTCCATACATCGGTTCAACCTCTTCAACATCAGGGGTTCCCGCTACCTTTTCCTCATCAAGCCATACTTCATGATAAGCTCTAGTTCTTGGCAATAAATCATCACTTAATCTTTTCGACCACTCATATACTTCACTATGGACTTCCGATTGATATGGATTCGGTGTACAAAGAACATTACGATTGACATCCCCACAGGCTGCAATCGTATCCATAAGAGTTGCATGGATTCGCTGAATTGTATTTTTCATATTCCATTTTAGAATACCATGCATTTGAAATGTCTGGCGTGTTGTAATCTTTAACGTTCCGTTGCCATTCTCTTCAGCTAACTGATCCATCACAAGCCATTGTTCCGGTGTTGCTACGCCACCTGGCAAACGAACACGAAGCATGAACTGATAAGCCGGTTCCAATTTTTGCTTTTGGCGTTCATTACGAAGGTCGCGATCGTCCTGCAAGTAACTCCCATGATGTTTCATTAACCGATTGTCATCGTCTGGTATACCAGCGCTAAGACGATCTAACATTACTTCCTTCAACGTACCACGTAAATAGTTACTTTCATCTTTGATGCGCTCAACATCACTCGGCGGGCCGCCTGGTGCTTTTAAACTAGTCTTAACCATTTATGAAAATGCTCCTTTCAGTCCAAATCAATATACATCACGTTGATAACGTCTTTGCTGCTGCATGTTTGCAAGATATTCTTCCGCTTGTTCACGTGTCATATTTCCTTCTTTTTCAATAATCTCTAGAAGGGTTTGATGAACATCATGTGCCATATTTTTCTCATCTCCACAGATGTAGAAAACTGCACCTTCTTCAAGCCACTCAAACAGGTCCTTGCTTTGTTCAAGCATACGATGCTGTACGTAGACTTTTTCGTTAGTATCACGAGAGAACGCAACATCCATTCTTGTAAGTACGCCATCCTTTAACCATTTTTGCCATTCTGTTTGGTAAAGGAAGTCTGTTACAAAATGCTGGTCGCCAAAGAACATCCATGACTTCCCTTCAGCCCCAGTTTCCTCACGTTCCTGCATGAAAGATCGGAATGGTGCCACACCTGTTCCAGGTCCTACCATAATGATCGGTGTATCGGGATTTTCTGGCAGCTTAAAATTCTCGTTATGCTGCACGAATACAGGAAGAGTATCTCCTGGCTGCAGACGTTCAGCACATAAAGTCGAGCAGACACCTTTTCTTTCACGTCCGTGTGATTCATATCGTACTGCACCGATTGTCAAATGCACTTCATCTGGATTAGCTGATAAACTGCTGGCGATAGAATAAAGTCGCGCTGGTATTTTTCGTAGAATCGAAACAAACTCTTGTGCGTTTTCACCCCATGGACCAAAATCTCGAACTAAATCAACTAGATCTCGTCCTTCTATATAGGCCTTAGCTTTTTCTTCGTTCCCTGGTGCAAGAAGTTCTTTTAATTCTTCATTTCCAGATAACTCCGCAACTTTTTGCAGCAACGGCTTTGTCAGAACGGTAATTTCATACTGCGAGGTAAGCGCCTCTTTCAGCGATCTGACGTCTCCTTGCTTATTAATGGTCACTGTTTGATTGGATTCCCATTTCAATTCTGCAAGAAGCAATTCAACTAATTCTGGATCATTTTCAGGATAAACTCCCAGGCTGTCACCCGGTTGGTATGTGATTCCAGAACCCTCTAGTGATATCTCCAAATGACGGGTTTCTTTATTAGAACCACGTCCATTTAAGTTTAGTGATTCTAAAACTTCTGCTTTGAAAGGATTTGTTCTTGTATAGACAGATTCAGCAGTTGGTGCGGCTACTGACGCAGCAACAGCTTCAAAAGCTGAACTGTCACCTTGCGCCGTATTTAAACTGCCAATAACACCCTCAATCCATTCTGATGCTGGTTCTTCAAAGTCCAGATCGCAATCAAAGCGAGGATATAAGCGTGTACCTCCAAGCTCCTCTAATTTCTTGTCAAAATCTTTTCCTGTTTGACAGAAGTACTCATAGGAACTGTCCCCAAGGGATAGCACCGAAAATTGGAGATCATCAAGCTTTGGCGCTCGTTTTCCATGCAGAAATTCATGAAATGAAAGAGCATTATCTGGCGGCTCTCCCTCACCATGTGTGCTGACAATAATCAATAAATTTTTAAGTTTCTTTAATTGATTTGGCTTAAAATCACTCATCGCAGAAACGGTTACATTAAACCCTTTTCCCTCAAGTGCTTTAGCCGACTTTTTCGCAAGTCCCTGGGCATTGCCCGTTTGCGATCCAAAAAGAATCGTTACTTCCTTAGAGACCGGCTGGGCGTTGTTTTGTCCTGGAAGCTCTACTGGTGCAGCTCCTGGAGTTCCGACAACGCTGTTCACAGAATAAGTAGCTGCTGCTAGGTAACCACTAAGCCAAACTTTTTGTGATTCAGTTAAAGTAGGCAGTAGGCGATTAAGAAGTTCAGCCTGCTCCTGATTAAACGGACTGTTCAATACCTGTAGTTGCATTATCTCCACCTCACAAACACATTGTATATTTTTCATACAGTCTAATTAAAAGTATTAATAATACCATTATAGACTTATAACATATGAATTGTAATCACATTTTGACTTTCCCTATAAATTAAGTCGGGATTAAATGTTTCTATATTAGAACTTTACCGAAAGTTAAACAATTAGTAAAATAATTATAAGTAATCATTACTATTAATATTACTAATATAAGGAGGGGTTTCATTGTATTATGAAGAATTGATAACATTTGTCACTCTTGCTGAGGTAAAAAATTTCACAAAAACAGCAGAAAAGCTCCTTATGTCTCAACCAAGTGTCAGTCTTCATATAAAAAACTTGGAAAAGGAATTTCAAACGAAATTATTCAAGAGATCACCTAAATATTTAAAAATCACCCCAACTGGTGAAATTTTATATGATCGTGCTAAACAAATGATCACGATATATGAACAAACGAAACTAGATATTTTAGAACATCACAACTCCATAAGGGGACAGTTAAAAATTGGGGCCAGTTTTACAATCGGTGAATATATACTGCCTACCTTATTACATGACCTCCAAAAAGAATTTCCAGAAATAGAATTGCAGGTCATCATTGGAAATACGGAAGAAATCGTTGAATCTGTCCGACTCTATCAAGTAGATATAGGACTTATTGAAGGGCAGACAAACGAAAAAGAACTGTCTGTTCATCCCTTTATGCAGGATGAGTTATTTATCGTCGGTGCTAATGACAGTATCCTTGCTAAGAAGGGTGAAGTGCCTATTGAAGACCTGCAGAATCAATCATGGGTAACAAGAGAAGTAGGTTCGGGTACAAGGGAGTATTTTAATCATGTCGTTCGTTCAAATGGATTGAAGATTAAATCGATCCTTACCATTAGCAGTAACCAGGGTATTAAGGAAACTGTAATAAACGGCATGGGTCTTTCACTTCTTTCTCAAAGTGTGATCGAGAGGGATATTAAGCACTCGAACCTCTCTATCATCAAAATAAAAAACCAATCCTTTACTAGAACCCTTTCCTATGTCTATTCCCCCATTATGGAGGAAAAAAAGATGGTCAAAACCTTCATCCAAGCTTTGAATCATAAATGGCCAAACAAAAACGCACAGTCATAACTCTGCTGTGCGTTGGCTAGTTATCAGCTTTTAAATTTTCGTTTTTGGTGCAATAACATGCTTCAATTCTTTATGATCCATAAATTTCTTAATATTAGTAATCGTAATATCTCCAATTCTTTCGATCGCTTCAAAGGTTGCTCCGCCAATATGTGGAGTTGCTATGACATTAGGCAGCTTTGCTAACTCCCCTGTTGGAGGTTCTTTCTCAAATACGTCTAATGCAGCTCCTCTTATCTTATTCTCCTTCAGAGCATGCACTAAATCACCCTCATCAATCAGTCCGCCTCGTGAAATATTAATGATAAAAGCTGTGGGCTTCATTAATGAGAGAGTTTCTTTATTTACCATTTTTCGGTTGTTTTCAGATAGAGATGTACTGATGATAATAAAATCTGAGGAAGAAAAAAGCTCATTTAAATCTACAAAACTCACATTCCATTTCGCAGCAGCATCAAAGTCCTTATAATTTCCATAGCAAATCGTTTCCATATTAAATCCCGCTGCACGTCTGGCAATGGCTTGACCAATAGAGCCGAATCCAATAATCCCCAGTCGTTTTCGATAGATTTCATTCCCCATAGATAATTCCCAATGGTCCGCTTTAATTTCTTGGTGCTTTTGAGGAATTTTTCTTGCTGCAGTTAACATTAACCCGAAAGCATGGTCAGCAACTGATTCTGCGTTTTGGCCTGGTGCATTTGTGACAGGTATTCCCTTTTGGAAGGCATACTCTACATCTATATTATCGTAGCCTGCTCCATATTTAATAATGTACTTTAATTGTGGTGCAGCATCTATAACCTCTTGATCAATTTTTACCACTGCTACAACAATAATGTCTACATCCTTTACTTGCTCTATCAGCTCTTTCTTATCGATACCATGGTCAGTGTATAGGAACTTTACCTGCGCTCCTAATAATTTTGCATCATGAATGAGCTTTGGATTTGCGTCATAAAAAGCATCTCTTAACATAAATAATATTTTCATAAGTTATCCCCTTTACTCTTGTTGCGTATCTTAATTAGAGTATAAACTAAAAGAAGAATAAAGGGAGAAGTTATTTACTAGTCAGCACTCTCTTCTATCCTTTTTATAAGTTCGTACGGGCGGACTTTAAAGGCCTCATGTGGTACACATCGTCCTTTCATGGCATCTGTGATTCTTTGAACAAATTTGCCTCGTTTTATATAGTTTGAAACATTTGACTTTGTTAATTTGACGAACATAACTTCCTTTGTTTCATCTGAAAGCTGGAGTGCTCCGCCAATGCACTTACCTCTAAATACAACACAGATTGTGTTTCCATTTGAGTAGACTCCGGTTACACCGGATAGCTCAGTTTCTATTCCTGTTTCTTCAAGAATCTCCCTGCACAAAGCCATATCTAATGTTTCCCCAAAATCCACTCCTCCCCCGGGCAATTCATAAGTGTCAGACCTCCAAGAGGTTTTAACCAGCAGAGTTTCATTCTTTTCATTTGTAATATAGCCGCTGACTGTCACATTCTGCAGTGGGGTATCGTACTTTCCTGTTTGAGTTAAAAATTCCTGCCGATAGTCTGAGTATAATCCTTCATACTTTTGTAAAAACATCGGATCATTTTTTACTCGTTTATCTATTTTTATATACTCCTCTTCGCTTGGATATTCCCAGAAAACAGCATGTTCAGATCGATCATCTGTAACCCAGCTTCCTACTAGCTTTGCCCCGCTTTTTATCTGTACCGGAAGAATATTCTCATCAAAGAATTTAATATGCTCATTCATGTTTTTTGGATGAATTTGAAAAGTTTCTCTTCGGTAAAACATGTTAATCCTCACTTTATTTAAGTTTGTCCATTCTTGTAATCTATTGTACGCGGATATTTAAGCAGGAGTGCTAGGTTAAACCACAGAAAAAGACCTCCTACATGATTTTGTAGAAGGTTCTTCTTGTTTCTTTCATTTATTTTGAGAAAGCATTTCTTAACGCATTTGCCGCCTGTTCAATTCCTTTTTTACCTTGATCTAACACACCTGGCATCCAGAAAAATCCATGGATCATTCCATTATAACGTGTAGATTCTACTTCCACCCCAGCTTCTTTCAGACGAGCTGCATATGCTTCACCTTCGTCACGAAGCGGATCAAATTCCGCTGTCAGAACAAGAGCTGGAGGCAAGCCGCTTAAGTCCTCCGCAAGTAATGGAGATGCATATGGGTTTTTCCCATCTGCTTCTTCTCGCAAATAATGATTCCAGAACCAAACCATACTATCTTTTGTTAAGAAATACCCCTCTGCATTATCCCGGTAAGATGCTGTTTCATAAGAATGGTTGGTAACAGGATAAATTAACATCTGATAACATATTGATGGCCCTCCTGAATCCCTAGCCATTAAAGCCACGACAGCCGCTAGATTACCGCCGGCACTGTCACCGCCAACTGCTATGCGATTTGGATCAACCCCGATTGAGGCTGCATTTTCTGCCACCCACTTTGCAGCAGCATAAGAATCTTCAGCTGCCGCCGGATACTTATGTTCAGGAGCTAGACGATAATCAACAGAAACAACCACGCAGCTAGCTTTATTAGTTAATAGTCTGCAAGTGACATCAACTGTATCAAGATCACCAATTACCCATCCGCCTCCATGATAATAGATCAGCACGGGATGAGGCCCCTGCCCTTGTGGTGTGTAAATACGGACTGGGATCTCACCACCTGGTCCCGGTATTGTTCTATTTTCTACTTTTCCTACTTCCTCAGGCTCCCCTGCCAAAGCCCTTAAGTCGGTTCCTTGTCTAGCTTCTTCAGGAGTAAGCGTATTCATTGGAGGGGCACCTGCTGCCTCCATTTGTTCTAATAGAAATTTTACTTGTGGATCAAGAGCCATAGTATTCATTCCTCCTAGTTCTATTTAATAATTATGCAAACGATAAATTATCTAATTCTATTAAATTACTTCGCAGTATTAGAAGTCGATAATAAGGTGAATCCCTCATATCCCTTTTCTTGCACTTCAGTACATTTTTGCCGGTATGTTCCTACCCCACCAAGATAGGCCATAAAGCCTCGTGGTTTTCCTTCAATATTTGCCCCCATATACCAGGAGTCGGTCTTAACCGCAAGTGTTACCTCAGCTACATCTCGGACATGTTTGCTCCAAGTTGCTTCTGCGTCAGGATTTGCTTCGATTGAAGCTTGATTATTTTTATGAAGATAATCAATACAATCTGTAATCCATTCCACATGTTGTTCAATCGAAACCATCATATTGCTCAGTACAGAAGGACTTTCAGGACCTGTAATCATGAAGAAATTTGGAAATCCAGCTGTGCTGATTCCTAGATAAGTCCTTAAATTAGCACCGCCAGCCCATTTTTCTTTCAACGATACCCCGCCTCTGCCGCGAAGATCGATTTTAAATAACGGTCCAGTCATTGCATCAAAGCCTGTCGCGAAAACAATTGCATCCAATTCATACTCTTTATCAGCAGTACGAATCCCTTTTGCTGTAATCTCCTCGATAGGGGCCTTCTTGATGTCAATTAACGAAACATTGTCCCTGTTATAAGTTTCATAATAGTTTGTATCAATAATCTGACGCTTTGTACCAATATAATAAGTTGGCATCAGCTTATCTGCCGTTTCAGGATCTTTAACAATTTCGCGTATTTTAGAACGAACAAAATCAGCCGCCGTTTTATTAGCTTCCTCATTAAGCCCTAGGTCATTGTAGTTGTAGCTTAGTGAAAACAGTCCGCCTTTCTCCCAGGCTTCTTCGAAAAGCTTTTGACGCACTTCAGGAGGATCATCTAAAGCAGAACGTTCTCTCGGACCGAATGGAACACCATGTGCAGATTCTCGCATTTTCTTCCTAATTTCGCTGTAATTTGCTCTAATCTGCTTCACATATTCAGGATCCAATGCTTCGTTTCTAGCGGGAATGCTATACTGTGGCGTCCTTTGAAACACAGTGAGATGTTCGGCTTCCTCCGCGATGACAGGAATTGCCTGAATCCCACTCGATCCAGTTCCGATAACACCAACCCTTTTTCCTTTAAAACTAACTTCTTCATGCGGCCAGCGTCCAGTGTGATACCACTCACCCTCAAAGTTCTCAATTCCCTTAAAGTTTGGCACATTTGAGACCGACAGACAGCCAACTGCAGCAATTAGATGCTTAGCAGACAACTTTACACCATCATCTGTTTCGATGTCCCAGCGATTATGATCCTCGTTATAATGTGCTGAAACAACTTTCGTGTTAAATTGAATATCGCGCCGTAAATCCAATTTATCAGCTACAAAATTAGCATATTGAAGGATTTCTGGTTGAGGAGCATATCTTGAGGACCATGTCCATTCGTTTAAAATTTCATCAGAAAAAGTATAGTTATAATAAATACTTTCAATATCGCAGCGCGCACCAGGATAACGATTCCAATACCAAGTACCACCAACGCCATTTCCTGCTTCAATAACTCGAGTCTTGTATCCCATTTCACGCAGGCGGTGAAGTGTGTATAGTCCAGAAAAACCTGCCCCAATAACAACAGCATCTAACTCAGCAACATGATTGCTCTTTTGTCCATGACTCAGTGACATTGTACCAACTCCTTTAAAAATTTTATTTTTGTTTTCCAAAACCTCATTCAACAAAAAACGATTTTTAATAGTTCAATAGTTTTCAGTTCATGTCCTAAATCATTACAATAACCTGAAAGCGTTTGCATAACTTAAATGTATATTCCTATTACTGGTTAAGTATGAAAACATATTTATCGTAGATCTTCCGTTAAAGGAAGATCTGCGACTTTCGAGTACAATTAATCTAAAATTGCCGTAACAGGCGGCTTATTTAGAAATGGCAGTAGATTAGCCATATCATTTTGAGCAGCTTGCGCATCTGGCGAAGCGAATGCCTTCGAAAGTGTCTCCATATCTTCAAATATTAATTCTGCAACTAAATAATAGTTCACATCTGAATTTTGAGTTTGTAACACCCTCTGAACAGCAACTTCTCTAATATTAGGCATTTTCCTCACAAGCGGGATATGCACATCATGATAATGTTTCTCAAAACCATCCTTATCTTTCGGTTCTTCATACATAACAATTAGTTTCGCCAATCAAACAACCCCTCCTTGGTTAATTATATTAACTATTTTAAATATACATTCAAAAAACTACTAAATCAATCAGAATTTTTAAAAAATTCAAATTTTTCTAAAAGAATCGCAAATCGATTCTAAAATATTAAGTCTTGGGGTAAATATAAAAAGATCCTCGTAATTGTTCTCAATGTATTCACTTATAATAGTAATTGCCTTTTTAAACCGGTGCACTAAAAGATAAGTCACCTTCTCATCCCATGTAAATCTATTAATTCTCCATAGTTCATCTGCAATAATATGAAGCTTATACTCTTCTACAAGAAGCTTTAAACGAAAAAGTTTTTCTGGATCTGAAAGGTGAACATTCTTTTCTTGATAGCTTTTATGAACATAATCGTTAAACCCTCTAATATTCTCCGCCAATAGCTTTGCTTTCTCCATTTCCGATACCAATTTATCACCCCGATTCCATGTTTTGAATACTTAGTTACCAAAAGTTTATGAACGATCACGATTGTTATTCTTGAATGTCATTAAAAAAACCAAACTAGGCAAATGCGCTAGTTTGGTTTTTTAATTCTATGGATGTTTTTTCTGCCTCTTGAAGCAAGTGATAAAGAGAATATCACTGCATTGCTTCCTCTCCTTGATAAATCCGAAATGCCGGAACAATTGTTTCCGAGACAATTTCTTTTCCTTTTTCACGAAGGAAGTCCAACTTATAAAAAGCATCGAATCGTTGGCTGATTTCCGTTTTCACCAGTTCTGGCGGTGTCACAACGATGAATTGGAACTTCAATTTTTCAGCCACCGCAAAGATCGGGTCAAGAACATGTGCCGATGCGGCCTGTCCGAACGGATTATCACAGACTAACGGTACCCAAGCTTGGTCTGTTTCGCTTTTAACAGATAAGAGCATCATCATCATCACCATTCGAGCTGAAAGCTTTTGTCCGCCGCTTCCATCGGACTTCGTTTTCGACCCTTGATTAATCGTTTTCCATGTAGAATAATGCTCTCTTTGAGGTTTCCCATACATAAAGGCATTATCGGTTCGCATATTGTACACAAGCAGCTCTGGATATCGATTTCTTAAAGAGACAAATAATATCTGTTCATCACTAATCAGTTGTTTAATCTCTTGATCTAGTAATGAATTATGATCATCAATAGCATCAAATTTGTTCGTTATTTTGTTAATGGCACTTACAAAGTGCTGTTTTAACAACGATTCGATATCTTCAGCTTTCTTAGGCAGGATGTCTTCCTTAAGCTGAACAAGCGGAAACGAACCACGTTCGTTTTTCAATTTCATTTTTGCAATCATCGAGCGAATCGCTTCAGCAATACTCATGACCTTCATGCTGGCACGGCTTGCCCAGAAGTTCTGCGCCTTTTCAGCTCTTTCTTTATCACGTTCCAATTGCTCTAATCCACTCATGGAGAAACGCTTCATATTCTTCACAATGTTTCCAATATGGTGATAATGCCTTGTATCCATATGATCAAGTGTCGTTAATACTTCATTCTTAAAGCGGATCTCCCAATCTTTCCCCTCAATGGTGAGCTTCAAATTTCTTAGTGATTGGTCGATTTTTGCATGCTTTTCTTGTCCGTCTTCTTGAATGCTTTGATGTTCTTCACACCAGGAAAGAATACATTGTTTTCCTTGGCTCTTAATTTTTTCAATATCTTCTTCTGTAAAGGCTGCCGCTTCTTCTTTTAGAATCACGGATAGGGTTAACATATCGCCTTCATATCCCGTAATCTTTGACTCAGTTTCTTTTTGCAGCTTCTCTGTCTGTTTGATTTCGTCTTTTATTCTCTTCGTTTGGTCCTTAATTTCTACAGCTTTTACTTCTAAGTCAAATTCTTCCCATTTCTCCGGCTCTTTCTCATGCTTGGCCACTTTCTTTTCAGACTTCGCGCGCTGTGCAATACCATGCTCCATGGAAGTTTCTGCAACCGTTACAGCTTTTTCTTGTTCTCGTTCTTCTTTTTCCGCTGCTTTTACTTCCTTTTGAGCTGTTTGCAGCATATTTTCTAATATACTAATTGGCTCCTCCGGCTCTGGTTCATCTTTCCACTCATTGTTAAGAGCGTTCAGCTTTTTCTCTAACTTTTTTTGCTGTTTTTGTTCAGTTTCTTTTCTAGCCTGAATAACAAGCAGTTCCCTTGCCTGTTCTTCTTTTGATTTTTGCAATTGTTTAAGTTCGTCTATTCTTCCTTTGATTTCTTCTAATATATGAGATGACAAGCGTGGAACATCTTCACAAGCTTCTGCTTTTTCCTCAGCAGGAAAAGCAGCATTCTCAACAAAGACTGCAATTTCTTTAATGATTTGTTCAATTGAATGCTTCCATTCAACATACGTTTGGTTCCACTCTCTTTGCAAATCAATAATACTTTGATGCTCAATCCCTATTTCTTGCTGCTTCGCAGATAAGTGTTCCTTTTGTTTCTCTTTCTCTCTTTTCACCCGCTTGTTCTCTTCATGAAGGGACTTCTTCTGATTGAATGCCTCTAACGTCTCTACATCTTTAGTAAGCTTTTCAATCTTTCTTTTAGTAACCTCCATCTGATTTATTAGCTCAAGCTGTAATTCTTTCTCCTTGTCTTCTTGATTCGTAATTTCCTGTAATTCATTTCTTTTCGAAAGAAGAGCAGTCTCTTCCTTTTCTAAAGATCTTTCAATATCGCTGGAAAGCTCATTTGCTAAGAATCGATCGATTTCTTTTAAAATACGGCGGTAAGAACTTTCCGTTTTTTCAATTTCATCTAGTGTTTCTTTCTTTTCATCTATTTGTTT
This sequence comes from Robertmurraya dakarensis, assembly GCF_900156875.1. Classification (GTDB taxonomy): domain Bacteria; phylum Bacillota; class Bacilli; order Bacillales; family Cytobacillaceae; genus Robertmurraya; species Robertmurraya dakarensis. Next base: position 1,435,566 of record NZ_LT707408.1, on the reverse strand, counting down.
CGCAATCTTAATTTTCCAGTCGGTGAACTGGTTTTTATTTGTTAATAATTCTTTCTCCGAACCATTAAGCACGACAAACGACGGCTGATCACTTTCTAGGTTCATTTCTTCACGTAAGAAGATTGGAACAGGACTTTTGAACATTCTTCCGGAAAGAACTTGGGCATTCACTTTTTGCCACTGCTGTCCACTGACGACTAGACCGTATGGAAGTAGAGGATATGATCTTAGGTACAACGCTTGTTCTTCACCAATTAATGATTGAAGAAATTGGCTGCCATAAAACACGTCAATACCCGTCTTCTCATCAATCCATTCTTTTAATTCTTTTACATCTTTATTTGCGATCCAGAAGTGTTCGTCATTTAAAGAATGATCCAGCTGTGTTTCCCACAATTCTTTCTTCATCTGTTCCGCGAGTTTGTTATTTTCATTGAGCAGATTCTCTACTTGTGTACCGTACTTAGATAATGATGCATTAGTAAATGGCACCGTCACATCTTCTAGTAACCCATGAAGTTTTTCTGCCAGTTTCGCTTCTTTCTGTTTTTGGCCTTCATTCTTAACCATTAACTCTTCAATCTTTTCCTCTAAAAATTGAATGTATTGCACGAGTGTACCATGTGAAGTCGCAAGTTGATTTTGTTTTTCACTAGACTTTTTATCTTTCCCTTGTAACTCTTCCAACCCAGCTTTTTTATCTTGGACTTGATTAGAAAGTCTTTCGATAAATCCCTGCAAGTCATATGTTAATACATCGCCAAATTCTTTAATAAGTTCTTCCGCTTTCGACTCAAAATTATGAATTTGCGTATAAAGAAAATCAATTTCTGTTGTGATTTGAGCAATGTCTTTTGTCTTTTGTTTATCCTGCTGAGATAGTTCCTTCTCTTTTTTCTTCAAGAACTTTTGATAACCGGCATACTGCTTCATTACATCTTTAATGGCTTGAAGTGAATGTTCCCAATGGATAACCGCTTCTTTTTTAATCTCATCCATTCTTTGATTAACTTCCTCTAAGCCGCTATTTTGTTCCAATGTCGCAATCTGCTGAGAAAGAGAAGTAATGCTCTGTTGATTTTCACTCCATTCTTTTAACAATGCTTTAAAAGCAAGCTGGTCTTTGTGTTCTTGCTTTTCCTTTACAAGGTTTTGTAATGTATCAAGCTTCTTCTTTTCTTCAGCTAGCTTCTTTTCCCAATCCATGACCTCACGATGAGCTTTTGCATACTCTAGATTATCTTTTTCGTAGCGGAGATCTTCTTGCTTTATCGTCAGTTTTTCCATACTTTTCTCTAAAGTGACCAGTGTTTCGCGCTCGACTTGAAGCAAATGCTCTAACGCACCAAGCAGTTGTTTACCTTCCTTCACACTATTTTCAATAAATTCTTTATGAAGGATTCCTTTTTCAAGATACTCTTCAAAGGGAACAATGTCTTCTAGAAACTCTTTATGTGCTTGCTCTCTTTTTAAAAGAACAGGCAGATCCTTTGCAATACTAGCCTGACTCTTAAAGATTTCCACAAGATCGTTCTTATGATGTTCCGTTCGATGCAAGACCCCGCTTATTGTAGGGATGATTCGTTTTTGAAAAAGGGAATGATCATCTTCCGCTCCTTCAAAGTACTTTCCGACTCCGCCTTCATCCTTGTTGATTTCCTTCATAATATCCCAGTCTTTACGGTTAATTCCGTATGTATCAAGAATACGGTAATGCTTCTTCGTATCGCGGTAGACGTCATAGCCATTCCATTTTAAGTAGTCCTTTAAACTCTCGGTTTCTGCCACCTCATCATGTTCATAAAGTGGAATATGTTCAAGTGCTGCCTCTTCTTTCCGTTCAAACTCTCTTGTATAAAAAGTAATATTTGGAAGGATCTTCGCTTCTTGTTCCAAAGTCGTACTTTCATTTCCATTCTCTTCACTCATTGAAATCCGCTGCTCAGCTGAGAACATTCCTCCAGTAATCAGATGCCTGCTGTCACTCCCATCCAATTCCCACTGAATGGCGACATGAAAGGTATAAGGAATAAACTGTTCTTTATTATTAAAGAAGAATTGCTGGTAATACCGATTATTCTGTTTCCCCCACGATGTACCCGGTTTCAGTATCTGGAAAATGGTTTGAAGGAATACCCCTTTTCCACCTCCGTTCATCATCGAAATGAGCCCGTTTGTCGAAGTCTCTTCGTTATGAAAACTAAAAGTAGTATCCTTGTATTGCTTTTGCATGCCATCATACTTCAGGCCAACAATTCTAATTCGATGAATTTTCGGCATGCTCATCCTCCTCTGTATTGATTAATTTCTTAAATAATTCATAGCGGTCATAATCGTGATACAAATATTCAATCCGTTCAAACAGTTCTTGTCTTGGAATCGCCTTAGCTATTTCGTCGCGGTCAAGAATGACGATTAACCCTTCCGTATCCAATAAACGCATGGCACTCGTAATTAAACCGATTCTAGTTCGTTTATTCCCTTTTTTCGGCCCAAAGTGATCTGTATCGACTTCCATGAACTTCCATACTGTCACAACATCCTTCATATCAATTCGGTTATCTTCCCCGAAGGTTGGCTGAGCTCTAAGAATGCCATCCCATTTCATGATAAGTTCGTCGACAAGACGTTCTAATGCAAAGAAGCTAATCCCTTCCCGTTGTGTTCGTATTCTAGCAGCTTGATTGCGGTCGATAGCTGCTAAGAAAGTCATGATGACTACACTAACAAGATGAAAATGTTTTTTCGTTTCAATTTGCTTATGCTTGTCTTTCATATGGGTGAAATTCGTTGCAAAGACTGAACCGGTTGGCTGAACAACCAACTGAATTCGTTTCGGGGATTCAATGATATACGTACCCGACTCATCTGCCAATAATAAAACCGTCTGTCTCACTTCTGGGTCAAAATAAGTTTGAAAATGTTCACTATTTTCGTCAATGACTTTCTCTTTTAATAGAGTAAAAAAGACCGCTGATGCTCTCTTGATGGTTTCTGCACTCATGCTTTTGCCTCCTGAACACATATTTTAAATGGGGTCAATTTCGTACGATGCCACAGTAAAGGCTCGGCACGATGATCAAACACAGTAAAAATCATCGAACCTTCTAAGGTTTCAAACTGCGGGTATTCTTTCATGAGTTTTAAAAGTAGAATCTCGCGTTCGTCCGTAATCGTTTCTTCTTTACGATGCAGCACTTGAACCTTCAACGGCTTTTTATCAAACATCATCCATAAATCAATGGTTTCTGACTCCTCAAACCATAAATCCTGCACTTCCAATGGCAGCTGTGATAAATCAGCCAAAGAAAACTCCTGATATGACTGCAAATATTGAAAGACATAACTCCATGCTTTCACAACAGAATCCCAGTTCGTTACACGCTTACGAGGAGCCTTTTCTTCCACTTCTTCCTCATTCACAACATCTTTTACTTGTTTTTCATCAAACTCTTGTTCTCCCCATACCCAATCAAGCGGCAAAATAAATTCATTCTTCGGTGAAAATAAAGGCGAAAGCACTTTTTCAATAGAGCTGAAACTTTTCACGCCTTCTTTCATAAACCAGTTCTCATAGATATGCTCCCTAAATGAAACAAGGCTTGTTTCCCAGAACAGTGAAGGATTCTCTGCTTTTAACTTCATTTCATAAGAGATATTTTGAATTACAAGTTTGGCAAGCCGGTCATGCAGCTGCCTTGTATGGCCGATTTTTTCCTGAAGAAGGATCAATTCTTTTTGGATATAATCATCTTCTTCATTTCTGCGTTTCGTCTTTTCAATCATGCTAAGAATGGTACGGAAATGATTTTTTTCTTCATCAAATTGCTTCTCAATTTCCTCCCGATTATCGGCCCTTTGCATTTCCTCTTCCATTAATAAAATTTTGGGATTGTTGAACATTTCCTTTTGAAAAGAAAACTCTCTTGCCAGCAGGCGGTTAACACGTGAAATGAGATGATCGAGGTTACGAGTAGCCTTTCGAAAATTTCCGTTTTTAATCAGCTGCATACTATAGAGCTGTTCGATCGTAATCGAGAATTCTTCTGCCATTTCCCTGCTCATAAAAATCATTTCTTGAGCAACATCTGTCAGCTTATAAACAATTGATCCGCCCATTTCTAAATTAGTATAAGATTCATCCATTTTCACATAACGGAAGACCTGCGTTTCCCATGATTGTCTTACTTCATCATAATACAAGGCTTCAAACGGCTTACTGTATTCTTCTTTTCCCTGATAGAGAAGCCCGCTTGTAATCCTTTCAATCTGTTTTTCATCTGCTAACAGCTTCATTTGTTTAATCGAATCTTCAACCATATACTTGATGTCTGACTTTCTTCTATGAATATCATCATTTAGTTCTTTATAGAAAAGGGTGAGAAGTACCTGCATGAGGATCGTCTGAAGATGAGGTTTCAGCTCCCCTACCTCCATTCCCCTGCCTAGTTCGAACAATGGGTTCAATCGTTGCATTCTTTGTGCGAAACCTTCCCATGACTCGTTCACAACCATCTCCTCCATGTTTCGATGTTTAAAACTTCCTGAGCTATTCGCTTATTTTCCAACCATAATTCCATTAATTTTGACTGCTCTTCTTCCGTAAACCATTGAAAAAATAGATCGCGATACTCCGTATTCTCCATTTGACCCATTTTCTGATCATTCCTTTGTTCATAATACTCAAGCATTTTACGGTAGATTTTTAAGGCAGGCTGAATACAGCTATCCCGATACTTTTCAATCAACCGAATGAGGATCCCGTATCCTTCCGCATCAAGGTCTCCTGCGTAATAGAATAAATAATTCTTTCTGGGAAACATTCGAAAGAAAAAGGAAAAGCTCTTTTCGATTTTCTTCCCTTCACCATATATGATGAGCTCAGGTTCATAATCAAGTTGATCCTTTTCCAATAATTTAATAGAAGTATGAAAGAATGATAGATTTTCAACGATAAGAACACGCTGAATATCTTTTATTTCTTTTCCTTGTTTCAGCCAAAAAACAAAAGGCTCACCATAATGCACCACTTTTAACTGCTCTTGTGATACACCAATTCTAGTTAAGAACCCTTTCCCTTCTGGGAAACTTTCACTGTCCAGCAAAAATTTTTCATGTCCAAACAGTTCCAGACTTCTTTCTTCTAATGACACAAATTCCCGTTCGTCAATGGACTTCAAAAAAGTATATAAATTTTCGATCCTATTCCATTCATCTTTTGTTTGCCATTCAGGATGCCTTTCGTAAAATGAGAAATCAAATAGATTACTTAACTTCATCATCTCAAGCCGGTCCCATTTTACTGCCTGAACTTTTACATTCACCCAGTAATATAGTGGCAAGCTAGGTGTTCTTCCATTGTATTGGTTATTTCGAATCGGAATCAGCTGCCCTTCGGCTTCAAGCGTTTCGATCGCGTGGTAGAACAGCGAATAACCATCCATTTCAAAGTAATCATCTGAAAGCTTACGCAACTGAAGCTCTAGATCGTAAATATTAATCTTCTTTTTCTGACTCGGGTGTTGAATGTCTTCAATAAAACCCCTCACCCTTGTTTCAATGATATCGATTGTACTCACCTACTTACTTCTCTTTGTGATGAACAACTACACAAAGTACAAAATTTCGACATCCTTCTATTATAAACCAGGTAAGTGATGGTTGGTAAATGAAATTTCCTATAGATTTTACGGAAGCAAATAACAAAAAACCACACGATCGTAAAACACCACTGTGCAGCTTATATATGTATTCGTACTTACCTTAACTTTGAAGTGGCTTCGTGAAACTACCTTTTCAATCACTTTCAAAAAGATATGATAGCGACTCAATTTCATACTTCACTCACATTAGATTTTCTTCTATTATATTATTAATTTTGCGAAAACAAATTGTTATGCTAGAATCATTTTAATAAAAAAAATACCAAAAGAATGGTAGAATTACCTTTGCATCGCAGCATTATGGAGGAGAGAAAATGAAAACAAATATAAGAGAATGGAAAAGTGGGATAAAGAACGGAATTCCTATTGCGATGGGTTATTTTGCAGTTTCATTTACCTTTGGTATTCTCGCCAAACAAGCGGGGCTAAATCCATTTGAAGCGGTATTTATGTCCATGACTAACTTAACATCAGCTGGGCAGTTTGCAGGGCTTACGCTTATTGCCAGTGCCGCAGCAATCGTAGAAGTTGCTCTCACACAGCTGATTATTAACTCTAGATATTTTTTAATGTCGTTTGCGTTATCCCAAAGGATTGATCCAAACACGTCCATTTTCCATAGATTAATAATGGCATTTGGGATTACAGATGAAGTATTTGGGGTGTCCGTTTCGGTTTCTGGAAAGTTAAGCCCTTATTACGCTTATGGTGTGATGAGTGTTGCTGTTCCAGGATGGACACTAGGCACACTGTTTGGAATTATTTCTGGTAATATTCTGCCGCCAAGATTAACTAGTGCATTAAGTATTGCACTGTTTGGAATGCTGCTTGCTGTCATTATCCCTCCGGCAAAAGGGAATAAAATCCTTACGGGAGTCATTGTCAGTTCTATGGTATTAAGCTTGGTATTTGCCGAGCTGCCATTACTTCAGTCTATCTCATCCGGCGTAAAAATTATCATCTTAACGATTTTAATTGCAGGTATCGCAGCGGTTGTCTTTCCGGTAAAGGAGGATACTTATGAATAATGCTATTTTTTATATCTTGGTGATGGCATTTGTGACATATCTCATTAGGGTTCTGCCTCTTACTCTCGTCAGAAAAGAGATCAAAAACGTGTATATCCGTTCGTTTTTACACTATGTTCCGTATGTGACATTGGCCGTGATGGTTTTTCCGGCAATTTTAGAGGCAACGGCATCGCCATGGTCCGCGCTAGTTGGCTTTATTATTGCCATTCTTTTTGCCTACCGGGGAGCAAGTCTAGTGAGTGTTGCCCTAATATCCTGTTTTTCTGTTTTTATAGTAGAACTGTTTTTGTATTAAGGGAGGTATTATACTAACTTCAAACTTAGAAGCAAAAAGTTTATCGAAGTAAAATAATTTAAAAACCGCCTTCTAGTTAAACAGAAGACGGTCATATGTTTCGGAATTTATTTAGGAATCCCCTTCTTCGATCAAACCGTAAGATTAGTAAGGAGGGGGTAGTAGATCAATTATCTTTTTCACTAGATTTTGGTTTGTTTCCCCACCAGCCCTTGCTTCTGAAATACAATGCAATGCCAATACCTAAGCCGAACATGAGAATAAGTACGTAAACATAGCCAAATCTCCAGGCTAATTCAGGCATTTGCTCGAAGTTCATTCCGTACATTCCTGCGATAAAAGTCATAGGAATAAAAATAACACTCACTAAAGTTAACGTTTTCATTATAGCGTTTGTATGATCGGCTTTAAGAGACATTTGTAAATCAAACACTCCATTTAATTTATCAATAAAAGCATCAAACGCAGTTACTACCCTTTGAAAATTATTTTCTAACGTTTTTAAGTAAATCCCAGAATCTTCATTTTTATTTGGCAGATCTGAATTCCCAATATCCTTAATAACCGTTTCCTCAGCCTCGACAACCTGTCTTAACTTATGTATTTTTCTTTTCCAATTATAAACTTCGTGCCCTATTTCATTTGCAAAGGGAGCCTTAAATACATTCTTCTCAATTGCCTGAATTTCATTAGAAATTGTATCAACAGCCTCTAAATAAAATTTACTTACTTGATCCATGATGTGATAAAGAATATGGCCTGGATTTGACATATGTTGAGGGTGGTCACTAAAATCCTCTAATAAGGTAGAAAAAATTTCTAAGTCATTTTTTTCTTCGTGCGTAATGACATAATTTTCACCTAATAAAATACTGATTCTTACAGTAGAATAATCCCCTTTAATCGCAAACGTTGATATATACATATGGTTCTGATACATATCCATTCTGGGCGATTCACTAAAGGAGGTGATGGCATCTGCTGCAAGTGGATGCATATTGAGTTGTTCAATATACTTTGTCAGCTCATTTTTATTAGAAGGCGTAATATGAGCCCAGAGTGTATCCCCTGCTTGGTTTGGAACCGAAAATTCATTTACTTCTTGACTAGATTTATCCTTGGACCGATAGAATAATAATATGGGCTTGTCCTGAACTCCAGCCTGTCTCATTTGCATTTGCATACAACTATCCTTTCAACTTCTTTTCTATATATTATTTATTAATTTAGGATTTATATAAGCTGCGATCAGGCTGACATCAAATTTTGTACTCGTAAATGTCTAAAATCTGTGAATTCGACCAGGGTCTATACGACTTTACAAAACGTTCAATAACGGTTTCAACGAAAAGTCTCACACGGTCTAGCGAAAAAAACAAAAAAACCATACGAGTGATTGCTTCACTGTACGGTTAAATATGTAATAGTATCAAGGTTTGGCGGGACTGCCTGGGAATCGAACCCAGCTATCCTGGCACGCAGGACACAAGCGGTTTTGAAGACCGTGGAGGACACCAGTACCCCATTCAGCCCCGAATAGACAATTATCATTATACCGGGAAAACCAGTTCGTATCAATAGATACATTCCGGTAAATTGCAGGAGAATGTGGCGAAAAAAGTAAATCTACTTAACTCCTTCATTCTTCTAAAAAAGAACTTACTACTTATCTCATCGAATTCCTTGTAGAACAACGCTATTAAGGTCTATAATAAAGCGGAATAGAACTATTATGTAGGTGAATTGTGATGCAACTTGAAGGCTGGTTTTTATGGTTTATTTTAGTATGGATTGTAATATTTGCTGGTTCTATGGCGATCGGCGGATTCTTTATGTTTCGAAAATTTCTAAAAAGAATGCCTAAGGAAGACGGCAAATCAGATATGGATTGGGAAGAGTACTATGTTAGTAAAACTAGACATCTTTGGGAACAGAGAGAAAAAGATTTGCTAGAAGATTTAGTAAGCCCTGTACCTGAATTGTTTCGAGATGTAGCAAGGCAAAAAATAGCTGGAAAAATCGGAGAGTTAACACTAAATGAAAAAAAGGATAAAGTGACAGAAGACCTCGTGATCAGAGGATATATATTGGCAACTCCAAAACGAGATCATAAATTTCTATTAAAAAAATTAAAAGAGAAAAAAATTGATGTCACTCCTTATCATCATTTATTTTAGTAAAAAGGCCGAGTTCACTACACCCGGCCTTTTTACTATAAAATTTTAATGTTCATGTTTCCATACAGTTCGCGCTGAAGCTTGCGATAGCTAATAAACATCGCAACTCTCCATGGAACAATCATGCCAAAAGCAAGGATCCAGAACATCCCTCCTAGTTCTCCTACTTCAATTGAAGCACTAAGATATAGTTTTGCAACTATTCGTAAAGCTAACAAGCTAATTAATATATAGATGAATGCACGAGAACGCTTTAAATATATTTCATTATCACGAATTTCAAACTTCGATGTTTTTATAAGCAGAATCGAAAATAGTATTCCAACCGATAGGGCTTCTATGATTTCAATTGGAGTTACACGAAACATTGGAAAAATAAACATTAATGCTCCAGTACTCATAAATATGGGAGGAAGAATTATTTTCTTGGCTGAAACGGGTTTTTTTGCCGCCTTCATCCGCACAAACAATGCAAATACTGCCATGAAGACAGCTCCGATCGAAGTGATCACAACGATGTCCATTATCGTCATCCTTTACATTATAGGTTTCAACTATCATTATATCGTAAACCTCTTTATTAGAAAAAAGGTTTCGCTATTGTTTTTCTATCATCTTGATGATTTAGACTCATTCTTGTCATAATTTCCATGTAAAAAACCATTTAAGCAAAAAGCTCAAATGGCTTTAGACAATTAATTTAAAACTCGATTAATGGCTTCTAATACCCTTCCCTCATCAAAAGGTTTCACGATAAAGTCTTTTGCTCCGGCTTCGATGGATTCTACCACCATTCTCTGCTGTCCCATAGCGGAACACATAACAATCTTTGCTTGCGGGTACTCTTTTTTTATTTCCTTCACCGCTTCAAGACCGCTCATCTCAGGCATGGTTATGTCCAAAGTAACTAAATCTGGCTGCAGCTCGCGATAAAGCCGGATCGCATCCAATCCATTTTCACCTTCTCCTACAACTTCATGATCCGCTTTCATTAATATATTGGTAAGAGTCAGTCTCATAAACTTTGCATCATCCACTATCAATATCCTTGCCATCTTAGTTACCCCCAAAAACAATAACACTAAACATATATTCTCAGATGCGTACATTTATAATTTATTGACGAGTATTTAAAATCCAGTAAATCCGCCAAACAAACCAGAAAATACCGCAATAATTTTAGTCATCCAATCAAAAAATAAAACGATCCCCATTACAATCATGATGTAACCGCCAATTTTCATGATAATAACATTGTGTTTTCGAATCCATTGCATTTTTCCAATAAAAAATGAGAGGATTAGAAAGGGGATAGCAAATCCAAGTATATAAGATACCATATAAAGTAGTCCTGAGCCAGGATTCGTAGCTGCTAACGCAATGACTGACATAAGGATTGGTCCTGTACAAGGTGTCCATCCAGCTGCAAAAGCAACCCCAATTAATGTTGATCCAAAATAGCCAGATGGTCTATTCTTAAACTCGAATTTTCGGTCCTTCATTAGAAATTCCGGACTTAAAAACCCTACAATCACAAGCCCAAAAAAGACGATGAAAATAGCGCCTAACTGACGGATCAAATCTTGATATTCACTAAAAAATCTTCCTATAAAGGTCGTACTAAATCCTAACGCCAAAAAGATTATTGAAAATCCCAGTAGAAAAAAAAGTGTATGTAATAAACTTCTTCTTTGAAGCATGGCATTTTCATTTTTCAGTTCTCCTACAGACATCCCTGTGATGTATGATAAGAAAGCAGGATAAAGCGGTAAACAACAAGGGGAAATAAAACTTAAGAAGCCCGCTCCAAGAGCAAGGAATACGTTCACATCTGCCATGTTAACAACTCCTAGTTAATGATTCATTACCCATTCTAACAAATATCCTCATGAAAAGATAACAAATAATCTGTGAACAGTTTGTGTCTAAACTAATTCTATCCCCATTAAAACAATCATTACCTTGAGTTTTCCATGACACTTTTATAAAAAACTCAAGGTAATGATTAAGAAATTAATTCACGATTGTTTTTGAACTCCATTAGGCAGGAAACATAAAAAACCACTATTTCTAACTTATAAGAAAAAGTGGTTTAAATTAGTTGAATCGCTCATATAAATGCTCAAGAAAAATCCCGCTTAACTGCCCGTTCAGCAGGATTTATCTATTATTACTTGCCTTGCTGCTTATTCATCGCCTGCATCATTTGATTGATTTTCTTCTGAGAAGGTTTCATTCCCATTTGCATCATCATCATTTTTAGCATTTGTTCGTTAATTGGTGGATTTTTCTTCAAGTAGTCCATCATGTATCTACGAGCAATGAAAAATCCTAGTGCTACACCAGCAAGCAAAGCTAGTATACCGACTAGAATATATGTCCACATATATACTTCCTCCTTCATGTTGTCTATCATAAAGTGTACTAGACCAAATGCTATTATACAATATTTGACTCAGATTTTCTTACATTTAAACAAATTTTCTTTCCTTAATCGGTTTTAACCATCCGTAACGATCATTGTTCAAGTCAATCGCTAAAAAAGAATGCTCATTTTTTCGCAATACTTCAAAAAATACTGTTTCTGATTCATAGCTTCCACTTGCTTGTATTTCTATATAACGGTCATGGACAGCGAGATTTGCGCAGCTATTTTTTCCAATTTCGTAATAGTATTTACCTTTATTTGTGCGAAATCCTCGCTTTTTTTGGAGATGCTGATGAATGGTTTGGTGGATTCTTAAGGTAGGGATTGGTTTCGTAATAAAATTTATCTGTTTAGATAAAATGACTTTCATATCTCCAAAAGATCTATCATAATCCTTAAAAAGTTTATAAAACATACTTTCTCTTCCAAAGTAATGGGAGGCAAATTCATCATCAATTAAATATACTTGATAGTTTCTCACTAAATCCCCTCTCCTTTTTTCCCTTTTCTTTCATTATAGTAAAAAGAATTCCAATAGTTTGTTCTATTAAGTCAAAAATTTTCACTTTTTTTGTCGAATTCATAAATTTCCAACTATTAGTACTATTATTATATATGAACATCATTTAAAAAGGGAGGAAAAGGAACCGTGTCTATACCTCAAAAGTTAAAGAGAGACATTGGTATACGCCCAATGTCTCTCAAAAATATTAATTATTTAATAAAGCTTTCACTCGTGCTACGACGTTCTCAACAGTAAAACCATATTCTTTCATAATGGTTTCACCTGGAGCAGAAGCACCAAATTGATCAATCGCTAGTACATCTCCTTCATCTCCTGTATAGCGATGCCAACCTAATGAAGCTCCCATTTCGATACCTAAGCGCTTTTTCACATTTTTAGGAATAACACTTTCCTTATATTCTTTTGACTGCTTTTCGAATCTGTACCATGATGGCATACTTACTACAGATGCCTGTATACCCTCATTCACCAATGCTTTCTGTGCCTCCACTGCAAGGCCAACTTCAGATCCTGACGCTAAAAGAAGAACATCCGGATTACCATTTTCTGCAGGTGATACTACATATGCACCTTTGGATACTCCCTCATAAGCATTTGCATCTGTACCTTTGATCGTCGGTAAATTTTGACGAGTTAAGACAAGTGCGGTCGGTTCATCCGTTGATTCAACTGCAATTTTCCATGCTGCAGCTGTTTCATTTCCATCTGCTGGACGAACGACATTGATATTCGGCATTGCACGCAGTGCTGCCAATTGCTCTACAGGCTCATGTGTAGGCCCATCTTCTCCAACAGCGATACTATCATGTGTAAACACATAGGTTACTGGAAGCTTCATTAACGCAGCTAAACGGATTGCTGGGCGTAAATAATCAGAAAATACAAAGAATGTTCCACCAAATACCTTGACTCCACCGTGAAGAGCCATACCATTCATAGCCGCACCCATTGCAAATTCACGTACACCAAACCATATATTTCTTCCAGCATAGTTAGCTGGTGTAAAATCATCTGTTCCTTTTATTGTTGTCTTATTGGAACCAGCTAGGTCAGCAGATCCACCGACAAAGTACGGAAGATTTTTGGCAATCGCATTTAAAGCTTCTCCTGATGATGCACGCGAAGCAAGACTTTTACCTTCTTCATATACAGGGAGATCCTTATCCCATCCTTGGATTAGCTCACCCTTCATTGCTGCTTCAAATTGAGCTCCTAATTCAGGATACTCATTTTTATAAGCTGCAAGTGTATCGTTCCATTCTTTTTCTTTCTTCTGACCATTTTCAAGCGTGAATTTCTTAAACTGATCGTACACCTCTTCTGGAACATGAAAATCAGCTTCAAAGTCCCATTTGTAGGCTTCTTTAGTTAGCTTAAGTTCGTCCGCACCTAAAGGAGCACCGTGAACGTCAGATTTTCCAGATTTAGACGGTGAACCATAACCAATGATGGTTCTAACTTCAATTAAGGTCGGTCTATTTTCATCACCTTTTGCTTCTTCAATAGCTTTAGCAATTTCATTAAGATCATTGCCATCTTCCACACGCAGGTACTGCCAACCATATGAATCAAAACGCTTTGCTACACTTTCTGAGAATGATCGATCTAAATCCCCATCTAGTGAGATATCATTTGAATCATAAAGAACCACTAATTTGCCCAATTTTAAGTGACCTGCTAAAGAAGCTGCTTCTGCAGATACTCCTTCCATTAAGTCACCGTCACCACAAATACTGTATGTATAATGATTTACTAATTCATATTGATCCTTATTATATACAGCAGCTAAATGACGTTCAGCCATAGCCATCCCAACTGCCATTGAAATACCTTGGCCTAATGGGCCTGTTGTAGCGTCTACCCCTGGAGTATGCCCGTATTCAGGATGGCCAGGTGTTTTACTACCCCATTGGCGGAAATCCTTAATGTCATCCATGCTGACATCATAGCCTGATAAGTGAAGGAGGCTGTACAATAACATTGACCCATGACCTGCAGATAAAACAAAGCGATCACGATTAAACCACTCAGGATTCTTTGGGTTAATATTCATATAGCGTGTCCAAAGTGTATATGCCATCGGTGCTGCTCCCATTGGCATTCCAGGATGGCCTGAATTTGCTTTCTCAATTGCATCGATTGACAAAGTTCTTATTGTGTTAATCGATAAAGTATCAACTTGTCCAAACATTTTGTTCAATCCCTTCTATTGTATGTATACCTACTTACTTATATTATAGTGGGTTGTTTCTTTGTACAATGGTTAATTGGATAATAACGAAAAAAAAGGAGAATTATACCGATATTCCTACTTACAAACCACTATTATAAAAATACAAAATTTGACCTATCTTAAAAATTTTCTCCCCTAACAAAAAAGGAATACAATGTATTGTATTCCCTATCATTACCTTATTAATGTAAACGATTTTTATTTTGATATTCTTTTAACTTTTTTGGTGTCACATCTTCGCCATTAGGGTCAACGATTGTTACGCCCTTTAACGTATTTAACATGGATGAGCGAAAAGTTTGTAAGTACTCTTTTCTCAGTCTAGATTGTTCCTTCGCTTCTTCCTCCGTTAAACGAGAATTCTTTGCTTTGTTGGCCAGCTCATTAATTCTTGCTAATTTCTCCTTAGATAGCATTTCCAAGCTCCTTTATCGTACTATATATTCAAATATGATGGATTTAATGGTAAACAAAAAGAAACTTCTAAAAGAAGGTTCACTTTATGTTACTAGAAACCTAATATATTTACAAGTATAGAGCTTATGACTAATCCTTCTTTAGATTATCAACATACTCTTTGTATCTTCGGTGAACGGTAGCTTTTGAAATATTATGTCCGAAGCCTCTTAAAGTAGCAGCTATTTCAGAAAATGTAAGATCATTCTTTCTCAAACGAATGATTTCATCAATAGGGACCTCAAGCCTGTCTCTTCCGGAGTTCATTCCTACATTTTTTAAATTTTTCTCAGGCCGGTAACCATTTTTTATGGCTTTATCCATCCCTCTTTTAATCTTAATATTATGTATTTTTCTTTGATATTCCTCTACGATTCCTACTATTTGCAGTACCATTGAGTCCGAATCAGAAATTTGCAATTGTCCGTTATGGGCAATTGAATATAAAGTAACGCCTTCTTTAATAATACAATGCAAAAGCGCTATTTTAGCATTGCCTCTCCCTAGTCTTGTTTCATCCTGAATAAGCACAGCCTTAACTTCCTTGTCTTTTATCAATGTTAAAAGCTCAATCATTCCCTCTCTATCTAAATCATATCCGCTTGCTTTTTCCCTTATGACTTTGACGACTTGGAATTTATTGCGATCAGCAAGCGCCAACAGTTCTTCTTCCTGTCTTCTTAAAGAAGTTTCTTGTGTATCTTTATTCGTGCTAACCCTGCAATAAATAATAGCTTTCATAAAAACTTCCCTTTATTCATCATTTTTTTCTATACTTGCGTAATTATTAGCATATAACTTTTCTTTAGAAACTGGAATAATAATTGACTCTCCCGCAAGAATGTATTCATCAATTTCATTCGTTTTCTTTACCCAATTGATAAATTGATTAGGCGACAGACCATGTTCCTCAGCATATCTTTCTGAAATCTCCCAAATGGTTTCTCCCTCCATTACTTTGATAGCAATGTATTCATCTGTTTCATCACTAGATTTCTCTGAAAGAATTAACGTAATCGAAAAGCTTAATAGAATTAATATAATTGCATAGGAATGCCGCTTCCAGATTTTCCTCATTTCAAACACCTCTGATTAAGAATATATGTTCGTTTTTCGTTCTTTAATGATGATTTTAATACGAACATTTGTTTCTGTCAACCCAAAAATTCGAACTTATGTTTGTATGCAGTGGAAATACATGCTATAATAAATCAAAGATTATCCAGACGAGGTGTGTTGGAATGGTGAAACTATCAAAAAGGCAGCAAGACATTCTGGAATTTATTAAAGAAGAAGTAAAGCAAAAAGGATATCCGCCATCTGTGCGTGAAATTGGGGAAGCTGTTGGTCTTGCATCAAGTTCGACCGTGCATGGGCATCTTGCAAGACTAGAAAGTAAGGGACTAATTCGCCGTGACCCAACCAAACCGCGTGCCATTGAGATTTTGGAAATAGATGACGCTTCCAATATTCCAAAGAGCAATGTAATTAATGTACCGATTGTTGGGAAGGTTACTGCAGGACTTCCAATAACCGCAATTGAAAATGTTGAAGAGTTTTTTCCATTGCCGGAACGTTTAGCACCTGCGGACGAATCAGTTTTCATGCTTGAAATCATGGGAGAAAGTATGATTGAAGCCGGAATACTTGATGGTGATTATGTCATTGTCAGACAGCAGCAAACAGCAAATAATGGGGATATTGTCGTTGCGATGACAGAAGAAGATGAAGCGACAGTTAAACGCTTTTTTAAAGAAAAGGACTATATTCGCCTGCAGCCAGAAAACTCTACTATGGAACCCATCATTTTAAGAAATGTTTCCATTCTAGGTAAAGTAATCGGCGTTTATCGTCACATTCACTAACTATAAGAATCTCTTAAAAAGCAGCAGTCAAATGTCTGCTTTTTTTTATGCGCTAGAAGATCGTGAACCCCAACTTATTTCATAAATTCATCAAATACATACCACCTAGTTCCTTAGTATAATAGCCATATAGGAAATGAGAGGTATATAAAAATGGAGCCAACTATCAGAGAAGATACTACCGTCAAAACTAGTAAAAAGAAAAGGCATGTGTTATCTGAACATGAATTAACCAAAATCCTTACCACTATTAAACGAGACTCTCAACCTGATGCTTATTTTTACATCATGGTGGTATTATCCTGCTCCATGGCTACATATGGTCTGCTTTCAAATACTATAAAACACCGGGGGAAATCATCGAGAACAAAGTATTAGAGAAACTCACTCTTTTCGATGGAACCGAACTTGAAGATTTTGAATTTTCTTATACCCAAGGATCGGGTACCTATCATATCATGTTAACTATTGTCGGTAATGAACGTTTAGATCAACAATTTATAAGCGCATTAGAAAATGTGCTCGAAGAGGAATTAAAGAGAAAAGTCCTTATTACCATTAAGCAGGATACTTCACTTGAGACAAAAAATGAGAGTAACCCTTTGAGAATAAGGTAAAAAAGGTTAAATGCATTCAGGCAATTCAAGACTGAATGCTTTTTTACATACTGATGTTTATGTGATAATTAGAGAGGAAATGTTCATATTAATGAATATATGATAACAATTATGACAGAAAATTCATGAATAATAATCGGTGAGAGGAAATCGTGCATATGGATCGTCATGAACATAATGAAAATGAGGAGCACTATGATGAACCACCTCTGGAAGATTTTTTACCTAATGAAGAAGATCTAGAATTAAGAGAACGTCAAAGAAAACGAAAGGCTTTGGTTCGCAGAGTCATCGCGGGCTTATTGGCAATCGCTTTACTTGTCAGCCTAAATCAAGTGTGGCCGCAAGTGGTTAACCTTGCATCTATTAAATTTTTAAAAAAATCTCATGAACTTTCTCAGCAAGGGGATATTAAATTATATAAAGAAGCCGTTGTCACCATTCAAGATCAATATTCAAAAGGAACAGGTTTTAACATCTCTGAAGATGGATTAATTGTTACAAACAGACATGTTGTTGATGACATGTATCCAATTACTGTTATTTTTCCTAACGGCGAATTAATGAACGCTGAGATTATCCATGAAGAAACCGATATAGACCTTGCTTTCCTTGAGATTAAAGGGGAAAAACTACCCTATCTCAGTCTTAGTGAGCCAGACGCTTGGAATGTCCAAGATCATATATACGTGATTGGAAATCCGCTTTTTCATAATCAAATTGTTAATGAAGGAAATATCTTGAAAGAATCTCATAAAAGCGGCGTTATCAGGCTTTCAGCACCTATCTACAAAGGAAATAGCGGGAGTCCATTGATCAGTGAAAACGGTACAGTTATCGGTGTAGTGTATGCAAAATCAACAACCGAAGAAGTAGGTTTTGCCATCCCGATTGAGCAGGTCCTTGATTCATTACCCAATAAAGATATAAATTGATAGCATTCATAACATACTATTTGAATGCTTTTTTATTTTAATGAGCCCAATAAAAAAACCTTGACACTTAAAGTGCCAAGGCTTCCTTGTATTAATACATTGACATGTATTGTTCTCTTTCCCATGGGTGTACTTGCGTACGGAACATATCCCATTCAATCTCTTTAGCTTCAATGAAGTGCTCAACGATATGCTCACCTAATGCGTTCAACATTACTTCATCTTTCTTTAGTTCATCAAGAGCTTGAGCTAATGTAGCCGGAAGATCAACGATTCCTTCTTCAATGCGTTCTTCTCTGCTCATTACATAGATGTTTCGGTCAACTGGTGCCGGTGGTGTAGCACCATTTTTGATTCCATCTAAACCAGCACTTAGAAGGACAGCCATTGCTAAATATGGGTTTGCAGCCGGGTCAACGCTACGTACTTCAACGCGTGTACTTATACCGCGAGAAGCTGGAATACGAATTAATGGTGATCTGTTTTGAGCTGACCAAGCAACGTAACAAGGTGCTTCATAACCTGGTACAAGACGCTTGTAAGAGTTCACCGTTGGATTTGTAACAGCTGTAAAGCTAGGTGCATGGCTAATGATTCCAGCAATGAACTGACGAGCAGTATCACTTAATTCTAAATCGCCTGTTTGATCATAGAATGCGTTCTTACCATTTTTGAATAAAGAAACATTACAATGCATTCCAGAACCGTTAACACCAAACAATGGTTTTGGCATAAATGTCGCATGAAGACCATGCTTGCGAGCAATTGTCTTAACAACCAATTTGAATGTTTGGATTTGGTCACATGCAGTAATCGCATCCGCATATTTGAAATCTATTTCATGCTGCCCAGGTGCAACCTCATGGTGAGAAGCTTCAATCTCAAATCCCATTTCTTCAAGCTCTAACACGATATCACGACGGCAGTTTTCCCCAAGATCTGTTGGAGCTAAGTCAAAATAACCGCCATTGTCATTTAGTTCAAGAGTCGGTTCACCCTTTTCATCTAACTTGAATAGAAAGAACTCTGGCTCAGGTCCTAAGTTAAAGTCTGTAAACCCTAAGTCTTCCATTTCCTTTAACACACGCTTTAAATTATTACGAGGATCTCCAGCAAATGGGGTACCATCAGCACTATAAATATCACAGATTAGGCGGGCTACCTTTCCTTTTTCAGCTGTCCAAGGGAAAATCACCCATGTATCTAAGTCTGGATATAAGTACATATCTGATTCTTCGATACGGACAAACCCTTCGATAGATGATCCATCAAACATCATCTTATTATCTAATGCTTTTTCTAATTGGCTAATTGGAATTTCAACGTTTTTGATTGTTCCTAGAATATCTGTAAATTGCAGGCGAATAAACTTAACATTTTCTTCTGTTGCCAATCTTCTAATATCATCTTTTGTATACTTTCCCATTGTAAATCCTCTCCATTTCTATTCATTTATTAGTGAAAAAAGCGAGACATATCACCTGCACGCAATGATGAACGATTAAAGCGCCCTGCTTGCATTAGCTCAGTTCTAAGGAGTTTCCTTAATTCATCGTCAGATAATTCACGTCTAACTTTTTCATCCTCTTTCTTAGCCTCTTCGGCTGCTGGCTTTTCATTCTTAGCAGAGAATAATTGTTTGATCCCAGCAAGATTGACACCTTGGTCGATAAGATCTTTAATTTCTAACAACAAGTCAATATCATTCAGAGAAAACATTCTTCTGTTTCCTTCTGTTCTTGCCGGAGTAATCAATTCGTGCTCTTCGTAATAACGAATCTGCCTTGCGGTGAGATCTGTCAGCTGCATCACAATCCCGATTGGAAAAAGTGGCATCGTACGACGAATTTCGCTTCCGCTCATTTAATTAGCTCCTTCATGTTTTCTATTATATTCTCATTATATGTATTGTTAGATTATCTGTCAACACAATGTTATGTTTTATAACATAAAAAATAAAATTATTTTTCTATACTTATTGAGACAATAGATTCGTATATACGATTCTCTAATTCAATTCAATTAATCCTCTTTCTAACAATGTATTTAGCGCAATACAAACCGCCATCTTTACATGTGAATAGGTTAATCCACCTTGAACATAAGCTATAAATGGCGGACGAGTTGGACCATCTGCTGTCAGCTCAATACTCGCTCCTTGAATAAAGGTTCCTGCTGCCATAATCACATCATCTTCATAACCTGGCATATAGCTTGGATATGGAGTAACATGTGAATTGATCGGAGAAGCAAATTGAATCGCTTGGCAGAAGGCCACCATCTTATCCTTGTCATCAAACTGAACAGATTGGATAAGGTCTGTTCTTTTCGCATCCCATCTAGGATGAGTCTTCATTCCAAGTCTTTCTAACAAAGCAGACGTAAAAATAGCCCCTTTTACAGCTTGACCGACAATATGCGGCGCCATAAAGAAACCTTGATACATTTCCTGCAAACTATACAAAGACGCTCCTGCTTCTTTCCCAATCCCTGGAGATGTCAACCTGTATGAACATGCCTCCACATATTTTTCTTTTCCTACTATGTATCCACCCGTTTTCGCTAAACCCCCGCCAGGGTTTTTTATCAGTGATCCCGCTATTAAGTCGGCACCAACATGACATGGCTCAAGCTCTTCTACGAATTCACCATAACAATTATCGACAAAAACAACAATATCCGATTTTATTTCCTTCACAAAAGAGATCATTTCTTTAATATCTTGAATCGTAAAAGATGGACGATCGGCATAACCCTTGGACCTCTGAATCCCGATCATCTTAGTGTTGTCCTTTATTGCCTTTTGCACTGCAGGAAAGTCGACACCTCCTGCATCATTTAAAGGGATACTATTGTATCCGATCCCAAACTCTTTTAAAGAACCGACCCCATTTCCTCTAATTCCGACTATTTCTTCAAGGGTGTCGTATGGACTACCGGTAATATACAATAATTCATCACCAGGTCTAAGAACTCCAAATAAGGCAATTGAAATGGCATGAGTGCCTGAAATAATTTGAGGTCTAACCATACCGGCCTCACCGCCGAATACCTCTGCATATACATTTTCCAAAGAATCTCTTCCGATATCATCATACCCGTAGCCTGTAGACGGGATAAAATGAGAGTCACTGATTCGATGATTCTGAAAACTGGTGAGAACCCGAAATTGATTAGAATCGATTCTCTCATCCACTTCTTTGTAGAGAGGCGCATTCTGCCTCTCTACCTCTTCAACTAATTTTTGTAGTGTTTCCCCATACTTTAATGACTTAAACATGTTGTTTCTCCTATCTATTTCGAATACTTGTTAAGCTGTCCATAAATTTGATGGTCAGCAGGCGCATAACCTTTACACAAATAAATCTGCTTCTCTTCATTAAAAGTTAGTTCCCGCAGGATCGTTTCATTTTTTAATTGGGAGAGGAGCTTCCCTTCAGTCGAAGGAACTTCAACATGATAGCTTTCCATGCTATCGATTACCATTCTTTCAATTTGATTCTTTAGCACGCTTTGATCGGATTCATTGAGAGCACTAATCTGTATGGATTCTGTTTTTGCCGAAGGTACAAAATCCATATGCATCAAATCTTTCTTATTATATACCGTCAGCTGAGGTATTTGGTGAATTTCCAATTCTTCCAAAAGCTTATGAACGGTTTGTTCATGCTGAAAATAATCTGGACTTGACATATCGACTACATGAAGCAGCAAATCAGCTTCCCTAACTTCTTCCAACGTTGATCGGAATGCTGCGATAAGCGTTGTCGGCAGGTCTTGAATAAAACCAACGGTATCTGTCAGAAGTACAGTGAAGCCGCTAGGTAATATCAATTTCCTTGTTAACGGATCAAGCGTCGCAAATAATTGATTTTCTTCAAAAGAATCTGCTTCTGCTAATCGATTAAATAAGGTAGATTTACCAGCATTCGTATATCCAACGAGGGCTATTTGAAAAGCCTTATTTTTCTTTCTTCTTTCTCGATACCGATCTCGGTGTTTCACAATAACGGATAGCTGTGTTTTGATATCATCAATCCGTCTTCTGATGTGCCGCCTGTCCGTTTCAAGCTGAGTTTCACCCGGCCCTCTTGTTCCAATTCCAGCACCTAATCTTGAAAGCTGTGTTCCTTGTCCACCTAACCTTGGCAGTAAATATTGGAGTTGAGCTAGCTCTACCTGCAGTTTTCCTTCCTTCGAACGTGCTCTCTGCGCAAAAATATCTAAAATTAATTGCGTACGATCAATGATTCTTGCGTTAATATACGATGATAAGTTTCTAACTTGGCTTGGCGATAACTCATCATTAAAGATAATTAATTCTGCCTCAAGTTCGTCTTCTAGTGCTTTTAATTCTTCTACTTTCCCCTTGCCTATGTATGTTGATGGATGAATTTTTTCTCTCTTTTGCGTTAAGGTTGCCACAACCTTTGCTTTTGCTGTTTCTGTCAACGATTGCAATTCATCAATTGAATATTGATAACGAAGATCGTCTTCCACCGTTTGACAGCCGACGATAATGACCTTTTCCAATACAGTCTGTTCAGTCAAGTAAAATCCCCCCATCGCTTTATTTCCATGAGAACATCATAACAAAAAAGGTTTTGTAACACTAATTTCTCCTAAATCGCAAAAAGAATGATTAAAAACATAAAGAGAGGACTCAGAAAAGTGTTCTGAATCCTCCCTTAGTCCTCAGTATCAAATACGAGATCATTGCTCCTAATCGTCATGAGATCGTGGCGGTCATAGTTATTGCTCATTAACAATCTCATCGATTGAGCTCTTATTGATTTTTCGATAATATTTCTCATATATCTTCCATTGGAAAAGCTGTTTGTATGTGCAGCTTTTACCCAAAATAAGTGCTCACGGAGTTTCTTTTCTGCCTCATGGCTTAAGACATATTCTTTTTCTACCAACATTTTTTCTCCAATTTCCATTAACTGATCAATTGTATAATCAGGAAAATCAACGACTAGCGGAAACCGGGAATGCAATCCAGGGTTCAGATTTAAAAACTGGTCCATTTCCCGAGAATAACCGGCTAGTATTAAGATGAAGTCATGCTGTTTATCTTCCATATGCTTCACCATTGTATCTATGGCCTCTTTTCCAAAGTCCTTCTCTCCTCCGCGTCCTAGAGAGTAAGCTTCATCCACAAACAGTATTCCGCCCATCGCCTTTTTTATCAAATCTCTTGTTTTTTGAGCTGTATGACCAATATACTCACCAACTAAGTCGGCTCGTTCTGCTTCAATCAGATGTCCCTTCGAAAGAACATTCATTTTTTGAAATAGTTTACCAATAAGCCTTGCCACTGTTGTTTTCCCGGTTCCTGGATTTCCTTTAAACATCATATGAAGAGCTTGTTTCCCTGCTTTCAAGCCTGCTTCTTCACGCTTTTTATTTACATAAATCCATGCATAAATTTCTTTAATTGTTTTTTTCATTTCCTCCATCCCTACAAGTGCACCCAGTTCCTCTTCAATTTCCTTCAACGCTGTATGCTCAGGAGGAATGACCTTTGGAACAACTTTCGTATCTGGCAGTTCTTTCGCTATGTTTTTCCTTTTTTGTGAATTAAGTACAATACTAATTTGTCCGTTATTTTTCATGCGGAATGGTTGGTCCAAAGCTTTCACCTCACAATTCTAAAACAGTATACGCAAGTCTTGCTGCATTTGTGACAGAAGCCCATTTATTTTCATATTCTGAACCATTGAATAAACAGCTTATTAATATGTATTCAGTACACCCTAAAATCATTAAAAAAGTTTCTATTTTGATGTTTTCTCCTATAAGCTGTAACACAAAAAACTTCCATTTCAATAGAAATGGAAGTTTTTTCTCAAGAGATCATATATTGAATATGAAGTTTTCTAATCATTGTACATTGAGATAATCCAGGTTTCTTAAGCTGTCCCGGAGAGTTCCCTTACCGCTTATATTTATGATTGTTGTTGTGCTTGTTGCGGAACCTCTAAGTCAATTTGTACATTTCTTTGCGGCGCAAATGTAGAAATGGCATGCTTATATACAAGCTGTTGCTTTCCTTCCGATTCAAATAGAACCGTAAAGTTATCAAAGCCCTTAATTTGTCCTCTTAATTGAAACCCGTTTAATAAAAATACTGTAACACTGGTACCATCTTTGCGGAGCTGATTCAAAAACTGGTCTTGAATATTAATGGATTGTTTCATCGTGTATCCTCCTCTTTTATCTCTATTATTAATTATTCGATTTAATTTCTAGCTTTCCTTCAATATAGTTAGAAATTTCCTCAATTTTTTTATGTAAAATTGCTTCATTCGTTACATCTGTCATATCGAACCACTCTACATTCATCTTATTTCGAAACCATGTTAACTGTCTTTTAGCATATCGGCGGGAATTTTGCTTTAGCTGTTCAACCGCATCTTCTAAAGTATTTTTTTCATCAAAATAATCATAAAGTTCTTTATATCCAATTGCTTGGATTGATTGACAGCTCTTCAGTCCTGATTGGTAAAGAGACTTTACCTCCTCAAGAAGTCCTTGTTCCATCATTTGATTAACGCGATCATTAATTCTATTGTAGAGCTTTTCCCGTTCCATCGTTAGTCCAATCAAAGCCTCTTCATAAAGATGTTCAGGCATCTGCGATTCTTGCACTTGCGAAGCCGTCTTTCCAGTGCAATGATAGATCTCCAATGCTCTAATCACTCTTCGAACATTATTTGGGTGGATTTTTTCTGCTCCTTGAGGATCTACTTGAGAAAGCATCTTATGTATCTCACTATTTCCCTCTTCCTGCGCTTTTTTTTCCAGCCTTTTGCGAAAATGTTCATCAGAAGCAGCATCAGAAAAACGATAATCATAGATAACTGACTGAATATACAGCCCTGTACCGCCTACAATCATAGGAAGGTTTCCTCTACTTGTAATTTCCGTTATTTTTTTTCGGACAAGCTCTTGGAATTCAGCAACTGAAAAGGGTTCTTCAGGATTGCGGATATCGAGTAAATGATGCGGAACTCCCTCCATCTCTGCAGGTGTTATTTTGGCAGTACCAATATCCATTCCTCTATAAATCTGCATTGAATCCCCGCTAATTACTTCACCATTAAATTTCTTCGCAAGTTCTATGCTTAGCTTTGTCTTTCCGACTGCAGTAGGACCAATAATCACAAGCAGCTTTTCTTTTTTGTCCAATATTCCCCACGACTTTCTATTGTCTTAATTACTAAAAAAAGTATACCATTTTTCTCTCTCGTATGTAAAAATCAGTCAATAATTAAATTATATAACATCTATGCATTATAACCAATTTTCTAGTCTCTAATCAACCTCTTCCAAATTTTCCAATGTTTACATCAAAGATTGCATTTTGTTAACGATTGTATAACAATCTCACTTTCACCCCCATATTCATGGTACCTTAATAGAACAGTATAGTGCTGTTTAATGAATAGTTGAAACATAAATTAGAATTGGTGGGAAAAAGAATGCTTGCAACAACTGAAATTGGAATTGATTTAGGTACAGCTAATATTTTGGTATATAGTAAAAATAAAGGTATTATTTTGGACGAGCCCTCTGTTGTTGCCATAGATACAGAGTCAAAAAAAGTTCTAGCTGTTGGCCATGAAGCAAAAATGATGATAGGCAAGACCCCTGGCAGAATTGTAGCCATTCGCCCTCTCAAGGACGGAGTAATCGCAGATTACGAAGTAACAACAGAGATGCTAAAAGCGATCATGAAAAAGGTTTCTAAAAATATAGGGATGACGTTACGAAAGCCTAATGTTGTCGTCTGTACGCCATCTGGTTCAACAAGTGTGGATAGACGTGCGATACAGGATGCTGTACGGAATGCAGGAGCTAAGAAGGTTATTTTAATTGAAGAACCGGTTGCTGCAGCAATTGGGGCAGGGCTTCCAGTTGACGAACCTGTAGCAAATGTTGTGGTAGATATAGGTGGAGGATCTACAGAAGTAGCAATTATTTCGTTTGGCGGTGTCGTAGCATGCCATTCTATTAAAGTAGGCGGCGACCGCTTAGATGACGATATTATCCAGTTCGTCCGGAAAGAGTATAATGTGTTAATTGGGGAGAGAACCGCTGAAGAAATTAAGAAAGAAATCGGTTATGCCCCCATCGACCACGAAGTACTAACCATGGAGATAAGAGGTCGTGATTTAGTTACAGGATTACCAAAGACTATCACACTTACTTCCGTAGAAATTAGAGACACCCTAAAAGAATCTATGCTCCACATCTTAGAAGCGCTTCGTGCAACATTGGAGGATAGCCCAGCAGAACTCAGCGGTGACATTGTGGATCGAGGCGTTATCCTTTCCGGTGGAGGCTCCTTATTAAACGGCTTACGGGAATGGATTAGTGAAGAAATATTCGTTCCTGTAGAGTTAGCTCCGAGCCCGCTGGAATCCGTGGCGATTGGAACTGGAAAAGCATTAAAGTTTATCGATAAATTGCAGCACGCAGCTAAATAATTATTGAATTGCTAAAAGGACACCCAATGGGCGTCCTTTTATTTTAATAGAATCGTTGATGTCTATTTCCGTGGTGTCCATGATGTCCATGATGACCGTGATGTCCACCATGTCCGTGGTGTCCACTTTGGCCGAAAGACCCATCTAATAGAGATCCTCCTAATAAACCTGCACCAAACCCTAATAACCCGGCTCCAAGTCCAGAGCCAAAGCCTCCGTACCCTCCTCCAGAAGGGAACCCATAGCCGCCATAACCTGGGCCGTAGCCTGGACCGTACCCTGGGCCGTAGCCTTGATATCCATAACCTACGCCTGGGTAGCCATAACTAGGACCGTAGCTTCCATAAGCTGGGGGAAAGCCTCCGAAATCACCGTATCCATAACCATATTGTCTTTGCATCTCTAAATCTTGTCGATTCATAAACATGCGCATTCCTCCCTCTCTTTAACTAGAGTCAATCTAGTGTATGTCGTTCACAGTAGAGATGGAAGTGGTGTACAACCTATTTGGGCTCACCTAAATATTACTGAAAAACAGCAACAGGAGTTTTTTCCTTCTTATTCGACTATCTTTCTCCTCATCCGATTGAAATAGATAAAGATAGGTAATGGAATGACAATAAAACCAAGGCTTTTGATAATCTGGTTCTTAGCATTTTCACGTTGGCGGTTTTTCTGGTCTTCAACTATTTGTTCATATTCCTTCATTAGCTCCTCTTCACTTACTTCTTCCTTATTACCTTCCATTTTTCCTGATTCTTTCATCATCTTAAAATCAGAATAACTTTGATAATAAGATGGAGGACTAATTAGATCAGCACTTGCCATAAATATTGAAATGCCCCCTCCAATCACCATCATAAGTGTTGCAAACAACACCAAATATGTGTATAAATGACGAATCATTGTTTCACCCTCTTCTTCTTTATTTTTGACCGTAACCAAAATAGCAAAAACAATTAAAATGAAAGCAGTTGCTGCTCCTATCAACAAAACTACAGACATTTATTCACCCCCATTGTTTCTTAGACTTTTTAAGTAGTGAATATTTCAACACTTGGTTAGGAAATAATTAGTACGTCTACAGATATTAATTATCGCTGTCTATATATCTGACGAAAAGGTTTCAGAAAAGTCACAGATTTAAAGCTTCTTGATAAAGAAATTTCAGGTGGGGAATACTACCAACATCATGCAAACGGGAGGTTAATGATTTTGGGAACCTATGACAACACTTTATCGATTTTCGCACTGGGCGGGATTAATGAAATTGGAAAGAACATGTATGTACTTCAATATGGTGATGATATTATTATCATTGATTGCGGATCTAAATTTCCGGATGAAAGTCTGCTCGGAATAGATTTAATCATTCCGGATATCACTTATTTGCAGGAAAATAGGGATAAAATTCGTGCATTAATCGTCACACATGGACATGAAGATCACATTGGCGGCATTCCCTACTTTTTGAAAAGTTTAAATGTACCAATTTACGCTTCTAAATTTACGCTCGGATTAATTGAGTTGAAATTAACCGAACATAAGCTGCTGAGAGATAGCAAACTAATTCCGATTGATTCCGAGTCAAACTTAGAGTTTGGTAATATAAATGTTACTTTCTTTAAAACAAACCATAGCATCCCTGACTGTTTGGGAATTGTCTTTCAGACGCCTCAAGGAGCAGTTGTTCATACCGGGGATTTCAAATTTGATTTAACACCTGCAAATGACCAATATTCTGATATCCATAAAATGGCTCAGATAGGGACGAATGGTGTCTTAGCTCTTATATCCGAAAGTACCAATGCAGAAAGACCAGGATTAACTCCTTCGGAACGAATAGTGGCAGATCATGTGGAGGAGGCCTTCATGAAGGCGGATCAAAAAGTCATTATATCGACCTTTGCTTCGAATATAAACCGAGTTCAGCAAATTGTACATGCAGCGATCAAAACAAATCGAAAGCTGGCATTACTTGGCCGCAGTATGGTTAACGTTGTATCCGTTGCAATGGAACGTGGTTATGTAGATATCCCAGAGGGAATGTTAATTGAAGCACATGAAGTGGACAATTTCCCTTCAGAGAATGTAGCGATCCTGTGTACCGGAAGCCAAGGAGAGCCAATGGCCGCACTTTCCCGCCTCTCCACTGGAAACTACCGGGATGTTTCGGTTCATCCAGGAGATACCGTTATTTTGGCTGCCGGCCCGATACCCGGTAATGAAAAAAACGTCTCTCGAATCGTTGATAATCTATTTCAACTGGGTGCTAAAGTCATCTACGGGTCTGGTTCCGGGACAGGAATGCATGTTTCGGGACATGGTTATCAGGAGGATTTAAAGCTCATGCTGACCCTGATGAAGCCGAAATATTTTATTCCTATTCATGGTGAGTTCCGCATGCTTCACCAGCATCGGCTATTAGCTGAGGCTGTTGGGGTTGAGACAGAAAACACCTTTATTATAAACAATGGGGATGTCGTTGATTTTGTTAACTCAGAAGCGGTCCAGACTCGGAATGTCCCTGCGGGCAATACGTATGTAGATGGAATTGGAGTCGGTGATGTCGGAGATGTTGTTTTAAGAGACCGAAAACAGCTTTCTGAAGATGGAATGCTCGTTATTGTATTAACAATAAACAAATATGATAGAAAAATCATTTCGGGACCTGATACGATCACACGCGGCTTTGTTTACGTAAAGAATTCAGAAGACCTGCTTAGAGAAATAAACGAGCTCGTCAAAAAAACGGCTAAAGAACTCCAAGACGCAAATATACGGCAATGGAATGTAATGAAACAAAACATCAAAAAAGCAGTCGGACAATTTTTGTTTAATCAAACAAAAAGAAAGCCGATGATCCTTCCAATCATTATTGAAGTCTAAACAAATCTAAAAAAGCGGGAGACGCTGTTTAAGTCTGGGCGTCTCCTTAACATTTTTCTTATACAAATTCATTTTTTTAAGAAGCCTATGATCGTTGAATCATGGATGTCGAATAATTCTTTACTAGTTTTTGAAGATTACGGTGACTTTCTCGTAATTTAATAGATTCCTCGATTATTTTTTGAAAACCCTCTAAATCCTTATCTGTTGCATTCAAGACTGACTTTGGGATGCTTTCGGCTATTTGTTGTAAAGTTGCATCAGAGCTCAATACAATGCCCACCTTTCTATTAAAAGTTTCTGACATCTATTTTCGTCTTCATTACTAATTTGAGATTAATCGTAAATATTCCTGCGAAGGTATGCAAAAACTTATCTACATATTTCTGCAGATATGGATAAAAACAGAGAAATTGCTCCTTTATCTACCATATGCCGACCGACTTTTTATAAAACTTAATAAAAAAACTTGCAGCGAGTATCCTTTTGCTGCAAGTTGAAAAGCTGTATTCACATGACACGTTTAAACATTTTTTCCATTTCATAGGTAGAATAATGAATGATAATCGGTCTTCCATGCGGGCAAGTAAACGGGTCAGATGTCCTTCGCAATTCATCCAATAATGCCTGAATTTCACTGCTTTGCAAATAATGATTTGCTTTAATAGACCCCTTACAGCTCATCATTATCGCTGCCTCTTCCCTTAATTTTTTGATGTCAACTTTTTTCATTTGGAGCAGCTGTTCAATCATTTCTTCAATGGTTTCTTTTTCTTCCCCTTTCGGGAACCATTGTGGATGGGATCGAATAATAAAGCTCGTTGATCCAAAAGGTTCTAGAAATACCCCAACCTCTTCAAGCTTCTCGCGATGTTCTACAATCTTTACATATTCATCCATTGAATATTCTAATGTTAATGGAACTAACATCTCTTGCAATTCTTTACGTACTTGTCCCACTTTTTCTTTGAAAAACTCATATTTAATCCGTTCTTGCGCTGCGTGCTGATCAATGATATAGAGACCTTTATCATTTTGAGCAAGAATATACGTTCCATGCATTTGACCAATAGGATACAACGGCGGTATTCGTGATGGTCTTTCCTCTTGGACAATATCAATCTTAACATTCATTGGAGCCTGTTCTCGTATTACTGGGCTTGTTACTGATTCCCGTAAAAGTTCAGTTCGTTTAGCACTTCTTTCATCATCTTCTTCACGAGTAACAGGTGTTAAACTAACTCTTTCTTCAACAACATGTGCTGAAAAATCAGCTGGAGAATCACTTTCCCATGTTGTTTCTGCCGCAGTTGTCTTCACATCATCATTGAGGGAAATATGATCTAGTTCCAACATCGTCTGCTCTGATTTCGGAACTTCTTTTTTTTCATGGCTAAAACCCGCTGGGATTAGTTCCTTTGTTTTAAACGCTGCTTTGATAACAGACGAAATAAATCCGTTCAATTCTTGCTCTTTACTAAACCGTACCTCCATTTTTGACGGATGAACATTGACATCCACTAATAATGGATCCATTTCGATATTCAAACAGACTATAGGGTATCGTCCAATTGGTAATAAAGTATGGTATCCTTCTTGAATTGCCTTAACTAAAGGATAGTTCTTGATAAAACGTCCATTGATCATGGTCGAAATATAATTTCGAGACGCCCTTGTGATTTCAGGTAATGCAATCCAGCCACGAACCGAAAAATCTAGTGAGCTTTCTTCAATCGGTATCATCTTTTTCACAATATTAAATCCATATATTGCAGCCAACACTTGGCGAACATCCCCGTTTCCATTCGTATGGAGAAGCTTGCGTTCATTGTGCACCAAGCGGATTGACACTTCAGGGTGGGATAATGCCAATCGATTAACAATATCAGTAATATTACCGAGCTCTGTATGAATGGTCTTCATATACTTTAGTCTTGCTGGAGTATTATAAAACAAATCTGTTACCGTAATATCTGTTCCTTTTCTGCTCGCAGATTTCTCAAACGTTTCTACTTTTCCTCCAGCTATAACGATTTTTGTTCCTGCATCACCTGTGGAACTTTTCATTTCAAGCCGTGAAACAGAAGCTATACTTGGAAGGGCCTCCCCCCTGAACCCCAATGTTCTTATGCGGAATAAGTCATTATCATCTTTAATCTTACTTGTGGCGTGACGATTGAAAGCCATTAGGACATCGTCTTCAGCAATTCCATCACCATTATCAATGATGCGGATTTTTGAAAGACCAGCCTCTTCAACTTCTATTTCAACAATTGTACTGCCCGCGTCAATAGCATTCTCAACTAACTCTTTTACAACTGAAGCAGGCCGCTCCACTACTTCACCGGCAGCAATTTTGTTGGATAGTGCATCATCGAGCTGAATAATCTTCCCCATGGTCCTTGTCACCTCGCTAATATGTTTATGAAAAACTTCCAATCAATTGATCAATTTTTTACTTTCTTATGAAGTTCATATAGGATATTCATTGCTTGCATTGGAGTCATGTCTAAAATATCAATATTTTTAATTTTATTAACAATTTGTTTTTCCTTTGTCGTTAACTGATGATTAACCTTTTTATCCTGTTCCTGTTCTTCAAAGAAGGATAGCTGTGATATTTCCTTAACACTCTCAGCTTTCTGTTTTTCTCCTTGTCCTTGTTCATTTTCCCTGTACTCCTGTTGTTGTTCAAAACTTTGCAGAATTTCATTTGCACGGGATATTAACTCAGAAGGCAAATTAGCAAGCTGCGCTACATGTATTCCGTAGCTCTTATCCGCTGCTCCTTCTTTAATTTTATGAAGGAAAACAACTTTGCCATTTTGTTCAATTGCACTGACATGAACATTCTTCAAATGATTTAATTCTTCTTCTAAAACCGTTAATTCATGATAATGTGTTGAAAATAATGTCTTTGCACCAATTTTATCATGAATGTATTCGATAATTGCTTGTGCAAGGCTCATTCCATCATAAGTAGAAGTACCACGGCCAATTTCATCAAACAATATCAAGCTATCACTAGTTGCATTAGCAATCGCATGGTTCGCTTCTAACATTTCCACCATAAACGTACTTTGACCGGCAATTAAATCGTCAGCTGCTCCAATTCTCGTAAAGACTTGGTCAAAAATTGGCAAGGTAGCTTCTGAAGCTGGTACAAAGCATCCGATTTGAGCGAGAATGGCCGTTAGCGCAACTTGTCTCATGTAAGTGCTTTTCCCGGACATATTTGGACCAGTAATTAGAAGAAGTTCCCTGTTCTGGTCTAGATAACAATCATTCGGCACATATTCTTGTGCGTTCATGACCTTTTCCACTACTGGATGACGGCCATCTTTTATGAGCATGGTCCGCTCACTGGAAAAATTGGGTTTTACATAATGTCTTTCTTCACTGATGGTTGCGAAACATTGCAGTACATCTATTTCACTAATCGTTTTTGCTAATGCCTGCAGTCTAGGAATAAATTCTTTCACATATTCCCTTATTTCCGTGAATAACTCATATTCTAGGTCAACACTTTTTTCTTCAGCTTGTAAAATTAATGCTTCCTTTTCCTTCAACTCCGGAGTAATAAAACGTTCCGCGTTGGTCAACGTTTGTTTTCTTTCATATTGACCTTCTTTTAACAAATGCAAGTTTGCTTTTGTTACCTCAATATAGTAGCCGAACACACGGTTATAGCCGACCTTAAGGGACTTAATCCCCGTTTTCTCTCTTTCTTCACGTTCAAGCTGCGCAATCCACGTTTTACCATTACGGCTCGCATCTCGGTATTGATCCAACTGTTCATTATAGCCATCTTGAATCAAATTTCCGTCCTTTAAGGACAAAGGTGGATTTTCAGAGAGAGATCGTTCAAGCATATCAACAATTTCCTCACAAGGATCCAAACGTTCCATTATGGCATGTGCTTCTTTCGTATTCATGCCAGCAATAGCTGTTTGTATAAACGGAACCTGAAGTAATGAACGTTTTAGTTGTACTAAATCTCTAGCATTTACATTTCCAAATGCTACTCTTCCCGCTAAACGTTCCAGATCATATACTTCTTTTAATTTTTCTCGAATGTCTTGTCGTTCGAAATAGTTAGTGATAAAAGTTTCAACCAATGTTTGCCTTCTAACTATTTCACTTTCCTGAAGAAGCGGCCGGTCAATCCATTGTTTAAGCAAACGACCTCCCATCGCTGTTTTCGTTTCATCCAACAGCCAGAGCAGAGAGCCTTTCTTTGCTTTTGATCGAATCGTTTCCGTTAATTCCAGATTTCTTTTTGAAAAATAGTCTATTTTCATAAACTGTTGAAGTTCATAAGAATCTAGTGCTTGAAGATGGTCTAAATTTCTCTTTTGTGTTCGATATAAGTAATTAAGCAATCTAGCAGCTGTTGTGGAAAGTTCCTCGTTTGGTGAGTTCGTTAATAACCTGCTGTAAACAGACTTAAATTCTGTATCGCTCTCAAAAGAAATAGTTGCCCCAGTTCGTTCGCGAATTTTTGTTTGCCAATTAGCATCAAATTCGTTGTCTAGGACAACTTCTCTTGCTCCAGACAATGCAAGCTCATTTAATACAATATCAAAGTCACCTTTCAGCAGGGTTCCTTTCATTTCACCGGTCGAAAGGTCACAGTAAACAAAGCCATATATTTCCCCATCAAACTGAGAAATCACAGCAATAAAATTATTTTCTTTTTCATTTAACCCCTTGCCTTCCATCATGGTTCCTGGGGTAATTAACTGAACAACTTCTCTTTTCACAACACCTTTAGCTTGTTTCGGATCTTCCGTTTGTTCGCATATTGCAACCTTGTAGCCTCTTTCAATCAGCCTCTCGATATATTGTGCTGCAGAATGGTAAGGTACTCCACACATAGGAATCCTTTCTTCCCCACCACCTTCACGGCTTGTTAATGTAATCTCTAATTCTTGAGATGCACTTATTGCATCATCAAAAAACATCTCATAAAAGTCGCCTAAACGAAAAAATAAAAAGGCATCTTGATAATCTGCCTTCACCTGTAAATATTGTTGTATCATCGGCGTATAAGTTGCCATAATTTCCTCCAAAGCATTCAATCTATCAATGTTTTCAATAATCTATTATAACATAGCCTTTCAAACAGTGCCTATTTGTCAGATATTAGAAAAGTATGATTAGCCGCCATTCTTGGTGGAAATCGATGTCTTTTCTTTTCCCTTAAAGAAGGTAATTTTTTTAAAAATAAAAGAAAAAACTAGGAAGTATTACCTCCCTAGTTTTAGGTTACTCTTCTTCCGATCCGACTAAAAAGTCTGGATCTAACTCCTCGAATTCTTCATCGTCAACATCAAATCCCCAGTCATCGTCATCTTCATTACATTTATCTTGGTGAACTTCAACGCATACTTTTGTTTCACCGATGACTTCAACTAAAAACTCTCTTTCTACTTCAACAATGATTTTATTTCCATTAGGGGAAATCACTGCTTCTACACAGTTAGGCTGTTGAAGCACTTTAGCAATGACATCTAGGTCATCTAGACAATCTGGATCACGGTATTTTAGTTTGATGATATCTGTATAATCTACACGCTCTGTGACAACTTCTGTTTGTGTATTATCATGAAAGGAGTACCAAACGTTAATGTCATAGTAGCCGCAAACCTCAACTGTTTTACCGCTCTTTTTCGCTTCATACGTATGGTTTATGATCCAACATCCTAGAATACTAGATGGGTTGTGATCCGGGCTAATCGTATGATTGGACTGGGTAAATTTGCGTCCTTTCGCTACGACTGCTTTTGTAATAATCTCTCTGTAGTCTCCCATTACGAGCGAACCTCCTCATTCAGTTTCAATTCATCCTATGCGGGATATTAGACTAGTGTGCTTAACTTTTTCTCCGGGTACAATGGTTTTTAGGTAAGTGAAAATATAGTGTATTCTATGCGTTCACCCATAGATGGGTGACATGGTTCTTACTAACGCCCGTTTCTTTCCCTAAGGAGTTTCATTTATCTGTTTCCATCGGTCCGACCAAAACAAAAAACCATCCCATTCAATCTGAATAGGATGGTTTTTTATTAATGATGAGAACATTCTTTGTTTTGTAATTCAGCGCCAGTTTCACCGCTAAGCAGGTCTCCGCCGGTAGAAGTAAGAATTTCATCTGTCACTTTATTAGAGATCGTGGATGCGACTAGCTGTAATAAGTCATTCACATCACCTTGAGACTGTTTAAACTCCTGAACAACTGGAATTGCATCAAGCTCAGCTTCGATTTTAGCAATTTTATCTTCTGTTCTTTTTAAAGCCTCAGGTTTACCGTAATGATGCAAGTTTACAGCTTGCTTTTGCAGACCTTTAATTTCTGATATCAAGCTGCGGACTTTTTCATTTCCATGAATTTGCGCCTCTGCTCTTTTAAAGAAATCAACTTCCTCTGTTTCTGAAATCATTTTTGCCAACTCTTTTGCACGATTGACGATATCATCTTTTGTATACTTCGCCACTCTACTTCACCTCAATTGGTTGTAATTCTTCCACCATTTCTCCGTTTAATGACCATGTTTTTGTTTCTGTGATCTTTACTTTAACAAGCTTACCGATTGCTGTCTTTGGTCCAACAAAGTTAACCAGCTTGTTTCTGCGAGTATAGCCCGCAAGCACATCCGGGTTATTCTTGCTCTCCCCTTCAACAAGCACTTCGACGGTTTCGCCTTTATATTTCTTCATTGCATCAGCAGAAAGTTCATTTACGACTGCATTTAAACGCTGAAGACGTTCTTTTTTCACCTCAAGCGGCACGTTGTCCTGCATTTTAGCAGCAGGTGTCCCTTCTCGTGGTGAGTAAATAAATGTATAGGCAGCTTCATAGCCAACTTCTCGATATAATGATAAAGTTTCTTCAAACTGCTCTTCTGTCTCATTTGGATATCCAACAATAATATCAGTTGTTAGAGCAACGTTTGGAATAGCAGCTTTTATCTTACGAACAAGTTCTAAGTATTGTTCTCTAGTATACTTACGTGCCATAATTTTCAACACATCTGTAGAACCTGACTGAACTGGGAGATGAATATGTTCGACTAAATTTCCACCTTTTCCTAATACTTCAATTAAATGATCATCAAAGTCACGTGGATGGCTGGTTGTAAAACGGATACGCGGGATGTCAATTTTGCGAATCTCATCCATTAAATCTCCAAGACCATACTTCATATCTTCAAAGTCTTTTCCATATGCATTTACATTTTGTCCGAGGAGAGTAATCTCTTGGTAGCCTTGTGCAGCTAAATGACGCACTTCTTGAATAATTTCATCTGGACGACGGCTGCGTTCTTTCCCGCGAGTATACGGAACAATGCAGTACGTACAAAACTTATCACACCCATACATAATATTTACCCAAGCTTTTATATTCCCACGGCGCACTTTTGGAAGGTTCTCAATTACGTCACCTTCTTTAGACCATACTTCTACAACCATCTCTTTTGACATATATGCTTCTTGTAGAATGTTTGGGAGACGGTGGATGTTATGCGTTCCAAAAATCATATCGACGTGATGATAGGTCTTTAAGATTTTGTTAACGACAGACTCTTCCTGTGACATGCATCCACAAACGCCAAGCAGAAGATCCGGTTTCTGCGTTTTTAGATGTTTTAAGTGTCCTAATTCACCAAAGACCTTGTTTTCTGCATTCTCACGAATCGCACATGTGTTTAATAAGATAACATTCGCGTCTTCTACTGTATCAGTTGGTTCATAACCGAGTGCTAGAAAAATCCCCGCCATAACCTCTGTATCGTGTTCATTCATTTGACAACCATATGTGCGAATATAGAATTTACGGCCATTACCTAACCCTTTAAATTCTCTTGAAATAGAAAAATCAGTATGATACTTAACTTCTTCTTTCCCACGTTTTTTCGCTTCTTTTAAAGAAGGCGGTATATAAACAGTTTCAAAGTACTTACTGTAATCCTTCTCGGATTTTTTGTCCGATGGATTAGCAGATTGCACTTGCTGACTTTCTAATCGTTGTTTTTCGTTCATAAAAATCCCCTTTCTTCTATTGGATCTATCAGGATATCATCAATTAAAATTTCATCTTTACCTCTTAAAAAGAAGGGTATGTGTAGCACTGCACACATTATTTAAGTATAAACCCTATAGAGACTGAAGACAATAGAAACATTGTAATCCTCTTTACAGCTATTTACCATTATGTACTCTCTTAAACAATCTACAGAATTTTATTTTAATGCACCGTCATATTTATTGAAGTGACAGTTATCACAATCTCAGAATAATAATATGAAAGTCCTAAAAAAACAGCCCCGTCAACGGGACTGTTTGTCAATTCTCACATAAATTCTGCAGCTAATTTGTCAAAGTGTTCTTGATCTAGCTTTAATTCAGCATCTACTAGTGGTTTTTCAGAATAACCCTTTAATAGCTCTTGGTATGAAGGTCTCTCAGTATTTTGATAGATTAACCCTGTAACCAAACCATCGTGCTTCATTAATACCTGCATTGCCTCTTCACGGTTATTTGGGTCATAACCTTCGATGTCAGAAAGTTTCGTTAAGTTCTCTTTAAACCAATCATAAGTATTAACTTTGTTGTAAGTTACACAAGGGCTGAACACGTTAATTAACGAGAACCCTTTATGATTAATTCCTGCTTCAATAAGAGCAGTTAGATCTTTTAAATCTGTTGAGAAACTCTGAGCAACAAATGTTGCGCCTGCAGTTAAAGCCATTTCCATTGGTGCAATTGCCTGTTCAATTGAGCCTTCCGGAGTTGACTTAGTTTTAAACCCTGTTGCTGAACGAGGTGAAGTTTGCCCTTTTGTTAAACCATAAATTTGGTTATCCATTACGATGTAAGTAACGTCTACATTACGTCGAATTGCATGGATCGTATGTCCCATACCAATTGCGAAACCGTCACCATCTCCGCCAGAAGCAATAACAGTTAGATCACGATTAGCCATTTTAACACCTTGAGCTATTGGTAAAGAACGACCATGAATTCCATGGAAACCGTATGAATTAATATAACCAGAAATACGTCCCGAACAGCCAATTCCTGAAATAACTGCTAGGTTTTCAGGTTCTAGTCCTACATTTGCAGCAGCACGTTGAATTGCAGCTTGTACGGAGAAATCTCCACATCCTGGGCACCAGTTTGGTTTTACACTATTTCTAAAGTCTTTAAAAGTTGCCATTTTTAGAACAGCTCCTTGCATCTTGAATAAATTTCATGTGGCAAGAATGGATTCCCGTCGTACTTTGTAACTTTCTTAACTTTTTCTGCATGTCCGACGTTCATCTTAAGAATGTTTGCCAACTGACCTGTTGCGTTGTTTTCAACTACAGCAACCTTTTTCGCTGATTTAACAAGCGAAAGCATTTCATCTGCTGGGAATGGGTGAATTAGACGAATATGTGCATGATTCACTTTTAATCCATCATTCTCCAAACGGCCGATTGCTTCCTCAATCGCACCACGAGTAGAGTTAAAACCAACAATTAATAGGTCAGCTTCATCATGAGGAGCATTTTTATATACCGGTGTATCAAATTTAATATTTTCAATCTTGCGCATACGTTTGTCCATTTGGGCATTACGATTTGCAGCAGATTCAGATGGTTTACCTGTTTCGTCATGCTCAACACCTGTTACATGGTGTATACCGTTCTTCATACCAGGAATAACACGTGGTGAAACGCCATCTTCAGTTACTTCATAGCGCTTAAAGTAACCTTTATTTTCAATCTCAGGAAGCTCTCCGGTTTGAAGCTTTCCACGACGAATTTCAACTTTATTAGGATCAAGCGGTTCAACTGTCTGCTTACCTAATGATAACTGTAAGTCAGATAGTACGATTACAGGACATTGATATTCTTCGGCAAGGTTAAATGCCTCAGCTGTATCATAGAAAGCTTCCTGTACTGTACTTGGTGCTAAAACAATCTTTGGAATTTCACCATGAGTACCATAGATCATTTGCATCAAGTCTGACTGTTCTTGTTTCGTTGGCAGACCAGTTGATGGACCTCCACGTTGTGTATCAACAATAACAAGCGGCTGCTCAGTAATACCAGATAGACCAATTGCTTCCATTTTTAATGATAGTCCAGGACCAGCTGATGCAGTAATGGCACGAACACCACCGTAGTTTGCACCAATAGCCATTGTAACAGCTGCAATTTCATCCTCTGTCTGAATAACAGCTCCGCCTAGTGGAGGAAGTGCTTTAATTAAATATTCCATTATTTCTGAAGCTGGTGTAATAGGGTAGGCAGCCATAAAGCGACATCCCGCGGCTACTGCACCAAGTGCGATCGCATCGTTTCCAATCATGAATAAACGTTTCTTGCCATCAGCTTTTTCTAGATGCATCACAGCGTCCTCAGCAAGGTTTTCTTTCATATAATCGAAACCTGCTTTAACTGCTTCCATATTTTTATCAACAACTTGTTGACCTTTTTTTCCAAAAATCTCCTGAACTACTTCTCTAAATACATTGATATCCAGGTCTAAAACAGCACAAGTTGCACCAACAGCAACCATGTTTTTCATAAGGGATGTTCCAAGTTCAGTTGCCAGATCTGTAAATGGAACCGCATACAATGATGCATTCGTGTCTTCTGGTTGTTTTGGGTTAAATTTTGCATCAGCGATAATTATCCCACGATCATGAAGCTCTTTGTAGTTTAGATCTACGGTTTCTTGGTCAAATGCTACTAAAATATCTAAGTCATCTGAAATAGAACGAACCTGTGTTGTGCTTACGCGAATCTTGTTGTTCGTATGACCACCTTTAATACGTGATGAAAAGTGACGGTAGCCATACAAGTAGTAGCCTAGGCGATTAAGCGCAATGGAAAATATTTCTCCTGTACTCTCAATACCTTCCCCTTGTTGTCCGCCAA
Source organism: Robertmurraya dakarensis (assembly GCF_900156875.1). GTDB lineage: Bacteria > Bacillota > Bacilli > Bacillales > Cytobacillaceae > Robertmurraya > Robertmurraya dakarensis. The sequence goes on along the minus strand of NZ_LT707408.1, from coordinate 1,395,025 downwards.
CTTTCCATGAAAGTTGATTGATCATGTCTTACACCCCTTCGAATACGTAAAGAATTATATAAACAACATTTTCTAAAACAATTGTAGTACATTTCCAATTAAATTACTAGGATATCCCGTGAAAACATTGATTGAAACGGGATTCTAGAAAATTTATTAGGGTACTAAACGCTTTCAATTCTAGACCTATGTGGTAAAAAAAGCAACCCTTTATGACCAAATATTGTCGAAAATATGAATATTTTTTTTGTTCCTTCAATATAATAGTTAAGTTGATATATTAATAACATTTAAACGCTTGAAATCCAGGCTACATCTTATTTGTAACCTCTATTTACAACGGGTTTATGATTGAAACTAGCGATAATCCTAAAATATTTTGATGAAGTTAAATTATTGTAATATAATTCACCTTCAAGTGGTTTAAATCACTAATTAACTACACGTCTTAGACAAAAAAAACTGCCTGCAGCGCAGACAGTTTCAGATAGTCTCTAATCTCTAATTATCGAGGCTCTACAATAAGTTTGATTGCGGTTCTTTCTTCCCCATCAATCTGAATATCTGTAAAGGCCGGGATACAAATTAAATCAACTCCGCTAGGTGCCACAAATCCTCTTGCGATCGCTACTGCCTTAACGGCTTGATTTAATGCACCCGCACCAATGGCTTGGATTTCCGCAGCTCCTCTTTCCCGCAGAACCCCGGCAAGCGCACCAGCTACAGAATTAGGATTAGATTTTGCTGAAACTTTTAAGATTTCCATTCCTAGCTCCTCCTCGTTTAACCCCTCCTGCCGTTCACTTGATGAACAGGTCAGGTATAAATGAGATTCCATTGCTACTATATTCGGAAATCTAGACACATATTCCAGCTTGGACGAAATATCAGAAAGTTTTCAAACTTTTCAATCAATAAGCTATATCATCTAAATGGAACTATCTGTTTTATTACATTCTAAGAATAGAACGGGTGGTCGTCATTGATCAATATACGTTGGATTTTCTTCGCAGCCCCGGTCTTATCATTTAATTCAATAAGAACCGCACTCAATTGCGTCCTCCCGTCTTTAGGGACCTCAAATCGGACCGGTAAATTTGTTAGAAACCTTTTTATTACTGCTTCTCTCTCCATGCCGAGAATACCGTCGTATGGCCCTGTCATGCCCACATCAGATATGTAGGCAGTACCGTTTGGTAAAATCCTTTCATCAGCAGTCTGCACATGTGTGTGTGTCCCGACTACCGCAGATACCTTTCCATCTAAATACCAGCCTATTGCTTGCTTTTCACTAGTTGCCTCACCATGGAAATCAACAAAAATAAACGGAGTCCTTTCACGAGCTTCCTTTACTAGCTCATCTGCAATTGTAAATGGATCATCACTTGTCTGCATAAAGGTCCTACCTTGGAGATTAATGACCGCAATCTCAATTTGATTCATTTTTAGAAAGATCATTCCTTTTCCTGGATTATTATCAGGAAAATTTGCCGGACGAACCATATACTTTGCATCATTAATAAACTCAAATATTTCACGGTTATCCCAAGTGTGATTACCGAGTGTTACCGCTTGAGCACCGACTTCTAGAAATCCACGGTATATTTTCTCTGTAATCCCTCTGCCCCCTGCCGCATTTTCACCATTAATAATGGTAATATGCGGACGATATTTTTCTTTTAGTTTTGGTACATATTCTTTTATCATGTCACGTCCAAGTGACCCTACTACATCGCCAATAAATAAAATATTCATATAATTATTAAACCCTTTCCCAACCATTTATTTATATTATGTATGTGTGCAGCATATTTTATGAAGTATGTATTTTTCTTATAGAGCAGACGCCAAAAATAAAGCGGTGCATATGCACCGCTTTATTTAGCGTATTCAACAGCTCTTGTTTCACGAATGACAGTCACTTTAATATGACCCGGATAATCAAGTTCTGCTTCAATTTTCTTACGAATATCTCTTGCTAATCGATGTGATTCTAAATCATCTATCTGATCAGGCTTCACAATAATACGCACTTCACGACCAGCTTGAATAGCGAAGGATTTTTCAACGCCATCATATGATTCAGATATTTCTTCAAGCTTTTCAAGTCTGCGAATATAGTTTTCAAGCGTTTCTCTTCTTGCTCCTGGTCTGGCAGCAGATAGGGCATCCGCGGCTGCCACTAATACAGCTATGATCGAAGTAGGTTCACTGTCACCATGGTGGGAAGCAATGCTATTGATTACCACTGGATGTTCTTTATACTTCGTTGCTAGCTCTACTCCAATTTCAACATGGCTTCCTTCGACTTCATGGTCAATCGCTTTACCAATGTCATGCAGAAGACCAGCACGGCGAGCTAACGTTTCATCTTCACCAAGCTCCGAAGCAAGTAATCCAGCAAGCTGAGCAACTTCCATTGAATGCTTTAGAACATTCTGACCATAGCTTGTGCGGAATTTCAAACGGCCAAGAATCTTAATTAAGTCAGGATGTAATCCGTGTACTCCAACTTCAAAGGTTGTTTGTTCACCGATTTCACGTATATGCTCATCAACCTCACGTCGAGCTTTATCGACCATTTCCTCAATTCGCGCTGGGTGAATCCGTCCATCTTGAACAAGCTTTTCTAAAGCAAGACGGGCTGTTTCCCTGCGAATTGGGTCAAATCCTGATAAAATAACAGCTTCTGGAGTGTCATCAATAATAAGATCAATTCCAGTAAGAGTTTCTAAGGTACGGATATTTCGACCTTCACGGCCTATGATTCGACCTTTCATTTCATCATTTGGAAGGTTGACCACTGATACGGTTGTTTCAGCAACATGATCAGCTGCACATCGTTGGATTGCTAGTGACAAGACTTCTTTTGCTTTCTTGTCCGCTTCCTCTTTCGCTTTATTCTCACTCTCTTTAATCATTAGTGCGACATCATGGGACAGTTCTTGTTCCATTCGCTCTAAAATGATGGACTTTGCCTCATCACGAGTTAAGCCTGAGATGCGTTCAAGCTCTGTTTGTTGCCTTTTTACGATCTCGTCCACTTTGCTTTCCATCTCTTCAATATGCTGTTGTCTTTTGTTAAGAGAATCGTCCCTCTTTTCTAAAAGTGCTTCACGTTTATCTAACGATTCGTCTTTTCGATCAAGATTTTCCTCTTTTTGCATTAAACGATTTTCCTGTTTTTGCAACTCATTTCTTCGATCACGAATTTCACGTTCAGCTTCAGTTCGAAGCTTGTGAATCTCATCCTTTGCTTCCAACAAAGCTTCTTTTTTCAAAGAGTCAGCTTCACGTTTAGCGTCCTCTAAAATTTGCTCTGCAGCATCTTTTGCTCCTGCAATTTTTGCTTCAGCAACGGATTTCCGAATAAAATAGCCAACAACTGCACCGACGAATAGGCCAAGCAAAATGGAGATGATTGTTAAAACTAAATCCATCATTTCACCTCCTCTTGCTATGAACTTTTGTTTTACGTTTCTAAAGTGTCGGCATGTATATTGCTCTACATCAACATACAGCACAAAGGCTTTTTCACGTTTAATTCATTTATAAAAAATGTAAAATATACATATTAATTGTAAAGGTGTACATTTTCATTGTCAAGGGGTTGTCCGGACCGCTGTATATAATCCTTTTACAAGATTTCCACCTTTTCAGCTTCATATGCTTTTAACATGAAAAAACAGCAGCAAAGCATATTAGCTTGCTGCTTATAGTAAAAATTAATCTATTAAACCAAGACTTTCTTGCTCGTCGTCTTCCTCAGGAAGTGTTTTAACCCCATCAAGACCATAATGTTCGCGAATTTTTTGGTGAATTTCTTGACGGATTTCAGGATTTTCTTTTAAGAACTGCTTGGCATTTTCCCGTCCTTGTCCAAGCCGTTCACCATTATAGGAATACCAAGAACCACTTTTTTCGACAACATCTATTTCCGAGCCTATATCAATGATTTCTCCCTCTTTAGAGATCCCTTCTCCATACATGATATCAATCTCAGCAACACGAAACGGAGGTGCCACTTTATTCTTTACAATTTTAATTTTTGTCTTATTACCAACCATTTCATTTCCCTGCTTTAATGTTTCAGCACGGCGAACTTCCAAACGAACGGAAGAATAAAACTTAAGTGCACGGCCCCCAGGAGTTGTTTCAGGGTTACCGAACATAATCCCAATTTTTTCACGGATTTGGTTGATAAAGATTGCAATTGTCTTTGACTTATTAATAGATCCAGACAATTTACGAAGTGCTTGAGACATTAGCCGCGCTTGGAGCCCGACATGCGAATCTCCCATTTCTCCTTCAATTTCCGCTTTTGGAACAAGAGCAGCAACCGAGTCAATTACAAGGATATCAATCGCACCACTTCTTACTAACGCTTCAGCAATCTCTAAAGCCTGCTCGCCTGTATCTGGTTGAGAAAGAAGCAACTCATCAATATTTACCCCTAGCTTTCCAGCATAAACAGGGTCAAGGGCATGCTCAGCATCAATAAACGCAGCTTGACCTCCCTCTGCTTGTACTTCTGCAATCGCATGCAGAGCCACTGTTGTTTTACCTGAACTTTCCGGACCATATATTTCAATAATTCTTCCTCTTGGGTATCCACCAATTCCAAGAGCTGCATCCAATGCTAGTGATCCGCTTGGTGATGTAGCAATTTGACGATCCGTTTGCTCACCAAGTTTCATAATGGAACCTTTTCCGAATTGTTTTTCTATTTGTTTTAACGCCATTTCAAGGGCTGCTTGACGATCACTCACAAGTGTTTCCTCCTCTTTATTCAATGATCTTCATAAAGATCATGATCTGTTCTCGACCTATCTTTACTATACCTGTTTTTTTAGGGTTTGTACAGCAAAAAAACGAACACCTATTCGATTTCTTTGCAGCCAATTTTTCCTTAAAAATGAGATTTTCTCCTAAGACGAATTCTTATTTTCAAGATGAAAAACAAGTTAAAATCGAATTTCCATCCCTTTTCTGAAAATAAAATCACAGAATCTTAATTAAGATTCTGTGATTCTTTTAAGCTATTTAGCAATAAATAACAGCCGATTTTAACAGCTCTTGAACGAATGGATTCTCTGGTACCAGCTAATTTCAACTCTTTGGTCTGTACAGCCTTCCCTTTAAACGCTATGCCGATATATACTGTTCCAACAGGTTTTCCTTCCTGCTCATTTGGTCCAGCAACACCAGTGAAACTTATCCCCACATCCGCATCCATAAGCATTCTAACATTCTCGGCCAACTCAGCAGCACACGCACTGCTGACAACACCCACCGAATCAATCGTTTCCTGTTTAACATTTAGGACGTTCTTTTTAACTTCGGTCGCATAGCAGACCACGCCGCCTCTAAAGACGCTGCTGGCCCCAGAAATCGAAGTCATTTCCTGCTGAAACATTCCCCCTGTTAAACTTTCTGCACATGAAATAGTTAGACTTTCCTTATTAAGCCTTATAAAAAGCTCATTCATCAAAGAAGTAGAGTCATAGCCATATAAGTACTGTCCGACACGGTCCAAAATTCTTTTTTCTGTTTCATCAATTAGCTCATTTGCCTGTTTTTCATCAGGATGCTTCGCAGTAAGCCTTAGTGTAACCTCTCCATCAGCAGCTAAAGGAGCGATGGTAGGGTTTTGCTGGCCATCAATTAGATCCTCTATGTCATGCTCTAACTGCGACTCACCTATGCCAAAAAAACGAAGAACTCTAGATACAATTCTATCATTCGAATGCATTAAATTTAAGATGGCTTTCTCCCCGTATTGTAAATACATGGGCTGCATTTCTTTTGGGGGTCCGGGTAAGAGCATGTAGGTTCGGTTATCAGAAGTGACAACCATACCGGGAGCCATTCCATGGTCATTTGGCAGAACTTGGGCTCCGTCAAGGATAAGAGCTTGTTTCCGATTATTTTCAGTCATAACCCGATTGATTTTCTGAAAAAAAGATTCGATATAGTGCAGTGCTTTTTCATCATGAACCAGCCCTTTGCCAAGATGAGAAGCAATCGTTTCCTTTGTAAGATCATCCTTTGTAGGGCCAAGGCCACCTGTAAATATAATGAGATCTGATCGTTTTTCCGCTATTTCCATGGCTGATTTAAGCCTTGTTGAATTATCACCCACAACCGTATGATAAAACACATTAACACCAATGTGAGCCAGCTGTTTTGATAAAAATTGTGCATTCGTATTGGCAATTTGACCTAATAGCAATTCTGAACCTACAGCAATAATTTCAGCATTCATCCGCGAACCACCTATTTAGAGTTAATAAAAACATGTTTATTTTTAATAAAATAATCCCAGCCCGACCAGATGGTAAAAAATGTCGCTACCCAAAGTGAAATAGTAGCAAATGGCAGGGAGATCAATTCAAATATCATATTATGTAACAGCAATGATGAAATTGCCACAATTTGTGTCCATGTTTTAATTTTGCCTAGCATATTTGCTGCAACGATTTCTCCCTCACCAGCTAGAATTGCACGAAGTCCTGTAACAGCAAACTCCCTGCTAATGATAATAATAACAAGCCAAGAAGAAGCCATTCCTAGCTGCACCAATACAATTAAGGCAGCAGAGACGAGTAATTTATCAGCAAGCGGGTCTAAAAACTTCCCTAAGTTTGTTACTAAATTATATTTACGAGCATAATATCCATCAACCCAATCTGTTGTAGAGGCCAAAATAAAAATTAATGCTCCTACAAAATGGGTTACTGGCAGTGTTGCACCTAGTATAGATAGTTCCCCCCACGAGAATGGATATAACATAATAATAAGAAACAATGGGATTAAAATAATCCGGGAAACCGTAATCTTATTTGGCAAATTCATCTTTTACCCTCCAATGCCTGTAAATAATAAAACTTTTAATCGGTGGTTTTCAGACAATTAGTGCACTGGCACTTTCTGATCTGCAAACATAAAACTGAAAAATAGTCACCTATAGATGACTATTGATCAGCAGGAGTAAAGCGAATCGTGATATCTTGACGAACATGATCTGTTGGAGGAACGGCATAATCCAACATCTGATCATTCACATAAATTTCGGTGTTCGTTGAATTCCCAATGATTAAGACAGCCTCTGTCTCTTTGGAAAGATCCACAGATTGACTTTCTGTACCTCCTTTTACAAGCATACCTTGAAAAAAGGAGTAGCCTTTACCATTTTTAATACTTACCCATGTTTCACCTGTCGAAACCAACTTCAACTGAAATTGATCCGTGTTTTTCAATTCATATAATGTTTCTTTTCCTTCAGTCTCTATTACTGCTACTTCTTGTTTCATTTCGGGAGTTTCTGGTTCTTCAATCTCTTCTGTTTCTTCAGGATCTTCTGTTAACGATTCTTCCTCGTCTGTTTGTTCTTCAACATCATTGTTTCCTTTTGAAAGATTCTCGGATTGCTCATAAGTAGTTTCCTGATTTTTGTTTTCCGCAATATGTTCCTCAGGTTCATCATTAGCATTAAGGGACCAAAAATACCAAATAAGGAACAAACCACCTATCACAAAAGCCGCTACAAGTACCTTCGGAAGAACATCAAAAACTTTCCCACTGTTATTAGAGATATTTTTTCTTGACTGTACTCTCGAAAGCTTTTCAGGAATGTCATCTTTATAGGGGTCAGGAATTTCTGACTTATATTGATCAAACAATTCTTCAGGTTCTACATCAACCGCTTCTGCATACTGCTTAATAAAAGCACGGACATAAAAAGGGCCAGGCATCATGCTATAGTTACCCTCTTCAATTCCCGTTAAATATCGCTTTTGTATTTTCGTAACCGTTTGTAAATCGTCCAAGCTCATACCTTTTGCGAGTCGGGCTTCTTTTAATCGATTACCTAATTCCGTCAACTTTTAACACCATCCATACATTAAAAATCAAATCCTCCGAAATCCGAATCGGAAAATAAGTTATTATTCTTCTCAACAACTTCGTACGTAATTTGTTCATTTGGTTCATTACGAAGTTCAATTATGTAATCAAAATCATCCAAGGAATATTCGGTATTTTGAACAAAGATGTCAGGATGTTCAACTACTTTAGTGGCAGGTATACGCATAATTTCCCTGACTAGCTGCCAATGCCGTTCGTTTGCTCGTCTAGTTGAAACAATTCCATCTAGAATAAAAAGATTGTCAGCATTGTATTCATCCTCAATCAACTGATTTCTGATGGTTTGCTTTAATAATGTAGAAGACACGAACAACCATCTTTTGTTAGCACAAACACTCGCCGCTACAATGGATTCCGTTTTACCAACACGAGGCATTCCCCTTATTCCAATAAGTTTGTGTCCTTCTTGTTTGAATAATTCTGCCATAAAATCGACCAACAGTCCAAGCTCATCTCGAACAAAACGAAATGTCTTTTTATCATCAGCATCTCTCTGTATGTAACGACCATGGCGAACAGCCAAACGGTCACGAAGCTTCGGTTCTCTCAGTTTAATTATTTTTATTGTGTCCATCGTATTCAAGATTGACTCAAGTCGTACAATTTGTTCATCATTTTTTGCTAGAATTAATAAACCTCGCCGATTCTCATCTATTCCGTTGATCGTTACAATATTGATCCTCAACATTCCTAATAAGGATGAAATGTCACCTAGCAGACCAGGACGGTTTATTTGGATTTCATATTCTAAGTACCATTCTCTTTTCTCCATGATAAAACCTCCTAACAGTGAATTAGCATTCTTTATGTATCAAACAGGGAAATTTTCAGGTATCACAATTAGGTTATCATTCATGTATCCCTGGTTATAAATAGGATGTTCGACGAATTCGCACAATTTATGCAAAATTCATCTAGCTACTATAATATATGATTTTACATGAAGTTAAAAGGAAAAACGGATACACCCTTCGAAAAATAATTATTTATATAGAGTAAATATGTGCTTAAATAAACGTCTTTAACAGACAAAAAAAAGAGAGGCATGCTTAACCTCTCTTCTTCTTGCTTATTTACAGTGTCTGGAACTATTGGTTAGTTCCGTTATTTTGAACTAATTTTACCATCATATTTGCGATTGCATGCTGCTCTTCTGGAGAAGCAACAGACCATAAATCTGCAAGAACGCGCTCTTGCTCGTTTTTAGGGTCAACCTGTTTTGCTAGGTAATCGCCCACTTGATAAGCCATATCGTTAATAACATTCTGGCTCATTCCTTCACTCTTTGCTTGATTGAGGCGATCTCCTAAAAAGTCTTTCCACTGACTCCAGTTGTCAAGTACAGACATAATATAACCTCCTTGTAATGTTGTACAAGGTTATTTTGTATCAGACAACCGAAAATATACATGTTGAAGATGGTCATTTTTACTAATTATATATCCTCACTCTTTATGTATACCAGCCGCCATTGACCGAAATGATTTGTCCTGTTATGTAGGATGCTTTTGGCGACAGTAAAAATGATACAGTCTCAGCGACATTTTCCGGTTTCCCCAGCCTGCCCATTGGTATTTCCTCTTCTATGAAGGCTATATCCTCTTCAGAGTATGAAGACATCATAGGGGTTTGTATAGCGCCTGGGGCAACGCCATTGACACGGATTCCATTTAATGCAACTTCCTTACTTAAGGCTTTAACAAAGGAAATTTGCGCACCTTTAACCGTAGAGTAAGCTACCTCATTGGCTGCACCAGTTTGTCCCCATATGGATGTGATCACCACAATATTGCCCTCATTCTTAGATAAAAGTTTCGGAAGTAATTCTTTCGTCATCAGAAGGGGGCTTGTAACATGTGTTCTGATTAACTTCTCGGCCTCATCTTGTTCTAGATCAAGAAGAAGACCACTATGACTCATGCCGCTATTATGAATAATCCCATCAAGTGAAAAAATATTCGAAACAACTTTCCGATAACCATCGGCAGACGATAAATCAGCCTCAATTGGAATAAATTCCCCACTGTATTTTTGCAGCTCTGACAAAAGCTCGCTGATTGATTTTTTATTTTTATGATAATGTAAGTAGAGGGAATAGCCTTCCTCTGCAAGCTTTTTTGAAAGCATCCTGCCGATTCCCCCGCTAGCCCCGGTTATTAACACAAATTTTTTCATATATTTCTCCGCTCCGTATTCTTTCTTAAATTAGAAAAGCGTCATGGTCATGACGCCTTTCTAACATTAATGCTCATTATTTACCTTTTGGAACTACTTGGCAAACAGAAAAGCGATCCTCTGATATGAATTCATTTGACAATTTTTGAACATCACTTAGACTAATTTTCTCTAGAGTCGGAACAACATCAAATAAATTCATCCCGTTAAACGCATACCTGGTAAATTGATTAGCAATAAATTCAGGTGAGTTAATTGCACGAAGGAAAGCTCCAATTTTCTTCCTTTTAGCTCCCTCAAGACTTTGTTCAGTAATTGGGTTACTGGTTTTCACATCAAGAAGCATTTTTTTGATCACTTCTACCAAACGATCTGGGTCGCTAGTATCCCCGCCGATCATCGCGAACCCAAAGCCCTGTTCCTGCGTGTAATCATAGGAAAATGTGTCATCTATGAGTCCCTCGTTATAGAGGTATTCATAGTTATCTGAGCTCTTGCCAAACAGTAAATCAAGCAATACATTGGTTGTCAGCTCATTTTTCAGCATTTCTTCTCCATTTTGATCAACATGAAGAGCTTTAATCCCAATTAAACATTTTGATGAGTGTACATTCATTTCCAACACTTTCATTTTTTCATTTGATTCAGCTATTTCTGGTTCAAAAATGCGCTTAATTTCTGACTGTTTCTCGAATGATTTTCTGGCTTGATTTTCTTTAACCTGATTCATAATTTGTTCAACATCCACCGGACCGACAATGAATAAAAGCATATTACTTGGATGATAGAAGGTATGGTAACATTCATAGAGCATATCTTTCGTGATATGAGATATGGAATCTATTGTTCCTGCAATATCAATTTTCACGGGGTGATTTTGATACAAATTTTCTATTAATCCAAAATATAATCTCCAATCAGGATTATCGTCATACATTGTAATCTCCTGCCCGATGATCCCTTTTTCCTTCTCAACAGTTTTCTCTGTAAAATATGGCTCCTGAACAAAGTCCATTAGAGTTTCTAGATTCCTTTCTACATCCGAGGTACTAGAAAATAAATAGGCTGTTCGCGTGAATGATGTGAAGGCATTAGCAGATGCCCCTTGTCGGCTAAATTGCTGAAAGACATCTCCGTCTTCTTTTTCAAATAGTTTATGTTCTAAGAAATGAGCAATCCCATCTGGAACTTTAACAGGTTCATTTTTTCCAGGAGGAACAAAGTGATTATCAATCGAACCATATTTGGTTGTGAAAGTTGCAAACGTCTTATTAAATCCTTTCTTTGGAAGAATAAAAACATCTAAACCATTGCTTAATTTCTCATAGTATAGCTCTTCCTGGAGCTGTTCAAAAGGGATTTTTTCCATTATGCACTCTCCTCTTTTCCCGTTAAGAAATAGATTGTATCTAATTGGATTTTGTCCGCAACCTTAACAATATCTTCCTTTGTCGTCGCATCCATTTTCTGAATCCATTCATCAAGCGTAACATTTTTCTTGGAAACTACATTATGATAAAGAACCTCGACAATCCCTCTAGCCGTATCAATCGTTTCGAGTATCTGGTTTTTAAGGACAGCCTTTGTTTGCTGGAGCTCTTGTTCATTGAAATCACCGTCTTTTACTGCCTTCATTTGTTCGTTGATAATGGACACCGCTTGTTCATAATTTTTTTGATCAATACCGGACATGACCATCAGTAATCCCTTATGACTTTCAAGGCGGCTGGCAGCATAATAAGCTAAGCTGGCCTTTTCTCTTACATTTATGAACAGTTTTGAATGTGAAAAACCACCATAGATGCCATTTAGTACTTGAAGGGCAAAATACTCCGGATCACCATATACCACATTTGTACGGAATCCAATATTCAGTTTACCCTGCTTAACATCCTGAACTTCTTTGATCTCTTCTACTTTTTCTATTTGTTTTGGCTCATTATCTGTAAGGCTCTTTGGAGTACGTGATGAAAACTGTAATGTCTCTTTTGCAGCTGCCGTTACTTCTTCCTCCACGACATCTCCAATGACGTATAAATCCAGTTCATCATCAGCTAAAGCCTTTTTAAAATATTGGTACAGGCTCTCGGGTGTAATCTGATCGACCGCATCCATTTCACCATGAACATGTAAGGCATATGGTTCTCCTTTACACATTTCTTCGACAAGTCTACTGCTTGCATACCTCATCTTGTCATCATACACAGATTGAATCCGCTGCTTTAAAGTGCGTTTCTCTTTTTCGACGGTTCTTGCGTCAAATGCATCTTCAGAAATATTCGGATTTGTAATGATCTCAGCTAGCAGGTCTATTCCTTTACGGAGCAATGGCGTTCCATCTTTTAAAAACTTTTCATTTGCAATCTCAATCGCAAAACTAATAATATGAAATTCACCTTTTTTAGACAAATCAACATGTAGTGTGGCCCCATATAGTTCATCCAGATATGATCTTAATTTAGCCGTGGAAGGGTACGATTTAGAATTACTTTGAAGGACATATGGTAATAGAGCCCTCAGAGTCACCTCTTCTTGATTTAAAGGCGCTTTCATCTTCCAGACAAGTGTGTTCGTTTTGTACTTTTCAGTGTTTACAATATGAAGCTTATACCCGTTCATATCCTTAACAATTTCAGAAATAACTGACATCTTCCAGCCTCCTATATTTTCCTATTATCATTCTTATGTAAAATTCTCAAGGGTTATCTATATCATTCCCAGAAGTGCTGATAATTTTTGCATTTTCTTAGAAAAACACGAATTACCGCCAATAATGGCAGAAATCAATGTCTTTTAGTTAATTCTTTAGAAAAATTTAACTTTCTCGTGTAAGAAAAAAGGTTAATTTTCCCCTTTCCGTAGTATTAATAATAACTTGACATTCTTTTGCAATTCAAGTAACAGGTCTCTTTGTCCTTCAATTAGCCAAAAAAACCCGCCCCGGAATAAGGCCGGGCTCGGGTTCTATATTTTATCTTTTTCCTTTTACATATGGTATTCCGGAAGCCTTTGGAGCTTCAGCACGACCAACAAAGCCTGTCAGTGCTAAGATTGTAAGAACATAAGGTGCGATAAGCAGGAACACAGATGGTATATCCTTCAAGAAAGGAATTTGTGCTCCAGTAATACTTAGCGATTGTGCGAATCCAAAGAACAAAGCAGCTCCCATTGCACCGATTGGATGCCACTTACCGAAGATCATCGCTGCTAATGCCAAGAAACCTTGTCCAGAAATCGTCCCGCCAGTAAAGTTACCAGAAATGGAAAGGGCATATACTGATCCACCGATTCCGGCGAAGGCACCTGATAAAAGCACTGCAATATAACGCATTCTATTTACATTGATCCCCATTGTATCTGCTGCCATTGGATGTTCCCCAACAGAACGGAGCCTTAATCCAAATGGAGTCTTATAGATAAAATACCAAGCAATAATAGCTACGAGTATAGCAATATACGATGTATATGGAACCTGGGAAAAGAAAATGTCACCAATAACTGGAATATCTGAAAGAAACGGTAAATCTTCCTTGTTTAAGCGGAAATCAACAAAATCAGTTTGGCCTTTTCCGTATATACTTCTAATCAGAAATACAGTTAAACCTACAGCTAATAAGTTAATGGCAACACCACTTACTGTCTGGTCTGCCCGCAGAGTAATACTTGCAACAGCATGAAGTAAAGAAAAAAGGGCTGAGGCAAGTGCTGCAACTAATATCGCTATCCATGGGGACGCTGCACCGACAACATCCTGAAGGGCTAGAGTCGTTAGAACACCAGCAAATGCACCAAAGAGCATGAGACCTTCTAGCCCAATATTAATAACACCTGACTTTTCACTGAAAACGCCGCCTAGAGCTGTAAAAATGAGAGGGGCAGCTGTGTATAAGGCAGCTGGGATAATGATCGCCAAAATATCAAGAAAGCTCATTTTATTTCCCCTCCTTACTAAAACGCATTAGAATTAATCTAATCAAATAGCCTGAAGCCACGAAGAAGATGATTAAAGCAATAATGATCTCTACTAGTTCCTGTGGAACGTTAGCATTGAAGTTCATTTGAGGTGCTGCAGTATTCAGACCGCCAAAGAGCAATCCTGCTATGACTATACCAAAAGGATTATTTGCCCCTAGTAGAGCAACAGCGATTCCATCAAACCCTGTACCTGTAAAGGCAGATAAAACCGTCATATTTTGAAAGGTGCCAAGCCCCTCCATTGCCCCTGCTACCCCTGCAAATGCACCAGAGATTGACATAGATAAAACGATATTCTTCGAAACATTCATTCCGGCATACATCGATGCATGCTGATTAAAACCAACAGCCTTTAGTTCATATCCAGTCGTTGTTTTATCTAAAATAAACCACATAATGAACGCAACAATAATGGTCACAGCAATTCCCCAGTGAAGACGGGAGCCATTTGTAATCGAAGCTAAAAATTCAGATGATAATGACGCTGATTCATTAATTTTATAGGACTTCTCGTTCCCTGCGTATAAATACCGTTTAATAATATCGGCTGTTACATATAAGGCCACATAATTCAACATAATCGTTACAATAACTTCATGAACTTTAAAACGAGCTTTTAAAAAGCCTGGAATCATTCCCCAAATTCCACCTGCTAATGCTGCTGCTAATATTGCTAATGGAACATGAATGACAGTTGGTAAATCAAGTGCATAACCAACCCAAACAGATGCCAGCCAGCCAACCAATAACTGTCCTTCTACCCCAATATTAAACAGACCCGTTTTAAAAGCAAATCCTACAGCTAGACCTGCAAGAATCAATGGCGAGGCAGCTCGAATCATTTCACCTATCCCTTTCGGACTGCCAAACATTCCATCAATTAGTGCGCCAAAACCTGTAATAGGATTATAGCCCCCTAACAGCATGATGATCCCACCTACTAGCATCCCTAGCAGTGCTGAAAATACGGGTACTACTATATTAAATAATCTGTCATTTTTTAAGAGCTTTTGCATTACGAAACACCTTCACTTTCACGCTTACCACCAGCCATAAGCAAGCCTAGCTCTTGTTCGTTCGTCTCTTTTGGATCGACAACCGCAACAATTTTCCCTTCATAAATAACAGCAATACGATCACTTAAGTTCATTATTTCATCTAGTTCAAAAGAAACTAGCAGTACTGCCTTCCCTTTATCACGTTCTTCTATAAGCTTTGAGTGTATAAACTCAATTGCCCCGACATCCAAGCCACGAGTTGGCTGTGCTGCAATTAGAAGACTTGGACTGCGGTCAACTTCCCTCGCGATGATCGCTTTTTGTTGATTACCACCAGATAAAGCTCTTGCAGGTGTATACTCTGAAGGGGTTCTAACGTCATATTCTTTAATTAATTGCTTTGCTTTTTCATAGATGGTATTGAAGTTTAATATTCCTGATTTAGAGAAAGGCTTTTGATAGTATGTTTGTAAAACCATATTTTCACCAATTGTATAGTCCAAGACAAGGCCGTGCTTATGACGGTCCTGAGGTATATGGCCGACACCAGTTTCAGTGATTTTACGACTGGAAAGGTTCACGACTTCTTTCCCATTAATTTTGATACTTCCAGACTTCACCTTTCTAAGTCCGGTAATCCCTTCAATTAACTCAGTTTGTCCGTTACCATCAACACCTGCAATACCAAGTATTTCCCCAGCCTTAACACTCAAGTTCAGCCCATTTACACTTGGAATATTCCGTGCATCCATCACAACAAGGTCTTTAATCTCTAATTCAACGTCCTTCGGCACAGCTTCTTTTTTATCAACTTTAAAGTGAACCTCTCTACCTACCATTAACTCAGCCAGGTGGTCTGGGTTAGTTTCAGAAATGTTCACCGTACCAATTCCTTTTCCTTTGCGGATAACTGTACAGCGGTCGCAAACTTCCATTATTTCCTTTAATTTATGGGTGATGAGAATGATAGATTTGCCCTCTTTCACTAATCTGTCCATAATCTGAATGAGCTCTTTAATTTCTTGAGGAGTTAACACAGCAGTTGGTTCATCGAAAATCAAGATCTCAGCTCCACGATACAGCGTTTTCAAAATTTCGACACGTTGCTGCATCCCTACCGATATATCTTCAATTTTCGCATACGGATCCACAGAAAGTCCGTACTGCTTGGAAAGTTCATCTACTTTCTTAGCAGCATCTGAAATATTGATTTTCCCCGATTTAGTTGGCTCACTGCCAAGAATAATATTTTCCGTTACCGTAAAATTATGAACGAGCATGAAATGCTGATGAACCATCCCAATTCCTAATCGGTTCGCAACATTAGGATCTGTTATCTTAACTGGTTGTCCTTTTACTTTTATCTCACCTTCTTCAGGTTGATATAAACCAAAAAGAACATTCATTAATGTTGATTTTCCAGCACCATTTTCTCCAAGTAATGCATGAATTTCACCTTTTTTAAGTTGAAGAGTAATATTATCATTGGCAACAATACCTGGGAATTCTTTTCGTATATTATTCATTTCAATTACATATTCTTCCACTTTTAACACTCCCATTTTCAAAATGGAAAAGAAATTGTATTTCTTTTATCTATTTATTTTCAATTTAGGCTCTTTTATATTCAAGCTGATTATTGGCTCATTTATCATACAGGAAAACCTGAAAGATAAATGAGCCAATAAAAGGGTATAAGTAAGCCTATTAGAAAAGAAAGGCTAGTAGAGTAGTTCACCACTAGCCTTGATCTTTTTTATTCAAAATTCAACCCTTAGAGAGCTGCCTCGAATTCTGCATATTCTTCATCTGTTTTAGGAACTGTAATCTCACCGTCAAGGATTTTTTGCTTGAATTCTTCAACCAAATCTAATGCTTCTTGACTGACATTTTCTTGGCTCTCAGAGATTCCAACTCCATCTTCAGCAAGACCAAAAACTGTCTCTTTTCCTCCAGGGAAGTTTCCATCCATTGTATCTTTAGCAATTTGGTATACAGCGTTGTCAACTCGCTTAACCATTGATGTTAAAGTAACGTTTTCTGGCATACCTTCTTCATGCTGGTCTCGGTCCACTCCGATTACCCAAACATTTTCTCCATTTGACTTACGGTTCTTTGCTTCAGTAAATACACCATTACCAGTACCACCAGCAGCATGATAAATGATATCAGCTCCCTGTGTATACATCGTTGCAGCAATACTAGTACCAATTTCTGGCTTATTAAAGTCACCTGCATATTGTGATACAACTTCAATTTCAGGATTAACTGACTTAACCCCTGCTTTGAATCCGTTTTCGAATTTCTTAATTAGAGGTGAGTCAACTCCGCCAATGAAACCAACCTTATTCGTTGCTGTATGCTTTGCAGCAATAACACCAACAAGGAAAGATCCAGTATGTTCATCAAAAGTAACGTTAGAAACATTATCAAGGAACACTGTGTTTCCTTCTTCGTCAGCTAACAGACTATCGATTAATGTAAACTTCGCATCAGTATTTTGCTCTGCTGATGTTTGAACAGCATCCTCAAGCAAGAAGCCTGCAGCAAATGTAACATCAAACCCTGCATCAGCAAATTGCCCTAGATTTGGAATATATTCTGATTCTTCACTTGATTGTAAATAGCGGTAACCTTCACCTTCTTTTAGACCAATCTCTGATCCAAATCTTTGAAGACCTTCCCATGCAGATTGGTTAAATGACTTATCATCTACACCACCGGTATCCGTAACAAGTCCTGCTTTAAAATCTGGTGCTTCAGTAGCAGCTCCGCCGCCTTCTTCTTGACCTTCTTCAGCACCGCCGCCGCAAGCGCTTAGAAAAGTTCCAGCAGCAAGTACAAGTGATAGTGCTAATCCAAATTTACGCTTCTTCAAGGTTCTTACCCCCTATGATTTGATTTAGTAGGAAATTTAGAGTAGAAATTACCCAGTCCAGTCTAAATTCTTTTACGTAAGACATGAAAACTGAACTTATCTGCCCTAAAATAATTAATCGAGTAAAGGATAGGTTCATCCATTTCATCAAAATGCATCTGCTTTAAGATAAGCAATGCAGTTTCTGGCTCACACTGTAGTATTGGCGAAATTCTTTCGTGATATCCAATTGGTTCGATTTTTGTGATAGCGTATGTAATCTTTCGGTGTGCTTCCTCTTCTAATATATTGAAGATCGATTCTTCTTCATGTGAAAAAGTCTCAGGTAAGTACTTATTTGGTACTTTATCAACACAATAGACAACTGGTTCACCGTTTGCTGTCCGAACCCGTTCAATCACGACAATTTCATCTTCTCTAGAACAATGAAAATGTCGAACGTCCTCCTCCGTAGCACTTACAGTGCCTGAGCTTAGGAAAATGGTACCGGGTTTCATCCCTGCTTGTACGATCATGCTTGTCACACTGCTAAGTTGCTCAATTCCAGAAGAGAATAGAGGCTTTGCATTAACAAAAGTCCCAACTCCATGCCTGCGAATAATCACATTTTCTTCTTCTAAAATCCTAAGAGCTTCTCTTAATGTGGCCCTGCTGACCCCAAGTAGTTTAGCAAGATCAAATTCAGAAGGTAATTTTTCTTTCTCTTTATATATACCTTTTTCAATATCTTGCTTGATCCTGTCGATCACTTGTAAGTATAAATGCCTATTATCAGACTTGATGGACATATCGCTTCCCCCAACCATAATCTCAAGACATCAGACCTCTGATGTTCAATCTTTCCTACTAATCGAAAATACTATATCACTTTTTTAGGTATAAATAAAGTGAAACTTCCATCAGTGAGGGTTTTGTTTTTACTCACTGATGGTTAGTTGAACTAATCACGTTCAACCCGCCACGTCCTGTGGCTTTCACCTGACTAGGACATCCTGTCCGTCGTCGGGCTTTTACGGGCAGTTGGCCCCTTCCTATCTTCTTTGTATACTCATAATATCCAAGGTGGGGGCTTACTGCCCGTTAACCTGCGATAAAGTGAAATTATTTTAAGAACTTGCTTCTTCTGATGGCTTCTCCATTAGGACAACTCTTGGCTTGCTTCCTTCATAAGGGCCTACAATTCCTCTTAATTCCATTTCATCAATTAAACGAGCTGCTCTAGTATAACCGATTCTAAATCGTCTCTGCAGCATCGACACTGATGCCGTTTGCATTTCTAGAACGAGCTGGACTGCTTCTTCATAAAGGTCGTCATTTACTTCAGAAGTTGTTTCAGGAACATCTTCCGGAATCATTTCTTCCTGATACTGTGCTTTTTGTTGTCCAATGACAAAATCTACAATTTCTTCAACTTCATCATCAGATAAAAAAGCTCCTTGAACACGGATAGGCTTCGAAGCTCCTACAGGCAGAAATAACATATCTCCCCTTCCTAACAGTTTCTCCGCTCCCCCCATATCTAAAATAGTACGTGAATCTGTTGCTGAAGAAACTGCAAATGCTATTCTTGACGGTATATTGGCCTTAATCACTCCTGTAATAACATCAACAGACGGACGCTGTGTTGCGATGATAAGGTGAATACCTGCGGCACGTGCCATTTGTGCTAATCTAGTGATGGCATCCTCCACATCAGAAGATGCAACCATCATTAGATCTGCGAGCTCATCAACAATTACCACGATGTACGGAAGCAGCGGGTGATTACTTCCTTCCTCTAAATTACTTCTCTTTACATGTTCATTATAACCTTCGATATTTCTAGTTCCTGTATGAGAAAAAAGCTCATATCTGCGTTCCATTTCGCTGACAACTTTTTGAAGCGCCTGAGCAGCTTTTTTCGGATTCGTCACAACAGGTGCAAGTAAATGCGGAATCCCGTTATAGACATTTAGTTCAACCATCTTAGGATCAATCATCATTAGCTTGATTTCATGAGGCTTTGCCCGCATTAAAATACTTGTAATGATCCCATTAATACAGACACTTTTCCCACTTCCAGTAGCACCAGCAACAAGTAGATGGGGCATTTTATTTAACTCCGCAAGGACTGCTCCCCCGGTGATATCTCGTCCTAATCCGATCATCAACTTTGCGTCAGGTTTGTCATTTTGTTTTGATTCTAACACTTCCCTTAATGACACAACTGCTACCTCTGAATTTGGAACTTCAATCCCAATCGCAGACTTTCCTGGAATAGGTGCTTCAATACGAATATCCTTAGCAGCAAGTGCTAGCGCTAAATCATCACTTAAGCTGACAATTTTACTCACCTTCACACCGACATCCGGGTGAACCTCATATTTTGTGACTGCTGGTCCTAGATGGACTTGAGTCACACGTGCTTTAACGCCAAAGCTTTGGAATGTTCTTTCCAATTTTGCTGCATTCGCATGTATTAATTCATACTCCCCGCTTTGGTCTGTTTGCCGTGGAAGTTTCAATAAACGAATTGGCGGAAGTTCGTAATCAACATTTTCCACCTCTGTAAATGTAATAGGTGGGGCTGTATCATCTTCTGAGCCCACAGTATCGTCTTCTTGAACACTTTCTCTGCTGAGAGTTTCTGATTCTGTCTGCACATTAGTATCTGTTTCAACGTAAGCTCTTTCAGCAAAGCTAGAGATGATCGGCTCTGAAGATACAATTTCACTATCATGACTATTAATCGTTATGGTAGGTTCTTGTTCATCCTCTTCTTCTTCCTCTCTTTGCTCAGCACGTTCTCGCCTGCGTGTTTCTCTTCTTTCAAGGCGTTTTTCATTCCATTTCGTAAGATCATCGATAAAAGCTGACCATTGATTTCTACAGAAACCAACTAAGGAAAGGAAGACTTTCCCCACCGCTTCTCCAAAAGTTTTGCCTGTCAGAAGAATAAAGCCAATAATGATTAATACAGCTGCTATAATCTTTGTTCCAGCTTCATCAAATAAAAAATAAAATAGGGCAAAAAGAAGTGAGCCAATCATTCCACCGCCCAAATCATTCGTACTTGTTTCTCCCCCTACTTCCATCCAAAAGAGTTCCCAAGTATTTGCGATAACACTCGGATCGTCAAATTTCCCGCCATTAATTAATAGTTGAAAAAGGGTGACATGACTTAATAATAGTAGTGCGGATATGATAAGATAAATTCCAATCAATTTTGGATGAAAAAAGGAAGGGATTTCCCGTTTCCATATAAAGTATCCACCCAAGATTACCAACGCAAGCAATGACACCATGTACCACTCACCAATGAAGAAGCGAAAAAATAAGACTACAGATGTCCCAACTGCTCCTAATTCAGCCATTGATATCGCAGAAAGCGCGACTAATATGAGCCCTATTAATTCAAACTTAAGGGTTCGTTTAATATTCTGTTGATTTTTTGAACTTCTTCTTTTTCTCTTCGCCATTTAAATCACCTGACATTTTTGTTATTAATATCGTACTCATAATTCCAGCCTTCCAAACGTATGCAGAAAGAAAGCAGCCTCCTAGGGGCTGCCTTTACTGAAGTTACTATTATTATAGCATAAACTATGATCCTTCTCTGTTAAATCGATATCTTACTGCCAGGCAAACATCTGGAATCTAAAAAGTGGTCAGGATTTGTGCTCATCACTCTTACCACACGATAAGCATGGTCATCAGTTCTTTCTACCATTAATGGAATACCTTCATAATCAATCTGTGTAAGGTTATCATATACTTCGTTATTAGTTGGAAATACAAGTTCCTGAGGCATCATCGTATATAAGATCATTGAATAATCCCTTCATTCTCTTCCTTATTTATTTCAATAAGTTCATTCAGCTTTTTCATAGCTTGGCCTATACCGCCTACCTCATTGATAAGACCGTATTCAACTGCATCAGTCCCAATTACATTTGTTCCAATATCTCTTGTTAGATTTCCTTTTTCGAACATCAAATGCTTAAACTTTTCTTCCGCTATATTTGAATGCTTTGTTACAAAGCTTACAACTCGTTCTTGCATTTTATCAAGGTATTCAAATGTTTGCGGTACGCCAATCACCAATCCGGTAAGTCGAATTGGATGTATCGTCATCGTGGCTGTTTCGGCTATAAATGAATAATCACATGAGACAGCAATTGGAACACCAATTGAATGCCCTCCTCCTAATACGATTGATACAGTAGGCTTAGATAAAGAAGCTAGCATTTCTGAGATAGCCAGACCAGCTTCCACATCCCCCCCTACCGTGTTTAAGATGACAAGCAGACCCTCTATTTTTGGGTTTTGTTCAATTGCAACAATTTGCGGAATAATATGTTCATACTTTGTTGTTTTATTCTGCGGCGGCAGCTGTAAATGGCCTTCTATTTGACCAACAATTGTTAAACAATGTATTTTAGAATCTTGCGAAAGCTGTGGTACACTTGTTTGGCCTAATTGTTGAATTTTTTCCATTAAGGGTGATGGTTTATCTTCCTTTGGCTGATCAGTACCTTCACTACCTTGCATATTCTTTCTATTCTCTTGGTCCATCACATTATTCTCCCTTCAAGCATGATATCGTTAGTATGAAACCGCAAGGAATAATTCATGCGAGTTATTTGAAAATGTGGTAGATAAGAGAATTAATAATGGCATAAAAAAACGACACATTCGTGTCGTTTTTTATTAAACTTCCATGATAATTGGCAAGATCATAGGTCTTCGTTTTGTTTTTTCATATAGGAAATAATTCAATTCATCTCTCATATCCTGCTTTATACTAGCCCAATCAAACGATTCTTTGGATATACTTTTTTCAACTATTGACTTTACTAACTTTGTTGACTCTTCCATCAATTTCTCAGATTCTCTAACATAAACAAATCCTCTCGAGATAATTTCAGGACCTGCAGAAATTTTCTTTTCTGCTTTGTTTAAAGTGACAACCACGATTAATATACCATCTTGAGATAATAATTTTCGATCTCGAAGAACGATATTCCCTACATCTCCAACACCGCTGCCATCTACTAATACATTACCTGCCGGCACCTTACCAGCTAGTTTTAATTTATCATTTTTAAATTCCAAGACATCCCCTTTTTCAAGGATAAAAATACGGTCGTCTGTTACTCCACATTCTTTTGCAATTTTTTCATGTGCCTTGAGCATTCGATATTCACCATGAACAGGGAGAAAGAATTTAGGATTCATTAGATTGATCATAAACTTTAATTCCTCGTGACTGCCATGGCTTGAAGTATTCACAATTCTTTTGCTGGAAATGATATTGGCTCCAGCTCTGCTAAGCAAGTCTATCGTTTTAAAAATAAGTACCTCACTACCTCGAAGTGGAGAAGCAGCAATTAACACCGTATCATTTTCTTGAATATTTACATGCTTATGAGCACCTTTTGCCATTTTTTGCAGCACTTCAATCGGCTCTCCCTGCGTTCCAGTCGCTAGAACGACAATCTCATGGTCAGAATAATCCTGTATTTGTGAAATTGGAATGATTAGTTCATGATGAACATGTAGATATTCGAGCTCGATGGCTATCTCAAAAATTTGCTCAAGCGTTTTCCCTATAACAGCAATTTTTCTTCGACTTTCATAGGCAGCGTCAAAAATATGTTGAATTCTATTTAAATCAGACGCAAAGCAAGCAGCAATAATCCTTCCTTCAGCGTTATAAAAGGCATCCATTAACTCCCTTTTAATAATCGTTTCTGATAAAGAATACCCGGGCTTCTCTGCATCAGTACTATCAGAAAGCAAACAAAGGACACCATCTTGACCAATCTTTGCCATCTTACCAATCTCCGGTTTATAAAGGTCTGTCGCAGATTGATCGAATTTAAAATCCCCCGTATAAACAATTGATCCTTCACTCGTTTGAATGCATACCCCCACAGAATCTGGGATGCTGTGATTCGTTTTAAAAAAAGAAACCTGAACAGTATCGAATTCTATTATCGTATCAGAGGTAACCTCGATAAATTCAGCTTGTCCCCTAAATTCTTGTTCCTTCAGCTTTGCCTTAGTTAGAGCAATAGTCAGTCTCATTCCATATACAGGAACCTTGATTTGGCGGAGCAAATAAGACACAGCACCGATATGATCTTCGTGCCCATGTGTTAAAAATACTCCTTTTACCCTTTGTTTATTTTGTATTAAGTATGTTATATCGGGGATGACTATGTCGATTCCAAGCATTTCATTTTCAGGAAACATTAATCCGGCGTCAATCACAAAGATGTCCTCGTCTACTTCAACGATGTACATGTTTTTGCCGATTTCACCAACTCCCCCTAGAGCCATTACCTTGATGTTTTCGTTCTTTCTCGTGTTCAATGTATAAGATCCTCCTAATTCCTGAGATTGTCCGACCTTAGATCAGTTATAAATATTATACTTGATTGGAGAAAGCCTTTACAACCAAATTATCTAGTAGAGGCTCTAGATAAAGCATTCGTGAAAATGTTTTATACCGTAAAAAAGAAGCCAATCATTATGATTAGCTTCTTACTTTAAGTTAAGAGGTATCTTATTATATATCTTTAAATATTTTCCAATAAATTGATAAGATCTCCTCTTTCACTTTCAGTTAAAGGTACAAGTGGTAAACGGACAGAACCTACATTCAGGCCCCTAAGCTGCAACGCCGTCTTCACTGGTACGGGACTTGGTGCTTTGAATAAACCTTCCATTATTGGCAGCAGTGATTGGTGGATACTAGCCGCTCTTGTATGATCGCCATCAAGAAACGCTCGAACCATTCCTTGCATTTCTTTTCCAATAATATGAGAAGCAACCGAGACAACTCCTGCACCACCAATTGATAATACAGGCAGCGTGATTCCATCATCCCCGCTATAAAGCAGAAAATTATCATCCGTACCGGCAATAATTTTCGTCATCGCATTTAAATCACCGCTTGCTTCTTTAACAGCAACGATATTGTCAATTTGTGAAAGCCTGATAATCGTCTCTGGTAAAATATTTACGACGGAACGACCAGGAATGTTGTAAACCATTACAGGAAGCGTAGTAGATTCGGCAATCTGTCTAAAATGCTGGTAAAGCCCCTCCTGGTTTGGCTTGTTATAGTATGGAGCAACAATCATAATTCCATCTACTCCAAGCTGCTCAGCCTTCTTTGTAAGCTCAATTGAAGCATAGGTATTGTTTGATCCGGTCCCAGCTATGACTGGAACCCGCTTATCTACTACCTTCACAACATGCTGGAATAATGCAATTTTTTCCTCTTTTGTAAGAGTTGGCGATTCACCAGTTGTACCAGCAACAACTAGTGAGTCAGTCCCGTTATCAATTAAGTGGTTAATTAACTGAGTAGTTTTGGCAAAATCAATATGCCCTTTGTTGTCAAAAGGGGTAACCATTGCCGTCGAAACTCTCCCAAATAATACCATATCTACACTCCCTTAAACTATCCTATCTGCGGATTATGATGTGCACCAAAGAGGAAGCTTTTTAATCGCTTAAAGTAATTAGATACGATCATACTCTACTGCTTCTTTTTCCAGTTCGAACACATCATGCAAGGCATTGACAGCTGTGGCAAGATCGGTTTGTTTCACAAGCACCCAAATAGTTGTGTGGCTGTCAGCGGATTGGAGGATTCTTACCCCTTTTTCTGAAAGAGCTGTTACAATTTTTGCCGTGATACCTGGAACACCTGCAATCCCTGCACCAACTACAGAAACCTTCGCACATTCTCTTTCAATTTCTGGATCATAACCTAACCCTTGCAAAATTTCTTCTGCTTTATCACTCATTTCATCCGTGACAGTATAAACGACACCGTTGGGAGAAATATTGATAAAATCCACACTAATTTTTTCATTAGCCATTGATTTAAATACTTCTGTCTGAAGATTGTATTGGTCTTTTTTGGCTAGGACTTTTACCTGCGTAACCGGCGCGAGATGCGCAATTCCTGTTACCGTTCGTTCCCTGACATCGCTGCCGCGGCTGCTTCTGTTTAGTGTCGTCACTAATGTGCCTAAGCCTTCTGAATAAGTGGATCGAATACGGATAGGAACTTTAGCTTGCATGGCAATTTCTACAGCTCGCGGATGGATAACTTTAGCTCCCTGATAAGCAAGGTTACATACTTCATTATAGGTAACAACAGAAAGAGGTCTAGCATTCTCCGCGATCCGCGGATCTGCAGTCATGATTCCTTCTACGTCGGTAAAGATATCAATCCAGTCTGCTTGAAGCGCTGCTCCTAATGCAGCTGCAGACGTATCACTTCCACCTCTGCCGATCGTGGTCGTGTCACCATTTTTTGATGCACCTTGAAAGCCAGCAACCACAACCACATCATACTCCTGCAGTTCTTTTAAAAGACGTTCGCATTTCATTTCAACAATCTTTGCATTCGTATGATCATGATTTGTCACGAAACCCGCTTGACTGCCTGTAAGTGAAGTTGCTTTTATGCCATTCTGGAGAAGCATATTTGTAAAAACAACACTAGAAATTGCTTCACCACAGGATAGAAGTAAATCCTGCTCTCTCTTTGTAATAAGGCTTTTACTTCCTCCAACTAATGAGAGAAGTGTATCTGTTGCATATGGGTCTCCCATTCTTCCCATAGCAGAGACGACTACAACCGCCTTGTAGCCGTCTTCAACTGCTTTCATGATATGACCCATCGCATGCTCTCGTGCTTCTTCGTTTTTTACAGAAGTACCTCCAAATTTTTGAACGATTATTTTCATCGTAACACCTCGAGATTACTACTTGTCTTATGCACAAAATATTGTGCGCTTTTCTAGATGTGAGAGGTCAGAGGTGAGACTTGGAGGAAATCGGTAAACAACCCGATTTCTTAGTTCTCTGTTCTCATAGCTATTATATTATTTAGTAATTAATTATTTAACAATTCCGAGCTTAACAAGGCTTTCAGCAATTTGAACAGAATTCCAAGCAGCGCCTTTTAACAAGTTATCAGAAACTACCCACATATGGAAGCCTTTTTCTTCATCAAGATCTTTTCGAATACGTCCTACAAAGACATCATTTTTCCCAACACAATCTGCCGGCATTGGATAAATCTGGTTGTCAGGGTCGTCCTGAAGTACTACACCTGGTGCGGACTTTAAAAGTCCTTTTATATCTTCACTTGTTACACCTTCTTGATCAACCTCAAAGTAGACAGATTCAGAATGTCCTGTTGCTACTGGAAGACGAACACATGTAGCAGCGACCTTTAACTCAGGAAGATGCATTATCTTCTTTGTCTCATTGATCATTTTCATTTCTTCGAATGTATAACCTGATTCTTCAAATTTATCAATTTGAGGGATCGCATTAAAAGCAATTTGATAATGTTTTTTATCCGATTTAACAGGTAAAATCTGCGGCTCGAATGGTTCTTCGTTAATAATTGCTTTTGTTTGCTCATATAATTCATCGACCGCTGCTGCGCCAGAACCGGAAACAGCCTGGTACGTTGAAACAATCACTTTATTTAAGCCGAACTTTTCTAAAACCGGCTGCAACGCTACAACCATCTGGATAGTAGAACAGTTTGGATTAGCAATAATACCATTATGATTATGCAAGTCTGATTCGTTCACTTCAGGCACAACAAGTGGAGTATTTTCATCCATTCTGAATGCACTTGTGTTATCTACACAAATTGCTCCCCGCTTAACCGCTTCTGGAGCTAATTCTTTTGAAACACTTCCACCAGCACTAAATAAAGCAATATCTACACCTTCAAAGCTATCAGGAGTAGCTTCTACAACTGTATGCTCCTTGCCGTTAAAAATGACCGTTTTTCCAGCTGAACGCGCTGAAGAAAGTACCGTTAACTTAGAAACGGGAAATTTTCTATCCTCTAGTGTTTTTAGCATCTGCTGCCCTACTGCACCTGTTGCACCAACTACTGCTACGTGAAAAGCTCTTTTTTCTGTCATTATACGTTTCCCCTTCCAACTTATTTCTTTTAAGTAGTGCTTAATGATGTTAAAAAGAATGATACTGGGAGGCGGCTGTCATCATACCGCCAACCAGTGGGCGAAGCTGCCCGAAAAATGATTACCTAATAATATCATTTATTTTAACATATTCACACTTTAAAGAAATAAATTTTTCAGAACATCTTCAATTTCATAACAGTTAGTTACTCATCATCTTTAAATCTTTCAACAATAACAGGTTGGATTTGCTGACCTTGTATGGCTGATTCAATAGTTTCTGATAGCATAGTCATTCTGGCAACCATTGAATTAGGCTTTTTGACAGGATCATCTTGGCCATAAGGAATAAAGAAAATGTTCTTAGTTGCCATTAATCTCATAAGATTAACACCATTTAAGCCTAATGCATCATTCGTTGAAATTCCTAATACAACTGGCTTCCCGTTTCTTAAGGTTGCTTTTGCTGCCATTAAAACAGGTGAATCTGTCATCGCATTTGCGAATTTACTCATAGAATTCCCTGTCAGTGGAGCAATAACCATGCAATCTAATGGGATTTTTGGACCTAGTGGCTCGGCTTTTACAATCGAATCAATTGCACTATTACCAGTCAGTTCCACAATTCTTTGAACCCAATCTTCCCCATCACCAAAACGTGTTACGGTATTTTGTACGGTATGAGTAACGACCGGGATTACTTCTGCTCCTGCATTCACTAATTTCTCGATTTCTGGAAATACAGCGTCATAAGTGCAATGTGAACCAGTTAAACCAAATCCAATTCTTTTTCCATTTAAGCTCATGTTACTTTCCCCTTTCGTTGTTCAAGATCATCTTTTAAAACTCTCGAAAGTACATTCGCCAATATTTGCCCTGCCGTTTTGGGAGCTACTATTCCTGGAAGTCCAGGTGCCAGTAATGCCTTAATTCCTCTTTTCTCAGCATAGCGAAAATCTGTTCCACCAGGTTTTGATGCTAAATCGATAATTAACGTATGTGCTGGCATTTTTGAGATAACTGAAGCTGTGACAATTAAATGTGGAATCGTGTTAATGCAAATATCTACGTCTTTCACACAATTTTCTAATTCATTTAGTTGAAAAGGAGCCAGCCCCATTTCCGTAATGCGGGCAATATGTTCACTTTTTCTAGCTCCTACCTTTACATTTGCACCTAAGGCATCAAGGGTTCTTGCTACACTCATTCCTACTCTTCCAAGCCCCAGCACAATAATGTTGGAACCATGAATTGTAAAATCAGTATGCTGAATAGCCATCATAATAGTGCCTTCAACAGTTGGAATGGAGTTATAGATCGCTACATCATCTCTTTCAAAAAGTTGAACGAGGCGGCGATTTGCTTTTTTAGTAATTCCGTTTAAATACGAATTGCTGATACCTGAATAGACTGTACAATGAGGAGGAGTCTGCATCAATGTTTCTTCATATAAATATACTTTTTCATTAGAAAAAATGGTCTCAACTTGCCCCTCTAGATTAGTACCAGGTACCGGTAATATAATCGCGTCTATATTGGTAAAATCTACTTCATCTAATTTCTCCTTCACTGCCCCAGTGAAGGCATGGTCAAGCTGTTCGAAGCCGATCAACGAAAGCTTTGCATCCAGCTCAGTTAATTTGCGGATAATTTCCAGCTGTCTGGCATCGCCACCAATGACGGCTATTTGCATCCCTGTCAGCATTCATTATTCACCTTCTTTATAAAAGTCCTAAACAGGAATCTGTATGACGAACTACTCCAACATACTATGTATGAACATTACAAATGGTGAGTTTTCCTAAAGAAACTCTCTAAAATGGACATAATCAATTTAGAAACGAAAGAGAAAACCAATAAATACAGAGCTCAAAAAACTAAAAAGAACTGGCAGCTGCCAGTTCTTTTACTCTTCTTCATCTGCGATATCAATGATAATCATATCATTTCCGATTTTCTTTATATGGTGCCACGGAACTCTTACCTCACCTCCATGTCTTTTGAAGCCGAACCATTTCAATGATGGAATCAGCAATGCACGAATTTGACCTGTATTCTCATCAATTTCGAGATCTGTTTGGCCCAACACTCCAAGCCTTTCAGCTTTTTTAACATCCACGATTTCTTTTCCGCTTAATTCGCTTAATCTCAAAAGTTCATCCCCTCCTCTCTGTCCTCTTTATATATGTATCTTCAGAGAAGGATATTTAGAATAAAGAAAAGAAAACAGTCTACTGGAACATAGACTGTTTTCTGGTCAGATTTTTTATTGAATGTTGTTTGGAAGATTTCCGTCTGGACTGATTAAAGAAACTGAAAATGGCCCATTGAAAATATTGTTTGCCATTTCATCTACTTTTTCTTTTGTCACTTCGTCAATTTGTTCTACAATTTCATCCAAACTGCGATGGCGCTTAAGAATTAGCTCATTTTTGCCATTTCGGCTCATACGGCTATTCGTACTTTCAAGGCTTAACATTAAGCTGCCCTTTAATTGTTCTTTACTATTTTTAAGTTCCTTTTCTGTTATTCCTTCAGCCTTTAACGTAGCAAGTGTCTCTTGGATCGTATCAAACAATACATTCAGCTGTTTTGCACCTGTTCCACCATAGATCGTTACAATTCCTGAATCCTGGAATGCAGAGTGGTAGGAAAATACGGAATAGGCGAGCCCTTTTTGTTCCCGAACATCCTGAAACAATCTTGAACTCATACTTCCACCAAGAATGTTATTTAATGTAATAAGGTTGTAAACATCTTCATGTCCCACCTGAAGTCCTTCAAACCCAATACATAAATGCGCCTGCTCTGTTTCTTTTTTGCGGGCCATATGGTTTGTGTGAAAAACAGGCTTATCTTCAGTGATTTCTTGTTTTCCGCCTTCATACGAACCAAAGTATTTCTCAACATCTGAAATAAAAGACTCTGAAATATTACCAGCGATAGATACTACGACGTTTTCAGGTGTATATGTATTATGCATATATTCTTTGAGCGTTTCCCCTGTAAACGTTGCTAACGTTTCTTCCGTTCCTAAGATCGGATAACCTAAAGGATGTTTTTCATAAATCGCCTTGCTGAGCAAGTCATGCACAATATCATCTGGCGTGTCTTCATACATTTTAATTTCCTCATAGACCACATTTTTCTCTTTATTAAGTTCCTCTTCTACAAAGGTAGAATTAAAGAACATATCTGCTAAAACATCTAAAGCAAAATTTGCGTGAGTATCTAATACTTTCGCATAATAGCAAGTGTATTCCTTAGACGTAAAAGCATTAACTTGACCTCCGATACTATCAAAGGACTCTGCAATCTCCCTTGCTGATCGAGTTTTTGTACCTTTAAAGAACATATGTTCAAGAAAATGTGAAATACCGTTATTTTTAGGTGTTTCATTGCGTGATCCCGTACCAATCCATACCCCAATCGCGACGGAACGAACTGTAGGGATGTTTTCTAAAACAATCCGAACTCCATTTTGACATGTATATTTTTTTATCAAATTGACCCCTCCTGATTTGAAACATGTTGCTACATCTATTACTGTATATGATTACTTCTTATCTTGTCTAATGAGAGGAACTTTTATCCTATATGATTTTATAACTATTTTAAATGTACCGTTTTCATGACTCGGTCCTCGCTTAGAAGCTCAGAAACAGTGTCTATTTCCAAATTTTTTGCTTTTATTTGCTTAATTAAACTCTCTAGGGATTTAGACGTTGCATCTGTTGGGTGCATTAAAATAAGCGCCCCATTATGAATTTTACTCATAACCCGGTTAATTAGAACTTCAGGGGTAGGTTTCTTCCAATCGATTGTATCCACACTCCATAGAACAGTCCCCATCTTTTCCTCTGCAGCTATTTTGATAACTTCATCTCGAAAACTGCCGCTTGGCGGACCTAACCAAACAGGACTAACCCCGGTAGTCGCTTTAATAACATCATTCGTCTTGTAAATCTCCTGTCGAATGGCACTAGCTGAAAGCTGCTGCATATTTGGATGAGAGTAAGAATGATTCCCAACTTCATGACCTGCTTCAGAAATCATTTTTGCTAATTCCGGGTGATTCTTGACCCATCTTCCCTCCAAGAAAAAGGTTGCTCGCACATTATGCTTCTTTAACGTTGCAAGCATTGGAGAGATAAATTCATTGCCCCATGCAACATTAATAATAAAACTTACCATCGGCTTATCAGGATGCCCTTTATATATAGGCTTTGGAGGAAGATCTTTCAGGTGTACACCTGGTTTCACCTGCTTAAAGACCAGTCTTTCAGCAATAAATTCTCCTTCTTCTTTCATTTTCTTATAAGAAGCATCAACATCCACGGCCAAACCATTATATCCAGGAATAGCACCCCAAACTGGATCTATTTTTGCATCAGAAGGCTCGCGTTCATATTCCTTGCCTTTTATAGTGATTTCTTCATACAAAGGATCTGAATGTTGATTAACTAAAAATGTTTCCCCTGCTAAAATGCCTAAATACTGATGTGTAAGAGAATTATTAACAATTAATAATGCAAGCAAAATCATCGTAACAATAGATATAAACCTTTTCATCCCGTTTGCCTCCTTCCCTACAAAGTATGTAGGAGAGGGACAAGGTAGAACATTCCTATCTGTCTTACTTAAATAAAACTTTATACATCTAGTAAGCAGATGATGCCGTTAAGAGTTGCCTTCAATATCTAAAAAAGAAGTCAGGGGTATTTCCTGACTTCTTTACAAGTAAAGTTATTGATAAAATGTAAACTTACTGATTTGCTTGTTCTTTCTCTTTTTGTTCACGTAAAACAGCCTTACGAGAAAGGTTTACACGACCTTGTTTGTCGATCTCTGTTACTTTCACAAGGATTTCATCACCAATTGATAAAACGTCTTCAACTTTGCCTACCCGTTCTTCTGCTAGTTCAGAAATATGGACTAAACCATCTTTACCACTGAATATTTCAACAAAGGCACCGAACTTCTCAATCCGTTTTACTTTACCTAAGTACATTTGCCCTACTTCCACTTCACGAACAATATCTTCAATAATCTTTTTCGCCTTTTGATTCATTTCTTCTTCTGTGGAAGCAATGAAGATCGTACCATCCTGCTCAATATCAATCTTAACACCAGTTTCTTCGATGATTTTATTGATTTGTTTACCGCTTGGTCCAATAACATCACGGATTTTATCAGGGTTTATTGCCATTGTTAAAATCTTTGGTGCATACTTCGAAAGGGTATTCTTAGGTTCAGAAATCGTTGCAAGCATAGAATCTAATATCTGCATACGGCCTTTTTTGGCTTGCTGCAAAGCTTCTTCCAGTATCTCACGGGATAATCCTGCAATTTTAATATCCATTTGCAGAGCCGTTACCCCTTTAGATGTACCAGCAACCTTGAAATCCATATCCCCTAAATGGTCTTCCATCCCTTGAATATCAGTTAATACTGTATAGAATTCACCAGATTTAACTAATCCCATCGCAATACCTGCAACTGGTGCTTTAATAGGTACCCCAGCATCCATCATTGCCAGCGTACTTGCACAAATACTTGCTTGAGATGTTGATCCGTTAGATTCAAGAACTTCTGAAACAAGTCTGATCGTGTAAGGAAAATCCTTTTCGGAAGGGATAATTGGTTCTAATGCACGTTCACCCAGTGCTCCATGACCGATTTCACGACGCCCCGGACCTCTCATTGGACCTGTTTCCCCTACACTAAAGTTAGGGAAATTATAATGATGCATAAAGCGCTTCTCTTCTTCGATTCCTAATCCGTCTAAAATTTGAACATCGCCCATCGCACCTAAAGTACAGATGCTTAAAGCTTGAGTTTGACCTCGTGTGAATAGACCTGATCCATGTGTTCTTGGCAGTATTCCAACTTCAGAAGAAAGCGGGCGAATTTCATCAGGCTTACGGCCATCTGGTCGCACTTTTTCTTCCGTAATTAAGCGGCGTACTTCACCTTTAACAAGCTTATCTAGAATTTGCTTTACCTGTTTAAGTGTGTCTTCCTCAACTTCTTGCTCCTCATACTTAGCGAGAACTTCATCTTTTACAGCTTTAATCGCATCTTCTCGCGCATGCTTCTCTTGAACTTGAATAGCTGAAATCATGTCCTTTTCACAAAGTTCACGAACTTCATTTTCTAAAGCTTCATCTACTTGATACAATTCAATTTCAAGTTTTTCTTTGCCAATTTTAGAAGCTATTTCTTCTTGGAAAGCAATCAAGCGTTTAATTTCATCGTGACCAAACATAATTGCCTCGAGCATTGTCTCCTCTGGGACTTCGTCAGCTCCAGCTTCCACCATATTAATGGCATCCTTTGTTCCCGCTACAACTAAATGAATGTCACTTTTTTCCGCCTGCTCTACTGTAGGATTAATAACAAAATTACCATCGATACGACCTACGGTAACCCCTGCAATTGGACCCTCAAACGGAATGTCTGAAACAGAAAGAGCCAGCGAAGATCCAAACATTGCAGCCATTTCAGATGAACAATCTTGATCCACACTCATAACCATACTTACTACCTGGACTTCATTACGAAATCCATCAGCAAATAACGGACGAATTGGCCGGTCAATTAGACGGCTTGCCAAAATAGCTTTCTCACTCGGACGGCCTTCTCTTTTAATAAAACCACCCGGAATTTTCCCAACTGCATAAAGTCTTTCCTCATAATTAACCGTTAATGGGAAGAAATCTAACTTTTTTGGCTCTTTTGACGCAGTAGCAGTACTTAATACTACTGTATCCCCATAACGTACTAATGCTGCACCGTTCGCTTGTTTTGCAAGTTGACCAATTTCAACAGTCAAACTACGGCCAGCCCAATCTATCGAGAAGACTTGCTTATCTTGTCCCATGTTTAATAAAACCCCTCTCTTACTAACTTGCATGGTGCTTAAGCTATATAAAATGTTTTTTTACACGCATATATATAATGAATTGTTAAATGCTGAAATAGCTGCATAGCCTTCAGTTATTTAAAACAATTATTGTCAATTAATCATTAAGATATAACACTGCTTTTCTATAGTATGTACATATTTATGAATACTTAAAATAATGGATTATGTATTATTAATTTTTACTGTTTTCATGCTAACAAAAAAGCGGGAAAAAATCCCGCTTTTCTTCATCCAGCTGCAGTGCCTAGCCCCTCTAGATAAAAGTACCATCCTAGAAAAGAAAGTACACCTTTCATGGATGCTTTTTTCGGGGTCTGTACAAGGCACTTCCGCTTTAGTTCTTATCGACGTAAGCCAAGTCTGTTGATTAACTCACGGTAACGTTGAACATCTTTATTACGAAGGTAAGTTAGTAAGTTACGGCGTCTACCTACCATTTTCAAAAGACCACGACGTGAATGATGATCCTTCTTATGCGTACGTAAATGTTCATTTAAGTTATTGATTTCCTCTGTTAGGACAGCGATTTGAACTTCTGGAGATCCAGTATCGTTCTCATGTACTTTGAACTCATTGATTAGTTCATTTTTACGTTCTTTTGTGATTGCCATCCGTTTCACCTCCTATATTTTCATCCCCGCTTACTGAGCAAGCGTCGGTGATTCGACTTGCCAAGCAAGGGTTCATTTTTTGGTACGTTAATAAGAATACACTGATTTCTGACAAAATGCAAGACTAAACGTTTTATTTTTAATAACTCCCCGTGTCTTTATGTCGAATATTTTAAGATTCGCGAATAACCGAATTTTCCTTAAAATACAGAAGTGCATGTTCTTTATCTTTTTCTATCTGCTTCACTAATTCATCAATCCCAGAAAACTTTTGTTCAGCTCGAATACGTTCATGCCATTCAACAACAACTTGCTTACCATAGATGTCTTTGTTGAACTCAAAGATATGCACTTCAATTGATGGTCTATTGGATTGTTCTTTATTAAAGGTAGGTTTGTATCCTACATTACAAACACCCTCATACCAGTTCCCATCCACAAGAAAGCGTACAGAGTACACACCGACAGGCGGGAGTAGATATGCGTCTTCCACATCCGTATTCGCAGTTGGAAATCCAATTGTTCTTCCACGTTTATCGCCATGAATGACGATACCTCTTGTAGAATAAAATCGACCTAATAGGTTAGGAAGCTTTTGCATTTCACCATTCCGAATGCTGGATCGAATAAGGGTTGAACTTACTTTGTCATGTCCAACCGAAAGCTTCGGCACCACTGTGAAATCAAAAAATTCTCTGGAATGAAATGGTAACGTCTCCATTGTCCCTTTGCCCATTCTACCATATGAATAATCAAATCCTGCAACAACATGAACACCATTCAAGCCAATGATATACTGGTCCACAAATTCTTGTGGCAAAAGATTCGCAAATTCATTGGTAAAGTGAACCACAAACAAGAAATCAACATTCATGTCAGAAATGAGTTTAATTTTGTCTCGGAGTGGAGTAATGTACTCGACATGCTGCACATCCTTCCGAAGAACGACAGATGGATGCGGGTCGAATGTCATGACAGCGCTCTTTATTCCTCTTTCATTCGCAACCTTCATCGCAGTTTTAATCACTTTTTGATGACCTAAATGAACGCCATCAAAATAACCTAAGGCTATCACCATCGGCAGAAATTGATCCTGCTGTAAATCATGGGGGTGATGAATATTAATTACTTCCACGCGCATTCACCTTTCTCTCGAAAAGCGCAAGCGCCTAGTCCAATCTAGGACAACCAAGCCGAACCTCTCCGCCTTGA
Source organism: Robertmurraya dakarensis (assembly GCF_900156875.1). GTDB lineage: Bacteria > Bacillota > Bacilli > Bacillales > Cytobacillaceae > Robertmurraya > Robertmurraya dakarensis. The sequence continues at coordinate 1,358,366 of NZ_LT707408.1, read as the reverse complement.
CTATAGAGAAGTGACTTGTGGCCTTGAGGGGGCAGGCGCTGGAGCTAAACAGTAGTCAAAGTTTATACTTTTACCTTTATTGTTGTAAAACCTGTGTAAACGGTTTAATTTCTTAACACCTTCACCGGTTTCATTAATCCTGGCTTGTTTGGATGAGCCTCATAAATAGCTAATGCTGTTTCATCTGGAGCTTCCATAACGAATGGACCAACATCCTCCAGTTCGTCAGGCATTTGTAAGACAGCTCCATTTTTTACTTTCTCAATTAATTTATCACTTATTTTGTATTTCGGCAAATTTAACAAACCGTCCTCAATCGGTTTTAACGCTTCCATAATCGTACCTTTTTCAATCATTTCCTCAATATTCTCAAAAGTAAAGCAGTCTTCCAGCTTAAAAGAAGCTGACTGGATTCTGGACAATTCAGACATATGTGCTGGGTATCCTAATTCTTCACCTATCATCACTGCTAAAGTCCTTATGTACGTACCTTTACTGCAAGATACTCGAAAGCGGAATTTTATTTCTTCTCCGCTAAAAACGTCCCGGTCATCCAATAAATCAATTCTATAGATAGTGACTGTTCTCGTAGGACGGTCAACTTGTATCCCACTTCTCGCATATTCATACAGTTTCTTTCCATTCACTTTGACAGCAGAATACATAGGAGGTGTTTGCTGTATTTCCCCTGTTAACTTTCTTAGTACATTTAAAATCTCTTCTCTTGAAAATGCTTTAACAACTTTCTTCTTCTCAACAACGTCTCCTCCAGCATCCTCCGTTGTTGTTGAGTAACCTATTGTGACTTCCCCTTCGTAGGATTTTCCAGCCTCCGTTATGTATTCCGCTACTTTTGTTGCTCTCCCAATACAGATTGGCAATACACCCGTTACATCGGGGTCAAGCGTACCTGTATGGCCTACTTTCTTTGTTCTTAACATTTTACGCAGCTTGAAGACACAATCATGTGATGTCATTCCTTTAGGTTTATACAATGGCAGAATCCCTTCCATCCACATCCTCCGTTTCTCAACACTGTTGGCAGTCTTTTGTAATTGAAAAAAGGATAGACTAACTGTCTACCCCCTTTTCCATCCTTCATCTGACCTGTTATTCTTCCCGTTCAGAATCCTTATATTTATCTTCCTTCAATTGATAAAGAAGAGAGTCGATCCGGTTACCATAATCGATTGATTCATCAAATTCAAAGATAATTTCCGGTGTTTTTCTAAGTCTGATTCTCTGCCCTATTTCTGAACGAATAAAGCCTTTTGCTTTAGCAAGTCCCTTTAAAGTATTTTCTTTTTGTTCATCATCACCAAGAACAGAAATAAACACTTTTGCTTGCTGCAGATCACCGGTTACTTGAACATCCGTTACGGTCACAAACCCTATCCGAGGGTCCTTTATTTTCCGTCCAATAATTTCCCCTAGTTCCTTTTTCATTTGTTCTCCAACACGATTGGATCTAAGGCTCATTTTATGTCACCTCGTTATAATGCGTTGGCGCAATTGGAGTCCCTCATCGAGATTTGCAAACTATAATTTCTTGCGACCTTCTCTCAGAGGGATTAGCGCCGAAGCTAGACTGTTTTAAAACCTCTCTGCAGTTATGACTCCTTATAACCACTCTATCTCCGTAATTGTACGTTCAATTTCTGGAAAAGAATCGATAAACCTTAATGCATGCTGCAGTTCTGTTTCTGTTGACACTTGAGAAGAGGTTACCACTACGATAGCAATCTTTGTTCTTTGCCACACATCTTGAAAATCAACCTCAGAGACTGATACGTTGAACTTTTGCTTTAAACGGGTCATCACCCTTTGCAGTACAGCTCTTTTTTCTTTTAAAGAATGGGCATCGTAGATTAAGCATTCAAAGGCAGCTAGCCCAACTATCATTAACGTACCACTTCTTCCATAATATATGCTTCAATGATGTCTCCTTCTTTCACATCATTGAAATTTTTAATGGTAATTCCGCATTCGTATCCTTGTGCAACTTCCTTGGCATCATCTTTAAAACGTTTTAAAGCATCGATTTCACCCTCAAAGATAACAATGCCATTACGGATCAAGCGCACACCGCTGTGACGGGTAATCTTACCATCTGTAACGTAAGAACCAGCGATCGTACCAACCTTTGATACCTTAAATGTTTGACGAACCTCTGCCTGCCCAATGATCTTTTCTTCAAATTCTGGGTCAAGCATCCCTTTCATCGCCGCTTCGATTTCCTCAATTGCTTTATAAATAATTCTGTGTAAGCGGATATCAACTTCCTCAGACTCAGCTGCACGTTTTGCGTTAACATCAGGTCGTACGTTGAAACCAATCACAATTGCATTTGAAGCGGCAGCTAATGTGATGTCAGATTCATTAATAGCTCCTACACCTGTATGAATGATTTTAACTTTAACACCTTCAACATCAAGCTTTTGGAAAGCAGCTACAACTGCTTCAACTGAACCTTGAACGTCAGCTTTTACAATTAAGTTAAGTTCCTTCATTTCACCTTGTTTCAAGTGATCAAATAAATTATCTAAACTTACACGTGTCTTTTCACTTCTTTGTGCCTGAACAGCAAGTGATGCTCTTGCTTCCCCAACTTGGCGGGCTGTTTTCTCATCTTCAAATACAACAAAGCGATCTCCTGCCTGCGGTACATCATTTAATCCAGTAATTTCTACTGGTGTAGAAGGGCCTGCTTCTTTCACACGGCGGCCAAGATCATTAACCATTGCACGAACACGGCCAAAAGTATTACCAACTACGATCGGATCACCAACATGAAGTGTACCATTCTGAACAAGTAGTGTTGCTACAGATCCACGGCCTTTATCTAATTGAGCTTCAATGACAGTACCAATGGCTTTACGGTTTGGATTAGCTTTATATTCTTCTACTTCACTCACTAAAAGAATCATTTCTAATAAGTTGTCAATTCCTTCACCTGTTAAAGCAGAAAGAGGGACAAAAATTGTTTCTCCGCCCCATGCTTCAGGAATTAATCCATGTTCTGTTAACTCCTGCATCACGCGGTCTGGGTTTGCTGCTTCCTTATCAATCTTATTAACAGCAACAATGATTGGTACTTCTGCTGCTTTCGCATGGTTAATTGCTTCAACAGTTTGCGGCATTACCCCATCATCAGCAGCAACAACAAGAATAGTTATATCGGTAATCTTAGCTCCACGTGCACGCATTGTAGTAAAAGCGGCGTGTCCTGGAGTATCAAGGAATGTAATCTTTTTACCATTTTCCTCAACTTGATATGCACCAATATGCTGTGTGATTCCGCCTGCTTCACCAGCGGTAACTTTTGTATGACGAATGGAGTCAAGTAAAGTTGTTTTACCATGGTCAACGTGCCCCATAATGGTTACAACCGATGGTCTTTCAACTAAATCTCCATCTTCATCCTCAGTAAAGTAAACCTCTAGATCAGTAGTATCTATTTTGATTTCTTCCTCAACCTCAACCCCGTACTCAGAAGCAATTAATTCAATAGCATCTTTATCGAGATCTTGATTGATTGTCGCCATAACACCTAACATGAACAGTTTCTTAATAATCTCAGATGGCTCACGATGAAGCTTCTTTGCAAGCTCAGCAACTGTAAGTGACTCACTAAATGTGATTTTAGATGGCAGTTCCTTCTCTTTTTTCTTTTGCGGCTGATTGTTTGATGGCTGATGCTGGTTTTTGCCTTTGTTATGCTGATTCTTGTTTTTATTTGAAGTATTTTTAGCTTTATTTTTATTAAAAGCCTTTGCCTCTTTAGATTGATTTTCTTGAGCACCTTTTTTTCCATCACGTGCCTTAGGTGCCGTCTTTACTTTCACCTTAGATGGCGCAGTATTTTTATCATCATCATCTTCAAACGCACTTGCTTTCGATTTCGGCTGAACGGATTGCTGTGGAGCTGGTTTTGAAGGTTGATTTTTCTTCTGAGGCTGCTTATCCTCTTGTTTGTTGAATGTTTGATCAAGCTTTTTGATCGTATCTTCTTCTATTGTTGTCATATGGTTAGAAACCTCTATATTCATTTCTTTTAGTTTTGAAATTACGTCTTTACTTGATACATTATGTTGTTTTGCATATTCATAAACTCGGATTTTACTCATATTTACACCCCCGCTAGATTTAATCGAGCAACGTGATTAGCTTTTTAGCAAATCCTGCATCTAAAACGGCCACTACTACGCGGGCTTCTTTTCCAATCGATTGACCGAGCAAAAAACGGTTTTCAACAATTTTATATGGAATTGAAAAGGATTTGCATTTATCCGTTACTTTTTTCGCTGTATTAGCAGATGCGTCCGCAGATAATAAAACAAGTTTTGCTTTATTCGTTCTAATTTCCTTTACAACGAGTTCCTCACCGGAAATAATTTTACGTGCTCGATTGGCTAAGCCAAGTAATGACATCCATTGATTATTTGAATTCATCAGGATAGTCGTTTCTCCTTCTCTATCATTTCTAATAGTTCTTCATAAATAGATTCATCGATCTCAGCTTCTAAATGATTTTTTAATATATTTTTCTTCTTCGCCTTTAAAATTGCATCTTTATCTTTCAATAAATAAGCTCCACGACCAGATTTTTTTCCCGTTAAGTCAATGGACACTTCTCCCTCTTTGGAGCGAACGATGCGAACGAGTTCTTTTTTCGGCTTCATTTCACCGGTAGCGACACATTTTCGCATAGGAACTTTTTTCTTTTTCATGTTCATTCATCATTCACCTCACACTTAATCAAGGATATCTTCGTTATCATCAAAATCTAAGCTGAAGTCGGAATCATAGTCTGAATCATCTTCATCATCAAAAGTTAAAATGCCTTCTTCTCGAGGGTAAATCCCTGCCTCTCTGGCATCTGTTTCTGATTTGATGTCGATCTTCCAACCTGTCAGCTTTGCAGCTAAACGAGCATTTTGACCACGCTTTCCAATGGCAAGCGATAGTTGATAATCAGGCACTACAACAGTTGTTGCCTTTTCTTCCTCGTTGACGATTACATCAAGCACTTTAGAAGGACTTAAAGCATTAGCAACGAAAACAAATGGATCATCAGACCATTTTACGATGTCAATTTTTTCACCTTTCAACTCATTTACAATGGCCTGTACTCTCGTTCCTTTAGGACCTACACAAGAGCCTACTGGGTCAACTTCAGGATTATCGGAATGAACAGAAATCTTTGAACGGTCCCCCGCTTCGCGGCTCACAGACTTTATTTCAACTGTTCCATCATATATTTCAGGAACTTCCATCTCGAATAATCTTTTAAGTAATCCGGGATGTGTTCTAGAAACGAAAATTTGTGGACCTTTCGTTGTTTTTTCTACTTTTGTAATAAACACCTTTATGCGATCATGGGGTTTATATCTTTCGTTCGGCATCTGTTCGTTTGCTGGCAGGATCGCTTCAATCTTTCCTAAGCTTACATAAATAAACTTCGAATCGACACGTTGAACAATCCCAGTCATAATATCTTCTTCACGATCGATAAACTCAGAATAGATAATACCTCTTTCTGCTTCTCTAACTCTTTGAGTAACAACCTGCTTTGCAGTTTGTGCTGCAATACGGCCAAAGTCCTTTGGTGTTACTTCTAATTCCACCACATCTTCAATCTGATAGTTAGGATTAATTTTGCGTGCATCCTCTAAAGAAATTTCTAATCTAGGGTCGAATACTTCCTCAACTACTTCTTTACGAGCAAACACTCTCATCGTTCCGGAGCCAAGGTTTAAATCAATTCGAACATTTTGCGCTTGATTAAAATTTCTTCTATATGCTGATATTAATGCCGCTTCAATTGCTTCAATTATAACATCCCTTGAGATTCCTTTTTCTTTTTCAAGCAATACAAGAGCATCAAGCAATTCACTGCTCATTAGTATGTATCCCCCTTTTAACCTATCTGCAATATTTTTTACTCTTAAGAGAATGTAACGGCTAAACGTGCGTTCGCAATTTTTTCCATCGGTATTTTAATGCTTTTCTTCCTAGTTTTGATTAAAATGTCGATCGTCACTTCTTCACCATTAAAATCCGTTAATACACCTTCAAACGTCTTCTCACCATCAATCGGTTCGTATGTTTTAATAAACACATTTTTACCAACTGCCTTTTCATAGTCCCTTGTTTTTTTCAATGGACGTTCAGCTCCAGGTGATGATACTTCAAGAAAGTAGTTATATGGAATTGGATCTATTTCGTCCAATTTTTCACTGAGTTTTTCGCTGACAACTCCACATTCCTCAATATCTACTCCATTATCTTTATCGATATACACACGAAGGAACCAGTTCTTCCCTTCTTTAACATATTCAATATCGACTAATTCTAAATTCAATTCTTCAACAATAGGAGCAGCTAAACCCTCAACAACTTCTATCACTTTACTCATTATTTCCCTCCTGACATAAAAGGTCATGTCAATTATCTATCAGCACTGTTTGAGGATAAAACAAAAGCTTATTCATAAGCTAGCTATGTAAAAAAAGTCTACACAACACGAAAGAGTGGGGTGACCCCACTCTTGGTTACGAGAGTTATCGTTAGTATTTCCAATAAAACTATACCATATCCAAATTTTTTATGCAAATGGAATAGCTGTCCGTTCATTGATACTAAAGGCATGACGCCGTTTTAAATAGACATAGAGTTGTCTACTAAAATAATGATAGTTGGTTTTGCTCAGGTAGATCTTGTAAGCATCCGTGGTTGTCCAAGTATTCAATAATGGTTTTTGAAACCTTCCCCCGTTTTTGCAAATCTTCTTTAGAAAGAAACTCTCCTTCTTCCCTTGCTTTTACGATATTAATCGCGGCATTCGTTCCAAGTCCAGGGATTGAATTAAATGGTGGAATCAGGGATTTTCCATCAATAATGAATTCAGAAGCGTGTGACCGATAAAGATCCACCTTCTGGAAAGAGTAGCCCCTTTCACTCATTTCCAGTGCTAATTCTAATACGGTTAAAAGGTTTTTTTCTTTTGGTGCTGCATCTAACCCTTTAGCGTTAATTTCTTCAACTTTTGCTCTTATTGCTTGTGACCCTTTTGCCATCGCATCTACATCAAAATCCTCCGCCCTTACTGTGAAATAAGCTGCGTAATATAGAATTGGGTGATGAACTTTAAAATAAGCAATTCGAACTGCCATCAAGACATATGCAGCGGCATGGGCCTTAGGAAACATATATTTTATTTTTTTACATGAATCAATATACCATTCCGGAACTTCATTTTTCCTCATTTCTTCTTCCATTTCATCTGTTAAGCCTTTCCCTTTACGAACAGACTCCATAATTTTAAAAGCAAATGAAGGCTCCAAACCTTGATAAATCAAATATACCATGATATCGTCACGACACCCGATTACTTCACTTAGTGTACAGATATTGTTATGAATTAGTTCTTGAGCATTCCCGAGCCATACATCAGTACCATGTGACAATCCAGAAATCTGGACTAATTCTGAGAATGTAGTTGGCTTTGTATCTTCCAGCATTTGACGTACAAATCGTGTTCCAAACTCAGGTATGCCAAGTGTTCCAGTTTTACACATGATTTGTTCTTCTGTTACACCTAATGCCTCAGTCCCACTGAAGATTTTCATCACTTCAGGATCATCGGTAGGAATCGTCTTTGGATCAATACCGCTTAAATCTTGCAGCATCCTAATAACGGTCGGGTCATCGTGTCCCAGAATATCTAACTTCAATACATTATCATGGATAGAATGGAAGTCAAAATGGGTCGTTTTCCATTCAGAGTTTCGATCGTCAGCCGGAAACTGAATCGGACTAAAATCGTAAATGTCCATATAATCAGGTACAACTATAATTCCTCCAGGATGCTGTCCAGTTGTACGTTTTACACCGGTGCAGCCAGAAGCTAGTCTTTCAATTTCAGCACCGCGTAGTTGAAGATCATTATCTTGCTGATAAGCTTTTACATAACCAAACGCAGTTTTATCAGCAACTGTTCCTATAGTACCAGCACGGTATACATAATCTTCACCAAACAAAACCTTTGTATAGTTATGAGCCCGGGGCTGATATTCCCCAGAAAAGTTCAAATCGATATCTGGCACCTTATCTCCCTTGAAACCAAGGAAAGTTTCAAACGGAATGTCATGTCCATCTTTTTTGAATACCTCTCCGCAGTTCGGGCAGTCCTTATCAGGCAAATCAAACCCTGACCCTACTGAACCATCATTAAAAAATTCAGAGGTTTTGCAATTAGGACAAACATAATGCGGCGGTAAAGGATTAACCTCTGTAATTTCTGTCATCGTTGCCACCAAGGAGGATCCTACTGATCCACGGGAACCAACAAGGTAGCCATCATCTAATGATTTTTTTACAAGCTTATGAGAAATTAAGTAGATAACGGCGAAACCATGCCCGATAATACTTTTCAGTTCTTTTTCCAAACGTGCCTCAACGATTTCTGGCAGAGGATCTCCATAAATACTTTTGGCCATACTGTAGCTCATTGACCTCATTTCTTCTTCTGCACCTTCAATTTTAGGTGTATACAAGTCGTCCTTAATTGGTTTAATCACTTCGACCATATCAGCAATTTTATTCGTGTTTGTTACAACAATCTCCTTTGCTTTTTCTTTTCCAAGGAAGCTAAATGCCTCAAGCATTTCGTTTGTTGTTCTAAAATGTACATCAGGCAATTTATGTCGATTTAAAGGATTGGCCCCGCCTTGGGAATTGACAAGTATTTTCCGGTAAATTTTATCATTAGGATTTAAATAATGAACATTTCCAGTTGCGACAACTGGAAGATCTAAATCCTCACCAAGCTTGATAATTTTTTGAATAATATCTTCCAAGTTTTGCTCATCTTTCACTAAATCTAATTCTAATAAATGCGCATAAACTTCTTTCGGGTGAACCTCAAGATAATCATAAAATCTAGCCGTGTCGACAACCTCTTCTGGCGCCTTTTGCATCATCCCTTCAAAAACTTCCCCTTTATCGCAACCAGAACCTACTATAATTCCTTCACGGTATTTTTGCAGGACGGATCGAGGAATACGCGGAACACGATAAAAATAATTAATATGAGCGATGGAAACGAGTTTGAAAAGGTTTTTTAACCCTACATCGTTTTGAGCTATCAACGTACAGTGATAGGGACGGCTGCGTTGATAGGCATTCCCTTGACCCATGTTGTCGTTTAACTGATCATGGAACTCAATCCCTTTTTCAATCGCTTCCTTTAACATAATGTTAAGCAAATGTCCTGTTGCTTCAGCATCATAAATCGCACGGTGATGTTGCGTGAGCTCAACATTAAATTTCTTCGCCAATGTATTAAGACGATGGTTTTTCATTTCTGGATACAAAAAGCGTGCCAATTCTAATGTATCAATGACGGGATTACTCGCTTTATCAAGGCCGCTTTTTTTGTATCCTACATTTAAGAACCCCATATCAAACGATGCATTGTGGGCAACGAAAACGGCATCTTCTGACCATTGGTGAAAATCTCTCAGTACCTCATCAATGTCGGGTGCGTTCTGTACCATTTCATCAGTGATACCAGTCAATTCAATCGTTGTTGCAGATAACGGATGATGAGGGTTTGCGAATGCCTCAAACCGATCAATGATTTCACCTTCCTTAATTTTCACTGCAGCTAACTCGATAATGGTGTCATAGGCAGCAGATAACCCCGTTGTTTCCACATCAAATACGACATATGTGTCATCTGCAAGGGAGCGATGCGCATCATTATAGGCTATAGGTACACCATCATCAACAAGGTTCGCTTCAACTCCATAAAGGATCTTAATATCATGTTTTTTACCTGCACTAAATGCTTCAGGGAAGGATTGTGCCACAGCATGATCTGTTATAGCGATTGCTTTATGTCCCCATTTTTTTGCTTGAGATACCAAGCTTCCTACAGAACTGACAGCATCCATTTGACTCATTGGCGTATGAAGATGTAACTCTACTCGCTTTTCATCATCAGGCGCTGTATCTTTTCTCTCAATTGGTTTGATTTCATTAACATCATTTCCAATCATAACGAGATCACGTACAAATGTATCATTCTGGATGCTTCCGCGGACTTTTAGCCACATTCCTTTTTTAACTCTTTCAAAAATGGCTGCGTCCTCTTTATCTCGAGAAAACATCTTAACAATAATGGAGCTGGTATAATCAGTAATCTTAAAGGTAAGCAATGTTCTTCCACTGCGCAATTCCTTTGTCTCGCTTGCAAACACATACCCTTCAATCGCAATTCGTCTTTCTTCGTCGACAATATCAATGAGTCTGCGGAAATCAGCATCATCCTTAATCGTTAAACCAATTGTAACAGGACCTGAAGGCACCTCGCCTCCCGAGGAATCTTTTTCAGCCTCTTGTTTCTGCATTTCAAGTAATGCCTGCAGACCTCTTTCTTCATCCTCTTTACGTTTAGCTTGTAGAAATTGTTCGTACTGTTCATTCGCATGGTTTTCATTCACTTCTGTGTCAATGACAAGAGGAGGAAAACCAAACCCCTGATAGGAATCATTTATTAAGTTGGCATATTTTCTTTTAACAGTAGTACCTTCTAATTCATTGCCAACTCTTAAAACAATCCGATTGCCATTAACAGATGGAATTTGTTCATTTAATAACTTAATAATCGGAGGTGACATACCATCAATCTCTTCTATACTGCTCTTCCAGTAATCTATAATTAACTGTTCAGAGATCTCTTGATTTTTGACATTTATCGTATAAGAAACTCCTGCGATATGGGAAAAGGTCTTTTTTAGTTGTGTTGTAAAAAGGTTATAAACATGGAATGGTAATATATTTTCAAAAATAAAAGAGAAGCTCCATTTCCTCGCTTTTTTTTCAACAATAACTTTATCAATTTCAGCATGTTTAAAGTATGGAACGATTGCATCGTCCGTTAGCTGCATTTGTTGGAGTAAAAGCTGGAAACGTTCTTTTTTACCTGATTCACTGCTCATCAACCTCTCTCCCCTCATTTTATAATATGGCTGATCGACAGCTTAAAAATAGTTTTATTAATTAAACCAAGAGTAATTATAACATAACTAACGAAAGGAATTAGTTTGCAGCCTAGAGAAAAATATATCCAGCTGAATAGAAAAAACCGAGCAAAAATCGCTCGGTAATCATCTTATAGATTAGCAAATAACTGACTAATTGTTTCAACCAGATTGTCCTTATGAACCTCTAGCATCTCACCTGTTTTACGCACTTTTACTTCTACAATACCTTCTGGAGCTTTTTTACCGACTGTGATTCGAACTGGTAATCCGATTAAATCTGAATCAGTAAACTTTACTCCTGGCCTTTCAGCACGATCATCGAATAATACTTCATAACGGTTTTCCTTAAAAAGAGCATATAGTTCTTCTGCCAGTGAAGCTTGTCCTTCATCTTTCATATTTACTGCAATAAGATGAAGATCATATGGCGAAACGTTGACAGGCCATACTAATCCCTTTTCATCATTAAATTGTTCCGCAACTGCAGCCATTGTTCTTGAAACACCGATTCCATAGCATCCCATTATCATTGGCTGAGTTCTCCCATTCTCATCTAAATAGGTTGCTTCCATCGCTTCACTATAGCGGGTTCCCAGCTTAAATACATGCCCTACTTCAATACCTTTAGCAAAAAGTATCTTTCCTTTTCCATCTGGTGAAGGATCTCCTTCTTGAATAAATCGGAGGTCAGCATAACGTGCAGAAGGGAAATCACGGCCTGGATTAACATTTACAAAATGAACATGTTCCTCATTTGCTCCGCATATTCCATTCACGATAAATTCAACTGCATGGTCAGCAACAATCTCAACGCTCTCAACATTTACCGGTCCCAAGGAACCAACTGAACAGCCAAGTATTTCCTTTGTTTCTTCAGGAGATGCCATTTCGACAGTACTAGCTTCCAGTAAATTCTTTAATTTGATATCGTTCACTTCGTGGTCTCCACGAACTAGCACCAATACATATTTATCATCCACTTTGAATAATAATGATTTAATACATTCTTGAGGGTCAACTTTTAAAAATGTTGAAACTTCCTCGATTGTTTTTTGATTTTCAGTCATAACTTTTTCTAATGCTTTTTCTGGTTCACTACTTTTCGCATATTCTCTGATAACTGGTGCCATCTCAATATTCGCAGCATAATCAGACGTATCTGAATAGGCAATCGTATCCTCACCCACTTCAGATAAGACCATGAATTCATGCGTATCTTTTCCACCCATTGCACCTGAATCTGCAATAACTGCCCGGTAGTCAAGACCACAACGGCTGAACACATTTGAATAAGCTTGAAATAATTTTTGATAGACCTCGTCCAAGCTCGATTGTGATGAATGAAAAGAATAGGCATCCTTCATAATAAATTCTCTGCCGCGAAGCAACCCAAAACGCGGACGCTTTTCATCACGGAATTTTGTTTGAATTTGGTACAGTGTTAAAGGTAATCTTTTATAAGATTTTACCTCGTCTCTAACCAAACTAGTTATTACTTCTTCATGAGTAGCCCCAAGAGCAAATTCTCTGTCATGACGGTCCTTCAATCTCATCAACTCTGGTCCGTATGTATACCATCTTCCAGACTCCTGCCATAATTCTGCCTGCTGAAGTGCTGGCATTAAAAGTTCTACCCCGCCAGCATGATCCATTTCTTCACGAACAATATTCTCTATCTTTTGCAGTACCCGTTTTGCTAATGGTAAATAGCTGTATACCCCACTAGCGTTCTGTCTCATAAATCCAGCTCTTAAAAGTAGTTGATGACTTTTTATTTCAGCATCTGCAGGAACTTCACGCAGCGTTGGAATCAGCGTCATACTTTGTTTCATTTTCTTACACCTCATTTTTCATCAAAACTTTATAATTAAAATCTATAGGCTATCTCTAATTACGAGATAGCCCAAAAAATCTTACAAGAAAAATCGTTGAATGTCGTTCCAAGTGACAACGAGCATCAAGAGCATCAAAAGAGCAAAACCAATGAAATGAATAATACCTTCTTTTTGTCTATCAAGCGGCTTTCCTCTCAGTGCTTCCACTGCAAAAAACATTAGACGCCCACCGTCTAGAGCTGGTATTGGCAATAAATTCATGATTCCTAAATTGATACTCAGTACTCCAGCCCATTTCATTAAATACAGGATTCCTGACTGTGCCACTGTATCAGTTGAAACATATATCCCAACAGGACCTGATAAGGCATCAATCGAAAATTGACCTGTAATTAGCTTACCAACTGCTACAAAGATCTCTTTTGTCCATGTTACCAGTTCTGTTGCTCCGAAGGCAATCGCTTTTAACGGCGACTTTTCCATCGGACTATATACACCAATGATCCCGATCGTTCTTCCATCTTCTAATTCTTGCTTTTTTGGCGTAACATCAATTGTCATTTCTTGGCCATTCCGGTCTAGTAAAAACTCTAGTTCACGTTCAGGATTTTGCTGTATAATTTCAACAACATCCGCCCAGCTTGATATTTCTGCTCCATCAACGCTGTGAATAACATCGCCTTCCTTAAGGCCAGCTGCTAATGCAGCACCATCCGGAGTCAGTTTTCCAAGTGTGGGCTCATTCGTTGGGATTCCTTGAATCAATGCAATGATAACAAAGACAACAAATGCGAGAACAAAATTCATCATAGGACCTGCAAAGATTGCCATCGTTCGTTGTCCAAGTGTTTTCGATGCAAATTGACGATCATATGGAGCAATCAACGTTTCAGCACCATTCTCGACAAGCTTGGCAGTCCTGCTGATCTTAAAAGTTTTAAGGGACTCGTCATCCCCTTCTTCGTAGCCTTTAATGATTAAATCATGTTCTATATCAGCATATTCAACTTCAATAATCCGCAAATCAGGATATTTTTCTTTATTATTTAGGACAATTTTATTAACTTGCTCTTCATGATCAAATATTAAACCAACTCGATATCCTGGTTTTATTTCAACCATCTCAGGATCTTCACCGGCCATGCGGACATAACCGCCGATAGGGAGCAGTCTGATTGTATAAACCGTATCATCCTTCGTAAAAGCAAAAACTTTCGGTCCAAAACCAATGGCAAATTCACGGCAAAGAATACCTGCTCTTTTGGCAAAAACCAAATGGCCTAATTCATGAAAAAAAACTAATGCCCCGAAAATAATAATAAAGGCAATAACTGTACTCAAATTATAACCACCTTTTAATTTAGAAGTGAGTTTACAAATGCGCGCGTCTCTTCATCAACCTCATTTATAACCGTAAGATTAGGGCTTTCGATACAATCATGACGGGCTAAGGATTTCTCAATCATATCTTCAATTTGTAAAAAAGTTATTTTCCCTTCCAAAAAAGCTTGGACAGCCGCCTCATTTGCGGCATTTAGTACAGTAGGCATTGTCCCGCCAGCTTGACCTGCCTCATATGCAAACTCAAGACAACGGTAACGTTTAAAATCCATCTTTGAAAAATGAAGCTGTCCAATCTCAGCTAGATTTAATTTCTTTGCAGTTTTTAATGGCATGCGGTCAGGATAAGTTAAAGCATACTGAATGGGTACTCTCATATCTGGAGTTCCAAGTTGGGCAATGACACTGCTGTCATGAAATTCCACCATAGAGTGTATAATACTTTCTTTGTGCAGCAGTACATCTATTTTTTCATAGCCAACAGAAAATAGCCAATGGGCTTCAATCACCTCTAACCCTTTATTCATCATTGTAGCAGAATCAATCGTAATTTTAGCCCCCATCGACCAATTTGGGTGATTCAATGCTTCAGAAACTGTAACATTTTCCAAATCTTTGCGAGTACGGTCTCTAAAACTCCCACCAGAAGCAGTTAATATTAATTTTTCAATATTTTTTTCTCTTTCTCCTTGTAATGCCTGGTAAATGGCTGAATGCTCACTGTCTACCGGAAGTAAATCCACACCATATTTTTTTGCAGCACTCATCACCAAATGACCTGCAGTAACTAATGTTTCTTTATTTGCAATACAAATCGTTTTTCTTGCTTCTATTGCTTGTAATGTCGGCTGAAGACCAACACTTCCGATCACTGCATTAACTAAAGTTGTAGCTGTATGATAGGTTGCAACTTCTGTCAAACCTTCATTACCATAAGTGAATTTAATGTTAGGAAAATCCAAAGTTAATAGCTGTAGATCAGACTTATTAGCCACAGACACAAACTCTGGCTGAAATTCTGCGATTATCTTTTTTGCTAAATTTATATTATGTCCAACAGACATTGCTACTAATGCAAATTCTGTTGGATGCTCTTTTATAATATCCAAAGTTTGAGTGCCAATAGAACCTGTCGCACCCAATAAACTAATATATTTCACGACTTTCACTCCAATCAACCTAAAACCAGGCAAGCAAGCGACAATGCCTATCGGCATTGTCCACGTAAGATTTTAATAATGTATAATTATTGCGGCTTAACATCCTTATTACAATAAATGAAAGAAGTGTATTAATGGCCACACAAAAAGCAAGCTGTCGAAACGGTCTAAAATACCACCATGTCCAGGAAGTATTCTGCCTGAATCCTTTACATCGTAATGCCGCTTCAAAGCTGACTCTACTAAATCACCTACTTGGCCAAATATAGACAATAACACTGTTATAAAAATTAATTCCATTAATGATGCATCAATATCAGAGAATATCACAAAAAGAATAGCCACTAAAACGGCAGATAATATTCCGCCTATAGAGCCTTCAATCGTTTTGTTTGGACTAATTTCCGGCCATAATTTTCGCTTCCCAAACGCACGGCCAATAAAGTATGCCCCTGAGTCGGTAGCCCAAATAATAAAGAGGGAATAAAAGATATATACTAATCCTCCAGCCTCTCTTGTTTCAATAAAGTAGAAAAAGCCCATACCTATATATAATGTTGCCATTAAAGAAAAAGCTACATCGTCAAAAGTAAACCTATTTTTCGTTGCAACCGTATAAGTTAAAAATAGCAAAACTGCCATAAGGGCAATCTCTACCTTTGCGATATTGAGGTGAATCAATATATCAATAAATCTGTTTGGAATTAAGAAGACCCATAATACAGCTAAAGAAATAAGACCCGGTATGGATAATAGCTTAAGGTTTCGCATCTTTAATAATTCATATAACGCGATTGAAGCTAATAAGTACGTTAATAGAATAATCGGCATTCCACCTGCAATAACTATCGGTAAGAATACTCCTGCTGCAATAACTCCTGTTATGACTCTTTGCTTCATTTACAAATTCAACACCTTTGTTATACTCCACCAAAACGCCTCTGACGATTTTGAAATTCACGGACTGCCTCTATAAGATGCTTTTCACTAAAATCTGGCCACAAAACTTCTGTGAACCAAAACTCTGTATAGGCTAATTGCCAAAGCATAAAGTTACTGAGACGTATTTCACCGCTTGTTCGAATCAACAAGTCTGGGTCTTCGTGTTTACTTGTCATCAGATAAGATGAAAAAACTTCTTCATTTAGTTCATTCTCATTCAGTATGCCACTTTTACAATCATTTAAGACGCTTTTGACCGCATCCAAAATTTCAGATCTGCTCCCATAATTTAAAGCAAAATTCAAGACAAGACCATTATTATTTTGCGTATCACGCATTGCTTTTTCTACTGCGTTTACCGTATGGGACGGCAAACTATCTCGATAGCCCATCATTTCTACACGCACATTTTCTTCGATTAGTTCCGGTAAAAAAGACCCAAGAAATTCTTCAGGAAGTTTCATTAAATAATCTACTTCCATTTTCGGGCGTTTCCAATTTTCAGTTGAAAATGCGTATAGTGTAAGGGTTTTAACACCCAATTCATTTGCAAGCTTTGTGATTTTACGGACAACCTTCATTCCTTCATGGTGACCGGCTATCCTTGGGAGCGCTCTTTTCTTAGCCCAGCGTCCGTTGCCATCCATAATAATTGCTATATGGGATGGGACTGGCTGTTTTTTAATTGAAATGATTTGGTCTTGGAGTTCGTAAGATTCATCCTGTTTCTTCCAGAACTTTCGTTTATCTAACATTTAGGATCCTCCAAAAAAGATAAGAATTTCTCACCAAACATGATTTAAAGTATCAAATTTCATTTACTGCTACTATCATACCAAAAATGGAAAAAGATATCTCTATAAAAAATATGTACGAGCATCAAAAATAAGAAGTAAAAGTATAAGAAGACTAACTAGAAAAGAAATACCCCCTAAACATAGAGGGTATGAAGGGGTCATATTATACTTCTAAAATTTCTTTTTCTTTATCTTTTGTCATGCTGTCAATCTTTGCAATAAACTCATCAGTTGCTTTTTGAATGTCATCAGAATAACCGCGGAGCTCATCCTCTGTAATACCTCCACTTTTTTCAAGCTTCTTTAAGTCATCATTGCCGTCACGGCGAATATTGCGGATCGCAACCTTTGCTTCTTCCGCTTCTTTTTTCACAACTTTAACAAGCTCTTTTCTGCGTTCTTCTGTTAGTTGTGGAATCGCTAAACGAATAACATTTCCATCATTAGTAGGTGTTATCCCTAAATCAGATTTTAAAATTGCTTTTTCAATTTCGCCTAAGATCGTCTTGTCATATGGTTGAACAACTAATAGTCTTGCCTCAGGAACAGACACACCAGCTAATTGGTTGATTGGAGTCGGAGCTCCATAATAATCAACAGAAATTCGATCAAGCAAGGATGCATTTGCTCTCCCTGCACGAATTCCGGCAAGTTCACGAGAATAACTTTGAATCGCCTTTGTCATTCTCTCCTTTACAGTTGCAATTACTTGTTTTGGCATTATTTTTTCCCCCTTACAATCGTTCCAATAGATTCACCTAAAACAGCTCGTTTAATATTTCCATTTTCCATGATTGAAAAAACAATGAGTGGGATATCATTATCCATACATAATGAAGAAGCTGTTGAATCCATCACTGCTAGACCTTCCTTCAAGACGTCTAAATAAGAAAGTTCTTCGTATTTCTTCGCATTTTGATCAACGCGAGGATCTGCAGAGTAGACACCATCAACATTATTTTTAGCCATTAATATTACATCAGCCTCAATTTCGGCTGCACGTAAAGCAGCGGTCGTATCTGTTGAAAAGTAAGGGTTCCCTGTACCGGCAGCAAAAATGACAACGCGGGTTTTCTCCAGATGACGAATGGCACGTCTGCGAATATATGGTTCAGCTACTTGTCTCATTTCAATTGACGTTTGAACACGAGTTTCAATACCTAGCTGTTCAAGACTATCTTGAAGCGCTAAGGAATTCATTACAGTAGCAAGCATACCCATATAGTCCGCAGTTGCTCTATCCATTCCCATTTCTTCGCCTATTTTCCCTCGCCAAATGTTCCCGCCGCCAACAACTACAGCAACCTCTACACCTAATTCTGCTAGCTCTTTCACTTGTCCGGCAACGGATTTTATCACAGTTGGATTGATTCCAAATCCTTGATTTCCGGCCAAAGCTTCACCACTTAATTTCAAGACAACGCGTTTGTATTTAGGACTGCTCATCGGAACCTCCATATGTATATTTCAGATATAAGGAAAACTTCCTTTTTCTATGAGAATTTTAACATGTTCTCGTACGATTATTAAGATTATTTTTTAAAAATAGGGAACACAATGTGTTCCCTATATAATCCGCTAAACGGATATCAGTTATAGAAATCTAGATCGTCATCATTATTTTTTAACTTGACTCATAACTTCCTCAGCGAAATTATCTTCACGCTTTTCGATTCCTTCTCCTACTTCATAACGAACGAATTCACGAATTTTTCCGCCTTTAGATTGAACAAATTGTCCTACCTTTTGATCAGGGTTCTTAACGAAAGCTTGGTCATTTACACATACATCTTCAAAGTATTTGCTAAGACGGCCTTCTACCATTTTAGCAACAATATTTTCAGGCTTGCCTTCGTTTAATGCTTGTTGAGTAAGAACTTGACGTTCGCGTTCTACTTCTTCTGCAGAAACCTCGTCACGTGATACATACTTTGGATTTAAAGCAGCAATATGCATGGATACATCTTTAGCTGCATCTTCATCTGTTGTACCTTCAAGTACAGAAAGCACCCCAATACGGCCACCCATGTGCAGATATGCACCAAAAGCATCGTTATCGGATTTTGTTTTAACTTCGAAACGACGAAGTGTAAGTTTTTCACCAATTTTTGCTACGGCAGCATTAATATACGCTTCAACAGTTGCTCCGTTATCCATTGTTTGTCCATTAGCTTCTTCTACAGATGCTGGTTTTTTTGCTAGAAGGTGCTCTGCAAGCTCTTTAACAAGCGTTTGGAATCCTTCATTTTTAGCAACAAAATCAGTTTCAGAGTTCACTTCTAGAATTACTGCTTCGTTTCCTTCAACTTTAATTGCAGTTAAACCTTCAGCAGCAATACGATCGCCCTTTTTAGCAGCTTTTGCGATACCTTTTTCACGTAGGTAATCGATTGCTTTTTCCATATCACCGTCAACTTCTTGAAGTGCCTTTTTGCAGTCCATCATACCTGCGCCTGTTTTTTCACGTAGTTCTTTAACCATTTGTGCAGTAATTGCCATAATAAGAAATCCTCCTTTGATCTATGTACTATTATTTTTGGCAAGACTAGTAAAAACTAATCTATTATGGGACATTATTCTTTAAAAAAAGGTGATAAAGGGTAAAGCCCTCTAATCACCTTCATTCATTCTTTGAACAAGAGCTGTCTAGCTCCAGCGCCTAGCCCCTCGAGTCACAAGCCAATCCTCCCAAAAAGGTAAAGAACACCTTTCCGGGAGGCTCGTCTTGTGCTAGTCGGGTCTGATCAAGGCGCTTCCGCTTTTCGATTAAGCTGTTGTAACTTCTTCCCCTTGTTTTGCTTCAAGGATTGCGTCAGCCATTTTACCAGTTAATAATTTAACGGCACGAATAGCATCGTCATTTGCAGGGATTACAACGTCGATTTCATCTGGGTCACAGTTTGTATCAACAATACCTACGATCGGGATATTCAATTTATGTGCTTCAGCAACCGCAATACGTTCTTTACGAGGGTCGATGATAAACAATGCATCTGGAAGCTGCTTCATGTCCTTAATACCGCCTAAGAACTTTTCAAGACGTTCTTGCTCTTTTCTTAATTGAACAACTTCTTTTTTAGGAAGTACTTCAAAAGTACCGTCTTCAGCCATTCTTTCGATATCTTTTAAACGTGCAATACGCTTTTGGATTGTTTCAAAGTTAGTTAAAGTACCGCCTAACCAACGTTGGTTAACGTAGTACATACCTGAACGTTCAGCTTCTTCTTTAACTGAATCCTGAGCTTGTTTCTTTGTACCAACAAAAAGAACTGTACCGCCATTAGCAGCTAATTCTTTTACCCAGTTATACGCTTCTTCAACCTTCTTAACTGTTTTTTGAAGGTCAATGATATAGATACCGTTACGCTCCGTGAAGATATACTTCTTCATTTTTGGGTTCCAACGGCGAGTTTGGTGTCCAAAATGTACACCAGCTTCAAGCAATTGCTTCATAGAAATTACTGACATGTTATTTCCTCCTAATGGTTTTGTTTTCCTCCGTTCATTTCATTTTTAGACAAAAACTGTTACATTAACAGCACCATTTGTCCAAATCCACGAACGTGTGTATTAACACCATTTGTAAATATAGCATATGTATGAATTCTTATCAAGTTATTCTTGATCATTTTGTCCAAATTTGAGTAAAAGCTCGATTTCTGTCTTCCCTTTATTTAACTTTTTAGCAATATCTGACACCGCATGCCCCTGATTTCTTAATCTTAATGCCTCATTTAACGTTGTAGTGGAATTGTTGTCATTATGTCCCTCTTTATTTATAGGCTGGTGCTCTTCTAGTTCTGTTTTCAAGTCCTTTTCCGGTGTAATAGGAAGATCATCAATTTTTTCTTCATGCTGCTTATATGTATTTCTATACGCCTGAACTACTTGAAAAACATTTCCCCTTGGATAGATATGGTTATCTTCATGTCCCGCTGTATCTTCGGCTTTAGATTCAAAGCTGATATTTTCTGTTAAAGTTTCGTTCTCCTTGCTATCTTCCGATTCTTGACTAGCATCCTTTTTTGGAAGGTTATTTGCTGCACTATTCGATTGAACTTTTTTTACATTTTTAATAAACTGCTCGTTTTCTTCCTTCATTTCAATAAGATAAGCAGAAATAATTTCTTCCATCTCATTAATAAGCTGAGCTTGTTTTTTCTCTACTTCAAATAATTTGTTCTGACGTAAATAAAGAATGACAATACATAGGAATGCAATAATATTTAAAGTGAGACTTATAAATAGTAAAAAATTCGTCATACAATCCCTCTATCCACTAAAATCCATACGGGTCCCTTTGTATGGATGTGATACTTTAGTTTTTTCCTTATTTCGCTTTTTATTTTCTTGCTGATGATCATCGTTTCGTCCTTCCTTGTGGAATTGTGCACGATCTTTTTGTTCTTGCTTACTAACCGTTTTCGCCTTTTTCTCATCTTCTTTTTTACCAGTTTGTGCTGCCATATCATGATGAAGCTGACCTCGCTGCTGCAGCTGCTCTTGTAATTTTCCAGCATCCTGTGTTCGCGGAAGTGCTACTTGCATTTCTATTGATTTCAAGCTCAAAACCTCATCACTTCCTTATATAATATACAACCGCTGTCTACCCAATTGATTCAAACATAATTTCTCCGTCTTCGATATAAAACTTTACATACGTATGAACTCTTTGAATAACCCTTGACTGTTTTCCAAAATGAAGGACTGTATTAGGATGGATTTTCTCATATATAAAAAGGGATGCACTTTTACTCCGTTCTTTTTCATGCTTCACCTCTAAAAGTTGCTGCTGCAGCCGTTTTAACTGAAGGGTAAGCTGTTCTTTCGTAGCTCTTTGTTTTACGAGCACTTCTTTTTCCTGTAATGACACCTGAGCTTTTTGCTGCATGCCTTTGAGAAGTATTTGCTCTATTTGCGCTAATTTTTTGATATTTTCAGACACCTTTTCTGACTCTTGGATCAGCTCTATTTCTTGTTGTTCCATGGCTGGGTTGTATCCCATTGTTAACTCTGTTTTTGTATATAAGTGGTTCCCAATCTCCTTTACATGAATATCCTTACCGGAAAAGATTTGTCCTCCAATTATAGGTCCATTTTTACAGATTATTGCCCCCCCTGCCTCTACCTTACTATGCAATAGAGAGGAATGAATGATTATATCTTCAACAGCCTGTACGTCTGCTTGATTTAAGTAATTTGCTTGTATCGTTCCGCCTGCACTAACATGACCTCGATTGCCTCCAGTGATTCCACCAGAAACTAGTATATTTCCGTTTGCTATTAATTGGGCCCCTTCAACTAATCCATAAATCCTAATGTCGCCGCCGGCTTCGATCACATACCCTGTTGGGACATCCCCTCTAATAACGACATTCCCGATAAAATGGACATTCCCCGTTTTTAGATCTAGGTCACCCGTAACTTCGAACACTGGATTAACCGATATACTTCTTGTCGTTATGCTTACCTGCCCATCTATTGAAGCGATAAATTGATTATCCAGTTTGATCACGTTCTTTCCCGCTCTAACCTTCAATGGCTTTCCCTTTCGAGGCAGCAATGTCTGTCCAGTGACAGTTGTCCCGTTTGTACCGTATGTCTCTGGTACAATCCTGGCTATTATCTGTCCTTTCTTAACAGACGGAATATCAAGTATATGGCGGAAATTGACTTCTTTCTTTTTATTCTTTTTCTCACTTGGATACTCTGCCACTAAATAGGCATCTTCTCCTTGCTGCGGCGGTAATCCTTCTGCAACTATAATAGGATAATCCATTTTTATAGGATTAACGGAGATTTCGTGAAGCAGCTGATGGTTGATACCAAAATGGATATTTTCTTCCTTTAGAAAAGCTTCCAGTTCATTTGCCGTGATGCCCTCTTTAAATGGACCAATAATTTCTAAAGATGCAGATAACAAATCCTTTGAAACCTTCACTCTAAACGGCACTTCCATCATATTCCTCCTAACAAAGCGTGCTAATACTTCCACGAAGTGCTTATATGAGTTTATTTAATGCTTGCCTAAGCTTAAATATAGCTTTTGAATGAATTTGGGAAATTCTCGAAGTAGAAAGTTCTAATACTTGACCAATCTCAGTCAGAGTTAATTCTTCTTTATAAAATAAACTTAATACAAGCTGCTCTTTTTCATTTAGGCTATTGATCGACTCTGACATTTCTTTTATTAATTCATCCTTCAAAATTTTCTCTTCAGGCACTTCAGCTTTTGGATCTTTTATTGTAAAAGAGCTAGAATCTTTCTCATCTTGATCGTTACTATGCTCATCAATAGACAAGATACTCGCAAAAAAGTGTTCATTCATTGTTGTACATACTTCCTCTTCCGTCATTTGCACTTCGTCTGCAATGTGCTTCGCTGTAACGGTACCCATATGCTTTTGCTCCAACATTTCTGCGGCCGCTTCTATTTTCTTAGCCTTTTCCCTCGTACTGCGCGATAACCAATCTTCCTTTCGCAGCCCATCGATAATGGCCCCTCGGATCCTAAATGAGGCATATGTATCAAATTTTAACTCTCTAGAAGGATCAAATTTTTCTAATGCATCAAATAGCCCCATTAATCCTAGACTGTGAAGCTCGTCCCTTGAAACGTTTTTTGGAAGGCCGACCGATACTCTTTGAACATGATAACTAACAAGAGGCATATACTTTTTAACCAATAAGTTTCCTGCATCTCCATCACGTGAAGAAACCCATTTTGACCATATTAATTGTTCCTCATTCGTTGATGTTTGTACCATCGTAACCTCCTAAAAACATCCGCAAATTTCTTTATGTTTATTATAGCAAATATTTGCCTTGTTCATTTTATAAAGAGTGCGGGAATTATTATTAAAAACATTATTGGAATTCCACAGAAAGAATATTGTTATATTGTTAGTAAATGAGCTGAAAAAATCAGCCTTAGACAGAGGCTGATTGATTCTATTTTCCAACTATTAATTTCCATTCATTCTATAACTCCGAAATTCCTTTGTTTACCGTCCGAATTTTTAAGATGCATGTCTTTGGATTAAATTCAATGGTCCTTCCGCTGTTTCCACCAACATCCTCACCTAAAATGGGAATTTTTAGTGAGGCTAGTTCATGTTTAACCGCCTCCACATTCCTCGGACCAATCCTCATTAAATCGCTTGAGTTAGCAAATTGAAACATTTGGGCACCGCCCGCGATTTTTGCTTTTAAAGCATAAGTTCTTGAACCATTTTGAATCAATTGATTTACTAGTTCTTTAACAGCAGTATCTGCAAATTTTGCAATATTCAATAATCCGCCCTTCGCTAATGAAGAATCAGGTAACATGATATGGGCTAAACCTGCAAGTTCCTTTACTTGATCATAAATAACCACACCAACACAGGAACCTAGGCCTGAGGTTCTAATTAGATCAGGAGCCTTTACCATGTTCATATCGGCAATCCCTACTTTTATCACCTGAGCACATTCATTCATAGCTGCTTACCCCTAATGACCGAAAGATAATTTCAAATGAATCTGGATCAGGCAGCAGAAAAAAGTGTCCTTTCACGCTCTCCGTTGGATGATGATCATCCTCATTAAGTGCTGTGTCTATCACAATAGCATAATCGCTAACCTGCGAAAATTCTATTAACCCGAAACTGATTAGAGCTCCAACCATATCAATACTTAATGCTGGAACGGATGGGTACAAATCAAGTTTGGTAAAATCCGAAAGCGAAGATAAATACGACCCAGATAAAATATTACCGAGCTCCTGCAGTGCAGACAGAGCCATCTCATCATATGGAGGGTTATCCAATGATAGACTTGAATCCCCCAACATTTGTTGGATAAACCTGCTAGCTTGCTGTAAAGAAAGGATAAAGAACATACTTCCTGGTGCATCACCCTCAATACGTAAGAACACACTAGCAACAACATTATCAGGGCCCCCAGCAAGCTCCATCATTTCATTAAAGGAAACAATCCTTACATCAGGAACCTTCATATCAACCTTTTTATTTAAAAGTGATGAAAGTGCAGTCGCTGCATTACCTGCACCAATATTCCCTATTTCTTTTAATACATCAAGGTGAATCGATGTAAATTGATCAAGGAAGTTCATAGGATCATCCTTCATTTCCATAATTCACTTTTAACTCATGGGGATTCAATACTTTCTTTAAGTCAAGCAAGATAAGAAGTCTTCTATCTAATTTAACAACACCACTTATATACTCTGCTTCCTTTACACCAACTACATCTGGCTGCGGTTCGATCGAATTCACATTCACATCAATAACATCATTAGCTGTATCAACAATCAAACCTACTTCTAGATCATCGAAGCCCGCTATAATTACTCTTGTACTATCTGTATACGGCTCTTCTTCAAGGTCAAAACGCCTGCGCAAATCTATGATCGGGGTGACAACACCCCTTAAATTGATGACCCCTTTAACATATGGAGCTACACCGGGCACTCTCGTAATATGCAATACTTTTTCAATTGAGTTGACCTGATGAACTGGAATAGCGTATTCTTTTTCTTTTAACTGAAAAACAATTAACTTCATATCGTCAGTTAAAGTCTCTGTCATAATGACCACTCCTACCTAAGCTTGGAATCTATAACATTGCATTTTTCTATACTGCTACTTAATCAAAGCATTGCAATCAACAATCAGAGCGACTTGGCCATCACCAAGAATGGTAGCACCCGAAATAGCAAATACATTTGTTAAATAGTTACCAAGAGACTTCAGTACAACCTCCTGTTGACCAATAAATGAATCAACTACTAATCCAGCCATTTTATCCCCTTTTCTTACAATCACCACTGAATAGAAATGGTCCTCTGTTTCTTGGCATGGAACTTCAAAAATATCTTTTAAGAATAACAATGGTACTACTTTACCTCTAAAATCAATGACTCTTTGGTTATGTGCATTTAAGATATCTTCCTTTTTGACGATAGCTGTTTCAATAATAGATGAAAGGGGTATAGCAAATTTTTCCTTTTCTATTTCTACCAGCATGACGGAAATAATGGATAGCGTTAGTGGCAATTGAATAGAAAAAATGGAACCTTTCCCTAATTTAGAATCTATGGTCACCGAACCACCCAAAGATTCGATTGTATTTTTTACAACATCCAGACCTACACCGCGGCCGGAAATGTCAGATATTTTTTCAGCTGTGGAAAAACCAGAGGCTAAAATTAGTTCGTATACTTCCTTATCCGTAAGAGCAGCAGCTGTTTGTTCATTAACGATTCCATTCTTAAGCGCTTTCGTTAATACCTTATCTTTATTTATTCCAGCGCCGTCATCTTCGATTTCAATGAACACATGATTCCCACTGTGGTAAGCCTTTAAGACAACTGTTCCTTCTTCACTCTTGCCATTTGCCTTTCTTACTTCAGGGGTTTCTACACCATGGTCAAGAGCATTTCGGATGAGGTGTACAAGAGGATCCCCTATTTCATCTATGACGGTTCTATCCAGTTCTGTGTCAGCACCTATAATTTCTAGATTAATCTTTTTACCAAGATCGCGAGCAAGTTGTCTAACCATTCTAGGGAAACGATTAAAAACAGTTTCGACAGGAACCATTCGCATATTTAAGATAATATTTTGTAAATCTCCTGTAATCCTTGACATTTTTTCAACAGTTTCATGAAGTTCTTGATTTTTCAACTCATTGGAGATTTGCTCTAGTCTGCCACGATCAATAACGAGCTCTTCGAATAAGTTTAGTAAAATATCCAATCTTTCAATATTCACCCGAATCGTCTTATTCACTTGTTGTTTAGCTGGTGACGCTTGTTTCTTTTTCTGTGTTTGTTCAGGAAGATATGTATCCTCTTTTTGACCTTTTTTAGGTTCTTCTTCTACTAAGGTACCAGACGAAACTTGACTTTCCCGATCAATCTCTAATATAACAGGATGGATTTCAACTGAGTCCACTTCCGATACTTTCATAACCTTCAACTTAATATCATCAAGTTGATCTTTTGAAACAATGGTCACAGTAAACTCTTGATCAAACTGTTCTTCTTCAAGCTGATCAACTGGCGGATTGGACTTAATGACTTCACCAATTTTTTCAAGTACTTCAAAAACCATATATACTCGTGCAGCTTTGAGCAAGCAGTCTTCTCTTAACGAAACCGTAATTTCAAACACTTCAAACCCTTGTTCCTTTGACTGTTGTATGACGGTAGATTCAAACTCGTCATACTCAATTTTCGAGGTAATTATTGTCCCTAGATCCACTTCAGCAACAGCAGCTGCCACTTCAGCCTTTGAAGACAATTGAGCAGTGGTTTCACCTTTTTCAATTTGTTTCAGCTTCGATACAACTTCAGAAACATCTCGTTTCCCATCACCGCCATCAGCAATTGATAATACCATGGCTTCTAAATCATCTACAGCTAAGAAAACAATATCAAGTAAATCAGGTGTTACATGAAGCTTATTATTTCGAATCGCATCTAGGACATTTTCCATTTGATGAGTTAAACTTGCTAAGTCCTCATACCCCATTGTTGCTGACATCCCTTTTAAAGTATGTGCAGAACGAAAAATGTCATTTACAATACTCATATCTTCTGGATTTTTCTCGAGATCCAGCAAGCGCTCATTACAGCTTTGCAAATGTTCCTTACTTTCTTCAATAAAAACCTCTAAATATTGGTTCACATCCATGTTTCTGCCTCCTTCGGCTAAACATATTTCAAGATTGTTTCTGCAATGTTTTCGACATTTTGAACTTCATCTACCAGCTTTGTTGCAACGGCTGCTTTTGGCATCCCATAAACAATGGATGTTTCTTGCGATTCTGCAATAGCCGTTACAGGTCCGCATTTTTTTAACTCTTGAAGTCCTTTTGTACCATCCATCCCCATCCCAGTCATGATTACTGCTATCTTTTGATAATCTCTCAATCTGCTAATAGACTCAAACATGACATCCACAGAGGGTCTATGACCATTTCTAGGAGGAGTCGTAGCGTCAAGTTGAATCGTTAAGTTTGTCCCTAATTCCTTTATTTTCAAATGCATGCCCCCTGGTGCAATATAAACGGTTCCTTTATTGACCGTCTCGCCATCCACCGCTTCTTTAACATTCACGTCAGAAATAGAGTTCAATCTGTTTGCAAGACTTTTAGTAAAACCAGCTGGCATATGCTGTACGACTAGTACAGGCGCATTAAAATCTTTAGGCAGCTTTCCGATAACCTGCTGCAGAGCCCTAGGTCCTCCAGTCGAGGTTCCAATACAAACTATTTTTTTTGCAGAGGAATTCCCTGTTACATCTATCGGCCTCTCTCGTTCTATTTTACTATAATTCGCCGTTACATTAGTAGTGCTTTTTGCATAGTTATTTATCATTAACTGATGCATTTTTACCTTGCTCGCTGAAATGACTTTTTGAATAAGTTCTTCTTTTATCTTATGAAGATCCAAAGAAATAGCACCTGATGGCTTCGCTACAAAGTCCACGGCGCCGTATGAACATGCTAATATGGTATTCTCTGCACCATTTTGAGTTGTACTAGACAACATCACGATAGGTAATGGGGTGGTTCTCATGATGTATCGCAGAGCTTCTAATCCATTTAATATAGGCATTTCAATATCCATTGTAACAACATCAGGTTTTAATTCTTGGATTTTCTTGATAGCATCTTCCCCATTTCTTGCTGTACCAATGACTTCGATTGATTGATTTTCTGACAGGAAGTCGTGTAAAAGCTTTCTCATAAATGCGGAATCATCAACGATTAGTACTTTAATCCTTTCCATCTAAAGCACTACCTTTCAAACAGAAATCGCTTTAACTTTGTAACAAAATGAAAAGCGTTAGTGGCTGGCATTTCCTTTAATAGCTGGGTTTCGTACCGTTCTGTTATTCTAATTATTGCTTTTGAAGCATCTGAACGTACATCCTTCAAAATAAAAGGAGTTTGTGAGGTTACGGCTTTTAGGATTGACCGATCATCAGGGATCACTCCTAATGCGTTAAGATCTCTTCCTAGAAACCTTTTGGAAACTTCTTTTAATCGTTTATAAGTATTTATCCCATCTCGATCATCCAGGACCCGATTTACGACGATCAAAAAAGGGATATCCTGATTTTGAATATGAATATGCTTCATCATAGAATAAGCATCCGTGATAGAGGTTGGTTCTGGGGTCGTTACAACGATAATTTCATCTACAGATAAAATGAAGGAAAGTGATTCTTTCGTAACTCCCGCTCCCATATCAAATATAATATATTGGTAGTTATCCATGATGGATGAAAGCTCGTCAGAAAAGCTGCTGAACGTATCATCATCTATTGTTATCAAACGTTCCAGGCCTGATCCGCCTGCAATATAGTGGAGCTGTTCAGGCCCCTCACTAATAAGGTTACTGAGTGTTTCCTTTCCATCAAAAAAGTCAGAGATTGAACACTTCGCTTGATTTCCTAAAAGAATATCGATATTTCCCATACCGATATCCATATCAAACAGCAGCACTTTATGTCCCCGCTTAGACAAAGAAATAGCAAAATTTAAAGAAAAATTCGATTTCCCCACTCCGCCTTTACCACTCACAACTGCAATTGACTTTGAGTTTTGACGATTAGATTTTATTTGCAGCCTTTTTCTTAACGCCTCAGCTTGGTCTTTCATAGTTTTTCAACCCCGAGAACTAAATTCACAATTTTTTCAGCTGAAGCAGCAATTCTATCATCAGGGACATCTTGCCCGTTTGTAATATATGCAGCTCCTATTTGATATTTATTGATCATATTATACATAGAACCATAATTAGACGTTTCATCTATTTTTGTGAAAATAAATTGGTCTATAGCAATTTGCGAAAATTGTTGATAAATTTCTTCCATGTCTTTTTGCTTTGCTGCTAATGACAACACTAAGAAAGTCTCCATCTCTCGGTTATAATCGACCACTTTTCTTAAGTCTTCAACATACTGCCGATTTCGAAAATTTCTCCCTGCAGTATCAATCAGTACTACATCCATTGCAGAGAACTTTTCACATGCCTTTTGAAAATCTGCTAAATCATAGCAAACCTCTAATGGAATGGATAGTATTTTTGCATATGTCTTAAGCTGTTCAATTGCAGCGATTCGGTAAGTGTCAGTCGTAATAAACGCCACTTTTTTATTAAATTTTAAAATACAGTCCGCAGCAATTTTTGCTAGCGTTGTTGTTTTTCCGACACCTGTTGGACCCACAACATTGACGTATTTTTTAGAAAAAGTAATTTCTCCAAATTTTAAATTGGAGATACTTGAAACCATAAAGTCTTTGCACCACGAAAGTACTTCCTGGTCTGAAGAATTCGATCCTTCTAGGTACCATTTTTCTAATAAAGAAGCTGAAAGCTTTTCTCTTAGCTCTCCATCGATTTCTTGTTCTATTAACATGTGGTTAACCCTCTCAATCGGCTCAGGATAAGGAACTAAGCCTTGATTCGCCGAGGACAACCCTGCAATCATTCGTTTCATCTCTTGCAGTTCACTCTTAATTTCATTAGGTGATTTCTCTTTGCTATTTGTTATCTCTTGTATGCTGCTTTCTGGTACCACTTCTTTTATTGGAGGGAGGTTTTGCTTCTTCTTTGGTTCTTCTTTCATTTTAGGTTCCAATTTTGCAATTCCATCAACTGCAGCAATTACCTCGATATTTTTCTTTCGAAAAAAGCCAAGAATGCCACCTGTATAAATAATCTTTGAATTTAAAATAACTGCATCATTTCCTAATTCACCGCGGATTAACTTCATCGCTTCCGGCATAGAGGGAGCGACATATTTTTTTATCTTCAATCAATATTCACCACCCCTACACTTTGTACTTCTACATTGGCCTCTAATTCGTTATAAGAAAGGATTGGTACATGCGGAAAGTATCTTTCCGTCAATTGGCGTATATACATTCGTACAGCTGGCGAGCATAAAACAATCGGAGTTTGCTCCATCAGCGATAACTGTTCGATTTGACCCGCCATAGCTTCAAGAATCGATTGTGAGACCGAAGGATCAATCGATAAATAATTTCCATGCTCAGTTGCCTGAATTCCATCTGCGATGATTTTTTCAATCTTACCAGAAACTGTTACAACTCTTAATGTTTGTCCATTAGAACTGTATTGATTTGTAATTTGTCTAGCTAAGGCTTGCCGGACGTATTCTGCCAGTAAGTCCATATCAGAAGTAACTTTTCCATAATCAGCTAAAGTTTCAAAAATAACTGGTAGATTGCGAACGGAAACATTTTCTCTCAGCAGCTTCGCAAGTACTTTTTGAACTTCCCCTACTGCTAGCGGATTTGGTGTAACTTCCTCTACCAGTATTGGATAGCTCTCTTTAATATGATCAATTAATTGCTTCGTTTCTTGTCTCCCTATTAATTCATGTGCGTTCGCCTTAATAACCTCTGTGATATGTGTTGATACAACGGATGGTGGATCAACAACTGTATAACCAAAAATCTCCGCCTGTTCTTTCATATCTTCAGTAATCCACTTAGCCGGCAGTCCAAAAGAAGGTTCGACAGTATCGATTCCCTCGATCGATTCATCCTCAACACCAGGGCTCATCGCTAAGTAGTGGTCGAGCAGCAGTTCTCCCCGGGCCATTTCATTGCCTTTTATTTTTAATCGATATTCATTAGGTTGAAGCTGAATATTATCTCTTATTCGTACAACAGGTATCACTAATCCTAATTCAATCGCTAACTGTCTTCTAATCATCACGATGCGGTCAAGTAAATCCCCGCCTTGATTTGAATCTGCTAACGGAATAAGGCCGTACCCAAACTCAAATTCAATAGGATCAACATTCAAAAGACTGACAACACTTTCAGGACTTTTCATTTCATCTGCTTGTGCTTCTTCTTCCAAATCCTCAAGCTGTTCTTTATCCACTACCGGAGTCTTTGACATCCTAAAGCCGCCAAAAATCAGCAATCCCCCGACAGGAAGTGTTAATAAAATGCCAATTGGCGTAAATAATCCCAGTAAAATGATCGTGCCACCCGTTACGTACAGCATTTTTGGATAAGCCAATAATTGGGTGGAGATATCCTTTCCTAAGTTCCCATCAGAAGTGGCTCTTGTTACGACAATCCCTGTTGCAGTTGAAATTAATAGGGCTGGAATCTGACTGACAATTCCATCACCTACCGTTAGCAAAGAAAATTGTGTAGCCGCATCACCAATTGGCAGGCCTAACTGCATTACCCCAATAACAATACCAAAAATAAGGTTAATTAATGTGATAATAATTCCGGCTATTGCATCTCCTTTTACGAATTTACTCGCACCATCCATCGCCCCATAAAAGTCAGCTTCACGGCCAATTTTTTCCCGTCGTTCACGCGCTTCATGTTCCGAAATCATCCCAGCATTTAAGTCAGCATCGATACTCATTTGCTTCCCGGGCATGGCATCTAACGTAAACCGGGCAGCTACCTCGGAAACACGTTCTGAACCTTTTGTTATAACAATAAAATTTATAATAACCAAAATGACAAACACAACAAGTCCTACAACAACATTTCCACCAACAACAAAAGATCCAAACGTTTCTACGACTGTCCCTGCATCTCCTTTAGAAAGAATGGACCTTGTTGTCGAAACGTTCAGTCCCAATCGGAACAGAGTAACGAGCAATAATAAGGAGGGAAAGATCGAAAATTGAAGCGGTTCATTCATATTCATGGATATTAAAAGGATCAGTAATGCCAAAGTAATATTCACGATTAGGAGCAAACTGAGCAACCAAGTTGGAAAAGGTATGATCAGCATTGCCACTATTAAAATTACACTTAGCAGTACAGATAAGTCTCTAGCTCGCATCGTTTTTCCCCCAATTTATAGAAAGCTTGGAACAACTATTCCTATAAGCATTGCATTTAAATTTTTCTTTTTGTTTTATAAACATAAGCCAGGATTTCAGCTACTGCTTTAAAAAATTCTTCAGGAATCGTTTGGCCAATTTCTGTCTGGCTGTATAATGCCCTTGCTAAAGGCCGATTCTCTACCTGTATTACTTCATTTTCTTTGGCAATATACTTAATTTTTTGAGCAACGAAATCGACCCCTTTTGCCACAACAAAGGGTGCATCAGACTTTGTTTCATCATACTTAAGGGCTATTGCATAATGAGTTGGGTTAGTAATGACAACATCTGCATTGGGAACCTCTTGCATCATCCGTCTC
Organism: Robertmurraya dakarensis; assembly: GCF_900156875.1. Taxonomy (GTDB): domain Bacteria; phylum Bacillota; class Bacilli; order Bacillales; family Cytobacillaceae; genus Robertmurraya; species Robertmurraya dakarensis. Next base: position 1,325,012 of record NZ_LT707408.1, on the reverse strand, counting down.
ATTGCCATTTCTCTTTGGCGTTGTTTGATTTTAGATTTAATGAGGGGGTCCCCTTCCATATTTTTGTGTTCGTCCTTTATATCTTGTTTTGACATACGGATATTTTTTTCAAAATCATACTTCTGATAGAGATAATCTAGTACAGCCAAAAAAATCAATACCGCCGAAGCAATTAAACCCATTTGTACGGTTAAGTTTGCAATTGTAGCAAGCCCAGCTCCTACGCTTTTTTGTGCCAAAATAAGGATCTCTTCTTTCCTAATCCATAAAACTGAAAACGTAACTGCACCTACAAAACTTATCTTTAATATCGATTTTAATAACTCCACGATCGCTCGAACCGAAAATATTCTTTTAGCGCCTTTAATCGGATCGATTTTCTCCAGCTTTGGCTGAATTGCTTCTGTCGAAAATAAAAAGCCAAACTGCATATAATTTGCAATAATGCCGGCGATCATAGCGACTGCCATAATTGGTGCTAGTACCAATATAAGCTCTTTTAAGACATCCAAAAAAATAACTTGCACATTACTTGCAGTTAAGTTCATAAGCATATAATCCTCAAACGCATGACGAAAAATATACAATAAAATATTATAAAAGTACTTACCTGCAAAAAGCAGAATAAAAAATACAGCTAATAACACAATCGCCGTATTGATATCTTGGCTTTTTGCAACCTGTCCTTTTTTCCTGCTATCTTGACGTTTTTTAGGTGTTGCTTTTTCTGTTTTTTCTCCAGCAAAGAACTGTAAATCTAATTGTAGAAGTTTCATTTATAAGCCTCCAATAAGATCCATAAGGCTTCTCATTGTTACAAGCATGTATTCGAATAATTGTGAGACCACTCCAAACATCACAGCCATGACAGCAATAAGGACGATAAAGCTGACACCTATTTTTAATGGCAGGCCGACTACAAAGACGTTTAATTGTGGTACTGTTCTTGCTACAATTCCCAAAGCGACATCAACAAGAAATAAACTAGCGACAACCGGTAAGGACATCTGGAGCGCAATCATAAACATTGCTGAAAATGATTTGACTATGAATAAAATTAGTGACTCGTCTCCAAAGGGTATCCAAGCCTGATCTAATGGCACAAATTGATAACTATAATAAATTCCGTCTAAAAGTAAGTGATGTCCATTTACACTAAGCAAAAAAAGTAAGCTGATCGTATAAAGGTATTGACCCGTCAACGGACTTTGTGCTCCTGTCTGTGGGTCAATAACATTCGCAATTGCAAATCCCATTTGAAAATCGATAAACCCTCCGGCAATTTGAATAGCTGATAAAATTAAATAAGCAATGAATCCAACCATTAATCCCACGAGCGCTTCTTTCATAACCAATAAAAGGTATTCCCCGTTTATTTCAAGGACCGGAGCATCAATGGTATAAAACATGATCCAAGCAAGAAATAATCCAAAACCAGCCTTATGTGTTGTCGGAATGTTACGATAAGAAAAAAGGGGCATCATGATAAAAAATGAAGTGACCCTAACAAAAACTAATAAAAAGACTGGAAATTCTGGAAGTAAATCAACCATATGATCATCCTATAAATCTAGTTAGATTAGAAAAGATATCGTTCGCATAAGAAAGCATTCTACTTAGCATCCATGGTCCGAAAAATACTATTCCCACTAGAACTGCGACAATTTTGGGGACGAATGCAAGAGTCTGCTCCTGAATTTGTGTGGTTGCTTGAAAAATACTAACGATAAGCCCTACCACTAAAGCCAAAAGCAGCAACGGACCACTTATTAAAAGCACAGCCCAAATTCCTTGTTCTGCTATCGTTATTACACTATCTGGAGTCATTATTGTTCACCTGCTTAAAAGCTATCTAATAGAGATTTGACCACTAAGTACCATCCATCAACCAATACAAATAAAAGGATTTTAAACGGCAGTGAAATCATGACAGGAGGCAGCATCATCATTCCCATTGACATCAGTACACTGGCTACAACCATATCAATCACTAGAAAAGGGATAAAAATCATAAAACCTATTTGAAATGCCGTTTTAATTTCACTTATTGCAAATGCGGGCACAAGCGTTGTCAATGGGATGTCTTCAATGGACTCAGGTCTATCCGCCTGAGAATACTGTAAAAACAAAGCTAAATCCTTTTGTCTAGTATGCGCACTCATAAATTCTTTAAAAGGAAGGGATGCCCTTTCGTACGCTTCCTCTAAATTAATCTCTTCATTAAATAAAGGTGTTAAGGCTTCGTCATTAACCTCTTGCAATGTTGGAGCCATAATAAAAAAGGATAAAAATAGAGATAAACCAATAATAACTTGATTGGGTGGCATTTGCTGTGTAGCAAGCGCCGTTCTGACAAAGGAAAGAACGATCACAATTCTAGTAAAAGAGGTCATTAATACTAGAATACTAGGAGCTAGGGTAAGAACGGTCAAAAGCAGTATTAACTTAACAGAAGTTGCCACATTCGCTGGGGAACTATTGTTAAAAAACTCCATAAATTCATTCATCGTTCGTCTGGCCCTTTCTTCTCCATTTCATCGTATAGTTTTTTTCTGTCCTGAGACATATGATCTAGCTGATTCTTTAATACAGAAGAAAAAGAGCTAGCTTCCTTTTCACGTTCTTTTTCCTGGGTTGTTAATGCTTTTCTTAAATTCAAAACCTTTGTCACAATATCGCTTGGACTGGTTAGCTGTTCTATTTTGTTATTATGTTCTACGATGATACGACGTGCTTCCTCTTCGTCTTCAATTTCTTTTAACAGCTGTATATTTTCCCCTACACCTAATACTAAAACCCGGCTTCCCACTTTAATGATCTGCACCGAGCGGTTTGCACCAAGGGAAGTACCTCCGATGTTTTCAACCACTTGTGATGATTTATAAACATGACTTTTTTTATTAATAAATTTAAGTAAGAGATAGAGAAGTGCAACCACAAAGATTGTTGCAAATATCATCTTTATGAAATCCCACGCGGTTACACCGACAGTATTCTCGTTAATATTTTCTTTATTACCATTGTCTGTATCTTCCGGGATTAGGTTTTCTTCACTGCATTTTTCAGGCTGTTCTATACAATCCTTAACACTGTTTACTTCTTGTGCTGAAACTCCCAACTGGGAGTTTGTCCAAACAAAGATTAATAGAAACAATACCTTAATCAATTGATGTTTACTTTGCAACTGGATGCACCTCTAATAAAAAATTTACATTGACTGTGATTTTGAGAACACCGTGTTTTCTCCGATAATAAGTTATCCCAATGTTTTAGAAATAGCTTCTATCACACGATCTGCCTGGAATGGCTTTACAATAAAATCCTTAGCTCCTGCCTGAATAGCATCTATGACCATTGCTTGCTGCCCCATGGCAGAACACATGATTACTTTAGCTTGTGGATTTATTTTCTTAATTTCTTTTAATGCCGTGATTCCATCCATTTCAGGCATTGTAATATCCATTGTTACTAAATCTGGCTGTGTTTCTTTGTATTTCTCTACCGCTTGTGCACCGTCCGCAGCTTCTCCGACTACTTCAAAGCCATTTTTTGTTAATATATCCTTTATCATCATTCTCATAAATGCTGCATCGTCAACAATCAAAATCCTTTGTCCCATTATCTAATACCTCCATTTTTTATCTAAGTTTTTTGATACGGTCGCTCTGACTTATGATATCAGTTACCCTAACTCCAAAGTTCTCATCGATTACTACGACTTCTCCTTTGGCTATCAACCGATTATTGATTAAGATATCAACAGGCTCCCCTGCTAATTTATCAAGTTCAATAATCGAACCAGAAGAAAGACTAAGAATATCTTTGACTGAACGCTTCGTTCTTCCTAGCTCAACTGTTACCTGAAGCGGGATATCCATTAACATATTTAAATTTTTTGTTTCAGCTTCTTGCATATGGTGCTGTTCAAAACTAGAAAAGGCTGCAGGTTGAACAACTGGTTGTTCCCCTCCTGGATAGGCTGCTCCATAATGCTGTGGACCCTGTTGAGATTGGGCGGCATGCTGTGGAACTTGGTATCCTGTCCGCGCCTGTGCAAATTGTTCACTTTGCTGATATGGATATGAATTTGGATTAGCTGCAGGTTCAGATGGTCTGGAACCAAGCGGCAAATCATTTGTGCTAGGATACATTGGCGGCTGCACCTCATGTGAATAAGGTATGTCACCTAAACTATCCTGTACTTTAGCGTCATCAACAAATTCTGTTTTTTCTAGAGTTGCCGACGCTTGCTCCATGCTTTCAGGATTTAACAATTCTTGAACCAACCCTTTAGCGAAATCAAGGGGCAGTAATTGCATGATATTTGAGTCAATTAACTCTCCCACTTTTAAACTAAAGGAGATTTTAACGAGTATATCGTCATTTGGAATTCTATCAGTGCCTTCTCCTTGATTAAGGTCCAACATATCGATAGAAGGCGGAGAGATATCAACTCTTTTACTAAAAATGGTCGACATTGATGTGGCTGAAGACCCCATCATCTGATTCATAGCTTCTTGAACAGCACTTAATTGTATCTCACCCAAAAGCTCACTTGGATTAACTCCGTCCCCACCGAGCATTAAATCTGCAATGATCGCTGCATCCTCTTGCTTAATGACAAGTAAATTTGTACCAGAAAAACCTTCTGTGTATTTCACCTGAATCGCTACATAAGGATGAGGAAACTCCTCATGCAATTTCCCTTTAGCTATTATCATCACAGTTGGTGTGGTAATCTCTACTTTTTGATTTAATAGTGTTGAAAGAGCCGTAGCCGAACTCCCAAAAGAAATGTTCCCTACTTCGCCCAGCGCATCACGTTCCATTGGTGAAAGAAAATCTTCTACAGCCATTGCATCAGAATGATCTTCTTCAATATCTAGTTCATCAGTACCTCTTAACAATGCATCTATTTCATCTTGAGAGAGCATATCATCACTCATCATCGTCGTCTCCCTCCTTTACTGTTTCTAAAACTTGAATGGCAATTTTTTTGTTCATTTTTCCTGGCTGTCCTTTAAATTTAGGAGTATCCCCAACTTTTATCATTAACGGTTCATCAATTCGCTGATTCAGTTCAATAACGTCTCCGACATCAAGCATTAAAAAATCTTCGATTGATATTTCAGAAGATCCTAATTCCACTTTAATTGGAACCTCTGCTCTCTTAATACGTTTTTCCAAAACCTCGAGTTCCTGGGGTTCACTTGCCTTTTTCTCATTTTGCATCCAGTAATGAACAGAAAGCTTTGGAATGATCGGTTCCAAGACCACATGAGGAATACAAATATTGATCATTCCCGTGGTCTCACCGATAACGGTATTTAACGATATGACCACTACCGTCTCATTTGGAGAAACCATTTGTAGAAACTGTGGGTTCACCTCAAAATCGGTTAACATCGGATCTATATCCGCTAATGTTTCCCAAGCTTCACGCAAATTTTCAAAGGACCTTTCAAAGGTATTGGACATAATCTTCGTTTCAATTTCAGTTAAGTTTTCTACTTTATTAATACTCGTCCCTTTGCCACCCATCATTCGATCCATCATCGCATATGCGATATTTGGATTTACTTCCATTAAGATCCGCCCATCTAATGGCGGGACTTCAAAAACATTTAAGATCGTCATTTTTGGAATGGAGCGGATAAATTCTTCATAGGGAATTTGATCAGCAGACGCTACTGTAATTTGTACATATGTCCTCAATTGAGCCGAGAAAAAAGTGGTGAGGAGTCTTGCAAAATTCTCATGTATCCTTGTTAAACTTCTTACTTGATCTTTTGAAAATCGAAGTGCTCTTTTAAAATCATAAACCTTTACTTTTTTCTCTGTCGTTTCTTTCTTAAGCTCATCTGCATCCATTTCCCCAGTAGACAAAGCAGAAAGCAGGGCATCTATTTCACTTTGTGATAAAACCTCTCCAGACATGAATCCTCACCTCCACCTGTCTTAAATTCAGTCTGTAATTGTCATTATTGGAGGAGAGATTCAGTAATATAGACTTTCTCCACTGTTCCTTCTTGCATGATTTCACTAATTTTCTCTTTAAGATCTTCTTCGAGCTTTGTTTGACCCTCTGCGCCTCTTAACTCGTCAGATGTTCTCTCAGAAAGTGTATGGATGATGATATTTTTCACTTGGAAATCTCTCTTTTCCAATTCTTCCTTTGCCTTCTTGTTATCGGTTTGTATCTTAAATGAAATTCTAATATAGTCATCGTTCGCTAAGTTAGTGGTCATTTGCGGAATATCCACAGATGCTTCTAAGATTTCATCAATAGTCGGTTCTTTATTCTCTTCTTCACCTGTGAATTTTAAAACTACCACGAGCGCAACAGCACCAACGAGAGTGATCGCAATTAATATAATTAACATAATCATGACTAGTTTATTTTTCATGCTCAACCCCCTCCTGATACCGCCCTATAAGAGTAACAGATTGATAGAATGTTTTTACTAATTCCACAACCTCTTCCTCTGTCTCCTTAACGACATACTTTTTTCCATTGGAAAGCGTTATGGTCGTATCTGGAAAAGCTTCAACTGTTTCAATATATATGGCATTGATAATAAAGGATTTTCCATTTAATCTAGTAACGTTTATCACAGTTTTAATCAGGACTGAAAAGCGACCTATTCAGTCCTGTCCCTCCCTTAGCCTATCGTTTTAAATTCACTAACTCTTGGAGAATTTCATCTGAAGTTGTAATGATTTTTGTATTTGCTTGGAATCCACGTTGTGCAACGATCATTTCTGTAAATTCTTCGGAAAGATCGACGTTGGACATTTCGAGTGCACCAGAGACAATTTTCCCTGCACCATCCACACCTGGTGCAAGTAATTCCACTTCATCTTCAACATCTTCGCTGGCATTAGCAGTATTTCGATATAAATTCTCGCCAGCTTTTTCGAGTCCAGCATTATTCCTGAATCTAGCGATACCGATTGGGGAAGTTTCCTCGGGAGCCCCATCTACAATGTAGGTTATAGTTCCATCTGTACCGATGCTTAAATTTGCAATTTCGTCTGTGGCTCCTCCATTTATTTGGATTGCACCGCTTTCCTCGTCAAGGATGTAATCTCCAGCAGAAGTTACTAAATACCCTTGATTATCTAGATATAAATTACCTGCTCTAGTAAATAGCATTTCTCCATCATCTGCATTCCCTCTTCGGACTGCAAAATAACCGTCACCAGAAATCGCTAAATCAAGAACACGTCCAGTTGTTTGGGTGCTTCCTTCCGTATCAATTGTATCAATAGCAGCAATTTGTGAACCTAAACCCACTTGTTTAGGATTGACACCGCCCGCTCCATCTCCTCTATCAACATTACCAGTTGCTCCTGAAATCGTCTGACTTATCATCTCTTTAAAAACAACACGACCTTTTTTAAAACCAAAAGTGTTTACATTGGCAATATTATTTCCAATCACATCTAATTTTGTTTGAAAATTTTTCATTCCGTTTATTCCTGAATACATTGAACGTAGCATAGTTAAATACTCCTTTCTGTTGAACTGCTTCTATCGGTCCACAGCCCAGGCTTCCTTATCGGTCCAGCCATTCTTATAGATTAAATTACAATTGTTCCATTTATATTTGTAAAAATTTGTGATTTAGCTTCATGGGAATCCATGGCAGTTATAACTGTGTTATTTTTAGCACTCACAATTAACGCGGCATTATCTAATAAGACAAGTGAGTCCTTAACACCTAATTTCTTTGCCTCATTCACCTTTTGTTGGATTTGATCCCAGCTGCGATCACTAATATGTATATCCCTTTGCAGCAATCGCGCCTTTGCATGTTTACTAATAATTAATGTATCGTTTGCCTCTATCGCTTGTTGAAATTGCATTGCAAACGAATTTGTTGAAAGTTCCTTCGATTTCGCTGACCGTATATTCCCAGTAGGTATCGGCTGTGATTGTATCGGTCTAAAAACAGACTTGTCCATCCAATCACTTCTCTCCTTTTAATTTCACACTTATGTTCGATTTAAATAGATTAACTACTTACGAGACTCTTTTAATTCAGAGATATTCTCTGGTTCTAATATTGTTTGATCTTCTAGTGTGAAAGTGGCAGTACCATTTTTAAATTGTACAGAAACCACTTTACCAGAACCTTCTTGAATTGTAGGTTCTTCACCATCATTTTCTGTCTCCACAATTTTATGCCAACTTACTTCCTTACCAATAAATTGACTATATGAAATAAGTTGATTTTGTTCTTGTGATTCCACAAGCCGCAATATGTTCGTATTCATATTCGTAATCTGTTCTAAAGTAGAAAATGTCGCCATTTGCGAGATAAACTCTTTATCTTCCATAGGGCTAGAAGGGTCTTGGTTTTGTAGCTGAACCATCAATATTTTTAAAAAATCATCTTTACCTAGATTATTAGAGCCTGTTTTTTTTTGTTCTTTTTGATGGTTTGATAAATATAAGGATGTATCAATCGTATTTGCCATGGTATCCACCTATATTTTCAAATTTAAAAACGCATCTTCAAACGAAGTATTAAACTCACTCTCGTCATTCAATTCATCAAGTTGACGATGTCCTGGTCTTTCTTGGTGCTGCTGTCCAGATTGCTGTTGGCCATCTTTGTTTAAAAACTTTTCCTGTTGCTGAGACATTTGTTGAGAAATTTCAATTTTGTCCACCTGAATGTTTTGTGAACTGAATGCTTGTCTTAAACCATTTATTTGTGATTCTAAAGTATCCTTTGCTGCTAGTGTTGATGTGAGAATTCTTGCAACAATACCAGTTTCTCTTTGAATTAATTCAATACGCAATGAGCCGAGATGTTCAGGGCTTAATTTAACTAACATTCTTTGTTGGCCAACACCGTTAGTAAGATGACTTTTGGTTAATATACTTTCAAATTGTTTTATTAACTCAGTAGTAGAAATCTGCTTGCCTGATTGATTTAACATTAATGTTAGTTGCTCAGGCCTACCTAGTTGTTGAAGGTTAAACCCATTTGCTATTTCCATTTTATTTGTTCTGGACTTTTGTTCAATACCATCATCTAGAATTGAATACGATAGATTTGTTACTTCTTTCAATTCATTGACAGATGATAATCCGAACTGTTTATGGTTAGTAGAATTTTGAAACAGGGAAAAGCCATTAATTATTCTAGACTTTAGAACAGTTTTCGCTTCATTTTGTTCCTTTTTTATCAAAGTTTGTCCGTTTAGTTCAGCCTGAAGTGTTCCAATAGTTTTTTGAAGATATTCCATTCGAGTAGAATGTTTGCCCTCAACTAAACCTTCACTTTTTCCCTTGGACGCTAACCATTCAATCTTCTTAGTTAACTGTTGAATAATTTCTTTCAAGGTTGTCTTTTCAACACTAGAATCTTGACTATTTACATCAAACAACTCAATACTCTTCGCGACCTTTAAAATATTTTGCAAGTTACTGTCGAGACTATTCTTAAAATCATTCATTGGTAATGAAGCGGCCTCAGTTAAGACCAAGATTAAATCTCTAATATCTAAGGCATTGATTTTGTCTATATTAGCTTTAGTAATTCCATCTTCAAGCATGGCAATTTCACTCTTTGTTGAACTGTTATTTAATTGTCCATCAAATGCTATTAAATCTGTTTTCAGATTCGAATTTACGGCTTCAATCAGCTCCAGTCCGCCCTCAATATCTAAAATATCTTCAGTTTTTAAAAATTGGAGTAACTCAACCAAATCCTCTTCAGAGATGCTGTCGTTTAACTCTTCATCACCAGGAGTTTCTGTCACTAACGAACTGAAGACCCCAGCAAAGTCTTTAGTCGACGTTGGTTGATTATTTTTATTTATATTAGATATCGTATTAACCATTCCTAATCCACCAATCTCCACTTTTTCACCTCCTTTCAAAAGAATAGAATAAGCATTAATTATTAGCTTCAGATGTTAACATTTCTGTATATTTTGCAGCGACATCAGGATTCAAATTTTCCAGGATAGCTGCCAGGGAGTCTGCGTTGATATTTGTTAAAATTTCTAAAGCCTCCTGATCTTCCATTTCTGTCAGTACAGGTGCTGCTTTTTTTGCTGACATCGACTCATATGTTTTAATAATATCTTTAAAAGCACGCTTATTTTCCTCTTGAATTGCTATTAAATCATCAATCTGCTGCTGCAGATTTTCCACCTCTAACATCGCTTCTTCAACTTCTTTGTCTTTTGTTTCCATCTCTTTTTGTAGCTGCCCGATTAGAGTTTCACGATCCTTAATTTCACCTTCAAGTTCGAGAATGCTCATTTCCCATTTTTCAACCGTTTTGGTTTCTTCTCCTTGCAATAATCCCGAAAGAAAAGGAACCTTTTGTCCGAATTCCTTTGCCTTTTCAAACACATTGATTCCAGCAAAAGAAAAAACAATTAACGCTACAACAATCGCAAACATTGCAGGGATGAGTGCTGTAAATAAAAACCACTGGAGTTTATTTGGTTTTTTCTTTTGTCCTTCTTCTACTGTCTTTACCATTTAATCACCTAGCTTCCTCGGTTCATATAATGTTGAATCGAGATATCATCCATTTGTTTGCTCTCTACTATTTTTAATTCTTGGAAGAATTGAGAACGGTCTTTTTCGTGAATTTTTTCAATCTTCCTTACCTCGATATTTTTATTCATCAGCTTTTCTTGGTATAGATTCATGCGATTTCTAGCATTAATGACCATCTTTTGATGATGATTAATTGTCTTTTCAAGGTTATCCAAAAATAATTGATGATGACGGATCTCCTGAACTGATAAACCATTTAACATTCGTGCAGATTGATGCTCTACAATATCTTCTTTTTTCTTTAAGAGTTCATAAAGTTTTTCAGCTGCTTCCTCAAACTTCTTAACCGTTTCCTGATATAGAGACATTGCTTCATCTTTTTCTCGTTCCTTTAAATGAAGCACCCTGCCGAATTTAGATTCATAAACCATAAACTATACACACCTTTACTCCTAGAGTGCATCTGGATCTTAAAAGGACCCTATCTAACTACTAATCTGCAATTAAACGATAAAGTTCATTCATACTGTCCTGTATTGAAACCGACTCGCTTGTTTCTTGTTTCATAAAGTTTATAATTTCCGGGTATAGACGAATCGCCTCGTCAATTTGTTTAGAAGAACCTCTTTTATAAGCACCTATATTAATTAAATCTTCCGAGTTCATATACGTACTCAATAGATCTCTTAGCTTCTCCGCTGATTTCCTATGTTCATCTGTGACGATTTGGTTCATGACACGACTTACACTTTTTAATACATTTAGAGCAGGGTACTGTCCCTTGTTCGCCAAGGCACGGTCCAGTACAAAATGTCCGTCAAGAATCCCCCGGACTGCATCAGCAATCGGCTCATTCATATCATCTCCATCCACTAGGACGGTATAAAAAGCCGTAATAGAACCATTCATATTTGTTCCTGTTCTTTCAAGAAGCTTCGGTAAAATTGCGAATACGGAAGGAGTATATCCTTTGGTTGTTGGCGGTTCGCCTATTGCCAATCCTACTTCTCTCTGTGCCATAGCAACACGTGTCACCGAATCCATCATTAACATGACATTTAATCCTTTGTCACGAAAATATTCCGCAATTGCGGTTGCCGTAAATGCACCTTTGATTCTCATTAGTGCTGGTTGATCGGAAGTAGCCACAACGACAATCGAACGCGATAGTCCTTCTGGTCCTAGATCCCTCTCGATAAACTCACGTACTTCACGACCACGTTCACCGATTAAGGCTATTACATTTAAATCTGCCTTAGTATTTCTCGCAACCATCCCAAGTAAGGTACTTTTTCCCACGCCGCTTCCTGCAAAAATACCAACCCTTTGACCGTTTCCAACTGTTAATAGACTATCAATCATTTTTACGCCAACCTGAATAGGCTCACTTATTGGCGGTCTAGTTAACGGGTTGGGAGGATCTTGCTCTGTAAAAACAGCGGATAGCCCCCTTGGCAATGAAGAGCCATCTAATGGATTACCTAAAGAATCAATAACATTACCTATTAATCCAGAGCCCACCTTAATTTCTAATGGTTTTGATGAACCTTCTACAAGACTGCCTGGTGAAATATCATTGACTGAAGTGTATGGCATTAAAATAATGTTTTCTTCTTTAAACCCCACTACTTCTGCCTGTATTTTCCTTTTTTGGTTATGTCCAACATGAATAAAGCAAACATCACCAATCGAACTTTCCGGGCCCTGCGATTCAATCATAAGACCCACTACTCTTTTTACTCTGCCGTACCTTTTGTAAGAGTCTATTTGTTTTATCTGTCCGATTAAATCAGCTGCCTTCACTTTATTCACTCTCCAACATTTCAAAAAGCTTTCTTTTAATTTCCTCTAACTGCTGATCAACACTTGCATCAATTCTGCCGCTAGCAGATTCGATGATACAGCTTTGCTCAGGCAGGTCTGGATCTGGGTAAATATAAAGCTCGGTTTCTTTCGGGAAAATCTTAAGTAAATCTTCTTTTTGAGAGATTAAAAAACCATAGTAGTATGGATTTACATGCAATTGGATTTCCCTGTAATCTCTTGCTTCCTTCAGAGCATTTCTTACAATCGCTAGGAAATGATCTGGATTACTAGCAAGCTGCTCACCTATAATTTTTTCAGCAACCTTCAATCCTAAATCTAAAATCGTCAGTTCAGAGGATTGTATTTTTTTTTGATAATCTAACTTTGAGTTTTCTACTATCTGTACCGCTTCACCAATTAGTTCGCGAACTTCTTCATAACCACGTTGCTGTCCTTCTTGAAAACCTTCATCAAAACCCATCTGTTTTGCTTTATTTGATAAGGCAGCCGCTTGTTTTTCCCAATTAGCTTTCTCATGGCTTATCTCGGCTTTCATAGCATCAGCCTGAGATTTCGCTTGATTTAATATCACTTCAGCCTCTTCCTTAGCCTGGTCTAGGATATGCTTCCTTTCTTCAAGGAGAAAATGTGACTGATCAGGTTCAACGGGTAATTCGTCTTCTTGGTGATTCTCTTTAAATTGTTTGATTGAAATGACTTTATTTTTTTGCTCCCCGATATTCCATCCATACTTAATGAGCCTAGACAATAATATCATCTCCTCCGCCACGAGCAATGACGATTTCACCAGCTTCTTCTAAGCGACGAATAATAGCAACAATTCGGGACTGTGCTTCTTCTACATCACGCAATCTGACAGGGCCCATAAATTCCATTTCTTCTTTGAAAGTGTCAACCATCCGCTTTGACATATTTTTAAAGACAATTTCTTTAACTTCCTCACTAGAAACCTTAAGCGACAGCATTAAATCTTCGTTTTCACAATCTCTAATCACACGCTGGATGGCTCGGCTGTCAAGAGTCACAATATCTTCAAATACAAACATTCTCTTTTTAATCTCTTCAGCTAGTTCTGGATCTTGAATTTCAAGAGCATCTAGTATCGTTTTCTCCGTTGCTCGATCAACTCCATTTAATACTTCTACAACAGCTTCAACTCCACCAGTCTGCGTATAATCCTGAGTAACTGTTGAGGATAGCTTTCTTTCGAGAATTTGTTCTACTTCATTAATAATTTCCGGAGATGTGCTATCCATCACCGCAATCCTTCTTGCCACATCAGCCTGCATTTCTTGCGGAAGCTCTGATAGGATCTGCCCTGCTTGAGTAGAATCCAAGTAAGATAGAATAAGAGCGATCGTTTGCGGATGTTCGTTTTGAATAAAATTAAGAATTTGTGCGGGGTCTGCTTTTCGTGCAAAATCAAAAGGCCGAACCTGCAAGGAAGAGGTTAACCTGTTGATTATTACGGCAGCTTGATCTGGTCCTAAAGCCTTTTCCAGAACTGTTTTCGCATACCCAATACCACCTTGAGCAATATAGTCCTGTGCTAACGCAATATTATGGAACTCTTCAACAACATCTTCTTTTGCTTGCGAATCGACCTTTTTAACACTGGAAATTTCTAATGTTAATTTTTCTATTTCCTCTTCACTTAAATGTTTATAAATTGATGCAGATACATCAGGTCCTAAAGAAATTAGAAGGATGGCGGCCTTTTGTTTTCCTGTCAATTCCTTTTGATCCTTTTTTGCCATCATTCATGCCTCCTAATCATCAGCAATCCATGTTCTAAGTAATTTAGCAAAGTCTTCTGGTTTTTCCTTCGCCATTTTTTCAAGCTGTTTTCTGCGCAAACTGCTTTCTGTGTCTTTCTGTTCTTCATTAACATCTGGAATATGAACTTGCGGTCCTTCGTTCATTCCGTTCACTTCTGCCTCAGCTTCTTCAGCTTTGCTTCTGCGCATTCTCATAAATAAGAACACAAGTAGAATAATAATTAATAGAAGAAGACCTCCTACAGCATAAACCCACCAAGGAATAATTTGTTTCGGTTCATCATTAAATTGAATCTTGCCGTTAAACGGCTGAACAGAAACAACAATTTTTTCTTGAATGGTCTCCTCTGTTAAATCTTCATCGATTGCATCCTTATTAATGGTAGTCCTTACAATCGTACCCAGCATCTTTGTAATATCATCGACCCTCTCCTGCGGAAGAGAGTTTGGATCATTAGCATCCGGCGGTTCTACCATAACTTGTATACCTAGATCTCTTACTTTATATGGACTTTCAATAATTTCCTTACGAATTTTGTTAACTTCATTATTAATTGTTTCTTCTATTCTTTCATAATCGCCGTTTCCATTAGCACCACCCTGATACGTTCCGCCTAATGTATCTGCGGGGTCCTCAGCAGCTGGTACTCCACCGACGGCTGCACCATCACCAGTAAATGTTTCAGTGATTTTTTGTGCACTAATCGCAATACCTTCCATATTCTCTTCATCAACAGGCGCTACAAGGTTCTCTTCTCGATTTTCTTGTGTAAAATCAATGTCCGCTGTAACAGATACAACTACCTTATCCTGTCCCATCAACGTGCCTAACATGCTTTGTACTTGGCGTTGTACATCTCTTTCTACCTGTTTTTTTATATCATGTTGAGCTGCAAAAACATCTCCAGAAAAATTTTCATTATTTTTTAAGTCAAAGTACTCAAAGTTTTGGTTTGTAATGACGATATTATCAGTAGGAAGATTTGGGACACTTTTAGAAACAAGATGATACAAGGCAGTAATTTGATTATCCTCGAATTTATAACCTGGTTGCGTATTTAAGACAATAGATGCAGAAGCAGTCTCTGTGGATTCATTCACAAATATCCCCTGCTGCGGCAGATTAATCATAACCTTAGCATCTTGAACTCCATCTATCCCCTTAATTAGATCGGCTAATTCAGTTTGCATGGCATCAAGTTTTAAGACATTAAACTCGTTTTCAGTCATCCCAATCCCAGCATTTTGACTAAAAAACGAATAGTCAATACTTCCTGATTTCGGAATTCCCTCCGCTGCAAGATCCACTTTCAAACTATCCACTAACTCCTCAGGGACTTTTATCGTGGTTCCACCTTCCGTTATTTCCGATTGAATTCCTCTGCTATCCAGACTTTCTTTAATCGACCCTGTTTCAGAAGGAGTAAGATTACTGTACAACGGCGCTATTGTAGTTCTTGTTGCAAAAAATGAAATTAAAGCAATTACGATTACAAATAACAGAATAGAACCGATCATGATCATTTTTTGTTTTTTGGAACGGGAATTCCAATATTCTTTTATGTTGTTCGTATACTTTTGCAGGTAGTCCGTCATTCTTATCCCCCGGCTATTCTGTTTTAGTTATCAGTAATTAAAGTTAACTATTAAACTTGCATTCTCATAACTTCCTGATATGCTTCTACCACTTTATTACGGATTTCCATTGTTGCTTGTAAGCTAATGCTTGCTTTTTGACTCGCAATCATGACGGAATGGAGGTCTACATTCTCACCTCGTGCCAGCTTTTCTGTCATTTTATCTGATTGAATTTGCGCTTCATTAACTTTTTCAATTGATTCCTTTAATACGGACGCAAATTTCTTTTGTGACTCGTATGGTGTAGTTGTATTGGTTATAGTAGGCTTTGTTTGGTGAGATTGAAATAAACCTGTTACATTGGAGAACGGCGAAATGTTCATTTATGTAATCCTCCCTTACTTCCCGATTTCAAGAGCTTTCATTAACATTCCTTTTGATGCATTTAAAACTGTAACGTTCGCTTCATATGATCTCGTTGCACTTACTAAGTCAACCATTTCTCTTAACGGGTCTACATTTGGATATTGAACATAGCCATTCTCATCCGCATCAGGATGTTCTGGATCATAAACAACTCTAAAAGGAGAATCGTCCTCAACAATTCTTGATACTTTCACACCTGACCCTGCTTCGTTTTTTTGCATTGCAGTATTTAAGAAAGAAGAAAAACTACCTTCTTTTGGCTGCAAAACAACCGACTTCCGCTGATAGGGCACCCATTCTCCATCTACTAGCTTAGCTCTCGTACTATCCACATTTGCCATATTTGATGAAATGACATCCATTCTCAGTCTTTGCGCAGTCAATGCGGATGCTGATGTATTTATGCTATGGAAAATAGACATAATTACTTCCCTCCTCTAATCACCGACTGAAGTGATTTGAATTTTCCACTGATTCTATCAATCAATGCATTATAGTAAATTTGATTTGCAGCCAAATCTGACATTTCTTTATCCAAATCGACATTATTTCCATTATTATGATAAGACGTTGTTCTATCAGTTGTAATTGCAATATTAGACATCGTTATTCCTTTAAAATTCAAGTGCTTAGAGTTTGTTTTTCTTGCCTGTAGGGTCTGATCCATAGCCGCTTCCATGGTTGATTTAAAGCGGGCATTTTTCGATTTGAAATTTGGTGTGTCAGCATTTGCTATATTCTCAGCTATCACCTTTTGTTTTGTAGAAGAATAATTTAATGAATTTTCAAGTGTAGAGATCGTATTTGAAAAAAGCTTCAAAGTTTAGCACCCCATATGTGTTTAAATTAACTAACACAATCTAAAATCTTGTATACTTTTGTGTTTTCTAGATGAAATTTGTATTTTTAAGAAGAAATTTGTCACATACCTAATTGTAATGAATATGAAATAATCTGTCTATGTAAATTAGGTTAAATTCATTGGTAGATTCGTCCTATTTTGCTTAACAAATCATATACAGAAACACTATTAAATACTAATTATTATTATTGTATTTTTCTAAAATTGTTAAAAGAAATGAAATACTAGGTAAAAAGCATCAAGACTATATTATTTTATTAAAGTGTTTATTACCATATCCCCAATGTAATTGTCGTAAATTATTCAACTTATTTGTAACAACTTTGTAACATTTATTGAATATTTCTATTCTTGTTAATCGAGACAAAAAAATAACTGTCGAGAATCCTCGACAGTCTTTTGATTAATTTGTTTTTAATTTTTCAAGTTCAACTAAAAACTTATCATTCAATACTTTAATATAAGTACCTTTCATTCCTAAAGAACGGGACTCAATAACACCAGCACTTTCCAGCTTACGAAGAGCATTTACAATTACAGAACGGGTGATACCAACACGATCTGCTATTTTTGAAGCTACCAGCAAACCTTCATTACCGTTTAGTTCCTCAAAGATATGTTCGATCGCTTCTAATTCACTATAAGATAATGAACTGATCGCCATTTGAACAACCGCTTTACTGCGAGCTTCCTCTTCAATTTCTTCAGCTTTTTCTCGAAGAATTTCCATCCCAACTACGGTTGAACCATATTCAGCTAAAATTAGGTCATCATCATGAAACTGTTCTTGCAGTCTTGCAAGAATTAGGGTACCAAGACGTTCCCCACCGCCAATAATTGGTACGATTGTCGTTAAGCCGTTTTCAAATAGATCTTTATTTTCAACAGGAAACGCTGTATATTCACTGTTCACATCAAGATTTGGTGATGTTTCGGTAATAGAGAATAAACTATTTGTATATTCTTCAGGGAACTGACGGTCTTCAAGCATTTGCTTCATACGATCGCTTTCGATTTTCTGATTAACAGCAAATCCCAACAACTTCCCGCGACGGCTAACAATAAAAATGTTAGCTTCAATAACTTCACTAAGTGTTTCAGACATTTCCTTGAAATTAACTGGTTTTCCTGCAGCTTTTTGTAGTAAAGCATTAATTTTTCTGGTTTTTGACAATAAATCCATTGTTCTTCCTCCTATTTCCTGTAACCCTTCCAAGATGAAAAAAGTTGATTGTTCATTAGTATGTTTTATTATATATGTTGTTTGAAACATCATATCCTGATTATAAAATGAATTGGCTTAAATCCTTATTTTTTGAGATGGCTCCCAATTTTTCTTCAACATATTGCGGTGTAATGGTTATCTTTTCCATCGTAATATCTGGAGCCTCAAAAGATAAATCCTCCAGCAGCTTTTCTAAGATAGTATGAAGACGTCTCGCCCCAATATTATCTGTATTTTGATTCACTTCAAATGCTACTTCAGCTATCTTACGAATAGCATCGTCAGAAAATTCAATTTGTATACCTTCTGTTTCTAATAAAGCTTGATATTGTTTAATTAACGCATTATCAGGTTCAATTAGTATTCTAAAGAAATCATCTACTGTCAGTTTTGTTAATTCCACTCTAATCGGAAATCTTCCTTGTAATTCTGGAATCAAATCAGATGGTTTCGCGGTATGGAACGCACCTGCTGCCATAAATAAAACATGATCTGTTTTTACGGAACCATATTTTGTGACAACCGTTGATCCTTCTACAACAGGCAGAATGTCTCGTTGGACCCCTTCCCTTGAAACATCCGCAGATGAACCTCCTTGATTCTTACTAGCAATTTTATCGATTTCATCAATAAAAATTATCCCTGACTGCTCAGCTCGAAATACAGCTTCCTGCGTTACTTCATCCATATCAATCAGCTTTTGAGCTTCTTCGTTTGTAAGAACCTTTCTCGCTTCACGAACAGATAGTTTACGCTTTTTCCGCTTCTTTGGCATAAGACCACTTAAAGCATCTTGCATATTCATACCCATTTGTTCCATACCTGACCCTTGAAGCATATCAAACATCGACGGTTGCTGTTCTTCTACTTCAACCGTTACAATTTCATTTTCTAACTCACCCATCGCTAATTTTTCTTTTACAATCTTCCTTTTTTCTTGGAGACTGTAATCTTCAGTAGTGTTAGCCTCTTGTTCCTGCTGATTAGCACCACCGCCAAAAAGCATCTCTAGCGGATTTTTATAGGTATTCGTCTTTTTAGCAGACGGGACAAGCAGTTCTACTAAACGTCTATTGGCGTTTTCTTCTGCCCGCTCCTTAACACTTAACATTTTCTCTTCTTTTATAAGGCGGACTGATGTTTCAACTAGATCCCTCACCATTGATTCCACATCACGTCCTACGTAACCTACTTCAGTAAACTTTGTAGCTTCGACTTTCACAAATGGCGCTTGAACCAATTTCGCCATCCTTCTTGCAATTTCTGTTTTCCCAACCCCAGTTGGTCCGATCATTAAAATGTTTTTCGGGTTAACTTCATCTCGAAGCTTCTCATCCAATAAACTGCGTCTGTATCGATTTCGCAATGCGACAGCAACTGCTTTTTTTGCGTCTTTTTGACCGACTATGTATTGATCTAAGCGTTCAACTATTTGCCTTGGAGTTAGATTTGTACCCTTTCCCATATATACCCCTCCTCAGAGCTCTTCAACAATAATATTATTATTTGTAAAGACACATATTTCTGCAGCGATTTCTAGCGATGCCTGCGCAATTTCCTTCGCAGTTAAATGTTCTCCTGCAAATCTTTTCAATGAACGTCCCGCTGATAACGCATAGTTGCCGCCAGAACCAATCGCAAGTATTCCATCATCAGGTTCTATTACTTCACCCGTTCCTGAGACTAAAAGAATGGTTTCCTTGCTCATTACGATTAACATAGCTTCTAACCTTCTAAGCACCTTGTCACTTCTCCACTGCTTTGCAAGTTCAACAGCCGCTCGTTGAAGATTCCCATTGTACTCTTCCAACTTTCCCTCAAACATCTCAAAAAGTGTGAAGGCATCAGCCACTGAACCAGCAAAACCAGCCAGTACTTTACCATTAAACAATTTTCTAACTTTTCGCGCTGTGTGTTTCATCACAACTTGATTACCTAATGTGACTTGACCATCCCCTGCCATTGCACAGTTTCCGTTATGATGTATAGCAAAGATTGTTGTTGCATGAAATTGGTTCATTCTTTAATCCTCCTCAGGACTCTAGGCTCTTGGATGATGAGCCATGTACGTTTTTTTTAAGTATTCATTGCTTACATGTGTGTAAACTTGCGTCGATGATAATGAAGCATGCCCAAGCAGCTCCTGCACCGTTCGCATATCAGCTCCGTTATTCAATAAGTGCGTTGCGAACGTATGCCTCAGCATATGAGGATGAATTTTACCTGTAAGCGCTGATTTTTCAATGACACTGCTAAGAACCGTACGTAATCCTCTAGTTGTTAAAGGTGTTCCCCTGTAATTGACAAGCAAATAATCATGCTCTCTATGATGAAGATCTAAAAGTTCCTTACGTCCATAATTTATGTATTTTTCCAGCGCATCATGTGCAAAGCTTCCAAATGGTACATATCGATCTTTTCTGCCTTTTCCATGAACTAAAATTGTGGACAAATCCATATCTATATCCCGCAGTTGAATGCTGCAGCACTCACTTACACGAATTCCAGTTGCGTAGAGGACTTCTAGAATAACTTTATTTCTTTGCCCGAGTGCAGTACTATCGTCGCAGGATTGAAAAAGGGTTGAGAGTTCTTCTTCATAAAAAAAACTAGGCAATCTCTTCTCAATCTTCGGAATAGATACTAAAGAAAACGGATTTTCACTTACCAGCTTTTCCCTTAATAAGAATTTATAGAAGCTTCGCAAACTAGAAATTTTTCTTGCAATTGTCTTCCTAGAAAGTCTTTTATCGAATAATGTCGTTAAATAGATTCGCACATCAGAATATTGAACGTCAGTTAAACTTTTAATAGATTGTTCAGAAATGAACATAATGAAGCCAATCAAATCTTTTTGATAAAACTCCACCGTATATGGTGAATAGTTTTTTTCTATCTGTATATACTCTAAAAAAAGCTTACATTCTCTGTTCATTTTATCATCAAACAAGATGTCACCCCATAACGCAGATTTCACATCTCCAAAATGTTAACCCCTTAAAAAACACCGTTTGATTATTATAAACAAGGGAATAGCATAAAGGCTACTAAATAGTAACACAACTATATATCCCCTTGCAATAAAGTTTACATTTTTTTCACAAATTTCTGAATTGTTTCCAATGCTCTGGAAGCATGTTGTTCTGCTCTTTCCTTCTTCCCCTTTACTTTAACAGGTAATTCCGGAAAAAGCCCAAAGTTTGCATTCATCGGCTGAAAGCTTTTCGCATTTGTTGATGTGATATACTTCGCCATGCTTCCCATCGCTGTTTCTGCAGGAAATTCAATCGGTTCCATTCCCTCAGCAAGTCTAGTGGCATTAATCCCTGCAATTAGGCCGCTGGCAGCCGATTCAACATAACCCTCAACACCTGTCATTTGACCAGCAAATAATAAATCAGGCTTATTTTGGAATTGGTACGTAGCTCTTAATACCTTGGGAGAGTTAATGAATGTGTTACGATGCATCACACCATATCGAACAATTTCTGCGTTTTCCAAACCGGGAATTAATTTAATCACTTCTTTTTGCGGTCCCCATTTTAAATGAGTTTGGAATCCAACAATATTATAAAGTGTCCCAGCTGCATCATCTTGTCTTAATTGTACGACTGCAAAGGGTCTTTTCCCTGTTTTAGGATCCTCTAAACCTACAGGCTTCATAGGACCAAATAACATCGTTTTTTTCCCTCTTTGAGCCATTACCTCTATAGGCATACAGCCTTCAAAAAAGATTTCTTTTTCAAATTCCTTTAATGGAACCGTTTCAGCAGAGACTAAAGCTTCGTAAAAACGTTCAAACTCTTCCTCTGTCATTGGACAATTCAAATAAGCAGCTTCTCCCTTGTCATAACGGGATTTCAAATATACCTTGTCCAAATCGATACTGTCTTTTTCAATAATTGGTGCAGCCGCATCATAAAAATAGAGATACTCCTCACCAGTTAAACTCTTAAGCTTTTCTGATAGTGCCTGGCTGGTTAACGGGCCAGTAGCAATAACCGTAATTCCTTCTGGTATTTCTGTCACTTCTTCATTTATAACCGTAACATTAGGATGGTTTTTCACCCGGTCTGTAACATGATAAGCGAATTCATGACGATCGACAGCTAAAGCTCCCCCAGCCGGTACTGCACAAGCATCAGCAGAAGCAATGATAACAGAATCTAACATTCTCATCTCTTCTTTAAGAACTCCTACAGCATTCGTAAGTGTGTTAGCTCGTAGTGAGTTGCTGCAAACCAATTCTGCAAATTTATCTGTATGGTGGGCAGGTGTCTGCTTAACAGGACGCATCTCATAAAGGCGTACCTTTATTCCCCGTTTCGCAATTTGCCAAGCTGCTTCACTGCCAGCAAGCCCTGCTCCCACGACATTTATTGTTATGTCTGACATTCCTGAACCTCCAGTTGTTCTCTTGAAAATGCAAAAGTTTATCTTAATATAATTTACCCTAAAAAGCCACCTTTTTGCATTTTACAATACGATCGAGAAATAAAAAAGTTTCATGCTTCCATTCTTTTATTTAAATCAGTATAAAAATACACACATAAAAGAGGTGAGCTCTCTGCTCACCCTTGTGGCTCTTCTTTAAAATCACAATTCACACATTGGACTTGGACACCTTTTTTAAGCTTTTTCTCAACTAGCAGACTTTCACATTTAGGACAGCTCCGGGCAATCGGCTTATCCCACGATAGAAAATCGCAGCTAGGATACTGGTCACATCCATAGAAAATTCTACGTTTCTTACTTTTTCTCTCAATAATATTGCCTTCTTTACATTTTGGACACTTTACTCCGATCTCTTTTACAATTGGCTTTGTATTACGACAATCAGGGAAATTACTGCATGCCATAAACTTACCATACCTGCCCATTTTAAAGACCATTGGATTTCCGCACTGCTCGCAATCTTCTCCAGCCGGTTCATCCTTTATTTCAACTTCGGCCATTTCTTTTTCAGCTATCTCCAATTTCTTTTCAAAGCCTCGATAAAAGTCATCGATGATTTTTACCCATTTTGTCTTGCCTTCTTCAACATAATCCAAATCCTGTTCCATTTTTGCTGTGAATTCTACATCCAAAATCTCCGGGAAAAATTCTAGCATCAGCTCATGAACAATCTCTCCAAGTTCTGTTGGAATAAAGCGTTTATTATCTAATGCAACATATCCACGCTTTTGTATAGTATCCAATGTCGGAGCAAAGGTAGAAGGTCTTCCTATTCCAAGTTCCTCCAGTGTTTTAACAAGTCTCGCTTCCGTGTACCTTGGAGGAGGCTGTGTAAAGTGCTGTTTCGGCTCAATTTCCTTCTTCAGCACCTCATCACCCTCTTTTAAATCTGGGAGCATGTTGTTCTTCTTTTCCTCTGTTTGATCATCCGTACCTTCTACATACACTTTCATAAATCCTGGGAATTTTATCTTTGATCCTGTAGCTCTAAAAATAACTTCACCATTTTTCAGGTCGACACTCATCGTATCCATAACCGCTGAAGCCATCTGACTCGCAACAAAACGTTCCCAAATTAAACGATACAATCTTAATTGATCACGTGATAAAAATTCTTTCATGCTGCT
This sequence comes from Robertmurraya dakarensis, assembly GCF_900156875.1. Lineage (GTDB taxonomy): Bacteria > Bacillota > Bacilli > Bacillales > Cytobacillaceae > Robertmurraya > Robertmurraya dakarensis. The sequence continues at coordinate 1,301,203 of NZ_LT707408.1, read as the reverse complement.
AGGGTCACGCATAACACTTGTTGGGCGAATTGCTTCATGCGCGTCTTGTGCATTCGTGCTCTTCTTATCTTTTCTTTTTTCACTAGACAAAAACTGACTGCCATAAGAAGATTCAACATACTCAGCAGCTTCACTTTGGGCTACTTCAGAGACTCTAGTCGAATCCGTTCTCATATAGGTAATTAAACCAACAGTTCCTTCTTTACCTAATTCAATCCCTTCATAAAGCTGTTGTGCTAACATCATCGTCTTTTTAGCTCGAAAGTTTAATTTCCGTGCTGCTTCTTGTTGTAAGGACGATGTGGTGAATGGAGCGGCAGGATTACGTTTTCTTTCTTTTTTCGTTACGGACGTAACGGTGAACTTATTCCCTTCCATCTGTCCTAGAACTTTTTTGACGTCATCTTCTGATGTAAGATCTAGTTTCTTATTATTTATTCCGTAGAACATAGCATCGAAGGGTTCAGTGCCCTTCAGGAATTCACCTTCAATTGACCAATATTCCTCAGGTACAAAGCTTTTAATTTCTTTTTCACGATCAATGATTAAACGCACCGCAACAGACTGAACACGTCCAGCACTTAAACCTTTTTTTACTTTCTTCCAAAGCAAAGGACTGATGTTGTAACCAACAAGCCTGTCTAATATCCTTCTAGCCTGCTGTGCATCAACCAAATCCATATTGATCGGTCGTGGATGCTTAAAGGACTCCTTTATAGCATCCTTAGTAATTTCATTAAAAACAACTCTGCAATCTGACTCAATATCCATATTCAAACTTTGAGCCAAATGCCACGCAATCGCTTCCCCTTCACGGTCGGGGTCGGCAGCTAGGTAAATCTTTTTTGCTTTTTTCGCCGCTGTTTTTAATTCTTTTAAAATCGGGCCTTTACCTCGAATGGTTATATATTTTGGTTGAAAGTTATCTTCAACATCAACACCCGTTTGACTCTTTGGTAAGTCACGGATATGTCCCATTGAAGCTTTTACTTTATATTTTTTACCTAAATAACGTTCAATCGTTTTCGCCTTCGCAGGCGACTCAACGATAACTAGAAAATCCGACATCTATTGTCCTCCTCAAGAGGGATTATGAAAATATTTGACTAAGAAATAAACATTTAAAAGATTCATTATTTCTTATTAAAGAATGTACAAAATTAATTATTTAAATATTCATTATTATTAAACAAGATAGCAATACTTGTCAATGCCCATGGAAACCGTTTTCACCTTTTATGTTCTTTCTTATATGATTACCTGTTGCAAAATGTATACCAGTTTCAATATAATTTCAACCTTTTTCATCAAAATTTGTTTCAAAACTCTAAAAAATATCATAAAAAATTCACTTTTATGAATAAAAATGGGAGAATTTGAAATATTTCTGTGCTAATAAATTAACTCATCTAGAATATCTCCAGAGCTTTTAACTAGTTTTGCACCTTGTTGAATCAATTCATTCGTTCCTTCAGAAAACGGGCTGAAAATATTTCCAGGGATCGCAAATACATCTCTCCCTTCCTGAACAGCATAATTAGCCGTGATAAGAGACCCGCTTTTCTGTTTTGCTTCAATTATTAATGTACCACTGCTCATTCCACTAATTATTCGGTTCCGAGCAGGGAAATGCCATCTACTCGGTCTAGTATTTGGAGGATACTCACTTAAGATTAATTGATTTTTCATCATCTCTAGTGCAAGATTCCTATTCTCTTGCGGATAAATATGATAAAGGCCTCCAGCAATTACTGCAATCGTATGTCCGCCTAAACGCATGGCAGTTTGATGCACACATGTATCAATCCCTGCAGCTAATCCACTGACTAGAATGATCTCCTTTTCTATAAGTTTTGGGAAAAGGGCCTTAATTGCATTCTTCCCATAAGATGTAGCTTGTCTTGAACCTACAGCAGCAAGCTTTATACCGTTATTTAATAGATTGATATTCCCTTTTGCATAAAGCACCCAAGGGGGCTGGAAAGTTTCTTTTAATAGGGAGGGATACTCTTTATCAAAATAAGTGATCATATGAATGTCATTCAAGGAGTACTCATGAAAATAATCGTGGATTGTTATGGAGTTTATGTTATCAAGAAAGTTATTTTTGGTTAAATTAGGAACATTCTGAAGCGGCGGACACCTATACAAGTTCTTTAACTCAGGATCTGCTTTTAAGAGGTGAAATATCGCCTTCCAGCCGATTCCATTGCAGTGATGCAAATGTGTAAGCCTTTTTTTAAATTCTTCCATAAAATTTGCTCCTTTAATCATTGGATTTTTACTGAGAAAGAATTGATGAATCGAGGGAGATTTATTGGGGAAATAAAAGCCATATTGAACAGCCCCTCAAAAAGAGGGACTGTTCATAAAAATATGGTAGAAAAACTACTTAATTATTGTGCTTTACACTTTTCATAAAGTCCTTTTTCTTTTAAAACTTTAATTAGTGTTTCACCCATAACTGATGGAGTATCAGCTACTTCGATTCCACACTCATTCATAACACGGATTTTCTCATCAGCTGTTCCTTTACCGCCAGAGATAATCGCGCCCGCATGTCCCATACGCTTTCCTGGAGGCGCTGTGCGTCCGCCAATGAAGCCAACTACTGGTTTAGTCATATTTGCCTTAACCCACTCAGCAGCCTCTTCTTCAGCCGTTCCACCGATCTCACCGATCATGATAACAGCATATGTTTCAGGATCTTCATTGAATGCTTTTAGAACATCGATGAAGTTTGTACCATTTACAGGGTCTCCACCAATACCTACAGCAGTTGTTTGTCCTAAACCAGCCTGTGTTAATTGATGAACTGCTTCGTATGTTAATGTACCTGATCTTGAAACTACCCCAACATGTCCTTTTGTATGAATGTAACCAGGCATGATTCCAATCTTACACTCATCAGCTGTAATAACACCAGGGCAGTTTGGTCCTACAAGACGAGTCTTCTTACCTTCCATATAGCGCTTAACTTTTACCATATCTAATACTGGAATATGCTCTGTAATACAGATAGCAAGATCAAGTTCAGCGTCTACTGCTTCTAAAATAGCATCTGCAGCAAATGGAGCTGGTACATAAATGACAGAAGCGTTCGCACCTGTAGCGTCTACAGCTTCTTTAACAGTGTTAAATACAGGAACACCCTCTACCTCAGTGCCGCCTTTACCAGGAGATGTTCCTCCTACGATCTTTGTACCATATTCTAACATTTGTTTTGTATGAAAAAGGGCTGTTGAACCAGTGATCCCTTGAACAATTACTTTTGTATCTTTATTAATAAATACACTCACGTTTATTCTACTCCTTTCCTATCCAATATCCTTATCCAACTAATGATACGATTTTTTCTGCTCCGTCTGCCATTGAATCAGCAGCAACGATGTCAACATCTGATTCAGCAAGAATCTTCTTACCTAGGTCAACGTTTGTACCTTCTAAACGTACTACTAAAGGAACGCTTAAGCCAACTTGTTTCGCGGCTTCAACAACACCTGTAGCAATTACGTCACACTTCATGATTCCGCCAAAGATATTAACGAAAATACCCTTAACATTTGGATCAGAAAGGATAATCTTAAATGCTTCTGTTACTTTCTCTGCAGTTGCACCGCCCCCTACATCAAGGAAGTTAGCCGGATCTCCGCCAAAATGTTTAACAATATCCATTGTTGCCATTGCAAGTCCCGCACCATTAACCATACAACCGATATTACCGTCTAATGCGATATAGCTTAGATCGTATTTAGATGCTTCGATTTCTTTTGGATCCTCTTCCTCAAGATCACGGTATGCAACAACATCTTTTTGACGATAAAGTGCATTAGAATCAAAGTTTAACTTAGCATCCAACGCCATAACATTTCCATCACCAGTTACAACTAGTGGATTGATTTCTGCAATAGAGCAATCTTTTTCAACATAAGCTTGGTATAAGCCCATCATGAACTTAACGGCTTTGTTAACTAATTCTTTTGGAATGTTAATATTAAAAGCAATTCTGCGAGCTTGGAATGGCTGTAAGCCAACTACCGGATCAATTTCCTCTTTGAAAATTTTCTCAGGAGTCTTTTCTGCAACCTCTTCAATTTCTGTTCCGCCTTCTTCAGAAGCCATTAATACAACACGAGAAGTAGCACGGTCAAGAACTAAACCAACGTAGTATTCTTTCTTAATATCGCAGCCTTCTTCGATTAATAGGCGTTTTACTTCTTTGCCTTCAGGGCCTGTTTGGTGTGTAACAAGCGTTTTACCTAAGATTTCATTTGCATATGTACGAACTTCATCTAAGTTTTTGGCTACTTTAACGCCGCCAGCTTTTCCGCGTCCCCCAGCATGAATTTGTGCTTTCACTACACAAACTTCAGTACCTAATTCTTTTGCAGCTTCAACAGCCTCTTCAACTGTAAATGCTACCTTTCCATTAGGAACAGATACCCCGTATGCTCTGAGGATTTCTTTACCTTGATACTCATGGATATTCATTTCCCATCCTCCTTAATCATCTTCAATCACTTGTAGAGAACAGCTTGTACATTCAGAAACATCAAATAATTCCCGAAACGAAATCATTGAAATATTTTTCTTTTAACTGTTCAAAAAAAGTCCTGCGCTTTCATTTTATAAGACTAAAATGTCCTTGTCTACAGATATAGACAAAAATATTATTTTTATTTGAAAATTTTCAATTTTAAAAACCTAAGAAAATTATTATTCAGGTATAATTTTCCTTACTTTTTCCCTGCTGACTGATCCGTTTTATAGATAAATGCAAATACTTCTGCAACGGCTTGGTATAATTCCTCTGGTATACTTTCGTTGATGTTTAACTTACTCAGTAATTCTACTAATGAAGGGTCCTCCTGAATCGGAATATTGTTTTCCAATGCTTTCTCTAGTATGTTCTCAGCAATAATTCCTTTCCCTTTCGCAAGTAATGAGGGAGCATCGTCATAATGTGAATTATAATGAAGGGCAACAGCTTCTTTTCTTTTATTCTTTTCTGTCTTTTTCATACTCTTATATCGACTCCACGAATATGATTTGCTTCATATATTTTTGGATAATTTCTTTGACTGTCTAACTTTTTTTGACTTTCCATATGGTAAAAATTCACGGATGATAATTGATAATCCAACTCTTTGAGCCTATCTTTCAAAGTAGTGATAAAAGTCCTAGCTATTTGCTTTATCCCATCATTTTCATTGAAAATGTTAACATTCAAGATTCGGTTTTGTATTTGAAGATCCACGATTACTTCATTTAAATGCTCTAATTCTAAATAAAAAAGGATCCTGCAGTAATTAGAATCTATTTGGCCATTTTCCTTCTTCCTTCCACTCCACTGCACAGTTAGATCGGTTCTTTTATTCCAAAAAGACAATGGCACTTGTACCACATACTGCTGAAGAAAACCCGTGTCTTGCGAAAGAAGCTGCAGCCCTGTCACTTTATTTAAGAGTTGTTGTGCAGATTCTTTTTGCATCTGCGGAGGATTTTCATCTAAGAACTTTATTAATAAAGACTTCAGATTCTCCTGCTCTTGAAGATCTGCCTGGTTACCATCTTTTAGTGAAAACTCTAAATGCCTTTCATAATCAAAGCCGATCATGGTTGTTAACTTTTTAATATGCTGAATTAGACTTCCTCTATCCTCCCAATTGATAGACTCTGTTTGCCCTTCTTTAACCGGATGTGGCGGCGTATTAGCTTGGTCATTGTCCAGCCTTATTAAACTCTGAATAAAGGAAAGAAGACGTTCGCCACTTGCAGAGACAGGGCTTGCAGTGAGTACCGTATGAAGCTTGTTTAACAATTGATGGAGGGGTTCTTGCTTGCTTGAAACAATCGTCGCTTCCAAGATGTCTTCAGTGATCGGCAAGCCCTTCAAAACTAGTTGTTTAACAGCCTGAAGACCCTCTTCATAGTCTTTTACACCATTAAGAGCAAGTGTGGCATTACGAATCATTTCCTTCGTCACAGGAAGCTGTTCCTTTATGAAATATTTCACCGTTTTAGTATATTCTTCTGTTTGCGGCAACTCCAGCTGTTTTAACACCGTTTGAGTCGAATTGGTTTGTTCCCTGCTCACCGGACTGGTTGATTGTTCTAACACCTTGAGATGTATTTGCCCTTTGCCAGACTGTACCTGAAACCAATATGGGACACCCGCTGTAAGCGGCGCCTCCAATTTCGCAATCATCTTTTGAGTCCCCACCTGGACCTCAGCTAGTTCATTCGGGAAAAATTTTGTCACCTTTCCTAGTATAATTTGACCTGAACGAAATGAACTAGCAGTATTTTGAGTGGTAATATCATGTTGCTTTAAAAGCAAACCAATAAGATTCTCTGTCCGCACTTATGATCCTCCTCCGCTAACTTTCGCTCTCTTCTTAAACAGCATTCATCGGGCGCTCTTTCTCTATACCCTTTATAATGGAAGAAACTGGTGCAAAGCTTTTGCGATGATATGGCGTTGCTCCGTATTTATCCAAGGCCTGCAGATGCTCCTTTGTTCCATATCCCATATTCTTTGAAAATAGGTACTCTGGATAATTTTTATCAATCTCCTGCATCATTCGATCACGTGTCACTTTGGCAACAACGGAAGCAGCTGCAATCGAAATGGATTTAGAATCCCCCTTAATAATCGCTCTCTCAGCATACGGTGTATCGAGCTTTAACGCATCGATTAATAGGCAGTCTGGCCCATGCTCTAAGTTTCGAATGGAAGACAGCATAGCTTTCTTTGTTGCTTCAAGAATATTAATTTCATCAATTTCCTTTGCTTCAATAATCCCAATGCCAACTGATATGGCGTTCTCAAGAATATAGTGATAAAAGTGTTCGCGCTTTTCAGCCGTGAGCTTTTTTGAATCATCTAACCCCAGCAAGGTAAAGGATGGGGGCAAAATGACGGCAGCAGCTACGACTGGTCCAGCTAAAGGCCCTCTGCCAACCTCATCTACTCCAGCTATTAGTTGAAATCCTTCACCTCGTGCTTCTCTTTCATAAGCTGTCATTTGATAAAACTTTTCTTCTGCTCTCTGTTTTTTTTCATAGTGGTTTTGCCACTTATTCAATAATTGTTGTACACCTTTACGGTCGTCCCCGTACAGTTCTTCCAGCAAAGGATGATCTCGTCTATCAATAAATTTCAGTTTTTCCTCAATCTCTTTAATTGTTAACTTGTTCAAAACAATCCTTGCTCCTTGCTATGTATTGAGTATATTTCTACTATCTTATCGGCTTTTTCTAAAAAAAGTAAAGACCCTCAGCTAAAGAAGGTCTTTTTCTCATTGTAAGAATTATTTAAATAAAATCCTCTGGTTTTTCGAATGATAAAGGACCTAGCTGCTCCATTCTGATATCACGAATCACAAGTTCTGCCACTTTATCATAATCAACTTCTCCGCCAGCCATTAGACTGCCGCGACGCTTTCCTATTTCATTAAAAAGTTCAACAATATCCTCAGGAATAGTTTCTAACTGATAACGTTCCTTTAAACGCTGTGGATATTCCTTTTCTAAAAAACGCAGACCGTAAATACAAATATCCTGCAGGTTTAAAATCGTATCTTTTATCGCACCTGTTAATGCTAATTTTGATCCTACCTCTTGATCCTCGAATTTTGGCCAGAGAATTCCTGGTGTATCAAGTAACTCCAGTTCTTTTCCAACCTTAATCCATTGCTGCGCTTTCGTAACCCCAGGTGTATTTCCTGTTTTAGCAATATTTTTCTTTGCAAGACGGTTAATCAAAGTTGATTTTCCAACATTCGGAATGCCAACAATCATTGCCCGAATAGCACGCGGCTTTACGCCCTTCGCTTTCATTCGATCAAATTTTTCTTTCAAGATAGCTTGAGATGCTGACACAATTTCTTTCATCCCTGTTCCAGCTTGAGAATTGATTGCCAGCGATTTAATTCCTTGTTCATCCCAATACCTGATCCAGTCCTTTGTCGTCTCCTTATCGGCCATGTCAGCTTTGTTCAAAAGCACTAATCTAGGTTTATGCTGGATGATTTCATCTATCATGGGGTTTCGGGAAGAATAGGGTATTCTTGCGTCGACCAGTTCTATGATGATATCAACGAGTTTAAGTTTTTCCGTGACCTGTCTGCGCGCTTTGGCCATATGTCCCGGAAACCATTGAATCGTCATCCTAATACCTCCCTTACTTTATATCTTTTTGAGACTAATCCACGAATCTTATATCTTCAATGGGCCAATAAATCATGCTGGTATTACCTAAAACCTTTTCCATTTCAATGGTTCCGATGTGGCGGCTATCTTTACTATACCGCCTGTTATCACCCATGACGAATAGATGTCCTTCAGGCACTGTTTCCTGCCCAGTAACTTCTAACAATGTAAATGGTTCTGTTAAGGGCCCATCAATTACTTGCTGTTTATACTCATCCAAGTATGGCTCTTCATATGCCTCTCCATTTACATAAAGAGTATCATTCTTGTATTCAATCTTATCCCCAGGCAAACCAATAACCCTTTTTATGTAATCCTTATTTTCAGGAGCATGAAAAACAATAATGTCAAATCGTTCAGGTTCACCTATTTTATAGCTTAACTTATTCACAATCATTCTATCCTGATCATGTAATGTCGGCATCATTGAAAGACCATCAACGACAATGGGCGCAAATAAAAAATATCGGATAACTGCTGCTAGGACAACTGCAATGATTAAAGCCTTTGTCCATTCCCAAAACTCACTTTTCTTTTTCTCCATGCTACCTTCCCCACCATTCTACTAACAGTTATCATCAATCACTCCAATTTTAATTGAAGGATACACCTATTTATTTTATTTTACAAAAGTTTTCCTTATGATGCACGATTTGAAAATAATTTTTAAATTTTTAATTTTAACTATGAAAAAAGAGCTTGCAGAACAAGCTCCTTCTCTAAACCTTATCCAGCTGCAGCACCTAGCCCCTCGAGTCACAAGCCAATCCTCCCGGAAAGGTAAAGAACACCTTTCCATGAGGCTCGTCTTGTGCTGGTCGGGGCTGACCAAGGTGCTTCCGCTTTTAGCATTATCGGATTTCTTTAATACGAGCTTTTTTACCACGTAGGTTACGTAGGTAGTAAAGTTTCGCACGGCGTACTTTACCGCGGCGGATTACTTCAAGCTTCGCAATTTTTGGTGTGTGTACAGGGAATGTACGCTCAACTCCAACACCGTAAGAAATCTTACGAACTGTGAAAGTTTCACTGATTCCACCACCACGACGCTTAATCACAACACCTTCAAAGATCTGAATACGTTCACGAGTTCCCTCAACAACTTTTACGTGTACACGTACAGTGTCACCAGGACGGAAAGCAGGAAGATCTGAACGAAGTTGTTCTTTTGTGATTTCTTCAATAATATTTTGCATCGTTTTCAACTCCTTCCAACAGATGCTCTTACATATTTTTGGTAAAATAAAGATTGCAGCGGAACATCGTTATAAGACTATAAACTGAATAACTCCAGCGCAAGTCACAAAAAATATAATACCATAATTAAACGAGAACATCAAGATTATTTCTCTTGTTTTTTAAATTCTATTAACCAGGCTTTTTGTTCATCTGTTAACTCCAACCCTTCTATTAGGTCAGGTCGTCGTTCGTAAGTCCTGCGCAGCGATTCTTTCGCTCGCCATTCATCTATTAAGCGGTGATTACCAGAAATAAGCACGTCTGGCACCTTCAAGCCTCTAAAATCAGCAGGTCTAGTATAATGCGGATGCTCGAGTACACCCGTGCTAAACGAGTCCCTCTGGTGAGATTCTTCATTTCCTAGTACGCCTGGAAGCAATCTCACGACACTATCAATGACCACCATTGCACCGAGTTCTCCGCCAGTTAAGACATAATCTCCTATTGAAATTTCATCTGTAATAACATGCTGTCGAATCCTTTCGTCATACCCTTCGTAATGGCCGCAAATAAAAATTAAATGTTCCTCTTTCGCTAATTCTTCAGCTAGTCTTTGATCATGCCGTTTTCCTTGTGGACATAAAAGAATCACACGGGGATTCTCCGTTTTAGCTTGTTCCTTTAGGTTAGCTACTCCGTCAAAAATTGGCTGGGGTTTTAAGACCATTCCTGCTCCACCGCCATAAGGATAGTCATCAACCGTTTTATGCTTATTGTCAGCAAATTCCCGGAAATTAACAATATTATAACGGACTGCATTAGTCTCCGCGGCCTTATTTAAAATAGAAGACCCCAGCACACCATCAAACATTTCTGGAAAAAGTGTTAACACATCAATATGCATCATGATAATAACCCTTCCATTGGATCAATCAGGATTATTTTCTCTTTCACATCAACCTTTTTTACAACTTCATCAATATAAGGGATTAAAATATCTTTTCCTCCCTTTCCTTTCACTACCCACACATCGTTTGCACCTGGAGTTAAAATTTCTTTTATTTTCCCAATTTCTTCGCCCTTTGTTGTAAAAACAAGACAACCGATGATTTCATGGAAGTAAAATTCATCTTCCTCTAACTCCGAAAGTTGATCCTCCCGAACCTTTAATAGTCCACCCTTCATCTTCTCAACATCATTTACATTTTCATACCCTTTGAATGTTAATAAATCGAATGATTTATGAGTCCGATGGGAGTTAACCGTTAACTCAATTGGATTTGTTGCACCAGGCATAAATAAGAAGAGCTGCTTACCAGGTGCATATCGTTCATCTGGAAAATCCGTTTTTGAGATCACGCGAACCTCACCTTTAATTCCATGAGTATTTACTATTTTTCCAACGTTAAACCATTTTTCCAATACTCTCACCTCTCGCGTATTTCAGCCACGACACCATCTTTAATAATGATTGTCCTTGTTTGTATAATATCTTCCCATTTATCTCCCACGTTCACTTCAACTATTCCTTGAATTTCCTTTTCCTTTAACTCACTGCCTATAGGTAGCATATGTAATTGTTCTATCTGAAACTCAAGCAACTTTAGTTTTTCCTGTCTTGTATGTATTTCTTTTTCAAAATGATTTTTAAGATTGGCAGACTGAAATTTCTTTGTTTTCTCCATCTTTTTTAATTCAAAACGCAGCTGGTCACATTCTTTCTCTAATTGCACCTTGTTCTCATGATATTTTTCAAGCAGTTGATTTTTGCTTCTTTCGGTTAGAACCTGTTTAACAATAACATTTTGAAGAACGTTCATAACTGAACCTCCTAACGGGGGGGAAGTAATGGTGTGTCTAACTTTATGTACGAATTTTTTCTGCAATATAAAAAAGGAGGGGTTCCCCCTCCTCCTGTTTGCCTGAAATGTTTATTCAACAATTTCTAAAAAAAGCTTTTTCTGCTGTGATGCTCCTGCTGCATAGACAACAGTTCGAATAGATTTAGCTACACGCCCTTGCTTGCCGATTACTTTTCCCATATCGCTTTTATTTACACTAAGCTGATAGGTAACGCGATCAGCACCTTCTTGTGTCTCCACCTGAACATCTTCAGGGAAGTCTACAAGGGGCTTAACAATCGTTTCAATAAGCTCTTTCATTCGCTATTAGCTGTAAGCTTACTTGCTAAGTTTAGCGTTATGGAATTTCTCCATAATGCCTTCTTTAGAGAAAAGATTACGAACTGTGTCAGATGGTTTAGCACCGTCTTGTAACCACTTAAGAGCTAGTTCTTCATTGATCTCAACTTTTGCCGGCTCGGCTACAGGGTTATAAGTTCCTACTGTTTCAATGAAACGTCCATCACGAGGAGAACGAGAATCAGCTACTACGATACGATAAAAAGGAGATTTTTTTGCTCCCATACGCTTTAAACGAATTTTTACTGCCATTTTATAAAGCACCTCCGAATAGTTTCACACAAGATAGTATGATATCAATTGTTAATTAGTTTGTAAAGTGTTTTTTCTTGTCAGGCAAAAATTTCAACTTTTTTCTATTGAAATGGATTAAACGGAAGCTTAAGTCCGCCCTTTTTCTTGCCTTTTTGCTGCATATTAGACATTTGTTTCATCATTTTTTTCATATCTTCGAATTGCTTTAACAAACGGTTTACTTCTGGCACAGAAGTCCCGCTTCCTTTTGCAATCCTTTTTCTGCGATTCGCCGTGATAATCTCAGGATGAGTCTTTTCTTCCTTTGTCATCGACTTGATTATCGCTTCTACATGTGAGATTTGTTTTTCATCAATTTGAAGATTATTGAGACCTTTAATTTTATTAGCACCTGGCATCATTTTCAAAAGCTCATCGAGAGGTCCCATATTACGGACCTGTCCCAGCTGTTCAAGGAAGTCATCGAACGTAAATGAGGCTGTCCGCATTTTCTTCTCAAGTTCCTTTGCTTTTTCTTCATCCACATTCGCCTGTGCTTTTTCAATTAAAGTAAGTACGTCCCCCATGCCTAGAATACGTGAAGCCATCCGTTCTGGATGGAATGACTCAATCGCATCCATTTTTTCTCCAAGACCGACGAATTTAATGGGAGTCTGGGTAACAGACCGAATAGAAAGTGCCGCACCACCACGAGTATCCCCATCTAGTTTAGTCAGGACAACTCCTGTTAAACCAAGCTGTTCATTAAAGCTTTGAGCCACATTTACAGCGTCTTGTCCGGTCATTGCATCGACAACAAGGAATATTTCATCTGGCTTTGTGAGTTCTTTAATATCTTTTAATTCCCCCATCAAAGCTTCATCTACATGCAATCGGCCTGCTGTATCAATTAACACATAATCATGATGCTCTTCTTTTGCTTTAGCTATGGCCTGCTTTGCAATCTCCACCGGACTAACCTGATCCCCCAGAGAAAATACCGGCATACTCAGCTGCTTGCCCAGCGTTTCGAGCTGCTTAATTGCTGCAGGTCGATAGATATCAGCTGCAACAAGCATCGGGTTACGATTGTATTTTTTTCGCAGAAGATTCGCGAGCTTACCAGTTGTTGTCGTCTTCCCGGCACCTTGCAGTCCAACCATCATGATAACGGTTGGAGGGCGGCTGGCAACAGCAATTTTACTTTCCTCTCCACCCATCAGCGCAGTTAATTCTTCTTTTACAACTTTGATGACCTGCTGACCAGGCGTTAAGCTTTTCATTACTTCTTGCCCTACTGCACGTTCACTTACTTTTTTGACAAATTCTTTGACGACTTTAAAGTTAACGTCTGCCTCTAAAAGAGCTAGACGAACTTCACGCATCATTTCTTTTACATCCGCTTCATTTACTTTCCCTTTACCGCGGATCTTTTGGATCGTATTTTGCAGTCGGTCGGCTAATCCTTCAAACGCCATTCACACGCCGCCTCCTAATCTAATTTCTCAAGCTCAGCAACTACCTCAGAGAGAGATTGCAAGGATGGTGAATTTTCTTTCAGCATCTCTCGCATATCAGCCAGCAGTTTACTGCGTTCTTGAAACTTTTGAAATAACAACAGCTTTTCCTCATATTCCTCGAGCATAGCTTCTGTACGTTTAATATTATCGTAAACCGCTTGCCGGCTTACGCCATATTCCTCTGCAATTTCACCAAGAGAATAGTCATCTAAGTAATACAAAGACATATAACTTTGCTGTTTCGGCGTTAACAAGGATTGATAAAAATCATACAAAAAATTCATGCGGGTAGTCTTTTCAAGCATTGATTCCCCTCCTTGTTAAGTGAAAAGCCTTTACATAGACAGTCTACACAGAATGCATGCTAATGTCAAGGTATTACCTTTACAAAATGAAAAGCGGAAGCGGCTTGTCCAGCCCCGACAAGCATAAGGAAAGCCCTGGAAGAAGGCATGCTTTTAGCCTTCTGTAAGGGATTAGCTTATGACCTCAAGGGGCTAGCCGCTGGAGCTAGACAAAACGAAATCGCAAGCAGTTTCCTTATTGCTCTTCAAGCTCTTCCTTTTCAACTAGATCGGCAAACAAACCATATACGTATTGCTCTGCATCAAACTCTTGAAGATCATCCATTTTCTCACCAAGTCCAACAAATTTCACCGGAATATGCAGCTCATTACGAATCGCAAGAACAATACCGCCCTTTGCTGTTCCATCCAATTTTGTTAACACAATCCCGCTGACATTTGTAGCTTCCTTAAAGGTCTTTGCTTGGATCATTGCATTTTGTCCAGTTGTCGCATCGAGCACTAATAATACTTCATGTGGAGCTCCCGGAATTTCCCTTTCAATGACCCGCTTCACTTTTTCAAGCTCTTTCATTAAGTTTACTTTATTTTGAAGTCGTCCAGCCGTATCACATAATAAAATATCCGTATTTCTGGATTTAGCCGCTTGAATAGCATCAAACATTACTGCCGCCGGATCCGATCCTGCATCCTGTTTTATGACATCAACCCCGACACGTTCACCCCAAACCTCAAGCTGCTCAATGGCACCCGCACGAAATGTATCACCAGCGGCAAGGACCACTTTTTTGCCTTCAGATTTAAATTTATGGGCTAGCTTTCCTATCGTTGTCGTTTTGCCGACTCCATTTACACCAACAAATAAAATAACAGTCAAACCTGTCTCCTGAATATTAAGCTCAGAGGAAGCCTCGTTTCCGCTATTATAAATCTCAACCAATTTTTCCGAAATGACTCCCTGAACTTCCGCCGGATCCTGAATATTTTTTCGTTTCACTTCCATTTTCAACTCATCTATTAACTCCATAACTGTATCAAATCCAACATCTGCTTGGATGAGAATTTCTTCAAGTTCCTCAAAGAAGTCTTCATCAACCTTACGATATCGGGCTACCAAATCATTCACTTTACTCGAAAAATTATCCCTTGTCTTTGTAAGTCCATCTTTAAATTTTTCAGTTACAGTGTCTGTTTGTTTCGTTATCTTTTCTTTTAATCTCTTAAAAAAACTCATAATGATCACTTCCTTATGTATTTTGAGGGGTGAAGCATATAAGATCACCCCAAAAGAGAGATAAAACAACTAGGTCTTATGATGATTGAATGAGCTCCTTTGAATCTTCAAGCCTCACGGATACTACTTTCGATACACCTGACTCCTGCATCGTAACACCATATAAGACGTCCGCACCCTCCATCGTTCCTTTGCGATGTGTAATAACGATAAATTGTGTTCCAGAGCTGTATCTTTTTAAGTACTGACTAAATCGATGAACATTTGCCTCATCGAGCGCCGCTTCTACTTCATCTAAAATACAAAAGGGAACGGGTCTTACTTTTAAAATAGAAAATAATAATGCAATCGCCGTTAAAGAACGTTCTCCACCGGATAAAAGCCCTAAATTTTGTAGTTTTTTTCCTGGTGGCTGTGCTACGATATCAACACCTGTATTAAGAAGATCATCTGGGTCTGTCAAGCGCAGATCTGCTCGTCCTCCGCCAAATAACGCTTGGAATACAAACTCAAAGTGGGAACGTATCCCGTTAAAGGTTTGCTGAAATCGCTTTTTCATTTCCTCATCCATCTCATCAATCACTTGGAACAACGTATCTTTTGCTTCCTGCAAGTCATTTCTTTGTTCTAGTAGAAATTCGTAACGTTCGGAAACACGATCATATTCTTCAATAGCTCCTAAATTAACAGTTCCAAGTTCCTCGATCGCTAATTTAATCAGCTTGACTTTCTTCCTTGCCTCCTCAGCAGGGATTGTTAAAGGATATTCTGCCTTCGCTCCCTCATAGGTAAGTAAATATTCCTCTCTTAGCTGTGCAAGGAGATTGTCTAGTTCTACATCCAGACGATTTAATTTAACCTCATCGTCCAATAAAATTCCACTTATTCCCTTATGCTGACGTTTTAGCTCTTTTAGTTCAAACTCCGCATCCTCAAGCTGACTTGATAAGCTCAACCGTTCTTCTCTTCTTGAAGAAATTAAGTTCAAAGTTTCATTTTTATCTTGTAACTTGCGATTCGCAGCTTCTTCTAGACTCAACTCTCCAGAGGAACTATGTGACATCTCTGAAGATAACAGTTCCAAATCTTCTTTTGCTAGTGACAATCTTTCTTGGTTTTCTGTAAGCTGTGCCTCAATCGACATCAGCTTTTCTTTTGCATGGCTAAACTGCTCTTTCTTGGCTGCAAGTTTGATTTTTAGTTCATTTATATCTTCGAGTAGAACTTCCTTCGATGTAGCTTGTGTATTTTTTTGTTGAGTTAATTCCGCTACCTCCCGATCGATCTCGGCAATCTTATGTTGATCCCTCTCTAGTAAATACGTTAATTCTTTTTTTCTCACTTTCAATTTTTCTTGCTGCGTCCCATATTCAGCCTTATCCATATCGTAAAATGAAAGTCTTTCATTAACATTTTGCTCTTCAAGCTCCACTTCCCGAAGGTCCCCTTTGACAGATTGTTCCCTAATGCGGAGGTCTTCTCCAGAAGCTCTTAATTGTTCTAACAAAGCTTTTTGAACTTGAACATCTTCCTTCAGCTGCTTAACATGTTCTTCAAGCTGAAGCGTCTTATTCTCCATCTGCGTAAGCTTAACTTTAAGCTCTTCTAACTCACCTTTTCTACTTAATAGTGAGGATGCATTCTGTTTTGTCGTACCACCTGTCATAGAACCGCCAGGATTGACAACATCTCCGTCCACTGTCACAAATCTGCAGCGATATTGGAGGATCTTAGCCATATCATTAGCACCTTTTAAATCCGTTGTCACTACAACTGTTCCCAATAAGTTAGCGACCACACTTTGATACTTCGAGTTATAGTTAATTAGTTCGGAAGCAACACCAACAAAAGATGGATGTCCTGAAATAGCTTGCAGTTGTGTATTCGAGAGACCTTTGGCTTTCATAACATTTAGCGGCAAAAAGGTCGCTCTGCCAAAAGAATGTTGTTTTAAATATTGAATCGCTTTTCTGCCGCTCTCTTCCGTACTTACAACGACATGCTGCATAGCTCCACCAAGAGCTATCTCTATAGCTGTTTCATATGCTTTTGGCACTTGAATCAGTTCTGCAATGGCTCCTTCAATTCCAGCTAATTTACCACTTCTTGCTTTAAGAATTTCCTTAACACCTTGGAAAAAGCCTGAATAATCTTCCTCCATGTCCTCAAGCATATCTTTTCTAGATTGAGTTTTTTGTAAAAATTGGTACGCTTGATAAAGGGTCTTTTCTTGCTTTTCATATTGACTTTGCAGCTGTTCAAGCTTCTTTTTTTCTTTTCTAAATATATGAACTCCATCTTCCAATTCCTTTTGCACAAGATGGAGCTGATCTATTACCTTGGCTTTTCTTTCTTCAATTACTCGCCGCTGTATTAAAAATTTCTCATTCTCAGCTTCTAGCTTTGAATGTCTAGTTTCTTGCTGGTTAAGCTGCTGTTCAATATATTTAACCTCATTCTTATGTGTAGCTTGATTGTTTAGCAACTCAATATAATCACTTTTCAAAGTTTCTATTTTACTTTCTAAATCTTCACTAAAGAGTTTTAAGTGATTTTGCTTTTCAGAAAGGGAGTTTTCATATTGAAAACATTCCTTTTCAAAAGTGGAGACAATTTTCTCCTGCCCTTCTTTTTGTCTTTTTAGTTCAGAAATTTTTGTTGTAAGTTCCCCGATACTTCTTTCAAGCTGCTCTTTATTTTGCTTGGCATTTTTCTTTCTTTCCTTTAGTACTTCTTTCCGGCCTTCAAGCTTTTCGAGCTCTTCACTTGCATGCAGCAAAACGTTCTGAAGATCATTAATTGATTCATCTAAAGCTGCAATTACATCTCTAGTTTCTTCAATTTTCGCTTCTTTCAATTGTACTTTAGTGGACAGCTTTCCTTCCGCCATTTTATTTTCTTCTAGAGTTGCAGAAAGCTGCTCCCATTTTCCGTGTAATACCTCGATTTCATGAACAGTCAGAGCAACCTCGATTTTTTCAAGTTCCTCTTTTTGCTGTAAAAAGTCTTTTGCGATCGAAGCTTGTATTTTTAATGGTTCTACCTGGCTTTCAAGTTCGTGGATGATATCATTGACACGATTAAGGTTTTCCTGTGTTTCCCCTAATTTGCCTTCCGCTTTCTTTTTTCGAGTTTTATACTTTAAAACTCCAGCTGCCTCTTCAAATATCGTCCTGCGTTCCTCAGCTTTACTGTTTAAAATCTCTTCAACCCGGCCTTGGCTGATAATCGAAAAAGCCTCCCGGCCGAGCCCGGAGTCCATAAATAAATCAATAATATCTTTAAGGCGGCAGGGTTGTTTATTTATTAAGAACTCACTGTCACCTGAACGAAATACTCTTCGCGTCACACTTACTTCATGATAATCAATTGGAAGGAAATGATCATCATTTTCGAGCGTTAGTGTCACCTCAGCAAAATTTAAAGGCTTTCGAGAATCACTTCCAGCAAAAATAATATCTTCCATTTTTGCTCCTCGGAGGGATTTGGCGGACTGTTCACCAAGAACCCAGCGGATCGCGTCGGTAATATTGCTTTTTCCACTTCCGTTCGGTCCCACAACCGCTGTTACACCTTGCACAAAGTCTACCCCTATGCGTTCGGCGAATGATTTAAATCCTACAACATCCAAACGTTTTAAATGCACGTTTGTATCCCCCTTCAATTCCATTAATCTGTCTTATCATGTTGTTTTTAAATGAAATTTTCAGTCAGATATTTTTAAAATTTAATCTCAAATCATTCTAACCTCTAACTTCCAACTTCTAACCTCTAATCAAAGATGTGCTTTCAGCTTCTCGAGCGCCATTTGTGCTGCATGCTGCTCTGCTTCCTTCTTTGACTTTCCTGTTCCAACGCCAAGGTCTTGCCCGTTAAGGGAGACTTGCGAGACAAATTCACGATTATGGGCAGGCCCTTTTTCCTGTAGTATCTTATATTCAATAGCACCAGCCCCATCGCGTTGAACAAGCTCTTGAAGCTGACTCTTGAAATCCATCACATGAGAAAAAGCACCTGCATTTATTTTAGGATAAACATACTTTTCTAAAAAGCTAACAACCGTCTCTATTCCTTTATCTAAAAATAGTGCACCGATAAATGCTTCAAATACATCGGCTAGGAGCGCAGGCCTTGTTCTGCCGCCCGTCATTTCTTCCCCTTTCCCTAATAAAACTAAATCCCCAAAGGATAGTTCGTTCGCGAAGGAAACCAATGAAGGTTCACAGACGATGGCTGCTCTTAATTTTGTCAGCTCCCCTTCACTCATCATTGGGTACTTTTTATAAAGGAACTTTGAAACGGTAAGTTCTAGAACAGCATCTCCTAGAAATTCCAGCCTTTCATTATCCTCATAAGGCTTTTTGCGATGCTCATTCACATATGATGAATGGGTGAAAGCTTGTTTTAGCAATTTTTCATTAGAAAATTGAACTTCTATTTTTTCTTGAAACTCTTTAAATTGTTTTTCACGATCACGAAATGTTCGTGTGTTCTTTCCTCTGCCGTTCTTCATTTTTGCATCCACCTTGATAAATTTTTCGATACCTACAAGTTTACGAATATTCTCTTTAAAACGCAAAGTTTCTTAGCCTATTTCTCTCGATTTCATTATACAGAAGAAAGCCCCGTTTTAAAACGGAGCTTTTTTCATGGTCTAACGATTATGCATTACTTTTTATGTAATTAACAGCGTCACCAACTGTTGAAATTTTCTCAGCGTCATCGTCAGAAATTTCCATTCCGAATTCATCTTCTAATTCCATTACTAATTCCACTACATCTAGTGAATCAGCGCCTAGATCTTCTTTAAAAGATGCTTCAAGAGTTATCTGTGACTCTTCCACACCAAGGCGGTCAACGATAATTTTTGTTACACGTTCTAAAACATCTGCCATGCTTGTTCACCTCCTCTCAAGACATTATAGAGTATTTAGTGGTAATAATAAACTTTATTTCTAAATTTTTTATTCAAAAATAACTACATGACCATTCCGCCATCAATATGAAGTGTTTGTCCGGTCATATAGCGGCTGTCATCTGAAGCCAGGAATACAACAGCATTTGCAATATCCTTTGGTTCACCTAGACTTCCAAGAGGGATTTGTTTCAGCATTTCTGCTTTCAGGTCTTCACTTAATTTGTCAGTCATATCTGTTGTGATGAAACCAGGCGCGACCGCGTTGACCGTAATTCCTCTTGTGGCCAATTCTTTTGCAGTTGTTTTCGTAAGACCGATTACTCCTGCCTTTGCAGCAACATAGTTTGCTTGACCAGGATTTCCGCTAACTCCCACGATGGAAGAAATGTTGATAATTCGGCCGCTTCTTTGTTTCATCATTTGGCGTGTAACCGCCTTTGTACAAAGGAAGACTCCTTTTAGATTAGTATCAATAACAGCATCCCATTCATCTTCCTTCATTCTCATCAGCAGGTTATCTCTTGTAATCCCTGCATTGTTGACAAGAATGTCAATAGTACCAAACTGTTCAATGGTTTTCTTAACCATTTCAGTAACAGAATCACTGTCAGCTACATTAGCTTGGATAGCAAAAGCCTTGCAGCCAATACTGCGAATTTCTTCGACCACTTCATTGGCACTTTGTTCACTTCCAGAAAAATTAACAGCAACATTTGCTCCTTGCCTTGCTAATTCAATTGCAATTTCACGACCTATTCCACGAGATGCTCCTGTTACTAATGCATTTTTACCTTGAAGTTTCATTTTACTTCCTCCTTTAATGCATTCATAACTGATGTTAGCGACTCTTCATCAGAAATAGCATATGTCTTGGCTGATCGCTCAACTTTCTTAACGAGACCTGATAAAACTTTCCCTGGTCCAATTTCAACGAACGTATCAACGCCAAGTTCGATCATCTTACGAACAGAGTCCTCCCATAGCACAGGTGAATATAACTGTTGGATAAGCTTTTCTTTTATATCCTCTTTTTCAGTCATTTCAGAAGCTGAGACATTCGCAATGACTGGTACTTCAGCATTGATAATATTAATTTCATCTAGAACTCCCTGCAGTCTTTCTGCTGCTGGCTTCATTAGACTAGAATGAAACGGTCCGCTCACCTCTAACGGAAGGACACGTTTAGCACCAGCTTCTTTAGCTTTTTGAGACGCAAGCTCAACCCCTGTACGAGACCCAGAAATAACAATTTGTCCAGGACAATTGATGTTTGCCAGCTGTACGGGATGTCCTTCAGATGTTACATTCTCTGTAACTTCTCGTAGAATGTCTCGGTCTATACCAAGAACTGCTGCCATCGTACCTTCTCTGTTCGGGACAGCTTCTTCCATGAATTCTCCTCTTTTCCGAACAGCATAGACGCCGTCCTCAAAAGAAATCGCATTTGCTGCAACAAGAGCTGTATACTCTCCAAGACTATGACCCGCTACGTAATCTGGTTTGATCCCTGATTTTTTGAATGCTTGCAGAATGGCGATGCTGGTTGTCATTAAAGCTGGCTGTGCATTTGTTGTTAGTGTAAGCTCCTCCTGTGGTCCTTCAAAAATAATAGTTGAAAGAGGATGTTTCAGTTTTTCGTCCGCTTTTTTGAATATAGAATGGACTTCTTCGTTTGACTCTGCAAACGACTTCCCCATTCCAACTGTTTGTGAACCTTGACCTGGAAAAATAAATGCAATCTTACCCATACAATCTCCCCTTCAAAAAAATTTTTATTTACACTCTATTGTTTTTCCACTGCTTCCTTAATCAATAGCGAAACGTCCTTTTCAATCATATTCCTCGTTTGACGTATCGCATTGTAAAGCGCATTTGCATCAGAGGAACCGTGAGCTTTTATCACAGGAGCTTTCAAGCCAAAAAGACCTGCTCCACCATACTCAGAATAATCCAGCTTAGACTTTAGTTCTTTTAGATCCGGCTTTAAAACAGCAGCTGCTAGTTTCGACTTTAAGCTTGACGTAAGAGTGGCTTTGATCATTTTAAACATCGAAAGTGCTGTACCTTCAATGGTTTTCAGTACCATATTACCTGTGAAACCATCTGTTACAACAACATCCGCTACTCCTTCTAGTAAATCCCGGGCCTCCACGTTCCCGACAAACTGAAGTCCTGAATTTTGAATAAGTGTAAAGGCTTGCTTCGTAAGATCATTGCCTTTCTTTTCTTCTGTACCTATGTTCAAAAGACCGACCCTGGGATTCTTTATCCCTCTAACTTTTTCACTATAAATAGAACCCATGATCGCATTTTGCAGCAAGTGCTCCGGTTTTGCATCAACATTCGCTCCCACATCTAAAAGCAGGAAGCCTTCACCGCCAATAGTGGGCAAAGTAGGAGCTAGAGCAGGCCTCTCAATTCCTTCTATCCTGCCTACTACAAACAACCCTGCTGCCATTAATGCACCCGTGTTACCTGCAGAAATACAACCATCAGCTTGGCCGTCTGCAACTAATCCCGCTGCCAGTACCATAGAGGAGTTTTTTTTGCGTCGTACAGCTCTAACTGGTTCATCTGTCGCCAATATCACCTCATCGGTATGAATAATGGAGATTCGCTCATCATTAGAAAGGAACTGTTTGATTTGACTCTCGTTCCCTACAAGTACGATCTGTAAATCATCAAAGGCTTGAACGGCTTTCATAGCTCCTAAGACGATCTCTTTTGGAGCATTGTCACCGCCCATAGCATCCACTGCTAACTTCATGTATGTATCCCATCCTAATTATTAGATTTTGTGTTCTTAACCTGGTGTTCTATATGTTTGAACGATACATTTCAAAATCACCTTTGAAAACAAGTTCACTATTTACAAAGCTATTCACTTCTACTAGCGTTCTGCCGCTGGCTCGATCAATTCTGATCACTTTCGCTTTAGCAACAACTCTTTCATCTTCCTTTACTGCCCGGGTGAATCGAATATTTGCTTTGGCGGTTAGAGCCAGCTCATCATTAATTACCGCTACCGCTAACGAATTAGCCTGTGCGAACAAATGATGGCCTCTTGCTATTTTATTTCTTTTAAAGACATGTTCTTTTTTTATATCAAGAATGGAAATCGCCGCTTGATCGAGTTCCATATCAATTATTTCTCCAATCACTTCATCAATGGGCAAGGATCGAACCTCATCCTCAAATCGTTTTTCTGCAACATGTTTGATTCGTTCCCTCAATTCCGGGATAGACAACTCCAGCCGATCAAGACGAATCGTTTGAACGCTTACTGAAAACTTATCAGCAAGCTCCTCATCCGTAATAAACGGATTTTCTTTAATCGTTTGCGTTAACAAGGATTGCCGTTCTTTTTTATTTCTTTTCATTTTTTCCGCCACCGTCCGAGATATTAAGACTAGGTACTAATAGTAGTATATGATTAAAAAAAGCAGATTGCAAGAGAGAACTCTGTTCTTCTTGTCATCTGCTTTTAGCTGTCTCAAACTCTATGCTTCCTCGTTTTTGACACCTTTAAATCCTAATCTAACTTCTCTCCCTTTAAAACCTCAGATTCTTGCAGATATCCTCTTAAAGTTTCGTATTCAGGTGAATTCCAAAAAGCTTCTGACCGGATTAACTCGGCTGCATCGTTCCTCGCTGTTTCTAATGCTCGGTAATCATGTACCATATCGGCTACTTTAAATTCAGGCAGACCGCTTTGTTTTTTTCCAAAAAAGTCCCCTGGTCCTCTTAACTCTAAGTCTTTTTCACTAAGAACAAACCCGTCGTTTGTTTCTGTCATAATTTTCATTCTTTCCTTGCCGACTTCCGTTTTCGGATCCGCCAGCAATATGCAGTACGATTGTTCACTTCCCCTGCCGACGCGGCCGCGCAGCTGATGCAGCTGGGATAGCCCAAACCTCTCTGCATCATAGATCACCATCATCGTAGCGTTTGGAACATTCACTCCTACCTCAACAACGGTTGTGGAAACAAGAACCTGCACATCATTGCTGCTAAAAGACTTCATAACACTGTCTTTTTCATCCGAAGTCAGTCTTCCATGCATTAATCCAACATGATATCTATTTCCAAAATAAGCAGTTAATGAAGCGTGAACATCGATTGCATTTTGAACATCAAGCTTATCTGATTCTTCAATCAACGGACAAATGACATAAGCTTGTCTGCCTTGTATCAATTCTTTTTCCATAAAGCCTAGAACACGATCCAGCATGTCATGCTTAGCCCAATACGTTTCGATCACCTTTCTCCCGGCAGGCATCTCATCGATGACCGAGACATCCATTTCACCAAACACTGTTATCGCAAGCGTTCTTGGGATTGGCGTTGCAGTCATAAATAGAACATCCGGATTTTCCCCCTTCTCCCTGAGTATCCGCCTTTGCTCTACTCCAAATCTGTGCTGCTCATCTGTAATGACGAGCCCAAGCTTATGAAAGACTACCTCATCTTGGATAAGGGCATGTGTTCCTATTAGTAAATGTATTTTCCCATTAGAAACCTTCTCTAGTATTTCTTTACGCCTTTTTCCTTTAACAGAGCTAGTTAACAAATCACATTCTATATCAAAAGGCTGGAGCATACTCTTCAATGATTCCGCATGCTGTTCAGCAAGAATTTCAGTCGGTACCATAAGAGCCCCCTGAAATCCGGCAGTTATACTTGCATATAAGGCAATCGCAGCTACTGCCGTCTTACCAGAACCAACATCACCTTGAAGAAGCCGATTCATTCGATAAGGAGATTTTAAATCTGCAAGGATCTCATTCACAACACGCTTTTGAGCATTAGTCAGCTGAAAAGGTAAACTCTCTAAAAATAATTTTAGTTTTTCTAGATCATACTTTTGGATAGTACCCTTGGATTGCTCTCTCTCAAATTTCCTCAAAGCTTGCATTTTTAATTGAAAATACAAAAACTCCTCATAAACAAATCTTCTTCTTGCCTGCTTCACATCATTGCTGTTTAGAGGAAAGTGGATAGCACGAATAGCTTCTCTTCTATTCAACAGTTTATAATTAAGAAGAAATTCCTTTGGTAAAGTCTCTGTGATGCTTTCCCCATATTGGTTTAGCGCCAACTGGATGAACCGTCTAACCCCTTTAACAGTAACCGACCCTTTCACATGGTAAACAGGTTCAAATTCATTATTTTTCTTCATTTCACCTATCTTCGTCTGCGATGCAGTTATCGTGCGGCGATGCGCGTCCCATTTACCTGTAACAGTAAGCGTTTCGTTGATCGAAATTTTGTTTTTCATATACGGCTGGTTAAAATACACAACTTGTACCAAAAACTGATTTACTAATAATCGAATCGTTAATCTTGAACGTTTCCTTCCATAATACACCAGGGATGGCTCACTATGGACAACCCCTTCTACAGTAACTTTTTCTTCATGCTTAACTTGCGATAAATCTTTGAGGCGGTAATCCTCATATCTGTAAGGAAAATATTCTAATAAATCTTTAACGGTCCGAATATTCAAATCAGATAATGCTTCTGCCGTTTCTTCTCCAATCCCTTTCACATCCGTAACTGGTTGTTTTAGTCCATTGTCTTTCACTTGTTTTTGAGCGGTACAATTGCCGCCACTCCTCCTCACACAATATCAAAAATTTATAATACAAAAGCATGACTTTGCAGCCATGCTTTCGTAAGTTTTCATTTAAATCTTATTCAATCGAGAAAATAAAAGCATATAATGGTTGTTTGCCATCATGTGTTTCTATTTCAACATCCTCGAACTCTGTCTCTATATACTCAACTAGGGCATTTACATCTTCATCCGATGCATCTTCCCCTTTTAGTATTGTTAATATTTCTGCATCTTCATCGAGCATATTTTTCAAAAGCTCCTTAGCAGCTTTCAGTTTATCTTTATCTTTTATTATGATTTTCCCATCGGCAATTCCCATGAAATCATCTTTTTCAATGCTTAAGCCTTCTATACTTGTATCACGTACTGCATAAGTGATTTGTCCTGTTTTCACATGCTGGATCGCTTCCACCATGCCATCTCTATTTGCTTCTAGATCTGCTGTAGGATTGAACGCTAATAGAGCAGCCATCCCTTGAGGAACCGTCTTCGTTGGTACCACGACAACATCTTCTTCACATACTTCAGCAGCTTGTTCTGCAGCCATAATAATATTTTTATTATTAGGCAGGATTAGCACTCTCTTCGCATTGATTTCTTTAATGGCCTTTACAATATCTTCCGTGCTAGGGTTCATAGTCTGCCCGCCCTCAATCACGGCATTTGCTCCAATACTTCGGAAAAGCTCTGCTATTCCACTTCCCATCGAAACCGTAACGATGCCATACTCTAGTTTTTCTTTTTTCTTTTTAGCTGGTGGCGCAGCAACAGGAGAACCGACAATATTTGAATGCTGCTCACGCATGTTTTCAATTTTCATATTGATTAAGCTTCCATATTGTTGCCCATATGTTAATACAGCCCCAGGCTGTTCTGAGTGAATATGTACTTTAACCACATTTTCATCCGCTATGACTAGTAGAGAATCACCATAACTGCTTAGATCATCTCGAAAAGCCTCTTCCGAAAATGGCTTTTGATTTAATTTATCTTCTTCGAAACGAACCATAAATTCTGTACAATAACCAAACTCAATATCTTCTGTATTGATATGCCCTTGCACGGACTTATGGTGTTCGGCATTTACTAATTCATCCATTGACGGCAGTTCTTCTGGTGAATCCGGGAGTTTTTCTCCCTTTAACTCCGCCAAGAACCCTTCATAAACAAACAAAAGTCCTTGACCGCCACTATCAACGACCCCAACTTCCTTCAAAACAGGAAGCAAGTCAGGTGTACGTTTTAAGGATGCTCTTGCCTCTTTAACAACTTCTTCCATGATGCCGATTATATCATCACTTTTATTTGATGCTTCAATCGCTTTTTTTGCGGAATCTTTCGCAACCGTTAAAATGGTACCTTCAACCGGCTTCATAACTGCTTTATAGGCCGTTAAAACTCCCGCTTCAAAAGCCGCAGCAAATTCAAAAGCATTTATTGATTCTTTATTTTCAATTGATTTTGAGAAACCTCGGAAGAGCTGGGATAAAATAACACCTGAATTCCCTCTAGCTCCCATTAACAGACCTTTCGAAAGGGAAACTCCTACCTTTCCAATATGGTCTTGAACATTATTTTTAACCTCTTTTGCTCCAGAGGTCATAGATAAGTTCATGTTTGTTCCAGTATCTCCATCCGGAACAGGAAAAACGTTCAATGCATCCACATATTTTGCATTTGAGGATAAATGGTTAGCTCCTTGAATGACCATTTCTGCAAAACGCTTTCCGTCTAGAATTTTAATAGACACAAACTTTCCTCCTCACTACGGGTTCGTTACACGAACTCCTTGAACGTAAATATTTACCGAGTCAACGGCTAACCCTACCGTTTTATCTAAAGTGTACTTTACTTTAGATTGAACATTATGAGCAACCTCGGAAATTTTCGTTCCATAACTTACAATAATGTACATATCAATATGTACTTCATCATTTTCTTGACGGACAATTACTCCGCGAGTGAAATTTTCTTTACGTAGAATTTCTGTTAATCCATCTTTAATTTGGTGCTTTGAAGCCATTCCTACTATACCATAGCAATCTATTGCTGCTCCACCTGCAATCGTAGCAATTACATCATTTGAGATATCAATTTGTCCGAAATTTGTTTTTAATTCAATGGACATGAATCGTTCCCCCTTTGGAATTTACTCCTTAGCTAAAGCCATTTTACTATAAGCATCTCAAATTTAAAAGTGTAACCTAAATTTAAACCTTTCTACAGCTTAAAGAAACTATTATATAATCGGGATAGATGCCTATTTAGCAATATCTTTTTGTCAAGGTAATTTTCTTGAAAGACAACTATTGCATTCCAATTAGTTGTGTGATAAATTATTAAGGTATCTTTTAATGACCGAAAAATACATTCATTTTTCGCATTAAATTTTAAAGCAATGAAATATTGCCATAATAACATTGAAAAATTAGCTTCACCTTTCACTGTAAAGGAGGGAAATAATATGCCACGTAAATGTGTTGTAACTGGGAAAAAGACAACTACAGGTAATGCACGTTCTCACGCTATGAACGCTACAAAGCGTAAGTGGGGTGCAAACCTTCAAAAAGTACGTATTCTTGTAGACGGAAAGCCTAAGCGTGTTTGGGTTTCTGCAAGAGCGCTAAGATCAGGTAAAGTAGAACGCGTATAATATGCCGTCCTGCTCACCAAAAAAAGCATCCACTTTGGATGCTTTTTTCTATCTATAGCATAACCACATTAATAAAAAAACACACCCCATAAGTTCATGAGGTGCCTCGAAGTCATTTTTATAGATTGTATCCAATCCGTATGATGAATCGATCATTGCATTAATCCTTTTTAAAAGTCCCTAACATGGCGCGGACAAGGCCGCCTAAAAACTTCGGCAGTTTAATTGTATAAAATTTCATAATGTCCCTCCTTACCATCTCACCCATACAATTCACAACATTTGCCAATATCAGCATATTCAAAGGATAAAAATGAGTACTTTTCATTGAAAAAATTTTTTAATCACAACTTCTTATCACCATTAATATGCCTTCTCTAAAAGAAAAAGTACCATAATCGTTAAGAAGTTCATTACTAATACATAGTGTCGAACCTAAAGGAATATGCCGGTCTTTTAGAGGATATTTGAACCCCTCGAGTGTAAGCCTATCTACAGCTGAAGATACAGGAATAAAAGAAACGTATTTTTTTTCACTTATTTTATTTAAACGATGGATACCTGGATAAGTTACAAATATAATGTTTTTTTGATCGATTATTTCAACTTGATAAGGAAGTTCCTTTAAAGCCGGCTTTAAAATTAACTGAACATTAGCAAAGAAGTGATCTAGACGTCCTCCAGTACCACCAAAAATCCTTATTTTATCTGGATTTTGTCCGATCGCCCAATTTAATGCATGTTCCGTATCCGTTTCATCCTTTTCTTCCTCATATGTCATTAATTGATTTACTTTCTTCTTAATGGCGTATAGTTCATCTGAAGAAACGGAATCAAAATCACCGAAACCGACTGCTGGCTTAATACCTGCCTCCAACAATACTGTGACGCCTTTGTCAACTCCAACCCAAACACAATTATGATCATTATATTGCGTTAAATCAGGAAGATGGTCAGTTGGTCCTCCAGCTACTATATTAATTATCATACAAACCACCTTACTAGAATGATTATAGAAGAAGAGCCAGCTGAAGGGATTTTCAGCTGGCCTAAATAAATGTGCCTGAACAGGGCAGTCAATACTACATTAAGCTCTTAATGCTTCTATGGCTTTCTTACGGTCTGGCTGATTGTATACTGCAGACCCAGCCACTAATACATTTGCTCCTGCTTCAATACAAAGCTTTGCAGTTTCTGTATTAACGCCTCCATCCACTTCTATTTCAAGCTGTAATCCTTTAGAGTCAGCCATTTCCTTTACTTGCTTAATCTTCGTTAACACGGATGGAATGAATTTTTGACCGCCAAAACCAGGGTTTACTGACATTAACAATACCATGTCCACATCCTCGATAATATGCTGTATCGAGTCTGCAGGTGTTGCTGGATTTAATACAACACCAGCTTTTACTCCCTGAGCTTTGATGTTCTGAATGGTACGATGCAAGTGCCGGCACGCCTCAACATGTACAGTTATATAATCCGCTCCAGCTTTCGCGAAGGCTTCTACGTATTGATCAGGATTTTCAATCATCAGATGAACATCAAGCGGGAGCTTCGTTACTGGTCTAATCGCTTCAACAATTAATGGACCAATCGTGATGTTGGGAACAAAATGTCCATCCATTACATCGACATGGATATAATCAGCTCCTCCTCTTTCAACATCTTTAATTTCCTCTCCCAATTTTGAAAAATCAGCTGATAATATTGATGGTGCAATCTTAACCATGATTAATACCTCGGCTTTCTATCTTTAATTTCTTGTAAAAATTGTTTGTAATGATCATACCGATACTGTGGAATTTCCCCAGCTTCTACAGCATCCTTTACAGCACATTTTGGTTCCTTTATATGCAAACAAGCTCTAAATTTGCAGTTTTCGCTCTTCTGTTCAATATCGGGAAAGCAATAATTCAAGTCCTCTGCTTCAATATCTGTGAAATCTAATGAACTAAAACCAGGCGTATCAGCTACCAAACCTGCTCCAACATGGATTAATTCAACGTGACGGGTCGTATGCTTTCCCCGGCCCAAATGGGATGAAATATCATCCGTCTTAATACTTAAATCCGGTCTTAAGACATTTAATAAAGAAGATTTTCCAACACCTGATTGTCCTGCAAAAACAGATATCTTACTTTCTAGCAGCGGGATTAACTGTTCTACTCCATCCTCTGTTTCCGATGAGGTCAATAGCACTTGGTAGCCTGCACTTTCATAATCTTCCTTATATTGCTCAATCGTCTTACGCTCATCACTTGTAGCCAAATCCAGTTTTGTCACACAAATAATAGGGCGTATTCCATTGAACTCCACCAAAACCAAAAATCTATCTAAAAGTGCAGGACTGAAGTCAGGTTCGACAGCAGAAAAGACTAGTATCGCTTGATCTACGTTTGCAATCGGAGGACGAACTAGCTCATTCTTTCTTTTTCCGATTTCTAAAATATAACCTTCTTGGTCATTTTCAGCCTGAAATACAACTTCATCCCCGACTAATGGGGTAACCTTATTCTTTCGGAAAACACCGCGGCCCCTGCATTGAATAACCTCGTTTTCTGCTGTCAAAACATAATAAAATCCGCTTAAGGCCTTAATAATTTTGCCCTCAGGCATACATACACTCCTTTTTAGTTTTCTATTTGATTGATTATTCATCTTCTGGGTAAGGTACAGGCTCCTCAATTATAGCCTCATCATCCCGAACTACTTTATAGCTGCCCGATGTTCCTTCCGCAATCGTTAACGTAATTGTTTTGGTTACGGGACTCGTAATTTCAAAAGAATCAAAAGGAACAGTTATATCATTGTTCATATCCTCAATTAAAATTTGGACAGTTTGAGGCATTCCTTCTTCAATTGGTTCATATGGGATGTCAATTTCGACCTGCACATGTTTGACAAGTACCTCTTTTTTTCCTTTTGATAAAGTAACTGTCACCTTATCTCCCTTTTGTAACTGAGTTCCTGCTGGCGGGTTCTGTTCGATCACTAAGCCGCTTTGAATCGTATCATGATGCTGACCTTCCTCTAAGATAATAATGTTCAAACCACTAGAGTCAGCATATTCCGCTAATCCTTTATCATTATACCCACTTAGATCCTTTAGTCGGATTGGTTCCGGCCCCATACTGACCGTAAATTCTAAAATTTCCTCCTCCGGAATAACTTCATCTCCTTCAGAAAGATTTTGTTCTAAAATCACTCCAACTGCTTTCTCTTCGTGAAAAACTTCTTTTTTTCTAATATCTTTAAAATTCAGATCTTCCAGCTGGCTGTATACATCCTCGTAAGACATGTCTACATAATTTTCTATCACAAATTTATTCTTCCCAGTACTCACATATAAATTAACAGGACTTCCCTCTTTAACAAAACTGTGAGCCTTTGGTTCAGTTTTGAAAACTGCACCTTCCTCAATCTCTTCATGAGGTTCTTCAATTGTTTCTCCAATAATAAAACCATCTTCTTGGAGTTTCTTTTTAGCCTCTTCCAATGTATAGTCTGTAACATCAGGTACCTCGATGTCCTTTGGAACCAATAAATCAGGAAGAACCGTGACTGCTAAAATCATAAGAATAATCAGAATTGCAAAGGTAGATATTAATATAGCCGGCCACTTTTTCCGCTTTTTTTGGGTCTTCTCGGTTATCGATTGATCACCAGGTGAATCTTTAACGGCCACATCATCACTTTGATCCTTGCCATGTACAATGGTTTCATCAAGATTATCAAAAGTTCTGTCATCGGTGATGATTGGGATTGCTTTGGTTGCATCATCATCTACAGGGACCGTAAACTTTTCCTCATCCCATCTTGATGGATCTAGGGCTGTTCTTAGGTCTTGTTCCATTTCTTCCACACTATCATAACGATGAAAGGGATCCTTTGCTGTTGCTTTTAAAACAATATTCTCGACACTTTGAGGGATATCGGGATTCCAGCGTCTTAAAGAAGGTGTTTCAGATTGAAGATGTTTTAATGCGATTGACACGGCAGATTCACCTGAAAAAGGAAGCCTCCCTGTCAATAATTCAAACATAACAATTCCTAAAGAATAGATGTCCGACTTCCTATTTGCCATCCCGCCGCGTGCTTGCTCAGGAGATAAATAATGGACAGATCCGAGAACGGAATTAGTCTGCGTAATACTTGTTGCGCTTAGCGCCATGGCAATCCCAAAATCAGTTATTTTTACATTTTTTTCATAATCTATTAAGATATTTTGCGGCTTTATGTCGCGATGAATAATATGATTTTGATGCGCATGTGAAATTGCGGAGGTTAACTGCTGCATAATTTCCAATGCTTCCTGTATCGGAACAGGAGACTGCTGTTGTATGTATTGTTTTAATGTTTGGCCATCCACATATTCCATGACAAGATAATAAATTGAATCCTCTTCCCCAACATCAAATATATTAACTATGTTTGGATGCGCTAAGCTGGTAGCTGATTGAGCCTCTCTGTGAAATCGACGAATAAACTCTTCGTCATCAGCAAAATCGAGGCGGAGAATTTTAACAGCGACATCGCGATCTAAGATCATATCATGAGCAAGGTATACATTTGCCATACCTCCGCCACCAATCATTTCTAGAATCTTATAGCGGCCGCTTAGTCTTTTTCCTATCAGCATCTATGTCACCCTCTCTCGTTGTAATCATCATATTGGAGAATAATCAGGGTGATATTATCCTCTCCGCCATTTTCATTTGCTATCTTTATTAGGGAGGCTGCTTTCTCTTCTAGGGAGTCTTCACTTTCTAATACTTCAATCATCTTCTTTTCACTAACTTTATTTGACAGCCCATCGGAGCACAAAAGAAGGTAATCTCCTTCTTCGAACATAATCGTCTTAATATCAATTTTGATTTCTAACTCAGTACCTAGTGCCCGTAAAATAACATTTTTCCTTGGATGATGTTCAGCATCTTCTTTTGTTATTTGTCCTGTTCTAACAAGTTCATTTACCAGTGTGTGGTCTTCAGTCAGTTGTTTATATCCAATATCATTGAGGATATAACATCGGCTGTCTCCAACATGAGCAATCGTTGTAAACGTACTCGTCACGATCACTGCTTCAATGGTTGTTCCCATCCCATCGCATTCTGGATTCACCCTGGCATGTTCGTAGACCAGTTTATTGACCTCTTGAATATGATTTTTCAGCCACTGTTCCGCCTGATCGGCCGTTTCAATTCCTTTCGTTTCCTCCCACATCTTTTGGAGATGATTAACAGTCATTGAACTTGCCACATCCCCAGCACGGTGACCGCCCATGCCATCTGCTACAATGGCAAGGCGGTTTCCATCCAGGTTTGTAAAAATTCCTCCGTTATCTTCATTATTTTGACGAATACGACCACGGTCTGTCATAAACACCGCATTCACAGCTTTCACCTCGTCTCCTCTTTTCTCTCCTTTGCACGCAGCTGGCCACAAGCTGCTTCAATATCATGGCCTTGTTCCCTGCGAATCGTTACATTCACACCATGCTGTTTTAGTGTTTTTTCAAATAAAAAGATTTGTTCTTTTGGTGTGCGCACATAATCTCTCTCCGGTACATAGTTAACAGGGATCAAATTGATATGGCACTTAACTCCCTTTACAAGCCTTGCTAATTCTTCAGCATGCTCTACTTGATCATTAACTCCTCCAAATAAACCATATTCAAAGCTGATTCGTCTGCCGGTTTTTTCGATATAATACTTTACGGCTTCCATTAACTCAGGAAGCTTGTATGCTCTATTAATTGGCATTAGTCTGCTTCTAAGTTCAGTATTGGGTGCGTGCAAAGAAATAGCAAAATTAATTTGCATATTTTCATCAGCAAATTTATAGATTTTTGGAATGATTCCACTTGTTGAGACAGTAATATGACGAGCCCCGATATTTAACCCTTTATCATGATTAATGATCTTAAGGAATGACATCATCGAATCATAGTTGTCAAACGGTTCCCCAATTCCCATAATGACAACCGAACTTACTCTCTCATCAGTTTCATCTAGTGCTTGTTGAACTTTTACGACTTGCGATACAATTTCTCCTGCTTCCAGATTTCTTTTTAACCCTCCAAGAGTAGAGGCGCAAAAAGTACAGCCTATCCGGCAGCCGACTTGGGTCGTCACACAAACAGAATTTCCGTAATCGTGGCGCATTAAAACCGTCTCAATGGAAAAACCATCGTGGAGTTCGAATAAAAATTTGATCGTTCCATCAGAAGATGTATGCTGGATGATCGTTTTTAACGCTGTAATAGAGAATTGATCCTCTAGTTTTTCTCGCAATCCTTTTGAAAGGTTGGTCATCTCCTCAAACGTCGAAATTCTTTTTACATAAAGCCAATCAAAAATTTGATCTGCCCTAAAAGGTTTTTCATTATTTTCTTTTAACCATTCCTTTAATTCATGCAATTGTAAGGAATAAATTGATGGTTTCTGTACAATCGTTTCTGCTTTTTCCATAGTTGTTTGTTCCAATTCTTATCCCTTCTTCCTTAAACAAGCAATATAAAATCCGTCAGATCCAAAATCCTGTGGCAAGATTTGTAAAGAAAAGTCTTCCGCTAACGGTCTTACTGCCTCTGGTAGTCGTTCCTTTAGTGTCCTGTCGCCTTCAAACTCTCCATGCTGTTCTAAGAAAAGTTTAATGACATCATCATTTTCTTCTCTATCAACCGTACATGTGCTGTATACGACTATACCATCCTTTTTCAATAACGGCGTAATCGATTCTAAAAGGCTCAACTGGATTTGACTTAGATTTGTCACATCTTCTTCTTTTTTTGTATATTTCATATCAGGCTTTCTTCTCATTACACCTAAACCTGAACAAGGTGCATCGATTAAAATTCGATCAAATGATTCTTTTTGAAAATGTTCTTGAACTTTTCTGCTATCCATCGCATTTGTACTAATATTAGAAAGACCAAGGCGGATAGCATTCTCAGAGATCAGTTTTACCTTATGCTCATGGAGATCCAGTGAAATCACTTCTCCGCTATTTTGAAGCTTTTCCGCTATATGAGTAGACTTGCCGCCTGGTGCTGCACAAGCATCGAGGACCTTTTCATCTTTTTCCACACCAAGAGCATATGCAACGATCATAGAGCTTTCATCTTGAATTGTGATATATCCTTCTCGAAATGCTTTAGAATTAGCTAAATTTCCACGTAAACATTTAATAGCTTCCGGTATGATCGGACTCTCTTCTACCTCATATCCCTCATCTCGAAGCAAGGCTAAGCATTCATCCCGGCTGATTTTTGTTGTGTTTACACGGGCGGTTTGCAGCGGTGCTGTTAGATTGATCTCACACATTTCTTTTGTCTTCTCGAACCCAAACTGTTTAATCCAGCGTTGTACTAGCCAAAGCGGATGACTAGTCTCGATCGAAATTCTTTCAGCACGGTCTCCAATGTTATCCAGGCTCGGAATCCCTTCCCTTTGTATACTGCGCAGAACCCCATTTACCATGCTGGCGATACCTTTATGACCTCTTTTTTTGGCAATCTCAACCGCCTCATAAATAGCAGCGCGATCTGGAATTCGATCCAAATAAATCATTTGATAAAGGGTGAGTCTTAACAGCTGCCTCACCCAGTCATCTATTTTACGTCCTTTTTTTATAAATGCTTGCAAATAATAATCAAGCGTCATTTTTCTTTGCAGTGTTCCATATGTAAGTTCAGTCAGCAGCCCAATATCTTTAGGATCAATTTCGTTTTTCTTAATCGTGTTGTTTAAAAGTAAATTAGAGTACGACTGATTTTTTTCAATGGTTTCTAAAAGAGTTAATGCGCTTTCTCTTACATTCCCTTTACGACTCATGAATATCTCCTAATCTGTCTCCAACAACAAGCTTTGAACCTGCTCCTCTTAAAAAATCTCCAGCTTTCATGCGTTTTTTTCCTGACGGTTGGAGATCGATGATTTTTATTGCTGTATCATTCCCCGTAGATACAATAAATCCATCCTCTTTTATTTCGATAACTTCTCCAGGTTTTCCCTTTTTAGCACCTTGTGTTTTTTCAACCTGCCAAAGCTTAAGAACTGTTTCCTTCAAAATGGTATAAGCTACCGGCCAAGGATTCATTCCGCGAACATGGTTATAGATTTCCTCTCCCGTCTTACTCCAATCCACTTTTTCCTGCTCACGTTTGATCGTATAGGCGAAAGTTGCTTCTTCCTCCCGCTGTTGAATGGGTTGAAGTTCACCATTGATCAGCTTCGGGAGGGTTTCAGAAAGTAGATTTGCACCAGCCTCACTGAGCTTATCATGCAGAGTTCCCACATTATCGTCTTCTGTTATCGGCACTTCAATTTGCGTTAAGATGTCTCCAGCATCAAGCTTTTCAGCCATATACATGATCGTTATCCCTGTTTTCTTTTTACCCTGTATGATCGCATAATGCATTGGTGCACCACCGCGCAGTTCCGGCAGCAAGGAAGCATGTACATTAATACATCCATATTTTGGAGCATCCAATAGCTCCTTCGGCAGAATTTGTCCAAATGCAGCTGTTACGATTAAATCCGCCTTAAGTGCTAGAATCGGTTCCAGGCTCTCACGGTTACGAATCTTTTCAGGCTGTAAGACAGGAATCCTATATTCCTCTGCTGCCACCTTAACAGGCGGTGGAGTCAACACCTTTTTCCGGCCAACTGGGCGGTCGGGCTGCGTCACTACGGCAATCACATCATACCCATCGTCCATCAGCCTTTTTAATACTGGAACAGAAAAGTCCGGTGTACCCATAAATACTATCTTTGTCATTCTTCTTCCACGCCCTCTAATTCTTCTTCTTTTAAATACTTGCTGACTTTTGAAGTAAATAACACCCCGTGCAGATGATCAATCTCATGTTGAATCGCTCTTGCCATATAGTCTTCTGCTTCTATTTGATAATATTTTCCTTTGCGGTTCTGCGCTTTCACTTTTACAAAAAAAGGTCGTGTTACTTCTCCAAACAGCCCTGGAAAACTCAAACATCCTTCTGGGCCTGTCTGCTCTCCTTTTGTTTCCAGTATTTCTGGATTAATTAATTCAATCGTCCCAGTCTCATCTCCGATATCGACAATCGCAATTTGTTTATCAATCCCAATTTGCGGGGCAGCAATGCCGACTCCATCAAACTCAATCATGGTGTCATACATATCATCCAATATTTTTCCAAGTTTCTTATCAAATTGAGTCACAATCTCACATTCTTTTTCTAAAACTTCAGCTGGGTACATTACAATTTTTCGAACAGCCAAACTATTTCCTCCCATTATCAAATATCACAGGCTTCCATCAGCAGGACACCTTGCCAGTCGGTTACCTTCACAACCAATGAGCAAGCCTTTGATGGAAATTTCGCTTTATTCATCTATTTTCAACTAAAATTGAGTTCTTCATTACATTTCGCCCTATTTTAGCAGATTTTCTTCTCACATTAATATATAAGGATTTAAATCAATCGATATTTGCAAGCCGCTTGATGCCATTTCCTGCTGATAATGGTCAAGTAATGACTTTAATATCCTGCTAAGGTCTGGTTCCCGCTTGTATTTTATCAAACATTGATATCGATATCTATTATTGATCCGCGGGATCGGTGAAGCAACAGGGCCTAGTATAATCGCATCCTTCGAAACCCTTGTACCAACATATTTTGCAATATTTTCTGTTACCGATACCACCTTCATGACATTTTCATGAGAGATGGTAATAAGCGTAATATAGTAGAAAGGCGGATAATGATGCAGTTTTCGCATCATCATTTCTCGATCAAAAAAGCGGTCAAAGTTTTGCTCACCAGCTAATTCGATGCTGTAATGTTCAGGAGTATAGGTCTGGATAATAACCTCTCCTTCAAGCTCATGCCTTCCTGCCCGCCCGCTAACCTGCGTTAGAAGCTGAAAAGTTTTCTCTGATGAGCGAAAATCTGGCAGGTGCAGCATTGTATCCGCCGACAAAACCCCCACCAATGTAATATTTGGAAAATCAAGACCTTTTGCAATCATTTGCGTTCCAAGAAGAATATCTGCTTTCCCCGCCTGAAAATCATCCAAAAGCCTCTCGTGAGACCCTTTCCGGCTTGTTGTATCAACATCCATTCTAATAACTCTCGCCTCAGGCAGGATTTTCCCTAGTTCTTCTTCGACCTTTTGCGTACCTGTTCCAAAGTAACGAATATGCTCACTGCTGCATTCTGGGCACTGCTTCGGTACAAAAGATTCATAGCCGCAATAATGACATTTCATTTGTTGATTTGCACGATGGTAGGTTAAGGAAATATCACAATTAGGACAATTAATCACATATCCACAATCCCGGCACATAACAAAGGATGAATGACCGCGTTTATTTAAAAAGAGAACAATCTGCTCTTTTTTCTCTAGTCTTGCTTTTATTCCTTCTAATAATGATCGCGAAAACATCGACCTGTTGCCCTCACGCAGCTCTTCTCTCATATCAATTAT
Source organism: Robertmurraya dakarensis (assembly GCF_900156875.1). Taxonomy (GTDB): domain Bacteria; phylum Bacillota; class Bacilli; order Bacillales; family Cytobacillaceae; genus Robertmurraya; species Robertmurraya dakarensis. The sequence continues at coordinate 1,262,653 of NZ_LT707408.1, read as the reverse complement.
TTGAACGGAAGGTAAAGCGTGATTATTCATCCGCTTTGGTAATGTCAACAATTCATATACACCTTTTTTTGCACGAGCAAAGGATTCTAACGAAGGGGTAGCGCTTCCCAATACAACCGGACAGCGGTGAAAGATCGACCGTTGTACCGCTACATCTCTAGCATGGTAGCGAGGGTTATCCTCTTGCTTGTAGCTTGTCTCATGCTCCTCATCAATAATGATGATCCCTAGATTTTCAAAAGGTGCAAAAATCGCTGATCTTGCCCCAACTACAACGCTGACTTCTTTTCTTTGGATTTTTCTCCATTCATCGTATTTCTCCCCTAAAGAAAGACCGCTATGAAGAACAGCCACTTTGTTTCCAAACCTTCCTTTAAAACGTTTGACCATTTGAGGAGTAAGGGAAATTTCAGGAACAAGGACAATCGCCTCTCTGCCTTTTTCAATTACCTGCTGGATCGATTGCAAATAAATCTCTGTCTTTCCACTGCCTGTAACGCCATATAGCAAAAATACTTTCTGAAGCTTTTCCTCAATAGTTGTGAGAATTGGACGTATAGCCTTTTCCTGATCCTCCGACAACGGTAGAGGCTTCGTTGTATCAAACTTTCTGTCTTCGTATGGATCACGGTAAACTTCAAGAGACTTCTCTAACAATATGTTTTTTTTGACCAAGCTTTTTACTGTAGCCGAAGAAATTCCCAATACACTCAACAATTCACGTGACTCTATCTGCTTCGGATGATCTATAAAAAAATTCAAGACTTCCTTTTGCTTTGAAGCATTGGCAGGCATTTCATTCATAAGGTTGATTAATTCTTCCTTAGTAACTTTAGGTAAAAGATATTTGATCGTCTTCTTTTTGATTCTTTCTTTTACTTCGTAAACTACTTCTATCTTCCCTCTGTTAGCTTCTTTTTGCAGAATCGATAATAGTCCTTGATTTGATGCTTCGTCCCAAGAATATGTATCATTGTTCTTAAAGATCGCTTGCAATGGTGCTGCAAGGGATTCCGGAGTTACCGAGGGCATGATTCTTAATTTTTTCTCATATTTTGCTTTTAAAGCAGCGGGCAGCATCACTTGAAAAGCTGAGATTTTATAGGCAAGTGTCTTGTCCGTTAACCAATCTCCAAGCTCTAATAACTCATCCGTCAAGACCGGGTATAGGTCCATCGGTTCAATAATTTCCTTTAATTTCTTAAAATCAGATTGAGGCTTAATAGAAACAACAAAACCTTGTATTTTTCGTGGACCAAATGGAACCACGACCCTCATTCCAGGTTTTATAACATCATTCAAACTTTCAGGTATTTTGTAATCAAAGCTGCGGTCCGTTTGTTTAGCCGGGACATCTACGATGACGCTTGCTATCATTTTTCCTGGCCATCCTTAAAAAATTCAGATGCTTCTATTAGTATTTTTTTTGCAACCTCTTGCTTAGACATTAATGGAAGTTCTAGCGATTTTCCGTTTCTTTTGAATATCGTAACGATATTAGTGTCATGCCCAAAGCCAGCACCTGCCGCTTTCACATTATTTGCTACAATCATATCAGCATTTTTCTTTAACAATTTCCCTTGTGCATACTCTTCCACTTGCGTTGTTTCAGCAGCAAACCCAACAAGAACTTGCTTTGTTTTCTTTTGTCCGAGGTCAAATAATATATCCTTCGTTCTTTCTAGTTCTAACACTTGTTCTCCTGGCTGTTTTTTCATCTTTTCATCATGAGTCAATTTTGGCCGGTAGTCAGCCACCGCCGCTGTCTTAACCACCATATCAACACTTTCGAATTCATTCATCACCGCACCGTACATTTCTTCGGCACTCTCAACTCGAACCACTTTAACCCCTTGAGGGGGTTCAATCGATACAGGCCCTGATACCAAAATCACCTCAGCACCAAGAGCTTTAGCTTGTTCGGCAATCGCATAACCCATTTTACCCGTCGAAAGATTCGTAATATAACGCACGGGGTCAATTTTTTCACGTGTTGGCCCTGCTGTCACCATAATTCGTTTGCCTTTAAGAGTTTCTCCAGGACTTCTAAAAAACTCCCTTAAAATCTCAACGATTTTTTCAGGTTCCTCGAGGCGTCCTTTACCAACATAACCACAAGCTAAATGACCTTCACTTGGTTCAATGAATTGATATCCGAAACGATGCAGTGTGTCGATATTTTTTTTCACAGCAGGATGATCATACATATGAACATTCATAGCTGGCGCGATCCATATCGGTGAAGTAACAGCAAGTAATGTAGTCGTAACCATATTATCGGCAATACCATTTGCCAGCTTTCCTATGGCATTTGCAGTGGCAGGCGCAACTAAGACTAAGTCAGCCCAATCCGCTAGATCGATATGTGCAATCACTTTGGAATTTTTCTCATCAAATGTGTCTATGTAAACGTCATTTCTTGATAGTGCTTGAAAAGTTAATGGAGTGACAAACTTTGCTGCAGAGTCACTCAAGATAACCTTAACATTAACCCCCGCTTGTGATAGTTTACTTGTCAAAGCTGCTGCTTTATAGACCGCGATACCTCCAGTAACGCATAATAGAATATTTTTCCCGTTCAGCATAGTGGACCACCATCCCTTGTCTATCATCTTTATTCCATTATGCAAGAATTGTCGGTTCATTGCATTAATTTTATTCCCACAAACAAAAAACAACCTAGCAATTAGGTTGTCGTTTTGATCTGCCTACTCTTGTACAGCTTCTTCTTTTACAACTCGGTAAGTAAGTGAGTCTGCGTGTATTTCTTCTAGTGCTTTACCAACTTGTTTATGAGAAACATACTTATCAAGGAGAGGTCTTGCACCTTGTTGTAAAATGCGTGCCCTTTTTGCAGCCACTGACACTAATGAATACTTCGAATCAATTTTAGTCATTAATGAATCGATTGATGGATATAGCATACTAATTAACCTCCAGCATTTTTCTATATTTTGGTTCCACTCGCTCTCTGCGCAAATGCTCCGCAATCACGATTGCTTTAATGCGTTCAACCGCATTTTCAACTTGATCATTTTCAACTACATAATCATACAAGTGCATCATTTCAATTTCTTCTTTCGCGACGGTCATTCGATTATTAATAACATCTTCTGTCTCTGTTCCTCTTGTCACAATGCGATTTTTTAATTCTGACAAGCTAGGTGGTACCAAAAAGATAAACAAACCATCCGGGAATTTTTCACGGACCTGCTTTGCCCCTTCAACCTCAATTTCGAGAAAAACGTCTTTACCTTTATCTAAAGTCTGTCGGACATAATCTACTGGTGTACCATAGTAATTCCCGACAAACTCAGCATACTCTAACAATTTTCCCTGGCTGATCAACTCTTCAAATTCTTCTCTTGTCTTAAAAAAATAATCAACTCCATCTACTTCTCCTTCACGAGGAGATCTCGTTGTCATGGAGATGGAATATTCGAAATCTGTATTGCCTTGAGAAAAGATCTCTTTCCGAACAGTTCCTTTCCCCACTCCAGATGGGCCAGAGAGAACTATTAATATACCCTTTTCCTGCATGAATTGATCCTACCCTTCATCCATTATTTCATCACGATCATTTAAACGGGCTGCGACCGTCTCCGGCTGGACAGCAGAAAGAATAACATGATCACTGTCCATGACAATGACTGCGCGTGTCCGCCTTCCATAGGTCGCGTCGATAAGTGAGCCACGATCTCTCGCATCTTGAATAATTCTTTTTATTGGAGCAGATTCAGGACTTACAATGGAGATAATTCGGTTTGCAGAAACAATATTTCCAAAACCAATATTGATTAATTTGATTGACATGTTTCTCCCCCAATTATAGTTATTTATTTTTTCCTTATATACCCGTTTTTAAACGAATACTACTCTATATTTTGCACTTGCTCTTTCATTTTTTCTAGTAAGCTTTTCATTTCGACCACAACATTCGCAATTGCAGAATCATTCGCTTTTGATCCGATCGTGTTTACCTCCCGGTTCATTTCCTGCAGGAGAAAGTCCAGCTTCCTTCCAATTGGATCATGTAATTGCAAGTTTTTTTGAAATTGGTCAATATGGCTTCCTAATCTTGTTAATTCCTCGTTGATATCTGCCTTATCAGCAAAAATAGCTACTTCATTCACTATTCTTGCTTCATCAATGATTCCATTTGTAAACTCTTCCACTCTCTTCTTCAAGCGTTCAGCATAATGCTGAATTACATTTGGAGCATAAACTTTTAAGTCTTCAACCTTACTGCTTAAAAGCTGTAAGTGATGTGAAACATCTTTTGCCAAGTTTTCTCCTTCGTTGATCCTCATTTGCTTCAATTCATTCACAGCTGTTTCAACTGCTTCTATTACTGCATTCTCCAGCTCTTCGTTCCCAGTTTCATCATCTTGTATGGTAATGAATTCGTCACGGTTAACTAAATCTTGAATGGAAAGTTCATTCTCTAGGTTATATTTTTCTTGTATTGTCTGCAGTGCATGATAATACTCTTCTATTAGATTCCAATTCACATTAACACTTGTATTTACATTTACCGTTCCTTCAACGGTTATAAATACCTCAACTCTTCCTCTTGTTACATGACCATTGATTTTCTTTTTAATTTTATCTTCTATTTTTAGTATTTGTCGCGGCATGCGAATATTGTACTCTGAAAACCGATGATTAACCGATTTCATTTCCACTGTAACGGTGAATGACTCGGATTCAAACTTGCCTCTTCCAAACCCTGTCATGCTTACAACCATATGTACACATCCAATCTAGGAAATGGATTTTTCTTATAATCATCTAATATAGGTAATATTTTAAAAATTATTATGTATACAGAACAGAAAAAGGTAATAGAGAATTTCTCTACTACCTTTTGGATTATAACACAATTCACTTCGATTTTCTTGCCAAAAATGAGAAGGCAAGTAAAAAAGTTGGCACTGAAGCTAAACCGAAGATCATTAACCAATCTTTTGCCTCAATTGCTACCGTATGGAAGATGGGCTGCAAAGGAGGATAGTAAATAACAACAAACATTAAGAGTACTGATGAGAGAACGGCCCAAACTAAATACTTATTCCCAAACGGATTTCGAGAAAGTATGGACTTTTCGCTGCGGCAATCAAATACGTGAATTAGCTGTGCTAGCACAAGTGTTGAGAAAGCTACTGTTTGGGCATAAATTAATTCGTCTGGGTTCTCATGATATGAAATCATAAAGGCAATTAACGTCACTATTCCTATCAAAAATCCTCTTGATATGACCTTCCATCCTAATCCTCTAGCAAACACACCTTCTTTTGGACTTCTAGGTTTTCTCTTCATTACATCGCCTTCAGGCTGATCTAAACCTAAAGCCATCGCAGGCAGTCCATCTGTCACCAAGTTCACCCAAAGAATTTGGATAGGTACGAGCGGAAGCGGCAATGCTAACAGCATCGCAAAAAGCATAACGAGGATCTCTCCTACATTGGATGCAAGCAAGTAACGAATAAACTTTCTAATATTTTCATAGATGTTGCGCCCTTCTTTAATGGCTGCTTTTATTGTTGCAAAATTGTCATCTAAAAGAACTAGCGCAGATGCTTCTTTCGCAACATCCGTTCCAGTTATCCCCATTGCAATACCAATATCTGCTGCTTTAATGGCAGGAGCATCATTCACACCATCACCAGTCATCGCAACGATATGACCCTTATTTTGAAGTGCTTTCACAATTTTCAACTTATGTTCGGGTGACACACGTGCAAAAACAGCTACATCATCTACTACTTCCTCCAGCTCATCCACCGTCATATTGGATAATGCATTTCCATCCAAAACCTTACTTTTATTCGTTAAAATCCCTAACTGTGCTGCAATTGCCTTCGCTGTAATCACATGGTCACCAGTAATCATGACAGTTTTAATCCCTGCTTCTTTACATTCTTTTACAGCTTCCTTTACCTCAGGTCTTGGCGGGTCAATCATACCTTGTAAGCCAATAAAGGTTAAATCCTTTTCGGCTTCCTTTTCATCAAGAATTATCGTATTTCCCGAAACCTCTTTGAAGCCGATAGCAATCGTACGTAAAGCTTGTGAAGCAAGATCATTGATTGCTGTTTGAACCTTGTCTTTTACACCATTTGAAAAGTACTGCTTCCTGCCTTCCCAAAGGATGGACTCACTGATACCAAGCAAGACATCTGGTGCCCCTTTTGTAACAATAAATTGCCTTCCATTAGGATCTTTGACGACTACGGACATCATCTTGCGGGCTGAATCAAATGGAAACTCATTAAGGATTTGATACTGCTGCAGCAATTGATTGCGCTGAAAACCAGCTTTCATACCCGCTACCAATAAAGCTCCTTCTGTCGGGTCCCCATCTATAACAAATTCATTTTCTTTTTCTTTTAGCTCAGCGTGATTGCATAGTATTCCAAACATTAGCATCTGCTGCAGAGCCTTTTCTTGATTTAAGTTTATAGGCTGTTCACTGTCCTTTTTATAGAAACTGCCTTTTGGCTCATAGCCTACTCCGTCGACAGTCCAAGTCTTGCCACTGCTCCATAGATGGGTGACAGTCATTTTATTTTGTGTCATCGTTCCTGTCTTATCAGAACAAATAACAGACGCACAGCCTAGAGTCTCCACCGCAGGAAGCTTTCTAACAATTGCATTTTTCCTGATCATTCGTTGAACACCCAAAGACAAGGCAATGGTGACAATCGCTGGCAAGCCCTCAGGAATAGCGGCAACAGCTAATGATACTCCAGCAAAGAACATTGTAAATAAGTCATGTCCTTGCCAAATACCAAGTACAACAACCAGCGCTGTTAGCATTAGGGCAACAATAATTAATATCTTCCCAAGCTGCTCCAATCTTCTTTGTAACGGCGTGGTCATGGTTTCAGCGCTTTGGAGTAAATCAGCAATCTGTCCCATCGCTGTTTTCATACCTGTAGCGACAACGACCCCCATGCCGCTGCCTCTTGTAACCATTGTTCCCATAAAAGCCATGTTTTCAAGATCGCCAATTCCCAATTCGCCCTTGGCCAGCGCTCCTGTTGTTTTCGCTACCGGCAGCGATTCACCGGTCAATGCTGATTCTTCAATTTCAAGACTATTTGCTTCTATTAATCTTACATCTGCCCCAATGCGGTCACCGCTTGTGAACTTTAGAACATCTCCTACGACGATATCTCTTGTAGGAATTTTAATCCACTCACCATTTCTTTTTACATTTACTTGAGGTGCTGAAAGCTCTTTTAAGGCTTGTAGTGATTTTTCTGCTCTTCTTTCTTGAAAAAAGCCAAGAAAAGCATTGATGATTACAATGGCCATGATCGCAATTGCATCTATATATTCGCCTAATATTCCTGAAATTAATATTGCACCTAATAATACAAGAACCATAAAATCTTTAAATTGACTGAAAAACAAGAGCAAAGCAGATTGCTTTTCCCCTTCTTGTAACTCATTATAGCCGTATTGTTTAATACGTTTTTCTACGTCTGTTTCGGCCAAGCCTTGATCAAAGTCGGTATTTAAGGCTTCTTCTGCTTCTCGTTCATTCATTTCATGGAACTTCATCCGGCCATCTCACACCCTCCTCAATAATAGTACAAACTCACTCTAAGGAAAGCATATTCAGCCTTGTCCTAAAAAATGCTACAATTAAAAGAGATACTATTTAAATAAGTAAAGGATGTTCAATATGTCATTTGACGGATTATTTACAAGAGCCATAACCGAGGAGTTCTCCTCCGCTTTAAAAGGCGGGAGAATTAATAAAATACATCAACCATTTAAAAATGAAATCGTCCTGATTATTCGGGCTAACGGAAAAAACCATAGGCTGCTGCTTTCCGTTCATCCCAGCTATGCAAGAGCACAGCTCACAAACGAACAATTTGAAAATCCAAGCGAACCCCCTATGTTTTGCATGCTTTTACGAAAGCACTTAGAAGGGTTTATTTTGGAAGATGTCCGCCAAATCGGCCTTGATCGTATCATTGTCTTTGATGTAAAAGGCAGGAATGAAATTGGGGATATTTCCTATAAACAATTAATTGTTGAGATTATGGGAAGACACAGCAATATTATTCTGATTGATAAATCCAAGAATGTGATACTAGACAGTATTAAACATATTTCTTTTGCAGTTAATACTCATCGTTCTATTATGCCTGGGCATGAATACGTACTCCCGCCAGCACAAAATAAATTTAATCCCTTTGAGGCAAGTGAAGAAGATGTCTTAAAAAGATTAGATTTCAATGCTGGAAAACTAGATAAACAAATCGTTGAACAGTTTGCAGGCATCTCGCCCATTTTTGCGAAGGAAGTCATGTTTCAAGCAGGGCTCGCTAACAGGACAACATTACCTAAGGCCTTTTTAGCAAAAGTTCAGCAGCTAAAAAATCATGAGTACCTACCTGCGATTACATACAATGAGAAAAAAGAATCTTTTTATCTTTTTCCACTGGAACATCTAAAGGGAAAATCTACGGGCTTTGCTTCTCTTAGTGAGCTTCTCGACCGCTATTATTTTGGCAAAGCAGGACGTGATCGAGTTAAGCAGCAAGCAAATGACATCGAACGGTTTATCCTAAATGAAAAGGAAAAAAACGAAAAGAAAATTAAAAAGCTTCAAACTACATTGGAAGAAGCGAAGCATGCGGATGAATTCCAGCTTTATGGGGAATTGTTAACAGCTAATTTATATGCTGTACACAAAGGGATGAAAGAGATCAGCGTCATCAATTACTACGACGAAAATGGCGGTGAAATCGTGATACCTTTGGATCCCCAAAAGACACCATCTGAAAATGCACAAAAGTACTTTACAAAATATCAAAAGGCGAAAACAGCTTCGGTAATGGCCGGTCAGCAAGTGGAAAAAGCGAAAGAAGAAGTTCATTATTTTGAGAGTCTTTTGCAGCAAGTAGAAGCCGCTTCTCCTAAAGATATTGAAGAAATTAGAGAAGAGTTAATTGAAGGCGGTTATTTGCGGGCCCGGCAAAAACGGCAAAATAAAAAAGCACAAAACTTAAAACCAACATTAGAAAAATATCTTTCATCGGACGGAACAGAAATACTCGTTGGGAAAAACAATAAACAAAATGATTATTTAACGAATAAAGTTGCTGCAAAAGACGATATATGGCTGCATACGAAGGATATACCTGGTTCACATGTGGTGATTCGAAGTAAAGAGCCTGCAGAGGAAACGATCCTTGAAGCAGCCACGCTCGCAGCCTATTTTAGTAAAGCAAAAGACTCAAGCTCGGTACCGGTAGACTTTACGAAAATTCGCCATGTAAAAAAACCAAGCGGTGCGAAGCCGGGATTTGTTATCTACGATAATCAACAAACGGTTTATGTAACACCAAACGCAGAAACCGTCTTAAAATTAAAAAATGAAAAGCACCAATGAGGTGCTTTTCATTTTTTAATGATAGATTTTTCCCCACTCTGCAGGGTCCTTCTTCCATTGCGTTAGTTTCGTCATATCTTCTTCTTTTATATATCCTTTTTCTTCCGCTACTTGTACTAGTGTTGAGAAATCAGTTAAAGAATAAGCAGTAATATCTGAATCCTTAAGCAGCTCTTTCCCCTTTTCAAGCTCGTATGTGAAGATTGAGACAACACCCAGCACTTCACAACCAGCTTCTCGTAACGCATTAACAGCTGTAATCACACTGCCGCCTGTTGAAATTAAATCCTCTACCACAACAACTTTTTGGCCTTGCGCTGCTTTGCCTTCGATTTGATTTCCTTTTCCATGTCCCTTTGGCTTTGAACGAACATAACACATTGGCAAATCTAATAACTCACTAACCCATGCGGCATGTGGAATACCAGCAGTTGCAGTCCCAGCTATTAGCTCGACTCCAGAGAAATGCTCCCTAATTAATTCTTGCAGGCCGCCAGCGATTTCTTTACGAATTTGCGGAAAGCTCAGCGTTAATCGATTATCACAATAAATGGGAGATTTTAGCCCGGACGCCCATGTGAATGGGTTATTCGGCTGTAGGGCAACTGCTTCAATTTCTAGTAACCTTGCTGCGATTAATTTCTTCATGATAGAACTCCTTCCCATGCCTGCTTATATAGTAGATAACTTTCTAATGGATTCTCTGCTTTTGTAATCCCCCTGCCAACAACAATGGCAGATGCTCCAGATTCTCTTGCAAACTGAGGGGATGCGACTCTTTTTTGATCTCCCACGCTATCAGAGCTTAGACGGATTCCCGGTGTAACGGTTAAAAAGTCGTTTCCAAGCTTATTTCTGATTAAACTTGTCTCATGTGACGAACAAACTACCCCATCTAGACCTGCTGACCCAGCTAAAGATGCGTAATGAAGAACAGATTCCTGAAGTGTTCGATCAATTAGCTGTTCACTCTGCATTTGCTCTTCAGAAGTACTGGTTAATTGAGTCACTGCAATGATATCAGGTCTTTTCTTCCCTGCTTCAGTTCCTGCCTCTAAACCCTCAAGGGCTGCCATCATCATTTCTTTCCCTCCGGCAGCATGAACGTTTACAAGATCACATCCAAGATGAGCTAGACTTTTCATCCCGCCATACACTGTGTTCGGAATATCATGCAGCTTTAAATCTAAGAAAATACTGTGGTCTTTTTCTTTGAGTTCATGGATAATAGCAGGACCTTCCTGGTAAAACAGTTCCATTCCAACTTTTAAAAATAATTTTTCCTTTTCAAAATGATTCAGAAACTGAAAAACTTCATTTTTATTTCCGAAGTCAAGCGCGATGATTAGATTTTTCAAAAGTTTTCCAGCTCCTTCCCGTAATTTCCGAAATATGATCAACGCCTAGTCTATCTACCAGTTCTGGCAATTCATTAATGATCGATGGACAAACAAATGGGTCCACAAAATTAGCTGTACCTACAGCTACCGCACTGGCACCTGCAAAGAAATATTCAATGACATCTTCTGCAGTCTGTACCCCTCCCATCCCGATGATAGGAAGTGATACTTGCTGAGATACTTCATAAATCATCCGAATCGCAACAGGCTTTATCGCTGGTCCTGAAAGTCCGCCTGACTTATTTGCCAGGATTGGCTGACCTGTTTTTAAGTCAAGTCTCATTCCCAGCAACGTGTTAATCATCGTTAACCCATCCGCTCCGCCGTCTTCAACAGCTTTTGCCATGTCAACAATATTGGTAACATTTGGTGAAAGCTTCACGTAAACAGGAACCTCAGACACCTCTTTTACCTTTTTCGTTAAGTTCTTGGCTACTTCAGGAATGGTTCCAAACGCAATTCCACCTGTTTTGACATTCGGGCAGGATATATTCAATTCAAGAGCATGTACATTAGGAGCTTTTGAAATTTCTCTTGCCACTTGTACATAATCCTCTTCCGTCGAACCAGCAACATTCGCAATGATTGGTACATCAAATTGCGCAAGCCATGGCAGTTCTACATGGTACACCTTTTCCAGCCCCGGATTCTGCAGTCCAATCGCATTCAGCATCCCGGCAGACGTTTCAGCCACGCGAGGAGTAGGATTTCCAAATCGCGGTTCTACCGTAGTTGCTTTAATCATAATCGCCCCAAGCATACTTAAATCATATAAGTCACTGAATTCTCTTCCAAAGCCAAAGCAGCCAGAGGCTGGCATGATTGGATTTTTTAAGCTTAATCCTGGCAGTTCAACTTGTAATCCTTTCATAGTAGAACCTCCCCTGCTTTAAATACAGGTCCATCACTGCAAACCTTTTTATAAGAAAAACCTGTTGGGTCATCAGCAGTGTGACATACGCAGGCAAAACACGCACCGATCCCGCATCCCATCCGTTCTTCAAGTGATAAATAAACTTTATGATTACTAGAATAATTGTTTTCGAGAGCCCTTAACATTGGTGTTGGTCCGCAAGAATAGATAATATCAAAGTTTAGTTCTTCATTATTGATCACATCTGTAACGAACCCTTTCGTACCAGCTGTACCGTCTACCGTCGCAATATACGTTTTACCAAGCTTTGAAAAAGCTTCCTCATAAAACACAACATCTTTTGTTTGAAAGCCTAGAACATGGATAACCCTTACACCCTTTTGGACGAGCTCTTTCGATAATTGATATAGAGGAGGAACTCCGATACCGCCACCAACAAGCAAAGCTGTTTCACCTTTGTTTACTTCTTCAACCGGAAAACCATGACCTAATGGGCCAAGTACATCTACTTTCTCTCCTGGTTGTTTTTCAGAAAGGATTGTGGTGCCTCGTCCATCTTTTCGGTAGATTACCGTGAATTCACTTGCTTTCTTATCAATATTAGCAATAGAAATCGGTCTTCTTAAAAGCGGGTCTAAGCCGTTTGAGACTTTCATATGGACGAATTGACCAGGTTCATTCATGCTGTTAGGAAGCTCACCTTTTAAGGTGAGCTCAAAAATGTCATGGGCAATTTCTTTTTGAGAAGTAATTTGGCAAAGTTCCTTTACAATCACGAAAGTACAGCCTCCTGTTTCACGACTTGTTTATCCATTGCTTCTGCAGAGAATGTCATAGATTCGATGACACGTAACATCGCTTCAGCTGTATCTAAAGAAGTTAAGCAAGGCACTCCATTTTCAACAGATTCCCGTCTAATTCTAAATCCATCTCGTTCCGGCTGTTTTCCCTTTGTTAATGTGTTGATAACGAACTGCGCTTCGCCGTTTCGGATCACATCTAATAAATCTGGGCCTTCTGTGCCAATCTTGCCAACTACTTGAACAGGAATTCCTTCAGCTTGCAGGTAGCTTGCTGTTCCGCTTGTAGCCATTAATCGATATCCAATAGCGGCAAAACGTTTAGCAATAAGCAATGACTCTTGCTTGTCTTTGTCGGCAATCGTCATCAAAACAGTTCCAAACTTTTGGATGGTCATTCCTGACGCCACTAGTCCCTTATACAATGCTTTCTCCAATGTGAAATCTTTCCCCATTACTTCTCCTGTTGATTTCATCTCAGGTCCTAATGTGATATCCACTCTGCGGAGTTTTGCAAAGGAGAATACAGGAACCTTAACATAAACTCCTGTTTTCTCTGGCACCAAGCCAGTTTCATACCCTTGTTCTTTTAACGATTGCCCTAAAATAACCTTTGTTGCGATGTTCGCCATCGGTACATTGGTAATTTTGCTTAAGAATGGAACAGTACGGCTCGAACGAGGATTAACTTCAATAACAAATACTTCACCTTTGGATACTACATATTGAATATTGAGCAATCCAATAATCCCAAGACCCTTTCCAAGTCTTACCGTGTAATCAATCAGCTTTTCTTTTACATCAGCACTGATGCTTTGCGGCGGGTAAACGGCAATCGAATCTCCAGAATGGACACCCGCTCTTTCAATATGTTCCATTATTCCAGGAATAAGTACATTCTCACCATCACAGATTGCGTCAACTTCAATTTCTTTTCCGGTTAAATAACGATCAATTAAAACCGGGTGTTCTGGATTAATCTTCACGGCATTCTTCATATAATGAAGCAGTTCTTCTTCATGATAAACAATTTCCATCGCTCTCCCACCTAATACATAGGAAGGTCTTACAAGCACTGGATAGCCAATATTTGCAGCAATTTCTACCGCTTCAGGTACAGACAAAGCTGTCTTCCCTTTTGGCTGCGGTATTCCTAATCTTGAAAGAGCATGCTCAAATTTATCGCGGTCTTCTGCACCATCGATATTTTCCAGAGAAGTACCCAGTATTTTTACCCCTCTTTGGACAAGTGCTGAAGCTAAGTTGATCGCTGTTTGTCCGCCAAACTGAACAACAACACCTTCAGGCTTCTCTAGGTCGATAATATGCATGACATCCTCAATCGTTAAAGGTTCAAAATAGAGTTTGTCAGAAATACTGAAGTCTGTTGATACAGTCTCCGGGTTGTTATTAACAATAATCGCCTCATATCCTGCCTCTTTAATGGCCCAAACCGCATGTACAGTTGAATAATCGAACTCAACTCCCTGCCCAATCCGAATTGGTCCCGAACCCAACACCATCACACTTTTACGATCTGTCACAAGGGATTCGTTCTCCATTTCATATGTTCCATAATAATAAGGAGTTTCAGATTCAAACTCTGCAGCACAAGTATCAACCATTTTATAGACTGGGACCATACCATTTTCTTTTCTCCAGTTATATATTTCCAACTCAGAAGTATTCCATAGATCAGCAATAGTCTTATCGGCAAATCCCATTTCTTTTGCTTTACGCGCAATTTCTTGATCGAATGGTGACTTTTCAACCTCTTTTTCAAATTTGACTATTTTTTGAAGCTTATTTAAGAAAAATAGATCGATTTCACTCCAGTCATGGATCGTATCGATGCTTACACCGCGTCTTAATGCCTCACCGATATAGAATAGACGTTCATCTCCAGCTTTACGGATACGCTTCTCAATTAGTTCATCTGTGATATCCTCTGCATCATTTAAAGACAGATGGAATACATTCGCCTCCAAAGAACGAACTGCTTTTAAGAGTGACTCCTCAAAGGTACGGCCAATCGCCATTACCTCACCTGTTGCTTTCATTTGTGTTCCGAGCGTTCTGTTCGCTGATTCAAATTTATCAAATGGCCAGCGAGGGATTTTTGACACAATATAATCTAGTGCTGGTTCAAAAGATGCATAAGTTTTTCCAGTAACAGGATTCATCATCTCATCAAGTGTTAAACCGACAGCAATTTTTGCAGCTAGCTTTGCAATTGGGTAGCCAGTTGCTTTTGAAGCAAGAGCCGAAGAACGACTTACCCTTGGATTCACTTCAATAATGTAGTAGTTAAAACTATATGGATCAAGTGCAAGCTGTACGTTACAGCCGCCCTCGATTTCAAGAGCACGGATGATTTTCAATGATGCATTTCGCAAAAGCTGGTATTCACGATCACTTAGGGTTTGACTTGGTGCTACAACGATCGAATCACCGGTATGCACGCCTACTGGATCAAAGTTCTCCATATTACACACTACAATCGCATTATCTTTGCTGTCTCTCATCACTTCATATTCAATTTCTTTAAAACCAGCTATGCTCTTTTCAAGCAAACATTGTGTTACCGGGCTATATTTTAAACCGCTTTGTACGATTTCTCTTAGTTCGTCTTCATCATGGCATATTCCGCCGCCCGTTCCGCCTAGTGTAAATGCAGGGCGGACGATTACTGGATAACCAACTATTTTAACGAATGCTAATGCTTCATCAAGGCTGTGAATAATTTCACTTTCTGGCACAGGTTCTCCAAGTTCATTCATTAGGTTACGAAACAGGTCGCGATCTTCTGCTTTCTCGATCGCTGAAAGCTTAGTTCCGAGTATTTCTACTCCACATTCTTCCAGCACTCCTGATTTCGCTAACTCTACTGCCAAGTTCAATCCTGTTTGTCCGCCAAGTGTCGGAACAAGCGCATCCGGGCGTTCTTTGCGAATAATTCTGCTCACAAATTCTAGTGTAAGTGGTTCGATATAGACTGTATCTGCAATCTCTGTATCTGTCATAATCGTTGCAGGGTTTGAGTTTACTAGAATTACTTTATAGCCTTCTTCTTTTAGAGCTATACAAGCCTGTGTTCCTGCATAATCAAATTCTGCTGCTTGGCCGATCACAATCGGACCAGAACCAATTACTAGTATCGTGTTTATATCTGTACGCTTTGGCATTTTTCTGCACACCCGCTTTCTTCAGTTTCAATCATCTGTAAAAATTGATCAAATAAGTAGTTTGCATCCTCTGGTCCAGGAGATGCTTCTGGATGGTATTGGACTGTGAAAGCAGGAAAATCTTTATGTTTAAGGCCTTCAATACTTCCATCATTTACAGCAATATGTGTGACGTCAAGACGAGTATTTTCAATTGAGTCTTCTTTCACTGTGTATCCATGGTTTTGAGAGGTTAAGGCCACTTTTCCTGTTGCTAAATCTTTCACTGGATGATTAGATCCTCGGTGGCCAAACTTCATTTTTTCTGTGTTAGCACCGCAAGCTAAAGCAAATAATTGATGTCCTAAGCAAATTCCAAACAATGGAACCTTTCCTAATATTCCTTTAATCATTGCAATGGCCTCTTCAACATCTTTTGGATCCCCAGGGCCATTTGAAAGCATTACTCCATCAGGACTAAGTGCTAAAATCTCTTCCGCTGTTGTGTTATAAGGAACAACAATAACATCACAATTTCGATTGTTGAGTTCTCTTAGAATTCCATGTTTCATACCGAAATCAACTAACACCACTCTTTTCCCACGGCCTGGGCTTGGATATGGAGTTTTCGTAGAAACTTGTTTCACCTGATCATGCCTTAGTTGAGTGGCTCTCAATCTTTCTAAAACATCCTCCACTTTTTCTTCAATGTTACAAATCATGCCTTTTAATGTGCCGTATTTTCTAATAATCCTTGTCAGCATTCTCGTATCAATCCCTGCAATTCCAGGAATATTTTTATTTTGAAAATACTCATGTAAAGATAGTTCGTTTCTCCAATTTGATGGGAAATCTGAAGCTTCTTTTACAATAAAACCATTGATAGCAGGAGTAATCGATTCAAAGTCATCACGATTAATTCCATAGTTTCCAACTAGGGGATACGTTAATGTTACGATCTGTCCGCAGTAAGATGGGTCAGATAAAATTTCTTGGTATCCTGTCATTCCTGTATTAAAGACTACTTCCCCAATTGACGAAGTATCACTTCCAAATCCTTCTCCGATAAAAACGCTGCCGTCCTCAAGTATTAATTGCTTTTTCATGCCTTTACACTCTCCCTACTCCAAGCAATTTTCCCATCTACCATCGTTAAAACAGGCCATCCTTTACATTCCCAGCCAGCAAACGGTGTGTTCTTTCCTTTTGATAAAAAGTTCTCTGGATTAATTGTTTCTTTATGGTCCAAATCTAGAATGACTAAATCTGCTGGTGCACCAACTTCGATTTTTCCAAATGGCAAGCCAAATGCATCTGCAGGTTTAATCGTTAAAAAGTCAATTAACTGTTTTAAAGTCATAATCCCTTTTTCTACAAAATGGGTATATAAAAGTGGGAATGCTGTTTCTAAGCCAACAATTCCAAATGGCGCGAGCTGCATCCCTTCAGCCTTTTCCTCAGCAGTATGTGGAGCATGGTCCGTTGCAATAAAGTCGATTGTTCCGTCTAATAGCCCCTCAATTAATGCATGCAGATCCTCTTTCCCTCTTAGAGGAGGATTCATTTTGTAGTTAGGATCAAGTCCCGGAATGTCATCTTCACAAAGCAGCAAATGATGTGGTGTTACCTCTGCTGTTACTTTAATTCCTGCACGTTTTGCATCCCTTACCACTCGTACTGATTCCTTCGTGCTGATATGACAAACGTGGTAGTGACAATCTGCTGCTTCTGCTAATAAAACGTCTCTGGCAATATGTACGGATTCACATACAGAAGGAATTCCGTTTATGCCATGCTTTTTTGAAAATTCCCCTTCATGGACTGCTCCTTTGTTGATCAGCGTATTTTCTTCACAGTGAGCAACAATTGGCATATTAATACTAGAAGCTCGTTTCATGGCCTCTAACATCATCTGAGCATTCTGGACTCCTACTCCATCATCTGTGAACGCAAACGCTCCAGCTTCCTTTAATTCTTCAAAGTTTGTTAGTTCCTGGCCAAGCTCACGAATCGTAATGGATGCATATGGCAGAACACGAACTGCTGCAGTTTCTTCAATACGTTTGTTTAACCATTCTAATTGTTCCTTTGAATCTGGAACGGGTCTCGTATTTGGCATAGGAGCAACAGTCGTAAAGCCGCCTTTCGCTGCTGCAAGAGTGCCTGTTGCAATCGTTTCTTTTTTCTCTCCCCCTGGTTCACGAAGATGAACATGCAGATCAATTAATCCTGGTGCAATCAGTTTTCCTTCTGCATCTATCGTTTCGTCAGCTTCTCTTAAAATCTTTTCGTCAATTTCTTGAACTTTTCCGTCCTCTATATATAGCTCAACCTTTTTGAATTCTCCTTCATTAGTAAGCAACTGGCCATTTTTGATGATGATTCCCATGATTGTATCCCCCTTGTAATTGTAATGATCTTTTTAAGACAGCCATTCTTACAAACACACCATTTTGCATTTGTTTGAAAATTCTTGATCTCTTACATTCTACTAAACTATCAGCAATTTCGACATCCCGATTAACAGGTGCCGGGTGCATAATGATGCTTTCCTGCTTCATTTTTCTTTCTCTTTCAATGGTCAACCCGTAAGCTCGGTGATATTCTTCAGCAATACCCGATCCTCCATCTTCATGGCGTTCATGCTGGATCCGAAGCAGCATGACAACATCTGATGTTGACATTGCTTCGTCCACCTCTTCATAACGTCCATGCTTCAATAAGCTTTTATCGAACCATTCTTCCGGGCCTGAAAATACCACATCAGCACCCAAACGTTGCAGCGCATCTGCATTTGATCTTGCCACCCTGCTGTGACGCAGGTCTCCGATAATCGCTACCTTTAAGCCGTAAAAATGGCCGAATTCTTGTTTGATCGTTAACAAATCGAGCATGGATTGTGTTGGATGATGCCCGCAGCCATCACCCGCATTTATGATGGAAATGCCTGTTTTTCCGATCAGTTCCTCAAAGTACCGGTCGACCTTATGCCGAATCACAACAGCACTTAATCCGATAGACTCTAACGTACGAACGGTGTCGTATAGTGTTTCTCCTTTTTGAACACTTGAAGTAGATGCTTCAAATGGAATAACTTCTAATCCCAGTCTTCTTTCAGCTACTTCAAAACTAGATTTTGTTCTTGTACTGGGCTCTAAAAAGAGGTTCGCAACAAAGGTTTGTTGTTCTGGTCTCCAAATTTCACCTTCAGCAAATTTTTGTGCTTCATATAAAATTTCATTCATTTCATCGATTGACAAGTCTGTAGTCATTAAAAAGTGTTTCATCATGTAGCCTCCCTTTGGAGTTTAGTTTGTAAAAAAACACCCTGACAATTGTCAGGGTGTTATGAAAAGTCAGTCGGTCATAATTTTCTCTATTTTCACTTTCTAGAGAATGCGGCCGACTTGATTTTCCACCCTTGCAAATCTCTCTGGACTTAATTAAAAGGTGATTCTCAAGCTACATCGTTATTATCTTGTTTATCATTTACTGTTTCCTCAAACATACTGTCAGAAGCCATTTCTCTTCCAGGCAGGATTAGATTTAAAAGTATCCCAATAATCGCTGCAAGTGCCATGCCTTGAATTTGAAAACCTTCTGTTACTTTTATAAAAGCCCCGCCGATCCCTACAACAAGAATGACGGATGAAATGACCAAATTTCGATTATTTCCAAAGTCTATTTTACTGTCTACAAGCATTCTTAATCCTGAAGATGCGATGATTCCGAATAATAGGATCGATACGCCTCCCATTACTGGAGTAGGAATTGAACTAATTAACGCTGTTACCTTTCCGACAAATCCAAAGATGATCGCGATCACTGCTGCACCTGCTACTACATACACACTGTATACTTTTGTCATCGCAAGAACCCCAATATTTTCACCATATGTGGTCTTTGGAGGGCCCCCAATTAGGGCAGAAATCATGGTGCCCATTCCATCACCTAGGATTGAACGATGTAAGCCAGGCTCTTTTATATAATCGCGACCAACAATTTTACTTAACACAAGCTGGTGACCGATATGCTCTGAAAGAGTAACGATTGCGACTGGTACCATCAGTAAGGCTATATCTAATGTGACGTTTACTTCGTAGTCCACGAAAGGAATGATGAAATCTGGCATTTCAAACCAGCTTGCCTCTCGCACTAATGAGAAATCTACAATTCCAACTGTAAATGCGTAGATATATCCAACGATTATTCCAGCTAATATCGGGATAAGACTAAGCATTCCTTTTGCATAAAGATTAAAGATAATCGTGGCAATTAAGGTGACCAATGCTACCGAAAAGTGTAATAAGCTATATTCCCCATCCGGGTTGTTCATTGCCATGTCAACTGCAGTTCCGGCTAGCGCCAGTCCGATGACAATAATGACAGGACCTACTACAATTGGTGGCAGTAAATTCATAATCCAACGGTAACCTGCTTTTTTAATAACGAGTGCTACAATTCCATAAACTAACCCCGCCATAAAGCTTCCAATCATTGCAGCACCTGGACCGCCTGCAGCTTTCGCAGCTATAATCGGCGCAATAAAGGCAAAGGATGAGCCCAGATAGGCTGGAACCTGCCATTTTGTGATAATCAGGAACGCAAGTGTCGCTAACCCGCTTGATAATAGTGCAATCGCGGGACTTAATCCGACCAAATATGGAACGAGAATCGTTGCTCCAAACATTGCAAATAAATGTTGTAAACTTAGGGTTACCCATTGAACTTTATTAGGTACATCATTAATGTCTAGTATTGGTTTATTCATCATTACTTCTCCTTTATGAATGTTCTATTCATACAAAAACCTCTTTGAACTATGTTCAAAGAGGCGAGGAAGAACAGTAAAATGAATGAACCTCATTTACCGTCATTCCCTTTTTAGCCTCTCTGGACTACATTTAAAGGTTTGTTATTTTTCATGTATACTTACTTGATCATTTTGATCAACTTCTTTTAATTCCACGACAATTTTTTCTGAGCTTGATGTTGGGATGTTTTTCCCAACATAATCTGCTCTTATAGGAAGTTCACGATGCCCTCGGTCTACAAGTACAGCTAACTGAACAGAAGAAGGTCTTCCTATATCAACAAGTGCATCTAGTGCCGCTCTTACCGTTCTTCCTGTATATAGCACATCATCTACTAGGACAACCGTTTTGTTTGTAATCTCATGTTTGATGTCTGAACCTTTCACTAATGGTTCTTGATCACCTGTTTTCTTGGTTAGATCATCTCGGTATAGGGTGATATCAAGTTCTCCAACCCCAATTGGTTTTCCTTCAATTTGCTGGATACGCTCCGCGAGCCGCTCTGCTAAATAAATCCCTCTTGTGCGAATGCCAACTAGCACACAATCTTCTATCCCTTTATTTTTTTCAATAATCTCGTGTGCTACCCTTGTTAAAGCTCTTCTAATTGCTTGTTCGTCAAGTACCACTGCTTTTTGTGACATTGTCTATCGCTCCTTTCGAACCTTAGAAACGGTTGCTTAAACAGCAAAAATCCTCTCACCTTTTGGATGAGAGGATAGACGAGTGCCAATGTATGTAAATTAAACCCTATACAAGGATTCTCTTTACAATTCCGTTTCCTTCTCAGCCTCACAGGACTGTTTTAAAGGTCTTATTCAACTATTGTTATCTTAATTCACTTATCGTATTTTGTCAACGATTATTTCGAAGCGTCTCAAGGAGCTCTTCAAAATAGGAAGGCAGCGGTGCCTCAAACTCTAAATACTCCTCTGTTCTTGGATGGGTAAACCCTAGAATACCCGCATGAAGTGCTTGTCCATCAATCTGCAGCGTCTTTCGTGGTCCATATTTTGGATCCCCTGCAAGAGGGTAGCCGATATATTTCATATGGACGCGAATTTGATGGGTACGGCCTGTTTCCAATTGGCATTCAACCAAGGTAAAGTCCTTAAAGCGTTCTAGAACTTGAAAATGAGTTACCGCATGTTTTCCATTGTCTACAACCGTCATACTTTGACGATCTTTCGGATCACGTGCAATAGGTGCGTCAATTGTGCCATGGTCATGCGGGATATTTCCATGCACAATCGCTCTATACTTCCTCGTTACTGTTTTTTCCACGAGTTGATTCACTAAGCTTTCATGTGCAATATCATTTTTGGCAACCATAAGCAAACCTGAGGTGTCCTTATCAATGCGATGGACAATTCCAGGACGCAATACACCATTAATCCCAGACAGATCTGTACAATGAGCCATTAATCCATTTACAAGTGTCCCTGTCAAATGTCCTGGTGCCGGATGAACGACCATTCCTTTTGGCTTATTAACGACTAAAACATCTCCGTCCTCATAATAAATATCGAGGTTCATTTCCTCGGGAATAACATCTAGTTCTTCTGGCTCAGGAATGGTAATTTCGATATGATCATCTAAACTGCCTTTATAATTTGTCTTAATTTTTTTTCCATTCACGAGGACCTGTCCATCTTTTATCCATTGTTGCACTTGTGTTCGTGACCATTCATTATTTATGGATGAAAGGACCTTATCTATCCTTTCATTAACCTGTTCATCATTTACGATGTGATTGATTTTCTCCATGAGCTTTCTCCTTTTTTGCTTCCCTCTCTTCAAGCAGCATTTGGATCATTAGAAATGCCACTCCGACAACCAGTGCCGAATCAGCGACATTAAAGATAGGAAAATCATAACCGAAAATATACGTGTTAACAAAGTCGACTACTTCTTTTCGGAAAACACGGTCGATAAAGTTTCCAATTGCACCACCGAGCATTAAGGCCAGTGATACACCCAAAAACCACTTTCCCTTGGCTGCCTTAGACATGTAATAAATAATTCCAACAATGACGATTACTGTTATGATATAGAAAAACCACATTTGTCCTTGCAGAATTCCCCATGCAGCACCACGATTTCGATGGGATGTAATATAAAGAAAGTTTTCAATGACAGGAATACTTTCTCCCAGTTCCATATTTTTTACAATCAGCCATTTTGTCCATTGATCAATAGCAATAATAATAATTGCGAGTATGTAATAATAAAACACAAAGGCAACCTCCAAATGCATAACTTTGTTACCTTTGCATTTTAGCACACTATACATAAAAACGACAGCATCTTAAGAGTAGATCGGTTTGCAATAATACTGTTCCATCTTATCCATATCATCCAGAGACCTGATGGTTGGCATCATTTCAAGCACGTCTTTTGGAATAAACTCACCTGAAATTTCACAGAGTCCATATTGCCCGTTTTCGATCTTTGTCAGCGTTTCTTCAATATCCTTTAATTCTTCCTCAATAATAGGCATTATCGGAGAAGATCCATCTTTCTTATCTAACCTTTCAATTAATTCCTTTCTCATCGTACGGAGTTCTAAATAGAGCTTACGTTCATTTGCATTCATATCTAACCCTCCGTTAATCTTATTTTTACTTAGTATCTCCGCAAGGTCATGATCAACACAGGAAAACATTTGACAGTGAAAACAACTATTTGCGTTTATGGAATTATTTTTATCAGGAACGATTGCATAAGGTCCAAAATAAAAAGAAATCTGCCAAAAACGACAGATTTCTTTTGTTAACCTTTAACTTAGATGACTATAATTTTCCTTAACTACCTGTGCACAACGAGGACATAAAGTCGGATGTTCTTCTACTTTACCAACCTCAGGAGTAACAACCCAGCAGCGTTCACATGTTTCCCCTTCGGCCTTAGAAACGACAATCGCTGCAGTCTCCAATTTCAATGCTTCTTCAGGAGCTTGCTCATAAGAACCTGCTACCTCAAATTCTGAAACAATAAATAGTTGAGCTACATTTTCGGAAATTGATTCAAGTAGTTGCCTTGATTTTTCATTAACATATAATGTTACTTTAGCTGTTAATGATTTTCCAATTACTTTTGCATTTCTTGCTTCTTCTAATGCTTTTAAGACATCGTCACGCAATTTCATAAAAGCAGTCCATTTTTGCTCTAAAGAATCCGCATTTGGAAGGTCGACATATTCAGGGAAGTCGGTTAATTGCACACTTTCTTCTTCAACATGATCGATATATCCCCACACTTCGTCCGTTGTATGCGGAAGAATCGGAGCCACTAGCTTTGTTAAAGCAAGTAAGCATTCATTTAAGACCGTCTGAATAGAACGGCGATCATGATGATCTTTTGCCTCAATATAAAGAACATCCTTTGCAAAGTCGAGATAGAATGAGCTTAGATCCAGGGTACAGAAGTTATTTACAGCGTGGTAAATAGCTGCGTACTCATAGGATTCATAAGCATGGCGAACATTTTTGATTAATTTATTTAATTTAACGAGCATGAATTGATCAACTTCACGCAAGTTTTCAAATGCAACTTTATCAGTATTTGGATCAAAGTCCGCTAAGTTTCCTAATAAGAAACGGAATGTATTTCTAATTTTACGATAAACTTCTGCCACTTGCTTAAGAATAGCATCTGATACACGAACATCTGCTTGATAATCAACAGAGGCAACCCATAATCTTAAGATATCCGCACCTAATTGATTCATAACTTTTGCAGGAACAACAACATTTCCTAATGATTTACTCATCTTTCTGCCATCACCATCAAGAGCAAACCCGTGGCTGAGTACTCCTTTATAAGGTGCCTTTCCTGTGACAGCTACCGCAGTAGATAAAGAAGAGTTGAACCAGCCGCGATACTGGTCGGAACCTTCTAGATATAGATCAGCTGGACGCTGCAGATCTTCACGTTCTTCTAATACGGCTTGGTGCGAGGAACCAGAGTCGAACCAAACGTCCATAATATCATTTTCCTTCGTAAACTGGCCATTTGGACTAGACTCATGTGTAAATCCATCAGGTAATAAATCTTTCGCTTCACGTTCAAACCATACATTTGATCCGTGCTCACGGAAAAGATTTGAAACATGGTCAATCGTTTCATCTGTGATGATTGGTTCCCCATTTTCACCATAAAAGACAGGGATCGGAACTCCCCATACGCGTTGACGGGAAATACACCAATCTCCACGATCTCTAACCATGTTAAATAATCGTGTTTCTCCCCAAGTTGGGACCCATTTTGTTTCTTTAATTGCCTCTAACAGTTCATTACGGAAATCTTTAATGGAAGCGAACCATTGAGCCGTCGCACGATAAATGACTGGCTTTTTCGTTCTCCAATCATGCGGATAAGAGTGCGTAATAAAACTTAACTTTAATAAAGCTCCTACTTCTTCTAACTTTTCAGTTACATTTTTGTTCGCTTTATCATAAAATAACCCTTCAAATCCAGGAGCTTCGCTCGTAAATACTCCTTTGTCATCAAGCGGGCTTAAAACATCTAATCCATATTTTTTCCCAACAAGGAAGTCATCTTCCCCGTGACCTGGCGCAGTGTGAACGCAACCTGTACCTGCATCTGTTGTAACATGTTCCCCTAACATGACAAGTGAATCTCGATCATAAATTGGGTGTTTCGCAAGGATATTTTCAAGTTCTTGACCTTTTACTGTTTTAATAACAGCAGGATTTTCCCAGCCAATTTCGTTTGAAACTGATTCTAATAAATCTTCTGCAACGACATATTTCGTTCCTGAAACATTTACAACCACATAATTTAAATCAGCATGTACAGTAATTCCTAAGTTTGCAGGAATTGTCCAAGGTGTTGTTGTCCAGATAATGATTTTCGTATCTGTATCTAAGACATCTTTTCCATCTTTTACATCAAACGCAACATAAATAGATGGAGATTTTTTATCTTTATATTCAATTTCAGCTTCTGCGAGTGCTGATTCACTAGAAGGGGACCAATATACCGGTTTTAAGCCTTTATAAATATAGCCCTTCTTTGCCATTTCACCAAACACTTTAATTTGCTGTGCTTCATACTCAGGCTTTAGCGTGATATATGGGTTATCCCAATCTCCTCTAACCCCTAAACGCTTAAATTGTGTACGCTGGCTATCAATCTGCTCATAAGCGTATTCTTCACATAACTTACGAAACTCTGCCACAGTCATTTCTTTACGGTTAACACCTTTATTTGTTAACGCCTGTTCAATAGGAAGTCCGTGTGTATCCCAGCCTGGAACATAGGGTGCATGGAAACCCGTCATTGACTTGTGACGTACAATCATATCCTTTAAAATTTTGTTTAAAGCGTGCCCCATATGAATATCACCATTTGCATATGGAGGGCCGTCATGCAGAACGAACATTGGTCTGCCTTTTGTTCTCTCCTGAACTGCTCTATAGATATCTTCTTCTTCCCATTTCGCTTGCATTTCAGGCTCACGTTTAGGGAGATTCCCACGCATCGGAAACTCTGTTTTCGGCATTAATAACGTGTCTTTATACTCCATTTACATATCCTCCTAAAATCTTCACTTTCTTTTATTGCAGCTACATATGGATGAGAAAACAACAAAAAACCTTCACATCCCAGAAAGGGACGAGAAGGTTTTTTCCCGCGGTACCACCCTTGTAGATAGACATTTCTATCCGCTCAAAAGCATTCATAACGTGAATGATCCGCCAAGGCTTACTATTCATAATGGTTTTCAGTCCTGGTACTCAAGGGTGATCTTCCAATTTTCCACTTATGCCGAAATCCCACCACCTTCGGCTCTCTAGAAATAAGCGTCCCTGAAAATTGTACTGTCCCTCTCATTGTATGTAGTATACTTTTTTACCGTATTATATGCTTTTTTGATCTAGTTCGTCAAGCTAACGTATCTTCTTCCTGTGCGGATTTTAATTCTGTTGCATCTACTTCGTATTGGAGCAGATGATCCCAGTCATCATTATTAATAAGGTCGAGCTGTGCTTCAATCAGCATTTTAAAGCGAGTACGGAATACTTTAGACTGCTTTTTTAAGTCCTCAATTTCAAGTGCAATCTTACGGGCTTTTGACAGTGATTCATTTACGATTCGATCTGCATTTTTCTCGGCTTCTTTAATAATGAGCTTTGCTTCTTTTTGAGCATTCCGCTTTACATCCTCTGCTGCTTCCTGTGCTACTACAATCGACTTATGCAAAGTATCTTCTATATTTGAAAAATGTCCGAGACGGTCGTTTAATTCATTAAGCTTTTCTTCCAATTCTTTCTTTTCTCGTATTACTAGCTCATAATCCTTAATAACTTGATCAAGGAATTCATTAACCTCGTCTTCATCATAACCGCGGAATCCTTTATTGAATTCCTTGTTATGTATATCTAAAGGTGTTAATGGCATTGAGGCCACCTCCGTCAAAATTGTCAAATTCTCACTCACTATGTACTTAAGCTAATATTCGACATAAACCTTAATATTCCTGCAAAAATCATGAAGAAATTTTCAATGAGGAACCAGCTTATGGTATCAGCGAATCCGCCTGGGAAACTATCTTTGTTTTCCTGCTACTATCCGCCACTTATCTTTTTTAGTCTTACCTTCGATGCTGATGAGTTTTGCACGTCCATGTCCTCTTACAGAAAGAACATCTGCTACTCCACATTCAACTGCGGGATTTTCAATACTTGTCCAATTTAACTTTACTAATCCCTGTCCAATCAATGTTTGAGATTTTTGTCGTGAGATATTATAAATCGCGGAAACAAGTGCATCTAATCGAAGGGACGAAACCGTCGTAGTCATTTCCTGCCAGCTGCTCTTTACCCCAATCGCTTGATTTAGGGGCAATTCTTTCAGCGAAACAGAGGAACGCCCGATTGATGTAAGCTGAAGCTTAATATAATCGCTTACTTCTTCATTTACAAAAAAATGAATAGTCGAATCCTCCGTTAGAATATCCCCAAATTTACTTCTTTTCAGCCCTAATGACATCAGGCTGCCAAGCACTTGAGGGTGCTCAATGGTTACAAACTTTTTAGGATATTCTATTTCAAATAATACAATTCGAAAATCTTCCTGCTCTGCTTCTATGTATTCTGGAAAAACAAATGCCCTTTTTCTTTCACAGTCTGCAGCTCCGCCAAAGAACTCAACTTTAACAACTCCTTGACTTCCGATTATGGTTCTGACTATCTCTTGTTCTCTTGGATCAAGAAAATCGGTTAGCTTCGGGCTATAGGTGTCCTCTACATTCATTTTCCATTGCAATACCTGATCAATAAATTCACGTTCATGCTTGCGAAAATGCTGATATATATCCATCTTAAATCACCCAATATATTTTCATTATCAATGGAAAAAGGGCTGTTAGAAGCCCTTTAAATACTTAAACAAACCAATAGTATAGCTGGTATAATCCACTAGTCGCAAATCTTAAAACTAAAATAGCTACGATTGGTGATATATCAATCATCCCTAGCGGAGGAATAATTTTTCTGAAAGGTTCTAGGTATGGTTCACATATCCTTGCTAGAAATTGTCCAATTGAAGATTCCCTTGCATTTGGAAACCAAGAAAGCAAGATATAAATTATTAGAGCCCAAGAGTAATAAGAGATTATTGTCGCTAAAATATTAACAACTAAAGCCATGTACTGCTACCACCTCGCATCATCGTATTCTGTTTCTTGTAATATTTGTGTAATAGACCCTGACACTTCGATATTATCTGGGGTACAAAGAAAAATATCTGTCCCAATTTTTTGAATATCTCCCCCAACTGCATAGACAGTTCCACTAAGGAAATCAACAATCCGCTTCGCTTGCTCACGGTCAATCCTTTGAAGGTTAACCACTACTGCACGGCGATTTTTTAATTGGTCGGCAATATCCTGTGCTTCTGCATAAATACGCGGCTCGACTAAAACAACCTTTGATGATTTTTGAACACTTTGAAGACTGACTACGTTTTGCTTTTGAACAGATTGCTTTTGCGTTTTAGGGGCAGTTGCTGGTTCCTCTTCATAACTCTCTTCATCATCATAGTCATATTCGTCATCTAGGAAGAAAAATGTCTTAATTTTAGATTTTAAACTCATGATTAATCACTCCTCTTTTTCGCCAACAAGGGCGGTTCCTATACGTACCATTGTTGCACCTTCTTCAATAGCAATGGCAAAATCGTTGGACATGCCCATGGAAAGTTCGTGACAAGGAGCATATTCTAAGTTAAGATGTTGAACTTGGTTTTGGAGCTCTTTTAGTGTCCTAAAGCAGTTTCTTAAAACGGCTTCATTAGAAGTAAATGGCGCCATCGTCATTAAGCCAACGACCACTATATTTGGAAAATCATTTAGCTTTTTAATAAAATCCAGGACTTCATCAACGGCAAGTCCATGCTTCGTTTCTTCATCAGAAGTTTTTACTTGAACGAAACATTTTACAGGCCCATCCGCTCTTTTATGTATCTCTTTAGCGAGAGAGAGTCTGTCCATTGAATGAATATAGTCTACTTTATCTATAATATTTTTTACTTTTCTCGTTTGCAGTGACCCAATGAAATGCCAAGTAGGCTTGTCCTTTAAAACCTCCCATTTTGGCAGCAAACCTTCTTCTCTATTTTCGCCTAAATGGGTAACACCAGCTTCCACTGCTTCCTTTGCTCTGTTTAGAGAAACATATTTTGTTACTGCAATAATTTTTATATCATCTGGATTTCGATTACTATTTTTGCACGCTGCTTCTATTTGCTTCTGTATCTGTTCTAGATTTTCAGCTACTCGCATGACTGATATTACTCCTCCTTCCAGCCAATAAAGCTCATCATCCGCCCTGTACTCCCATTGTCACGCCTATGGGAATAAAAATGCTGACTGTGGCAGCTGGTACAATACTTCGTGATGGAGATATGTTCATTTTTCACGCCTGTATTGGTCAGGATGATTCTATTCAATTCCTTTAAATCTAATTTATATTGATTTTCTTTTACTAAATTATAAGTTTTTTGTTCGACATTCTCTAGTCTTTTATTGACAAGTTCTATAACCCTGCCATCAACAATATAACAATTTTCGCAAATTGACGGACCAATGACGACGGATAAGTCGCAAGCAGGGATTCCTTCTTCCTCAAATGTCTGTACCATTTCTGCTGCAATTCCATTAACTGACCCTTTCCATCCTGCATGGGCAATCCCAATCGCATGATGTTCTGGTGCATAAAAGTATAGAGGAACACAATCAGCAAAGCAGAGAGTTAATAGAACACCGTCTGCTCTTGTAAAAAAACCATCAATCCCTTTAAAAGCATCGTCATAGGATATAGCTCCTGCCCCTTTATCCTGCTGCGTTATTTTTTTAATCTTTATGTCATGTGTTTGCTGCGCGCCTACCCATGAATCAGTAGGAAACTCAATGTGTTCAGATAGTACTTCGCGATTTTTACAAACAGCGTCTGCTTCATCACCTACATGAAATCCAAAATTAAAGGATGAGTAGGTGGTAGAGCTATAACCGCCATTTTTTGTAGTAAAACCTGCAACTAGGCTGTTCGTTTTTTCAGACCAGCCTTTAATAAGAAAGTATTCTTTATTTTCTAAAAAAAATGGTTCCATATTTCGGTACCTCTTGTTTTCTATAGTTTACCATATAAGCTGTATCGGTCACAGTATTAAGAGGGAATTTTATCGAAGTTTACAGGCATATCACTTAATTTGTCAGATTCTGGCCTGTCCTCTCAACATGCTATTTCTCTTCAATATACTTTATCTCATTTATATCTCTATGACGTACTAAAATGACATCTTCTCCAATTTTTAAAATGTTTTTCCAAGAAATAACAAATTCTTGATCCTTTCCAAAAAGTCCGAGTACCCTGCTTGCTCCGCCAACAATAATCGCTTCTATTCTTCCAGTATTGATATTAATTTCAATATCCTCTATGACCCCTAGCTTTTTCCCATCCGAAATATTTATGACATCCTTGATCTGAAATTCAGAAATTCTCACCAAGATTATCAACTCCCGCTTTTCCCTCTACTCTATATATATGTAAAGGGATAGGGTAAAAATGAGTTTTCTTTGGAATTATTTTTGACGTAAAAAGAGCTGCCATTAAAGGCAGCTCAGCTTTGTATATTCTTATTCATTTGTTTAATTGCTGCTTTTTCTAATCGTGATACTTGAGCCTGAGAAATTCCTATTTCTTCAGCTACTTCCATTTGAGTTTTACCTTGGAAGAATCTCTTGCGCAGAATAAGCTTTTCTCTTTCATTTAAGCGCCGCATGCCTTCTTTTAAAGCAATCTCCTCAATCCATTGGATATCCTTGTTCTTTTCGTCACTAAGCTGGTCCATTACATAGATCGGGTCCCCGCCATCATTGTAAATCGGTTCAAACAATGATACAGGATCTTGAATCGCATCGAGAGCAAAGACGATTTCTTCATGTGGGACATCTAGTACTTTCGCAATTTCTGCAGCTGTTGGTTCCTTCGATGTTTCACTCATCAACTTTTCCCTAACCTGCAGTGCCTTGTAGGCAATATCCCTTAAGGACCTAGAAACCCGGATCGGATTATTGTCTCTTAAATAGCGCCGGATTTCACCAATGATCATAGGGACTGCATAGGTAGAAAATTTCACATTTTGACCTAAATCAAAGTTATCAATTGATTTCATCAGGCCGATACAGCCAACCTGGAATAGGTCATCTACAAACTCGCCTCTATTATTAAAACGCTGAATAACACTCAATACTAAACGTAAATTTCCATTGACGAGTTTTTCCCGTGCGGATAGGTCCCCATTTTGCATTTGCTTGAAGAGCTCTCTCATTTCTTCGTTCTTTAATACCGGAAGCTTTGATGTGTCAACACCGCAAATTTCAACTTTATTTCGAGTCAATTCTATTCCCTCCTCACAGGAGTTGCTGTACAAAAAACAGTATCTCCTTGAAGAGGAAAAATATGCACAATGTGACATGACTCAAATTGTTAACCAAAAGGAATAAATCTCAATAAGACTTGATTTAAAGAGGGTTCCTGCACGTAAAATTTTTTCTAAATCCTGTCATATCCAAAATGTTTTAAAAATTAAACCATTTTATTAAATTCCTTTTTCAAACGCTTTATGATTCTTTTTTCTAATCTCGAGATATAGGATTGTGATATTCCTAACATATCGGCTACGTCCTTTTGTGTTTTTTCTTCACCCGTTCCCAGCCCAAATCTCAGCTCCATAATTTGTTTCTCACGATCAGACAGCTGGTGAAGGGCTTTCATTAATAGCTTCTTATCAACAGTTGCTTCTAAGTTCTTTGTAATAATATCTTCTTCTGTCCCTAACACATCAGAAAGTAATAATTCATTGCCATCCCAATCAATGTTTAATGGCTCATCAAAAGAAACCTCTGACCTGATTTTATTATTTCTTCTTAAGTACATAAGAATCTCATTTTCTATACATCTTGAAGCATATGTAGCTAATTTAATTTTCTTTTCAGGATTAAATGTGTTAACAGCCTTAATTAATCCTATCGTCCCAATGCTGATTAAATCCTCGATGTTTATTCCGGTGTTTTCAAACTTCCTTGCAATATAGACAACTAGTCTAAGATTTCGTTCGATTAAAATAGATCTTGCTGCTTTATCCCCTTTAGGAAGCTTCTCTAACAGTACTTCTTCTTCTTCCTTTGATAAAGGAGGAGGCAGAGCTTCGCTTCCACCGATATAGTATACTTCATCTGTCTTTAACCCTAATTTTATTAAAAGTTTATACCAATAGTAGGAAAAGCGAAGTTTCAATTTTTTCATCTATTTTCCTCCTCGTCATTATGATTTTCTTATTAGGTTAGTTAACTTACTTTTTCTGCCGTTTTAACCTTTTTCGTTTCGGTTAGCATCTTCGGGTGAATAATACATTGAAATGCATCGTCAGATGAGAGCTGCTGTAAAGTAAATGAAACGAGACCTTTTTCAACCGATATCCATTCATCACCCTTTTCAATTAATATTTCATCTGGTTTTAAAGCAATAATAAGCTGATGTTCTTGTCCAACAACCTTATACGGAATAATTTTCATTTTATGTTCAAGCTCTGGTGAAAGCTCTTCATCACCTAAAATGATTGACTCTGAATCACTAGCTATTTTACAAATGGTTTCGGGAGATTCTGTTAATCTATTTTTTAAAGAAATGAACATGACAGGCAACTTTGATATCGGATCATATAATTGATTTCCACTATCGATAAGACCTTTAAAATGCATTTCCGCTTCTAATATTTTGATCTTGACATTAACAAGCTGATCGTATTGAATTTTTGTCATTTCAATTTTTTCCACCCCTCTTTTTGAAAGGTGCCAGGCGATAGGAAAGCCAAGTATGACGAACAGCCAACTGATTGGATCTCCAAATCCTTGTACACTTCCTAATAGAACATTTGTGGATAACTCTAAATCAAATTGAATAAAGTAATGGGCACCAATCAATGCACCACCGATTAAAAATGTCGTTAAATATAGTGTCATAAGACCGCTCACAAAGTAACTTAAACGTTTGTAGCCAAAAACAGCTAAAACCATGAGTGCTGAAAAAAATAATTTACTAAACGGGTGGCTAGAATAGGCATGTAATGGGGTGAGGGATAATAAAATAATGATTGAACCAACAAAGCCGCCAATAAAAAGCCGCCAATAGCTAATATCTCGTTTCAGGATGATAGCTGTTAAGTATAATAACAAACTGTCAAATAAAAAATTGAGTGCCCATATGACATCCAAATAGATGGTCAATATCTTTCCCCCTAACTCACATAGGCGAATAATTCTTAAATCTATATTTTCACCTACCCTAATAGATTAAGAGCAGCACTTAAATGGCATTTGCCTATCTAGCAATCTGTTATGAAAAAGTATAGCGCACCATCACCTTGGAAGTGTGTCACTTTCTGAAACAAAAAAGCAGAAATTTTCACTATTACGTTCGGATTTTGTCAATATTTATTTTTTGAATATTTAGATTTTTGTATTGACGAAATTAACTCCTTTGATCTCTAACCTTAAGTTGACTATTTATGATATAAAAAAGCATGGTCATAGTAACCATGCTTTTTAGACAGTTTATTGTAAGAAGTTCCCATTAGCAGCCTAAAACGCCGCCAAAATTATCTTCTTCGATTTCGGTTTCTTAAGAACGTAGGAATATCTAGTGTATCTTCGTGCTGAGGCTGTTGCGTCGTTCGAACAGGCTCATGGTGTTCTTCTTCTCTCTTTTGTACTCTCTGCGGTTTTTCAACTCCACTCGGCTTTACAGCACCTCCAAATGATGGTCTGATCGGCTTTGGTTGAGCTACTTCTTCACTGAACCCTGTTGCGATGACCGTTACCACGATCTCATCTTTGAGATTTTCATTAATAACGGAACCAAAAATCATGTTCACTTCTTGGTCAGAAGCAGATGCTACAATATCTGCCGCTTCTTGCACTTCATATAAGCTTAAGTTCGAACCGCCGGTAATGTTCATTAATACACCTTGAGCTCCATCAATAGATGTTTCTAGCAATGGAGAAGAAATTGCTTTTTTAGCAGCCTCTGTAGCCCGGTTTTCACCTGAAGAGACACCGATCCCCATAAGAGCGGAACCTTTATTAGACATAATTGTTTTTACGTCGGCAAAGTCAAGATTAATAAGCCCTGGTACAGCAATTAAATCTGAAATACCCTGTACACCTTGTCGCAGTACATTATCTGCTTCACGGAACGCTTCAAGCATTGGCGTACTCTTATCAACGATTTCTAACAGTCTGTCATTTGGAATAACAATTAATGTATCTACTGCCTCTTTCATCGCTTGGATTCCGCCAGCAGCCTGTGTCGAACGCTTTCTGCCTTCAAATGTAAAAGGTCTAGTTACTACTCCAACCGTCAAAGCACCTAAATCTCGGGCAATTTGGGCGATTACTGGAGCTGCACCAGTTCCTGTTCCACCACCCATTCCAGCAGTAACAAACACCATATCTGCACCGTTCAATGCTTGTTCAATTTGCTCTTTACTTTCTTCAGCTGCTTTTTTACCTACTTCAGGGTTAGCTCCGGCTCCAAGGCCTCTCGTTAGCTTCCCGCCGATTTGCATTTTCACTTCAGCTTTAGATAAGTTTAATGCTTGCGCATCAGTATTAACGGCAATAAATTCTACACCCTGTACCCCGTGCTCAATCATACGGTTTACCGCATTATTCCCGCCGCCACCAACGCCAATAACTTTTATCGTTGCTAATGAATCTAAATTTGTATCAAATTCCAACATGACAAATCCTCCTAATTCGTCGATATTCCTGATAGCCTAATAATCGGTCCCACAAGTGAATAACTCATGCTCTTAAAACAGAGGTTGTCCACTTGACAGTTTCAATTTTGAATAGATACTGCAAAAGCAAACTGCACCATACAGCAATCAATTATTCAAAAAAGTAACCAAAGAACTTTTTAACTCTAGATGTTATTTTTTCCTCCGGCTCTTTTTCCGGCTTTGGTTTCGGTTGCGGTTGTTTTTGAATCCTCTTTTCATTAGGCTCGAAAGCTGAAGAATGACTGTTTAATGCTCTGCCCTGTACTTTTGCATTCTTATAGGCAAATTTTATTAAACCAACAGCTGTTGTGTATTGCGGTTCACGAACCCCTATGTAATCTGGTATAGCAATTCGTACTCGATTTTGAAAAATAACCTGAGCTAATTCAAGAATTCCTTCTGTATTAGCCACTCCACCTGCAAGAACATAGCCTCCAGGCAGATCCTGAATGCCCATCCTTCTGATTTCAGATTGAATCAGATCAAAGATCTCTTCCATCCTTGCTTCAATGATATCAGAAACCTCAAGCTGATTAAATTGCTGGTGTTGATCACTCCCAATAATTGGTACGCTAAAAACTTCCTCTTCTGATGCATGATCATAAAAGGCATAGCCATGCTTAACTTTAATCTTCTCCGCATCTTCTGTGGAAGTTCGCAGTCCAATCGAAAGATCTTTTGTAATATGATCTCCTCCAATTGGAATCATACTTGTTGCCTTTAAATGTCCTTGTTCAAAAACTGCGATTGTTGTCGACCCTCCGCCAATATCAACAAGTGCCACACCCAAATTTTTTTCATCCTTTGATAGGGCAAATGAACCTGCAGCTAATGGCTGAAGAGTGATATCCAAAATTTCAAGTCCTGCTTTTTCTACACATCGTAATGTATTGTGGAGGTTTGTTTTAGAACCTGTTATAATTGTACCTTCCATTTCTAATCGGACACCAATCATCCCTCTTGGGTCACTAATTTCATCAAGGCCATCCACGATGAATTGTTTTGGTATTACATCAATGATTTCTCGTTCAGGAGGAATTGATACGACCTGGGCAGCATCAATCACTCGGGCAACATCATCATCCGTAATCTCTCGATTATCGCTTGAAACAGCTACAACACCATGACAAGGCTGGAGCATTACGTGATTTCCGGCCACACCTACAATCACTTGATTAATCTCCATTCCTATCATTCTTTCAGCCTGTTCAACTGCTCTTTTAATCGAATGAACGGTTTCATCTATATCAACAATGGAGCCTTTTCTTAATCCTTCTGATTTTACATTACCAACACCAATAATATTCAAAGCATCATTGACCATTTCACCAATGATGACTTTTACACTGGATGTACCGATGTCAAGACTTACGTATATGTCGTTGCTGTTCATTCTCTCTGGCACCTCCTCTTATGCAATTCAATTATTGAACAACAATCCTTGCTAGAAAAATAATTATCATTAGGGTTATCTATAAAATTATTCGGCAAAACTGGTATTTTCCCTTTTAAAAAATCAATTTTTTTCTATTTTTTATTCTTTTGCAGACCATTTTGTAATTAATATTCTACGAATAACCGCAATGTTTTGAAATAGCCTTACTCCAAATGCAAAAACTGCTGCTAAATACAAGTCTACACCAAGATGAACACCGAGAAAAGCTAAACTTGCAGCTAACAAAATATTAAAGAAGAAACCCGAAACAAATACTTTTTCATCATAGATATTTTGCAGGTGTGCACGAATTCCGCCAAATAATGTATCCAATGCAGCAAGTATAGCTATGGAAAGATAATCTGAATATTCCACTGGAATA
Organism: Robertmurraya dakarensis; assembly: GCF_900156875.1. Classification (GTDB taxonomy): domain Bacteria; phylum Bacillota; class Bacilli; order Bacillales; family Cytobacillaceae; genus Robertmurraya; species Robertmurraya dakarensis. Next base: position 1,225,999 of record NZ_LT707408.1, on the reverse strand, counting down.
CTAAAATCTGTTAGAAAGCCTAAGAGTACCCCTATTATCAAGCCTAACACAGGAAGCCACATGTTCACTTTCTCCTTTTTTCAAAGTTACGCCGAAATAATGATTCCAGTAAACATCGTTACTTATTCTGATTTCACGGCTTCAATATTTCTTACACGAATTACATCTTCATAGGCAGGAACAGTAATCTTCATCTCAGGCTTAAGAACATTTACAGTCAAGTTATCAATAAAAAACTCCTCCGCAACTTCGGAGACCTCCATGCGGTTAGCTAATTTCTTTGCTGTTTGGAAGTCTTCCGTTACGATTAGTATTTCGATTGGAAACGATTTAAGAGATCGTCCATTGATTTTTGTTTCACCTGCAATCTCCCGTATCACTGTCGTATTGATTACTCTCTGCCCGCCTACCGAAACATGTTTTGCCCCATACATATTGATTTCATTCAGTAATCTCTTTAATGAATCGGGTGATATAGATGCCTCAACATTTTCCAGATATAATCCTTCATTGACTTTATCTATGTACAATTTCACTCCGGGTCCCGTTACATCTGTTAAACCGACTTCTTCCTTTAGTTCATTTAATGTGTTTCTTAAAGCTTCTTCTTTGCTTTGCTTTCTCTCAGTTTCGTATTGGGCGAGTTTTTCTTCATTAGAACGTATTTCTCTAATCAGTCTCGCTTGAAGATCCTTTTCCTTTTGCAAATCTTCACGCAGCTGCCACGTATCACGGGTGTCACGCACAACAGGTTCCTGAACACTTTGGAATTGAATCGCCAGCATGAAACCCACGATTAAAGTAATAAACGTTAAGCTGATGCTTTTTTTGCCCACGGAATCACCTAACCTTCTACTTTTTTGTGGACATGGAGAGATATGCGCGGATAGCAGAAATGAAATGTGGAAAGAAAGATTTTTAAATCACTTTCACCCATTTCTTGTCCAATACCTAATATCTCTATACAGAGATTCAAGTACCTAGGAGTGGATCTAAAACAATTTCCTGCTTCTTTTCCAATTTAAAATCGATGTTCTCATTTACTAATCTATCTTTAACCCCGCCGATTAAATCCAACGCGGAAGATAGCACTTCCGGATCACCGATTGCTGTAATTTCAAATGGTGCTGGATGAGGATAGCCATCAACCTCGATGACAGGACCATTACACACAATATAAGAATTATGCGATAACCTTTGTCCGTTAACAGCAATCGCAGCAGCACCTGAAATATAAAGCTCATTAATAACACTAAATACATGATGTTCATGAACAATATAATTATTAATATTGGTTTCATTTGGGTTATACTGGCCATCTCTAAGTGTTACGGTAACTCCTGGACCTTTTACTTTTACTTTCCCGAGAAATATTCGATATCTTTCCGCATCTTCAGCAAGATTAAAAAAGACTTGTTCTTCCTGCGAAAGTTGTTCTTCAATCTCAACTACCTTCTCCTGCTTATTATTTAGTTCTTTTTGCAGCTCTCGATTTCTTTCTTCTTGTGCAATCAATTCATTCCTCAAGTCCATATCCCGTTCCCATTGTCGATTAGAAATCTCGCGATTATCAGTTTTCTGCGTTAAATGGTATGAAAATGCAACTAAAAAGCCTAATACTAAACAAACTAACGAGAGAATGACGTAACTACCCTTCTTCTTTTTCACTCTCTTCCTCAGCACCTTTCAATTCATACGGACTGAAATAGGGAACTTCAAGATCAATTATCCCTTTTATTGCTGGATCCAATTGGCTGACAATAGAAGGGTAATGGATCATATTTTCAGCAAAGGTCCTAATAGAGGCACTTACTTCAAAGCCATCATTCATAAATAGGGTAATATGAGTTTTATCTGTTTCCTTTGGTGAATAATGAATTTCTGAAATTGAGTTGAGAACTTCTTCAGGTATTGTCTCTAATCCCCTGATCATCTCCTCAGTTACATCTCCTTCAGGAAAACTGAAGAGTATAGGAGCACTCACAGGTGTCTTACCAGTCTCTTTTTCAAGAATATCTCCATTTTCTAAAATAGGCAAAAAATCGCCTTCATTTAACAAATAGGCAATTCTTCTCCATTCCTCCACACTAATGACAACAGCATTTGGCATCTTAGTCCTAACATCAACCGATTTAATTTCAGTTAGTTCTGATATTTTAGATTTTATCCCTTTTTCATCAACATTCCAAATACTTGAATTTTTTGATACACTGCTTTTTGAAATAATTTCTTCATCAGTGTACACCCGATTCCCTTCTACCTCTATTTTGTTAACATGACTAAGTGGTGATTGGAAATAAACAACACAAGCAATCAGCACAAAAAAGAGTAGTAAGAGAAAAATAAGCCTCTTATTAGCTTTTTTCCGTCTTTGTTGTTTAAGCTTAGGAATACGATCTTCCAAGGAGACGACCTTTTCGTTATCCAATCCTTTCACCCCTCTTCAGCGCATTTATCTTATGAGCTTGTCCAATTCTAAACAGCGTAATTCTTCTATCTAAAAAGAGAAAACAACGGCACGATCTCTCATGCCGTTATCCCTGCTTTCCACCCATTAACATAGGTCATATCTAGAAAAATATTATACCATAAATATGGTAGAAGTAAGAAGATATTTGTTACTTTTTTCCGATAATCTCTACTTCAGTTTCCATCTTAACCTGATACAATTCATAAATTTTATCTTTCACATACTGTATAAGATCAAGAACGTCTTCTGCTTTTGCATCTCCGTTATTAACTATAAAATTCCCATGCATTTCGGAAATTTTCGCCCCGCCGATAGAATGGCCTTTTAGCCCGGCATCTTCAATCAGCTTACCCGCATAATGTGGCAGCGGGTTACGAAAAATACTGCCTGCACACGGAAAGTTCCAAGGCTGTGTTTCTTTCCGGTAATCCTTATTTTTTTGCATCACAGCTGTTATTTCTTCCTTATTCCCCTCTGTTAACTGAAAAACAGCAGATAGCACGATTCCAGGCCGCTTTTTTTGTAAACAAGAGGTTCTATAGGAAAATTCCAATTCTTTATTTGATAGCCACTCTAAATTTCCATCTTCAAATAAAATAAGAGCTTTCGTAAGAATTTTAGAAATATCGGAACCATGGGCGCCTGCATTCATATAGACTGCTCCCCCAACTGAACCGGGAATACCACTTGCAAATTCCAATCCTGACAGGCCCTTTCTACTTAACGTAGTTGCCAGCCTGACCAAGGAGTAGCCCCCGCCGGCTTCCACCTCTGTTCCATTGATCTCTAATTGGTCTAATCCAGCTCCAAGCTTTATAACAATCCCTTCGATTCCCTGGTCGGAAACAAGTAAGTTCGAGCCTCTGCCAATCGCTCTCCATTTTACGCCAAACTTTCGGATCAGCTCCATGGTTTTTTGAATATTTTCTATGGAAGAAGGTTCAATTAGATAATCAGCTGGACCACCAATTTTAATCGTTGTATGTTTTGATAATGGTTCATTTTCCTTAATGACGCCAACATTCAGTTGTTTTAGTTCTGAAATTAGCTCGTTCATATTACCCTCCCTTTCAAAAAATGGGTTATTTCATCATATGCAAGGAGGAAATGAAGGCTACATTCATTTCTGTACAGTAATCTCCTCCATTAATTTATACACTCTCATTGCAGCATCTGGTATTCCCAATTCCTTGGCACTCTTTTTCATTGACTTTAACCGGTTTTCATCCATTAGTACTGAGTCTATTTGTTCTACTAGTTTATGACCTGTTAAGTCTTTTTCCAGCAACAGATATGCTGCATCACGTTCACTTAAAGCTCTTGCATTTTTTTCTTGATGATTATTAGTAACGTAAGGGCTTGGTATTAAGATGCTTGGTATTCCAAGTGATGTTAATTCAGCGAGTGTAGTAGCACCCGCCCGTGAAACCGTCAAATCAATACCAGCCAATACTTCAGGCATATTATCTATATAAGGTTTTATCACAACATTATCTGGATTGCCAACCAGTTCAATCTCTTTTTGAACTTCACTAAAATGGGCATCTCCAGTCACATATAAAACCTGGTATGGTTTCGCACCAAGCTCTGAGAGTGATTTTACTACGGCCTCATTTATGGGTCTAGCTCCTCTGCTGCCTCCAAAAATTAAAACAGCCGGTAGATCGGCTTTTAATCCAACTGAAAGACGTCCGCGGATTCCATCTTGACCCAATACTTCAGACGCACGTGGATTTCCTGTTAAAATCACCTTTTCCTTAGGAAAGTACTCCTTTGCATCATCAAAACAAATAGCTATTTTATTGACATAACGGCTTAAAAATTTATTAGTTAAGCCAGGGACACTATTTTGTTCATGGATAATAGTCGGTATTCCCATCTTGGCTGCTGCATACACAACCGGCCCGCAAACATATCCCCCTGTACCTATTACGACATCTGCTTTAAATTCCTTCAACATTTTTTTACTATCACGAACACCCTTTAAAAATCGCAAAATCGTTTTCACATTATCAAACGAGATTTTCCTTTTGAATCCGGTTATATGTATCGATTTAAATGGTATTTGTTCCTTTTTTACAATCCGGCTCTCTAACCCTTGTTCAGTACCTATATACAAAAACTGATGCGAGCCTTCTTGCTTTTTAATCTCCCGTATTAAAGCTAAAGCTGGATAAATATGGCCTCCAGTACCTCCGCCACTGACTACAATGCGCATTTTTTCACCTCTTCAAAGAGAGTAATATGGATTAATTAGAAGGTTTAACCTTCCCCATTTTACTATATGATCGTCAAACTACAGACAAACAAATGATTTTGTCATTTAATTTTAATATGGCTGCAATCAAAGTTGCAGAACAAAAAGATGTGCTATTTCATTGTACAAAAAAAAAGATTATTTTGCGAAGTATATAATTCGTTCCAAAACATAAAGAAACCCTGATTAACAGGGCTCTAACTTACGTTAATATCTTGAATGGCGGCTGACATTTAGCAAAACACCTATTGCCATGAGCATTAGCGTTAAAGACGATCCCCCATAGCTTAGGAATGGCAGCGTAATCCCTGTGACAGGCATTAATCCTGTAACAACGCCAATATTAATCATAACTTGAATGGCAATCATTGCGATTATCCCAACTGCTAAAAAGCTGCCAAATAAGTCAGGAGCTCCTAGTGCTATCCTAATTCCCCGCCATAACAAAAGAGCAAATAATAGGAGTACGAATGATCCACCGATAAATCCTAATTCTTCAGCAAGAATCGCAAATATAAAATCTGTTTGTGGTTCAGGTAAATAAAAGAACTTTTGCCTGCTTTGTCCAAGCCCTAATCCAAATAACCCTCCTGGTCCAATCGCATATAATGACTGGATGATTTGGAAACCGCTGCCTTGCGGATCTGACCATGGATCTAAAAAGGAAGTAATCCTCTTAATTCGATATGGGGCGGAAGCAATTAGAGCTACAAACCCTATTAGCCCGACAAATCCCAATCCAATAAAGTGACTTATCCTGGCACCAGAAATAAAAATCATTACAATACAGGTGCCAACCATTACCGTACCTGTTCCTAAGTCCGGCTGAAGCATAATCATTCCGAACGCTAGAAATACTAAGCTCAAAGAAGGAACAAGTCCCTTCTTAAAAGAAGTAATATTCTTTTGGTTTTCTGACAGATATTTTGCTAAAAAAGCAATCATTGCAAGCTTCATGAATTCCGAAGGCTGTATGGAGAAAGCTCCCACTCCAATCCAGCTTCTTGAACCATTTCTTACATTCCCTATTCCCGGAATTAAAACAAGGATTAAGAGGACGAAACATACTATTAGCATGACTTTAGCGAATTTCTTCCATGTCCAATAGTCAACGTTCATAAAGACAAACATGGTTACAATCCCGACACCTGCAAATAATAGCTGTCTCTTTGCGAAGAAAAATGAATCATCAAATTTGTACTCTGCCCAAATGGCGCTTGCACTATAAACCATGATTAATCCAGTGGCAAGCAAAGTAAAAGTAACGATAATTAAGATCAGATCGGGAGTAGCTCGTTTGGTCGGCAACTTAAACACACCTCGAAGAAAAGTTTAAAGGGCCCGAGTTGGTTTCATCGCTGACTGGATACATACTTGACATGATCTAGGAAGAGAAGTACATATCGTGGACAAGCCCTTACTTAAGCTTATGCACGGCTTCTATAAAAATGTCTCCCCTTACCTCAAAAGTTTTATATTGATCCCAGCTTGCACATGCAGGTGATAAAAGAACAACGTCACCCGAAGTAGAAACCTTATAAGCAGCAGGCACGGCTTTTTCTACATTGTCGACACGCACGATTGTTTTTATTCCCGCATCACGAGCAACTCTTTCAATTTTTTCTGCTGTTTGACCAAAAGTAATGATTGCCTTTACCCCTTTGAATGAAGGGATAAGCTCGTCAAATTCATTTCCTCGATCAAGCCCGCCAGCAAGCAGTACAACTGGCTGCTTAAATGCAGCTAGCGCATGTTTTGTCGCTAGAATATTGGTTGCCTTAGAATCATTGTAGAACTTTCTTCCTTCAACCTCACCGATATATTGGAGGCGGTGTTTGACACCCTTGAATGTATTTAACACTTGAAAAATTGCCTCATTTTCTACACCTGATAACTTAGCAGCTGATATTGCACAAAGGATATTCTCCAAATTATGGGCTCCCGGCAGGACAATATCCTTTGTTTCAACCACCTTTTCACCTCGGAACCAAATCACACCATCTTTTACATAAGCACCATCTTCAAGCACTTTTGTCGTGGAGAAAGGAATGATGTTCGCGCGTGAACTCTTTGCAATTTCCATTACTTTCTCTTGGTCAGCATTCACAATGAAAAAATCATTTTCTGTTTGATTTTTTGTAATAGCAGCTTTAGCAGCACTATATTCATCCATAGTACCGTGGTAATCTAAATGAGCTTCATAAAGATTCGTTAGCAATGCGATCTTTGGTCTAAAAGAATGAATCCCCATTAACTGAAATGAAGAAAGCTCAATAACAATCGTATTTTTCCCTGTTGCTTCCTGCACAACGTCAGAAGCAACCGTTCCAATATTTCCGGCAATAAGCGGCGATTTGTCTCCCGCACTTAACATCTCAAAAATTAGTGTTGTAGTCGTCGTCTTCCCATTTGTACCGGTAATACCGATAAAAGGAGCCTCACTGACTTGGTAAGCCAATTCAACCTCTGTAACGACGGGAATCCCCTTTTCTTCAGCTTTTACAATCATAGGATTATGATAAGGAATACCAGGGTTCTTAACAACCAGCTCGAATCCTTCTTCTAAAAGCTCAATTGGATGATCACCGCAAATCACCGTAATCCCCTGCTCAAGCAATCCCTGTGCTTCCGGATTTTGAGATAAAGGCTTCATATCATTTACCGTTACAAATGCCCCCATCTTATGCAAAAGCGTGGCCGCACTCACCCCACTCTTTGCTAAACCCAGCACTAAAATTTTCTTATGGTAATACGTCTTAATCTCTTTCAATTACATCCACACCTCAATATAGATTCCTAGCACAGCAAATATTAAACCGACTGTCCAGAACGTAACAACAACACGCCACTCCGACCAGCCGACAAGTTCATAATGATGGTGAAGCGGACTCATTCTAAAAATTCTTTTCCCTGTTGTTTTAAAAGAAATAACTTGCAGAATAACAGATAATGTCTCAATAACAAACACTCCGCCAATAATAAGCAGAAGAATTTCAAGCTTTAACATGATCGCCACAGCAGCAATCGCACCGCCAAGTGCTAAGGAACCCGTATCACCCATAAACACTTTCGCTGGGTGGGCATTAAAGACAAGGAAGCCTAACACAGCCCCAACAACAGAGACGGAAAATACGGATACTTCTAGTAATGATTGATTCCATGCCAACACAGCAAATGCTCCAAATGCGATTGCTGCTGTACCTGATACTAGACCATCCAGTCCATCCGTTAAGTTAACTGCGTTCGAAAAGCCAACTAGCCAAAAGATAATGAAAAGAACATAAGTCCAGCCTAAATCGAATGAAATACCTGTTAACGGAATAGAAATTTCTGTTGAAAACTCACTTTGTTTTAGGAAAAAATAGAAAACAATTGAAATAATAATCTGCCCTAATAGCTTTTGTTTTGAAGTTAATCCTAAATTCCGCTTCATGACCACTTTAATAAAATCATCTAAGAATCCAAGCAATCCGAACCCCAGTGTGACAAAAATTAATAAATAGCTTTCCATCGTCGGTTCAGCATACTTGCCTGTCATAGTAAACGTGGTCACTACTATAGAGAGGAGAATGATAATTCCTCCCATTGTCGGCGTACCAGATTTCTTTTGATGAGATTTTGGTCCTTCTTCTCGAATACTTTGTCCAAATTTCAACCTTCTTAAGAAAGGGATGAAAATAGGGGAAAAAATAACCGAAATAATAAACCCTAAGAGAATCGTAAAAAGAATCACTTGCTCAAGCATTCTCTTTCCCCCCTTTCTTTATAATAGTATCGAGAATAATTTTCCATTGATCCTCAATTTCAACAATATCCGTCTTCTGATAGTACTCTTCAGGGACTTTATTTTCAAAAAAAGTAAAATTTGTTATAATCCCATTTTCCAATTCGATATTTTGTATCTTCGTCTTGTATTGATAAAGAATCTTCTTAATTCCCTCTATAAGATTATCTGTATAAAATATTGGGAAATGGTTTGGTGTATAAGTTGGTATTTCTCGTCCTTCCAGCCAAATGGCAGCAACTGCTCCATTAGCAATTGCTGTCTGCAGATCTTCTACCTGGTCTAACATAGGAATATAAAGGCCCTTTGGTTGAAGAGTTTCAGCCAAAAAAGACACAGTTCGAAATGAAAGGCTATAATCCCTTATCCCTGAGGATTTCGGAAAAATGCCAGCCAAATCATCATAAGTCAAAAACATATTATCTCCCCTCTAAAGCCTCTTTCGCTACCAATCGATCATCAAAATCGAACACTTGATTTCCAATTATTTGATACGTTTCATGTCCTTTCCCTGCAATGAGGATGACATCATTCTTGTTTGCCTGCCCCACTGCATGGTAGATAGCGGCCTTTCGGTCTTCTATCACTTCATACTTTTCACCTGCTGCGCCATCTTCCATATCTTTAAGAATAGCAGCAGGATCTTCACTTCTAGGATTATCAGAGGTGAAGATTGGACGGTCACTGTATTGACAAGCAATCTTCGCCATTAGCGGGCGTTTAGTACGATCACGATCACCGCCGCAGCCGACAATTACAAAGACCTTCCCTTCAGCAAATTGTTTCACGGTCTTCAAAGCATTCTCCAAACTGTCAGGTGTGTGTGCATAATCAACGATGACAGTAAAATCTTGGCCCGCGTGAACTAATTCAAAACGCCCTGAAACTCCCTTTACTTGTTCAATAGAAGAAATAGCTTCGTCTAAAGGAATACATGAGGCAATTGCCGCCCCTAAACTAGCGAGAACATTATAGACACTGAATTTTCCAATTAACTGAAGTGATACTTTATTCGTTCCAAAGGGACTTATTAAATCAAATTCCGTCCCCTTTGCAGTCATCACAATATTTCTAGCTTGGAGCGTCGCATCCTTATCAATTCCGTATGTAATGACATGTGCTGTTGTAGATTCCACATATATTTCAGAGGCAGGATCATCCGCATTTAACACAGCAAATTTCGGCTTATCGATATTGAACGTATTCCCAAGCTGCGAAAATAATAAGCTTTTTGCCCTTTTATATTCGTCCATCGTATGGTGGTAATCCAAATGGTCTTGAGTTAAATTCGTAAAGACTGCCACATCAAAATCCGTGCCATGTACCCTTCCCTCTACTAGGGCATGCGAAGAAACCTCCATGACCGCAGATTGAACTCCCTTATCCACCATTTCATTAAACGTTTTCTGGAGAGTTAAACTTTCTGGTGTTGTATTCTTTGTCTCTAGTACATCGTTGTCAATCTTTGTATACATCGTTCCAATTAATCCTGTTTTACGACCAGCATCTGCTAGGATTTTTTCTATCAGATGACTTGTTGTCGTTTTACCATTTGTACCAGTTATACCGATCATATGAAGTTTATGACTTGGCTGGTCATAAAATGCATCTGCTAGAACAGCCATTGCTCTTTTTGTATTCGCGACCACTATGACCGGTACCGGCAGTACCAATTCTTCCTCTGCTATCACAGCCGCCGCACCACTAGCTACAGCTGCCTCTGCGAAACGGTGGCCATCTACTGTATACCCCTTTATACAAATAAAAAGGCTTCCTTTTTGCACTTTACGGTTATCATTTTCGATACTCATAATCTCAGGATTTTCCCCATCATATGGGGTGAAGGGATGAAGGTGTTTTAACAATGTATGTAATTTCATTTTTATCAAATCCTCTCAAATTGTAACGACACTTCCTTTATCAAAAGAAGTGTTATTCAAGATTTTATTTGTTTAACCAGCCTTTCATATTTGGTTAAAATCTTGTATACATTCCCTTTTCAAAACTAGCGATTATTATTTTACATGATATCTATACTTTTAGCTATTTTATTTAAAAAAAGGGCGGCGATTTTTCATTGCCGCCCGCTCAGGTTATTCTTCTTCTTTTTCTCCAAAATAAAGCCTAACTGTTGATCCTTCCTTAAGTTTGATACCGCCTGGAGGTGTCTGCTTTACCACCACATCTCCTTCTCCGCTGGCATCAATTTTTAAGTTTACGAAAATTTCTTGAATTTCTCTTTTGCTCATCCCTACCACATTAGGCACCTCAACCATGACCGGATCGGTCCAATCTTTTCTTTCCTTTTCTACTTGTTCTTTACGCGGTTCAACCCCTAAAGTTCGCAAGCTATCTCCCATAATTGCCCCGACAATCGGTGCGGCTACGACACCACCAAATTGAATCGTGCCTTTAGGATTATCGACGGCCACATAAACAACAAGCTCCGGTTTATCTGCAGGAGCAAAACCAATAAATGAAACAATATGATTGTTTTCCATGTATCGCCCATCTTTTACTTTCTGAGCAGTTCCCGTCTTTCCTCCTACCCGGTACCCATCAACGAATGCCTTTCCGCCGGAACCTTTAGCAACTACGTTTTCCAATGCGTATCTAACCTCTTTTGACGTATCTTCTGAAATAACTTTCCTCTTAGCCTGCGGTGTATTCTTCATGACGACTTCGCCTGTCAGCGGATCTATCAGTTCCTTTGCGATAAAAGGCGTGTACAATGTTCCGCCGTTTACTGCTGCTGAAAGGGCTGCTACCTGTTGAATCGGCGTCACCGAAACCCCCTGTCCAAAAGATGTAGTAGCTAATTCAACTGGCCCTACGCGATCTAAGCTAAAAAGAATCCCTTTCCCTTCACCTTGAAGATCAATCCCAGTTTTTTCACCAAATCCGAATTCTTTAATATATTTAAATAGCGTTTCTTTTCCCAATCTCTGTCCTAACTCAACAAATCCTGGGTTACATGAGTTTTGCACTACCTCAAGGAATGTTTGATCTCCATGTCCTCCGCTTTTCCAGCAATGAATAGTCGCTCCATCCACTTTGACATAGCCGGGATCATGAAAATGCTCCTCTTCTAAGTCTACTTTTCCCTCTTCCAAGGCTGCTGCAAGAGTGATAATTTTAAAAGTTGATCCTGGCTCATAGGTACTCCATACCGGTAAATTTCGATTAAAGACTTCAGGTGCAACATCTTGAAAATTAGTCGGATCAAAATCAGGTCTGCTCGACATAGCCAATACTTCACCTGTATTTGGGTTCATCGCAATCGCAATAAGCCCATCTGGATTATACTTGGCCTCTGCAATATCCAGTTCACGTTCCACGATCGTTTGAATGCGTGAGTCGATGGTTAATTTAAGGTCTAAACCATCAACAGGCGGCCGATAATCATCAGCTTTATCGTTCATGCGATTATGCTTTGCGTCCGCATAAAATTGCACAGACCCTTTTTCCCCTTTTAATTCTTTATCATACTGAAGTTCTAATCCCATTAATCCTTGATTATCAATTCCCGCAAACCCTAACACATGAGATAAATAGTCACCGAAAGGATAGTAACGCTTTGAATCTTCACCGATGTAAACACCAGATAACCCAAGATCCCTGACTTCTGAAGCTTTTTCATGGGAAATTTTTCTGCCATCCGGTATTTTAACATTGAGTTCTTTCTTCGTGATGAGCTTGTATATTTCTTCCTTTGACCCGTCCAATACTGCAGCTAATTTCTCTGCAGTTTCTGCCGGGTCCTTAACCTGTCTTGGAAATACATAAACAGTTGGCGCACTCATGTTGGTTGCTAGAGCTACACCATTGCGATCAATAATTTCTCCTCTTTCAGGTTCAAATGGGATTTCGCGGCTCCACAGATTTTCAGCACCATCTGTTAACCAATCCCCTAGGAAAAACTGAACATAACCAAGCCTGACATCAATAATAAAGAAAATCAAAAATCCAATTAACAGTGATATTGTCAATCTCTTTCTTACCGTAACATTAGACACTCGCATCTCTCAACGAACCTCCCTAAAATATGGGTCGTTCAAATATATGCTTGTACACTACTGAATAGAACAAGCTGTCTCAGAAGGAAAAAAGCAATCGGTCAATGACCGATTGCTTTTTCTCAATCCTTATTTTCTTGTTCTTCTAAAGCCATTAATTCTTCACTTTCCGGAACAACAGGTTCTTCCTTTTGATTGTGAGGAAGAAGGTGAACAACTAAATAGTCTCCTTCAGAGAGCTTAGCTCCCGCTTGTAGGTTTTGTCTAACTACGTAGCCGCTGCCTGTCATATTTAATTCCAACTTCATTAAGTTTGCTATTTTCATGACGTCCCGTAAAGACCAGCCTGACATGTCAGGTACAGTCGGCTCACTATCTGTTACAAGAATGACCTTTTCTCCTTCCAAAAGCTGCTGTCCTTTTTCAGGCAGCTGGCGGGTAATTTGTTTACCATTACCTAAAACAACCGCCTCTGCGCCCAATTCTACTATTTTAGAAGCTGCTTGATCAGCACTCATTCCTACTGCATCGGGTACTTTTACTATTTTGGCTTTTTCTTGCTGTGTTGGTTGAATCTTTAAGTACTGAAGACTGTTTTTCATGATTTGGTTAAAAACAAGAGAAACAGGGGTCGATCCTTCAGAATAACTATCAATTTCCGGCTGCTGAACAGCGACGTAAACGACTAATTGCGGATCATCAGCAGGTGCCATCCCTAAAAAAGAGAAAACATAATCATTAGGCCCCGTAAGATATCTCCCGTTTTCTGTCATGTTGGCAGTTCCTGTTTTACCCGCTACCTGATATCCATCAATATGATATTTCTTACCCGTACCCTTCGGTGAAGTGATAACCGTCTCTAAAACCTCTCTTACTTCTTTTGCGGTATTTTCTGAGATTGGCTTTCCTACAACAACAGGCTCAGCCTTTTGTATCACCTCATCTGTTTGGGGGTCTATTATTTTATTAATAATTTGCGGCTTCAACATACTTCCATTCCCTGCGACGGCTGTTGCAGCTTGAATTTGCTGGATAGGAGTAATAGCTGTTCCTTGTCCATAACCGGTTGTAATTTTATCAAGGGGATATTGATATACAATTTTCCCGCTCGCTTCATTTGGCAGCTCTATTCCAGTTGGTTTATCGAATCCAAAACTTGTTAAATATTCTCGATATTTTTCAAACCCTAATTTGTCTTGAACAATTTTAGCAATAGCCGTGTTAGAAGAACGCTGAATTCCTTCTAAATAACTAATTTGTCCCCAGCCTACATAGTTATGGTCATGGATTGCTTTTGAGTTCTTTGTCGGCTTATAAGAACCAGATTGAAAAGTTTCATTCAGATTCAGCACTTGCTCTTCCAATGCTGCTGCTAATGTAAAAATTTTCATAGTAGATCCAGGCTCAAATGAGTTTTCCACAGCTTCATTATGCCAAGTGTCTGCAATCCCCTCTCTTGTTTTTGGATGAAAAGTAGGTCTTTGTCCCATCGCCAATATCTCACCAGTATCTGGATCAGCAACAATGGCAATCATTTTCGTTGGCTTGTATTCCTTGTCCACTACATTTAAAGCTTCCTCTACGAAAGTTTGAATTTTTTTATCGAGCGTTAAATAAACATCTTTGCCGTGTTGGGCAGGGGTGATCTTTTCATCACCCTTTGGCAGAAGATATCCCCATAGATCACTTTCATATTCAATTTTTCCATTCTTACCCGTAAGGACATCATTTAGAGACTTTTCAATTCCCAATTGGCCAACCGGTTTTGTCCCGCCTTCCTCTGTGTCCACATATCCAATAACGTGTGATGCAAAGATTCCATTTGGGTAGAATCTTTTTGATTCTCTAATAAAAGTAATACCGGGAAGTTTTAATTCCTCGATTTCTTGCTTAGTCTGAAGAGCTATATCTTTTCCCGCAGGACCGAACTCAACTTGAAACGGCCCTTCTTTTGAAAGAATTCTAAATATCTCTGACTCTTCTAAATCAATATATTTAGCGAGCTCACGACTAGTCATTTCCTTGTCTACAACATGTTGAGGATCCTTTTTATTCGTTGTCATACTTTCATCTAGTATTGCCACTAACGTATAAGACGCAGTATCCTCTGCAATTACTTCACCATTGCGATCATAGATGGTCCCTCTTTTCGCTTCAAGCACGCCTTCTCTTAAGTATTTCTGCTGTGCTTTTGCAGCTAAAGGCTGACCAGCAGCCTCCCCACTAACTTGGATAGAAACAAAGCGAAACAACAAGACAAAAAAGAGCAGGCAAAAGAATAGAAATAAAAGCGCTGCTCCAACATTCATATTTGGCTGTTTTTTCATCATTACTATTGCACAACCTTAACATTGTTTTCATTTAGATTCAGACCTAGCTCTTTTGCTTTAGCTAAAATTCTCTCGTATGTACTTAATTCCTCTACCTGCATTTCTAAATCATTATTGACCTTTTTTTGATCTTGTATTTGAGACGCAGTTACTTGAATACTTTTGTTTGTATCGTAAATAGCAGCTTGATTGGAAAGGATTTGAACAGCCCCAAAACAAAGAGCGGCACAAAAGGCAACACTTAATATTTTTTCTCCAGGAGATAACGCTAATTTAAATTTTCTTGCTTTCTTTTGTTTTTGCGGTTGAACCATCTCTTTTTGTTGTTCTTGCTGCAGCTTCCTTGCTAAATTCCCCATTCTTTTCCCTCCTAGACGGTTTTATATCTTCTCAGCAATCCTCAACTTTGCTGACCGGGCACGATTATTTCCTTCTAATTCTTCTTCTGATGGAAGAATTGGTTTTCTCGTAATAAGCTTTAACACTGGTTTATATTCATCAGGTATCACGGGAAGGCCATGTGGCAGCTCCGGTGTTTCACTTGCCTTTTTAAACGTTACTTTACAAATGCGGTCCTCTAGGGAATGAAAGGTAATCACACTAATTCTTCCGCCAGGGTTTAATAATTGAATCGCTTGCTCGAGTGACTTCTCGAAAACGCCTAATTCATCATTAACTGCGATTCTAATCGCTTGAAAAATTCGTTTCGCCGGATGACCGCCTTTTCTCCGAGCAGGTGCAGGAATAGCATCCTTAATTAATTCTACTAGCTCCCCTGTTGTCTCAATTGGCTTTTTTTCCCTCGCGGCTTCAATTTTTCTGGTAATTTGTTTAGAAAACTTCTCCTCACCATATCTAAAAAAGATCTTAACTAGCTCTTCGTAGCTCCATTTGTTGACAACATCATAAGCGGATAATTCTGCATCTTGATCCATCCGCATATCTAACGGTGCGTCGTGATGATAGCTAAACCCTCTTTCCGGGGTATCTAACTGAGGTGATGAAACTCCCAGGTCATAAAGAATTCCATCTACTTTATCGACGCCATGCTCCGCCAGCATTTCTTTTAAATGGAGAAAATTACTCTTGATGATCGTAATACGGTCTCCATACTGTGCTAATTTTTCCTTTGCATTAGCAATCGCTGTTTCATCTTGATCAAATGCGTATAATTTTCCTTCGTCAGAAAGCTTTGATAGGATAAGTTCGCTATGTCCAGCCCCACCCATCGTACAATCTACATAAATACCATCACTCTTAATATTTAGTCCATCTACCGTTTCCTGCAGCAGCACTGTTGTATGTTCAAACATGTATTTCCACCTTTCGAATTAACATATGACCATTTTGGGAAAAAAATTAAATATCAAACCCAATCATATTTTCTGCAATTTCCGCAAAAGATTCCTCGGACTCTGTAAAATAGTCTTCCCAAAGATTCTTACTCCATATCTCAATTCGATTGGAAACACCTAAAACTACACATTCTTTGTCGAGTTTAGCGTATTGCATGAGGGGAGACGATATATTTATCCGTCCTTGTTTATCGAGTTCACATTCTGTGGCACCAGAAAAGAAAAATCTAGTAAAAGCACGGGCATCCTTTTTCGTTAACGGAAGCCCTTTTAACTTTTCCTCAATAATGGTCCATTCACTGAGCGGGTATCCAAATAAACATTGATCCAAACCGCGAGTTAAAATAAAAGTCTCACCAAGATGTTCACGGAACTTCGCAGGCACGATTAAACGACCTTTGGTGTCAATGTTGTGATGGAACTCACCCATAAACATGCCCACTACCCCCACTCTTTATCCTAAATGTACCACAATCCCCCACTTTCCTCCACATGTTTTTATAGATTCTACCCAAGCTCTCAAAATCCTCCCTAAAATCAAATATTTTAGGCATTTTTTTAAGTATCATTTTAGGTACCAGGTACCTAAAGAAGACATTAGTCCACGACGAGCGGACAGTGGAGTTAATAAAAAAGACTTTATCATCGCGATAAAGTCTTTTTTTATTAAAGTTTTACTACTTTGTGGTTCCCATCAAATTCAAATGGAAGTTTTGTTAGGTCGTCTACAAAATTAAGACCATATTTATTCAAGAAATAATATATATTCCATGTGCGTTCTTGCGGACCGTCTGAAGGTCTTAAAGATGTCTCGATGCGGCGGTATTTTTCCAGCATAACTCCATGCTTTTGCAGAACCGCCTCCTCCAGCTTGCCTTCCATGAACTGAATTTGCTTTAGCAATATATCTTTATTCTTTTTGAGCAATGGGACTAATCCACGATATTCTTGTTCTGTTTTCTCTTCAATTCGCAGGTACTGTTCCGTTAACATCTCTTTTGTTTCATGAAAGAGGAGCTCAAAGCTTTTATCCTTAATACTGTCGAGATACGAAGTTCTTTCATCCGTAACCCCCGACTGAAGTACCTTTAGTAAATCTAACTGCAGTTCCGTCAATTCTGATTCAACGTCTCTTTCTAAAAGTGTAATGTTTAGTCTCGGAACAATCGGCGGCATTTTCATACCAAAGCCTTCAAATACCTTTTTCAATTCAGCCCAGTACGATATCTCCCCTGGTCCAGCGATAAAAGCTAAAGTAGGAAACAACAATTCCTGCATGACCGGTCTTGTTACCACATTATTACTCAATTTTTCAGGGCTTTCACTTGCCATCCTAAGCAATTCATCTTTAGTGAAAGAAACCAAACCGTTCTTACCAACAAAGGTATTAGCGGTAACATCATATTCTAATAAAACACGTTCATAGTTCTCTTCATCATAGTAAAATAAATTAGCAGCATTAGCTGTGATTTCAATAGCTTGATTGAAACCTGCATTTTGGAGAATCGTTTGCTGATTCTTCACTGCAGCAGTAATTCCTTCTGCATCATGGATTTGTTGAATAAAGAAATCTTTTTCCATACTGCGAAGCTGCTTATTCCCAGAATCTACTAACAAGAGTCCATGCTTCTTGAATAACTCCATTGTAATGAATGCAAAAAAATCCACAAAACTTTGTGAATGCTTAATAGCATTTTCTGAAAAAGCTAAAAGTTCATTCGTATACTCCGTCTCACCAAATGACTCAATAATCTCCCTTACCCACGAAAGACATGTATTCCGATCAAGCAGACAATCAGAAACCATTCGTTTATCATGGATTTTTTCCGGATACACACATTTTTGCAATCCCTGGTCATCCTCGAGATATACATGGTTTACTTCCATATAATCATGATCTTCTCCAGCAATCCAAAAGATTGGTACAACAGGTACACCTAATTCTTTTTCCTTTTCTTTAGCAAATGCAATAATAGAAATAACTTTATGTATTGAATATAGGGGACCCGTTAGTATTCCCGCTTGTTGGCCGCCGATTACAACAACACTATTGTTCTTTCTCAGTTTTGCAAGAGATTCATCCACTTCGTTTGAGCCAGGGTAATGCTGCATAAAGGACTGTATATGGTCTGCTAATTCATTCCTCATGAAAGACCGGCCCGTCAACTCTTTTACTCGTTCCTCATACTCTTCTGGTCGTTTATAATTATAGTGAAAATACTCCTGCATTTCAGGTGTTTGAGCATAGTAATCTGTTGCAAACCTGTTTGTAGCTGGGAGAAAGAGATTGACAATCTCCATAAATTACTTCCTTTCTGGTCAACAATTTCTTCGTAATGAGTATAGCATTGTATGAACATATTTTAAAAATCTTTGCCTATACAAATTACGGAAGGGGAGAATATTTCATCATCATGAAATGGAATTCGTTACACTTTGAATGATCCCGATAATGATTAACACCATATAGGCTGAAAAAAACAAAAGAAAATTCACGCGCCAAAAACCTCTGAACACCTTTTGAAAATCGACTTCTTGTTTTAGCTTCCAATGCGCTAGTACAACTACGATTCCAATGGAACTCATCATTAATAGAATGAGCCATAAAAATGATTTTTCCCATATCGTCACTATTAAGAAATGGACCGAAATAATAAATAATACCGTACTTACATCTAATGCTAGATGAACAGACCGCCGATGCTGCTTTGTTACTTGTTTGCTGACAATAAAAATGATGAGGTACCCGAGTAAAGGTATCGTAACAAATGTTGCAGCAATAAAAGATAAAAATGCTGACAAGATTAATTCACCTCTCCCTGTATCTCACTCCCTTTAATAAGGTGATAAAAAGTATGTACAAGCGGAGCCTCCATTTTTTTACTTCTTGCTTCCTCTAATAAGTAACCTAAAATCGCATCAATTTCTGTTGGACGATTTTCTTCTAAATCTTTCAGCATTGATGATCGATTTAGAGCCGTGCTTTTACAAACACCTACCAAATTTTCATAGTAAGCGTCATCATTTTCTATCTGAAGAATCACACTAATTTCTTTAAATAACCGATTGAATATTTGAAGGTAATAAGTATTTGACAGCAGTTCTCCATTAGGTACTTTCAATGCAGCTGTTAAAGGATTAATAACACAATTAACAATGAATTTTCTAGTCAGCATTTCTTTATAATCCCCCTCAATAACAAAAGGAAAATTTCCTTTTAAAGGTTCTGTAAACTCTGAGAAGAAAGCTTCATCGTGGACACCTTTGTAGACCGCTAAATTCGTTTTCCCCGAACCTGTATGGGAAACAGTATAATTACTTAAGCGATATGCACCATGTTCAACCGTCCCTACGTATATATTCTTGGCTTTTAGACCCTCTAGCCATTTCAAATGCCCCATACCA
Source organism: Robertmurraya dakarensis (assembly GCF_900156875.1). Taxonomy (GTDB): domain Bacteria; phylum Bacillota; class Bacilli; order Bacillales; family Cytobacillaceae; genus Robertmurraya; species Robertmurraya dakarensis. The sequence continues at coordinate 1,206,382 of NZ_LT707408.1, read as the reverse complement.
TTTTGCAAAAACAAAAGGCGGGGAGATTGCGCAAATGAAACGCTGTGAATTAAGTCTTTAAGCTGATACTGTTTAACACAAATGATGGTAAGATCCTCGTTTGCTCCTTCCCACTTGGAAATCACTTTTGTTTTTAGTATTGTCCTAGAAGAAACATCTCCCTTTTGCATAAGTAATCCATTGGTCTCGAGGTTTTCCTTTTGTTGTTGTGTTCTAACATATAAGACTACGTCATGCACTTGATTTAGATAAAATGCAAACAATAGACCTATTGAACCGCCACCAATTATTCCAATTTTCATAGTACCGACCTCATCTAATTTAATACTCATATTTTACCAGAAGATAAAATAGGTTTGTTCTAATATTAGAAAGTTTTTTTACTGACTGCGGAAGATTAATCCCTGACAAACAGCACAACCTTTTTTCTAACACGGTAAATTTGCTGAATTTTGCGTGTCTTTATTGTATAATAAAATAAGTCGGAATGCTTTCTTCTGAACCCGATTTCTAATCAACTACGATAAAGGGGAATGCTTGATGGTATATACAGTACAAAAATTAAAAGTGAACTATAAAACATTAGAGGAATTTAAGCAGTTTAGGGAATATGGGTTACAAGAGCTTTCAATGCTTGAAGATTTACAATCAAATATTATCGATAATGATAGCGAATCTCCTTTCTATGGAATTTATTACGGGGATACTTTAGTTGCCAGAATGAGTCTTTACACTGTTAACGCAAAGTTTGATCAATACTTCGAACCGCCAAATGATTATCTAGAGCTTTGGAAGCTCGAGGTTTTACCGGGATTCCAAAAAAAGGGACTTGGAACAGCACTTGTAGAATTTGCAAAGAGTTTCAATATGCCGATTAAAACAAACCCCAGGGTAAACTCACATGAATTTTGGACAAAGCAAGGCTTTGCTCCTGTTCAATATGACACCAAAAGAGATTTAGGAGAGAATCCGCTTATTTGGACTCCAAAGGGAGTAACAGAACATACACAATAAAATGAAACTGCAATGGTGGATACAAGAGGCTTACCGCCAGCCAACAGGTAATAAAAGCATACAATAAAAATAAGCGGACAATGTCCGCTTTTTTCATTCCATTATTTTTCTATTCTTTCTAGATTCCCATTTTTGTCCATTTGAAATTTTACTTTCTGTTGACGGTCTTCATCTTGCAGGACTACCATTTTTCTTGCCCTTTCCATAATTTCTATTAATGCTTTATAATCCTGTTCGACTGTTTTCAATTCCTTTGAAAGCTTTTCATTTTCCGAAGCTAAATAATAAACTTTCCTTTCTAGTTCCTTGATTTTGTTTTCATATTCCTTTACTTCGTTCTGCTGACCTTTCGACTCCTCAATCCTTTGATATAAATCCTTCAAATAACCAACCAGTTCTTCAAAGCTCACGACTTGTTGTTCTGACTGATCTGAACTTACGGTAACAGGTTCTGAATATTGCCCTGCTTCCTCCACCTCAATTTCAGCAGGTGCTTTTGATTGGTTTCTTTGCTCTTTTCTTTGCTTCTTTGCTAATTCAATTCCTGATTTATATTGCTTGCGCACATAAGAATTCCAACGGAAACCGCACGCTGCAGCTGTTCGTGATAATTGTTTTCCAACTTCTTCAAAAGCCTGCAGCTGTGTTCCGCCTTCACGTATATGTCGTAAAACTACCTCTGCAAGGAGCAAATCCTCATCTTCAGACCAGGCATCTTGACGATTAGTGGGCATCAGCAAATCCCTCCTAGTGTTTTTATTCATACATATGCATCTACTAGAAGAGATAGACTGTCAAGATACTGTTTTAAAACAATTTAATATGCTAATTACTGCTTTTTTATAGATGGACGGTTTAAGAAAGAGTCTACCCGCTGATGGTGTGCATCACTTGCCCAAAGCTTTGAACACTTTCTGATTTCTTTTTCTATTTTTTCCTTAATATTTTTTTCTTCCCATTTTCTGATCATCATTTCCTTATACGCCCTTAGGACCCCTTCTTCCATCAAAAATTTCTCACTCATGTTTTCTTTAAAACCTACTTCTGGTTCACTTTCATATATGTATTGAGCAAACCCCATATGGATTAATTCTTCAGCGGTATAGCGTTTCGCTTCATAAAGCATTTTCATTCCGATAGAAAGCGGAACCTTTTCTAGCAGGATTGTCCCTCCTCCCCAGCCTGTCGTAATAGCTAAATCCCCCTGAACGAAACCAGCACGGATTCCTTTACGAACCACACGAAAATCACAGGCAGTAGCCAGCTCGCAGCCTCCGCCTAAAGCAGTACCATTCATAAGGGCCACAGTCGGCTTAGGCAAGACTAATAATTCGTATAGAATATTAGCCATTTTTGAAAGCATCTCATAGGCTTGTTCTTCTGTTCTTAAATTTTGAAAGACAGACAAATCTCCACCTGAACAGAACGCTTGATCTCCTTCACCTGTAATTACCAGCCCCTTAACATTTTCTTTTTTAGTAAAATTTATGGCATCTCGCAGACCATCCATTACCTCATAATTAATGGCATTTCTTTTTTGAGGCCTCATTATTGTAAAAAATAAAACATCTTCGTTTACTTTCATCTGATACGGCTTCATTTTCTTCCTCCAAATACTATTTTCTTAATTGTAAATAAATTCGGAACAAATTAACACTATTATCAGAGAAAAATTCATGAAACGACAAAAGCACAGGAATGAAATCATTCCTGTGCTTTTTATCCGAAAGGATTAGTTGTTTACAACATCTTTTCCTTTGTATGTTCCACAAGCTTTACATACGCGGTGAGCAAGTTTCATCTCACCACAGTTTGGGCATTCTACCATACCTGGCACCTGTAGTTTAAAATGAGTACGACGTTTTCTTTTCGCAGTTTTAGAAGTTCTTCTAAAAGGTACAGCCATTCTTCCCACCTCCTTAAAGAGAATTAAGAAAGTCATGAAGATCAGAAATCTGATTCTTCAAATGTTTCTTTTTTTGCTTCTTCTATATCTATGAATTAGAAGAAGGATCATCTTGATCAAGTAGTTTTGCAAGTCCTGCTAACCGAGGATCAATCTTGTCTTTTTTATCTTGCTCTTGAATGACCTCCCAGTCTTTACCAGATTGAGGAGCTCCTTCTTCGCTTGATTGATCATCATCAGAGAAAACTTGAATCGGAACTTCAAGTACAAGAATTTCATGTAAGATCGGCATAAGATCAATTACATCTCCTTGAACTTGATGAACTTCCTCATCGGTTTCATAATCGTAACCTTTTAAGAGGAATGTTTCTGTTGTTTCTACATCAATTGGATAATTCACGTCAACTAAAGTACGAGAACAAGGAAGAACTAAATAACCCTTTATTCTTATGTGAAAGGTTACTCTCGTCGAGGCAATGTCTGCACGACCTGTTATATGCATTGGTGAAACATTACGTATCGTCTGATCCATTTTCTTTAGGTCATCTACGTTTACGTTTACTATTTCATCAATAGGAAAATCCTTGCTTCGATGTTTTTGTAACTGACTTATTGTCCATTTCATTCGAATCACCCCAAGGCAACAAAGGTAATTATAGCTTTCAAACAATTATTTGTCAATAAAATTTCTTTACACTATAATATAGTCATTATAAGTCTGATTTAATCGACAAAGCTTTGATTATAAAAACCTTTATTAAATTTACAATACATAACCATAACATACAACTGCAAAATTTTGAAAGCAAAGGAGCAGAAAATGAAAGCTGTTGGAATTGTAGTAGAATATAATCCATTCCACAATGGGCATGCTTTCCACCTAGAAAAAACAAGAGAGAAAGCAAATGCTGATGTTGTTATTGCCGTCATGAGCGGTCAGTTTCTACAAAGAGGCGAACCAGCCCTATTACCAAAATGGTCACGGACTAAAATGGCACTGCTTGCAGGGGTCGACATTGTATTAGAACTCCCCTATCAGTTCGCAACACAGAAAGCCGATACATTTGCACACGGTGCTGTTTCCATCTTAGCATCTGCAGGATGTGATGCTTTATGCTTTGGAAGCGAATCTGGCGATATTGCTGCCTTTAATCATACCATTAATTTCCTTGAAAGTAATCATGGTGAATACCAGAGTAGATTCAAATTACATATTGAGAAAGGGGTAAGCTATCCAAAAGCATTGTCTTCCGCCTTTAATGATCTAAACCCTTCAGAATCTTTAGTTGACCTTTCAAAACCAAATAATATATTAGGTTATCAGTATGTAAAAGCAATAAGGGACCAAAATCTTCATATGAAACCTATAACGATTTCAAGAACAAATGCCGGTTACCATGACGAAGACTTTTCATCAGAAACCATTGCAAGTGCTACAAGTATCCGTAAGGCTTTATTTTCAAAAGATGGCAGAATTGAAAATGTACTTCCCTATGTTCCTGCTGCAACCGCTGAACTCCTCGAAGACTACTACATCCAGGCGGGCCAGCTCCACCAATGGGAAAACTATTGGCCGTATTTAAAGTTTCGTCTTCTCCAGTCAACTCCTGAAGAACTAAGAATGATTTATGAAGTAGAGGAGGGGTTAGAAAACAGAATTTTAGCAAAGGTATTAGAGGCAGAGTCTTTTTCTGAATTTATGAAAGCGATCAAAACAAAACGTTACACATGGACTAGATTGCAAAGAGTGTGTGTTCATATTTTAACTAATACAACGAATGATGAAATGAAAATTAGAATGAAGAACCCCTCCTATATTCGCCTGCTAGGTATGAACGATGTGGGAAGGAGTTATCTAAATAAGTGGAAATTACACACACAAATTCCAATTATATCAAAGATGTCCTCCTATCAAGAAAATGACATACTTCTTGATATTCGCTCCTCTCGAATTTATGCACTTGGTGCATCTCCTGCGATGAGAAGTAAATTAATGAAAATGGACTATGAACAGCCGCCAATATACATTAAATAAGCAGAGGGATGCCCTCTGCTTATTTAACTTAGATTTTCAAGATAGGCGATTGCTTCATCAAAATTGTCTACAGGAACAATTTCCATCTTAGAACCAATATCTTCAGCCGTTCTGATAGCTGCACGATAATTTGAATCCTCGGCACCTTCCTCAAATGGAGCAAAAAAGATATCAGCACCCGCACGATCTGCTGCAACTATTTTCTGCTCTATTCCGCCTATTCGGCCTATTTTACCATTCGTTGAAATCGTTCCTGTACCAGCAATTTGATAGCCTCGAGTCATATCTTCCTCTGTTAATTGATTATAGATTTCTAAAGCAAACATGAACCCTGCGGATGGGCCGCCAATTTCCTCCGAATCTATTTCAACCTCTGGTTCTACTTGTATTTCCTTATCATCCACCAAGCCTATCCCAATTCCCACTTTACTTTTATCCTCTGGGAATGTCTGCACAGCAACTTCCACTTCGCCTTCTTTATTTCTCCGCTCGTATGTCAGTGTAAGTACTTCTCCTGCATCTTTCTCACTAACATAGGATATAAACTCCTCGGAAGACGTAAAATCGAGGTTATCCACCTTAAAAATGCGATCCCCTGGCAGAAGCTTTTCATGTGCAGGCATGCTCTCAACGACATTCAGAACATACACACCTTTATATTCATATTGCACCGGTATACCAGCTTTTTTGTAGGCTACTTCAATTGCTGATAGCTTTGAACTATCCATGAGATGAAGCTGTCTAACATTATATTCTTCTTCAGATTCTTCTTCTCCCCTGATATCTTCTAAAGGATATATCTTTTGATAGTCACTTAATTTCGCCAGCAAAAACGAATAAATATTTGCCCTCCCCATTCTAACGGTTGTCAGCATAAAACTCCCTTCTTCATCAAAACCATTCTCAACCTCAATGATGGGATGAAGTTCTTTTGCCATTCCTGGTTTTGTAACATAGTAAGGGAGCGAATAGAATGTGCCTATAAGCAGGATAAGTACAACTGGTATTAGTAAAAATTGCACCCTTAGCTTTTTGTTCATCATGGTTGCTCCTTCCACTGCTCTAACAAATCTTTTATACTCTGAACATGGTTCTTGGTTGCTTCTTCACCTATCGCAATAATTTCATCAATATTGGTAAACGCTCTCGAGCTAAACATCTCAACACGCGGCCTTATCATAATATCAGAGGCGATCTCCCGATTAGCAACCAGCTCCATTTGCATGATGTCAATACTTTGCATGATGACATCATAAATTGTAGAGATCTCAGCTTGTTGATTTACATTCGAGACATCAACCGCTATAACTATATCAGCGCCCATATCTTTAACGACCGAAACAGGTACCCGGTCAACAACCCCGCCGTCTACTAAAACTTTCCCATTGTATTTCTCTGGAACAAAAATACCTGGAATGGATATACTTGCCCGGACGGCCTCTGCAATTGGACCATTGTCAAAAACCACTTTTTCACCCGTTATTAACTCAGTAGCAACTACCCGTACGGGAATATCCAATTGTTCAATGGTTTTACCGTGAGTGAAAATTCGGATAAGCTCTTTAATTCGATTTCCGGCAATAAACCCCATCTTTGGGACGGTAAAATCTAAATAGTATTTCCGCTTGAAAACCTTTGATAATTTATATAAACGATCAATATCAAGACCTGCTGCATAAAAGCAGCCGACCATGGCCCCCATGCTGCTTCCAGCAATTAAATCGATGGGGATTCCCTCATCTCTTAACACTTTTATGACTCCAAGATGAGCAAACCCCCTTGCTCCTCCGGAACCTAATGCTAACCCTACTTTCGGACGACGCACCAATATGTCCTCCTTTATATCTCAATTTTTTTACGTTTTGGATTGAGGCCCGCTGAACAGTCGCCTCCGCTTTTTATCAATCTAGCTCCAGCTCCTAGCTCCTCGGCCATTTCAACCCAAGCATTCAAATCCAAAAGCGGGATTTGTATGCTTGGGTCTCCAATGTCTCTCGGAGCTGAACAGTCGCCTCCGCTTTTTATGTAATCTTATGGTCTAATTTTGTTTTCTATGAGTATATTGAGTTATATGAGGACAGGACCTGTATTGTTGTTTTTTTCACATAGTAATCTTACCATTATTTGCAATTACTTGCACAGTAAGTAAATATTAGGAGGCTTAAGTTTGTGGTTCGATCAAAATTAAAAACGATCATTCTTGCATTATCTGTCACCATAATGGCCATTTCAATTATCGCATTTCCACAGGAATCAGTTGATGCCTCTATAAGAGGGTTAGATATGTGGTGGGAAATTGTCTTCCCCTCGTTACTCCCATTCTTAATCGTTTCCGAAATCCTCATTGGTTTCGGTGTTGTTAGGTTTTTTGGAGTCCTTCTAGAACCATTAATGAGACCGCTCTTTAAAGTTCCGGGGGCTGGAGGATTTGTCTGGGCTATGGGAATGGCATCTGGCTATCCTGCCGGTGCCAAACTAACAGCCCGCCTGCGTCAGGAAGGACAGCTTTCAAAGATAGAAGCAGAAAGGCTAGTCAGCTTTACAAATTGTTCAAATCCATTATTTATTTTTGGTGCCGTGTCTGTTGGGTTTTTTTTAAACCCAAAGCTCGGGATTATTCTTGCTCTAGCCCATTACCTTGGGAATTTTACAATTGGAATACTAATGCGGTTTTACGGAAAAAATGAAGATCAAAAAAACAGTAAAACTCGCAAAGTATCTTTAAAGATAGCTTTTGACGAACTTCACCGTTCTCGTATTAACGATAAGCGTCCCATCGGAAAATTACTAGGAGACGCTGTAATTTCCTCCATAAACACACTTTTAATGATTGGCGGGTTTATCATTTTGTTCTCTGTGGTAAATAAGATATTATACCACCTGCACATCACTGAATTTGCTGGAGAATTCGTTGAAGTAATTTTGCGAGTTTTACACTTGCCTGAAGCACTAAGTATCCCATTTATCTCGGGTCTATTTGAGATTACACTAGGAAGCCAATTAACCAGTCAGGTTTATGATGTTTCACTTATGAATCAAGCTATGATCGTAAGCTTCATCCTGGCCTTTAACGGTTTCAGTGTTCAAGCACAAGTAGCAAGTATACTAGCAGAAACAGATATCAATTTTAAGCCCTACTTCATTGCACGTATTTTTCACGGTATTTTTGCCAGTATCTATACATTAATTCTTTGGAAACCGATTTATGAACATTTCTATAACAACGACCCTTCTCCGAACTCAATTCCAGTCAGTATCTTTTATGAAGAAGCATGGTTTCTTAAAGCTCTCACGATGTTTAAGGAAACAGGCCCCCTGATCACAATAGCAGGTTTACTTCTTTATGTAATCGTTTATTACAAAAGAACAGCAAATTAAAAAAGAGCGCGATCAGAAACTGATCGCTGCTCTTCATTATTCAATCGGAAACTTTAATCTTAAGGCTTTTTCAACTTGCGGCGGTACTAGTTCCGCTATCTTTCCATGATATTGTGCAACTTCCTTAACAATGCTTGAACTTAAGAATGAATATTGATTATTTGTCATAATGTAGAAAGTTTCAATATCTTCATTTAAAAACTTATTCATTGATGTTAATTGCATTTCATACTCAAAATCAGATACGGCCCTTAACCCACGAATAATGGAATTGGCACCTATACTTTTAGCATAATGGATTAGAAGTCCGTCGAAGGAATCTACCTTTACATTTGGGATATGTTTAGTCACTTCTTCAATTAATTCAACTCTCTCATCCACAGAAAATAAAGGCTGTTTGTTTTTATTATTCAAGATTGAAACATAGACAACATCAAATACCCTTGAAGCTCTAGAAATAATATCCAGATGCCCGTATGTAATCGGATCAAAGCTTCCTGGACAAATAGCTATACTAGCCATCGAACTCCCCCTAAATGAATTTGTATGTATAAATTTTTAATAAGTATAGATCGAAATAGTAATGATGCCATATGTCTCTGATTTTACTTGCTGCAGCCGGCCGACCACGGCTGGTAATTTCACATCCGTACCGTGTTCGCAGACAATAACCCCATTTTCCTTAAGAAGCGAGTGAGAGTCAACTGTCTCAAGAATATCCTTTAGCTGCTGTTTAGCATAAGGCGGATCTAGAAAGATGTAATCGAAAGCTAGTTCACGCTTTATGATTGCTTTAAGGGCTCTTGCTGCGTCATTTCGGTAAACTTCTGTGACATCCTCAAGGGAACATGTTTTAATATTGTCACGAATCGTTCCAATCGCTTTTCCATCTCGATCTACAAAAATGGCCTTCTCGACACCACGGCTGATAGCTTCTATCCCCAAACCGCCGCTTCCGGCAAACAAATCAAGACAAATCCCGCCATCAAAGTACGGACCAATGATGTTAAATATCGCCTCTTTCACTTTATCCGTTGTTGGTCTAGTTGAATTACCTGGTACTGCTTTCAATGATTTTCCTTTATATTTTCCGGAAACCACTCTCATGTATTAATCACCACAATCAAGTTGTAAACTTCTCTCATAATCCTACCACAACTAAAAGACAGTAGCCAACCCATTTTTGAAAGCGATTTCCAACTTTTCTCTTAAAAATTATCCTAAAATATGTATATTGAAATTTAATATGGAAATAATGTTATTAACAACATCTATTCGAGGATGTTGTTGCCAACCGCGGAGAAGACTTACGTTTCCCCATAAGTTCTTCCTCCGGTTTCTCCTCTCCCTTTGCCTTCTTTCCTTTTTAGGATATGGAAGGACCCTGCTGAATTATTTCTGCAGGGTTTTCTTTTATTTTTCTAATAAAGAAAGTTTTATTTGTGTTTCTCCTTCGGTAATTTCTACTTGAAACAACGAATCCAACCATTTATCTTTCATATAAACTCTTCCATCAATCATGATCAATGGATTTTCAAGAAGTCCGTAATCCTCTTCATTATAAATAAAAATGTTTTGATCGACATAGAATCGATAACGATTATGGTCTTTATTAATAAGAATGGTATCCTGGCTTCCTAATGTATGAATATTAAAACCTAGATTATTCATCGATTCAATAAAAGGGAAATACAATTCATCCCTCACAAGAATAGCATGCTGATCCTTCAAGACGGTGTCCTTAATAAGAATTTCCCTTAAATCAAGATAATAAAGTGGAATCAGCTTCGAATTTTGATTTCTGTTTAATGAAAAATAGCTGGTTTGTTTACCTTTTAATGAGCCAAGTATCTCATCCAATTTCTGAACAGAAAGTGTTTCTGCATCTAAAACGCCCTGAACAAACTGAGTCCATTCATCAGATGATAATCTCCCCTTCAACTCTTGAATAAGCTCATTCCCTTTTATTGTGTTAGCATCTTTCCCCATTGCCGCCGAGGCAAGAAGATCTACTAACCATATTTCCTCTTCCGAAAGGGGATCGAATCTGTTAAAAAAGTATTGATAAACCACTTTTCTTTCCATATCTTCTGTACTCAATCCAGGACTTAGAACGAGCAGGCCTTGTCCAGCCGCTTCAGGGTGAAGGTCAGAAAGAACAATTGCAGAAACCGGTGAAGCTGGAAGAATGTTTAGTAATTCAAATGAACGGGATGGCAAACTTCTATCTTCACCAGAATAATATACCTGAATATCTTGATATTTCTTTCCAAACAGCGGATCTGGCTGCCAATAAATAGAGGCATTCCTCTCTTCACCTGAAAAAACATAGTAATCGATATAATTTAGCTCCTTATAAGCTTTCAGCGGAAGCCCCGCTGCCCAGGAGCCTTCCCTTTTTGACAGATCTACAAGTTCAATTGTGGTCTCCTTCATATGGACATTATGTAATTGTACGATCCAATCATGAAGTAAAAATGCTGAACTTTTATTATTCAATTGTATTCTATAGATTAGCGATAAAGTCGACTCCTCCGTAAAGATAGAAAACGGATCTTCCTCCTCAGACATACAGTCTGTACCATCTTCGTTTAAACAAACCCATTCTGAAATCGTTTCAGGAACGAGAACCGTATAGGTTTTTCCTGGTATAATACCGTTAACCTTTTGTGTAATCTGAAGTTGATTATGATTAGTCTCTATACTTATATGCTGAGACGCTTTTTCATTTAACTCACCATTTGTAGAAGCACTTTGGTTCACATAAGTGTTCCATTGCCATAACAACATGCCCCAAATGAGGAAAATCAAAATAATCAATGTCGAAAATGATATCCTCCACATCGGCATTCTCCCCTAAAACATTTATATATCAATACAATACCAGATGAACAAAAATCCGTCATATGAAATCTAGATTTTCATGATAATGACTTTATTTTCTAGAATAAAACATGGTAAAGTATGGGTTGATACAAACGTAAGGGACAAACTGGAGGTGATTTTTGTGATTCAACGTTTCATCGAACTGGGAGAAGGTTATTCAGACCTTTATGAATTAATCCATTTAGCAAAAGCAAATCAACACAGGCTCGCACATATGATGGCATTAAATACTGAGATCGAAGGACGAGAGGTAATTTCATTAGCCATTGTACTTAATCCCACTGATCCTGGTGATTTCCAACCGATATATATATGCAGAGAAGGGATACCAAATCCAATTGCCAACCCAAACAAGCGCTATGACCTATTTGCTTCCTTAAGTGAAGAACTTGGAAAAAATATCATTGAATTAACAGTCAAACCCTCAAAGCAATTTTCTGAAAAAGATCTTTACTATCAGTATTTAATCGGTATATTGAGGATGAACCGCTTTATACCGCCGCTACAGTAGCCCTAAAATATAAAGGGTGAAGCCTAAGCTCCACCCTTTACAAAATCAGATTCCCATTCGATAGTCATATTCTTTTGCCTTATCTGGCTTGGAGTTTTCAAACTCCATTTTTAAGAAAGGTTTAAACGATGGTTCAACTTTTTTAACGAATGAATAGGATTGTATTTTTTCCATAAGCCTTTCTGTATCTTCTAGATTACAGTATAGTACGACATATTTTAACCGCTTGGAAACATAATGAACATTTCCAAATTTCCTTAGCATTTTGGCTTGCTTTAGTGAATAAAGCCAAACAATAATGCCCTGACGTTGCCCTAGCATACTCATTTTCCCCTCATAAACACCTATTTTTTTTAGTCTAGCAAAGAAAACGCTTTTTTTCAATGAAAAGTAAGGACCTAAACCACATATTTCCCTTAAAAAGGAAAAAAAGGTTTAGACTTATTTTTTGTCTAAACCTTCCTTTGTACCTTTTATGCACAACCACAGCTGCCGCCGGATCCACATCCGCCGCCGCAGCTTGAATCAAAAAAGGGATTTCCTGTAGGTACTTTTATTTGAGGAGATACGGCTCCGCCGATAATCACACTAACTTCATCAAGCAATGCTTGCAGGTCATTTTCAGCTTTCTTAAATTCGGCCACATTTTCATCCAGGTCCATATTTCGTTTTAACTCACGAATTTCCTTCATGACTTTTTTATAGTCAGGATGATACCTTCCAAATCTTTGAACCTCTTCGTAAAGTTCTTTCATCTTTACAAAAGCTTTTATCTTATTTTGTGTTTCTTTATTGGACTTTAATTTATTTAAACAAAAATAGTAATATTCAACCACATCGGATTGTAAAATCATTTTTGAAAGGAATTCAGCTCTATCTAGTATTTCCATTCTTTCAATCGTAGCAAGCAAGCTAGCTCACCTCCGCTTATAGTTTACCATGAAATGAAATCAAAAGCGAAGTTAAATACTTACTATGGGATGTCTACTGTAAATTCCTTTTCCATGGATGCCGTTTGATCATTGTCTGATTTGAAGACAGAAAGTTTAATTTTATGCGTTCCTGGTGTTAGACCTTTTATAATAAAGGCGGCTGTTTTGATTTCTTCCTTTTTTTCACCATCAACATATAGAACCATTTTCCCTTTATTTTTATGATGCTCTCTAAAAGAGAAATTTGGAATCATACACTCCACAAAGACATTTTGGTTTTTAACGTGGTGTTGGACTGAAAATGATTGATTGTCCTCTCTCCCAACCACCGGTACATCCTGACTAGTTTCAACGGAAACCATTGGGATAACTTTTGACTTTGCCTCTGGTTCTGGCAAATCCTTATGACATGCTGTTAATAAAAGCATGAAAAGATTTAATAACAGAAATTTACTCTTAGTTTTTCTCATATGAATCCCCCTCGTATAGTACTAGTAAGAGCTCTTTCTAGAAGAATTTCCAGTTGATCCGGATCCTCTAAAATTCACTCTAGATTCCTATAGGTTATCAAGGTTAGCCTTTCGGCTTCCCCATCTTAAATATTTTAGTTTTACCCTTGTTTCACCCACCTGATGGGGAAGCCGAGGTAAAGTTCAAACTATCAATAATAGATTAATGTGTTGTTCTTATTTCGCAGGGGGATAGTTTCCCTACTGCTTCTTTGAAATGCCTTTAACTGAATATCGAGAAATGGCGGAGAATGGAGGAAGCTCCAGCGTTTTACTCCGTCATTTTTTTATAGCGTTCATAGACCTGCTCATGGGACAATGGAACCGACAGGATCGTATCAGGATATTGCTTCTCCCCCTTGCGGACACTTTGGTGTACTGCTTCATAAGCCTGCTACCCATGGTTCATTATTGAAGGTCTAACCACTGGTTGCGCCGCCGTAAAAGAAGTGAGTGTAGCGCTCATGATGGACTTCTTTTCTTTGAGTGCTGATGACGAGGAAGACATCGATGATTCCCGTGGGCACCCAGGTCTGAACGTTCTTGATTAACTTACATACTGGAGGTGATTGGTATGTCACAAATGCTTGTTGGTGTAGATGTAAGCTTGAAGTCCCATCATGTCCATTTCATGAAGGAGGACGGGTCCACACTCGCCGACTTTTCTGTTTCTAATGATCAAACCGGGGCCGAAACCCTGATCAAACGAATGCTAGAAACTGCGGAAAAAAGTCAGGCCAACCAATTGAAGATTGGGATGGAAGCCACTGATCTTTACAGTTGGCACCTTGCCCATTATCTACAAGACCAAATGAAAGGCTATGAACCTAAGTTTCAAGCCTCTATCTACGTACTAAATGCGAGAAAAGTCGCTCGTTTCAAAAAAGGGTATGATTCTCTTGTAAAAAACGATCGCATAGATGCCTGGGTCATCGCTGACCACTTGCGCTTTGGCCGACTGCCAGCCCAAATGAAAGATGCCATACAATATGAAGCTCTTCAGCGCTTAACGCGAACAAGGTTTCATTTTATGCGGGAGATTGCCCGAAATAAAACGTATTTCCTTAACCAGCTCTTTTTAAAGTTCAGTGGACTGAGACAGGATAATCCATTTTCAGATAAATTCGGAGCTACGAGTATGGCTGTCATGGAGGAACTAGAGCCCGAAACGATCGCTGAAATGAGCCTCGAGGAACTCGTCGAGTTCCTGCAAGATAAAGGAAAAAACCGATTTGAAAAGCCAGAGGAAATCGCAAAATACCTTCAAAAGTTGGCTAGATCATCTTACCGGCTGAATAAGGCTATGCAGGACCCCGTAAATATTTCGATGTCTGTTACTTTAAGTACCATTCAACATATCGAGTCACAGGTAAAGCGTCTGGATAAAGAAATTGCCAAGTTAATGAAAGGCATACCGCAAACCCTAACGTCTGTAAAAGGAATTGGAGACGTTTATGCGGCAGGGTTGATAGCTGAAATTAGCGATATAAAGCGATTTAAAGATCATCATGCCTTAGCGAAATATGCAGGTTTGGTATGGAACCAGAACCAATCAGGCGAATTCGAATCCCAGGAAACGGCTAGAATGAGGACAGGTAATAAATACCTGCGTTACTACCTTATTCAAGCTGCCGATAAGATCCGAAAGTACGACTCTGAATATAAAGCTTTTTACACAAAGAAGTACGATGAAGTTCCAAAACATAAACACAAACGCGCTCTCGTCTTAACCGCAAGAAAACTGGTACGATTGGTGTTTTCGCTACTACGCACCAATCAGTTGTACACACCACCCGAAAGGAGAGATTAAAACTTCTNTCCCCCTCGTATAGTACTAGTAAGAGCTCTTTCTAGAAGAATTTCCAGTTGATCCGGATCCTCTAAAATTCACTCTAGATTCCTATAGGTTATCAAGGTTAGCCTTTCGGCTTCCCCATCTTAAATATTTTAGTTTTACCCTTGTTTCACCCACCTGATGGGGAAGCCGAGGTAAAGTTCAAACTATCAATAATAGATTAATGTGTTGTTCTTATTTCGCAGGGGGATAGTTTCCCTACTGCTTCTTTGAAATGCCTTTAACTGAATATCGAGAAATGGCGGAGAATGGAGGAAGCTCCAGCGTTTTACTCCGTCATTTTTTTATAGCGTTCATAGACCTGCTCATGGGACAATGGAACCGACAGGATCGTATCAGGATATTGCTTCTCCCCCTTGCGGACACTTTGGTGTACTGCTTCATAAGCCTGCTACCCATGGTTCATTATTGAAGGTCTAACCACTGGTTGCGCCGCCGTAAAAGAAGTGAGTGTAGCGCTCATGATGGACTTCTTTTCTTTGAGTGCTGATGACGAGGAAGACATCGATGATTCCCGTGGGCACCCAGGTCTGAACGTTCTTGATTAACTTACATACTGGAGGTGATTGGTATGTCACAAATGCTTGTTGGTGTAGATGTAAGCTTGAAGTCCCATCATGTCCATTTCATGAAGGAGGACGGGTCCACACTCGCCGACTTTTCTGTTTCTAATGATCAAACCGGGGCCGAAACCCTGATCAAACGAATGCTAGAAACTGCGGAAAAAAGTCAGGCCAACCAATTGAAGATTGGGATGGAAGCCACTGATCTTTACAGTTGGCACCTTGCCCATTATCTACAAGACCAAATGAAAGGCTATGAACCTAAGTTTCAAGCCTCTATCTACGTACTAAATGCGAGAAAAGTCGCTCGTTTCAAAAAAGGGTATGATTCTCTTGTAAAAAACGATCGCATAGATGCCTGGGTCATCGCTGACCACTTGCGCTTTGGCCGACTGCCAGCCCAAATGAAAGATGCCATACAATATGAAGCTCTTCAGCGCTTAACGCGAACAAGGTTTCATTTTATGCGGGAGATTGCCCGAAATAAAACGTATTTCCTTAACCAGCTCTTTTTAAAGTTCAGTGGACTGAGACAGGATAATCCATTTTCAGATAAATTCGGAGCTACGAGTATGGCTGTCATGGAGGAACTAGAGCCCGAAACGATCGCTGAAATGAGCCTCGAGGAACTCGTCGAGTTCCTGCAAGATAAAGGAAAAAACCGATTTGAAAAGCCAGAGGAAATCGCAAAATACCTTCAAAAGTTGGCTAGATCATCTTACCGGCTGAATAAGGCTATGCAGGACCCCGTAAATATTTCGATGTCTGTTACTTTAAGTACCATTCAACATATCGAGTCACAGGTAAAGCGTCTGGATAAAGAAATTGCCAAGTTAATGAAAGGCATACCGCAAACCCTAACGTCTGTAAAAGGAATTGGAGACGTTTATGCGGCAGGGTTGATAGCTGAAATTAGCGATATAAAGCGATTTAAAGATCATCATGCCTTAGCGAAATATGCAGGTTTGGTATGGAACCAGAACCAATCAGGCGAATTCGAATCCCAGGAAACGGCTAGAATGAGGACAGGTAATAAATACCTGCGTTACTACCTTATTCAAGCTGCCGATAAGATCCGAAAGTACGACTCTGAATATAAAGCTTTTTACACAAAGAAGTACGATGAAGTTCCAAAACATAAACACAAACGCGCTCTCGTCTTAACCGCAAGAAAACTGGTACGATTGGTGTTTTCGCTACTACGCACCAATCAGTTGTACACACCACCCGAAAGGAGAGATTAAAACTTCTCATTCACACCCTTTCAAACACCCAGCTTCACACTTGAAAGTATTGGTAAAAAATTGAAAATAGTGTGAGGTTTATTAGGTATACTCTTTTTTAAACACTTTTCAATGAAAGACAATATTAATTTCCAATTCATTGAATTTTAGTGCTTGACATATTACCACTGGGCTTTATTTTAAATTCGTATGTAAACGATCCTATCTTCGACAACTAACGCCTGAACGTGTATGATTCATATTGTTTACTACTTTCTAATTTTTACTCTTACGAAACAACGCTTGAAATAAAAAAAAACAGCCTTCTATTTAGATAGAAAGCCGCTTATTATGATTGCCCATTATTCATTGCCTGGAACATGCTCATCATCATGGAAGCCATTTGAACACCATTTGAAATCCTTTCAACTTGATGCGGGATTGTCTTCTTATAATAATGAAGTGCAGATATTTCAAATGTTTGCAGTTCATTTGGGTTCCGCGCTAACCTCCTGTACCAATGCGGTTGATCATGCAAAAATTGTTGCAATTGTTTTTGACGACGGATGTATTCGATTATGTCTTTCCTCATGGTGATCCCTCTTTAATCTTTTCTAAAATGAAAAGGATGCGTTATTTTAGGTTCTCCACCTTGATTTTTCACTTCTTGGTTTCCATTATGAAACTGGGAAATCACTCCTTGAATTGCACCTAATGCTTGACTTAAATTCGCAATATGACCTTGCACTTGATTTGGGTCCATGTTTTTAATGGCACCTAAAATTTGTGGAAACCACTCTTTTGATGTTTCCTTTTTCACTTCAGTTTTGTGACCTTTTCCTTCTTTATATGGTTCCCAGCGAGCGTCTTCTTCCCCAAGCAAATACCAGTCTTCGTACAACTCTTGCCAAGTAAAATGACCAGCTCTAACTTCTTTAATTAAATTTGGGTGTTCTTTTACAAATTCTTTGAACTTTTGAACAGAGGGATGAAGTTTCTTCTTTGACATTAATATCACCTCTTACTAAAACAATCGCCTATGATACGATATGATGAACACATAAAATGGTGATAGCTTTAAATTAAATATAGCTGCGATAGGCCTTCTTTTTTATATACTAATTTACTGAATGTTATGATAATATAAGTTATAAATGGAATAGAAAGGTGACACAAAATGAATAACGAAATAATGGCACTTGTTGACAAGTTATTGAGTGAAGGATCCCAGCGTGATTTACAGGCATTAAAACATGTCTTAGAAGGATTAAATAATAAACCCTTTATTTACATGGATGAAATTCTGCATTTGGAAGGTGAAGTAGTAGACAATACATGCGAACTAACAATGCCTTTAAACCCTCTCGTTAATAATCCGTTAGATATTGTACATGGCGGTGTTACGGCTACTATGATTGATGCAGCAATGGGAAGATTAATACATACTATCCTTCCTCGTGACCAGGCGGGAGTTACCACACAATTAAATGTTCAGTACATTGCCCCTGGGATAGGCGATTCCATCACATGTAAAGCAAGAATTGACCATCAAGGTGCTAAAACGATGCTGTTATCAGCTGATGTATTCCGTTCAGACGGTCAAAAAATCGCCCAAGCCACAGGCAGCTTCTTCATTATAAAAAGAAAATAATCTAAGTTGTATAAAATAAACAAGACAAGCACTTACAATTAGTAAAATGCTTGTCTTATTAATGGATAACAATGCTAACGAATCTTAATGCTGAACTTGACCATTTCCATGCTCAGAAATTTCCGAAAGAGCTCTTCCAGCTTGTTCATCGGACAGCTTTCTAACGGCAAAATCCCCCAAAGAGACAATGCCGACTAGTTTCCCACTTTCAACTACCGGCAGCCTTCTAATTTGATGTTCTGCCATTATAGCGGAGGCTTCTTCTGAAGTTGCATCAGGAGAAATCGTAATCATCTCACTACTCATAATCTTTTCCACTTTTGTTGAACCAGGGTTCTTTTCTGCGACTCCGCGAAGAACAATATCACGGTCAGTAATCATACCAACTAACTTATCATTATCAACAATCGGGACGGCCCCCACATCCCATTCCTTCATTTTAACAGCTACCTCATACATATTATCTAGCAATGTACAACATTCAACATCTGTAGTCATAATTTCATGAACTTTTTCCATTACTCTACCTCCCAAAGTTGTATTTACTTCACTTTTTAAAAATGAGTTTATTATTACTTTTGTAAGTAATTTACATGTAGTTATACTTTCCTTTCAAAACAAAACTATTCATATTAACAAACTCAACTTGTCTCTAGGTTTTTTCTGTATGTTGTCGTTGCAACTTTGTCGTTTTTCCACTATTATTAGATTTGAGATTATTTGTTTATATACTCTACATAACATATTTACGGGAACGATATAGGAGGGACCAATATGAAGTTTGAAAACTTAGGGTATGAAAATTTTAAAGCTGATTTAAATCGCCTAGATGATGTAATGTCAGAACATGGCTTAGTTCGTGCAGAACAATGGGATTACGAACGTGTTGCTTACGACCGCAAATTCGAATTAAAAGAAGGCGTTTTCTACTTGCGAGTACTAGGTTATGCAGTTGAAGGTGATGTAGGTTCACATCGTGCTGTAATTCAGCTGCTTACACCACTGCTTGGCAAACACTACTATCCTCATGGTGTTGAATATGGTGAAGGTGAAACTTTCCCTAAGTCTTTAGTTAATCAATGTGAAAAAATATTAACTGACGTTAAAGCAGAGATTGAAAATTTTGTTGCTTAACATAGAATAAAAGCCCCTATTCATATTCATAGGGTCTTTTTTCTTTATCTAAGACTAACTTCATTGATTTTGAAAGGAGCTATAACTTGTCTGGATTATTTTCAAAACGTTTTTTTATTACTGCAATTGTCGTTGTATTAGCTGTAATCCTTCTTTATTTTATTCTGCCTGTTTCAATACCATTAATTTTAGCCTTTATCACTGCCTTATTTTTACATCCACTCGTGAAGTTTCTACAGGGGAAATCAAAAATAAATCGCCACTTATCAGTTTTAATTGTTTTTCTAATATTTTTATTTTTCATTGGAATCAGCGGCTACTTTATTACTACAAAAGTAGTCACAGAAGCCATTAAAATAGTAGAGAATTCTCCCTATTATATTAATGAAATTACAAGAGCATGGCTAAAAGCTGAAAAAGATTTCGCAACAGCTTTAAAGGATGTCCCTCAAGAAGTTGTTGTTGAAATTAGTCAACAAGTTCAAACGTTTCTTAATACTACTAAAAACGAATTGATTGCTTATGTGAATATAGATAATGTAAAAGCGTTATTAACAAATATCCCTAATTATTTAGTCAGCTTTGTCGTTTATTTAATTGCATTGTTTCTATTTTTGTTAGAGTTACCTAGATTACGTGAGGGTTTTTACAACCTTCTAACTGACAAGACAGCACAAAAAGTCAATTTCATGTCATCGAAACTAGGCTATGTTGTCTTTGGTTTTTTTAAAGCTCAATTCTTGGTAAGTGTGATTATATTCTTTGTATCCCTAATCGGATTGTATTTTATTGCACCTGATTTAGCTCTTGTCATGTCACTGATTATTTGGATTATTGATTTTATCCCAATTATAGGTTCGATCGTTATCCTTGGACCTTGGGCACTATTCCATTTAATAACTGGAAATATCGCTTTAGGAACTCAATTGGCTGTCCTAGCTGCAATTTTGCTTGTTATTCGAAGAACCGTTGAACCAAAGGTAATGGGAAGCCACATTGGTTTATCGCCACTAGCCACCCTGATCGCTATGTATTTAGGCTTAAAATTACTTGGAATATTAGGTTTTATCATTGGACCATTGCTGCTAATCGCCTTCAATACAGCTAAAGAAGCGAATATAATAAAATTCAACTTTAAAATTTAGAATATAAAAAGCGCTGCTCAGATGCAGCGCTTTTTATATTCTAAAATCCTAAGATTGCTTTAATAACCGATGTTGTTTCTCCTCCATGATAAAATACATAAAGCAGCAAATAAACAGCTACTCCTGTAATACCAGTAAAAAACCATACGATACTTGTAATCGGCCCTAATTTTTTATGAAGAGCTAAGTTATTTTTATAACCAGATACTAATGAAGTGATACCCAAACCTGCTCCAACTGTCGCAAGGATAATATGAAAAATCAAGAAAACTGTATAATAAATTTTAATATCATCAGGACCACCAAATGCGGTATTCCCAATGAAAATAGTTCTTGAGGCATAAATAATGAAAAAGATAATCGCAAAAACGGCCGCTAATGTCATTGTTTTCCGATGTGCCTCAAGTTTACGTTTACGAATTTGACCCCATCCTATCGCGACTGTGATCGCACTCAGGACAATAAAAGTAGTACTAATTGTAGGTAAGATAGGTACTGCAAAGTTCATCTTAAAATCCTCTCATTCTCAAATCTAAGCTTCCTAATACTTCTATGTTCATTCTATTGGACAAGTAGATTGTTTGCAATATACATTTAAAGACATCGGCAAAGATTGCTAAATTCGACACAATTCCAATACATAAAAGTGATAAATTTAACAACATTAATCATTCAAGTATGTTCCGCTCTCAATGAAAAAGCACCTTAATTAAAAGGTGCTTTTGGCTTATTCAGCAAACTGCGTTTTTAAACGATGCTCCTTTTCAGCCACTGATTCTTCCTCCTGCTCTTTTCTATACCAGGCAGCAAAAACTTGGAACAATACTACTCCATAGACGATTTCTTGGATTACTTTCATGAGTACCCCGCCTAGCTGCTGATCATGCAGTAAAGACATAGAATTAAACATTTCAGGACCACTTAAATTTAATGTTGCCAAAATGCTAGGAGAGACACATAGTGTCAAAGCTTCTGCCCATGCACTAGGATCAGAGAATGTTGCATACATCGGAGTATCAGCAAAGATAATTAACGCACAGGCAGGCGTAAGCAGGATGCCATCAGCGAAAATATAGCCTAGTTTCCTGACTCCTGAAAGTTTCTGATGGTCTGCTACTTCATTTACAAGCGGCCACCACATAAAGACAGCCACTACAAATAGTAGTGAAGTATAGCCAGCATGCAGCAAGATATCTGTTTTGACTACGTCAAAAATTAATGGAATATGATAAAAAGAAAACATCCCATTAAAAACAATAAGCGCAATTAGCGGCTTAGTGAAAAATGAAAACAACTTATTAATCACGTTAACACTAAAGACTTTTCTCCAGATCCATTGAGGAGTACCAATAACCACTAATGGAGGAATCACTAGATAAAGTACTGCCATTTGAATCATATGTGCGTAGAACATAAGATGTCCCATTAAATCTAAAGGTGATCCTTTAATAGCATATAGAAGAATCATCCCTACTGAGAAATAAACTCCTTGTCTAATCGTTAATGGGTCACTATCTTTAAAGCGATGTCGGAATTTAACTGTAAGAAGGAAGTAACCAATAACAACTAGTAAAACAGAAAGAAAAAAATATGGACTCCATAATGCCCTAAAACCAAACATTTCTAACGATAACATCTGCTAATATCACCTCTTAAAATTCGAGAAATCATTCTATTTAATTATACTCTTAACAAAAAGGATTCTCAAAGAAATGGATCAAATATCCTCACAAGAAATGAATGGAAGTTTTGTGATAAAAAGAAAATCGGCTCAAAGGGCCGATTTTCTTCTTTTGATTACCACCAGATAATCGTTAGAAAGCAAATAATTGTTAAGAATGCAACCAGAACACCAGAGTACATAAATAATGCAGGAGCCTCGTGACCCTTATGACTCATATGCATAAAGTAGTATAATTGAAAACCTACTTGAACAACAGCTAATACAAGGATAAATGGTACAGCGAACCAAGCAGAAAATCCTTCATATCCTACTGCTAAAAACGCTATTAGCGTAAAGACGATCATTAAGGCAAAAGAGATTACTTGATGTCTCATTTCCTCTGCATTTTTCTTACGGCGATATTTAAGATCTGTTTCTGGGTTACCTGAGTTTGTTTGAGTATTAACCATCAGTTTATCCCACCATCCCCATTAAATATACTACAGTAAAGATAAAGACCCATACAACGTCAATGAAATGCCAATAAAGACTTGCTACATAGAACTTTGGAGCATTATATAAGTCCAATCCTCTTCTAGCATTACGAACCATCAATGCAATAATCCACGCAAGTCCAAACGTAACGTGAGCTCCATGGAAACCAACTAATGTATAGAAGGCAGAACTAAACGCGCTACTTGTAAAGGTATGATGAAATTCATGTACGTAATGATTAAATTCGTAGATTTCAAGTCCTAAGAATGCAAAGCCAAGAAGAACTGTAATTCCTAACCATAGCTGCATTTTCTTAAAATCAAAATTCTTCATATGATACATCGCGTAAACACTTGTTAGTGAACTTGTTAATAGAATCATCGTCATAAGAAATACCAATGGCATTTCGAATAAGTCTTTAGCTAATGCATGGTCTGCACTAGGAACTCTATCTTTTAAAGCAAGATAGGTTGCGAAGAGAGAGGCAAACAAAACCGTCTCTCCCCCAAGGAAAAACCAAAAACCAAGGAATTTATTTTTTGCTTCAAGGGTTTGTTTCTCAGGCGCAGCAGGCCATTTTTCATATGTCATTTTTTCTTCAGCGTGCATTATGCCTTAACCCCCTTTTCATTATCATCATCGATTAAATCTTCCTTATGGATATGGAAACCATGATCATCTTTTAAGGAACGAGCTAACATTGAACCAAATGTAATGACTAAGCCTATGATTAGAACTGGAAGTCCCCAAGCATAATCTAAGCGATACATTACCCCAAATGCGGATACGAATAACCCGAATGACATGATGAATGGAATGATTGATGAATTAGGCATATGAATATCTCCAAGCGGTTCTGCAGGAGTCATGCCTTTCTTTCCTTCCATTTTTTCGATCCAATATGGATCTAAACCACGAACAAGTGGTAATTGCTTAAAGTTATAGAACGGAGCTGGAGATGGAATAGCCCACTCTAGTGTACGTCCATCACCCCATGGGTCATTTCCTATTCTTTCATTTTTCTTAACGGTGATAATAATATTGATCACTAGAACAACCGTTGCAACGGCCATCAATAACGCACCAATCGTACTTACTAAGTTGGATAATTCATATCCTTGACCAGGCAAGAATGTATAAATACGTCTAGGCATACCCCATAATCCTAAGAAATGCTGAATAAAGAACGTTAAGTGGAATCCAGCAAAGAAGAGCCAGAACGTAATTTTACCAAGAGTTTCATTTAACATTGTACCGAACATTTTAGGCCAGTAGAATTGTAATCCACCAAGGACAGCAAACACAACCCCGCCAACAATTACATAGTGGAAGTGAGCAACAACAAAGTAAGTATCATGATACTGATAGTCAGCTGCTGCTACCGCAAGCATAACTCCTGTAACCCCACCCATTAAGAATGAAGGGATAAATGCTAAAGCATAGTGCATTGGAGTTGTAAAAGATACACTTCCGCCCCATGCTGTAAACAGCCAGTTGAATATCTTAATACCTGTCGGTACTGCAATCGCCATAGTAGCTACTGCAAAAATAGCGTTAGCAATTGGCCCTAGACCAACTGTAAACATATGGTGAGCCCATACCATGAAACCTAAGAAACCAATTAAGACTGTTGCGAAAACCATTGAAGAGTAACCGAACAATCGCTTCCTTGCAAATACTGGTATTATTTCCGAGAAAATACCGAATGCTGGAAGAATTAAAATATAAACTTCCGGGTGACCAAATATCCAGAAGAAGTGCTCCCAGATAATTGTATTTCCACCTGCTGCTGTTACAAAGAAGTTAGACCCAAAAAGTCTATCAAACATCAACATGAAAATACTTACAGTTAATGGCGGAAACGCAAATAAAATTAATGATGAAGCAACAAATGTTGTCCAAGTAAACAACGGCATACGCATATAAGTCATACCAGGTGCTCTCATATTAATAATCGTTACAAGGAAGTTAATTCCCCCCATGAGTGTTCCAAAACCTGAAATCTGTAACCCTAATACGTAGAAATCAATTCCATGCCCTTCTGATGCTAATGAAAGTGATGCATATGAAGTCCAACCTGCATCTGGTGCACCACCAAGGAACCAAGATAAGTTTAGGAAAGTTCCTCCAAAGAAAAATAACCAAAAACCTAATGCATTTACAAACGGGAATGCAACATCACGTGCACCAATTTGTAATGGCATGATAGCATTCATAAAACCAAACAAAAGCGGCATCGCAGCCAGGAAAATCATTGTAGTTCCGTGCATGGTTAAGATCTCATTATAAAAACCAGCACTAACAAAATCATTATTCGGAATCGCAAGCTGAATACGGATGATCATCGCTTCTATTCCACCGAGTACAAAGAAAAATCCACCTGCAATAAAATACAATATGGCAATTTTCTTGTGATCAACGGTTGTTAAATAATCCCAAAGCGTTGCACCGAATCCTCTTTTCTGAGCATAGGTACTCACAATTTTACCTCCCTTTAAAACTAACCCCTTATTATTCTTGAACTTTCAATCCTAGCAGATACTCAGCTAAAGCATCTAGTTCATCTTCACTAAGTTCTCCATAAGTGCCAGTCATCTTATTTGCTGGTTTATACTTTTCTGGATCACGAAGCCATTCTTTAATGTTCTCTTCATTATTTTCCATAGTAATTAGTCCAGCAACATAATCTCTTTCACCGAAGTTTGTTAAATTCGGAGCCATACGAGCTGCTTCCGGGGTTGTATTTGCTGGTGTAACAGCATGACAACCGATACAGCTATTATTAAAAATTTCTTGACCTTGCTGAGCTTTTGGTGTTTGTGCTACAGCTGGTTCTTTAACATCCTGCATATCTGCTACCCATTGATCAAACTCATCACGTGGAAGAGTTTTTACTTTAAAGTCCATTAAGGCGTGAGAAGGGCCACATAGCTCAGCACATTTTCCATAGAAAAGTTCTCCTGCCTCGTCTGCTGCTGCAGAATCAAATTCTAACCAGAACTTATTTACGTTGTCTGTGTTTGTATCCATCTTACCGCCAACTGCTGGAATCCAGAAAGAATGTTTAACATCAGAAGCCTTCAAGTTAAAATACACTTTTTCATCTGTAGGAACGACGAGTTCTTGACTAGTAACAATTTCTTCATTTGGATATTCAAATTCCCACCAATAAAGATTAGCACGTACATTCACGACAAGTGCATCTGTTTTTCCTTCTTCATTTTTTTGATCCATTGCTTCAACATCTGCTAAATCAAATGTTGCTTTTACTGTTGGTACAGCAAGTACGAGAAGTAATAAAATTGGAATAACAGTCCAGATAATTTCTAGTTTGTGACTTCCTTCAACCTGTTTAGGGATTTTGTCGTCTTTTCGACGGAATCGGAAAAGAACAATCAAGAAGATCACCGTTACGACAACAATTACCCCCACCATAATTGCTGTACTAAGCACCATTAAATCATATTGGGTTTGAGCAACCTCTCCGGCTGGCTGAAGCGTTGATAAATGCGGTAATCCACAACCGGATAATACGAACGCCAACATCGTAAATAATGATAAAAGGCGCCACTTTGATAGCCATTTCATAGCCAAATCATACCCCTCTTTCATAAAAGATTTCTTTTGTAATTATTGAAAATGTATAGATAACTTCTCTTTACTTTCGTAAAGAAAGATTCTCCCAAAATAAATTATAGAAGTGTGACAATTACCATAGATACAAACATAATAGTCATATATTGTAGTGAGTATACAAACATGGATGTAGCCCATTTCATATCATCACGCTTATTGTATCGGTATATTCCTAAAACTAGCCAACCTATATTTAAAATTGTTGCCAAGATTACAAAGGGCATACCCATTGATGTGATTAACAGGAATGGGATTGGAAATAAGGCAATAATCCAAGCTAGTGTGTGCTTTTTCGTTGTTTCGAAACCTTTGACTACTGGAAGCATCGGTACACCAGCTGCTTTATATTCTTTAACCCTTCTCATCGCTAGGGCATAAAAATGTGGCGGCTGCCACGCAAACATTATAAAAAACAGTGCCCACGCAATGATATCCAAATTCGGATCAACAGCAGCCCAGCCGATTAGTGGAGGGACGGCACCAGAAATACTTCCTACGATGGTATTAGACACATATCTGCGTTTGGACCACATTGTATAGAGAACAACATAACTGAACACTCCAATTACACCAATGATAGCAGCTGAAATCGTTGTCATTAATAAAGACATAAGTCCGAAAATAATCAAGATGACGCCAAAAGCTGCTGTCTTTGCAGGACTAGCAGTCCCTGTGACTGTAGGTCTATCCTTTGTTCTCTCCATCAAAGGATCAATATCACGATCATACACATTATTAATTACACATGAACCTGCTATGATGAACGATGACCCCATCAAGGTAAGCAGGACAATTCCCCAATTGGCTAAAAAACCTTGGTTCGTGAAATGTAAAGCCAGCCATAAGCCAGTAAAAGTTGTAATCATATTTGAATTCACGATACCAATCTTAATCAATGACGAGAAGTCTTTCCATGTGTTTGCCTTTGAGACATTGGAATTCAGGCTTTGTTCACTGCTATCAATAGCAGACTCACTTAAAGCCCTTAAATCAGCCATTTCCTTTCCTCCTTTTTACATATTGTAAATATAACAAATTTTGACAGATCTTATGTATGAGGTTTAACTGCTATATTTGCTATATTTACAATTAAATGTGGTGCTGCCCACATTTAATTTTCAGGAGATAGTATTCACTATCACTATAGTGGTAATATTGTTTAACATTCACACAAATAAATAAAATTACTTTCTATATATTTAACCACATTTTTCAGTGCTTTTGTGAACTTTTTTTAAATTTTTTGTGACTAATTTATGACTAATTCATATAATTGTCTCTAAAAACCGTTATTCTTTCACTATAATAAAAGAAAACTGCTACTTAAGATGTGAAATTTTGGTGTAATTTCAGGTATTTTATCACTTTCTGTCAATATATATTATATTGTAAAATCTATATTCTTTAATGATAGATTAAGTAACTCTCCTATATTTCTAGCAAACTCTTATAACTTTTTCAACCTTTTTTAACTTCCTAATGTGAATAAATAGTTTTTTGGTTGTAAATTTCTCAATTATTGTGTAGTATTCAGTATTGTGTAGGTTCTAAAATATAGTAAGAAAAGGATCGTTTTGTATTCTTTTTTTAGCGTTTTAGTTATATTTAAGATAAAATATATTTTTTATTTCCTTTTAGTCTTATTTTTATACTTATTGTAAGATTCAATCTTATATTATGACAAATTTGTGAACATTCACTAGAGAAGGTGGTAAAAATTGAAGCGCTCTCTTAAATGGTTTGCCGTCCTGACTACAATCGGTATGCTGTTCATTCTTCTTGGAGGAGCATTAGTAACAAAGACAGATTCTGGAATGGGTTGCGGTCGGTCTTGGCCATTATGCAACGGAGAATTTATTCCAAGCGAAATAACGATAGAACTTGTCATCGAGCTGGCTCATCGGCTTGTGTCAGGTGTCGTTGGGATTATGGTATTAATTTTGTCAGTTTGGTCTTGGAAAACAATCGGACATATCCGTGAAACGAAATTCTTATCTCTATTATCTTTTTTCTTCCTCGTACTTCAGGGACTTATTGGCGCGGCAGCTGTAATGTGGGGACAATCAGATTTTGTATTAGCTGTTCATTTCGGCATATCCCTTATCTCTTTTGCAGCCGTATTGCTTTTAACACTCCTTATTTTCGAAATCGATAAAAAATTCGAAGCTGAGAAATTGATCTTAGATAACAGAATGCAAAAACATATTATCGGCGTATCTTTGTACAGTTTTGTTGTTGTATACACAGGCGCACTCGTTAGACATGTGAATGCCAGTTTGGTATGCCGCGATTGGCCATTATGTATCAATTCTGAATTTGGTCTTCCATCAAACTTTTATGAGTGGGTACAGATGGGCCACCGATTTGCAGCAGGTCTCATTTTTATTTGGATAGGCTATATCACCTACCTCGCAATTAAACATTATCGACATCAAAAGGTTATCTATTGGGGATGGATCATCTCCTTCACATTAGTTTCCCTTCAGGTCGCATCAGGAGCTTTAGTTGTTCTTACTCGATTAAATTTAGGGATTGCTTTGGCACATGCATTCTTTATCTCTTGTTTATTTGGAGTTCTAAGTTATTTCATTCTTCTTTCTTCGCGCAGCAAGAAAAATGCAGTGCTCATTAATCAACCTAAAGAAGCAGAAAACAAAAAGGTATCTGCTGATACCATTACAGTTCAATAAATAAAAAAAGTTGCAGCATATGCTGCAACTTTTTTTATTTATTATTTAGAAAACTCTATGAGCAGGTCTCCAGTTTGGATAGCTTCCCCATTCGTAACATAAATATCTTTAATCGTTCCAGAGAAAGGTGCTTGAACAGTAGTTTCCATTTTCATAGCTTCTGTGATCATTAAATGGTCTCCTCTTTCAACCTTCTCACCTTTTTCAACAAGAACTTTAATCACTGTACCCGGCATCGTTGCTCCAATATGGTTTTCATTTTTAGGATCTGCTTTAACCTTTGCAGCAACAGTTGTTTTAATGCTCTCATCTTTTACCACTACTTCACGCGGCTGTCCATTTAGTTCAAAGTAGACAACTCTCGTTCCGTCAGCCTGTGCTTGACCAATTGAAAGCAGTTTAACAATTAATGTTTTTCCTGTTTCAATTTCTACTTCAATTTCTTCACCCAGCCTCAATCCATATAGGAATGTAGGTGTATCAAGAACCGAAATATCCCCGTATAACTCTACTGCTTTCGTATAATCCTTAAAGACTTTTGGATATAAAGCATATGCAAGCTTTTCAAAGCTTGTTATCGGGCGCCCTAACTCTTCAAATAGTTCTTTTTCAATCGCTTTAAAATCGACATCTTCCATCAATTCCCCAGGTCTTACCGTAATCGGTTGCTTGCCTTTAAGAATTACCTTTTGTAATTCCTCTGGGAACCCGCCAACCGGTTGTCCTAAATAACCTTCGAAAAATTCAACGACAGAGTTCGGGAAATCAATACTTTCACCTTTTGCGATAACACCCTCTTCGGATAAATCGTTTTGAACCATATACAGGGCCATATCCCCTACTACTTTAGAAGATGGGGTAACTTTTACAACATCACCAAACAGATGATTAACACGAGCATACATGTCCTTAACTTCATCCCAGCGGTCCCCTAGGCCCACTGCTTTCGCCTGCTGCTGAAGGTTGCTATATTGACCTCCTGGCATTTCATGCTGATAGACTTCAGTATGAGGCGATTTCATGCCGCTTTCAAAATCCTGATAATATTCTCTAACATCTTCCCAGTAATGCGCTAGTTGTTCAAGTGCATTTATATTGATATCTGGCTTGCGTTCAGAACCCTCTAAAGCATAATATAAAGAATTTGCACTTGGCTGCGAAGTTAAACCTGCCATCGTACTTAGAGCAACATCGACAATATCCACACCAGCTTCTATTGCTTTAGCATACGTATAAATTCCGTTACCGCTAGTATCATGAGTATGGAGATGGATTGGAATGTCAATTACATCTTTTAACTCAGAAATTAGGGTATAAGCAGCTTGAGGTTTTAATAAACCTGCCATATCTTTAATACCTAGAATATGTGCACCTTGTTGTTCTAATTCCTTAGCTAAATTTTTATAGTATTCTAGATTATATTTTTTTCTGGTAGGATCAAGTATATCTCCTGTGTAGCAAATCGCAGCCTCTGCTATTTTTCCAGTTTGGCGAACTGCATCAATCGCTACTTCCATACCCTTAACCCAGTTAAGACTATCAAAAATTCTAAATACATCAATTCCAGCATGTGCTGATTTAATGACAAATTCCTTAATTACATTGTCAGGATAATTCTTATATCCAACAGCATTTGAAGCTCTTAACAGCATCTGCAGTAACACATTAGGCATCTGTTTGCGAATAGTTAATAATCTTTCCCACGGATCTTCTTTCAAGAAATTATAAGCTACGTCAAAGGTTGCCCCTCCCCACATTTCATAGGAGAACATTTCTGGAAGTAACTTTGCGGTAGGTTCGGCAATATGCTTAATATCTGTAGTTCTAACACGAGTAGCTAATAAAGATTGATGCGCATCACGGAAAGTGGTATCAGTCAACAAGACTTTCTTTTGGTCTTTGACCCATTGAACCAATCCATCTGCGCCTTTTTCTTTTAGTATCTGCTTCGTGCCATCTTGATAAGTAATATCGGTTTTAAGTTTTGGTATTCTCGGCTTCTCAAATACTGGTCTCTTCTTCTTCTCAATACCAGGGAAACCATTTACCGTAACGTTAGCAATATAGGAGAGCATCTTTGTACCCCTATCCTTACTAACTGGGAAAAGAAATAATTCAGGTGTCTTGTCAATAAAAGATGTATCATATTCTCCAGTAATAAACTTTCTATGTCTAACAACATTTACTAGAAACGGGATATTTGTTTTAATTCCACGAATTCGAAACTCTTGAAGATTTCTGACCATTTTAGATGCAGCTTGTTCAAATGTAAGTGCATGTGTTGAAAGTTTTACTAGAAGCGAATCATAGTACGGTGTGATAACTGCCCCTTGAAAACTATTACCTGCATCAAGTCTTACGCCAAAACCGCCGCCTGAACGATAAGCCATAATTCTTCCTGTGTCAGGCATAAAGTTATTTAATGGGTCCTCTGTCGTTACACGTGATTGGATCGCAAACCCATGAGTTTTAATTTCTTCTTGCTTTGGAATTCCAACTTTTTGCGAATGCAATGAATGTCCTTCAGCCACCATAATCTGTGTTTGAACGATATCAACACCTGTGATCATTTCAGTAATCGTATGCTCAACTTGGACACGAGGATTTACCTCGATGAAATAAAATTCTTTCCCTGAAACTAAGAATTCAACTGTCCCTGCATTCAAATAATCTACATTTTTCATTAAGCTGACAGCTGCTTCACAGATTCTTTCCCGCAGATCATTATCAAGCGAGACACTAGGAGCAACTTCTACAACCTTTTGGTGACGCCGCTGAACGGAACAATCCCTTTCATAAAGGTGAATAATATTTCCTTCTTCATCCCCAATAATTTGCACTTCAATATGCTTTGGATTTTCAATAAACTTCTCTACATAAACTTCATCATTTCCAAAAGCCGCTTTTGCTTCCGATTTGGCTCTATCATATGATTGTTCTACCTCTTCAAGGCTTTTTACAATACGCATTCCACGTCCGCCGCCGCCTAGTGAAGCTTTAATAATGATAGGGAACCCATAGGTTTGACCAAAATCTACTACTTCTTCTAAACTCCTAACCGGACCATCTGTGCCTGGAATTACAGGAATTTCAGCGAGCATTGCTTGAGTTCTAGCTTTCACCTTGTCTCCAAACATATCAAGATGCTTAGATTTCGGACCGATAAAAATAATTCCTTCTTCTTCACATCTTTTAGCAAAATGTATGTTTTCAGATAAAAAGCCATATCCCGGGTGGATTGCATCGACATCGCGTTCTTTTGCGATTTCGATGATTCCATCTATATCCAAATATGCATCTATTGGTTTTTTATCTTCTCCTACTAAATAAGCTTCATCGGCTTTATAACGGTGGTAAGATCCAGAATCTTCTTTTGAGTAGATAGCTACCGTTCGAATATTAAGTTCTGTACAAGCCCGGAAGACTCTTATTGCAATTTCTCCTCTGTTAGCAACTAATACCTTGTTGATTTTTCTAGCCAAAAAAAACACCTCATCTTATCTTAAAAAGTTAAGAGTTCAATATCTGAACTCATGTCAAAAGTTATTTTTATGATTTTAAGTATAATATCATAAAGTTCAGTATAAAATGAACAAAAATTTAGAAAAAAGCTAAATTTTGATATAAAAAAGGGAGCTTCAAGGGATACTTGAAGCTTATTTTCTTAAGTAATACGTACTGTTGTTATTTCCTGAAATAGTTGATTGAACTTCTTTGTTTTCTTTATTCTTGTATTTTTTCTCATAATTAATAAACATTGAAACATTTACCAATATCCCCATAGAAATTGACAATTGGAGTAATGAAGAGCCTCCGTAGCTCAAAAACGGGAGGGGAACCCCTGTCAGCGGGATAAGCCCAGATATCCCAGCCAGATTTACAAAGCTTTGAATTCCAATCATACTTGCGATTCCGATTGCAAGCAGACTGCCAAATGGATCTTTACCTTTCAAACCAATGTAGATCCCTTTTAAAACGATATACCCTAATGAACACAGGACGAATAACACTCCTAGAACACCTAGTTCTTCAGCTATGATAGCCATGATAAAATCCGTGTGAGGTTCAGGTAAATAACCTAGCTTTTGAATGCTTTGTCCCAAACCAAGCCCTTTTAGTCCTCCTGCCCCTAATGCTAGAAATGAGTTTACTAGATGATACCCTGAAGTTTGCGCAATCTCTTCAGCAAACGGATTCGAAAGCACTTGAAATCTCTCAAGTCTAGTTTCTGAGAATATATGATCTTTTAAAATAAGGATAGCTGGTATGGACAAGACAATCCCTAAACTTATTAATTTTACAATATTCTTTAAGTTCATTCCTGAAGAAAGGATGATGGACCCGGATATTAGTACGATTAACAAAGCTGTTCCATAATCCGGCTGAAGCGCAATAAAAAAACAGACTAATACCAATAGCACAAGAGGGGGTAAAACTCCTTTATTGAATTCATTTATGTAAGGTTGTTTTTTAGCATAAACAGCTGACAAATAAACAATAATCCCTATTTTAACAAACTCTGCAGGCTGCAGACGGACCGGCCCAATTTGATACCAGCTCTGAGCATTACCAGCAACCGTACCAAATGCTAAGACACCCATTAAAGCACCTAATAAAAGTACCACAAGAGGAACAAGTATCTTATTATTGAGGTACATTTTATACGGAACAATAGCAAAAAATATAAAGGCTAAGGCTGAAGCAAGCAAATAAATTCGCTGCCGGTCAAAAAAATGATCACTTTCGTAACCATATCTTTGTATAGCAGTCACCATACTTGCGCTGTATATCATGATAAGACCAAATACTGCTAGCAATATTACGACCACTACCAGAGAATAATCATATGATTTTAGAATTTTTTTTAACATTCAACCGCTTCCTTATCTTCTTCATTGTATAACTTATTCTATTATAGAATTTAAAATCCTGCACAGATTGATATGAAGATAATATATACAGGCTGCAGCGGTAAATGGAAGCTGCCCACAAAAAATTTAACCTGTTATGTTATGTTCAATGATGAAAAAAACTCAAACAATCTTACTTCAGACGTTTGAGTTTTTTTATTATTATTTTTTTTGTGAAGCTTCATGCAGGGCAGAAAGTTCCCTTTCTAATTGACCTAAAATAGCTTTACCCTCTTCATTGTCAATTAAACCAAGACGAACAGCAAAATCTATTTCACGTGAAAGCCCAAACATTTGCGTATCTAATACTTCTTCGTATAAAGGACATTGAGGCATGGTTAAATTGTCCATCTGTACTTTAATGAGCTTTAGTATTTTATCAGCGTCAGCCTTAAGCAAGGCATTTGCTTTATCTCGATGATTCACTATGATTTCAGATGCCAACATCGATCCCCCCGTTTCCGAGCGATTATCCTATCTATAAATTTTAACCTGCAATGAGAAAAAAATCAAGAAATAACAGATTGTTAAGTAGCATGATTCATCTGTTTATTGGAGAATGGAGAATGAAGAATGTATGACAATTTGTAAAAATATCGATATACTGGTACTAGATTCTAGGAATTATACGGGAGGCACAAATGGAAAACATTATATTACTCACTGGGAAAGTTAAATATACTATAACATTAGATCCAAGTGTTTGGATCTTTGATGATCGAAGAAAAGATTTAGAAACCATCTTTCATGACAAAGAAGAAAGAAAAGATGAGCTCGAAGAATATAAAAAGTCTGTTTCCAAGCATTGGGACCGTGAAATTATGGAAGGAGCTATCTATCCTCCAACCCTAAAGACCGAGAAAAAATATGAAAAAGAAAAAATGATTACAGGAACGTTTTGTATGCCCTTAAAACCTTTTTTAAACAATGCGCAATTATTAAAAGATGCACAGTACTTAATTATAGAAACAGTAGATGGTGAAGTGGAAATTCCTCTAGTAACAGCCGAGGAAATGTTGTTAGGTTTTTCAAAAGAAGGGAAACCATTAAAAGAAGATGGGCCTGTACATGCGTACTACGGGGACGGCTCAAATGCAGATAATCCAATTAAAAATGTTAAAGCATTTAGGGTTGAATAAATATAAAGCAATAATTGTCGGTGTAAGAGACCAGAGTCGATAAGGATGATAGATCCTTATCGACTCTGGTCTCTTTTCTAGGAGTTCTTTCATCTTTAGTTTAAAGCAAGTCTGCTGCTAACTGAGCCAGCCCCGATCTTTCTCCCTTATACAGCTTTACATGACCTGAAATAGGCTGGTCCTTGAATTTCTCA
This sequence comes from Robertmurraya dakarensis, assembly GCF_900156875.1. Lineage (GTDB taxonomy): Bacteria > Bacillota > Bacilli > Bacillales > Cytobacillaceae > Robertmurraya > Robertmurraya dakarensis. Next base: position 1,170,913 of record NZ_LT707408.1, on the reverse strand, counting down.
ACGACATAGGTCAGACCATTATTGTATGCGTCAAGATAAGGATGATCAATTTGTTCCGGGTCACCCATTAGAACAATTTTACTACCTTCTCCCACACGTGTGAGGATTGTCTTAATTTCATGCTTTGTTAAATTTTGAGCTTCATCGATAATAATAAATTGATCGGGAATACTTCTACCCCTAATATAAGTTAATGCTTCTACTTCAATTGAACCCATCCCAGCCAAAATGGCATCTAGTTCTCCTGGTTTTTTCGCATTAAACAAGTACTCTAAATTATCGTATATTGGCTGCATCCAAGGTCGCAGTTTCTCTTCCTTCTCTCCCGGCAAAAACCCGATGTCTTTCCCAACCGGTACTATTGGTCTAGCGACGAGCAGCTTTTTATATGCTCCGTAATCTTCCGTTTGCATCAAACCTGCTGCTAATGCTAACAGTGTTTTTCCAGTTCCAGCTTTTCCTATTAATGTAATTAACGGGAGATCCTTTCTTAGAAGCAGCTCAATTGCCATCGTTTGCTGAACATTCCTAGGACGAATTCCCCATATATGGTCATGATCAAAGATTAATTTCTTGACCCTTTTTCCTGTGTGATCCACCATACCAATTGCAGAGGATGATGACCCTAATGAATCTTTCATGAGTAAAAACTGATTTGGATAAAAAGGATGGTTTGTAATTTCACTTAAGGAAAGTTCTCCCTTTTCATAAAAGCGGCTTAATAAATCTACACTAAGAAACAGTTCTAATATCCCTGTATAGATATGATCATTCTCGACCACTCTATCACTTAAAAAGTCCTCTGAGTAAAGTCCGATTGCATCTGCCTTTACTCTAACTAGAGCGTCCTTGCTGACTAGAATAACTTGTCTGCCATTATTCTTGGAATCCTCTTCTAAAGAAAGATTTTTGGCAACCGCAAGGATCCGGTTATCATTTGTTTTTTCTACAAATACATCTTGAAGCTGATGAAATGAACGGTGATTAAGTTCAATTCGAAGAGCACCGCCATTTTCAAGAGGAATTTTTTCATGAAGCTTTCCGGTTTGTCTTAAACCGTCAATAAGTCTTGATACTTGTCTTGCGTTTCTTCCGATTTCATCCATATAACGCTTTTTAGAATCGACTTCTTCAAGTACTACTGCTGGTATAACCACTTCATTATCTTCAAAGGAAAAGATGGAATACGGGTCTTGTAACAAGACATTAGTATCTAACACATATATTTTTGTCAAGTCTATGCCTCCTGCTCCTTTTAAGGTCTTTATGTAGAGATTGATTAACCGTTGTTAGGAAGAGCTTTGTAAAATATATGATTACCCGCATAAAGATAGAAGAAGTTTTACACAATAATCGTAATGAATCTTTTAATTTATATTAACTGCCATCTGTATTAACATTTTTTGGAGGTGAACAGGAATGAAAAAATGGCTATTCTGTCTGGCAGCAGCCATTATCTTTATAACTGGATGTAATGCGAACAACCAAGCGGGCGATGATCAAAATAACGGACAGCAAACTATCAACGTGAAAAACAGTACTGTCGAAAGTGTTGACCGAGATACAGGACAAAAGGTTTCACAGCACTTAGTGGATTTAGCCACTAGTATCCCAAATGTAAATGATGCAACGGCAGTAGTGCTTGGTAGATATGCAATTGTCGGAATCGATGTAAAAGAAGATATTGAACGTTCTCAAGTAGGCTCAATTAAGTATTCTGTTGCAGAAAGCTTAAAAAAAGATCCACACGGAGCTAGAGCAATCGTAGTAGCAGATCCTGATATAACAGCAAGACTAGAGGAAATTCAAGAGGATATTAGGAGCGGTGCCCCGATTCAAGGTATCATTAACGAATTAGCAGATATCTCTGGAAGATTAATGCCGGAAATACCAGCTGATATTATTGATCCTAATGTGAAAAAAAATACCGTTAACCAGCCGAATGATAAACTTAACAACAATGAGAAACAAAAATTAGAAAACCAGCAAGAAGAGCAATCTAATCACAAAATGAACGAAGAGAAATAACTCTCAAGATCGTTTCACACAAAAATCCTTTTTTATTAAGAAAAGCTTAGTCAGAAACAAGACTAAGCTTTTCTCATAATATCCATCACTTGTTTATCTAGACGTGCTGCTGCTGCAGGATCATAAGTTTTATCATATTTAGGTTCTGCTATAATTTTAGAACCATAAAACATTACATCACGTACTTCATTGACCTTTAATTCGACTAAGGCAAGTTTTAGAGGTACTTCATCGATTCTTTCTGTTTTTATTAATGCTTCACCACTAATAGCATAAGTAGTTTCATTCGTAATGACCGTTATGACAATTTGATTATTTTCTTGAATGTTTTGGATAATTCGCGAACGATTATCCACCGCAAAATAAATGCTTTTCTCATCCTTTGCCAAAACCCAAGATAGAGCACTTACATTTGGGCCCCCTGTTTCATAATCAACTGTCGCCAGAATGACAAAACGTTCTTTTTGCAATTCATCATATAAAGGTTTTATTAACATTGGTTCCACTTCGTTAGCCATGTACATCCTCCTTACGACCTTCAACCATCATATTTTATGATATAATATAGCCTACATTACGAACGTTCCTGTAACTATATTCGTTATCATTATCTTACTACTATTGCTCCTGCTGAATCAAATATGCTCTGCCATTTTTAGAATAAAAAGACATATTTCAAACGTAATGATATAATACTCCTATACAGCTAGTTTTTTTAATTGTTTTAACGAGGTGTTTATAATGAGAGTTAAATGTGTTATTTGCGATAAAATAGAATCCATCAAAGATGAATCCTTCCAAGCGAAACGGCTGCGTAATCGACCGATTCACACATTTATGTGCAAGGTGTGCGAGGATAGGATTACCGAAAGAACGAATGCAAGAATTGCGACTGGAAATTTCCAGCTCTACCGTTCTAAAACAGAAGAAGATGAATGGTAAAAAAAAACCAGGCACTTTATGAAGAGGGCACTGAAAAAGCCCCTTAAAGGAAAAAAGGGAAGGATTTCTCAATTATTTTGAGGAATCCTTCCCTTTTTGTTTTATAATTAGGTTAACAATTTTAAGCGGGTGGTTTCAATGATTCAAAAACAACAATCAATGGCATTAAGTCCATATATGGAACTCTATAACTTAATCGTTCCTGCAGACAATATGTTACGAAAAATTAATGAACTAATTGACTTCTCTTTTGTTTATGAAGAATTGAAAGATAACTATTGCTTGGATAACGGGCGAAATGCCATTGACCCTATTCGTATGTTCAAATATTTATTTTTGAAGACCGTCCATGACCTATCTGATGTTGATATAGTAGAACGTTCTAAGTATGACATGTCTTTTAAATACTTTCTCAACATGGCACCAGAGGAGCAAGTAATTGATCCTAGCTCTTTAACAAAGTTTAGAAAATTACGGTTAAAAGATATTAATCTTTTAGATCTGCTTATCAATAAGACTGTAGAAATAGCTATTGAAAAGGAAGTCATCAAAAGTAATTCTATTATTGTTGATGCCACCCATACAAAAGCTCGGTATAACCAAAAAACTCCTAAAGAGGTCCTTATGGACCGTTCCAAAAAACTGAGAAAAACGATATATCAAATAGATGAAAATATGAAGAGTAAGTTTCCATCCAAAACGACAACGGATGTACTAGAGGATGAAATCAAATATTGCCAAGATCTCATTGATGTGATTAAAAAGGAAGAAGTTCTTGTTCAATATCCAAAAGTAAAAGAACAGTTAAATCTTCTGGAAGAAACCGTTGCCGATGATGTTGAACAATTACAGATATCAGAAGATAAAGACGCAAAAGTTGGACATAAAAGTGCGGATTCCGCATTTTTTGGATACAAAACACACCTTGCCATGAGTGAAGAGAGAATTATCACAGCGGCAACAATAACCACTGGCGAAAAGAATGACGGAAAGCAATTAGAAGCGCTAATTGAAAAAAGTATCGAAGCTGGAATGGAAGTTGAAACTGTAATTGGTGATGCAGCATATTCTGAAAAGGGAAATATAGAATATGCCAATAAAAATGAAATAAAATTAGTAGCTAAACTAAACCCTTCTGTCACACAAGG
>NZ_LT707408.1:772551-1165055 GCF_900156875.1 Robertmurraya dakarensis | reverse complement strand
CTTTTAAATACTTTCTCAACATGGCACCAGAGGAGCAAGTAATTGATCCTAGCTCTTTAACAAAGTTTAGAAAATTACGGTTAAAAGATATTAATCTTTTAGATCTGCTTATCAATAAGACTGTAGAAATAGCTATTGAAAAGGAAGTCATCAAAAGTAATTCTATTATTGTTGATGCCACCCATACAAAAGCTCGGTATAACCAAAAAACTCCTAAAGAGGTCCTTATGGACCGTTCCAAAAAACTGAGAAAAACGATATATCAAATAGATGAAAATATGAAGAGTAAGTTTCCATCCAAAACGACAACGGATGTACTAGAGGATGAAATCAAATATTGCCAAGATCTCATTGATGTGATTAAAAAGGAAGAAGTTCTTGTTCAATATCCAAAAGTAAAAGAACAGTTAAATCTTCTGGAAGAAACCGTTGCCGATGATGTTGAACAATTACAGATATCAGAAGATAAAGACGCAAAAGTTGGACATAAAAGTGCGGATTCCGCATTTTTTGGATACAAAACACACCTTGCCATGAGTGAAGAGAGAATTATCACAGCGGCAACAATAACCACTGGCGAAAAGAATGACGGAAAGCAATTAGAAGCGCTAATTGAAAAAAGTATCGAAGCTGGAATGGAAGTTGAAACTGTAATTGGTGATGCAGCATATTCTGAAAAGGGAAATATAGAATATGCCAATAAAAATGAAATAAAATTAGTAGCTAAACTAAACCCTTCTGTCACACAAGGATTTCGTCCAAAAGAGGATGAATTTGAATTTAATAAAGATGCTGGAATGTATGTCTGTAAAGCAGGGCATATGGCTATAAGGAAAGCGAAACAAGGAAAAAAAGGGGAAGGTAGAAACCAAGTAACTACGTACTATTTTGATATAGAAAAATGTAAACATTGTCCGTTTAAAGAAGGATGTTATAAAGAAGGGGCTAAAAGTAAGACTTATTCTGTAAGTATCAAATCAAACGAGCATACAGAACAGGCAAAATTTCAGGAAAGTGAGTATTTTAAAGAAAAATCTAAAGAACGATATAAAATAGAGGCTAAAAATAGTGAATTAAAACACAGGCACGGGTACAATGTTGCAAAATCCTCGGGTCTATTAGGCATGGAATTACAAGGTGCAATGTCTATATTTACAGTAAATCTAAAAAGAATATTGAAGCTAATGAATCAATAATAAGGGGATATAGACCCCAATCCACACAAAAAACGACTCAGAAAATAAAATTCTGGGTCGTTTTTTGATCCACTTCTATAATCCCTCCGAAAAATCCGAAGGATTTTCAGTGCCCTCCTTTATGAATGCCTGGTTTTTTCTTTATTCTTCTGGGAAATTTCTATACTTTTCTGGTTCCGCATTTATTTGATCTAGCATAACTTCGATTAGCTCTCGAGGATATCGATACATTTTTCTTTCGCCTTTTTGTTGATAATGAACATAGTACATAACGTCGTCCTTTGTTACCTCAATATCAGAGACACCATGTTCATTTTCCAGCATACCGAAGAACATTTCTTCCGTTTCTAGAGCAGCAGCATCATCTGGTCGTACGTCCGTGACTACTTTAATAGTTAACCAATTATAAAGGGCATCTTGTAACGATTTTATCATAGCCATTACATTTCATTGCCTTTTTCTTTCTTTTCTTGGTTAAGACGAACTTTATAAATAATCAAAATTAGCGCAGCAACGACAAGTCCCTCTGTTATTGGCAAAAAGACAGCAAAGAAAGTCAGAATCGTGCATCCTAAAACGAGGAATGCGTAGATCACCACATTTTGTATTAACGGAAGTTTTCTTGCAAATCCCAATTTAAACACGATGATACAAAGAATAATAATTGTAATATACAGAAACCACATTCCCATTTTGGGATTTTCTTGTACTTTAAACAATGCAGCAAAAAAAGACAGTCGTTCTGTAATATCCATTTGAAATACTCCCCTTTAAAGCCCTAGTTCATTTCCGCATACTTCTTCTTCTTAGCTACTCTTTCTCTCTCACCTTTATCAAGAATTTTTTTACGTAAGCGGATTGATTCCGGTGTCACTTCACAGTACTCATCATCATTTAAATATTCCAATGACTCTTCTAATGTCATAATTCTAGGTTTTTTCATTACAGATGTCTGATCTTTCGTTGCTGAACGAACATTCGTCGCATGCTTCATTTTTGTGATATTAACCGTAAGATCATTATCACGGTTATGCTCTCCGACGATCATACCTTCGTAGATCTCTGTACCAGCATCAACGAAAATAACTCCACGATCTTCTACTCCCATAATACCATATGTGGAAGCTTTTCCGGATTCCATTGATACAAGAACTCCTTGACGTCTTCCTCCAACTTGTCCCTGTGCCATTGGCTGGTAACTGTCAAAACTATGGTTAATGATTCCAAAACCACGTGTTAACGTCATGAATTCAGTCATATAACCAATTAATCCACGTGCAGGAACCATGAAAATTAAACGAACTTGACCGGTACCATTGTTAACCATATCAAGCATTTCACCTTTACGAGCACCCATAGATTCCATAATTGCCCCAGTATGCTCTTCAGGTACGTCAATTTGAACACGTTCAACAGGTTCGCAGCGAACGCCGTCAATTTCCTTAACAATAACTTCAGGCTTCGATACTTGAAGTTCATATCCTTCGCGGCGCATGTTTTCAATTAAAATTGATAAATGCAGTTCACCACGTCCAGAAACGATCCACGCATCAGGTGAATCGGTATTGTCAACGCGCAAACTAACATCCGTTTGAAGCTGCGCACGCAGACGTTCTTCAATCTTTCTAGAGGTAATATATTTACCTTCACGACCAGCAAATGGGCTATTATTTACTAAGAACGTCATTTGTAAGGTCGGTTCATCGATTCTTAACACTGGCAATGCATCCTGATGTTCAATCGGACAAACTGTTTCCCCTACATTTATATCTTCCATTCCTGAAACGGCAATAAGGTCTCCAGCATGAGCTTCTTGAACTTCTTCTCTTTTAAGGCCAAAGAAGCCAAAGATCTTAGTTACACGAAATTGTTTGACTGAACCGTCCAGCTTCATTAATGCAACTTGTTGTCCAACCTGCATCGTTCCACGGAATACACGGCCAATCCCAATACGGCCAACGTAATCATTATAATCAAGCAGGGCTACTTGGAATTGAAGCGGTTCATCGCGATTATCCACTGGTGAAGGAATATGATCAATAATTGCTTCATATAATGATTGCATATTTTCGTCCTGCTGATCAGGATTTGTACTAGCAGTACCGTTTATTGCTGAAGCATATATTACAGGAAATTCCAATTGTTCTTCATTTGCATCTAACTCAATAAATAAATCTAATACTTCATCAATTACTTCTTTCGGTCTTGCAAAATCACGGTCAATTTTATTCACAACGACAATCGGTGTTAAATTTTGCTCTAGCGCCTTTTTTAATACAAAACGCGTTTGAGGCATACAACCTTCATATGCGTCTACCACTAGCAGCACACCGTCAACCATTTTCATGATGCGTTCAACCTCGCCGCCGAAATCAGCATGGCCTGGTGTATCAAGGATATTAATTCTTGTATCTTTATATTGAATCGCAGTATTTTTTGCCAAAATCGTAATACCGCGCTCCCTTTCAATATCATTAGAATCCATCGCACGTTCTTCTACATGTTCATTTGTTCGGAATGTACCAGATTGCTTTAACAGTTGGTCTACAAGCGTTGTTTTCCCATGGTCAACGTGCGCAATAATTGCTATATTTCGAATATCTTCTCTTAGTTTCAAATAGTTCACTCCTACCTTTATTATCAAATCCGTCACTACATTATCATAACTGAAACATTATAACACAATTACAGTAGAAACCTAAAAGCTTTTTGTAGTAAAATAGAAATATTCACCGGCATATTGAATAAAATCAGCTCCTTTAGGAGGGATATAAGTGAATAATATTAAATGGCCATTATTATTTTTTGCAATTGCCGCCGCTGCATGCATGATTTGGACAGGTATTGCAATTGGTTTTAGAAGTTCTCTCGGAGTCATTGCCTCTTTGGTAGCACTTGTGTTAGTAATGGGATTTGGCTTCAAAACGAAGAAAAAAATGCGTGAAAATGGTGAGTTATAAAAAAGAACCGGGAAACCCCGGTTCTTTTTTGTTTATTTTCAATATCACCACTATGTATGTTACCAATTCCCATCCTTTAAATAATCTTTCAATACCGCTTCATGCAAACCAGGTTTTGAGAAAAATACAGAATTTTGTTTAAGTAAGTTAATCTTCTCTCCTCTTAAAGTACTTGCAACTCCTCCAACTTCTTCCACTAGAACTAAGCCCGCTGCAAAGTCCCATGGAGATAATCTCAGCGTAATATAAGCATCCAGCCTTCCCGCCGCTACACTTGCAATTTCAATGGCTGCTGAACCATATGAACGGGTTCCTCGCACATCCTTCACCAAGGCGCCCAGTATAGCAGGATCTATTCTCCGATTCGCTGTCACCCAGGTCGCATTGACACCAATGATCGCATTTTGTACAGGGACCTCCTGCAATTTATCTAAAGGTGCTTCATTTAGAAAGGCACCTTCCCCTTTTATTGCATGGTACAATTCACGATGTACAACGTCATAAATAAGCCCAATTTTACCAATACCATCCTCGTATATCCCAATGGAAATAGCAAAATTCCGCTGTTGATGGACAAAATTCATCGTCCCGTCAATTGGATCAATAATCCAAACAACTCCCTTTAAACTTTCAAGTTCATCACCAAAACCTTCTTCACCTAGAATTTTATGATTTGGAAATGTCTCGTTGATTTTTTTTATAAAAAATTGTTCTGTTTCTTTGTCCATGTTCGTGACCAAATCGTTGCGATTAGATTTTGTCTCAACATCCAATGTTTCCTTAAATGACTTCTCAATTCGTTCTCCAGCTTCAACTATCCATTGCTTTGCATAACGGTATATTTCATGGGTATCCATTTTATCAGCATCCTCTTTCAAAATATTTACCACAGCTTATTTATTATTAGCGTAATGGAAAAAACAAGCACGTTCAACTTTTAAGGCAGCAAACATAAAAAGCGAACCCCTCTAAAATGTACAGGGGTTCGTTTTAAGCAATTTTCGATACCCATTTTGTATTTTCGTCATTGCTTTAATCTGTTCTCCTTGTCTTCTTTATAGAGCTTTCAAAACAATCAATTCTTCTCTAATTTTTTCCAGCTTTTCTTTGCTTTTACTCTTCTGTTTTTCATTATTATCCGTCATTGCTTCAAAAAGAGTTGCTAACTCATAATCAAGTTCTAATCTCAAGACTGCCTTTCTCTCTTTTTCAAGGTCCCTCTTCTTTAATGAATTTACCAATTGTTTCATAGGATGAACCCCCTTTCTACTTTATAGAACATTCAGATTATTTTTATTATTATATTATGAGTGTACTAATTTAGATGCAACAAATTTGTGCGATGACCCACCTTCAAAGTTTCTGTTTATCTCCGAATATGCTACAATAACTGACAAAAAGGTGAGGAGTAGTGATATGTCTTTTTCCGGTTTTACTAATAAAGACTTTGATGTTTTTAAAATAGATGGATTTGAAGAACGAATGGATGCCCTGAAGCAGCATATTAGACCCAAGCTTGAAGATTTAGGGCATCACTTTGCACCAACACTTTCCGCTTTAACAGGCGATGAAATGTTTGCACATGTAGCAAAGCATGCAAGGAGAACAGTCAATCCACCTAATGACACTTGGGTAGCTTTTGCAAACAATTCACGTGGTTATAAGATGCTGCCGCATTTTCAGATTGGATTATGGGGAACACATATATTTATTTGGTTCGCTGTAATTTATGAGGCTGGAAATAAGGCTGAATTCGGCACTGTGTTAAAAAAGCACTTAGAGGAAATTTATAAGGAAACTAATGAAGATTTCGTTTGGTCAGGTGATCATACAAAACCTGCTGCAATTCAGCATCAAGACCTTTCGGAAGATGAATTAGCATCCTTATTCGAACGGCTGCAATCTGTCAAAAAAGCGGAAATACTGTGCGGCTATCATATCCCAAAAGATAAAGCAGTGGATATGTCCGCTCAAGAATTTATTGAAAAAGTTAATAAGGTATTTAAAGACTTACTACCCCTTTATAGACTTGCGCAAACTTCAAGTTCATAAAGAAAAGTGCCCAAATTATATCAGAGATAGATTTTCTTATATCTGTAGTAAAAGAAGAACTCGACTTTTTAAATCGAGTTCTTTTCTTACTTTATGGCATTTTTATTTTGTCTCCCGGCTTACTTTCTTTAGCCTTTTTTATGGTTCTGTAGGAGGAATATCCACTTATCTCCTCAAACTCCCCACATACTTTTTTCTCCTCTGACTTACTTGGAACAATCTCTTTGAATCGTCGATATGTACCCATTAATATGTCGCGGTCAACACCTTTTTCATAGGCTGCCTCAATCACTTCATAAAACTTAATGACATCTACAATTTCATCTGTAGACCAATGGTAATCGATCGGATATTGATACTCCATTCATTTCACCTACTATTTAAGAGATAAGCAAGGGCTGTCATATTAGTCTAATGGATTATTTGAATAACAGCAATCTTTGCAGTTATTCTGCCCATTTCCCCCTAATATTTTCAGCATCTCTAATCATTGTATCAAATAATTCTTGAACGGTAGGACAATCTTTAATCAGTCCCATCACTTGGCCAGCCCATGCAAAGCCTTCATCTACATTACCGTCGTATATATAACGTTGATTAGCCGTCCCGCTAATATAATCCTTTAATTCCTCATAACCCCCGCCTTTACTTTCGATTTCTAAGATTTTATCAGTCCAAGAATTGATAATTGCTCTAGCAGGAGCACCAATACTTCTCTTGATAACAACTGTTTCATTCTCATTACCTTGAATTAGGCGTTCCTTATATTCTTTGCTTGCGTGTACACATTCTTTTGTGGCAATAAATCTTGTACCCATTTCAATGCCTTCAGCGCCTAAACTAAGCGCAGCCATCAATCCTCTTCCGTCACCAATTCCACCTGAAGCAATCACAGGAATTGAAACGGAATCAACAACTTGAGGGATTAAAACAAATGTTCCGATATCATCTCTTCCTAGATGCCCGCCACCTTCTTGACCAACAACCATTACAGCATCTGCTCCTAATTCCTCAGCTTTCTCAGCTTGTCTGCGTGCTGCTACAAGCACTAGCTTTTTAACATCGGTACCTTCTAATTGATCAAAAATAGGCTTAGGATTTCCACCCGTCATTGTAACCACCGGTACACTCTCTTCAATAGCGACATCTAAAAAATCAGCAAATGTTCTCCCATGCTGTCCAATTGCAAAATTCACGCCAAAAGGCTTGTCTGTTAACTTTCTGACTTTCTGTATTTCTTCTCTTAAGGACTCCGGATTTGGCAGGGACATTGCCGTAATTTGCCCTAACCCTCCTGCATTTGATACTGCTGCAGCAAGTTCTGAATAAGCCAGATGGGCAAGACCACCCTGAATAATTGGATATTTAATATTTAACATCTCGGTCACTCTTGTACTCCACTTCATCTTATTTCCTCCATCTTAAATTTGTTTTCATTATTAAATTTCTATTTTCATGTGTTAATTTCCTTTCATCTTCAAAAACTAACAACGATAAAGTCATATTTTTTCTATGCAACGAAAATGATTAATGCTATAATTCATTTGTTTTATTTACAACTTTAAGTACTGCAAGTTTTAAAACATGAATGGCAGTACGACCAAATAGAAAATAATACTATTAAAGAGGTGTGGAAATACTTGTCCCAATACGATACACCGTTATTTAGCGGTTTACTAGAACATGCTAAAAAAAATCCTATTCAATTCCATATTCCTGGTCATAAAAAAGGCGTAGGGATGGATCCGGATTTTAAAAATTTCATTGGTGAAAATGCTTTGTCAATTGATTTAATCAATATAGGCCCACTTGATGATCTACACGCTCCTAAAGGAATGATAAAAAAAGCACAGGATTTAGCTGCAGAAGCTTTCGGTGCCGATCATACCTTTTTCTCTGTCCAAGGTACAAGCGGTGCAATTATGACCATGGTCATGGCTGTATGCGGACCAGGAGATAAAATCATTGTTCCTAGAAATGTGCATAAATCTGTTATGTCAGCTATTGTCTTTTCAGGGGCTGTTCCGATCTTTATTCACCCTGAAGTAGATGAAAACCTTGGGATCTCACACGGAATCACTACTGATGCCGTAGAAAGAGCGCTAGAACAACATCCCGATGCTAAAGGGGTACTCGTTATTAACCCGACTTATTTTGGGTTTGCAGCAGATTTAAAGAAGATTGTAAACATTGCCCACTCTTATGATATTCCTGTACTTGTGGATGAAGCACATGGTGTACATATTCACTTCCACGAGGATCTGCCAATATCCGCTATGCAAGCAGGTGCAGATATGGCAGCAACAAGTGTTCATAAATTAGGTGGTTCAATGACACAGAGCTCTGTATTAAACGTAAAAGAAGGTCTTGTCTCGTATAAAAGAGTGCAATCTATTCTAAGTATGCTGACAACAACCTCTACTTCCTATTTACTGCTTGCTTCCTTGGATACAGCCCGCAAACAATTGGCAACAAAAGGGAGAGAACTGGTAGATAGGACTATTACCCTTGCTAAATCAATGCGTAAGGAGATTAATGAAATACAACATCTTTATTGTGTCGGGGAAGAGATTCTAGGAACACAAGCAACGTTCGATTTCGATCCAACAAAATTAATTATCTCAGTAAAAGAGTTGGGATTAACGGGTTTTGAGGTTGAAACCTGGCTTCGAGAAACATACAATATCGAAGTTGAACTTTCCGATCTTTATAACATCCTTTGTATCGTAACACCAGGAGATACTGAGCAGGATGCAAATGCTTTAATTAAAGCTTTAAGGGAATTGGCTCAAAGACCGCGCAATAATTCATATGTAGTCAATGCAAAAGTATTACTGCCAGATATCCCCGTATTATCGCTAACGCCTAGAGATGCATTTTATGCAGAAACGGAGCTTGTTCCGTTTGATGAATCAGAAGGAAGGATCATTGCAGAGTTTATTATGGTTTATCCGCCTGGAATTCCTATTTTCATACCAGGTGAAATCATTACAAGAGATAATTTGCTATATATAAAGGAAAATATTAAAGCAGGACTGCCTGTACAAGGTCCGGAAAATTTTGACGCAAGAATGTTAAGAGTAATAAAAGAGCATAAAGCAATCAAATAAATTAAAACCTTCCTTTCACACAGGAAGGTTTTTTTACAAAAAAAAAAAAAACATACCACGAGAGTATGTTCTGTTATTAAAAGATTTGACCACTATTCTTCTGTATTAGGAGTATGACAGCAATCGCATTTTGCATTTGCATAAAGTACCGTTACTTTTTCATCTTCGAAATGATCAATAGTTGTTTCACAAGTTTGGCATACGATGGTACCCATCCTTCATTCCCCTTTTCATTAAGTAATCTTATCATATTGAAAGCGTTTAATTAGCTCTTGAATATATAATAATATATCATTATTAATATTTCAAGCCTAAATTGTATAACACATTAAAGTTTTTTGAGCACTTTTTAATCATAAATTGAACAGTTTAAAGGGAATGAGGAGTTTATTCATTCTAAAAACAGACCTGAAAAAGCTCAGGTCCGTTCTTCTTATTCATATTGAGGAGTATAAGGAGTTTGCGGAAGGGCTAATTTAAAAAACTCAATAAGGTCAGATACTTGCTGTTTATCTTGGATACGAAAGGCAGATTGGATGTACTCGAGATCTTCGAGGTCTTTAGGATCGAGGAGGGTCGAACGGCCAGTTTGCATACAAATAACAAGAGGTTTACCGAAAAACATATTCGTGTAAATAATTCCAAAATCATAGCGTGTTTCTTCTGTTGTAAAACCAACAAATCGAACTTTCGCTTTTTCATTTTCATCATATAACTTATCGAAAAGTTCCATATCTTTCCTCCTTTTTTTTGAATATTTAGAATCTTAGTATAACTTGTTAATGCAATTTTTGCAATAGTTCTAAGTGATTATGTATTAAGTTGTCACAGAATTTTATTAAATGATAAAATAGGAGATAGAATCTTTTTAGTTTTTAAATATATGATAGTAATGGAAGTAGGTCTATTAGAAAAGGGAATTGGGGGATGTAAAATGACTAGCAATGCATACATAAAACTCGTACCAGCATCACTTAAAGAAACCGTTACCACAGAAGATATTAAAGAGCTTTTTCAATATTATAAAGAAATTACAAGCAAAACCGGTAAACAAGTAGGTTGGGATTATAGTCAATCTGCCTTTCCTTATGAAGTAAAAGAAAAGCCTGAAGGAAAAGACCAATGGTTTTATCTAAAGTCTAATCATCATGATTACAATATGATCTTAATCGGTGTGGACGCTGAGGAAGTAACCGAGGATGACGGATCCAAAAGGAAGCAAACCTATATCCAAGTAACACTTCCAGAAACAGCAAAATTCGGAGACAAAGCTAAAGCAAATGAATTCTGTAAATTCCTCGCAAAAAAGTTACAAGGTGAACTCCATTTATTTAATGGAAGAATCATGTACTATTATCCTAGAAAATAAGTAAAAGGGCAGTCAATAAGTCCCTAAAAAAAGCAATTGGAGAAAAACAGCTCGTTTTTCTCCAATTGCTTTTTTATTATATGTATCATTCCCTGAAAGTAGCCGTCGGATACAGGCTACTTTCAGTATATTGTGGGCTAATGCCACAATTCCAAACCCTATAAGAGCCATATGATTCTCTGGAACAAGTGTTTCAATATCAAGAATATGAATTGAATTTGAAGGTTGGCATAGGTTTTAAGTGTTGGAGCTAATTGTCTTTTAGGAGGCATTTTTTCATCAACCTCTGGAAGAAGAGTCATTTGAGTTTTATAATTTGCAGTAGTAGTCGTTGGAAAAACCCCCTTTTAAAATGTTGGTTTGGTCACTTACATCTTAGAAGGACGTTTTCCTGTACTTTTTTATAATTTGATAGTTGATAAGCCAAAAAAGATTTAATATAGGTTGATTGGAACGGAAGGCACGAAGACTCCTGCGGGATGACGGGGCAGGGGAGACCCCACAGGCGCTTAGCGCCGAGGAGGCTCCCCGTACCGCCCGCGGAAAGCGAAGTGCCTGAAGTGGAAATCAACAGCTCCATTTAACCAACATCTATAATTAAAAGGCTGTCAATGGTCAGTTACCTGACTTTTGGACAGCCCCTTTCTCCTTTTACTTAAAATTTTAAATATAATTTAATATTAACTGAATCAACCCATATGCGGCCAAGCTAAATACGCTAATCATAAAGGTTTTTCTTATTGATTTGATCATATAGTTGCCAGAAACAACTGCTATATAGAAAAATACTAGAAACATAAGTATATTATATAAAGGATCATCATATTTTGAGAGCCATTCAATAAGAGTATAACTGCTCCAAATAATCATCTGATATAAAACAACCATATATATCTTCATTTAAACCTCCATTTACTGCTAGAAATAGACTTTACTATATTTTATGAATACACCCCTAATGATATTTTTCATTTATGTAACATTTACATGACAATAAAAGAATAGGACTGTTCATATGTTAAAATATGTTCTAAATCTTGAATGAATGTGAATGACTTCTATTCGAGTTACTTTAGGGAAAAGCGAGGAATTGAGATGAAGGGGCTATCGATCATTATGATGATTTCTCTTTTGTTCATCACTACTGCATGTCAAAAAGAAAAATTAAAAATTGATAGCAGCACTAAACAGATCGTATTTTTCACTGATGAATCTAAATATCAAATTGAAGCACCTTACTATGATGCAATTATTGCTCTGAAGCAGCAATTTCCTGAAGAAATAAAGAATATGTTAATTCTTCCGCCGTCAAAAGCAAAAGATTATTACGATACATTTAAAGTAAAAGAGTGTCCCGCTATTATAGTCATGTACAACGATCAGGTTGTAGCAAGGGTAGATGGGGAAATTTCACGGGAACAAATTGTTAAACCTATCTCTTCCGCTCTTTCTAAATCACAATAAAAAATCCTTCTCGGCCGTCCGAGAAGGATTTTTTACATTATTATTTTAAAATATGAATTGGAGTTCCAAGAGCAACTTCTGCTGCTTCCATTGTAATCTCACCTAGTGTTGGATGAGCATGGATGGTCATAGCGATATCCTCTGCTGTCATACCAGCTTCAATCGCTAAGCCTAGTTCAGCAATGATATCTGATGCATTTGCACCAGCGATTTGTGCCCCGATCACAAGTCCATCTTCTTTGCGAGTGACTAATTTTACGAAACCATCTGTGCTGTCAAGGGATAAAGCACGTCCATTAGCCGCATATGGGAATTTAGCAGCAACAACGTCAATACCCTCATCCTTTGCTTCTTGTTCTAAATATCCTACTGTAGCTAGTTCAGGGTCTGAGAATACTACAGCTGGAATTCCAAGATAATCAATTTCAGATGGATGGCCAGAAATAGCCTCTGCTGCAATTTTTCCTTCATAAGAAGCTTTATGTGCTAGTTGAGGTCCTGGTACAACATCACCAATGGCATAAATATTGCTGACACTTGTACGGCACTGCTTATCAATTTCAATAATACCGCGGTCACTTACTTTAACGCCAGCTTGTTCTAGTCCCATTTCATCCGTATTTGGACGACGTCCAACCATTACAAAAACATAGTCAGCATCAATTTTCTGTTCTTCGCCTTTAGCTTCATAAGAAACAGTCACACCATTTTCTGTTTCTTCAACACCTTTAGCCATTGCTTTTGTAACGATTTCCACACCTTTTTTCTTAAGGCCTTTCTTCACAATAGCAGTCATTTGCTTTTCGAAACCAACGCTTAGAATATCATCCGCACCCTCTAAGATTGTTACTTGCGTTCCGAAGTTTGCATATGCACTTCCAAGTTCAACACCAATTACACCGCCGCCAATTACGACAATCTTTTCAGGTATCTCTTGTAGTGCAAGAGCTCCTGTCGAGCTTAGTACACGCTTAGAGAACTTAAACGTAGGTAATTCAATTGGACGAGAACCAGTTGCAATAATGGCATTTTTAAACGTATAAGTTTGAGACGCTGTTTCGCTCATTACTTTTAATGAATTGCCGTCCACGAAGAACGCCTCACCTTGAACGATATCCACCTTGTTACCTTTTAATAGTCCTTCTACTCCGCCTGTAAGTTTCTTAACAATGCTAGCTTTCCAATCCTGGACCTTAGTAAAGTCCACTTTTACGTTTTCAGCTGTAATTCCGTAAGCATCAGAATGCTTTGCTGTTTCATAGCGATGCCCAGCTGCGATTAGAGCCTTTGAAGGAATACAGCCGACATTTAGACAAACTCCTCCAACGTGCTCCTTTTCTACGATCGTTACCTTTTGGCCTAGCTGAGCAGCACGAATGGCTGCAACATACCCACCAGGGCCTGATCCGATGACTATAGTATCTGTTTCAATCGGGAAATCTCCAACTACCATGTATTACGCCTCCATTAACAATAGTTCAGGGTCATTTAATAAACGTTTAATATGGTTAAGAGCATTTTGTGCAGTTGCTCCATCAATCATTCTGTGATCAAAGCTTAAAGATAGTGCAAGAACAGGAGCTGCTACAATTTCGCCGTCCTTAACAACTGGCTTTTCGGCAATACGACCAATACCAAGAATGGCAACTTCAGGATGATTAATAACCGGTGTAAACCATTGACCACCTGCTGAACCGATATTTGTGATTGTACAAGATGCACCTTTCATCTCATCAGGAGCTAGTTTACCATCTCGTGCTTTTCCTGCCAACTCATTAATCTCATTTGAGATATTGAATACAGATTTACGATCTGCATCTTTAACGACCGGAACTAACAAGCCTTTTTCAGTATCAGCAGCAATTCCGATATTGAAGTAGTGCTTATGAACAATTTCTTGTGTTGCATCATCAAGTGATGTATTAAGAACTGGGAATTCACGCAATGCGCTCGTTAAAGCTTTTACAACGTAAGGAAGGAATGTAAGCTTGATTCCTTTGTTTGCAGCAACTTCTTTAAACTTCTTACGATGTGCAACAAGCTTTGTAACATCAATTTCATCCATTAATGTAACATGCGGTGCAGTATGTTTAGAGTTAACCATCGCCTTCGCAATTGCTTTGCGGATACCGCTCATCTTTTCACGAGTTTCAGGATATTCTCCAGCTGGGATCGGCATAGGAGCTGCTTTTGTTTCAGCTTCTGGTGCTTCTGGTGCTGCCTGCCCTTCAGCTTTAGCGGCTGCTGGTGCTCCACCACTTAAGAAAGCATCTATATCTGATTTAAGTACTCGTCCGTTGTCACCTGAACCAGCAACCTGACGGATATCTACACCATTTTCGCGCGCATACTTACGAACTGATGGCATTGCAATAACTCTTCTATTAGGATCTGCCTGTTCAGTTGCTGCAGCAGGTGCTTCTGCTGCTGGAGCTGGTTCTGCAGATTTAGCTTCCTCTTTTGGAGTTTCTTCTTCATCGCCTTTAAATTTTAAATCTTCATATCCAGGCGCATCAAACGTAATTAGTACTTGGCCAACTGTAGCAACAGTTCCTTCATCAACAAGTACTTCTTCAACTGTTCCTTCTACCGGAGAAGGAATTTCTACGACCGCTTTATCATTTTGGACTTCACAAAGAACGTCGTCTTCTTGTACTTTATCTCCTGGTTTTACAAACCATTTTACTATTTCACCTTCATGGATACCTTCACCAATATCAGGCAATTTAAATTGGAATGCCATTGGAAACACCCTCCTATTGTTGCTTTCATTTGTGTATAGATTAGGGCTAGTCCCTATTAAAAGTTAAATACTTTCTTTGCTGTTTCGATAATATCCTTATAATTCGGAAGCCATACAGCTTCAGCTTGAGGGAATGCGAATACAGTATCTGGTGCTGCTACACGTAAAACTGGTGCTTCTAAACTTAAGATCGCACGATCGTTGATTTCAGCAACTACATTAGCAGCAACTCCCGCTTGTTTTTGTGCTTCTTGTACAACAATAGCACGGCCCGTTTTTTCAACAGAAGAAATAATCGTATCAATATCTAATGGACTTACTGTACGTAAATCAACTACCTCTACAGAATGTCCTTCTTTTTCAAGCTCTTCCGCTGCCTTAATAGATTCATGAACCATTGCCCCATATGTAATAATGGATAGATCAGAACCTTCACGTTTCACTTCTGCTTTTCCTAATGGAATCGTATATTCTTCTTCCGGTACCTCTTGTCTGAATGAACGATACAACTTCATATGTTCAAGAAAAATAACAGGATCGTTATCACGAATTGCGGAAATTAATAATCCTTTAGCATCATATGGAGTAGAAGGAATTACTACTTTTAAACCTGGCTGCTGTGCCATTAAACCTTCTAAGCTGTCCGCATGCATTTCAGGAGTATGTACCCCGCCGCCAAATGGTGAACGAATCGTTACAGGAGAATGGTAGCGGCCACCTGAACGGTAGCGCATACGAGCTAATTGACCAGAAATAGAATCCATTACTTCGTAAACGAACCCAAAAAATTGAATCTCAGGAACTGGACGGAATCCCTGTAAACCAAGACCAACTGCCAGCCCGCCAATACCAGATTCAGCTAACGGTGTATCAAACACACGATCTTCTCCGAATTCTTTTTGAAGACCCTCTGTTGCACGGAAAACCCCACCGTTAACGCCTACGTCTTCACCGAATACGAGTACATTCGGATCATTACGCAGTTCTGTTCGTAACGCATCCGTGATTGCTTGAATCATTGTCATTTGCGCCATGGTTTATTTCGACTCCTTCTCTTTATATAGTTCATATTGTTCTTTTAAATTATGTGGCATTTCTTCATACATAATAGACATTAAATCCGTTACTTTTTGTTTTGGAGTATTATCCGCTACTTTAATTGCTTCTTTAATGTCTTCTTTTGCTTTTTCGATCGTTTCATTTTCCATTTCTTCATTCCAAATTCCCTTGCCTTCAAGGAACTTACGGAAACGAACAAGCGGATCTTTCTTTTCCCATTCATTATCTAGTTCTGCTGTACGATAACGAGTTGGGTCATCCCCCGCCATTGTATGTGGACCATAACGGTATGTTAATGTCTCAATTAAAGTTGGACCTTCACCATTGACCGCACGCTCACGAGCTTCACTCACAGCCGCATACACAGCTAACGGATCCATACCATCCACTTGAATACCAGGAATACCAGCTGCTACTGCCTTTTGTGCAAGTGTTTTTGCTGCAGATTGTTTTTCAACAGGAGTTGAAATTGCAAAACGGTTGTTTTGAACAATGAAAATAGCTGGAGCATTGTATGCACCTGCAAAGTTAATACCTTCGTAGAAGTCACCTTGAGATGTTCCACCGTCACCAGTATACGTAATCGCTACTGTCTTCTGACCGCGCTTCTTCATTCCTAGTGCAACACCAGCAGTCTGAACATACTGTGCACCAATAATGATTTGTGGGGAAATAACATTAACTCCTTCTGGAATGTTCCCACCTTCAAAATGTCCTCTTGACCATAAAAATGCTTGAGATAGTGGTAAACCATGCCAAACAATTTGAGGTACATCACGATAACCGGGTAAAATAAAATCTTCTTTTTCTAATGCGAATTGTGAAGCCAGCTGAGAAGCTTCCTGTCCTGCTGTTGGCGCATAGAAACCTAAGCGGCCTTGTCTATTAAGGGAAATTGAACGTTGGTCAAGAATACGTGTATAAACCATACGTCTCATTAACTCTTGTAGCTGATCATCAGATAATTTTGGCATTGCCGCTTCATTTACGACCTCACCATTTTCATTTAATACCTGCAATGTTTGAAACTGCTCTTCTACTTTTTCGAGTTGCTTTTTAACATCGAAATTAGCCTTCGTTTTAGAAGCCATTGTAGTCACCTCTTCCTTTCAATTAAAAGAATTATTAAAGTGATTTTCGTTCCCTTATATCGCAACGATTTGCCATTGGTCCAAGAAGTAATCACTCGAATTGATATGTAGGGATAATGAATATAACAAAAATTAGGATACCCGAAACGGAATCTTATTAGAAATATTTCTCAAGGGAAAATATGCTTACACAAATATCGACCCCTTAGATTCAATAACTTTAAAAGCAAACATACTTTTAAAAACTAGTTTTCCACAATTTCTGTCAAAATAAAACAATGGGATTCATATTTATGATCCATCAAACTGTATTACTATTTTCTCAAAAAATACTAATACAATATTTCTTTCGTTTCTTAGTGTACAACAATGAAATTCTTTTAGTCAATCACTTAGACTCAAGTTTTCAACCTTTTTCAGTTGTAAATATTAAGATTAATCTAAAATCTGTACTACAAAAAATACCATACTGTACTATATAACAACCATTCCATCCGAACTGTTATAATAAAGATAGTTATTTAAGAATAATTTTAAAGTGAAGTTTATCACTTTAAGTATTCAAAAAAAAGAACCGGTTATCCCGATTCCTACTATGATGGGTTATTTTTTTGTTTCTATTCCTGCACTTTCATAAAATTCTTCTTTTATTACATTATATTCCTTCGTTTTTTCATTAAATATTTTATTTGATTCTAATACGTGCTCATATGCTTCATTAATTTTAAGAACTTTCTCTTCTAGCGTTTCTATCGGTACATTCCCTTTTTGAAAAAGTTCATATAATTCTTGGTCCAATTCTAACCCAGTTAAATATTGTTCATATAAATTGTCATGTGATTCGTACCTAGTCATCATAGTATCGTATAACTGTTTGGCCTGACCTTGTAAAGTTTCTTCATCCAATTCTTCAATTAGCGGCAAAATCGATTCAAATTGCTGCTTCGAAGATCTTAAACTTTCCTTCTCTTTGTCCATATGCTCTTTTCTATCTTGAACAATTTTTATGGCTTCCGTCGCTAACTCTTTAATCTGCTCTTTTTCTTTCATACCTAGTTCAATAATTTGACTATATAATTCCTGTTCTTTCTTTTCCAATTCAACTAAGGGCTCTTGCTGCATTTCAAATTGTTTTTCGGTTTCAACTACTTTTTCTAATATTTCATACATTTCATTCACTGTTGCTTTCGAGTTCATACATGCTGTTAATGTCAAAAATCCACCTAATAGAAAAATATAAAGATAAATTCTCTTCACAAAAAGCACTTTTTCGCCTCCTTTATTGACAATTCTTACTATAGCGACTGTCCTACTGTTTTACAATAGAGAAACCCCAAAAAATGGAAAACTTATTAGATAACCTATCCAATCACAGGGAATGATATGACATTTGGAGAATAAGTTATTATAATGTAAGAAGCAGTTATTTATGGGAGTGAAGTACGATGATAACAATGGAAGACATTATACGGGACGGGCATCCGACTTTAAGAAAAGTTGCGGAAGAGGTTGTCCAGCCTGCCTCCGAGGAAGATAAAAAAATACTAAGCAGCTTGCTTGAATACGTAAAAGCGAGTCAAGATCCTGTAACAGCAAAAGAAAAAGGACTTCGTCCAGGAGTAGGACTGGCTGCTCCACAGATAAACATCTCTAAAAGAATGATTGCCGTTCATGTTACGGACGAAAAAGACCAGCTTCATAGCTATGCTCTTTTCAATCCAAAAATTATTAGTCATTCAGTTGAAAAAGCTTATTTATCTACCGGTGAAGGATGTTTATCGGTCGATGAATCCATACCAGGGTATGTACCCAGATATGCTAGGGTTACAGTGAAAGCCACAACTCTTAATGGAGAAGAAGTAAAACTGCGCTTAAAAGGATTGACAGCTATTGTGATTCAACATGAAATTGATCACTTGAACGGAATTATGTTTTATGATCATATCAATAAAGAGGATCCATTTAAACCAGTGGATAACGCGATTGCGATCGATCGTTAACCTATAAAAAGGAACTTCCAGAGGAAGTTCCTTTAAATTAAATCGAGTTCTTTTAAACCATACCAAATCCCATCTTCCCCTACATCCTTCGTAATCAAATCTGCATGCTTCTTAACTTCTTCCTTAGCATTTCCCAACGCCACACCAGTTCCTACTGTCTTAATCATTTCAATGTCATTCAAACCATCTCCAAAAGCATAAACATCTTTTAGTTCAAACCCAAGTCTTTCAATCATCTTACTAATCCCTTCTGCCTTCGATCCACCCATTGGAATGACATCTGTCGATAAAGGATGCCATCTTAAAAACAGAAAATTATTAAATTCGTCGATATACTTATTTTCTTCCCCTTCTTTACAAAAAAGCAAGGACTGATAAATATCACGATCCAAATAAAAATCCTCATCCTTTTCAGGGTGTGCAAATTTCAAACTCGCCATGCTTTCTTTTATAAAATCATGATGTGAGACAGTAGCTTTCATTGTTTTTTCATTCATTAATACGATCGGGTGATTGTTACTTTTCGAAAATGATATTAAGCGGTTTAATTCATTGTGATCTAACGGGTTTTTATATATCACTTCATTTTCGAACACAACATATTGTCCATTAAAGCTGACAAATGAGTCTATATCCAATTCTTTTCTCAAACTTTCAAACATAAAGGGTGCCCTGCCTGTCGCAATCGCAACAAAGGTTTCAGATCTTTTTAATAACTGAATAGCTTCTTTTGTTTTCGCCGGTAATTTTTTATCATGGTCCAGTAATGTACCATCTATATCAAAAAACACAATTTTTTTCATTTCTACTCTATTCCCTTTCAAACATTCTTTTTTTGCTACTAGTATTGATCTATCATCTTGATTGTATTTCCACGATAAACTTCCTCTCCATCCTTTGTCAATTTTATTTGTGAAACTACCTTTGCCTCAATGACCACTTTTATCCATGAGAGAAAGATTGAATTCTTCATATAATATAGGTAAGAAAAACAATCTACCTCGGACGAATTTTTCTTTACTTTAGACAATTACCGTATAATACTAGAAGTAAGGAGATGATCCACAATGTTAAAGAAGCTTAGAAAAAAGCTTGTTGATCAGTGGAAAGAATTGCTTCGAAAAAAATCAATTGCATAAACACCAGCAAAAGCGGCAATAAAGAGCTGGAAACAATCTTTTATATTATTCCTAAAAAGAGCCCTTCTAACTTGCGAAGGGCTCCTTCCTTATAGTAAATTGAGATATAGTATATATTTACATAATCATTACTCAGTTACCAAAATTTATAAAATTGCCCATAAAAAAGAAAAGGAATGAAATAGCTGTCCTTTTCTTATATAATAAATAAAGCTACTATCGGAATAAGGAGAGAAATGAAATATGGTATTCAAAGTGTATTATCAAGAATTAATGAAAGAAGTTCCAGTTCGAGAAAAAACGAAGTCATTATATGTGGAAGCGGAATCCGTAAGAGAAGTGCGTACAAAATTGGCAGACCGTCCATATAATATAGAGTTTGTTACGCCCGTTCAAGGTGCATTCTTAGAATATGAACAAAAAAATGAAGACTTTAAAGTATTGGAGATAGGATAATTTATGAAATTTGTCAAAAATGACCAAACTGCTGTCTTTGCACTTGGCGGTTTGGGTGAAATCGGTAAGAACACGTATGGAGTACAGTTCCAAGACGAAATCATCTTAATTGATGCTGGAATTAAATTTCCAGAGGATGAACTGCTTGGAATTGACTATGTTATACCTGATTATACTTACTTAGTTAAAAATGAAGATAAAATAAAAGGGCTATTCGTAACTCACGGTCATGAGGATCATATTGGCGGAATACCTTATTTATTAAAACAAATCAATATTCCTGTTTATGGAGGGAAATTGGCATTAGGACTTATCCGTAATAAATTAGAAGAACATGGTTTATTACGTCAGGCTAAGCTCATTGAAATTAAAGAAGATGACATCATTAAATTCAGAAAAACATCCGTCACTTTCTTTCGGACTACACATAGCATTCCTGACTCTTATGGGATTGTCGTGAAGACGCCGCCAGGGCAAGTAGTTCACACAGGTGATTTCAAGTTTGATTTTACCCCTGTTGGAGAGCCTGCAAATCTAACAAAAATGGCTGAGATCGGTAAAGAAGGGGTTCTATGTTTATTATCTGACAGTACGAACAGTGAAGTCCCAAATTTCACGATGTCAGAACGAATTGTTGGAGAGAATATACATGATATATTCAGAAAAGTAGACGGCCGGGTTATCTTCGCAACTTTTGCATCCAATATCCACCGTCTCCAGCAAGTGACAGAGGCAGCGGTGGCAAACGGCAGAAAAATTGCGGTATTCGGCAGAAGTATGGAAGCTGCCATCGCCATCGGACAAGACTTAGGATATATTAGGGCACCAAAAGATACATTTATTGATGCTGGTCAAATTAACCGTCTTCCAGTTAATCAAGTTACCATTCTTTGCACAGGTTCGCAAGGAGAACCAATGGCTGCTCTTTCACGGATTGCAAACGGAACACATCGTCAAATACAAATAATCCCAGGTGATACTGTCGTTTTCTCATCTTCACCTATTCCAGGCAACACAATCAGCGTTAGCAGAACAATTAATATGCTGTTTAGAGCAGGGGCCGATGTGATCCATGGTAAAGTAAGTGATATCCATACTTCAGGGCACGGCGGCCAGGAGGAGCAAAAATTGATGCTTCGTCTGATTAAGCCTAAATTCTTTATGCCAATCCACGGTGAATATCGTATGCAAAAAATGCATATGAAACTTGCGGCAGATTGTGGAGTTGCTCCAGAAAACTGTTTTATTATGGACAATGGTGAAGTACTTGCTTTAAGTGAAGATACCGCACAAGTAGCTGGTAAAATCCCATCAGGCAACGTATATATTGACGGAAGCGGCATCGGAGATATCGGAAATATCGTATTACGTGATCGTCGTATTTTATCTGAAGAAGGCCTGGTAGTAGTCGTCGTCAGCATCAATATGAAGGACTTCAAAATCGCTGCAGGACCTGATATCATATCACGCGGTTTCGTATATATGCGCGAATCAGGTGATTTAATAAGCGATGCACAAAGCTTAATTTCAAAGCATTTGAACAAGGTGATGGAACGAAAAACCACGCAATGGTCTGAAATCAAGAATGAGATTACAGACACTCTTTCACCGTTTTTATATGAGAAAACGAAACGTCGTCCAATGATCCTTCCGATCATTATGGAAGTTTAATTAATTAATACTTCAACAAAGAAGCACTCCGAATATAGGAGTGCTTCTTTATATATATGCTTAATCAAGTTAACTCATAACTTTCTTTTCAAAACGATTTATATCTGAATCAGCCCCAATTACAATTAAAATGTCGTTTGCATGAATAATCTCATTTGCGTTTGGTGAGACAATTATATCTTTTCCTCTTTTAATGGCAACAATATTAATACCGTATTTTGCACGTATGTCCAATTCAATAATTGTATTCCCAGATAATTTTTCACTAGCGACAATTTCAACGATGCTGTGCTCATCTGATAGTTCCAAGTAATCTAATATACTTTTCGATACCATTTTATGCGCAATTCTCTTGCCCATATCTCTTTCTGGATGTACTACACTATCCGCGCCAATTTTCTTCAACACTTTTTCATGATAATCATTCTGTGCTTTTACCGTGATATGTTTTACTCCCAATTCTTTCAAAATTAAGGTCGTTAAAATACTCGCCTGAATATCATCACCAATAGCAACGATCACGTGGTCAAAGTTTCGAATTCCCAGCCCTTTTAGAACGGATTCATCAGTTGTATCACCCACCACTGCATGTGAAGCAATCATAGCAAATTCATTAACACGATCTTCATTATTATCGATTGCTAAAACTTCCATTCCTTGTTCGGCCAATTCACGGCATATACTGCCGCCGAAACGCCCTAATCCAATTACAGCAAATTCCTTTTTCACAAAAACTCCCCCGGAAGTTAAAATATGTTCCATTTTACCATATAACTATAGTAGAACATACATCAGACTAAGAAAACACAAAAAACCAGGACCTTGAAACTAGGCCTGGCTTCCTTTGTATTCGATATATTTTGTTATTGTTGTTATAGCTTTGCCAATCGCATTTTCATTAGGGTTAAGTTTTGAGTGGTGTAAACCATAACTTGAGTCAACTCCTAACCAAAACATAAATCCAGGAATTTCTTTAAGCATATAACCAAAATCCTCACCAGTCATAGCTTTATCACAGTGTATTAACTCAATATCAGTCTGTTGTTCTACAAATCCCATAAATTCTCTCGTTAATTTTTCTTCGTTATAGACTTGGTGATACATACTTCCATAATCAATAGCAGCTTCACAGTTATAACCTGCTTCAATCCCTTTAACAAGGGCAGTTATCCGGTTTTTAACCATATCCATTGACTCGACAGAAAGAGTTCGGATGGTACCTTCTAACCTCGCATTTTCAGCAATGATATTTTGAACCGTTCCGCTCGTTATTTTTCCGATGGTAATAACAGCACTGTCAAGGGGATTGACATTTCTTGATATAATGGATTGCAGCTGTGTAACAAGCATGCTGGCAGCAACGACCATATCATTCGTTTGATGAGGATATGCAGCATGGCCGCCTTTCCCTTTTAAATCAATGAAAAGTTCAGATGTGTTAGCAAACAATAACCCTTCCTTAACAGCAATAGATCCCACTGGATACTCTGGTGCAATATGCAGGGCTATTATCATATCAGGCTTCCATGCCTTCATAATATCAGATTCGAGCATAGGCTGCGCTCCACCTGGTCCCTCTTCTGCAGGCTGAAAGATAAAAAGTAAGGAATCATCGATGGGATTATTTACAAAATGAGTAAGCACCCCTAGAGCAATACTCATGTGAAAGTCATGTCCGCATGCATGCATCTGTCCTGGATGCTCTGATACAAATGGCAGCTGGGTTTCTTCGCCAATGGGAAGACCATCTATATCTGTACGATAACCAATTATTTTAACAGGATTGAGACCATTTATTTTAACAAATATCCCTGTTCTCCATGTCTTGATTTCGAGCCTTTCCTGTGGCAAAGAATGAAGATAATTTAATAAATAGCGCTGTGTTTTGTGTTCTTGAAAACCTAATTCCGGTATTTTATGTAAATCTCTTCTTATTTGAACAAACTCCAAATTGCAGCCTCCTTACAATAACGTATTAAGAAAGCGTGGATAGCTATCCACGCTTTTAGTCCAATTAGGCC
The DNA here is from genome assembly GCF_900156875.1 of Robertmurraya dakarensis. Lineage (GTDB taxonomy): Bacteria > Bacillota > Bacilli > Bacillales > Cytobacillaceae > Robertmurraya > Robertmurraya dakarensis. Next base: position 1,140,724 of record NZ_LT707408.1, on the reverse strand, counting down.
TTGAACTTGACCATCTCTAATCTAAATCTGACGAAGGGCCTGCATAATTTCAGTCTTCGAAAGTGTTTTCTCATCAATTTCTTTAATTACACGGGCAGGTACACCTGCTACTAGTGTATTAGGCGGGACATCCTCTATTACAATAGCACCAGCTGCTACTCTTGCTCCTTTTCCAATTTTAACACCTTCGAGAACGACTACATTTGCACCAATTAGGACATCATCTTCTACAACAACTGGTTTTGCAGAAGGGGGCTCAATGACACCTGCTAAGACCGTCCCCGCACCAATATGACAGTTTTTCCCGACTGTTGCTCTTCCTCCAAGTACAACATTCATGTCAATCATAGTTCCATCGCCAATTACGGAACCAATGTTAATAGATGCACCCATCATAATAACAACATTGTCTCCAATTTCTACTTGGTCACGGATAACCGCACCTGGCTCAATACGCGCATTAATGTTTTTCATATCCAGTAATGGAATTGCAGAATTTCGACGATCATTTTCTACTACGTAATCTTCAATTTTTTCTTTATTGGATTCAATCGCAGGTCCAACCTCACTCCATTCACCAAAAATCACACCAGTATTTCCAGTTATAAAAGTTTTGGCATTCTCTCCAAAATCAATACCTTCAAGGTCCCCTTTAACATATACCTTTACAGGTGTTGATTTTTTACTATTCGCAATAAACGAAATAATCTCGTTAGCATCCATCATTTTGCTCATACTTTTGTTCCTCCCTGCGAAATTATGTATAGGTTCTCAATATTTTCCAGAAAAATCCTATAAATAGGGTTATTCCCGAACACTACTTTAACAGACAAAAGCAATGAAGACAAGCCTAAATATCATTATTTTCCTCGTGTAAAAATTCTTTTATTATACTGACAAAAGCTTGCACTTGCTTCAACTGAAAAGCTGATTCATACCCTAAAAGCCATGTGTCTCTATGCAGTGGTTTTCCATCTTCATCAAGCAAAGGAATTTTAAAGATATCCTGTTCACCGCCATGAAGTGTTATCGCTGGCAAAATCGCATATCCAATCCCGTTAAAAGCCATCTGTTTACATGTTTCGATTTGATCAACAACAATCGTTCTTTTCGGAAGAGTCTGGAATTGCCGATGCCACCAATCTTGGATTTCTTGATAATAATTAGAATCACTTTTGAATTGAATAAAAGGACGATCGGTCACCAGCACTTGTTCAGGTGAAGTGATTTCTTTATCTACTAGATACAAGCTGTCTTGAAACAGATGAATTTTCATCCCTTTCCAGTCTGGTGTCCCCCGAATAATCCCAATATGTACTTGGTCCTCGTATAGAGCTTTTAAAATTTCACTGCTCCAGCCCGTCACCAAGGAGATCTTCGCATGTGGATAGCGATTGACAAATTTTTTTAAGACTTGGGGCAGCCAATTCTGCCCGACAATTGAAGCAACCGCGATTCTTAGAGTTCCGTATACTTCTGAATTCATGGCGTTAATGGATTCTTTGACTTTCTCTTCTTTATCGAGGACTTCGTTAACAAACTTTATAACAAGTTCTCCTGCTGGGGTTAGTGATAAGCCTTTTTGAGATCGAATAAACAGCTTTGTACCCCACTCATTCTCTATATTTTGCAGCCGCTGTGACAGAGCTGGCTGTGATACAAACAACCTTTCAGCTGCTCTGCGCATATTCATTTCTGAAGCTAAAACAGAAAGGAGGTGATAGGCAGATAGTGTTGACAAATTCACACCTTCTTTTTACAGTTTTTCAGCAAAATTAATTCCTGTAATTGTATTATTAATAAAAAATTACGGCCTCCTATTCATTAGGAGGCCCAGTAAATATTATAACGAAAAATTCTTGTGTAATTGTTCCAATATCGTCCTTCTTGTAAGGATCCCCTCAAAATAGCCTTCCTTACTTTCAACACAAAGAAATGGGTGATTGATCAACAATTCTAAACATGCTTTCACGCCAGTGTCTAGCGTTACTCTTGGGATATCCTTATTCATGACTTCCTCAACAGGCTTTTCCTCAAGCTTCTCGAATTCAATTCGTTCAAGACCAAGTATAGCCTCCATTATAATCGGAGTACTGATTAATCCGTGTAATTTATATTGAGGATCAAGCACAGGAATAGCTGTGTAACCGCTTTTTGTAAGTACCAATAAAGCATGCTCTAAGCTATTTTTAATTTGAACATGAGCAACCCGTTCTGAAGGAATCATATAATCCCGAATATTCATCTCTAAAAATTCTCCACTGTGAAGACTAATCATAGCGAAAACCCCTCATTAATGTTTTCATTCTATCTTATTCTATCACAGTTTCATTTGGGATGCGTATGATTGCCTATCCTTTACTTGTTTCAATATTTCTTTTTTCATAAAGACATTTTGGACATTGATAAATCACGTTTTGGTTCGATTGCGCCGTTAATACATGATTCATTTCAACTTCAAATGAGCAGTTCGGGCACTTTACTGTTGGAATCATACTTTCACCTCGAGGATGTGAATTCAGCATCATGACCTTCGCCTTTAGTCCTATTGGATTAAATCAAATATTTCAATAGTAATCATATCGATATTATCAAACTGATATCTCTTCGGCTTTTCCTTCTCATTGTATACTTCTAATTCGTACGTCTCCGTTTTCGGATGATATGTAACCTGACACTTTTTTTCTCCATTTACTTCAAAAAAACGCTGAGCAGGCTCGCCATTACTTCCTTGCTCTTGGAGATTCTTTAATCTTGTAATAATACCTTGCAGCTGTGACATATTCCCTCTCCTTTCGAAACAAACCTAAGCTGATTTACTCATAGGTTTCTCTTTTGACATGTTTCTATCCATTTAGATTAATTTCAGAAAATTCTTACCTCCGCTTTACATGCCAATATTTACAGCATAAAATAATGTTAGTGCTTTGCACAAGAAAAACCTGAAAAAAGGGGGATTTTTTTTGAAGAATGTGGAACAACTCTTAGAAAAGATCTATTTAATAGACGGCCATGATTTACAGTTAGAGCAACGTACAGGTACATATGTATTGGCTGAAGATGAATTGACCATTATTGAGACAAGTGCTAGTCCTTCTATCCCATACATTCGAAGCGGATTAACGGAGCTTGGTTTTTCACCAGAGGATATTAAGTATATTATTGTTACACATATTCACCTTGATCATGCTGGAGGGGCGGGATTATTTCTACAAGAGTGCCCTAATGCAAAAGTCATTGTTCACCCAAAAGGAGAAAGACATTTAGCAGATCCTGCTAAATTGATTGCAGGAGCTAGAGCAGTATATGGAGAAAAGTTCGACTCTTTGTTTAATCCGATTCTTCCAATTCCTAAGGAACGATTAATGGTGATGCATGATAAGGATTCTTTTTCCATAAGTGAAAATTGCACGCTTACTTTTTACGATACCCCGGGTCATGCAAACCATCACTTTAGCATACATCATTCCGGTGTAAATGGAATGTTCACTGGAGACACTTCAGGAATTTTGTATCAGCCGCTTTTGCGTGATGGGATTGAATTTTACTTACCAACCACATCTCCTAACCAGTTTGATCCTGACAAGATGCTTCAATCTATGGAATTGTTTAAAAGTTTGCAATTAGATTATATCTTTTTCGGGCACTATGGAATGTCTAAAAACCCGAATGAAGTTTACAAGCAGGTCTCCTATTGGCTTGATCAATTCGTGGATAAAGCTGAGGAAGGATACCAACAAGCAGATACGATTGAACAACAAATCGAGGCAACCACAAATGGCCTTGTACAAAGAATAAAAAGACATTTGCAGGAACTTGGAGTCCCAGACCATCATGAAGTTCATGAAGTCATTAAACTTGACATGGAGGTCTGTGCTATGGGATTAATTGAATATCTACATAAAAAAAGTACTAAATAATCTGTACATGTATAGAACTGGGGGTAAACAGCTTTGCCAAAAATCACGCTTTACTCACAGCCGGACTGCCCGCCCTGTGAAATTACAAAACGCTTTTTAACAGAATACGGATTTAATTACGAGATTAAAGATATTATGAAAGATCAAAATGCGAAAAATGATCTTATCAAGAAATATAATTCGTACTCCACTCCCACCATCGTAATAGATGAGGATACAATTATCACAGGATTTGACATTCAAAAATTAAAAGATGCTTTAAAGATTGAAATATGATTGAATGCAAAAGCTGGTGCCTTCCGGGGCACCAGCTTTTTCACCACCAGCCTGTATAGAAACCAAAAAATATGATCGCAAAAAACCATAACAAAAAGGCCAAGGCATAACTTAAAAAAACCGGGTTTTTTATATAAACATGTCTCTTCACATTGGAAGATATAGATGCATCTAATTCTCCCTTAACCTCTTTTTGCCCCTTTGCTGCAGACAGTGTAAATCCTAGAGAAAATACAAGTATTCCGATACAAATGAATGTCAAGGTTAATATGAACATACTCATGGGTAATCCCCCCACCTTTAAGAAAGTATTACTCTTACCTTTCCAACATTCATTTGTAAATATTCTTGTTAAATTTAACAGTTAGCACCGGACATTATAAGAGAACTGTTTGTTCATGGGAATGAGATACTATATGCAAAGCATTAGCTTACCCTACATTAAAAAAAGATTTCGGAGATGAGAGGAAAGGCGTATCTATTACCCCTATGTCCCGCCAGTCTATCTAAATCAAGAAGGGTCAAGGAACCTGTCTCCTTGACCCTTCTTGATTTATCCTTCTTAGAATTTGTCACTGTGGCACCCAAAAGAATCTTGTTTCACAATTTATGTTCCTCAGGTGGTTAATTCAAAGTAAATAACTTAACATCGACAAGATCAAACAGTTTGTCCCGTTCGAACAAATAACATTACATGATCATGTCATGTCATGATTATCTAATAGCTTAAACCACTCTATTTATTTCCTATAAAACATCTAAAGTTCTCCTTAAAGTAGCTTCGGAAGAATACATTATCCTAAAAACTCTAGTAAAAGGATCATATGCTAAGGTTGACTCCATAAAAGTACCCGTGAGCTCCAAGGATCATATGGTACTAAACTTTTAGCTTTATATATGGGTCGATAAAAACTTTTCCCGTTTACATTTAGCATGCTTGCAGCAAATGAAAAACTACTATTAGAGATTGCCATAACATCGCATTGACTTAATAAGTAAAAGTCAGGGTAAAAATTACAATTTGGAAATAGTTGATTCATTTCACTCTGATCGAAGATATTGTTTGAGGTTATTGGGCTGTATTCAGAGAAGTCGTGTATTACTGAATCTATATCATCGCTAGCAATAAAAAGAACTGGTTCTTCTAACGTAGGCCAGATTTGCTCTAATAATTCCTTGTACCACTCAGTAGGAGCTGCATAGAAAAATCCCCTCAGTTCAGAATCTTTGTAATGTAGATAATCCCCTCTTCTAAGGTGAAGCCCAATGATTGTCTTACCTTTTGAACGTAGCCTTGTCATACCCTTTTGCAAAAAGCTTTCAATCGATGGTACTGGTGTAAATAAGGAACGTACATAATCTTTATATGATGAAATATGACTTGTATGAAATTGAAAATATCCCCAAAGATCAACATTTGTGTACGGGGGTTCTTCATGTTCAAATACATTTTCGTCGATTGTCCCTATATTTTTAACTTCGTTTTTAAATTCATCTTCGACAACAGTTGGGTATCTTTTAGAGACTTTCGGGTCTCTTGCATTGAATAAATAATTGCCAATCCATCTAGGTGTCTGTACTTCTAATCCAAAAACTTTTCCATATATTTTTAAGAAAGCATACTGAAAAATTTGATTTCCAAACCTTCCATTTTTACCAAGAGTTGTCATAGCAATGACTTGTTTTTTCATAAAACTCACCTCCAACAACATACTTCCAATTTTTGAAAGAGCATAAAAATTTCTTATTCATTGAAGATTATCCTCTAATTCTTCCCATGTCATAAAAAGGCGAGTTATGTCTTCTTCAACAAGTTTCTTACCTAGTTGGACTTCAATTACCTCTAACTCAGTAACAGCTTTAATACCATGCTTTGATCCTATGGGAATTTCCAAAACATCACCCGGTTGAACATCAAAGATTTGATTGTCGAGAACGAACTTTCCTTCCCCTTTTATAATTGTCCAAACTTCCATTCTATGATTATGATATTGATAACTTAAATTCTTCCCAGGTTTGACGATAATTTTTTTAGTTAAAACTTTATCTCCACTCTCATATTCGGTGTAATCTAGTACACTGTAGTAACCCCAGCGACGTTCTTCAAACATCGGTCTATCTTGGAAATGGGCAATTAAGTCTTTAATTTTCGAACTCGCAGACTTGTCCGAAACTAAGATTCCATCTGAACTACATGCAATTACAAGATTCGTCAGCCCCTGTGCGATAACAGGGATATTTAATTCATTAATTACATGGGTATTTAATGAATCATCACTTACAATGCCTCTCCCTAACAAGCTTGAATTCATTTCTTCTGTTAGAGTATTCCAAGTCCCAAGATCCTTCCAATTACCATTATAATGTACTACAGTGACTTGACTTTCCTTTTCAACTACTTCATAATCAAAGCTCCTAGTGGGTAACTGTCCGTATAGCTCGTAAAACTGATCATAATTAGCTGGCCATCCATTTTCTTTGATTATAGAGATGATATAGCTAAGTTTAAAAGCGAAAACTCCACAGTTCCATAGTGCACCGTCTTCAATTAATTTTTTGGCTGTTGCTTCGTTTGGTTTTTCAATAAACTTTCTTACGGGTAAATAATTAGGTTGTTTTTTTTTATTTTTTCCTTTTTTGTCAGGTAAAATATATCCATACTTCTCTGATGGATAGGTAGGTGTTGCCCCAAGTAGGACGAGATTTGAATTTGATTGTTCAACGATGGAATCTAATTGGTTTATTTTTTCAAAGTATTCATTTTCTACATATGCATCAACAGGCAGTACACAAATTATTTCATTTAAAGGCATCTTTTCTTTTGAGTATAAATATAAACAGGATAAGGCTATAGCAGGAAAAGTGTCTCTTTTGTGAGGTTCGATAATTAATGGTATATCTGTCCCTAACTGATTTTGTATGATATCGACTTGCGTTTTACTTGTTGTAATATAGGTTTTGTCTTTTAAACTATTGGACTGAAGCTGTTCCCAAACTCTTTGGACCATAGATTCAGGTTGTCCCTCTTTATTCTTCAAAAGTTTTAAAAATTGTTTAGATCTTGATTCATTTGATAACGGCCAAAGTCTTTTACCAGATCCTCCGGATAATAGTATTAATTTCAAATGATTACCCCTTTTTCCTTTTTTTAAAAATTACCTTATACTTTCTCACCTTAGGCATGATTATTTTTAATCAAAAAAAACATTAGGACTAAAACCTTCTGACTCTAGGATTTTTTCTTTTCGTGCTTCCTTTAAATCATGTTCAATCATTTCTTTTACTATCGTTTTTAGACTAATTTTAGGTGACCACCCTAATTTCTTTTTGGCTTTTGTACTATCACCGATTAACAAATCTACTTCTGTTGGTCTATATAATTGGGGATCTACAACTACTACTTCTTTGCCAATTGGTAATTGGTAGTTTAAATCATGACAAGCTCTCACATAGCCTTTTTCGTTTTCTTTTTCTCCTCTAAATTCTATTTCAATGCCTAGTTGAGAAAATGAAAGCTTAACAAACTCTCTCACCTCTGTGGTAATGCCGGTTGAAATGACATAATCATCTGGTTTATTCTGTTGAAGAATTAACCACATAGCCTCAGCATAATCTCTTGCATGACCCCAATCCCTTTTAGCATTCAAATTTCCTAAATAGAGCTTTTCTTGTAAACCCAACGCGATTCTTGCTGCACTTTTGGTTATCTTTTTAGTAACAAATTCTTCTCCTCTGATGGGACTTTCATGATTAAATAAAATTCCGTTACACGCAAACATTTCATATGCTTCTCGATAGTTTACTGTTATCCAATAGCCGTAAAGTTTTGCAACAGCATAGGGGCTTCTTGGATAAAATGGTGTGTTCTCCTTCTGAGGTACCTCTTGAACCTTTCCATATAGTTCTGAGGTAGAAGCTTGATATATTTTTGTTTTTTTGATTAATCCCAATATTCTTACGGCTTCCAAAATTCGTAACGTTCCTATCCCGTCCACATTCGCTGCATATTCTGGAGTTTCAAAACTTACGTGAACATGGCTCATGGCAGCTAAATTGTAAATTTCATCAGGTTCAATCTTTTTAATAATGCGTACTAAGTTGGTAGAATCAGCCATATCGCCATCATGTAATTGAAAATTTAAATAATTATTTTTCGTTATTAGTTCCCTAATTCTCTCAGTATTGGATAGTGAACTTCTCCTTTTTAAACCGTGTACAACATAGCCCTTTTTCAATAAAAGGTGAGCAAGATAAGCCCCATCTTGACCAGTAATACCTGTAATTAACGCTACTTTTGTCATGATATAAACCTCACTAGTTTTACATTGTATATCAATAACTTATGTTTCACTCAAAAGAAGAGGTAGGGCGAATTTATTAATTTTCAACAATCTATAAAATATAGACTCTAGAAATAACAGCTGAATTTTCTTTGCATACAATATCTTGTATTTATATTAATGAAGCCTGCAGAAAGGTTCTGATTATTCATATAATTTATTAATATCAAAGAATTTAATATGTAACAGGTTTACCGAGTTATGGTAATGATCGATGGAGAAAAAAGATTGCTTAAAGTTGAAGTACAAAAATACAGAACCAGTTTATTGGTATAAGGAATTAAATGAATTTGACTGGTGGTGAGGAAAATGAAATTAGACAGTAAAATTTATGTAGCTGGACATAGCGGTATGGTAGGGTCGGCAATTGTTCGACGTCTACATCAACTTGGTTACAAGAATATTGTCACGAAGACTTCAAAAGAACTTAATTTAATAAGGCAAGATGAAGTAGAGAAATTTTTTGAAGAAGAAAGACCAGAGTTTGTATTTTTGGCTGCGGCAAAAGTGGGAGGGATTTATGCTAACGATACTTTTCCAGCGGAGTTTATCTACAATAATCTTATGATCGAAGCAAACGTTATTCACAATGCTTACAAATATAAAGTTAAGAAGCTATTATTTTTAGGCTCATCTTGTATATATCCGAAGATGGCTGCACAACCAATTAAGGAAGAGTACTTACTTACAGGCCCGTTGGAGTCTACTAATGAAGCCTATGCCATGGCAAAATTGAGTGGTATAGCATTATGCAAATTTTACCGAAAACAGTTTGGATGTAACTTTATTTCAGTCATGCCTACAAACCTCTATGGGATTAATGATAATTTTGATTTGAAAACGTCCCATGTTCTGCCTGCACTTATAAGAAAATTCCATGAAGCCAAAATCAACGGAGATCAACAAGTAGTGATTTGGGGGACAGGAAAACCAAAAAGAGAGTTTTTATTTGTTGATGATTTAGCGGATGCTTGTGTGCATCTCATGAAAAATTATAATAATGAAATGCATGTAAATGTTGGAACAGGGAAAGATTTAGAAATTGGTAAACTAGCAAATATAATAAAAGATGTGGTTGGATATGATGGTGATATTATCAATGATCTAACTAAACCGGATGGAACACCAAGAAAATTACTTGATGTAAGTTTGTTAAAAAGTACTGGGTGGACATCCTCCACCAATTTAAAAGAAGGAATAGAAAAAGTGTATCACTGGTACGTTAGTCAATACCATAAATGAATAATCTTCTTCTTATAAAGTTTAACGGTTAACGACTAGGGAGCTGGAGATTAAGTGACCCACTTTCATTACCTTTTTTGTATACTTTTACTAACTTTAGATAACCCTGTGGACGTTCCATAAATCACGGAAAACAGATTATATTTTATGTTATAGGGGATTTTTCTTCCTACTATTCCTTTGAGATAGGTTTTGTTTCTTATTTCATTTCACTCATACAAATAAAAATCTCACTTTCCAAATAGAAAGTGAGATTTTTTCACATTTAAATCCTTGATTTTATCCTTATTGCGTGACTTCTTCTCCCTGATAAATCCGAAAAGAAGGAACTATTTTATCGGAAACGATTTCTTTTTAACTCTTTATTTATAGCAGCCCTATTTGTTCATATAAATATTCATACGATAAATCAATGAATAAATAATGCTTCTCATTAAAAGGATAAGAAAAGGTCCGAATTATCTCCCCTGTTTCAATATCACTGTATAAGTCAGATAGTATTCCTTTCTTTTCTTTTCGCATTTTTAAAATATTCTCTAGGAAGTAAGGACGCCAGCTCCAATTCTTTTGTAAATACTCCGGCTGAATAACCCAGCCATCTTTTCCCTTAAAGATATTAGGTGATTCTTGAAAACCATCCTCATCGCATACATACATTCTAAATGCCATTTGATCGAGGTCCTTAACTAGCGAATTTAGTAAAACTTCATAACTATCCAACCTTCGATACTTCTGTAGTAGCTCTGAAATCTTCAATTGGAAGCTTTCCGTAATTTCATAAAGGGCTTCAAGCTTCTTCTTTTCATTCGATATAAAATGCTGACATTCTTTTTTCAATTGATCTTTTAGAATATCACGATCAACAAAATCCGGAACTGGCTTATGCAAATAAAAACCTTGGTAATAGCGTCCGCTATTTTTCCATGCATACTCAAGCTGATAAACCATTTCAATATTTTCAAAAAGCAGGGTTGCTCCAATCTTTCTCGCAAGCATTGACAAGGAATAAATAATATCTTGAAAACCAGGGGACGTATTCGTGGACCTTAAAGCCAACAAATCAACTTTTAAGATATTGGGAGAAATTTGCCCAATTCTGTCTAAGTGGCTTCTGTCATTTCCTAATTTATCTACGGCAATTCTAATCCCATACGTACGGTAATAATTAAGTAAATGATCTAAATGCTCAATATCCCCATGATAATTTCTTTCCGATATTTCAAGAACAATACGATTCATCGAAATCCCTTTTTCTTCGAATTCTAAAAGAATTTGAAGAAGTTCCTCTTCATCTCCGTGCATCAATAAATCTGCATCTCTATTTATAAAAATAAAGATATCGCTATCTAAGGTAAGACATAATTGTAATGCCTTCTTTAGAATATGATTATCCACTTCAATTCTGTATTCTTCAGGTATATTCTCGTCCAGAAAAAAGGGACCAAGGCTTTTATATTCTCCTTCGGTTTTGTATCTCCCTAAAATCTCATAACCGATGACACGATGTTCATCAGCACTGAATATCGGTTGAAAAAAAGGCACTGTATTATCTAAATCTGTTAAGATATCCAATGCATCCACACTCATACACTCCTTATATCCTCCTTTCACGACAAAAGGAACTGGCTGCCATATGCTTAAAGAGGATTTGAAAATTCAACCATTTTACATGGTTATAGCTATGTAAATTTCGTTTACATTTTATCACTTTTTGTTTATTTTTCATACAAATATTACCTATGGAAACTCTTCCGGTTCTTGGCAAGACAGTATGCTTCTTTTTCTCTCTATTGTTTGTTAGTATAAATGAATAATAGAATAGAACTTCAGTGATAGGTTGGGAGAACAGTATGCCCGAAAAAGTTTCAAGAAGACATTTTATAAAAAAAGCCCTTGGTACCTTCCTTACAGTTACAGGCCTTTCTGCAGGTGGGTATTATTATGCTGGACATATAGAGCCTTATCGATTAAAAATAAATCATATTCAAATTAAACATCCTAAAGTCCCGAATGGTTTTGAGCGTTTTAAAATGGTTCAATTTAGTGATACACACTTGGGTTTTCAATATGATTTAGAGCAATTTAAGCAAATAGTTGACAAGATCAATGACCTTAATCCTGATATTCTTTTTTTTACAGGCGATCTGCTTGACGAGCCGAATAAATACAAAGAGATTGAAAAAGTGGTTCCTATATTAAATCAACTTCAAGCTCCCTTTGGAAAGTTCTCAATATACGGAAATCATGACCACGGGGGGTATGGGTCAGACATTTATAAGGAGATAATGGAAAAAGCAGGTTTTACGCTTTTACTAAATCAATCAACTGAAATTAAACTCCTAAACGGCGATCGTATTTATATAGCTGGTATCGATGATGCAATGTTAGGAAAACCCAATATTGAAAACTCTCTGACTGGTGTACCAGACGAAGCTTATAAAATCCTTCTTTCTCATGCTCCAGATTTAGCAGACATTGCCGCTTCCTACAATATACATCTGCAACTAAGCGGGCATAGTCATGGAGGGCAGATCAAAATTCCTTTCCTGGGTGCTCTCGTAAAGCCCCCATTTGCAGAGAAATATTATGAAGGATCTTATACGATTGGGACAGATGACCCCCTTACACTTTACGTCAATCGCGGTTTAGGAACTACACGATTACCATTTCGGTTTTTATCAACTCCAGAGCTTACTATCTATACGCTTTCCTCAAAAAATTGAAAAAGAAGCTTGCAACAGCTTCTTTTTCATTTATTCCTATATAGGGAGTTTCATTGTCACTACGAAAATTATACTAATTTTTCTATTCTTCATCCTCCTGCAGCTGGTACACTTCTCTCATCAATACCAATTGATTGTTTAACTCTTCGTTTTCATTTGTTACGTATTGATAATGTCCTAAAGAAGATTGTTCCCGAGCTTTTCGATTATCATTCAGCTGCAGCTTCAAAACATGCTTGATCTTTTGCTTTAAGACCCCCTCAAAAATCGGGAAGAGTATTTCTACTCTGCGGTCCATATTTCTGGTCATTAAATCAGCAGAAGATAAGTATATTTTTTCTTCTCCGTTATGATGGAAGTAGTAAATTCTGCTATGCTCTAAAAAACGGCCAACAATACTGATAACGCGGATATTCTCACTTACCTTTGGCACTCCAGTCTTTAAACAACAGATCCCCCTCACGATTAAATCAATTTTCACACCTGCGAGGGAAGTCTCATACAACTTATTCATGATCACTTTATCTGTTAGGGAATTCATCTTCGCAATGATGCGGCCGTTTCCATATTTTCTATGATAAGCAATCTCTCGATCTATTAAGTCAATAAATTTATCTCTAATATCATGGGGAGACACGACCAAATGGTTGTACTCAGGCTTTTCCGTGTAGCCACTCAAATAATTAAAAAAGTTCGTTGCATCAATTCCAAATTTCCGCTTTGCGGTCATATAGCCCATATCTGTATAAATTTTCGCTGTTTGATCATTATAATTTCCCGTTCCTAAATGAACAAATCTTTCAATTTTCCCATTCCGTCTTCTAACAACTAAAGTAATTTTGCTATGTGTTTTCAAGTGGGTCATCCCATAAATGACGTGACAACCAGCTTTTTCTAGTTCTTTAGCCCACTGAACATTGTTTTCTTCATCAAACCTAGCTTTTAGCTCCACCAAGACGGTAACTTGCTTGCCATTTTCTGCAGCGCGTTTTAATGATTCAATCACTGGTGAATCACCGCTGACACGGTAAAGCGTTTGCTTGATAGCGAGAACATCAGGATCATCTGCTGCATCCGATACAAAATCAATGACAGGTTGGAAGGACTCATATGGGTGATGAAATAACAAATCTTGTCTTAGTACTTTACTAAATAAATCCTCGTTTGATTTCAAATCAACCGGCGGCTGAGGGATAAAAGCCTGGTAACACAAATGTTCCATAGTTTGTGATAAAGTCTTGTAGAAAGAAAATAAAAATGTTGGGTCTAACGGTCCATCTACAATATAAATATCTTTTTGATGTATCTCAAGCTCATCAATTAAATAAGAAACCACTTTCTCATCTTGAATATCCTTTCTCATTTCAAGGCGGACAGCAGCCCCCCATTTACGTTTTTTTAATTCTTTTTCAATTTCTAAAAGCAGATCTCTTGCCCCTTCCTCGTGAATGGTAAGATCCGCATTTCTCGTAATTCTAAATTGTGTTACAGATTCAACATGGAACCCTTTAAACATTTTATAGATAAAATGACAAATGACATTTTCGAGCAGGACAAAGATTTGTCCAGTCTCAGAGGGCACTTTAATAAATCGATCTAGTACTGCCGGCACCTGAACAATGGCTAGCTTACAAGGAGCATCATCATTAGTTTCTTTAATACTAACAGCTAAATTTAGACTCTTATTTAATAAAATTGGAAATGGTCTGTATGCATCAACAGCTAAAGGGGTTAACACTGGAAAGACCTGTTCATCAAAATACTCTTCTAGAAAATAAAGCTGATCTTCATTTAATTCATTAATATTAAAAAGATAAACTTCATTATTGCTTAATTCAGGCAGTATCACGTTCAACAAAGTATAGTATTGAGACTCTACTTGCTCATGGGCATTTATTGAAATTGCAGATAGTTGTTGTTTCGGTGTCATCCCTGCTTTATTTTCTGGTTTGTTAAAGCCGGCTTTGACTTGATCTTTCAGACCTGCAACCCTCACCATAAAAAATTCATCTAAATTAGAGCTGACAATCGCAAGAAATTTGAGCCTCTCCAATAATGGATTTCGGTGGTCTTGGGCTTCTTGAAGCACTCTTTCATTAAAAGCAAGCCAACTTAACTCTCGATTATTGTAATAAGCTGGGGAATTCAAATCAATATTCTCTCTCATGTGTTTGCACCTCAACTGACATTTCGTACCCATTCATCATGCTCCGGAAACTTTTGTAGAAATATGACGAATATTGTATCTATTTCGTTTATATTAAAAGGGTATCAGTTTTTTGTTAATCAATTGTAAACAGTATGTAAATTTTTATAAATTTCTAAATGTCAAATGTATATCCTTCTTAATCGCCTTCATTAAGTGCCTGACTTGTTTTTCAGCTTGGTATTTTTCCACAAAGACATCTCCTGAACATTGTAGTATGAATTCCATCTTGCCGTCTTGCGCCATTTGTAGATGTGCTGCTTTGATAATTCCTCTTTTTGAGGCATCAAGTGCTGCAGCCAGTTTCGTAATCGCACCAGCAACCCTGATTTCCAGAAATTCTTCCTTTGAGAACCAGTCGTGAAAGCGTTCATAATACTGCTTTAAAAGAGTATTATTTTTGAATGAAGCAATGAGAGCTAACTTCAACCGATCCTTATGTAATAACCCTTCTATAGATGTATTCGCTAATAAATAAAATGTATGCTGGCTGCTAACATCTGAATCAACATATTCGCCAAGATAATAAACGCGTGCACTTAAATCTACTAAATGTATTTTTTCCTCACTATGACCAACCTGACATAATTGAGAGATCTGTTGATAAATTTGTTTTGCTAAGAATGAGACATGCTTTGAATGATCTATTTGAATCCCATAATGATGAACAAGCTCATCGATACTGGCTCCGGCTATTTGTTCAGATTGAATTCTATCTCCTTGCTCCTTGTACTCCTTTAAGAAGATCCCATCTCTTAGTCCCTTCCTGCTAAACAAAAAGGTATCAGATTCAACATAGTTAGTGAGCTCAACAAAAACTTCAATGGCGGGAAGGATAATATCTGCTCTGTCTGCAGCCAATCCTTCAAGCTTTGCAAGCTGATCGACATGCAGTCCTTCAACTAAAGAAAGCACTTCTTGCAAATCCTGTAAGCTCATCGAATACTGATGAATACCTGATAACGGATAGTTCTTTAAATTTTGATGAACTTGTGCTACATTTCTAGCACTCCCTCCAATGGCAATTATCGGAACGTTTAGGTCTTTTAACCACGGCAAAGTTTTAAAGGATTCTACTATATAGTTTTGCAGCTGTTTTTTTTCCACAGCAGTAATTTTATCACCGTTAATGAACTGTTGACTTAGTGATACAACACCAAAGGGGAAACTATGCGAGTATTGAAGCTCACGGTCTTTAAAATATGTAATCTCTGTGCTCCCTCCGCCGATATCTATTGTTACAGCATCAGCAATCGGCGTAGTGTGAATGACGGCAAAATAACCGAAATACGCTTCCTCATTTTCAGTTAGAATGGTTACATCGAAACCAGTTTCTGTTTTTACACGTTGAGTTATTTCCTTTTTATTAAGAGCCTGTCTAATCGCAGCTGTTGCGACACATTTAACTTCCTTTACTTTATGAAAATCTAGTATTTCTTTAAAACCTTTTAAGATCTTTAATAGTGAGAGCATCCCTTCTTCTTCAAGGTACCCATTTTGATTTAAATGCCTGCGAAGTCTGGCCGCAGCTTTAATATTTTCAGTCTCTTTAAACTTTCCAAATTCATTCTTATTATAAATAACAAGGCGGATCGTGTTTGAACCAATATCAATTATTGCTGTCTTCCTATTGTTTTTAATCATACAAAACTCCCTTTACATAAAGTCTGTATTCAGCTAGTTTATTACTTATCATTTTATAATAGATTATTTTATATTGGGTATTATTTACACAATTATGATAACAACCTTTCCTTTTTACTGAAAATAAGGTTATAATATTATTAAGAAAAAAAACTTAAAGGCTAGAAAGGAGTCATTACTTTGAATCGGGAAAGGAATTATTCTCCTCCATTAAATCCAACGATTGAAAACCTCTCACAAGCTCTCTTCATCGTTAATCGTCATGCAAAAACTGCTCCTAATCCAAAGTTTTTATATAAATTAAAGCATGATGCCTTGCAAAAGTTATTAAAAGAAGGAAAAGCAAGAAAAATTGGTTTACACTTCTCTAACAACCCAAAATATAGTCAACAGCAATCGGATGTACTCATTGTCTGTGGTAACTACTCTTTCCACCTGCCACCTTCAAAAAGTGATTTTGAACAATTACCTCATTTGGGAAAGCTAGATCAAAATGTAAGAAATCCTAAAGCTCGTATTTCTCTAAACGAAGCAAAAAAACTGCTGTCAAGCTATACAGGTGCGAAAGAGGACTTTCCAAAGCAGCCTAAAAAAAAGCGTTACCAAAAGCCTGTCTTTAAAAGACTCGGTGAAAACTACTTTTAATATTAGACAGGAAAAAAGAAGCTAGCTTTCCGCGTTAGCTTCTTTTTATTTCACGTCATTATAGAATATACTTATCAATTAATAGAACTAGTTCTGCTATTTCCGGTTTAGATACCTGCCCGTCAGCTCCCACCATCTGACCTTTATGACGAAGATCATCCGTAATAAGAGAAGAGAAAATAATAACCGGTAATTTAGATAATTTAGGGTGTCCTTTAATACGCTTTGTCAAATGGTGTCCATCCATTTGAGGCATCTCAATATCTGTTATCACAATCTGTACGCTTTCACTTATATCTCTATTCGATTGGGCTAAATCCTCTAGATAGAGAAGCGCATCACGGCCATTTTCAAAGAATTCCACCTGATGAAAACCCGCCTCAGCCAATGTATCACTAAGCAGTTTTCTAAGTAAGGACGAATCCTCAGCAACTACTAATCTTTTCGTTGATCTTTCACGAACTCCTAATTTTTTTAGCTGCTGTACATTAATCCCTGATTCAGGATTAATATCAACGACAATTTTTTCAAAATCCAGTAGTAAAATCATTTCCCCGTGCAATTTAATGACCCCGATAACTTGACTGTCTGATCCCTTATACATATCAGACGGTTTTTCAATTTGATCCCAGGAGATCCGGTGAATCTGGGTTACGGTATGTACATGAAAAACTACTTTCTGTTTATTAAATTCAGAAACAATAAATTTATCCTGCTTTGGATCTTGTGAACGGGGAAAACCAAGTGCAGCTGCTACATCCACTAAAGGCAAAACCTCTCCTCTAAGCTCAATGATTCCTTCTACATTAGGATGGCTATGAGGGATATGTGTAACGTTAATCGGATTTATAATTTCTTTTACTTTAATGACATTTATCCCAAATTTATTATTCCCAATACTAAATTCCACTATTTCAAGCTCATTTGTACCGCTTTCGAGTAAAATCCCCTTGTTACCTTCCATTCTTTTCTTCCTTCCTCTTCATTCATGATAGATCTATATTACTACTATATCATGAATGCCCAACATTACTTTCGGCATATTTAAAATAATTCCTAAAAAATTGTGAATAAAAATAGTAAAAATGTTAATCCTGGAATGGAAAACTTTTTTTATGAATCTTTTGTAAATAATTATCGCTAATTTGATATTTATGTGAATTTTTTCACTAACCTATGGACTTTTGCTTTTATCCGCACTACAATGCAGATGTAAAAACAATAAAGTAAACTTTCCCGTTTGCTTAATAAATTAAAAGAGGTGCAAAAGTGAAATGAAGGGCACTGCCATTCTTTTTCAAAAAAACCAAAAAGTAACCATTATTGAGAATGTTGACCGATCAGTTTTTGATGAAATCAAAGACCAATGTGGGTGTGATCACTGCAACTGTAAACTAGACAGCAAAGTGGTTGATTTCGGGCAGGTATCCCCTGTTTTATGGCATGAAAATGAAGTAGATTGGGATTACGGCTATTAAGCATTAAAATAAATAGAAACAGCAAATGCCCCTTGTTTTTAGGGGCATTTTTCAGCTCCTTTCAACATAAAGGATTTAGTCCATTAAAGGCACAACTGTAACAGGGCATGCCGCTAGATGAATCACACTATATGTAACACTGCCTAATGCATGGCTGACGACAGGGCTCATGCCTTTAGAACCCATGACGATGGAATGTGCTGAGATTTCCTTCGCCACTTTTGTAATCTCAATCGAAGGTAAACCAATTCTTACTACACTTTCATATGAAATCCCCTGTTTTTTAATTAACTCTTCTGCAGATGTCAAGATTTTTCTTCCTTCATCTAAATAAAAAGCATCAAGCTGTTCTTTAGAAACATTGCCCACTTTTTCAAACCCATCATACTGCGGCTTTTGTACATTCATCAGTACAACCCGATCACCTTGCTTCATGATCGAAATGGTAAATTCTACAGCCTTAATGGATGAATCTGAACCATCAATTGGTACCAATACTGTATTGCCCATAACAACCCCTCCTATATGCTCAAATTAACGCTTTTAGAAAAGATAAACAAGACTTTTTTCGCTTATTTCAAAAAGATTTCTTTTTATCATTTGACGCTAGTCCAATTTTAGTGAAGTTTTACTTTATATTTATGATCATTGGATATATCATGATAGAATAACTAACGGACTGGAGGCTAATTTCATTGGAACATTTAATTAATCCCCATGTGAAACAAATAGAAATATCCGGTATTAGAAAGTTTTCCAACATGGTAGCGGGAACAAAGGATATGATTTCATTAACAATTGGACAACCTGATTTTCCTACGCCCGAGCATGTTAAGGATGCAGGCAAAAAAGCAATAGATCAAAACTATACATCTTACACTCATAACGCCGGGTTAGCAGAGCTTCGACAAGCTGCTGCAAACTATGTACAAGAAAAATATCTGCTTACCTATAACCCAGAGAAAGAAATCATCGTTACCGTTGGGGCTAGTGAGGCAATTGATATTGCTTTTCGTACGATTTTAGTTCCAGGATCTGAAGTGATTTTACCGGGACCTGTCTATCCTGGTTATGAACCTATTATTCAGATATGCGGTGCAAAGCCCGTTTATGCAGATACAACAGGCAATGGATTTAGATTAACCTTAGATATCCTTAAGAAATACATCACGGAACAGACACGTTGTATTGTCCTTCCATATCCTTCTAATCCAACTGGGGTAAGCCTCACAAAAGGTGAGATTCTAGAAATAGCTGCATTCCTAGAGGATAAAGATATTTTTGTATTAGCGGATGAAATTTACAGTGAACTGGTTTATGATCAAGATCATTTCTCAATTGGAACCGTCCTGAAAGATAAAACAATTGTGATTAACGGATTATCAAAATCACATTCAATGACTGGTTGGAGGATTGGACTCCTATTTGCACCTCAATATTTAGCAGAACATATCCTAAAGGTTCATCAGTATAACGTTTCATGCGCTACATCCATTTCTCAGATGGCTGCACTCGAGGCATTAACAGTGGGGAAAGATGATGCACTTGTCATGAAAAAGGAATACATAAAACGAAGAGAGTATATGTATGAACGATTGAATTCTATGGGATTTGAACTCGTCAAACCGGATGGTGCCTTCTACTTTTTCGTGAAGCTGCCTGGGAATTATCATAATTCCTTTGAATTTGCTCTAGAGCTAGTTGAGAAAGCAAAAGTAGCTGTTGTTCCTGGCAGCGCCTTTTCTTCCCTTGGTGAAGGCTACTTCCGCTTGTCATTTGCTTATTCAATGGATACGTTAAAAGAAGCTCTTAATCGAATTGAGCAGTTTCTAATAAGCTCTAAATAAAGTGCAGGGCAAATGCCCCGCACTTTTTTATTGTCCCCTATATTTACCATTATTTTTTGGTGCTTTCTCTTTCCTTGCCTTATCTTTATGGATCTTATTTGTGTCTGCACTGCCCATTTCATGAGCAAATTCCTCATTTAATACTGCTGAATCAAAGCCTTTTTTATTCTTTTGCTTTGCATCATTTTTTTTGTTTTTCTTTGCCATTTAACAGACCCCCTAAGATGTAATCATTGTTATTTTGATGTAATCTCAGGATTCTATGTACGAAAAAAAGTTACTTTAAATTCCAGTATTTGAAGAGTGCTTGTGTCCCGCTATCCTCTTCTCCTTGCTCTGCTAACTTTTTGTATAAGGTTACAGCAAGTTCAAGTCCAGGTGTATCCATATCCATTTTCCCCGCTTCTTCTATGGCAATTTTCATATCTTTAATAAAATGCTTGATATAAAATCCTGGCTCAAAGTCTCCCGAGATCATTTTAGGAGCTAAATTGGAAAGTGACCAGCTGCCAGCTGCCCCAGATTCTATGCTTTTCAAAACATTATTTGGATCTAAGCCAGATTTAACGGCATATGCAATCGCTTCACTGACCCCAATCATTTGAGAAGCGATCACAATTTGATTACACATTTTAGTATGTTGTCCTGCCCCAGGCATTCCTTGATAAACAATGTTTGTACCAAGAACTTTTAAGATTGGCAATACTGTTTGAAAATCCTCTTTTTCTCCTCCAATCATAATGGATAGGCGTGCCTCTCTTGCTCCTATGTCTCCACCTGAGACCGGTGCATCAAGTGCATGCATCCCCTTCTTTTTGGCAGCTTCATATATTGTTTTAGCTAATGTTGGTGTAGAGGTTGTCATATCAATTAGATATGTATTTTCTTTGCCATTTGGGATGATCCCTTTTTCACCTAGATAGACCTCTTCTACATCTGAGGGGTAACCCACGATTGTAATAATGACATTTGCCTTTTGAGCCAGCTCCATGGGAGAGTCGGCCCACTCTGCACCATTTTCTAACAAGTCTTTCGCCTTCGCTTTTGTTCTGGAATAAACAATAATAGGGTACCCAGCTTGTAAAAGATTGCTTGCCATACTTTTCCCCATAACACCTGTTCCAATAAAACCAATCACAGTATTCTCATTTGTTAGCATGCTAAATCTCCCTTCCAGCATAATTCACCACTATTTTACCACTGAATTTCCCATTAAGATACATGGACAAAAAAAAGACCAAGCAGCACTTTACTTGGTCTTAAATACATTCAACATATTATAATTGTGAAGAAAAATTAGTCAAGAATGCCGTTGCAATGACTTCCTGCTCCGTATAAACTTCAACTGAAACAGCATGCTGATTAACAATTAGTTCCTCTATTTCAAAGGTATGCATATCTTTTCTTAAGGGAATTGGCTGCATGTAGATAACCTGTTCTTTCGATTCATCTACTTCTAGAGTTAGTCCCTCGTACACTGATTCCTGCCCATAAT
Organism: Robertmurraya dakarensis; assembly: GCF_900156875.1. Classification (GTDB taxonomy): domain Bacteria; phylum Bacillota; class Bacilli; order Bacillales; family Cytobacillaceae; genus Robertmurraya; species Robertmurraya dakarensis. Next base: position 1,118,908 of record NZ_LT707408.1, on the reverse strand, counting down.
AGATTTCTTTTGCACCTAGAGCATTAGCTAATTCTTCGTTATGTATGGACACTTTAATTTTATACATTGTTTCATCTGTGAATATCTTTTCATTAATTTTGAAACGAAATTGTAATTCGTTATTCTTTGTTAATAATGCTTCCGCATAGCGATTAACAATGGACTGATTTGCTTCAGAAGTACACCCCGTAAGTAAAAGAAAACAACTAACTAGTAAAGATAGCGTAACATTTTTGACCATGCCGTCCCCTCCTTACTATTTACCATTTCCTATTACCTTTTACATTAAACTCATTTATTGTGATTTTTTGGAAGAATTAAAGAGATTTAATCATTCCACCATCTACCAAAAATGAACTTCCCGTCATATAACTATTTGCATCAGAGGCTAAGAAAGTAACAACCTTAGCAAACTCTTCTGGTGTTCCATATCTTTTTAAAGGAATGTTTGCCTTTGAGTTTTTTTCTGCCTCTTCTACGGTTATTCCTTGTGCTTTGGCTCTGACAGAATCTAAATGCTTTGTACGGTCTGTAGAAATACGCCCTGGCGCAACCGTGTTGATTAAAATTCCATCCTTTGCAAGTTCTCCAGCCAATGTCTTAGATAAACCGGCAATACCCGTTCTAAAAGTATTTGATAAAATTAGACCAGGTATCGGTTCCTTGATCGAAGTTGATGCGACATTAATAATTTTTCCACCTTGTTTTCGCAGATATGGAAGGGACTCCCTAATTAAACGAATAAAAGATAGAAGGTTCAATTCAAAGGCATTTTGCCACATTTCATCTGTAATTGTATCGAATGAACCGGCAGGAGGACCACCAGCATTATTAACAAGAATATCAATTCCTCCATATTTCTTGACAGTATGATCAACCAAAGTGACAATCTCTTCATTATTCGTTAAGTCCACCTTAAAATAGTTGACCTGCCCCTTTCCGATGGATTTAAGTTCCTCTTGAACTCCAGAAAGCTTTTCTTCATCGCGGCCACAAATCATCACATTTGCACCTTCTTTTAGCAGTTCTTCGGCAATCGCCCTGCCCAGTCCTTGACTTGATGCTGCAACCAATGCTGTCTTACCAGATAAATTAAAGTTCATTGTTACTCCTCCTTCCTCCCCATTATATAGAAAAGAAAGCATAGAAAAAAGAACCGATTATCAACCGGTTCCATAGGGGGAAAATGACAATGATTTAGCTTAACGATATCAACCTAAGTGCTTACCATACTATACCCGCAAATCCACTTTCTAAACCTAGCTAGCTCGTTTTTTTATCACCGTTAACGGCTTCATTAACTGCCTGTATAACCTCTTCCGTTGTAGACATTTCCAAAACTCGGCGAGCTAGTTTTTCCATCTCCGTTTTCTCTAATTGCAGGATTTGTGACCGCGCTTTCAGAATTGAAGTCGCACTCATCGAAAATTCATCCAAACCTAGACCAAGGAGAATAGGAATCGCAGTTTCATCACCGGCCATTTCTCCACACATTCCTGCCCACTTGCCTTCCTTATGAGCTGCATCAATGACCATTTTCACGAGTCGAAGTATGGATGGACTATAAGGCTGATACAAATAGGATACACGTTCATTCATTCGATCTGCGGCCATCGTATACTGTATTAAATCATTCGTTCCAATACTGAAGAAATCTACCTCTTTGGCAAAAGCGTCTGCAATTATTGCAGTAGAAGGAATTTCAACCATTATTCCTACCTCAATATTGTCCGCTACCTTTACCCCTTCATTGGTTAGCTTTTCCTTCTCTTCTTTCAGCAGTCTTTTTGCTTCTCGGAACTCATCTATTGTCGCAATCATCGGAAACATAATTTTTAAGTTTCCGAACACACTTGCTCTCAACAATGCTCTTAATTGTGTGCGGAAAATATCTTGCTCCTCTAAGCATAGCCGAATGGCACGGAAACCTAAAAACGGATTCATTTCTTTAGGTAATTGTAAATATGGCAGTTCCTTATCTCCACCGATGTCTAATGTACGAACTACAACTGGTTTCTCTTTTATTCCCTCTAAGACAGCCTTATATGATTCAAACTGCTCTTCCTCTGTAGGAAGATGATCTCTGCCCATGTAAAGAAATTCAGTACGATACAGGCCTACCGCCTCTCCACCGTTATCTAAGACGCCTTTTAGATCTTTCGGAGTACCAATATTGGCAGCTAATTCAACACGGTAACCGTCCGCTGTTACTGTCTTTTCATTAACAAGCTTGGCCCACTCTGCTTTTTGTATTTCATAGGCTTCATATTCCTTTTTATATTGTTCGACAGCTTCTTGCGTAGGATTAATATGTACTTCCCCTTTTAATCCATCTACGATCACTAAATCCCCATTTTCAATTTCTTTTGTTGCTGTTCTCGTTCCCACAACCGCAGGAATTTCTAAAGAACGTGCCATAATAGCTGAATGGGATGTTCGACCGCCAATATCAGTCGTGAACCCTTTAACGTACTTACGGTTCAATTGCGCTGTATCAGATGGAGTTAAGTCCTCAGCCACAATTACGACTTCTTCTGAAATCATACTAGGATTTGGCAGCTGAACGTTTAACAAATGTGCTAGTATCCGTTTCGTAACATCACGAATATCCGCTGCTCGTTCTTTCATGTATTCATTTTCCATTGCTTCAAACATGGAAACAAATCGTTCAGCGATTTCCTTTAATGCGTGTTCTGCATTTACTTTTTCTGTTTTTATCATGTCTTCAATTGGATTCGTCAGTTCTGGATCGTTAAGAACAAGTAGATGCGCATCGAATATGGCTGCTTTGTCTTCTCCTAGATTCTCTTTAGCATGATCTCTAATACTTTCGAGATCTGTTGTAGATCGATTTAATGCATTTTGAAATCTTTCAATTTCCTTTGTAGGATTTTCTATTGTCTTCTTTTCAAAGGAAAGATTAGGTTCAACTAAGTGGTAAGCTTTTGCGATTGAAATGCCATTGGAAGCAGCAATTCCTTTTAAAAAACTCATTATGAGATTAACCCTTCTTTCATCATTGTTTCTTCAAGACTTCTTAGAGCTTCGTCTGCATCGTTTCCCTCAGCAATAATAGTGATGTCAGCATCTTTACCCACTCCAACTGACATCACCCCCATAATCGACTTTAAATTAACCTTTTTTTCATTGTACACAAGAAGAATTTCGGCATCGAATCTGCTTGCCGTTTGAACCAAAAGGGTTGCAGGGCGCGCATGAATGCCTGATTCAGCGGTAACCTTAAATTGTTTTTCTGCCATAAATAATCATACTCCTTTTATTCAATTATCCAAAAATAATGGGCATTTCTTTGATTAGGAGACCTCCCTAACGTTCATTAAGAAAAATTTTATTTACTATGATTATTTTTTCCGATAACAACTTATTCATGTATATAAAACTTCCATTATCTATTCTGCTTGGATGGTGTATTAATTTAAGATCAGCTACATCAGACCCTAGTGCATAAATTTTTTCACTTATTATCTATAAAATTTTGTGGTGAATTATTGAAAAATCTTCCTTTTATTATTATGATTTTACATAGAGGATGTATTTATCCAATAAAATCTTGCAAGTTCATTAAACCTAGAGGATACATATTGCTCCTATTTTCATATAGGCTAAGGTGATCAAAATGCTATTTCGCAGGGAAGAACCTTTTCGTTTTACATTTGGAGACCCCATCAAGGGGACATTCAGGATTTTACAGATAGATGGGATAAGTGGCCATACAAAGGAAGCGCCTGTTCTAATTTTGGATTTGAGTCCTAACGGAGTTAAGTTCTCTACACATATTAATTTGCCCATTGAAAAGAAACGTTTTTTAGTGGAATTAACTTTTGTCTTAAATGAAAAACAAATTACCATGCTTGCTGAACCAAAGTGGAAAAAGTTAGGTGCTCATTCTTCCTTAACTTATGGTTTAGTGGGGCTTGATAACATCGAAACCAAGAAAGAGATAATTGACGAATTGAAGGAATATTCTAGAAGAACACATCAAACTAAACTTAAAAAATAAAAACACCAGTCCTTTTATATAATTGACCGGTGTTTCTTCATTTTATACTTTATACCTGACTACTGATAGTACCATCAAACTGATCATATACTGTTCTTCATTCATTTTTATTTTGAATGATTCAGTGATTGACTAGCTAAATGTTGTTGCAGGTTTAACAGCTGATCAAGCTCCGTGCTTTTCCTAATGGTTTGGCTGCTTAGAATCCCTGTTTTAGAAGCACTTTCCATCATCTCAGTCCGTTTCCATTCAATTAAACGAATTAGATTATTATCAGAAAGAAGAGTACTCATCAGCATTCACCTCTAACATATATTTACATATATTTTACTACGATTATAATAAAAAATATAGTTCTTTATATACAGATTGGAATATTTTTGATGTATTCCACATCCGTTCGGTTTTAGCTTCTTGCTATTTCTCTATATTGATAAATGACATCTCCGTTTCTTCTTGCAATCCCTCTAAAATGTTTAAAGTCAGGTCTTTTAACAAGAACCTCCCTAATCGATAAAAAGTCCTCTTTTTTCACGAAGTATTCGGACATTTCTCCTCTTTTTAGCTTTTCGAACATGTCATTGATGAACTGCTCGTCCAATTGCCCCACTCCTTTCCCGATAAGTAAATAATAAAATAAAATCCCCTCTTATTTCAAAAAATACTTATTTATGGTTAATTTTTCAGAAAACTTCATAAGATTCTTTACGAATGAGAGAAATTAGTGCAAACTGTTAATAATATAAAATTTGGCAGAAAAAGGAGAGAGGTTGATTGAAAAAGGCAGAAGTCGGAAACGTTATTGAATTTAGAGATGGTCTGCAAGGTGTTGTAGAGAAAGTAAATGAAAACTCTGTAATTGTTGATTTAACCTATATGGGAAATTACCGAGATTTAGAACTTGATCAAAGGACCGTTGTCAACCATAAAAACTATAAAATTATCAAAAATTCTACCTTTTAAAATACGAAATTATTACTACCGTCCAGCCTAAGGTTGCTAACATAGTAATAATAAATTCTATATGTATGATCAAGTGGCTGCCGACGTTAAAGGAGGTGATTAGCACTCTCCCGCTGTCTACAGCCATTTTTTCATTAACAGATTTATCCTTCTTCCTTCGACAGTTCCTTCAAAGATTTCACTTTCCCATGTGGGTTTTGTTCCTGTTTCCTAACTGTCCACTCTCGTTCTTTTTCTCTTTTCGATTTAGTCATTCCTTACCCTCCTTTCATTTTTATTATCGTGAACTAAAATTAGGTTTTTTATCCTACACTATAGATAGTCCGTCACACCCCCTTCTAATACAATGCTGCAAAACTTTCCAACCTTACAGACTAATACCTAACAAAATATTTTATTATTTGATACAATATATCTTGGTTTGTTTGAAAGGGGTTTTAGAATCATGATTATACCTAAGCCGCTAACTGATAAAAAGCTCATCCTTGGGTTCTTTTTAGCTCACCTCTTGCTTTATTTTACTTTTCAAGATAAAAATGTGTTTTGGTATATTTTCACGGCAGCAATGTTATTTCTTATAAGTTATTCAATCTTTATGGAAGAAATTGAAAACCAGCTCACGTTCCTGACAAACCTTTTTTATGGACTGATCTCAGGGATCATCCTTTATGGTTTGTTTTGGGCTGGTAATTCTCTGATACAATTAGCAAATCTCCCTCTGACAAAAGATATTGCACAACTTTATAGACAATTATCACCAAGCCAACTTTGGCATTATATCGTTCTCTTTTTAGTCATTATTCCCGGAGAGGAATTTTTTTGGAGAGGATTTGTCCAAAAAAGATTGCATAAATATCACAATGTCCATTTCAGTGTGATTCTAGCTTCATTGCTGTATGCGTCTGCTCAAATATATTCCGGGTCCGCAATGCTGCCTTTTGCTGCCTTAGTGTCTGGCGTATTCTGGGGCTATCTTTACGCTTGGAAAAATAGTCTTCCACTAGTGATTGTGTCACATTTAATATTCGACCTTTTTCTTTTAGTGATTTATCCTTTAAGTTAACCTCTTGTTAATGTTATCCTTAAAACTAAACGGGCATGCTATCAATATAATGATTACTATGGTCTCTTTTAAATGTAACGTATTTGAGACAAATCACGTCTAATATTTTGAAATGATACTAAATAAGGGGGAGATAACATGAAAAAATTCCTAAAGATATTCTCTTTTATAACCATTCTTGTAATGCTGCTCTCTGCTTGCGGGACGACGGAAAATCCTTCAGAATCAGAGGATGGCAGTGACTCTGGACAAGTTAACCAAGAGGAAGAGCAAACAGCCGAAAATGGCAGTTCTGAGGAACCGGACGAAATAGAAGAAGCTAATGATAAAGGCAGCAGCGATAGCAGTGAAGATGATACTGTCCGTATATTAGAGCAAAATATTGAATATAATGTTAATGGAGAAACTCAAGAAGAGACCGCTTTTCTAAAAACAAGCGATAATCAAAATTACTCTATGTTCGTATTGCCAGATTATGAACTAACCGCCGAAGAACCAAATAAGGATATTGTATTTTTGTCTGAAGACGATGAAATTTCTATGAGAATAGAGTTATTGCCGGATGATGCGGATTGGGATTCAGCGATCAATACCGCAAAATCTCAGCTAGCTGTTGTTAATAATGAGGTTAAAACGATTGAACTCCCTGATGATGAATTCTTCACAAATGGAACAGCTTTTGAAGCTTCTTCCGATACAGATGTCGTGAAAGCATATCTAATTAAAAATGATGAATTATCATTAAAACTTACATTATTCTTGAAAAGTACCGAGGACCACACAGATCCATTCTTAAAAATGGCCCAAACAATCGTAAAGAATTAATGAAGGAAAGACTCGAAAATCGAGTCTTTTTTCTTTTTAAGGAACTCAACCTTCATGGAGCGGTTTCATCCATAACAATACAATAAAAGTGATACTGATATACCCAAATACAGGATATAAGTAGGATAATAATACACCATAGTCAACTAAGCTAATAAAATAGGTGATAGCAAAAATAATCGTTACGATCATCATACTAGGAATACGAATGTAGTTCTTTATTTGCCGTTCAAGCCCAAAGATATTTCCGATCACTGAGGTGAAAATCTCTCCATAAATGATTAAAATAAAGATCCAATAAAACCCTGATGCTAGATTCTTCATAATCACTGCCATAGGAATTTTATACAATTCTACATTAGGCAGCATAACAAGAGTAAAATGACTAGAAAGCAAAATAACTGTCAGAGCAATTCCGCCAAGTATCCCTCCCCATTTCACCGTCTGATCGTCTTTAATCTCTGAAGCAACAGGTACTAATACGGCTTGTGCAAGAGCTAAATTAAATGCCGTGTATGAAAAAGGTGCGACTACAGATTTCCAGCCGTCTTCTGCAAATGGAATATATAATAGCTGATCCATAAAATTGGGCAGCTTCATCGATAAAATCATAAGCATAAAGCTAAAGGCTATCATCATCGGAACAACAAAAGTATTAACTGCAAATAACCCTTTGATTCCAACTAGCATGACAAGTACTGACAGTCCTATTGTGATGACCAGCCCGATGTTTTTTGAGACTCCAAGCTGTTCATCAAAAACGGCTCCAGCACCTGAGAGCATGACTGCACATACCCCTAGTAACATAACAAGCATTAATAAATTAATGATCGTCCCCAATATTTTTCCGAACAAATACTCGTTAAATTCTTGGTACGATTTAGCTCCAATACGAGCAGAAATTCTCATTAGTTTTGAGCCTTGAAAAATTAAAATATAACCACTCATTAATATGCCGATCAGACCTATAAAACCGAAGCGGGAAAAAAATTCTACAATCTCTCTACCTGTGGCAAAACCTGCCCCTACTACGGTTCCAACATAAACTGCTGCAATTTGAAAGGCTGCCCCCCAGTTTGTCTTCATTCCATAGCCTCCTTCCTTTTCAATATATGAAATTCAGGACAAACAATGACGAGCATTTATAGAATCCGATAAATATTTGTTCATAAAAATTTTTTTAAAAAGCACTTGAAAGTCAAAAAAGGTCAAAGTATAATAAAGTCACAGAAGGTCAAATATAGTCAAAGTCAAAGTAAGACATTAATATATTTAGGAGGTTTGTGAAATGCTTTGTCAAAAATGTCAACAAGCAAATGCAAATGTACATTTAACAATGAGTGTTAATGGTGTTGAGAAAGATGTTCATCTTTGCCAAATCTGCTATAAAGCTGAACGAGAACAAATTACATCTGCCTTTGGACCAAGCATGTCAGGATTCTCTCCTTACAACGGTATTCCAATGGATGAGCTCTTCAAAAAGCTCTCTCAATCTTCCAAGCATGATCAAAAGGACATGAAGGGCGCGCCTCCCGGAACAACAGGAGGAAATGGAGGGTTCATTGATCAATTTGGACGAAACCTTACTAGACTAGCTAAGGCGGGTCTCATTGATCCGGTCATCGGCAGAGAAGAAGAAGTAAAACGCGTAATCGAAATACTAAATAGACGTAATAAGAATAATCCTGTTTTAATCGGTGAGCCAGGTGTTGGGAAGACGGCTATTGCTGAAGATTTGGCAGCGAAAATTGCTGACGGTAAAGTACCAAACAAATTAAAAAATAAAGAAGTCTTCCTGTTAGATGTTGCTTCCCTTGTGGCTAACACAGGTATTCGAGGCCAGTTCGAAGAAAGAATGAAGGGAATCATTGCCGAGCTTCAACATAAGAAGAACATCATTCTATTTATTGATGAAATACATCTTCTGGTAGGAGCTGGATCAGCTGAGGGTTCTATGGACGCCGGAAACATTTTAAAACCTGCATTAGCACGCGGTGAACTGCAATTAGTAGGGGCAACCACTCTAAAAGAATATCGAAACATTGAAAAAGATGCAGCGTTAGAACGCCGCTTCCAACCAGTTCATGTTCACGAACCATCAGTAGAACAAGCTAAAGAAATACTAAAAGGTCTTAAGACCAAATACGAAGATTTTCATGAAGTCAGATTTTCAGAAGAAGCATTGGAAGCTTGTGTATATCTATCACACCGCTATATACAAGATCGATTCCTTCCTGATAAAGCAATTGATTTAATGGATGAGGCTGGTTCCACACTAAACTTGGCATCAGACTATCGTTCAACAGAACAAATTGAACAGCGTTTGAAAGAGATTACTAAAGAAAAAGAAGCTGTCTTAAAAGCCGAAAACTATGAAAAAGCTGCAAAGCTGCGTGAAGAGGAAATACAGCTGGAGAAATCCTTAAACACAAGTGCTAAACAGGAACGTCCTGTTGTTAGTCCTGAACATATCCAGCATTTAATTGAAAAGAAAACAGGAATTCCCGTTGGTAAACTACAAGAAGACGAACAAACAAAAATGAAAAATCTATATGATCATCTTGCAAAAAAAGTAATTGGTCAAGATGAAGCTGTTTTAAAAGTTACGAAAGCAATCAGAAGAAGCAGAGCAGGGTTAAAGGCAAAGAACCGTCCAATTGGTTCATTCCTGTTCGTAGGACCAACAGGGGTAGGGAAAACTGAGTTATCTAAATCGCTGGCAATGGAACTGTTTGGTTCTAAAGAAGCCATGATCCGTCTTGACATGAGTGAATATATGGAAAAGCATAGCGTCTCTAAATTAATCGGTTCTCCTCCAGGGTATGTGGGACATGATGAAGCCGGCCAATTAACAGAAAAGGTTCGCCGTAATCCTTATAGCATCATTCTATTGGATGAAATTGAAAAAGCTCATCCAGATGTACAGCATATGTTCCTGCAGATTCTAGATGACGGCAGATTAACGGATAGCCAAGGGAGAGTGGTCAGCTTTAAGGACACTGTTATTATTATGACAAGTAACGCTGGAGTAGGCCATAAAGAAATTAAAGTTGGTTTTGATAAGGACCATTCCGAAGAAGAACTTAATATACTTGACTCATTAGGCAGCTTCTTTAAACCAGAGTTCCTTAACAGATTTGATAGTATTATTCAGTTTAAGGGACTCGAGAAACAACATCTATTAAAAATTGTTGACTTAATGATGGTCGAATTAGATGAGATGTTAAAAGAGCAAGATATGACCATTACAGTTGAAGAAGATGTAAAAGAAATACTTGTTGAAAAAGGCTATAGTCCTTCATTTGGAGCACGTCCATTGCGCAGGGTCATACAAGAACAGCTTGAAGATAAAATTACAGATTTTATCTTAGATGAACCAAATGTAAAAGAATTAAGAGCTGTCCTTCATGATGGCAGTATATCGATTATTAAGAAATAGACAATTACTAACATTATGGTCCCCGCAACTCTAGCTGGGACCGTTTTTTATTAATAGAAACTTCACGCTATTTTATGTCTTTTTATTGACACTTTTAAGGATTCCTGTCAGAATAAAGAAAACACTGTACATAACTACTAAATGCACAGTGTTTTCCTATCAAATTATTATTTTTTTGGAGCAGGCTGCTGTGGAGGGAAATAATCATTTGTTGCATGATCTTTCTTCTTGAAATTATCTGTCTCCTCGTATACAGCCTTCTTCACTTTTTCTATCTCTTTATCTAGTTCCTCTATACTTACACCTTTTTTGACTAACTCTTCAGTTGCAAGCTTAATCGCTTTATTTGACTCATCTGATGAAAGCTTAAGCGTGTCCATAGCTCCTTGAGGATTATGGAAACCAGCTGCACTTTCTGCTGCTACAATATCCCAGAACCATTGACCTTTTCGGACATGTTCCTGTGCTTCTTTAATCTTTTCTTCACTTACACCAGATGTGATCATTTTATTAATATAATAGTGCGCCGTTATCGAAATATCCTCTGAAGCATGGAGTTGTTCCATATGAGTTTCTTGAATCGTTAATACCCTTTCTTCAAGGTCCTCTAAATCCCGATTGCTATGGCAAGTAGCGCAAGACTCTTCCATTGTCTTAAGCGGTGAGGTCCACCAGTGGGAAGTAATTTTCTTCTTACCATCAACCCTCTCATATGGCATATGACAATCGGCACATGTTACACCTGCTTGACCGTGTGGTCCTTCTAAATGCGTTTCGAAGTCAGGATGCTGCGCTTTTAGAATTGGCGTTCCTGAAACATTATGGATCCAGTCTTGATTAAATCCACGATCTTTAGCAACCGTTTCATAGTATTCATACATATCTTCCGGTTTAAAGCCATTTGCCCATGGGAATGTTACTTCACTATTTTCAGGAGCAAAATAATATTCTACGTGACATTGGCCGCAAACATAATTACGCATATCATTTTTTGTTGGATTAGACATATCAATTCCTTGTGATTCCATGGCTTTAATGAAACTCGGACGTGTCACTCGCAAGTCCATTGTTTCTGGATCATGACAGTCAGAACAACCGATTGGTGAATGTCCCATTGCTTCTGCTGCTGGCCAGATGGTTTCATTAAAGTTTCCACCCCAGTAATCATCACCCATTTCCTCGATTAAATGAGGAACTGCAGTTGATTTACACGTAAGACAAGAACCGACAGATTTATCATTGATCCTTGCAATTGCACGAATATCTTCGTTAGCATAAATATGCCCGCGATCTTCATTATACTCAATTGCAAACCCATATCCATTGAAGAGGATTGGTAAGTATGGTTCTTTATCATGATCGAACTTACTGCGTTTCACAGATCCGCTGTATGTCGTATCTTCCATTTCTTCGTTTTTCATATAACTCTCGTATTGAAGCGGGAATATATCCTTGAATGCTTCATTGCTGATTTCATTTTTATCAAGTCCGGTTGTTGCTGTATCAGCTGATGCTTTTTCACTATCAGAGCTAGAACAGCCAGAAACGATAAGAACGATAGCAGCTAGTAGCAAGGAAACCCATTGAAAATTCCTAGCCATTATTCATTGTACCTCCCTTATTTTCTAGTAGCTCACCTGGCTTAGCAGGCTGGAAAAAATCCTCGTTCTTAAAATCATTTCCATGTGGTACGGCCTCATGACAGCTTGAACAGCTTTCCTTTGCATCATGTGATACATTGTCTAACGTACTTTCATGACAGCCTATGCAGTTATCATTGATAATTTCTTCTGAATTATCTGTTGCGTGCAGTACATCGGGAATTTTATCTTCACCGAGTGTATTAAAATACACATGGCCCAATCCTGCTTTTGCCTTATTGTATAACTTATTTGCCATTGTATCATGTGGCAAATGGCAATCACTGCAGGCTAAGTTGGCATGTGTAGATTCTGAAAAGGAATCATGTACATTCGTCATAATATGACAGCTGCTGCAAAACTCAGCACTATCCGTATAAGCAAACGTTTTAATGGTTACAACAGATAGAATAATTCCCGCAAACACTCCTATGAATAACCACAGCTTCTTTTTCTTTAACATTTCATCACCTCCCCTGCCAAAAAATTAATCTATTAAAACACATTTTGTGTTTTAAACATGGCTAAAGAGAGACGTTTTCTTCTATTAACTTAATCAAATTATCTTTTGTTGTGGGACCAGTAAATCTTTCATCGATCGTCCCATCTTTATTTATAATGATCGTTTCAGGCTGCCCAATGACACTATAATCCTTCGATACGGTCTCTTTCGTATCAAGTAAATAAAGGAGCTTGGAATCGGTCTCATTTATATACTTTTCCATTCTTTTTTTTGATTCTCCTCTGGCAACAATAATTAACTTTGCATCAGGGTAATCATTGCCAAAGGCTTCAAGTTCTGGTGCTTCATCTATACAAGGCTGGCACCATGTGGCAAAGAAGTTTAACACAACAGTTTGACCTCTTAAATCTGATAATCTATAACTCTTTCCATCAATATCCTTTAATTCAAAGTCAATTGCTTGATCGCCTGGGGTTGTGGATGCTTTCCCGCTCAGGCCATTCATAAGGAAGCCAAAGACTCCAACAACGATAACGATGACCAAAATCGGTACAAGTTTTTTGCCCATCCTCTTCACCTGCTTTTTATTGTTCTGAATTCCATTCCTCTAGTTGAAAAATTTCTTTTTGTAACTTTTTCTGCCTCTTGCCAAGAATAACAACATACCCTGCGATTAGTACCCATACAACAGAAGTTGCTAAAAATAAGTAGTTCATCTTATTTCCTCCTTAAATTAACTTGCAAGTTTATTCATCAATTTATTTTTTTGATTCCTGACAATCACACGCATTCTCTCAATTTCTGCTCCTTTTCTCATAAGGAAAACGTATAATAATGAAATAGTAAATACTGAGAATAGAAGAGTTATAAGCATCTCAGGTTCAATTCCACCACCAGATTGACCTTTTCCTTCACCAAATACGATAGGATGCAGCTTTGAATTCCACCAGCGAATCGCCATGAAAACAATCGGTACATTTAAACAGCCGATAATTCCAAAAACGGACGAGAGCTTAGCGATCTTCTCCCAGGAACCATCCATTTTTCTTATAAACAAATATGCTACGTAAATAAACCATAGAATTAATGTAGTAACGAGCCGGGGTTCCCAGCTCCACCAAGTATTCCAGCTTGCTCTTCCCCATATCATTCCGGTTATTAAAGTAATGGTTGTGAAAAGAACACCAATTTCTGCTGAAGCACCAGCAAATATAAAATGCTTCATGTTCGGCTTAATTAGATTTCGAACACTATAATACCCAACGACAAAGAATGCGAGAAATGCAACCCAGGCACTTCCTACATGGAAATAAAAGATTTTCTGTGTTACACCCATTACCTTTTCAACAGGTGACCAAATGAAAATTAAGTATAATAATATAAAGAAAGAAGGAACTAGTGCATAAAACAATATACGGTCAATTAAGCTGGAAACCTCTTTCATTATGACCCCTCCATTATGAATTCGAATAATAAAAAACATGCTCCTAAGAACAGCAGATCATACGCTGTCATTAACTGAAGCCAACCGATAGCATCACTGATTTGTTCATTCACGAGCACGATCGTTGTTGCCTGAACCGCTGCGATCATAAGCGGACTTAATAGTGGAAGAAGTAATACCGGCAATAGCATTTCACTATTTTTTGCATTTGCTGCAAGTGCTGATAAAAAGGTACCAACTACAATAAATCCAAAAGTTCCGCTTAAAACAATTAGAATGAACCAAAGCAATGAGCCAGTAAACCGATAATTAAACAAAAGAAAAAGAACTGGAATACTAATTGTCTGCACAATCGTAACGAGCGTAAAATTCGCCAATGTCTTCCCTAAATAAATGCTTGTTACATCAATAGGAGCAGATCTTAACCCAGTAAGACAATTATTTTCTAATTCGGAAACGAAAGAACGGTTTAATCCTAGAGTCCCTGAGAAAATAGTAATCACCCAAATTAAGCCAGGAATAACAGCCTTAACTGTATTATTAGTCGGATCAAAAGCAAAGCTGAAAACCAGGATCACTAATGCTGAAAAAATCACCATTGTCCCAATCGTTTGTTTAGTCTTGAATTCATTGCTAAGATCCTTTCCAGCGATCGTAATAGCATCAGAAAGAATATCTTTCATCCCTCTGACACCGCCCTTGAATACCAATCCTTCATCTTTTCCAAATTTAAATCAGCATTCAACGGTGCGGTATCAATAATTTTTCCTTTTTTTAAAACCGCGACACTGTCTGCTAAAGCTTGTACTTGTTCAAAATCATGAGAAATAAGCAAGACAGATGTTCCTATATTCTTTTTCTCTTTTATAATCATATTTAGAAGTGAAACTGCATCTTGATCTAAGCCAGTATGCGGCTCATCCAGCATAAGGATCTCTGGATCTGCTAACATTACTCTTGCAATTGATAATCTTTGCAGCATACCTCTTGAAAATGACCTAATCGGGACATCCTTAAACAAATGCAGTCCCACTTCCTTTAAGAGTTGATTTGCTTTTGAATCAATACTCTTCACTTTGTATAACTTCCCATAAAACCTTAGATTTTCAAGTGGGGTTAGCGTACTGTAAAGAAAGGATTCATGCCCTAGAAAACCAATCTTTTTCCTGGTTGCTGCTGATTTCTTTTTAATGATTTCACCATCAACGATAATTTCACCGCCACTTGGCTGCAGGAGTCCAACAGTACACTTAAAGAATGTACTTTTCCCAGCACCATTTGGACCGACAACGGCCAGAATTTCACCTTTATTAAGTTTCAGTGAAACACCCCGAAGGATTAATTTATCTGAGAGTATTTTAGTTAGATTCTTTATTTCAAGCATAATTTCCAACTCTTTCATAAAGTGAATTGTTGCAGCTCTTGTTCCGTAACGACAAGATACTTTTCCAATTCTCTTTTCTTATTCTTAAACTGCTCGTCTGTAATACAATGTTCTAGACATTGCCTTTCTAACTCTTTTAATTCTTTTTCAATGACATTTTTTTTCGATAAAAGATACTTAAATTGCTCTTCATCTTTTTCCATTTTATTTGTCTTTACAGCTCTAATTTTAAACACATACACTCCAATGGCTGCCAAAACAACTGCTAATACAAGATGTGGGTCTATTTTATTAATTCCGGGTGTTGTTAACCAAAAAGTAACAATCCACTCTGGATGAAATGCAGGAACGTTCATGATTACCTTCCTCCAAATTTCCTCAGTATTTGCAGCTCTTTCATAATCTCAAGCTCCGCCTGGGCACTGTCATCGAATCCTGATTTTTTCTTTGTATGTTGATGACCCTTCTTCATTAGATTGGCAGCGAGTAGTTGATACTGCTCTTTCAACTGTAGATAGTCTTTTTCTTCCATTTTCATCATTAAGAAATCCATTTCGAGTTCATTCACAGCTCTGTATACGGATTCAAGACTAACCTCTTCTCGAATACTATTATCAGAACTTACTTCTTCCTTCGAAAAGAATGGTGCTGCAACGAAATAAAAGCAAGTCAATATTATAATTGAACATAGAAATAAAAATATATAATCCATCTTTTCAGCTCCTAAAAATGCTTCCGGCGCTCTTCATCAAATATTTTTTCAAGCATTTCTTTTTCAATTTCAGATTCCCATTTAAGATGGTCTCCCTCTTCGTTCATTTTTTCTTTTCCTTTAAGCTTTTTTATCCAGTAAGCAACAATCACTGAGCCTCCGCCAAGACCAGCTAAAGGCATCCCCCAAGCGATAAGCCCACTTTTATCTTGAGATGGCTCTCTTAAAGCGGCTTGGCCATATTCATCAACATAGGATTGCAGAATCTCTGATTCTGTCATTCCATTGTTAAGCATCTCGGCCACTTCCTCAAAGTACATTTGCTTCACTTTACATGTTGATAATTCATCGTTCGCATGTCCTTGCATATCCAGCTGGGAAATAATCGATTGAAATTCCTTTGAATTATAATCATTGTTCGCTAAGGCAGTAACCGGGATTGCCAGAAGAAAAATTCCGATTAATAACAAAAGTCGCTTCGAATACATTCTACACACCAGCCTTAAGCGTTCCTGGCTTTAATTTATACGCCCGGGATGTTCTTCCGCCAATCAGGCTGATTCCTGTACCAATGACCATGATCATTCCTCCAGTCCAAATCCAGCTGACAAATGGATTTACCTTTGCTTGCAGTGTCACTTTATCCCTGTCTTCCCAAGAACTTAATACTACGTAAAGATCTTCTGTTAAATTTGTTTTAATCGCCACTTCCGATGAAGGTTCAGGCCATGTTTCATAAAATATTTTTTCTGGCTTTATCTCTCCAACCCTTTCTCCTTTATGATTAACATCAAGAGTTGCAGCGACGATTCCATTCCCATTTTCTGTATGCTCTGTCAGCCCTTTGAAAGTTAGTTCATATTGCCCGATTTTAAAACTTTCACCGGTTTCAACCGTTTGTAATACATCTTTCGGATAAGCAGTGGAGGAAATAACCCCTATTGCTATTACTGCAATACCAATATGCACGATATATCCGCCATATCTCCTTTGATTTTTCAGTAATAATCTAAGAGATGCTTTGGCAGCATTTTCTTTTGTCGCTTTCATACGAGCTTTAATTCCACTTACGAACTCTTTAATATGCGTTGCAAACATAAATACAGCAGAAGCTAAGCCTATGATTGGAAAAATACCTTTCACACCGACAGCTATAAGGACGATAGCAGTAACAATCCCTGCCGTAAGAGGCCAGATAAGATTTTTTAAAAACTTCTCTACTGTTGCTTTTTGCCATGCAATTAATGGACAAATTGCCATCAACACAATAAGGCCAAGCATAATTGGTGCCATAACCTTATTGAAATAAGGTGGTCCAACATTCACCTTTGTTCCTGTAATTACTTCTGAAATAAGCGGATACATGGATCCCCAAAACACTGCGAATGCCCCTGCAACTAAAATCAAATTATTTAATAGAAACGAACTTTCCTTTGAAAAATAAGATTCAATAGGATTTGTTTCTTTACGAATTAATTGATACCTTGTCATCACAACATAGATAGAAAGCAATGCCATAAAAGCCATAAATATTAAGAAATAGGTTCCGAGATTGCCATTACCAAATGCATGAACACTCGTTAATATTCCGCTTCGAACTAGGAACGTTCCAAACAGGGTCAACACATACGACAGAATCACCAAGCTGATATTCCATGTCTTTAGCATACCTTTACGTTCTTGAATCATCACGGAATGCAGGAAAGCAGAAACGGTTAACCATGGGAGAAAACTCGCATTTTCTACAGGGTCCCACGCCCAATATCCTCCCCAGCCAAGTTCAAGATAGGCCCACCAGCCACCGATTATATTCCCGAGTGTTAAAAACAACCAAGCTACCAAGGTCCATCGTCTAGTCAATTTAATCCATTCAGCATCAACACGTTTTAGCATTAGTGCCGCAATAGCAAATGCAAACGGTACAGCCAAACCTACGTATCCTAGATATAGCGTCACAGGATGCAGAATCATCCCTGGATGCTGAAGCATCGGATTCAAGCCTTTTCCATCACTTGGAATAGTTTCCGACATCTCAAAAGGGTTCGCACTCATTAAGATCACGAGGAAAAAAAATAGAATATTAAGCAATAGAATGCTAGATGCATACGGCATCATTGGATTTTTCTTTTCCTTCGAAAACACTAGAAAGCCTGCGTATAAGCAAAGCAGCAGCAGCCATAAAAGAAGTGATCCAGCATTTCCTGCCCAAAAAGCAGTTAGCTTGTAAACCATTGGAAGATTTTCACTAGTATAAGCGGCTACATATTTATATTGAAACTGACTTGTTCCTAATATATAAAGCAGTAGAAAACTTGCTGCGCTCGAAAGCAATACCAATGATAAAACTCCGCCTCTAGCACTTTCAAGCCATCTATTATTCTTCTTCCTTATGCCGAGAATGTTGGCAAAGAGAGAATAAATTGATATCAAGATTCCAAGATAAAGCGCTGTGTTCCCTATCACATACATGGAGTAACCCACCTATCTGTATTATTCTTGCTAGTCATTTAACAACTCCTGATGTGTTTCAACATCATAATTTTCCATATCTTCCCCCTCATATTTTGAAGGACATTTTGTTTGTACTTTTTCTGCTTCAAAAACACCCTCTTCATTCACAAACCCTTCAACAATGACAATGACGTCGTCACTAAAATTGTCTGGCTTAATCCCTTTATGAAAAACTGGCAGCGTTACATCGTTTTCATCATAAATAGAAAATTCCAATTCAATCTTATCTGCGTCCCATTGCACAGAATCCTTATTTAAGAGGCCTTGCGTCATAATATAATCGCCTTTATATTGATCTCTATTGTCAACAATATCTGAAATGGTTATCTCTTTACTTCCAGCACTCGGCATAGAAGAAAACATCATAATCATTAGAGCAGCTGCCCCCAAAATTAACCCAGTTAAGATTTTCTTGTTTTTTGACACGCTACTTTCCTCCTAATCTATTAAGCAATTGATTATATTCTTCTTCTGTTATACTTCCATCGATTAACAACTTACGTAATTTTGCCTTTTTAAGTTCAGCATAAGGATCTTTTTTACCATTTGGTTTCTGTCCGCTATTTCTCGAACGTTTCTTCAATAAAATAAACAGGAAAGTGATTGCCGATACAGAAACACCGCCAACAACAGCAATGGTTTTTCCTGCAGGAATTTGTGCTTCATTTTTCTTTACTGCCGCTTTCTCACCAGACGAACCAGCCATTTCTTCCAACATTTCAAAAGTAGTTCTATCATCAGCACGTTCATATTCAAGTTGAATGGTCTTCTCGGCACCTGGTTTCATTCCTTGCACCTGATAAACAAACATATTCATGTTATAGCTATTTTTCTGATGTGATTCCGCAGCTGGCTCAAGTGAAAAACTTTCTGTTTTTAGCGGTTCTACGAATATCAAGTTCAGCAGTCCAATATCAGCAAAGCTTTGGAAACTGTACTCTAATTTATTTACTTCTTTAACTTCTTTAATGCTGTCTGTATAGTACTCGATTACAAATTTATATAATTCTTTTGGTGCAATCTCCTCTGACGTTTCCCACGAAATAATTCCAGCTTCTTCATCTAACTCATACTGAATTTCATACATTTCTTTTAAATCCTTTGAATAATCAGCAACGAAGCCAATTTTGAAGTTTTTTTCATGCATTGGAAGGGGGATCTCAATTTTTCCTTTCTGTGGAATTTTACTATTGTTTATTAATGATCCATGATATCCAACGAGTAATGGTGTATGATTTTGCTTTTCATCTTTTGGATGATAAGTGTACTCTGGCAGAACTTGAATCGTTAGTTCCTCCATTTGGAGCGGATTTATCTCCTCTGCATAAATGTTTCCCTGGCACATTAACAGCAGGCTTAAAATCAGACCCGTCATATATGAAGTTTTTCTCATTTACGAACTTCCTTTCTTTCCTTTTTCGTAATATTAATTTCAATACCGATTTGTGAAGAATTTCACATTTTTTGTTTCAACCACAACATAAATTAACGTGTTCTGTTACAATCCGACTTTCGTTTTTTATTAAAATTATTGATAAAAATAGTAAAACTTATATATATATTTAAACCATTTTTGAACATTTGCTATCTGTGAAAAAAATCACGCATTCCTCACATCGTATTACTAATTTGTGAACAACTATATTTTTGCAAGAAAATGCAAAAAAAGCTCCATTGAATAGGATTACATCCCTCAATAGAGCTTTGATTAATTCACATGTGATTTTTTTGTAATTTGAACTTGCTTGAGTTTATTGTCCTCAATTTTTTTAACTAAAAAATGCAGATGATGATATTCTAATGTCTCACCTTCAAATGGGAAATGTCCTAACTCTTTAAATAAAAACCCTGCTAAAATATCCTCATCTTCTGGAATTTTTGTTTTGAACACTTCATTTAGGCGGCGGATTCCCAATTTCCCGTGGCAAATGATGTGGGAATCTGTCAGTTCATCGATTAACACTTCTTCGTCTAAGTCTGTTTCATCTTCAATTTCCTGTCCGATCATTGCTTCAATAATATCTTCATGACTAATAATCCCTTTTGTTCCACCATATTCATCTAAAACAATCGCCAAATGTTTTTTCTCTTTGAGCATCATTTTAAACAACTTTTCAATTGACAGAGCTTCTATCACAAATAGTGGATGGTTATCTGTAAATTCCTCCAAAACCTTGGACGGTTCCAGCCCCCATGCTAGCAGCTGTTTAGAATGGAACACGCCTACAATATTATCCATATCCTCTTTGTATACAGGATACCTTGTATAGTTATTACTGATAACGATATCCCTTACTTCTTCGTAAGTAGAATTTAACGGGATTCCTACTATGTCCATTCTAGGTGTCTTTAACGCATCACGTACATCTAGATTATAAAAATCAATTACCCCTTTGATTCTGGTGGTCTCTTCATTTTGGAATGTCCCTTCTGTTGTAGCAATATCCACCATAGTCATTAATTCTTCTTTCGAAATAGAAACTTGCTCAGCATTATCTTTCGCTAGAATTTTTATTACAAAACCAGTAAATTTCCCTAACAAAAAAGTTAAAGGTTTTAAAAGAAACATTAAAAATGAAATGACGGGAAACACCAAGAATGCTATTTTTTCTGAAAGCGACGCAGCTATTGATTTCGGTAATACTTCACAAAAGATAATCAATACAACGGTTAGTACCCCTGTTGCAATCCCTACATTTATCCCGTACTCAAGAGCGATAATGGTTACCAATGTTGGCAGCATGATATTCGCAACATTATTTCCTATTAGGATGGCACTGATTAATTCGTCAGGCTTTGAAATGATCGCTAATAATTTTTGTGCTTTATGGTCGTCATTTTCGGCTCTAGTCTTGACTTTCATTTTATTAACAGCTGTCAGAGCAGTTTCACTGCCAGACAGAAAAAAGGACATGAACAGAAATAATAATATAGCAATGAACAAACAAATTCCCTCCAAGACAATATGTAAAGTTTCTAGTGATATTTCTATACTCTCCGAATATAAATTCGCTATTTATATAAATATACAGAATTGCAATAAAAAAAGCCAACAACTGGTTGGCTGGAAAAGGCGAAACTTTTGACTTAATATTTACTTACAGACAAACCCAGCTTTTTTAATAATTCAATAGCCGTGTCTTTTTCTTCTGATGATAATCCGGACATTAGTTCATGAATTTTTCTTTCATGCTCTGGAAATACACTTTCAATGAACTCTTTACCGCTTTCTGTAATTTGGGCAAAGGTTACCCTTCGATCATTTGGGCAAGCAACTCTTTGTAAATACCCTTTATCCTCAAGCTTATCCACCACATAAGTAATACTGCCGCTAGCTAGGAGGATTTTCCCGCCAATTTGCTGAAGCGGCTGATCTCCTTTATGGTAAAGCAGCTCCAGAACAGCAAATTCAGTAGGATTTAACCCGTATGTTTGAATTAATTTATTTGCATGTTCATTGACTGCTCGAAATGCTCGAGACAAGACTATAAACAATTTTAATGATTGCTTTGAATCCTCAATATTCATTTTCTCAGTTCCTTTTTATATAGGTAATTTGCATTATTTAATATTTTCACTTAAAACTATTATAAAAAACTACTACAAAATCTGTCAAATTGTTCATTAAAGATTGTAACAATAAATTTTAATTTAATGGTATGGTATAATATTTCATTGTAGTTGAAAAACTTTTATTTGGGGACTTTTTAATGAAATATAAACAGAAACGAAATATATTATTATATATGATGATAGTCCTGCTGCCAACGATCATTGGAAGCTTTCTTCTGATTAAAGAAGAACTTAATGAAAATCAGCAAATTAGGGTTGAAGAGGCTAACTGGGTTGCTTCAATCCATGCATCTCATTGGAATCAATTTGTAAATGAGTCCGTTACCACTCTTGAAATGCTTCTTTTAACAGCGTCTTCCATTGTGGATGACTATCGTCAAATGGAACCTCTTCTTATACGCACACATCGAACTGAACCTAGGTATGGAGGTATTTACCTTTTAGATAAGGATGGATCAATTTTAGCAGGTTCAAATCAAGAATTGGGAAAAAATGATTTAAAAAAGGAAGATTATATTCAAGAAGTCATTCAAACAAAGGATGTTATTATTTCTGATCACACTTTTTTTATGAATAATGGACAAAATGTGATCGGCCTTGCAGCTCCTATCGTTGATGAGAAAAAAGATTTATCAGCGATGATCGTTTTTTTATTACGAGTGGATTATGTTGAAAATATTATGAAGGTGCTAACGCCTGATTCTGAATTGCTTGTCATGAATAGCCAGCAAGAAGTTCTTATGAATTTCAACACCCCCAAAGAGCATGCTGAAAATGATCATCGTCAATGGATTTCTACCCCTATCGATAGGCTTCCATGGAGCATTAGAGTGAAAATAGCTGACGCGGACGTTAAAGACATCGTTTACTCGTCATTATTGATTACTGGAATTATTTTTTTTCTGTCCAATATAGCTTTTCTTTTCGTCAAATACATGCTGCTTAAACGCGAGGCAGCTATTGAAAAGAAAGAAAATGAAGCACAGAAACTTGAATTAGTCGGAAGCTTAGCTGCAAGTACTGCACATGAAATTCGAAATCCACTGACAGGAATTAAAGGGCTTATTCAGCTTTTAAGCGAAAAGTATAATTCTGAAAGTGATCAGCTTTATTTTAATGTGATTAACCAAGAGATTAGCAGAATCAATGAAATTGTCAGCGAATTTTTAATCCTTGGCAAACCCACCGCTCAAAAAATGAACACGGAAAATTTGAATGTAATCCTAAAGGAGTTACACCCTATTTTATCTTCAGAAGCGAATTTAAAAAATATCAAACTCATTTGTTCAGTACCACCGGAACCTATCTTTATAAAATGTACAAAAGACCAAATGAAGCAGGTCATTCTTAATATCACCAAGAATGCTGTAGAGTCTATGGATAATGGTGGAAACTTAACTATACACTTAGCTAAAAAAAAGCAAGTTGGAGAGATTATCATTCAAGACAACGGTGTTGGAATTCCTAAAGAAGCGATTGAAAAAATCTTTACACCATTTTATACGTCAAAGGATACCGGTACAGGCCTAGGTCTTGTTGTCTGTAAACGACTCCTAGAATCCTTCGGAGGACAAATTGACGTATCGAGCGAAGAGGGAATCGGAACTATTGTAAAGATTACACTTCCGTTGGTTAAAGAAAAATGATATAGAAAGACTATATTCTCTAGAGGATGAACACGGAACCAAGTGTTCATCTTTTTTTTAGAAAAACGACCCTAATGTCCACCCCAGAAACACAAAACGGCATAACTGTCCACAGACGGTACCTGGTACCTTAAATGGGTACCTTAAATGGTCATTAAAAGTTTTTTCCATTTTCAAATTTTTTCTAGTAAAATAACATTATATTAATTTGGAAAGAAGGATTGAACGATGAGTCAAGCAGCTATACCTTCCCAATCTCTACAAAAAGAACAAGAAGCTACAAATTATAAGATTTTATTTATTATTGGGATCTGTCATTTATTAAACGACTCCATCCAAGCTGTTATTCCGGCCATGTTTCCGATTTTAGCAAACTCAATGGGACTCACTTTTACACAACTTGGTATTATTGCTTTTTCCTTAAATATGGTTTCATCGATTATGCAGCCAGTAATTGGAATGGCCACCGACAAAAAGCCAATTCCCTATGCACTGCCAATCGGCTTAACATTTACCTTATTTGGTGTACTCGGACTATCATTAGCGCCATCTTTCATATGGATCGTGTTAGCTGTATTATTTATCGGACTTGGATCAGCTGTATTTCATCCAGAAGGATCCAGGGTTGCTTATATGGCAGCTGGGCCGCGAAGAGGCTTAGCACAGTCTATCTATCAGGTTGGAGGAAACTCTGGTCAAGCCTTAGCCCCCATGATTACAGCGTTAATCCTTGTACCCTTAGGACAATTTGGTGCTGCATGGTTTACGTTGGTTGCAGCTTTAGCCGTAGGACTGTTAATTTACATCGCAAATTGGTATGCAGGGAAACTGCGAATTGAGCACGCGAATGCAAAAGGTAAAGTGAATGCATCAGGAACTGCAAGCAATCCTTTTACAAACAAAATTATCTTTTATCTTGTTTTACTTATGCTCTTAATATTTGCCCGTTCTTGGTATGTATCCGGCATTACCAATTATTACGCATTCTATACCATCGATTCATATGGTTTCTCAATCGAAAAATCGCAAGTGTACCTGTTTGCCTTTTTAGTTGCCGGAGCTGTGGGAACATTTTTCGGTGGTCCTTTAGCAGATCGTTTTGGTAAGAAAAATGTAATTCTTTTTTCGTTAGTAGGAGCTGCTCCACTGTCTATTTTAGTCCCTTTTGCTTCCCCTGCTCTTGCTATCATTTTATTGGTCGTGACGGGATTCATTTTAATGTCAAGTTTTTCTGTAACAGTTGTCTACGCCCAGGAGCTTGTTCCAGGTAAAATCGGGCTGATGTCAGGGTTAACTGTTGGGCTGGCATTTGGAATGGGAGCGATTGGATCGATTGTTTTAGGTTATTTAGCTGATAAAATTGGTCTTTCATTAACCATTATTTTAACAGGTTTCCTTCCACTGATTGGTTTGTTAACATTGTTATTACCTAACGACCGAAAGCAATATTAGCTTAGGTATACAAAAATAAGGATGGTTTCCCATCCTTATTTTTCATTACATAATTTTTGTTTTAATTCTTCTTTTTCCTCACTTGAAAGCATTTTTTCAGCCATCGGATAAAGAACATTTTCCTCTTTAGCAAAGTGATTCACTAAAGTATAATTTGCATTTATGATGAGGGAAACATTTTCTTTTATTTCATCCGCTGAAAGCTGCTCTTTTTCTTTCGCATTATCCAAAAATTGATTAATATTTCTTTTCGCTTCTTCATGTTCATATTCCATCACGACTATAGGACCTACACCTACTCCAAGATATTCTTCCATCTTTCTGAATAAGTAGTCTTCTTCACGGGTTGAATGATACTCTAATTTTTCCGAAAAAGATTTCACATCTTCAGCCAATTGTAAAAATAGCTTTTCCTTATCGTCTTGCGCTTCCACTTCTTTACAAAGTGTTAACAAGTCAGATAAAAGGGCAAGTAATGGCGGATGCTCCTTTTTCAACTGAGCTAAGCCCTCTGACAGTTCAACAATCTCGTTCCCCAATAATCCACTAGGACAACCTTGCATGACATTTTCCCCTTTCAACATTGGATAGCTATTATTATATACCCTTACATAATTAAAGGTTGTGATAGCCATCACAAAGGGGAAGTCTTTTTAATAACATAGGAACCTTTAAGGTTAACAATCTTCCATAAGAAACAAGTCTTAACTAATTGTCTGGAAGCAGATACTCCTAACCATATACTTTCTTAATTTTCTTAAAAGGACAAAATAAAAGGAAGACTTCCGAGAGCCTTCCTTGCTTATATGATTGGATTACGGTTATTTTCATATGAATAGAGTCTTGCTGGTACTATTTCAAAGATGTGCTTACACATTTACCAATGCTTTTGGCCATATCAACATCATTTGCTTAAAAACAATTTTCACTTCTTGTGTGTGGTGATTTGCTTTTTGAAAGGTACATTGATAATCATATATAAGTCTATCAAGTTCTTGGCTGTAACGGATAGTATCGACACTAGTAAAACCATTTTTTCTTGCAGATTCGATCATTTTCTCTCTCTTCTTTTGGATCTCCTCCAGCATTTCCTCATTATTCTGATCCACCAATTCTTCCTCCTAATTCTATCCCTTATCCTTTATCTCTTTAACTTAATAAAAATACATTACTTGAAGAATTATTACAAGAATTTCTAGAAATGTAAATAGAATCGCAAAATTAGACAAAGTTTTTTTCTCGAAAAAATTTAGCTAAAAATGTAAGCGATTACCCGCTAATATTTCGACATTATTAGCACTTCGTTATATGGCTTTTTCTCTGTATGAAAGATTCTTAATTCCTTTTTGCATACTAATAGGGTGACCGCTTAGCAGCAGCCACCCCCGTTCTATTATGTCAATTGTTTTTATATTATTTACGAAAGTGAGCTCCTTCTAATAAAAGGAGTTCTTCCTTTATATCTGTTCTCTTTCCAGCATAACCAGTTAATGATTGATTCTTGCCAATCACTCGATGACAAGGAACCAAGATCGGGAGTCTGTTAGCTTTATTTGCCTGTCCGATCGCTCTAACAGCTTTAGCATTCCCGATTGCTTGTGCAATTTCCTGGTAGCTTCTTGTTTCTCCATAAGGAATATCATTTAATACTTCCCATACAGACATTTGGAATGGTGTCCCGTTTTTTTCAACAGGTAAGTCAAATGTTGTTCTTTTATTTAAAAAGTATTCTTCTAACTGTGCTTTAGCGGTTAGCAGTAGAGTATCCTGGGGATCAAATTCTATAGTTTCTTGGTTTTCATCTTTTTTAAAATCATCCTCCCCCATATGAACTGCCACTATTTTTTGACTTTGAGACACAATGTAAATAGCACCGATTAGACTTTGACAAATAATGTACTTCCGTGTTTCTGACATTAATCTTTTCCTCCCTGTTGAAGAGGTAAATAGATATGAAAGATTGTTCCCAAACCTTCCTCACTTTCGACCTCGATCACTCCTTGATGTTCAGCAATAATACGGAATGAAACCATTAAGCCTAAACCGGTTCCTTTTTCCTTTGTTGTATAGAATGGTTCCCCAAGTTTTTGCAGCTTTTCAGGCGTCATACCAAAACCCTCGTCTTTAATAGATATATGTATTTTTTCACCTTTCAACTGGTTAATGGAAATAGTAATCTTACCGCCTTCTGGCATAACTTCAATTGCATTTTTAATCAAGTTAATGAATACCTTTTTTAATTGATTAGGTTCACAAAATAGATTAGGAATATTATATTCGTAATCCATACAGATTTGTATATTATGAAGTACTGCTTGTGCACCTAATAAGTCTACCGTCTCTCTCATAATTTGTACAATGTCTCTTTCTGAATATTGTACTGCCTGCGGTTTGGCCAAAATGAGGAATTCGTTGATAATTGAATCAATTCTATTCAATTCGTTTATAATGACATCGTAGTAAAGGGAATGTTTATCTTTTATCGTAGGTTCCAACAATTGAATAAAGCCTTTTAAAGCTGTCATCGGATTGCGAATTTCATGTGCAATTCCGGCTGCAAGCTCCCCAATTACATTCAAAGTGTCAGATTTTCTGAGCTCTTCTTCCAGTTGCAATTTTTCAGTAATATCCTTAAAAGTGATTAAGTTTAGATCGGAAAAAACATTATGCTTCATGGAGAACTCAAAATGCTTTTTAACACCTGATTTTAACGAAAAGGAGATTGCACCTTCCGATTGTCCAGCTCTTTTAAAAGTATCTAAATATTCATCTGCTTTCTCTTTTGTTACCCCTAGATTCTCTAATGCGCTTAAGAAGGATTGCCCAACTAGGTCCTCCTTAATTACATCTAGCATCTTTGCAGCGGAAGGATTAACGTCAACAATTTCTTCATTGTCATCTCTCCATAGAATGAAACCCTCTAGTGCACCTTCAAAAACATTTCGAAACTTGTTTTCTCTTTCCCTCAGTTGCTGTTCCATTTCATATCTTTCCGTTACATTTCGAAAAATAGTCATATGGTTTCCATCAACAGCATTCAGTTTTGATGTGAATTCAAGATATTTCTTTTGTCCGTTCGGCATTATATATAATAACTCATCTCGAACAGAGCCTTCTGTTCTTAATGTCTTTACGACTTTATCATATCGACCATCATGATCGATAACAAATTCAAATATTCTTCGTCCCTTTAAATCTTCAATACTGCTTTCAAATATTTTACATGCAGATTCATTGGCATCTATAACTCCTTCATCATTCCAGAAAACAATCCCATCAATGGCCTCTATAAATAAATCCTTATATAACTCAGCATTCTTTTTCTCAAGTTCTCGTATGCTACTTTTCTCGGCTACTGATTGTTCGTCCTCGTCGAAAAATCTCCTCTCCTTCACCGTACTCCTCCTCATAGCTACTTCAATAATCTGTTTATTCTACAAAAAAAGGAAAAAACCTGCAAAATTCCGAGAAAAATGTTGGATTGTACGATTATAAGAGGTATCTCAAAGAAAAGAGAAGACCCAATCAGCAGGAATCTTCTCTTGTTCAAATATTATTTTATTAAATAGATTTAGCTTTCTTACAAAAATGGATTTTCATGTTTAGCTTTTAAGCGCAGCCATCTTTTTTCTATTTCTTGCTCAAAATCAAATAAAATTGCCTTGTTTTCATCTTTTAACAGATGCTTTGTCTTACCCATGTATTTTAACCATTCAGAGAGATGAATCTTCTTCTTTTTGTCTTCAGGATTATAGGTAATATTCGTAACTCCTTCTTCCACTTCATAAAGCGGGAAGAAATTACAATTTACTGCAGCCTCCATGATCGTATTCCCATAACGATCCTCAGATTTCCAGTTTAATGGGCATGTTATTAATATTTTCCCATAAACAGTACCAACATTTTGAGCATACCACTGAGCTTTTGCAGCCTTTTTAACGAGATCCTGAGGAAATGCTTCTGTGCCCGTAAAAACATATGGAATATTCGTTGATGCCATAATCTGTGGTGTATCTTTATGATGGAATGCCTTACCTTTTTGTGTTTTTCCTACATTTGTTGTACTTGTCATATTTCCAATTGGTGTAGAGTAAGACATTTGCGATCCGGTATTCATATAACCTTCATTATCATATTCAAGAATAATTAATTTATGGTTTCGAAGCGCAGTTCCAATCGCTGACCCCATTCCGATATCCATTCCGCCGTCCCCTGTAATCATAACAAAGGTTGCATCATCAGATACATTTACTTCACCTCTTCGTTTCAACTCAAGAAATGCTTCTAGTGTCCCTGATAATGTAGCAGCTCCGTTTTGGAAAAGGTTATGCATCATCGTTTGCTTATGAGATGTATGCGGGTAAGCCGTTGTCGTAACATAAGCACAGCCTGTTTGGAATAAGACAACGACATCTCCTTCGATCCCTTTAAAGAACAATTCTAAACCGCCAAAAATACCACAGCCTGGACAAGCACCATGTCCGGATGCAAGACGTTTTGGCTTCGATGTTAACGCACGAAGCGGCGGCATTTTTACCTTTAGCTTATTCGTCTCTTCGTCTTTTGTAACTTTGATTAACCCTGAGTTAAAAACGTCCCCGTGCTGAGGCGTTATAACAGGTTTTAATACATTATTAGGATCTCCTGGAACATGACCATAATAATCAAATGGTTTTTCAGCATATCCTTTTTTCATCGCATCAATAGCCATTGAAAAGAAATTCTCGGCATCATCCGCATAGAAGTCCTTTCCTCCAAGTCCAAATACTCGGCTGAGTACAATTGTTTTATTATCTTTATCTTCTTGAATGGCAGATTTTACTTCATGCGTTAAATTCGGACCATGTGCGCCATAAGAGTCTGCTCTCTCACCAACTAACAATGCTTTTACATTTTTCAGGGCATCCTTTATAGCTTCTGCTGGAAATGGACGAATAATATTCGGACTAATAACCCCAGCTTTTATTCCCTGGCTGCGCAGTTTATCGACAACATCTTTTGCTGATTCTGCTGCTGAGTTTAATAAAAATAAAGCAACATCTGCATCATCCATTTTATAAAGATCAAGTACAGGATATTTACGGCCAGATAATTTTTCATATTCTGCAGCAATTTCTTGGAAGACATCGCCTGCAGCATACATCGCTTGCGATTGCTGGAAGTGATTGTTTGTTAAATCTTCTCCATTCATATGAGCACCGATTGTAACCGGCTTTTTCGGATCTCGGGCAAAATGATAGCCAGTCGGACATTCACCGACAAAATCTTGTACAACCTTACGATCTTTAAAATACTCCACTTTTCTCTTTTGATGCGAAGTAAAGAAGCCATCATAAGCCACAATAACTGGTAAACGTACTTTAGAATGTTCCGCAATTTTCAATGCCATGATATTCATATCATAAACAGCTTGCGGAGTTTTAGCAGTTAAAATGACCCAGCCTGTATTTAAAGCAAAGTATAAATCTGAATGATCCCCTCTAATATCTAGTGGGCCGCTGACAGCTCTTGTGACCAAATTTATAACCATCGGAAAGCGTGTTCCAGATTGGACTGGAAGCTGCTCGATCATATACAAGAATCCATTTGCACTCGTAGCATTGAAGACACGGGCACCTGTTGCTGCTGCTCCGTAACAAATTCCGGCTGACCCATGTTCACCATCTGCTGCAATTAATTTGATATCGTGTTCGCCCCGTGCCTTCATTTGATCTAAATATTGGGCAACTTCTGTTGATGGAGTAATCGGAAAGTAACCCATTATGTGATAATTAATCTGAGCTGCGGCCATAGCAGCCATTTCATTTCCAGATTCAAATGTCATGACTTGTTCTGCCGCAGTGTTCTCTTCCGTAACCTTCAATTCTCTTTCTAAAATAGCCATCAAGAAATCCCCCCTGCTACATACGGAAAGTTCTGTTTCACTCTGTGTGCATCTGCATAACCGATCGTTTCACGAAGATCCTTTAATGCAGTTGTTGGACATGCTTCAACACATTTTAAACAGCCTTTACAGTATTGATAATCAATTCCTTTAAGGAACATTTGCTTTCTTCCTCGTTTATCTTCTCCTTCTTCCCAAACAAAACAGAAGTCCGGACAAACATTGTCACATGCCGCACAGTTAATACATTGTTCTTGATCAAACTCAGGTAAAAACCCTTGACGGGAGCCGCTTAAATCTTTAAGAATACTGTTTCCTTGAGAGGTCAGAACACCGCCCATTGTTTGTGTCTCATAACCTAAAACTGGCTGTGGACGACTAAAGGCTTTTCCGTTTGCATTTGCTGGTGTTTCAAAGTGCTTAAATTGCACTTCGTTGAAGCCTCTCTCAAATGTACGAATATTAGGCTCTACTAAATGAGGATACTTCTTTTCAAAGGTTTTCCTGATAACACTTTTCATTGCTTCAGGATCTAAGAAATCACAAATGCGAAATAGAGCGCCAAGCATAGCTGTGTTAACCTTTGTTTTTTCCTCAACAGCAATCCCTAATGCATCTACAATGGCAACAGTACCGTATTTTATATTTAAATCATTTTTGATATCATCAAAATTTCTAGTCGAATTTACTAATACAATTCCATCCGCAGATAATCCACTTACCACATCAACCGTTTTATATAGTGCTTCATGAAAAACGCCTATAACATGCGGTTGTTCAATTGGACTGTGGTCACGAATTTCAACATCTGCATCGCAAAATCGTATAAAACTTTTTACAGGTGATCCTTTCTTTTCGGATCCATATGAAGAAAAGTTAGATCCGTTAAGACCAAGCCCCAAAACTCCAGCTTCTGCCAGCATTTTACCAGCTAAATTTGCACCTAAACCACCGATCGATTCTAAACGAATCTCAAAGAAACCTAATTGATTCTTCTTCGGTAAAATAGACATATTCTCCCTCCTTATATGTAACAATGATTATTTATTTTAAATAATTTTCTCTCTCTTCCATATTTTAAATAAGTATAATTAGAATTGCTGTGATAAAAATCATACACAATATATTTTTTTCTGAAACAGTTAAAATAAACTCCAATTACACCTACATATTACAATACACCTTGTTTATATAACAGAAAAATTATTGTATTATAACAGGGTAGTCTCACTAGTGTTATATCCATATAGCAAAATCTTTGTTCTTGCATAAAAAAGAGACCTACACGATTGTGTAAGTCTCTGCTTCACTTTATTACATATCTTCTACAATGATATATGTTGCTTTAATCGGTCCATGAACACCCACTACAAGGATCATCTCGATATCCGCCGAGTTACTTGGACCTGTGATAAAGTTAATACATGAAGCGACTGTTTCTCCACTTCTAACTTTTTCACTAATAATTCGTGCAGCTTGTGTCATTCTAGGGACGATGGTACTCTTTGGTATTAAAACAATTGAAGTGGCTGGAAGGAAACTTACCGTCCTTCCTTTATCCTTACTGCTGAATAAAACAGCAGTTCCAGATTCTGCTAAAGTTACATCACTTACTGTGATTCCAACATTAGCATAGTTAGCTTTGTCTATGTTTTCTTTACCTTTTGTGTGATCCCAGAAGTGAAGGTCAACTCCAGATTCAGGCCATTCTTTATTCATTAAATTCGTTAAGCCGAATTGGTCAAACCTTTCATCTTTCCAAGCTACGATTGGTCCTCCACCATATTCATTAACCACTTTTTTAATTGATTCTGTAAGATCTTTCGAATTTGATAAGACGAAATTTGTATGAATGTTTTTACATTGTTCTTTTAACACTTCCACAAGTTCATCCTGTGTAGCATTCTTAAGCACTTCATCCTGTGGATTATATTTCCACTTAGGACGTTCAACACTTGTTTTTCGCTCTCGTCCAAGTCGGTTGGCAATATGACCTAAGAAAGCATCACGATTTTGAATAGTTCCGTTCATTAATTAGCCCCTCCTTTTGGACGATTTTTAAACCAATCCCGGAAATTCTCTTTATTTGGTGCAGGGAAATCACGAATATTTGTCCATGCTTTTAATGGGCCTGGACCTTTTGTAATTTTATCTCCATCTGTAAAAGGTGATGTAACAGTTGGAGCAATCTTAGTGGCAAATTTAAATAAAGACGGAGAAGATGCTCCAAAAGCGTAAGCCTTCATTAATAATTTTTCACTTACTGGCGCCCTTCCTTCTTTTTCTACGATCACTTGACGGTGTTTATGCAGCAGCTCATGCAGTGGAATTTTAACCGGACAAGCTTCCGTACAAGCCCCGCATAAAGTTGAAGCATATGGCAATTCTTTAAAGTCATCATATCCGCCTAAAAGTGGTGATAATACTGCTCCAATTGGACCAGAATAGATTGAACCATAGCTATGACCGCCAACATGACGGTAAACAGGACATGCGTTCACACAGGCCGCACAACGGATACATTGAAGGACGGATTGGAACTCACCGCCAAGAATTCCAGATCTGCCATTGTCTACAACAACAAGGTGGAACTCTTCAGGACCATCTACATCCCCTTCTTCCTTAGGTCCCGTAACAGTAGTGATATAACTTGTCAACTTCTGCCCTACCGCACTTCTCGTTAATAAGCTAACAAGCACTTCCATTTCTTCAAAGGTCGGAACAAGTCTTTCCATTCCCATTACCGTAATTTGCGTCTTAGGCAATGCCATAACTAAATCCGCATTCCCTTCATTGGTAACCAATGTAACCGATCCCGTTTCTGCAATTGCAAAGTTACAGCCTGTAATCCCAACATCTGCATTTAGATATTCTTGTCGAAGTTTTTCACGGGCATGCAGCGCAAGCTCTTCTGGCTCATCCGATTTATCATATCCATGCTTTTCTTTAAAAACGTCACGGATCTGTTGTCTATTTTTATGTAGTGCAGGCACTACGATATGAGATGGCGGTTCATGATCGTCAACTTGTAAGATGTATTCCCCTAAGTCCGTTTCAATTACATCACAGCCAGCTTCTTCTAAAGCGGCATTCAAGTTGATTTCTTCTGTTACCATTGATTTTGACTTAACAATTTTTTTAGCTTCTTTTTTCTCAACAACATTCTTAATATATTCACTTGCTTCCTCAGCTGTTTGAGCAAAGAAGACATGTCCGCCTCGTTTTGAGACATTTTCACTTAATTGATATAAATAGTAATCTAAGTTCTCAAGAACATGCTGGCGTATTTCTTCTCCATGGGAACGCCAATCCTCCCAATTGCCGAGTTCTTCAGCAGCACTAAGACGACGTGATTGGAATCTTTCCTGGGCACTTGAAACAGCGCCGCGCATAAAGGAATCTTTTATGCCAGTCCCAACACGATCATTAAATTCCCCTGTGCCAATTTTCATTGCCATTGGTATTTCCCCCTTTTTCTCGATGCAAGAATTTTACTGCGCGACATCATCGACTGTTAAGGACCTCTGCAATATGCATTACCTTAATATTCTTGCCTTCACGATTGATTCTTCCGCCTATATTCATTAAGCAGGCTGCATCTGCACCAACCAAATACTCTGCTCCTGTTTCCTCAACATGTTCCACTTTTTCATCCACCATTTGCTCTGAAATATCAGGCATTTTCACGGCAAAAGTACCACCGAAACCACAGCATTGTTCTTTGTTCGGAAGTTCTGTAAATTCTAGACCTTTAACATGTTTCAATAGTTCCATTGGTGGTTCTTTTACGCCTAATAGACGTGTCATATGACAAGAAGTATGATATGTAGCTTTTCCGTTTAAACGTGCCCCTACATCTTTTACTTTTAAAACCTCAACAATAAATTGGGTAAATTCGTACGTTTTGTCGGCAAGTGCTTGTGCTTTTGGTTTCCAAACAGGATCATCTTTAAAAACATGGGGATACTCTTTAAAGAAGTACGCACAAGATCCAGACGGACAAACTATATATTCAGCATGTTCAAATGCTTGAATCATTTTTTTCATAGCAGCTTTTGTTTCTTCAACATAACCACTGTTATAAGCTGGCTGGCCGCAGCAAGTTTGTGCTTCTGGAAAATCTATTTCACATCCCAGTCTTTCTAATACTTCAACTGTTGCTTTTCCTACATTCCCTTGAAACAAATCTACCATGCAGGTAGCAAATAGGGTTACTTTCATTATTCCCGCTCCTTCTACATATCATATAATCAGAACCTCATAATCTTATGTTGATTAACAGGTCATCTGATGACTAGTAATTGGAAGTTTACAATTCTCCACTAGAATAATACTACTACACTTTATTCATTTTTTGAAAGAGTTTTCATTAAAATTTGTACACAGGAAATATTATCCTAAAAAAATTATGGAATGACCATGTTCACAGCTTATAAACAGTATTAATAGGGTAATCTAAAGGGGAACCGGCAAAATCCGGTTTCTTCCCTCTATTTATATTATTCCACCATATAGTTAGTTAATATATTATTAAATTCCCCTTATTTAGCTCAAGCATTCTTTCCAGTTTCTTCAAAATATTTATTCAATATCGCCTCCACATTATCTAGATGTGAAAGCATAGCCTCTCTAGCCTTATCCTCATTCTTTGCTTCAATCGCTCTAAAAATATCAACATGCTGCTCATACAGCTTTTCACTTGTTGTTTGTTTTGAGTAGAACCATATCCTGCGCGTTTCTTTTTGCGTTTCAATCATGAGCCCTGAAACCTGTTCTAATAAATTAGATAGCAATGGATTATGTGAAGCAGCTGCTAAAGTTAAGTGAAATTTAAAGTCAGCTTTCTCCCCTAATTCTCCGTCTCCTTGTGCCTTCTTCATCTCATCTAGTACCATTGCCATTGCTTCTATATCTTCTTCCGATCTATTTTTAGCAGCTGATGCCGCAGCACCTGTTTCAATAATTTTTCTGACTTCTAAAAGATGAGCGATATCTTCTTTGTTCATCAAAATAGCTGTTGATAACGGAAATATCAATTCTTTCGCTTCAAACCCTTTTACAAAGGTACCTTCCCCCTGCTTCATTTCCACTAATCCCATTGCCTTTAACGCAGATAGAGCTTCTCTTATTGCCGATCTGCCAACATTAAAGTTTTCCGCTAACTGTTGGACAGAATCTAATTTATCACCTGGATTTAGTTGACCCGTTCTAATCAACTCATGAAGAGTTTCGGCAACTTCCTCGTAAATTTTTTTAGGTTTTATCTGTTTATACTTCATCCGGCTCACCTGCTAATCCCCTTTTTTCATAACTGAATTTATAGATCTATTATACATAAAATTTAGAAAATAGCGCCTTTATTTTTGTTGGTATTTTTTCATAAAAATTTCACAAAAACGCCACAATCTTTTCATAGATATATTGAAATTTTATCATAAACAAAATATAATTTTAACACTAGTCATCAGATGACCTAATCATCTTATGCTATGAAAACATGAAAACGATTACTTTTTGAGGAAAGGAGCGTAACAGAACATTTTTGGGGGACTTTAATTATAAGACCTTTGACATCTATATGAAAATCGGGGGAAAGAATCGTGACATTCACTCAAAACTTTACAGCCGTTGGTGACAGTCTTGCTTTATCAGCTTTAATTGCTATTATTCCAATTCTTTATTTTTTCTGGGCTCTAGCCATCAAGAGAATGAAAGGCTACATTGCTGGATTGACGACTTTACTTCTTGCTCTTATTCTAGCTGTCTTTGCTTATGGAATGCCGGTAATGCCAGCAGTTATGTCCGCAACTCAAGGAGCCGTATACGGACTATTGCCTATCGGCTGGATCATTATTACTTCAGTATTCTTATATAACTTAACAGTAAAAACAGGGCAATTTGATATCATTCGCCACTCTGTTTTATCTATAACTGAGGATAGACGTATTCAGGCACTACTTGTCGCCTTTTCTTTTGGTGCATTTTTAGAAGGAGCTGCTGGGTTTGGAGCTCCAGTTGCAATTTCTGCAGCCTTATTAGTTGGTCTTGGTTTCAACCCTTTATATGCAGCTGGTCTTTGTTTAATTGCAAATACAGCACCTGTTGCTTTCGGCGCTATCGGAATCCCGATCATCGCAATGGAAGGTCCTACAGGTGTCCCTGCAATGGAAATATCTAAAGTTGTAGGCCGACAATTACCACTGCTTTCTGTATTTATCCCATTCTTCCTTGTTTTTATCATGGTAGGATTCAAGAAGACGATTGAAGTACTGCCAGCCGTTTTAGTGTCTGGTATTACTTTCGCATTAACACAGTTTTTAAGTTCAAATTTCTTAGGCCCTGAATTGCCCGATGTTCTCTCAGCCCTTATTTCTTTAGTGGCACTAGCTGTATTTATGAAATTCTGGCAGCCAAAAAACATTTACCGTTTCTCTGAAGAAAAGGCTGCAAATGCACCTGCTGCAGCTAAAGCACTTATTGCCAAAAAAGACAGCCAATTCACTGGAGCACAAATATTTAAGGCGTGGTCTCCATTCATTGTCTTAACTGGAATTATCTCGCTGTGGGGAGTACCTGCAATTAAAACAGCTTTAACTGGTCATTACGAAGGAACAAATGTCATACTGCAAGCGGTTAATTCTCTTGGACATGCTTTAACCTTTATGCCGGAAGTTCCTTTCTTGCACAATCAAATCTTTAATGATGCAGGAGATCCAATTGCTGCTGTATATAAGCTTGAAATCTTAGCTGCAGCGGGAACTGCCATCTTAATTGCAGCCATTATTACGAAATTTATTGTTCGTATTTCTTGGGGCGACTGGGCAAAAACATTTGCGGATACTTTGAACGAATTAAAATATCCAATCATTACGATTTCGTCGGTTGTAGCCTACGCATATGTTACGAATGCAGCTGGCATGACGACAACTTTGGGGATGGTACTAGCAAAAACAGGTGCTCTCTTCCCATTCTTTTCACCAGTCTTGGGCTGGCTCGGCGTATTTATCACGGGTTCAGACACTTCCGCAAACCTGTTATTTGCTAAATTACAGCAAGTTACAGCAACTTCTGTGGGAATGGATCCAACTTTAGCACTTGCTGCTAACGCAAGCGGCGGTGTAACAGGTAAGATGATTTCACCTCAATCGATTGCTGTTGCCTGTGCTGCTGTGGGTCTAGCTGGCAAAGAATCTGAGTTGTTGCGCTTCACCTTAAAGCATAGTATCTTCCTATTATTAATAGTTTGTACCATTACGTTCCTTCAGAGCAATATCTTATCTTGGATGCTTCCATAGGAACTTTAAAAGCTCTCTCCTAACTGGAGGGAGCTTTTATATGTTCTGTTTCGTTTTTCTTCTATTATTTTTGTCTACAATAGGTTATAATAAAAAATTGTTATTTTAACAAATAAGACTACTCTTATAAAGGAGTTTTCAATCTATATGAATATAATTTGTACCACTTTGAATGCCAAGTTCATTCATACCAATATTGCTATAAGATATTTAAAAGCATTTGCAGAGCCTGAGTTCGATGTTCAAATTGCTGAATACACGATTAAGGACCCCACGATGAATATTGTCACGGACCTCATCCAAAAAAATCCTAATCTTATCGGTTTTAGCTGTTATATTTGGAATATAGAAGAAACGATTAAAGTCATCAAAATGATCAAGAAAATTGACCCTGCTATACACATTGTCGTTGGCGGGCCAGAAGTCACATATGATGTCGTGGAATGGATGGAAAAGGTTCCTGAGTTTGACTATATAGTCATTGGCGAAGGGGAAGAAACCTTTAAGCAATTATTACGCACTATAAATGGTGATGATGTTTTAAGTAACACACATGGCATTGCTTATCGTGAGAATGGAATTGTCCGGATCAATCCGCAAAGAAATAAGCTTGATTTACGAAACCTCCCTTCACCCTTTCGTTTTGAAGAGGACATCCAGAATCTCTCCAAGCGTGTTACTTACATTGAAACGAGCCGAGGATGTCCGTTTAGCTGTCAATTCTGTTTATCTTCAATAGAAGTGGGAGTTCGTTATTTTGACCGTGAAAAAATTAAAGATGATATTCGCTATTTAATGCAAAATGGGGCCAAGACAATTAAGTTTGTCGATCGTACCTTTAATATTAGCAGGAGCTACGCATTGGAAATGTTCCGCTTTTTGATTGACGAACATCTTCCAGGCACAGTTTTTCAATTTGAAATCACCGCTGATATCATGAGACCAGAAGTAATAGAATTTTTAAATCAAGAAGCTCCTCCAGGGCTTTTCCGTTTCGAAATCGGTGTTCAGTCCACCAATGATTACACGAATGAATTAGTCATGAGAAAGCAAAACTTTGAAAAGCTGACAAGAACAGTCACAATGGTGAAAGAAGGCGGAAAAATTGATCAGCATCTTGATTTAATTGCTGGACTGCCTGAAGAAAATTACGATTCCTTTAGAAGGACTTTCAACGATGTTTTTGCATTAAGACCGGAAGAGCTGCAGCTTGGTTTCTTAAAGATGCTGCGCGGAACTGGCTTAAGATTAAATGCAGAAAAATACAACTATATTTATATGGATCATTCGCCATACGAAATCCTTGGTAATAATGTTCTGACATTCCAAGATATTATTAAGATTAAACAAGTGGAAGACGTTTTAGAAAAATATTGGAATGATCACCGAATGGATCATACGATTGAGTATTTAGTTTCGTCCGTATTTCCTACTCCTTTTGACTTTTTCCAGGAGTTTGGATCTTATTGGGAATCTCAAGGATGGTCAAGAATCGGTCATCAACTTGAAGACCTGTACAAACGGTTATACCAATTTCTTCAATACAAGGGCACGGAAAAAATCGATATAATCGAAAGTTTAATGAAGCTGGATTACTTAAAAGGCTCAAAATATAAACCTAGAAAACCTTGGTGGGGGACAAGCTATGATAAGGCCGAAAGATCTTCGCTTTATCAAAGTATTTTGAGGCAGCCTTCACTTCTGGGAAGTGATTTTGACAAGATGCAAGTAGCAGAGAAAGAGTTGTACAAACATACAATTCTCGAGAAATTTGCATTTGACCTAGAGCATTACTTGAATACAGGCACTCTATTGAAAAATCCAATGCCAGTACTAATCTATTTTGATAGTGCACAGGAAAAGGCTTCTTTTTTTGTATATTGTAGTGAAAAAACTGAGTATTAATTTAAAACAGGGTCGACTCTTATAGAGTTGACCCTGTTTTTAATAGGCGTGGTTCGATAAAAACGAAGGATATCGGTCACTTTTGGGTGTATATCGGTCAAAATTTTATTTTATCGGTCAGATTTCAAAAATATCGGTCAGATATTGATATTATCGGCCGCTTTTTCGATATATCGGTCAGTTACCGCTTTTACTTCTTCTTTTTAGATTTTTTCTTATGGTCCTGATTGCTAGCAGGAACTTCATACTGCTTTGCTGCATTCATATCACCAAATTCATTGCCAAACTCAACATTTACGATTTCTTTTGTTATTTTTGTCATTCCGACCGTCCCTCTCTCCCCTGCTTAGAATTTCGATTAGCACCCTTCATTGGGTTTTCGCCGTGTGTGAATTCTGCTGAAAACTCAGATTCCTGAAGATTTTTCTTTGGAGTTTTGCTATATTTTTCAACTGCATTATGTTCAGCCTTACGTTTTGCCAAATAGACTACCTCCCTGATTAGAAAGTTACATATTTATTTTTCACATTTTTAATATCTCTACACTTCCATTTATTTCTTTAGAGTTTTATCTCATAAAAAAGAAGATAAGACCTGAAACTAATATCAAACCGAATGAAAGGGAGACCAGTCAAATGGCTAAGAAAAAACAATTAAAGAACCTTTCGATTGATGAGACATTACCACATCAAATAAGCGCACCTGACTTTAAGGATACGGGGATTAAAATGGATCCTCCCTTCATCAATGAACACGGCGTAGTGATTGGAGACAGCCATTATTCTTCCCCGAACTCACCATTAGAACAATGGACTGACGATACTGACCCAGCCATCATGTCTGGGGATGAATGGGTTCATCCTACAAATGATATTGGATGGAACACAACGGAAAATAGGGAACTTTTAGAAAGCAAAAAACCACCCAAGGCCTATCCATTCATGCATCCTACAAAAGATGTAAGCCATGGAAAGGATTAAAATATCGATAAAAAATAATCCAAGGGAATTCCCCTGGATTATTTTTTATATCTTAAATTATCCTATAATAACTCTTTCCTTCGGATAACGATAATTTACTTCTCGTTTTTTACCGCCAATCATGAATAAGAAAGAAGTTAAACCGATCCTTCCTATGAACATCAGAACCATAATGACACATTTCCCGAAACTGCTTAGCTCAGGAGTAATTCCCATAGACAACCCTGTTGTTCCGAATGCAGAGCATATTTCAAAGAGAAGCGCTAATAGTGAGTGTGTTTCTGAAATTGATAATAAAATCAATGAAAAAACACATAAACCTACTGCTAATAAGGAAATAACAAGAGACTTGGTTACATCATCTTCGTGTACTTCTCGCTTAAAAATTTTTATATTTTTATTTCCCCGCGCAAAATGGTATAAGAATAACATATTTAACGCAAATGTGGTTGTTCTTATCCCGCCTCCAACAGAACTTGGGGAAGCCCCAATAAACATCAAAATACCCATAATAATTAAGGTAGGCTCAGAAAATTGACTGACATCGATCGTTGCTAATCCGCCGCTTCTGGTTGAAGCAGACTGAAAGAGAGAGTAAAAAAAGGATTTATGCCACGATACGTCTCTAAAAGCATGCTGAAATTCTAATATCCATATTGTTAATGTGCCGACCACTAACAGAGCAATAAAAGTAACGGATGTTAATTTTGCAAATAAGGTAAACCGAAAAGGCAGCTGTTCTTCCTTATCAGGAAATAAATAATGTTTTAATTCAATAAGGACAGGAAAGCCGATAGCTCCTAGCGTGATCAAAATAATATTGATAAGCTGGACAAAATAATCACTTGCGTAAGGCACTAGTGATTGTCCTGTTATATCAAAACCACCATTGGTAGTTGCACTTATAGATGCAAATAACCCATGAAGAAAAGCTTCTTCCCAGCTGGGATAATAATTTAAAAAATACAATCCTAGAATAACCGTTCCGATTAGCTCTATTAATAAAATGATCTTTAATATCTCCCTAATTAATAAGACTAAACCAGCCAAGTTCGTTTGATTATGGTCGGCCATAATCAGTCTTCTAGATTTTAAGCCGATTTTTCTCCCAAGAAGCAGCCAAAAAAAGGTGCCTAGCGTCATCACACCAATACCGCCAAGCTGAAGCACAAACATCAAGATAAATATCCCGAACACACTGTACGTTTCAGAAATATTGATTACTGATAATCCTGTTACACTTACGGCACTAACAGCAGTAAACAACCTATCGATAAAAGGTACTTGTACTCCGGGTTGATGAACAGCCGGAATGCTTAATAATGAAACAGAAATAATAATAGCCAGAGCATAATAACCGACTAAGACTTGAGCAGGCGTCAAATTCTTAAAGATCTTTTTAGTTGCTGTCCACATATTTTTGCTATCCTTTCGCCATTTCTATCCCCCTATCATAAAGAATATCTCCCTAATTTTAAAGTCTTATTAAAAAATTTACGTATCATATTAATTTTCCTATAATGAATTAATGGATCATTAGGAGGAATAAAGATGCTTATACAAGAACTGGCAGAAAAAATTGTCAGTGAGGTTAGAAAATTATTAAATGAAGATATCATAGTTGTCAACACACAGGGAATCATTATTGCCAGCACTGATCCTGACCGGGTTCATACCTTTCATGAAGGTGCCTTTATTGCATCCAAGAAAAAGGATAAATTGATTATTACTCAGGAAGATCAAGCTATTCTGAGAGGTGTAAAAGCTGGGATAAATTTGCCGATTTTTTTCCAAAGAGATGTTGTCGGAGTCATTGGAATAACAGGAGATCCAGAGACCGTTTCTCCTTATGGTGAAATCATTCGAAAAATGACCGAGCTTCTAATAAGCGAAAGTTACTTTACCGAGCAATTTGACTGGCAATCTCGTTCAATTGAAGCTTTTCTATTGGATTGG
The DNA here is from genome assembly GCF_900156875.1 of Robertmurraya dakarensis. GTDB lineage: Bacteria > Bacillota > Bacilli > Bacillales > Cytobacillaceae > Robertmurraya > Robertmurraya dakarensis. The sequence continues at coordinate 1,075,752 of NZ_LT707408.1, read as the reverse complement.
ATTCAGTTTAAAGAATGGGATGATTCATTTACAGATCGAGCAAAGCTTCTTGACATCGACCTGTCAGTAAACCGCAGAGTAATGATAGCAGAGTTCAATCAAGATTCCACTCTGTTACATCGAGATGGCTGGCTTTCCATTCTAGCTTGGAATGAACGAAATCAACATGACATCATCGCTAGATGGGGAAACAATAGAGTGATTTATCTTTCCAACAGCAAGGAGCTTGAGCGTTCGGATACCCGCAGTAGGGCCTTCAGATTTCAAACATTCCTTTCAGAACGACTGCATACAGTGGTGAGTATCGGGATTGGATCAAAAGTAAGTCCTTCACAAATCCAACTTTCGTATCACCAGGCAGAACGTGCCTTAAAGGCTAGAAAGAAAGACGGAGAAGTCGTATTTGATGAAGATCTGACATTAGAAATGGTATTAGATGATATTAAACAGCATACAAAGAAAGAGTTTGTGCTGCGGACGATAGAACCTCTATTGGAAGAACAAGAGCTTATTACAACATTAAAAACTCTTCTTCATCATGATTTTAATTTAAAAGAAACAGCACAATCCTTACATATACATATCAATACCCTCCACTATCGGTTGAAAAAAATTTCAGAATTAACAAACTTAAACCCACGAAATACTGATGATTTATTTATCCTTTACCTAGCGCTTCTCTTTTTAGATGAACATACAAAAAAGTAAAAGAAAAATGTTTATATTTTATATATTTATACATAGCGGGTTTTCCCGCTTTTTTCTATACTTAATGTAGTTACTTTTAATAACGCTTATTATTTTGTAAGCGTTTTATAATGAGTTTATGGGGGAATCTCTTCATGTTAAAAGAAGAAATAAGAAAGAAGTTAATCGCAGTAGTTGGAGAGGAAAACTTCGATGACAGTAAAGTGGGCAGACTTGCTTATTCATTCGATGCGACACCGAATTTTCAAGCGATGCCTGATGGTGTTGTCAGCCCGAGAAATACAGAAGAAGTCTCGTCATTAATAAAGATTTGTAATGAATATAAAATCCCAGTTGTACCTCGTGGTACAGGTACTAATTTATGCGGAGGAACATGTCCCACTGAAGGCGGAATCGTGTTTCTTTTTAAACATATGAATAAAATTCTTGAGATCGATGAAGAAAACTTAACAGCTACTGTACAGCCTGGAGCCATTACTCTTGATCTAATCAATGCAGTAGAAGCAAAAGGATTATTTTACCCGCCAGATCCTGGTTCAATGAAATCTTCTACTCTTGGCGGTAATATTAATGAAAATTCCGGCGGGCTTCGCGGTCTAAAATATGGTGTCACAAGAGACTATGTTATTGCATTGGAAATCGTACTGCCAAATGGCGATATTATGCGATCAGGGGGCAAGCTTGCAAAGGATGTCGCAGGCTATGATTTCACTCGACTGTTCGTCGGATCAGAAGGAACGTTAGGAATTATTACGGAAGCAACACTTAAACTTGTTCCGAAGCCAGAAACGAAAAAAACGATGCTTGCCCTATACCAAGACCTAGAAGCAGCAGCTCGTTCTGTTTCAAAAATTATTGCCAGCAAGATCATCCCAACAACATTAGAGTTCTTGGATCAGGCAACAATCACTGTCGTTGAAGACTATGTTAAAATCGGACTTCCTACAGATGCAAAAGCTGTTCTTTTAATCGAACAAGATGGATCACCGGAAGTTGTTCAAAAAGATATCGAAAAAATGACAGATATTTGTAAAAGTGAAAATGCGGTTTCTGTTCAGGTAGCTCAGTCTGACGAGGAAGCAGAACAATTAACAACAGCTAGAAGATGGGCCTTATCAGCTCTAGCAAGACTAAAGCCAACAACCATTCTTGAAGATGCGACAGTACCAAGATCAGAAATTGCCAATATGGTAAAAGCGATCAATGAAATTGCTAAAAAGTATGATTTAAATATTTGTACCTTTGGCCATGCCGGTGATGGAAACCTCCATCCAACTGTTCCAACAGATGCTAGAAATAAAGAAGAAATGGAACGCGTTGAGAAGGCATTTGAAGAAATTTTCATTAAAGCTGTTGAACTAGGCGGTACAATTACAGGTGAACATGGGGTTGGAATTATGAAAGCTCCATATCTTGAATTAAAGCTTGGAAAAGAAGGAATTGCAGCAATGAAAGCTGTTAAAGCAGCACTAGATCCGAACAACATTATGAATCCTGGGAAGATATTTGCAAAAGACAGTAGAAAACGTGTGGTGGTTGGAAAATGACAACAGTTCTAGAACAACAAACAATCCAAGATGAATTCAAAAATAGGATGAACGAAGATGAATTGTTAAATTGTATGCGCTGCGGTTTTTGTTTACCTTCATGTCCAACATACATCACTTCTGGTTATAAAGAGACACATTCTCCGCGGGGACGTATCGCTTTAATGAAAGCTGTTGTGGACGGTCTTATTGAACCAGACGAAGACTTTGAGAAATCACTTAATCAATGTCTTGGCTGCCGTGCCTGCGAACCTGTATGCCCTTCTGGTGTCAATTACGGTCACCTGCTTGAAGAAGCACGTGATATCATTAACCAGAACAAAAAGCATTCTTTACCTGTACGAACTGTAAGAAAAGTGGTATTTGATGGTCTATTTCCACATCCAAATCGGATGAGAACGGTAACAGGATTACTGGGCTTTTATCAACGCTCTGGTTTACAGAAAGTAGCAAGGGCAGCTGGTGTCATGAAATTGTTTCCAGAAAGCTTAGCAACAATGGAGAGAGTTCTTCCAAAAGTTCCGACAATGAGAGAAATGAAAAATCGTCCAGAGTTTGTTCCTTCACAAGGAACAACAACAAAACGAGTGGCTTTCTTTACTGGCTGCCTAATGGATACGATGTTTCTTGAGACCAATAATGCAACCATGAAGCTGCTTCAATTAGCTGGCTGCGAAATTGTCATACCAAAAGATCAAAGCTGCTGCGGTGCCTTACATGGTCATAGCGGCGAAAAGGACGGTTCCAAGGAGCTTGCGAAGCAAAATATTAAAGCGTTTGAAGATTTAAATGTCGATTATATCATTACGAACGCTGGAGGGTGCGGGGCATTTCTTGTTGATTATGATCATCTCCTAAAGGATGATCCGCAATGGAAGGATCGCGCTGTTGATTTCAAAAATAAAATCAAAGATATATCACAAATCCTTTACGAAGCAGACTTTCATAAAAAGGTTAAACTTCAGCTTCCATATCAAATCATTACGTACCAAGATTCCTGCCATTTACGAAATGTGATGAAAACGGCGTCTGCACCACGTGAGCTTCTTCGTGCAATAGACGGAATTGATTTTAAGGAAATGAAGGATGCCGACCGCTGCTGTGGTTCAGCAGGAATATACAATATTGTGGAATCTGAAATGTCCATGCAGATATTGGATTATAAAATGGAACAAACGAAAGCAACACATGCGACAACCGTCGTGACAGCAAATCCAGGCTGCCTTCTGCAAATGAAGCTTGGAATCGAAAGAGAAAACTTGAGTGATAAAATGAGAGCTGTTCACATTGTTGATGTATTATTAGAAGCAGTAGTTAAATAATTGCAGGAAGAGCTGGTGTCCATCAGCTCTTTTTTTGCAGCTATAAGAAATCTTAGTCATATTTTCCACACATGAAAGAAGGATATCATGCAACACTATTCATACGGGGGAAAAATTAATTTTTTAGGAGTGAGAATTATGGCAAGGAGCAGTAACAAATTGTTAGTGCCTGGAGTAGACCAATTTTTGGATCAAGTGAAATATGAAATTGCCCAAGAATTCGGAGTCACCCTTGGCTCAGATACAGTTTCACGCGCAAATGGGTCTGTTGGAGGAGAGATTACAAAGAGACTCGTCCAACAAGCTCAATCACAATTATCTGGCGGAAACAATCAAGCTTAAAAAGATCCATTATAAATTAATATAGACTGGAATAGTCCGGTTGTGTATACAACCGGACTACCATCATGATTACGTATCTCAATCGGGTTATTCCTTATTGTTCTCTATGTTACCTTCACGGTTATGTGATGAATTGTTCTTATCCCTGTTTTTATTTTTATTACTTTGATCATTCATATTATGATCCTGTTTACTGTTATTCCCATTGTTTCGGTTTTTTTCACCGTTGTTTTTGTTTTTCCCATTGTTACGGTCTTTTTCATTACTTTTATTCTTATTATTGTCTTTTCCTTCTTTGTTTTTACCTGGCGGAATTTTATTACTATTTTGTTTCACATCTTGGGACTTATTTTGGTTTTCAGCTTTTTTCTGTTGCCCAGGTGCTATATTCCTCGCCGGAGTATTCTTTATTCCATTGCTGTTTTTAGGCTCCACTTTTTCTGGCTTCTTGTTGTTACTTGGGAGCTGTTTCTTTTCTGTCTGATTTTTGTTCTTCTCGGTCTTTTCTTTAACAAATTGACCGACCGTTACTCCACTTTCTTTTGCAAGTTCACGGTCCTCTGTTGTAGCTTCAACTGAGATAATTTTAACCTCATCTTGCTTAATATTTTCTTCTAATTTTTTAATGGACCGATCAAGTTTTTCCTCACTTGTCTCAATGATTTTACCCGTGTGAACAGTGCCAATAACAACGTCTTTTTGAGCTGCTAAATACCCTTGCTCTTTAATCACCGTTAATAGTTGACCTGTTACATCATTGAGTGATGTATTTTCCCAATCTTCAATTGTTTCAATGACTTGTTTTCCGCTCTCATTATAGGCGGTCAGTTCAATCACTTTCAGCTGGTCATTAACACCTATTTCAATACTTGGGTTCACATCAATAGACATGTAGGCATATACCTGATTTTGATTATGAAAAGGAATAAATGAAACAATAGCAATGATAAGTGCGACAGCCATCGCCATCGCTGCAAATGACTTCCCTTTTAACCCGTTAAAAATCGAAAACGACCACAGTTTCTCCTTTTCCGTCTCTTGGATGGGCGAGAAATAGATTTCTTGCCCGATTTCATAATAATGCTCTTGCTTTTTTGCCCGCAAAAACTCGCCTTCAGGGGTTAACATTGTTAAAAAACGATCATTGATTTCCATTATTATACCTTTTTTCACGTTTCCAACACCCCTTTTATATAGTCTTTTAAAAAGATATAATCACCGATGAAAATTAGCGAAATAGCGATAATGTATTTACGATTTCTTTCAATCGTTTTTCTGCTTACTTCCACCTTGTCTTCTAATTGTTTAATTGGCAATCTCTTCTTTTCCAATAAGAGCTTCTGTAATTCAGGATCACTCACTAAAGTTTTCGCAACAATCATCGCATTTTTCCGTGCATCAGCATGCTTGGGAGACTGCTCAATGAGTTCATTGAAGGATAAACCGAAATCTTTAAGAATTCCAGAAAATTGAATAATTTCCTCTCTTCTTTGCTCCGCTTCCTTTATCTTTTGAAATTCATCAAGAGACAACTCTGCTTCTATTGATGACTGCGGACTATCTTCTTCCAACTCATCCCTCGAATCTAGACTTAATCCCTGATTCTTCGGTTGTCTGCGAATAAAGTCAATAACGCGGCGCTTAATGAGAACATCCGCAAAACTTAACAGGGAACTCCCTTTATCGGAATCATATTTTTGAATCGCTTCGTTAAAAGCGATTAAGCCTATGCTAAATTCATCATCTGTTTCGCTAATATACCTCTTACATACGGACGAAACTGATTTTGCAATAAACGGTTTATAAGAAGAAATCAGCTCATTTTGCAGAGTCGTATCACCTTGCTGAATTCGATGAACGGTTTCTTCAAGTGTTCGTTTTTTCTTTTTAGCCAAAAACAATAAACCAAGCAACAGTCTCACCCCTTACCCTTATCTCCATATATTACGATATCGGAGATATTTTTTTAAGGGTAAGCTTTTGGAAACTATTAAAAAATCCCCTCATCAGCCCATAAAAGAAAGATGCGTGGAATAGTTATAAGATCATAATGTTAGTTATCTTTTGCTCATATAGCATCTCCTTAGATGTTAGTAAAGCGGCCGCTTTCTTTACTAAATAACTACGAGAGATAAATGAGAATTTCTGGGGGTTAACTAAAAAAAAGCGAGAAGAATCCACAAAGGCATTTCTTCTCGCTTTTATTATGATTTGTTCTTAACAATTGTAAACCCGGTGAATCCATAAATGATTGTCAAAACCGGTGATATTAAACAGAAAAATGTGAATGGTAAATATTCAAGAGTTGGTACTCCTAAAACACCTGTTAAAAAGACACCGCATACTCCCCAAGGAACAAGTGGGTTAATAACAGTTCCAGCATCCTCTAAAATCCTTGATAAGTTTTTTAAATGCAATCCTGCTTTTTTGTACGAATCCTGAAAAGTGTTTCCTGTTAACAAGATCGATAAATATTGTTCTCCCACTAATAGATTAATGCCAATCGCTGTCATAACTGTAGAAAAAATAAGTGCAGGCACTTTAAAGAGCAAGTGGGCAATCCCGTTTAATAAAGCAGGCACAACACCCAGCTTAAATAATAGGCCCCCTAAAGCTAAAGCAAGCAATACTAACGAAATGGAGAACATCATGCTTTCCATTCCACCTCTAGCCAAAAGAGCATCTACTTCCTCTACACCGCTGCTAGAACGATATCCCGAGAACAAAAGCTCCATCATGAACTGAAATGTAAAATCTTTTTGAACAAAAATAGAAAGCAGGAGTGCAGAGATAATCCCAATTGCTAGTGTCAACATGGCTGAGACCCTCATTATAGCTAGTATACTTAATAATAGAAACGGGATAATCGAATAGAAATGAACCAAGTCTAGTTTTAGAAGCGTTTCTTTTAGCAGATTAATCTTTTCAAAACTCGCAGAAGCATCCTTAGGCGATAAAAAAGCAAATAGAATAAAAGATATAACGAACGCCGGAATGGTCGTCCATGTCATATTTTTTATATGCTCAAATATGTCTACCTTCACAACCATCGATGCAAGATTTGTTGTATCTGATAGTGGAGACATCTTATCCCCAAAGAACGCTCCTGAAATAACAGCACCGGCTGTGATCGCAATGGAAAGTTCTAATGCTGAACTAACACTGATAAATGCCACGCCCAGGGTTGCAGCTGTAGTCAAGGAACTTCCAATGCTCATGCCGATGATCGCAGTGACAACAAACGCAATCGCATAAAAATAACTCCCATTAACGACTTCCAAAGATAAATAGATAAAAGTAGGAATCGTTCCGCTAGCCATCCAGCTTGCGATCAGCATTCCAATAAAGAAGAACAGCATAATCGCACCAAGACCTGATTTAGCCCCTTCTATCATCCCTTTTTCCAGTTCACTCATCGGAACTTTTTTTATAAGCCCATACAAAAACAAAATAAAAATGGCCATCACAACTGGAACATGCGGCACAATATTATATTTGATAATAGTAAAACTAAGTCCTGTTAGTAATATTAACGTTAAAATCAGTGCCTCTGATGATTTCAGCTTTATAGCAGCTTGTGATTCATTCATGTCGATAATCCCCCGTGTTTTTTGCACTTAAACGCTTTTTAGCACTAAAGTATTTTGCTATTTTAATATATTATTTTTATTCCTCTAAGTCAATGTATACTTTCTCTCAAAAGAAAAGATCCCCTTATCAAGGGGACCAACTTTATCAAGCTGTTATGATTGATAATCATCCATAGGATTATACAATTTAACATCCGGGTTTTTATCCTGGAACCATCTTAATGCAAAGTCATTCTCAAACAGGAATGCTCTTTTATCATATCTGTCTTTTACAAGCAAACTTCTAGATGCAGATAAATTTTCATTTACCGTCTCATTTTCAACCCATCGAGTAATCTTAGAACCTAATCGTTCCATAATCACCTCGACGTTATACTCGTTCTTCATTCGGTGTTCAAACACCTCAAACTGAAGCTGTCCCACTGCGCCAAGCAAATAATCTTCCGTTTTAACGGTTTTAAAGAGCTGAATAGCCCCCTCCTGTACCAGTTGGTTAATCCCTTTATGAAAATGTTTTTGTTTCATGACATTTTTAGCAGTCACTCTAACAAATAATTCAGGTGTAAACTGCGGCAGCTTCTCATACTGAAAATTATTTTTGCCAACTGTGAGAGTATCCCCGATTTGATAAGTACCTGGATCATACAAACCAATGATGTCCCCGCTGACAGCTTCATTTACCGTACTGCGGTCATCAGCCATAAATTGTGTGGATTGCGCCAATTTCATCGTCTTACCTAATCGAGGAATGTTGACTGTCATGCCGCGCTCAAACCTTCCAGAACAAATCCGCAAAAATGCAATCCGGTCACGGTGAGCAGGGTTCATATTTGCTTGAATCTTAAAGATAAATCCGGAGAAGTCTTCGGAAAGTGCATCAATTTCCCCTTCAGTTGAATTTCTTGATTGTGGAGGGGGAGCAAATTCCAAATAGGCATCCAAAAATGTTTGTACGCCAAAATTAGTTAAAGCACTTCCGAAGAAAACGGGTGTCAACTCACCATTTGCAATACGTTCACGCGAAAATTCATTTCCAGCTTCATTTAACAGCATCATCTCTTCCAGAGTTTCGTCATAAAGAGAAGATTGTTTTAATTTGTGATCACCATTAATTTCTCCGTCTTCATTAAGACTGATATACCGGTCTGAATCTTCAACACGAAACTGTTCAATCCGATTGTAATACCGATCATAAATCCCTAGAAAGTCTTTTCCCATACCGATCGGCCAATTCATTGGATAGGATTCAATTCCCATTACCTCTTCTAGTTCTGAAAGTAACTCTAGCGGAGATCTCCCTTCACGGTCAAGCTTATTAATGAAGGTGAAGATTGGAATCCCACGCATCCGGCAAACTTTAAAGAGCTTTAAGGTTTGTTCCTCAATCCCCTTAGCAGAATCTATAATCATAACAGCGCTGTCTACAGCCATTAATGTACGATACGTATCTTCACTGAAATCTTGGTGACCAGGTGTATCCAAGATATTCACTTTGCAATCTTTATAATCAAACTGCATGACACTTGAGGTAACAGAGATTCCCCTTTGCTTTTCGATCTCCATCCAGTCACTTGTTGCAAATTTACCTGTTTTCTTCCCTTTAACCGTTCCTGCATCGCGAATCGCACCACCGAACAGCAGCAGCTTTTCTGTTAAAGTGGTTTTCCCCGCATCCGGGTGGGAGATAATCGCAAATGTCCGGCGGGATAAAACCTCATCCTTAAGATTTGTTGTCATAAATTTATTTCCTTCTTTCATCCATGGCATATTAATATTAAATTAGTCCGCATCACAATATTATAGCAAATGACCAGCTATTTAAACAGATTATTTAAGAACACTTGACCTGGCTCTACCAGTAATATACAAATATTATATACTTCTTAAAATATCAAGTATTTACCTAAAAATATAAAATAAAACTTTAAAACAAGAGGTTATTATGGTGTTTTCCAAATTTAAATTTGCCGGAGGCAGAGTTGTTAAGACAGGAATCGGTGTTTTTGTTACTGCCTTAATATGTCAAGCCTTCAACTTCAACCCTATTTTTGCCGTTATAACAGCAATTGTAACGATTGAACCAACTGCTTCAGACTCTATCAAAAAAGGTGTCATTCGATTTCCATCTGCTGTAATTGGCGCCGGATATTCAATGATTTTTGCTGCACTTTTTGGAGACCAGGCCATTACTTATGCATTGGCAGCTATTTTTACAATCGTTACCTGTCACAAATTTAAGCTTGAGGCCGGTATACTAGTTGCTACGCTGACGGCTGTCAACATGATCCCGATTACTCATGATCACTATTTAGCTGCTTTCGTAGAAAGACTTGGCACCACAACAATAGGCCTTACCGTTTCAACATTGGTGAACATTTTAATTCTTCCTCCTCACTACACTGGGGCAATCACGAAAAGTACAGGAATTTTGTTTGAAAAATTGGGAAGCTTACTCCTGCAAATAACAAATGATATTTTACATAAAAGAAGAAATAAAAACACTTACGAACAATTCAATTCTCTTATGAAGGACTTGGAAAAAACGGAGCAGCTTTGTCAATATCAAAGAGAAGAATGGAAGTATCACCGCCATACAAAACAGGAACTTCGTGAATTTCATTATGAACATAAGAAACTAATTGTTCTAAGGCAGATGCTCTATCATATTGGGAATTTGATGTATGTGCCATTTGACAAAGATAAAGTAGATATAAAGGAAGATTCCTACATTATTACTTTTATTACAGGATTAGCACATTTCTTGCAGGAGAGAAGTTTTAGTATGAATGACCATCCTGAATGGTTAATACCAAATATACGCAAAGATTCATCTTCTTTAAGGAATGAATTATTTAACCCCGCTCATGAAGGGTCTAACAGTTTCTCTCCAGAGACAATTCTGTTTTACGAATTAACGGCACTTCAGGAGTTGGCACAGCAGCTCTCACATATCCAGCAGTTTGAATCTAAGCATGGTCACTTCGACTTATCGATTAGGAAAAATAATACTGTAGAAAAAAGTCATGAATCCTGAAAAAATCACTGAGGCAATGAAAATATTCTGTTATAATATTGGAAGAAGATAGTGAAATAGGAAAGAATAGTAGGGGAACCGGTGTTGCCGGTTGAGATTGCTTCCATAAGAAGCTGACCCTTTGAACCTGATCTGGCTAAGACCAGCGTAGGGAACATATTCAAACAATATAAATATTTATTGTTTTGCTAATATGCGCCCAGGTTCAAAAGCCTAGGGTGCTTTTTGTTTTCCTTATTCTTCTTAAATTTAACACAAGGAGTGTTTTGCATGAAAAAGATTTGGCTGATCACTTTATTAGCGCTTTTCTTTATTGGAGGGTGTGGAAATGCGGCTAAAGATAATGCTGACCTAAACGAACCTAACCATCCTGAAAAAGAAGCATTGGACAAGGTTACAGTCGTTCTTGATTGGACACCAAATACGAATCATACAGGTCTTTATACAGCACAGGAAAATGGTTACTTCGAAGAGGAAGGACTAGAAGTTGAAATCATGATGCCTGGTGAAGCCGGGGCAGATCAATTAGTCGCTTCAGGAAAAGCAGAATTTGGTGTAAGCTACCAAGAGGGCGTAACATTGGCGCGGGTTCAAGGAGTTCCACTTGTGTCAATTGCAGCTATCATCCAGCACAATACCTCTGGTTTCGCATCACTTGCAGAAAAAAACATTAAAAGTCCAAAAGATTTTGAAGGAAAATCTTATGGAGGATGGGGCTCACCTATTGAAAGATCGGTTATTGAATCCCTTATGAAGCAGGAGAACGCTGATGTTGAAAAAGTTTCTATTGTGAATATCGGTGATACGGACTTTTTTACAGCCGTTCGACAAGACATCGATTTTGCTTGGATTTATTACGGATGGACGGGTGTTGAAGCAGAGATTAGAGGAGAGGATATTAATATGGTCTACTTAACGGATTACTCTAATAATCTCGACTACTATACGCCTGTGCTAACTACAAACGAAAATATGATTGAAGAAAATCCAGAGACAATTAAAAGCTTTTTAAAAGCAGTTGCTAAAGGGTATCAGTTCGCAATACAACAACCAAACGAAGCGGCTGATATATTGTTAAAGGCTGCCCCTGATTTAGATGCTGAACTCGTGAAAAAAAGCCAGGAATGGTTAGCACCTAAATACCAAGATGATGCTGATAAATGGGGATTGCAGAAACAAGAAGTTTGGGAAAACTATGCGAATTGGATGTTTGAGAATGGGCTTTTAGAAAAAGAATTAGACGCGGAAAAAGCATTCACAAATGAATTTTTACCAGAATAGAGAGGAGAATTAAAGTGGCAAATTCACTCATTAGTATTCAAATCATTCCTAAAACCAAAGACGGTGAAGACGTCATTCCTTATGTAGATGAAGCAATTTCAATTATTGAAGCATCTGGAGTTAAATATGAGGTTCATCCACTTGAAACGACCATGGAGGGTGAATTACATGAGCTATTGAACATAATCGTAAAAATGAATGAAAGAATGATTGAACTCGGCAGCAGCAATGTCATTTCCCAAGTAAAGATTCTTTACCAGCCTCAAGGAATTACAATGACAAATTTAACGGAGAAGTATCGACAGTGAATAATATGATTTTAAAAGGATGGAGACCCGTTTTGGTTCTTCTCCTTTTATTAATTGTTTGGGAATTAATCGTTAAACAGACTGGTGTACCGGATTGGCTCTTTCCAGCACCTTCGCAAATTTTTCAAGAAGGATGGAATGGATGGGAACAATTCTATCCACATCTTCTGGCAACTCTAAAGCTTTCATTGATAGGTTTCTTGATTGGTTCAGGGACAGGACTGATAACAGCAATTATTCTTCATTTATTGCCAGGTCTTAGAGATTCTATTTATCCATTATTAATATTATCCCAGAACATCCCTATTATTGTTCTTGCTCCACTCTTGGTAATTTGGTTTGGCTTTGGCCTCATGCCGAAGATCATCGTAATTGCGCTGGTTTGTTTTTTTCCAATCACCGTCGCTTCCCTAGATGGATTCAAGCAAACAGCACCTGAGTTAAAGCATTATATGAATATGGCAGGTGCATCAAAAAGTCAGCTATTTTGGAAACTGGAACTTCCCTACGCCACTCCATCAATATTCTCCGGTTTAAAGATCTCGGCTACATATAGTGTAATGGGAGCAGTTATTTCAGAATGGCTTGGAGCAAAACATGGAATAGGTGTCTATATGACTTTAGCTTCTTCATCATTTCGAACTGATCGAGTTTTCGTAGCGATTTTTTGGATTATGATCTTAAGCCTATTGTTTTTTGGTCTCATTAAGGCAGCTGAACGCACCCTAGTTCGTGGACAGTTCAAAGGAGAAATAAAATGACATTGCTAAATATCTCAAATTTGTCAAAGAGTTTTGGAAACGAAACGATCCTCGCACATCTTAATCTTTCTGTGGCAGAAGGTGAGTTTGTCTCCATTTTAGGTCCTTCCGGAAGCGGAAAAAGCACGTTATTCCACTTAGTTGGCGGTATACTTGCACCTGATGAGGGTGAAATCAACTTAAATGGAGACGTTATTTCTGGTAAGAGGGGCTATATCAGCTATATGCCGCAAACCCCCTCCCTTCTTCCATGGAGAAACATTCTTCATAATGTAACTCTTGGGCAAGAGCTGCAAAGAAAAGCTGATAAGGAAACCGCAAAAGACATGCTAATGAAGGCTGGGCTTCAACAATATATGAATGCTTATCCTAATGAGCTTTCAGGAGGAATGAAACAGCGAGCCGCATTTATTAGAGCTTTATTAAGTCCACAATCGGTATTATGTCTTGACGAACCATTCTCTGCTTTGGACGAATTAACGAGACAGGAGATGCAAGAATGGCTTTTGGGTACATGGGAGGAATACAAGAAAACTATCCTTTTCGTTACCCACAATATCGAGGAGGCCTTATTTTTGTCAGATAGAATCATTATTTTATCTTCGAAACCTGCTCAAGTTAAAGCGGAAGTGACCGTTCCTTTTTCCCGCCCGCGGGAAAAAAAGCTTCTCCTTGAAGACGAATTTTTTAAATGGAAAAGAAAGGTTTATAATTTGCTTACATCGACAGCTGATGAGTATATCACAAGGACATAAAGTTACTTCTCAATATCGAAGAGGAAGGCTGGTATACTTGATGAAACTTAAACTTGTGGACGCACATATCCATTTAGATCAATATAAAGATGATGATATTAACCGCCTAATCAATCATTACAGTGCTCTGCATGCACTGATTACCGTATCCACTGACCTGAATTCTTGTAATAGAAACTTGGAACTTTCTAAGAATTACCCTCAAGTACATGCAGCATTCGGTTTTCATCCTGAGCAGCATCTTCCCTCTGAGGAGGATTTACAGACGCTGATTGCTTGGATGGCTGAACACAAAAATCAAATGGCAGCTATTGGAGAAGTAGGTCTTCCCTATTATTTAAAGCAGGACAAAAAAGAAGCAGCATTCCCTTACAATCAGTACGTGGAGCTGCTTGATTGTTTTATCCAACTATCAAAAGAATGGGAAAAACCAATTGTCCTTCACGCTGTGTACGAAGATGCTGAAGCTGCTTGCGATCTACTTGAGAAATATTCAATAAAAAAGGCTCATTTTCATTGGTTTAAAGGAGATATGAAAACCATCCTAAGATTGGAACGTAACGGATACTATATCTCTGTTACACCCGACATTACCTATGAAAAGGAGATACAAGAGCTAGTACAGCACTTTCCTCTTGAACAAATTATGGTTGAAACTGATGGTCCTTGGCCATTTGAAGGTCCTTTTAAAGGACAGATGACACATCCTAAAATGATGAAAGAATCACTAAAAAAGATTGCTTCCCTTAAAAAACTTCCATTATCTGTTGTCACGGAAAAGATCCTCCAAAACTCAATGGATTTCTACTTCCATTAAAATATGTAATTCAAAAAAGCAGGGTAAAACCCTGCTTTTTCGCTATTTTATTACCACTTAAAACATGCAGCACCTACGATGATTAGTAAGATGAAGAGAACAACAATTAAAGCGAACCCTCCACCATAGCCGCCTCCGTAGCCATAGCCACCACCATAAGGATATCCATATCCGTAAGGCATTAAATCTCCTCCTTTATTAATTTCGGCTTAATAATAGCCGCCGTATCCCCAAGAAGCACCAATGATAATTAATAAAATAAACAGCACCACTAATAGAGCAAATCCGCCGCCGTATCCATGTTCAGACATTTATAAAAACCTCCTTTTCGTATTTCAATATATCCTATTCAATTGCCTTAGGATGTGGAATAGACAGATGACCATTTTCAGCAGTGGAAATGGTAACCAATTCATTTCAATAAGCAAACTTTGATAAATATTGAAAATCTAAAGTGCTATATTGTTCTAATAAATAAGCTGACCTTATCGCATTTGGCTTTCTCAATGTATTTAAAGATTGAATCATTTCTTCTTTTGTTCCTATGCCAATTCCATGCCCAAAGTAAAGATCCTTCCCCATGTAAACTGTATTCTCACCAATCCAAACAGGATATTTATAATCTGGATTATAAAAATATAAAACGTTACCAGGAATATAATCTGTACCGGCTTTAGTGATAATCTTTAAATCTTCATCGTAACTCCAATCCCAAACAAGTAAGTTTCTAAACAACTGATTAAAAGCTTGTATATTAATGGACTGCAGCACTGCGTAGTAATAGATGAGAACAATCGCAGTTGAACATTCAAATGCATATTCATGTCCATTTTTAAAAATATCTGCAATAGCTGCTGAAGGAAGTACATTCGGTCTAAGAGCATAACCCCTTCTCGTCTTTATCCAGTAAAGAGGGTTGAATTTTGAATTTTTAAATATGTTAAATTCCGCTGCGCTATTTGAAAGCTTAATAGCTGCTTCAATAATGTTTGACCTTAGCAGGATTTCAAATCTAAGCTGGTTCATAGAAATATAATATCGGGGATACTTGCTTGCTTGCAGTTCTTTAAAGATAGTACCCTCAATTTCTGAGAGACTATGGGGCGGGTCTTCTAATAAAGTACCCATCATTATGATCATTCAAGTCATCACTCCAATCGTCATTATTCCTACAATATATGCGGATTGTCCTTCATCCGTTTAATATGTATTACCACTTTGCTGACAAGTTCGATTAATTACTTGTCCTTCTCCAAACAATTGCTGCATAGAATAATGTAGCAATAAACAATGGGGAGGTAGCTATGTTACATTTTTTAGAAAAAGCGATTATCGGGATGGCATTACTTAGAATTCTCTCGGGCAGTATTGAAATTATTGCTGCGATGTTAATTTTAAAAGTAAATGAGGTTGAAAAGGCTCTCGTTATAAATAGTTCTCTTGCTTTAATCGGACCAATCATCCTCATTGCAACAACAACGATTGGTCTATTTGGAGTCGCTGAAAAGGTTTCATTCACGAAGATGTTGTGGATTTTTTGCGGGGTAGGATTAATTCTATACGGTGTTAAGAGCAATTAATCACTTTATCAAAAAATAAAAGACCGCCTTTTGTATAGAATTGGCGGTCTTTTCAGTGTAATTGTGTCAAATTATAGTTTCGCAACTGTGTGTTGTTCCCCTTTTCCAAATTTTTCTTGAACGAAAGGTACGATAAATCGATCAAGTCCAATCTTACCAGCGTTATAACCTGCTACTAAAATAAAGATAGTTAGTAACACCATTTGTGCATTTGTACTAACTGTTCCTGAGAATAAAAATGCAAAATTCATGACAATTCCAAAGAACGCTGCAACAGTTGTGAAACATCCTAAAATTAATCCAAGACCCACTAGGACCTCACCCCATGCGACTAGGAAGCTGAAAAGACCCGCATTGGGCAATGCGACACCTTCTAAAAAGCTCGCCCACCAGGCTTGTACAGCTGGATGATCGCCGCCAGCCTTTGCAATTGAACCTTGAAGAAATCCAGATGCATCAAATCCATCTACTACTTTATGAAATCCTGCTGTTAACCAAGAATAACCCAAATACAATCGAATGATAGTTAATAACACTCCAGAAATCTGACTTTCTCTTAACCATCTGACAAACATGCTAATCACTTTCCTTTCTTCATAAAATAATGAATGATTACACTTATAAAATATCATAAAAAGATATGAAAAAAGCAGATTGTAGAACTCGTTCACAATAGTGTAAAATCATTATGACAAAGAAATGAATTTTGAATTTCACGCCAAAAAAGCCTCTAAAAAGGCCTTTTATTCCTAGCAAGCTGGCTGTATACATCATGCAAGGTTTCACACCCAACACTTGTTACGACACGGGCGTAATGTTCCCACAACTTCGCTGTTAACTTAGCGTCTTCTAATGCATGATGACGACCTGTTACCGGAATTCCAATATGTTCACATAAATCTTCTAGTGTAACCTTTGTTAATTCAGGTTCGGCTACACGGAATAAAAAGGAGGTATCTACGATTCGGTGTTTGAAAGGTGTCCGAAACAATTTCCAACTTGCGCTTTGCAGAAAACTTCTTTCGTGGTTCGCATGATGCGCTACAAGGATAGATCCTTGAACATATTTAAGGAAATTAACAAAGACATTTGATAGCATGGGAGCTTCCTTCAAGTGTGAAGACGTAATCCCTGTTAACTTCTCAATTTCTGGCGGCAACTCTTTTTCGCAATGTACAAGTGAATAAAAAGTATCTTCCTCCTTGATTTCACCATCCGTTATTTTTACAGCACCTATTGAAATAATTTCATCACCTTTGTTTGGAAAGAAGCCCGTTGTTTCAATATCAAACACAACAACATCCAATTTTTTTAAATGAACCTTTAAACTATCCTCCTGATCCATTTCTTTCTGCATTCTTCTTAAAAAAGCAATTTGCTGTGAATTCTGTATATCTCCAAGACCATCTAGACGTGGTTTTCCTTGAATTCCTCTCAATAATCTTATAAAAGGTTCAAATGCCATGATTATCACCCTTTTCAATGAGATTGCAGACATAATTATGCAGTTTCTTACCGTCCTTTATGATTCTTTTAATCTCTTTTCGTTCACTTTTACTGAGTTTATCCACATCCAAGAAATGCGTTCCTTCATATGTCTCACCCTGATGAAAGGAAAATCGATATTTTAAAAGTTCTATGAAATTATTTTTGCTGGTTGTTAAGATAGGTCCATATTTTTTATTCGCATTAATTAAACCATTAATCCGGTGAATTGTAGATGTTGCTTTAAGTCCTTCCTTTATAGATAACAACCGGATGGCATTTACATAAGGCAGAAAAGCAGAATACTTTAGGTCCAGCTTCCCCTGATGAATGCCATGCCCCTCCACCATCAATTGACCAAGTGGACCTATTACGTTTTTGATATGCTTTACATTATCCATCAGACGTTTTAAAACGCGGGGATGTTCCTTTTGGTATTCATAAATAAAACCCTTTAAATCATGTACATAATAAATCTCACCAGTTAACGTTCTCGCGTCATAAAATATTTGTAAATTCCGAATAGACTCCCAACTGCCTTCTTCCATCCACTGTAAAAGTTGTTCTTTCCATTTATCTCTAGATTTACGCCAGCGAGGATTTGAACACATTACATTTCCTTGACAGTACGGGTACCCAACTTCATTTAATCCATATGCAATTTCATTACCTAATTCCTTAAAATAAAGATTGTTTTCTTCACTAGATACTTCATAAATTATGCCATGATCTTGATCACTAATTATACTTTGCTCAAATCTTCCCCCACTTCCTGTCACGAACCACGAATATGGACAAGGAGGGTTTCCTTTTCCTAATTGAGCAATCGCTATATCAAAGACCCTCTTCATCACCATATCGTGAAATTTATTTAATGCATCAGACTCATTCAAACACAGAGAGATATTTTCTTCTTTCCATTGTTTTATATTTTCATAAGTTTCTGCTGCCGAACCCACACCAGCACCCCCTTATCCAAAAGACCAAAGACCTCTCGAGGGAGAGGCCTTCTCTTTTAAGAACTGATTTTAGAATTATTTGCTGTCATTTGTTCTGGATATCCGTAGCTTCCGTGTTCACTAATATCCAAGCCCATAATTTCTTCTTCTTCTGTAACACGAAGTCCGCCCATTACCTTATCCATTACTTTAAGAATAATGAAAGCAACCACAAAAGCATAGATCCCAGAAGCGACAACACCTAAAGCTTGAACACCTAATTGTTCAAAACCACCGCCGTAGAACAATCCTGGAAGTCCCCAGCCAACACCAGATGACAATTCAGGTAGTGCGAATAATCCATTTGATAAAGTGCCCCAAACCCCAACTGTACCGTGAACAGATAATGCAAAGATAGGATCATCGATTCTTGCTCGATCAAAGAACTTCATACTGAATACTACCATTATACCACCTATAAGACCGATGACTACTGCTGCCCATGGTGCAACGAATCCACATGATGCAGTGATTGCAACAAGCCCGGCAAGTGCACCGTTTAATGTTGTTGGAACATCCGCTTTTCCAGTTACCACCCAAGCTGTGAACATCGCCGCAACTGCTCCAGCCGCAGCTGCTAATTGCGTATTTAAGATAACAAAACCTAAAAATCCATCTGCGACACCAAAAGTACTAGCACCATTAAATCCAAACCATCCAACCCAAAGAATAAGAACGCCTAATGCAGTAAAGACTTGATTGTGTCCAGCTAGATCATTGGAAGAACCATCTTTATTATATTTCCCGATACGTGGTTTTAAGATCATGGTTGCAGCCAATGCAGCCATCGCTCCAGTTAAGTGAACCACAGTTGAACCGGCAAAGTCTTGCTTTCCATGTTCAGCTAACCAGCCGCCGCCCCAAATCCAGTGAGCCACTACCGGATAAACAAAGGCTGAAAATAATAATGCGAAGATGACATATACAGATAATTTCGCTCTTTCAGCAAACCCACCAAATGCAATTGTCAGAGAAACTAACGCGAACATGACTTGGAAGGAAAAATCCACCGCAGGGGTTAAACCTTCTTCAACCGTTGAAGCATCACCATAAAAGAAATTTGATAAACCGATAAAACCGTTACCTTCACCGTAGATAAATCCATATCCAACTGCCCAGAAAACTAACGTCCCAATTCCAGCTGTAAAAATGGTCTTGCCAGCAATATGACCAGCGTTCTTCATTCTTGTTGAACCTGCTTCTAATAATATGAATCCACCAATCATAAAAAATACTAAAATTGCACCAATTGCTACCCACAAATTATCCATCAAAATTATTGCATCCATAAATCCTTCTCCCTTCTTTTCTTAATGTTAGATTTCTTACTTGTTAATGTTAGAAAAGCTAACATGAGTTAATTACTTATTATTTTACCTTATATTTCATATCTGTCAATAAATTTTTGCAAAATTTTAAATTATTTTGTTAACTAACCTTACATGTTTTTTTCGGTAATAAAAATCGTTGACTACATTTCATATTACGTATATCATTACAAGTAGTAATAGAAACTACATAAAATAACCAGGAGGTTAAATCATTGAAATATGCACGTGAACCTATTAATGGACTTACACATTTAGCTGCAGCTATTTGCTCATTTGTTGCCCTCATTGCCATGATCATTAAAGCCTCTCTCACTTCTGGATCAGCACTTTCAATAACTGCCGTGATTATTTTTGGTCTTAGCATGATTTTGCTTTACTCCGCTTCTGCTACCTACCATTTGGTAATCGCAAAAGATAAAGTCATCGCATTCCTAAGAAGGATAGACCATTCGATGATATTCCTTTTAATCGCGGGCACTTATACTCCGTTTTGCTTAATAAGTTTAAACGGAGTAACTGGATGGGTGTTATTCTCAGTTGTTGTCTTTATTGCTTTATGTGGAATTATTTTCAAAATGGTTTGGTTTAACTGCCCAAGATGGCTGTCGACATCCATTTATATCGCTCTTGGCTGGCTGGCTATCTTCGTGGTTTCTCCCCTTTCAGAAGCATTAAGTTCTAAAGGGATCTTCCTCTTAATAGCCGGAGGTATACTCTATACAATCGGCGGGGTTATCTATGGAATAAAACCTAACATTTTTAAAACAAAATATATGGGATTTCATGAGATATTTCATATTTTTATTATGCTGGGCAGTACCGCACATTTCCTTTGTGTTTTCATGTATGTCCTATAATAAGAATTTCTGCAGGAGCATAAAAAAACTAGGTTGATCAACTTGTGATCTTCCTAGTTTTTTTAGGTTTATCCTCTTTTTTAAAATCAAGCTCTGACAACCTTTCCTCTAATATCCTTTCCATCAAAGGATGATTTCCAAGATAATTACATAGTATAAACCTTTTATTTCCGTTATTTGATATCTCACTAATTTTCTTGTTCAAGGTCGTCATTAGTATTCCAGTAAACAATAAATAAGGGATAATGTAAATCTCTTTTGCATCTGAATTTTCCGCATCACGAATGGCTTCTTCAAAACTTGTACCTGAACCAGTTAAATAACAATCCTTAACTAAAACCGATCCTATTTTTTTCTTAAGCATTTTCGCAATGTTACTAAGGTCATTTTTAACACTAGGGTCACTGCTCCCCCTCCCAACAAGTAAGACGAAGGAATCTTCAGATATTTGACTAGCTTTTTCCCAAAGTCGTTCCGTTACGATGTCAATCATATTGGAATGCACACCAATTGGTCGTCCATACCGAATCTCTACAGATGGGTATTTTTCACGCAGCCGCGAAAGAGCCTCCGGAATATCCTTTTTTGCATGTACTGCTGTTAGCAGCAATACAGGAATGACCTTTATTTTCACAGCTCCACGATTCACACATCGTTCGTAAGCTTCTTCAATTGTCGGCGAGGCCAATTCAAGAAAACCATATTCAGTGATTTTATTTTTATTTTTTTTCATGCATCTCTTAATAAACGCAATCGCTTCCTCATTAGCCTTTTGGAGCCTGCTCCCATGACAAACATAAAGAATCGCTTCCATTTTAACCTCCAAACAACCTAAATTTTGACCATATTAAACCTTTGGTCCCTATATCCATTAATTAGATTTTCAATACCGGGTTCCATGGGCTTAAAATCAAGTGGATGTCCCCAATTTTCAGTCCTTTCCCTAGATCCTTTACCCATCCCGCAAATCGAAGCATCTTTTAAAATTTCTCCAATCGGAAAACCCCATTTTTCACCAACACTCATGACCGCTTCAACTGATGATCTATTCGGAAAAATAACCGTATCAATCGAAGCTTCATCAAACATTCTTTTTAGTATCGGAATAAATTTTTCATCTATTTCTACTTTACTTGTTTGAAAATAATCATGTCGAACAAGTTCAATCTCGCGAATCATCCTCTGTTCACCTACACGACGATCTCCAACCACTAAAATCTTCCCATATTGCTCCATCTTCATATTTTTATAGCTGCACGCAATAAGACCTCTTGATTTTAATGTCTCTAGTGACTTATTTGACAAACAATACAAATTTGCCCTAATATTCCGAATATCTAAGCCATATGAAACTACTATATCAAAAAATTCATCAATACTGTCCGAGGAAGTGAATAAAATTTGATCATAAGAAAAAATTTGATTTAATATTTTTGTATCAGCAGGGACTTTCTTTCTAATCCACTTCGGAAACTCAATCACATCTGCTCCCTGCCCTTGCAGTTTCTCCGCAATAGAGCTTCTGCCCGCATTCGTTCGTGCTAAAAGAATTTGTCTCCCATAAAAAGGTTTTTTCTCAAACCATTGAATATTCTCTCTTAATGACACAATCTGACCAACTAACGTAATTGCTGGATTCTGGAAACCGTTTTCTTTGACCTTGTTTACTATATCAGAAAGGGTGCCCTGAAGAGTTCTTTGCCTTCCATATGTCCCCCATTGAATGAGGATTACAGGAGTATCCGCAGATTTCCCATGATGAATTAGATTCTCACATATGTAAGGAAGATTAGAAACTCCCATATAAAAGGCAATCGTTTCAGAACTGCGGACCAAGCCACTCCAATCAATAACAGGCTTTCCTCCCTCTGATTTATCGTGTGCTGAAACAATCGTAAACGATACTCCAAATTTCCGGTGAGTAACTGGTATTCCCGCATATATCGGGGCAGCAATCCCCGAAGTAATACCAGGAACGATTTCAAACGGGATCTTATAGGAAGCAAGCACTTCTGCTTCTTCCCCTACCCTTCCAAATACTCCAGGATCGCCTCCTTTTAGCCTAACAACTATCTTCCCTTCTAACGCTTTTAGAACAAGCTGTTCATTAATCATATCCTGGTCTAATGTATGCTTAGAGGGAAGTTTCCCGCAAAAAATAAATTCACAATGAGAGGGGGCGGATTCTAATAGTCTTGGGTTTATTAAGCGATCATATAAAATCACATCTGCTTGTTCAATTACTTTAAGACCTTTAATCGTGAGTAACCCTGCATCCCCAGGTCCTGCACCAACAAGGAAAACTTTACCCTTCATCATCTCTCCACCCCTATATTTTCTATGCTTTTTGATGATAATAATTTGCTAATTCAACAATTGCACTTCCCATTCTTTCCAACTGCGGAAACACCACTTTATTAATTCCTTCTTCACGCAGTGCTTGTGCAGTTACTTTTCCAACAGACAAGGCAACAACCTCATCTTCAAACTTCTCTTTGAGTTCACGTTCCAAATTTCGTTCAGCACTGAAATTCACAAGGTTGCGCACTTGCGGTGTACTCGTAAAAACAACAGCATCCACATCACCATTCAAAATTTCAGATAATAATTTTTCCAATACATCCTTTTCTGGGGCTATATGTATATAAGGAAGGATTTCCTTATACTCAGCATGCTGTTCTTCCAGCCATTCTCTCAAACGCGGTGCGGGATCTCCGTGTAATTGAAGAGCGACTCTGCTTTTTTCAAGAGAATGAGCCGAAAGTTCACGCACCAATCCTGCAGTACTGCCATCATCATCCCGCACAAGCGGTATCAGTTCTAGTTTTTTTAACATATTGACGGTTTTGTATCCCCTGGCAGCTATTTTCATCCCTTTAAGACTGCGCAGAAATTCTTCCTTCATATTGTTTTTCTCTGCAGCGTTAAGTAAGGTTTCAATCCCTATTCCGGTAGTAAAAATAACCCATTCAAACTTCCCTTCAACAAGGAGATACAAGTCTTCTTTTAACTTAGAGTCATCAAGAATAGCCGTCCCTTGCGCAGGTCTGCTGAGAGGAACTCCTCCTTGGTTCTCAACCAGTTTGCTCATTTCATCAATTTTTCGCGAACCAAGCAGTGCAATTACTTTTCCCTCAAGCTTTTTCATAAAAAATACCTCCAACTATTAATCTTATAAAGCACGCTAACAAAGCAGATTTGAATTCGGATAATTGTTAACATCCGATACCTTTCCACTTTTTAGTCTTGCTCCAGCGCCAAGACGCTGGAGTTACTTTGTTAACATTATTCTTCTATTATAAGATAGACTTCCTCTCCTTCAATAGCTGTTTGGTAAGATTTAACACAACCTTTATCCGGTTCCTGCACTTTCCCATCGTCTAAACAAATTTTCCAATCATGCATCGGACAGAAAACAAACTCCCCACTCACGATACCTTCAGATAAAACACCACCTTTATGAGGGCAGCGATTTTCAATTGCACGTATACGCCCGCTTGATAATTTAAATACCGCAACTTCCCTATCCCCAATCAGAACTGTTTTTCCTAATTTTTCCGGTAATTCATGAACAAAACCTATTAGAATTTTTGTCACATTTTTGTTTACCATTTAGAACACCTCCATTGATATGGTTTTAGATTTATGATCGTACGAGTTCTTCAAACAATTCCCTTTTTGTCTGATCGTCCTGAATGATTTCTTTCCACGGATCTTTGTAAACTGACAACGTTTCATCCATTCGTTCATTCAATTCTCTTCTTTTATCCTTGTCATCCAGCACTGTTTTGATATGATCTAATCCCATACGTTCCACCCAAAATGAAGTTCGTTCTAAATAGTTGGCTGTTTCCCGATAATATTGCAGATAAGCACTTGTAACTTCCATTAATTCCTGATCAGATTTAACTTTATATAATAAATCCCCACCGCGAATATGATTTCCCCCATTACCGCCAACATAAATTTCCCATCCGCCGTCTATACCGATAAAGCCTATGTCTTTAAAACCAGATTCTGCACAGCTTCTTGGACAGGCAGAAACAGCCATTTTTACTTTATGAGGAGTTTGAAGTCCTTCAAATTTCTTTTCTAATGCTATTCCCATCCCAAGGGAGTCCTGTGTTCCGAAGCGGCAGAATTGTTCCCCTACACATGTTTTCACCGTTCGCAGTGATTTGCCATAAGCATATCCCGAAGGCATATCAAGATCTGACCAAACTTTAGGCAGATCTTCTTTTTTTACACCTAGTAAATCAATACGCTGTCCACCAGTCACCTTCACTAACGGAATTTCGTACTTATCAACCACATCAGCTATTTTTCGCAAATCATCCGCATTTGTAACCCCACCATACATTCTAGGAACAACTGAGTAAGTGCCATCCTTTTGAATATTGGCATGCATCCGTTCATTGACGAACCGAGATTCCTTTTCATCCTTATATTCTGTTGGATTTACCATTCCTAAATAGTAATTTAGGGCCGGACGGCATTTTGAACACCCTTCTTCAGTACCCCAGCCAAGGACATTCATCACTTCCTTTGTATGTGTTAATCCTTTTGAGCGAATTTCTTCTACAATTTCATCTCGAGATAGTGTGGTACAACCGCATATAGCTTCTTTTTCTCCATCGATATCAACATCAGACCCAAGCGTGTACTGTATCAAATCTGCGACAAGAGGCTTACAGCCCCCACAAGAACGAGAAGCATTGGTACATCCTTTTACAGCATCCACAGTCGTACACCCTTGAGATTGAACAGCATCTACAATAGCACCTTTGGAAACACCATTACACCCACACACAATCTCATCTCGATCCATACTTGCTACTAAACTTTCAGTCGCTTCTTGACCAATAGGCTGTAAGATTGAAATCTTCGCCGTATCTGAGACATCTGCCTGCTTTTGGATCATTGCGAATAGCCGGTTCCCTTCTTGTGTGTCACCAAAAAGCACTGCCCCAACAATCGTATTGCCGCGAAATACAATTTTCTTATACACTCCATCCTGCTCGTCGTAAACTTTCAATGCCTTTTTCTCATCATCTTCACTAAAGTCACCTGCAGAAAAGACCTCTACTCCAGAAACTTTTAATTGCGTAGACAAGACCGACCCTTTATACGGTGCCGTTTCAATTCCACACACATGTTTAGCCAACACTTTTCCTTGTTCATACAACGGAGCTACCAACCCATATGGAATTCCATTATGTTCTGCACATTCCCCAACAGCATAAACATGAGGAATATTCGTCTGCATATAATCATTTACCACTATTCCGCGGTTGACTTCAATCCCGCTTTCTTTGGCTAATGATGTATTCGGTCTAACTCCGACCGCCATGACGACGATATCTACGTCCAACGTTGAGCCATCTTTAAATTTCAAACCTTCAACCCGGTCATTTCCGATAATGCTTTCTGTATGTTTTTCAAGGAGAAAATTCATCCCTTGTGCCTCTAATTCTTTTTGAAGCATCTTTCCTGCCGTCATATCTAGTTGTCTTTCCATTAAATACGATTCTATATGAATAACGGAAACATCCATTCCTAAATTCAAAAGACCACGCGCCGCCTCTAACCCTAGCAAACCTCCTCCAATAACAGCCGCTTTCTTGTATTTCTTGGAAGCTAAAAGCATCTTTTCTGTATCTTGAATGTCACGGAATGCTGTTACTCCTTCTTTATCTGCCCCTGGAATAGGTAGAATAAAAGGATTAGATCCAGCAGCTACTATCAAATCGTCATAGCGAACGGTCCTGCCAGAATCAGAGATTACTACTTTTCTTCCCGTTTCAATTTTCGTAATACTTTCGCCTGTGTACAATGTAATTCCATTTTCTTTATACCAGTCCCAGTCATTTAACGTGATATCCTCAACGCTAGTATCACCTTGCAAAACTTTCGACAAAAGAATCCGATTATAATTTGGATATGGTTCACTACCGAAAATAGTAATTTCAAACTGATCCCTGGAAATGCTTAAAATCTCTTCAATTGCTCTTACGCCTGCCATCCCATTACCTACAAGAACCAACCTCTTTTTATCCATCTAAAGTGCTCCCTTCAAATTATAAATAAATTAATCAAGCGGACGTATGTTTACAGCACATACTTTAAATCCAGGCATTCGGCAAACAGGGTCAAGTTCATCCGATATCAAAACATTGACATTTTGTGTCTCAGACCAATGAAACGGAACAAAAACAGTATCCTGCCGAATCATTTCGGTTAATTTACTCCTAACAACTATCTTCCCTCTTTTCGATTGCACCTCTACTAACATCCCATCTCGAATGTTATATTCTTCAGCTGTTCTCGGATGAATTTCAATAAATGATTCAAAATTTCTCGCTGAAAGCGATGGACTTCTCCTCGTTTGAACACCTGTCAAATAATGCGACATGACTCTGCCTGTAGTTAAAGTTAAAGGATATTGTTGGTTATTAATGTCTTTTGGAACTTTAGGCTGATTTGAAACAGGAATCATGACCGCCTTTTCGTCCTGATGATAAAAAGTCTCGTCAAATAGTCTTTTGGTGCCCGCATCGTTAACATCAGGACATGGCCAAAGGATCCCTCTTTCTTGTTTTAGGCGCTCATAGGTAATCCCGTAATAATCAGCAACTCCCCCTTTGCTGGCAATTCTAAGTTCATTAAATATATCTTCTGGTGAAGAAAAAGAAAAATATTCTTCTTTGTTTAACGCCTTAGCTATCTCACAAAGTATTTCCCAGTCATGTTTAACTTCTCCAGGAGTCTGGCGGTTCGCCTCTCGAAACACCACTCTACCTTCTAAGTTCGTCATTGTCCCTTCATTTTCCAGGTAAGAGGAAGCGGGCAAAATTAAATCTGACATGGCAGCACTTTCAGATATGAACATATCTACAGTTACTAAAAAATCCAATTGAGCTAATGATTTTTTAACGAAATCGGCATTTGGGTTTGAAACAATTGGGTTGGATCCCATCAGAAGCATGCCCTTAATTTCACCGTGAGTTATTTTTTCCATCATTTCATAAGCCGAAACTCCCTTTCTCGGCAATTCCTTCTCAGGAACTCCCCATACATCTGCAATGTGCTGACGATGTTCCCTGTTTTCAATAGAGCGATATCCAGGTAATTGATCTGCTTTTAGACCATGTTCTCTACCGCCTTGACCATTTCCTTGACCCGTTATCGCTCCGTAGCCACACGCATACTTTCCAATTTTTCCTGTTAATAAAAGAATATTCAAGAAATTCCTTACAGCCATGTACCCATCTGTCTGTTGTTCGACCCCTCTGGCTGTAAAAATCATCCCTGTCTCAGATTCCCCAAACATAACAGCAGCTTTGCGAATTTCAGAGAGTGAAATTCCAGTTAGTGATTCAATCTCCTCAAAGTCATAGGATGAAACATTAGATTGAACCTCATCATACCCCATTGTTCGGTTGGTAATAAATTTTTTATCCATATAATTCCCTTCAATTAATACCTTCAACAAGCCGTTTGCGAGAGCTGCATCCATTCCCGGTTTTATTTTTAGATGTAGATCAGCTAGTTTAGCAGTGGCGGTTTCACGCGGATCAACAACAATAATATACGAGCCGTTTTCTTTTGCTTTTTCAAAATACCGCAATATTGTCGGTTGACATTCCGCAATATTCGTCCCAACTAATAGGATGCATTTGGAGTCTGGTATTTCTGATAAAGAGTTCGTAAATCCCCGGTCGATTCCAAATGCTGCATTTGCCGCAGATGCAGCAGCCGACATGCAAAACCTCCCATTATAATCAATATATTTCGTCCCCAAGGCAACCCTGGCAAATTTCCCCATTAAATAGGAAACTTCATTGGTTAACGAACCTCCTCCATACAATGACAAACTATTTGAACCATACTGAGATTGGATTTTACGAAACCTTTCATTAATAATAGAAATTGCTTCATCCCAAGAAATCCGATTAAACTTACCGTTTTGCTTATATAAAGGATACATCACTCGCTCTGGATGAAGCACATGCTGATGTGCGTTCACCCCTTTAACACAAATTCTCCCCTGCGAAGTCGGATTATCTTTTCCAGTAACTCTATATTTCTTTCTCTTAACAATGGATTGTTCAATCAACTGCATTTTACATTGCATACTGCAAAAAGGACATTGTGTATCATATACCTTTTCTGATTGGACTTCTTGCTGCTTTGACCGGAAGTATTTTAATAATAATTCTGTCATGCTCATTCCTCTCTTCTTTTCAGTGAACGATCACGGCTATCCATTAGACATTCCATAAGCGTTATATGCTAGTAGTTTCAGCTGGCATAGGATCTCTTCTGTTTCTTATCATGACAGCATCCTTTTCCAATCGCTTAAGAAGCCATTTTCTTGCCTCATGGTCAAACAACACCTCTCTTATGTGTATCAAGCCAAGTCTCTCTATCCATTTCCCTGTCGGTTCCCAATATTTCGCCGTTTCTCGGTAATACTGAACAAACCCACACACATCTTCAAATACTCCAACTTCGCTGGCTGCTATTGATAGCAGCTCTTTCGAAGTTGGATTGGATCCTTCATTTCCTCCAACATAGACCTCCCATCCTCTAGGACTCTTGATAACTCTTACATCTTCCGGCATCGACCTCGAACTGCCATGAGTACACGGGTAAACTCCAATCGTTAATCTATAAGGTGTAGTTAAAAACTCTATCTTATCTTTAATAGTGTTTGCCATTCTATAATGTTCTTTTACCGAGCAATGACAATCCTGTGGAATTGCATAAGCCTTAACAGCCCTTACAGTATTTTCTTGAATACTTTCTAAATCCAAATTCACCTCTTGTGATTCGGGATAAATCATCCCCAAATAATAATTTAATGCTGGTCTGCATCTATGACAGCCTTCTTCAGAACCCCATTCAAGCACACCCTTTATTTCCCCACCAGACTTTAGCCCGTGAGTTTGTATTTGCTCAACAACTTCATCTTCAGTTAACAATGTACAGGAACACATTCCTTGCTCGACAGTCATTTCGCTGAACTGATCACTCTTAATATAAGCTAGCAGTTCAGTTATCAACGGTTTGCAACCACCGCATGAACTAGAAGCCTTTGTGCATTTTTTTATTTCCTCGACCGTTGATAACCCGCCTTTCCTGACAGATTCTATGATTGTTCTTTTCGTTACACCATTACAGTTACAAACCAGACTATTTTGCGGCAGATTAGCCATTGAAAGATCTTGATTTTCACACTCAAGCAGAAGGAGTTTTTCTTTATCAGTAAGTTCTTTTTTCTTTTGAATCCACTCCAGTATTCTCGTACTTTCTCGAGTATCTCCGTATAGAACCGCACCCATAATTGTTTTACCTTGGAAGACAAGCTTCTTATATATTCGCTCTGATTCATCATAAGCAGTTAATATCTTCCCATCCCTCACTTCTAACTGTCCTGCCGAAAACACATCAACACCTGATATTTTTAATTTTGTAGATAGTGCAGCAGCCTTATACCTTTCACTGTTTTGTCCACAAATACGTCTAGCTAAGATTCTTCCTTGCTCATAAAGAGGTTTGACAAGACCATACACCACTCCATTGTGCTCAGCACATTCACCTAAAGCGTATATGTCTTTCTTGTTCGTTTCTAAATAATCATTCACAACGATGCCATGATTTATTTGAATACCACACTCTTTCGCCAAAGTAATATTCGGCCGAACCCCCGCTGCCATGACGACTAGATCAGTATCTACTACGCCACCATCCTTAAACATTACTTTTTCAACTCGATTATTTCCGGTAAATTTACTCGTCTCTTTTTCTAAAAGAAATCTCATCCCTTGTTTTTCGAGCTCCTTTTGAAGAAGCCGTGCGGCCACACTATCTAATTGCCGGTCCATAATGAACGGCGAAAGATGGACCACATGAACTTCTAATCCCAAGTGAAGAAGCCCTCTTGCTGCTTCTAGCCCCAAGACTCCTCCACCAATTACAACCGCCTTTTTACACCATTTAGAAGATTCAATTATTTTCTCGCAATCTTCAATTGTTCTAAATGTCATAATTCCCTCTAAATCATTTCCTGGAAGAGGCAGAAGAAAAGGAATAGATCCGGTAGCTAAGATTAGTTTGTCGTAGGAGATATGCCTGCCTTTGTTTGTCATGATCGTTTTATTATCACCATCAATACAGGTTACAGTCTCATTTACAAACAGTTGAATGTTATTATTCCGGTACCATTCAGAATTATGAGTCGTTATATCCTCAAAAGATGCCTCCCCCTGAAGAACCGAAGACAAAAGAATACGATTGTAATTTTCATGTGGTTCGCTCCCAAAAATAGTAATAGCAAAGCGATCGGGACTACGCTTTATTATTTCTTCTACACACCGAATCCCCGCCATCCCATTGCCGACAAGAACTATTTTTTCCTTATGCATTTGATACCTCCGTAAAAGTTCTTAATTTGTATTTGTATATCTATTTTTTTGCCACCGCTTTTTGTTATGTTAGATGATATCACATTAGATGTTAAAATACATCTCCTTTCTCGGATTTTATTATTTTTACTACTTTTTAACCACTTTAGCTTAAGGCGCTAAGGTTGTGTCCTTCCCTTTATTACCACCGTAAGAAAGCAATTTCTTCTCGATAAAATCAGTATACTGCAAGATTTTATGTATTCATTATTGTTTGTAAGAAAACCTTACACGTTTTTTGTGCTTATACAATTCATTATGCTATTATTTTTTTGAAAACTTAGATCTTTTTTAAAAACTTGCCAAATGGAGAGGAGCTGCACTATGAAACTATCTGAATTAAAAAATGGTCACCCGAAAACACTATTTTCTTCCTTCCTTTATTTTGATGTCAGCTTTATGATTTGGGTGATATTAGGAGCCTTAGGAGTATTCATTACTGAGGATTTTAATCTATCACCTGCGGAGAAGGGATTAGTTGTGGCGATCCCAACACTAGCCGGTTCTTTTTTTAGGATTGTCATGGGGATACTAACTGATAGAATAGGTCCAAAAAGAACTGCTACTATGGGCATGATCATTACAACAATCCCGCTTCTATGGGGATTCATGGCTGGAAATACACTTTCCGAAGTGTATATGATTGGGATACTGCTGGGCGTAGCCGGAGCGAGCTTTTCTGTAGCTTTACCCATGGCAAGCAGATGGTATCCACCCCACCTGCAAGGACTTGCAATGGGAATTGCAGGGGCAGGCAACAGCGGTACACTAATCGCCACATTATTTGGTCCACGTCTCGCTGAAAATTTAGGTTGGCATACAACAATGGGACTTGCTCTGGTCCCACTAGCAATCACATTTATTATTTTTATTACTATTGCTAAAGATTCACCAGCTCAGCCTGCTCCACAACCGTTAGCGAATTACTTTAAAGTTTTTGCTTATAAAGATACATGGTTTTTCTGTTTACTATATAGTGTAACTTTTGGTGGATTCGTTGGTTTAACAAGCTTTCTAAGCATGTTCTTCGTAGATGAGTATAAAATATCCGGCGTCCAAGCCGGCGACTTTGTTACACTGTGTGTTGCAGCCGGCAGCTTTTTCCGGCCAGTCGGAGGGATGATTTCTGACCGCATTGGAGGAGTCAAAGTCTTATCCGGATTATTTATAATGGTCGCCATTTGTATGGTCGGAGTCAGCCAGCTTCCCCCGTTACTGGCGATGATTCCATTGCTATTTGTCGGCATGATGTGCTTAGGAATGGGAAACGGAGCTGTATTTCAAATCGTTCCACAACGATTCCAAAAAGAAATTGGCATGGTTACAGGAATTGTCGGGGCTGCAGGCGGAATAGGAGGTTTCTTTTTACCAACCCTGCTTGGTACGTTAAAAGGAATAACCGGTTCATACGCTCTAGGTTTTATCATTTTCTCAGGAATCAGCTTATTCGCTTTAGCCGCCCTGCTCCTAGCAAGCTACTCATGGAAAAAGTCTTGGCATAGTAACAATAATGCGGTAAAAATTTAATTCAAATTAGAAAAATCCTGAACTGTACAAGTTTCAGGATTTTTTTTACTTTTATATATTATCGGTATCTTTCTTCTTTGAATGGATTAGCAGTCATTGAGTAGCCTAATTCCTCCCAAAAACCAGCTTCATCGTCCCTCATAAAGCGAATACCGGTAACCCACTTTGTTCCTTTCCATAAATAAAAAGAATCTGGCGGAATAAATCTTAGGGGAAAGCCATGTTTTGGACTAATATCCTGCCAATCATGATTTTCATCTTTAAAGCGGTAAACGAATAGTGCATCATCTCCGAGCAGCGGCTGCAACGGTAAATTAGCACAATATCCATATGGATCACCATTGTAGTAACCATACAACATAACATAGTTAACGTCATTATTTAGTTGCACTAAGTTCACAAACTCCCTCATCGGTATCCCTTCAAAAGTAGTACCAAATTTGGACCAAGTTGTAACACAGTGCATATCAACGGTTGTTATTTTTTTGGGTAATGACATGACTTCATGGAAACTTAAATTTTTCTCATTCTCCACATGTCCAAATAGACGAAAATTCCATGTCTCTTCGTTAAATTGATATATGTCTCCTTGGTGGAGTATGGGCCAGCTTTCCGTTTCAAATTGACCGGGCGGCAGCTTTTTTTCCATTTTAAATTTTCCTCCCTCTTTCACTGATGACAATGATAAACCTCACTTTAGTGTGAGGCCGTGCATCTTATTTTGATACTACCATATTACTTGTTAAAATTAGTTAAGTGGAATTTTAATCCCAGATAATTAATTAGAAAGAAGATGATATCTTTGTTAAATCCTGATTCTTCGAATAACATTAAACAAATTACTGACATACCTTATTCGATCCTTGATCTTGCCCAAGTTCCTGAAGGTGGAACTCCAAGTGATGCATTAAAAAATACACTTGATTTGGCACAACATGCTGAAGAATGGGGCTATACCCGATTTTGGCTTGCAGAACATCATAATATGGAGGGAATTGCCAGCTCTGCAACCTCTGTCGTAATAGGACATGTAGCTGGCGGGACTTCGAAGATACGAGTTGGTTCTGGCGGTATCATGCTTCCAAATCATGCCCCCTTAGTGATTGCAGAACAATTCGGAACACTAGAATCGTTATTTCCGGGCAGAATTGATCTCGGACTCGGCCGGGCACCAGGGACTGATCAACTTACGGCCTACGCCTTAAGAAGAGACCGTTTTAGCAATGGTGATGATTTCCCAAATCAATTAGAGGAACTTAGATCCTACTTCAATCCAACCATGAATGCTGAAAAAAATCATGTTCGTGCTATTCCTGGAGAAGGGCTCAACATTCCGGTTTGGCTGTTAGGTTCAAGCGGCTTTAGTGCACGACTTGCTGGAGAATTAGGATTACCTTTTTCATTTGCAAGTCATTTTTCACCAGAAAATACTTTGCCTGCACTAGAAATATATCGAAACCATTTTCGTCCATCAGAAGTTCTAGAAAAGCCTTATGCAATGGTAGCTGTAAACATATTTGCAGCTGATAGTGATGAAGAAGCAGCATTTCTGTCAACTTCGATGCAGCAGCAATTCTTGGCATTGATTCGAAACATGCCAGGGAAATTAAAGCCCCCTGTTGAAAACATAAATGAACTTGCGACTGAATACGAAAAAGCTCTGCTTCAACAAAGACTAGGTGCCTCTATTATTGGAAGTCCTAAATCTGTAAAAACGCAGCTGCAAGCATTCTTAAATAAAACAAACGCTGATGAAATCATGATAGCTTCAGGAATATTTAACCATCAAGCACGGCTGCGGTCATTCGAAATCGTTAAAGAAATCACAAGCTTAACACAAGCCTAGAAGGAGAAAAGACCATCTTTCCACCAGATGGTCTTTTCTCACTTACTGATCTTCTTTGATCATCAACAGCTTTTGTTTCAGGTTAT
Source organism: Robertmurraya dakarensis (assembly GCF_900156875.1). Taxonomy (GTDB): domain Bacteria; phylum Bacillota; class Bacilli; order Bacillales; family Cytobacillaceae; genus Robertmurraya; species Robertmurraya dakarensis. Next base: position 1,041,111 of record NZ_LT707408.1, on the reverse strand, counting down.
TTTCCATGGCGGTAAGCTCATATTCTGCTTGGCGCCGCTTATTTCTACCCTCTTCCTGGATACGCATGGTTTCTTCAAGGGTTGTGATTAAACTTTCCTGTGTTTTCTTTAATGTTTCGATATCAACAATTCCTCTTTCATTTTCCCTTGCTGTTTCAATAGTATTTGTTTTCAGCAATTCAGCATTTTTTAATAAAAGCTCATTTGTCGTTTTGGAAACTTGCTTTTGTGCTTCGATTGCCCGGCGCTGTCTTAATAGTGTCAAGGCAATTGCAACCTGGTTTTTCCACAGCGGAATCGCAGTCATAATAGATGATTGAATCTTCTCTACGAGTGCTTGATTCGTATTTTGGATTAATCGAATCTGCGGTGCACTTTGGATCGTAATTTCTCTGCTTAATTTAAGATCATAAAGCCTTTTGTCAAGGCGATCCGCAAATTGCAGCATATCATTAACTTCTTGAAACTTCATTTGATCCTGTGAAGCTTCAGCACTTTTCTTCAATTCAGGTATGATTTTCGTTTGCATTTCCTCAAGCTTTAATTCTCCCGCAGCAATATACACATTAAGGGCATTAAAGTAATCTTTATTATGTTCATAGAGTTTTTCGAGATAGTTGATGTCACCAACAAGTGAGTTTTTACTGCGTTCCAGCTGGACAGTTATTCGATCAATTTGTGCTTCTGTTTTTTGATACTTAGTAAGGACTTCTTGAACTGAATTTGATATTTTTCCGAACATTTTTGAAAAAAAGGATTTTTTCTCTGATTTCAATTCATCCGGATTCACATCATTTAATTTTTTCATTAGATCACTAATAATTTGACCAACTTCACCTGCATCCTTCTTTTGGACATGCTCAAGCATTGTATGGGAAAAAGACAACAATTTCGCTTGTGCTTGAGATCCGTAAGAAATCATAGCCTGGTGATTTTTAGGATCAATTTGCTTTGCAAGCTGAAAAGCCTTTTCTCTATTTCCCTCTGGAAGCACATCAATCAGTTTTACTTGCTTTGGCTCCTGTGCCCGAGTCATTTCGCTGTCATTCTTTATTTCTTCGGAAAACGGATTAGAAAGCAGCTCATCAAACACACTATTGGTATCGCCATAGAGGGATTCATTTTTTTCACTCATTTTAAATTCCCGCCTTCATCAAAATTTTGAGAATCCTTTATTGTTTTGATCGAACGTTTCGCGACATCCACTTCAAAGTTAAGCTGGTCAATATCATTTGATAAGATCTGATGCAAATCTCTTTCAAGTGTGAGAGTTAATTCTTCCATCGTACGCCTTGTCTCTACTAGCGATTGATTTAGTTCGCGGTTTTTTGACGGCTGCGACGACAAAAACGAATACTTTTCTGCCATTTCTACAAAAGAATCTAAATGAGAATAGAAAAACTTTTCACCAAGATAAAACCGTCTTGGTTCTTTTTTGGTAATACGATAGATCTTTCTTGTTATCCGAAGCACTTCAATATTATGTTTTAATTGAGGAATACTTCTAACGGCAAATAACGCTTTATTTAAACGGTTGATTTTAAGTTTTGCATCTTTTAAATTTCGCTCAATATACTTAAATTCTTTTCTCGTTAATCCTTGCGATTTAATAAATCGATGCTTGGAGACTCCTTTAACAGTTTGATAAACAACTGCCCCGCCAGCCAGTGAGATCACAGTTGACATCCAAAATGCTAAATCAAAGCCAAAAAAACTAATAATCCACATTAGTGCTGTTGATGGGATGGTAATGGATATTCGTAAAAGCACTGAAACAAACGGATTCATGATATTCTCTCCTTACTAATCAGCCTCTATATTATTACGTATTCATAGAACTCAAAGTTTCATTTTATTCATTAAAAAGAGAAATAGCACTTATAACTGCGTAAGCAAAACAGAAACTCTCTACCTTAATAATACCAGAATCTTTAAGCTTCCCAACAGACCTTTAATGTAAAGTGTCCTACGACCTAAGGCGTAGTTACCCTTAAAAGAAATTTACAGAGATAATCTTTAGTTATATCAAGTTTTAAGTATTATCTCCCAGCTATGCCATTTTTGTCATGATGCGAGAAAGTATACAAAGTGTTCTTAACAGGAACAATACGATTGTTAGAAAACAACGAGGGGAGTGTTCATACAGATGTCTGAACAGTCACTATATGAAAAAGCAGGCGGTGCCGAAGGAATTGAAAAGGTGGTCGAGTATTTTTATCATGATTTAGTGTTAAAGGATCCTACTGTCAATCAGTTTTTCGAAAATACGGATATGGACAAGCAAATTAAGCATCAAGCTAAGTTTATCAGTTTCGCATTAGGTGGACCTAACCAATACACTGGTGCATCTATGGCAAAAGCTCATGAAGGGATGGACCTTCAGCCGGACCATTTTAATGCGATTGCAAGTCATCTTCATGATGCACTTGCTCATTTTGGACTAAGTGAATCCGATATCGATCAAGCCTTAACAAAGGTTGCTACACTCCAAGATGATATTTTATATAAATAATTGTCATAAAGAAACGCCGTCAAAAAAATTGGCGGCGTCTATCTTTTTCCATTCCGTACAAAAGAAATAAGCTGTTCCGCATTCGGATACCCCTTCTCACTGTACAGTGCTGCTGCTTTTTCTATATCAAAATCAACTCTTTCAATAGAAGCACGAAGCTTTCCAGATTCAATTTCAACGATGGCATAGGAAGCTTTTGGGAGCCCATCAAACGGTAAACCTACACTCCCCGTATTAATTAGCATTTTACCATCAATACTTCGAATAAACGGATTGTGAATATGACCATACACGTATACTTGACCATCTGCCTTCATCATTTTTTTAGTGATCGTCTCGTTATCTGCATCAGGCAGAACAATATCAAATAAGCTATCAGCTGTCGCGTGAAAAACTTGAATGGTTTTGTCCTCTGCTTGTAAACTCAAACCATGGGGCAGCTTCTCCAAATAAGAGATATCAAGATCGTCAAGTTTAGAAAGCGTCCACTCTCTTTCTATATTCATCATTTCTAGCGCGTCGTCTGGTACTTCTCCTTTATGCACACCTCTGACTACCCATTCATCCGCATTTCCTTTTACCACTTTACTGTCTAAAGAACGAATCAATTGCAATGATTCTTTAGGCTGTGGACCGCGATAACATAAGTCTCCTAGTACTACAATCTCGTCCACATTCTGATCTTCAATATCCTGAAGCACTGCTTCAAGTGCAACAGCGTTTCCATGAATATCTGAAATAAATGCATATTTCATAAAACAACCTCCCCTATCATTAGATTTCCTTTAATATCCATATTAAAGGAAGTATCGTTAAAAGTCTCCTCAAATGCTTCTTCAAATTATGGACTATGCTTAGTAAACAAAAACACTGTCCATTTGTCATGAACAGTGTTTGACTAGTCATTTCACAATTCAATCCCTGCAATCTTTTCTGTCTCGATTTTCATAAGCTCTTTAATAACATCATTTGTATCTTCCATATACTTCCTAACCAAATAATAACCAACACAGTATCCAGCCATTTTCGGATAAAGTCCTAATCCATAAAGAATACGTCGATGTTTACGGTCTTCTTTCGGTAGATCACGATTTGGAAGCAATAAGTTTTTCCATAACTTCTCAAGCTGTACATCAGAGTAATAAGTAGTCCATGATGCTAAAAACTCATTCCCTATCCTTTCACGTACAGCATTTTCAGCCAATCCTTCCATTATAATCGTATCCAAAAGGACGAAATTTTCTTCTTTTTTTGGGATGTGAGCTAACCGGCAAACATGATTATATTCATGCGTAAACAAAGCTCTTATTTCCTTTTCTTCGTTATTCTCGGTTAGAAATAAAAATAATTTATCTTTAAATGCCAGCCCTGATTTTCCATTAAAATCACTAGCTATCACTTTATTATTTTGATCAGAAGGGAATATATAAACCGGAACATCTGGTCCTTCCCATAACCTTCGCAGCCTTTGTTTTTCTTGCTGAACCATTTCCCAAACTTTATTTTCTCGCAATTTAATAACTGTTTTTATACCGTCTTTTACAGGCTGATACATACCATGGCGAGTTAAATAATGGTAGATGCTAGAAGATCGAGCATCCGAAAATAATGATTTCATTTTTTCGCACATTTTGAGTGGCTGATCATAGCTTTCTAATAACCATTGGTCCGTTCTGATAACCCCCATATGGATCCCTCGCAATTGTTTTATGTCTGCTAATACAATATGCAGACCTCAAGGAGATGTTTAATGGTGTTACCAGCAAGCTTACATTAGGCTAAAATTCGTTTTTCCCCGTCTAACTCTTTAATAGGGCTAATATTTTGTGTGAATTCTAATGTTCCCACGTATCCGCCATTTTCATCTCGAACAGCAAAATAACGAATATAAACAAATTTATCTTTGACTTTAATCCAAAAATCCTCGCTGTCTTTTTTACCAGCTTTAAAATCACTTAAAAGTTCTTCTACAACATGGACACTTCTCGGAGGATGGCAATTTTGAACAGTGCGGCCAATTACAGCTTTGGTACGGGCAAAGATTCTTTCTTTACCATGAGAAAAATAACGAACAACATCTTCATGGTCGATAAAGGTGATATCTACAGGTAAATGATTGAGCAGAAGTTCAAGCTGCTTTAACGATAGTATTCCAGTCTCCATTTTGATAAAACCTTCAGAAATAGCTTTCTCACCAATTGCCTTTCGTTCCGGCTTCCATCCTGCTGCAGGTGCTATTAAGCAAAAACCAATTTCATCACTCTCATGCGCGATTTTAACCCACTCATCTTCAGTGAAGTTCTGTAATGCCATTGGAAACAGAATATTTTCCTCTCTATAAATCATTTCCAATAATTCTTTCATGCAAAATTGAGTTCCTTCAATGATAGCTTGCTTATCACCATCATAGCTTCCTAGTTTTTTCCTTACATCTTTAATTCCATCACGTATAAAATCATCAATTCTCCACATCATATTCGTTGGCCCATAAATACCGTACTTTTCAAGATACGGGAAGATCAAATTCTCTTTTCGGCTATAATGCTTATCAATATCTAGTAAGAGATTGGTATCTTCCATTAACTTGTACACATTTTCAGACGAATCCTCTTCCGCAAACTGGGCTAGATGTACTTGAAGTCGATCTTTAATTAGCTTTGCAACTTCTTGGTTTTCCATTTTAAACGTATGAACAGGGTGTCCTGGTTCGTCTTCTGGATGCTGATACCGTACTTTTTCCTGAATTGATCCTTTGAAGATCTCTGTATGCAAGTTATACAATCTCTTTACTTCAGCTGTAGTCATACCTTCCTCTTCAATAAAGTCATGCGGAAGCTGTGAAATTTCCTCAACGTTAATCTTTCCAATTTCTTTATCAAATTGAGCTTTAACTTCAGCTGGATTTTTGCCGTTATGCAAATCGATAAAGATTTGTTTTAACATAGCTAATCTTTCTGTTCGTTCTTCGGTCATTTGTTCACGATTATTTATAAGTTCACTCATGAGATTAACTCCTCCTGTGCTGATCTTCAGTTAATTTACGTAAAGAATAGCATGCATTCATGATATTGTTTGTGATGTTCATCACGGAGAATGAAAATCATTCTCTTTAATGATTTTTTATCCGTTTAGGAGGAAAAAGATTAAAAAAAGAATAACGCGACGGCGTTATCCTTTTACACTAATTTATTGGCAATAAATAGAATAAAATACAGAAAAAATGCAGTGTACTACCTGCGATAACAAACAAATGCCAAACGGCGTGGTGAAACTTAAATCCTCTCCAAACGTAGAAGATGGCTCCTACTGTATAGAGAACTCCACCGATGGCCAGCAGCAATAGCCCATTAGGTGAAAGAAAATCAACTAATGGCTGCCAAGCAAAAACAATCAGCCACCCCATTACAATATACAGCAATGTTGAATACAAAAGGAATTTTTTCACAAAAAATGATTTAAATACTGTCCCGATAATGGCTAGTCCCCATACAATTCCAAAAATAGTCCAGCCCAGCCAACCTTCAACCGCAATAAATAAAAAGGGTGTATAAGATCCAGCAATAAAAAAATAAATCGATGAATGGTCAAATATCTCAAACAGATCCTTAGCCTTTCCAGCAGGTAAACTATGAAGCATCGTCGAAGACAAATACATTAACAGCATCGTACTTCCAAACAGTGTAAAACTCACAACATGCCAGGTATTCCCGTATATTGAGGAGAACACAATCAAAATCACAAGTGCAGCAATACTAAGTAATGCCCCGATTCCGTGGGTTATGGCATTGGCAATTTCTTCTCCCTTTGTAAATGTATGTGTTTCGCTCATTTTGTATCCTTCCTTCCAGCTTCCTCTACGATTTCATCAACCAATCTTTCGGCTGTTCTTCTATAAATATTGCTAATATTTACAAGTGATAATATTAGCAATAACTTCTCTAGATACTGAAATTGAGCCTGATCTTCCTCAAGCACCTCAATTTCTGTTTTTACTTCTTTCGCCCTCTCTTGTACATCTTCTTTAAATCTGTCCTCATTTTTATCGCTTAATTTGAGATAGCTATCATAAAACTCTTCTAGCGGAAAATCATTGTTTGCTATATGTTCATTCAATTCCTGCATTGCTTCTTTAATATCATTGATTGAGAGTGTCCCTTTAAGCTGATAAATTAAACTGATCAATATGAGATGTTCACGGGAGTACTTTTTATTTTTAATCGGAAAAAACAATTTTGCTTTCGCATAGTTGTTAATCATTGTTTTTGTTAAGATCTTTTCTTCATCATTACGTTTTACTGTGTTAAATTTTTTTTCAAACAACTGAATGACTTGATCCATATATAAATCAATATCCGGGATATCATTTAAATTTATTTGTGTGTGTAACCCTATTTTTTCAAGAAACTCAGATAATTCGTTCACTACTAAACCTCTTTTCAGTATTTCTTACTTCATATTTTAACGCAGCCTCAGCAAAAAGTAAATAACTAAACCACATGTTGATATACAAGTATCATATTATGTAGTATTTAAAACTACATATGTCATTCAACAAAAAAACGGTCATCATTTTTTATCTGATGACCGACGTCCCCTTTAGTCATGTTCTACATCATCCAAGCATTTCTAACACTTCTCATAATAAAGTTATTCCACTAATCAAGATCATCACAGCGACAATTGCCCTTAACGGCTTCGCTGGAAACTTTGATGATAAGTTGCTGCCTAAAATAACGCCTGGAATTGAGCCAACCAGGAGATTGACCATCAATAAATAATCAACATTCCCTATCCCAGCATGCAGTGAGCCAGCGACCGTGACTAACAAAAAAGCATGAGCAATATCCGTCCCGACTAATTCAGATGTTTTTAATTTATAAAGAAACAACATAGCCAGCGCGAACAAAGAGCCCGAACCAATTGACGTTAGTCCCACGAGAAATCCTAAGCCTGCCCCGATTGTAATCGTTAGTAACTTTTTGTTTTCGATGGGCTTTCTCTGAAATACGTTCCACTCAAATCTTTCTTTTAAGAAAGTTTTGATTAACGTGGCCAAAGCTACTAGTATTAGCACATAGCCTAATGCATGCTTGATAATTGCTTCTTGATTGTGAAAAAAAGTATCAAAAAGCTGCAACGCTCCTACTGCAAGAATGGCACTTGGAATACTCCCGATTGCCAAATATTTTACTAATTGTAGATTGATCGTCTTTTGTTTCCAGTGCTGAAATGACCCAAATAATTTTGTAATTGAATTGTAAGCTAAATCAGTTCCCACTGCAATTGATGGGTTAATCCCCAGTATAATTAATATCGGGGTTAAGAGGGCTGCACCACCAACTCCTGTGAGTCCGACCAAAAACCCGACCATTAGCCCCATTATAATAATTGCAATGCTCATGCGGCGCACTCCCCAAACTGCTCTTCTCTCTCTATACTACAAAAGTTCGTAATTTCAATTTATGTAAGGGTTATACGCCTTGTTACTCTCCCTCTTAACTAGGACATTCCCAATTATCCAACAATAAAAAGTCCAGCTGATTAAACCATACAGCTGGACCGGCCTTTCTTTATTCACTCTCTTCTTCATTCAATTTAATCTTTTTACATCCCACATATAAGCAGGAAAAAATGTCTAATCCCGGCTTCGCTTTAGCCAGCCCCTTAATATATGGAGTGACGAGGTCTTTAAAATCAGATCCTACTCCCTCCTCTTCCAATATTCCATAAACGTAAAGTTTCTTTTCATCAAATAGAAATGCTACATTGCCAACTGCTTTGTTCGATGAATCAACCACATTGAGAACCTGGAATTCTGGGGTAATCACTTCTGGTGAAAAGTAAATTTGCAAACCCATCTCTCCTTTTTTAAGAATCAAAGTCCCCTGCTTATATTAAGTAAATTGCAGTTTTTCAAAGAGTGTGTCATTCTCTTCTGATGGTTCTTTTTTCTTAACATGTATTAGAGTCAAACTAAGCAAACCTGCAAATAACGTCAAACCAGCAGTTGTAAGGAACATGCCTGTGCGGGACCATTCCATTAATGTACTATAAATGGGAGGACCTATCGCAACACCAAGAAAACGGACAGACCCATATAACGAAGTCACAAATCCTCTCCGGTCCATTGGAACCGAGCCGGTAATAAAACTATTAATGCATGGCAATACCAATCCTGTTCCAATACTGCTTATAACAAGAATAGCAAAGAAAGGGACCAAGCTTTTGAATAATGTAAGAGTGGAAAATGAGATTGTCATTAAAAGCAAACCTAAAACGATTAACTTTTTCATTAACGGCATTTTCTTGCCAATTTTACTTCCGGTAAAATAAGATGTGGTTGTCATAAATAAAAGAGGAATGGCTAAAATACCTCCTTTTAACACACCATCTATGCCGTAATCCTTTTCAAGGATATCGGAAATATAAAACAAAATTCCAAATAAAGTAAACAAACAAGTTGCTCCAGTAAAGTAGGCGGCAAATAACCAGCGGCCTTCCGTTTTGAAAACAGACGCCAATCCTTTAATATATTTGCCAACGGGTGGCGGCTCTTTCTCTGCTTTTTTCTCTTTTACAAAAAATATGGTAAGAAAAACTGAGATAAGGCAAAATACTGGGAAGGCAAAAAATGCTGCATACCAAAAAATTAAAGCTAACAAAGATCCAATAATAGGACTGATCACTTTACCGAATCCATTGGAAGCTTCCACTAAACCTAGAACTTTACTTTGTTCTCCCCCTTTAAACAAATCCCCTGTTAATGCCATTGCAATGGGAGCTGTTCCTGCAGCACCAAGCCCTTGCATTATTCTTCCTGCGAGAATCCATGTATACGCATTTGAAAACCATGCCGCTGCAGCTCCTGCTAAGAGTCCGCCGCTACCATACAAAATTAGAGCGGGGATGATGACAGCTTTGCGCGAGAAACGATCAGATAAATATCCTAATATAGGAATAGATATCGCGGCAGCAATTGAAAAAACAGAAATGATTAAACTGATTTTGAACTGTGATACATCCAATTCTGTTTTCATTTTGGGTAATACAGGGATTAACATGGAGTTCCCTAAAACAAGAATAAGCGGGATTGAACCAATTGCAAAAATAGTCATGCCTTTATTTTTTTGCTTTGGCATGAGAGTCCACCCCTAACATGAAAGATTAACCTTTACTATTGTTTGATAGGCGGCGTTAGATTATTCAGCAGAGTTAGTGCCCAAATATTATAGAAAAAGCCCATAACATACACATTCACCCATTTTTTGAATAATCTATCCTAGAAAAATGGAGGAGGCTCTTTTCCTATGGATTTTTTGAAATTACCGCAAAGAACAACAGGGGACAGAACTTTTGGCTTAACATCTATTATAGATTTTGGAACTCCAATCGGTGAACTAACCAATATTTTAGAGGATTATCATCCATTTATTGATATCGCGAAAATTGGAATTGGGTCCGCTTATATCACACCAAACCTGCAAAAAAAAATTGATTTATACAAGGCTTACAACATTAAACCTTACTGCGGCGGAACACTTTTTGAAAAGTGCTATTCTCAAAATAAAATACCTGAATTCCTGCAGTGTCTTCGAAATTTAGGGATACAATGGGTTGAAGTTTCAAACGGCACAATAGAGATTCCTTTAGTACAACGGCTTGATTTAATACAAAAAATAAAGAAGGATTTTAATGTCATAGCAGAAGTGGGTTCAAAAGATGGGGATAAAGAATTGTCTATTTCCCAGTGGAAGAAAGAGATGCAGCTCCTGCTCGAAGCCGGCAGTGAATATGTGATAACTGAAGGAAGAGATTCTGGTTCCGCAGGAATTTACAGTAGTAACGGTGCCGTTAAATCTAATCTAATTCGCGAGTTAATAAAAGATATTGATCATAAGAGAATTATTTTTGAAGCCCCAACACCGAAACACCAGATGTATTTTATTAATGAAATTGGAGCAAATGTGAATTTAGGTAATGTCAAATTAAACGACGTCTTAGTCCTCGAAGCACAGCGATGCGGGCTAAGAAGCGAGACCTTTTTTTTGGAGGACAGTGAATGGAAATTACCGTTATAAGACATCTTCCAACACATTGGAATAAACAGAAAAAGCTGCAAGGCAGAAGAGATATTCGTATTTTACCCGTAACAGAATCGATCCAAAAAGAAATCAACGAAAATCAGCAGCTGTTAAAGGCACTTTCCCCTTTTGATTTAATCTTGGCTAGTACGCTTGCACGAACTCATGAAACAGCTCAGCTTTACGGTTATGCAGCTGAAGCAGACAGCCTCCTAGATGAGCTTGATTTTGGTCCATTCGAAGGACGCAGTAAGGATCAGCTTATTGAACACTATGGTCAGCAATGGATTGAAAATCCAAAAGAATTAAAACTAGGTGAAAGTATTGCACAACTTGAAAACCGAATTATTTTATTCCTAGAGAAGTACAAAAGGTACAATCATATTTTAATTTTTGGACATGGATCTTGGATTAGAGCACTCTTATCATATTGCCGATATGGCGACATTAACCACATGAATAAAATCATTGTGAATAACAATCAATGCATAACCTTGAGAATCTAAACAGAGTTTGACAAAGAACGGAGGAATCATTTTGTCTGAACCTATCACGTATGAAAATTGGGTTGAAGAATGTAATATCTTCGAAACTCAACCGGATTACTTAGATGTTTTAAAATGGGCCTATAACGAATACAAAGATGACATCGTCTATGCTTGCAGCTTCGGAGCAGAAGGAATCGTACTAATAGACCTCATTTATAAGGTGAACAAAAAGGCTAAAATTATTTTTCTAGATACCGGACTCCATTTCCAAGAGACCTATGAACTAATTGATAAAGTAAAAAAACAGTACCCTTCACTTACAATTGAAATGGTGAAACCAAAAATTTCTCTGCCAGAACAGTCAAAATGGTATGGAGATGAGCTATGGAAACACCATCCTAATCTCTGCTGTCATATGAGGAAGGTAGCCCCACTCCAAGAAGCATTAAGCGGTGTTAAAGCTTGGATTTCGGGTTTAAGACGGGAACAATCTCCAAGCAGAAGTAACACTCAATACGTCAATAAAGACGAGAAATTTAAAAAAGTTAAGATCTGTCCCCTTATCCATTGGTCATGGGATGACATTATGAACTATATCAAATTAAACAATCTTCCATATAATCCTCTTCATGATCAAGGTTACCCTAGCATTGGGTGTGCTCCATGTACTCAGCCAGTCTTTGATGAAAATGATCAGCGTTCCGGCAGATGGGCCGGTCTTTCGAAAACAGAGTGCGGACTGCACCAATCGTAGAGATAGAATGGAAATAAAAAGAGAGATTTCAATTGGGGAGGAAAAAATCGTGAAAGAATGCATCCCACATGGTGGAATATTAATAAATCGCATCAATCTTGAAGAAGAAATTTATGAGGATCGTAATTTTGTAGAACTAGATATATTAGAATTAAGTGATCTCGAGTTAATTGCAAATGGCGGTTATAGTCCTCTTGAAGGATTTATGAATAAGAAGGATTATGAATCAGTAGTACTAAATATGAGACTCTCAAGCGGCTTGCCCTGGTCCCTGCCAATTACTTTAGCTGTATCAAAAGAAAAAGCTATGACACTAGGAATTGGTGAAACGATAAATCTTAAATACAATGGTCATATCTATGGAGTCATGGAAATTAGTGAGATTTTTTCTCCGAATAAATTAAGAGAAGCAGAGCATGTCTTCCAAACAACAGATCTTAATCATCCAGGAGTTAAGAAGTTGTTTTCTCGGGCAGAGTACTATCTTGGAGGAAAGGTTACTTTAGTAAAAAGACCAGAAAAAAACCAATTCGATTCTTTTTACTTAGACCCAAAACAAACAAGAGAGAAATTCAAGCAGCTTGGCTGGAATACGATCGTTGGTTTTCAAACAAGAAACCCCGTTCACCGCGCTCACGAATATATTCAAAAATCTGCACTAGAAGTTGTTGACGGACTCTTTTTAAACCCACTTGTTGGAGAAACAAAATCAGACGATATCCCAAGTGATATCCGCATGAAAAGTTATCAAGTGTTACTAGAACATTATTATCCAAAAGATCGAGTTTTTCTATCGGTTTTTCCCGCGGCTATGCGTTATGCTGGTCCAAGGGAAGCCATTTTTCATGCGATTGTCCGTAAGAATTATGGCTGTACTCACTTCATTGTCGGAAGAGATCACGCTGGTGTAGGTGATTATTACGGAACATACGATGCACAAAAGATATTCAGTCATTTTTCCATAGAAGAGCTGGGGATTCAGCCGCTATTTTTCGAGCATAGTTTTTATTGTAAAAAGTGTGAAAATATGGCTTCTTCTAAAACCTGCCCGCATAATAAAGATTCACATGTCATACTTTCTGGGACAAAGGTCAGAGGAATGCTAAAGTCCGGTATTCATCCTCCTAAGGAATTCAGTCGTCCTGAAGTCGTTGAAATCCTCATTAAAGGGATGCAGGAAGCAGATACAAATTTTCAGAGGGTGTAGAAAATGAGAAATGACCAAAACATCACATGGCACCATTCTACTGTAACAAAGAAAGACCGTCAGCTAAAAAATCAGCATAAGAGCTGCGTGTTATGGTTCACAGGGCTTTCCGGGTCTGGGAAATCAACATTAGCTAATGCGATCGACCAGAAATTGTTTCAACAGCATATTCAAAGCTATGTCCTTGACGGGGATAATATCCGCCACGGCCTAAACAAGGATTTGAGTTTTGGTGCAAACGACCGAAAGGAAAATATACGTAGAATCGGTGAGGTAGCAAAGTTATTTGTCGATAGCGGCCAAATTGTATCAACTGCTTTTATTTCCCCTTATCAAGAAGATCGGCAGCAGGTACGAAAAATGTTTGAAGAAGGAGAATTTATTGAAATCTATGTGGCCTGCCCCATCAATGTGTGTGAACAACGGGATCCAAAAGGGTTATACAAGAAAGCTAGAAAGGGAGATATCCCTAATTTCACAGGGATTTCTTCTCCATACGAAGCTCCAGATAATCCTGATTTAATCATCGAAACAGACAAAACGACCATTGAAAAATCAGTTGAAGAAATAGTAACTTATTTAGAAAGTAAGAAGATCCTTTAATTTAGGATCTTCTTACTTTTTCCTCCAGTTTAGAGTCAGCACATCTCCTTTAGGAAGACGCATTTCATAAATAAAATCGATAATATTCGTTGAAAAAAATTGACAGATAATAGCAAATATAACAATTTTATAATCAATCACAAGTGCCGTTAATAAAAATATTATTAAGTTAATTCCCATCATGACTTTACCTGGACTCCAATTCTTATATGAAGCAATCATTAACGCCGGGATAACCATCCCTCCGCTGGAAGCTCCAGCCCTGATCAACAAACCGACACCAATCCCAAAGAAAAGACTGCCTGCAGCTATATCTACAAGTATATGCACATGTGGAATTTGAACCTGTGTAGTGATGTAACTGACCGTTGCCGATGTCGTAGCTACAGAAAAAATTGTTCGAAATGTCCAAGTATAACCAAAGTATTGCAGTGCAAAAACTAAAAAAACAATATTTGCCAGCCATAACGAAAAACCTAAAGGAGTATGAAACCAGTGATTCATTAGAATGGCTATTCCCGCGGCACCACCAGATGGTATTGAGTGAGGAAACAAGAAGAACGACATGGACATTCCCTGCATGACAGCACCGAAAAGTAAACAGCAATAGGTTATAAAGGTTTTTTTTAATTTCATCGCTTCTGTGACGATTCCTTCATTATTAAATGTTTATACTCCATTTTTAATTCCCTCCTGGGTCTATCTCCTTGTCCATTTTATGTGAGACCAAAAAAGAATATGTTCTCTGAAATGACAATAATTGAGACTGATTATCTATCAAACTTGTTTTTCAATATTCCCTAGCAAATATTTCTAATAGACTCTTTCAGCAATGATTTAATAAGCCTCAAACACTAAGAACATACAGTTTCCATTATCCCTCTTCGACCCTTTATCAAAGCAAATCAATGCAGGAAAAACTATATCTTAATTCTGAAAATAGTGATAAAATGAGTAAAAGTTAATAAAATTTTCACAATAGTTGTTGCAAGAAGGGAAGGGAAATAAATTGACAGAATTACGTAGTAATATGATCAAACAAGGATTCGATCGTGCACCACATAGAAGCTTGCTTCGTGCCGCAGGTGTGAAAGAAGAAGATTTCAATAAACCATTTATTGCTGTTGTCAATTCCTATATTGATATTGTTCCAGGACATGTACATTTACAAGAATTCGGAAAAATTGTAAAAGAAGCGATCCGCGAAGCTGGCGGTGTTCCTTTTGAAATGAACACAATCGGTGTTGATGATGGAATCGCAATGGGACATATTGGAATGCGTTACTCATTGCCTAGCCGCGAAATCATTGCAGATTCAGTTGAAACAGTTGTAGCTGCTCACTGGTTTGATGGAATGGTTTGTATTCCAAACTGTGATAAAATCACTCCTGGAATGATGATGGCTGCCATGCGTTTAAATATCCCAACGATCTTCGTTAGCGGTGGACCAATGAAAGCTGGCGTAGATGCTGCTGGTAACGCGCTTGACTTAACATCTGTATTTGAAGGCGTAGGAGCATACCAATCTGGTCAAATTGACGAAGCTAGATTAACAGAAATTGAGCAGGTAGCTTGCCCAACATGCGGATCTTGTTCTGGAATGTTCACGGCAAACTCTATGAACTGCTTAGCAGAAGGACTTGGTCTTGCACTGCCTGGAAATGGTACGATTTTGGCAGTAGCTGAAGAAAGAAAAGATTTTGTTAGAAAATCTGCAAAGCAATTAATGGAACTAATTGAAAAAGATATCAAACCTCGTGATATCGTTACAATTGATGCAATTGATAATGCATTTGCATTAGACATGGCTATGGGCGGTTCTACTAACACTGTTCTGCATACACTAGCTTTAGCAAATGAAGCTGAAATTGAATATTCATTAGAAAGAATCAATGAAGTTGCTGGCCGCGTGCCGCATCTTGCAAAAATTGCTCCTGCATCTGATTATCATATTGAAGATGTTCACAATGCGGGCGGTGTTAGTGCAATCATTAATGAACTTCTTAAAAAGCCAGGTGCGATTAACGGAGATTGCCTAACCGTTTCAGGTAAAACATTACGGGAAAATGTTGCTGGCTGCGAAATCACAGACCATAATGTTATTCGTCCGCTAGATAACCCACATTCTGAAAAAGGCGGACTGGCTGTACTATTTGGAAACTTAGCTCCAGAAGGATCGGTTATTAAAGTTGGTGCCGTAGATCCAGAAGTAGGCGGCTATCATAGAGGGCCTGCTATTTGCTTTGATTCACAAGAAGAGGCACTTTCTGGAATCATTACAGGCAAAGTTAAAGAAGGCGATGTAGTGGTAATCCGCTATGAAGGACCAAAAGGCGGACCTGGAATGCCTGAAATGCTTGCACCTACATCACAAATCGTAGGCCGCGGTTTAGGCGCTAAAGTTGGTTTAATTACAGATGGACGTTTCTCTGGTGCTTCAAGAGGAATTTCAATCGGCCATATTTCTCCAGAAGCTGCGGAAGGCGGACCAATCGCATTTGTTGAAGATGGAGATATCATTGAACTTGACTTAAATAATCGTAGTATTCAATTAGAAATTTCTGATGAAGAAATGGAAAAACGAAAAGCTAATTGGAAAGGCTTTGAACCAAAAGTGAAAAAAGGCTACTTAGCCCGTTATTCTAAGCTTGTTACAAATGCAAGTACAGGTGGAGTTATGAAAATCTAAGTTTAATCGAGTAATAAGTGTCCTGGACTTTTGTTTGGGACACTTTTTTGTCGATAAATTAACCGTTTTTCAAAATGATGGAAATATTCGCTTATTTGATGCTCTTAATATTACTTAAATGATAATGTTCTATTCGTTTAATTAAATGGTTGATGTTTACAGTGTTTGTTGCAAAGAAGAAGCACAAAATACCAAAGGAACTTGCTTCCACCCATTCTACTTATACGGAGGGATTTTATGCATACAACACAGCATGGTTTCCAACAAGCTAACCAAGCTCGACAAATTGCCCAGCAATTGATCCAACAAACTCAGCAAGGAAGCCAGCAATATCGTATGATGCTGCAAAAAGAACAGCAGAATGTCCAAATGCTTGAACAGATGCTCCAAAGAGAAAGACAAGCTGTTCAAGTGCTTGAACAAAGTCTTCATAACCATGAATTGGCCGTACAACGATGCCAAGAGGTCGTTAATATTTGTAACCAAATTCAACAAGGACTATCTCACTCCTCTGGATTTGGAACCCAAACAGCAGGAGTTTCACAGCAGCCGATGTTTGGCCAAAGCCATAGTCATAATACATTCCAGCCTACATTTCATCAATAAATCTTTAACATAAAAGGGAGGAAAAATCATGAATTTTGCCGCACACGAACTTCTTGAAACTTCTGAAGCGCTTAGAACGAAAGCAGCAGAAATCGAACAGCATGGTGCCTTTGCAAATATGTGTGACGATCAACGATTAAAATCCATCCTTGTGAAGCACCAGCAGCAGATGATGACGGCCTACCAACAAGGAATAAATTTAATGCAAGGAAAAGGAGCTATGGTGACACACCAGCATCCTAATTTCACCATGCAAAATCTTAATACTGACATGCAGCAGCAGCAAGTGACGATGTCCACACCGATGACTAATGCAAAAACATTGTCAGATCAAACAATTGCAACTCTTGCTCTAAATACACATAAGTCCGGTTCTGTTATGGGCATGCAGTGGGCAAATGAATGTGTTGATCCAAACCTTCGAATGTACCATGTGAATGGTGCCAATATGTGTCAGGAAATGGCATACGATATTTGGACATGGATGAATCAGAATGGTTATTACCAACCCCCAACTTTCAATACGCAACAAACTGCCCAAATGACAAGTATGTTCCAGCCGGCAGGCAATATGCAGCAGCAACATCCAATGCATCAAATGCCATCTACTATGAATACCTTTAACCAAGGTAATCTTCAGTAATAACAAATCAAAAGACCTTGCATGAGCTGGCAAGGTCTTTTGGTATTAGGATATCTAATGAATATCATTCTTATTATCTATATAAAGACTTCCGTCAGGCTGTACTTCCGCGAAAAAGACATCGGTTACAGAATAAACTCCGGCTTTTTCGAGTTGTTTCTCTAGCCAGCTGGAATCCAAATGCAATTTAGATAAGTTTTGAGTTATTACCTTTCCATCAGATATGACTTGTGTAGCCATTTTAAACTTCTTTGGTTGTTGATAAAAAATATTTGCATCGCTTTTTGTCAAAGCTTGTTTCTCTTCTTTTTTCATCACAGATAGCCGCCCGCTTGTCTCCAAGATAGCATAATCAACATCTGACATTGCGAATACATTTTTTTGACGAAGCATTGCTGATAGTTCATCAACATCCATACGAAGCCTACGCAATGCACCTTCCATAATTTTCCCCTCTTTTATGACCATTTCAGGTTGTCCTGTTGTAATTTTTCTTGCTACTTTTGATTTAATATCTATAATACCCATAAAAATTGTAAAAATGGACCAGCCAACTAAAGCTAAAACACCATTTTGAATGCTTAAGTTTTGATTAACCGCAAGATTTGCAGTAATCGAACCAATCGAAATCGCTGAAACCCAATTAAAAAAGGTCATTTGACTAATTTCTTTTCTGCCCATTATTCTTGCCAGCACAAACAGTACAAAAAATGCAATCGTAATTCTCATTAACAACTCGCCAGTTCCCATTTACATCCCCCATTACTTACCTATTATTATTATCCCATTTAGTTTAATCACTTTGTTTTTTTTATATTCAGCATTGAACTGATTAGATATAAATCTATTTTTGACCTATTTATAATAAAAGCCTTGTCCATAAGCAAGGTTCTTTCATAGGATATATTGACTCTAACAAAGGAGGTGATCTTATGGGTTACTCCGGAGGTGGATACGGATCTAACGGTTTCGTTCTTTTAGTAGTCCTTTTCATCCTGCTTATTATTGTAGGCAGCAGTTATGGCAATGGCGGCTACTAAGTCATTTGTAAACTACATCCTTTAAGGGTGTAGTTTACTTGTTTTTCTAAGGAATTAGCGATCGTAAAGTGCAAAAAATCAGACTATTATATCCTTGTATAATAGTCTGATACCTTCATTTATAAAAACAAGACATTAGTTATGTAAAAGGAAGCCATAAAGGCTTCCCATCTGATGGTATTACAAGAGTCACAAGGGATATGGCTTAGGATAGACTATGACAAGCTCTCCACTTTGGTTAGGGCGTTTACTCCCCTATTTTTAAAAAGGCTTTCTTTCTATAAATTAATTAAATTAAATATTAAATTACCTTATTCTATTAAAATATATTGTCAAAATATTATTAATTATGTAAAATAGATGTATTAAACAACTTTTGCTTTAAAGCATTAAAGTGATGCATCAACTTTATTGCTAAAGTAGGAAATGTATAGAAAAAATAGGGGGACTTAAAATGAAGAAGATTTTTGCTTTGCTGCTTTGCAGTGCAATGTTGTTACTTACTGCATGTGGCTCAGGAAGTCAAGAAAGCAGCAACAATGAGAGCAACAGCAATGAAAACAACAGTAAAGAAGAAGAAATTGTGAAAGTTGGAATCATCCAATTAGTTGAACATCCTTCATTAGATGCTGCAAGAGAAGGTTTCGAAGCTGCTTTAGCCGATGCAGGTTATGAAGACGGAAAGAATATGGAACTTGATTATCAAAATGCTCAAGGGGACCCGAATAATAACTTAACAATTGCTCAGAATTTAGTTGCTGACGAAAATGATGTTATCTTAGCGATTGCTACTTCTAGTGCACAGGCCGTTGTACAAGCAACGAGTGAAATCCCAGTTTTATTTACCGCAATCACAGATCCTGTTGGAGCAAGTCTTGTTGAAAGCTTAGAAAGCCCAGGCGGAAATGTAACTGGTACATCTGACACTCATCCAGACGCAATTAAAAAGACAATTGGTGCCATAAAAGAATTTTTCCCAGATGCCAAAAATGTTGGGGTTATTTATAACTCTGGAGAACCTAATGCAGTTGTTAACGTAGAAAACGCAAAAGTTGCGATGGAGGAAATTGGTCTGACACCTGTTGAAGCATCTGTTTCGACAAGTGCTGAAGTAAAACAAGCTGCTGAATCCTTACTAGATCGTATTGATGTTTTCTATATTCCAAAAGACAATACAGTCGTTGCTGGACTTGAATCAGTAATGACTGTTGCGAATGAATATGATATCCCAACATTTGTTGGTGAAGGTGATTCCGTGAAACGCGGTACATTCGCATCATATGGACTTGATTATCATGATCTTGGATACTCAACTGGAAAAATGGCTGTTGAAATTCTAAACGGTAAAAAGCCTAGTGAAATCCCAGTAGGCTTCCCAGAAAATCTTGAACTAGTAATTAATAAAAAGGCCGCTGAAGAAGAAGGAATTACCCTAACAGAAGAAATGACAAAAGATGCTGTTATAGTGGGAGAATAATGAAGGATAACATGCTGTTGTGCGTTTCAACAGCATGTTTTTTTATTAAAAGTCTAGAACGATTATTCTCCGATAAGCATGGGCGCGAACTCCTTCGTATCACCCTTAATCTCCCCAGAACGGATGCACCACTCTCTAAATGTCTCTTCTTCATATTTTTCAGCTATAAATCGTTTGATTATCTCTACCAAAAGTGGACCAGCGTCATTAAATGGGACTCTTGCTTTCCATAATTCATTAAAACCTCCATTTAATCCATGTTCTGCTCCTAAATATAGGTCAGCCGCTTCCACTGGCTTGCCATTTAGCTTTATCTTTTTTCCAATAATTCCAATTTGGCCAGTATGAGGGTTTCCACATGAATTGGGGCACCCTGAAGCATGGATGGTAAGTCCTCCTGCCGCTTTTAATACTTGATTACCAATTTTTTCATCGAGGTAATCGGCCAGCTCTTTCGCCCGTGTCTTTGTATCAATTAATGCAAACGGACAAAATGTATTTCCTGTACAAGCAATCAAACCTCGATTAAATGGACTTGGATTGATTGATAGTTCTGATAGAACAGCTTCATTCTTAAATTCTGGGATTCTGTCTTTTTTAACATTCGGAATAATAATATTCTGATCTGTCGTTAGACGCACTTCTCCATTTCCATACTCCTCTGCCATGCAGATTAACTCTCGAATTTGTGTTAAATATAACCGGCCAGTGACTACATTCATGCCGGCATACACATAGTTACGGTTATTTTGTGGATGAATTCCAATATGATCAGACTGTGGATGGGGATTTGTAAGCTCTTCCCCTCCTTTTTCTAGTTTGAAAGAAAGAATACTTTGCAATCTGTCTTTAAAAGCATCTATGCCCCACTCATCAATTAAAAATTTCAGTCTTGCCTTATTACGTTTTTCTCTATTTCCAAATTCTGAGTATAGATCTATAATACGGAGGCAGACTTCCTTCACTTGCTCTTCCTTGACAAAACTATCAAGAAACCACGACTTTTGAGTACCCCAAGGACCCAAACCACCTCCAATCCATACATGAAAACCGACAACACCATTTTTTTCTGCTGGAGTGAATGAGATATCATTAATTTCTGCATGTGTGCAGTCATCCTTACAGCCAATGATCGTGATATTGAGCTTTCTTGGAAGATTGGCATATTTCCAGTTTCCGATAAGGGCTTCATGTACTTCTTTTACGATTGCACGTGTATCGATTACTTCACTTGCACCTAGCCCTGCAACTGGACAAGTTGTTATATTTCGGATATTATCAAATCCTGTTTGCATGCTTGTAAGACCAACTTTATTTAACTTTCCTAAAGCTTCTGGAACATCCTCAAATTTGACCCATCGTAACTGAATCGACTGTCTAGTGGTAATATCAAGAAAATCCCGCCCATATTTCTCGACAATCTCTGCAAGTACTTTCAACTGACTGACTGTAAATTTGCCGTTTTCCAAAATGCCTCCAGGGACACGAACACGAATCATAAAGTACCCTGGGGTCTTTTTTCTGAGGTAAACACCATAATATTTTAAAAGTTGAGCATCATCATTTGTAATTTGCTCCCACCCTGATTTGCCATAATGTAAAATTTTACTCCAAATTTCTTCAAAACTCGTATTCGCCTTCAATTCTTCAACTTTAGTAGCCATATTAACACTCCTCACATAGCGTTTGGTCTATGACCACATCATAACAATAGTCCAATAATAACTCACTCATGTTGTAAGGTAATCTAACATAGTTTCTATGATGGTCTGCAAGTAAACAGATAACTGCCAAACTTCCTTCAATCTAAGAATTTTGAAAGTTATTTTTATAACATACTTTTTTATCAATCTAAATTCATAAAACTTTAACAAACCATGTGCATCATTAAGATTCGAAAGGAGTGTTATTGATGAACGAAGTTGGTATATTATTTGCTTTATTCGGAGGAGCCTTATCTTTTTTTTCACCATGCGTATTTCCACTTTTACCTGCCTATGTCACACATTTAACAGGTGGAAAAATAGAGAACTCTATAATAGAGGTAAAACGGAGAACTCTTTATGTTAGATCTATTGGATTTATTATTGGTTTTAGCATTATTTTTATAGTTTTAGGGGCATCTGCAAGTTTTATTGGGACATTATTGATGAGTTATCGAGTATTAATCATGCAAATTGCAGGGTTATTAATCATTATTTTTGGCCTTCAAATGGCAGGATTGTTAAAATTTAAGTATCTAATGAAGGAAAAAAGAATTCAGACTGGGACTCAACCGAAAAGTATCTTTAGTTCCATACTGCTGGGAATGGCATTTGCTGCCGGATGGTCTCCTTGCGTGGGACTGGCTTTATCGTCCATCCTATTACTAGCAAGCTCTTCAGATACTTTGAATCAAGGAATTTTATTACTTGGTGCATATTCACTTGGAATGGCTATCCCCTTTCTAATCATCTCAATCATTATTTCTTACTCACTAAATGCAATAAAGAAAATTAATAAATACTTATCAAAGCTGGCATTTGTTAATGGAATGATAATGGTTTTACTAGGTTTCCTTGTATTAAGCGGACAAATGCAGAAAATTAGTGCCTGGCTGTCTGCTTATAGTTTATTTTAAACCGGTAGTTGGGAGGTTATTAAATCTATGCAAAAAAACCTGATTGGTAAATCAGTATTGATAGTTGAAGATGATCCGAAGATCCGTGAACTTGTAAAAATTTATTTAATAAAAGAAGGTTATGAAGCGATCGAAGCAGTAGATGGCATTGAAGCGAAAGAAAAAATACAGCAGTTAGATCCTTGTATATTAATACTGGATCTTATGCTTCCAGGGATTAAGGGTGAAGAAATTTGCAGATGGGTTCGTGAAGATTTAAAAAGCATGGTACCAATCATTATGCTTACTGCAAAAGTATCCGAAAAAGATCGAATTAAAGGATTCAAACTAGGTGCTGATGATTACGTTGTCAAACCATTTAGTCCTGCAGAGCTCATGGTGAGAATTGAAGCGGTATTAAGGAGAACGGCGAGCAGATGCGGAAAACTAAGCTTTACCGGCTTAACCATTAAACCAACAAAGGGAGAAGCTTGGATTAACGGAGAACAACTCCACTTAACGTATTCTGAGTATAAGCTTCTTCATACATTTATGCAGCATCCAGAACAAGTATTATCAAGAGAACAAATACTAGACTTTATTTACGATCATAATCAAAAGACAGTTACAGACCGTACAATTGATGTCCATATTAAAAATTTACGGGAAAAGATTAGAGAAAAAACACCTAAAGATTATATACAAACGGTTAGAGGAATGGGGTATAAATTTGTGGCTCATTAAAAGACTGTCTAATTTACTGTCAAAGCTCGTTGCCTTGAATAGTCTTGTAATTCTACTCGTCATTATGCTTGCAGCATTTTCCGTTACTCAGTACGCCTGCTTCTTAGTCAACTCCGAAGCAATTGTGGGGCAGCAATTAGTTGATACACTGAATGGATTTCTTTTAAAAGTCAGCATTCTAGCCTTTATTATCGCAGGACTATTTCACTATTTTACAGTAAAGAGAATCGTGGAACCAATCAAACATCTATCAAAAGCCTCTAAGGATATTCAGGAAGGTAAAATTCCTTCCAACATCAGCATGACTTCATCCGGAGAGATATTAGAGTTAATTGAGAACTTCAATTCTATGTCCGAAACACTCATGGCTGCTCAAGAACAACGTAATAATATGCTTCGAGACATTGCGCATGAGCTTCGTACGCCATTGACCAATATGAATGGTTATCTTGAAGCACTTAAGAATAATGTTATAGAGGGGAACGCTGATTTATTTGGATCGCTTCTTGAGGAATCTCGCCGCATAACAAGAATTGTTGAACTGTTAACTGAATTAAATTCATGGGAAAAAGGGAATTATTTTTCAGATAAACAATTCAATATTATTAAAATTGATCGCGTTTTAAAAGACACCATTACGTCCTTTCAATTAAAGATGCAAGAGAAGTTCCAAAATATATCTATTCATATAGACGAGGCAGCAATAGTAGGAAACAGCGATGGACTCATACAAGCCTTTTCCAATATCCTGCAAAACATCCTAGATTATAATACTGGAGATGAACTGGAAATTTTGGCAGTGAAAAAAGATAAAACATGCAGGATTACCTTTTCTCATACTGGTCAGTTTATTAATCATGAAAAAAAAGATCTTATCTTCGAACGATTTTACCGTCTGGAGGAATCACGAAGCACTAAATCTCATGGAGCAGGACTAGGCCTGGCAATTGCCAAGAGCATCATTCTAGCACACGAAGGGAATGTTGAGTTAGAAACAGACGGTACACACCATAAATTTAAAATAGAGTTCCCACTCAAAGAAAAATATGAATATCGGACGCTTGAAAAAGAAGATTCTTAATCAGTTCTTAACAAAACAGCTTCATAATTGCTCTTGAGGAGGTGCAGCTATGAAATTTATAATCGAAAATGAAAAACTAATTGGAAATCTAGAATTCGGAGCTCTTGACATATCACCAAACGCACAGGTTGGTTATCGTCCATTCGAACTTTTTGTATCTTCACTAACAGGGTGCAGCGGCACACTGCTTAGGGATATTCTAGTAAAAAAGAGACAGCCTTACGATAAGATTGAAATGGAAGTTTCCTCTATACGGAATCCAGATCAGGCAAACCGAATTGAGCAAATTTCAATAAATGCTCTTGTTTATACTGAGAAGCCATTATCAGCAGACCAAAACGATAAGATTTCAAAGCTAGTCGTTAAGAATTGCGGAATGATACAATCTGTCATTAATTGCATTGAAATCGTCTTTACTATTAAGTCAACGGAAACAACTGGTGATGAGTAGTGACATATTTTGAAATAGGCAACTTAACAATTCCCTCTATTTGGCTTGCAGCTGTTATAAGCCTTTTCATAGGATCACTATTCAAAAGACTTTATACAAGAGAGAAAGTTGGCGAATGGTACTGGAATGGTTTTTTTCTCTACTTTCTAGTATGGAAGCTGAGCTATGTTCTGTTTAATTTCAAAATCTTCTTAAATATGCCACTTTCCATCGTTTATTTCAATGGAGGAACAACAGGACACATTCTTGCTTTAGCATCGCTTTCTTTCTACATTCTTTTTATGGCAGGGATAAAGCATCCTTCTATTTATAGTGAAGGAGTACCGGTTTTCCTTTTTTATTTTATTTCCTATGAAGTGGTTATCAGTCTATTGGAGCAAAACTACATGGAAGCACTTGTACATTTCGTTTTACTGGCAAGCTGCTGTGCTTTATTTAACCATTTTAAAAATAAAAATTCGCCTATATCAAAACAAATTTTCATCTTGATATTCCTATTGGAATTATTGATCTTTAGTTTTTTCCAATCCTTTCTCACATTAGAAACGTTGACCTTTACTTGGATAGCTGTTACTATGCTTATTCTTTATATGAATCCCAAAAGGAGAGATAACTGTCATGAATAAAAATCTTTTATCTATCGCAATTATTATCTTGGCAGTTGCCATTGTAGTTGTTAATTTTATGAATTCATCTAAATCGGATGTTAACAAGGAAGCAGCTGTTGATGAAAATGAAGTTAGTTCATTTGAAGACGCTCCTGGAATTGACCTTAGCTCAGTAAAAGAAGGAAATCCTGCACCTGACTTTGAATTAACTACATTAGAAGGTGAAACAGTAAGATTATCTGACTATCAAGGTAAAAAAGTTATTTTGAATTTCTGGGCAACTTGGTGTCCTCCTTGTAAGGCTGAAATGCCTCATATGCAAAACTTCTATGAAGAAAACAAGGATAAAGGAATTGAAATATTGGCAGTGAATCTAACTAACATGGACAATGGATCTGAAGCGATTGAAAGCTTTGTTAAAGATTACGGACTAACCTTTCCAATACCGTTAGATCAGGATGGAGAAATAGGTGCTGCGTATCAGGCTTTCACGATCCCTACAAGTTATATATTAGATACTAAGGGAATCATTACCAAGAAAATTGTCGGACCTATGGATGAGAACATGATGGAGAGTTTGACAAAAGATATTAACTAAACAATAAGAGACAAAGAAAAAGCCACGTTTCAACTCGACTTTTTCTTTGTCTCTTAAATTTACTTTTTGACTAGCTCTATATTCTATTAAATAAATAGGTTTACATTTCCGTCTTCAGCATCAGCCAAATATGCTGCAACACCTGCTAATTCGATATTATCTAGTAGTTCTTCCTGTTGAAGTCCTAACAAGTCCATAGTCATTGTACAAGCTACTAACTTAACATCTTGTTCTTGCGCCATCTCAATTAATTGAGGTAACGGCAGAGCATTATGCTTCTTCATAACATCTTTAATCAGCTTAGGGCCGATTCCAGCAAAGTGCATCTTTGAAAGCCCCATTTTATCTGCACCTCTTGGCATCATTTTCCCAAACATTTTTTCCATAAATCCTTTTTTCACAGGAATATTTTCTTCTTTACGTAATGCATTCAAGCCCCAAAAAGTATGGAAAATGGTTACTTCATGATCATAAGCAGCTGCTCCATTTGCAATAATATAAGCCGCCATTGCTTTATCATAATCTCCACTAAATAATACGATCGTTGTCTTTTTCTTCTCTGACATAATATCCTCCTTAAGTGTATATGTTTTATATTTTAAATTACCTTAATGGGTATTTTATTTCGTAAAAAAATACTGCTACCCCTATTGGTATATTAATGATAGATTACAAGATTGTCAACCTATATCTCTTCAAACAAAGGTTTATTTACTGCAATCACAAACCGTTAATGAATAACCTACTACTACAAAACCTTTTTTTCTCAATAAGCGAATACTGATGTTTTTTTCTAAATGATTTGATGCTACCACAAAAATCTTCGAATGGTTTATTTCATGATAATGTCTTTTAATATAGGCAATAGGTATGTTGATGCCGTTCAGTATCTGGTCTTGGTACGATTCATTGTAATCTCTTACATCGACAATTTTAAATGTCTCATTTAGGTTGCATAATTCTCTACATTTAACACCTGCAACAGGGATATATCTAATAAAAATCAGCCCCAAAAATATAAGTAATAATCCCAAAATTAATATTGTCATTTCATTTACCTCATTCCAATAAAGTTCCTGCAAACAATATATTATACCCCTATTGGTATTATGTCAATTTTATAAATAATGGTAAAAGATGTTCTCCTTCTGGCTGAAGTAATTTAGATCGCAAAGGTTATGGACACCATGCGATTTCCAAAGTTTAAGAGAAATTTAAGAAAGCATGACTCCCTCTACAGAAGTCATGCCCTGCTAACTAATTATTTAAGTTATTTCTTCTTAATCCAAAATTTAATTAATGTTCCATCTTGTTCTGTTTTTAAAATGGAATGCCCTGCATTTCTTGCCCAAGCTGGAAGGTCTTTTAAAGCCCCTCTGTCTGTCACATGCAGTTCAATGACTTGATCGCTTTCTAATGTATCGATTCCCTTCTTAAGCTTAACAATCGGCATCGGACATGTTAGCCCTGTTACATCCACAACTGAATCGACCTTGAAAGGATTATTATTTTCCACAACCGCTTCACCTAAGTCATTTGTAGTTGTTTTTACCTCTTGGGTGATATTGCTGCCGAAAACAGATGAATAGGTTTTCCAACCACCGTCAACATTTTTCACTTGGAAACCGTTATTTTTTAGAATTCGGCTCGCTAAATATCCACGTAATCCGACTTGACAGCTAACATAAATAGTCTGATCTTTTGGCAGTCTATCTAAATTTTCTCTTAGTGAATTTAAAGAGATGTTTTCTGATCCTTTAATAAAACCAAATTCACGTTCCATCGGTTCACGGACATCAATTAGAAGCCCTCCATTAGCAATGATTTCATCAATTTCATGCCATTGAACTTGTTCTAGTTCACCTTCCATAATATTTGTTGCCACATAACCTGCCATATTTACCGGATCTTTAGCTGATGAGAATGGCGGTGCATACGAAAGCTCTAAATTTGTTAAATCCTCAACTGTTAATCCTCCTTTAATCGCAGTAGCAATGACGTCAATACGTTTATCGACTCCATCCATCCCAACTGCCTGCGCACCGAAGATTTTTCCTGTTTCTTTATCGAATACTAATTTAAGTGCAATTGGTGCTGCTCCAGGATAGTAGCCAGCATGAGAACTTGGGTGAATATGAACGACCTCATATTCAACACCTAACTGTTTTAATGTTTTTTCATTGTTTCCAGTTGCTGCTACAGTGAAGTCAAAAACCTTCGCAATGGATGTTCCAAGTGTACCTTGATACTTTTCTTCTCTACCCATGATATTATTGGCAGCAATACGGCCTTGACGGTTAGCAGGACCTGCTAGAGGTATCATTGCTTTTGTACCGCTCATATAGTCCACAACCTCTACTGCGTCCCCTACTGCATAGATGTCTGGATTGGATGTTTGAAGATATTCATTAACAATAATCCCGCCGCGTTCCCCTAAATCAAGACCCGCGTTTTTCGCTAACTCGTTCTCTGGTCTTACTCCAATAGAAAGGATCGTCATATCTGTGTCAATTTCAGATCCATCAGCTAAAATGATTTTTTTTCCTTCATTTGTAAATGATGCAACACCATTTTTTAGAATTAAGTCCACACCTTTTTCTTTTAAATGAGAGTGAAGAATGCTTGCCATTTCAAAATCAATTGGAGCCATAATTTGATTTGCCATTTCGATAATAGTTACTTTGATGCCGCGGTCAACTAAGTTTTCAGCCATCTCTATTCCAATAAAACCGCCTCCAACCACAACGGCTTTTTCTGGTTGTTCTTGGTCAACATAGTTTTTAATTTTATCTGTATCTGGAATATTTCTCAGCGTAAATAATGTATTATTTTCCTTTAACCCTGGAATTGGCGGTACGATCGGTCTTGCTCCAGGTGATAATAATAATTTGTCATAATTTTCTTCATATACTTCGTCAGTTTTTAAGTTCTTGATTTTAACTTTTTTATTTTCTGGATCTATGCTTGTTACTTCACTTAAGTTACGGATATCTAAATTAAAACGATCTGACATACCTTCAACAGTCTGTACAAGTAACTTGCTGCGATCCTTAATTGTTTCACCAATATAGTAAGGAAGACCACAGTTGGCAAAAGAGATATGTTCTCCTCTTTCAACCATAATAATCTCTACATCTTCACTAATTCTTCTAAGTCTAGCTGCCGCTGTTGCTCCTCCTGCTACTCCACCGACAATAATCACTTTGTTTGCCATGGTATCCCTCCATAATTTATATATTTAATAGTAAATGAGTTTTTCTAGTATTAACCTAGTTCCTAGAACGTTCTTCGTTATAGGTTATATGGTATTTCACATACCTATAAGGGTATTATATAACATAGAGATCTATTGTAAATACTTTTGTATAGTTTTTCACATTTTCTTCACATATGAGATTACTCAAAAATAAAAGTAGAATTTTAAGATTGTAGAAATTGGAGGGGATGTATTAAGTAAGGAACAAGATTAAGGCAAGTCCCTCTCACTGAAGTAAAATATTGAGAGCAATACTCGGGAGGGAACCCATCCTTATTTGGTTTCTTTAGCGGGGTGATCATTCCAGATAGGAGGTCTTTTTTCAAAGAAAGATCGGATGCCTTCTACTGCATCAGGGTGTTTACTATTTCTTACAATGACCTCGGTTGAATATTGAAGTGCTTGAAAGTCTTCCATATTAAGCTGTTGATAAAATTGTCTCTTACCAATTTCAATAATATTTAAGCTTTGTTTCGCAACATCTCCCGCCAATTTATCCGTTTCTTCATCTAATACAGCTGCAGGGACGACCTTATTTACAAGTCCATGCTCCAGTGCCTCTTGAGCAGACATTAAATTGCCCGTAAATAATAATTCAACAGCCTTTTTCCTGCCAATATTACGGCTTAAAAAAACAGCCGGTGTACTGCAAAATAACCCGCTATTAATACCAGGGGTTCCAAACCTTGCTTCTTCACTTGCTACTGCCATATCAGAAGCAGCTACTAATTGACAGCCTGCAGCGACCGCTACTCCCTCTGCTTTTGAAATGATCAATTGAGGAATTTCTCTCATCGTCTTCATCACTTGTTGGCAGGTTTGAAAAATGACAAATACATCATCTTCTGTATTATTTTCTATTTCACGTAAACTATGGCCGGCACAAAAAGCCTTCTTTGCCCCTTCAATAATAACAACCTTGCATTCTCTCTTTTTACCAATTTCTTTTAAAACTTGTTCTAATTCTTGAAGAAGCTTTAATGATAAGGAATTAAATTCTTTCGGATTTTCTAGCGTAATATAGGCGATAGTTTCATTTTGACGTATTGATAAAAACTCCATGATTTCACTCCTCATAAATAATATTAATCCCGTACATAGTATATTCGGCAGCTGCCGTGATTTACCTTCCATTTTAAATGGTTATCATCTTATGAAAAAGACCCTGTTCCAGCTTTACTACAGCTGGAACAGGGTCAATCTTTGATTACTTCACTTTCCTATACAGCTTCTGACCTGGAGCGATCATTTCATAGCAATCTTCTTTGTTGGTGTAGTCGATGGTTTCCGTCTCCCCTAGACCAAGTATTCCAAACATCCCTAAACTTTCGTAAAAAAGGTCTTGGACCTTTCGTTGTAATGACTTATTAAAATAAATTAAAACATTTCTGCAAAAAATCACATGAAATTCATTAAAAGACGAATCTGTAACAAGATTATGCTGAGCAAAGATCACATTCTTAGTTAGGTAGGAGTGGAATTTCACTCCATTGTCTTTAGCGATATAATAATCTGAAAATGCATTTTTCCCGCCTGATCTAATGTAGTTATTCGTATATTTCCTCATATTTTCTAATGAATAAACTCCTGCTTTAGCGGTTTTCAACACATCAGGATTAATATCAGTTGCATAGATTTTCGTCTTCTCATAAACACCTTCTTCATGCAGGAGGATGGCCATTGAATAGACCTCCTCACCTGTTGCGCATCCCGCATGCCATATTCGGACTGATGGATATGTTCGCAGTATCGGGACAACATTCTCTCTAAAATGATGAAAAAACGTTGGATTACGAAACATTTCTGTTACATTTATCGAGAAATCGGACACCAGCCTTTTCAAGCATGCTGGATCATGAAGAATTTTTTCTAAAAGGCCCGTTATAGAAGTTAAATTCTCTGCATGAACTCGATGCCATATTCTTCGTTTTAATGAGCTATAAGCATAGTTTCTAAAATCATATCCGCACCAAGAATATAAGCCCTGTAAAAGCAGTTCTATTTCAATTTTCTCTAAGTCTTCATTATGATTCATACTTTACTTCAAACCGCTTTCTTGTGAAAATAACCAAACTCTAATCAGGGAAATCAGTTTATCCGTGTCAATTGGTTTCATTATATAATCAGACGCACCAGCTTCTATACATTTTTCCCGATCTTCTTTCATTGCCTTTGCTGTCAATGCAATTACTGGGAGATGTAAGAACTCCGGCACAGCTCTAATTCTTTGAATTGTTTCATAACCATCCATTTCTGGCATCATGATATCCATCAGAATTAAATCAAATTCAGAATCAACTTTTAGTATTTCTAAGCATTCCACACCATTTTCTGCGAATGTAATTCTTAATCCGTATAATTCAAGTATGCTGGATAATGCATATACATTGCGAACATCATCATCAACAAGCAGAATCTTTTTGCCCTCAAGCGCAGGATCAATACTAATCTCATCGACTTCACATTCTCTCTCTTTTGCCTCTTCACTGCCTGAGTTCAAATAGATAGCAAGTTCATCCTTCAAACGCTGAGGGGAGTGCACATCCTTAATAATAATACTGTGCGCGTACTTATTAAGGTACATCTCCTCCTTGGACGACAATTCCCGCCCAGTGTAAATAAATACCTTCACTTCATCGTATTCTGATTTAGATTTAATCTTTTCCAATAAAGCAAAGCCAGATGTATCACTTAATCCTAAATCCAGGACAATACAGTCAAATTGATCTACTTTAAGCTCTTCAATGGCTTCTGTTCCAGTTGAAACAGCTTTAATAATAACGTTCCGGTCCCCAATGAACTCCATCAAACTATTTCGCTGAACTTGATCATCATCAACAATCAATAGTCTTTTAATATCATGACTAGTTTGTAAAGGGGCTGTCTCAATAGGTTGTTCTGCCAGAGTAACCGGGGATTGCTCATCCACTTTTTCAATTGCTGCGGCCGCTTCTTCAACAGAAAACAGCGACTTTTCATTGATTTCCTTCTCATTATAGTCACTTACAGAGAAGGTAAAGGTGCTCCCTATCCCTAATTCACTATCAACGGTAACATCTCCGCCCAAACGATCGGCAATTTCACGGCAAATCGATAACCCTAAACCAGTTCCGCCAAATTTTCGGCTTGTCGTTCCATCAGCTTGCTGAAACGCTTGGAAAATTAGTTCTTGCTTGTCCTTCGGTATGCCTACCCCTGTATCTTTGACAGAAAACAAGAATTCGTTACGATCATCATTCTGTATACAATCAATAGCAAGCGTCACTTTCCCTTTAAGTGTGAATTTAAAGGCGTTTGATAGCAGATTTTTTAGAACCTGCTGTAATTTTTGCTGATCACTGAAAATAAATCGCGGAAGTTTTTCTCCTAGTAGAATATCGAATTGTAAACCCTTATCAATAGCTAACGGTCTAAAGGTTGCTTCAACAAATTCTGCTAAATCTTCAATATAGACCTCGCTGGGATTCACATCAACTTTACCGGATTCGATTTTGGCTAAGTCAAGAATGTCATTGATTAACGTTAATAAATCATTCCCAGAGGAGTAGATCGTTTTAGCATATTGTACTTGCTTTTCAGTCAAATTCCCGCCTTGATTATCTCCGAGTAATTTAGACAGCAGCAATAAACTATTTAAAGGAGTTCGAAGTTCATGTGACATATTTGCTAGAAACTCAGACTTATATTTAGAGCTTAATGCAAGTTGTTTTGCTTTCTCTTCTAATTCCGTTTGATACATTTCCATTTCTTTATTACTTAACTCAATCATCTTGTTTCGTTCTTCTAATCGAACAGCCTTTTCCTTCAATTCACTATTGGTCTGCTCTAGTTCTTCCTGCTGGAGTTGGAGCTTTTCTTCTGATTGGCGAAGGGACTGAGTTTGCTCCTCAAGCTCTTCATTGGTAATCCGCAATTCCTCTTGCTGTGATTGTAACTCCTCGGACTGTGCTTGTATTTCCTCCATCAACATTTGAGATTCTTCTAATGCCTTAGCTAATTGAATTCTTCTCATAAGACCATCGATAATAATCCCCAGGCCTGCAATTGTTTCTTCTAAAAAGGTTTGCTGTGTTGACGTAAAGGGTTTAAAAGAAGCCAATTCGACCACAGCATTTACATTTCCTTCAAAAATGACTGGCAGCACATAAAGATTCAACGGAGGCGCTTCTCCTAACCCTGATTTCACAACAACATAATCTGCGGGAACATTCGTTAAGATAATCGGTGTTTTTTCTAACACAACTTGCCCAACAAGACCTTCTCCCTCAGCGAATGTATTAGAAAGATGCTTTCTTTCCTTGAAAGCATAAGAAGCAAGCAGCTTATATTTTAGGTCATCATCTTCTTTCTCCCCGTCTTTTATATAAAAGACAGCTTGACTTGCCTCGGTCAACGGTACTATTTTTGTTAAAAACGTTCGGGCCAATGTTTCAAGATCATGCATACCGGTTAAACTCGTTGTAATTTCTGCAATATTCGTCTTAACCCAAGTAAGATCTTGTTCTTTTCTGGTCTGTTTATCAAGTGATTCAACCATTTTATTAAAAGAAGCAGCCACCTCATCTATCTCATCATTTGCGACGACTTCCACCTTTGTATTTAGATCTCCGTTTCCATTTGCTACCTTGTTCATAACACTTGAAACATGATTCAGCCGTCTCGCAAGCTGCCAGACACTGCGAAATACTAGACCAATCACGACTAAAAGTCCCGCTAACGTAATGATGCTCCCTGTAATAATTTGCTGCCTATAATCCATTAAGAAACTTTGAAAGGACGAATTCATATTCTCTTCAAAAGTATCGGTCAAATCATTAATGACTTGTAAAAACTCATTATGAATCGCACGTCCATCATTAATCATTAATACAATGGCTTCTTCCCGATCACCGCTGGAAATTAGGTTCACAACCTGATCACTATAAACAGTAAAATCTTGATTAATATTCTTTAAATTCCCTATCAATTCTTCATGCTCCGTCGTTTTCACCTTTGTCTCAAACAGTGAAATACTTTGCCGGACATTCTCACTCTGCTGTTCTAACAATAGTAATTCCTTTTCAACAGCTTCTTGGTCAGTAAGAATGACGATATCCCTTAAAGTAATCGCCATATTCTTAATTTCTCTATGAATTTGACTCGCTAAAAATGATGATTCGTAGTTTGATTGTGCCGTTTCACTCATTTTTTGAAGGCCTGAAATTTGAAACCAGCTTGTACATATCAAAAGAAAAATTAGCAGAGGCAAAGTACTTAAGACCATTAATAACTTTGTTTTAATTTTCATATGGAGCTCCTTGAACTGTAATTAATTCTTTTATTGCCTTTGCTCACTTACGCTGCTTCCCGGATTTAATCCATGTTCCATACAAGTTTGATAGACTTTCGCCATTGCCTGAAGACGGTCATTAACCGTTAGTTTTTGAAAAATTCGTGTGATATGATTCTTAACTGTATGCTCACTTATAAATAAGCTATCGGAAATTTCCTTATTATTAAGACCTTTTACAATCAGCTCGAATACATCCATTTCCCTTATTGATAGAGAACAAGACTCTTTCAGATGATGTAATGCTATATCCATAATGTCTTTATTATCTTCAAGGCTGCTGCCTTCTAGCAGCGATGGATTGTCAGCCTCTATTTTCCTACCTGACTCTTTAGCTTCTAAAAGGGTTCTATCGTTATTTTTTCTGTCATTATCTTTAAGCTGACTTTCAAGTAGGAAAGATTCGAATTCATTTGCAGGAACAGGCGGACTAAATAGATATCCTTGAATAATAGAGCAATTATGTTTACGCAGCATATTTAATTGTTCATCTGTTTCGACACCTTCAGCAATCACGGACATATTTAAACTATGAGCTAGTGAAATAATGGTTGAAATTAACAGTGAACTTTCTTTTGAGCCTGATGATAAATCTCTTATAAACGATTTATCAATCTTAATTGTATTGATTGGGAAGCGTCTTAAGTAACTAAGTGAAGAGTAACCCGTTCCAAAGTCATCCATGCTTATCACAATCCCGAGTTTTTTAAGCTTATTTAATGCGTTACTAACAGTACTCTCATTTCCCATTAAGACAGTCTCTGTTATTTCAATTTCTAATACTTCAGGTTCGACACCCACCTCGCTTATGATGTTTTCAATGATACTGATAAGATCTTTTTGCAGGAATTGCTGTGCAGAGAAATTAACAGCAATTCGGATAGGATTTAATCCTTTTTGTTGCCAGACCTTACTTTGTTTTAAAGCTGTCCTCAGTACCCATTCACCAATAGCAACAATCTGACCAGTTTCCTCTGCCAAAGAAATGAATTCCGAAGGTAAAAGTGTCCCCCAGCCAGGGTGTTCCCAGCGTATCAATGCCTCAGCACTTGGAATATCTCCTGTTTCGATATTCACTCTAGGTTGAAAGACAAGCGAAAACTCTTCTCGTTCAATGGCTTTTCGCAATTCATTTTGCAAAATAAACGATCGATAAGATCTAATATCCATGCCTGAGTGATAGACTTTATACTGATTCTTCCCTTGTTCCTTAGCCCGATATAACGCAGCATCCGCACTCTTTGATATACTTAGCGCATCTTCCCCATCATAAGGAAAAACACTAATTCCTATACAAGTCGTAATAAATAATTCATATTGATCCACATAAAAGGGCTTTTTAAACTCTTCTAGAATCATTTCAGCCGTTTCTAAAGCTTTCTCCCTGTCAGTATTCGGCAGCAAGATCGTAAATTCATCGCCGCCAATACGGGAAACAAAATCGGTCTCGTCCACGGTTGCAGATAATCTTTGCGCAATGCCCTGCAGGACCTTATCCCCGATGAAATGACCGAGAGAATCATTAATATATTTAAAACGGTCCATATCGACATACATAATAGAAAGAGGCTGGTTAGATTCTCTAGCGGCATGAATCATTTCATTCAAAACATGATTAAAAAAACGTCTATTTGGCAGTTCTGTTAATCCATCATGGTACGCCATATGAGAAATTTTTTCTTGATATTGTTTCTGTTTTGTAATGTCTCGAATCGTACATGCGATGATAAAACGGTCCTGTACAATTCTTTTCCCAATTTGAATTTCAGCAGGGAATGTTGTTCCATCCCTTCTAGTAACGACCACTTCATTTAAGTTGTCATACCCAAGCGAATGTTCTAGATTATTAATCGAAGCTAGAACATGATGGATAAAATCCTTTGATGCATGATTTTTAAACAGCATCGAAATATTGCTGCCTATAATGCTGTTTTCATCATAGAGAAACATCCTCTCAACCGAAGGGTTCACTTTCATAATTTCCCCTTCTTGGTCAATGATCAGCATAGAATCAAGCGATGTCTCGTTAATAACATTTGCCAGCGCTTCTGAAACTCGTAATTCGCTAGTGATGTCAGAGAGCTTCTCATAGGCAGTCTCTAATTCCTTTTTCTTTTCAGATAAGTTCTGAGCCTGTTGAATCAGCATCTGATTCATTTTATACAATTGAACGAATCCATCTACTTTTGCTTTTAAAATAATCGGATCAAACGGTTTAAGAATATAGTCAATCGCACCAATAGAATAGCCGGTAAATATATGCTCTGATTCCAGACTATTTGCTGTAATGAAAAGTATTGGAGTATTTTTTGTCTTTTCACGCGCCTTTATAATTTTAGCTGTATGAAATCCATCCATACCAGGCATCTGAACATCTAATAATACCGCAGCAAATTCATACTTAAGTAAAAATTTTAATGCCTCTTCACCCGATGAAGCTTTGATTAAATGGTATTCTTCTCTTTCAATAATAGCTTCCAGTGCTAATAGATTTTCTGCTCTGTCATCCACTAGTAGAATATTAATCTTTTCATCGCTGCTCAAAATAATAGGTACACTCCTTTATACAACCTAATTTCACCGGTGTGTCTTTTTCTTATATAAGAAAAAGACTACATAAAATGCAGCCTTAAATAAACAACAATCCTGTTTATTTTCCGGCAGCCCGACTGTCATAGCCCTTCTGGACTTTAGACTCGAAGCTTTGCGTCCTTACCTTTCGATAAGTTTGCCTTTTTCACTATGTTCATAGGGTTAATTATATTCTACTATAAAATGCTCATATATTATGTATTACATAGAAATTTTATTAGCAAATTTATACCAGCTATCTTCTATGATAATTAAGCCAAATGGATCATGGCTTTCCTTGAATTTCCTAAATAAAACTTTCGCGTATCCATGTTTCTAAACCAGAAAAAGCGAGTGTAATTCATTTTTCGAATTTACACTCGCCTTGTCGTGCTCAACTCATTATTCGGGTAGTAAAATATTTACGATTTCCTCTATTGCTTTGTCAGCCCATTCCTCAAGTACGACTTTTTCTGTTGCAGCAATTGGGTGAGGAATAATTACAAACGGATAATCTGGAATTCCTTGTGAAACTGCCATCGCTTGGCTAGAAGCTATAAATGGTTCAGTATTCACAACTGCAGTAGGTACACCTAACTTTTCCATAATAATTCCATCGAGCAAACTGCCCGAGCTGCAGGACCCTCAGTCACCGATGCCTGAAATGATAAAATCACATTGACTTGCTATTCTTTTTGCTTCAGCTTCATCAATTCCATGAGAAAACGAAGGCTTTTTATATGCATTGACTTCCTTCACGTTATAGTGTTTCTTTAACTTTTCTCCAATGAAGTTTAGGACATGATCAGAATTTTTCTTTCCGTTATCAATGATCGTGACAATGCTTCCTTCCAATGACTTACCTCTTTTTGCCATCTTTAATTCCTTCAAGCTCGGCCCGCTAGTCGGGTTATATACTGTAATTCCCATATATTCACCTCTATATTTTTTACCGCCAATAAACTATTGGCATTAGCAGTCTGCTCATGTAAAACCTGTTGCAACTGCAATCGATTTTGTTATAGCCCTGGACAGTTTTGAGCTAAACCAACCAGGCATACACGCTGAAAAACGCCCAGCTTCTCCTCCAGCCACGGTTAAAAGGATCTGCTCCGGAGATGAAACAACTTTCTTAAACTTTTGATCATCACCATCTTGAATCTGCTCTTCTATTAATCCACCATTCTTCATATCAGCAACAGATCGCTTTGCATGCTGAAATAGATATTGCTGAACGGATTCCTTTGTCCATCCCTGTTCTTTTAAGTCTTTATAATGCTCTGGACATATAGTAACAGCCATCTCTGTGTCGCTGGCCATATGAAAGGATCCTAACGCTGACATTCGGTCAACTAGTGTTCGCAAAATATTCTCTGCTTTTAAAGCACCATGATTTTGGAATTGATTAGGTCCTTCACATGCAAATACCGTAACAGTGCTATCATTTTTATCAAACCCGCGTTGTACATGTAATGGTGTCCATTCTGTCTCCTTTTCAGCAAAGCAGAAACTGTATTTACCTGGATGCCCCAATGTTGATCGGTCAAACTCAGGCGAACCGCCAGCATTCATTAATAAAAGCCGGACGGCTCTGCCAATGGTAGCGTTTGCACGATTCCCCGGACCAAAGGCATTTTCCCCATCATTCATTCCAATTTGCTTGGCAATGGGTCCATTCACTATGATCATGATAGCTGCTCCATGCGTACTTGCCGTAGGTCCGTGAGCACCAAACTTTGGATCAGTGATTGCTTGAACAGCAGCCATTACAACTGGAAAATACCCAGGTAAACAGCCAGCCATCACAGCATTAATAGCGATAATTTCAGCTGTAAAAGCACGGTCACGTTCAGGAATAGATCCGACTACCGTATCAGGTGACATATTAACACTTTCTAACATTGCTTGTATTTTTTCTCCTGTCGGAGGTACAACCGGCAGACCATCTGTCCACCCTTTTTGAAAATAATATTCAATTGCTTCTAATGCGTCCTTCATCTCAATTTTTTCTGCAGAAAAGCTCATACTTTCACCCCTTTCACTTTTCTCTTACCATAAAATATATATTCGACTGTCGGGGTTGTATACCTTCTTGTTTTTTCGATTCAAGATCGTTTTAACATGACAAAAAAAGCATCAATTCCTAACGCTTTAAGGAATTGATGCTTTTGCGATGACCTGTGAGGGACTTGAACCCCCGACCCCCACCCTGTCAAGGTGATGCTCTCCCAACTGAGCTAACAGATCGTATTTACTAAGTACAAATTTAATTATACTTATTTTATGTAAGAAGTCAAGGTAATATATAAAAATTATCAGTATCTTCAATTGGAAACAAAAAACAGAACAAACGTTTGTGTATCTGTGGTATAAAGAACGTATGTTTGTATATAATAGTAAAAACTAAACAAAGTTGGTGAACATAAATGATTAAACTTCTGCAGCGATCTATAAATGAAAAAATACCTTTAGAGATGATGTATCTCTCATCCCGAAATCAAATTACCCATCGCAAAGTGTTAATTCATGAAATAAAAGGTTCCTCCTTTCGGGCCTACTGTTATGTAAGGAAACAACCTCGACTATTTTCTATCGAAAATGTGCTAGCCTTATCGGTACCTGGTACCAGAGAAAGACAGTTTTCTGCAAATTGTGTGTATGGGATGGACATGGATGTGATGGCAAGCCAATAAAGAAGTTCTCACCTAACAGGTGAGAACTTCTTTTTGATCATCTTTATGTTTAATTAGCCGTCTGCGGTTTAGCTGTGTCTTTTCTTTTGATTACATATTGAAGTGCAACTAAGACAATAAAGACAACTAAGCCGATGATGTCCGAGGCTCCTTCTGGATAAATTAGTAAGAGACCTCCAACAATACCTGCAATACGTTCAAACCAGTATAGCTTTCTCACCCAATAGCCAATGACACCTGCTCCGATCGCCATCATTCCTGCCAGCGCAGTAAAGACGACCCATATGAGGTAGGTCCAGGTTGTATCGATCATGAGCAATTCAGGTGAAAGCACAAACATATATGGAATAATAAAGGCCGCAATGGCGAGCTTCGCTGAATTAACACCTGTCTTAATCGGTTCACCGCCCGACACCCCTGCGGCAGCAAATGCTGCAAGTGCAACCGGTGGTGTGATATCAGCAATAATTCCAAAATAGAATACAAATAAATGAGCTGACAGATCAGGCACTCCTAGCAAAATAATTGCTGGAGCAGCAATGGTTGATGTGATAACATAGTTTGCTGTCGTTGGTGAGCCCATTCCTAAAACAATAGCTGCTACCATTGTCAGCATTAACGTTGGAATCAATACTCCTCCTGCCAAATCTAATAACCCATTTGCAAGCTTTAAACCAAGACCTGTTTTCGTCACTACCCCAACAATGATCCCTGCAGCAGCAGTAGCGGCAGCTACTCCTAGAGCAGTACGCGCACCGTCTACCAGTGCTTCAATCATCCCTCTGAAACCAATTCGTGTTTCTTTTCGAATCGCACTGACTAATATTGTGATGACAATCGACCATAATGCGGCACGAGTGACACTCATCCCCGACATAAGCAAGACGATAACAGCTAGAATCGGTGTTAACAGATAAATCTTTTTCAGTACTTCTTTACGATTAGGCATTTCTTCCTTCGTTAAGCCGCGCAGCCCAATCCGTTTTGCTTCAAAATGAGTCATAATCCAAATTCCTGCAAAATACAAGAGAGCTGGAATGGCAGCTGCTTTTGCGATTTCCCAATAGGTCACACCGCCAATAAACTCAACCATTAAGAATGCCGCTGCACCCATAATTGGAGGCATTAACTGTCCCCCAGTTGAAGCAGCAGCCTCAACGGCACCAGCAAATTCTTTTTTGTAGCCAAGCTTTTTCATCATCGGAATCGTAAACGACCCTGATGTTACCACGTTTGCTACAGAACTTCCGCTAATTGTTCCTTGAAGTGCACTGGAAAAAATAGCAACCTTAGCAGGTCCTCCTGTAGCTTTACCTGCTAAAGATACAGCCAAGTCATTGAAATATTGTCCTACACCAGTTTTCACAAGAAATGAGCCAAATAATAGGAACAAGAAAATAAATGTGGCCGATACTCCCAGCGGGGTCCCTAGTATCCCTTCAGTTGTGAAAAACATCGTTTGGATAAGACGTTCTAATGACAATCCGCGGTGTGCCAAGAACCCAGGCATTTGCTGTCCAAAGATGGCATACAGTAGAAACAGTGCGGCAATAATCGTGATCGGCATGCCAACAGCACGTCTTGTTGCCTCGAGGACCAGAAGCACCGCTAGTAATCCAATGTAAAAATCAACTTGTGTGATCACACCTGCACGCATCACCAGTTCATCAATCATCATCGGCCAGTATGCACCAACTACCACCGACGCGATGGCTAAGATAATGTCATACCATGCAGGCTTGTGTTTGACCCCTCGGTCCTTTTTTCGAGCAGGAAATAATAAGAAAATTAATGATAGCGCAAAACCTAAATGGATAGACCGCTGTAATTGCGCTGTAAGCATACCAAAGATGCCCGTATATAATTGAAATAACGAAAAAGATAAAAGACCTAGAAAAACAATCCAGCCTAATATACCAGTCAGCTTTCTCGTCCCTGCTTCGGGGTCATATTTTTCTAATAATTTCTGCTGTTCTTCTTGAGATAACGTTTCCCCATTATTGCTCAAGGATATTCACTCCCTTCAACTGTTGAAAGAAATTAAGTTTAACAATTTTAATGCGCACCCATGTGCCCGGTTCCATATACTCTGATAGCGCGTATTCACGATTCTTATAGATTACAGTATGATTAGCTACAACCTGGCCGATTCGCAGATCAAAGAATGGGAAAATACGCTTCATATTTTTTATATAGTACTTCCCATCTTTTTGCTCAAATATTTCACCCTCTGAGGCATTAGAAGGCATACCTATTCCATAGTCCTCATACATAAGTTCATACTGCTGTATTTGTTCATCCTTTGTAACGACATAGCTTTCTACTACATCAGAAAGATGGATAGAATGAATATATTTAATTTTAAATTTGTGTTCCTCCGAAAAGGGGATATAGGCAAGAATCTGCTCAGTATTTTGATATTCAAATACTAAGGCATGCTTAAAAGGGATGAATGCAAGGATGATGAATAAAGCCACGAGGGGTACCAAAAAGATAATCGTGTAACGCTTTTTCTTTTTCATTTAAACCCCGCCTAGAAATTGGTGTTTACTATTTTCTATTAATTGAGAAAAAAAGCCTCTATTAAAGGAATTTGACCGGCGTAAATACCTAATTCAGGTCTTACAGCCGGTCATATTTTTTGTGGTTATACCGCAAATTTATTGTGCAGGAGTAATACCTTTTTCATCATAGTATTTTTGTGCACCTGGATGAATGTCGATTCCAACTCCATTTACTGCATTTTCAGCTTTAATTACTTCACCTTTAGCATGTGTTACTTTATCAAGGTTTTCAAAGATAGCCTTTGTAATTTCGTAAACAACATCTTCTGAAAGTGAATCAGTAACTACTAGCATCGCTTGAACTGCTACAGTTGTTACTGCTTCTTCTAATCCATATGTTCCAGCAGGAACTTCGTCTTTAACATAATAAGGATATTTTTCGATTAAAGCATCAATTTTTTCTTGTGTAATCGGTACAATCACAACATCTTCCGTAGCAGATAGTCCTTCAACAGATCCAGTTGGTGTACCTGCTGTAACGAATGCTGCATCGATGTTTCCATCTTGAATTCCCGCAGTAGACTCATCGAATGAAAGGTCTTGCTTTTCAATATCATCTAATGTTAAGCCGTGGATTTCTAAAATCTGTTCTGCGTTTGCCGCTGTGCCAGACCCTGGAGCACCAATAGATACTTTCTTACCTTTTAAATCTTCTACAGATGTGATTCCTGAATCTGCAGTTGTTACAATTTGGATTGTTTCTGGATATAAAGTACCAATTGCTTGAACATTCTCAACTGCATTGCCTTCAAACATTAATTTACCTTCTTTAGCATATGAAGCAATATCTGTTTGGCTGAATGCAATCTCTGCGTCACCATTTTTTAATGTCGTCATGTTTTCTGCAGAAGCACCTGATGTTTCAGCTGTTGTTTGAATACCTGTAGCATCAGTAACCATGTTAGC
This sequence comes from Robertmurraya dakarensis, assembly GCF_900156875.1. Lineage (GTDB taxonomy): Bacteria > Bacillota > Bacilli > Bacillales > Cytobacillaceae > Robertmurraya > Robertmurraya dakarensis. Next base: position 997,611 of record NZ_LT707408.1, on the reverse strand, counting down.
AAATGAACCGCCAAGTGGATAATATGTACCACCTGTACCGCCAGTTACAATACTAAGAAAATCTGGTTTTTCAGCAGTTTCTTCAGTACCTTCTGCTTCTCCACCGCCATTATCTGTGTTGGTGCCTTCCTCAGTTTCTGAACCGCCTCCACAAGCTGCCAAAAACATAGAAAGCGCTAGCAAAAGAGCAGTTACGAGAAGAAAATGTTTCTTTTTCATACTTTTTCCCCCTTTAAATTAATCTATTTGACCGTTATTAATTTTATACAAGTCTATAGTTAAATGTCAAATATTATGACTAATTACATATATTATGTTTTTTTCCTCAAAATCCCATTACATGCCATTTGTGGGAACGTATGCTAAAATTTTAACAGACCATTTATCTAAAACTTGGAGGGATGAATATGCCATTTCCAAAAGGCAGTATTAATGACAACAGTTTGTACAGCAAAGAATTAGATGAGGACATCCCTTTTCTTGTGTATCTTCCTGCTGCCTTTACGCCGCTAAAGAAATATAATCTTCTAATTGCTCAGGATGGACGGGATTATTTCCAGTTCGGCAGAATCGGGCGTGTGGCCGATGAGCTAATCTATAAAAATGAAATGGATGATGTGATTATCATTGGGGTCCCCTATAAAGATGTTCAGGACCGCAGAAAAAAGTATCATCCAAACGGAAGCCAAAATGATGCTTACATCCGCTTTTTAGCTCATGAACTAGTGCCCTTTTTAGATGAGCAATACCCAACTTATCAAATGGGAGGAGGACGTGCTTTAATAGGTGATTCCTTAGCTGCGACAGTATCTCTTATGACAGCACTTCGATACCCTAATACTTTCGGGAAAGTGATATTACAATCCCCTTTTATTAATGAAAAAGTCTTAGAAATGATTGAGGATTTTGATCAACCGCATTTAATCTCCATCTATCATACAATTGGGAAAGAAGAAACTGAAGTGAAGACAACCAATAATAGCATAGAAGATTTTCTTTCACCAAACCGAGAAGCGAATGTGGTTATCGAAAGCAAGGCTTTTCCTTATTTTTATGAGGAAATGGACGGAAATCACACTTGGAAATACTGGCAGCCAGATTTAAAACGTATTTTAAAAAAGATGATTTCAGTAAAATAGCTAGCGTTAGTATAAACTCTTCCCTTTGTTAAGAATGCTCCCTGTACATTTGGGGTAAACAAATATAGGATGAATCGCTTTCCAAATCCATATACAATATATTTAGAAAATTTGATATAATAACGATTAACTATTATCAGATTCAAGAAGTAAATTGTAAATAAAACAGGAGGTTACGCTATGAAATATGGAATTGTCATTTTTCCAACAAAACAATTACAAGATTTAGCTAACTCTTACCGAAAAAGGTATGACCCCCATTATTCCTTAATTCCACCCCATATCACTTTAGCTAATTCATTTGAAGCTGGGGAAATTGACGGGAAAGAAATAGCTAAAAAGTGTAATTTGGCAGCAAAAACAATTGAGCCTTTCCAAATACATGTAACCAAGTATAGTTCATTTCAGCCGGTTAACAACGTCATTTATATGAAAATTGAACCAACAAAGGAAATTATCAATTTACATGAGTCCATTTATGAATCATTAGGAGGTCAAAACCCTGAATATAATTTTGTTCCACATATTACTGTAGGGCAAAAGCTTTCAAATGATGAACACTCTGATGTATATGGTTCTTTAAAATTACAGCAGGTTGATCATTACGAATTAGTTGACCGTTTCCATCTGCTGTATCAATTAGAAAATGGCTCATGGACCGTATTTGAAACATTTCGACTTGGAAAGGAATCATAAAATTGGAAGTTAAAATCGTAGAAAATCAACAAGAATTAGAGGATGCTTTTTTCGTAAGAAAGATCGTATTCGTTGAGGAACAAAATGTACCGCCTGAAGAAGAAATTGACGAGCTAGAAAATGAAGCAAAGCACTTTGTAGCCTATGATCATAATGAACCAATTGGTGCGGGACGTTTCAGAGTGGTAGAAGGCGCAGGGAAAGTAGAAAGAATTTGTGTGCTTAAAGATAAGCGTAGTACAGGGGCAGGAAAAGCCATTATGATGAAGATTGAGGAATACGCAAAAGAAACAGGAATAGAAAAGTTAAAATTAAATGCACAAACTCACGCGATCCCATTTTATACCAACCTTGGCTATGATGTGGTATCGGATGAATTTTTAGATGCTGGAATCCCGCATAAGACGATGGTTAAAAATATATATGAAGTTAAAAGAACTTGATCGCGTGATCAAGTTCTTTTGTTTTTTGATTTCATCAATATTCTAATTAGAGAAAGACCATACTAGGACTAGATGTATTATACAAAAGTGGGGATTAAGTACAATGGATTTTTTCGAGATTCTGATTGAATTGGTTTTTGGCTTCTTTGCTCTTCTGCTCTTAACGAAAATGTTAGGAAGAACACAAATCACTCAAATTACTGCGTTTGACTTTATTTCAGCCATTGTTTTAGGGGAATTGGTTGGTAATGCCCTATACGATAATGAGACTGGAATCGGCAAAGTCCTTTTTGCAGTTGCAATTTGGGGATTACTGATTTTCAGCACGGAGATGATTACTCAGAAATCAAGGAAGTTTAGAAGAGTGCTGGAGGGAGAACCTTCCATTGTGATACGCAAAGGGAAGATTGACTATAAGATCTTAAAAGGAGCGCATCTTGATTTAAACCAGCTGCAGCATTTATTAAGATCGAAGGACATCTTTTCCGTGACAGAATGTGAATATGCTATTTTAGAGACGGACGGTAAGCTAAGCGTATTAAAGAAACCCAATTTTGCCTCTGTTACGGCGGCAGATTTAAACCTCCCTTTAAATTCCGTAACCTTGCCTGTCACAGTCGTACTCGATGGGGAAATACTATTTGATAATTTAAAGATGATCAATTGGGATACAACAAAATTATTATCAGAACTGAAATCTAACGGAGTACATTCCGTAAAAGAAGTTCTATATGCAGAGTGGCAGGAAGGAAAACCATTACATGTGCAAAAGCATTAAGCTTTTCCTTCTCTGCATATGTTTAAACTGACTCATTAAAAAGTGCTCCCTTCCCTGTAACCTCACTGTAAATTTTATCGATGACTTTCTGAGTCTTTACTTTTTTTATTCCAGCTTTATTTTTATGATTCGTTTTCGTTCTGCTCTCTTCCCGTTTAAGCATGATTGAATGATTTCCATTTGATAATGCCTTTGTCGGGTCAATAGGTACAAAACGAAACGGATCATATTTCTGATTGACCTCTCTCTCTGCATATTGACTGTATTGGTAGTTTGGAACTGGAGCAATATAACCCATTTTCCACACCTCCATCGTTTCGATACTAAAAGGTAAATACAAACATTTCGTTAATTTCCCTTTAGTATATGTATTCGTTTTGATATCATTGTTTTTGTCTTATCTTTTTAAAGGGGATATAGTATGAAAACAGTGATATACAACAAGGAACGCATTCATATCAATAGATTACATAGAGAAAAGTATCAAGAACTTTATTTGGCAGGAAAAAAAGGAAATCTTCACTGCCCTGTTTGTGGAGAAAAAGTGCGTTTGTATTTAGGTATCGAGAAACAGCCTCATTTTTACCATATAATTAAAAATGATACAGCTTGTCAGGATGAGCTAGAAAACGTTGCGAATGAAGAAACTAAAGTGAAAACTGAGTATGTTGAACGAAACGGTTTTAAAATGCCTGTCTCCCGTTCAATCACGGCCGCTCCTCAACCAGAAGCCTTTAAACAAGCTAAGCATGTTAAGGAAATTCCGGCCTTTGAGGAGGAAACCAAACCCAGTCCACCTAAAGAAGGTACACCTTATATTCAACTGCTAGAAGAACATGCTATTAAATTAGATCAAAGTCAGCTAAAGGCTGTTACCAATACGGCTGGCCCCATGCTTGTCGTTGCAGGTGCTGGAAGCGGGAAGACTCGTGTATTGACAACCAGAACGGCCTTTATTCTAACTGAACATGATATCGATCCAAGGACAATCATGCTAGTCACCTTTACTGCAAAAGCTGCAACCGAAATGAAGAATAGACTGATGTCTTATCCAAACCTGAAAAACTCACAAGTTCAACAGCTCGTCGCTGGAACGTTTCACAGTATCTTTTATCGAATACTATTTTTCCATAATCGTGAAAAGTGGCATTCTGAAAAATTATTAAAAAAAGATTGGCAGAAGGAGTTAATCCTTAAAGATGGTGGGAAAGAGCTGAATTTGGATGAAAAAGAGTTTGCTTATGACCTTGCGCTGCAGCAAATTGGCTTTTGGAAAAACTCCTTAATTCTTCCAAAGCATGTCCGGCCAACTTCATCTTGGGAAGAAAAAGTTGCTCATCTTTATAATTATTACGAGCAAATGAAATTAAAACAGACAATGTTTGACTTTGATGATATGCTTATTGGATGCTTTCAACTCTTTCAGGAAAACCCTAACCTTCTAGAAACATATCAAAATCGCTTTCAATACTTTCTCATAGACGAGTTTCAAGATATTAATAAAGTACAGTACCAATTAATTAAGATGCTGGGAGCAAAATCGAAGAATATATGTGCGGTTGGGGATGATGATCAATCTATTTATTCATTTCGAGGCAGCGACCCCAATTACCTGCTTCAATTCGAAAAAGATTTTCCAAATGCTGAGGTTGTCATCTTAAATGAAAATTACCGCTCATCACATGAAATTGTAACGACTGCTAACAGAATTATTACGAAAAATAAAGTGCGCAGAGATAAAAAAATGACTGCACAGTTCTCAAACAAGAAACCACCTTTAATGTTCCACCCCTATGACGAGGAAGAAGAAGCCACCATGATCGTAAATGATATCCAGGAAAAGATTGAAAGCGGATATCAGCCAAGTGATTTTGCTATTCTTTTTCGAATCAATACGGGCAGTCGGGCTATCTTCGAAAGACTGACGAATTCGAGTCTCCCATTCAAGATTGACTTGGATATTGAACCGTTTTATGAGCGATTTCTTGTAAAGGGCATGCTGTCATTCTTGAGGCTTTCACTAAATGAAGATGACCATCATGCGGTCCGTGCCATTCTTCCAGCTTTATTTGTAAAACAAAGCATTTTGCAGGACATAAAAGCGGAAAGCATTCTTAATGATTGCTCCATCCTTGAATGTCTCAGTACAGCAAAGACTGGGTATGCGTTTCAAGAACGAAAACTTAAAAAGCTGCTTCCTGTTATTCGTTCTTTACAGAACCTCCCCCCTGTTGATGCAATTGAAAAAATTGAAAAAGACTTGGGCTTTGGAGATTTTATCAAAAAACGGGGCAATGAGGGAAATAAACTTGATAAAGGTTCTGATGACATTCGTGACTTAAAGGTAGCTGCTAAAGGGTTCTCTTCTATTTTAGAGTTTCTTGATCATGTCGATCATATGACAGCCATGAACAAAGAAATAAAAAGCGCACGGAAAACAGAAGAAAATGTAATCACTTTAAGCACGATTCACCGTTCAAAGGGTTTAGAATACAAGATTGTTTACTTGATTGGCTGTGTGGATGGAAGTATCCCTCATGATTATGCTCTTGATTCCTACAGAAATGGCGATTCAGCACCTCTTGAGGAAGAAAGACGATTACTGTACGTCGCCTTAACACGCTCTATGGAGCAGATTTATATCTCGATTCCTGAACGAAGAAGAGGAAAAAAAGCTCATCCATCAAGATTTTTAACACCCATTAACCAAACTCGAATGTCTGCCACTGAAAAAAGTCGCTTGATTTAACATAAGCGACTTTTCTCAGTTTATTTTTTATTAAGCATTTTAGAAATCGTAGAAAAGTCCAGCTGCTTTCCATCTTTAACAATTGATTCGACAATTTTATTTTCCATCTCTTTTGTTACAGGTTTATTGGCAATTTGAGATACTCTTCTGATTACATTTCTGACAGTTTTCTCGTCACTAAAATTTGCTCCTTGCAGTGAGTTGGCTAAGTCAAACACATCTTTCATATTGACGCCCGTTTTCTTTTCAATATTTTTAAAGAATTGATTATCCATAATTAGAACTGTTCCTCCCTTTTCAAGCTACTTTCATTCTATGAAAACAGCAAGAAAAGGTGATTTCTCGGATAGACCTTCTAAAAAAACCAATCATTGTCCATTAGCCATTTGTCACTCTAAAAGCAAAAGAAGCAGTAATTCACATTGTCTGTGAAGTTCTGCTTCTTTTTTTCTAATTACTTTCCTTTAAAGACAGGCTTTCTCTTTTCCTTAAACGCCGTAACGCCTTCCTTATGATCTTCTGTTAAGTTCATAAGCGGCTGCGAAATGCGTTCCATTTCTAGAACCTCTTCCAAAGTGGCCGTTACTGCACGGTTGATGATCTTTTTCTGTACGCCATGGGCTCTGCTTGGGCCATTAGCTAACTTTTGGGCAAGCTTTCGTACTTCTTCGTCTAAATTCTCTTGAGGGACAATCTCGTTAACCACTCCCAGCTGGTACATTCTCTCTACTGGAATCGGCTCCGCGCTGAAGTAAAATTGTTTCGCTAAATAAGGACCGATTAATTTTGTAAGGTGGTATGAACCCCCTCCGTCAGAAATAAGTCCGACTTGTGCGAAACTTAAAGCGAACTTGCTTCCCCCTGCTGCTAAAATTAAATCCGCTGCAAGCGCCAAACTTGAACCAGCACCAGCTGCATATCCATGAACAACCGCAACGATTGGTTTCTCAGTGTCTCTCATCGTTAAAATACATTCGTTGAGTCTTGCGATAAAATCGTATGTGTTGATTGGTCCGCCTGAACCCATACTTTTCACATCACCGCCTGCGCAAAAAGCTCTTCCCGCACCCCTAATGACAATCGCTCTAATTTCTGGATTTGTCCGAGCTTCCTTAATAGCATTTGTAATTCCTAAAATCATGTCGGCACTGAAAGCATTTAGACTTTCTGGTCTATTTAACGTTAATGTTAAAACCGATTCCGAAATATCCACTAATAAATCTTGACTCATGATAACCACTCCATTTTTATAAATTTTTTAATCTTTATAGATTCAGATATATATAGAATTATTTAATATACCAGCCGCCGTCACAAAGTGCATCCGTACCTGTCATGTATGATGCTTCTTCAGATGCTAAGAAAGCAATAATATTAGCAATTTCCTCAGGCTTGGCAACTCTTCCTAATGCTGTCTTCTTCTCAACAAGCTGCTTAAACTTTTCGTTTTGAAGGCCTCCTTCAGTAAGAGGAGTCTCAACGAATCCTGGAGATACAGAGTTTGCCCTAATACCATGTGGAGCCAACTCTAGAGCTAAAGCTTTTGTGAAACTAATAACTCCCGCCTTAGATGTACTATAAGGAACAAACTGAGCTCCTGCTTTATACCCCGACAATGATGCTACGTTAACAATTGACCGATTTTGTGATCCCTGATCCCTTTCAGCACCCTCGACCATAATACGGCCTAGTTTTTGACAGATTAAAAATACGCTTTTTAAGTTAAGATCATGGGCATGGTCCCATATCTCTTCACTTGCTTCTAAAATTTTTCCATTTGCGGAACCTCCAGCATTGTTAATTATTACATGAAGGTCACCAAACTGTTCTTTTACGTAATCGGCCATTTCCTGAATATCGCCAGGATCTTTTACATCTGCAGTAAAGACCTCTGCCATCGGGATTTTTTTCGTCTCATTAATTTCGCTTGCTACAGCTTCTAATTTTGACCTAGTACGACCAACTAGTATAACCTTAGCTCCTTCATTAGCTAATCGAACAGCTGTTGCTTTCCCAATTCCACTTCCTGCTCCTGTTATTAAAGCAATACTGTCATTAAAACGCATGTATTACACCCCTAAATTTATAATTTTTATCATCCCAACATGATCGGCAAATCGCAGGTAACAGCTTCTTTTTTTACATCTACTAAACTATTAATATCTCTCTTCTTGATGATTGAAAATTGAAAAAATTATTGATGGATAAGTGATTGAGTTAAACCTTCGTACAAATACTCCGGTATGCTGGTACTCTTTTGAGTTTCAAAATCAAAAATGACAACAACTGCATGCCCCTTGGCGATGGGCTTCCCTGTTTGAGCATCAACCATCATGTTCTCAAGTGTAAAACTTTTTGATCCGATTTTTTTTACAAACGTCTGGATTTTAATACTTTGATTAAAGAAAGCTTGACTAAGAAAATCACAACCTACAGATGCTACAACAAAGTTCCAGTTCTTACTCTTATCTTCAATTTTATAACCAAGATCCTCAAAAAATCGAATTCTTGCTTCCTCCATGTATTGAAAATAGCTTGCATTGTTAACATGGCCTAATGCATCTGTTTCACAAAAACGTACCCTAACTTCAATTTCATGCATACTCTACACCCCAACATAAAAATCATTCTACCCCTATACCTCTGAGAACCATCTCAACAAATATTTCAGAGACTTCTTGATCAGAGATGTCACCAAATGGTTGAAACCAATAATAGCTCCAATTGGTCATTCCTAAAATGCCAAACGTTACGATTGAAGGATTCAAATCCGAACGAAACTCTCCTTTATAGATTCCATCGCGAATAATCTCCTCCATGTTGTAGCGAAACTGGTCCCTCTTAGGAATAATTTTCGAAACGCTTTCATCTTTTAAATTCTGGAGCTCCCTATTAAATATTTTTGCACTGGAACCTTGCTTTTTAATACTTTTAATCAACATAAAAATAATGTCATAAAGCTTTGATTTGCAGCTTTTTTCTTCATCAGACAGTATTACTTCCTGATGTCTGAGCAGCTCATTTATGAACTGGAGATGGATATCCATTAGTAATTCTTCCTTGCTGGAAAAATAATAATAGAACGTTCCCTTCGTTACACCGAGTGATTCAACAATATCTTGAATGGATGTTTCCTTGAACCCTTTTTTTTCAAATAATTGGATGCTGCTTTCCGTTATTTTTTGCTTCACAACATAATCCTCACAATCTTAGAATATTGTCTGGGAATATGTCAGAGGAAACATTAAGCGTTTGTTCCACCGTCTACAACAATTACATCACCCGTTACGAAATTGGAAGCATTTGAAGCTAAAAATAGAGCTACACCCTTCATGTCATCATCAGTACCAAAACGGCCTAATGGAGTTTTTTCAAGGAAGTAATCTTTTCCCTTTTCAATTAATACTCTAGATATTTTCGTAGGGAATACTCCTGGGGCAATCGCATTAACATTAATATTATGTCTTCCCCATTTAACAGCCAAATCTTTTGTAAATGTGATGACTGCTCCCTTACTGGTATTGTATCCCAGTGCATCCATAACTTTCGGGTCTGAACCACCTAAGCCTGCTACAGAAGCAATGTTAATAATTTTTCCCGACTTTTGTTTAATCATATGTTTTCCTGCTGCTTGACTCATTAAGAATGTACCGGTCACATTGACGTTCATTACCTTTTCCCAAGCTTCTAACGGCATTTCTTCAGCTGGAGCGCCCCAAGTAGCACCACTGTTGTTAACCAGAATATCAATTCTTCCAAATTTTTCTATCGTTTGATCCACGACATTTTGTACATCTTCTCGATTCGCAACATCACATTTAAGTGCCAATGCTTGAACCCCTAAGCTTCTCAGCTTCTCTGCTACTTCTTCACACGCTTCAACTTTACGTGAGCAAACCACCACATTTGCACCTGCTTCAGCGAATCCTACAGCAATCGTTTCTCCCAGGCCTCTGCCTCCTCCAGTTACAATGGCAGTCTTTCCAGTTAAATCAAACAGTTCTTTAACGTGCATAAATCCCCCTGCTTTCTATATTCATTTCTTAAATGATAAATCCATAAAGCCTATGTAACTTTAACTTTGCTGTTGTTTTTTTATTAACTAACCGGTTAGTATGTTCATTAACTTAATTATAAGTATACAGGCTCTATTAAATTATTCAATAACTATTTAGAAAATTCATAAAAATATGAATTATACATATTTATGGTTATAAATTAAAAAATGCCGTCTCCTAATGGAAACGACATTTTTTTGATCTTTAATTATTAGTTGTAGAAACTAGCTCCAACAATAATTAATAAAATAAACAACACAACGATCAATACGAAAGTTGAACCTCCGTAAGAACCGCCACCACCGTAGCCATAGCCGCCATAACCGCAGCCGCCAAATCCAAAGCCCATATCATCAGTCACCTCACTTTATATGGTTTCATTACAACATATGTGAGGCAGCTCCATAATGTTTGGGCAGGCATCCTTAAAGGCTGCGGCATTCTATGTAAATGATTCTTTCCTATCATTATCCTTTTGGTTTAAAAAGGAGTGCACCGATGAACGCGAATACAATCGCTGCTGAGATTCCAGAACTTGTTACTTCAAACATCCCCGTTAAAACTCCTATTAGCCCATGCTGCTCTGCTTCCTGCATAGCACCATGTGTCAATGTGTAGCCAAAGTTTGTGATTGGCACAGTAGCACCAGCACCAGCGAAATCTGCAAGAGGTTCATACAGACCAAACCCTTCTAAAATCGCTCCTATTACAACAAATAAACTTAATGTATGTCCTGGAGTCAATTTTGCAACATCAAATAACAATTGTCCAATTACGCAAAAGAGCCCCCCAACCACAAAAGCCCAAAAAAACATTGGTAACATTCATAACCCCTCCTAATCTTTCCAATGTCTTATAAAATCAAGTGTTCTATTCATCCATTTCTATCGAAACCGCATGGGCAATGCAAGGAATACTCTCACCTTGCTGGAATGTTAATGGAGATAATAATGCTCCTGTTGCTACCACAAGTATTTTTTTATAAACACCTTGCTTCATTTGATTCAATAAATGCCCATATAACACAGCAGCCGAACAACCTGCACCACTAGCTCCTGCCTGGACCGGCTGGTCCTCTTTATAAATCATCAAACCGCAGTCTTGAAATTTATCTCTTTCTATGTTTAATCCATTCTTCTGAAGCAATTCGAGTGTTGTCTCCCTTCCTATACGGGCCAAGTCACCTGTAACAATAAGATCATAATAGCTGGGATCTCGATTTGTATCCTTGAAATGGGCCATTATTGTATCTACAGCGGCTGGCGCCATCGCTCCCCCCATATTAAAGGGATCTGTTAAGCCCATATCTATGACCTTTCCGATTGTCGCACTAGTAGTAACAATCACTCCTTTTTCATTTTCGTTTGCCCTAAGCAGTGCTGCACCTCCCCCGGTGACAGTCCACTGAGCAGTTGGCGGCTTTTGTCCTCCGTATTCGGTTGGATAACGAAATTGCTTCTCTGCTGCCGCATTATGGCTTGAAGCCCCTGTTAGGATATATTTCGCTCCCTGATAATTAATAATAAAAGATGCTAACGCCAACCCTTCCATTGAAGTAGAGCATGCACCAAATATCCCGAAATATGGAAGCTGAATTGTCCTTGCCGCCAGACTAGTCGGTGTTATTTGATTGATTAAATCCCCAGCTATAAAAAACTGAACATCTTCCTTTTGAATATTTCCCTTCTCCAATGCTGTTTGAGCTGCTTCTTCCATTAACACCCGGTGTGCCTTCTCATAGGATTCTTCTCCCATCCATAAGTCATCATGTAAAATATCAAAGTCTTCAGCAAGGTTGCCATTTGCTTCAAAAGGTCCCCCTGAAACTCCAGTTGCGGCTATTACCGGCTTATTTGGAAAAGCCCATGATTGTTTTCCGATTAACATTAAATAACCCCCCATCGAATTAAAAGGGTCTTAATTAAAGCAACAATAAATGCTGAAAAAACACCAAATAATATGACAGAGCCAGCTAGTTTAAACATATTCCCCCCAACCCCGAGAATAAATCCCTCAGACCTGTGTTCCATTGCTGCGGATATGACAGAGTTACCAAAACCTGTAACAGGCACAGCACTTCCTGCACCAGCAAACTGTCCAATATGGTCATAGACGCCAAAGCCAGTTAATAACATGGAAAAGAACACCATTGTCGCTACAGTTGGATTTCCTGACGTTTGTTCTGTGAAATTAAAAAAGTAAATATAGAAATAGGAAACAGCCTGTCCAATAAAACATATAAATCCACCTACCAAAAACGCTTTTATGCAGTTTTTTACTACTGGCCTTTTCATTTCATGCTTTTTCTCAAGTTCTTGGTATTGTAATTGCTCCGGCGTAGCATTTTTTTTCTTTCCCATCTCGACTCTCCTTTCAAGTTAGTTCATTTTTAAGTTTTATTATTTCTTGCAGCTTTTTTTCTGCCTTTTCATTGGAGTAATTGGGATCCTTCATATTTTCCTCTAACTCAACTGCTTCAAGAAATATTTTGTAATCACTTGAGACGGTGAAAGTTTCTTTCGGATACTTTTTCTTTAACTTTTCTTTCATTTTCTTCTCAATGCTTTTCATATGGAAGCGCTGGAGGTGTTTTACTTTGTAGGCAACAAGAATGTCTTCTTTTCCTTTTAAAACCGCTACATCATAAATTTCTTCAAATCCTTCAATATCCTTTTGAACGGACTGAATGAGATCTTCTTCCTCCGTTGTCTCTTTATCAAAAGACATTGGTTTAGGATGAGTTGCCTTTATTAGCGACAGTCCATCCTCCTTATGACCATCGTTGTTACAAGCAGCCAATAAAGCAAGTATTACGATCATACATGACAAAAACCATTTTCTTTTCATTGGATTCCCTTCCTAACACAAATTTCATTATTGCTATTTTTCACAGAATCAGACTTATTTATGAATGTTTCTTCCAAATAAGATTTTCTTCCAAAATCAAGAAAAAAACCTGCTAACAGAAATTGAAAGGTTTCTGTTCTGAAATACAAAATATGAATTAACATTATTGCTTTCGTATATTAATTCGCACCAAAATTAAAAAGCAATTTGGCAAGAAAATTCGAAAAGAAAAATGCTTGTTGCCCGGTTAGCGATTCTCCAAAATATTTAGGAATTGCTAGCAAATAAAATTAGCTACTAAAATAAGGGGCGAAATTCCTCTTATTAAGGAAATAGCACGAAAAGTAAATTGAATAGAGGGAAAAATTCCCCCTATTTGTTCAAAAAACATGAAAATGGTCCATTTTGCTTTGCATTAACGGGAAAAACTCCCCTTATATCCCCCGTTCCGAGCCCTATTCTGTTGGCTAACGGGAAAAATTCCCCTTATTTATAAAACAGAGGTTACTCAATTAAGGATAAGAAATTTCTGCTTTATTTAACTAGCATGCGAATTTTCATGCCGACAAAAACTTATGACACCATGTTAAAAAGGGGTCGAAATTCAGGGCGATTTATCGGTTTTATTTTAGTAATCCCCATTTACATCAACAAAAAAAAAGCAGTCTAATTCAGTTACGAATAGGACTGCTTATTGGTATGCTAATTTAGTTTTTGCATCCGAAATCCGAACCCGCTAACAGAAAATCAGCAGGTTTTACTTCATTATTTCGTTTTCTTTTTGCCGCAGCCGCAGCTTTTTTTCTTTTTAGCCTTCTTGTTTACCTTTTTGGGCTGTAGTCCATTTGAGGTTGTGGGTTTTTTTGAGTTAAACAATCATGCTCCTCCATCCGTAATGAATTATCGATATGGTAGGTTATGCAAAAAAATTAAGCTCGTGTAAATGTTTCGCCTACTTGTAAAAAATTCTTCCTCTCTAATTCAACCACTTACCTATAAAGGTTTCAATAACTGCTGCTATTCCAGCTACAGCTAATATAATTAAGATGGGTGTTGCGATCGATGGCCAAAAAAGATAAAAAAGGCAAAGTCCTACGGAAGACCAAATACCCGTACACCAATAGCAGCTGATTAGTTCTCCTATGAATCCTTTCATACGTCCTTTTTTAGGAACGAAGTAAACTTCCTCTTCCCCTTCTTCATTTACTTCAAATACTTCTTCAAAAAAGGGAGCCCTTATAAATTCAGTTATCTTATCAAATACAATCAATCTTGTAAGACGAAAGCTCGCAAACGAGATAATGACTAACTCTAACCCAGTAATATTCATATGAATTCAGTCCTTTTTATAGTCAAATCCCCGCCCATTTTTCATAAACAAGGCGATTGTCCGTTACGCAAATGCCCCTAAAGCAATATGTTATTAATGTAGAATTACTTCTAAAGAAAATTAAGGAGGAATAAATCAATGGGTTGTGGAAAAAAAGACGATAAATTTGGCGCAAGAAGCAACTGTGTTTGCGATGTAGTCCGCGCGATTAAAGATATCCAGGATGCAGCTGAAGACCGTTGCGAATGCCCTACAAATTGTTTCCAAGAGCCTCTAGGTTCATTAGTTGCCCCGGCAAAAAGACAAAATGCTGATACTCGTGTATTCGTATTAAAAACAGCAGATGGATCACCATTCCATGCTTTCTTCAGAGGAGATGATTGTGCGTGTGTATCAATCTTCTTCAGAGTAGAAGAGGTATTTGATAACTGCTGTGCAACGTTAAGAGTAATCAAACCTGTTAAGTATGGCGGCGAAGCAGTGGATTTAACAGACGATTGCTGCATCGATCTTAAGAAGGTTTGTCATGTTGAACGCTTCGAAGCAACAAATGACTGTATCACTGTAGACTTAAGCTGCTTCTGTGCAATCCAGTGTGTGGCTGATGTTGACTTAGATATCTGTGAAGACTAATTAAGATGAGTCGATCATAATTGATCATATGAATGAGCCAGTCGTTCTATACGACTGGCTTCATTTTTTGATGAAAAATTTACGAATTAAATCCCATCATTTTTATATCAATTAAGTCTTTTATCGGAATTACGGCTTCTCCTTGATTAGGAAGTGCTAACACAAGCTCATGATCTGATTTTTCTTTGATGATACCTCGAAATACTTCCTGTGTAGTCTGAAATTGACATGGAACTGGTGGTAATTGTTTCGGGAAGTTGTGTAAATACTCAATTTTCTCTAACACATTCATTTCTTTAAAAGGCTTAACACGATTAAAAGATGAATGGGACTGATTTCTTGATTGCGAATCATTTTCACTATTCTCAATATCAGATTTTTGAATGGTTTCCTTTACCTCATCAGTAGAAAGTTTGGCTAACTCTTCCACATTTGGCTTTTTTCCAAACACACTTGTTTCTGCTCCTAATTCTTCCAAAGGCACTTTTTGAGCCTTGCCATCAACCTTCTCTTTTTGATTTTCACTTTCATTTTCTTTCATTAGCTGCTTTTTTTGTGCCTGTGCTTTTTTAGCAGAAAAAGTATCCTGCATTTTTCCATTTGGGGCTTTAAATGGCGGCTGTTGAATATAAAAAAGCGGTTCTCGTTTCTTTTCTGTTTTTCTCATGATGACACCTCCGCAAACGTTAAGATTCATTCTATCTATATGCAAACAGGACTTTATCGTTGCCAAAGACAACTCTTGACGATTGTTCAAAAAACGCAAAAAACCCACTTTTTAAAGTGGGTAGAATGTAATTGCTATTATCAATTAGCTTAGAGAATATGATATCCAGAGTCGACGTGAAGATTTTCACCTGTCATTCCCCGTGATAAGTCACTGAACAAGAACAAAGCCGTATCTCCAACTTCTTCTGGTGTCGTTGTTTTTCTTAAAGGTGCTCTTTCTTCAATTTCTTTAAGGATCGTATTGAATTCCCCAATTACTTTTGCAGAAAGAGTCCGGATCGGTCCTGCAGAGATAGAGTTTACACGGATCCCCTGCGGCCCGAGGTCGTTCGCAAGATATCTTACACTTGCATCAAGAGATGCTTTTGCTACACCCATGACATTATAGTTTTTAATGACACGTTCTCCGCCTAAATATGTTAATGTAACGATGCTTCCGCCTTCCGTCATAAGCTCTCTAGCTTCTTTTGCAACAGCTGTTAAAGAAAATGAGCTGATATTCTGAGCTAAAAGAAATCCATCACGCGACGTATTTACAAACTCACCTTGTAATTCTTCTTTATGAGCATATGCAATACAATGTGCAACCCCATGAATAACTCCCACTTCTTCTTTAATCGCTGCAAAGCATTTAGCTATATCTTCGTCCACCGTTACATCACACGGCAAAATAAGAGAGTTATTATTCTCTAATGTTTCAACTAATTCTTGAACATTTTTTTCTAATCTCTCACCAGCATATGTAAAAATCAATCTTGCGCCTGCTTCATGAAGTGACCGTGCAATCCCCCATGCAATGCTGCGCTTATTCGCTACACCCATTACAACAATATTTTTTCCTTCTAAAGAAAGAGACATAGTATCTTTCCCTCCTGTTATCAAAAGTATCAATCTTTTACTTAACGCAATCTATTATTACATGTTATTAGTACCTAGTGCTAATTCTACAATATTCTTTATTAAAAGAAAAGCAGCAATACAGAAAGTATTACTGCCTTAAAAATTCTTTAGAGAATCAGGTTAGCACCATTCGCAAAATTCTAGCTCCCGCTTAAGTTCATCAACATATTCCTTTGTTCCGGTCACGATTAAACGATCGTTTATTTGCAATTCAGTATCCCCATGAGGAACAATAGAATCTTTTCCACGGAATATCCGGACGAAAATGACATCGCCTGTAAACGGAAATCTTCTGACCGACATTCCTTCATATTCATCATTTAATAAACGAATTTCATACAGCGCAGTTTCCTGGTTCGTTAATATACTTATAACACGTGGTGATTCAATTAACGCACGGAGCAGGGCTTTCGTTGAATTGTAGACAGAAAACACCTCAACTCCTTCTTCTCTCAGCCCCTCCTCTAAGTCAGGGCTCTCAATCCTTACAATCACTCGTTCAATACCTTTATCCTTTAAAGCAATGGCAAGCGTTGCATTTAATTCATCGTCTCCCAAGGAAACAACGACTATATCTGCATCAAAAACATCTGTATTCTCTAATGTTTCTAAAGAATAATCTGGTATTTCAACAATATGAAATAATGATTCAGAATTTTGATGATCAATTTTCGTCTGTTTAGTATGGTACACGACTGGATCGTAGAGTGTAGACTCCAATTCGCGGGAAATCGGTAATGTTAATTGATTTGCCCCAATGAATGCCACCTTAAGCTGCTTTTCTTTAATAATTTCTTTAGGCAGAAATTTTTTGAATACAATAGGAGTGAATACACTTGTTATAACAGCAACTAGAATGAGTGTTCCACTCATTTCAGAGGTTATCACTCCCATGCGCTCCCCAATTGTTGCTGCTGCAATAACAAGAGAAAGTGTAGATGTTAATAGAAAACCAGCTGCCAAAACCGTTTTCGAGTCATACCACACTCTTAAAATGAGAGTTGGCACAAGCTTTGAAATTAACAATGCAATCAATAATAGCGGGATTAAAATAAGTAATCTTGGATCGCCGAGCAATTGCCAAATATTTAAGTCCACACCGACCATTACAAAGAAAATCGGAATAAGGAAACCATATCCAAAAGAATCGAGTTTATGAACAAGCTCTTTGTCTGGGGCTAGTAATGACACAAGAACTCCAGCTAAAAACGCACCTAAAATATTCTCGGCTCCTACCGTTTCAGAGATGGCTACCAATAGGATAATTAATGTAAAAACAGCCC
Organism: Robertmurraya dakarensis; assembly: GCF_900156875.1. GTDB lineage: Bacteria > Bacillota > Bacilli > Bacillales > Cytobacillaceae > Robertmurraya > Robertmurraya dakarensis. The sequence goes on along the minus strand of NZ_LT707408.1, from coordinate 980,026 downwards.
TTGTACCAATCTGAACAGTACCAGTTTTTAAGGCATCGAGAAGCTCTCTTCCTTGAAAACGTTTCGCCACAAAATAAAGAATGATCCCTGCAGCAAATAAGACAAGCAGCAGCCATGTATTTCCTTCTCCCCCATCGTAAATGGAAACGAACACTGCCAACAAAATCATCGTTACTAAGTCTGCAATAACGGCAATCAGTAAAATAATTTGTCCAATGTTGGTTTTCATTAGATGTCCTTCTTTTAAGGTTGGAACGACGACACCTAACGATATTGTTGAAATAATTAAGGTCATTAGAAAAACATTATCTATAAAGCCTGTCAGAACAAAAATATAGGATAAACCTAACGAAACAACAAAAATTCCAACAAAAACAATTGTACCCACAACAAATGTGTTAGGTTCAGCTTTTCCATTTGGAAGTTTTTCTTTCTTTTTCGAAGTTGAAAAAGCAGAAAAGTCAATTTCCAGTCCACTTAAAAACATTAGAAAGATAAAACCAAGCATGGAGAGAGTCTCCAGCCACATATCTTCCTGTACAATATCAAATCCACTTTTACCAATAATTAATCCCATGAGGATTTCTGCCACTACAACAGGTACGAAGTTTAATTTAAACCGGTGTAATAATAACGGTGTTAGAAAAGCAACAACGATGACGATAACAAGCGACGAAACCGAAGCACCATGTTCCATTAACACTCCCCCTTTTTCAAAAATATAATGTTTGTTGTTTTTTTAAAATCATAAGCAATTGCTGCAACAGTTAAATTAAATAACTCATAAAGAGGGTAGCCATGCCGAAATAAATAAATATACTTATGATGTCATTAATGGTCGTAATAAATGGTCCTGAAGCTACGGCTGGGTCTATTTTCAATCTGTGCATAATCAACGGAACGAGAGCACCAGCTAAAGTCGCGACAATTAATGTCGATAAAATTGATATCCCGACTAGTATTCCTAAATAAAAATCACCCTGCCAAAAAAACACAATAAAGGTTACCAGAATTCCGCAAATCGTTCCAGTAATTAACCCTGTACCCGCTTCTCTTAGTATTAACTTAGATTTGCTTTCTTTTTCTACATCCCCAGTAGCTATTCCCCTAACAGCGACGGCTAAAGCCTGCGTTCCGGAGTTCCCTGCCATACCTGCTATCAATGGAATAAAAACAGCCAATATCGCAACTTGATCTAATGTATCCTCAAAACGGCCAATCAAACTAGCTGTCATCATTCCTAAAAAAAGCAGGATAACCAGCCAAGGAAGCCGTTTGCGTGCAGCAGCAAATGGACTTCGATCCAGCGAATCAATGTCTGAAACCCCTGCGAGCTTTGAATAGTCATCTGAAGCTTCTTCATCAATGACATCGACAATATCATCTACTGTTATAATTCCCAATAAATGATTTTGAAAATCAACAACGGGAAGGGCTAAAAAATTATAATCTCTAATTCTCCTTGCAACCTCTTCCTGATCTTCTCCGACTGAAACTGACAAAACACGATCATTCATAATATCTGAAATCATCGTATCATCATCACTGACAATCAAGTCTCTTAAGGAAAGGACGCCAACTAACTTTTTATCCTGGTCCACTACATAGACATAGTAAATTACCTCTGCCCGAGGGGCTTCATTTCTTAAAATATACATAGCTGAACGAACGGTTTGATTTGCTGATATCGCGACAAACTCAGTTGTCATGATACTTCCGGCAGTATATTCATCGTAGTGAAGCAATCCCTTAATTTCATCAGCCGCTTCATCATTCATGATCGTTAAATAACTGGCAACCTGATCCTTATCGAGTTCATTTAAAACATCCACCGCGTCATCCGCATACATATTCGAAAGCATTTCTGCAGCATATGTTGGATTCATTTCTGAAAAGACGTCACGGTATTCCTCTTCCTCAACCTCAAGGTTCTCAAACAGTTCCGCCATTTCCTCAGGAGAAAGGTAATGATAAATCTTCGCCCGAACACTTTCATCTAAATCCTTAAAAAATGAAGCCTGGTCATACGGATGCATTTGCAAGAATTCTTCCCTGAAAAGATCTATATCTTCATTCTCCAAAAACTGGAGCAATAACTCTTTGTCAACATGTACTGTATGATCCTGATTAGTTTCTTGCATCGCATTACCCCCTCTCTATCCGTTAATAAATATAGCAGAAGTTGTTTTTTTTGTCGTTTCATAGCCATTCATTTTATAGACAAAAGAAAAAAATGAGTTTCACAATATGTTATTTATACTGATCTAACATAAAATATTTATGTAGTTAAGTGCCTGAACAATGTTAAAAATATGTAATAATTCAATTCTTTAAAGGAGTTTTTTATATGAATTTAGATATCATTGGAGATATCCATGGATGCTACCAAGAATTTCAAGAACTGACTAAGAAACTTGGATATGATTGGGAAAATGATATCCCAACTCATCCTAACGGACGCAAACTTGCATTTGTCGGAGATCTCACAGATCGCGGTCCCCAGTCCTTAAAAGTAATACAAGTCGTGTGGAAGCTTGTCATTCAGGAACAAACAGCCCGCTATGTTCCAGGGAACCATTGTAATAAACTTTACCGATATTTTCTTGGGAATAAAGTCCAAATCACACATGGACTTGAAACTACTGTTGAAGAGTATCAAGCCTTAGAAAAAGCACAACAGAAAAAAGTTAGGGATATGTTTATGGAGCTATATGAACAAGCACCGCTTTACCAAGTTCTTGATAACGAAAAACTCGTGATCGCTCATGCCGGCATACGCGAGGATTATATCGGTAAAAACAACTCAAAAGTAAAAACTTTTGTATTGTATGGTGATATTACTGGAGAAAAACATCCTGACGGCTCACCTATCCGCCGCGATTGGGCAAGTAAATACAGGGGTGACGCCTTTATCGTTTATGGGCACACTCCAGTAAAAAAACCTAGACTTGTTGGGAATACCTGTAATATAGACACAGGTGCTGTCTTTGGCGGAAAATTAACAGCTCTTCGATACCCAGAGATGGATTTTGTAGATGTTCCCTCCTCCATGCCGTTAACACCTGAAAAATTCCGAGAGATTGAGTAAATTATTCGATCATGCAATTAAATCTTTCAGCTTGAGAAATAAAGAGAAGCCGGCTATTTTCCGGCTTCTCCATTAAGCAGCTTTTGTAGGTCTTCAGGCAGCGGTGCCTCAAAATGAAATTCTTTTTGCAAAATTGGATGGAAGAATTGAAGGTATCGGCAATGCAAGGCTTGCCTTTTGATAAGCTTTACAGGACCTCCATAAAGATCATCTCCCAATAACGGATGACCAATAGAGGCAAGATGAACACGGATCTGGTGTGTTCTTCCAGTTTCCAATTTTAGCTTCACTAATGCAAAAGATGGATACTGATGGATGACATCAAAATGTGTGCAAGCATATTGACCTTCAGGATGAACTTCTCTTTCAATAATGCTATCCATTTTTCTTCTTATATTCTTTTGTATTGTTCCTTTAACCTCATTAAAGATTCCAGATGCAAAAGCCTCGTATGTCCTATTGATTAAGCTTTTTTTTTGCTGTTCACTGAATAGATGATGGATATGCCGATGCTTTGCAACCAATACAATACCAGAAGTATCCCGATCAAGTCTAGTAACAATATGTACGGTTGATTGATAGCCCGAGCCTTCATAATAGCCGGCGATGCCGTTTGCTAGACTTCCAACAGGATGCTCTCTGGAGGGAATCGTATTCATCCCTTGTGGTTTATTTATGATAAGTATATAAGGGTCTTCGTATATAATATCAAGAGGGATTTGTTCGGCAATCATCCCTTCACTCCGGGTTTCCTCAGGGAATTCCACCATTAATTTATCCCCTGTCTCCAGTGATTTTCTTACAGTCACGGGTTTTTCATTCAAAAGAATGCTTCCACCCTTAAATTTAATCGCCGCTAAAGCCCTCTTTGAAATCTCCTGCTCCTTCAGAAATTCTTTTACTAGCTTATCATGATCTTTTTCTTCAATAACCCATTGAATTCTATAACGTGACAACGTAGATATCTCCCGTCGATGTTAATCTAATCTGCGATAAATGAATCGCGTACCCTTTTCCAGAAAGGGAAAGGTCTGAAACGAGCAAAACGTATCTTTTCATCTGCTACTCGAAACTGAATTGACTTAACATCTTTATGAAGAAGAGTCAGGTGGTCAATCGTAATTTGAAAATCCGGCCCATATACTGGTTTGAGCATACAAGTGTGATGAGCTGGCAGGACCAAGGGTGAGCCGACTGTACGAAAAACACGATTATTGATAGAAGCCATTTCTGCCAATTGTATGGCAGGAATGGACGGATGGAGAATGGCTCCTCCGAGTGCTTTGTTATACGCTGTACTTCCCGATGGCGTCGATAGGCATAGCCCATCACCTCTAAATCGTTCAAAATGCTGGCCGCGAATTTCAACGTCCATTACGAGGGTGGCATCCACACTTTTAACTGTTGATTCGTTTAATGCTAAGTAACGGTTTTCTTTTCCGCCGTGCGAATACCGTATAATGACTTCGAGAAGCGGGTATTCAACCACTTGGAAAGGTGTTTTGGCGATGGCAATCACTAGTTTCTCAATCTCATCCGGTACCCAATCAGCATAAAAACCTAAGTGACCTGTGTGAACCCCTACAAATGCGGTCTTATCCAAGCGATTTCGGTAGCGATGAAAAGCATATAGAAGGGTTCCATCTCCACCAACAGAAATTACAATATCTGGCTGGTCTTCATCATAGACAAGCTCGAAATCAAGCAAATAAGACCGCATTTTATGCATAAGAGTATTTGATTTTGTGTCCCCTTTTGAGGTAATAGCAAATTTCATCTTAATTTGGCTCCCCTAACGTTTACTCTGCTTCTTAAAAATTTTTAACCATCCTGCTGCATTTCCTTTTTCATCGTAAAAAAGGCTTGTGCTTCTTGAATTTCGCCACGTATAAGTGACATTTCTTCATCTAGCCTAAAAGCAGCCTCAGCGGCTCTTTGCAGACGCATTTGGATATCTTTTGGAAATTGACCTTTATATTTGTAATTCAATGAATGTTCAATTGTTGCCCAAAAATTCATGGCAAGCGTGCGGATCTGAATTTCAACTAAAATTTTCTTTTCCCCAGTGATCATCTGCACCGGATAGCGAATCACGACGTGGTAGGAACGATAGCCGCTGGCCTTTTTATTAGAAATATAGTCTCTCTCCTCAACAATTTCAAAATCATTACGCTTACGGAGAAGGTCAACCACCACCTTGATGTCATCGACAAACTGACACATCATTCTAAGTCCAGCTATGTCCTGCATCTCACTCTCAAGTCTATCAAGATGGATTCCTTTTTCATTTGCTTTATCTAAAATGCTTGCAATTGGCTTCACTCTACCTGTTACAAACTCAATGGGTGAATGATTTGAGTGAAGTTCAAACTGTCCTCTCAACCCTTTTAATTTAATTTTTAATTCGTCAACCGCTTGTTTATAAGGTGCTAAAAAGTTCTCCCAATGCTTCAAAATATATTCACCTCATCCGATTTTTAATTATATTTGGCTAAATATTATAAGGTTTAAGCCATGTTTTTTTGCCGGATGAATAGCTGTATCTCACTTAAAAGATCGATTCCACTTTTGCAACCATTTCCTCACCGTAATTGCTATTCCCCTTTATATTTTCAATAAGGTAGCTGAGTTCTTCCAGAAAATTCACTAGCTCTAATGTATCTTTTTCGTTTGATACATAAACGGGCATATTTAAGTCCATTGCCTTTTTTAAGTCATTCCAAACCCCATCGCTAATGCTAATATATGTATATTCATCTGCATTTTCTGTCAGGTAAATAAAGGATAATCCATCAGAATCTACTAACATTTGACCCGTTGCTCTTAAATGGTCCAAAGCAATTGACGGCTCTGTATAAAGCAGCAGGGCATCTTCATTTACATTATTTGTTTTTATAATCGATATTTTTTTCCTCATATATATATCCTCCAAACCTTATTTCTATTTTATCATAAGTAAAAATGTTATCCCACTAGCAGAAGAAGATCAAGTTAGCCGTATTATATTCAACACTTTCATATGGATAAAATAGGCCTTATTATAAATGTAGCAAATATCATTATTCTAGGTAAATGATGTCGTAAGAAAGGATGAGGATCGTGAGTCAGGAAATTGAAATAGAATTTAAAAATATGCTTACAAAAGAGGAATTTACCCTTTTAAAAGATTATTTAAACCTGAGTGAATCCATGTTCCACACGCAAGAAAATCATTATTTTGATACTAGTAATTTTTGTTTAAAGGAATTAGGCTGCGCACTAAGAATTCGTATGAAAAATAATAAATATGAAGTAACACTAAAAGAGCCGTTAGAAACAGGATTGTTGGAAACAAACCAACAGTTGAATACTAAAGACGCTGAAAAGATGATGCAGCACGGAATTATAATTGAGGGACCGGTAAAAGATCAGTTATCGAGATTGAACATACCATTGGATAAGCTTGAATATTTTGGTTCATTGACGACAAGCAGAGCCGAGAAAAACTACGATGGCGGTTTAATTGTTTTAGATCACAGCAGCTATTTAAACAAGGAAGATTATGAGTTAGAATATGAAGTAGAAGATTTTGAAACAGGTCAAAAAAGGTTTCATCACCTGTTAAAGAAGCTAAATATTCCAATTAGAAAATCCGATAATAAGATACAAAGATTTTATCATGAAAAATACCGTAACGAATGAAGGAGAACGAGAATGAATGTCGAGCAACTAAGGGCCATGCTGCAGCTGCAAGCATTGCAAAATTTCAATACAAAGAGTTCTTCAAATAATGGATCGTTGTTCCAAGATTTATTAACCGAAATGGTGAGCAATGGACGAGATGACCTGCTGCTTCAGCAATCTAGACTTCAATTAAACCAAGTGTCTGAGCAAAAAACGGCTGCCCTGCCAGTGTCTCTCCCGCCTATTACTTTAACCAAGTTGAATAAGAATACAGATAGCAAATATGAAGATATCATTGAAAAAGCTGCACAAACATATAACCTTCCAGTTAATTTGATCAAAGCAGTAATCAAACAGGAATCTAACTTCAACAGCAATGCTCAAAGTCCAGCTGGTGCTTCAGGCCTCATGCAGCTGATGCCTGCAACAGCAAAAGCTCTTGGTGTTTCAAACATCTTCGATCCAAAGGAAAATATTTTTGGGGGCAGCAAATACTTAAGACAAATGCTAGACCGATATGATGGGAATATAGACTTGAGCCTAGCAGCCTATAATGCGGGTCCAGGTAATGTTGATAAATACAATGGAATCCCCCCATTCAAAGAAACTCAAAACTATGTAAATAAGATCAGGAACTATTTAACTGTTTAGTTCTTTTTTGAAGGAATAATTTCCCACCTTAAAAAATCCGTTAGTTTATAGCCACTAACGGATTTTTTGTGTACATTAGAAGTGTAATTGTAACAATTATGTAACGTTAAAAGAAATGCAATGACAAGATAATCAAAATCTCCTGTAAGCCGATTGTTTGAGATATTATGACCCCATTGTTAAAATAAAGGAAACTTAAAGATTGGCAAATAATTTTCACACTAAATATATATTCTTATATAAGCTCATTAAAAGGAGTTTTTTGATATGGTCGAGAAATTTCGTACACCATTTGAAGAAATCGGGGAATATAAATTACATCAATTAATTGATCTTTTTTATGCAAAGGTCCATGAACACCCCGACCTTAAACCTATTTTCCCAGATGATTTAACAGAGACTGCACGAAAGCAAAAGCAGTTTATGACACAATATTTAGGGGGACCGCCTCTATATACCGAAGAACATGGACATCCAATGCTGCGGGCCCGGCATCTTCCATTCGAAGTTACTGAAACTCGTGCCAAGGCATGGTTAACCTGCATGAATGAAGCAATGGATGAAGCAGGGCTTGAGGGACCGATAAGAAAAGACTTCTTTTCAAGACTAATATTAACAGCACAGCATATGATCAATACACCAGAAAATGGATCCTTAAAGGGTGAGAACCATTGAGAAACGAACGTCTTAAACCATTAACACCACATCATTGCCATGGCAATGAGAAGAAGCCTATAGAAATATATATGTTCCTAGACCCGCTTTGTCCTGAATGCTGGGCCCTTGAACCTATCATAAAAAAGCTGCAAATTGAATACGGACGCTATTTTTCAATTAAGCATGTACTCAGCGGAAAATTAGCGATGCTTAATTTGTCAAAAAAGCAGAATTATGAAGATATTGCAGAGCTTTGGGAAAAAACAGCAACTAGAACCGGGATGTCCTGTGATGGAACACTCTGGTTTGAAAATCCCGTCTCCTCTCCCCATATTGTATCTGTAGCGATCAAAGCAGCGGAATTGCAAGGGCGGAGAGCCGGAATACGCTTTTTCAGGAAAGTCCAGGAAGGTCTTTTCCTGGAAAAACAAAATATCTCAGAACTGGAAGTCCTAAAAGATTGTGCAGCAAGTGCTGGACTCGATGTTAATGAGTTCATCTCAGACATTCACTCGGACAGCGCAGCAAAAGCCTTTCAATGTGATTTAAAAATAACAACAGAAATGGATGTTCAAGAGATTCCCACTCTGGTCTTCTTTAATGAAAATATTGAAGAGGAAGGGATAAAAATCACTGGATTTTATTCCTATGAGATTTACGAACAAATTTTGGCCGAGATGCTGCCTTTTAAACCAGAACGTTCAACTCCACCACCTATTGAATCTTTCCTGAAATACTTTAAGCTTGTCGCTTCCAAAGAGATTGCAGAGGTTTATAATATGACTGTAAATGAAGTGAACCGGGAAATGAAGAAATTACAACTTAAACAATTAGTTGAACAGATTCCAGCAAAATACGGCGTCTTTTGGCGATATAATGACCAATCTTAGCTCCTTAAAACTTTTGGACCATGTTCGCACGAGGTCCCTTTTTTATTATTTAGTATTAAAAAATAACCTTGCAGCTTACCTGCAAGGTCTTTTCTAATTATATATACGAACAAAGGGGATGGGAGAAATTTTTCACGGTCAAACAAGGGGTATATGTTTGCTAGTGATTAACTTCATGACATTAATATATCATGGTGTTACAACCCCGACAATAAGATTGTGTGTTCTTTCACAAATTTGTCATAAACTAAGTCACAAAGAATATATTTTAAGAAACAGCAATTCTACGTAAGAGGAGCAATTCTGCCATGCATAAATTGAAATTTTGGATTTTGCTTTTCATAATCTTGTTTGCCTTTGTGTTCAATTTGTTGGGACTAATGAAGTTGGTTCCTCTGCTCATAACGTCCCCGATTTTATTTATCGCATTCCTGCTTTTCTTTCTTTCCTTGAATGATCGAAATCGCTTCAAAGGGTTTAGAAATTAAAAGAGATGACCTATTTGATCATCTCTTTTAATCTAAAATTGAGATAGCAATCCTTCCATTTCAATTAACTTCTCTTCGAATACTTTGCACGCTTCCTCAATTGGCTTCGAACTCGTCATATCAACGCCTGCCTTTTTGAGAACCTCTATCGGATAATCTGAACTTCCAGATTTCAAAAACTCAATATACCTGTCAACAGCAGGAGCACCTTCTTCAAGAATCTGTTTGCTCAAGGCTGTCGCCGCACTATATCCTGTCGCATACTGGTATACATAGTAATTGTAATAAAAATGTGGAATTCTCGACCATTCCAAGCCAATTTCCTCATCAATCACAATATCTTCTTCACCAAAATACTTCTTATTTAACTCATAATATTCCTTCGTAAATAATTCAGCGGTTAGAGCTTCATTGTTTTGGGCTTTTTGATGGATCAGGTGTTCAAATTCAGCAAACATTGTTTGACGGAACACAGTACCTCTAAATCCTTCTAGGAAGTGATTTAGTAAATATAGGCGCTTTTTCTCATCATCGATGGTCTTTAATAGATAATCGTTTAAAAGTGCTTCATTACATGTAGAAGCCACTTCTGCTACAAAAATAGAATAATCCCCATAAGGATACGGCTGGGTTTTTCTCGTATAGTAACTATGAACAGAATGTCCAAACTCGTGGGCCAGGGTGAACAAGTTATTTACATTGTCCTGCCAGTTCATTAAAATATATGGGTTTGTCCCATAGGCCCCTGAGGAATAAGCCCCACTCCTCTTGCCTTTATTCTCATGAACATCCACCCAGCGATTTTCAAAACCTTCCTTTAACACATTAGAATAATCTTCCCCTAATGGAGCTAGTCCTTTTAATATTAAATCCTTTGCTTCCTCGTACGGAATTTCCATCTTTACATCTTTCACCAACGGTGTATATAAATCATACATATGAAGCTGATCTACGCCTAACACCTTTTTGCGAAGTTTTACATATCGGTGTAATAGCGGTAAATACTTATGAATCGTACTGACCAAGTTATCGTAAACCTCTTCAGGAATATTGTTTGCAGAAAGTGCTGCATGCCGTGCTGATTGGTAATTTCTAATTCTTGCATGAAAATTATCTTTTTTCACTTGTCCGCTTAGTGTACTAGAAAAAGTATTTTTAAATTTCCCATATGTTTCATAAACAGCTTTAAATGCGTCCTCACGCACTCGTCGGTCACTGCTCTCTAAAAAGCGAATAAAGCGACCATGTGTGATTTCTACTTCTTCTCCATTTTCATCCTTAATGCTTGGAAATTCTAGATCGGCATTGTTTAGCATTCCAAAAGTAGTACTCGATGAGTTCATAACTTCTGATGCTTGCGCTAACAAACTTTCTTGCTCTGCAGATAGAACATGCGGCCTTTGCAGGTTTATTTCTTCAATTGCATGTTTGTATAGCTTTAATTCTTCCTTTTCATTTAAAAACATGTTTACTTTTTCTTCATCTATAGAAAGTATTTCTGGAACGATATAGGCCAGGGAACTTGCAGCTTGTGAATACAGATTCTTCATTCGGTCATCTAAACCTTGATAAAACGAATTGGTAGTATCTTGATCATAACGCATATGTGCATATGTAAATAGCTTGCTAAGACGTTCAAGGAGTTGATCCTGTTTCTGGAGTGCTTCATATAACTGGTCAGCACTTTCCCCTAACTTTCCCTGATAATCTTCAACTCCAGGGATTAATGCTTTAACGTCTTGAAACTCCTTTTCCCATGCATCATCTGTAGGAAAAATATCCTCTAATCGCCATGTGTCTTCAACCTTTATTTCACTTCTAGATGGAAGCCTTTTTGCTGTTTCATTTCCCATTCTTCATCCTCCATTCACATAGTACTGTTCAGTAAGCTTATGAGACTATTCTAACGTAAGTAACATAATCATCCAAACTTTAAGCTGGTGATTGCTCATCCTTATATATTATGTTCATTCCTCCGTCATCATTAATAGCAATTTTCTTAAACCTTTTTCCTGTTGTTTCCATTCATCCATCGTTGACGCAGCTTTTAATTCTTTCGCTATTACGAATTCATGCTCTTTTTGCTTTTGCAGCACCCCTGCTTTTCTTAAAAAAATTAAGTATTCATATAGAAGCTCACGCAGCAGCAACTCTCTTATATTGGGCAGATTTCTAAGCTTTATTTGGCCTTTATTGACTCTCTGCCAAGTTGTTTTAACGAGTGCATGAAGATAAAGAGGAGTTCCAATTGATTGATGATGAAGATGATCTATATAAACATAGGCTTGCCAAATAAAAGGAGAACTTTCTAAAATGATGTTATTTGTTAATGGAACACCTACAATGGGATGCAGTAATTGAGGATTTAGGGACTGACGATAAAGTTCCCGAAGAAACGGATAATAGGTAGTGCTCTTATGGGTAAGAAGCGAGATTTTGAACTTAAATATTTCCTTGCTCCATTGTTCAGGTCTAAACTTATAATTCCCATCCGGATTAAGGAGGTCAAGCAAAGATGTTCTTTCCAAAGGTTTCATCTCAATAGCTAGAAAACTATTTCGAACAGAAACAGGAACAATTGTTTTCAGGAAGATAAATTGGTTGATTATTGGACAATAAGAGGGAATGTACCATTGCTGTGAAGAATTCTTATTTGCAAATAAATAATGAAAGCTCGAAAGTGAAGCTAATGAGGAGTTTTTTCTGTTGATTCCTTTACCTGCCAGAAGCCAAATGGGATGCATGGATAATTTACGGTATCCTTCAGTTCGTCTTCTAAATAGTTCCTCAGAAATTGTTGAGCATTGAAATTCAAGACAATACAATTCGTCATTGTATTTGAAGGCGATATCTGCTCTTTGCTTGATATTTGGATAATAAGGTTCCAGCACCGGGGAAAGGCCTTGCTGATTCAACCACTCAAATAGTTTCAGTTTCGCAAGCATATGATACTCTGACTCTCGGTCATATTGTTCTGTACAAGCATCACCCCTGATGTGTGCAAAATGAGGTATTCGTTTGCTGCCCATCTTCAAAATCACCTCTTGTGAGCAGATCGGGCAAGTAAATTTCACCTTCTTTCTAAGATCCATTAATGCAATCTTTTCAGCTTTTGCGTTTAGGGTAATAACTTCTCCATCCTTTATTTTTGCGGTAAGCAATGTGATTCACTCCTTTCTCCTAATGTATTCAACTAAAAGGTCTTCCTCCCTTTTCACAATCTTGTCGTATTGATGAACATTACAAAAAAAATACCGATTTCATATATGAAATCGGTAATATCAATTAAAATATTTTCTTAATTCCTCAAAAACATCTTCAGAAAGAATTAACTTACCATACTCTTCAACTCGATGTATGGTGAGATGTGTTTCATGCCCATATTCAAGCAGCATACTTAAGCTATTATCAATCTCTTCTTCTTCAAATGTATCTTCTGGAAATTCTACGTATAAATAATATTTTCCTTCAAAGGAATACAGCTTTGTATTTAAAGAGTCTAAAATCCGACGATTTGCTAAAGAAATAAGGTCTTCGAAATCTTTAAATGCGATTAAAAACTCCAGTGAACTGTCATAATAAGAATCTTCATCCTGAGGGTTAAAATGTTGATCAAGCAGCTCTTCAATTCGATCATCAACTGGAAGATCCTTTAGTTTATTTTCAGGTATCGGCAGCTCGAACTTTTGCCCATCTTTAGATACCTGAGCCTTCGTAACAAGAATCTCTAAGCCCTTGTCTAATGCTTGTACTTGAATCCAAAGCGGCCCCTCAATCGTAAATTCTTCTTCTTGATGAACTTCATCCATCATTTCCCAAAATAATTCTTCGCTTCTTTCGCGATTATACCAAATTTCCTCACGATCAAAGCCTCTTTCTTCTATATCACCATATGAAATGTAAAACTTTACCGTGTTATCATTGATGCGTTCAATTTCCATCCAGTAACCTCTCCCTTCTTGCATTATTGGAAGGGACATATATACCCCCATGCAGAAAACGTGTTACCCTTTACCCATCATTCTTATGAGGATTGTCATAAAATATGAGGTAAATTGTAATATTACCTTGTACTTATATTTTATGATAAAACAACGAGAAAGGGAAATAAAATATGGCGGAAATCAAAAAACCATTATATGCCTATAGAGTGCCTATAAGAATCTCTCCATTCAACAAGAGAACCTTATATTTTTCATTAAATGGATTTTATTTAAAACCCTATTTGTAGTATCTTAACAGAAAACTAAAACACACTCAATGTTTAAGTGCTCTTTATGGATTTATAAACAAAAAAACCTCCAATACTAATGATCGGAGGCTGTCTTGCTAATTCACAAGACGTTGAGCTTCTCGAAGTTGGAATGTCCGTACTTTTCTAGGAAGAAATCTCCGGATTTCGTCTTCATTGTAGCCTACTTGCAGGCGCTTCTCATCAATAATGATAGGACGTCGAAGCAGACCTGGATTTTCTTTTATTAGTTCAAATAAATCTTGAAGCGGCATTGTCTCTAAATTTACATCTAATTTTTGAAATGTTTTGGATCTCGTTGAAATGATTTCATCTGTTCCGTCTTCCGTCATTCTCAGAATTTCTTTTATTTCGTCAATAGATAATGGTTCTGAGAATACATTCCGTTCAATATAAGGGATTTCATGCTCTTCAAGCCACGCTTTTGCTTTTCGGCACGATGTGCAACTAGGTGAAGAATATAATGTGACCATTAATCTTTCACACTCCTTCAGTTTTGACTTGCATTTGAATCAGAATCTATGTGAGTAAATTTTCTTAAAAGGCTAGGAAAATACATGCACTTTAAAATTACTTTAAATAAGTAATTTATATTAATTATTATACACCACATTTGGTCAGAGTGGTATCTTTTTTTCATGATTTTGAAGGTGTTATAATAAAAATCTACTCTATTAGATTAAACGTATCAACCGTCAAAAAGTTTCATCTTTTTTAACATTTTTTCGATATTTTTTTACTAAAAAAACACAGAGAAACACCTTGTCCTATTTATCCTGTTATATACATTGTTAATACCCAAATGAAACACTAAATAAACCACTATTTATTCTCAATTACGTATTTTGTAATGAAAATAGCATAAGGTTATTAAATATGGTCCATGAGGTTTGACGAACTCCTCTCCTCGTCATAGGTTAATACATCTTCAACAGGTTGATAGGACTCTCCATATATTTGTTCATCTTTATACGTATGTATCAGTTCATAAGTTTTTTTCATAGCTTCATAAACCATGCTTTCACTTTCATTATTTGGAGACCAATATAAAATTTCCATCGGATTCACTTCGTTCGTTGCCAGCGACCTCCTGCGATAGCCGATTGATTTTGCGTGCTTAAACCCTTCGCGCTTGTAAAAATGAAGTCTTTTCTCTGTATCTGAGTCTTCATAGTTTATTGGCTCCACTTCGAGAATGATCGGTTTTTCTTTTGATTTCAATTTTTCAATAAGTTTATGGCCGATTCCTTGTCCACGACTCTCTTTTGATACAAATAAGTAATCTATAAAGACGAAATTCTCAAGCTCCACATACATAAGTACATGATATTTCCCCTCATCTTTATGGTAGATGTCAGATCTTTCTTTTAACAAAGTCTCCATATGCTCCTGAGATTTCATTTCTGCAACCGGAAAATATTGATTCAGCTTCTCATACCAATGCATCGTCTTCCTCCTTTTGACTCGGAATAGCCTTGTTTTAACAGCATATAACTGGATATTGAAAGTATTTGTTCAATTCCCTCTTTTAATGCAGGGAAAGTTCTTTTAAAATAGAGTTAGGGTTGTAAACTAATTCATTCTGGGAAGATGAAGGATGGGGGTTTTATCATGGTTGGCTTTCTACTAGACTTAGCAATCGTTGCAGCACTTGTCATCGGTATTACTGCAACGAATGGAGTCATCGCAAATGGCATTGGGATAAAGCTTTTTGGCGGCAAACAAAAAACAATTCATGTTGACTACACCAAAAAGGGGCAAACAGGCTGGAAAAGTGTAGGCGGTATTAAGAAATAACTCTTTATATAATAAAAAACGATCTCAAGTTAGGAGGGCACTGAAAATCCTTCGGATTTTTCGGAGGGATTATAGAAGTGGATCAAAAAACGACCCAGAATTTTATTTTCTGAGTCGTTTTTTGTGTGGATTGGGGTCTATATCCCCTTATTATTGATTCATTAGCTTCAATATTCTTTTTAGATTTACTGTAAATATAGACATTGCACCTTGTAATTCCATGCCTAATAGACCCGAGGATTTTGCAACATTGTACCCGTGCCTGTGTTTTAATTCACTATTTTTAGCCTCTATTTTATATCGTTCTTTAGATTTTTCTTTAAAATACTCACTTTCCTGAAATTTTGCCTGTTCTGTATGCTCGTTTGATTTGATACTTACAGAATAAGTCTTACTTTTAGCCCCTTCTTTATAACATCCTTCTTTAAACGGACAATGTTTACATTTTTCTATATCAAAATAGTACGTAGTTACTTGGTTTCTACCTTCCCCTTTTTTTCCTTGTTTCGCTTTCCTTATAGCCATATGCCCTGCTTTACAGACATACATTCCAGCATCTTTATTAAATTCAAATTCATCCTCTTTTGGACGAAATCCTTGTGTGACAGAAGGGTTTAGTTTAGCTACTAATTTTATTTCATTTTTATTGGCATATTCTATATTTCCCTTTTCAGAATATGCTGCATCACCAATTACAGTTTCAACTTCCATTCCAGCTTCGATACTTTTTTCAATTAGCGCTTCTAATTGCTTTCCGTCATTCTTTTCGCCAGTGGTTATTGTTGCCGCTGTGATAATTCTCTCTTCACTCATGGCAAGGTGTGTTTTGTATCCAAAAAATGCGGAATCCGCACTTTTATGTCCAACTTTTGCGTCTTTATCTTCTGATATCTGTAATTGTTCAACATCATCGGCAACGGTTTCTTCCAGAAGATTTAACTGTTCTTTTACTTTTGGATATTGAACAAGAACTTCTTCCTTTTTAATCACATCAATGAGATCTTGGCAATATTTGATTTCATCCTCTAGTACATCCGTTGTCGTTTTGGATGGAAACTTACTCTTCATATTTTCATCTATTTGATATATCGTTTTTCTCAGTTTTTTGGAACGGTCCATAAGGACCTCTTTAGGAGTTTTTTGGTTATACCGAGCTTTTGTATGGGTGGCATCAACAATAATAGAATTACTTTTGATGACTTCCTTTTCAATAGCTATTTCTACAGTCTTATTGATAAGCAGATCTAAAAGATTAATATCTTTTAACCGTAATTTTCTAAACTTTGTTAAAGAGCTAGGATCAATTACTTGCTCCTCTGGTGCCATGTTGAGAAAGTATTTAAAAGACATGTCATACTTAGAACGTTCTACTATATCAACATCAGATAGGTCATGGACGGTCTTCAAAAATAAATATTTGAACATACGAATAGGGTCAATGGCATTTCGCCCGTTATCCAAGCAATAGTTATCTTTCAATTCTTCATAAACAAAAGAGAAGTCAATTAGTTCATTAATTTTTCGTAACATATTGTCTGCAGGAACGATTAAGTTATAGAGTTCCATATATGGACTTAATGCCATTGATTGTTGTTTTTGAATCATTGAAACCACCCGCTTAAAATTGTTAACCTAATTATAAAACAAAAAGGGAAGGATTCCTCAAAATAATTGAGAAATCCTTCCCTTTTTTCCTTTAAGGGGCTTTTTCAGTGCCCTCCAAGTTAGAGATCGTTTTTTATTATTGCTTTTTCAATTCTTCGTATTCCTTCTCAGAACAAAGAACAAAATGTCCTGCTGTTATTTCCCTCAACTCGACTTGATCACCTTCACGATAGTTATGTGATGAGGGATCATATGTTTGGCGCTTACGATTTCTTTCATATACTGGATCTGGCAGAGGAATTGCAGATAGTAGAGATTTAGTATAAGGATGCATCGGATTCTTATATAGTTCCTCTGCTGGAGCAAGCTCCACCATCTTACCAAAGTACATGACGCCAATTCGATCACTAATATATTTCACCATAGACAAGTCATGTGCGATAAATAAATAAGTTAAGCCCTTCTCTCGCTGTAGCTTTTTCATTAGGTTAACAACTTGTGCTTGAATCGAAACATCCAATGCTGAAATTGGTTCATCAGCAATTACGAAACTAGGCTTTACTGCTAAAGCACGAGCAATTCCAATCCGCTGTCTTTGCCCGCCTGAGAATTCATGTGGATAGCGGTTTGCATGTTCTTTATTTAATCCAACAGTCTCCAATAGATCATGGACCATTTTCGTCCGTTCTTCTTTTGTTTTTGCTAAGCCATGAATATCAATTCCCTCAGCAATCACATCCGCCACTTTCATTCTTGGGTTTAATGATGCATACGGGTCTTGGAAAATCATCTGCATTTCCCGATTGAATTTCTTCATTTCTGCTTTAGACTTTTTACCATGAACGTCCTCACCATCAAACAAAACCTGTCCATCTGTTGCATCATAAAGGCGAATAATTGTTCTGCCAGTAGTTGATTTCCCGCAGCCTGATTCCCCTACAAGTCCCAATGTTTCACCTTCATAAATATCGAAAGTCAGTCCATCAACAGCTTTCACTTCATTTGGTTTTCCCACATTGAAGTATTGCTTTAGATTCTTGATTTCTAATAGTTTTTTCTTCATTTCCATCAGCATTCCCCCCTTTTACTTATGTTGTTCTTGGTACATCTTCATTCGCTTTTGAACAGCAGCAGGCGGCTCAACTTTTGGAGCATCAGGGTGAAGCAGCCATGTAGCAGCATAATGCGTGTCAGAGACCTTGAACATCGGAGGTTCTTTCTCTAAGTCAATTTTCATTGCGTACTGGTTACGAGGTGCAAAGGCATCCCCTTTTGGAGGATTCAAAAGATTAGGTGGTGTGCCTGGAATTGCGAATAATTCATCCTCTTCTTCTGTTTCCAAGTCAGGCATTGAACTAATTAACCCCCATGTATATGGATGCTTTGGATTATAGAAGATTTCATCTACAGTTCCTACTTCAATGATTTTTCCACCATACATAACAGCTACACGATCCGCAACGTTAGCTACTACACCCAAATCGTGAGTAATGAAAATAATGGAAGTCTCCACTTTCTTTTGCAAAGATTTCATTAACTCAAGTATTTGCGCTTGTATAGTTACATCAAGAGCTGTAGTCGGCTCATCAGCAATTAAAATTTGCGGATTGCAGGCTAAAGCAATAGCGATTACAACACGCTGTCTCATTCCGCCCGAAAATTGATGAGGGTACTGCTTGAATCGGATTTCGGGATTTGGAATCCCAACAAGATCAAGTAATTTAACAGCCTTTTCCCTAGCTTCTGATTTACTAAGTTTCTGATGCTTGATAATCGGCTCCATAATCTGTTTGCCTACTGTCATCGTAGGATTCAAAGAGGTCATTGGATCCTGAAAAATCATTGAAATGTCTTTACCACGTATTTTTTGCATTTGCTTGTCATTAAGCTTAGTTAGATCTTTTCCTTTAAATAGAATTTCTCCAGANCCTTGTGTGACAGAAGGGTTTAGTTTAGCTACTAATTTTATTTCATTTTTATTGGCATATTCTATATTTCCCTTTTCAGAATATGCTGCATCACCAATTACAGTTTCAACTTCCATTCCAGCTTCGATACTTTTTTCAATTAGCGCTTCTAATTGCTTTCCGTCATTCTTTTCGCCAGTGGTTATTGTTGCCGCTGTGATAATTCTCTCTTCACTCATGGCAAGGTGTGTTTTGTATCCAAAAAATGCGGAATCCGCACTTTTATGTCCAACTTTTGCGTCTTTATCTTCTGATATCTGTAATTGTTCAACATCATCGGCAACGGTTTCTTCCAGAAGATTTAACTGTTCTTTTACTTTTGGATATTGAACAAGAACTTCTTCCTTTTTAATCACATCAATGAGATCTTGGCAATATTTGATTTCATCCTCTAGTACATCCGTTGTCGTTTTGGATGGAAACTTACTCTTCATATTTTCATCTATTTGATATATCGTTTTTCTCAGTTTTTTGGAACGGTCCATAAGGACCTCTTTAGGAGTTTTTTGGTTATACCGAGCTTTTGTATGGGTGGCATCAACAATAATAGAATTACTTTTGATGACTTCCTTTTCAATAGCTATTTCTACAGTCTTATTGATAAGCAGATCTAAAAGATTAATATCTTTTAACCGTAATTTTCTAAACTTTGTTAAAGAGCTAGGATCAATTACTTGCTCCTCTGGTGCCATGTTGAGAAAGTATTTAAAAGACATGTCATACTTAGAACGTTCTACTATATCAACATCAGATAGGTCATGGACGGTCTTCAAAAATAAATATTTGAACATACGAATAGGGTCAATGGCATTTCGCCCGTTATCCAAGCAATAGTTATCTTTCAATTCTTCATAAACAAAAGAGAAGTCAATTAGTTCATTAATTTTTCGTAACATATTGTCTGCAGGAACGATTAAGTTATAGAGTTCCATATATGGACTTAATGCCATTGATTGTTGTTTTTGAATCATTGAAACCACCCGCTTAAAATTGTTAACCTAATTATAAAACAAAAAGGGAAGGATTCCTCAAAATAATTGAGAAATCCTTCCCTTTTTTCCTTTAAGGGGCTTTTTCAGTGCCCTCCAAGTTAGAGATCGTTTTTTATTATTGCTTTTTCAATTCTTCGTATTCCTTCTCAGAACAAAGAACAAAATGTCCTGCTGTTATTTCCCTCAACTCGACTTGATCACCTTCACGATAGTTATGTGATGAGGGATCATATGTTTGGCGCTTACGATTTCTTTCATATACTGGATCTGGCAGAGGAATTGCAGATAGTAGAGATTTAGTATAAGGATGCATCGGATTCTTATATAGTTCCTCTGCTGGAGCAAGCTCCACCATCTTACCAAAGTACATGACGCCAATTCGATCACTAATATATTTCACCATAGACAAGTCATGTGCGATAAATAAATAAGTTAAGCCCTTCTCTCGCTGTAGCTTTTTCATTAGGTTAACAACTTGTGCTTGAATCGAAACATCCAATGCTGAAATTGGTTCATCAGCAATTACGAAACTAGGCTTTACTGCTAAAGCACGAGCAATTCCAATCCGCTGTCTTTGCCCGCCTGAGAATTCATGTGGATAGCGGTTTGCATGTTCTTTATTTAATCCAACAGTCTCCAATAGATCATGGACCATTTTCGTCCGTTCTTCTTTTGTTTTTGCTAAGCCATGAATATCAATTCCCTCAGCAATCACATCCGCCACTTTCATTCTTGGGTTTAATGATGCATACGGGTCTTGGAAAATCATCTGCATTTCCCGATTGAATTTCTTCATTTCTGCTTTAGACTTTTTACCATGAACGTCCTCACCATCAAACAAAACCTGTCCATCTGTTGCATCATAAAGGCGAATAATTGTTCTGCCAGTAGTTGATTTCCCGCAGCCTGATTCCCCTACAAGTCCCAATGTTTCACCTTCATAAATATCGAAAGTCAGTCCATCAACAGCTTTCACTTCATTTGGTTTTCCCACATTGAAGTATTGCTTTAGATTCTTGATTTCTAATAGTTTTTTCTTCATTTCCATCAGCATTCCCCCCTTTTACTTATGTTGTTCTTGGTACATCTTCATTCGCTTTTGAACAGCAGCAGGCGGCTCAACTTTTGGAGCATCAGGGTGAAGCAGCCATGTAGCAGCATAATGCGTGTCAGAGACCTTGAACATCGGAGGTTCTTTCTCTAAGTCAATTTTCATTGCGTACTGGTTACGAGGTGCAAAGGCATCCCCTTTTGGAGGATTCAAAAGATTAGGTGGTGTGCCTGGAATTGCGAATAATTCATCCTCTTCTTCTGTTTCCAAGTCAGGCATTGAACTAATTAACCCCCATGTATATGGATGCTTTGGATTATAGAAGATTTCATCTACAGTTCCTACTTCAATGATTTTTCCACCATACATAACAGCTACACGATCCGCAACGTTAGCTACTACACCCAAATCGTGAGTAATGAAAATAATGGAAGTCTCCACTTTCTTTTGCAAAGATTTCATTAACTCAAGTATTTGCGCTTGTATAGTTACATCAAGAGCTGTAGTCGGCTCATCAGCAATTAAAATTTGCGGATTGCAGGCTAAAGCAATAGCGATTACAACACGCTGTCTCATTCCGCCCGAAAATTGATGAGGGTACTGCTTGAATCGGATTTCGGGATTTGGAATCCCAACAAGATCAAGTAATTTAACAGCCTTTTCCCTAGCTTCTGATTTACTAAGTTTCTGATGCTTGATAATCGGCTCCATAATCTGTTTGCCTACTGTCATCGTAGGATTCAAAGAGGTCATTGGATCCTGAAAAATCATTGAAATGTCTTTACCACGTATTTTTTGCATTTGCTTGTCATTAAGCTTAGTTAGATCTTTTCCTTTAAATAGAATTTCTCCAGATTTAAACTCTGAGCTTTGTTCAGGAAGAAGCCTCATAATCGATTTAGTTGTTACGGATTTACCTGATCCCGACTCTCCAACAATTGCAAGTGTTTCCCCTTTATTTAAGTCAAAGCTGACTCCCCGGATCGCTTGAACCTCTCCTGAGAAAGTATGAAAGGAAATCTTAAGGTCATTTACTTCTAAAATTTTCTCCATATTGCTTCACCTGCCTTTTAATCTCTCATTTTAGGATCTAGTGCATCACGAACACCGTCTGCAATCATATTAAATGCAATCATAATGACACTGATAACCACTGCTGGAATTAACATTTGATACGGAAATGCTCTCATTGTTTTAAACCCAGCATCAATTAACGTTCCTAATGATGCTAATGGTTCTTGAAGACCAAGGCCGATGAAGCTTAAAAAGGCTTCGAAAAAGATCGCATTCGGAATTGTGAACATTGTATTAATGATAATAACCCCGGCTAAGTTCGGGATTAAATGTTTAAACATAATCTTTGAATGACTTGCTCCAAGGGTTCTCGAAGCCATAACAAATTCTTGTCCTTTAAGCTTTAAGACCTGAGCACGAACAACACGCGCCATACTTACCCAGCCTGTGATCGTTAATGCAATCGTAATCGAAATAATACCCGGTTCTAGAATCAAAATCATTAAGATTACCACAACCAAGTTCGGTATACCAGAGAGAATCTCAATAATACGCTGCATGAATGTATCAATACGGCCCCCAAAGTAACCTGATATCACACCGAAGGCAACCCCGATGATCATATCGATAGCAGCAGCTAGAAAAGCAATGTACAAGGAAATTTGAGTACCTTTCCAAACACGTGAAAATTGGTCACGTCCCAAATTGTCGGTACCAAACCAATAATAATCCTCAATATCTTTTTGTTCATAAACATTAACCTGTGTTCCATTGTTTAACGTCCTCATCCCATCAAATGGAAGCCATGATATATTTTCGAGAACAGGAATTCTAGGAGGAAGATTGGCATGGGCAGTCTTTTGCCGATCAAATTCATAATTGCTTATCATAGGGCCAATTAACGCTAGTATGGTTAGAAGGATAATAACAACTAAACTAATAACAGCACCTTTATTTTTTCTTAAACGAAGCCAGCCATCCTGCCAAAAGTTTAAACTGGGTTTCGAAATTTCTTCGCTTTTTTTACTGTCGATAATGGCGGGTTCAAATTGGTCTTTACTTATTTTTTCTGTATGTTCCATTACTGCTTACCTCCCGCTAATCGAATGCGAGGATCAATCAGTCCATATAAAATATCCACGACTAAAATGATCATGATAAATAAAAATGCAAATAACAGTGTAGTTCCCATGATGACAGAATAATCGTTCACCTGAACAGAAGTTACAAACTGCTCACCAATACCAGGAACGGAGAAGATTTTCTCAATTACTAAAGATCCTGTCATTAAACTTACCGCTAATGGCCCTAAAACCGTAATAACTGGAATTAAGGCATTCCTTAATGCATGCTTGAAGATAATATCGAAATAGCTTGACCCTTTTGCTTTCGCTAGAGTGATGTAATCCGAACTTAATACCTCAATCATTTCGGTTCTCATAAAACGTGCGGTAATGGCTATAGGGAACATTGCCAGAGCGATCGTAGGAAGTACTGTATATTCTGGTCCTTTCCAGAACGCAACTGGGAACCATCCTAACTTTACCCCTACATAGTATTGAAGAAGTCCAGCGAATACAAATGATGGAATCGACTTCCCGAGAACAGCTACAAAGGTGGAGCTATAATCAGCCCAAGTATTTTGCTTAAGAGCACCGATGATGCCAAGCAAGGTTCCGATAAGGGATCCGACTAGCAAAGCTTGAAAACCAAGCAGCGCTGAAGGACCAATACGGTTTCCAATGAGTTCGGACACTTCAGCATCCCCGAATTGGAAAGAAGTCCCTAAATCTCCTTTAAGTATATTTGTCATATACGATACATACTGAACAGGTACCGGCTTATCTAAATCATATTTTTCAAGCATCACTTCCATTTGAGCATCAGACATTTTTTCACCCATCTTAAATGGTGTTCCTGGTATTAATTTCATTAAGAAGAACGTAAGTGATGCGATGATAAACAGCGTTAAAATCATATAAAATACCCGCTGCGCTATATACTTTACCATCCAAACACCTCCTATATTTTATTGACACTTAAGATTCGACCTTTTTCGACAATTTCAAGAAAGGGAAAAAGAGAGTACATGTATGCATGTCCGCAACCATACTCTCTTTGCCCTTAACATTTTAAATGTTTTTTAGCATATTTTCATTGGTAATTATTTGTTTAATTTCGCAAATTTCCAGCTATACTCAGGACCAACCAAGTGATAGGTAAATCCTTCTAATTTATCGTTAACGAGAATATTTGCAGAACGCTGATATGTTGGTGCGATTGCAGCATCTTCAAAGAAAATCTTCTCTGCATCTTGCAGTGCCTGGAAGCGTGCAGCTGGTTCGTTGGCTAGAGTTGTGTTCGCTTCATTAATTAACTTATCATACTCAGCATTTGAATAAGCCATTTTGTTATTGCCGCCACCTGTGATCCATAGATCAGAGAACGTCATTGGATCTAAGTAATCTGGACCCCAGCCTGAGTGAAGAATATCATAATCCATGTTATTTTCACGATCAAGACGTACAGAGAACGGAACACTTTCAAGATTGATCTTTAGTCCTGGCAGATTATTTTGAAGCTGGTCAACAATATAGGTGTCAAGCGTTTTAGATGTTTCCGTATCACCACTTAATAAACTAAATTCTAAGCTATCTGTACCAAGCTCTTTTAACCCTTGTTCCCAATGCTTCTTTGCCTCTTCAGGATTATATGTGTTCATATCTCCGTTTCCTTCTCGGAAATCGGCATCAGTTTCAGGATGTCTAACAAATTCTGCAGGTACTGCATAGTTCGCTGCTAAAGATCCATTTTGCAGAATATCATTTACCATTGCATCCTTGTCAAATGCAAGTGATAAAGCCATTCGAATATTTTTATTTGCCAGTGCCTCATTTTCTTGATTGAACTTCAACCAGAAGATCGTCGGCTCTAACCATCTAACAAGTCGCGGGTCTCCTTCATACTGCATAATAACAGCAGGTGTTGAAAGCTTAGGTGTAACATCTGCTTCCCCCGCTTCGAATGCATTTGCAGCTGCCTGAGGGTCCTTCGATACGTTATAGTTGATCTTTTCAAGTGTTACATTATCTTTATCCCAATAGTTTTCGTTTTTCTCAATAGTCCAAGATGATGCAGTCACTCCGTTCCAATCTGTCATTTTGAACGGTCCGTTAAAAAGTAAGTTTTCTGCATTTTTCGCATAGTCCTTGCCTTTTTCTTCAACAAATTTTTGGTTTTGCGGATAGAAAGTTGGGAAAGCCATTAAAGATTCCATATACGGAATTGGCTGCTCCAAAGTTACTTCTAGTTCTAGATCACTTAAAGCTTTAACAGCTAACTTAGTTGCATCTCCACTTTCAAATGCTTCTTTTGCTCCTTTAATTTTGCCAACCATCATATAAGGACCATATGGTGATGCAGTATCAGGGTGAATGGCACGCTGCCATGCATAAACAAAATCATGCGCTGTAACAGGTTCCCCATTTGACCACTGCGATTCTCTTAATTTAAAAGTGTAGACTGTTCCATCTTCACTTACTGTTGGATCTCCGTCCACTAGTCCGGGTACCGGATTTTGTTCAGGGTCTAAACGATACAAGCCTTCGTTTACATTGTTAAGCATTGAAAAACCAACAGTATCTTGTGCCATAACAGAATCCATTGATGGAATTTCAGCAGATTCTAAAACGGTTATTTCTTGAGTGTCGGCTAAACCACCAGACTCTTCTCCAGTTTTATTATTGTCTTTTTCAGCATCTTCATTTCCACCGCCACACGCAGCTAAAAATACACTGAGTGCTAGGAATAAGATGAAAAGTAATGTGTGTTTAGATTTTTTCAATGATATACCTCCTTATGATAATTCTGGCAAAAGGCCACAACGATTATTATACATGTATAATTTTAATTGTAAATTTTTTTATAAAAAATTTTACTTTACTGAAATGTTAGGGAATAATATGTAGGTATCACCACCCGATTTATCAACAATTCTACTTTAGTGCTAGTGTTTTCTACCTTCGTTTCGTTTATCTTTAGTAATTATTTCAATATAAATTCATTTTTTATTATTTTGGGGTGAGTTTCATGAAGAAACATTGGATGCCTGCCATTTATTTGTTTGCATGCAGTCAAATAGCCATTGTCCTATTTTCATTTATCCTTTACCAGAAGATTACCTTGCTTTTCTATATTAATATTTCGTTTTATCTAGGTAGTTTATACATCTTTCTTTCCTTGATTTTTTTTACGGTGAAAAGCGGCTTTTTTGATTTTGTAACGAAGTCCTTCCGATTGATCTTTGCAGGAAAAGATGTAACAAAGAAACAAGTCGAAGAGATGCTGCCTCTTTCAAAAGTGATTTCCTTTAATTATTCTCCATTATTTATAAATGGACTATTGGTAACATTATTAATGCTTGTGGCGTTGTATTTATATTACTTTTAAATCACTTTATAAAGATGGTATAATATAATAATTGAAATAGGGAGGAAAATTCGATGCAAACCATTTTTTCAGGTATTCAGCCAAGTGGCACGATCACACTTGGGAACTATATTGGAGCCTTAAAACAATTTGTTGAGTTACAGCATGAATATAACTGTTATTTTTGCATAGTTGATCAACATGCAATAACGGTCCCACAAGACCCCATACAGCTTAGAAAAAATATCAGAAGCCTTGCCGCGTTATACATAGCCGTTGGAATTGATCCAGAACAAGCAACACTGTTTATTCAGTCAGAAGTTCCTGCTCATGCACAAGCGGGATGGATGCTGCAGTGTGTTACATATATTGGTGAGCTAGAAAGAATGACTCAATTTAAAGATAAATCAAGCGGGAAAGAAGCCGTTTCAGCTGGATTACTAACATATCCACCACTTATGGCAGCAGACATTCTTCTCTACAGTGCAGATTTAGTACCAGTAGGCGAAGATCAAAAGCAGCATTTAGAATTAACACGTGATATAGCAGAGAGATTTAATAAAAAATACAATGATATCTTTACTATCCCTGAAGTACGCATCCCTAAGACTGGTGCAAGAATTATGTCTCTGCAAGATCCGTTGAAGAAAATGAGTAAATCTGATCCAAACCAAAAGGCTTTTATTTCCATCCTTGATGAACCTAAGCAAATCGAGAAAAAAATCAAAAGTGCTGTCACAGATTCAGAAGGAGTCGTTAAATTCGACAAAGAGAATAAACCTGGCGTTTCTAACCTTTTATCGATTTATTCAATTCTTTCCAATAAATCGATTGCTGATCTTGAGCAGGAATATGAAGGAAAAGGGTACGGGGAATTCAAAGGTGATTTGGCACAAGTTGTCGTCCAAGCCTTAGAACCGATTCAAAAGAAGTATTATGAACTAATGGAATCAGCTGAACTCGATGAAATTCTTGACCGCGGGGCAGAAAAGGCCCATGCCGTAGCCGGCAGAATGGCTAAGAAGATGGAAAATGCCATGGGTCTAGGGAGAAAGAAAAGAAGATAAAGAAGTAAAGCATTCAAAAAACGCTTACCTTTTGGTAAGCGTTTTTACATTTTTTAATTTACTTTTGATCCATTTTCCATTTCCCAAAGCTTCTCAAAAAATGGCTGTCCTTTAATTAAGTTTTCACAGAAATGCTCATGCTTGCTTGTCCAACCATATTGTGTTTCTTCGTATAACTGCTCCCAAGCTTCTTCAAAATCTAAGTTTTGAATTTCTAGATAACGTTCTGGTCTCCACTCTGTATACCAATATCTAATTTCAGCAACATTTTCACTAGAACGCAATTGATCAAGCGCCATAAAGAGGAGCTGTTTTAACTGCCTTTCTTTTCGCGTTAGTCCAGACATCAAACCAGGAGAAGGAGCGAGAATGTGAAACTCCTTTGAAGTTGTTGGTTTTTTTTCAAATTCAAAATTCATCGTGTCATGGTTTTCCACCATTTCATAGACTAATTGTTCCTGCCTCGGAATAAGCCGGCTTTTTCGAATCGGAATATTATAACCGATTGTATCAACGACAATAATCCCTGTACCATCTGTTGCTACAAAACAATAATCAAGCTGAATGCGTTCATGGTTTTTTCTTAAATAGGCCTTTTGGTAAATCTCATCTAGTAATGATTGAGGTAACTCTGCCAAATCATTTTCTATGTAATTAAAAAGACAAGAGTCCAATTTTAAGAGTGGTACTTGATCAAGCAATTCGACACCATCGTCTTTACGCCATTCATGAAAATGGCAAACATTGTATCCATTCTCTTCACCTTCAAACCAATTAACCCAAACATCATGAAGATATAACATGAATCTACCCCTCACTTCATTAACTCTTTGTCACTCAGTATGGGCAGTAAACCTTTAATTTATTCCTAAAATACCACCTTAAACCAATTTGTTTTAACGATTTCCCTACACACGACTCCTAGTAAATACTCGATTAATGTTGACAATTATATGTTACCAATCACTCGGTAAATAGATACTAATCCATATCATCATGATTCCAATTGGTAGCAATAAACATTCGACACGACTGCTGACAAAATGAAGGAAAGCATAAAGGTCATAGCCTGCAGTTAGTAAATTCAAGTAGGCAATCACACTAATCCCGCCTATGACAGC
Organism: Robertmurraya dakarensis; assembly: GCF_900156875.1. Lineage (GTDB taxonomy): Bacteria > Bacillota > Bacilli > Bacillales > Cytobacillaceae > Robertmurraya > Robertmurraya dakarensis. The sequence goes on along the minus strand of NZ_LT707408.1, from coordinate 951,295 downwards.
AATTCCAAATCCAGTTAAAATCATAAATAATCTAAACATGGAAGACTTCGACTTTCTTTGAACAAACTTTCCTGCCCATAGCAGACACCCCAGGTCTTGTCCTATTTATATATAGGTATGAAAAAAAGGACAAGATATGCCTTGTCCTTTAACATCTGTTTATAATTTTTTTACTTCGGTTATGATTGATATTTTCTAAATGCTATTGTTGCATTATGCCCGCCAAACCCAAGTGAATTGCTCATAGCAGCTTTAATGTCCTGCTTTCTTGCTTCGTTCGGTACATAATCAAGATCACATGCTGGATCTGGAGTTTCATAGTTAATAGTAGGCGGTAAAATTGAATCTTGCATAGCTAATACTGTAAAAATCGCCTCTACTCCTCCTGCAGCTCCAAGAAGATGGCCGGTCATTGACTTTGTCGAGCTAACCGCAAGCTTGTAGGCATGGTCTCCAAAAACCGATTTAATCGCCATTGTTTCAAATTTATCATTGTAATCGGTACTAGTTCCATGTGCATTGATATAGTCGATATCCTCAGGGCTAAGGTCAGCATCGTCAAGAGCCATTTTCATAGCTCTTGCTCCACCTTCACCTTCTGGAGCAGGCGCTGTAATATGATAAGCATCTCCTGTAGCGCCATATCCAACAATCTCTGCATATATCTTTGCACCGCGTGCCAATGCATGTTCCAGCTCTTCTAAGACAATAATCCCTGCACCTTCACCCATAACAAAACCATCACGATTTAAATCAAATGGACGGCTCGCTTTTTGCGGATCAGGATTAGTTGATAATGCCTTGTTCGCACAGAACCCCGCCATCGCCATTCTAGAGATAGGCGCTTCCGCACCACCTGTAACCATCGCATCAGCATCGCCCCGTTGAATGACCTTAAACGCGTCTCCGATTGAGTTTGTTCCTGTTGCACAAGCTGTGACCGTACAGGAGTTAAATCCTCTAGCACCAAGTGTAATTGACACTTGGCCTGTCGCCATATCAGGTATCATCATTGGAACGAAGAAAGGACTTACCCTGCGATATCCTTTATTAAGGAAGGTCTCAAATTGATTTTCAAATGTTTCCATTCCTCCGATACCGGACCCAATCCAAACACCTACACGATGGGAGTTATCATCGTTAATTGCAAGACCAGAATCCTTCACTGCCATTAAAGAAGCAGCAACTGCATAGTGGGTGAAGCGGTCCATTTTCCTTGCATCTTTTTTGTCGATATATTGTTCAACATCAAAATCCTTTAATTCTGCAACTACTTTAACTGGGTAATCCTCTGGGTCAAGTCTTGTTAATTGCCCGACACCCGATACACCAGAAACGATATTTTTCCACGTTGTTTCAATGTCGTTTCCAACTGGAGTAACAGCCCCTACTCCTGTAACAACTACTCTTCTTTTCGTCATTATTGTAATCTCCTTTGCGAGAAATTTTTCAAGAAGCTTTCAAATCATTTTTTAATGTTTTAATTATCTTCCCCAACGTAAAGCGATGGCACCCCACGTTAATCCTCCGCCAAAACCAACCATTACAATTAGGTCATCGTCCTTTATTTTACCAGCTTCTAGTTCTTCAACAATAGAGATAGGAATTGAAGCGGATGATGTATTTCCATATTTATGAACTGTTTTTGACATTTTCTCAACAGGAAGCTCTAATCTTTGTCTTGAAGCTTCCATAATGCGTATGTTCGCTTGGTGTGGGACAAGCAGATCGACGTCTTCTTTTGTTAAACCTGCTTTCTCTAACACTTGCAGGGAGCTTTCCCCCATCTGCCTTACAGCAAATTTAAACACTTCTCTGCCGTTCATCATAATATACTTTTCCTGATATAAATATTGTCCACCCGTTCCATCAGCACCAAGTTCAAAAGCTAATACACCTCTGCCTTCTGATACTGGTCCAAGTACAACAGCACCTGCTCCATCTCCAAAAAGAACAGCAGTATTTCTATCTTCCCAGTCTGTAATTTTTGAAAGCTTCTCAGCACCAACGATTAGTACGTTCTTATAGGCACCACTTTCAATGAATTGTTTTGCTGTTACAATTCCATACATAAATCCCGCACAAGCTGCACTAACATCCATTGCCGCAGCTTTTTTTGCACCTAATTTTTCTTGAAGCATACAAGCGACTGATGGAAAAGGAGTATTTGGGGTAACTGTCGCCACTAAGATTAAGTCCAGGTCCTCTGCTGTTATATTTGCATTTTCTATCGCTACCTTAGCTGCCTCAAATGCTAAATCCGCAGTATCCATATCATCACTTGCGATTCTGCGTTCTTCAATACCTGTTCGTGATGTGATCCATTCATCTGAAGTATCAACTATTTTCTCTAAATCAGCATTTGTCAGTATTTTCTCTGGCAGATATCGTCCAATTCCTATAACTCCTGCGTTCATGAAGCCATCTCCTTTGATTTTTATCCCTTTTATCTAGAAGTTCAGATACAACTATTTATTATCAATTATTAAGACTTGGTACTAATAATATTATCAAACCCTCCTCTCTCTCTGCAACTTTTTTCTGTTTTTACGTCAATTTACTTTCACTAAAAGAAGAGTCCATACATGATTTTCTTATCTATCATACCTTGGATAGTGAAGGGAGGGGAAATACGGCTATGGAGGAAAAATCAAAAGATGTGCAGGAAACAGAAAAAATTGATCCTTTTACCAGATTTATGTTTGGGAATAGGAGATCCATTAGAAAGGAACAAGATTCTTTTGAATCACAGAATTATGACGATGACAAAGATAACCTTCATGTAAACGAAAGAGATTGGTTATTTGGCGGTCGTGGTGTTTCTTCAGCTAACAAAGAGAAAAATGAAAAACAAACTTTTACGGACTACCTCAGCAACGTGGACTATATTGAACTCATGCATCATGTCAATACTTTCATGAATTCCACAAAAGAATTAAAACCTCTAGTAAATAAGTTAAAGCCCTACCTTGAGGCGTTTCTTCATAAAAAATAACTTACGATGAAGCATGGTAATTTGTATAGAAAATTTGCCATGCCTTTTAGGGGATAATTTCCCGCTAATGTAAAGAGGGGAGGCTTAAGAAGCAGATATAAAGGGAGAATTTACCGTATCCTCTCTAATTATGGCAAAATCCAAAGTTTTGGATCATATAACCGGAAAATCTCCCTTTATTTTTTAGGAAATAAGGGCATTTCCTAATTTAAAGGGAATTTCTCCCTTTATTTTTCAAACACAGTGAAACAACATTTAGTTAATTACTAAGTGACTGGTTGTACGATTTTATATCCTAATCTGCCCACAAAAATAAGGTGAGAAATTCTCACCCTACATTGCGATATACTAGATGTGTTTTAATTATTCTTTTTGACTGTCTGCTTTACCTAATTCATAAGCTTCATTCATTACTTTCGTAAAGATCTCCATAAACGGCTGAATTAAGTCCATGGTAAGTTCAATGCCAGCTTCCTCAAGCTGCTCTTTTGCTTCAGGTATGTACTTCATAGCAATTTGCATAAATTCCATTGTTTTATCTTGATTTGTCATCTAAAGACCTCCTATTTATTTTACCGGAAGTTTCCCGGTTTCTTTATACTTTTTAATTAATTCTTTTATATCCTTTTGAAAACTTTCATCCACAAGCGGACTGAATTCACCTAAAGATATTACATCATCTTGAAAATCAAAAGATTGGTTTCCTGCTTTAAGGGTGCCGTCATTAAATTGTTCAGCCACCAATTCATAAAGAGTGTCAACATGCTGTACAGTACTAGTTAATACAGTTGACTGGCCAAGGTCAGACTGGTCAGAAACATAACCAATCGCATACAAACCATTCCCCTTCATTTTTTCAATAACAGGAACATTATAGCCATCACCTGCAGGGTATACAACATCAATACCTTTTAACAACATATCATCTAAAATTTCCATTGCGATATGATCATCATCCCATTGTGATACATATTGGATGGTGACCTCAGCATCTTTATTTTCATAAATGGCACCTTCGTAAAAGCCTTCTACCTCTGGCTGCCATTCATAAGCAGCGATTATTCCCACTTTATTGGTTTCCGTCATATGTCCTGCAACCATGCCACCAAAGAATCCCATAGCATATGCCTCAAAATTTAAGCTTGTAGTATTTTTCTCGTTGGCATCACCATTGAAACTGATAAAATGAATATGTGGATAATCTTTTGCTATTTTGTTAAAGTATCCCGCATATTCATTGCCATGACCAAAAATTAAATTAACTCCCTTTTGATCAAATTCCTTCACCGCACGTTCAACAATAGCTTGTGAGTTCATCCCTTCTTTATAATAAACATCCACATTAAATCGCGATTGGATTTTGAGCATACCCTTATAGCCTTTTGTACCCCAAACTTGGTCATTAACAGATTCTGGTACCAAAAGTCCTACTTTATCCAGTTGTCCTGTAGAGATAGCTTGTCCACATGATGATAATAAAAAAAGGCATAAAAGAAAAACTCCAAAACGTGCTGATTTTTTTAGCATTTCTTTTTCAGCCCCTTCAAGAAAATAGTAATAATTCCCAGCCACTTTAAAATAGTGATATAGTCTCTTTCATTCTACCTTTAACAAAAAAATTTTAAAAGAATTTTTTGTCATTCCGACTTTAGAATCACTTTGATTACTTGTGCATGCCGTTTCTGATGAGCTAATCTCATTTGGTATGGTTTGGAATCATGTACTGCTATTTTCTCGCCATCAAACGATAACAAAGTCTCTCTCTCTTGTTTCGCGTCCGGTAAAATATCCAAGACCCTTGCACATTTCGTCCACTTATCTGCCTCACTGCTTTCTAGAAGATAAGCTTTATATTTGTCAGACAGAAAGGATAAAATAGAATCAATAACATCCTCAACATGAAGCGCATCTCCTGTCCATTCTCTTTCGTGAATCATAAAATGGTCGTTTTCCATCAAGAAATACTGTTGAAAAGCAGACTCAATATATTGCCACGGTCCATAAACAGTTGGTAAATAATAAACATTAAATGCAATTCCGTCCCTCTTAAAGGAAGATAATATTTCTTTCATTTGTGACTGGTGTTGCTCATATCGCCCTTGCATCAGTAATTGTATGGGCATCAGAAATAAAACTTTTCCTTTTCCATTCTTTAAACCTGACAGCTTTAATTTCATTGATTCCCAGTCTAGTTCCTTTTCAACATTTCTAATAAATAAATCATAATAATCTAGAACAAGAAGAACCTCTTCTTGTTCATCAGTGACCGTCCATTTCTCATATTTCTCTTCAACAAAGTTTGCGTTTCTCCCGATTTCCATGCGTTTTTCTTCTGTAAATAGATCATTTTCTTGAGATAAGGAATGAACCCCTATAACTTCCATGCCATCGTCCAAAAACTTCTTGCAAAAGTGAAACGCTAAAAATTCATAAACACCGACCACAATTGCCTTGTCCATCATGAACGCCTCCCTAAAAAGCTATAATCCATCCTATGCTTAGGGAGACAGTAATATTTCTTACCACTAAGGCTCAGGCATTTATAAAACTGATTCATTTTTCTTTAAAAACTTTATCGTGTCTATTTCTAATTGATGCTTCTTCTCAGGTACAAGATAGGTCAAGGTAACCGGTGCATTCTCATTTTCCCATTTCATAGACAAGTCATTTAACTGCTTTGACTCATTAAATGCTTTTTGCCCAGATAACACATGAATGACCTTCATTGGAATAATCGGTATTACGTCTAACCACTGTTGTTTTTGATTGTTGATGACTTCCAACAACTGATCTCCTTCTAACTCATAAGAATAAGAAAGTTCTTTTAGCAATTTTTTATAAAAAAATTTATGCTCTTTCTCTTGTTCTAATTGATCCTTTAGAGAAAGCACAGGGTTTATTAATACGGTAGAACGAATTTTCTCTTGCATTTCTTCAATCAGCCTTAACGCTACAAGAGAACCCATTCCTTCAGCAATTAAATGAATTTTATCATTAATAATTTCGGTTCTGATGATAAATTCATAGAGTCTTTTAGCTAGCTCAACTGCTTTTTCGCTACCCCAATTTTTCCCATAGAGATTTGAATAAAAAATCGTGTATCCTGACTGTTTTAAAGCATCAATAAATGCTAATTTTCCCTCGTTATGTGTCCAGAAGCTGCCGTTACTATCAACATAATGTCTTTCGTCCCCAATGATTAGGATACCGAAACCTGTTGGTCTTTCGGGATAATGTATCATATTCCATTCGGTATCCAATTTAAAGTTCCGGCTCTCCATCCTAAAAACTCCTTTAGCAATTTACTCTTATTTAATGTATGAAAGAAGAATTAAAGTGAAAGGGAGTTTGCCTATAGTTTGTCTAAATATAGTGGAAGTTTCACTTTATCGCAGATTAACGGACAGTAAGATCCCCCTTCTCTTGGGGATCAACTGTCCGTAAAAGCCCGATAGGCTCAACTAATCATCATTGGGAAACCCCTCCAATGATGAAAGTTTCACTTTATCATTGTTTGTCGTTATGATAATATAGAAAAAGATGTTAAATAGTAAGAGGTGAATACGGTGAGATACTTTTGGACTTTATTTTGGACGTTCCTTCTAGTTCAAATGTTAACTTATGTTGCGAGCTCAATGATTGGTACTGCATTTGATTTTGCAACCGGTGCCATTCTTGGTGTAATTGCTACTGTCTTAATTTTAATTGTACCTTCCATTATTCCTAACGAACCAAGCGGAAAAGAAGGACTGCATTAAAGAGTAGTTTATTTATGAATGCGTTTGGTCAAAAAAGTCATCCATGAAAAATGGATGACTTTTTTTGCTGCGCTTATATAGGTGAAGTAGGTTGAGACTGCTTCAGCAATTGTATGGTGTTTTCTTTTAAAGCGATTTCGACTGTACTGTTTTCTACTATCTTTCCAGCTATAATATCTCTTGCTAAAAGTGTTTCAACATTCCTCTGTATAAAGCGTTTTAATGGTCTAGCCCCATAAACAGGATCAAACCCATTTACTGCAATATATTCCTTTGCTTCATCCGTTATACGTAAATGTATTTGTTGATCTTCTAAACGAATTTGCAAATCTTTTATCAGCTTCAACACTATTTCCATTATATCGTGAATCGATAACGGCTTAAACATGATGATCTCATCAACACGATTGAGAAACTCAGGACGGAAATGACTTCGAAGCTGTGACATTACCTTATCCTTTACTTCTTCCCTTATGGATTCCGTCTCAGACTGCCCTTCCAATAAGAAATGCGATCCAATATTTGAAGTCATAATGATTACCGTGTTTTTAAAATCAACAGTTCGTCCCTGTGAGTCTGTAATGCGTCCATCATCGAGCATCTGCAGCAGGATATTAAATACATCAGGATGAGCTTTTTCAATTTCATCTAGCAATATAACAGAGTAGGGTTTTCTTCTTACCGCTTCTGTTAACTGACCTCCTTCCTCATAGCCGACATACCCTGGAGGCGCACCCACCAGCCTTGAAACTGAGTGTTTTTCCATATATTCGGACATGTCAATTCGTATGATTTGCTCATCGCTGTCAAATAGAGAGTTGGCTAGCGCTTTTGCAAGTTCCGTCTTCCCCACTCCTGTTGGACCTAGAAAAATAAACGAACCAATCGGCCTATTAGGATCTTTAATACCAGCTCTTGCTCTTAACACTGCATCTGACACTAACTCTACTGCCTCATTTTGTCCTACTACACGTTCATGAAGAATGCTTTCTAGGCGAAGAAGTTTTTCACGTTCACCTTCTACGAGCTTGGCCAACGGGATTCCAGTCCAACGGCTCACAATATTCGCTATTTCTTCCTCTGTAACCTCTTCCCGAACTAAGCGTTCATTAGATTTATTGCTCACTTCTTCTTCAAGCGCCTGCAATTCTTTTTCAACTGCAGGAATCCTGCCATGACGCAGTTCAGCGGCTTTATTTAAATCATAATTATTTTCAGCATCCTCAAGTTCGCGACGCAGCTTTTCAAGGAGCTCCCGCTTTTCACGTACAGCTTGAATTCCTTCTTTTTCGGCCTGCCATTTCGCTTTCATCAAATTGGCATTTTCTCGTAAATCCGCTAGTTCTTTTTGAAGATTTTGCAGCCGGTTCTTGCTCTGTGTATCCTCTTCTTTCCTTAAGGCTGCTTCTTCAATTTCTAATTGCATCACCCGCCTTGTTACTTCATCTAACTCTGAAGGCATGGAATCAATTTCTGTGCGGATCATAGCACATGCTTCATCAACTAAATCAATTGCTTTATCCGGCAGGAAACGATCTGTAATATACCGATCAGATAAAGTAGCTGCTGAAACAATAGCACGATCATGTATATTTACTCCGTGGTGTATTTCAAACCGTTCTTTTAAACCGCGTAAAATAGAAATAGTATCCTCTACATTCGGTTCGTGAACCAATACCTGTTGAAAGCGTCGTTCAAGAGCAGGATCTTTTTCAATATATTTCCGATGTTCGTCTAGTGTAGTCGCCCCGATGCAATGAAGTTCTCCTCTCGCCAGCATCGGTTTTAACATATTACCTGCATCCATTGCACCTTCTGTTTTACCAGCACCGACAATGGTATGTAGTTCATCAATAAATAAAAGAATTTTTCCTTCGCTTTTCTTTATTTCATTTAAAACGGCTTTTAATCTCTCTTCAAATTCTCCCCGGAATTTAGCTCCAGCAATAAGGGAGCTCATATCAAGAGAAAATATCGTTTTATCTTTTAATCCTTCAGGAACATCTTTACGGACAATCCTTTGAGCCAATCCTTCTACAATAGCCGTTTTCCCAACACCTGGCTCGCCAATTAAAACAGGGTTGTTTTTCGTTTTTCTAGAAAGAATTCTGATGACATTCCGGATCTCCGCATCCCTTCCAATAACAGGATCTACTTTCCCAGATTTCACTTCTGCTACTAAGTCACGCCCATATTTTTTTAATGCATCATAAGTGGCTTCAGGATTTTGAGATGTCACTCTTTCGTTCCCCCTCATTTTCTTAATTGCATCCAGCAGTTTTTCATAAGTTATGTGGTGTTTATTTAATATTTCTCCGATTTCAGATCGCGCTGCTTTTACGGCTCCGAGCAATATAAGCTCTACAGAGAGATATTCATCATTAAAGCTTTTCATTTCTTCTTCCGCTTCTGCTAATAGTTTTTGCAGTTTGTTTGTGATATATAATTTCCCTTGTTCTATGCCGCTTCCAGATACTTGTGGTTTCTTTTTTAATAAGGAATCTAATTCATACTTGAAGTCCTCAACTGACATTTTAACTTTTTCTAAGATCGCAGCAACTAAACTATCTTCCTGTTCTAACAAAGCGCTGAATAAATGTATCTCGTCTACTTCCTGATGCTCATGGGCAGTTGCAATCGATTGGGCCCGGAGTATTCCGGTTTGCAGCCGTTCTGTCATTTGGTTCAAATCCATATTAACCCTCCTCTTTGACCATTTTTGACCTTTATAATTTCATTATAATCCATTCTTTTCATATGTAAAGCCATCCTATTCAAGGATGGCCAATAATTTATTTACTTAAGTTTTTTTATCATTTCAAACCTTTTATGGCTTTCTTTTGTAAGTCCATTTACGATTATGATTTGAGTTTTCAGGGAAACGGTCTCCAGCTTTTAGCTTTATTTTTTTCGGGTTCATTACTCCGTCGCCTTCTTCACCTATTTCCATATATATTCCATTGTTAGGCGCTTTTTGTCCGGCACGAAATTGATGGCTTTGCCCCATTAATACCCCTCCTTTCCGAGTCTTCCCTTGTAGTATTTCCTGATATAAAGCATTCATGAATGAAACTTTTTCTTTTCATATTCGTCAATACTTTACAAAGCGTGCTTGTTTATCATTTAATAAAATAGTACGTGTATTCATTATCTATCAGGAGGTTGTCGTGGAAGAACTGCTAGAATCATTAAAATATTTATTACTGGGACTTTTTCAAGGAATTACAGAACCCATACCGATTTCCTCAAGCGGTCACTTGGAAATCGCAGAACATTTTTTGGGCTTACAAATCGAAGGGATGAGCTTTGCCCTCCTAGTTAACACTGCTTCGTTATTAGCAGTTTTAATCATTTATCGAAAAGATATTATTCGATTAATCGAAAATGGACTGAACTTTCTAAAAACTAAAGATAAAGAATCTGAAGCTGACTTTCGCTTCATCCTTTATTTAATTGTAGGAACCATTCCCGCAGGCGTGATAGGAATTCTTTTCGAGGATTTCATTGAAGAACATCTAGCCTCGATTAAAACTGTCGGAATCACTCTTTTAGTGACAGGGATTGCATTATGGCTAATACGCAACCTGCGCGGCCGTAAAAATGATGCAGACCTTTCTTATAGAGATGCGATTATTGTCGGTCTTGCCCAAGCCGTTGCCTTAATACCCGGGATTAGCCGCTCAGGTGCAACCATTGTTGCAGCAATGGGATTAGGAATGAAGCAGGAAACAGCACTTAGATATTCCTTTTTATTATACATTCCTGTAAGCGTCGGAGGGATGATACTAGGATTTAGTGATATATTAAATGATCCATACATCGGTGATTTAGCTATTCCTTATATATTAGCCTTTATTGCTTCGTTAATCGCTTCTTATATTTCACTTAAGTGGTTCATGAATATTATGGCAAAAGGAAATTTAAAATATTTTGCTGTCTATTGTTTTATTGTCGGACCATTAGTTTATTTCTTATCTTAAGCAAATAGACCTGCATCAAAAAATGCAGGTCTTTTTCGTATTCCTATTATTTTTATTTTAATACTTCCACTAATAAAGCTTTTTGTGCATGCATACGGTTGCCTGCTTGCTGGAAAACGTAGGAATTCTTGCCGTCAATTACTTCTGCTGTTACCTCTTCTCCACGATGAGCTGGGAGGCAGTGTAAAAACATATAGTCTTCCTTTGCTCCTTTAACAAGCTCTTCATTTATTTGAAATCCATTAAAATCCTTTAATCTTTGTTCATTTTCTTCTTCCTGCCCCATACTCGTCCAGACATCTGTATAAATGACATCTGCTTCATACACTGCTTCACGCGGATCATTTGTAAGAATTACTTCTGAACCACTTTCTTTCGCAAAGGATTTTGCAAGCTCTGTGATTTCTTTGTTCGGCTCATACCCTTCAGGTGTTGCAACTGCCATATGAATTCCTGTTTTTGCAGCAGCGATCATCAAGTCATGTGCAACATTGTTCCCATCACCAATATAAGCGATCTTTAGGCCTTCTAATGTACCTTTAACCTCTTGAATTGTTAATAAATCAGCTAAAGCCTGGCATGGATGATAAAGATCTGTTAGACCATTTATCACTGGGATTGTAGCGTGCTTTGCCAATTCTTCCACATTTTCATGTGAAAATGTTCTTATCATGATGGCATCAACATACTCCGACAATACCTTGGCCGTATCTGAGATCGGTTCGCCTCTCCCCATTTGAGTTTCTTTCCCAGAAAGGTAAATTGCTTGACCGCCAAGCTGGAGCATTCCTGCTTCAAAAGAGACCCTTGTTCTTGTTGAATTCTTATCAAAAATCATCCCTAGGATTTTACCTTTGAGCAGCGGCTTTTCTTCTCCTGATAAATGCGCCTTTTTTAGGTCTGTTGCTATTTGCACTAAACCTTTGATTGTCTCAGGAGTATAATCAGCCAGCGATAATAAATCTTTTCCTTTTATATTTAAATCAAGTTCATTCATCTGAACAGCAGTCATGCGATTGTCACGTCCTTTATTAATGTAGAATGCCATTCTTCAATGGCGCTTACTGTATAATCATGAACCTTTAAAGCCTGCAAAAATGCTTGTAAGCTCTCCTTTTCTGTAAATGTAATAATCCGCCGTTTTGTTGCATATTCCCTTAATGCCTCATCATTAGTGGACTGATAGGGATTGTAATAGGCAATTGCATCTTCTGTCAGAAGTGATTCATCAGCAGAAACATCTAATTTAAAGCTTTCATGAGTAAAATCGATGTCATCCATTGCTTCTTTTAACACAACTGTTCCGGAAGCTTTATTCTTAATATAAGTATGGAACGCCTTCCTTAGCGCTTCATCTAGATTATTTCCTAAACAAATCCCTTCACCTGTCGATCTCATCTCTGGACTTACTTTAGAGTCTAAGCCTTTTAAAGCGTAGTTAGAGAATACCGGGTATTTCACAGTTACAAACGGAATTTCCATCAAATTCTTCTCTTCATCATTGCTCGACAATGTATATTTCCCGAGCAATATTTTTGTCGCAATTTGAACGAGCGGAACTCCTGTTACCTTGCTGACGATTGGAGCTGTTCTGCTGGCTCTCGGGTTAACTTCTAGAACATAAACATCTTCATTATCTACAATAAACTGAATATTCATCAGACCTTTGTAGTTTAAATGCTGAGAAATTTGTTTTCCGTATTGTACCATTTTTTCCTGTACAGAACCTGACATTGTCAATGCAGGAAGCACGGACATACTGTCGCCAGAATGCACACCTGTTTTCTCGATATGCTCCATGATTGCAGGAGCTAAAATATATTTTCCATCTGTTACTAAGTCAATTTCAGCTTCCTTTGCATGCAGGAACTGATCTACTAAGAATGGATACTTAGCAATATCTTTGTCGATATAAGATTTTAATTCATTTTTATTGTTAATAATTTCCATTCCTCTTCCGCCAATTACGAAGGAAGGTCTGAGCAGTACTGGGAATCCAATACTCTGAACCGCATTTAATAATTCTTGTTCATTATTAACAATGTCACCCTTTAGACGAGGAATGTTAAGTTCGTCAAGGAGTTCATAAAATAACTTACGATCTTCTAAAATATCAATAGTTTGTGATTTTGTCCCTAAAATATTAACATCGTACTCTTCTAATTGTTTTGCTAAATTGATTGCCGTTTGTCCGCCAAGCTGAATAATAACATCTGTTATTTCTTCTGCTTCCATCACATTTAAGATATCTTCAATTATTAATGGCTCAAAATATAAGCGGTCCGCTGTTGCAAAGTCTGTACTGACTGTTTCAGGATTATTGTTAATCATGATCGTTTCAATACCTTCATCTTTAACAGCGAACACTCCGTGTACCGAACAGTAATCAAATTCAATACCCTGACCAATCCGAATCGGACCGCTGCCGATGATCAGCACTTTTCTTTTATTAGAAGGCACTTGTTCATTTTCACCAAAATAAGTTGAATAATAATAATTTGATTTTGCCTCAAACTCTGCTGCACATGTATCCACCATTTTATACGCAGGTTTTATATTAAAGCTCTTTCTTTTGCTTCGCACTTCTTTTTCAGACGTGTTCCACACACTTGCCAAAAAGCCGTCGCTGAATCCTTTTTCCTTATAGTGTTGAAGTTCTTCTTTTGAGATGCTCTCTAAGTTTTTCTCAGCCAATTGCTTCTCTAAATGAACAAGCTTCTTTAAATAGGAAAGGAAGAAATGATCAATCTTTGTCAGTTGATGGAGTTCATCCGTACTTACATTTTTACGTATAAGCTCCAGTAAGATAAAGAAGCGTTGATCGTCCTGTTGTTTGAGCATTTCCATTAATACAGGTACCGTTTTCCCTGCAAGATGAGGTAACTGCAGATCATTCGAATCAATTTCCAAAGAGTGAACTGCCTTTAACAACGCCCGTTCAAAATTGCGGTCAATCCCCATAACTTCACCAGTTGCCTTCATTTGTGTGCCTAGTTTGCGGTCAATAGTTGGAAACTTATCAAAAGGCCATTTTGGAATTTTGACTACCACATAATCTAAAGCAGGTTCAAAGCTAGCAAAAGTATCACCAGTTACCGGGTTAACGATTTCTGCTAATGTATAACCCACAGCTAATTTAGCAGCCATTCTTGCAATTGGATAGCCAGTAGCCTTGGAGGCAAGCGCAGAAGAACGGCTTACCCTTGGATTTACCTCAATTAAATAGTAATTCTTGCTTTTTGGATCAAGCGCAAACTGAATATTACATCCACCAATAATTCCAAGGGCTGAAATGATTTTAATAGATGCTGCACGGAGCATTTGGTAATCTTGATCAGTTAAAGTTTGTGAAGGAGCAACAACAATGGAATCTCCCGTATGGACTCCAACCGGGTCAAAATTCTCCATATTACAAATCGTGATGCATGTATTGTCAGCATCCCTCATTACTTCATATTCTATTTCTTTGTATCCTGCAATACTTTTCTCGACTAAGCATTGGTGAATAGCACTTTCCTGAAGACCCCCAGAGACTAGATTAGCTAGTTCATCTTCGTTTTCCGCGATCCCCCCACCAGTGCCTCCTAGTGTGTAAGCAGGTCTAACGATAATCGGAAAATCGATTTTTTCTGCAAAAGCTAATGCTTCTTCAACCGTATGAACGATTTCACTTTCAGGAACAGGCTCATTTAATTCTTTCATTAACTGCCTGAAAGCTTCACGATCTTCCCCTCTCTTGATTGAATCAATCGAGCTTCCGAGCATCTTTACACCATGCTTGCTTAATATTCCCTGTTCGTGCAATTGAAAAGCAAGGTTCAAGCCGGTTTGCCCTCCAAGTGTTGCAAGAAGTCCATCCGGTTTCTCCTTTTCAATGATTTTTTCTACTGTGTCTACCGTTAATGGCTCAAAATAAATTCGATCCGCAAAATTTGAGTCTGTCATGATGGTTGCAGGGTTGTTATTCACGAGAATTACTTTGTAGCCCTCTTCTTTTAAAGCAATACACGCTTGCGTGCCTGCATAATCAAATTCTGCTGCCTGCCCGATGACGATCGGTCCTGACCCTATAACTAGTATGGATTGAATGTTAGTATCTTTAGGCATAAGCAATGGCACTCCTATTTTTATCATTTATCATTTGTAAAAATTCATCAAAGACATATGCACCTTCCGCAGGACCTGGATTTGCTTCAGGATGGAATTGCACTGTCTGAATTGGCAAAGTTTGATGAGCTAATCCTTCGACCGAGTTATCATGCAGATTATAAAATCTTACACTAAGGCCCGTTCCCGGAATGCTCGCTTCATCAACAACATAACTATGATTTTGTGAAGACATGAAGACAGCCTTTGTCTCTTTATCTTTTACTGGATGATTGGCTCCCCTATGTCCAAATAACAGCTTCTTTGTGTTTCCGCCTAATGCTAAGGCAACAAGCTGATGGCCCAGGCAAATCCCTAAAGTAGGGTATTGCTGAATAACTTCTTTCACCGTCTCGATATGCTTTCCTAATTGCTTTGGATCCCCAGGACCATTAGAAAGCAAAATACCGTCTGGCGCTAAGTTCTTAATAGCTTGAGAAGTTGTGTTATAAGGGACAACTGTCACTTTACATCCTCTTTCTAGCAAAGATGTTAAAATTGACTTCTTTTTCCCGTAATCAATTAGAACGATATGTTTATTACCATCGCCAAATGTCTCATATTCCTCTGTTGAGACCTTTGGAATCTTTTCATCGCTAACGAAAGTACAGTCAGCATGATTCACTTCTATGGAAGAAAGCATAGCCGGCATTGAGCCTTGATTGCGGATTTTCTTAACGACTGCTCTCGTATCAATATGCTCAATTAACGGAATGTTCCACTTCTCCAGGTATCCTTTAAGAGAGTAGTTTGCTTGATAATGAGAACCCTCCATGTTTGCTTCATAGACAACCACACCAGCAACATGAGGCTTTTTACTTTCAAAGTCTTCCTCATTGATTCCATAGTTTCCTATTAACGGATAAGTAAAAACAATGATTTGATCTTTATAACTTGGATCTGTAAGAACTTCTTGATAACCAGTCATTCCTGTATAAAAAACGATCTCTCCATTAATATCGTGAGTTGGGGAGGACGTGACCCAGTTTCCTTCATAGATATCCCCTGTTTGCAAGTGTAGATAACCCTTCATTTTTTACACCTCAAAATAGTTGTATATTTATATTAACAATTTAATATTTATTCATTTTAGCGTATAAAAGTTCAGCCTATAAGGCTGTTCCACAAAAATTTCTAACTACTTCATTAATTTTTTCTGCTCCTTGCTTCAATTCATCTTCCGTAACCGTCAGCGGTGGAAGCAATCGCAGAACCTTTTCTCCTGCCGAAAGAGCAATGACTCCCTGGGCTCTTAACTCAGTTAATATATCTCCAACAGGTACAGTCAGCTCAATTCCAATCATCAGTCCCAGCCCTCTAATTTCAACGAGAAGCTCCAAGTCACTTAAAGCGGTTTTTAACTGATTTAGTACATATTCACTTTTATTCAGTACCTCTTGAAGAAAAGCTTCTTGAAAGATTTCATCCATGGTTGCAGAAGCTGCTGTTACAGAAAGTGGATTTCCGCCAAATGTTGAACCATGGCTTCCCGGTCCAAAGAATTCATTTAATGATTCTTTTCCAATAACCGCACCAATTGGAAATCCGCTTCCGAGCCCTTTTGCAGAAGTAACAATATCCGGATCTAAATCGAAATGCTGAAAAGCAAACGGTTTGCCCGTTCTTCCTATTCCCGTTTGGATTTCATCGATGATTAACAATGAACCATACTCACGGCAAAGCTGCTCTGCACCTTGCAAAAATTCAGTTGTTCCTATATGAATTCCACCCTCACCCTGAATCACTTCCAGCATAACCGCAGCAACGTCACTACCCATTGCTTGTTTCAAACTGTCAAGATCATTAAAAGGAACATATTCAAAAGTTTCAAGCATTGACCCAAAACCTTGTTTTACTTTATCCTGGCCTGTTGCTGCCATTGTAGCAAATGTACGTCCATGAAATGATTGCGTAAAGGTAATAATTTTATTTCTACCTGTAGCTTTGCGCGCTAATTTAATCGCACCCTCATTTGCTTCTGCTCCACTGTTTGAAAAAAATACAGCATCCATTCCTGCAGCCTTTGCTAAACGTTCTGCCGCTTTTTCCTGTTCGTTCATTGTAAATAGGTTCGATACATGCCAAAAGCGATCCAATTGTGTTTTTACTGCTTCTTTAACTGCTTCAGGCTGATGTCCAAGGTTGCAAACGCCAATACCTGATGTGAAATCCAAATAAGTTTTCCCATTTTTATCGGTTAACAGCGTCCCAATTGCTGTATCGGGTTCAACCTCCCAGCGTGCATATGTCGGAAATAAGTAGCTCATTTGACGACCCTTTCTTTCTCAAAAATTTGTGTACCATACCATTTTTCTTCTTGGAAAAAGATTTTCTTACCTGAGACGATCCGAACACTTTCAATCCCTTTTTCTATAGCTGAAAGAGATGAGTTCACTTTCGGAATCATTCCCCCATAAATCTCACCAGATTCAATATACTGTTTCACTTCGTCAAGTGTTAATGATTCCTGAACTTTCCCATCGATCATAATCCCCTCAACATCTGTAACGAATAAACAATGGTCGACTGCTAAGGCGTTTGCAACAGCTGCTGCTGCGTAATCTGCATTTACATTTAACTTTTGACCTATATCTGTAATCGCAATAGGTGTGATGACAGGTATAATATCTTTTTCAATAAGCATTTGCAGGATATCTGTCTTGACTTCTTGAATATCCCCTACTAGTCCGAGACGATCCTGGTCAACATAGTCTCCCTTTAACATTTCTAAATCACTGCCATTCAAGCCAATTGCCTTAAGACCGTTCGTCGTCAACTTTTGAACCAGCTTTCGGTTCGTTTTCCCCGATAGCACCATTTCGACAACATTAAATGTTTCTTCATTTGTCTTGCGTAGTCCATTAACATACTCGGGTTCAACATTTAATTGTTCTAGCATGTTATTTATATCTGGCCCTCCGCCATGGACAATAATGATGGCATAGCCATGATTTTTTAATTCATGTAAGCTCGTGAAAAAGTCTGTGGACAATTCTTCTAAAGTACTTCCTCCACATTTCATTAACACCTTTTTCATGATTCTCTCTCCTTACGTCCGGTAGCTTGCATTAATTTTTATATAATCATAAGAAAGATCACAGCCCCAAGCTACGCCCTTCCCATCACCAATATGAAGGTCTACGAAAATCTTCACAAAGTCTTTCTGTAAATATTCAACCGCTTCTTCTTCTATAAATGAAAGAGGATTACTATTTTCAAGCATTTTGATTGGCCCAATTGAAACACTTACATTATTGGGATCAACCTTTGCATCATCTACTTGACCAATTGCTCCAATAATTCTGCCCCAGTTGGCATCTGCTCCGTATAACGCCGTTTTCACAAGGTTAGAACCAACAATCTGCTTTGCAATTTTTCGTGCATCACTGTTATTAAAGGCACCAGCAACTTCTACTTCTACTAGTTTCGTAGCCCCTTCTCCATCTTTTGCTATCTGCTTGGCTAAGCTTTCGCATGTTTTCTTAAGAAGTTCAACGAATCCTTCCCACTCTGGATGGCTCGGTGTCAATAATTCATTGCCAGCCTTTCCGTTTGCCATCACCAGCACCATATCATTTGTTGAAGTGTCTCCATCTACGGTGATTTGATTGAAAGTATTGTCCGTCACTTGTCTCAATGCCTGATGCAGATGCTCTGAAGAAATATGTGCATCCGTTGTAACGAATCCGAGCATCGTTGCCATATTTGGATGAATCATCCCTGATCCCTTCGCTGCTCCACCCATTTTCACGGTTTTGCCATCAATCTTCATACTGTACCCGCATGATTTCATACAAGTATCTGTTGTTAAGATTGCTGTCTGAAAATCAGCAGCGTTTTCTTCTTGGTATCCCAGCTCCACTTTCTGAATCCCGTTGGAGATCTTCTCCATTGGCAGATACACACCAATCACTCCGGTTGAAGCAACTGCAACCAAATGTTCTGAAACAGCCAGCTTTTCAGAAGTTAGCTTTCTCATTTCGTATGCATCCTGAAGTCCTTTATTTCCTGTACAAGCATTTGCACAGCCGCTATTGACAACAACTGCCTGTAAAAGTCCTTCCTGACCAATACTCTCCTGAGTGACAATTAAAGGAGGAGCTTGAAAATGACTTTGCGTATAAACTGCCGCACTGCTTGCCGGAACGTCACTTACAATCATACCGATATCTTTTTTCGGATATTTGATAGCAGCTTCTGCAGCGCCAGTAGAAAAACCAAGCGGCGAAACAATACTGCCGTTCTTTATTTCAATAAGTTCTGTTACACCAGTTAACGTTTCCATTCTGTTTCCTCCTCTTAAGGATACAACGGCATAAAATCAAGGCCTGTTTTTTGATCTAAACCGTACATGATGTTTGCATTTTGAACTGCCTGACCCGCAGCTCCCTTCATTAAATTATCAATAACAGAAATGATCGTAAGCCTGCCTGTTCTTTCATCAACATTTAATCCGATGTCACAGTAATTTGACCCAGCCACTTCCTTAACGGAAGGATAGGTCCCTTCCGGACGAACTCTTACAAATGGGTGATTCTCATAAACTTGTTTATATAAATCTACGATTTGAGTTGTTTTATAGTCAGATTGCAGCCCAACATAGATTGTTGTCATAATCCCTCTTGTCATTGGCAGCAGATGAGTGCTAAAGGTAATCGGCTTCATATCGTTATTCCAGTCTGTCAGCTGCTGTTCAATTTCTGGTGTATGCTGATGTTCATTTACCTTATACATTTTAAAGTTTTCATTCACTTCAGCATATATTGATGATTTCGAAGGTGATTTTCCTGCTCCAGATGTCCCTGATTTCCCATCAATCACAACTGATCGTGGATCAATGATCTTTTCCTTAGTTACAGGCGCGAGTCCTAACAAAGCACAAGTTGAATAACAGCCAGGATTAGCAATTATATTTGCGGACTTAATATTTTCCTCATTCCATTCACTTAAACCATACACTGCATTCTCTACAAGACTGGAATCTGCGGGCTCCTTTTTATACCATTGCTTATAATCTTCTTTATTAAGAAGGCGAAGATCACCTGATAAATCAATTATTTTAATATCTCTCTTTGAAAATTCTAAAGCCAAACTGCTGGATACCCCAGACGGAGTTGCTAAAAAGACGAGATCACTTTCACTAGCGATTTTGTCATAATCAATTCCTTCAATGTTTTTATCTAGGATATTGTATAAATGCGGATACTCACTTGAGATGGAAACTTCGTTCTTTGTTGAGTGTATAGATTGAATTTCAAATACAGGGTGAGTATGTAAGATTCTAAGTAATTCTAATCCGCCATATCCGGTTGTTCCAATTATCGAAACCTTCATATCAAATCCCTTTCCTTTATAGGATTGTATAATTAACCAACGAAACTAATTTTTATAAATTATGTTTCTCTTATTATAAGAATACATTTCTATAAAAGCAACCAATTTTTTAAAATATAATGAAGACTTAATAAACTTTTCGTTAGCCTCTTTTATTCACAACAGTAGGATTTGAGATATGCTGAATGCAAAAAAGCGCAGACACCCAGAGGTGCTTACGCTTTACAAAAAGGTTACCATGTTTAATTAATAGCAATGACGATTAGGATAAAAAAGACAGCTGCATTGATAATTTCTAAAATACCTACTTTTTTCATTGTCATTGGTTTTCCGTAGTAGTAAATGGCTCTTACAAGACTGGGTAAAAACGCAATCGCAACAATCCAGAACCCAGAGATCGCAAACAGGATTGGCACAATAATATGATAACTCCAAGAAATTCGCTTATAGACAGGGTTATTCTTTTCCCTAATCATTGTTTTTACATAAAAAGTACTGCCAATAAAGAATAAAACGGATGAAGTTATAACCAGAATGGCATCTAAGGAAAGATTCCCCTCTGATAAAAAACTGCTAGCTAAACCAGCGAGCCCAAATGCCATGATTGCACTAATATCATTTAGCAATGCTCGATCATTTTTTTTCCAAGAAAAATAGGCATTTAACAAGAAAAATGGAATCATCGCAAACCCAAACACAATAATCGCTGGTCTCGCCCATAATGGAATAAGTAAAAATAGAAGCGCTGGGATTGAATAAATAAGTGTCCATTTTCTATAGAAAGAAATCTTCTTTCCCTTAAACAGCAAGAGCATCGGGTATGTAGCTAAATACAATAAGAGCCAGCCCATAAAAAATGGGATATGCTGCCATTGGAATCCAGATGCGGCAACACCAGCCCAAAAAGGAATAATGAGCATCGCCCATGCACCATGCTGTTTTGGTAAAAATAATTTCATTAGTATTCACTCCTTATTTTCCCCTGCCCCCTAATCAAAATATAATGGATTAGCAGATTAAAAGAAGTGAATGTCATCACATCATACTTGATAATTCGCGATGGTCACAAAAAATTCAAATTAGCCTAGAGTTTTTGTTTGAGTATATTTACAGCATAAATATATCCGGCTTGGTCATCAATATGAAAGGAAGGAATATCGATACCCTTAATAAGTGATGGCTCCCAGTAATAAATGACTTCAATGTTTTCCAGCATGCTCAATAGTTCAGCATCTTCCTGTTTTCGCACGATGACTCCTTTAGGAAATTGTGCAAACTTATGGCCTTCAACTAAAATGATCTCCGGTTGTAGTAGTGAAAGAAGCTGAATTTGTTCCTCTATCTTCCACTCTCGTTTTTCAGCATGCAGGATTAGCCGGCCATCACCTTCGACTAACGAAGCAAGAGCACCAGCCCCTATATGCTCAGTTGAATCTTTTTCTTGTGCTATATCCGGTTTCCCTCCGTGACCATGATGCTTCATCGTGACAACAGAGATTTGCTCTTTTCCTAATTCAGAAATGAGTTTCTTCATAAAAGTTGTTTTTCCGCTGTTCTGATATCCGACTATTTGAAAGACAAAAGGCATTACCACGGCCATTCACTGCCATCATAATCCTCCAGCAGCAAGACATCTACTTCATCACCTGAATGGAACCCCCTTGTCCCCCCAGGCAAAATGACGAAGGAGTTAGCGCCTGCAAGACTCATGACAATGTTGGATTTATCCAGCCCGCTTGGTGAAACAATAAGCCTGCCATTTGAGACGGTTAAGGAACTTCTTACAAATCGTGTAAATGGATTTGCTTTTGGAAAATCGACTTGTAGAATTGCCTTTTCTTTTCGCAAATGAGGCTTTGCTGAAAATAACATCGTTCTGATAATCGGTCTTGCAAACAACTCAAAGCCGACATAGCATGCTGAAGGGTTTCCGGAAAGCCCAAAAAGGAATTTCCCTTCAAATGTGGCAACTGTCGTTACACTTCCTGGACGCATCCCAACTTTATTAAATAACACTTCAGCACCAAGTTTTTCGTAGATGGCTGGCATAAAGTCGAAGTCTCCAACCGAAACCCCTCCGGTAGTCACAAGCAGATCTACTTTTTGGACAGCTTCCTTTACAGCTTCAAAGCAGGTATCAAATTCATCTGGCAGCAGACCAAAGTAGATGACCTCAGCACCAACTCTTTCAATTTGAGCACTGATCATATAAGAATTACTGTTTCTAATTTTTCCTGGTTCAAGCGGGTCTTTTACATCCAACAACTCTGTACCGGTTGCAAATAAGCCGACTTTTGGTTTTGCAGCAACAGGTACATCAGCGTATCCAAATGTAGCTAACATTGCTTGAATTCCAGGATTAATTTTCGTTCCTTTACCTACCAATATCTCGCCCTTTTTAGCGTCTTCTCCTCTAAAAGATACATTATCACCCGGGTTATGCTTGCGCTTTGTTGTCATAAATGTTTTCCCGTCACGTTCCGTCGTTTGAGTCAGTTCAAGCATAATGACAGCGTCGCACCCCTCGGGCATTTGTGCTCCAGTCATGATCCTAACAGCTTGAAAAGGTCCTACGCTTTTCTCAGCTAAAGCCCCCGCACCGATATGATCAACCACTTCAAATTCAACAGGGTTATTAAGGGATGCCCCTTCAGTATCTACTGAACGTACCGCGAACCCGTCATATGGTGCCCGGTCAAAATGAGGTACGTCGTTTGTTGCAACCAAATCCTCTGATAAATAGCGTCCAAAACTCTCATATATCGAAACATATTCTGTTTTTCCCATTAACTTATGGTCCATCACTTTTGTGACGGCTTCACCAATCGGAATTGGCTTTCTAAATTCTAGCATTAACTATCAGCTCCTATGTACAAATCGCAAAACGTACTAATCTATTATAAACCTACATCAATTTGTACCACATGACAAATATCACAAAAACCTTAGTGAGAAGAACCATATTCACATTTCTGCCCAAATTATCGATAACTTAAAATGAAATTTTTCGCTCAAGTGTGATGCTTATCACCTAGTTATTTAATAAATTCCTTTATTCTTAAAAAGTAGAACAAGAATTTTAGGAGGTTTTTTAAATGACATATCCATTTTCAAATACAACATTAGTGAAAGATATTGTTAACGAAATGCCAAAAGCTGCTGATCTTTTCAAACAAAGACGCATTGATTTCTGCTGTGGAGGCAATATCCCTCTAGAACAAGCAGCAGCAGAAAGGTCAGTAGACATAGATGAATTAACAAATGATTTAGTTCAGCTTTACAACACTGAGGAAAACTCAAAGGATAACCCGGCCGTTTGGACTGATTCCGCGTCTCAAGATATCATTAATCATATTCAAAAGCAGTATCATCTTCCTTTAGAAGAAGAGCTTGCTCAACTAAGTCCATATGTAACAAAGGTTGCTAAAGTACATGGCGGAAGTCACCCAGAGTTATTAAGAGTATATGACTTATTTTATGAATTAAAAAAGGAACTTTTGGAGCATACATCTAAGGAAGATGCCGTTGTTTTCCCTATGCTAAATCTCTTAGACGACCCAAATGTCGAAAATAAAGATGAAATGATTAATCACATTATTGAGTTAGAAAAAGAGCATGATCATGCTGGTGCTATTTTAAAAGAACTAAGAGATATTACTTCCGATTTCACACCGCCGCTTGATGCATGCGGAACCTACCGCTTAGTTTATAAAAGGCTGGAAATGCTTGAAGCAGATACCTTTATGCATGTACATCTCGAGAATAACATCCTATTCCCAAGGTATATTGGAGCATAAGTTACTAGCTATTAAACAGTTATTAATAATTAAAAACTTTATTCTCATTCACTCTCGAAGCTGTAATTTAATTACAGCTTTTTTAATTTAATAGAACTCAAATAAAACAAAAAAACTCCCCCTAAAGGAGAGTTTATCCACCGATGTATGACATTTCAATTTTCTTTCGATTTGCAACTGTTTCTTCTGTTCTTTCATCAGAATAGCGATCAGTTCTGCCATTCCAAATCGAAGAAATACGGTCTGCAATTTCACCATCGCTCACACCAGTCCTCATAAAATCTCTGATGTCATGACCATTTCCATTGAACAAACATGTAAACAACTGACCATTTGCAGATAATCGGGAACGGGTACAGCTAGAACAGAAAGACTCCGAAACAGATGTAATAAACCCTACATCTAAATCTGAACCCTCATAACGGTAACGCTTAGCAACCTCACCAAAATAATCTGGGTCAACAGGTTCCAGAAGATAATGCTTACTTAAGAGATCATAGATTTCCTTCTTCGTAACCACATCATCCATTTTCCAGCCATTTGTACTGCCGACATCCATAAATTCTATGAAACGAAGTTGAAGGTTATTTTCCTTGCAAAACTTAGCCATCGGCACGATTTCAGAATCATTTAGGCCTTTCTTTACAACCATATTAATCTTAACGCCCAGCCCCGCTTCTTGTGCAGCCTTAATCCCTTTGATAACAGGCTTAACCCCAACATTACGGCCATTGATTTCCCCAAATAGCTCATCATTCAAGCTATCTAAGCTGATATTCACACGCTTTAATCCAGCTTCCTTTAATTCTTTGGCGTACTTAGGGAGCAGAACTCCATTCGTCGTTAATCCAATATCTCTCAATCCGTTTATTTGAGATAGCAGCTTTACTAGCACTGGCAAATCCTTTCGTAATAAAGGCTCGCCGCCAGTTAGGCGAATTTTTTCAACGCCTAACTCCACAAATATCTTAGCTAATCTCTCTATTTCTTCATATGTTAATAACTCACTTTTAGGTAAGAAAGCAAAATCTGGTCCAAAAACTTCAGCTGGCATACAGTATTGACAACGAAAGTTACATCGATCAATAACAGATATTCGCAAATCCTTAAGTGGTCGATTTAACTGATCCTTTACATACTTTTTATCCAATATACGTCAACTCCATATTTAGAGTGCACTTACTAAATAATCCTATCAATTTTACTTCTTGACTGCTGTTAACTAACTCACTAATTCTTAAATAAGTAAATGTTATAATTTATATGTTCATTAGTGAATTTCTATTACAACACAAATTCAGGGTAAATACTACAAAACACTCATTTTGTCATATATTTTTCAAATATAGCACCCGGTTTATTTCTAATTATTTACATTGTACACTATTACGGCAAATACAAAAAATAAAAAACCTTATAAAAGAATTGATCTTGTCATTTTATCACAAGACGAACTGCTTTTCTCTGTATAAACCTTCCATTTGAACATGTCAATATGCAACAATGCTTTATGATTTAATATGGTTTAAAAGGTGAACATATTGTTAAATATAAACGGATCTCATTGACACTTTTTTGGTAATCGGGCATTCTAAAATCAATAGATTACAAGAAGTAAACAAAGATTTGATTTGTATTTCCTTTGCCTAACACTTTTAATGAAAATTTACTATTAAGGGGCGATTTTAATGCCTAGCCAAATAAAACCTACACACTCAATCGAAATTAAGGAATTACTTCAATTTGCAGACCGTCATATTTCCGTTAAGAAGAATAAGTTTATTTTTCAAGAGGGAATGGATGCGGAAGAACTATATATTATCCTATCAGGAAAAATTCAAATTAGTAAGATAACAGCTGATGGCAGAGAGCTCTCTTTGCGTATTTGTGGCGAGAATGATATTTTTGGAGAGTTAACGTTATTCACGAGTTCTCCAAAATTCCTGCTAAGCGCTAAAGCAATTGAAAATGCAGAAATCGTTGCAGTTAAAAAAGATGTTATTGAAAGAGAAATATTTAATAATAGTGCTCTTGCTTTTGAGTTTATGAAATGGATGAGTGACCATTTTCGAAAAACACAAACTAAGTTTCGCGACCTTGTATTGAACGGAAAAAAAGGAGCCCTATATTCAACACTAATTCGAATGACTAATAGCTACGGTGTTCAAAAGAATGATGGAATCCTTATTGATTTACCACTTACCAACCAAGAATTGGCTAATTTTTGCGGAACGTCCCGCGAAAGTACGAACCGCATCTTAAATGAACTTAAGAAAGAATCTGTTATTTCTATTAATAAAGGAAAGATTGTCATTCATGACTTACAGTTTCTTAAAGACGAAATCGGCTGTGAAAACTGCCCTGCCGTTTATTGTAATATAGAATAATGGTATTTAAAGTAAGAAGGAGCGCTGGCTATCAGCGCTCCTTCTTTTTATTATTGCGCTTGCTTCTTTCTTAGTGCTTTTGGTACGTAGATACAGAATGGTTCACTTTCGAGATAATCCCCAGTCATTGCATATGCACGTGAGCGAGAACCTCCACAAACATGCCTAAACTCACATACGCCACATTTTCCTTTGTATTTATCAGGATCCCGCAAGTCCTTAAAGATCGGTGACTCTCGGTAAATTTCAGCTAACGGCTGCTCTTTGACATTCCCCGCTTTAATCGGAAGCAGACCACTTGGATAAACATCACCAGTATGGGAAATAAATACAAATCCATTCCCATCATTAACACCTTTTGGTGCTCTTCCCAAACCATCAATAGAACCCGTTAATCCCTGTTCTGTGAGGGCGTCCATATAACGAATTTCGTCTGCCTGTCCTTTTGCTTCCTTCATCCGCTGTTGGATAAAGACACGGCGGTAGTGCTGTGCTGCAGTAGTTTTTATATCAAATTTAACTCTTTTACTTAAGTCCTGAAGCCATATAAATACCTTTTCATGTTCCACAGGAGAAATCATATCTTTTTCTTGCCCTCTGCCTGTTGGAACTAAGAAAAATACACTCCATAGAACACAATCTAATTCCTCAATAAGTTTTGCCATTTCATCTAAATACTCGTAGTTATAACGAGAAATAACGGTATTAATTTGGATAGGGATTTCAAGTTCATGTAAGTATTTAATTCTTTCCATTGTTAAATCAAAAGAACCTGCTGTTCCACGAAAATGGTCATGGATCTCTGCGTTATGTCCATCCAAGCTAAAAGCCCAGCGAGATAGTCCAACATCCTTCGCCTTTTCAATCGCCTCTTTCGTTACATTTGGAGTAGCACTTGGTGTCATTGAGACACGCACTCCTTTTTTGACCGCATATTCAGCAATATCAAATACATCTGGTCTCATCAGAGGATCTCCGCCTGTAAAGACAAGCATAGGATTATTCATGTCATATATTTGATCTATTAAGTTCTTACCTTGTTCAAATGTCAGTTCACGCGGATCTCTTTTATATTGAGCTTCTGCACGGCAATGTAAGCATTTCAGCTGACATGCCCTTGTTAATTCCCAAATAACAATGAATGGATCTTTATTGTAATCTCTATTAAAATTCATGAAAAACGCCTCCTAGGGTTTGCCTAAAAGAAACTTCGATATGATTTATAAAAGCCCGAACTTTAAAAAGTTTCAATACCTGTATTATAATGGCTGTCAAAATGAAAATAAGTGAAGAATCTCACAAAAAGGCGTTTTTCAAGAATTTATATTTTTTGTCACAAAAAAACAGGGAAGTGCTCCCTGTTTTAGCGAATCCCTAATGCAATTTTTGCATATCTTGACATTTTGTCTTTTGTCCATGGCGGATTCCATACAATGTTAACATCTACATCCTTCACTTCAGGAATGTCAGCAACTGCTGATTTAACCTGATCAACAAGAACTCCTGCTAAAGGGCATCCCATTGACGTTAATGTCATCGTAACTTTCAATTCACCCTCATCACTCAATTCCACGTCATACACCAAACCGAGATTCACGATATCTATTCCAAGCTCTGGGTCGACAACAAGTTCCAGCGCTCCCATAATACTATCTTTTAAATCTTGATCCACATTAAACACCCCTTTATTGTTATTCCATTCATATCTTAACAAAAAAAGAAATAATATAAAAAGAATACACTTATTTTATTATGTCCGATTATTTACTGAAGTGACATACATCATATCATTAGAAGGATTTAAATACTTTTCAAACCATTCTACTAACTTTAACACACCTAACCGGCTTACCTTATGATCAGCTTTTTCATCTGAAATAAACTGAAGTTTTTCTGGACTATTACTGTACTTCGGTCTAATGGTTTCATAAAATTGGTAGGTTAACGAGTACGGCACAATAGGATCTTTCTGACCATGCCAGAACAGCAGCGGCCGTTCATTAAGAACTTCTGGGTTTTTGCTTATATCGAAGACCGATAGCTGTTCAAACAAACCTTGCAGTTCATCATCATTAAAAGGTACCGATACCCCATTTTGGCTCAAGTGCTCTAGCTGCATTTTTGCATATTTTACGTATGACGGCATTCCCATTAAACTAACGGAAGCCTTAATCCACGGATACTTCGTTAATGCACCGAACGTTACTATACCACCCATTGATGTACCAGCTACACCAATATTATTACTGTCAACCAGGTCTTTATTTTCAAAATAATCCTTTAAGACTTCTAATTCATGGATGGTTCTCAGGACGATCTCCCAAAAGCGTAAATGTAGTTTTTTCCCACTTAATCCCGATTGTCGTTCCCCATGATGAATTGCTTCGGGAAGTACCACTCTAAAGCCCTTATCAGCCAATAAATAAGCATAATGAAGATTATTTTCTTTCGCACTCTCAAAACCATGAACAAATAGAACTAGAGGCAGCCGTTTATTTATCTTTTCTTTTTGGGCAACATGCAGTAATGGAATACCACTGACTATTTTGTTCTCTACCAATATCATTATTTTGTCCTCCAAACTACATTACAGAAACAGATTGAAAAATTGGACATATTCTATAACAAGTATTAATGTAAATAGATAACATATGAATCATAATATGTTTGATAAATACTGTCTCTGTGTAAAGTCTTCAATCAAAATAAGTTTATCATGCAGACAATTATTTTCCTAAAGCTTTACACTAAAATATAAAAAATGAGTGAAAAGGAGAAGTTATGGGAGAAAAACACTTAATTGTTTTAGACTTAGACGGCACGCTCTTAAAGGACGATAAAACGATCTCTTCAAACTCCAAAAAAGTACTAGCTAAAGCTCGTGAACAAGGGCATATGGTTATGATTGCTACTGGAAGACCATTTAGGTCGAGTGATATTTATTATCATGAGTTAGGTTTGGATACACCAATCGTTAACTTTAATGGCGCTTTTGTACATCATCCGCTGCAAGACAGCTGGGGAATCCACCATAATCCAATGGATATAAAAGTGGCCAAAGAAATCGTCGATATCTGTCAGACCTATGATTTCCATAATATTATTGCAGAAGTGATCGATGATGTTTATTTTCATTATCATGACGAAAAGCTTATGGACATTTTCAGTATGGGAAATCCAAACATGAAAACCGGTGATCTTCGCCGTTTCTTATCAGATTCGCCTACTAGTATGTTGATCCATACAGAAGAGGAATATGTTAAGACAATAAGAAAGCATTTATCCGAAGTTCACGCAGATGTAATTGACCATCGGAATTGGGCTGCTCCGTGGCATGTTATTGAAATCGTCAAGTCAGGATTAAATAAAGCCGTTGGTCTAAAGTTAGTTTCGGATTATCTCAACATTCCTAAAGAAAGAATTATTGCATTTGGCGATGAAGACAATGATTTAGAGATGATTGAGTATGCAGGATACGGTATTGCGATGGGAAATGCCATTGACCCGCTTAAAAATATCGCTAAAGAAACAACCTTATCCAATGAAAAAGATGGAATTGCAGTCTATTTGAATGATCTTCTTAATTTGAAAGCACTTTAAACTTCTTTTCCAACTTGCCCAATAAGTTCCCTTTTTAAAGTGGCAGTGACTCGGCTATACTAATTACCGAAGCAGCAAAGCGCTGTTTCCACAAGCTCATGTCTGGAGGGATTGCAATGGGAAAACGCAATAAGTCAAGACGCTTTGTTCAAAGAGGGGTAGACGCTGTAACAAAGCATGATGAACGCATTCCTTATCACACAACCTATGCAGAAGCTGAGGCACAGAAGATGTCTAATGTCAAAGAATCCTCTCTAGGAGGAATCTAAATGGGCAACCGTCTTTTCCAGGAAGCAAGGCAGTCAGTAGAGTTGGCTAAAAATGCATCTGGCAGCGGACAGCACTCTGCAGTTGAAAAAGCAAAAAATGCTTTATCCTCGGCATTCGCAAATTCGACTGATGCTGAAAGAAGACAGCTAAGTCAAATGCAAAATGAGCTTGATGAATTAACCTAAAAGTAAACTGGCCCGATTACGGGCCAGTTTTTTTAATCCTTTCGGAAAAAACCAAAAATGCCAGCTGTTTCCACAATGTTCGTAAACGCATGCGGATCTACCTCTTTGATGATATGTTCAAGATCGAATAATTCGTACCGGGAAACAACGATCATCATCATTTCCTTCGATTCGTTAGTAAATGCTCCTTTTGCGGGTATGGTGGTAATTCCCCGCATTAACCTTGAATAAATGGCTTTCTTCATTTCTTCTGCCTTTTTCGTAATAATCATTGCTGTCAGCTTTTCATGCCTTGTATGAATGGCATCAATAACTCTTGTTTGAGCGTAAAGAGCGACGAGTGTATACAATGCTTTTTCCCAGCCATATAGAAAGCCGGCCGTTAAAATAATAATCGCATTTAAAGTAAAAAAGTATGTACCTACAGGACGGTCCTGCATCCGGGACAACACCATAGCAATAATATCCATCCCCCCGGTGGACGCCCCCCATTTTAACGTCAAGCCCACACCTACAGCTGCAATGACGCCTCCAAATACAGCATTCAATAATATATCTTGGGAAACCTGAACAATCGGGATCACTTCAAGAAAGAAGGTCATTAAGGCTACACTGACAAAGCTGTAAATAGTAAAAGATTTACCGACCTTAAACCAAGCTAAAATTGTTACAGGTATGTTCAAAACAAACAATAAAATCCCTGTTGAAATCGCCCCCCCGGTAATGCTGGACAGCAATTGTGCTACACCAGTAAAACCACTGGCATACACATTGGCAGGTATTAAAAATAAGTTCATGGCAATTCCATTTAAGATCGCGCTGATTAATACGACGAACACTTTTTTAATATGGAGAGAAATTTTAAGCACCCCCTAAAATCCGTTACTATTTCTTTTCCCTATTTTCCCGATTCTCAATACTAATAATTGAGTTTTTATCACAAATTCTATAAACTAAGGGAAAATGATCGTTGAAAGCAGGTGCATGATCTATGTCAGTCAGAATACTAGCTGACAGTGGAACAGATTTACCATTAAACTTTTTTGCTGAAAATAATGTAGCGTTCTTTCCACTAAAAGTACATTTGGAAGATAATGAATATGAAGATTTAATTGACATCACTCCCGCAAAAGTCTATCAAGCAATACGTTCAGGCCAGATGCCTAAAACTTCACAGGTATCGCCACAGAAGTTTGAGGAAATTTTTAAAGAAATGGCATCAAACAAAGAAGATGGAATTTATATTGCTTTTTCATCTGGTCTTTCAGGGACATACCAGACCGCTGTCTTAATTCGGGATCAAGTGAAAGAGGAGTACCCTGATTTCCAACTTACAATCATAGATAGCAAAGGAGCATCTCTTGGACACGGATTGATCGTCATGGCTGCTGCCGAGATGGCAAAAAGCGGAGCTTCAAAGGAAGAAATCATAAAGGATATTGAATTTCGCTGCAACCACCTAGAAAGCCTATTTACAGTGGATGATTTGGATCATTTGGCGAAGGGCGGCCGTGTATCGAAAGCTTCTGCCTTTGTTGGTGGACTTTTAAATATCAAACCCCTGTTGAATGTCGAGGATGGAAAACTGGTTCCGATTGAAAAAATTCGAGGACAGAAGAAATTGCTGCGTCGCATTATCGAATTAATGAAAGAACGAGGCACATCATTAGACAAGCAAAGAATCGGCATCAGCCACGCCGATAATATGGATACAGCGCTAGAAATGAAAAGAATGATTACTGAAACTTTTAGCCCAATGGAAGTCGTTATAACGGATATTGGCTCGACCATAGGTTCACACACAGGACCTGGGGCTATTGCGATATTTTTCTTAAATGAGATTCCGCCATCATCTTAAATATCTTCAATACATACTCCTTATGAATACAACAAACAATAAAAGTGAAGCTGTCATGGAGCTTCACTTTTATAATGGAAAGGAGTATTTTTCATGCCGCATACTTCTGATAATGATAAAAAAGCTCAAGACAATAATGCTCTTCGTCATGAAAAAAACATGATGAGAGAGAAAAACCGTAAAGCAGGCAAAAGACAATATTCGAAGAAGACGGATCACCTATAAAAACATTAGATACACAGCCTTGACCACTTACGATAAAACTGACTTGCAGCTTTTTGCAAGTCAGTCTTTCTTTTGTCTAGTATATGTCCAGCCTTCCTCTTGATAAATAAGACCTTCCTTCATCAGTCTGCCAACAGCCCGCTTAAAAGCACCTTTACTCATTTGAAAGCGATCTTCGATATCCTCCGGCATGCTTTTATCCCAATAAGGCATTGCACCGTTTCTGGATTGTAAATATGAATATATTCGATCTGCATCTTCCCCTAAAGCCTCGTGACTTCTAGGAATTAAAGAAACATTGATCGTCCCATCTTCCTTAACATCAATAATTCGTCCTTCTACCTTCTCCCCTAATCTTGGCTCTACTGACCGCTGAGATTCATGAATAAAGCCTTTAAAACCCTCTGCGGTATAAATCCAGCTCCCTACTTTAGCGGTTCGATAAATATACCCTTGGATATTTTTATTAAAATCCTTTTGTGTTGCATGGATCCGTTTTTCATCAATAATAGGATCTGTCGCAAGTTTTACATAAATTCGATTATTTCTATTTACTCTTAATGTGATATAAAGCAAATCCCCTGCTTGCGGCCATACTGATTTTTTCATTGGAAGATCCTCTTCTCCCAGCAGCATCTCCTTATTAATACCGATATCAAGAAATATCCCAATACCTGCTTTTGTATCAGAAACCTTTGCCCAATCATATTCACCTACTCTGACAGATGGAATCGTCGTTGTTGCGGCAGGCCTTCCTCTAGAATCCGTATAGAGAAATACTTCTGCTTCATCCCCTTCTTCAAATTGTTGATTTGTTTCATTTTCATGAAGCAGCACATCTTCTTCTCCGTCTGTTAAAAAGTAGCCAAACTCTGCAATACGCGCCACCGTTAACTGTGTAACCTGTCCAATGTAATCACTCAATGCCATAAATATCCTCCTCTATTTAAAAATGTCTATTTCTTATTGTTCCTAAAAATAGACAGAATCAGTCCAAAAGTTGTTTGAACTGCTATATTTTACTATAATGAAGCCATGATGGGAAATTTAAGGGTACAATTTGGGAGGTTATTATGGCAAAAGAGAGCTCATTTGATATTGTGTCGAAAGTAGACTTTGCGGAAGTAACGAATGCTATTAACATCACCATGAAAGAAATCTCAACTCGTTACGACTTTAAGGGAAGTAAAAGCGATGTTAAACTTGATAAAGAAGAACTTGTACTGGTCTCAGATGATGAGTATAAACTCGAACAGCTGAAAGATGTATTAATCGGGAAACTGATCAAGCGCGGTGTTCCAATTAAAAATCTCGACTATAGTAAAGTTGAAGGTGCTTCTGGAGGGACTGTTAGACAAAGAGCTAAATTAGTTCAAGGTATTGACAAAGAGAACGCCAAAAAAATTAACACAATTATTAAAAACAGCGGCTTAAAAGTAAAAAGCCAGATTCAGGATGATCAAATCCGTGTTACTGCGAAAAGCCGGGATGACCTGCAAAGCGTTATTGCAGCGGTTAAGGATGCTGATTTAACTGTTGATGTTCAGTTTGTGAATTACCGTTAATAGAGTGAAACCCGGTGGTAAAAACCTGCTAATGCAAATGAAAACCCGTCCATGTTATCGTTCTGGACGGGTTTTCATTATTTCCCATTATCATGGTGCCGTTCTTCTAGACCTTATTTTCAACAGGATTAAGAAAATAACAAATCCAACAGCGACCGATGATGTCGCAGCAATTAAAGGGATATTTACCCCAGTTTTTTCAGCAAGAAGATAAATCTCTGCCTCATCACGATCAAGAATGATTTGATATTGCCCTTCTGCGCTGCGAACCAAATCACCATTCAGCAGACCTCTTAACTCCATATTATCTTCTAATTCAGAAGTAATTGTCACTGATTGAGAGAAAGTTGAATTATTGAGAGCGACGACAACTGTTTCATCTTCAAATTCCCTTTTATACACTGCCATCCCCTGGTCTTCATGAAGCAGTTCAAAGGTCCCGCGCGTTAATGCAGGATGGCTGTTACGGAGCTCACCAATGGATGTGATATGATCGATTAATTCCTTGTCTGTTCGAAAATCCATCTGGCCAAAGTTATCTGTTCCTCCCCCGCCATCTAATGCAATCTCACTTCCATAATAGACAATAGGAATTCCCGGAACAGTATAAAGATAAGTTAGCGCCAGCTTCCAGCGAGGACCTGGATGCTCGTTTTTGGTAATACTTTCTCTAGTAAATCTAGTCATATTATGATTATCCATAAAGGTCCCTGCAAGATATGGATTTTCAAAGGCAGCTTGTCTTTGTTCCCATGACTTAAACAGAGGTTCTAATGCTTGATCTGCTGTAGCAAATACTGACCTTGCATGTTTGTTAAGCTCATAGTCATAAAATCCATCTATCCCAGTTCCTTTATATTTTTCAACCATTTGAGGATCATCTGATGTTAAATCTCCTAGTAAATAAAAATTCTCCTTAACCTTTTTTACCTCAGCAGCGAAGCTAGTCCAGAAATCTGCCGGAGCCTCATCGACAGCTTTTAAGCGATAACCGTCAAGATTGGTCTCCTCTATCCACCACTTTGCTGCTTCTATTATGTAATCTTTCACTTCATTGTTTTGCAGATTTAATGTAAGTGTGTCATCTTCATTTACAGAGTCTGCCAACCAATCATCTTTTTCAGGATCGGCTGCCCAAGGGTGATTAGGTCCGACAGTATGGACAACAAAATCTACCATCACTTTCATATCTCTTTCATGTGCCTCCGAGATAAGTGCTTTGAACGTATCAATCGTCCCATAGTGCTCTTCAATCTCATAAAAGTCCTTTATCCAATAACCATGATAGCCGTTGTCTTCATTATCAAAAATAGGGTTGAGTGCAATAGCAGTAAATCCCATATCTTTTAGATAATCCAGCTGATCAATAATCCCTTGGAAATCTCCTCCATGGTAACGGTCGGGGTCTAAGATATCGACAGTATAGTCATTGTTAACGTCATTATTATTAAAACGATCCACCATTAAGTAATAAATAGTTTCATCCTGCCAAGTCCGTTCCTCTATACCAGCAGCTGATGCCGGCAAACTAGAAAAAAACAGAATCAGAACAGTGATGAAAAAAAGCAATTTTTTCATTTTACTATCTCCTCACCATTAATATACCCCTATAAGATTATCCTTTTCTCTCCCTTAACGTCAACCGTTAGTATCAAACAGAAGGTCAATTGATTGATCCTTTTGAATCTGTTAGTTTTATTAAAAGCGGGACAATGAATAAAGGAGGCTTATTCGTTTATGATTGAACGATCATCCGTGGTTCACCGTGCTGTCGATCAGTTTGTATACCCCTTTACAGAAAACTCACTGCATATCAAAATCAAAACAAAAAAGAAAAATATTAGTACAGTTGAGCTTATATATGGAGATCAGTATGAATGGATTAATGGAAAATGGGTGACACATCAGGAAAAGCTCGAAAAAACAGGGACTGATTCAATTTTTGATTATTGGCAAATAGAAGTTACACCCGAGCACCGTAGAATCCGATATGGTTTTTTGCTTTCCAATGATGGAGAGACACTTTTTTACACAGAGAAAGGATTCTTTCCCCACCCGCCTGAAGACCCTAATCAATGGTTTTGTTTCCCCTACCTGCACAGCGAGGAAGTGTTCCGTGCACCGAATTGGGTCAAAGAAACTGTTTGGTATCAAATCTTTCCTGAAAGATTTGCAAATGGTGATAAAAAATTAAACCCAAAAGAAGCAAAGCCTTGGGGTAGTGAACCTCCCTCAACGACTAATTTTTTTGGAGGAGATTTTCAAGGGATTCTTGACCGCCTAGATTATTTAGTTGACCTTGGAATTACAGGCATTTATCTTACACCAATTTTCAAAGCCTATTCTAATCACAAGTACGACAGTATCGATTATTTTGAAATTGATCCTCAGTTTGGTGGTAAACACCTATTTCAGAAACTCATAGAAAAATGTCATGGGAATGGAATAAGAGTGATGCTCGACGCTGTTTTCAATCATTCAGGCTATTATTTTGAACCCTTTCAGGACGTACTCAAAAATGGAACAGCTTCTGCCTACGCAGACTGGTTTCACATCAAAAACTTTCCACTGCAAGGGGGCAGTACCCCTAACTATGCAACCTTTGGTTTTGTCGATACTATGCCAAAGTTGAATACGCAAAATAAAGAAGTGAAAGAGTACCTTCTAAACGTTGGACGCTATTGGGTAAAAGAATTTGATATTGATGGCTGGCGGCTCGATGTCGCAAACGAAATCGATCATGCATTTTGGCGGGAGTTTCGAACAGAGGTAAAGAAACTAAAGCCTGACATCTTCATACTTGGAGAAATTTGGCATGACTCTATTGCTTGGCTCCGGGGCGATCAATTTGATTCTGTCATGAACTATCCGTTCCTACTAAATGTTGTCCGTTATTTTGCAAAGAAGAGTATCACTGCGAAAGAATTTGTTGAAAATATCACGTCTTGTATTCATCAGTATCCAGCGACCATCAATGAAACACTGTTCAACTTAATCGGCAGTCATGATACTCCTAGAATTCTTTCAGAATGTGGAGGCAGAGTCGAGAGAGTTAAATTAATCTTCTCTTTTCTTCTGACGTTCTCGGGAACACCTTGTATCTTTTATGGTGATGAAATTGGTCTGCAAGGAGGGATGGATCCTGGCTGCAGAGCTTGTATGCCTTGGGAACAAAACAAATGGAATTTAGAGATTTTCAACCATGTAAAACGATTGATCAAGGTGCGAAAACAGGAAAAACTCCTTTGCGGTGAAGGAGCTATATCGTTTATCGATGCTTCTGACAATCAGAATTGGATTGCTTATGTAAGAAGTAACAAAACAAAAACAATTTTTGTTTTGTTAAACTCATCTGACCAAAAAATAAAGTATCATCTGCCATTTTCTTTAAAGGGGAGAAAGATTACGAATCTCTTAGATGATCGTGAATTTGCGACTGAAGCTGATCAATTAAGTGTTGAAGTGGATCCGTTTGAAATCTGTATTCTTAAATGGTAGGCCGCCTTCAAAGGGCGGCTTTGATCATTAGTCTACAATCTGGACCCCATAATCATTAAACCAGACATGTACCTGAACAAGATATGCGAGCAGCTGCGGCCCTGTCATTAACTGCCCAAACCACGGTTCTTTAAATGCATTGCCCTCCGACTCAATAATTTCTTTCAGCTTTGTTTCATCAAAAAATTCATAGAGAACTGAACTGCGATTTTCCATAATCTCGTTCAACATTGACTTCACCGCTTTTGTATAAGCTGGATTATGAGTCTTTGGATATGGGCTTTTCTTGCGGTAAAGAACTTCTTCTGGCAATATTCCTTCTAATGCTTTTCGGAGCAGACCCTTTTCACGATTGCCATGCATTTTCATTTGCCATGGGATGTTCCAGACATACTCTACCAAGCGATGATCTGCAAACGGAACACGAACCTCTAAGCTTGCTCCCATACTCATCCGGTCTTTTCGATCTAATAAAGTCGTCATGAACCATAGCATGTTCAGATAGAACAACTCTCTTCTCTTTGCTTCAAGCTGACTCTCACCATCTAGTTTCGGTGTTTCACGAATTGTTTCTTGATACTTTTCCATCATATAATCTTCAAGACGTAATTTTTGACGCCAATTTTCCTTTAAGAGATTCTGACGTTCATGAATCGATCTCATCCAGGGAAATCCTTTCCTGTTTAGATCATCTTCTCGATGAAACCAAGGATATCCGCCGAAAATCTCGTCTGCACACTCTCCCGAAAGGCTGACGACATAATCTTTCTTAATTTCACGGCAGAACCAAAGCAAGGAGGAATCAACGTCTGCCATTCCCGGCAAATCCCTTACATGAACAGCCTCAATCAAATGCTCAGCAAGCTGTTCCTGAGTAATAACAGAATAATGATGAGTAGTACCAAACTCTTTCGTAACTTTCTCAATAAAAGCAGCATCTGAATTTGGCTGGAATTCGTTTGCTTTAAAGAATTGATCATTGCCCTCGTAATCAATCGAATACGTATGAAGCTTACCTTTCCCTGCTTTTTCATACTCCATTGCCGCAATCGCTGTAATCGCACTGGAATCCACGCCGCCTGATAGGAATGTACATAGAGGAACATCCGAGACAAGCTGCCTTTTAACAGCATCTGTAAATAAGAACTGTACTTTCTCTACTGTCTGTTCGAAAGAATCCTCATGTTTTTTACTCTCTACATTCCAATATCTCCAAATTTTCAAACCATTGCTTGGCGATAGGGTTAGGGCATGAGCAGGTCTTAACTCTTTAATCCCTTTAAAGACACCAGAACCAGGAGTACGGGATGGACCTAAGGAAAAAACCTCAGCTAGACCAATGCGATCGATTTCTGTCTTCATATTAGGATGGGCAAGCAGCGCTTTTAATTCTGAGCCAAAAATCAAGCCTTTTTCCAGTTCAGCAAAGAAGAGTGGCTTTACTCCCAATCGATCTCTCCCAATAAAGAGTTGATTCTTTTTCTCATCCCAAACAGCAAAAGCAAATATCCCATTTAAGTGGTTAATGCAATTTTCTGCCCATTCTATATAGGCAGTTAATAGAACTTCTGTATCAGAATGACCCTTAAAGGAATATCCTTTTAATAACAGCTCTTTCCGTATGTCTTCCGTATTGTATAACTCGCCATTATAACAAATCGTAAAGGAAAAACCATCTTTCGTTTTTGTCATTGGCTGCTTTCCACCTTCAGGGTCAACGACAACAAGCCTCTTATGGCCAAAGCCGACATGTGTGTTGGTCCAAATATTCGTATCATCAGGACCACGTTTCGTTAATGTTTCAGTCATTTTACCAATTGTAACCACTTCACGAGTTAAATTTCTTTGAAAGTCAACCCAGCCCGTTATCCCACACATTGTCATCATCCTTTCTAAGTGGAACATTTGTGTATTCATTTTTGAGCATATATCCATCCTATGCTGGGCGAACGAAATGGTTAATCGTCCTAATTTACATGAGGCAAGTTTAAAATAAATGGAAATTGTCTACTAATGATGTTGAGGATTCATATTTGGAGGTACACAATGAATAGACAGCAGCGTTTAAAATTAATTGAATTTCAAACCCGTGCATACACTGAAGGAACGATCGAATACATCAATGATCAATGGGTTTTTTTTGATGACGAAACTGAAGAAGCATCATTGTTAGATGAGTTCCTCCATCAAGAAATTGAAGTATTACGCTATACGCATTGGAGAAAAGGAATCTTATTTGAGGATGGAAAAGTCAGTTTAGGTGACGAGATCCTTTTATTAAAGGATCAAGATACGATCCGCATCCGCAAACATCTTATTTATTCTTTAGAGAGATTACTTGAGGAAATTCCAGATGATGCCTTTTACCAGTTTGTCATCCATCTAAATTCACTTAAATTTTCTATCTATGATTGCATCTATTGCTATAATCATTTAACCTTTCTTAACGACGGAAAGAGAAAAGAAGGAGTAAATTTTATCATTTTTGATAACCAAGAGGATATCTGCAGTGTCCAGCATCATTTCTGTTATTATGAAAAAAAGAGTGATCGATTTGAATATACATTAAATAATGGGAAGCGAACGATCATTGAAAAGCTGTCATCTTAAAAAAGGACCGTTCCATACAATTATGGAACAGCCCTTTTTTATTAATTACGAATAGACGCTTGTGCAGCAGCAAGTCTTGCCAATGGTACTCGATATGGCGAACAACTTACATAATCTAAACCTGCTTGATAGCAAAATTCAATCGAACTTTTCTCTCCGCCGTGTTCTCCACAAATTCCTGTCTTGAGCTGAGGCTTCGTCTTTCGTCCAAGTGAAACTCCTGTACTGACGAGCTTTCCAACACCGTCTTGGTCCAAGACTGCGAAAGGATTATCTGGGAGTACTTTATTTTCAATATAGGCTTGTAAAAACTTTCCTTCTGCATCATCACGGCTGTACCCAAAGGTTGTCTGTGTTAAATCATTTGTACCGAATGAGAAGAAGTCAGCTTCCTCAGCAATTTGGTCTGCAGTTAGAGCAGCACGCGGGATTTCAATCATTGTTCCGATCGTATAATCGAATTCTTTTCCTGTTTCTTCTTGAATTTGAACAGCAGCATCCATCACAAGCTGACGCATTTTCTTCAACTCATTTACATGTCCAACAAGCGGGATCATGATCTCAGCTTTGACATCGAGACCTGTTTCAGTCGTTTTTGCAATTGCATAGAAAATTGCTTTTGCCTGCATTTCATAAATTTCCGGGAACATTAATCCTAATCGGCAGCCGCGAAGTCCAAGCATTGGATTAAACTCTTCTAATTGTCGAACTTTCTTAAGCAGTTTTTCTTTTTCCATTAATTCAGCAGCATTTGATTCTGTTAGTTGCAGCTTTGTTACTTCAACAAGCAGCTCCTCTTTATCTGGTAAAAATTCATGAAGTGGAGGATCTAGCAATCGGATCGTTGCTGGCAAGCCTTGCATCGCTTCAAAGATCCCTTCAAAATCTCCCTGCTG
The DNA here is from genome assembly GCF_900156875.1 of Robertmurraya dakarensis. GTDB lineage: Bacteria > Bacillota > Bacilli > Bacillales > Cytobacillaceae > Robertmurraya > Robertmurraya dakarensis. The sequence goes on along the minus strand of NZ_LT707408.1, from coordinate 910,191 downwards.
CATTGGAAGAAGCTCCTCTAAAGCTTCTTTACGTTCCTCATAGCTCTCTGCCAGAATCATTTTTTGAACGATCGGAAGCCTGCTTGTATCCATAAACATATGTTCAGTTCTGCACAGACCGATTCCATCCGCTCCAAATTCAAAAGCTTTTTTTGCATCAACTGGATTATCGGCATTTGCACGTACACCGAGCTTTCTTGCGCTGTCGGCCCATTCTAACAGCAGCTGGAATTCATCAGAAAGCTGAGGGTCAATCATTGGAATTTCTCCTAACATGATTTCTCCTGTTCCGCCATCAATTGTAATAATATCCCCATGGTGGACAACCGTGCCGCCAACAGTAAATTGTTTATTTTTCAAATCAATTTTTAAAGGTTCACATCCACAAATACAAGGTTTTCCCATTCCTCTTGCAACAACAGCTGCGTGGCTTGTCATTCCGCCGCGGCTTGTGACAACAGCTTGAGCTGCAACAATCCCATGAATATCGTCTGGTGTCGTTTCAGCACGAACAAGGATTACCTTTTTCCCATCATTCCCTAATGCTTCTGCTTCATCCGCATCAAAGACCACCTGTCCTGTTGCAGCACCAGGTGAAGCAGGCAAGCCTTTTGCTAGCTGGTTCCGCTGATGTGAATCATCAATACGGCGGTGCAGCAATTGATTTAGCTGATCAGGGTCTACGCGAAGAATTGCTGTATTCTTATCAATAATTCCCTCTTCCACCATTTCAACTGCAATTCTAATTGCTGCTTGTGCCGTTCTTTTTCCCGTTCTTGTTTGAAGAATGAATAGCTTGCCTCGTTCAACCGTGAATTCAATATCTTGCATATCTTGATAATGCTGCTCCAGTCGTTCACATGTATCAACAAATTGCTGATACACTTCTGGCATTTCAGCTTGGAGAGTGTGGATCGGCTGCGGTGTACGGATTCCCGCAACTACATCCTCACCTTGTGCATTGATTAAGTATTCACCGTAGAGGATGTTTTCACCAGTGGACGGATTACGAGTAAACGCAACACCGGTTCCAGAATCGTTCCCCATATTTCCAAAGACCATACTTTGGATATTAACCGCTGTACCAAGATGATCTGGAATTTTATTTAGGCGGCGATACACAATCGCACGCTGATTGTTCCAAGAATCAAATACGGAATTGATTGAAAGAAATAACTGGTCTTTCGGTTCTTGAGGAAAGTCTTTTTTCGTATGCTTCCTTACAATCCCTTTATAACCCGCAATTACTTCTTTCCAGTCTTCTGCAGTCAATTCAGGGTCTGACTGATACCCTTTGCTTTCCCTAAACTCCTCTAATAACTGCTCAAAGAAGAAGGTGTCTACATCAAGAACTACATCAGAAAACATTTGGATAAATCTGCGATATGAATCATAAGCAAATCGAGGATTTTCTGTTAATTTGGCAACACCTTCTGCTGTTTCATCATTCATACCAAGGTTAAGAATGGTGTCCATCATCCCAGGCATGCTGAAGACGGCTCCTGAACGTACAGAAACTAACAGTGGATTACTTGGATCGCCAAGACGCTTCCCCGTTTGTTCTTCAAGTTTCTTTAGTGAAGCTAACACTTGTTCCTGAAATTCAGCAGATATCGTTTTGCCAGCCTCATAATAGTCATTGCACGCTTCCGTAGAAATCGTAAAGCCATAAGGAACAGGCAGACCGATGCTTGTCATTTCTGCAAGGTTAGCCCCTTTTCCTCCTAATAATTCTTTCATACTGCTATTACCTTCGTTAAACAGATATACAAACCTTTTCATTTTTAGGAGCTCCTCTCTTTTTTCAAAACATCCAGTATATAGTCAGCCGTTTCTTCTACTGCCTTATTTGAAACATTGATAATTGGACAGCCAATTCGTTTCATAATTTTCTCGGCGTACTCTAATTCCTCAAGAATTCGTTCAAAGCTTGCATAGTTTGCTCCTGATGTTAACCCTAGGCTGCGCAGACGTTCTTTTCGGATCATATTCAGCTTATCTGGTGTAATAATCAGCCCGACACATTTGCTTCTAGGAATCTCATATAATTCATCTGGCGGTGACACCTCTGGCACTAGTGGAACATTCGCTACTTTATATCTTTTATTTGCTAGATACATAGACAATGGTGTTTTCGAAGTTCTTGAAACTCCGATTAATACGATATCAGCTTTAAGAATGCCTCTTGGATCGCGTCCATCATCATATTTAACCGCAAACTCAATGGCTTCGATTTTACGAAAATAAGAATCATCCAGCTTTCTCATGAGCTTCGGCTGATTCTTTGGGTTGCGATGAAAGGTTTTAGCGAAGGCATCGATAAGTGGATGCAATAAATCTACAGCCGCAATTTTCTCTTCCATTGCCCTTTTATCCAAATAATCCTTTAAGGAAGGGATCACGATTGTGTAGGCGATAATAGAAGGACTTTGTTTGGCCATAAGAAGAACATCTTCAATATCTTCTATATCCTCCACATATGAACTTCGTACAATATCGACGTTGCCTCCATTAAATTGTGTTGCTACAGCTTTTACAACAAGTTCCGCCGTTTCCCCGACAGAATCAGAAATGATATAAACCGTTTTTTTACCTTCCAATATGACTCTCACTTCCCTTTATTGTTGAATGATGTTGACCAATTTCGATAAATGCTTTTGAAATGGTCGTCTTTGTGATCCTCCCGACCACCTTATATGTTTCTTCTTTTAGCTGGCTTGCTTGTACAACAGGCAGGGAGTCTATATGGTGATCAATCATTTTCTTAGCTGCATCAAGAAGAGTTTCTTCAGGCTGAACCATAATAATATTGGGCATTCTAGTCATGATCACACTAACAGGCAGGCCATGGAGACTTTGATTTCCAATTGAAGCGCGCAAAAGATCTTTTCTTGAAATGACACCTTCAAGATGACCATCACCGTCAACAGCATAGATAGTCCCGACATCATGGAGAAATATCTGAACGATCGCATCATAAACGGATGTTGACTTATTTAACACAATTGGATGTGCCTTATATGCGCTAACAAGATGAGTAGCAAACCAATCTGTTAATTGGTCTATCTCAATCCCCTTATAGGAATATCCTACACGCGGCCTAGCTTCTAAATTTCCTACCATGGTTAAAATCGCTAAATCTGGACGAAGAGTGGCTCTTGTTAATGATAATTTATCTGCAATTTGTTTCCCGGTTATTGGGCCAAATTCTTTCACAATTTGAAGAATCTCTTCCTGTCTTTTTGTGAGTTTAATAACTTCCACCACCCTTCGAACCATAATTAGGTTATATTTTTTATGTAAAACGCCAAATGTGTTATACCTTTTGATTTATAGTATATAACATTTAGCAGAAATTGAGAAAGATAATTTATCATTTTTTGTGACAAAATGTGCAATAAATTATTATTGGATTTGAAATGTAATGAAAAAAGCCGCCAAAATGGCAGCTTTTTAAGGTTTTATAATGTTTTAGAAGAAATCAAATCCCTGTGGCAGGGAAAATCCTAGGTATAATGTTACGATCAAAGACACAACGAACAATAACCAGAAAGCCGTCGTCTTTTTCTCCTTGTTCGTCCGAACTAACACCATTTCCATGAAAACAATAACCAAAATTCCAAAAACTAACTTTAACGCATATGCAGAGAAAGATGTAATTAACATACCACCTGTAGCGATTGTTAGTAAGTAGAACAATCTTAAAATCATATGTACAACTTTTTGTGCTCTTAACTTCCCGCTTTTATGAAGTGCTAAAGCGGCAAAAAACAGGATGATAGTTAACACCCAAGTGGTTATATGGGCATGTGTCATTGCTTTGCCTCCCTCAAAATTCAGTCAAAAACATCTTATCATACTTATTTTTAAAAGACCAAAGAAAACATTGTAACTTTCATGACGTTTACTCCACATCATTTCGAAGGGTACCAATGCCTTCAATCGTAATCTCCATTTTATCTCCGGCTTTCAAGAAACGAGGCGGTTTAAAACCTTTGCCTACACCAGCTGGTGTCCCCGTCGCTATGATGTCACCAGGTTCAAGTGTCATGCCTTTTGAAAGAACAGAAATGATTTCTTCTATCGGAAAAATAAAGTTCTCTGTGTTAGAGTGCTGTCTTACCTCTTCATTAATACGCGTTTCAATATCCAAATTATTTGGATTATCTATTCTAGAGCTATGCACAATCCATGGTCCCATCGGACAGGTTGTATCTAGACTTTTTCCAATAAAGAATTGTTTATGTCTCGCCTGCAGGTCTCTTGCTGTAACATCATTGATAATCGTATATCCGAATACATAATCAAGTGCCTCTTCTTTTTTTATCTCCTTCCCCTTTTTGCCAATCACTACCGCTAGTTCCCCTTCATAGTCAAGCTGTTCTGTTACTTGATGATGACTATGTACCTTTTCATTTGGCCCGATAACAGAAGTGGGCGCTTTCGTAAACACCATCACATGCTCAGGAATATCCTCTTTGCTTCCCATTTCAATCGCATGCTCCGCATAGTTTTTTCCTACACAGAAGATATTCTTAGAGGGTCTTGGAATAGGAGCAAGTAATTTCACTCCACTTAGAGATATCAACAATTCTTTTTTATCAGGATGTTGATCAACCCATTCCAATAGTTTTGAAACCCTTTCAGCAAATTCGGCTCCCAAGCCTATACAATCAATCATTGTTTCTGGGAGATTGCTTTCCCCTTTCCAAACTTGTTCCATTCTTTTTATAGGTAGTACGTATTCTTCTTGATAGAGAACTCCTATAAAAGTACCTTGATTGTCTTTCGCACTTACAAATTTCATCTTCCCCACTCCTTATCTACATGATTTATTATCTCATATCATTTATTTTTCTAAAATTTTCTGCCCTTTACTTTCCATGGCTGAAGCTTTTTATAGGTCAAGCTGCGCCAAAGCCATTCTACTGGACCATATCTGTGTCCTTTCAGCCAATATCGGCTCATCAAAATCTGACCTGCATAGATCAGTATGACTAAAATTGTCCCAATAATCACTGAAATTTTATCATATAAGCCAGCTCCATAGGAATAAAAAAGAAAAGTTGATAACAATGATTGAATTAAGTAATTGCTAATCGACATTCTACCGACTGGTGCAAAAATAGCAAGCCGCTTCGCCATCTCTTGTCTGCATAGGATTAATGAGATCAAAATCCATAATGCGATCGCAAGCAATGGACCACCGAATGCATCTTGTATATATTCAAGTGCTATATTGCGGTCTAGAATATAAGGAAGTAATTTCAAACTAAACCCTAACGTGAGGAAGAAAATTAAAGCTAATTTTAAGGGCTTTCTCAGTTCCACTATTCTTTCGACGATTCTTAGCTTCGCTGCCCCTCCGCCAATTAGAAAAAAACTAAAAATAGAAAATAACATAAAGATTCCATTGGCGGGGTTATTTACAGCATACCAGTCTGCCATTCTCTGTTCTGTAATTTCCATAAAGCTTCCTTGCTGATAAATTTCAACAGACTCTCTGGCTTCCATTTGATTATAAATCGGTATATCCCCTCCAGAGGCCAGCAATAAAAAAGATAAAAACAGATTCGGCACTAACCATAAAATAAAACCTGTAACCATCATGCTTTTTGCCGACATTTTAATGAAGAGAAGAAAGATAAAACCAAAAACGGCATAATTGACCAATATATCTCCATGCCAAATGAATATGGCATGAACAATTCCTATTATGAGAAGAATCGAAAATCTTCTTAATGCCAGCGGAATAAAGGACAATCCTTTTTCAATTGTTCTATTTCTTAATATGATTAGGCCGTAGCCAAATAAAAGAGCAAATAACGGATAAAAGCTGCCTTGCGCAAAAATATCAATGAGTATATATGTAAATTGATCACTTGGCGACTGCCACCAAGAAAATGGGTCTAAATAAAGGAAGGGGGAATGAAAGGAAAGCATATTCACTAAAAAAATCCCAAAAATAGCAATGCCTCTCATCACGTCTAAGGACATGATTCTATTTTCTTCAAACGGGTTCAAATGCCATTTCTCCTCTTTATATTTTTCAATTCCTATCTAGTATAACCTGTCTTCTTAGGCGTTTTAATCACATCTAGCCTAAAAGGACATATGATAAAGTAATTCTCTTCGTTTATCTGATAACTAATTAAGAAAAGGGTGTCATTCATGCCAGCAATTGTTGGAATTGCTCAAGTCATTTCAATCGGAACAAGTTCCGTCTTTAATATTGGAGATGTATATAAAATCATGCCGGTAGCTTCAGTAAAGACCTTTTCTGGTGCTGGATCGTTCAACACAGGAGAGGTCTTAGAAGTGCATAACCATATTAGCACAACCAACACTTTCGATCAGGATATGGCTGATCAAAGTATTTTTCTAAACACTTAATAGTAGGTGGTACTATGAATTTTTATATTCAGCAATCTATTCAAATTAATATGATTAAAATAGAAGGGATATCGAATTCATCCGTTTTCCAAATAGGGAGCGCCGGACTCATAAAACCTGTCTCCCACCTTTATAATACCGGCGGATTTACCCAGCCTGCACCGGAAGCAGAAAAACCGGGTACAACAAGTCCGCAAGGTTTAATTTCACAGCCCGCTGTGCCTTTAGGCCCGCCTGCAGCACCAACTGTATAATTCTTTTAAATTTACAACATTTGATGAGGTGGTTTGTTTGACACAAGATTTGTATACCTACATTCAACAAATGCATACACTAGTCCATTCACAGGAAAAAAGAATACGCGAGCTCGAGAAGACGTTGAAGAATCTGCAACAGGAAGTAAACAATCTTAAATCCCGTCCACCTGTTCATGTTGATACCATACAATATAAATTTGATCAACTCAAGGTTGAAACTTTAGAAGGAACGTTAAACATCGGTTTAAACCCATCTGACCTCGAAGGAATTGAAGATTTTGAAGTTGAAAATAAGAATATTGCAACTCCCAGCTCCCCTAAAGATCAGATGGAACGGACAATGGAAATCGAGGATCGAATCTATCAATATCTAGAAACGGACTTAAAACCCCTAATAAATAAGTATGAGGAACAGCTTGATAGGAAAGTAGATGATGCCTATATTGATTTTATTAGGGAGGATATCAAAAAACAGCTTCCAAATCGAATTGATCATTACTTAAAACAAATCCCAATCAATGAACGTTCTGCCGAGGCAAAAGGCAAAGTGAATGACCATATTGAAAAGCAAATAAAACAAGATATCGAAAAGGCTGTTCTTACTTTTCTGCAAAACCTTCCAAATAAAGAAAAGGACTGATCATATATGAATTTTCAAGTATATAATCGAGAACTCGATGTCGGGAATATTCGAATTAGCGGTGTAGCGAGCTCTTCTCTCGTTTTAGTCGGCGATACAGAAGTGATTCAATTGGCGTCGATTTTTGATACCCCTGCTGAATCATTAATTATAGGACCATTTGTCCCATTAAACCCGCAAGGTTAAGGATATGTTAAATAAGAGAACTTCCTATGTAAATCACATCACGATTGATTCACTTGCCACCACTTCGACTTTTGAAATTGGAGATTCGACGGCTATTCATGCATTTTCAAGAGCTATTGCTATTCAGAGAGAACAAGAACTATTTTTTAGTAACGAAGCAAACTTTGATGACTTTGAAATATTCAAAAGGGAAATCCCTTTAGATCCCATTACAGAGGAGCTCACTTATGAATCCTCTCCCATTAATTCATTTATTAAAGTTAATCGAATTGATATTATAGGGGTATCAACTTCATCTATCCTTCATATTGGGAGCAGCAACAATGTTTTTCTTGAAGCTCGAGTTAAGCATATTAGACAGTTAAATGGAAGGAAATAAGAACGCACGCTGATTTGCCCAATGCATACACTGTTATCAGTAAAAAGAAAAGGATGGTATAAATGCCAGCTATTGTAGGTCCTGTGCAGATCGTAAATGTCGGAGGGGGAGTTGTCCAATTCGGGGATACGCTGTTTATCTCTCCTAAAAGTGCTTCGAAAAGTACTTCAGGCTCTGGGGCTGGAAATACCGGAGGATTCATTATCACCAATAATGCCTTCAGTGCAAGTAACAGAGTAGATACAAATGTGGTAGATCAGCCTATTACTGGAAATAATTAAATATACAGATTCCAGTTGAATAGTAATATAAAAACCGATAGAGCTTAAATAGCCCTTATCGGTTTTTTTGTTATAATTTCACCAAGTGTCCACCGTCAAAGAAAAATAGATAACGTTCTGACACTTTCTTCTTTAAGATTTGTTCCAATGCCTGTGTATATAATTCAATTTGAACACGGTAACGATCTTCGAGAATAGGTCTAGCCTCTTTAAATCCACCTTTGTAGCGGTCAGTGATTCCATCTGTTTTATAATCAACCAAAACGAGTCCATGCTCATCCTCAAAAATACAGTCCATTACCCCTTGAATAAGGATATGTTCGTCATTTCCTTCCCAGTTTGGATATGCGGCACGAGCTGAAAAAGCGGCACTAAACGGAACTTCCCGCTTAACATTTTCCGCTGCAAGCAATCTTTCTCCTACATCGCTTCTAAAAAACTGAACAATTTGTTCACAATCAATTACATCTTTTTGATCATTCGTCAGTAATTCCTTTTCAACCATTTCTTCAATCAATAGTTGAATGGCCTTTTCGTCGATATGCTGAGAAAAGTCAATATGCTGCATCACCATATGCATGGCGGTTCCTCTTTCGGCAGGAGTTAATGTTTTTTCCTGCATAAAGCGCGGACGATTTAATAATGGTTTCTTGAATTTAACCATCTCTTGACCACTGTCCTCAATACTCATCTCTCTAGCCCTTTTCATTTCCGAAACGGATTGCTTCGACCGATGAGTAGCCGCGTCTTTAAATGAATATTCCCAGCTTAGCTGCTTCTCAACTTGATCTTTCCACTCTGAATAAATGTTTACAGGTTCACCGCGGAACACTTGATCCAATACAGCTTCCCCGCCTTCTTCCGCAGCTTCATCATCCTTTGAAATCTCATTGACATTCATGATTTCCACTTTCCATTCAGATGGGTGATTTACTATATCTGATGTAAGAATAGACGGGATACTTTCATTTAGTCTTAACTGTTGGCATTCTCTATGTCTAACCAACGCAGGGCCAATCCAATCGAGATAGCTTTTGGCAGAATAGCGGTCATAGTCTTTAAGAAGCCAGTCGTAAGAATTTAGCTGCTGTGTCCATTCCTCCAGCTTTTTTTCAAGCTCTTTAACAGAGGCGATTAAATATAATTCCTCTTTTGCTCTTGTTAAAGCAACATATAAGACGCGCATTTCTTCCGCAAGCATTTCAAGCCTCTTCTTTCCTCTGAACGCTAATTGGGGAAGAGATGGATACGAAATTCTCTTTTCTGCGTTTACATACTTCGCTGCAAATCCATATTCTTTATCAAGCATATAATTCTTTTTCAAATCCATCATATTAAATTGGCGCCCAAGACCCGCAATAAAGACTACAGGAAACTCAAGTCCCTTACTGGAGTGGATCGTCATAATTCGAACAACATCCTCTTGCTCACCAAGAGCACGTGCGGCTCCCAAATCATCTCCACGATCTCTCATCCGTTCAACAAAGCGGAGGAAACGGAACAATCCTCTAAAAGAAGTTTCCTCATATTGCCGCGCCCGATCGTACAGTGCTCTCAAGTTGGCCTGTCTTTGCTTCCCGCCAGGCAGTCCGCCGACAAAATCAAAAAACCCTGTGTCACGATACAATTGCCAAATGAGTTCGGAGAGCGCACCTTGTCTCGCTTGAGATCTCCATTTCTCCAGCATTTCTTGGAATTTACTGATTTTCTCATGCAGTTCTTCTCTTTGAGGAGAAGGCTTCGACTGATGGAAAGATACCACCGCATCATAATAGGCACCACGCCGATTTTGAACGCGGATTAAAGCTAGTTCCTCTTCTGATAAGCCAACAATCGGAGACCTCAGAACAGAAGCAAGAGGAATATCTTGATATGGGTTATCAATAATTTTTAATAATGACATGATAATCGAGACTTCTGTTGCTTCAAAATAACCGGCAGATAAATTAGCATAAATCGGAATGCCTTGTTCTTTAAATTCTTCCATAATTTGCGGCGCCCATGTCATCGAGCGGAGTAAAATGACAATATCTCTGTACATGATTGGGCGATTTGTATTGCTTTTTGAATTGAAGACCTGCTTTCTCTCTTCAATCATCTTTTTTATCCTAGAAGCTATCACTTTTGCTTCAAGCTGTGATTGTTCAAGATCGGCGGCGTCGAATTGGATTGACGCAGCATCCTCATTTTCCTCTTCCACACTTTCTTTTCCTTCTTGATCAATCAACAGTAATTGAATGGGGTGATTCTCGTCTTCCGGATAATTGGCACCTTTTACAAGCTCTGCGGCCTGATCATACTCTATTTCGCCAACCTTAACCCCCATTAGTTGTTTAAAAAGAAAATTAGTGCCATCTAAAATTTCTTTTCTGCTTCTAAAGTTTTTCGACAGATCAATCTTTAAGCCTGTTTCCTCTCCATCCACAGTAAAGCGATTATATTTCCCTAAAAATAAATTCGGCTCTGCTAGACGAAAACGATAAATGGACTGCTTAACATCCCCTACCATGAACAAGTTCCCGTTCTCTTCACTTTCCGCTGTTACAAGTTGGAGAATGGCTTCTTGCACCATATTCGTATCTTGATATTCGTCTACAAAGACTTCTTTAAACTGATTTTTGTAAGATCTGCCTGCATCAGAAGGAATGAGGTTTCCGTCCGTATCCTTTTCTCCTAATATCTGCAGACAAAAATGCTCTAAATCAGCAAAATCAACAAGTCCTTTTTCTTTCTTAACAGCATTAAAAGCGTCAGAAAATCGGTTAATCAGCTCTGCTAAAGTTTCTATATGTGTTGACATTTCCTTCATATCGCGCAGGAAACTTTCCGGTTTTCGCGAAAAGAACTCCCCTTGAATACTTTGAACGGCCTTTTTGGCTTTATCACGCAGTTTTTGAGCCCGTTCTATTAACTCTTTATCGAATTCATCACCTTTACACGGTTTAGCTCTTGAAAAGGAAATTGCCTGCAAAGCAAAATATAATCTTTCCCATGACTCATTCTTTGCCTCCAATAAGCTGTCGATGATTCGGATATCGTCGAGGAAGTTCTCTGCCCGCGGCGCAGGACCTCCGGGCATCTCACTTAATTGGAGGGCACGCTGAAGCAGCTGCTTCGCCCCCTCTAGCTGGAGCTCTATATGATACATTAATGAATGCATAAAGGGGAGTTTCTCTAAAGGAACAGACTCGTCCACCTTATACATCTGTATCATGGATTGTAAATATTGTTCAGGTTCTGGATTCGATCTGGCAAAATCATAAATTTCTCGAACAATATTTTGAAGTGCTAAATCACTGCGATCATTCGAAAAAGTGTCAACGAGAGCATAAAACGATTCATTGTCCTTCTTCCCATACTCTTCCTCAAACAATTCTTCCATAACTTCATCCCGTAAAAGCTGAACTTCCGTCTCATCTCCAATCCGAAATCCCGGGTCCACATCAATTCTGTAATAATATTTACGTATTACCTCAAGACAAAAGGAGTGCAGGGTCGAAATGGACGCTCTATTTAAAAGAGTCAATTGCTTCCTTAGATGCTTGGATGATGGATTTTCGTTAATCGCTTTTTCCAATGCTTCTCCAATACGGTGTTTCATTTCTGCGGCTGATGCATTAGTAAACGTCACGACCAATAATTGATCTACGTTAATGGGGTCGTGTGAAGAAATAATTTTCTTAATAATTCTCTCTACAAGTACAGCCGTTTTTCCTGACCCCGCTGCAGCAGCAACGAGGATATCCTGTCCGCTTGCAGTGATTGCTTTCCATTGATCATCCGTCCATGTTGCCCCTTCAGGCTTCGGTGGCAGGATCATTCTCGTCATGTTCCTCCTCCTTTCTAATTAGCTCCATAATACGTTCCTTCGGTTGTATCAATAGCTTACGATACTGATTTCCTTCCATTGATTCATCGAATTGACAAACTGTTTTATACGAACAAAAAGTACAAGGAGATCGGTCCTTCATTTTATAAGGTGAAATTTCCACCTTCCCGTCCACGATTGCATTTCCCGTTTGAACATACTTACTTCGCACAAAACTTCTTAGTTCGTTAAACTCTTCTTTTTTTGCCACCTTAGAACGCTGCGAAAGTGTACCATCCTTCTTTATTCCTGCAGATATGATCTGCGAATCTCCGGATTCCAGCGTATTATCCATCAGTTTAATGACTCTTTCATCACCCAGCATAAGGCCATTCATTTTAAATTTCTTCAGGAGCTCCTTCTCAATTTCATCTAATGAAAGTATCTTTGTGCTATTAACAATCGGATTATGCACGTGAAAATAAAGAACTCCAGCGGGGTCAGCTTGTTTTCCTACTAACGCGAAAGAGTTTTCGAGAATAATATCTAGATAGGTTAACATTTGCAGGGCAAGGCCATAATAAACTTCATTAATGTTTAAATCTCTCTCACTTGATTTATAATCTATAATTCTTAAAAACACCGAATTATTGTCCTCTGCCTTATCAACTCGGTCAATTCTTCCGATCAACTCCATCTTTGTTCCATTTTTCAATGAGAACTTCATCGCAGGAAGTTTTTGTTTCGGCCCAAACGGAATTTCAAGTCCAACAGGTACAAAATCACTAGCGACCGCATGCTCTTTTAACACATTTGAAGCTCTGCTAATGATTTGCTGAAGCTTTCTTTTAATATAATGATGACGGTTCGAGCTAAGTAGAATTTCATGCTGCAATTTCGGAGCCAATAATTCAACGGCTTCTTTTGCCAGCTTTTCAATTTCTTCCTTTGTCATCTCATTCCATGAAGTTTTGCTGACCATCACCGTTTCCACGATATACTTCAATGCGCCATGAAACAGTTCGCCTATATCGGGAGCTTCTAATCGAAATACCTGTCTTTCGCGAAGCTTTAATCCATGCTGCGCAAAATGGGAGAACGGACAGCTATTAAATAATTCCATTCTTGAAACACTTGCTTGAATACTGTCTCCATATAAATCCTCGGTTGTTTCAGGTGAAAGCGGCGTGGATTGATTTTTATAATTTAAACTAGATAATATTTTCTTAGTCTTTTCACGCCAATTGGGTGAATGCAAGTAATGATTATATACATCCCACCAAATATCATGTATTGGGTAATTGCGCTTCTTTAGCTGCAGCTGTGCCGTTAAAAAGGAAATTGCCGTTAATTCATTAGAAATAAAATCGAGCTGTTCGACTTCACTCATCTCTGACGGTTCTGTCATATAGACATGATGAAGAACATTAGGAAATAAAGATGTAATTCTTTTAATATAAGGTGAGGGCAGCAGCGCCTTTCCTTCTTCATTAGCTAAAGGATAACTGATATACAGCCTGTCTGACGGTGTCGTAAAGGCCGTGTAGGCAATAAACTCTTCATCCAAAAGCTTTATAGTACTGCTCGCTGATATCTTTAGCCCTTTCATTAACAAGTTTTCCCTATCTTCATCCGCCAATATTCCATCATCAGAAAACTTTGCAGGTAACACCCCTTCATTTAATCCAATGACAAAAGCAATTTTCACATCATCTAAACGCGATTTTTCTAAATCTGCTGCCAATACTTGGTCCATTGCCGGCGGAACAAGTGAAAACCTAAAAGATTCCAAGCCTGCATCTAAAATGGAAGCGAATTTTTTCATCGATAGCTGCTCATCACCAAGCATTTCTACAAACTGGTCTAAGAGCTCCATCACCGCATTCCATGCTTGATCATGTTCCCTTGCCTTAATTAGATTTCCCTTTTCTTCTTCAGCTTGTTTCCAAGATTCAAGTTTGGTTGGAATCTCGATTTCTTCTAAAAATAAATAAAGTGCTTCACAGTACTCCCGGCCCACTTCAGCCTTTTTCAGCCTTCTCGATAACCTCAGAATAGGCGAAGTAATCATTGTTCTCAGTTCATTCAATTCGTTCTCCATCTTTAATTCCTCATCGGTTTGGACGGTAGATTCAAATTCAAGACCTCGAAACCGCTTATACTTAAAACGATCGCGCTTTGTCCACTTTTCACCTTGAATTCCATAGGCGAGCACATAGTTCTCCAGCACATCCATTTTTTCTCTGATAAGGGTACGATTTGCTTCTACTGGAAACAATAATTCTGTTTTAACAGCCCTAAAGACAGGCTCATATCTCCAAAATCCATTAATGATTTCTAGACTAGAACGGATTAGTTCCATGAGCGGGTGGTTCAGCATTGTTCGTTTTTGATCGATAAAAACAGGTATTTCATAATCTTCAAAGACCGTCTCAATCGTGTCGTGGTAGTCATGCCCATTCCTCATTAAAAGGGCGATATCACGGTAACGATAGCCTTCTTCTCTAACAAGCTTCCGGATTGTACGGCTAATCCCTTCAATTTCTGCTCTCCTATTTACAGCTTGTCCTAAATGAATCAATGGTTCCTTTGTGTAAGCAACCGCTGGACGGCTGTCAAAATGAGTTTCTAAATGCTGTAAAGAGTCATGAGCCATCCTCATTTGTTCATGCAGCACGAACTCTTCCACTTCAATACCATTTATTCTAGCAATCTCATAAATTGTCTGACATGTTTCACCTGACATACGAAAAAGATGAAGTTCATCAGGAGACTGTTCATAAAATGGCTTATCTAGTGTCAAAGCAATGGTAACACGTCTGCAATGATTCATAAGTTGTTCTACAATCATATATTCTTGCGGCGTAAAACTATGGAAACCGTCAATATAAATCTCCGCACTTTTTAAATATTGTGACTGGCTAATCTTTTCTGCCAGCAGCTTTAAATAATCTTCTGTATCTATATATTTACCAAATAAAGCTTCTTCAAAAGCCTGGTAGATCAATTCCAGGTCATGCAGCTTATCCTGCAGTACTCTTTCTGCACTATCCTGCTCAGATAGAAAATGCTGTTTTTCAGCGAGCTCTTCAGGACGGATGCAATATCGTTTAAATTCAACTAAGATTTGTTCCATTTGTTGAATAAACCCATTTTTATCTGATGCTTTTTCAAAAAGCTTTAGTTCATCTTTTTTGTCATCAATAATTTTTTGAATCAGCATGCTGATCCCTACATTATTTAAATGATATCTGCTGATACCGCCTGTTTCCTGCAATATCCTCCAGGCAAGTCTGGAGAAGCTATACACTTGCGTACGAATCATTCCACTTAATCCGGAGGCTGAGACTAATTTATATTCCGATAAAAAGGTCATTTGATCAGGAACTAAATAGATTAATGGATGACCGTCTGGTTCATGAAGCATATGATTTTGCAGTTCATTCAAGCATACTGTTGTTTTCCCCGTACCAGCTCGTCCAATTAGTAATCGGATTGACATTTGTGAACCTCCTTTATCATTTCTGACCTTTTGTTTTTCACTTAAACATCTTAACACAGAAAATGGTCAAATTATCATTAGACAGTCTTATCATATTTTTCTTAAATTGAGGTAATCTATAAAAGGTATTTTATATATTTGCTAAAACACAATTATAAAGACTATACTTTCTCTATAACTAAAAAATTTCTTAAAAAGGTGACGAACAAATGAACAATGATTTTGAAGTATTAATTGAAAAAGCGATCGTAAATGCCCCTGATTGGCTATCTGAAGACCTTGAAAATATAATGAATAAAACAGAATCACCTATTAGAGAAAGCTACATCGTTACAGAACTCTTTAAAAGGTATACCTTTGGAATAAAGCATATTACTTCAGCTATGAACCGCGATTCTGAGTGGTCCCAGCTTGCACATGATCGGTTGAATTTTATTGATAATAATTTAGATTTGATTCAGTATATGGTCAAGAAACTAAAAGCCGCAAAGTAATACGTTAAATCGGCTAGAACCATCTACATATATACAACCTGCCAACAGTACGCCCTGAGCATATAATATATGGTGGGTGGTGTTAGCAATGGTTTCAAATACTTTTCTAAAGCTTACTGCATTGTTCTTAACGGTAATAGGGGTTTTTGTAGCTAGCAATATTTACACATTAATCCCGCTCTACGGGGCAATTTCACAATCCTTGCAGATCAAGGAAACTCAAGTTGTTCTCGCAGGAAGTTTATTTACAGTATTTTATGCCATTGGGTTATTGTATTTCGGCCCCGCCTCTGATCGATACGGGAGAAAAAAAGTAATAGTAGTTGGACTACTCGCCTCTGCTATCTCTACGTTAGCAGTTGGGCTTTCAGATAGTCTGGTAAGCCTGTTGGTTTCCCGATCGATACAGGGTCTGACCCTTGGCAGCTTCGCACCAGTTGCTTTTGCCTATTCCTTCGATTTATTTTCCCATCGAAAAAGAACCTTATTACTTGTTTTTATTAATACTGGCTTTCTAATGGCTGGTATTATTGGACAGTTAATAAGCTCAACACTCTCGATCCATTTTCAATGGGAATATGTGTTTTACTTTTTTGCAATTTGCTACTTCCTTCTATTTATCTCAGCATTTATTATTTTCCCTAAAGCGCAGCAGCCAGAATTTGAAAAAAAATCTGTGGTCATGATTATGATTAGGCTATTGAAGAACAAGAGCCTCTTAAAATGTTATGGGATTACTTTTACACTTTTATTTTCATTTGTAGCTCTTTACGAGGGGTTCAGCCGGTTTTACGATGGAACAACTGAAGAATTATTCGTCCTTCGGGCTGTGGGCTTAACTGGAGCAATACTATCTCTCTTTACAGGTAAATTAATTGACAAGTTTGGTACAGACAAAACGTTGTTTGCGGGTTTAACTCTCAGTGTGACTAGTATAGTGTTAATGGTTGTTTTCCAAAGCTTATATGCCCTTATGTTCTTTTCAGTCCTATTCGTTGCTTCCATTTCTCTTCTCATTCCTACCATTATTAGTTTAATCGGGATGTTAGGGGCTCTTCATCGTGCAAAAGCTCTTTCCTTATACTCCTTCATTTTACTGATTGGTGCCAGCGTGGCCCCGCCAGTTGCCATGGTCCTTAACTTTCAAGTTCTCCTGCTGCTTTTAGCCGTGTTCTTTTTCTTTAATATGATCTCAGGATATTTGATTTCAAAAGAGCTCAAAGCTAAGTGGAATTATCCTATTTAACGGTACAAAAAATAGACAAAGGGGAGCGAGTAAAAACTCACCCTCCTTTGTCTAGCATTAAAACGAAACATCTACTTCATCTATCGGCCAGTAACGAAGATTGACCTTACCGACCACTTCATCTGCTGAAATAAATCCAAAGTGGCGGCTATCCCAGCTGCCTAAACGATTGTCCCCTAATACAAACAGTTTTCCCTCTGGCACCGTTTCAACCCCGGTAATCTCTGATAACGTGAAGTCTCCTGTAAGCCTTCCAATGATAGTTTGACTGCGGTATTTCTCCAAGAACGGTTCTGCGACCTTTTCGCCATTGACTATTAATTGATCGTCCTTATATTGTATTCGGTCGCCAGGCAAACCAATGATACGCTTCACATAATCCTCATCTTTATTAGCGTGAAAAACAATAACATCAAATCTTTCGAGGTCACTGATTTGATAGCCAATCTTGTTGACAACCAATAAATTACCATCTTTAAGTGTCGGCATCATGGATTCTCCTTCAACCTGATAATTCGAGAAAAAAAAGACGCGTATAAAAAGGATAATAATTAAACCAATTCCTAGTGCTTTAACCCATTCCAAGCCCTCTTTTTTTATCTCCTCATTCATCATGGACACCTCCAATCATTAGTTGCTTTTTTGTTTTTCTTTTTGAGGATGCTGATTTAACCTGCTCTCAATTTGTTTTCCGACCAGCCATAAAATAAAGATAACGACTCCGACAATGATGGTTCGGGTCGGTTGTGTAATAAGTGATCTTACATCATGACCAACAAAACTAATCGTAAAAATCATAACCATTTTTCCTGTCAATACCGCGAGCATATACTGCGCAATGCTTATTTTCGATAATCCGGCTACAATATTCACAATCGCTGATGGTGTAAAAGGAAAGCATAATAACAGAAATAATGGACCAAACCCATGGCTTTCAACCCATAACATAAGCTTTTCAACTTTTTGATGCTTTTTCAAGACATTTAAAAACTTTTTTTGTCCGTATTTACGGATCAGTAAAAATACTAATAATGCCCCAAGCGACGCTCCAATCCAAGAGAAAAGGAAGCCGAACCATAATCCGAATGCGTTAGCGTTAGCCATTACGAATAATACTAATGGTAAAAAGGGGAGAAAAGCCTCTAACAAAGGAAGCAAGATTCCGGGAATAGGCCCTAATGATCGATATTCTGCGATTAACTCCATAATATTCTCTAGTGTAAACCATTCTTTCAGTAATTCTACGTCCACCTAAATAACTCCTTTTACGAAAAAGCACAAACGACCTGCTCCGTATAGTAGTTTCTAATAATTATTGTACACTTTTTTCTTATAACAAGAACATATGGAAGCTTCTATTCAGAAAGAAACTCACCCAGTGCTGCTTTATTTGCTTCAAGGTCAATTGACAACACAGAGGCCCCATTTACTGGTGCATCGTCCCATGAACCATCAACAGGTATTCTCAATGTATCAATACTGCGATTTTCTTTTGATAAAAAGTCCTTCCCTATATATAAAATATCACCGGTACTCATATTCGTATTAATAAAAGGGGTCACAACTCCAATCAACTTTGGCAGCTTAGGTATTGTCTGCAGACTTGTAAGCTGGTCCCCAATTTCCTGGACAACCTCTTGCTGCCTTTGAACCCTTCCGAAATCTCCAATAGCATCATGCCGAAAGCGAACATAACCTAGAAGATGCTCACCATCTAAACGCTGCAGTCCTGGTTCAATCGTAACGCCGATATTATGAGACATTTTTTTCTCCACATTTACTTCTACTCCTTCTGGAAAAGCCTCATCAATTAACTGGACAAAACCTTCAAAATCCACAATGGCATAATACTGAATTTCTAAATCAAAATTTTCCTTAATCGTTTCTCTTAATAATTCAGGGCCGCCATTTGCAAACGCAGTATTAATCCTGCCTTTTCCGTAACCTGGAATCTCTACAAAAGTATCCCTCATGATCGAAATTAACTTGTATGTTGCCGAGCCAGGATGGTACCTTGCAATCATGATTGTATCCGTCCTAGCCTTGTCTTCCCCTCTTGAATCACTTCCGAGCAGCAGAATGTTTATTCCACCGTATTGATCCTTTTTCCCATTAAACTCATACTTTTCCTGTTTTACCGGAACGCCAGTATTCTCTAATGATTGTGAAACCCCTTGATTATACTGGGAATAACTATATATAAACACACCCGCGATCATTACTAAGAGTATCAATAAGAAAAACTTCCATTTTCTTTTCTTTTTTTGTTTATGTCGTTCATATCTCATTGGCTTTTACCTTCCGTTCTGAAAAATAATATCATTCCAATCTATATATATGACTGATTTTTTTAAAAGAAGTTTCTCTTTATTATCTTTCATATTAATACTTTTGTATTAAGGGTATCAAACGTGAACTTGTATTTCTAATTTTATTTAGGAATATTTACTTGACCCTTAAAAATAAAACTGCACCTTTTATTACAAAAAAGGTGCGGTCATTTTTTAAATTTATCGTGATGGTCTAACTGTACAGTACTTGCAAAAGTGATCATTTTTTTATAAAATTAACAACACGAACATTTGTTCTTAACAAAAATACTGAAGGAGATAGGATTATGACTCGAATCCCCGATGAAGATAGAGATATCATTGAAAAAGCGATTTATTTGCCAATGCTTCTCACGATCTTAAATAAAGATTTGGTCATTATTAATAACGGTCCATTCAAACTAAAACAACCTTACCTGAATCTAATCGAAAAAACGATGAAAATGGTTCAAGCGGAACTTACAGAAGTGAAGAGGTATATGAACAAACATAATCTGAAAGTATATGAAAAAAATCGAGATGAAGCCTTCACCATGTATACATTCTTTTATAAAGGCTACGAAGAACATCATAATTACTTTAATCCAAGGATACGAAATAAGGTACAGGAATTATTAGATTACTACTTTGCCAATCACAATAGGGCAAATCCTTCTCAAAATCAAAATAACTCCTGCTAATATTTCGGAGACTAACGTTATATAAAGCGCTTACAGTTTGTATTGATTAGATTTCTCTGCAGAAGTTGATATCCTTAAATAATTTTTAAAATTGGAGTGTTGATTGGTTTCGTCAATATGCTGGGTCAGTTTCGACTTTAACATGACTGTTCTTACAAGCTGATTTTGAAATGAACTCGTTGAAATTGGGACTTGCAGGAATTGATTATTCTTGAACTTTATGATGGTACTGTTCTGCTCCCCTTTTTTATAATCAAATATATGATGATATGCAATCCAAATACAGTCCATATTTTCAGGTGAACTCGTTGGGAAAAAGTAGATAAAGTTTGAAGGGGAAATTGCAATTGGGACCTTATGTGTAACTCCAGTGAGCTTACGCGTTCCCTCTTTCCTGCCTTCGAAACTACTTCCAAAAAACCCACAGCTTTCTTTTATAATCTCGAGTGGTTTAAAAGGAGAAATAAACTCTGCTTCAAACTCAAAAATCTTTGAATACACCTTACTGCCGTATGATAATGGCATTACGGTCATAGTAGAGGAATTAATTTCATATTTATCAACTAAATGATGCGTTTGGTCCATTTTTTCATCTCCTGTGAAAATTATTTCTAACCTATCCTATCATATCAGTAATTTATTTTTTTTTTATGTTTTTTTAAAATTATTCAAAAATAATTCAAAATTTCACTTAATAACTTTTCTAAATTTTTTAAAAATTCTGTTGATTATTTTCTGAAAATTCCATATAATATAAAAAAGCATCCGAGGTGATTTCGATGAAAGAAAAATCTTATTCTGAATTAATGAAATCCGGTGCAATGAATCGCAAGAAGGAAAAGGAAGCGTATGTTTTAAATCTTTACATTGACATGATTTTGTCTGAGGCATTGTTAAACACTGAAAAAGAAAAGTTGACTAGACGCATTGATCAAGCCATTGATAACAGAGACAAAAAAGCATTTCTTCAGTTGTCCTCTCAATTTAAAGAACTTAACAAAAGGTTTGGAACGTAGAATTACTATATCGACAATGTGAAGAAGTCCCTGCCTATTGCGGCAGGGACTTCTTCACGTGAACCATACCGCTCATAAAAAGGAAAAAGGCCCAAAATGGACCTTGCTTACTCTTGATTTCTTTTTTCAATTTCGTATTCCTCAATCATCGAAATACGTTCTAACATGGTTGGATGACCATATCGAAAGATCTTGACTAAAAGCGGGGGATTCACCTGACTTAAGCCAGCTTTTGTAAGTTCTTGGAATGTGGCTATCCCTGCCTCTGAATTCTCGGTCATTTCAATAGCATAACGATCTGCTCTCGTCTCCTGATACCGCGAAACAAAATTCGAAAGAGGACTTGATACAAACAAAAGCATTGACAAAATCATGAGGAACAGCGGTAAAGAGCGAATGTCGTTAACTGCAGGGATTTTTAATGCCTTTCCCCACTTATGAATGATAAGATTCATAAATCGTGATGTTAAGTAAAGACCAACTAAGGATAAAAGAAGATAGCCTCCTATTCCTATATACAGATGTTTCTCGACATAATGGGCCATCTCGTGGGCCATGATAAAAAGAATTTGATCGTCGGTTAATCTATTCAAAGTCGTATCCCATAACACAATCCGGGAATTTGCTCCAATTCCGGTTACATAGGCGTTCAACGCATTCGTTTTTTCCGCCATATTCACTTCAAAAACATGCTCAGCTGGAATATCAGCAGTGCTGGCAAGTTCTAAAATTTTCGTCTCTAACTCCTTGTCCTTTAATGGATAAAAATCATTGTAAAGCGGATCGATAACAACGGGCTGAAGAAACATCATAAATAAAGTGAATGGAACCGATAACAGCCATGCATAAAGCCACCATCTTTTTGTACTTTTGTTCATCAGCCAATAAAGAACAGCCACAATAATAAACATCGTTCCAAAATTTATCCAAAAGTCAATTAATTCATCTTTCATCCATGATGCAAAAGTTTGAGTTGAAATGTTATAGGATTTCGATAATGAATACCCGATATAACTCAAAGGAAATGTTGCAATAAAAGCAAAAAAGGATAACCAAACGACATAGATTGCAGTTCTTACAAGCTTATATTTTGAAGACTGCTCAGACCACCGCTTAAATGCAGAGGATAAGCCTGTCACCAAAATCAACACATAAAAAATCCACTCAAACGGTGTACTAATGAAAAACAAGAAATTCCGATATTTAGAATACTCTTCACTCAGCATGAGCTCTCGTTCATTCAAGAAAGTCTCTGGGTCTGCTTTTGACCCTGTGTATTCAAAAGGCAGACTAGAATCTGCAAAGAAAAACAAATACCAATAAAAAAATAGTCCGTAAATGACATATGCTAAAATTCCATATAGACCAATTTTTCTTGCCATTTCACTCCCCCTCCTTGTTGTACAACCTCTATATCCATTTTAGTAAGTATCCCATCTATTTAGAACTATATGTTAGCATCTCTTAAAATTAACATTAGTAAACAAAAAGCTGGTTCTCTGTGAGAACCAGCTCCATGCAGGTATTAGAAAAAGTAAGAATACACCGATAATACGGCGATCGCCCCTAGGATGACTACAATAATATTTGCACCAAGAAAAGCAGCAATAAATGCCGCTGCAGCTCCAAGAATCCCGTACCAAATATCTTCTTGGATAAAAAAAATACCTGGAAATATCAATGCACCTAATGTAGCGTAAGGAACATTTTTTAAAATCCCCTGTAAAAAGGCTGGTAATTCCTTACCTTTAAATAACACGAAAGGAAGCATTCTTGGAATGTATGTAACAACAGCCATCCCTGCGATCATCCACACTATCTCAGGCTTCATGACCACTCCCCCTTTCTTTATGTCTCATTGTCACAATCATCTCTACTATAATAGCTGACAGCAAGGTGGAAAGAACAATCGCCCATCCGCTGGAAAGGAGTTCAGTACTCATAAATATAATATTGAAACATGCTGCTAACACAGCTAAAAAAACGACTTTCATGCTTTTCTTCATAGAAGGGACTAACAAACCAATGAACATCGCGTATAAAGCAACAGACATACTTTCCTGCAAAGTTTGAGGCAAACTGGAACCGATTAAAAAGCCTACACCTGAAAAGATCCCCCAGCTCGCATATGCAACCAAATTAAGACCAAACATATAACCGGTTGAAATGGTTCCTTCTTTAACGGCAGCAACAGAAAAGGTCTCATCCGTTATCCCGAACGCATACAGCGCCTTTACGAACGGTTTATCGTCTTCTGTTTTTTCATTTAAGGATGCAGACATAAGGAAATGCCGTATATTTACAATAAATGTACTGAGAATAATTTCAAAGATCCCTGTTCCAAGGGCCAGCAGACTTAAGCTCATATACTGTGCCGCACCAGCATAAACAGCAAGGCTCATTAGCAGGGTTTCCCCAATAGATAGTCCCGTTGTTTTTGCTAATAAACCAAAGGTTATCGCCACTGGAAAGTAGCCAATTCCAATGCTGATTCCTGATTGAAAGCCTCTCCGGAATTCAGTAGCCGATTTTTGCAGAATCATTTCAGACATGGTCGCATCACCTCATTCGTTTCATTAAATAATATGTAAAAAATCCCCAATAAATAATAGTATAGTAATCTTATAGAAAATATCAACCATAATTTAGCATTAAAAGAAAACACATGGAAAACCATGTGTTTGAATGACCAACTTTTTAATAAAAAAGTAATTTAAATCAACACAGCCCGATCGCTGTTCATTTTCTCTCCACGAATTCGCTGGAACTCTTCTAACAGCTTTTCAACCGTTAATTGCCGTTTTTGTCCTTCATTGGCTTGGAAAATAATCTGTCCTTTGTCCATCATAATTAAGCGGTTCCCAAGGTCCAATGCTTGCTGCATATTATGTGTAACCATTAGTGTGGTTAATTGGTACTCTTTAACGATTTCCTTCGTTAAATGCGTTATTAGCTCAGCTCTAGAAGGGTCTAATGCTGCAGTATGTTCATCCAAAAGAAGGATTTTAGGTTCAGTAAAAGTCGCCATTAATAATGACAACGCTTGACGTTCCCCTCCTGAAAGAAGCCCTACCTTTGCTTGGAGACGATTTTCAAGATTTAGATGGAGCATTTCTAGCTTTTCCTTGAAAAAATCGCGTTTCTTTTTGGAGACTCCTTTTCCAAGTCCTCTCGATTCTGTTCTAGCATAAGCAATCGCCAAATTTTCCTCAATGGTCATCGATGGAGCTGTTCCTGCCATTGGATCCTGAAATACTCGCCCAATCAATCTGGATCTTTTATGTTCTTTAATATTTGTTACATCATTTCCGTCAATTTTCACTTCACCGATATCAGGAGTGAGTTTTCCAGATATCATGTTCATTAAAGTGGACTTCCCTGCCCCGTTACTTCCAATGACGGTTACAAAATCCCCTGGTTCAAGCGCTAAATTGACATGATCAAGCGCAATCTTCTCGTCAGGTGTTCCCTCATTAAAAACTTTATAAATCTGATTTAACTGTAGCAAGATTTTCACCACTTTTCTCGTTAGCTTTTTCGTTTACGCTTTGTTTGAAAGATACCATTCTCTTTTTCTTTCTTTGTTTTTCACGCTGAAAATCAATAATTCTAGGAATAACAAGTGCACAGACCACAATGAATGCTGTGATTAATTTCATATCGCCTGTTTCTAAGAATTCTACTCGTAACGCCAATGTAATAATAATTCGGTAAAGGATCGCTCCGCCAATAACAGCTAGAGTAGCTCTAATAATATTCTTTGCTCCAAAGACAGCTTCACCAATAATAACGGAAGCAAGACCTGTAACAATCATCCCGATTCCCATTCCAACATCTGCAAATCCGCCAAACTGTGCAATTAGTCCTCCAGAAAGAGCAACTAAACCGTTAGAAAGACCTAGACCAAGAATTTTTAAGTTATCTGTATCTGCTGAAAAGCTTTTGATCATTGTTTCATTGTCACCAGTAGCTCTGATCGCCAACCCAATATCTGTCTTCAAGAAGAAATCAATCGCGAACTTAATAGCAAATGCAAGAACAAGCATAAAGATAAGAATTCCCCAAGTCTTAGGAATAAAACCAGCTAAGCCGATAGAAGTAAATAAAGATGAGATTCCTTCATCAATCTTTAGCCCTTTCCAGAAATCTGTGATCATTGTAATAACCGTTGATTCCTGTAACAAAGGAACATTTGATTTACCCATAATACGAAGATTAATAGAATAAAGAGCAATCATCATCAGGATCCCTGATAGCAATGGGTTAATCTTTCCTTTTGTATGCAGTAGTCCTGTAAAACATCCGGCAATAAAACCAGCAATCATCGCAGCAATCGTAGCAAGAAACGGGTTCGTTCCGCCAACAATTAGGATAGATGCTACAGCGGCACCTGTTACAAAGCTTCCATCTACTGTTAAATCCGGAAAATCTAGTATTCTAAATGATAAGTAAACACCTAGAGCCATTAATGCATATATAGCACCGGCTTCTAAGGAGCCAAAAATCGCAGTAAACATCGTATCTTCCTTTCTATAAAAACTTCAGTAGAAAATAACTGTTAAGAGTAGAATGAAGGGCTTCTGAACATCATTTTAGAAGCCCTTTTTGTTTTACTCAATAAATTCAGCTATATCGTTCCACTCATCTTTCAATTCAACATTCATTTCCTCTGCTGCTTTTTTATTAATAAGAAGCTTTAAGTTTTGCGGATATTGAACTGGAAGATCAGCAGTCGTCTTTTCACCCTTTAAGATTTGAACGGCCATCTGCCCTGCTTCATAGCCAATATCTTCATAATTAAATCCGTAAGCTGCGAATCCGCCTCTATCGACAGAGTCAAGCTCACCAACAAATAACGGCATATCATTATCATTAGCAACCTGCACTACTGATTCTAAAGCAGAAACCACTGTGTTATCCGTAATAATATAAAAAACGTCTGCTTTTCCAATTAAGGATTCAGCAGCCTGCTTTACTTCTGCAGAAGTCGAAACAGTTGCTTCAGCTAATTCTAAATCCGTTCCTTCCATCGCTTTCTTAATAAGATCGATTTGTGAATTTGAGTTTTGTTCACCTGAATTATAAACAACACCAATTGTCTTAGCCCCAAGTTGTTCATCGATAAATTTAACCGTGTTTGGAATAGCTTCAGGATGGTTATCAAGAGTTCCTGTAATATTTTCCCCTGGTTCATCCATTGCTGTTACAAGACCGGCTCCAACTGCATCTGTTACTGAAGTAAAAACAATGGGAATTTCTTTCGTTGCGTTCAGTGCACTTAGTGCACTTGGCGTAGAATTAGCAAATATCAAATCTACATTGTCTCCAACAAAGTTGTTGGCAATAGTTGCGGCATTATTTTGATCATTCTGAGCGTTTTGGATATCAAATTCCACTTCTAACCCAGCTTCTTCTAAAGCCTTTTGAAATCCTTCCGTTGCTGCATCAAGCGAAGGATGCTCAACAATCTGAGTAATTCCTACCGTATAAGCTTCTGTTTTTTCCTCACCGCCAGATGTAGTTGATTCCTGATTTTCAGGTTCTTCTGTCGATCCACATCCGCTTAAGAAAAGCGCACTCATTAAACCAAAAGCAGCTATTGATTTTACATTCTTCAACATTGTATTTATCCCCCTAATTTTTCTCTTTGTCGCTTTTATGCTTTTGTGTACTAAAATAATAATAATTATCTAGAATTATATAATTATTCACTAGTATATTTCAAGTATTTTCGCATAAAGTTTAAAATTTTTCGACAATAACTTTTGAAATAGGACAATCTGATATTTTTCCAGAAAAGTAATATTGTAACTTTTTACCATTAAAATCATATAAAAAAACCCTTTAGATTACTCTAAAAGACAATTCAACTCGTTTACCTTGAATAGAGAGAATTTAATAGATAATAAGGATACAGAAATTTGTGATTCTACCAATTAATTGGGTGGCAGATTCGTGAATTTTGTTAAGTAACCAAACAGAAGAGGGCAAAAAACAATGTTTATGCCCTCTCAAGATATTTCATTAACTGCTCACTACTTGTTCTTTCAATGCTCTTCTTAAGATTTTACCAGTTGTATTTTTAGGCAGCTCTTCTAAAAAATCCACGGATGAAGGAATTTTGTATTTAGCTAAATGCTCACTGCAGTAATTCAGCACGTCAGTTTCTGTTAAGTCAGGGTTTTTACTGACTACATAGCTTTTAACCACTTCACCTAAATTAGGATCAGGTACCCCGAGCACTGCTGCTTCTACAATGTCTGGATGCTGATAAAGCACCTCTTCAATTTCACGTGGATATACATTGTATCCCCCAACTAAGACAATATCTTTTTTGCGGTCAACGATATAAAAATAACCTTCTTCATCCATTGTTGCAATATCTCCAGTATAAAGCCAGCCATCCCTGATTGCCGCTTGCGTTTCCTCCGGCATTTTATAATACCCTTTCATTACATTTGGTCCGCGAACAATAAGCTCTCCTGCTGTCCCAACCGGCACTTCTTCACCTAATTCGTTCACAACCTTATTTTCTACGTTAACAATCGATTGTCCAATCGATCCTGGTTTTCTAGGTCTGTCTAACGGGTTGAAACAGGTAACTGGTGAGGCTTCTGATAATCCATACCCTTCGGAAATTCTCACATTAAACTTTTTCTCGAAATTTTTAAGCAACGCTACAGGCATGGCTGCTCCGCCTGAAATGCAGAGCCTCAAAGACTGCAGGTCCTGTGGATCTCCCTCTGGGTATTGAAAAAGGAAGTTATACATAGTCGGAACACCAGCAAATACAGTAGGCCGATATTCTTTTCCTAATCTGAAAATTTCTTTCGGACTGAACTTTGGATCGATTAAAATCGTTGCTCCACACAAAAGCGGAGCATTAAGAGCCACTGTCATACAGAACACATGGAACATTGGCAATGTGGTAATCACCCGATCCTCTTCATTCATACGTAAATAACTACCCACATCACTAGCATTAGAATAAAGGTTTTTATGTGTTAGCATGGCTCCTTTTGGCTTACCCGTCGTTCCCGAAGTATATAAAATGACAGCAGTCTCATCCTCTTGCAAATCTGGTCCTTGATAACTTAGCTCGCCAGTTGCGACAACATCTGTAAATTTTTTCAGTTTTGGATAAACAGATAGCTGTGTGATATCAAGATTGCTTTCCTTTCCCTGTGGTGTTTCGCAGATAATGTAATGCTCAACCTTAGGCAGCATATTATGCATTTTTTCTGCTAGAGGAACTAATAAATCCAATGCAATAATCGCTTTTACATCACCATTGTTTAAAATATAGCCAATCTCATCTGGTGTATAGATCGGATTGATAGGAATCACCGTTGCCCCAAGACGAAGGGCACCATACATTCCTATTACAAAAAAAGGAGAGTTCCCCAAAATCAAACCAACGTGATCTCCTTTTTTTACCCCGAGACTTTCTAACCCTGAAGCAAATTTCGTAATAGCACCATCTAATTCAGCATATGTACTCCATTGATCCATGAAGTGATACGCCGGTTTTTCAGGAAGCCTTTTTGCAGTTTCATGCAATTGCGAAGATAAATCCATTTCTCCATCCCCTTTACTTCTGAATGAATAGTCATTCATAGTACGTTTTTTAAAAAAATTTCATAAATAAATTATATTAGAAAAAGTCTGTCTATACAAGTGAAACCGTATACATACAAGAATTTTCGAAAAATTCTGTACTAAAACTCAAAAAAACAACGATGCCATAAGACATCGTTAGTAAAGTAAGTTCGCAAAATCCTCTTTCGTAATATTTCCAAAATAATGTTTTATGTCAATACCTTCTACTATGCGGTCTATTTCACCCTTTTCATAGCGGATGCCGACTAATTTTTGTTCAAGGTCCGCAACGTCTCCTACACCAAAAAAATCGCCAAATATTTTACAATTTTCAATAACTCCTTTATTTACCTCGAGACGGACATCAATTTGCCCTACCGGGAAGCGGTGCGAATTTTGATAATTGAATTTAGGTGATTTCCCATAATTCCAATCCCAATTTTGATAACGTTCTTTCGAGATCCTATGAATAGAATCCCAATCATCTTCCGTTAGTACATTTTCCTGTATATGTTCCTTCCCACCAAAAATCCCTTCTAATAAAATCATTCTAAAATCTTCAATCGAAATTTTTTCTTTGAGAAATTCTGAAATATTGGCCACTCTGCTGCGGATTGATTTAATACCCTTTGATTCAATCTTATCTTTCTTCACCTTTAGAGCTGATACAACATTTTCAATTTCTGAATCTAACATTAGAGTACCATGACTGAACATTCTTCCTTTAGTAGAAAACTGAGCATTTCCAGAGATCTTTCTTCCTTCCACAACAATATCGTTGCGGCCGCTAAGTTCAGCTTCAACACCAAGCTGCTTTAATGTCTTGATAACAGGCTCTGTGAACTTCTTAAAGTTATGGAAACTATCGCCATCATCTTTAGTAATAAAACTATAATTCAAATTCCCTAAATCATGGTAAACTGCCCCGCCACCAGAAAGCCGCCTTACCACTTTAATATTGTTATCTTCTACATATTCAGTATTTATTTCTTCAATAGTGTTTTGGTTTTTACCAATGATAATGGAAGGGCCATTTATGTAGAAAAGAAGATAATTTTCATTAATGTCCAGATTTTTTACCGCATGTTCTTCAATAGCAAGGTTAATACTTGGATCTGTAATCCCTTTATTATCTATAAATAGCATGATCTTTTCTCCTTTTAAATGTTAATCACTTTCCCATATTCCGCTAATGTAATCGGACCTTTATATTTCTGACCTGCTTCGTTTACAAGATTCTCAATATCACCATGATGTGGTAAATGAGTTAAGAGAAGTTGTCTTGACTTTGCGTTTTCAGCTAATGTGCCAGCATCAATACTGTTCATATGACCCGCATTTTTTCCATCCTGCCCGCTGTAAAAGTTACACTCACAGATAAGAAGGTCACAATCTGCACTAAAATCAACAAGTTCATCTTTGAATGATGTATCGGCTGTATATACAATAGATTTTCCATCTGCTTCAAATCTCATGGCAAAACATGCTGCAGGGTGGTTTGTCCTTAAGAAAGTCACCTTAAAAGGTCCAACCTGTAATGGAAGAGATGGGTCATATTCTACACCCTTTGTTACTTCTTTATAAGTCAGCTTTAGGAACTCCTGTTCATCCAGCCTGTGGCCATATACTGGCAAGCGTTCAGGTTTTTTTCCTAAGAATCCTTGAATGTATCGTGCGTGTTGTAACACCCCAATGTCAGCGATATGATCTGGATGATAATGAGAAAGAAGGACAGCATCAATTTTCTCTGGTTTCAAAAAATTTTGCAGCTTCGATAATACCGCACTTCCAAAGTCAATCATGATATGAAAGCCGTTGTGTTCTAGCAAATATCCAGAGCTCGCCCCATCTTTTTTAGGATATCCTCCCCAAAATCCAATGATCGTTAATTTCATAAATTCGCCTCCTTATGAATAGATTACACCTGTGCATAAATAATTATTGAGTCATTCGCAAAATTGTCAAAAAATAATTAAAACAATCGTTGACTTTATTAATCTGTTATAATACAATAAAAACAAGTTAACTGTTATATTACAAATTAAAAATAATACTATCTGTACTACACACCCAAATTATAAGGAGGCTATTTTCAATGATTGAAAGCATCGTAGAATTCTTTAAAAACTTACCTGCAAAAGAGTGTGCTGAGTGTGGAAACAAAATCGAAGAACAGCATGAATGCTACAGCAACAAGTGTGACAACTGCTTACACGTAACAAACCTTTAATTTTGTTAAATTCCTATTTTCATAGGTTTTATAATTACATGTTTGTGGATTCAGAATGCCTGATATTGCGTTTTGCTCCATAATCCCTTCCAAGTTTGAACCAGCTATCCTATCCAGATAGCTGGTCTTTTTTATGTTCTTGTTATGTAACAGTTTAAAAAACACCATTTGCCGCCGCTAAGAATGGCAGAAATCGTCTTTTTTTCTTATCCTTTAAATCCTTTAGAGACGTCACACTCTTTTAAAGTATAAAAAGAAGATCTTTTTAAGACCTTCTTTTTAAGGTTATAATGCTAAATAATTTAATACCTTAGTAACGGCCGCTTCCCCTTGGTCAATACAATCAGGCACTCCCAAACCTTCAAAAGAACTGCCTGCCAAAAAGACTCCAGGTAATTCCTTTTCTGTCTGTTCTAAACAATAGGATATTCTTTGCTTATGTCCTACCGTATATTGAGGCATCGCATCTTTCCATCTCGAGATGACCGCATATTCAGGTTCCATCGTAATATTCATTGTTTTATTCATATCTTCTAACACCAGTTTTATAATTTGATCATCAGATAAATCAACGATCGTATCATGACCTGCTCGGCCAACAAAACATCGAAGCAGTACCTTATCTTCAGGACATGAATGAGGCCATTTTTTATGAAGCCATGTACAAGCTGTAATCGAATAGTCACTGTTTCTTGATACAACAAATCCCGTTCCATCAATATCTTTCTTGATTGCTTCTTTTGGAAAAGCTAATGCAACATTTGCCACTGACGTAGCCGGCATTTTTTCAAACACTTGAAAAAATGAGTAGTCCCGGAAAATGTCTTTAAGAACATGGTGCGGTACGGCAGAAATCACAGAGTCCGCCTGAATCACTTCATTATTGTTGAATTTCAGGCAGTAGCGCTCTTGGTCTTTCCATACTTGTTCAACACGATGACCTTTTAAGACTGTGTGATCTTCAAGTTTATTCTCAACAGCTTCAATAAGGGACTGCAATCCATTTCTTGGAGTTAAAAACATCCCCATTTTCTTTTCTTTTTGTGCCCCGCTTTTTTTAGGTGCAGGAGCCATCTTTTTCATCCCTAAGACGAGACTTCGATATTTTTGTTCAGCTTGGTAAAATTGTGGAAAAGTTGACATTAAGCTCATTTGATCAATATCACCAGCATAAATACCTGATAATAACGGCTCAATTAAATTCTCTACCACTTCATCACCTAACCTGCGGCGAAAGAACTTCCCAAGTGATTGGTCTTCAGCAGGTTCTGACCTAGGCATAACAAAGTCACCCGCAGCTCTCATTTTACCTGAGAAGGAAAATAAACCTGTTGTAACAAAGGGGAGGATTTGAGTAGGAATACCCATAATGGACCCTCCAGGCATTGGATGCAGCCGGTTCCTTGCCAGCACAAAGGATTTCCCAGCGGTGTTGCTCACCAGTGTATCCTCAATTCCTACTTGTTTGGCAAGTCTAGAAGCACTTTGTTTTCTCGCTAAAAAAGAATCTGGCCCCTTTTCAATCACATAACCGTCCTTAACTACAGTTTGGATTTTTCCCCCTAATCGATGCGATGCCTCGATTAATAAAACCTCAAGCGGTAGTTTTTTCTCCCTTGCTTCTTTCTGTAAATAGAAAGCTGCTGTGAGTCCCGTAATTCCTCCCCCAAGAATTACAACCCGTTTCTTTCCCTCGGACACTTTTTATCGCCTCTTTATCTTAGATTCAATTACTTTTTAGACAGCAAATCTAAAATCACAGTTCCCATTGCTTCTATAAATAGCGGGTTTGTATTAGGCATTTCAGGTCTGTAGTAGCCTACTCCTAGTTCTTCTGTGACAACCTTACATTCGTAATCATTGTCGTACAGCACCTCTAAATGATCAGCTACGAAACCAACCGGCGTGTATACAAACGCTCTAAAACCATGCTTTTCGTACAGTTCTCTAGTTAGGTCTTGAACATCTGGTCCTAACCATGGCTCTGGAGTGTTTCCAGCACTTTGCCATCCTAAAAATACATGGTTTATCCCAGCACCTTCTGCGATCAGATCAGCAGTTTCTTTTAGCTGTTGTGGATATGGGTCACCTAATTGCAATATTTTTTCAGGTAAACTATGTGCAGAAACAATTAATGCAGCCTGTTCTCTTTCCTCTGCTGGCATTTTTTCAAACGTATCTTTCACTTGTTCTACCCAGAATTGTATAAATTTCGGTTCTTTGTACCAGCTCTCTACTGATTTTATTGCCGGCCCGCCTAATTTTTCAGCTTCCTCGGCTGCACGGCCGTTATAGGACTTGATGCTAAAAGTAGAAAAATGCGGTGCAAGCACAATACTTACCGCTTCTTCAATACCGTCATCATGCATTTGTTTTACAGCATCCTCAATAAAAGGAGCAATATGTTTTAAACCAATGTACATTTTAAATTCAATTTCATCTTGAACATCGTTTAAATGCTTTTCTAATTGTTTTGCCTGATTTACGGTAATTTCAGCAAGAGGAGATGTGCCCCCAATTGCTTCGTAGCGGTTTTTCAAGTCCTCTAACATCTCTGGCGACGGCTTTCTCCCATGCCGAATATGTGTATAATATGGCTCAATATCTTCTTCTTTATATGGAGTGCCGTATGCCATTACGAGCAGACCCATTTGCTTTTTCATAGTGTTTTTCCACCTCGATTTTTTATCTTCAAAAATTAATAATGCCAAAAAGCCTGATGTTTTTTCAAAGGAAATGCTCTATGCGAGGTGTTATTGCCCTAGTTTTCCAGCTGAATACTCATGGACAAATTTCGTTAATTTCTTTAACGTCTCAGGATTTACATCAGGGAATACACCATGACCTAAATTGAAAATATAGCCAGGACATCCCATTCCTTGATCAAGGATAACTTTTGCTCTTTCCTCGATAACCTCCCATGGAGCTAACAGAATTGCAGGGTCAAGATTTCCTTGAACCGTCTTTGTGATCCCCATCTCACGCGCTCGGCTAATTGGAAGACGCCAGTCAAGACCGACAACATCTAAGGGAAGGTCATGCCATTCCAGAGCAAGATGACTAGCACCAACACCAAACATAATAAGCGGCACATTTTCTGTACGCAGCTCCGTAAAGATTCGATGCATGATTGGTTTAATAAAATAACGATAGTCTTCTACATTTAACGCCCCTACCCACGAATCAAAGATTTGTACCGCCTTGGCACCAGCTTTAATCTGCGACTTCACGTACGTGATCGTTGTTTCAGCAAGCTTATCCATCAAAGCAAACCATGTATCTGGCTGAGCATACATAAGAGCCTTCGTTTTATTGTAATTCTTCGACGGCCCTCCTTCGATCATATAACTTGCTAATGTAAATGGTGCCCCGGCAAATCCAATTAAAGGGACTGAGAGTTGTTCTTCCGTCAATAACTTAATCGTATCAAGCACATACGGAACATCTCTTTCAGGTTGTATTTCTCCTAAGCTTTCAACATCATTGAAGGAACGAATTGGATTCGAGATAACCGGACCAATGCCCGCTTTTATTTCGACATCAACCCCGATTGCTGGCAGCGGCGACATGATATCTTTATACAGTATTGCTGCATCGACATTATATTGTTCAACCGGGAGCCTGGTCACATACGCGCAGAGTTCAGGCTGGTGTGTTATTTCAAAAAGAGAATATTTCTTCTTGATCTCACGATATTCGGGCTGCGATCTGCCTGCTTGCCTCATATACCAAACAGGAACATAGTCTGTTTTTTCCCCTCTGGCAGCTCTTAAAAATGTATCGTTTATTTCTTTCACCATGAAAACAAGTCCACCTTTCAAGACAATCCAATCCAAATTATTACTTATAGGAATATCCATTATTTATTAAAGTTTTTTATACTTATTCTAATATAGCCTCTGAACATGAAGTTGTACAGCATACCGCTAGATCTGTCAAAAAATAGTCGTATTTATAATAGTGTTACTTGATCAAATGAATTTATTTACTCTTTTATAACGAAAATTGATTGACATATGATTGATAATAAAAGCCTCGGCAATCCATTAATTCTTGATGATTCCCTCTTTCGATAATCACTCCATCATGAATGACCAATATCACATCAGCATCTTCAATCGTTTTTAATCGATGAGCGATTACAAAGCTGGTTCGGCCTTTCATTAGATTCGTTAAGCCTGTTTGGATCTCCACTTCTGTTTTTGTATCGATACTG
This sequence comes from Robertmurraya dakarensis, assembly GCF_900156875.1. Classification (GTDB taxonomy): domain Bacteria; phylum Bacillota; class Bacilli; order Bacillales; family Cytobacillaceae; genus Robertmurraya; species Robertmurraya dakarensis. The sequence continues at coordinate 874,934 of NZ_LT707408.1, read as the reverse complement.
GATGTCGCTTCATCCAAGATTAAAATATCCGAATTAGAAAGAATTGCCCTGGCAATAGCAATAAGTTGTTTCTGACCTTGACTTAAATTAGTCCCCCCTGGTGAAATCATCGTTTTGTATTTTAACGGCAAATGTTTTATAAAACGATGAGCAGACGCAGTTTTCGCTGCTTCAATCACTTCTTCATCTGACGCCTCAAGCCTTCCATAGCGAATATTTTCCATGATGGTCCCTGAAAATAGATAGGTATCCTGCAAGACCATTCCAATATTTTTACGTAAATCATTAATTTTATATTGCTTTATATTTCTTCCATCAATGGTGATTTCACCAGAATCCACATCATAAAATCTTGTTAATAAATTGATAACCGTCGTTTTCCCGGACCCTGTTGGACCAACAATCGCAACAGTCTGCCCTCGTTTCACCTGCAAATTAATATCCTTTAGTACAGGTTTGTCTTTTTCATAACCAAAAAAGACATGACTGAATGCTACCTCCCCATTGAAAGAGTCTACTCTAACTGCTTTCTCTGAATCACACAAATCAGGAACTTCATCCATAATCTCAAACACTCTCTCCGCCCCTGCTATCGCTGCTTGAAAGGTATTCAATAAAGTAGACATTTGATTAATAGGCCTAAAAAACTGACGAGAATACGTTACAAAAGCTGCAATCACCCCGATTGTCGCCATCTCATTTAAAGTTAACAGTGCCCCAACAGCAATGATTAATCCTAATCCTAAGTTATTAATAAAGTTATTTACTGGCCCAAGTGTGCCTGATAGAATTTCAGCTTGAGTTGAGGAATTTCTTAATCTTTCATTTACATGAGAAAACTTTCGAAATACTTTTTCTTCGTTACCAAATAAAGTGATCACCTCAAGACCTGATATCGACTCTTCTACTATTCCGCCAAGCTCACCTAGGTCTCTTTGTCTCTTAATAAAATTACTTCTACTATATTTTATAATGAACTTTGTTGAAAAAAAGATCAGTGGAACTATTACAAGTGAGACAAAAGCCAAGATTGGATTTAGATAAAACATCGCAATTAACACACCAATAACCGTCAATATGGTCGAAAATATTTGAACCACACTTTGACTCAGCGCATTATTCAGCTGATCAATGTCATTGGTAACCCTGCTCATTAATTCTCCATGTGTACGCTTATCAAAGAATTTAATCGAAAGTGCTTGAAATTGGTTGAACAGATCTTGTCTTAGGTTTTTGATGGTTAAAAGCGAGATATTAATCATTAAGTACGATTGCATCCACGTAAAAAAGGAAAAAGCAATATAAATAACAGCCAGGAGGCCAGCCATTTTCATCGTCCCGCTAACGTTTTTTGGAATAATGTAATCATCAACAATGATGCCAATAAAATAAGGCCCCAGCAAACCAAGCAAAGTTGTAACAAAAACGATTACAATTGCAGAAATTAGAGCCGTCTTTTGTTTTTTCATGTACTGCCATATCCGCTTTAACGTACCCTTGCTGTCTTTTGCTTTTACGATCGGACCTCCTAATCTTCCCCTCCCATGCGGGTGCCCGCCGAATCCTCCTGGAGAATTAGAAGGAGGAAGTTTTGCCGCTTGCTGACTCATGAAGAATCTCCTCCTTTCCACCCTGAGTTAGATATATTTCTTGGTAAACTGAGCAATTTCTCAGCAGTTCCTGATGGGTGCCGATTCCCACCATATTTCCATCCTCCATAACCAAGATTTGATCCATATTGATAATAGAAGAAATTTTGCTCGCAATCATAAATGTGGTTGTTTCGTGAAAATCAGTATGTAACGCCTTTTGAATTGCTTTTTCGGATAATGCATCAACAGCCGAGGTTGAATCGTCTAAGATGAGGATAGCAGGTCTTCTTAAAAGAGCACGGGCAATTGACAACCGCTGTTTTTGACCGCCAGAAAGATTGCTCCCTCCTTGCGTCAGTTTGTGCTCGTATCCTTCTTCCAGATTTTCAATAAATTCCACAGCATTTGCACTAGCCGCTGTCTGCTCTATTTCAGTACTGCTAGCGGATTCGCTGCCAAATGTGATATTTTCCTTGATGCTTCCAGAAAAAAGAATTGGTTTTTGAGGTACAAATCCAATCGATGCTCTTAAAATTTGCAGATCATACTCCCTAATATCTCTTCCATCAAGCAAAATTCGTCCTGAATCCACATCATACAAACGCGATATAAGTTTAATCATTGTAGATTTTCCACTGCCAATTGATCCAATGATCCCAATTTTCTCTCCGCTTTTTACCTTGAAGGTAATATCTTTCAGGACAAGCTCTCCATTTTTGCTATAGCTGAATCCAACATGCTGGAATTCAACATCTCCTAAGATTTTTTCAGGGCGGTGAGGATGGGCCGCTTCTTCTATCTCCAATTTCCTTGTTAATACTTGGGTAATTCGATCTGCTGAAGGGAAAGCTCTTGTAATCGCCATCAGTACATGGCTGCTGCCAATTAAAGCTGTTAATGTAATATTTAAATAGTTAATAAAGGCCAAAATAACTCCTACCTGCGTGGTGCCTTGATCCACTTTTATGACACCCATCCATAGTGCTGCGACGATTCCGATATTCACAACAAAAAGCATGACCGGCATTAAAGCCATCATCGTTTGGCTGGCACCTGTATTGACCGTTGTTAAGTCCTCATTCACTTGCGAGAAGTTCTTTTTTTCATATTCTTGTCTTCCAAAAGCTTTTACTACTCTTACACCTGCTAAATTTTCCTGCAATTTTGTATTCACTTTATCAATTGCTTCTTGTACCTTTTTGAACATTCTTCCAGCTTTATTGATAAAAAACCAATTAAATAAAACTAGAAGCGGAATTAACACTAGCAGTATTGGAAAAAACTCTCTTGCTGAGATGAACACAATCACGACACTTCCTATAAAAAGAAGCGGATTTCTCACTAGTACTCTTAAAGTTGACATGACCGCCATTTGAACGGATGTAATATCATTAGTGGATATCGTAATGAGCTTTCCGGTTCCAAAGCAATCTGCATCTTTCCCAGAGAATCTTTCAACTTTCCGAAAAACATCCTGCCTAATATCTGCAGCAAAATTGACAGCTGCCTTTGTGCTGTATACAGAAGAACCAATACCGCCTCCTAAACCAATAATGGCAGCTCCAATCATAATCAGCCCCATTTTAATGACGTAGGAAGAATCACCTTTCGCAATTCCCTCATCAACAATGAGCTGTAATATCATCGGTTGAACCAAGTCCATGGATACCTCAATTAACATAAAAACTGGCCCTAAAACCGCAAAGAGTTTATATGGTTTTAAATACCGAAGTAACTTTACCAGGGATGACATCTCTTTTCCTTCTTTCCCTTTTAAAATATATATAGCCCCCAGCCCAGAGGTTCGGATAAATTATAATGTTCTTTCCATCTCAATACAATTGATATAGCATTGCATAGGTTAATCTATTTAAATCCAAAAAGGGTGACCAAAAGGAATTTGGTCACCCTCTCAACTATGCACAAAAGTCACAATAAAACCGAAACATTCTACACTGAATCAGGATTACTTTTTTCTGTTTCTCGTTCATGCAGGATCATTCTGATTCCCGGCTTTGGCCTTAACGTAATCAACGGCTGCGTTTTTACTTTTTCTTGCTCAGTGGTTAACCTAAACTGATAGCGGCTGGCTAAACAGGCCAAGACAAGGACCATTTCCATAAAAGAAAAATGATTTCCAATGCATACCCGCGGTCCACCGCCAAATGGGAAGTATGCGTAAGCTGGCAGCTTCTTTAGCAGATCATTATCAAATCTCTCTGGGTTAAATTCATCTGCTTTTTCAAAGTATTCAGGACTGCGGTGCATTACATACTGACTCATGAGGACAGTTTCCCCTTTTTTAAAAAGATACCCGCCAATTTCCACGGTCTTGTCCACTTCTCTGCCAATTACATAGGCTGGGGGAAATAAGCGAAGTGATTCCCAGATTACGTTCTGTGTATACTTCAAGCTTGAAAAGTGTTCTGGTCTAATTGTTTTTCCTCTAATAACGGAATCTATTTCAGCATGCATCTTTGCTTCTTTATCTGGGTGCTGTGCCAGCAAATACAGCGTCCAAGACAAAGCATTTGCCGTCGTCTCATGCCCGGCCAAAAATATCGTCATCAGTTCATCACGGATTTGTTTGTCTGTCATGCCTGTCCCATTTTCATCATCTCGTGCAGCCATGATCATCCCCAGCAAATCTTCTTTTTGTATCCCCCCTCTCCTTCTCTGGTCGATAATATTAAAAAGGACTGCATCCAGCACTTTTGCGGCTTGTTTGAATTCGCGGTTTGATTTAGATGGTAACCATAACGGAAGTGGAATCGCCCTTCTCATTCGCTTAATGGCCAGCTTCATCACTTTTTCTACTGCTTCCCCCACCAATTCATAACCTTCTTTTAAGTCCATGCTGAACATCGTTTTGCTGATAACTCCCAGCGTAATATTCATCATCTCTTCCGTAATCTCAGTTTCCATTCCGTGTTTCCACATTTGTACATAATGCTGAGCAACATCTATCATATCCTGACCGTATGACGCTACATGTGTCTTCTTAAACGCAGGCTGAATCAACCTCCTCTGACGCATGTGTACATCTTTCTCACTAGTCAAAAGCCCTTCACCAAGAAGCGCTTTGAGTGATCGTATATCACTAGATTTAATAAAGTTTTTTTGTTTAGTTACAAGAACTTCCTTTATTAATTCTGGATCTGATAGCAGTATTACTTTCTGTGATGGACCAAGTTTAAAGCGAACAACCTGTCCATAATTTCTTGAAAGTTTTTGCATAAAAGATAATGGATCGCGCTGGAATTCCTTTAAACGACCAGAAAAGATTGAACCCCCGGGCGCTTGCGGAATGTTTCTCTTAGAAAATGAATCTATCAAAAATCTTTCCTCCTTCCACACCTGTTTTACGTAAACAGGAAGACATACTCGTTATATATTAATTAAATCCTCCATAATAAGTGTAAAAAATGATAAAAGAACCCCCGCCCTTTTTAAGGTGAGCGGGATGGGCGAATATCTTCCTCATTTTGTAAAAACCAATAGCAATCAATAGAATAGTTAACTGCACCATTTTAAGCACGCTTCACATTGCGGCGTATAAGATATAGTAAGTGAAATTTTGGAAAGGAAGGAGATATATGAAGAAGAAGCCTTTGAATCTAAGAAATTTAGCAGTACTTGGAGGCAGATACGAAAAAAAGCTAAATGAACTTATAAAGGACAAGCTTAACAATCATTCCGTGATTGATTTTGCTAATTCAGAAATGAAAAATCATGTAAAAATACTGAGGCATCTTCGTCAGTTAAATGAAGACGCTGCTCAAGCATTAAATCTTCCAACGAAAGAGGATATCGCGAATGTCGCAAAACTAAACATGCAGCTCGAAGAAAAACTGGATAAAATGGACGCTCAGCTTTCGAAACTCCTTGAAGAAGGCAGGACAAAAAAGAAAAAGGAAAAGAAAAAGAAAAAACATAAAGATAGCAAAAAATTTCACAAGCAAAAAAATAACCCTCAGAATGAAAATAATGGAGAAGCAGCAGAAGTAGAAACAGAAACAGAAAATTCAGGTAAGAAGAAAGCACTTTATGCACTATTAGCAAATCCTCTTGTTCCAACTGGTAATGAACAATATGTACGTGCTCTTGAAGATATCCTCCAAAGAAGGAGAAATAATCGTGACAAACATTCCTCGTAAGCTAAATTTTCGTTCACTTTGGAATAAAGATGATCTAAAAGTTGGACAGACGCCCAGATCAGCTATTTGGAAAAGAAATAAAGCAACCCTTTGGTATTATCCAGCCGCTGCTAAAAGTAAAAAACACCAAACTCCTCTCTTTCTTGTTTATTCTCTTGTCAATCAAGCATATATATTAGACCTTGGACCAGGCTCCAGTATGATTGAAGGCTTTACGAAACAAGGCTACGATGTGTACATGCTCGATTTTGGCAGCCCAAGGTACGAGGACAAACACCTTACACTCGGACACTATGTAATAGACTATATTCAAACTGGAGTACAAAGGGCCCTTACTCATTCATCTGCGGCAGAAATTACCGTCATTGGCTACTGTCTCGGAGGTACACTCGCAGTAATGTACGCAGCCCTGGCAAATGAACCTATTAAGAATCTAGTTTTATTCGCAGCTCCTATTGATTTCAGTAAAGTTCCTTATATGGACAACTGGCACAAGGCTCTTAAAGAAGGTGACTTAAAAGTAGATGAACTCATTGATGAATATGGAGTTGTACCTGCAAGAGTAATGGAATTATTTTTCCGAATAGTCACTGGTCCTGTTAATGTTTCTCCCTATTTAGCTCTACTTGGAAGAAGTGATGATCAAAAATATGTAGAAAGATGGAGAAGGTTTGATAAATGGGTGAAAGACCATGTTCCATTTGCGGGTACTGCATTAAAGGAGCTTATTCATGATCTTGTAATCGCCAATAAATTGATCAAAAACAAGCTGGTGATCCGTAAGAACAAAGTCAACCTCAAGAAAATAAAGGCTAATCTATTTGTTGTATCAACTGAAGGAGACCAGTTAATTCCAGAGGAGATGATTCGTCCATTAATGGACAAGGTCGGTTCCAAGGATAAGACTTATAAACGTGTTAAAGGCGGACATGTCACACTTGCTATTAAAGGCGGCATCCCCGATTTCCTAACAGATTGGCTGGAGAGCAGAACATGATTTAGAGAGGATCCCTATGATGGGATCTTTTTTGTTTTTTTAAATTCCCCGCCTGTCATCGGATGTTTTGTAAGTTCCTCCAATAATGGTATATACTCTTTGGTAAATCTTGAAGTTAGACTGGAGGAATATGATTGTGACTGAACACAAATATAAAGGCTATATCGGTACCTACACAAAAGGGGATAGCAAAGGGATTTATTCCTTTACACTAGATGTGAAAAATGCAGCAGTTTCTGACCTAAAATTAGCAGCCGAGTTGGAGAATCCTACCTATTTATCTATTAGCGCTGACAACCAACATCTTTATTCTGTCGTAAAAGACGGCGATCAAGGCGGCGTTGCGGCTTTTACCATTGAGGAAGACACAGATATGTTAACTGAATTGAACCGCCAGCTGAGCCCAGGAGCACCACCATGTTATGTGAGTGTAAGCCCGCAAAATCAGTATCTCTTTACAGCCAATTATCATAAAGGAACAGTTGAAAGTTACCCGCTGGGAGAAAACGGCGGAAATATACATTCCGTTTCATCTGTTATCGAACATTCTGGCTCAGGGCCAGATCCTAGACAAGAAAAGCCTCACACACATTATTCGGCCCTTACTCCAGATGAAAAGTATGTAGCAGTAGCCGAGTTAGGCACTGACAAAATCTATACATATGAGGTAAACGACGGAATCCTTAAAGAAGCGAACTCTCTATCTGTTGCTCCTGGAAGCGGGCCGCGTCATCTTACTTTTCATCCAAATGGGAAATACGCCTATGTTATGACTGAGTTCAGTTCAAAGGTTATTGTTCTATCCTACCGCAGTGAAGATGGCAGCTTTACAGAGCTCCAATCACTGTCTACCTTACCGGATGATTTTAAAGAAAATAATCAAGGCAGTGCGATTCATATTTCTTCTGACGGAAGATTCGTCTATGCCGGCAATCGCGGGCACAACAGCATTGCAGTGTTCTCTGTTGATGAACAGACTGGAAAGCTTCAATTTGTGGAACGTATCTCCACAGAAGGAGATTGGCCGCGTGATTTTGCATTAGATCCATCAGAAACGTTCCTGCTTGCATCAAATCAGGAATCAGGCAATCTTGTTTTATATTCTAGAGACACTGACAGTGGTAAATTAACGCTTTTAACAGCCGATATTGCTGTCCCACACCCAGTTTGTGTAAAGTTTCTGCATGCCTAGGGTCAGGTGAAAATTCACTAAAAGAGAAAGCCGATTTAGATGTTTCCACCTATACCGGCTTTCTCTTTAGTTTCTTATTAACCACTTCATATAATGTAATAAAAAGATACGTCCAGACGTATCCTAGAAAAAATCCTCCCCATACATCAGATGGATAATGCGCACCGAGAACATTTCTGCTTATTCCGACAAGCAGGATTAATAGACCAGCAAGGATTCCAACCAGCCACTTTAATGACTTTACCTTGCTATCCTTTATTAAAAAATAAGCAATAAGCATATATACGGTAAGACCGACCATGGCATGTCCGCTTGGAAAGCTTAAACTATGCAGATCTGTTGACGGAGCCGTAACCGGGCGAGGCCTCCCCGCCATCTCTTTTATCCATTTATTCACCTCATTTCCGATGGCAACAGCAAACACAAAGACCGCCATGCCAAGATAATCCCGTTTTTTCCACCAAAGAACAGCAAGAAATAAAATACCAATAACTCCGATTCCCATCGTTGACCCAAATCCACTGATCATTTCAAAAAACGGGGCTGCTCCATCAGGAACGATTTTTGCAGCCACTGCAGACCCCCATGCATCAAGACGTTCTATTGATCCGTCTATAACAGCATTAATGATCAAAATGGAAATCAGCAAAGATACTGCAGCACTAATAATAGCAATTCGAGATCTCCCAAACACCACTCCTTAACCTCCATTCTCTAAATCTATTAACTATATTATCAGAATACAATTGTAATGGAGAGGATATTTCCACTAAAGAACGAATGATATAATAAAATAAAAGCAAGAGGGAGAGAAGGCCATGATCAATAAACTATTTCAAAAATTAGAGGCAGGCTACGAAGAAATGGTAGATATTCGCCGATATCTGCACAAGCATCCTGAACTTTCTTTTCAAGAGATAAACACTGCTGGCTATATTAAAAAATACTATGAGGATCTTGGAATTGAAGTGAGAGGAAACGTCGGCGGCAATGGTGTTGTCGCGAAAATATATGGTGTAAAACCAGGTAAAACGATTGCACTTCGAGCTGATTTTGATGCCCTGCCCATTCAAGATGAGAAAGATGTTCCTTACAAGTCACTAGTACCAGGTGTCATGCATGCTTGCGGGCACGATGGTCACACAGCTACATTGCTAGTTCTCGCTAAAGCTCTTCATGAATTGCGTGATGAACTGCAAGGAACTTATGTGATGATCCACCAGCATGCAGAGGAATATGCTCCTGGAGGGGCAATTTCGATGATCGAGGACGGCTGTCTTGAAGGAGTTGACGCCATTTTCGGCACTCATTTATGGGCAACGGAGCCGACAGGTGTAATTCAATATCGGAAAGGTCCGATTATGGCCGCTGCCGACCGCTTCGAAATTACTATTAAAGGCCAGGGTGGTCACGGGGCACAGCCACACAAAACAAAGGATGCCATCGTCACAGCTTCACAGCTTGTCATCAACCTTCAGCAAATTGTCAGCAGAAAAGTCAATCCTGTTGATTCAGCTGTTGTCACGGTAGGATCCTTTTTATCAGAAAATGCATTTAATATCATCGCGGACAAAGCAACGCTGATTGGCACTGTTCGTACTTTTAATGAAGATACACGTACTTCTATTGAAAAAGAAATACAACGAATCGTCAAAGGTACATGTCTTACAACAGATACAGAATACGAGTTTGAATATTTCAGAGGTTATCCCGCTGTCGTTAACCATGAGGAGGAGACAGACTTCTTAATAGAATGCGTTCAAGATTTGCCTGAACCTATTGAATTAGAAGAGTCAGAACCCCAGATGACTGGAGAAGATTTTTCTTACTATCTTCAGCATGTAAAAGGTACCTTCTTCTTTACAGGAGCAAAACCAGAAGGTGTCGCAACTGCTTATCCACACCACCACCCGAAATTCGATATAAATGAGAAAGCAATGCTAATTGCTGCTAAAACACTTGGGATAGCAGCATTGAAATATTAAACCAAAACCCCAAAGCCATTAATACAGCTTTGGGGCAGATTTTAATATCCGTAATCGGTAGCTATTTATGGCCACCTCTCCTAGATGCTCCAGCAAATTATAATTTGCATATGCACCCACTACCGCACCAATTCCCGGTATCAGCTGAAGCATTTTAACAAAATCAATATAGTCGCGATATTCCTGCTGAAATTCGCGCCAATCTAATTCCATTAATTCTTGTTTGTTTTCCTCCCAATTTTCTATGAGGTAAAAGGTTTCTTTTCTTTTCTCATCACTTGAAAAAGCCAGCTTAAAGACATGGAGAATGAAAAGGCGTTCTTCATACTCCCTTGTATCATAACCATAAATTGCTGACGCCTCAAACAGGAACTTCATCTTTATGGAGAGCAAGAGAGGAAAATCAGCCAACCCTAATAGAATCCCTCCTGCACCTGTTCCAGCCCCTTCAATCGCTGCCGTTTTACGATAGACATTCATCTTTTCCTTAAGCTTCTGATCCCGTTCTTCTAATGTCCTTACGCTTCTATCCATATTGGTCGTGATATTCGAACCGACTAACGTTGCCTTTACCATATTTCTTATACTGTCCGTTATAATTTGGTGAGCCTTCTCCGGTATCAATTCATTGATTTTGACTTGTGCTTTTTTAGACATGCGGTTAATCAAACTCGAACGCTTCAATATTTTTCTTTTCCATTCCAATATTTCTTCATATGCTTTACTTTCGTATTCATTCATTCATCAACATTCCTTTATGCTGGTTTCTATAATTAGCATACGTATTACCCCTTATTATAGTTTCAGAATAAAAAACCCCTCCTAGGAGGGATTCCATTAATTTTTCAACTTTTTGCTGCTATATACATAAACAAACATATAGCTAAAAACAATTCCTGCTGCAATCGCAAGACCTGCTGTCATCACTTCCCCTTTAAAGATGATCGGGATGGACAGGACAACTGCTTGTACGATGAGAATGATTGAAAGGAGTTTCTGAAAAGATTTTCTTTTCATGCTTTCTTGTACGGGGTATAACCTAATCCATATTTTATTTTGATGATGATTCCAAAGCGGCAATAGTTGAAACCCCGTCATAAATAAAAATAAAACAAGAAATAAAATTTGCCCGTATCCAAATGTAATCCAATATAAAACTGCTGCCCCAATAACTGTTAATCTTAAGTAAAGACCAAAATAGTCTCCGCCGCGAATAAATGTTTGCACATAGATGTGCGTATAGACACTGTTATGATGATATGGCAGCTTCTCTGAGATCCAATCTAAGTATTTTCTGCGTTTTACACTGTTTTTCAACTTCGGGACATCCGTAAATAAATTTGCTAACCGATAGAAAGACATCATTCGTTTTTCTTCTTGATCAATTAAGAATTCCCACTTTAGTCCTTTTTTCTTTGATTGTTTAAAGTACACTCTGTAAATCGCTATATAGATCACCACGACCGGGATAAAGAAAAGAATATTCGCGTTAGAAAAAAGGAAATAAAGAAACACTCCATTCACACAAAAGCGTACAAACGAGTCAGTATTATGTACATTTTTTTCGACAAAGTACTGAACTCTCCAGCGAATTAACATATTTACTAATTTTGCTAAGCTTAACAGTATTAAGAACGGGAAGAACACTTTAAAGTTCCCATTGTTTACAGCTGCATACATCGGCATAAAGACAGCCAAACCAACCACAAGAATATAAATCTGCAGTATCAAACTTAGAATAATACTTTTTCTAAAGTAGAAATTTAATTTGTCTTCTAAAGGCAATAGAAAAATCCTGTCTGCTTCCATAAAAAACGTATAAATGGGACTATATGTCAACACAATGGCAAGCAGTACTGCCATAATCAAGGCAACCGGAAAATCCGGGCTTAATGTTTTTACCCATTCTTGATAATAAAAAGCAGCTGTTCCAATTAGAAATAAAAGGACAAGAACAATATGGCCATTGAATATGTATCGGAAGTACTTTCCAAGCTCCTTGCTTGTTGTACCAAGTCGTTCCTTCCAAAGCTTATGCTCATCAAACATAGTCTTCTTCCTTTGTTAATCTAATATACAAATCATCCAATGTGGCATCCGGCATGGCAAATTGATCCTGCAGCTCTTTTAATGTACCTTTCGCCCTTACCGAACCTTCATGCAAAATGACAAAACGATCGCAATACCGTTCAGCCGTAGCTAAAATATGAGTTGACATTAGGATACCAGCGCCATTCTCCTTCATTTTCTTCATTAAATCAAGCAGCGACTGAATGCCAAGCGGGTCAAGACCAACAAATGGTTCATCTACGATATATAGACTTGGCTGAACTAAAAAAGCACACATAATCATAACCTTTTGCTTCATTCCTTTAGAGAAATGGGCAGGAAACCATTTTAAGCGCTTGCTCATTCGAAATTCATTCAGCAATTGCTCTTTTCTTTGTTTAAATAGTTGTTCATCAATCCCGTATGCCATAGCTGTCAGCCTTAAGTGTTCATCTAATGTCAGTTCATCATAGAGAATGGGTGTTTCTGGTACAAACGTAAACTCCTTGCGATACGCTTCTTTATTATCAATAAAGGTCTTTCCATTAATCGTTATTTCTCCTTTATGCGGCTCCATCAGCCCAATCACATGCTTAATGGTTGTACTTTTCCCCGCACCGTTCAGACCAATTAACCCTACAATCTCGTTTCGGTCAACGTCGAAGGAAACATCCTTCAATACTGGGTTCCGTGTATACCCGCCCGTAACCTCTTTAATCTGCAGCAACTTCATCCACAACAACTCCTAAAAGTAGATAGTCTCATTTTAGCAAAAAGTATTAGTAAAAAATAGAAAAGCCCACTTTTGAAATTTTTTTATAAACAATTGTATATTTCTTTATGAGGTGGATATCATAATATTCGAAGGGGAAAACAAATAGATGATTAACAAACGGTCATCTAAAAATTGAAATGAGGTGTCTGTCGCAGACTATTTAATTTCAATATAAGCCGCTTCAAACGATCCAAATAAGGGGATGATTGTATTGCAACACTTTGCATTCAATCTAAGATCTGTAAAACACACATTTTAAAATAAATGAGGTGTTTACCAAAGACTATACCCGAGCTTTATACGTTGAGAAACATATAAAGAAGATAAGGGGATGGTACGCTTGAACTATAGATCGATTTCTCATTAGATAACATTCATTAAAAAAATGAGGTGTTTATCAAAGAGAAGGTACCCGAATTAAAGGACGTTTACTAGAAGAAGCTTCCCCTTCACGAGAGGCAGGATTCCACGCGGATCCTGCCTTTTATTTATATTCTTTCTTCGTTAGATTTATTTGTGGTAAAATATGGACAAGGACATTTTAATTTGAGAGGAGCAACGATATGAGTGACTGTATTTTTTGTAAAATTGTGAATGGTGAAATACCATCTGCAAAAGTATTTGAAAATGAAAATGTAGTGGCATTCCTGGATATCAGCCAGGTTACGAAGGGCCATACTTTAGTTATTCCAAAAGTGCATAAGGAAAATGTTTTTGAACTAACACCAGAAATTGCCCAGCAAATATTCGAAGTCGTTCCCAAAATCGCAAATGCTCTTAAAACTACATACAATCCAGTCGGTATGAACATAGTGAATAATAATGGTGAAAAAGCTGGTCAAACCGTCTTCCATTACCATGTCCACTTGATCCCCCGCTACGGTCAAGGAGATGGCTTCGGTGCGGTATGGAAGTCGAATCAAAGTGATTATTCACCAGAAGATTTTCAAAAGATGGCTAATGAAATCAATCATAACCTATAATAAGCAAAAAGCTTTTCAACCTTTTGAAAAGCTTTTTGTTATTGTAAGATATTTCTTATCATTTAATCCTTAAAAGAAGTTAAACTTAACGAAAGTATAAAAAAATTTGTGAATGTTTGAATTTTCATATTTACACTTCGTCATTTTTTGATACGATTGTAATAAATATAGTTCTTTCATTCATTACAGCAACAAAAGCACCTGCTCTCATAACAGCTTATTTCAGCTGTTGCCGCAGGGAGCTAGACACAGCAAAAAACATTTAAAGTGAGGTTTTCTTAATGAAACGAGCGTTAAACTTTAATGCAGGTCCTGCAGCATTACCAGAAGCAGTTCTACAAGAAGCACAAAAACATCTTTTGAATTTCAATAACTCTGGAATGTCTGTTATGGAACTTAGCCACCGAAGCAAGGATTATGAAGCTGTTCACGAAGGGGCGAAAGCAAATTTAAGAAATATTCTTAATATCCCTGATGACTATGAAGTTCTTTTCCTTCAAGGCGGTGCCAGCCTGCAATTTTCTATGGTTCCGATGAACCTTTTAACTGAAGATGGCGTTGGTTACTACGCACTTTCAGGATCATGGTCTGAAAAAGCCTTAAAAGAAGCTAAAAAGGCAGGAAGAACGACTGTACTTGCTTCCACAAAGGAAGAAAATTACAAGTCTATTCCGACGTTAAACTTGGATGAAATCAAGGATGATGCATCATACCTTCATATAACGAGCAATAATACGATCTATGGAACACAATGGCAGGAATTCCCTGAAGTGTCTGTACCACTAGTTGCAGATATGTCTAGTGATATCTTATGTAAGCCATTGAACATTGAAAAATTTGGACTTATTTATGCTGGAGCGCAAAAGAACCTAGGTCCTTCAGGAGTAACCGTCGTAATTGTTAAGAAAAGCTTATTGGATCGTAATCTTGATCACTTGCCAACTATGCTGAATTACCAAACTTACGCAAAGAATAACTCTCTTTATAACACACCGCCAACATTTGCGATTTATCTATTAAAGCTTGTTTTAGATTGGGTCCAATCCGAAGGCGGCATTGAAGTTATTGCAAATCGCAACAATCAAAAAGCAAAGGTGCTTTATGACGTAATCGATGAGAGTGAAGGTTTTTACAAAGGGCATGCTGAAAAAGACAGCCGTTCAAACATGAACGTTACCTTCACATTGCCAAGTGACGAAGATACGGCCAAATTCTTAAGCACTGCTAAGGAACAAGGATTTGTGGGTCTAAATGGTCACCGTTCTGTTGGGGGCTGCAGAGCTTCAATTTACAATGCTGTTCCTCTAGAGAATATTGAGAAACTGGCTGAATTCATGAAGTCTTTTAAATCAAAATAATCTCTTTGTCATATCAGGCCAATCGCATTCTATTTGCGGTTGGCCTTTTTCTTCTATTAAGCTGGCATTATTTTCAGAATAGATTAACTTTTAATCAATGTAGAAGTATGCTATAATAATAAAACTAAATCTTTTCGCTGCAGGCAACAAGTGCACTGCAGGAAGAGGAAAATTAGCTTAGATTAGCAGAGGAGAGAAGAGAAATGAATACAAAAAATCTTGTTGCACTAGCTTTATTGGTGGGAATGGGTGCAGTGTTGCATGCAGTCGTGCCGGGGATCGTTTTTGGAATGAAACCCGATATGATGTTAACGATGATGTTCTTAGGGATTATTTTATTTCCTGATCGGAAAAGCGTCCTTCTATTAGCGTTAGTAACTGGGATTATCTCAGGATTAACCACTACTTTCCCAGGCGGACTTTTTCCAAATATTATCGACAAAGCTGTGACTGCATTCGTATTTTTCGGACTATACTTAGCTCTGAATAAATTCCGCTCCAGTATTGTTAGCGTGGGAGTGCTGACAGCTGTTGGTACACTGATCTCTGGGGTTGTATTCTTAGGGTCTGCCTATTTGATCGTTGGTTTACCCGGACCATTTGCAGCTTTATTTGCTGGAGTGGTACTGCCAGCAACTTTGGTCAATACCATTGCAATGGTAGTCCTTTATCCTATCGCACTTACCATTGTGAAAAGGACAAAGCTTTCAGACCAGACAGTCAACGGCTAATAAAGAGAACCCTCTATGGGTTCTTTTTATTATAAAAAACTCGAAAACGCTATGCCGATTGCAAAGAATATGACTCCACCGAACGCAAGCCCGCCAGCTCTTTTTTTTAAAATTTTCTTAGGTGGATAAAATCCCGGTTTTGTGATGGAAATTATATGATAAAAGGCACCTAAAAATAACACGGTACTAAATGCAAATAAACCGAATGTTAAACCGGCCAAGCTCCTTCACTCCTTTAAGCGCAATTTAAAAAATGGGTATAATACATATATATGTTGCAAAATACCGCCATATGAAAGAGCTCGATTACCTCTTTATGGCTGATATAGCGACTTAATAAAAGCATATCCAGTCATGTTCACATAAACCGATCACGAGGTGACCATTATGAAAGCTAAATCCATTCTTTTGGGTATGATTGCAGGAGGCATAACTTCAGGTATTGCTGTTCTATTATCAGCGCCTAGTTCAGGAAAAGATACTACAAGGAACCTTCAACAATTTGTTAACAATTGGAAAATACAGTTAGAAGATGTAAAAGATGCCATAGTTGAAATGAAAAATTCTATCAAAACTGCAACTACCGAGAGCAAAGAAAACATTAATTTTTTTGTTCAAGAAATAAAGTCTTTAATTGCTGATTGGCAAAAAGAAATTGAGCCGCATCAAGAAAAGCTCATGAGTGAAATTGAGTCTATCCAGCTTTCCTTAGAGGAACTTGAAGCTGAAGTAAATGACAAGAAAAAAGTGTAAACGTTTACCATTAATAATCATTTCATCATTCTTGTAAAAAAATTTATCAAATAAAGAAGGATTTCGGGCAGTAAAAACAGAAAAGTAATATACTATAAAAATGCTAATTTTCTATAAAATAAGAAAAAACTTTTTAAGAAAGCTTGAATTCTACTTATCACGATAACTGCAAGATTTGATTTCTAAAAATTTAGTAAATTTTTATCTTTATTAATTTTTGTTTTATTGGCATAATGATAATATAGAAATTTAAAGTGGGTGAATATTGGGGATGTCAGAACAACAAAATTCTATGAAGGAAGCAATGATTTTTACGCAGAGAATTGCACAGTTAAGTAAAGCTTTGTGGAAATCCATCGAAAAGGATTGGCAGCAATGGATAAAGCCGTTTGACTTAAATATTAATGAACATCATATCCTGTGGATTGCCTATCATTTAAATGGAGCATCAATTTCGGATGTTGCTAAGTTCGGAGTCATGCATGTTTCAACGGCATTTAACTTTTCCAAGAAATTAGAAGAAAGGGGCTTGCTTAAATTTTCAAAAAAGGAAAGCGATAAACGAAATACTTACATCGAATTAACAGACGAAGGAGAACAAATTTTACTAGATTTAATGAAAACCTATGATCCTAATAAAAATGCAGCCTATTTAGGAGCAATGCCCTTAACAAGTTTATATGGGAAATTTCCAGAAATCGTCGAAGTCATGGCGATTGTCCGAAATATTTATGGGGATGACTTTATGGAGATCTTTGAAAAATCCTTCAAAAATATCGAAAGTGAGTTCACTGAAGTAGATGGAAAGCTTCGCAAAAAAGATCCATCTGAAGAACGGATATAGAATTATAAGTATTTTTTCAACTCTTGCATTAAAGGCAGAAACAATTTCTGACAAAGACAAGCTTGGATAACCTCTTCTGCTTCTAAACTCGGGTGTAATTCAGATGAAAACTTCTTATAAAGCGGATGAAAGTATACGAACCCCTCCGCTTTCTGTTCTTCAAGCTCTTTGCTCATAGATTCACATTGTTTGTAGAATTCTGTTACCTCTTGTTCAGTCAACGACTTTTCGACCACTAATCGAAAGAAATGTTTATCAGTATTCTGAATCATTCTCAATAGCAGAGATTGATGAAACTCTAACTTATTCAATCTGTCGTACAGGTTCTCATCATTCATTGTCAACCCTCTTTCAGTTTAGAAAATTGATGTAAACTTCCTTATTATCACGAGTGTCATTAATGCTATTATTTTACAAAAAAGATGGAAAAATTGAAATAAAAATACCTATTGATTTTTTTATTTTTTCATCGTAAAGTATCTTAGTAAGTTTAAGAAAATATATTTTTCCTTAACTGATAGCATTGAATCTCCTTTGGGAGGGTGATACTTTTGAATTGCTGGAAAACAGTCAATTTTACTAAACAGTATGGTTCACAGAGATTGCTTTTTATATCTTCAATGACAATGTTGATTACATTTATTTTACTTTATATACCAATTGCTTATTTTTTAGTACCTACATCCTTTTATGATAACCATTTTATCATGTTTGTATGTGGGTTGGGCCTAATGTATCCACTGCACAAATTCTTGCATTATTTACCCCTTGCGCATACTGGTTCAAAAGTTAAAAAGCACTTAGATTGGAAGTTTGGGTTTTATCCAATCATTAATATAAGAGTTGATGAACCGATTAATAAACAATTATTCTTATTTGCATTGTTTTTACCGTTCTTTTTTATAACAGCTTCATTGATGATCGGATGCTTTATTTTCCCAAACTACGGTCACTATTTTACAATATTAATAGCTTTTCACATTGGGCTTTCTGTACCTGACATTATTTGTGGTAAGAGTATTCTTTCCGCACCAAAGCATGCATATATTGAAGAAAACGATGAAGGTTTCGAAATTCTAGTCTCAAATTCTTAATGAATATAGGGCATCAATTACCGGTGCCCTTTTCTTATCTATAAAACTTAAAAGCATAAAATTTATGGTTTTATATTCCCCTATCTTTTTACTAAAAATTTTGTTATGGTAGGTTAAGAGAAATTGAACGTTAAGGGAGGGATTCGGTGATCATCTCCGCCTTTATAATCTTTGCGATGGTTATATTATTTAATATTAATAAATTAACAAATTCCCTATGTTTGCAAAAGGAGATACCAGAAGACAGGCAGCCAAAAGTTTTTCGTACCATTAACATCTTGGTTACCATCCTTCTTATATCCTCCTACATTGAGATTTTATTTGCGTAAATAAGAAATTTACATAGAGAAAGCGCTGGAACCTTCGTTCCAGCGCTTTCTTAAGTTTAGAGGGTGCTTCCCTCGTCCCTGCATTAGTCTAAATTAGAACCATGCAGCTCCAACAATGATTAATAAGATGAACAGCACTACGATCAACGCGAATCCTCCACCGTATCCGTGACCCATCATAACACCCCCTTCCACAGCATCTATCTAAACTTCATCACTCTCCGCACTGCTTAAGCAGCTGGCTTTTCAAGTAGAAGAACACCACTTGGTGTTTTCCCTATATCCTATGTAGTAGTCCCAGCTTTTGGGATAGAACATATGCCTATTTTTTTAAAATGAAGTGGATAAGCTTTTAAGCTGACTGTAAGTTATGTTATAGTATTGTTTGTGACATATACATAATTGAAAATTATATTTGGGAGTTGTTTATATGAAAAAGTGGATTCTTTCCCTGTCATTAATCTTGGGGATCACGACACTTGCTGCCTGCAATAACGGCGGAGATTCGGAAGCAGTGGCAGAAACAAGTGCTGGAAACATCACAAAGGACGAGCTATATGAAGCAATGAAGGAAAGTTATGGTCAACAAACACTGCAGCAACTTCTGTATACAAAGGTTCTTTCAGATAAATATGAATTAACTGATGAAGAAGTAGAAGAAAAGTTTACTGAAACAAAAGATCAACTCGGTTCTAATTTCCAAATGGCGTTAATGCAATATGGAATGACTGAAGAATCTTTTAAAGAAAGCCTAAAATTGGACTTGCTTGTTGAAAAGGCAGCAATCGCTGACATTGAGGCAACGGACGAAGAACTTCAAGAATACTACGATAACTACAAGCCTGAAATTAAAGCTCGACACATTTTAGTTGCTGATGAAGCTACTGCGAAAGAGGTTAAATCGAAGCTTGATTCTGGATCAAAGTTCGAGGATCTGGCTACAGAATATTCAACAGATACTGGCACAGCAGCTAACGGTGGCGATCTCGGCTGGTTCGGTGCTGGAGCAATGGTGCCTGAATTTGAGGAAACAGCTTATGCGCTTGAAATTAATGAAATTAGCGAACCAGTTCAGTCCCAATTTGGCTACCATATTATTCAAGTAACAGATAAAAAAGAGAAGAAAAGTTTCGAGGAAATGAAAGAAGAAATCGAGCATGATGTAAAAGTAGCAAAAATTGACACTGCTACTTTAAGCAGTACGCTTCAAAAGGAACTTAAAGCAGCAGATGTTAAAGTGAATGATGCTGACCTGAAAGGGATTCTACAAGAAGATGCTCCAGCAGAGGAACAAGCTGATGGAGCTGACGATACAAAAGAAACTGAAGAAAAGTAAAAAAAATGGGTTCCAATTTGGAACCCATTTTTTTATCCGAATGACCTTCTTTCTGCCCTCTCTGCCCTTTCCTTCTGAAGACGTTCCATGTATACTTCGCCTTCCCTTTCAATTTGTTCGAATTCGATTCTTCTTTCTTCCTTGCCTGTTTTCAATGCCATAAAGGCACTCATGATAATGCCTCCGACTATTAAAAAAATCCATAATGGGGTTTCCATACAATTACCTCCACTTTTTTTAGGTGTACAAGCTTTTTCTTTCAATTTATGCTCGATGCATTAAAATTATGATGATCTCTGAACGAAAAAAACATCTTCAAATTGAAGATGTTTTTTTCATTTATTTATGGAAAGTTGGCTTATAAAACGACCGATTGTCGAGCGCAAAAACTCTTTCCGTAAATTCCCCTGGCTTGACTCTTTCTAACGCCCGGTCAAGCATATTCATTTTTGCATCAATATTATCAATATAATGGAGTATTTCCGCTTCTTTTATTAAAGGAGGCTTTGGACTCCCCCATTCCGCTTTCCCATGATGTGACAGCACCAAATGCTTTAGAACCATTATCTCTTCTCCATTTATAGAAAGTTCTTCAGCCGCTTTTCCTATTTCATTCACCATAATCGAAATATGCCCAATTAAATTACCTTCTACCGTGTACGATGTCGAGATTGGACCGGAAAGTTCCATAACTTTTCCTAAATCATGAAGCATAATCCCCGCATAGAGCAAATCCTTATCCAAACTTGGATACAGTCCAGCAATTGCCTTTGCCAAATCCAGCATGCTGACAACATGGTAAGCCAATCCCGAAACAAATTCATGGTGGTTTTTTGTAGCGGCAGGGTATTCAAAAAATGCATTTTGATATTTCTTTAGCAGATGACGAGTAATTCTCTGGATATTTGCATTTTTCATTTCAAAGATATATTGCGTTATTTTATCCATCATTTCTTCCTTGCTTACAGGAGCGGTTGCAAGGAAATCTGAAATGGTTACTGTGTCTGTTGAAGAGGCTGGACGAATCTGCTTGAGCCGCAACTGCGTTCTTCCTCTGTAATTTTGCACATCACCTAATATCTTTACAATCTTCTCCGCACAATACATCTTCTCATCTTCGTCAGAAGCATCCCAAAGCTTAGCTTCGATCTCTCCAGTTTGATCCTGAAAAACAATCGATAAGAATGGCTTACCGTTGCTAGCTGTTCCTTTGGTGGAGCTTTTGATTAACATAAAAAGATCTACTTGATCTCCCACTTCATGATGAAGTATACCTTTACTCATATGTATACAGACTCTCCCTTCTATGACCCTAGTATAGCATAAAATAGATAACCTACGTTCCAAAAAATACCAAGAACTCCCGCAGTACCAATAAGCAGCTCTTTATCTTTTTAAATCACAACCGGAGGAAATTGTTCGTTCATAAAGATAATTTGATTTTTATCAAAATGTTTCAGTAAATGCTGATGGCATGTAAAAAAGAGAACTTGATTTCCTTCTAGATTCCTTAGCAATTTTATCACCCTTTGTGTACGATTATGATCAAAGTTAACAAAACTGTCATCTATAATAATCGGAAAAGAGTATTTTTTATAAATCGTTGTTGCCAAAGCAAGCCGTAGAGCCACATACACTTGTTCCGTTGTTGCTTGACTTAATTCATTAGCATCAAAGCGGGTATAATCCTTTCTTTCTATAACAAATCCATTGCTATCTTCTTTAGGGATAATACGGCAATAATTCCCCTCTGTTAAATAACTCAAATACTCCTCAGCTTTAACCAATAATTGCGGAAGTCTCTCATATTTAAAGACATCAACAGTTTTTCTAAGCATCTCTTTAGCCATTTCAATTTTTGCCCATACTTTTGCTTCCTGCTCAAACTCTGATTGCATCGCTTTGTATTGATGCAATAAATCAGTATAAATACCGCCGCTTTCTAACACATCAATACGATGCTTTACCTCTGCTAAAGCTTGCTGATCCTCCTGGATACTTTGTATAATATCGTCTATCCTTTCCTTTAACATGTGTATCTCGGCATCTACGTCAGTTATCTCCAAAAATGCATCTATTTCATCTTCAGTTAATCTGGTCAGTTTTATCCGCTTTGTTAATTCCTCGACTCGTTTTAATAAATTAAGCCTTTTCTCTTCCAACTTACCGGCACTTCTAAATTCCTCTTCTGTAGAAACCCCAGCCAACTGAAATAACGTTTGCATCTCTTTGTGAAGATAATTACGTTCCTTTCTCACTTCTTCTAAAATTGCCTTTGAATCCTTCATCCTAGCTTCTAGATCAACCTTCTTCAAGCTGCTTTCGATTTCTGCTTTTAGTTTACTCTTTAAAATAACGGCTGTTTCTTGAATAGATAACGACTGGTTGTGTAGGAACTCATGATTCAATTGCATAATACGATCTTTTATCTCATTAATTGCTTCGTTCTTTTTTTCAATTTGGGAGAGTTGATATTGGTAATCCCTTAACTTTTCTTTTAATTGGACAAGAAGCAAGAAGGCATCATGGACAAAATGCATCGCCACATCCTCAGGAAGAGAAAGTTCATTGCCTATGTCTTTCAATAGTTGATTATGCTCTTTAACACTTCTTTCCCAGTTTTCATATGCTTCAAGCACCCTTTCATACTGTCCATTTTGCTGTTCCCATTTTATTTTTAGTACACCGTATCTTTTTTGCAATTCATCATCCTTTAGCAGCTGCTCCTCAAGCAGCTCCACTTCCATGGGTGATATCGTCGTTTGTACAGACTGTAACTTCCGTTCTTGCTCCTTTAGCTTTAAAATCTCCTCACCTAATTCAGCAGAGACGCTTTTCTTACTTTTTTGCGAGAATAAGATGAAAGTAACGGTTACACCTATCAGGATTAAGACAGCAAGAATATATTGTGAATTCCAAATAGCCCAGCCGAATAAAACAAGAAATAACAGAGTAAAAACATTCATTTGAAGCCGGAATTGTTTTGCCCTTTCTTTCTCACTTTGTTTTGTTGAATCTAGAATACGAAGCTTATCCTGAACATTTATTAATTCTTTTTCAACCATCCCTTTATTTTTACTATTTTCTAACTGCTGTTTTTTAAGTGAACGTTCCTTCGGCTGCAGTAGTTCAGACTGCAGCTGCTTAATTTGAAGTTCGATCCTTTCAAGACTTTCCTTTTCTTCAAGAAACTTTTGATCTAATTCTGACTTCTTTACCTTCAGCTGCTGCTGTTTTTGTTGTGCCTCTGCCGTTTTTTCCTTCATCACCAGACTAATATTCGTGTTCAACACATGTTCATCTTCCAACGAAAGATGAAGTCTTTCCTTTATTTCATCTATTTCACTTTTGATTTTAGCTGCTTTATTCCGCCATTCGTTTTTCTCTTCAACCAGAATATCGAATAATGCCATTTTTTCTAATGTTTGATTGATCTCGACCTCTCTTTTAATCAATTCATAATTAACGGGGAGTTCCTTGTACTCATTTTTTAATATTTCTAGTTTTTCCTCCAGTCCCTCCAATTGCCCTTCTAAAGGTTTAATTAAGCCAATAAGCTGCTCTAGACGTGAAATCCCATCAACAGGAAAACTGCCTTCCACAAGCCCATTTAACTCTTCCTCAAGCATCTCTCTTTCTTTCACGATTAAATAAGCAGTCTTCCATTCCTCGACCTTCTGTAGTCTGTTTTTTAAGAATGACTCCCTTTTCCGTTTTTCCATTATATTTGCAGCAAGGCTGCCTTTATTTTCAATAAGAGTATTGTATTGTTCATTCTGCTGTTCAGCCTTTTTTAGCTCTGCATAAGCGTCTTTTAACTCTATCAGTTTTTCATTTAAGTAAGGCTTTTTTCCATTTGGTTTAAAACGCATTTCAAGTTCCTTTTGAAGCTGCTGCTCAACCATCAAAAGGCGATCTGACCCAATAGCACCGGTGGAAAATAAAAACTTTCCGAGATCCTCACTTTTCAAATGGTGCACATTTTGTAATCCATGAAGATTAAAAGAGAAAATCGACTGAAAAAGCGTTTTATCTATAGAAAAGAGAAGTTCCTTTAGCAGCTCCTCTCCCCCGCCGGTTCCATCCTCTAAACGTACCGAAACGTCACCGACAGCTCTTCCCTTAATTCGTTCAATAATTGCCCTGCCTCTATCCTCAAAGCTGACAATGAGCTGCCCGCCGTACTTTCCTCCCTTTTTGGGTTCATACCTTAACTCAGATTGCTGTTTTGTAGGAAATCCAAATAGAATACTATGTATAAAAGACATAATCGTCGATTTGCCAGCTTCGTTATGGCCGTAAAAAACACTGCTATCCCCTAATTCACGAATGACCACATTTTCGAGCTTGCCATACCCATATATATGAATTTCTTCAATCTTCATTTCTCCACACCTACTCTTCACTTTTAACGATTCAATAATTTTTGCAATAGAAATTCTTCTGCTTGCTGCTTTATATCTTCAAGCTCATCCTTCGTAAGCGGGGACAGGAATTTTCTCGCACCAGAGTGCTTGTATAGTGGTTCCAGACTTTTCTCTAAGTTCCCCCAATCGTCGATGGTATGGAAAAGTTCGCTATAAAAATCAGAATGGGCAGCTAATGATTCTTTGTCGTAGCTGATTTTTTCATCTATCTCGATATCAATAGGCCATACAAAAGACGCTTCTTCCAGTTCTTCCTCCTGTAATGTTTCGAGAAATTGTTGTATGGCTTCTAACGTAATATCATTCCTGCTAAAATCAAGGTTATTAAGTCTAAGCTGTACTAACTTAGCTTTCCCCTCTATTCTTTCGCTTTCTATAACATCCTTTGTTCCATAAAATAAATCATGTATCGATTCTAAAGCTGAACCATCAATTATAACTTCCTTCCACACTACATCATTGGTTTCGATAAATGTAAGTTCAGGCTGCGATTGATCCATGCTTACTAAATAACAGCCCTTAGGCCCCATTTCTTTTTTATTTCTGCCTTGAATATTCCCCGAATAAACAACTGGCGGTTCCTCATTAAGAATCATCCTTTTATGGATATGCCCCAACGCCCAATAATCAAAATCTTTTTCAATCAGTTCGTTTAATTGAAAAGGCGCATAGTTACCATGTTCTGAATTTCCCTCAAGGTTCCCATGGAGGATTCCTATATGAAAATCAGCATCAGCTAGTTTTTGATAATTTTCTATTTTCCGTTCTGTCACATGCCTCACAGGATAACTAAATCCATAAAGATGAACAGTTGTCCCCAGGCTATTTTTATATTTTTTGACCTCTACATGATCACCAAAGATATGAACATTTTTCGGCAGTTCAATACTCATTGTAATGCCTTGCAGATGGTCATGATTTCCATGAACAAGATAGACCTGAATGCCCGCTTCCTCTAACCGTACAAATTCTTTTTTTAGACGAACCTGGGCCCTCAAACTCCGGTTCTCATGATCAAATGCATCGCCGGCTACTATTACAAAATCAACACTGTGATGAATGGCTGCATCGACTAAATTTCGAAGTGCAGCAAAAGTACTTTCCTGAAGTCTGTTAAATATTTTTCGAGGAAGGCGCCTTAACCCAATCATCGGACTGTCCAAATGGAGATCCGCAGCATGAATAAACTTTAACTTTTTCATAAAAATTCCTCGCAAACCCTTTTTTTCTATTTTAACATCACCAAAAAGCGAATGCACGTTCTCTATATCATATTGAGATTATATGTGAATTGTTTTGAATAAAAATGAGGGGAGTTTAGGGGAATTGAAAAAGCAGACTCTGTAGAGAGTCTGCTTGTATGGTTGGATTATAATTAAGCTTTGTTTACGTTAGCTGCTTGAGGTCCACGAGCACCTTGCTCAACGTCAAAAGTTACTGATTGACCTTCTTCAAGAGTTTTGAAACCTTCGCCTTGGATAGCTGAGAAATGAACGAATACATCATCTCCGCCTTCGCGCTCGATAAATCCGAAACCTTTTTCTGCATTAAACCATTTTACTTTACCATTTTCCATTTTTGTTGCCTCCTAGTGCGATCAGCGCACAAATGTATTACTATTCTTGCTCTTCCAGGCGAAAATATAATTATTCTTCCCTTAAATATCTGAACAAAAATAATTCTTATTAAGAATAACAAACCATAAATAAAAAAGCAAGGTTTATCTCAAAAATTACTTAAAAGTAAAAATTCCCCATTACCTTTCTTTTGTTCTGCACGGACTTCACATCGC
Source organism: Robertmurraya dakarensis (assembly GCF_900156875.1). GTDB lineage: Bacteria > Bacillota > Bacilli > Bacillales > Cytobacillaceae > Robertmurraya > Robertmurraya dakarensis. Next base: position 848,540 of record NZ_LT707408.1, on the reverse strand, counting down.
GAATATTTCATGCGATCGTTGGAATGATAAACATTATCTATTATGAGAAAGGAGAGAAAACAATGTTTTATCATATTAAAGAATTACAATATAATGCAAAACCTGATAAACCTGATCCTGTCTATGCGAAAAAACTACAAGAAATTCTTGGCGGACAGTTTGGAGAAATCACGGTGATGCTGCAATATCTATTTCAAGGCTGGAACTGCAGGGGTGAACAAAAGTATCGAGATATGCTCTTAGATATCGGTACAGAAGAAATTGCTCATGTAGAAATGATCGCGACCATGATCGCCCAATTACTTGATGGAGCTCCTGTTCAAGACCAAGAAGAAGCTGCAAAAGACCCCGTGATTGAGGCTGTTCTCGGCGGAATGAATCCGCAGCATGCGATTGTTTCAGGGTTAGGTGCTACACCTACCGATAGCGTCGGTTATCCATGGAATGCCCGTTACATGATTGCTAGTGGAAACCTGCTTGCTGACTTCCGAGCAAACTTAAATGCAGAGTCACAAGGCCGGCTTCAAGTGGTAAGGCTGTATGAATCAACAACTGATCCTGGTGTGAGAGATATGCTATCCTTTTTGATTGCACGGGATACGATGCATCAAAATCAGTGGATGGCAGCCATTGAAGAACTAGAATTAACCCAAAAAGCAATTGTCCCCAGCACCTTCCCGCAGGATCTCGAAAAGCAGCAAGTCTCCTATTCATTCATGAATTTTTCCAAAGGAGAAGAGAGCTCACAAGGGAGATGGGCCAGCGGTCCAAGTATGGACGGGCAATCTAGTTTTGAGTATATCGCTAATCCTGAAGCAATGGGACAGGTACCTGAATTAAAGCCGGCACCAGCCTATATTCATAATAGCCCGATCCCAGGCACTACTCCTCCACAGACTGACCAAGCGAATTATACCGATCAAACCAATCTTCATTAAAAAGAAAAAAGGCCAAAACCTGTCTCATGGTTTTAGCCTTTTTTCTTTTTAATGATGACCTCAAATAATAGTGAAAATATCCTTTGCACAATTATGAAAACTATGCAAAAATAATAGTAACTATCAGAATATTATAAATAGGAGGAAATATAAATGAAGGCCTATAAAATTACAGCTTTTGAATCTAGCGGAGAAAAAATCCTTGATGAAACATTTGAAGCAAAAGATGATCAAGAAGCAAAAGTTCGTGCAGAAGAAATTCTTAAAGAAAATAATGCTCTTGAAAAAGCTCATCGCTGTATATCACCTGATGCACAGCTTTTGTTATTTCGTTCATAATAAAAAAGCATTTATATGCGCTTAACCAAAGAAAGGACTTATTCATCAAAACGAACAAGTCCTTTTTTATTACAGCTTATTCCCCAATGAATTTTGGTTTTCTCTTTTCAATAAAAGCATTTACGCCTTCTCTGTGATCCTTGGTCTCTCTCATTTTAAGCTGGCCATGTTTTTCTAACTCTAAAATTTTTAAAAGCTGAGGTCTGTTTTTTTCAGCGAGGATTTTCTTTGTTTTGATCATGGCCTGAATCGGTTTGTTCAGCCATTCTTCAAGCTTAGCATCCAGTGCCTCTTTATAATTCGTGGTTAATTCATGAACCAAGTTCATTTCATAAGCTTCAGAAGCCTTCATCATTTTCCCTTCCCAAATCAGTTGCTTAGCCTTGTCTTCCCCTAATTTTCTTTCTAAAAAGAAGTGAGCTCCCCCATCTGGAATAAGACCAACACCAATAAAATTCATTGCTAATTTACTATTTTCATCCGCAATTATGTAGTCGGTAGCGAGTGCCAGACTTAGTCCCAATCCTGCTGCAGCTCCAGAAACAGCACTGATTGTGAGCATTGGCATATTATACATTGTTGCGACAAGCTCGCTGACATTGTCCATAATAGATTGGAAATCGCTTTCATCATTATCCTGACTAAGCATCGTTTTTAAATCGCCGCCGGCAGAAAACGCTCTCTCATTCCCTGTTAAAACAACGATAAAAATGTCATCAGAAATGCTGATCTCTTTTAAACAAAGTACTAATTCTTTAATCATTTCTGCGTCAATTGAATTTAAACTTTCAGGTCGATTTAATTGAATGGTCGCTACCTTCCCTTTGACAGTAACATTCAAGGTCTTCGGCTTATATTCGATGGTCATTTCCATCCCCTCCCTCTTTTCTAACTCTATTATATAAAGGAACGATAAGATAATAAAACCTTTTTCCGCATTATTATGAATTTTTTGTAGAAATTTGTCTTGCCGCAAAAAAGGATGACTCTCCCCATCGGGATCAGCCATCCTAAATCTTTTAATTCTTTTGCAGTTTTACTTGCACCTCATCCCTTAAAGCTCGTTTTAAAAACTTCCCAACAGACGTCTTCGGAATTTCATCCAAGAATAAAATATCATCCGGAAGCCACCATTTCGCAAATTGCGGCGTTAAGAATTCCATTAATTCCTCTTTGGTTACTTGACCCTTTTGTTTCAGTACCACACAGGCTACCGGACGTTCCTGCCATTTCTCATGAGGAATCGCTACAACCGCCGCTTCAAATACTGCTTCATGTGCCATTAAGGCATTTTCGAGATCGACAGATGAAATCCACTCTCCGCCACTCTTAATTAAATCCTTTGTACGGTCAACGATTTTGATAAAGCCTTCTTCATCAATTGTTACGACGTCTCCAGTATATAGCCAGCCATCGCGGAAAGCGTCTTTGGTTCGTTCATCTTTATAATATTCCGAGGCAATCCATGGTCCCCTTATCGCGAGTTCACCCATTTCCTTGCCATCCCACGGAACCTCTCCATCTTTACCTACAACTTTAATATCAAGACCCGGAACGAGAATTCCTTGCTTTGCTCGAATATCAAGTCTTTCTTCATAAGGAAGGTCCTCTTGATAACTCTTCAACGTCGAAATGACAACTAGCGGACTTGTCTCTGTCATCCCATAACCATGCATGAATGGAATATTATACTTCTGCTCAAACGCCCTTATGACTGCTTTTGGCGCGGCAGATCCTCCGCAGAGAACGGCTCTTAAACTGCTGATGTCATACTCTTTTTCTTCTAATTCTTTTAGCATTCCTAACCAGATGGTCGGCACCCCTGCTGTAAATGTAACCTTTTCCTGTTGTATTAGTTCTGCCAATATTTTAGGTGTGAAATTTGGTCCAGGCATGACTAGCGTCGTTCCAAACCATACCCCGGCGAACGGAAGTCCCCAAGCATTCGCATGAAACATTGGTACAACCGCCATGGCAATGTCTTTTTCGCTTAAGGCTGCACTATCAGCCATACCTAATGCCATACTGTGTAACACGATTCCGCGATGAGAATACACAACCCCTTTTGGGTTACCGGTGGTCGCAGATGTATAACACATTCCAGCCGGATCATTTTCATCAATATCTTCTGGATATTGATAATCATTGCTGCCTTGTTCAATCAGTTGTTCATAATGATACACAGGTGAAAGGGTTGTTTCAGGCAGCTCCTTATCGTCCGTCATGATGACATAGGCTTTTACGGACGATAGCTCATCCTTACACTGCTCGATAAGAGGAACAAAGTCTGAGTCAATTAGTAACACTTTATCTTCGGCATGATTAATTATGTAAGTGATATGCTGTGGTGCCAATCGGATATTAATTGTATGAAGAACTGCTCCACTGCAAGGGATAGCAAAGTAAGCCTCTAAATGCCTGTGATGATTCCATGCTAGCGTTCCAACTTTATCCCCTTTTTGAACCCCTAATTTTTGCAGACTGTCTGCAAGCCTCCTCGTTCTTTCAGCAATCTGCTTGTACGTAAAACGATCGATTCCGTTTGCTGTTCTGGAGATGACCTGTTTTTTTGGAAAGTACTTCTCTGCCCGCTTAATCATTTGCGTCATTGTTAAAGGTGTTGCCATCATCATTATCTTCCCCCTTTTTCTAAGCAAACGCTTTCATTATTGGTATACTAGTAAAATACTAGTATTAATACCTATTCTATTCTATATTTTTACTAAAATTCCTTTTATAATTTTCCTAATATTTAAACAACAAAAAAACCCTTACTTAATCTGTAAGGGCATGATTGTTTTTAAATAACTCATCTAAAATGTCAATTTTCTTCATTGTATAGGATTCAAAACTTTCGTTATATGTTTTTGGGTCCTTCGGATTAGCAAACTGAGTAATTTTCCCTGTTTTTGGATCAATAAATTTGCTCGCAGCACCACAGCCCAGCCCAATGATGGTTTGCTGTTCCTCCATGATCATAATATTATAAATGCTCTCTTGATTGGGTAGAGAGTAACCGACATTTTCCAGATTTCCAAGGATATTTTTTTGTCTATATAAATAGTATGGTGCGTAATTACGCTCCTTTGTCCATTCTTGAGCAAGGTCCATCATTTCTTCAATTTCTTTTCGGTCCGCTACCTTGTACTTTTCCTTGTTTTTGGTCATTTCGGATGCACGTTTAAAGGATAAGGTGTGGACCGTCAGCGATTCAGGCATGAGTTTTTCCGTCTCATTTAGTGAATGAGCAAACTCAGTCGTACCTTCTCCTGGAAGACCAATAATTAAGTCCATGTTAATATTGTTCATACCTAATGACCGGGCAAGATGGAATTTATCAATCGTTTCTTCGACCGTATGATGACGCCCAATCGCCTTCAGCGTTTCCTGTGTATAAGATTGCGGGTTAATGCTAATTCGATCAATATTCCATTTATTTAGTACCTTTAATTTCTCTGAAGTAATGGTGTCTGGTCTTCCCGCTTCGACCGTAATTTCCCGAATGCTTTTAACATCAGGGAATGAAGTATACATTTCTTCATAAAGCATGTCCATCTCTTCTGCGCTAATACTTGTGGGAGTCCCTCCACCATAGTAAACCGTGGTAATCTTGATGTCGTTTTCCTTTAACCATTGTCCGATCTTTCTCATTTCGAAATGAAGACCGCCTAGAAATGAGTTGACCGATCCTTGACGCCCATTAATAGCATAAGCCGGGAATGTGCAATAAGCACATTTTGTTGGACAAAATGGGATTCCAATATAAATACTTACTTCGTTTTGCAGATCGTATAAATCTGGGACAACAGCCAATTGCCGATCAACGATTTCCTGCATCAATTGGATTTTTTCCTCTGATATTAAATAATTCTCCTTTAACATCTTATGAGCTTCTTCTTTTGCTGTCCCTGCCTGCAGCTGTTTATGCAGAAGCTTTGTTGGACGAATTCCTGTGAGAATGCCCCATTTTTGGATCATCCCTGTCCAATCCTGGAGAATTTCTAAGAACACATGCGAAACGGTGCGCTTTACAATACGAAATTTCTCTTTCTCAGTCCCCTCAGCTGGAAGACTGTCGCTAAAACTCGCTGTAAACATTCTCCCGTCCTCAATCAACATGGAAGCAGAAACCAAAACCTTCTGATCGTAATCAATCTTAAACTCTATCGTGTGATGCATATCGCTTTCTTTTTGCAGCACCACTTTTGATTCTTCAAAAAACAAATTTGCAATCAACTCAAGCGGACGTTGAAACCGTTGATCGGATAAACCCTTTATCTGAATAAGCAAAATAATCACCTTTACATTTTGACTGTAGTTAAAGCATGCTAACATAAAAACAGTTAGCTCTCATAAGTGTACAAAAAGGGGTATGTACGGTCAAGAATATCAATTTCATGGAAAAAATAAAAAGCAGGTGCTATCTTCACCCGCCTTAATACCATCGTTATTTAATGATTTTCATCTTTTTAAGAAATTCAATTGGCTGCTGCTTGCGGAAATGTTCTTTTACCATGTAGCCTACACCCTGCTGGTTATTGGATCTGGTAATCCAGTCGGCCGCTTGTTTAAGCTCTACAGGTGAGTTACCCATTGCTACCCCTAGACCAACTCCGTCTATCAATTCAAGATCATCAATAGAATCTCCAATTGCTACCATCTCGTTTCGCTTAATTCCTAATTTTTCACCTAAATAAAGAAGTCCATTTAATTTAGACGCACCTTGAGGAACAATATCTAAGCGATAATCATCTTTTTGAGAAACGTCCACTTCCGAGAACATACTTACAATCGCTTTCCTGGCATCAGAAGCATCTCGATTCTCCTCGAAATACACTTCAATATTCGGGGGAGAGGTTGGATCCTCCATGATCGTATCACTAACAGAATCAACAAACTGCTGAGGGTAGAATAATGGGTCCCCAGAGTTAACGATTGTTTTGGCGAGAAGATTGTTGTTTAACTTTAATTTATTTGCTAATGAATACTTTTCATGTACGATTCGTATTTGGCACTGAAAACTTTCTAAAAACCTGACAATTTCAAACGTGATCTCCTCGGGAATTCTTCTAGCTAGGACAGGTTCGTTTAATGTGTCTGAAATATATGCACCGCGGTGGGTGACAAGGATCGAATCTAATTTCAATGCTTTTGCTACCTTTTTTGCCGATGAAAAGTTCCTTGAAGTTACGAGTGTAACGTAGATTCCCTTTTCCTGCACATATTCAACTGCTTCCTTCGTTGATTTATGAAGTTTCCCGTTTGATTGTAGTAATGTACCATCAATATTTAAAGCTAGCAGCCTGTAGATCATAATAAAGCCCCCTATTCATGATGTTTCTGTCCCTATTTCACTTTTATGAAAAAAACAGTTCGAATAGAACAGAAAGAAACCCGCTCAAATTTTGAACGGGTTTCTTTCTGTTCCTGTAGTATAAAGATTAATCATTATTGTCCTGGTGCACCATAAAGCTCTTCAAGCGGCTTCATAATAATTTGGTTTAATTCATTAATAATTACACTCATTCGCTGCTCAGCTTCCATTAGTCGGCCAATTGTTTCATGTTGTTGAACGAGTGCAACTGTTTTTTGCGCTTGTTCTACTTCATCTTGCGTAATTTCTTCGCCCATCATTTGCTTTTGCTGCAGCTGCATTTGGATGTTACGGAAATTTTCAAACATTCCTTTTGCTGCTTCATCAGCATTAACAGCTTCATACATTTTCTTTAGATCTTGAAACTCATTACTGTTTCTGATCACTCTTTCTAAATCATACGCTGCATCATGTAAATTTACTACCACTAACTACAACTCCTTTTATTAAACAATCCATTACACTATAACAAACTATGAATAGAATTGCACATTTGCTAACGTGTTAACAAAACCATAATTGCTTGGAAAAGACCTATCATCCCCCCAAGCAATGCCCCTAGGTAGGTGATCATTTTTAATTCTCTACTTGTAATTAATAACACCATTTCTTCTATTCTTTCGACTGAGAACGTTTCGACCTGCTCACGTACAACATCGGCTAAGCGAAGTCTTTCCATAATGACCCCAATGCGGTCAGACAGCCCATTGCTAATCAATTGCACAACGCGGGGAGTAACGTCTTGAATAATCCCTTCCTTAAATGGCTGAGAAAGTTTAGAAATAGGACTATTAAAAATTCGTTCTGCTTTAATCAGCTTCATGGCATACTGTTTAATCGTAGATATCAGCTGCTCGCGGCCAAATTGTTCCTCCACCTTTTCCGCTTTCCAGTCCAATACCTTTTCCCATTCTTTTGTTAACAGTGTTGTAATTAAGTCCTTTGTGCTCTCACTGCTTAAGAACTTAATAATTTCCTTCTGCACTTTTTCTGTAAGATTAACGTTTCCTAAAAACATCTGCATCATGTTACCAAGCACACCGCTTCGATTCTTCACAAAATCATCGATCATTCGATCAATTCGCAATTCACCTTCCACGCTTGAAAAGTAATCTGTCCCCTTCTGGAGAATATAAGAAGCGACTACAGGAATTTTTGTATCAACCTTATCTAGAAGTTCATCAGATAGAAGCTTTCTGATTGGTTCATCACGATATTTATCCATTAATTGATGGTACTTCTTCTCTAGTAAATCTTCCATCTGTCCTTCCAGTTTTTCTCGGCCATTTTTTACACCAATAGTGTCAAGCACTTGCTGAAGAGTCTCTTCCCTGCTTAGCAATTGTTCCAATTCTGTTTGAAATAGCTTTGTCATCTCTTTTTGGAAACTGTCATTCAAGAATTTTTTTTGAATACTCTCTGGGGTTAATAAGTGATTAACGACCATAATCCCCATCTGCTTCGCAAGTTCATCTCTTCTTTTTGGAATTAGTCCAGGTGTAAACGGAACCCTCCACCCCTTAATATAGATTGGCTCATAAGGGCGAAATAGCATTTTGATAGCCAGTGAGTTTGTCACGCCTCCAATTACAGCACCAATCACAACCATAAATACAATCGTAAAAAAAATATTCATTTCCATCTACCTTCCATCCAACAATTACGCACCAATAATCCTTTTCCTCATAAGATACTGATAACAGGCTATCGCCTATTTCATTATAAATGGAGCAAAGAGTACGAGCAAATGAGGAATCTTTATGACTGTTAGTTCTTATATCCCTATTACGATTGTACCTGTCAAAACGTTTCAAAATCATGACAATCTTATCTATTTAAATCCTTCCTTTATCAACTACTGGGGGATTAATCACAAAGAGCTCTTACGTCTTCGCATCGGAGTTAAAACGATGAGTTTTGAAGTAGTTCTCTCAACAAAAGTTCAAAAAAATGAAATACATGTTAGTGAGTCAATCCTTTCAAAATTCCCTTTGCCTATCAAACGAATGCGTTTCCTTTGTCAATATGACCTTCAGCAGAAGACGCTGCAAATTGGACCAATAATAGCCATGGTCACAGAAATTGATGACAAAAAAGGAAATCCTAACTTCCGATCTGTTCATTCATTTTGCGAAGAATTGCATCATCTCTCAGAAACAATAGGGGGATTTTTCTATATTTTTCATATTGGTAATTTTTCAGAGTCTGAGATACAAGGTTATTACTATTTAGATGGGGATTGGCAAAAAGGGATGTGTGTACCGCCAGACATCATCTATAACCGAGTTCACTCCCGCAGAGTGGAGAGCAGCTCCACTGTTCAAAAAATCTTAGCAAGAATTAATCAACTGCAAATCCCTTTTTTTAATGACGGCTTTTTGTCCAAATGGGATGTGTATGAAATCTTACAAGCAGAAGAACATTTACATCCGTATTTGCCAAAAACCTCGTTATTCTCTGCCGAAAAGCTTACTGCTTATCTTGAAAAGTACCAATCGGTGTTCATTAAACCGGTTAACGGCAGTAAAGGAAGAAACATCATTTCTGTGAAAAAGAATCAGAATGGATTGACAGCCCAATCTACGTCACATCATCTAGACGATATACTAGAATTTTCAACAGATGCTCAATTTTCTGAATGGTTTCAAAAACAGATAAAAAAAACTTCCTATCTTATTCAGCAATCAATCCCATTAGCCTCGTATAAAAATAGACCGCTAGACTTTCGTATTCTTTGTCATAGAAACCATCAAAATAACTGGAGTATCACTTCCACTGTCGCCAGAGTCTCGGGAGAAAAACAATTTGTTTCAAATTTAGCCCGCGGCGGAGAAATGATGAAGCCCAGCATTCCTTTAGCAGACCTTTTTGGAAGAAAACTAGCTTTTCAACAAATTGCACTAATGAAGGAACTTGCGCTTGAGACCGCGTATATTGTGAGTCAATCTTCTTCAGGACTTATAGGAGAATTAGGAATCGATATAGGAATAGATGAAGACGGGGAATTGTGGATAATCGAAGTGAATTCAAAGCCCTCTAAAGATGCTGAGAAGCAGGCTTCCAACATACGTCCTTCTGCTAAGGCCATTTTTGAGTACAGCAGCTCACTGTCCTTCAATCATAAAAGAAATAAGGGTGATTCCAAATGAATTGTATTGGTTTTTTAACACTTCATTTAAGGAATGAAGAAACGTATTTTACTGAGATAGCATTACGAGCAAAGAAATTTGGCTTCCGCTGCTATCGTTTTATTCCTTCGAATATAACACCGGAAACGGAGATGGTTGAAGGGGAAGCTTTTGATGCAGAAAATCATGTGTGGAGAAAAGAACAATTTCCAATACCTAATATCCTGTATGATCGCTGTTTTTACAATAGCGACTTTCACTCCACACGATGCATGGCTATTGTAAACTGGCTTAAATCTAAAGACAACATTCAATTCTTGGGCTTTGGACTTCCCAACAAGCTTGAGTTACATCGAATATTATCAAAAACCAAATTAGCGCCTTATTTACCGCCTACTAAAATGGCAGATTCTCCTTCCGCCATTCTGAAGGAACTTCAAAAAACAAAAAAAATTATCCTTAAACCAATTCATGGATCTCAGGGGAATGGTATCTACTTATTAGAATTTAAGCAGAAGTCAGTTACCGTACGCACGGATAAGAAGGATAAACAAATATCTTATACATTCAAGGAGGAAACTAGACTTCAAGCTTGGTTAACGAGGATCTTAGGGAAAAGAGAATTTCTTATACAACCATACTTGCACCTTACTAATCACCTTCATCAGCCATTTGATATCCGCTCATTGCTGCAAAAAAATGCACGGGGGCAATGGAAAATCATTGGTAAAGGAGTAAGAGTTGGCAGCGAAAACCGGATTATTTCAAACCTTAGTGGTGGTGCATCTGTATTAAATTACGATATATGGCTGGAAGCTCAAGGTAAATCTGCTAATTACGTCCGCAATGAAATCGATGAAATTTTACATGCTCTCCCTCTTATCCTAGAAACCCACTTTCCTCCTTTATTCGAACTCGGTGTTGATATTGGGCTAGCGCGCGATGGTTCTCTTTGGATACTGGATATCAACTCCAAACCCGGTCGTAAAGTCCTTTTAATTGACCAGCCGGAGAAGACGGATGACTTATACGAAGCACCTCTCCAATATGCTAAATCACTCACAGAAAGGAGCTCAATCTAACATGAATAAACAATACCCAATACAATGGTTAGATGAAGAAGGATTGACTTTTTACTACCCTGCCGAGCTAAAAGGTGTAAAGCAGACTGACATGCAAATTGCTTACGGTACTTTCTCTGTCACAGCAAAATGTTTGCCTCACCCAGAGGGAAGAAACAGGATTATTCTCACTAAGGAATTGGCAAAACAACTTAAAATTCCAAAACTTGCGGGCCCTCTTCACCTATTTATAAATGAAAAAACACTATATCTCGGACCGCTAATTGGCATTTTCACCTCAGGGTTTACCCCTTTTAAGGTGAGGCCATTAGGTGAACGCACATTATTTTTTTCAAAGCTCCTATCTGTAAAAAAGACCATCGGCGCCCATGCCTTTATATTTGGTGAAAATCATATCAATTGGGAAGATGGAACGATTAATGGACTTTTTTATCAAGAAAAAGGATGGGAAACGATCGAGGTTCCTTTTCCGAATGTTATTTATGACCGCCTGCCGAATCGCCGCAGTGAAAAAAGAGTAAGATTGGCGCAGGTTAAAGACCGCCTGCAGAATGACTATTTAATTCCATGGTATAATCCGGGTTTTTTTAATAAATTAGAGATCTTCGAAAAGCTGCAGCAAGACCAGAAGTGTGAAAAGTATTTACCTGAAACCCATCCGTTTACTTCTTTTTCATTAATTGAAAGAATGCTCGCAGATTATGGTCACGTATACCTCAAGCCAAAAAACGGCAGCCTCGGGAACGGAATTCATCAAATTATTTATAACGCTGTAGAAGGACATTATTATTGCCGTTATCAAGATAAACAAGGGGACAACAAACTTCGCAAGTATCAAACATTAGAGTCTTTGTTTTCTAATCTTTTTAAAAATAAACGGTTGACAGGTATGCTCGTACAGCAGGGAATTCATTCACTCCGGGTTGATAAGCGTCCAGTTGATTTCAGGGTTCATACCAATAAAGATGCTCTCGGAAATTGGAAAGTCACTGCGATTGCTGCAAAGATTGCAGGACTCGGCAGTGTCACAACACATGTCAAAAATGGTGGTGAGATCAAAACCATCCCAGAAATTTTCGAGTCTGCAGCACAGCAAGAAGAAATCATCGCTAAACTAAAAACAGCCTGCCTTGATCTAAGCTCTTGCTTAGAAAACCAAATGAACGGGATTATTGGAGAAATTGGTTTCGATTTGGGCATTGATCGTGAAGGAAATGTATGGCTATTTGAAGCAAACTCGAAACCTGGCAGATCTATTTTCAAACACCCGCAATTAAAAGAATATGATATGTTAACTCGGAAACTCTCTCTGGCTTTTTCTATTTTCCTCACAGAACAATCGATATCTAGACCTGAGGAAATTTTCAAATGATCTTCTATGACCCTTTTAGAAAAGAGTGGTATCAGCAGTTATCGAATGAAAATTATGTATTTGGAAAGACCGGGCTTGCTATCCCCTTTAAGAAAAACCTGAACGAGGGTTCTATTTCTTTTCAGATTTCCTGTCATGATGGTAACCTGCTCGGACCACTTATTGGGATTATGACTAGTCGAAAAAACAACAAAAGTTTAGCTGGAAATGGTCTGCTATTTAAAAATATTCAAAAGGAAGTCATCCAAAAAGGAGGATTATCCTTTGTGTTTACACCCGAGGGATTAGGTACAAAATCAATTGAAGGGTTCTGTTATTTACCCGATAAAGATGCTTGGATTAAAATCACAGTCCCCTTCCCTCACGTTGTTTACAATCGAATCCCTTTTCGGCAAGCAGAACAAACATCGGAATTCCAACTCGCAGTCAACATTTTTCGAGAAAAAGGAATTCCTTTTTTTAACCCTTCTTTCCTGAAGAAATTTGATTTATATAAACTGTTTAAAAATGATGAGGATATAGGAAAATACTTTCCAGAGACAATTCTGATAAATGATGAAGCTTTATTTAGATTATTTATCAGTAAACATCGAAACGTCTACTTAAAACCCAACACCTTATCAAAAGGGAAAGGTATTTATCGTTTAACAGTTGAACAGGATGGTTCCCTGAGTTTAGTTGGATTAAGCCATCAATATTCTTATCGTGATCTCAATGAATTTTTGAAGGAGCGCTTTGCTATATTAAGGAAAAAACACTATATCGCACAATGCGCCGTATCACCGGCACTTCTTAACGGCGAACGATTCGATTTTAGAGTACTATCTCACTTTCAGAACGGGGAATATTTGGTCACTGGAGTAGGAATCAGGCAAGCTGACAAACAAAATATTACTACGCACCTGCCAAACGGCGGCAGACTAGTTCCTTATTCAAGAGTACAAAATCAACAACATGATCATTTTTTTCAAGTGATTGTAAATAGATGCGGGGAATTACTATCAAATAAAAAAGGATTTTTCGGAGAATTTTCTATCGATGCTGGAATGACAGAAACCGGAAAGTATGTGATCTACGAAGTCAATGCAAAACCCATGAGTTTTGATGAAGAAGAAATAGAAGCCAGCCGTATCCAAAATCTTTGCACCTTATTTTTTAACCTTGCTGGGTTTAAGAATCCCTCATAAATGGATGTCATTTTAACGTTTTCAGAGTTAAAATGAACATAGGAGGGAATAGACGATGATCACACATTTTCAGTACAATTCGCTATACAGCAACAAACAAATGCCTGGCTGGCGTATTTCTTTTTACTTTAAAAAGAAAAAATTGAGCGGCATCTATCATCCAGATGGGAAAATTGAGTGGACTTCAGAACCGCCTTTGCAAGAAGACGAGGAACTGTTAATTAAACAGATTCATGAATTAATGCTTTTTCACGTCTACGATCAATAAGCTTTTTGAATGGATTCCTCTTTTAAAGGAAAAATAACATAAAACCTTGAAGAGGAGGAGGAATTCAAAATGAAAAAGGAAGACGTACAATATGAAGGCCGTGAGGAAAGGTATGTCGATATCGATCGAATGATTAACGAAGGACTTTCTGGAGGGTCTGTGCACAATCGAGAAGGAACAAGTAATATCGAAGAAGCTCCCCCGCTTCCAAAAGAAGAGGCACCGCCATATGAAGCTGATTAATAATGGACCATGAATAAAGACACCATCTAAATATTGATGGTGTCTTTTTACTACGCTCTTTACAAGGATTTATTTTATCTGCTTTTTACAATCATATTAACAGCTTCTTGAATAGCGTCTTCTGCATTTTTACCTTCTTCATCAGCTTCTCGAATGCACGTCTCTAGGTTTTTTGCTACTATATATCCGATAGCTCGATCTGTTGCAGAACGTACTGCTGATAATTGTGTGACAACGTCTTTACAGTGTTGCCCTTCCTCCATCATACGAATTACTCCACGCACTTGTCCTTCAAGACGCTTAAGACGGTTTTTTAACTCCTGTGTATATTCCACAATCCTTCCCTCCCTTTTTTGAAAAAATATCTCGTTCTTTTTATTTACGTTAGTGTATCTGTCGATAATTGTTATAATAAAAGAAAACAAAGTAATTATCAACTAACATAGAAGCTGTAACAAGTAAAAACGGGCTGTCTGCAGGCGTTTTAATTACGGAGGCAATCAATGGCTGAATTGAAATTAGAACATATTTATAAGATTTATGATCAAAAGACCGTCGCTGTAAAAGATTTCAATCTACATATACATGATAAGGAATTCATCGTCTTTGTCGGCCCATCAGGCTGTGGAAAATCCACAATACTACGGATGATTGCGGGGCTTGAAGATATCTCAAATGGGGATTTTTTTATAGATGGCAAACGAGTAAACGAAACACCTCCAAAGGATCGCGATATCGCTATGGTTTTTCAGCATTATGCCCTTTATCCCCATATGACTGTTTATGATAATATGGCGTTCAACTTAAAATTACGGAAGTACCCTAAAAAAGAAATTGATGAACGTGTGCAGCGTACAGCCCGCACTTTAGGTTTAGAAGAGCTTCTGCATCGCAAACCAAAAGCGCTGTCTGGCGGACAACGTCAGCGTGTGGCATTAGGAAGAGCACTCATACGCGAACCAAAAGTATTTTTGATGGATGAGCCCCTTTCAAACCTGGATGCAAAGCTTCGCGTTCAAATGCGTGCTGAGATTACGAAGCTTCATAGACAGATGCAAACTACGACGATTTATGTTACCCACGATCAAACTGAAGCTATGACCATGGCATCTAGAATCGTTGTTTTAAAGGATGGAGAAATCCAACAAGTTGGTCCTCCAACAGCGGTATATGAAAAACCTGAAAATGTATTTGTTGCTGATTTCATCGGATCCCCCGCTATGAACTTTTTTCATGGAGAGATTGATGGAAAACATTTAATGATTGGAAACCATTCCTTTTTAATACCAGATGCAAAATGGGCTGCCCTGCGAAAACAAAGCTACAACAATAAACCAATCATCTTCGGGATTCGGCCAGAACATATTTATCAAGAAGAAAGTGGAATACAATCCCCATATACAGCATTGTCTACTAAAATTGAAATGGTTGAAATAACGGGAGCAGAATCACTTCTCTATGGCATTTTGAACGGCCAAAATTTCGTTGCCAGGTTAAATACCCATACGGAAATAACAACAGAAACCAAGATCAATTTAATTTTCGACATGGACAAAGGACATTTCTTCGATAAGGAATCTTTACGAAGAATTACATAGGGGAGGAGGGCTATAGAGAATAAGCCCTCTTTTTTCATTCATTTACAAATTTGATTTCATCATAACCGCAATTTTGACATTTACATAAATGAGGGCACTGCCCAAGTCTTTCATCTGTAGGATAACCATCTTCCAACTTCATTTGGTCTATTGGCATATATGGACTATAGTCATCGTAGTAGTCCATTAATCTGCCACTATCCTCTAAACCATTTCCGCAGTTTGGGCAAGCCAATTGCAGGATTTCAAAGCCGTTACAGAGTGGACACATTCCCATATGAACTTCAACCTCATTCTTTCTGTTTTACTCCTAGTTTGCATATTTTTAACCTTGTGTATGTGATACAAAGTAATAATCACATGGGAATAATTTCCATTGTTTATTTTTGAATAAAAACTGATTATCTCTCCATAATAACAAGTAAACAGCACAGCAACTCAAACAAAAGCAACTCAACAAGCAGCATTAAAGCTTTAACTTTTACAACGATGGGTTAAACCTAGTTTAGGTGGCAAATTACTTGCCTGCTGGTGCAACTCCAGCTAACCCAACCAAAAACAAAAATTATGAAGGAGAGTGTACATCAATGGCAAACAACAATTCTTCAAATTCTAACCAACTTTTAGTACCAGGAGCTCAGCAGGCTTTAGATCAAATGAAATTCGAAATTGCTAGTGAGTTTGGAGTAAATCTAGGTGCAGACACTACTTCTCGTGCAAATGGATCTGTAGGTGGAGAAATCACTAAGCGTTTAGTTTCTCTTGCTCAACAACAAATGAGCGGACAATTCGGTGGACAATAATTAAGGTTCTTAGTTAGAACAATTTAATATGATATGGCTTCAAGCCCCCTTCAAAACGAAGGGGGCTTTTCCTTGTGTTCCCCTATACCATCTTACTTGGATCTACCCATTGTTCAAATTGCTCCTCCGTCACATATCCTGTTTTTAACGCTGCTTCCTTTAAAGTTGTATTCTCACGATAGGCAAGCTTCGCTATCTCTGCTGCTTTTTCATACCCTATGAACGGATTGAGTGCCGTGACTAGCATTAAGGATTCCTCTACATGCTTTTCAATAACCTGTTGATTTATCTCAAGACCCTTTAGGCAGTTATCATTAAAAGACTTCATTCCATCAGTGAGCAGCTCGATACTTTGGATTAAATTATAAATGATCATCGGTTTAAAAACATTTAGCTGAAAATTCCCTTGACTGGCAGCGAACCCGATTGCTGTATCATTACCGAAGACATGGCAAACGACCATCGTCAGCGCTTCACTTTGGGTTGGGTTAACTTTTCCTGGCATAATAGAACTTCCAGGTTCATTAGCAGGAATATTCAGTTCACCAATTCCACTTCTCGGGCCACTTGCCAGCCATCTAATATCATTCGCAATCTTCATCAAGTCTGCACCTAAAGCTTTTAATGCCCCATGTACATGGACTATTTCGTCATGGCTAGTCAATGCGTGAAATTTATTTTCAGCCGAGCGGAAAGGATATCCTGTCTGCTTTTTTAATTCATTTACCACTTTTGCTCCAAATTCTTTATGCGCATTAATACCAGTACCGACCGCTGTTCCTCCTATTGCTAAATCAAGCAAGTGCTGCATTGATTCATGAATCATTCTTTCATTCTTCTCAATCATCATCCGCCAGCCGCTGATTTCCTGGCCTACAGTAATAGGGGTTGCATCTTGAAGATGGGTTCTCCCTATTTTGACTGTACCCATAAAGGCCTTCTCTTTTTCTTGCAGAGTCTTTTTCATCTCAGACAATACAGGCAAAAGTTTTTCCGTTATCCGTTGATAACCAGCAATATGCATGGCCGTAGGAAAGGTATCATTAGAGCTTTGAGACATATTGACATCATCATTTGGATGAACAGTCTCATCCACCTTTTCATTTTTAAGTTTCTGATTAGCCCGATTAGCTATGACTTCATTTACATTCATATTCGTTTGTGTACCGCTTCCTGTTTGCCAGACCACTAACGGGAACTGATCGTCATAGTTCCCTTGAAGAATTTCATCACAAACGGCAGTAATCACTTTCATCTTGCTGTCAGAAAGTTTTCCAAGCCCATGGTTCACAATTGCAGCTGCTTTTTTTATATGAGAAAAAGCATAAATAACATCTAATGGCATTTTTTCTGAGCCTATTTTAAAGTTATTTCTACTCCGCTGTGTTTGTGCCCCCCAATATTTATCAGCTGGAACTTTAACCTCGCCAAGTGTATCTTTTTCAATTCTAAATCGATCCATGAGAATACCTCCTTCTTTTTGTAGTAATCACCAGCTAGGAAGGTAATAAATAAATTAAACATTTAACAAGATTCGTTAGTCCTCTATTATTAACACCTTTATAATCTATTCCCTTATTTAAGGTTATTCATGCAAAAAAAAAACTGCTTGCATATTGCAGGCAGTTAATCAGCTTTAACGATTGTATATCCAATATAATATCCAAGTACCATGATACTTGCTATAATTAATGTCACACTAAGTTCTCCCATTTGAGCCTTGCCCCCTTTAGAAGTTTTATTACTTCTAAAGTAACATAACTAAAGTCGAGCCTTCTGTTTGTTTTCGAATATTTTGTGACTATTAATTGAAATTTTTATGAACACTTTTAAGAGGCTTTTAAGATTATTCAACGATTACTGCTGTACCATATGCAATGATTTCAGATGCATTTTGCATGACTGCTGAGGTTTCAAGACGTACAGCAATAATTGCGTTTGCACCTTTTGCCTTAGCATCTTCGACCATTCGTCCAATTGCTTTTTGCCTGGCCTCTTCCATCATTTCGGTGTACTCCTTGATCTCTCCGCCAACAATGGTCTTTAAACCCGCCATTATGTCCTTGCCTATATGCTTTGACTGGATTGTACTTCCTCTCACAAATCCTTTTAACTCTTTTACTTCTTTACCAGGTACAAAATCAGTAGTTACGATAATCATTTTCGTCATCCTCCTCTTTTTCCTTCAACCGTTCAACTATTAATACAATGAAAATTCCGAGCATGGCAAGACCGTAAACAATAAAGACGAAAATAGCAATTTTTATGTTAATAAAAAGCATAACAATACCAAGAAGCTGACCAATGACGATCATCATAAGCAGCATCTGTTTTAATTTTCCCATCTTTTCGCCATTCCTTTTAATTTAGTTACATTTCTTCGGTTATTAGTTCCTCAAATCTTTCTTTGGCAGCACTTTCATCCATACTGCTGAAAATCCGAAAATATTCATCATCCAATATTCGAAAATGCTGGCTAAGAATGTTTTGCTGAAGGATAAAACCATTTTTACGGTTTAGTTCACGCCACCAAACCTTTCCTCCAAGTGTTTTTTCTTTACGATAATCAATGCCATCTCTTACAATTGTTTCCAATACCTCAAGCGGTTCATTTCCAAATAAAAATTGAACGGTCTCAGTGTCGCGAAAAAGTGCACAAATCGTAACAACAGTCGGCCAATTTGCATACACCCTGCCCTTTTCAATTTGAACAAGTGTCTTTTTGGATATCCCTAATATCTCTGCCATTTTATCCTGTGTGTACCCAGCTTCAGTTCTAATAAGACGTAATTTTTCTGAGGTCTTTAAAATAATTTCATCTCGAGTCAATACATTTTCATTCCCTTTTAGCCTTATCGTGTAATTTTACACCATATATTTCCATTATAAATGGAAAGAACATCGATTTTCAAGAAAAACAACGACATCTTATATAGGCAGGCCATAAAATCAAATACCTTTATAAAAACATAGGATAGTAAAAAGCTGCTTTCTACGGAGGTAAGAAAGATGTTTGCAATCAATGTAGATAAAGAAATTCAATTGCAATTATTCCACTTATACGATGCCAAAGAGTTATTTGAGCTTGTAGAACGTAATCGGTATTATTTACGGGAATGGCTGCCTTGGGTAGACAGCATTACTAGTCCTTACCAATACCACTCCATTATTCCAATGTGGCACCAGCAATTTTTAGAAAAGAGCAATATTCACACAGGCATTCGCTATAAAGGGGTTTTAGTTGGCAGCATCGGACTGCACAACATCGATTGGTTTAACCTGCAAGCATCGATCGGTTATTTTCTAGCAGAAAACGCTCAAGGAAAAGGAATCATAAGCCGTGCTGTCCGGGCTCTCATTCATTTTGCTTTTAATCAATTAGGACTACATCGAATTGAAATTCGCTGTGGAGAAAAGAATGAAAAGAGCCGCGCGATCCCCGAGCGCTTCGGATTTATAAGAGAGGGCATCATTCGAGATGGAGAGAAACTAAATGGAGATTTTCACAACTTGATCGTGTACGGCATGTTGAAAAATGAATGGAAAGATTAATAGCTGGGCATCAGTCGGAATTTTTTGATATTTATATGAAATTTTATGAAAATTATTCATATAAACCTATTTTTATAATAAAATAGAGGTAACAAATTCATTCCGAAACCGCTACGTTTGACTGTATGGTTTGGAGAATTTATAATAAGAAAATAAAGCTCTGTAGACTATAATTCTAATGAGTTATGAACCGCAGGAAACCACGTTAACAGAGCCATTTTGATAAAAGTTGAGGTGGTATGATGGGGCAGTCTATCGTATTGGCGAGTTAGCTCATATTGCGAACGTGTCAAAAAGAACGATTGATTATTATACAAGTCTCGGACTTTTAAAAGCAAACCGTTCAAAATCAAATTACAGAATATATTCTCAACACGCTGTTGAAGATTTAAAATTTATTGAGGAGTGTAAGAGCTTACACTACTCTTTAGAAGAGATTAAGAGAAAACTAGAAATAAAGAAGCTCAAAGAAATCCAACAAGGGGAATTAGAAAAACACATTCACTTAGTAACACAGCAAATGAAGCAGCTAACGAGTGACTTGGACGTTCTGCTGCCATTAATTGAAAGCCTTAATGAAGAACAAACAGAATTGCTTAATTCTGAAAGTGAATTGTTAAAAAAATCCCTTTCAAGATTAACTAGGTATCACTAAATTTTTTTAATTATTGGGAGGTGACTCCTTACTCGTTTTCTTGCGAGCTAAGGAAACTTATTTGGACATATTTAACTTGGTTCTATTAGCCATTTTGATTGCTTTTACGGCATTTTTTGTCGCTTCAGAATTTGCAATCATTAGGATAAGAAGCTCAAGAATAGAACAATTGATTGAAGAAGGCAACAGGAGCGCTATTGCAGCTAAAAAGGTAACAACTCATCTTGATGAGTATCTTTCCGCTTGTCAGCTAGGAATTACCGTTACTGCATTAGGAATCGGCTGGTTAGGTGAACCAACAATCGCGCATATGTTGGACCCGCTTTTCTCCCGATTTAATGTTCCCGATGCAATGTCTCACTTGCTTGCTATTGTAATCGCTTTTGTGCTTATTACTTTTCTGCATGTTGTTGTAGGAGAGCTAGCACCAAAAACGGTTGCAATCAGAAAAGCAGAACAGATAACTCTATTAGTGTCTCGTCCACTGATTTGGTTTTATCGCCTATTTTATCCATTTATTTGGACATTAAATGGATCTGCTCGAATAATTGTAGGGTGGTTTGGCTTAAAACCTGCAAAAGAAAGTGAAGAAGAAGCACATTCTGAAGAGGAACTTCGATTAATATTGTCAGAAAGCTATAGAAGTGGCGAAATCAACCAATCTGAGTTTAAGTATGTAAATAAAATCTTTGAATTCGATGATCGAATTGCAAAGGAAATAATGGTGCCTCGAACTGAAATTGTTTCATTGTCAAAGGATGAGTCCATTCAAGCTTTCATGGAAATTGTATACAATGAAAAGTTTACTAGGTATCCAGTTATTGACGGTGATAAAGACCATATTATCGGTATGGTTAATATAAAAGAAGTTATGACCGATTTATTGAAAAAACCCGAACTTGCATTTCAGTCAATTAAATCCTATATTAGGCCGATCATTCGCGTAATTGACACAGTGCCAATCGGTGATTTGCTGATAAAGATGCAAAAAGAACGTATTCATATGTCCATTTTGATGGATGAATACGGCGGCACATCCGGATTAGTTACCGTCGAGGATATTATCGAAGAAATAGTCGGCGAAATACGTGATGAATTTGATAATGATGAAATTTCAGAAGTCCGTAAAATTAGTGAAAATCACTATATCTTTGATTCAAAAGTATTAGTAAGCGAGGTAAATGACCTCCTTGGTCTTGATATTAATGATGAAGATGTAGATACGATCGGCGGCTGGATCTTAACAGAAAAATTTGAATCAAAAGAAGGCGACACCCTTATTTTCGGTTCATATGCATTCACGATACTAGAAATGGAAGATCATCATATTAAATACGTTGAAGTAACGAAAATGGAAGAAGAACAGGAAATGCAAGAAGAGAAGGAGCTTGTTCAGCAAGTCACTTTAACGGACACCTCAGTGATGTCTTAATAATAACTCCCCCACACTCGGGGGAGTTTTTTATGTAATAATAACCTCCTCTATCCATACCCTTTATTGATTTATCGAAAACCTCATTTACTCTTCTATAAAAAAAAGATTAAAAAATCAATAATTATGAAACTTTTGGATAACCTATTTCTCGTACTTGATTAACAAAGGAGAGAAATATATTGAAAAAACTACTATTTATTTTTGCCGCTATCGTAATTGGATTTTCGGTTCATCCAGGCACATTTGCGGATGCTTCACCTGAGAAATCTGAAAATGAACAAAAAGTGGAGAAGCCAGACAAACATCACCATAGGCTAATTGAAGAAGATAAAGTGAAGGAACTGACAGAAAAAGGATTCACAAAAGAAGAAATCTTCACGGGAGCAATTCTAGCAAAAAAAGCAGATAAAAGTGTTGATGATGTATTGACCATTTACAAAGAGAAAAAAACTTGGGAAAACACCGCTAAAGAACTTGGAGTTGATTTGGAGGAACTGAAGAAAATAAACTCCATGGTGGAATGGAATCAGTTTTTAGAGAATCATGAAGGTGCTGTGATCGATTATTTGGCAGCCTATTCAAATAAGAAACCCGAAGATATTCAAGCTTACTTAGATGATAAAATGTCTTTGCGCTTCTTAATTGGCGCTGCAGCAATGGCAAAACTAAGTAACAAGGACTTAGATGAAATCATTTCTATGAAAAAAGAGGGCCAATCCTTCCACAACATCATCAGTACATTAAATATTAAACATGAAGACCTACATAACGAACTGAAGGAGTTTAAGAAGGGTGTTGAAGAAAAGGTCAAGGATGGCTCCTCGGAAGAAGCCAAAGAATAGTGGATAAATTAAAATTAACCAAGCCTTTTATGAGCCGGCTTGGTTAATTCTGTTTATAAATCGCTTGAAGTACTCTCTAAAGTGACCTCTACCGTTTTTAACTCATTCCCTCGATAAACTTTTAGAGATACATGATCTCCTGCCTCAAGATCAGAGTATAAATACTTTCTTAGCTCCGTTGTGGATGAGATCTCTTTGCCATCAATCGCTACAATAACATCCTGAACATTTAACCCCGCTTTCCGAGCCGCCGAATCAGGATCGATAAAAGTTACCATCGCTCCTTCATTCACTTTTTCTGGTAAACTTTGAAGATATCTTAATGGAATTTCCTGAAGGTCGGCTAGACTCACACCTAAATACGGTCGTTCTACTTGTCCATTTTCAATAATTTCATTTACAATCGGAAGAACATCATTACTTGGAATCGCAAATCCCAATCCTTCCACACCACTTTCTGATATTTTTAAACTATTAATACCAATCACTTCACCTTGGGTGTTCATTAAAGCACCGCCGCTATTTCCTGGATTAATTGCTGCGTCTGTTTGAATAACATTTAGGTCCCATTCGCCTGCAGATGTTGAAACAGATATCGTTCGGTCCACTGCACTAACAATTCCTTGTGTAACAGTACGAGAAAACTCAAGGCCTAATGGATTTCCGATCGCAAGTACTTCCTCCCCAGCTCTTAACATCGATGAATCTCCAAACGTTAATACATTATCAGCATACTTTGGCTCTATTTTTAGAACAGCTAGGTCTGTTAATGCATCTGCACCAATTAATTGAGCTGGGATTTTCTTACCATTATGCAAGGAAATTTCAATCTCAGAGGCACCTTCAATCACATGATTGTTTGTAACAATATAAGCTGCATCTTTTGTTTTCTTAAAAATAACACCTGTTCCTGAACCACTCTCAACGTTTTCTAATGTTTGCGCAAAACGATTGCTTTGTTGCTTAAAATTAACGATCCCAACGATAGCAGGAGAAGCTTGTTCAACTATATCAGCTATTGATGATTTTCCAGCTGAGGTTGATGTTGGTGTTGCCAGAATATTAGAGGAGCTAGTGGTTTTTTCCACTATTTCAGTTCCAGCCACCGAGTCTGATTGATTCGTTTGCTGGAGGAGATCAGTTTGTGTAACAACCGTTAAAGTTAACACCGAACCGACTACCCCTGCTGTAACGGTTGACAACATCCCTTTAAAAAAAGTCTTTTTTCGATGTATATTTCCGGATTCATTGATTTTTTTAGGCTCATTAGGATATTGATAATCATTCATTGATATTTCCTCCTAAAGACTAGATTATGTAGTCCTGTCTTTATCACTTACATATATCGTATCCAGGAAATATGAACAATTAATTAACAAACCGTGACGGCACTTGGAAGGATTAAGGAAATATTATGGACAATTATACCAAAAGAACCGCAATATGATCTGCGGTTCATCTCAGGTTATTTATTCTTTTTATACGGAAGGGTAATGACAAATTTTGTTCCCTTATTCTTTTCACTGAAGACCCCAATATTTCCATGGTGTAGATGAACAAGCTGTTTGACAATCGATAAACCTAATCCAAACTCACCAAATGGACTACTCTTCCTAGATACTTCCGCTTTATAGAATCTGTGCCAAATCTTCTCCACTTCCTTCGAATCAATCCCAATACCTGTATCCTCTATCTCAATGATGGTTTTCCCGTTCTCAAATTTGCCTCTCAACCATATTTCTCCGTCATTTGTAAACTGAATGCTGTTCTTTGTTATGTTAATAAGAATTTGTATAAGCCGATCATAATCTGCTTGTATCCAAACATTTTCTTCTATATCTAGTTTTATTACATTATTTTTTTCTTCAGCTTGCAATGAAAGTGTTTCTTGAATAATTTCAAATACTTCAATCAGCTGTATATCCACTATATTGAGTTTGACTTGATTCGATCTAATTTTGTCATAGTCCAGGTTTTCATTGACAAGTCTAATTAATCTTTTTGTTTCCTGACTGACTAAATTGATCCCTTTTTCCTTCTCTTCTTCAGCGATCATATTATTGCGTAACCCTTCAATCACACCGCTTATAGTTGTCAAAGGGGTACGCAATTCATGTGAAACATCTGACATGAAATTTCTTCTTCTATTTTCTAAATTTTCAATTTCCTCCATTGAGGTATTCAATCTTTTGACCATATGATTAAAGTCTTGAGCAAGTTCGCCAATTTCATCAAAATCAGACGGTGGCAAATGGACTGAATAATCCCCCGAGGCGATCATTGAGGTTGCTTCTTGCAGCCGTTTGATTCTGTTTACATGAACTCTTGATAATATCCAGCTGGGGATGATAGCAACGATAAATGCCAGCAGGACTGTAAGATATAAATATTGGTTAAACTGACTGATCATTTCTCTTGATCCGCTAATCGGGGCCGTTAGGAAAATTCCGCCTGCAAGTTGCCCCCTTACGATATGGGGTAAAGCTACAAGTGTTACATTTTGATCAGAATGCTGCGTCTTATTTTTTACTACAAGCGCTTCCCCTTTTGAAATTTGTTCTAGAACCTCATCAGCAAGGCGCAAATCGGGGACAAATCTTCCAGCTGGATAAAGGATATTTCCTTTTTCATCAAAAATACTGAAATTAATCTTCCTGCCGCCAAGGACTGCACTATATTGATCAAGTACTCTTAATGACAATGAATTCCCTGCGGTCAATTCGGAAATGATATTTTCTCCGTATGCAACAAGCTCCTCTACTTTGTTTTGGTAGACTAATCTTTCCACATAATGTGCAAACACGAGACCAAGGATTAAAAAAGCGACGACAAGCACACTCATATGGCTTAATAGCTGTTGATGAAAATATTTAACCTTCACTTGTTTGGATCGTTTCATCAAACTTATACCCTACTCCCCAAACAGTATGAAAGAAAGGCTGTGTATCTGTCCCGACTTTTTTCCTTAACCTTTTGATATGAACATCCACTGTTCGTTCATCACCGTAAAACTGATAGCCCCAAACTCTTTCAAGCAATTGATCTCTTGTAAAGACCTGCTTAGGATGTTGTGCAAAATAATAGAGCAAATCAAACTCTTTTGGAGTCAAATTCGTGATCTGTTCCCCATTTAAATACACTTCCCTTGCCTCTTTACTTATCTTAAAATGCTGCGTTTTTAGCAGACCTTTTTCCGTGCTATTACCCGCATTATTATTGGCTCTTCGTGTAACTGCCTTTATTCTTGCCATTAATGCCAGCGGGCTGAATGGTTTTGTTACATAATCATCTGCTCCCATTTCAAGGCCGAGCACTTGATCAGATTCGCTATCCTTTGCCGTTAGCATAATGATTGGAATGGAATCATTTTCTTGCCTTATTTTTCTGCAAATGGTCACTCCATCCATGCCTGGAAGCATCCAATCAATAATTAAGAGATCCCAGCTTCCCTCTTTATACCGGTTATAACCTTGTATACCATCATTTACATACTCTCCAATGATTCCTTCTTTTGAAAAGAACATCTCGATCATGGAACAGACACTCTCATTATCTTCTATTACTAGAACATTCATAAATTTCAACCCCTCAAAACCTAAATATCCATTTAAACTTAACTTAAATCTAAATTAAATATTTATCAACTTTTATTGCAGCGATTTTCAATTATTAATAGGATAGAAAATATTTTTTATATTTTTTTTTAATATCTACCCCCATTCTGAAATTATAAGAAACGAATCCTATACTGAACACGTCAAATAATTGGATTAAACATAAGAAATTATGGGTATATATAAAATTACCAATTGGGAATTATTGGAGGTATGATTGTTATGAATATCGTAAGAACAGATATTGATGAACTATTGGAAAATACGGTGGATATAGAGGAAGATCAAGCAGAATTTTTATTATTTAATATTGAGATTGATCAATTGTTAGATAACACAAGAGACCTATAACAATTAACCATATAAAGAACTAGTGCTTCTTCAGGTGTTGGGACATTATGCCTTCTTTCTTTACTTCCTCAAGAACGATGCTGCTGCGCAAGTAAATTTGTCAGTGTTTATTTGCTATCTTTTCCTCTTTCTTTCATTAACATATTCTTCTCAATTAAAATAAATAAAAAAGCTGAGTGATGTTCAAACAGTCTGAACTTCATTCAGCTAATTTTAGTTTGTTAAAAAAGGTGTTTTGTCCAATCCAAGATAAATACATAAATGAAAGCAATCGTTGTGACTACTAAAAAATACTTTCCATTCCAACGAAATGCTACTGTCAGTCCATCTTTTTTAACACACTGACTTACAATGATATTTAATGCATTTAAAGGGGATATTGCCGCCGCTAACATCCAGGAAAACATACACATGAAAGCAATCGTTACTTGTGAAATTTCAATTTCCGCAAAGTTAAGAGAAATTAAGATTAGCGGGGTGACAATAATTTGGTGTACTCCCATAAAAGCCATTACGGTAACGAATAAAAGGATAAATAGAAATAAAATCCCAACAGATTGTGTGGCCGACCATTGCATAATCTGTTCTATAAAATCCTTAACAGGCGTATGGGAGATCGCATTTCCAAACAATCCAGCACTTAAAAACATACAAATTTCCGTTTTTGACTGTGTGAGCAATTTGTCTTTATAAAGATGCATTTCCTCTTTCACAATACTTGTCTTCCATCTTAGAAAAAACCAAAGCATTGGAATCATTACACAAATAATCGTTACGAGCAGCAGCATTGAAATTCTAAATATTTGCTCCAATACTATTAATAAAAACACGAGTCCAAACACGAAAATAAGCAATTTAGTTAAGTCCTTTTTTCTCCCCGTTTTATCGTAAACTTCCGCACTTACAGCTACCTCATTGAATACTTCTAGGTTTCTGGGACGAAATAAGAAAACCCCCACTGCAATTTGCAAAATAGCAAATATGACTCCAACCAGTACATAGGACAGGTAGGTCATCTCCATATAGTACAAAACGATTCCGACTGAGGCAAAAAAAGGAGACCAAATGTTAGCGTGCGTAAATCCAACAAAATACGACCTTGATAGAAATCTAGATGGTATCTTTATATTCTCGACAAATCCATGAACAATCCGCAGTGCCCCCATATTTAATACAGGAGAGAGAGCTAACATAAAGGATGTTAAACCAAGGTAGATTTTCTGCGGATTACTCTTCATTTCATTTAAATACGAAACAACCGTTTCTATAATTCCTTCCCTTTTTAAAGGGATCGACAACAATGGAGCTAAAATGATAATAGCAAGCAGCGCCATATTTTGTGTGATTCCCTCAAACAAACCAATCCCTGTATCACCTACTGCAAAGTGAATGATCATTCCCAGCAGAAATAGGGTTAAGGTAAAGAGTCTTCCTTTTAAGTCTAATAGGGGCAGCATCGTAAGAAACAATGTTACTGCCACTATTGTAAAAATAACCTCTAATGTATCACTCTTAACAAATGCTTGAAGGATATATATAAAAGATAAACTTAATATCAGCGTAAAACGTACCATTTTTTCACTTCTCATCCATTGTTTTTATGAATGCTATCGTTGTTTTTCTAAGCTCGCCTTTCTTAATAGCTCGATAAATGCTTCTCCTGTTTGTTCAGTTGAGGATGCTCCTCCTAAATCAGGAGTTAATAATTCTTTATCGTTCAGGAGCTCCTGCATCGTCGTTAGTATTCTCTTTCCCCATTCTTCCTCACCGAAGAAGTCCATCATCTGGCTTACAGACCAGATCGCTGCAAGCGGATTCGCGAGTCCTTTGCCTGAAATATCCGGTGCCGATCCATGTATAGGCTCAAACATGGAAGGGTATGTTCTTTCAGGATTAACATTTGCTCCAGCCGCTAAGCCTAAGCCCCCTGTTATTGCCGCTCCTAAATCTGTTAAAATATCACCAAATAGATTGGAAGTCACGACAATTTCAAATCTTTCCGGCTGAAGAACAAAAAAGAGACTTGCCGCATCGACTAAATAAGAATATGTTTGAACATCAGGATATTCCCTGCTAACTTCTTCAAATACCTCATCCCAAAACACCATTGAATAATTAAGTGCATTTGCTTTACTAATACTAGTTAAGGTCTTCTTTTGCTTACGTGCTTCCTCAAAAGCATAGCGGATAATACGTTCTGTGCCTTTTCTTGAGAAAACACCTGTCTGTAACACAACTTCCTCTGCTTTCCCTTTAAACAGCCAATCACCAGCACCCGCATATTCGCCTTCACTATTCTCACGAATTACTAAAAAGTCAATCTCCTTTTCTCCTTTTTCCTTTAAAGGAGTTAGATCTGGATGCAAAAGTTTAATAGGCCTAATATTCACGTATTGATCGAAGCCTTTACGAATTTTAAGAAGCAGATCCCATAAAGAAATATGGTCTGGTACTCCTGGATAACCAACTGCTCCTAAGTATATAGCATCAAATTCCTGTAGTTGTTCCAATCCATCGTCATCCATCATTATTCCATTATTCACATAATATTCGCAACTCCACGGAAACTCTTTAAATGAGAATGACAGGCTTGGGTCCAGCTCCTCAATAGCTTTCAAGACGTTTACACCTTGTGAAACTACTTCAGGTCCAATCCCATCGCCAGGAATTAATGCGATTTTCCAGTGATTCATTTTTATCCTTCCCCTCTATCAAAATCAATCCATCCGCACAACTGTACATTTATTCATACTATTCTTGCATATAATCTTTAAAATCTCCACAATATTCTTTAAATTTTACTAAAAAAACTTTATTAAAGGAGCATTCTTTAGATTAATTCTTGAATTTTCCTGCTTTGCAGTGCCTTATGATTCGCTATAACTGGGAGGGTTTCTCCATTGATAACGCGAACTAAATTTTTTGCAATAATAGTTGATGTTTCTCTTGTTGCTTCAAGACTTATTCCTCCCATATGAGGAGTAAGCGTTACATTATCAAGGTTAAAGAATGGATGATCCTCCTGTGGTGGTTCTTCCGTAAACACATCGATTCCCGCACCCAAAATCCGTTTTTCTTTCAAAGCTGCAGCTAAATCATTTTCATTAATAACTCCACCGCGGGCTGTGTTGATGAGAACAGCTGATGGTTTCATCATAGAAAGCAGTCTCTCATCTACTAGCTTACTAGTAGCTTCCGTTAAAGGAATATGCAAACTCACTGCGTCACTTTCTTGAAACACTTTTTCCATTGAAGTAGTCAATTCAACTCCAATATCTTCTGCCAAAGTGATTCTTTCTTCTGTTATATTTCTTACATAGGCCAGCGCTTTCATTTCAAAACCATGGACTAATATTTTTGCTGTTTTTTGGGCAATCGTACCGAACCCAATCAATCCTATTGTTTTTCCAGACAATTCAAGTGTGGACCTGCCATCACGAAATGCAAAATTCCCCATTTTCGTTTCTTGATTGAATTGTGAAATATTCTTCATCACTGCTAATAATAAACTAACAGCATGCTCAGCTGTGGCTCCCGTATTAATTTTAGGAGCATGAAGAATAGGAATCCCTTTTTTCGTAGCATAATCAACAGCGATATTATCAAGGCCTACGCCAGCTCCTGAGATGGCCTTAATATCTTTGCAATGATCAAGTATAGCAGGGGTAATTTTTGCTGGTGCCCGTAATATAATCCCATCTACTCGGTGATTTTTCAAGTACTCAATAATCTCTTCTTCATTAAATTCAGTAAACTTTTTTACATCTGCTAAACTGTTTAACAAAACTTCCCCATCAGGGTGATACATGGGGAGAATTTGAATAATTTGAAGTCTATTCACTTTGTTACCCTGCCCCCTATTCTAGAAAAAACGTAAATGCCCTCTGGACCAAGCGAAATGCACCTTGGTCCAGAGAGCTGCTATCAAATTATACCTGCAGGTTTTCAATGATTGTTGAAATACCTTGGCCTCCACCGATACAGAGTGTTACTAAGCCGTACTTTTCACCTCTAAGTTCCATTTCATGCAGAAGCTTCGTCATAAGGATTGCACCAGTTGCTCCAATTGGATGTCCTAATGCAATTGCACCTCCGTTAACATTGATGCGGTCGATGTTCATACCGGCTTCACGAATAACTGCGATTGACTGCGCAGCAAATGCTTCATTTAACTCAATGAGACCAATATCATCCATGGAAAGCCCGCATTGCTTTAACGCTTTAAAAGTAGAAGTTACAGGACCAATTCCCATAATTTCAGGTGAAACACCACTTACAGCCTGGGCAATAATCTTTGCCTTTGGCTTCACCCCATAATGATTCATTTTCTCTTCTGTCATCATTAATCACTGGCATTCCCCGCTGTTACTGTACCGCCATCTTTAAATACCGCTTTCAGCTTGCCAAGCTTTTCAAGAGTCGTAGCTCTTGGATGTTCATCCACCTTGAAAGGAATGGTTTCTTTTTTCTTTTTCACATCAACAGGTACGATTTCTTTCTCAAAACGCCCAGATTCGATTGCTGCTTGCGCCAATTCCTGGCTGCGCATTGCAAATTCATCTTGTTCGGAACGTGAAATATTATATTTCTCTGCCAAATTCTCGGCTGTCAATCCCATTGTTAAGTTGCCATATTGCTCGATCGGCTGAGAACAAGGCTGGCTCTCTGTATTCGGATCAAGCAGCAGTCCATTGCCCGCTCCAAAACCATAACGGGCATTTCGAATATAATATGGAGCTGTGCTCATGCTTTCTGCACCACCAGCAATCACAACATCTTGATAGCCAAGTTTAATCTGCATATCTGCTGTGTTAATCGCCTGTAAGCCAGATCCACATTGTCGATGAACCGTAAAGCCCGTTGTTGAAATTGGCAACCCAGCTCTTAGTGCAGCTAAGCGTCCAAGATTCGATGTGTCCGCACTTTGTTTAGCTTGTCCAAGCACCACTTCATCAACTTCAACCTCAGGATTTGAACGATTTAATACTTCACGAATAACTTTTTCTGCTAAAAGATCCACTGTTACATCCTTAATGGATCCACCCATTCTACCAATTGCTGTTCTGACCGTTTCAACGATGTATGCTTGATTCAAAGATTATACCCCCACATATGATGTTTCGCGTTTTAGTTCACCCGCAATAATGTTACGCTGAATTTCAGATGTTCCTTCATAGATTTTTGTGATACGTGCATCACGGTAGTATCTTTCGATTGGATAATCTCTCATGTAACCCATACCACCATGAATTTGTACAGCTAAGTCTGCCACTTTGTTATAGACTTCAGAACCGTATAGTTTCGCAATAGCTGCTTCCTTGACGACTCTCTGACCCTGGTCAGCCATCCAAGCAACACGATACGTCAGTGATCTTAATGTTTCGATATGCATGCTCATTTCAGCTAACATATTTTGAACAGATTGAATCTCGAAAATTGGTTTGCCGAACTGTTCACGTTCTTGAACATATTGCAGACAATATTCCATAAGCTTTTCACATGAACCAAGGTTTCTAGCTGCAAGTCCAGCACGGCCGTTAGCAAGGATTTTCAATGCGTTAACATAGCCCATTCCTACTTCACCAAGAACATTTTCTTCCGGAACTTCTAAATTTTCAAAGAATAATTCTGCTGAGTGTGAACCTCTTAGGCCCATTTTTTGTTCTACATTACCTAAGACAAATCCAGGGAAATCTTTCTCAACGATAAAGGACGTAATCCCTTTTGCACCCTTTTCTTTATCCGTTACAGCCATGACAGTGAAGATGTTACCTTCAACAGCATTGGTGATATAATGCTTTG
Organism: Robertmurraya dakarensis; assembly: GCF_900156875.1. Classification (GTDB taxonomy): domain Bacteria; phylum Bacillota; class Bacilli; order Bacillales; family Cytobacillaceae; genus Robertmurraya; species Robertmurraya dakarensis. The sequence continues at coordinate 815,957 of NZ_LT707408.1, read as the reverse complement.
AACCATTAATGATATATTTGTCGCCTTTTTTCACTGCCGTTGTTTTGATTGCTGCTGCGTTAGATCCAGCGCTTGGTTCAGTTAAAGCAAAAGCACCAATCCATTCTCCTGTCGCCATTTTTGGCAAGTATTTTTGCTTTTGCGCTTCATTTCCTAATTCAACGATCCCTACAGAACCAATTCCTGTATGAGCACCAATTAAAGTTGTATATCCATTGTGTGTCTTACCGATTTCCTCGAAAATCGCACACTTTCCAACCATATCAAGTCCAAGACCGCCGTACTCTTCAGGGATACTTAAGCCAAATAGCCCCATTTCCTTCGACATTTCTACGATTTTCTCAGGAATTTCATCTTTTTCTTCAATTTCCATTGCGTATGGATCTACTTCTTCTTTTACAAATTTGCGTACATTACTTCTTAGGAATTCAATATCCTCTGAAAATTTAAAATCCATTATAATCCGCTCCTCTTATCGATTAGTAAATTCTGCTTTGCGTTTTTCAATGAATGCTTGTGTGCCCTCATTTTTATCTTCAGTACCAAACGCAATCGCCTGGGACAGCTTTTCAATCATCATCGCTGTTTCAAGGTCTACGTCAAATCCTTTATGAATGGCAAGCTTTGCTAGTTTAATAGCAACAGGGCCTTTTTTCATGACTTCCTGTGCAACATTTTGAGCTTTTTCCTCTAGTCTGCCTTCTTCAGCTAAGTAGGTGGTTAAGCCGATTCTCTCCGCTTCTTCTCCATCGATGATTTTTCCCGTAAGCACCATATCTAAAGCTCTGCCTTTACCAACAATTCTCGATAGACGCTGCGTTCCGCCAGCTCCTGGGATAATCCCTAGATTTAATTCCGGAAGACCAAACTTTGCTTTTTTTGTAGCAATTCTGATATCGCATGCCATTGCAAGTTCGCATCCGCCGCCTAGAGCAAATCCTTGTACTGCAGCAATCGTCACTTTGCTGGATTGTTCAATTTTTTTATAAACACCCTGCATGCCAGGAAGAAATGCTTCTAGCATATTGCGTTCACGAAGCTGTTTGATATCAGCTCCTGCTGCGAATGACTTTTCCCCAGCACCTTGGATAACAATGACTTTTATATCCTCTATTCCTTCTGCCCATTGAAACGCATTTTCAATATCTTGTAATGTTTCCTTATTCAAAGCATTTCGTGTTTCAGGTCGGTTCAGTGTCAGCCACATGATCCCTTGTTCATTCGTAACAAGGATATTTTCATATTGTTGCATGTCTTTCCCTCCTGCTTTTTATGAGTAGTTATAAAAACCGCTTCCGCTCTTTTTACCTAATCGTCCTGCTTTTACATATTTAAGTAGAATTGGACTTGGACGGTATTTTTCACCAAGTGTTTGATACAAATATTCCATATTACGCAGGCGGGTATCCAGGCCAACTAAATCAGCTAATTCAAGCGGACCCATTGGATGATTAAGACCTAGCTTCAAAGCCTTATCAATATCCTCAGCAGAGGCTACACCCTCCATCAGCATGTTCATTGCTTCATTTCCAATCATGCAATTCATCCGAGATGTAACAAAACCTGGGAATTCATTTACCTCAACCGTTTCTTTTTTCAATCTTTCAGAAACCTCTTTTACGATTTGTACTGTCTCATCCGATGTTTCGAGGCCTCTTATTAATTCGATCAGCTTCATTTTGTGAACTGGATTAAAGAAATGCATAGCAATTACTTTTTCAGGACGAGATGTTTGTGCACCAATTTCAGTTGGACTCATTGTTGAAGTATTTGTTGCTAAAATCGTCTCAGGTCGGCAAATTTTATCCAGCCTTTTAAAGATATCAATCTTTAACTCTATTTTTTCCAGAACCGCCTCAATTACCAAATCAGCATCCTTTGCAGCCTGCTCTAAATCTGTCTCAAAAGTAAGATTTTCTGTTGCAGATGCATATTGCTCTTCCGTTATGAACCCTTTTTGACGGCTGCCTTCTAAAAGTCCGAAGATTTCTTCCTTAGCTCTTCCTAAAACCTCCTCACTAATATCATTTAGAAATACTTTAAATCCCGAAATGGCACTCGTATAAGCAATGCCTTTCCCCATTACACCAGAACCGACGACTGTAATTGTTTGCATTTTTTCTCCCCCTTAGCTTGCGATTGTCTGATTTGTCTTAACGTCTTTTCTAATAAACTTTTGGAATACAAAACCTAGTGCAAGTAAAACAATGCCAATTACATCTGTTGTAATTCCTGGAATAACCATGAGAATTGCTCCCGCAGCTAAAACGACTCTTTCATACCAATATGCATGTCGTATTAACCAGCCTTCTGCTGCCCAAGCAAGCCCGATAATTCCAATGATTGATGTGATTACTGACAGTATAATATCCGGCGTACTACCTACTAATAGCAATGTTTCTCCATAAACGAACATATACGGTACAATGAATGCCGCTAATCCTAGACGGACAGCTGTAAGCCCTGTTTTCATCGGATCTGAACCGGCAAGACCTGCTCCAGCAAATGCTGCAAGTGCAACCGGTGGTGTAATAGCAGATAAAGCAGCAAAATAGAATACAAACATATGAGCTGCAAGCGGTGACACACCAAGTTCAATTAAAGCAGGAATGGTAAGTGGAACTTGAACGATATATGCTGCAACAGTTGGCAGTCCCATCCCTAGGATAATACTTGTGATCATGGTGAAGATAAGCGTTATTATTAAAATCCCGCCTGATAGTTCAATGATGATACTGCTAAATTTCAATCCAATGCCCGTTAAACCGATAATTCCGATAATAAAACCAGATGCTGCACAAGCTACTGCTGTTTCAACAGAAGCTCTTGCACCCAAGTCCAATGCCTTCGCAATTTTTGGAATCGATAATCTTGTTGCACTTTTCAACGCTGCGATCAGGACAATTACAGCAATCGAGAATAATCCAGCTCTCATTGGAGAAGATCCCCCAACAAGCATCACAACAATAACAACAAGCGGAATAAAGAATAGGAATCCTTTTGAAAATACCTTCCAAAAATTTGGAAGCTCAGATTTCTTTAACCCTACCAAGCCATTACGCTGTGCGCGTAAATCTACTTGGAAGAATAGACATAGATAATAAAGAAGTGCTGGAATAATAGCAGCGATGGCAATATCCATATACGGAACCCCTAAATAAGAGGCAATGATGAACGCAGAAGCACCCATAATCGGAGGCATGATCTGCCCACCAGTAGATGAAACCGCTTCTACTGCTGCAGCAAAGTGTCCTTTATAACCTGTCTTTTTCATAAGAGGAATTGTGAAGGCACCTGTTGTTACTGTGTTGGCAACTGCACTTCCAGAGATTGTTCCTAAAATCGAACTTGCAACAATTGCTGTTTTGGCAGGACCACCACGATATTTCCCCATGCCAGCTACTGATAAATCAATGAAGAATTGACCAGCACCGGAAACCTCTAGAAATTTTCCAAACAAAATAAATAGGAAAATAAAAGTGGATGAAACTCCTAAAGGAGTACTGAAAATCCCTGTTGTTGTATAAAAGAGATGATCGACAATCCACATAAGAGTAAATTCTCGGTGAGACAATGTTCCAGTAAGAAGATGTCCCCATACACCATATACGATACAAATTCCAATAATAATAACCAAAGTGTTACCTATTACACGTCGTGTCGCCTCAATTAAGAGGATACCGGCTACAATTCCGATTCCAATTTCAAATGGAGTCAGCTTCTCAATATAGCTCATGCGTGAAGCAATTTCCTGCGCATTGAAAACAAAATAAGAATAGGCTCCAGCTGAAAGCAGAATGAAAATCCAGTCATACCATGGAATGCCCTCTTTACTAAGAGCTTTTTTTGCAGGCTTGTAAAGTGCAAATGTTAATATTAACGCAAAGGATAAATGGGCTGAACGCTGTAAAATCGATTCAAATACTCCAAAGAGAGCAGTATAAACGTGAAACAGCGACATAATGATAGCTGCGGCTGAAATGATCATGCCAGCTGCGCCCTTTAACGAACGCAGCTTGCCAGCATCATTACCATCCTCATCATATTCAATTTGTTTTTTCTCATTTTCTAGTTCTGGTTGAACATGCTTAGACATAGAATCACCTTCTTTTTTAGGATGGTTTTAGTTTGTTAGGATAAGATTAGTCCCTTATTCTAATGCCCCAACTTCTTTATAGTATCTCTCCGCACCTGGATGTAACTTACCAACATTATTCTTAACTGAGTATTCTGCATTAAAGTCATTCATAACTGAAGAAATCGTTTTCCAAGTGTCAGCTTCTTCAACCACCATTTTAGTAAGCTGGTAGACAGTTTCCTCGTCCATTAAATCATCATTTACTAGTAGAACAGAGTATCCAGCTACTGTAGGGATATCTTCTTTAATATTTTCATAAGTTCCGCCTTCAATTGTGAACTCTAAGTAGCCTTCGTTTTTCTCATGAAGCTTTGTAATTACTTCTTCATCTAATGGTATTAAGCGAATTCCTAATGTTGTATCTAACTCCTGGTAGGTAGAAACTGGTGCTGATAACATACCTGCGATTGCGTCAATATGACCATCACGCATTAAATCTGCTGCGTCTGCTGTACCGATATATTCAATTCCGCCAAGATCATCATAGCTCATGCCTACAGCTTCTAGAATGTCAATGAACGCTAACTCTCCGCTGTAACCTTTAATTCCAGGACTTACTTTCTTTCCTTTTAAATCTTCAACAGTATAAATATCTGAATCTGCACGAACAGCAATATGCATAACATTCGGATAGAGTGTTGCCACTGTGCTTACATTGGTAACTGGTTCTTCAAATGCATTGATTCCATTTAATGCTTCCGGTACTGTTTGTCCATTACTAAAACCTAAAGCAAATGTGCCATTAGCTAATCCTAAAAGGTTCGAAACTGATCCACCTTCAACAATTGTTACTGAAGAATCTGGGTAAACGTTTTTCATCTTTTCACTCATTGCACCTGATAATGTGTACCAGAATCCGCCAACTGTTGCTGAACCAAATGCCATATCTCTTGGTGGTCCATCTGGAGCTGCGCCTGAATCTCCACCTGTGTTTCCTGCTTCTTCTGATGATGAACATGCTGCTAACATGAGCAAAAATACTGACATTACTACTACTAAAATCTTCTTCATTTTAAAATCCCCCTTTTTCATTTAACTTTCTCAAGTATTTCGAAGTTTGCTTCTGTTATTTCTTTCAATTGATCGATTGAAATATCTGAAAGAATTTCTACAAGATACATTTTTCCTTCTCTAAATTTGAAAACAGCATGTTCCGTTACAATCATGTCCGCTTTCCGCTTGCCGCTGCTTGGGAATGTAAGCTTACTCACCAATTTCGGACTGCCATCCTTTGATACATGTGTAGAAGCAATGATCATCCTTTTTGCTCCTGCAACCAAGTCCATGGCACCGCCTACTCCAAGGATCGTTTCTCCCGGGACAGCCCAGTTAGCAACCTCACCAGTTTCATCAACCTGCAATGCTCCTAGGACAGCAACGTCGATATGACCACCGCGTATCATCTTGAAAGAATCTGAGCTATCGAAAAGAGATGCTCCAATTTCATAAGTTACAGGCTTTTTACTTGCACTAATTAAATCCATATCAATGTCCTCATCAGCAGGAGTTGGACCCATACCCAACAGACCGTTTTCTGATTGAAGAAACACTTTTTTATCTCCAAGATAATCAGGGATCATCGTTGGAATCCCTACACCTAAATTTACGGCTTCTCCTTCTTTCAATTCCTCAGCTACTCGTTTTGCAATTTTAATACGTTCAGACTGACTCAACGTATCTTCCTCCTTTCTTGATGTATCTGTTCATCACGATATAATCAACATATATATGTGGTGTCACAACATCTTCTGGTGCAAATGAACCCGCTTCCACAATTTCATCTACTTCAGCAATAACAACTTTAGCTGCTGTCGCCATAACCGGGTTGAAATTTCTAGCAGTTTTATCATAGATTAGGTTGCCTAGCGTATCAGCCTTGAGTGCTTTTATAAGTGCTACATCACCTTTTATCGCTTTTTCGAGAATATATGCTTCTCCATCAAAGATTCTCTCTTCTTTCCCTTCAGCAAGCTTTGTACCCGCCGCAGTTTTTGTATAAAATCCTGCAATACCAGCTCCACCGCAGCGAATGGCTTCCGCTAAAGTTCCTTGAGGAATGAGTTCTATTTCAAGCTCACCCTTAGACCAAGCTTTTACAGCATCCCGGTTGGTTGTAAAATAAGATCCTTTTGCACCTTTTAAATTACCGGCAACAAGAAGCTTGCCTAAACCTCTTCCTTCTTCACCTAAGTTATTGCTGACAACGGTTAAGTCCTTTTTGTCTGATGCAGCAATTTCATCAATGATCGTTAAGGGTGATCCTGACAGGCCAAACCCGCCAACAAGCAGGGTATCTCCATCATTGATCAATTGTATGGCGTCTTTAACGCTTACTAACTTTTTCATTTTCTACTTCCTCCCCTATTTTGACTTTTGTATATGCGAGATATGAACCTAATGCCTTAATAGCTGTACTTTCATGAAAGAAATAGGGTTTTTTTGTTTCTTTCAATATTTCAATCGCGTTTTCCCCACGATAGCCTTGTGACATAAAGATGGGAATAAATATGCACTTTTCTTCCTCCATTAATGCTCTTATCTGGAGAGAGAGAACTTCATTCTCATAATCTACTTGAAAGGGAAACGGAATGATCACATTGTCATATTCTCCCGAATGACACAGAGCAAGTAAACTCGCTGTTAGTTTTTTCAAATCATCATATACGACCGTCGTTATATCGAGTGGGTTCATAAAGTGCTTGTCCACACCAGTTATCTTCTTTAATGTTTCAGATAACTCTTCTGATAGCGGCGGCAGTGATATCCCGTATTTACTACATAAATCTGCCAAGTAGATGGACGCTGCGCCAGCCCAGGAAAAAATAGCTGTACGACCACCCTTGCCATATCCATACGTATCGAACATCCACGCTGCCGCAACTAATTCATTCAAACTTTCAACCTTAATTAATCCTGGGTGATTGACAATTTCCCATGGGATTGTATTCTCATTGATACTGCCAAGATGGTATTTAACAGCCTTGCGTGAAATTTCAAAATTTCCAATCGGTAAGAAAATAACAGGTTTCTGCTTAAGATAAGCTTCATGCAGCAGCCGGAAAAATCGTTCTTCTTCTGAGATAGATTCCGCAATAATAATAATCGTTTCGGTTGATGGTTCATCTATTAGGAATTCAAAACAGTCATTTGTTTTTACACCAAGCTCATTTCCTGGTGAAAACCAGTAGGAAAAACCCAGTCCTCTTTGGTTAGCATCAAGAACAGCCCTTCCAAGACTGCCTCCATGACTGATGATACCAACCGACCCTTTTCTAAACTGTCTAGGTTCAAAGCGCGGAGAAAAAGAGATTCCCCAGTTTTCGACGAATTTATAAAAACCAGGAGTGTTTGGTCCATATATGGTAATATCAGTATCTTTTATAATTTCCCTAAGCTCTTCTTCCCTGCGGGCCCCTTCTGGACCATATTCAGAGAATCCAGAACTAAGAATGATTACATTTTTAACGCTTTTTTTAACGCAATCTCGTAAAATTCCCGGAATTTGATCAGCAGGTACGATGACACAAACTAGATCTAAATCATCCTCAATGTGCAGAATTGAATGGTAACAAGGAATCCCCGAAATATTATCATAGTTAGGATTTACTAAATAAACATGACCGGAATAATTCGATTTTTCGAGATTTACCATTACTCTTCCAGCGTTTTTATGAAATTTTTCGGAGGCCCCGACGATAGCAATTGTCTTAGGGGAAACAATAGAGTGCAGTTTATTCATTATTCTATAGATCCCCTCCTAACTTTTTTACCTTTCTCACAATAGTAGATGGATTCACCTCTAAAAGCCTTGCTATTCCTCGATAGGAACGTTCAGTTAATGACGCTTTATAAATTAATTCCCTTTCTAACTCGTCTATTGCGGCTTTCAATGGCAGGACTTCATTTACTACTACGGCCTTATTGCTATTACTTTGATAATCTAGTTTTTTACCTAGAATATTAAGTACATCCTCTTTTTGTATTTCAGATCCTATTGAGGTCACGTAAATTCTCTCCATGATATTTACTAATTCCCTCACGTTTCCTGGCCATTTATACTCGACAAGAACTTTGATAGCGCTTTTCGAAAAATGAAGATGCTTTTGATATTTAGCTGAGAAAATCTTTGAATACGACTCTATAAGAAGCGGGATATCTTCCACTCTTTTTCTCAGTGGCGGTATTGAAACTGGAATAACATTAAGACGGTAGAAAAGATCCTCACGAAAGGTTCCCTCCATCACTAGTTCTTGTAAATTTCGATTGGTAGCAGCGATGATGCGAACATCAATGTTGATAGGTCGAGTTCCTCCTACTCTGGTAATCTCCATTTCTTGTAAGACACGCAGTAGTTTTACTTGAAGTTGCAATGGTACCTCACCAATTTCATCTAAGAACAAAGTACCATTATTCGCTTGTTCAAATAACCCTGCTTTTCCACCCTTTAATGCCCCGGTAAAAGCTCCACCTTCATAGCCAAATAACTCTGATTCAATGAGACTTTCCGGTATCGCACCACAGTTCACCTTAATAAAAGGTTTCTCGCTTCTAGGACTTGATTGTTGAATTAGTTTAGCAACTTCTTCTTTCCCGACCCCTGACTCACCGTTCAATAATACAGTCACATCAACTTTAGCAACTTGGCTGACTGTTTCAATTAGTTTAGTCATTTCAGCTGAATTTGCAATAAAATGATTGCTGTTTTCAGACAGTTGAACATTACCCGAATCCGGTTTTGTATGGTTCAATTCACAGCGAAGCGCTTCCAATTCAGTTACATCCTTTACATTTACCACAATACGCTCAAGCTTTTCGTGACTATTCTTGATCGGCATGGCTGAGAGAATTAATGGTTTTCGATCTGACTTATTCGTTTCCATAACATTCTGCTGCTCGCCAGTTTCAGAAACGAGTACAACAAGATCCTTTACCACAGCTGGTAATTGATTTGACACCTGCACTTCTGAGAACATTTCCTGAAACCTTTGATTGCTCTTTATCATGTTCGCATTTACATCTGTGACACAAATACCATCGCTCGAATGATTAAGGATCGTTTCCTGCTCTTTTAAGATCCCTTTGACAGCTTCTAACTCGTCCGCCATAAAGTTAATTTCAGAGATGTCTTGGAATACGCCAACGGCTCCTGCTAGGTTATCGCCATCAAAAATAGGTGTCCGGTGTGAAATGTAAATCCTGTTTCCTACTTTATATTTCTCAGAATGCCCTTCTCCTGTCCGAACGACTCTTAGCAAGCCCCCGTTCGTCACGACATCAGTCAAAAATTTCCCTATAGCTTTTTCTTTCGTTGTTAATGCCATTTCCTCTGCTGCAGGGTTTATCGAAGTAATAGTGCCATCTTTATCAATAGAAAGGATACCATTGTGAGCTGAATTGAAAATTGCATCCATTTGGCTTAGCTCTACCTGGGTAACTTTTAAGTAAGAGCTTAAATATTGCTCTTTTGTTAAAAATCCAGTTATCCGCTTGTATTTGTTGCGCACTGGCATCAGCTCGTGGTCAGAGAAATTCACCTTCCTTAACTCCTGGTGTTCATCAAGAAAGACAATTTCTTTTTTAAGAATCTCTGACAGCATTACTTTCTCTTGAACCAGTCCGTCTAACAAGCTGTGCTCTGTAAAGTAGCCTGATAGCTCATCCTTAATGTTGTATACCAGTCCACCTTTCACATTATCCTTTAGAACCTGTTTTGCAATTTCGTTAATATAATCGTTTTCGAAGTATTTAATAGAAGTTCGAGTCATTGCATCTTTTACAAACATTCCCTTACTCCTTTTGAGTGATACACTCGTTTTTTTATAATGCAAGAAGTGTGCCAAAGTAAAAAATAGTGACAAAATAGCAATATTTCTAACATTTCTTAATAATTATTATTATAAATTTACATTCAAAATGTTGCAACAACGCAACGAGTGTTGCATTTTTGCATAACTATCATCTTTAGGAGGTTATCGAATAAAGTAGAATCATGTCAGTTTCTCTGAAAACCCCATTAGATAAGGCTTTATCAATTTTTCTCCCACATGATTATTGTTGCTTTTTTGCAACACCCAGGCTGTTTATACTAAAAAAATAAAAAAAGCCCTCAAATTTGAGAGCATTCCTAATATTATAAATATTTCCTGTGAATTCCTTTTCCGTCATATGTGAATAATAAGTTTCGATCTTCAATTACTGTTTCGATATGAACTCCCCTGCCCCAAAGTTGGTGAATATAAGGCATAACCTTTTCTAGATATTTTATATCCAATTCAATTCCTTCAAACCCATGCTTAATATATAATTCCCCATTTTTGAGATAATCACCGTCGGTAACAGTTAAATAAGGGAATCCTCCATTTACTCTCATGCTGACCAGTTGATCCCGTACCTCTTCCCATGCTTTATCTACTATTTTATAATCTCTGCCTTGCTTTTGGAATAAATACATATCCTCACGCATAACCAGATCCTTTGTTAAATAATTGCGAATAAAGGAAATATCTGATTCGACTTCACGGACCTCGAAAATCTTTTCGCGGCCTGAGTTCGGTTGAACTCCTCTTCTTTTCATCTCCTCTGTTGGATTATTATAACGTTCCTCGATATCCTCTAGAATTTTTAAACCTAAATAATATGGATTAATACCCGTTCGAGATGGCTGCACGACCCCTGCATTTAACTTTGCAAATTCTAGCGCCTCAGCAGAAGTTAAATCCATTTCTCGCAGTATCCTTTGATGCCAGTACGATGCCCAGCCCTCGTTCATAATTTTCGTCTCTAACTGAGGCCAGAAATAAAGCATTTCTTCCCTCATCATTGTTAGAATATCTCTTTGCCAATCAGTTAATTCTCTGCTGTAACTTTCAATGAACAGCAAAATATCCTTTTCAGGCTGCGGTGGAAATTTCTTAATCTTCTTTTTAGGCTTGGAATTCTTATCATCCTTCTTGTCTAAATTCCAAAGATCATCATATGGACTTTGCTTTACATCTCCCTCTTCTTCATATTCAACATCATCCATTGTCCAGCTAAGCTTAGGACGCATTAAGGACGGATCGATATGTTCCTCGATTGCTAAAACAGCATCCAAAAAGGTTTCAACTTCTCTTTTTCCGTATTGAATTTCATACTGCCGAATTCTTTCTGCTGTTGCCGCCATACTTTCAACCATGTCTCGCTTCGTATTTTGAAAACGGACATTATTCTTGAAAAAGTCACAGTGTGCCAGCACATGTGCAACAATTAATTTGTTCTGTATTAAGGAATTTGAATCAAGTAAAAATGCGTAGCATGGATTTGAATTAATAACCAGCTCATAAATTTTCGAAAGCCCTAAATCATAATGTAATTTCATTTTATGAAACTGTTTACCGAAGCTCCAATGAGAAAATCGCGTCGGCATCCCATATGCTCCAAATGTATAAATAATGTCAGCTGGACAAATTTCATATCTCATTGGATAGAAATCCAACCCAAAACCAGTTGCGATTTCCGTAATTTCCTCAATGGCATATTCCAAGGCTTTTCTTTCCTCTGCTCTCATCCGACTCCTCCCCCTTCTAGTCTTATATCTAATCTATGAGGAAGAATCAAAAATGATGATTTTCAAGTAAATTACATAGAGAAAAGTTTCTTTCTTCTAAAAAAATATACAAACCTGTTAATTCGATGTTAGTCATTTATCTTATTTAGTGCTAATTCATTAATGGTTATTCAGGTAAATGATGAAAATCCCTTAAGATCAATGTGTCCAACATTTTCTTAGTGATTTTCTGTCTTTCCTCCATACACTATATTCAACTCCTTAAAAAGGAGGAGAGACTAGGATGAATCAAATCGATTATGATCGAGCATTGTATTACACGCATCGTTCCCAATGGGACAACTTGTTGATCCTAATGGTCAGAACAAAAGACCATTTTTTATCCAAAAAAATCGAACATTTTTTACACGCATATAATTTTGAGAAAGATTACAGTGTTATTGAGAAACATTTATATTCTTTACTAAGATACATCGACCATGCAAACGATCTTTCGACTAATGAGGAACTGCTGGATACGACCTTAACCTGACCCATCAGAACTAAAAACGAATTCCACCAAAAAAAGACACGGTCTAAAATATATGACCGTGTCTTACAATTTATTTTGTTCAGTTAGCCTGGTTCATTCTTTCATCAACAATCTTCATAAAGCTGTTCTCAACAGCAGCAAGCTTCAATTTGCTTTCCTCAAGGCTTTTTCCTTTTACACCAAAATAGAATTTAATTTTTGGCTCTGTACCAGATGGCCTTAAGCAGACCCACGTACCATCATCAAAGGTATATTTAAGTACATTCGATTTTGGTAAATGAATTTCTTCATCGGACTTATCTGTTACATGACGAACACTTGTTAAATAATCCTCCACCATCACAACTTTCATGCTATCTAATTGCTTAATATGATCTTTTCGGAAGGATGACAACGTTTCTTGAATCAATTCAGCTCCTGATTTCCCCTTAAGAGTCATCGACCGGAGGCCTTCTTGGTAGTAGCCATATTTTTCATAAATCCCAAGCAAAGCTTGATACAAGGACATTCCTTTTTGCTTGTAATAGGCACAAAGCTCTGCAGCTAATAGAGCTGCTTGAACAGCATCCTTATCACGTGCAAAATCTCCAATTAAATACCCGTAACTTTCTTCATAACCAAATAAAAATTGATGCTCACCTGTTGCTTCATATTCTTTAATTTTTTCAGCGATAAATTTAAATCCTGTCAAGACATTAACCGTTTTGACGCCAAAGGAAGATGCTACCTCAGCTCCAAGTTCAGAAGTTACGATTGTTTTTAGCATGACCCCATTCTGCGGCAGAGTTCCTTTTTGCTTCTTGTTGGACAATATGTATTCTAGCAATAATGCACCTGTTTGATTTCCAGTTAAAACCACATATTCTCCGTCAGAGTCTTTAACCGCAATTCCGAGTCGATCTGCATCTGGATCCGCAGCAATTAATATATCTGCTCCGACTTCTTCCCCTTTTTGGATAGCGAGCTCGAAAGCAGCATGTTCCTCTGGATTTGGGCTTTTCACTGTAGAAAATTGCGGATCTGGAAGCTCCTGTTCTTTGACCACATGCACATTTTTGTACTGTAGAGCCTCTAATGCTCTTCTTACCGGTTTATTTGCAGTCCCATGCAACGGAGTAAACACAATGCTGACATCTGAATTCTTCGCAATTTCTTGATTCTCTGAAATCGATACGAGCTTTTCAGTATAGGCTTGATCAACTTTTTCTCCAATTATCTTGATTAAGTTTTTTTCCTTTAATTCGTTAACATTCAATACATCTATTTGAAGTTCATTTTCTATTTCATTCACTTTGGAAATCACAACATCTGCGCTATTTGGTGGAAGCTGGCCGCCATCTGGACCATAAACCTTGTAGCCATTATATTCAGGTGGGTTATGACTCGCTGTGATGACGATACCACCATATGCATTTAAATAGCGAACAGCAAATGAGAGCTCTGGTGTTGGACGAAGCTCATCAAAAACATAGGTTTGAATCCCTCTTGTTGCTAGGGTCGCTGCCGCCTCCATAGCAAATTCTTTGGATTTATGACGCGAATCATATGCGATTACTACGCCGCGCTTTTTTGCTTCTTCACTTACGGAATCAATATACGCTGCCAAGCCTGCTGAAGCTTTCCGAACTGTATAGATGTTCATCCTATTAGTTCCTGCTCCAATTTCGCCGCGCATTCCACCTGTCCCAAACTCTAAGTTCTTATAAAACGCTTCTTCTAATTCCTTTTCATCATAATTTTGCAACTGTAATTTTAACTCTTGATCTAACCCTCCAAATGTTTTCCAATTGTCTGCTTTTACCTTCCAGCTCATTCAACAACCTCCAATTCGTTTCCACTTAAAAACATTTCGATAACATAGTCATGCTTCCCTTTAAAGAAACGCTTTGTTTTATGTATTTTTATGTAAAGATTATGTTAAGGACGTGCAAATGTATATTTTTTCCCAATTTAGTTACAAAAAAGGTAACAATAAGATATGATATCACTTTTAGTTTGAAAAATTAACCACCACAGCATAAAATAATGAGGACTAACTTATCGCAGGTTAACGGGCAGTAAGACCCCTACCCAAGGTTTTGATTATACAAATTAGATTGGTGAGGGATCAACTGCCCGTAAAAGCCCGATTAGTTCAACTAACCATCAGTGGGGATGAAGAAAACCCCACTGATGGAAGTTTCACTCTATGAAAGAACAGGTGTATATATGAAAAAGGACCGTCGAGAATCTTATATTTTTTTCGCATGGGCAGCTTCCGTGCTTGCTATGTTTGGAAGTCTGTACTTTTCTGAAATTAGACAGTTTGAGCCTTGCGAATTATGCTGGTATCAAAGAATTATCATGTACCCATTTGTTATATTATTAGGGATAGCCACTGTTTTAAAGGATTATCGCATTGCTTTATATACAATGGTATTATCAGTAGTTGGCGCTGGAATTTCTATCTATCATTACTCTATTCAAAAGATAAGCTTTCTAGCAGACTCTGCTCCAGCCTGTGGCCGCGTTCCTTGTACAGGACAATATATCGATTGGCTTGGGTTTGTTACAATCCCTTTCCTTGCACTCGTCGCCTTTATCATCATTTTTATTTGCAGCCTGTTAATTTGGAAGAAATCAAGGGAGGTAGCTTAATACCATGAAAAAAGTGATCATTTTTCTAGTAATCGTCATTGCTTTATTTGTTGCTGTTGGATTTTTAACAAAAATGCAAAATGAAGAGAAAGTTTCCGAAGACAATGTCTATAAAAAGGATACGCTTCATCCAGAGACAGCTGCTCAATTGGATGATCCCCATTACCAGAATATTATCCTTCCAGATGAATTAGAAGAAAAGCTTAACAACAATGAAGATGTTACCGTTTATTTTTTCAGTCCGACTTGTCCTCATTGTGTACGGACAACCCCTATTGTAGCGCCATTATCTGAAGAAATGGGTATTGATCTTGTTCAATTCAATCTCCTTGAATTTGAGGATGGCTGGGATGACTATCGGATTACCGAGACACCAACTATTGTTCAGTATAAAGACGGAAAAGAAACCGAGAGAATTACAGGTTTTCAAGAGAAAGAAGTATTTGAAGAATGGTTCAATCAGAATAGTAAATAATAAATAAAGGTGACAAATAAAGGTGACAGGCAGCTGTAAAATAAATTACAGCTGCCTGTCACCTTTATCACGAGTTAACAACAGGGATTTTCTTCCATGTTAATAGTTTGTACCTTATACGAGAAGCTCATTTGCTGCTTTTGTATATGCACTGATCACTTCACTTTGATCGTTTTTCCCGTCAATAAATTGACAATAGCTAAATGGGAAACATAAACCAAAATCCTTTAATGTCTGCACATTATTTTCGAAGAGAGCTTCATGATGAGGTTCAGGCTTCGACGATTCTAAAATGGATATTAACGTTTGCAAACTGGTAATAACTTGATATGCTTCCTTTAGTGTACCAAAATACTCATAATGTCTCGTAGTGGTATGTAATACCTTCTGCCTTTTAAAATCACTTATGTCTTGATCAGAGAAGTACAGAGGGAATATTTCTTGGTAAAATGTTTGTACTAAGTCCTCTATCATTTCTTCCTGGTCTGGTGTAGACGCAAACACAATCTTCACTTAAAACCCACCTTTGTCTATTCCGTATAGTCCAATTTTCATATACGACTAGAATAACATAATTCATGTGGTTTAGACGGTGGTAATTATCGCCAGAATGCATATTTTAAAGGAGTTAATGATGATAAATTTTGAGAAAAAAGGTGAGTGGCTGGTAATGTCCATTCCCCCGGTTTGGGAGGGACTTACCCCGGAACAGCTTTTTCAAGAAGTATGGAAAGCTCCCAAAAAACAAACTCACTTTATTAGAATGAATAAAGAAATGCTGATTAATGGTAAATCTGACCTCTGGACTCATAATCTTACAAAAGGCGACTGCATTAGACTGAAGCTTTTTCAAGAAGAAGACTTTGGGGTCACTCCTTCCTATATGGACGTAGATATCCTTTTTGAGGATGAGTTAATGCTGGTTGTTAATAAACCTCCTGGAATCGATACCCATCCGAATTCACCCGGACAAACTAACACGATTGCAAATGGAATTGCCTTCTATCTTCAGGCAAATGGAGAGCATTGTCCTGTTAAACACATCCACCGTTTAGATCGTGATACATCTGGTGTTATTTTATTTGCTAAAAATTCTTTTGCAGGAGCTATCTTAGATAGGATGTTACAAGAAAGAAACATCAAAAGAACCTATACCGCCATTGTCCACGGTATCATGCAAAAGAAAAAAGGAAAAATTGATGCTCCAATTGGACGTGATCGGCATCATCCTACAAGAAGAAGGGTCTCTCCTAATGGACAAAAAGCAGTAACCCGCTTTGAAGTAACAGAGACAAATAAAAAAAATAATACCACTATTGTTAGATGCCAGCTTGATACTGGCCGTACTCATCAAATACGCGTTCACTTCAGCCATATTGGGCACCCTTTGGTTGGGGATCTATTATATGGAGGAAAACCAAGCTATCATCGCCAAGCACTACATGCTGCGAAACTGGAATTTGTTCATCCATTTACGCTCGAAAAGCTGTCTATTTCAGCTCCGCATCCGTGGTAAAGCTCAACCATGCAAAAGAGCGCCATCAGGAGGTTGGCGCCCCATTTATATAAACGGCCAAAACAGCCGATATTTTTGTTGCTTGATTATCTATTCCCAAGTAGAAATTTGTCCTAAACAAATATCTTGTTTTCAATTTTAAAGACAATGGACCTTCCGTAAAGTGCTATATCGAAATAACATCTTGAATTTT
This sequence comes from Robertmurraya dakarensis, assembly GCF_900156875.1. Lineage (GTDB taxonomy): Bacteria > Bacillota > Bacilli > Bacillales > Cytobacillaceae > Robertmurraya > Robertmurraya dakarensis. Next base: position 798,920 of record NZ_LT707408.1, on the reverse strand, counting down.
AACTTAATAAGGAATATTATTGATATGCTTTATTGTTCGTATTTGGAGGTCTTTCATGTTTAAACTCAAAGAAAATCAAACAAATGTTAAAACGGAAGTATTAGCGGGAATTACAACTTTCCTAACGATGGTGTACATAGTTGTCGTGAATCCGATTATTCTGGCAGACGCAGGGGTACCCTTTGATCAGGTGTTTACTGCAACCATTATTGCTGCCATAATCGGTACATTATGGATGGGATTATTCGCCAACTACCCTATTGCGATTGCTCCGGGTATGGGGTTAAATGCGTATTTTGCATACTCTGTAGTAGGAACACATGGAAATATTGATTATGTAACAGCATTTTCAGCCGTCTTTATTGCAGGAATTATCTTTATCATTTTGTCTTTAACACCCTTCCGAGAAAAATTAATTACAGCAATCCCAGAGAACTTGAAATTGGGCATTACTGCTGGAATTGGTCTTTTTATTGCCTTTATTGGACTTCGTCTAACAGGCATTATCACGGCACATCCCACTAATCTTGTTACGCTTGGCGACCTGCGAGAGCCATCTGCGTATCTTACGATTTTTGGTCTTGCAGTGACGTTAGTGTTGATGACCTTCCGCGTACATGGCGCTCTTTTCTTCGGAATGATTGCCACTGGCTTAGTTGCGTATTTTACGGGTCAGCTTTCCTTCGAACAAGGCTTAGTTGCATGGCCAGGCTTGCCAGAAGGGATCATTGTCTGGAACCCGGTTGAAGCTCTTGGAGATGTGATTACCCACGGGCTTTATGCTGTCGTATTTTCATTTCTGCTTGTAACGATTTTTGATACTACCGGGACAATGATTGGGGTTGCACAACAAGCAGGTCTGATGAAAGGAAATACCATGCCTCGGGCGAGACAAGCCTTGCTGTCAGATTCCATAGCAGCTACTGCTGGAGCTGCATTCGGTACAAGTCCTACTTCTGCTTATATCGAATCATCAGCTGGTGTTGCAGCTGGAGGACGTACAGGATTAACTTCTGTAACCGTTGCTGGATTGTTTCTATTGTCCGCATTTTTTGGGCCGCTAGTAAGTGCTGTTTCTGGATTATCAGCGATTACCGCCCCAGCCTTGATCATTGTGGGAAGCTTAATGATGGGGTCCATTTCTGCAATCAAATGGAATGAATTGGATGAAGCATTTCCTGCATTCTTAATTATTTTAAGTATGCCGCTGACCTCTTCTATTGCTACAGGTATCGCGATTGGCTTTATTTCCTACCCTTTGATGAAGGTTGCGAAAGGAAAATGGCGTGAAGTTCATCCGTTGGTTTATCTATTTGCAGTACTTTTCTTTTATCAGCTAGTCTTCTTGCCACATTAAACGGAGAAAGAGTGAACGGTCATTAGCTACGCTGTGATCACTTCACTCTTTTTTATTTCTATTTTAATTTGGACTCTCATATCATATTGCAAGGGACAAGTTGGGGTGATGTGAGTGGGACAAAAGATATTAGCAATTATAATCGGAAGTGCAGTTCTTGGCATTGGAGTTAATGGTTTTATCGTTCCGCACCATTTGCTCGATGGCGGTCTAATTGGTATTAGTTTAATATTTCACTATTATTATCATTTTCCGACAGGGCTCACAATGATTTTCTTAAGTATTCCCCTATATATACTATCTTGGTTTTTTAATAAACGCTATTTTTACTATAGCATTCACGGCTTACTTGTTTCGTCATTCCTTATTGATGTCCTCTCGTTCCTAAGACATCAATTTACACTTAACATACTCCCTAGTGCCATAATAGGCGGAATCCTTATTGGCTGCGGCATCGGCATTATGCTTCGCTATGAAACAAGCACCGGTGGAACCGATCTTCTTGCACAAATACTTTCAAAGATGGTATCGATCAATGTTGGTTTATTAATATTTATGATTGATGGTATTGTCATTCTCTTGGGGTTAAAGGTGGTCGGTTTAGAGAAATTCCTCTACTCTTTTATTACAATAATTTTTGTAGGCATCATGACGTACTTAACGGTTATTCGTAAAACAGAAAGAGTATGAGTGGAACAAAATCAGAGCTTTAAAAATCACACCGTTAAGGTTATTATGAATGTTCCAAAGTGACGCCTACTCAGATAAAAAATTTCTCTCCAGCCACTTTCGTAAAAGTTCTTCCAAATAAGGATGAGTAGGCTGACCAACAAGAGTTTTATATTCCTTCATGAGCCCTAACATTGTGTGGTTAGTTTCATACTTTCTTAATAGATGATTCATATTAGGAACAATATGATATTCCACTTTACCTGAAACCATTTCGCCTACTTTATTTACATCTTCAGGCGGCACCTGGACATCCTTATCACCTGTAATGGCGATTACTGGTACAGTAACCTCTCTTAAATAGTCACCAACATTATAGCTCTGTTGTTCTCGGAACCATTTGGCGTTAATTTTTGTACCCTTATACTTCAAAACTGGTTCAGTTGATTCCATAATTTTCTGAGTCAGTGACGCCTGCTGTTTTTCTATTTTATCGGCAACTTTTAAAAGTTTAAAGAACAACCCTTTAAATCCTTTGGTATTTCTAATTTCTTTTCGCAGCAGTTCATTTTGCATCGTCAACATTTCACTGGATGGACCAAAAAATCCTGCCAATAGAATTAATCCAGCTACTGCTTCCTTTTGGTGAACAGCTGGGGCTAGCAAAGCTCCCTCACTATGGCCAAGTATAATAATTTGATCAGAATCTACCCGAGGATGATCTTTTAAATAGCAAACGGCTGCTAATGCATCTTCTATAAGGTCAAATACACCTGTTTCATAATAATTGCCTCCACTTTCATGCGTGCCTCTTTTGTCATAACGTAAAGTTATAAACCCTAGCGAAGTGATAAAATCGCTTAACATTTTATACAAATTGATCTCTATTCCCTTAACATTACCATCTCTATCTCCTTGACCAGTCCCGCTAATAATCAAAACAGCTGGAAAAGTTTCCTTCCTCCCCTCCGGTATCGTGATCGTTCCTTTTAATGGATAAGTACTTTCAATCAAAATTTGGTTCTCAATCATTTAAGAACCCTCCTTCTTCCCATCTGGGATGATAATTGTGGATATAACTCTTTTTTTTCTGTCACTAGCAGGCTCATTTGTGATTACTTTTTGAAAAACCGTCTTGTTTTAGATAATCTTCAAAGTTTTTCATTAATTGTGTAACGAACAAAATAAAATAGTCAAAATGTTCTTCCTTCATAAGTTCGTTCAGGTCACCATTTGTGATATTTGCTTTTCCAATATTTAAACTTAAAGTAAAAATTTTAGAAATCCAATAAAAAATTTCTATTATTGGATTTCTTCCTTCCTCAGTTATAAAGTTTTGGTCTTCTCATGGCATCTTTCCATTGCTTGTAATATAGCCCCGCGAAACCCTTGCTGCTCAAGTGCTGCTACTGCTTCAATGGTAGCCCCGCCTGGTGTACAAACCTGATCCTTTAACGCTCCAGGATGAATCCCGGTCTCTAAGACCATTTTAGCTGCACCGAGTACCGCTTGAGCACCAAGCCGGTAAGCTAAATCCCTTGGCAATCCGGCTTTGACTCCACCATCCGCTAAAGCTTCGATAAACAAATACACATAGGCCGGTGATGAACCGCTGATAGCAGGTACGGTGTCCATTAATGCCTCAGGCAGCAATTCCATTTTTCCAAACGATTCGAAAATAGCCTTAACTTCACTCATTTCTTCTGAAGTAATGTAAGAATTTCCACTAAGAACACTCATCCCTTCTCCTACTAACGATGGAGTGTTTGGCATAGAACGGACTGCCTTGATTTTCCTTTCAAAATCTTTCTCAAGCGCCGATAAGGTAATTCCAGCAGCGATTGTAATAATGACCGTGTCATCTGATATGCTTTCCTTTATTTCCCTAATAATTTCAGCATGTTGATCCGGTTTTACAGCTAGAAATAGAAAATCTGCCCATGCTGCGACATCCTTATTGTTATTTGTAGTAAGTACGGAGTATTTCATGTTTACCTTTTCCACAGTTTCCTTTGTCTTGGCACTAATCTTTATTTTTTCAGGCTGTAAAAGATTTGAGGACAAGATCCCTTCAATCATAGCTTGAGCCATTTTTCCACAGCCGATAAAACCGAGCTTCTTAATCATTTACTGACATTCCTCCAATACGTTCATAATAAGAATATGAAAAAATAAAGTCAGGGGGATATGAGTTGAACATCTTCCCATTATACACTGATGAAAGTAACGTAATACAAGTATCCTTACACGCGGAAGCTTTCTATCAGCAGCCATCAATCCAACTTGCACAAAGCTTACTAGGCTGTTTATTAATAAAAGAAACGGCAGAAGGAGTTGCATCAGGCTATATCGTTGAAACTGAAGCATATATTGGCCCGGGTGATCAAGCAGCACACAGCTACCAGAACCGAAGAACAAAAAGAACTGAAGTAATGTTCCACGACGCGGGATTTTGTTATACCTATTCCATGCACACCCATTGCCTGGTAAATATCGTTAGTGGAGAGAGCGGGAAACCTGAAGCCGTTTTGATTAGAGCACTACAGCCCTTTAACGGGATAGACTTGATGAAGAAGCGCAGAAAAACAGAAGTTATAAAGAATTTGACAAATGGTCCTGGAAAATTAACAAAAGCCATTGGGATTAATATGAATGACTATGGAAGAACCTTCCTTTCTCCACCACTTATGATCGGAGAGGGTTTTAAACCTAAGCAAATTTCCAGCGGGAAAAGAATCGGCATTGAAAATTCCGGGGAAGCCAAAAACTATCCGTGGAGATTCTGGATTACAAATAACCCATTCGTTTCCAGATATCCAAAGAATTGAATTTGAGTTTATTCAATTTCAGTATTAACAAATTTTTAAAGGTATTCTCACTTCTACAATTGAAGCATACTACTCTTGTATGACCTCTTGAGGCATACAATATTTCATTTTCTGGAGGTAGAGTGATGCAGCAGCAACCTTTTAACAATAATCAACAACAGCCCATGACAAATATGCAGCCGACAAATAATATGCCCACTCAAATGAACCGTGGAGGTCATGAACTTTTTGACGCTCATGAGGTTATGTCATGTTTAATTGGTACATTAAACCAATATCTCATGTTCGAACAACATATTAAAGATCCTGAGTTAATGGATATACTCAATCGCCAAAAACAATTTATTACAGATCAATATAATATTACAGTTCAATCTTTTAAAACAGGTCAAGATCCGGCACACCCTACTTCAAGCTACCAAATGAATCAATCCAATGACTATACATTAGGGACTTCTCCGTCTCAACCAAGTAAACCAAACCAAAATATATCTCAGCTTGGGGACAAATGTATTTCAAGTCTAATGATGGCCAGTGCAAAATCCAATGCAAGTGCTATGACAACGGCAGCAGCTGAAATGGCCAACCCCGTTCTTCGTCGTGTTCTTGCAGACAGCATTCCAAATCACCTTGAAATGGCATACGAGTTATTCTTATATCAAAACAAAAAAGGATATTATCAAGTGGCTCAATTAAAGGATCAAGATGCTCAAAATATGCTTAATGCATATGCACCTACAACTAGCGCGCCTAATATGAACAGCCAAGGCAATATGCTTCAATAAAAAATAGGGATCCTCTTTTGAGGATCCCTAAATATATTCACCAGCTTCTTTCTCTATGTAATACTTCAACAAATACAATTATTGGAACTCTTAGTGTATCTCCAACCGTTAATTGTCTGGGACTCTTATTTTTATTGGCTTCTAAAATCATCTCAATGGTTATGCCAAATTTTTTTGCAATACAACAAATGGTATCGCCATTTTTTATTTTATAGAGTATGAATTTTATCGAGAAGTGATCCATAACCCACACCTCTTTCTTCACGATGTTTTTCATTGCCCTGCTCTATTACAATACATACCCTTCAAAACTGTCTCTAAACGAATATAATAAGAAAATGCAGAGTACAGAAAAAATTGTTAATAGATGGATGCGTTTATGAGAAAATATAAAAGGAAGTTAAAAGGAGGAATCGTAATGCCGAGCAGTCTTAAAGATACAACTACATTACATAATGGTGTGAAAATGCCTTGGATCGGCCTTGGTGTTTTTAAAGTAAACGAAGGTTCTGAAGTCATTAATGCTGTTATGGCGGCCTTAAAACATGGCTATATTCACATTGATACTGCAGCTATCTATCAAAATGAAGAAGGCGTCGGCCAGGCAATCAAGGAATCTGGTATTCCTCGAGAGGAGTTGTTTCTTACATCAAAAGTTTGGAATGATGACCAAGGATACGATACAACCCTTCAAGCTTTTGAAACTAGTATAAAAAAACTCCAAGTAGATTATTTGGATCTTTATTTAATTCACTGGCCCGTTGCAGGTAAATACAAGGACACATGGAGAGCTCTAGAAAAGCTTTATAATGAAGGCAAAATTCGCGCAATCGGAGTCAGCAACTTTCATTTGCACCATTTGAAGGATTTATTAAGTGAAGCTGACATTAAACCAATGGTGAATCAAATTGAATACCATCCTCACTTAACACAGAAGGAAATACATGATTTCTGTAAGCAGGAAGGAATCCAGCTTGAGGCATGGTCTCCATTGAAAAGAGGGGTACTGCTAGACGAACCAACACTGATTGAAATTGGCAAAAAGTACAATAAAACTCCTGCACAGGTTATTATTCGCTGGGATTTGCAAAATGAAGTGGTGACCATACCAAAATCAATCAAAGAACACCGAATTATCGAAAATGCGAATGTCTTTGACTTTAAATTAACAGAAGACGAAATTCAGCAAATAAACGAACTTAACAAAGATGAACGTATAGGTACGAACCCTGAGAAGTATGATCAACCTTAGAAGAACAAAAAACTTGGCGCGATGCCAAGTTTTTCTATTCCACTAGTTCTTTTTAGGTCTGGTTAATATTTTACCTCCACATTCACATCTTGCCGAATGCTTTAACTGAATCATTTCTTTGTGACAGCTGGGACATATTTTTTTTATCAATATTTTCATCTCCCTTTATAAATAAAACTTTTCAGGTAAGTTGATTTCAAATGTGTAAATAGTTCTTATATATATTATATATATTTCTTTTTAATATTCAATACTAATTTATAATTATTTTAATTTAGAAACAAAAAAAATCACCTCAAAAAATATGAGATGATTTTGCAGATTTATTTTTTAATTAATTCAATAAAATGACTTAGTATTCTGGCTGTTAAACCCCAAATAACCTTACCTTCATAGAAATAGAAATGCTCATCTAAAATACTAGGTCTCCATTTATATTTCTCTCCTCCAATGATTTGATCAAACGGGAAGTTCTCTTCTGGTTCAACTTTGAAGTTAATTTTATACGTTTCAGGTTTCATGTTTTTTAGATGAGATAACGGTATGGTGAAAACTTCCGCTACTTCCGCAGGATTAGGTGTGATGCGAGAGGGATCTTTGATAGTGCCAACGTAGGGGTAAATAATTGCATCAAACGGGTTAACCATATAATCTAGAGGCGAAACATGGATAATATCCTTTTCTAACACCCCTAGTTCCTCTGATGTTTCACGGATGGCAGTGTGCTGTTCGTCCCTGTCTGTTTGATCTATTTTTCCACCCGGAAAACAAATTTCTCCAGGCTGCCTTCTTAATTGATATGAACGAACTTCCAGCAAAATATTTAACTCATTATTCATTTCAACAATAGGCACGAGGACAGCAAACTTTGAATACCGTTCACTTCCTAGCATTGTTCTCTTTCGATTAGAAAGGATTTGTTGCAGTTTTTGAATGTCCATGTTTTCCCCCTTACTATTCTCTTTTAGTGCTTCTATTATTATCATTATAGCGCGTTTTTGGATTATTTAGAAAGAAATCAACTTTATTCAAAAAAAATGCCAAACCTCTTCTGAGATCCGGCATTAACTAAGTGCACATTTATTAATCATAATTTGTTAATGATTTATCATATTTTTCCCATAGAATATTTCTTCCATTTCACCAATTAATTTATCTGTAATCGAAATTTGCTCTTCTGTTGACAATGACTTTTTCGAGTACCCAAACAAATAGTTATCTAAATCAAATTGTTTCAATTTACATTTCGTATGAAAAATATTTTCCTGATACACATTTACATCGATCATATCGTATAACTTCTTTACTTCATCAGGTATATAATTTTGTATAGAATTAATTTCATGGTCGATAAATATTTTATGTCCGTTTACATCTCGTGTAAAGCCTCTAACGCGATAGTCCATTGTCATAACATCCGTTTCAAAGGAATGAATTAAATAATTTAACGCCTTTAATGGCGAAATTTCCCCGCATGTCGAAACATCAACATCTGCACGAAATGTACTAATCCCTTCATCAGGATGAAATTCAGGGTAAGTATGAACGGTTATGTGGCTCTTATCTAATTGAGCAACAACCGATCCCGGAATTGGGCCAGGCGATTCCTCAAAGGCCTCGACCTGTTTTTCATCAACCGGCGCTTCTGAAACTAAAATCGTTACACTAGCACCTTGCGGCTCAAAGTCCTGTTTGGCAACATTTAAGATATGTGCACCAATGATATCCGTAACATTACTTAAAATATTCGTTAACCTCTCCGCATTATACTGTTCATCAATATAAGCAAGGTAAGCTTCTCTTTCTTCTCTCGTCTTTGTATAACAAATATCATACATATTAAAGGATAATGATTTTGTCAGGTTATTAAATCCATGTAATTGGACGATTTGCTTTGGAGTTAGGTTCATTTTAGATCCCCTTTATTTGATATGTTCCTTATTCTTATGATTATTATTAAACATGAATCTATTCCTCATAAAAAAAGGTGGAATAAGTTACATACTCTATATCCAGACAAGTAAACATGTTTTATATTCCCCAGAAAATTGCACATAATAACCGTGAATTGATATTAAAGGAGAGATTATTACATGACCAATAAAAATGACAACCGCGAACGTCAAAACAAGTATCCTAATAACAAGAAAAATGATACCGAGTTTTCAAAGGATATTAATATTCGCAGCGATATGACTAAAAAAGATATGAAAAACTAGTAATGTATTTTTTGGAAAAGAAAAAATCGCAGATGCTTACCCTGCGATTTTTCTAACCATTTTACTTTGTTAATTTAGCATATTCCTCTTTGATTTCTTCTACTGTTTGATCAAACTGGTCTCCCCAGTAGTCATTTTTGCTATTAAAAATGACCTTACCTTCCTCATCCATTAATGCGTATCCTCGATAAGCAGACTCCGTATTATCCATCCCCAAGATTTCAATTAACTTCATGTCTGGATCGGATACAAACGTTACGCTGTAGCCGAAATAATGTTCTAGATCATTGTATAATTGTACTTGTTCTTCAGGCAAATCATTGCTTATAATATACATTTCTACATCAAGATCTTCTAACTTATCGATTTGACTATGCAGCTGAACTAGCTGCTGTTGGCAAAGGCCTCAGGTGTAGGTAGTGATGAAAAAGAATAGTGCCGGTTTTTCAGTAGGGAACGTCACTTCATTTTCACTTTGATCTAATAGTGTAATTTGTTCTTCCAATTTTGTTTGCCCACATGCCGTTAATAATATGACTGAAATGAGCAATAGGAATAATAATTTTTGCTTCATATTGTGCTCCTTATCATGATTTTTCAGCAATCATGCTCCTTACTTCACCTACAATTGTATGGCAATTTTTCTGTTCATTCAACAGAAAAAAACAGATTATTATCAACTTCGATGAATTCATTATAAAAATTCCTCTAAATTTTATAATAATCCAGCTCCTTCAAAAGTAAAATAAGTACTGTTGTTATTTGATAAGGGGGTTGATCTAAGTGAAGTGGCAAAAGAAGATATTATCCATGATCCAGGAACGCCAAGGAAAAAAAATTGCCCTGGCAGTTGACACTTCAACCAAGGATGTTCAAACGATTGTGATTAATAATATTGTAAAACTGTTTGAAACGGTTAAACCAGATACTATCCTTGTTCAAGCTGACTATAAAATTAGAAGCATCACTCCAGTTAAAGCGGACAGTATTAAATATTACTCACACGGGAAATCCTCGTACACATTAGTGCTTGAATGGGCTGAACAAGAGAAGATTGATACATTATTTTATATTACCGATGTAACCGGCTACTTTAGTGAGGAGATGGATAGAGTCAACTATGAAATGTTTTGGCTTGTCCCTGATGAATACTTGCCAAAGGTTCCATTTGGCAGAGCTATTAAAGTCGCCTCTTAGTAAAGAAAATAAAAACCATTTCACTCAGAAAAATACGATAGGTGCTTTGCACCTATCGTATTGGCTAAGCTAATACTTTACCTTCTTCTTCTTTCTTAAAGAAGCTTCTCATGGCATGGAATACATCGGCTTTTTGCTTGAGGATATAGTATCGGAAGTCTTCATTTTTGATGTTTTTATACGCGGACATGAGGGTCGAGTGGCGGTTATACTGATTTACTTCTCCATATCCAAACATATTGGATACCTTCATTAATTCTTCTACTAATTTTACACATCGAGCATTATCTGATGTTAAATTGTCACCATCTGAAAAATGGAACGGATAAATATTATAGCGCGATGGGCTATATTTAGCTTCGATTAATTCTAATGCTTTACGGTATGCTGAAGAACAAATCGTTCCACCGCTTTCACCTTTTGAGAAAAAGTCTTCCTCACTCACAACCTTCGCTTCCGTATGATGTGCAATAAATTCAATTTCAACCGTTTCATACTTAGTACGCAGAAATCTTGTCATCCAGAAAAAGAAGCTGCGTGCCATATACTTTTCCCAGATCCCCATAGAACCACTCGTGTCCATCATCGCAAGAACAACAGCTTTGGATTCAGGTTTAACGACTTCATTCCATGTTTTAAATTTTAAGTCTTCTCGATAAATTGGATGAAAAGCCGCTTTACCTGTCATTGCATTTCGTTTAAAGGCTGACATCATCGTTCTCTTCTTATCGATATTCCCCATTAAACCTGTTTTCCGGATGTCATTAAATTCAACATCCTCAATGACAATGTTGTCTTGTTCCTTCTTCTTTAAATTTGGAAGTTCCAATTCCTTGAATAATGCTTCCTGGATATCCATTAAGGATACTTCTGCTTCGAAATAATCGTCACCTGCCTGATCTCCTGCACCTTGACCTTTCCCCGGTCCTTTTGGATCACCTGAGCCATCTCGCGCAACAACATCCCCAACTTGGCTATCTCCATCCCCTTGGCCAACATGTTTGTTTTTGTCGTAATTATAGCGGATTTTATATTCGTCCAATGAGCGAATTGGGATCTTTACTACTTCTCTACCATTCGACATTACAATACTTTCTTCTGTTACTAGATCTGGTAAATTATTTTTGATTGCTTCCTGAACCTTTTCCTGGTGTCGTTGTTGATCATCATGGCCTTTTCGGTGGAGGGACCAATCTTCTCTCGAAATGACAAATTGATGGTTATTTGCATCAGACATTCAAACCCCTCCTTAAAATGTTTTTTAAATTTTTAGAATGCACACTTTCCAATTGAACTGCATACAATATCGCGGGTGCATAAACAATGATAATAAATTGTTTATTACTTTATCCTATGCGAGTGATTCAAATAATTTACAAATTATTTAGACAAATAGACGCAAATATATCACTATCTACTATAAAAATTATATTTTGCGTACTTAATAATAAATACATGATGTTAAAAGGACTGACAGGTAATCTGCCAGCCCCAATTGTAGTGGACTATCGATTTAGTAAGCTGCCTACATAACGTAATAACTCATTCGCAGATGTAGAATTATAACCATGTTCATCAATTAATCGTGCAACTACTTCATTAATCTTCTTCAATTGCTGCTCATCCGGTGTTTTTGTAGATGTAGTAATCTTCACCACATCTTTTAAATCGGCAAATAGCTTTTTCTGAATGGCCTCTCTCAGGCGGTCATGAGAGTTGTAGTCAAACCTTTTTCCTTTTCTAGCATAAGCTGAGATTCGAATAAGGATTTCTTCACGAAACGCTTTTTTTGCATTCTCAGAAATACCAATTTGTTCTTCAATAGAACGCATAAGCTTTTCGTCTGGATTGATCTCTTCCCCTGTTAATGGGTCACGAAGCTTAACCTTATTGCAATAAGCTTCGACATTATCGAGATAATTATCCATAAGAGTTTTTGCTGATTCTTCATAAGAATAAACGAATGCCTTTTGAACTTCTTTCTTAGCAATATCATCATACTCTCTGCGAGCTACAGAAATAAAGTTCAAATAGCGTTCGCGCAGTTCATCTGTAATGGACGGATGTTGATCCAGTCCTTCTTTCAAAGAACGCAGTACATCTAAAGCATTAATGGAAGACATTTCTTTTCGAATAATCGTTGAAGAAATTCGGTTAATGACATATCTTGGGTCAATTCCGCTCATTCCTTCATCTGTATATTCTTTCTTTAGTTCAGCTAAATCCGCAGAATTAAAGCCTTCTACATTTTGACCATCATATAGCCGCATTTTCTTAACTAAGTCAATATCGCCTTTTTTCGGCTCTTTTAAGCGAGTTAGAATCGTAAACATTGCTGCAACCTTCAAGGTATGCGGTGCAATGTGAACATCGGCCACATCACTTTCACGAATCATTTTTTCATAGATTCTTTCCTCTTCACTTACCTTTAAGTTGTATGGTACAGGCATCACGATAATACGTGAATGAAGAGCTTCATTTTTCTTATTTGAGATAAAAGAACGATATTCTGTTTCATTTGTGTGAGCAACAATAAGTTCATCAGCAGATATAAGCGCAAACCTTCCCGCCTTGAAATTACCTTCCTGCGTTAGAGATAATAAATGCCACAAGAATTTCTCATCACATTTCAACATCTCTTGGAACTCCATCATCCCGCGGTTCGCTTTATTTAGTTCTCCATCGAAGCGATAAGCTCTTGGATCTGACTCAGATCCATATTCTGCAATAGTTGAGAAGTCAATGCTTCCTGTTAAATCCGCAATATCCTGAGATTTAGGGTCTGATGGACTAAACGTTCCAATCCCCACCCTCTTATCCTCGGAGAAGAAGATCCTTTCAACAATAACATCCTCAATTCTACCGCCATATTCCTGCTCTAGGCGCATCGTATTTAACGGTGATAAATTCCCCTCGATTCGAATTCCATATTCATCATAAAAATCTTGGCGTAAATGATGTGGAATAAGATGCAGCGGATCCTCATGCATGGGACATCCTTTAATGGCAAATATCGCCCCTCTATCTGTACGAGCATACGTCTCTAATCCTCTTTTTAGCATCGCAACTAAAGTAGACTTACCTCCACTGACAGGACCCATTAATAAGAGAATTCTCTTACGTACGTCTAACCTTTTAGCAGCTGGGTGAAAATATTCTTCCACTAATTTCTCAAGCGCTTCTTCTAGCCCAAACAATTGAGTACCAAAAAACTTATAACGCTTTTTTCCATCAACTTCCTCTACCCCAGCATCCTTAATCATATTGTAAACGCGTGAATGTGCTGACTGTGCAACCCATGGCTTTTCTTTAATAATCTCCAAGTACTCCGCAAAAGTCCCTTCCCATCTCAACTTCTCTTCTTCGTGTCTGTGTGACTCAATCTTTTTTAATATATCCATATGGACCTCCCCTGTAGCTTGATCAGAGACGATTAATATAATCTATGCACGCCATTATGTGAACATGCGTAAACGGAGGTTAGTTTTTTCTCTTAAACCAATGTAATTTGCTTGTAACATAACAATGTCAAAAAAAATCCATCATCAGAGATTCACACTCAAACCGTTATAAGCTATAATAAAGTTAAATGGAGTTTTTTGATTATGTTGATAGATAAAAAAATAAGGAGGCATACATAATGAAATTAGTTATAATCCTTGCTGTTATGGTTGCATTTTTATCTGCCATCTTTACTGCTGGTTACAACGATAAGCCTGGTGCAAATAAATAAGAAATTCTTTTTTAGGAATGGACAAGCAAAAGCTGCCGATATCTTATCAGCAGCTTTTTTTATTATTTATCTTAAATTCATTTTTTTGCTTTCTACGAACTCTTTCATATATAAACGTGATTTTTTATCTAACATGCCAACCATTTGACCTGTCCACGTATCATTTCGTTTTCCAGCCGTTCTTTCGGAATAATAATTTGAAATCGTATCATTGTAACTTTCTAATTGTTCACGATACAGCTCTTGATTCTGCTCATATGTATTTTCATGATAGATATGCTTCATAGGAAGACGAGGCTTTTTACTGGAAGATTTCTTCGGAACCCCAACAGCTAGACCAAAAAGCGGTATGACTCTTTCAGGAGTTTTCAATAATTCTGTAACCTCATTTAAGTTATTGCGAATACCTCCAATATAGCAAATTCCAAGACCCATTGATTCTGCAGCGATCGCTGCATTTTGCGCTGCTAAAGCTGCATCGATTAGTCCTACCATAAACTTTTCCGTACTCTCTAGCGATGTGTCAACAGACTGATCTTCCATTTCGCCAGCAACAGTATGACGATATAAGTCCGCACAGAAAACGAAGAAATGACCATTGTTCTCAACATAAGATTGATTTCCTGCAATTTCTGCTAGTTTTTTCTTAATTTCTTTGTCCGTCACCCCGATGATGGAATAAGCTTGGATATAGCTTGAAGTAGATGCCGCTTGTGCGCTTTCAACGATGGCTTCAATTTGCTCAGCTGTCAAAAGCTGATCTTCAAAACTTCGAATTGAACGATGATTAAGGATTGTTTCAATAACGTTATTCATGTTTGACTTCCTCTCTTTTACTTTCTCTTCTCTTCATTACTATAGTAATAAATCAGAAAAATGTAAATAAGGTGAAACTTCTCTCGAGCTTTTTACCAAAAAAACAAGAATCTCGATAGGAGCCTATCAAGATTCTTATTATTATCATTTTAAATTAGGATAGTTCTGCTGACGCAGCGCTTCATATATTAAAATTGCAGCTGAATTGGATAAATTTATGGACTGCACTTGGTCATTCATCGGAATCCTTAGACAGCGCTCTTGATGCTGCGCTAACAACTCCTTTGGAAGGCCAGTTGTTTCTTTGCCGAACATAAAATAATAATCTTTATCTTGGCTGCTATAATCAAAGGCAGTATGAGGCTTAGAACCAAACTTTGTTAAGTAAAAAACCTCTCCTCCTTGTGTCTTTTCAAAAAATTCATCTAAGGAATTATAATAAACGATATGAACATATTCCCAATAATCGAGTCCTGCTCTCTTTAGCCTTTTATCATCTGTTGAAAAGCCAAGTGGATGTATTAGATGCAGCGTAGTATCGGTAGCTGCACAAGTTCGAGCAATGTTTCCTGTGTTTGCCGGAATTTCTGGCTGATATAAAACGATGTGGATGGCCACTCTTTTTCACCTCTATGTTTAACTATAGAAGCTATTATACCACTCTTTTTTCAGCATAAAAATGCTTTACCTATCATCGACGATATGAAGAAACTTATATTTAATATTCGGAGTGTAGGCTGTTGAATCTTCATATGCCCAATAACGCTTTCTGCTATTAAATGTATGAGCATTCACTAGGGGCATTCCATCAGAATCCTTACCTGTAACAATTGTCGTATGGTCATAACGGCCGTCTCCTTCAAAATCGTAGCAAATCACATCACCCAATTCTAACTCCGCAGCATCCTTTACTTCTTGACCTCTGAGGCCAATCTTAGCGCCTGGTAAATACCATCTTAAAGAATTGGCAACAGACCAGCTAAAACTCCAATTATTATTTCTCATCCACCACCCTTTGCTTCGGCTGGGATAGCCTCTCATTGGAGCATTTCCAGCATGGAGACATTGAGAAATATAATTCGTGCAGTCCACATCAAATTTCTTAAATTGCGGATTATAATCATTCCACCATCTTTCGGCGTATTTTACAGCATCTAACCGGTTATAGACAAATGAAACCCGCTCATCATTCTCTTCTTCTATCAAATTGTCATTTAGATCATCCATCGCTCCGATATTTGCATGCTGATATGGATTCAACTCCCGGTCATCAACAAGAACATTCTTATAGAACTCTGCTACCCTTTTCTCAATTTCCTCTTCCAGATAGATATGCTGCTTGTGTTTAATTAAATATTGAAAATGAGTGTTATAATAGACCTTTTCAATATCGTCCTCTGATTCCTTCCGTTCAATTTGTCCTGTTGCTTTCGCCTTTATAATTTCTCCTTGTCTTTTTAATAGACATTCCTTTTTATTCTCAATTTTGTCACACGTAAACTTATTATTTCTTGTATTTGTCACACATTGATTCACTCGGTTCACTAATAATTCCTGCAATTGCTCTCGCATGATCAACACTCCTTTCCCTTCATGCATATGTAAAAGAAGTGCTGAATTTGCATATAATAGAAAAACAGGATTTTCCGTCAACAATGGGGAGAGCGATGTCATTTCTGATTCATTAAATATATATAGAAATTACTGCTTCTACAAAAAAAAGCAAGAACAAAAATGCTCTTACTTTTTTACGAGTAACGATAATCCCTTTTCAATCTCTTTTAATACTTCTGCATCTTTTTCTACGCTTTGAGCTCTTTGAAGTTCTTCCTCTGCTATAGATCCACCAATTTTCCCGAGTGCCCAAGCAGCTGTTCCACGAAGGACTGGTCTTGGATCCTCGTTCATCACATATGTCAGCTCTTCAATTGCTGTATCGTCTTTAAAATGCGCAAGTGCTATAACAGCGTTACGCTGTATTGGTTTTTTCCCTCTCCATGATCCGGACAATGATCCGTACTTTTCTTTGAACTCACGATTACTTATCCTTAGCAGCGGCTTAAGTAAAGGCTTTACGGTTTCGGGATCAGCCTCCATTTCTTCATGAAAATGAAAATTCTTTCCTTTATTTTCAGGACAAGCAGTCTGACAGGAATCACAACCGTAAATACGATTACCCAGCTTTTCGCGAAATTCATCTGGCACAAAGTCTTTCGTCTGTGTTAGGAAAGCAACGCAGCGCTTCGCATTGATTTGTCCTCCTTGAACTAATGCTCCCGTCGGGCAGGCATCAAGGCATTTGCGGCATTCTCCGCAGCGATCTTCCATTGGTTCGTCGGGAGCAAACGGCAGATTGGTGATCATTTCTCCTAAATAAACATATGAACCAAATTCAGGCGTAATAATCGCACAGTTCTTGCCGCTCCAGCCAATCCCAGCTCTTTCTGCTACCGCCCTGTCTGAAAGCTCTCCTGTGTCGACCATGGATTTTAACCTCGCTTCGGGTACCTTAGAAACAATAAACTCTTCCAGCTTATTAAGACGATCTCTGACGATATGATGATAATCCAATCCCCAGGAAGCACGACAGAAAATCCCTCTTCGTTCTCCTTTTTTGCTCTCGACTCTTCCATTCATTTTTGACGGATATGCCAAAGCAATAGCAATAATAGACCTTGGTTCTTCCAACAAACGTGCAGGATCTACTCTTTTTTCGATATCCTGTTCTTCGAAACCGGATTGGTATCCAAGCTCTTGTTGACGAAGCAGTCGATTTTTTAATTCATCAAAGGTTGCTGCGGTCGTAAAACCAATTTTATCAATTCCGATACTCTTACTGTATTGAATAATTTCTTCCTTTAATTGATTAATATTCATAGCAATTCCCTCCTTTCCTATCAAGTGATCTATATAAGTGAAAGTATTTGTGTTTCGAGTTTCACTTAATTATCAAAACAACCATTATTATGATAAACTATTTTCAGTTGTTTTTGGAGGTGGAATGATTGGAAGTTATGATATCACCGCATATTTGCTCCAGGATATCCAATTTTAAGATCGGTATCATACAATACGAAAATATTGAAGTGGCTGAGTCCCCGCAAATGCTTAAGGGCCGTCTGCAGCTATTTCAAGAGTCCCTATATTTTGAACTTGAAGATAAGACCGTTACATCATTGGAAGGTATTTCAGAGTGGAGATCGTTATTTAAAGCACTTGGCAAAGACCCTAACCGTTATCGACATTCGGCCGAGGCGATGTACAGACGGGTTCAGAAACATAATTTTCTAACCCCTGTGAACAGTGCAATTGATTTAAATAATTTTTTCTCACTGCAATACCAAATCCCTTTAGGCATCTATGATATGAATTCATTAGAAGGCGATTTGATGATAAGAGCAGGAGACCAAGGAGAAGAATACTTAGGTTTAAACGGAAGAATGAATAGTTTAGAAAGCCTAATCGTTTCGGCTGATCAACAGGGTCCTTTTGGCAGTCCTTTTGTTGATTCAAAGAGAAGCGCGGTTAGCAATGAGACGACACAAGCCATCCATATCGTGTACTTGAGACCGTCTATGAAGGACGAAGATGCAGAGCAGATGGTACTCTCCTTAATGAATATGTTTATACAGCTTCATGGTGGCAATGGCCGCTACTCAATTATAAAATGTTAGAATTCATGAATCGGCAAATTAGAGCCGATTTTTTTTGAAATTAAAAAACGCAATACCTCGTTCATTTCGAAACGAAATACTGCGTTGCCTATGTATTGGAGCGGGTGATGGGAATCGAACCCACGACAACAGCTTGGAAGGCTGTGGTTTTACCATTAAACTACACCCGCATATATAATTTTTTTACTTTTTAATCTTATCTAATGCCCTCATTGTATTACGACTACAATCACATATGCAATATATTAGTGCAACAACAATGTTTACTATATCATCTCAATTCTTTAACGTCAACCGGTTTATTATTTTTCATAACATTCCGACATTTAGCTTAACAAACTGACTATCTTTTATTCAGTTCGACAATTAACGCGTCTATTTTGTAAAAACATCCGTATTGTTGTCAAAATCTTCTTAATACGATAAAATAATGGCAATCGCTACCTTCGAATTAATAGGAGATGTTTCTATGGTTTTGTTGACAGGATTGCTAATCAATCTTCTTTTTATCCTTCTCCTGATACTTTTAGCAAATATGCTGCTGTGGAAAAAACATACTTCACTCCAAATTAAATACCGAAAAACTCACATCTTTCTACTATCATCAGCAGCTATTATCCAATGTATCTTACTTTCTGTTCCTATAGACGAACACTTTATCTATGATTTACGTTTTATCCCCTTCTTATTAGGAGGTCTTTACGGCGGAAAATATGTAACCATTGGACTCGCCATCACACTCGTTTCAATCCGTATACCGCTGGGTGGTGATGGTATCTGGTTAACCATTTTGCTAGTCATCCTCTTTTCCACAATTATTATAAAAATGTCGGATAAGTTCTTTAATAAACACATGCGCTGGAGACTTGCCGTCACTACAATTCTCGCTTTGGGATACTCTATAATCGGGTTTCTGCTTCCAGCAATTTATTATGATTTTATTGATTTTATTCATTATGGAACGTACGCATTTATATTGTCTTTATCTACCTATTTTGTTTCCTATTTATTAGAAATACTGCGCACAATATACGTACTGCAATTAGAAGCGGTAAAATATGAAAAAATGGAAATTGTTAGTCATCTTGCAGCCAGCATCAGCCATGAAGTCCGTAATCCTCTGACAGCAGTGAAAGGTTTTCTTCAATTAATCTTAGAAGATCAAAAAATTCCTGAAAATATAAAGACATATTCTTCACTCGCTCTTGAGGAGACAACGCGCGCATCAAATATTATTAACGATTACTTAACTTTTGCAAAACCCCATCAAGAAAAACAAATAGTATTTGGAATAGAAGAAGAAATAGAGAAATGCAAAGAAATTATAACTCCCTTAGCTTTAAAAAACGATGTTGAAGTCTATAAAGCTTTTTTCCATTCAGGTAAAATTATGGGCGATCCTCATAAATTTCGCCAGGTTCTTTTAAATGTCTGTAAAAATGCGATCGAAGCTATGCCAAACGGAGGAACATTGTCTATCCTTACGTCTTCCACAGATACTTCCATACTGATTCATATAACAGACACCGGATATGGTATGAGCCCTCAACATATTGCCAGGTTAGGCGAACCCTATTTTTCTTTGAAGGATCAAAAAGGTACAGGTCTAGGAATGATGGTCGTTTTTAAAATTGTAGAAGGAATGGGAGGAGCTGTAAGAGTTTCGAGTGAAGAACATGTTGGAACAACTGTCTACCTTACGTTTCCAATCTATAAAGAGCAGTGAGAAATTAAAAAGGTAGAGCAGGTCTCCCTGCGCTACCTTTTTAATTTATCTTACTTGCCCATTTCCGTTCATCATTAATTTTATTGTCGTTAAACTTGGAAGCCCCATTGGACCTCTTGCATGTAATTTTTGAGTAGAAATGCCAATCTCAGCACCAAAGCCTAGTGCTCCACCGTCTGTAAACCTGGTAGAAGCATTATGATATACCGCAGAAGCGTCAACCAGCTTCATAAACTTCGAAGCGGCTTCTTTATTTTCCGTAATGATCGCTTCGGAATGCTTTGTACCGTAAATTTCTATATGTTCAATCGCTTCATCTAAAGAATTTACTGTTTTGATCGCAATTTCTAGCCTTAAATATTCGTTTGCCCAATCATTTTCGTCTGCTAATTTTGATCCAGGAATTAAGCTGACAATTTGGTTATCACCATTTACTGCAATTTTGTGTTTTTCTAATGTTTCTATAAGTAATTCTTGATGAAGTTTCAACCATTCATTATGAACAATTAGAGTCTCTAATGCGTTACAGACAGCAGGCCGGTCTGTCTTTGCATTAACCATAATTTCCATTGCCTTTTTCGGATCTGCTTCTTTATCAATATATAAATGACAATTTCCAACACCTGTTTCTAGAACCGGAACTGTGGCATTTTCTACTACTGCCTTAATTAAAGCTCCGCCACCACGGGGGATTAGGACATCAATATGTTCCTTCATCGTAAACAGTTCCTGTGTTGCTTCCCGGTCTGTGCTTGCGATAAATTGAACAGCATCTGCCGGGATTTTTGTTTTTTCCAATGCTGCCTTGATGATTTCAACAATCATTTTATTGGTGTTTAACGCAGAAGATCCCCCTTTTAAAACGATCGCATTACCAGATTTTAAGGCAAGGCCAGTTGCATCGACAGTTACATTAGGACGCGCTTCGTAGATCATTCCAATTACCCCTAAAGGGACCCTAACTTTTTCAACTTCCAGCCCATTTTCCAAAGTCCAATTGGACAAGACATCCCCGATTGGGTCAGAAAGATCAGCTACTTGTTTTAATCCTTCGGAGAATTCAACTATTCTTGTCTTTGTAAGTGCTAATCGATCTAAATATGCTTCGTCGTAACCAGCTCGTCGTGCAGATTCTAAATCCTCATTATTCGCTTCTAGAATTCTTTCGCTATTATCAGCTAACTCTTTTGCTATATAAAGAAGAGCTTCATTTTTTTCATCTGTAGTTAAAAGACTCACTGCTTTGGCTGCTCGTTTTGCTTTTATCGCTTGCAGCTCAACAGTTGATTTTTCAGTAGCAGTTGACATAGTAATCCTCCCTTAAACTCCCGCCAGGCTATTTAGTTCTATTTCGCACACAAGACCTTCTATGTCGACAACGATTGCTTTGTTTTTTAGACTCTCAGCTGAATACCTGCATAAATTCTTTAATTCATTAGCAGAATAATTGACGACACCAAGCCCGACCTTTTCACCTTCTGGATCGATAATTGTAATAACGGATCCTTTTTCAAAACTCCCCTTACTTTTTAAAACATCTGAAAGCAAGATGCCTCTTTTTTGTTTGGTAATTGCTTCTTTTACCAAATTATCTATTAATAACTCGCCCTCTGGACCAGAATTAAAGGCGATCCATTGTTTCTTTCGATTTAAATTTTTACTTTCAGCATTTACGATAAAATAAGTTCCTCTAGCTTCCTCATTAACAGCATCAACAAGAATATTTGAAATGCTGGCTTTCCCCAGGAAGGTTGATATCCCTGCGGCCATGGCGATTTTTACAGCTTCAATCTTTGACTTCATACCGCCTGTTCCTACTTCGCTTCCAGAGTCCCCTGCAGCATTTTCGATATCATCTGTAATTTCATAAACCTTTTCTAGCAGCTTAGCATTTTCATTGGTATTCGGATCAGAGTCATAAAGTCCATCGATGTCAGATAAAATGATCAACTGATCTGCTTCAACCAATCCAGCCACCTTTGCAGCTAACGTATCATTATCACCGAATTTCAACCGATCTACGGTAACGGTGTCGTTTTCATTTACAATAGGGATGATCCCTCTTTCAAGTAAAACATTAATGGTGTTTCGAACATTGTTATACCGGTACTCATCAGAAAAATCACTTTTGGTAATGAGAATTTGGGAAGCCACATAACCGTGTGAAATAAATAAATCAGAGTAAGCTTCCATTAACAGCCCCTGCCCAATAGAAGCAGCAGCTTGTTTTTCAGGTAACGATTCTGGCCGATCAATAAGGCCCAATTTACGATAACCAGCTGCAACTGCTCCCGAGGAAACAAGAACCACCTCGTATCCTTCATCCTTTAATAAAACAACTTCATCTGAGAGTTTTTCTAGCTTACGTCGGCTTATTTCCCCATGCCTGCTTGTTAAAGAACTGCTTCCTATTTTTATCACAATTCTTTTATTTTTATCATCAGCCGGTATCATTCAATCACTCCTGCAATTTCTTAAATTAAAAATATATTATTTATTAACTACTTCTTCTTTAACATCCTCATGTTCTGAGGTCTCAAACTGCTCACTAATCTCACTAGAACGCTTGGCAGCACTTAGCACCGCCTGAGCTATCGCGTAACCACCGCCATTTTGGTTTAATGCATCTAATCCAGCCGCAGTTGTTCCATTTGGTGAAGTCACCTTTATACGCAATTCTTCCGGTTTCTCTTCCTTTTCCAGAACCATCTTTGCTGCACCCATTACCGTCTGTGCAATAATACTACGGGTTGTTTTTTCATCTAATCCTGCCTTAAATCCGGCCTGTTCCATATGCTCCATCAAATAATAAAAGTATGCCGGACCACTTCCTGCTAAACCAGTGAAAATATCCATTTTACTTTCCTCAATTGTATATACCTCTCCAATACTTTGGAGTAATCGCTCTGAAATGTGAACATTTTTGGCAGTGGTGTATGTGCCAGGGGAAATTGCTGTTGCGGACTCTCCAACCATACTAGATGTATTTGGCATTACACGTACTACTTGCTGGCCTTCGTGAAGTTGAGCTTCTATAAAAGAGGTTGTAACACCAGCTAGAACGGATAAAATTAGTTGATTGGGCTTTATTGAGTTTTTTAATGATGATAGTGCATTACCGACATCCTTCGGTTTCATTGCTAGTACAAAAATATCTATTTGATCAAAAGGAATGTTTTCTTGATGAATCCCTTTTATTCCATAATTCATTTCTAACTCTTTAAGTCTTTCTTTGTTCTTTCTATTAGTCGCAAAAATTTTTTGGTTTGGAACAACGCCTTTATTTACGATTCCTGAAATCATTGCCTCTGCCATGGATCCTGCGCCTAAAAAAGCAATTGTTGTATGATCTAACATGCCATCTCTCCACATCTGTTCGTATTTTTGTTCGTGTTTTTATAATGCCTTTTTATCTTAACACGATCGGAATCATATTCAAGGGCTTTTAAAAAATTCATGTGCATAAGCTCCAATTAGTTAGTGAAAACGCTACCAATGATATTTATACTCTCCTCATCCCTTCTCAAGCCTGAATACTCTGTATAAAGGCTAATTTTCAAATAATTTCGCTAGTTATCTTCCAATAAATTGGTATTAACTGGAACATTTATTTTTAACTAAGAAATCTTTATTTAAGCAAAAAAAGGAACCCAAAGGTCCCTTTTTTGTCAACTTTAATAAGTGCAAATTAACTTATTAATTAGTTTCCTGATTGAACTCGGCCTTCCCATGACATCATGCCGCCCGTCATATTCGTAACAGCATATCCATAGCTTTCGAGAAACCCAACTGCTTGGCTGCTTCTGCCCCCAGAACGACAAACAATGATATACTTATTGTATTTATCTAACTCATGCATACGAAACTCTAAGAGTCCTAGTGGAATATTTACAGCCCCAGGTATTTTCCCTGCTGCTACCTCATCAACCTCTCGCACATCAATGATATTTAGTGATCTTCCTTCATTTAATAGAGTTTCTACTTCTTTAGCAGTGATTGTTTTCATAGTTGTCTTCCCCCGTTGTTGTTGAATTAGTTCCAGGCATTCATTCCGCCTTTGACATTTGTTATATTCGTGTATCCTAATTTTTTCAATACTTTACTTGCTTGCTGGCTTCTCATTCCACTTTGACAGATGACTACTACCTCTTTTTCTTTTGAGAGCTCTTGGTTGGCCATAGTAGTAAGTTGTTGCAACGGAATATTCTTAAAACCTTTAATATGATTTCCTTTAAATTCCCCTGGTGTTCGAACATCGACAAATTGCTTATTTTTATCTTTTAATTCTGCTTTTAGTTCAGCTGTTGATATATTTTTAACACCTTTCGTCGGAATAAGACGCTGAATGAAGAAAATAACTACTAATGCTAATAAAATATAATTTAGGTATTCCAAATTATTATTCCTCCTATTTGCCTGTCAAATACGCATATGGGTATTTTTTTACACAAAAAAATTATCTGCTTTTCACTAATAGATTGACAGCTTCTTTTATAATATCATCCGTTTCATCCCTATTTTTATCGGCCTCCAAAACGCAGTCAACAAGATTCGTACTAACAACCAAACCAACTGTTCGATCAACGGCTGAACGAACGGCTGACAACTGAGTGATGACATCTTTACATTCTCTGTTTTCTTCCATCATTTTTAAAATACCTCTAAGCTGCCCTTCCATTCGCTTTACCCTATTTTTAATTCCGTCACTATATTCCATAGGAATGCTCCTTTCTTACGTTTTTTATATTTAAATTTAGTTTATAGACAAAATTTATTACACGCTTAATATTATACCCTCATAGGTATAATGTCAACTCTTCTCAAGATGCAATTACTTAAATTAAACCTGTAACTTTTTCCATTGAATAAAAATTACTTCATTCGGCAAAAATGTACTAATGTTCAGAATTTTTTAGAGGAGTATAAGTTATGAGTACAAAAGCAAAAAAAGGATTAATCTCTAGTGGCAGTTTCCTTATGGGATTTGGATTTTTAGGAGCTCTAGACGGAATTATCTTTCATCAGATCCTGCAATGGCATAGTGTATTTATGGCAACAGACAGGCCTGGACAAATTGTGAGTGACGGCCTATTCCATTTAGCAGTGACAATCACTCTAGTGCTAGGGGGTATATTATTATGGACTGCAGGAAACCCAGCAAACTTAAGTAAAGGAGTCAGATTATTGATTGGTGGCTTCCTAATCGGTGGTGGTACTTTTAACTTAGTAGAAGGCATCATAAATCACCATCTTCTTCAGATTCATCGTGTAAAACCCGGTGACCCAAATGCTTTAGCTTTTGATCTTGCTTTCCTTGCATTTGGTGCACTACTAGTGATTACTGGCTTATTAATAAAAAGAAGCAAGGGATCCAAGATGGAACAGCTTAATGTGTAAATTAGCAGAAAGGTGAACAATGAGTATGGATGGTAAAATATACAGATCTCTCAGCTTCATTATTATTTTTTCTTTTGTCACTGTCATGCTTTACCTTCATAATCAAAGCAGTCATATTACAGGAACAAATCATTTAACTGCACATGCACAGCCCTATGAAGTACCTGATACATACCCAATTCCTACAATTAATGGGTCGGTCATTCAGGATCAATCTGGCAGCTGGCTGCTTAAGATTAAAACAGAAAACTTTCAGTTTACACCTGAAAAAATAGGCAGCACGGATATTAAATATAATGAAGGACATGCACACTTATTTATTAATGGAAAAAAAGTTAATCGAATTTACGGTCAATATTATAACTTAGACTATTTAAAGCCAGGTACTTACGAGGTAAAAGTAACACTCAATACAAATGACCATCGATTCTTAAGTATTAATGGGGAAATTGTTTCATTTACTGAAACCATTAAAGTAGCCAAAGAAGAATAGTATAGTCCTGCCAATTACAAAGGGGCTGTCCAAAAAGTCAGGTAACTGACCTTTGACAGCTCTTTATTTTTAGTAGTTGGTTAAATGGAGTTGTTGATTTCCACTCCAGGCACTTCGCTTTCCGCGGGCGGTACGGGGAGCCTCCTCGGCGCTTAGCGCCTGTGGGGTCTCCCCTGCCCCGTCATCCCGCAGGAGTCTTCGTGCCTTCCGTTCCAATCAACCT
>NZ_LT707408.1:768042-768699 GCF_900156875.1 Robertmurraya dakarensis | reverse complement strand
TTTTTAGTAGTTGGTTAAATGGAGTTGTTGATTTCCACTCCAGGCACTTCGCTTTCCGCGGGCGGTACGGGGAGCCTCCTCGGCGCTTAGCGCCTGTGGGGTCTCCCCTGCCCCGTCATCCCGCAGGAGTCTTCGTGCCTTCCGTTCCAATCAACCTTTATTTAATCTTTTTTGGCTTATAAATCCATTTAATTATAAAAAAGTGCACAAAAAAATCGCCCTATTTAGTAAAATGTAAGTGACCAAACCAACATTTTAGAAAGGACGATTTTTTATGTGTAATCCAAAGACTACTACTGCAAATTATAACACTCAAATGACTCTTCTTCCAGAGGTTGATGAGAAATCGCCTCCTAAAAGACAATTAGCTCCTACATTTAAACCCTATGACAACCGTCAAATTCAATCCATTTTTGATATTGAAACACTTATTCCAGAGAATCATGTGGCTCGTGTAGTGGATGAAATGGTCGAAGCTGTTCCGAATGAACAGTTATTCTCTCATTATAAAGGTGGAGGACGAAGTTCTTTTCATCCCAAAATGATACTTAAGATCATTCTGTTCGCGTATTCTCAGAAGGTTTACTCTTGCCGAAGAATAGAAACATTGATTAAAGAAAACATACCAGCTATGTGGTTAGCTGCGATGCAACAACC
>NZ_LT707408.1:760111-762215 GCF_900156875.1 Robertmurraya dakarensis | reverse complement strand
ACAATGCCACCACAGCATATATCTAGCGAGTGCCAGGTATCTCTCATGATGTAACAACTAGAGTAGAAATCTCAAGAAAAATTATTGGTAATTTAGAAGGTTAGAATTTATCTTTGTAAACCATATATGCTTTGGGTCCTAAAAAAACAGGTTGTAGGATACGACATCTGTCATTTGCATTCTAGTCTTTTCCTAGATATGTACATTTTTACTATGATAGGTTAGTCAGTGGAATCGAATATTATGGTACTAAGAAGACATTTCTCAGTCACTTGGTTTCTTCCGATTAGATGAAACAGTAAAAGAACAAAGTGCATATGCGATCATACGAATTTACTCTTTCCCTATTTAAAACAAAGGGGCTGTCCAAAAAGTCAGGTAACTGACCTTTGACAGCCCTTTATTTTTTAGTAGTTGGTTAAACGGAGTTGTTGATTTCCACTCCAGGCACTTCGCTTTCCGCGGGCGGTACGGGGAGCCTCCTCGGCGCTAAGCGCCTGTGGGGTCTCCCCTGCCCCGTCGTCCCGCAGGAGTCTTCGTGCCTTCCGTTCCAATCAACCTATATTTAATCTTTTTTGGCTTATAAATCCATCTAATTATAAAAAAGCACACAAAAAAATCGCCCTATTTAGTAAAATGTAAGTGACCAAACCAACATTTTAGAAAGGACGATTTTTTATGTGTAATCCAAAGACTACTACTGCAGATTATAACACTCAAATGATTCTTCTTCCAGAGGTTGATGAGAAATCGCCTCCTAAAAGACAATTAGCTCCTACGTTTAAACCCTATGACAACCGTCAAATTCAATCCATTTTTGATATTGAAACACTTATTCAAGAGAATCATGTGGCTCGTGTAGTGGATGAAATGGTCGAAGCTGTTCCAAACGATCGGTTATTCTCTCATTATAAAGGTGGAGGACGAAGTTCTTTTCATCCCAAAATGATGCTTAAGATCATTCTGTTCGCGTATTCTCAGAAGGTTTACTCTTGCCGAGGAATAGAAACATTGATTAAAGAAAACATACCAGCTATGTGGTTAGCTGCGATGCACCAACCTGATTTTCGTACTATTAATGAGTTCCGTGGAGAACGGATGAAAGTCTTGATGGACGAATTATTTGAAGCCATGATAATAAAGTTGATTGAAGATAAATACATCACACTCGAAAACTACTTTTTGGATGGCACAAAGATTGAAGCGAGTGCCAATAAGTATTCTTTCGTGTGGAAAAAAGCTACGGAGAAATTTGAGGCTAAATTAAGAGAAAAGATTCAAGAAACCCTTCAACACATTCATGAATTAACACAATTAGAAGCTGGGAATGAACCGGGTGATAAACAAAAAACAGAAGTCTCCGAGTCAGATTTAGAAACTGTCGCGACAGAACTAGAAGAAAAGATAGAAGCATTAACAGAAGACATTGAAAAAGAACCCGAAACAAATATTCGTAAAGAAAAAAGAAAAGAACGTAGTCAATTAAAGAAATCCGTGAAGTTGATCCGCGAAAACTTCTTACCTAGACTGGCTAAATATAAAGAACAGAACCAAATCTTCGGAGATCGTAATAGCTATTCCAAAACGGACAAAGACGCCACCTTCATGCGCATGAAGGAGGATCATATGAAAAATGGTCAACTAAAAGCAGGATATAACGTACAGATGGGAACGGAAAACCAGTTTATTTTGTTTTACACGATTCATCAACGTCCAACAGACACCCGTTGTTTTATCCCACATTTGGAGAAACTGTCGTCCACTTCTTTACCAATGCCTAAAACTGTTATTGCCGACGCTGGATATGGAAGCGAAGAAAATTATGTTTATGCAGTTGGGGAAGAGAAAGATCCAAAGTTTGAATTTCTAATCCCTTATGGATCGTACATACAAGAAAAGACACGTAAATATAAAAACGATATCAAAAATGCAAAAAACTGGACATACCGTGAACAAGACGATTATTTTATTTGCCCGAATGGAAGGAAAGTAACTTTTAGAAAATATCAAAACAAGAAGAATCGATCTGGTTATGAACAGAGCTTTAAAATATATGAATGCGAAGACTGTACGGATTGTCCACTAAAAGCAAAATGTACAAAGG
>NZ_LT707408.1:748949-754900 GCF_900156875.1 Robertmurraya dakarensis | reverse complement strand
AGCTATTCTAAAACGGACAAAGACGCCACCTTCATGCGCATGAAGGAGGATCATATGAAAAATGGTCAACTAAAAGCAGGATATAACGTACAGATGGGAACGGAAAACCAGTTTATTCTGTTTTACACGATTCATCAACGTCCAACTGACACTCGTTGTTTTATCCCACATTCGGAGAAACTGTCGTCTACTTCTTTACCAATGCCTAAAACTGTTATTGCCGATGCTGGATATGGAAGCGAAGAAAATTATGTTTATGCGGTTGGCGATGAGAAAGAGCCAAAGTTTGACTTTCTAATCCCTTATGGATCATACATACAAGAAAAGACACGTAAATATAAAAACGATATCAAAAATGCAAAAAACTGGACATACCGTGAACAAGACGATTATTTTATTTGCCCGAATGGAAGGAAAGTAACTTTTAGAAAATATCAAAACAAGAAGAATCGATCTGGTTATGAACAGAGCTTTAAAATATATGAATGCGAAGACTGTACGGATTGTCCACTAAAAGCAAAATGTACAAAGGCGAATGGGAACCGTCAGGTTCACTGGAATACGATCTTCGAAGAAATGAAAGCGAAGGCAAAAAAAGCCCTTGAATGTGAGGAAAAGGCAGCTATCTACGCTCAACGTAAAATTGAGGTAGAAAGTGTGTTCGGTCACATCAAGGGCAATCGGTCGTTCCGTAGGTTTTCCCTACGGGGTCTTGATAAGGTCCATGTGGAGTTTGGAATTGTGGCATTAGCCCACAATATATTGAAAGTAGCCGGCATCCGCCAGCTACTTTCAGGGAATGATCCATATAATACAAAAGCAAGTGGAGAAAAACGAGCTGTTTTTCTCCACTTGCTTTATTTTAGGGACTTATCGGACAGCCCCAATTATTTTATGTTTAAATTATACCGGTGGTCGGGGTCGAACCGACACTCCTTACGGAACACGATTTTGAGTCGTGCGCGTCTGCCAATTCCGCCACACCGGCATATGTAAAACTTAATTGGTGCCGAGGACCGGAATCGAACCGGTACGGTAGTCACCTACCGCAGGATTTTAAGTCCTGTGCGTCTGCCAGTTCCGCCACCCCGGCTAGTATTAGCCAGACAGTTCACCAATTATAAAAAAAATGGAGGCGGCAACCGGATTCGAACCGGTGGTGAAGGTTTTGCAGACCTCTGCCTTACCACTTGGCTATGCCGCCTTAAAATTATTATAGAGCGGAAGACGGGATTCGAACCCGCGACCCCCACCTTGGCAAGGTGGTGTTCTACCACTGAACTACTTCCGCAAATGGCTGGGCTAGCAGGATTCGAACCTACGAATGACGGAGTCAAAGTCCGTTGCCTTACCACTTGGCTATAGCCCAAAATAATATAAATGGGGCGATCGATGGGAATCGAACCCACGAGTGTCGGAGCCACAATCCGATGCGTTAACCACTTCGCCACGACCGCCATAAATTTGGCAGGGGTAGTAGGAATCGAACCCACACTGGAGGTTTTGGAGACCTCTGTTCTACCTTTAAACTATACCCCTAAAATTAAGGTTATAAACTATTTTAATCCTATAAACTAATTAAAAACTATGGTGGAGGGGGACGGATTCGAACCGCCGAACCCGAAGGAGCGGATTTACAGTCCGCCGCGTTTAGCCACTTCGCTACCCCTCCGAAAATATATTATGAATATATACAAAAAAGTTTACACTAAGTTTTTCCCTAGCAGTAAATCAAATGGTGGCTCAGGACGGAATCGAACCGCCGACACAAGGATTTTCAGTCCTTTGCTCTACCGACTGAGCTACTGAGCCGTATTTATATAAATAAATGGCGGTCCGGACGGGACTCGAACCCGCGACCTCCTGCGTGACAGGCAGGCATTCTAACCAACTGAACTACCGGACCAAATTGCGGGGACAGGATTTGAACCTGTGACCTTCGGGTTATGAGCCCGACGAGCTACCGGACTGCTCCACCCCGCGATAATAGTATTAACATAGTGAATCCTATGCTTTAAGTGAGCATTATGACTGTCCCGATCTCGAGTAGGATAATCAAGAAGCAACTCGATCGGTACAACTCGCAGATTAAGCAATGAAGCTATGCTCGTTGCTCCACCCCGCGATAATAGTATTAATTAAATTATGGTGGAGGATGACGGGATCGAACCGCCGACCCCCTGCTTGTAAGGCAGGTGCTCTCCCAGCTGAGCTAATCCTCCGATGCACAGGATGTGCGAGTGCATGCGCTGCAACAGAACATTGCGCTTCTAGCATGCCTACAATTAAATGGTGACCCGTACGGGATTCGAACCCGTGTTACCGCCGTGAAAGGGCGGTGTCTTAACCGCTTGACCAACGGGCCATTTATAAAATGGCGGAGAGCAAGGGATTTGAACCCTTGAGACAGGTTTTGCCCGCCTACACGATTTCCAATCGTGCTCCTTCGGCCACTCGGACAGCTCTCCATTTGGCTCCGCAGGTAGGATTCGAACCTACGACCGTTCGGTTAACAGCCGAATGCTCTACCACTGAGCTACTGCGGAATAATTAGGATTGAAGTTTTAAATTAACTAGATGCTCTGACATCGAGCTGTTTCACATTTAGATACTAGGTATCTGCTTGGCGATGTCCTACTCTCACAAGGGGATAACCCCTAACTACCATCGGCGCTGAGAAGCTTAACTTCCGTGTTCGGTATGGGAACGGGTGTGACCTTCTCGCCATCATCACCAAACTTATAAGACAGTTACTATTATACAGTCTTTTTCGATTTTTTCAAGAGAAAAATATTATTCCCTCAAAACTAGATAACTTGACAAGCATCTTTTAAATTGTCCAGCTGCGGCTCCTAACTCTTCGGTCGTTTCAATCCGTCCATTCAAATCCAAAAACAGGATTTGCCCGGCCGGCTCTCCAACGCCTCTCAGAGTTGACAAGTCGCCTTCGCTTTTCTTATTGGTTAAGTCCTCGATCGATTAGTATCAGTCAGCTCCACATGTCACCACGCTTCCACCTCTGACCTATCAACCTGATCATCTTTCAGGGATCTTACTAGCTTGCGCTATGGGAAATCTCATCTTGAGGGGGGCTTCATGCTTAGATGCTTTCAGCACTTATCCCTTCCGCACATAGCTACCCAGCGATGCTCTTGGCAGAACAACTGGTACACCAGCGGTGCGTCCATCCCGGTCCTCTCGTACTAAGGACAGCTCCTCTCAAATTTCCTACGCCCACGACGGATAGGGACCGAACTGTCTCACGACGTTCTGAACCCAGCTCGCGTACCGCTTTAATGGGCGAACAGCCCAACCCTTGGGACCGACTACAGCCCCAGGATGCGATGAGCCGACATCGAGGTGCCAAACCTCCCCGTCGATGTGGACTCTTGGGGGAGATAAGCCTGTTATCCCCGGGGTAGCTTTTATCCGTTGAGCGATGGCCCTTCCATGCGGAACCACCGGATCACTAAGCCCGACTTTCGTCCCTGCTCGACTTGTAGGTCTCGCAGTCAAGCTCCCTTGTGCCTTTACACTCTACGAATGATTTCCAACCATTCTGAGGGAACCTTTGGGCGCCTCCGTTACTCTTTAGGAGGCGACCGCCCCAGTCAAACTGCCCACCTG
This sequence comes from Robertmurraya dakarensis, assembly GCF_900156875.1. Lineage (GTDB taxonomy): Bacteria > Bacillota > Bacilli > Bacillales > Cytobacillaceae > Robertmurraya > Robertmurraya dakarensis. The sequence continues at coordinate 751,273 of NZ_LT707408.1, read as the reverse complement.
ACACTGTCTCCCACCCCGATCAGGGGTGCGGGTTAGAATTTCAATACAGCCAGAGTAGTATCCCACCGACGCCTCCACCGAAGCTAGCGCTCCGGTTTCCACGGCTCCTACCTATCCTGTACAAGCTGTACCAAAATTCAATATCAGGCTACAGTAAAGCTCCACGGGGTCTTTCCGTCCTGTCGCGGGTAACCTGCATCTTCACAGGTACTATAATTTCACCGAGTCTCTCGTTGAGACAGTGCCCAGATCGTTACGCCTTTCGTGCGGGTCGGAACTTACCCGACAAGGAATTTCGCTACCTTAGGACCGTTATAGTTACGGCCGCCGTTTACTGGGGCTTCAATTCAAAGCTTCGCTTGCGCTAACCTCTCCTCTTAACCTTCCAGCACCGGGCAGGCGTCAGCCCCTATACTTCGCCTTGCGGCTTCGCAGAGACCTGTGTTTTTGCTAAACAGTCGCCTGGGCCTATTCACTGCGGCTCTTCAGGGCTATGCACCCTAAAAAGCACCCCTTCTCCCGAAGTTACGGGGTCATTTTGCCGAGTTCCTTAACGAGAGTTCTCTCGCTCACCTTAGGATTCTCTCCTCGCCTACCTGTGTCGGTTTGCGGTACGGGCACCTACTACCTCGCTAGAAGCTTTTCTTGGCAGTGTGGAATCAGGAACTTCGGTACTATATTTCCCTCGCCATCACAGCTCAGCTTACACGAGAAACGGATTTGCCAATTTCTCTGCCTAACTGCTTGGACGCGCATATCCAACAGCGCGCTTACCCTATCCTCCTGCGTCCCTCCATCGCTCAAACGGTAATGAGGTGGTACAGGAATATCAACCTGTTGTCCATCGCCTACGCCTTTCGGCCTCGGCTTAGGTCCCGACTAACCCTGAGAGGACGAGCCTTCCTCAGGAAACCTTAGGCATTCGGTGGATGGGATTCTCACCCATCTTTCGCTACTCATACCGGCATTCTCACTTCTAAGCGCTCCACCAGTCCTTACGGTCTAGCTTCAACGCCCTTAGAACGCTCTCCTACCGCGGACACGTAAGTGTCCACCCACAGCTTCGGTGATACGTTTAGCCCCGGTACATTTTCGGCGCGGAGTCACTCGACCAGTGAGCTATTACGCACTCTTTAAATGGTGGCTGCTTCTAAGCCAACATCCTGGTTGTCTAAGCAACTCCACATCCTTTTCCACTTAACGTATACTTTGGGACCTTAGCTGGTGGTCTGGGCTGTTTCCCTTTTGACTACGGATCTTATCACTCGCAGTCTGACTCCCACGCATAAGTACTTGGCATTCGGAGTTTGTCTGAATTCGGTAACCCGATGAGGGCCCCTAGTCCAAACAGTGCTCTACCTCCAAGACTCTTGATCGTGAGGCTAGCCCTAAAGCTATTTCGGAGAGAACCAGCTATCTCCAAGTTCGATTGGAATTTCTCCGCTACCCACACCTCATCCCCGCACTTTTCAACGTGCGTGGGTTCGGGCCTCCATCCAGTGTTACCTGGACTTCACCCTGGACATGGGTAGATCACCTGGTTTCGGGTCTACGACCACATACTCATTCGCCCTATTCAGACTCGCTTTCGCTGCGGCTCCGTCTATTCAACTTAACCTCGCATGTAATCGTAACTCGCCGGTTCATTCTACAAAAGGCACGCCATCACCCATAAAAGGGCTTTGACTACTTGTAGGCACACGGTTTCAGGTTCTCTTTCACTCCCCTTCCGGGGTGCTTTTCACCTTTCCCTCACGGTACTGGTTCACTATCGGTCACTAGGGAGTATTTAGCCTTGGGAGATGGTCCTCCCAGCTTCCGACGGGATTTCTCGTGTCCCGCCGTACTCAGGATCCACTCAAGAGAGAATGAAGTTTCAACTACAGGGTTTTTACCTTCTCTGACCAGCCTTTCCAGGCTTGTTCGTTTACCTCATTCTTTTGTAACTCCGTATAGAGTGTCCTACAACCCCAAGAGGCAAGCCTCTTGGTTTGGGCTAATCCCGTTTCGCTCGCCGCTACTCAGGGAATCGCGTTTGCTTTCTCTTCCTCCGGGTACTTAGATGTTTCAGTTCCCCGGGTCTGCCTTCATTACCCTATGTATTCAGGTAAAGATTCCATCCGATTAAAGATGGAGGGTTTCCCCATTCGGAAATCTCTGGATCAAAGCTTACTTACAGCTCCCCAAAGCATATCGGAGTTAGTCCCGTCCTTCATCGGCTCCTAGTGCCAAGGCATCCACCGTGCGCCCTTATTAACTTAACCATCAGTTAATGTTAAAAAAGAACTTACTTGTTTAAAAATGATGTCTTGTCAAATTTGTTA
>NZ_LT707408.1:741840-747768 GCF_900156875.1 Robertmurraya dakarensis | reverse complement strand
TGCCTGGCGACGTCCTACTCTCACAAGGGGACAGCCCCTAACTACCATCGGCGCTGAGAAGCTTAACTTCCGTGTTCGGTATGGGAACGGGTGTGACCTTCTCGCCATCGTCACCAGACTATTTGGTTTGAGGTTTGTTCCCTCAAAACTAGATAACTTGACAAGCATCTTTTAAATTGGTTAAGTCCTCGATCGATTAGTATCAGTCAGCTCCACATGTCACCACGCTTCCACCTCTGACCTATCAACCTGATCATCTTTCAGGGATCTTACTAGCTTGCGCTATGGGAAATCTCATCTTGAGGGGGGCTTCATGCTTAGATGCTTTCAGCACTTATCCCTTCCGCACATAGCTACCCAGCGATGCTCTTGGCAGAACAACTGGTACACCAGCGGTGCGTCCATCCCGGTCCTCTCGTACTAAGGACAGCTCCTCTCAAATTTCCTACGCCCACGACGGATAGGGACCGAACTGTCTCACGACGTTCTGAACCCAGCTCGCGTACCGCTTTAATGGGCGAACAGCCCAACCCTTGGGACCGACTACAGCCCCAGGATGCGATGAGCCGACATCGAGGTGCCAAACCTCCCCGTCGATGTGGACTCTTGGGGGAGATAAGCCTGTTATCCCCGGGGTAGCTTTTATCCGTTGAGCGATGGCCCTTCCATGCGGAACCACCGGATCACTAAGCCCGACTTTCGTCCCTGCTCGACTTGTAGGTCTCGCAGTCAAGCTCCCTTGTGCCTTTACACTCTACGAATGATTTCCAACCATTCTGAGGGAACCTTTGGGCGCCTCCGTTACTCTTTAGGAGGCGACCGCCCCAGTCAAACTGCCCACCTGACACTGTCTCCCACCCCGATCAGGGGTGCGGGTTAGAATTTCAATACAGCCAGAGTAGTATCCCACCGACGCCTCCACCGAAGCTAGCGCTCCGGTTTCCACGGCTCCTACCTATCCTGTACAAGCTGTACCAAAATTCAATATCAGGCTACAGTAAAGCTCCACGGGGTCTTTCCGTCCTGTCGCGGGTAACCTGCATCTTCACAGGTACTATAATTTCACCGAGTCTCTCGTTGAGACAGTGCCCAGATCGTTACGCCTTTCGTGCGGGTCGGAACTTACCCGACAAGGAATTTCGCTACCTTAGGACCGTTATAGTTACGGCCGCCGTTTACTGGGGCTTCAATTCAAAGCTTCGCTTGCGCTAACCTCTCCTCTTAACCTTCCAGCACCGGGCAGGCGTCAGCCCCTATACTTCGCCTTGCGGCTTCGCAGAGACCTGTGTTTTTGCTAAACAGTCGCCTGGGCCTATTCACTGCGGCTCTTCAGGGCTATGCACCCTAAAAAGCACCCCTTCTCCCGAAGTTACGGGGTCATTTTGCCGAGTTCCTTAACGAGAGTTCTCTCGCTCACCTTAGGATTCTCTCCTCGCCTACCTGTGTCGGTTTGCGGTACGGGCACCTACTACCTCGCTAGAAGCTTTTCTTGGCAGTGTGGAATCAGGAACTTCGGTACTATATTTCCCTCGCCATCACAGCTCAGCTTACACGAGAAACGGATTTGCCAATTTCTCTGCCTAACTGCTTGGACGCGCATATCCAACAGCGCGCTTACCCTATCCTCCTGCGTCCCTCCATCGCTCAAACGGTAATGAGGTGGTACAGGAATATCAACCTGTTGTCCATCGCCTACGCCTTTCGGCCTCGGCTTAGGTCCCGACTAACCCTGAGAGGACGAGCCTTCCTCAGGAAACCTTAGGCATTCGGTGGATGGGATTCTCACCCATCTTTCGCTACTCATACCGGCATTCTCACTTCTAAGCGCTCCACCAGTCCTTACGGTCTAGCTTCAACGCCCTTAGAACGCTCTCCTACCGCGGACACGTAAGTGTCCACCCACAGCTTCGGTGATACGTTTAGCCCCGGTACATTTTCGGCGCGGAGTCACTCGACCAGTGAGCTATTACGCACTCTTTAAATGGTGGCTGCTTCTAAGCCAACATCCTGGTTGTCTAAGCAACTCCACATCCTTTTCCACTTAACGTATACTTTGGGACCTTAGCTGGTGGTCTGGGCTGTTTCCCTTTTGACTACGGATCTTATCACTCGCAGTCTGACTCCCACGCATAAGTACTTGGCATTCGGAGTTTGTCTGAATTCGGTAACCCGATGAGGGCCCCTAGTCCAAACAGTGCTCTACCTCCAAGACTCTTGATCGTGAGGCTAGCCCTAAAGCTATTTCGGAGAGAACCAGCTATCTCCAAGTTCGATTGGAATTTCTCCGCTACCCACACCTCATCCCCGCACTTTTCAACGTGCGTGGGTTCGGGCCTCCATCCAGTGTTACCTGGACTTCACCCTGGACATGGGTAGATCACCTGGTTTCGGGTCTACGACCACATACTCATTCGCCCTATTCAGACTCGCTTTCGCTGCGGCTCCGTCTATTCAACTTAACCTCGCATGTAATCGTAACTCGCCGGTTCATTCTACAAAAGGCACGCCATCACCCATAAAAGGGCTTTGACTACTTGTAGGCACACGGTTTCAGGTTCTCTTTCACTCCCCTTCCGGGGTGCTTTTCACCTTTCCCTCACGGTACTGGTTCACTATCGGTCACTAGGGAGTATTTAGCCTTGGGAGATGGTCCTCCCAGCTTCCGACGGGATTTCTCGTGTCCCGCCGTACTCAGGATCCACTCAAGAGAGAATGAAGTTTCAACTACAGGGTTTTTACCTTCTCTGACCAGCCTTTCCAGGCTTGTTCGTTTACCTCATTCTTTTGTAACTCCGTATAGAGTGTCCTACAACCCCAAGAGGCAAGCCTCTTGGTTTGGGCTAATCCCGTTTCGCTCGCCGCTACTCAGGGAATCGCGTTTGCTTTCTCTTCCTCCGGGTACTTAGATGTTTCAGTTCCCCGGGTCTGCCTTCATTACCCTATGTATTCAGGTAAAGATTCCATCCGATTAAAGATGGAGGGTTTCCCCATTCGGAAATCTCTGGATCAAAGCTTACTTACAGCTCCCCAAAGCATATCGGAGTTAGTCCCGTCCTTCATCGGCTCCTAGTGCCAAGGCATCCACCGTGCGCCCTTATTAACTTAACCATCAGTTAATGTTAAAAAAGAACTTACTTGTTTAAAAATGATGTCTTGTCAAATTTGTTATCTAGTTTTCAAGGAACAAAGTTTCGAGAGATAATTCTCTCAAAACTAAACAAAGTCAGAAAACGTCTTTTTATTGAAGTATCAAGTACTTCTTTTCATCCTTAGAAAGGAGGTGATCCAGCCGCACCTTCCGATACGGCTACCTTGTTACGACTTCACCCCAATCATCTGTCCCACCTTAGGCGGCTGGCTCCTAGGACAAAACTTAACTTCCTATACTTATAATAAGAGGTTAAGTTTTGTCCCNGACGGGATTTCTCGTGTCCCGCCGTACTCAGGATCCACTCAAGAGAGAATGAAGTTTCAACTACAGGGTTTTTACCTTCTCTGACCAGCCTTTCCAGGCTTGTTCGTTTACCTCATTCTTTTGTAACTCCGTATAGAGTGTCCTACAACCCCAAGAGGCAAGCCTCTTGGTTTGGGCTAATCCCGTTTCGCTCGCCGCTACTCAGGGAATCGCGTTTGCTTTCTCTTCCTCCGGGTACTTAGATGTTTCAGTTCCCCGGGTCTGCCTTCATTACCCTATGTATTCAGGTAAAGATTCCATCCGATTAAAGATGGAGGGTTTCCCCATTCGGAAATCTCTGGATCAAAGCTTACTTACAGCTCCCCAAAGCATATCGGAGTTAGTCCCGTCCTTCATCGGCTCCTAGTGCCAAGGCATCCACCGTGCGCCCTTATTAACTTAACCATCAGTTAATGTTAAAAAAGAACTTACTTGTTTAAAAATGATGTCTTGTCAAATTTGTTATCTAGTTTTCAAGGAACAAGGCCACGGATTTCAATCACATCATGATTGACTTCCTGACTATTCTTCATGCAGCCTTGCGACGAGCTAAGGAAACACTTCCTCGAATCACTGCGGCGCAGGAGCAAAGAAATTCAAAACAAAGAAAGTCTTAAAAGAAAGCCCTTCAACGTTTGAATATGCATGATAAAACTTGAGAGATAATTCTCTCAAAACTAAACAAAGTCAGAAAACGTCTTTTTATTGAAGTATCAAGTACTTCTTTTCATCCTTAGAAAGGAGGTGATCCAGCCGCACCTTCCGATACGGCTACCTTGTTACGACTTCACCCCAATCATCTGTCCCACCTTAGGCGGCTGGCTCCAAAAGGTTACCCCACCGACTTCGGGTGTTACAAACTCTCGTGGTGTGACGGGCGGTGTGTACAAGGCCCGGGAACGTATTCACCGCGGCATGCTGATCCGCGATTACTAGCGATTCCGGCTTCATGCAGGCGAGTTGCAGCCTGCAATCCGAACTGAGAATGGTTTTATGGGATTGGCTAAACCTCGCGGTCTCGCAGCCCTTTGTACCATCCATTGTAGCACGTGTGTAGCCCAGGTCATAAGGGGCATGATGATTTGACGTCATCCCCACCTTCCTCCGGTTTGTCACCGGCAGTCACCTTAGAGTGCCCAACTGAATGCTGGCAACTAAGATCAAGGGTTGCGCTCGTTGCGGGACTTAACCCAACATCTCACGACACGAGCTGACGACAACCATGCACCACCTGTCACTCTGTCCCCCGAAGGGGAACGTCCTATCTCTAGGAGTGTCAGAGGATGTCAAGACCTGGTAAGGTTCTTCGCGTTGCTTCGAATTAAACCACATGCTCCACCGCTTGTGCGGGCCCCCGTCAATTCCTTTGAGTTTCAGCCTTGCGGCCGTACTCCCCAGGCGGAGTGCTTAATGCGTTTGCTGCAGCACTAAAGGGCGGAAACCCTCTAACACTTAGCACTCATCGTTTACGGCGTGGACTACCAGGGTATCTAATCCTGTTTGCTCCCCACGCTTTCGCGCCTCAGCGTCAGTTACAGACCAAAGAGTCGCCTTCGCCACTGGTGTTCCTCCACATCTCTACGCATTTCACCGCTACACGTGGAATTCCACTCTTCTCTTCTGCACTCAAGTCTCCCAGTTTCCAATGACCCTCCCCGGTTGAGCCGGGGGCTTTCACATCAGACTTAAGAGACCGCCTGCGCGCGCTTTACGCCCAATAATTCCGGACAACGCTTGCCACCTACGTATTACCGCGGCTGCTGGCACGTAGTTAGCCGTGGCTTTCTGGTTAGGTACCGTCAAGGTACCGGCAGTTACTCCGATACTTGTTCTTCCCTAACAACAGAGTTTTACGATCCGAAAACCTTCATCACTCACGCGGCGTTGCTCCGTCAGACTTTCGTCCATTGCGGAAGATTCCCTACTGCTGCCTCCCGTAGGAGTCTGGGCCGTGTCTCAGTCCCAGTGTGGCCGATCACCCTCTCAGGTCGGCTACGCATCGTCGCCTTGGTGAGCCGTTACCTCACCAACTAGCTAATGCGCCGCGGGCCCATCTGTAAGTGATAGCGTAAACCATCTTTCAGTTTCTCCTCATGAGAGGAGAAACATTATCCGGTATTAGCTCCGGTTTCCCGAAGTTATCCCAGTCTTACAGGCAGGTTGCCCACGTGTTACTCACCCGTCCGCCGCTAACTTTTAAAAGCAAGCTTTTAAAAGTCCGCTCGACTTGCATGTATTAGGCACGCCGCCAGCGTTCGTCCTGAGCCAGGATCAAACTCTCCAAAAAAGAGTAAGATTAGCTCTTAAATAAATCTAAAATTAAAACGTTGACGTTTCTGCTTTGTTTAGTTTTCAAAGAACTATTTTTTCGATCTCCGCCGAAGCGACGACAAAATTAATTGTAACATCTAACTTCGTAGAAGTCAACTTCTTTTTTTAAAATCTTTTTTTATTTAAGATAAAAAAGATTGTAG
>NZ_LT707408.1:665041-738129 GCF_900156875.1 Robertmurraya dakarensis | reverse complement strand
GCCGCTAACTTCAAAGCTAAGCTTTTAAAAGTCCGCTCGACTTGCATGTATTAGGCACGCCGCCAGCGTTCGTCCTGAGCCAGGATCAAACTCTCCAAAAAAGAGTAAGATTAGCTCTTAAATAAATTTAAAATTAAAACTAGTCCAGTTTCGGCTCCTAACTCTTCGGTCGTTTCGATCCGTCCATTCAAATCCAAAAACAGGATTTGTATAGCCGGCTCTCCAACGCCTCTCAGAGTTGAACAGTCGCCTCCACTATCTATTGTTGACGTTTCTGCTTTGTTTAGTTTTCAAAGAACTATTTTTCACTTGTTTCTCACAAGCGACTTTTATTAATTTAACACATGGTATTTTGCATGTCAACAACTAGTATAAAAAATAATCCGCCGTATTAAAGGGTCTGGTTAACCACAACGACGGATTTAAATATATCAATTATAAAAGTAAAGGTCAATCAGTATATTAGTTTATCGTTTTGGAAGCATGTAATATCGATGATAAACTCCTTCTCCTTTAGTTTTTGCTACCTTCACTTCAATAATCCCTCTATCAATTAAATACTCTAATAATACAGTTAAATCCACAGCATACTCACGTATTTCCTTGTGGTTTATCAGTTCATCAATTGACCAATATTCTTTTTCTTGTAATATGTCTCTTAAATGACTAATCCCTGCCATCGTTCTTGAATGTATAAGAAATTCGCTAGCCAAGAATAAAAGTTCCAGTCTTTCTTTGATTGTTTCTTCACTGTTTATTAGCTCTTCGTAAAGTTTATAGACTTCAGGTTCAATTTGTTTCACTTGATTCCACACTGTAACTTCCGGATGAAATCCATTCTCGATGATCGATAATCTGGCAAGATGATGCAGCGAATGGATCACATGATTATATGCATCCAAATACTGCTGATTTTGAAAAAAGGACTTTCCATCCAAATATCTTCTGATTAGCTTCGCAAACTCAATTCCCATTTTAAGTTTACGTCCATAAAACGGGAACTCCTTTAACTCAGCCTTTAAACGAGTAATATATTCATTTCGATCAAAAATAATCTTCCCATTATATAACCAATCAAAAATCTTCTTATTCGTTCCAAGTAATAGCCATTGTTTTAGCTTGTTCTCATCTACAACATGCAAGGCGGCAATTTTATCTTGATAGGTGTAATGTTTAATAAATACAGGTTGTTCAGCCTCTTTTACAATTAATAACAACACTGTATCAAACATATCCGTAGATGGTACGGCATGGTGCCTTTTTTCAACAATTATTGCACCTAATGTATTCGGATGACTTGCCCTCTCTTGATATATAGGACGAAGAATGTCTTCCATCGTCATTCCCCCATTAATTTATTAGCTAATATCTTCGACAAAATTCTTTGATATCCTGCTGACATTTTTCGACACACTTCTTTCATTATATATTTATCTTAAGGAAAATGTTATGATATAGTTATGTTTTTAGAGGGGGAAAAGTATGGCGAAGTATTCTAGTAAAATTAATAAAATTAGAACATTTGCACTTAGTTTAATTTTTATCGGCTTCTTTGTTATGTATCTTGGCATTTTCTTTAGAGAGTCCGCCATTTTAATGACCCTTTTTATGCTGCTTGGGTTACTTAGTATCGTCGCTAGCACGGTCGTTTACTTTTGGATTGGAATGCTCTCAACCAGAACCGTACAGGTTATTTGCCCAAACTGTCAGAAACCGACAAAAGTATTAGGCCGCGTAGATATATGCATGTATTGTAATGAACCGCTGACTCTTGATCCCACTTTAGAAGGCAAAGAGTTTGATGAAAAGTATAATCGCGCCAGCCATAATGAAAAATCTATTAAAAGATAAACCAACTCAGCACATGCAGAGTTGGTTTTTTTACATAAAAAAACTGACAACCAGTCTTACGGCTATCAGTTAATTTTATGTGATTCTTAATGAGCTTCCTTACTGGCGCAGTCTGGACATGTTCCGTACACTTCCATCCGGTGATGACTGACATTAAACCCCGTGACATGAGCAGCAAGTTGTTCCACTTCATCTAACCCCGGGTAATGGAAGTCAACGATTTTCCCGCATTTTTCACAAATAACATGATAATGATTTGTGGTGATAAAATCAAATCGACTCGAGGCATCCCCATATGTTAGTTCTTTTACAAGACCAACCTCACGAAATACTCTTAGATTGTTATAAACTGTAGCCACACTCATATTAGGAAACTTTCCCTCTAACGCCTTGTAAATATCATCAGCAGTTGGGTGTGACATTGAGTTAATTAAATATTCAAGTATCGCATGACGTTGTGGAGTTATGCGAACCCCAGTTTCTTTTAAGGTATCAAGTGCTTCTTTTAAATCGCTATGTGACACCGCCATGCACCTCTCTTCTAGTAAATATTCTTATTTTATAATGTTTATAAATAGTGTATCAACAATTATCTATATTTGTCAATATTTCGACCACACTTATATGGTTAAATAAATCTAATGAACTCTTATTAAAACAGGCTTTTTAGAGAATATCCTCTTTAGTATATGTATGTATTTCACATTGAAATATTTCAGAACAATGGTAAATAATTCATTAATCAATACAAAGATTCTTCCTAAAGAAAAAAGCAAGCCGGATGAATCGGCTTGCAAGAAAAAATGTGTCTGAGGAGGTATGCCCTAATATAAAGTATTCAATACTTGTTTAAGTGAATGGACGTGAGCACAAGAACTGCAAAATAGGCTATAAATTTATTCGCTTTTTCCTGATTTTCACAGAGCTTCTTTGATGCTCGATAATACTTCTTCAACATGTCCCTTTACTTTTACTTTCCGCCATTCCCTAATAACTTTCCCTTCCTCATTTATTAAGAAGGTAGATCGTTCAATCCCCATATACTCCTTGCCAAAGTTCTTTTTAAGTTTCCAGACCTCGTACTTTTCCGCTGCTTCATGTGTCTCATCTGCTAATAATAAAAACGGCAGACCGTGCTTTTCAATGAATTTTGTATGACGATCCACTGGGTCAGGACTAATTCCCAAAATAACAGTATTTACCTCTTCAAACCCTTTATATTGATCACGAAAATCACACGCTTCTGTTGTGCATCCTGGAGTCATATCTTTCGGATAAAAAAATAAAACCACTTTTTTTCCTTTGTAGTCCGATAATTTCACAGTTTGTCCATTGCTGGCAGCCAGCTCAAAATCGGGTGCTAGTTCACCTGTTGTAATAGCCACGGTAAATCCCTCCATAAATCTTCTATAATATATAAGCCTATCCCAATTACATTGTAAAAACAACTAATCTGAACATCATAAACCATTGCTCTCGCTGCTAAAATCACTACCTACATTTCTCTATCCAAAACAGTTCTAGCTACAAAAGCTGCTGGTATCGTATAGCCGATTAACGCCTCAGAAACAGCGATGAACCTGCCAATTCCTACCGGAGCTATCTCTCCATATCCCACGGAAAACAGAGTGACAGCGCTAAAATATAAACCTGTCTCCAATCTTTCAAAAAAATTATTACCTAAAGATTCATAACTATAATTTAACACCGGTAAGCCATTCAATTCCAATAAGAGGTACATTAACCCGAAGCCGATCATCACTGTAGCGTATATAGTGGCTAAAAACAGAAAATTTTCAAAAGAAACTCGGGTGCCTCTTATTTTGCTCGGAGTAAACAAAAGGCGCATACTGCTCATTATGCATATAACAATTAAAACTATCGAGGCGTAAAAAACCATCTTCTCTCCTCACTTCTGATCAATTGTCTTTACTATTTATACGTTGTTATACGATCCCTAGAACTGCTTGTCTATCTTTGTATACAAACTCCAAAAAAACACCATGCTCCTTTGAACATTTTCAGTAAGAAAAGTGCTAATATATATGAATGGGAGGAATAACCAACCTCACAACATATATCTTTAGTTGCGATGGCAACCATAAGTTTTTAGGAGGATTTTCATGCAATTTACTAATTCAGAACGTTTGCACGAGGAAGCGTTAGAATACATAGTGGGTGGAGTAAATAGCCCATCAAGGTCCTATAAAGCAGTTGGCGGAGGAGCACCTATTGCCATGGAACGTGCAAAAGGCGCCTATTTTTATGATGTTGACGGAAATCAGTATATAGACTTTTTAGCCGCTTACGGTCCAATTATCACAGGTCATGCTCATCCCCACATTACAGAAGCTATAAAAAAAGCTGCTGAATCTGGAGTTTTATACGGAACCCCTACTCCACATGAAGTAACTTTTGCAAAAATGCTAAGAGAGGCAATGCCTAATCTTGAGAAGGTCCGTTTTGTCAACTCTGGTACTGAAGCTGTTATGACAACGATTCGGGTTGCACGCGCATATACCGGCAGAGACAAAATCATTAAATTTGCCGGCTGCTATCATGGCCATTCAGACCTCGTCCTTGTTGCAGCTGGTTCAGGACCTTCAACACTAGGTACTCCAGATTCTGCAGGAGTTCCGAAGAGTATAGCTCAGGAAGTCATTACTGTACCGTTTAATGACATTGAACCATTTAAAGAAGCGCTGGAAAAATGGGGAGACGAAGTCGCTGCAGTTCTTGTAGAACCGATTGTTGGAAACTTTGGTATTGTTGAACCAAAACCTGGTTTCTTACAACAGGTTAACAATTTAACTCATGCTGCCGGGGCACTTGTCATTTATGACGAGGTAATAACAGCATTTCGATTTATGTACGGAGGTGCCCAAGATTTACTAGGGGTGCAGCCAGACCTCACCGCAATGGGTAAGATAATCGGAGGAGGACTGCCGATTGGTGCCTACGGAGGAAAACGAGAAATCATGGAAAATGTTGCTCCTCTTGGTCCTGCCTATCAAGCTGGAACAATGGCAGGGAACCCAGCTTCCATCTTAGCAGGAATTGCTTGTCTAGAAGTTCTAAAACAAAATGGAGTTTATGAGTATTTGGATCGTTTAGGTGCCCTTCTTGAAGAAGGTATCCAAAATGCTGCTCTGAAACATAAAATTCCAATTACAATAAACCGCTTAAAAGGTGCTCTCACTGTTTATTTTACAAGCGAAAAGGTTGTAAACTATGAGCAAGCAGAAAATACAAACGGAGAAATGTTCGCTAAATTCTTCAAACTTATGCTCAGTCAAGGCATTAACCTCGCCCCTTCTAAATATGAAGCATGGTTTATCACAATTGCTCATACTGAAGAAGATATCGAGGCGGCCATACAAGCGGTTAATTATGCATTTGAAACAATGAGCAATGAATAAAATGCCTGTTAAAATGTGATAATTATTCATTTTTTATGCATACAAGAGCCATATCCTGGCTCTTTTTTTATACTTCATTAAAGTGAAAGCGTTTACAGTTAAGGGTTTCGGATTTCTTATTAATATTCTAATTATAAAAAACTATCCAATTATTTGCATAAATAATTGATTTCTGAAAATTCATATGATAATATACAAATATTATTTGACACTTTTTTTACCTTTCTTTTATTTTCAGGAAATTGCCCTTTATCTTACAAAACTCTACAGTAACTCGTCTAGAAAACTGCAGGTTTTGTCCTTGGTTGATTACCATTCATGAAATTCCACTATTTATTAAACCCAAAGTTTAAGTAAATAAAAGAATCAGATTTTTATAGGAGGTGAACGGCTGTTAGAGTACGTCTTTGATAGCCAACTGTATGACACAACAATGGAGCCCTTCAAATTTCCAGGAGTTTTACCGACAAGAGCATGATGCATGTGGAATTGTTTCTTCCATGGAGAAAACAAACACTCCTACTCGTGAAAATATTTTCAATTGTATTAATGCCCTTGTTACGATGAACCACCGTGCCGGATTTATTAACGGTGAAGGTGATGGGGTCGGTATTCATATTGATATTCCAAAAGTACTCTGGAAAGAAAAATTAAAAAATGCTGGATGTAATCCTGAACTCGTTGACCATGAAGGCTTTGCCGTCGCGCATATCTTTATTAATAGACAAGAAAACCCTCAATCTATTAAAAACGAATTGATGGAAAAACTACAAAACTCAAATCTTAAGATTCTATTCGAAACCGATGAAGTTACAAATTCTTCAGCACTTGGACCAATTGCTATCCAGGAAAATCCTGTTTTTTGGCAAGTCGCTCTACTAAGTGACATCACCGGGCAAGCTCTTTCCCAAAAGTTATTTCAATTAATAATTGAGATCGAAAAGAATGATTTTGTTCATGTTGCATCATTAAGTCAGTATCATGCCGTATACAAAGTAATGGGTGCTGGAGATATCCTGCCAAAATATTACCAAGACCTAGCAAGTCCTCTTGTCGCTTCAACTATGACATTAGGCCATAACCGTTATTCTACGAATACGCTCTCAAGCTTTAATCGTGTACAACCGTTTAGCGTTCTTGGACATAATGGTGAGATCAATACGATCGCTAAACTTCGTGATGAAGCAAAGATGATTGGGGTTCCGCTTGTAAAAGACGGAAGTGATTCACAAGATTTAAGCAGAACAATCGAAACATTAATCTGCCGGGATGGTTATTCTTTATTTGAAGCATTAGACTTGCTTTTCCCGCCAATTATCAACGAAATAAAAGCATATCCTCCACATCTCCAAGATTTGTACAGCTATATGCGAGAAGCATGGGGACATTTCGCGCAGGGTCCAGCTGGTATCGTTTCCCGTTTTGGGGATGAGGCTGTCTTCAGTGTCGATGCCCTTGGTCTTCGCCCATTATGGATACTCGAAACTGAAAGTTCTTACTTATTTTCATCTGAACCAGGAATTATTCCTTCAAGCGAGTATGTAAACGAACCAAAACCACTGGCTCCTGGTGAAAAAGTAGGATTAAAGTGGGACGGTAATGTACTAAAGTTATATGAACAAGATGAGTACCAAGCTGTTGTATATGAAAGGTTTTCTCAAAAGGTAGACCTGCGAGGCGCAAAAGACCGCCTTTCCGTTCCAAAAATGGCAAAGACAGTAACAGTCAGCTACCCAAATAAAGTTCATAACGGTCAATATAATGCATTTGGCTGGGAAAGAGATCATATTCAACTAATCGAACAAATGGCTGAAAAAGGAGTAGAACCAATCCGGTCCTTAGGACATGACGCTCCACTTGCAGCAATTAATCCAAACCGCAAGAATATCGCAGATTTTATCAAAGAAAGCGTGGCTGTAGTAACAAATCCAGCGATTGATCGTGACCGTGAAACAGAACATTTCTCCACCCGCACAATCATTGGTAAGCGTCCTTCTTTATTTCATAAACAGTCATCTAATGGAATCGTTGAATTAACAACACCATTATTAATTGAAGGTGCAGCCGGCTATGAAGTATCGGAAGAACTGCAACAGCCAAGCTATGATCAATTAACAAACTTTTACCAAAAAGAACAATTAATCACCTACTTGTCTGCTGTTTTCAGCAGAGAAGAAACCATTCAAGAAGCATTAGACCGATTGCAAAAGGAAGCTGTCGCAGCTGTTAAAGATGGAAAAACGCTGATTGTTTTAGACGATAGTACAGCACATAAAAATGAACAGTACTGGATCGATCCTCTGCTAGTAACGTCTGCTATACATCAAGTATTAGTTAAGGAGGAACTTCGTAGAGATTGTTCCATTCTATTACGTTCTGCTGCCATTAGATCCTTACATGATATTATTCTTTCATTTGGACTTGGTGCAGATTTAATCAGCCCATATTTCATGTTTATGACTGTCTTAGATGAGTCTGCAAAACCATTAGTTAATTTACATTCAGCTCTAACAAAAGGGTTAGAAAAAGTGATCTCAACCATTGGTATTCATGAGCTTCGCGGATATGGAAGATTATTCTCCAGCATTGGTTTAAATGAAGAAGTAGCAAATGTCCTAAACATTGTGAATTTCTTCGGTTCTTCTGAGCTTGGATTTAATTTTGCTTCAATGAAGGAGGATGCTGTCGCAAGAGCTGCAGACTATCATAACGAGAAAGGCAGAGTAGGTAAATCATTCAACCTCTTCCCTCGTATCTGGAAAGCCATTGGCGACGTTGCTTCAAGCGGCGATTATAGTGCATATAAAGAGAAAATAAGTGAACAAGAGGAACAAAATCCAACAACAATCCGTCATTTAACAGGGTTGAAACCTGCAAAAAAGGCGCTTTCAGGCAAGGATGTTGATTTAAGTGTTGGTGAACACAGCCTGCCATTTGTTATTTCATCCATGTCATTTGGTTCGCAAAATGAAATTGCTTTTAGAGCTTATGCCGAAGGAGCAGACCGCTTAAATATGGTCAGTCTTAACGGTGAAGGCGGAGAAATTAAAGATATGCTTGGCAAATATCCACGCACACGCGGCCAGCAGGTTGCATCAGGACGTTTCGGGGTAAACGCGGAGCTTCTTAATTCTTCTAATTTGCTAGAAATTAAGATCGGTCAAGGGGCAAAACCTGGAGAAGGCGGACATTTACCAGGTTCTAAAGTTACAGAAAAGATCGCTGAAGCTCGTAACGCAACCATTGGATCTGATTTAATTTCACCATCAAATAACCATGATATATACTCAATTGAAGATCTGGCGCAGATGATTCATGAACTGAAGACAGCAAACGACAAAGCAAAAGTATCTGTGAAAGTACCAGTAGTTCCAAATATCGGAACAATCGCTGTTGGAATCGCAAAAGCAGGTGCTGACATTATCACACTCAGCGGTTTCGATGGAGGAACTGGTGCTGCTAGAATCCACGCATTGCAGTATGTAGGTCTTCCAGTAGAAATCGGTGTCAAAGCAGCGCATAACGCCTTACTTGAAGCTGGCCTAAGAGATCATGTCGAGCTTTGGGCAGACGGCGGGCTAAAGAGTGCGTTGGATGTCATAAAAGTTATGCTGCTTGGTGCTAACCGTGTAGGATTCGGGACACTTTCAATGATTGCAATTGGCTGCACAACATGCCGCGGCTGTCATTTGGATACTTGTCATGTTGGAATTGCAACTCAGATTGAGTCTGAAGCTCAAGCAAAGGAACATGGTTTAAGAAGATTTGTACCAAGACAGCTTGATCTCGCTGTCCAAGGGATCATGAATTTATTCACTGCATTTGGAGATGAGTTAAAAGAACTTACAGCTTCACTTGGTTTCAATAATTTACAAGATATCGTTGGCCGTTCTGACTTATTGCAGCAAATCAAAGGACACGATCAATTAGATTTAACTTACTTGCTGAAGACTCTAGATATTGGTTTATTCAGCCATCAAGAGGCAGCTGCTGCTTCTGAAACAGCTCAATTACAGGTGGCAGTAGGCGCTGAGTTCCTAGATGCCAGCGTGGATGAACTACATCAATCACGAGAATTCCATAGTATTACATCAGAACAAAGAGTTCTAGGGAGCCGCGTATCTTGTCACCGTGTTCGCGGAAGACTTGATGGTTCTTATAGGAACCTCCCTCCTGTTCAGCTCAAATACAAAGCTGGTTCTATTCCTGGTAATGGTTTAGGAGCTTACAACAGCGACGGAATTCAAATCGAGGTTAACGGCGGTGCACAAGATGGTACTGGTAAGACATCCGTTGGAGGTCAAATCTTAATTTTTAAATCTCAAGGCAAAGATGGTAAGTTCTATAACGGATCAGTTGGGAAAGGATTCGGCTATGGTGCACAACACGGTTTACTTGTCGCACAAGGAAATGCAGACGCGCGTGCAGGAATACGCTTATCTGGTGCAGACATGATTATCGGAGGTCAATTGCAAAGACCAATCCCTGAGAGAGAGTATGGAAACATTGGATCGAGAGCTAATATTAAGGGATTTGCATTTGAATACATGACAAATGGACGCGGTTTAGTATTAGGCGACCCAGGACCTTGGATTTGCGCAGGTATGACTGGCGGTGTAATTTATGTAAGACAACAGCCTGAAATGGGCTTAACAAAGGAAGCTATTCAAAGAAGAATTGCTAAAGGAGCAAAAGTCAATCTTTCTTCATTGGACGACACCGGCTTCAAGGACATCGCTGAACTTCTTGGACAGTATATTGATATGTTAAAAGCTCAAGGTCAGGAAGAAGAGGCGAATAAATTAGCAGTACTTCTGCAAGAACCACAAAAACATTTTGTGAAGATCGTACCTGTCAAAGAACAGGCAGATCCATCCGTTTCTACAGAATAATGTATATCGTTGTAGGCGTCCGCTTATGGTAAGCGGACGTTTTTTGTATTCTTTTCCTTTGTATATAGTTGGAAATGATTCAATAAAAAGACACAGATAATATTCTTGTTAATAGCAACTAAATGGTTTAAAGTATGGTAAGTATGAATAGACATAACATTGTCAATTTGTTTAATAAGAAAGTCAGGAAAGGAAAATTTAACATATGAAGTTTGGTGCCCGCATATTAAAAACGGGAATTGCAATTATCTTATCTTTATTACTTGCAGAGTTACTCACTCTCCCTTCCCCTGTATTTGCTGCCATTGCTGCTGTCTTTGCTATACAGCCAACCATATACCGATCATACTTATCAATTGTTGAACAGCTGCAGGGAAATATTATTGGAGCTGTCATTGCAGTTGTGTTTGTCTTACTGCTCGGTAACGAAATAATCATTATTGGATTAGCAGCCATTATTGTCATAGCGATTCACCTAAAATTGAAATTAGGGAATGCCATTTCTTTGTCCCTTGTTACATTGATCGCCATTATGGTTACGCCTGGAGACGAGTTTATTGAGTTTGCCCTCGTTCGTTTTTCAACCATTATGTTAGGAGTGCTATCGGCATTTGCTGTTAATTTGGTGTTCCTGCCGCCTAAATATGAGAAAAAATTATTTCTTAGGATTTCCACTACCACGGAAGAAATCTCAAAGTGGATTCGAATGAACACGAGACACGCTTCTGAACATACGCTTTTAAAAAATGATATAGGTAAGTTAAAAGATGAAATCATTAAGCTCGACCAGCTTTATTTATTATACAAAGAGGAACGTAATTACTTTAAAAAATCTACTAGTGTAAAGGCAAGGAAACTTGTTATCTATCGGCAAATGATTTCAACAACAAAAAGAACGATCGAGATTTTAAAAAGACTTCATCGATTTGAAAATGAGTTATCTCAGCTTCCGGATGAATTTCAAACAGAGATTGCGCAACAGCTGAACAACATGATTGACCGCCACGAGCAAATTATGCTCAAGTTCATCGGAAAGGTTAAACCTCAGACCGCGAAAGAGGACGGCCCATATTATATCGATCGTAAAGAGTTATTCCAATTATTCTTATCTCAGCAAAGAGCGGTAGATAACGAGATCGCTTTTTATCACATTATGCAGATTATCTCTTCTATCATTGAATACGATGAATATTTAGACCATTTGGATGTATTGGTAACTAGTTTCAAATCTTTTCATAAAAATGAAAACGAAGTAAGTATAGAGGAACCTCTTCAAGAGTAAAAAAACCATAAAAAAATAAAAAATTACAGGCAGTTATCAACTCCTGTAATTTTTTATTTGCTGGCTTCTATTCTTCCACTAATGCTCAAGCTGTTGAATTTGGAATAGTTTATAATAGTTTCCTTGCTTAGCCATTAATTCTTCATGACTTCCAATTTCTATCACTTTTCCATTGTCGATGACAACAATTCGATCCACGTTAGTAATCGTTGATAAGCGATGTGCGACAATAAACGTGGTCCTATCTTTAGCCAATTTTTCAATTGCCTCTTGAATTAAATGCTCGCTTTCTAAGTCTAGCGCAGATGTTGCTTCATCCAATATAAGAATTGGGGGATTCTTAATAAATACACGGGCTATCGCGACTCTCTGTTTTTGGCCGCCTGATAATTTTACGCCTCTTTCTCCTACCTTTGTGTCATACCCTTCTGGTAAATTCATAATAAAATCGTGGGCATTGGCTGCCTTTGCTGCATCGATTATTTCCTCTTCAGTCGCATCAGATTTTCCGATAAGGATATTTGACTTTACTGATTCACTAAAAAGAATATTGTCCTGCAAAACCATGCCGATATTATCCCTTAATGACCGAACCTTAAATGTACGTATATCCGTACCGTCGAGTAAAATCGCCCCTTCCGTAACATCATAGAACCTTGGAATAAGACTAACCAGCGAAGACTTTCCTCCACCACTCATTCCAACAAGTGCGATTGTCTCTCCTTGTTTTACATCAAGTGAGATATTTTTTAATACTTCTTCTTCCTTTTCGTCATAAGAGAAGCTTACATTTTTAAATTCAATATGCCCTTTCACATTTTCACAAAAGATAGCATTCGGAGAATCATCTATATCATATTTCTCATCAACAAATTCGAATACTCTATCCATGGATGCGATCGACTGAGTCAATGTCGTTGAGCTGTTAACCAATCTTCTTAACGGATTGTACAAACGATCAATGTATGCAATAAATGCTGCCATCTCACCAATTGATAAATTCTCGTTAATAACCTGATAACCCGAGAACCCAATCACGAGCAGCGGTGCAATATCTGTAATGGTATTAACCACCGCAAAAGCTTTCGCATTCCATTTCGTATGATCAATTGCCTTATCTAAGAAGTTTGAATTCGTTTGATCAAAGCGTTTTTGTTCCTTATCCTCAATCGCAAAGCTTTTAATGACTGACATCCCTTGAACACGTTCATGCAAATAACTTTGGACCTCGGCCAGTGCCTGTGAACGCTTTCTCGTCAACTTTCTAAGATTCCCAAAAAAGTACTTGATTGAAAAGGCATAGAACGGAAATAACAGAATCGAAACAATGGTCAAGGTCACATCCATCGTCATCATAATGATTATCGCAATCACAATGGTTGCAACATCCAGCCACAGATTCATCAGACCCGTAATAATAAATGATTTGGTTTGCTCTACATCATTTATAACACGTGAGATCACTTCCCCTGCCTTTGTATTGGAATAGTACTTAAAGCTAAGTTTTTGTACATGCGTGAACAGTTTATCACGAATATCGTACAGAATTTTACTTGCCGTCCACTGGGCGAAATATTGCCGGTAATATTCAACAGGGGGACGGACAACGATAAAGATGACAACCATAATCCCCATAATAAGAATAAGCTGTCCTTGCTTTTCCTCAACTGACAGCGTATTGTTTCCTACAATATCGTCCAATACATACTTAATCAGCAAAGGAATTAATAGGGGAATCGCAAATTTAATAATCCCTATTAAAATCGTTCCAATGATTTGAAGCCGATATGGTTTTACAAACCGCATATATCTACGTATACTATCCAAGATCGTTCCCCCTTGGTGCTAAGAAAAAGCAAAAGCGCAGGGCTTAGGTATTTCTATATAAAAAAACAAGCCTGTTAAAGCAAATAAACAGGCTTCCTTTTAAGCACATTTCTGACTATTAGCGTCTGTAAGTTAGGTATCTTTCGTACCATATATCGATAAAATCTGCAGCAAAAGGTCCTTTTCTTTGACGAATCCAGCGAATCAGCTTATCGACATTGTCCTTTAATATTCGATCAATAACCTCTGGATATTTCATTTCTTGTCGGTGACGTTCATATTCATCTTCATCCAAAAGGTTAAAGGTCATGTCTGGGAATACCTTAATATCGAGGTCATAGTCGATATATTTTAAAGCCTCCCCGTCAAAAATAAATGGAGAGCTCAAATTACAATAGTAATAAATACCATCTTCTCGTATCATCCCAATGATATTAAACCAAAGTTGTGAATGGAAATAAACGATTGCCGGCTCTCTGGTCACCCACGTTCTTCCATCAGATTCAGTCACGATCGTTCGGTCATTTCCGCCAATCACTAAGTTCTGCGTCCCTTTTAATACAGTCGTTTCCTCCCAGACACGATGGATGTGCCCATTATGTTTATAACTATGTATTTGTATCGGTTCACCTTCCACGGGTACGCCCATATATTTTTCCCTACTTTCATATTCCGAACGCTTTATAACCTAATCTCGCCTAGCCAAAAGCCTGTCCCATTGCTAGACTAAAAACCAATAATCTCCTCGAAAATATACCGTTTTCTTCTTTTGCTCAAAAAGACATATTATTTAGTAAGGTCACAAAGTACAATTCCTATTTATTTTCCGCACAAACAGATAAGTTGTTTACCTATTTAAAAGCATCTTACTTACTATTATAACGGTTATACACAGAATTTAAAACAAAGAAGCCACCGAAATATTCAGTGACTTCACAATATATGCAATTAAACAGATGCACCGACACTTTGATACGATTGAATCAGTTCTTCCGTTTGCTTCTCAAAAATTTGATGGATCTCTCGTAACTCCTCTTTCATCTTATGTATGTCCAGTTGAACGCTTTCTAATTTTGCTTCTTGCTGAAGGGTTTTGAGCTCATTCTCAATTTG
This sequence comes from Robertmurraya dakarensis, assembly GCF_900156875.1. Classification (GTDB taxonomy): domain Bacteria; phylum Bacillota; class Bacilli; order Bacillales; family Cytobacillaceae; genus Robertmurraya; species Robertmurraya dakarensis. Next base: position 723,745 of record NZ_LT707408.1, on the reverse strand, counting down.
CTGACATCTTTCTATCTCCGCTTGCAAAAATAATAACTTCTCCATCGTCTCCATCTGTTCATTAACTAAACGGTTAAAATCGTTCACGTCATGCCACCGCCCTTTTGTTTATTCACTCTAATACTATTCGTGAACAATCGCCCCTTTCCTTTGACTATTTATGTAAAGAATATGAAAGTTTTGTCGAACTGAGAGGCGGAAGCACCTGTTAAGCGGCGTATGGACAGGATAACAAGAAAAAGATGCTCTTTTCGATTGAAAGAGCATCTTTTTCTTGTTTATTTAGTTTTAGCTCTGTTGCTGACCGCCAAATTGTCCACCAGAGTTCTGAGCTTTTCTAGCTTCTGCTTGTTGGTTTTGTTGTCTTACCTCTTGAGCATTTGTTTCGCTAGCGAACTCAGTACCAAATTGACCTTGACCGCCTTGAGCTGACTGTGCATTTTGTTGACGCACTTGTTCAATGTTTGTACCAGCTGAAGTTCTGTTTGGTTGTTTTGCCACTGTTATCACCTCCACGCATATTAATTTGTCCAGACCAAGTAGAAACTATCCACTTTTTTTGAAAAATTAATATTGCGTTAAAAAGAAAGATTAAACTAGCAGCGAAATCCCCCCATCCACAATAATCGTTTGCCCTCTAATCATATTAGATTCATCACTCAATAAGAACATTACTGCATTAACCATATCTTCAATTTCTACCATCTTCCCAGCCGGTGTCTTCTCTTTAGCTTCAGCCAGCAGCTCATCTCTATTAGGAAAATGCTTGAGCGCCTCAGTATCGACAGCTCCGCCAGAAACGGCATTAACAATAATACTTTTCTCCGCTAATTCCACTGCCAGGTAACGAGTTAATGCCTCGAGCGCAGCTTTTGAGACACCAACCGCAGTATAGTTTTCCAGGTAACGGATTGCACCTAAAGAACTGATACTGACAATTTTTCCACCGCCATTTTTCTCCATTAGTTTAGCTGCTTCTTGTGCGCAAAATAAGAGTGCTTTACTATTAATATTCATTGTCCAATCCCAATGACTTTCTTCAAGCTCCATAACGGGCCGCTGCACACCGGATGCTGCGTTATTCACGAAGATATCCAGACGTCCATAGACCTCATTTATTTCTTGGAACATTTTCTTAATTTTTTCAACGTCCCCCACATTCGCTTTAATGACTAACGCTTGTCTTCCTAAAGCTTCAATTTCTTGCGCTGTTTCTAAAGCACCCTTCTTACTTCTAGCATAATTAATTACAATATCGTACCCTTCCTTTGCTAAACGAATTGCAGTAGCCTTTCCGATCCCTCTACTGCTTCCTGTTATCAAAGCGACTTTTTGTGTCATAATATACTTCCTTCCTCTATAAGCTTTTTCTTCATATGTAGTTAATATCAACCAAATAATATAGTCTTTATTTTAGACCGTGAATGTATAGATATCAATTAAGATTCTAACACTAACCTTGAGAAATTGAATGAAAAGAGGAATCAATATGTACGTAGGAAGAGATATGACAGAGCTTTCAATGATGTCAAAGGCAGATTGGAAAGACAGTGAATTAGCCTTTTTCCATCATTCACTTCAGCAAATTATGCCCTATCTAAATGCGGAGGGGCAGACTATTCATAGAGAAATTATTGAAGAAATAGAAAATCGGGGCGGTTTAAAACGCCAAGAATCCGATTATACACATGGCACAGAGGTAACATACGACTAGTTACAGTATATATTAAAAGAAGACACCTGCTTATTTGGTGTCTTCCTTGATCAAGTAGTACTTCTTCATCATATTTTGGTGTGATACCGGAAATGGAAATTCATGAATCTCATCCTCTGAGACAATCTTTAAATCAGGCTGCTCTTCTAAAGGATGCAAAAGCTTCCCTTCATAAACATGGATATCCCAAATCAAATGTGAAAAAACATGATCTATTTTCCCCAGCAACTTCCCAACTTTAACGTCCACTCCCAATAGTTGTTTGAAATTCTCTTGCAGCTGACTCTTTTCACTTTTAAAAGGCAAAGAAATTTCAAAGTTTGGAAACTCCCATAAGTTCGCTAATAATCCTTCTCCAGGTCGCTTATGAATAACCGTCTTTCCATTTTCATCTTTAATAATAAGGGCCGCGAGCACAACTTTCCTTTGCTTTTTCGCTTTCGTTTTAATAGGGAGTTCTTTTTGTGAGCCTTCATGAAAAGCATGACAGTAGTCTCGGACAGGACACAGCAGGCATGCAGGCGAAGTTGGCGTACAAATAAGAGCACCAAGCTCCATTAATGCTTGATTAAAATAAGATGGGTTATTCTCTGAAATTAATTCTCGAACAGCTTTTTCAAATACTTTTCGGCTAGAAGGCTTAGCAATATCCTCCCATATGGATAAGATCCTTGAAAGAACCCGCATCACGTTTCCGTCAACCGCGGGTTCAGGAATACCGTATGCAATCGATAAAACTGCCCCAGCTGTGTAAGGACCTACTCCTTTAAGAGAAGAGATTTCTTCTAATGTATCCGGGACTTTACCACCGTACTTTTCATGTACTTCCCTCACAGCAGTTTGCAGATTACGGACTCTTGAATAATACCCCAAACCTTCCCAGGCTTTTAGTACTTTCTCTTCCTCGGCTTGTGACAATGTTTCTATATTTGGGAACTGTTCGATAAATCGATTAAAATACGGAATTACCGTATCAACCCTTGTCTGTTGGAGCATAATTTCAGAAACCCAAATTTTATACGGATCTTTATCCTTTCTCCAAGGCAAATCACGCATTTCTTCAGAAAACCAATCAATTAAATCCCTCTGAAAAGAGTTTTTATCGAAATTTTTAAGATTTTTTAATGAATTTGTCATTATGCACCTCCTGTTGTAAATCATAAACATAAAGAAAATAGGAAAAATAAAATGTGGTCGCAATAAACCATTGGTGACAATCGTTTATAAATACGTAACAAAAATATTGTATATCAGCCATTTTTGAAAAATAATTTATGTTAAAATAAAGGTATAAAATCCCTTCAAAAGGAGGTTCTTCCTTTGGACACAGGTACCCATATTGTCATGGGGCTTGCACTAGGGGGTCTCGCTACTTTAGACCCTGTTGTTTCTTCGAATGCAGCCACCGCTACAAGTGTCATGATTGGCACAATTATTGGTTCTCAGGCTCCAGATATCGATACAGTGCTTAAATTAAAGAACAATGCTGTTTATATAAGAAATCATAGAGGAATTACTCATTCTATCCCTGCCGTTATTCTTTGGCCGCTCTTAATTGTTGGAGTATTGTCTCAATTCTTCCCAGAGGCAAACCTTCTGCATTTGTGGATTTGGACATTTATTGCTGTTTTTCTTCATGTCTTTGTAGATATATTCAATGGGTATGGAACACAAGCATTGCGTCCCTTTTCTTCTAAATGGATTGCTTTAGGAGTTATTAACACATTCGACCCTTATATCTTTGGACTGCACGTAATTGGGTTAATTATCTGGGCAATTGGGATTGACCCCGGATACACATTTCTAACGATCTACGTAATTCTCGTTGCCTATTACATCGTAAGATTTAATACACAGCGGAAGGTACTAAAAGAAGTAAGAAGTTTAATTCCTGATGCAACAGATATTATTATATCTCCAACGATGAAATTTCACCAATGGAGAATTGCAGTAATGAACAGACACCAATTTTTTGTAGGAAGAGCTCATGATAATCAAGTCCAAATTCTAGATCAATTCAATCGTGTCAAAGTTCCTGATTCTCCTGTTATTGATGCTGCTAAGAACGATAAAAATCTTTCTGCTTTTTTATCATTTTCACCTGTATACAGATGGGAAGTTGATGAATACGATGATTATTTTGAAGTCCGCTTCATAGATTTACGTTACCGAAGCAATGATTATTATCCATTCATTGCAGTCGTACAGCTTGATCTGGAACTAAATATTAAGTCATCCTATACCGGCTGGATCTTCAGTGAAGAAAAACTACGCAAAAAGCTTGATATCGTTCCAAATTAACGAATATAAAAAAAAAGCGATGCTACCAGTGACATCGCTTTTTTAATTTAATGTTTTCGGATCCTGCTCAAGTAAATGCTTGTATTTTGGATTAGTTGCTAGAAATTCATGTAATTTTTCCCCATAATTTTCAATCCATTGCCTTACTACCTTTTCGGTCATTTCGCTGCCTTTATAGTCTCTGCCAGCCTTCGCCCGTGTTGTTTCAAAGTCATCCCATAATAACTCTATCCATGTTTGAGCTTGACCGTATGATAAATAATCGTTTTTTTCTAACAATAGCTCCACTAGTTTTTGATGATGTTCTCTCATTTTTTTACCCCTTCTTTGCCAATTTTTTTATTTAGCGTAAATAACGTTTCTAATCACCAATTACGTTCATACTATTAGTACGTGATTAACACGGTACTTCCTTGTTTTTCACGGTTTTTGAAGTCTTTTCAGGGAGGCTGTCTCTATGCGGAATAAAGTAACGAATTTCCCCAATCAAAATAACAATAAATTAGAGGGCGAACCTCGAGCAAAAGCTGAGTATGCGTCGAGAAGAGCAGACGGTACGATCAATACTCATCCACAGGAAAGAATGCGAGCTTCAACTAATAGAGAGTCAGATACTTCAGAACTATTTTAACAATGGTTTTGGTGGTTACTAAATTTTAAATCGTTCCACAGTATTAGAACTATTAGGAGGCGAATGATGATGGGAAACTCAAAAAAATTCTTTGATAAAAATCCCTACTCAAGTCCGTTTACGTCACCAAACTATCGACCTAAGCACGCGCACTCCCAAGTAAATGGTGAAACAAAAGAAACTCAGGACATCATTATTCTCCACCATCAAATCAGAAAAAACTCATAGTCACACTGCTAAACAGCGGCCAGGACACTATTGTCCTGGCTGCATTTTTTTTAGCATTGAAATTGGCAGGGCTTCTTCTTCCTTATTTCCTCCAACCCGATGTCCCCACGCAAACACACCGTTTAAATAATCTATTTTAAAATATGAACCAGGATCTCCATCAATTTCATATACTTCTTCTGGCTTGAAATCCTCAGGGGTTAGTAAGTACGCTTTTGCCATAATTGCTTTTCGTTCCAATACAGCATATTCATTAACCATTCCCATTTGTTCCGCTTTCCTAGCTTTTTCATTAAGCTGCGCTATTTCCTGCTGCAATTCATGTCGGGTCATTTCACTATATCTTTTTTCCATGCGTACGTTCACCTCAGGGTCTATTCAGTATAATTCCAGTATAATAAATGTCATGATATTAATAAAGAACAATGCACTGTTCAGGCATCATTTTGGGTATTTAAGAATTCCTCAATGCTTTCGATAGAGAACCCCTTTCGAAAAAGGAATTGTTTCATTTTTTGTTTATATTCGTACGAGCTCAGTCCCGCGTATTTTCGATTGGCTTTTTCGGCCTGGAATTTCAACGCATCTAATTCTTCAGCATGATGATGATTGTTATTAAATTTTTCTAAAGCGGCTGAAATAATGTCTAAAGGAAATCCTTTTCTAATTAAATGCTGCTCTGTCTTTTGCTTTAATATACGTTGCGAATCTTTACTATGTTTTTTTGTGAATTTCCCACATAATTCTACCGCTTTTTCTACTTGCATATCGTATGGATACTCATTTAAAGAAGCTGAAATAAGATCCTCGTGAATACCCAACTCCAAAAGCTCTCTTCTAATTAGATCAATCCCTTTATCCGTTGTATTCATTTGTGTTCTAACATAGGCATATGCGTATTCTTCATCATTTAAAAACTGATAGTCGTTAAGTTTGTGAACCACCTCTTGAATAATCGGGACATCCACTTCTTTTTCAGCTAAATATCTTTTAACTTCAGTTTCTGATCTCATCTTTCTGGATAAAAATCGGATTGCCATATGATAAGCTTTTCTGACATCATCTTGATAATGTATTTCTGTTAATGATAAATCATCCAGTTCCATTCCTTTTTTTAGTTGGAATTTAACCAGGACATCTCCATCAACACTAAAAGCATACTCTTCACCATTTCCATAATCCATGAAAATATTATAGCGATCTTTATTTTTCTTTTGTGTGGTGATTTTCGTAATTACAGTCATCTTCCTCCACCTCATTACTAATGTAACATAAATATTTTTGAGCAGAATATGCTTGTGGTTTTTTTAGAGAGGAATTTCTAACCTACATCGCTAATTAAATCATTATGGACTTCCATAAGGAGGAATTAAGTTATGCGTGTGGCTATAGCAGGTGGTACAGGATTTGTTGGAAAGACACTGACAGAACAACTTCTAAAGGATGGGCATGAAGTTCTTATTTTGACCAGAAGGATAAAAGAAGCAGCAAATCACGAACAACTATTCTTTCTACAGTGGTTACCCGAGGGAGAGGATACGATTAAGCAACTTGAAAATCTCGATGCATTTATAAATTTAGCAGGTGAATCCCTTAACAGCGGCCGATGGACTGAGAAAAGAAAACACATTATTTTAAATAGCCGTCTGGAAACAACATCCGCAGTCATCTCCATAATCAAACAATTGAAAAACAAGCCTAGAGTTTTAGTTAATGCCAGCGCAATCGGTATTTATGGAACTTCACTCACTGAGACTTTCACAGAGGAAACGAACCTGACTGGCAGTGATTTTCTCGCTGAAACGGTACGCTTATGGGAGACACAGGCACTTACTGCTGAGGAACTGGAAATTCGAACAGTACTGTGCCGGTTTGGGTTAATCCTCGATAAGCAATTAGGGGCCCTCCCAAAAATAGCTCTTCCCTATAAACTCTTTATTGGAGGAAATGTTGGTTCAGGTGATCAATGGGTGTCTTGGATTAGTATAGAAGATGTAGTACAGGGCATTTTGTTTACAATTGAAAATGAAGGGTTGAATGGGCCTATAAATATGACTGCTCCCTCACCTGTAAGGATGAAGGAATTTGGTCAAACGTTGGGCACCATCCTACACAGGCCTCATTGGATTCCTGTCCCTGGTGCTGCATTAAGAATCATCCTAGGCGAAATGAGTATACTTGTGTTAGAAGGACAGAAAGTTCTGCCTAATGTTTTGTTACAAGCAGGATATAGGTTTAAGTACAGTGATCTTTATAGTGCCCTAAAAAATATTTATCAAAAGTAAAGTATCTTTCCTTTTTGAAAGGGAAAAATAGGAAAGACATTAAATTTTTTCTATGAAAGGATGATACATATGGCAGGAGATAAAAAAAGGAAAGAAAAGACAAAAAGCACGCTGTCAAGCATGCAGGAAGTAACCTATTCACGTGAATTCAAAATGGCAGACCGAGCGGGTGGTTTTACAGAGAGAAGAGGAAGACATTAATTTTTCCATTCATAACTTCTATTTCAATAGCTAAAAATAAGTGAGGAAAGCAATGATGCTTTCCTCACTTTTCTTGAAAGGGGATTATGCTATGGGTCGTGCACAGGGACATAAAACGCGTGATAAAAATAAAGCCTCACTTCCTCAAGTACCTAAAAACATGAAATCAGACGGCTTAGATGTGGAATTTAATCGTGAACTTGCTGATCACGATGATTTAGAAGCAATGAGCCGTGCAAAAGCCGCTGATGAAAGAGCAAAAAAGAAACGCTAACTGATAAAAAGGGAGCAGGTCTGACCTGCTTTCTTTTTAAGTTGTGCACAACATTATCCACAAATTTGTGGATAATGTTAATAACACTCTTAAATTGCTAAAAATCAGCCCCAATATAGATCGTTATATTCACAGTTTTTTTGTGGGTAACTGCTGTTTTTCTTGTGGATAAAGTGGATAACCTTGTGGATCATTATTTTATAGGCAATTTATTTGTGGATAATTATATGGATAACCTAATCTCCACTTCTAAAGTAAGAAAGCTCTGTTATAGATTGTATGGTCATCATATTGGGCTTCAATCGATACTCTTGCAGTTTCTTTTGAAAAAATTCTTCCACTGCCTGTTCTTGGTTTTCTCCTTTTACTAGACTTCGACCTTCTAGTACAGATCCATCTTCAACAATCGCATACCAAGAAATTCGGTAACTCTTCAATCATTACACCTCACTATTCCATCCCTTAAATGTTAACCAAAACTTATTCTTTTTATTTTTGTTTTCTCTATTTTCGGTTACCTTTTACTCTACGCCCTATGCTATATTAATTTTTGAACAACAGTGGTACGATTAATGAAATTCATAAATTAAATTCGGTCATAGAAGGGAGGAATAATTTAATGGATTTACATCAACTCTATGTATTTACAAAGGTAGTTGAGCAGAAAAGCTTTTCTAAGGCTGCCGATTCGATTTACTTAAGCCAATCCACAGTCAGTTCGCATATTCATTCATTAGAAAAAACATTAAATGTTCCCCTTTTTGATCGTGTCGGCAGGGAGACGATCCTCACCCCTCATGGAGAACGTTTGTATCATTGGGCACAAAAAATGCTTCGATTAAAAGATGAAGCGCTGCATGATTTAAAGGATAGTGTAGCGGAATTAAAAGGAGTCATTCATATTGGCGTGAGCTCGGTGCCTGGACAGTTTATCGTTCCAAAGCTTGTAAAGGATTTCAGTAAACAATACGAAAGTGTCACCTTTTCTATCAAGCAGGATGCCTCAAAGATTGTATCAGAAAAAATCCAAAACGGAACATTAGATGTAGGCTTTTTGGGTGAAAAATACGAAAATGATATTCTCCGCTATATTCCCTTATTAAAAGAAAAACTAGTACTAATCGCCTCTAATGAATATAAATTTGAAGGACCCGTTAGTATTGCTGAGATGCTGAATTATCCTTTTGTTATGAGGTCATCTGATTCAGGAACAAAAGCGATACTTGAAAAATTCTTAAAAAAAAATCGTGTGAAAGAGTCTGACTTGAAGATTGTCTCCTATACGAACAGCAGTCAAACTCTAATAGAGCTTGTCAAACATGGACTAGGCATCTCCATTATTTCAGAAATTACCGCACAAAAATATGCCGTGAACAACCAGCTTCAGGTATATGATATTACCGGATTCGATGACGAACGATATTTTTACCTTGTTTATAACGTAAAGAAGACCCTACCTATGATCTCGAAGCTTTTTATTGAATCCGTAACTGCGCACAGCATCAAGATAGACTAGACAAACATTACTGCACCTTTTTCATAAAAATCCTAAAAGTAAAAAAAGCAAGCGGTGAAAACATAATTAGCTTCTCCGCTTGCTTCTTTATTAGCATCCTAGATCTCTTTTATTTATATTCTTCTAACTTTTCTTTATACAGTGCTAGTACTTCTTCGTATGGAAAACCATCTGACTTATGCTCTTCCAACCATTCTTTCGTAAATGCTTCGTTGACGGTATGCCATTGTTTAAGTTCTTCTTCTGTTAATTGAGCTATTTTCCCGCCATTTGCTTCAAACTCTTGATTGAATTCATCTGTTAGTTTTTCATAGGAAACACTTGCCGATTCCATGATTTCTTCGGATACCTCGATTATGACCTGTTGTACGTCCTCAGGAAGGCTCTGCCATTTCTTTTCATTAATTACTAACGGCTGTACAGCTGTTCCAATATGAGCGAATACAGCATGTCCTAAAATTTCTTGTAAACCAATACTTTTTACACCCAAACTGTAGGATGAGTATGCACTTACAAGTCCCTTTTCTAACGCTTCGTATGCTTCACTGTTTGGCATTGAGACCGGAGTGGCACCTAAGTAAGAATAATATTCTGTCAAAACCCCTCCAGGTGTTCTCATTTTTAGTCCCTTAAAATCATCTGGAACACGAAGTTCTTGGTCAACCGACCAAATTTCAAATGTAGGAGAAACATGACCAAACAAAGGTCGAATATTATTCTTAGAGTACTCTGTTTCAAGAAGTTCTGTACTTTCTTTAAGCAGATCATTATAAGCCATTGTTCCTTGACGCATTGTCTCGCTCAGATTAGGAAGCCCAGACAAGGCGTTGGAAATCGGGAATAAGTCCGGTGTATAGGAAATAGATGAGATTGCTAAATCCGTTACACCGTCTTTCGTTAAGTTCATCAAATCAGCCGCTTTTCCAATTTGCTCACCCGGATAGTATTCGAATTGAACTCTACCGTCAGTTCTTTCTGTTATTGCCTCCATCCATGGAATCATAACTTCAGTGGACATCGTCGAAGTATTAGGAAAGTATGTAGCAGCTTTTAATGTAATCGTTTCTTGAGTTTGACCTGACTGTCCTGATGCATCTTCAGATGAACCACACCCTGCAATGGCAAAAATCGAAGTTAAAAGTGCGAATAATAATAGTTTTTTCATAGTGACCGTTTGCCCCCTTATAATGTTGAATTTCATTTATTGTGAAGATTCTTTTTTTTTAAAAACAACCCTCCCTTCGAAATGTTATTTGTTGAATAGTTTTTTATCTATTCAAATTTTTCTAACATCAGTATTATACCACCTTCACAACGACTTGTTTTAATATAAATTAATTTCGTAATATTATAAAAATTAAAAATTTTTAGCGTTAACTGTCCTATTAAACAAAAAAACAGGCACCTTTATCGATGCCTGTTTTTTACCTTTATTTAGACTGAACAGTTTCTTGTTTTTCTCCGACCTCAACTACCCAGCCAAATGGATCCTCTACTTTACCAGTTTGAATACCAGTGATTGTATCATACAGCTTCTTTGAGATTTCTCCTGTTTTGCCATCGTTGATCACAATTTGATGATCGTTCCAGAATAGTTCACCAACAGGTGAAATAACTGCTGCTGTACCAGTTCCAAATGCTTCTTCTAATTTACCAGCTGCATGTGCCTCATAAATTTCTTCTACTGAGATTTTCCGTTCTACAACATTAATTCCCCAATGTTTTAGCAATTGTATTGTTGAATTTCTTGTTACCCCTTCTAAAATGCTCTCATTCAGTACTGGTGTATGGACTTCGCCATCAATTTTAAAGAAGATGTTCATGCTGCCAACTTCTTCAATATACTTCTTCTCTTTTGCATCGAGCCATAGCACCTGTGAATATCCTTTTTCTTCAGCATTAGCTTGTGCTCTTAAGCTCGCCGCATAGTTACCGCCAGTCTTCGCTTTCCCTGTACCACCTGCTGCTGCACGTACATATTCATTTTCAACATGAATTTTTACAGGGTTAATGCCTTCTTTATAGTAAGAGCCGACTGGTGACATGATGATCATAAACTTATAATGTTCCGATGGAGATACACCTAAATACGGTTCTGTTGATATAATAAACGGGCGAATATAAAGTGATGTACCTTCAGCAGTTGGAATCCAATCTTGGTCAACTACAATTAGTTCCTTTAATGCTTTCAACACGAATTCTTCATCTACTGGAGGGATACATAGACGATCATTTGAACGGTTCATGCGTTCAAAATTCTTTTCAGGTCTAAATAATTGAATTTTTCCATCTTGAGAGTAGTATGCCTTTAGTCCCTCGAACACGGATTGACCATAGTGAAAAATCATCGTTGATGGGTCTAGGCTAATTTTTTGATATGGAACAATGCGGGGATCATACCATCCATTTTCAGTACTATAATCCATGATGAACATATGGTCCGTAAAAGTTTTTCCAAATACTAATTGGTCAGCCGGAAGCTTTTCTTTTTTAGTTTGAGTTAAAGTAACTGTAATCTCTTGGTCTTTCATGGCTATATCTCCCTTGGTTTTTAATAGTATCTTAATATATCTTTACAACAAAAGGTAGTAAAATTTAAAATTTTCAAGAACATTAGACACTTGTAATATTGTTGTATCATAAAAAAATCACAAAAACAATCTACTATTCAGGATTTCAAGATAATTGAATACCTATTCAATTTTTTAATTGAATTTAGTAAAAAAGCCAGACACAACTACAACAGGAAATTTCCCTCATAGTTGTGACTGGCGTTTTATTTTTGCATTAAATATTTTGTGCGTAATTTTCATTTGGAATTTTGTTCAGCATTACGTATACACTGGTGTTTTCATTACTATCGTTCACGAATGCGAATTCTTCGTCGCCATCTGCTAGAATGACGTCGTTTTTGCTTGCTTTAACTTCTTTTCCATCAATCTTAAACGTGCCCGCTCCTTCTACAACTAGTAAATAAACATTTGTTCCGGGATGCTTGTGAGCCGGTAATGACTGCTGAGGCTTGAAGTTAAGAACAAACACCGTACTTTCCCCTTCTTTAAACACAATTCTTTTTGTGAATCTTTCCTCGCTATATTCAATATATTCTTGTAGGTTTGTTTTCTTCATTGTATTAGCACCTCTTTATTATTGATATCTTAATAATAATGGTTCTCAGTTGCTACTGTAGTGATATGAATCATTCTTTAAAAAAGAGTATCCCACATTTGCAATTTAGTATAATAAGGTTGGAAAATAAGAGGACATTGAAGTAAAGGAGATAATTGAAATGAAAAAGGATATTATGGAACGTTTTGTCCGTTATGCAAAGGTTGATACACAATCTAATGAAGAAAATGAGGCTTGCCCAACAACCCCAGGACAGCTGGTACTTGCTAATATGCTCGTTGACGAACTTAAACAAATTGGCATGGAAGAAGTAACCATAGATGAAAACGGCTATGTAATGGCAACCCTTCCGGCCAATTCTGACAAAGACATCCCAACCATCGGGTTTTTAGCGCATGTTGATACAGCAACTGATTTTACCGGAAAAAATGTTAATCCGCAGATTACAGAGAACTACGATGGAAGCGAAATTGTTTTAAATGAAGCTTTACAAGTTGTCCTATCTCCTAATGAGTTTCCAAGCCTTTCTGAATATAAAGGTCACACACTGATTACAACGGATGGCACGACCCTTCTTGGAGCTGATAACAAAGCAGGCATCGCAGAAATCATGACGGCCATGCACTATCTAATAAACCATCCAGAAATCAAACATGGAAAAATCAGAGTTGCCTTCACTCCCGATGAGGAAATTGGCAGAGGTCCTCATAAATTTGATGTAGCTGCATTTAATGCGCAATTTGCTTATACTATCGATGGGGGACCGCTTGGAGAGCTTCAGTACGAAAGCTTTAGTGCTGCAGCAGCGAAGATTACGATTAAAGGAAATAATATTCATCCCGGCACAGCAAAAGGCAAAATGATCAACTCCACTAAAATCGCAATGGAATTTAATAGTACGCTGCCTGTAGAAGAAGCACCTGAACATACAGAAGGATACGAAGGTTTTTACCACTTGCTTTCTATTAATGGAGATGTCGAAGAAACAACGCTTTCTTATATTATCCGCGATTTTGATCGTGACTATTTTAATAAAAGAAAAGAAACGATCGTGGGAATTGTTGAAGACTTAAGGATGAAGTATGGTGAAGATAACATTCTTTTAGAGATGAAGGACCAATATTATAACATGCGTGAAAAAATTGAACCCGTAAAGGAAATTGTGGATATTGCGCATGAAGCTATGACAAATTTACACATCGATCCTATTATCCGTCCAGTTCGCGGCGGCACTGATGGATCCCAGCTTTCCTACATGGGCCTTCCAACTCCGAATATTTTCACAGGAGGAGAGAATTTCCACGGGAAATTTGAATTTATTTCTGCTGACAATATGGTTAAAGCAACACAAGTTATTGTTGAAATCTGCCGTTTGTTCGAGGAAAAAGCACAGTAAAATGAACTTTGGCAATCTTAATTGAGTGGGATGGGTTTGACATAGTTCATTCGGACTTGAATTCGATTGAGACGGATCCTCTTGTCTGAATCTAACCTGTATTTGGACTGGAACTTGATTGTGATGGAAGATCCTGTCCAAACCCCCCCCTCCCTCTCACTCAGTCAACCACAAGCTCATCAACAATATTTCTTATAGAATCCCATTTCATCTTGTGTTATGTTAAATATTAACAAACGGACCTGTAAGCTTACAAAAAAGTACTTTCCAGCTCACTTAGGAGTGGTTTAATCTTATGAAAAAGCCATCATTGTATAGTTTTGGTCTCGAGACAGTAAACACTCGTTTTCTATTAATCGGGATCATTTTTGTTGCGTTCAATTTGAGACCTGCGATTACGTCTGTTGGTCCTCTCCTTACTTTTATAAGGGATGACATCGGTATCTCAAATACGCTGGCAGGATTCATCACAACTCTTCCGTTGATTGCATTTGCCATTCTTTCTCCGATAGCTCCAAAAATAGCACATAAAATCGGCAAAGAGAGGACCGTATTTATAGCTCTGCTCATCTTAGGGCTTGGGATCTTTATTCGTTCCACGGAAATGATCTTCTTATTATTCTTTGGAACAGCCTTTATTGGAGTGGGGATTGCTCTTTGCAATGTCCTTTTACCTGGCATTGTAAAAGAAAACTTTCCTAAGAAAGTCGGATTAATGACTGGTTTTTATACAGTTGCGATGGCATTGTGGGCGGGGATTGCACCTGGGATCAGTGTTCCTTTATCAGAGAATCTAAAGCTTGGCTGGCAAAAGTCCTTAACGGTATGGCTGATTTTAGTCATAATCGCAATAGTAGTTTGGCTTCCACAGTTAAAACGGAATTCAAAATCCACGAAAGCGACTGTCAACATCCTGCGGCCAAAGTCCTCTTTGTTACAATCACCTATTGCTTGGCAGGTATCGATTTTCATGGGCTTGCAATCCTGTATATATTTCTGCAGCATTACGTGGCTGCCAGATATGCTCTATAGCCATGGTGTGAGTGTAAGCACAGCTGGATGGATGGTTTCACTCCTGCAGTTTTCAGGACTTCCTGCTAATTTTCTTGTACCTGTTTTAGCGGATAAACTTCCTAATCAAAAGGGATTATCCATTCTCATTGGAGCATTTTGCATGACAGGACTTTCCGGACTTCTCCTTAGCGGAAATCTACTTGTTCTAACCCTATGTATCATCATGCTTGGATCGTCAACGGGTGCCGCAATCAGTCTTGCATTAACACTGATTGGTTTAAGGGCCGCAAACGCCGAGCAGGCAGCGAACTTATCAGGGATGTCACAATCAATCGGCTACCTTCTAGCAGCAATTGGCCCATTCTCCTTAGGTTTTCTATTTGATTTATACCATACTTGGACTCTCCCTATCATTCTATTGATCATACTTACAGTCATCATGACAATAGCTGGAGTCGGAGCTGGACGCAGCCAGTATGTTTCCCAAGAGCCTATTAGATCCTCTCAATTAAACTATTAAAGTGATTCATGAGCATGATAGCAAAAATAATAGTGGGGGACTCCCCCACTATTATTTGGCTAGCTCTTCTTGAACGAGAGTTCTTCTTAAAATTTTTCCAACTGTTGTTTTTGGAAGCTCATTCCTAAATTCTATAAACCTAGGAAGTTTATATTTCGCCAACTTATCATTGCAGAAATCAAGAATATCTTTTTCTGTTGCAGTATGGCCGTCTTTTAAGACAATAAATGCTTTTACTGTTTCTCCCCGATATGAATCAGGTATACCAACCACTACTACCTCTTGTACAGCAGGATGTTCGAAGATGACCTCCTCGACGTCCCTCGGAAAAATGTTATAGCCTCCAGCAATAATGACATCTTTTTTTCGACTGACAATGAAGCAATATCCTTCTTCATTCATATAGGCGATGTCCCCTGTATAAAGCCACCCATCCTTCAGAGATAGATCGGTTTCTTCTTGTCGATTCCAGTAGCCCTTCATTACTTGTGGTCCTTTAATGATGAGCTCTCCTGCTTGATTTAAAGGCATTTCTGTTTCTCCATCCTCAATGCTGACAATCTTACAATCCGTATTCGGAAGCGGTAACCCCATGCTTCCCGTTACGCGTTTGCCGTTCACTGGGTTGCTATGTGTGACAGGGGATGCTTCACTTAATCCATAGGCATCCACCAGCTTTGCGCCTGTTAATCTTTCAAAAGTTTGTTTGATTTCTGCCGGTAACGGCGCTGATCCACTTATGCAGGTGTGTATGGAAGATAAATCATAATCACTCACCTTCGGGTCATTGTTCACCCCAACATAAATGGTAGGTGTCCCCGGAAACATCGTAATTTTCTCCTGATGAATGGTTTCCAATACCGCTTTTGCTGAAAAGCGTTCCAATAAGTAAAGAGTAGATTCAAGAAAGACACTTAAATTCATGGACACCGTCATGCCATAGACATGAAATAAAGGCAGTACATTTAGAATTCTTTCTTGCCCTTCTTTGCAATACACTCCCATAAACTCTTTCGTCTGAACAACATTGGCAATTAAATTGTAATGAGTAAGCATGACTCCTTTTGAAACGCCTGTTGTTCCACCAGTGTATTGTAAAACAGCAACATCATCCTTAGGATCAATCTCAACTTGAGGTGGATTAGGAGGATGATTGCTAATCAATTCATCGACCGTTACAAATTCAGTATGCACATTCGAGCTTGTGCGAGCTAATACTTGCTTCATAATGGATGTCTTATCTTCGAGGTTTTTAAAATTCCCGGCTAATTGTTCTTCGATAATTAAAAACTCAGCACCTGAATCATTCAGTTGGTATACGAGCTCCCGTTCTTTATACATGGGGTTATTCTGCACAACAATTGCCCCTAACCGCAATACGGCAAAATAAGATAAGACGAGATCGCGAGAGTTATTCATCATTAACGCTACCCTCGTACCTTTTTGAACTCCCATTGAGCGAAGTCCTGTTGCCAGCCGATTGATTAACTCACCAAATTGTTCGTATGTGAGAACTGTATTTTCTACCATTAAAGCTGGATGTTCTTTACGGTTCGCAACTGCCCTATCAAGAAAATCTATCATCGTGCGATTTGGAATCAATATTTCAAATGGAACACCTTCGGGATAAGAATGGAGCCAAGGACGTTTACTATTCATCAATCTATTTCCTCCTTATGCTGTATGTGACATATTCTTCATTGCTTTATTAACCGCTTTTCTTGTTTCCTCTGAAATATTCTCTTCAAAATATGGTTCCCAAGCTTCCTTTGGCGCAGGAGGGAAAACGTAAGAACATATCACCATACTCACAATCGATAAAGCCATGGAAATCACAATTCCTGGTACTACACCGGGCATCATTCCTGCAGTAATTAAGTAAGAAAACACCACATATGAGATAACACCAAGGATACTTCCTACATAAGCTGCCTGTTTATTTACACGCTTCCAATACAAGCCTAAATATAATGGGCCAATAAAAGCTGCACCGAACAAGCCGAAGACGTACGCAGCTGCCATCGCAATAAAGGCAGGCGGATTTAAGGCAAGAATCGTGGCAATCAGCCCTAGGACACCTAACACTACTTGCGTCATTCGGATTAATTTCTGATCCTTAATCTCTTTTTTTCCAACGTTTCTAACAATGTCATAAGTGACCGCAATCGCACTATGAAGAATCATTCCATTCGCCGTGGACAATGCTGCAGCAAAAATGGCTGCTAATACGACACCCCCAATAATTGGATTCATGTAATTAAGCACTAATAGTGGAACAATATTATCTGCTGCTTGTCCATCCACCATCGTAGGAACAAGCACCCTGCCGCCAATTCCTAAAATCAATAAGCAAGTGAAAACGACAAAGATAATCAGGTTACTAATTAAAGGCGTCAAAACAGCTGTTTTGACATTTTTAGCCGATAATAATCGCGTTGGCCAGTGTGGTGACACAGAAGCACCAAGAGAGTTAGAGAGAAAAATTCCTATCATCGCTGATAAGGTAAAGGTACCTAATGGACTTAGTAAAGTACCGGGTTCAGTTGGAGCCGCCCCCTCTGTTGGCGCAGTTGCAATTTCCAGCGCTTGCGCAAACATACTGCCCCAGCCGCCGACCTGCGGTAAAATCATCACTGCAGCCAGGATCAGTCCTGCTACAATAACCATCGTATTAAATAAATCCGTTAAAGCAATTGACCATACTCCACCTAGAACGGTGACCAAAAGGAAAATTAGAAAAACAAATAGAGATACTTCATAGCTTAGTCCGGTTACAGATGAAACAATTAACCCAATTCCTTTTATTTGAATGACAACATAAAATAAATATCCCAGTATCATAATCACAGAGGCATAGACTTGAAGCTTACTTTTCGTCACATGTGGTTCAAACCTAAGTCGTAAGTATTCCGGAATGGTTCGTACCGGAAATTGCGGCTTACGAAGCTTATAAGCTATAAACGGGAGTAAAGCATTGGCAAAAAACCAGCCTGAAAACCAGCCTGTAACCGCTGCAAAACCATATGTATACAAAAGACTTGGGACCCCTAGAACGGAAGCTGCACTAATCCATGTTGCCGTAAAAAAACCAATGTTCACAAACAGCCCCATACTCCAGCTTCCAATTGTAAAGTCATCCAAAGATTCAGTCTTTTTATAGCCCCGTTTTGTAAAATAAAGCAGAATTAAAAAATAAACCGCAAATACAGCAAGTAACTCCCACCTCATTGTGATAGCTCCTTTTCTTTTATTTTTGCTGGTTTAGCACCCCAGCGTTCTACTCCTGACCTATTAATCTTCCAAATAAAATAGAGCGAATAAGTCCATGGCACAAGAATAACCACCAGCCAGATACTTATTGCCTTCCAACCAATTAAAGGAATCCCCAATAATGTTTCCATCCCGATTCTCCTTTTTTCGTTAAATTTCAAAGTCCAAGGGCTGTCCAGCCGCCATCCACTTTTATGGTTTCACCTGTTGTATAGGAGGAAGCCTCAGAGGCTAAATAAATAGCAGCACCAACAATTTCGTCCGGTGCTCCCAACCGCTTGAGCGGAGTTCTCGCTTCCACTTTCTCAGCGTAATCTCTTCTGACTTCCGTGATCGCTTTTACAAGAGGGGTCTCAATGTAAGCTGGAGCAATTCCGTTAACTCGAATACCGTGCTTGGCCCATTCAACCGCTAAACCCTTGGTAAGCATATTTACTCCGCCTTTGCTGGCACAATAGGCAATTGATCCCTTCAGAGCGGTTTCACCGGCAATAGAAGAAATATTGATGATTGAACCGTTCTTCTGCTTGATCATGTATTGCCCTACAGCTTGGGCAAACAAAAATACACCTGTTAGATTAACGGAAATGACTTTATTCCAATCTTCTAACTCATAGTCCGCTGCATTCTTTTTTACCGTAATACCTGCGTTGTTGATTAGGACATCAATTTGCTGAAATCGATTGACAGTTTCATCTGCAACATGCTGTATATCCTCCGGATTAGACACATCACATGGAATGACAAGTGCCTCGACACCTCTTTGTCTTACTTCCTCAGCAACTGCTTCCAATTCAGATTTTGTACGGCTGCAAAGAACAATATGACTGCCAGCATCTGCTAACCCTACGGCAATACTCCTGCCTATGCCTTTGCTTGCCCCTGTGACAATACTTACTTTCCCAGTCAGATCAAATAACATTTCCTTTACTCCTCCTTTAGTAGATAAAAAGGATTTATTATATTTCCTCATATTTACAAAAATTCCATATATTCTAACAATGCAATTATTATGCCAATTTTTAAAATTTTAAAAACATGTGGTTTTGCTATGTTTATACAATTTTTTTATCCTTATATTTAAAAATCGGTGCAAAAACGCACCAATACATGGTGCACATCTACACCACACCGATAAACATAAGAAAAAAACGGTGCATCAGCACACCGTTTTCATTTTATTTCGAACTTTTTTATTTTTCTGATCAGAGTTGAATGATCAACTTCTAATTTTTTGGCTGCTTCCCTAATACTCTTGTACTTCTTTAGGGCGAATTCAATCATCTCTTTTTCGGTCTTTTTTACTAAATCCTTTAAGGGAATAATCTTTTTTTGGGTATCTAGCATTATTTTTGAATTAGTGATCTCTTCTGGAAGGCTTTGTGCTGTTATTAAGCTGCTGTCAGTCATAATCACAATCCGTTCAATTGTATTCTCCAGCTGCCTAATATTGCCAGGCCAATCATAATTCTCCAATAATTTACCTGTTTCAGCATTCAGCTGTTTGTTGGTTCCATATTTTTTATTAAATTTTTCTAGAAAATAATAAGTTAAATAGATAATATCCTCTTTTCGATCACGAAGAGGAGGAATATGGATTGGAACCACATTTAAACGATAATAGAGATCCTCACGAAATGTCCCCTCTTTAACCATCTGCTTTAAGTCTTTGTTCGTAGCGGCTAAAAAGCGTATATCTAATTTTTTCGATTTTGTGCCGCCAACTCTAGTTATTTCCTTTGATTGAATGACACGAAGAAGTTTCACCTGTAAATGCAGCGGCATTTCTCCTATTTCATCTAAAAGGACCGTCCCTTTATTTGCAACCTCAAGCAGTCCCGCCTTCCCTGAACTCGCACCCGTAAAAGCCCCTTTATCATAACCAAACAGCTCCGCCTCCATAAGGGATTCAGGTATAGCACCACAATTTATTTGAATATAAGATTCCTTTGACCGATGGCTCATTTTATGTATTGATTTGGAAACAACTTCCTTCCCTACTCCTGATTCACCTATTATTAATACAGCAGCTTCTGATTTGGCTACTTTTTGTACCTTTTCCTTTAATTTTTTCATTTGATGACTGTTCCCAATTAAATTATCTGACTGCAATAACTTTGTCCTTAGTTCATGTAATTCAGAATAATCAACATCCAATTGTCTGTGATACTTTTCATGCAGCTCATTAAGGCTTGATAAATCGCGGTAATTCGCTATATAACAAATGGGGTTTCCATGTTCATCCCGGACAGGCTTACTTGTAATGAAAACTTCCTTCCCTGTCCGCAATTTTTGAAAGATGATCAAAGGATTTTTTTTCAAAACTTTTAAGGATTGGTTTACGATTATTCCTCTTTCTTCAATCTCCTTTGCTGTGTAACCAATAATATCTTTTAATGGTACACCAGAAACTCTTTCCACTGCCTTGTTTGCATAAAAAACTCTGCCCTCTAGATCAGCAAGAAGGATGCCTTCATATGAATCATCCAAGCAGTGAAGTAAAAAATCTAAATTATTTATGTTGGCAGAAATTGAACCGCATAAATCTCTATCCTCTAATACTTTTGTCAAATCACTCACCCCTGTACACGATTAATTATTCCTCCCCTATGCTGTTTTCTTCGTTCAGCTCTAAAATCCTTTATTAACAGGGTAAATTTACAGTAAATTTGAAAAATAAAAAACCCCACTCTTTAATAGAATGAGGTTTGTAGTTCTTATTCCTTATCTTAAGATAATATTTTACTTTTTCACTAGCACTTTGTAGCTATCCTCTACACGTCTTAAAATCTTACGTTGTGCCTCTAATGTGTATTTCATATATTCATTCGTGGTTTCCGATAACTCTGCTCTTTGTTTTTGCTGATAATCTAGATAGGCTTGGCTGTTTTCAACAGCTGTCTTTTCGAGGCGTTCCATGATGTTAAAGGATGATCTTAGCGGTGTCAGCATCAGGTTTTCCCACCTGCTTGTTACATCCCTTAATTGAGTGCGGAAGGCTTGCTTTTCCTCAGAGATTGGCTCCGCAGTGTTCCTATTCTGATATTGACTGAAGACATCACGATTGGCTTGTTTTGCTTGATCATAAAAAGATAGAATAGCTTTCCGGTACTCAGATGAAAAATTAGTTGTCTCCTGAAGCGCTTTTATGTAGGCTTCCTTCCTGCTTTCCCCAAGCTTGCGGGCGCGAATCTGTGCAGCCTCATATTGCTCCAGTAAAGTGTTTACAAAGGAATCTGATACATACTCTTGATCCTTTTCATTCTTTTGAGTCATTGATACTCCTCCCTTTGCTTTCGCTTGATTTCTCTATAGAATCCTTCTTTGGAAAAGAAGGAATGTAGAGCTCAAGAAAACTTGAATACATCTTGAAAAACTGATCCAGCATTGTCTGATAGCTTTCCAATTGATTGGCATAACCCTCTAAATACTTAATACCAGCTTCTGTTATGGAATATTTTCTTTTTGCTGGTCCACTACCACCCGTTTCCCACTCTGAACACACTAAATTGTCCTGTTCAAGCTTTCTTAGCAGCCGATATAAATTACCTTGATCAACGGTTCGAAATCCAAGGCTCTGCAATTTTTGGATAAGTTCATAGCCATGAAGGGACATTCTACTAAGAAGCAATAAGATAAATGGCAGGATAAAATTTTTGGATGGAGTTAAAGACTGTTCCTTGTTGTGATTACCCATATCTCTTCACCTCAGTAAAGTATCATCTATATGTATTTTACACATATAAGTCATAAAGAGTCAATACTGCATATAATAAATTAACAGAAAAATTAAAATTGTTTAATAGTCAATTTTTTTGGTTATAAATGCAAAATAAATACTGTTAAAAGACACTGGGCTAAACGAGAAGGTATTTTGGCCATAAAAATTTTACTCTGAACCTTTCCTTCAGGCAAACCAATTAAGGAGGTTGCTACTTATGAAAGAAACTGAAGAAGGTAAATATATAATGCCGCATATTCATATGGGATCAGGTGAAGCACTTGTCCTTATTCATGGACTTGGAGAAATAAAGGAAGGCTGGACGAGACAGTTTGAGCTTGCGAGCCAATTTGAACTCATTATCCCTGACCTCCGTGGTCATGGAGAAAATAAAACCTATGAAGGGATTTCAGTTGAAAACTTTGCTCGAGACGTTTTAACATTGCTTAAAGAACTGCAAATAGAAAGCGCTCACATTTGTGGATTATCCATGGGCGGTGTTGTCGCCCAGGAAATATACCGTCAGGCTCCAGAGGTTTGCCGCTCATTGATATTAGTGAATACACTTCACTATTTCCCGAAGTGGCTGGAGTCAAGTATCTTTTTCCACATACGAAAAGCACGTGCTCTCTTCCTAACTCCAGAGCAGCAAAAAGTCATGGCAGCCAAAACCTGTCTTTACTCCTGGCGGGAAGAAAACCTTCAAGAGTTCTATAAGCTGTATAAACCAGACAAGAAGGGATATTTATTAGCCATGAAAGCTTGTCTTGAGGTAGATCACCGGGATATATTGCCTCATATCAAGATTCCTACTCTTATCATTGGCAGCCAGTATGACGCCATTACGCCTGTTGGAATCCAAATCATGATGCACGAGATGATCCCAAATTCTGAGCTGGTTATTTTCAAAAAATCAGGACATATCTCAAAATTTGAAGCTGCAAAGGAATTTAATAGTACTGTCCGTCATTTCATAGATAAGCATAAAATCCGTAATAAAGCTGGATAACAGGTCTTACGATATGTATATTGCAGCACTTCAATATGGGGGGGGGAAGAAGTTCGTCCTTCCTCCCACTTTTATTGTATGTCAAAACAGTAAAACTATTCTGATTTATTTTGTTGTTGCTTCCCCTGACCGGCTCGCTAACCACTCATTCACAATTGAAGCAAGCTTGCCTGACAACGCCAATGAAATATGACCTGCTTCCACGAGTTCATAAGTCTTATCTTCGCTGGAAACCAAATCTAACAGAGGCAGACTTTGCTCCTCTAAAACAAGATGGTCATGCTTCGCATTCACTACTAATAAACTCATATTAATATTCCCTAAGTGAACTCTTTCACCTCGTATGGTCATTTCATTTTTCACTAACTTATTTTCTTTGTAAAGGTCGTTATTTAGCTGGCGGAATGCTTCTCCCGCAAATGGGATATGTCCGCTCGTCCAGCTATTCATGCGGCGCCATTTCTCCACAAACTTTTTATCATAGGCACGATTCAATAATGTCAAATAAGGACTATTATAGATTGGCGATGTAATCGAACGGAACATCCCCTCGACATAGCTTGCAGGAACTACCCCATAAACATCAATAAATCGGTCAATATTGATGGTACCATCTCGCAGTCCCTCAGCCCATTTATCTGGTACAAAAGAAACGCTAAAATCAATCGGGACTGTTGCCACGATTAAGTTCTTGATGGGTTCCTTTGCAATGGCAGCATAAATGGATGCAAAAGTACCTCCTAAGCAATAGCCTAGAACTGAGATCTCCTCTGCTCCTGAATGTCTCAAGGCTCTACGAACACCTTTTTGGATATAATCAACAATATAATCATCAATATTGATATCCTTATCCTCATATCCAGGGATGCCCCAGTCTAATAAATATACATCATAACCCCGCTGCACAAATATTTCAATTACACTCGAACCTGGAGCTAAATCTAAAATAAACGGTTGGTTGATGAGAGAGTAAATGATGAAAATAGGCGTATCGTATTTCTTTTCTTCCGCACGATAATGCCATAATGTTGCTTTATTTTTTTTCCAAACGGCTTGCCTTGGGGTTGGGTTCACCTCTGGGTCTGATTCATGGATAATATTCATAAAATGATTCCAACGTTTGATTTCTTTTTCAAAATCTATTTTTGGGATTGTTTCTGTAGCCAAAGCTTCTCCTCCTAATACTTGTTATTACTTTGTATTTGCTGCAAGCAGCTCCTGCTCTTCTTCAGTCTTGACTTCAGTATCATGATCATCCTTCATAACCGCTTTTAATACCGAGAGGTCCTCTTTTAAACTAGTTAAATCGTCTATCTCATTACGCAGTTCTTCAAGCTCAGAACGAAGCTTTTTCGTTTCAGCTAAATCCTTTTTCGTTTTGGTTAGCTCAGACTTTAGCTGTTTTGTAATTTTAATAATATCACTGGATATTTCTACAATACTCTCAATTTCTTTATTAGATGAGTCGACTGAATCCTGCAGCTTCCAGAGCTGTTCTTCCAATGAATCAAGCTTTTCCTCTGTTTGGATGGATAATTTGGCTACATTCGCCACATCCTTTTTCGTTGGAAGATTCCATTGACTGATAAGGACCTCTTGATTTTTTCTTAATTGCTCCAGGAACCATGTATGGGAGTCTGTTCCTGCCTTTGCATATTGTACAAATTCACGAGTGTTAGACCATAAATGGATCATATCATTCATTTGCTTTTCCCATTGATCCGTATATTTCTTAAACATCTCATAAGGATCATATGTTTTATTTGACATTGACGTTTCCTCCAATCATCTCTTTATACATATTTATGGAACGGAAAAAATAGATTTTTCACTTGATTAGACATGATTTCGAGCAAGGCCCGTTGATTATCTCGAATGATTGAGGCAGTTTCTTTAACACTATTCACATACTGCTCTCTATTTTTCCTTCTGAATTCAATGGACTGCTCGACTGAAGCAATCAACCTGTTAATCTGTTCATCATTCACTAAGCTGCCGAGAGCCGTTGATGTAAGTTCCGCTGCTTTATGGTCGGCATTATCTAATTGTTCATTGATCTCTTCGAAGGATTTCACAGGAAAAATATAATGAAGACTTGCAGTTGCAGTTAAAAATTCCTCCTTGGATTTTCTGTCCCAGGCACGTAATTCGCTGGAAAACTGTTCTGCCAGCTCCTTTATGTTCTGTTGGTTACGTTTCAGGTTTTCAGCAAACTGTTTGGTAGAATTTAAAAGTACATCCTCACGTTTTTTGGCACAGTCCACCCAAGCATCCACTTCCCTTAAAGCCTGTTCCCATAGAAGGTCAATGCTTGTTGTTTTTTTCTCTGATTCTAAACTGTTTGTCATCCCGTAGTTCCTCCTTTATTAATCTTCACGAAAGAGTTTTTTTATCTCTTTTAGCTCACTCCTCAGATAATCTATTCTATGAGTCTGAAAAGATTCCTCTTCCAAACTCTTTGACAAATTCTGCAGAGCTGCTTTTAGAGATATGATTGCAAGTTTATTGGTGTGTTGGTTTTGCAGCAGTTCATATAGCAGATCATCCAAATGATCAACCTTGTTTTCATTTGTTATGGCCTTTTTTGCTAAGCACGCAAAGTCATCTTTATTGGGAACTTTCATCGTGTCTAACAAGCCCCTTATAGTCTTCCTTTTCATCTCAACTACTTGAATGTGAACATCCAGCATCTCTTGTAACCTTCTAACAAAATGAGTACAATTGACTAATTGTCTCATTTTTCGATTACAATCATCTTCTAGCTTCTTGTACTCTTTATACACTTCTTCTTTTATTATGCTGTCCGGCATCTACAATACCTTTCTCTTTTGATTGTCTAGTTTTACGGCAGTTTCAATATAAGGGTATCTGTCTTATGTATCTCTTCTAACCCCATCCCCGTCCTTAATGCTAAAAACCAACACACACATCAATAACTGAACAAGGCTAAACTCTAATTATTAATTATGCAAAAACCATGCCAACATAACCCACTCACCGTGACAACTCAAAATTTGTTTATTTTTTTAATACTCCTTTTTGGGTAAAAATTACTAGACTTAGGATTGAATATTTTATATCAAAAAAATCGTACGGATCACCGTACGACTTTTAATGCATGTATCATATTAGGCTGTATCTTTTACCTTTTCCTCGATTTTAGTCATCGTATCTATTTCAACATACCTCGCCAGGATCGTTCCGATTAAAAGCGACCAAACAGGAGCACTAATATTCAAAATGGTAATGTTAGACAATGCAATCATGAAGGCAAACGAGGCGCTAATCTTCATAGTTGGTTTGGAGAAACCAATATGCAGATTGTTCCCGAACACTCCAAGTAAAGAAAAACCAACGATCATGGATATAAATTCTTGGGGCAGCGCTTGAATGAACGGAATCAACTTCCATGCAAATACTCCGAATACCAGGAGCAGTACTCCAGAGACAACCGCACCCATGTATCTTTTTTCCTTTGGACCCGCTTCCTTATCCGCACAAATAACTGTTGCCATTCCGGCTACATTTGCTGACTGTCCGCCAAAGAAACTGGCAATACAAGAGAAAATACCACTCAGCGAAATTAATCTATTAACAGGAGGACGATACTGATTCTGCTCTAAACCGCTAAGACCTACCGCTGCATCATTACTTAAAATAACAAGAGCAAGCGGGACCGCTACCGATAAGAAACTCAGCATGTTAAACTCAGGCTGCTGGATTTGTGGAATGAAAAGTCCCGATGACCACTCACCACTGCTTAACGGATAGAAAAGCAATAGTACAATGAAACCTGTCAGAATCGCAGCGATAATCGGAGGTACCTTTGTTCTCCACCTCGTTGTAATCAAAAATGCCAGCAACGCTGCAATACCAACGGCAATCAATTGATTAATAGAAATAATAAAGTTCACCATATATTTTGTAATCATTCCAGCAAGCATGGCCGAAATAATCTCTTTTGGGACAAATTTAATTAATTTAGAAAAAAATCCTAGCACTCCAATAACCAGCATCAACAAACCAGACATAATATACGAACCTAGTAGCTCATGGAAAGTAAATTGTGTAGTGACGGTTGCCAGAAAAGCGACTCCTGTTATGGAATGTCCGCCAACAATCGGCATTCGATAATATAAAGGAACAAAGATCCCAAACAATCCGCCAAATACGTACACGGAAAAGATCCACATAATCGTCTGCGCCATCGTAAATCCGCCACTCGCAGAAGCTTCCAGTATTAAAGCAGTAGGGCCGGCAATGATAAAGATTCCTGATACAAGCCCCGCTGATATATTTTTTTGATTTAAGTCTTTTAAAGGAAATGGAGTGACTAGGTTTTGAAGTTTCATCAAGATAAATTCTCCTTGCTAACGTATTTACCTGTCACATCATTATAACGCATTTTTTACTAATGGAAGCGAAACTTTTAATTTCCGCCTTCAAAACTCTCTATTCTCCCGGATATGTTCTGGTATTGGCTGAGAGGAATTCTTGTAAACGTTGTAACTAACGTAAATAATTTCTGCAAGTAATAACGGATCTTCCTCTCCTTCTCTCGTAATCATAAAATTCATCGTTATACTAGAGTTTCCGATTCTGCCGGTCTTACACCAAATATCCAGCCAATCCCCCAGCCTTGCCGGACTCTTATATTCCAACGTGGACTTTGCCAGCACAAAATCAAATTCACCGCTCTCTGCTAAACTATGTAAATCAAGCCCCACCCCTTCCTCAAAATATTCTGAAACTGCAATATCCAAGTAAGTGAGATAATGTGCATTGAAAACGATCTTTTGACCATCTATTTCGGAGTAACGAACCTTTAAACGATGCGAAAATTGATAATCACTTTTCATTATTAATCCTCCTTCTCTGTTTTTCAGATAATTCTAACACATTATGAACCACCTCGCTATCATTGCATTACATAAAAAACTGCACAAAAAAACCTTAGTAAAGGTTCACGACTAAGGTTTTCAAGAGTTAAAATTCAATTGAACGGTAATCATGCGGATCAATCTTTTTCAACATCGTCAGTTCTTGTTTACTTGGAGGTTCGGTGTATTTAATTTCATCATAAAGAAGCTCAAAGCCAGTATTCTCTCTGACTTCATCCAAACTCGAGTTTGGATGAATACTTTCAAGATGCAGCTTTCCATTACGGAATTCAAACACGCATAAAGGTGTGACAATCCTCCATAGATTTCCCCGAGTTGTAACAAAATCTACATTTTCCACGAACGTTCGCTTGTCATGCTTGGTTCTCCAAATGATTGCTTTTTTTGCAGTAGGAATAAGAACGGCACTTCCAGCTCCTCCAGGCAGCCTCACCTTTGGTTTATGGTAGTCACCTATAACAGAAGCGTTGATATTCCCATCTATGTCAAATTGTATTCCCCCAAGAAAAGCTACATCAAGCTTACCGCGCATCGACAGATCAAAAACCTGTTCCAGCGGAAAGTAGCTTTCAGCACTTGCCAATAAATCTGATCCAGCAGAAGAGTATGAGCTTTTATGAATGGAGCCTGGATTAACACCTCCAGGGATGTTTAAATGAACTAAATCAGGGGCATGTAAGGATTTAGCAAGCATCATGGCAACCATCGGCAAATGAGAAGAGACCCCATGAAAGACCGTTTCACCGTCTCGGAGCATATTTGCAATCGCACATGTCATGATATCGCTGATTCTGTAATCTGTGTTCACCATATGCGTCCAGCCATCCTTTCCCCAACATAATCTTTTGTTTCATATCCTTTTAAGTATTCTTGTATTTCTTCTTTTGTTTTCATCGCTATAAAAGCAGATAATGATTGATCATCAACCTCATACTTTCGATAACATGCAGCTGGAGCAGCCCCATTGGGAACATGGACTACAGCATTTACTAAGAAACCAGGAATATCAACCCGTTCAGCGTTAAGTCTTGTCTTGCTTTCTGGTACAATTTGTTCCGTTGTCACAATGACTTTTTTTGCTGCCCGGCTTATTAAAATATCCTCAAATTTAGGTCCATGAATTATACTATTCCCCTTAATATCGCATTCCTGCACATGAATGACCGCCACATCTGGCATCAAGGACTTTACCAGAGTAACTGGTTCCCCTCCAAACGGATCTTCAACAACGACAAAATAGTCATTTTTTAATAACAAATCTCCTGCATTAAGGCCTTTTACCGGCATAAACGGGACGTTCATGGCCGCACCTCTCAGCGCACAGATGACTGTGTAACAAGCATGCTCATTCCCTTTAATCCTGCCTTCTTGCACCCCTTTTCGGTAATGCGCTGCAAGTCCGTATTTTGTTTCATAGCTGATAAAACCAGCATCCACCGACTGAACGCAGTCCATCGCACACAACAGGTCAACGTCTTGAGCACCAGCTGTTTTGACTATCCTTAGATTTCGTTTATGCTGCCGGGCAATTTCCCTCACAGCCGCCATTGGAGCCCGGTGAAGGACATTCCCGCCAAAGGAAACCATATCCCCATCATTGATGATTCCAATTGCCTCTTTTAAACTAACAACCTTCTTCAATTTCACGGCACCTCCGTACTCCTCTATGAAGTCCAATCCTATTATAAGAATTGGTTATTTTACCGCATTGCAAGCAATATGAACAGCATCCCAGACTCCTGCAAATGGCGGAGCGTAAACTAAATCAGTCATCCCCAGCTCATCTGCTGACATCCCATTATGAATGGCAACGGCAAAGATATCGATTCGAAGAACTGCCCCTTTTTGGCCGATAGCCTGCGCACCAAGGATCCTTCTTGTTCTCTTTTCACAAATTAATTTGATCCAAATAGGGGTTTGGTCTGGATAGTAGCCTGGATGATCAGCACTTTTTACAAAAACAGTACTATAATCAATCGCTAAATTCTGTGCTTCAAACTCAGAAAGCCCTGTTCTCCCCATTTCCAGATTGCAAACCTTAATGGCCGCACTTCCAAGCGTACCTACATATTTTTGATGCTGTCCGGCCATATTAGCACCCGCTAGTCGTCCACATTTATTAGCATTTGTTCCAAGTGGGATAAATGCGTTTTCTTCCATAACTTTATGATACACCTGTGCACAGTCACCAGCAGAATAGACATCTTTTACATTTGTTCTCATTTCCCTATCAATGATCACAGCCCCATTTTCGGCAAGTGAAATCCCTGAACCATCTAAAAATTTTGTTGCTGGCTTTACACCAATCGAGAGGAGTACTAAGTCTGCACGATATTGACCTTTATCGGTTTGTACTGCTTGAACTGTATCAGTCCCAATAAATCCTTCCACTTTTTCTCCTAGGTTCAGTTCAACTCCATGTTCCACTAGCTCTTGTTCAGCCATCTCCGTTAGTTCCGAATCAAACGTTCTAAGAATTCGGTCAGCAAGTTCTACCACCCTGACTCTTTTCCCTAAGCGAAGCATCGCCTCAACAACTTCTATACCAATATAACCACCGCCGACAATGACAACATCTTTTATACTTGGCTGATCGGCAATTTTTTTCAAAACAATTCCATCCTCCAGCGTTTTAAGAACATGAATATTCGCTAAATCTCTGCCAGGGAAAGGAGGAATCAATGGAATCGTGCCAGTCGAGACCATAAGCTTGTCATACGTATCAATAAATAATTTATTGCTGTAACGGTCCTTAATCATCACTTGTTTCTTTTCAGGTACCACCTTGACGACCTCGTGCTGAAGATGAATCTCCATACCCATTGCCTCAAACTGTTCCTTCGTCCTTGCGATCATTTTTGTATAATCATCGTTTTCGCCAGAAACATAGTACGGAAGCCCGCAAGCACCATATGATAAATAGCTTCCTTTTTCATAGACAACGATTTTCGCATCTGGATTCAGTCTTCTAAATTTAGAGGCAGCAGACATTCCTGCCGCTACCCCTCCAATTACTACCAGCTTCATCGTTTATCACCTGCATCCCCTGCGGCATCAATCGTCGGTTCAACATCGATAATCCCCACGACAATCGCATCAATTGGTGTGTTTTTACTTAAGGCGTGCTTGGCCGTATCTCCAGTAGAAACGAGCACGAGTTCTCCTTCTCCAGCACCAAGCTCATCTGCTGCTACAAAGCAGGCCCCCTTATCACCATAGCAAGGCTGTATAACAAGCAGTTTGAGCCCCTGCAAACTATCATATTTTCTTGTGGACACTACCTTGCTTACCACCTTGCCAATCATCATGATAAGAACCTCCATTAATCAACGGTTATTTTAAGTTGTTCGTTTCCTTTTAAATTGAAAGCATTAGCATCATCCGTGTCGATATGCATATCTAATCCATAACGTTCGTTCACCCTGATGGTAACTTCACCCATGACGCCGCCCTTAACACCCTCGACCACGACAGAAACCTTTTGTTTGTCACTTACACCGAACTTTCGGGCATCATTTGGAGTCATATGAATATGCCGGTCAGCAATGATGCAGCCTTCCTCCAACATAACCGTCCCCTTAGGACCAATCAATGTAAGCGGCGCTGAGCCTGCTAGGTCTCCAGAATGCCGCACCGGGGGATTCACTCCTAGTTTCCTTGCATCCGTCATCGATATTTCAACTTGTGTTTGCTTCCTTAACGGTCCTAATACTCGGACGTTTTCAATCATCCCTTTTGGCCCCTGTAAGGTAACCTTTTCATTACAGGCATATTGACCAGGCTGCGATATCTCCTTAAAATAGGTTAATTCATAGCCTGTGCCAAAAAGTTTCTCAACATGCTCTCTCTGCAAATGAAGATGCCTTGCTGAAATACTTACCGGAACATGCGTTTTTTTCGTCTTTTCCATAAGTTGATGATTTTGAAGTTCTGCTACTACTAATCTCGTAATATCCTCAATTAATTGTACTTGGTTTATTTTCACGGCAAATCACCGTCTCACTTTAAAAATGGCAGTAATTTCGCAACATCAGAATGTGGTCTTGGAATTACATGTACAGCGACTAACTCACCGACACGCTGGGCCGCTTCTGCGCCAACTTCTGTTGCAGCCTTCACGGCACCTACTTCACCTTGAACGATGACTGATACTAATCCCGAGCCGATTTTTTCACTTCCAACGATTTCAACATTCGCTGCTTTCAACATCGCATCTGCTGCTTCAATTGCTGCTGTTAATCCTCTTGTTTCAATAACTCCTAAAGATCCACTCATCGTAAGTCCTCCTAAAATTCAATATGATTTTTTTATAATTTCATACTATTACTATTTTAAATTCGGAATAAGCTTTGAAATATCTCCATGTGGTCTTGGAATTACATGCACTGCCACTAATTCTCCAACACGCTGAGCCGCTTCTGCACCTACTTCTGTTGCAGCTTTCACAGCACCTACGTCTCCTTGAATAATAACGGACACTAAACCTGAACCAATCTTTTCACTTCCAACAACCTCGACATTCGCTGCTTTAAGCATCGCATCCGCTGCTTCAATTGCTGCTGTTAATCCTCTAGTTTCAATAATTCCTAATGATCCATTCATGATAAAATCCTCCTTAATATTGAAATCTATTAATTATTATCCTCGGTCTTTTTTGGTCTTCCTCTCGTTTTACCTTTAGGTTCTTCCTCAAGGCTTGCTTCCTCCGAAGGATTTAAGTCAGGTTCCCGTTCTGACGGAATAATATACTTCATGATCTCCGCATGAGGGTTTGTGATAACAAGCGCCATTTTTAAAGGACTATTTTCTTTCCCCTCGGCAATTTGTTTCGCCGCATTCACTGCCACTGAAACATCGGAGATACTTCCGCCAACAATTAACGTGACAAGCCTTCCACCTAAATAATTTTCATTTGTGAGGAACTCAACAT
Organism: Robertmurraya dakarensis; assembly: GCF_900156875.1. GTDB lineage: Bacteria > Bacillota > Bacilli > Bacillales > Cytobacillaceae > Robertmurraya > Robertmurraya dakarensis. The sequence goes on along the minus strand of NZ_LT707408.1, from coordinate 690,705 downwards.
CTGAGGATTTGCACATTCCATCCAGCAGTTCCATAGCGATGGTAAAATACTGTGTTTCGACTACTCCAAGCGCCTCAAACTTCTTCATTATTACCACCTTTTTCAATTGGATCTATTAATGATTCAAGCCCTTCGTACGGTCTTGCAATCGCTCGGACAGACACGACTTCTCCAAACCGAGACGCTGTCTCTTTCCCCATTTCAAGAGCTTCTTTCACAGAGGCGAGATCTCCCTTTATGACAATCGTAATCATCCCAGATCCAATCATTTTAATATTATGAACTTCAACAAAAGCCGATTTTACCATAGCATCAATGCAGGCAGTTGCTGTCACCATACCAACGACTTCAAGCAAACCAACAGATTTGTTCAACATCCCCACCCCTCTTATTTTCTCTTTACTTTTCCAATGGAGAGTAATGGTTGTAATTCCTCCATCACTGACGGAATTAGACGGGTAAGAATATCGTTTTCATCAATATATCTGCTGGCCTCTTGCGCAGCTGTTTCTAAAGCAATTTCCACATCAGAAACTCCACCAGTAAATTTAACTTGGACAACTACAGGAATCAGCGCCATGTCTCCTTGAGCAGGATTATTGACCTCAATTCCTTCAATTGTAATTTCAGCTGCTTTACAAGCTTTATCCATTGCAGCAAGTGCTACACTATACCCTTGAACTTCTAAAAGACCTACTGCCTTCGACATCTTATCACCTACCCTATGATTCGAAATCCTCCTTCAGCTAAAACACATCTTCTTTGCCTTGTAAATGTTCTGGCTGACGTAATTCCTTCCCCTGTTGGTCCTGCGATTGTCATGGTTGTATAACCTTCTCCGCCAAAACCTACTCCAGCCAGCGACGAAGCATTTTTTACAAATATAGTTGTTTCAACTCTTCTTGCAAACTTAGTTAAGTGATCTACATTGCGTGAATGCATGATCGCTGTATGTCTATTTCCATGTTCAGCTAAGACCGCCAGTTCAATCGCCTCATCTAAGGTTGGAACTCTTACGATTGGGAAGACCGGCATCATCTGTTCAAGCTGGACGAATGGATGATCAAAGTCAACTTCACAGATTAATAGTTTTACATCATTAGGCGGGTTGACTCCTATTTGTTTAAGGAAAGCTTGCGCGTCTTTTCCAACCCAATTTTTCGAAACATGGAATTCTCTCTTATTATCGAGCGAACAGCCTCTTGCCTCTTGTTTGACGTTCTCTTCAAGAGCAAAGCTCATCACCTTGCGAAGCTCTTCTTGATCGAGCATATAAGCACCGTTGTTTAGCATGTTAAAAATTAAATCATCCGCAACAGAATCGACTACAAATAGCTCTTTCTCAGCAATACAAAGCAGGTTGTTATCAAACGAAGCACCTTCAATAATCGATTTCGCAGCATGTTCAAGATCTGCTGTCTCATCAACAATAACAGGAGGGTTGCCTGCTCCAGCACCAATTGCCTTCTTGCCTGATTTCAGTAATGTTTTGACTAAGCCTGGACCACCTGTACCAACTAGCAATTTCACCTTGGGACTATCAATCAACTCTTGCATCGTTTCTAAGGTTGGGTCTTTCACCATTGTGACAAGGCCATTTGGACCTCCTGTCTTCTTAATTGCTTTATTAATCAGATCTACTGCAAACGCACAAGAACGTTTAGAAGATGGATGAACATTAAACACAACAGCATTCCCTGCAGCAAGCATCCCAATACTATTGTTAATGATTGTTTCGGTTGGATTCGTAACAGGCGTCACAGCTCCTATTAAGCCAAAGGGAGCCTGCTCTACAATGGTTAGACCAGCATCTCCAGAAAAAGCATCTGTTTTTAAATCTTCCGTACCAGGTGTCTTGCTTGCTGCTAATTCGTGCTTTGCAACTTTATCTTCGTAGCGGCCAAGCATCGTTTCCTCTAGTACCATCTTTGCTAAATCTTCTTTACTTTCGAGGATTGCGGTACGAATACCCTCTAATATTTTCTCTCTGTCTTTCATCTGGAATTCTCTTATATATTCAATTTGAGCTTTATACCCAGCTTCTATCGCATCATCCATATTTTCATAGACACCCATGTAACTAGTATGCTTAGATACAGCAGCATTAGGTGAAACCTTCGTTCTATGTTGAATTGGATCTACTAATCCTGGAAACTTAAGCATTCTATTTGGCGGTTCTGCTGGTTTCTCTTTAGTTATATGGGTAGTTCTCTTCATTTGGATTGGTACAATTTCAGGCTTCTCTTTTATATTTGGTTCAGCCTGTTTATTATTTTGCGGACTTACTGCAGTCTCTATATTCTGCAGTACAGATTGAATAATTTTTTGAATGTCCTGATCAGTCATATTGATACTCATTCCTAGTCTCCTTCCACTACTTTACATAGTTTTTGAGAACCTCTTGCGTTACTTTTCTTACGACACTTTCAATGATTTCATCCTTGCTGGGAGTGTGATCAGGCTGTTTAGCAGGACTGATTTCTGAATCTCCTAATCCACACGGTGGAACTCCACCTGTTTTTATTCCCATTGATTCTCTGATTATAATGAGATCAGAGACTTGATCACAGTTTAGTTCATTTACTTTATTAATAATGTTGTTAGAATACATTAACATCAGTGCATAGTGTTCAAGGGATTCCATTCTGTAATATGCCTGAATAAGGTCTGTTCCCCATGTAAGAGCACCATGATTGGCTAACAGCACAGCATTATAGTCCTTACAAAACGGTGCAACAGAATCCGGTACTTCCTGTGTACCTGGCAAAGCATATGGAGCCAGCGGTACTCTTCCTAACAGCACAACAGCTTCAGATGATACCGGCTTATCCAGCGCGATCCCTGCAATTGCAAAGGAAGTTGCCACAGGGGGATGGGCGTGAACGACAGCATTGACCTCAGGATTTTCGTTATACACACGAAGATGCATTTTCACTTCTGAAGACGGTTTCATTTTTCCCGATAGTACTTTTCCGGATAAATCCATTTTCACCATCATATCTGGAGTCATAAATCCTTTACTAACTCCTGTCGGTGTAGTCCAGATTGTACTAGGTCCAACCTTTACCGAGATGTTACCGTCGTTTGCAGCAACGAAGTTTTTTGCATAAATTCTTCTACCAATCTCACAAATTAATTTCTTTGCTTCGAAGTCAGAATAATATTTTTGTTTATCAAGCATTAAATACAGCTCCTTAGGATAGTATGCTTAAAGCACGCTAATCTCCTCATTACTTATGTGGAATCACACGTAATTCTTTTCTACTTTATATTATCGATTTTCCTACTTTATTTTGTTTTTGTCAATTCTTATTTTGGTTTTATGTGTGTTTTGTGTTGTTTTACTCATGATTTCTCTAAAAAACAAAATAAAACTCGTTATATATTGTGATTACCTTTAAGTTTATGTATGTTTGTTTTTATTTTTCATACTAAAAACCAACAAAATATGATATAATCTTCCTATAAAACATTAAAATCAAGGAGAAGGCCTATGCTTCCGATCGCAAGAAAAAACAAAATCAAAGAAATTATTCTGGAGCAAAAAAGTGTAACCGTTTCCGAGCTCACTAATATATTCAAAGTAACGGAAGAAACCATTAGACGTGACTTAAAGCAGCTAGAGGAAGAAGGTGTTTTAACAAGAACATATGGCGGCGCATTCATTTCAGAGGGAGTCCAAAATGATGTGAACGTGAATTTAAGAGAGCATATTCATGTCGAAGGGAAAAGAAAAATCGCCAGCAGATGTCTTTCGATGATCAAAAATGGCGATTCTATATTCTTAGATGCATCAACCACTTCCCTGGTAATCGCCACCATGCTTGAAGATAAAAAACTCACTGTCGTCACTAATTCAATTAAGGTCATTAATACTTTAATTGATAAAAAGAACATTAATATTGTTGTGATTGGCGGTACTTTATCACCTTCATCATTATCAAACGTTGGAAGAAGTGCTGAATATACAATGAATCATTATTTCTTTGACACTGCGTTTATTTCTTGCAGATCTGTAAGCATGCAGCACGGAATTACAGATTCAAACGAACAGCAGGCGGCCATTCGCAAACTTGCAGCAGAACACGCAAATAACGTCTACTTAATTGCCGACTATACCAAATTTGATAAAACATCGTTTGCGAGAATTTGTGATTTCGACTTAATTGACAATGTTGTCGTTGATAAAAGCCTCTCACCAGAATGGAAACAGTTCTTAAGTGAGCAAAATATAAGTCTGTTTGAATGTGAATAATAAGGTAACCATTACCCTGGCGCTTCCAGGGCTTTTTTGTTTCACAAAGCAAAGAGCTGAATCCCAAAAGGATCCAGCTCTTACGTATTTTTAATTATTTTTTAAACATTTTAGGCAGACTTTCTGTAAATGGCGCATACGCAATTCCGTTTTCTGTAATGATACCTGTAATCAATGAATGGTCTGTTACATCAAAAGCAGGGTTATAAGTTTTAACATCCTGAGGTGCCATCGGTTTTTCATACCATTTGCTAGTGATTTCTTCAGATGGACGCAGTTCAATATGAATATCTTCACCCGTTTTACAATCTAAATCAACGGTAGATAACGGTGCACAAACATAAAAAGGAATATTATAATGTTTAGCCAAAATAGCTACACCTGATGTCCCAATTTTATTGGCTGTATCGCCATTTTCTGCTACACGATCACAGCCTACTAATACCGCTTGAATCTTGCCTTCCTTCATGACAATCGAAGACATATTATCACAAATCAATGTAACATCAACGCCCGCTTGCTGAAGCTCCCATGCAGTAAGACGTGCTCCTTGAAGCAGCGGTCTTGTTTCATCCGCATACACTTTAAAATCATAGCCTCTTTCTTGACCTAAATAAATCGGCGCTAGAGCAGTGCCATATTTTGCAGTCGCAATCGTTCCTGCGTTACAGTGCGTCAAGATTCCCATACCTGGTTCAAGCAGAGATAGGGCATACTCTCCAATAGATTCGCAAATCTTTTCATCTTCTGCACGAATTAATTCTGCTTCCTCTTTTAAAGCAGCTTTCACTTCCGCAGCACTCTTTCCTTCTTCACTCTTAAAGCGGTCTTCCATCCGGTTTAACGCCCAGAAAAGATTGACAGCAGTCGGTCTTGAAGATGCTAAGTAATCTTTGACCTTCTTGAAATCTTCAAAGAGAGCCTCAAAAGTTTCAGCATTAGACTTTTTCGTTCCCAAATAAACACCATATGCTGCCGCAATCCCAATCGCAGGTGCTCCGCGCACTTTTAATTGATAGATTGCATCCCAAACATCTTCCATTTCAGTTAATTCTAAAAACACCGTTTCGTTCGGCAATAATGTTTGATCTAATAAAATCAATTTGCTATTTTCATCGTCTAGTTTTACCGATTGAATAACTGTTACTGGGTTCTCCAATTTATTCTGCCTCCTCTAAAAGCTGTTGTTCGGCATCAATAATGACATTAACAAAATCACTGCCTGACTTCATTGTATCTCTATTAAGAATATATGACTTTCCTATTGTTAGACACATTTTCTCAGCACGGCAACGCGCTTCAGGATCTGTGATCGATGTAATATCTTTTACATGCGCAAGTCCGATGATTCTTCTCGTTAGTTCAAGACCAGCAACCGCTGAGGTATCTCTTAAAATAGTACCTAAATAGTATTCCTTGAAACCATCAACCTTTGCAACCGGTTCCGTTGCCTTTTCGTCCCAAGTTCTTGAGAATTTTTCAATAAACAAGTCGATAATATCCCTGATCGTGTTCTCTAAATAATACAAATAATCCTTTTTAGCCGCTTCATCAGCAATTGTAAATTTCGCGTTGCTATAAGCAAATAGAAGGTTCGCAACGACGTTCCCGATATCATATCCAGCAGGTCCATAGAATGCAAACTCCGGATCAAAAACCTTTGTTGAACCTTCTTTTATAAAGACAGATCCGGTATGAAGATCACCATGGATCAAGGACTGTGCATTCGTCATAAATTCAAACTTCAACTTCGCTGTCTCAAGCACTAAATTAGAATCATTCCATATATGTTCTTGTACAAACTCCTTTGTAGCAGGAAACACATCATTTCGCGGACAATCATAAAATGGCTCAGTATAGACCAAATCCTCACTAATTTCACAAAGCTCCGGGTTAATAAAACTTTTAACCAGCGCTTTTTTCTCCTTATGATCCATGACTACGTCTGAAGTTAATAAAAGCGTATTTACTAGAAAAGTAGAGATATGGTCTGCAAATAACGGAAACTTTTTATGATTAATTAATGCTGTCCGCATCATTTCATGGTCTGACATATCTTCCATTACACAACAATTCATAATTGGATCGTATTGATAGACCTCCGGAACAAAACCCGGTGCTAATTTGTATTGCAGCTGCAGAATTTCGCTTTCAATCCGATTGCGGTCAGGAGATAATTTAAATTCATCAGAAATTCGCGCGACAGGTCCAGCTTGTTTAATAATAACAGATTTATTATTTTTCGTGTCAACAACTTTAAAAACATAGTTTAGGTTGCCATCACCAATTTCTTTACAAGTTAACTCCGCGTCATTCTGGAAAAATTCCATCCTTGTTTTCGCATAATCCACAGCATCTTCTTCAGTCATCGTAAAATACTCTTTAGTAAAGTCCTTCATCACGATTCCTCCAATTACTTCTTTTTATAGTAAGTTAATGCAAGAGCAAGAGCCAAAACAGTTCCTTTTACGATATCCATAGCGTAATAAGGTACGGACATCATCACCAACCCATTGGAAAGGATACCAATTAACACAGCACCAACAAAGGTTCCAAAAGCATTCGGTTTCCCAGCTCCCAATACAGACAATCCAATAAACGCCGCTGCAACTGCATCCATTAAGTATGGAGCACCTGAGTTAATTTCAGCTGTCATTACGCGGGAAGCCAGAACAATACCGCCAATCGCAGCAAATGTTGCAGACAGCAGGTAAGCAAATACTTTATACTTATTTACTGGAATACCAGACAATCTAGCAGCTTCTTTATTGCCGCCGATTACATACATGTAACGGCCGTGTTTCGTATAGTTTAAAAAGATATGAACAATTGCAACCACGACAACCATAATGACGATGATCCACGGTACTTGACCTATTTTTCCGAAAATATCCGGGATTACCCCTTCAGAGAATGTCCCATCAGGCATAACCATGTTTTGAGAAACAGTTGCTCCCTTTGTATACGTTAATGCGATCCCTTGGATGATGAACATCGTCGCCAGCGTCATTAACATATCTGGAATTTTCACTTTTACAATCATAAATGAATTAAATGCACCTACAAGAAGCGCTGCTGCAATCGCTGCCAAAATAGCAACAAAGATATTTTGTGAAAACCAAACAAACATCGAAATAACAACCGCATTCGCAAGGGACACCGTTGAACCTACAGATAAATCAAAACCGTCGACAGATAAGGAGATTGTGATCCCTATCGCAATAATGGTCACGATCGAAATCGATCTTAAGATATTAACGATGTTTGCACCTTGAATAAAGTTTGGATTTGCAATCGCAAAAATCGCAATTAAAAGAAAGATCGTTACAATCGTTCCATACTTATATAGAAATTCAAACAGCTCAAACCCTTTTTTAGGCGGAGCAGGCTTTTGAACAGGATTTACCGCACTCATCCTATTTACCTCCTGTTGAATAGAATAGTAATTCTTCTTCATTTGTTGCATTGGTTTCTAATTCTTTTGCTACTTCGCCGTCGTACACAACATAGACACGATCGGTAATTCCGAGAATTTCGGATAGTTCACAGGAAGCATAGATGATTGATTTTCCGCGTTGAGCTAAACCAGATATAAGCTCAAAAATATCCTTTTTTGCACCAACATCTACCCCCTTTGTCGGTTCATCAAAAATATACACATCAGCATCTGCTATCAGCCATTTACCTATCGCAACTTTCTGCTGATTTCCCCCTGAAAGATTTTGCACCAACGTTTCTTCAGACGGTGTTTTAATACCAAGGCTTGTGATCATTTCCTTAGATATCTTCTTCTCACTCTTATAGTCTACAAAGCTAAGAAACTTTGAGAATTTACTTAAACTCGCAGAGGTAAGGTTAGCAGCAACAGATTCTTGAACTAAAATTCCTTCTTTCCGTCTTTCTTCCGGTACCAACGCAATCCCCTTGCTGACAGCATCATTCGGATTCTTTATTTTGACTTTTTTGCCTCTAATCGTGATTTCTCCCGCTGTAACTCTAGAAGCACCAAATAACGCTTTGCAAATTTCTGTTTTGCCCGCACCAACTAAACCAGCTATGCCAACAATTTCACCTTCGTTCACATGCATGCTGAAGTTTTTCACTAAGCCTGTATCATGAAGTCCTTCCACTGTCAGGACATTTTCTCCAATTTCACCGTGGTACTTCGGGAACTGTTCTTCAAGTTTTTCCCCAAGCATATATTCCACCACTTTATTTTGAGATGTTTCCGCTATTTTCTCTTTAATGACGAACTCTCCATTTTTCATCACTGTTATTTCTTCACATATTTCAAAAAGTTCAGGCAGTCTATGAGAGATAAATATAATACCAACATCTTGCTTCACTAAATCTCGTACAATTCTAAAAAGTTCCTTTGTTTCGGATTGACTAAGCGGAGCCGTCGGTTCATCAAGTATGAGAAATTTACATTGTTTGGAGACCGATCTTGCGATAAGCACCATTTGTTTTTCCGCCAATGTTAATTCACTGACCAATGTTTTTGATGATACATTAATATTCATGCTTTCTAGTATTTCAGCTGCTCTTTTATGAATTGCTTTCCATTTGACAAACTGAGCTTTTCCCATATCGTTAACAGTCTCATTAAGCATAATATTTTCACCAACTGTTAAATAAGGAACGAGTGCCGTATCAACCTCCTGATATACAATTTGTATACCTTGATCTTGAGCATCCTTTGGTGAACGAATATCTACTTTCTTTCCATCAATAAAGATTTCACCAGTATAGTGGTTGTAAGCTCCAGAAAGAACTTTCATTAACGTAGATTTCCCAGCACCATTCGCTCCAATAAGAGCATGTGTCGTTCCTGTTTCTGTAGTAAAATTCACTTCATTTAATGCTTTAACACCAGGAAACTCAATTGAGATGTTTTTCATTTCAAGTAATGTTGGCACACCCATGATCCTCCTTCCATGGAAAATAGAACGTAAAGTGAACAGCCTATTGTTTAATAAGCCTTTTTGGAATCAATACTTCTATGAATCTTTATAAGCTGAAACCTTATATCAAGGAAGTTTCTTCATGATATAAGGCTTCATTAAGTTTATTATTTATAGTACTCTTTTAACGTCTTCATCCACTCTTCTTCGAACGCTGTTGAAACACCCCAGCCTTCAACGATTTCAGAAAGATTAACCATGTTTACTGGAGAACCTGAGCTTTGAAGGGCTTCTTGAGAAATTAGTGAAGCTTCCAAGTCGAATGCTGCAGGTGTTTCTTCACCAGCAAGCTTCTTAGCAGCAATTCTCATATTAACAGCGCCAATTAACTTCGGATCAACCGCTGCTGTGTATTTCCAAGGGCTGTTCTCTTCCTGCATAATCTGAAGGTCCGCATTTGAAACGTCAATGCCGTAAATGGCAATCTCGTCTCTTCCTGCTTCTTTAATCGCACGCGCTGCACCAATTGCAAAAGCATCCCATGTCGCAAAGATCGCATCAATTTCTCCTTTTGGATACTTGTTCAACATCGCCGCTACCGCATTTTGTGTTTGCGTAGATGTATCAGCAGATGCAACACCAAATCTTTCAAGCTCTTTAATTCCAGGATTATTCTTTAGTACTTCTTGGTAAACATTGTTACGTCTAACCATTGGCGGGAATCCATCTACCCAAAGGTAAACAATATTCGCTTCACCGTTTGTATCTTTGATTAATTGATCTAACGCTAAATTCGCTAATGCCGCGTCATCTTGAGAAGTAAGTGTTACTCCATCGATTGATGCAAGGTCTCCGTTAGAGTCAAATGTTACAACACTTTTACCGGCATCGATAATTTTTTGTACATCTTGAACAGTTGCTGCATCGTCACCATGTGAGATAATGAAGGCATCGAAATCTTCTTGCAGCGCTTGAGCAATCGCATCATGGAATTTTGCTGTATCGCCGTTAGCCGTAAATACATCAACTTTAAATCCTAACGCTTCGCCTTCTTCTTTAGCTCCAGCTAGAAATTGTGCTGTATGGTCATCGCCGCCAATCTTTCTAACTACTTTTACTTTCACTTGTTCTCCATCTTTAAATCTATCTGGTACATTTTCCAGAGAAACATCCGGATTTCCCTCTTTAGGCTCAGAATTTCCTTCTTCAGAGGAGGAAGAACAGCCAGTTAGAAAAAGAGATAGCGCAAGAATAAAAATTACTGCTTTATTGACAAAGCTTTTCATCGACGTAACACTCCTTTTTAATAGTTTTCTAACTTAGTAAACTCTTATTCAAGATGTAAATCCAGAGCATCAGCCAAATATAGCGCTTTCATTTCTGAATTTATTTAAATTTTATCACGGCACCCACACTTGTACAATATTTATTTTGGTTTATTCGTGATTTATTTGGTTTTTAAAACAGTTGTTATTTAAATATTCAGTATCCTATTACATAAAACGGTTTTTCGGGGTTCGAAACTTGTTAAAACTCTGCTTCTTTCATCTATAAAACAACAAAAACAAAAAGATTACATTATAAACAAATATAAACCAACGTTAGTTACTAAAAAAAAGCACTCATATTGATATTTCATTGAGATATTCTTACCACTTTGTAGATTCTAAACAATTAATATGGTAAAAATAGTAGTAGAAACGAGGTGTCTGCATGACGAAATTTGAGATTAATAGTAAAATTCAGGAGCTTAAATCGGAGTACATCAGGCTTCAGCATGATTTAGAGAAATTAGAATTTGTCCAAGGCAATCTTTCTCCACTCGAAAAACAAATTACCGAAATCGAGGAGGAGTTAAAAAGACTATATAAGCAATTAGAAACTGTTTAAGAGGCTGCCACTGGAAGCCTCTTTCTTTTATCTATTTATTGTTTGCATGATTACATCTCTTAAGACAACCGCATTATTAAATTCTTGGTTCTTTGCACTGTATAACAGCGTAACATTTTGGGTGCTAGTGAACCTTTTAATCTCCTCAATTTTCAACAGCTTTTGTTCGTCTCCCATCAGTTCTTCTATGTATCTCTGACGAAATTCCTCAAAGCGATCGGGCTTGTGCCCGAACCATTTCCTAAGTTCATTGCTTGGCGCTATTTCCTTATACCAGTATGTTAACTCAGCTTCTGCCTTTTTAATTCCTCGAGGCCAAAGCCTGTCAACCAAAATTCGGGAGCCGTCCGTTTCTTCTACAGGATCGTAAATTCTTTTCACAAAGACCCCTGACACTCTACCACCTCACACATCCAGTTATTTAACCATTATAAAACAAAACAGCGCGTGGCTATAATAAAAATCATAGCTCCGCACTGTCCACTCCACAAACACACCTGTCCACAACCGGTACCAGGTACCTATTTTTGATTGTTGTATTCTTGTTTGATTTGCTGCAGGAGTTCTGGGTTTGTTAGGATTTCGTACCCAGTTAAAGCCATTGCTTTTGCTCCTATCATCATCGCCTCTCTGCCCAGCTCGCTCATAGCCGCTTCACGGAATTCCGGCGTGTGAGGTACGCAAGGCACATTGGAGATTTTTATATACGGATGGATTGCTGGCACCACCTGGCTGACATTCCCCATATCAAGCGATCCAGTACCGTCACGATCTTCATAAATTTCATTCTCGTCGACCCCAAGGGAAATTAATTCCTTTGTAAATACATCAGATAATGTCGTATTCGTAATCATATCGTCATACGAAAACTCATAATTTGACCATTTCATTGTGGCGCCCGTCTGAAGAGCAGCTCCCTCTGCACAGCGTTTCACTTTCTCTACTAACTCATTCACATACTCCCTTTTGGAAGCACGCACATAAAATTGTGCCACCGCATAATCCGGAACCACATTCGCGGCTTTTCCACCTTCTGTAATGATGCCATGAATTCTAGCATCCGAAGTAATATGCTGACGAAGAGCATTGATGCTATTGAACGTTTGAATCACTGCGTCCAAAGCATTAATCCCCATATGCGGACTTGCAGCAGCGTGGGCAGACTTTCCAAAGAATTCAAATTGAATAGCATCCATCGCTAATGAAGTACCGCTTTTTACATACTTATCTTGCGGATGAACCATGAGTGCAACATCCAGAGCATCAAATAATCCTTCTTCCGCCATCGTGACCTTGCCGCCACTCGTTTCCTCTGCAGGAGTACCAAAAACAATAACCTTTCCACCTGTTTCTGCGATGACCTTGCTCAAACCAATTCCAGCACCAATTCCCATTGTTCCAATTAAGTTATGCCCGCATGCATGACCAACCTCTGGCAATGCATCATATTCAGCCATAAACCCAATCGCAGGTCCTTCTTTGCCACTATCATATACAGCCTTAAAAGCCGTACTTAGCCCGCAAGTGCCAATTTCAACTTGAAATCCATGTTTCTTCAATTGGTTTGTTAAAACTTCACATGCCTTAAATTCTTCATGACCTAACTCCGGGTTTTCTCCAATATAAATACTAATGTTATAAAAATCATCTTTGCAGTGATCAATTTCTTCTATAATACGATCTTTCATAGCAATCACCTATTTCCCTTTCCCTTAACTCCTAAGTATGAGAAAAAAAGAGCTGGACAAATTATGTCAACTCTTTTATCTTTTTTATAAAACCTTTTCTAAGAAATCCTGTGCCCGTTGACTCTTCGGATTTGAGAAGAATTCTTCTGGCGGTACATCTTCCACCAAAACTCCGCCATCCAAAAATAGCACGCGGTCCGCTACCTCTTTAGCAAATCCCATTTCATGTGTAACGATCGCCATCGTCATCCCTGTTTCCGCTAAAGAACGCATTACTTCCAGCACTTCTTTGACCATCTCTGGGTCAAGCGCAGAAGTGGGCTCATCAAATAACATCACATCTGGAGACATCGCTAATGCACGCGCAATCGCTACCCTCTGCTTCTGACCGCCAGATAGACGATTAGGATATTGACCAGCTTTTTCAGCCAGCCCAACTTGCTCTAATAAGTCGTAAGCGATCTTCTCTGCTTCTGCTTTCGAAATCCCCTTCACCTTCATTGGTGCATACGTAATATTCTCAAGCACTGTTTTATGAGGAAATAAGTGAAAATGCTGAAACACCATCCCTACATTTTGGCGCACTTTCATAATATCGGTTGATTTATCTGTAATTTCATCGTCACCCACCCAAATACGTCCACTAGTAGGCTTTTCGAGTAAATTTATACAACGCAGGAAAGTAGACTTCCCAGAACCTGACGGCCCGATAATGGAGATAACCTCACCTTTTTGAATCGTCGTTGAAATTCCTTTTAATACATCCAGTTTGCCGAAGGACTTGTGAAGATCCTCTATTTTAATAAAAGCATTACTCACTTTTACGCAGTCTCCTTTCTAAAAGGCCGCCAAGCTGCGTTAGCCCCATTACTAATAGATAATAAATAAGTCCAGCGACAAGCAGCGGTTCAAATGCGGTATAAGTATTTGCGCTGACCACTTGCGCACGGCGCATAATATCAAGGAAACCAATTGTTGAGACTATGGCTGATTCCTTCGTTAACGTCACAAATTCATTTAATAGCGCTGGTAATATGTTTTTCAATGCTTGTGGTAAAATGATATCTTTCATCATCGGCTTATAAGGAACTCCCAGCGCCTCCGCCGCTTCTCTTTGACCATCATCCACAGCTTGTATCCCCGCACGAATGATTTCTGATATATACGCACCCGAGTTTAAACCAAAAGCTAATATACCTGCCAGAAAAGCAGGGATATCATACCCTGTTAGCTGGGGGGTCGCAAAATAAAAAATCATTAATTGCAGGATTAGTGGTGTTCCGCGAAAAATAGACGTATATGCATCTGCAAACCACTTCAACCAACTTATATTTGAAATTTTAAATAAGGATAATATTGTTCCAATAATAAACCCAATAATTGCTGCTACAAGTACAAATAATAACGTAACCCATATTCCATTTAAGATAAATGGAATAGAAGGCACGATTCGGAGGAAATCCAAATCCATGCCTTACACCTCATTTCTATGATGTTATTCTTCTGATAGCCATTCTTGTTCTAATTTCTCGATCTCACCATTGCTTTTCATTTCTTCAATCACTTTGCTAAAATCATCTACAAGCTCACTGCCCTTTGGAAAAGCAATGGCCATCCCAGGTGTTGTTGCACTTTCATCATCAAATCCTAAAAAGCCTAATTCTTTAACATAACCTTCCGCTACTGTTTTATCTAAATACACAGCATCAATACGGCCGGATTTTAATTCTTGAATTAAATCAGGCACTTTATTTAAAGCTTTAACTTCAAGGTCGATTTCTTCAGCTAGCTTCTTAGCCCCTTCATCTTGAATAGAACCTAGTTGAACGCCAATTTTTGTCCCTGCTAAATCGTCCATACTCTTGATACTTGAATCTGGTAAAGTAATGAACATTTCTCCTGAACGATGATATTCAGTTGAAAAATCAACATTTTCTTTTCTTTCATCGGTTGCCGACATTCCAGATACTACGAAATCAACCGTCCCTGATTGTAACCCGCCAATTAATCCATCAAAACTCATATCTTTTATTTCAAGTTCATAACCGAGCTCATCAGCAACTGCTTTTGCTAAATCAATATCAAATCCAACGATCTCACCGCTGTTGTCACGTGTCTCAAACGGCGGGAAGTCAGCTGAAGTTCCCATTTCTAAAACCTTTTTTTCTTCTCCATTGCTTTGACCCTGTTCTTGTCCACAAGCGGCTAACAACCCAACAGTCATAAGCGCAATTCCAATACTCTTTAGATGCTTTTTCATCGAAGTTCCTCCTAATATATCCAATTGTTTTATTTTTATAGGATTAATATTTATTCACTTGAATGTATTTTAACACAGGTAAAGTTTTTTGCAATACTTTTCTCGTATATTAATTTATTTTCCCCATTCCCTTTATAAACAAACAAAAAACCCTCCTTGTTGGAGAGTTTCTGTATATCCCTATTATGATTTTACACCTAGGTATGCTTCCTTTATTCGAGAATCTGTAAGCAGATCAGCAGCACTGCCTTCCGCAACGATTTTACCAGTCTCTAAAACATACCCGAAATCTGAGATTTTCAAGGCTTGTCTAGCGTTTTGCTCAACTAGAAGTACCGTCGTACCGGTTTCTCTTATTTCTTTAATAATGTTAAAAATATCCGCCACGACAAGTGGAGCAAGCCCCATAGAAGGTTCATCTAATAACAGTAATTTCGGTTTACTCATGATGGCCCGTGCAATCGCCAGCATTTGCTGCTGACCGCCGGAAAGAGTACCGCCAAGCTGCTTTTCTCTTTCTTTTAAAATTGGGAACCTTGCTAAAACCATCTCAAGATCCTTCTCAATTTCTTTATCCTTTCGATGGTATGCACCCATTTCTAGGTTTTCCATTACCGTCATCCCAGCCAAAATCTGCCGGCCCTCGGGTACTAGCGCGATTCCTTTTCGCAAAAGCTGGTCAGGTCTAAGTCCTGTTACATCTTCACCAAGAAACTCAATCTTTCCTTCTTTCGGTTTTAAAAGACCAGAGATCGTCTTCATTGTCGTCGTTTTACCAGCACCATTTGCTCCAAGGATGGTTACAATACTTCCCTCTTCTACATGCAGTCCAACATTTTTCAACACTTGAATTTTTCCATAAAAAGCATTTATTCCTGATACATTAAGCATCCAGTTCATCCTCCTCTCGGCCGAGGTAGGCTTCGATTACTTCCGGATTATCTTGAATTTCTTTAGGTGTTCCTTCAGCAATTTTCACTCCAAAATTTAATACTGCAATACGATCACATAAATTCATAACAAGCGGCATATCGTGTTCGATTAATAGGACGGTAATCCCCTTTTGTTGGATCCGTTTAATTAGCTGAAATAAGTCTTCCGTTTCCGTTTCATTCATACCAGCTGCCGGTTCATCAAGAAGAAGCAATTCAGGGTCACTAGCCATTGCCCTAGCAATTTCAAGCCTTCTTTGTTGACCATACGATAAGTTTTCCGCTACCACTTCTTCATAGCCTTCTAAACCGACAAACTTAAGAAGATCCTGAGATTTTACTTTAATCCCTTCTTCCTCTTGACGCTGCGACTTCGGACGAAAGACACTTTTTAAAACTCCTGAAGAACTTCTGCTATGCACACCAACCATTACATTTTCGACCGTCGTCATTTGCGGGAACAAGCGTATGTTCTGGAATGTGCGGCAAATCCCCTTTTCCGTAATGAGGTGCGGCTTTAGTTCATTAATTTTCTCACCTTTAAAAATAATGTCACCTGATGACGTTGGAAAGATAGATGTCACCAGGTTGAACATAGTTGTCTTTCCAGCACCGTTAGGTCCAATTAAACCAAAGATTTCTCCCTTATTGATTGAAAAAGAGACATCTGTTAATGCACTGAGGCCGCCAAAGTTTTTAGATACTTTTTTAATTTCCAGTACCATTCTTAAGCCCCCTTCTCGTTGTTTTTCTCTTAATCCATTTCACTACATTTAAATCAATAAGTCCTTGCGGCCGCACCACCATCATCACTACAATGATTACCCCATAGATCATATAGCGATATTCACTAATAAATCTTAATACCTCAGGCAGTAAAGTTAAGAAGAACGCTCCAAAAGCAGGTCCCCAAATGACTTCACTTCCGCCTAGAACTGCGAATATCAAAATATCAATCGCCTTATGGTAAGCAAAATCCGCCGGACTGATATAGCCTAGCATATGTGCAAAAAGCGCACCCGCAAATCCAGATAACAGCGCCCCTTGCGCAAAAGCTAGCACTTTATAATAGGTAATATTGATTCCCATAGACTCTGCCGCTTGCTCATCTAGTTTGATAGCCGAGAATGCTCGGCCAATTCGAGAATCGTTTTGTCTTTTAAAGAACCAGATTACAAAGATTACAATGACTAAAAGAATAAGGAAGATTGCCATAAAGATAAACTGATTGTTTTGCAATCCAAGCATTTTAGGTTCAAAACCAAGTTCTTTTACAGTCTTTAACAGTTCTCTCCCCATATGAGGTATGCCCGATAATCCTACCGAACCTTTTGTGAGAGATTCCCAGTTTACAAAAATAACACGTATGACTTCCCCAAAGCCAAGGGTAACGATTGCTAAAAATACCCCTTTTAATCTAAGCGTCGGCAATCCGACTACGATCCCCAGCAGTCCTGCAAAAATCGCACCTATGACAACACCAACAGGAATAGGCAGAGAAAAATGAATCGTTAAAAGCGCAGATGTATAGGCACCTATCCCCATGAACCCTGCATTCGCAAGAGACAGTTGTCCAGTTGATAAGGTGATATACATGCTGATTCCAAGAATAATATTGATAAGCATAAAAGATCCGACTTGTAAATAATATGGATTGATTAATTCAGCAAGCATTTGTTCACCTTCTTACATCCGATGTTTTCTGTCCAAATAGTCCTTGTGGTCTCACTAGCAATATAACAATAATCGCGATAAACGCAATGGCATCACGGTATCCGGAGTCTCCGTAAACAACGATAAATGTCTCAGCTAATCCAAGGATTAATCCACCAACCATTGCTCCTTTGACATTTCCCATACCGCCCAAAATAATGATCGCAAGACCCTTTAACCCCATTGATAATCCCATTTGTGGAGTTACGGCATTAAACGCCATTCCGACTAAGATACCAGCAATTCCTCCCATAGCGGACGCCAGTATAACGGTTAACGTAATGTATTTCTTAGTATCCACTCCCAATAAACTGGCAGTTTCAAGATTTTCTGCTACAGCACGTAATGCTTTACCTGCTTTTGTCTTCCCGAGCCAAAATGAAAGTGCAGCCATTAAGATTAGGGAAATTACAAATATTACTATTTGCACCAAATAGACAGTCACAGACCCAATTTCAATACTCATTTCAGCAAATGGCGTACGGAAAGGATGGTTCCCAGGGCCAAACAGATGGTGCGATAGATTCTCAAGGAAGATTGATACTCCTATGGTACTTATTAATGGTGCTAAATGATTACTTCCTTGATGGTTACGAAGTGGTCTTAGCGCAAAGCGTTCAAGCAAATAACCCATGAAGGCCGTTACAATAATCGCCGCAAGAAACGCAAGCCACAGCGGCAAGCCGAATGTGGTTGTGACCAGCACTCCGATAAACGCGCCAAACATAAAGATTTCTCCGTGTCCCATATTAACAATTCCCAGAACACCAAACACAAGTGTAAAGCCTAGTGCCACAATGGCATAGATACTCCCAAGTGTAATCCCATTAATCAATTGTTCTATTAACATGCTGTCTCACCCACTTACAAAAATGTAAAGCTCTGTTAAGACATATTGCCAGCCTTTCTCCGTATGTTTTAGTAGAAGAAAGAAATTTAGCACATATCATTAACAGAGCCTTTTTGAATTCTTACAATCTATTCATTAAATTCTTGGAACTTGCCGTCTTTAATAGTTAAAACGGTTGGCTCCATTACAACGTCCCCTTCTTCATCAAAGGAGAAATTACCAAGAATTCCTTCAAAGTTTGAAATTTCAGCTAATGCGTCACGGAATGCATCACGATCGGAATCTCCAGCATTTTTCAATGCTTCAGCAAAAATGTATAGACCATCATAGCTTTGAGCAGCAAATTGATCCGGCGCTTTACCGAACTTCTCTGTGTACTTCGCTACAAAGTCTTGTACCTTTGGGTCTTCCTTTTCACCAAACCATGGTGTTGCTACAATCAAACCGTTAGCTGCATCGCCAGCAATGTTAATAACTTCAGGTGAGTTAAATCCGTTACCGCCTACGAATGGAACATCGATTCCCATTTTGCGGGCTTGATCCATAATTACAGCTCCTTCATTATAAAGGGCAGACGCTAGGATAAGATCTGGATTTAAACTTTTAATTTTTGTTAACTGTGCATTATAGTCAGATTGACCTTTTTGGAAAGTTTCAATTGTTAAAATCTCTAATCCCATTTCTTCTGCTGTCGCTTTCATTGTATCAAAGCCAGACTTTGTTAAAACATCATCATTTCCGTATAAAATCGCCACTTTTTTAACGTCGTAAGCTTCAATTGCTTTTTTAAGTGAAGCCGGAATCGCTAATGCTTCAGGAATTGAATTACGGAAAACATATTCGCCAAGCTGCGGAATTCCTTCAGCTGTTGTAGAAGTTCCCATAATCGGCACACCGCTTAAGTCAGCTTCTGGTCCAACAACGTTCATTTCCGTACTTAAAGTTGGCCCAATAATTGCCGTTACATTTTCTGAGTTAATTAGTTTTTGCGCTGCTGTTAAGGCTTGGTCTTGCTCACCAGCAGAATCTTCAATCTTAAGGTTGATATTGACTTCACCTTTAGCATTAATTTCTTCTTGAGCTAATTTCAAGCCGTTCGTAATTGCTTCACCGTACGCTGCACCAGGGCCGCTATTGTATGAAATGACCCCAATATCCGCTGAGACAACTCCCGAACCTCCATCTGCTTGTCCTTCTGTACCGCTTGCCGTTTCATCTCCGCCCCCGCCGCAAGCTGCTAAAAGAAGCATACTTGACACCGCAGAGAACTGCATGAATTTTTTGAAAATAGACATTGTGTAACAACCCCCTGTATCCAATATATCTCTAAATTTTTAAAAAACTATAACAATATTAAAATACAAATGTCGAATAAAGTAAACAGTAAATATTCATGTTAATTATCCTTACATTAATATTTATACACTATATACATATTCCGATTGTGAAATAACGCTGTAATTAACAGTATTATTTGGCGAACACGCTCTATACGAACGAATAAAAATTGTATAAACATAAAAATATATTAGAATATTTTTTATTGTTTTTTGGTACCAGGTACCACAGAAAGACAATTTCCGCTATTTGTCCACCCGTGGTACCTGGTACCAAAAATATTTTTAACACCCCTGTCTGATTTTGCGTTTTCTTCCTATTATATAAGTAGGTACAATTTATAGATTGGAGGGATAAGCATGAAGCTTTTTATAGACCCCGGACACGGCGGTTCTGATCCAGGAGCTAAAGGCAACGGACTAGTAGAAAAAGAAATTAATTTGGATATCGCTCTTCGGATCGCAGCATTATTAGCAGATATTAAAGATATCCAGATTAGGTTAAGCCGGGACAAAGATACCACAAAGTCATTATCGGAGCGCACTGATGAAGCAAACGCATGGGGAGCTGACTTTTATTTGTCTATCCACTGTAATTCTTTTAATGGTCACGCAAGAGGCTATGAAGACTTTATCTATGACGGCATTTCGAACTCTTCAATTACCGCAGCATATCAGCAAATTTTCCATTCTGAAATTATTAAGAAAAACAATCTTCTTGACAGAGGTCAAAAGAAAGCAAATTATCATGTATTACGAGAAACTATGATGCCTGCATTGCTGACCGAAAATGGGTTTATCGATCATCCATTAGACTCAGCTTCGATGAAAGAAACAATTTGGCGTCAAGACGTAGCCGAAGGTCATGTCAGAGGTTTGATTAAAGCCTTTCATTTGCAAACCAACACACCTGATACACCATCCATCTCACCTCATCATGAAAAGTCCGGAGAATTAAAAAGGATAATTGCAGGTTCTTTTAGTTCAAGAGTACCTGCAGAACGACAGATTGGGAACCTTCGTTCAATGGGTATCCAAGCCTTTATTTCAGTTGAAAATATGACAGAACAAACTATATTTCATGTGCAAGCAGGAACCTTCTCTTCCAATCAAAATGCACAAGCACTTTTAAAAATGTTAAAAAACGCAGGTTATCACGAAGCATTTATTAGGTAACAACCATAATCACATCCCCTAAAACAAAAAGCCAGTTCTCTAAATTAATAGAAAACCGGCTTTTTTTGTATTTGTATTTTACACGTGGACAACTGTCCTTTTACGGTACCTAGTACCTATTTAGGTACCTATTTGAGATTGCTTATTTGGTGGTATTGGCCTGTTACTTGTTTTTTTCTTTGGGCAATTATGATAAGCGGGAAAGCTGTGATTAATAGGGCTGAAACTAAGGAAATCACACCTATCCAATGATAATGCGTCCAGAAAAAGCCGCCTACTGATCCTACAACGCTTGAACCTAAATAATATAAAAGAAGATAAAGGGATGATGCCTGTGCCTTATACGATCCCGAATCTTCTCCAATCCAAGCACTTGCAATTGAATGAGCTGCGAAAAATCCGAAGGTGAATATGCCAATACCCATGATTTTCACCAGCAGCGGCGCAAATAATGTTATGAGTACTCCAGCAAGGAAGATTCCAAGGGAGATTAGCAGCATCGGGAAATTCCCATGTTTGTCAGCTTTTTTTCCCATATAAACCGAACTAAATGTACCGCATAAATTTGCTATAAAGATAAAACCAATAAATGTTTGACTTAAATTATACGGCGGTTCCATTAGTAAAAAGCCAATATAATTAAACAGCGTCACAAAGCTGCCCATTAGCAAAAATGCCAAAAAGATCAGCGACATTAATCGCTTTTTAACAAGTATCTTTTTATAAGCTGACAACGACGTTCCCCATTGCAGCGGCTTTTTCATAAAGCGGCGGGGTGTTGGCAGGGCGCAGATGAAAATAACACTTAAAACAAGCGATAACAGCCCGATAATAACTAAAGCAATTCTCCATGAGAATAAATCGGTTAGTACACCGGTTAAAACCCTTCCGGCCAGGCCTCCAAGACTCGTTCCACTTATATAGAGTCCCATTACCTTCCCCATTCCACGCGGATTAAATTCCTCTCCAACATAAGCCATCGCTAGCGAAGGAACCCCTGCGATGAAAATCCCTAACAAAGCCCTGCATATAAGCAGCGCTATAAAATTCGGACTGAATGCTGTAATTAATCCGAGAATTGAAGTAATAATAATGGAAACCATCATAACCTTTTTCTTTCCAAAAGAATCAGACAACGGCGCTGCAAAAAGCATAACTAACGCTAGAACACCTGTCGATAAGGATAGCGTTAAACTTGATAACGTCGCAGACACCTGAAACTCCTCAGCAAAAATCGGCAAGAGAGGCTGCGTGGTATAAAGGATGAAAAAAGTTACAAATCCCCCCAGGAACAGCGCAATACTGGCTCTTTTATACTCTTTCGTATCTTTCTCAATGTAAGTCAAGAATTTCCCCTTCTCTTCTGTAGAATAATGTATGAATTTTACCGTGATACTTCCTATAAATAAATACAAGCTTGGTGAATATCCCTTTTTATCTAAAAAAGAGAAGAAGCATTCACCATTTTGTTTACTTCCTGTCAATTAATACTTTACTCCTTCGCTGCCAATGTGTCTATTTCATCATGGATATTAATCTTTTTAAGATTAACCCCTTCTTCATGATGGAAATATTTAATGTTTTGATAGAAATATGGTACATTTAATGGCGTACATAGATGAAAGGGGTTTTATTATGTCTAATCATGAAGAAAATCAAACGTTACCGCCAAAAACATGCAGCATTGACAGACTTGTAACAATGCCAGCAGATGTTGAGAAGGTTCTAGCAGGAAAGAAAACAGCTACTCGTCGAAATGGCAGATATGCCGACGTCGGAGAAATCATGGAGTTAGAAGGAAAGAAATTCAGAGTAGACTCTGTTTATTCTCAAGCTCTAGGTGAACTAACGGATGAGCACGCCCGTCAAGAAGGATTTGAAACAGTTGAAGACTACAAACAATCGATCCTTTCTTATCACCCTGGTATGCCATGGCTTCCGCAAATGAGAGTTTGGGTGCATGAGTTCAGTCCTGTAAACGACTAACAGGCAAAGAGATGGATTTTCTATACAGGCTCTTCATTTATACTCATGTTCTCAGTGCAACAGCCTCGGTTGGACCTTTCTTCATTCTGTTTCCTCTTATTAAAAAGATGAAAACAGCTGTCCAACCAGAGCTTGGCGCTTATTTAAACTCATTCAGGTTCATAGTGCGCCTCGCGAAGCATGCTGGACACGTACTCGTTATATCTGGAGTCCTGCTGGTTTTCACGGGCCCTTGGTCTTGGCAAACACCATGGATTTTGATGACCTTGTTCGTAATGTTTCTCTCTTTATTCTTCTTAGCACGCGCGTTTACACCAAAACTGCGTAAGTTTGAGGAGGAAGAGGCTGATAAAGAAGTGCTAGCGGCACAGTTAATAAAAACAACTTGGACATATATTCTATTATTAGCTGCGATGCTGTGGTTTATGGTTGTGAAGCCAAGCCTTTGGTAAATATACTCTAAAGACCTTGTTATACGGTAACAAGGTCTTTTTTTGTTTTAATTTTTTAAATTCTTCGTCTAAACTATTATTCTAATATAATAATTACATAACGGTGTTTTTAAACTTTTCCAACAGAGGAAAGGAAAACACTTTCAATCAAAAATATATTTTTGACAGTTTTAAACAATTAAATTATTATAGAAAAATGTATAAGCCCAGTGGTAATATGTCAAGCACTAAAATTCAATGAATTGGAAATTAATATTGTCTTTCATTGAAAAGTGTTTAAAAAAGAGTATACCTAATAAACCTCACACTATTTTCAATTTTTTACCAATACTTTCAAGTGTGAAGCTGGGTGTTTGAAAGGGTGTGAATGAGAAGTTTTAATCTCTCCTTTCGGGTGGTGTGTACAACTGATTGGTGCGTAGTAGCGAAAACACCAATCGTACCAGTTTTCTTGCGGTTAAGACGAGAGCGCGTTTGTGTTTATGTTTTGGAACTTCATCGTACTTCTTTGTGTAAAAAGCTTTATATTCAGAGTCGTACTTTCGGATCTTATCGGCAGCTTGAATAAGGTAGTAACGCAGGTATTTATTACCTGTCCTCATTCTAGCCGTTTCCTGGGATTCGAATTCGCCTGATTGGTTCTGGTTCCATACCAAACCTGCATATTTCGCTAAGGCATGATGATCTTTAAATCGCTTTATATCGCTAATTTCAGCTATCAACCCTGCCGCATAAACGTCTCCAATTCCTTTTACAGACGTTAGGGTTTGCGGTATGCCTTTCATTAACTTGGCAATTTCTTTATCCAGACGCTTTACCTGTGACTCGATATGTTGAATGGTACTTAAAGTAACAGACATCGAAATATTTACGGGGTCCTGCATAGCCTTATTCAGCCGGTAAGATGATCTAGCCAACTTTTGAAGGTATTTTGCGATTTCCTCTGGCTTTTCAAATCGGTTTTTTCCTTTATCTTGCAGGAACTCGACGAGTTCCTCGAGGCTCATTTCAGCGATCGTTTCGGGCTCTAGTTCCTCCATGACAGCCATACTCGTAGCTCCGAATTTATCTGAAAATGGATTATCCTGTCTCAGTCCACTGAACTTTAAAAAGAGCTGGTTAAGGAAATACGTTTTATTTCGGGCAATCTCCCGCATAAAATGAAACCTTGTTCGCGTTAAGCGCTGAAGAGCTTCATATTGTATGGCATCTTTCATTTGGGCTGGCAGTCGGCCAAAGCGCAAGTGGTCAGCGATGACCCAGGCATCTATGCGATCGTTTTTTACAAGAGAATCATACCCTTTTTTGAAACGAGCGACTTTTCTCGCATTTAGTACGTAGATAGAGGCTTGAAACTTAGGTTCATAGCCTTTCATTTGGTCTTGTAGATAATGGGCAAGGTGCCAACTGTAAAGATCAGTGGCTTCCATCCCAATCTTCAATTGGTTGGCCTGACTTTTTTCCGCAGTTTCTAGCATTCGTTTGATCAGGGTTTCGGCCCCGGTTTGATCATTAGAAACAGAAAAGTCGGCGAGTGTGGACCCGTCCTCCTTCATGAAATGGACATGATGGGACTTCAAGCTTACATCTACACCAACAAGCATTTGTGACATACCAATCACCTCCAGTATGTAAGTTAATCAAGAACGTTCAGACCTGGGTGCCCACGGGAATCATCGATGTCTTCCTCGTCATCAGCACTCAAAGAAAAGAAGTCCATCATGAGCGCTACACTCACTTCTTTTACGGCGGCGCAACCAGTGGTTAGACCTTCAATAATGAACCATGGGTAGCAGGCTTATGAAGCAGTACACCAAAGTGTCCGCAAGGGGGAGAAGCAATATCCTGATACGATCCTGTCGGTTCCATTGTCCCATGAGCAGGTCTATGAACGCTATAAAAAAATGACGGAGTAAAACGCTGGAGCTTCCTCCATTCTCCGCCATTTCTCGATATTCAGTTAAAGGCATTTCAAAGAAGCAGTAGGGAAACTATCCCCCTGCGAAATAAGAACAACACATTAATCTATTATTGATAGTTTGAACTTTACCTCGGCTTCCCCATCAGGTGGGTGAAACAAGGGTAAAACTAAAATATTTAAGATGGGGAAGCCGAAAGGCTAACCTTGATAACCTATAGGAATCTAGAGTGAATTTTAGAGGATCCGGATCAACTGGAAATTCTTCTAGAAAGAGCTCTTACTAGTACTATACGAGGGGGA
>NZ_LT707408.1:514945-663353 GCF_900156875.1 Robertmurraya dakarensis | reverse complement strand
CGGCGAGTGTGGACCCGTCCTCCTTCATGAAATGGACATGATGGGACTTCAAGCTTACATCTACACCAACAAGCATTTGTGACATACCAATCACCTCCAGTATGTAAGTTAATCAAGAACGTTCAGACCTGGGTGCCCACGGGAATCATCGATGTCTTCCTCGTCATCAGCACTCAAAGAAAAGAAGTCCATCATGAGCGCTACACTCACTTCTTTTACGGCGGCGCAACCAGTGGTTAGACCTTCAATAATGAACCATGGGTAGCAGGCTTATGAAGCAGTACACCAAAGTGTCCGCAAGGGGGAGAAGCAATATCCTGATACGATCCTGTCGGTTCCATTGTCCCATGAGCAGGTCTATGAACGCTATAAAAAAATGACGGAGTAAAACGCTGGAGCTTCCTCCATTCTCCGCCATTTCTCGATATTCAGTTAAAGGCATTTCAAAGAAGCAGTAGGGAAACTATCCCCCTGCGAAATAAGAACAACACATTAATCTATTATTGATAGTTTGAACTTTACCTCGGCTTCCCCATCAGGTGGGTGAAACAAGGGTAAAACTAAAATATTTAAGATGGGGAAGCCGAAAGGCTAACCTTGATAACCTATAGGAATCTAGAGTGAATTTTAGAGGATCCGGATCAACTGGAAATTCTTCTAGAAAGAGCTCTTACTAGTACTATACGAGGGGGATTTATCATGACAAATGATCATAAACAAAGAATAGTAGATAGTGTTCCTCAAAAGGGTTTTTTCGGTCACCCTAAGGGCTTGTTTACTCTTTTCTTTACTGAGTTTTGGGAACGATTTTCATACTATGGTATGAGAGCCATCCTCGTTTTCTATATGTACTATGAAGTGTCAAAAGGCGGATTGGGAATCGATGAATCTACCGCCCTTGCCATCATGTCTATCTATGGCTCACTAGTGTATATGTCTGGAATTATCGGTGGATGGCTGGCAGACAGAATCTTTGGTACGTCCAAAGCTGTATTCTATGGCGGAATTTTAATCATGCTTGGTCATATTGTATTAGCGGTACCTGGAAGCATCTCGATGTTTTTTATTTCCATGGTATTGATCGTAATCGGAACAGGTTTACTAAAGCCTAATGTTTCAAGCGTTGTTGGAGAAATTTACAGTGAAAAAGATGACCGTCGCGATGCTGGGTTCAGTATTTTCTATATGGGAATCAACCTAGGAGGCTTCACTGCTCCACTCATTGTCGGAGAAGTTGGATTAAAGTATGATTTCCATCTCGGCTTCGGAATTGCTGCAGTCGGAATGTTCATTGGATTATTAGTCTTTTTAATAACAAAGAAGAAATCTCTTGGTTTAGCAGGAACCTTTGTTCCTAACCCGCTTTCACCATCAGAAAAGAAAAAGGTATATACTCGTTTTGGTATAGGCGCCATCATTCTCGTAATTTTAATTGCTGTTACCATTCCAATGGGTATCTTAACATTCGATAGCTTTATTGCTTTAGTAGGTGTTCTTGGAATTGGGATTCCAATTGTCTACTTTACGGTCATGTATCGCAGTCCAAAAACAACTGCTGTAGAACGTTCACGTTTGATTGCTTATATTCCTTTATTTATAGCATCTGTTATGTTCTGGGCTATTCAGGAACAAGGAGCAACCATTCTTGCTAATTACGCGGATAAACGTACAGATCTAGAATTTGCAGGCTTCAGTATTTCTCCTGCTTGGTTCCAATCGTTAAATCCATTATTTATTATCATTTTGGCACCTGTTTTTGCATGGATGTGGGTAAAATTAGGCAAACGCCAGCCATCCATTCCTAAAAAGTTTTCTTTTGGATTATTGTTCGCTGGATTATCTTTCTTAGTTATCCTCATCCCAGGCTATTTAGCAGGAACGGATTCATTGGTAAATCCATTATGGTTAGTGCTTAGCTATTTCATTGTTGTGCTCGGTGAATTGTGCTTATCACCTGTTGGACTTTCAGCAACAACCAAATTAGCGCCTGCTGCTTTCTCTGCACAGACGATGAGCTTATGGTTCTTATCCAATGCTGCAGCGCAGGCGATTAACGCTCAAATTGTGAAATTCTACTCAGCAGAGACGGAGATCACGTACTTTGGTGTAATCGGAGGCATCTCGATCTTATTAGGGATCATCCTCTTCCTATTAGCACCTAAAATTCAAGGTTTTATGAAAGGCGTACGATAAAATAAAGAGCCCTCAGGGGCTCTTTATTTATGTTCACATGGATCATGCTCGTTCTTTCCATTGATCACTTTTAACTGTCTTGATTTTCGCGATGAAATAATAATATTTATAAATGATTATTAAGACTAGCAGCACTCTTACATATACAATTTGAACATTTATAAAAGCAATGATAATCATCGTATCTGCAAATAAATTAAGCATTACCTTTTGCTTCAAGGTCATACTTTTATTTCGCAAAAAGCTTTCAACATGCTTTTTATATAAATCAGTTCCCTTGAACCAAGTCTCAAACTTAGTGGATCCTTTCACAAAGCAGAAAGAGGCAAGCAATAAAAGTGGAGTTGTCGGCACAACCGGCAGAACGATTCCTAAAATGCCGAGACCTAAAGACAGGAATCCCGCTATGATGAATAATATATTTTTAATTTTTCTAATGATGACCACCTCTTAAAAGCCCCTCTTCATAAGCTTCACCGAAATCCACAGAGAAACTTCCTTTACACAAGCTTAATTTTACTTCATTATGTCATAATCCCACCCCAAAATCTAATGATTAACCACGATAAAAAAATCGGTACCAGGTACCGCAAAAAGACAAAACCACCAAATCTGTCCATCTGCGGTACCTGGTACCTAAATCATTATTTGTTCACAATTAAGTCATTTTCTGGTTTTATATAATCAATCTCAAATCCGAGGTCGATAAGCATTTGATGGTCAGCAGAAGATTCTTGCCCTTCTGTTGTCAAATAGTCGCCGACGAAAACAGAATTTGCTGGGTAAAGGCCCAACGGCTGCAAACTTCGTAAGTTCACTTCTCTTCCTCCGGAGACTCGGATTTCTTTACTTGGATTAATATAACGCATAAGTGAAAGCACCTTTAAGCAGTATCTAGGATTCAGCTCATTAGTCCCTTCTAATGGTGTACCATCAATCGCGTGTAGAAAGTTCACTGGAATGGAATCGGCGTCAATGGCCTTCAAACTTTTCGCCATACTAATCACATCCTGCATCGTTTCTTTCATGCCTATGATCACACCGGAACATGGCGAAATTCCTTGTTGCTTTATTAATTCAACCGTGTCGACTCGATCTTGATAAGTGTGGGAAGTTGTAATGAATTCATGATGATTTTCTGAGGTATTGAGGTTATGATTATATCGATCGACCCCTGCCTCTTTTAATCTAGCAGCTTGATCTGGCTGTAAAATACCGAGGCATGCGCAAATCTTTAGATTGTATTGATCTTTTATCTCCTTAACAGCGGATGCTACCTTATCAATCTCTTTATTGCTTGGTCCTCTTCCGCTTGCCACTATACAATATGTACCGACATTTAGTTCATGTGCACGCTTAGCACCTTTCAGTATCTCATCTTTATCCAGCATAGAGTATTTTTCTATTGGCGCCTTAGAAATACTAGATTGGGAACAATATCCGCAGTTTTCAGGACAAAGACCAGACTTTGTATTCATAATCATATTTAACTTTACTTTATTTCCATAGTAGTGGTGGCGAATGACATATGCACCATTCAACACTTCAAGCAGTTCCTCATCTGGGCTAGTTAACAATTTCAGACTCTCATCGTCCGTCAGTTCATAACCTTCTAATACAGCGTATGCTAGTTGTTTCCAGTAACTCATTATTATTTCCTCCTCGAATTTTTAAGCACTTCGTCTTAATCTTCTAAAATAACTCTTTGATAACACATTTACCTCAAATCGATGTGCAAACATCGCAGCCCCAATGGATAAGAGAATATCCTTCGGCAAAGGTACAACCATCCATAGCCATGCTAGTCTATATGTAAAACCATCCGGTGCCGCAGCCCATAACTTGTAAGCAAAATACATCCAGTTCGTTCCAAAAAGGTAGTTAATAGCCATCCCAATGAGAGAGGCATACACATATGTAGTTAATGTTTTCTTGTATTCTATTAACTTACCAACAACATAGGCTGTAAAAATAAAAGAAACAATAAAACCAAAAGTCGGGCTTAATAAATGGGAAATCCCTCCACTAAATTTCGCAAACACTGGAGCAC
Organism: Robertmurraya dakarensis; assembly: GCF_900156875.1. Taxonomy (GTDB): domain Bacteria; phylum Bacillota; class Bacilli; order Bacillales; family Cytobacillaceae; genus Robertmurraya; species Robertmurraya dakarensis. Next base: position 659,110 of record NZ_LT707408.1, on the reverse strand, counting down.
CTGCTAACCCTACAAAAGCGTAAACGATCATCGCGATAGCTCCTAATCTACTTCCCAAAATCGCACCTGCCAAAATAGCAAAGAATGTCTGCAGCGTGATCGGAACACCGCCAACCACCATAAACGGAGCAATTGTTGTAATGTTAGCTCCTATTGCCATCAATGCCACAAACATCCCCACCAAGCTAATATCCATAGCATTCAGTTTTGATTTCACCGTCGTCCACCTCCATAATTTTTAGAATAATTAAATAGTAATGATTTTTTCTTTTAATGTCAACCTATTCTTAAAATTAGTTAACATATAAACTAAAAAGGTACCAGGTACCACAAAAAGACAAATAAGCTGTTTTTGTCCTTTTGCGTTACCTGGTACCTGCTGAGTATCCTTTTATACTAAATTAAACGTTACCCTATACCTTACTATTGACGATGAAATCATTCTTGTAAAATAACAATGTTTTTGTACTTTTATTAAACTAATGCTTTCTTTCCATTCCATCCCATTTCAACTGCTGCTGTTTCACGGAATGATTCAGGTGATCCAAGGTGATTTTCTAATGCGCGAGCACGCTTTAGGAAAAAGTGGCAATCAAATTCCCATGTAAAGCCCATACCACCATGGTTTTGAATATTTTTACCAGCGATATCTAAGTAAGCTTCACTGCTGAAAGAACGAGCAAGAGCTACTGCTTCAACCATATCATCTGTTTTATTTTCAACCGCCCATGAAGCATAGTATGAAAGTGAACGAGCGCTGTCCATATCTAACTTCATATCAACGATTCGGTGCTTAATCGCTTGGAAACGGCCGATTGGCTGACCAAATTGCTCACGTGTCTTTGCATATTCCGTAGACATTTCAACGACGCGGTCCATACCGCCAACCATTGTAGAAGTTAATGCCGCATTTAAGTGAATAAGTCCTGATTGAAGGATTCCCCAGCCAGCATTCTCAGGTCCTAACAATTGTGCTTTTGGTACTCTCACTTCATTGAAAGTAACCTGCACCATTTTTCTTGTTTCGTCCATGCTGATTTGCTTTTTTGTATCAAGAGTTACTTGATCAGCATCTACGATTACTAAGGAAATACCATATTCACTATTCGTTCCTCCTGTACGAACAGGCACAATCAATGTATCAGCAATATCACCATGCGGAACAAGGATTTTCGTTCCTTGAAGAACATACTCGTCACCGCTGACTTTTGCTTGTAATTGAACTTCAGACGGCGCTAATTCTCCGCTTGCTTCAAGAACCGCAAGAGTAACTTTTCTCTTTCCTTCAGCAATGGAAGGCAAATACTTTTGCTTCTGTGCCTCTGTGCCATATGCTTGTAATAAAGGAACAGCAAATGCAACCGTTTCTGGGTATGGACCAGGAACAACCACGCGGCCCATTTCTTCTAAAATTGGAACAAGTGTTAAGTCACCAAGTCCTAAACCACCATATTCCTCTGAAATAGTGATTCCCATGTAACCAAGGTCACCTAAACCTTTCCATAATTCTTCTAATACTTCTTCCTTACCTTCCATATAGCTGCGAGGAATTGTTAAATCACCTTTTGATTCTAAAAATTGACGTGTTTGATTTTGAAATAATGTTTGTTCTTCATTTAATGCAAAATCCATTTTTTCCACCTCCGAGTTTTCGATCCACTTTTTCTTTTATTAAAAAATATGAGTTTAATAAGATGATTAATGCTTAATATCCTTAGGTAATTTAAGTATACGTTCACCAACGATATTTCTTTGAATTTCAGAAGTACCGCCTTCAATTGTATAAGCGAAAGAACGAAGCCAATCTTTCTGCCAATTTGCGTTAACCGGTGCATCTTCTTTCCATAATTGACCGTTTGCTCCCTGAATAGATACGCCAAACGCCAGCATCTGCTGTCCTAATTCACTGGAAGCAAGCTTATCCAATGAACCTTCAGGACCTGGTCGTCCATTGCGGATCGTATCTGTTAAATGACGATAGTAGTTTAATAGAAGGGCTCTTGTTTTAGCACGGAAACCAACTAGTTTTTGACGAACAATTTGATCTTCAATTAGCGGTCGGCCGTTCTTTTCTAATGTCTTCGCCATGTCAGCTAGCTCATCAAACAACTTTTGAAGTCTAAATGTTTGCTTCGCAACACCCACACGTTCATGGCTTAATAGAATTAGACCTACTCTCCAGCCATCGCCAACTTCTCCTACTACATCAGCTTCGTAAGCAACTGCATCATTTAAAAATACTTCGTTAAAATCGTAAGCATCATTGATTTGGTGAATCGGTCTTACTTCTACACCAGGCTGGTGCATATCAATAAGGAATGCTGTAATTCCTTCATGCTTCTTGCCAGTATTCTCTGTTCTTGCTAGCAAGAAACACTTATCTGCAAGATGCGCAAATGAAGTCCAAACCTTTTGACCATTGATGATCCACTTATCCCCTTGCTTCACAGCACGAGTTTGAATCGCTGCTAAGTCAGAACCTGCACTTGGTTCAGAGTAGCCCTGACACCAAATTTCATCTCCATTTAAAATCTTTGGAACATAAGTTTCTTTTTGGTAGTCTGTTCCAATCTGCAATAAAGTTGGACCTACCATTGCAGTCCCAATTGTATTAATAATTGGCGGCGCCTTCACCTTTGCCATTTCTTGTTCAAAAATGACTTCTTCAACTAGTGTTGCACCTCTTCCACCGTATTGCTCAGGCCAAGAGATCCCTGCCCATCTTCCTTCTGATAGTTTTCTCTGCCAATCTCTTAAAAAGGCAGCTCTTTCATTTTCCTCTTCTGGATACTCAAAAGTACCATCCAGCCAGCCCTCAGGCAGGTTATCTTGCAACCATGTTCTTAATTCATTACGAAAAGCTTCTTCCTTCGCAGTATACGAGAAATCCATCTTTATCATCCTTCCCATTATCAAATTGCATGTCTATATTTATTCAAAAGCATTGCTGAATATATCATTTCTAATAAATCTAACAAACTATTCTTTAAAGATGACACTCAATCCATAATTCGATAGACCTTTTAACAAGTATTCTGTGTATGTCTTCTTGTTTGCATAAATAGAACCTAAAACTGTAAGCGCTTTTCTAATAGTGAAAAAAGAAATACCTTTAATAAACTACGAAAAACCTTTTATAGTTCTATGTAACAAAGATACGCAGACTTGCCCCCTTTCGTTTTAACTGCGAATCATTTCTAGCATGCAGTTAAAATGGTCGGTTATGAATATTCAGTTTTTTAAATTACTGTTTAATTTAAATATACACAAATATTAGGAATATTCAATATTTTTTTGAGATATTTTTACAATATATTGGGTTTTTTATTGATTCCATTAGGTTTTTGATTTGAACTTTTTACTTGTGAGGTCTATCACATTATTTTAAAAAGAAAAGAAGTACACTGAGGGTATCTTATCTTATCTTATAAGGACTGGTGATCACATGAAGAAGCTCTTTTTCTTCTTACTTGTAATGTTTAGTTTATTGATAATAAGTGCATGCTCCAATGAAAATCAAGCAGTGGAAGCAATGGAGGATCCTGCAGACGATAGTACTATTTCTAACTTCGTTCCCGATTACGACTGGCCAATAGCTGACTTTGAAGCTGTGAACCAAGAAAACGAAACCATCATGAAGGATCATTACGACGGCGATGTTTGGATTATGAATATGATTTTTACAAACTGTGAAACAATTTGTCTGCCAATGACTGCAAACATGGCAAAGCTCCAGCAGCAACTAGAATCAGAAGGTCTTAATGTTCAGTTAGTTTCATTTAGTGTTGATCCATTGTTTGATACTCCTGAAGTCCTAACCGAATATGGCAAAAAATATGAGGCAGACTTTTCTAACTGGGACTTTTTAACAGGATACACTGGAGAAGATATCAGAAGAATTGCCAAGTCAGTCAAAACCCTAGCAGAAAAGCCAGAAGGCACAGACCAAGTAACACACAGCACCAAATTCTTCCTAGTAAACCAACAAGGCATCGCTGTCAAAGGATATGATGGAGTCAACCTGCCAATCGAACAAATCATCCAAGACCTCAAATCACTCCAATAGGTACCAGGTACCGTCCGTGGACAGTTTCCACTGGTGGTGGACAGTGTGACTAGATTATTCAGAAGGCCCCTGTTTGGGTATCCAACAGGGGCCTTCTTTTACTTATTTTTTCACGATTACATATTGCTTCTCTCTTAGCCAGAACATTTCACCTAATTGTGTAATATAGCGTTTCTTATCTAGTTTAATATTCCCTAACTGTCCAATAAACTCTAGTGTTTTTAAATTGACCGTCGTATCGAGGTCATCGTCTTTCTTTTGTAATTCATGGCCATCCAGGCAGGTATATATTTCTATTTCTTCATCATGTAATAAATTAGTATCAATATATTTAAAAAGCTCTCTATATCCTTTTCTATGATGAGAACATAGCAGTTCATATACATACTTATATTTAAACTTCGCTTTTATTTGTTCATATCCATCCAGCTTTATTATATCAATTCCATATGTATCTTCTAAGCTTTCAAATACCTTTACAAACGGTTCTTGAACGTATTCACTCTGTTCCCATCCGAACTTACCTTCCCTAGCTAATTCAGAAGCAGGCTTCAATATCCACTTATAACCGAAACTGCCCACCGGCAGCTCCTTATTTGCTGCTATAAAGTGATGTACCGACATAACATAACCCCCTTCCCTAGGCGGCACCCAAAAACGAAAGAATCATAGAATAACATAAAAATATTGGAAAATTTTTATACTTATTTTACATAATACTATTTTCCTTACCTAAAAAGCCATAGTATTTTCACAAAACAGTCACAATTCCCCTATATTCGAAACTTTCCAATCTGTAATTCGAGCTCTTCAGCCATTTTTGATAATGATGTAACGGAAGAAGAGATTTCTTCCATTGAGGCTATCTGCTCCTCGGCTGATGAGGACACTTCTTCTGTTCCAGCTGCTGCTGTTCCCGCTATCTCTGAAATATATTTGATATATTGAACAATTTCCTCAGCGTTCCTTGCCATCTTGTTCATGGCTGAATCTACTTCTTGAAGCTGAGTAGTAACTTCATTGACAGAACCGTGTATTTGCTGGAATGAATCTCCCGCACTGTTCATCATATCAATACCTGAGACTACTTCTTTCTTTGTAACATCCATTGATTGGACAGCAGTATCCGTTTCCTTTTGGATAGCCGATATTAGCTTTGAGATATGCTGAGCAGATTCTGATGACTGTTCTGCTAGTTTCCTTACTTCATCAGCTACTACCGCAAATCCGCTGCCATGTTCTCCAGCCCTTGCAGCTTCAATCGCAGCATTTAATGCCAGTAAGTTGGTTTGGTTTGCAATACCTGTTATGACCTCAATGATTTCTCCAATTTCATGAGAACGATTGCCCAATCCTTTGATGATTTCTGACAGCTTGTTAACCTGTGTAGTGATTTCCCCCATTTGTCCAACTACAGTTTGAATAACTTGACTTCCTTCTTGGGCTTTTTCTGTCGTTGAAACAGCGACAGCCGAAACGCTGTTCGTATGACTTGTAATTGATTTAACTCCTGCTGACATTTCATTTACTTTTATAGAGGCTTCCTCAACACTTCTTACTTGCTGGTCAACACCAGACGCTAACTGCTGCATCGTTCCTCCAATTTGCTCAGCAGCAAAGTTGGTTTGTTCTACACTGCTGGCTAATTGAACAGATGATGATGCTACATGTTCAGTGCTAACACGAAATTGTGTAATGAGATCCCTAAGATTATGTGTCATCGTATTTAAAGCGCTTGCTAATTCCCCAATTTCGTCCTTATTTTTTACTTTTATATCCTCAACCGTTAAGTCCCCTTCAGCGATTCTTTTTGCGTGCTGAATTAATACCGTAATCGGCTTTGTCTTTTTGCGAATGAACCAAATCGTTATAATACAGGCTGCCAGCATTGGCAAAAGCCCTAACAGGAATCCATCCTTAACGGAGTCCCATGTCCGTTCTGTAACAATACTTGCATCAAAGTCAATTGCATTCAAAGCAATGATCTCTTTATTTGGGTCATGATCCTTAAAAATCGGTGCATATCCGGTGATCCGCTTCATTCCGCCAAAGTCGTAAATTTTGGAATAATGAGGATGCTTTGTTTCTTGTATCATTTTAACTAGATCAGGGTCAATAAAAAACCGATCTCCAGCCTTAAATCCTTGTGCTTTCATATTATCATCAGCAGCCAAGATCGTACCGTCTAAAGAAATCACAAACTGATCCTCAAAAATTTGTTTATGATCTGTGGTCCAGTTGATTGTGTTTTCAAGTTCTGCTCTTTTTTGTTGATTTCCATTAATGATATCTTCTATGTCACTGGGATTGATGAGTCCTGTTGTAATATTTGCACAGCCTACCGCTTCAATCCCTGCCGCTTCATAAGTTTTTTGGTAACTTACCCAATAGTTTGATAGAGAGGTGATAATTAAAGATGCCAATATAACACCTATAATAATTCCGCCTAGCTGCTTTGTCAGATTCCCCTTCATATTGCTTCCCCCAAATCTTTATGTCTATTTTTGTCGTGATATGTATACTACAATATTACTATAAAAGCAGTAAATATATTGGTTAAATCCTGAAAAAACCTAAGATATTTTACCCATTTCCCATTACTCAAAATCAGCTGACAAAAAAAGCAGGCACTGTTCAAAAACAGTACCTGCTCACATCCCGCTGTCCGCTCCACAAAGACAAATCCAACCAACTGTCCACGAACGGTACCTGGTACCTAATAGTTTAGTTGGTGTTTGATTGCTTCGATTAGGTCGAGGGGCATGACGCCGTAGCGGGATAGTTCTTTTGCTTTTTCTTCTCCGCTTTTGGCATGAAGATAGCTTGCAGCTAGCGCGGCCTCTAAAGGTTTTGCTCCTTGTGCAAGGAAAGAAGTGATCAACCCTGTCAGTACATCGCCGCTTCCACCCTTTCCAAGCGCATCATGTCCAAGCGGGTTTATATAAATTGAGCCGTCAGGACTGGCAATGACCGATCGATGCCCTTTTAAAAGCAGAAATATCCCGTATTCTTTTGCAAAGCTGCATGCCGTTCCGATACGGTCCTTTTCTATTTCCTTAATGGACTTACCTGTCAGCAATGCCATCTCACCCGGATGTGGAGTAAAAATCACGTTCCCCTTATATGATTTAACAATATCCAGCTGCTCGCGAAGCAAGTACAAAGCATCCGCATCCACCACAACAGTCTGATCCCCAAGAGCAGAAAAAAGGTTCTTCATCCAGTTTTCTCCATTATGAAAACGGCTCATCCCCGGACCAATCGCTATACAATCAAACTGCTGGAGCCGAGGACGAAGTTCGGCAATCGCTGTTTCTGAAAAATGTCCATCAATATCGGGAAGCGGCAGTAATAACGATTCCGGGTTTTGAGTGGCCGCCATTGGATAAATACACTCCGGAACTGCGAGTGTCACCAGACCAGCTCCACAATGCAGGACGGCTTTTGCGGTATATACCGGTGCTCCCACATAAGAACGCGAACCTCCAATCACAACAGCATGTCCAAACGTTCCTTTATGCCCATGCTGCAGCCGTGCAGGGACCTGGGCTCTTGCCAGTTTTTCGGTCAGTACTTGGGGCATGTCAAGCCCCAGTTCATTTACGATAGAAGGCGGCACCGATATATCAACAGCTGCCCATTCCCCAACATACTGTGGCCCTTCTTGCAAAAAGAAACCCTTTTTTGGAAAAACAAACGTAATCGTCTTTGTAGCTTTAATTGCTTCACCTTCCACTTTTCCGGTGTCACTCTCCACGCCTGAAGGAATATCGACCGAAATAATCGTTTTTTCTCCATGGAAAGAATTTACCATCGAAATTATCCCAGCAAATGGCTCACGAACAGCTCCTTTGACACCGGTTCCAAGAATGGCATCCACTATTATATCCGCCTTCGCTAATTCATCAACTAGTTCGCTGTCTTCACCTTCCCAGCCCCGTAAAAAAGAAAACCCTCGATTTACATAAACATCGAAATGAATTTTCGCATCTCCCTTCAGTTTCTCTGGGGGTACTAACAAACAAAGAACAGGTTCCAACCCTATATCAAACAATCTCCTGGCAATAACAAAACCGTCTCCGCCATTATTTCCTCCTCCGGCTAAGATGACAACTCTAGATCTTTCCATCTTAGCACTAGAAATGATTTCCTCTACTACTCTTGCCCCTGCGTTTTCCATAAGTACAACGCCGGGAAGTCCAAGATTCTCCATTGTATACTGATCCATTCTCTGCATTTCCTTTTGTCCTGCCGCAAACATCATTCTAGCCACCTCACATTTCACTCCAATTTTACCATAAATTTCTTTCAGAAATTCAAACCGCTGAAAGCTTTAAAAAGTGTTACCAGCCAGCACTGTCCATCCACATTCTACTTTCATGAGTATTCCATTTATTTAAATTTTCAAACAAAACATGACTTATATCACCGAATTCTTTTACCAACTTTATTAAAATGAAAACAAGGTTTACTAATAAAGGTAATTTTCAATTTTACGAAAGAGGGGTGCGTGTATGTATCAAACGATCGCTTTATTCTTAACTGTTTTCTTTGAGTTTCTCTTAGCACTGGCATTCGCCTTTGTATATGGTGAATCGAAACGCAAGGCTGAGTATGCTCCAATACAAGAAAAAGGATACAAAATAAGAACGTACTGGTTTTTTGGATTGATTGGAGTAATGGGGATTGCAACTGTTTTAACCTTAGATGAGCTGCCCTATCATGGCAGTCACGCTGAAGCCACAACCACTGCCGAAACAAAGGTTGTTGATGTAGTGGGGATTCAGTACAACTGGGAAATGAGTGAAGAGAGCTTTAAGGTAGGCGACAAGGTCGAATTTGTCGTTACCGCTAAAGATGTAACACACGGGTTCGGCCTTTATACTGAAGACCTTGAGTTGGTCGCGCAGACTCAAGCAATGCCAGAGTATAAAAACTCAGTATATTTTACTTTTACTGAACCGGGAACCTATAAAATTCTTTGCCTTGAATATTGTTCAATCGGTCATCATGTCATGGTGAAAGAAATCACAGTACAGCCTTAAGGAGGTAAGTCATATGGAAGCAAGCGGCAATCCTTTAGTACGAAGAGGAGTTATATGGTATTTAATGACAACGTCTTTGGTTTTAATTTTAATGATGGCTTTTGGCGTTATCATGCTGCTTAATCAAGGAAATTTAATAAACATTACACCTGAATGGTTCTATAAAATCATGACAGCACATGGAATTGGGATGGTAGGTGTTGCTGCTTTAGGCGGCACAGCGATCATGTGGTATTTTCTATCAAAGTATCTTAAAATAAATCCTGTTATTTTTCTAATAAATTTCACCTGCTCAATCATCGGAGTCATCTTAATTTTAATAGCTATATTTGCCTATGACTTTTCTGACGCTTGGACATTTTTATACCCGCTGCCTTTTCAATCAACAAAGGCTTATGGGGTTCTTGGCGCACTCCTATTTTTATTTGGGGTATTGATTTTAGGAGTAGGCTATTTAATCATGTACTTTTATTTAGCTGGCCGGCTAATAAAAGAATACGGAGGACTAGGGAAATCACTAGGCTGGGATTATATCTTCAGAGGAAAAAAAGGATATGGGCCGCCTCCAGCAGTTGTGGCAACGACCATGGTGATCATCACAAACTCAACGGCAATTATTGCAGGTGCAATCGTGATCATTGGTTCGATCCTAAATATTATTAATCCAGCCATTACAATGGATCCCATGCTTGCTAAACATCTAACCTATGCATTTGGTCATATCTTCTGCAACGCAACGATCTATATGGCTGTCATTGCTGTTTATGAAGTGCTTGCTAAATATACAAGCCGTCCTTGGAAGTCTAATAAGGCCTTTTTGATTGCCTGGAACGCTTCAACATTATTTACACTCATGATCTATACACACCATTTATTAATGGACTTTGCTGTCCCAACATGGATGCTGATTATTGGTCAAGTCTTCTCCTACGCAAACGGACTTCCAGTAATGGTTGTGACTGCTTATGGAGCCCTCATGATTGTATATCGTTCAGGCATCAAATGGGATTTTGCGTCAAGTCTGCTTTTCCTGTCCATGTTTGGATGGGTAGCAGGTGCAATTCCGGCTATTATCGATGCAACCATTGTCGTTAACCACGTCATGCATAATACAAAGTGGGTTCCTGGACATTTCCATACATATATGGGGATGGGCGTTATCGCAATGATTCTTGGATTCATGTACTACTTTAATAAAACGGAAGGGTCCATGAAACATTCAAGAATCGATACGTTTAGTATTTCGCTTTTCTTTACATTTTTCGTTGGGATTGTTGGTTCTTTCCTCTATGCGGGCAGCATCAGCGTTCCTCGGAGATGGGCGGAACATATGCCAGAATGGGTATTATCAGACCAAGTGGGTGCACTAAGCGGAGTTTTTGTTGTTCTTGCTACGATCCTAATGACGATTAGATTCTTCGCTTGTTTGAAAAATGTAGAAAGACCTTCTTAAAAATAAGGGTACCTAGTGAAAGAATATTTTTCTAGGTACCTATTCTCGAAATGGACACCATATAACCATGATCTCTTATACTAGGCATTCTCCTTCATATATTGAATGGTTTGCCGCAATCCCTCACGAAAAGGAGTTCGCGGTACAGCTCCAAGCAGTTCCTCATATTTTCCTCCATCCAATACAACAGGCTCTTCATTTAGATAGAACATTTCCACCACCTCACGCATATTACCATTAAAAAACCCGAGGAATCTAATCATGTTCTTGGAAATGGTTGAGACACCCTTTTGATAACCCGTTATTTCACGAATCGTTCCAATAAGCTCCTGCCCCGTAATAACCCCGTATGCAGGGATATTCCAATTTTGCCCATATGCCTTTTCTTCATAAGCTAAATTGACAATCGCCTTCGCACCATCGGGAGTATAGATATATTCTCTAGCAATAGTCTGATCACCAACAAAGCCTGCCTTTTTGTTAGCAACAATGCTTTTAAGAGTATAGTGCAGGATCGTATTTTCAGCATTTGGACCGTAAAAGTCTGGGAAATGAGCAATCAAGGCCCGTGCACCAGATTCCTTTATGATATTCTCTATTTGCAGGCGGATCTTTCCTTTTTTTGTATGAGGTTCTTTTGGCGCCGTTTCTTTCATATTCACTCCCTTGCTGCGGCCATAGGCATAAATATTATCCACGACCGCGAGCTTAGCTCCCTCTCTTATAGCAGCTGTCAGAATATTCTCCATTAATAGAACCAGTTTCTCCTCCCACTCAGGATAAGGAATGTTAGCAGACTGAAAAATGACATCAACATCTTTTGCCGCTTTTTCTAAATCACTTCCTTGAAAAATATCCCCCGTAAAAATAGTCACGTTAGGTTCATCTCCAAACAACTTTTCCAACTTATCCTTTGTTCGTGCAAAAGCCGTGACCTCAACCCCTCTTGATAATAGTTCCTTAACAATACAGTACCCCATACCTCCGGAAGCTCCTAAAACCAACGCCTTTTTCATAGAGTTCTCTCTCCCTTTTTTAATAATTAACCACTGGTTAATTAATCTTAAAAAAAATTATACGACAAGCTTTAACAAAAGTTTTACATGGTAATTAGCCATGCCCTCTACTTCTTTAAAACTCTCCGCAGCTCGGCAATAATGTGTGACAAAGCCATGCAGCGAGAGAAAAACAGACCAAATATCCTGGATGGACACCTGTTTCCCGCATAAAGAATAGACGCTTTCAGCAAACTTTTCGTAGCTATTATATGGTCCTTGATTCATATAATTCTTAAGTTCTTCGTCTTTTGTTAAAAACATGATTTCATAATGACTTTGATAGGTCAGTCCAAACTTAATATATCCAAGAAAAATTTGCTCAAGCTTTTCTTTAGGCTCCAAATCTATATTCAGGATACTTTCTAATTCTGTATTTAATAATTGAAAATGATTCTCTACAAGAGCAGAAAATAATTCAGCTTTATTTTTAAAATGATAGTAAATGGCGCCATGGCTATAGTCCAGCTCTTTCGCTATTTGCCGCATTGATACATGTGCATATCCTTTAGCTGCAAACAGATCTCTTGCTGCATTCATAATCATTTCCCGCGATAATTCTTGCTCAACAGACTTTCTCGGTGACATAATTACCTCCTTAATTGACCACTGTTTAAATATATTATATTTATTAATTAAACACTGGTCAATAAATCTTTTTGTAACTTTCTAATTTTTTCTAAAAAATAGTGCCAGGCAATTTTCATACCTTGGCACCCATTATCATCTTACTGAATTTTCAATTGCCTGTTCAAAAGTGTGGATAATGTCTTCTTCATGTTCAATTCCGACCGATATTCTCACAACTTCATTTGTTATCCCCAGTGCTTCTTGTGCCTCTGCGGGAAGAGCACGGTGAGAGGTTTTCAGTGGATGTGATACAGATGTTTCAACACCAGCTAATGTAGGAGCAATTTTAACCCATGACAGTGATCTGAAAAATTGATTAACATCCACGCTCTTTGCTAATTCAATCGTAACAATGGCCCCGAAGCCAGCCTCGGACTCAGCAAATGGGTAGTAAACCTTCTTTACATGCCGATTCTCCTTAAGCGCTAAAGCCAATTTTCTAGCATTGTAAGATTGAGATTTCATTCTAATGGCCAATGTTTTTAATCCCCGCGTAGTTAACCAAGCTTCAAATGGGCTGACATTGGCCCCGAAATTCACTACTTTAGCTCTAGCTTTTGCAACGAGCTCTTCCTTTCCGACAACAACACCCGCTGTCACATCGCTATGGCCGCCAATATATTTAGTCACACTATGAATCACTAAATCAACACCGAGCTTATATGGATTGATATGATAGGGTGTAGCAAATGTGTTATCAATTAACGTGATAAGCCCATGCTCTTTCGCTATCTTTACAATAGCCTCTATATTTTCTACTCTTAAAAGAGGATTAGTAATCGATTCAGAATACAAAAGTTTCGTATTCTCCCCAATGGCATCCGCCACCTCTTTTGGATTAGAAAATGAAACAAATGTTGTTTGAATTCCGAGTGTACTTAATTCTTCTTTTAATAAGTGAAAGCTTCCACCATACAAATCTTCCGCGGCAACGATATGGTCACCGCTGCCCGCGACAGCAAGCACCGCTGCCAAAATAGAAGAGAGTCCTGATGACGTTGCGATACCGGCTGGCGCCCTTTCTAATGCTGCAACAGCAGCCCCCAGCTCATCCGGATTAGGGTTTCCAGTACGAGAGTATAAATAATTTCCTTCTCCTTGATAAAAACCTTCCAATTCCTCTAAATCAGTAAATGTAAAGGCAGATGTTTGGTAGATAGGTGTTACTTTACTCTTAATTGGTCTATTTTCTTTTTTGGCATTATGTAAAACAATCGTTTCAAATCTTTTTTCCAATATATTCACCTGCTTTTTAAAGATAGTGTTCAGTATATTTCTATAGTATAGCAATTAAGAAACGAAGGAAATGCCCATTCTTTAAGATAATTCGTATACCAAAAAACGTTCAAAAGGATTATTCTGATAGAATCCAGGAATGATGATTTCCTCTTTCCATTTGAAGGAAGGGTGGCTTTCCAAATAATGAACATAATCTTCTGATCCATAATATAAAATAATTTTTATATTGCGTTGATTTCCTTCAACCGAAAGTAAAATATTATTCAAGATCTTCATAAATATTTGGATGGAAAAGGGATTGAAAAAATAAAAGATGTTATCCTCTTCATTTATTTCGTATTCCTCAGCAAGACAATTGTAAAAGTGGATATTTGAAGCATCTTTCTTAGTTTTTTTAAAATAGCGGGCTGTATTATGCATCGCTTCTTGGTAATAAAGTGTATTCATTTCAACGCCTACAACCGTCACATCATAAAAGTAGTTCAAATAGAAAAGTAACCGTCCTTTTCCACATCCAAAATCAACAAAGCGATCTCCGCTTCCAAGCTCAACCTTCTTAAATAATTCTTCAATTGCGCCATAAGGTGTCGGTTCATAAGGATAATAATGAAAAGATTGTACTGTGTTTTTTTGCTCACCAGTTGTTTTTATATTCAAAAGTTTCTCGTAAGATTGTTCAGTCATTGCGTTACTCCTGGAAATTGTGTATTTTCAAAAGGCTGTCGGTCTCAAACTAAATCATCATACTTTCATTATAAATCACATAGAAGCGAAATCCATGGAAAAAGGCAACTGTCTGCGATAAAACAGTTACCTTACATCTCTTCTTCACTATGATTTCTCATGCTGACCTTCACCTTTACAATTCTTCGATCATTCATTTCTTCAGCAGAAAAAGTGATATTCTCATGAACAATGGACGGCCTCTCTTCTGGCGCCGGAATGTAGCCAAGCTGTCCGATCATGAACCCACTTAACGTATCATAATCCTCTGTCGGCAAATCAATTCTAAGAAAATCCTCCACTTCCCCAAGATTGATCGTTCCTGCCATAAAAAAAGTGTAATCATCAATTGGTTCGATTTCAGCAAGATCCAATTCAGGTTCATCATATTCATCAAAGATATTCCCAACAATCTCTTCAAGCAGGTCCTCCATGGTGACAATTCCCTCTGTGCCTCCATACTCATCTAACGCGATTGAAAGATGGATATTATTCTTTTGCATGTCGAAAAACAAATAATCGATTCTCATTGATTCGAGTACATAATATGGCTCGCGCACCAGATCCCGCAAACTGAAAGCATTTTTGTCACCATTCTCAATAAACCGAAACAAGTCTTTCACATGAAGAATTCCGACAATATGGTCAATATTCTCTTCATACACTGGCAGTCTCGTGTACTTCTCGACGTTCACAAAATGCAACGTTTCTTTTAGAGTGCAATCAATCGGAATGGCCACAATATTCGTCCTATGTGTCATGATGTCAGAAACCGTCTTATTATCAAATTCAAAAATGTTATTAATCATGACTTTCTCTGATTCTTGGATGGTCCCTTTTTCCTTGCCGACATCAACCATCATTCTAATTTCTTCCTCTGTCACTTCTTCCTCCTCTGCGTTAGGGTCTATCCCAAAAATACGAACAATTACATTCGTTGACAGAGTTAGCAGCCTCACAAACGGTGAGGTCACTTTTGAGAGCAGTGTTAAAGGAGCTGATGCAAAAAAAGAAATTTTCTCAGCTTTCTGCAGTGCAAGCCTCTTTGGAACAAGTTCCCCCAAAACCAGAGTAAAATAAGAAAGAACAAGCGTGATAATAATCGTAGAAATCGTTACAAGTGCATTATGATTGAGGTGAACACCCATATTGTACAAAGTTCCAGCCATTTTTTCAGCATAGCTTCCTGCTGCAAAGGCACTAGCCATAAAACCGGCCAACGTAATTCCAATCTGGATCGTCGCAAGAAAGCGGCTTGGTTCAGATAACAGATTATGTACTCTAATGGCTTTTTTATGACCTTCGTCTGCCATGAGTTTTATTTTGTTATCATTTAGAGAAACTAAAGCGATTTCCGATGCTGCAAAAAAGGCATTTAAAATAATCAATATAATCAATACCATAATTTCAGTGCTCAACGAATCACCTCCCGAAAAACAATAAGTCCTTTTTTTATTTTTCTTTAAGTCAACTCCTTTAATACATAAATGGATGTAATAAAACAAGCTGTCCTCATATAGACAGCTTGTTTCTTATAATGACTATGCTGCAGACTGGCCAACATCATCTTTTTGTTCCTTTGACAAAAACCATCCTGCTGCCGCAATAGCGATTAATACGCCATAGAAAATGACTTTCCATGTCGTCGAGTGCGCAAATTCATAGGAAATAATTCCGATTGATTCATGCCCAAGAGTTAAGACAGCGAGTTTTACACCTACCCATCCGACAATCGCAAAAGCAGCGATCTCTAAACCTGGTCTAGCATGCAGCAGTTTTACAAATAAGTCTGCTGCAAAACGCATTAAAATAACACCTAATAATCCACCGGTAAAAACGACTAGGAATTTACCGCCATCCATACCGCCTATATTTGGGAGGGGAGTATTCGGCAGGGTCATCGCTAAAGCAACCGCAGCTAATATAGAATCTACGGCAAAGGCGATGTCTGCTACTTCTACTTTAAGCACCGTCATCCAAAATCCAGATTCTTTTTTCTTCTTTTTCTTTCCTGCATCCTCTTCTTTGCCTTTAGCAAGCAATTTCCTTGCGATATGATTGATAGACATAAATAACAGATATAATGCTCCTATTGCTTGAATCTGCCATACATCAATAAGGAAAGAGATGATAAACAGGGAAGCAAATCTGAAGACAAAAGCCCCTGCAAGCCCATAAAATAACGCTCTTTTTCTTTCCTTTTCCGGAAGATGCTTAACCATTATAGCTAAGACAAGGGCATTATCAGCGGCTAAAAGTCCTTCCAAAGCCACCAATAGTAACAAAACCCATCCATATTCTAATAAAAGTGAGAATTCCACTAACTACCGCCTCCTCTGGAAATAAATTTGATCATTTCAACGTTATTTTTCTTTATTGTCTCCTGACCCTTTTTTAGCATTCTTAATAATAAATCCAGCTATTACAGGATCATCTAAAGTTCCCAATATGTACATTAAAGGTGTTTCAAATAAAAAAGTCTTTACCGAATATGGTAAAGACTTTTAAAACCCTTATGATTTACGACTTAACAAAAACAGAACGATATAATTGGATAACAACAAGCGGCAATAAAGACAGAACATAGATCGTTCCAAATTGACCAGCTGTTAAGGAAGCTACTTCAAATACTCCCATTAGCGGCGGCAGCAAAAGGACGATATGCAATAAGGCCACCCCAAGAACAAAAGCAAACCAGCTGTATTTATTCGAAAAAAGTCCGATTTTTACAAGGGATAAATTACTTCTTGAATTAAATCCATGGAATAATCTTGCCATACATAAAGTGGCGAAAGCCATTGTACTGGCAGTTAATGCATCCCCTGTTGACAGACCTATATGGAAAGCTGCTATAGTTGAAACTGCAATCAGTATTCCTTCAAAAAGAACCCGCCCGGCAAAAGTCTTGTTTAACAAAGGACTGTTTATATTTCGCGGCTTTTCTTTCATCAACTTTTTATTATATGGTTCGAGTCCGATCGCAATCGCTGGCAAGCTATCCGTCAGCAAATTAATAAATAACAAATGGACGGCAGCAAACGGAACAGGCAAGGCCAGAAACGAAGCATAAAGCACCGACAACACCGCACCCATATTGCCTGATAATAAAAACTTAATTGAATTTTGAATATTAGCGTAAATACTTCGCCCATTCGAAATTGCTTTTACAATGGTTGAAAAGTTGTCATCTGTCAATACCATCGATGAGGCTTCCTTTGCCACTTCAGTTCCTGTGATGCCCATTGCAATACCGATATCCGCCTGTTTTAAGGCCGGTCCGTCATTTACACCGTCGCCAGTCATAGCAACAATATTTCCATTCTTCTGCCATGCCCTGACAATTCTGATCTTATGCTCAGGAGATACTCTGGCGTAAACAGATAAATTCGCTACTCTTTTCTTTAACTCATCTTCACTCCAGGTTTCAAGTTCCGCTCCTTCAACCGCTTCTGCATCGTCCTTTATAATACCGATTTGTTTCGCAATGGCTGCAGCGGTGATCTTATGGTCACCCGTTATCATAACAGGCTTAATTCCTGCCGCAACACATGCGGCAACGGCATCTTTTGATTCAGGCCTTGGCGGATCCATCATTGAGATCAGACCAACAAAGGTGAGACCATTTTCATCATTAATATCGACTTTTTGATCTTTCTCGACTTCCTTATAGGCAAAAGCAAGTACTCTCAATCCGTTCCTTGAAAACTCGTGGTTAACTTTTTCGATTTCTTTCTTATGCTCAGGAGTAAAATCAATGATTCTCTTAGATGTTTCAATTTTTTCCACCCTTGATAAAAGAACGTCAAGCGCTCCTTTTGTCATCATATAATATTTATGATCGTAAAAATTGACCGTACTCATCAGCTTTCGGTCAGAATCAAACGGAATTTCTCCGACACGCGGATACTCATCCCTTATAATAAATTCATCAAAATCATATTCTTCACCGAAGTTCACAAGACTAACTTCCGTCGGGTCACCTATTTCCTTTTTATCTTCTGTGATCGCGTCATTACAGAGCAACGATATTAACAGTAATCTTTTTTCAATCGGCTTTGCCAGATTGAGCTGATCATGCTCAATGACTTTATTATCTACATAGACCTTCTGAACGGTCATTTTATTTTGTGTGAGTGTCCCCGTTTTATCTGAACAAATGACTGAAATACTTCCCAAGCTTTCAACGGCATGGAGCTTTCTTACAATGGCATTTTCCTTTGCCATCTTCTGAGTTCCAAAAGCAAGCACGATCGTAACAATTGAACTCAGTGCTTCTGGAATCGCCGCAACTGCCAGCGCGACAGCAAACATAAATGACTCTACAATATCATTCCCTCGAAGTAAATCCAGCGCAAAGATTAGAAGTGCTATAGCGATAATGATCATGGCGAGCTTTTTCCCAAAATCATCAAGACTTGTTTGAAGAGGCGTTTTCTTTTCTTTTGCAGAATCCAATAAATTAGCAATCTTACCAATTTCCGTTTTCATGCCAATGTTAGTTACTACTACCGTACCTCGGCCATAAGTTACATAACTTCCGGAGAACACCATATTACGTTTGTCGCCAAGAGGTACATCCTTCTGCATGATAGGCTCAGTATCCTTCTCAACGCTTAAGGACTCACCCGTCAATGAGCTTTCATTAATTTGTAAGCTATGATTTTCAATGATTCTTCCATCAGCACTGACAAAATCACCTGCATCAAGAAATAAGATATCGCCAACCGTAACTTCTCGTGATGGAATCTCGATCTTATGACCATTTCTAAGCACCTTTGCTGCAGGAGACGATAATGCTTTCAGGGAATTTAAGCTTTGCTCTGCTTTAACATGTTGAACGGTTCCTAAAATGGCATTCAAAATAACTACAACTACTATAACTATTGTGCTTTCAAATTCCCCCAAAAATGCTGAAATGGTTGCAGCTGCAATCAAGATAATAACCAGGAAATCTTTGAACTGCGATAAAAAAACTTGTAAAGCACTCTTACGTTTTGCTTCCGCCAATTCATTATAACCGTAATTTTCTTGTCGTTTCTGTACTTCATCTGAAGTCAATCCCTGTTCAGTCGCATCTAATGCATTCAACTCTTCCTGTGTTGATCTGCTAAAAAAATCATTCATATTGTTTCTCCTTCCAAAAGGCCTAGAATTGACTTTATGGAAATTTTATCATATTTATTTCATGTTAACGTCGACATAATCTGTCTTTTTTATATTATTTCATACAAAGTTTTTTAACGGGGAAGTTAGTTATATAGAGGAGGTATGTCATGCCGCAAAAAGTAAAGATTGACCACATCCCTAATAGTAATCCAATAAGGGAAAGACTAAAAAATAAGGATGCAGCAGACTTCAGCAGTGCGACGTTAAGGCGATTAGCTTTATTTCAACAGGGAAGAATGCGCTAAAAAAAGCTGAACTCAAGAAGAAACTTGAGTTCAGCTTTTTTTATGTTTAAGTTATATTATTTTACTACTCGGAGCATTGCATGAATTTGTCCACAATGATTCGCCTCATGGTATGAGGCTAATGCTGCAAGCTCTCCTACTGTATTTTGGCCGAGAATTTGCTTTGGAAGTTTGTTAGCAAATACCTCATTCGGGATTTCTTTAATACGGCTCAACTGGCTTTTTAACTGATCCACAAGTACATCAGCTGCTGGTACATCACCTGTCCAGTTGGCAGGTTTTGAACCATACCCGAAATAGTCGTTATATACCGCTGGAAGCTGACCATTACGGCCGAACATAAACTGTTCAGTTGCTGATAAAATATGACCTAAATGCCAGCGAATATTGTTATTAAATCCTTCTGGCTGCACGTCCAAAGCTTCAGGGGAAACCCCTTCGAGATCCTTTAATAAACCATCTCTTGATAATTCAAATTGCAATTTAATTAATTCACTCACCACTATCTCCTCCTATTTTATGTACTATTTTCAGAATTTTCCGCAGATGTATACATAAACAATTATAAACAGTGAACATGGTTTTATCCAATAAAAGAACTTGTCACACTACATTAAAAAATCGACAATGTTTGTCAACTTCTAAAAAAAGAATTATATTTCTTTTGTGAATGTCTAAACTTTCATAATTTATTCATTGACCAATTAGACAAACACTGATAATATTTTGATTCGTAAAAATAATAAAAGCAAGCGTTGAACGTTATGGGTCATACTATAACTGGAGCAGCTTCTGGAGAGACCGCAAAGGACAAGCGGCGCCGAAGGATTCACAATCTCAGGCAAAAGGACAGAAGAGTAACGAATCTATGTTTGTTATTCTAACGCCGAAAGAGATTGGTAAGCCCCAATCTCTTTTTTTATTGGGTGATAATACCCTCCAAACAACTTATATTGAGGTGAGAACATTGAATCAGAAACGAGCGATTGTCAGTGTTATTGGAAAAGACCAAGTAGGAATTATTGCGAAAGTAACAACCTTACTATCCGATCAAAACGTAAATATTCTTGATATTAGTCAAACGATCCTGCAGGACTTTTTTACGATGATGATGTTAGTCGATGTAACAAATTTTGAAAACCTTGAGGAATTACGTGAGCAATTGGCCGATTTAGGAGAATCTTTAGGGCTGACGATCAACATCCAGCTTGAGGAAATCTTCCAAGCAATGCATCGTGTTTAAGAGAGGAGAGTCAAACATGAATTTTGAGCTGCAGGAAATGATGGAAACCATCCGCATGGTACAGATTGAAAATTTAGATATCCGCACTGTCACAATGGGCATTAATTTAAGGGATTG
Organism: Robertmurraya dakarensis; assembly: GCF_900156875.1. Taxonomy (GTDB): domain Bacteria; phylum Bacillota; class Bacilli; order Bacillales; family Cytobacillaceae; genus Robertmurraya; species Robertmurraya dakarensis. The sequence continues at coordinate 638,128 of NZ_LT707408.1, read as the reverse complement.
TGCTGATTCTGATTTTGATAAAATGAATAAGAAGGTTTTTGATAAAATCACTCATTATGCAGAGCATTTACGAGAAACGGCGGAAACGGTCGGAAAAGAATATGGAATTCCAATCATTAATAAACGCATTTCGATCACGCCAATCTCAGAAATACTGGGAAATGCTACGGTTGAACAAGCGGTCGAGCTTGCGAAAACACTAGATCGTGCCGCCGTCCTCTTGGGGATTGATTTCATCGGCGGCTATTCCGCACTTGTCCATAAAGGGATTTCTAAAGGAGACCAAACATTGCTTGATGCCCTTCCTGAAGCATTAAGTGTTACAGAACGCGTCTGCGGTTCTGTATCAGTAGGTACAACACGTTCCGGCATTAATATGGATGCTGTCCGTCAAATGGGTGTAATAATGAAGGATGCAGCTGAAAAGTCTAAAGACACAAATGGACTAGCCTGTGCTAAACTCGTGATTTTCTGTAATCCTGTTGAGGACAATCCGTTTATGGCCGGAGCTTTCCACGGTGCTGGAGAAGGTGAAGTCGTGATCAATGTTGGCGTAAGCGGACCCGGTGTTGTCTTGAATGCACTGAAACGCTACCCTGATGCCGATCTTGGTGAAGTAGCCGATATCATTAAAAAGACTGCTTTTAAAATAACGAGAGCCGGTGAATTAATTGGCCGTGAAGTAGCGAAAAGACTAGAAGTTCCATTTGGAATTATGGACCTCTCTCTTGCCCCTACAAACGCTATGAATGACAGTGTGGCAGAAATTCTTGAGGAAATCGGCTTGGAACGTGTCGGTACACACGGAACAATAGCTGCATTAGCTCTCATGAATGATGCTGTAAAAAAAGGCGGTGCCATGGCTAGTTCTTATGTCGGAGGCTTGAGCGGTGCGTTCATTCCGGTTAGTGAGGATAACGGCATGATTCGGGGAATTGAGGATAACGCCCTTACGCTTTCCAAGCTTGAAGCGATGACCTGCGTATGTTCCGTTGGGTTAGATATGATTGCAGTAACAGGCGATGTCAGCCCTGCCACACTCTCTGCAATTATTGCCGATGAAGCAGCAATCGGAATGATTAATAAGAAAACAACGGCCGTTCGCATCATCCCTGTCCCTGGTAAGAAGGAAGGCGATATGGTTGAATTTGGCGGCCTGCTCGGTCGTGCACCGGTGATGGGCGTCAATCCGTTCAGCTCAGAAAAAATGATCAGCCGCGCCGGCCGGATCCCAGCTCCGCTTCAGTCGTTGATTAACTAATGAGGAGGAGACGGTACTCCGTTCTTGTGAGTACCGGGTTCTCTTTTAAAGGTGTAAACCAGTTAATAGCAATTTAAATAGGTTGCTTTCACTGCGTTTGAAAAATAAACGGAAAAAATCCCTCTAAATTGGGAAATATCCATATTTCCTAAAAAATAAAGGGATTTTTTCCGGTTATGTGATCCAAATCTTTGATTTTTGCCTTAATAAGAGCCGATAACCGGAATTTCTCCCCTTATATTTGCTTTTTATGACTCCCCTGTATACATTAGCAGGAAATTCTCCCTTTATTTCTGCTTTTAAAGTCTCCCCTCTATAAAGTACCCGTAAATTCTTCACCTAAAAGCATGGCAAATTTCCTATGCACATCTCCTCAATTTTGGTGTAAATACTAAAAATCGATAATCACAAACTTCTAGATTTCCATGCCAACCTCAGAAAAAGTCGCCATATTTTTCATCATACTGCAAGCCGCTTCAATAATTGGGAAGGCTAACGCTGCTCCAGAACCTTCGCCAAGGCACATTTCCATTTCAAGCATTGGTTTGACACCCAGCAGTTCACTAGCTTTTTTCCCGCCAGGCTCCATCGAATTATGAGAAGGAATCAAATAACTCTTTACCTTTGGTTCAATAGAAACAGCAATTAAAGCTGCTACGGTAGAAATAAAGCCATCAACGACTACCGGAATCCTGTTTGCAGCAGCGCCAATCATGACACCTGCCATACCGCCGATTTCCAAGCCGCCTACTTTGGCAAGAACATCAAGTCCATCAGTACGATCTGGATTGTTCAGTTGGATTGATTTCCGAATCACTTCGGCTTTGTGCTCTAACCCTCCATGGCCAACCCCTGCTCCTCTTCCAGTTATTTCTAGAGGATCAATATCTCCCAATACAGCAAGAATGGCCGTACTAGGCGTTGTATTCCCAATTCCCATCTCGCCTGTCGCAAGTAACTGAACGCCCTTTTTAATCTCTTCATTTGCAATCTCTATGCCAACCTCAATCGCTTGTACAGCTTCTTCCCTAGTCATCGCAGGCCCTTTTGCCATATTATCTGTCCCATTCTTTATTTTTCGAATGATGACACCACTATCATCGGGAATTTCTCCTTTTACACCGACATCCACAGCGACAATTTCAGCTCCAGATATCTTTCCAATGGCACACACACCTGTCAGCCCTTTAGGAAAAAGTTGTGTCTGAGCGATGGTCACTCCTTGGGGATTACTTGAGATTCCCTCTTCATAAACACCGTGGTCAGCAGCCATAACAATCACCGCTTTACGATCCAATACAGGATAAAGCTTACCAGTTATTCCTGATAATTGAACAGCAATCTCTTCTAACCGTCCCAGGCTTTTAGGCGGCTTAATCAAATGATCGACCCTAAGCTTTGCTGATTCCATCATTTCATGATCAGGTTCTGAAATTCTCTTAATCGTTTTCTGCAGTAAATCCATCTTCATTTTCCTCCTTTATAACATAAAAAAAGCCCACAGTTTATTCAAATAGCAAATAAACTGCAGACTTTTCCATCATCTACAACAACAAAGCAATAGGCAGGTCTCCTGACTAAGATTCATCATTTTATTAGGCCTTCCCGAATGGATATTCAGTGGCGTTTCTAATAAAACTCCTCAACACAGTGGTGGGTCCGCTGAAGATTTTCACTTCATTCCCTATTCTCCCCGAAGGGCACCTATTGCTTTTATTAATTTGTCATCTCGCATTATTATCCTACATCGATATTTGATTTTGGTCAATGCTGATTTCAAAACTTTCTGTATAAACAATAGCTTAAGCATTTACCTTTAATTTTCTTTTTACCTTTGTGGCAAAGACCTCAAGCAAGATTGCCACTGCCAAAATAAAATATGTGATGGCACCAATTTCTCTAATATCCAAATAGAAACCGCTTGCCATGAACATATCAAAGCCAATTCCTCCAGCACCCGCAGCCGCTCCCATCGCTACAGCTACTGCAAAGTTAATTTCAAATCGCAGAAAAGTCCATGAAATCATATAAGTAATCGACGATGGAATCACCGCTTGGAAGACAATCTGCCAGAAGCTTGCACCGCTAGCCTGCAGAGCTTCAATCACGCCTTTATCAAGCTCTTCAAAAGACTCCGAATAGGCTTTAATTAAGTAGCTCACACTGTGAAAAGTCATCCCGATAACAGCCGCCACACTTCCAAGCCCCGCCGCAACCGCAAATATTAATACCCAAAGCACAGTCGGAACAGCTCTTATAAAAGCTACAAAACCTTTTATCATGGTAGAAATCCATTTAGAAGAAAGATTTTCTGCAGCAAATAAACCGAGAAATACAGCGATTACCGCACCGAATAAAGTCGTTAAAAATGCCAGGCCCAATGTGACAAATACCTGATAGAACGCATGTGAGAATGTAAAATGTTTGAGATGTGGTTCAAAGAACATCGCCTTGAGATTTGCGATTGTCAACAGTACAGCATCGACAAAATCGATGTCCTTATAATCAAAAGTGAAAAAAGCATAAATCGTTAAGACAGCAAGGCTGAACAGTGTTATTCTTGTTACGAATGCTGATTTCGTCAAAGGTTTAACTTTCATCCTATTATGAGGACGGGTTTTTAACAGTTGCCTCTGGGCTGAAATTTGTTCGTTTACCTCCATTATAAAATCACCCTCCTTACATAATTGGATATCATTTCTATTCCTAAAATCACAATGATAATCACGACCACTACTAAACTAGCAACATCATAACTCAAGCTCTTATAGTATAAATTAAACGTAAAACCAATCCCTGAACCTGTTAACAATCCGATCAAAGTAGCACTTCTAATATTCGTTTCAATCATAAACAAGATCCAGCTAATCATTTGGGGGGTGCTCGAAGGCAGAACGGACTGAGAAATAATTGAAAAGTAGCTGGCACCCGTTGCTCTCAAGGCTTCTACTGAATTTCCACTTACCTCGTCAATACTTTCCACAAAAGCTCTTGTTAAAAATCCAAAGGATCCAAAAAATAAGGCAAAATAACCAGTCAGTGTACTTTGACCAAAAGAGAATAAAAGGATCATCGCCCATGCTGCAACATCAATATTACGAAAAACTGTCGCAACTCCTCTGCATATGCTTCCAAATAAAGCATTCACTCTTGTTGTATTAGATCCCAAAATTGCAAACAAAATAGCAAAAACGGCTGCGACAGTTGTCGCCGCTAATGAAACTAGCACCGTTTCAATCATCTTATCCAATATATCAGGAAGCTTCGCGAGCGACTCCTGTGTCGGGTAAAAGTTTGCCAGCGCCCACCCAATCGCATTTGGCAAGGAAGTAAACCCTTTGACGACATCGTATTCTGTAATGATAATCGCTAAAAAAGTTACCGCAGCTAAAACTGCTAGAAATAGAAATGAATTTCGTTTCTTTTTTACAAAAATATCAGCCTGCATGTATGCCACCTGCGTCGAAAATAAGATCTTCCGCTTCTGAGCCGTAAATCCGCTGGATATCAGCCCTCGTCATGTGTTTGGGAGCTCCAATGAACACAACTTGACCACCATTTATCCCAATGATTTTATCGGAATACTTCAAAGCCACGTCCACTTGATGAAGATTGACAAGAACCGTGATCCCCATATTAACGGAAATATTTTTTAAATAATCCATAATCACTTTTGCTGAATTAGGGTCCAGCGAAGCAATCGGTTCATCACATAGAAGCATTCTAGGATTTTGGATCAAGGCACGCGAAATCCCGACACGCTGCTTTTGCCCGCCGCTTAATTGATCTGCCCGTTTATAGATGAAATCATCTAATCCTAACAACCCAAGAATATGCATGGCCTGTTCCTTTTCCTCTCGATTGTAAAGGCCTAGAACTCCTGATAATGTAGATTTGCAGCCTAATTTACCATGGAGCGTATTCTCAATCACCGTTAAGCGATTAACTAAATTATAGTGTTGAAAAATCATACCGATTTTCGTGCGAACCTTTTTTAATTCCTTTTTCTTTAAGTTCAGCACATTCACACCGTCAAACATGATTTCTCCGCTAGTCGCATCAACCATTCGATTAATGCAGCGAAGGAGAGTTGATTTCCCAGCCCCCGAGGGACCAATAATTGAAACAAACTCTCCTTCCTGAACGGAGAAGCCAACGTCTGATAAAGCTTTAGCATCATGACCAAATTGCTTGGTTAAATTATTAACTTGAAGTAAAGCTGTCATTTGTTAACTCTCCTTACTATCTCTTATTTAGAAAGCTCGCGAATTGGATTGAACCAAGCGTCCTCTACTTCTACTAATCGTTCGTCTGCTGTCTTTTTGAACAGTCCGGAAAACTCTGAATCCTCAGGAACAAAGACTTTTTCATTTTCTGCAATCTCATCTGATGTCATAATATCGAGAAGCTGCTTTTGAAGATCTTCACTGATCGTTTCTGTATTCATAACAAATGGAGCATTTAACACTGGCGTTACGGAAATGAGGCTGAACTCTTTTCCTGCCACTGTGTTAAACGGTTCAGCTGCATCATCTAATACTCGATAAACAGAACCAGGTCGATTCTCCTCGCCTTCTGCTAGTTCTACATAGTTATTGACACATGTATCACAAAAAGCTGCAACATCCACTTTATCTGAGAGCAAGTTAACCGCAGATCCTTGGTGAGAACCGCCAAATAGTACTTCAGTAAAGAATTTATCATCGCCGCCTTCTAATAGATCCTCTGCTGTTAAAGAGCTGAACTCTTCTTTTTTACTGAAGTAATCTACAATACCTGTTGACGGAACCTTGAACCCTGATGTAGAACTATTTGATACAAATGAGAATCTTTTTCCTTGAATCTCATCGATGGCATACCCATCACCATCTTTATATTGATCTTCATTTCCTTTTTGAACCGCTAACCAGCTGTAATAGACGGCATCATCTAGTGTTCCAGAAGCACCTGTCGGAACCACTAATGGCAGCACATTTTCGTTTTTGTTATGTGCTTCTATGTATCCTTGTGCCCCTAAAAAGGCTACATCCGCATTTCCATTTGCAATTGCTTCAATCGCGACAATATAATCTGTTGTCGTTTGATGCTCTACTTTCATCCCTGTCTTTTCTTCAATTATTTTGCCAATCTCATCTCTAGCTTCCACAAGATCTGCACCTGATTCGTTTGGAAGCCATGCCATTCTTATTGTATCCTTATCCTCCGAACTTGCTGATGAAGAACAACCTGCAATTATCATGACGACGGCCAATGACAATAAATACAGCACTACTTTTTTCATAATTAAACTCCTCTCACTTCTAAGTGTGATTAATGTTTTCTACAGGAAAAATATATCGAATCAATGTCAATCCTCTATTAAGCTAGTATTATAATTTGTAAATCATTGTTAAACTACGAACCTTGCAGAGAGAAGCTGCCTCGTTCCATCTTATATTCCTTGTTGCATAGGTTGTTCATGAATTCAAGGTCATGGAAAATCCCGAGCATCGTCGTACCCTCTTCCATTAATTGTTGAATCAGTACCTTTACCTTTAACTTAGATTCTTGATCCAAACTTGCTGTCGGTTCATCGAGCAGTAATAGTCTTGGTTTCTTCACCATGGCTCTTGCTATATTAAGCCGCAGCTTTTCACCGCCGGAAAAAGTAGCAGGGTAGCTATCCCAAAGTTCCTCGCTTAACTCAAAGTGAGTAAGAATTTTAACGGTTTCTTGATCGGCAACACACTCATCATTTCCCATTTCTAGAATGGCCTGCTTCACTAATTGCCTTGCTGTCGTTCGCGGCATTACATTTAAGAATTGCGAAACATAGCCAATTTCATGTTTCCGCAAATAAAGCATTTCTGTCTCTGATACGCGTGCGAGATCGACGGGCCCAAACCTTTTGGAATCATACAAAATACTCCCTTCCTCGAGGCGATACGTTCCGTAAATGCATTTTAGAACGGTCGACTTCCCGCTGCCGCTTTTTCCAGTTATTCCGACAAACTCCCCTTCTTTCACGTCTATTTCAATTCCGCTTACCGCACGTATATGCTTTCCTAGATTATGAAGGGTAAATGTTTTTGATAGACCTTTGATTTCTAGTAGATTTTCCACCTTTTCACCCGCTTTCTTTAAGTTCTCTTATTAAATTCGATAGTTTGTTTTTTGAATTAATTTTCCGTCCACAAACACAGTCGTGATAACCGGAAAATCATCCATCATTTTCTCCACAATTAGTAAATCTGCTTTTTTTCCGACTGCAATTGATCCTATTTCATGATCCATTTTGACAGCTCTAGCAGGATTAATCGTAACGAGCTTCATCATTTCTACTAAATCCATTCCATATTTATTGACGAGCTCAAAAATAGAATGCAGCATCGCAGCTGGATAATAGTCACTGCAAAGAATATCGATCGTCTCCTCCTGAATCGCCTCTGCTGCTCCTAAGTTGCCGCTATGTGATCCGCCAAGCAATACATTTGGTGCACCGGCAATCGTATATAATCCCAATTCTTTTGCCTTGTATGCAACTTCCATCGTAATTGGAAACTCGCTAATGGTCGTTCCGAAGCTTTTGACAAGCTCAAGCTTTTCAACAGAATCATCATCATGGGAAGCAATAGCGATATTGTTTTCCTTTGCAATCTGTGCAATCTCCCGAATATCATCAATGCTCAGTTTTTCCTTTGTTTGATGGTTATGAATCAGCACATCTATCGACGAATCACTTAACTCGTTATACCCTTTTACAGTATTTCTCCATATTTCTAAATGACGGTACTGCCCTTGCCCTGGCGTATGATCCATAAAAGAGACTAAATGTACTTTTTTATCAGAAATATATTTTTTAAGATTGTTAATTTCATCGACATTATCAATCTCTAACCTCGCATGAAAACGATGGCGGACAAGATGCTTCATGCTGTGAGTTTGATGGATTAAATTTATTAATCTTCTCACATTATCCGGCTCACGAATCGGTTTATAAGAATATTCGCTTCCCTTAATCAGCGAAAGAGAATGAAACATGGTGGTAATACCGTGCGAGATCAATTCCTTTTCTGTTTCCCGCAGGCTGACTTGAAAATTCATTAATGAAGTCGGTCTTGGCGCTGCCATATGCTCGATATAGTCCGAATGAATATCGATGAATCCTGGTGTTACATAGCCTCCTGCAGCATCAACAATTTCCATTGATTCTTCAAATTTTAATTCGCCCTTAGGAACTATTTTTGCTATTTTGTCGTCTTGTATTAAAAGATCATAGCCTTGCAAAATCGCATCCTCTGTAATCAATTTTCCATTTGTAATGACATACACGGTACTTCCTCCTTAAATAAGTAATCCGATGATGTTGCAGCTTAGTTACAGTAAAGAATGAACAAGCTGCTGTGTATACTTGGCTTGGGGATCTTCTAGGATTTGGTCTGTCAGTCCCTGCTCAATCACTTTTCCTTCAAGCATTACCAATGTCCGGTCTGCAAGCATCCGTATCACGCCCAAATCATGGGATACTAAAACAATGCTGATGCCAAGCTCTCTTTGCAGGCTTTTTATCAAATCGAGTACACTAGCCTGCACAGATAAATCCAAGCCCGTTGTCACTTCATCCAAGAGGAGCAGCGGAGGGTGATTAGAAAGTGCTTTGGCAATTTGAACACGCTGCTGCATCCCGCCAGAAAAGTTTTTCGGAGCTTCTTTGCGGCGATGCACCGGGATATTCACTTTGTTCAAAAGTTCTGTTCCTCTTTCCTCCATCATTCCAACCTGACGATTGCCGGCAGCAATCAGCTTTTCGGCAATATTTCCTATCGAAGAAAAATTCATTCTAAGTCCAAGCATCGGATTCTGATAAACTTTTCCCATCATATGGTTACGAATATATCTCTTCGCCTGAGCTGATTCTTGAAAAAGATTTCTCTCGCCATTTTGATACGTTGAGATATAAGCTTCACCCCTTGTAACATCTTGATCAAAATAAAGACATTGCATCAACGTTGACTTTCCACTTCCGCTTTCACCCACGATTCCCAAGACTTCGCCTGGATATACTTCAAAAGAAACATCCTTGCACGCGTATACAGTTCCGCAAACCTGACAGTAATTTTTGATCATTTTAGTAGATTGAGTTTGTTGACAATATGGGCACCCCGGTCCAAATTGCTTATTTAAATTTCTGACAGACAGTACCGGCTCCTCTAACCCGTTCATACCCTTACCTCCAAAGCTGCGTCTTCATTTAATTTTTCCAAACAATAACTAGTATCATTGCACTGGTAAACCGTCTCTTTGCTTTCCTCATCGATAAGCTCATCCAAAAATACATCGCTTGCGCCACATAATCGACAGCACTTTCCAGCAAATGTCTCTCTTTGGAAAGGATAATCATCGAAATCCAGAGAAACTACTTTTGTATATGGAGGAACGGCATATACCTTCTTTTCACGTCCTGCTCCTAAAAGAATAAGTGCTTCACTCTCGTTCATTTTGGGATTGTCGAAACGCGGAATCGGACTTGGTGCCATGACATACCGATCGTGAACCATAACAGGATGATCAGCGCCTGTCGTCATGGACCCATATTTCATAATCTGTTCAAACAACATCAGCCAAGCTCCGCTGTACTCTTTTTCACCATGAAGCTTCTTTGTCTCGTATTCACTTGGTTCGTAAAAACGCAGCGGTTCAGGAATCGGAACCTGCAATACGAGAATTTGATTGTTTCTTAGCGGCACCTCAGGAATTCTATGTCTTGATTGGATGATCGTCGCATTTGAAGTATGATCGGTTATTTCAACACCCGTCGTGTCACAAACTAGTTTTTTTATGTTCACTGCGTTGACAGATTCGTCTGATCCCTGATCAATTACCTTAAGGACATCCTCTCTGCCAATAAGTGAAAGAGTTAATTGCAGACCACCGGTTCCCCAGCCGCGGCCAATCGGCATTTCTCTTGACGCAAACGGGACCTGATAGCCAGGGATTGCAATCGCTTTTAATGTCTTTCTTCTAATCTCTCTTTTTGAACCTTCATCGAAAAAAGCAAAGTTATAAGCTATATTCATCAACCTCTCACCTCTTCTTTTTCTGCTGTTGTTTTGGTCTTTCTTGCAGCATCAAGCTTCGATTGGAACGTGACATAATGAGGCATTTTTAAGTGCGAAATAAAGCCTGTCGATTCAACAGCATCGATATGATATAGAACAAACTCCTCGTTATGACTCGGGTAGGCAGGATCAGGATTTTCCAAGCAATGATCCAAGATTCCCATCGCAATCGCTTTTGTTTCATTTTGTCCAAAACATATTCCATAGCCGATCTCAAACTCTATTTCTTTTTTCCCTAATTCCTTTTCAACGGTAACCGGCATCAGCATCTCTACTTCAGTCGTTTTAATAGAACCAATGTAAAATCCGTCCTCATCATCACCATCTTCAAGTGGATGGTCGACATAAACTGGGAAACTGCCCACTCGAAGTTCTCCTACAGTTGGATGAAGCGCACCGTAGCCTCTGATAACAGCATAGGCAAGTGACGTGACGGCTCCCGTTTGTCCTCTCGTTAATACCTGAAGGCGCTGACTCCTAGCCGCGGGAAAATCCAGACTCTCTCTTGTAACGTCCCTTGGCTCCTGGTCATTATTTTCACAAGGAGCAATCAGGCCTTCCCCACGTAAATAATCCAGTACTTTCGGAATGGTGAGATCAGTTGTATGAGACTCCTCATTCGCTTCCATTTGTTCTGAATGGAACTGAGCAAGCCATTCCTTTACCTTTTCCTCTGTTTCCTCCAGCAGGTTAAAATCTAGCAGCCGTTGCGTATAATCTGTCGTAGCCCCTAGTATCTGTCCCCCTGGAATATCTTTAAAACTAGCGGATATCCTTCGTTCCACTAACATCTGCTCTGACTCTATGACTCTTGAAACATGTTTTCTTGGTAATGTTGAACGATATGCTCTTAAAAGAAAGACGGCTTCTTCTGGATTTCCTTCGGCTTGCTTAATCGCTAAAGAAGCTAAACTCTCGCTGTACAAGCTGCTTTCTGACATTACCTGATCTATTAACCCTCTTAGCCCGGCTTCAATTTTTTCTACTTCAATCGTCGATCCTTTATGAACTCTTTCATATTTGAGGCGCTTAATACTTTCTTCAATTGCTTTAGTCCCGCCTTTGACCGCAACATATCCCATTAATTCATCACCCTGTTTTTTATTATTCTCGTAGTCCTCGGCAACGCTAAAAGCTGATGCTGTTTATCAACAAACAGCAAATCGATCCCCATTGGATACTCAGTATTTTTGAACTGACGCGCTTCTACCCAGCTGTCGCTTTCACCTACAGCCACCGTATTACTTTTTTGAATGCCCGGCCCTGTTAATAGCAGCTCCCCGTCATCAGATAATCTATCTACTTCAGTAATAATCGTCGCTGACACATGAGGATCTTTCAGTGTACCTGGCTTGCCTTGTTGGATTGCCTCTACAAGGGAACCTTCTTCAGCATCTTTTAGGACAAATATATAATCAGCCTCATCTGCATCTTTCTTTTTCGCATAAGTAAGCGTACTAATTTTCTCTGACACCATATGGGATTCCTTCGAGTACACTTTAAAACTCACTTCAGGATCCAACAGTGTCAGCGCTAAGAGCAGAATCGACTCAGAAAAATCAACTGTATCATCAAGTTTATCTGCCTCAGGTACCAAATCCGAAATAAACCCGGGTCTTGAGGTGGAATCAACGAGTTTTCTATACACGGTTTGAAGATCATGAACACTGTCTAACTTCACTTGCTTTTCCTCCTTTTCCTTAAACATCCATATTTTCGAAACTAACTTTCATTTTTAAAATATCGTTATAATAAGACTTTCGGTCTTCATTAATTTTGCTCTCTTCTTTTTGAAGCAATCCTATCCATCTTGCCGTTTCAGGTACTTCTTCTAAAAAAGCGGCATCAATTACCGCAAGCTGATAAGCAAATTCAGGCTGATCTCCTATGACAACACCAATTCCGATCGAATCCTTTAACATCACCTTGCATTCTGTTACGATGACTTCCCCAAGATAAAACAGACTTTTTTGTGCTGTTTCACGTGTTTTTAACATCACCATTCCATGCTGGGGTTCCTGTATCACTTCAAGGGAATAATATTTTTCTATGTCACTAGCCATATTCTTCGCTAGCTGCCGAGAGCCGTTGATCAATATTTCCGTTCTTCTTTTTCTTTTCATCCCATGGCCTCCATTTGTCTTTGTTCTGCACTTTTACTCTATCTTGTTGCCAAGTGGGTGAACGTAAAAAAACGATTAAGTTCGTACGAGTTTTGTAAATTTCTTTAACGGAACAAATGCGGGAAGTCCCTTGGCGTGGAACTGAACGCAAAAAAAGCCCGCTGTATTAGCGAGCTCGGATAGATTAGATGACATATGTAAAGCAATCACTGCGATAATGAATTTTCGTATATTCAAGTACTGTCCCTGTTGCTTGATCGACACAGCCAGATTCTAAGAGAATCAGTGGTACCAAGCTTGTGCATTTCAAAATGGATCTTTCCTCTTGATTGGGAAAGACGACGCTTAAATGACTTCTTAAGCCCATGAAGTCCCGATATCCTTGACTTTTATAAAAATGAAAAATGGAAGTAATCTCTTCTCCAACTTCATCAACATTTCCAAACACTTCTTGTGAAACATAGGATGTATGAATAGCTACTGGAACATCATTGACAATTCTAAGGCGGCTGATTTTATAGATATGCTCCTCCGGTTTTGCTTGAAGCTTATGATAGACCTTTGAATCATAATCAATTTTTTCACAGCAAAGATTTACCGTTTCAAAATCAAATTCTAGCTCCCGCATTTTTTCACTAAAACTGATGTCACCCGAAAGAATTAAAGGAATTTGCAATTTTTGATTTTGCACATAACTGCCCTTCCCCTGTCTCGAGTAAATAAAACCAAGTTCCTGCAATCTTTCATACGCTTTTCGAACAATCATCCTTGGCACTTGAAATTGTTCTGCCAGCTGATTTTCTGATGGCAGTTTATCATTCGGTTTGTATTTTCCTCCCTGTATGTCCGAAATCAGTACATCAACCAAAATCATCTTTTCGCACATTTAGACAATACCCCCATCCGAAAGTTCAGATCACTGTAAATTTTAACCTTTTTATTTAAATCAGGGATTAAAATAATGTAAAGTTTTTATGGACAACCAAAAAAAGCCCTGCAAAATGAGCAAGGCTTTTATGAACATTATTTCCTATGTGCTACTATGAAAGTTTCGACGTCATTCAGTTCATCAAAGTGAGTTTCTAGTTTTTCACGGGACCAATCCCACCAAGATATTTTTAATAGGCAATCAGATATTTCCGGTGAAAACCTTCTCTTAATAGGCTTAGCTGGGACCCCCGCAACAATCGTGTAGGGATCCACGTTTTTTGTCACGATCGAACCCGAAGCAATGACAGCGCCAGTTCCAATCTCAACGCCTTTCATAATGATAGCTCCGTGACCGATCCAGACATCATGGCCGATTTTCACTCTTTGCGTGCGGCGCCAATCAAAGATTTCCTCATCATCTTCAGACCCAAAACCATAGGAAACTTTACGATAGGTCATATGATGCTGTGTTACTCTGTTCATTGGATGCTGAACGGGATTTATGCAAACATGTGAAGCAATACTGCAGAATTTACCGATTTCCGTATAATTAACTGTCACATCATCCATCGTATAAGTGTAATCTCCAAAGCTTGATTCAATGATTTTATTATAAGCGCCAATGGACGTCCATTTTCCTGCGTAACTATTTATAATCTGGCTGCTTTCATCAATATAAGGAGTAATGGACAACTTTTCTTCCTGCTTAGGTTTGTATATAAGCGGCACTAGCAGCGACCTCCCCTTCCTTTTTTACATAATTATTATTTTGCTATTTTCACTCTCCTAGCTGCTAATGCGTTCAAGCATTCTATCCCTGGATTTTTACTTCCCAACAGGACAGGCTTTTCTCCATACTCCCCATGAAAATCCGAGCCGCCTGTCATCACTAAATCATAATCAAAAGCTAATTTCCTCGCTTGTTCTTCATGTACTTTGCTGTGCAGTGGATGCCAGATTTCTATTCCTTGAAGACCTGCTTCTACTAATTCTGGGACGTATTCAAAATTACCATATTGTCCGGGATGAGCTAAAACAGGAACTCCTCCCGCTTCTCGAACTGCCCGGACAGCATCTTTAGCATCTACATATTCCATTGGGATAAAAGCAATGCCCGGCTTTTCTCCATTTTGTCCGCGATTAAATAATTTACGATACAGGTCCCCGTAAATTTGATCCGCGTACCCTGCTTCTATCAAAGCATGCATGATATGCTGCTTGTAAACCCCTGTTCCTCCAGCAGATAGCTCTAAACAACGTTCCCATTTAATGTTATAGCCAGCCGTGATCAAACGCTGCACCATCTCATAAGATAGAGCATGCCTTTTCTCAATTATTGGCTGGCATAGGCTGGTAATCGCATCATGTCCAGGTGTTACAAAGTAACCAAGAATATGTACTCTCCTGCCTCTTTGAAAATCAAACCCAGATACTTCAATACCTGGTATTACTTCAATCCCTAATCTTTTCCCTTCTTCCATAGCTTCTACTAACCCTTTTGTTGTATCATGATTGGTAATTGCGATATGGCTGATCCCTTCCCCTACAGCTAAAGACAAGACTTCTTCACTAGACAACGGGCAGTCAGATATATTTGTATGGCAGTGCAATTCAACCTTCATCTTGTTCCTCCTCTATCTTCTTTTCTTCTAGAGTAACTTGGCACCAAGTATGAAAGGTTAATAGAGTGTAAAATTAAGGTAAAAAATTCACGGCTTATCATGTCTCGGATTTACATTATTAGGAATAAGACAATAACCGTTATTTACCTTTTTTTAAGAAAACATGAACATCTAACTGCTGTTCCTTATTAAATAAGCCCGGATAAATTAAAAAACCTAAAACAATTGCCGTTAAAGTAGCGGCTGACATAATTAAAAAGACAATTAGCAGTTGGAATCGGACTGCCTGAATCGGATCTGCACCAGCAATGATTTGACCTGTCATCATTCCAGGAAGCTGTACAAGCCCGATCGTCTTCTGACCTTCAATTGTTGGGATAAGGCTTGATTTAATAGACCTTTTTAAAATCGGATAAATCGCTTGCTTAACACTTCCCCCAAGCGACAGTACCAGCAGGATCTCTTCCTTTCTAATCTCCACTTCCCCTTTAAGTCTATTTAGGAATAAATTTGCAATAATCATTGAATTTCCAATGATCATCCCGCTGATTGGAATGATATATTGCGGTGTTGCCGGCACAATTTTCAATCCTAACAAAAAACCCTGTGTAATGATTTCAACAATCGTGATCGTAATAAATATTTTCCAAAAAACATATGGCAATCCCCGCCCCTGCTTGGCAGCATTTTTCGTTGCGACCGTAATCATTAATAAAAGCATCAGAATCATCGCAAACGGATTATCAAAGCCGAAGACGATTTTTAAAATATAACCAACAATCATTAATTGAATTGTGGCACGGATTGTTGTGATAAGCAGGTCTCGCCCAAGGCCCAGCTTAAAAGCAGCAGACAAGAAATAAGCAATCATAACAAAGCTTAAACTAAGAATAAGTGCGAGTATGTTCATTGTGAATCCCTCATCAGATTATGTAAAAACTCCTTTGTTCTGTTATCTTTAGGTTGTGAAAAAAACAACTCAGTTGGGCCTGACTCAACTAGACTCCCTTCCATAACCATCCAGGTTTGTGTCCCTACGCGTTTGGCCTGATTCAGATCATGAGTGACCCAAATAATTGTCGTCTGCCTCTCGGCGTTAATCCTCATGATGAGTTCCTCTATTTCTTGCGATGATATGGAATCGAGCGCTGACGTTACTTCATCAAGCAATAAAACAGATGGCTTGTTGACTAAAGTGCGCGCTAAAGACAACCTCTGTCTTTGGCCGCCGGAAAGCTCCTTCGCTTCTCTCGTAAGTAAATCCTTGGATAATCCTACGAAGTCCAAGTACTTCTCTGGTTCTTCAAGTGATTGACCGCGCAGTTTCAAAGGCAGACATAAATTTTCTTCAACCGTTCCGGCAAGCATGGGTGCCGATTGAAAAGCGATTCCGACATAACGTCTTAACTCTTGTATATTCCATTCACGAATTTCTTTTTCACCAACATAAATCTCTCCTTCATCCGGTGTGCTCAACAAATTACATAGCGATAATATCGTACTCTTTCCCGAACCAGATGGACCAATAATCGTTAATATCGACCCCTTCGTAACTGTTCCGCTAACCTTTCTTAAGGCATACATTTCCTCACCATCGTTAACGAATATTTTTGAGACGTTTTTTAATTCCACTTCGGTAATCTTCTGCAATTTAACTTGTTCCTCTCAATTGTTTTTATATTTCAATAAATGTTATCATACATCAATAATAAAGCCTTACAAGAATAACTGACTAGCTCTTAACAGGAGGATTATAATGACAAAAGTATATGATTTCACTGTAGAACTGCCGAATGGGGAAGAAAAATCTTTAAAGGAATACGAAGGAAAGCCTTTAATTATCGTCAATACTGCAAGCAAATGCGGGTTAACTCCGCAATTTAAAGGATTACAGGAGTTATATGATAAATACAAAGACCGAGGGTTAGTTATCTTGGGTTTCCCATGTGATCAATTTAATAATCAGGAGTTCGAGGATATTTCAGAAACCACTTCATTTTGCCAAAAAAACTACGGTGTAACCTTTCCGATATTCGCTAAAATTGATGTAAATGGCGATACTGCCCACCCTCTTTTTACTTATTTAAAAGAACAGAAAAAAGGTGTGCTATCGAAAAATATTAAATGGAACTTCACCAAGTTTTTAGTAAGCCCATTAGGTGATGTGGTAGAACGTTATGCTCCCACAACGGAACCTGCGAAAATCGAGGAAGATTTAATGAAACTGTTGGCATAGAGTAAACAAGGATACAAGGTCGACTTGTTGTCTCTTTGTATCCTCTAGTAAGTATCTTTGTTAGTTGCTTTACTTTATACTTGTTTTTCCCCTTTCACTCCGTTAATCGAGTAACTTGCGGTTATTTCAGCATTTAGTGAATGAGAAACAGAACAATATTTATCTTTTGATAATTGAATAGCTCGAACTACCTTATCTTCTGGAAGTTCACCTTCTAGCGCATAATGAATATGAATGGTTGTAAATCTCTTTGGGTGATCATCGGCGCGTTCGCCTTTGACATCCATTTGAAAAGATGTCGGTTCTAAACGCATCTTTGTTAAAATCGAAATAATATCAATCCCTGTGCAGCCCGCAACAGCATTCAACAATAACTCCGTAGGCCTAGCACCCGTATTTTGACCGCCAATTTCTTCTGCTGCATCCATATTAATTTCATGACCAGACGGAGTTTGTCCTGAAAATGCCATTTTCTCTTTCCATTTAATACTGAATTCCATTGTATAACACTCCTCTTATTTACTGCCCTTTTTTACAAGCTTTATTAAATAGTTTACAAAATGTTCATCTCTAACAAGCCATGCTGCATAATTTCTTTTTAAAAATACTTCTCCATCATTAAAGCTAGTGAACACATTTTCTAATATCTTTTCCCCCTTCTTAATTCTCCATTGTTGATCATTTTCAGGATAAAGCAGGTATTGATGTTCTTTCCTGTCCTCATATAATGTACCAAATGAAGACTCCTTTACATTATAGCGATTTCTTTTCGCATCTTCTCGCAGTGGCTCTAAATGGAATGTCTCCGTTACAAACTTTTTATACGCTTCCTCATTTAAAGAACAGCCGGAGGCTTTGACATGACCACCGCCGCCAAACCGGCTTGCAACTTCTGATACATCGACATGATCATGTATCGTTCGGAATCCCATCCTCTTCCCGCCTATATTAAGGATAGCGATATAATCAAGATGTGGATATTCCTTCCCTAATTGATTCCCCAATTCAGAATGATAAGACTCAGCATAAACAATTCCTGCAAAATAATCATCAATTTCCGCTTGAACTAATTCACGTCTCTTTCTGCGGATATAGCGCTCAATTTTGTCTTCTTCCATATCAAGAATTTTTTCTTCAAAGTCGTTAAAGGTAAAGCTATCCCCTTCCTTTAAACGGCTGAGCATGCTCTCTTCAAATTCATCAATGGAAACGAGAAAAAATAAAGCATTCAACCGCTGTGCTTTTTGGTTATCATTCTTTTCCCATTCCCATGTGTCATATTGCCTGACTAACTCCACAAACTCTGCTACTGCATTAGAAGGTTCCATTAGCTCATGCTGGACTAAATACTGATATAACAAAGAAGTAGCAGAAGTTAAATGCCCGCTTTCTTCCTCAACTTTTACATATCCCCAGTCATACTCATTAAAATGAAGAGCCGTTTGGTGGTGATCAATCATCTGAACTTTGCCGCCTGACTGATAAAACTCCTCTAATCTTTTTTCATTCCCCTCATTAACCGACAAATCTGTTATGAACAAAAATGTCTCCTTACCTTCATTTTCAAGAAACCATTCCACCTCATGATTTAGGCCGCCAATGGAGTTGTAGCGGACTTTAACATCATCACCAAAAGCCAGCTTGGCAATGATTCCGCAGCCAACTCCATCAAGATCATTATGTGACAATAGACGATACATTCATTTCACCTCAGCATTTAGTATGTTTCTACTATAGTAAAAATATTGAAAGAAAGCTCTTATAATCCCTCAAAAAATACCCCTCAGTGAGAGGAGTACAATAGGTAAGGTTAATTTTTAAAAATAAATTCCGATAATCCTATTTCAAAATCCTTATTGACCAATATAAAATCTGTATGGATATATTCAGATTGAAATGTTTTCTGTATATCCTTATAGGTAAGGTCATTTCCTTTAATGATTACTTCATCCTCAAGAAAGATATAAATACAAAAGTAGGATTTCAAAGAATCTAAAAAATGGTCAAGATCAATTCCTAACTTCTCTACATACTCACTATTGAATTCAATAAAACCGATTGCAGAACTGCATCGATCTAATAAATTCGTCATTCCCTTTAAGACAAACGGCTCATAGCCTTCCACATCAACCTTGAAAAGCAGTTTTGGTGACGCTGCATCACTATGAACGAGAGAATCAATGGTGATTGATTTGACAGGAACCTTTTCAATCATGTTATGAGCAGGCATATAAGTAGCGGAGGATGTTCCAGACCAATGCTTGTCTTTATAAAACATAACACTCTCATAGTCTTGCTGTGATACAAAAGCATTAATGATCTTCATTTGCTCTTGGTTGGGATGCACTTTTCTTGATTCATGAATATACGGTATTAAATCTGCATTGGCTTCAATTCCATAAATAACAGTATGCTGTGGATAGGTTGTTGAAAATAAACATTCTCCATAATTCAATCCTACATCAATCACAAGATCCGGCGCGAATTCCTTTACAGCCTTACCCCAAAAATTTGTCAGTCTTTTTTGTGTCGTCCCATCGCTAATTAATAATGCACGACCTCGATTTTCATCCTTGTTAACATAGAGGGTATGGGAAGATGATAGGGTAATATGATCAGGGATATTCTTGGAATTCCATGTTTTATACTTAAGCAAAATTCCTACATCAATTAAAAACTTCCATGTTCGTGGATGCTGTTCCCACATTTTTAAAAAAAATGTATTTCGGACTGCTGTTCTTGGTCTCACTTTATGCCCTCCTATATTTAGATCACGGCTTGTTTACACATTCTTTTTTCATCGAAACGTTTCCTCTAACGTATGGAAGGCTTAACAAAAAATTTACAGAACCAAAACAAAGGCAAACAGACTAAGTCTGTTCGCCTTTAGATTTATCACCAGCTGATATCCGCGGTCAATTTAAAAGTAAACTCCATTAAAAATGCTAGACCACTTTCAATCCAAGATACTCTTCTACTTCTTTTGCCACTTCACGCCCTTCATTAATAGCCCAAACAATTAAACTTTGACCTCTTCTTGCATCACCAGCGGCAAAGATACCTTCAACATTTGTTTTAAATTTACCGTTAGTATCAGCAATTAGATGATTTTTTGTTTCCACGCCAAGTTGTGTTGTTAAAAAAGCTGATTCTGTTCCTTCAAACCCTATCGCGATGAAAACATACTGCGCCGGCCATACCTTTTCCGTACCAGGTACCTCTTTAAAAAAGTATGTACCATCCTCGCCCATCACTTTTTCCATTTCAACGGTGTGTAACTCTTTCACACGTCCATATTCGTCAGCAACCATTTTCTTCGTTTGGATGGAGTACTCCCTTGGGTCACTGCCAAATCTTGCTTCCGCTTCTTCATAGGCATATTCAAGCGTATAAACATTTGGATATGCCGGCCACATATTGTCAGAGGTACGTTCTGCTGGCAGTTTCGGATGTTTGCCAAATTGGACAACACTTCGGCAATTTTGCCTTAGTGCAGTTGCTACACAATCTGCCCCCGTGTCTCCTCCGCCGATGACAATCACATCTTTTCCTTTTGTATCAATAAATGCACCGTCATTAAAGTTCGAATCTAGTAAACTTTTTGTTGCAGCAGTTAAGTACTCCATTGCGAAATGAACACCTTCTGCATTCCTGCCTTCAATCGATAGATCACGTTGTTTTTGTGCACCCGTACACAAGATCACAGCGTCGTATTGCTGCTGAAGTTCCTCGGCTGTAATGTCCTTGCCCACTTCTGTATTTAGCACAAAATGTATTCCTTCTTGCTGTAACAATCCAATTCGGCGTTGTACGATCTCTTTATCAAGCTTCATGTTAGGAATTCCATACATTAATAGCCCGCCCGCACGATCATCTCTCTCATAGACAGTAACGGAATGTCCAGCTTGATTTAATTGATCAGCGCTTGCCAATCCCGCTGGACCTGACCCAATGATAGCGACTTTCTTTCCTGTCTTTTTCTTCGGAATCCTAGGTGTGATCCAGCCATTCGCAAACCCTTTGTCAATGATTGTCCGTTCGATATTCTTAATCGTTACAGCTGGATCAGAGATAGCTAATGTACAAGATCCTTCGCATGGTGCAGGACAAACACGTCCTGTAAATTCCGGAAAGTTATTGGTCTTTAGCAGGCGATCCAACGCTTCTTTCCATTGCCCGCGATAGACTAAATCATTCCATTCAGGAATTAAATTATGAATCGGACAACCAGTCGTTGATCCTTGTATCTCCATTCCCATATGACAGAAAGGAGTTCCACAATCCATACAGCGGCTTCCCTGCTTTTTTAACATACTATCGCTGAAACAAGCTGAATACTCTTTCCAATCGTTTAGCCTTGCGATAGGCTTTCTTTCTGTTGGCTTTTCTCTTTTATATTCCATAAATCCAGTTGCTTTTCCCATTTTCCCCTCTCCCTTCTATTGTAAAATTGCTTGTAATTCCTTTTTTAAACTTTTATCCTCTTTTTTTGAGATTGCTTGAAATGCGCTCATAATGGCTTTTTCTTCTGGTAAACCTGCTTTCTTATACTTTTCAATGCTGTCCGTCATCACCTTATAATCTTTCGGGACCACTTTTACAAATTTCTCAACCAGTTCATCCCATCTCTCAAGAACATAGCCCGCTTTCAGACTTCCCGTATAAATATAATGGAATAATACCATTTCCCAGACGATATTGAGATCGCTTGAATCCTCAAGTGAATGAAATTCAATCATTTCCTGATTGCATAATGACTTGAACTCTTCCACATCTTTAGGGAGAACGTAGGCAATCCCGCCAGACATGCCTGCACCAAAATTCTTTCCTGTATCACCCAAAATAACAACCCGGCCTCCAGTCATGTACTCACAACCGTGGTCACCAATTCCTTCAACAACCACATTTGCACCACTGTTTCTAACAGCAAAGCGTTCTCCAGCACGACCGTTTATATAGGCTTCTCCTTTTGCAGCCCCCATTAAGGCGACGTTTCCAGCTATTACATTCCTTGATGCTTTAAACTGAAATGGTTCCGGAGCTTTGATAACCAGCTTTCCGCCAGACAAACCTTTGCCTAAATAATCATTAACATCACCTGTTAAATGGAGAGACATCCCGCTTGGTACAAAGGCTCCAAAGCTTTGCCCCGCCGATCCGTTAAAACGAAGTGTAATCGTTTCTTCCGGAAGTCCTTCTTCGCCCCAGCGTTTTGAGATTTCACTGCCTACAATTGTCCCTACTACACGATGAACATTCGTAATTGGCAGTGTAAGATCAACAGGAGTTCCATCCTCTAAAGCTGGTTGAACTTTTGGCAGTATTTCTTGTATATCAAGGGAATTACTTAGATTATGATTTTGTGAAGTCTTGAACGTTCGTACACCGTCTGTTTTATATAAAAGAGCTGATAATTCCAGCTGTCTTGCTTTCCAGTGTTCCTTTGTGCGGTCACTGATCTGCAGCACCTCCGTACGGCCAACCATTTCTTCAATCGTTCTAAAACCAAGTTGTGCCATAATTTCACGAACTTCCTGGGCTATGAAACGCATAAAGTTCACAACATACTCTGGATTACCTGTGAATTTTTCCCGAAGCTCAGGATTTTGTGTAGCTACTCCAACAGGACAAGTATCCAAATGACAAGCACGCATCATCACGCATCCAAGAACAATTAATGGAGCTGTCGCAAATGCAAATTCCTCTGCCCCCAGAATGGCTGCCATAACGACATCTTTTCCAGTCATCAGTTTTCCATCTGTTTCAAGTACGACACGTTCCCGCAACCCGTTCATCATTAACGTTTGATGGGCCTCAGCCAAACCAAGTTCCCAAGGCAGACCGCTATGTTTGATACTTGTTCTCGGAGATGCCCCTGTTCCGCCATCATAGCCGCTGATCACAATCACATCGGCACTTGCCTTCGCTACACCAGCTGCAATCGTACCAACTCCTGCTTTCGAAACAAGCTTTACGCTGATTCGTGCATCGCGGTTAGCGTTTTTCATATCATGAATGAGCTGTGCCAAATCTTCAATTGAGTATATATCATGATGTGGAGGCGGTGAAATCAGTCCGACACCTGGAGTAGAACCTCGGACTTCCGCAACCCAAGGGTATACTTTATTCCCTGGCAGCTGACCGCCTTCACCTGGCTTTGCTCCCTGTGCCATTTTGATTTGGATTTCATCAGCGTTAACTAGATAATGACTGTTGACCCCAAATCTTCCAGAAGCTATTTGCTTAATCGCACTGCGTCGGTTATCACCATTTTCATCTAAAGTGTAACGCTTAGGATCTTCTCCGCCTTCCCCGCTATTACTTTTTCCTCCAAGCCGGTTCATAGCAATGGCCAATGTTTCATGCGCTTCCTTACTCAATGAACCAAATGACATCGCGCCTGATTTAAAACGGCGGACAATGGAATCGATCGATTCTACTTCTTCTATTGAAATCGCTTTTCTATCAGGGTTAAATGAAAATAAGTTTCTAAGAAAGCTCATTGTTTCTTCATTAGCTAATTTAGTGTATTCTTTAAATAACTCATAATCTCCTTTGCGAGTAGCCCATTGCAGGGTATGGATCGTCTTCGGATTAAAAGCGTGATGTTCTCCTTCTTTTCTCCATTGAAAATCACTGCCAGACTCTAACGTTTTATCATCTAAATCCCTATACGCTGTCATATGACGGATTTTTGCTTCTTTCGCAATCGTTGCCAAATCAATACCGCCTAATTGTGAGGATGTTCCAGTAAAATATCGTTCAATCACATCTGTACTGATTCCGACCGCTTCAAATATTTGCGCTCCACGGTAGCTTTGTACAGTAGAAATCCCCATTTTAGACATTACCTTCACAACACCTTCGGTAATCGCTTGCTTATAAGTATTAACACAATATTCGTAATCTCCAGTTACTAATTGAGCCTCTACGGCTTCCTTCAAAGTAGCATACACAAGATAAGGATTAATTGCATCACCACCATAACTAATCAGTGCCGCAAAATGATGAACTTCTCTTGCTTCTCCTGTTTCAACGATCAAACTAACTTTGGTACGATTACCTGACCTTACCAGATGGTGATGAAGAGCACTTACAGCTAGTAAAGACGGGATTGCTGCTTCATCATTGTTCATATTGCGATCAGATAAGACTAGCAGCTGAACGCCTTCTTCAATAGCCTGATCTGCTAGTTGAAACATTCTTTCTAATGCACTTTCCAGATCATCTGAAAACAGTGTATGGATCTCCTGGCTTTTGAAGGATTGCTGGGACTTCAATTCCTGCAACTGACTATTTGTTAAAATAGGTGTTTCTAATTGAATTCTTTGACAGTTACTTTCATCTGGATGAAGGAGATTCCCTTCACGGCCAAGATAAGAGACCGTCGACGTAACAATCTGTTCACGGATTGCATCAATCGGTGGATTTGTTACTTGTGCAAAGGATTGCTTAAAGTAATTGAACAGGGACTGCGGCCGTTCTGAAAGTACCGCTAAAGGACTATCATTCCCCATAGACCCAAGGGGATCCTTTCCTTCTAGAATCATAGGAATTAAGTACTTTTGAACATCTTCATACGTATAACCAAAAGCTTTCTGCCGTGTGATTAAATCTTCTATAGCTTCCTCTTCTTCACCATTTTCACGGTCTAATTTTACAAGTTTTTGATTTAACCATTGCTGGTAGGGATACTCATTTGCCATTTCTGTTTTAATTTCATCATCTGAAACAATACGGCCTTTCTCTAAATCGATCAAAAGCATTTTACCAGGGCTCAAACGATCTTTATAGAGAACGTTTTCAGGATCAACATCAATGACTCCTACCTCTGAAGAGAAAATAATATAATCATCTTTTGTGACATAATATCTTGCTGGACGAAGTCCGTTCCGATCTAATATAGCTCCAATTTGCTTTCCATCTGTAAAGGAAATTGCAGTTGGACCGTCCCACGGTTCCATTAAAGTACTATGATATTCGTAAAATGCTTTTCTATCTTCCGGCATATGCGGGTTTTCTGACCATGGTTCCGGAATTAACATCATGGCTGCGTGTGCTGGTTTCCGTCCCGCTAATACAAAGAACTCTAGAGCATTATCTAGTATAGATGAATCACTGCCGTTTTTATCTAAAATCGGAAACACCTTTGACAGATCTTCTCCAAATGCTTCAGAAACAAACTGCTGTTCACGGGCTTTCATCCAGTTAATATTCCCTCTAAGCGTATTAATTTCTCCATTATGGATGAGGTATCTATTAGGATGTGCTCTCTCCCAGCTAGGAAATGTATTTGTACTAAAGCGGGAATGCACTAAAGCAAAAGCCGAAACGAATGATTCATCTTGTAAATCGAGGTAAAATTTATCCACTTGTTCTGGAGTAAGTAATCCTTTATACACAATGGTTCTAGTGGACAAACTAGCAAAATAGAATCGCAGTTCCCGATCAGCTGCCCATTTTTCTGCTTGTTTTCTAATCATGTACAATTTCCGTTCAAAATTAATATCTTCTTCCATGTCTTTGTTCGCACCAATAAAGACTTGGCGGATCGCTGGGCATGTTTCTTTCCCTGATTCTCCAAGTTTATTTTCATTAACCGGAACGTCCCTCCAGCCAAGGAGTTTTTGTCCTTCCAGTTTGATTAATTCATTTACTGCCTTCTCAATCATCTGACGTTCCTCATCATCATTCGAAAAAAAGATCATCCCAACTCCGTACCGGCCTTTTTCTGGAAGATTGATGTCACTGCATGCTTTTCTAAAAAATTCATCCGGAATCTGTACCATTAATCCAGCTCCGTCACCTGTTTGAGGATCACTGCCCTGTCCTCCGCGATGATCTAATTGACATAGCATTTGCAAGCCTTTTTTGACAATATCATGCGTTGCATATCCTTTTATATGTGCGTATAAGCCGATTCCACATGCATCATGTTCAAATTCAGGACGGTAAAGACCTTGTGCATTTGGGATTTGATTATAAGACATAATTAACACCCTCCGTTTCAAAACTCACATTTTTCATTATATTTATCATTTTATGTTCCCATTTCAATATAAACAATATATCATTTATATATAATCATTCTTGATTTTAGATGAATTACAGTCAATGTAGTGATATAAAGAGGTTTTAGGAGGTATAAAATGGAATATCGCCAAATTCGTTATTTTATAGAAGTAGCGGAAAGGGAGCATGTGACAGCAGCTGCAGAGCATCTTCATGTCGCGCAATCCGCAATCAGCTTTCAAATTTCAAAACTCGAGGAAGAACTAGGGATTAATTTATTTGAACGGAAGGGACGAAACATAAAACTAACACAGATTGGAAAAACCTTTCTAAAATACGCAAAAAGATCCATAAAAGCGATCGATGACGCAAAAGTAAAGATCGATGAATACCTAGACCCTGAGAGCGGAACCATTAAAATCGGATATCCAACAAGTCTAGCAAACCACCTGCTTCCTACCGTTATTTCAGCATTTAAAGTAAAATACCCTAATATTTCCTACCACTTACGGCAAGGATCATACGCTTTTTTAATTGATGCTGTTAAAAATGGGGAGATTGATTTAGCCTTTTTAGGACCGGTACCATCAAATGACATCGAGATAAAGTCTCATATTTTATTCTCTGAAAGTTTCTCAGCGGTTGTCCCCTCCAGCCACCGGCTCGCTCAAAACAAAGTGATCACTTTAAAGGACCTTAGAAATGATTTCTTTGTTTTGTTTCCCGAAGGCTATGTGCTGCACAAAATCGCAATTGATGCGTGCAAACAAGTAGGATTTGAACCAAAGATCTTAGCTGAGGGAGAAGATATGGACGCGATTAAAGGGCTTGTTTCTGCTGAAATTGGTGTGAGCCTTTTACCGGATGGAACATTTTTTGATAGATCTACCGCCAGAACAGTGCAAATACCCATTGATAGACCGAAAGTAACTCGAACAGTTGGAATCATTACCCCGAAAGATCGTGACCTCGGACCAACAGAAGAGGTATTTTACGAATTTGTTAAAGACTTCTTCTCAAGACTAGAAAAATACAAATAAAAAAGGGGGTGCCTCCCCCTAGAACATACTTAAACTATAGTTTTTTGATAATAACTCTAATAACTTGATGCCGGCAATACTATTACCTTTTTCATCTAATGCCGGACCAAAAATCCCAATCCCGAATTTCCCGGGAACAGCTCCCATAATTCCTCCAGAAACACCGCTTTTAGCGGGAATCCCAATTTTTATTGCAAATTCGCCCGATGCATTATACATCCCACAGGTAACCATGAAAGTTTTACAAATACGAGCTATGTCCTTAGGAATGATCTGCTTCTCACTTATTGGATCTACCCCGTCCATAGCAAATACTACACCAATCCTTGCTAAATCTAGACAGTTCATCTCAATAGCACATTGTTTCGTATACAATTCCATTAACTCTTCTACATTTTCTTCTACAATGTTGTGCTGCTTTAAAAAATAACAAAGCGCGCGATTTAAATGGGCCGTTTGAAATTCTGAATCTGCCACTTCCTGGCTGTAATTAACATTTGGATCTCCCGCTAATTCTCTAATAAAAGCTAACAAGGAGCTAAACCTCTCCTCAACATTGCCTCCTTTGATCATATGGGTCACAACAAGCGCCCCGGCATTTATCATTGGATTCAAAGGTTTGGCAGGAGCCATTGTTTCAAGCTTCGCGATCGAATTAAACGGATCTCCCGTTGGTTCCATCCCAACCCGATTAAATACGTATTCCTTACCTCTCTCCATTAAAACGAATGCCAAACTGATCACCTTGGAAATACTTTGTAAGGTGAATTTCTTCTCAATATCCCCAGCTGAATAGCAGGTGCCATCAGGATAGTGAACAGCAATTGACAAATCATCTTGTTTTGCTTCTCCAAGGGCCGGAATATAATCTGCTACCCGACCATGCTTCGTGCAAGTTCTTGCCTCATCCACGATTAATTGTAATTCATCATTTGATTGACAGGGCATATTCATCACCGTTTACTAGTATGTACCAAGGTTTCTCAAATAATGAAGCTAATCCGAAAAACTATCCACAATCTTGTTACATATCAACAACTCTAATTCGGTCATAAAATTACGTTTTTTAAGACAATTCATAATATTATCCACAGTTTATTCAGAATATCCACAATCTAGTTTTGAGCGTGTTAATAATATTATGTTATCTCGCTAGTTTATGGACATTCTGTGTATAGATGTTGGGGATATATTTAGTAAGCTGACGATTGGGACCCAGTGCGGGGAGCTGTGCCTGTAGTTGTCCGAATCCCGTAGGGTCTTGCTCAGACTACGAAAGAAACCAATGATCCGAGGATCATTGGTTTCTTTTCTTATAAAATATTTATAAACATACGTTAATTTACTTATATATGATGGCTCCGCAGGTAGGATTCGAACCTACGACCGTTCGGTTAACAGCCGAATGCTCTACCACTGAGCTACTGCGGAATATTTAAAAATAATTTCTAAAGTCTTTACTTCGGAATACTAATTTATATGTATATGGTGGGCCTAAGTGGACTCGAACCACCGACCTCACGCTTATCAGGCGTGCGCTCTAACCAGCTGAGCTATAGGCCCATTATTTGGAGCGGGTGATGGGAATCGAACCCACGACAACAGCTTGGAAGGCTGTGGTTTTACCATTAAACTACACCCGCTTATGGCTGGGCTAGCAGGATTCGAACCTACGAATGACGGAGTCAAAGTCCGTTGCCTTACCGCTTGGCTATAGCCCAATTATGTATAAATGGGGCGATCGATGGGAATCGAACCCACGAGTGTCGGAGCCACAATCCGATGCGTTAACCACTTCGCCACGACCGCCATTATGATATTATCTAATTCTAAGTTAAATGGTGGAGGGGGACGGATTCGAACCGCCGAACCCTAAGGAGCGGATTTACAGTCCGCCGCGTTTAGCCACTTCGCTACCCCTCCATAGAAGGTGGCTCAGGACGGAATCGAACCGCCGACACATGGATTTTCAGTCCATTGCTCTACCGACTGAGCTACTGAGCCATATGAATATTTTAACCTAAAGTTATATAGCGTATTTGCTTCAAAGCCCTTAGGTCTTTGTCGCAGATTTTAAAAGCTTGTCAATCGAAGAAGAAGAAACAAGATGCTACAATCTTTTAAAATCCTCTACCGACTGAGCTACTGAGCCAACATATAAATGGCGGTCCGGACGGGACTCGAACCCGCGACCTCCTGCGTGACAGGCAGGCATTCTAACCAACTGAACTACCGGACCATAGATTTTTCGAGGTACGAGAAAATATCTTTCCTTCTCTTCCTTGAAAAAACTTAATTGCGGGGACAGGATTTGAACCTGCGACCTTCGGGTTATGAGCCCGACGAGCTACCAGACTGCTCCACCCCGCGATAATATTAATTAACATAATGTTTCCTATGCTTTTAGTGAACATACTGACTGTCCCGATCTTCAGGAAGCTTTTTCAAGCAGCAATATCGATCGGTACAACTCGCAGTAATTCAATGAAGCAAATGCTCGTTGCTCCACCCCGCGATAATATTATTAAAGTTTAATGGCGGAGGAAGAGGGATTCGAACCCCCGCGCGGTTTAACCCGCCTGTCGGTTTTCAAGACCGATCCCTTCAGCCAGACTTGGGTATTCCTCCATAATAGCGGCGGAGGGGATCGAACCCCCGACCTTACGGGTATGAACCGTACGCTCTAGCCAGCTGAGCTACACCGCCAATATTTAATTCTAAGTGGAGCCTAGCGGGATCGAACCGCTGACCTCCTGCGTGCAAGGCAGGCGCTCTCCCAGCTGAGCTAAGGCCCCATAATATCTTAAAGGTTCCGACTGGTCGGGAAGACAGGATTCGAACCTGCGACCCCTTGGTCCCAAACCAAGTGCTCTACCAAGCTGAGCTACTTCCCGGTTTAGATGTTAAAATGGCGCGCCCGAAAGGAGTCGAACCCATAACCTTCTGATCCGTAGTCAGACGCTCTATCCAATTGAGCTACGGGCGCATATAAGAGTAAGTTAATTCACTTTCGTAAAAAACATGGTGCCGAGGACCGGAATCGAACCGGTACGGTAGTCACCTACCGCAGGATTTTAAGTCCTGTGCGTCTGCCAGTTCCGCCACCCCGGCAGATAGTTCTGGAGCGGAAGACGGGATTCGAACCCGCGACCCCCACCTTGGCAAGGTGGTGTTCTACCACTGAACTACTTCCGCAGGGTATTTATATTTACTAATGCGGGTGAAGGGAGTCGAACCCCCACGCCTTGCGGCGCTAGATCCTAAGTCTAGTGCGTCTGCCAATTCCGCCACACCCGCAAATAAAAATGGTGAGCCATGAAGGACTCGAACCTTCGACCCTCTGATTAAAAGTCAGATGCTCTACCGACTGAGCTAATGGCTCACGAAAATGGTGCCGGCCAGAGGACTTGAACCCCCAACCTACTGATTACAAGTCAGTTGCTCTACCAATTGAGCTAGGCCGGCATATTTTTATGGTGGAGGATGACGGGATCGAACCGCCGACCCCCTGCTTGTAAGGCAGGTGCTCTCCCAGCTGAGCTAATCCTCCGTTTATGGTGACCCGTACGGGATTCGAACCCGTGTTACCGCCGTGAAAGGGCGGTGTCTTAACCGCTTGACCAACGGGCCAAAGAAAATTTTACCTTTAAAGTAAGACAAAATAATAGCCCCAAAATAGGGGCCTTGCCTGGCGACGTCCNCTGCACTCAAGTCTCCCAGTTTCCAATGACCCTCCCCGGTTGAGCCGGGGGCTTTCACATCAGACTTAAGAGACCGCCTGCGCGCGCTTTACGCCCAATAATTCCGGACAACGCTTGCCACCTACGTATTACCGCGGCTGCTGGCACGTAGTTAGCCGTGGCTTTCTGGTTAGGTACCGTCAAGGTACCGGCAGTTACTCCGATACTTGTTCTTCCCTAACAACAGAGTTTTACGATCCGAAAACCTTCATCACTCACGCGGCGTTGCTCCGTCAGACTTTCGTCCATTGCGGAAGATTCCCTACTGCTGCCTCCCGTAGGAGTCTGGGCCGTGTCTCAGTCCCAGTGTGGCCGATCACCCTCTCAGGTCGGCTACGCATCGTCGCCTTGGTGAGCCGTTACCTCACCAACTAGCTAATGCGCCGCGGGCCCATCTGTAAGTGATAGCGTAAACCATCTTTCAGTTTCTCCTCATGAGAGGAGAAACATTATCCGGTATTAGCTCCGGTTTCCCGAAGTTATCCCAGTCTTACAGGCAGGTTGCCCACGTGTTACTCACCCGTCCGCCGCTAACTTTTAAAAGCAAGCTTTTAAAAGTCCGCTCGACTTGCATGTATTAGGCACGCCGCCAGCGTTCGTCCTGAGCCAGGATCAAACTCTCCAAAAAAGAGTAAGATTAGCTCTTAAATAAATCTAAAATTAAAACGTTGACGTTTCTGCTTTGTTTAGTTTTCAAAGAACTATTTTTTCGATCTCCGCCGAAGCGACGACAAAATTAATTGTAACATCTAACTTCGTAGAAGTCAACTTCTTTTTTTAAAATCTTTTTTTATTTAAGATAAAAAAGATTGTAGCTCGCTTTTTAGCGACAAGAATTAATATAACATTTTGTTTCGTAGAAGTCAACTTCTTTTTTTAAAAAAACTTCAGTGTCATAACTGTACAGTATTGATAACTCAAATCAACACCTTGTAGATCAAGTTAAAAAGAGCATCAAAACTTTTGATCATAAATCACTAATGGGGTAGAAGCCTTTATATAGTTACTAAAATAATAAAGAAGAAAAAAAAGAAGAAAACAACGTTGGTTTTCGTCAAGCACGAACACAATGTTTAATCTATGAGTTAAATAAGTGCTCTAACGCGCCTTAGAGGATTCGAACCTCTGACACACGGCTTAGAAGGCCGTTGCTCTATCCAGCTGAGCTAAAGGCGCTTTTTTCTACTGGCGGAGAAGGAGGGATTTGAACCCTCGCGCCGGTTGCCCGACCTACACCCTTAGCAGGGGCGCCTCTTCAGCCACTTGAGTACTTCCCCATATAAAAAAATGGCTCCGCAGGTAGGATTCGAACCTACGACCGTTCGGTTAACAGCCGAATGCTCTACCACTGAGCTACTGCGGAGTAATACTATTTTACGTATGGTGGGCCTAAATGGACTCGAACCATCGACCTCACGCTTATCAGGCGTGCGCTCTAACCAGCTGAGCTATAGGCCCATTATATTTGGAGCGGGTGATGGGAATCGAACCCACGACAACAGCTTGGAAGGCTGTGGTTTTACCATTAAACTACACCCGCAAATAGGAGTCGACAATACCGGTGGTCGGGGTCGAACCGACACTCCAGAAGGAACACGATTTTGAGTCGTGCGCGTCTGCCAATTCCGCCACACCGGCAGTTCTAAATTAATGGAGGCAGCAACCGGATTTGAACCGGTGATAAAGGTTTTGCAGACCTCTGCCTTACCACTTGGCTATGCTGCCATTAAAATTGGCTGGGCTAGCAGGATTCGAACCTACGAATGACGGAGTCAAAGTCCGTTGCCTTA
The DNA here is from genome assembly GCF_900156875.1 of Robertmurraya dakarensis. Classification (GTDB taxonomy): domain Bacteria; phylum Bacillota; class Bacilli; order Bacillales; family Cytobacillaceae; genus Robertmurraya; species Robertmurraya dakarensis. The sequence goes on along the minus strand of NZ_LT707408.1, from coordinate 605,276 downwards.
CCACTTGGCTATAGCCCAAAATAATATAAATGGGGCGATTGATGGGAATCGAACCCACGAGTGTCGGAGCCACAATCCGATGCGTTAACCACTTCGCCACAACCGCCATATTTATTGGCAGGGATAGTAGGAATTGAACCCACACTGGAGGTTTTGGAGACCTCTGTTCTACCTTTAAACTATATCCCTATATAGCGTAATGGTGGAGGGGGACGGATTCGAACCGCCGAACCCTAAGGAGCGGATTTACAGTCCGCCGCGTTTAGCCACTTCGCTACCCCTCCAAAAAGGTGGCTCAGGACGGAATCGAACCGCCGACACAAGGATTTTCAGTCCTTTGCTCTACCGACTGAGCTACTGAGCCACACGAAAAGAAAAAATCTATATTAACAGTAGATACCTACTGGAATAAGATGGCGGTCCGGACGGGACTCGAACCCGCGACCTCCTGCGTGACAGGCAGGCATTCTAACCAACTGAACTACCGGACCAAATTGCGGGGACAGGATTTGAACCTGCGACCTTCGGGTTATGAGCCCGACGAGCTACCAGACTGCTCCACCCCGCGATAATTTTATTAAGGTTTTATGGCGGAGGAAGAGGGATTCGAACCCCCGCGCGGTTTAACCCGCCTGTCGGTTTTCAAGACCGATCCCTTCAGCCAGACTTGGGTATTCCTCCATATATATAAATGGACCCTGTAGGACTCGAACCTACGACCGGACGGTTATGAGCCGTCTGCTCTAACCAGCTGAGCTAAGGGTCCATTAATTTTATAGCGGCGGAGGGGATCGAACCCCCGACCTTACGGGTATGAACCGTACGCTCTAGCCAGCTGAGCTACACCGCCATAATGGCATAGAAAATGGAGCCTAGCGGGATCGAACCGCTGACCTCCTGCGTGCAAGGCAGGCGCTCTCCCAGCTGAGCTAAGGCCCCATAATAGAATTATTTGAACTGGTCGGGAAGACAGGATTCGAACCTGCGACCCCTTGGTCCCAAACCAAGTGCTCTACCAAGCTGAGCTACTTCCCGTAATGCTTAAATGGCGCGCCCGACAGGAGTCGAACCCATAACCTTCTGATCCGTAGTCAGACGCTCTATCCAATTGAGCTACGGGCGCGTATAAGAGTAAGTTATTTCACTTTGTAAAAAATATGGTGCCGAGGACCGGAATCGAACCGGTACGGTAGTCACCTACCGCAGGATTTTAAGTCCTGTGCGTCTGCCAGTTCCGCCACCCCGGCAGATAGTTCTGGAGCGGAAGACGGGATTCGAACCCGCGACCCCCACCTTGGCAAGGTGGTGTTCTACCACTGAACTACTTCCGCACGAATGATTGAAAGCAATATTACTATTGGCAAAAAATATGGTGAGCCATGAAGGACTCGAACCTTCGACCCTCTGATTAAAAGTCAGATGCTCTACCGACTGAGCTAATGGCTCGGAATAAAAAAATTCAACTTAAAGCAAAACTTCATTATTGCAATTTTTATTTAAAATATGGTGCCGGCCAGAGGACTTGAACCCCCAACCTACTGATTACAAGTCAGTTGCTCTACCAATTGAGCTAGGCCGGCTTAATATAGATATAATTAATATGCGGTATTAAACTTTGTAAAACGTCATCCTGATCTCAGAATGATCATTCAAGCAGCAGCTCGATCAGTATGCTGAAGCTTAAGCAGGATGCTTATTCGGTCGTGCTCTACCAATTGAGCTAGGCCGGCTTAGATTAGATTATTTTCACTTCGTGAAAAAATCATGGTGGAGGATGACGGGATCGAACCGCCGACCCCCTGCTTGTAAGGCAGGTGCTCTCCCAGCTGAGCTAATCCTCCGATGCACAGGATGTGCGAATGCATGCACTGCAACAGGACGTTGCACTTCTAACATACCTTCATTTAAATGGTGACCCGTACGGGATTCGAACCCGTGTTACCGCCGTGAAAGGGCGGTGTCTTAACCGCTTGACCAACGGGCCATACTGGATTTCTATTTGAAGTTTGTCCCAATGAAATATTTCATCAGCGACAAAAAATATAATAACAAGTGCTGTTCATTTTGTCAAACCTTTTTAAAATAATTTTCTATGCCACTTTACCTTTACCTTAATCATGAACCCTCATGGTATAAAATATTATTTGTGAAGTCAACTATATTTCCCCTTTTTCTTATGTAGGAAAGTTGATTGCAAAGATATAATTATGATAAAAACGGCATTAAGGATGAAAATTCATTTCAAATAAAACTTCACGCAGAGAGGTTAAGAAGAGTGGAAAACTACAATGAACTAATTAACAAACAAAAAACTTTTTTCAATACAGGGAAAACAAAGGATATTGAATTCCGTCTTGAAGCACTTCAAAAATTGAGAAGCGCAATAAAAAAACATGAAAACGACTTATTAAAGGCATTAAAAGACGACCTAAATAAATCTGAATTCGATGCCTATATTACTGAAATTGGAGTTCTACTCGAGGAAATCCGCTTCACTTTAAAGCACTTGCGTTCATGGGCGAAGCCGGAAAAGGTCAGAACACCTTTGACTCATATCGGCTCTAGGAGCTTTATTTTATCAGACCCCTACGGAGTAGCTTTAATCATTTCCCCATGGAATTACCCCTTCCAATTAGCAATAGCACCATTAATTGGGGCCATTGCTGCGGGAAACTGTGCCATTATTAAACCCTCAGAGCTCACACCGAGAACTTCAGAATTACTAGCTCAAATCATTGCAGAAACCTTTCCATCCGAGTATATTTCAGCGGTTTTAGGAGGAGTTGAAACAAGTCAAGCCCTATTGAATGAAAGAGTAGATTACATCTTTTTCACTGGAAGTGTCCAGGTAGGAAAAGTCATCATGGAAGCAGCGTCTAAAAATCTAACACCTGTAACATTAGAATTAGGCGGCAAAAGCCCGTGCGTCGTACATGAAGACGCAAATATAAAGTTAGCTGCGAAACGAATAGCTTGGGGTAAATTTATCAACGCGGGGCAAACCTGTGTGGCTCCGGACTATTTGTATATCCATAAAAACATAAAAAGGGAATTTCTCACAGAGTTACAAAAAGCGATTGTAGAATTGTATGGCGAACTTCCTCTTGAGAATGATGATTATACCCATATCGTCAGCAAGAAACACTATGACCGTCTATGTTCGTTTTTAAACAACGGAGATCTCTTCTTAGGCGGTAAAACTAGGGAGCGGGAATTAGTAATTGAGCCCACTGTGCTTACTAATATTACATGGCAAGACCCTGTAATGGAGGACGAAATTTTCGGACCTATCCTCCCCGTTCTTGAATATAGCAGCCTTCCAGAGATAATAGAAGGAATTCACGAACATCCGAATCCGCTTGCTTTATACTTATTTACCGAAGATAGAAAAGTACAAGAAGAGATATTACATCATATTACATTTGGGGGAGGCTGCATTAATGACACCGTTTATCATCTTGCATCACCCCATCTGCCCTTTGGCGGTGTCGGAAACAGCGGGACGGGGTCCTATCATGGAAAAGCAAGCTTTGATACCTTTTCACATAAAAAAAGCATCTTAAAACAAACCAATACTTTCGATATTCCATTTAGATACCCGAATATGAAAAATGGATTAAAAAGAATCAAACTATTTCTGAAATAACCTTAGATAACGCCATTCAACGTTGAATGGCGTTATTATTCCTCACTCATGCTTTGGTAACTATATTTTTTAATGCTTGCTGTAAAGTGCCTTTAAACTCTGCATTGCTGTTATAACCGATTCCCGAAGAAATTAGTGTCTTCACAATTTCTGCACGTAATCCAGTTAGTATGGTTTTAGTACCCATCATGGAAATACACTCTATCAAAGTTATAAAATGTTTAATTAATCCTTGATCCATTTGTGCAACACCAGAAAGATCAATAACTAACGTTTGAATATGCATTTGCTCAATTTCATGGAGCACCTTATCCTGTATTGTCAACACTCTTTGCTTGTCTAACGAACCAATTAACGGGACAATACAAACTTCACTATTAATCGGAATAATAGGGACCGAAAGTTTTTCAACCTTTTTACGTTCAGCCTCTAACAAGTCATCTTTATACCTCGAATAACTGATGAAAAAATAGGCGAAAAATTGATCAACTAGTTCATTGATTTGTTTTTCTAAGGAATAAAACTTTACACGATCAACCTCTGCTTCTGTTAATATATCAAAGTTATATAGAAAATCCCAAAGTGTCCTTCTAATTGCTTGAACCCATTCCAATTTAAACGCAAGTGTTAGTGAATATTTCGCCCACACGACTCCTTCCTGTTTGGCAAAAGAAATAAGTTCGTGTTCCTTTTCTTCTACAACAAATAAGACAACTTTTTGTGCGTTATGTAATAGATTAATATTTCCAATTCTATGTATCTCGTCAATTTTATCTTTTACATTAATCGCCTCATCCAATAATCTCTCTTCAAAAGTTTCCTTATTTGCCAAGAAAAAATCCTTTATTGTATAATCTTCACTATATTTCAGGTCCAATTTTCTCACTCCACGTTCTTTTATTTGATAGTTTACTGGAATTCTAATTGTGAACATTGTTCCTGACTTTTCCTTACTATCAACCGTTATCTTCCCGCCATGTTGATAAATGCTTGAAAAAACCTGAGTCAGCCCCATACCAGTGCCCTCTTCCTTTGTAGTAAAGAACGGAGTTCCCAAGAGACTAAGCCTGTCTTCTGGAATTCCAATACCTGTATCACGTATCATGACCACGACTTCATCGTCAGCTAACTTATGGGTTATGGTAAGGGTTCCTTCATTCTCGATTGATTCAATAGCATTTTTGATAAGATTGAAAAACGCCTTTTTAAATTGATTCTTTTTTCCTATAATTGTAACATCGGTATTTTGGAAATCCGTGATAAGTGTGATATTGTACAATTTATCTTGAAAAAGATTCAGGATTGATTCTAATTCAACAGTTAAATTGATTTTTTGGGTATCTTCATAGTCTGTATCCGGTTTAGAAACTTGAAGAAGATTGTTCAATGTGGTCAGCGCATTTTCTAGCTCTGAATATGCAATATCTATATATTGGTTACTTACTTCTTGCTGAAGCAGCTGCAAAAATCCCTTAACTGCCGTCAAAGGATTTTTAACTTCATGAGCAATCCCTGCTGCCATTTGCCCAACCGAAGCTAATTGGCTTAAATGAGTTTGGTTTTCGGCATCTAGATGGTCTATATCTTCGGATTTCATTTAGAGTGTTACTCCTTTCACCATATATAAGTTACATACTATTGATTATTCCTAAAATTTTAAATTATTTACCATTGGAAACATTTTACTAAAAAACCAATAGTTATACAACTATATGCAATCATAGCTCATCCCTTAACCTTTATAGAAAGCCATCATTATAGGACTATATGCATGGAGGAATCATGATGCAAAAAATTATTGTGGTTGGAGGAGGAATACTAGGAGCCTCTACAGCCTATCAACTCACAAAATTGGGAGCTGAAGTGATCATTGTCGACCGAAAAGACGAGGGCCAGGCTACCGATGCTGCCGCAGGTATTGTCTGCCCGTGGATCAGTCAGCGCCGTAATAAAGCATGGTATCATTTAGCAAAACTCGGAAGCAGATACTATCCGCATTTAATAGCTCAGTTAAAAAAAGACGGCGAAACAGAAACAGGATACTCTCAAATTGGTGCACTTAGCGTCCATCATGATTCGGAAAAACTTGATAAAACCAAGGAAAGGGCAATAAGCCGCAGAGAGGATGCACCAGAGATTGGTACGGTTGTCAAGCTGAATCAGGAAGAAACAAAATCTCAATTTCCACCTCTTGATGATAGATTCTCTGCCGTTTCAATTGGTGGTGGAAGCCGGGTTGATGGAAGAAAATTGCGGGACTCTTTATTAAATGCCTCTCAAAAAAACGGAGCTGTGCTTATTAAAGACAGCGCAAAACTTATGTTTGAAAAAAATATGGTAACAGGCGTTAGCGTTGGGGAATCAACCATTACTGGTGATGCTGTTATTGTCTGTGCTGGTGCATGGGCAAAAGAATTACTCCTTCCGCTAGGCGTCGATTTTAATGTAAAATTCCAAAAGGCCCAGATTGTGCATTTAGAAATCCCGAATGCTGATACCAGTAATTGGCCTGTTGTAATGCCCCCTGGGACGCTTTATCTTGTCGCTTTCGGTAAAAACCGAGTAGTTGCCGGCTCCACGCATGAAGATACAGAAAAATATGATACTAGCATTACTGCGGGGGGACTTCATGATATCTTTACTAAAGCATTGGATGCAGCTCCTGGCTTATCATCTGCTGCTTTTAAAGAAGCACGAGTCGGATTCCGCCCTTACACCCCAGGATTTCTTCCTGTTATTGGTCCTTTGCCTAACTGGAATGGAATCTTCGTTGCCAATGGCTTAGGAGCTTCCGGGCTGACGGTTGGCCCTTTTCTTGGATCTCAGCTGGCTCGGCTTGCACTTGGTCTGGAACTGGAAATTGATCTTGAAGACTATTCGGTAGAGACAGCTTTAAACCATTAATAGTTATTACAAAAGCAAGCTTACCTAAAGCACTTCTGGCCCCTAATAGGCTCTTAAGAAGTGCTTTTCTTTTATCCCATGGTGAAGAAAATCCCAAATAGCAAAGCAATGAGAATGATAAACACACTTAATGTAATGATGAATTTTTTGGAAGATACAAAGGTTTGGTTATTGATGCTAGTCACTTTTTTCAGATAGATAATTGTTGCCATAATAATGGTTGAAATCCCAAGACCTACTGAAAAAAGGCCAATTGTGTGAGCAAGTACATCTCCGAAAACAGTAAAGGAACTTATCATATTTTCATGCATATTTAATACAAGAAACCCTACTCCAATAATGGCAATAGCGGTCCGTATCCACGCTAAATAAGTCCGTTCATTTGGTAAATGCTGCTGAATGTACTTTGAGTCAACAGTTGTACCATTACCAACCGTTTTTGCTCGATTGAAGACCATCCTATCCCCCCTTTTGAGTCTTATAGATATAAATTACCTTCAAACCTACTGTAGATACTTCGGAGGTTCATGTTTATGTTTTTTTTGGAGAACTTCTTCAAATAAGTCTACCTGACCATCCTTCCCTTGTGTTTTGTCATTAGATGACATCGCCGGAACTGTCTTTAGCTTACCCCCCTTATCAATAATTTTCGTTCGAGGCATCCTCGTATTAATATAGTTTTTCAGCTGTTCTATTTCTTGAACCAGCCTTTGAATATCCTCCTTAGTAGCATTTTGTTTATTTGGATTTAACACAAACCCTACCTGTCCATTAGGTTCCAGTGTAGCGTACTGAACATCAGAGATATTGGTTACATTGTTTTGACGAAACTGCATTTCTAATTGATCTACCGTCATCCTTAACTTTTTTAAGTTTTTTATATTGATCTGTCCATTTTCTACTAATATTTTTGATTTTCCCGTTATAAATTTTTCGAAAAAATCGGTCTTGACCTGAATAAATTCAATGACTACTAGTGTAGTCACAAGAATGAATCCAACTGCTAAAGTTGACCAAACGCTCTTTCCAACAATCGGCTGAACTAATAATGAACCTATTCCAACCATAATGACTGTTTGAGCAAGGGTCATCTGCGAAATTGATTTCCTTCCTGCAATTCTTAGTAAAAGTGTCCCGCCTATCACAATCATTCCGGCTTTCCAAAGTAAACTCCAATCCATTACATCTCCATCCTCTTATATTAAATTTCAGTAAATAAGTTCTGTTTTATTATGCGAAAAGATACAGTGAGCATGCATTTTGAAAAAATCCTTCGAAAAAATTTTTGAAATCTTTTACCAATTGATTAATAATAAAATTAACTAGAATAAGAGAAGCAGGTGCTGAAATTGGATATAAAACATTTACAATATTTCATCAAAGTTTCAGAGTTAAATAGTTTCTCGCGTGCCGCAGACGAATTATATATTACACAGCCCACGATAAGTAAAATGATTAAAAACCTCGAGACAGAATTGGAGGTTGAACTCTTTGACCGTTCTAGGAAACATTTTGTCTTAACAGATGCAGGAAGGACTATTTTGGAACAAGCTAAGCTTATTGATCACGCCTTCAAAAACTTAGAAATGGAATTAGATAACTTAACTGGTCTTAAAAGAGGACATATCCGAATTGGCTTGCCGCCTATCTTTAATGCACGTAAATTCCTGAGTAAGGTGGGACTTTTTCACGAAAAGCATCCCGGAATCACTTTCCAATTTGTTGAATCAGGTTCAAAAAAAATAGAAGAGGATGTTGCGGGCAACCTTTTGGATGTCGGTGTCATCGTTCTTCCCACAAAAGAGAAGATCTTTGAACATTTTTCTTTTATGGAAGAAGATCTAAGACTTATTCTCCATATCTCTCATCCTTTATCCAAAAGAGAAGAAGTTCATTTATCAGAGCTTAAGAATGAAGCTTTTATCCTTTTTAATAAAGATTTTGTTTTAAATGATCGAATTATACACTCCTGCAGCAGCGTTGGTTTTAAGCCTCATATTATTTCCGAGAGTGCACAGCGTTCCTTTATTAAAGAAATGGTAGCAAGCGGCTTTGGCATATCACTCTTGCCTGAAAGTGTGTGTAATAATCTAAGTGAAAACGTAAAGTCCATTAAGATCGTCAATCCAAACGTCAGCTGGAATCTTGCGGTGATTTGGAGAAAAAATGAATACCTTTCCTATGCAGCCAAAGAATGGCTTCACTTCATGAAAGATCAATTAACAACGCCTTAAAAGGTCGACTGGATATAGTGTTACCTCGGCTGTTCACGAAGAAGTGAACAGCTTTTTTCACATTAATATAAAGACCATTTATACATGTAAGCATTTTCATAGATAAAAGCTATAGTTCACATAAAAACTAACCATTTTACTAACGTACCGGAGCATCGTACACTAAGTTCAAATAAGATCTTTTTCACAACACGGAATTTTTAAAAAAATGCAAGAAAAGTTGGAGGAGAGTCTATGATCACTTTATCCAGTATTAATGAACTAGAAGCAACACAGGAAGCTCTTAAAAAGATGAAAAAAGCCTATCCTGCCCTTTTTAGAAAGTGGTTAGACATGGTGTTTCTTACACGTGCACTCCAATTTAAATACCATTACTTAGGCTGTTTAATTATGAATGAAGACCCAGGTCAATACACTCCTGGCTTTGTGCACGAATCTGTCTTGAACTTATACAAAAATGAATTGCAAAAATTAAAAGATGATCAGGATTTCCACATCATCCAAAGCATTTTTTCACAATTCAAGGATAGTGGTTACGCACAGATCAGTCTCTTAGCGATGGGAATGGACCCAGAATCATTAATAGGTCCTTCACATATTAAGTAAGTTCTCTCTTTAATTAATACCTTTTTCCCACACCCTTTTAGAAAAGCAGGTTCTGATAATAGAACCTGCCTTTTTCAATCTCTCGCCTGATGAACCTTTAAGAGTTTCCCTTTAATCGTTGTTCTTTTCATTTTCTCTAACACTAACGGCCCCTTGCCATTTAGTATTTCCACAAATGAGGAGTTTGCCCCAATGGTAATGATTCCGATATCGTCTGCTGTTACACCATTTATTTTCGCAATGGTTCCAACAAAATCTACCGCTCTGATCTTCTTACTCTTTCCACCATTAAAATATAACTTCATAATACTTTTGTTTAGTTTTTCAGTTTTATTTTCTTTCAACTGAACTTTTGCCCTTAATTTTTCCTCAAAAGCATCTTTCTTTCTCTGGACTTCTTCTTCCGAAGGAGCGTTATCAAGAGGAATATCCATTCCTATGTATTCTTCTATTTCCGTTAGTATCCCCTCTTCATTTTGGGTAATAAACGAAATAGCTTTCCCCTTCTTACCTGCACGTCCAGTTCTTCCAGTCCTGTGGACATAACTTTCTTTCTCAAAGGGGATGTCATAATTAACGATGAGCGTAATATCCTCAATATCTATCCCTCTCGCCGCCACATCTGTAGCGACTAAGTAGCGGAAAATTCCCTTTTTAAAATCTTTCATAACATCAAATCGATCTTCTTGATACATTCCGCCATGAATTTTATCACATGGATAACCCAGATTGTCTAAGTTATCAAACACCTCATCAACTCTCTGCTGTGTATTACAAAAAATAATGCAGCTATCCGGATTTTCAACCGCAGTGATATCCTTCAGCAGGGAGAACTTCTCCTGTTCTTCCACCTTTAGATAAGAATGTTGAATGCGATGCTTCGCTTCCTCACTAGTCTCGATTTCTATCGTGATTGGGTCCTGCATATAATTTAAGCATAAGCTCTTAATTTCTTCCGGAAAAGTCGCTGAGAACACGCTTGTCACCCTTTTCTTAGGGAGCTCTTCGATAATTGCTTGAACTTGATCAATGAAACCCATACTGAGCATCTCGTCTGCCTCATCAATAATCAGATACTCTAATTTTTCTATTGGAAATGTTCCCTTCTGTATATGGTCCAAGACCCTGCCAGGTGTTCCCACAACCACATGTGCTTTTTGGTTCAGTTCAATCTTTTGTTTAACAAAGGATTGTTTACCATATAGCGAAACAGCTTTAATTCGCTTGAATCGCCCTATATTTATGATATCTTCCTTTACTTGAAGCGCTAATTCACGAGTCGGCGTTAAAATTAACGCCTGCGGTTTATTTTCTTCCCACAGTAAAAGCTCGCAAATCGGGATGCCAAATGAAGCTGTTTTCCCGCTTCCTGTTTGTGATTTTACAATAAGGTCCTTTTGTTTTAGAGCGAGCGGAATAACTCTCCGCTGTACTTTTGTTGGTTTATGATAATTTAAAACTGAAAGTGCCCTTGCAATTTCTTCACTCAATTTATAGTCTTTGAAATCTTTTTCACTCATCCTGCTACCTCATTTATTAGAATAGTTTTCTTTTTATCAAATATGTTATCAAAAAGCTTGAACTTATATGCTATCTTTAGTAAGGAATAGAAGATTTGGCAGGTGTACATTCATGGATATTAAAGATAAAGCAATCATTATTGGGGGAGGAATTTCTGGAAAACTAGTCTCGCGCGTCCTCGCGCCGTTTTTTAAAGAAGTGGTCATCATTGAACGCGATCACAGTATGAATAGCCCAAACCCTAGAAAAGGAGCACCCCAAGGCAAGCATATACACGCCCTTTTGGACGCTGGTGAAGCTGGTCTTGAGCAATTATTTCCGGGCATAATGAAAAGATGTCAATCCACTGGTGCTGTTAACATTCATTCCACAAAGGAATTGCACTGGTATCATCATGGACATTGGAAACTTCGGTATAACAGCGGCTATCGTACTACACTTCAATCAAGGCCTCATTTGGAATGGCATATATATCAATACATAAAAGAATTGGAAAATGTAAGCATTAGATACAATACGACTGTACAGGACTTTCTCTATCAAAGCAATGATAATGCTATCACAGGCGTTGTCATCAAAACGGATAACTCTGAGCCTGAAACGTTAATGGCTGACTTAGTTGTTGATGCGAGCGGAACAAGCAGCCTTTCAACCAAACTATTAAAAAAATACGGCTATACAATCCCAGAAGATAAAGTAAAAATCGACTTAAGCTATATAACGAAAACTTATCAACTGCAAACAAGTCCTGACAAAGATTGGACTATAAAAATGATCTATCCAAATCCCCCTCATGAAAAAATGGGCGGTTCAATCTCAAAGGTTGAAGGTGACCGTTATATGGTTACCGTGCTTAGCTATCAGAGTGAAATCAATGAAGAAGAATTGCTAAATAACGATGCTGCTTTTATAGAGCTGGCTGGAAAGCTGCCGAAAAAAGATATTTATGAAGAAATTAAGAATGGAGCACCACTGGATAAAACTTCAATCTATCGTGTCCCGCATATCAGTTGGAAGAGATTTGATAAAGTAAAGAACCTCCCCAGAGGACTATTATTAATTGGAGATTCTGTCTGCAGAATTAACCCTGTATTTGGACAAGGAATGAGCATTGCTATTTTAGAGGCTCTTTCTCTTAAAAAATTATTGGAGGAGCAAAATAGTAACTTGCAGGAAATTTCAAGTGTTTTACCAAAAAGAACAGCAAAAATCATAGCTCCCATCTGGACTATGGTTATCACAGAAGATTTCCGCTATCCAGGAACCATTGGGAAAAAGCCTTTTGGACTCTCCCTTCAACAGTGGTATTCCAAAAAGATTTTTCAGCTATCAGGGCATAATCAATACGTCTATGACTCTTTTATTAAAGTGATGCACCTAGTAAAACCAACATCCACACTGTTACAACCCAAAATATTAAAGGATGTCCTATTTCAGCGCATTCCAAAGAAATAGCCATCGCATACAGGAAACCCCCGCTTATAAGCAGGGGTTTCTAAACTCTCTAGTTATTAATATATTTTTCAAAAACAAACCCAAAGTCTTTCACATTGTATTTTTTCCGGCTGTTCATCAGCCAGTTAAATGCTGTCTCGTTAAGAACTTTAAAGCTGTCAACAATATTGTCTTCATTTATTGCTGCCCGCCCAAATGTGTTAGAAGCAAGGTTGAGACTTTGCTGAGCAAATTCCATTGAAACTTCATTTTCAAGACTGATTTCTGAGATTCGAATAAGTGCTTTATAAAGATCCTTTAGTTCCTCGATAAACTTTTTGTGTACATCAATCGAAAAAGGCACTGAGCCGATCGAAAACTTAATTTCCACATCCAGATCAACCGTACCTGCAGTTTCTAAGAACACATTAGAAATCGTATGCGCGTGATAGCTATAACGCTTTAAAGTACGTTTTTTGCTAACTGCACTTGTTCCATCTAAATGAATTAACGCCTTATTGGTAAAGCAGTATTCATCTGATTTGGATTTAATTAGGAAATAAATTTTTTCATTATCCTCGTGCATCACATAATCATCAGCGTCCACTTTATCATAATCAACTGGCTTAATAACACTGCCGACATCACTTAGTCCTAATACATCAGAAGCCACTTTTTTAAACACTATAATCCCCCCGCTTACATATCATTGATACTCTTGAGTTTTCACAATCACAATCACTATTTTACCATATATAAAGGGAAAATTTGGTTGTTACTATCCAAATACTCTGTAATTGGTTATTTTGGCTTAATGAATCAAATAGTACGTTTTTCCCTTATAATGAAATGATGATCAATGTAAAAAAGGTATCATCACTTGCGGATAATACCCTTTTTTACTTTATCGAGTAATAATGATCGGTCCTTCTTTTGAAACAATCACTGTATGCTCGCACTGTGCTACATAACTTTTATTAGGGGTAACGAACGTCCAGCCATCATCAAGCTCCATGACTTCTTCATCACCCGTTGAAATAAATGGTTCAAAAGCAAGGACCATTCCTTCTCTAAGCAAAGTATGCTCCCATGGATCATAATAATTTAAAATATGGTCAGGTTTTTCATGTAGTGAACGGCCAACTCCATGGCCGGTTAAGTTCATAATCACCGTGTAGCCATGATTGCGTGCAGTGTTATGAACTATTTTTCCAATCATATTGAGTTTTGCCCCAGGCTTGATTTTTTTCAAACCTTCCTCAAAAGCGATTTGTGCCGTTTCACAGAGTTTATTTAGCTTTTCATCCTTTCCAACAACGAAAGAAAGCCCTGTGTCTGCAAAGTAGCCATTTCTAGAACCCGATACGTCAATATTGACGAGATCTCCTTCTTGAATCACTCTTTTTCCAGGAATTCCATGCGCTACCTCTTCGTTAACACTGATACAAGTAAACCCTGGAAAATCATATTCTCCTTTTGGTCCAGATATCGCACCATGCTGTTCGAAAAGTTCGCCAGCGTAGTCATCTAATTCCTTTGTTGTTACACCCGGTACGGTCTTTTCAATTAACGCATCTCTAATGAGTGCTACGATTTTTCCAATTTCTTTCAATCCAGCTAAATCTTCATCAGTTTTTACAATCATAACATTTCCTGCCTTTGTCTGTTCTATTTTGTCCCTTTTATATAATAGCTATCTTTCCATACTTATTCAAAAATAAACTTATTGCATTTTATTTACGACTGATTCTATTCTTGATTTAATGAGTACTAGATATTCTTTTTGAATAAGGAGGCCACTATGTTTTCAGTTTCAGAGATTGAGATGATAAAAAGCAGCAGTGATAAGATTGAAAGATTAGGTACACTGCCAGAAAATATTTTGCAGATCATTTATGATCATAAGCTATTTAAATTATTCGTCCCAAATGAACTAGGCGGAAAAAATCTTGAATTGCCTGAAGCATTAAAAGTGTTTCAAGAAGCGTCTTCTATTGATGGCAGCTTTGGCTGGCTGGTAACAATCGGTTCTGGCGGAAATATGTTTATTCCTTGTATGGACAAAAATGTATGCGAAGCCTTATTCCGTCCAGCAAACGCTGTGATTGCAGGCAGCGGTTATCCTACTGGCACAGCAGTCAAAATAGGTGATGTTTATCAAGTGAGCGGCGAATGGAAATATTGCAGCGGTTCGGAGTATGCCTCGTTTTTTACTGCCAATTGCCTGGTTAAAGAAAATGGATCCGCCGCTGCGGATCATATTATTAGCTGTATCTTGATGCCAGAGGATGTTAATATCATCCAAGACTGGGACGCATTTGGATTAAAAGGAACCGGAAGTCATTCGATTAAAGTGGATACTGTAAAAATCCCTGAAAGCCGCACCTTTACTTTGCTGCAGCATAAAAACAATTATGGCGGACTCGTACATAGCTTTCCTTTTTTGCCATTTTCAGAAGCTTCTTTTACGGCAGTCTGCCTAGGAATCGGACAAGACTTCCTCAGAGAAACAAAAGTAAGCTCTTTTCGGAAAAAGGAAATTTGGTCTACCCACCATGAAGAACGATATGAAAATGTAACAAACTTAATTGAGGAGCAAGCCAAGCTTTTTCAGGAGAAAGAAGAAGTATTTTATACTCTCATTGAGGAACTGTGGCACAAGCATAAAGCAAATAATGAATTAACTCAACAAGACTTGCAGGAATTCACCCAATTTTGTAAGAGCTGCGTCAACGTGCTTATTGATGGGGCCAATACATTAATTCGCTATTTTGGAATGGAGGCTGTTAAGGAGTCCTCCACATTAAATCGTATTTGGCGTAATTTATATACCGCTGGCCAGCACGGCTTTTTAACTCCCTAGACCATTATTTTTCAGCGGGTTCTCTTTTGCAAAAAAATGAAAAAAGCATGGCAGTTTGGGGTGCCATGCTTTTTAGACGGAGAATTTCCCGCTATTGTATAGGAGAGATGTTTAAGTTGCAGAAATAAGCGGAAAAATTCCCCTTATCCTCTCAAATTAACGTCAAATCCAAAGATTTTGATCATATAACGGGAAAAAATACCCTTATTTATCAGGAAATATGGGTATTTCCTAATTTAAAGGGAATTTTTCCGTTTATTTTTCAAACACATTGAAATCATTATACTAGGGATTTACTGGTAACCCGTTACATGAGCAATCGCTCTTTTTTAAGGACGTTGACACATTTTTTAATATAATCATAGGATATACCATGTGACAACATGGGAGGTGTTTCCGCTGATTCATACTGTTAAACCCGGTGAAACACTATATCAAATATCTAGAGATTACCGCACACTGCTTGCTTCAATAATTAGGGCTAATCCCGGTATTAATCCAAATGTTATCTATTCTGGTCAAAGTATTGTCATTCCAGGGTTTCCGCCTGTCCAAACCATTTCATACAGAATTGATGTATCGATTAACAACCGCCAGCTGCGATTATATAAAGATGGAGTCTTGCAAAAGCAGTATCCAATAGCAGTAGGCCGTATCCTGAGTAATACACCGGTTGGTAATTTCATCATTATTAATAAAGCCCCTAACCCAGGAGGACCTTTCGGCACAATGTGGATGAGTTTGTCAAAAGAACACTATGGAATACACGGAACGAATAATCCTAGTTCAATTGGCAAGGCCGTATCTGCAGGCTGCATTCGAATGTATAACAAAGATGTTGAGGAATTAGCAGCGACTATTCCTATTGGAACACCAGTATCAATTCATCCTTAGAGGACCACTCTGATTCGGACTTGACTGATAAACTAAACCCTCAGCTTGTCCGAATAACTTCCTGAACCAGAATAGCCCCTTCAGTTTTTACAAAGTAAACCCTAAGCCGCTTCAGGATTATCCTTCCTTACAGCAGATTTCTTACCATGTAAGAAATAATACATAGCAATCGACAGCAACACAAGTACTGCCAGGAACAAATACATCCCGCGCAGCCCTACGAATGGCACGATCATACCAGTTAGAAATGGTCCGATTCCTACCCCCGTATCCAAACAGATGAAAAAGGTAGATGTCGCGAGGCCAACCCGGTGTCTTGGTGATTCTTTTATCGCAATCGCCTGTGAACTAGACATCATCGTCCCAAACCCAAGTGCAAGAAAGGCTCCTGATAACAGCAATACAAAGCCGCTATTTACGATATAGAGCAAGAACAAACTAATCGTAAAAAAGATCAGTGCTGGGTAAATAACAATATTATCTCCTTTAAGGTCTAACAGCTTTCCGGTAAAAGGTCTTGATATAAATAAGAACACCGCATATACCATAAAGAAAAAACTCGCTGCCTCAGCTAAGTCAATTTCAATCGCATACAGGTTTAAAAACGTTACTACGCCAGAGTACGCCACTCCCATTAAAATCATGATTAACGAGATCGGTACAGCTTTTTTCTCGAAGAAATCCTGCAGTTTAAACCCTTGTTTCATCGCTTGAAGCTGCTCTTTCGTCACTTGTGCTTCAGGAACTTTCAAAAATAGTGTCATCACAATACTGCTTACTGAGAAAATAGTACAAGCGACGAAAATCCACTTGAAATCTGCATATTGTGTAATTAACAGCCCAATGAATGGTCCAAAGGCTGTTGCGGCAGAGGAGCTTAAAGTATAGTAACTCGTGCCTTCTCCTCTTCGTTCCTTTGGAATCATATCCATGACCGCCGTTGACAAAGCGGTTGTCGCAATCCCAAATGCAGCACCATGGATAAAGCGTACAACTAGCAATACGTTCAAATTAGTCACTGTAAAATATAATAAAGTAGAAATTAAAAATAATAACAAACTTCCATAAATCAGCCTTTTTCGGCCAATCACTTCAATATATTTTCCTGCAAAAAGACGTGAAAAAACAGCCCCTATCACAAAGATACTAGAAGCAAGGCCAGCTTTACTTTGTGAAGCTTGAAACTGTTCTACCGCATAAACAGTTAATGTGGTCATTAACATATAAAAGGTTAGTGCCACAAAAAAACTAGTTACAGAAATAAAAATAAAGTCTTTCGTCCATAATTTTGGTTTATTCAATTTTACTGCTCCTTCTTGCTGAATTTCGATAAAAGCATGTTGAAAAATGCTCATCAACTATCACTTCTATCTTTCTTCACTTTCTCTTATAAACCTACAAACAAATATTATAACACATGATGAACGTCTGATTTTTCAATATGTGCCACTCTCGATTCTCTTCATTTTTCAAAAAGGTTCAATAAATCGATAAAATGTTAGGGATTTTTTACTAATTCACAGAAGTTGCATCTGGTAAAATAGAACTATAATATGGATAATAGAAAGAAGTGCGATATCATGTTTATTAAGAAGGGGATAAAACTTAAATTCGCAATAAGTCTTCTAGTAATATTTACAGTAGGAAGTACGACTATTATCAACTTATACCTGTCCACGCATGCACTTCGGGTTAACTTAACTGAAAACCATCTAGAAAATAACTTCCGCTATGCCACCAAAATTTCGATAAGTACAAATGACTTGCTTAATAATATGCAGCAAAATCTAAGCACTTTAGCCACGATCATAGGGAATAAAGAATTTACCCAATCTGATTTAGATGACTGGAAATCAGGTTCGAGCGGCTACTATAATTCGCTTTTCACAACAGATGAAAACGGAGTCGTTCAACTCATCAGCCCCCAAGCATTGCCGAGCAATCAAGGCAGTGTCAAACCTGGCACAAAAATTACCACAAACTTAATGAAACAAGCATTAAATAATAAGGAACCCTTTATTTCGGACCCTTATCTCGCGCAAACTGGTAATCTTGTGGTCCTCATCTCGCATCCTATATTTGATCAACATGGCAATTATAAAGGGGTAGTCGACGGAACGATTTATCTTGAAAGCAATAACTCTCTCAGAGAAATCCTTAACAGCCATGAATTAAAAAGTCAATCATCTGTAATTGTTGTGGACCGATTAGGCAGCATCATTTATCACCCAGACCCAAGCCGGATCAATGAATCTATTGCTGACCATCCTCTTGTGCAGAATGTTATGGGAGGAAAAAATGGAGCTGCACAAATCATCAATAGCAGAGGCATCGAATATTTTTCTGGATATGCGTATGTAGAAGAAACAGGCTGGGGGATAATCGCGCAAACACCTACGGCGGTTATGGAAGAGCCGCTTCACAACTTGACTAAAGACATGATTATTCGCTCTCTTCCGTTATTGTTGATTATTTTATTACTCTCAGGATTATTTGCCAATCATCTTTCACAGCCAATTACTCGTCTTGCTAGGTTTTCGGAAAAAGCGATACAAAATAATCAGCAAAATACTTCAATAGAGAAGCTAGATATTAAATCAAGTATCTATGAAGTCCGTCAGCTTTATCAGCATATACTAGAGCATTTTCAATTATTAAATAAGCAGATATCATATGATGGACTGACAGGGTTAGCTAACCGGCGGGCTTTTGATACGCAAATGAACTATTTAATAAAACAAAAAATGTCTTTCTCCCTGCTTATGTTGGATATTGATCATTTTAAAAAAGTCAATGATGTATACGGGCATTTGGTCGGGGACGATGTGTTGAGATTTCTTGCACTGCTCATGAAAGAGGCATCTCGCGGCGAAGATCTATGTTACCGATATGGCGGCGAAGAGTTTGCGTTTTTATTGAAAGGGAAAAATCTAGATGACGCTATTGCAATGGCCGAACGGCTGCGTAACAAAGTTGCTGAAACGCCTAGTCCTACAGGGAAGCCTATCCACATTTCGATCGGAATTTCTTGTTACCAAAATGAAGACCAGCTTCCTGAGGTCATCATTAAAAGGGCAGACTCTGCTCTATATCACTCAAAGAACACTGGCAGAAATAAAACAACCGTTTTCGAATACATGAAAGAAGATCTTAAAGAACTTTCCTAATAAAGTTATCACTAACGACACAAAGGTTATATACATTCCCCCGTCTAACTGGGGATTTTTTTTATTTGGATAAAATAAAAGCCATCAGCGACTTATCCTGTTTAAAGTTCCAGTCAATGAAGATATCCTTCACTTCCTTCTTAAAAATCTCATCAAATCTGCCATCACGGTGAAAATACTTTTTTTCCAGCTCATCCTTGGTAAATCTCAATTCTTTCTTAAAACCCTTTTCACACAAAGCCTTCTCAATCGGCACTAGTATTCCAATTCTCTCAACTAAACAGATCGATTCAGAAATAGGGTGAGTTCTAATTTCTTCTGGAACCTTTTCTACTAAAAGACTGATCCGCCCTACTTCCGATTCCAATCTCTCACGGTCAACTTTGGTTTCGCACTCACGCCCTGCCTCCTCCTCTAACACGAACATCAATATTCCAGAGTTATTGGGAAAATTCCAATCATGGTAATATTCCTCCACCTCAGTTTCTATCGTCACCTGTATAACACCTTTAATCTCATCCAATAGATGATCAACAATAACCGTCCTGGCATGGTCCACATACTTGTCTTGTCCCTGCTGCCGCAGGACATCTTCCATAGGTGTGGAAAAGCCTTGGATATATGTAACTAAATGATTTTTTGTAATCGTCGTTCGACAATTATGCGGCCCTTTGCCAAACTTTTTTCTCAACAACTTACTAATATAACTGCTAATATACTCTTCCTTATTTTGATTTGTCATATAGCTTTGTACTCCTTATTTTGGTAAAAAGCCCACTTGCATTCCATTTTAGTATACACAGAGTTCTCTATATTAAAAAACAAAAAAACACATTGTATTAAGACAACATGTTTTTTTGTCATTAATTTATTAAGTTTTCTTTCATAAATAAAAATATAAGGTAACACCGGTCATTTTCATAATCCCACATGATAAAAATATCATCGATTAAACGATTAAACACTCTTTCGAATAATTTCTTATTCTTTAAATACCCCTTTTTCGTTTCTTGCTCATGTCGGATCAATATATCCATATTGTTTTTTTCGTACACCAGGCGACCTAGCTGTGATAATACTTCTTTCGTTTCGATAGCACACATATTTTGTGTGTATTTCACGATCCTGATACTAGAGGGGCTTTTATGATGATAGCTTCCGATCTCCTCGATTAACTTATACAAGCCATCATCAAACATATCCTCTATTTTCTTTTCGTTCTTTCCTTTGCCATTCTCTAGTAGAAGCATTCCGGTATTTGACTGATAATTCCAATCTTGATAAAAAAGATCAAATGTATGATCTATTACCCTTGACGCCTCAGGAATATATTCTTTGACAACAGTATCAATAACTGAGGATCGGAAAAGCACAGCTAGATTAACTTTTTTAGTATTTACCAATACTTCTTCTGCAGGAGTCATAAAGTTTCGCATATGGACGTACAACTGGGATCCCCTGTACATTACATTGCAGTTTTCTGGACCTTTTCCCAGTCTCCGTTTAAGCAGTTTGCTAAATGTGCTGCTAAGAGACTGCAAATCTTCTTGACTTAATTGCTTCATAATTCTCTCCTTTTAGCAATAAAAAAGCCTAACCTCTAGAAAAGAAGTTAGGCCACGGCTAAGACGACTAATTTATAGTTTCTTCCATTTACCATACAAATTTATGATTGTGTTTGTAGTTATAAAAAATATAATTCTCTCATTTCCAATGACTGCAAGACATTAGACAAAGTTATCTTAACATAATATACACTATACAGCAATCATTTAAGCCTTATTGGTAACTTCACTTCAATACATGTACCCTCTGTATTACTATTAATCTTCATTTCACCCTTATGCTCTTGTATGATTTGATTACTAACCGCCATACCTAGTCCAGTTCCATTTTCTTTTGTCGTAAAAAAGGGATCACCGATTCGGTCGATAATTTCTATTGGAATGCCGCAGCCTTGGTCTTTTATCTTAATTCTAACAAAGCTTCTATTATAATAAGCGCATTCTATTTGAAGTTTTCCCCCATACGGCATCGCTTCAATGGCATTTTTTATGTAATTAATAAATACTTGTTTCAACTGATTAGCATCACCATGAATATCTTCCTCACTCAGAAGATATTTTCTTTCTACTTCAATATTATTTAATAGTGCTTGTGTTTCCATTAACATTAAAACCTGTTCTAATAATACCCGAATATTCAACCTCTCAAACTTTTTCCTTGTTGGTTTTGCCAAAATCATTAATTCTTTTAAAATTTCCTCAATGCGATCAATCTCGGACTCTATAATTTTTATGTATACGCTTTCGCTTTCCTGTTCATCTAAGATTAGTTGTATAAAGCCTTTAATCGCTGTAATCGGGTTACGGATTTCATGTGCAATTCCTGCTGCCAGCTGCCCAGCAGTCGCCTGTTTTTCCGACATTAGCCGCCTTTCCTTTTTTATCAGCGTAATATCTTTTAATACTACGTAGGTTCCGATAATCTCACCTTTAAATTGGATAGGAAAGGTCGTAACATTGACATCAATTTGAGTTCCTGAATGACTAATCATTTGTGCATCGAAATTATTTAACTTTTCGGATTCCTTCTCAAAAAAGAACACTCCCGTGCTATGTAAATCGCCTTTAACAAAAAGATGTTGAAGTTTCATATCTAGCAAATCACTTTTTGAATATTCCAAGAGTGTTTCGCATGTATCATTGACATAAAACAATTGTCCGTCCCTATTCATGATAAAAAATGGATCAGCATCGTTTGACAAAATAGAAAAGTCCTTATCTATATTAGCTTCAACATAGATTTGCAGCAGACAATTTAACCGTTTCAATTCATCTATCTCCACAAGCATACTCTCACTCCCGTCTTATCAAAAAATAAAAAAGCCAAAATAAGCGTAGGAACCTACACTTTTTTTGGCTTAAATTCTAGCATTAACATATCTAGAGAATCATTACCTACTATGACAATTTATAATATAAACAATTCAAACATTGGAAATAGATTAGGGCATTTATCCCTATATCCACACTTCATAATATAATATTTCTTCTGAATTTACAATCATTTTCTAGTAACCTATCTTAAAATAGAAAAAATAGTGGAATTTTATAACGATCCTTCGTAAAGAACCCCCTTACACCTATAACTCCCCAAATGACGTTTAACAAGGTAGCAATAATTCCCTAAGAATTCCTGCTTAAGGCCGTATAGTATTTCTAACTATTTCAATTTATTCATACTCTGAAGGATCCACCGTATAGGTATAAACTAAATAAATTACCAAACATATAGCCGTTGTAACAAATCCCCAGCCGAGCGTCAGCTGATCAATCAATAAATAGTTATTACATAATTGATCAGGTGTCCAAATATATAAAGCACCCATACCGAAATACTTAATGGTAAAGATGATAATAATAATATTTTTCCCTGCTTCACTAAGCTTTTTCCAACTATCTCTCAAAGGAATTCCAGCTAGGAACGGCAAACTGATAAACTTCCAGATTTCCACACTCTGCAAAGTCAATGCTTCGTCCATTGTTCGAGGGATCGTCCAGTAGATGACAATAATCATAAACAGAGTGATTCCTGGAATCCCATTGCTATTCCACTTTTCAAAAAAGCGTGGAAAGCGAGATTTAAGGATACCTCCCATTAACATTCCTGAAATAACGAGCAAGGGCATTTGCATATGCATATGCGTAATCATGATCGATTCAACTAAATCGGCAACTGGAGGAAGCATTAAGAAAATATATAGCAACAAACCATAAATGAATTGTGTCATGATTTACTCACCTGCTCCCCCTCAAGAATGCTTTCTACCTTTTCAGCAGCTTCGTCAATTTTCGTATAGTCCATCACTTCTAATAGTTTGCCATTTTTATCAACCAAGTAAAACGCAGAATTATGTGTAAAGTTTCCCCGTCCATCAGGTATGACAATGACACCAAATCGACTCAACAGTGATTCTAATTCCTGCTTGTCTACAATTCTGGCCATACGCCATGTTTCACCATCAGCATTAAAAGCTTTTCGATATGTTTCCAATGTGGCTGGGTCATCTCTTTCTGGATCAAAGCTAATACTCAAGAAAACGATGTCTTCACCAATATATTTGCTCGGGAGGGAATCATACACTTCCGCCATGTTTAATTCCAACTGTGGGCAAACCGTTCCGCATGCTGTATAAAGGAAGGTGATGAACACATATTTATCCTTAAACTCAGCGATGGAATACTTTCTTCCTTTATTGTCCTCCAGTGTGACATCCGGGAACGCTGGCTTATTTTCGATTAAGTCATTTACTCTTGCGGTTTCTGCTGTATATGCTTTAAACCCATCTGTTCCTATAAAAAACAAAACACAGCCAAACACGATAACCACCATTAAAGCTATAGTATTGTGCCGGTTTTTAAACATAGAGACCACTTCCCAAATCTTAATCTTACCTAAAAGCTAAGAAGAACCAATCATTTTCTTTTCACGTTGTTTGATGTTCCTAATTATTCATATTAAGAAGAAAGAGACAGCCCATAAATGGTGCTATCTCTATTGTCTTAAAGTGTCTAGCTTAAGCAGCTAGCCCCCTCCAGATCATTTCCGATTTTCTATTTACCAAGTTTTGAATGGCGGTGATCCTGGAGGTGCATTTACAATCATATCAGTTAGCGGCAAGACATACGCCATCGCAATGACGACTAGCATAACGACAACCCATACTCCCCAACGTTCTGTCATATATGGAGTTGGAGTTTCGCCTGGTTCTACCTCAGCAATTGGAAATTCTGTTTCACCTTTTGGTGCGAAAAACATCATATTGAATACTGCATACACTTGCAGGATAACAGCGATTAATAATAAAGTTGCACCGATCCCTACTGCAGCCATATATGGGTCCCAGCCTAATGTAGCTGAAAAGTCGCCATACGTAGTGAAAGAAGTTCTTCTAGGTGATCCGAATAGCCCTGCAGTGTGCATTGAGAAAGACATAATAATCATCCCAATTGTCCAGATGACTGTTTGAACAACACCTAATTTATTCATGGCCGGTGTTAATACTCGTTGCGATAAGTGAGGAACTAACCAGTAACTAATTCCGAAGAATGTCATTACTACCGTCATACCAAGTGTTAAATGGAAGTGTCCAACAACCCACATTGTATTATGAACCACTTGGTCTAATTGGTTGGTACTTTGAACAATACCACCAGCACCAGCAGGAATGAATGCTGCCATAGCGATGAATGGAGCTAAGAAACGAACATCGCCCCATGGTAGTTTTTTAAACCAGCCTAGTGCTCCTTTTCCGCCTTTTCTTCTGCCTGTACGTTCAAATACTCTAAACATTGCATACGCAGTCATTAATGATGGGAAACCGATAGCCAAACTCATAAATACATGCATAAATTTGATTGGCAATGAAATACCTGGGTCAATAATTTGGTGGTGGAATCCACCAGTAATGTTCATAATAACTAAGGCAATGACAACAACACGAGTTAAGTAGTCATTCCAGCGGAATCCGCCGATCACTTTAGGTATGATGACATACCAAGCGGAAACGGCTGTTAAATACCAAATGTTAACGGCTGTATGACCGAAAGCCCAGAACAGGGTGCGTGCAACCATTACATTGATTGTATCTACCCATCCAAGTGTCCATGGAATAATCATGAAAAGTACTTCGACTGCAACAAAAGCAGTTGCACCGACTAATAAAACAAATACACCAGTAGCAAAGAAAGCAAGGATTGGAAGATGCTGTCCTTTATGGTTCTTTCTCCAATGAGCTACATTGATAAAGGCACCAATTGAAAGCGCCCAGACACCTAGAACAATAAATACTAGCCCGAAATAAAACAGTGGGTGAGCTGCCATTGGCGGATAGAATGTATACATAACAGATGCTTCATTCATTAAGATTGGAATGACGACTAGTACAAAGCCGAAAATCTTCATCCAAAAACCGGTCCAAGCGATCTTTCTAACCTTCGGGAGAAGACCTCCTAACGTATGGGAAAGACCTGCGTAAAAATAACCAATTGTCAAAAAGGCTGACATGACAACAACTAATAGTAAACCATGTGCTGTTAAAACTTGATAATAATTGAGCCATACAGGCAATTCTAGAACACCTGCACGGTTTAAACCTTGTAGTAATCCCAATAATCCACCTAGAAGTAATGCGATAAAAGCAACAGATAAGTATGATTTCGATATTCTAGCATCATCTAGGTTGACACCAAGCACTTTATTTGTTTTTTCATTGATTGCTGAAGTTTTCCTATTATATGGTATAGCCACTATATTTCCCTCCTTTATTTAACCGTAATAGTCGTACTCATTAATTGGTGACCAGCACCACAATACTCATTACATAACACTAGATACTCACCAGGTTTATCGAATGTTTGCGTAATCTTTTGAATATGTCCTGGCATAACCATTGCATTTATATTTGTGTCTGCCACTTGAAATCCGTGAACAACGTCTTTTGAAGTCAACGTGAAGTGAACAGTAGCTCCAGCTGGTACTTCAATTTCCATCGGATCAAAACTAAAGATTTGTAGAGTCATAACCACTTCGTACTCATTTTCACCAATTTTCTTAATGCCAGGCTGGTCAAACGGCGGTGTCTCACTAACCTTTTGTGGATCGATTGTTTCATTATGACTAGGCGGTCCCATTTCTAAGGCAAATGTTTGATAACCAGTAATAAACATGAAAATCATAATCATTCCGAAACTCAAAGTAAGCCATATTTTTTCATCCAGATGCATGTTCAACTCTCCCCTTTCTAAACTCTATCCATATATAGTCCAAACAGGACAAAATAAGTTAAAAGAATGACAGCGGCCACTACTCCTACCGAAATCCAAGTACCAACCTTTGATGTTTCGTGCGCAGTTGCAATCTCGTTCTCATTCTGAATTTCATTTTGAGTATTTACATTTGTAGTTTTCATTGAAATTCCCTCCCTTTTGTTTTCTTGCCTTTATCATAATTGCGAATGAGAATCACTGTAGTGAGTAAAATCACTGAGGGACATATTATTGTAAAAATATGTTCACATATAGTCTCCAAAATCCATTGCTGCCAATGGTTTAGGCTTATATATATCGTTAATAGATAAAAAAACTTTTTAATTTTTATTCGAAAATCAATAAAAGAGGCAGGAAGATTATTGATCTTCCTGCCTCTTTTCGGTCAGCAATTCTCATTTTATTGTTGGAGTGAGGTTTCTGTTCCAGCTCTGAATGTTGTCATCCTGATCAAATTCTATAATGACATCGGTGACACCTTTTATCTCATTTATTTTAGCTTCAATCCGATCTTTTATCTGATCCGCTTGTGCTACTGTCAGCGACGAATCTATTTCGAGTTTCATTTCGATATGATAATCCTCCCCTTCTTTAACCGCAAACAAGGTTTGAATATCTTTAATTTCTGGATTGGTAAAAATATATTTAGCAATTTTCTCCTCTAACTCCTGATCGGCCTCACCAAGTACCCCTTTTGCGTTATCTAAGAAAACTCTACCTACTACATAAAACATCATCAATCCAATAATGATGGAGGCAATACCTTCCGCTGCACGCAAACCAGCAAAGTATGAAAGTAATATCCCTACAATCGCTATGATTCCTCCTAAGGTTGCTACCAAATCCTCCATAAAGACAAGCCTTGTCGCCGGCTTTGCACGTCTTAACCCAGTAAAGCTTTTTGCCACCACCCCAAATCCTTTTGCTTCAGTACCAGTCTCATGCAACACCTCTTTCATTGCTTTATAAAGAACAAATGTCTCCAAAATTACCGCTATGGCTAAAACAGAGATATTTATGAGAATACCTGTGGACTCGACAGGGTGGAGAATATGATGATAACCCTCTTTTATGGTTTCATAACTCATGATACCAACAATAATAACTGCTCCAAGTAATACTAAATTCACAAGTCGTCCAAAACCGTTTGGAAAGCGTTCTGTAGGCATTTTCTTACTTAAAGCACTCCCAATAAATACGAAAAACTGATTGGCTGCGTCACCAAATGAGTGCATTGTTTCTGCAAACATAGCAACATTGCCTGTAAAAAGGTAGGCCCCACCTTTAACCAAAGCAATAATTGTATTAACAACAGCAGCAATTAAAGATGATTTATTACCCTTCTTCAGCAGATGATCTTTTTGTGTCATATTTCCCTCCAGAAAGCGATGTAATCTGTCATTTTTGCTTTCCATAGTATTTGTCCTTTTAACAACATTTATAATTCTTGATAAGAGTATTTTATGGGATGATTCATTTTAAACTTGATAGTTTTGAGGTACATAAAAAAATAATTCTATATTAAAAATCTTTTTTACCGAACAATTCGTCTATGCACTGTTTAAAACTTAATACTGTCTCCTCTATCTGCTGTTTCAGCTGTTCTTTGGACCATCTTACATCGTTTCTTTCCAAATTACCTTCGATGAGCAAAATCATCCAAAGTGAGAAGGCGGATGAAAATAAATAATAATCTTGTTTAAAGCTGTTCCTGATTGGTGGTCTCCTGAGGTGGTCTGTTTCATCTATATATAACTCTAGTGCTGTATTGCGAAGATTTTTGTTTATTCTCTTTGGAAAAACAGGATGGGATATATCAAGGAGATGGTATAAATCCCAGTAAGGATAATTTAAGTGGGCATGTTCCCAATCTATGATGAAAAGTTTCCCTTTCGCATAGCCGAAGTTTCCTAAATGTAAATCCCCATGAGATAAAACTTTTTGCTGTTGGAATGAAATATGATTCAATTGAATAAAAAGGGACTCAATTGTGCTTACTGGAATGTGATAGTTGGCCGCAAGTCTTTTTACATCATCCTTACGAATCTTAAGATGCTCGACCACTTCTTCAATAGATGGTTTAGGACCCTTTTGAGGGAAACCTTCAATTATATCAGGCGTGGTTTTATGCCAATGAGCCATCAACTTTATAACGCCTAAAACGGATTCGTCAGAGAAACGGTGATCCATGACACCCAAATCTTCAAATATGATCCAATGGCTATTAGCGTCAATAGAATAGGCAATTAACCTTGGATAGATGGAAGGCAGTTCTTTCAAAATATGATTATGAACCCACAACTCCTTTCCGATCTGGCTGTCGTTTGTCAAAGGCTTGAATATGTAGCTTTGATCATGGTTGATAAAAAACCTCTCCACATATCGTCCATTCATCCCCTGGTAGACACGCTCTTTTTTCAAGACCTTTTGTTCATCAATTGTACCATCAGATAAGACTAAAGAATGAATCATCCCGCACCTCTCCTCTAGGTCTTTAGTTCTATATTATCATATTGAAGTTAATCTAATTACTAAATTCTAAATATTTTATTATTTAAAAAGAAGGGCCAAGTTAGATGCTGTGATATTCAAACAAGGGAAAGAAAGCCAAATAAAAAAGCGATAGTTGGGTATAAGCACTCCATTTAACATAATACTAAGGTAAGTATGATGAAAGAAGGGAATGACATGGTTTACAAACGTTTTTTTCTTATTGTGCATGTTTTTTTTATCCTATTTTTTGGACTAGTTTATTCCGCTAATCTTTCAGCTCAGGCTTCAGCAGCATACCCGCTTCAAGTAAAATATTCAAACATCATGATGTATAAAGCACATACAAATGAAAAAGTGATCGCTCTCTCTTTCGACGATGGTCCGGACACTAGATTTACGCCCCTAATTTTAGATATTTTAAATAAATACGATGTTAAAGCTACCTTTTTTTTATTAGGGACAAGAGTTCATACCTATCCTGATATCACGAAAAGAATTGTTAGTGAAGGCCACGCAGTAGGTAATCATACTTATTGGCATCCTAATTTAAGTGATACTGATGTACAAAAAATGATATGGGAAATTGAAAGGAACGACCAAGAAATTTCTTCAATAATAGGATTTAAATCTAATTTATTCCGTGCTCCTTATGGGGCTTTAACAGAAGAACAGGTTAGGCAATTGGGAGTAATGGGATATCGTGGTATAGGATGGTCTGTAGATTCTGAGGATTGGAAAAGCCTAACTGCTAATGAAATAATGCAAAAAGTATTGACTGCGGTTCACCCTGGAGCCATTATCCTTATGCATAGTGCCGGCCATTGGACACAAGACTTAACCGGTACGGTAAATGCCTTAAATGAACTTATACCTCATTTGAAGGAGAAAGGATATCGTTTTGTTACCATTTCAGAACTCTGGTCAATCGAACACCCTCATAAAAGGGAGATCTTCAAATAGTGTTAATGTGCTGCTTCATAATAGAACCACTATAATAGGAAAACCGACTGTATGATTAAAACAGTCGGTTTTCTATTGGGAACTGATTATTTCAATAGCTTCTCTCGCCAATTAATGCTTTGTTTCCTGATTCTTCTGCCATGATCCTTAAATCAGCCCCAGATGGATTTTGGAATACTCTAAGTCCAAATTCTGGTGCAACTGCAAATAGATGGTCAAAGATATCAGATTGCACAGATTCATAGTCTCCCCACAGTACGGAATTTGTAAATGCATAAATTTCCAGAGGCAGCCCGTGTTCGCTATGTCCCAACTGTCTAACCATTAAGGTCATATTCTGATTGATTCCATGGTGATTCTTCAGATAATTACTGATATACGCCCTAAACACACCGATATTGGTTAGCGCCCTGCCATTCACAGGGTTGTTCCTATCTATTTCATTTTTGGCATTGTATTCGGCAATTTCCCTTTCCTTATGAATAATGTAGTCTGAAAGGTAATGAACTTGCATAAATTTTTCAATCATTTCCTCGCTGCAAAACGTAATGCTGCTGGTATCGATATACAAAGGGCGCTTAATTCGACGGCCGCCTGAACTCTGCATTCCTCTCCAGTTTATAAAGGAATCCGAAATAAGGGCATAACTTGGTAGCATCGTAATCGTTTTGTCAAAATTTTGGACCTTTACGGTATTTAAGGTTATATCAATAACATCACCATCAGCTCCATATTTCGGCATTTCAATCCAGTCGCCGACACGGACCATATCATTGGCCGTTAACTGAATTCCTGCCACTAGTCCTAATAGGGAATCTTTAAATACTAACATCAATACTGCTGAAAGTGCACCAAGTCCACTTAATAGAATAATAGGGCTCTTACCGATTATATTCGAGATCCCTATGATGAACCCGAAAGTAAAAATAATAATGTTCACTACTTGAATATATCCTTTAATAGGCTTAACCTTGGAAATTTCAAAGGTTTGATAAATATCATTAAGTGCATTTAATAAACTTTGAATAAAGATTAAACTTACAATAATGATATAGATAACGGCCAATTTCTCAATGCTAGTTTCAAAGCTTGGAAAGGTTGTAGCAAACGAATAAATAATAACCGCCGGAACGATATGGGATAGCTTTCGAAAAACTTGTCTGTCTAGAATAATTTTACCCCACTTGACTTTGGAGTTTGTAACGATACGAGTGATCAGCCTGATCACTATTCTTTTAGTAATTAAATTTGCTGCGATACAGATTAGCCCTATTAACAGAACCTTAATTATATTTGAAAGAAATTCTACTAATCTAGGATCTAATTCCATATCTAAAAGTAAATTATTAATGAATTGCATCTGTTCTCCTCCGTTTTAATTTGCATCATAAGCAACTTTACGGGGAAAGTAACTTAACTGTCAATTCCTACTGTAACAATAGCGAAAAAATGGTGCCTTAGCCCCTGAGTGATAACGCTCCAGTTTCCAGGAGGCAGGCGAATGGATGTGGTTTTACTCAATACAGCTTTGGCGACTTGTTGCAGGAAACTTAAAAAGGCAACACCCAGAGGTTAGTTGCCTTCTTTTAAAATGAGCTGCGAGACACATTCAACGTGAGAAGTCTGCGGGAACATATCTACCGGCTGCATATATTCCACTTTATACTTAGAGGACAAGACAGCAATGTCTTTTGCCAGTGTGGAAGGATTGCATGAAACATAGACAAGTCTTTTTGGTTTCACTTTTAATATGGTTTTTAATAGCTGCTGATCAAGACCTGTACGCGGCGGGTCAACGATAATGACGTCAGGATTCCAGCCCTCTTTCGCCCATTTTGGCAGCACTTCTTCCGCTTTGCCCGTTACATATTTTGCATGCTTGATTCCATGGCGTGCTGCATTTTTCTTAGCATCTTCAATTGATTCAGGAATGACATCCATCCCGCGAATTTCACCCGCTTTATCGGCCACCCATAAACCGATCGTTCCAACGCCGCAGTAGGCATCCACAACCTTTTCTTTTCCAGTTAATTGTGCAGCTTCCTTCACTTCATTATAAAGTTTTACCGTCTGCTCAGGATTAAGCTGGAAAAACGTTCTTGCAGACAGCTCAAATTGGAGGTCGCCCAGCGTTTCCTGGATAAAGTCATTTCCCTCTAATGTAACAGTCTGATCACCGAAGATAACCGAGGTCTTTTGACCATTTACATTTTGAACAATGGATTTAACCTCCGGAAGAGTCTTCTTAATTTCTTGGACAATCATGTCTTTCTTAGGCAATTCTTTTTTCGAAGTAATTAAGACAATTTGTAATTCGCCCGACTCGACACCAGCTCTTGCCACAATCGTCCTAACTAGCCCCTTCCTTGTTTTTTCGTTATAAATCGGAATATTAAGATCCTGCAGAATTCGTTTCACCGTAACAGTTGCCTTCGTTGTTAATGGATGCTGGACCGCACATTGTTGAATATTAATCAATTTATGCGAATTTAGTCCATATAATCCAGCTAACACTTTTCCATCCTGCTGACCTAATTGAAATTGGCTTTTGTTCCGATAGCTCCATGGATCTTCCATTCCTATCGTATCTTTAATATCGATTTCATCGACAGCAAGCTTTGTGTGTCGTTCTAGAGATTGAATAATTATATCCCTTTTTTCCTTTAGCTGCTGATCATAACGCAAATGCTGCAGCTGGCAGCCGCCGCACTCTTCATACACGGGGCAAGGCGGCTGTACACGATAAGGAGACTTTTTCCTGATCTTTTTAATTCGGGCCTCTGCAAATTTCGGATGTACTTTTGATGCTTCAACGACTACTTCTTCCCCTGGTAGAGCACCAGGTACAAACACTACCTGCTTTTTGAAGTACCCTACACCCTCACCATTGATTCCCAGCCTTTTAATCGTTAGGGGGAAGGTTTGTTTATCTTTAATTTTGACTGTTTGTTCCTGTTTCATAGGAAAATTCACTCCATCTTTTGCCTATCCATTTCCGTCACTCTATACTTCTCCATAAATAAAGAGAAGCATAACTCAAGTACGGTTCCCAAGCTTTTTTGTATTGTTCCATTTCTTCTATTGTCGGCTTTCTTTCGAGGTTATATAGCTTCTTAATCGCATTTTGTATGCCAATATCAGCCATTGGGAAGAGATTTTTTCGTCCCAGCCCGAACATTAAGAAATTCTGTACCGTCCAAGGCCCTACACCGCGCAATTTTATTAAAGAAGACATAACCTCATCATCACTTTTTTCAGCCAAGGCATCCAAATCTAACTGGCCCTCAGCTATGACCTTGGCAATTCCAATGATATACTGTGCTTTTCGCCCGCTAAACTGCATTTCCCGCAGTTCTTCCTCTGTGATATTTGCTGCTGTTTCTGGCGGTGGATAAAAGAATACCCCCTCTTTCTCAAATCCGAACTGCTTGACGAATCTTTCTGTCAGGGTATGAGCAAAGGACATATTCAACTGCTGATGAATGATACATTTTATAAGAGTCCGATACGGATCGAAATCAAGGACCAAAGGAGTTCCCATATGCTGCTCAAAAATTTCTTTCAAGTCCGTAGTGAGAAAATGCTGATGAATGTCAGTTAATGGTACGTCCCACTGAAGAATATGAGCTAATCTTTTTATCGTTTGATCATCGATTGAACCTTCGATGATAAACTTTGGATTTTCTGTCGTCCCTATTCCTTTAACAATTGCTACATTAGGTTCACCTTCAATGATGAGAGGAACCCTCACCGTTCGTTCTGCAAGGTTTACCTCATTAAGCGGATCAATAGAAAGCCGATCCAATATTCCATCAAAATTATATGGTCCCTTCACATTAACGGTCTGCAAAACATTCATCCTTTTCAACCAATTTGTTCGTATTATAGCACTCCTTAAAAAATCCGCAAGCTCCTTGCTCACTAAAACCAAAAGGCCTAATCTAACAAAAATGCCCACTCCGAACCAACGAAGTGAGCACTCTTTAAAATAAACTAGGATCCTCAACGGCTTTGCTTTTGGTTAAGTCATCCAGGCTTTTAAACGTATAACCTTTCTTTTTCAAATCCTTTATTGCTTGTTCCAATGCATCTGCATTATCTTTTGAAACAGTATGAAGGAGAAGAACTGCCCCAGGGTGAATTTGTTTCATGATATTATCATATGCGTATTGCCATCCCTTTTGGTTATTGATTTCCCAATCAACAAATGCCAAAGACCACATCACATGCGTATACCCTTCTTTTTTTGCTAATTTTAACGTTCTTTCACTAAATATCCCACGAGGAGGACGAAGATAAACCATATGCTTCTCCCCAGTAAGCTCTTCAGTCTTAGCCCGTACCTTTTCTAATTCTCTTTTAAGTCTTTCGTCATCTACCTGCGTTAAGTCAGGATGGTAATATGAATGATTCCCGATAATATGTCCCTCTTCCGCCATTCTTTTCACCAATTCCGGCTGACTTTCTAGATAATGACCTGTTATAAAAAACGCACCCGGGACCTTTTCTTTTTTCAATATATCTAAAAATTTAGCGGTATGCCCGTTCTCATAACCATTATCAAAAGTAAGGTAGATATCTTTTTTATTAGGATCCCCCTTATAAAAGGCATCATATTTCTCTAATAACTCGTCTAATTCTTTCCCTGCTTCTGCAGGCTGCTCGTTCGCCCCTTTTTTAAAACCCCAATGTATAGGCGAGTTACTCACAGCCAAAGCTGTGACAGGATATACTATCGCTAACATGATTAAAATAAAGAACATCAAAATCTTTCTCGTTCGTATCATCACTTCGCACATCCTTCTATATATTTGTATATAGTTTTTGTCCCAGGCGGGAAATGATGAATTACAGTTTTAGGTAAATTCTCATAAAAAAAGGGCTGATTCTCTAGAATCAGCACCTTCCTTTATTTATTAAAATACACGTTCTTTAAACTGAGCAAGCTTCTCTAAAGATGATTTATCAACATCTTTATGCAAGCTGTTTCCATGTGAATCCATTGTAACAACAGCTGTAAAGCCTTCTACATTCAAGTGCCACATCGCTTCCGGAATTCCAAACTCTGTTAAGTCAACACCGTCTACTGACTTAATACAATCAGCATAATATTGAGCTGCACCGCCGATTGCATTTAAATAAACGCCGCCATGTTCTTCAAGTGCAGCGAGGGTTTTAGGACCCATTCCGCCTTTTCCAATCACAGCGCGAATGCCGAACTTCTTCATGATGTCACCTTGGTAAGGCTCCTCACGAATACTTGTCGTCGGACCAGCAGCCTTCACATGCCACTTTCCTTCTTCATCCTTAAGCATAACAGGGCCGCAATGATAAATAACTTGTCCATTTAAATCAACCGGTGCATCATGATCAGAAAGATACTTGTGAATCGCATCACGGCCTGTATACATTCTGCCATCAATGCGGACGACATCTCCTACTTTTAATTCACGGATTTGTTCTTCAGAAATTGGAGCCTTTAACGTGATGACCTTTTGTTCTTCTTCAGTTGCTGTCGCTGCAGTTTCTTTCTCAGCTTCTGAAGCGAAGTCAATTTTGTCTCCTTCTTGGTAAAGCCATTCGTTAATATCCCCTGTTTCAGGATTAACTTTTACTCCAAGACGACGGAATGCCCAGCAATTATAAGCAACTGATACAAAGAAGCTGGCTGGAATGCGGTTCATAACGCCGACTTTACAGCCTAGTAAAGTCGTTTCTCCACCAAATCCCATTGTTCCAATTCCAAGTTCGTTGGCATGCTCCATAACGTATTCTTCAAGCTTGCGAAGGTCTTCATTTGGATTAACATCATCATTAGAACGGAAAAGCTGTTCTTTTGCAAGATCATATCCAGAAGAACGATCTCCACCAATTCCAACACCGATAAATCCTGCACTGCAGCCTTGTCCTTGTGCTTGGTACACAGAGTGCATGATACATTTGCGAATTCCATCTAAGTCACGACCTGCACGGCCTAATCCTTCTAATTCACAAGGAAGACTGTATTGAATGTTTTTATTTTCACAACCGCCTCCTTTTAAAATAAGACGGACATCAATATAGTCATTTTCCCATTGTTCAAACTTTACAACTGGCAGGTTTCCGCCAAGATTATTCCCGCTGTTATCACCTGTTAAGGAATCAACAGAGTTCGGGCGAAGCTTTCCATCTTTCGTAGCTGCCTCAATTGCAGTTTGAATTGCTTTTTTCATTTCGATTTGATTAGCTCCAACAGGTGTTTTGATTTTAAATGTTGGCAATCCTGTATCCTGACAAATTGGCGATACATTTTCATCCGCCATTGAAATATTATTTGTAATCGTAGCTAAACTCATTGCCGCACGTGTGCCAGCGCTTTCTTTTTCCTTCGCAGATTTAACTGCCCGGCGTACGTCTTTTGGTAAGTTTGTAGAAGTTTCTACAATCAGCTTGTACATACTTTCTTGAAATTTTTCAATGTTCATTGATTGTACTCCCCTTTCCCTTTGACCCCATATGTTTTCTATCTATTTTCAGTCATTACGAATTTTACAACAATTTCATTATACTCCTATCACGAATTGATTAAAAGCCAAAGTAGAATTTTTAGAAAAAACCATAAAAATAAGAGCCCTGCTAGGACTCTTATTTATCGCGATTATTAAATTCTCGGCACTTTGCTTCTAGTTCATCTACGATCTCAAGAAGACGATCAATATCTTCAAGGTCTGTCGTTTCTGGTTCAATCGATTCTAACACATCCAAAAACATATTTAATCTCTTTTTTAAGAAGTCAACCTGTGTACCAGTTTCTTTAATTGGTGATCCCAAGAAATTCTCTCCTTTCATATTCCGTTTCCATCGTACAGAAAAGTTCTCCCTTTCGCAATAATCCTTATCAAAATAGAAATGATTTGACAAGAATTTCATACAATTTGATAATAGCAACAGAAATCATATCGAACGGCTAAAGGAGATTTTCGTCATGAAAACAGAAACATTTAAAAAAATCACTCCAGTTTATGACCCGTGGGAAGCATACATGGATGTGGATCAATATGGAAAGTTATCTCTAACAAATATTGAATTTACGACTACAACGATCTGCAATATGCGCTGTGAGCATTGTGCGGTTGGATACACATTGCAGCCAAAAGATCCGGACGCCCTTCCGATCGACTTGCTTATCAAAAGGCTAGATGAAGTACCGACATTAAGATCAATTAGCATTACAGGCGGGGAACCGATGCTTTCAAAAAAATCGCTTACACATTATGTTTTGCCCTTATTACAGTATGCTCATTCAAGAGGTGTCCGGACACAAATAAATTCAAACCTAACACTGGATCTTGAAAGATATCATCAGATTGCACCTTATTTAGACGTCTTGCATATTTCCCATAACTGGGGGACAGTAGATGATTTTGTGGAAGGCGGATTTGCAAGGATGGAACGAAAACCTACCATAGAACAACGAAAGGCTCTATTTGATAGGATGATCGAAAATAGCCGAGCGTTATCGGAGTCTGGTGTTCTCGTGTCTGCTGAAACGATGTTAAACAAGCGGACATTACCTCATCTCGAGCATATCCATCACCAAATTGTAGAGGAAATGAAATGCGGCAGACATGAGGTGCACCCTATGTACCCATCCGATTTCGCCTCCTCACTAGAAGTTTTAAGCCTTGAGGAAATCCGCTCTGCCATACATCGGATTTTAGAAATTCGCGATGAACATACATGGATGTTATTTGGCACGCTTCCATTTTATCCATGCAGCAGTAATGAGGAAGATTTACAGCTTCTAAAAAAGTTGTATAACAGTAAAAATGTCACATTAAGAAATGATCCAGACGGCAGGTCACGACTAAATGTAAATATATTTACCGGAGATGTAATCGTAACAGATTTTGGAGACACTCCTGCTCTCGGTAACGTCCAGACAGACAGCCTGCTTGATGTG
The DNA here is from genome assembly GCF_900156875.1 of Robertmurraya dakarensis. Taxonomy (GTDB): domain Bacteria; phylum Bacillota; class Bacilli; order Bacillales; family Cytobacillaceae; genus Robertmurraya; species Robertmurraya dakarensis. The sequence continues at coordinate 567,782 of NZ_LT707408.1, read as the reverse complement.
TATAACAAATGGATGAATACTTCGTTAGCCAAGAGTTTAAATTGTCATTGTCCTTCTGTCCGCTGCCTAGGACCGAATGTGTTGGTGAAAAATAGCTACTATCCCGATATCAATTTTCAACAGCGAAGGTCTAAAATATAAAACAAAAAACAAGCGTCCGTTTAGTAAAACGACGCTTGTTTTTTTAAGTCATTTATCTCGGCCGTTCTGTTGCTGCAAATCCAAAGGATACATGATCCTGCAGAGGAATCCAAGCCCCGATTCCTTGCGATGTAACGTTTTTAACGACAATCATCTTCTTATTCCCCTTCAACATTAAATAAACCTCTCCGTAAGTCACCTTCCCTTTTTCATTCACTGCCGGGGCAAAGCCGTATAAGTAACCTAAACGCTTAGGAGGAATATTATAGACATGATCTTTTTTTGTTCCAGCTCCTACCACTGTTTCAAATGCCAGAGGCAGGCCTGTTTTTTCTGAGGCCTTTAATAACATCATCTTTTTCACATCTTCCGCATCAGGGACTTTAGCTGTCAGTCCTCCCCGCACTACCTTTTGCGCCTCTTGGACATAATGAATTTGATAATTCGCTTTTCCTCCGCGATTATCGTAGTAGTTCGTATTGATCTTTTGATATTCCCAATTAGGCGCAGTTTCAGATGATTCATAGTTTAAAGCCCATTGACCTAAGTAAATGACAGCTCGATAGCCGAGGGCAAACGGAGTACTATTTACGGTTGATTCGTTAAGCATCCGAATTAAATGAGGATTCTCAATCTTAACTCTAGCTGTCTTTATAAGTTCTTCTGTTAATTCGCTCGGCTGTAACGTCGGCAAATCCTGTGTTGGATTTGGATAAGTGTTCTCCTTTGTAATGGTTAAAACCGAATCTGGTATTTGAAGGGCCTTTTTGGGTTGTTCTTCTTTCTTTTCTGCATGTGTTAATGGTACAGAAAACATTAAGGTAAAAAGAAAAACAACGACAATTGCATAAGACCATTTTTTCATCATGAAAGACTCCTTTCAACTATATGTAGTTATAGTTTTTTCGGAGTGTAATCATATTATCCATATTTTATAATGAAACGCGTTAAGAGCTTTTCAAAAAATGGGTAAAACCACTGGATACACGATCCAATGAGAAATGTCACGAAAATTGTCCCTACCCCTATTGGTCCTTTTAATACGAAGGCTAACAAAAACGCCGCTACTTCCCCGACTGTTTTTGCGACATTGAGATCCAGCTTGAACCTAACCTGAATGGCAATCATAAGATGATCAACTGGATTGGCCGGAAATCTTGGCTGCATATAAACTGCTACCCCTATACTCATTAATATCAATCCTAAGATCAAGAGGATGAGCTTAACCATGAGGGTTTCTGGTTGAAGATCTTTCAAAATGACGAGCATCCATATGTCAACAAAAAAGCCCATTATAAATATGGGAATGACTGCATAAATATCGGGTTTATCTTTCAACAAAATGCTGTTAATTATAATTAGGATGATCCCCGTTATCATTACCCAGCTCCCAATCGTTAATCCTGTCGCCTCTGAAAGTCCTACATTTAATGCATCCCATGGACCGGCGCCCATATCCGCTTTAATCGTTATAGCCACCCCCAGCGTTACCACTACAAGTCCCAAAAAATAAAACAATAGTCTGTAAATAAGTGTCATAATCATCCCCCTTTGTAACGAAACTGTAAAATTCAGAATATTTACAAATTTTATTTTCTATCTTATAATTACCTTACCTTATAAAAAGGAGGGCAGCAGGTCGATCATTCGCTAAATAAAGGAGGTTTTTAGTTTATCTGGTATGTGTTTCTCTCAAGCCAAAATTAAAGATAGAGAGGCGGTCGATAAACTGAACAAAAACTTAAGCGATTGAATGCATCTTCTCTTTTATGTATATTCGGTTTACCACTTGGACATGCGATACTTATGTATAAAAAAGACTCTTAGCCAATAAATACTGGCAAAGAGTCTTTTGTTTCCCAGAAAATTGTATATTCACTGCCTCTTTTATCCCTTCCTGACCATTTCCCCTTTGATTGATTTTTTTATCCGTAGATACAATTTCAACAATATCCCTTGCCAAGATGTATATTTCTCGTTAGTATCATCATGAAATCAACAATAATGAGGTATGCAAAAAAATGGATAAACAGCTAACAATTAGATTTTGGATATTAGTTGGAATTGTCGCCATTTCCGGCTTTTCACAAGGGATGCTCCTTCCCCTGATTGCCGTTATATTTGAACAAGATGGGATTTCTTCTTCTATTAACGGACTACATGCAACAGGAATTTATATCGGGGTGCTGCTTATCTCTCCTTTTATGGAAAAACCGCTGCGGAAGTTCGGTTACAAGCCGATCATCCTAACTGGAGGGTTCTTAGTAGTTTTATCACTCGCGTTATTTCCCCTATGGAAATCATTTTGGTTTTGGTTTGTATTGCGTCTTATCATTGGAATCGGCGATAATATGCTTCACTTCGGAACACAAACTTGGATTACCTCATTTTCCACGATCGATAAAAGAGGGAGAAATATAGCTTTATACGGATTATTTTTTGGATTAGGTTTTGCAGTTGGACCGGTAATGACAAGCTTTTTAGAGATTAGTGAAGCTTTGCCGTTTATTATTTCAACGATCATCACTCTTATTGCCTGGATGACGTTATTTTTCCTTAGAAATGAGTTTCCGGACCAAGAAATCGAAACGACTTCAATCCTTAGTACATTTAAACGTTTTGGATCGGCATGGAAATATGCCTGGATCGCCTTTTTGCCTCCATTTAGCTACGGGTTTCTAGAAGCATCCTTAAATGGGAACTTTCCGGTCTATGCCTTAAGGAACGGAATCGATCTTCAGGGTGTATCGATTATATTGCCAGCCTTTGCAATTGGCAGTATAGTGTTTCAGTTACCACTTGGAATGCTAAGCGATCGGTTTGGAAGGAGAACCATCTTGATTTATTGTATGCTGTCTGGAACGATCGTCTTTACCGCGGCCGGCATGATTCAACAGTCTGTGTTCCTCCTTTTCATTTGCTTTTTTATAGCTGGAATGCTCGTCGGCTCTACCTATTCACTTGGTATATCCTATATGGCAGACTTGCTTCCAAAGCAGCTGCTGCCTGCAGGAAATATCATGTGCAGTGTCTTGTTCAGCCTAGGCAGTATCAGCGGGCCATTTATAGGGGGATTAGCAATACAATATTTAAAGGGAGGAAGCTTCTTCTACGTTATTAGCATCATGCTTGTCTCAATTCTTATTGCATTGTTCATATTTAGGTCTAATAAAGAGCAGCAATCAAACGTGCAATCGGCATGATAACAATTAACGATAGAATAGATAATTCTTTATCTTTATGGTTATGCACATTTATGATAAAATTAAAATAAATATAAATTAAAAATATGTTCAGGGATAGCGCTGTCATCTATATGGTGACAGTTTTCGTATTTTATAGGGGTAATGATGCTGATTATTTTTCTCAATTAGAAAACCTTAGTTGAAATTAATTTTGGGAGGGAGAACAAAAAAATGGATGCTGAAATAAAAGCTATATCACAGTTGGAAACTAAAGAAGATGGTATTATTGAAAAAATAAAGCCGCACGCTGAATTAATCGCTGCTAGTATTAGCGGGATATTAATTGCCGCAGGATGGATTCTCGAAAAAACAGACTCCACAACAGCCTCCATCATTTTCTTTTTACTAGCTTTTGTCATTGGCGGTTTTGCAAAGGCCAAAGAAGGAATTCAAGCCACCATTGAAGATAAAGAATTGAATGTTGAAATGCTTATGATTCTTGCTGCAATTGGTTCTGCAGTAATTGGCTATTGGACAGAAGGGGCTATATTAATCTTCATCTTTGCAATGAGTGGTGCTTTAGAGACTTACACCATGAATAAAAGTCATAAAGAAATCTCAAGCTTAATGGAGCTGCAGCCAGAAGAAGCTTTGCTTATTACAAATAGTGGAGAAAAGGTTGTGGCTGTTTCAGATTTAAAGATTGGCGACCATATTCTTGTAAAGCCAGGGGAACGCATTCCATCAGACGGCGTGATTGTAAAAGGAACTACCCATCTTGATGAAGCAGCCATTACAGGCGAATCCATCCCGGTATCAAAAGGTATTAAGGAGGATGTATTTGCTGGTACTGTGAATTTAAACGGTTCGATTACATTGGAAATCACGAAAGAAAGTACCGATACACTTTTTCAAAAAATTATCCAGCTAGTGCAATCCGCTCAAAGCGAAAAATCCCCTTCGCAATTATTCATTGAAAAATTTGAAGGCACCTATGTCAAAATTGTCTTACTCGTTGTGTTATTAATGATGTTCCTTCCTCATTTCTTGTTAGGATGGAGCTGGACAGAAACTTTTTATCGGGCCATGATATTGTTAGTCGTCGCTTCCCCGTGTGCACTTGTTGCATCCATCATGCCAGCTACCCTGTCGGCTATATCAAGCGGTGCAAGGCACGGAATTTTATTTAAAGGCGGCGTGCACCTAGAAAATCTCAGTAACCTAAAGGCGATTGCATTTGACAAGACAGGTACACTTACAAAGGGAAAACCAGAGGTAACCGATTTTCTAGTTCTTGACGGACTCGAAAAAGACGAAGTCCTTTTAAAGACAGCAGCGATCGAAAGTCATTCTAACCATCCATTGGCAAATGCGATCGTGCACTACACAAAACGACTTTTGAACAAGGATTTTATGCAGCCAGAGAGTATTGAAGACGTTCCTGGATACGGAGTGAAAGCCTCTTATGGAGACGAGTCCTGGAAAATTGGAAAAGCAGATTTTGTAGGCAGACTTGAAGCAGAGATGTTTCAAAATGGTGCGGCCAAAGTTATGGCACAAGAAGGAAAAACCATTGTTTATGTTCAAAGGAATGACAGTATTGTCGCAATACTTGGTTTAAAAGATGTCGTCCGTGAGGAAACGAAGAAGGCGATTGATGATTTAAAGAAAAATGGGATCTATACCATTATGCTTACTGGCGACAGCCATAATACAGCACAAGCCATCTCTAAAGAAAGTCATGTAAATGATTTTGTGGCTGAATGCCTTCCTGAAAATAAAGTCACAGAATTAAAAAAACTGAAGGAACGTTTTGGGCAAGTTGCAATGGTTGGGGATGGAATTAACGATGCACCGGCCCTAGCTACAGCAAATGTAGGAATTGCCATGGGGGATGGATCAGGAGTTGCTTTAGAAACAGCGGATGTCGTGCTGATGAAAAATGACTTACCCCTCATCGCAGAGGCAATACAGCTTTCAGAAAAAATGAACCGTATTATTAAGCAGAATATTATCTTCTCTATCAGTGTGATCATGCTCTTGATCGCCTCTAACTTCCTGCAATTCATAGACCTTCCCTTCGGAGTGATTGGTCATGAAGGAAGTACCATTCTTGTAATCCTAAATGGACTGCGCTTATTAAAAAAATCATAAAGTAAAATTGCCTACGCCGCAGTCACACGATCGTTAACCTGCAAAAAACAGGGCCGGGATTTCCCGGCCTTTTTTAATGATATCCATTTGATCCATTTGCAGAACTAGATGTTTTCTGTTTTGGACTATTCTTTTTTCCTTTTTGCTTTGTACCGCCATCTTTTTTTGTATGCTTTGTCATCTTGTATAAACCCCCTTGAATTAAAATGTTTGTTTCTCCTTCATTATTGTGTGGAATCACTTCACTTTTAATTTAGGTAACTTACGGCAGTTAAGCCACTATTAGCAATTTTCATTTTTCCTCTTAGAGGAGAATGCGTTAATTTCCCCGCCAAGTATAATAATGATGCCAGATAGATAAAACCAGATCATCAGAACAATAACGGCCCCAATACTTCCATACATCACAGAATAATTACCGAAATTGTTTACGTAATAGGAAAAGCCAAGTGAAACAAGGGACCAGCTGATTACGGCAAACAAAGCTCCTGGGACAGCTTGAACACACTTAAACTTTTTGTTAGGGGCAATCCAATAAAGAACAAGAAAAATGGTAAAGATGGTAATCGCACTCAATGCCCATCTTAATGTATTCCAAACGGTAATAAACTCTTGGGATAAACCAAACTTTGCGAACAAATAGATGCCAATCTGTTTGCCAAAGACAGAAAGAATTAAAACCAAAATAAAAACAAAAATCATTGCAAACGTAAATAATATAGCTACACCTCTTGCTACGAAAAAGGACCTGCTTTCTTTTACATCATAAGCTTTATTTAAAGCTCGAATAACGGCATTCAGACCGTTTGAAGCCGCCCAAACAGTAGCAATAATCCCGAAAGACAAGAGGGTTCCATTATGATGAGACATAATCTCATTTAAGTTCGACTCGATAAAAAGCATCGTCTCACCAGGAGCGAAATCCCCCACTACCCCCAGCAGGTCATCTTGGGTCAGGGGTAAATATGGCAATAATGTTACTAGAAAGATAAGCAGAGGAAATAATGATAATAAAAAAAAGTAAGCCAATTGGGCCCCTAATCCAAACACATCATCCTCTTCTATTTTTTTCCACAGCAATATAAGATTTCTTAAATTAACTGTGATCAAATCACCACCCCTTTACCCCCCCTAATTTAATTGCCAGCTTATTATTAATTCTCTTTCTCTTCCTGATCAAAAGCCTCCCTTGTATCTTTAACAAGCCCAGCGACTGACGGAGTTACTTCTCGTAATTCTTCCACTTTTTCCGCAATATATGTAACATCCTCACTTACTTGTGCAACTGTTGTTCTTAATTTAGATGTTTTGTCTCTAATTTGTTCAGCCATTTCAGTTGGATGTGATAGATAATAGGACACCTCTTTTGTCCCTTTTTTACAGCTTTCTACAACCGACTTTCTCGTTTCGCGATCAAGCAGGCTGATAGCACCGCCTGCGATTGCCCCCATTAATATCCCTTTAAAGAATTTATTTTGACTGCCCATTGTTACCCTCCTTATCCTTAAAATGCTCAGCAATTATTTTTGAAAGCAGAGCTGAGCAGCCTTTCTCTACTAACTCATAAACTTCTAAGAAATTCCCTGTAAAATAAGGATCTGGTACGTCTTTATCCGCAATTTCTGGTACATACTCTAACAGAACAGAAACATCAGCTTTTGGATAAGCAGCTTTGATCATATTGATATTTTTACGGTTATCTGCATCCATTGCAATAATATAGTCAAAATTTTCTAAGTCCTGCGGTTGGATTTGTCTCGCCTTTAATCCTTCCACACTTATATTATTTTTTGATAATATTTCAACGGTGCCTTTATGCGGCGGTTCACCAATATGCCAATTTCCAGTGCCAGCGGAATCAATATAAATTTGTTCTTCCAGTCCTTTCTTTTTAACAAGTTCCCGAAACATCGCTTCTGCCATCGGGGAACGACAGATATTGCCCAAGCAAACAAATAATACTTTAATCATAAATAAACTACCTCCTAACTTCCATTTTCTTCGATTCATCACCTTACATGCAAGACTTCCGCTAAAATTTTTATGATATTTATATTTTTTAAATACAAAACTTAAAAAAATAAAAATTTTAGTATAATTTTAAAAATAATTCTTGACATTTGTTTCATATTTTCAGAATATTCATATATAGGAATTATTCTTTTTATCAAATAATATTTAGGAGGAACAGGTATGAGCTTTCAGGATTGGATTGACAAAATAAGCGGCTTGGTTTGGGGACCACCACTTCTTATTTTGATCGTTGGTACTGGTCTTTATTTAACATTTAGAATTGGTTTTTTACAATTTAGAGCACTTCCCTATTCTTTAAAGCTGGCGTTTTCTAGAAATCAGGATAAACGCTCCGATGGAGACATCTCTCACTTCCAAGCGCTGATGACAGCACTTGCCGCAACAGTTGGTACCGGTAACATTGCCGGTGTTGCAACCGCAGTTTTCTTAGGCGGCCCCGGAGCTGTCTTCTGGATGTGGATCACCGCACTTGTCGGTATGGCCACAAAGTATGCAGAGGCTGTCTTAGCAGTTAAATATCGTGTCCAGGATGAGAATGGTGAAATGTCTGGCGGACCAATGTATTATTTAGAACGTGGTCTTGGGCAGAAATGGCTGGGTGTGTTATTTGCCATTTTTGGAGCTGTAGCTGCTTTTGGAATTGGAAATATGGTTCAATCAAATTCAGTAGCAGATGTCGTTAAAACAACCTTCTCAATTCCTACTTGGGTTACTGGCATCGTGTTAATGATCTTTACTGCACTTGTTATTCTTGGCGGAATTAAAAGCATCGGAAAAGTAACATCCTACTTTGTACCGATTATGGCTATATTCTATGTTGGCGCTGGACTTATCATTATGATTTTAAATGTTGACCTTATCCCTGGTGCTGTAGGATTGATTTTCACAGATGCGTTTACAGGCGACGCTGTGGCAGGCGGAGCCATCGGTGCTGTTATTCGCTGGGGGGTTGCCCGCGGAGTATTCTCTAATGAAGCCGGTATGGGTTCAGCACCGATCGCTGCAGCTGCAGCAAAAACGGACTTACCTGGCCGTCAAGGTTTAGTATCAATGACAGGGGTTTTTATTGATACAATCGTTGTTTGTTCTGTAACGGGTATTACACTTGTTATGGCTAATCTTTATACAGGAGATACAACAGGTTCTGCTTTAACTAGTCTTTCATTTGAAAAGTTTCTAGGACCTGCCGGCTCCATTATCGTTGCGATCGGACTTCTATTTTTCGCCGCATCGACGATTCTTGGATGGGCATACTATGGAGAGAAATGTTTCTCTTATCTGTTTAGTAAAAAAGCAGTTGTTTACTACAGAGTTGTGTTTGTTCTTGCTGTAATGGTAGGCGCTGTTTCCCAATTATCTGTTGTATGGGGAATCGCAGACATTATGAATGGACTTATGGCTGTACCAAACTTAATTGGACTTATCGGTCTATCAGGTGTTGTCGTAGTTGAAACGAAAGAGATCTTGAACAGAATAAAAGAAGAAAAACAGCAAGGCAAAACAATGAGTGTATAAAACAAAGTGTAACCTATTTATGACAGTTTTCCCACGCATGGGATTTTTCACATACGCTAAGACAGAGTTATTTTTTCGAGAAAATCCAGCTTCCTAGAGGCTGGATTTTTTTTGTACTATTTAATGTTAACGATAAAGATGATATATTTAAATGAAATGCAGAACATATAGTAAGAGTAGAGCAATGAATTCTATTGATCTAGGAAAGGAATGAAAAAATGAACTTATCTGTAAAATCTGTTGAAAATGTTGAATACATGATAGAAAAAATCAAGGAAAAGTTAAAAGTATTGAACTTAGGGGCAATCAAACCTTCTCATTTTGACGAAGAAATGTACGAGGAGTTAAAAGAAATTTACGATCTTGTCATGAAGAAAAACTCTTTCAGTCCAAATGAAATGCAGGCGCTAGCTGAAGAACTTGGGAACCTAAGAAAGCAATCTTAATCATTTATCATCATTTCAAAGCTAGCGGCATGTTTCATTGAATTACAATTACTCATTAAATGAGACAGTCGATTACACCGACTGTCTTTCATTATCTTCTTGGCTTGTTAAAATAATGGGTCCTTCTTTTGTTATAGCAATCGTATGCTCGTACTGAGCTGAATATTTACCGTCTACCGTTCGAGCTGTCCATCCGTTTGAATCCATTTTCTTTTGGTAAGCTCCTACATTCACCATTGGTTCAATTGTGAAGACCATACCTTCTTTAATTCTTGGTCCTTTTCCCGGAAGTCCGTAATGAGGCACGTCAGGTTTTTCATGAATGGAAGCTCCTATACCATGACCAATGAAGTCGCGTACAACTGAGAAGCCTTCCTCTTCTACATAGGTTTGGATTGCGTATCCAATATCACCAATACGATTTCCAACCTTTGCTTGTTCTATTCCCTTATATAGAGCCTCTTTGGTTACATCTAACAGTCTTGAAGTTTCCTCCGTAACAGTTCCCACAGGATAACTCCAAGCTGAATCTGCCAAAGCTCCATCGAGGTTAACAACCATATCAATCGTGACAATATCACCTTGTTTAAGGGGTTCCTTTCGTGGGAAACCATGGCAAATTTCATCATTCACGCTTGCACAAGTTGCATACTTATAACCTTTATAGCCTTTTTGCTCAGGAGTTGCTCCATGCTGCTTTAAATAACTGTCCACAAACTCTTCAATTTCCCAGGTGGTAATGCCCGGGGTAATCATTTTCGCAATTTCTTTATGAACAGAAGCCAGCAGTTCTCCTGCTTTCTTCATTTTCTCTATTTCCCTTGGTGATTTCAGAACAATCATGTTTTACCCCTCCTAAAGTAGCTAAGTTCATTTTAATACTTTTAAAACGACATTGAAAATATTTTATTGTATTAACGATTTTAGCAGCTGCCTTTTCTATATATAAAAAAGTTATTATAAAATAAAAAAGTATTGCATATAAGTTCTTAGTATGGAACTGCTTACAAAAATCTGATATTATAGCTTTATACAGATGATAAGGTGTGTGAGACTTGAATGATAGGTGATCGCGTAAAAAAACTCCGCATGGAAAAAAAGATGTCGCTTTCAGAACTCGCGGAACAAGCCGGAGTAGCAAAATCGTATTTGAGCTCCCTCGAGAGAAATTTACAGAGTAACCCTTCGATTCAGTTTCTTGAAAAAATCGCAGCAGTCTTGCATGTCCCAGTAGATAGCTTGATTCATGAACATCTCGATGATAATGAGCTTGACTCTGAATGGTTAAAGATTGTAAAAGAAGCAATGGAATCTGGAGTTTCAAAAGAGCAGTTCCGAGAGTACCTTGAGTTTAACAAATGGAGAATAAATCAAAACAAATAAGTAAATAAAACCTGTTCAATAAAGGAAACAGGTTTTATTTTTGAATATCTTTTTTTGGACGCATCACCAATTCAGATGAAAGGAACTGAGCATTAAAAGATGTTTTTATTATCCCGCCACTGGGATTATAGAATATTAGATTTAGAGGTTAATCAGAATTGGAGGTTTGGAAATATTCGCTTTGTTCAGCGAATATTGAAGCGTTCTACTAACTAATTCATTTATTTCACATGCTAGCACGGTTGTTTGTACGGTTTTTCTCTATATACTCTCGTATATCTTCCTTCTCTAGTCCTATTTTCTTAGCTTCCAAGATTAATTTTATCCATTCAATGTCTAATCCAGAGATAATCTCTCTTGTCTCAATCACATACTTTCCCCCTAAATAAACGGAACGGATTATTGCAGCCCAGCCATCATAGTACAAAAGGATTACCTTAGACCCGAGACTTTGCGTCCCTACCTTTCAATAGGTTTGCCCTTACATCGTCCATAATTAAATTATTTCTTCCCAAATTCAGTTTAACTCTTCTAAACATATAAAAATGTTAGTATTTGTCATATGTAATTGTTTTTTTACTATTTTATTTCTACAACCGTCTCCAAAATTCTACATACCCTCTTCACCATACAATAATCTAAATGCATCAGGTACAGCATACTACGATTTCCCTTTACCGCTTTTTGTCGGAAAGTATCTTTTAAGTTTTTCTATATTCTGGTACTATGGTCCTTAATAAAAAAATAGGAACTTTTTTTCATAGTTTTCTATCTTTTTATGATTGAATTTTGATTTCACTTGGAGTCGTTCAAATGTAATAGCATCAAAAAATGGGTAAGTGGTTAAATCTTTTCCGCATACTGGACAAATCCATTCACCAAACTCTGAACTACTGTAGGATGGTCTGTTGCAGTTTTGACAGTTTTTCCGATACATTTGAATCACCTTCTTCTCATAAAGTGGGCATTTGTTTCTATTTTCGTTTCATATAAGATTTATTTTGTTCTTTATATAGAATTTATTAAAGTATAGTTCTTTTTATTCAAAAGAGAAACATAGAAAATTCTTTGTTTTTCAGCAGAAATTAACGTTTTTCTTTCATATCCATCAGCTCTCTTCATTTATCATAATTTTATGATTATTTAATCTTTTCATTCCTAAAGAATCATGTTTTTAAAGTAATGCAGCAACAAAATGGTCAAAACAATTCTATGATGGAGTCATCAGAACAAGAAGAAACTATTTTTTTATGTCAATATGTAATTTTGAATATTATGTGAAATATATTTGTCTAAATTATCAAAACTATCGTATAATTTATATAAATACTATTTCTACGATGGAAAGGATGAATAATCATGACATTTTTCCATATTGTTAATTTCAGTATTCCAATTGCCAGTATCATTTTATTTGGATTCGCCTTAGACCGGATGTGTAAGCCAGAAAAAAGTAAAGAATAATGTAATCGCTTTCTATTCCCAAAATAAAAATTCCTTGGAATAACTATCTCCAAGGAACTTTTTTCTAAATGGAACTCTAACATTAGTTTAAGACCTTTTTAATGCGCTCGATTGCCCAGTCTAATTCTTCTTGGGAAATCACTAGTGGGGGCGCAAACCGAATAACTGTCTCATGTGTTTCTTTGCATAGCAGACCTTCTTTTTTTAATGCTTCACAATATTTTCGTGCTGGTTCTGTCAGCTCGACTCCAATGAATAAGCCCCGGCCGCGTATTGCTTTAATGGCAGGATTTTTCATTTTTTTTAATTTATTGAGAAAATATTGACCTAGCTCTAGAGATCGCTCAGCCAGTTTTTCTTTAACAATAACGTTTATAGCCGCTATAGAAACGGCACAGGCCATGGGATTACCACCAAAAGTTGACCCATGTGAACCCGGGTTAAATACACCAAGGATATCTTTATCAGCAACAACACAAGAAATTGGGAATACCCCTCCTCCTAGCGCTTTCCCTAAAATGTACATATCCGGATTTACATCTTCCCATTCACACGCAAACATTTTACCAGTGCGAGCTAGTCCAGCTTGAATTTCGTCAGCAATAAAAAGGACATTCTGTTTCTTGCATTCTTCATAAGCATTCTTTAAATAACCATCAGGAGGAATAATAATACCAGCTTCACCTTGAATTGGTTCAATCAAAAAAGCTGCTGTATTTTCTGATATGGCATTTTTCAATGCTTCTAAATCACCATAAGGGATAAGTTTGATTCCTGGCAGCATCGGACCAAATCCGCGCTTATATTCTTCATCCGAAGAAAGTGAGACAGCTCCCATTGTACGACCATGAAAATTTCCAATGCATGCAATGATTTCAGCTTGGTTCTCCTTCACACCTTTTACATCATAGGCCCAGCGGCGCGCTGCTTTGATAGCGGTTTCAACTGCTTCTGCACCTGTATTCATAGGAAGAACCATTTCTTTCTTAGTCAATTCGCACATCATTTCATACCAAGGCCCAAGCTGGTCATTGTGGAATGCACGCGAAGTTAATGTCACACGATCCGCTTGCTCTTTCAATGCTTTAATAATTTTAGGATGGCGATGCCCTTGGTTTACTGCTGAATATGCACTTAACATATCCATATATTTATTGCCTTCAGGATCTTCAACCCAAACTCCCTCTGCTTTTGAGATGACTATAGGCAGCGGGTGATAATTATGAGCACCATACTTTTCCGTTTGTGCTATTAATGATTGAGAATCAACCTTTCCTTCTACCATACTCTCATTTCCTCCCATCAAAATATTACCATCTAATTCTGTAAATCATCATATTATAGAAATGGGTTTCCGAAGGAGCAACATCCTCAACCGGAAACCCATTACCTTCTTATTTATTGATATGATTTATCAACCTCTCCTGATTAAAACATTTCTGAAGTTGTTTTTGCTTGCATGTGCAGCAGCAGGTAATCAGGTCCACCTGCTTTCGAGTCAGTTCCGGACATGTTAAATCCGCCAAATGGCTGATAACCTACAATCGCACCTGTACAGCCGCGGTTAAAGTAAAGGTTGCCAACATGGAAGTCTTCTCGCGCCTTTTCCATATTCTCACGATTTTTTGTGATAACAGCACCTGTTAAACCATATTCTGTGTTGTTTGCAATTTCGATTGCATGGTCAAAGTCTTTCGCTTTTGTAAAACCAACCACCGGACCAAATATTTCTTCCTGCATGATGCGCGCTTCTGAATCCAGGTCAGCAAATACGGTTGGCTGAATGAAGAATCCTTTTGAATTGTCACCAGTTCCTCCTGCCATGAGCTTTCCTTCTTGCTTTCCGATTTCAATATAGCTCATAATTTTGTCAAACGCATTTTGGTCGATAACCGGACCCATGAAATTACTTTGATCAGCAGGGTCCCCTACCGTTAACTCTTTCGTTAATTCTACCACACGGTTTAATACTTGGTCATATACGTCTTCTAATATTACAGCACGTGAACACGCAGAACATTTTTGTCCTGAGAATCCAAAAGCTGATGAAACTATGGATTGAGCGGCTAACTCTAAATCAGCTTCTTTATCAACAACAATAGTGTCTTTTCCACCCATTTCAGCAATGACACGCTTCAGCCAAATTTGACCTTTATTTAATTTTGCAGCACGTTCGAATATACGCAAACCTACATCCCGAGAACCAGTGAATGAAATAAAGCGTGTATCCTTATGGTCCACCAGGTAATCTCCAACTTCCGCACCGCTTCCTGGAACGAAATTCAGAACACCTTTAGGCAGACCTGCTTCCTCCATTACTTCCACAAACTTCGCAGCAACAATAGGCGTCGTTGAAGCTGGTTTTAATAGTACGGGGTTTCCTGATACAATTGCCGCTACCGTTGTACCAGCCATAATAGCAAAAGCAAAGTTCCATGGCGATATGACCACACCCACTCCAAGCGGAATGTAATCATAACGGTTATATTCGTTAGGACGGCTCTCTACTCTCACACCGTCTTTTATTCTTAACATTTGTCGTGCGTAGAATTCCATGAAATCAATCGCTTCTGCTGTATCTGCATCAGCCTCATTCCAAGGTTTTCCTGCTTCTTTCATTAATAATGCAGAAAATTCATGCTTGCGGCGGCGAACAATCGCTGCTGCTTTAAATAATACATCTGCACGAACCTCTGGTTTTGTTTTTCTCCATGTTTTAAACGCTTCTACAGCTGCTTGCATAGCTACTTCTGCAAGTTCTTTATTCGCTTTCGAAACACGGCCCACCACTTCTACTTTATTGGAAGGATTCGTTGATACAATTTTATCTTCTGTTGAAACACGCTTTCCGCCAATTACTAAAGGATAATCCTGGCCTAAATAACCTTCTACCGTTTTAACTCCCTCTAAAAACGCTTGACGGTTTTCTTCAACCTTAAAATTTGTAAATGGCTCATGCTGATATGGTTGTACCATTACTTCATCCCCCTAGCATTTCTTTTTGTTGATCACTCCCTTAATACATATGCAAATGCTGTGCCAAGAAATGAAGGATTTTAGAAAACTATTGGACTCAATATTCTAAATAAAGCCAACCCTATAGGGCCGGCTTGTGAAAATCTGTGTTGTCAGCAGACAGCTTGGGATATCCGTAACTTTTTGGACTATTTCCGTAAGAAATTGGTTTTATCCGTAACTTTTTAAACTATATCCGTAAAAATGCAATTATTTCCTTAACTTTACTCACTTTATCCGTAACTCCATTTTTAGTTTGAACTTCTTGGCAGTATCAAAACTTCAACACGTCGATTTTTACTTCTTCCTTCTTCTGAATCATTGGATGCTATTGGCTCAAATTCACCGAAACCCTTGGCACTAAACCAACTTGGGTCTAAGTTTTCATTTTTTAAAATAATTTTCATGAAATTGATCGCTCTCATCACACTTAGCTCCCAGTTTGATTCAAACCTTGGATTGCTAATCGGAACATTATCAGTATGCCCGCTAATAATAATATTTCTTGGCGGGTCCATAACAAGCAGTTCCGATATTTCATTTGCTACTTGCAGATCTTGCGGCCTCACATCGGCACTTCCTGATGCAAACAGCACATTATCGCGAATCGTCAATAACAGCCCTTCATCAGTCAAGGATGTTTCTAACATGTCGCCAAGATTCTCTGTTTGTATATAAGTGTTTACTTTCTGTTGGATAGTTTGAAGTTCTAGCTTCTCTACTTTTTCAGCCGCCACTTGATCATTAACCTCATTTTCCTCTTTTTCTCGCTTTTCTTGTTCATCTGGAGATAATTCCCCATTTTCTTGTGTCGGACTAGGAAAGTTCAAAATTCCCGTCCCTCCTGAAAGATTTTCACTAAAGGCTGCCGACATCGCTGCAAATTTCGCAGCATCTATTGAACTCATCGAGAACAAAACGATAAAAAGAGCCAGTAATAAAGTCAATATATCAGCATAAGGCAACAGCCATGCTTCTCCTACTTCTTCCTCATGATGTTTCTTCTTTTTCCGCCTACTCATCCGAATTCACTCCACTTTCTTCAAGGAACTTTTTCCTTTCACCAGCAGGCAAATAAGACGCTAGTTTTTGCTCAATCACTCGCGGTGCTTCCCCCTCTAGAATGGATAGAATCCCTTCAATCATCATATATTTCAACTTTGCTTCTTGTTTTGATTTTCTTTTTAACTTGTTTGCAAATGGATGCCAAAGTGCATATCCCGTAAATATCCCAAGTAATGTCGCAACAAACGCCGCACTAATGGCATGTCCTAAAGCATCAACATCACTCATATCTCCTAAAGCCGCAATCAGCCCGACAACCGCTCCAAGCACTCCTAATGTAGGAGCATATGTCCCTGCCTGAGTAAAAATCAACGCCCCTGTTTGATGACGTTCTTCCATTGCCTCGACTTCCTCTGACAAAACATCACGAATATAATCTGCACTTTGTCCATCAACAGCTAAAGATAATCCATTACGTAAAAAATCATCTTCTACATCACCTGTCTTTGCCTCAAGTGCTAATAACCCTTCTTTTCGGGCCAACTGTGCCCAATCGGAGAACATTTTAATTAAAACAGGCATACTCATTTCCTGTTTTTCCTTAAATAAAATCCCAAATAACTTTGGAACGTTTTTGATTTCATTTGTTGGAAAAGCTATCGTAACAGTACCGATTGTTCCTAATATAATGATAAAGATCGCTGCTGGATTGATCAGAACAGCAGGGCTGACTCCTTTAAAAACCATCCCAACTCCTACTCCAATCAACGCTACAATAATTCCTATTAATGATGTTTTGTCCATATGTGCCCACCTATCTCTATTTTGGTAATACCCTAGTCTTTTATTCCTATTAAATTACCTATCTCTCTTATTTATTTCGACTAAATTCCTATATTATTTAGCATAGAGAATAATTTAATCATGGTATTTTCTCTATCATTTAGTAAGTAAAAAACAGTTTTACAAAAAAATGAGAATTTTCTAATATTCAGGTATTGCGTATTTACATATTTTTCCGCTATAATAATGCTATGAGATTATAATGGGGATGATATTTATGGATGGCATTGCAGAATTAAGGCTTAATGACATGAGAAAAAAGAATGTATTAATGTTGTCAACTTATTCTATATCACTATTAAGTACAGCTGTTTTTACAGCTTTTGGTTTAGGATGGATGGAAAAAGCGGCTCTTTATTTCGTACAACTCCTGCTCTTCATAGGGTTATTCTTTTTGTTTCATATTATATTAAAAAAAGAAAAGGTTTTTCCATATGCTTCAATCTTGATGATTTCAGTACTCAATTTTATTAACTTAGTATTATATGGTGGTACCAGTGCTTTTTTACTAGTTATCATTTTTTTATCCGTATTTTCAGCAATTCACTTTGATATGAAATTATACTTAATAGGTTACCTTCTCGGTTTTCTCTGTCTAATCCTAAGTAATGTATTTGCTGCTGATTCCGAGGTATTACTACAAGAGATATATTCAGCCGCAATATTGGTTTATCTCCTAATCGGTGTTGTCCTCTTTGTTTTGATCAAACTTAGCAGCAAACAGTTTCAATCACTGGAAGACTTTCTAACAACCGCCGAGAAACAGCAAGATGAAAAGACCGCATATAATCAATTCTTGCAAAAGGAAGTTTCCGTCATCACCGATAGCCTTAACATGATAAACAATCAGGTGCAAAACCACTTAGTATCCCAAACAGAAATGAAGTCTGCAATTTCAGAAATTTCTGCAGGCAGCCAAGTGCAAACTGAACAAATTAACCATATTGCTGAGAACACCCAATCAACTAAAGCGATGATGGAGCAAATTGACGAAGCATCCATTAAGCTTTCTACTGAAACAGCTGCCGCAGCTCACTCATCAAGGAATGGCTTACATAAGGTGAATGACCTCCAGCTTGACATGAAAGAACTTGCTGAATCTATTAAGAATTTAGGAATTACTTTTGCAAGCTTGACGAAAAAAATTGAGGAAACAAATGGTTTTATAACAAACATTCAAAAGATTACTGAACAAACCAATCTTTTAGCCTTAAATGCGTCTATTGAAGCAGCACGTGCTGGTGAAGCGGGAAAGGGTTTTTCTGTTGTCGCAAACGAGATCCGCAAATTAGCAGAAATGACAAAAGAGACAGCTAAACAAATAACTGTCAACTTAACAGAGGTAAACACCACAAATTCATCGGCTTATACGCAAATGAATGAAAGCAGTAATAAATTAACAGAAAGCATTCAAACTGCTGAAAGCGTCTCAGGAGTTTTCCATGAAGTAGGGAGTATTTTGGAAAATCTAGATATTCAATTCAGTGAATTTAAAAATACTGTTGGAGATGTCATGTCTCATTCATTGGAAGTGGAGTCCTCCACAAAAGAACTGGCTGCCGTGATTGAAGAAGCTACCGCTGGTTTAGAAGAAATGAACGCCACAGTGGAATCATTAAATGAAGACAATAAGACAATTGCTCGTTATGTAGAAGAAACAGCTGCCTCTGCGCAAAAAATTAAAACCAGCTGAGCCAAGGAGATTTTTCTCCTTGGTCTTTTAGTATGTCCATATCTCTTTGAAATACCATTACATACAAGTGATGCATTCGGAAATAATACAAGGTGAATATAGTTTTATCAATGAAAGGAGTCTGCCTTATATGGGTCGTGGCAAAGAATTTAATCATAAGCGTAAAGGGCATCCAGGAAATCTTCCTGAAGATACTCTCGTGGAAAGAAAATCAAGGGATGCCATTGGAGATGAAGAGTTTATCGTTGTCCAAGAAGCATTCAAAAATCGTGTAGAAGAAACGGATATTGAATAAACCTTATTAGGCCAGCCGCCTCAAAATGATGGCTGGCCTTTTTCTATGCTCACATTAAATAATAATTGAAACTTTCCTCTATCCCACACGTAATTAAAACTAAGAAAATAAAAAGGAGGAATTTTCCTATGTTAGTAACTACCACTCCCTCATTGGAAGGAAAACAAATTGAACGGTACTTAGGTATTGTTACTGGTGAAGCCATTATGGGTGCAAATGTCGTTCGGGACTTTTTAGCCAGTGTCACAGATATTATTGGCGGGCGCAGCAGTGCTTACGAGAACAAGCTGTCAGAAGGGCGCGAAATCGCCATTAAAGAAATGGAAGAAAAAGCACGACGCTTGGGTGCAAACGCTGTCGTTGGTGTTGACCTGGATTTTGAAACACTTAGAGATGGAATGATGATGTGTATTGCAACTGGTACAGCAGTGTATGTGAAGGATACGAACTAAAGCAAAAGGAGATGGGTGGTCAATTTACTCGTCTATTATAGAAAAAGCCTTATATACAAGATTTTGTGCAAACTTGTATATAAAGGCTAATTTTTTTATGAAACATTATTCTTTACCACTACGCCTTACTTCAATTTCAAATTCTTCAAAGCATCTGCTAAAGCTGTATTAATTGGCTCTTCTTCCTTGTTTTGGTTTTTCAGATACTTCTGCACTGTACGTTTATCAACTTTACCGCCAGATTTTTTACGTCGCGCCTCAAAAGCTGATAATTTCTCACGGTACCCGCATTTACAAGCGAAGATTTGTCCTTTCCCTTCTCCTCGAAGCTCCATTTTTTTATGGCATTGTGGGCAGCGCGCATTAGTGACTCGTGAAACATTCTTACGATGGCCGCATTCCCGATCTTGGCATACAAGCATTTTACCCTTTTTCCCATTTACCTCGAGCATTGGTTTCCCACAGTCTGGACAACTTTTTGTAGAGATATTGTCGTGCTTATACTTTTTATTACTCGCTTTTATTTCAGCCACAATTTCTTTTGTATACTTTTTCATTTCGCTGATAAATACGTCTTTTTTCAGCTTTCCATGAGCAATTTGATCAAGCTTTTGTTCCCACTCTGCTGTCAGTAAAGGAGATTTTAGTTCTTCAGGCACTAAATCAAGCAATTGACGTCCTTTAGAAGTAAGGTGAATATCTTTTCCACGCTTTTCAATTAAAAATGAATTAAACAGCTTATCGATAATATCAGCACGTGTAGCTACCGTTCCTAATCCACCAGTGGATTTTAATGTTTCTGCCAGCTGTTTATTTTTTGTCTCCATATACTTCGTAGGGTTTTCCATTGCCGAAAGTAATGTAGCCTCATTAAAACGGGCAGGTGGATTGGTTTGACCAGATGTTTGCAGAATAAGTTTAACGTTTAATATATCGTCTTTTTCAATACGAGGTAAGATTTGCTCCTTTAAGTCATCAGCTCCATCCTCGTCCTCATAACGATTTTCGTATACCTCTTTCCAACCATTCGCTAGGATCGTTTTTCCCCTTGCAACAAAGTTCTCACTGCCAATTTTTGCACGAAGCGTCAATTGCTCATATTCGAATGCAGGGAATAAAACAGCTAAGAATCGTTTTACAACCAAGTCATAAATTTTCCTTTCTTTATCAGTGAAAGCAGAAAAATTCACATAACCTTCAGTCGGAATAATCGCATGGTGATCTGATACTTTGCTGTCATCAACAAATGCTTTCGAAACTTTTATCTGCTTGCTTAAAATCTTATTCGTTAATGGTCTATATTCTCCAACACCACATGCTCTCAATCTTTCCGGAAGTGTTCCAACAATATCTGAAGAAAGATAGCGCGAGTCAGTCCGAGGATACGTTAACACTTTATGCTGTTCGTACAGTTTTTGCATAATGTTTAACGTTTCCTTTGCAGAGTATCCAAAGATTTTATTAGCATCCCGTTGCAGCTCTGTTAAATCATAAAGCCCCGGAGAAAAAGACTTCTTTGATTTTTTCTCAATTTCTGTTACAACGGCATTTTGTTTACCTAGTTTTTTCACAATCTCATCCAACTTCTCTTTATCAAAGCTGCGGCTATTTCCTTTTGCATCCTGCCAAGTTAACTTTAAATTACTTGATGTTTGTGCTTCTATTCCATAATAGGTCTGTGGTTTGAAGTTTTTTATTTCGTCCTCCCGTGATGCAATAATCGCAACAGTCGGAGTTTGAACACGGCCACAGTTTAGCTGTGCATTAAAGCGGGTTGTTAATGCACGTGTCGCATTCAGACCGATATACCAATCTGCTTCGGAGCGCGCAACAGCAGATTCATACAAATTCTCATAAGCTTTTCCCGGCCTCAATTTTGCAAAGCCATCTTTAATTGCTTTATCTGTAACTGAAGATATCCACAGGCGTTTTATAGGTTTATTAACCTTTGCCTTATTAAGAATCCATCGTGCAACCAGCTCCCCCTCGCGGCCGCTATCCGTTGCGATAACAATCTCCCCGACATCAGAGCGTTGCAGCTGGCTTTTCACAGCATGAAATTGCTTACTAGTCTGTTTAATGACAACAAGCTTCAACTCATTTGGAAGCATCGGTAAATCTTCAATATTCCAAGTTTTATATTTTTGATCATACAATTCCGGGTCAGCAAGCGTAACTAAATGCCCTAACGCCCAAGTGACAATATATTTATCTCCTTCTAAAAAACCATTACCTTTTTTACCACACTTCAGTACCCGAGCGATATCTCGTGCAACAGATGGTTTTTCAGCTATTACAACGCATTTTTTCACTATTAATACACCCTTTCAATACACACTTATCTTAATATATCATACAGAGTTGATAAGTTTCCTTTAACAGGATAACACATGGCAGCGTGAACTTATTCAAAACATACGTCCTTCCTGACCAAACCTTAAACAAGGTTTGGTTTTTTTATTAGCTGATATTTTGTACATAATGGAAATGAGGTATAATATGCTAGTGAAGAAGTCTCATCATTTTTATGAATGGAGAAACAGCTTGTTTCACATCGAGACATTAGTTGAAAGTGAGATGTTATATATGGGTCGTAAATGGAATAATATTAAAGACAAGAAGGCGGCAAAAGATGCAAATACTAGTCGTATTTATGCAAAGTTTGGCCGTGAGATTTATGTAGTAGCAAGACAAGGTGAGCCGGATCCAGAATTGAATCAAGCATTAAGATTCGTACTAGAACGTGCAAAAACATACAATGTTCCTAGACATATAATTGATCGAGCTATTGAGAAAGCTAAAGGCGGATCAGATGAAAGCTATGATGAGCTTCGTTATGAAGGATTCGGTCCAAGCGGATCAATGGTTATCGTTGATGCCCTAACGAATAACGTCAACCGTACCGCTTCAGAAGTTCGTGCAGCATTTGGTAAAAATGGCGGAAACATGGGAGTCAGCGGATCAGTAGCCTATATGTTCGATAAAACGGCTGTTATTGGAATTGAAGGAAAAACAGAAGAAGAAGTTCTTGAGCTATTAATGGAAGCTGACGTAGATGTACGTGACATTACCCAAGAAGAGGATTCTGTCATTGTATACGCTGAACCAGATCAATTCCATGCTGTACAGGAAGCATTTAAGGGTGCTGGAATTATCGAATTTACTGTTGCTGAACTGTCCATGCTGGCGCAGAACGAAGTTTCATTACCTGAAGATGCTAGGGAACAGTTTGAAAAAATGATTGACGCATTAGAAGATTTAGAGGATGTTCAACAAGTTTATCATAACGTCGATTTAGGCGAATAAGCTAATAAAATCATCAGTGAGGGCCTCCCCCGCTGATGATATTGTTCATACATAGAAAAAACAAAATTTCTGGAAAGAGAGATGAAGATTAAATGAACGATTTTCAGAAAAACCTAGAAAAATACGCTGAGCTTGCCGTTAAGGTGGGCGTCAATTTGCAACAGGGACAAACCTTGGTGATCAATGCTGCGATTGATTCAGCTGAATTTGTCCGTCTAGTGGTTAAAAAAGCATACGAAGCAGGAGCTTTTAACGTTGTTGTAAATTGGAATGATGACATCGTTTCACGTACCAAGTACGATTTAGCTCCAGCAGAGGCTTTTCAAGAATATCCGATGTGGAGGGCAAAAGAGACAGAAGAGCTTGCTGAAAAAGGAGCTGCTTTTATGTCTATCGTCTCTTCAAGTCCGGATCTTCTCAAAGGCGTTGACCCTGAGCGAATTTCCAACTTCCAAAAAGCAGCAGGAAAGGCACTGCATACATATCGGAAGTACATTCAATCAGACAAAGTCAGCTGGACGGTCATTGCTGCACCTTCACAAAGCTGGGCTAATAAAGTCTTTCCTAATGAGACTCCAGAAACAAGTGTTGAAAAGCTATGGGAGGCTATCTTTAAAGCTACCCGTGTTGATCAAGACGATCCAATCCAAGCATGGAAAAAGCATGATGAAACATTGCATGAAAAGGTTGATTACTTAAACAAAAAGCATTATAAAAAACTTCATTATAAAGCTCCGGGAACTGATCTTACCATTGAGCTTCCTGAGAAACATCAATGGGTTGGAGCCGGCAGCATTAATGAAAAAGGCTCCGAATTCATGGCAAACATGCCGACTGAGGAAGTCTTTACTGTACCGCATAAAACCGGTGTAAACGGGACTGTTTCCAGTACTAAACCATTAAGCTATGGTGGAAATTTAATAGATGGCTTCCAAATTACATTTGAAAATGGGCGAATTGTCAATGTTAAGGCCGAAGAAGGCGAAGAAATGCTAAAACGCCTTGTGGAAACGGATGAAGGTTCACACTATCTTGGGGAAGTTGCATTAGTTCCTCATAACTCACCAATATCACAATCTAATGTTCTTTTCTATAATACGTTATTCGATGAAAATGCATCAAATCACCTCGCGATTGGAAGTGCTTATGCATTCTGTATTGAAGGCGGTAAAACAATGTCCAGTGAAGAACTGGCAGAAAACGGCTTAAACGAAAGCATCACCCATGTTGATTTCATGATTGGTTCCGCGCAAATGGACATTGATGGAATCACAGCAGATGGAAAATCAGAGCCTATATTTAGAAATGGAGATTGGGCATTTTAATTTACCATAATTTAAAGCAGGGAAGATTCTCCCTGCTTTTTTCTTTTACATTAATTGTGCCCGTTCAACTTTTCTTTTTGTCAATAAGCTGCCGACGACAAACGCTAGTAAGGATAGCAGTATCGGCAGTACGACTGTATGCATTCCTAAAGGATTTGGATAATAACTGTGGAATAATATATATGATCCTACCCCGACCACCATTGAAGATATAGCACCAAATTTGTTCCCGGCCTGCCAATATAGACCTAATACAACAGGCCAAATAAAGGCAGCTTCCAGTCCTCCAAAAGCAAATAAATTCAGCCAAATGATCAAATCAGGCGGGCTTAAAGCCATTAAAAATACAAGAATCCCCAATATTGTTGTTACTCCCAGACTGATCGTTTTAATACTTTGATTGCTCGCATCAGGCTTAATATAGTTAATATAGACATCTTTAACAACAGCCGAGCTAACTAGGAGCAAGAGAGAATCAACCGTTGACATGATTGCTGCCATTGGCGCTGCCAGTACTATCCCGGCAAGCCATGGCGGGAGGACCTCCATTGCCAACAACGGCATCACAGTATCTCCAATTTCAATTCCAGGTAGAATCGGCCTCGCAAATACTCCAATTAAATGCATTCCAAGCATAATAAAACCAACGACAATCGTTCCTACTATTAATGCTCTGTGCATCGCTTTAGCATTTTTATAAGACATCGCCCGAACTGTAATTTGCGGCAAACCTACAACACCAACACCTACTAATATCCAAAACGATGATACATAGATAGGTGTCAATCCGCCATCAAACCCATACGGAGTAATAAGATTAGGATTTTCAGCAGCTAAATCGGAGATTAAATTGGTGATTCCCCCTCCAGCAATGACCGTTGCAACTAATAGAATGAATGTCCCAATGAACATAACGGTCCCTTGAACTGCATCAGTGACCGCCACCGCTCTGAAACCGCCAATAATAACGTAAACTAAGACAGAAGCAGCAAAAATGAACAGCGCTGCAGTATAGGATAATCCCGTTAATGATTCAATCAGTCTAGCACCGCCAACCCATTGGGCAGCCATAGCAGCAAATAGGAAAATAATGATACTAAAAGCAGATAGCAGCACAACCCATTTGCTATCATAGCGTTCCTTGAGAAAATCGACCAATGTAACCGCGTTGTATTTTCTGGTAACAATCGCAAACTTCTTGCCGAGTATCATTAATACAAAGTATCCTGTCGCCAATTGCGCCATTGACAATAGTACCCAGCCAAGCCCCTGTGTATACGCTGCACCTGGTCCGCCGATAAAGCTGCTGGCACTCCCATATGTAGCTGTCATCGTCATAGCAAGAATAAAACCGCCTAGCTCTCTCCCTCCAAGAAAATAATCTTGTAAAAAAGAGTTAGAGTCTTTTAAATTAGCACTTGCCCAGAATCCAATCATGAATATAATAATTAAGAAAACGAGTAAAGGGAATATAACCGCCCAGTTCATTAAGATTCCCCTCCCTCGTCTTCAAATGGCACATCTTTAAAGAAGAACTTAACGGCGAATGATACTAGTACAACCATTAAAATAAACCCGCCCACACAACTATAAAAAAACCAAGCCGGTAAACCGAATACATATGTATAATCTTGAACAGAGTCAGAACCTAATCCATAAGCGAACCCATACCACCATACAAAATTGATGATGACCAGAATAACACCTATCCACGCTTCTCTGTGAGCAATCTTAAAACGCGGGTCCTTTTGGTTGATTCCATGTTTCATATAAACCATAACCTTTCCCGATAATTATTTTTAGAAAATTATATAATTTTATAAAAATTATATCAATAAGAAATCAACAGAAATGCACACACTGTTTTTCATCTTGTCCTATTTTACAGATGTTATTGCGAGTTGAAAACCATTATTATGGTTCAAAATTAAAAAGGAGTGCATGGCACTCCTTTCAACGTCATCGATTATCTATTTTTTCCGGATATAAATCATGGTTCATTAACCGATGTTCGGCCATTTTTTCAAATTTCGTGCCTGGCTTTCCATAATTACAATATGGGTCAATCGATATTCCGCCTCTTGGGGTAAATTTCCCCCAAACTTCAATATAACGCGGGTCCATTTTTTCGATTAAATCATTCATAATAATATTCATACAATCTTCGTGAAAATCACCATGATTTCGAAAACTAAATAGATACAGCTTTAACGATTTACTTTCTACCATTTTTTGATCAGGGATATAGCTAATATAGATCGCAGCAAAATCTGGCTGCCCCGTCATTGGACAGAGACTTGTAAATTCAGGACAATTAAACTTAACAAAATAATCCCGATTAGGGTGCTTATTATCAAAAACTTCTAGGATATCTGGAGAATACTCAAATAGATACTTTGTTCCTTGATTCCCCAGAAGGGTGACTCCTTTTAACTCCTCATCTTTTCTTCCAGTCATATTAAATGCCTCCTTCTAAAATAACGTGGCATCAAATAAGAGATAATAGCTACTAGTTCATTTTGACAAATAAAAAACCATATCCTATAAAGACATGGTTGATGTTCATCATCAAATCCATAGTTTTTTATAGAGGGTTTTCAGCTATGAACCTCTCGGGCGCACCACAAAAATAATACATCTTGTATTGTAAATCAACCATTCATAATTGTCGATAGTTTATCCTACATGCTAAACGGGGAACTTTCATGTTTATTAATTATAATCAGGACCACTATTTATAGTATAATTGCTTATATTATTCAAGGAGGAACGAATTATGTGGAATGAATTTAAGAAATTCGCCATGAAAGGCAGTGTTTTGGACTTAGCAGTTGGGGTTATTATCGGAGGAGCATTCGGAAAAATTGTATCTTCACTAGTTGATGACATCATCATGCCGCTAGTTGGGCTTTTATTAGGAGGAGTCGATTTTTCTAAGCTGGCTATTACTGTAAAAGATGCAGAATTAAAATATGGAATGTTCATACAAACCGTAGTAGACTTCTTAATTATTGCTTTCTCGATCTTCTTATTTGTACGCTTCTTTAATAAATTAAAACGAAAAGAAGAAGTAGCAGCTGCTGCACCTAAAGTAGATAAGAAAGAAGAGCTTCTTGTAGAGATTCGCGATTTACTGAAAAACAAATAATATCAGAAGGTACATAATGTACCAGGTAAAGGGAGATGCCTCTCCCTATTACCATCATCCTTCCCTATGCATACCTGTTTCTTTTTTCAGCAGTTCTAATTTCCTCTTCACTCCTGTATGGGAAGCGTAGCTATGTAAAATCATCCCCACGATCACAAGCATCATTCCAAACCAAGAAAGAGGCTGCGGAAGCGCTATAGATAAGAATATCATTTCTCCTATCAATGCAAATAAGACCTCAACGGACTGAGTCGCTTCCACAGAAGCCATTTTCTGCATATCATCCTTGACCATATCGGTTGCCATAAAGAATAGTACTGTCGCTATAACTCCAGATGAGATTGCTACAATAAGAGATTGATAAGTTTGGGTTACACTTGGCACACCAACTGACGATAGCCCATAGATCGATAACAATAGCCAAAATGGCATGCTGGCTATGGTCATTCCCAAAACACGTTGAAAAACATCCAGCCGCCCTTTTACCACCACCATCATTTTACGATTACCAAGAGGATAGGCAAAAGATGCCACAGCCACCGGAAGTATCCCTAGCCATAATGAACTTGATGATAACTGACTAGCATGTTCTAGCTGCATGACAATAATTCCTAATAAAATAATGAACGAAAACAGAAGCCCCCTTAGAGGAATCCTCCCTTTTACCTCAATCGGTCCATTTGCGCTCTGTACAGTCTCTATAAAAAATGGAGCTAATAAAGATCCCGCTATAATCGTAAATTGCCAAGTCCCCGCAACAAGCCATCCTGGTGAATATACGGTCGCGAAACATAAAGGAGCATAGAAAAGGCCAAATCCTACAAAACTCCACGAAAGCCATGCAACTGGCTTCTCCCTCATTACCTTTAGTAACTGTTTTAAGTTGCCCCTCCAAATAACAATAATGAGTAAAAAAGGAATCATAAAAATATATCTGAGTGAAGCGCTCCATATCCAACTCCCACCTGATACTTCCATCACCCTGTTTAATACAAATGTCGCCGCAAAAAAGAATGCCGCTAAGACTCCCAGTATAATTGGACGCAATTAGCTCCCCCCTAAAATGATGATTGACCAACCGAAGATTGCCTTCCCATTATACTATTATTTTGTAAAATTCAAAATTATCTATTCATAAAAATCCGTTTGCAGTTTTCGAGGAATAAAGAGAATTTCCAAGGAAATATTTCATTTTTTCACAGCATATGTCGAAAATCTAGCATACAAAGAAAAAACTGCCCTCCATTGGGACAGTTGCTTTAGAGTTTTGACCACGGGAGGCCCGTTCCAAATTTCCGAGCAAATTCCTCGCTTCTTTTCTTACGTTTTTTTCGAAATTCGGCACGATCTTTTGCAGACTGATATAGTTCTTTTTCCTCTTCTGTCTGCGGAATGACCTTTGGAACCTCGACTGGCTTCCCATTTTCATCAACGGCAACCATTGTTAAGAACGATAGTGCACAAATATTTCGTTCTCCTGTTAAGAGGTTTTCAGCAATAACACGTACAAACACTTCCATAGAAGAAGTTCCAGTATAGGTTACAAATGATTCCAGACATACAGAATTCCCTTCCTGTATAGGATGCAAGAAATCTACAGAGTCCGAGGACGCTGTAACAATGTGTTTCCGCGCATGTCTCATCGCTGAAATGGCTGCTACATCATCAATATAGGCCATTAGCTTTCCGCCAAATAATGTTCCATGACTATTGGTATCTGGTGGAAAGACAAGGCTTGTTTTAACAACAAAAGAATCTTTACAATACTTCTCTACCATGATGCTGCTCCTTTTATTTAAGTTCTAGTTGTATTCACTAACTTGCCAAGTTTATAAACAAAACATACATTTGTCAAAAAAATGTCGCATTCCGATAATTTCGAACTATCTCGCAGTTGTCTAAATCTGTTGATCTGCCGTTTTCTTTAAAGAGAAATAGGAAACGCCAATCTTCTTGCATATCGTTACATAATGCATCAGCGTTACTAGCACAGCTCCAGTGTTCATCCCAATGATAACACCATCCATGCGAAATTCATGTAGTGAACCAAGAATATAAATGAGTGCAAATGAAATCAATGTTGACCAGACATTATGAATAAATGCATCCTTTAATAGGCCGAGTCCAATTAAATAGGCCTGAAAAGGAATGGTAAAAAAGTGAAGAAGAAAATATGGCGCTAATACCTGCAAATAACCTGCGCCCGTTGACGATTTAATAAACAACCCTGATAACGGTTCTGCAAAAAAGTAAAATATTAGGACTGCCGGTACTCCATATAAAAAAGTGAAGCTCATAACTTGTCTTAAAAGATGCTGAAGTCTCACAATGTCATGCTGAGCATAAGCTTTCGAGACAGTTGGAATTAAAACGATTAGCAATGAATGAGCTATAAATGCTGGAAAAAAACCAATCGTCATCGCAACACCCGCTAAGAGACCAAACTGTTCTGTTGCAACTGCTGCCGTAACACCCGATTTCAGAAGTGCTGCTTTTATTAAAAATGGCTGAACCGCATGTGTTAAGGAGTGAAACACCCTTATGCTCGTCGTTGGAATCGATACAGCCATTAAATTTTTCCGAACCGTGCTTCCGTTTAAATATACCGTTGTTGGTCTTCCTTTTAATTGCTGATACTGAATATAGTACATATGAATTAAGTAGAGAAAAATTACAAACTCACTGCCTACAAAACTAAAGAAAGCAATCATGATTGCCGTCTCTGAATCAAAATCAAACAGTTGAAAAAGAAATACGAGAAGTCCGAGCTGTACCATCTTTCTCATTAAGTTAGCTGTCGCGATTTTCCCCATTTGATGTTTCCCCATAAAATACCCTCTAGCAATCGATGAAAAAGTAATAAGTGGGATTAAGACAACAACTAACCATTTAAACAATGGATGATAATCTTCAAAAATCGTCAAAAATGGCAAGATCAGAATAAATAGTAACAGAACAACCGATGTGATGATGACCGTTAATCGCAATACAGACTGGAGCATGCTTCTATGAAACTTTTCATCCTTTTCAGCAATAAACTTTGAAATAGAAATAGGAAGTTCCAAGCTTGCAAGTAGAACAATCAGGAACACGGTTGGGAGAATTGACATATATAAGCCAAGGCCTCTTTCCCCAAGCTCTTTGGCCAACACCATATTCATCACAAACTCTACACACTCACCTAAGAACGAAGCAATTATTAATAGCAATGACCCTTTCATAAATGTGCTCATGCTGCATCTCCTAACGTTAAAAATCTTTCACTCTTTAAACATATGAGACAAGTTAGGAGATTATTTTTAAAAGATATATATACAGAAAAAATTAAGAGAATTTCCTCTTCGTTACAGTCTCAAAAAAATATATAAACACTATATAAATAGTATAAAAGTTCTAGTATAATAGACTGGTAAAAAATATAAAATTAGGAAGGATGATACAAAATGAGTTTGTATGGGAGCATTGTTTTTATTCATATTATCGCTGCCGTAGCAGGACTGGGGGCTAGCTTTGCGATGCCTGTCATCATGAAAAATCCAAGTACAGCATCTCAGGCCAAATTTGCCCTTGACCTTAACCACAAAGTAGAATTATTCGCTAAAGTTGGGTCGATCGCCTTATTATTGACAGGACTTATTCTAGGAATTTTAAACACAAATCTTTTTACTACAGGCTGGTACATCACATCAATTATCATTTATTTGGCCGTTCAGGTTGTGGTCGCTGGGATTATGCCTAAGAAAGTAAAGAAAATGACAGAAATTATTGAAGCACATAAAGGGGAGGATATCCCTGAATCGTATCAGAAGGTCAATAAAGAATTAGCACCTTATAATTCAATATTACATACTGCCATTGTCATCTTAGTCATCTTAATGTCATTCAAACCTTTCTAAAGGCAGTCAGAAGTTCTCCATTAAAAAAGCTTACTGCAGATATGGCAGTAAGCCTTTAATTTACCAAGGAATGTTTAAAAGCATAAATGACAGCCTGTGTTCGATCTTGTACTTCAAGCTTGCTTAATATATTGCTTACATGGGTTTTTACTGTTTTTAAGGCAATGAACAAATCATCTGCGATTTCTTGGTTTGTCTTACCCTCAGCAATTAACAGCAGGATTTCCATTTCACGTGTGGTTAGCTCTTCATGAGGCAATGTTTGTTTCTTTTGCCGCATTTTTGACATCATCTTTCCAGTTACTTCAGGCTCTAGAACAGATTGACCATCATAGGTAGCACGAACCGCATCCGCTATTTCACTGGCCTTTGATGTTTTAAGCATATAGCTGGTCGCCCCTGCCTCCAAAGCTGGATACACCTTTTCATCATCTAGAAAGCTTGTAACGATGATGATTTTTGCCTCCGGCCATTGTTCAATAATCCTTTTCGTCGATTCGATTCCATCCATTTCCTTCATAACGAGATCCATTAAAATAATGTCTGGTCTGAGGTCAAGGGCCAAGTCAATCGCTGTTCCTCCATTATCTGCCTCACCCACCACTTCAATATCCGGCTGTGCTGAAAGATAAGAGGAAACCCCTATTCTAACCATTTCATGATCATCAACAAACAACACCTTAATCATTGCCTACACCTTCTTTTTTCATAATTGGCACCTTTACTTCCAGGCGAGTCCCTTTCCCTTTAACACTAACGATTTTAAAAGCTCCTCCAATCTCAACTGCCCTTTCGTACATGTTCTGCATGCCATAGGAACCTGCCCTAGAGCCTTCCACATCAAATCCTATTCCATCATCCACCACTCTTAAAATAATGAAGTCATCACGTTGTATTAACAGAACCTCTAAATTAGACGCTTTAGAATGCCTTAATGTATTTGAAACAGACTCTTGTAAAATGCGAAACAAATGGTCTTCTATCCCTTTATCAAGACAGAACTCCTCCACCTTCCAATCGATCTTCATGGTCACCTTTTGTGATAGTTCGATTAAGAGCTCCTCCATTCCCTCCTGCAGCGACTTTCCTTTTAATGCAACAGGCCGCAAATGGAGCAGCAGTGCCCGCATCTCAAGCTGGGACTGATGAATCATCGACTCCACTAATTTCAATTGTTTCGTTTCCCTTTCATCTGCAGATGACCTTGTTTCGTTTATAGCAGACATGAGCATGGAGGCGCCAAAAAGCTGTTGGCTCACCGAATCATGAAGTTCTCTTGCCAGTCTATTCCGCTCTTGTGAAATAATCTCTTGGATGCGATTTTCCTGATCCTCTGCTTTTTGATTAGCTAACCTTTGAGATAGTTTAACCTGTTCCTGCATTTGGTTTTGAATTTTATTGATTCTATTTAATATGGTCTTCATATCTCCAATAGAATTGATTTCCAGCGAATCTATGCTTCTTCCTTCTTCGACTTCATGAAGAATACGGTCAATTGAATGAAATCTCTTTCTCCAGTATACCCCTGAGCTAAAACCAAAAATAAGTCCGGCTGCCAAGCTTACACTTGGAACGAACAGAATAAAGGGAACATCCATTAAATCTCGATCCCAAAGCTCTTTCCACCCATTTAGTGGAAACGCGATTAAAAAGGAGCTCGTAACTAAAATGAAGACAACGAAAGCGACTAGCATTCCCCAGACGACCTGCCGATGGATGACATTCATACCCGCTTCACCTCTAAATCACCGACAAGGAACGAAGTAAGAATCTTTATTTTCTGGTCTGCATTTTCATACCCTTTTGTCTGATATTGAAGGTTCTGATTAAAGGTTTTTTCGCCCTCAAGCTGGAGAATTTTAGTCTTCCCGGCAATTACTGAATGGTTTACACTGACTTCTACATCATACGGAACCAATACTTGTAAATTACCTACCAAGCTGCGGATAAAAATAATTGTTTCTCCCTTTGGCAGAACTGTATAACTTAAATCTATATTCGTATCACCTATGCCTGTTTGAATATTGATATCATTCCATTCATAAACATGTTCATCCGTTTTTCGTTCTCCATAAAAAATGTTTTCTAATATCGGCTTTTTCTGAATGCATTCTGGAGTCACCGATCCTTGAGTTTCTTTTATAACAGGCTTAATCTGCTTTGGCTGCTTCTTATTTTGAAAGTATTGAATGAACAAATGAATTAAGATCGCTAACATTAGAAACCTAAAAGTCATCATATTAAAAATACTGATCGAAAAGAATACTACTCCGAACCAGAAGAACAATTTCCCTATCGATCTTGGCATCCATTTTCGACCAATAAAAATCATGCCCGCAGCCACTAGAAGAGAGAATATGACTCCACTATTAAAAAAAGCAACTTCAATAAAAAGAACAATTGCACCAATTAATAGAGCCCAACTTAAAAATGTGCTTTCGACCTTAAATACCATATCCATTCCTCCCTTCTGTGCTGCATTTTCTTACTAATTGCTAAAAGGCGTAGAGTACTACGCCTAGTTCTAGAATACCATGTTTCATGTTATTTAGAGAGTAAATCTTCTTTCGGCATATTCTTTTCAATCTCAGCTATTCTTGCATCAATCGTATGGCGGTGAAATGATTTCGAAACCTTATTTTCTAACTGCTCTAAATAAGATTCGATTTCTTGAAAACGTGAATATGCTGTATTTGAGTAAGTTTCATCTTCCGTTACTCTGCTAATTTGCTGATTAGCTCTTGTTATATTTTCGCGTCCCATTAGTTCCATTCTGCGAATTTGCATATCTTTTAGCTTATGCTTCATCTCTTCATATTTTTTCTCAAGGTCATGCAACTGCGACCCGCTTTCAGACAATAGCTGCTTCAGACGTTCTGCACGTTCACTATAATGAAGTTCTTCTTGTATAGCAAACTGATATAAATCATTTTCATTCGCCTTTAAAGCAATCTCTGCCTGACGTTTGCGTTTTTCTGCCATATTCAAAGCTTGATTGTATTCGCGGCTGAATTCCTCGTTTAAAGAATATTGCCTTTCAACAAGTTTTTTTACTTTTTCCGTTTCTTGTTCACACTGGCGCAAGTATTGATTTAATAACTTTATCGGATTTTGCGTTTCCTTACGGTCCAACACTTCATTGATATCAGCTAACACTGTATTTTTAATACGAGTAAATAAATTTTCCATAGTAATCTCTCCTCTTTGATTTAAATTTATTGATTATTATTTATTCAATTGTGCCCATTGTTTTTCAAAGTTTTGAAATGGGTCATTTTCTTCCACTACTGTGTTCTTATTTTCATTCCATTTTTTGTAAACCACATAAAGAATATAGGCAGCAGCAATTCCAACAATCGCCGGTACATTTGATGCAGCTGCTGTCAGCAATACCAATCCTAAAATACCTAAACCAATTTTCAACCAAATGGAGTCAGTCTTTAAAAATTGTTTAAATACAAAGTAAAGTATTGTTAGGCTGACTGCCAATCCTACCAGGGGTCCTAAATTTGATAACAACACTAATGCCGCAATACCTCCAATTAAAAGCAACCCGAATTTTTTCATTTTTTGTTGCCTCCTTTCTTGATTACATCTTATCTATTTTTCGCTTTTGCAATAACGAGCCTCAGCTTTAATTTCATCTCGGTCTTAAGGCTTAGCTGCTATCAGCCCTGCCTCTTAAACAAGAAAAAACAGACCCATTTCCCTTAAGAGTCTGTTTCTTAAATATTTATCTAGATATAAACATTTGTGTCCAATAATGCCTTCTCGAGCCGCCTTCTGCATACCCTACACCAATCTCTGTGTATGATGCACTCAAGATATTCCTGCGATGTCCTTCACTATTCATCCACGCTTGAACAACCTGCTGTGGAGTCGTTTGACCAGCTGCAATATTTTCCGCTGCACTTCGATACGTAAGACCAAAGCTTCTAATCATATCGAATGGTGACCCATAAGACGGGCTGGTATGTGAGAAATAGTTTCGGTCTCTCATATCTTCCGACTTATATCTAGCAACTCTTGATAATTCCCAGTTGGCTCTTAGCGGCTTAAGGCCATATTTAGCTCGTTCCTGGTTCGTTAATTGGATGACTTGAGACTCGATACTTTTAGCTGCTTCCTGATGACCAGGAATCGTAACTCGTTGACCAGGATAGATCATGTTGGGATTACGAAACTGCGGATTCGCTGCAATGATTTCAGATAATCCCACCTGATACCAAACAGAAATTTCCCAAAGTGTATCCCCCCTGCTGACAGTATGTACCTGCTGTGCATGTGAAATCGTTGGTACAACTATTAGGGAAATTAGTAACCATATGCTAAATATTGTTTTCTTGAACATTTTCGATTCATCCTCCTTCGAGGATAGAATGTGAAAAATGAAAAAGAAAAAAACCAACATTATTTTTCCAATTTAAAAGCTCATTAAATTAATTTTTTGGCTGAGACCACTACGCCATCTTCATCGGCATACACATAATCACCAGGATTCCATTGGAGATCAAGGAAATTAACGGTAATATCTCTTTCACCTTTTCCTTCTTTTATACTCTTTAATGGATTTGTACCTAGTGCGAGAATACCTATTTCCAACTGTGCGAGCTCAGCTGCATCTCGAATACAGCCATTTATAATTACGCCGGCAAGGCCCCTCGTTTCGGCAATGATCCCCAGCATATCACCCATTAGTGCCCTTCTATATGAACCGCCTCCATCGACAACCAAGACACTTCCTTTAGGAATAGTTTCTAATGCTTGTTTTACAAGCACATTATCTTCAAACACTCTTACCGTACAAATAGGACCAGAAAATCGTTTTCGTTTTCCATATGACGTTAATTTTGATCCGACTATTTGGATTTCACTAGAAAATTCATCACATAAATCTGCAGTTTTGAAGCTCATTCGTCTTCCTCCCTATTTTCAAATCACTTTACTAATTCTTTAATGTGATTAAAAATTCCTCTATTTAAAGTCTTTTACATTATTTGTTCGCATAATCTGTTGTAAGGGAGGGATTACATGGCTATTTCATGGGTCACGACAATCGGTTTTGTAATTGTTATAGCGATTGCCGGCTGGATTTTTTCTCATTTCATACAAGAAGCATTAAATAAGAATGACTCCTTTACAATCGATCCTTTACCTGATGAGGAAGAAAATACTACAAATAATAGTTGAATCTGACCTATCTTTTTCCATACAAAAAGCTGTTCATGCACATGAACAGCTTTTATTTCTATGCTCTTAACTCAAGACATGCTCCCGTCTTGCTGATTCTACTCGATTAGTCAGTAAGTTCCTCAAACTTTCATCATATCCGATCTCGTCGCAAAGGATAAGATGATCATTGACTTCGGACACTTCTTTTAGTTCTTGTAAAAACGATCCAGCAAATAAAAAATAAGGGACAATGTATACTTTACTATATCCTTCATTTAACAGTTTATTCGTCACATCCATGAAGAGCGGATCTGTAACAAGGAAACCTGTTTCTACCCTTACATCCATTTGACCGCTCACAACTTGTGCCATTTTCTTGAATTCACTGTACGCTACAGGGTCATGGCTTCCATGGCTTAATAAAAGTATCGCGTCTTCCATCTTCCCTTCAAAAGCTGCATCAGCTAATCTCTTGTTAATGATATTGGCCATAACCGGGTCTGCACCTATCGGACTTCCCCATTTAACCTGAACCCCCGGGAACTTCTCTTGCAGCCTCATTATTTCACTTGGGATTTCTTCTGTTGTTTGCTTTCCAGGCAGAAGTAACACAGGTAGAATATGAATACTTGTTGCACCACGTTTTATACAATTTTCAAAAGCCTCTGGTAAAGTTGGTTCCGCCCGTTCATAAAAGCAGTACTCTTTAATCGGAACAATGATACCTCTCATTGCCTTCTTAATAAATTTCACAAACTCCAAACTTCCTTTTGGGGAACGGTTACCATGTCCAATAAATATAACAGCTTCCAATTTTTCCACCTGCATTTCATTATGATTAACTAAAGATAGTGTATAGAATTATATCAGATCTAGATATGAGAGAAATCACTTTTTTCATCCCTTCACATATTTGTAATATACATATGGCGACTTTTAATAAAATTGAATACATAAAACTTCTAAAATTGGGAAAAATTATCCATATCAACTATATTAGGAGGAGATCTCCATGTCTGATTTACATACACAAATGCCCCAATTTCCGGAGCCTTATTGGCGAGATCTAGATTTGCCTATTTATAATAAACTCATAGAAGATACACAGGTAGATGTTGCTATTGTCGGCGGTGGAATCACTGGTATCACAACTGGTTATTTATTGGCTAAAGAAGGGGTGAAGGTTGCCCTGATCGAAGCTGGTAGAATTCTCAACGGCACCACAGGGCATACAACAGCAAAAATCACCGCTCAGCATGGGTTAATTTATGATGAACTTATCAGTCACTTCGGGGAGGAAAAGGCAAAGCTATATTACGAAGCCTCTGAGGATGCTTTGCAATTTATTCGCTCTACGATTCAAACAAATAAGATTGAATGCGACTTTAGTGACCAAGATGCGATCATTTATGCTGAAAGTGACCAATATGCCAGCAAAGTACAAAATGAGGCTGATGCTTATCAAAAATTAGGGATTAACGGGTCTGTAATTGACAGTATCCCTTTTGATATTGCTATAAAAACAGGGTTAACGATGCATAAGCAAGCTCAATTTCACCCTTTAAAATACTTGCGGGAGCTCGTCAAGCTGTTCATCGAGGCGGGCGGAACGGTGTATGAAAATACAACTGCTGTCGATATCGAGGATGGTCCAAATCCAAAGGTTCTGTTGCGGAGTGGAAAAAAGATATCATGCAATCATTTGGTGGCTGCTTCCCATTATCCTTTCTGTGATAAAAAAGGGCTTTTCTTTGCTAGAATGTATGTAGAAAGAGCGTATATCTTAGGATTAAAAACGAAAAAAGCTTTCCCAGGCGGGATGTACATAAGCGCTGATACGCCTACACGTTCCCTTAGATCAACCCCTATCGACGGGGAAGACCTGGTTTTAGTCAGCGGTGAAGGGCATAAGACCGGCCAGGGAATTGATACAATGAAGCATTACCGAAACTTAGAATCTTTTGCAGAAGAAGTTCTTGGCATACAAGAATATATGTATCGCTGGTCAGCACAAGACATATACACGTTAGATAAGGTACCATACATTGGCCCGATTACTGATGAGCAGCAAAAAGTCCTTATTGCAACAGGCTATCGCAAATGGGGAATGACAAATGGTACTGCCGCAGCGATACTACTCAAAGACTACATCATGAATAAAGAGAATAAATACAAAGAACTCTTCACTACATCAAGGTTCCATAGCGACCCTGAAATCAAGAAGTTTATCAGTGTGAACGCCGATGTAGCAAAGCATCTGATTAAAGGAAAGCTAGAGTTCGTCCCTAAAGAACCTGGGGAACTTGAGAATGATGAAGGTGCTGTTGTCATGGTCGACGGACAAAGAGCAGGTGCCTACAAGGATCATGATGGACAACTTCACCTTGTGGACACTACATGCACTCATTTAGGATGTGAAGTCGAATGGAATCACGGTGAACGAACATGGGATTGCCCTTGCCATGGTTCTAGATACTCCTATGACGGGGAAGTCTTTAATGGTCCAGCCACAAAACCGCTAAAGAAACTTGACATGTAATAAAAGCCTGACTCAGAGAACCTTTCGGTGTGTGAGTCAGGCTTACCTAATTTTTAATCTAAAAGCCGCTTTTGATTTCGTTCATCCTTTGGAGTGAACTCTACCAATTCAGAACTTGTTCGCTGCTTTTTCTTATTCTTATTTCTTTCCGCATTAGCATTGCCTAGCTTTGTTCTGCCCACACTGCCTCAACTCCTTTTTTAAAGTCAATGGTAGTATGAGTATACAAATGAAGACTTATACGGTGACAGTGACAACAACATTTACCTTCTATCTTCCGCCTTTGTTATCGACCCTTTATAAAATACTCTTTTCTCGACTTCAATACCGAGTTCGCGGCATATCTTTTTTAATTCTCTTTCCTCACGATCCGTTACAATTGAAATAACGGTCCCGTCTGCACCAAAACGCCCGGTTCTGCCCGAACGGTGAACATACTGTTCGATGTCCTTCGGAAAATCATAATGGACAACATGGGTAACTCCATTAATATCTAAACCTCTGGCAGCAACATCTGTTGCAAGAAGCATATTCACCTTGCCTGTCCTGAAATTCTTTAAAGCATTCTTACGTTTATCCTTATTAAGATCACTATGCAATACCGCCGTCTCGATCTCGTGAAAGGTCAGCTTTTCACTTGCAACCGTTAAGTTTCCAATGTCTTTAATAAAGACGAGCGACTTAGCTTCATCAAGGCGTGATATTTTCTCCAGGATCTTAATTTTCTCCCGCTGCTCTGCTGTAAAATAAATATGCTCCACCTGTCCAGAATGAATGCTTTCATCTTTTTCGATTCTTATGACTTCAGGCTCATTCATTAAAGCTTTCGCTTCCTTCTCTATAACTTGAGAAAGCGTTGCTGAGAACAAGACAACTTGACGGTCGGCAAGTGCTGATTTAATGATAGTTTGAACAGTCGGTAAATGTTCCTTGGTAAGAAGCTGATCCCCCTCATCCAACACGATTGTTTTGACTTCATGCATCTTGATTTTCTTTTGCTTTATTAGCTCAAGGGTTCTCCCAGGAGTTCCAATAATGATATGGGGATTTTTCTTCAATTTTTCTAACTGTCTTTTTACATTGGCACCGCCAATAAAAGAGGCTGAGCGTATCCCGCTGCCTTCACTCCATTTTTGTATCTCTGATAGAATTTGCATCACCAGTTCTTGTGAGGATGCTAAGATTACCCCTTGAATGGTTTTCTTGTCAGCATCAATATTGTTGAGCACTGGCAATAAATAAGCAAGGGTCTTGCCCGTACCTGTCGGTGATTCAGCCAAAACATCTTTTCCTTCAAGCATCAATGGAATCGCTTCAGCTTGAACTTGAGTAGGCTCGCCAAACTGAGACTTTTCCCATACATTCTGAATAAATGGCTTCAATCGTTCTTTTAGTAGTTCACTCATAACATACTCCTTTTTTCATGCTATGTTAAAGATACAGAAAAAAATTAAAAATTACCAGATTGACACCTACATTACTCTTCCATTCCATCAGATAACTCTGTTAAGAAACTTTTGCTCTTTGTTCCTGCCCTTCTAATCTGCACTTTAGCAGAAACGACCACTTCTGCTCTAGCAAACTCCTTATTCCAGTCATCTTCAACGTCTTTAAATTTTTTATAATCCTGACGATACAATGCTTCTCCAAATCCAAATATATCTACACCATACTCTTTTTGTGTTTTACTTATTGTCCTTCCTACACTCTCTTCAATATATTTTTCTGCATTCTTCTCTAACTTTTTAAATGTGTCAATTTTTGTTAAATCATCCGAACACTGAGTTTCAATAATCTGGGCTTCTGTATAGATGTTTACCTTTAATACGGGTTGTTCATTTCGATAGTACGTCTCCATTTTTGTTCTGCTATTAGGAACTCTAACATTCACATATTGCTTTTCCTTCGCACTGTCCCCATGATCATGACAAGGAAAAGTGAGAGTCGTTTGCTTCAAATCCTGTGTCCACATATAATTCCGTGAATCATCTAATGATAAATAACCTGCTAATTTTTCATTATCAAATACAGCTAACCCATCAAACAAAATAAGTGCTTCACGACCATTTGACATATTACTTTCCTGTTTACTTCCTTTTTCTGGATCCCCTTTTAAGACAACTGTATTTGTAACAGGATTTCGCCCCTTAGATATGAGTGCATCAATGAAATCCGATAGAACCACTTTCGGATCCCCTCCCCAACCCTCTGCAAAGCTTTTAGCTTGCTTCTGAAGTTTTAGTGATGGAACCTTCTCTAACGGGTTATTTATTTTTACATAATCTTCTGCTTTATGACTTTTCGTTATCAAAATATTAAAGTCATTTCGAAAAGGAGCGCTTCTTTCCAAACCATCTAAAAAACCTAGTATTCCTTCTTCGGCGATTTTTTCATTTATAAACAACACTCTAGTATGGGAGAAGACCAGCTGTCTGCTCGCACCTACATTCACCTTCCCTGCCAGATCTGCAATAGAGTTCCCCTCTTGTACCATAGTGGATACCGGAGCCCCTTGTTGAGAGGATGTCTTGGAAAAATTCGCTGGATTCATATATTCCAATGTTAGACGGTATTTCTTATCCTCTCCTGGGTCAATCGCCATTCCCGTGACAATGGCGATATCATTTAATTCCACACTATCCCAGCAGCCTGTTAAGACGAAAGCAACCATAACTAATATAAGAAGACATTTTCTTTTCATCAGCCGCCCCCCTTTTGCATAGGTGGAGAAGGCTTGCCACTGCCTTCTTTTTTTATTGGTGACTTTGTATATAAATAAGTGGGCCGTGTTCTATTTGTCCATAAAGGCAGCCTAACAAATACATCACCCTGATCCTCAAGTTTAAATGGAGCAATTGGTGCTAAGTAGGGTACCCCAAATGACCTTAGACTAACGAGATGGATCACCATCACAATCAAAAATAAGAGCACACCATACAACCCGTATACAGCCGCGCACAGTATTAAAATAAAGCGAAGCAATCGCGTTGAAATTGAAAAGTTATAAATCGGTGATACAAAACTCGCAATTGCAGTAAAAGCCACGACAATGACTAAAACATTGGAAACAAGCCCCGCTTCCACAGCTGCTTGTCCAATCACTAAAGCACCCACAATCGATACCGTCTGCCCAACAGCTCGCGGCATACGTACGCCTGCTTCTCTTAATACTTCAAAAGTCAGCTCCATGATAAAAATTTCAATTACTGCTGGAAAAGGAACTCCTTCTCTTTGGGCTTGAATACTTACCAATAGCTGTGTTGGCATTAATTCTTGATGAAAGGTAGAAAGAGCAACATATAAAGATGGCAGTACTAAAGCGACCATGAAGGAAATATAGCGGATTGCCCTTATAAAACTTGACATCAGAAATGGTTGATAATAGTCCTCTGACGATTGAAAAAAGTCTGTCAGTACACTAGGGACGGTTAATACGAAAGGACTGCCATCCACAAATATCGCTGCTTTTCCTTCCAAAATATGTCCACATATGCTATCTGGTCTTTCTGTATTAAAAGTAAGCGGAAACGGTGTAAAAGACTTATCTTTTATAAATTCTTCAATATTTCCTGAATCCAATACTCCACCAATATCCACTTTTTTCAATCGATTACGAACCTCATTTAATATATCTTCATTCATTATATTTCCAATGTATCCGATAGCCACCGTAGTTTTTGTGTCACGGCCAATGATCATACTCTCAAAGGTTAATCTAGGGTTCTTAATTCTTCTTCTCACTAGACTAATATTTGTATTAATATTTTCAACAAACGACTCTTTTGGCCCTCTAATAATCGTTTGAGTGCTAGGCTCCATAATAGCTCGATGCTCTTTATTTCCTATTTCTAGTGCCAATGCTTTTTTTTGTCCATCTACCATAATAACAGCGTAACCATTTAATACTTGCCAAACGACTTTGTGAAAGTTATCAGCATATTCAAAGGCACAAGTAGGGAAATAAGTATCACGGATCTCTTCAATATCCATTAAAAGGGACTGTTTGGAGGATGACTTCGCTGCATTTAACACTTTATTTGTAAGGGCATCTTTATCTAACATCGTTCCTAAATAGCAGACACACGCCTCTTGATCTGCTATTTTAATGGAATCGATATTAAAATCAAATGTGTCCTGGAAGAGATTTTTTAACTGGTTTTTATTTTTTTTGAGATTTGTAAAATATTGCTTTGATATTTCATCCTGTTCAAATAATTCTTCCTCTGTTTTTTTATTTCCCTGTTTATTTTTATGCCTTTTAAATAAGATATCAAACAGACTCATTGTCCGTTCTCCTTTGTTGTTTTTTTACCTTCCAGATCAGAATAGGTGTAATTAATGCCGGTATAAATAGTTGAAAAGGTAAATGCAAAAACATGGGAATGACCATAATTCCTTCCTCAATATGTTCTGCAAAAGTATCACTAATTTGAATCGAGAAATAACTGATCACCATTCCTAATGGGAATACCAAAGTCCGATATGGCTTATTGATAATGACTTCTATCCCTTTTAATCCTCCATAAAAAAACACACTCACCTTTACAATAATTCCATACATGACGATAAATACAATAATTAAATCGACTCTCTCAATGAAAGCAAGTAAAGAAATTTCCCTTGCCGCTGATAGCAAAGGAAAACTTGATCTTTCCCACATATTAAGACCAAGCGTCGTTATTTGAATGACTGATGCGTAGATGATCATCAAGCCGCTGATAGCAACAGCTGCTATACTAACTTTTCCAGCCTTTTTGAACTTCGTTAAATAAGGAATGATCATCATGAATGCAATCATTTCTCCAAAAGGAAACGTGAGCAGCTGTGGGAAAATGGCTTTTGCAATCGGCCCTATTCCATCCGCTAAAATGGGCTGTAGATTTTTAAATTCCATCTCTCCAGAAAACAAAGTCCCTAATCCGATAAAGATAATAAATGAAAAGACATAGGGGATAAAAACTTCACTTGTTCTCCCAAGGACCTCCAATCCTAAATACAGCATATACACAATGACTAACATCATGGTAATAGCAATGGTCTCAATCGGAGTTCTTTTAAAAATTACGGTGATAATTAATTCACAAAAATCTCTCAGCACTCTCGATGCAATATAGAAAAAATAAAGCACATAAAGGGCTCCAATGAACTTTCCTACCCACTTGCCAAGACAAAATACTAATATTTCAAAAAGGTTTTTTCCAGGCAACTTACTTAACAGGAACATATAAAAAGCGATTAAGCCAATGCCAATACCTGTTGCTAACGCTATCGCAATCCATGCATCCTGTTTCGCTTCCTGTCCAACTCCAACTACCGCTACGCTGCCAACTTCGAAGATAAAAATTAAAATCGCCAGCTGCCATAGTGATAATTTCTCCACTAGTTTCGGGTTCATCCTTTTTGGGATCCTTTACCTTTTTTCAGTCGATAATCTACCGCAATAGCGTATAAAAAACCAACTCCCACTCCCACGTTGATCATCCATTCATTTGTCCCCTTTCCTTGCATAAACAGGTAGGAAAGGGATGTTAAGAAGGATTGTTTATAAATAAACATATCGATTGTTGAAACGAGTGAAAGCAGGGCTATGTAGACCGTACAAAATGTCAATGTAATCAAGCTCTATCATCCTAAATACAATAATATTCTTGGTAATGAACCATAAGGAGCGCCAGATTTTAACTGGTTTCTCATATTTTTCTCAACTATGCCTTAATTATGCCTGTTTTTGGAAATCAATCATAAATAAAGAAGACAGCCCGTTTAGGCTGCCTTCTTTCTTTTAAAGTCC
Organism: Robertmurraya dakarensis; assembly: GCF_900156875.1. Classification (GTDB taxonomy): domain Bacteria; phylum Bacillota; class Bacilli; order Bacillales; family Cytobacillaceae; genus Robertmurraya; species Robertmurraya dakarensis. The sequence goes on along the minus strand of NZ_LT707408.1, from coordinate 522,980 downwards.
TTCAGGTTCAAATGTTTTACAATCTGTTTCCCTGCTATCATTTGCTTCTTTTCCTCTATGACTAACCACAAAAATCTCTGATGCACCACATTTCATTCCATCCCGATTATGAACACAATTTGCTACTTCACAAAGAACGTCTTGTGCCATTATTCCACCCCCTGCTTATATTTTGTACCGAACACGGGGGCAAGATTCTGCATGTTATTGGATGAAGTTCCAAAGATTATGGCGTACGTTTCATTTTAATTTTCGGGGTTTCCTTTGTTTTTCTGATCACTTGGTTTATGACCTCAGAAAAAATCAGCCCTAACGCAATTGCCCCTGATAGCAGAAAGGCCTTTGCCGCTAAACTGACCGCTAAATTATAGTTATTTTCGACAAAATTTCTCATGGCATCATAAGCCATCCCGCCAGGAACCAAGGGAATAATGCCCGCTACAATGAAGATGATAATAGGGGTCTTATACATTTTTGCAAAAAGCTGACTAATTACAGCGACGACAAAGGAAGCCGCCAGTGTAGCCCCGACTGAATCGAAGTCAGATTCTGTCATTAAAAAGTAAATAACCCAGCCTGCCATACCAACAACCCCACATGGCAGAAGGGATTCCTTTTGCGTATTGAAGATAATTCCAAACGCCGCTGATGCGATAAAGCTCGTAATCAGTTGTTCTAAAATAGGCAACATTCCACATCTCCTTTCTCAGATAAACGAAAGAACAACCGCAATCCCTGACCCAATAGCAAATGCAGTCAGCAGCGCTTCCGCTCCTTTCGATATTCCTGAAACCAAATGACCGGTCATTAAGTCTCGAACGGCATTGGTGAGGAGGAGGCCTGGAACTAAAGGCATAACAGATCCTATAATAATTTTATCGATTTCGACACCCCACCCGGTAAATACGAATAAATAGGAGAGAATCCCAATTATTAACGATGCTGCAAACTCCGCAAAAAACTTAATCGGGACGAGGCGATGAAGGAAAATAACGCTTAGTAGTCCTGCCCCTCCAGCGATAAATGCTGGCAAGAAATCGTACCAAGACCCCTTAAACATGATTAAAAAACAACCGCTGGCTAGCGCGGCAGCTGATACCTGTGTAGGAATAGAATAAGTATAGTTTGAAGAAGACTCGATCTCCTTTAGTGCGTGATACGATTCTTCCAGGGTTAATTCTCCATTGCTAATTCTTCTTGAAACGCTATTGACAAGTGTAACTTTATGTAAATCAGTCGTTCGCTCGGTTATTCGGATAAGCTTTGTCTTGGTAGGCTGTTCACTTTCGATGGAAAAAATAATAGCTGTTGGGGTAACATAATTATGTGATTCCTTTCCCCCTAACGAATGAGCAATTCGTCCCATCGTATCCTCGACACGAGCCGTTTCTGCACCGCTTTGAAGCATAATCTTGCCCGCAAGCAAGCAAACTTCCATGATATCGTATGTATAGATTTTTTCTTTGTCCATTTGCTTTCCCCCGGAATTGAAACATAGTAATTGTACGATTAAGGATGTCATAATGTTTCTTATTTACCTGCGATAAATTGTATCATATCCTTATCTTCAACGTAATAAAGGGATAATGCTAGAGATAAATCATCAAAAAGTATTACACTGAATAATAGAGGTGAAGAACATGAATTTATCAAAATCAAAAGTGTTGGTCTTTGATTTAGATGGCACTCTTTACGAAGATACCCACCACTTTGATTATCAAGCAGCACGACTAAAAGAGAAACTACCGGAAAGTAAACAAGATTTATTTGAAAAAGATTACCGTGCAGCTAAAATAGGTGAACATCCGTTAATCATTGGACGGATATTCGATGTAGTAAACGATCTCATTCTAGTGCAGCTAGACAATATCGTAAAAGAAGCGTATCAATGGAATGGAAACCCGCTTTCGCAAGAAGAAATCGCAAAGCTTTATCCGAGTAAAATTGAACTTGATTTCGAAAAGATGCTTAATGTCGGTGACCCATGGTGGATTTCGATGTCGATTGCAGCTCATTATGGAATGGAATATAAAGTTTCCTACCAGGCTTTTTTAGAAACAAGAGAATATATGATGAGCCCCCAGTTTGTCATGGAACCAATTCCAGGCTTTAAGGACGCTTTGAAGGCTGTACATGAAAAAAGAGACCTTGTGCTTTTGACCAATAGCCCTGAGCCTGACAGTGAAGCCATATTACAAAAGCTCGGCCTTCATGAAATATTCGCACTGAAAATCTTTAATGGAGAGAAACCAACTAAAACAGTGGATCGGTTTGAGCAAATTAAAGACCACTTTCAAGTGTCTTATGACGAAATTGTGAGCATTGGGGATAACTGGATAAATGAAATCCGCCCAGCTAAATCTCTTGGCTGCTCCACAATCTTTATTGATGCATACAGATTAGGCGATGAAACATTTGCTGATTTGGTTGTACAGAGGATGTCCGAGGTTATTCCTTATTTAAAAAACATTAATTAGAAATTTTAACCATCTTAACCATTCAGTTCACTCCCATTTTCCCGTATACTATAAATATCTGATAAGTGAGAGGAGTTTGAAGATTGGAAAATCAGTTCAAAGCATTTTTTGTAAATAAAACAGATGATCAAGTTACCACTGAAGTGAAAGAGATTAACCTAGAGAATCTGCCAGAAGGTGACGTTGTTATTAAAGTCGCTTATTCCAGCGTCAATTACAAAGACGGACTGGCAAGCCTTCCGAATGGCAATATTGTTAGAAGTTATCCCTTCGTTCCAGGAATTGATTTAGCGGGGGTTGTAGTCAGTTCGAGTGATCCACGCTTCCAACAAGGCGATGAAGTGATTGCGACGAGCTATGAAATTGGCGTTTCTCATTACGGAGGCTATAGTGAATACGCCAGAATTCCTAGTGAGTGGATCGTCCCTCTGCCAACTGGTTTATCACTGAAGGAATCCATGGTGTATGGAACAGCTGGATTTACAGCCGCTTTGTCTGTTCATCAATTAGAGAAATCAGGTTTAACACCTGAAAAAGGGAAAGTCCTAGTAACAGGAGCTACTGGCGGTGTAGGCAGCATAGCTGTTTCAATCCTTGCTAAAAAAGGCTACGAAGTGGTCGCAAGTACAGGCAAGGCATCTGAACATGATTACCTGAAGAAAATCGGTGCAAGTGAAGTAATTTCAAGAGAAGAAGTACTAGGAGAGAAACTAAAGCCACTTGATAAACAACTTTGGGCTGGTGCAGTCGACCCTGTTGGCGGAAAGTCACTTGCTGCTGTTTTAAGTAAAATTACATACGGCGGTTCTGCTGCTGTGAGCGGTCTAACTGGCGGAACTGATCTTCCTGCTTCCGTATTTCCATTTATTTTACGGGGAGTAAATCTGCTTGGAATTGATTCCGTCTACTGTCCAATGGAAATGAGAAAAACCATTTGGAACAGATTAGCTACTGACTTCAAAACAGAAGATCTTCTCGAAACGATACAACATGAAATAAGTTTAGAAGAACTCCCTCAAGCGTTAGACACGATTTTGAAAGGACAAGCAAAGGGACGAATGATTGTAAAACTTTCATGATTATAAGAAAGGACGCTGGCGGTTGTGACCCCAAAAAGTTTGATTTTCACTCTAACTTTGGGTGCAGTACCAGCTGCGTCCTTTTTTAACTACTCAGTCTTGACACCAATTTTGCTATTTTGCAGATACACTTTAATCATAAAATAGGAAATTTCCTTCGGGAGAAGCTCCTTAATGGGTTTCAGCTTTTCTCTGCCTGCTTCCTCCACAGCCTTTTCAATAAGCGGTATAATAGTCTGTGGCAGCACTTCTGAAAAATCTACTTCCATCCCTTCGTCAGCACAGTGAATAAGATGATTCTCGATTGTATTTGTTGAAAGCTCACGCTTCTTTGCGATTTCCCCTACCGTTAATCCGTCATTAAATAATTCCAACGTTATGTAATGAGAATTTTTCTCTGCTTTTTTTGCAGGCTTTTTGGGCTGATTCGCAGCGGGTGTTTGTTGTTTTTCCTCTAGTCTTTCTGGATGCTGCCGGCAAAATTCAATAATTTTATTGATAAATTCTCCACCATATTTTTGTAGTTTATGCTCCCCTACCCCGCTAACCTGAAGAAACTCTTCCTCATTGTGAGGCAATTTGACACACATATCCTTCAATGACGTATCTGAGAAAATGACAAATGGGGGTACTTTTTCATTTTCAGCGATTATTTTCCTAATCTTGCGGAGCTCGTCGAATAGCGGGTCATTTGCGGAAATCGCGGGCTTGGCCTGTACAATTTCTTTTCTATAGACTTCTCTATTTCCAAGCAGTACTTCTTTTCCTGCCGGTGATACAAATATCGTTGGGAATGAACCATGCTCGACACCAATACATTCTTGCGATATTAAGAACTCTATAAATTCACTTATTTCCTTTACGCTTTTCTCTTTTAAAATTCCGTAAGTTGGCAGTTGATCAAATTTTAAATCGAGGATTTTTTTATTTTTCGAACCGGTCAATACTTGAGCCACTGCATTCTTTCCAAACCTCTGCCCCATTCGAATGATACACGATAATACCATCTGCGCTTCCTTTGTTACATCAATACTAGAACGGGAGTCCATACAATTCCCGCAGCGCCCGCATGGCTTAATTTCTTCTTCGCCAAAATATTCAAGAATATGTCCCTGCAAGCAAAGCTCTGTATGGCAATAATCAATCATTGCTTGAAGCTTTTCAAGCTCCGTCGCAATTCTGCTTCTATCAGCTGATTGGTCGATTAAAAAACGCTGTACCTGAACATCTTGAGGTGAGTATAACACGGTACAATCACTATCAAGCCCATCTCGTCCGGCACGTCCGGCCTCTTGATAGTAGCTTTCCATATTTTTGGGAAGCTGGAAATGAACGACATAACGTATATTTGATTTATCAATGCCCATTCCAAATGCAGATGTGGCAACCATAACGGTGGTTTGATCCTGCAGGAATTTCTCTTGCTCAAGCATTCGATCTTTGTCACCCATCCCCGCATGATATCTGCCAACTTTTATATTTTCTTTTCGAAGCTTTTCGTAAAGCTGATCAACCGTTTTTCTTGTCGCAGCATAAATAATGCCTGCCTCTTCAGTATTTTTCTTCACATAATTTTTCAGATAGGCATAACGATCCTGCCCTTTGATTACATGGAAGGAGAGATTTTCCCTTTCAAAACCTGTCATGATGGTATTCTCTTCATTAATATGGAGAGTTTGCGTAATATCCTTCCTTACCATCGGGGTCGCCGTTGCTGTTAAAGCCATCACTTGCGGCTTTTGAGGCAGCCTGTCAATCATTCTTTGGATATGCAGGTAGCTCGGACGAAAATCATGTCCCCATTGAGATATACAATGTGCTTCATCAACCGCAATTAATGGGATTTCCATTTTTTCTAAACTCCTGATGAAGTCAGATGACTCTAGACGTTCAGGAGCTATGTAAAGAAGCTTATACCTACCTTCCATTGCATCTCGGATTCTTTCATTTGCTTCACTGATGCTAATTGAGCTGTTTATATAAGTAGCAGCAATCCCCGCCTGCAACAGCGCATCCACTTGATCTTTCATTAGCGAAATAAGGGGTGAAATAACAATGGTAGTCCCTTCTAGAACCAATGCGGGGATTTGATAACAAATCGATTTGCCTCCTCCAGTCGGCATTACGCACAGGACGTCTTCTCCATTTAACACTGAGGAAATCGCATCTTCCTGCCCGCTGCGAAAAGATGAATAACCAAAATAAGACTGCAGGTATTCTTTTGCTTTTTGTAACATACGTCAAACCTCCATTTGTTCATTTGGGTTGTTGAATTGTTGAGTGTAACGGAAGGATAAAAGAGAGGATACTAAAGGATTTGACAGCAAAAGGGGTGGAATCACACCCTTTTGCTGTCTCCTTTGCTAGTGAATAGGCGGGTTTTGTACCATTTTTTCCGATATCGGTCACTTTAGCATGGTTATCGGTCAGTTTTTCGATATATCGGTCACTTTCACTGAGATATCGGCTACATTTTCGATATATCGGTCACTTTTACACATATATCGGCCAAACCTAGTTTTCTTTGTTTAATTCTTCAAGAATGGTAAAAAGCTCTTCAAGATGTTTGATTTCAAAATCTGGAACCACTTCATTGCGTTCCTTGTCATGGCGATTAATCCAAACAGACTTCATGCCAACACGAGAAGCACCTAAAATATCGGTCATCAAATTATCTCCGACCATGATCGCTTCGTCTTTCTTTATATTCATACGCTCTAAAGCATGTTCAAATATGGTTGGATCTGGCTTTCCTCTGCCAAATGCACCAGAAATCACAATCTGATCAAAATACGGAACCAGCTCAGGCGTTATCTCAAGCTTCGTATTCTGAAGGTCTGGTGAACCGTTTGTTAAGAGCAATAGCTTGTATTTCCCCTTTAACTTATCTAACACCTGGAAGGATTCTTCATAAACAAATGGTTTTTTTCGGCGTTCAGCAGGAAAACGCTCCGCTAGTTCTTGTCCAAATTCGGGATCGTTGATTCCAACTGCCTCAAGCCCTTTCGTCCAAGCATCTTTTCTATATCCAGGAACAATATCCTTCATTTTACGGAAATTGTCATCATCATCTAAGAAATTGCCCCATAAGCCTTCAAAAGGATTAATTCCTATCATTTGTGTGAAGGAATATGTTTCATAGGATGCATACAGCTCTCTTGCTTCCTTTCGAACCGCTTCTTCGAAAACCTCTGGGTCCACACCGTATTTTTCCTGTGCCACTTTACATGTTGCTGCAAATGCTTCTTTTACACTTTTTTGATCCCAAAGCAATGTATCATCAAGATCAAAGAAAATTGCGTTAATCATTACTAGACAACCTCATTTCCCCATAAAAATCTGCAACTTTTTCTGCTTAAAATTAAGGTTACAAGGAAATGAGGAATAAGTAAATAGAAGCTTTGCAATTTTCGGATACAAATGTCAGGTGTTCTGCCCCAGTTAAAAATATTTGTATTAATTGTAAATTGCCTTATTATAATATTTAGGAAAACGAAATGTTTTTCAAGAAAGAAGTGTTACCATGAACGAACAAAGTTTGGCAAAGCGGAACTTAATGATTATGTGGTTTGCCAATTTTTTCATTGGCGGCAGCATGACAATGGTTCTTCCTTTTATTGCCTTGTATATTGAAACATTTGGGCATTATTCCGAGCAATATGTACAACAATGGGCAGGTATCACGTTCGGAGTTACGTTTGTAACCGCCTTTATCTTCTCACCTATTTGGGGTCGGATTGGGGACCGGTATGGCCGGAAGAAAATCTTGATCTTTTCCGCGTTTGGATTAGGTTTTTCTATTCTTTTAATGGGTTTCGTCACATCTGTTTGGCAGTTATTTGTCCTTAGATCCTTTATGGGTATCTTCGCCGGTTTCATTTCTATGTCCCAGGCTTTTATCTCCACCCAGACCCCTAGAGAAATCGCAGGACGAGTGCTAGGCACATTACAGACCGGCAGTATCACCGGACAGTTATTCGGCCCTCTGCTCGGGGGAGTTCTGGCTGATACAGTTGGATATGCAACAACCTTTAGATGGACGTCAATTGCAATCCTTATCTCAGCTTTATTAGTCATTGCAACGAAAGAATATCGAATGCAGGATAAAAAAGGGGCCAAAACGAATTATTCCAGCAAGGAAGTTATTAGGCATATAACACAGCATCCTGTTTTATTAAATGTTCTGCTTATTTCAACCCTTATTCAAATTGCACATTTTAGTATTCAACCGATTCTATCCCTATATGTCAGTGAACTCCACGGACAAGAAAATTTGGCACTATTTTCTGGCATTGCCTTTTCTGCCGCTGGACTTGGCAACTTAATGATGGCAAGGCAATGGGGAAAAGTAGGCGATCGCTTTGGTTATATTAAAATACTAATTACCCTCCTATTTTTAGCGGCCATCTTTTATTTACCTGGGGCCTTTGTTACGAATTTCTGGCAGCTCGTATTCATCCGCTTTGCGCTTGGTATAGC
>NZ_LT707408.1:510697-514532 GCF_900156875.1 Robertmurraya dakarensis | reverse complement strand
TCTTGAACATCATATGTGACTTGTTCCATTGAGTTATTAGATCGAATCATATCATGTTGAATTTCAGAAATTAAATTTGAAATTTGGGAAGAAGACGATCGTGATTGTTCAGCTAATTTTCTCACTTCGTCCGCAACAACAGCAAATCCCTTCCCGTGCTCACCTGCTCTTGCTGCTTCAATCGCTGCATTCAACGCTAATAAATTCGTTTGCTCTGCTATAGCGGAAATAACACCAGAGATATCACCAATTTCTTGCGAACGTCTTTCTAGGGATTTAAGTACTTCTCCACTTTCAGATACGGACTGGCTGATAGAGTTAATTTGTTTCACGGTTTTATCAACAAATTCTCCGCCTTCTTGTGCTTTTTGAGTAGCTTGCGAACTCACTTCTGAAATGAAAGCTGCATTTTCAGCTAGTGTTTGCACCTGTGTAGCTACTTCATCTAATGAACTCGCGCTCTCTTCGACACTAGCAGTTGAATGTTCAGCTCCATTTGCTACTTGCTGAATAGATTCGGTAATTGATTCTGTTGCTCTACTCGTTTGCTCAGCATTAGCAGTTAATTCCTCGGAAGAAGAAGCCACTTGTTCTGAGGCTAGTATGACCTTATTCATCATGTCTTTCAGATTCATAGCCATAAGGTTATAGCTCTTGGTTAATTCTCCTAATTCATCACGAGAATGATCCTTTACTTTAGCTGTAAAATCACCCTTACCTGCTAATTCAAGAGCATTTGTAACGGCATGAAGTCTCTTCTTTATAGTTAATGTAAATAGGATAACTACTAAAGTTGACAGGGAAATGACTACAGCGAGAACGATTAAGAATGTTACTAAAAAGCTTTTTAAAATTTTTTCAATTATGCTTTGCGGGGCTCCTACATAAAACATTCCAATAGGATTATTGTTTTGATCTAATAAAGGCATGTAAGCAGTTTGATAGACGTTACCGGCTACATGAGCCTCTCCGAAATAGGTTTCTCCATTTTTTATAACCGACTCCACAACTTCATTTGAAGCCTGTGTTCCAATAGCACGTTCATTATTTACTATAACATTGGTAGATACTCGAGTATCTTCTAAGAAAATGGTTACTGTATCTCCAGTGTCTTCTCCAATCTCGTCAACGATAACATAATTTTCATTAATGGGAATTGAACCTTTATACAGTTCATCCCCTTTTCTTTCCCATTCACCTGGATATTTACTATCCAAATATCGATAAGATAGGTTGAGATCTCCTTTTGCCTTTTCTATTGCAAATTCCTCTATCCCCTTTGTAATTTGATAGTGAACAATCGCACCTACAATAGCTGACAAGATAAGAATAATAGTTATTACTAATAAATTAATTTTTGTACCTAATTTTAAATCTAAAAAAACCTTCAACATTAACACTCCATATAAAATAGTTTTGGATCAAGCAAAAATTTTTTGGATATTTAAAATATTTTTAAGTAACTTCTAAGATTGAGATATTACCGGACTAGTAGAGAAATGCATTAAATAATATGTACGCCTCAATTTGGTTCATACTTCATAATAGCTCCAAACCCCAAACCAAAATGTATAATCTTATGGTTTTATACATATGTAATGTTACTTTTTAACTAGAGACATAAATTATACCTCTATGAATAAGGTCATAGCAAGAGAAAAATAATTTTATTAGAGAGGGTAAAGATATTGGCATAGTGGACTATCTAAATACTAGATTGAGATAAAAAAGTGTTTGAAGAATGTAAAAATACACAAAAATAAAGCTGACCTATTATAGATGTTAAGAGGACAGCTTTATTAATTAAGGCAATATGGATTTTTCAAAGTTTGTGCTTCGCATGAATCCTTTCTTTGAAAGAGTCATAAGATTGTCGAAACAGAGGACGGATGAATTCTGTTCGTAATCAAGAGTGATGACTTCCCCGTCCAAGATACAATTAAGAAATGGTGAGAAGTTCTGTATATTAGAAAATACATTATTAGAACGCCTGTGAAGATGGTTATTTTACCACAGTCATAAGCATATATAGTCCAAATATAAATATCGGAAAAAATAAGGTAGCCCCTAAGATTAATCTATATTCCAGAACTTCGATTTAGTGATTCAAGATTCCACCCTATAGTTTCATCCATAAAGAATAGTTTGATATAGATAAATTAATAATCGGCTGGTAACTAAAGTGATATCGGTTCACAAATTTAATAAATGTTTTAACATCTGTTATGGAATTCTGAAAAGAAACAACTCGAAAGTTTAGGCTTTTATGGAAACGAATGTAATTAATTAGGATTTCTCCTGTAATGTTTTCAAGAAAATTAACATCCGTATGATTCAAGATATACTTATAAATTCTATTTAGTGATGCTTTCTTTTGTTCGTTTATCCATAAATTAGAATGCTTAAATTGACGAGTAAGTGCTTTACTTCTTTTCAGGTATTGCCCTTGCGGCAAAGTTTCTGTAAGCATGTAATTCACCACTTCCATTTTAAAATATGTTATAAATAGCAGTTCTTTAGAACCGTAATATTTTAACACCCAAATTGTGATTCACTAAATTGATTTATAAATAAAAAAAATTTATAGGCAGACAACTAGACCCCTAATTTTCTATCAAAATATATTAGCAGTAACACCCTATCACAATTATTCCCCATAATCATCCCATGAAAATTAAGAAAAAAATATTACTTGACAGGGCAAATGCAAAAAAGGCCATCATTTCAGTATACCATAGAATATGACACCAAAGTGAAAATACGTATTTATTGTCGGTAGCTAAAATTATTTTGTTGTACAGCCTCAGTCGCTGCTGGAACTGTGAAACATTTTATAGAAACTTTGATATTTTTTCATAAAGCATGTATTTACGGTTGTGTGATGGTCACGGGCACCAAGTTCTTCAAAACTGGTATTAATATGTCTAAAGAGCATTCCAGTGCACGGAATATACAGGCTCTACACATCCACATATTTTCGTTTCGTTCCAAATTTCTCAACTCAGACCCCCAAAGAAATCGCAGGAACGAGGCTGGGCACCTTACAGACCGGTAGTATCACCGGACAGTTATTCGGCCCTCTGCTTGGGGGAGTTCTGGCTGATACGGTTGGATATGCAACAACCTTTAGATGGACGTCAATTGCAATCATTATCTCAGCTTTATTAGTCATTGCAACGAAAGAATATCGAATGCAGGATAAAAAAGGGGCCAAAACGAATTATTCCAGCAAGGAAGTTATTAGGCATATAACACAGCATCCTGTTTTATTAAATGTTCTGCTTATTTCAACCCTTATTCAAATTGCACATTTTAGTATTCAACCGATTCTATCCCTATATGTCAGTGAACTCCACGGACAAGAAAATTTGGCACTATTTTCTGGCATTGCCTTTTCTGCCGCTGGACTTGGCAACTTAATGATGGCAAGGCAATGGGGAAAAGTAGGCGATCGCTTTGGTTATATTAAAATACTAATTACCCTCCTATTTTTAGCGGCCATCTTTTATTTACCTGGGGCCTTTGTTACGAATTTCTGGCAGCTCGTATTCATCCGCTTTGCGCTTGGTATAGCGATTGGCGGAATTATTCCCGTTAGAGTGGCGTATATTCGCCAGGAAGCCCCCATAGCTATGCAAGGAGAAGTATTAGGCTATAATACGAGCCTACGCTTTTTTGGGAATATTATCGGACCAATGATGGGTGGATTTGTTTCAGGCTACTTTGGTTTCTCAGCGGTATTTTATATCACAAGCGCCATCCTTCTTGTGAGTGCTCTTCTCCTATTAGCAGCAAAGCAAAAACATCATGAAGTAGTTAAGAATACAGCATAAAA
>NZ_LT707408.1:478827-507240 GCF_900156875.1 Robertmurraya dakarensis | reverse complement strand
ATAGCTATGCAAGGAGAAGTATTAGGCTATAATACGAGCCTACGCTTTTTTGGGAATATTATCGGACCAATGATGGGTGGATTTGTTTCAGGCTACTTTGGTTTCTCAGCGGTATTTTATATCACAAGCGCCATCCTTCTTGTGAGTGCTCTTCTCCTATTAGCAGCAAAGCAAAAACATCATGAAGTAGTTAAGAATACAGCATAAAAGGGGCTGTCCAAAAAAGTCAGGTAACTGACCTTTGACAGCCCTTTGTATTTTTTAGTAGTTGGTTAAAAGATTTGTTGATTTCCAGAAAAAAGAATCCCAAAAAGACAACTAGCTCCTACATTCAAATCCTACAATAACTATCTAATCACACCATCTTTGATATTGAAACACTAATTCCAGAAAATCATGCCGCTCATTTAGTCGTTGAAATGGTCGCACTGTTCAAATGAACAGTTATTCTTATTATAAAAATGGGGGACGAAAAGTTCCTTACATCCCAAAATGATGCTTAGAATATCTGTATTCTGTATATGTATTCTTAGAAGGTGTACTTCAGCCGAAGAATCGAAACATTGGTTAAAGAAAACATTCCAGCCAGATGGTTAGATGCGATGCCACAACCTGACAGACTAAGGGCATTTTTTAGAGAGACCCTATATGGATTTTTATAAATTGTTCAGAAATCATGAACGTGCATTTTTGTATGGTCATTCAACAAATAAAACATCAAATAAATTAGTGGAGAGTCTTTGTCAATCATTTAAAGGCTTGATTGAATAGGTGTCTCGACCATCTTCTTTTGCCTCATAAAGGGCTAAATCTGCATGTTTAAATAGCTTCTTTTCAGTCGTTCCTATTCGCGGATTTATTACTGCTCCGAGACTAGAGGTGACATTTAATTTCAGACCATTAATATTCCAAGGCTCATGAATAGCATTTTGAATCCCCTCTACTAATGGAATAACCTCATCCTCTGAATCAATATTTCGCAACAAAATGATAAATTCATCTCCACCGAGCCTTGCTACTGAATCTATGTCACGTATTTGATTTTTTAGTCGTTTACCGAATTCAACTATAACCATATCGCCTATATCATGACCTAGATTATCATTAATGTCCTTGAATTTATCAATGTCCAGTAACATTACGGCAAATGACCCTTTTGTTTCAATCTCATTCAACGCCTTCGAAAGTTGTTCTGAAATGGACCTCCGATTAGGTAAGCCTGTTAAGGGATCATGAAATGCAAGATGCTTAAGTTTAGATTCGTATTCTTTTTGCAACTGAATATCTCTAGAAATACAGACCATATGTTGAAACAGACCGTCCTCATCATTAAATACAGGTGTACCATGCATTTCAAACCAAACCCACCCTTTGGTTTGGTGTTTAATTTTCATTTGTAACTTCCATGCCTCTCCGGTTTTGATAGAGTGGGAAATCGTATAAAAAAATTGATCTCTATCCTGAGGGTGCACATTATGGAAAAAGAACTTTCCGATGTATTCCTCTACTTTAAGGGGCGAAACCTTCTCATGCGAAGGTGAAGCGTAAATGATGAGCCCTTTATCATCAAGCAACATGATTAAATCTTGAGCATTTTCAGCTATTATACGTTCACGCTTTTCGCTTTCTTTATATTTTTTAGTTACCTTTTCAAATTCCGTTACATCCTTTAATATTCCGTATACACCTACCACTTCTTTGTTAACAAGGATTGGGGTGAACTTCAACATAACTTCTACACGTTCCCCAGTTTTGTGTAGAATCCCCATTCGATATGTGGCGAAATTCCCTTTTATGGCTTTTTGAAAATGTTTTTGAGTCACATCTATATCAGTTTGGCTTACTAATGATGTGATCTTAGAATCTATTAATTCCTGTATTGAATAACCAGTTATACTCTCTACTGCTATGTTTCCATCTACAATATGACCTTCTAAATCCAAAGAAAAAATAGCATCTGGATTATGGTGAAACAAAGAGCGATAACGTTGTCTACCCTCGCTAAGTTGATTCCAATATTCTTTAATTTCCAGCTCGGCCCTTTTTTTCTCCGTAGTATCCTGAACGATTGCTAAAATGTGTGTGCACTCGCCTCGGTCATCAAAGAAAGGTGTTAATTTTGTTTTAGAGTAAAATTTCTCGCCAAGTGGCGTTTCAAAAGAATCTTCATAGATCACACTCTCTCTACTTAAAACGACTCTAATGTAATGTTCACGTAAAAAATTGGCTTCATCCTCCGTGTAGACCTCGCAAATGGATTTATCTAAAATTAGCTTTTGATAATCCTGTTTTCTCCATTGCAACTTGATTTATAAATTCATAAGAAAAGATAGAGTTCTCTTCAACTCTTATAATGAAAATCATCTCGTCAAAGCCGTCCATAAGCACTTGGTCAAACGACAATTCTATTGTTTTTGTTTTAGTATTCATCTGAGCACAGAATATCCCCTTTTTTGTAAGAGTTGTGATCTATAGTGGGGAAGGAATAATGCTCTAGTATCAGCGCATTTCCTGCTTTATCCCCTTTCTTTTATACAAGATTTTCTATTTTGCAATATAGAAAATCTCTAATATTTTTCATTATAAAAGAATTCTTTTTGAACTAGAGTTATTTATATCACGCTATTAATTTACCTAAAGACGTATCGATAATATTTAATCAAATAGTAAGAAATGAGCACTTTTATAATATAAGCTGACGTTGACCTTTTATTATAAAAGTTAGGACCAAGAAAAAATTTGACCTCAAAAAAGAACCGTCAGAGACGGTCTTATAGCAAGGGTGCTTTAGATAACTTTGATTGCTGCACTATCCGTTGACTCTCTTTCTTCTAATTGATCTTCAAACAGAGCTAGAAATACATCTGCAATATAAGGGTCAAATTGAGTGCCCTTATTGTTTCGAATCACATTCAGAGTAAAAGCTAAGTCGAGTTTCTCTCGATAGACCCGTTTGCTCGTCATTGCATCAAAAGTATCAGCAACGGCCACAATTCGGGCAAATAGTGGGATTTGTTCTCCTTTGAGTCCTTTGGCATAACCTTTCCCATCATATCTCTCGTGGTGGTACAAAATAATATCTAGGACACCATTACTATGAAAATCCGATATATGTTTAACCATGTTAAACCCAATTGTAGGGTGGCTTTTAATGATTTCATATTCTTCGTCAGTTAGTTTTCCATTTTTCATTAATACATGCTCTTGTATCCCGATTTTGCCGGTATCATGCAACAATGATCCTTTACGTAAAATTTCGCAAGAGGCTTTTGGTAACCCCATTTTCTCAGCTATTTGAACAGCATATTTAGCTACATTTTCTGAATGGTTTAATGTATACGGGTCTCTGGAATCTAACGCATTTGCAAGAGCTGTGGTTAATTCTAAATTATCTACTTTGATTTTTTGAACAGACTTCATTAATCCAGACGAGATAGATGTTATTAAAGAAATAGGTAAATAAATGAATGAGGAAAACAACTAGGGCAGAGCTTGATTCATCTGGCATAAGAAAATGTCTGAACATTACCACGATGGTCGTAATTAAGATTTAAAAACCATATTGGATTTTTATAAAAGCCGATTCCCAAACATATAACAGAAAGAATAAATAGGATATAAAAGCTTGTATGAGGAATTAAAATAAAGCTGTTCATAACAATACCAAGAATAAAAAAGATAAAAAAGCCATAGCGGAAGTAAGAGGGGTTACTAAGTAATTGGCTAATAATAGTTCTCCTCCTAATCAATACAATTCTTGAATATATAATTTAGTGTAAAACCACCTTCAAAAGTTTAACATGAATAATTGTGTAAACTTTTATGATATATTTTTCAGAAAATTAAATATAAAGCCCCTTATCGTTATGCTCTTACCTCACCACAGGTATGAAACGGCTTACAATCTTTTGTATGAAAGGAAATCAATTTTCCTGCATTTAATAACAGAAATTGTGGAACAAATGAATCTTTTAGTATAAAGGTCAACGATTGAAATTGCGCAAGCGGAGATAAAAACTAAAGATTCTCTTGCATAGGAAGCGATTTGCTTTTGAAAACAGGTTCGCAAGTAGAAAATGTTTACGAGTATTAGGATCAGGTAATGAATTGGTTTTAAACTCATGATATAACAGCATTCTTTACTTAGTTATGCCTTTTAAATTATTAAAGTTTTCCCCTACGAGCTGTTCCACAGCAGCAATCTTTTTAGACATCATTTATTCCTAAAGAGATTTTAAAAGAACTGATCTCCTTTTCATAACTTTGAGTAATTGAACTGTTATAGGTTATTTTTTCCACGTGCAAGAATAAATTCACATGGTATCTCACATATTATTGAAGGTGAGCTACATGGAATTAGATTACGGGGTTCTTATTATATTATGGATTATCATGCCTATAGTACTTTGGAATGTGATCCCTAGAGATCGACTGCGGGAAGCAATTGCTGTTTTTTTGTTTTTTCAAATGTTAACATGGCTGTTTAGTATTGGTCTAACCTATGCAGAGTTACTCAATGCACCTGTGCGTTTTTTTAAACATGCAACGAAAATCAATTTTACAATGGAATACCTAGTGTTTCCTACTATAGCCATTCTATTTCAGTTGAGTTTCCCGAAAAAAGCTAATTTTATTAGACGGTATTTCATTATCTGTTCTGGGTAGGCATTATTCTATTTTGGATGCTCATATTAGGAACATTGACAAATATCATGGATATTAAGATTGATAGCCTTATAAGAAGTTTCTTTAACTTTATTATTGAATTATGGTTATGCCGTCGTTATGCTTTGTGGATGATGAAACAACCAGAGTCTAAAGAGGTATGAAACTAATGAAAATAGAGCTTATGATTTTATATATTATATATTCATGTATTTTTATTTCGTTAGCATTTATACCAAAAGGTAAATGGAGAGAGGCCAGCATTGCCTTTTTATTTCAACAGTGTATAACTTGGTTTCTTGGACTAATTCCTGTTCAACTACATTTACTTGAATACCCTGTTAGGGAATTTCCTACAGTTAATGGTACAAGCTTTTTATTTGAATTCTTAGCCTATCCGGTGATTTCAATTTTCTTCTGTATTTATTACCCACAAACAAGTAGTAAAAGGAAGAAGTTCTTATATGCAAGTGGGTTTAGTACAGCAATAACGATATCAGAAGTGATATTTGAAAAGTATACGGATCTCATTACTTATATACATTGGGGGTGGTATGTTTCGTGGTTATCATATACGCAACCTTATCTTTATTGTGGATATTTTATAAATGGTATTTTAAATTGAATGTATAAGTATAAGACCTCTTATGAGGAGGATATCTCTACAATGGGGGTTACCACTCAAACATTAGATACACCTTCGGTAAAAATGAAACACTATCGCTCCAATCTTTTCGGGACATACCGATATACGTTTCATCAATGAAGAAAGTGGAAACGTTTAGAGTGGATTATAATAATAGAAAAAAGCTCCAGGATGAATGTAGAAAAAGAAAAGATTCATAGACAATCAACCCTAGATTGAAACTGAATATGATTCTTTGAAGCCCTGAAGCCCGAATATGAAGTATGTAAGAAAGACGGGTACTTCTATTGAAGAGAGCAGAATAGCAATTAATGATCCCTTATGTTAGTTGTTAACTTAAAATGATTCATCTAAAGTTTATGTTAAGAAGGTAGAGAAGTTACTTCTATTAATGGCTTTCCCACTATTGTATGTTCTATCTAGAAAATATCGATAACACTATACTTATTCGCTATACAGACAATTTTAACTGTCCCAAAAGTTTTTCAAACTCTGATTTAGGGAGGGGTTTACTTACATAAAAACCTTGAACCTCATCACATCCTAAATCCCTTAAAAGTTCAATGACTTCCATCGTTTCCGTACCTTCAGCCACTACATTCAAGTTTAATTAATGTGAAAGAAATATCATTGCTTTCACAATCGCAATATCATCATTGTTTATAGTAATTTCTTGAATAAATGCACGGTCGATTTTCAAAGAAGTGATGGGGAATTTTCGTAAATAATTAAGAGATGAATACCCTTTTCCAAAATCATCTAAGGCGATATATACACCTATTTCTCTTAGTCTCTTTAGAGATTCCATACATTCATCAGTATTACCTAAAAAACTACCTTCAGTAATTTCAATTTCAAGTAACTCTGGTGCTAATTCAGTTTTCTTTAAAACATCTTCTACTTTCTTTACAAAATTTGAAAGGCGAAAATGCAATGGTGAAATATTTACTGCCACACGTAGCGGAGTGGAGTCTTTGATTCTACAATCATTCCACTCTTTATTTTGAAGACACGCCTGCTCTAACACCCATTCATCAATTTTTATTATAAATCCTGTATCTTCTGCAATTGGAATAAATTTATCTGGAGACACGTTGCCTAGAACGGGATTCTTCCAACGCAAAAGTACTTCCATTGAATTTATTTCATCGGTTACTAAATCTAGCTTTGGCTGAAAGTATAGCTCAAACTCCTTATTTTTGATGGCTTGTCTTAAGTGATTTTCAATTAATAAAAACTCCTCATGATGTTGATTCATTTTAGAATCATATAATTCGAATGTATTTCTTCCGTTTGATTTTGCAACAAACATTGCTGTATCTGCATTTTTTAATAATGTATCGAAATCCTCTCCGTGTTCTGGGAAAATACTTATACCGATACTTGGGGTTGCAGTTATCTGAAATGAATTAGTAAGGGTAAACGCTTCTTCAAAGATGGATAATATTTCTTGACCGTATTGGTTAATCGTTTTATTATCAATATTCGAAAACACAATGATAAACTCATCCCCTGCAAAACGGAATATAGAACCCTTTGAACCGATGCCCTTCCTTAATCTATTAGAAACTTCTTTAATTAAAATGTCTCCAGTATTATGACCTAAGGAGTCGTTAATCTGTTTAAACCTATCAATATCTAAGAAAAAAACTGCAAACCTTTTATTTCTATTGTTCGCTATATGGATAAGTTTGAGCATATCCTCATTCATTTTTCTTCTATTCGGGAGGTTTGTTAATAAATCATGATAGGCCATGTATTTAATTTCTTTCTCCGCGTCAACAAGCTCGGTTATATCACTAACACAGCCAATTACCTCAACCACTTGGTCCTTTTCATAGATAGGAGATAAGTAAGTTAGTAATGATCTTTGCTTAAATGAATGTGTAAAAGTAACAGGTTCTCCTAAGAAGGCTTGTTCATATTTTTTCTGTAATATTTCTGCTATCTCTAAAGGGAAAAGTTCTTTTGGACTTTTGTAGTACATGTCAAATTCATCTATACCTAATTTGTTTGCTAACATTCCTCCACTAAGAGTATAAATGAATTCATAATTAGGTTTTCTTTCAACTTTGAAAATAAGATTATTCATGGAATTTACAACTAATTTAAAATCATTTTGTAGTGCTTCTACTAACCTTTCTTGTGCT
Source organism: Robertmurraya dakarensis (assembly GCF_900156875.1). Classification (GTDB taxonomy): domain Bacteria; phylum Bacillota; class Bacilli; order Bacillales; family Cytobacillaceae; genus Robertmurraya; species Robertmurraya dakarensis. The sequence goes on along the minus strand of NZ_LT707408.1, from coordinate 499,779 downwards.
AGTTTCCCCTCTGTAATGTCTGTCCGTAAGGAAATATACATAACCGCTTTATCATTTTGATCTTTAATTGGAACAACAGTTGTTTTTACCCAATAAAATGAACCGTCCTTTGCTTTGTTTTTAACCTCACCCTCCCAAACTTCTCCTTTTCCAATCGTTTTCCACATATTTTTAAAAAAGGATTTATCATGATGGGCCGAATTAATAAGTCTATGACTTTTTCCTAGTAATTCTTTACGACTAAATTTAGAGATTTCACAGAATTTATCATTTACATAGAGAATATTCCCTTTAACATCAGTTGCAGCTACAATAATGGATGAATCTAGGGCATATTGTAGATTAGATAAATCATTAAGGACTTGTCCAAGATGCTCTTCGAATTGTAGGTATTCAAATTCATTCATATTTTTATTTAGAAAACCCTGTATTGGATTTAATAGATTGTTTATATTAATTTTCTCAAATAATGCATTCATGGATTATTCACCTAATTTTCTATTGTGCTAACAGTATTTATATGTATACATCACTCTTAGCTATCTTTCGAGCGAAAATTCACATTAATACAATGTTACCTATTTTATAAGTGTATTTCAATGCTGCCGAGATTTATCACTACACACAAATTGTTTACCGAAATCTCGCTAAAATTATTAAAGATTATCCTTGAGATAATGATCGATGGAAAAATATATTGTTATTAGCTTTTTCTTGTATTTCCACTTTTCCACTTGATATAAGTAAGCAAACGAGTAATTTCCCACCCTCTTGAAACAACCCTTTACATGGGTGTTCAGTATCGGAGTTCACACATAAACATCAATACATTAGTATTGAAATACCTCAATATTTTACGAAAGCAATTGTTTAACATCTGATCAAAAAAAACTCATCAATTATTAAAAAATTGTGAAAAAAGCTAAAAAAACTATCATTTTTACTAAAAGTAATCCATAATTTTCTAATGTACAGTAATCTTTTAGGAGAAACATACTATGTCAAAATATATAATAAATAATGAAATAGACAAAAGAATAAATATTATTAGGAGAAAAATGATTAATTCAGGATTAAAAAACGGGTTCTCTCATCCAGATACTGTTAAATTAAGTCAAGAACTTGATCGAATAATTAATGAACTACAATGTTCAGAAAGATACAATTAAATTTTAAGAGAGCATCTTATTACTATTAGTCTTTTTCATTTTTATGGCATTTGTAGAGAGAGTCTTCTGTCAGAAATGGTAAAAATTCTGGGTGTCTATCCTTTTAGATAAAACAGTATTTTCAGAGCTATTTTATCGCCACTCGTTATTGGGTAATACTTAATCCAAAAGAGGATAAGAAGAAAGCTCTTTCAATGCCGATATGATCGAGAATGGATTCCATTCCTTTATTTGCCCAGCTCGAAAGCCTTTGAACAGATTGTTCAATAATAGCCATATAAAAAGGCTATGTTTTCACAAAATGCTCAAAGGCTTATAGTATTCGATCCCCGCGAACTAAGAGTGGTTGCAAATAAACAGTAAGAAAAAAGCTTACTTTTCTATATTAAAATATGAATATATTTAGAATGCTTCGTGATTGCTAGCAATTTCCTTCATTTTAAGAATTCTATCATATTTTCTTTTAATGCTAAGAGGACTGCGATCTAACTTTTTTCCAACATCCGATAGGGTTCTCCCTGATGAAACTAATTCCATCATGATACGAACTTCATTAACAGTCCAAGTCTTATAATTGGTATTTCGATTATATAATCTTTCTTGTTCCACCCACCCCGGTTCGGGAAGAATAGTATGCCGCTCAATTTTAGAAAAATCCATACGGTCTTTGTTATAATAGGCCCATTCCCAAAAGTCTTCAGCGCTGATAAAGTAAAATGCCTTAATACTTCTTGTCACTTTTTTTGAACATTTTAAGCCGTGATGTTCAATCCATAACTTGACGGACTTAGAATCTACTTTTAGAAGTTTGGCTAATTCATTCATCGTTAGTAGTCCAGTGAAAGACTTTGTATTGGAAAGGCCTAATCGTTTCATTTTAACGAGTACCGAACTTTCGGTTCTGTTTAAACGATTCGCAATCGTAGGGATTTTCATAAACCCCAAATTCTCTTTAAGGAATTCTATTTCCTCTATAGTCCAATTTCTTCTCGTCATAGTTTTTCTCTTTAACCGCAAAAATTCGCGCGTGGTTCTCCTTTCAGCCGTTTTTGTACGCCAAAACATTAATAGAATATAAGCTAATTACTGAGAGATTAATTTTTCGTTCATAAAAACCTCTGCCACTATACCTGTTTGTAGGTGTTCATTCATGTAAACTTTGAGATGGTCTTGCAGGTCTAGGAGTTCTTCTTTTGAGTTGGTCACATCTGAACTCCCTGAAATGGTTTTTATTAAAAAGTTTTTAATCTGAAAGTCTCTACTAGCTATTTCTAATGCTGTCTCTTCGGTATTTGCTACAAGAGTGAAGGATGTTTTAATAAATCCATTTCCATAATTGGCCATTATTTCTTCTGTTCTATAGGTTCGTTTTTCTAAGTTTTTAGAATCAAGAGGGTCGGATGACGCGTGAATTATGTTTTCCTTAATAAGGTAAAAACCAAGACCTCCCCCTCCAACTAAAGCTATCGTAGTCACCATTAAGAACAACATGATTTTTTTCAAGTGGTTCACCTTTTCATAGTTATTTAATATTCGAGTAGAAGTGCCAATTTCTTCTTTCTCATTTCTAGTTCTTGCTTTGATGCGATATTGTTCATCTTTCCAGAAAATTTAAAGTCTGGTAAGTTATATTTATAGATATAACTGGAAACTGAAGTATCCCGGGTGTTTTTAGGGTCTATGTTTTTAGGGTAAAACTTACAATAATTTATCCAAAGAACAATTGGGATTTTTGTCAGAAAGTTGATACAGATTCATTAACCTATCAAGTTTTTTTGATAGCAGTATTGTACTAGGGTGAGTAAAACCTTCAGAAAGACCTGCTTTAATCATTTCTTTTCTGAGCTTTTCTATTCTGATTTCTATTCTCATATTAGTTAACACATTCAACACATCCGTTAAAAATGAGGATTTGTATTTGAGATAAGCCTTTAATGGAATTAAAACCTTTCCTCACCAAAGGAATAATAGCAATAAAAGTTGTTGAGTACAGGAAGTTACTCACCGGGTCATCGGAGGAATTTTAAGAAAGGCTTACTATTTTAGGAATTGGATTAGCAAACTCCTATATGAAATTAATTAGCCTGTGGTTTCCTGTTAATTGAAATCATTTATCCATAAGTTATTGGTTTCAAATGTGCCACAGTCAATATGGATGTATTAGATTCAATGATTTATATAAGTCTTTTCTCTTCTACATAGTTGTTTTCCATCCAATGCATAACATTACTGCTTGGTATTGGTTTACTGAATAAAAACCCCTGTATTTCATCACATTTAGGTTCTCTTAGAATGGATAGTTGTTCTATGGTCTCCACCCCTTCAGCAATGACCTTCATATTAAGGTTATTTGCAAGGGAAATTACAGAATGGGCAATCGCTTCACTTTTTTGATTAGTATTTATGTCTTGAATAAGGGTTCGATCAATCTTTATTGTATCTACTGGAAAACTCTTTAAATAATAAAGGGAAGAATATCCTGTTCCAAAATCATCAATTGAAATACGAACACCTTTCTCTCTTAACTGACGAAGAGTTAACAAGGCTGAGGATGACTCTTCCATAAAAATCGTTTCTGTAATTTCCAACTCTAGTAAATCAGCTGGCATTTTAGTTTCTTCTAGAATTTCAAGGACTGTTTTCAAGAAGTTACTGTCCAAAATTTGTAGTGTAGAAATATTTACTGCCATTCTTGTTGGAGGGCTACCATCTCTTTGCCAAGACATGTTTTGCCTACACGCAGTTCGCATCACCCATTCGCCAATAGGTATAATTAAACCTGTCTCTTCGGCTAAGGGAATAAAATCCATTGGAGAAACAGTACCAAAATCAGGGTGTTCCCACCGTAATAGTGCTTCAAAACCAGAGACTTTATGTGTTTTGGTATCTATAAGGGGTTGGTAATGCAGGGTTAGGGTTTCCTCCTGTAAAGCATTCCGCAAGCTGTTTTCAAAAATCAATTTTTCAAACGCCCCTGCATTCTCTTCTACTTGAGCAAGCTGGTATTGGTTTGACCCCATTTTTTTTGCACGGTACATGGCTGAATCAGCATAGGTAACAAGAGTTTCGATATCATCACCATCATAAGGATAAAAGCTTATTCCAATGCTAACTGAAATATGGGACTCAAAATTATCTAAATAAAATGGTTGGGATATGGCTTTAATTATTTTTTGTGCTACGGTTTCTGCATCGCTCTGAGAACTAATACCAGAAAGAATACAAATAAATTCATCGCCTCCCACTCGGGATACCATATCACTCTTTCGCAAACAGCTTTCAACTCGTGATGCAGCCTGTATTAGAACTTCATCCCCGTATGAATGCCCTAGAGTATCATTTATCTGTTTAAAACGGTCTAGATCAAGGTAGAGTAATGCAATCATTTGTTGATGTTCATGTTCCTTATTTAATAAACTTTGTAAGTGTTGATGAACATATAATCTATTTGGCAATTTTGTTAAGGGATCATGATACGCCAAAAAGGCAATATCCTTCTGAGCTTGTTTATGCTTTTGTATATCAGTAAAAATGAAAACATATCGTGTTACTTCGCCTTGGTCGTTTTTCATGTCGTTAATATCCAACCATTGTAAGTAAATTTCTCCAGCCTTATTCCGGTTGTAAACTTCTCCCTGCCAGTAGCCATCTTCATAAAGCGTTGTCCATATAAACCTATAAAAATCGTCATCATGCATTTCCGATTTTAGGATATCTGGTGTTTTACCGATAATTTCTTTAGGTTCATAACCGGTAACTCCGCAAAATGTAGTATTTACATATAAAATATGACCTATTGTATCTGTAATCATTATTCCTTGTTTTATTTGCTGGATCACCTGGTCAAAAGAGACATTCTCCAATGTAGACTCCAAAATATCACTAATCATTTATCCAACTCCCTCTTTAATGCCAGAACTTAATATCAGCCTTCATTCGACTTTTTTCGGAAACGTCGGATTTCACTCTTTAGAAGTGTTTAGTGTACGAAACCCATTCTTTATCTGGGGATTAAAACCTCATATTCACAATAACCATCCCCATTAACATTGCATTTAATTTCTTTAGAAGAAGCCTTTTTGTCTAGTACTTTTGATACTGCTCCTGCTAAGATAGCACCTTCCAAGTCACAGACCATATGTCCTTTTTTATGTTGCAAACCTTTACAAAAACAATCATCCACTTTGACACGCAGAGCATTTTCTCTTTGTTCTAGCAATGTTGGTATCCCAATTTTTAAATCTTTGAACATTTTTAATGCTTCTTCTATCGATTCAACCGGTAAGCTTTCCCCAATTATTTTTCCCACGGTTACTGTTGTACCTTTGCCTTTCATTGGTAGGCCCTGATACATCCCAATAAGTCGGATTGCTCGATAAAGTTCTAGCGGGACCCAATCCCCTAATTGATCACGGTCTATACTTTTTAATTCTTCAAATGAGAATGGACACATCACTTATCCCTCTTTCTAATGTTTTCTAGTTTATTACACTACGAAACTAGTTTTTTTACATTGATATACATCAAATTTCAAACTTTATTTAACGGTTTTATATTTTTAGTTTCTGCTACTGTAATTCTTTAAATTTCCTCTTTTATACGTTTCTCTATAATATCTTTTCAATCGCTTCTCTGATTTTTTCCGGTGAAAAAGGCTTTACAATAAAGTCTCCCGCACCCTCTTTAATCGCTTCAAGTACCATAGATTGTTGACCCATCGCGGAACACATAATGATCTTTGCGCTATCATTTATCTTTTTAATTTCCTTTAGTGCCTCAATTCCATTCATTTCCGACATCGTGATATCCATGGTAACGAGCTCGGGCCGAAGTTCATGATATTTCTGAATCGAAACCTGTCCATTCTCTGCCTCCCCGATAACCTCATGACCCAATTTTGTTAAAATATCTTTTAATTGCATTCTCATAAATGCAGCATCATCTGTTACTAATATTTTTGCCACATTAATGACCTCCCGAGACTTTTTCTTCATTTACAACATCTAGTACTTCTCTTTGTTCTTCAACATTCAAGACATGCTCTAAATCTAGTAAAACGAGTAGTCCACCTTCTAATTTGGCTACTCCTTTGATATATTCACTTTTTACTCCTCCAATAATGCTAGGAGCCGGTTCTATCATAGATGATTCCAAATCAATAACATCTGTTGCTGTGTCCACCACTAAACCAATCTTATAGGTGTCAATTTCAACAATAAGCACACGAGTGGAATCGTCTTGTACCATACTACCGACCGATAAACGTTCCATTAAATCGATGATCGGTATAATATCCCCCCGAAGATTCATGACCCCTTTTATAAATGATGATGTTTGTGGAACATGGGTAATGGCTTGTAGTCTTTCAATCGAAAGGACTTGCTGCAAATTAACCCCATATTGTTGATCCTTTAGCATAAAGACAATAACCTTACTTAAATCTTCCATCGTAATCCCTCCTTTTATTTGATTAATGTGTTTGGATCTATAATTAAGGAGACACGACCATCCCCTAATATCGTCGCACCAGAAATCGAATCGATTTGACCTAAGTAACTTCCTAACGATTTCAGGACAACTTCTTTCTGGCCAATAAATGAATCAACAATTAAGCCAGCTAATTTATCTCCTTTTCTCACAATCACAATTGCAATGGTTTCTTTTTCAATTAACGGATGATCGTGTAGCTGGTTGTTTAGTTCGAATGCTTTTCGTAAATCAACCAAGGGAATGATTTTGTTCCTAAAATCCATCACAGATTGATTGTGTGCCTGAAAGACACTTTCTTTCGGCAACAATACGGTTTCTTCAATAGAAGAGAGCGGAACGGCATACGTGTCATCCTGCAGGCTGACGAGTAAGGTAGAAAGAATGGATAAGGTTAAAGGTAGTTGGATGGAAAAGGTACTTCCTTCTCCGGGTGAAGAATCTATCAAAATATGACCACCAAGGGATTCAATTTTCGTTCGTACGACATCAAGCCCTACTCCTCGACCGGAAAGATCCGAAACTTGATCAGCTGTACTAAAGCCCGAAGAAAAAATGAGTTCATTTACTTCTGCATCGATTAAACTTTCAGCATGTTCCAAAGAAAATAGCCCACTTTTAACCGCCTTTTCTATTACTTTTTCACGATTAATTCCTGCCCCATCATCCTGTATTTCAATCATTACATGATTGCCACTGTGAAAAGCACGTAACAAGATCGTTCCTTCTTCCGGTTTCCCCTGGGCTTTCCGTTTTTCGGGAGGCTCAATGCCATGGTCAATGGAATTGCGAATCAAGTGAACCAAAGGGTCACCGATTTCATCAATGACGGTGCGGTCCAATTCAGTTTCGGCTCCCACGATCTGCAAATTGATCTTCTTTTCTAAATCCTTGGCTAGTCCTCTCACCATTTTTGGAAACCGATTAAATACTTTTTCAATTGGGACCATTCGAAGACTTAACATCATGTTTTGTAAGTCCTGGGAAACTCGTGTAAGATGTTCGACGGCTTCACTAAGCTCATGGTTCCCTTCCGTTTGGGCAATATCCTCTAGCCTTCCTCGGTCAATGACCATCTCTTCAAATAAATTCATGAGATGATCGATGCGTTCGGTATTGACTCGTATGGTTTTGGTAGGTGAATGATTGATAGAGACCGAATAGGAGTCCTTCTGTTTTTCAGTAATTTTATCTCTTTTTAGATCATTTTTAGGTATCGTTTCTATTTCTTCAATAGCGGTACATCCTACACTCTGGATATCTGTTATATTGATAATCTTTTGTTGAATGGTATTTTCACTATCATTTGTTACAAATACAATGGTAACATCCTGTTCAAACTGACCTTCTTCAAGCTCATCCACTAAAGGAATCGTTTTGATTACCTCACCCAGTCCATCTAACGCTTCAAATACCATAAAAATGCGTGCGCCTTTCAACAAGCAATCATCACTGAGGCGAACAATCAATTGGTAGACTTGATAACCTTGCTCTTTTGCCTGTAACATGACCGCTGTTTGATATTCATCGAATTGGATTGGCGTAAAGAAGTCTCCTTTATCCTTTTTGCTCAATATAAGGGAAGGATTATCATTCGGTTGTTTTCCCATCTGTTTTAACTTGGTAACCAGAAGAGATACATCCTGTTTCCCATCTCCTCCTTCAGAAATCTCACGAACCATTTCCTCTAATACACTCACTGCTTCGAAGCAGACGTCGATCACATTTGTGGAGACAGCTAACTCGTTGTTTCGAATGAGGTCCAGTACGTTTTCCATTTGGTGAGTTAATGAAGCAATATCCTCAAATCCCATCGTTGCTGCCATCCCTTTAAGGGTATGGGCAGAACGGAAAATTTCATTAACAATTTTTAAATCTTGAGGTTGATCTTCCAGTTTTAATAATTGTTCATTGACTGCTTGTAAGTGCTCCCGACTTTCATCAAGAAACATTTCTAAATAATGAGTTGTGTCCATCTTAGGCCCCTTTCAAAGAATCAAGTAGGAGGAATATTCCCATCTCCCCCATCTTCTCGAAAGAAGCAGGAATGTGAAGGGCTCTTCCATATCCCGATATGGTAGTATTTCCGCTTAAAACTGTAGGAGAGGTAATATCAGTTTGAAGTCCCTCTTCAAATATTCTGGATGAAATTCCACCTGCAATCATATTGCCTAATTCCCCGCTAAACGACGACAACATGTCCTTTTCGAGTTTCATCCCAAACATCATTTCTCCGATAGAACCAAACACCTTTGAGTCGCCTGACAAAATAAGTTTTCCTTTCACATCGCCTGTCATCCCAATCAATACACCAAATTAGATTGATAACGATTGGTCCACAGAACGGGGCATATCAAAAGATAGCATGATGGGGACCACATTTTTTACAGAATCACAGGTGGCCACCACTAAATGATTTTCAAATTTGTTTTCAATATAAATAGACAGTCCGATCCCCTCCAGTTAACCCTATTCTTCTATTTCATGTTCAGGCACAGCCGCACGTGCAGTTAGTGAAGGAGGATTTTCTTTTATTTTCCCCTCATAAGAGGCTACTTGTTTGCTCGTTTCTTCTAGTTTTACGTCTACTTTGGTTGCTTCTTCAATGTGCTGTAGGATCAATGCGTTTACTTCGTCAAAAAGGGACTTGGTACTGGTGATTTCACTCATCACTTTCTGAGAGTAATCGGTTTGTTCCTCAATTTTTTCGATTACTTCACCGACTTCTGATTCCACTTGATGGATCACGGTTGAAATAAATTCTATGCTTTCCGATGTATTTTTGCTCAGTTCCACGCCTTCTTTGATTAATCCGGTGCTAATTGTAGTCGATTGCATAGTATCCGTAATATCTTTTTGAATATTTTGGGTAAGGACACTAATATTGTTGGTACTTTCGGCTGTATTTTCCGCCAATTTACGAACTTCCTCAGCTACAACCGCAAATCCTTTTCCGTGTTCTCCTGCTCTAGCAGCCTCAATCGATGCGTTAAGAGCAAGTAGATTGGTTTGGTCAGCGATATCTTTAATGACCTTTACAATCATCTCAATCTCTTTTGATCGGTCATTTAATTGATTCATTCTTTCGTAAGTTTCTCCAAGTTTGTCTCCTAGTTGAGTGATAAGATGTTCGACTTTATTGACTAAATCCTTTCCTTCATCCGATTTAGAGACCATATCCTGGGCAGATTGAATCAAATTTTGACCTTTTTCAGAAAGGTTCTGAGAATTATCTAAAGAGTACAGGCTAATTTGATTAACCTGCTCGAAGTGATTTTTTATTTTTGCAACCATGTCCCCCATGACATAATGCTGGCTGTTTACTAATTCATGTTGGGCAATAGTTTTAGTCAAATCTTCATTGAATCTTTCGAGAAAGACCTCAAAAAACGATTCTTTTTCTTGGCAACCAGAGTAAATTTTATCAAACTTATCTTGTAATTCTCTTTTCTCATTTTCTATCAACTTAAGCCTTTTTTTGGTTGTAAACATGCGCTTTGCTCCCCTATCACTATGTTCGGTTTTCCGCACTATTTGCGGTATTTCCTACCTCTATTAAAAATATAGAAACGGTCATTAGGTTTCGATTTAAAATTTCATCCTCTAACTGAATAATAAATTCATGTTCTAATTCTAGTTCAACGGCACGGTGGAAGGTTTCTAATAACAGTTTGTCATCTAAGAAAGTGTAAGGGTTCACTTTTCCATCACCACCAGTTTAGAGTCTTCCTTCAAATGCCTATCTTCAATTTTTTCTTCGATCCGTTCCATTAGATTAGAGTCCTTTTGTAAATCCTTAATATTTTTCTGGATCAGTGCTTTCAAATTGGTCTTATATGAATACCTGCTCATCATATGATCTCCTTTGTATATCCCCATTTTCTGTTGAGGATTCCATTCTTATTAATATTTAAACTTAGCAATTAACTCTTTTAAATCCTCGGCCATAGTAGACAAGGAATTAGCTGAAGCAGAAATTTCCTCCATCGAGGCTAACTGTTCCTCTGTAGAAGCTGCGACTTCTTCTGAAGTGGAGGCATTATTTTTAGCAATTACAGCAAGTTCGTTAGCTGTCGTTGAAACTTCTTGAACAGCTGAAGCGATCTGTTGGGCAGTAGCTGATATATCTTCCATTTGAGGAGTGATTTCTTTGGTGCTAATAAGAATTTGTGAGAATTTCTCAATAGCTTCATTTGACACCTGAACCCCAACCTGGACATCATCTGATACTTTACCCATGATCTGAACAGAACCCTCTGTATCTTTTTGTATTCTCTGAACGATTTCATCAATTTCTTTTGCTGATTTTTGAGATTGCTCAGCTAGCTTTCTGACCTCATCGGCTACAACAGCAAAGCCTTTTCCATGTTCTCCAGCTCTCGCGGCCTCAATGGCAGCATTCAAAGATAAAAGGTTCGTTTGCTCGGCGATTCCTGTGATTACATCTAAAATGGAACTAACTTCCTTAGACCGTTCATATAAAGATTGAATCATTGTATTTGACTCTGATACCGATTCTTGAATGGAATTCATTTGGTTAACCGTTTTGGTTACAGCTTGTCCGCCTATTTCTGCTTGCGAAGTAGTATGTTGGGATAGCTCGGCCACTCTCATGGAATTTTCAGCAATGAGGGTCACCCCTTGTGAAATTTCATCTAAGGATTGAGCATTCTGATCTACACCGCTAGTTTGTTTTTCTGCACTGCTTGCGACTTCTTGTATGGAAGCTGACACTTGTTCGGTCGCACTTGTCGTCATTTCTGCGCTTGCTGTTAATTCTTCTGCAGATGCAGCTACTTGGTCCGCATTAAAATCGACTTGTTTTACTAAATCTTTTAGCTTCTCCTGCATCTCATTAAAGGCCTTTCCCAGTTGTCCGATTTCATCATTTGAGTAAATCTGAACCCCTTCTGTTAAATCACCTCGGCTAATCGTTAATGCTTTCTCCTTTAGTTCCTGAAGCGGTTTCATCACTGATTTTAGGATGAATAAAACGAGGACTGTTCCTAAAATAAAAGCTATGCCAATAACAATTAACGTGCTTTGAAAAATAGGGTTTGCTGCCTGACTGATTTCAGAAGAATAAATACTTCCTGCGATTTTCCAACCTGTAAGCTCATTAGTAGTAAAGCTCATCAATTTGTTTTCGCCTTCAAATAAGTAATCAAATTGTCCTTTTTCGCTCCCATACATGTTATTGAAAAACTCATCAGTTGCTTGACTACCTAATTCTCTAGTAGGGTGTGCGATAAAGTTTTTATTTTTATCTAAAAGAAGGGCGTATCCCTCATCCCCTACTTTTACTTGGTTCGTTAGTTGTTGAATATGACTTAAAAAGATATTCACCGCCATAACCCCAGTTCCATCTTCTGTCATCTTAGAAATTGTTATTACCATATGGTCTGTTCCTGCAGATATATAGGGATCTGAAATAATTACCTCCCCTTTTTGTTCCATGGCATCAATATACCAATCTCTTTTTCTTGGATCATAATCATCCGCCATGGTGACTTTAGGCTCTTGAACAAACAGACCCGTTTCTGTGCCTACATAAATACTCTGCGCTTCTGGGTGTATTTGGGCATACTGTTTTAGTTGCTGTCTTATCACTGGACTCTCTTCCCCATCATAAAATTCTGAATTGATGATGGTAGACAAATACTCAATATCATGAATTTTTGGCTTGACTGTATTATCAATGATTGAACTTAGGAGATTGATATTTTCATCAATGCCCGCTATTATTTCGTGCTCTACGGCATTTTCTGCTGTAATGTAGGCTTCTGTTCCAATCGAAACGGATGGAACAATGAGAATGAGAGAGAAAGCCAAAATTAATTTCGTTTTGATATTTCTAAAGAAGTTTTTCACGTTAGATGTCTCCTTATCATGTGTCTGCTTTTTAAAATTCTAAACGTTTGGGCTTCGATATGTAGTAACCTTGCAATAGAGGAACGCCCAATTGTTTAGCTGTTAATAAATCCTGTTCTGTTTCAATGCCTTCAAGAACTAATCTCATTTTTTCATCTGTAAATTCTAGAAATAAGGAGATTAATTGTTGTTTCTCCAATGATGTTGATAAATCTTTTGATTTAGTATGATCTAGTTTTACAAAGTCTGGGGTAAGTGTGTACATCCTTTCGAAGGATAAACGAGCAATAGGCATATCATCAAAGGCAATTCGAAAACCATATGATTTTAATTCTAGTATCCTTCTTGAAAAATCCTCTCTTGTCCATATATGTACCTCATTTACATCTTCATTCACTTCAAAAACGATGCGTTCTCTAATATGTGGGAATTTTTTTAGCAAACTACCAATAAAGTTCTTAAAATCATCATGGACAATAGTAGATGGGAAAATATTGATAAAAAGGTAATGGCTATGATAGTAGGAAAAGGGATATTCAGTGATCGCATTTTGAATGCAAATGGTATCTAATTCATATAACACTTCTTGGTGACGGGCATATTCAATCATAGCCAACGGATTTATTTTAGGACTGGATCTCATTAAGGCTTCATAAGCGAAGATTTGATCATTGCTGGAATTCATTAGAGGCTGATATTCGCTATATAAATTTTTCCATGTATACTGCTTGAGTAGATTCATGTTCAACACCCCTCTTTCTTCTTGTTATTAGCATAAAATCTAATTCTATATACCTATTAAAAAAACACACCTTAAGTAGTATAACGAATTGCAAATTAAATAATTATGATATTAATCACAATTCCGATTTTTATTTAGATATTATGAATTTAAAAATAATTATAGTTCTCCTATTTGATTACATAGCTTAAAACACATACTTTTTTTAGTTCATGCAAAAGGCTACTCTATTTGGAATAGAATAGCCATATTTAAAATGAACATGACAATCTCTTAATCTTGTTCCTCGATAAGTTGTACTATTATAAGGTGAACTTGCGAACTAATCCGTTAAGGTTTTCAGCTAATTTAGACAGATCCTCCGAACTACGAGCAACTTCTTCCATAGCACTACTTGTTTGTTGTGTTGAAGCAGATGTTTGTTCAATTCCGGCAGCACTTTCTTCAGAAATAAAAGCAATCTCCTGGATTGCTGCCCCCATTTCTTGGCTGTTAGATGACATCGAAGTCAAATGGTTGGTAATGTTTTGAATGTTAGAGGCCATTTCATTAATGGCATTTGAAATCGATGTAAAGGTCTCTCCTGTCGTCTTAATTTGTTGAGTACCTTTCTCAACTTCTTGATAACCGCCCTCTAGAGACTCTGCCACCACTGTTGCTTCTTTTTGAATGGAAGAAACAATCGTGGTAATGTCAGATACCGATTCTCCCACTTGCTCGGCAAGTTTTCGAACCTCATCCGCTACAACGGCAAATCCCCTTCCATGCTCGCCTGCGCGCGCTGCTTCAATCGCTGCGTTTAGAGCTAACAGATTGGTTTGATCAGCGATTTTCTTGATGACAGATACTAACTTTGAAATTTCTTGTGATTGACTATCTAATCCTTTAACCTTTTGTACAGATTCTTGGACGATTTGGTCAATCATAGACATTTGTGTAACAGAGTCTTCCATTAAATGAGTACCATCAGAGGTCAATGCAAATACTTTAGAAGAAGATTCGAAAACTTGGTTTCCATTTTGATTCGCTTCCTCCATGACTGACAGAAACTCTTCCATTTTTACGGATAAATCGGATGTGTGGTTGGCTTGGGATTCAGATCCTGATGCGAGTTCCTGCATGGTAATGGCAACTTGATCAGTACCAGCCTTCACTTCGTTAGCAGATTGAGTCAATTCTTCACTTTGGCTCGTTACGGTCTCTGATACTTCTGAGACCTGTCCGATTATGGTTCTAAGATTATTCCCCATTGTATTTATAGATTCAGCTAATTGACCAATTTCATCTTTTCCCTGATAGTTGATTGGTTCATACACCAAGTTCCCAGCAGCGATGTTGTTACTAACCTCTACTACATTTTTAAGATTACGAGAAACTACACGACTGATGATAGACACCAGTACTCCCCCAACAATAATCGAAACAACCATAGATACAATTAATACGGAAAATGCTAATTGTTGAGCATTTTTTGCATTTGAAGAAATAGCAAGTGAACGATCCTCATTTACAATCAGACGCAATTCGTCTAGCAGTTTTACGGTCTCCGATTGCAACTGGCTTGCTTGGAAGGATAATTGTTTTACGATATCCATTTCCCCACGGTTGACAGCCGGAACAATATTTTCTAAAAACAACGCATTCATATTTTTATCATTTTTAACAATTTGATTAAAGATGTCCAGTTTCTCTGGCGTATCCATTCGGTCTTTTAAATCAGCCTCAAGAACATTGAATTTTTCTTGCCGTTCCTCAAATTCATTGATTAACGTTTGATCTGGTGTAATCTGATAATGGTATATGCGTATGGCTTTTGCACGAGTAAGGGAACCCATTTCTGTTACTCTTATGGCTCGATCTCCTCTTCTGTCCATAGCATCTATTTCATCGCCTATATCATCCATCAAGGTAGTGACTAGTACCGCTGAAGCCCCGAACAGGATAAAAACAAGTAGTAAGCTAATGCCATATTTTTACCTATACTTAAATTTCTAAATGATAACCTATTGAATTTCTTATTTTGTCTAGCCATTGCTTTATTTCACTCCAATAATGTTCTAAATTTGTTAACTGTTATTCCTGTATGAATACTTCTTGGGCTATTTTCTTTTCTTCTAGATTTAATACATGTACCAAATCTAGTAAAACGAGTAATCGGTCCTCTAGTTTAGCAACACCAGCTAAAAATTCTTTATTCACTCCAACGATAATATCAGGTGTAGGTTCGATGCATCTCGTCGCTAATCGCAAAAACAGAATAATTGTGAGAAATAGAAAAATTTGATAAATAAGCATTGTATTTCTAAAAGAGTGTCTTATCTTTGACCTCTTCCATATACCATTCCTGCATTGCTCAAAGCCTCTAAACGTTTTGGTTTTGATATGTAGTATCCTTGAAGTAATGGGACACCTAATTGCTTAGCTTTTAAAAAGTCCTCTTTTGTTTCAATGCCCTCTAGAACGAGTTTCGTTTTTTCATTGGTAAACTCTAAAAATAGCGTGATTAATTGTTGTTTCTCCAATGATTTTGATAGATCTTTTGATTTGGTTTGGTCTAATTTCACAAAATCCGGCTCGAACCTACTCATTTTTTCAAATGAATTGCTGACAACAGGCATATCGTCAAAAGCAATTTGAAAGCCATATGATTTTAAGTCTAGGATTCCTTTAAAAAAATCCTCTGTTGTCCAAATATGCTCTTCAGTCGTATCTTCGTTTACCTCAAACACTATACGACCTCTACTATAAGGGTATTTCCCTATTAAATTATGAATAAATTTCTTGAAGTCATTATGAACAATTGTAGATGGGAAGATATTTATAAAAAGAAAATGATTCCTAAAGAAGGAATAGGGATATTCAGCTACTGCATTTTCGATGCAAATCGTATCTAATTTATATAAAGCTTTATGATGTCGAGCGTATTCAATCATTCTCAACGGGTTTATTTTGGGACTAGATCTCATAAGGGATTCGTAAGCAAAGATTGGGTTATGATTGGAATCAACAATAGGCTGGTACTCACTATATAAGTCCTTCATTTTAATAAACTTAAGCGCATTAATGGTCAACACCTTCTTTTCTCAGACAAGCATGCTTCTAATCTAATACTATCTACCTACACAGATAGTAAAGCGAGCTAGAATGTAATTAACTTTGAACCTGTTAAAAATTTAATTATATTAAACCTATATTATTACTGTGTTTTTGACATTAAATAGCTATTTACACAATGCAAAAAAGCTATTCCATTAGAGTAGAATAGCCAGATTTTATGCACAATTGTGTAAAATTTGGTAACCAGGCGATCATAGTTGCTTAAAGGTAAAACCTTAGACCCTAGGCTTTGCGTCCTACCCTTTCGGAGTAGTTTGCCTTTTTCTAACATTATCTAGTCCTTTTGTCTTATCAACATATGGATATCATAAAACAGATTCTTACAAATTTCAACAAAATTTTTGATTTTCGACTTTTTGTTGCTGAACTAAGCTCATGGTTTAAATAGTAAAAGGGCATCCATTTGGATACCCTTAGAAGCTCATGCAACCCTAGCCAACTGCAAAAACCCTTTTCCATACTCTCCTAAAAAACACTTATTATAACAGCTACTGTATCTGTAATTACTAAAATCAAAATCAAAATTAACAATAAAGAAAACGTTGACTTCTTATTAACATCAATTGGTGGCCCGACTAGCCACATGGCAATCTTCTCTCCGCTACGATCTTTATAGGTTCTAAGAGCAAACAACTGGGCATACTATGAACAAAAACAAAAAAAGAGCATCTGCTCTAGCAGATACTCAAACCTTAAACTTACTAACGATATGCTGTAGCTCTTCCGCAAGATTTGATAGTGCGTTTGCAGAAGCTGAAATTTCCTCCATAGATGCAAGTTGTTCTTCTGCAGAAGACGCGACCGTTTGTGAGTGCATTGATGTTTCATTAGAAACATGTGAAATATCCGTTACTGTACTGGAGACTTCTTGGACACTTGCAGTTACTTCTTCCGTTGTTGCTGCAATGTTATTAATCTGGTCTGCTAACTTCTCCATAAAAATAAGGATCTCGTTGAAATTGTCTTCTGTTTGTTGAATGATAGCTAAGCCATCTTGAACATCATATGTGACTTGTTCCATTGAGTTATTAGATCGAATCATATCATGTTGAATTTCAGAAATTAAATTTGAAATTTGGGAAGAAGACGATCGTGATTGTTCAGCTAATTTTCTCACTTCGTCCGCAACAACAGCAAATCCCTTCCCGTGCTCACCTGCTCTTGCTGCTTCAATCGCTGCATTCAACGCTAATAAATTCGTTTGCTCTGCTATAGCGGAAATAACACCAGAGATATCACCAATTTCTTGCGAACGTCTTTCTAGGGATTTAAGTACTTCTCCACTTTCAGATACGGACTGGCTGATAGAGTTAATTTGTTTCACGGTTTTATCAACAAATTCTCCGCCTTCTTGTGCTTTTTGAGTAGCTTGCGAACTCACTTCTGAAATGAAAGCTGCATTTTCAGCTAGTGTTTGCACCTGTGTAGCTACTTCATCTAATGAACTCGCGCTCTCTTCGACACTAGCAGTTGAATGTTCAGCTCCATTTGCTACTTGCTGAATAGATTCGGTAATTGATTCTGTTGCTCTACTCGTTTGCTCAGCATTAGCAGTTAATTCCTCGGAAGAAGAAGCCACTTGTTCTGAGGCTAGTATGACCTTATTCATCATGTCTTTCAGATTCATAGCCATAAGGTTATAGCTCTTGGTTAATTCTCCTAATTCATCACGAGAATGATCCTTTACTTTAGCTGTAAAATCACCCTTACCTGCTAATTCAAGAGCATTTGTAACGGCATGAAGTCTCTTCTTTATAGTTAATGTAAATAGGATAACTACTAAAGTTGACAGGGAAATGACTACAGCGAGAACGATTAAGAATGTTACTAAAAAGCTTTTTAAAATTTTTTCAATTATGCTTTGCGGGGCTCCTACATAAAACATTCCAATAGGATTATTGTTTTGATCTAATAAAGGCATGTAAGCAGTTTGATAGACGTTACCGGCTACATGAGCCTCTCCGAAATAGGTTTCTCCATTTTTTATAACCGACTCCACAACTTCATTTGAAGCCTGTGTTCCAATAGCACGTTCATTATTTACTATAACATTGGTAGATACTCGAGTATCTTCTAAGAAAATGGTTACTGTATCTCCAGTGTCTTCTCCAATCTCGTCAACGATAACATAATTTTCATTAATGGGAATTGAACCTTTATACAGTTCATCCCCTTTTCTTTCCCATTCACCTGGATATTTACTATCCAAATATCGATAAGATAGGTTGAGATCTCCTTTTGCCTTTTCTATTGCAAATTCCTCTATCCCCTTTGTAATTTGATAGTGAACAATCGCACCTACAATAGCTGACAAGATAAGAATAATAGTTATTACTAATAAATTAATTTTTGTACCTAATTTTAAATCTAAAAAAACCTTCAACATTAACACTCCATATAAAATAGTTTTGGATCAAGCAAAAATTTTTTGGATATTTAAAATATTTTTAAGTAACTTCTAAGATTGAGATATTACCGGACTAGTAGAGAAATGCATTAAATAATATGTACGCCTCAATTTGGTTCATACTTCATAATAGCTCCAAACCCCAAACCAAAATGTATAATCTTATGGTTTTATACATATGTAATGTTACTTTTTAACTAGAGACATAAATTATACCTCTATGAATAAGGTCATAGCAAGAGAAAAATAATTTTATTAGAGAGGGTAAAGATATTGGCATAGTGGACTATCTAAATACTAGATTGAGATAAAAAAGTGTTTGAAGAATGTAAAAATACACAAAAATAAAGCTGACCTATTATAGATGTTAAGAGGACAGCTTTATTAATTAAGGCAATATGGATTTTTCAAAGTTTGTGCTTCGCATGAATCCTTTCTTTGAAAGAGTCATAAGATTGTCGAAACAGAGGACGGATGAATTCTGTTCGTAATCAAGAGTGATGACTTCCCCGTCCAAGATACAATTAAGAAATGGTGAGAAGTTCTGTATATTAGAAAATACATTATTAGAACGCCTGTGAAGATGGTTATTTTACCACAGTCATAAGCATATATAGTCCAAATATAAATATCGGAAAAAATAAGGTAGCCCCTAAGATTAATCTATATTCCAGAACTTCGATTTAGTGATTCAAGATTCCACCCTATAGTTTCATCCATAAAGAATAGTTTGATATAGATAAATTAATAATCGGCTGGTAACTAAAGTGATATCGGTTCACAAATTTAATAAATGTTTTAACATCTGTTATGGAATTCTGAAAAGAAACAACTCGAAAGTTTAGGCTTTTATGGAAACGAATGTAATTAATTAGGATTTCTCCTGTAATGTTTTCAAGAAAATTAACATCCGTATGATTCAAGATATACTTATAAATTCTATTTAGTGATGCTTTCTTTTGTTCGTTTATCCATAAATTAGAATGCTTAAATTGACGAGTAAGTGCTTTACTTCTTTTCAGGTATTGCCCTTGCGGCAAAGTTTCTGTAAGCATGTAATTCACCACTTCCATTTTAAAATATGTTATAAATAGCAGTTCTTTAGAACCGTAATATTTTAACACCCAAATTGTGATTCACTAAATTGATTTATAAATAAAAAAAATTTATAGGCAGACAACTAGACCCCTAATTTTCTATCAAAATATATTAGCAGTAACACCCTATCACAATTATTCCCCATAATCATCCCATGAAAATTAAGAAAAAAATATTACTTGACAGGGCAAATGCAAAAAAGGCCATCATTTCAGTATACCATAGAATATGACACCAAAGTGAAAATACGTATTTATTGTCGGTAGCTAAAATTATTTTGTTGTACAGCCTCAGTCGCTGCTGGAACTGTGAAACATTTTATAGAAACTTTGATATTTTTTCATAAAGCATGTATTTACGGTTGTGTGATGGTCACGGGCACCAAGTTCTTCAAAACTGGTATTAATATGTCTAAAGAGCATTCCAGTGCACGGAATATACAGGCTCTACACATCCACATATTTTCGTTTCGTTCCAAATTTCTCAACTCAGACCCCCAAAGAAATCGCAGGAACGAGGCTGGGCACCTTACAGACCGGTAGTATCACCGGACAGTTATTCGGCCCTCTGCTTGGGGGAGTTCTGGCTGATACGGTTGGATATGCAACAACCTTTAGATGGACGTCAATTGCAATCATTATCTCAGCTTTATTAGTCATTGCAACGAAAGAATATCGAATGCAGGATAAAAAAGGGGCCAAAACGAATTATTCCAGCAAGGAAGTTATTAGGCATATAACACAGCATCCTGTTTTATTAAATGTTCTGCTTATTTCAACCCTTATTCAAATTGCGCATTTTAGTATTCAACCGATTCTATCCCTATATGTCAGTGAACTCCACGGACAAGAAAATTTGGCACTATTTTCTGGCATTGCCTTTTCTGCCGCTGGACTTGGCAACTTAATGATGGCAAGGCAATGGGGAAAAGTAGGCGATCGCTTTGGTTATATTAAAATACTAATTACCCTCCTATTTTTAGCGGCCATCTTTTATTTACCTGGGGCCTTTGTTACGAATTTCTGGCAGCTCGTATTCATCCGCTTTGCGCTTGGTATAGC
>NZ_LT707408.1:473710-477545 GCF_900156875.1 Robertmurraya dakarensis | reverse complement strand
TCTTGAACATCATATGTGACTTGTTCCATTGAGTTATTAGATCGAATCATATCATGTTGAATTTCAGAAATTAAATTTGAAATTTGGGAAGAAGACGATCGTGATTGTTCAGCTAATTTTCTCACTTCGTCCGCAACAACAGCAAATCCCTTCCCGTGCTCACCTGCTCTTGCTGCTTCAATCGCTGCATTCAACGCTAATAAATTCGTTTGCTCTGCTATAGCGGAAATAACACCAGAGATATCACCAATTTCTTGCGAACGTCTTTCTAGGGATTTAAGTACTTCTCCACTTTCAGATACGGACTGGCTGATAGAGTTAATTTGTTTCACGGTTTTATCAACAAATTCTCCGCCTTCTTGTGCTTTTTGAGTAGCTTGCGAACTCACTTCTGAAATGAAAGCTGCATTTTCAGCTAGTGTTTGCACCTGTGTAGCTACTTCATCTAATGAACTCGCGCTCTCTTCGACACTAGCAGTTGAATGTTCAGCTCCATTTGCTACTTGCTGAATAGATTCGGTAATTGATTCTGTTGCTCTACTCGTTTGCTCAGCATTAGCAGTTAATTCCTCGGAAGAAGAAGCCACTTGTTCTGAGGCTAGTATGACCTTATTCATCATGTCTTTCAGATTCATAGCCATAAGGTTATAGCTCTTGGTTAATTCTCCTAATTCATCACGAGAATGATCCTTTACTTTAGCTGTAAAATCACCCTTACCTGCTAATTCAAGAGCATTTGTAACGGCATGAAGTCTCTTCTTTATAGTTAATGTAAATAGGATAACTACTAAAGTTGACAGGGAAATGACTACAGCGAGAACGATTAAGAATGTTACTAAAAAGCTTTTTAAAATTTTTTCAATTATGCTTTGCGGGGCTCCTACATAAAACATTCCAATAGGATTATTGTTTTGATCTAATAAAGGCATGTAAGCAGTTTGATAGACGTTACCGGCTACATGAGCCTCTCCGAAATAGGTTTCTCCATTTTTTATAACCGACTCCACAACTTCATTTGAAGCCTGTGTTCCAATAGCACGTTCATTATTTACTATAACATTGGTAGATACTCGAGTATCTTCTAAGAAAATGGTTACTGTATCTCCAGTGTCTTCTCCAATCTCGTCAACGATAACATAATTTTCATTAATGGGAATTGAACCTTTATACAGTTCATCCCCTTTTCTTTCCCATTCACCTGGATATTTACTATCCAAATATCGATAAGATAGGTTGAGATCTCCTTTTGCCTTTTCTATTGCAAATTCCTCTATCCCCTTTGTAATTTGATAGTGAACAATCGCACCTACAATAGCTGACAAGATAAGAATAATAGTTATTACTAATAAATTAATTTTTGTACCTAATTTTAAATCTAAAAAAACCTTCAACATTAACACTCCATATAAAATAGTTTTGGATCAAGCAAAAATTTTTTGGATATTTAAAATATTTTTAAGTAACTTCTAAGATTGAGATATTACCGGACTAGTAGAGAAATGCATTAAATAATATGTACGCCTCAATTTGGTTCATACTTCATAATAGCTCCAAACCCCAAACCAAAATGTATAATCTTATGGTTTTATACATATGTAATGTTACTTTTTAACTAGAGACATAAATTATACCTCTATGAATAAGGTCATAGCAAGAGAAAAATAATTTTATTAGAGAGGGTAAAGATATTGGCATAGTGGACTATCTAAATACTAGATTGAGATAAAAAAGTGTTTGAAGAATGTAAAAATACACAAAAATAAAGCTGACCTATTATAGATGTTAAGAGGACAGCTTTATTAATTAAGGCAATATGGATTTTTCAAAGTTTGTGCTTCGCATGAATCCTTTCTTTGAAAGAGTCATAAGATTGTCGAAACAGAGGACGGATGAATTCTGTTCGTAATCAAGAGTGATGACTTCCCCGTCCAAGATACAATTAAGAAATGGTGAGAAGTTCTGTATATTAGAAAATACATTATTAGAACGCCTGTGAAGATGGTTATTTTACCACAGTCATAAGCATATATAGTCCAAATATAAATATCGGAAAAAATAAGGTAGCCCCTAAGATTAATCTATATTCCAGAACTTCGATTTAGTGATTCAAGATTCCACCCTATAGTTTCATCCATAAAGAATAGTTTGATATAGATAAATTAATAATCGGCTGGTAACTAAAGTGATATCGGTTCACAAATTTAATAAATGTTTTAACATCTGTTATGGAATTCTGAAAAGAAACAACTCGAAAGTTTAGGCTTTTATGGAAACGAATGTAATTAATTAGGATTTCTCCTGTAATGTTTTCAAGAAAATTAACATCCGTATGATTCAAGATATACTTATAAATTCTATTTAGTGATGCTTTCTTTTGTTCGTTTATCCATAAATTAGAATGCTTAAATTGACGAGTAAGTGCTTTACTTCTTTTCAGGTATTGCCCTTGCGGCAAAGTTTCTGTAAGCATGTAATTCACCACTTCCATTTTAAAATATGTTATAAATAGCAGTTCTTTAGAACCGTAATATTTTAACACCCAAATTGTGATTCACTAAATTGATTTATAAATAAAAAAAATTTATAGGCAGACAACTAGACCCCTAATTTTCTATCAAAATATATTAGCAGTAACACCCTATCACAATTATTCCCCATAATCATCCCATGAAAATTAAGAAAAAAATATTACTTGACAGGGCAAATGCAAAAAAGGCCATCATTTCAGTATACCATAGAATATGACACCAAAGTGAAAATACGTATTTATTGTCGGTAGCTAAAATTATTTTGTTGTACAGCCTCAGTCGCTGCTGGAACTGTGAAACATTTTATAGAAACTTTGATATTTTTTCATAAAGCATGTATTTACGGTTGTGTGATGGTCACGGGCACCAAGTTCTTCAAAACTGGTATTAATATGTCTAAAGAGCATTCCAGTGCACGGAATATACAGGCTCTACACATCCACATATTTTCGTTTCGTTCCAAATTTCTCAACTCAGACCCCCAAAGAAATCGCAGGAACGAGGCTGGGCACCTTACAGACCGGTAGTATCACCGGACAGTTATTCGGCCCTCTGCTTGGGGGAGTTCTGGCTGATACGGTTGGATATGCAACAACCTTTAGATGGACGTCAATTGCAATCATTATCTCAGCTTTATTAGTCATTGCAACGAAAGAATATCGAATGCAGGATAAAAAAGGGGCCAAAACGAATTATTCCAGCAAGGAAGTTATTAGGCATATAACACAGCATCCTGTTTTATTAAATGTTCTGCTTATTTCAACCCTTATTCAAATTGCGCATTTTAGTATTCAACCGATTCTATCCCTATATGTCAGTGAACTCCACGGACAAGAAAATTTGGCACTATTTTCTGGCATTGCCTTTTCTGCCGCTGGACTTGGCAATTTAATGATGGCAAGGCAATGGGGAAAAGTAGGCGATCGCTTTGGTTATATTAAAATACTAATTACCCTCCTATTTTTAGCGGCCATTTTTTATTTACCTGGGGCCTTTGTTACGAATTTCTGGCAGCTCGTATTCATCCGCTTTGCGCTTGGTATAGCCATTGGCGGAATTATTCCCGTTAGAGTCGCGTATATTCGCCAGGAAGCCCCTATAGCTATGCAAGGAGAAGTATTAGGCTATAATACGAGCCTACGCTTTTTTGGGAATATTATCGGACCAATGATGGGTGGATTTGTTTCAGGCTACTTTGGTTTCTCAGCGGTATTTTATATCACAAGCGCCATCCTCCTTGTGAGTGCTCTTCTCCTATTAGCAGCAAAGCAAAAACATCATGAAGTAGTTAAGAATACAGCATAAAA
>NZ_LT707408.1:448510-469901 GCF_900156875.1 Robertmurraya dakarensis | reverse complement strand
AAGCCCCTATAGCTATGCAAGGAGAAGTATTAGGCTATAATACGAGCCTACGCTTTTTTGGGAATATTATCGGACCAATGATGGGTGGATTTGTTTCAGGCTACTTTGGTTTCTCAGCGGTATTTTATATCACAAGCGCCATCCTCCTTGTGAGTGCTCTTCTCCTATTAGCAGCAAAGCAAAAACATCATGAAGTAGTTAAGAATACAGCATAAAAAAACTTCCATCGAGCGATGGAAGTTTTTCTACTATTATTATAGGACCTTGCTTAAGAAAGACTTCGTTCTTTCTTGCTGCGGGTTTTCAAACAGTTCTTTCGGGACATTCTCTTCAACGATATAGCCGCCATCCATGAACAGAACGCGATCCCCAACTTCGCGGGCAAACCCCATTTCATGAGTAACGACCACCATTGTCATGCCTTCCTTAGCCAGCTGTTTCATTACTTCTAATACCTCTCCGACCATCTCTGGATCGAGGGCTGAAGTTGGTTCGTCAAATAGCATGATTTTGGGTTCCATTGCAAGCGCCCGGGCGATAGCAACACGCTGTTTTTGACCACCTGATAATGAATCTGGATATACTTCTGCCTTATCTTCAAGCCCTACTTTTCTTAAAAGCTCTAAAGCTTTTTGTTTCGCTTTTTCCTGTTGGACGTTTTTGACGGTCATAGGTGCCAGCATAATATTTTGAAGAACGGTTTTATGAGGGAAGAGATTGAATTGCTGGAACACCATCCCTACTTCCGTTCTAACTTTATTAATATTGGTTTTTTTATCCGTTAAATCAACACCACCAATATAGACATGTCCCCCTGTTACAGTTTCTAATAAATTGAGGCATCTCAGGAAAGTAGATTTTCCTGATCCGGATGGGCCAATCACTACTACAACTTCTTTCGGATTAATACTTACACTAATATCCTTTAAGACTTCATTATTTCCAAAGTGCTTTTTAAGATTTTCTACTTTAATCATTCAGTTGCCAACCTCTTTTCCAAACGACGTAGTAAGAAGCTCAATACCATCGTTAATACAAAGTAAATGACGGCTGCTGTCAAATACGGCTCCCATACCTTATAATATTGCCCTTGGAATGCACGGCTCCAATACATGATCTCTGGAACAGCGACCAATGCCAAGATGGAAGATTCTTTAAGAAGAACAATAAATTCATTCCCAAGCGGCGGAACCATTCTTTTAAAAGCTTGGGGTAAAATGATATGTCGCATTGCTTGCACATGGCTCATCCCAAGCGACCTTGCCGCTTCCATCTGTCCTTTATCAATGGATTGAATCCCGGCTCGGAAGATCTCCGCAATATAAGCAGAAGCATTAAGAGTTAACGCAACAATCCCCGCGACAAGACCATTTGTTGTCCCGATTAGTGCCGGAATCAACCCGAAGTGAATAAGATAGATTTGCACAAAAAACGGTGTTCCACGATAAAAAGCAATATGCAAGTTAAAAGGGAAAGCTAGCACCTTATTTTTCATCATCTTCCCTAAACCAATTAATAAACCTAAAATGGTACCTAATAGAATACCTATAAGAGAAACTCCAATTGTATAAAAAGTTCCTTCTATAAAATAGGGCATATACTCCCCTATCAAATCAAAACGAAAATCCATAAAGTAACCTCACTTTCTACTAAAATGAAAGCTGCCTGACATGAACAAATATGCTGGACAGTTTTTAATCGAGCATCGTGATTCTAAAAAAATTGCGTAACACTAGTTTTATAGAGTTACGCAATTCGAGTTAATCGTTCTTCGTCATTGCTTATTGCTGTTCTTTCAGCTTTTCGACATTTGGTTCATTCCCAAACCATTCCTTATATATTTCTGTATACTTTCCATTATCAAAAATAGCATTAATTGCTGCATCAATTTCTGGTTTAAGCTCACTTCCTTTTGGCAGTAATAAACCATAAAATTCCGCATCAAACGCTTCTGCATCTTCCACTACAGTTAAATTTTTTTCTAGATTGTTTTTTGCATACTCTTCAACAATTGTATTATCAGCCAAAACCGCTTCAGCACCGCCGCTTAACAACTCTTGAATGGCTAAGTTATTATCTTCAAACTTCTTCATATCTCGATAGTCTTTACCGAGAACACTTTCAGCAGCTGCTTGACCAGTTGTACCGTTTTGAACAGCTACAACCTTCCCTTTTAAATCTTCTGCACTCTTAATATCGCTGCCTTCAGGAACTAATATTTTAATAGTTGATAAATAGTATGGTACTGAAAAATCATAAGATTCTTGTCTTTCTTCATTAATCGTGATTGAACCAAGACCGACCTGTGCAGTCTCTCCCTCTACTTCCACAAAAATGCCATCCCATCCAGTATTAACTAGATCCATTTCATAACCAGCTTCTTCAATCACAGCTCTAACAAAATCAACATCGAAACCTACGATTTTATCACCTTCTAGGTATTCCATTGGCGCATAAGCTGCATTTGTTACGACTTTAATGGTCTTCTTTTCAGCTTCATCAGAAGAGCTCGTCCCCTTGTCAGCTGTACTGGATTCACTTGACCCACATGCAGTAAGCAGAACGAGAATAAAAGCTAGCATCGCCATGAAGCTAAGTTTTAAGTTCTTTTTCATGTAATTAATCCCCTTTTTTTATGTTAGTATAGCTTTAAAAAATATGTTACTAATTTTCTCTATTTTCTGATATGTATTATTATACCGATTTGTCGAATATTTTGCAATAATATAGTAAAATATTCGCATGTTCATGTGATCTATTGTAACACTCAAAAAAAAGCCATTATATTAGCATATAAATGGCCTTTCTTCTTGATATATTAATTGTTTAAGATAATTTTATCCTGCTTTCAGATTCTTTTTATTGTTATGAGTTTCTTTTCTATGCTGCCTGTTACTATAGGCAAACCAGTATAACATCGCGACAAAAAGGGAACCACCCACTGCATTTCCTATGAAAACGGGGACAAAGTTACTTATATAATCGCTCCAAGTTAAAGCTCCCGCAAATATTGAGGCAGGAATGACAAACATATTTGCCACTACATGCTGAAAACCAATCGCAACAAAAGTCATTGTCGGAAACCATATTCCTAAAATTTTACCCGTTATATTATCCGCACCATAAGATAACCATACGGCCAATGCAACAAGCCAATTACATCCTATCCCAGAAATAAAGGCCTGAAGGAATGTTTCGTCAAGTTTATGCTCAGCGATAGAGATTGTTTTAACCAAATACAGCCCTGTCTCTGTCAAACCGACAATATGTCCAAAAAAATAAGCGACAAAGACGGCACCAAGAAAATTACTAATGGTCACCAGCAGCCAATTTTGCAGAAGTTCTTTCGTTTGAATTTTGTTGGCAAACCTCGCCATCGGAACCGCCATCATGTTGCCTGTTAGCAGTTCTCCTCCTGCAATCAACGTCAATATCAGTCCAATCGGAAAAACAGAGGCCCCTAAAATAGAAGAAATACCAGACAAGCTATCCGATAGCGGTGCCGTAACCCGAATATAAAGTAAATATCCTAATGCAATAAAGGCACCAGCTTGGAAACCAAGAATCAATGTTTTTGTGAAAGGATATTTAGCCTTTTTGATGCCATAGTTTACGGTACTTGCTGCGATATCCTCTGGTTTGCTATATGACACTCTAACCATATCCCTCCGGGTAAAATATCCGAACTTGTTTCTTGTATGTGAATTAATTCACATTAATCATCTTTATTTTAGCGCAAATTTATCATAATGCTTGTGAACAATTTAGTACGTTTTGGCAGATCATTGTGACTTTTATCTAATAAGTTTTAAAAAAATACGCAGCCTATGAAGACTGCGTATTACCCCATCATTATTGTTGTGCTTTTAAACTTTCTACATCTGGTTCTGCTCCAAACCATTCTTTATAGATTTCAGCATATTTCCCATTCTCAAAAATAGCATTAATCGCCTTATCATACTCAGCTGCTAATTCGCTGCCTTTCGGGAACATAACACCATAGTATTCTGCATCGAAGCTGTCGTCTGTTAAAACAGTTAAATTCTTATCAGGATTCATTTTTGCATAATATTCAACTACCGTATTATCCGCAATAACAGCATCTGCACCGCCGCTCAAAAGTTCTTGAATAGCGAGATTGTTATTTTCAAACTTTTTTACATTTGGACTATTAACGCCTAAAATCGCTTCTGCAACTTCTTGACCAGTTGTACCATTTTGAACTGCCACTATTTTATCCTTTAAATCTGCCCCGCTTTTCACTTCGCTGTCAGCAGGTACTAAAATCTTATTTGTCGATAAATAATATGGTACAGAGAAATCATATGTCTGCTTTCGATCATCATTGATCGTAATTGAAGAAATAGCAAGATCTGCTGTTTTCCCTTCTATCTCTACGAAAATTGGATCCCAGCCTACATGAACAATTTCAGCTTCATACCCCGCTTCTTCTGTTACAGCTTTTATAAGATCAATATCAAATCCAACAACCTTATCACCTTCCAAATATTCCATTGGTGCATAAGCTGCATCAGTTACAATGCGAAGAGTCTTTTTTTCTTCAATACTAGCTGATTCCCCTTCGTTCTCAGCCTCTGTGCCAGTATTACTTGAGCCGCAAGCTGCAAGCATCAAGACAAAGGCCATCATCGTAATGTACATTAACTTTTTCACTGTAAATCCTCCCCTTTTAAAAATAGAATCCTTTGTACATTAAAAATTTTCTATATATTCTGATATGATTATATCGGTCTTTGTATTCATATGCAATAAAAATTCTTTCATTAACTAATATGCTAAAATAGTAAAGTGCTTTTCACGCTGCATAAAAAAAGCAGTAGAAATTTGATCTACCACTCTCTTCTGGTTATTTATTATTGAAGACTTTTTTTTCAATTGTGCTAGATTGCAGGATTTTTCGATTGATGTTATAACCGATGCCTGGCTTATTTGGCACGTTAATGATCCCGTTTTCTACCGTTACTTCTGGTTCTATTATGTCATGCTGCCAATAGCGTTTCGACCCCGCCGTATCACCTGGCAGAACAAATTGGTCAAGTGTTGTTATCGCAATATTATGAGCCCGGCCAACACCCGCTTCCAGCATCCCCCCGCACCAAATTGAAATGTCGTGAAGCTTGCAATAATCATTGATTTTTTTAGCAACCGTTAGTCCACCCACACGTCCAATCTTCACATTTATGATTTTACAGCTTCTGAGTTCGACTGCCGTTTTTACATCCTCAAAGGAATGGATGCTTTCATCAAGACAGACCGGGGTGATCAGTTCCGCTTGCAGTTTGGCATGATCGATAATATCATCATGACCTAAAGGCTGCTCAATCATCATTAAGTTCAAATCATCGAGTTTTTTTAAGTGTTGGATATCATTTAGCGTATAAGCGGAGTTGGCATCTGCCATTAAGGGAACGTCCGGAAAGTGCTTTCTAACTTCCTTTAACACCTCCACATCCCAGCCAGGTTTGATTTTCACTTTTATTCTTTTATATCCTTCAGCCATATATGTATCAATAACATTCAATAAATCTTTTACTGTCGGTTGAATTCCAATGCTAATCCCGACATCGATTTTCTCTTTTGTACCGCCAAGGCTATTAGCAAGACTTTTGTTTTGCTTCTTTGCGTAGAGATCCCAGACCGCCCCTTCTAAAGCCGCTTTCGCCATACTATTTCTTCTTATTTGCGAGAAACGTTCTGTTACCTCATCAGGATGTTTAAGCGGTGCTTGTAACAGTAGCGGTATTAAAAAATCCGTCATAATATGTTCATTTGTTTTAACTGTTTCTTCCGTATACCATGGGCTCGAAAAAGCAACCGATTCCCCAAAACCGCGGTATCCGTCCTCATCAATCATTTCGATAATAAAGAACTCTTTGTCTTGAATCGATCCGAAGCTAGTAACAAACGGATCATTCAATTTCATCATGACACGGTGTAAGATGATTTGATTAATGCTAATCATTTCTCAGACCTCCATCTATTACTCTTTTATAACGATCTATTTTTTTATAATGAATCCATATTATAGATAAAGAATACCATCTTAACAAAAAGAACCAAAGCCTCAAAAAGCTTTGGTTCTCTCTACACCTTAATATTTCAATGAGACGTTCTTAACTTGCGTATAGTTCTTTAGGGCTTCTAATCCTTTTTCCCGGCCAAAGCCGCTCTTTTTGTAACCGCCAAACGGCATGGCAATTCCTCCACCTGCACCGTAATGGTTGATGAATACTTGTCCACACTGCAGTTCGTTCGCAATACGGTGTGCTCTTCCTGCATTTTCCGTCCAAACACCTGCTACTAATCCATAAGGCGTTCCATTTGCGATTGAAATTGCTTCTTCTTCCGTTTCAAATGTTGTAACCGTTAGAACAGGTCCGAAGATTTCTTCCTGTGCAAGAAGATGATCAGCAGGAACATCATCAAACACAGTCGGTTTTAGATAATATCCATTTTCACAGTTTTCCACCTGTGCACGTTCACCGCCAGCAGCAACCGTGATGCCATCATCTTTCGCTTTCTGAAGAAATTCAGAAATTCGTTCAAATTGCTTTTGAGATAGCACTGGTCCAAGATCATGATTTTCGATCCCTGGTCCGATTGATAGCTTTTCCATCGCAGCTGTTAGCTTTTTCACAAACTGGTCTTTATAAGATTTTTCAATGACTAAGCGTGAACCAGCAGAACATGTTTGACCTGCATTTTGAACAATCGAACGAAGAACCCACTCAAGAGCATTCTCCTCGTTACAATCTGAAAACACGATATTCGGAGACTTACCGCCGAGCTCAAGTGTAACCGGAACAATATTTTGTGCAGCAGCTTCCATGACTCTTTTTCCAGTTTCTACTGAACCTGTGAAAGTAATATGATTTACATCTGGATGGCTGGAAAGAGCTGAACCCGCCTCATATCCGTAACCTGTTACGACATTGATAATTCCTTTTGGCAGCGGCAATGCTTCTAACACTTCAACTAACTTTAGTGTTGAGAGCGGAGTATCTTCCGCAGGCTTTAAGACAGCTGCATTACCCGTTGCTAATGACACGGCAATGCTTCTTGCTGCAATTTGAATCGGATAATTCCATGGAATGATATGGCCGACAATGCCAATCGGTTCGCGAACCACATAGTCGATCACTCCAGGGCCGATTGGAATTGTTTCACCCATGATTTTATCAGCAACGCCAGCATAATATTCAAAATAGCGAGCTGCAATTTCAACATCCGTCTCTGCCTGAGATAATGGTTTACCTACATTTAAGGTTTCTAACTTCGCTAGTTCTTCTTTATTGTCGCGAATAATTCCAGCTGCTTGGAACAAAATTTTACCACGCGTATACGGCTCCATCCCTTTCCATTCCTTAGAGGCGAATGCCGTTTTAGCAGCTGAAATTGCTGCATCAATTTCAGCTTTATCCCCTCTAGGTGTATACGCCAATGTTGAACCATCAGCTGGATTTTTCACTTCAATTAAATTTTCTTTATTGGGTACAACCCACTTCCCGCCGATATAGCTTCCAATTGTCTGAACATCAGATGTTTTCACAGATTAAATCCCCCTTCCGCCGTCTACGTTTAGAACGGAGCCTGTTACGATCGCTGCTTCTTTAGAACAAAGATAGACAAGAGAGTTGGCGATATCAATCGGTTGAACTAGTTTGCCTAATGGAACACTTTTCTTGAAAATGGTGTCCTTTGTTGCTTCAATATCCGCATCTTTCGCTGAAAATTGACCTAACATATTGGTGTCAGCAGGACCTGGATTCACTACATTTACTCGAATTCCGTATTGAGCTAATTCAATCGCCAATGCCTGAGAGAATGACACTACAGCTCCTTTTGAAGCAACGTATGCATTCAAGCCTGGACGAGGTCTAACCATCGAAATGGAAGAGATATTGATAATAACCCCTTCTCCTTGTTTTTTCAAATAAGGAGTCACTTCACGGCAAGTAAGAAAAGGAGCAGTTGCATTAACACTCATAATCTTCTCCCATTCTTTTAATGTTACTTCTTCAATTGGCGTGGCAGGCTGTGCAATACCTGCAATATTAACAAGACCAGTGATGCGGCCAAATGTATCGTTAATCTCTGTAAAAGCCTTCGCTACTTCCTCTTCCTTCGTCAAATCAACCGCAATAGGAAGAAGACGGTCTGTTTTTTCAATGCTGTCGACATTCAGGTCAAGTGCGGCCACAAATGCCCCTTCTTCTAAAAACCGATTGACTGTTTCTCTTCCCATACCACCGCTGGCACCAGTTAATACAAATACTTCATTCTCTAATCGCATTTACATTACCCTTCTTTCACTAGTTGTTTTTGGACTGCCTCACGAATAGCAGATCCCATTTCACTTGTTGTAGATTGACCACCAAGATCCGGTGTTCGAACTTCACCCTTCGTTAACACATCTTCAATTGCTGCAACGACTACTTCACCTAAATCTTCTCTGCCTAAATGGTTAAGCATAAGTGCTGCAGACCATATTTGCGCAATCGGATTGGCAATTCCTTGTCCAGCAATATCTGGAGCAGATCCATGAACTGGTTCAAACATCGAAGGGAACTCTCCATCAGGATTTAAATTAGCAGATGGTGATAGACCTAATCCCCCAACCACAGCAGAACCTAAATCACTTAAGATATCTCCAAATAGATTTGAAGCGACAACCACTTCGAAGTCATGCGGCCTTGAAACAAAATAAGCAGCTAATGCATCAATATAATAGCTGTCCAGCTCAATAGATGGATATTGTGCAGCCACTTCATTAACGGCATCATCCCATAATTTCATAGAATGAATGATTGCGTTTGATTTCGTTGCACTTGTAACAGATTTCTTTCCATACTTTGCAGCATAATCAAATGCAAACTTCGCAGCTTTTCCTGTACCTTTACGGGTGATGACCGTATTTTGGATCGCAATTTCTTCTTCTGTTGACGGGTACAATCTACCACCACTGTTGGAATACTCACCTTCCGCATTTTCACGGACAATGACAAAATCAATTGGAGCATCTCTAGCAAGCGGGCTTGCAACACCTTTCAATAATTTCACAGGACGGAGATTAATATACTGATTGAAGTTCTTGCGGATTGGCATGATTAACTCCCATACCGTTACGTCATCAGGTACCCGTTTGTCACCAATGGCCCCGAATAGTATTGCATCATATTCTTTTAAAACATCCAGAGCATTATCCGGCATCATTTTTCCATGCTTTAAATAATACTCACTGCTCCAATCAAAATGATCAAACTCGAATTTTAATTCAGGATCTAGTTCATTAAGCAAGTTTAATAGCTTTACTGCTTCATCAACTACTTCGATTCCAACTCCATCACCTGGTAAAACGGCAATTCTTTTCGTCATATTATTAACTCCTATCGTTCTACAATTTTTCCTGGATTAAGTATATTATCAGGATCTAGCGCCACTTTAATAGCTCTCATGATTGGAAGCGCGGTAGCTTTTTCCTTTTTCAAGTAATTCATCTTTCCGGATCCAATCCCATGCTCGCCAGTACAAGTCCCTCTATGAGAGATTGCAAACTGAACAATCTTGTCATGCATATCATAAAAACGCTGCATCTCGTCTTCATCATCTGGATTCAGTCCCATCACCACATGAAAGTTTCCATCACCAACGTGGCCCAGAATTGCACCGTCAAGTTTGTACTCTTCCAGCATTTCTCTGCCATATTTAATAGAAACAGCTAATTCTGAAATCGGTACACATACATCAGTGGATACAAGCTGGCCCTTAGGTTTCATTCCGACAATTGACAGCGCTGCATGATGACGCGCTTCCCAAAGCTGGGCACGTTTCAATGAGTCGGTCTCAGCTTTAAATGTTATAGCACCGGAATCCTCCATTAATTCCTTAATCAAAGCGATTCCATGCTCTGTAGCTTCCTTCGTTCCGCTATATTCCATAAATAATGTTGGAGTTTCTTCAAATTCGGTTCCGTTATAGGTATTTACCGCTAAAATTGTATGCGCATCGACTAACTCAATCTTACCGATATCTACTCCCGCCTGAAGAACTAGCTCAGCGGCTTTTGCGGCAGCTTCGACACTTTCAAACGTTGCTTTTGCATCAATGGTGGCCTCTGGAATTCCATACAGCTTCAACGTGATTTCAGTAAAAACCCCCAATGTCCCTTCCGATCCAACCATTAACTCTGTTAAATTATATCCAGCTGATGATTTAACAACTTCTCCCCCTGTTGATACGAGGCTTCCATCAGCCATCACCACTTTTAGACCTAATACATTATGCTTCATCGTTCCATAGCGAACAGCATTCGTTCCACTTGCATTTGTCGCAGTCATCCCTCCCACGGTCGCATCCGCACCCGGATCGATTGGGAAAAACAAGCCGTATTTTTTCAGATGCTTATTAAGCTGTGTTCTGGTTACACCCGGCTGCACTTTTACAACAAAATCTTCAGGATGAACAGCGATGACTTCATTCATTAATGTGAAGTCAAGGCTGATTCCTCCTTTTAAAGGGGTTAAATGACCTTCAATACTGCTTCCCGCTCCAAAAGGAACAATTGGGATACGATTATTAGCTGCGTATTTGACAATCTCAACAACTTCTTGTTCAGATCTCGGAAACACAACGATATCCGGATTTTTCTTTTGATGATAGGAAGTACCACCACTATGGTTTCGGAGAACTGTTTCATTGACACTAACACGTTCTGAGTCTCCAATAATCGCTAATAAATCGTTATACATTTCTTTCACCTTCTATATTAATCTAGTAAAAACAAACTGATGGATGGTATAAAGCTTAATAATAAGACATCGACGATTAGGATGATAATAAATGGAACAATCGCACGAATGACTTTTTCCAATCTTAAATTGGCAATGTTAGAAGCCACGAACAAGTTAATGCCAACTGGTGGTGTGATCATCCCAATTGCAAGGTTAACAACCATGACAATCCCGAAATGAACAGGATCCATACCAGCTGCCGTTGCAATAGGAACTAAAATTGGTGCTAGAATTACAATAGCAGCCGCTGTTTCTAAGAAAGTACCAACAATTAACAAGATGATATTAATTATGATAATAATAAAGATTGGATTTGTTGTAATACTTAACATCGCCTCGGATAGCTGCAAAGGAATTTGTTCCCTTGTTAATAGGAAACCGAATATAGATGCACAGGAAATAATAAACATAATAACGGCCGAAGTGACCGCTGATGAAATAAAGATTTCCGGAAGATCCTTCAGCTTAATCTCTCGATAAATAATAAGACCTACAATTAATCCGTATACAACAGCTACAACCGATGCTTCTGTCGGGGTGAAAATCCCCCCGTATATACCCCCGAGGATAATAACTGGCATTAAGATAGCAAGAATCGCCTTGTTAAAAGAGACGACAATTTCCTTTAACGAACTCTTCTCTCCTTTTCCATATCCTCGTTTTCTTGAGATAAAATAAGCGACGATAATAAGGGTAATTCCAACAAACATTCCCGGTGCGATACCTGCGATGAACAGGTCGCCAATGGAAGCGCCCGCAATAACACCATATAGGATCAACGGTACACTTGGCGGAATCATAACCCCAATTGTACCTCCGGCAGCTTGTATAGCCGTTGAGAAACCTTTATCATATCCGCGCTGTGTCATCGCTGGAATTAATATTGCCCCTACGGCAGCAGTTGTTGCTGCAGCCGACCCAGAAATTGCAGCAAAAAACATACAGGCTACAATGGATACAATCGCTAAACCGCCATGAAAGCGTCCCACAATCGTACTAGCAAAGTCTACTAATCTTTGTGAAATTCCGCCTGTTTCCATAAGCTTCCCAGCTAAAACGAAGAAAGGAACCGCCATTAGAGAAAACGAGTCAGTTGATGTGAACATTTTTTGAACGACAACCATTAAAGGAACACTGTCTTGAACCATTAAGACAAGCATCGAAGCCAGCCCTAGCGCTACTGCGACTGGAATGTTAATAATAAATAAAGCAATCAATAATCCAAATAACAACCACGCCATCAACTACTCGCCCCCTTTCTCCATTCTGAGATGGTTACATAAAGTAAATTAATAATGAATAGTACACTTGATATAGGAATAACGTAGTAGATATAGCCCATAGGAATTTGAAGTGCTGGAGATTTTTGTGCCATGCTTCTGCTGATAAATTCTAAGCTGCTGTCGATGATTTGCCAGAAGAAGAAGATTATAAGAGCAGCAGAGATAATTGTTAATCCCTTTTTGACTACACCACTCGTTTTTTCATAGAGCAATTCTATGCTCGGATGAGCTTTAACACTCATACCATAGCCAGCTCCTAAAAACGTTAGCCACACAAGTAAATATCTGGCCATTTCCTCCGTCCAAGCCAGTGGCTGGTTAAGGACGAATCGAAATAGTACCTGCAAAAATACAACAATAACCATAGCAATAAACATAATAATGAGTACCCATTTGATTACGCCATTGATGATATCTAATAACCTTTTCGCCACTTTAGATTCTCCTTAGTTTTAAAAAACTTGGTTAGTGTACGATCTAGCTAACCGTACACCCGCCAAGTTTTCATTTGTGTTATTTAGTGTTTAAAATCGCCTCAATTTTGTCTTTGCCAAACTCACCTTCATACTTTTCGTAGACAGATTGAATCGCTTCACGGAATGGAGCTACATCCACTTCTTCAATGACTTCAATTCCATTGTCTTTAACAATTTGTAAAGAATCTTCATCCGCTTTAACACTTAATTCGCGTTCTAACTGCATTGCTGCTTTACCTTCTTCAAGAAGAATCTCTTGGATATCAGCAGGGAATGAGTCCCAAACTGTTTTGCTGAACATAAGGACTGCTGGTGAGAATAGATGTCCAGTTAATGTCATATACTTTTGATTTGCATCATGAAGCTTGTACGTATCTGCAACAACAATTGGATTTTCCTGTGCATCAACAACACCTTGTTGTAGTGCTGTTAGTGCTTCATTCCAAGCCATAGGAGTTGGTTGTGCTCCTAGTGCTGTAAATGCGTCTAAGTGGATTGGGTTTTCTTGTGTACGAATTTTTACGCCTTTTAAGTCTTCAGGCTTTGTAATTGGATGTGTACTGTTAGTGATGTGGCGGAACCCATTTTCTCCCCATTCAACTCCAACGATACCAACATCCTCTAAGCCAGCTAGTAATTCTTGACCAACTTCACCATCTAATACATTGAAAGCATGCTCTCTTGATTCAAATAAAAATGGTAAATCAACAATTCCAATTTGTGGATAGAAGTTTGCAATTGGTGCTGTAGACGAAATTGACAAATCAGCTGTTCCTAATGTAAGTGCCTCTGTTAACTCTCTCTCTGCACCTAACTGACTTAATGGAAAGACTTCGATTTTTACTTGTCCTTCTGTACGTTCCTCTACTTTTTCAGCCAATTCTACTAATGCTAATTGGTAAGGATGGTTCTCTGGCAATGAGTGACCTGCCTTCAAGTTATAAGTTTTTCCATCATTGCTACCACCGTTGTCTGATGATGAATCTCCCTCGCTGCTTGTTTCTGTTCCGCCTCCACAGCCCGCTAATACAAGACTTAAAAACAGGAAAGGTACAAGCCATAAATTTCTCTTTTTAAACACTTTGTTGTCCCCCTAATTGTCAGATTATTTTACAAGATTAGATATATTATAACATCTTTTTTCTATTTATCTACCGAATTTTATTATTTTTTTGATTATTTTTATTATACTAGGATAATCTTAATGAACTTCACGATTGGTTAGATATCCACGAACTAGTGTATTTAGTTCTTAAAATCATAATGAATCAACCGTTAAAAACTATTATTTTATTTAGAAACAAAACTATCCTACCTTAGTTTTTTTCAATAATGATCAGTTACAGCAAAAAACCCTCATTATTGTCGGAATTTCTCGAAAAATATCGTTTCATTTCTTTTTAGCAATTTCTTTTCTTTTGGTTTTTCTGCCGGATATCCCAAGCCTAGAATCGCCACAACCCGTCGATCATCCGGAAGTCCTAACTCTTTTCTGACATGCTTCTCTCTATTTTCTGATTCCTCCTGGTCTTCAGAATGGTATACAGCGCCAAAACCAACTCCTAACCCTAGATCGGTTGCAGTCAACCACACATACCCACATGCAATTGAGGCATCTTGGAGCCAATATTTGCTGATATCTGGGCGGCCCGTCACGACAACTGCAGCTTGTGCTGTTGATAACCACTTCATATACGGCGTTGTTTTTTCAAGATAATCAAGAGTTGATCTGTTCTGAACGAGGATGAACTCACGGGAGTTTAGATTATTTCCAGAAGGAGAGTAGTAGGCTGCATCCACAATATTTTCTAGCAGCTCTCCAGGAATTTTTTTGTTCTCAAAACTAGTAATCTCTCTTCTAGATCGAATAATTTCTAATACAGACATGTTTAGACCTCCAATATATTAATAGACTTTTCTTATTATATCAAATTATCTTATCCCCGTTTTAGTACACCTCAATTACAAAAAAAACTCACCGTCCTCCCTAATGTGAGGGATGAACGGTGAGTAAATTGCTCTCATGTTAGGCTTCTTGGTTAACTGTTTGCCTCATCGTTTTATTTTTTTCAAAGTTGATGTGCCATGATAGAGCTTTCTCTAAAACATGTGGCGTTTGGCCGCCATAAGTAAGCGCTTCTGTATAATAATCCCAAAGTTGATCACGGTACATAGGATGTGCACAATTTTGAATAATTAACTCCACACGTTCTCTCGGAGCCAATCCGCGCAGATCCGCATAGCCTTGTTCAGTTACAATTACATCAACATCATGCTCCGTATGGTCAACATGGGATACAAACGGAACAATACTGGAAATGTCACCGTTTTTCG
This sequence comes from Robertmurraya dakarensis, assembly GCF_900156875.1. Lineage (GTDB taxonomy): Bacteria > Bacillota > Bacilli > Bacillales > Cytobacillaceae > Robertmurraya > Robertmurraya dakarensis. Next base: position 454,997 of record NZ_LT707408.1, on the reverse strand, counting down.
CAATAGACTTCGTAACGAAAATTGCCAAACGGGCATTACGTGCAAAGTCTCCAGACCCGCCGATTCCATTCATCATCTTTTTACCCATTACATGAGTGGAGTTAACATTGCCATAAATATCTAACTCTAATGCGGTGTTAATAGAAATTAAGCCGAGTCGGCGGATAATTTCGGGATGGTTTGAAATTTCCTGCGGGCGCATAATTAGTTTGTCACGGTATTTTTCAAAATTAGAAAAAACTTGATTCATCTTGTCTTCTGACAGTGTAATTGAACAGCAAGAAGCAACATTTACTTTTCCAGCATCGATCAAATCAAATACTGCATCCTGCAGCACTTCTGAATAAACCTCTAAATCTTCAAACTCTGAGTCTATTAAACCGTGAAGAACAGCATTTGCTTGGGAACCAATCCCAGATTGCAATGGTGCTAGACTGTTTGTTAAGCGACCTGCTTTAATTTCTTCACGTAAGAAATTAATTAAATGATCAGCCATAATTTTCGTTTCCTCATCAGGCGCTACAATTGTTGATGGAGAATCAAGCTGATTTGTGAAGACAATTCCTTTAACTTTACTAGGATCTACAGGAATTCCAAGCGTTCCAATTCGATCTCCTGCTTTCGTTAGTGGAATTGGATTTCGCTCACCCTGTTTCCCTGGATCGTATAAGTCATGAATTCCTTCTAGTAATTCAGGCTGGCTCATGTTTATTTCTACAATTATATTTTTCGCATGCTCTGTGAAAACATATGAATTTCCAATTGAAGTTGTCGGGATGATCATTCCATCTTCAGTTATAGAAACCGCTTCCACAATTGCGAAATCAATAGTATCTAGTACTCCTGCACGTACCCATTCCGCATTGTGAGATAGATGTTGATCAATAAAGAATAATTCCCCTTCATTTATCTTCTTCCTCATCGTTGGATCTGCCTGGAAAGGAAGACGCTTGTTGATAATGCCCGCTTCAGCAAACTCCTTGTCTATATCAGATCCTAATGATGCTCCAGTATAAACATTAACTTTAAACTTTTCATGTTCTGCTCTTTTTACTAAGGCAAATGGAACTGCTTTTGCATCGCCAGCTCGAGTAAATCCGCTTAACCCTAAAGTCATGCCATCTTGTATCCAAGACGCTGCTTCCTCTGCTGATACAACACAATTTAATAGCCGCTGATCTTTAATGCGTTCATAGTTGTTGTTCATTTCCCATCCCTCTTTCCAAGTTTTGCGTTTTATTTTTATTTTATCGCATTGAGTTCAGAATATTAGGAGAGCAGGACAGAATTAGTAAAATTTCGAACGAAACAGAAAATTTTGATGATGAGGAAGAATGTTAGAAACCTAATAATTTTCGAAAGTAACTCGAATAAGACTGACTTACAGAAATTCTCGTTTCATTTTTCATAGCGAGCATAAAGGTTGAGTGACTATCCGGGTATATTTCTTTAATATGGTTGACGTTTACAATAAAAGATCGGTGACATCGAATGAAGGAATCCTTTGGCAATGTATATTCAAATTCCTGCAAAGAATATTTATGTGTACCGGAGATCGACTCCGAAATAACATGTGTCTTTCTGTCCTTTGCTTCTATGTAGATAACGTCAGAAAATGGAATTGGCTTCCAACCATCTAAAGTCTTTATGGTAACGACTGATTTCCCATTCGTTAAGGCAGGATAGATAGCCGTTACACACCCTTCAATTTCATCAGTATTCGAAAAAGGCACAGCCATTCCATGATAAGGAATTCCATAAATCTCTTTATCTATGAACTCTGATACCTTTTGTTTTGATGTTAAAGCCTTATGCGCAATCGTCCCTTTCTTGACAGGATCGCCTGGCTTAATTTTTAAATCAATTCGTTTACTCGGACGATAATAAATATACTCACTAGTATTTGATACCGCAAGAGAAATTTCATCTGAAAATAACTCACCGATGACATCTAAAAGAGAAGTAATTGAAAGCTGCTTCATCCCTAGAACCCCTTTCCATGCTGACATTCACTCAGACATCCCCTATTCTAACATTCACCCCCCGGTACCTGGTACCCTAAAAAGACACTTTCTCATTTTTGTCCACGGGCGGTACCTGGTACCTCAAAAAGACACTTTCCCATTTTTGTCCACGGGCGGTACCTGGTACCTTAAAAAGACACTTAGTCTTCATCTTTTATGTCTCGGTCTTCGGGGATTGGCTCGTTAAGAATTTCTTCTATTAATTCTTTGTATTTTTCTACTTGTTTCAAGTGCGTATTGAATTGTTCCTTATTAATCAGATAACTTTCTCCATCAAAAACCGCACGTATACGCTTTGTCTGAATAAGAGACTGCACCGCTTCTTCTGTAATAGATAAATATTCTGCCGCTTCCTTTATCGTCAAATACATAGTATCGTTCCTCTTTCTGGTATGTAATATAGTGTACGCTCAAAAAGGACAAATGTCCTTTCGCGGTACCTGGTACCTAATCCGGTACCTAATCCCCTTTTATACAAACATTTTACACCGTCTTAACACTGGGTCAAGATTGCGTTAAGGTTTCTTTCGTACAATGTAGTTGTCAGATTATTTCCTTATTGGAGGGATTACATGAACATTGCCGTTACTGGAGCAGGATATGTTGGATTAGTAACAGGTGTTTGTTTAGCTGAATTGGGGCATGAAGTCATCTGTATAGACGTGAATGAAGAAAAAATTGAAATGCTTAAAAGAGGTCGATCCCCCATTTACGAACCAGGTCTGGAACCCCTGCTTGAAAAGCACTTAGATAACGGACGGCTGCACTTCACGATAAGCCCTGACACCGCCTATAGAAAAGCCGAAATTATTTACATTGCCGTCGGTACACCTCAAAAACACGATGGCACCGTTAATTTAGATTTCATTATGAAAGCAGCCGAGACCATTCCACAATATATAAAAAGAGATTGTATTATATGTACGAAAAGCACTGTTCCTGTGGGGACTAATGATAAAATACAACGCCTCATTCATGAAAGAAAACCCCCGGATGTTCGGATTGACGTTGTTTCTAATCCCGAATTTCTAAGAGAAGGATGTGCCATGACAGACTTTTTTAACGGCGACCGAATTGTGATTGGTGCAAGCAGCACGGAAGCAGCCTCTACGATAGAAAGTATCTATCTACCGTTAGGTATTCCATGTATCAAAACGGATATAAAGAGCGCTGAAATGATTAAATACGCCTCAAACGCTTTCCTAGCAACGAAAATTAGCTTTATTAATGAAATTGCTGCTATTTGTGAAAAAATCGGTGCAAATATAGAGGAAGTAACAAAAGGAATTGGTTCCGATAAACGAATCGGACCACATTTCTTACAGTCAGGAATTGGTTATGGAGGATCTTGTTTTCCAAAAGACACCCAGGCACTCGTTCAGCTTGCCGGAAATGTTCAACACCCATTTGATCTCCTGCAAGCAGTCATTCAAGTTAATAACAGACAACAGTCACTCCCTGTCAGAAAAGCAAAGGAGTTACTATCTTCGCTTAAAGGAAAAAAGATCGCTTTACTAGGTCTTTCATTTAAGCCTAATACAGATGATATCCGTGAGGCCGCTTCACTAACCATCATTCATGAATTACAAAAGGAAGGTGCGGCGGTTACAGCCTTTGACCCTGCTGCACTGCCAAATACATTACAACATTTAGGGAATTCCATTCAATATGCCGTAACCATCGAGAGTGCCCTTCAAAATGCTGATGCAGCGATTATTGCCACAGAATGGAACGAAATCAAACATGCCTCCTTAGATATTTATGAGAAATACATGAGAACAGCGATCGTCATTGATGGGAGGAATTGCTACTCTCTAAAGGATATTCAAAATCACAATATTACTTATATATCAATTGGCAGACCGCCAATTATTAAGAAACACGCAGATCAAGCCAGCCTAAATGCTAAGGAGAAAACCTATGACGAGACTACTGCTCACTTGCTATAACTATGAATGCCAGCTATTCCGCAAAATAAATCGATATTTTAAGAACAAATATATGAATTGCTTTTTCAGTATGATTACCAATCTTGGCGGGGCATTGTTCACCATATCCGCTGTCCTATTCCTGATTTTGATTACTTCTAGTCAAACTAGAATAACAGCCCTTGCAAGCGCTGCCGCACTCGCACTAAGTCATGTTCCCGTTTTCTTTTGCAAAAGATTTTTCCCAAGACAACGACCTTATATAAAACTAGAAAAAACAATGTTCCCTGAAAAACCATTACGTGATCATTCTTTTCCTTCTGGACATACAACAGCGATTTTTTCAGTGATCATCCCGTTCGTTCTATTTTTACCAATCCTATCCACAATTTTAATCCCAATAGGAATATTCGTTGGTATATCTAGAATCTATCTGGGCCTTCATTATCCATCAGATGTAATCGTTGGTATGGTGATCGGTTGTGTTGGCGGAAGTCTATGTTTTTACTTCATTTAAAGCCCAGTGGTAATATGTCAAGCACTAAAATTCAATGAATTGGAAATTAATATTGTCTTTCATTGAAAAGTGTTTAAAAAAGAGTATACCTAATAAACCTCACACTATTTTCAATTTTTTACCAATACTTTCAAGTGTGAAGCTGGGTGTTTGAAAGGGTGTGAATGAGAAGTTTTAATCTCTCCTTTCGGGTGGTGTGTACAACTGATTGGTGCGTAGTAGCGAAAACACCAATCGTACCAGTTTTCTTGCGGTTAAGACGAGAGCGCGTTTGTGTTTATGTTTTGGAACTTCATCGTACTTCTTTGTGTAAAAAGCTTTATATTCAGAGTCGTACTTTCGGATCTTATCGGCAGCTTGAATAAGGTAGTAACGCAGGTATTTATTACCTGTCCTCATTCTAGCCGTTTCCTGGGATTCGAATTCGCCTGATTGGTTCTGGTTCCATACCAAACCTGCATATTTCGCTAAGGCATGATGATCTTTAAATCGCTTTATATCGCTAATTTCAGCTATCAACCCTGCCGCATAAACGTCTCCAATTCCTTTTACAGACGTTAGGGTTTGCGGTATGCCTTTCATTAACTTGGCAATTTCTTTATCCAGACGCTTTACCTGTGACTCGATATGTTGAATGGTACTTAAAGTAACAGACATCGAAATATTTACGGGGTCCTGCATAGCCTTATTCAGCCGGTAAGATGATCTAGCCAACTTTTGAAGGTATTTTGCGATTTCCTCTGGCTTTTCAAATCGGTTTTTTCCTTTATCTTGCAGGAACTCGACGAGTTCCTCGAGGCTCATTTCAGCGATCGTTTCGGGCTCTAGTTCCTCCATGACAGCCATACTCGTAGCTCCGAATTTATCTGAAAATGGATTATCCTGTCTCAGTCCACTGAACTTTAAAAAGAGCTGGTTAAGGAAATACGTTTTATTTCGGGCAATCTCCCGCATAAAATGAAACCTTGTTCGCGTTAAGCGCTGAAGAGCTTCATATTGTATGGCATCTTTCATTTGGGCTGGCAGTCGGCCAAAGCGCAAGTGGTCAGCGATGACCCAGGCATCTATGCGATCGTTTTTTACAAGAGAATCATACCCTTTTTTGAAACGAGCGACTTTTCTCGCATTTAGTACGTAGATAGAGGCTTGAAACTTAGGTTCATAGCCTTTCATTTGGTCTTGTAGATAATGGGCAAGGTGCCAACTGTAAAGATCAGTGGCTTCCATCCCAATCTTCAATTGGTTGGCCTGACTTTTTTCCGCAGTTTCTAGCATTCGTTTGATCAGGGTTTCGGCCCCGGTTTGATCATTAGAAACAGAAAAGTCGGCGAGTGTGGACCCGTCCTCCTTCATGAAATGGACATGATGGGACTTCAAGCTTACATCTACACCAACAAGCATTTGTGACATACCAATCACCTCCAGTATGTAAGTTAATCAAGAACGTTCAGACCTGGGTGCCCACGGGAATCATCGATGTCTTCCTCGTCATCAGCACTCAAAGAAAAGAAGTCCATCATGAGCGCTACACTCACTTCTTTTACGGCGGCGCAACCAGTGGTTAGACCTTCAATAATGAACCATGGGTAGCAGGCTTATGAAGCAGTACACCAAAGTGTCCGCAAGGGGGAGAAGCAATATCCTGATACGATCCTGTCGGTTCCATTGTCCCATGAGCAGGTCTATGAACGCTATAAAAAAATGACGGAGTAAAACGCTGGAGCTTCCTCCATTCTCCGCCATTTCTCGATATTCAGTTAAAGGCATTTCAAAGAAGCAGTAGGGAAACTATCCCCCTGCGAAATAAGAACAACACATTAATCTATTATTGATAGTTTGAACTTTACCTCGGCTTCCCCATCAGGTGGGTGAAACAAGGGTAAAACTAAAATATTTAAGATGGGGAAGCCGAAAGGCTAACCTTGATAACCTATAGGAATCTAGAGTGAATTTTAGAGGATCCGGATCAACTGGAAATTCTTCTAGAAAGAGCTCTTACTAGTACTATACGAGGGGGA
>NZ_LT707408.1:320810-448383 GCF_900156875.1 Robertmurraya dakarensis | reverse complement strand
AAGCCCAGTGGTAATATGTCAAGCACTAAAATTCAATGAATTGGAAATTAATATTGTCTTTCATTGAAAAGTGTTTAAAAAAGAGTATACCTAATAAACCTCACACTATTTTCAATTTTTTACCAATACTTTCAAGTGTGAAGCTGGGTGTTTGAAAGGGTGTGAATGAGAAGTTTTAATCTCTCCTTTCGGGTGGTGTGTACAACTGATTGGTGCGTAGTAGCGAAAACACCAATCGTACCAGTTTTCTTGCGGTTAAGACGAGAGCGCGTTTGTGTTTATGTTTTGGAACTTCATCGTACTTCTTTGTGTAAAAAGCTTTATATTCAGAGTCGTACTTTCGGATCTTATCGGCAGCTTGAATAAGGTAGTAACGCAGGTATTTATTACCTGTCCTCATTCTAGCCGTTTCCTGGGATTCGAATTCGCCTGATTGGTTCTGGTTCCATACCAAACCTGCATATTTCGCTAAGGCATGATGATCTTTAAATCGCTTTATATCGCTAATTTCAGCTATCAACCCTGCCGCATAAACGTCTCCAATTCCTTTTACAGACGTTAGGGTTTGCGGTATGCCTTTCATTAACTTGGCAATTTCTTTATCCAGACGCTTTACCTGTGACTCGATATGTTGAATGGTACTTAAAGTAACAGACATCGAAATATTTACGGGGTCCTGCATAGCCTTATTCAGCCGGTAAGATGATCTAGCCAACTTTTGAAGGTATTTTGCGATTTCCTCTGGCTTTTCAAATCGGTTTTTTCCTTTATCTTGCAGGAACTCGACGAGTTCCTCGAGGCTCATTTCAGCGATCGTTTCGGGCTCTAGTTCCTCCATGACAGCCATACTCGTAGCTCCGAATTTATCTGAAAATGGATTATCCTGTCTCAGTCCACTGAACTTTAAAAAGAGCTGGTTAAGGAAATACGTTTTATTTCGGGCAATCTCCCGCATAAAATGAAACCTTGTTCGCGTTAAGCGCTGAAGAGCTTCATATTGTATGGCATCTTTCATTTGGGCTGGCAGTCGGCCAAAGCGCAAGTGGTCAGCGATGACCCAGGCATCTATGCGATCGTTTTTTACAAGAGAATCATACCCTTTTTTGAAACGAGCGACTTTTCTCGCATTTAGTACGTAGATAGAGGCTTGAAACTTAGGTTCATAGCCTTTCATTTGGTCTTGTAGATAATGGGCAAGGTGCCAACTGTAAAGATCAGTGGCTTCCATCCCAATCTTCAATTGGTTGGCCTGACTTTTTTCCGCAGTTTCTAGCATTCGTTTGATCAGGGTTTCGGCCCCGGTTTGATCATTAGAAACAGAAAAGTCGGCGAGTGTGGACCCGTCCTCCTTCATGAAATGGACATGATGGGACTTCAAGCTTACATCTACACCAACAAGCATTTGTGACATACCAATCACCTCCAGTATGTAAGTTAATCAAGAACGTTCAGACCTGGGTGCCCACGGGAATCATCGATGTCTTCCTCGTCATCAGCACTCAAAGAAAAGAAGTCCATCATGAGCGCTACACTCACTTCTTTTACGGCGGCGCAACCAGTGGTTAGACCTTCAATAATGAACCATGGGTAGCAGGCTTATGAAGCAGTACACCAAAGTGTCCGCAAGGGGGAGAAGCAATATCCTGATACGATCCTGTCGGTTCCATTGTCCCATGAGCAGGTCTATGAACGCTATAAAAAAATGACGGAGTAAAACGCTGGAGCTTCCTCCATTCTCCGCCATTTCTCGATATTCAGTTAAAGGCATTTCAAAGAAGCAGTAGGGAAACTATCCCCCTGCGAAATAAGAACAACACATTAATCTATTATTGATAGTTTGAACTTTACCTCGGCTTCCCCATCAGGTGGGTGAAACAAGGGTAAAACTAAAATATTTAAGATGGGGAAGCCGAAAGGCTAACCTTGATAACCTATAGGAATCTAGAGTGAATTTTAGAGGATCCGGATCAACTGGAAATTCTTCTAGAAAGAGCTCTTACTAGTACTATACGAGGGGGAGCATGATGAGGTTAGCTTTATTCACAGACACTTATGATCCTGATATAAACGGCGTGGCCCGGACACTCAAGATGCTGACCGATTATTTAGGCAGACAGGATGTTGAGTTTAAAATCTTTGCACCAAGATCTGAACCACAGGATTATGTGACAAGCAATATCCATCGTTTCAACAGTCTTTCCTTTTTTTTATATCCTGAATGCCGATTGGCTTTCCCAAGCCTTGTTCAAATAAAGAATGAGCTCGAAGAATTCGGACCTGATTTAATTCATGTGGCAACACCATTTAATATTGGATTATGCGGGGTCTATTTTGCTAAAAAATTAGATATTCCACTTGTTGGATCCTATCATACAGACTTTGACCATTACTTAAAATACTATAACTTTGAATTTCTATCAAAAGTATTGTGGAAGTATATGCAATGGTTTCATCGCCCATTTAAAAGACTGTTTGTTCCATCATCCGAAACATTAACCAGCTTAGAAAAGCATGGCTTCTTAAATTTAGAAATTTGGGGAAGGGGCGTGGATTGTACGCTATATCATCCTTTTTACGATAAATTGGCTGTTCGAAAAAAATACAAGATACGCAGAAAATATTTATTAACGTATGTCGGAAGAATTGCTCCAGAAAAAGACATACACACCCTTTTAAACGTTGCCAATTCCCTGCCGCCGCCACTAAATGATCAAATTCAATGGCTTGTTGTTGGTGATGGCCCAATGCGCGAAGAAATTGAACAAAACGCACCTAGTAACATGCTTTTTACAGGTTATTTAAGCGGACAGGATTTAGCAGAGGTCTATTCTGCGTCTGATCTATTTGTGTTTCCTTCTTCTACCGAAACATTTGGAAATGTCGTTCTTGAAGCATTAGCCAGCGGAACACCTGTCGTTGCCGCAAACTCCGGAGGGGTAAGAAATATTCTCCAAACAGGAGTAAACGGAATTCTATGCGAACCAGGAAATGTCCGAGACTTTACTCAATGTATCATTAAGCTGTTAATCAATGACTCTAAGCGGAAACAATTGGGCCTAGAAGGCAGAAAATACGCCCTCACCCAAAAGTGGGACACCATCAACGAAAACCTGCTCCACCAATACTTCGAAGTTCTCCATGGTACCAGGTACCGTCAAAAGACAGTGTCCACTCTAGACGGACAGAAGTAATACAAAAAAGTGAGATTCCTTACGATAGACAATTCGTGGGAATCTGACTTTTATTTTTATTTCGGGGATGTTTTATTCTTTTTGATCTGCTTCGAAGATGATTCCGGCTGTTTTTCTTGCTTCTACCAGCATTTTCATAACGGAGTGTGTATGGTCTAGCAATTCATAACAACGCTCAAAATCTCTTTTAGTGTACATCTCTTTAAAAGCTGCTAATTCGTAATACAAACGGTTGCTGTTACTCTGCATGTTTAATGAAATTTCCTCATCATCTATATGGACAATGACTCTTCTGCACCCATTAGCTCCATTTTCAACGTGAAGATACCCCTTCTCACCTTGGATTAGAACAAAATTCATACTATTAGAATCTTTACAGCCAACACATTCTGCAATAAAATCAGGATATTTTAGCAGCAAAACTCCAGATGTATCGATCCCATTCCCATGTTTGTTCGCCTCATAGTGAATTGATTGAGGAGATCCAAATAAATTCATCACAAAATGCAGGTTATAGATATTAATGTCTGTAAGGGCTCCTCCTGAGAATTTCAGATTAAACACATTGGGAGTTTCTCCACTTAATAACTGGTTATATCTACTTGAATACTGACTATAGTTGCATTGAATGAATGTAATGCGGCCAAGCTTATCAATCTGGTTCCTTACAAGTTCATAATTCGGAAGATGTATCGTCGATATCGCTTCAAACAGCATAAGCTTTTGCTTTTTCGCAAGCGCCATTAAGCTCTCGGTTTCTTTCACTGTAGAAGTAAAAGGCTTCTCGCAAATCACGTTCTTTCCATTTTCTAAGGCTTGGGCTGCATGCTCATAATGGAAACTATTTGGAGACGCAATATAAATAAATTCAATAGATGGATCTCTTAACATCGATTCATAATCGGTATAAATAGAATCAATCTCGTATTTTTCTGCTAATGGCCGAGCACTCTGCTCTTTCCGAGAATACATCGCCACACACTTAACATCGTCTATCTCATTTACTGCTGATAAAAAAGAATCAACAATCGACCCCGTCCCAACGGTAGCTATTTTCAATACAAAACACCTCTTTAAAGTTTCTGAATCACCTTTTTCGCCGTATTCGCTCCGTTTTCAATACAATCTGGTATTCCGACACCATAATAAGAACAGCCGGAAATATAAATACCAGGGTATTCCTCAGCAAGACTTCTTTCCACATCTTCAACGCTTTGAGGATGCGTAATTGAATAATTCGGCATCATTTCTGACCAGTCCGTAACTTCACTAACACTAGGTTCTGCTTTAATACCCAAGCTTTTTTCAATATCCGCAAGTGCCACTTGAAGAAGTTCTTCCTTGCTTTTCCCATTAATTTCATCAAATCTAGGGTGACTGCTTTTATAAAACATTCTTATAAGCAGATTTCCTTGTTTTGATGTATGCTCCCATTTCCTGCTCGTCCATGTACAAGCATTGCATGACAGTTCAAAAGTTGCTGTCACAAAGCCCGTCGCCTCAGTCGGGAGCACATCATCAGGAATATCAAACCCTGCATAAACACTGATAAGTGAACTATTCGTAAATTGCGCAAACTCTTTCTCAAGAGCAGTATTTTCGAATAATCTCTCCGCCGCATCATGCGGGATGCTAAGGATTACCTGATCAGCCTCAATTATTTCTCCATTTTCATAGGTCACAAGATATCGTCCTTGGCTTTTCTCAAGCTTGACTGCTTTATATTCCTTAAGGATTTCAACATCCTCCATCTTTTTCACGTATCCATTAATAAGGGTGTCGAGACCGCTTTTAAAAGAAAAGAACTTCGCCCCGCTGCGGCTTTGGAATTTCGCTTTATTTGCCTCTAATCCCTTTATGATACTTCCAAATTCCTCTTTATAGTCAAAAACAAATGGAATCGTTGAGGAGATCGTCAAATCATGCAAATTCCCTGAATAGACACCGGAAAGAATAGGAGAAATCTGCTTCTCTACAAGTTCTTTTCCTAAAAAATACTCCAGGAATTCTCCAATAGAGTCGCTTTTTGTAAAGGTCTCATTCTTCGTATATAAATCCTTCAGTGCTTCCACTTTTCCCTGTGCCGAAACGAGAGTGGTGGTTGCTAATGACTCCACACTTGCAGGGATTCCAAATACAGCATCAGCAGGTACTGGCTTTAGTTCTCCATCAGCAAAAATCAGCGAGCGTCCTGTCGCATTATAAACAATTTCCTCCTCAAGCCCCAGCTCTTCTATGGAAGACATCATGCTTGCTTTACGGGAAACAAGAGAATCTGCCCCCGCTTCCATCAAAAAGCCGTCTTTGTGAACCGTGGAAATTTTCCCGCCTAATTCTGAAGAACCCTCTGTTAAAATAAGCCTTACATCTGAATGATTATTCTTTTTCCATTTTTGAAGGTCATACATGGCAGATATGCCGGTGATCCCTCCACCAATTACTAAAACTGTTTTCATTTATTTACACCTCTATTACGTTGACTTTCTCATTTTCTCCAAGTTTAACATGTTTTATCTATAAAGCAGGTGATCCTTTTCACACGGTTCACGTTATTGTCGAATTTCCCTGCACAATCATTGATCAAACGTTTGATCAAATTCACTCAGGAGCCTATCCTGCCGCACTTTCCGCATACTTTTCTCTTAGATAAGCCTGCTTTCCTCTTTTTAAAATCGTTCACTGCTAACTGTATAATAATAGGCGCAGCCTTGTTAAAGCCTTGCGCCTAATTACTCTTATATTCAATTGAAGGAAAGCGTATCGTGACAGTTGTTCCGTGCCCCTTTGAAGATTGGAAGTCTATTCTGCCTTTATATTTTTTAACAATATTAAAGCAAATCATCATCCCTAATCCTGTTCCTTTACTTTTTAAGGAATAGAAAGGAGTTCCTAAAGAGGCAATTTCTTCTTCAGACATTCCTTGTCCCTGATCTATAACGTTTATGACCACTTTATCATTTTCCCTGCTAGCCGTAACAAAAACCAAATCCCCCGTCTTAGAGGCCTCAATGGCGTTTTTAATAATATTTATTAGTAATTGTTTAAACTCAATATTACTCGCAGCAATGTAACATTCATCTGTTATTTTTAATTGGATTTGATTATCATTTAACAGTCCATATGAATGCAGCAGATCTGTAACACTCTGAAGAACATGCTTGACGTCCACTTTTTCAGTTGCTTTTTCTTTTTCTGGCTTAGCGACTGATAAAAACTGAGAAATTACCTGCTCAGCCGTATTTAACTCATCAATCATCAAAGCAATATGCCCTTTTCGATCGGCGGAAAAGGAAGTGTCTTGCTGGAAAAACTGCAAAAACCCCTTCACGACAGTTAGAGGATTTCTAATTTCATGTGCAACAGCAGCTGCGAGCTGGCCAGTTGTCTTCAAACGTTCAGACTGCTGTATTTGCTCGTAGTACAATTGTTGTTTTATCATTCGTCTATTAGTTAGGTAAAAAATAAAATACACAATAATTTGACTCGCAATGAAATTTATAACATTACCGATTAGGTCCTCTTCTATATAGGGATACTGCTGTCCTTGATCAAAAATCATAATATAACCAAATAATAAGATAATACCTGCACAGTTTAATGACAAAGAAAAATAAAAAAGCTTGGAATCAAAAAATAAAATTGAGAATGCTGGAATAAAGCATAATAAAATAAAATTGGATGACGTCTCTGGATATAAAAAGAAAAGCGCATAAAAATAAACAGAGGCAACGATTGTAATGGTTATTCTAAGCGAATCTGTTCGAACCTTAGGAAAAAGCAATAAACACATAGATAGAGTTACCACCAATATAATATGTACGACATAATCTAATTCAAATTCATCCATGCGGACATTATTAATAAATAAGCCCATTATCATAACGGCTATCGCGCACAACACAACGACATAATATATTTTATTTATATTTATTTCCTTCATACATACCCCTTTTGTAACAAGTCTATATTCACATACTAAAATATACCATTATCTTGGTAAAAAAGGGGCAGGAATCACACATTTTTAATAGATTTTGCTAGTAATACCATTAATCTATCCGTTTGCAACGGTTGCACCTTAAGTGACAAATTAACCCCCTTTAATAAGAAAAATCATCACCTTTTGCTACTTGGTGATGATTCCCCTTCCTTCTTTTTTTAAAAAAAGAATTAACTAACGATTGATCTGAAAGCCTTTACTGCTTGATCAGCATCAACAGAATATCCTTGCTCTTCCATTGTTTCTCCGATTAGAACAAGTGCTTTTTCAAGCATTTCAACCGTTGTGTTCCCCATATGTCCAATTCTAAATGCTTTTCCAGCCAGATGCGCAAGTGCCCCAGCCACAATTAATCCTTTTTTAGCAAGAGCAGAACGGAATCCCGCATCATCCATTCCTTCAGGGTAAAGAATACAGCTCAGTGTAGCAGCTGCTACATCTTCTTCTGCAAGCGCCTTCATTCCATACACACCTAGGCCAGCTCGCACTCCTTTTCCATAAGCCGCATGACGCTTATAGCGATTTTCCATCCCTTCTTCAAGCACTAGCTTCATTCCTTCATCATATGCATAGATGAGGTTAACAGGTGGTGTAGCAAAATACTTGGTCGGGTCATTCATAATAGGAATCCAATTATATATGTCACAGTAATACGCTGTTACACGTTCCATTTTCTTTCTTGCTGCTAATGCCGTCTGGTTAAAAGCCACAATCGCAAGACCAGGAGGCACTCCTATCGCCTTCTGAGAGCCTGTTAACACAACGTCAATCTTCGCATCTTCACTTCCGTAGGTTTTGCTCATATCTTCTTCCATGGCAGCGGTTGCACAAACACCATCAAGAATAACAAGCGCCCCATACTTTTTAATAATTGGCACAAGCACATCTAAGTTAGCAGCAACTCCTGTTGAAGTATCTGCGTGGGTCACAGTAACAGCTTTATAGTCACCATTTGCAAGCTTGTCCTCCACAGCTTTCGGGTCTACCTGCTTTCCCCATTCAGCTTGAATCACGTCTACGTTTATTCCAAAAGCTTCACCTAATTTAATAAAGCGGTCTCCAAAAAAGCCATGGCTCACCACTAAAAGCTTTTCACCTGGTGAAACGGTATTAACAAGTGCCATTTCCATTGCAATCGTACCTGAGCCAGATATGACGAAAACTTCTCCGTCTGTTTTTAGCATATCTCTAGTTTTCTCTATTGAGCTCTTGTAAGTAGCAGCAAATCTAGCATCTGTGTGACTTCTAGTCTCTGATGCTAATGCATCATAAATAGAATCTACTACTGGTGTCGGTCCCGGGATAAGAAGCATTTCTTTATTACGCATAAATCGTCCTCCTAACCATCTTATAATAAAAAACTATTTCTCTTTAACTATACAACTTCCCCCAAAATAAAGGAAGGTACCTGGTACCATAAAAAGACATTGTCCACCTCAAGCGGACAATGTCTTTTTGTAATAAATTACAATAAATAAACTCAAGCCCTGTTTCGGCTTGAGCTTTTGGGTTTTCTTTTGTTGTTATCTTTATAATTGGCTTTGGTTTGCTTTTGAAGTCCTAACCTCTACTGTAAGTGCTCCTCCATTAATTACAGCTTTCAGAAGAAGTGGTACGTTTGTGGTATTTTGAAATCTGAAATCGAGCCCTCCGTATGAGACCGTCGCATCTCTTCCATTTGGCACATACCCAACACTCACGGAATGATGGTGTTTCTCTACATAGTCCACAGCAAGATGATCTACTGCATTAAACAATGTCGAAGATGTTTGGCAAATTCCTCCTCCAATCCCTTCAACAAGCTTCCCATTCACAGCTTCCATTGCCTTTTGATAACCATGCTCTGCATCACTAGGCCCGACGGTCGTATTAAAGGAGAAGATATCACCAACTCCGACAATAACATTATTAATAGCTTCTGCGGATAGCTCAATATTTTTCGACCTGCCCGCCACACTTGTATCAAAATAGGTAGTATACGAAGCGACTACCACTTCATTTAACTGAGTAACTTCCTCCGGGTTATAACCGCTTTCTGTAATATATAAAGGAAGCTCGACAACTCCTCCCTTTTCAGAAGCAGCCACCACCTTCTCCACCAGCTCAGCTTCATCAAGAATAACCCGCGGACTCCCCTTGATGATTTCACCGTCCGGTCCCAATTTATCTGGGATCATTCGTTGGTCATATCCTTCAGTTGTTTCCGTTCCTCTCGCCAATTCCTTTGCCCAGCTTTTCAATTCCGCCTCATACAGCTCATTGTCAGTACCAAATCCCATCTCTTCCGGTTTAAACATTGTAACTACTTCTTTTGTATTCGGATCAATCACCTCTATTTGAGCGGGCTTTTCCTCTTCTATTGGTACTTCCTCATCTGTTTCTTTTTCTATCTCTTTCTCTTGCTGGGCAGCTAACTCCTTTTGAAGCTCCTCAACTTGTTTTTCTAACTCTTGCTCCTTAGCAGTTTTGTTAGAACATCCTAACAATACGATGAAACTAATAAACATTGCGACCAATACGAAATTACGATACTTCCCCATTTTTTTCTCCCCAACTCTTTGAAAAATTTCTAAATTATTACAGGTTTATATTTCCAATTCCATTGTATTCTGCCTTCACACAACTTATGACCAGCAGAAGGTCCCTTTAGTTTCAGCGGAATGGGAATTTTCGATATTTTTAAAAAACTAACTCACACAACTGTATAAATATGCTAAAATATTTTTTATAGTTAACTATTAATCGACCGAAAAGGATGGAATACAAAATTGTTCAGGATTGTAATTGAAAATGAGGACGATGTGTATATGGCATGCTCGATCGGTAAAAAGGTAGCAGCAGAGCACGGTCTTAACAAAACACAGCAAACGAAATTAGTCGTGTCTATTATGGAACTAGCTCGGAACATTGTCTTCTATGCCAAAAGAGGAGAAATCATTATTAATGACATTCCCTCTTATGGGATCGAAATTATCGCTAAAGATCAAGGTCCCGGTATTCCAAATCTTGATCAATATATTGATCACGCATTTCCATCCAAAAAAGGCTTAGGGTTGGGGTTATCAGGGGTGAAACGTTTGATGGATGAATTCGAAATTACTACCGCCATAAATATGGGAACAAGGGTTAGAGCAGTGAAGTGGATTAAAGAAGGGCAGGGTAAACACAATGACAACATTACCTATCGCCCATGACTATCCCTATGGGCTAATTGAATTAAACCCAGATGGAACAATACAAAAAATAAATCCTGAAGGGAAAAGATTACTAGACTTTGAGGTCGAAGGTACAAACAATATCTTCAATTTGATAAAAAACAATGACGCAAAGACAAATCTTCATGAATGCTTTATGGGGAAAAAAAGAGATTTTTTTGTAACCATTGACTCGCATCCATATTTCTTTTTATTTCATGAGAACAAGGAAAACGGGAAGACAGAAAAATTTTATCTATACATCTTTAATATCAATTCCTTACAGAGTTCTCATGATCATACTAACTGGAATAACCACTTATTATCTTCAGTTGGTGAAATGGCTGCAGGGATTGCCCACGAGGTTCGGAACCCTCTCACCGCTGTAAGAGGTTTTCTTCAGCTAATGGAAGAAACCGCGAGTCAGGAGTATTATCAAATTGCCCAAACAGAATTGGAGAGGGCAATTAATATCCTCAACGATTTAATGAGTGTGTCAAAACCTGAGTTCGCCCAAGAAAAGCGGACAACTTTTAACATCTGCCGAAAGATCGACTCCGTTCTTCTTCTATTTCAAAATCAGCTTTATAACATTCAAGTGGTGAAGAAGTTCGAAAATGAAGACGCATTGGTGGTTGGGCGGAAAGATCAAATAAAAAAAGCATTATTTAATTTAATAAAAAACGCCATTGAAGCCATGCCAGACGGAGGCACTTTGACCATCGAACAAACTGATAATTATTCAGAGGTTCAAGTCAATATCTCTGACGCTGGTGTAGGGATACCGAAAGATAAGGTGCGTCTCTTGGGAACTCCATTCTTCACTTTAAAGCAAGATGGAAAAGGAATGGGGCTTGCTCAAGTCTTTAATGCGATACAAAGCAACAACGGAAATATCCGCGTAACAAGTGAGGAAGGAAAAGGTACAACGTTTTTTCTCAGCTTTAAAAAAATGCACACCCACTCTTTTCTAGGAGGACAGGCAATGATCGAAACAGTTGATTCAAAAGTAGAATTATCTCAATTTTTATTTAAGAATTTAGACTTTTACACTCAGGAATGGCTTCAATATTTGAGCAGAAATAAGAGCTACCTGAATTCTGTTCTAAAAGAGAATGGTCAGCTCGATGATTATCATAAAAATGGCAACCCAATCATGAGAATTGTCGCTGAAAATATTTCTGAAATTAAAACAGAAGAAATTATGGATATCGCAAAGGAAAGAGGACTTAACAGTGCTAAAACAGATTTTCCTGTGCATTTAGCGTGGGAACTTTTCCTATCATCCCGCGGAATCATCTGGAATGCAATTAAATCCTTTTACAGCGAATCTGATACAAACCTTAACATGGATGAATTTTTTATATTAGAACGGAATGTCAATGACATCATCGACCTTTATCTTGACGCCTATACTGCTTATTATATTAACTACAAGGACGAATTAATAAAAACACACCGCGAAACAGTTGATGAACTATCAGTCCCGATTATCCCGTTAACTGATAATGTTTGTATACTTCCAATTGTAGGTAATGTCGATACGTACCGGGCAAAGAAAATCCGTGAAAAAACACTATTTCGTGTAAAAGAACTAAAAGCTAGAAGATTGATTATTGATATCTCAGGAGTCCCGTTTGTTGATACGGCAGTGGTCAATCATTTATTCAAAATCGTTAAAGGGTTAAAATTATTAGGCTGCTCCACCATTTTAACCGGAATTGGTCCAGAAATTGCAGATACGATGATTGAGCTCGGAGTTGAAATTGATTCTGAACTACAAACGCTTTCAGATCTGCAGCAAGCAATTGTATACATTCAGAGACAGCCAGATTATAAACCTAATCTCGTTAGGCGGAATTAAATGAGCTTTTATACATTAAAAGGCCCGAATCTTCTGGATTCAGGCCTTTTATGTTCAAAAAAGGTTTAGCTCATAAAAGAACTAAACCCCTTCTTCCACTAAATAATTTCTATCCTCTAAAAGTTTTCTAAGAATAATCTGATTACGTCTGCTCCTCCAATAAATGTCCCTAGTGAGCTTCCAATATTCGCTAGCACAATGACTAGTAAAATTCGTGTAACCTTGTTATTCCAAAAACCTTTCACCGTAAAAACATCAGCGGAAAGCGTTTCAAAATCACCAACATTCGGACGGCGAAAATAAGCTTGTACAAATCCCGCAAACCATCCTGCTGCAAGTAAAGGATTCAATGATGTAATCGGTGCTGCTACAAATGCAGTGAGTATGGCGGCAGGGTGTCCGAAAGCTATAGCAGTTCCGATAGCAGATAACGATCCATTCCAAACCACCCAACTAATCGTTTGCTGCCAGCCTGCTGCAGGATTAGCCCAGAATGTGTAAGCAATAATTGCTAAGATAAGAATAGGGATTGCCCAGCCAATGACTTTCGGCGCTTTTGATTTTGGAGGCCGTTCAGATAAACGCTTTAAATCATGGTCTTTTTTTATTGCTTCCTTAATACCAGGTACGTGGGCAGCACCTAAAACGGCAACAATTTTTTCACCAGGAGCCGTTTTAATTTTTTGAGCTAAATACTGATCCCTCTCATCAATTAAGGGCACTTTTAGTTTCGGAAAAGTTTGTGTGAACTCATTAAGAATCGAGTTAATCATATCCTGATTTTTCATTTTTTCTAATTCTTCCTCAGTGATGGTCTCATTACTGAAGATACTTGCAATTACAGAGGTAAGGAGCTGCGCCTTCCCCCATAGACCCACATTACTCCAAATACGAGAAAAGGTGATTTGGATATTTCTATCAGCTAGAACAAGTGTAGCGCCCGTTTCTTTCGCAGATTCTATCCCTTGAATCATTTCTTGACCTGCATTAATTCCTAATTGACTCGCCATTCTTTTTTGGAAAGATGAAATCGCTAAGTTCATTAGTAATAATGTAGCCTTTTTTTCTTTAATGACTTTAAATATATCCATTTCCTTCCATTTGTCACCAGACATAATAGACTGATACCTTTGCTCATCAAGTTCTACACATACTGCGTCAGGCTGTTCAGCTTCAATAACTTCCTTTACCTGCTCCGCGCTTTGTTTCGATACATGAGCAGTACCGATTAAAATGTATTCTTTGTTATCTAAATGAATCCTTGTTATGTTTTGATTTTCTTCAGACATAGATTACCTTCCTTTTACTCCGTTCTATTTGAGAGCCCGCTCGCTGAAATAATTTCCACTATTATATAATAATAAACTAGAATCATCATAATGAGAATTACTTTTCCTCCTCAAACAAAAATGCCCACTTCATGAAGTGAGCATTCCTCTTTTTCGTCCAAACAACACTGTCCACCCCAGAAAAACAAACAAAACAAACTGTCCACGAACGGTACCAGGTACCTAATTATTTTTTGCTAATTTAGGTACGACTGGTTTGCTTTTTTTTTCGTTTGGTTCGTCCGCTGGTGTTGCTCTTTTAAGGAAGAGCGCCAGTATTAGCGACACACCCATTAGAATGGCAGAAATGATAAAGGTGAAGTTAATTCCTTCCAGCATCGCTTTTAACATAATTTGCTGCTGCATTTCAGCTAAGGCAGCTTCAGTTGGCTGACCAGTCACATTAATCATCGCTTCTTCCGTTAAACGCTGGGCAGCTGCTGTCTCCCGAATTGACATAATAGTAATAAGCAACGCTGTACCAATAGCAGCTGACACCTGATTTAATGTATTATTCATTGCCGTACCATGTGGATAAAGGCTTCGAGGCAGCTGGTTTAACCCATTAGTTGAAACAGGCATCATGACCATGGACATGCCAAGCATCCGCACAGAATGCAAAATGACAATATAGACAACTCCCGTTTCAAATGTCAAATTACCGAACATATACGTTGTCACCGTTATAACCGTAAGACCAATCACAGCCAAGATACGGCCGCCATATTTATCAAATAACCTGCCTGTAACCGGAGACATCAAAGCATTCAAGACTGCACCAGGCAAAAGCATTAATCCAGCACTCATAGGAGAAATTCCGCGTATCGTTTGAATATAAATCGGTAAGAGCAGAAATCCAGAGAACATCGCCATATTTAATACCATCGTAATGGCTGATGCTAATGAAAACATCGGGTACTTATATACGTTAAAATTCAACATTGGGATATCGAGCTTCGATTGACGTAAAATGAATGTCACTAAAGAGATGACCCCTATAATAATAGTCACATATACATGAGGACTGCCCCATCCTCTGCTTCCAGCGGAACTGAATCCGTAAAGGAGCCCCCCAAAACCAACACTCGACAGCATTAAAGAAAGCATATCAAGACGGATGTTTACTTTATCTTTTTTATCTTTAAGCAAGAAGAAACCGACTAGAAGAATAACAAAGGCAATCGGAGTGATAAAGTGGAAAAGCATTCTCCAATCATAATGTTCAACAATCCACCCAGACAATGTAGGGCCAATTGCTGGTGCAAACATTAAAATTAAGCCAAAAATCCCCATCGCAGCTCCGCGTTTTTCAACCGGAAAACTGATTAACATAACATTCATAAGAAGCGGCATCATAATAGCAGAACCTGATGCCTGAAGCATCCTTCCTGCCAGCAACACAGGAAAAATATGAGCGCTTCCCGCGACAATCGTACCGATCGTAAATAACCCCATTGCCACTAAGAACAAGCGCCTCACAGAATATTTTTGAATTAAAAAAGCTGTTGTCGGAATTAAAATTCCATTTACTAACATATAACCAGTTGTAACCCACTGCACAGTTGCAGTATCCACCTCTAAATCTATCATGATGGAAGGTAACGCAATATTCAATAAAGTATTATTTAGAAATGAAATAAATGCACCTATCATTAAAATCGCAAGAATTCCATATTGCGGACGGTCAACTCGATTTATTGTATCATCCATTGAAGCGCCCCCCTAGACATACAGTACATTATATTGTACTCTAATTTCAGATAAACAATATCATATATCACGATTCCAAATATTGCAATAAAAAAACTCAGCATTTATAGATTGAAAATGGTCATATCAAAAACTTCAACAAAGGTGGTCAAGATGAACGCGCGAAAACAGCAAGTAATAAAAAAAGCACATGAGCTTTTTATCGAAAAAGGGTTCCAATCCACATCCATCCAAGACATATTAGAATACAGCGGAATTGCCAAAGGAACATTTTATAATTATTTTTCTTCTAAGAATGAATTATTAATCGAACTTTTCAAGACAATTTATAAGACACTCGAAAAAGAACGGAATGATTTGCTTATTGGACAAGATCCTTCAGATATTGAAATTTTTATAAAGCAGATTGAAATGGCCGTGGAGACCAATAGAGCAAATAAATTATTCTCGCTATTTGAAGAAGTTCTTGTTTTAAACGATGACGACCTTAATCAATTTTTTAAAAACGGAAATTTACGCATGCTTCGATGGCTTTATTATCGCTTTATTGATATTTTCGGAGAAGTTAAAAAACCCTATTTACTTGATTGTGCCATTATGTTCACAGGAATACTGCAGCATAATTTGAAATACACATCTTTAACACGCGACACGAAAGTCGGTATCAAAAAAATCGTTCGCTATAGCGTTGAACGCATCGTTAAAATGGTTGATGAAGTTTCAATGTCAAAAGAGCAGTTAATTCCTCCTGAGCATCTTGAAATTTGGCTGCCGAATGACAAGGATAATATTCATACCTATAAACACAAATTACATCATCATGTTACCGAAATTAAAAAAAGTCTATATTCTTTTAGAGACCAATCAAAATACATTGAACTATTAGATTTTATTCAAGATGAATTGCTCCATTCATCAAGCCCCCGCAAGCACCTAGTAGAAAGCGCACTTCAGTCGTTACGTCCAGGGGTTAATAGTAAGGAAATACAGGAACTAAAGGAGCTTATTACAGCCTATTATGAAACAGCAGATACCAAAAACTAACTGAGCATTCGCCCTTTAAACCATTAAAATTTCTAGCTTACGTCTAGAAATTTTTTCTTTGTTAAAAAACTAAAAAAACGACTGTTTAAGTTCCCAGCCGTTTCCTTTTTAGTAAAAGTCTTTTTAATAGATATCCTACTGCCACACCTGGGATGACTGATAACATCGGCAGCCATACAGGTCCAATTAACACACCGAAAATCTTAAGTTTATTAGCAAAAATTAACCCGACTGTTACAAAATATCCGCAAAAAACGAATGGAAGGAAATAATAAGGATCTTTTCCACCGCCCGCATCCCTATACGCATCCCACATTGAAAAAAAGTACAAACAGGGATAAAACATAAGCCATTGATAATCAGTGTGCAAAATGGCTTTCTCTATATCCCCATGAAAGCTTAGTATAATTACTTCATTAAAATTCGCTTGGACATTGACCAAGATTTCTAAAAAGATAAAAACAATACCTTTTATAACTTTGCCATTTAATAATTGACCAAATCCAGGAAGGGCTATGCTCCAAAACAATGTTTCTTTTGGGGTCAGCACATTGTTTTAACCCCTCGAAACTGCTTCTTGATTATATTCTTCTGAGAATTTTTTAAAAATAACTCCTGTTATGATCCTCATGTTTTCCCATCCTCTGTTGTTTTTTACTTCAATCATTAAACGGCGAAAGACTTCCCAATATCTCTTCAATATCTCTCCGGTCAACGAGAAATAACGAAGTCTCTTATGTAATGCCAGGTTAGATAATTTTCCCAATGTATTAACGGTCATCCCATGTCCATAGATCGTTTTCATAGACCAACTCCCTTTTCCGTTAACAATAATATCTCCTTATTTCGTGGAAATATTTGCAAACTCATAAAATTTTTATTAGAAAATGATTAGTGAGGTTTCAATAAAACTTTGATGCAATTATCCATTTTTGTATCAAATAGTTCGTAACCTTTTTTCGCATCCGCTAATGGTAAAATATGTGTAACAATATCAGAAAGATTGACTTTGCCTTCACTCACCATCTGATATAGCTGCGGAATTAACGGAATAACATGCGCTTGTCCCATCTTTACATTTATGTTTCGTTGAAAAATATCACCAAGCGGAAAGGCATTATACCTGCTCCCGTAAATCCCTGTTAATTGAATCGTTCCACATTTCCTCACTGCTTGTGCAGCCGTAACAATAGCACCCATTGCTCCGCCATGAAGCTTTAAGCCTGTAGCAAGGAATTCAAGTGGTGTCATCTTTCCATCCATCCCTACACAATCAATCACTACGTCTGCCCCGCCTTGAGTTATTTCTTTTAAATGCTCCCCAATATGTTTTTCTTGTTCAAAGTTTACAATCTCAACATTATTCGTTTTTTTAGCATGCTGCAGACGATAGTCAACGTAATCAACCGCAATTACCCTTTTTGCTCCTTTTAGCCAAGTAAACTTTTGAGCCAAAAGTCCAACAGGTCCACATCCAAGAATAATAACCGTATCACCATTCTTGACCCCGGCATTCTCCACACTCCAATAAGCTGTTGAAGCAGCATCTGAAAGCAATACAAGCTGTTCATCCTCTACTTCACAATCATCCGGTAACCGAAACGGAGTAAAATTGCCATATGGCACACGCAAATACTCTGCCTGCCCTCCAGGATAACCGCCTGTTGTTTCTGAGTAACCAAAATACGCACCCATATCTCCATTAGGGTTGGCTTCATCACATTGGCTAGTATACCCTTGATCACAATACCAACAACGGCCGCAACCAATATTAAATGGGACGATCACACGATCACCTTTTTTCAGGTTTGTAACATCAGGTCCTGCCTCTTCAACTATCCCGATTGGCTCATGTCCGATTATATAGTTTTCAGGCATATTCGGAATCATGCCATGAATTAAATGCAAATCTGATCCACAAATCGCCGAAGTAGTTACCTTCACAATAATGTCATCACTTTTTTCAATACGGGGATCTTGGACCTCTTTTACAGCGACATCTTTAATCCCCTGGTATGTAACAGCTTTCATATTGCATGCTCCTTTTTATAAAAATTATTTATATGGCGTTGCAAACGTTCCGAGCCTGTCCGTATCCATAGGAAATAGTTCCATCTCTGCAATCGCTAAAGCCATGTCAGCTGACTTGATATCCATCTCGATCTGTTTTCCTAGGTCATGCGGGTGGAGCCAGCCCTTTTTAATCATTAATTCCGTAGCTTCTTCATACAAGTCAATCGCTTCTTCCATTTGATTAACGAGAGCCATCCTTAATTCCGGACTTGCCGTCTCAGTTATGGCCACTGCATAGTAACGAATGCCCGTTTTTACAGATAATAAGAAGTCCAACGCAAAGGATGCATCTGCCATTTTCGGCATCCCTTCGGCGTATTTAGGATCTAAATAATCTTGATTCATCGTCTGTTCCACCTCTTTTAATTAATCTCAGTCCTTGCTCCAGCATAAAGCTCCTTTATTTCTTTAATTGCTTTTACCGATTGGTGAACATCCTTTTCCATAAGGGCTTTCAAGTCATTATCAAAGCAGATCCCTTGCATCAGTTTAGATTTCATCAAACAAATAGTTTTAAAATTTAAAATCTCATGCGTATCCATCGTTTCATGAAAGGCTAATGTGGCTTGTTTTTCCAAGAGTCTCTCCCCTTCTTTACTGTTGTTGGTATTTATTCTTCATGTAATAGTGTTTTTTAACAATAATTCTTTTTCTATTTTTGTTAGAAATTGTTAAACACTGTTCTTGAATAATTTTTCATCGTGACCACAAAATTAGAATTGATAAGGAAAGGAGCCAATACAGTGACAAAATACTTAGCCCTGCATGAAACGTTAGAAGTACATGAAATATTAACCTTTAAAAATTTATGTTTAACGAAAGCCACTACGATGAGCGGCCTTGTTCAGGACGAAGAATTGAAAACTATTCTTTCAGATGATGTTGCAGCTGGTACAAAATTCATCAAGCACCTGCAAGGATATTTATCAGATAGGAGTACAAAATCATGAACAATTTAATGAAGAATATCATGGGATTAGGCGGTATGACTGATAAAGTAATCGCAACTGATTTTTTAATCTCAACAAAAGCAGGCATCAGAAACTTAGCATTTGCGATTACCGAAACAGCAACACCCGAACTAAGAGCAGGTTTGCGCGAAGAATTACGGAACTCTATTAAAACTCATGAAAGAATCACAAATTATATGATCGCAAAAGGCATGTACCACCCAAATAACCTAAGCGAACAGCTGGAGGTCGATTTCCAAATAACAGAAACCGCTTTAAATCTTTCTTCGAAGAAAAACGAGTAATGAGCGGATATATGGGTATAAAAAAACAGGAATTTATTCAATACGATCATTGAATAAATTCCTGTTTTTAATTTGATGCCGGCCAGAGGACTTGAACCCCCAACCTACTGATTACAAGTCAGTTGCTCTACCAATTGAGCTAGGCCGGCTTAATATAGCAATCATTAATATGCGGTATTGATCTTTGAAAGACGTCATCCTGATCTCAGAAAGATTATTCAAGCAGCAGCTCGATCAGTATGCTGAAGCTTAAGCAGGATGCTTATTCGGACGTGCTCTACCAATTGAGCTAGGCCGGCATAGATTATTTTCACGTAAAAAAATCATGGTGGAGGATGACGGGATCGAACCGCCGACCCCCTGCTTGTAAGGCAGGTGCTCTCCCAGCTGAGCTAATCCTCCGATGCACAAAATGTGCGAATACACGCTTTGCAACAGGACGTTGCGCTTCTAGCATCCTTCATTTGAATGGTGACCCGTACGGGATTCGAACCCGTGTTACCGCCGTGAAAGGGCGGTGTCTTAACCGCTTGACCAACGGGCCAAAAAGCATAACCAACTTAACGACAATAGTTATTTTAATAAATTAATATTAGTTTGTCAACATAGAAATGACAGTAATTTTAAGATGAATAATTTTAAAATTAAAACGAAACCTAATAGCAGTTTCTTAGGAGGTGAAACATTTGGCAAATAGACAGAATCAAAACAACAGAAACCCTAAAAATAGAGCGGCCAATAGTCAGCCAGGTTCAGGATCGGCTTATCATCGTGAACATGCAAACAACGTTCCAGATTACGGTGGTAATAGCATGGATCCGAACGCTGAGAAATTCCAAGAATAGTATTCTTTTTAGTTTATTATAGACGCCCATTTGCGGCGTTTTTTTTATGTCTCCCATGCCTTTTTTAAGATTTTAACCCCTAACTCTATTTCTGATAGTGATAACCCTCCAAATCCTAATAAAATTTTGGTTTCCTTGATGTCCTTTGGATCTGCATAATAGATCGACAAAGGGTATACTTTAACACCTGCCTCAAGTGCCTTAGAAATTAAAGCATCTTCAGTCATATGGGTCTTCACCTTTACGACGATATGAAGCCCCGATTGTTCACCAATTACTTCAACCTCATTCCCGAACTGTTTATTTAGTGAACTTACTAACACCGCCTGCTTTTTTCGGTAAAGGGTTCTCATTTTATTTAAGTGGCTATGCCAAAATCCTTCATTCATAAAATGAAATATTGTGTTTTGATGCAGTCTTGATGTTTGCTGCTTGTATAACGTAAAGTGTTCTTGATAGACCTTTGTGAGTTCTTTCGGGAGAACAAGGTAGCTTACACGTATAGAAGGGATTAAGGATTTCGAGAAAGTCCCTAGGTAGATTACTCTTCCTATCTTATCTAACCCTTGCAATGACGGAATCGGTTTTCCCTTGTAGCGATACTCCCCATCATAATCATCTTCAATAATATATCCGCCTCTCTCCTCCGCCCACTTTAATAATTCCATACGACGCTGTATCGGCATTACCATTCCGCATGGAAATTGATGCGATGGAGTTATATATACAACCGTTGCTGCACTCTCATACAACTTTTCAATATTAATTCCATCACCATCTAGCTGAATATAATGTAAGTCGGCCCCTAAATCTTTCAACACAACTCTGGTCCGATGAAAACCAGGGTTCTCCAGAGCAAATGCATAACCCTCACCAAGAATCAAATAAAGCAAGGATAATAAAGATTGGGTACCTGCCCCGATGACAATTTGATCTGATGAACACCTTACACCCCTTGAAGCAAATAAATATTTGGCAATCTGTTCCCGAAGTTGTAACTCTCCTTGGGGATCCCCGCTATAAAAAAGAGCACCTTGATCCTCGTATATAGATTGCAATGTTAGCTTTTTCCAAGCAGAAAATGGAAAATGTTCTAAATCCACTTTTCCTGAATTAAAGTCAATTTTCACACTGCTATTCTTGGTTTCACTCGTTCTCTCTTCTTCAGGCGGTGCTATTTTTTCAATGAAAAGCTCTTCTTCCAAATTTGCAACAAATACTCCCTGCCGCTGCTTACTTATGATATATCCTTCTGCATTAAGCTGATCATAGGCTGCTTGAATCGTATTAATGCTGATTCCTAGATAGGTAGATAGCTTCCTTTTTGATGGTAATTTTTCATTAGGCTTAATTCTCCCAGCTAGAATCTCTTCCTTTATATAATCAACTAATTGTACATAAAGCGGCTTGCCGTTCTTTTCATCAAATGCAGGTGTAATTTCTATCATCCTTTTTCCTCCAACTCGAAACTGGTTCTAATCAAAAGACATAAACTGGTTCTTTTGATTATACCAGCGTTTATTAAGATATAGATAAAAGAATTTTATTAAAAGGAGAAGATACCCTTGGAAAAAACCAGCTTAATAACATATCAAAAGAAGAGTAAAATTCAAGCAGAGGAGCTTGCACAAGTATTTCAAGCATCAGGAATACGTAGACCTGTTCATGATTTACCTCGTCTTCAACAAATGATCGATCATGCCGATATCCTCCTTGCTGCTTGGGCAGGGGAGAAATTAATTGGAGTTGCAAGAGCCCTTACCGATTACAGCTACTGCTGCTATTTATCAGATTTAGCTGTGGATAAGGACTATCAAAAGAACGGGATTGGAAAAAAACTAATTCAACAACTGCAAGAGGAAATCGGCGAGGAAACAGCGTTAATCCTTCTTGCCTCCCCTATCGCCATGAATTATTACCCTCATATCGGATTTAATAACATTGAAAATGGCTTTATCATTCCTCGAAAAAGGTAAAAAATTGCAGCCAAAAATAATAAAGAGGCCGAAATGGATAATCGGCCTCTGGTTACTTATGAATTCTCTTGATCATTTTCAGCTATATACTTCAGCATGGTTAATTTATTATTCCAAAACTGTTCATAATAAGTCAGCCACTGCTTTACCTCTTCTAGAGGTTCAGGCTGTAAGCTATATAGTCTTTCTCTTCCTTCCTTGCGCCCAATAACCAACTTGGCATCTGAAAGGATCTGCAGATGCTTTACGATTGCTGTCCGGCTTACACTAAAATGGGAGGCAATCTTGGCAATTGGCATTTCCTCTCTCGAAAGCAATCGAAGAAGCTCCCTGCGAGTCGGGTCAGCAATTGCCTGAAATACATCATGCCTAACCGCTGACACTACTGCTCAACAACCTTTTTAAGCTCACCAACGATTTTTTCCCACCCGTCATTCATGCGGTCGCGAATGATTGTAACCTTTTCATTTGCTTTTGGAACGATCTCATCAGAGTACTTCCAGCCGCTGTGGATAAGAGTAAATTCTGTCTTTCCTTCTACATCAGCAAGCAGGAAAGTAACAATCCAGCCATCTGTATCCCATGAAAAGGAGATTTTAGTCGGCTCCTCCACCTCCAGGACTTTGCAGGGTGAAGGTCCAAAAGGAGACTGCAAATGAAATTCATGCCCTACTATTGGTTTAAAATCATTTGGCATAAACCATTTTTCAATGCCTTCCGAACTGGATACTTTCTCCCAAACCTTTTGGATGGGCGCTTGTATCATAATCGTTTGCTTAATATCATGCACATTTTTCTCACTCATGTTGTAGAACTCCTCTTCTTTAAAAATATAACACCAATCGGTTATGTTTATTAATATAACACCTTTTGGTTTTATTTTAAAGTAAATCTTTTTTCTCTACTACAGTACCGGAAGCTTTTCATTTTTCGCTTTATTTAGTTTTCCCGACTGATCAAGCAGATATGTTACATAATGGTTTATATTAAAACGATCTTCCTCTATAAAACTCTCTATTAATGTTTTTTGATCTTTCACTAACATAAGATTCCCCTCCTAAACCTTCTTAGTTATATGATTCCCAATCCACTACTCTCTTATACATCCTTTTTAAAAAAATATATATCTACTAGGTTCATCTATTAACACCCTTCAATATTGCTAACCACAAACAAATTTGACAACTTTGTGAAACGAATCACAAATCATTGATGATTCAAAAATGACATGATATATTTAATTCATAAAGTAACTCACAACTAAACTTTAACCCCTAAAAGTTTGACTGTGAATCTTTTCTCCCACCCCCTTTATATCAAAACAACCCGGCCATAAATTGAGCCGGGTGTTTTATTTTCATCAATCTTTTTCTCCTAATAACTTAACGATTAAGTCTGCTGGTTCTCCCGGATCAAGATTATCGTGAAAATCCGATAAATGGTCATGAAATTGTTCGATAGCGTGTTGATCCTGCAAGATAGAATAAATAGATTCCGGTATTTTGTCCTTATTAAGGTGAAAAACGAGACCTAATTCTTTTAATTGGTTAAGATTGATTTGCTCCTGCCCTGGTAATGCATCGTAAACCATAATAGGTTTTCTTTTAAAAAGACATTCACTAATGGTGACTCCTCCGGGCTTTGTTAAAACAGCATCAATGCTTTCATAGAGCTTATTCATTTTCTGACGGCAATCGATATAAGGTAAAGGAATGATATTATGCAATTTCTGTACAGCGAGTTTTTCGTATAATTTTGTATTTTTTCCACATAACACATAAAAAAGCAAATGATATTTATGCTGGGTCTTTTTTAATTTCTCAATTAACTCCTCCAGTGAACCCGCACCCATATTTCCCCCAGAGATTAAAATTGATAATGGCTTATTGCTATGGGTAGGAAATTTTTCTACTTTTTTAATTTTAGAATGAATAGGAATACTTGTATTAAAGATCCTCTCATTAGGAATGCCTTTCTTATTTAAAAAACTTCTCCAACTCTTAGTAGGAATAAAATGATAATCAATATGTTCTATCCCCCAAAAACGATGGATAAAAAAATCTGTGTACACATTAATCACTGGTACCTCTAACAACTTTTTCTTTTTTAAGCAATTGACCATGTATGCCGGCAAAGCATGGGTACATATGATTAGATCCGGTTTTTTTTCTTGGATCAGCCTCTTTATAAAAAATAAAAATAAGAGTTCATAGAGCAAATAACGCTTGCTTTCCTCAATATTTTTAAAAACGGATATTTTATAAATGAAGTTATAAAGCTGAGGAAAGCGATGTATCCATTTTAAGTAAACAGCCGAGACGAGACTCTCTATTTTCCCGTAGCTATAAGATAATATATCTACTTTTTCACAAAGAATATGAGGGATACGATCCGTGATACCATCCATTAAAGCACTCGCGACCTGATGATGTCCTGATGGAATTTGTAAAAAAGGCAGAAACAATACTTTTTTTGTTTGCTTTTCCATGATGCACCCTCTTCCTCATTTTCCATAATAAAAAATGGAAAGAACACCCATGGGGTTTTTCCCATCTATTACTTGTAAAACTCCCATCACTTTTCATGTATAATCACTTAAGTGAGGTGATAATGTGAAAAGTTTATTCTTTTTATTACTAGCCATTACTTTGTTTTATTTGATTTTAAAAGCATATAAGAACACAAAAGATATTGTGATTAATAGAGTTAATATTAATGATTCTTACGGACACGCACCTGCATTAAAAATACTTCAGTTATCCGACCTTCATCTCGAAAACATTTCAATTTCGCCCGAAGAGCTTTATGATAAGTTAAGTGCAGAACCTATCGACTTAATTGCGATTACCGGAGACTTTTTAGATCGTAAAAGAACGATTCCTAGACTTGTTCCTTATTTAAAGGTACTAAATCAACTACAGCCCAAATATGGAATTTATGCTGTTCTAGGAAACCATGATTATGTTTTACGTGGGAGCAACCTAGAAACATTGATTGAAACACTAGAGAGCCATCAGGTTAAAGTGCTGCAAAATGAAAATGATACCATTGTAGTTCATGGAAGAGCTGTCAATATTATTGGCATTGATGATTTTAGTACAAACCGCAGTAACATAGAAGAAGCTTATAAGGAAATTAAGTATGGGACGAACTTAGTCTTAACTCATGACCCTAATATTGTTCTTCATATGAAAAAGCATCATTTTGATTATTTGCTTTCTGGACATTTTCACGGTGGTCAGATCTGTTATCCAAAAGCATATCATCTTGCAAAAATGGGGAAACTTGCCAGAATGAATGTCATTAAAGGTCTGCATATGCAAGATGGAAAGCCGTTTTACATTAACGAAGGCCTGGGACAAACAGGTGTTAATATCCGTGTTGGAAGCAGACCTGAGATTACCATTCATACGCTTGCACTTAAGGCTGCGAGCCAGAAAAAGAAAAATGTTATATAAGAAAAAGCTGTTGTTTGAGCAGCTTTTTCTTTTTTTATTTCACTTTATATATATCACTTAGTTTATTAGTAGACATCATTAAATAGTGAGGGCATTGTTCCTTTAACATCTGCCAAATAGAAGATTTCGGACTAGATAAAATTCCAATTGGCAAAAAAGCCATTCTCTTAAACCACTTGTAAATTGGATGGGTGATCTCTATAATTTCAAATCCTAACCGTTCACAGCCTTTACTTAGTAAAGTAATCCCAATAATTCCTTTGATCTCATTTGCATATGGGGAATTTCGAATGTATGCTTCAACCCCCGGAAGCGACTTTTGTACATAACGATAGATCATTTTCCCTTTTTTAATTTCACTTTTGATTTCTTTTAATTCCTTTAATAGTTTGACATTATGTAGATGTATTTTTACCATCAGGTCATTCTTTTGGATGGTCGTTCCATCTGAAAGGGTTGTATTACGGCCTTTATATTTGGTAATTCTGATCCTTAATATAGAGTTCTCCGTTCCAACACGGGGCGGGAATGTTAACCGTGAGCAATGAAAATAAATGGGATCAAGTAAACTCCATATAGAAAGAACATAACCTCTCATCCGCCTGCTGCTCCTTTGCGATTTTCTATTTCATTCATTCTATTTTTAATCTGCGTTAACAATTTTATTTGTGGTAATTTGGGGCAATAGGAAAGAAAGGTCTTTTAAAAATTTCCAGCAACCTACTACTTTTAGCATACATATACTTTCAAGGTTTTTGAAAAAATATAGTCCGTAATACACATACAAAAAAATCGAAAGAAGGATTTAATTATGACAGTTGGAACACAAGTAAAACAAACGATTGCGGGATTAAAAAGCGCTCAAGCTAGCTTAGAGACCTTTGCCCTAGGAACAGAAAATCAATCCGCTAAGCAGCTATATCAAGATGCCGCCAAACAAACACAAGCCATTATAGACAGCATCACTCCAAGACTCCAAGAAATTGAACAGGAAGAGCCTCAGTATAAGCAATAGGCTCAGGTCTGGTTGGCTTAACGCCAACCTTTTGCTGCTTAACAAACGACTCTGTTAAATGAATGACATATTCTAAAATCAGGGGCTGAAAAAATGACTACATTTTCTAATGTAAAACAATGTTTGTCTACTATAAAAGGAATTGAAGCACAATTATCAACGTTAGCCTTGCAGTCTCAAGACCACAATGCTCAAAATGCTTTTCATGAATCAATGCTGATTATGGGCGAAGTCAAAAATGATCTCCAAAATCGTTCCAGAGAGATGAAATTAGAAGAACCACAATATAAGAATTCTTAGGCAAGAGGTGAAATGAATGCCAGATGTTGCTGAAATTGTTATACGTTCTTTAATTTTTATCGCAGTCTTAATTATCATGACAAAAATTTTAGGAAAAAAGCAGATTTCTGAAATTTCCTTCTTTGAATATGTCTCCGGTATTACAATCGGAAGCATCGCTGCAGAAGTAATTATGGGATTAAATCGAAATGTCGGCCACGGGGTCCTAGCGATAACCCTCTTTGCTGTAATCACCTTATTAGTGGATTTCATCTCATTGAAAAGCAAGAAATTTCGGGATGCTGTTGAAGGCAAGGGGACCATTATTATTAAAGACGGCAAGATTATGGAAGATAATTTAAAAAAAGAAATGTATTCACTAGATGAAATTCAAAGTTTGCTTCGAAAAAAAGATATCTTTAATGTTGCAGATGTGGAATTTGCCATGTTGGAACCAAGCGGCGACATATCCGCTCTGTTAAAAAAGGAAAGTAGGCCGCTAACTCCTAAAGATCTTCAACTCAAAACAGCTAACGAAAAGGTACCGCAAACCATTATCATGGACGGAGAAATCATCAATGATGCTATGACAGCATCCGGAAAAGACCGAAGATGGCTTAGTACGGAGCTTGAAAAACTCGGTGTCACCTTAGAAAATGTCTTCTTAGGTCAAGTAGATTCATACGGTGATTTAACGGTGGATATATACGATGACCAAATCAATATCCCGTCACCACAGCAAAGACCACTTTTAAAAGCAATGATTAAAAAATGCCAAGCGGATCTGGAAGTCTTTGCACTATCAACCGAAAGCACCAGTGCGAAAGAGATGTATAAAAAGAACGCTGATAAAATGAAAGAAGTATTAAAGAACTTGGAGCCATACTTAAATGGCTAGTGGAAGTTTTGCCGTTTTACACGATATTTTTTAAACGAGATATCGTGTTTTTTACTTTAATCCGGATAAGTCTCCTTCAAAAACGCTATTGATTGCAGTATTAATGCTTTTAACACATCAACATCAATATCCGCTAACTTATTGATATAAACACAGGCTTTTCCTGTAGTATGCTTTCCAAAGTTATTTAATAGTTCCTCTCTTTTTGTATCACCTGTAGCAAAGTACAGACTAATTTTTGCTTTCCGGGGCGAAAATCCAACCAATGGTGCATCACCTTCATGCCCGCTGGCATATTTATAGTGATACGCCCCAAACCCAATAATACTCTCTCCCCACATCTTAGCAGGGTATCCTGACGCTTCCGTAAATATGTCTAGTAATTGATAAGCATCCCCTCGCTTTTTAGGGTTCTCAACCTTCTCGATAAACTCTATTACACTGGCATCATTTTCTTTAGTCTTCTGCTCATACATAACTAAAATTCTCCTCTCCTATAAAATGCAGCTACCTATCATTTTAAACATAGTCATCAATTCTATACCACTACCATCTTCATAAAAAAACAACCAAGCCGGCCGCTTAGTTGTTTCCTTTCATCTAACGAGATCCCATTCCGCCATCTACTCGGTACTGTACACCTGTAATAAAGGAGCTTTCATCAGAAGCAAGGAATAAGACCAAACTTGCTACATCAGCTGATTCCGCATAACGTCCAAGCGGGATAGCTTTTGTGAATTCTTCTTGGATAAATTCTGCATGATCGGCGCTAAAACCTGTTTCGATTGAACGCATCATTCTTGTATCAACAGGTGAAGGATGAATGGAATTAACTCGTACTTTTGCCTTGGCAGCTTCAACAGCTGCTGCTTTTGTTAAACCGACTACAGCATGTTTGGAAGTAATATACGGCGAGAGATTCGGACTTCCGTGTAGTCCCGCCACCGAAGAAGTGTTGATGACACTTCCGGAACCTTGTTTCATCATAACTGGCAGCACATACTTTAATCCCAAAAACACTCCGCGCACATTCACAGCAAGAACTTTATCAAAATCCTCAACAGATTGCTCTACAAGCGGAGCTACTTTTCCTTCAATCCCTGCATTATTAAAAAAGACATCTATCTGTCCACACTTTTCCATTACTCTGTTAACATAATTGGCGACGTCAGCTTCTTTTGTTACATCTGCTTCAATCGTTAACACTTCTCCGTACGGTGCTAGGTCTGCTTTTGCCTTTTCTAATAATTCTGCAGACAAATCAATTAAAACAACTTTTGAATCTTCACTTAAAAACTTTTCAGCCGTAACCTTCCCTATTTCCCCTGCGCCGCCAGTAATAATCGCAACTTTTCCAGACAATCTCCCCAAATCAATTCCTCCTACAACGGATTTTAAATATCTGATTTTTCAGAATAATTATAACCCTAATATAGCTTGGATTCAAGTAAAATAAGGCTGCTTCACATAGCAGCCTCATTTTGGTGAAAATTGTTTTGCTTTTTTTCTTAGCAGCATTCCTGAAGCACCCAAGGCAAACAGTGATAATACTACTAATTTAATAAAAATGGTATGCAAGCTGGTCTCTAGCTCAATCCCCTTTAGCTGATCACTCAGCCATAAACCAGAAACGGCAATCCCAATCGCTTGACCAAGGTTTTTCATTAAATTATGTGACCCCATCGCCGCACCTCTCATCTTCCAATCAACAGCAGATTGAACAGCAACGGAGAAGGCCGTAAAGGTAATTCCATAGCCGAACCCCATTATGGCTGTTACCACCATCATCCACGGAATCGTGGTGTCAGTCTGGAAGAATACCATTCCCAGACACCCGGCTGTAATGACCAATGTTCCAGTTAAGGTAACCTTTCCAATAGCTGTTTTGCTCAGCCATCTTCCTGATAAAATTGCACCACATAACCAAGCGACCGACATCGGAAGCATTGTAACACCAGATAAAGTGGCATTTAGATTGGTAACTCCTTGTACCCATAAAGGAATATAGAAATTTGCCGTAATTAAAATAAATCCAAGTAAAAAACCAGCGATATTGGCAATCGTAATCATCGGAACAGCAAATAAAGAAAGCGGCAGCATCGGCTCTCTTCCTTTTGCTTCAATCCAAAGAAATAGTAAAACCCCGATAATCGTTACGACAAACAAGGTAAGTATCGTTCCTGTCATTTGCTTTTGTTCTTTTAATAACGAAAGCGCAAATAAAAAGGCAGTCGTACTAATGGCAAACGTAAAGATTCCTGCATAATCAATGACATGTTTCTTCTTTTCAATCTGTTCGTGCAGGGACATCCAAATTAGAAAAATTGAAACGATGCCAAAAGGAATATTCATAAAGAATATCCAATGCCAAGAGATTTGGTCTACGATAAATCCACCGGCAAGCGGTCCGATAATTCCCGAAACTCCCCAGACACTGCTAATTAATCCCTGTATTTTCCCGCGCTGTTCATAAGTAAATATATCCCCTATAATCGTAAAAGGAATCGTCGTAAGTGCTCCAGCACCTATCCCTTGAATCGCGCGAAAAATAACGAGCTGTTCCATCGATTGTGAAAGCCCTGATAGCGTAGACCCCGCTAAAAAAATAAGGACTCCTAAAATAAACATAATTTTTCTTCCATACAAATCTGCCAATTTACCAAAAATCGGCGTACTTATGACTGTTGTTAATAAATAGACAGATATAACCCAAGTATATAGATGACTGCCGCCTAGGTCCTCTACAATCTTCGGCATAGCTGTGCTGACAATCGTTCCTTCGATGGCCGTTAAAAATGTTGCGATGATTAATGCACTTACGACAGATCTCCTATTTGTTTCATTATTCATATGTCACTTTCCTTCAGAACAGTTTTCATTTCCATAACACATTCCTGCATTCATTTTATTAAAACGCACATTAAATCTATAACTTAATGTCCTTCTTCCACCTGGACTTTTTATTCTGCTCCCTCAACTTACAAATTTAAATATGTATGTGATAAAATTCTGTTAAACAATGGTTCTAGTCTAATCATAAATGAAGGAGCTGGCAATGATTAAATTTACGGGAGAACGGATCATACCTGAGTTAATGAAACCAACAAACGGACTGCTGCTTGAGCATCTTGCCAGGTATCAGTTTGCCATCCCCTATGCAAAGGGACGTGTTCTAGATTTCGCTTGCGGAAGCGGTTTCGGCAGTACGATGGTAGCAAAAGCTGCAAAAAAAGAAATTGATGAAGTGATTGGAATCGACCTTGATGCTGATTCAATCCAATATGCAAAGGGTGCGTATTATCATCCACTCGTAACATTCAAGCAAGAAGATGCAGCGGACCCGACTCTTCCAGAGAAACTTGGATTGTTCGATTTGGTCATGAGTTTTGAAACCATTGAACATGTGCAGGAGGAACAACAATTTCTCGATAATATTTTTAATATGCTAAAGCCTGGAGGAAAGCTCGTTATTTCAACTCCTTTTGGCTCAGGAAGAGGAAAGCCAACAAACGAACCCTTCCACATTCATCAATTAACAGAACAAGAATTTCAAGCTTTGTTTGATTCTTATACAAAAAAGGAATTTTATTATCAAAGAGGCGTCCTTGTTGACTCCGGTAGAGATGGTTTGTACTATCCTATTGGGATTGCTGTTTGCACGAAGTAATCTCTACCGTTTATTGAATAAAGACCGCAGCATACATTGCTGCTTTTAGTTTCCGCTGGTGTTTTGCTATCAATCCTTTATTCCCTAAAAGTTCATTTTGGATTGTCCACCATCTACATTAATGGACGCCCCGACAATCCATGATGATTTTTCGGAAGCTAGAAAAGCTACAACATTCGCTATCTCCTCAGGTTTACCAAAACGGCCGGCAGGAATTTGGGTTTGTACAAACTTTTCCATTCCTTCTGGATCCTGTTCAATTCGTTTGATCCAATTCCCTGTCTCATGAAGGATACTTCCAGGAGCGATACTGTTAACACGAATTCCCGAAGAAATCACCTCATCAGCCAAGGATTTTGTAAAACTTATGAGTGCAGATTTTGCATTATTATAAGTGGCTTTCCCTCCACTTTCTCTTCC
Source organism: Robertmurraya dakarensis (assembly GCF_900156875.1). GTDB lineage: Bacteria > Bacillota > Bacilli > Bacillales > Cytobacillaceae > Robertmurraya > Robertmurraya dakarensis. Next base: position 416,166 of record NZ_LT707408.1, on the reverse strand, counting down.
ATAAATGGATGTTATATTAATGATTGAACCACTGCCGTTCTTTTTCATATGATCAACCGCAAGCTTACTTAAATGAACAGCAGAAAAATAATTTAATTCCATTGCTTCATAAAATAAGTCCATCGACGTTTCACAAATCTTACCGCCATTGCTGCCGCCTGCATTATTAATAAGAACATCAATGCTCCCTTGATTTTCTATAAATTTTCGCATTAAGTTTTCACGTTCACTTTTTTCTGTTATATCAGTTTGAATGATTTTGACCTTTCCTCCCAAATCTTCCTTCGCTTCTTCTAAGTAATCAATATTTCGCGCAGCAAGGGTAACGTCAGCTCCTTCTACTACAAACACTTCCGCAATCGCTTTTCCTATCCCTTTAGAACCACCAGTTATAAGAATGTTTTTTCCTTTTAAATGCAAATCCATCATTCATTCTCCTTAAGGTTTTAATTATAGATATCTCTCACAATCACTATCATAACAGAAAAAAACTGTGGGATTAACGAGAATCCGCACAGTTACATTTTACTGCTCTTTTATTTCATCAATAAGCTGTTTTGTTCTTTTCGCGTTACCCTCAGCAAAATTTTCTAGGCGTTCTTTTAGTTCATCATCATCATGTACTCGTTCAGCTGTAATGAGGTATGTTCGCATTAAATCCTCTTCAACTTCAATTGCTGCTTCAAGTGTTTCTTCAAGCTTTTCCTTTTCTTCTTCTTTTCCACGATGATCTTTACTGATGGACAAAACCCCCTTTCATGACAACTCGATTATTCTGCAAGACCTTCCGTTTTCAAACTTTCTTCTAATGCTTTAAGGGCATCCTCTTCATCAGATCCTTCCGCAATCACTTTTATTTCAGCACCTTTGCCAATTCCTAGTGACATGACACCCATAATTGATTTTAAGTTAACTGCTTTGCCATTGTATTCTAGCTTCACATCTGACTCGAATTTACCAGCAGCCTGAACAAGCTTTGTTGCCGGTCGAGCATGAATCCCCGCTTCATCAATAATTGTAAAAGTTTTCTCTGCCATTTCTATCTTGCCCCTTCCTTTATAAGTAAAAGTTATGTATTGAATAGTATTGAAAAGAGAAACACACAGTCCTATTGTGTACAAATTCTTTCACCTTATCCAAAAAAACACACAAAAAAATCCCTTCAAGTTATTGCACTTGAAGGAATCGTATAATTAGAATTTATTTTACAAGTCGAAGATGCGTTGCTCTCTTTTTATTTGAGCTTTTATTTAAGTCCCAAAAAGCTGCTCCAATTAAGGTGATAATGGCAATGAAAAAAATAATCATGGCAATACCCGTTGATACCTTTAAGCTAACAAAATAGAATAAGAATAAATCCAAAATCGTCACAAAGAAAAAAGCATTCATAATTCACACCTCTTTTCATTTGTTACAAAACTTCTACAAAAGTTTGACAATATTGTGAAAGTTATTTGACTATATTTTAATCCTGATACATGAATATGTAAAGAAATTATTTAGACCCGCTCTAAATCTAGTTGTGGGGAAATTGGGATAGAATTTAAAGGGAAGTATTTTCATATAAAAAAGGGATAGACTCCACAATACTCGTCTATCCCTCCTAATTATGAAATTTTTCATTAGCAAATCTTGAAGGCTGTCTTCTATTTTTCTAATCAAAGATCTTGGCAATCACTCCAGCTAGGATGACAACAATAATTGAACCAAGCAAAGAGGGTACTAATGAAAAGCCCACCAGCATCGGTCCCCATACCCCGAATAAAAGCGGACCTAGCCAAGCTCCAATAAAACCGGCGACAATCGCCCCAGCCCACCCGCCTGGCATACCAACAGGCGATAATTTTTCAGCAACAGTTCCAATGATTAAGGAAATTAGGGCGGTAAGAATAAACGTAATAAGACTCATATACAAATCTCCTTTTTACCAGCTTATGCATGTCTTTTTTCATTTGTTCACTGGCAAAAATGAGTTTATTCATCATCTTATATCTGAAGTACATCTTGCTTTTCTGTAAAGTCTTCCTTTATCCAGCTATTATATCAGAGACAGCCGCTCACAAACTGGACAATCTGCTCTGGGTCCTTTTCATTTGGCCTTACTTCAACACCTGTCAGAACGTCTACTGCGTAAGGATTTACTTTCCGAACAAGTGATGTTATGTTGTCGGGGTTAAGTCCGCCTGCCATGATTACCGGTAACGTGCTTACTTGTTGAACTTTTTGAAAAGCTGACAAATTAACCATTACACCTGTTCCACCTGGCAGCGATTCCGTATAGGAATCGACTAAGATTGCTGAAATACCTGTTTTACAAAGTTCACTCGCCGCCTTATTCGGTTCTTTGATTTCAAAATCACAGTTTCCATTTTCATCAATACGCAAAGCCTTTATGGTCTTTACACCTTTCAGCTTCAACCTATATGCAATTTCTCCCACTTCCGAGAGATTTTCTTTATAATGCAGCTGCACGACATCGGGACAGACTTTATTGACTACATCCAACACTTTTTGGACGGATCCTCCCGTTACTATACATGTGCTAACAAATGGCGGGACCTGTTGAATAAGCTCCTTCGCTCTTTCGATTGATAAATTCCACGGAACAGACAACGGGTATTCTACAACAAATCCAACCATGTGCACCCCCGCTTGAACACATAAATTTACATCCTTTTCGTTCATTAATCCGCAAATTTTCACCCTGGTCATGTTAATGATTGCTCCCGCGGAACACTTAATTCGTTCAACATTTTTACCGGATCTTCCGCCTGCAAGATCGCTGTTCCAACTAACACGGCATGTGCTCCTGCCGATGTTGCGCGCGTCACATCAGCAGATGACAAGATTGAACTTTCACTTAAGACTAATGCATCTGGTGGTACGAAGCGTGCCAGCTTTTCTGTTCTCTTCACGTTTCCATCGTCCAATTCCCATTGGAGGATGTTACGATTGTTAATCCCCAAAAAGGTCACTTGCGCTTCCTTAATCGCTAAAATCTCATCTTCATTATGCGTTTCTACTAATGGTTCTAAGCCTAGCAGCAGAGCTTCATCAATCAGTTGATGAAGAGTCTCTTTGTCCATAATAGAAGAAATTAACAGCACTCCGCTTGCTCCATAATCAGCGCTTTCCTGCAATTGCTGCTTATTCTTAATAAAATCCTTTCGTAAAACAGGAACAGGTACGGCATCGGCAATTTGCTGCAGCAACTCCAAAGAGCCCCCGTAATGTTCTGATTCAGTCACTACGGAAATAACTGGAGCTCCAGCTGAAGCTAACACCTTGGCTAGTTCAACAGGATTTCTTCCACGCATCAAATCCCCTTCACCAGGAGACTTGCATTTAATATCAGGAATAACCGGAGTAATACCAGACTGATATTTTTTCCAAAGAACGGTGGTGCATTTACTAGTTTGCAAGGTTCTGTCCATTTTTAGTTCACCACTTTAAGATCGTTTGAAGCAGTTATCAGTTCATTTAATTTCCTCTGTGCAGCACCGCTATCAATAATTTCATTCGCAAGCTGCACTCCCTCTGCAAAGGTAGCTGCTTTATTTCCGATCATTAATGCACCTGCCGCGTTCAGAACAACTGCTTGACGGCGCGGTCCCGCATCTTTTCCTGAAAAAACATTTCTGATCATATTTGCATTTTCTTCTGGTGTACCTGTAGAAATTTCATCAAGCGTACAACGGGACATCCCGAAATCCTCAGGTGCAATTTCATAGCTTGTGATATTACCATTCTTCAATTCATTAATTCTCGTTTTTCCTAACAGTGAAATTTCGTCCAAACCATCTAAACCATGTACAAATAACGCATGCTTATAGCCTAATGATCGCGCCACTTCTGAAACAGTATCTAATAATTCAGGCTTATAAACACCCAATACATGCTTGGCTGCTTTCGCAGGGTTAATGAGCGGCCCAATAATCGTATAGAAAATAGTCTTAATGCCTAAATCCTTTTCAGGCGGCAGCACTTTTCCCATTACCGGATGGTATAGTGGTGCATAAAGAAATGAAATACCTATATCTTCTATAAGCTTCTCAACTGACTTAGGGCTTAAATTTATTTCAACATTCAGTGCTTCTAGCACATCAGCACTTCCTGACAGACTAGAGATAGAACGGCTTCCATGCTTGGCGATCGGAATGCCAGCTGCTGCTGCCACAAAAGCAACAGAAGTTGAGATATTAAATGTACTCAACCCGCCGCCAGTACCACAAGTATCCATACAATCATCTGTTACATTTGGTCTGATCGGAATACAGTTATCACGCATCGCACGTGCAATCGCAGATATTTCTGTTAAAGTTGGTCCCTTCATTAAAAGCGCTACTTGGAAGCCTGCAATTTGTACTTCACTTAGTTCATCATTTTTAATCGCAACAATTAAACTATATGCTTCTTCTTCCGTTAGGTCTTTTCTCTCTGTCAGCTTCTGCAAAACATCTTTAATCATTATCATCTCACCCTTTTTAAATTATTTATGATTTCACAGATAGACCCTTCTATTTAAGAGATAAGGAACCATCTTTGTCATCTGCTTTTAACGAATTGCATCCTTCATATTCCGCACATACTCAGCTACATGCGGTACACAATCCTCACCATATTGCGCTACAATCCTGACAATCGCGCTGCCGACTATAACACCATCTGAAAACTGAGCCACTTTGTTCGCTTGTTCAGGAGTTGAAATACCAAAACCAATCGCACACGGAATGTCTTTGACTTCCTTTACGATTTTAATCATTTCTTCTACATCATTCCCAATTTCCTTGCGTACCCCCGTCACTCCCATTGATGATACACAATAGATGAATCCTTCTGCTTCCTTAGCGATAAGGCGGATGCGGTCCTTTGAAGTAGGAGCAATCATGGATATTAGCGTTACACCATACTCTGAACAAAAAGGAAGAAGTTCTTCTTTTTCTTCAAACGGCAGATCAGGAACAATTACAGCACAAACGCCAGCCTCTTGGCAGTTTTTCATAAACTTCTCTGCTCCATAAGTAAAGATCGGATTTACATATGTCATAAATGCAATGGGAACGGTACTGCTTATCCGGATTCGCTTCACCATAGCAAAGATTTTATCCGTTGTCGTACCAGCTGAAAGAGCACGATAATCCGCTTCTTGAATAACGGGTCCCTCTGCAATTGGATCTGAAAAAGGGATCCCAAGCTCGATTAAATCTGCTCCCGCTTCAGCCATCTCAATAACCAATCGTTCTGTTATATCCAATGAAGGATCTCCAGCAGTGATAAACGGGATAAACGCCTTGCCATCAGAAAATACTTGCTGTAACTTATTCATAAATTTGCACTCCTTTGTAACGTGCTATCGCTGCAACGTCCTTATCTCCTCTACCCGATAAACAAATGACCATTATTTGATCAGAGCTCATCGCAGGAGCAAGTTTCCTCGCATGTGCCACTGCGTGGGCACTTTCAATCGCAGGAATGATTCCTTCTACACGAGAAAGATATTCAAATGCTTCAACGGCTTCATCATCGGTCACTGGTACATATTCAGCTCTTCCTTGATCATGCAGATCAGCATGCTCAGGTCCTATTCCTGGATAATCAAGTCCTGCTGAAATCGAATGAACAGGCGCAATCTGACCGTATTCATCTTGACAGAAATAAGATTTCATTCCATGGAAAATACCTAACGTTCCGGTCGCAATCGTTGCCGCTGTTTTTTCCGTCTGCACCCCATGTCCTGCTGCCTCGCAGCCAACTAAGCGCACTTCTTTATCTTCAATAAATTCATAGAAAGAACCGATAGCATTACTTCCTCCCCCAACACACGCTAGGACAGCATCCGGCAATCTTCCTTCTTCTTCTAACATTTGCTGCTTAATTTCACGGCTGATTACACTTTGAAAATCGCGTACGATTGTCGGGAATGGATGCGGCCCCATAACAGAACCAAGCACATAATGTGTGTCGTGTACACGCTGAGTCCATTCACGCATCGTTTCGTTCACAGCATCTTTCAACGTTTGTGTCCCGCTAGTGACAGCATGTACTTTCGCGCCGAGAAGCTCCATTCGGTACACATTAAGGGCTTGCCTGTCAGTATCTTCCTTCCCCATAAAAATTTCACATTCTAATCCAAGTAAGGCAGCAGCAGTAGCAGTAGCAACACCATGCTGTCCAGCACCAGTCTCAGCAATAACACGAGTTTTCCCCATACGCTTTGCAAGCAGCACTTGACCAAGCACATTATTGATTTTATGGGAGCCCGTATGATTTAAATCCTCACGCTTTAGATAGATCTTAGCCCCGCCAAGATCCTCCGTCATTTTCTCTGCATAATATAAAAGTGACGGCCGGCCAGCATATTTATTTAACAAGCTAGTAAACTCCTCTAAAAATTCGGGATCATTTTTATAAAAATTATACTCATTCTCCAGCTCAATCACGGCATTCATTAGTGTTTCTGGAATATACTGTCCGCCATGGATTCCAAATCTTCCTTTTGACATCCTCTTCATTCTCCTTGTAAGTAAAATAAAAAAAGCCTTCATCCCTCTAAAAAGGGACAAAAGCTTTTAACTTCTGCGGTACCACCCAAATTGACGTCAAACGTCCACTCATTATGCATACAATCATATACATCCCACTGATAACGGACGGGGTCCCGTAAGAACCTACTTTCAAAAGAGTTCAGCCTTCCCTCACAAGTCCATTCAGAATAGTTCTTGCAACCGCTTTTCACCAGCTGCGGCTCTCTAAGTACAAGTCATTATTCCTACTACTCTTGCTCATCGGTTTATTATTTTAAGAATATTTTATCATTTACAACCACCTATTGTCTACAAAATTCTGATGTTTCGAGAAAAAGATCATAATGCAGGTTAGTGGATCTTAGTACCGTATATTTCTTTTCTACCATTATCCTCTGTATTTAAGAGCTAGTCCTTTTAAGAAATTTCTAGCGAATTTATCTCCGCACTCTTTATAATTCTTATGTCCTTCTTTTCTTAATAGTGCTCCGAGCTCTCCTTTTGTTACCGTTATTCCCGCAGTATCAAATATATCCAGCATATCTTCTGTCGTTAATGCCAGGGCTATTTTTACTTTCTTTAATAGAAGATTATTAACATTTGCACCTGTATTTGGGGCATGTTGCTGTGTAGGAGACTGCCCTTGTTTCGGATCTTGATGGCCTCTTTTGTAAACAATCAGTCCATTTAAAAAGGAATCCAGCATACTGTTATTAACTTTAATTTGTTCGTCATCCTCAAATTCATCTTCATTCGTCTTCGTAAGAATCTTCACCACATCTGGGACTGATACTTCCACGCCGCCCAGTTTAAAAATCTCTGCCATTTCTTTATTTTTAATTTCCAACGCATATCGCAGCCGAATTAATATATCGTTATTATCCATTGTTAAATCTCCTATTTACATATTTGTGCTTTCCCTTCGGATGTAAGCACCTAGTTTTTTTAATCTATCTTAAATTAATCCTGATGTCCAGAGCACATGCCGCAATCATTGATACTGGTGCATCTATTGGGAAATAATTAGTAACTTAACCTATGCTATTGGGTATATTAAGGTCAATAATCAATCATTTTATAGGAGGAAAAGACCTTGTCAGTTTTTTGTCCCTCGTTATGGCCGGAAGACCCTACACCCGAACAATTAAAGAGCTGCAGCGAATGCGGTCTTGACAAGCATGGATCACGAATGGTTTGGGGTGAAGGAAATCCGGAGGCACCCATTATTATTTTATTGGACAACCCTGGATCTCGTGAAGATCGCGAAAACAAACCCTTTATTTGCGGAACAAGACAGACACTTCAACACGCTGCCAATGAAGTAGGATTAAAAGTTGATGACTTGTATGTTACCTACATATTAAAAAGGAAGCCTACACGAGCATATGATAAAGAACTCACCAGAAATATCTGCATGGATCACCTTAAACAACAACTACAGTCAAAACAGCCTCAATTAATTTTCTGTTTCGGTAATGTCGCCGTACAATCCTTCTTTCAGAGTGCCGAAAAGGATGTTAAATCGTTGCGGGGCAATATTCATGACACCAATGGATACAAAACTGTTGTAGCTTACCATCCTTTAGCAGTAAGGAGAAGACCAAATCTTTGGCCGCTATTTTTAGAGGATTGGAAACTAGCAGCCGACTATTATTTTAAATAATGACTATTCTTTCAACTCCTTTATGTATGAGGATAGCAGATCCACTATCCTCAAATCGCCGTTTTCTACTTATTATAAATCATTATTTTATCCACAAGTTACCCACAAGTCATCCACAAAAACTCTTTATCATTAATAGTTCTATTATGCATTACTTAGTTTGTTAGAATATTATTCTAATTTTCATCTATTATAGAAGCTTTCTTCATGATAAAATTAAGCTTTGTTAAAATCCCTCGTTATTTTACTGGGGTTCCAATACTACACTAGTAACTACTCATTCTTTAATTATAGGAGGCTTTCGTATGGCGAACGATACGATTATCCGTTTTGATAACGTGACAAAGTCTTACAATAGTAACACGACGGTTTTAAAAGGTGTTAGCTTCGAGCTTGAGCGTGGAAAGTTTTATACGTTACTAGGTCCTTCAGGCTGTGGGAAAACAACGATTTTACGTATTATTGCAGGTTTTGAAGCACCGACAACAGGCGATGTATTTATTAACAGCAAGCGCGTTAACAACGTGCCGGCAAATGAACGCCAAGTAAACACAGTATTCCAAGACTATGCATTATTCCCTCATTTAAACGTTTTTGAAAACGTCGCATTCGGCTTACGCATTAAAAAAGTAAAAGAAGCTGAAATTAAAGCGCGTGTAGCAGAAGCGTTAAAATTTGTAAACTTAGCAGGCTATGAAAATCGTGAAATTACAGAAATGTCGGGCGGCCAGCGTCAACGTGTTGCAATTGCACGCGCCATCGTTAACGATCCGGAAGTGATCTTACTCGATGAACCATTATCAGCGCTTGACTTAAAGCTGCGTACTGAAATGCAGTATGAACTGCGCGAATTACAGCAACGCCTTGGCAAAACGTTTATTTTCGTTACGCACGACCAAGAGGAAGCATTGGCGATGAGCGACGAAATTTTCGTTTTAAACGAAGGAAATATCCAACAATCTGGGACCCCAGTTGATATTTACGACGAACCAATTAACCGCTTCGTTGCAGACTTTATCGGAGAATCAAACATCGTTGATGGCGTTATGCTTGAAGACTATAAAGTACAGTTTGCCGGCAAAGTATTTGACTGTGTCGACGGTGGTATGAAACAGAATGAAAAAATTGAGGTTGTCATTCGCCCAGAGGACTTACACCTCACGACGCCAGCAGCTGGTAAAATTACGGTGCGCGTTGATACACAGCTATTTCGCGGCGTTCATTACGAGCTATCGACATATGACAAAGATGGGAACGAATGGCTAGTTCATTCATTGAAACAGGCTGAAGTAGGTGCACAAGTAGGCCTGGATTTCGATCCAGAAGCGATTCACATTATGCGTCTAAATGAAACGGAAGAAGAATTTGACGCGCGCATCGAGGCGTATACGAATGAAGTTTAAGCCAAAAGCGACGTTCTCTCCGTATTTGCTATGGATTGTGCTCTTCGTTATTGCACCGATTGGGCTTATTTTTTATTACTCTCTACTGGATTTAAACGGAGATTTCACTCTCGCAAACTATAGAAACTTTTTTACGCCAGCATATTTAACGATGACATTAACGAGTTTTTGGTATGCGTTTTTAATTACGTTCTTTACTCTATTAATTGCATATCCTACCGCTTACTTTTTAACGAAAACGAAGCATAAACATTTATGGTTAATGCTCGTCATTATTCCATCTTGGATTAACTTGTTATTAAAAACGTATGCATTTATCGGGATTTTCGGTTTATACGGACCGGTCAATGCCATGATTGAAGTGTTCGGCTTTGACCCGACACAAATATTATTTACAGACTTTAGTTTCGTGTTCGTTGCCGTATACATATTTATTCCGTTTATGATCATTCCGATTTTTAACGCTTTGGACAAAATGAACCCGTCATTAATTTACGCAGCACGCGACCTAGGTGCATCAGCGTTTACAACGTTCCGCCGCGTCATTTTTCCACTAACTATTGAAGGTGTAAAATCAGGAATTCAGGTAACGTTTATTCCTGCCCTATCACTATTTATGATCACGCGGTTAATTGCTGGAAACAAAGTCATTACGCTTGGTACGGCGATTGAACAGCAGTTTTTAGTGGCACAAAATTGGGGAATGGGTTCAACCATCGCAGTATTTTTAATATTAATTATGTTCGCGAGCATGCGGTTAACAAGGAAGAAGAAAAGAGGAGGTCGAGCATAAATGCGTTCAAATTTAACTACTACAGCTAAAGTGTATTTAGCGATTGTGTTTGTCATCCTATATGCACCGATCTTCTACTTAATTTTTTATTCGTTCAATAGCGGCGGTACGATGAGCTCATTCGAAAGTTTTACACTCGAGCACTATAAAGCAGTATTTAATGATAACCGTTTACTCGTTATCTTAATTAATACCACGATCGTTGCCTTGCTTTCCGCATTAATCGCTACCATGATCGGTACGCTTGGTGCAATCGGGATCGTCTCCATGAGTAACAAGAAAATGCGCAGAACTCTATTGTCGTTGAACAACATTTTAATCGTAAGCCCAGACGTTGTAATCGGGGCAAGCTTCTTAATTTTATTTACTATGGTTGGTATACAGCTTGGCTTTACATCGGTATTAATCTCACATATTGCCTTCAGTATTCCAATTGTTGTATTAATGGTATTGCCAAAATTATTTGAAATGAATACGAATTTAATTGATGCTGCACTAGACCTGGGCGCTAATCGCCGAGATGTATTAACTCGCGTCATTCTTCCATATATTAAGCCAGGTATTTTCGCCGGTTTCTTTATGGCATTAACATATTCATTAGATGACTTTGCGGTAACTTTTTTCGTAACAGGAAACGGCTTCAGTACATTATCCGTTGAAATCTATTCAATGGCACGTGCTGGTATTTCCTTAACCGTAAATGCGATTTCAGGCTTAGTGTTCGTTGTTACAGTTGGGATTGTAGTCATGTACTACCTCATCACAAAACGAACAAGGAAATCGGGGGAGGTGTAATCAATGAAATCACTAATTCATGCGACGCTGGCAATCGTTGTAACATGTGGTGTCCTTTGGTTTGCTGCCTCTAAGCTTGAAGCATCAGGCGCAGCAGGTGGAGAAGGAGTGCTGACAGTATATAACTGGGGTGAATATATCGATCCAGCATTAATTGACCAATTCGAAGAGGAAACAGGTATTACTGTCATTTACGAAACGTTTGATTCAAACGAAGCGATGTTAACGAAAATAAAACAAGGTGGTTCAGCGTACGATATCGCAGTACCCTCAGAATATGCGATCGAAACGATGATTGAAGAAGATTTATTAATTGAGATTGATCATTCGAAAATACCAAATCTGAAAAATATCGATCCCTATTTTTTAGATTTACCGTTTGACCCGAAAAACAGATATTCGATTCCCTATTTCTGGGGAACAGTAGGAATTGTGTATAATCCAAACGACATTCCAGAGCATATTACGTTTGACTCTTGGGACGATTTATGGGATCCAGCATTGAAAAATAAAGTATTTCTAGTAGATGGCGCACGTGAAGTCATCGGCATGGGCTTAAACAGTTTAGGCTATTCTTTAAACTCTCGTGATGATAATGAGCTGCGTGAAGCAGTAGAAAAGTTAAAAGGATTAAACGGCAATGTTAAAGCGATAATCGGTGACGAAATCACACCACTGATGATCAACAACGAAGCAACCGTATCGTTAACATTCTCTGGGCAGGCAGCTGACATGATGTGGGAAAACGAAGAGCTTGATTTTGCTGTTCCTTCTGAAGGTTCTAATCTTTGGTTCGATAACATGGTTATTCCAAAAACAGCACAGAACGTAGAAGGTGCCCATTTATTTATCAACTTCATGCTGGATGCAGAAGTCGCTGCTCAAAATACAGACTATGTTGGTTACTCTATCCCAAACAAAGCAGCGTGGGAGTTATTAGATGAAGAAGTCATTAACGACGAACGCTTCTACCCACCTGAAGAAATGCGCGGTAACTTAGAAGTATACGAGAACTTAGGACTTGAGCTGTTAGGAACGTACAATGAATATTTCTTAGAATTTAAAATGTCATTAAATTAGCACCTTATTATAAAAGCCAGCCGAAGCCTTCCATTACCAATTAAATTTAAAGCGGATTTGAGAAATGAGCAGTTATTCGAATCCGCTTTTTATTTACTTTATTTTTTCAAAATGGTGTTAGTTTTATCGATAAGAATGATTGTTTGGGGATAAATTACAATTCATAAGGCAGACTTGTGAGATGGAAAGATAATTAGGAAGATATGTTAAAAAGGAATATTCATTAAAACACATTAGCCAAAACACACTTTTACACTCTCTTCTTTTTGGGCTGTTGCTAAACAGTTCAGTAAAAAATTTCGTATTTGCTTTTGATCCAAATTTTGAATATCACTGTCTAAAAGGATGTTTCCGCTATTAAAGTACTCCATATATGCATTCACAGCCTTTTCAATTTGTTGTATCGAAAAGGTAGTACACTCACCTGTTCCACTAACACCTGCATCGTAATCATTTGCATCCATTAAATTGTATAGTATGCGTGCATTCCAATTCCCCATACTAAAACGGGCATAAGCAATTTCTTCTCCAGCTTTATTGTGTCCTGATATATCATGACCCATTGAAAATCCTCCTTCAAATAAAATTTCGTAAATCAGAAATGATATAGCTAACTTTAGAAACTTATGAAACGAAATAATTATTTACATAGCTTACCACTACTTTCACGTTTGCTAGGATAGTACTTTTATTGCCTTGTTTACATTTAGCCTCGTACTATCAGAAAAATAATACCATTTTATCTTTCAGATAAAACTATGTTTTTTCTTATGATTATCTACAATTATGTGAACACTTTTTTATTGGATTACCTTATTCTTTTTTATGGTCCTAATTTGAATGAAAAGACAGCTTCAGTGATAACTTAAAAAGAAAAATGGAGGCCAATATGAAAGTAAAACTTCTTGTACTTATCCTTTTCTTGTTTAGTTTCCCAACTGAAAGCTATTGCTTAACAGAAAAAACCCCCAAAAAAGTACTTGCAATTGTAATTGATGATTTCGGTAACGATATGAAGGGTACAGAAGAAATGCTTGAACTTCCCATCCCGCTAACTGTAGCCGTTATGCCTTTCTTACCTACTACTAAACAAGACGCTAAATTAGCCCACGCAAAAGGCCATGAAGTGATCGTTCACGTGCCTATGGAACCAAAGCATGGGAAGAAAAGCTGGCTTGGGCCGGGAGCCATCACTACCGATTTAAGTGATGAGGAAATCAGAAAGAGAATTGAAAGTGCGATCGATAGTGTTCCATATGCAGTGGGGATGAATCATCATATGGGTTCAAAAGTAACCGAAGACAAACGGATCATGAAGATTATTCTAGAGGTTTGTAAGGAACGTAATCTATACTACCTTGACAGTAAAACAGCAGAAAACAGTGTGATTCCGGAAATTGCGAATGAATTGTCTGTTCCTTATTTAGAAAATGATTTATTTCTTGATCATGTTTATTCTGAACAACATATCTACCGCCAGGCTTCTAAACTTGTAATAAATTTACAAAGGCACGAGCAAATAATAGCAATTGGGCATGTTGGAATTACTGGAGATAGAGTCGTAAATGCTCTTAAAACATATATTCCAAAATATGAAAAAGAAGCAGAACTTGTCACTCTTTCCGAATTGATTCCTAATCCATTTTTACAATAAAACACTCCTATAAGATAGATAACCAATAATTAAAGGACTCTCATTTCTAAGAGTCCTTATTTCTTTATCTAATTAAACAACATAAACAAAGTATCCAATAAATGTTATACAAAGAACATACATAATCGGATGGATTTCCCTTGTTCTTTTCATAGCGATCATACTGATTGGATACAGAATGAAACCAAGGGCAATTCCTGTAGCAACACTGTAAGTTAAAGGCATCATAATAATCGTAATAAAGCTCGGAATGACTACGGCCAAGTTGTTCCAATTAATCCTGCTTATTTCTGTCGCCATCATTGCACCAACAATGATAAGGGCCGGCGCTGTTACCTCAGGAGTTACAATTGAAAGTACAGGCGAAAAAAATAAAGCAATCATAAAGCAGGCCGAGATTACGATAGAAGTAAAGCCTGTCCGGCCGCCAGCTGCAATCCCAGAAGAAGATTCCACCATTGAAGCAGTTGTAGAGGTACCCAGAACAGCTCCAATAACAGTAGACATAGAGTCGGCAAGAAGCGCTTTCCCCGCATTAGGAATCTGGTTATTCTTCATTAGACCTGCCTGGCTGGCAATGGCAATCAGCGCACCCGCAGTATCAAAAAAAGCAACGAATAAAAAGGTAAAAATAACAGCAAACACCTTTGGCGTAAAAATGTCATCCAGGTTTTCAAAGACAGCCCCGAAAGTAGGCTCCAGACTTGGAATTTTTCCAATGATTGCGTGAGGAGCATTAATAATCCCGAATGCCATGCCAAGGATCGTCGACAACACCATTCCGTAAAAAATACCGCCCTTTATTCCTTTATTTAATAGAATAATTGTTATGATAAATCCAGCAATAGCAAGTAATGTTGGGGCAGATTTAAGATTTCCTATCGCCACAAAAGTCTCTTCATTTGCAGTAACAATTCCGGCATTTTTCAAACCTATAAATGCAACAAAGAAGCCAATTCCTCCAGCAATGGCATATTTTAAATCCTGAGGGATTACATTAATAATTTTTTCACGGATTTTTAATAAACTTAGTATCATGAATAATACTCCAGCAATAAAAACCCCAGCTAACGCCGTTTCCCAAGGTATATTCATACCAATACAGACAGTAAAAGTAAAAAAGGCATTTATCCCCATACTAGGAGCAATGCCAATCGGATAATTTGCCATCAAGCCAATTAGCAGTGAACCAATAATGGCAGAAAGTGCAGTTGCCGTGAATACCGCCCCTTTATCCATCCCCGTTTGACTTAAAATGACCGGGTTTACAACTAGAATGTAAGCCATTGAAAGAAAGGTTGTAATTCCCGCTACACTTTCCTGTTTAAAGGAAGTATTACGCTCGGAAAATTGAAAGTAGTTTTTCATGATGTGCCCTCCGAATCTAGTAAAATAGAAAAACCCCAGCTATACTGCCGGGGAATGTTTTACAAAGGACAACTATGAGTCAGGTAGATACTCTTTCATTGACCCTTGTAGACAGGCTATTTATGGCAGCCCGGTAGAGACGTTCGAGCCATATTCTCGAACATATACAAGGTAATAATAAATAAATTAATAAAAAGAATCTTAACAAGGAACATTTCTTTAGTCAATAACCCCACTTATTTTCAGTTTATTAAGTTTTTATATTGACCATATGTGGGAATTTATGACTTCCTACCAAAACCACGGAAGTTCCATTACAGTTAATCCAATAAAAAACATATTTCGCCCCCATTCTATTTACCTGCGGTTTTACTGATATGTCTATCATAATATAGAATGAATTTGATGTTGTAGACTAATAGAATAATTAATGAAGTATATGGATTATCCTTTAATAAAAGCATACAAAAACAGGCTGGAATGAATTCGGTACAATGCCGCTTTCACACCAGCCAATTAACGCTTAGTATAAACTCTAACTGTTTTAGGCTTAACTTTTACTGTTTCCCCACCACATCATGATTCTTTGACGCAAAGTTATCAAGCATATGACGCACATCATCTGTTGAATTTGTATTCATTAATTGATTTCTTAACTCACTCGCCCCTCGAAATCCTTTGACATATATCTTAAAAAAGCGATGAAGAGCCTTGAACGGACGCAGCTCTAACTTTGAATATTTATCATGGAGATCCAGATGCAATCTTAAGAGATCAAGCAATTCCTCACTGCTATGATTTTTCGGCTCTTTTTCAAAAGCAAATGGATTATTGAATATACCACGCCCAATCATAACCCCATCAACACCATATTGATGAGCCAGCTCCAAGCCAGTCTGCCGGTCAGGAATGTCTCCATTAATCGTCAAAAGGGTGTTTGGTGCCACTTCGTCACGAAGTTTTTTGATCTCCGGGATCAGTTCCCAATGAGCAGGTACCTTGCTCATTTCCTCCCTCGTACGAAGATGAATGGAAAGATTAACAATATCTTGTTTCAATATATGTGTTAGCCAGTCTCGCCATTCGTCTACATCCGTGAAACCAAGCCTCGTCTTTACACTTACGGGCAACCCTCCTGCTTTTGCTGCTTGTATTAACTCTGCTGCAACTTCCGGACGACGGATCAGGCCGCATCCCTTTCCGTTCTCTGCCACATTAGGTACAGGACAGCCCATATTGATGTCCACACCCCGAAAGCCTAGTTTCGCCATACCAATGCTCATTTGACTGAAGTATTCGGGCTTATCCCCCCATATATGAGCAACAATTGGTTGTTCATCTTCTGTGAAAGTCAAACGCCCGCGCACACTTTTGATCCCCTCTGGATGACAATAGCTCTCACTGTTTGTAAACTCTGTAAAGAACACATCAGGTCTGGCTGCTTCACTCACAACATGGCGGAATACAACATCCGTCACATCTTCCATTGGTGCCAGGATAAAAAAGGGACGGGGTAAATCATTCCAAAAATTATCTATCATATTTAAATTCAAATCCTCTCTATGGACAAATGCAAACCCTTTATCACAAAATATAAAAGCAAAATGTCCCTATTTCTTTTACACTTATACCATGCTTAAGCACTTTTTATCAAATTGATTGGAATGATTAATTTGATAAGAAGTACTTTAAGGGTTATACGTTAATACCGAACTAAGCACTCCATTTCCGGATTGTATAATGCAGCACATTAATGCTGGCAATTGGGACAAAAATATGTCTTCCGGGAAGACATCTCTTCTTTGACAATAGGTGCATGGCAGCGCGAGCATTCTTCACCTTCCCTGTCATGAACAAAAAATTGATAGCCTCCGGTTCTGCCATCCCCCTTATATAGCGGATTATCCATATATCCTCCTTGATTGATACCTCTTTTAAGAATGAATTGAATCGAGTTATATAGCCGGGTTAATTGTTGGTTGTCAAATTCTTGGATTTTTTTATCTGGTCGAAGCTCGGCATGCCAAAGAATTTCATCTGAATACCCGTTCCCTATTCCTGCCATTACTTCTTGATTAATTAATGCCGTTTTTATCGCTCCTTTTCTTTTTTCCATAAGCTGTTGAAAAGCATTAAATGTGAATTGAGGATTAATCGGTTCAGGTCCTAATTTTTCAAACTCTTCTTTAACCATTTCAGGTGATAAAATATGCAAATAACCTAAGCGTAGTCCGATAAAAAACAGATGCTGGTCACCGAAAGATAGTTTTACTTGAATGGTTCGGTCTGGTTTGTCTTCCTCTTTGCCAAAAAACATCCATCCCCCCAGCATCAGATGCAGCAGTAAACATGAACCATTCTGCAGCTGGAAAATTAAATACTTAGCCCTTCTGTTTATTGTCTTTACCGTCTGATTTGCAACTTCCATAGTAAACTTATCAACTGGTACATTAATTGACTTTTCCCGCCCTATCACAACATTTGTAATCTTTTGACCGCCAATCAATGTACTTAATAATGCTTTATATGTTTCCATCTCAGGCAATTCAGGCATAATCTTTTCCTCCATTTTTAAAAACTGTATTTACAGTATTTCCTACTGACAGGAGAACATGAATAATGGAGAATATATACTCCAACAGAAAAATACTATATATATTAAACAAAGTAGTTACATAACAGCGGAATAAAATATGTATTGACATGAATAATAATTGAGACTAAAATATTAATAAATTAATAACCGAGTGATGTTATTTACCTTCTTAATCTTAAAAAAGGCTTTAGCATTCTATTAATTAAGAAATTGATAGGATGAAAAAGCATTAGTAATAAAAGTAAGAAGTATAAAATAAGATAAATCGGTATATCTCTAGACATGGAGGAACAAGTCTAGGGATATACCGTTTTTTTGTTCAGGAGGACGTACATATGAAAAGAACAAAAGGCTCCATTGAAGCAGAAATAAGCAAAGCGATCACTCATTGGGAAAAGGATTTTCTTGGGCGTGGATCTGTTTCCGTTAAAACAGATATTTTACGTGACTTGATACTTGTCTACCTGCAGGGCATCTTAACACCTGCCGAATACACGGTTTGTCAATCGAAAGAAGGCATGCTGTCTATCAAAAATACTCGTTCTGAGTTAGTGGAATCAGGCTTAGATCAATTAAAAGAAATTATTTTATCCATAACGGGGGAAGAAGTCAAAAGCTTTCATACGGATTTAAGTACTGTAACCGGAGAACGTGTAATGGTTTTCAGGCTATTAAATGACTTAGAGAAAAAATTATAATCGGGAGATTTTTAAAAGGCTGTAAGAGCCAGTTAAAAATAAACCGGCAGCTTTGTATCAGTGAGTAAAACCATTGATACTAGTTGCCGGTTTTTTTATTTCTTAATGAGTGAATGGATCAAGTTTCGCTGCGGTCGAATTGAATGGAGGGGAGTTATATGTCGATGCTGCTTACATTATTTTTTATCACGCTTTTTTTATCTATATTAAGTGGATTACTATTCTTGTTCCAACGTGTTCCCTTGGGATATGTACGTTTTCACATAGGCATCATTTCATTACCTGCTTTTGTATCCTTGATGGCTCTTTTTAACAACAGTGTAAAGCATAATATAGGCCCCCTGCACCTGGATTCCTTGGCTTGGCTAATGGCGTGTTTTGTACTCACAATTGGGGTCGTCATCCAGCGTTTTTCGGTCAGATATTTACTAGGAGATCGTTCTTACCGAAAATACTTTATCCTTTTTACGATCATTACGGGTGCTGCATCTGTTTCCTGGTTAAGCGATGACCTTCGATTGATGGTCTGCAGCTGGGGCATCACACTTATCGGGTTAACGATCTTGATCAGCTTAAATAAAAACTGGAAGGTTACGAGAGCAGCCGCAAGACGTTCTAGCCGTATATTTGCAGGTAGCTGGGTGGCTCTTTTATTGGCCGTGATCTGGCTTTTTCAAACCACAGGAAGCTGGAAGCTGTCTCTTGCCTTGACCCCTGATCGTCTAGCCCACATAGATTCATGGGAAAAAACAGGAATCAATTTATTGTTGGTTGTGGCTGTCATGATTCCAGCCGCACAATGGCCCTTTCAAAAATGGTTAATTGAATCGGTTGTGGCTCCTACACCCGTTTCTGCTATCATGCATGCTGGAATTGTAAATGCGGGCGGAATTATCCTAACGCGGTTCGCGCTGCTGTTAAATGGCGATATAGCCCAGATCCTTTTGCTCGTTCTTGCCAGTATTTCTGTGGTCATCGGTACAGGAATCAGCTTGGTACAGGTGGACTACAAACGGCAGTTGGTGGGCTCTACGATTGCTCAGATGGGTTTTATGCTCATTCAATGTGCATTAGGTGCCTATCTGGCAGCGATTATTCACCTGGTATTACATGGTTTGTTCAAGGCAACTCTTTTTCTACAGTCTGGTTCGGCATTACAACGGCATGAAGGTTCTAACCACGTGAAGAAAAGACCGTCCTATTTATGGATCGTGGCTGGTTATGGATTAGGCGTCCTTCTGGGCGTTGCGTATTGGCAGCTGGGTTCTGGCGGGGCATATACCTTTGTTAATGCGCTCATATTAGGGTGGTCATTATCGTTTTCTTGGACGCAACTGGTGGCTTTCGGAAAAGGAAGAATTGATCGCTTGGCAGGTCTTTTCGTTTTGGCGGGCTCTTCCATCGTTTACTTTCTTTTACACAGTATTTTCGATCAATGGTTACATACAGCTGTTTATCAAAGTATTCAACTGCCATCGTCAATCATCGTGATGGTCATCTGTCTCTTAATACTTGGCAGTATAATCGGTGTGCTTGCTTCTCGTAATCACTCTTCTGCTTTTTTCGCCAGGCTCTATCTATTGTTCGTAAAGGTAGGAGAAGGTGAAGCAAGATCGACTGAAAGTCATCCTTATTATTTAAAACAATATCTGTCATAAGGAGGTTATGGTGATGAGTATTTCCCCTACTTTACTTAACCAAATGGATGCACAAAAGAATGAACAAAAAGCTGTTTCTATAAAAACTTTAGTTAGCTCAGCCAGCCGAGTGATCGCACCAAATGGACCGATTGCGACTTTTGCTGCTCGTCATCCCTGGGTGGGGCTGGAAGAACAGACATTTGAAGAGGTGGCAGACTGGTTAAAAAACACTCGAAATGTAGAAATCTATCCCAGCACCTCTATGATTCTATCAGCAAAAAATCGTGGAGAGATTGATGAAGATTTCTTAGAAATGGAGTTGCAGCGCTGGCTAAACGCAAATTCGTCTACCATTCCACGAGAAGTGGCCGAGCGTTTCTGCCGCGCTTCCCTAAGATTTGAAGAAATCCCTGTTCATCTTTTAACATCACCTGAACTAAAGATATGGGCAGAGAAGGTTGAAAATGGGAAGTTAGAAATGTCCGAGAATTTCCCTATTCAGCCCTTAAGCATGGTGATCAAGCACAAGGGTGAAGAGAAATTGGCCGAGCTGCTTGATCATCACATCATTAAATGGTGCAAGTTATATCTAGATGACTCTCAGGCGGGATGGTCAATGCCGAAACGCGATGAGGGATTTTATCAATCCTGGAATCGTCTCATACAGTACGACCCTGCATTAAGCAAAACTCAGCGTAAAATTTTTCAACATTGGCCGCAAGATGCAGAATCAGCTTTGGAAGCAGCACTATCAGCAATGGACATTCCCCGGCTAGACAGACAGCGTTATCTTGAAGGACATTTACTTTCTTTGCCTGGCTGGGCAGGCATGATGCTGTGGCGTTCACAACAGTTGAAACATGAACAGTCTCTGTTGTTAGAGTATTTAGCTGTTCGATTATCTATGGAGTGGGTTTTGGTGAAGCCTCACCTGCCTTTGGCCAAAGAATATCGGAAAACAAAAGTACAAATGAAATCACTTATCGCAGCTTGGATCCATTATGGCGGGCTGACATTCGATAACTGGTCGAGGATGCGTGCTCATCAACAAAAAAATTATTTAACATTTGCCTATACTTTTCATGAGAAGATTCGTAAAAAAATTTGGCTCGAGGCATGGGAACAAACCTATACAGACCAATTAAGCCAGAAAATCTTATCGAGGCAGCATCCAAAACAGGAGACCACCCCTAAGTTAGCACAATTTGCCTTTTGTATTGATGTTCGTTCAGAACCTTTTAGACGTTACCTGGAAAAAGAGGGACCTTTTGAAACATTGGGTGTGGCTGGTTTTTTTGGACTGCCAATTGAAACTCGTGAGCTTGGCAGTAAACATACCCATTCCTCGTTACCAGTGATGCATAAACCGAAGCATCAAATAGAGGAACGTTCGGATGAAAATGAGCTGCAGCAATACCAGCAGCGTAAGCAAGCTGTAGAATCTCTCGGTTATACATTTAAAACGATGAAACAGAATACCGTTCCAAGCTTACTATTACCGGAGGTAAGTGGACCGTGGCTCGCGCTTCAAATGCTGGCACGCAGTTTTCTCCCGCAAAAAGCAGGATCTTTCCTGCGTAATTTGCGCGATTCATGGCTGCGCAAACCCGATACGGAGCTTTCCCTTCATTCTGTTCGCGATTTTAAATCTGAGATTTCTAATGGATTTTCCCAAAAGGAACAAGTCAACTATGTACGTCAAACGCTTAAAATGATGGGATTGACCAAAAACTTCGCCCCTCTAGTCGTGATTTGCGGACACGGAAGTCACAGCACAAACAACCCCTATGCGGCTTCCCTTGACTGCGGTGCATGCGGAGGAGCTTCAGGAGGATTCAATGCCCGGGTGTTGGCAACGTTGTGCAATTTGGAGGAGATCAGAGAAGTTCTATCGTCTGAAGGCATTGACATTCCAGAGGAAACGGTTTTCGTGGCAGCTGAGCATAATACCACAACGAACGATTTAAAATGGCTCTATGTTCCTACACTATCGAAATCCGCTCAAGCAGCGTTTGATATGACAGAGGCAGCCTTACCAAAAGTAAGTGATCAAGCTAATGCAGAGGGGTTATCACAATTACCTACTATCACAAACCATCTTAAAAATCCGAAAACTGAGGCATACCGATTGGCAGAAGACTGGAGTGAAATACGTCCTGAATGGGGATTGGCTCGTAATGCAGCTTTTATTATTGGAGAACGGAAGCTGACACAAAATTGTGATTTAGAAGGAAGAGTGTTTCTTCATAATTATCATTGGAAACACGACCAAGACGGTGAAGTGCTTGCGAACATTATTGCCGGCCCGGGAACGGTCGCTCAATGGATAAATTTACAGTATTATGCCTCCACCGTTGCACCGCATTACTATGGCAGTGGGAATAAAGCGACACAAACGGTCACCGCAGGTCTCGGTGTCATGCAGGGAACTTCGAGTGATTTGTTAACCGGACTTCCGTGGCAATCTGTGATGAAATCGGATGAAGAAGCTTATCACGCGCCTCTTCGTTTGCTCATTGTCATCCAAGCGCCCAGGGAGTATGTGCAAAGGTTATTAGATCGTGATGAGGTGTTCAAGCAAAAAGTTCAAAATGGCTGGGTTCGACTAGCAAGTGTTGACCCAAAAGGATATTGGGAAAATTGGTAACCTTATAAGTGGAACGGCGTTAAGAATTCATAGAAGCTTTAATCAATATAGATGAAAGGGTGTACGATATGAATCATAAAAACAAAAAGGCTTTATTTTTAACAGACATGGAAATTGGGTTAGAGACAATCCTGCAACAAGAGACGAATATTTCACCTGATAATATGTTATTTATTCAAAGCTATAGCCCTGACATTTCACATCCATATGGAGATATTATGAGATCTATCATTCTTGCTATTTATCAGGAAAATGTGGAAGAGATATTTGTAGTAGGGACAAAGGATAAGAGAAATGTTTCGGTAGATATCCAAAGTCTTCTTTCATTAAAAAATAAAAATAAGCTAAAAACAGTAGATTATCTATTGCGAAATTGCAAACCAGAATTCTCTGGTGCTGGGATTAGGGACTGGTTAGATGTCAGTGAAGATATTGCGGACAGTGTCAAAAAGAGCGTGGAAATCATTCGCCAGCATCCGTTGGTACCAGCCGATGTGAAAATACATGGATTGTTGATTAATAAACAACTAGGCGAACTTGCGGCTGTGAATCAATAACACAAGATTATGGGCCATATGGCAATCTTTCTATCGCTTTTTCAAGAAGATTCTCAAAGTATAAAGTGCTGGCATTGAATTGTTATGCCGGCACAATTGTACTATATTTGTTGTTCAAATCATTTTAAAAGCGCGGGGATGGTCCTCAAGCTCTATGTCAAACGGAATCAATATCATTTCCGCAAAGAGGATCGTGTTAAGGTAAAAATCATTCCTGTAGAAACGCGAGAGACTTTTATGAAGAATTACTAAGAACGATCTAGTCAATTATGTAAGCATCCTTTTAAAAACCATAATCGGAAGCGTAGAATGTATTGTTTTCATCAACACATATTTAAAATATCTTTAAAGAATATTTGGCCCCTCCTTCGCCAAATATCATAATAGCCACTCGTGCTATCTCACCTAGCTTTACTTTAACAAAACTATATTACTAAATTAAAAAACCTGTATTAAGAATTGTTAAGTCTCTGTTACGAACTATGAAAAGTTTCCCTTTTTACTGAAACAACAGCGCGACTTTTCCATAGAAATACCCCTATACCCTTTGTTTTCTCCGATTCCCCGTTTTGTTCATTATACAAAAAAGCACCCTATAGGGCAGACCTTTTTTAAGTGTCTACTCTATAGGGTACAGTTTAACTTGAAGTTGCCTTTTGATCGATACTAATTAAGCAGCTATATCGTTCTGATTCTTGTTCCCTTTAAAAAGAAATTGATCAACTGCAAGCAACTTACTGCCATTTATCGCAATCACTGCAGCCATGGCTAACAACGCTAAATCTAGTTCGTATCCCCCTAAGAAGCCTGCTGCAATTTTCACTTTTAAAATCGCACCAATCATGACGACAGCTAATAGACCTGAAACCACTCGACTTGCCAATCCAATAATTAGCAGAATTCCTCCAACAAGCTCTATCACTGCAACACCATAAGCTAAAAATCCTGGCAGGCCAATGCTTGCAAACCAGCCAGCTGTATTTTCAATCCCGCCTTGAAATTTATCCAAGCCATGCACAAAGAACGTAATCCCCAATACAACACGCAAAATTAGTGTAGTTATTTCAAATTTTTGATTCATTTTTTTCTCCTCCATGTTAATTAAATTGCCATACACTATGGCTTAAGTTTCCGTATCGATAACTGCGATGTACCAATGTTGCGTTCTTTTCCCGATCGCCTGCACCCATTGCATAAAAAAGTGGAACAAAATGCTCTTTCCCGTAATGAGGGACAGCTATTTCAGCACCTGGTGCTAGATCATAATAATTGATCAGCGATTGGGTATCCCAATTTTTTAACTGCTGCGCGATCCACTCATCAAATCCCAATGCCCATTCCTCGACACCATTGTCCGACCATCTTAGCGCACGGAGGTTATGAACCGTTCCCCCACTGCCAATGATCATGACATCTTTTTCTCTTAAAGAAGACAAGGACTTCCCAATTTTATACTGCTCTTCAGGGCTTAAATGCTGATTGACCGACATCGCAATAACCGGAACATCTGCATTTGGATATAGAAGACGAAGAACAACCCATGCCCCATGATCCAAGCCTCGGCGTGTGTCAACTTGGAACGAGATGCCTTCTTTTGCGAACAATTCTTCTATTTCCTTTGTTAACTCCTTCTTGCCTTTGGCCGGATATTGAATTTGATAGAGTTCTTCTGGAAATCCGCCAAAATCATAGATCGTGCTGTATTCTTCTACGTCACTCACGAGCTGAACTTGTGATTCCCAATGAGCTGAAAACAAAATGATTGCCTTGGGCTTTGGCAGGGTCTTCCCTAATTGCTGTAAAGCTTGGGTATATTCATTATTTTCAAGCGCTAAAAGTGGTGCTCCATGCGCAATAAAAAATGCTGGCATCATAGGTTTTTTCCTCCCTTATCGATTTTCGTGAAGCCATTGCCTAAAGTCTCGATAGTTTTCCAATGAGACGGTGTGGCCTTCCTTATACGAATGAAAGCTAACATTTGCTCCCAACTTCTTAAAATACTCATGATTTGCTTGCCCCCATGCAAAAGGCAGTACATTGTCCAATTCACCATGCGAAATATAGATGGATAAATCATTGACAGGTTGAAGATTGTACTCTTCTTTGACAAATTGAGGAATGTACCCACTTAAGGCGATAATCCCTTTTATTTGATTCCCTAACGTCAACCCTAATGTCATTGATAAAATAGCCCCTTGGCTAAAGCCCATTAAATAGAGTCGACTCTTATCAATTGGATATTGTTCGATTGTCTCTTCAATAAAGCTGGTCAGCTCACTAACCACTTGATCGAATCCTTCCCGATGCGGTTTCCCGAATCCTTCGATAGGAAAGAAGGCAAATCCAGGAGGTTGTGATAATGGGCCTCTTATACTGAAAATATAAAAATGTTCTTCCAATCCTTTTGCCAAACCGAGGAGATCTTGTTCATTACTTCCCATTCCATGCATCAAAAATAGTGCGGGATATTTTTTCTGAGAATCAACCTCTGAAGGGTGGCGAAGTTCATAGACCATGGTTGAATTCAAGGCGATTCCTCCCTTCTAAAATCAGTTCAATTTCTTTCTTGTATTTGTGAGATGGTTGGTTATTAGCAGTTCCTTCCATCGTTTTAAGCCAAATGAATTAAAGCAAATATATACATAATAACAAACATAAAAAAAGTTTTCTTATATGAATATTAATTATCTATAAGGTAACAAGATATAGATAGAAAGTCAATGACTTTTTTGTTAATATAAATATAAGTTTTCTATAAAGAAACTCAAGAGGTGAGTACACTGGATATTGGCGGAAAAATTAGGGCAATACGTAAGAAGAAAAAAATCACCATTACCCAAATGTGTGAAGGGACAGGACTATCAAAAGGTTTTATCAGCAATGTGGAAAACAATAATACTTCTCCGTCGATCAATACTTTGCAAACGATTGCAAGCTTTCTCGGCGTGCCACTTCCCTATCTGTTGTTAGAAAAGAAACAGCATATGAAAGTGGTAAAGAAAAATGAAAGAGGCCATTCTTCATACAATGGGTTAACTGTAGAACATTTAGCGTCTAAAGGCGGATTACGAATGATGATCGTGGAGTTTCCTCCTGATAGTTCGATGGGAGAGCCCAATGTCCATGAGGGTGAAGAAAGCCATTTAGTGCTAAAAGGAAAAATACTTGCTGAACAAGGCGAGGATTCAATGATTTTGGAAGAAGGAGACTCATTCAGCTGGAATGCAAGTGTCCCGCATTTCGTGAAAAATATCGGCGATGAATCAGCCATGGTATTGATTGCCCTTCATTCGGATACAGATTTTAAAGATATTTTTTAATTAAGAAAAGTGGAGAGTCCCCTCCACTTTTCTACTTCACGTGTTGACTCAATCCTTTTTTACTTTGCTTCACCTACAACAGTAAAACGTTCGTTCAAGTGCTGTGGATTTTCTATTTCATCTACAACGGCAATCGCATAATCAGCATAGCTGATATAGCTATCCCCTTTTGAATTGATAAGAAGATGATCTTTTCCTGACTGATAAGACCCCGTTCTTTTTCCTTCCGCATCAAAGACGGCAGAAGGACTGATAAATGTCCATGTAAGGTCAGTTGTTGTCTCCAATTCTTGCAAATTTCGTCCTTGCCCTTTTGCTGTTGGTTTCACAAAGTCTGGAAATTCAGGTGTTTCAATTAACCTAACCGTCTTATTTTTATCCACATAAAGGCTTCCAGCACCACCCACAATGATGACTCTTGTATTTGTTCCTTTTAAAGCCTCGATTAAAGCATGTCCAGCATCCACATGGGCTTGCTCTTCTCCAAGTGGAGCACCGAAAGCATTTACAATTACTTCAAACTGCTTTACATCATCCTGCGTAAGATCGAATATATTTTTCTCTATTACCGCAATATTCGTGTCGTTAAGTTTTGACTTATCCCTTACAATAGCTGTAACTTCATGTCCTCGGCTAACGGCTTCCTTTAAAATCAGACTGCCTGCTTTCCCACTTGCCCCAATAATGCCAATTTTCATATTAACGCACTCCTTTCTTTAAAAAGGAATATCAAACACGATTAGTGTTTGATATTCTCATACCATTTATTGATAAGGTTTCACCTTAACGTAACGTTTTTAATGCGCCACTCCAAGCAATAACTTCATCAAGCATCGCCGTTACATTATCGAGATGTAATTCTTGTGGTTTAAATTCACTCATATTCTCAAAATCTGTGAAAAGGGAGAGAGTTGGATGTGTACGAACATCTGCAACTTTAATTTCCCCTAGAATCCCTCGTAAATGCTCAGCAGCACGTGCCCCGCCAGTTGAGCCGTAGCTTACGATACCAGCTGCCTTGTTATACCATGCTTCACGGGCAAAATCGATCGCGTTCTTTAATGCACCAGTAATACTGTGGTTGTATTCTTGAACAATGAACACATACCCATCTAGGCTTGCTAGCTTTTCATTCCACGCCGTAATGCCAGGCTCCGTTCCATCAGTTGTTCCTAAAAACGGAAGTTGAAAATCAGCAATATCTACGATTTCATAATTTGCGTCTCCACGTTTGTCAGCAATTCCTTTTACCCATTCTCCTACTTGAGGACTTACACGTCCTTCACGAGTACTTCCTAAGATAATCCCAATGTTTAATTTTTCTGTTGTCATGGTTTCTTCCTCCTTCGTTTGTTTACCAAATAATTTTTCAATAAAGCCCATTCTTGGTTTCTCCTTTTTAATAACTTACTTTATGTAACTAAGTTTATTTATATAACATATTTTTGTCAAGTAACTAGATTATTTTTTGTTAATCAACTGGATTTTTATGGTATAATGAAAATAGGTGAGGTGTAGTCACAAGATGAATCAGCCAACGATTTGCCCTAAGTTTGAAAAAGCTATTTCATTATTAAGTCAAAGGTGGACCGCATTATTGATTTATCAATTATTGTCTGGCTCCCAGCGATTCAAAGACATTCAATCGGCGATAGGGATTAGTGGAAAAGTGTTATCTGACCGTTTAAAGGAATTGGAGCATAAAGATGTCGTTAAGCGTGTGGTAATCCCCGAAACACCCGTAGTGATCGAGTACTCTTTAACAGAAAAAGGAAAATCAATTGAACCGATTTTAAGAACAATTGAAAACTGGTCTCAGCAGTGGGTGACGCAAGAATCTGAGTGATTCTTAATGGGTCATATATTGTCTTATAAAACATGTAAAAGATTAAAAAAAAGACATGAACAGAGTGATACCTTATCAAAACCACTTCTGCCCATGTCTTTTTTCAATTTATCTAGTAGTGTTTCATAATCAAAATAAAAGTCACTATTAGATATCTAGTCTATATATGAAAAAAACCACCAAAGGTGGTCTTTTTTCACTATTACTATACCAAACCATTAAATTTCAGAGCTGTACACAACTGCCTCCCGTCTAATATCCAAAACATACCCGACAACTGCCGCCAAGAGAGTAGGGACCGTCCAGCCAAGACCATTCCCATACAAAGGTAGAAGAGTAAAATAATAATGTACTGCTTCGATCTGGATATTAAAGGTTGCTAACACATCGTATAGTGCAAATAAGGTTGCCACTGAAACGGAACAGATGTACATTTTTCTACTTGTTCCAACAAAGTGCTGGAATAATGAAAGGATCACCAGAACGATCGCGATAGGATAGATGAAAACTAGTAATGGTGTTGCGATTTGTAAAATCATATCTAGACCGAAATTTGTAAAGAGCAGCCCAATGATAGTAAAAATGAGTACATATTTTTTATAAGAAAATCTCGGAAAAATCTCATTAAAAAAACGGGCACAGGCATTAATGAGGCCGACGCAAGTAGTTAAGCAGGCTAAGATCACGATCACGCCGAATAACACATTTCCGCCGTAGCCAAATAACTGCTGAGAGGCGAACACTAAGATTTCGGCACCATTTAAAAGTGGTTTGTCATGTGGCAATACCCGTCCAATCCAGCCAAGAGATAAATAAACGACAATTAAGCCCCCCGCTGCTATGAGCCCAGCCAAGACTGTTCCTTTTATTAAATCCTTTTTCCGTGTCACTCCTTTATCTTTTAACCCATTGATGATGACAATCCCAAACGCAAGGGCTGCGACCGCATCCATAGTGAAATATCCTTCCAGAAATCCTTTTAAGAACGCATTGGATTGATACTTTTCAGAAGCAGGTGCATCCATGTACGTAAAGGTAAAAAAGGCACGTACAAACAGTATTGTTAGAACACAGAGCAGTGCTGGTGTAAGAAACTGTCCAACAAGGTCAATAATTTTTTTCGGATTAATGCTAAGTGCATACGTTAAACCAAAGAAAACCACCGAGAATAATAACAATGGCAGCCAACCCTCGACATGAACCACTTGCATAAATCCTAATTCATACGCTACATTTGATGCTCGCGGGATGCCATATAAAGCTCCAATGGACATATAAATAACAATGGCAAAAACAACCCCAAACACAGGGTGAACACGTTCTCCAATAGATAATAGTCCATTATTTGAAAGCGAGACAGATATAATAGCTAAAAAAGGCAAGAATACAGCTGTTAAAATAAACCCAGCGATCGCCGCAACAAAATGGCTGCCTGATTCCATGCCAAGAAAAGGCGGAAATATTAAATTACCTGCTCCAAAAAATAACGAAAAGAGCATAAATCCTGAAAACACTACATTTTTTCTACTCATTTGTGATCCTCCTAGTTCTTGGCGAAAGTACCATCGACTTCAATCGTTTCAAATATATTAATAAAAGCAGTTTCATCATGGGTACGGACGATTTTTTTGATTTGCGGCATTTCGTATCGTGTTACGACCGTCATTAAAATGTCCTTCTTCTCTTTCGTGTATCCCCCATACCCCTCTGTGATGGTAATTCCCCGATAGACTGTCTTCAATAACTCATCCCGGATAATTTCGCCTTTGGACGTGACAATCTGCATCGTTAATTTGATATGATTTGTGTGGATGTTATCAATCATTTTTCCAGTAATATATATAGACAAAAGTGTATATAAAGCGATATTCCAATTGAAAGCTGCGCCAGAAATCAGAACAATGATGCCATTCATAGCAGTTAAAAGAAGGCCCACGCTGACATTACTCGTACGAGAAAGGATGATTGCAATAATATCTAACCCACCAGACGTCCCCGAGTACTTTAAAATCAACCCGATTCCGATGCCCCCTATAATTCCTCCAAAAATCGTTGACAACAAGATATTGTCTGTCACCGGAATGACTGGCAGCAAGTAGAGGAAAACCGACACTGACACAACACAAATCAATGTGTTGATCGTAATCACCTTTCCGAGTTTATAGTATCCTAGAATAATTAAAGGTAGATTCAGCAAGAGGTTCATTAAACCAATATCAAATGGCGTTATTAAGCCAATCAAAATAGCCACCCCACTGATTCCACTACTTAAAATCCCGTAGGGGACCAGAAAGAAATTAAAGGCAAATGCCACAATCAATGAACCCACAATGACAATTAAATTTTTCATAACCATTGAACCCCTAACAGTGTGATTTCTATGATGATCGATGACCACCAATAAAAAAACCCGCCCTATATAGGACGAGTTGTGCTCGCGTTACCACCCATATTCCGCATGTCTCCTAAAACAGAAACAATCCGGCTCTTTAGTCAACGTACCATCATACGTGTTCCAATTAACGGTGGAAGGCCGTCAGTGCTTACTAATTTCAGCTCTGCGTCTCGGAGATGATTTTCAGATAAAATATGTTCGTCGGCTTTCACCATGCACCAACTCTCTGTAGAACAGGGATCTTTTCTTACTCTTTCTCTTCATTGACTTCTAATTCTTAATATTAATTTATTAGAATTATCTGGCGGTGTCAATAAATATATTAATATAATAATATTTAGATAATTATTAGACGTACTTTTTAAAATGCAAACTAGGAAATCGTACTGGGCAAAATAAGATCCGTGATCGAAAAATAAAGGGAAAAATTCCGTTTAAATTGGGAAATACCCATATTTCCTAAAAAATAAAGGGATTTTTTCCGGTTAAATGATCCAAGTCTTTGGATTTTCCGTTAATTACAGAGGATAAGTGGAATTTCTCCGCTTATTTCTGCATCTTAAGCCTCTCCCTATACAATAGCGGGAATTTCTCCCCCTAAAAAGAATGGCAAATTTTCATTTCAATACAGATCTCATCCTTTTTATACCCAAGTGAGAACCCGTTACCACTTTAAGCACTCGTTTTCCTATTTTCACGCTTATTCTCAATATTTTTTACGAACTTTGTTCCTGATATGGTATAGAGCAACAAAGCAATCCATATGAACATGAAGGATAATAAATGGGTACGGCTAAAATGTTCGCCATAAATAAAGACTCCTAATAAAAGCTGTATAGTTGGATTGATGTACTGAATAAAGCCAAGCATGGATAAAGGGATTTTTTGCGCACCTTTTGCAAAATAAAGAAGTGGAACCGCCGTAATTACTCCGGAAGCCATCAATAATAGATCTGTTGTTGCTGAACCTGCTAACAAAGAATGATTTCCTTGAACAAATAGAATAATTATATAAATAAATGCAATCGGAGTGACCATCATCGTCTCTAATGTTAACCCAATTGCAGAGTCCACTTTAAGCATTTTTTTAGCCAGTCCATATAAACCAAACGATATCGCTAAAGCAAGAGCGATCCACGGCATTTGTCCATAAGAGATGCTTAATATCAACACTCCAGCCACCGCAATAATAAAAGACAATACCTGTGCCGGCGATAGTTTTTCTTTCAAAAAGAGAACTCCAAGTAAAATACTTACAAGGGGATTAATATAATAACCCAGACTTGCTTGAATGATTTGATCATGATTCACCGCCCAAATATATAAATACCAATTACAACTAATTAGTAAAGAGGCAGCAACAAGAGCCCAAAATTGCTTTTTGTTTTGTTTAAACCCCTTTAATATAGCCCAATAAGCTGGCATTTTTTTGGTTACGGAAAGAAACAACATCATGGACAGGAAAGACCAAAAAATGCGATTGGCCAAAATTTCATTTGAACCAACATGTTCGAGGAGTTTCCAATAGATCGGAAAGATCCCCCATAGAATATAGGAAATGCCTGCTTGTATGACTCCTATTTTGATATTATTGTTTTTCATTGGAACAGCCTCTATTCTCCTTAATTTCAAAATAAGTTCATTATAAGCCTAACCAAACTATGTTTCTATATTTTTGTAGAAATTTCCATTAAAAACCTACCCAAGCTTGCAAGATTATTTCTTCGAATAGAGTCCGTATGTTCAAGAGGCTGTTGTCGTTGGAGAACTTGTAAAGCTGCTTTTCTATATTTCTTATGGGTGTGAACTATTTTTCTAAAAATATATAAAAATCCCTGTATAAAAAAGTTATTATTCGGAAAAGATACTAATGTATTCCCCCTTTAATGAAGCATCTGTCGGTAAGCAGATGCTATTTTTTTTGATTTATTTTGAAATCCCTTAGCAAGATGCATCTTTAACCCATTAAAATAAAGCAGAGGTACAGCGTTAACCTTTTAAAGATTCTCGCTATCCTCTGCTTTATTTTAGCTTAATTTTAGCCACACACAGCACTCCACATGTGCAGATTGTATGTGGCAACACAAGGGTGCTGGTGGGTTTACATATTACTTAATCATTTTACTTAATTACTTTTTCATAAGCAGGCTTGTATTTTAAAGGAATAGCTCCTGGTTCCAACAGTTTTAATAAATTTTTAAATTGAACTGTACATCTAGGATGACGACTTAATCTATCGTGTAAATAGTTATTTTCTTTTACTAGTTCAAATAATAGCTCTACTTCTTTTAAAGAAAAATTACGAATCATTTTTTCATAATAAGGCTTAGCTGAATCTGCTGTTCCATAACCATTACCCACATAGCATAATGAGACTACATATACGTACTGTTTTAATAAACTATTAGGAACCTTTTTATCAAATGATTCTGATAATCTCTCTGCAAATGGTCTTTCATTATAAAAATTATTTAGATCATGATGTGTTTCTTCTAAATCTTTCAATGCACGCGCAACAATACTATAAAGTTTATCTTTAGGTAACTCTTCTAAAGCACCTACTTTTTCGAAAAAACGTTCTGCATATTGTCTTTTTTTCACTTTATCTTTCAACATATAATCTGAATATAAACCCAGTAATTCTACAATGGCTGCGTTATCATATTCCGCCCATGTTGAAGTAGCAATTGCTAAACAATTAGTTCTAACGAATTCATCAGAATCTTCATCTACATAATTAACAAACAGTAATTTTAAAATTGAAGATTTTTGGAGATCATTTGCTTTCTTAATTTTCTCAGCATAATATTCGATTGATTGCTGATTTAATGAATCTTCTTTAATAGTCTTCATGAACTCAGCAACTGGGAAGCCCTCATATTGAACATCATTTCCTAAAATATGTTTAATACATTGGTGCATGAAATAATCTAACTCAACACCGTCTAACATTGAGTTTGATGGATGTGCTGATGAGAAATTATTTCTTAACTCTCTACAATGATTTACGAAAAAATATGCATCATCATCTAAAAAACCTAAACTAACACAAATATCAATTAATTCTTTATCGCGCATTTGGTTAAGAACTTTTTCATCGATATCCCTTTTTAAAAAAGATGCTGCTTCGGAATAACCAAAGCTTTTTACTTTTTGTCGTAATGCTAAAATTGCTGTATTCCACATATCATTAACAGCTGAACTAAATAATCCAACTCTTATTGAAACTACCATTCTGGCCAATAGTTCATGTCTATACTCTAATTTAACGTCTTCTAGAGTATCCTTTAAAGATATCCAAACACGTTTAATATCTCGCTCTGTTGCAAGTACCTCCCTAGGAATTCCAAGACTACTAGTTAAACTCTGTATCACTGGTTCAATATCAGTAGCACTATATTCTGGTAAATTTGTTTCTTTAACTACTAAATAAGACAAGTATAACCCTCCAATTACTATTATTCAAAAATGACCATTATTTTACAATTTTATCATTAAATATTTTCATATTAAAGATAAAAACACCTTTTAAGCGAATACAAACTTGCTATTTATTTATCAAAAGGTTTTATTATATTCAAATACATAAATAAATCCAATTTGGTCAGAGCTGCTCCCTCTGTCAAAACGCTGTCGTTTTTTAATGGTTTCGACATGAAAAAACCTTGAAAAGAATAATCGTGGTAATGCCCTTAAGTCACGCTAAATAACTAGGTCAGGTGAGTTGAGCCGATGCAGAAAATCAACGTAGCAACCATTAGGCAAGGTCTTTACTGCTGTTTACAGACCGGGTTGTGAGTCTTAGAGGAGTGGGAACGACTTCTTGTAGTAACAGTTCGGTAGGTGTTTCGATTGGTTATGGCCAATGGTGCTTGTCATGATATATGTGGGCGAAGCTGCATATGCTTGAAGCTAGTGACAAGTTGAAGAAATTCAGGTATTAAACAGCAGCATCATCTGGGGTTCCCTGCTTTGGACTGAGGTTATTTCCTCGATATAATACTACTCCTCTGTCCTTGAATCTATTGGATTCTTGAGACAGGGGTGGGTATTTTCATAGTCAGGTAGCCCGCAATACCTGAGGTTATATACTCCCGCAACTTTGTTCAAATTTCACCAATAAGCCTCGATAAACAAACAACATAAAAAAAGACCATCAAAAGATGATCTTTCTTGAAACTCTTAAACTGAATATGCAACGGTACGCTTATTAAGCAATCGCGCCCTTTAATGGAATAACTTTATTATTACTTAACAGGTTATTAATCCACAAGAAAAACCGAAATCCCTTCTTTATAGAGACAGGAAATTCCGGTTCATCTTTTTTATAAACAATACGACTTTATTTCAAAGCCACAACCTTCTGTAGCTTTGAAATAAAGTTTGATCAAAAACATCTCACAAACCCACATCTTACGTTAACTTTAAAGAACCCGTTTTGAAAAAAAGTTTGATAATTCTCTACTGTATTCTTCAAAAAAGTACCCGATTACGGAAGATCTTATTTTGATAATAAGCCCCATTATTTCTCCTTCTTCATTAATCAACCCCTTAATTTTAGCTGTTGATGTTCAATGACGTATATACAATCTGCTACACAATCAATAAACCTGCGATCATGTGATACGAAGATAATAGTGCCTTCATATGCTTTAATAAATCTTTCTAACGCTTCAATCGCATGGATATCTAAAAAATTGGTTGGCTCATCTAACAATAAAATATTATACTCTCCTAAAAACAATTGACATAATTGTAGACGAATCGCTTCACCACCACTTAATGATTTTACACTTTTTAAAATATCTGTGCTGACAAACAACATGGAATGTAGAACACTTCGTAAAAACCCCTCATCATATTGAGAACGATTTTTCAAGAATTCTAATACAGTTTCATCCTTTGTAAATTGATAGCTCATTTGACGAAAGTAGCCAATTTTTGCTTTTGGTGAAATAGTTAATCCGGGTGCTTTGAGTGCAATATGGTGGAGTAAAGTACTTTTACCACTACCATTATTACCCGTAATCG
Source organism: Robertmurraya dakarensis (assembly GCF_900156875.1). Taxonomy (GTDB): domain Bacteria; phylum Bacillota; class Bacilli; order Bacillales; family Cytobacillaceae; genus Robertmurraya; species Robertmurraya dakarensis. Next base: position 380,156 of record NZ_LT707408.1, on the reverse strand, counting down.
CTATTTTTTTACCAAGTTTCAGCTGAAAACTTACTTCATTTAATAATACTTTGTTATCTACTTGAAGAGTAAATCGGTCTGCCATTATAGGAAATTTATTATGCAACTCTAAACTTCTCGATTGGTGGAAGATTATGGGTCTACCCTCTTTTATAGCATCGACTTCCTGAAGCTTTTCCATTCGTTGCTCAATAGCCTTTGCTGCACGCTGCATAGCTTTTTGGCTCGTACCTTTGGATTTTGTCATAAAGGACTTATCCGGTTTTGCATTCGCTTCTTTTTTTGACAATCGACCTGCTTGTGCAACTTTTTCAGCTTTCTTCATTTTTTCTTGTGCCGCTTTTTCTAGCCGGCTCTTTTCTTTTATGAACTGCTCATGTGCTTGACTCTGCTGTTCACGTTCTAACTTCTTTTGTGCCAAGTATTCACTGTAATTTCCTGAATAGATTCGTACTTTGCCTTCATGAACTTCCCAAATCGTCGTAACAAGTTCATCTAATACAGAACGGTCATGACTAATTAATATAAGCGCTCCGTAGTAATACCTAAGTTCATCGAGCAAAAACGAAATACCCTCTTGGTCTAAGTGAGTAGTCGGCTCATCAATTAATAAAGCTTCATAATAATGAGTAAACAATTGAGCGAGCTTCAACCTTGTTTGTTCCCCACCACTTAACTGATTAGAGTCTCTTGGTACGTCTAATTTTCCAAGTAACGCTGGATCAGCATCACGTACTGATGGAGTTTCAAGTTGCTCAAAATAGCCATTCTCAACAAGGCGATTCACCTTTCCCGTTGTTGGTTGAATGATACCCGCCAGTAATTTTAGTAACGTGCTTTTACCTGCACCATTTTTACCGACTATGCCGATACGGTCAAATTGGTGTACAGCTAATCTTTCAATCTTTAAAATCTCTTTATCTAAATATGTCACTTCTACATTTTCTAATTCAAAACAGATTTGTTCCATCTTTCGCTACCTCCGAAATATTTTTATTTCGTATCGATAGCTAGAATCGATACGAGCCTCTTTCAAAACCAAGCTCGTATCAAAAGAATAGTAAAAATTGCATGAAATTCCCCTCCTATTTTGCTTTCGTTGCGATAACAGCATTTAATACAATTAAAATACCTGTAATCAAAAATAATACGGCCACATTTGTTAATTGGATCAGAACCCCAGCAAATGCGTACCCAATCGGTGTTGCAAGTAATGCCAAACTTCCAACAAAACTAAACACTCTCCCAAGTAAATGAGGTTCAATTTCGGTTTGGATAAGAGCATAAAACGGTGCTGAAAATAATGGGCCGAACAATCCCACTAGACCAGCCATTACGATAAATCCATAGAATAAAGTTGATGGAAGTGTGCCAGAAATGAATAAGGCAATCCCCATCAGTATCATTCCGATAACAATGAGTTTCAATTTTTCAAATCGATCTCCGAAAACCCCCATTAATATACCACCAAAGATGAGGCCAACAGCAAAAACAATTTCGATTATTCCTGCTTCAACTACGCCCTTCTCGAAATGATTTCGTGTCATAAGCGGAAAGTAAGTGCCTAGCGGAATATACAGCACCGAAACAATCGTAATCGTGACTGTTAACCTTAATAAAACAGGATGTTTTACAAGTGCATGATATCCTTCTTTCATTTCGCTTATAAAACTAGAGGAATCAACAGTTTCTGATCTCTGTACATTTGGAATGTGAATAAATAGCAAAATACTACTAGCAATTACTGCCCCAAAGACATCTAGTAATAGAACCCACTCAATGGAGCTTATCGCTAGTAATGACATCCCCACTGCTGGACCAGCAATATTTGATATAGAAGCCACTGTCTGTCCCCATCCAGAAACTTTTGTCAAATGCTCTTCTGGGGCCATTAGTGGCATGGACGCTTGCATGGCCGGCATATGGAATGCAGTTGCTATGGAACGAATGATTAACACAAGTATGACCAAAAGAATACTTGGTTCCAAAAAATACATCGATACAAATAAAGCGAAACTTCCAAGTGCAACCATCATGTCTGCAGAGAACATGATCCATTTTCGTGAATACCGATCCGTAATAGTTCCTGCAAACGGACCTAACAAGGCTTGTGGCATAAATCCAGCCAGACCTGCCAGCGTTAAAATCAGTGGCGAACCTCCTGTTGTATCTGTTAACCACCAAATGATACTAAATTGAACAGCAGCACTGCTTAATAATGAAAAGAACTGCCCTGTAAAAATCGCTAAAAATTTCCGTTTCCAATTCTTATTTTCCATTTTCCCTACCTCCAAAAATAAAAAAATCACAAGCATCTGCCTGTGATCTTAGAGTAAAGGGAAAGAGACCCATCCTTATTTTTTGTGGCTTGTAGAAAGTCATCACCAAACAAACCTAGCTCTAGCACGAGCATGGCTAAGAAGGTGAAAAAAGATAAAAATAAAGAAAGGCAGAACAAGTCGCCTTTCTCATCATGACATATTTCCATCCCAAATAAATCAAGCAGTATATTGCCTACATCAAAATAGTTAGACAAACCGCAAGTATGGATTGGGTGAATTTTTGAAATGAAGATTATTAAAAAAGGACAGACTATTCCCGTTTACTCTGTATACACAAACAGAGCCTTTGAACGTATTTAATTACTTGTTCAAAGATAGGGAACGTAGTCTCATAGAATGTGTCATTTTTTAATAATCCTCCTAATAGTTTATAAAATACATTATTGATTATATATTTTTAACAAAAAAAAGTCAAGTTAACTAAGACTATTACTTCTTGCACTGTACTGACTACCCTTTGGTATAAGTACCAGTATTTCAAAACTTAATATATATTTTATCATAAATTTCTTCTGTTATGTGTTATTTCGGATAATGGCCCGATTCATGAAGAAAGACGCTCTCCTATTACAGAAAAGCGCCCTTTCGTGGAAGTTTTATAATGCTTCTGTTTCAGAAATTAATTCTTTTAAGTTTTTTACAGCTTCGTTTGTCTTATCGCTATCTGTTGAAAGAAGAGAAACAATTTCATCGATTCGTTTTTTGTAATTCATAGGCTTTATCGGAAAATCTTGAATCATGGCTACAGCCTTCTTTTCATTGATACAGTACACCTCGTTTTTCGCAAAGAGAACTTGATTCAAGCAAGAAATACTTCGAAAACAATGACCCATCACATATGAAATATCATCTTTATTGGCATTAGCCTCCATAAACATAAGGGAAAAAGAAGCTTCAAAAGAAAAATATTGAATCATCGCTTCTTTAAATTTCTCGGGATAGGGTTCCGTTTTCTTTTTTAATTCACCTAATATGCCTTCAGGGTCAGATAAAACATTACAAATAGCTATTTCACCCATATACATGGCATTCAAATAACCATGAGGGTGTCCTGTTTGATAATGAATGGATACTAAACCTGACAGACAGTCATCAATAACTTTACTGACTCGTTTAATATCACGAAAAATAAGATCTACATGGTAACCATGTACAACTAACCAGCCACCACCATTTATCCATTCGCCCCATTCACCTAAGAAAGTGATTAATTGATCACTTTTTACATCATTAAGCTTTAGTGCAGCTTTCTCAATTTCATTAGTGTTAAACCCTTTTGATTCATCATAGTAAATTCCAATATCTATATCAGAATCTGGACTATGAGTTCCCCTTGCCCTAGATCCACCTAAAACAACTCCAATTACACCAGGTAGTCCTTCTAATTCTTTTTTTATGTCTTGAATTGTATCATCGACAGTTACCATTTGTTTCACTCCAATCTTATACAATAAAGTGGCCCGATTGTTGAAAAGGATTTGAAGACGATTCTCCGAGTCTGCCCCGCTAGCCATCCATAAATAAGAAATTTACCCCAAAGACTGAAAGAGCATTACGTTTTTCCTTGATGGCTTAAGTACACCCCTTTACAACTTTACATAATCTTTCTATAAAAAGATAAAGAAATATGCTCCTAACTCGTAAATTTATAAACATAATACACTCGGCTAAAACTAAAATCCTCTCAATTATATTCCCCTCCACATATTACCTATTGATTTTTCTTCTCTAATGGTTACGTTACTTCCTGCCGGTGGATGAACTACCGAAACAAAAAATCAGGAGGAATATTGACCATGACTAATAACAGCAAGAACGAGAACCCTCATCTCAAACAACTCCAACGAACTGTTCGATCAGGTTTACTCTCTGAATTTATTTTTAATAGTTTTCTAGAATTTCAGCAGCAAAGGGGGGATTTACAATGGAACAGAAACATATCAACCACCCCTTCCCCGGACAAGAAACTGGGATAATCCGTATTTTGATTAAACAAAGTGAACACGAGGAGTCCTTCCAATTGAGCTTGGATTTATTTGATGAAGAGCAAAATGAAGATTCTTAAAGTATAAAACTACCATTCTCCCGTCAATGATGATGGGAGGAGGTGGAAAATTATGAGAAGGAAAATACAAGTTCGAACAATTTCTGAAAGTAACGATGCTACGAATGTTTGGATTCAACATCTTGTGAACCGAATTATCATCGAGCAATTGAACCTTCCAAATCGTTTACAAGCAAAGTTGCTATATGAAACATTATTGAAATCCACAAGAGGTGAAAAAAATGAATGAAGTAAAATATCATGTCTTCTTCCGTCGTGTTAGTACGCCTGGACAAGACATTGCTATGCAAGTGGCAGCTGATGCTCCATTTCGTGAAAAACTTTTACCTGAGGAAATTTTAGTTTTTGAAGAAAATGCAGTGTCAGCAAATAAATTATCCATTCAAGAACGACCTGAAATGAAAAAGGTAATTTCCTTAATTAAACAAGACAAGGTTCATACTATCTATGCTTTTGACCGTACTCGTTTGTATCGTGATTCATATGAAGCTCAAGCATTTAATGATTTACGAAAGAAACACAACGTTCAATTACTACTTACATCCACTGATAACGGGAACATTCAAGCTACTGAGGATATTTTCCTTGAAGGTTTATTAAACATTTTTAGTGATATTGAAGGTAAAAACATCGCAAGAAGAACTACAGAGGCTCGGCGAATGTATCCACCGAAAAAGTATGGGTATTTTAAAAATGTAGAAACAAAGCAATATACGAAAGATCCTAACAAACAACAACAATTAGAACAGTTCTTTGTTTCTTTGAACGAAATAACAACTACTGAGGAACTGGCTAAATTCCTTCCTATTTATCGAAAACTTTTTAAACGGCCTAACAAAAAACTGATTGAAATGGCCCGTGATCCTTTTTATGCAGGATACGACTTAAGCAGAGGAAACAATAAGTTACGTCATGTTAATCCCTATATCAGTCTTGAGACTTTTAACCATATACAAGAAACAAAAGGGGAAATTTTCGATTCTTATCTTGAGCAAGTTAGCACGTTAAAAGAACAAAACTCATATGTCCCAATCTGTGGCTATTGTAAAAATCCATTAAACTACAAGATTGATGAAATAAATAATCAAAGCTTTTACTCATGTTCAAAGAAACATAAGAAAGTGTCAGTTACTTCTAGTGAAATGGCAGATATAGTTCGAATGGTACTACATGAAGTAATTACTCATTTTGATTCTAAGAGCCTTCTTAAGCAATCATTTTTAAAATTTGGAGAATTACGAAATGAATTGGTGAGTCAACTTGAAGTATTGGAAAATCAGCTAACTTCCACAATGGAGAAAATTGTACTAAATGCAGGTTACACAACTAACTGGAAAGAACATTCCGAATATCAAAAGATTGTTTTATTAAAAAAGGAGAAAGAAAATCTATTAAATCTTCTTTATGAGAAAAAAACACTATTACAGGAAAACAAAGAGGTTGTTGAAGCTGTAAAGGATTACCTTCATGACTATTCAGACATAAACCCTTCTTTTATGTATTCAATGTTTATTAATAAACTTTATATTTTTCATGAAGAAGTTGCTGTAGAAATTTCCAAATTTGATTATTTAACAGATTTAGAAACTGTACTTATATACAAAGGAGATGCTACTGCATGAAATTAGCATTTGGATATATTCGTCGATCATCTTACAAACAACAAGAAAACAACAGTGTAGAGATTCAGAAATCACATATCCAAGAATTTGCCCACCGCAATGGAATGGAAGTACCTGACGAATTCATTTTTATCGAAGACGTAACAAGTGCCTTTTCTAAAAGAGCAAGTAAAAGAAAAGAATTGATGCGGCTGTTACATCAAATTGTTGAATCAGGTATACCTCGTGTGATTTTTTATGAGGAATCTCGTATGGATCGTACTGGCTATTCTTTCGTTCTCGACTTTTATCGACCGCTTCAAGAAAAACTTCCAAATATCGAAGTTTATACAACAAATGCAAATGAACCATTCAACCCTGGTGATCCAAGAACACAAATCTCTCTACTTTTATACAGACAAGAATCAGAAATAAAGTCAGACCGTGCAATTGGAAGTCTGATAGCAGATCTTCAAAATCCAGAAATATGTCGCCCAGGCTCAAAAGTACCTTATGGCTATGTACAGCATAATAAGAAGCTAATTCCAAACGAAAATGCAGATATCGTGACCTTCATTTTCTATTTACAAAGTTGGGGAATATCTATGTCCAAGATTGCCTCCATATTAAACGAGGCATCTATCCCCTCACCTCAAGGCAAGTCATGGGGATCTAGCACTGTTGAAAGCATTTTAAAGAACCCCGTTTATACGGGAATGCTTGTCTGGAATATCCATAAAGATAAAAAGCAAACATTTGAATTTAGGGACTTTCATAAACCTCTAATTAATCAGTTCTTAGTGTTGCTAAATGAAAACAACATTAAACTTCAACAAAAATTTGGACGGTTAGATACACCATTCATCTTTTTGAATAAACTCTCCTGCGCTCAGTGCCATCAAACCCTTGTTACTCAAAATGGGTCCACAACAAGAAAAGGGAAAAAGTATTACTACCAATATTACGTTTGTAAACATTGTAGTTACAAATTAGACCTTAATGAAGTTCATGAAGACCTGTTACCCAAAATTCTTAAATACGTACAAGAACTTGTATCTAGTGAAAACATCAAAACAACAACAACCGATTATCTTCATAAAATTCAAGTTTTTTTAGAAGAAAATATTAAAGAAATAGAAGATCAGCTTGACAAATTAATATCAAAAGGTTCTATTGCTAATGAACACAACGACAGAGAGTTTGCGCTATATGTTAAAACTGTTGAATCACGATTGGAAACTTCATTAGAATCACTTCTAAATAGTCGCGACATTCTAGAAGAACTTTATGAAGCAGTTCACACAAATTTATTCTTCGACCGATTTAAACAAATTCTTGATTCTGAACTCGGAGAATCTGAAAAACGACTTATCATTCTTTACTTTGTTGACAAAGTATTAGTTCACCAAAATCGACCATTACAACCTGTGTTTCGAGAGAATGTATTTGAAAGCTTTAATCTAGTTCCTACTAGACAAAGTACCGAATCATAAATCAAGTAAACAAGATAAATTACCGAACACTCTACATGAACTCTACATTACTACAATTATACAAATCACAAATCCCTTGATTATAAGGGATTTTAATTAGGACGTGTTCGGTTTTCTATCCAGAATGGTATACCAATATGGATAAAAAACAGAAATCCACTACTATTATTGGACAAACAACCGAATTTTATACAACAACATAGAGAAAACATCAAGGGGGAAATGAAATGAAAGTTGTTCGCACATATGCATCACCAGATAAAGCGGTGAATGTAAAACTGATTCTACAACAGCTAATTGAATTAAACATAGAAAAGAAAGTAAATACTAAAGGGGTAAACCCACCAGCATCTCATAATAAAATTACTCTAGGCGGTGATTGTGCATGAGATGCGCAGTATATGCACGTGTTTCAACAAATCTAGAATCGCAAGCAACATCCATCGAAAACCAAATCGACATCTTTAATAATTACGCTTCCCAAAAGAATTGGGAAATCGTAAAAGTCTATACAGATAAACAGACAGGTACAAAAGAAAACCGTCCTGGTTTGAAATCATTAATCGAAGACGGTAAAAATGGCGTATATGATGTGATCTTAGCAAAAGAATTATCTCGACTCGCTCGAAACGGTAGACTTTCATACGAGCTTCGCGATATCTGTCACTTCAATAACCTTCACATTATTTGCTTAGACAACTCCATAAACACTTTAGAAGGAAACGATCAAAACTTTGGTTTATTCGCTTGGCTGTATGAAACCGAGTCTGCAAATAGTAGTCGTCGTAACAAACAAGCAAAGAAAGTAAAGGCGCAACGCGGGCTTTATATTGGCTCACATCCTCCATACGGTTATCGAGTTGATAACGGTGTTCTAAAATTAAAAGAAGATGACACAACTAATGTTGTGAAACGAATATTCCGTGATTACCTAGATGGTATAGGGATGGAAACAATCGCAAAAAACCTTACAAATGAAAAGGTACCTACGCCCGCGAAAATCGCCAATAAATCAAACGCTTCAAAACAATGGCATGGTTCAACAATCAAACACATTCTATGTAACAGACATTACATCGGGGATCTTGTACAGGGTCGTTCCGAAATGATAACAGTTACCTCATCTCAAAGAAGAGAAGTAGATAAAGAAAATCAAATCATCCATGAAAATACCCATGAAGCAATCATCGAGAAAGAAACTTTCAATAAAGTGCAGGAACTATTACGAAAACGTACGAAAACTGGTACTGCACCACAAAAGCATCTATTCACAAACCTTCTTTACTGCGAGGATTGTCAAAAAGGTATGTGGTACAAGCAAAATCAAAAAGGCTACCGTTGTGGCGGTAACCTAAGACATGGTGAAGTATTCTGCGTTAATAAAACGATAGTACGTGAAAAAGCACTAGTACACGTCATCATGGAAGACTTAAAACCATTATACAATACACTTAAAGAAGAGAGTTTCTTAAAAAGCTTAGTGAAAAAACTCGAAAGTAAAAAACATCAAATTCAAAAAGAGCTTGAAAACGTACAAGCTGAAATTGATAATTTAAAGCAAAACAAATTGAAATACCTCAATTTGTATACTGAGAATGTTATCTCAAAAGATGAATTAATTGAGGCACGTGAACTAACAGATGCAAATATAAATGAATTACAACTAAAGAAAACTCAACTAATTGAAAAAATGAACGAGTGTGATAATGAAAATTATGCCGTTCATATTGGTGAGAAACTAAAGGATGTTATTTCATTAGATGAATTAACTCCACAAGTTCTTCATTCATTAGTTGAGAAAATCACTTGTACTCACGAAGGCGAAATTCATATTCAATACTCCTTCGTGAATCCATTACAAGTTGCATAACGAGGCAACTAACACTGATTAGTTGCCTTCTTTTAAAATGAGTTGCGAGACACACTCAACATGTGTAGAGTGCTAGGTGTAGACAAACCATAGCAAATATTCTTGAGCAGTGGATTTCACCTTTAATTTGAATTACGAATCAAGAATAAACAGCTATAGGTATTACCAACAAAGAAGGTGCAGAGATTTTGGATTCAATATCTGGAAAGTCAAGTTGTTCATCAACTCCGTTATTCATTGTTCTAAACAAGCCATCGAGTGTATTTTGTTTGAACAAATTGAATCCAGTATTTCTGAATAGATTAATATTATCATCTGAGTCATTAACCACCTTAACGACCTTTCCAATAACTGTATAATTCCCATCAATGATTTCATTCAAATTATTATGAACAAAATAATCCATATAGACAGGAATTACGGCCTTTAAATTTTCAGAGGTATTTATCGTACAAATTAAATCTAAAATACCGTTTTCCACCAAGCCTTTCTTCATTACCTTAATCTGTTTAAGAATTTCCTGATCGTTATTCTTTTTACTACCCTTTTTTTCTTGAAAACTCGTTGCCATGACACCTATTTGTTCAACTGAATCCAATAATGAAACTAATGGGTTTTTTTCCAATACACTATTGAACCTTACGAAACTACCTGTTTTTAGTTGTTGTAGATCCTCACTGCTTAATACATCCTTGATTAATTCTTTTTCATTCAAAAATGATACTAACTTTGAAAATAATGACGTTGGGGTATGTACTCTTTCTTCATTAGCACTCTTCTCATCCCTACTATTATTTTCCTTTCCAAATGCAGCTTTAATTTTTGTTTTTACTCCATAAAGCCCAAATCCACCTTCACCATCAACACTACCAGTTGTCTTGCTACCTTTTGTTGTTGAGATGTTTAGATTAGTTACTTGTGCAAATCCATCCTCTATTACCGCCAACAAATCAAAAACAATCTTTTGATTAAGATAGGTTGTAATAGGCAAAACAAATTCCTTTTCGGTTTCTTTCATTGCATTTCCTCCCCGTTGGAATAATAAGACTCTTTCTATCTATAATACTATATCTTCATAAAAGGAAAGGAGTTGTTCACATGGACAAAGACACATTCTTTACAACGAAACCATCAAAAAGAGTAGAAGAAGTGAACCTTCTATTACAAAAGTATGATTTAAAGAAAGTAGCTGAGATGTTCGGTATCCCATACAGCACATTTACAAAAGAAATGAGGGCCGGAGATTACTTTTACCACCAATCGGACAAACAGTATTACCCATTCGTAAGATCAGAAGACGAGCGGTTAAAAGCGGAACAGAAGGATGAATCAGCCGAACTAGCCTTTATCAAGGAACACTTTGACGCTTTAAAAGGTTTGCTCAAAATGTACCAATCCAATAAATTGTTGATGCTTGATGAAAGGATTTACAATAAAGTAGCAAAGTATGAAAATAAGAGCCTCAAAATGAACACAGAGCTTTATGAAGAATTCAAGAAATTCTGTGAGGAATATTACCCTCAATACAAAATCCAAGATTTAATTTGTCAATCTATATTGGATTTTCAGAGCAATTACAGAAGGTAACGAGAAAAGAGCCAGTAGGCTCTTTTTCTAAGGGTTCGGTTTTGAGGTACACTATTTACAAAGAGAATTTAAAGCAAACTATAAATTTGCATAGAAAAAACGCACAGATCGAAGAAACTCAGAATATAGCCTTTTAATGTTTTACTTAACAAAGCCCCTATCAGTTTAATATATACATCTTTAATTTTTGAACTAACTCTTTGTATTTAACAAAAAAGTTTCCAATCGGCAGCACAGCGAAATATGAAGAGACTTGAGCATTAGCCAGTAAACATTCATCATAAATTAAACTAATATTTACTTCCTTTTTTGGTTCTATACCTCTTTGAACTAGCGAGTTCGCCAAATCCCAATATAACTTTTGCCCCATTTCATCGACAGACCTTTCTATTGCAAAACGACCTGCAAAGCTGTTCCACCACACTTTAAATGTTTCATAAATCTCATTAAAATTCATTAAACTATCCTCATCATTTACAAACAGCCATTGAAAAAATAAATTATTTTCTTCATAAAATATCTTTAAATCGTTTTTATTGTCTTCAGATATTCTTTGTGAAATCTCATTCCACAGTTCATCATACTTTAATTCAAAGTCTTCTTTAAACGCTATTCTTGTTGATAAATAAGGAAATCTTAAATCCTCTTCATTTCGATTTTGATTAAGGAAAATATTTTGTATGTAAATCAAAAAGTTCAAAGCAAAGGATGTATCTGTCTTCATTATTAATGAATTTTCCAAGTCTTGCACTCCCTTCCGAATTATTTAGTTTTCTGTTTTAATAAAAGAGCTTTTGCTCGACGTTCCTTATATTTCATTATGAGTACCTCGTTTGTTTTATTTTCTTCTGAATGCAACCGTTCAATCGCTTCATCGATTATCGCAATTTCGTTGTCATAGTCTTTAAGTTTTCGATAGGCCATTGCATACGAATTATATAATGCTGGAGCATTGTAGCCTTTGTATCGTGCTATATCAAATAACTCAATGGCCCGTTCAAGATTGCCATCTTTTCGTTCCTTATCACCATCATCCCAATACGGCTTCCCTTCGTCAAAGCCTTTAGACCAGTCGTGCAAGTTTTTTATATCTTTTAAGGGAGCTCGATTGTGGATTGGATTAATTGTGATTCCTTCTATTGGATCAGGTTCAAGTTCACCAAACTTTTCTTTTAAAAACTTCCAGACATCAATTAAATGATAAGTAGGTATATTTCGTCCGAGCTTTTCTAATGCTTGTTCTTGGTCTAAATTATAATTCGTTACATAATCGTCGCCAATATATATCCAAGCAGTAACCGATTTTGCATACTGGCTTTTAAGTATTTTGTTTTCATTTTTTGACAAAAAAGTTTTTGTTTCACTTTGATACTTGTCTAAATTCCCTCCGAAAATAATGTCAATCTCATTTCGTATATTTCGTGAGATAAAAACTACTGCTTTTAAATTTTCGTACTTAACATCATCAAACGGTCGAGATTTCACTCCAAAGTAATGGTCTTCTATCTCACTTGCATAAAGATGCGGAGCTGTTTCAAATTGTAGCTCAGTCGTATTAGGACTACGATCATGCCCGTTATCTCTCTTAGTGAAAAGTGGGATTATGCGGTTCGTTAGTCTATCATTTGTTTCATTGAGTATTCTAGTCATTTCTTGAGATTCTAACTCTATTGCTTGTTCTTCTGTTAGCCCAGTTCCCACAAAGCGAACATCAGTATCATACATTTTACGGATTTTTTCAGCTTCATATGCTCTTTCGTGAAACTCTTTATAACGATTTCCACGCCCTTTTCCGACATAGAAAATTTCGCTAGTATTTTTAATAAACCATTCATAAACATAAAAGTCTGTTGCTGTACTACCAGTAACAACGCCCACAGGCGATGAGGAAATAGATATTCCATTGCTTTCGTCAGATGAAATATTGAAAGATATACCCATCGGTTGTTTATTAATTTTTTCTCGTTCTTGTGATTCACTAATGTCTTTGTTTTCTTTCTGTTTGTCATTTTGCTTTTCTGATTTTTTATTTCCGAAAAGGTTGCTTAAAAACCCCATTTTGACATCTCCTCTTTGACTTAATAAATAAGAAATTTATATTTAATTAATAATGCAAAGGCAACGCTGGTAACAAAAGAATAATAATTATTTCTTCCGTAACTACATTTTATTAACACTTGCTTTAAATAAATCCCACCCTATATTTAAAAGGGTGGGGGTAATGAATTTGTTCTTAATCACTTACGGATATTTCCCTCGCCAATCAGCTCATCTACCAACTGACTGTTTCATTTATCTAATTGTATCAAAACAAATAAGCGTTTTGTTCAATTTGGTAAGAACATCCAGTTAAAGATTTTTTCTGTTTCGTTTGGAATCTAACTCTATAAGGGATTTTTCATTTGGAATACATTTTGGCATTCAAAGTTTGAATGGGTTTTTCAAGTAACTTGGAAATGTGGTGTGGTTTTGGGTGGAGAGATTTTTCGGGATGAGAACGGGGGATATTCCGATACTTTCAAGATCTCGAAGGTATTTTCGATAAGTGGGTTTAGACATATGTTTCTTAGGCGTATCAATACTGCCTTTGGAGATTTGAACGAGGAATGCTCGAAGGTCATCTTTTTTCTTTTTTGAGAAATGGCTGTTTTCAATGATTTTTTCTGCCTCGGTGATTTTATAGTAATCCCCTCGGTGAACAATAGGCAGAACGTGCTTTTCCATGTACTCTTTCCATAACTGATACGAAAAGTAGCTCCTTAATTCCTTTGGTCTGCTTTTTCCTTTGTCTTTTCTTTTCATGCTATTTAGATGGCTATTCTTCAGTCGCAGTTCGTATCTTACCACATTTTCTTCGTATGATTGAATTTCTTCACCATTTGCGATCCGTTCCACTTCTTTGTCATAAATGTTCAACTCAACACTTTTACATTTGTGGTATTGCGACGTATCGTATTTAATAGGGTTGCCATTTTCATCCTTACCCCATTTAATTTTTTCCTTGTAAGCATATTTAGCTGTGTATTTTTCAAGTAGAAGAAATAACAGCTCCCTGTCCTTTTGGTTTGGCATAGCAACATCCATTTTGTAGTCTATTCTCTTGAGTGCATGGGAGTCAAAGTACATGGAATGCCCAAAGTGGCGGATAAGGAATTTACGAATATTTGATTCTACCAAATCATAATCTTCCTCTAGGATCTCTGATTTGTCCAACAATTTAACAACATCTACCTTCAAATGTAGATTCCAATTACCATCCGCACGACAACTAATCCAGGTAATTGAATAGGCAGGGAATTTCATTTTTACTTCGCCCTTTACTTGTTTAACCGCAGCCCCAAAGTAATCATACTTGTTGAGGTTAACCCCGTACTTGGAAAATAAGTGTTGAATATCGGAATATTCTACGAGCAACATCATTTCAAATGTGTGTATCATTGTAAAACCATCTCCTTTATTTTAGTTCATGGGAACAAGGAAAGCCTTTGTTATCAAGGGTTTACTTAGTTTTGTTTTTCCCGTCCCTAACTAATTTATATGACTTCCCAACACATTGATAAGAACCAATGTAATTGTTAAGTAAAGCATCCTACTGTAGTTGTAAAGAAAATATTCATCAATGTACCCATAAAATCGTTCAACAACATTACAGCATGTGCATAATTGTAAAGGTTCAGTATTTTTCCTTTGTTCCTAGTAATTTATAAATTGTTTACAAGAAAATAACGTAAGGACTACATACATACGGATTCTGATTAGGAAATGGAAATTGTTAATAACACACAAACTAGCAAGAAAATTGACAATAGATTGCAATGAAAAAAGACTAGGTATTTGGAACCCCCCTAGCCTTTCTGCTATAAATATGTTTTATTATTCATTTAAAGCTGCCATCTTTACTTAATAAACAAAAGCATTACCGTTGTTATGGTAATGCCCATTGCTAAACCAATATTGCAATCACTAATAATTCTCAATGACTCCTCCTAGTGAAGAGGCTTTAATGATAGGATTTTTCATTATTTCAACGATTTCATCCTTTGTGCCATAAACGACTACTCCTAACATTTCTACATCTTCTGTCTTGATTTCTTTCATGGTATTATAGGCTTTCTTGTGTTCACTAAACGTACTCGTTTTCAGTAACTTAAGAAACTCATCATACTCATATGTCAAATCTGTCATTGAAGTATAGGAGTTATTTATAGAAAAACCTAATGCTTCACTCTCTCTAATAAACGTTGCAGACCAATCGTATTCCTTTGCTTCTTGTTGAAACGTGTTTAATTGGTTAGTGTTATAGGTATTTATCCAAAACCAAGTCATTTCAGGAAGCTGCATGAAAGGCAGTTCACTTTGCTTGTATGGCTTATCAAAAGAAAGAGCTACCTCATATATTTTATCCCCTTCCATATTTTCAATCAGTTCTTCATCATTTTTATATTTTTTATAATCAACCTTTGGATGAAAAAACAGCATTTCTCTCCAACCGTTTTCTTTATAGGAGAATTGCCAATCCTCTCCTGTAACTCCGATGCTACCACCTGAACCTCTTGAAACCAATACAGATGGATTCAGTCCGAATGAATATTGTTTTTGCTCAATTACAATTGATTTAATTTTCATGTCCTTTGAAATTTTATAATGGCTCATTCCTCCTAATATACCTCTTGAATCCACTGTTTCACTGATATAACCATTCGGTGTGCTTAGTCGTACATAAGCATCCCATTGCTTAAATGCTTTTTGACTAAAATATGCTGAAATAGCGAAATTGGCTATGTTAAGAATAACGAATACGATAATAGAAATGAAAACAATTGTTAGCAACGACTTCCTTTTACCTTTTTTAATAGCCTTTTTTATTTTCTTCTCATCAAAAATATCCTCAGAGTGTTCATTCATGTAGATTCCTCCATTTCTTTTGAAATTCTTTTCTTGCCCGAAATAAATACGTCCTAATCGTTTCTTCCTTCATTCCTAGTAATAATGAAATTTCCTTATAACTAAGTTCAAATTCATATTTTAATAGGAGAAGCTGTTTATAGATTTCTTGGATGCTTTCTAATGTAATGGTTATTTCGTGATTTTTTTCAATATTTAAGACGCTAGATTCCGTATCTTGGTCATTCGCAAAATTATTCCAGAAACGAATATCATCTATCGAAATCACTTGTTCCTTTCCTTTTTTCTTTAACATTTTTTTAAATTCATTCATGGAAATAGTGAAAATATATGAAAGAGCTTTATCCGAAGGAACACCACTACTATAAGCGATATATTTCATATAGCTTTCTTGAACAATATCTTCTGCATCTTCATGGCTACAACCGTTCTTTTTTAAATAAAAATAAATCATTTTTGCTTGTTTATTGTATATTTCCAACAAAAGCTGAGAATCCATAGCTCCTCCTTTCTAATGTCCTTCAATAATAAAGAGTCATATCCCCTAGAAAAGTTTACAGCAAAACTTAAAAATTTCGAAAAGTTTTTAATTGTAATGACATTGCAGTCAGCAAAACTTGGATTTCAACAAACTCTTCATCAGTAATTATTACCTTACCTGTTTTCACTTTTCATTTCCATTCAGTTTGGTTCCTAACATAATAGGATAAAAACTGACTTTATCTACATGATTCCTCTCATTCATTCCAATCCTTTTTGAAGCATTTGCCTTTTATATTCAAAAGTTAATAAGTCCTTTTCGTCAGGCATTGGATTTGGTCAACCCTCAGAAAGTATTACAGAAAAAGGTGCATCTACTTTGGACTGTTGATTATTTATTTTTAGATACAACCTCGAACTTAAAAACTTTGATTTTTGTAATTATCCTAATTATGATAGAAACATAGCAAGATTTTCATGATGAAAGGCAGTGATTCTATCTCAAAAGGTAAAACACCAATTATCATTCCCTCAAACACCCTCAAACCATATGACTTTGAAATTCTCCACTCAATTATTTTAAAATGAAAATCTACAATAAATAAAAACAACAGGAGGAAAACATCATGACCCTCGAAAGAATCTTCAATAATCAATCCCCCATTACCCTCGAAGACATTTTCCAATCCATCTTGAATGAAAAAATTGACGCACTCATTAAGGAATTCTATGATAATACTAAGGTGAATTCCACTGACTCTTCTAACAAGAAAGGAGAGGATGTGGCATGAGATCAGCAATTTACATTCGTGTCTCAACGAACAAAGAAGAACAAAAACAGTCCCTTGAAAATCAAAAAGAATTGTTTATGAATCTATTATCCGAGAAGGGATGGGACTTATTTGATATTTACTTAGACATTGAATCTGGAACGAAGTCAAATAAACGTCCTGCTCTAAAACGGATGATTGAAGATGCAAAAATGAAGAAGTTCGACATTATTTTGGCAAAGGAATTATCCAGATTAGCCAGAAATGGACAATTATCTTATGAAATAAAAAATCTAGCAGAAATTCAAGGTATACACATCCTTACCATGGATGGTGCAATTGACACACTTTCAGGAAATACTCAGATGTTTGGACTATACGCTTGGATGTATGAACAAGAATCCCAAAGAACAAGTGAACGTGTGAAAACTGCTCTACAAATCAGAGCAAAGATTGGTAAATTTAAGGGTTCCATTCCACCCTACGGATACTATGTCGAAAATGGAATTTTAAAGGTCAGAGTTGATTCTACTCCTGATGTCGTACGTCGAATATTCAACTCTTACCTTTTAGGTAAAGGATTTGATAGAATTGCACGGGAACTGTTAGAAGATGATTTACCGACTCCTTCTGAAATTGCAGGAAAGAGAAATGCAAGTTCACTTTGGCATGGATCTACAGTTAGAAAAATACTAGAAAATCAGCATTACATTGGTAATCTAGTTCAACAAAAGGAAACTTCTATTAGTGTAACAACTGAAAAACGCAAAAAGATTGATCCAGCAAATTATGTTGTCATCGAAAACACGCATGAGCCTATTATCTCCAAAGATGATTTTCATGTTGTTCAACAACTAATCTCTGAAAGAAAACGTAAACGTCCCTATGCTAAAAAGCATCTATTCACAAATATTTCGTTTTGTGCTGACTGTGGTAAGAGTATGCACTATAAAGCCAATCGTAAGGGATATATTTGTGGGTCATACAACAAGTATGGTCATACAAAATGTTCAGATCACCATGTAAGAGAAGATGGACTGATTGAAGCAATTTCAAATGATATAAAGCAAATGTTTTCAGCACTCTCAACAAAATCTATTCAAAAGGATATTGAGAAAAAGATTGCAAACTTCATTAACCGTGATCAAAAACAACTCACTAACATTCTCAAGGAGATAGAAAACATAAAGAAAGACAAAACGGCTGCACTTCGCATGAAAATACGGGGTGAAATCCAAGATGAAGAATACAGATTGCTCATTGAGGATAATGGTATCCAACTCGCTAAACTGAATGAGGATAAGATAAAATTAGAAAAGGGATTACTTCAACAAAAGCAAACGATTGATTTTACAAAACTAATCAAACAAATTGAACAGTTTGTTCAAAACCCTGTTCTTGACGAGGAAATGCTTCACAAACTAATAGAAAGAATTGAAATAAAAGAAGATGGGAGTCCGAGAATCCACTACCGATTCTCGGACCCTTATATATCTTCTATTTTTTTACGAGCAACACACAGCACTCCACGTGCGTCGTATGCGGAAACATATCAACAGGCTGTACTTCTTGCGTTTGGTAGCCGCCATCTTCCAGGATTCGCAAGTCCCGTGCTAATGTGGCTGGGTTACATGATACATAGACAACTCTTTTTGGTTTCATGTCAAGAATGGTCTTTAATAATGATTCATCACAGCCTTTGCGGGGCGGGTCGACTACAAGGACTTCTGCGGTGATGCCTTGCTCATACCATTTAGGAATGACCGTTTCTGCTTCACCAACAGCAAATTCCACATTCTCTATTCCATTTAACTCGGCATTCCTCTTTGCATCTTCAATCGCTTCAGGTACGATTTCAACTCCGTACACCTTCTTCGCCTTCTTTGCTAAAAACAAAGAGATCGTCCCAATCCCGCAATAAGCATCAATAACTTCCTCTTCCCCAGTCAAATCAGCATACGATAAGGCTTGCTCATAAAGGACCTTGGTTTGCTCAGGATTTACTTGGTAAAAAGAGCGAGATGAAATGGCGAATTTAACATCGCCAATGTAATCGTAAATGACTTCTTCTCCCCATAAAACCCTCGTCTCATCACCTAAAATCACATTGGTCTTTTTCGTATTCACATTTTGAATCACTGACTTTACACCATTTATACGCGAAACGATTTCCTCGACTATTCTCTTTCCATGGGGGAGGTCTGGGGTTCTCGTCACAATCACTACCATCACTTCACCTGTCACTAGCCCATGACGTGCCATGATATGGCGAATCGTACCCTTGTGACGTTTCTCATCATAAGCAGATACTCCATATTTTTCACATACTTCTTTAACCGTTTGAACGACTTCGTCATTAATATCCTGCTGGATGAGACAAGCGCGCATATCAATGATTTCATGACTTCTTTTTTGATAAAATCCCGCAATCAATCCACCTTCTCGTTCTCCGACAGGAACTTGCGCCTTATTCCGATAACGCCATGGATCCTCCATGCCGAGAACCGGATGAACCAACACATCATTAAGCTTCCCAATTCTCGTTAGAACATCACGAACTTGTTTTTCTTTCGCTTTTAGCTGCCCTTCATAGCTTAAGTGCTGCAGTTGACAGCCTCCGCATTCCTTGTAAATAGGACACGGTGCATCTACCCTGTCAGCACTTTTTTCATATATTTCAATGAGGCGCCCAAAGCTGTAGCCTTTATTTACTTTCGTAATTTTAATTTTAGCCTTCTCTCCTGGCAGGCCATTCGGTACAAAAATGGGGTATCCTTCCACCTTAGCGACTCCAGCACCATCATGTGTTAAATCTTCGAATTGTATATCATAGTATTCATTTTTTTGAACAGGTAAAGTTTGATTCATCATTTTCTTCCTTTTCATCGATATCCGTATTCTTTTTGACTAGAGAAATTGTATCACAATCCCTTTTAAAATCGAAATAACGCGACACAAAAAAAGAACTGAGCTATTCCAGTTCTTTTGATTTCTCTTCTAGTATTATTTTCGGCCGGTCTTCTTCCCGGATTTTATCAAGGGGAACAAATACCTCGATATGACGATACAGGTTAACGAATTCAGCCGGCAGCATACCGCCGAATTCACCATCTAAGTTTAATTGTACTTTCTCTTCTGAATGTACTTTAATCCGGTTAGCCTGTGTATAAATCACATGTGGATCGTGAATATGTTCGCCTCTTAAAGCTAATGTCGCAATCCGCACGAAATCTGCCAAGTTCGTCTTTTTCAAAATTAATAATGAGAACATCCCATCATTGATGGATGAATTCGGAGCAAGTTTTTCAAAGCCGCCAACAGAGTTGGTTAAACCGACTAAGAACAACAGTGCTTCCCCTTCAAAAAGCTTTCCATCATATTCAATACTCAATTCTGTTGCACGAAAGGATGGCAGCATTTCAATTCCTTTTAAATAATAAGCAAGCTGCCCAAGAACGGTTTTGAGTTTGCTGGGAACTTCATAGGTTAACTCAGTAATTCTTCCGCCGCCGCCAATGTTGATAAAATATTTATCATTCATACGTCCAATATCAACGGGAATGGTTTCTCCCTTAGCGATAATATCAGCAGCCGCTTCAATATCTCTCGGAATTTGCAATGCCCTAGCGAAGTCATTGGTGGTACCAGACGGAATAATGCCAAGTTTTGGTCTATATTCCTGCTCTGCTAAACCATTTACTACCTCGTTAATGGTACCATCGCCCCCGGCAGCGACTACCAGATCATACTTTCTCTCAACCGCAATTTTTGCTGCGGCTGTTGCATCTCCCGCCCCAGTTGTCGCATGACAAGAAGTTTCATAACCTGCAACTTCAAGCTTTTGTAATACTTCAGGTAAATGCTTTTTAAATATTTCTCTTCCAGAGGTTGGATTATAGATTATTCTCGCTCTTTTCATACCCATCATCCTATTTCAAAAAATACTAGCGCATCTTAATGTCCATAAAAAGTTTCTATTAGGAGTTTATTCCAACTCAATCATATCCTAAAGGTTATTGACTTGCAATTTTATCGTAACGATTTTGTTACTTGTTATTAAGAGGATGTCCTCAATTCACAGTGTTCAGGCTGACCTCATAGGCATCCACGATTGTAATATTATGTGTGCCTTTTCCCATTTTAAAACTACCGGTTTTAGGATTAACCACTATTGCATCTTCCTGATTTGCCTCTTCTGTTGTTTGATCACTATAATCCCATGTACCAGTCTGTCCAAGTAATTCGTGAACACCAATTGCAGAAACATGAACATCTGCATCATTATCTATGTACAAAGAAACATCAGATGCTCTTTCTACATACCAATCATTTCCTAGTGCTCTCGGCTTCATGATAATAGGATTGCCATTACTAATTATCTCGAGTTTCACATTCGTTGGGACAATGAGCGTTGCTTCCATTGATGCATAGCTATCCAATATCCCTATCGACTGGCTAGGTAATTTCTTCATGTTCAAATATAAAGTGTCCCCTTTTTTCTCATAACCAATATAGTCCTCTGCCTCTTGTACCAACTTTTCACCTTTGCCTATTGTGGCTGTGTACGTTCCAAACATTGAAACCTCTTTTTCAGATGTTCCTTCCACGATCATCGGGTAATGTTCTGTATGGACGACAACTCGTTTTATTCCTTCGGTTACAGGCTGCGTGAGATTAGGCAAGTCAAATGTCCTTTCCTCTCTAGACAAGCCTTTATCAATGATGTCCAGTAAACCGCTAGAGCTTAAAAATGAAAATCCGATTCCCATCATTCCGATAATGCCGACGAAGAAAATACTTAAGAAATCATATTTTAAAACGGGATTCTCTCGTTTTGCAAAAAATAGATAGAGGAGAATCTCTAAACCTAGCACAACAAATATAATTGGCCACCATGAAATCAACATATGTGCAAAATCTAACCCGATAAACTGCGACAATAGTAGAAAGATTCCTAAAAGGAGAAGAGCTCCGCCCATGGAGAATGTTCCCACACGCCAAGATCTCGTATTCATTTCTTTATCACTTGTCATTCTGTACTTTCTCCTCTCTTACTCCTATTTCCTAATAGAAGTTTGATTCCCCCAAAGATCAACAGGATTGAAACAATTGCTGTTTGGAAATAGCGGTCAAACCAGTATCTTAAGTCAATGTTAATGACTTCTGCCAGCATCGGTGAAACGGCAGGAATAATGATGTTTGTTGTCATATAATACAAACCTACTAAAATTAACCCAATCCCTACCCATTTCTGATGGTTAATTAAATAAGAAATAATCGGGATGTCTTCAATTGGCTCCTGACCATATTTTGAAGCTTTTTGAAGTCCATCAAAAAAGCTGTAAAACCAAATGATCGGGATTAAAAAGAGAAAGATTCCTAACCGTAGAATATCAAGAATATAAATAGAGAATAGAAACGCTGCCATTAATTGGATTCCACGGCGTTGGTAACCAAGATATAAATGTCCTGCACCAGGGAATATCGATAAGAAAGTTGCAATTGACTTACTCTTTTTCCCATCTTCTCTTTTCATTTCAATATCTTCTAAAATGGAACGATCCACTAACTCTTCTCCACGCTGCCTCTTATTTAATTGCTGCACAACATCAAAAAACCCATACAACCAAAGAACTGGCAAAATCGCTAGGAAAATTAAAAATTCTTCTCTCGAAGTTAATATTGAGACAAACAATACCATGATCGCGAGGCCAAGAAATGATGTTAACAGTGTAATTCCTCGATTCATTAGACCCAGCTGAAAATGCCCTACACCTGGAATAAAGGACAAGACAATCGTATAAAAACGTTCCTGCTCTTGTGTTTGATTCTTTTCAGAAACAATCACTTCTCCTTTTTGAAGAGTTCGCGACGCTGTAATTGCCGTATCGATTAGGTTTACGATGTAAAGAATCACTCCAAAAATGACTATCGCAAAAGCAATTCCTCTTGTTTGATATGATTGTACTAGTAAAAAAAATAACGCAATTAAACCAAACTCTCCCAGCATATAAGCAAAACCGCGAAGAGTTTTATTCAAATACAGCAAACCTCCTCCAGGGAAGAACGCTAATAAAAATGCTAAAATAGGATTTTTCATTACTTATTATCCTCCTTATTATTAAGCTCCAATGAATCCATCCAGGCAAACGTTTTGTTGATGATCCCATCTGTAAGTGTCGGAGCTTCTTCCTGTAACGTTGGTGTGTGGACAAGATCTGTATAACTCGTAATCGACTGAAACACACCCGTACTTATAAACAAAATCGTCATGGCAGCAGCCACTGCATAATGGAAAAGTGTACTGTGATAAAAAGGTACTCTCTGCGGCTGTACAACCTTTTCCATAATCAAGTTAGTAAACTCATCTTGATCCCCGAGCATCGGAAGTTCATTTTCAAGTTGAGCTACCGCATCCAGATAGACCTCCAAACATTGGTCGCAGCTGTATAAATGACTATCGTACTTATCACGAACATTCTCATCTACTTCATTTTTTACGTATTGCAGCCACTGTTCATAAGAGTAATGATTCACAAAAAATCGTCCTCCTTCCAACGTTTTTTCATCCAATTACGAGCTCGATATAGGCGAGTCTCGATTGTCTTCACCCCAACTTGCTTTTCCTCAGCCATTTCCTGATAGCTTTTTTCAGCTATATAAAAATCATAGATCGCTTCACGATAGTTATCTGGAAGCTCATGAAGTCTTTCATGAACCAGTCTGCGCTGTTCCTTACTTAGCACATCCTTTTCGAGATTCTTGCTTTTGGAAACCGGCAAATCAGCCGCTTCCATTACTTCCTCTCTCCGGCGATCCCGCTTACGTTTCACATCAATGGCATGATTTACTGCAATCCTTGTCATCCATGTTTTGAGTCCTTGGTTTTCATATTGAGGGAGAGAATAATAAATTTTAATAAAAGCTTCTTGCGCAGCATCTTCTGCATCCTTTTGATCTCGCAGCACAGCATAGATTGTCTTGAATAAATCATTTCGATATCTCTCAACTAATAGCCGAAATGCATGATCATTGCCGTTTAAAATTTTCTTTATAAGAATCTGATCGCTAATCTCTCTCCCCCCTTTCAAACAACTTCCACACTAATAGACGAACACTTCTTAATAAAACACTACACTTTTTTTATTTTTTTTTTAAAACTATAAATAAAAAGCTTTTGTTCAGATTTTAAAGAAACTTTTTCTTTGGTAGCAACGTCTAATAATTGTCTGATTATTCTAATTCTAGGATAGTGTACTTTACACCAAAGGATGATGTTATGGTTTTGTTATCATTTCTAGCAGCCTATTTAATTGGATCTATTCCGACCGCTTTAATCATTGGAAAACTCTTCTTTCATGTGGATATACGTGATCATGGAAGCAACAACCCAGGGGCTACCAATACATTAAGAGTGCTTGGAAAAAGGGCTGGAATTGCGGTATTGCTTGTAGATGTTGGAAAAGGGGCATTTGCAGCATCTCTACCATTCCTGTTAAACATTCAGCTTGATCCACTATATTTAGGACTCACGGCAGTAATTGGCCATTGTTTCTCTGTTTTCACAAAATTCCGAGGAGGCAAGGCGATTGCGACAACAGCAGGAGCCCTGCTAATTGCTAATCCTTGGATGCTATTGGTTTCTTACATTACATTTTTTGCTGTTATCTTCATTTCTAAGTATGTTTTTTTTGGATCAATATCAGTGGGAGTGGCTCTATTATTATTTTCCTTTTTTGAACCGGGCTATAAACATGAAATCATCTTTACTTTATTCTTGTTCCTATTAATCTTCCTTCACCGGTCCAACATTTCAAACTTTATATCTAATCAGGAGCCTAAAGTTAACGATAAGAAGTTAAAAAACGACCGCATCCCACCCAACAAAAAATAACGAGAAACATCTCGTTATTTTTTGTTGTTATATTAACTTTTTAATGATGCTGGTACTTACAGCTCTCCAAAGCTTCACATCTTCCTGGTATGCTTTAGTTAAAGTCTTAAACATTTCCTTTTGTTTTTCTCCAAAACTCTCTGAATCTTTAGGAGGTAATTGTTCTGTTAGGGAATCCACTAACCTTTGCACTTCTTCCGCTCTTGGACCCCAAACCGCTCTTTCCTGACCTTCGCTATCAATAAACACAAAAATAGGGATAGATCGCGATGTACCATTTGTTAAGTATTGATCCATTAATTCCAAGTTAGAATCTCTCAGCAGGAACCGAACCTCCATATTCATTTCTTCTGCTATTTTTAAAAGAATAGGGATATTTAACATCGCATCCCCGCACCAATCCTCTGTTAAGACAATAACCTTCATATCGGAAAGGCTTAATGGTGAGAGTTCTTTCTTTTCACCCTCATTGAGTTGAAACCGATCATATATAGAATCCATTTTATCGCCATTTACCTTCATTCCATTTCTGTATTGCTCCAACGTTAAGCCTTTACCAAACCAGTCAAGTAAGTCCATTTAATATTCCTCCCTTGATTTTCGACAAATGATGATCATTGTATTGTTACAATCTATCTTTTCCTAGGAAATAATCCATGATTATGTCGATATTTCACTTTATCGCAGGTTAACGGGCAGTAAGACCCCCACCTCAAGATTCTGTGTTCACATACGAAGATAGGCGGGGGATCAACTGCCCGTAAAAGCCCGATTAGTTCAACTAACCATCAGTGGGGATAAAGCCCGCCACTGATGGAAGTTTCACTTTATACAAAAAGCCGACAGGTACTGTATCTACCTATCAGCTTTTTTGTTAAGTATTGATTTTATCGCTTCTGAATCTCCTGCTGTAGAAGTTTGTTAACAATTTGAGGATTTGCTTGGCCTTTTGTTGCTTTCATTAGCTGTCCTACAAGGAAGCCAATGGCCTTATTTTTACCATTCTTAAAGTCCTCAATCGATTGTGGATTGTTATCAAGTACTTCTGTCACAATCTCAAGCAAAGCACCTTCATCCGAGATTTGAACAAGACCTTTATCTTTAACAATCTGTTCTGCATCTCCACCATTTTCGATCAGTTCCTTAAAGACCGTTTTAGCGATTTTAGATGAAATCGTACCATTTTCGATTAACTTAATCATCCCTGCTAATCCTTCTGGTGTCAGTGCAACTTCCTCAAGCTCTTTTTGCTCAGCATTCAAGTATCCTGAAACCTCGCCCATTAACCAGTTCGAAGCTTGCTTAGCTTCCGCACCTGCCGCAACGGTTGCTTCAAAGAAATCGGACATTTCTTTCGTGATCGTTAAGACAGCCGCATCATAAGCAGGCAAACCAAGTTCTTCGACATAACGCTGCTTACGTACATCTGGCAGCTCAGGAATCTCTGCTCGAACTCTATCCTTCCATTCCTCATCAATATAAAGATCCAATAAATCCGGTTCTGGGAAATAGCGGTAATCATCTGACCCTTCTTTTACACGCATTAGGATCGTTGTTCCTGTTGTTTCATCAAACCGGCGTGTTTCTTGTTCAATCACGCCGCCTGTCATCACAACAGATCTTTGACGCTTTTCTTCATACTCAAGACCTTTACGGACAAAATTGAAAGAGTTCAAGTTCTTTAACTCTGTTTTCGTTCCGAATTCTTCTTGTCCCACAGGTCTGATGGAGATGTTGGCGTCACAACGAAGGGAACCTTCTTCCATCTTACAATCAGAAACTCCTGTATATTGAATGATGGATTTCAACTTTTCAAGATAAGCATATGCTTCATTAGGAGTACGAATATCTGGTTCAGATACAATTTCAATTAAAGGTGTTCCTTGGCGGTTGTAATCACATAGAGAATAACCTTTGCCATGGTTCAACTTGCCTGCATCCTCTTCCATATGGATGCGGGTAATCCCAATTTTCTTTTTATAACCGTCCACTTCAATTTCAATCCAGCCGTGCTCCCCGATCGGTTTATCAAATTGCGAAATCTGATATGCCTTAGGATTATCCGGATAGAAATAGTTTTTACGGTCAAACTTCGTTTCTGTTGCTACTTGGCAGTTTAAGGCCATGGATGCTTTCATGGCATAGTCTACTACCTTTTTATTTAAAACAGGCAATACTCCCGGATAGCCTAAGTCAATTACACTTGTATTTGAATTCGGTTCAGCCCCAAAATGGTTTGGGCTTGAAGAGAATATTTTCGATTCTGTCTTTAATTCAACGTGGACTTCAAGTCCGATCACTGTTTCAAATTCCATTGTTTCTCACCCCTTACAATTGTGGTTTTTGTTTATGAAAATCAGTCGCTTGTTCAAATGCATGAGCCACACGATATACTGTACTTTCATCGAAATGTTTCCCGATTATTTGTAACCCAAGCGGCAGTCCATTTGATAAACCACACGGAACAGAAATTCCTGGTACACCTGCAAGGTTAACAGGAATCGTCAGGATATCGTTCATGTACATCGTTAATGGATCAGACGTCTTCTCGCCAATTTTAAAAGCAGGTGTAGGTGTAGTAGGCCCAACAATGACATCATACTTTTCAAACACATCTTCAAAGTCTTTTTTAATTAACGTTCTGACCTTCTGAGCTTTCTTATAGTAAGCATCATAGTATCCTGAGCTTAGCGCGAACGTACCAAGCATGATTCTTCTTTTTACTTCATCCCCAAAGCCTTCTGCTCTTGTATTTTTATAAAGATCCATCAAGTTGTCAGCATTAGGAGTACGGTAACCATAACGAACACCGTCAAAGCGCGCCAGGTTGGCAGACGCCTCTGATGAAGAAAGTAAATAATAGGTAGCTAAAGCATATTTAGAGTGCGGAAGTGATACTTCTTCCCAAGTTGCTCCTAGACTTTCAAGCACCTTAAGTGAGGCAAGCACAGATTGTTTAACTTCCTCATTAACGCCTTCTCCAAGATATTCTTTTGGTACGGCAATTTTCAGCCCTTTTACATCACCTGTTAAGGCTTGTACAAAATTAGGCACTTCAACATTCGCAGATGTTGAATCCATTGGATCAAGTCCTGAAATAGCCTGAAGTAAATAAGCATTATCTTCTACAGTACGTGTTACAGGACCAATTTGGTCTAATGAAGAAGCGAATGCTACTAAGCCAAAACGTGATACTCGGCCATAGGTTGGCTTTAGTCCAACGACTCCACAGAAGGAAGCTGGTTGACGGATTGATCCGCCTGTATCAGAACCAAGCGAAAATGGCACCTCTCCCGCTGCAACGGCTGCTGCAGATCCCCCTGATGAACCTCCAGGAACTGTATCAAGATTCCATGGGTTTTTCGTTTTCTTGAAACCTGAGTTTTCTGTTGAAGAACCCATCGCAAACTCATCCATATTTAACTTTCCAATTGTGATGGTTTCAGCTTGCTGAAGCTTTTGAACAACTGTAGCATCATAAATAGGATCAAAGTTTTCAAGAATTTTACTCGCACAAGTCGTACGTAAATCCCTTGTCACAATATTATCCTTAATCCCGATCGGCATTCCAAATAGAAGACCTTTTGATTCGTCGGTACCAAGCTTTTCATCCAATTTCTTAGCTGTGCTGCGTGCTTTTTCTTCATCTAGAGTCAGAAAGGCTTGAACTTGGGAATCAACCTGTCCAATCCGTTTATAGGATTCTTCAACGAGGTCAGAAACCTTAACCTCTTTTTTATGTAATAATTCATGTAAATCACTTAATTTATGATCGAATAAACTCATCTTTTCCCCTCCTTATTCGATGATTGATGGAACTCTAATTTGCCCGTCGACATGATCTGGTGCATTCTTCAGAACATCTTCACGAGGCAGTCCTTCCTTCGGTACATCTTCTCGCATAACATTTTTCATATCTAGTACGTGTGATGTTGGTTCCACATTATCTGTATCTAATTCATTTAGCTGTTCAGCAAATGTAATAATGGCATCAAGATGCTTTGTGAAATTTTGTGCTTCATCCTCTGTTATAGAAAGCCGTGCTAAGTTGGCAACATGCTTTACTTGATCTGTTGAAATCCTTGACATATACGTCACCTCCACTTTTGTTCGAACAATTACACAATAATTTGATAATATCAAATTTTACTGGAATAAAGCAACATAGATGAGGTTCTTTCGCTGTGAAAAATACACAATAAAATAAACAATTTTATTTCAGGGTTCTAATACACATAAAAAAGCGATATCCATCGATACCGCTATTTTTTAAAAAGACCAGTAAACTTCGAAAAAATCCCTTTTTTCTCTTCTTTCTGAGGTTGAATTATTTTTTTCTCCACATAAATATCTTCCTTATCAATCGCTTCATCTACTGCTAAAACAAGCCCTAATTCTGAATTATATTCCTTATTGGTAACCATTGTATACTCAATATCATATTTACTGCATATTTTTGTATATTTCGATAAATATTGATAGTTCATGTTTCCATTCAAAAACACTTGAGCATTCGGGTATTTCTTCATCTGCTCTTCCACCTGACTATAAGTTCCAGTTTCTCTAACCTGTCCCTGTGTAAGAGCAATCACGACCCTCTCCCGTAATGTGCCTAAAAATTTTCTTCTTTCATCAGGCTTTATTTCTTTTTGTCCATATATCCCTTCTTTTAAGTAATCTTCAACATTTGGACCGGCCATATTTTCTGCCTCCTCAGTTATGTTTACTACTATTTATGTATTAATGATGGAATCGGTGTTAAAAATGCATCTTTTCACTTTAGATCAAACGTTTGATCTAATCATATTAACAGCTTCCTATTTATACTTTCCTTAAATAAGCAAAAAAAGTCCTTCTCTTCTTAATGAAGAGAAGGATAAATAATTTGGAGATGATCGGTGAAATATTACAATCCTAGAATGATGTGATGGTAGAACTATTTTACTGTAGCAGCAGTAAATTGTTCTTCTTCAGTTGAACCTTTAAGTGCTGTTGTAGAAGATGTACCACCAGATACCACCATTGAAACCTGGTCAAAGTATCCTGTACCAACTTCTCTTTGGTGACGAGTAGCAGTGTACCCGTCCTTTTCACTTGCAAATTCAGCTTGTTGTAATTCTGAATATGCAGCCATACCACGATCTTTATAGCCAAGAGCAAGGTTGAACATGCTGTGGTTGAGAGCATGGAATCCAGCTAATGTAACGAACTGGAACTTGTAGCCCATTTTTCCAAGTTCAATTTGGAACTTAGCGATTGTTTCATCATCAAGCTTTGCTTTCCAGTTGAATGATGGAGAGCAGTTATAAGCAAGCAGTTTGCCTGGGAATTGCTCATGAATGGCATCTGCAAAACGCTGTGCCTCGTCAAGATTTGGTTCTGAAGTTTCACACCAGATTAGGTCAGCGTAAGGAGCATAAGCTAAACCGCGTGCAATCGCCTGATCCAAACCAGATTTTGTACGGAAGAATCCTTCCGGAGTACGTTCTCCTGTAATAAATGGTGCATCATAAGGGTCCACATCACTTGTAATTAAGTCAGCAGCGTTCGCATCTGTACGTGCGATTAATACAGTTGGAGTTCCCATTACGTCTGCAGCAAGACGAGCAGAAATTAAGTTTTTAACAGCTGTTTGCGTTGGAAGCAGTACTTTCCCTCCTAAATGTCCGCATTTCTTCTCTGAAGAAAGCTGATCTTCAAAGTGAACACCTGCAGCACCTGCTTCAATCATACCTTTCATTAATTCGAAAACGTTTAGCTGACCGCCAAATCCAGCTTCAGCATCCGCTACGATTGGAGCAAACCAATCAATGGAGTTATCCCCTTCCATGTGATGAATTTGGTCTGCACGCTGTAATGCTTGGTTAATGCGTTTTACAACACTTGGAACGCTGTTTGCAGGGTATAAGCTTTGATCCGGATACATATGTCCAGAAAGGTTTGCATCAGCCGCTACTTGCCAGCCGCTTAGGTAAATCGCTTTTAAACCAGCTTTTACTTGTTGAACCGCCTGGTTACCAGTTAATGCTCCAAGTGCATTAATAAAGTCTTCTGTATTAATGTAGTTCCATAATTTTTCCGAACCGCGTTTTGCTAATGTATGTTCAATATCAATTGATCCTCTTAATTTAATTACATCTTCTGCTGTGTAAGGTCTAGTAATCCCGTTCCAGCGTGAATCATTTTCCCAGCTCTCTTGTAACTTTTGAATTCTTTCTTGTGTCATTTTCCATTCTCCTCTCAAACTGTTAAAATAGTTAAATTTTTTATATGTCGTTCACTCAGTTGTTATAAAACACTAACGTTGTCTACATTTCGTATTATATAACAGTAATTTGAATAATGGAACCTCTTTTTTAAAATTTTTTAAAAAATTTTAAAGTTTGCTAAAAAGAGTGTATTTATGGGTAAAACTTATTTATTATTTCGTTTCATTTGTTCTATACTATTGAATAGAAAAGAGGTTGATATTTGAATGTTATCTTATGTTTTATTGATTGTAGGTTTGGCCTTATTAATTAAAGGTGCTGACTTTTTTGTTGAAGGTGCCTCTAAGATTGCAGCCTCCTTACATATCCCGCCCATTCTAATTGGTTTAACGATTGTTGCATTTGGAACTAGTTCACCCGAGGCAGCTGTTAGTATAGTTGCAGCGATGGAGGAGAATGCAGGAGTTGCTTTAGGAAATGTTTTGGGGAGCAATATCTTTAATATCACGTTAGTTATTGGCTTAACTGCTTTAATTAATCCTTTAAAAGTGGAAAGTGCAACCATTAAGAAGGAAATTCCTTTTACCCTTCTGGCAAGCGTTGCTTTACTTGTCCTAATGAGTGATGTCGCCCTTCAATTCATTGGTAATAATGCGATCACTCGCAGTGATGGATTGATCTTCTTACTGTTTTTTGCGATATTTATGTACTATGTTTTTGAAGTGGCAAGGAATAGCCGGGAACAGGCCCCAGATGAAAATTCTAATAAAGGCCAAGGAACTTGGGGCAAAAATATTGTTATGACAGTTGGCGGTCTTGTTGGGATTATTTTTGGCGGAGAATTGGTCGTTGACAGCAGTACGAAAATCGCGATTTCTCTAGGGATGAGTGAAACATTGGTAGGCTTAACGATTGTTGCTGTTGGTACATCGCTGCCTGAACTCATTACTTCAGTAACAGCAGCCATTAAGAAGCATAGTGAAATTGCGTTAGGCAATATCGTAGGAAGCAACATATTTAACATCTTATTTGTTCTTGGAGCTTCTTCCTTGATCTCTCCTTTGCCGGTAGATTCTAAGCTATTCTTCGATGTCATTTTGATGATCTTTTTTACAATTGTTCTCTTTTTCTTTTCAAGATCTCACTACAGGATCGGAAAATTTGAAGGGATATCACTCGTAATTGCCTATATTGCCTATATGGTATTTATCATCATCAGAAATTAAAAAAAGCTGCCCTCCTGCTCAGAATTGACTATTGAGCAGGTTTTTTAATCCATTTTTTCTAAAAATCTGGATAATTCATATTTTCTAAGATAAATATGACAGTTTTGTGAACACTTGAGCAAAATTAATTTTATGAATCTCAATGAATAGATATAACCTATATGAGCATATTAGGCAATTTTAATACGAAAATTTGAATTTTTATTCACTTATCAAAATAAAACCGAATAGTTTTTATATTCTAATAATTATTATGTGTTATGATATTTAACATGTCGTCCCGCTTTCGGTTGTCTGTAACGAATCTTTGAATAATCATATAATTGTATAGAACTGCATATCCATCTTACTAATTTCAATTTAAGGAGGTGATTACTGTGGATGTCGGCTTTAGTTTAACTGCTGCTACATGGGCATGGCTTTTAATTCCAATGCCACTATTAATTGTTTTATCACTCATTACGTATTTCACTGAAAAAGGAGAGGGTGTAAAGGAAAATGGATATTAACTTACCCACGTTAATTGCGATTATCATTTATCTAGTAGGAATGATCATCATTGGTGTTATGGCTGCTAGAATGACTAGTAACTTATCAGACTATGTTCTAGGAGGAAGACGCCTTGGTGCAGGAGTGGCCGCTTTAAGTGCCGGTGCATCAGATATGAGTAGTTGGCTCATGCTCGGTTTGCCTGGAGCTGTCTATGTAGGCGGAATGGGCGAAATTTGGCTGCCTATCGGGCTTGCCGTCGGTGCTTATCTCAACTGGCAATTTGTTGCCAAACCATTACGCGTCTATACAGAAGTAGCTAGTGACTCTATTACAGTACCAGACTACTTTGAAAACAGATTTCACGACACGTCAAAAATCCTTCGTGTAGTTTCCGCTGTCGTTATCCTGCTATTTTTCACATTCTACACATCATCTAGTTTAGTCGGTGGAGCGATTCTTTTAGAAAATTCATTTGGAATGGACTATACGGCTGCATTATGGATAGGAGCACTCATCATTGTAGCTTACACTTTCTTTGGTGGATTCTTGGCAGCGAGCTGGACAGATTTCATCCAAGGGATTTTAATGTTCTTAGCACTGATTATCATCCCAGTTGTCGCGATTCAAGAGCTTGGCGGATGGAATGAAACGGTGCAGAAAATTGGTAGCATTGATACCTCTTACTTAAATGTATACTCTGGGGCATCAACAATTGGCGTTATTTCTTTATTAGCATGGGGTCTTGGTTATTTTGGCCAGCCGCATATCCTTGTCCGCTTTATGGGGATTAAATCAACAAAGGATATCCCAAAAGCTCGTTTAATTGGGATGACGTGGATGGTACTTTCATTATTCGGTGCAGTCTTTGTTGGTTTTGCCGGAATTGCTTATTTTTCTGATTCACCGCTGGCAAATTCAGAAACAGTCTTTATTATGTTTTCACAAGTCCTATTTAATCCATGGGTAGCTGGATTTTTACTTGCAGCCATTCTCTCAGCAATCATGAGCACAGTCGATTCACAATTGCTCGTTTCTTCAAGTGCCTTAGCGCAAGACTTTTATAAGTCAATCTTTAGAAAGAACGCTTCCAAAAAGGAAGAAATGATTGTTGGCAGAATTGCTGTTCTTGGTATCGCCATCGTTGCGATTTTATTAGGATATAATCCTGAAAGTAAAGTATTAGAGCTTGTAAGTTACGCTTGGGCCGGATTTGGTGCTGCCTTCGGACCTGTCATTATCCTAAGCTTATTCTGGAAACGTATGACCAGAAACGGAGCATTAGCAGGAATTATTGTTGGAGCCGTAACGGTAATCGTATGGGCTCAATTATCAGGCGGTATATTCGATTTATATGAACTTGCCCCCGGCTTCTTATTTGGTGCAATTGCTATCTACATCGTCAGTCTTCTTGGCAAAGCTCCATCAAAAGAAGTATTGGAACAATTTGATTCCTATAAAGAAAAAACAAAACAAGGTTTATAATCTCTACAAAGCATCCTTCTTACTAAGAGGGATGCTTTTCTTTTTAGAACAGCCCGACCGATGACGTGAAAAAAAGGCAGAGACTCGTCTCTGCCTTATCATTCATATATGTGAACAAATGGTTCCTTTTGGTCAACATCCCGTACAATAAGTGATTCAGGTCCATTCACAGAGGTTACATTGACTTCAACGGCAATATAGTTTGGAAAGTGCTCCATGACCAGCCCTGTTATATATTGCGTGAACCCTATCGCTTCTGCCTTACCATAAAACTGTATAGGAATATTGATTTGAAGTTTTTGAAGCTCATTTTCCACATAGTAAGCCTCACCGATTACTCCATTAAAGTTCGGAAAATAATCTTCAACATCCTGTTTAAAATTCAAAAAGGTCGTTTCATTGTCTCGATGCTTTTCACGCGCTTCTGTTGAAGGGAATAGAATATACTCTTCGTTGACATTTTGCCAGCCGCCTAATTTAGCTGAACCCTTATCTGCGTGTGCGTAAGCGAAATAATTACCCGGAACAATCGCAGACTGACTTTCAAGCTCAAACAAAGCAATCGTAATCGGAACTTGTGATAAACCTTCCATTTGCCTTAAACGCTTAATTACCTCGTCAGCAATTTTCTTTCCTTCTTTTTCCAATGTTGCATGATCGATCTTTTTCTCATATGTTGGACCGTATTGTATTTCTTGAAAATAGTAAACAGAATTCAATGCAAGTCCAATGACGACCCCTTCAAGACGTGCTGTCCCTTCCGCATCTTTTAGTAAGTAGTTATGTTCAAGAATATGTGCTAAATAGATCGGATTCTCTTGGTGCCTCGTCTTAATATCACCCACGCCAGGATCTGCCGGATTTAAGCCAATGTTCTTATCCGCACTTAGTCCCTTTTCCTTTAACTGTTCATCTGTATACTTACGATTTAACCATAACCCTACTGTTTCTCGGTCTAAGTATTGTCCCTCTTGAAACAAATACTTTTGAGGATCAAAGTTACGCTGGGCAATTCTCATCAGCCCTGTTTCAAACTCATCAATATCATATCTTGTATTTATGTTTCCAACAATCATACCTCTTGCTTCAGAAGGTTTAAATGGCAAGATCGTCCGATAAAATTGATCGGAGATTTGATATTTGGGAATAATCGCTTTTTCCGTAGATTCATCCTGTTCTTGGACAATCTCCTGATCCTCTTGAAAATTAGGTGCACAACCTGTTAACAGAAGAAGAAAAGTTAAAACGACCATTGAGATTTTTCTCATGGTACTTTACACCTCTTACTTATTTAATTCTTCAAGCAGTTTCTCCTCGTTCCATACCTCTATACCCAATTCTTGTGCCTTTGTTAATTTTGATCCTGCCTCTTCGCCAGCAATGACAAGATCCGTTTTTTTACTGACACTTCCTGAGATTTTACCGCCTAACAGCTCAATCTTTTCTTTTGCATCATTTCTAGTCAATTGTTCCAGCTTTCCAGTTAGGACGACCGTTTTCCCCGCAAAAATAGAATCAGATTCTTCAGCAGATACTGGCTTAGGACCTTTATATCCCATATTAACACCAGCAAGTTTCAGTTCTTCAATCAATTCTTTTACTTCTTCAAGTTCAAAATAAGTTACGATTGAATCAGCCATTTTGTCCCCGATTTCATTAATTGCTATCAGATGCTCAAAGGTGGCTGCCGAGAGATGATCGATATGGTCAAATTCCTGTGCTAATGTTTTCGCTGCTTTAGCTCCAACATGGCGGATGCCAAGTCCGAAAAGGAGTTTTTCAAGTGAATTTTCTTTAGAAGCTTCAATGGCCTTCAGGAGATTATTAACAGATTTTTCTCCCATTCGTTCTAATCCGATCAACTGTTCATAAGTCAGCTTATAGAGATCAGCCACATCCTCAATTAGTTTTTCAGCAAATAGCTGACTAATCACCTTTTCTCCTAATCCATCAATATTCATCGCATCTCTTGAGACGAAATGAATCAGGCCTTCTCGAATTTGTGCTGGACACTTTGGATTGATACACCGCAGTGCCACTTCACCCTCTATTCGCACTAATTCACTATCGCATTCAGGGCAATGAGTAGGCATAGCAAAGTCTTTCTCCTCACCTGTACGCCTATCCTCCAACACCTTAACAACCTCAGGAATAATATCCCCGGCCTTTTTAATGACAACAATGTCCCCGATTTTGATATCTTTTTCCCGAATGAGATCTTCATTATGTAATGAGGCTCTTCCAACCGTTGATCCAGCAACTTTCACCGGTTCTAAAATCGCCGTTGGTGTGACAACACCCGTTCTGCCGATACTAAGTTCAATATCCACCAGCTTAGTAACGACTTCTTCAGCGGGAAATTTAAAAGCAATGGCCCAGCGCGGACTTTTCGCTGTTGTTCCAAGTGACCTCTGCTGATCAAAAGAATCCACTTTTATAACAATTCCATCAATCTCATATGGCAAACTAGGTCTTTTTTCAACCCAGCTCTCCACAAATTCAATGACTTCCTCAATATTTCCACATTTCTTTCGTTCCTTGTTCGATTTAAACCCTAGATGATCTAGGAAATCCAGCCCTTCACTATGGGAAGCCACTCCTGTTTCCTCTGGATTAGCAATGGCATATAAGAATATATCTAAATTTCTCGATGCTGCAATACGAGGATCAAGCTGCCTTAAGGATCCTGCAGCTGCATTTCGAGGATTTGCAAACGGCTCTTCTCCCTTATCCTCTTTGACCTTATTTAATGCTTCAAAAGAACGCTTCGGCATAAAAGCTTCGCCGCGAACCTCGATCGAAACATTTTCATTTAGGCGCAAAGGAATTGAACGAATGGTACGAAGGTTCGAAGTGATATCCTCACCTGTTGTTCCATCCCCGCGGGTTGCACCTTGTACAAAAACCCCCTCCCGGTAGCGCAGCGATACCGCTAACCCATCTATCTTCAATTCGCACACATAGGAAAAATCATCACCGACAGCTTGCCTTATACGGCGGTCAAAATCCCTCAAATCCTGTTCATTGAAGGCATTCCCTAGACTAAGCATAGGGATTTCATGCTGAACTTTCTCAAATGCATCTAACACTGATCCGCCAACTCTCTGAGAAGGCGAATCAGGTGTCTTCAATTGAGGAAATTGTTCTTCAATCTCTAGTAATTTTTGCATTAATTTATCATATTCGGCATCTGGAACCGAGGGATTATCTAATACATGATATTCATAGTTGTATTGATTTAGTAAATTATGAAGTTCTTTCACTTCTTTTTCAGCTGTTTGCAGGTCCATTACCTCAGCCCTTTCAATTTACACTTTTTTAATCGGAGCAAACTTAGCTAGTAATCGTTTTATGCCAGTCGGACTTGGGAAAGCAATATCTAACTCGGTGCCTTCTCCTGAACCTTTCACACTGACAACCGTGCCAGTTCCCCATTTTCCATGCTCGGCTTTGTCTCCAACTTTCCATTCGTTTTCATCGCCGCCAGTTGAAGCCGCAATTGGTCTAGTTACTGCTGGTCTTCGAGCAGGTCTTGAAGGCGAACCGAGGGTTGTTGATGCAGCTCTTTTATGCGTCTTTGGCTGCACTCCTTCAAGCAGATGTTCTGGAATTTCTTTAATGAAGCGTGATGGAGGATTCATATTAGTACGGCCGAACAAAGTCCTCATTTGGGCATTTGTTATATAAAGTTCCTCTTCTGCTCTTGTAATACCTACGTAGGCTAGACGTCTTTCTTCTTCCATTTCCGCTTCTTCCATTAGCGAACGGCTATGAGGAAATACCCCTTCTTCCATTCCCATTAAGAAGACAACTGGAAATTCAAGACCCTTTGCAGAATGAAGTGTCATTAACACGACTGTATCTGTTTTTTCACCATCATCATCCAATTTATCAATATCAGCCACAAGTGCTAAATCTGTTAAAAAGGCTATTAAGCTTTTGTCTTCACTAGCATCTTCAAAAGCCTTCGTAACAGATAAGAACTCGTCCAAGTTTTCAAGACGGCTCTCTGATTCAATTGACTTCTCTGCTTTTAGCATATCTTTGTAGCCTGTTTTATCCAGAACTTGTTCTACTAATTCAGTTACCGATAGATATTCCTGCATGTTCGAATAGCCTTCAATCAACTTACGAAATTCAGCTGCTGCTTTTGTGATTTTCGGACTTAGCCCAATTAACTCCACCGAAGCAAGGGCATCATACATCGAAATATCATGCAAAATGGCAAAGTTAGCAATTTTGTCAACCGAACTTGATCCGATGCCTCGTTTCGGAACATTGATGACCCTTTGCAGACTAATGTCATCGTCAGGATTTGCAATTAGACGCAGGTAAGCGAGCATATCCTTGATTTCTTTACGATCATAGAATTTAATTCCCCCGACAATGGAATACTCTATGTTCGATTTCAGTAATACTTCTTCCATTACACGGGATTGGGCATTTGTGCGATAAAGAATAGCAATCTCCGAGTACTTTCTTTTGCCGCTATCAACCAATTCTTTTATTTTACCTGTAACAAATTGAGCTTCTGACTGTTCACTATCGCCACGATAATAGAATATTTTATTGCCTTCTGAATTCTCTGTCCACAGATTCTTAGGTTTTCTATTGAGGTTATTTTTAATAACTTCGTTCGCTGCGAATAGAATGGTCTTTGTTGAACGATAGTTTTGCTCAAGTAGTATAACATTTGCCCTAGGATAGTCTTTTTCAAATGATAAGATATTAGCGATATCTGCTCCACGCCAGCGGTAGATCGATTGATCCGAGTCACCGACAACACAAAGATTTTGAAACCGATTAGCCAGAAGCTTAACTAGCATATATTGTGCACGGTTTGTATCCTGGTACTCATCAACGTGAATATACTGAAATTTACGCTGATAGTATTCCAATACTTCAGGAACACGTTGAAATAACTGAATTGTAACCATAATTAAGTCATCAAAATCAAGCGCCTGATTCTTTTGGAGCCGTTTTTGATAGTAACCATAGACATCACTAACGACTTGATCGTAGTAACCCCCTGCCGTTTTTGCATAATCCTCAGGTGTCCTTAATTCATTTTTGGCAGAACTAATCGATCCTAGAATGGCACGAGGATCAAACTTTTTCGGGTCAATATTTTTTTCTTTTAGGATGCTTTTAATGACCGATTGCTGGTCTGTGGAATCTAAGATAGTAAAGTTCCGATTATAACCGATTCGATCAATATCTCTTCTAAGAATTCTTACACACATGGAATGGAAGGTTGAAATCCATATTTCATCCGCAACCCCGCCCATCATCTTATAAATCCGTTCTTTCATTTCGCGGGCCGCTTTATTGGTAAAAGTAATTGCAAGAATATTATATGGGTTCACTTGCTTTTCCACCATTAAATACGCAATGCGATGTGTTAAAACCCTAGTCTTGCCACTCCCTGCTCCTGCCATTAATAATAGCGGACCTTCTGTTGTTTTAACCGCCCTTTGCTGTTCAGGGTTAAGGCCGTTCAGTAATTTATCTGTTAAATATTGCATTTCTTTCCACCACCATACAAACAAATGTTCTTATTTTTATTGTAAACTGTTCTGCTTAATCAATCAATCGTTGATAGAGATTTTATTTTTACCGTTTCCAGTGCTTTCTCCATGTTTGTATAAACCGAGTTGCCAACGATAATTACGTCAGCATAGGCTGCCATCTCTTTGGCTTGATCATAATCTTCTATGCCGCCTCCATAAAACATGGTCGTATTTTTCAATACTTTCTTCGCTCTTGAGACTATATTAGGATCTCCGTATGTACCGCTGTACTCTAAGTAAAATATCGGAAGGTGGAACATCTCTTCAGCAATCATCGCATATGCCGCAACATCCTCATCAGTCAGATCTGTTTTAGCATTCGTTAGTTTTGCTGCTTTACATTCCTCGTTTAGAATGCAATATCCTTGAACAAGAATCTCATCCCAGTTCATAATTTCTCCAAATTCTTTGACTGCTTTATGGTGAAGATCGATAATCCATTTGGGATCCGTACTATTTAAGACAGAGGGAATGAAATAAAGGTCAAACCCGGGGGTAATACAATCTATATTGGATACTTCTAATACGCATGGCACGGTATAACGCCGTATTCTTGCCATCAAATCTAAGACTTTCTCTAACGTCACATCGTCGGTACCTCCGACAATAATGGCATCTGTACCCGACTCACATATTTTTTCTAAATTTTTTTCAGTAATTTCTTTATTTGGATCAAGTTTGAAAGCATGGCGCCATTCGCGAACATCGTACATGCTGAATTTCCTCCATTCAAGTATTACATTCCACCATTATAACATTTGTTAAATGGAATCTAAAATGAAAATACGGTATGCGGGAATGAGGTGAAAGATTTTAAAGCTAAAGGACTACTCCTCTGTTCCTGAAAAAAAACAAATAAAAAACCGAAAGATTAACGAATCTCTCGGTTTTCCAATTTATTCAGTCGCTTCATTCTTTAATCGCTCTAGAACAAGCTCATATGCGTCATTTCCATAATTCAAGCAGCGTTTCACCCTTGAAATCGTTGCTGTACTCGCACCCGTTTCAGTTTCAATCTTATGGTACGTATTCCCTTCACGAAGCATTCGTGCTACTTCTAAGCGTTGAGCTAGTGATTGAATTTCATTTACCGTACATAAATCATCAAAGAAACGATAACACTCTTCAAGATCTTTGAGTGACAAGATTGAATTAAAGAGCTGATCCAGTTCTTTCCCTCTTAACTTATCAATTTGCATATCTTTACCCCTTTAAAAATAGAAATAATAGCGTCATCGGCTTTTTTCATTAATTGATACTGATTCCGTTAAACCCGGACTCGACGGTATGACATTAATCCATGTCTTACCCGGCACAAGCCCAACTGCTTGTCCGTTTGAAACAGGAAGGATCTTTCCATCAACATTTTCCCATTGGACTTCCCTCTTCAAACCTTTTTGGATTAAATACGCATTTCCGCCAGAAGTTAAGTCAATATCCCTTCTTCCAACATTATCAATAATACGATGATTTGTTTCAACAATAAATAGATTATCTAATAGAACTGGTTCACCTGAATCAGCATCTATCGTTAATTCCCCGCCAGAAAAGCGCTTATATTTTTGAAGATCTTCGTCATATTGATATTCAACATGAAAGGATGATGAATTGTAGTACGATACAGACAATGAATTCGCCACATCGCCAGAAAGCAGTTCTATCTCATCCTCTAATAGAAACTTTAATGCATCCGGAGCTTGCTCCATATCATATCCTTCTTTTTCAGCGCCCTGTAGAATAGCGTCAGCTGTAATGTATGAATTATGAGGAGCTACTCTATCTTTTGATCTCTTAAACAAAGTCCCATCATACACCATACCATTAATATTATCGACATATCTATTCTCTAGCATTTCCTTTGCTTCAGGACTATAACCATGCGCCACATAAAGCGCATCATATCCTTTTGCCAGCTCAATATAATAATCCCTTGCACTGCGGACAGGACCGATCCTTTCAGGATGTTCACTTTGGAATATCGCTAAAAACCTTGTGACGTTTCCCTCAGCAAGCAATTCATAAATAACATCAGCCTTGTTGATACCGGATTGAGGTCTAGCTTTTGTGTGGTTATTAATCATA
Source organism: Robertmurraya dakarensis (assembly GCF_900156875.1). Lineage (GTDB taxonomy): Bacteria > Bacillota > Bacilli > Bacillales > Cytobacillaceae > Robertmurraya > Robertmurraya dakarensis. Next base: position 338,088 of record NZ_LT707408.1, on the reverse strand, counting down.
ACAGCATAAGCTCGTCCCGTAATCTCCTCTTCACTTCCTACACCTGAAACAGGATAAGCATAAGGCAGTTCTTCAACTACCTCCTCTTCCACTGCTTCTTCTACTTTTACTACTTCTTCTGTATCTACTTCTTCATGCTCTTTCATCGTTTCTTCATCATTTCCGCAGCCCGATAGAAGCATCATTGCTGAAATAGACCCAGCCAGCCATTTTCTAATCATCGTGCACCCCTTATTACAAAGCGGATTCGCCAAAAAGAGAGAACGTCAAAGGTTAGGCCCAAAAGAACTGGTGACCGATGACGTTAGCGAATACCCGTATATGATTATTTATCACTCTTTTATATTTTAACGCATTATCGTTGGAAAGAGTACCATTTTATTCATAACATCGTATACTCCTTGTTGCGTTACACGAATATAAGGCAAATGTGTTGATGTTAAAAACAATAATGAATAAACAGGATCATGGAAACGATACCCTTTTTCTTTAAGATATTCAAAGAGCTTTTTCTCATTTTCAATTAAATATTGTATTGGACGATTTGACATTACACCTTTAAGCGGAAGAGCAAGTTCATACACAATCTCATTTCTCTCACTAATGACGATTCCCCCGCCGATTTCCTTCATACGATTAAAGGCATTTAACATTTCAGTCTTGTTTTTTCCAATCAAAATAATGTCACCTGTATTGGAATATGAGCAGGCGAGACCTTGGAGTTTATTGGCAAACCCTTTAAGAACAGTGTTGATCCTCCACTGACCATTTTTATCTAATAGCATAAAGAAGCATTCATCATGATCTTCAGACAATTCCTCATTGTTCATTTCAATGGAGATCGAATAAGGCTTTGTGATAACCGAGCTTTCCATCTGAACCCCAAAGGCCATTGAAAACTGCATGTCATCATTTGTTAAATCATAATCTAGTTTCAGAGGTTCGAAGCCTAATTGATCCCACTTTAAATCTTCATAATTATTAATCTCTTTACCTTCTTTTTTCACCCATTTTCCTTTCGCTAATACAGATACAGGTGTTGGGTTTTTCTCGTCGGTTAAGAAATTAATATTGGCTACTCTTCCGGTGGCGATATTGCCGTGCAAATGCTCAAAATTATAGTATCTTGCCACATTTATCGTTGCCATATTATAAGCATCGATGACAGGAACTCCTTTTTCAATAGCGATGCGGATCATATGGTCCGTCATTCCCTGCTCATAAAACGATGCAGAAGATCCATCTGTATTAAAAATAAACTTATCATAGTGATTGATTCCTAGTTCATGAATCTCATCAAGGAGTACAGGTAAATCAGGACGAATCGATGAATTCCTTAAGGATACGGTATACCCCTGCATAAGCCGGTCATATACCTCTTTACCGGAAATCGCCTCATGATCACAATCAGCACCAAGCAGCGTCATTTTTGCAAGCGTTCTTTCTGAAGCTCCTGGGAAGTGGCCTTCAATCTTCTTTCCAAGTCTTTTCGCTTCTTGAATCCAATGAAGCATCAAGTCATCACCAGCTAACAGCTTTGGCCAGCCTGTCAGTTCTCCTCCTTGCACAACCGCATCATGCTCAAGCCATGATTTAACATCACTATGCGAAAAAGTTAACTCTTCCCGCTGAATTTCTGTTTGAGCATCGAATCGGCACCACCAATAGACTGTTGTAGGAATATTCTGCATTTCTTTCAGAAACGAAAACGCTTTCTTTTTTCCTAATTGCAAAACAAGAACCATATTGTCATTTATTAAGGTTGTCGTTCCAAATTGAGATGCATAACGAGCTAATGAATGGGGATTATATAACTGAAATGGATGACTATGTGGTTCTATATAGCCTGGAACAAGAAGCAAATCAGTACAATCAATTACTTCACAATTGCTAATATTTTGTGGCAGCATATCACCAACATATACAATGCGGTCCTCATATATCCAGATATTAGCTGTGACCCATTTGCGGAATGTCTGATTCAAATAACGGGCATTTCTTAGAAGCAGCGTAGGTGATAGTTTACCGTCTAAAACGGATACATGTTCACGAATGTGTTTATTCTTCCAACGGTAACGTTGTTCCAGCACAATGCTTTCCTCCTTTGATAGCTATGATGATTTGTTACATTGGCTATATTTTCAATGAAATCTTAGTTTCTAAGTTTTTTACAGTAAATGTAAGCATTTTCAAGTTCTTCTATATATAGTACCACATATCACGGTTTACCGCATTAAAGAAATCTGAAAAATATTTATTATTTTGTGAAGGAGTGAACAGTATGAATATCAAACCGAATATTGGAATTTTAAACAGTCTAATTCGCATTACCTGCGGGCTTACGATGCTCGCTTGGAGTACAGCAAAAATGGTGAAACAGCCATGGAGAGACTCTAACCTATTGATCGCAATCCTTGGGGCCATGAAAGTAGGCGAAGGAATTGTCCGTTATTGCCCTATTACAGCATTATTTGAACAAGTTTTTTTTCAAAATGGCAGCAACAACAAAGAACAACAAAGCGGCTTTCAGTCTAGTCTGAAAGACGAATCAAAAGAACAAACTGACCGGCCTGTCATCCCTGAAATGTAATGATTAAGGGTTGAACCAAGTCTTATATATTAATGTGTCCCCCCTTAAAATAGGGAGGACACCATAAAAGGAGCTGATCAAATGTTTTGGGAATACGTTTCAGATTTATCTTTTGTCTTAATCATCTTAATAGGAAGTATTGTCGCGCTGTTATATGCGTACATGAAAAGAACAAATAAAAGACGCGGAGCTAGATAGCTTTAAATCCGATATCTTTTCGATAAAACACACCATCACAGTTTAACTTTTCTAATTCTTTATAAGCCTTAGACTGGGCATCCTTTAAAGTAGCTGCCTTAGCGCCAACTAATAGTACACGCCCGCCATTTGTAACATAATCGTCCTGTTCATTTTTCATTGTGCCAGCATGGAATACATATTGCTCTGAGCCAATTTCTTGCAGTCCAGATAGAACAGCACCTTTTTCATAGCTTTCAGGGTACCCTTTTGATGCAACAACCACACCGATCATAGATTGTTCATCCCACTTAATTTGTGGTGTCTCACCGTTTATAACATCAAGCATTACTTGAACTAAGTCCGAATCCATTCGCGGCAGCACCACTTGCGTTTCTGGATCGCCAAAACGAGCATTAAATTCGATAACCTTTGGTCCCTGTTCTGTTTTAATAAGACCAGCATACAATACGCCGCAGAAACTTCTTCCCTCTTGAACCATTGCCTTAGCGGTTGGTTTTAAAACTGTTTCAATCGCGATTTGCACTGTTTCGTTACCAATTTGCGGAACAGGTGAATACGCACCCATACCCCCTGTATTCGGACCTTCATCCCCATCAAATGCTCTCTTGTGATCTTGGGCAATTTCCAGTGGATAGACATTTTCACCATTTACAAATGCCATAAGTGAAAACTCTTCTCCGCTTAAAAACTCTTCCACAACAACGGTCGATGAAGCTTCTCCAAACTTTGCATTTACCATCATATCTTCAAGGCTTTTTAATGCTTCATCCAATTCAAGAGCAACCGTTACGCCTTTTCCTGCAGCAAGTCCATCCGCTTTAATAACAATCGGTGCTCCCTTTTGTTCTACGTAAGCTTTTGCAGCTTCATAATCCGAGAACACTTCAAATTCAGCAGTCGGGATTTTGTATTTTTTCATCAAATCCTTTGCAAAGGATTTGCTTCCCTCGATTTCTGCGGCCTTTTGATTTGGACCAAAAACAGCTAACCCTGCTTCTTGAAAACGATCTGCTAGTCCTTCCAGCAATGGAACTTCAGGACCAATGATTGTTAAACCAACTTCCTTAGTACGGGCAAATTCTAGCAGTTGTTCTTGTTCGTTTTCAGCAATATTCACAATTTCAGCAAAGTCGATCATCCCGTCATTACCAGGTGCAGCAAATACATGTTCTACTTGAGGACTTTCACTGACTTTTCGACAAATCGCATGTTCACGTCCGCCGCGGCCAATCACTAATACATTCATCATGATACCTCCGGAAATTAATGTTTGAAATGTCTTACGCCAGTAAATACCATCGCAATTCCATACTCGTCTGCTTTCTTGATTGAGTCTTCATCACGGATCGATCCACCAGGCTGGATAATAGCCGTAATCCCAGCTTTTGCAGCCGCTTCAACCGTATCATCCATTGGGAAGAATGCATCTGAAGCCAAGGCAGCTCCATTTGCCTTTTCTCCAGCTTGTTCAAGAGCAATCTTAGCTGCTCCAACACGATTCATTTGTCCTGCACCAATTCCAAGCGTTTTATCTCCATCATTCACGACAATGGCATTTGATTTTACATGCTTTACGATGCTCCATCCAAGCTTCAGTGCTTTCCATTCTTCTTCAGTCGGCTCTCTCTTTGTTGGAACGGTAATATCAGCATCTTCGTAAGAATACGCATCACGATCTTGTACGAGAAGACCGCCTTCAATTGAAGTTAGCTTATCTTCAGGCTTTTGTTCTTGATCAAATGGAATTGTCAACAGACGAATATTCTTCTTTCCTGTTAAAATAGCAACTGCTTTTTCTGAGAAAGATGGGGCAATGACAATTTCCAAGAAAATTTCATGGAGTTTTTCAGCAGTTGCCTCGTCCACTTCACGATTTAATGCAACAATTCCTCCGAAAATAGATACAGGATCTGCTTCAAATGCTTTGTTAAAAGCGTTAAAAATATCTTCTCCTGTACCAACTCCACACGGGTTCATATGCTTCACTGCAACTGCTGCAGGCTCATCAAATTCTTTAACAATCTGCAATGCTGCATCCGCATCATTGATATTATTGTATGATAATTCTTTTCCATGCAGCTGCGTTGCGTTCGCAATTGAAAAAACAGAGCCTAGTGGTTTACGATAAAATGCCGCTTTTTGATGTGGATTTTCGCCATAACGCAGCGTTTGTTTTAACTCATACGTAACCGTCAATTTTTCTGGAGTATCCTCGCCAGCTAAGTCTGTCATATATTCTGCGATCACAGCATCGTATGCAGCGGTATGACGGAATACTTTTGCAGCAAGCTTGCGGCGTGTTTCTTTTTGAACTTCACCAGCTGCTTTCAACTCGTCAATCACCACTCCGTAGTCCGCAGGGTCAACAACAACTGTTACATATTCATGGTTTTTAGCAGAAGAACGAAGCATAGTTGGTCCGCCGATATCGATGTTTTCAATTGCATCCTCAACCGTCACATCAGGCTTTGCAATTGTCTGTTGGAAAGGATATAAGTTAACACAAACTAATTGAATCGGTTCAATATTATGCTCCGCCATTTGTTTGATGTGGCTTTCTTCAGAAAACTTTGCCAATAAACCGCCATGTACCAACGGGTTCAGCGTCTTTACACGGCCTTCGAGAATTTCTGGAAACCCTGTTACATCACTAACACCGATAACTGGGATACCATTTTCCTCAAGTGCTTTTTTCGTTCCGCCTGTACTAATCAATTCAAATCCAAGTTCATGAAGCTGCTTCGCAAATTCTGCCACTCCACTCTTATCAGATACACTAATTAATGCTCGTTTTTTTGTCATGATAATCCCCCTGCATTTAATAGGTTTTGTAACACTGTTGGATAAAGCTCATGTTCAATGGCATGAATTTTTGCTTGTAAACTTTCCTTTGTTTCTGAGGCATCGATTTCAATCGCCTTCTGTGCGATGATCGGGCCTGTATCCATCCCCTCATCCACAAAATGTACGGTCACACCGCTGACTTTCACCTTTGCCGCTAAAGCTTGACCAATGGCATCCTTTCCAGGGAATGCCGGGAGCAAAGACGGGTGAATGTTCACAATGCGCCCCTCATAGCTTCTAAGTAAGGTAGTGCCAATTAATCTCATATATCCAGCTAAGACAATGAAATCAACACCAAGTCCTTCAAGTTCACGCAAAATAGCTCTTTCATAATCTGCTTTATCAGCATAATTCTTAGCCGTAAAGACAAACTGAGGAATACCAGCCTGCCCGGCACGTTCTATACAAAAGGCTTCACGCTTGTCACATACTAACAAGCTAATTTCAGCATGAAGCTTACTTTCTTTAACCGCATCAATAATCGCCTGAAAATTACTGCCGCTGCCTGAAGCGAAAACAGCTATTTTCTTCATTTTTTGCCTCCAGCGTTTTCGATCTGTACTCCATCCTCTTTACATACAACACCGATTTTGTAGGCCTTTTCTCCGGATTGATTAAAATGATCGATTACTACTTGTGCTAATTCAGGTTTTACAGCGACTACCATGCCCGTACCCATATTAAAAATATTATACATTTCTTTACGATCCAACTCACCTAGTTTTTCCATAAGTTCAAATACCGGGGGAACAGTCCAGTTGCTTTCATCCAGATGCGCACCAAGTCCTTCTGGCAGCATTCTAGGAATATTTTCTACGAATCCGCCTCCAGTAATATGGGCCATGCCTTTAATTTCATACCTTCTTAAAGCTTCCAGAATAGGCTTCACATAAATCTTTGTAGGACGGAGAAGTTCTTCTCCAAGTGTGCAGCCCAACTCATCAACATAGTCAGTTAAAGACATCTTGGCTCCATCAAAAAATATTTTACGAACTAAAGAGTATCCATTACTGTGGATTCCACTTGATGCTAATCCGATCAGAACATCTCCCTCTTGAATGTTCTCTCCTGTTACAATCGCTGACTTCTCGACAGCACCTACAGAAAAACCTGCTAAATCGTATTCTTCTTCACTGTACATTCCAGGCATTTCTGCTGTTTCTCCGCCGACTAAAGCGCATCCCGCCTGTTCACAGCCATCAGCAATTCCCTTTACAATATCTTCAATCTTGGAAGGTTCCGCTTTGCCACATGCAATATAATCTAAGAAATAGATTGGTTCAGCACCTTGAACAACAATATCGTTCACGCACATTGCAACAGCATCGATTCCAATCGTATCATGCTTATCCATCATAAAGGCAAGCATCAGCTTCGTTCCGACTCCATCCGTGCCTGATACAAGCACAGGCTCTTTTAAATTAAGAGAAGAAAGATCAAACATTCCCCCAAATCCGCCTAGTCCTCCAAGAACTCCTGGACGCATCGTTTTTTGGACATGCTTCTTCATTCTTGAAACTGCCTCATAGCCTGCTTCAATATTTACTCCTGCCTGTTTATAAGCGTTGGCCAAAATATTTCCTCCTCTATCATGTGAGCTATTCACGTATCTTTTATAGGAAAGAATAGCGACATCATAAATATGCCGCTATCCCATTTATTGCACTTCCTTATACTTTTTCATATGGATGAATTGTACTTGGGTAAATTTCCGTTGGATATTTACCAGTAAAGCAGGCCAGACATTGTCCGCAATTTTCATCCGTGCTTTGATTTCCGATTGCTTCAAGCATTCCTTCAACGCTTAGAAAAGTCAGTGTGTCAGCACCAATTTCTTCTCTCATTTCCTCAACAGAGTGGCTCGCCGCCATTAACTCTTCTTTCGTCGATGTATCGATTCCATAGAAGCAAGGATTTTTGATAGGAGGTGAACTGATAACAACGTGAACCTCCGTTGCACCCGCTTGTTTTAACATCCTCACAATTCTTCGGCTTGTCGTACCTCGAACGATGGAATCATCTACCATAACGACTCGTTTTCCCTCTACAACACCGCGAACAGCTGAAAGCTTCATTTTCACACCCTGTTCTCGCAGGGATTGGGATGGCTGAATAAACGTTCTGCCAACATATTTATTTTTAATTAGTCCCATCTCGTATGGAATTCCAGACGCTTCTGCATAACCGATCGCGGCTGATATACTAGAATCCGGCACGCCTGTGACAACATCCGCTTCAATCTGTACTTCCTGCGCTAGTTTTTTCCCCATATTCTTACGTGCTGTATGAACATTAATTCCAAGAATATTGCTATCTGGGCGAGAGAAGTATACATATTCCATTGTACACATCGCTTGATTGGAAGGCAGTGCATATAGTTCAGATCTGATTCCCTCATCATTGATAATGACCAATTCACCCGCAGTAACATCACGAACGAACTCAGCACCGATGATATCCAGCGCGCATGTTTCAGAAGCAACTACATAAGAACCGCCGAGCATACCAATCGATAAAGGGCGCATTCCATTGGGATCTAGTGCAACCATTAATTCATTTTCGGTCAGAATTAAGAATGCATAAGCACCTTTTATCATTGATAAGGCGTTTTTCACCTGATCCTTTAATTGAGGAAAGCCAGCACGTCTAATTAAATGCGCTAAAACTTCCGTATCAGAACTTGTTTGAAAAATACTTCCCTGCGCTTCAAGCTGATGCTTTAATGCTGTTGCATTCACAAGATTACCATTATGTGCTAAAGCAAGGCTTCCTGTTTGGAAGTTAAATTGTAATGGCTGTACATTCTCATAACCGCTTCCGCCTGCTGTCGCATAACGAACATGGCCGATTGCTGCTTTACCAGATAGTTGTTCCATTGCCTCAGAAGTGAAAATCTCAGAAACTAGTCCTTCCCCTTTTACTGTTTTAAGATTTTCACCGTCTGTCACAACCATACCGGTGCCCTCTTGACCTCTGTGCTGTAAGCTATGAAGACCGTAGTAGGTTAATTGGGCTGCTTCAGGATGTCCCCAAACACCAAAAATCCCACACTCTTCATTTAAACCTCTTATTTCAGCAAGCATGGAATAGCTCCTTTCCAAGCACTTCTTAGTTCCTCTACTTGAAGGTTAATCACGTCTTCTTGATCAGAAGAGATAAGAAGTGAACCATTATTCGTTACTTCTCCAATTAAACTTGCATCTACTAAACTTTCAAACTGCTGTCTGTCTTCTTTCTTCACAGAAACTAGGAAACGTGATTGTGATTCGCTGAATAAAGCAGATGTTGAATTTCCAGATACTTTAACCTTGGCACCGAGGGTTTTGCTTCCCATTAAGCTTTCTGCTAATGCCACACCAAGACCGCCTTCAGCAAGGTCATGTGCAGAAGCAACCAAACCTCTTTGAATTGCAGTTAACACTTGTTTTTGAACTTTTTCTTCTTTTTCCAAATTCAATTCAGGAGCTTTTCCAAAAATTCTTCCGTACGTCATTTTCTGAAGCTCACTGCCGCCAAATTCATCTTTTGTTTCTCCTACTAGATAAATAAGGTCACCCTCAGCTTTAAAGTCTTGAGTTGTTATATGGTTGAGATGCTCAACTAAGCCCATCATACCGACAACAGGAGTTGGGTAGACAGCTGTTCCGTTTGTTTCGTTATATAATGATACGTTTCCTCCAATTACAGGAGTATTCAGCACCGAGCATGCGGCACTCATTCCTTCAGCCGCTTTCTCAAACTGCCAGAAAACTTCAGGTTTTTCAGGGTTACCGAAGTTTAAGCAATCTGTAATCGCCAGCGGTTTACCACCGGAAGCGACGATATTTCTTGCTGCTTCAGCAACAGCGATTTTCCCGCCTGTTTCTGGATCTAGGAAAACGTAGCGAGAGTTACAGTCTGTTGTCATCGCTAATGCCTTCTCCGTACCGCGAATGCGCACAACAGCTGCATCAGAACCAGGTGCTACAACTGTATTCGTACGTACCATATAGTCATATTGATCGTAAACCCATTCCTTGCTTGCGATAGTAGGCTGTTTTAATAAATTTACTAATGTTTCATTATAATCATCAACCGCTGGAATATCATTATCCATTGCTTGGAACTCACCAAAGTATTGAGGCTCTCTTGATGGCTTATGATATACAGGTGCATCTTCAGCAAGTGCATCTGCTGGTACATTCGCCACTACTTCACCGTTGTGTACAAGGCGAAGCATTTTGTCCTCTGTAACTTGACCAATCGCTACCGCCTCTAAATCATATTTAGAGAATAAATCAACGATTTCTTGCTCTCTGCCTTTTTTCACAACAATCAGCATGCGTTCTTGCGATTCTGAAAGCATCATTTCATAAGCTGTCATGCCTGTTTCGCGCTGTGGAACTAAGTCTAAATTCATTTCAATACCAGATCCAGCTTTACTCGCCATCTCAGCAGAAGAGCTTGTAAGTCCTGCCGCTCCCATATCCTGAATACCAACAAGCGCATCAGATTGGATTAACTCTAAGCAAGCTTCGATTAATAATTTTTCCATGAAAGGATCGCCAACTTGAACGGCTGGACGCTTTTCATCAGAAGCTTCTGTTAGTTCTTCTGAAGCAAAGGTTGCCCCGTGGATTCCGTCACGGCCTGTTTTCGCCCCAACGTACATCACTGTATTTCCGACACCGTGCGCCTGGCCTTTTTTAATATCCTTATGATCGATTAAGCCGACACACATGGCATTGACAAGTGGATTTCCTTCATAGCATGGGTCAAATTGAATTTCTCCACCCACTGTTGGGATTCCGATGCAGTTTCCGTAACCAGCAATTCCCGCCACTACTTCTTTAAAAAGATAGCGGACGCGTGCTGATGCATCAAGTTCTCCAAAGCGTAGAGAGTTTAATAGAGCAATTGGTCTTGCCCCCATTGAGAATACATCACGGATGATACCGCCGACACCTGTTGCCGCACCCTGGTATGGTTCAATTGCAGATGGGTGGTTGTGACTTTCGATTTTAAAAACAACGGCTTGCTCATCACCGATATCAACAATTCCAGCACCCTCACCAGGACCTTGAAGAACATGTTCTCCTTTTGTCGGGAACTTCTTTAGAACTGGCTTTGAATTTTTATAAGAGCAGTGCTCAGACCACATAACAGAGAATAATCCTGTTTCTGTGTAATTAGGAGTTCGGCCTAGTGTCTTCTCGACCATCGCAAATTCTTCATCGGACAAACCCATCTCTTGGTAGATTTTTTCTTTTTTAATTTGTTCTGGACTTGGCTCAAGCATTAGTGATGACATTTGCTTCCCTCCATTGTTTAACGATTGATCGGAATAATTTCAAACCATCTGCTCCTCCTAAAAGTTCATCTACTGCTCTTTCAGGATGGGGCATCATGCCTAGGACATTTCCATTTTCATTGATGATCCCAGCAATATTTTCTAAGCTTCCATTTGGGTTATTTTCATACGTAAAGACAATTTGATTGTTCTCTTTTAGCTGCTGTAGTGTCTCTTCGTCACAATAATAGTTTCCTTCACCATGAGCAATTGGAACTGTGATAACTTCACCTTCCTGGTACTCGGAGCTGAACATTGTATTATTGTTTTGAACTTTTAATGCCGTTGGACGGCAGATGAACTTTAAGCTTTCATTTCGTCTCATTGCACCTGGAAGCAAGCCGCTTTCCAAGAGAACCTGAAAACCGTTGCAAACACCTAGTACCGGTTTGCCTGCTTCCGCAGCTTTAATTACCTCTTTCATAACGTTGCTGAAACGGGCTATCGCACCAGATCGTAAGTAGTCTCCATAAGAGAATCCTCCTGGTAAAAGAATTCCGTCAAAGCCTTCTAAACTATCAGCATCATGCCAAACGTATTCGACTTCTTCACCTAACTCGTCTTTGATGGCGTGATACATGTCGATATCACAGTTGGAACCTGGGAATACAATGACCGCGAACTTCACTGTGCAACAACCTCCTCGATTTCGTATCGATAGTCTTCAATGACAGGGTTTGCTAGTAATCGGTCACACACTTCCTTCACCACATCTTCTACATTACGTTCTGACTTTTCTATTGTTAATTCCATATATTTACCGATACGCACCTCAGATACTTCATTATAGTTGAGTGATTGTAATGAATGCTTTACTGCTGCTCCTTGTGGATCTAGAACACTTTCTCTTAAAGTCACGTAAACTTTTACTTTGAACATGCTGGACTTCCTCCTAGTCTAGTTAAAATATTTTCGTAAGCCTCTGTTAAGTTCCCTAAATCGCGGCGGAATACATCCTTATCAAGCTTCTCATTCGTCTCTTTATCCCATAGGCGGCAAGTGTCCGGTGAAATCTCATCTGCAAGCAGCACTTCACCTTGCTCATCTTTCCCAAACTCAAGCTTGAAATCGACTAGGAGAATTCCTAACCCATCAAAAAATTCACTTAGTACTTCATTGACTTGAAGTGCTTTTTGTTTTAGCAGTGCTACCTCTTCTTCTGTAGCTAACTTTAGTTCATATACAATATCATCTGTAATGAACGGATCCCCTAAGGCATCATCTTTATAGTAAAATTCCACAATCGGCTTTGTTAATGGTTTCCCTTCTTGTATCCCCAATCGCTTAGAAAAGCTGCCTGCAGCAACATTTCTGACTACTGTTTCCAAAGGAATAATCGATACTTTTTTTACAATCTGCTCTGTTTCGGAAAGTTTTTCTACGAAGTGTGATGAAATTCCCTCTTCTTGGAGCTTTGAAAATAACAAACTAGTAATTTCATTATTCAAGCGCCCCTTTCCAGTAATTTCAGCTTTCTTTTCACCATTAAAGGCTGTAGCAGAGTCCTTGTACTCTAACCAAACTAAATTTTCATCGTTTGTTGCGTACACCTTTTTCGCTTTTCCTTCATATAACAATGCTCCTTGCTCCACCATAAGAGAGCCTCCTTATTACGAAAATCGGGAATCATCTATATACAAAGCGCCCTCGATGGTACCCCAATGGTACCTGGTACCATCAAAAGACACTGTCTTCCCGGTATGGACACTTAATAGTTTTTTGGCAATTACAGTCCTAAGCGGTCAAAAATTGTATCAACATGTTTTAAGTGATAGTTATAGTCGAAGCAATCTTCAATCTCTGCTGGTGAAAGCTTAGCAGTGATTGTCTCATCGGCCTCAATTAAGCTTCTGAAAGGTACTTGTTTTTCCCATGCTTCCATTGCTCTAGGCTGAACCGTATCGTATGCTTCTTCACGTGGTAAGCCTTTATCGATCAGTGCTAAAAGAACACGTTGAGAATAGATAAGACCTAGCGTACGATCCATATTGCGCTTCATATTTTCAGGGAACACCGTTAGGTTCTTCACGATATTTCCAAAGCGATTTAACATGTAATTTAATGCAATTGTCGCATCAGGTAAGATGATTCTTTCTGCAGAAGAGTGGGATATATCACGTTCATGCCATAATGGAACATTTTCATAAGCTGTTAACATATGACCGCGAATCACACGTGCAAGCCCCGTCATATTTTCAGAACCGATTGGATTTCGCTTATGAGGCATTGCAGATGAACCTTTTTGACCTTTCGCAAAGAATTCTTCCACCTCACGTGTTTCACTCTTTTGAAGACCGCGAATTTCGACAGCAAATTTCTCAATTGAAGTCGCAATTAATGCAATCGTCGACATATAATGGGCATGACGATCACGCTGTAATGTTTGTGTAGAAATCGGCGCTGGCTGGATTCCAAGCTTTTCACATACATATTTTTCTACAAATGGGTTAATATTTGCATACGTTCCTACCGCACCGGAGATTTTTCCGAATTCCACTCCTGCCGCAGCTGCTTTAAATCTCTCAAGATTTCGTTTCATTTCTTCATACCAAAGAGCCAGTTTCAAACCAAAAGTAGTCGGTTCTGCATGAACCCCATGGGTACGCCCCATCATTACGGTATACTTATGTTCTTGCGCTTTATTTTTTAAGATTTCAACAAAGTTCTCTATGTCTGTTAAAAGAATTCCATTAGCTTGCTTGATTAAATAAGAAAGGGCTGTGTCAACTACATCTGTAGAAGTTAAACCGTAATGAACCCACTTTCTTTCCTCGCCTAGTGTTTCAGAAACTGCACGAGTAAACGCCACTACATCATGTCTTGTTTCTTCCTCGATTTCTTTAATGCGGTTAATGTCGAAAGAAGCATTTTCACGAAGCTTTTTTACATCTTCTTTCGGAATATCTCCAAGCTCACTCCATGCCTCACAGGCTAAAATTTCAACCTCTAACCAAGCTTTAAACCGATTCTCTTCCGTCCAAATCGCACCCATTTCAGGTCTTGTATAGCGTTCAATCATAACTTATCCCCCGATCTTTTCTTTAGATGTTTCCCAAATTCCACTTTGCTCTATTTCTTCAAGCGCGTCTTCAATCGACTCTTTTAAAATGGTGATGTGCCCCATTTTTCTTTTTACCTTTGGTTCCGCTTTTCCATAAAAATGGATTTTCCAATCTTTTGCCTTTGGAAGGTAATTTAGTACATCTTCCTGGTGTTCACCAAGGATGTTGACCATCACTACCGGCTTTAATAAATCGGTGCTTCCAAGCGGCCAATTGCACACAGCTCGAACATGCTGCTCAAACTGAGAGGTCTCGCAAGCTTCAATTGAATAATGCCCTGAATTATGCGGTCTTGGCGCTAATTCGTTAACAAAAATTGCTCCTTCAGCCGTTAAGAACATTTCTACTGCCAGTGTTCCCACCAGCTGGAATGAACCAGCGAGCCTTTTGGCTATACCTATAGCTTTCTCTTTTGCCGCTTCATCCACTCGTGCAGGAACAATAGTTTCGTGAAGAATATTATCCCTATGAATGTTCTCCCCTACTGGAAAAACAGCTGTTTCTCCATCTGGATTACGTGTGACAATTACCGAAATTTCTTTTTCAAAAGGAACCCATTTCTCAAGGACACATGGCCCGCGGTTGATTAATTCTTCGCCTTCGGGAATATCCTTCTCTGACTTTATGACGAGCTGGCCTTTTCCATCATATCCTCCAGTTGCTGTTTTCAAAACTGCTGGATAACCTAGATCATCAATATGACGATAAACATCGTCTATGCTATCAATCACAGCATAAGGCGCCACCTCAACACCCGCGCTTCTAATTGCCTCTTTCTCTGTAATTCGATTTTGAGTAGAAGCTAATAACTTTGTTCCTTGAGGTACGTACGCATTTTGATACAGCCACGCCAAACATTCTGCATCTATATTTTCGAATTCATATGTGATAACGTCACTGATTTCAGCTAACCTTTTGATTGCATCTAAATCATTATACGGTGCCACTATTTTATAATCAGATACTTGACCGCAAGGAGAGTCCTCTGTCGGATCAAGAACAGCGATTCGAAATCCTTGTGCTTTAGCAACAAGAGCCATCATTTTCCCAAGCTGTCCTCCGCCGATGATGCCAATCGTTTGTCCAGGTAGTATAACTTTATTAGTCAAGCTCATCACTACTTTCTAATACAGCCTTTTTCGTTTCCTCTCTCATGGCTTCAAGCCTTTGTGAAACCTGTTCATCGAAAGCTCCCAAAATTTGAGCAGCCAAGAGGCCCGCATTCGTAGCTCCTGCTTTGCCGATTGCTACAGTTGCGACCGGAACGCCGCCAGGCATTTGAACAATAGATAACAAAGAATCTAGACCATTCAACGCCTTTGATTGAACTGGCACCCCTATTACTGGGAGGGTTGTTTTAGCCGCAACCATACCGGGCAAATGGGCAGCTCCGCCAGCACCGGCGATAATTACTTTGATGCCCCGCCCTTTTGCTTCTTCGGCAAATTGAAACATAAGGTCTGGTGTTCGATGTGCAGATACGACTTTCTTTTCATATGAAATTTCTAGTTTTTCTAAGATGTCACATGCATGCTTCATTGTTTCCCAATCAGACTTGCTCCCCATGATGACTGCTATTTGTGGCTTCATTTTTCTCCTCCACTTTTCAACGTATTAAAAAACCCGGACAGACTGCATTTCTTTATGAGAGAAAGCAATCTGTCCGGGCATTTATCCGGTGTTTGGCTTTTTAAAAAACACAAACACACTCGCTTTTCCGGTCATATTTACTTTCCTCATAGTCCGACAATTTATGGTTGCCGGGTAGAAACTTATGGGCCATATTCCCATTATATATGAGGAATTATTTAATTTTTAATTATTCCAGCTATTATATCTGACAATTTCGTTAATGCCTAATATCTCGTTTCTGTTTATCCTTCTACATCTTACAATGGTTGCACTATGGTGTCAACAGTAAAATCGAACGATGCTAAAAGTGACCTCTAGCATCGTTCGGTTTTTACCTATTCTATTTTCTTGGCTTCAAAGACAATCTGTCTCCCTGCCGGTTCATAATTTGTCTCAGAGCCTTCTTTTACTTCCTTAAAAATTGGCTTTTCAGTTCTCCTTACAGGAAAATATCCCGCCTTTTTAATTCGATCTAAGCACTGATCAATTGTTTCATTTTCTTCGACTTCAAACAAGCATTTTTTTGGCGCAGATTTGCTCATGAAAATAATTTCCCCCTCTTAATGGATTTAACCCAGAATCCACCATAAATGGTTTTCGGTTCATAAGCGATAATAAATGCCTTTGGATCAAGTTCTTTAATTTTTGTATATAACTTGAGTTCGTACTTTCTTGGCGTTAAAATTTGCAATGCCATCCGGTCTCCTTCAAGTCCATGTGCCGCCCAATTGGTAACCCCATAACCTTCCGCCCGTAGAGCCTTGGGCAGGTCTCTGTCATATTCTTTTGTAATCACATTTACAGTAATATAGCCTAACGCCAACTTCTCTTCAATCTTCATTCCTACTAATACACCAATACCATATCCCACTGCATAAGCAATTAAGTTTTGAATTTGATCCAAGTTATCTAGGACAAGACCTAAACCAATAACATAAATGACCACTTCCACCATACTAAGTAAGGCAGCTAGATATCTTTGTCCTTTTAATGTTAAAATCATACGCATCGTAAAAAAAGAGACATATACGATGTTAATCACTAAAATAATGAGAACCATCATTAATCCATTCTCTAGCAAAAAAATTCCCCCTTATTCATCATGAAAGCCCATTGTAACAGGAAAAAAATAGAATTTCCATCATGCAGTCTTTGTTTATATTTACTTTTTCCTTGTTTGCTGAAGCAATACGCAGTTTGGTGATTTTTTGAATTGGTGTAGTTTATGGAGTTTTTCTCTATCGTGGCTATCTTGTTGCGATGACAGATTGAGGTTTTAGGGGAGCTGACCGATATACATCGAAAAGTGACCGATATAATTAAAATCTGACCGATATATTGAAAAAGTGGCCGATATATTCTAAATCTGACCGATATATATGGAAAAGCAGCAGATTCATTAGGCAAAGGTACCTTTTATGGGAAAAATAGAGTCTAATATAAAGAGATATCCGTAACTTCTTGGGCTTTATCCGTAAGAATTTAAATATATCCGCAACTTTACCCAGTTTATCCGTAAGAATCGGATTATATCCGTAACTTACCGATACATCCGCAACTCCATTCTTAAGCACAAAAAAGAGCATCTAAAAATAGATACTCTCTCTGCCTGGCGACGTC
>NZ_LT707408.1:315957-316959 GCF_900156875.1 Robertmurraya dakarensis | reverse complement strand
ATTTATTACATAGTTTATTTGGGAGGGAACGCATTGAAATTTGTCCGCAATCTCACTTCTCTTGATTTCAACAATCTCTTTTTCACTTAATTCTAATACCTGTTTCAAGTATTGTTCGATGATATCGGAGATGTTTCTCACTAAACCCCCTCCTATCTGACTTTGACTATATTTGACTTTAATTATACATGAAAAATATACCCATTTGCAATGAACAACACTTTAATAATTTCCCCAAATTTCCACATTCTCAAACGTTATTGTCGAAACGAATGAGCTTAAAAAGGTATTCTCTAAAAAGATGTTGAATTCCTTTGTCTTCATTTACAAATTCATAGAAATTTAAATTATTGAATATAGGAATGGATTGATACAGGGTTCAAAGGTGTATTACAGAGGCAATTCACTGGCTATTTAGGGTTATCAGGAAATTAACAGCGAATAACAAAAAAGAGCATCCAAATGGATACTCTTTAATATTGCCTGGCGACGTCCTACTCTCACAAGGGGACAGCCCCTAACTACCATCGGCGCTGAGAAGCTTAACTTCCGTGTTCGGTATGGGAACGGGTGTGACCTTCTCGCCATCGTCACCAAGCCTGCTGCATTGAATTACTTCCCTGTTGGCTTGCGACGAGTAAAAGAAAACTTCCTCGAACCAGCTATGCCGCAGGAGCAGACTTACTATATATAGAATGAATTATTCATTCCCTCAAAACTAGATAACTTGACAAGCATCTTTTAAATTGTCCAGCTGCAGCTCCTAACTCTTCGGTCGTTTCAATCCGTCCATTCAAATCCAAAAGCAGGATTTGCCTGGCCGGCTCTCCAACGCCTCTCAGAGTTGAACAGTCGCCTTCGCTTTTCTTTTTGGTTAAGTCCTCGATCGATTAGTATCAGTCAGCTCCACATGTCACCACGCTTCCACCTCTGACCTATCAACCTGATCATCTTTCAGGGATCTTACTAGCTTGCGCTATGGGAAATCTCATCTTGAGGGGG
>NZ_LT707408.1:195957-310957 GCF_900156875.1 Robertmurraya dakarensis | reverse complement strand
AAAACCTTCACCTTTGAGATTTACCGTATCAATCCCTACATGAATTAAGATTTCACGTCCTGAATCTGAAAGAATCCCTATTGCATGTTTTGTTGGGAATAAGTTGACAATTGTTCCGTTAACCGGTGATACAATGGTGCCTTCAGATGGGATTATCGCAAAACCATCCCCCATCATCTTTTCTGAGAAAACAGCATCAGGAACATCTGTTATTGGCTTTAGTTCCCCTTTCATAGGTGACATAAACAAATTATCACCTTTATTCTTTGTTTGAAGAGCATCTGGATTAACTTCTTCAATTTGTTGTTCGACTCCCTTTTCTGGAGCCTTTTCGACGACACGCGGTTTCTTTCCTTCCATAATATTTTTCATTTGGCCTTTTATAGTTTCAGAACGAGGACCAAAAATTGCCTGAATATTATTTCCAACTTCAAGCACCCCGGAGGCTCCTAGCTTCTTTAACCGATCCTTGTCAACGTCCTTAACATCATTAACAGAAACTCTTAATCGAGTGATACACGCATCAAGATGGGCAATATTTTCTTTTCCTCCCATTGCATCAAGAATGTCATAAGGAAGTTCACTCGTTTTCCCTTTTGTAGTTTCTTCCTCATCATCAGTGTCTGTCACTTCTTCTCTACCTGGTGTCTTCAAGTTAAATGTCCGAATAGCAAAGCGGAATCCAAAATAATAAATTAAGGCGAATGCCAAACCAACCGGAATGACAAGCCAAGCATTCGTTTGAGGATTAATTAATCCAAATAAGATATAGTCAATTAACCCGCCCGAGAAGGTCATACCGATTTTCACATTCAGCAAATGCATCGTCATAAATGATAAACCAGCAAATATAGCGTGGATTCCAAATAAAACAGGAGCTACAAACAAGAAAGAAAATTCAATAGGCTCTGTAATACCAGTTAAAAAGGCAGTCAAGGCGGCCGAAGCCATTAAACCACCAACAACAACCTTTTTCTCAGGACGAGCTTCATGGTAAATTGCCAGTGCAGCCGCAGGTAAACCGAACATCATAAACGGAAATTTACCTGTCATAAACGTTCCAGCAGTTAAATCTTGAACATTATCACTGATCTGTGCCATGAAAATACGCTGATCACCACGAACGGTTTCGCCGGCCGCTGTTACATATTGGCCAAATTCATACCAAAACGGCGAATAAAATATATGATGCAAACCAAATGGAATAAGCGAACGTTCAATCACACCAAAGATAAATGATGATAACGTTAAGTTTGCATGCACCATGTTTTGAGAGAAGGCATTTAATCCATTCTGAATCGGCGGCCAAATAACCAGCATCAATAACCCTAAAATGACAGCTGTAGCTGCTGTTATAATAGGAACAAATCTTTTTCCAGCAAAGAACCCCAAATACGATGGTAATTCAATTTCATAGAATCGGTTATAGAGTAAAGCCGCAATGATACCGACAATTATTCCGCCGAACACCCCTGTTTGGAGAGTTGGAACACCAAGAATATTAGCATAGCTTAATCCGTTAACATCCTCAGCTGTAATTCCAAGGGCGGTTCCCATTGTCACATTCATGATTAAGTAACCAATAATGGCAGCTAACCCTGCAACACCATCACCGCCTGCCAAACCAACTGCTACCCCTACGGCAAACAGTACCGGCAGATTTCCGAAGACAATGTTTCCAGCTTGCTCCATAACAGCCGCAACAAGATCTACCCCATTGTTATCCAAAAACGGTGCTAATTCCAGCAATGTCGGGTTTCTCAACGCCGAACCTAACGCAAGCAAGATCCCCGCCGCCGGCAGCAAGGCAACCGGAAGCATCAGCGCTCTCCCTACTTTTTGCAGGACACCGAAAGCGTTTTTAAACATACAGCATTACCTCCTTAAAAGTTATTAAAAAATACCCATTTGATTTCAAACAACTTCTTCAGAAATAATCTACCCAAATGAGCCCAATTCAATTAAAAATCCTTTACTTAAACGAAAATAGACAACACAAAAAGGCCGCACCATAAAGTGCGGCCCAATTGTTCATACTGCTTATTTTAAGAAGATAAAGTACAAGATAAAGATAACAAATAAGAAGTACATAACTGGATGAATTTCTTTCGCTCTTCCCTTCACCAGCATCGTGATTGGATAGAAGATAAATCCAACCGCAATCCCTGTTGCAATACTATACGATAATGGCATGACAAGAATAGTAAGAAAGGCTGGTACAGCTATCTCGAACTTGGTCCAGTCAATTTTTCCTAAAGAAGAAACCATCAATACTCCTACAATTATTAAAGCCGGTGCCGTTACAGCCGAAGTAATAACCTCTAGTACCGGGAAGAAAAATAAAGATAGAAGGAACAGCACTGCCGTAACAATTGAAGCAAATCCTGTCCTAGCTCCAGCAGCAACACCTGATGTTGATTCAACATAGGACGTTGTCGTTGATGTACCAAAAATCGCACCCGTAACAGTCGCAATAGAATCAGCCATTAGCGCTCTTCCTGCACGTGGTAATTTGTTATCCTTCATTAAACCAGCTTGGTTCGCAACTCCAACTAAAGTACCTGCAGTATCAAAGAAGTCAACAAACAAGAAAGTTAATACAACAACTAACATGTTAATCGTATAAAATGAAGGATCTCCGAGCCCTTCAAATGCTGCTCCGAAAGTTGGTGCTACACTCGGAATTGCACCAACAACCTTCTCCGGTACGTCGATTAATCCAAAAATCATACCGGCAATCGTTGTAATTACCATTCCAATGAAGATGCCGCCGTTTAACCCTTTTGTCATCAAAATAACCGTAATCACGATCCCAAAGATAGCTAACAGTACATTTCCATCTGAAAAATCTCCCAAACCAACTAAAACTGCATCATTATTTACGATTAATCCAGATGATTGAGCACCTACAAAAGTAATGAACAAACCAATACCAGCACTAACTGCAAATTTTAACTCAGCTGGGATTGCATTAATAATCTTTTCACGCAAACCTGATAGAGATAACACAATAAACACAAGTCCTGATAGGAAAACTCCTCCAAGAGCATGCTGCCAAGGGATCCCCATCGTTAAGACAACCACATAAGCAAAAAATGCATTCAAGCCCATTCCCGGTGCAAGAGCAATTGGATATTTGGCGATGATCCCCATTAATAGCGAACCGATTGCCGCAGCGACAGCCGTTGCGACGAACACAGCTCCATAATCCATTCTCATTTCATCCGGTAAATCCGGGACATCCATTAAGGATAGCGTCATTGGGTTAACAACTAAAATATATGCCATTGCTAAGAATGTTGTTAAACCACCGATTATTTCACGGCGGTAAGATGTTCCTAGTTCTTGAAACTGAAAATACTTTTTCATATCCTTTTCCCTCCCAAAATAGTAATAAAAAAACACTACAAGATACCTGTAGCGCTGACAGCAAGATTGTGAACTAATTAGGAGAAAAGAAAAAAAGATTGCATGAAGAGCCCAATTATAATCACGTATCTCGTAGTCAAGCTATTTACGGCAGCTCGGTAGAAACTATTGGGCCATATCCCCAACATTATACGACATGATTCGATATTCTTTTTAAAGCCATAATTATAATAACAAGTAACTCAGGTATCCGTCAATATAAAAAACGAACATTTTTAACATGTTCGTTTTTTATCGTTCGTATATTAAGGTTATTTTAACTTATTTCATATTATTCCCATTCGATTGTTGCAGGCGGCTTACTTGTAATATCATACACAACACGATTTACATGACTTACTTCATTAACAATTCTAGTTGAGATCGTTTCTAGGACATCCCATGGAATTCTCGCCCAGTCAGAAGTCATCCCATCGATCGATGTAACAGCACGAATACCAATCGTGTAATCGTATGTGCGGGCATCACCCATAACCCCTACACTGCGGATATCCGGAAGAACTGTAAAGTATTGCCAGATATCTCTTTCTAATCCTGCATTTCTTATTTCTTCTCGTAAAATGAAATCCGATTCGCGAACAATTTCAAGTTTATCATCAGAAATCTCACCAAGAACACGGATTCCTAGACCTGGACCTGGGAATGGCTGTCTCCATACGATTTCATCAGGAATACCTAACTCAGTACCTAACGCACGAACCTCATCTTTGAACAAAGTGTTCAATGGTTCAATCAATTGGAATTGCATATCTTCTGGCAGACCGCCAACGTTATGATGCGACTTAATCGTTTGCGCAGTGGCCGTACCGCTTTCGATAATATCTGTATAAAGAGTTCCTTGCGCTAAATAGTCAATTCCCTCAAGCTTTGTTGCTTCATCATCAAATACGTAAATAAATTCATTTCCAATAATTTTACGCTTTTTCTCAGGGTCGCTAACACCCTTTAATTTGCTCAGGAAACGATCCTTTGCATCCACTTTGATAACGTTCATATGGAAGCCTTCAGCGAATGTTTTCATCACACTTTCCGCTTCGCCCTTACGAAGCAAGCCGTGATCGACGAAAATACAAGTTAACTGATCGCCAATTGCCTTATGGATTAAAACCGCCACGACGGAAGAATCTACCCCGCCGCTAAGAGCACAAAGCACTTTCTTATCTCCAACTGTTTGACGAATTTTTTCCATTTCAATTTCGATGAAATTTTCCATCGACCAGTTGCCCTTGCATTCACAAATGTTAAAAACAAAATTTCTTAACAATTCATTTCCATATTGTGAATGGCGTACTTCCGGGTGGAATTGTACAGCATATAGATTTCTTGACTCGTCACTCATAGCTGCAATTGGACATGACGGGCTAGTCGCATCTACAGTAAAGCCAGCAGGAGCTTCGATCACAAGATCTCCGTGACTCATCCAGACAATTTGTTCATTCGGTAAACTGCCGAACAATCTTGTTTCATTTTGAATAGCGATTCCAGCTTTTCCATATTCACGCTGCTTTGCAGGCTCCACTTTCCCTTTAAAATGAGTAGTCATCAATTGCATTCCGTAACAAATGCCCAAAATCGGCAATCCTAGTTCAAAGATCTGCTCATCACAGCGAAATGCATTTTCATCATAGACACTGTTAGGACCACCAGAAAAGATGACACCCTTTGGGTTCATTTTTTTTATTTCTTCCGCGGTAATCGTATGCGGATGTAATTCACTGTACACACCAAATTCACGGATTCTTCTTGTTATTAGCTGATTGTACTGGCTTCCAAAATCTAGTACGACAATCTTTTCTTGGTCTTGAAGCTCTGTATTATTCGCCATCCTCAGTTCACCCCATAATGTTATATAAATTTCATTAACTACTCTGTCGAACAAGCACCATTCTAAAGTATAGCTTAACCACGTTCATAAAAAAAACTAGAATTCCGCCTCAAATAAAAATGAAGGCAGAATTCTAGTTTTTAAAAGTTTTTAAAAATAGAATGACCCTGCCTTCATAGTCAAATCATTTAAGGTGATTTGGTAGAGACTCTCGGACCATATTACCGAGGATATATGAAGGTGCATGTTTAATTTTACAATATGATTTCCCGAATATTGTATCAACATGTCGATTTTCAGGTCAAGCTATTGTTTTTTTAATTAAATTTTCCCACAATTCCTTTGTCTCATCCCAGCTGCCTTTCTCTAAGTGTCCCTTGTATAAATACCTTTCATAATGGGATGTTAATACCCCCATTTCTTTTGAGGAAAAATATTCGTCAACATCGGCTGCATAATCCCGCAGTGTCTGATTATCTTCCCTTCTTAATCCATATCGATTCAAATGTGTTAACAAAACGAGATAGGCCGCCGGGAAGTCATCGTCCTGTCTTCGTCTCTTGAATCTAAATAGAATAAAGTATGGAAGCCATTTTAACCGAATCTTATACAATCCAAGAAGCACCATGCCTAGAATTAGTGAAGCAGCAAGGATTTTTTTCCATGCTTCACTTAGGAAAAGAATTATACTATCCCATAGAACTTGGAAACTGTATGGCGAGTTAGATGAACTCGTTGTTTGTTGCTCTGCTTGAAGTGTTTCCTCTTCGGGATTATTTTCTTGTTCAGGAGTGTTGGCCGAACTGTTTTGGTTAGTAGAATAATTATCAAAGTTAAATTGAACATTATTCGAAAAACCTTTAGTCGGTTCAAACGGTACCCAGCCAACCTCTGGAAAATACACTTCAACCCAAGAGTGAGCATTATTATTGGTAATTTCATACAGCCTTTTTCCAGATTCAGCAGTACCCCTAAATTCCCCCTCTGTGTAACCTTTCACCCATTTTGCCGGGATCCCAAGTGATCGCAAAAGCACAACCATCGAAGTGGAGAAGTTATCACAGTAGCCTGTCATTGTTTCAAAAAGAAACTGGTCTACATAATCATCCTCTTCTCCCGGAATCGCTACATTTGTTTGATCATATTTATATTCGGGACGATCAAAATAATCTTCAATCGCCCTTGCTTTATCAAACCAAGTAGCCTCCTCTTTCGTAATTTCTAACGCAAGATCTTTCACTCTTTGCGGGAGATTTTCCGGTAATTGTGTATAGACTTCGAGGAACTCACGATCAAGAGATGGATGGTTGTGATTTACGGTTTGCATCATTGCTTTTACACTGTATCTCGGTGAATTGTATTGAACGGTATATTCGTCAAGATTAGGCAGAGCAGCTCCAGATGAAGGAAAACTGTAAATTTTCTCTAATTTGCTATCATATTCAAATGTGTAGTCCTGATTCGTCTGCACATACTGTGAGCCTAACGGATAAATGAGATGAGGATAGTCTACTAAGGGATAAACAACACTTGTACGTTCAGTAAACTCCATTTCCGGACTAGCAAAAGAACTGGCCGGAATAGGGTCAACTGTTCCAAATGGGATTCTCTGCTCCTTTTCTGCGGAAGTTTCCCATCCTTTACCCGTATAGATATCCTTTGTTTCCACTTTCCAATAATGCCTTGACTCCGTATGGGTGAAATAAACTCTTGTGTTGTCCCCAATAAATGGTCCTCCTAATCTAGAATCATCAGTACCATATCCTACCTTGCTGATCCCAGGACCATCATTTCCGCTGTCTTCTGAATAAGATGTAATATATGGTACCGGGTCCGGCCATATCGGCTCGGCTTTAGGCAAACCAAAACCAATGATGATACTAAACCCAAGCATGACCACTAAAGAGGTAATCCACCGTCTAGAAACTCCCGAGTATTTGCGGATCCCTTCCCGCTCTAATATCCGGTTCAACGTCAACAAACTCATTACCACAAACCCGGCAATCATGGTCCGAACAATTGCTTGATCAGCGTTATATGGTGTGAATGTATCTAGAACCGTGATGTACAGCAGCGTCATAAAAAAGAAAAGAAAAATTTGTTTGCGGTTAACCAACCAATATGAAATTAAGTACGTCATCAATGACAATAGTACAAAGAACAACAAACTTCTAAAAGATTCAGTTAAGCCAGACCAATCCGATTGAAAGACAGAAGTCAAGTTGATAAAAATATCCTTGCTGAAATCGTCAATCCAAGTGAACTGGAAAAAGGATCCTCTAAAGTACAAATAATGAAGCACATATAAGATGTAGACAATTTTAATAGACCAGCGTAGAACATTTCTCATCCTAAAAATAGACATCAGCAATGAAATGGCAAGATAATAGATAAACACACTGATGTTTGAAGTATCTGTTAACATATCAATAGGGTATAGCCATTCCATCAAGAGAAAGTATCCACACAAGTTTAATATCATTGCCATAAAACTAAATGACTGGCTTTGCTGGTTTGTCAACTTCTATCCACCCCCATGAAGGCATCAGAAAAATGGCCATGATAAACAAATATAACTCGTATGCCTTTTGCATGAGAGGCTGCTTTTAAGGACAGTTCTTCAGCACTTGGGGTTTCTTTCTCATCTTTAAGCAAAAAGATAGCAGTAGATTGCTTTTTCATCCCAAAAGAACCAGCTCTTTCCACTAATTCTTTTGAAAGTTTTGCCGTCACTAACAAGTTTGTACCATTGTGATCCTTTTGGAGAGCCTCTCTCTCTATTACTTTATGAAAAGGGATCTCGCAGCAATCTTGGATTTTCGCCAAATGATAGAATAGCTGATGCTGGTATGTTTCTCCTTTTCGACTCGGGAAACTGACTCGATCTTTGCTTACAGTCAGCAAACCTAGCTGCGACCCATTACGAAGAATGGACCGGACTAGTGAAGCTGTCAGAGACACAACCCCTTCAAATCTTGCATCCGGAGAGCAATCCATGACAATCGTTACATTTTGGGATTGCCGTTGTTCGAATTCCTTTGTCATCATATTGTTTCTCTTTGCAGAAGCTTTCCAGTTAATCCATGAAAAGCGATCACCTGGCTGATACTCCCTAATTCCCACAACCATCGAGGTATCTCTTTGAATTTTTTCATTTGACGCAGACATCCCCTGATCATGCCGCATATTTAACGGGGAGTAACGTAATTCTTCATAAGCAGGATACACAACGATTTTTTCAG
The DNA here is from genome assembly GCF_900156875.1 of Robertmurraya dakarensis. Classification (GTDB taxonomy): domain Bacteria; phylum Bacillota; class Bacilli; order Bacillales; family Cytobacillaceae; genus Robertmurraya; species Robertmurraya dakarensis. The sequence goes on along the minus strand of NZ_LT707408.1, from coordinate 302,461 downwards.
CCTTCGTCGATAGAATGATTGTTTTCTCAAATAGACCAAGCGGGTCGCCTATCTTAATATTAATATTTTGAAAGATATGCTCTCCCCGCGGTAGTTCAACGAAATCATACTCAAATTCTATTTCTTTTTGGAAAAAAGGAAAAACCAGTGTTTTCTCATGGGATTCTTTTTTTGCGGAAACCAGCGAATCACTTATTTGATCTTCTATTACCATATAAAACAGCGGAAAGGAGGAGTTTCTTTGCAGACGTATTTTAACCTTTAAATCATCACCAGCTTTACACTCTTTTCTTGAAAAATGTCTTTTGACTTCAACCCTTTTTGGCTGATATAACGACAGTGCTAAGCCATAGAGCGCAAATGGCAGAAAGCTGTAGAATAAAAACCAGCTAACAAAACCACCTTGAAACATGGCGTACGAAAAAGTGATTACCACAAGTAAAATCAGAATCGTTAATTTCCAAAAGGTCTTAAGAGTATGGAAAACTCTCTTCATTTACTTCACTAACCTTTGGACAGGCACAGACACTCTTGTCAGTATTTCTGAAATGACTTCATCCGCTGTGATCCCATCAAACTTAGCATCAGACCTTAAAATAAGGCGGTGAGCAAACACATTCGGTGCTAAATATTGAATATCGTCTGGTAATACATAGTCTCGTCTATATATGTAAGCATAAGCTTGGGCCGCCTTCATTAAGGCAATCGACCCCCGCGGACTTACCCCTAAATAAACACTCTCGTGCGTTCTACTTTGATTGGCAATCTCAACAATATATCTTTTAATTGAGTCATTCACCGTTACCAGTTTGATCTCTTGTTGAATATCTCTTAACTCTTCTAGATCAATGACGGGCTCCAGGTCATCAATCGGTGCCATTCTTTGCGTCGAATTCAATACTTCAATTTCCTCTTCCACACTTGGATATCCCATTTTCATCTTCAGCAAAAAACGATCTAGCTGGGCTTCTGGGAGCGGGTAAGTCCCTTCGTATTCAATCGGGTTTTGGGTAGCCATAACAAAAAACGGCTTGTCTAAAATATGTGTAACACCATCAATCGTGACACTGCTTTCTTCCATTCCCTCAAGTAGAGCTGATTGAGTTTTCGGTGAGGTACGATTAATTTCATCTGCTAGAATGATATTTCCCATTATAGGCCCAGGTTTAAACTGAAATTCCATTTCCTTTGGATTATAGATGGATACTCCCGTCACATCTGATGGCAGCAAGTCAGGAGTAAACTGTATTCTTCTAAACTGGGCGCTTACTGACTTCGCAAGTGCTCGCACCATCATCGTCTTCCCTACACCTGGAACATCTTCAAGGAGAACATGCCCTTCTGCCAATAAGGCAACCAGACTTAACTCCGCCACCTTTCTCTTGCCTATCATGACATTCTCTATATTTTTTAAGATCCTTTCAATTGTAGGATTCATACTGTCTCGGCTCATGCTTTCCCTCCTGTTAAACACCTAATTAGTTGTCTACTTTATTATTACATAGAATTCTATACGATCTGTAAAATTCCTTTCTAAACAAAGGAAGTTTAACATATTGCTAATGTGTCAGAGGCGTTTTTTTCATCGAACGTGCTTTGTGAATTTCTGGAAAAACTATGAGGTTGCGTACGATCACCATATTTCTTGATTAGCTGTTTCATTACTGCTCACTCTATGGAACACTTCAGTCTTGTAGTCCTTGACGTTGTTTTTATAAATGTTTTATAATAAATATTACAAATTCTAATATGTCCCAGTAGCTCAGCAGGATAGAGCAACAGTTTCCTAAACTGTAGGTCGGGGGTTCGAATCCCTTCTGGGACGCTAAAGAAACCTTTGTATATCAAGGGTTTCTTTTTTATTGGTTACGAAAATTTGTTCGAATTTATCGGTTATTGGTAGCGGATTGGTAGCGGAGTTAAATTCAGTATAAAAATCGTGGGGATACATAACGTATGAATTGCTCTTGATGTCCATTAAAAACATTAAAAATTGACAGAAGTGAGAATTTCCATGTAGAGAAAAATGAAGTATATATAGCTTATGAATGATTCTAGCAAATTTAAATACACCCTTATGATTTGATACTGGAGAAGGTCATTGTGCATTGTAATAAAAATATAACCGAAGATGTAAAGAAAATGTTAGAAGCCGTTAATATAAAGGTGGGTTCTTTTAATTTGGGGAGTTGCAATAAAAAATGTTGTTGTTTTTTAATAACAATTTCTTCATAATTGGGATATTAAAGAAGGAGGAAATGTTATGTTATTGAGTGATAGACATCTCAAAGAATTAGCATTAAACCACCAATTAGTAACGCCATTTAACGAGGATTATTGTGAAGGTGCTACAATCAACTTGACATTAGGTATTAAAGTAAAGAAATACATATCACGATGAAAGTATCATTATGTGAGAAAAATTAAGGGATGATCAGTATCAAGAGTATAATCTAAACGAATCTGACTTTTATTTAGAGTCGGGAGAGTCGGTACTTGTCCAATCTAGAGAATATTTTAGAATACCTGATAATATGGCTGCACAAATACTCGAAAGATACAGTATAAAATTATTAGGATTACAAATTAGCCCAGCTAGTTATATGAATCCGGGATACGAAGGAAAAATGACATTTGTTGCATTTAATCAATCCCCAAAGCCAATTCGTTTAACTCCAGGAATAAAATTTTCTCAGCTTGCTTTATTTGAATTATCAACTATCTCTGAAAGGCCATACCGAAATCAAGAAGATGCTAAATACTTAGGAAGTAAGGATATAAATATTTCCAAACTATATTTAGATAAAGAAATACAGGATTTCCTAATAAACCGTGGGATAGATAACGTTTCGGCTGACACCGCAAAAGAACTTGGTGGTTTTTTAATGTAGTGAACAAAAGAGACATTTAAACACCTTAACAGTCATATGAGGTACAGATGCAGATTAGACCTGAACTAATTAATAATATTAGATATGAATACAAATTGATGCGTGAGAATGGTTATACAAAGCAATATACTTGTGAGGAATTGGGAAGATGGTACCGCCTCAAGCCAAAACGAATTTTAAATATCGGCAAGGGAATTACATATAAGAATATTAAACCAGAACTTGGGCCCCTACTCAAATGAGTAAGGGCCCCTTTCTTGGAAATATTGCTAGATCGTTTGTCTCATTTGTCGATTTCGGGTCTTTAATATTGACGAGTCATTGTTGGGTCTGAGAACAATTCATAACTTTCGACTGATTTTTCACAATATACATCGCCGCGTCGGCATTTTTAATCAGCGCCTCGACCGTTTCCCCATCTTCTAGGGAAACAGCCACACCTATACTTGCTGTAATGAAAATTGTATTACCTGCAATTATAAATGGTTCGGAGATTACATCTTTGATCCGCTCAGCTAATGAAGTGACATCAGCCCGCCCTTCAATATTCGTTTGAAGAACCGTGAACTCATCACCACCCCAACGAGCGACAAAACCCTTGTCTCCAACTGCGAATTTCAACCTTTTTGCAGCCTCAATAAGAAGTTGATCTCCAATATCGTGTCCAAATGTATCATTGACGTGTTTAAAACCATCCAAATCAAGTAACATCAGTCCGTGAAATCCATCTTTAGATTCTTCTAAAAGTAGACTTAGGCGTTTCTTAAACAGAAGCCGGTTTGGCAAATTAGTTTCGCTGTCGTGGTAGGCAAGATAGGCAATTGTCTCTTCAGCTTCTATACGTTCTGTAATGTCTTGCCCTACACCAATAGTTTGTATAATATATCCAGATTGGTCCCGGATATATTGAGCAGTAGTCTCATACCATCGATATTCCCCACTTTTATGGCGAACACGACCGGTAAATCGAACCGTATCTTGATCGATAAACAATGAATTTCGATGCTCAAGCAATTTTTTATTGGTCTCGGGGTGGTTAAAAGATGCCGCGGGTTTCCCGATGACTTCTTCTGGAGAATACCCAAGTAACGCCTTCACATTAGGAGAGATATAAGTGAATACACCATCGGATGAAATAGAAGAGATAATGTTTAGGGATTTTCCTGAAATTAGCGAGAACATTTGTTGAATATCTGTTATTTCCTGCATATAAAATATACTCCGATTAAAATTTTGATTTTATCATTATATTACATCTAATTATGCATAAGCAAAGGGTATTTTTTTCCTGATAACAGACAATTCACTATCGACTTATTGAACAATCCTACTCAGTTAGCAGAACAAGAAAAGCCACTGCTCTTGGTTGAACAATCGCACCCGTTTAGCTTAAATTCATTTCTTTACAATATCTTCGTATTGGAAATTAGACAAATTTGTTAATTTTCTATACCTATTTGCCCATTCGTGCTTACTTTCGATGAATACAATGCCATGAAAGGAGGTGGAGAATAACATGGGATTAATCAGACTTTGCCCATGTGATTGTTCTGGGTCAGTTACAATAACAAATCAAATTAGTCCAGACGAACAAGCAACTTTAATTGCTGATATATGTCCTGACTGTGAAGGTGGCGGCACAGCTACTTATACTGAAGTACAAAACCAAACGACCACTTTAAGCTTTATAGCAACTAATATAGGACCAACGAGTTGCATCACCAACGGTGATGAACTATTATCGGTAGCTGGCGAAGGAAACATCACAACATCTATTGGCACGTTCCCAGCTACATTTACTATATCTTTTTACGAAGCAGCAAGGGAAGATATTGAAGATATAGCGATTATTAATATCCATTGGTTTGACGCTGGTGTCCCTAACTTAAGACAACGGCAATTTACTGTATTACCTAAAACATTACTGACAATTACAGACTGCCCGTAATTGTGCTTTATGGAGAGCGGGTAATATTATTTTGCCTGCTCTCTTTTTTATTTCTTGTTTCACAATATACGTCTACTACGTCATACAAGAGTTAGTCTGGCCTGTTTGCAGAAGACTTGATCTTATTGAAAATCAATCAAATCTATATAACTTTTTTAATTCTCAAAACTATGATTTTATATCTTTTTCACCAGAAGGACTGAATTGGTAAACAGTCTGTCATTCTTTGGTACACTTTTGTCATTTGGTGGTATATTCTATGTCAGAGGTGGTACATTTCATTGGCTGTAATCAAACACCACTTTAATCGAGAGAAATATTATTCATTTGGGTCTTTTCTCTATTATCATTGTCATTTATTAATAAAAGGAACCTTACAATAAATGCGATAAAAAAACTCCTTCCAAATAATCGGAAGGAGTTTTCATCATTAAATTTGTCGTAAAACCATTTTTCAACTTTCATTTAACTCCCTTGATTTGGATCATTTTCATCTAACCCATCATTATCTGGATCTTCGAATGGTTCTTCTAGATTTTCTTCAACGTCATCAATGTTTTCCCCAGTGTCTTCTGCTGGACCTTCCTCTACAATATGATATTAAGCTCCCTCAAATTATTATCAAAAATTACAAAAGTAAACCTAAAATGGCAACGTCCCTGGTAGCAATTTGGTAGCGAACTAAAACTTTCTTAATTTTTTTAAAAACGTTATTATCCCTAACAAACTGGTTGAGATATTGATTTAATTGGCTTTTTCATAATTCTACTTTATCAATCTTTTTAATACCATCCGTTTCCTAAACTGTAGGTCGGGGGTTCGAATCCCTTCTGGGACGTAAAAAAGCCTTGATATATCAAGGCTTTTTATAATGGGTTAATTTACTACTTTATTAATTGCCGAAAATTTACCGAAAATAAAAAGAACTCTCACTAGAAAATTATCTGGGTCCCTTTTTTGTGGTGGGTTCTTTAGAAGGAATAATCAGTAACACAAAAAGTAGGGCTATGATTACGGCCATTAGAATTTACCACTTCTGCCATGTTTTTTACCAGCGATCGTCACATTATATACCAATTTTCACCAATATGTTTACCAATGAAGTATTATCAATAAAAATGGATTTACAAAGTTAAGGATTTTGAAAGATAAAAAAGTCTAATTACTTCACATCTTTACCGAGGAATTAGACTAATGGTCTTTAACAATCGCGCTAGATTGTTGAAGACTACTCCTTATTTTTAATGTTTCATTGTGAATACTTTAGAGTTAAGTTGTCTACTATTCCGAAATAACTTGTAATAGGACTTAAATAAGTACCTCTTTTAGAAAAGAAAAAAGGACTATCTAATTACTCCCTTCTACTTTTTTATTCAAATATTAGTCTGTTAATTTATTTTCAATGTCATATTCTTCCGTTTTTTCTGCTAACCATGTTGAATATTGTTCATTGACTTTTGAATTTAAAAGGTCTTGATAAACTGTATCTTTTACATCTTCAAATACAGCTTCTTTTTCTTCAATTTTGTCCGTTACTTTAATTACATGGAAACCATAATCTGTTTCAATCGGCTCACTAATTGTATCGATTTCCATGGCGAATGCAGTATTTTCGAAAGCTTCTTCCATTTCACCCTTACCAAAGTAACCTAAATTACCACCATCCTCTTGAGTTGCAGTATCAGTTGAATATTCTTTTGCAAGTTCTGCAAAATCTTCCCCGGCATCTAATTTTTCAGTAACTTCTTGAGCCGTCTTCTCATCCTCTACTAAAATATGACTTGCTTCTACCTGGGCTGCTTGTCCATAAGCAGCATTATTTTCATCAAAAAATGTCTTTACTTCTTCGTCTGTGATTCCAACATAGTCTTCCATCAATTTTAACGTTAAAAGATATATTTTAATATCTTCCTTTACATCTTCTACATCCATATTATAAGAAGAGATAGCTTCAAGAAAGGCTTCCTCCCCTCCATATTGGCCAGTATAAACTTCGTATTCCGCCTCTATTTCTTCTTCTGTTACAGATACATCTAACTTTTCTGCCTCTAATTCAATAATTTTATCTGTAATTAGTGTATCTAATACTTCCACACCATATTGAGCTGTTAATGTTTCATTTAATTCAGCTTCAGTTATTTTTTCTCCATTTACTGATGCAATCATTGAAGAATCTCCACTTGAGCAGCCTACAAGCATAGCACTTAAAGCTAATGGAAGTACGATCACCTTAATAATTTTTGTCATTCTAATTTCTTTCATAAGTATTCCTCCGTTCATTTCTTTACCAATTTAGACTACAACAATTATATTAACTATTGATTGTGTCAGTAGAATGTCAAAACCAAATCTATAGCCACTAAAAAACTCCCATAAAAAATAACAGCCAATGTTTAGCTGTTATTATTGGATAAGTTATTCGAAATGTTGTTCCTTTCGTGGAGCTTTTTAGTAAAACTAAATCTCCACCAAGGTCTTGGTTAATCATTTTGCTTAATGCTAATCCAAGACCTAGTCCCTGATTTTATATTTTTTCTTTTCACCACAGAAAAAGCGTTCAATAATAAATGGCTGTTCCGCTTCCTGTATCCCACTTCCATTATCGGATACACGTCAGAAGTGAGTTATCTTTTAAGATAGTTTCCCACTATTCATTTAATGATGGTTGGTTGCTTATTAATGTAACTTCAGCTTTTTTCAATTCACCTTGGCGATAATATTCAATCGTTATTGTATCGCCTACAGATAAGTCGGTATACAAAAATTTTCTAAGTTGATCGGCATCGGTTATTTTTTCTCTATTTATTGAGACAATGATATCTTCTGCCATTAAGCCTGCTTTAGCTGCAGTTCCAGATTCATCAAGACTGGTAATAATGACCCCCTCCGTTAGATTACCAGCGATATTTTCTAAGTAGAATTGCGGTACTTCTGAAAGGTTTGCCATCGAAACACCAAGATATGGTCGGATAATTTGCCCATTCTCCGTCAATTCTTCAATAATCGTCTTTACGTCATTACTTGGGATAGCAAAACCTATCCCTTCTACTTCATCATCGGCGATTTTCATACTGTTAATCCCAACGAGTTCCCCAGAAGTATTGATTAGTGCACCACCACTATTTCCAGGATTGATCGCAGCATCGGTTTGAATGACATTCATTTCCCAGGTTCCGGTACTGGTTGAAACATCTAGAGTTCTGTTGATTGCACTGACAATTCCTTGGGTAACTGTTCCATATAAATCAAGACCAAGAGGGTTCCCGATGGCGATGACGTCATCTCCTGCTCTTAACATGTCTGAATTGCCAAACGTTAGAGGAGAAATATTAAAGTTTCCAGTGACTTTTAATAAAGCAATATCTGTCAACGAATCAGCGCCGACCAGTTCTGCCGTTACGATATCTTCATTGTATAAAGTCACTTCAATCTTAGTTGCCTCTTCAATGACATGATTATTGGTTACAATATATATTTCATTGTCTGTCACTTTGTAGATGACACCTGAGCCTGTTCCGCTTTCTAGTTCTTGGCTAGCTTCACTGTTATTTTGGTAGAAGCTAGGAAATGAATTCTGTCTAGCACTTTGAATATTTGTAATTCCGACAATTGCTTTTGATGCTTTCTCGATAATGTCGGCAGTCGAGGTTGATACTTGTTGAACGTTTAATGAAGTATCAGTTGAATGGGTTTGTTGATTATTTATTGCTGAAGCTTCTTGAATAGCTTGTGTTGTCCCGTTTTCCTTAATATGAGCGATTTGTGGCGCAACTCCTAATGTCAGTATCGATCCAATCACACCTGCAGTTACAGTTGTTAAAAACCCTTTCACCGTTGATTTTCTTCTATTCTTTTTCCCATCTTTATTTTCCGAAATTTTATTTTGATGATCATGTTCATTAAACATATAAATTCCTCCTATCAAGCTGGTCGTTTAAATTCCCTTTACAAATTCAAGTTTATCTCGGGATTATGTCAGGCGGATGTCAAATAATTAAAGCGGAAATATTCTCAAAAAAAAATAACAGCCAATGTTTAGCTGTTATTTTTGGATAAAGTTATTCGAAATGTTGTTCCTTTCGTGGAGCTTTTTAGTAAAACCAAATCTCCACCAAGGGATTGGATAATCATCTTGCTTAATGCTAATCCAAGACCTAGTCCTCTGATTTTATATTTTTTCTTTTCACCACGGTAAAAGCGTTCAAAAATAAATGGCTGTTCCGCTTCAGGTATCCCACTTCCTGTATCGGATACATCGATAATGATTTGTGTATCATCTTCCATCAAGGCGACGAAAATTTCACCTTTATTTCCCAATGCATGTTTTGCGTTGTTCAGCAGATTTGTCATGATCTGTTCAAACCGAATTGGATCAACTGTGACTTCAACCGGGTTGATGAGCTTATGGAGTTTGATCTCAATCTCTTCTTTTTGGGCAACTTGCCAACTAAACAGAGCATTTTCTACGACTTCATTAATATTATAGATTTCATTATTAACAGGGACTGTATTTGTTGCAAATTGATTGAATGCGAGCAAATCTTCTACCATTGTCTTCATTTTTTCTGTTTCATTTAATGATATATTTAAAAACTCTTTAGCTTCATCTCCCGTAACCACTTCATCTTTAAGCGCCTGTAATAAACCGCTGATGGAAGTTACAGGGGTTTTCAATTCATGTGTGACACCTGCCAGTAGCTCGGTCCGCAGCGACTCGAGCCTTTCCAATTTTTTCGTCATTTCTTTAAATGAGTGGATTAATTCGTAAACCTCTTTTTCTTTATTTTCATTTGGAATATCGATTTGATAATTCCCTTCTGCCACGAGTTTGGCCGCTTCTGCTACATCTTTAATCGGTTTTGCCAAACGATTTGACAGAACATAGATGGCAGCCCAGCCAAACAATGCAAGACTTATAATCATAATTGCTAGTTGAGTATATTCTTGGTTAACATATGTTAATTTATCTTTGGAATCGACCATAACTACCCAGCCAACGACTGAATCATTTATTTCAATAGGTGATTTCACGGCAAAAAATTCTTGATTATAAATGGTCAACCTCTGTATGATGTCTTCATTATTTAAAATGGATTGATTTAATTGCTGTTCGATTGGCCCTTTGGGCCGATTACTCGAAATAACATTTCCATTTTTATCTACAATATAAGTAAAAGGATCAATTTCTAATTCAGTCTTCAACTCTCGCTCACGGAAAAAATTGGGTGGAGGTTGCGCCTCTTCATTCATGGCAACAATCCTGTCCGCCATTCCCTCAGCAAGCACCGACATCAAGTTCAACCGGTTTTCCAATGTATTATGACGGATCCAGAGTGCAGAAATAATTGCGACGGCAATGAGTCCTATACATAATGTAAACAGGTATCTGCTTGTCCAATATCTAATTAAAGAAACGCGGTTTTCGTTTTTGAAAAACTTTGAGTGTTTATTTTCCTCTGATTTATGTTTTTTATTTTTGATAAACACTTAACTGATACCCCAATCCTCGAAGTGTTTTGATTTCACCTTCATAACTTGGCCAATCTTGCAAAGATTTTCTAATTCGCTTTACTGCAAGGTCAACTGCACGATCGCTCCCATCATAATCCCAGCCCCATATTTGTTCGATTAATTGCTCCCGGGTAAAAGTTTGATTGGGGTTCTCTGCCAGAAATAACAGAACAGATAAATCACGTGGGGTAAGCGTAATATTTTTTCCATTCACCATCACCTGATGTGCTTTTAAATTGATTTCTAACTGACCAAACCGTTTCACCGGACTATCATTATCTGCTTGCGTTCGTCTCAATACAGCTTTCACACGGGCAACAACCTCATCGGCAACAAACGGTTTCGATATATAATCATCTGCACCAATATTTAACCCATCCAACCGATAATTTACATCACCAAGGGCTGTCAGCATAATGACAGGACAATTATTTTCTTTCCTTATTTCCTTTAAAATTTCCCAACCATCTTTATTCGGCAGCATTACATCCAACAAAACAAGATCCGGATAACATTCATGAAATTTTTCCAATACATCATCGCCATCATATACCTGGACAACTTCATAGCCAACTTTTTGCAAATAAGCCTTCAATACTTGACTAATTGCATATTCATCTTCCACAACTAATATTTTCATTGGTACTATAACCTCCCGAAAACTTGTAAACGACAAAATATTGGTTCACTCTTTTGTTTTTCTCTATAACATTACCACAGAAGTAAGTCAGCAAGATGTCAATACCAAATAGATAAATGAAGCAGCACCAAAACATACCAAATATTCCATTGACACACACCTGACATATTTCCCTTTTATACTGGGCATTGTTGAACAGCCTACTCATTGATTAAGAAATTCTAAAGGAGGTTTAAACTTCTTTATGTTTTGTTAAATTTGTCCATCATAATGTGATTCACAGGGCTTAAAAGAAAAGGAGATGAATATATGAAAGCACTTAGCTTAAACGGTGTTCAAGGCCGCCATGAATTAAAGCATGAAATGACAAAAATGGATTGTTACCTTCTCAGAAATAGGTTGAAATACTATATGGAAGTCGATCCTCATGCGAATAAAGATGGAAAATATCTTATCCGAAGTGTTTATTTTGATAACTTTGATAATAAAGTACTTACGCAAAAAAAAGAAGGCTTTTATGAACGAGATAAATTTCGTGTTAGATTGTATGACTACAATCCAGGCCTTCTTAACCTAGAAAAAAAGAGTAAACGCAATAATCTAACATACAAACAAAAGTGCCGGATAACAGCACAAGAGTATGATCAAATTATGTTAGGTGATATTTCCTGGATGCAGGACGATTCTAGACCACTTATGCGTGACTTATATTTTGAAATGAATATGTTTCAGTTAAGGCCGGTGACTGTGGTTGATTATGAACGAGAAGTATTTATTTACCGATACGGAAACGTACGCGTTACCTTTGATAGCAATATTAAAACAAGCTTTCGAAATAATGATGTGTTGAATCCAGATTTACCGGTGCTTGAAACAAATCCTGATATCGTCATTCTTGAAGTCAAATATGATGAGTTTTTACCGGAAGTGATTAAAAAGCTCCTTCAAATTGGGAACAGACGAAAAGGAACGTATTCAAAATATCAGATTAGTAGAATGTATGGGTAAAAAACATTATGAAACCTTGCAGCATAGAGAGAGTTAGAAATGGCTATATAAACGCTAATGTACTAGGAAAAACGTATTTTTTCAGAACATAAGAATCGGAGGAATAGGAATGGAAAGTTTAAATTTTAATGATATTTTCAAATCGAATTTTTTAGAAAAGACAAGCAGCTTTTCAGTGGTTGATTCTATTATCGGGTTAGTATCAGCTTTTATATTAGGATTATTGATTTATATGGTTTATAAAAAAACCTTTTCAGGTGTAATTTATTCACATACATTTAATATTTCACTAATTGTCATGTCCATGGCAACCTCTTTAGTGATCATGGGTATCTCTTCTAACGTGTTATTGTCCCTTGGTATGGTTGGTGCATTATCAATTGTCCGTTTTAGAACACCGATTAAAGATCCAATGGATATTGTCTATCTTTTCTGGGCTATCATCGTGGGCATTTTATGCGGGGCTGGTTTTATTCCACTAGCAGTTATAGGTTCTATTTTAATCGGCCTAGTATTAATTCTTTTTATTAACAAAATCAAAATTGAAAATCCTTATTTATTGGTTATTAGATATGATGAGCAATCAATTGAATCAGCTTTAGAACACATTGTCTCAAGTCATACAAAAAAACACAGTGTTAAATCTAAGTCTATAGCTTCAGGTAATCATTTTGAAATCACTTACGAAGTTCGCCTAACAGACGAAAATACAAGCTTCTTGAATAGTATTTCAGATATGAAAGGTATACAATCGGCAGTTATGCTTAGTTATGATGGCAACTTTACTGCTTAAACTCATTTAGGTCTTATTGACATGGCGGCAGGATTGCCGCCAAAGTTAATAATTTTTGATATTTTCATATAGGAAAAATAAACATGAGTGGAGGGTAGATTATGCCAGTTAAAATGCGATGGATTATTTTTCCGATGATTGCTGCAATTGTCTTAGTTATAGGGGCTATTTATTTGGTTCAATTATTTGACCTTGAAAATACAGACCCAGCTTATTCATATAATAAAAAGCTATTTAATGAAGATATCGTTACAACCATTGATATTACAATTGATGAGGAAGATTGGGCAGATATTTTGGCAAATCCAGCAGCTGAAGAATACAAGGAAGCTTCCGTTACCATTAATGGAGAAACGATTTCTAATGCAGCCATTCGAACGAAAGGAAATTCTTCTTTAACTTCGGTAGTGCGGAGTGATTCGGAGCGCTATAGCTTAAAAGTTGACTTTAATTACTATGATTCTACTCAAAGTTATTACGGTTTAACAAAATTAAATTTAAATAATAATTTTAGTGACTCCACTCAAATGAAGGAATTCGTTTCATACGAGTTAATGGAGCAAATGGGTATAGCAACCCCTGCTCATTCGTATGTGAAGGTCATGGTGAACGGTGATTATTATGGGCTCATGCTGGGTGTAGAGGCAATCGATGAAACATTCATTGCCCAGAATTATCATACATCAAAAGGTTATTTGTATAAGCCTGATGGTACAGGAAGCGATCTTGTGTACATTAGTGATTCTCTAGAAGATTACGAAGGAATAGAAGTAAAAATGAATGAAGATAACACCGATGACTCGAAGCTGATCTCCATGATTAAAGCAATTAATGATGGTGATGGATATGAAGAATATTTGAATACAGATCAAATGCTCATGTATTTTGCTATGAATACAGCACTAGTTAGTCTTGATAGCTACCAAGGGCAGATGAAGCATAATTATTATTTATATGAGGATGAAGACGGTGTCTTTTCCATTTTACCGTGGGATTATAATATGTCCTTTGGTGGATTTGGTATAGGAATGGGTGGAGGTGGCCGCGCTCCTATGGCTCCGAATGCTGATACATCCGGCGAAATGACTAATGAGCAGGATGCTCGGCAAGCCCAAGGTTTTGATCCAGCACAAATGCCAAATAGACAGCAGAATGATGAAAAAATGGAGCCTGGCAATGGTCAGGCAGTTGAAAATGGACAGCCCCCTATGCTACCAGGAGGAGACCAGCAAAATGGCGGGATGATGATGGGGTCAGGAGAGTTACTGTCTGAAGATGCGATTAACTTTAGCATTTATGAGCCAGTTTCAGGGACTTCCTTAACCGATCGGCCATTATTGAATGTGTTATTAAGTGATGAAGCCCTCGTCGAACAGTATGAAACGTATCTAGGACAAATTGCTGAAGAAATTTTAACCGAAGAAAATGTTACTACCATTACAACGAAGTTAGGAGAACTACTAGAGCCTTATATTGAAGAAGATCCTTCAAAATTTTCAACAACGGAAAAGTTTTTAGAAGGCGTTAGTGGAGATAATAGTTTACCTGAATTTGCAAAACAACGTAGTGAGTCTATCTTAGCACAGCTATCTGGCGAACTTGTTGTTCAATCACCACAAACATCTTCCATGATGCCTGGAATGGACGGTCAAGCAGGTCGGCCAAATGCCAATGGAGAGCCCTTCCAAAACGGCAATGCCCCACAAATGAATGAAGGAATGCGCGGCGTTTTTGACATTAACTCGATGACAGACGAAGAATTTGAGCAATTTTTAGAGAGAATTCAAGACGGTAATTTCCCTATTACAATACCAGAGGACTTTGACTTGATGACAACAGACGAGAAAAAATCCTATTTAGCTGAACAAATGGAAAATATGGATATGCAAGGTCCTGGAGGTACTAATGGCAGCAGGGATAGATCAATGATGAATAATGAAGCAAGCAATACGGAGGAGGCAACTGGTGAATTCACCAAAACAGATGTGTATCAGCTTCTAATCTATTTATCAATAGTACTGGTGGCTATCGTTTTTATACGACGAATTGGCAGATAAATTAGAAAACCGGTTTCAAGTCTAGAAATCGGTTTTTTATTTTTCGACATTGTGACTCTTTTATCTAAAAAAGAATAGGATTTTATATTAAATTTTAATTGGATTTTAAGATAACTAACTTTTTATATAGAAAAAACAGAAGATCAACGTTATGAGGTGAGGATAGTTGATTAGCATCAAGAATGTGATTATCGTATGCTTGAGTTTATTTATCTCTAATTTAATAGGTGGTTGTAGCTATAGTGCTTCAAAGGTTACAAACGAAAACGGGGTAAAAGATAACTTAGATATCGTTATTTTTAAAATCGGTAAAGCCGATAGTATCCTCTTGAGCATGGGAGATCAAACGGTTCTGATTGATACAGGGGAAGATGAGGATGGAGAAGAGATAATTGATTACATGGAAAAAAATAAGATAACTATGATTGATTATTTGATACTAACTCATTTTGACAAAGATCATGTAGGAGGAGTTGATACAATTTTAAATGAAGTTGAGGTATTGAATGTCATTTCTCCAAATTACGAGAGTGATAGTAAGGATTACAAAAAGTATATGGTGGCACTAGAAGATCATGACATAGCTCCCCTTAAATTAACAAATGTTTTTATTTTTAAGGTGGGGACTGCTCAATTTACCATTGATCCTCCACGTAAAGATACTTATTCTGGGGACAATGATTATTCACTCGTAATCAGTGTAGAACACGGAAAGAATAGATTTTTGTTTGCCGGAGACGCAGAAGAAAAACGTCTTACAGAACTAATTGAATCAGGAAATTTGGAGCATACCCTTTTAAAGGTACCCCATCATGGACGTTATAATGACAAAAGTACAGAATTTTTCACCTTAATCCATCCTAAATACGCTGTTATCACTTCTTCAGATAAAAACCCAGAAGAAAAAGAGGTAATAGACGTTCTAAAACAATTGGGGACGGAAGTTTATGTAACGAGAAATGGGGACATTCTTATTTTTAGTGATGGAGAATCCCTTCGTATAAATCAATAACGATGTTTTCTCAAATAAAAATGATATCTGTCAAGCCCTTCGATTATAACGATCATAAGATAGTTGGAGTTTCATCACGTTTGTTTATTAAAACGAGTGTGAAGACTAATTAAAATTAAAATATCCATTTGGAAATACAAACGGAAATAAAAACGTTGAGAGAAATTAGCCGCTAGATCAAACACACTGATTTACGTCTGCAACAAAAATAAGACATGAGTGTTTTGGGCATATCAAAGGTAATTGGAACCATAATTTTACAGTCCTTCTTTCTTTATCATTATTCTTGTTAATTGCAGATTTATTTTTTTCTCGCTGACAACACTTGGAAATATTAGAGTTTTTTATATTTAGATTTCCTTAACATACCCCTTTTTTACGATTATAGGAAACTCCTTCTCTAATTTAATTGTATTTTTTACAGTCCCATACAAGATATATATAGTAAGTAGATTTAGAAGTATTATTCCATTAAATGGCGCTTTAATGGAACAATGTCCCTTGCCAGTTTCTGAATCCACTTTATAATTTCAGGTGTCCACTAAAGGGGTAAACCGTGTAAAGAATTGCTATTCATATCGGCACAAGTAGGGGTTATGTTTATCAGATGCTTAGAAAAGCACAATTTAAATTAAATAAATACTATTCTTTAGAACATAATAAATATTATTGAAAAAAAATAAATGTGTAACAAAGTAAAAAGGGCTTGGAATTCAAAAAAGGATTTTTTTTTTATTGTTTTTTTCATAAGAGGTTTACCCTTAACCATTCCGGGGTAAGAGAAGGTGGAATAAAACAATAACACGGAGGGATTAAAATGGAAGAAGTTTTTTATCAGGGAGAGGCCTATTATATTCTTCATAAATATGACTCTGGGTATTGGGAAATTAAAAGTAAAATCAATCGTTTCGATATCATTTTAATACATAATTCTGAAGTAACTCATTGATGTTAAGTGTAAAAAGTGAAAATATATAAAGGGATCGCCTTACTCCTAAGACGATCCTCTTTTTTATGCTGTTGTTACTGGTTCTTCCTCTAGTTGACTTGCCGGTCCGAAAAATTCAAAATGTACATTCTCCTGTGGTACTCCCCATTCTTTTAAGTATCTGTACATCAATTTCATAAACGGCACAGGTCCACAGAAATAAAAGTCTGCTTGATTAGTTGAGACAATTGATTTCAACCATCCTAAATCAATAAAGCCCTCTTTATCATAGTTCTTACTTTCACGATCTTCCGCATTTGGTTCAGAATAAGCAACAAAGCTCTTTACATTCTCATTTTTGCTGGCTAATTCTGCAACTTCTTCTCTCAAGGCATGTACGTCGCTGTTCAATGCACCATGAATAAATGTTACTTCCCGTTCAGGCTGCTTCTCAACAATCGTGTGCAGCATGCTGACCATTGGTGTTAAACCGACTCCACCGCTGATTAAAACAGCAGGCGTATCGTTTTCTTCAAGTACAAAGTCTCCCGCTGGTGCGCTAGCGGCGATAATATCTCCTTCTTGAACAGAATTGTGTAAGAAATTAGAGACTACACCCTTTTCTTCACGTTTCACACTGATGCGGTAATAATCTTTTCCTGGTGCGTCTGATAAACTGTAATGGCGAATATGGGTATATGTTTCACCTTCAGGCTGTACTTTTAAAGTAAGGTATTGTCCTGCTTGATAATCAGCAATTTCTTTTCCATCCTCTGGTTTTAAGTAAAAAGAAGTAATAACCTCACTTTCTTTTACCTTTTTATCAACGATAAAGTTTCGGAAGCCTTCCCAGCCACCTTGCTGTTCCTTTGCTTCTGTATACATTTCTGCCTCAATTCCGATAAATGCGTCGGCAATCACACCATATGCTTCAGCCCAAGCATTGATAATTTCATCAGTTGCAGCATCCCCTAATACAGCTTTAATCGCTGCTAATAGATTTTCTCCAACAATTGGATAATGTTCAGGAAGAACTCCTAATGCACGGTGTTTCTCACCGATTTGTTTTACTACTGGAATAATCGCCCCTAAGTTATCAATATTAGCTGCTGCTGCGTAAACGGTGTTAGCCAGTGCGGTTTGTTGGCGCCCTTGTCTTTGATTGGCATGATTAAAAATATTCAATAGTTCCGGATGATTACTAAACATTAGCTGATAGAAACGAGTTGTGATATCTTTCCCGTGTTTTTCCAGTACAGGTACTGTACTTTTTACGATTTCAATTGTCTTTTCACTTAACATTAGTCCATCCCCTTAAAACATATATTTAATTTACATCTTTATAATATAACAATAGTGATAATAAAAGATATATTAGGAATACATCTTTCATAAAACTGTCACAATTTAGAGCTTGTACAAATAACTTAGTGCTATAATAAAAACAATCTCACACAAAGGGGATTTTTTACTATGAGGTTAACGAATTATACGGATTATTCCTTACGAGTTTTGATATTCTTAGCTCTTAAAAAAGACGGGGAATTGAGTACGATAAAAGAAATTGCCGAAACCTATGATATCTCTAAAAACCATCTGATGAAGATCATCCATCATCTTGGCCAGCTTGGGTATATTGAGACGATTCGGGGTCGAAATGGCGGCATGAAGCTTGCAAAAAAGCCAAAGGATATAAATATCGGGGAAGTTGTTTCTAAAACCGAGGAAGATTTTCATATTGTTGATTGTTTTCAGCAAGGCGGAGGATATTGCGCCATTTCGCCTTCGTGTAAACTAAAACACGCTTTAAACCAAGCACTTCATGCTTTCCTAGCTGTTTTGAATGAGTATACCTTAGCGGATTTTGTAGATAACAAAGATGAGTTATACAATTTATTTCGTGCAGCGCTTGAATGATAAGGGGTTGGGGACCGTTAAAAATGATATTCTTGATTTTGAGGGCTCCTTGAAGGGGCCTTGAGTACCTCAAAGAAGGGACACTCCTGATTTGAAGGCCCCATAAAGAGTTTTCTCATAAAACTAGGTTAACTAAAGTTCCCAGCCTCTCGTCAACTTCCATATTTCCTTCAACACCGGCATTTCTTGTTTGGTTACCACAAAAACACTCCTCTTAAAAGTTTGAATAATAACGTTTATATAAGAAGCAAGTCATCCAACTTCAAAATCTCCATTTTCCGCTGACCTACCTGTTTAATTAAGCCCTGCTCCTCAAATGCAGTCAACCGACGGCTAATCGTTTCCGGCGTTGTCCCTAAATAAGAAGCTAAATCTTTCTTGCTCATAGGTAATTGAATATGAAGGGAACCATCTTGATCTTCTACACACTCAGCCAAAAATAGAGCTATACGTGTTTCGACTCTCTCAGTCGCAAAGCGGGCAGTCTGCCTCTCCGATTTTTCGAGACGATTAGAAAATTCACTTAAAATCTTCAATGAAATGGATGGATATTTTATAAGAAATTCCTGTAGATCTGATCGCTTAATCGTACAAACTTCTGTATCAACAACGGCTTCCGCATAGGCTTCATGAACGTTTTCTTGAAACAATGCTAACTCACCGGTGAAATTACCCGGATTCAAAATCCGCACAAGCTGTTCCTTCCCGGATTCAGATAAACGATATATCCTTATTTTCCCTTTATTAACGATATATAAGGAATCTGATTGATCTCCAGCACGATAAATAACTTCCCCCTTTTTATAAGAGCCAGGTTGGACAGTTTGCATAATTTCATCCATTTGCGCTGGTTCCAAATGATTAAAAATAGGAACCAGCGAGATACACGCTTGATGTGCGCAGCTATGGTTACAAGCCCTTTTTTCAGCCATTCCTCTCCTCCCTTTCTTATACAAAAAGTTATCTTTTGAACCATTATACTTCATGAATAGATGAAGTAGGCATTTGCTCCTTGTACTTTCCTACGTTCACCGTATTTTTTTGATTAAATTTGATTAATCTCATCCCATTCAAAATCACTAATAACACACTCGCTTCATGGATAAACATCCCGGATGCTAAATGGACAGACCCATTTAAAACTCCAAGCAGTAGTACAAAAACCGTGAATACTGCAAAAAATGTATTTTGCTTCATGTTTCGGATCGTCGCTTTTGATAAAGAGTAGGCGTGAGATAATTGCATGAGTTTATCTGCCATCAAAACAACATCAGCTGTTTCCATTGAAATATCCGTGCCACCTTCACCCATTGCCAAGCCTATATCAGCTGTTGCAATTGCGGGTGCATCATTAATGCCATCCCCTGCCATCGCAACAATATGGCCTGCCGCTTTTAATTGATGAATATATCTCACTTTATCTCCTGGCAATAACTCAGCGTGAAACCCATCTAACCCAAGTGTACCAGCAACTATTTCTGCGGTATGTCTATTATCGCCCGTTAACATCACCATCTTTTTAATCCCGTTTCTTCTCATTTCTGCCAATGCCTCTACTGCATCATCACGTATTTCATCAGCAATCGAAAATACACCGGCAATCAGCCCATCTACAGCTGCAAAAATGGCTGTATTGCCTAGTCTTTCACGTTCTAGGGCATAGCTTTCGATCTCTTTTGATAAAAGTATGTTTTCCCCCTTTATCAATTTGCGATTTCCAACCACTATTTTTCTTCCGTCGATCCTTGCAATAATCCCATTTCCTTTAATAACTTTTCCTTCCTTAGGTTCATGATTCAAGCTTAAATTTCTCGCTTTTGCTTCTTGAACAATCGTTTGACCTAAATGATGTTCAGAAATCATTTCAGCTTGGGCAACTAATTTTAGAAGTTCATTTTCCTGATAATGACTAAAACTCTTAATATCAGTGACCTCTGGTTTTCCTTTTGTAAGTGTACCTGTTTTATCAAATACGATCGTATCTACCTTTGAGAACTTATCCATCACCTCTCCGCCTTTTACCAGCACCCCTTTTTTCGCTCCATTCCCTATACCCGCCACATTCGATACAGGGGCGCCAATAACCAATGCGCCAGGACAAGCAATCACAAGAAAAGTAATCGCTAGGTGAAGATCTCTGCTGAACAGATAGACTAGTATGGATAATACTATGACGGCCGGTGTATAAAAGCCTGCGAATCTATTAAGAAATTTCTCTGTTTTTGATTTGTTTTCTTGTGCCTCTTCCACTAATTCAATGATTTTAGCAAAAGTCGTATCGTCTCCCACCTTTTCAGCTAAGATCTCAATATAGCCATGATCAACAATCGTCCCACTAAATACTAGATCTTTCTCCTTTTTAGACGAAGGCACGGATTCACCGGTTACGGCCGCTTCATTCAAGGAAGCTTGACCAGAAACAATTTTCCCGTCAACTGGAACCTTTCCACCAGACCTAATGACAACAATATCTCCCGCTGTTACATCCTCTACGGGGATTGTTACTCGATTCCCATCCCTCAAAACCGTGGCCTCTTGAGGCGCCATATCAACCAGTTCTTTAAGAGAAGATCTCGTTTTTTCTAACGTACGCGCTTCTAAATAGTCCCCAAATAGAAATAAGAAAGTGACAATGGATGATTCTGTATATTCCCCTATAAAAAGCGCCCCGATCACGGCAATCGTGACTAACAGCTCAATACTAAAAACATTCATTCTAATAGCCTGATAAGCTTTCATAACAATAGGAACACCGGCAAAAATCGTTGCAAATATGAGCAAGATATTCTTAATATCAGCATGATTAAACGCTCCAGCTGCAAAACCCATGGCTATTAATACAAACGCTAAAGCAGTAATGGGTTTTTTATATTTATTTACCAAGGCAGTCACGTAAATCTCATCCTTTCCGTTTTCTCATCCTACTTTTATGATAAGGTACCTGTCGTATTAAGAAATTGACCGGCATCAAGTCTGTTCTTTTTATATTTCAAAAAAAAAAGGACCTATAATCATGTTCCACTCCAAGATCATAAGCCCGCAATTTAACCTATGAAGTTTTTGATGACAGTACCTGATAACCTAGTTTAGTAATCTTTTCTTTTAGTTGGTCAGCACCCGTTTGATTCTCATCAAATTCTGCTTTCACTTTGCTTGAATTAAACAACACTTTAGCGGACTCTACGCCATCTGCCTTACTTAATGTAGTTTCAATTTTTTTAATACAAGACGGACAAGTTAGTGGTTCTAATTGAAAGACTGCTTTTGCCATTTGTTTTTCCTCCCTTACTCTAAGACAACTTCAGTTTAAGCCCATTCTGTAAAAAAATAATTGACGTTAATCAAGATTAGCTTAAATAAAAAACCCCTCCAGTGAGGGGCAGAGATTGAACATCATCTTTATGACTCCTTTTTTATTTCACTGAACATCGCAACATAGTTTTTATTATCGCCAGCGTCATTCTTAACAGGACTAATCGAGACCCATTCTATATAAAGCTGACCATTTTTCTTTTTATTGCAGATCTCGCCTTGCCAGAATCCATTTTGCTTAATGGACTGCCACATTTTATCGTAAAAATCCTTCCCATGTTTGCCAGACCTCAATATGCGTGGATTTTTCCCAAGCACTTCTTCTTCACTATAGCCCGTCACCATCGTAAAGGCTGGGTTCACTTGTTCAATATTTCCTTTTAAATCTGTTACCATAATGCCTTCTGCTGCATGACTAATGATTCTATGGGCCATCTCCAATTTTTCTTGATAAAACATCCATAAAACGATGATTAAACAAACAAGAGCAACTTGAGATAAAGCCATGAATCCGATTGCGTAGTGCCCCGTTATGTTATACAAGAGCGTTAACATTAACGGTGGGAAAAATCCTCCTAAGCCTCCCATTGCAGACACAATCCCATTAACAATTCCTGCTTGTTTTGAGAAGTACATTGGAAGCAGCTTAAATACAGCTCCATTCCCTATTCCGGCAAATAGAGCAACGGCTAGGCACCCTATTGAATACCACGTTAAAGAAGGATCGAATGCTAATAATATTCCAGATAGTGTTAACCCCGCAAAAACAACGAGTAATATTTTAAAGGTATTAAACTTATCACTCAGCCAGCCGCCAATTGGGCGAAAAAGAGTGGCAATCGCAATAAATCCAGCTGTACGCAAACCAGCATCAATTTTATCTAAATCAAAATGAGCTACCAAGAAATTTGGCAGATAGACAGTAAACGCAACAAATGACCCAAACGTTAAGAAATAAAATAAACTTAGAAACCACAGCTTTTCATTTTTATATACACTTATAATTTGTTCTTTTAATGGTGTAATAACCTTTGGTTCATCTTTGTCACCAAACAAAAAGTTTAGTAACGCAACTACAATGACTAGAATTAAATAAAGCTGTACGGTAGTTTGCCAGCCTAACCATGTTGCGATAACAGGTGCTGCAAACGTGGTAATCGCCGTACCAATATTACCAGCTCCATAGATTCCATTAATGAATCCATGACGTTCTTTCGGATAATACTTTGGCAATGAAGTAACCCCTACTGAGAAGACAGCGCCGCTAATCCCTAAAAACAATCCGCCAATCAATAAATCGGTTAAGGATGAGGCTGTACTAATATAGGAAATAGGGAATAGTAGCAGCAAAAAGCTGATAAAAAATAATTTCCTAGCTCCAAAGCGATTTGTCCAATAGCCAATTGGTATCCTCAGTATAGAGCCGAGTATAACCGGAACAGCTGTAACTAAAGACAATTGACTTGCTGTTAAATTAATATCCTCTTTAATAAATGGAATCAATGCTGAGAGGATTACCCACACCATAAACCCCGCAATTAAACTAAATGTTTGGAGAGGCAATTGAAATGTTTTTGATTTCATTTGTTCGGTCTCCTTTCATTTCCTTATAATCATTCTTACCCGAGAATATAGGCCTTCTTCTCATTCTTAAATCTATCGTAAAAAACGATAAGCTGGTAAGATGTGAAGTTGTTCACACTTATTGTGATGTTCATAAATTATTCACAACTTTCCTGCAATCACTTGCTTCAAGAAAGATTCTAAGCGGAACGTATGATAAGATAAATATATACTAATGGCTGAAAAAGCAGGGTGATTAAAATGCCTAACTCGCTAAAACCAACGCATTCCATTGAGATAAAAGAACTCCTTCGACTTGCCGATCGAAAAATGATACTGCAAAAAGGACAGTATCTTTTCCGGGAAAGTGAAAAAGCTGACGAGCTATACATAATCATTTCTGGCAAGGTGCAAGTAAGCAAAGTAACATCAGATGGACGGGAGCTATGCCTCAGAATTTGCAGTGATAATGATATTTGCGGGGAATTAACTTTATTTAC
This sequence comes from Robertmurraya dakarensis, assembly GCF_900156875.1. GTDB lineage: Bacteria > Bacillota > Bacilli > Bacillales > Cytobacillaceae > Robertmurraya > Robertmurraya dakarensis. The sequence goes on along the minus strand of NZ_LT707408.1, from coordinate 278,381 downwards.
TGAATCGCCTTATTACCTTCTCAGCGCCTTGGTAACAGAAGAGGCTGAAGTTGCAGCAATTAGAAAAGATACAATTGAGAAGGGAATTTTTAAAAATAGCGCCTTAGCATTTGAATTTATCAAATGGATGAGTGATCACTTTCGAAAAACACAAATGAAGTTCCGAGATCTTGTTCTTTATGGGAAAAAAGGAGCCTTATACTCTACTCTTATTCGCATGACAAATAGTTACGGTGTGAAGGTTTCGAACGGAATCCTAATCGACCTCCCCCTAACACATCAAGAGCTTGGAAATTTTTGCGGGATATCAAGAGAAGGCACGAATCAATTGATAAATGAACTAAAGCGAAAAGGAATCCTTTCGGTAAATAAGCGAAAAATTACCGTTCATGATCTTTCATTTTTAAAAAATACAATAGGCTGTGAAGACTGCCCTGCAGTCTACTGCAGCATCGAATAAATACTGTTTTAAAAAAGAGGCCGACCATTTGTCAGCCTCTTTTTTGTGTCCAAAAATATATGTCGATTTTTTGTCGAAAAAAATCAATGTGTGAGGTACTTTACAGTTTCCCTTTTTCTCCCCTTGTTAGGCTATTAATAAAGAACGAAGCAAATCAACGGTTCTTCTTGATAAAAGAGAAACGTTTGAAAATACCGCCACGAGGAGAGATTTTCTATGAAAAAGAAACGATCACCTTTACAAAATCGTTTGAAATATTTAACTCCTATTGAAAAGCAATCAAATAACCACAGTCAGACAACAAACGAAAACCGAGAGTGGGAGCAGGCATATCGAAAGAGATGGCAGCATGACAAAGTGATCCGTTCTACACACGGCGTTAACTGTACCGGTTCCTGCAGCTGGAACATTTATGTAAAGGATGGAATTGTGACATGGGAAGGACAACAGCTTGACTATCCATCAACTGGTCCGGATATGCCAGACTTTGAACCACGCGGCTGTCCGCGCGGTGCAAGCTTTTCTTGGTATATTTACAGTCCATTACGAGTGAAATATCCCTATGTTAGAGGAATCTTATTAAATTTATGGCGTGAAGCCTTACAAACAAACGAAAGTCCATTGGATGCATGGAAAAGCATTGTTGAAAATCCTGAAAAAGCACATAGCTACAAGCAAGCCCGCGGAAAAGGCGGTTTGGTCCGGGCGGAGTGGAATGAAGTATTGTCCCTGATCTCAGCATCGCTCCTCTACACTGTAATGAAATATGGTCCAGATCGAAATGTGGGCTTCACACCGATTCCAGCGATGTCGATGATAAGCTATGCATCAGGTTCTCGTTTCATGTCATTAATGGGCGGGCCAATGCTCAGTTTCTATGATTGGTATGCTGATCTTCCGCCTGCATCACCGCAAATCTGGGGTGATCAAACGGACGTACCTGAAAGCAGTGACTGGTATAATTCCGGCTATATTATGACCTGGGGATCTAACGTTCCACAAACACGAACACCTGATGCTCATTTCCTCGCAGAGGTTCGGTACCGCGGTACGAAAGTTGTTTCGGTCAGCCCGGATTATGCAGAGTCTACTAAATTCTCAGATGATTGGATGAAGGTGAAGCAAGGTTCTGACGGTGCCCTGGCGATGGCAATGGGTCATGTCATTTTAAAAGAGTTTTATGTGGATAAACAGCATGATTATTTTATAAATTACTCCAAGCAATATACTGACTTTCCTTTTGTCGTTACCCTAAAAAAAGATGGCGATCATTTTACACCAGACCGCTTCTTAAATGCTGTTGATCTTGGAAAAGAAGTAGAAAATGGCGAATTTAAGCCTGTGCTTTACAATGATCTTAATGACAAATTAGTTATTCCGCACGGCACGATGGGAGCGAGATGGGAAGACAAAGCAAAATGGAACTTAAAGATGATCGATGAAGAAAGCGGAGAGAAAATCGATCCGAGGTTATCGTTCCTAGGAATTGAAGAAGAAGTTTCTACTGTGAAAATTCCTTATTTTTCACATGATGGCAATGAAATACTATACCGAACTGTTCCAGTGAGAAAAATTGAGCATAACGGCAAGGTCTTTTACACAACAACGGTATTTGATTTAACTCTAGCAAACTATGGAGTCGATCGCGGCCTTGGCGGTACTGTAGCAAAAACACTAGAAGAAAATACTCCATTTACACCTGCTTGGCAGGAAAGTATTACAGGTGTGAAACCAGAGCTTGTTACCCAAATTGCACGTGAATTCGCTCAGAACGCCCTTGATACAAACGGACGGTCCATGATCATCGTTGGAGCTGGAATCAATCACTGGTTTAATGCCGATACCATATATCGCGCTGTCTTGAACCTGGTTCTCTTTGTTGGCGCTCAAGGCGTGAACGGCGGCGGGTGGGCCCATTATGTTGGTCAGGAGAAACTGCGTCCTGTCGAGGGTTGGCAGACGATTGCAACAGCAAAAGACTGGGGAGCAGCACCGAAATTACAAAACGGAACATCTTTCTTCTATTTTACAACAGACCAATGGCGCTATGAGGAACAGCCTGTAAGTGATCATATTTCTCCTTTATACGAAAAAGCACGATATGACCATTATGCTGATTACAATGTGATGGCCGCTAGACTAGGCTGGCTCCCTTCTTATCCGACTTTTAATCAAAATGGAATTGATTTATATAAAGAAGCGGAAAAGACTGGGGCAAAATCACCTGAAAAGGTGGGCAAGTATGTTGCTGAAAAGTTAAAGAATCGCAAATTGCAATTTGCAATCGAAGACCCTGATAATCCAGTGAACTTCCCGCGGAATTTATTTGTATGGCGGTCGAATCTAATTTCAAGTTCTGGTAAAGGCCATGAGTATTTCTTAAAGCATTTGCTAGGTACAACCAGCGGTGTTCTTAATGACGATGGAGACAGCCTGCGACCTGAGGAAATCAAATGGCGTGATCAAGGAGCCGAAGGAAAACTTGATTTATTAATAGACTTAGATTTCCGGATGGCCGGTACAGGTCTTTATTCAGATGTGATTTTACCAGCTGCAACTTGGTATGAAAAACATGATTTAAACAGTACGGATATGCACCCATTTATCCATCCGTTTAATCCAGCTATCTCAACACCATGGGAGTCTCGTTCAGACTGGGATATCTTTAAATCAATTGCAAAAAGTGTATCAGACATGGCTTCTTCCCTAGATCTAGATCCAATTAAAGAAGTCGTGGCTACGCCGCTGCTGCATGACACACCACAAGAGCTATCGCAGCCGCTTGGATTGGTGAAAGATTGGAGCAAAGGCGAATGCGAACCAGTTCCAGGCCGTACGATGCCGCAGATTCATGTTGTCGAAAGAGACTACAAACTGATCTACGATAAAATGACTTCTTTAGGGCCAAATATTAAAAATGCGCCGTACGGCATTAAAGGTATCAATTGGTCTGCAGAAGAGGAATATGAAAAATTGAAAAAAGTACTTGGGACTGTAAATGGCGGGGTTGTAGATGGCTGTCCAAGTATTGAATACGCGAAGAATGCTTGCGAAGCAGTGCTTACCCTTTCTTCTACATCTAACGGAAGAATGGCTGTAAAGGCTTGGGAAGCGTTGGAGAAGAAAACAGATCTCGAATTAGTAGATTTAGCAGCAGAAAGAGAAGAAGAATGCTTTACTTTTGCACAAATTACAGCACAGCCAAAAACAGTCATCACCTCCCCTGCTTTTAGCGGATCAGAAAAAGGTGGACGACGCTATTCTCCTTTTACAACAAATGTTGAAAAGCTGATTCCATGGAGAACGATTACAGGAAGACAATCCTTCTACGTTGATCATGAAATGATGCACGAGTTTGGCGAAGCGATGGCTACTTTCAAGCCAATCCTGCAAAGCAAGCCTTTTAAAAATAAACGTCCTGACATAGAAGGCAAAGAGATCGTCTTAAATTATTTAACACCACATAATAAATGGTCCGTTCATAGCATGTATTTTGATTCTCAACCGATGCTGACCCTTTTCCGAGGAGGTCCAACGGTATGGATGAACAAAGATGATGCAGCTGAAGTTGGCATAGAAGACAATGATTGGATCGAGTGCTTTAACCGCAACGGCGTTGTCGTGGCAAGAGCGGTTGTGTCACACAGAATCCCAAGAAGCATGGCCTTTATGCACCATGCGCAGGATCGTCATATTAATGTGCCGGGTACAAAATTAACAGACAATCGCGGCGGCACGCATAATAGTCCAACAAGAATCTATATCAAACCAACTCATATGATTGGCGGCTACGCCCAATTAAGCTACGGCTTTAATTACTACGGACCAACTGGGAACCAGCGTGACGTCAATGTGGTCATCCGTAAACTGAAGGAGGTTGATTGGCTTGAAGATTAAAGCACAAATCGGAATGGTCATGAATCTAGATAAATGTATCGGCTGTCATACTTGCAGTGTAACGTGTAAAAACACCTGGACAAATCGTCCAGGTGCAGAATATATGTACTTTAATAATGTCGAGACGAAGCCAGGTATCGGCTATCCAAAACGCTGGGAAGATCAGGAGAAATACCGCGGCGGCTGGGAAGTTAAAAACGGGCGCCTGCAATTAAAGTCAGGTTCCAAAGTGAACAGGCTGCTGCAGTTATTTTACAATCCTAATCTGCCAGAGATTGATGATTATTATGAGCCATGGAACTACGACTATGAAACATTAACGAATAGTCCAGCTCGCAAAACACAGCCAGTTGCTCGTCCTAAATCTGCTTTAACTGGTGAATTCATGGATGTTCTTTGGGGACCGAACTGGGAGGATGACTTGGCAGGAGGACATATCACTGGTCTTCAAGATCCGAACGTGGAGAGAATGGAGAATCAAATACGGACTGAATTTGAAGATGTATTCATGATGTATCTGCCAAGAATCTGTGAACACTGCATCAATCCAGCTTGTGTCAGCGCTTGTCCTTCTGGTGCGATGTACAAACGTGATGAAGACGGAATCGTGCTTGTTGACCAGAATGCTTGCCGTGCTTGGAGGCATTGTGTTACTTCTTGCCCTTATAAAAAGGTTTATTTCAACTGGCAAACCAATAAAGCCGAAAAATGCACCCTTTGCTTCCCTAGAATCGAAGCTGGAATGCCTACGATTTGTTCAGAAACATGCGTTGGACGCATTCGCTATCTTGGTGTCATGCTCTATGATGCGGATAAAGTTCAGGAAGCTGCGATGGCTGATGAGAAGGATTTGTATCACTCTCAATTGGAGGTATTTTTAGATCCTCATGACCCTGAAGTCATTGCAAAAGCAAAAGAAGAAGGCATCCCGATGGAATTTATTGAGGCGGCCCAAAAGTCACCAATTTATAAAATGATCATCGATTGGAAAATCGCCCTGCCGCTGCACCCAGAATATCGCACATTGCCAATGGTTTGGTATATTCCGCCATTAAGTCCGATTATGAACATGTTCGAAGGTGTCGGCAGCAGTTCAAGTGCAGAAGACATCTTCCCTGCGATTGATCAAATGCGAATTCCGATCGAATACTTAGCTAACCTGTTGACTGCTGGTGATGAAACACATATCCGCAGCGTCTTGAAGAAAATGGCAGTGATGAGAACGTATATGAGAAGTGTACAAACTAATAAGAGCCCTAATATTTCAATTATCAAAGAGCTTGGCTTGGATGAACAAGATATTAAAGATATGTACCGCTTGCTTGCGATTGCAAAATACGAAGATCGTTTCGTCATCCCAGCTTCCCACCGTGAAGAAGTCGCCGACCTCTACGACGAACAAGGAAGCTGCGGCCTAGCCTTTGCCGGCGGCCCAGGCTCCTGCGGCACCCTTTAGGTACCAGGTACCACAAAAAGACAGTGTCCTTCTGTAGCGGACACTTAAAATAACTACAAGGAATAGAGGGGGATTTCCTTCCCCCCCTCCCTTTAATGAATGCAATAGGTGGTGAAATCATCATGGAAGATTATGAGATTCAACAAGTTTTTCAGTTTTGTTCTTATTTACTAAGTTATCCTGACAGGGAGTTTACAGGTTCACTGCCAGTGATTTCAGAGGAACTTACTAATTTAATAGAATCACCAATGAAGGTGGAGCTTCATCAATATTTACAAAAGGCAATGAAGATGCGATCTTCAGAATTAGTTTCTATCTATGTAGATACTTTCGACTTTGGCAAGAAAACCAATCTTTATATTACCTATATGACGAACGGGGAGCAGCGTGAAAGAGGGATGGATCTATTATTCCTAAAAAACTATTATCAATTGCATGGTTTCAGTGCAACGGATAAAGAATTGCCTGACTACCTGCCTCTTATGCTGGAATTTGCTGGTGCAGTAGACCAGGAAACGATGAAACCTGTCTTTCAGCGATATTTAACTAATATCAAGGAAATTGCAGATCGCCTGCAGCCAGAGGATAATCTTTATGGTCATATTTTGAAGGCAACTATGCTCGCATTAGAGAAAGCTGGCATCACAAAGCTTGTACGGAGGAGTGACGAAATATGTTCCAACAGTTTTTATGGGTAGTTCTCCCCTACATCGTTCTAACGATTTTCATCGGGGGGCATATATACCGTTATCAACACGATCAGTTCGGCTGGACATCCAAATCTAGCGAACTATTAGAAAAGAAACTGCTGCGGCTCGGAAGCAATCTTTTTCATTGGGGAATCATCTTTGTATTCGGAGGTCATGTAATGGGGCTGCTCGTTCCCATTGGAGTGTTTGAAGCTATGGGTGTATCAGAACACCAATACCATACCATCGCCCTTCTTGGCGGAATCCCCGCTGGAACCGCTGCAACAATTGGAATCATCATTCTTCTTTATAGAAGAATGTCAGTTCGAAGACTAATAGCAACGAGCACAAAAGGAGACTGGGTAAGTTTAATTTTCTTACTCGTCGTCATTTTATCTGGGATGTCTGCAACATTACTAAATATCGATTCGCATGGCTTTGATTATCGAACCACAATCGGCCCATGGCTAAGAGGAGTTATCACATTCCAGGCAGATGCAAGCCTGATGGCCACTGTACCCCTTTGGTTTAAAATTCATATCCTTGCTGTTTTTGGAATTTTTGCCGCTTGGCCATTTACACGTCTAGTCCATGTATTCAGTGTTCCACTCCGTTATCTATCACGCAGTTATGTAATTTATAGAAAAAGAGAACCAAAGCAAGAAACGCTATAAAGAACCATCAAAAAATAAAGAAGGAATCATATTTATAAAAAGTAGATTCCTTCTTCCCCGTAATTTCTAAAATAGAGATTAAAACGTCGGTCCAATTCGCCAAATCCCAAAATCATGCTGCTTCAAAATTTCAGCTTTTGTCAGCTTCCCGCTTGCAACATCTTTAATCTCCGAAATGATCCTGCTTCCAACTTCATCAACCGTCTCAATTCCTTCAATAATTGTTCCCGCATCGAGATCAATATTTTCATTCATTTTTTCATACATCGCTGTGTTGGTTGAAATTTTGATCACAGGTGCAATCGGTGAGCCTGTTGGTGTCCCTCTTCCACTTGTAAAAAGGACCACTTGTGCTCCTCCTGCCACCATTCCCGTCAATTGCTCGATATCATGACCTGGTGTATCCATCCATACCAGCCCCTTTTTAGTTGGCCTTTCAGCATAATTCACAATTTCCTCAAGCCTTGAACTCCCCGACTTTGTCGCCGCACCCAGTGATTTTTCTTCTAAAGTCGTAATCCCGCCTTCTATATTTCCAGGGCTTGGATTACCCGTACGGAGATCAACTCCCATCAAATTGGATCGCTTCTCTATCGCCCCAATTACTTCATATACTCTCTTAGCTACCGTATCATCCGCAGCACGATTAGCAAGCAGATGCTCAGCCCCAATTAACTCCGTTGTTTCTGCTAAAATGGCTGTGCCGCCTTGCTCGACGATTCCATCACTCGCGCGCCCTACCGCCGGATTAGCGGAAAGTCCCGAACAAGCATCCGAACCGCCGCATTCAGTCGCAACGATTAATTCATTAAAATAGCATTCCTCTCTCATAACTGTTGACGCTTCTTGTACCATTTTCACCGCAACTTTCGCTGTATCCGCAATCGCTTGCAGCGTTCCACCTTGATCCTGTATAGACACAACCTCAACCGGCTTTCCTGTCTTTTCAATTTCTTTTGCAATCATTCGTGCTTGATGCGTTTCACAGCCAAGCCCTAACACAATTACTCCATACACATTTGGATTACTTCCAATCCCCACATAAGCTTTAAACGTCTGATCGTAATCACTGCCAATCTGGCCGCAACCATGAGGATGGATAAAAGAAACCGTTCCCTGCACTAACTCGGTAACCCTCTGCGCTGTTTGCGTTGCACAAGTAATCGTTGGCAAAATCAATATATGATTCCTGACCCCAACCTGGCCATTGCCTCTTCTATATCCCCAAAATTTTATTTTTTCCATTATTCCTCACTCCCTCGTTTGCTTTCAATATTATGTACATGTACATGCTCACCCGCTAGAATGCCTTTTGTTGCAACCCCAATCACTTCCCCATATTTCTTGATATCTTCTCCTTTTTGAATATCTATCACAGCAAACTTATGCCCAAAGTCTATCTTATTTTTCATATGTATCTCTTTTTCTACTTTTCCTGCTTTAACGAGGACTTTTTTATTTTTTTCAATCTCCGATAAAGCAGTGGCAATATTATCTTCTTCATTTAAAAAAAGTGCATTCACCTTTTCCATTTTAGACACCTCCAACCTGTTAGAACGAATTTTTAAAATTATATAAATATTAACTATTTTAGCATAAAAAAACCCTTTACTCTTCAAAAGTAAAAGGTTTCTTTACATTTATTTACCGTTCTCCTCTCTAATTTTCTCCATTCTTTCTGTCCAATCCTGAATTTTCTGATCTATTCGTTCCACTTCATCATCAATTTCCTGCTTTTTCTTAGCAGCCAATTCATCCTTTAAGGAAGTCAGTTTCCCCTTGTAGGCCTCGACTCTTTCATTAAGTGCGGTCTCTTGCTCTGTTGTGATCAGACCTTCTTTTTTCAATAACTGGATTGTATGTCTAAATCTAGTATTCTCTTGATTAACTGCATGACCAATGGTTTGAGACAATTTATCAATATCTAGCTTCTGGAACATCACAGGGAATGTATTTTTCGGGGAGCTCCATTGCTTGCTCATGATATCGATTGTGCTTGGAACCCATGTATGTTTAATACTCTCTTTTAAATCATCTGGATGATGTGCAGGAATATATTCTCCGTTTCCAGCCAGCGCTACTTCCTTTAGTTGATTCTCAGCCTTCGCATCTACATTAAAACCGATAATATTTACTTTTCTCTGCTCATTATCTGCAGCAAACAGCTTCGCTTCCTCAACCGGATCGCCATCACAAGTTTCCGCACCGTCACTAACGATATATAATGTGATATCACCATCATATGAAGCACTCGCTTCTCTAGCTGTTTTGATTGCTTCTGCTAAAGGAGTCCACCCCTTTGCTTCAACATTCTGTACCGCTTTAAAAAAGGATTCTTCCTGATAAGGCTGCAGCGGATATACTTCATCGATTTTTGAGCAGGATAACGCTTTATCTTTATCTTCCTGAGTTCCGGCATGACCATATACATATAATGAGACATCACTCGTCTCTCCAATGGTCTTCGCAAAACTCCGTACAGCATTTTTAGCAACCTCCATTTTCTGCTGCCCATCTACAGAAAGCAGCATACTTGAACTAGCATCAAGTAAGAGAATAGCTTTTTCTGGTGCTCTATCCTCACTATTTTCTGCACTCGCTGCCAGCTCTTCTGGTTCAGGCAGCAGCGGCTCATCAAAATTAGGCTTCATTGCAGCCAATCGGCCTACTGTCTCTTCATACGCATTGTTTCCAAGTAAATAAATGAAAGCTTTAAAAAGCGTATCTGGATCTTTTGTCTCCTCTAAAACTTTCTCCATAGCATTTTTTGTTTCTTCCTTAATCCCCTCTAAACCATCAAGCTTCGCCCAAAGAGCTGTTTCAGATTCATAGGACAGGTCCTTTGTTAACAGACCCGGCTTTACATCTTGAAAGTCTTCTATACTATCAGGGATTTTTAACGATTTGAGCTCTTCAAATGAGAAGCCGACCTCCTCGTTCCCACTCTCCGACTGCTTTTCTTCTGTTTCCTCTACTTTCTGCACTTCTTTGTTCTCAGCTGCCTTTTCAGGAGCTGGCTCATTCGCTTCCTGCTTTTCAGAGCATCCAGACAAGATCAACACAAACGACAGCAGCATGAGATAGATCATTCTTGACATAATCGCCTTCACCTCGCCTTTTTATTTGCTCTTAATTAATTCTCACTCTCTAGTACTTCTTTCCATTTATCTTTCCAGGCTTGAACCTGTGCGTTGATTTCATTTCTCGCTTTTTCAGCCTCGGCATCCTTTTCATCCTTTATTCCTCGGAAATGCTCATTTCGAAGATTACGCATTTCTTCCGCTAGGCCAATTACTTCAGAATGCACTTCTTCCGTTATAAAACCTTCATTCTTTAGGAATCTTGCAGCACTGCTGATTCGATTGAGCTCGCGTTCCGAAGACTGATAGAGTGGACTATACAAATCAAGCACCGCCTGTTTTTGATGAACCACATCATGAAGAAGCATCCCTTGAGTAGATAGCAATTGCCCAAAAGTTGGCTTCCACTTTTTTAGCACAAGCTCCTCAAACTCTTCCTTATCTCGAACGGTTGCATAGGTGCCCCCGCCTGCTTCAGCTACTTCCATCAGCTGCTTTTGACCCTCGTCATCCACATCAAATCCAATAATATTGACTTTCGCCTCAATGTTGCTTTCGTTCAGTTTCTTTGCAGCGACAATCGGGTCGCCGTCGCATGTCTCAATTCCATCACTGACAATGTAAACAATATTTTTATATTCTACCCCGTTGTATGAAGCCAGCAGTTCCTGAGCCTTGTCAATTGCTCCCGCCAGCGGTGTCCATCCGCTAGCTTGAAAGGAATTCATTGCCTCATTAAAGGAAGCAGGATTATAAGAACTTAATGGGTAAACAGCATCAATTCGACTGCAGGACTCTTCTTTATCTGCATCGCTTCCTGTCCCAATATGACCATAAGCAAGAAGCGATACATTCACATCCTCTTCCATTTGATCCGTAAATTTCTTAATTGTCTCTTTTGCCAAATCCATTTTGACACCTCCAGGAACACTTGCTTTCATGCTCCCGCTTGCATCCATTAAAATGACAACATTTGTTTGCTTTTGTTTCTTCACTTTTTCAACTTCATCTTCCCCTTGGGGAAGTTCAGGCATCACATGACCATGCTCGTAATCAACTAAATCTTGATAATACGTTTTATATTGTCCTGAACCAAGCTGATAGACAAGATAGTCATAGACTTCGTCACTCGTTAGCTCTTGCTTGTTCTCAAAATAACCTGTTAATTCTTTTTCAACAATTGGATTAAATGTGTCCATAATAAAATTGCGATACTGAACAAAATCTAAGCCTTCAATGATTTCTAATTCAGGGTCGATATGCTCCTCTACCAGTTTCCCTGGCTCTTGTACAACGACTTCTTCTATCTCTCTGGCAGCTTTAGGTATTTCTTTCACCTTTTTCTCACTCGCTTTTTCAGCGGAAACGTTCTTTGACTCCTCACTGCTTCCTGCATGCTCTTGGTCAGCTGAACAGCCAATTAATATGAAAATAGAAATGAGAATAATTCCTGCATATCCTAGTCTTTTGTATGGCAACATGAGATACATCACTTCCTACATTTATACTTAATATGAAACTACCGTGCGTACTTGTGTCTTTCTTCATTAAATTAGAATAAAGCCATTAATAAACGCCATATAAGGAAAAAAGCTGCAATGGCTACACCGCCCCAGACCGCTTTTTTATTTACCTTCGTTTCCTTACCGTCTCTTTCTCCTGCCAATACGATGGACATTAACATTAACCCGATAAATCCAAAAACGGTAAACCCAATGATATTAAACTTATGCTCTTCAAAACTAATTCCGCCGCTTTCATCGGGAGCTGTAAAGGCCCAATAAAACATTAAAGCAAAATAAACAATTAAATAGAGTCCTGAAAAGACTGATAATGTTTTCTTTTGCACTAATTCACCTCAATTCCGAGCACTTGACTCCTCTCTTATTGCTTCCGACTCTTAATCAGACCAACAGCCAATTAATATGAAACCCCCGTTCGCGTATGTGTTTTCTTGAATTCATCCATATTCGGATCAAAATAATCTTCATTAAAGGCTGCTACAAACCGATCATCGTCTACATAACCAGATCCCCATGTTGGGTCCATCGTTAACCAGCTTCCGTCCACGTTTGCTTCTACCCATGCATGCCTTCCTGGTAAAATACCGCCTCCTGCTCTTCCTTCAACAAATCTAGCTTCAATCTCACTGGCGCGAAGCAATGCAATCGCTAAAAATGCATAATCCTGGCACACACCTGTTTTCAGATCCAATGTTTTTAATGCGCTATCATCCCATTCGAATTCATCATTTTCATATTTTTGAACATCATAAGAAACATTTTTTGCTACATAATCATAGATTGCTTTCGCTTTTTCACGGTCAGTTTCTTTACCGCTTGTGATCTCTTTTGCCAATTCCTTTATTTCTGGCGCATCCGACTGTACTCCGCGAGATGGAAGAAGATCACGCAGGTCTTCAGCAGCGTTTGATTCCACCTCAAACTTTGCAAAACCAAAATATCGGAAATAATCACTGTTTTCTTCTTTTATTTCTGGAACACTAACCGTTACATCATAAGTTCCAGGACCAAATCTAAGATAGAAAATACCATCAAACGAATAATCCTCTACTGGAATTACATCTAATGCTTCGTCTTCGCCTTTTTTGGTCGTCACATAAATATGAGTTGTATCTGCAGCAAACTCAGCGTTTGGATCGATAAAGCCCTTAATATTGTAGGTCGTTTCAGCTTCTTCACCACCGTACAAAGGTGTTTCAAGTGTAACTCCCCGCTCTAAATACATATTTGAAAACTCAATTGGTTTCATGACACTCGCAGACTCATTATCTATTAATATGGTTGTAGCCACTTGATAGTAATTATCCCGCTTTTCATCAGGAACTAACACCTCTAATTTGTGTACCCCTTCTCCATAAAACAACGGCACATCATATGCAAATTCCCCTTCTTTTACCGGCAGCACATGCTTCCATGTGTTTGAATCTTTATAGAGAGAAATCATGATCGTATCTTCATCTGTTAAATTTCCTGCTTTACCGCTAAGCTCAAAAATTTCATTCTCTTTTACATAACTTGCTTCTAAGTCCAATGAAAGCTTCGCAGCCTGCCCAAACGGACTAAACGTCACATCCCTCTGTATTTCAGGGTTCACATTGATAACTTCGAAGGAAGAAAGGTCATAGTAGTAATTTTCCCGATTTGTATCAGGAAGCTTAACCGTTACCTTATACTCACCCTCTCCATTATGAAAATGAACAGCCTGCTCAAATTTTCCTTCCTTAATTGGTGTGTAATATTCATGCAAATCGCCAGAAGGACCATCCTCGAAGGAATACACCTCAATCCACGCATAATCCGATTTCAAATTTGTGTATTGTTCAATTTCTCCTTCAACCTTCACTTCACCATTTACAGCAAATTTTTTATACACAGGCTCTTTCAATGTAGCGCCAATTTCTTCACTGTAGGTTGTCAGTTCGATCGGTTCAAGTGCTAGTTCATCGTTTTTTTCCTTTACTAATTTTTCGTACTGATCCTCAAGCTTCTTTTCTTCTTTCGTCTTTTCAGATGCTTCACCATTGCTGCTTTCATTGCTGCAGGCAGAAAGAAATACTGTCCCTGCCATTAAACATATCAATACCGCCAACCATGTTTTGCGTTTCATGATACCCTCCTCATATACGGACTCACTTTTTCCAAAAATTTATAATTATCGTCTTTAGTTCTTACGAGTGAACGCTCATTTATGTTTCTGAGTATTAAGTCCCCTTTTAGTAACATATTGTCAAAAAGAAAAAGGTTACCTCGGGGACCTTTTTGCAAACTGACATGCTTTTCCTGATCTAACTTTTGTTTCGAATAATCGGAACGGTTATTTTCTGAAAATCACGTTTCCCTATATCCTCGCGATTTTTTGCTAACGACTCCTTGATGTTATTTAAATCAATATAAAGCTGATTTCCTTGATCATCCTTTTCGAATGTTTCCAATGACTTTGTTAGTTCTTTCTCGTTTGTCTCCTGTGTTGCTTTTAGCAAGGTTTTTAGTTTCCTTTTATCTGATGAAGATATGGATATGTTGCTAATATCTAATGCTTCACTTAATCGGGCATAATCTTTTTGCAAATCTCTTTCCTGTATGCCGTATTTATACATGAGTTCACTATATTTTCCGTATTCATCATCCATTACATCGAAAAATTTCTGATCAAAATAACCTCTACCTTGCGTTATATCCCTTTGGTATCCACCCAATCTATAAACAATTTCGCGAATTTTATCGGACATTTTTACGCTGTATTCATTAAGTTCGATCATTTTCCGAACAGCTTCAGTTAAATCAGGTCTTTGTTTTACAATCTCATGTTGGTTATTCTTTAATAAACCTAGCATCTCTTCATAGGTTTTTCTGCTTTTCGCCATTTGGGGTACCATTGCAGAAATGGTGTTATGAACCATCGTGTTATAGCGTACTAAGTAGTAAGCTTGAGATAGTACCTGACTTAGCGGTAAGTCCTCCCCATCCTGATTAAGGATCAAATACCCAGTAAGAGAACCGGTTATTTGAGTATATTGAGCAGCAAAATAATAGTCCTCTCCATCGTAGTAAGCAAATCCCCACATTTTCCACTTTTCTAGAAACCTTTTATGCTTTTTTATACTCTTGATGTGTTTGGCTGTTGGTTTTACGTTAATCATGATTGCACCTCATTATTACTGAAAGACAGATTTACTGATTACTTTTTCCATTATTTTAAAACTCTGCTTAATACTCATACGATCTGTTCTTATAAATTGTTTCTAAGAAAAAAGGCACCTTTTCCGACTAATTACATAGAATCTAAAGTCATATAAAAAGGCTACCCTGAGTGGTAACCTGGAATCGTTCAAACTGCTATTCTCAATTTCTACAATATAAAACTTTAATTATATTGTTCCAATTGACGGAGGTATGCTTTCTCTTGTATAGTATCTGTTTCCCCGTTCCAATTTAAATAGGCCTTTGCTATAGTAAAAACAAATAATGGTAGTACAAATATATTCAAAATAATCATCAACCAGTTTGCAAAAGCCATCTGCCCATTAAGCACACTAGCTGCAAAGGTTACTAGATAGGTTCCCACCACATCGAACGCCGCAAAACTAAGGAGTATTCCACAAATTGATAAAAAGTTCTCTTTACCAAATGATATGGACTTTTTGATTACCGATTTTGGCCGCTCATCTTCAATGACTGTTACAAATGGAATACCGATCAATAACACTAGAAGAATAATTCCCGGTACTATTAATACCAGAAGCCCTGTTGTTATTAAGATAGATACTGGGATACTAATCAAATAAGCGAAAAAAGCATATCTGATCGTGTCTCCATAAAGCTTGCCCGTTTTAACGCTGCTTGTTCGCGTGTCCTGTGCAACCATGCTAATTAAAGGAATGAACATAACAAACACACTCATAAGCATAAATATGCTCTGGAATATACTAGTCCATAAAGGAAGATTAAAATACTGAAAAGGCATTGCCACATAATTGATTAAAATCGTATAAATAAGCTGGATTGGAAGTAAAACTGTTATACCTATAAGAAGAACTCGGAGGAAGTTGTTCTTATACAATTTAAAAGCTTCTTGAAAGTAAGCTAACAAGTTAATTCCTCCTCTTTTATCTTGGATTACGGAGATGCTGCCAAACGTCATTAGCATTATCATGCTGTTCAAGCGGAAGATCTTCCGATAAGACCATCCTGCCTACTTCTTCAGCTTCTCGCATATTTAATGGGGTGTTTTTCATCATATTCTTCTGGTAAGGTCTTAATTTAACATAAAACGACCATCCAGACATCTTAAAAGGCCATCTTTTTGAGGAAACAAACTCCCACACCTTTTCACGATCCTTCTCAGTTTGAAGCTGTATCTCATTTTGCTTGTAAGTAGCGCGACTCATTTTGACAATACACGCTCTCATATCTATTTGATCCTGTTGTGTTGCCAACTCCTGCAAGTTCGTTCGATCCCAAATGATAATAGCATCATCCACCGCCTCTTGAACAGCATTCTGAAGATCAATAATTTCATCGGCTGCTCTTAAATAGGATTGAAATGCGGCCTCTACATCTGGTGGAAGAGGAGCCAAAGCTTTTTGTGCATCCCTAAGAATAGTCCTCAGTTTTTCATAATTCTTTTTCTTTCCAGATTCAACCCATTTTTTCCCTATTGACGCGATAGTTTCAATTGAAACGTTATAACTATTACAAATTAACGCCACATCTCGAATTTCATGAAAAGAAGGGACAATCCCATCGTCCCTCATTATTAGTTGTTCTGCAGCAGGGGCAAAGGTAAAGTAATAATATAACTGATTATTGATTTGAAATTTAGACGGGAAAACATCAGGCTTTTCCCCATCTTTATAATAAGGCCTAAGTGCTTCCTGTATTTGTTTTGGTATGTTGTGCATTCTAATCATACGCTTCCCCCCACTGCAGTATTTTAAATAAAACTAGCTGAACCAGCCAACAACCTTTTTAAAACCAGATTTTACAGCATCGACGCCTTCACTGACCTTATTCTTAACTGCTTTAACAGCATTGCCGACATTCTCCTTAGCATCATTCCAAAGTTTCTTTCGATTTTTCCAAGCACTTGCAATTGCTCCGGCGTTCTTATATATTTTCGCTCCTAGCCATAGAGCTCCGCCTACTACGGCTACCCCTGCTGCAACTGGTGCCCCAACTCCTGTTGCAGAAAGAACAACTGCTCCTGACATTAATGTTTCACCTAAACTTGCAATACCGTCATTGACTTTTCCATTTGCAAAATTCATAACCGTTTCGGCTCCTGAAACACCAGTACTAATTGCAGCCATCCATGGTGCAGCTTTCCCAGCAATTCCCGTCCCCATATTGAATGATTTGGTTGCTCCTGAAAAGAAAGTCCCTGCCCCTGATGCAGCGGTGCTAAAGGTAGAGCCTGATCTAGCTGCAGTCCAAGCTGATTTAATGTCTGACCATGATCCAACGAATTTACTAAGATGCTTAGCATGGTCAACCCCGCTCCAGATGTCTAAAGCTAGATTGCCAGGTGCACTTAATATGGAATCGTTTTTAAAGCCTGTTTCTAATTGCCCTTTTATCACGCCTTTAAAAAAGCTGCCTGTATAATTTTCTCCATATCTATTCCAATCTATATCAATTAAAGTATGTCTATCCAAGCCCTCTATGGCTGGAAAAACCATACTATTTGTAATAAACTTGAAGTCTTTATAACCTTGGTTGTCTTCATATGGGAAAAGAGGTGGTCCATTTTTGTCAGAACTGCCCCCTGAATTACTTGTACCCGGATCACTGGATCCATCTTGGCCAGTAGGCAATTCTCCATTGTCTGGACCTTCTGTGTTTGATGGGTTTGATATTGAAGGTGAATTCGGGTCTCCATTAGAACCTCCAGGGTTTCCCCCTGGTCCATCAGGGTGCTCCGGTGTAAAGTTCCCTGGATTTGTTGTGCCTGGAGATGTTTCCCCTGGGCTGAATTCTCCTGGTGTAAACTGACCTGGCGTAAACTGACCCGGTGTATATTGTCCAGGACTAAAAGTTCCCGGATCAAAGTCTCCTGGATCAAACGTGCCAGGATCAAATGTGCCCGGAGTAAAAGTCCCTGTATTAAACTCACCTGGTGAAAAAGTTCCCGGTGAGAAGGTTCCCGGATTGAAGTTTGACGCAAGTGCGGCAACAGGGAGAAAGTTTATGATGACGATGAAAAGTGCAAGTGAACAGGCTGCCGTTCTTTTTAAAAAGGACTTTCGTTTCCTTTTCATCCTTTTTGCTCCTTTCCTACTAACTTCTTAAATCTTAGTATCCTAGGCTCTCTAAAAAGGGAACCTCTGGTCCAATCCCTACCTGTGAAATATCCTGATCACTGCCAAAATTTATACCATTATGATGAGCTGCCTCAAACTCTGTTTTCGCTTCAACATTGATTTGATAGTCTCTAAATTCCCAATCGTAATCAGTTTTTTTTCCATGATTTAAGTCTATAACATTACTAATTGTATTAGGTATGTGGTCGAAGGCATCTTCTACGGCATTTTTCAATTTCATTTCTAAGACAGGGTCATCTGGAATTTCATCCATTAAAACATCATTTACAGCTTTTATATGGATTTCATTGCTCGAAAGATCAGATGAACTTAGAGAAGCCTTCCTAGCTTCCACTTTATCAATTAGCGGCTCTAATATATTAATGCCATCCTCAACCTCAATTATTTTCACATGGCTATCGACTACATCGTTTACTTCATCATATATAGCACTAGTAGCAGCTAAGCTCGCATGCTCTGCTGCAATTGATGCTTGCTCTTTTTTAGTAAAGGCCATGGCAATATTCAAAACGAGTATTAGCATTATTCCAACTACTGCGAAATTAAAAATAGTTAGAATAACACCACTCCCTTTTTCATTTTTTATATAGCGCTTCATTTGATCATCCTACTTGCCACTTCTAGATCAATATCAATTGGTTTTCCAATATTCCCCCACTCTTTCGGTATAAAGACAAACCAGTGATCTACTTTTATTACAGCAGTAAATTCTTTGCTTGTGCCATGGGGAGGGATAACTAGATCTTCAAAGGACATAATGTCACTAACGCCAATTGCAGCCTTAGCTGCATTATAAGCCTCATCCCGTTCTCCAGTTACTGAATAAATTTTTGCCGCCTCATTAACTGCTGATTGTGTCTTCATAAATGTAATTCCGGATGCAACAGCCTGCCATAATAATAAAAAGAAAAAAAGATAATAGGGCATCACCATTAAAAACTCCAGTGTCATCGACCCCTTTTCTTCTTTTAATTTCTTCTTTAGTTTGGACATATTCATATCCCCCCCTTTTGCTTAACTAGGATGATAGTCTTCTATTTTTGTATTATTAAAGCTAAGTTTCACAACTCTCTACTGCACATCCGCATTTTCGCTGTATTTTCGATTAATTTCTTCTTTAATCGTTTCATAATTCTTGTCGGCCATCTCTCTGAGGTCTTTCCTAATTACTTTATTCAGCTCTAAAACATGACTAAATCGTTCACTCGTTTTATCTGATAATAACTGGAATGCCTTTTTGCTAATATGACCTTCATCTCTTAAGATACGCAGCGGTTCACGAATATTAAATTTTTCATTAGAATTGGATTCGTTCCATTCAATTCCAAACCTCGGTATATCTGATAATAGCTGGTCATATTTCAAATCTGAGGCACTAGTAACAGCTTTCTGTTGCCACTCTTGCCATTTTTGGGCTATTTCCCGTGCTCTTTCTAATTCGCGCTTTAATTCCTCTTGGTTTCTTGCATTACTGTAAATTCCCTTTGCTGCTTCTGCTACTTCTTTTAATTGCTTTTGACCTTCTGCATTTAAATCAAAGCCAATTACATTTACAATTGGCTGAATATCTGAATTTGCTAAGCTTTTTGCTTGAGCAACTGGATCGCCATCACAAGTTTCAATCCCATCACTGACTAAATAAATAATATTGGTGTTACTTTCGCCATTATAGGAACTTAAATCGTTTTTAGCTTCTTCAATTGCTTTTGCGAGCGGAGTCCAGCCTGCTGGTTTAATGCCGTTTAAAGCTTGCCCCAAAGCGTCTGCATTATATGAGTTCATTTCATAAATTAATTCATTACTGCTGCAAGAAAGCTTTTTATCAGCATCAGAACCTGTCCCTTTATGACCGTAGACTCGAAGGGCAATATTTGTACCCTCAGGGAGTGATGCAGCAAACTCTTTAATCGACTCTTTGGCA
Source organism: Robertmurraya dakarensis (assembly GCF_900156875.1). GTDB lineage: Bacteria > Bacillota > Bacilli > Bacillales > Cytobacillaceae > Robertmurraya > Robertmurraya dakarensis. The sequence continues at coordinate 258,361 of NZ_LT707408.1, read as the reverse complement.
ATATCCATCATGGATCTTCCATTAATTATGTTTGCCATACTTCCACTGCCATCAAGGAGAATTTCCACATTTAAATTTTCCTTAAACTGAAAACGTTCATCTTCAATATCAGGACTGCCAAATGCTTCGAGCTCCAGTACCCCTAATGCCTCTGCCGGATTGGCATAATCCTCATGGAACAGAGCTAAAGATTTTCGCCAATAAAGTTCTATCTCCTCATCAGTCGGATTTTCACCGACCTTGGGAAGCTCTCTTAATAACTCAACAGCCTCTTGCTGCTCTTCAGTTGTTAAATCCTCATACTTTTTACCCGAAAATGGACCAGGATCAGCATTGACAAGCTCAGCAATGGTTTCAGTTGGTTTTGGAAGCTCTGCAACCAATTCTTCAACTGAAGGCTCATTATTTTCTTGTTGTTCCTTCTCTGTAGGTACGGCTTCATTATCAGTATTTGTTTCATCTGGTTTTGATGTGTTTGTATCATTCTCACTGCATGCTGCTAAAATCATTGCTGTAAAAAATAAAAGAATAAGGGTACCATGAAGCCTCATCCTCATCATGAAAAACCCTCCCTAACAAAATGAATATTTAGCGACAAGATCTAGGGACAACTGCCGCTAAATATTATTTAATAAATTGAATTAATATCTCTAACCTCTATTGTTGAACGATTATAGGCTGTCTTGTACTTTTTGAAGAATTGCATCTACAATTCCTTTAATTGAATCACCCTCAAATGCTTGCCCAAGAAGCGCTGCAATCGTTACAACTACTGCTCCAACTGCTACCCATTCCAAAGTTTGTGCTCCTTTCTCATTGTTAAGAGCACCTGTAACTTTCTGGTAAAGACTCATTGAAATCTTTTTCATGGCCTAACACCTCCTTTCAAGATCCAATTTTTATTTGATAGTAATCTATGAACCAAACATTTTAAAAGGATTATTTTCTCCGGCGAACATGTTCAATACCACTAATCCGCCAATTAACAGCATCACTGTAGGCATAACAATAAAAGTTGTAATTAAAGTGATTTTTGGTGACGCCTTCGCTGCTTGTTCCTTGATCTTCTCTTTTTTCATGCTGCGTATTTCATTTGCTTGCAGCTTAAAGGTTGTTGCCACCGGAACCCCGAGCCGGGACCCTTGAATAAGTGATTTGATCAAAGCCTGAAAAGCTTCATTATCATTTCGATCTAGCAATCTTCTATACGCCTTTTCTCTTGGTACTCCGATTTCAATTTCATGAATAAACCTAGAAAATTCCTCACCTACAGGTCCATCAAAATACGGAACGATATCCCTTAACGCCTGGTCAAGACCTATCCCCGCTTGAAGCGTTACGCTGACAGTATCCATAAAGTCTGGAAGCACATAGCCTAGTTCATCCTGTCTTTTTTGAGCCTTATTTTTCAACCAAAATATGACGCTAAAGTAACCAAAAAGAGGCAATAGAATAATTAATATCTGTGAGAACGGAAAGTTCATGATAATCAAGAAAAAACCAAACACAAATCCAACAAGCAAAAGAAAAATCTTTAATCCCTGGAAACGTTCAACGGTTAATTCATAAGGATAACTAGCTTGCATCAGCCACCGTTCTACATCTTCAGCTTCACTAAAGAAATTGATTCGATTACCAATTGCTGAAAAGTCATCTGCATAATAAAATGTTTTTTCTAGCAATCTTTCACGTGAGCCTTTTCTTTTTTTTATATTAAAACGGTTAGTAAATATCTCTTCCTGTAGATGTTCCTTAAGCTCTTCTTTATTGACCGCGTAATGATAGAAGGATTTTAATCCAATTGTTAATAAAAACAGGGACATAATGACACAAATTAAAATTAATCCATCCATACAATTACACCCTTATATTGGTCACTTTTTTTATTAAAAAGAAAGTTAACACTGTTCCTATTACAAATACCGCTAGCAACACTAACCCAATCCCTGAAAATAAAGGATCAATAAAGCCTTCATTGATATTGTTCATGACTAAGAGCAAGAAAACTGGAAGAACAGGAACAATATAAGCAATATATCGTTGTTCAGCTGTCATTGTTTTAATTTCCTGCAGCAATAACTTTCTTTCTTCCATTGTCTGTCCCATTTCATCCATAACGGCGTGAATATTCCCTCCTGCTTGTTTTTGAATGAGAAGGGTCGCCGCAAACAATTGAAACTCTCTTGAAGGAATTCTTTTTTGCATATTCTTTAAGGCTCGATTAAAATCAACCCCAAGCTGAATTTCTCCATAAAGTCTGTTAAACTCAGACTTTGCTGGTTCATTCAGCTCCTGAGCAGCAATTCCGATACCTTGTGTTAATGTCATTCCTGACCTCGTAGCATTCGCTAATATCCTGCATATCTCTGGAAGCTGATCATTCATTCTTTCTTCAAATTTATTACGGCGGATAATAAACAACCCACGTCTAAGTACCTCCATCACAACAAAGGAAATTAGAATATTAAGAGGAAATTTAATTCCAAAGAAAGTATTTAATAATAATGCAGCTGCGAAAACACCGAATAGCAATATTCCATAGAATTCCGAGGGCATCAACTGAATGTTGGCACGCCTTAATTGCTCAGTCGTTTTTTGACCGAACTTTGTCTCATCTAGTTTGTCTCCAAGAACAAGAATAAAGCTTTTACGTTTTTTGTTATTTCCAAACAGCCTACCGACCTTGTTTCGCCATTCTTTTTTTGAATTTCGATAGCCCAGTAGGTTATAAAGCCCCCAGAGGCCGAAAAGTACTGCCAAACTATAGAGTATAGATATGGTCATTAACGCTCACCTCTTCTTCGGCAGCAAAGATAGATTCGTCGATATCTGCACCAAACACTCGCAATCTATCTAAGCAATCAGGAATAATACCTGTTGGTGTAAAATAACCCAGTACCTTACCGTCACCATCTATACCAGTTCGTTTAAATTTAAAGATTTCTTGAATATCTGCACTACCATCAGGTCTTTTCACCACTTCTGAAATGGAAACTAGTTTTCTCTGTCCATCAGGCAGGCGTGTTCCTTGAACAATTAAATCAAGAGCTCCAACTATATATTCTCTAATGACTTTGGATGGTAAATCCATTCCAGCCATAATGACCATGCCCTCCACACGCTTTAGAGCATCGAGCGGAGAATTGGCATGAACAGTCGTAAGGGAACCCTCATGACCTGTATTCATCGCTTGTAGCATATCGAATGCTTCAGCACCACGCACCTCACCAACGATAATACGGTCCGGCCTCATCCTAAGTGCATTTCTGACCAATTGACGAATCGTAATCTCTCCTTTCCCCTCGACGTTCGGAGGACGTGCTTCCATTCCAACAACATTTGGACGGTCTAATCTTAGCTCGGCTGAGTCTTCAATTGTAATGACCCTTTCCCCGTTTGGAATGGCTCTGGCTAATGCATTAAGGAGAGTTGTTTTACCACTACCAGTACCCCCTGATATAAGAACACTCATTTTAGAGAAAACGGCTGCCTGTATAAATTGAGCCATCGATTCATTCAATGAACCAAATTCGATTAGATCACTCATTCTAAAAGGATCTGCTCGGAACTTTCTTATTGAGATTAAGGTTCCGTTCAAACTCACAGGAGGAATTACTGCGTTAACACGACTTCCATCATGCAAACGGGCATCGACCATCGGTGAACTTTCATCTATACGTCTTCCGAGTGGTGCAACTACCCTGTCAATTATATGTCTGACATGGTCCTCGTCACGGAACTGCAGATTCGTTAACTGCAGTTGTCCCCTCTTCTCGATATAAACCTCTTTATGGCCATTAATTAAGATCTCAGTTATTTCATCATCATTTAGCAGTGGCTCTAGAGGGCCGAAACCAACGGATTCATCGATTAGTCGTGTAAGCAAGTTTTCTTTATCGCTTTTTGATATAACCACTTTTTCCTCGGTCATAAACTGACTTATTAATCGTTCAATCGCAAGTCGTCTTTCTCCCTGACTTAAGCTCGTTAGCTGCTCAAGATTGGTTTCCTTTAACAATCTCGCCTTATAATGTTCGATGAGCTCCTCGATGTAAGGACTTCCGTATGTAGAATAGTTTATTTGTGTCTCGTTTTTCTCCTGTTGTCTCATTCCCATACGATTAAATAAAGACATCCTTTTACCCTCCTCCCTGCTTTTTTTAGCAGAGCTATTTTCCTTGAAAGGAGCATTTATAGCTCTCAAAGCCCTCCTGCACTTAAAATATGCCTTTTATCTATTTAAGAAGAGATAGGACCCACTTACGAACATCTTTTGCAACAGGGGTTAGCTTTTTTTCCTTCGATGCCTTTCTTAAAGGTTCTCCTTTATTAATAAGGGTCTGAATACCTTTTATGTCTCTTCTTATTTCAGCACTGACTGATGCATTAAGTAGGTTTTTCACATCTGCAGGTGTAAGCTCGTTGTCTCTTCCTTTTTGATTTACGACAATTTTCAGACGGTCTTCTGTATCCATTCCTAGACGTTTAAATAATTCTTCTACATGCTTCATAACGTGAAGAGATGGAGTATCAAGATTCAATACATAATAGATCATATCAGCTTCCTCTAATGCGACATACGTGTTTGCAGTCATATTAGATGGCAGATCTACAACGACAAAATCATAGCTTCTTCTACACGCTCGAAGTAATTTTGTGAAAAAGTCCTCGTTCAACCCTTCTCCTATTTCCGCGTCTCTAGGACTCAATAAGATTTCCATCTTAGAATAAGGTTCTTTATCACTGACATTACGAATATGGTTTTCATTCAATTCATTAATTACTGGTTTCAAAGCAGCTAGCGAACGATTACTTTCTAACCCTAAATACATATCTGCCCCGCCGAATTGCAGGTTCATATCAATCATAATGACCTGAGCGGTTGATTCAAACTTAAGCGTTTGAGCAAATGTACTAGCAAGCAGTGTCGTACCGCTGCCTCCTTTGCCACTATAAAAAGAAATGATCTGTCCCCGGCCCCTTCTTAAACCTGAATTGGAGGTGATACTCTGTAATCCACCATTATTGCTTTGCTCCTTTGCAATCAACAGAATTCTTTCCATCCGATCACTAAATTGGCTTAATTCATCAGGGAGAACAAAGAAGTCTGTGACTCCAGCTCTTGATGCATCGCGCAGCAGCAAAAAGTCCTGTTGTTTTGCTATAAAGACAATAATGATATTCGGATATTCACTGTGTATGTATTGAATAAGTTCAATGCCCGATTCATCCTCTGGATTTACAAGCAATACAACATCTGGCGCTATCCGGTCAATTTCTATTCGAACATCAGATGGTGTAGCCTGCTGCAAACCAGGATACATCGACAATGCCTGCTGAGAAATCTGTTCAGTTATTAACTTGTCATCACTAACAAGTAGAATATTGCTTCCCGAACTCATGTAAGTACCTCCGACCTCTATAATTCTTTCATTCTAGTTATATAAGTAAAATTAAAGTTCTTCAGCCTTAACTCTGTCCTTGCTGCTGAGCAGGCTGGGTAGGAGTTTGCTGCTGTGGTTGTGGGGCAGACTTCTCCTGCGGCTTTTCAGGCTGCGCTGCTGGTGCTGTTGGTTTCTGTTCAGATTTTTCTTCTTTGGGTGCTTCCTTTTTTGGTTCTTCCTGGCCACCGCTAGCCTTTAAAACCCTGATACTGTCTGCATAATTTTGCATGTGAATTAATTTTGGAGCATCTTCTTTTGCTACTTCTAGATCAACGCCAGCAAATTTATCGTCAGATGTAATCGCTCTAAATACAGTTACATCTGACATAAAGATTTCCGTTTTGGGCGAACCATCAAATTGATGTGAAACAATAATATCCACTAAATCATTATTCTCAACCACTTCATCAAATAACACCTTTTCACCTCTTACAATTCTTACAAGTCTATTGTTTGGATCTCCAACATTGGAGAATTCCTTTAATACACTTCTTGTTATGATTGTGTCCTCTTTCAATGAAACAATAGACACTTGATTGGTTATATCCTCTGCATCGTCAACCTTAATGTAAGAGCCTTCAACAAAATACTTATTTGGGAGATCTATTACTTTAATATCTTCAGGGGCTATAATCGTTCTCGGATTTATGTCTTTGTTTGCTGCATATACCTTTGTTGTCCCTCCCAAACTTTCATTCATTTCATTCACCTTCATCAGGAACATAAAACCCGCTATGACAGCGAGCAATATTGAAATAGTAATAAAGATAATCGCTCTTCTTTTCGACTCTAACATCTAATTATTCTCTCCTAAAATTTAAGTGACTCGGAACATACCGAGGGTATATTCCTCTTACTTTATTGTCCTAAACTCTCACAAACTACAATCCTTTTAAAATTGCCTATATAATAACTACCACCTGTTCACAAATGCGTCAAACTTTCTAGGGACAATGTCGAATTTTGTCTGTTAGTTTTTCCCTATCGATACCTTGAAATCAAAATATTATACAGGTATAAAGATATAGTTACGATTAGGTAAAAAATACAATTGGGGTCCCCTTCCAATTGCAATATTTGTAATTTTGACGGGTCTAATATTACAAATGTTAAATTTTATGGGTATTTATCCCTCTTTTTTACCTTTTTACGCAGAACAAGAAGCACAGCTTGTACCAATTTTCTGAAACCAACAACTTTAACAACAAAAAATTTACCTTCATATAAGAAAATGGTTTTAGTTAAACATATATTTCCAAACAAAAAGCCCTCGATTTGTTCATCACTGAACGAACCGAAGGCTTTATAAGAACGGCCTTAATCCCGTTTTATGTGCAAACTTACTTGCCATCATCAAAAAGAGGGCATCCAAACAGGACACCCCTTAATAGTCTATTCAATTAAATTCGCATCCTCATTACGAAGTTCCCAAGCGATCCTTGCACTCTCTTCGAGTTCCTCTAATACGTAAAACGCCGACATTAGGTCCTTATCCCCCACGACCGGTCCATGGTTTTGCAGGATATAGCCATCACTGTCATTAATGCGCTCCTCAAAAAAGTCAAAGAGTTCCTTAGAACCCGGCTTACCATACGGTACTAGCCCCACAGTTCCAAGCTTCATCTTTAAATATGGTGTATAGGAAGGAATAATATCCTTTTCATTACGATGCTTTAAACAAGACCATAGCGTTGAATAGAAGCTATGCGTATGAATAACAGCCTGAATGGATGAACTTTTATCATAATAAGTCTTATGCAGTGGAAATTCCTTGCTTGGTTTAATTCCGCTTATATGTTCCCCATCTCTGCTCAATACGGAAAAATCATCTTCTGTTAAGGTACCAAAACAAGTTCCCGTACCCGTAATATATATATTTCCTTCGTGAAGGAAACTCAAATTAGCCGAAGAACCCGTTGCTTTATCTCGATCATACAATGTTTTCGCAATCCAAATTGCTTCTTTTAATTTGTTCTCTAGACTAGTCATTAAAATTCCCCTTTGTCATATCAACAGCTTTCGTGAAGAAATCCTTTTGACCGAAATTACCAGACTTCAATACTAATCTCAATTTTTCATTCTTTAGCGGCATCATAATTGGTACCCCCGGAGCAATACTCTCACCAATTTGGTAGGAATCGTACCCAAGGATCTTCGTTACTGCACCTGACGTTTCCCCGCCCGCTACAATAATGCGATTATAACCGCTTTCAACAGCCTTTTTAGCAAGAAATGCAGTTGTCTTCTCAAGAAGTCCTGAAACAACCTCCCTGCCAGCTCTTTGCGCTTCCTTTACATTATCCGGCTTATCAGAACTGTACACTAAAACAGAATCCTCATTCGCTGCCTGAATACTCTCCCATAGCTCTTCCTTTGTTTGAGTCCCCTCTACTAGTTGCAAAGGATCAATTCTGAAAGAAGTTCCATTTGTATTTTTATATTCTTCTATCTGTCCCAGTGTCGCCGCCGAGCAACTTCCTGCCAAGATAATCGCTTTTCCAGTAGTCGGACTTGGCACCTGTTCAGACTTAGCATCCAAATCCTTTCGGTATTTACGGCCAAGCCCAGCCATGAGACCCGATCCGCCTGTTAAAAGTGACAAATCCCCAAATAGCTCAATGATTTTCTGAGCATGTTCTTCTTCATAATAATCTGGAATAACATAAAAATGTTCTTTATCCTGGCCAAACTCATCGATTACTTTGAGAATTTCTTCATTACTTAACTTCAACAATTCATGGTTAATTTTTAAGCTTTGATATTTCCCTTGCGGTTCCATTAATTTAGCAAGATCAGAATCCCACATCGGTGTCAAAGGATGATCCTTCATATGTGTTTCATTCAAAGGCACTCCATTAACGATCAAGTGACCGTCTTCAACCGTTCTTCCATTCACCGGAAGTGCTGGGGCAATAATCGTGTACTTTATATTGTACGTTTCAAGGACACTATCAATAATTGGGCCGATATTTCCATCTTTAGTCGAATCAAATGTTGAGCAATATTTTACATACAACTGCTCTGCACCGTTCTTTTTCAACCAGTTGAAAGCCTCTAAGCTTTCAGAAACTGCCTTTGAAGTTTCTTCCGTTCGAGTTTTTAAGGCAACGACCACGGCAATTTTTTCTTCTGAGGCCTGAAGATCCTCACTTGGCACGCCATTAAACAGTAACGTTTTAATTCCTTGTTCAACTAGAAACGATGCTGCATCGCTGGCACCAGAAAAATCATCCGCGACAATCCCTAATACGATTTTACTCATAATAGACTCCTTTCAAATTTATATCTTTTAATACCTGAGACACTATTTAATGAAGAAAGTCGTTATCGCCGGCACAAATGTAACTAACAATAAGACCGTTATCATAATGAGCCAGAATGGTATTAGGCTTTTCGAAAGTTTCATAATCGGCACTCCCGATATATTACTTGATACATACATAGCCGTACCTACTGGTGGAGTTAATAATCCAATGGTTAAGTTGATTACCATCACTAATCCAAATTGAACTGGATCGACTCCCATATTAATTGCTACCGGACCAAGAATTGGCGCTAAAAGCATAATAGCTGGTGAGCTATCTAGGAACATCCCTACAACTAGAAGAAGAAGATTGATAATTAACAAGATAACAATCGGGTTATCTGATACTCCAAGAAGCGCAGTTGTAATTTGCTGAGGAATTTGCTGACTTGATAATAACCAACTGAATAATGAAGTAGCAGCAATAATAATAGAAATAACAGCCGTACTAACAGAAGCTTCAAAAAAGATTTTCGGTAAATCCTTAATCTTTAATTCTTTATAAATAAACATACTAATTATTAGTGCATAAACCGAAATAATAGCTCCACCTTCAGTTGCAGTGAACACTCCACCTCGAATACCGACAATGATAATAATCGGCATCAACAAAGCCCAAATAGCTGATTTAAAGCTCTTCCAAACCCCAGGGAAACTCACTTTTCCTTCTGCAGGGTAGTTATTCTTTTTTGCTACATAGAAGGAATAAAGGAAGAACCCTAGTGCAATTAGAATCCCAGGGACAATCCCCGCCAAGAACAAATCACCAATTGAAGCTTGTGTTGTTACCCCATAAATAATCAACGCAATACTCGGAGGAATGATAAGACCTATACTTCCTGATGCTGCAACCAGTGCGGCAGAGAAACCAAGATCATATTTTCTTCTCTTCATTTCTGGAACCATTATTGAAGCTAATGCAGCAGCGTCAGCAACACCCGAACCAGAAATCCCTCCTAACATTACACCACTCATAGAAACAACATGAGCCAATGACCCCTTGATACTACCAACGATGGATAAAGCAAAGTCAATGATTCTTTTAGTAATACCACCATGACCCATTATGGATCCAGCTAACATAAATAAAGGAATTGCCATTAAAGGAAAGGAGTCAAGCGATGTAAACAGCCTTTGGCTCAGTACGACAATCGGATAATCAGCATAATAAATTGCTCCAATGGATGATAATGCTAGTACAAAAGCGATTGGTACTCCCAGTATTAAAAACAAAGCAAATAAACCAAACAATATCACACCCATTACACTGCTTCCTCCTTTCTTTTGTTACTTTGAATAGTGTTACTAATAACGAAGTATAATAAAATAATCCCTGAAATTGGAATCACCATATAAACATACTGCATCGGTATCCCCAAGGAAGGGCTAGTTTGTCTTGCACCTAATTGAACTAGCTGGAAACCACTGTACGTCAGCAGAAAGCCAAACACCGAGAGAAGTAAATTATTAAATAAAATAATAGTCTTTTGGCTTACGCCTTTTAGTTTCTTTTCTAAAATATCTAATGCGATATGAGAACCGTATTTCATCCCCACCGCCATACCTAGGAAGGACATCCAAACAAATGTATATCTCCCCAGTTCTTCAGACCAAGTAAATGGATTGCCAAAGACATATCTTGATATTACTTGAGCAGTAATAATGGTAACCATTAGAAACATGAGTAAGGCGCATATCCAATACAAGAATTTAACGAGGATGTTATCAAGCTTTTCCACACAATTCTCCCTCCCTTAACGAAGATAAAATTGATGGGAGCAAAGGTAACTTTACTCCCGCCAATATTCTTCATCCTTATTTAATCGCGTCTAAAATTTTGTTATAAAGATCAATGTCAATTGTTTTTGCAAAATCTTCATGAGCAGCTCTTGCAGCTTTAGCAAACTCTTCTGTATCTGGAGTTGTTACCTGCAATCCTTCACTCTTCATTGTTTCAAGAATTTCATCTGTTTTATCTTTTACTAAGCTATTTTCATACTCAGTTGCCGCATTGGCCGCATTTGTAATGATTTCTTGTTGTTCTGGAGTTAATTTGCCCCAAGTTAATTCACTCATTGCTAATGTTACATACTCATATTTGTGCGCAGTAAGAGCTAAGTAATCTTGTACTTCATGAATTCTACCGCCATAAGCGAATGGAATTGGGTTTTCTTGAGCTTCAATTACATTTTGTTCAAGTCCTGTGTAAACTTCACTCCATGCCATTGCAGTCGGAGAAGCCCCCATTGCTTTCCAAGTTTCTTCCATTGCCTTAATTTCTGGTAATCTAATTTTCAGACCTTCAATATCTGCTAAGCTATTAATTGGCTTATTTGAAGTTACATGTCTTGGACCGCGGTCCCACCAGTTTAGGATTCTAATATCAGAAGCTTCTAATACACGATCAGCAATTTCTTGTCCTACTTCACCATGAATAACCTTTGCAAACTCTTCTTCACTATTCATAAGGTATGGTAATTCTAGCAACTGGATTGAAGGTTCAAAGTTACCTAGAACCCCTGCGATCAAAGCAAAGTCAACTGTTCCAATTTGCAGTCCTTCTGCCATATCTCTATCTCCACCTAGAGTAGAGTTAGGGAAAAGTTCAACTTTAATTTTACCTTCTGAAGCCGCTTCCACTTCTTCTTTAAATTTAATAGCTCCATCGTGCCAAAGGTCATTTTCAGATTGAATATGTCCTAGCTTTAAAACCAACTCTTCAGATCCACCCTCATCAGATGAACCTGCTGTTTCAGAATCTCCTCCAGAGCAACCCGCAAGAACTGTTCCGACAGCAATAATCATTAACATTAATAAAGTAGATAATTTCTTCATGTTCTCCCACCCTTTTTTATATTATTTGTTTACTTCTATTAAAACTTTAACGACATTTTCTGTTTTTTGATCAAGAACATCCAGCGCCTGTTGAGATTCATCAAGATCCATTCTTTGTGTAACAAATGCATTTAAATCAAGGCCGTTATTGATCATTTTACTTGCTTTTGCAAAATCCTTTGTTTCATAAGTCATCGCACCAAAAAGAGAAATCTCATTAAATACAAAATTATACGTATTTACAGGAATCTGTTCAGTAATCATCGCAACGATTCCAACTTCCCCTCTTCTTCTTGTCATAGAAGAAGCCTGGTCTACAATCACTTTTGAGCCCGCACAAACTAGCGCTACATCTACCCCTCTGCCTTCAGTGAACTCTAGAACTTTAGCTACTACATCTTCTTCTAGCGGGTTAAGCGCCAATGTTGCTCCTTGTTCCATAGCCATATCTAAATTAAACTGCTGTGTGTCTGTACAAATAATATTTTTATAGCCAGCTTCTCTCGCAGCCACTAACGTTAATAAACCAATTGTTCCAGAACCTAAAATAGCAATAGTATCTTTTTCAGGAACTGTAATTCTATCAATCGCATGAATCGCTACTGCCAAAGGTTCTACCAGAGTACCCATTTCATAGCTGATCCCATCAGCGATTTTATAAACCGTTTTTTCTGGAGCATTGAAATATTCAGCAAATGTTCCGATCCAACCAGGTGTTCCCGGAGCTTTCTTATTTAAGCAAAGATTTACTAAATCCTTTTGGCAGAACTCACACTCACCACAGCCAATATGCGGCTCTACCGTTACACGGTCGCCAATTTTAAATTTCGTAACATCCTTACCAATCTCAACAATTTCTCCAGCAATTTCATGACCTAAAATAACCGGCGGTTTTCTGAATGCATGTGTACCTTTAAATAAATGAAGGTCAGAACCACAAACACCAACATTTTTTACTTTTATTAAAACCTCATCATTTCCAATTACAGGAACATCAATATCCTGAATCTCAACTTTATTTGTGTCAACAACAAAAGCTGCTTTCATTTTATAACCCCCTAAATAAGTACCATTTCTACGCATTGTTATTGTAATACAGTAGTAAAACGCTTTCAACGGTATAAATAGTGTTAACTGTTTTATTTTGAAACACTTTTTCAAAATAATTAATTTAGGTAGAATATTCGACATTATTTTTGTATTTAAATAAAACACTTTTCAACAAGAAAGAAAGTTATGTTAAAATGTGTTTAAAATTAAAATTCGAGGTATCGTGATGACAAAAATAAAAACACTAGCGATCGCCCCTTATAATGGGCTAAAAGACCTTATTAATGAACTGGCGAAGGAAAGATCAGAACTCGATGTGCATACTTTTGTTGCCGATATGTTAGATGGTGTTGAAATAGTGAAATCCATCCAAGAAGAACAATATGACGCAATTATTTCACGTGCAGGTACCGCAGATTTGATTAGAGGAGTATCTGAATTACCTGTCATTGATATCAAACTCTCAATTATTGACATGATGCGGGCTATTAAACTAGCACAAAATTACTTTGGTCCATTCGTCATTGTTGGATATAAGAGTATCACTGAATCCGCCGATATGATTTGCCAAATCATGGAGTACGATGTAGAAGTTAAAACAATAACAGATATTTACGAGATTGACGGATGTCTTGCAGAATTAAAAAATAAAGGAATCAGTTTAATTGTAGGGGATGTTATCACCGTTAATCGCGCAAGAATGATGGGATTCAATACCATCCTAGTTACCTCTGGCCGCGAAAGTGTCCTAAGCTCTTTTGACGAAGTGATCCGCTTAGAGAAGCTTCTATCAAGAAACAATCATGAAACAAAATTAATAAAAAGTGTCCTAAAAAATGTAAACGTTTCCGTCCTCTGTTATAACCAGGATGGAAAAATAATCTATTGTAATATGATAGAAAACCTTGAGGACAATGAGAAATTAGTAAAAGAAACAGAAGAATTAGTTCCGATTTTATTGAAAGAGAAGGAATGTAGAATCTTAAAGAGATTCGACGATAACCCTATTCTTATAAGAGGGGAATTACTAGACGTTGACGGAATCTTTTATCCTGCCTTTTTTATAGAAATGCACAAGGCATCATTAAAACCTTTTACTCAAGACATAATCATTAAAAATGCATCAGATGCTCAGCAAGTAAACTTAGAAACATTTAACACTTCCAATGAAATATTGAAAAACGCCATTGAGCAAGTAAAGGTATATTCCCAAACATCATCCCCCATCATTTTATACGGGGAAAAAGGGACTGGGAAGGAAACATTAGCCCACGCAATCTATCATAATAGTCAATATAATAAGAACCCGTTTATCATCATAAACGCTAAACATATGAACTATAAAAAGTGGGTTTCCTTATTCGAATCAGAAGATTCACTATTTACAAATAGTGATTTTACTTTCTACATCAAAAACTTGCACTTTATGGATGAAGTCAGCCAAACTACCTTTGAATCCTATTTTCGTAATACTTATGTTCATAAGCGAAATCGCTTTATTTTCTCATGTATTCACGGCAACTCTAAGTCATTCGATAACAGTTCCTTGCAGTATTTTATAAAAAATGAATTGAATGCATTGCCAATCATCATGCCAAGTCTCTCTGAAAGAAAGGAAGACATACCCAGCCTAGCTAGTATATTCTTAAGCGACTTAATCTTAAAGTACGGAAAACAGGTAATTGGATTAGAAAAGGATGCCATAAAACTTCTTCAAGATTTTCATTGGAACAATAATATTGATCAACTACGACGTGTAATGGAGGAGTTGATCATTCTCACTGATTCCTATTACGTTAATGCTGAAACAGTGAACAGAGTACTTTCATCTGAGGATCTTCCAGAATCTAATAATTATAGGAACTTCCTCAATTTAGATAAACCGCTAGATGAAATTAACAAGGATATCATTAATCTAGTTTTAGCAGAAGAGAACTTCAACCAATCGAAAGCTGCCGATCGCTTAGGGATTAGCCGGAGTACTCTCTGGCGAAAAATTAAATAAAAATGCAGTGCCCGTCCTGCCGGTATAACAGGATGGGCACTGTTTGATATTAAACTTTAAAATTTAAATTGTCGTACCAGTCCATTCAATTCCTCCGCTAGCTTCGAAAGCTCCTCCGAGTTTTCAGCTACCTCTTCCATTGAACTGCTAGTTTGCTGAGATGATGCAGAAGTCTGTTCAATTCCTGCCGCTGCCTCTTCTGAAACCGAGGCAATTTCTTGTATAGCTGCTCCCATTTCATTACTGCTTGTAGTCATGGTTGCTAAATTATTGGTAATGTTTTTAATATTGCCAGACATTTCCTTGATAGCTTTTGTAATTTCATTAAATGTATTTCCCGTTGTCTTAATCTGTCCAGTTCCTTTTTCTACTTCTTTATACCCCTCTTGGAGAGAGTCTACGACATTAGCTGATTCCTTCTGAATATTAGAGACAATTTCTGTTATATCCTTTATAGAAATAGATACCTGTTCTGCCAGTTTTCTTACTTCATCTGCTACAACAGCAAAACCTTTTCCATGTTCCCCTGCTCTTGCAGCCTCAATAGCGGCATTTAGTGCTAAGAGGTTGGTTTGGTTTGCAATATCATGAATGACTGATACAAGCTTTGTAATCTTTTGGGAGTGTGTATCCAATCCCTGTACCTTCTGAACGGCACTTTGGACAATCTGATCAATAGTCGCCATTTGTTTAACAGATTCTCCCATTAAATCAGTGCCTTCAGTTGTCATCCCTAGTACTCTATTCGAAGACTCATATACTTGGTCACCATTTTTATTTGCTTCAAGCATTTCTGATGAAAAAGATTCCATTAGCAAAGCAAGGTTTGATGCATGATTTGCTTGCGACTCTGATCCAGCTGCTAATTCTTGCATCGTAACCGCAACTTGTTCCGATCCTGCTTTTACCTCATTGGCAGATTGAGTTAATTCCTCACTTTGACTAGAGACAGTCTCTGACACTTGGGACACTTTTCTAATCATTGACTTCAAATTTCCAGCCATGGCATTGATAGCTATTGTTAATTGGCCAATTTCGTCTTTGCTATCATAATCAAGTAATTCGACATCAAGGTTACCTTCTGCTATTTGGTCACTTACCGCTACAACCTTTTGTAGATTGCGTGATACCGAACGGCTGACCAAAAATACAAGCAATCCACCAACTAGAATAGAGACAACCATCGAAATGAGTAATACATTAAAAGCCTTTATTTGACTATCTTGTGCTTCACTAACTGCTAGATCTCGTTCCTGATTTACAATCGCACGAAGTTCATCTAATAATTCAACCGTATCCGTCCGAATGATATTAGCTTGACTAACAACTGACCGCGCTAGGGCAATATCACCATTTTCAACTGAGGGTATAACACTCGTAGTAAAGACCTCATTTATTCTTTTATCGTAGATGATTATCTTTTCAAATAACCTTTTTTGTTCTGATGTATCCATTGCATCACTTAATTCAGCTGCAAGTGAATCAAATTGTTTTTTGCGATCTTCATATTCACCGACAAAGACTGGGTCACCTTCTACTAGATAACTGACCATCCTAATTGACTTTGCTCGAATTAGCGACCCCATTTCCGTCACTTTTATCGCCCGATCGCTTCGCCTCTCTAGAGCCTCAATATCCTCTCCTACCCCGGCAATTAGATTTGTGGTTACTAATGTAGATACCCCAAATAGAATAACAACAATCACTAACGCTAATCCATATTTCCATCCAATCTTAAGATTTTTAAACTTTGCTAGCCGCATTCGCTTTTGACTTCTGAAGATTCTTTTCATTATACTAAATTTCCTTTCTGTCTAGTGATTCTTGTAGACAAGACACTTTTCTAAAATCCATTTTCATACAGGGATAGCCATGTATGTAACAGAAAAAAGCCATTCTATTATAAATAGAACAGCCAAAGGATTTTAATAAAAAAGGTCAATCCGTTATTTGGTAACCAGGCGATCGTAGCTTAAGGACTTTTATCCCTATCTAACCTTAGACCCTAGGCTTTGCGTCCTACCCTTTCGGAATAGTTTGCCTTTTTCTTCTATTAATACATATATTAGCGCGCTGAGAAATGGTACTAAACTATCATAATTGACAGATTTACATAATTCAACCAGTTGTAGCAAAATACTACAGTCATATTGGAAAAGGATTCAATTACTATAAAAAGCCTTCCACCAGTTTAATAGACTGATGAAAGGCTTCGTCATTTCGTAAAAACAATACTAGATCGTTCCTATTACTTAAAGAAGTTCGTAAGGTTAGAGAATGAAGCTACTAGATCCTGATAGTATCCAATTAATTTATCCTTTAAAGAATTTTGATCGGATTCTTTTTCTGCTTCATTTTCACTCACTTGTTCTGTGTCGGTAGTAGAAGTTACTTCTTCATCTCCTGTTTGTGTCGGTTCCAAAACATCTGTTTCTGTATTTTCTACAGGTTCTACTGTTTCTTCCGGTGTTGTTTCTTCAAGGACAGTAGGTTGATCTTCATTTTCACTTTCTGTTTCTGTAGTAGATGTTACTTCCTCATCTTCTGTTGGTACTGGTTCCACAACATCTGTTTCTGTCTCTTCTACAGGTACTTCTGTTTCTTGCGCTGCTGTTTCTTCAAGATCAGTAGGTTGATCCTCAGCGTCTACACTCATATCGCTATCCACATTGACATCAGTAACAGCTGTTAAACCCGTATCAGAGTTATCAACCGTGGTATCTAAGTCAGTATTTGCCTCTAAATCTGTTGTTTCTGGGTTATTAGAATCAGCAGATACATCAGAAACCTCTTCTGCGACTGGTGTGTTTTCAGAATCCTCATTTGTTTGGTCAGAATCTGATTGACTTAAATATTGATCAAGAAAAGCTTGGTAATACCCAATCACACTTTGATAGCTATCACCGATAAATTGATATGTTTCATCTACCCATTTACTAGAGTCAGCCTCTTCATCTTTTGCATTAGTATTTTCTGAAGTCGTGTCTTCAACAGGAGTTTCAGTATCATCTCCAGCGCCATCCTCAGTTTCTGCTGCGTCATCTTCTACCTGGCCATCTTCCTCTGCTGGTGCCTCTGTCTCTTCCTCTTCTGTTTCATCATCCGCTTCTGCTTCATCATCATTTACTTCACCATCTTCTTCTGCTGGCGCCTCTGTTTCTATGTCTTCTATTTCTTCATCTGCTTCATCATCAATTACTTGTTCATCTTCCGCTGCTGGCGCATCTGTTTCTTCCTCTTCTATTTCTTCATCTACTTCTGCTTCATCATCATTTACCTGGTCATCTGCTTCTGCTGTATCGTCACTTATATTACCATCTTGCGGCTCATCATTATTTGTTTCATCTATGTTTTCATTGTCATCAGAAGCATCATCTGTTTTTCCGGATTTTTCTTTAGCTAGTTCGCTAACAAGCGCACCTTTTTCAGGAGATCCTGGAAGACTTTTTGCTAATGAAGATACTTCCTGACCGTGATTTTTCACTTGTTCAACAACATCAGGATTAACACCCTTCTTATCAAGCTCTGCGGCAGAAATCGGTGCACCAGCTGCTAATAAGGTTGCTGCTACCATTGATGTTGACATTACTAATGGAGCTACTTTCTTCGACAATGTTTTATTTACTTTCTTAGTACCCATCTGTTTTTTAGCCATTATTTCATCTCTCCTAATTCGTATTTTTCTACTGATAGGATGGATTTTTTCGTGAAACCCTTTATTTATTGATTCACCTCCTATTATTCTGAGTAAGATTTTTACTCTAAATTTCCAGCAGTACCATCACCTGCCTGTATCTAATTTACCTAAGTATTGTTATCATCTCGTGTTATTCAGATTAAAAACATTGACGTTTCTCTTACTAATTTAGGGAGTTTTGCAATAAATGAAATCTTTTCTAATAGCCAAAGATAATTATTCTCAAGTAAATGTTCGTGCTTTCACATTTGCTCTCACTAGCATTTCCAGCGTTCCCCATACCCGTACATTTTGAAAAAATGAAAGCCATTTCCACTTTACAAATAAAACTACTAAATGAAAACTATTAATGGAATATAACAGTATTCTATAGAAGTCTGATACTACCACACCTGAAGGAGTGGGGTTCTAATTTACTTATACACATCTCCAATACTCTCACCCGAAAGATTATAAACTTCTCGAGTTACAACATAAAGGAACTCATATATGTTCAATTAGACTTCTACAACCAAAGAAACCATCGTTTCTATTTGCGATTGTTTCGGCTCGTATCTAAACCGATATTCATTATTAAACACCCATTGAAATGGGGGTTCTCTCTTTCACTTTTAATGATTGAATTTCTAAATCATGTTTCTCTCTAAATCGTTCAAAGTTTTGTATGCATAATTCCCTATCTATTTCTTGCAAATTATCTTTGCAGTTCATAAGCAAAAAGGCTGAATATAAATCCCTTTGGATTTTACAAAAATGAAAGTCATTCCACCTTTGATGAAGTTCTTTCTTTTCATAGGTATCAGTTATATGATTGTATTGACTAGCTCTTATTAGAATTGTGTTTACCTTTTTTAAGTTTTTGTCAGTGTACTTTAATTTGCGGTCAATAATAGCGAGGAGCATTGCAGGGGCCCGATTACTTATAGTTCTACCAAACCTTTTCTTTGAATTGAATTTACCTCTTTCATTTACCGTAGTTTTTTTCGTTCGTTTCTGAAGTACCTTAAAACTCATCGTTTCAACGATAACATTTGTGCCGAGCGAGATGATGCGATTCGAGAGGATTTCGTGATCCTGCTTCCGTTTTACTTTATTTAACCTTTGCAGTTCTTTCAATTGGTTTTTCTTAACTATATACCGTTTTGAAAAATACCATTTCGATTTGTTATTAGTATCAACGGTTCCATCCTCGTTGTACTTTAAAGGGTTCATTGCTCTTTTACTTCTATCCATAGCCCTTTGTATCATTGTTATCCTCTTGCCAAAGTCGGCAACACTCGGTGCTAATTCCGTTAAAAACACTCCATTTTCAGAACAAACTGCAACGGTGGATGTCCCTATATCAACTCCAACTTTGCTCTCATTAGTTTTGTTATCTTTAACACCTTCATTATTGTACTTCTTAGGAGGAATACCTTCCAATACTAACTGGGCATAGTACACATACTTGTCCTTGAACCACTCTCTTTTTATCCTGACAAATTTAATTCTATCTCTCAATGCCAAATGAGCATATACATCCTTTTTCTTTACAATAGTTCGAAGAACAAGTGCGTTCCAAACAATATTACCATTTTTGTAGCGAATCCCAGTTGAATTGGTTTTCCCTTCGACAGATCCCATTTCTCCGTATTTCTTAAATTTAACCTTTTTTCCTTGTTTATATAGTAACTTTTCAAAAGCTTTAAATGCCCTAGTGGCAATTTTTTGACAAGTGAATGAGTCTAAATTTTGTTTGAACTGATGTTGCATAGATTTGACGAACTCATGAAGTGAATACTCAGCTAAACCAAATTCCTTGTTCAAATCCGAAAACATTTGGTTTCTCTGTTTTCCTTTTTCCATCCTACAAACAGATTTGTAACGTTTTGATTGTTTTAAAGTCGAATACCTTTTTAACAATTCCCCTAAGCAAGCGTTGTAGATATTCCTAGCAAGTTCAAACCTTTTAAATAATTTGTGTTCTTGGTGTATTTCAGTTGCTAATCTCAACGTTAAAACATAACTTGGATTTGTAGATTTAGCCAAAATACTCACCCCTTTTCATTTCCTATTTTATCACAATAGAACAAATGTTCGCAATAAAAAAAGGCTTCCAATCAGTTCAAAATAACTTACTGGAAACCTCATATTAAACCATTAATATTATTTTAAGTCAGTTGTTTCATATTTCGGAGCTACATAAACCCCGGTTCCCTCTAATTCATAACCTAAATCTACTTCTTTTCGAATTACATTTATTTGCTTAACAGCAAAAACAGGGATGGATACATATGCATCGAAAATTTCTTGCTGTGCTTGCTTATATAATTCAAGCCCTTTCGCTTCATCTAACTCAGCCTCTGCCTGTTCTAATAAATCATCTGAGCCTCCATAGCCAGTAAAATTAGCATTCCCTTCCGAATGCCATACACGATGTAATTGAACAATTCCATGCGATCTCTGAATTCCTGCTTGGAAATTAACTGAGTTTTCCTGTCCATAAATCGCAGGTATCCATGTCGGTAAATCTACTTGTTCCATTGGGACTTCAATCCCGACTTGTCTTAATTGCTCCTGAATAAAGCTATTCGCTGTTATATAACTATCAATATTCGGTGTTAACGTTTTTGGAATCTTAATACCATCCGGATATCCGGCCTCTTTTAAAAGCTTCTTCGATAATTCTGGATTATATTCCACTTGACCAATATCAGCATGTCCGTAGGCATCTTCACTAAGAACAGAAGTTAATGGAACCGCAATATCTTCATCGTATAAAGATTTGCGTAAACTCTCAAAATCAATGGCGTGTGCAATCGCTTTTCTTACACGTATATCATCCAATGGAGGGACATGAACCGTCATATGGAAAGTTGACACATTGTAAGATCCAGTTGCTTCAATCGTAATGTCTTCCTCCTTGCTCATTCTTTCTATCCAAAGCTTATCAGCTTCTCCGCGAGTCATATGAATATCGCCTTTAACTAGTGCTACTTCACGTGCAGTCAAGTCTCGCATAACCGTCATTTCAATTTTATCTAACTTAGGTTCTCCCCTAAAGTACGCTTCATGTTTAGTTAGAACAGCCTTTTCCCCTGGGGTATAGGATTCCAATTGAAAAGGTCCTGTACCGACAAGCTTATCTTCAGGATTTCCTTCAGACTCTATAGCCTCTTTTTTAACAATGGTACCCGCCATCATTCCATCTACAACCAAACTAACAGGTAAGCTTGGGTATGGTTGGGTTAGATGAATAATAACGGTATATTTATCAGGCGTTTCAATTTCTTTAACATATTTGAATAATGTACGTTGACTGCTTCCTACGTCCGGATTCATAATGCGTTCAAGTGAATATTTAACATCGGCAGACGTGAACTCACCGTATCCTTTCTGCCATTGCACACCTTCTCTTAACTTGAACGTCCAAGCTAATCCATCTTCACTGATTTCCCAGCTTTCCGCTAAGTCGCCTTCTATTGTTTCAAAACTAGCAGTTCCGGGTTTGAACCGCATTAATCCATTAAAGATAGGCTGAATAATTTCCATTTCAGCATGTGTAGTAGCAAAATGGGGATCAATATTCCCTGGTGAGGCTCCTAAACCTACTTTTAAAACCTTCTCTCCATTTGTCCCAACGGCAGCGTTTTTGTCCGTTTCTGTAGCAGACTCCTCATTCGTACATCCAGCTGCAATAAAGACAAAGCTAAAAAATAGCAATAACAACAAATTAAATTTTCCTTTTTTTATCATTACTACCCCTCCTCTATTAGAAGTAAGAAAATTCAAATAATTTAATGCAGTTAAAGAGTTTCAATAAGATTGGAAATAACTTATTGGAAACCTATTATAAAACAATGGTAATAAAAAAATGGTTTACTATTTTAGATCAGTTGTTTCATATTTTGGAGCCACATAATTCCAAGTTGCCTTTAAATCGTAGCCTAAATCAACTTCTTTTCGACGGACATTAATTTGCTTACTAGCTAAAACAGGTATGGATACATACGCATCGAATATCTCTTGCTGTGCCTGCTTATATAATTCAAGCGCTTTCTCTTTATCCATCTCTACCTCTGCTCGTTCTAATAGTTCATCCGAACCGCCGTATCTAGGAAAATTAGCGCTTCCTTCTGAATGCCAAATACGATTTAAATGGACAATTCCATGTGCTCTTGCAAGACTGGATTGATAATTAACAGGGTTTTTCCCTCCATAAATCGCAGGGATCCACGTTGGCAAATCGACTTGTTCCATTGGGATCTCAATCCCTACTTGTCTTAATTGCTCCTGAATAAAGCTATTGGCTCTAATATAACTGTCAACATTTGGTGTAACCGTTTTTGGAAGTTTTAAGCCATTTGGATAACCAGCCTCCGCCAGAAGCTTTTTTGATAATTCTGGATTGTATTCTACTCTTCCGATTTCAGCATGTCCGTATGCATCATCAGCAAGGACAGAAGTTAGAGGTACGGCAATATCTTCATCGTATAATGATAATCGAAAACTATCAAAATCAATGGCATGTGCGATCGCTTTTCTCACACGTATATCATCCAATGGAGGAAACTCAACATTCATATGGAAATAAGATACAAGGTAAGAGCCAGTTTTTTCAATAATAAGATCTTTTTCCTTACTCATTCTTTCAATCCAAAGCTTATCACCGTCCCCTATTGTCATATGAATATCACCGTTAACTAACGCCACTTCACGTGCTGTTAAGTCACGCATAACCGTCATTTCAATTTTGTCCAGCTTTGGTTCTCCCCTAAAATACGCTTCATGTTTAGTTAAAATGACTTTTTCCCCTGGTGTATAGGTTTCTAAAGCAAAAGGTCCAGTACCGACAAACTTATCTTCAGCATCTCCTTCAGACTCAATCGCTTCTTTTTTTACAATAGCACCCGCACCCATTCCATCAATAACCAAACTCACGGGTAAGCTTGGGTATGGCTGGGTTAGATGGAGAACAACGGTATAGTCATCTGGAGTTTCTATTTCTTTAACATATTTAAATAATGACCGTTGAATACTTCCTACTTCCGGATCCATAATTCGTTCAAATGAATATTTAACATCCGCAGAGGTGAATTCACCATATCCTTTATGCCACTGTACACCTTTTCTTAATTTAAAGGTCCAAGCTAATCCATCTTCACTTACTTCCCAGCTTTCGGCTAAGTCACCTTCTATCGTCTCGAAAGAAGCTGTCCCGGGTTGAAACCGCAATAGTCCATTAAATATAGGTTGAGTAGCTTCTAGTTCAACATGTGTAGTAGCAAAATGAGGATCAATATTGCCTGGTGAAGACGCTAGACCCACTCTTAAGACCTTCTCTCCACCAGTCGTACTATCATCATTTGCAGCAGTTTCTGTTCCTGACTCTTCATTTGTACATCCAGCTGCAACAAAGGCACAGCAAAGCAATAGAAAAAGCAAAAGTTTTACTCTATTCTTTTTCACCTTATGACTCCCCCACTATCGTTTAAGCACGAAGCTTAAAACAATATTTAATAAATAGATAAAGAGTTTCCAATAAGATGTAATTAACTTATTGAAAAACTCTTATAAAACAATGTGAAAAGAAAAATACTTTACTATTTTAGATCCGTTGTTTCATATTTTGGAGCCATATAAATTCCAGTTGCCTTTAATTCATAGCCTAAATCAACTTCTTTTCTACGCACATTAATTTGCTTACCCGCTAAAATAGGTATGGACACATACGCATCGAAAATCTCTTGCTGCGCCTGCTTATATAATTCAAGCGCTTTCTCTTCTTCCATCTCTGCCTCTGCACGTTCCAATAATTCATCTGATCCGCTATATCCAGTAAAATTAGCGTTTCCTTCTGAATGCCAAACGCGATGTAAATGAACAATTCCATGTACTCTTGTAACACCTGTTTGGAAATTAACAGAGTTTTTCTGTCCATAAATCGCAGGTATCCACGTTGGTAAATCGACTTGTTCCATTGGGACTTCAATTCCCACCTGTCTTAATTGCTCCTGAATAAAGCTATTGGCTCTAATATAAGCATCAACATTTGGTGTTAATGTTTTTGGAATTTTAATGCCATCTGGATAACCAGCCTCTGCCAAAAGCTTCTTTGATAATTCTGGATTGTATTCCACTTTTCCAATGTCGGCATGTCCGTATGCATCATCACTAAGGACAGAGGTTAAAGGTACCGCAATATCTTCATCGTACATAGATTTTCGATAACTCTCAAAATCAATGGCATGGGCAATTGCTTTCCTTACGCGTATATCATCCAACGGAGGAATATTAACGTTCATATGGAAATAAGACACATTGTATGACCCAGTTGCTTCAATAATAAGATCTTCTTCCTTACTCATTCGTTCAAGCCATAGCTTATCAGCGTCTCCTATTGTCATGTGAATATCACCGTTAACTAACGCCACTTCACGTGCTGTCAGGTCACGCATAACCGTCATTTCAATTTTGTCTAGCTTAGGTTCACCCCTGAAATAATCTTCATGTTTCGTTAATACAGCTTTCTCCCCAGGGGAATAGGATTCTAATGCAAAAGGTCCTGTACCGACAAGCTTATCTACAGCATCTCCTTCAGACTCGATAGCCTCTTTTTTAACAATGGCCCCCGCCGCCAATCCATCTACCACCAAACTCACAGGTAAGCTTGGGTATGGCTGGGTCAGATGAAGAATAACGGTGTAGTCATCTGGTGTTTCTATTTCTTTAACATATTTAAATAATGTCCGTTGACTACTCCCTACTTTAGGATCCATAATTCGTTCAAATGAATATTTAACATCCGCTGAAGTAAACTCACCGTAGCCTTTTTGCCACTGTACACCTTTTCTTAATTTAAAGGTCCAAGCTAACCCATCATCACTTACTTCCCAGCTTTCCGCTAAATCGCCCTCTATCGTCTCAAAGGAAGCTGTCCCTGGTTGAAAACGCATTAGCCCATTAAATATAGGTTGAACGACCTCATATTCAACATGTGTAGTAGCAAAATGAGGATCAATATTTCCAGGTGAAGATGGCAATCCTACTTTTAAAACCTTTTCTCCATCTCCCCCTGCCGTTGCTTTTGTGTCAGTTTCTGTTTCTGTTGCTGACTCTTCGTTCGTACATCCAGCTGCAATAAAGGCAGAGCAAATTAATAGAAAAAGTACAACTATCACTCTATTTTTTCTTACCACTTTTGACCCCTCCACCACTTTTAAGCCACAGCTTTAAGCAATCTATTTTTTATTTGCTGGTACCTCTCTTAATGTACGTTTCAAAATCTTTCCTGAAGCATTTCTAGGAAGTTCATCAATAAATTCAACTTCCTTTGGTTTCTTATAAGAAGCTAGTTTACTTTTACAGAAATCAATGATTTCTTCTTCCGTAGCTGTTTTACCAGGTTTTAATACAATAAAGGCTTTCACTGTTTCCCCCCAGTGTGCATCCGGTATGCCTACAACCGCACATTCATATACAGAAGGATGTTCATACAATATATCCTCAATTTCGGCAGGATAAATATTTTCACCACCGCTAATAATCATGTCTTTCTTACGATCCACCACATAAACAAACCCTTCTTCATCTTGTCTGACTAAATCCCCGCTATGAAACCATCCACCTCTAAATGCCTTTTCTGTTTCCTCAGGCAGCTTATAGTATTCTTTCAGCAGGTTTGGCCCACGGTAAATGATTTCTCCAACTTCTCCAATAGGAACATCATTCATATCCTCATCAACTACTCTAATTTCAATATTAATAAGCGCTTTCCCAACAGAGTTTGTTTTCACGAGGGAATCCTCAGGTTTAAGCATAGTGGTTGCCGAACTTGTTTCTGTTTGCCCAAAACCGTCATAGATGCCTGCATTCGGAAAACTTTTCATAATTTTTTTCTTTATTTCTAATGGACAAATGGCGCCGCCAGTTGTACATCTTTTCATCGATGATAAATCATAGTCATCCAAATTAGGCAATTGCAGCAATTGATTCCACATGGTAGGAACCAAGAACAAAGAGGTAATTCGTTCTTTTTCAATCGTTTCTAGAACATCTTGAGGAACATATTCACGGAAAATTACCATTTTTGAATTTGACATACATGTACCAGCCAAGCCCGATAATACGGAAATATGAAATAATGGTGTGACAACTAACTGAACAGACTGTTGATTATCCTCAGTTTTACTTTCATACATCATATTCAGGGCATTATGACAAATAGCTTTATGTGTCAATACAGCACCTTTGGGTTTACCCGTAGTTCCAGATGTATACATAATGACTGCGGGATCATTATCTGTTAATTGTTCGTCAGGCGTATAGGTCACATCACTTTTAAAGATTTCCTCAAAATGAGACATGTCTTGGAGTGGGATATCCTCTGCTCCTATAACTAGTATTTTTTCTACATTAGGAATTTTCGATTTGATCGCTTGAATAGTGTCTATATTCTCTTTTTCTATCACTAAAATTTTCGTATCAGAATTATGAATAATATAAGCCAATTCATCAGGACCTAGGCGGAAATTAATAGGAACAGCAACCGCCCCTGATAAAGCTGCCCCAAAAAAACAATCCACAAATGCGGAGCAATTTCTTAAAATAAAACCAACTTTTTCTTGATTCTTTACTCCTTCCTCCTGTAACCACGCCGCTACATGAAGAGCTCGTTCTTCCATTTCTTTATAAGTTATTCGTTTATCTTTGAAGACAAATACCTCTTGATTACCTGTTTTATATGCAGCCCTTCTTAACTGTTCACCAATCAACATCTGTGATGCTAAATATAAAGATGAAGTGGTCATTCAGTCTTCCTCCTATTCCTAATTTCCTTTTTATTTAAAAAAAACCTGATAAAACGATCTTTAGTTTATGGATCTATTAGTTTCTTTGTTTCTTAATATGCGGGTCTACTGCGTCACGTATCGCATCCCCCAATACGTTAAAGGAAACGGATACGATAATAAGCGCAATACCTGGATAGATGGCAATTCCCGGTTGATCCCTAACAAAATTAAACCCATCTTGTATCATGTTCCCCCATGTCGGTGTTGGAGGTTGTATTCCTACCCCTAAAAAGCTCAAACTTGCTTCGACCATAATGACCGTTGTCATATGAAGCGTAGATATAACTAACAGCGCTCCTGTAATATTAGGGAGAATATGTGTTAATAAAATACGAATATCACTTGCTCCCATTGATATTGCAGATTTAATAAACTCCTTTTCTTTTAATTCCATTGTTGATCCGCGTGCAACACGTGCACACCCAGGAACTAACCCAATCCCTATGGCAATTATTAATGTCAGCATACTTGAATTTAAAGCGACTACCACCATAACGCCAAATAACAGAAGAGGAATTGACATGATGGAATCTAAGAATCTCATCACAATGTCGTCTAGTCTTCCTCCCTTATAACCTGCTATCATCCCAATGCCAAATCCAATAAGACTACTTACTAATACAGCTCCAAATCCAACTATTAACGACGTTCGTGATCCCAAAATAATTCGGCTTAATATGTCTCTCCCATTCGGGTCAACACCTAGCCAATGATCAGCAGATGGACCCGCTAGACGATTAAGCATATCCTGTGCTAATGGATCATAAGGCATCAACATAGGGGCAAAAATAGCAATCAAGCAAAAAATGATTAAGATAACTAAAGAAGCTACGCCTAATTTATTTTTCTTAAATGCCTCCCACTCAGGGGACTTTCTTTTCCTCTTTTCTTTTTCCGGAAAATAGTAGTTCGCCTTTTTTACTGTAGGCTCCATTTGACTTCCCTCCTCTTTAGCTTGGTCGGATTTTTGGATCAATGAATGAATAACTAATATCCACCAATAAATTAACAATCTGTACAACCAACGTGAATAGAACTAAGCAACCTTGAAGTACTGGGAAATCTCTATTAGTAATTGCATCAATCGCTAGTGTTCCTAATCCTGGACGTGTAAAGATGGTTTCGATGAGCACGGCCCCACTCAATAAGGACGTTATATACAACCCAATCATCGTAACAACCGGTATTAAAGAATTTCGAAGCACATGCTTATAAATGACTAGCTTTTCTGGTACTCCCTTTGCTCTCGCAGTGCGAATGTATTCTCGATTAATTTCATCTAACATGCTAGACCGAGTAAACCTTATTAATGCAGCTGATAAAATTAATCCTAGCGTGATGGACGGAAGCAGCAAATGATATAACTGTCCCCAAAATCCTTCACCTGTCCCCATCGATGGAAAAATTGGGAACATAAGAGAGAAAATTAAAATCATAAAAATTCCAAATAGAAATGGAGGTACAGAGATTCCTAGTAAAGCCACAATTCGTATGGACGAATCAGGGACTGTATCTCGTTTTCTAGCCGACACAATACCCAGTGGAATTCCTATTAGACACCCAAAAAAGATACTTGTGAATGCCAGTAAAAGTGTGTTAGGAAAATTTGTGAATAATTGTGTTGAAACGGATTGTCCGGAGATTAACGAATCTCCAAAATCACCCTGTACAATATCCATAAGAAAAGCAAGGTATTGTTGAATTAATGGTTCATTAAGACCCATTTGTTCTCTAAGTGCTTCCACAGCCTCCGGACTTGCTTCTGGTCCCAGCATCGCAACAGCAGGATCCCCTGGCAGTATACGAAGTCCAAAGAATATGATGGTGATTGTCAATAATATAGTCGGAATCGCAATAAGCAAACGACGAATAATAAATTTAATCATAGAAATCTCCCCACTTTTTCTTGGTCATTATTGAGTGGTTATACTAAGGTTTTCCGATACTAGGTGACAAGCTACCTTATGCAGATTATTTACTTCTCTCATATCGGGGTAAGCCTTTTTACAAGCTTCTATTTTTACTGGACATCTTTCATGAAAGTGACAACCGGAAGGTGGATTTTGAGGGCTGGGTGGATCACCTTCTAGAACAATACGTGTACGATTATTTTTACTTTTCGGTTTTGCAACCGGTACTGAAGATAATAAAGCTTGCGTGTATGGATGCTTTGGATCGTTAAATATTTCTTCTCTTGTTCCCTGCTCCACGATCTTGCCTAAGTACATGACTGCAACCCTGTCACTAATATGTTCAACCACGCTTAAGTCATGAGAGATAAAAATATAAGTTAAATTAAACTTTTCCTGTAATTCCTCAAATAAATTAAGGATTTGTGATTGAATGGATACGTCTAATGCAGATACAGGTTCATCACATATGATTAAATCAGGATTTAAAGCTAATGCTCTTGCTATCCCTACACGTTGTTTCTGGCCACCGGATAACTCATGAGGGTAGCGGTTTAAATGATAAGAATCTAATCCGACTAAACGAATCAAAGATTGCACTCGATCTTCTATTTCAGATTTTGTACCCATTTTATTAATAACGAGAGGTTCACTAATTATACGCTGGATGGAATGTTTCGGATTAAGGGAACTATATGGGTCCTGAAAGATAACTTGCATATTCTTACGGACTTCCTGGAAATCCTTTTTTTGACGAAAGGAAACCTGCTTATCATTGAAATAGATTTCCCCAGAGGTAGGTTCGATTAGATTATTTAAGCACATACCAGTGGTTGTTTTTCCACAACCAGACTCCCCAACAATGCTGAATGTTTCTCCTCTTTTCACTTCGAAACTCACACCATCTACAGCTTTAATTGCCCCTATTTCCCCACCCAAGATTCCTTTTTTTATTGGGTAATGTTTTTTTAAATCCTTGACCTTTAATAATGTATTGTTCATGTCATTTTGTGCCAACAGCGGACCTTCCTTTCATTGTCAAATTCCTCGAGTTGTGGAGTTTCTTCTCTGCATAAGTTCGTTGCTAGTTCGCATCTTTCAGCAAACCTGCATCCTTTAGTAACACTTCCAATATCCGGTACTGTTCCCGGTATAACATGCAGCTTTTCCTTTAACTCTCCTAGCTGGGGTGCTGATAACATTAATCCACGGGTGTACGGGTGGTAAGGCGCTTCAAAGAGTTCTTCCACTGTCGCTTCCTCTATTACTTGGCCAGCGTACATAACGATTGCCCGGTCACATGTTTCGGCAACAACTCCTAGATCATGCGTAATCATCATGATGGCCATATCTTCTGTTTGGCGTAAGTCATTCATTAGGTCCAAGATTTGTGCTTGTATGGTTACATCCAGCGCTGTTGTCGGTTCATCAGCAATTAGTATTTTAGGGTTACAAGCTAGAGCAATTGCAATCATCACCCGCTGTCGTAACCCACCAGATAAATTATGTGGATAAACATCTAGTTTTTGAGCAGGATCTGGAACTCTCACCTTTTTTAACACTTCAATGGATTTCTCCCTGATTTCTTGCTTACTATAGTTGGAATGATATTTAAAAGCCTCCGCCAGCTGATTCCCAATGGTAAACGATGGATTTAATGATGTCATTGGTTCTTGAAACACCATCGAAATATCTTTCCCTCGAATTTTATTCATTTCATTTTGTGTAAGCTTAGTTAAATCTGTACTCCCAAATTGAATAGATCCAGCATCATACTCAATATTTGCGGGTAGTAATCCCATAATTGATAGAGCGGTCATACTTTTACCACAACCACTTTCTCCGACAATCCCAACTGCTTCTCCTTTTTTTACAGTAAAACTGACGTTGTCTAAAATGTGAGTAAATTTCTTTTTATTTCCCCAACCAACTTGGAGATCTTGTACCTGCAACAAACTACTCATGGACATACCTCCTAATGGACACCTTGTAATCTTAGTCATGTCTTGGCAGATGAATTATAGTAGAATGTGTATAATTACTCACTCCTTTCATTAATCCATATTTTTAAAATGAGTGATTAAATCATGTAACCTCCTTTTTATATTTTGTGAATATTCTGTAAATTTCTAATAAAAAAATATAAACGCTTATTTTAAAATCTAATAAAACGCTTACACTTTTCACTTGAATATAACATAGCAAACCCACTTAAATAAATCAATAAATTCTGAATATTATGTAAATTGTTTTACTAGTTCCTTCTTTATTATATTTTTATTTAACATACTTATATGCACTAAAATTAAAGATTAGGAAATAGTACTCTTATTACTTCCATCAATTGAACTGACATAGAAACTTTCATATAAAATATTTTATTTTTTTTGCAACTTTTTATGACTTCCATACGAGGATAGAGCGAAAGGTGGGAAGTGATGGACCTTGAGCAAATATATTTATTGTATTTCAATGACTTATACCGCTACTTATTTTCATTGACACGAGACCATACAGCAACTGAGGATCTAATTCAAGAAACCTTTACAAAGGCTCATATTGTATTGCTTTCAAATGATATCAACGAAATAAAACCCTGGCTTTTTAGAGTGGGTTATTATACTTTCATCGACCGAACCAGGAAAGAAAACCGATACGTTGTGACAAATGAATTCACTCATGCCGATACGAACACACCTGAAGTAATCTTGACTGAAAAAGATTCCTATATGGAGTTATTGAGGTATTTAGATAGAATAAAACCGATGGAGAAGCAAGCAATCCTACTTTGTGATTTACATGAATGTACAAATGAGGAAGCTGCCAATATCTTAAACTTAAAACTAAATACTTTTAAAAGCCATTTAGCGCGGGGGAGAAAACGGCTGAGAAAAATATTAACAGAGGAGGATACCTGATGGATCGCTATGAAGAATTAATCCAGAAAGCAAAGCAGGATGGGATGCCTAAATCACCCGATGGTACAAAAAAGTTGAAAAGAGCGATTAACTCTTCCAAATGGAAATTAATACTCTCAACTTTAACGATTCTTCTTTTAATCGTTCCCACTTGTTATATTTTGACCTATATGTATTATGCATTTGGAACAAAGTCCACCACATTGATGGACGTTGCAAGTAAGACGCTCTATATAACCGAACCAAACTCAACATTGGAAGAATTGGAATTCGATATGGAATTTTCTCTGTTTTCTATGTCCTTATCGTTTGAACAATATAAACAGATTGGTGATGAATTTTATCCGGCCAAAAACTATGATCTTCAGTTTATGCTAAATGATCTTGTTAAAAATGAGGTGACATCTCATTTAGAAAAAATCTATCCTAAATATCCGACACAAACAAATCAATGGTTAGCACATCCAAATAATAGAGTTGAATTTAACAGCGACGATGAGTGGCGAGTGCTTACCGGTTTACCAGAAGAAACGGTTGTTGAGGCCTATATTTCTTTAAGTGACCTGCATCAGGTAGATGAAGTAATCAATGAAATGAAGAATGTTGATGTAACTTGGGCAGCTATCTACACAGGTACGGAAGAAAAAATGGTCAGTGACGACGGAGACCTCGTATCTCCAATTGGCTATCCAGTACAATCCGATCAAACCTACTGGTCCCCTTTTCGGGATTCTACATCACATGAGGAAACATTCTTACAGATGTTAAAGGAAATTGAACCTTATGAAGACATAGCAGTCGAAGTTTCATATCACAAGAATCTCGAACTGGCAGAACGTATCGATTACATCGAGAAAAATGGGTTTAAAACCTATGGCGTTGTTGTTACCGGACCGAAGGCTGAAATCGAGAAACTTAAAAATTTGGAAATGGTACGTTATTTAAAAATAGGTGAGGTGAAACTATGGAACTGGGCACGCTAAAACATAAAGTTTTCATATGGACCGGCTGGTTAAGCGTTTGTACTGCACTTATTTCCTTTGCCGTACTTAATATTTTCCTCTTATGGGGATACAATGTACCGATTGGAAATAACATTTCCTTTTGGGTGTTATTGACTTTGATTTTTGGAGGAGTTGCTGTCTTCAACAAAAAAAGCCGGTCACTCGGGTTATGGGGTTTAGGTTTGTCTATCTATTTAGGATTCTTTATGGCAGTGATGTTTATTTTAGGTTGGACCATCTCACCTTTTCCATAATCACTACTTTGGGGCACGAAGGAATTTGGCAGCATCCTTCGTGCTTTTTATTTTTTTATCCCAAAGACTGGACAAAATTATTTTATAAGATAAGAGCCAATATCTCCACTAAAGGCATTCCTCTTCAGGCTTCATA
The DNA here is from genome assembly GCF_900156875.1 of Robertmurraya dakarensis. Classification (GTDB taxonomy): domain Bacteria; phylum Bacillota; class Bacilli; order Bacillales; family Cytobacillaceae; genus Robertmurraya; species Robertmurraya dakarensis. The sequence continues at coordinate 224,973 of NZ_LT707408.1, read as the reverse complement.
TTAACCTGGACCCACTCTGCATTTCCTTCCTTACGAAATTGAGCAGCTTCTACATCAGTTCCGTTCGTTAATATGATAAACATAAAGCAGTAGTCTGCCCCACCCTTTCCATGAAAATAAATATTTTTGATGTATCCTTTTCTCATAGCTGGGTATAAATATTGAATCATTTTGCACCAATTTCCATACTTCACTTCAACAACCGCTTCCCCGTCATGGTCCCAACCATGATATGGTGCACATAAAAAGTCCTCTTCTAGTTTACTCATCTCAGCAATTCGAAAACCTTCATTTTCGTGTTCAAGCTGGATAAATCCATATGAATAGCCAAAATACTCAGCAGACTTTCCTTCAAACCCCTCAATCGTCTCTATCTCATAAAAAAACCGTATATTCCGTTGACCATCGGGCACTCGGCAAAGCTTCAGCAAACTCGTATGCCCTATCCCTGAAAAGGAATGCAAATAATCTTCATAGCTTAGTTTCTTTTGATATTCCTTAGACAAAAAATTATATGCCAGAGGAAAAGGAATACGACCATGGCCAATAGTGCCGCAGCTCCTCCCTCCCATATTGGCGGCTTCACGCAAAATGCTGAAGTAATTGAGAAGAGTATCTTCGGGTGTATTCGTTAATTCTTGAGGCACTTCAATTTGGTCATGAGTTTTATCATAATAAGGGTCGAAAAAATTCGGATTAGTAAACCTTAAATTTATAGCTTTCAGGCTAGATGGCCGAAAATATTTTTGATGATAAGAAGTTATATTTTGTTGATTCCGCATAAACATAATGATCACCTATTTTTAAAGTATGAATGATGAAAAGATAGGTGTAAGAACAAATGCAAAAAAAGAGGTCCCTCACAAGTTCAATGAACGAATGAGACACCTCCAGTAATAGAATGGTAATTTCCAAGTTTACTATCTTAATTTAATGCCAAAGAACTTTGTTAAATAGTTTCAAAAAACATCAAGATTGTTCATTCATCGCCCTTTCCCAACGTTCGCCGATGGCATTTACAAGGTCATCCACTGAACAATCTAAATTCTTAACAGGTATGTTCACTTGTGAAGGTAGTAAGCCTTTGTTTAATTTGTTAAACAACTTCTTCATTCCGCTTGACCTATTGATGATCAATTCAGTGTCAAAAGTGAAAATCCCAAGATAAGTCTGACCCGAATAATTCAAGAAATCAATCGCTTCAATTTCCTCCCATTTGACAAGGCCTGCACCGATATAACTGGACTGGTCTACTATTCCTTCTTTCGTAATTACCACGGCCGGTTCCCACTTGATCAGCACTTTAACAAAAAATAGGAAACATAGCCCGAATACTGCGATAGTAATTATTCCTATTACTGTGGGCCACAACGGATCATCAAATGGAACCGATAAAATAAATATACCTAACGCAACAAAAATTAGACTAAGAACAGTCAGCATAACCATCCTGCCTTTTTTTGCCATAACTACAAATTCATTATTCACTTTATTCCCCTCCCAGGTGCTAAAAAGTTCATATCCAACTTAACAGCTTTTGGAAAAAAATAAATCCTCTAAAGGACCCAGGGAAAATCCGTCTAATCCTACTGTTCATACTTATTTTATCTAGGATTACGGAGATGCTGCCAAACATCATTGACATTTTCATGCTGTTCGAGAGGAAGATCTTCCTCTAAGACCATCCTTCCCACTTCTTCAGCTTCTCTTATATTTGATGGTGTGTTTTTCATCATATTTTTCTGATAGGGCCTTAATTTAAAATAAACAGACCATCCTGACATGTTAAAGGGCCATCTCCTTGAAGAAACAAACTCCCACACCCGTTCCCGGTCCTTTTCAGTTTGCAGCTGAATTTCATTTTGCTTGTAGGCAGCGCGTGTCATTTTAACAATACATTTTCTCATATCTATTTGATCCTGTTGTGTGGCGAGCTCCTGCAGATTCGTTCGATCCCAAATGATGATGGCATCATCCACCGCCTCTTGTACAGCATTCTGAAGATCAATTATTTGATCAGCTGTACGTAAATAGGAGTGAAATGCTGCCTCCACATCTGGTGGAAGAGGGGCTAAACCTTTCTGTGCATCCCGAAGAATGTTTCGAAGCTTTTCGTAATTCTCCCTTTTTCCAGATTCCACCCACTTTTTCCCTATTGAAGCAATGGTTTCAATAGAAACATTGTAGCTGTTACAAATTAGAGCTATTTCTTGTATTTCATGAAAATAAGGAACAGTTCCATCCTCCTTCATGATTAGCTGTTCAGCAGCAGGAGCAAAAGTAAAGTAATAGTATAACTGATGATTAATTTCAAATATTGATGGAAAAACATCCGGCTTTTCCCTATCTTTATAGTAAGGTCTAAGAGCCTCTTTAATATGGTCTTGTATGTTGTGCATTCTAATCAAATGCTTTCCCCTCCTCCGTACAGTTTTTTTTCGTAGTATTAATTCAGTCTACTATGTACTCGAGGCCAGTGGAAGAAAGAACTGTTGCTAAATGATTGCTAAAAAATGTCTTATATTATAGAAGTAAACCGTTTGCTCTTTCAGTTTTAACAGCTCTTCTAAACAAAATAAGCTGTTGAGAGAAGACACTCTCAACAGCCGGAACACAATCCACAATTCTTAAGTAGAAGAACTGCTTTAGACGATGAAAAAACTATCAAATTGTGTTTTAAAAAAGTATTGACATAGTTTTTCGTTTTATTTATACTTTTAATGGTAAAAGACAAATAGTTTTATAAATCTATTATACTCAGTATTGTACTAGCGTGGAGAGCTGATTATTATAAGTTGTTCTTTGGACTAAACTCCTGATACTTCAACTTGACTAGCATCTTCCTCTGCTATAGGTTTTACATAATCAACCATCATTATGGTTTCTTCATCCTCATGTTTGAACGTACAGTTACTGTATTCCTTTTTAATGTCACCTATTTGAACGGTATGACCAATTTCAAAATTTGTGATATCAATTTCAATACTATCAGGAATATCGTTCGCTTTTGCTGTTATATTCAATTCGTGAAGAAATTGCTTAGCAACTCCTCCAACCTTTTCTCCTTTAGAGGTTCCTACTAAAATCACACTAACATTTGTGTCGATTTCAGTATGCTGATCAACTTGAAGAAAATCAACATGAAGTATATCTTTTGTTACAGGGTTATTCTGGTAATCTCTTAAAATAACATTTTTTGATTGTCCATTAACGTTGAGAGATATAATTCCATTTCTACCAACATTCCTTATCACTCTTCGTAAGTCTGTGTACTTAATAAAAATAGACTTTGTATTAATTTCTCTTCCATAAACAATTGCTGGGATCTCCCCATCATTTCTAAATGTTTTCAAAGCAGATTTTTTAAAATCTTTCCTCTCTTGAGCTACTAGGGTATTCATTTTTTACTTCCACCTTTCTGTTTAGATGAATTTTAGACTTTTATTTTTATAGTCTAAAATAATAAAAAATTCACATACTATTTAAGTATAGCCAATTCTATATTTTATTTCAAAGAATAAACTTATCCGTCTATTGACTGTAAAAGCCTATTCTAATAAATTGTTCGAAAAAAGAAGCCTCTCAGTAGTTCGCTGAACTCATGAGAAGCCTCCATAACTCTGTATTATTGATAGGAAAGCAGGTTGTTCTTCTTATATTTTATCTAAAATCACGGATAAAAAGCTGGCAGCTAAAACCAGTTGGTTGGTCTAGGTTTAAAGTTTTGGAATACATGCTTTGTTTCTGTATATTCATCTATACCTAGTCTTCCTAGTTCACGTCCAATTCCAGACTGCTTAAATCCCCCCCATGGTGCATGTGGAAAATAAACATTGAAGTCATTAATCCAAACAGTACCCATGCGCATCTTCGCTGCACAACGTTCAGCTTTTACAAGATCGTTTGTCCATACACCACCAGCAAGCCCGTAAATAGAGTCATTGGCAAGCTCTACCGCTTCCTCTTCTGTACGAAATTTCTCAACCGTGATAACCGGCCCGAAAGCTTCATCTTGAACAATCCTCATGTCTGTTGTGCAGTTAGTAAAAATAGTAGGTAAATAGAAAAATCCATTTTGCAATTCTGGCTCTTCTGGCCGGCTCCCGCCAACTGCTAATGTCGCACCTTCTTCAATACCTGTTTCTACATATTTCTCTACTTTCGCAAGGTGCTCAGCTGAAATCAGCGGACCCATTTGTGTGTCTTCGTCAAACCCGCTTCCAAGCTTAAATTTCTTCACTCGATCAATAAGTGCGTTAACGAGCTCATCGTGAATACTTTCTTCTATAATCAGTCTTGTTCCAGCTGAACAAATCTGGCCTGCGTGGAAGAATACTCCGTTTAACGCTTGGTCAACTGCAGTCTCAAATTCGGCATCAGCAAAGATGATGTTAGGGTTTTTCCCGCCGAGTTCAAGTGCAAGTTTCTTCACATTACCGCTTGCCGCTTGCATAATTTTTTTCCCAGTTACAAGTCCGCCCGTAAAGGAAATAAGGTCCACATCAACGTTTCTAGATAGCTCCGCACCAACCGTTTGTCCAGTACCAAGTACTAAGTTAGCAACCCCAGCGGGCACTCCTGCCTCTTCCATTAGTTCGAATACTTTAATCGTTGTAAGTGGGGTAATTTCGCTTGGCTTCATTATTAATGTGTTACCTGCAGCTAGGGCCGGAGCCAGTTTCCAAGATGCCTGCAATAAAGGGTAATTCCATGGAGTAATTTGACCGCAAACCCCAACCGGTTCGCGAACTACCTTACTGATAGAGTTTGGCACTGGAGAGTCAATAAGTTCCCCTCCGTTTTTATCTGCAATCTCTGCATAATAACGGAATACTCCAGCGATATCATCCATATCTCCACGGCTTTCCACTACTGTTTTGCCAGTATCTAACGTTTCTAATCTAGCAAGCTCTTCCTTATCTCTTTCTATTAATTCAGCAATTTTCCTTACGATAGTCCCCCGCTCAGTTGCTGAAGCAGAAGACCATTCTCCGCTGTCAAATGCTGCTCTTGCTGCAGCGATTGCCGCTTTTGCATCCGATTCATCACCTTCCGCAACAGTTGCAATAATTTCCCTGTTAAACGGATTAATAATATCTCGGGTGTTACCTGAAATTGCCCCCACCCATTTTCCATTTATGTATTGTTGTTTTAGACTCAAATCTACCACTCCAAAATTTTAATTATATTAAATTTGTTAAAAATTTATTTAATCTTTTTAAACATACTAACATGTCTCCTTAAGACTGTCAAAAGTGGAATATATTTTTTTGAAAGAATTAAATATAACCAGAATGGTTGTATTTACAAAGGTTTGCAGACATTTGGCATTGGTTGAATTCACGTTTTGCATTTGACATTTAAACTGAACACGGTATCATAAAGTTTGTGAAGAAGATTTAATAAATATTTAACGCGCTTTACTTTATATTGGAGGAGCGACTTTATGAGTGATTCTACTGAAAAATCCAGAATTAAAATAGAAGAAGCCAAAGATAAAGTCATTGGCGCCATTGCAGAAACGATGGATTTATATGGTGTTACACCAGCTGCTGCAAATTTATATGCAACAATGTACTTTAAAGAACAAATGACTCTTGATGAAATGCGTACGGAACTCGGAATGAGTAAACCGAGTATGAGTACCAGTGTCCGTAAGCTACAAGAAATAGAAATGGTAAAAAAAACATTTACGCGTGGTTCTAGAAAACATACCTATGTAGCCGAGAAAAATTTTTTCCGTTCCTTTATGGTATTTTACTGTCAGATGTGGGAACGAGAGGTAAAAATGAATATGGAAGCAATTGAAGAAGCGCAAGAAGATTTTATAAATGTTATTAAAGATTCAACTAGCACACCAGATATTGTTGCAGAGGCAAAAAAATACTATGATCAATTAGAAGATTCTAAAACATATTATTACTGGTTGGAAGATTTAGTCGCTAGTATAAAAAGCGGTAAAATATTTGAATTTTTACCTAAAGATAAGCAAGATTAGTTTCAAAAGACACTATGCAGTCTAGAGAATATAGGCTGCCAAGTATATGAGTTAATACTTATCTCTTCTAAAAAAGGGATAAGTATATTCCGCTTTTATTGTTAAAAATATTCTTAACGAATTTAATATTGAGGATATTTTTAATATATTTACATAAAAAAACAGAGGGGAGTTCATTTAATATGAACAAATGGAGAAATGTAGTTAGTTTCATCTTAGTGCTGCTTACGTCAGCCGTACTGACAGCTTGCGGAGGCGCAAGTGAGGCATCCAAAGGACAATCAGAAGCCGCAGAAACAGGGGTAAATGAACAAGAACTAACGATTGGTCAAATTAACTGGGCTGAAAATATTGCAGTAACAAATATGTGGAAAGCAATTCTAGAAGATGAAGGTTATAACGTGGAGTTAAACTTATTGAACATGGGCGCTACTGTGAAAGCTTTAGAAAGTGGCGACCTAGATGCTAGTTTAGAAATATGGTTGCCAGTCCAAGATGCTGTTTACTTTGAAAATTTCCAAGATACTGTCAACTTTTCAGAAACTGCTTGGTATGATAATGCAAAAGTAGGACTTGTTGTCCCTACCTATTTAGATGAGGTTAATAGTGTAGAAGACTTAAATGAACATAAAGAATTGTTTAATGGAGAAATTGTAGGATTTGACCCTGGCGCAGGGACAATGGAAGTGACAGAACAATTACTTGAAGATTATAAGCTCGAGTTAGATTTAGTACCGAGCTCTGAACCAGCAATGTTATCTGAGATTGACAAAGCAGTAGAAAATAAAGAACCAATCGTAGCACCACTTTGGAGCCCTCACTGGGTATTCTCTGAATATGACTTAAAGTTCCTAGACGATCCAAAAAATACATACGGTGGTGCAGAAAAAATATACCACGCTACAAGACATGGATTTGAAGAAGATTATCCAGAAGTGAGTGAATGGTTAAAAAATTGGAAGATGGATGATCAACAAATTGGCGAGCTTATCAACTATGTAGAAAATGCCAACGACCCTCTCGAAGGGGCTAAGAAATGGATTGAAGAGAATCAAGAATTAGTTGCTGAATGGGTGAAATAAATGGGTAGTAAAAAAGAAGTTGGTCCCTCACCTTTTTGAGTAAGAGGTTCTCTTTAAAGGTAAAGGTGCAAACCAGTAGATCCCAATGTAATTAGGGTGAAATCGTAGTGATTTCACCCTATTTTTTTATTGCTGTATCAATAGGATTTGTTTTTGAAAAATAAAGGGAAGAATTCCGCTTAATTTGGGAAATACCCATATTTCACTAAATATAAGGGCAGATTTTCCCTTTATATGATCACAAATCTTTGGATTTTGCGTTAATTAGAGACGATAAGCGGAATTTCTCCGCTTATATCTGCTTCTTAAGGCTCCCCTTTATACATTAGCGGGAAATTCTCCCCCTAAAAAGCATGGCACATTTTCTATACAAATTACCAACCTGTTTTTTAAACTTTTGAACTTCAAAAGAGAACCCATTATCTTTTTTTAGAGATAGAGAGACTAGCTTCTCTTTTATTATATCGTACTAAATAGAATATCTTTTTTCCTCCCCCCTTGAGCTCCCCTCCCCACTATCGGTATAGCCCTATTGTTAATGTACTTATTCATTTAGAACAAAAAAGCCCGACTATTTTATAAAAATAAAAAGAAGGCACCCTCTCATGAAATGTATGCTTCAACTGGCAAATACACTTTGAAAGAGTCCTTCTCACGGAAAGCATTATTTAGTTTAAGCTTATATTGTGCCTGCGTCAGCAGGATGTACTCCATGACGGTAGAAGTCTGCATTAATAGGGTCAAGAGGTTTACGTCCAAGAATTATATCCGATGCCTTCTCCGCCAACATCAACACCGGGGCATGGATATTGCCGTTAGTGACGTATGGCATAGCTGATGCATCGACCACTCGTACATTGTCAAGCCCATGAACTTTCATGGTTAGCGGATCTACAACAGACATCGGATCTGAATCTGGCCCCATCTTTGCCGTACAGCTCGGATGAAGTGCAGTCTCAGCATCCTTCGCCACCCAATCTAAAATCTCCTTGTCTGTTCGAACGGAAGGACCTGGTGAGATTTCTCCTGAATTGTAAGGTGCCATAGCTGGCTGAGATAAGATCTCACGTGATACTTTTATTGCTTCAATCCACTCACGCCGGTCCTGTTCGGTAGAAAGATAGTTGAAGACCATGCTCGGGTGCTGAGTAGGATCTGTCGAACGTATCTTCAATTTCCCTCGAGCATCGGAATACATAGGTCCTACGTGCACTTGGAATCCATGAGCAGTGTCCGCTTTTTGTCCGTCGTACCGAACCGCTACAGGAAGGAAGTGGAACATTAAATTTGGATAAGCAACGTCCTCGTTGGAACGGACGAAACCTCCTCCTTCAAAATGATTTGTCGCTGCTGGACCAGTACGTCCAAGCAGCCACTGTAAACCGATCCAAGGCATTTTTGCTTTATTTAAGTTGGGCTGCTCGGATACCGGCAACGGACAAGCGTGTTGGATGTAAACTTCAAGATGATCCTGAAGGTTTTCACCTACACCCGGAAGATCAACAACTGGTTTAATGCCAAGTGAACGCAGATGCTCAGCATCACCCACACCTGACAGTTGAAGGAGTTGCGGCGTGTTTATTGCACCACCAGCAAGGATGACTTCCCCCGCCGTAACATGATGAGTCCTCCCATTCCGCTGATAGGTCAACCCGTTCGCCCGGGTATCATTGATGTCAATGCTTGTCACAAAAGCACGAGTTTTCACAGTGAGGTTCTGACGCTCCATAGCGGGATGTAGATATGCACGTGACGGTCCAAACCTTTGACCTTTGTAGACATGCTTATCAAACGGACCGAATCCCTCTTGGCGAAAACCGTTCACATCAGGAGTTCGTGAGTAACCAGCCTCTACAGCAGCGTTAAAGAAGGCTTGAAATAGAGGATTAGTAGCTGGTCCGCGTTCTAATTTAAGCGGACCATCGTGGCCGCGAAATTCATCATCTGGGTCAGCAGCTAATGCATTTTCCATGCGTTTGAAATACGGGAGACAATGTGCAAAATCCCACGTATCCATACCAGGGTCGGCTCCCCAGCGTTCATAGTCCAGCGGATTCCCACGTTGAAAAATCATTCCATTAATTGAACCAGAACCTCCAAGCACCTTCCCACGTGCATGCTTGACACGTCTTCCATTCATATATGGTTCAGGGTCCGTTTCGTATCTCCAGTCATAAAATGGTTTTCCTGCAGGGAAGGGTAATGCAGCTGGCATTTGAATTAAAAGATCCCATGCAAAATCCTTACGCCCTGCCTCCAAAACTAGAACACTGCGTGTCCCATCTTCGCTCAAGCGGTTGCCAAGTACAGAACCCGCACTACCGCCACCAATAATAACAATGTCGTATGTTTCTTTCATCTTTTAGACCTCCTGAGTTGTTGTGGTTGATGCAATTCTTTTTTAAATCATTACATCCAACTTATTAAAAGCAATTAATAGTTTGCTAGATTTTTTTGAAATCATCTAAAAACTAATTCAGTGCCATATACTACGAAATGTATATTCATACTCTATGTATTCTTTCAGTCCAGCTTTTCCAAACATGTAGTCCACGGCCAGAATGTTCGCGATCCTACCCTATTACCCGTACAAAAAATGATTGATATCACTCTTTTTTCGGACATGAGCTTAAATCCCATTCCCATTGATGAACATTTAACTCCTTTTGTTAATTTTGTTAAATTTTTATTTAACATATTTAATATTTTTAATATATCATAGCGTCTTTTTTTTGTAAACCGAACTAAACTTCTTTTAAACGACTCTATATACACATAAGGTACGTTTTAGTAATAATTAGTATTTGATATTTGAACAATTGAGATCTAAAAAATCACCGTAATAAAAGTAGTTAATTTATATTAAAACCGTCTTTATGTGATTAATATTACAGAAAATTCTGTCACTTTGAGTTACTATTCACTTATACAAACATTTTGGAGTTTAACTGTTATTAAGGAAAAAAGTAGCATTCGTATTAGAACCATCAATAAAAGGTGCATGTATTCCAATAAAAATGATAATGGAGGGATTTCATTGAAAAAGTTTAACTATGGAATATTTTTTATTTGTATATCTTTATTTGTTTATTCTTTATTTGAGTTAGTCCTTGCACTAATTATTCAAAAACCCTTTATGGAAGGCCTTAGCCATTTGGATAAGGGAACGATTTCCCTAATTTTATCTGCATTTCTAGTAAATATTTTACTATTAATACTTACATTTTTAAAATTAGAATTTGCAGCTCTTACACCTCCGTATTGGATTAATATGGGTGCTGTTGCTATTACAACCTTAGCTGGTTCTACATTAATCTTACACGCAAAGAATTGGTCATTATTGATCGAAATTACACCTTTTTTAAAGGGCTTTACATTATTTTTCTGGATAACCGGTACTTGGTGGATACCTTTATTATTTATTTTAATGATCTGGAGATATCTATATAACGGCTATCCTCTGTCATACGAACCACAATTATGGGGAATGGTATTTCCACTTGCCATGTACACAACTAGCACCTATCAACTTTCTGTAGCATTAGATGTACCCATGCTAGCAGCTATTCCTCGTATTATGGTGTACATTTCAATATTAGCCTGGATAACTGTATCAGTTAGCCTATTACGCCATCTTTTTAAAAGTTTAAAAGAAAATGTGTACTACGCTCCTAATGAGAGAATATAAACATATTCAAGCAATAGATATATCATAACCCCCTTTAATCATAACATAGGGGGTAGTTTCATTAATGCAGTGATGAGGATAAAAAAACCTATATACTATTTATAATAAGGTAATAGAATTCTAGAGCTTAGTTGTTGTTTGTAAATTTTTCACGAGTTAATTTGGGAACAAATAACGATAAAAAGAAGGAACGAGATAAACTAAATACGACAAACGCTATCCATAATCCATGATTATGATATTGAGGTACAAACAACCAAAGCGCAATTAGAAAGACCATCAATGCTAAAGCAATGGAATCCCGGATAGATTTTGCTTCGGTAGCACCGGAAAAAATTCCTTCTAGCTGCAAACCCCAGAAACCAAAAATCGGAAATACAAGCATCCATACTAGGAGGTCCTCTGACATAGCTTTTACTTCGGTAATTGTCGTAAATGAGGCGACGATACTTTCTCCGAAAATAAGTACGCTTAAACTCAAAAGAATTGCTGAGCCTAATCCCCACTGAGCGGAAAGAATGTACGCACGCTTATAAAGAAACAAATTTGCCCCACCAATAGCTCTACCGACCAATATACTAGAAGCATTCGCGAAACCACCAAATAAATAAGCTATTATATAGTGAATTTGTAGTAAGATGGCGTTGGCCGCTAACGTCACTTCCCCCATACTTGCACCAATAGAAGTAAAAAGTACTGTCATTGTAAGTAGACATACAGTCCTCAGGAATAAATCCCTGTTCATTTTCATCATCTTTAGAATTGGTTCTGTTTCTAACAACATTGATAACTTTATATGTGCTAGCTTCTCTCTATTAGTCAAATATAGAAGCCATGCCCCTAACACAACAGCACTAACCTCAGCAATAAGAGTAGCATAAGCAACGCCCTTAACTCCCATTCCTAATTTTAAGACAAAAACAAGGTCTAATATGATGTTTATGACATTCATCCATACTTGAGTAGCTAAAGCTAAGCGAACCTTCCCCATGCCAATAAGCCAACCAATAATGACATAGCTTAGTAGAATAAAGGGAGCTCCCCAAATTCGAATAGAAAAATAGGTGGAAGCAATAGATGCTACCGCCTCACTTCCTCCGATTAATGTTAAGGCAATAGTTTGAATGGGGCCCTGTAAGCTGATAAACAATACGCCAAAAAATAGGGCTAAAACCATTGGTCTTAGAAGGGATAGGATCATTTCATTTTGATTATTTGCTCCTTCTGCCTGAGCAGTAAATCCACTTGTACTCACTCGCAGGAATCCAAGCAGCCAGTACATTGTATTAAAGATTACGGCCCCAACAGCAACACCTCCAATTGAAGCTGGATCAGGAATTCTTCCAACTACTGCTGTATCAACAGCCCCTAAAATTGGTGTTGAAATGCCTGATATAATGAGTGGAATAGCCAACACTAAATACTCCCTATGGCTGTAGGATGTAGTGTTATTTAAGACCATTGATTCTGTTGCCAATTTCATAAATTCCTCCTACTTTATGTGTAACTTAATCGATTGAAGCTACTTGATTTAGGGCTTTCCACATTGTTACAACAACCTAAGCAAATTTAACCATTCGAAACGTTAACAACTATTGTTTCTGGTTATTTTTTGGGGCACCTATAAGATGAGAAGGTTTTTTATCCTCACAAGACACTCCCATTAAAATAACACCTATAAACCCTAACCAAACAAGTAGTAAAATGATTAATAACCTAATAGAATAATTTCTTCATTATGTAGAAAAAGACAGGTTTCCCTGTCCTTACTCATACGTCTTACTATCCTCTTCTGTTAGTCAGTTTGCCTTCGTTGTAAGTGTGCGAAAACGTGGGTGTTCAGCAAGGATGGAGTCTCTTAATTGTTTAACTATAGGGTGTTTCGATGAAAAAAATTGGTCTTTTGAATCGTAAAGCTCAATCAATTCTCCTTTTTCAAGGACACCAATTTGATCAGAAATGGAAAAGGCTGCTTTAATATCATGTGTAATAAAAAGATAAGATAAGCCGAAGTCATCCTTTAATTCGCTTAATAATTGTAAAATTAAGCTTTGTGTAACCATGTCTAAACTACTAACTGATTCGTCAAGGACGATTAACTTCGGTTTCAGAGCAATTGCTCTAGCAATGTTAATCCTTTGCAGTTGTCCACCACTAAATTGATGCGGGAATTTTTTTAAATCATTTTCATTTAAGCCTACTCTTTCTAATAGTTCAATAACCCTTCTTCTTTGTTCTCCTACAGTTAGCTTTTCATAATTCTCTAATGGCTCGCTTATAATTTGTTCTGCTGTCATGCGAGGATTAACCGATGAATAGGAATCTTGAAAAACAACCTGGAGATCACGACGTAATTTTAGCCGAGTAAGCTTATCCGCTTTATAGATATCATTCCCCTGAAACAGCACCTGACCTTCTTGTGGAGGTTGTATGCCAAGTATCACTTTTCCTAAGGTACTTTTACCAGCTCCACTTGTACCAATTAAACCTAAACATGTTCCTTCTTCAATAACAAAGGAAATATCAATAAGAATTTTATTTGATTGATTCTTCCATTTAAAAAGCTTCTTAGAATCATAGCTATGATTTACTTGTTTTACCTCTAATAAGCTCATTGGTATCACCCCTTGAAAAATTCAATCGATATCACAACATATAAGTATAAGGTTGTTTTTGGGAATATAAGGTTGGCCTTGTCCTTAAAAGCTTCTTTGTGTACTCGTGTTGTGGATTGTCAAATAATTCATACACATTTGCAGTTTCTACAATCCTTCCTTGTTTCATCACGATTACGTTATCCGCCATTTCAGAAATGACTCCAAGATCATGCGAAATGAGCAAAATAGATGTACCATATTTAGAACGAATCTTATCTAAAAGACGCAGTACTAATAATTGGCTATGAAGATCAAGTGCAGTAGTTGGCTCATCGGCAATAATAACGGATGGTTTTAAGCATGCAGCCATCGCGATCATCACTCGCTGAAGCATTCCTCCGCTCAATTGAAAAGGGTATTTTTTTAACAGTTTATCAGGATCTGGCAAATTTACACTTTCCATCATATCAGTCGCTAGATCCTTTGCCTGCTTATTCTTAAGTGAGGTATGAGATCTAATGGTTTCAATAAATTGATGGCCAATCGTAAAAACGGGAGTAAAAGCATTCATCGGATTTTGCATAATAAAAGCAATATCCTTCCCTCTAATTTTTCTCATTTCCTTGTTTTCTAAGCCGTTCAATTCCCTATCGTGCAGTGTAATACTCCCCGTAATATCCATACTTTTTCTATCATGCAGCTGCAAGACAGACATACTTGTCACAGTTTTACCACTGCCGCTTTCCCCAACGAGACCTAGAATCTCCCCTTTTTTAATGTCAAAATTAATATTCTGAACAAGTGTGGAAGAACCTTCTTTCGTTCTTACTTGAACCTGTAAGTCTCTTACACTTAAAATGTTTCGATTTTTTTTCTCCATTCATCAACAGTCCTTTATATTAACGGCGTTTAACCCCAAAACGTTCTGATAGTGATTCACCTAATAAATTAAAGGTAACAACGACTAGCATAATCATTAAACCTGGATAAATCATTAATGCTGGGTGTGTTCTGATATAGGACTTCCCTTCAAGAATCATCGCCCCCCATTCTGCTGCAGGAGGTTGCACACCTAAGCCCAAAAAGGACATGGATGATAAATTCATAATCGCCCAGCCCATTTCTAATGTCCCCATAACTGCCAGCGACGGAAGAACATTAGGAATAATATGTTTCCTCATGATCTTACATGTTGAAGAACCGCTGATTTTAGCTGCAGTAATATAGTTGTGTTCTTTCAGACTTAGAACCATTCCTCGAATGACCCTTGCATAGTAAACCCATTGGACGAGAATTAACCCTATAATAACTTGTTTTAGTCCAGCTCCCCAAATACCAACAAAGCCAATAACAAACAAAAGGCTTGGAATCGCCATCAGACCATCACCCAATCTCATTAACAATTGATCTACCCAGCCGCCTTTATAACCAGCAATAATACCAATAATCAATCCAATACTTAAAGCTGAAATAAATATTAGTATAGCAAAACCTAAAGATATACGAGCACCATAAAGTATACGTGATAACGTACACCGACCTAAATGATCTGTTCCTAATGGATAATCCAATGAAGGTGGCTGCAGTTTATGAGCTAAATTAACAGCGATAGGATCATTTGGTGCAACCCAAGGGGCAAAGATTGTGATCAAAAATAACACGCATAGTATTAGAGAACAAATGACAAACACTTTTTGACTTTTTAACATATCACGAAGCTTTGCTTTCATTGGTACTGCCTTCCTTTTCTAGAAATACGTGGGTCGATATACATTTGGATAAGGTCGACAATTAAGTTGCTGGTAAGGAATATTCCCGCTGCTAATAGAACATAGCCTTGAATAACTGGAACATCACGGTTAAAAATAGCTTCAATAAAATACCGCCCAAACCCTGGCCATGAAAAGACTGCCTCTACAATGATGGCTCCAGTCATTAAGTTTCCTAAATTCATTCCAAGTCCAGATATCATCGGAGAAATCGCAATTCTTAATACATGCTTTCCCATTATGATTTTTTCATGAATCCCTCTCGTCCGCGCAAAAAGAACATATGACTCTTGTAAATTTTCAAGAACACTTGCACGTAACAATCGGGTATATAAAGCTATTAAAGGGAACGCCAACGTGACTGAAGGTAAAATTAAATGTTTCCAAGTTCCCGTACCTACCACTGGGAAAAGGTCTAGTTTCACAGAAAAGAAAAAAATGAATAAATACCCAAGCCAAAACGATGGGATGGATGCCCCTATAAAAGAAAGGAATCGGCTAAAATGATCAATTGCACTGTTCTTCTTTAAACCTGCTAAAAACCCTATGGGGATACTTACTAAGATTGCGATCAAAAGACTACCTATAGTTAGCTGAATAGTTGCTGGCAATCGAGAGGTAATCTCCTCCCATACTGGTTTATTCGTAACATAAGATATGCCAAAATCAAATTGGCATATCTTAATAAGGGCATTCACATATTGGATTAGGAGAGGCTGATCTAATCCGAACTCATGTCTTTTTTCTTCCAACATCTCATCTGTAGCTTGGATATGTGCAGCAGTAAAGTATGCCTCAGCTGGGTCCACCGGTGATAGGTTTATCATTCCAAAGGTAAGTAAAGTGGCCAAAAGAAAGATTGGAACGATTGTGATTATTCGTTTCAAGACATAAGTACCCATAAAAACTCTCCTGTCGCTTACTTCTTTACGCTGATTCCTGAAAATGGATGTTCATCTCGATTAGCAGGGAATGTAAAATTAGAAACATCCTTTTGATAGATAGCTATTTTTTTAATATACGATATAGGTACAATGGCTGCCTGTTCTTGCAGTGATCCTAAAATCGATGTATAAAGTTGTTGACGCTCCGTTTCATCCGTTGTTTGTTGTACCTCAGCGATTTGGTTCATTAACTCTTCTTTGTTAGGATAAGATGAAATCGCTTCTCTAAATCCAAAGCCTTCTATAGCCATCATGTTTACAAAAGTATGCGGATCATATGGTGCACCAAAGTTACTATAGAAATTCATATCGAACTCATTCGCTTTGAACCTTTCTACTTGAGTGGTAAGTTCCACTCCGGCAATATTTAGCTTAACGCCTAATCCTGCCCACTCAGACTGTAATGTTTCAGCCATTGTTTTTTGGATTGATTCAGCAGAGTTATACATTAATTCGATTTCTAACGGCTTTCCATCTTTTTCACGAACATTTTTACCTTTTGGCAGCTTCCAGCCTGCATCATCTAATAATTGATTCGCCTTTTCAACATTATATTCAACCGTAGCTGCATCAACATTTGAAGTGTAAGGCATGTTTGTTGGTAAGATATAGTCAGCCTTTTCTTCCAATCCAGATGTCACTCCATCAACCATTGCTTGTTTATTAAATCCATAATGCAAAGCTTGACGAACACGTATATCTGCAAGCTGTTCTTTATTCGTATTCATAACTAATTGTCTAGTAGCAACTGGTTCAGAAATACTAGTTCCATAGGAACCCGTAGATTCTAATTGTTTAAAAGAATCTATACTGATAACACCCTCACCATATACAAGGTCTAATTCCCCTTTTTCAAAGGCAAGCACGCGTGTTTCTGCATCAGGAATAACTTTTACTTTAATGCTCTCTACACTTGGGAGTTCACCCCAATAATTTTCATTGCGTTTAAAGATAGCATATTCATCTACTTTATATTCATCTAATACCCATGGACCTGTCCCGACTGGTTCTGCAATTCCTTTTGAAGTGTCCCCATCTTGAGGGAAACCAGCTTCCCCCAGGAATCGGACTGGACGCACAACAGCTAACTCCTGAATAGTAGGGTAATAAGGTTCTGTTAAAGTTAATTTAAATGTATACTCATCAATGACTTCTGTTTGAGCAATCTTCGGTATAAATCCTAGCCAACTATGTAAATCTACATTTTTTAGTATAGTATCAAAATTCTTTTTCACAATTTCAGCATTAAAACTTGTGCCATCAGAAAACTTTACATTTTGACGCAATTTGAATACATACTCTTTTCCATCCTCAGAAATTTCCCAAGACTCTGCTAGATGTGGTTTTAGTTCGCCCCCTTCTTGGTAACTAACTAAAGATTCATATACCATCGATTGAGCAAATAATTGAGATGGATTGTAGATATGTGGATTCATTTCGCCGATATCTCTAGGCCAAGCAAAAGTAATCATATTGCTGCTTTTACTAGTAGAATCTGAATTTTCTACTGATTCACTTGAACAACCAATTAAAGTGATGGATAAAATAAGAATGATTGCGGAAATAAGTATAAATCGTTTTTTATATACACGGTCTGACATAAAACTTTCTCCCCTTTCCAAATGATAATGAGAACTATTATCAATAATAAGGTTTGGAGATATTATTGTCAATATAATTTTAAATATTAAATAATTTGCATTTTTTACTTGTAGATATTGGTATGGCTGTTAGGTATAAATAAAAATAAAAAGGAAACCTAGTATTTCTTGAGAAAGAGGAAGGATAGAAAATACTCATGTACAAAAGAAATGAAACACATGAAAAAGAGGATCCTAAAAGTTTGATCAACCAATGAGGATCCTCAAAAAAATATACTATGTTAACATTCGTTATATACTACTCAAAAACCCTTATATATCAAGTTTTTGTGAGTCTGCATTGTTAGAAAATTTTCCTTCCAGTTTGGTAAGCTTTTTTAATGAATGATTAAGGGCCTTTCGAATATCTTTAAAAGTTTGATAATCCTCTTCATCCAATATTTCCTTTTCTTCCTTCTTATCTTTATTCTGAAAAAATAATTCTGATGATGTATTCACTTCTTTTTTACCTTCAATTAACTTCCAATATTCTTCTTCAAGGTATTTTTTTCGGTTAACAGCTGTTGGGAATCCTTTTTAATAGAAATTTGTTTTCTGTATTCTGAAGGTGTTTTTCCAAAACTCCCTCTAAATGCCGTATTAAATGATTTCACATCGGAAAACCCATATGAGAGTGCAATATCAGATATTTTTTCTTCCAGGTTAGCCAAAGCATAAGTTGCTTCCCTTAATCTAATTCTAGTTAGATATTCATAAAAGTTGATTCCGAGATTAAGCTTAACGATCTGAGAAATATAACTTTTATTATAACCAGATACATTGGAAAGCTCCTCAAGACTTATCTTATTTTTATAATTCTTATCAATATATTGAATTATTTTATTCACAGCGTCGTTTTTCTTCTTATTACTAGCCATTTCTGTCGATGTGATCTCTTTTGGAGGCATTGACTGAGGAGGGAAACAAATGAGTAAGGCTAAAATAAGTGTTATATTATTTTTAATTTTTTTCTTAGCTTTATTTTTATACTCTTTTTACCTTTTCTCCATAAACGGAGATGGTGGTATACCATTTATTATTCTTATGATCAGCTCTACAATATTTTTTGGCAGCCTTCGTTTATCCAAACTAAAAAATGAATACTTAAGCTGACCTCTTATAGATAGAGGTCTTTTTTTATGTACTTCTTAGCATATCACCTGCTGTATAAATCAATTTTTCTTATAAATTGTTTTACATGTTTTCTGATAATCAATAAATAAAAAAGGGGTTTTGCCATATTATTTTTCTGAATTTAAAAAAGTCCAAATCTAACCTCCAAAAAAAGAAAAGGCCTCCCACCAGTTCAGTAAACTGATGAAAGACCTCCTCTAATAATGTGGTTTTTATGGTAAAAGTGAGCCTTTTTGCACGCTATAAGCAAAGTATCAGCTTTTATCCTATTCCACCTCAAAACATGATATATCAGGGTTCGAGGGGCAGATTACATCATGCCGCCCATTCCACCCATTCCGCCCATGCCGCTCATATCAGGCATGCCGCCGCCTTCTTCTGGCTTGTCAGCAACAACTGCTTCAGTTGTTAAGAACATAGCCGCAACAGAAGCTGCGTTTTGAAGTGCAGAACGAGTAACTTTTGTAGGGTCAACGATTCCAGCATCAACCATGTTTACCCACTCGCTTGTAGCAGCGTTGAATCCAGTACCAACAGCTTCACGCTTTAAGCGTTCTACGATAACAGATCCTTCTAGACCAGCGTTGTGAGCGATTTGACGCATTGGCTCTTCGATCGCACGTAATACGATGTTGATACCTGTTTGTGCGTCGCCTTCTTCTTGAAGCTGAGCTACTTTATTGTATACGTTAAGTAGTGCTACACCACCACCAGATACAATTCCTTCTTCAACTGCAGCACGAGTTGAGTTAAGAGCATCTTCAATACGAAGTTTGCGTTCTTTAAGCTCAGTTTCAGTAGCTGCACCAACTTTGATTACCGCTACACCACCTGCTAATTTAGCAAGACGTTCTTGTAATTTTTCACGGTCAAATTCTGAAGTTGTTTCTTCCATTTGAGCACGGATTTGGTTCACGCGAGATGCGATTCCAGCAGAATCTCCAGCACCTTCTACGATTGTAGTATTTTCTTTTGTTACTACGATCTTAGCAGCGCGTCCAAGTTGATCGATGTTTGCAGATTTAAGATCTAAACCTAAATCTTCAGTAATTACTTCACCACCAGTTAAGATAGCGATGTCTTCAAGCATTGCTTTACGACGGTCACCAAAGCCAGGAGCTTTAACAGCAACTGCATTGAATGTACCGCGAAGCTTATTCACTACTAATGTAGCAAGTGCTTCACCTTCAACATCTTCAGCGATAAGCAATAATGGCTTACCTTGTTGTACAACTTGCTCAAGTACAGGAAGGATTTCTTGAATTGAGCTGATTTTCTTATCAGTGATTAAGATATATGGATTTTCAAGAACTGCTTCCATTTTATCAGAATCAGTTACCATGTATGGAGATGCATATCCACGGTCGAATTGCATACCTTCTACAACATCTAATTCAGTTGTGAATCCTTTAGATTCTTCGATTGTGATAACACCATCGTTACCAACGCGTTCCATTGCTTCAGCGATCAATTGACCAACTTCTTTGTCATCAGCAGAAATAGCTGCAACTTGTGCAATAGACTCTTTGCCTTCGATTGGCTTAGAAATAGCTTTTAACTCTTCTACAGCAGTAGCAACGGCTTTTTCGATTCCTTTACGGATAACCATTGGGTTTGCACCAGCTGTTACGTTCTTAAGACCTTCACGAATCATTGCTTGAGCTAAAACAGTAGCTGTTGTAGTTCCGTCCCCAGCAATTTCGTTTGTTTTGCTTGCAACTTCAGCAACAAGCTTAGCACCCATGTTTTCGAATGCATCTTCTAATTCAATTTCTTTTGCGATTGTTACACCATCATTTGTAATTAAAGGAGAACCAAACTTCTTCTCAAGTACAACGTTACGACCTTTTGGTCCAAGTGTTACTTTTACTGCATCCGCAAGAGCATCTACACCGCGAAGCATCGCACGGCGAGCGTCTTCACTGAATTTAATCTCTTTTGCCATTTGTAAAAAACCTCCTCGAATTTTTATATATTTTTACGTTCAACTATCTACAGTTTTTTATTGTCCAACTACAGCTAAGATGTCATTTTCGCGTAGAATTAAGTACTCAGCACCTTGAAACTTTACTTCTGTACCTGAGTATTTTGAGAAGATGATACGATCTCCTACAGCAACTTCAGGAGCTACTCGCTCACCATTGTCAAGAACTCGACCAGTACCTACAGCTACTACTTTTCCTTCTTGAGGCTTTTCTTTAGCTGAGTCCGGTAAAACGATACCGCTTGCAGTTTTTTCTTCAGTTTCAACAAGCTCGATAACAATGCGATCACCTAATGGTTTTAACAAGTGAAACAACCTCCTCAATAAAATATGTAAGTTTTTTTATTAGCACTCTACTCTACTGAGTGCTAACACAATTATTATATTAATTAATTCAACCTCTTTTTGCAAGCATCAAGTATGCATTTTTACAAAAAATTTATAATCTAAATTTCTCTTTGTGAGGTTCCATAATTATACAACCTTTCAAAGTATATACAATTCAAAGGAAAATAAACATATATATGGTTTTTTAAACCTTCAAATTTGTAAAAAGTGTCATTAAATTAGTAGAATGGTTTATAGTGTAAAATGAGAAAGGGAATGTTCAGGCTGAGCTTTAATCAATAGGCCGGCCATTAAAGATAATGTCACTAGCACCTTTAAAGGAGAATTCATTTTGAAAAGGGAATATTGGTTTATATTGATTGCATACATTGCCATGCAGCTATCTAGTTTACTTGGTGTTCCGCTTGTAACGTTTTTAGGCGTGACATTTGGATATAGCTTTGATGAAATGCAGATTTATTCTGTTGTGATCTGGATCGTCTTTAGTTTTGCAGCAACTCTGTTGATCGTTTTACTTTTATTAAGAAAAGAAAATAGAAAAAGTGATGATATCCGTCATAAAGCTGGCATTGAATCATCAATCTTGTGGGCAATTGGCGGGATCTTTCTAGCATTATTTGCTCAAGCTTTAGCTGCCAATATAGAGACTCGCCTCGGTATTGATATGGGTTCAGAAAACACTCAGCAAATCATTCGACTCATTGAATCTTTTCCAATTGTGATTTTGGTCAGCTCCGTAATCGGCCCTATACTAGAGGAAATTGTATTCCGGAAAATTATCTTTGGCTCATTGCATAAAAGATTAAATTTTTTCCTCTCAGGCCTGATCAGTTCTGTTATTTTTGCATTAGCGCATGCAGAGATTGAACACATTCTTCTTTATTCAGCTATGGGTTTTACCTTTGCCTTCCTATATGTAAAAACAAATCGGATCATCGTACCAATCTTTGCTCATGTAGCCATGAATACACTTGTTGTTCTTGTGCAATCAGTCTATAAAGAAGACATTGAAAAATTCATTGAGTCACAAGAAAAAATTCAAATTATTGTTGGAGGACTTTTCATATGAAACAGACACCTTTGTTTAACGGAATTATTTACATTATCTTAGGGCTCTTATTTACCTATTTCGCGATCGAAAATGTCAGTGAAGGAAATTGGGGATTCTTCACCTATCTTTTAATTATTTTAGCGACATTTGACATTGGAAGTGGAATCAAGATGGTACTGTTTCACTTTAAACTTAAAAAAATACAGAATCAAAAAAAATGAGCCAATATGGCTCATTTTTTTATTCCTGCTCAGATTCAGAGTAATGTTTTAGAAAATATACGAGTGATTGAAGCTCAACGGCAAGGTCAATATGATGCACTCTAATGCTCGATGGGACAGTTAGCCTAGCAGGTGTAAAGTTCAGTATTCCCTTTACATCAGCACCTACAAGGCGGTCCGTTATCGTTTGAGCAAACTGAGAAGGTACGGTTAATATAGCAACCCCTATCTTCTCCCTTTTGATAACCTCTTCTAAATCGTTCATATGGAAGATGGGGATGTCCCCGACGGCTGAACCGATTTTTTCTTCAGCTACATCAAAGGCTACAGCAATCTTCGTATTATTATTTTTAAGAAAATTATAATTCAAAAAGGCCGTCCCTAAATTACCGACACCAATTAATGCAACCTTTGTTAATTCGTCTTGATCAAGTGTATTTCTAAAAAAAGTCAAAAGATAATTAACATTGTAACCATAACCTTTTTTTCCTAGCGCTCCAAAATAGGAAAAGTCTCTTCGAATGGTTGCAGAATCAACCTTAACCGCTTCACTAAGTTCTGCGGAAGACACACGCTGCTTTCCTGACGAATGCAGATTATTCAGAAATCTATAATACAATGGCAGCCTTTTTGCAGTGGCTTGTGGAATTTTCATTGTTTCATTGCCCATCCGTATACCTCCTCCCTAATTAGAAAGGCGCAAGCCCCTCCCCTTGATTTTTTATTTTCGTTCTTCCCTTTTAAAATCGCCATTTTTCCCACCTGTTTTTTCAACTAAATAGGTCTCGCCGATAATCATTCCTTTATCAACCGCTTTACACATGTCGTAAACCGTTAAGGCACAGGCAGAAACTGCTGTTAACGCTTCCATTTCTACTCCCGTATTCCCTTTCGTTTTTACAAAAGCCTGTATAAGCAAAAGGTACTCTTCGTTCTCTATTTGCCATTCAAAAGAAATATCTATACCAGTTAAAGGAATAGGATGGCACATCGGGATAATATCTGCAGTTTTCTTGCATGCCATAATTCCCGCTACTTGAGCTACTGCCAGTACGTCTCCCTTTTTCATTTGATTATTTGTTATTCTTTCATAAATCTCTTTATTTACGATGATACTTGAACGAGCAATCGCTGTA
The DNA here is from genome assembly GCF_900156875.1 of Robertmurraya dakarensis. Classification (GTDB taxonomy): domain Bacteria; phylum Bacillota; class Bacilli; order Bacillales; family Cytobacillaceae; genus Robertmurraya; species Robertmurraya dakarensis. The sequence goes on along the minus strand of NZ_LT707408.1, from coordinate 201,381 downwards.
CGAACCGTTTCATTCTTGCTGCTAACGTCTACCATTTTTGCTCTTCCTTGTTCATTAAAATGCGTAAACTCTGACATATATAACACCTCACTATAAATGATACACTATTTTGACATATTTGTAATCAACTTTGTTATTTTCTTCACAAGTTGATGATATTGCCGTTCACAATTTAATGGGTTACACTAACTCTAGATACATTGAGGTGAAAAACATGATATTATTACAAGTCAATCAACTTTCGAAATCTTTTGGGGCTGACCCTATTTTAACGAATATAAAGTTAGAAGTACAAACTCGTGACCGAATTGCTTTAGTAGGGAGAAACGGTGCGGGTAAGTCTACATTATTAAAAATTATCGCTGGACATATATCCTATGATTCAGGAGAAATCATCAAGCCTAAAGACGTGACAATCGGTTATTTAGCACAAAATACCGGTTTGGAATCCGAAGCTTCTATTTGGGATGAAATGCTGACCGTTTTTGATCATCTAAGAAGACAAGAACAAGATTTGCGCAGGCTTGAGGAAAAAATGTCAGACCCTTCATCTTTTTCAAATCCTGAAGAATATGATCGTATTTTAAAAGACTATGACCACTTGCAGGTTTCCTTTAAGGAGAAAGGCGGCTATCAGTATGAAGCAGATATCCGTTCTGTATTACATGGGTTAAATTTTCATTCCTTTGATTATTCTACCAAGATATCCAGTCTAAGCGGCGGCCAGAAAACGAGGCTTGCTTTAGCAAAATTATTACTGCAAAAATGCGATATCCTAATTCTAGACGAACCAACAAACCACTTGGATATCGATACCCTCTCCTGGCTTGAACAATATTTACAAGGATATGATGGAGCCATTCTGATTGTTTCGCATGACCGTTATTTTTTAGATAAAGTCGTGAATCAAGTCTATGAAATCTCTAGGCTTCACATTTCCAAATACATTGGAAACTATAGTTCTTATTTAGACCAAAAAGCCGAAAATTATGAGCGGGAAATGAAACAATTTGAAAAACAACAAGAAGAAATTGCGAAGCTCCAAGATTTTATTCAACGTAATTTAGCACGTGCTTCCACAACGAAACGAGCTCAAAGCAGAAGAAAGCAACTAGAACGAATGCAAGTGATGGACAGGCCCTTAGGGGATGAAAAATCAGCTACATTTGGCTTTGAGATTGAACGTCAAAGTGGTAATGATGTATTAAAGGTAGATGGAGTTGCTGTTGGGTACAATGGTGAGAAAGTCAGCGAAAACCTTTCTTTCCGTTTGACAAGAGGAGAAAGCTTCGCCTTAGTTGGACCGAATGGAATCGGAAAATCCACTCTCCTCAAAACCATTGTTGGTCACCTGCCTAAAATTGAAGGCCAAATCCACTTTGGCTCTAACGTAACAATTGGTTATTATGACCAGGAACAAGCTGAACTTACGTCTAATAAAAGAGTGCTCAATGAATTATGGGACGATTATCCACTTAAAAATGAAAAAGATATCCGAACGGTCCTTGGAAACTTTCTTTTTTCAGGTGATGATGTATTAAAAACTGTTTCTACTTTAAGTGGTGGAGAAAAGGCACGGCTTGCATTAGCTAAACTGATGATGCAAAAGGCAAATTTCTTGATCTTAGATGAACCGACAAACCATTTAGATCTTGATAGCAAAGAAGTCTTAGAGAATGCTTTGATAGACTATCCAGGTACAATCCTTTTCGTTTCACACGATCGTTATTTTATTAATCGCATTGCGACAAAAGTAATTGAACTAAGCAAAAACAAAGCCACTGAGTATCTTGGAGATTATGATTATTACGTTGAAAAGAAATTAGAGATGGAAGAACTTCAACAATTGGAGAAACAAGAAACAGTTGTTGTAAAAGACTCACAGGAAAAGACAACTTATCAACAGGATAAGGAAGCTAAAAAATTAGAGAGACAACGTAAAAGAAGACTAGAAGAAATTGAACAAACGATTGAACAATTAGAAGGTAAAATTGAAAAAAATGATCAGCTTCTTTGTGAACCCGAAGTATTCCAGGATCATGAAAAAGTATTTGCCATTAATTCGGAAAACGAAAGGGCAAAAGAGGAACTTGAAAAACTACTAGAGGAATGGACAGAACTAGCTGATGCAGAATAAGGAAAATAGAACCAGGATCTTTGATGATCCTGGTTCTTACTTTTCCACATTACTATGCACAATTAAAACACGCTTATACGAGCTTTCCACATAGTTTTCCACATTATCCACATAAAATTGTTGAAATATCCACATTATTAACAAAAAAGTTACCAGAATCTTTAGTTATCCACAAAAAAAGAACCTCTATCAAATGATAGAGGCTCATTTTTATTGTTGATAATTATGGGTCGTTATATCTAAACCTGGATTTGCATTTAAACTTAACTGGGCTCTTTGACCTTTTTCAAAAAAGATACTCCCTGCTGACGCAATCATTGCTGCGTTATCCGTACATAAAGATAGAGGTGGAATCACAAGGTCTATCCCTTCTACTTGTTGAAATTCCTGCTCTAGAGCTGCTCTTAATCCTTTATTAGCAGCAACACCGCCTGCAAGCAATACTTGCTTTACCTTATATTCTTTCACGGCCAGCGCCGTTTTCTTCACCAATACATCAATAACACTTTGCTGAAAGCTTGCAGCTAGATTTTCGGGAGCAATATTTTCCCCTCTTTGCTCCGCATTGTGTACTGTGTTGATAACTGCTGATTTCAACCCGCTAAAACTAAAATCATAGGAACCCTCTTCAAGCCAGGCTCTTGGAAGGTCGATTGTTGCTTCTCCTTCCTGGGCTAACCTGTCGATATGAGGTCCTCCAGGATACGGCAAGTTTAACGTTCTCGCAACTTTGTCATACGCTTCACCTGCGGCATCATCACGTGTTTCTCCGATCACTTCAAAATGTCCGTGCTCCTTCATATAAACAAGCTCTGTATGGCCTCCTGAGACGACAAGCGCTAACAATGGAAACTTCATTTCCGTAACAATTCGGTTTGCATAAATATGACCTGCTATATGATGAACGCCGATAAGAGGAATTCCATGAGCAAAAGCTAGTGCTTTTGCCGAATTGACTCCTATTAACAAGGCACCCACCAATCCAGGTCCTTCTGTGACCGCGATAGCATCGATATCAGAAAAGTGGAGGTTTGCTTTTTCCATTGCTTCTTCAAGAACCACTGTCAACTGTTCTACATGGTGCCGGGAAGCAATTTCAGGGACAACTCCACCAAAGCGTTTATGACTTTCTATTTGTGAAGCAACAACATTCGCAACTATTTCACGGCCATTTTTTACAATAGCGACAGCTGTTTCATCACAGCTTGTTTCGATTCCCATAATATATTGATCTTTTTTCATAAATTCACCCACATTACTAAAGCATCTTCGTGATTATCTGTATAATAGCCTTTTCGTATTGCACCATCTTGAAACCCTAGCTTCCGATAAAGGGACTGAGCAATATAGTTAGTTACTCGAACTTCCAATGTCATTGATTTCGCTCCCTTTTCTCTTGCAACCTCGATCACTTTTCTCAATAAGGCTTCCCCTAGTTTTTTCCCTCTATACTGCGGAAGCAGGGCAATATTGGTTATATGCGCTTCATCTGCTATGAGCCACATTCCACAATACCCAAATACCTCTTTTTCTTCTTCAAATACGATATACACAGCAAACTGATTTTTCGTTAACTCATTTTCGAATGATTCTCTGCTCCAAGGAGTTGTAAAGGATTCATGCTCAACCTTTAATATTTGATCAATATCCTTTTCTTCCATGTATCTGAAAGTTAATTGTTTATTCATATTCTTTCTTCCTAGTCCTTTAATTTATTGGCCTCCAGCCATTTCGATTCCGCCTCTGCCAAACGAATATAATTCGGAACAAAGGAATGAATCTCTTCCCCTTCCATATCCGTTCCTAATAGCGCTAACTCCGCTGGACGTGGATTATGTTCCGTTATCTCTGCAAAAAGCGCCTGACTACCCAGAATATCAGTTAAAGTAGACTTATGTAATGGCAGATCATTCCCGACAAAAAGAATAGGCTCTGACGATTCTTTCAGTTGTGCTGCCCAATCCTTCGCTAAAAGAATTTGATCCTCTACACTTGTCGTAAATTTCGCATCCTCATAACGATATAGACCAGTATAAATTTGTCCTCTTCTTGCATCAAATAAAGGAGAGACACTTCCTTGGTAATAACGCCCTACTGATGAAGCTAAAATCGCTAAACTTGAAACTCCGACAAGAGGAATGTTTAAGGTCCATGCCAATGTCTTTGCAATGGTTACCCCTATTCTAACACCTGTATAAGATCCTGGTCCCTTTGCTACAACAATTTTTGTTAAATCCGCGGGCTTTAAATCACAATCCAGTAACAACCTTTCAATAGAGGGCATGACACGGATGGAATGATTCTTCTTTACGTTAGTGATATATTCCCCTATCACCTTTTCCCCGTCAATGACGGCAATCCCCAAAGCATAATTAGAAGTATCGATGGCTAAAATTTTCATGAAAATAACTCCTTACATAATTGCTCATACCTCGGACCCTTTGGTTGTAACACGATTTTTCTCGTATCATCCCCAGTATGTCTTAATTGAATGGTCAAAATCTCTTCCGGAAGCTGTTCTTCAATTAAATGAGCCCATTCAACAACGGTTACTCCACTGCCTTCGAAGTACTCATCAAACCCCAGATCTTCACTGGAATCACTCAAACGATACACGTCCATATGGTATAATGGCATCTTTCCGTTATACTCTTTAATAATAGTAAAAGTAGGACTATTAACAGTTCTTGTTATATCCAGGCCTAAGGCTAGTCCCTTAGTAAATGTAGTTTTTCCTGCACCTAAGTCTCCTTCTAATGCAATGACGTCACTCGGCTGTAAAAGTGCAGCAAGCCTTTTCGCAAAATCTAGTGTATCCTGTGTCTGAGTCGAAATAAACTCATATTCACTCATATCTTTATCACCTTTTATTCTTAGCATTTTATCTATATGGTTAATATCTCGTTCGCACACCTATTAAAAAACCTTAGGATGCGTGTCCTAAGGATTCATGATCACATATGTAGTTTACCTTAATTTTGTCAATTGAGCAAAAATGCCACTTTCCAAATTAAGGATTTAATGCATAAAAAAAACGAAACTTAGTTTCGTTGTTAATTTATTATTTAAATGGCGGTCCGGACGGGACTCGAACCCGCGACCTCCTGCGTGACAGGCAGGCATTCTAACCAACTGAACTACCGGACCAGAGATTTTTCGAGGTACGAGAAAATATCTTTCCTTCTCTTCCTTGAAAAAACTTGATTGCGGGGACAGGATTTGAACCTGCGACCTTCGGGTTATGAGCCCGACGAGCTACCAGACTGCTCCACCCCGCGATAATATTA
>NZ_LT707408.1:182767-194535 GCF_900156875.1 Robertmurraya dakarensis | reverse complement strand
TGCCTGGCGACGTCCTACTCTCACAAGGGGACAGCCCCTAACTACCATCGGCGCTGAGAAGCTTAACTTCCGTGTTCGGTATGGGAACGGGTGTGACCTTCTCGCCATCGTCACCAGACTATTTGGTTTGAGGTTTGTTCCCTCAAAACTAGATAACTTGACAAGCATCTTTTAAATTGGTTAAGTCCTCGATCGATTAGTATCAGTCAGCTCCACATGTCACCACGCTTCCACCTCTGACCTATCAACCTGATCATCTTTCAGGGATCTTACTAGCTTGCGCTATGGGAAATCTCATCTTGAGGGGGGCTTCATGCTTAGATGCTTTCAGCACTTATCCCTTCCGCACATAGCTACCCAGCGATGCTCTTGGCAGAACAACTGGTACACCAGCGGTGCGTCCATCCCGGTCCTCTCGTACTAAGGACAGCTCCTCTCAAATTTCCTACGCCCACGACGGATAGGGACCGAACTGTCTCACGACGTTCTGAACCCAGCTCGCGTACCGCTTTAATGGGCGAACAGCCCAACCCTTGGGACCGACTACAGCCCCAGGATGCGATGAGCCGACATCGAGGTGCCAAACCTCCCCGTCGATGTGGACTCTTGGGGGAGATAAGCCTGTTATCCCCGGGGTAGCTTTTATCCGTTGAGCGATGGCCCTTCCATGCGGAACCACCGGATCACTAAGCCCGACTTTCGTCCCTGCTCGACTTGTAGGTCTCGCAGTCAAGCTCCCTTGTGCCTTTACACTCTACGAATGATTTCCAACCATTCTGAGGGAACCTTTGGGCGCCTCCGTTACTCTTTAGGAGGCGACCGCCCCAGTCAAACTGCCCACCTGACACTGTCTCCCACCCCGATCAGGGGTGCGGGTTAGAATTTCAATACAGCCAGAGTAGTATCCCACCGACGCCTCCACCGAAGCTAGCGCTCCGGTTTCCACGGCTCCTACCTATCCTGTACAAGCTGTACCAAAATTCAATATCAGGCTACAGTAAAGCTCCACGGGGTCTTTCCGTCCTGTCGCGGGTAACCTGCATCTTCACAGGTACTATAATTTCACCGAGTCTCTCGTTGAGACAGTGCCCAGATCGTTACGCCTTTCGTGCGGGTCGGAACTTACCCGACAAGGAATTTCGCTACCTTAGGACCGTTATAGTTACGGCCGCCGTTTACTGGGGCTTCAATTCAAAGCTTCGCTTGCGCTAACCTCTCCTCTTAACCTTCCAGCACCGGGCAGGCGTCAGCCCCTATACTTCGCCTTGCGGCTTCGCAGAGACCTGTGTTTTTGCTAAACAGTCGCCTGGGCCTATTCACTGCGGCTCTTCAGGGCTATGCACCCTAAAAAGCACCCCTTCTCCCGAAGTTACGGGGTCATTTTGCCGAGTTCCTTAACGAGAGTTCTCTCGCTCACCTTAGGATTCTCTCCTCGCCTACCTGTGTCGGTTTGCGGTACGGGCACCTACTACCTCGCTAGAAGCTTTTCTTGGCAGTGTGGAATCAGGAACTTCGGTACTATATTTCCCTCGCCATCACAGCTCAGCTTACACGAGAAACGGATTTGCCAATTTCTCTGCCTAACTGCTTGGACGCGCATATCCAACAGCGCGCTTACCCTATCCTCCTGCGTCCCTCCATCGCTCAAACGGTAATGAGGTGGTACAGGAATATCAACCTGTTGTCCATCGCCTACGCCTTTCGGCCTCGGCTTAGGTCCCGACTAACCCTGAGAGGACGAGCCTTCCTCAGGAAACCTTAGGCATTCGGTGGATGGGATTCTCACCCATCTTTCGCTACTCATACCGGCATTCTCACTTCTAAGCGCTCCACCAGTCCTTACGGTCTAGCTTCAACGCCCTTAGAACGCTCTCCTACCGCGGACACGTAAGTGTCCACCCACAGCTTCGGTGATACGTTTAGCCCCGGTACATTTTCGGCGCGGAGTCACTCGACCAGTGAGCTATTACGCACTCTTTAAATGGTGGCTGCTTCTAAGCCAACATCCTGGTTGTCTAAGCAACTCCACATCCTTTTCCACTTAACGTATACTTTGGGACCTTAGCTGGTGGTCTGGGCTGTTTCCCTTTTGACTACGGATCTTATCACTCGCAGTCTGACTCCCACGCATAAGTACTTGGCATTCGGAGTTTGTCTGAATTCGGTAACCCGATGAGGGCCCCTAGTCCAAACAGTGCTCTACCTCCAAGACTCTTGATCGTGAGGCTAGCCCTAAAGCTATTTCGGAGAGAACCAGCTATCTCCAAGTTCGATTGGAATTTCTCCGCTACCCACACCTCATCCCCGCACTTTTCAACGTGCGTGGGTTCGGGCCTCCATCCAGTGTTACCTGGACTTCACCCTGGACATGGGTAGATCACCTGGTTTCGGGTCTACGACCACATACTCATTCGCCCTATTCAGACTCGCTTTCGCTGCGGCTCCGTCTATTCAACTTAACCTCGCATGTAATCGTAACTCGCCGGTTCATTCTACAAAAGGCACGCCATCACCCATAAAAGGGCTTTGACTACTTGTAGGCACACGGTTTCAGGTTCTCTTTCACTCCCCTTCCGGGGTGCTTTTCACCTTTCCCTCACGGTACTGGTTCACTATCGGTCACTAGGGAGTATTTAGCCTTGGGAGATGGTCCTCCCAGCTTCCGACGGGATTTCTCGTGTCCCGCCGTACTCAGGATCCACTCAAGAGAGAATGAAGTTTCAACTACAGGGTTTTTACCTTCTCTGACCAGCCTTTCCAGGCTTGTTCGTTTACCTCATTCTTTTGTAACTCCGTATAGAGTGTCCTACAACCCCAAGAGGCAAGCCTCTTGGTTTGGGCTAATCCCGTTTCGCTCGCCGCTACTCAGGGAATCGCGTTTGCTTTCTCTTCCTCCGGGTACTTAGATGTTTCAGTTCCCCGGGTCTGCCTTCATTACCCTATGTATTCAGGTAAAGATTCCATCCGATTAAAGATGGAGGGTTTCCCCATTCGGAAATCTCTGGATCAAAGCTTACTTACAGCTCCCCAAAGCATATCGGAGTTAGTCCCGTCCTTCATCGGCTCCTAGTGCCAAGGCATCCACCGTGCGCCCTTATTAACTTAACCATCAGTTAATGTTAAAAAAGAACTTACTTGTTTAAAAATGATGTCTTGTCAAATTTGTTATCTAGTTTTCAAGGAACAAGGCCACGAATTTCAATCACATCATGATTGACTTCCTGACTATTCTTCATGCAGCCTTGCGACGAGCTGAGGAAACACTTCCTCGAATCACTGCGGCGCAGGAGCAAATAAATTCAAAACAAAGAAAGTCTTAAAAGAAAGCCCTTCAACGTTTGAATATGCATGATAAAACTTGAGAGATAATTCTCTCAAAACTAAACAAAGTCAGAAAACGTCTACGTAATTGGTTTTGTGTCTAGCTTCGGCTCCTAGCTTTTCGGCCGTTTCAATCCGTCCACACAAATCCAAAACCGGGATTTGCATGACCGGCTCTCCAACGTCTCTCAAAGCTGGACAGTCGCCTCCGCTTTTCTTTTCATCCTTAGAAAGGAGGTGATCCAGCCGCACCTTCCGATACGGCTACCTTGTTACGACTTCACCCCAATCATCTGTCCCACCTTAGGCGGCTGGCTCCAAAAGGTTACCCCACCGACTTCGGGTGTTACAAACTCTCGTGGTGTGACGGGCGGTGTGTACAAGGCCCGGGAACGTATTCACCGCGGCATGCTGATCCGCGATTACTAGCGATTCCGGCTTCATGCAGGCGAGTTGCAGCCTGCAATCCGAACTGAGAATGGTTTTATGGGATTGGCTAAACCTCGCGGTCTCGCAGCCCTTTGTACCATCCATTGTAGCACGTGTGTAGCCCAGGTCATAAGGGGCATGATGATTTGACGTCATCCCCACCTTCCTCCGGTTTGTCACCGGCAGTCACCTTAGAGTGCCCAACTGAATGCTGGCAACTAAGATCAAGGGTTGCGCTCGTTGCGGGACTTAACCCAACATCTCACGACACGAGCTGACGACAACCATGCACCACCTGTCACTCTGTCCCCCGAAGGGGAACGTCCTATCTCTAGGAGTGTCAGAGGATGTCAAGACCTGGTAAGGTTCTTCGCGTTGCTTCGAATTAAACCACATGCTCCACCGCTTGTGCGGGCCCCCGTCAATTCCTTTGAGTTTCAGCCTTGCGGCCGTACTCCCCAGGCGGAGTGCTTAATGCGTTTGCTGCAGCACTAAAGGGCGGAAACCCTCTAACACTTAGCACTCATCGTTTACGGCGTGGACTACCAGGGTATCTAATCCTGTTTGCTCCCCACGCTTTCGCGCCTCAGCGTCAGTTACAGACCAAAGAGTCGCCTTCGCCACTGGTGTTCCTCCACATCTCTACGCATTTCACCGCTACACGTGGAATTCCACTCTTCTCTTCTGCACTCAAGTCTCCCAGTTTCCAATGACCCTCCCCGGTTGAGCCGGGGGCTTTCACATCAGACTTAAGAGACCGCCTGCGCGCGCTTTACGCCCAATAATTCCGGACAACGCTTGCCACCTACGTATTACCGCGGCTGCTGGCACGTAGTTAGCCGTGGCTTTCTGGTTAGGTACCGTCAAGGTACCGGCAGTTACTCCGATACTTGTTCTTCCCTAACAACAGAGTTTTACGATCCGAAAACCTTCATCACTCACGCGGCGTTGCTCCGTCAGACTTTCGTCCATTGCGGAAGATTCCCTACTGCTGCCTCCCGTAGGAGTCTGGGCCGTGTCTCAGTCCCAGTGTGGCCGATCACCCTCTCAGGTCGGCTACGCATCGTCGCCTTGGTGAGCCGTTACCTCACCAACTAGCTAATGCGCCGCGGGCCCATCTGTAAGTGATAGCGTAAACCATCTTTCAGTTTCTCCTCATGAGAGGAGAAACATTATCCGGTATTAGCTCCGGTTTCCCGAAGTTATCCCAGTCTTACAGGCAGGTTGCCCACGTGTTACTCACCCGTCCGCCGCTAACTTTTAAAAGCAAGCTTTTAAAAGTCCGCTCGACTTGCATGTATTAGGCACGCCGCCAGCGTTCGTCCTGAGCCAGGATCAAACTCTCCAAAAAAGAGTAAGATTAGCTCTTAAATAAATCTAAAATTAAAACGTTGACGTTTCTGCTTTGTTTAGTTTTCAAAGAACTATTTTTTCGATCTCCGCCGAAGCGACGACAAAATTAATTGTAACATCTAACTTCGTAGAAGTCAACTTCTTTTTTTAAAATCTTTTTTTATTTAAGATAAAAAAGATTGTAGCTCGCTTTTTAGCGACAAGAATTAATATAACATTTTGTTTCGTAGAAGTCAACTTCTTTTTTTAAAAAAACTTCAGTGTCATAACTGTACAGTATTGATAACTCAAATCAACACCTTGTAGATCAAGTTAAAAAGAGCATCAAAACTTTTGATCATAAATCACTAATGGGGTAGAAGCCTTTATATAGTTACTAAAATAATAAAGAAGAAAAAAAAGAAGAAAACAACGTTGGTTTTCGTCAAGCACGAACACAATGTTTAATCTATGAGTTAAATAAGTGCTCTAACGCGCCTTAGAGGATTCGAACCTCTGACACACGGCTTAGAAGGCCGTTGCTCTATCCAGCTGAGCTAAAGGCGCTTTTTTCTACTGGCGGAGAAGGAGGGATTTGAACCCTCGCGCCGGTTGCCCGACCTACACCCTTAGCAGGGGCGCCTCTTCAGCCACTTGAGTACTTCCCCATATAAAAAAATGGCTCCGCAGGTAGGATTCGAACCTACGACCGTTCGGTTAACAGCCGAATGCTCTACCACTGAGCTACTGCGGAGTAATACTATTTTACGTATGGTGGGCCTAAATGGACTCGAACCATCGACCTCACGCTTATCAGGCGTGCGCTCTAACCAGCTGAGCTATAGGCCCATTATATTTGGAGCGGGTGATGGGAATCGAACCCACGACAACAGCTTGGAAGGCTGTGGTTTTACCATTAAACTACACCCGCAAATAGGAGTCGACAATACCGGTGGTCGGGGTCGAACCGACACTCCAGAAGGAACACGATTTTGAGTCGTGCGCGTCTGCCAATTCCGCCACACCGGCAGTTCTAAATTAATGGAGGCAGCAACCGGATTTGAACCGGTGATAAAGGTTTTGCAGACCTCTGCCTTACCACTTGGCTATGCTGCCATTAAAATTGGCTGGGCTAGCAGGATTCGAACCTACGAATGACGGAGTCAAAGTCCGTTGCCTTACCACTTGGCTATAGCCCAAAATAATATAAATGGGGCGATTGATGGGAATCGAACCCACGAGTGTCGGAGCCACAATCCGATGCGTTAACCACTTCGCCACAACCGCCATATTTATTGGCAGGGATAGTAGGAATTGAACCCACACTGGAGGTTTTGGAGACCTCTGTTCTACCTTTAAACTATATCCCTATATAGCGTAATGGTGGAGGGGGACGGATTCGAACCGCCGAACCCTAAGGAGCGGATTTACAGTCCGCCGCGTTTAGCCACTTCGCTACCCCTCCAAAAAGGTGGCTCAGGACGGAATCGAACCGCCGACACAAGGATTTTCAGTCCTTTGCTCTACCGACTGAGCTACTGAGCCACACGAAAAGAAAAAATCTATATTAACAGTAGATACCTACTGGAATAAGATGGCGGTCCGGACGGGACTCGAACCCGCGACCTCCTGCGTGACAGGCAGGCATTCTAACCAACTGAACTACCGGACCAAATTGCGGGGACAGGATTTGAACCTGCGACCTTCGGGTTATGAGCCCGACGAGCTACCAGACTGCTCCACCCCGCGATAATTTTATTAAGGTTTTATGGCGGAGGAAGAGGGATTCGAACCCCCGCGCGGTTTAACCCGCCTGTCGGTTTTCAAGACCGATCCCTTCAGCCAGACTTGGGTATTCCTCCATATATATAAATGGACCCTGTAGGACTCGAACCTACGACCGGACGGTTATGAGCCGTCTGCTCTAACCAGCTGAGCTAAGGGTCCATTAATTTTATAGCGGCGGAGGGGATCGAACCCCCGACCTTACGGGTATGAACCGTACGCTCTAGCCAGCTGAGCTACACCGCCATAATGGCATAGAAAATGGAGCCTAGCGGGATCGAACCGCTGACCTCCTGCGTGCAAGGCAGGCGCTCTCCCAGCTGAGCTAAGGCCCCATAATAGAATTATTTGAACTGGTCGGGAAGACAGGATTCGAACCTGCGACCCCTTGGTCCCAAACCAAGTGCTCTACCAAGCTGAGCTACTTCCCGTAATGCTTAAATGGCGCGCCCGACAGGAGTCGAACCCATAACCTTCTGATCCGTAGTCAGACGCTCTATCCAATTGAGCTACGGGCGCGTATAAGAGTAAGTTATTTCACTTTGTAAAAAATATGGTGCCGAGGACCGGAATCGAACCGGTACGGTAGTCACCTACCGCAGGATTTTAAGTCCTGTGCGTCTGCCAGTTCCGCCACCCCGGCAGATAGTTCTGGAGCGGAAGACGGGATTCGAACCCGCGACCCCCACCTTGGCAAGGTGGTGTTCTACCACTGAACTACTTCCGCAGGGTATTTATATTTACTAATGCGGGTGAAGGGAGTCGAACCCCCACGCCTTGCGGCGCTAGATCCTAAGTCTAGTGCGTCTGCCAATTCCGCCACACCCGCAAATAAAAATGGTGAGCCATGAAGGACTCGAACCTTCGACCCTCTGATTAAAAGTCAGATGCTCTACCGACTGAGCTAATGGCTCACGAAAATGGTGCCGGCCAGAGGACTTGAACCCCCAACCTACTGATTACAAGTCAGTTGCTCTACCAATTGAGCTAGGCCGGCATATTTTTATGGTGGAGGATGACGGGATCGAACCGCCGACCCCCTGCTTGTAAGGCAGGTGCTCTCCCAGCTGAGCTAATCCTCCGTTTATGGTGACCCGTACGGGATTCGAACCCGTGTTACCGCCGTGAAAGGGCGGTGTCTTAACCGCTTGACCAACGGGCCAAAGAAAATTTTACCTTTAAAGTAAGACAAAATAATAGCCCCAAAATAGGGGCCTTGCCTGGCGACGTCCTACTCTCACAAGGGGACAGCCCCTAACTACCATCGGCGCTGAGAAGCTTAACTTCCGTGTTCGGTATGGGAACGGGTGTGACCTTCTCGCCATCGTCACCAGACTATTTGGTTTGAGGTTTGTTCCCTCAAAACTAGATAACTTGACAAGCATCTTTTAAATTGGTTAAGTCCTCGATCGATTAGTATCAGTCAGCTCCACATGTCACCACGCTTCCACCTCTGACCTATCAACCTGATCATCTTTCAGGGATCTTACTAGCTTGCGCTATGGGAAATCTCATCTTGAGGGGGGCTTCATGCTTAGATGCTTTCAGCACTTATCCCTTCCGCACATAGCTACCCAGCGATGCTCTTGGCAGAACAACTGGTACACCAGCGGTGCGTCCATCCCGGTCCTCTCGTACTAAGGACAGCTCCTCTCAAATTTCCTACGCCCACGACGGATAGGGACCGAACTGTCTCACGACGTTCTGAACCCAGCTCGCGTACCGCTTTAATGGGCGAACAGCCCAACCCTTGGGACCGACTACAGCCCCAGGATGCGATGAGCCGACATCGAGGTGCCAAACCTCCCCGTCGATGTGGACTCTTGGGGGAGATAAGCCTGTTATCCCCGGGGTAGCTTTTATCCGTTGAGCGATGGCCCTTCCATGCGGAACCACCGGATCACTAAGCCCGACTTTCGTCCCTGCTCGACTTGTAGGTCTCGCAGTCAAGCTCCCTTGTGCCTTTACACTCTACGAATGATTTCCAACCATTCTGAGGGAACCTTNCCAATCCAGGTCCTTCTGTGACCGCGATAGCATCGATATCAGAAAAGTGGAGGTTTGCTTTTTCCATTGCTTCTTCAAGAACCACTGTCAACTGTTCTACATGGTGCCGGGAAGCAATTTCAGGGACAACTCCACCAAAGCGTTTATGACTTTCTATTTGTGAAGCAACAACATTCGCAACTATTTCACGGCCATTTTTTACAATAGCGACAGCTGTTTCATCACAGCTTGTTTCGATTCCCATAATATATTGATCTTTTTTCATAAATTCACCCACATTACTAAAGCATCTTCGTGATTATCTGTATAATAGCCTTTTCGTATTGCACCATCTTGAAACCCTAGCTTCCGATAAAGGGACTGAGCAATATAGTTAGTTACTCGAACTTCCAATGTCATTGATTTCGCTCCCTTTTCTCTTGCAACCTCGATCACTTTTCTCAATAAGGCTTCCCCTAGTTTTTTCCCTCTATACTGCGGAAGCAGGGCAATATTGGTTATATGCGCTTCATCTGCTATGAGCCACATTCCACAATACCCAAATACCTCTTTTTCTTCTTCAAATACGATATACACAGCAAACTGATTTTTCGTTAACTCATTTTCGAATGATTCTCTGCTCCAAGGAGTTGTAAAGGATTCATGCTCAACCTTTAATATTTGATCAATATCCTTTTCTTCCATGTATCTGAAAGTTAATTGTTTATTCATATTCTTTCTTCCTAGTCCTTTAATTTATTGGCCTCCAGCCATTTCGATTCCGCCTCTGCCAAACGAATATAATTCGGAACAAAGGAATGAATCTCTTCCCCTTCCATATCCGTTCCTAATAGCGCTAACTCCGCTGGACGTGGATTATGTTCCGTTATCTCTGCAAAAAGCGCCTGACTACCCAGAATATCAGTTAAAGTAGACTTATGTAATGGCAGATCATTCCCGACAAAAAGAATAGGCTCTGACGATTCTTTCAGTTGTGCTGCCCAATCCTTCGCTAAAAGAATTTGATCCTCTACACTTGTCGTAAATTTCGCATCCTCATAACGATATAGACCAGTATAAATTTGTCCTCTTCTTGCATCAAATAAAGGAGAGACACTTCCTTGGTAATAACGCCCTACTGATGAAGCTAAAATCGCTAAACTTGAAACTCCGACAAGAGGAATGTTTAAGGTCCATGCCAATGTCTTTGCAATGGTTACCCCTATTCTAACACCTGTATAAGATCCTGGTCCCTTTGCTACAACAATTTTTGTTAAATCCGCGGGCTTTAAATCACAATCCAGTAACAACCTTTCAATAGAGGGCATGACACGGATGGAATGATTCTTCTTTACGTTAGTGATATATTCCCCTATCACCTTTTCCCCGTCAATGACGGCAATCCCCAAAGCATAATTAGAAGTATCGATGGCTAAAATTTTCATGAAAATAACTCCTTACATAATTGCTCATACCTCGGACCCTTTGGTTGTAACACGATTTTTCTCGTATCATCCCCAGTATGTCTTAATTGAATGGTCAAAATCTCTTCCGGAAGCTGTTCTTCAATTAAATGAGCCCATTCAACAACGGTTACTCCACTGCCTTCGAAGTACTCATCAAACCCCAGATCTTCACTGGAATCACTCAAACGATACACGTCCATATGGTATAATGGCATCTTTCCGTTATACTCTTTAATAATAGTAAAAGTAGGACTATTAACAGTTCTTGTTATATCCAGGCCTAAGGCTAGTCCCTTAGTAAATGTAGTTTTTCCTGCACCTAAGTCTCCTTCTAATGCAATGACGTCACTCGGCTGTAAAAGTGCAGCAAGCCTTTTCGCAAAATCTAGTGTATCCTGTGTCTGAGTCGAAATAAACTCATATTCACTCATATCTTTATCACCTTTTATTCTTAGCATTTTATCTATATGGTTAATATCTCGTTCGCACACCTATTAAAAAACCTTAGGATGCGTGTCCTAAGGATTCATGATCACATATGTAGTTTACCTTAATTTTGTCAATTGAGCAAAAATGCCACTTTCCAAATTAAGGATTTAATGCATAAAAAAAACGAAACTTAGTTTCGTTGTTAATTTATTATTTAAATGGCGGTCCGGACGGGACTCGAACCCGCGACCTCCTGCGTGACAGGCAGGCATTCTAACCAACTGAACTACCGGACCAGAGATTTTTCGAGGTACGAGAAAATATCTTTCCTTCTCTTCCTTGAAAAAACTTGATTGCGGGGACAGGATTTGAACCTGCGACCTTCGGGTTATGAGCCCGACGAGCTACCAGACTGCTCCACCCCGCGATAATATTAATAACATAGTAAATCCTATGCTTCAAGTGAGCATAATGACTGTCCCGATCTCAAGAAGTTTCTCTAAGCAGCAACTCGATCGGTACAACTCGCAGTATTTTCAGTGGAGATATGCTCGTTGCTCCACCCCGCGATAATATTATTCACATAGTATTCTATGCTTTAAGTGTAAACATGGTGAAATTATTTAACCGCCTGGCGACGTCCTACTCTCACAAGGGGACAGCCCCTAACTACCATCGGCGCTGAGAAGCTTAACTTCCGTGTTCGGTATGGGAACGGGTGTGACCTTCTCGCCATCGTCACCAGACTATTTGGTTTGAGGTTTGTTCCCTCAAAACTAGATAACTTGACAAGCATCTTTTAAATTGGTTAAGTCCTCGATCGATTAGTATCAGTCAGCTCCACATGTCACCACGCTTCCACCTCTGACCTATCAACCTGATCATCTTTCAGGGATCTTACTAGCTTGCGCTATGGGAAATCTCATCTTGAGGGGGGCTTCATGCTTAGATGCTTTCAGCACTTATCCCTTCCGCACATAGCTACCCAGCGATGCTCTTGGCAGAACAACTGGTACACCA
>NZ_LT707408.1:75267-180267 GCF_900156875.1 Robertmurraya dakarensis | reverse complement strand
TCTCTACGCATTTCACCGCTACACGTGGAATTCCACTCTTCTCTTCTGCACTCAAGTCTCCCAGTTTCCAATGACCCTCCCCGGTTGAGCCGGGGGCTTTCACATCAGACTTAAGAGACCGCCTGCGCGCGCTTTACGCCCAATAATTCCGGACAACGCTTGCCACCTACGTATTACCGCGGCTGCTGGCACGTAGTTAGCCGTGGCTTTCTGGTTAGGTACCGTCAAGGTACCGGCAGTTACTCCGATACTTGTTCTTCCCTAACAACAGAGTTTTACGATCCGAAAACCTTCATCACTCACGCGGCGTTGCTCCGTCAGACTTTCGTCCATTGCGGAAGATTCCCTACTGCTGCCTCCCGTAGGAGTCTGGGCCGTGTCTCAGTCCCAGTGTGGCCGATCACCCTCTCAGGTCGGCTACGCATCGTCGCCTTGGTGAGCCGTTACCTCACCAACTAGCTAATGCGCCGCGGGCCCATCTGTAAGTGATAGCGTAAACCATCTTTCAGTTTCTCCTCATGAGAGGAGAAACATTATCCGGTATTAGCTCCGGTTTCCCGAAGTTATCCCAGTCTTACAGGCAGGTTGCCCACGTGTTACTCACCCGTCCGCCGCTAACTTTTAAAAGCAAGCTTTTAAAAGTCCGCTCGACTTGCATGTATTAGGCACGCCGCCAGCGTTCGTCCTGAGCCAGGATCAAACTCTCCAAAAAAGAGTAAGATTAGCTCTTAAATAAATCTAAAATTAAAACGTTGACGTTTCTGCTTTGTTTAGTTTTCAAAGAACTAATTGTTTATGGAGCGGGTGATGGGAATCGAACCCACGACAACAGCTTGGAAGGCTGTGGTTTTACCATTAAACTACACCCGCGAATTGTATTTTCAAATGAATGGTCGGGAAGACAGGATTCGAACCTGCGACCCCTTGGTCCCAAACCAAGTGCTCTACCAAGCTGAGCTACTTCCCGAAATACTATAATGGCGCGCCCGACAGGAGTCGAACCCATAACCTTCTGATCCGTAGTCAGACGCTCTATCCAATTGAGCTACGGGCGCATCTGTCAAGTGCATCTATTCATATATTGCATTTTGGTGCGGCCGAGAGGACTTGAACCTCCACGGGGTTGCCCCCACTAGGCCCTCAACCTAGCGCGTCTGCCATTCCGCCACGACCGCAATTTAAGCGATATAAGTAATTATAGTAGATATCAAGAAGTATTCAATGGTAAATAATGGTGCGGGTGAAGGGAGTCGAACCCCCACGCCTTGCGGCGCTAGATCCTAAGTCTAGTGCGTCTGCCAATTCCGCCACACCCGCATATAGGTTTTTGTCACCTTTAGATTGGTGAGCCATGAAGGACTCGAACCTTCGACCCTCTGATTAAAAGTCAGAT
The DNA here is from genome assembly GCF_900156875.1 of Robertmurraya dakarensis. Taxonomy (GTDB): domain Bacteria; phylum Bacillota; class Bacilli; order Bacillales; family Cytobacillaceae; genus Robertmurraya; species Robertmurraya dakarensis. The sequence goes on along the minus strand of NZ_LT707408.1, from coordinate 178,874 downwards.
GCTCTACCGACTGAGCTAATGGCTCAAACTCTTAAATAAAATAAAAATGGCTGGGCTAGCAGGATTCGAACCTACGAATGACGGAGTCAAAGTCCGTTGCCTTACCACTTGGCTATAGCCCAATAATTTAAATCATTCCCCAATTATTAAGGTTTAAAACGCATATTTTAAAATGGCGGTCCGGACGGGACTCGAACCCGCGACCTCCTGCGTGACAGGCAGGCATTCTAACCAACTGAACTACCGGACCATACTATTAAGAAATAAAATAAAAATCAAAGTGACCCGTACGGGATTCGAACCCGTGTTACCGCCGTGAAAGGGCGGTGTCTTAACCGCTTGACCAACGGGCCATAAAATATATGGCGGAGAAGGAGGGATTTGAACCCTCGCGCCGGTTGCCCGACCTACACCCTTAGCAGGGGCGCCTCTTCAGCCACTTGAGTACTTCCCCTAAATGGCTCCGCAGGTAGGATTCGAACCTACGACCGTTCGGTTAACAGCCGAATGCTCTACCACTGAGCTACTGCGGAATAGATATTATTAATCCTAAATTTTTATATCCTTGCCGAATGTCCTCATCTCAGAAAGCAAAATCAAGAAGCAGCTCGATGAGTACAACTCGCAGATAATTCATAGCAGTTATGCTCGTTGCTCTACCACTGAGCTACTGCGGAATAATTGTTATTTAAACATTTTTATTAATCTGTCTTATCGACTCTTCATATTATAATGACTTGTCCAGTTCTAGTCAAGGACCTTTTTGAATTTTTTTTGGCGGCTATTTTACTGCTCTCAGTCGCGGAATATAAAGATAACATCAACCCTAATAAGATGTCAACTGTTTTTCTTGACTAATTTACCTTGGCATTTTCCGCAAACATATTTAGTTACATTAATAGACCTTCTTCTCTTGTAGACTTGTTGGCAGCTTGAGCAAGTATAAATATGAATTTTCCCGGAAGTTTTTCTAACCGGTCGATTCGGCAGCGTATTACAGAAGCGCGGAGCATCTACTTCTTTTAAAAGTTTTTTAAATTCAGGATCACGATGCTTATAGCCTCTACCTTCTAAATGCAAATGGTAATGACAGAGTTCATGTTTAATGATGCCACGCAGTTCTTCCTCACCCAGTTGTTCTAAATATTTTTTGTTGATCTCAATATTATGTGTATCTAATAAATATCTCCCACCGGTTGTTTGCAGACGGTTATTAAAAAGTGCTTTATGACGGAATGGTTTTTTGAAGTATTGCACTGATAACGTTTCAACTAGCGCTTGTAATTGTTGATTATCCATCAAATTTACATTCCTTTCTAAATTTCAGGTAAACATGACAACCTATTATAGCATACATTGTATATACCATTTGAATATATAAGTGGAATTGGGGGTATATAAATGCCTACTTGGTTTCAAAATCAAATGCAAAAAGCATTTTTAGAGAAAAACCGCTACCAAATTAAGCTCCTTAATCAATGCTGGTTTTTTTACAGAAAGAAACACTGCTCCTAACATACACAAAAAAAGAAAATTTCCCTCAAACAAATACACGTTAGGAGGAATTCTCTTTAATAACTTTCTTTCCATTAGCTAGTAATACATTTCAATAAAACTACACATACCATTGATCGTCCTTCATAGATTTACTGAAGGACATTTTTCTTGTCCCTCAAGTAACACTTAAAGCTGCAAATACAAAAAAACGCACAAGAGATTGATCTCCAAATCTCTTGTGCATTCCAACGGGACGCTACTTTTCTTATTCCTGCGGTGATAGCATCGTTAACGCTACTCTGCCTTTTTTCACATCGACAGAGTCAACCCATACCGTCACAACATCTCCTACTGCTACTACGTCTAGTGGATGCTTAACGAAGCCTTTCTTTAGCTTGGAAATATGAACTAGCCCATCTTGTTTTACACCGATATCAACAAAGGCCCCAAAGTCTACTACATTTCGTACTGTTCCCTGAAGTTCCATCCCTGATTTCAGGTCCTCGAGCTTTAAAACGTCTTTTTTCAATAAAGGTTTTGGAAGCTCATCTCGAGGGTCCCTCTCAGGTCTCATTAACGCATCGATAATATCCTGCAGCGTCAATTCCCCAATTTCTAGTTGTTCAGCAGTCTCTTTCACATCTAGTTTTGTCAGTGCCGCTCTTAGTGGTTCTGTACCTAGATCACTTGTTGTAAACCCTAAATTACTTAGTAATTTTTTTACCTCAGAGTAATTTTCAGGGTGGATTCCAGTGCGATCAAGCGGCTCTGTCCCATCAATGACGCGTAGAAATCCGATCGCCTGTTCATAGGTTTTTGCCCCAAGACGCGGGATCTTTTTCAATTGATCTCTTTTAATAAACTTCCCTTCTTCTTCCCGCTTCTTAACGATATTGTTGGCTACAGCTTTAGAAAGACCGGCAACATATTGTAGCAAGGATGGTGAAGCAGTATTCACATTTACCCCAACCTGGTTAACGGTTGTTTCAACAACAAATGACAGAGACTCATTTAGTCTTTTTTGCGTAACATCATGCTGATATTGACCAACACCAACTGATTTAGGGTCAATTTTTACAAGCTCAGCTAGCGGATCTTGAAGCCTGCGTGCAATCGAGACAGCGCTCCTTTCTTCCACCTGAAATTCCGGGAATTCTTCTCTTGCAATGTCAGAAGCGGAATAAACACTTGCTCCTGCCTCATTGACAATTAAATAAAAGATTTCATCACTTTGTTCCTTAAGGATATCCGCTACAAATTGTTCTGTTTCCCTAGATGCCGTTCCATTCCCGATTGCTACCATCTCAACCTTGTAGTCTTTTAAAATCGCTTCAAATTTTTCCTTTGCATCTTGTGGTTTGGCTTTTGGCGGATGCGGGTAAATCACATCAATTTTCAAAACCTTCCCCGTCTCGTCTACAACAGCCAACTTACAGCCCGTCCGATAAGCAGGGTCAACACCTAGCACCACTTTTCCTTTTAACGGCGGCTGAAGCAAGAGATTTCGGAGGTTTTCTGAGAAGATATGAATCGCTTGCTCCTCCGCTTTTTCTGTTAACTCATTTCGGATTTCTCTTTCAATTGATGGTTGAATTAATCTTTTATAGCCGTCTTCTATCGCTTCAATTACAGCAGCTGCAGTGATAGAGTTCGGGTTTTTTACCCATTTTTTCTTTAAATAACGTACCATTGATTCAACATCTGGCTTAATAGCTGTTTTTAAAATATCTTCTTTTTCACCGCGATTTAAAGCGAGTATTCTGTGAGGGACAATTTTACTAACCGGTTCTGAGTATTCATAGTACATCTCATAAACATCTTTTTCGTCCTTATCTGCATCTTTTACAGCAGACTCCAATACACCCGTTCTAAACGTTTCTCTGCGGATCCACTTTCTGCCTTCAGCATCATCTGATACCCATTCTGCAATAATATCTTTTGCCCCGGCAATTGCTTCCTCTGTTGAGGCAACTTCTTTTTCCTCTGACAGGAATTCAGTAGCTTTGTCATCAAGAGATCCCGAGACAGGGAACGTCATCAGCCACTCAGCTAATGGTTCTAACCCTTTTTCCTTTGCTGCTGTTGCTTTCGTCCTTCTTTTTTGCTTGTATGGGCGATACAGATCCTCTATTTCCTGCAGTTTTAACGAAGCTTCAATCTTCTGTTTTAATTCGGGTGTTAATTTCCCCTGTTCCTCAATTAACCGAATAACCTCTAGTTTTCTATTCTCAAGCTGCTGTATGTAATTCCATCTTTCCATGATGCTGCGAATTTGAACTTCATCAAGCGCCCCCGTCTGCTCCTTGCGGTAACGGGCGATGAACGGTACTGTATTCCCATCATTTAATAAAGCAATGACGTTTTTTACTGATTTTAATGGCAATGTTTGTTCAGTAGAAATCAATTTTAGTATTTGATCTTGCTTCTCAAGTGTTTGCTCCAATAGAATATCCTCCAATAGTATGTAATGCTGCTTCCACCCTGAAACTAGCGGCCTTTACTATTTATCTTAACAAAAATCAAAACGGGTTTGCACATGAGTATCTCCTCATATTTTCTATAACCTGAAAAGAGCTGCCATATACCGACAACTCTTTCAGTCATTCTATCGTCCACTCCACACGGACAAAATATTACACTTTGTCCACGGACGGTACCTGGTACCTGTTTTTATTGGAGGTTACCGATGATGAAGGTGGCGTCGTCCGTTGTGTTTGGGTTTGTTCTTTTTATGTCTTCTGCGATTTGTTCTAATGGCCTTAAGGTACTTAGTATTGATTTAAGGCGCTGATAACGAAAGCCGTCTGAGTATACCAGAAATTTGGAATCTGTTTCGTATGAATAACGTTGAGTATGGAATTTTTGCGGTTTCCCTGACAAATATCCTGTTACAGGTAAAGGATAGGTAAGCTTTCCAGAAGAAGAATAGAGGAAAAAACGAATGTTTCCAACACAGCTGTATTCGAATTCTTGTATCCTATAAAAAACTTTAAAGATTGCCACAGCAGCGCCTCTTTTTAGCATTAAGGCGTTATTACAGCGGTTCATTAATACCTCCACGTCTTCATGATGGAATTGCTCAACAATGTTGACAACCGTAGCAGCAGAATCAAATGCATACTCTCCACTTCCAAGACCATCAGCTAATACACAAATAAAATAGTCGTCTGTTGTTGTAAAAAAATAACAGTCCCCGCACTGTAAATTTCCTTCCTTTGTTCTTTGATGGGCAATGACTTCAATCTTTTGAGCTTGGAAATGCTTCATAAATGACACTCCGTGTTAGTTTCATCAGCTTCTATTGCCTCTTTCAGTTTTTTGATTGCCCTTCGTTGTAAACGAGAGACATGCATCTGCGAGATTCCCAATTTTTCACCTGTCTCCTTTTGACTTAAATTATCTAAATAGGTGCACTGGATAATTTCTCTTTCTCGGTCTGATAATACATGGATAACCTTTTCCAAAACTAACTTTTGGTTCACTTTTTCAAAACCTTGATCGACACTCCCAACAATATCAAGGAGCGTAACCGTTCCCCCTTCCGAATCTGCATCTATCGAATGATCTACCGATAAAGCTTGGTAACTTTTCCCCATTTCCATCGCTTCAAGCACTTCTTCCTCCGTTACCTGAAGCGCTTCAGCTATTTCACATACCTTTGGGGACCGATGCAGAACCGTTGTCAATTCTTCAACTGTCTTATTGATCTTCGGACCTAACTCTTTTATTCTTCTAGGAACATGCACACTCCAAGTTTTATCCCTAAGAAATCTCTTAATCTCACCTATGATCGTTGGTACGGCAAAGGCTTCAAAGCTTTTGCCGACATTTGGATCATAACGGCGGATCGCCCCTAAGAGACCAATATGCCCCACTTGCACAATGTCTTCATGAAAGGATCTTCCCTTTGAATATTTTCTTGAAATATTCTCAACCAACATTTTATAGTGCAATACGATTTTTGCTTGAGCTTCTTCATCTTGATGCTGCTGGAAGGCTCTGATGTAGTCATGAATTTCTTGATTAGTCAGCCCATTAGGTTGAGATTGTCTCTGCATCAGTCTCCACCTTCTCTCCCTCCAGGTATTTGGTCATAAAGACCTTCACACCATCATTTTGATGAATTCTTACTTCATCCATCAATGTTTCGATTAAGTAGAGACCTAAGCCCCCCTCACGCATATATTCAACCGAGTCATTCTTGTTGTATGGTCCTATTTTTTGGCGTTCTTGCTTAAAATTAAAACTTTGTCCTTTGTCGGCTACAACAATCTCAAGCCGATCTCTATAAAGGGCAAATCCAACCACTACCTCGCCAGCCTCTTTTGCATGGTATGCATGCTGAACAGCATTTGTACAAGCTTCACTAACAGCAATTTTTAAATCTTCAATTTCATCGTAGGTAAATCCGATGCGATTGGCGATTCCTGAAAGCGTTAGTCTGATCACTCCTACAAACTCCGGCTTGGCAGGGATTTTCATTTCCACGTAATCAAATGGCTGGTTCATAGGCTCTCACCTTCCATCCGGCTATTAATATCCATAATCTCCGCTAACCCTGTGATTTCAAAAAGTCTCTTGATCCGACCAGATAAACCCACAAGCTGAAATTTTCCATTATTAGAACGTACACTCTTAAAGACACCGACAAATACTCCTAAACCAGTGCTGTCCATATATATAACGTCAGAAAGATTGACGATTATGTTCGCATTTTCCTTTTCTGCCAGCGGAAAGAGAATTTCCCGAAGCTTAGGGGCAGTATAAACATCGATCTCACCACGGACACTCACTTTAATCACACTGTTATGTTCAACGATCTCTATATCTATATTCATAACTGACCCACCTCTCCCCGTTTATCTTTTATTCCATACCCTTACTTGCAATGGATTAAACATCTCTCTTTAATATTATTAAGGTAAAATCATCACGAAGTTGAAAATTTTGTCTTCTTTCAAATTCTTTGAAGATATTTGTGACAATCTCCTGCGATGAAAGATCAGCATACTTTTTTATGTAGGTCATTAATACTTCTTTTTCAATAAAACCTTCATCTGTCCTGCATTCAGTAACACCGTCGGATAATAAAATAATCATATCTCCTTGATTTATCTGTTTCTCATACTGAATGTACTTCGTTTTTTTATCGATCCCAAGAAGCAGTCCCTTGGCATGAATCTCTTGAAACTCATCCTTTTTTCCATCATAAAAAAAACCTGGTTCGTGCCCTGCGGATGCATAGGAGAAAATATGGCGGTCGTGGTTATACATTCCGTAGAACATCGAAATAAACATGCTAGGGTCCACGTTCTGCTCAACAACCCGATTCAAGTTCTCTAATACAGAACTTGGCTCTGGACGATTCTCAAGCGGACTATCCATCGCATATTTGATCATAGACATGCAAAGGGCAGCTGGAATACCTTTGCCAATGACATCTGCTATTGCAATACTTATGCTATTATTTTCATCCTGAACAAAATGATAGTAATCCCCGTTCATATGTTTGGCAGGGACACTGATGGCCCCAATATCAAGACCATCAACAACAGGAACTTTTGTTTCTAGGAGGGTTTGTTGAACGTTGGCTGCGATCTCAATTTCCGACCTGAGCTCTCTTTTTTGATCACGAAGGCTTTGATTTTCACGATAGGCAACACCGTATGGCAAAATGACTTCTAATAAAATATCAAAGGAATGCACGACATACTTGGGCAGGTCAGGATACATATCTTCTAACAATTGCTTATGGAGGCTGATAATTTCTTCCGGGGTTACCTGGTTTTCAATGGACTTCCTGCTAAACTTTTGTCCTTGGTATAAAGCCGTTTCTGATTGGTCTTTTATATAATTCTTTAAAATCTCTTGGTACTTTAATTCCATCGTCTCACGGAAAGCCATTATATGCCCCTCCTATCTAATCCATTTCGATGCTTTAATTTCAGTCCCGCTTCCTAGGGATGAGTCAATTTCAAAATCATCCATTAACCGTTTAACTCCCGGCAGACCCGCACCAAGTCCCCCTGAGGTTGAATAGCCATCTTCCATTGCTAAACGTATATCCGGAATCCCTGGACCTTTGTCTACTGCAACAATCCGTAATCCCGCTTGACCATTTTTAATTATTTTTTCGATACAGACTTGTCCTTCACCAGCATAAATATAAATGTTCCTTGCCAATTCACTAATTGCTGTAGTAATTCTCGCTTGGTCGACAGTACCAAATCCGACCTCTTTCGCAACATTCCGGCCTAATTGCCGAGCCGCGACGATGTCCCATTCCGTTTGGATTAATACACAGGATTGGTTTTCCATTCACCTATTCCCCCAATTCCTGTTGTAATTTCTCCAAACCTTTTTCCAAATCTAATGCAGTGTAGACATCATTAAGACTGATCCCAAGTTCGATCAGTGTTATGGCTACGGCAGGTTGGATCCCAGTAATCATAACTTTTGCTCCCATTAATTTTGACATGCTGATGACATCACCGAGAACTTTAGCTATAAAAGAATCAATGAAATCAATAGAAGTAAGATCAATAACAACACCACTAGCATTTGTTTCATGTATCTTATGCAGTAAATCTTCTTGGAATTGCAGAGCTGTCTGGTCATCCAATTCCCACTGAATCGAAACTAATAAACAATTGTATAACTTTAAGATCGGTATCCTCATTCAGTCTCCTCCACGGTGATGATTTTCTTTTTCATGATTTCAAGTGCCGCTTCCATTCCTTTTTTCAGCGTGTTTTTCGTTGTGAATTGATTTAAGTTGATTCCTAGATTTACAATCGTTTGAGCTATTTCAGGACGGATCCCTACAAGCATGCACTTTGCCCCAACCAAACGCACTGCATCTGCTGCTTGTATAATATGATGCGCGACCATCGTGTCCACTACCGGTACTCCTGTAATGTCTATTAAAACTACTTCCGATCTATTCTTCACAACGCCATTCAATAAATTTTCCATAATTTGCTTCGCTCTTTCCGTATCGATCGCACCAATTAAAGGCATAACAGATACACCATCGAATACAGGAATTAGCGGTGCCGATAATTCTTGAAGAGCAATTTTTTGAAGAGAGACTGTACGTTCCCATGTTGTCGAATAAATATTCACAATCTCAGTGGTCATTGGAATAATCCAGTGATCTAGACTATAAAAAGCATCGAGATGATTCTCCTCTGTGATGATGTTATCAGCTTTCATTCCTTCAAATACAATTCTTGAAAAAACATGAATGCCTTCGGTTACAAAACTAAGCGGCCAAGCTAGTTTCACTATTTTTTCAGCAAATTCATGCAGTCTCTCATTGTATTTTTCATTAGAATCTTTCAAGTTCGAAATAATCAAATCCATAAACTCTCTACTTGTGCTAATAAAGACTTGATCCGAGACTACTTTGAGAACTCTCTCATCGGACTTGCCCTTCATCTTCTCTATCCACTTTTTTAAAATTTCTTCCCTTTGTGTTTGTATGTAGTTATCTATAGTCTTGTTCATTTCTTCCTCCCGGTCTTTCTATTATTTTTACTGTGTAAAATAAGTATAATTTTATGATAACAATTGTATGCTATTAATTAAACTAAATATTCTTAACCTGCAGATTATTCTCCCCCTATCTAACCTTAAATGACAAGAGGACGCAAGCGCCTTCAGAACTAGCAAATACGTTTTGATCATTGTATTCTTTTTCATTAAACAACCTCCCTTAATCGGGATCCCTGAAGTTTTTACTCTTTTCATTTATATATTCTGAGAACACAAAAAAAAGACAAGTTTTTCAACTCGCCCTCGCAGAACACATTTTTTGTTATGTAAGAAGGAGAAAAAAAATTCTCCTTTTTTTATCAGAACTAATATTTTAAAGATAATTGCTTACACTTATATAACAAGTTCTGATGTGATAAAAAAACGCCCTTTTTACAAGAGCGTGCTTAGTTAAAATTCAATAAGACCTAAGCTTATTTGTAAAGCTTCATCCACTTTTTCCATCATTTCGTCATCGAGATGGGTAATCTTATCGGTTAAGCGCTGTTTATCAATTGTACGAATTTGTTCCAACAAAATAACTGAATCTCTCTCGAAACCATATCGCTTCGCATCAATTTCAACATGAGTAGGCAGCTTTGCTTTTTGGATCTGTGCGGTAATTGCTGCAATAATAACTGTGGGACTAAACCGATTCCCGATGTCGTTTTGGATGACAAGAACTGGACGCACACCACCTTGTTCTGAGCCAACAACTGGGGATAGGTCTGCAAAATAAACGTCACCACGTTTGACAATCAAAGGATTATCCCCCGCTAACTAAACGTTCGACTGTGTGTTCTGCCTCATATTCTGCTTGAAAGCTTTCCGAAGCAATCGTTAGATTAATTTTCGCCATCTCCATATAGCCTCTTCTCATGGATTCGCGAATTTGTCTCTTTTTACGTTCACGTAAATACATTTTTGTTGCCTGATAAATGAAATCATTTCTGTTAACATTCTCTTGTTTTACGTAACCATCTAATTCGGTTAAAAGATGTTGCGGTAATTTCACCATAATTTCTGTTGTTGCGCTGGACTCAGACACAAACATACACCTCCACCATCACTACACACCATTTTTTATAACGTTTAACGAATTGTAACACCGATTATTCTAACGTGTAATTGCGCAGTTTTTTCTGCATTTATATCTCTACCATCTTTTATAATACCATCAAACGATCATCATGCAAAGTCTATTCGTGAATTCTTCTGTATTATCAGCCAAAAAAATACTCTTTTATTCATAACAGCTATATATTTTTTCCCACGAGCATTGACATAACAATCGTTTAAGCTTGCCCATCATGTTGGAGAATTGAATTAATAACCATTATTTCATTTCCAGATTCCAAATATACCCTTGGTACTCTGTTCGAGATCATGCAGGGAATTTCATAATTTATAGTTTCAAGGCGATCCGCTATTTCATCAATAGGTATATATTCCTTGCCATCTCCTCCTATCAACGTGACAATTGTGCCAACTTCTTTTCTACATGGGAGTTTTATCATACATTGATCCATGCATATTCTCCCCACAATCGGCACCCTTATACCATCCAATAACACTTCTTGTCCCTGGAGTCTGCGGATCCACCCGTCAGCATATCCAATCGGAAGAGTACCAATCCATTCTTCCCCTTTCGCTTCATAAGTTCCACCATAGCTGATTCTATCGCCTGCTGAGACTTTTTTAACGTGAATAAGTTTCGTTCTTAACGAAAATGCCTCCCGTAAGGTAAAAGGGAGTTCTTCTTTCATCTCCTGCGAAGGGGTTAAACCGTACATCGATATTCCAAATCGAATAGCATTAAAAGAAGCTGGGAGCCGTTTTAAGGAGGCTGCACTGTTGCTGGCATGTACCATTCTTGGCTTATTACTTAACGCAGAAAGCATTTCCTCGAAACGGTGCAGCTGTTCATTAAAATAACTTAAGTCCCCCTCATCGGCTGTCGCAAAATGAGTGAAGACTCCGTCTAGAATCATTTTATCATCTTGATTGATCAAATTCTCAAGCTTTCTTAGCTCACCAATATCACGGACACCAATTCTCCCCATTCCTGTATCCAGTTTTATATGAACACGTATCGAGGTATTATCCTTTATGAAGCCTTTAGCTGTGTGTATCCACTCTTCATGGAAAATGGTTAAGATAAGATCATTTTTAACAGCTAGGTTTACATCTTCAGGGCGTGTTGCTCCTAAAACAAGTATGGGAGCCGTGATCCCTTTTTTTCTTAGGTTTATCGCTTCATCCATAAATGCAACAGCTAAAGACGAGGCACCAGATTCAAGTGCTTTAAGCGCTACTTGAACATCTCCATGTCCATAACCATTCGCTTTTACAACTGCCATCATTTCAACATCTTTCTCCAGAAGACGCTTCATGTTGCCAACATTTTCCGCTATGCAGTCTAAATCAACTTCTGCCCATGTATCTCGATAATAGCCTTTTTGATGATGATTCACTCTGTCCACTTCCTAATCAAAACATTGATTTATATTTCGATTATCAGTTTGTTATGAAGTGATGTCAAACCCTTTTAAACAACGGAAGAAAAAAACCCTTCCAAAAGAAGGGCATTGTTCCAGTCTTCTATTTCACCATATCCCCTTGGACCTCAACAGAACGGGCTAACATCATCATTTCTTCTTCTGTTAGGTCATTGGATGCAAGTGTATAATCGACTCCTTGATAAGTCCAAGTCAACATATTGGATTCTTGAGCACCTATTGTAAATCCTAGGTCTGCCGGCTCACCGTTAACAGTTGTTGCTGCAACTGTAACTGGTGCGACCTGCGCTTTTTCTTGAATTAATGTGAAGGATTTTTCACCATCATAAGTTAAAATCACACGTTTCCCATCTTCTGTTTCAAGAGACTTTTCTTCAATTAACTCTACATCTGGAATTTCAGCACTTGGGTACTTAACTGTGAATTCTTCATCACCTAAGTCCGCCATTACAGGTACCTCTAATTGAACTCTCGTCATATTTTTCGCCATATCAAAATCTTTCTTATCTAGCGCCGCATTAAACTCCGCATCTGAAAATTCTACGGTAACCAAAGCTTTTCTATCTGGATCCATTACTTTAACACTTGCAGGTGTTAAATCCTTTTTATTTAAAGTAATTTCTTGAATCGGCAGCATTTTATTATTTTGATAGCGGGTTTTCGTTTCGAACACATACTGATCTTTTGTAGCCGAGAACTTCGCTTCCTTATCCTCGATAATGTCTTGAATCAGCGACTCATATAAATAGGCCTGGCTGCTGTTTTCTGGCCAATCACTCTGGAAACGGAAACTCTTATTAAGCGCCGGAGTCAAAACAAATACCCCTTCATCATTGCGAAGGATCATTTGACTTTGATCCTTTTGAGCATTTTTCAGGTTAACTCGATAGTAGCTTGGCTCCAAATGCCAAATCTCTACATCATACGTCTGTGGGTCAGTTCCCATCTGTAACGTCATTTTCGCATTCACCTTATAGCTCTTTAAATCCTCAACCTTTCCGGTCAAATCTTTCACGACATCTTCCTGCGATTTCGATCCACAAGCTGCCAACACGAACATAACCATCAGCCCGGCGAGAAGCAGTAACAATCTTTTCCTCATTTCTTCAACCCCTTTAGTCTCATTTCATCGGAGAGAAAGGCAGGAATTAGACATTGGCTTATGATTACTTTACGAGAGCAAAGTATCTCGCGGATCCAATGTTCCCGCCGCCTAGCCTTGTCTCCTCTTTCGCACTATGAATATATGAGACAACCTAAAGGAATATGACCAAGCTCATGACATGCTGTTAATTTTTTTCGATCACTTTTTCGATCACTTTTTCGATCACAACCTGCGCAACGGCATAGTCGGCACTATGCGATATCGATAAATGAACACCTTCCTTAAAAGGGCTCCAAATAGAAGGCTTTCCGTTTTTATCTGCTGCAATTTCAATATCTAAAAAAGAAACTTCTTCCCCGATGCCAGTTCCATATGCTTTAGAAAAAGCCTCTTTCGCTGCATATCTTCCTGCTAAAAACTCAATCTTTCTTTTATCCGAGAGCTCATTGTATATTTCTTTTTCTTTAGATGTTAAGATCCTATCAACAAAACGCTTCTGCCGTTCGGCGATGTTCTTAATTCTTTTAAGCTCTACTATATCAATGCCAATACCAGATATCATCCAACATCTTCCTTCTAATTTTTTCTCATATTGCATAAACAATATAGACAAGTTTGTTATTAAATCATATGTAATGCTTTCATCTACTTTTAGAGGTATGATGAAATTAAGTATAGTTACATTAGTTTGCGTAATCAGTGCATCAAAAAAGGAGGATAAACATTGTTCGTAAGGACGGAAAGCTTTAAAGACTTTATTCGCTTTTACCCTGTCATTACCATAATTATTGCAATTCATATAATACTCTACTTAATAACCGTTCTGCCATTTTTCCCAGGTTCCTTTATTTTCGAAAAACTGATGGGAGTAAATTTATATATTGCTCAAGGTGAATACTGGCGCTTAGTTACTCCGATATTTCTACACAGCGGTTTTCCGCATATGTTATTTAACAGCTTTTCGCTTGTACTATTTGGGCCATCATTGGAACGCTTGCTTGGAAAAACAAGATTTATTGCCCTTTATATAGCAACTGGTATCATAGCAAATCTGGCAACACTTCTTCTTAAGCCAATGACCTATACGCATGTCGGTTCAAGCGGAGCCATATTTGGGTTATTCGGCATTTATATTGCCATGATTTTATTCAGGAGAGACTTAATGTCACGGGCAAATACCCAACTAATTTTGACCATCGCTGTGATTAGTTTAATCATGACCTTCCTTCAGCCTAACATCAATATAACCGCTCATCTTTTCGGGTTTATATCCGGTATCATCCTAGGCAGCGTCGGAATTGGAAGGGGAAGAGAATTAGCCCATACGGTTAAATCAATCTCAAATCGCACAAGAGAGCGTACATCATTCACACCCAAGTCACTCATTTTGATAGGAATCATCATATTGGCACTAATCGGCCTGTTAAGCAGATAAAAAGTTCGTTGAAGAAATGACACCAGAGATGTTTTTTACATCTCTGGTTTTTCTATTGCGGGCGATTCTTCAACGGCAGGAACAGACTTTGAATACCAGCTGTAGATTTTGATGACATCAGCCTTCTCCAAATCCACAACTTCTCCGCCTGTACCACCTAACCCAGATTTAACGGTTGCCTCAATGGTCGATAAATTCTTTTTCCGTTGAAAATAACTTTCTTTCATATCGATGGATTGGATCTTATTTTTACTCATAAAAACTGTATGCTTAACAATTGAACGATAAGTTAAAATAAGTTGACTGCCATCAACTCTCCAGCCAGCATCCCTGTAAACCAAATAGGACCAGAATGCAGAAAGAGGAAGAAGCAATAAAAACAGTAATCCCCAAATCTTTAATAGGAAAAGCATCGCAATAATTACTGGAACAACCATCATCCAGCCCCTGATACAATAGCGAATGAAGGCCCTTTTAGGAGCTGGTTCAACCTCACCAGAAATGAACCCTTCAAGATGGCTTTGCAAAATATCATGTATCTTATTCTTCTTAATGAAAGGAAGTATTGTTACTCTTGCACTCTCATCCTTATTCCCTGAACCTCCTGCACTTTCAATATAAACACTTGCATAGCGCAGCGGCTGCCGGATAAGATTTTCAGTTATTCTCACTGCCTGAACTCTTTTTAAGGGAATCGTAGTCTGCCGCTTCTCCAGCAAACCTCTTGAGATAATGAAATCATCATCAACTCTTTTTAGAGTAAAATTAGCATATTTTAACATTGTGCTAATCACGGCAATCACCCATGCAAGGAAGAAACCAATAAATACAAGCAACGATATAAAAAGGATCCCGCCAGAGACATAAAAGGACTCGATATTCTTAAATAATTTTTCATATGGAATAAGCTCATCAAATTGAGAGATAAACGCAATGACCGCGGATAGAACGACACCAACCCCACCTGAAGTGGAAGCGAGCATTAAAAGCTCTTTGCCTGAGATCTTATATAATATTTCTTCGTGTTTTGGGGGAATTTCTTCGTTTTCAAAATGCCCAGCATGGATGTTTTTTACATCCTGCAAAATGTTATTAATCGCTATTGCTTCTTCCTTTAGAACCGCCGTTAGCACAGCTTCAGCTTCTCCTCCGGACCCAGCAGTTTCCACTCTTACCTTCACAAGACCAAAAGGCCTGTGTAGGATGCCTTCAGATAAGTCTAAGCTTTGAATTCTCTCAAGAGGTATGTACCGTTTTTTCCGAACAATAATTCCATATTCTATGCGAAGTTCATTTTCTTCAATGCGATATGTATAACGAAACCATGAAATCACACCATACGCCAGTACTAATATAATTGAAGCAATACCTGCAAACAGAATGATATTACCGCCAATGGACCCTCTACTCCCAAACACAACAAAGGCGACTAACGGAATAATCATTTCTTTAAGCTGTTTCAATGCATTTAGGACCGCTGAAATAGGATGCAGCTTCTTCGGTTCAGACATCCTCATCCGCCACCCTCGCCAGCCTGGAAATGAATACTCTTAGCTCCTCTGCTTCTTCCAGTTGCAGCGCCGGAATTTCATGAATAGTTGCTGCAGTAGAAACCGTTACTGTTGCAAGTTCGTATTTTCTTAAAATCGGCCCCTGCTGCGTATCTACATGCTGGACACGGATCATAGGTACCAATGTCCTTTTTACAATGAATACTCCGTGCTGAAGTTCAATCTCCTGTTCCCTTACTTCATAACGCCAGCGCTTCCACCTCATTAACGGAAATAGATAAATAAACAGAAATCCATATATCAGCAGAAAAACCAGGATTGCCCCGATGATCCAAACAGGCCATTTAAAAATGATAGAAAGTGCTATAAATCCTCCTGCAATTAAAAACACAATCAAAAAATTAATACAACCTGAAATCCTCCAAACCGTAAGCGCCCGTTCAGAAATTCTTTTCTCAGGCAAAAAGATCATTTTTCTCCCCCCAAAGCGCCAGTCAGCTAGTTCTTATTCTCTTTATACGTTTATGCAATATATATGGTTTCAGAAATCCTTCTTATAAAAAAGGACATTTTAAATTTCAAAGGTAGACTGATCAATAAAATTAATCCCTTCTCTTTCTTTTAAAGCCTTTGAAAGCATAAACAGTGCATCATCCTTCTTTTTTGCTTCTATCATACAGTGAATTTCCGGCACAGATCCTTTGATTTTATTTAGAAATTCAAGAAACATGTCAGGGTCGATATAATCAGCATGCGCCCGAAAATCTTTTTCTGACTTTGGACTAGATATATGCATTTTTATTGGGAGCTTCGAATAATGCCAAGTGGATACAACCCTTTCCCAATTAGTTGTCCAGTCTTCATATTGATAGTTAACCAGGTGATGGTGATAATCAAAGACAAGCGGAATCCCCAGTTTTTCACATAAATATAATGTATCATCCAGAGAAAATGTTTTATCGTCATTTTCAAGCATAATCATTCTTTGGATAGAATTTGGAATGTGTCCCCAATTATGGATAAACTGTTCTAGAGCCTTCTCCTTGTCATCATACGCCCCGCCCACATGTAAAACACAACGGTGTTCCTGATCAACTTCCATCCCCTTCAGTAACGCTTCATGCATAGCAAGTGTTTTGATCGACATATTTAATGTGTCAGTATCCTTTGTGTTTAAAAGCACAAAATGGTCAGGATGAAAATCGACTCTCATAGGATGCTCTTTTAAGTATTCAGCAATCTTTTTTAAGTTCTCCTTTAGCGGCCGCATGTATTTCCAATCTGACAGCTCTTCGTGGTTTGCTAAAGGAATAAGCTTGGAGCTAAAACGAAAAAAATGGATATCGTTAGCAGCGTTATGTATCAATAGTCTTAGACAATTTTCTAGATTCGAATTAGCGATCCTCTCGAGCTTCCTTATTGCCGCTTCCCGATCTTTCAGACCAGAAAATTGCCGGAATGTCATCGTTTGTGATGGAGAGCAATTTTGGAGATGAACACTCATTGCTACATAACCTAATTTTACAATTGTCATGATGTATCTCCCCCCTAGAATATCCATCTTAGTATGCGCGAAAAACCTTTCACATAACGCAATCCTGATATTTTAGGTAAAAAAGAAGCCGCGATTTTAAAAAAGAGAGCACAGAAATCTGTGCTCTCGAATGCTTAACGGTAACTATTTGATCTTGATTTACTATTATTATTGTTCCGCTTGTTCCCTTGACCTTGGCCTTGCCCTTGTCTTGGCTTGTAAGGACCTTTTTTACGGTCTCTAGAATCAAACTTCCCTCTGCGGTCACCTGATCCATGTGGACGTCTATCACGTTTGGATGGCAAAGGTTTTTCTTCTGTCAGTTTTACTGGAGTGGTATCCGGTTCTTTTGTCAGCATCTTTAACACCGCTGCCACAACAGTAGTCGCATCTTGCTGTTCTAACAGCTCTTCAGCAGCTTGTTTGTAAAACTGAAGATTATTCGATTCGATTGACTGAAGAATCTTTTCTAAAACTGCCTTCTGTTGACCTTCTAATGCTTCGTCTAGAGTAGGCGGCTTCATTTTCTCCATTTTACTCTTCGTTGTTCTTTCAACAACGGATAGGTACGATTTCTCACGAGGCGTGATGAAAGTAATCGCCATACCTTCTTTACCGGCACGTCCTGTACGTCCAATACGGTGTACATAGCTCTCAGGATCCTGTGGAATGTCAAAGTTATAGACATGCGTCACTCCAGAAATATCAAGCCCACGTGCAGCTACATCTGTTGCTACAAGAACATCGATAGATCCTTCTTTAAACTTCCTCAATACAGAAAGTCGCTTTGCCTGACTTAAATCCCCATGGATCCCTTCGGCCATATAACCTCTTAAGTTTAAAGCTTCCGATAGTTCATCTACCCTTCTCTTCGTACGGCCAAATACAATCGCTAATTCAGGCGTTTGAATATCAAGAAGTCTTGTTAAAACATCAAACTTGCTCTTCTCTTGGACCTCAACATAATACTGTTCAATCAAAGGAACCGTCATTTCCTTCGTTTTAACACGTACGATTTGCGGGTCCTTCATAAACTTTTCAGCCATTCTTTGAATAGGTCCAGGCATTGTCGCTGAGAACAACAATGTTTGACGTTCAGTTGGAGTCTGAGCAAGAATGGATTCAATATCATCAATGAATCCCATGTTCAGCATTTCATCCGCTTCATCAAGTACAACCGTATGAATATTCTCTAAACGTATTGTTTTACGGTTAATATGGTCTAAAATCCGTCCAGGTGTTCCTACAATAATATGCGGGTGGTTCTTTAGTGCTCTAATTTGACGGTTAATATCCTGACCGCCATAAATCGCAAGCACTCTTGCTCTTTTTCCATACCCAATCTTATAAAGCTCTTCTGATACTTGAACAGCGAGCTCACGAGTTGGCGCAATGACAATTCCTTGAATCAAGTTTGATTCGATATCAATTTTATCAATTAAAGGAATTCCAAATGCGGCCGTTTTTCCGGTTCCAGTTTGAGCCTGACCAATTAAATCTTTGTTTTCTAAGCTAAGAGGAATCGTTTCTGCTTGTACAGGAGTAGCCTCCTCAAAACCCATTCTTTTTAAAGATCTCATCGTCGCAGGGCTAATCCCCAAATCTTGAAACTTTGTCGTCAATGTTTTCATTCTCCTTCTTCTTTAGAAAACTGCAAGCGCCCTTTTGAACAAACAGCTGCTTGTTCAAGCAAATATTATTTCCTCATACCTAATTAAGTACTAGAGGGAATATACTAAAAACGCTGACAGAGGCAATCCTTTCACGTCTTAGATTTGATTGAAAGAAAAGACGAGGTACTTGCCAAGGAATGATAAAAATAAAAGATATCCTAAGAAGGACCTTATTTTAACGTTTCTTAGGTCATTAGTTCATTCAATCGTCTTAGGGTCTTATTCATATGACCCCAAATAGAGCTCCCAGGCGCTCCTCAAAAGATCTATCGTAATCATGCAATCTAATACTTACAAGATACATATTTGGAGCTGACAGTTTTCTTCTTCAAATTTTTTAATTTGTTTTGTTGCCATAACCATTATATTTCTTTTAAAGTGAAAAAAGACATTCTCCTCTGGAGTATGTCCCGAATGTAGTTTCTCGTTGACACTTTGTATCAATTTTAACACTTTAAAGAATTGAATGCAATTAGGGCGACTCTCAATACGAGGAAAACAATCGCTTTTTATGATTGACCGTCTTGACTTAAAAAATTTACTACCTCATGAAATAGTTTTTCCCTTTCATTGCAATGGCATATAAGATGCTTAGAGTCTTTTAGAAAAACAAGCTTTTTATGAGGAGTACCAATGTGTTCATATAAGTATTTCGCGCTTTTCGGCGGAACTACTCCATCGCTTTCGCCTTGAGCAATCAGCGTAGGGATATTCACTTTATTTAGAAGCGGTCTTACACTTGAAACAAGCCGTTGAAACTGAAGTGTAGCAGCAATAGGTGTTTCGATAATTTTTCTTTTGTACCTAACAAACAGTTCATTTTCTGCCAGTCTGCCTTTAAATGAATCCCTCACCATATCTGCGACATCTAAAGCTAGCTGCTTTGGATTTACATAGTAGGCCGCTGCACTTAACAGTATCAATTTCTTGATCGGATAATGTACAGCCAAATAGCTCGCAATAATCCCTCCCATTGAAAAACCGATCACATATACCTGTTCACAAGTTTCTAGAAGTTTTTCAAGCTCCTGTTCTGCATGCTTGACCCATTGCTGATAACGAACTCCCTTCAGCTGCAAAGAATCTCCATGCCCCGGCAAAGTCGGAACAGCAATACGCCACTGTGTATGCTCCTTTAAATACTTTACCAATGGCTCCACTTCAAACGGAGCGCCGGTAAACCCGTGAATACATAAGCAACCAATCAAGAAAAACACCACCTTATCTTTACTACACTACCAGTTTTATTTTACACCTTTTGAGACAACCGATACTAGCAGGTAACCTTCACTCACATAAAAAATGAAACCAATAAAGGTTTCACTTTTCATTACTGTTTACTTTGCAATGCCCGAACCACTTCTTCTAACTTCATCCCTCGAGATGCCTTTACCAAAACAAGTGTGCTCTCATCAGTATAGTTTTGCAGTGATTTTATTAAGTCTTCTTTATGTAAAAAGGCAAACACTCTTTCTTTGGAGAAGTTCTCTAGGGCACCTTTCGCAATATATTCACCCAAATTCCCATAAGTGAATACAAAATTTACTTTACTGCTGTCAATTCCTCTTCCAATTTCCGTATGAAAATTTTGCTCTTCTTCACCTAGTTCTAGCATATCACCAAGTACGACGATCTTTTTTTGATAACCGCTTAGGTCTGTGACTAAGTCAATCGCGGCTTTCATGGAAGTAGGACTAGCATTGTAAGCATCATTGATAATTTTTTCTCCCTTTTCCCCTTCAACAAGCTCCATGCGCATATTTGTTACTTTAAGGTTGGAGAAGCCTTCATTCATGCTCTCAAATGGAATACCAAAATACCGGCTTACCAGCATCGCTGCCAACGCATTTAGGACATTATGGACACCTAAAACCGGCAGAATAAATTGTAAATCAATACCATTAATCTTAAACTGGCTTCCTTTTTGGTGCTGCTGTACGTCTACTGGATAAACTGTGTTATGGTTAAAGCGGCCGAATGTTTGCAGCTTGGCATCACCGTGAAATTCTCTCATTGGGCCCTGAAGCAGAGGCTCATCGCCGTGATAAACCACTAATCCATTCGCTTGAAGTCCTCTTAAGATCTCTAGCTTAGCTTCTGCAATACCCTCTCTAGAACCTAGATCCTGAAGATGAGACTCACCAATATTCGTAATTACGACAGCTTCCGGACGAGCAAGCTTTGTTAAAAAGTCAATTTCACCTTTTCCGCTCATCCCCATTTCCAAAACAGCAATCTCCGTATCTTCGTTCAGCCCTAAAATGGTTAATGGCAATCCAAGGTGATTATTAAAGTTCCCTTCTGTTTTCTGCACTTTGTATTGCAGGGATAACAGAGCTGCTGTCATATCTTTCGTTGTCGTTTTACCGTTACTTCCTGTAATTCCTACAACCTTTACAGATAGTTGTGAACGATAGCTCCGAGCCAGCTCTTGAAGTGCAGCTTCCGTGTCTTCTACGATTAAAATTGGCAAATCCTTCGGCGGATTCGGAACATCGCTTTGCCATAAAGAAGCTGCTGCTCCATTTTTTAATGCAGCTTCCACAAAACGATGGCCGTCAGCATTTTCTCCTTTTAATGGTACAAACAAATTTCCTGCTTGTATTTTTCTCGAATCAATCGTTACTCCATTAATGACGGTTTCCTCAAAAGATGTAAGGTTATTTTCAACTTTAATCATTGATTGCAATTGCTTTAAGGTTCTCTTAATCACATGATTACCCCTTTTTCTAGTTAAAATGAAGGACACGGCGGTGAGCCGTGCCACTGATGTACATTAGAATGTGTAACGAATTCTTTGCTTCTCATCATGCCTTTCCATTCCTAAGTTGACCAGTCTTTCAATCAAGTCAGGATAATCCACCCCGCTATGTTTCCATAACAATGGGAACATACTAACTGGCGTGAACCCAGGCATTGTGTTTACCTCATTGATATATGCATTTCCTTCTTTTGTCAAGAAAAAGTCGGCTCTGACTAATCCCGAACCATCCAGGGCTTTAAATGCCTTGATTGCCATATCGTGTAGAATCTTGTACTCCTCTTCCTTGATATCTGCTGGAATAATTAAGGCTGTATTTCCATCTTCATACTTTGCCTTATAGTCATAGAATTCAACCTTCGGAACAATTTCACCAGCAACCGAACATTCTGGAGAATCATTTCCTAATACACCTAATTCAATCTCTCTTGCAGCGACACCCTCCTCAATAATCACCTTACGATCAAATTGGAACGCCTCTTGAAATGCTTCTGTCAGCTGCTCACGATTCATACATTTACTAATCCCAACGCTTGAGCCCAAATTAGCAGGTTTGACGAAACACGGATAACCTATTTCTTTCTCTACTTTAACATATGCTTCTTCCTGTTGCGCTTCCCATTCACTGCGGATAAACCATACATATTTCACCTGCGGAAGACCCGCTTGGGCGAAGATATTTTTCATAACTACCTTATCCATACCAGCTGACGACGCAAGCACTCCGTTTCCTACATAAGGAAGATTAAGAAGTTCTAATAAGCCCTGAACAGTTCCATCCTCTCCGTTTGGTCCATGAAGGAGCGGAAAAATCACATCAAGTGCACTCTCATTATTTGTTGTCATAAATAATGTTGGGGCTAATGCCGCAGAAGATATGCTTTCAGTATGTGAAAACTGCAGTGCTTTCACATTTTCTACAGAACCATTTAGAATAGGTCCCTTAATCCATTCTCCTTCTACTGTAATATATATGGGATGAATTTGAAATTTTTCATGATTTAGAGCATTTATTACTGCAAGGGCGGTCCGCAATGACACCTGATGTTCAGCAGATTTCCCTCCATATAATAAGCCAAGTCTAATTTTCATGTTGAAACCTCCATTTTCTAAAAACACACCATTTTATTTTAACATTTTCCAAAAAAGAAAAGGAAAAAATAAAGTGGATTTAGTAATGATTTTTGTTAATACTTTATGCATCTATCTAATATATGTTAGGCACTACTTGATTAACAACTCTTCAATTTAAAAAATAAAGAGATATTGGTACTTCGCCTTCTACTTTTGAAACGTAGTTTATCCTCTTCAGTAATTCCTTCATTTTCCTCTTTTTAAACAGCTGAATCATCAACAGAAAAAGTTCTTTAGATAATTAATATCAGTACTATAAAGCGAACGTTTCTGTCCAAATTGATGAATAATTCTTGCTATTAATGTTACATAATTATATAATAATACTATGTTATGTAACATTGGAGTGGTTAAATGAAAACCGTCGACGCCATCAAAGACGTTAAAAAGATCAATGAGATGAAACATTTTTTAATGTCAAAATCAGACCGGGATTATTGTTTATTCTTATTTGGAATTAATACCGGAATACGTATACAGGAACTGCTTAATCTTAGGGTCCACAACGTAAAAACTGAAAAAGAAGAAATTTCCTATTTCCTCTCACCCCTTAAAGAACTAAATCCTCCTGTATATTTAAATACTCAAGTGCGGGAAGCTATTCAAAGGTGTATAGACGAAGGCAGACTGCATTCTGAAGATTTTCTATTCAAATCAAAAAAAACGTCAGAGGCCATATCAAGGCAGCAGGCGTATCGGATTATAAACGAGGCAGCTAAGCAGGCTGGCATCGAAGGATCTGTAGGAACTCACACCCTCCGTAAAACATTTGGCTATCATGCTTATCGCAAAGGAATTGCCATCTCTCTTATCCAAAAGAGATTACAGCAATCATCATCATCGGAAACAATTCAATATTTAGGACTAGAACACAGACTGTCCATCCCCATTATTCTTGATGTGAATTTATAAAAAGGAGTTGATGTTATGTCACATACGGATGCTTTTATATTTCTTGCGGCAACCTTCCTCATTGTTGGTGTATTAACCACTAAATTCTCCTCCCGTCTCGGTGTACCTGCCCTCGTTCTCTTCATTGCAGTCGGAATGATCATGGGAAGTGATGTTCTTGGAATTATTTATTTTGATAATGCACAATTAGCCCAAATGATTGGGATATTAGCTTTAATTATTATTTTATTTGAAGGCGGTCTGCAGACAGATTGGAAAAATGTCAGACCTGTCATTACACCAGCTCTATCGCTGGCTACTTTTGGTGTTTTATTAACATCAGGTATCGTTGCTGTTGCTGCAAAGTTTATTCTCGGAATCGGCTGGCTCGAGGCCGTTCTCTTTGGAGCGATTGTCGGATCAACTGATGCTGCTGCGGTATTTGCGGTCTTAAAAGGACAAAATATTAAGCCGCGCATTGCATCCACACTAGAGGCAGAATCTGGATCCAACGATCCTATGGCCGTGCTGTTAACGGTTGCGACTATTGAGTTAATTATGAATCCAAGCGCCAGTATTTTAAGTATGATTGGAACGTTTTTCGTTCAAATGATTGTCGGACTGGTGTTAGGGGTAGCGTTTGGAAAGCTTGCTGTCTTCTCGTTAAACCGAATTAATCTGGACTCCAGTGGGTTGTATCCTGTATTCGCAACAGCCTTTGCTCTGCTTACCTATGGACTTACGGCATTTTTAAACGGAAGCGGACTTTTAGCGGTATATATCGCTGCGATTATCATCGGAAATGCAGAGGATATCGCTTATCGACAATCCATTTTCCGTTTTTCCGAAGGATTTGCATGGATGATGCAAATTGCGATGTTTATCATCTTAGGTCTTCTCGTCTTTCCATCGGAGCTCTTCTCTTGGGATATCCTTTTAAAAGGGATGTTAATGTCATTTATCTTGATGGTTGTAGCTAGACCGGTCGCTGTTTATTTGTCAACAATCAGGATGAACTATAGTAATAAAGAGAAAATATTCCTTTCCTGGGCCGGCTTAAAAGGGGCTGTTCCCATTGTTCTAGCAACCTATCCGTTACTAGCAAATGTTGAAGGAAGCAGTCTTATCTTTAACGTAGTCTTCTTCGTTGTCTTAACAAGCTGTTTGGTTCACGGGTCAACGATTACCATTTTGGCACAAAAGCTTGGCTTGACCGGGCCTCAAAAAGCAACCCCTATTCACTCATTGGAGTTAGTTTCCCTGGGGAAAGCTGACGCAGAAATGATTGAATATGAAATGAAAGAAGACGCAGCTATAATCGGGAAAACATTATTAGAAATTCCTTTCCCTGAAGGAGCCCTTGTAAATGCCATTATTAGAAATGACAAACTCATAACCCCTACAGGTAATACCGTTATACAAGCTGGAGATTTTCTATATATCCTCGTTTCGAGGAAGAAGAAACTGCACTTAAAGAAATTATTACAGGAGAAATCCCATATTCATGTGAATCAAGTCTCATCTTGATATAAAGCCAAGTCACCTTTTAGGGACTCGGCTTTTTTATTTGTGGGGTTATACTACTAAGGGCAGGGCAAAATTTGATGGAAGCTCATGATAAATATGAAAACCATCTCTGAATTAGCGGGAACTCTAAACGGTCTTCATCCTGCCGATGATAACCATTTCTGGTGCGGAGCGATCCTTAAACGGTCTTCATCTTACCTATGAGAACCATTTCCAGCTCGGAGGCAATCCTAAACGGTCTTCATCTTACCTATGAGAACCATTTCCAGCTCGGAGCTAACCTTAAACGGTCTTCATCTCTCCCATGATAACCTTTTCTGGCAAGGAGGCGATCCTAAACGGTCTTCATCTCTCCCATGATAACCTTTTCTGGCAAGGAGGGATCCTTAAACGGTCTTCATCTCCCCCATGATAACCTTTTCTAGCACGGTGGCGATCCTTAACGGTCTTCATCTCTCCCATGATAACCTTTTCTGGTGCGGAGCGATCCTTAAACGGTCTTCATCTCTCCCATGATAACCATATCCGACTCAGAGGAAACTCAAAACGGTCTTCATCCTTCGCCTCTCATAGGATAACCAAATCTTATTCCGTATAAAGCAAAATGTCCTTCATAGAATCTATGAAGGACAAACTCAATTGAGGCGAAGCAATTCCTTAACCAACTAAAGGAATCTACTCTTCTATATTAATGTCCAGAAGCCTTAGCTCCCGGCTTATGATGAACAGCCAGTCGATCAACAAGACTCGAACTCGGTGCATTCAAACCAACTAAACGGACAGCCGTCCCATTATCTCGTAATTTAATGACAATTTTATCAATAGCAGCAACAGCTGAATCGTCCCAAACATGAGCATGGGTAAAGTCAATTTCAACTTGTTTAACATCTTCATAGTAGTCAAAAGACGCCACGATGTCTTCTACAGAAGCAAAAAACACTTGCCCCTCGACCATATAAATTCTTTTTCCATCTTCCAATCTGGAAGAAACTTTCACTTTTGAAATTTTAGCAACAAAGAAAATTGCACTTAGGATAATTCCCGCAAATACACCAATGGCAAGATTATGAGTTGCTACAACTGTAACAACGGTTGTAACCATTACAATTGAGTCAGTTAGAGGCGCCTTAGCTAATCCTTTAATCGAACCCCAATCAAAAGTACCAATCGATACCATAATCATAACTCCTACTAATGCAGCCATTGGAATTTGAACAACGATATTTCCTAATACTAAAATTAAGAACATCAGGAATGTCCCTGCCACTAACGCAGATAATCGACCGCGACCGCCTGATTTAACATTAATAACCGATTGGCCAATCATGGCACATCCGGCCATTCCACCAAATAATCCAGCAACAATATTGGCGATTCCTTGACCGCGGCTTTCTTTATTTTTATCGCTGGCAGTATCGGTCATATCATCAACAATAGACGCTGTTAATAAAGATTCTAGCAAACCTACAATGGCTAAGGCGATCGAATATGGAAAAATGATTTTAAGAGTTTCAAAGTTTAATGGAACATCAGGGATAAAAAATGCTGGCAAAGCAGATGTTAATGCTCCCATATCCCCTACTGTCTTCACATCACTTTTCGTCATAATCGCAATAATCGTAATCACAATAATGGCAACTAATGGTGACGGCACCGCTCTCGTAATTCTAGGAAAAAGATAAATAATCGCCAGTGCGCAAGCAACCATCACATACATGACCCATGTCGCATCAACAAATTGTTCAAGCTGCGCCATGAAAATTAAAATCGCGAGCGCATTTACAAACCCAATCATCACCGAACGAGGAATAAACTTCATAAACCTCGCTAATTTAAGCACACCAAAAAGAATTTGCAAAAGTCCCGTTAAAATTGTTGCTGCAAATAGATATTGAAGTCCGTGGTCCGCTACCAAGGTAACCATCAACAACGCCATGGCACCTGTTGCAGCAGAGATCATTCCCGGTCTGCCACCAACAATAGCAATTGTTACGGCAATACAGAAAGAAGCATATAGACCAACCATCGGGTCTACGCCAGCAATGATAGAAAAGGCAATTGCTTCAGGAATAAGTGCCAGCGCTACGACGATTCCCGCCAGAACATCTCCCTTAACATTACCAAACCACTGTTCTTTAATTGTCAAATCCTTCAAATAAACACCTCTTTTTATTATTTTTTGACTTTGAACTCTCATCAAAGTCGAGCCGACAAAAACCTAGGAGAATAATATCACATTTTACAAGTTTTACAACTATATATGAAAACGTTTAGATAAGCCGTTTTCTTTCATTATCTTTTAAAATCTCGTAATTACTGTACTAATAGTTAAAACCAGCAATATTAATATTCTTATAGTTGGTTGTTCTGTTAACAATATCCACATGATAAATGTACTTTTGGAAAAAGACTGCCAGCTAACACGTTTTTATAATTTTCTAAACATTCTTTACATTTTTCAAACAACCATTTAGAATGTTAATTAACGGAGAAAATGAACCCTCTTTCAACATGGACAAACCAAGCTTCCGTAGAAAAGACTTCTTGTTAAACACATATCAGTAATCAAACCCTCACTAACGATGCACCAGTTCCCAGCATAACAATCTAGACTATTCATACCTTTAAAAAATGTAAGCGCTATACTCATTGTTCGTTATATGTATGCTTTCTCTATTTCAAAAGATTGCTATACATAAATTAATAGAAAAATATTATAGAGGTGATAAAAATGAAATACGAAGAATTGATTGAAAACTTTTCTTGGGAAGAAGTAAAGAAAAAATATGAAGGTGATCCGGATGGCAAAATCAACTTCGCTCATGAAGTATGTGACCGCTGGGCGAAAGACCCTAACCGTGTCGCTATTTATTGGGAAGATTCGTTAGGCAATACAGAAACATGGACATACAGAAAGCTTCAAGAAAAATCAAATCAAATGGCCAATGCACTAAAGTCAATCGGGATTAAGAAAGGCGACCGAGTTGCGGGGCTTCTAGGAAAAGATATGGAATTAGTGGTAGCCATTCTCGGTACATGGAAAATTGGCGCCATCTATGTTCCACTATTCACTGCATTCGGACCAGATGCTCTCATGCACCGCAGCCAAGATAGCGGCGTCAGCCTCATTGTTACGAATAAAGAGCAAGCAAGCAAATTGGAAGGAAGAGATGTATCTTTCCAATTGCTTTTAACGGATAGCGTTAACAACGAAGGCAAAACTTTCTGGGAATTTGTTGACTCATTTTCTACAGAGCATGAGACAGTACTTATGGATGCTCTTGATCCAGCTGTTATCCAATATACTTCCGGTACAACTGGGTTACCAAAAGGGGCTATGAATGCCCACAAAGGTGTCTATAGTTTATATCCATACTTAACATTCGCCCTTAACGTTGAGGAAGATGATGTCTTTTTTGGCGGCGCAGACTTAGGCTGGTCTTATGGATTAATGGCTTGTACGTTTGGACCATTAAGTCTTGGTGCAAAGATCGTCATGTATAAAGGACCATTCGAGGCAGAAAAGGTCTTTCAAATTTTAGAAAAATACGAAGTAACGAATTTCACCTATGCACCTACAGCCTACAGAATGATGATGGCTGCTGGAACAGAGGTATTGAAAAAATATAAGATTAAAGCTCGTAAATTCAGCAGTGCCGGTGAACCATTGGACGGCGAAGTTGTACGCTTCTTCCAAGAGAATTTCGGAAGAGCGATTTATGACCATTATGGAGCAACGGAAATGGGAATGGTTGTGAACAACTACAATATTACGGATATGGCTGTTAAGCCAGGTTCAATGGGCTTCCCGATCCCTGGATTTAAAATGGCACTTGTCGATGAAAATGGCGAAGTTGTCAAGCAAGGAGACGTTGGTCAAATTGCGCTTGATACAACGGATGAAAACTTTAAATTCTTAGGATATTGGAATAACCCTAAGAAATCCAGCGAAAAGTTCCTTGGAAAGTGGTTCTTATCTGGTGACTTAGCAAAGCAGGATGAAGATGGATATTATTGGTTCCAAGGCCGTGCAGATGACGTCATTTCTAGTGCCGGCTATCGAATTGGACCTACTGAAGTTGAGGCTTGTTTGATGGAACACACTGCTGTTTTAGAAGCTGCTGTCGTAGGTAAGCCGGATAAAACAAAAGGCGAAATTGTTAAAGCCTTTATCGTACTTAATAACGGCTTCTCCCCTTCTGATGCACTAGCAGATGAACTTAGTCTTTATGTAAAAAATAAATTATCTAAACATCAATATCCTCGGGAAATTGAATTTATCACTGAATTACCGAAGACACAAAGTGGTAAAACACAGCGTTATCTGCTGAAGAAAAGAGAATACGAAAAACAAGTTAACAGCTGAATCTCAAATGACTGATAACTATGGATGAACCGTAGAATTTTAAATAGAGGTGACGGGAATGGCAGTGAAATACGAAGAACTTGTTAAGAACTTCTCTTGGGATGAAGTAAAGACGTTCTATGCAGGCAGCCCTGACGGCATCATGAACATGGCTCAAGAAGCTTGTGATCGATGGGCTGATGACCCTGACCGCATCGCCATCTACTGGGAAGATTCTTTAGGGAACACAGAAACATGGACGTACCAAAAGCTTAAGGAAAAATCAGATAAAATGGCTAATGGCTTATGCTCTTTAGGAATCAAAAAAGGTGACCGTGTAGCTGGAATGCTTGGGAAAGATATGGAACTCGTCATTACCATTCTAGCTGTTTGGAAAATCGGCGCCATCTACGTCCCTTTATTTACGGCATTTGGCCCTGATGCCATCATGCACCGTGCAACGGATTCGGAAATCAGCTTATTAGTGACGAATCGAGAGCAAATCAGCAAGGTAGAGGATCGAAATCCTTCCTTCCAGGTTCTTTTAACAGATGGAATTACGAAAGACGGCAAAAGCTTCTGGGAATTTGTTGAGTCTTTCCCAGATCAGTTTGAGATGGAACCAACCAATGGATTAGATCCTAGTGTAATCCAGTATACATCTGGTTCGACAGGATTGCCGAAAGGTTCCATTGCTGCCCATAAAGGGATTTACAATCTCTATCCATACTTAAAGTATGCCCTGCATATGGAGGATGACGATGTGTTTTTTGGGGCAGCTGACTTAGGCTGGTCTAATGGCCTGTTAGTTTGTACATTTGGACCGTTGAGCCTTGGTATTAAAACAGTTGTCTATAAAGGGCCATTTCAGGCTGAAAAGGTTTTTCAAATCATGGAGAAGTACGGAGTGACTAATTTTTCCTATATCCCGACTGCATACAGAATGATGATGGCCGCTGGAACAGACGTGTTGAAGAAATATAATATCAAAGTGAGGAAATTCAGCAGTGCTGGGGAACCATTAGATGCTGAAGTGACACGCTTCTTCCAAGACAATTTCGGAAGAGCCATCTATGACCATTACGGTGCCACTGAAATAGGCATGATTGTCAATAACTATAATATTACTGACATGCCAATCAAGCCGGGTTCCATGGGATTGCCACTACCAGGATATAAAGTGGGTCTCATTGACGAACAAGGTAATGAAGTGAAGCAAGGCCAAGTCGGTCAAATAGCCCTTGATACGACAATGGGCGAAGGTCTTAAATTTAGAGGATATTGGAATAATCCGGAAAAATCCAGCGAAAAGATTCGCGGAAAATGGTTATTGTCAGGCGACCTTGCCAAGCAAGATGAAGATGGGTACTTTTGGTTTCAGGGCCGCGCTGATGATGTTATCTCAAGTGCTGGCTATCGGATTGGACCTACCGAAGTCGAAGCAAGCTTAATGGAACACCCTGCTGTTTTAGAAGCTGCCGTGGTAGGCAAACCTGATAAAACAAAAGGTGAAATTGTCAAGGCATACATTGTGTTAAACCAAGGCTATGAGCCGTCTGATGAATTATCAGAAACCCTAAGCCTTTTTGTAAAAAATAAGCTATCAAAACATCAATATCCTAAAGAAATTGAATTTATTGACTCATTGCCGAAGACACAAAGCGGCAAGACACAGCGTTTCCTTTTGAAAAAAAGAGAATACGAAAAACAGGCAAACCGTTAAAGATAGATTTAACGTTCCACCTGAAAGAAAAAAGATGATACATAGCAATCATCTTTTTTTAATAAAAAAACTCCCCTTTCAGCGGAGAGTCTCTACAATTTTTAGTGTGGAGCATGATGAACATGTGACATATCGCCTTCTAGCAGCATTTCTTTTTTTCCATCTTCTAATGTGACGACCGTTAAGCTCGTTCCATCTACAACAGGAAAATCCTTGATAGCATCCAGCGATTGCTTTTTACAAAGCACTTGCAAGACTTTTATGACCATGCCATGTGTAACCACTAAAACATTTCCGGAGGGATATGTTTTTTCTAAGTCACTTAAAACAGCTTCTAATCTTTCCTTTACATCATGCAAGTTCTCCCCTTCTTCATTTTGAAAAAGGCTCGGAGTATTCACATAACATTGAAACCGTTCAGGGTCATCTGCTTTAATTTCGTCTACTGTTTTTCCTTGCCAATTTCCGAGATGAATTTCCTTTAGCCGCACATCCGTCTTAAACGGTAAAGTGCGTTCCCCCATGATGAGTTTTGCTGTTTCTACCGTTCTTTCACTCGGGCTTGCTACGACTGCTTCAAAGTCTATCTCGGCCAGCCTTTCTCCTTGCAGCCGGGCATGGCGTACCCCCTCCTCCGTCAGTTTGGAATCGAGGTGGCCCTGAATTCTTTTTTCTTTATTCCATTCAGTCTGCCCATGTCTAATTACATATAATTTCAACACAGTGAACTCTCCCTAGAAATTAATTTTCTTTTGAATCTTCCTTGCGCTTGCCTTCTCTAAAAACCTTTGCACTGCGAACATACTCAACGTCCTTTACATTCAAACGGAAATTTATCACTCTAGCAAGAGCAAAGAAGTAATCTGATAGACGGTTTAAATACTGAAGACACACAATTGGTGCTGATGGATCTGCTTTCAGTAAACTAACGACAAGACGTTCTGCTCTTCGCGTCACCGTTCTAGCAATATGAATCGAAGCAGCTGCCGGTGAACCTCCAGGTAAAATAAATCTTTCCAGTTCAGGAGCTTCCTTAATAAACTCATCGATTTTACTCTCTAAATACGTAATACTATCTTCTGTCAGCTTTGCTTCTCTTTTCTTAGAAACACTTGCTAAGTCACCGCCGCAATCAAACAGTTCATGCTGTACCTTCTCAAGGTCATCAAGAATATCTTTAAAAAGCTTTTCATCGAGCTGTGTGATCGCTTGGCCAACAAAACAATTCACTTCATCAACGGTTCCATACGCCTCTACACGAATATCATCCTTATCGACTCTTCCCCCGATAATGCTCGTTTGCCCTTTATCACCAGTTCTTGTATAAATTCTCATCCTTTTTCCCCCTTAATGGTTTGATTGATTCCATACCAAATGATATCCACCTTATTGCAATGTGCTGCCAAATCCTGATAAGCCCAGCCAGTCAAATCCCGCCAGTTTCGGTTTTCTTTTTCGATTGGGACAATCCCCTTCGTCAAATCCGTTCCGATAATAACAAGCCTGCGGCCCTCGGCACTGCTTTCCCAGTCAAGCCATTTCAACACAATGCTTTTCCAGTAGTTCCTCGCTTCATTAATATCCATTTCTAAAGATAATTTTCTCAGCCACTCTTCCACACCTTCTAAAACAACACAAGAAGCGTTTAGTGGTGATAAATGTTCAATCAGCACTTCTCCTTGAAAAGCAGAAATCCACTTTGTCTCTCCGTAGGTTTTACTTACCCATTTTCTTTTTCCATTAAAGGCACCGCCTGTAACAAAGTGCAACGGTTTCCCCTCCTTAAGTCATCTCGTTGAAAGGTCAATTGATAGCCGCTGCCATGAGGCACGTTCCAGTCCCAAAAATCTTTTTTATCGTCCACAAAACGAGTTAACAAAGTGCGGATCACGCCGCCGTGTGTCGTAATGAACGGCTTTCTGGCATTTTGCTCCTCCATGAGTTTGAGAAGTTTGTTCCACCCTTTCTGAACCCGATTGGTAAACTGCAGAAATGATTCACCGTTAGGAATGGGGAGGGAAGTCCAGTCACTCATCCATTGCTGATACTCTTTCCATTCCTTCATTTCCTCATTGGTTTTCCCCTCAAAATCACCAAAACACATTTCCCTAAACTCTTGTAATGTTATTGGTTCTACTTTTGGAAAGAGCAAATTCATCGTTGCCAGACATCTCTGTAAATCACTTGAAACAAAGAGATCGTAAGACAAGGGGCTAAACTGATAAGCAGCAAGCGCCTTTTCAGCATCTTGGGTTAATGGAGAATCGTTCCATCCCAAAAAAGCCCTTCGCACATTGTCCTCTGTTACACCATGGCGGAATAATGTAATAACCACAGTATCATCCATAACAACACCTCAGTCCCCTCTACAGAGGCCCCGAGAACATCCCCGGTAATTCCTCCATACCATTTAATTGCCTTACGCCGTATTAACAGAAAACAGCCAAATCCCG
The DNA here is from genome assembly GCF_900156875.1 of Robertmurraya dakarensis. Taxonomy (GTDB): domain Bacteria; phylum Bacillota; class Bacilli; order Bacillales; family Cytobacillaceae; genus Robertmurraya; species Robertmurraya dakarensis. The sequence continues at coordinate 145,230 of NZ_LT707408.1, read as the reverse complement.
CCAAAATCAAGATCATAAACGGGTATAATGCTTCACGAAAAAGGACGAAGCAGACAACCGCCATCCCCGCTGCATAGAAAGGATAAATCGATAGAGAGCGCGGCCCCGCTGCTGATTGAAATAACGCAGCCAATCCATCCTTTTTCGCTGATGGGACAGTTATAAGCACTAATCCCATAACCGTCTTACTAATCAAAGGGATTGAAAGAATTAACAGATAAGAGGCCGCTGTTAATGAAATCGTAATCTCATAGATAAATAAAAACCGGCATGATAGCAAAACAATAACAGATAGTACTCCAAACGCACCTGTTCTAGGGTCCTTCATGATGTCTAATCGCTTTTCTTTGTCCTGATAGGAAAAGTAAGCGTCACTGGCATCCATCCAACCGTCGAGATGGATCCCTCCTGTTACGATAATCGTCAATAGCCAAATCACAAACGCAATCGCTAATGGCGTTAAAGGTGTCCACTGAACAAGAAGATATAGAAAACTAATATAAATCAAACCTTGAAACAGACCAACTAGCGGAAATGACTTGATGCTGCTATTAAGATGCTCTTTATCCATCGGGAGAGCACTTTTAATGGGAATGGCTGTGAAGAATTGCAGATTAATTAAAAATCCCTTCAAAAATTTCATTTTTGATATTCCCATTCATACACAATCTCTTTCAGCTTTTCCCAATCAAGATGTTTTTTAAAGTTTTGAGCAAGTAGATCATATCTTTCTTCTTTCAAATCCTGCGCATATACTACATCTCTGATAGGCAGATTTTTTGACCTGCGAATGGAATTCAGCCACAGATTTCTCCACTCATCATTATGAAAAAGATGATGCATATACGTGCCGACAATCTTGCCGTCGCTGCGATAATAACCTTCTTCTCTACCATTCTCCAATTTTAGAAAAAACCCTTCCTTCTCAAGCATTTCTGTCTGCCCCAAATGTATTTCATATCCTTCAAGTTCACGTTTTCCTTTTAGCTCTGTGTTCGGATGATAGTATCCCTTCACTCTAATTGTATCCTTTTGCTCCATAAAGGTAGTTTCGGCAGGAATTAAATCTAAACCATCTATTCTCATGCCTGGTATACCGGTGTCTGAACCGGCACCATCGATAATGCTTTTTCCCAGCATTTGATAGCCGCCGCAAATGCCAACAACATACCCGCCATGATGAACATAATCTATCAAATACTCATCCAGTTTCATTTCCTTTATGTACTGCAGATCACTGATGGTGCTCTTCGTACCTGGGATAATTACTGCATCAGGCTTACCGAACTGAGAAGGATGCTTCACAAAACGAATCGACGCATCGTCTTCATAGAAAAACGGTTCAATGTCACTGTAATTCGAAATATAAGGCAAGTGAATTACAGCAATGTCAATGGGAGCTTCTCCCCTTTGTTTAATAGCATTTCCTATCGACAAAGAGTCTTCTCCATCAATCATATGATTTTCAACATGCGGCAGAACACCTAAAATCGGGACACCTGTTCTTTCCTCAAGCCACTTCATTCCATCTTGGAATAAACTCAAATCTCCTCTGAATTTATTAATTAAAATTCCTTTTACTCTTTTTCTTTCCTCTGGTGTAAATAACTCTAATGTCCCTACAATACTGGCAAAGACTCCACCTCTATCGATATCCGCCACTAAAACAACCGGCACATCAGCAAGTTCTGCTACTTTCATATTAACGAGCTCTTTATCCTTCAAGTTGATTTCAACCGGACTGCCTGCTCCTTCCATGACGACCACATCATACTCTTTTTCGAGATAAGCTAGTGCTGTTACAATCGTCTCGATCCCTTTTTCATAAAAAGAATCGCGGTAGCCTCTGCCCGATAGGGTTTTCACCCCTTTTCCAAGAAGTACAACTTCTGATTGCTGGTCGGAACGCGGCTTTAAAAGAATAGGGTTCATCCATACTGATGCCTCTGTTTTTGCCGCTTCTGCTTGAATGCCCTGAGCTCTGCCAATCTCTCTTCCATCAAAGGTAACATAGGAATTATTGGACATATTTTGAGATTTGAAAGGCGCTGTCTTTACCCCTTCATTTATAAATAGCCGGCATAGGGCTGTAACAATTAAGCTTTTCCCCACATCAGATGCCGTTCCTTGAATCATAATGCCCTTCACTCTTTATCCCCCTTCATCATCATCGGTACACCACATTCTACTAAATATGCCTGTTCAGCAAGATTCACTATATCCTGGTGCAGCTGTCCTATGATACGACTGTACTCCCATACCAACTCATTGCCTTGAGAAAAATCCTGAAGAACTTCATTGCTGACGATAATCAGCTGCTGACTTTGTGCTAACAAGCTAGTGATTCCTGTAAGGATCATATTATGTATTTCACGCAGAAAAACCCTATCCCATTTTTCTTCATTAAAAAATAGTTCATTATTTAATAAGGTGGTTAAACAGTCCAGCACAAGAATATCATTACTATTAAAACAGCCTGAGAGCTCTCCAATATCACGGGGCTGCTCCCATGTTGTCCATTCCACTTTACTCTGCTGCCTTTCCCGCTTATGCTTTTCAATCCGCTTCTTCATTTCAGGATCAGATGCTACCCCAGGGGCGAGATAATGAAGATTCCCGCCCGTTAAGGCTGCATTTTGAATGGCAAGATCCTCAGCAAAGCGGCTTTTCCCGCTTCTAACACCGCCTGTAATAAAGATCAATGAAGCTTTTTCCATTGAAGCAATGCCTCCATCAGTACATCATTCTCCTCATTACTTTTAATGGCAAACCTCAGCCACTTTCCTTCAAGCACAGGGAAGTTCATCGTATGCCTCGGTACCAATCCCTTTTTCAATAGGAATTCAAAAAGCTCGAACTGATTGTCCAACTCAGGATCACGTAATAAATAAAAATTAACTTGAGAGGGAGATACTTGATAGCCGCTGGCCATCAAAGCAGGAATGATCTTTTCACGTTCATTCCTGATATAATCTACACTCTTTCTTAAAAACACTTCATCCTTATAACATTCTTCACCTGCCATCATGGCCAATCCATTTACACTCCAGTGCGGCTGAAACGCAGTGATTTTTTCTAGCAAACTTGTGTTTCCTAAGGCGTATCCGAGTCTAATGCCAGGAATTCCAAACATTTTCGTCATCGAACGCAGGATTAACAGGTTGGAATATTCTTTTAATAAAGGAACCGTTTTTTCATAGTCTACTAAGAAATCATAAAATGCTTCATCAATAATCAAATATACATTGTGCTCGCGACAAACTTCCGCTAGTTTCCGAACCGTCGAAAGACGATAATAAACACCGGTAGGATTATTAGGATTGCATAAAAAAACAGCTTGCACATTCGATAATTTTTCAACCAATGAATCCATCGATAAATCCCAAGTATCTTCATTCACGAGGTGATAGGAAATCACACACCCATTCGACTGGCAGACTTGTTCATACTCGGAAAACGCTGGCTCCACAATCAACACCTGTTTGCCAGCCAGCAATCTGCCAACTAAGGCAATAAGTTCTGCACCACCGTTACCAAGGATCACATTTTGGGTGGATACTTCTTCTCTCTCTGCAATGATATTCCGTAGTTTCAAACCATAAGGATCTGGATATTGATTTATAACATCATAGAATTCCAGCCATTTCTCTTTTAAAAAAGCCGGAGGTCCTAATGGATTGATATTGGCACTAAAATCAATCAAGTTTTCTGGTTTCTTTATCCCCACTTGCTCATATAGATACTGGGGATTAGCTCCATGTGAAGGCCAATTCAACTAGTATTCCTCCCATCCATAACATCAATAAAAATAACAACACGGTTTTTGTTAAAATAGTATTCGCTTTCAAAATATGTTCTTTAGACAAAGGAATAAGAGGATCACCCATTTTGGCACGATTAGAGACTACCCCTTTGTAGTAATTAACACCGCCAAGCTGGACACCAAGAAGAGCTGCCACGGCCGCTTCTCCCCAGCCGCTGTTTGGGCTGGGATGCCGTTTTGCATCGCGCAGTAAAGTGCTCCAAGCCTGTTTTACACTTCCAGACTCTGGTCTGTTTCCGAGCAGCATCAAAAATCCTGTCAGCCGGCTTGGAATCAGGTTAACGAGATCATCCATTTTCGCAGAGGCCCAGCCAAAGTCTTGATATCTGTCATTCTTATAACCAACCATCGAATCACAAGTATTGATCGTCCGGTATACAAAGGCCAAAGGAGCTCCGCCAATCAGCCCCCAAAATAAAGGAGCTGTTACCCCATCACTTGTATTCTCTGCAACCGTTTCTACTGTTCCTCTGACAATTTCACCTTCATCAAGCTGGTCCGTATCCCTGCCGACAATGTAGGATAATCTCACTCTAGACTCCATCAAATCTCCATTCTTTAACGGTTCATAGACCGCCAGTGAATGCTCCTTTAAATTTCTTTGAGCAATGGTGGCCGAAACCAGCACAGATTCCACTACAATCCCAATTAGAAAATGAATTTGATAACTTGCCCATATGATAAAAGCAGTAATCATAAAAACAGCTGCTAACATGATTAGGAGCATGACGATGCCTTTCCCTTTTCGGTATGCTCCTTTGTTTAATACTTTTTCCAATCGTGATATTCCGGTTCCGATCCATTTAACGGGGTGAGGCAGGTGGGGAGGATCGCCAATAAGGATATCGATCAGAACGGCTAAGGTGATGGCAATTAAGTGTGCTAACATCAGCTTTTAAACCTTTTTCGGCTTTTTTGAACCGACTCTCTTGTACATTCGTATACCCCTTTGCTGATACTTTTTCCTAAAGGAGTAATTGAACCGGCAAACTCAAGCTTTTCCCCTTTTTGAGTAGAGGCAACTAGGATGCTGTCAGTAGAAGTACCCGTTGCAACCGTTCCCGTCACAGGATCCATTACTTGCTCATGCTCCATCACCTTCACCTTTGCTTCTGTAGCGATCATAATACTTTGAATAAAAGCCTCCTCTGTTAATTCCCCGTTTACAAAAATCCAAGTATTAATGGTACCTGGTACCAATTCAAACTTATGGCTGTCACTCATCGAAGCGTCTACGGCATTTCCAACTCCAGCCGTCACCACCACCAGCACAGAATATCCATCGTCTTCAATGAACCGATATGACACATCCTCCAAAATAACCGCTGTCATCATTCCCACTGTAGTGGAAGGATCAAATTGATGGTTTTTTAAGAAATCGAGCATATCACTGCGGAAGTCATCACAGTGGTAATCTTTATCGACATGACGATTGACAAAAGTTTGATGCCACCCAGTTCCTGCCCCTACTACCCCAGATGACATCGTCCTAAGCGGTAGCGGTGCTTGAAGCGCAATATGACTTTTAGTAAATTGCAACATAGAAGGATGGATATCAATCGAATGTACTTCTGTTGTGACAGGCATTTTCCATCCAGGCAGAAGCACCATTTGCGGCACCGGCTCTTTTGGATGGTATTGCCTCTCAACATCTGTACCAAAAACCTCTTTAATTTTTTCTTTTCTCAATACATCGTTTGGTACTTCATTAATATTGATGCTCCCATTATCAAGTAAGAGCAAGCGGTCACAATAAAGACTTGCAAGGTTCAAATCATGAAAAATCGATATAACCGTTAATCCTTTTTCCTTTGTCCATTGTTTGAGAAGATCCAAAAGCTCTTTTTGGTAGGAGAGGTCAAGGTGGTTTGTCGGCTCATCTAAAAGTAAAACCGCAGGCTCTTGCGCAAGTGCCTGCGCTAGAAATACCCGCTGACGTTCACCGCCTGAAAGTTCTTGAATAGGCTTTTTCTCAAAAGATGCAACACCCGTCTGAAACATCACTCTTTGAACGATTTCTTCATCTTCTTCGATCCACGATTGAAACCAGCCATTTTGATGTGCATACCGGCCGAGTGAAACCGTTTCCTTCACGGTATAGGAAAAGGCCTGTGAAGAATGCTGGGAAAGAACCGCAACCATCTTCGCCAATTCCTTTGTGCTATATTGAGATAGGGGGCTTTTATTTAGTAAGATGGAGCCTTCCTTTATAGGCAGGATTCCGCTTATCATCTTTAATAGTGTCGTTTTTCCGCTTCCATTTGGACCAAGTATTCCGAATAACTCACCTTCTCCAACTTGAAATGAGATATCTTTTAGAATGGGGTCCCCGGAATATCCACCTGTAAGCCGTTTACACTCAAGCATCTTATCCACTTCTTTCACTTCTTCTCTTCATTAAAATGACCGCAAAAACAGGAGCTCCAATTAAAGCTGTAATCACGCCTATTGGCAGTTCAACTGGAGAAATAATCGTCCTTGCGACCAAATCAGCCAGAATTAAAAAACCACTGCCTGTTAAAATCGATAGCGGCAGTAAATGAGTATGGTCTGGCCCCCAAATAAGTCTTGTTAAATGGGGAATGACAAGCCCAACAAACCCAATTGTTCCAGAAACTGCAACCGCTGCTCCCGTTAGTATGGAACCAGCCAATAAAACAATCATTTTTCTTTTAGCCACGTTTACACCTAAATGCTGGGCACGTTCCTCACCAAATGACATAGCATTTAACTCTTTCCCATTAAAAGCAAGAATCGCAGCACCAAGCACAAAAAATGGCAGGAAAATCTTTATATAATCCCATCCACGCATGGATACACTTCCAAGAAGCCAGCCAATGATTTGCCTCAATTCTTCTCCCGTTAACGCAATCATTAGCGAAATGACAGCACCCAGGAATGAACTAAAGATAATTCCGGTTAAAATAATCGTTTCCACCCTCATGGATCGATCAATTTTCCGGGCGAACGCAAGAACAATCATAATGGTGATAAATGCACAAAAAACGCTTAGGAGCGGCAATGTAAAAGAACCAATAAAAGGGATCGATATATGAAAAAACAGCGTCATCACTGCACCTACAGAAGCACCTGATGATACTCCCAATGTATAGGGATCTGCTAATGGATTCCGCAAAAGCCCTTGAAAGGCCGCTCCGGCTATTGCAAGAGCGGCACCAACAAGTCCAGCCAAGATTACCCGCGGCAATCTAATACTGATTACAATCGTTTCATGCATGGCATCCATTTCACCAATGGATAAAAACGGAAAAAGGTTAGAACCGATAATGTGAATGATACTTAACACTGGAACAGAAACCGTTCCGATTGAAATTCCTAAAAGAATCGTCACAATTAAAAAACAGACTGCCAGCGCATAGGCAATGAATTTATTTTTAGTTAAAAACTTCTGGATAAACTGCCTTGGCAACTTCCTCTACCCCTTCAGCAAGCCTTGGGCCTGAACGAGCTATATGATCTGAAACGACATCATATACTTGTTTGTTTTTAACAGCGTTAACATCCTGCCATCCATCTCGCTTTAGGACAAGTTCTACCGGATTCTCTGTATAGTGGCCGTATGTCGTAATAATAATGTCCGGATTTCTTTCTATCATCGTTTCTTCATTTATCTTTGGCCAGCCCTCAAGATCTCCTACGGCATTTTCAGCATTAATTATTGTTAAAATCTCATCCATAAATGTGTTGCTTCCTGCAACATAAATATCCGGAGCAGGCATAATTTCGAAAACAACTGATTTCTTTTCCGTTATTTCCGCAGCTTTCGTTCTAACATTTTCAACTCTTTCTTTCATAGTCGTTACGATTTCTTCTGCTTCTTCCGGCTTACCTGTAGCTTTCCCAATCATATAAATAGAATCGTACACGGTCTCAAAGTTTACTGCCTCATTGACCACGAGGACCGTAATGCCTGCATCTCTTAATTGCTGAAGCCCTGCTTCTGAGCTATGTAATGCAGACTCATGTGCTAGTACAAGATCAGGCTGTAACGAAATGATTTTTTCAATATTCATGTCCATTCCGCCGATTTTCTCTTTTTCTGCGGTTTCTTCCGGATAATTATCATGATCAGAAACACCTACGATTTCATCACCTAATCCTAGGGCAAAAGCTATTTCTGTATTACTTGGAACAAGTGAGACGATTCTTTCAGGTTCTGCCTCAATCGTAACCTCTTGATCATTTGCATCCTTAATCGTTACTGGAAATGCTGTCTCTTCTGTTTGATCAGCTTTTTCCTCCTTTTGTTCACCTGTTTGTTCGTCCTGGACCGGCGTTTCTCCCCCGCCACAGCCAGATAGGACCACGGCAGTTAGTAAAAACAAGATTAAAAACGAAAACCATTTTTTCTTCATTTAAATTCCTCCTCAATTATGTAAAAACTTCATGAAGCAATAAAAAACATCCCCACATAAAGTATGGAGATGTTGGTTTAATCACAATAGTATGCAATTAGGCATAAAGCCTGCCAAGCACCTCTCCTATCCTCGTAGGTTATCGGGTGAACGTATATGAGGCAGGTCTCCTGGCTTATGGTCATCGCATCGCTTGTACCTTCCCGTTTTTCAACAGTGGTTACTTTCAGCATGCTCCCAAATTACAGTGGCGGGACCGCGTTGGATTTTCACCAACTTCCCTATTAAGTCTTAAAAAAGACACCTTATACTTATAAATTTTATGAAGTTTTAGTTAACTTTGATTATACACTAAAATTCTTTTAAAAAAATAAAGTTTTTACAATAAGGTGCAAAATTCGCCATAACTACTGAAGATCATTTTATATTGAATAGATTTTCCACTCTTTTGTCTTCTTATCAAATACTAGTTTTGCGTCTGCCTTATCCTGCCCTACTTTTTCATATTCCTCGTACATATCATCCATATTGCTGAAATCTCCGATAACCCAGATTGGAATCTCCACCCTAAGCCTGCTTTGTGCAGCATCTTTGACTGAAATTAAAATCCCTTCCTTCATCATCGTCTTTATATTTAACAGAATATCAATCGGGATATTAGGAAAGGTTCGTCTTTTTTTAATACCTAACAGATTTTTTTCCAGCTTTTTATCGGTTAATTTCTCTGATAAAGCACCCCCGAGCATACGGTAAAAATCCTTCATATTTCGGTAATATACTTTATTCCACCAGCCGTCATCATGAGCTAAGTAGACAAAACGATTTCTTAACTTTTGATAAAAAGGAGTCTTTAAATGTTCCTTTCTGTGACCTAAATAAAGAAGCTCTGCCAGTTCTTGATTGGTTAATTCATCAAGACCTTCCACTTCTTCAAAGTCAATCCAGCAAAAATCACCATATGTATCGACATTTTCCTTCGCCAGCTTTCCTATTCTTTCATTTGGGACGTACTCCAACAGAGTATGCATGTTAAAATCGCCGTCATCAAACTGGTGTTTTAATAACAGCACCTGATTCATCAGACCAGAAAGTGATTGGGCAAACTCTGAAAATTCAATTCCACATGTTAGAACATACTGATTGCTTTCATTCAAGTGAACATATACAAGGTTCCGCATATTACTGTTGCTCTTTTTCACTACCATCACCTCCGAGCCGTTATAAGCTATATAAAAGAAACAGCTTCTTCGGAAACTGTTTCTCGCATTCCATATCTAATTCTTATATTAACAAAATTCTTCAACAAAATCTTATTCCCCACGAAAATGTAAACAAATTTTAACGGTTGTAAATCGAAACTATCTTCCCATTTTAAACGTCTATTATTATGGTGTTTTAATATAATTAAGTAGAAGAAAAGATATCTAGTTTGATTGTAAGCCAATTTCTTCTTTGATAGGATAAAGAAAGCCCTTCCACCAATGAAATTCTTCATTCAAAAAAAAGAGATAATAAGAGAATAGGTGTTCATCCATGGGAAAAAAGCAAATAGTAGCGGAAAAATTTGATTGGACTTTATGTTTTATTTTATTTTTGTTTTTTCTAATTAGTTGCAGTGCTATTTACAGTGCCCAAACAACTGAGCAATATAATGAAAATTACTTTCTGCGCCAGATTCTTTATTACTTTATCGGATCCGTCATCGTTGCATTTGTTATGCTATTTGATAGCTATCAATACCGTAAATTAAGCTGGTATTTATATGGATTCGGAATCCTCCTGCTAGCCGCATTAATTGTTGCACCTGAATCTATTGCACCCATTCGAAATGGGGCAAAGAGCTGGTTCGTTCTTCCAGGTATTGGTTCCATCCAGCCATCCGAGTTTATGAAGGTTTTTTTAATCATACTGCTCAGTAAGCTCATCTGTGATCACCAAGAGAAAAACACAGCAAAAACCATACATACTGATTTTTACTTATTCTTAAAGCTCCTCGTTGTCACCCTTGTACCTCTCGGTCTGATTGTTGTACAGGATTTAGGAACGGCGTTAGTGATTATAGCTATTTTTATTGGCATGCTCCTAGTGTCCGGAATCACTTGGAAGCTAATGCTGCCTGTTTTTGCTTTAGGCACAACCTTTGCTGGAACCATTCTTTACTTTGTCATATGGGCTCCGGAAATTCTTGAGAAGTACTTAGGAGTAGAAACTTACCAGTTTAATCGTATTTATTCCTGGCTTGATCCGGAAAGCTTCCAAAGCGGGGCCGGTTATCATTTGTATAAATCCCTGCAGGCAATTGGATCCGGGTTATTAACAGGGAGAGGTTTTGGTGAACGTGTCGTCTACATTCCCGAAAGCCATACCGACTTTATTTTTAGTGTAATTGGAGAAGAATATGGTTTTGCTGGAGCCAGCTTTGTCATCGGGTTATTCTTTATTTTAATCTACCATTTAACAAAGACAGCCTTAGACACAGGAGACCCATTCAACTCGTATATTTGTGTGGGCATCATCAGTATGATTACATTCCATGTTTTCCAAAATGTCGGAATGACGATTCAAATACTTCCAATTACCGGAATTCCCCTGCCTTTTATCAGCTATGGTGGAAGTTCATTGATGGGCAATATGTTTGCCATGGGCCTTATTTTTAGCATGAGGTATCATCATAAGACATATATGTTTGGTTCGGAGCCAAAGTAACACCGCACTAAAGCACAGTAAACCCCTAAGTTTGAATCTTAGGGGTTGTTTTATTTATAATAATTATTAATAAAAAATAATTATAATTTAATATTGATTTTTATTTAATCTTTGTTATAATTAAATCATAGACATACAGAGGAGGAATTTTATTATGAAATTACAAACAGAATTGAACGTACAAATCTCAAACTGGAATATTCTTTATACGAAGCTTCACCGCTTTCACTGGTATGTAAAAGGACCTTTATTCTTTACCCTTCATGAAAAATTTGAAGAGTTATATAACGAAGCCGGACTTGTCGTTGATGAGCTTGCTGAACGTTTGCTGGCAATCGGCGGTGAACCAGTAGCAACAATGAAAGAATACTTAGAAACTGCTACATTAACTGAAACAAATAATGAAACGAAAGCTAGTGAAATGGTTGCTGCACTTGTGACAGATTACAAAGCCATCAAGGAACAACTTGTCCAATTAGCAGAACTTGCTGAAGAAAATAATGATGTTATTACAAATGACCTTGCTGTTGGCCTTATTGAAAAAATCGATACACATGTATGGATGTTAACAGCCTACTTAGGAGAATAAACGAACCAATAAAAAAAGTCAGTGACTATTATCACTGGCTTTTTTATTAAGCCCTTCCTTCATTCTTTCCTACCCTATTGAGCATTTTCTTAAACCACGCCGTGCCAAAACTTAGAAATGCATGTAGATATAGGTTCAAACCGGGAATGATAAAGCTATGTTTCACGACTCTTTTCTTATAAAGCACCCAATCCATTCCAGCAGCTACTAGGATGGACAGCATTAACCCGAAATACCCCTTTCTCCATACACACCAAGTAGAGATAGCCGAATGACCAATCGCGTATAGAGGAGCAATCTTAAAATGCTCTTTTAATGAATGATACCTCCCTCTTCCAAATCGTAATTGGCGGGTCAACACCAATACAAATAACAGATTTGTTACTATTACTAAATTTGCAAGCCAATGGGACATCATCTTAATAAGACTCGACCCTTCCTTTAGCAATTCATACCATTTATCACTTATATAGAAATAAATTGGAAGTAATGATGATGTTAGAAAGGGACTCCACCAGTTGGTTCTGTAGACCTTTATTTTTACAAAAAGTTGTTCAATAATGTGAAAATAGAAAATAAAAGCTGCCTTCCCTCTCCACTTGAGACGAAAAGCTGAAATGAAAACGGCTGTAAAAGGGATAAATATTGCTTGGGATAAAATTGCACCGAAGATGTTATTAAAGTAGGGTTCATTAAAAACTTTTATTTTGTATCGGTAAGCTTGTAATAGATTAAGAATTATATACTCGAATACATAAGCAAGCCCTATGTTTGAGAACAATAAACTTATCAGTGTTCTTTTGTTTTTGTTTTTTATGAGGGTGTACAGCAGCAGAAATAAATGGGTAACCGTCAATATCACGAACGGGAAAATATTTCTCTTTTTGCGTTTCATTACATCCCTCACTCCTATGTTCATCCATATTGCTTAGCTTTTGAACAATGAAGCTAAAATATGCAAAAAGAATCACATAGTGATGAGGATAATATGCTAAAATATATGTATCATCTTTATGCTATTCACTTATTTTAAAGCGGAAGGAAAACTGTAAAATCAATGGAAAACATAAGTCATTTTTTTCAGAAAAACGGTGTAAAAAGAATCGTTATATTTGCCATAATTGTCCTAGCTTTAATCACTTTAAAAAGTATGATCAATGTTATTTTACTCACGTTTATCTTTTCGTTTTTAATGGACAGGCTAGTTGGACTTATAACCAGAAAAGTCACAATAAACAGGAATTTCACCGTATTATTCTCATACCTGACGATTATCGGGTTGTTATCATATGGAATTGCCAAGTACCTGCCGGTTATCTTATCGGAGATTACGCAGTTAATCGAACAACTTCAGGCATTTTATCTCAAACCACATGATAATGTATTTTTCAATTACTTAGTCAGAATGGTTGAAGAGAAGGGGTTAACAGATTATATTGAACAAAGCGTCAATTTTCTTTTTAAATCCTTTACGGACATTAGTACGATTGGTGTACAAGTCTTTATATCACTTATCTTGTCCCTATTCTTTTTATTAGAGAAACCAAGATTAATAGATTTCACAAAAAAGTTTAAATATAGCAAAGTGGCTGCGTTTTACAATGAAATTGAGTTCTTTGGAAGAAAGTTTGTTTTAACCTTTGGGAAGGTACTTGAAGCACAATTTATGATTGCTATTGTCAACTGCGCACTTACGACTCTAGCGTTATGGATTATGGATTTCCCACATTTATTGGGATTATCTCTTATGGTCTTTTTACTCGGACTTATCCCTGTTGCTGGAGTGATTATCTCCCTTTTTCCACTTTGTTTAATCGCATATACAGTCGGTGGATTCGTCTATATTATCTATATTCTCATTGTTATCATGGTGATCCATGCGATCGAAGCCTATATATTAAATCCAAAACTGATGTCATCCAAAACAAATCTGCCAGTTTTCTACACGTTCATTGTTTTGATTTTCGGAGAGCACTTTTTTGGAGTTTGGGGATTAATCGTAGGGATCCCAGTATTCGTTTTCCTCCTTGATATACTTGGAGTTAAAAGTGTTGGTGTAAATGAAGAGATGTCTCAGAAAGATTAGGCTTCTGAGACTTTTTTCTTTCATCTGAAATTAAATTACTCTTGTAAGCAAATACTGGGAATTGAAGAATGTTTTTTGTTAAGATGATGGTGTAACTATTCATCATAATAGGAGGGTATCAAAATGTATGATGTTCTAATTATCGGTGCAGGTCCTGCAGGTGCAAGTGCTGGACTAATTACGGCAAAGGCTGGGAAGAAAACATTAATACTTGATAATGACAAGAGTGTCACAAAACGCGCATGGGTCGAAAATCATTACGGTGTAGCTGAAATTTCAGGTCCTGATCTCCTTGAGACAGGGAAAAACCAAGCGAAAAAATTTGGCGCAGAAATTATCCAAGAAGATGCAGCAGAACTTCAATCAAACGAGAACGGTTTTACAGTGAAAACAGAAAATGGTGAATACAGTGCAAAGCATGTCATTCTTGCTACTGGGTTTTCAGTAGACCTTGGCGAAAAAGCTGGTGTCCAAACAAAGGACGGTACAGAACCAAGAGTGAAAACAATCTTTGATGTGGATCAGGCAGGCAAAACAAATATTAACGGAATTTGGGCTGCCGGAACATGTGCGGGGGTAAGCGTACATACCATTATTACAGCTGGTGATGGTGCGAAGGTTGCGTTTAATATTGTAAGTGAACTAAATGGTGAACGCTATGTAGATCATGATGTATTAAAATAAAAATAATAAGAGGAGAGGGCTCTGACCCTCTCCTTCGCTGTTTCCCCTGCACTATGTATTTATTTTTATCATAACGAATTTAATCAAACGATTGATCAAACTCTGATTCCTTCCTGAAACCACTGAATTTTCTCTCTCAATTTAACAACTTCTCCAACTAAGACGATCGCCGGGTGCGTTATTTTAGCCTCTTGAACAATGGATTCAATAGTAGCTAAATCTCCTACTACCGTTCTTTGCTCTTCCGTTGTTCCCCATTGAATCACGGCTGCTGGAGTATGTTTAGATCTGCCAAAGTTTATGAGCTGTGTACAAATATGCTTTAAGTTTCCCACTCCCATATAAAAAGCAATCGTATCGCTTCCTTTGGCCAGTGCTTCCCAGTTGATGTTATCCATCCCTTTTTCCTGTCTGCCGTGACCCGTTACAATCGTAAAGGAAGCTGCGTAATCGCGATGTGTCACAGGAATACCTGCATAAGCTGGTGCGGCTATTCCTGCTGTTATACCTGGAACAATTTCATATGGAATATCCGCTTCTGCAAGCACCTCAGCCTCTTCACCGACTCTTCCGAACACACAAGGATCTCCACCCTTCAAACGGGTAACGATTTTTCCTTCTTGCGCTTTAGAGATTAATAATTCATGAATTTCTTCTTGTATTAGCGCGTGTTTTCCCGGTGACTTTCCTACAAAAATTAACTCCGCATCACTTTTCGCGTGTTTTAATAATTCCTTATTAATTAACCGGTCATATGCAATCACATCCGCTTTTTGAATACACTCAAGCCCATAAACCGTAATTAACTTCGGGTCTCCAGGTCCTGCACCTACAAGATAGACGATTCCCTTTTCCATGTCTTTTCCCCTTCTTTTTATAAAATAAACCAATAATTAGCTTTGATCTTCTATTTTCTTTAACCAATTTTCAACCATTTCTGGGCATGAGGCAAAATGAAAATGCGTGTAACCTGCAATTAAATTAAAAAGCATACAGCCTTCCTTTTTCTCCCCTCTCATCCCTTTCGTAATATAGGCATGCGGTACAGAATCATCCTCAGCGTGAAAAGAGGAGTAATGAAACTCATGTCCCCTGGCCTTTGTTCCCTCAGGCAATAAATAATTGCCTTCTCCGCCGGTCACTTCTCGGTATCCAAGGGCGGCTAATGTAGTCTGCATTTTTACTTTTCCCGGCAGTATTCCTGCCATTTCATATATCTCTCCATCGGTCGTTTGGATCGAATCTGTTAGGTACATGAACCCCCCGCATTCTGCCAGCGTTGGAAGGCCCGCTTGAATCGCCTTCTCAATAGAACGTTTAACCTCTTCATTCTTTGATAAAATTTCAGCAAACTCCTCCGGAAATCCGCCTCCTAAATAAAGTCCATGTATGCCATCAGGCAAGCACTCACCATTCAAAGGAGAAAAATAAACGATTTCAGCTCCTTGCGCTTCCAGTATTTCTAAGTTTTCTGGATAATAAAAATTGAAGGCCGCATCCTTAGCAACAGCAATCTTAACGGCTGCCTCTTTCTTTTTTATAAATAGAGAAGAAGGCTCTTCAATACGTAAAGGCTGTGCTTTTGATATTTCTAATAATTGTTCAAGATCGATGGTCTCTTCAATAAGCTCTCCTAATTTATCAAAAAATGAGTCTAGTTCTCCTCTTTCAATAGATGGAATTAACCCTAAATGTCTCTCAGGAATCTCAATATCAGATTCTCTTTTTAAATACCCAATGACAGGTACTTGGCATTCCTGTTCAATCGCAGCTTTGACCAATTTAAAATGACCCTCACTGCCGACACGGTTAGCGATGACCCCCACAATATTAGGTCCGTCAGCAAGGGTTTGAAATCCCTTTACAATCGCAGCAGCACTGCGGGCCATACTTGCACAATTGACTACAAGTATGACGGGGCTTTCCAGGATCATACTAATTTCTGCTGTACTTCCTGCATTACTAAGTGGATTTTTTCCATCATAAAAGCCCATTACACCTTCAATAATCGATATATCCGCATCTCTTTTCCCTAATTGAAAAATCTCTTTAACGGTTTGTTCAGGGAGCATCCAACTGTCTAAATTACGAGAAGGACGTCCTGTAACAGCGGTATGATAGGTAGGGTCAATATAATCAGGACCACACTTAAATCCTTGAACAGTTAATCCTCTTTTTTTCAATGCTGACATTAACCCAATCGTTAAAGTTGTCTTTCCAACTCCGCTGCCGGTTCCAGCAATCACTAGTCTATTTTCTGTCATGTGTAAAGCTCCCCTTCCCACTAGGGTGATTAGATATCAAGCCGACAGATATCGTTACATTGCCAGACTTCTTTTTCACAAGATTCAGCCCTTCTGCACCACTGTAAAGAAGAGCAGCAGGCTCACTCACACCATACGCCCCTGTATACTTAAAAACCGTATCCGATGGCTGCTCAATATGTATACTGTTCAGTTCTTCCGGTGTATACGTAATGAATTCCCAGCCAAACTTCTGAACAGTTTCTAACAAACCTTCTTCGTCTTTCTTAAGGTCAATCGTGCAAAGGGCCTTTACACTCTTAGTTGAAAAATTCAACTCTTGTAATGTGTCCATTATAACAGACTGAATTTCTTCCGGCTTTGTACCTCTATTACAGCCCATGCCAATCACAATCACTTTCGGACGAAATACTACCCCGTTATGTAATATTTCTTGTTCCTTTTGGGACAACAATCGATGGGTAATCACAAGCGCAGCATCAAACTCATGATCTAGAGCTTCTTCTACACTGCCATACAGCGTCATATTTGGAGGCAGAGGGCGATCATAATGCCACCAGTCTTTTTCACCGGACTCTTGAACAATCGCTATTTGTTCTTCATTTACTACAGACGCACTTACAGGTGTTAATTTCTCTGCTGAATCCCAGACCCAGCCGAATTTTTTACCAAATAAATCAACAGGTATTGTTTTTTGCACATCAGAGGCTGTCGTAATAATCGGATTTGCCCCAAGCATTTCAGCCACTTCTATCGTTAACTCATTCGCCCCGCCCAGATGGCCTGACAGCACACTAATGACATTTTCCCCTTTGTCATCAATAACGACAATTCCAGGATCGGTCTTTTTGTCTATTAACAAGGGGGCAATCATTCTAACGACCGCTCCTAATGAAATGATACAAACGATTCCTTTGTATTCTTTGAAAAGACTTGGAAGTAACAAGCGGACACTGCCATCAAACATCCTAATATCGCGCTCGAGTTCGTCCCCTTTTTCAAACTTTTTCATATAATAAAGGTCTGCCCCCTGAAAAGAGCCAAGAAGCTTCCTCGCTATTTCCACTCCATGCTTTGTAATCGCGACAATTGCATATGCCCCATTTGCCCCAACAGAAATTTCCTTTCCCTCTTCAAGAACAAGAGTCATCCTGTCACTCCTTTTCTAAAGCCATGCGTGAACTCCTTATCATATAGCTTCGAACGATAATCCTTTTTATGAATATTCTCATCAAGAGCCCAGCCTGCAAGAATCATCGCCTGTTTCCTCATTCCATTTACCTTCATTTGTTCATCTAGATGCTCCAAAGTCGTCCGCAGAATTTTTTGATCTGGCCATGTCGCTTTATACACAACCGCAACCGGCGTCTCTTTACTCCAGCCTGCATCGAGAAATTCCTTCACTACTTTTTTCGTTAACGTCGCGCTTAAAAATAAAGCCACCGTGCAATGATGTTTCGCCAAATCTCTTAATTTTTCATGTTCCGGTACAGGGGTACGGCCTTCTGCCCTTGTTAAGATTACGGTTTGCGTTAAGTCTGGAATCGTTAACTCAGCTCCTACCGCTGCAGCCGAAGCAAACACCGAACTAACGCCTGGGACTATCTCAACATCTATTGATTTCTCTTTTAAAAGAACCATCTGCTCCATAATCGCACCATAGACAGCAGGATCACCTGTATGAACACGTACGACTTTTTTTCCTTCTCTTACGCGGTTTTCCATAATCTCTACCATTTCTTCTAAATGCATTCCCGCCGTTTTTAACACTTCGCTCCCTGGCTTTGCTTGATCTATTAATTCTTCACTCACAAGAGAATCTGCGTACATGACCACATCTGCTTCTTGTAAAAGTTTCAGTCCTCTGACGGTAATTAAATCGGGAGCTCCTGGACCAGCTCCAATGATATATATTTTCATTATTTTCTCACCACCATTAACGTTAAATATTCAAGCTCTGCATGCTCCAATTCTTCCATGTTCCAGATGACCTCTTCCTGCGAGGTGACTTTTGTGACAACAGATGCTTTATCAAGCAAATCTAGCTCGCGAAGAATAGAAAGCATGATATCCATTACCTTTGCCACCTTTATAAAAATGATACAGTCATTTTCAACGATCGCTTTTTTCATAGTTTCATAGTCATCTCTTGCAGGAATAATCGCCACATGATCGTCTCCTTCGGCAAGCGGAATCCCAAGTCTTGAAGCGGCCCCATTGATTGAAGAAATCCCCGGTACCGTTTTTATTACGGCCTCCGGATGACGTTCTTTCATCAGATTCATCATATGGATGAAGGTGCTGTATAATAAGGGATCCCCCTCTGTGACAAATGCTACATCTTTTCCATCCTTTAATTTCTCCCAGACTACTTCTACCGTGTTTGTCCATTCCCGTTCTAGCGTTGCAGCATCCTTTGTCATTGGGAACACGAGTCCAAGCATTTCCTTTTCTCCTGGATTAACATAGACATCAATAATTTGATGAGCGTAGCTTTTGCTGCCTTTTCGTTTTTTCGGGTAGGCGATCACCGGGGATTCCTTTAATGTCCGAAATGCTTTCACGGTAATCAATTCCGGATCTCCCGGACCTACACCTAGTCCATATAATGTTCCGATCACGATACTTCCTCCTTGCGTTCTGCAGTAATAATATAAACTGGATTCAATCCTTCAAATCTAGTTAAATGAAGGATCGGTTTGCTTCTCGATACTTGAACGAGATTGATAGATACTTCAAAACCTCTATCCTTAAATGCTGTAACAGCCTCCATTAAGTTTTCAATCGTGACCGCATTTAAGACGATTTTGCCTTTCTGTTTTAACCTTCCGCAGCACACATCCAGAATTTTTTCCATTCCCCCGGCAGTTCCGCCGATAAAAACAGCATTTGGATCAGGAAATTCATCTAAAAACTCTGGAGCAAGCCCTTGTTTAACGGTTATATCCGTTCTGAATTTTTTCGTATTCTGATGGAAATTCTCCAAGTCATGTTCATTTTTTTCAATGGCATAGACTGCACCTTCCCGGCAGATTCTCGCTGCCTCAATCGCAACAGATCCCGTACATGTCCCGATATCCCATACAACACTGTCCTTTTGAATAGACATGGAACTTAGACTTAACACCCGCACTTCCTTCTTTGTGATTAACCCCTTATCAGGTTTGCGCTGGAAAAATTCATGATCCTCAATTCCAATCGTCCATTGCGGTGAATCCCCGACTTTCTTAAGAATCACGACATTTAATGGAGAGAAGGTTTGATCAATCATTTGATCTAATTCATACCAGCCAAACCTTTCATCTTCACTGCCTAAGTTTTCAGCTACAAACGCTTTATACTCATGGATGCCGAACTCTTGTAAATAGCGGGCAATTCTTGCTGGTGTATTTTCCTGATCTGTCAGCAGGACGACTTTTTTCTGTCCATCGACCTTCTGTGCCAACCCGGACATACTTCTTCCATGAACACTGATAAATTTAGCATCCTGCCATGACTCCCCCATCTTTGCAAATGCCAATTGGATCGAACTCACATAAGGATAAATCTCAAGGTTCACTTTGGAAGACAAATAGCCCCCTATTCCATAAAAAAGCGGATCACCTGATGCAAGGATTACTACTTTTTTCGTCTCTCTCTCAAGCCGATCTAATAACGACTTTAAGCCGCCCTTAATGGCGACTTTCTCTCCTTGATATTCTGAAAAAAATAACAGCTGGCGTTCACCGCCAATTAATACTTCACTTTGTGCTATCCATTTTTCATAGATAGGCAGCAGACTGTTTCTGCCTTCAGCACCAATTCCTATCATTTTAATATTCGTCGCCATCTTCTATTACCGCCTTTCCTAAAAACAGCCCCTTCAGAGTATACAAGCTGACTTCAATGGTGAGACCACCATTTACCTCCCTCAGGCTTGAACGACAGCAATGTTCACAAAGCTTTTCAAAAAAAGCATCGTATCCATGCTCCAGCATGATATCGCCAACCTGTGAAGCCGTATTAGCACCTCTAACCTGTTCAAGAAGCTCCTCTGGAGCACCAACACTTTCCGCAATCTCTGACAGAAAATTAAAATCAACTGGAGCACTTTTGGAGTGAACCATCATGACCCCTTGAGCTATCTTTGAAAACTTCCCCATCATCCCGACCATTGAGACACGCTTCACACCGAGACGTTTACATTCCTTTAGGGTAAAACCGACAAAGTCACCCATTTCAATAAATGCCTCTTCTGGGAGCTCAGGATATTCTTTTATCCCGTATTTCTCACTTCGGCCCCCTGTCGTGATGACAACATGATCACCACCGTTTGAACGTGCCACTTTAATTCCATATACAATCGAGGCCTTATATGAGGAAGTAGAGAATGGGACCACAATCCCCCTCGTTCCGAGAATGGAGATACCGCCAATAATGCCAAGCCTAGCATTCAATGTCTTCTTCGCAATCTCTTCACCCTTCGGAACTGATATCACTACCTTGACTCCTCTGTTTATCCCGAAGTCATTAAGTACCTCCGCAACGACTTCATGAATCATTTTTCGCGGAACAGGATTGATGGCAGCATTCCCCACTTCAATTGGCAACCCAGGTTTTGTCACTCTGCCAACTCCAATACCACCGTCAAGGGATATTCCTGGTTGATCACACCAACTGACGGTTGCTGTAATTAAAGCACCGTGTGTGGCATCAGGATCATCACCGCCATCCTTAATGGTCCCTGCAGTTGCACAGTTACTCTTAATCTCGCATTCTTCGATTGTAAAACTAGCAAACTTCCCAACTGGCAGGAAAATCGTTGCCTCTGTCTGGACTTCCTTCGTAATCAGAGCGGTCAAGGCTGCTTTGGCTGTAGCTGTTGCACATGCTCCAGTTGTAAAGCCTGACCGCATTTTTTTTAACTCTTCAGGTGTTGGAGTCGGAAGCAATCATAACACCTTCTCTGCCATAATCGTTATGGCATTTAAAGCTGCAACCGTAACCGTGCTTCCGCCTTTCCGTCCAATATTTGTAATAAACGGGACATCCAGCTTGGCCAGCTCTTCTTTTGATTCCGGAGCAGAAACGAAACCCACAGGCAGTCCAATGATAAGCCCAGGCTTAGCTTCACCTTCTTTGATTAAGCGAATTAGCTCTAATAATGCTGTTGGAGCATTGCCAATCGCGTAGATTCCTCCATCTGCTTCCTTTATAGCCTTTCGCATCGAGATGATGGCTCTTGTTGTATTGAGACGCTTAGCTTCTTCCACAACATCCGGGTCTGAGATATAAACTTTGAGGTCTCCGCCATACTTTTCAATTCTTTGCTTGTTCACTCCGCTTTGAATCATTTGCACGTCAGCGACGACACGTTTTCCACTGCGAATTGCCTGGATCCCTGCTTTAATCGCATCCCTGTGGAACAGAAGGCTGCGTCCTAATTCAAAATCTGCTGAAGCGTGAATTACCCGCTGTACAACTGGATATTGTTCTTCTGTAAAGGAATGCTCCCCAATTTCTTCATCAATCATTTCAAAGCTTTTTACTTCAATCATCTGCGGCTGCACAGTAATAGGTTTAAATTCTGTACGAAAATCCATTTATACTTCCTCCTTTATGAATACTGTTTGTTTTAAGTGCGCGATAAGCTCTTTGAAACTTGAAAACTTTGTTCCATAATCAATGTTTGGCCGTTTAATGAGGATCGTCTCGATCCCTAGTTGCTTTGCGGCTTTCAGTTTTTCATCTACCGATCCAACTTTTCCACTTTCTTTTGTAATCATGAGGGTGACACCGTACTGTTTATAAAGCGCTTCATCAAATTCCTTTGTAAAAGGTCCTTGAATCGCAATAATATCCTTCTGCGATATCCCCAATTCTTCACACTTTTCCATGTTATCTTTACGTGGCAGCATTCGGGCAATCATTCTCGTTCCAGGAAGACCTAGCAGCTTTTCAGCAAAGATATGTAGAGTTTTACTTCCTGTTGTCAGCATGATTACGCCTTTTTTTTCCGCAGCCAGCTCTGCTGCTTCCTCATAACTTGAAACGAAAGTGATCGCTTCTCCCTCAAAGCTTTGAGTATCTCTCTCATAGCGAATATATGGTATATTTGTCTGTTTTGCCGCTTCCATTCCATTTTTACTAGCTTCCTCTGCAAAGGGATGAGATGCATCCACTACAGCTTGGATATGATGTTTATTGATCATATCCATCATCTGTTCTGCTGCCAGACGGCCAACATGAACATCCAGCCCCTGCCTTTTCAACTCAATCGAGGCGTTTTCTGTTACAACCGTTGTTAAGATTTCATAGCCTGCTTCCTTGATCTGAACTGCCAGCTCTCTTGCGTCACTAGTACCCGCCAAACATAAAATCATATTTTCTCGGCCTCTTTTTCATGGTCATGGACGTGATCATGGTGATGATGATGACCGTGATCATGATCATCATGATGATGGTGATGATGGTCAATATGCTCCATCGCAGCTATTCGGTACTGGCAAGTGTCACAATTCATTTTTACTTCACCTTGAAGTGCCTCCTGAATTCGATCGATAATAATAGTTTGCAATTTTGGATGAAAGCCGAAGTACTCTGCCAGCTTGAATTCAACCTGAGGGAATTCCCTCCCAAAATTAAAGATCATCTCTTCAAGCCGTTTAATTAGAATTCCTGTAAAAAGGAAATACGGCAAGATAACGACTTTTTTCGCTCCTAGCTTTATGCAGCGTTCTACTGCTTCCTTCACTAGCGGGTCTGTAACACCCATAAAAGCAGGTTCTACGATTTTGTAATTTACTTTTTCCCACAGCAATCTAGTAATCTTGTATAAATCACTATTGGCGTCCGCATCACTGCCGCCTCGGCCTAATAGAATAACAGCAGAATCTTTGTCAGGCTCATTTACAGCTTCTCCTGCTTCTTCAAGGCGATGGACTAGGATTTCAAGAACTTCTTCATGAATTCCTATTGGTCTGCCATATGTAAAGGAAACTTCAGGATAAAGCTCTTTTGCTTCATCTATTGCAGCTGGAATATGAATTTTTGAATGACCTGCCTGAAGCAGCATGATCGGTATCACCACAACATGTGTTGCTCCTTTAGTTACACATGTTTCTATACCTTGTTCCACTGTTGGTGATTCAAATTCAAGAAAACATGTTTCTACCATGAGCGATGCTGGCAGTTGTGGCTTTAGTTTTTTGATAAATTGTCTTACTTGTTCATTTCCTTCCTTATCGCGGCTCCCATGGCCGACTAATAAAACAGCTTTCATGTCCTTTCCCCTACTTTCCATTTAATCTCCGCACGGTGCTGGTTCTAATTCAATGACCGGCGCAATATCGCGATGCTGATATCCTTGCACTTCTCTGACACGTTTGAAATATTTAAAAAACCGTTCATTCGGGTGCCCTTTTTCCTTATACTCTTGAATGATTGTATCAATCACACCTACAATTTCTTCAGGAGGTATCCCTTCAGCTACAGCCTGCGCTGGATGAGCCGTTCTCCCAACCACTTTTCCACCGAGGAACAAATCAAATTTCCCTTTACGATAGACCACTCCAATATCTTCATTTACTGCCCCGTAACACGCCATGCCGCACCCATTAAATCCAAGCCTTAATTCTTTTGGCAATTCGAGACCGCCCAGTTTCTGCTGAATTTCCTCAGCATATGGAATTGGATCACTCTTTTCTCCATCACAGAAATCACAGGCTTTCAATTGAAAGACATCTCCCGTTGGTGATAGCAATAACCCTGTTTCTTGAAGTTTACTGGTAATATCACTTGGGTCCTCTGTTGGAATCCTTAAGATGATTTGATGATGTGGTGTATATTCCATTGTTCCACGTTCACCAACGACTTCAGCAATCGCAAGCATCTGCTTTGGAGTAATTCTTTTATTCGCGACTCCAGGGCTCACTGCTAATTCAAAAATGGACTCCACTTTCTCATGCATAGGATTCATAGGTTGATCGTCTGTACTTTTATTAGGTCCATCAAGCTTGATCAAAGCCTCCATCGCTAGATCCAATGGGCTATCAACGTTTATTGCCTTCTCTACAGTCTGTTCCTCTTTCCCTTCATGCAGCGCCCATGGTTCATTTTCCCTTCTCAATCTTTCATGGGGCTTAAGCCGTTGTTCAGCCGTATCAAGCGTATATTTTCGTTGATACCCTCTAGGAGTGATTAATTTGTTGTCATAAAGAAAGGTCGAGGAGTTTCCAATTACAACCGTTGTCAGCATGCCAATATCATGATCAAGCATTTTTTCTAAGGTTGTAATCACAACATGCTGGCTATCTCTGTATGCACTTTTCACCAAGCCCACTGGCGTATTAGGGGAACGATACTGTAAGAGAATTCTTTGCGCTTCTGTAATTTGTCTCGTTCTTTTTCCGCTTTTCGGATTATAAAGGGCAATGACAAAATCAGCCTGTCCTGCCGCATCTATCCTTTTTTCAATGATTTTCCATGGTGTTAGATGATCACTTAAGCTAATCGTACAAGCGTCATGCATAACAGGAGCACCTAATAGAGATGCGCACGAGTTTATGGCTGAAATACCAGGAATTACTTCCACTTCTACCCCTTTTTCCTCTGTCCATCCTTTTTCAATGAGCACTTCATATATAAGACCTGCCATTCCGTATACGCCGGCGTCACCACTTGAAATTACAGCAACTACTTTTCCTTCTTCAGCGAGGCGGACTGCAGCTTGAGCACGGCTAACCTCTTCTGACATCCCCGTACTAATGACTTCTTGATGGGTCAACAATCCACGAATAAGATCAACATACGTTTTATAGCCAATAATACAGTCGCTTTCCTTAATGGCGTCTTCTGCCCTTTTCGTTATATGTTCAAAACTTCCTGGGCCAAATCCTACTACGAGTAGTTTTCCTTTCAACGATAACTCCTCCCTTTCCAGACGATTTTTAGTAAAACCTTGATGTCATCGATCCTTTACCGTCGATAGCTCTTTAGTAATTGAAATAGTTCCTCTTTCGTTTTCGGATAGTTTTCCCTTCTAAGAGGGCATATTTAAAAACTTATAAATAAAACGGTTCCTAACCTGTTCCTGTTGGATGAGATGTACTCCCCGTTACTGAAGGAATCTTCAATGCCGATAAAACAAAGGCAAATACTCCCGCTAACCCCAGCATCGCTTTTAATTCAGGATTTACTTTTATTTTCCTTTGCAAGGAGCGCATTCCGATTACGATAAACGGGAGAGTTAGACACCACCAAAGGAGCGCCCAGCCAATTGGTAAAAATCCCTCCATAATGTGCATAGCGTGTACATGCTGGAACGAATTGTTCCAGAAAAATACTGTTAAGCTGCTTACCACAGCAAATGATAGCCATAGCGATTTTTTCTTCATGACTGATTACCCTCCAATCTTTACCGGCTTTTCAATCCCCGATATCGACTGTTCGTTCACTTTAATAAACTTTTCAAAATCATATTGATATAGCACCGATTCTTGCAGTTCCATCTCTGGTTTCATACACTTTTGAACAATTTTACGTCCGATCGCTGGGGTGACAGCCTTATACCAAGTTCCCTCTGGATAGACGATCACGACACAAGCATCTTTGCACCTGCCATTGCATCTTGTCCTTGTTGTATGAATCAATCCATCTAAATTCAAATGAGATATTTCATCCCTTATTGCCTGCGTCACTTCTTCCCCGCCTTTTCTCATACAGCTTGATCCATTACAAATTAATACGTGACTGTTCGTACCGTTTAAATTCCATGTCGTCACTTTTCGTCACTCCTTTTATTTTTCCCATTAAAAAAGCACCTCTATAGGAAGAGGTGCCTGGAAAAATGCAAAAACAACATTCTTACACGCATCTCTGCCTATAACCCGTAGACATTGATACTAAAAACTTAAGGCAGGTCTCCTGACTTAGGGTCAACATTTCACTGCGCCTTCCCAAAAAAATCAGTGGCATTAGCAGTGAAACTCTCCTTTACAGTGGCGGGACCGTGACGGATTTTCACCGTGCTTCCCTATTAAGTGCGGTCTTGTAACCACACACCTCAGTTTTACGTTATTTAGTTTTCAATCCAAATAAAAATCCCTTAACTTTTCATAGTTAAGGGAAATTAATATGAGCTAATAAAGATGTATTTTAACAAAAACATACAACCATAAAGTCCATATCATCCTTCCCTCCGAAAAATGAATACTGTCGTCATTTAAAAGCAGGTTTCCTGGCTCATGCCTTATTTTACTCTTGTCCCCTTCCCGGGTTAATCCAGTGGGTGAATGACAATTTCATCAGCATTTACAGTAGCGGGGGCTGCAACGGATTTTCACCGTCTTCCCTATTATCTTAAGCAATGAACTTAAGCACTTTTAAATGATTATTAAATTTTTAAAAATTCTATTTTCTATACTAAACTATTATTTTCCAATGAGCAAGGATATTTTTTAATAGAGTTGTTTCGTACACTTCACAATCAGCTGATTTTTCACTCTATTATCTTGCCTTTTTAACTGCCTTTACTTCGTATTTTCCGCCTTCAGAATCAATGATATATTCTGGTTTTGGCTGACCCAGCTTTGCCTTATGTCCGGCAATATGAGCATCACTTTTTTCCCAGTTTTTCCAGTCCTCTTCAGACTCCCAGCGAGTCAATATTACCACTTCTTCATCACCGCGGCGTACTTTCTTCACCATTACGGTCATATCAATAAATCCTTTTTGTGTTTCAACGATTCCTTCTTTGCTAAAACGTTGAACAACTTTATCGGAATGTCCTTCACTTATCACCATTTTTCTCATTTGCACAAACATCGCTACATCTCCCATCATCATGTATAAAACCATTATAAATGAAAACGATTATCAATTTCAATAGATGGTTTTCATATACAATAAAAGCACTGTTCAGCGAACAACGGGTTCTTTTGAAATACAAAATATGCATTAACATTGCTTTTACGATATTAATTCGCACCAAAATTAAAAAGCAATTTATAGATAAGCACCGGTTAGCGATTTCTAGTTCTTCAAGGATTGCCATAAATAAGCTACTAAAATAAGGGGCGAAATTCCTCTTATTAAGGAATTAGCACGAAAAATAAATTAAATAGAGGGAAAAATTCCGCCTATTTGCTCAAAAAACATGAAAATGGACCATTTTCCTATGCATTAACGGTAAAAAATCCCCTTATATCCCCCGAACAGAGCCCTATTCTATAGGCTAACGGGAAAAACTCCCCTTATTAAGCTAACAGAAGTTACTCAATTAAGGATAAGAAAGAATTTCCTGTTTCATTATCTGCCTCTCAGACATCATCCCCACCCCTGATAGTTAAATATCATTTATTAGCATGCGAATTTTCATGCCGACAAAAAAGGGGGGCGAAATTCAGGGCAATTTACCGTTTATTTTATTAAATCCCATATACATCAACAAAAAAAAGCAGTCTAATTCAGTTGCGAATAGGACTGCTAATAGGTATGCTAATTTAGTTTTTGTATTCGAAATCCGAACCCACTGTTCAAAGAACAATGCTTTCATCTATTAACAGCAGTTACTGTCGTTACCTAATAGTACTAGACCATTAGAAGCTTTACTATAGTCCAGTGTGGAGTTTTCAGCATAAGGTTCAATCATTGGATCAAACGCAACTTTAATTTCATTGATAACTTCCACTTTATCATTTTCTTCCGGCTCATCCAGAGCCAGCCCAATTTGTGGTCCGCCTCAGCCGTAACCTCCAAAATAAACACGAATGCTGTCCATGCCTTTTTCCGCAAGAATTTGCTTCAAAAGATCACGGGCTTCGTTTGTGATAACCATACCATTCAGCCCTTTCTTAATTCAATAAAGAAACTATTTCTCTGTACCCTACTTTATCATGCTCAAGCCATGGAAGAACAGCAATTTGCTTAGCTAACCTTTCCTCAATTTTGACCATCCACTGCTCTTCAGCTCTTGCAAAACGTACAGAACAGACGCCATAAGGCGTCTGCTCTGTGGGCAAATATTCTTAATCATCGTAGCGATCATCGTCGTCATAGCGATCATCATCATCTTCGTCATCTAAATCATCAAAATCCTTTTCAAGAATTGCTCCGTTCCTTGCGTCCATTTCAATCTCTACTTCGTATTTGTCAGTTAATAATTCTAATTCATATTCTATTCTGCCATCATCACGGTCCATTTCAAAGGAATAGACTTTACCATTTACTTCTTTCTCAGCAATGGCGATTGCTTCTTCACGTGAAATGATCTTTTCTTTTGAATCTAATGTTGTTTCCTTAGCTAGAACTCCCTTAGAATCCTTCACACCAGCTGTACTTTTGCTATTTACGTTATCATCATCTATGCTGCCTGTGTTTACAACTGACAAACCTAAATTAGCTGCTCCAGCTGCTACCGCTCCGCCGAACACTAAAACTGCCAATAAAGCTCCAAAAATCAATTTCTTCTTCATTTTGTTTTCCTCCTATATCCTATTTATGATGTCTTACAAATACAATATAGTCTTTCAAAATGAGAACACTCAGAGCGTAACATTAGAAATTAATGAGAATTTCATAGCATGAAATTTAATCTTCCTCATCCCATGTGATCGATTTAACCTCCCCAGTGATCGCATGGATTTGCACAAGGCCTTCCCTGTCATCACCGCTTTCAACCTCAACAAAATAATAGGCTGCTCCATTAATATTTCTTATCTCAACATCATCTATCTCACCTTGAATTTGCGTTAGAGCTATTTGAACCGCTTCATTCTCAGATAATTTCTTTGGAGGTTCTTCTGTTTTGATTGATTCAGTGACTTTCCCTTGATCACCAGGATTCTGTTGAACTGGCTCTTTTTCATTCGGTTTAGGAGGAGTTTCCTCTATTTGCTCTTTTGATGGCGAATCAGTCTTCTTACTATCAGCAGTCTCTTTATCAACAGTCTCCTTGTTTTGCAGCTTTTCCAAAGATAAAACCTCTCCGCTATTTCCATCAATTAATACTTTATAAATGACGTCTCCTCTTTCCAAGTCGACATTAAACTGTTGATCCTCCATCGTAATATTCAGCACTTTCCCTGAATATTTCTCTTCGACCATTCTTTGCGCTTCTTCTTTTGTTAAAGCCTCAGCAGCCACAGATCCTTCTTGCCATTTTTGGACCCCAATTAGAATGGCAATTAGAAGAACGCCTGCCCCGATCATGAACAACCAATTTTTTCTCCCCATCATGACACCTCCAAACTTTTACTCCATTATGAATGATGAACATGAGAATTTGATTAGAAAAGTATGATTTCCCTCCCATATTGGCAGAAATAGATGTCTTACTTATCCTTCTGATGAAGAGAAACCGTTACGGTGGTCCCGATCCCTTCGACACTATCAATCGTAATTTCTGCTCCAATACTGTCAGCTAATTCCTGTGCTAATGATAATCCTAGTCCGGATCCCCCTTGTTTACGGCTTCTTGCTTTATCTACACGATAAAAACGATCATATATTTTAGGCAGATCCTCTTTGGGAATGCCAATTCCCCGATCAGAAATTTTAATAAAAGCTTGTTCATCCTTTTTGCCTACTGTAACGAAGATCGTTTCCTCACTATACTTTCTTGCATTATCCAAAAAGATATAAAGAAGCTGTTTTAATTTCTGCGGATCGCTTTCAACGCTAACATCATTGTCAATTTCCAACTGAATTTCCCGATCAAACCCTTTTTGAAAAGTCTGGACCAACTGTTCTACTTCTTTTGATAGTTGAAGGTGCTGAAGCTGAATGGTCCATTTCTCATTCGGCCTCGCCAATAATAATAATTGTTCAGTCATCTCTCTCATTCGTATCGCTTCAGAGTGTATGGCATCAACGGCTTCATCAAAGATTTTCGGTTCATCTTTCCCTCGTCTTTTCAACAAACTTGCATAACTTTCAATGACCGTTAACGGAGTTTTTAGTTCGTGAGATGCATTCGAAACGAATTGCTCTTGTTTTTCCGAATTGGTCTCGAGGATGTCTATCATATGATTAAAGGTGTTTCCCATTTCTACTAGCTCGTCCTTTGACTTACCCTGTATTCGAATGCGCTTGAATTGCCCGCTTTTTTGAATTTCTGTCATTGTGTTAATCAAGGATGTGATCGGGGTCGTGATCAAATTACTCAACAGCCTGCTTGAAATCACAACTGGAATCATCGCAACAACCGTAACAATAATTAAGACAATCCGAAGAATGTTTAAATTTTCGATAACGGACTTTAAACTCTTCGTGACTTGCAGATTGGCTACTTGCCCATCCACCCAGATAATGGGGATCGATTCAAAGGAATAATCCCGATTATTATATTGAATACGTTCACTTCGTTCCTCTTTATAATACTGAACCTTCCTATCCATTAAATCTTGTTCCGAAGGAGATGTTACGGGGGCTGGATCCTTTTGATCTTCTAAAACAATTCGAATCATCCCATCTATTGGAACATAGGCTCTTAATAAATCTTCAGGAGGAACTAGATTAATCCCCTCATTTATTCCAATCACTATCTTTTCTGTTTCTGCTTTCGTCTGTTCCAGTTCACTATTTATCATTAATCTGCTGAATAAGTAAAAGATAAATAAATTCATTAAAATCAGTAGCACAATAAAGAGAACGGCAGTATAAAGATTAATGCGATTTCGAAGCTTCATGTCGACTCCTTCATCACATATCCGACGCCGCGGACGGTATGTATAAGAGGTGAATAATCTGGCATATCAATTTTTTTACGAATATAACGGATGTATACATCCACTACATTTGTGTCTCCAAAGTAATCATATCCCCATACAGCCTCTAGTATTTGGTCGCGGTTAAGGACTTGTCGCTTATTTTTCAATAAGTACAGAAGTAAGTCATATTCTCTAGGCGTTAGTTCAACTTGTAATGTACCTCTGAAAATTTCCCGCATTTTTTCATTGACCTTTAAATCTGCAAGTTGAATCCAGTCGTCCTCTTCCTCCCGCTTCGGCGATACAGTCCGATTGCGCAGAGTTGCACGGATCCTTGCCAATAGCTCTTCTATTTGAAATGGTTTTGTAATGTAGTCATTAGCTCCTAAATCAAGGCCTGATACTTTATCTTCAACCGAACTTTTGGCAGTTAACAAAATGACTGGAGTATGCTGGTCGTTAACGCGAATCCGGCGTAATAATTCAATACCGCTAATACCAGGCAGCATAACATCTAAAAGAATCAAGTCCCACGGCCTGCTTCGGTATACTTCCAAAGCATCCAATCCATTGTCAGCCTTTCCAATCTCATACCCTTCAAACTCAAGTTCTATTTCTAACAGCCTTAAGATTTTCTCTTCATCTTCGACAATCAATATGGATTCGTTCAACGAAGTTCCCTCCCGTTACTGGTATTTGCGGCAGGAGCGCAAAGTTTATAGATCCTTTCAATCAAGGTTAGCATATTTTTTTCAGACAAGCATAAGAATCTTCTTAGAGGTCCAAGACTTGATACAAATTAGGAACCTACAAAATAACAAGGAAAGGTAGACCAAATGACCGGATTAATTTTTATTTTACTATTAGTGCTCTTTCTTCCTTTTTCTTCAAAGTTAATTGAACGGAATCTTGAAGTTTTCTTATTCGTAATGGGGGTCTGTGCAGCATGGGCCAGCCATGTATTGGACGCTAGCTTGATTACGAAAGCACTTATTTCTCCTCTTAAAATCACAATCGCAGTTCTAGTTGCCAGTTTTCTTTTTAAATGGCTTAAACACCCATTGGAAAAATCAGTGAGGTTTATTAGCGATGCTATCCCCGTCCCGCTGTTTCTTTCCTTAGTTGTAATCATTCTTGGTTTTCTTTCTAGCATTATCACAGCCATTATTGCATCCTTAGTACTCGTCATCATCGTTTCTATATTAAAAATCGATCGTACTTCTGAGGTTAAGTTTGTGATCATATCCTGTTTTTCAATTGGCCTCGGTGCTGCATTAACCCCGATAGGCGAGCCGCTTTCTACCATTATTATCAGCAAGCTCGACCAGGATTTTCTTTATCTTTTTAACTTAATAGGCAGAGAAGTCATTCTTGGTATTTTCATGTTAGGAATTGTTGCGGCATTATTTATTCAGCCTAAGCCGAAAAAAAGAGGACTTTCAACTGAAAATGATGAAGAAACATATCTGGAAATATTCCTTCGTACAGGGAAAATTTATTTATTCGTTATGGCTCTTACTTTATTAGGAAAAGGTTTTGAACCATTCATAAACACCTATATTATTGGGCTTCCTACCGATATCCTTTATTGGCTGAATATCATTTCCGCTGTGCTCGATAACGCAACACTTGCAGCTGCAGAGATAAGCCCTTCCATGAGTGAAGGTACAATAAAAGCGATACTACTCGGTCTCATTGTCAGCGGAGGAATGCTCATTCCAGGAAATATCCCAAACATTATTTCCGCAGGGAAGCTGAAAATTACCAGCTCCGAATGGGCAAAATTCGGTCTTCCATTTGGCCTGATCACCATGCTTATTTTTTATTTAGCTATTCACGGCGCAAAGTATTTTTGATACCAGTCAAGCAGGCATCTCTTATAGAAGATGCCTGCAGCTGTTTTAAGATACTATGATCACTTTATCTTATTCACTCTTTCTATTAACTCTTTTGACCATTTCCAGTCGGCAGCTTTTAGAGCATCTGTAACATGATGAACCTTGCTTGCCCCAATAATGGCTGATGTAACAGCAGACTGACTCAACACCCAAGCTAGTGAAAATTGGGATAAGTTCACTTCATATTGTTGTGCTAAATCTTGGTACTGTTCCACTAATTTAAAATTTTCATCTGTAAAATATTTCTTGATCAGTTCTTCCCCGCGAGCCTTCCTACTTTCTGGCGGAGCATCTGAACGATTTTTATACTTTCCTGAGAGCACTCCCCTTGCCATTGGACTATAAATCATAACCCCGACCTTTTCGGACTCACAAAATGGCAATAATTCTTTTTCTATTCCTCTAGAAAGAAGATTATATTCTGATTGAACAGATACGAATTTTTCCATATTTAATCTTTCGCTGATTCCTTGAGCCTTAGCAATTTGCCAGGCAGCATAATTAGAACAGCCTATATAACGTACTTTTCCCTGTCGAACGAGATCATTCAATGCTGACAATGTCTCTTCCATTGGGGTATTGGGATCAAAATAATGAAGCTGATACAAATCAATATAATCCGTTTGCAAACGCCTAAGTGACCGTTCTACTTCCCTTATAATATGTACTCTCGAATGACCTCTGTCATTTCTTCCCCTTCCTGTCGGCAAACCAACCTTTGTCGCTAGGACGACATCCTCTCTTCTTCCTTTAAGTGCCCTGCCGATAATTTCTTCAGATTCCCCGGTTCCATACTTAAATTCTTCATCCTGTCCTTTACCGTAAAAATTCGCTGTATCAATAAAGTTGATTCCATGGTCCAAGGCTGTCTCTAAGATAACTTTTGAGGCACTCTCATCAATCCATCTGCCAAACGCCATTGTACCAAGACACAGAGACGAAACCTCTAAACCTGTTTGTCCTAACTTCTTATATTCCATCATCATCACCTACCCTTTTTACCTTATTTTAACATGCAGGCAGCCAAACAAGAAATATTGTCTGAATTTTTAAAAATGAAAAAACATTAATGATCACCACTTTATATATGGATAAGCAATTAATACTAAAAAATACATATATATAAGATTATTACTTTGTTTCATTAAAGTGAGAAATCCCACCAAGGGAGGGTTCTGTTATTTTTCAACCTGTGATTACCCCATTTGGAATGGCCCAATTCATACTCTTCTTTCAAGAGATACCAACATGGGCGTATGTAATCGTCGCGATTGTTCTGTTCTTACTTTTATACTTAAGTATTAAAAAGGCAAGAAAAAGACCTTTGAAAGATAATAATCCTGTAAGCCTCTCAAATGATGATCCCATCACGTTGCAAATCCCGAGGCCAATTGTAGTACCTGGAAATGCCCAGCACATTGGCAGTCGAACAGAACAGCAGGATGCTTTCGGTTTTTCCGAAGTAAGTGACGAAGAGTTTTCCAGCAAGTATGGGGTCCTAGCCCTTTTGGCTGATGGAATGGGCGGTCTTGTTGGCGGGAAAGAAGCAAGTCATCTTGCAGTCCAAGCATTTTTGGCACATTATTTGTACTCAACATCATCCACCTTCATTCCGGAAAGACTAGTATCTTCATTAAAAGCAGCTAACGAAGCTGTATTACAGTTTGCACGAGAACATGAAGCAGCAGGAAATATCGGAACTACTTTCATCGCGGCAGTGGTTCTTAATCAACAATTGTATTGGCTGTCTGTTGGAGATAGCCGAATTTATTTGAAACAAGGAGAATCTTTCATACAGTTAACAACCGATCATAACTACGGAATGGAGCTGGATGAAAAAGCAGCAAATGGAGAAATCACTTTGGAAGAAGCTGCAAATGATCCTCAACGGGAAAGCTTAACTAGTTTTCTAGGATTAGAGAGTCTAGAAAGAATAGATGTAACGATTGACCCTGTCCCTTTAAGTAAAGGGGACTGTATCATTCTTTGCAGTGACGGTCTTTATGGATCGTTAACGAATCATGAAATAGTTGAAATATGCAGCTCCTTCTCCACTCAAGAAGCTGCGGAAAAACTGGTTGAATTGGCAGTGTCAAAAAATAAGCCCAATCAAGATAATGCTACAGTCGCACTTTTGACAATTGAATAGAAAAGGGAAAGAGGGGAATGAACGATGATTCGTTCAGTAAAGGAAAAAGGCATTGTAGTGCTTAAAAAATCACTTATCCTATTGGCCATGATCTTACTTTTTTCAAGCTCAGCTCCTGCGTTTGCTGAAAGCAGGTCAATTGATGAACTCCGAAATAGTGTTGTTCGTATTATTTGTTATGGAGCCGATGGCGAAACGTATATTGGGACTGGATTTGCAGTCGGAAAAACAGAGCCTGTCCGCCATATCGTAACAAATTTTCATGTGGTTGAACCTAATCTCGACGGTGTTGCCATCCTTCTTTCTAAGGAAGATCAAATAAAAGCATCCGTTATCGCATTTGACAAGGTCAAAGACATCGCTGTCTTAGAATTATCACAGGATTTGTATCAAAGACCGCCAATGGAGCTGGGCGACAGTGACCAGGTAAAGCCCAGTCAAGGAGTGTATGCTCTCGGATTCCCGGGAGATGCTGATTTAATCGATGACACTCCTTCCGGTGACCCTGATGATGTCACAATTACAAAAGGAATCATTAGTAAAAGCTCCATCCAGGGCGGCAGAGGAATTTTTCAAATAGATGTGAGTATCAATCCTGGAAATTCCGGAGGTCCATTGTTGAATGAACAAGGCCAAGTAATTGGGATTAATACATTCGTCGTAACATCTGCTTCGGGCATTAGCGGTGCAGTCAAGATTGATGAGTTATTTCCCATACTGGAATCACGCGGAATTGAGTATTTGACAGCTTCTAATTCTGATAGTGGTTCTACTAAACTATGGTGGGTATTAGGGATTGCTGTTATCGGATTGATCCTTTTAATCATGGTCATTGTATTTGTCGTGATTCTTATTAAGAAGCAAGGGAAAAAAGCTCGCGGGGGAACTCCAATTACCCCAGTGCAAAGCTCCCCCCATTCTGCGGTATCTAACCAAAAACCAGTATTAAAAGGACTATCAGGTTATTTTGCAGGTCAAACGGTTGAATTAGATCAAGGTGATTTGGCAATCGGACGTGATGCAAGGCAATGCCAGCTTGTCTTTCCTTCTTCATTTGAAGAGATTAGCAGAAAGCATTGTACGATTCGCTACGATAAATTCAGCCAGACTTTTACACTTGAGGATAGCTCTTCAAACGGCACATATTTGCACTCAGGTGAAAAAATCCCTGCGGGGAAGGTGACGCAGTTACGTTCTGGGGATAAATTCTACTTAAGCTCAAAGGATTATATGTTTGAAGTCCGTTGGGAGCACCGATAAATGCGATACTTCACAGCGCTGCTTTCAGATAAAGGCGGCAGAGATGTAAATCAGGATTTCGCGGCCTTTTGTGAATGTGATCATGGCGGCTGTTGGGCTCTTGCCGATGGATTAGGTGGTTACCAAGGGGGAGAAATAGCTGCGAAATTAGCAGTAGAAACGATTCTACAAGAATACCAGCAGCATGAACACCTTCACGCAATTAAGAACGGGATTGAAAAATCGCAAAATCTTCTCCATGAACAACAGAGGAGCTCTCCCGTAATGAGATCGATGCGTACAACAGTTGTTGCATTATCTTGTTTTAACAGTTTTGCATACTGGGCCCACGTGGGCGATTCGCGCTTATATCACTTTAGAGGGTGTCAACTAATCGCCCAAACAAAAGATCATAGTGTATGTCAGGCACTTGTTAACGCTGGAGAATTACAGCAAGATCAAATTCGCTTTCATGAAGATCGCAACCGTCTTTATCGTGTGTTAGGTTCTGATGGAGCGGTAAAAGCAACATTCCTGAAAGAAAAAATACAGATCTTAAATGGTGACGCATTTCTGCTATGTTCTGATGGTTTTTGGGAATATGTCACTGAAGAAGATATGGAGACTACAAGAATTAGAGCTTCAACCCCTCTTCAATGGCTGCAGCTGATGGAAGAAATTCTAAAAATACGAATCTTAGAAAATCATGATAATTACAGCGCTTTGGCTGTATTTGTTTCTGAATAGAATACAAGAATATGAGGTGAAATCATGGAGAAATATGATCATCTTTGTCTAGGTTGTATGGAGGATAAAGGTGCTGAATCAGTTTGTCCACACTGCGGCTGGGTAACAGGCACAGGGCCTGCAGCACCACAGCACTTGCCACCCGGTACGATTTTACAAGAAAAATACCTGCTTGGAAGGGTTCTTGGTCACGGCGGCTTTGGAATAACTTACTTAGCGTGGGATTTGAACCTGGATACGAAACTTGCCATTAAAGAATATATGCCGCGTGATTTTGCAACAAGATCACCTGACCAAACGATGGTTTCTGTATTTACAGGGGATCTCGAGTCACATTTTGAATATGGCTTAAAGAACTTTTTAGACGAAGCTAAAACACTAGCGCAATTTAACAACCACCCTGGCATTGTCGGTGTACGTGACTTTTTTAAAGAAAATCGAACGGCTTATTTGGTGATGTACTATCTGGAAGGAATTGATTTTAAACAATATTTAGAATCACAAGGAGGAAAAATCCCCTTTCAAACAGCTCTTAGAATTATGCTCCCTGTTATGGATGCACTGAGAGAAGTCCATTCAACAGGAACTTTACATCGCGATATCAGCCCAGATAACATCTATATCACCGCTGAGGGCCAGGTTAAGGTATTAGATTTTGGAGCTGCCCGCCATGCGATATCGGAGTTTAGTAAAAGTATCTCCGTCGTATTAAAACCAGGATATGCACCTGAAGAGCAATATCGAAGCAAAGGCAAGCAAGGTCCGTGGACAGATGTATACGCTGCTGCCGCAACTCTTTACCGTGCGATCGTCGGTCATACACCGCCAGAATCTCTTGATCGGTTAGAAGAGGATTCACTCGTCCCGCCATCCTCTGCCGGTGTCGATATTCCTGAAAAGGCAGAAGCTGCTTTACTAAAAGCCCTGTCTGTTAGAGCCGCCGACCGCTATCAGACAATGGAGGAATTTCAACAAGATTTTTTAACAAATATCAATGTGAATGACGACCCTGTTGCAGATGGTTCAGCAAATGAAGGTGATTCCTCTACGAGTGAAAAGATACCTTCTAAAATGCCGCAAAAAAAATCAGTATCAAAGTGGCTATGGATTGGCGGCGGAGCGGCGGCTATTCTGTTCTTAGCCGCTAGTATCGTAGGAGCCTTTTTCCTATTTGACTCATTCGCAGGTGGCAAAGACCCAATAAAGCCCGTGGAAACCAAAACAACTATTCCTGAGGACAAGGACGTTCCGGATGATGTTATCAAAGAATTATCAGTTCCAAACCTGATTAATATAACAGAAGAAGATGCCAAGGTTTTATTACAAGAAGAAGGTCTGAAGCTTGGAGAGATTACGTATGTAGAGAACTTGTATGTTAAAAAAGGGATTGTCACAAAACAATCAGTAAATCCTGAAGAAACAGCGACAGAAAATGATGTAATTAATCTTGAAGTAAGTAAAGGCATTGCACTGCCGCTGGATGAACAATCGATTAAATCGCAGCATCTGCAAGTTGTCTATGATTACTGGGATAAAGGATATGAACTGAATCAACAAAAAAACTATAATGAAGCACTTAAGCTATACACCCAAGCAAGAGACATGGCCGTTATTATTTACGATAGTGATGGCAACTTTGATGCTCAATATTCAATGGGTGTATTAAACAGAAATATCTCATTAATGAAGCGGGTTTTGGGATATTACGAGTATGCTCTTATCGATATCCAAAGCAGTGTTGATATACTAGAAGATTTACTAACAAAAGACCCCCTCTTTCAACAGAATCATGCTGAATTAGCTAATTCATATGGAGAGATGTCCTATATCCAATTTTTAAATAAAGCTCCAAAAGATGCAGTTGTCTCAGCCGAAAAAGCGATTGAACTAGATCCTACTCCCCTCCTCTTTAAAGTCAATCTTGCACACGCCTATTTATTCTCAGATCAATATGATAAGGCCGCTTCCCTATATACGAATCACAAAGACGAAAAAGTAAATGAAGGGCAAACCTTTAAAGACTTTGTTTTGCAGGACTTCACGCACTTTAAACAAATGAAACTCACACACCCTGATATGGAAAAAATTGAAGAGATTTATTCTAATCCTGATGCCGACGTATACTCTGATGAAGAAGAAATTGAGATCACGATCTATGCTAATGGTTTGGCATATGAGGCAGAAGATATTGCAGGTTATATGAGTACCATTGATCCAAATTCACCTATTTATGCGTCAACCGAAGATGGAATTAAAGACTTCTTCGAGTACAGTAACAATATTCAACTAGATTTCGAAAGCATCGAAATTTTAGAGATAAACGGAAATAACGCAAGTGCAAAGGTTGTTCAAACCCTGAGCTATTCGGATGGCAAGCAAAATTACAAAGGAACTAGTACATTGATCCATCATATGGTCCGATCTGATGGAATTTACAAATGGCTCATCACAACGACAGAAATAGCAGGAGGTTAAGATATGAAGCGGTGTGCAAGCGGACATTATTATGATGAAACAAAACACAGTTTATGTCCACATTGTGGGATAAATATCGATTTAAATCTTGGCGTGACCATGCCGAAGCGTCCAAGAAGCGGCGATAGTCTTTCGCAAACACAAGCGATGATACCAAACCATAGTGAGGATATAGGAAAAACCGTTGCGAAGCTGCCAGATGGAATAAAAGGAAGCAATGGAAAAACGGTCGCTTTGATTCGTAAAGATATCGGCCTTGATCCTGTTGTTGGATGGCTCGTTTGCATTGACGGTCCTGATAAGGGAAAGGACTATAGAATCCGAAGTGAACGAAATTTCATCGGAAGATCAGATAAAATGGATATTTGTATAAGCGGGGATGACGCTATTTCAAGAGAAAACCATGCCATTGTAAGCTACAGTCCGAAGAACCGGCTGTTTCGTATCTACTCAGGTGATTCACGCGGTCTCGTCTACTTAAACGACGAAGAAGTCATTACCGCAGAGGAACTTAAACGTTATGATGTAATCGAACTCGGAAAAACAAAGTTGATGTTTGTACCA
Organism: Robertmurraya dakarensis; assembly: GCF_900156875.1. GTDB lineage: Bacteria > Bacillota > Bacilli > Bacillales > Cytobacillaceae > Robertmurraya > Robertmurraya dakarensis. The sequence continues at coordinate 104,943 of NZ_LT707408.1, read as the reverse complement.
TTCTGCAGTGATCAGTTTGATTGGGATGATAAATGAACGTATTTTTCCCAAGAATAGTTGAACAGCACATAAAATCCCTCCAGACAATGTCCTGGAGGGATTTTTTTGTATTTTTATGCTGCTTTGTCATGCAATTGGTTTTGTTTCAGTTTACTATACTTGTAGATTTGGACAGCATACCATGACACTACTAACGCTGTAATAATAAAACCAATGGTTAATGATATTCCGTATCCTAAATGGAAGCCTTCCGGCGCTAGGAATATATACATACTTACCGCAGCTGTCATGAACATCGCTGGAACTCCACAAATCCAATGAAATTTATTATTTCGTAATAAATAAACCGTTCCTGTCCACAGCATAACTGCCGCCGTTACCTGATTCGTCCAGCCAACATATCTCCATAAAAATGAGTAGTCAATCGTTGACAGATAAAAAGCTGGGGCTGTTACAAGGATTGAAACAAGTAATACTTTTACTTTCCCTTCCATATTGAAAAATTTTGAAAGAGTTTCCGTGATAATCATTCTGCATGAACGAAGAGCTGTATCACCAGTTGTAATAGGCAGGATAATAACACCAATTACTGCAAGTAACCCGCCAACTGTTCCTAGAAGCGTCATGGAAATCTCATTCACAACCCCTGATGGCCCGCCTGCAGCAAGAGCTTCCTGCAAACCTGCTGTGCCATTAAAGAAAGTCATTCCAGCTGCTGCCCAGATTAAGGCAATCACGCCTTCAATAATCATAGCCCCATAAAATATCTTCCTGCCGTCTGATTCTTTCATCATGGTTCGAGCAACAATAGGACTTTGTGTTGAATGGAATCCTGAAATCGCACCACATGAGATCGTCACCATTAACAATGGCCAAATTGGCAAGTCCCCAGGATGTAGATTTTCAAATGTAAGATTTGGTATTGGTTTCCCCGATAACAGTAACATAACGGCAATTCCTACAGCCATGAATAATAAAATCGCACCGAATAGAGGATAAAGTTTTCCAATCACTTGGTTGATCGGTAGAATCGTTGCTACTAGAAAATAAATAAATATAATAACTAATGCTGCTGTGAAGCTAGCAGGAGTAAGCTGCGCAATTAGCTGCGCAGGTGCTGCTGTAAAAGCTGCAGCAACCAAAAGCATTAATACAATTGAAAATAAGTTTATGAACAGTTTCATATAACGACCTAAATATTTTCCTACTAGTGTAGGGAACTGTGCCCCATTATGCCGCATGGACATCATCCCTGAAAAGTAATCATGAACTGCTCCGGCAAAAATACAACCAACTACGATCCAGATAAAGGCGACTGGTCCATATAAAGCGCCAGCAATAGCTCCATAAATTGGACCTGTACCCGCAATATTTAATAATTGAATTAAATTTCCTTTCCACCAGCTCATTGGCATAAAATCCAGATTATCTCTTTTTGTATAAGCTGGTGTCGGTGTTTCATCATTAATTACAAAGACACGTTCCACAAATTTAGAGTAAAAGGCATAGCCTAAAAATAATAATAAAAGTGCTCCGAAAAACGTAGCCATGTTGTTCCCCCCAGATGTATATAAGCTAAATATTATGAAAATTATTTTAACAGTTATTTTAGAAAAGTAAATATATTTTCTGAAAAAAATTAAAATTCTATTAATGTAAGTGCTTTCACTGTTAACTCTAAGTATTTATTGATTATTTATTTTATGAATATAACAATATCCTTTTTATATCTCCTTATTTTTGGAAATAAAAAAAATCCCCTTTCCTGAAAAAGAGGATAACAAAAATTATTTATTCTCCCGTAAAATCGGAAGTGTACAGCATCTAAAAGAGCCTCCAGACTTAATGATTTCTGTAATATCTACCTCAATAACCTCAAAGCCTCTAGCCCGTAATTCTTTGTTCACATTTTTATTAACAGGTAAACTTAAAATTCGCTTATTGCCAATCGCTAGGACATTTGTTCCTAGTGTAAACTGCTCTTCTTTAGAAACCTCGATCAGCTCATATCTTGAACTGAATAGCTCAATATCCTCTTTCGTCAGTGCCTCTGGATATATTAATGCAACTTCTGGTGAAATGACATTAAATACACAATCTAAGTGGAGATATCTTTCTTTAAATGGGATTGCTTTTACATCGAAGCTCGTAAGTAACTCCTTTAAATGATCTATCGCTTTCTGTTCCGTTCGATTACTTAAACCAATATAGATCGTATCACGATCTATTATGACGTCTCCGCCTTCAATCTGGTCTCCTACAATATTGTAATAGGAGAACCCTTCATCTTCTAACCATTGCCTAAGGACATTCTCCTCCCCTTTTCTCACATCACTTGCCATATCGGCAACAAAAACCGTTTTACCAAGTGTAAAGCCGATATCGCGGGTAAATACCTGCTCTGGATACTTTTTGTGATAAGGCAGCAAAATTACTTCAACGTTATTTTCTTTTAGAGTCCTGACAAATCCGTCATGCTGCTCAAGGGCTTTTTCAATATGTATTCCTTCATTCTTAAAATGCTTTTGTGTTTCATTGATCACATCTCGAATCGTCATATACTGAGGCTGACATAAGATCACTCTTTGTAATGTATCATATTCATTATTACACATTGTTAAATGGTCATCACTTACGCTTGTATTCATTAACCTTCCTCCTTCACTTCCCATCTGAACATATTATTTCCGTAACAAAGGGTTTTATGATGAAGGAGAATAAAACAAAACAGCGGTTCGTAATCACAAGTATTGCAAATACGAACCGCTGCTATTTACCCTAAATCCACTTTTTTCTGTTTTTCAACTTCAGGATCCATGTACAGCTTTCTGCTTGGAATCGCTACATACACTTCTTCACTATCGAGAATCTCCATAATCTTGAAATTGATACTTTCTTTAATCTTCAAAAATTCACCCCAGTTCGTGGTTTTTGTGAAGAAATATAAAAAGATCCCCAGCCCATTTTCCATGTATTGATCAAAAGTGACAAAGATCGTTTCTTGGTGAATATCAGGATGGTTTCTTAATAAATGATCAATTCTTTCTACAACATTTTGTAACTTCTCTTTTGGCGTGTCATGCGTAACTCTTAAATTAAAGGTGATTTGCCTTTTCCCCATCTTACTCCAGTTGGTGATCGATTCGTTTGCCAGTGTTGCGTTCGGTACAGTGACAAGCGCTTGGGCAAAAGTTCTTACTTTCGTGCTTCGAAATGAAATATCTTCCACTGTCCCTTCCACACTTGGTGTCATGACCCAATCACCAATAGAAAAAGGTTTTTCCGTAATTATGACGACTCCACCTAAAAGATTAGCTAAAGCATCTTTTGCAGCTAATGAAATGGCAAGACCTCCGATTCCGAGTCCTGCAACAAAACCGCTGATATTATAGCCAAACTCTTGAGCAATGATTGTAAATCCAATCGCCGCAATCAAAAATCTTAGCGCTTTTGAAAGGAATGGAATTAATATTTGATCAATTTCTATATCGTATCTTCGATTCACTCTTGCAAAAAGCAAGCCTGATGCTGATGATAAATTAAACAGCCCCCAAAAAACGAGGAAAATATAAGCTGAACTAATTATTTTCAAAAATAATGTGTTTTCATGATTAAAATATGGGAACACATCTAACGAGACATAAATCCCAATAATGATAAACGCCCACTGTATCGGCTTTTCAAATGCTAAAAAGACATTTGACAAAAATTCAGTTGGTGTTTTTCTACTTAACTTTAAAAGCAGAGCAAATACATATTTAGCAAAGATTTTCCTAAATAGTAGGAATAATAAAAAGATCCCCATCGAAATTCCAAGTTCTATCCAAAAATTATAATGAAGAGTTGATTGCCAGTTCATAAATCACTTCTGCCTCCTAACGACATTTATCATATCACACGAAAACTGATGACTCTAATAATTGCTATAGGAAGATTTATTCGATTTTTTGCAAGCTATTCTTTCAAACATTTAGCTAAAATTGACTATATGCACTTTTAATCACTATACTTAACATAGAAATTTTTTACGATAGAGAGTGAATATGATGTCTCAAACAAAAAAAGCTTTACCTATCCTTTTTGCAATTATGTTCCTGGTGATGGTCGGTTTTGGAATTATTATTCCCGTACTCCCCTTTTATGCTGAGGAAATCGGCGCTTCCCCAACAGAACTTGGATTACTCATGGCCGTTTATTCATTAATGCAGCTCCTCTTCGCTCCAATCTGGGGCAAGGTATCTGACCGGATTGGCAGAAAGCCTGTCATTATAATCGGAATAGCAGGACTTTCTCTTTCTTTCTTTTTAATGGGGGCGTCCTCAACACTTGGAATGTTATTTGCAGCTCGATTTATTGGAGGGATCCTATCTGCTGCTAATATGCCTACGGTGATGGCGTATGTTGCCGATATCACAACAGAGGAAGATCGAGGCAAGGGAATGGGAGTCATTGGTGCGGCTACCGGATTAGGATTTGTGTTCGGACCGGCTATGGGTGGTGTTTTTTCAAAGATAAGCTTAAGTATGCCCTTTTTTATTGCTGGTTTTTCATCTCTTCTCACCCTTCTCTTAGTCTGGTTTCTTTTAAAGGAATCCTTAACGGAAGAGGCAAAACAATCACAGAATAAACAAGGTGCTTCACTAAAGCAGGCATTAGGTGGATCCTATTCCATCCTGTATTTCCTGCAATTATTCATTTCCTTGTCGCTGTCAGGTTTAGAAGCGACTTTCGCTTACTTTGGTGCTCAGAAAGCTGGTTTGGGAACAGTAGAGTTAGGCTATATTTTCATGATTATGGGAGTTGCGAGCGCCTTTGTTCAAGGAGGTCTTGTCGGGAGAATGACCAAGCGTTTCGGAGAAGGTGCTGTGATTCAAATCGGAATTGTCATTTCCGCTATTGGATTTGGATTAATATTATTAGTGGATGATTTCGCAACAGCGGCCATCTTCCTAACGATATTTGGTATTGGAAATGGCGTGATTCGTCCAAGTGTATCTGCTTTGTTAACAAAAGCTTCAACAGCAGGACATGGCAGTGCGACTGGATTTCTATCGTCCTTTGACTCGCTTGGGAGAATTATAGGCCCGCCGCTTGGGGGCTGGCTATTTTCCATTACCATTGGACTTCCCTATATTTCTGGCATCCTCCTCTCGGGCGTCGCGTTTGTTTTATATCGTCTATACACCATTCAGTCAAGAAAAGCAGCATTAGCCTTTGATAATTAATCTCCAACAAAAAAGTACCAGGAAACCCAGCAAGGTTACTTGGTATTTTTTTTATCCATAAAATATAAAGGGAATAGTCGAAATTTAGCGAATTTATTATAGAGTATTTTTATACATAATTAAGGGAGGAAGACAGTTGACACATTCAGAATTACGCCTCGTTGCAGAAACAACTAAATTTCATATTAATAATGTTGAGATGTTTGGCTACCTGGAACAAGCAAGAAGACCTTGGTATGCACATTGCCTTTCAATTGGAGTTGAAGGGGTAATCGTACATGTGGAAGCAGATTTTAAAAAGGAAATCTTTAATCAAGAAAAACTGCTTATTACTACATGGTTGGAACATGTAGGAAATTCAAGTTTCACCCTAAAACAGAAGGTTATAAATGAACAAGAGGAGCTTATTGTTACTGGTAAAACTGTACTGGCAACAATTAATAGTGAAACCCGAACAAAAGTGCCTGTACCAAATGAATTTCGTGCACTTCTTGACAAAGATGTCGTCCTATCAGCAAAAAACTAGTCCCATGGAGAGGATGAAAAAGGGATTCAACCTTCTAATCCTCTTTCTTAAATGATAGCCCTTTACATTACATTTCTTTTAACTTCATAATCTGTGTTTTCAAACAATAACGGTGACAAAACCTTTCTTTCGTTCTAAGATAAAAGAAATAAGGAAAAAGGGGCGATATAGATATGCAGGTGAAGGTTTTTGCCAATCTCCGGGATATCTGCGGCGGGGTTGTAATTGATGTGCGGCCGGATGGAAACCGGGTAATTGATATTCTAAACAAAATGGTGGAAATGTTTCCTGAAATAGAAGAAGAAATTCTTAATTCTGACCAAACACTAAAACCTTTTGTCCATCTCTATGTTAATGGAAGAAATATTATACACGCTGACAATTTACAGACAATTGTCGAGGAAACAGACCAAATTGCATTGTTCCCTCCTGTGGCAGGTGGTTAGATGGAAAGCGAGACTCTTGAATTTCGTGGTATTAATATCAGCCATCTTAAGCAATATTTCATTGAACTTGGCGGACAACCGTCAAAAGAAAATGATAATAGATTTATAGGAGATGGTTGGTACGGAGAGATTTTAAGTGAAGGAGAAGTCATGTTCACACCTGTGTTCAAAGTGAATACAGTGATCATTCTCTTTACCGCTGAAAATAAAGATGACCTAAAAAGCCTTCTAAAGAATTATCGCTATAAAACCACTAGAGTTGGCGGGTAGTCCGGTTATTCTTTTGGAGAAAAATATTAGAAAACGACCAAAATCGCCACCAGCAAATTTGTGGTAGGATTTTAGGTCGTTTTCTTATTTATATCTTTTTAGAATCTGTCTTTTTTAAATTTGACTAGATTCAGAACCGCTTCCTTCAGCAAGAATACCTAATTCACGAAGCTTTTCTTCAGGAACGACTCCATCTTTCCAACCGCGCACTTGATAATATTCATCGAGCATAACATCCATACGGCTGACACTTCCAGCACTATTCCCCGTTGCTGGCTCCTCTGTAAATCGTTTTGGAAGGAAATCATCTTCCCTCTTATTGAAACCTGCTAAATTATTGTAATAACGCTCAAGGTTGTAAATACGTTCTCCAGCGAGCATCACGTCTTCTGCAGTCATCGGAATGCCAGTCATCGTGCTATATTGCTCTGCATAGTGCTCAGCATTTTCAGAAAATGAAGAAAATTTACAGATATCCATAGAATCAGAGAATGATAGAAGGTCTTGGAATATCTTAAGCAGCTCGCCTTTTCCTTCAGCCTTTAAGCGGTCTGTTGGTTCAGGAATTCCCGCAATTTCACTCGCAACCGTATATCCTCGTAAGTGGCAGGCACCGCGGTTACTAGTTGCATAACCAAGTCCAATTCCTTGAATTCCTCGCGGATCATAGGCAGGAATAGACTGCCCCTTTACCGACATTGACAGCTCTGGTGCTCCCCACTGAGCAGTTGCTCGAGCCGGTCCTTCTGCTAAGACGCCGCCAAACCCTTCACGAAATGCAATTTTCTTTGTTAAATCGATCATTGCATCGGCATCTCCCCATTTAAGGGTTTCATCAATAATTCCTCGTTCGCTGGCTTCCATCGCAACAGAAAATGCATGACCAAGTTCAATCGTGTCGAGACCATACTCATTACATTGGTCAATTAAATATGCGATTGCCTCTGAATTACTAACCAAACAGTTCGTTCCAAGCGACCAGGATGATTCAAACTCGAAGCTTTCTACTCTTGTTTTGTATTTACCTTCTTTAACTTCTACCTCAATTTTACAGCTTACAGGACAAGCATGGCATGCATTATTGGCAACACGAAGATGTTGATGGACGTATTCCCCGCTATGCTTTTCTGCTTCATCCCAGTTGGTTGCTTGAGAGTTCTTCGTTGGAAGTGCTCCAACTTCATTAATTAAGTTCGTTAAGACATTTGTTCCATAGACAGACAATCCGCCTTTCTTTGGAGCAGTTAATCCGCCTTCAAGAATCGCTTTTACCGCTTTCTTATTTGCAGTATTGTACTCATCCTTTTGTTTAGGTTCAGGCATATTTCCCTTTTGTGCAGCCTTAATGACAACCGCTTTTAAGAGTTTATAACCAGCAACCGCACCTGTACCGCCACGGCCTGCTGCACGATCATGCTCATTAATGAATGCTGCATAACGTACTTTATTTTCGCCTGCCTGACCGATTGTAATAACGCTTAAATCCTTTTCACCATACTTATCTTTCATTGCTTTTACCGTATCTCTTGTGCCTTTTCCCCAAACGTCAGAGGCATCACGAAGTTCTGCCTGACCATTTTCAATGTACAGATAGACTGGCTTATCACTTTTTCCTTTGATGATAACGTTATCAACTCCAGCCCATTTTAAACGAGCAGCTGTCCACCCGCCAATATGAGAATCTGTAACCGTTCCAGTTAGAGGAGACTTTGTTACCACTGCCATACGGCCGCTCATTGTAGACCGTGAACCCGTTACTGGTCCAGTCATGAAGCATAAAAGGTTTTCATCTGACAAAGGCTCAACTTCTGGTCCATTATCCAGCATATACTTTACTCCCAGTCCGCGAGCACCAATATACTTTTTGGCGTCTTCTTCGTTGATCCCTCTGTAACTGACCGTTCCACTTGACAAATCGACGACAACTTCCTTGTTCTTAAAACCACCAAGATTCATCTTCATTGACACCTCTTTCATTAGAGTAAAAAAACTTTCAACATTAATCAATTCAACATAGTATATGAAAATTCCTTTTATTTAGAAATATACAAATGAATTTTGTCTTATATATAATAGTAGATAAGAGAGAGGGGATTCTATGGAAAATTTAGACCGATACTCACGTCAAACATTATTTAAACCTATTGGGGAGGAAGGCCAGCGAAAGCTTTTAAAAAGCCGTGTTGTTGTCGTTGGAATGGGAGCACTTGGAACGGTCATTGCTAATCATCTTGTACGTTCCGGGGTTGGTTATGTCCGATTTATCGATAGGGATTTAGTGGAATTATCCAACCTGCAGCGTCAATCACTTTATGACGAAGAGGATGCCGCTAACCATCTGCCTAAAGTTATTGCAGCAGAACAAAAACTCCGAAAAGTTAATTCAACAGTGAAGGTCGAGGCAATCATTGCTGACCTTAATCTAGATAATGCCGAGGAACTTCTTGGAGGTTTTGACGTCATTGTTGATGGAACAGACAACTTTTCCACCCGTTATTTAATTAATGACATTGCTGTTAAATTAAATATCCCATGGGTTTACGGGGGCGCTGTTTCATCGAGGGGGATGTTTGCCGTCATTGTTCCTGGAAAAACCCCTTGCTATCGTTGTCTATTTCCAGAGGTTCCTGCAGGGCTCGGTGAAACCTGTGATACAATCGGTGTCCTTTCACCCATCACAGACATCGTCGGTTCGTTTGAAGCAGTAGAAGTATTGAAACTATTGGTGGGAGCAGAACATAATCCAAATCTTGAACAGCTGGATATTTGGTATTCTTCCTTTTTACAAATGGATATCTCTGACGGAAAAAATCCTGAATGCCCAGCATGCGTTCATCACCAATATGACTTTTTAGACCGCTCTTCCATACAGCAGACTACATTTGCCATCCTATGCGGACGCGACACCGTACAAATTAATCCGCGGAATGTCGATTCTATTAACTTAGAAAATCTCGCTAAATCATTAAAAAATAGTGGCAAGGTTTCCGTTAATCCTTTCCTATTACGCTTTTTCCCGGATGAAAAAGCGACTATGGTTTTTTTCAAAGACGGCCGCGTTCTTATTCATGGGGTAGAGGATATCACTGAGGCTAGAATGTACTATTCACGGTTTGTGGGAGCTTAGCTTATCTACCTTCCGTAGATAGGTGAACCGTAAAAGCCAATTGGCTTTTACGGAATTTCCTATCCTAATTCCTTTTCATCTAAGAAGTTCTCACCCCTGGGTATCCCCTGCTGTTCTAACAAATCAATTATTTTTATAAGATGCGCTGGATCATCTACTACTACATAATTATTGTGAAATAGATTTCCTTTTACATTAAGTGTTAGTTTATAAGCATTGTCCACCCGGGGATGAAGTCCATAAAGTTCATGCCAGCGAATTATTTTTTCAATTTCATAGGATTTTATTGAAGGTGCAAAAAAATACCTGCCATTCAGGATAATTCCATTAGGCAAAATAAACAGATTGCCACGATGCTTAACGGCACTAATGATAACAAAGAAAAGATAAGCAAAACTGAAAAAAGAAGTACCTAACAGATCGGTTGTAATAACAATCCACAACAGCAAGGTTAACAAAATTAAAGCAGCAACCGTTCCCCATTTTACAAATTGATAGGATCTGGAGCTTTTTTTAATAGGTTCCATCTCTTTCCACTCTGCCGGAATTAAAATACTTCTAAACTCGTCCTCTTCTAAAGGAAAAAGTGAACTTTTCGAGAGTTCAGCAGCTTTTTTTAAATTTAAACGATACCGTACTAAATGGTATACACCGAGGATGAACAGCAGCGTACACAAGAGATTGATGATCACTTTTTCTCCCCCCTTCTACAAACAACGAATCATCATATATAATATTTATTACGGACAAGAGTATGATATAGTTTCATTTCAAACATGATTATATCGATTTATACATATAGGAGAGGATAAGAATGATCGATCTGCGTAGTGATACCGTTACAAAACCTAGTGAGAAAATGAGAAAAGCAATGTATGAGGCAGAAGTTGGGGACGATGTTTACGGCGAGGATCCAACAGTAAATAAATTAGAAGAAACTGCTGCAGCAATTCTAGGGAAAGAGAAAGCATTATTTGTTACTAGCGGCACTCAGGGAAATCAAATTGCTGGATTAGTACATTGTAGAGCCGGACAAGAGGTGATTGTCGAATCTCAAGCACATATCTTTCTTTATGAAGCCGCTGCGATGTCAGCATTTGCAGGAGTACAAACTCGGACCATTACAGGGAAACGAGGTGCAATGAATCCGCTTGATGTAAAGGCGGCCATCCGCGGAGAGGATATACACGAACCGGAAACAGGCTTAATCTGTATAGAAAATACCCATAATAAAGCTGGAGGTGCGATCGTTCCCCTAGATAATATGAAGGAAATCTATCGAATCGCGCAAGAACACCACATTCCAGTTCATTTAGATGGAGCTAGACTATTTAATGCTTCTGTTGCATCAGGAATTCCAGTGAGTGATTTTGCAGCCTGCACCGATTCAGTTCAATTTTGTTTATCAAAAGGATTAGGAGCCCCTGTCGGATCAATTATTGCAGGGGCTGAGGAATTTATCGCAAAAGCCCGCAAATGGCGTAAACGCCTTGGAGGCGGCCTTAGACAAGTTGGAGTTCTGGCAGCACCAGGACTGATTGCACTGAATGAAAATATCGATCGCCTTTTTGAAGATCATGAAAATGCTAAGCTGCTTGCCGAAGGTCTTGTCAACATCTCAGGAATTGAGCTGGAAACAAAAGTAGAGACGAACATTATCATAATCAATATTACAAAGGCAAATAAAACAACAGAAGAACTATTGAATGCGTTATATGAAAATGGAATTGCAGCTGGCGCATTCGGTCCTAATTTAATCCGCTTTGTCACCAACAATGGAGTAACAAAAAACGATATTGATAAAGTACTAGCTGTCATTCATAACATACTTTAAATAGTTGATCACAAAATCCTGTCAAAACGACAGGATTTTGTTTTGTATGAGAACTAATTAAACATTTCTGCCCATAAAAAGGGTCGTAACCAACAGCAATGGTAAAATTGTTATAATTCTCCCATAAATGATTAGTATCTCTTTAATGGTTTCCATCATTTTCGTGCACCGCTTAACACTGCTTTTTTGAGTTCTTACATCTATACACCTCTGTTAACTAAACTGAAATAGTGTTAGTATTTGAAAGCTTTCCATCTATTTATACATTTCCAGTTACAGTTGATCCTTTTTTTGTAATATACAGTAACCCTGGTAAAAGGATGAACGATACGAATAAAAGGACAATCGTCATAATATCCTTATTGCCATCAGTGATCCCAGAAGTAAACACGACCCCAAATAAGCTTGAAGCAAAAATGTTTCCTAGAAATCTCGATGTCATCAGCAACCCCGAGGCAATTCCACTTTGCTCTTTTGTTACCAATGAGTATAGCAAATTTTGTGACCCAATGCTGAGGGCTCCGTTACTAATTCCTATAATCGCTAAAATCATAAATAACCAGATTAATAAAGAACTTTGATTGGCAGTAAATAACAGCCCTACCCCAACAATGCCTACAAACGCCCCAAACAGCAATGGAATTCTGAAGCCTGAAAACTCTGTCCATCGGGTGGCAATCGGCGTCATGAGCATCGCAAATACCGAAATGGATAACATCATCATTCCTGCTGTTTTTGAATCTAGCATTAATACATTCTGAAAATAGGTTGGCATGAATAGAAGCATTTCAAAAAAGATAATCGTCGCTAAAATATACTGAACATATATAAGTGATACATTAAGATTTTTGGTTAAAAACACTACATTAATAAAGGGTTCAGATCTCTTTTTTTCATAAAAGTAAAATAGGAAAGTGACTACGATTGAAATCATAAGCATCCATATATTCAAACCCTCTTCTAACGTTAGTAAAAATACCATCCAGCAGGACATTAGTGCTGCAAAAAGAAAGATCCCAATAAAATCCCATTTGTATGGTTTAGCTTCCCCTCTATTATCAGCTGGCACATACTTCATTGCTAGAAGAGCTGATGCGATAATAACTGGAAAATTCACATAAAAAATAACAGGCCAGCCTCCAAATTGAATTAATAAACCACTGATGGTTGGACCAAATGCTGCGGATGTGGTCGCAAATACTGATAGCGTTGCGATCACCCGATGTTGGTTTTTTTCGATATAATTTCGAACCATTCCAATCCCGCATGGATATAGAGCAGATGTACCAACCGCTTGTATTCCCCTCATCCCTAACAATAAAGGCATATTAGGTGATAACGGAGCTAAAAACGATGACACGCCTACCAATAACAATCCAATTAAAAAAAGCTTCTTTCGGCCGTAATAGTCACTGAGTCTTCCAATGATCGGTAAACAAACAGCACTGATAATAAAATAGGATGCAATTAACCAGGATATTTCCTTGGACGTTAATTGAAAATCATTTTGTATGGATGGCAGTGCCACCGTAATCATCGTCGTGTTCAGCGGATTTAAAATAACTCCTAGTGCAACAGCTACAATTAATAGTGTAGGATTTTTAACGGTGTGATTGCCTTCTGACATGTTATCTCCTCTTTTTCTAAATGTTCTGTAAAAAATACTTTTAGTATTAATTAAAACAATAAAAGCCGGTCTTAGCAAATTTATTTTTTCTGTTTCCAAAAAACACCCTCAAAAAACATGTATTACTTTTCGTAACTTATGTAATGTTTGGAATATTTTGTATAATATAGGAGGATGAACGAATGAAGGTTTCATGGAAAAAGAAAGTACTGCCATCCCTTCTTGCTTTAACATTGGCTTTTTCTTTCGGATCAGCGGTACAAGCAGAAAAGGGGAATAATGGTAAAGGACAAAACAAAGAGAAAGTGGAAGAGAAAAAGGAGGAGAAAAACGAACAAAAGCCGGTTACGAAGCTTGAGTCAGTTGTAGCGGTTATGAGCCTGCTAGAAGAAAAGCTGGACTTAGAACCTGAGGATGACAGTGACCTTGATAGTAAGATTCCTGACTGGGCAAAAGAACACGTTCAACTTGCACTAGATTACGAGATTGTCAGCACGGAGGAAATAAAAGAATATAAGAAACCAGCTGCACGTCTCTTTGTCACTAAACTCTTAGTTAAGGCAACAGGAACAGAAATTGACGAAGATGAAATCGGTGATCTTTCTTATCATGACATAAAGAAACTGAGTGATGAAGAAAAAGCATATTTATCGTTCGCTCTAGAGGAAGACCTCATTATGGAATATGAAAATGAGAAAGCTTTTAAGCCTAATAAACCTGTTACACATGGTGAAATGGAGAACTTTATTAAATCCTTGTCGGACAAAATAGATGACGATGAGTTTAATCTTAAAGATGTTGATTTCCAATTTAAACAATTGTCTGATGGTAATGATGAGGGGAAATTTAAAGAAGCAGTCATAACTGGAAAAAAGGTTAAGACCTCGATTCCAAACCTAAAAAATAAAGACCTTTGGATCATCTGGAACAATGATAACAAGAAGTTGGTTGACCTTGATAGATTAGATGGCACACAGGATGATGGATATGAAACGGCTAAATTATTAGAGAAGGCAATTGCAGATGCGCTAAGACAGGATCGCCGTGTTGAAGTGTCATATGATCGTTCTAATTTGCGATTCATCTTTGAAACGATTAGCAGAAGACCTTTTCAGAATGCTCCATCCCTTCAATTTGATGGCGATAAAGATGTACTAAAGGCTCTCGGGTTAGATAACTCTCGAGCTGTCGGGTCTTTAAATGGTAAGGAATCATGGGCTATTAGTGTAGAATCACACTCATTTAAAGATGAAATTTATTACCTTAAAATTCTATTAAATGACACTTACTTCACTGAAGTAGAAATTTCAGTTGACGAAAGAGACTCAGAAGGGGAAATTGCTGAAAAGCTATATGAAGCATTGAAGACTAACTACAAAACAAAATCAGATTTTGTTATCGATCTTGATGATGAAACGGTTATTCTCACCATGAAAAATGCCAAAGATGTTGAAATTGAGCTGGTTATTACTGAGGACTAATCTCTAAAAGGCTCTAATTATAATTCGCCTGCTTCCATAATGCATAAAACGAGGAAGAGGCTCATTCAGACAATTAATAGAATGAATGAACCTCTTCTTTTTACGATACATTATTGATACCTGAGTTCAACTTCAAGCGGCCTATACTGATCGAACGTACGGACCCTCGTCATATTTTCGATTGTCAAATAGTCTATCCTTTATTCTTCTCTTCCTCATATTTCTCATTTACCATACGGTTCAAGATATGGTTAATACCAATGGTACGTTCCACTTCTAGGACAAATGCTATTCCTTTTCCCGGCTTCTGCAATTCTCCTTCTACCATAATCGCTTTTAAGACATCATCTGTCTTTCCGCGGTCGATTAATGTTAAAACAATCTCTTTTTCTGGCTCAATTTGAATAGAAAATAGCTTCGCCTGCTCATGAATGCCTGTTCCACGTCCATTTAAGATGGTTCCGCCTTCAGCACCCGCTTTCTTTGAAGCTTCTATTACCTTCTCAGAATATCCTTTGTTTACAATGGTGACGATTACGTCATATAAAACTGAACTCTCCATGTGAACCCCCATAGCTTAATTATTGTCGTAGAATTTTAACATATGTGCTATACCGGCAACCTTTTTGACGTCAACTACAAAACCGATCCCGTGCGATGGCTTGGTTAAATTTGCCGCCTTTTCAACCGTGGAAAGTATTTCATCTAGTTTATCAATTGGTATTAATGTTAAAATAACTTCTTTTTCCGAATCTAATGTGAAACCTAAGAATTTTCTTTTCTCATGAATCCCATGTCCCCGGCCAAAGATAATAGTCCCGCCTTTAGCTCCAGCTTCTTTTGTGGCTTTAACCACTTTAGAGGCCAGTCCTTTTTTTACAATGGTTACTAAAATTTTATGGTTTTCAATGATGCTATCCATCATGTTCTTGTCGGAATTCTCGATCATTTTCTTTCTCCTTTCGCCCGTAGATTAACCCTAGTGTTAACACTGAGATGATTGGCGCAAGGGCAACCATAGCTACCATACCGAAACCATCTAGCAGAGGGTCACGTCCTTCTAACACAGAGGCCATCCCAATAAACAATGCTACTATAAATGTAGCTGTCATTGGACCTGTCGCAACCCCGCCAGAGTCAAAGGCGATAGCCGTAAATGATTTAGAGGAAAAGAAGGTTAGTGACAGGGCTATTATATAGCCTGGAATGATAAAATACCAGATAGGAATGCCCAATAATAGCCTTACCATCGCGAGAGCAACAGACACAGCGACACCAATGGATAGTGTGTATAGAAGGATCTTTTGCGGGATATACCCACCAGAGGCTTTTTCAACCTGCTGGATGAGAACAGTAACGGCAGGCTCTGCGAAAACTGCAACAAAGCCAAGAACAAATCCTATTGGGATTAATATCCACTTATATGGTATTTGCCCTAACGCCTCCCCCATAGCCGTACCAATTGGCAAGAAGCCAACATGAACACCTTGTAGAAAAAAGGCTAGACCCCAGAAGGTAAGAAACATCCCGATAAAAATATCTTTTAACTTACCAAAAGGCAGTTTTAATACAAAGAATTGGAAAAACAAAAAAAATATAATTATAGGTAGAAGAGCAAGTGCAACCTCATATAATACATCACCGAAGCCTTCAAAAATGGGAATCATCATCCGTACACCGTCCCTAAAATTAATACGGACATAATTGGACCAATCGATGCTAATGCCACTAAACCAAATCCATCAGTGGAAGCCGATTTTCCTTTTAATACCGAGGCAACTCCGACTCCTAGTGCAAGGATAAACGGAACGGTCATCGGGCCAGTGGTAACTCCGCCAGAGTCAAAGGAGATTGGAACAAAATGGGCTGGTGTGAACGCAGCTAATAAAAAGACCACTGCATAACCACCGATTAATAGATAATTAATGGGGATATTTAAGATGATTCGGAGCATGGCTAACCCTACAAAAATAGCAACACCTAATGCAACCGTATAAATTAACATATTGCTAGAAACTGCACCATTAGAAACCGTATCCACCTGAGTTGACAGCACTCGAACGTCAGGTTCCGCAACAGTTGCTACAAAACCTAAAATGAAACCGAATAATACGACAATCCAGGCTTTTCCCATTTTCGGTAATGAAGAACCTATCATTTCACCGACAGGCAAAAAACCTAAGTTTACACCTAATAGAAAGAGAATTAAACCAACTGAAACCATTAAAACACCAATAATAAACTGAAGAAACATTTCAAGATGCATTCCAATTACAGCAAACTGCAAAATGATAATAATGACCGATAAAGGAAGTATTGAATAAATCACTTCCTTAATTGTTTCTTTGATGTTCTCCATCCCATCCTCCTCAATTTACTAATTTTCATTGAAAACGTTTTCTGTTATACTATTAGTTTACCATTTGATCAGAAGTAACCAAAACACTTTATTTTTATAATATTACAAAAATTGAGATTGAATGCTAAATTTGCCCATAATTATCACATGAACATGGGGACTAAGCTAGTTTTCAGTTAAAACACCCAAATATAATGGTAGTACTTGCATTATCCTTATGCTTACCAGCATTAACAAATAAAAAAAAACCGAGAGAGCGTACTCAACGGTACGTTCTCCCGATTCTTTGATAATTACTCAACCGTTACCGATTTCGCTAAGTTACGTGGTTTATCCACGTCACAGTCTCGGTGCAGGGCAGCGTAATAAGAAATTAATTGTAACGGTATGACAGAGATAAGAGGTGTTAATAGATCATTTACTTCAGGGATGACAAAACTGTCTCCGTCCATTTCTAATCCCTTCATGGAAATGATACATGGGTAAGCTCCACGGGCAACTACTTCTTTTACGTTGCCTCGAATGCTTAAATTAACACTTTCTTGAGTTGCTAAAGCAATAACTGGTGTGCCCTCTTCAATCAGAGCAATGGTTCCATGTTTCAATTCTCCACCAGCAAAGCCTTCTGCTTGGATATACGAAATTTCTTTTAATTTTAAGGCACCTTCTAAACCTACATAGAAGTCAATTCCACGGCCAATAAAGAAACAATTGCGGGTAACCGTTAAGAAATCACGTGCAATTCCTTCCAGTTCTTCTTTTTCATCACATAGCACTTCCATTGCATTTGCGACAATTCCAAGTTCTTTCACTAAATCGAAGCTTGGTTCATAGCCACGACGTTTTCCAGTCACTTCCGCTAAAATAGCCAATACAGCTAACTGTGCTGTATATGCTTTTGTTGAAGCAACTGCAATTTCAGGACCAGCATGTAAAAGAAGAGTATGATCCGCTTCGCGGGATAAAGTCGATCCTGGTACATTCGTAATCGTTAATGCTTTATATCCCATCTTCTTAATTTGAACAAGTACAGCACGGCTGTCTGCAGTTTCACCACTTTGCGAAATAAAGATGAATAGCGGTTTTTCAGATAGCAGCGGCATATTATAGCCAAATTCACTTGAAATATGAACTTCAACAGGAATCTTAGCTAATTTCTCAATGAACTGCTTTCCAACTAAACCAGCATGATACGAAGTACCTGCAGCAATAATATAGATGCGGTCTGCATCGTTCATCGCATCAATGATATCCTCATCGATTGTTAAGTGTCCTTGTTCACTTTGATACTTTTGAACAATTTTACGAATAACAAGCGGCTGTTCATCAATCTCTTTCAACATATAATGAGGATACGTACCTTTTTCAATATCGCTTGCATCAAGTTCAGCTGTGAAAGGTTCACGGTTAATAGCTTCTCCATCAAGCGTTTGGATCGTCACTTCATTCTGCTTAACAATGACGATTTCCTTATCCATCAGCTCAACAAACTGATTTGTCACTTGAAGCATAGCCATCGCATCACTAGCAACAACATTGAATCCCTCGCCTAATCCAACAAGCAAAGGGCTCTTATTTTTCGCAACATAAATGGTATCACTGTTTTCAGCATCTAAAAGGGCAATAGCATAAGAACCTTTTAACAGCTTTAGCGTTTTACGGAACGCTTCCTCAACATTCAAACCATCTTTAATAAATAATTCAACGAGCTGCACAATGACTTCCGTATCTGTATCACTTTGTAATTCAACACCCTGCAAATACTCACGCTTTAACAGCTCATAATTTTCAATAACTCCATTATGAACAAGTGTTAATCTAGTTGTTGAACTTTGATGAGGGTGAGCATTAACCGTGCTTGGCACTCCGTGAGTCGCCCAACGAGTATGACCAATTCCTGTTTGAGCCGGCACATCTTCATTCACGATTTTGCGTAAGTCAGCGATACGACCCTTCTCTTTAAAAACATGGACACCGTTCTCGTTAACGACCGCAATCCCGGCTGAATCATATCCTCTATATTCTAGCTTTTCTAAGCCTTTTATTAAAATTTCCTTCGTATCCTGATTTCCAATATATCCTACGATTCCACACATAACTTCTTTTTCCTCCCAACGTGGGGGCAAGAAGCCTAAACTTTATAAGGGCATACTTGCCCCCTTATCTCTGTTTAACTCATAGTAAGCAATCATCCCTCTCTTTGTGCATTAAGTTGCCTTAATGTTTTAAAGAGGGACTTGCGGTTGTGCTTAACCAACCGGGAGGTATCCGCCGAAAAATCGATAAACCTCCTCCTCGTCAACTAGTTACATTGCCGTCCAGTAACTAGTTCAGGCGCTTTTAAAGTTTTCCCTCTCCTGCCCACCTTTCTCTCTTTTTTACTTACCCATTTTTTTCAGTAAAATACCTTAAAAAAACAGGATAAGCCTACAATACACTACTGTAAATCTTTTCGTCAACTGAAAACATATGGAAGGGAATACTGACATCCCTTACAAATAAAATATGCATAAGGGGCCAAAAAAGTCCCTTATGCATAGAATGTCCATTATTCTTCTTTCAAGCCCATTTCTTCTTCAACTACAGCAGCGATACGATCAACGAATGATACACACAATTCTTCTGTTGGTGCTTCAGCCATTACTCTTACAAGTGGTTCAGTTCCTGAAGGTCGTACAAGGATACGGCCATTTCCATTCATTTCTGCCTCTACTTCTTCGATAATATTTTTTACCTTTTCATTATCAGTTACATGATGCTTGTCCGTAACACGGATATTGACTAACTTTTGCGGAAACTTCTGCATTTCATCCGCTAACTCTGATAAAGGTTTTTTTGTTACTTTCATAATATTAACAAGCTGCAACCCTGTAAGCAGTCCATCTCCGGTTGTATTATAATCTAGGAAAATGATATGACCTGACTGTTCTCCACCAAGGTTGTAACCATTCTTTTTCATTTCTTCAACCACATAACGGTCTCCAACCGCAGTCTGAACACTTTTTACTCCGTTTGCTTCCAGTCCCTTATAAAAACCTAAATTACTCATCACTGTTGAAACAACCGTATTTTGTTTTAATCTGCCTTGTTCATTCATATACTTAGCACATATGTACATGATTTGGTCGCCGTCTACAATATTTCCATTTTCATCAATCGCAATTAAGCGATCACCATCACCGTCAAAAGCCAAACCTACATCCGCTTCCTTCTCTTTTAAAAAGGCAGAAAGGGCTTCAGGATGGGTTGATCCAACTCCATCATTAATATTTAAGCCGTTTGGAGATGCTCCCATTGTAGACAAATCCGCCTCTAGATCTGCAAATAGATGGGCAGCTAATGATGATGTGGCTCCATTAGCACAATCCAAAGCAATGTGAATACCCGTGAAGTCTTCATCGACCGTTTGCTTCAGATACTGAAGATACTTTTGACCGCCTTCAAAATAATCATTTACTTGTCCAAGATTTGCCCCAATTGGTCTTGGAAGCTCATCCTTTTCCAAGTCCATTAATCGCTCTATCTCAAGTTCCTGCTCATCAGATAGCTTAAATCCATCCGGACCGAAAAATTTAATTCCATTATCAGCAACTGGATTATGTGATGCTGAAATCATAACACCAGCCTGTGCTCCAAGAGCCTTCGTTAAAAAAGCAACTCCTGGTGTTGAAATAACCCCTAAGCGCATAACCTCTGCACCAATTGACAGCAAGCCTGCAACTAGAGCCCCTTCAAACATATGGCCTGAAATTCTTGTATCACGGCCAATTATCACTTTCGGTCTGTCTTGATCTTTCGTTAAAACGTATCCTCCAAACCGGCCTAATTTGAATGCCAGCTCAGGTGTTAATTCACTATTTGCAACTCCGCGTACTCCATCTGTACCGAAATATTTACCCATTGTCCCAATCGCTCCTTCTAAAAATAAATTACCATACTTACGCTTCTTTCTGAGTAATCGATATCCGTGCAGTCTCCCGATCCAATTGCCAAGATATATCCTCAGGACCATTTACATTGATATCAACGGTATGATCGCCCTCCTCTAAAGCAGAGACGTCAACAAACACCGTAAAATCTGATGAGTTAAGCTGTTGAAGAACCTCTCTCATTCCGCTCACTGTAAGACTAGATGAACCGCTTGATGGTTCTCGAAAAGTTGCCATGTATTCTTCTGCCAATCCCTCTATTTTAATAGGCAGATTTGAAATTGTCTTATCTTCTGTCTCACTTACACTAACACTGACTGTCAGTTTGATTGTTTTAGGATTAACCTCAACAATTCCTTCAGATATAATAACAGGCTGAGTCAGTACAGTATCTTCTTCAATTTTACTAACATCTAATTCAACACGGACAGAATCCGTCCTATTTAGCACCTCTTCCGGCGCTATAATGGTTGCTTCAGTTTGTTCAAGCGTTACTGACTCTATGGTCACACCATCAGGCGGTGTTCCTGATTGCTCTAATCTAATAGGAACTGTTTTACTCGCCGCCTTGATCGGAATCGTTACTTCCACTTGATTTGGTTCTACAACCACATTTAATTTATTCAACTCGTTATCTAACACTAATATATCTGCTTTTTGCTTAATCGTTTCCTTTATTTCCCCTTTAGTATCCAAGGCAGCCTTAACATAACCAATTTTATCAATAATATCCTTTGCGCCAGTAATCGTCACCTTTTTCGGCTCAATAATGGCTTGATCAGAAATATAACCATCAGCTAACTGGCTTCCGCTGAACTCTGCCTCCACATTGAACTCTTCAGTCACTTTCTCTTGAACCGAGACCGTGGCACTATCAGGATTGATCGTAACTTTTAGATTGTCGGATATTTCCCTAATTTGAATTGGTACCTTCTGCGTACCAATTTTGGCATCAGTTAAATCGACATATACCTCAAACCCTCTTTGTATCCTTGCCTGTTGAAGACTTGTTTTTGGCCCAGAAAGTGTTAAGGTAACCGTTTCTGGAACTCCAGAAACAACGAGTGTTTCTGTGTCATAATAAATGGTGACAGGTACTTCTTCAATCGTTTCTGATTGCTGATCCTGCGGTACATTAACTGCAGTTTCATTTCTTTCATCTTGCACATTTTCAAACAGGAGAAGAGCCACAACAAGGGCAACAATTCGGATAAACCAGGGATTCTCAATAAATTTATTGATATATTTATCCATCCTTCTTTCCCCTCCAATTCCACCGGACTGTATTAGCCTGTTTTGGTTTTGCTTGAGGAACTAATTCGACGGATAACATCTCCTTAAATGTATCCAGCTTTAAATCCCGGTGAAGCTCTCCATTTTTTGTAAGGGAGATAGCACCAGTTTCTTCTGAGACAACAACCGTTAAACTATCCGTTACTTCACTAATTCCAAGTGCGGCTCTATGCCTTGTCCCTAATTCTTTTGAGATAAATGGACTTTCTGACAACGGCAAGTAGCAGGCAGCTGCTGCAACAGTATTGTTCTGAAGGATCACGGCTCCATCATGAAGCGGCGTATTTGGAATAAAAATATTAATTAATAGTTCTGAAGAAATATTCGCATTAAGCGGAATTCCCGTTTCTATGTAATCACTCATTCCAGTCTCTCTTTCGATTGAAATAAGCGCACCTATACGCCTCTTCGCCATATAATCGGTTGCCTTTACAATCGATTCAACTATTTTCCCCTGATCATCTTCCTCTGAATAGCCAGTCCGAGAAAAGAACCTCCCTCTTCCAAGCTGCTCCAGTGCTCTCCTAAGCTCCGGCTGAAATATAATAACAAAAGCGATAACTCCCCATAGCAGTACTTGTTCCATCATCCAATTTAACGTTTGCAAGTGGAATTTATCACTAATCAAGGTCACGATTAAGATGACAAAAATACCTTTAAGCAATTGAACGGCTTTCGTCCCTTTAATCACCATGATAAGTTTATATATCACGTACGTAACTAGGAGAATGTCAACGGTATTAATTAAAAATGATAAAATATTGAAATCTCCAATTGACATATGGTACTTCCTCCATAAATATATTCATAAAAGCGGAAGCGCCGTTCCTCCCCCCCTCAGGCACACAATAGTACTCCAGGTATGGGGCAGGCGCTTTTGCTAGAAATTCAAAAAGCCATTTTACTTCATATTCCTTATAATCATAATAGTATATCATAGATTAAGGAAACACCAATTAGTTACCTGCAGTTCAACTTCTACTGTTATTTAGTTAATAAATGTAAGGATGAAAAACAGCCACATCAAGTGACTGTTCTTCGCCTTTTTCATCATTAAAAAGGTTAACTATTTCACGAGCACCGCTTTTTAAATGGTACCATATCCATTCAAATATGGCATTTACTTCTTTAATTTCTCCTGTTACCTCACCAGCTGATGCCATATATTTTTCTCCATTGATAATCGTTACATTTCCTTCAACCTGGCCCTCAATTCTTATAGTTCCATTGCGCACCACAATATCACCGGTTACGACCTCGCCTTCAGGAACGATCACTGTATCATTTCTAACAATAAGATTAGGTTGTTTGGAAACGGATAAATCTTGTTCAGCATTCCACGTAGAAACTAGACTTCCCATCATTAAAACCATAAATAGTGAAGCTGCTGTTAATAATGGATGATGCCTGAACCATCTTTGTAAACCAACCTTCTTCTTTTCCTTTGGCAGTTTACTCATTACATTTGCTGTGAAATCGGATGGTGCTTGTATATGGGCAATACTCTTAACTAGAGCCATTGACTTTTCTAATTCATGAAAGTGTGTAAAACACTCCTTGCATTGCTGTAAATGTTCTTTTAATTCTTTCTCATCTTCTGCAGAAATCTCTTCATCTAAATACTCATGCATGTAGGCGATCATTTTTTCATGATTCATTATTTTCACCTCTCATTAAACATTTCTTAATTGCTGTCTTAATGCTTCCCTGCCTCGATGGATTCTGGTTTTGACTGTTCCTAACGGCATATCAAGAATCTCACTGATTTCATTTAATGAAAGTTCTTCAATGTACTTAAGAACGATTACAGTACGATACTTTTCCGGCAACTTAGAAATTTCCCTTTGAATGGTATCTTGGAGTTCAATACTTTCTACTTCTTCCTCTGGTAAAGTAGTTTCAGCAGGAACCTGGGAATACATCGTCAGCCCATCAGTGCCCGCCACTTCGGCATCTAAATAAAAATCAGGTTTCTTCTTCCTAATTCGATCTATACAAAGATTTGTTGCTATTCGATAAAGCCAAGTTGAGAATTTCAAGTTAATATTAAAGCTGGTGATATTAACATATGCACGAATAAATGCCTCCTGTGCCATATCCTCTGCTTCATGCCGATTTCCAAGCATTCGATAACAAAGTTGAAAAATCTTGTCCTTAAAAATTTCAACGATTTCAGCATAGGCGTCTTGATCACCCTTTAATACCTGCTTTATCCTTTTCTTAATAATTGCTTCCATTCACTTACCTCCGCTCTACTGCGGCTAATCGATATACGAACCGATAGCAGAAAAGGTTTCATTTTATTTTAAAGTTTTTTTCACAGTATCTATTTTAACAAATAATTACAGCCTTTGTTTAAAAAAAGCACATATGGGAATAAAAATAATGAAGCATCTATTGTATGAAGAGCTCTATTCGAAGATTTGATATTTTTATAATAAGGAGTGCTTCAAAATGAGTGGACAAAATCTATTAAGAGAAATTGAGCTTTGCAGAAAAAAAATGATCACTCTAGCTTCATCTGTTCCATTAACAGATACTAAGGTAGTAAAAACGAGTGTTAGACTTGATAAACTTCTCAACGAATACAGTACATTAAAACAAGAAAATAACCGGTAGACCGATCTACCGGTTGTTAAACTCACTATTTATAGTAGTTTTTCCCCAAATAGTGATCCCATCAGGGCAACTGCAACGGAAGCAGTTTTGTTCTTTTCATCTAAGATCGGATTAACTTCAACAAACTCTGCTGACGTGATCATTTGGGACTCTGCTAACATTTCCATAGCCAAGTGGCTTTCCCGGTAACTAATTCCCCCAATAACGGGTGTACCAACCCCTGGAGCGTCGTTAGGGTCAATCCCATCTAAATCAAGAGATAAGTGAACACCATCTGTTTTACCTTTTAAGTAAGCAATCGTTTCTTCCATTACTTTCGTCATACCTAAACGATCAATTTCATGCATTGTATATACCTTTATCCCTTTTTCCTTAATGAGTTCTTTTTCCCCTTCGTCCAATGACCTTGCTCCGATAATGACAATATGTTCAGGTTTAACTTTTGGCTGAAATCCTCCGACTTCTGTCAAAAGCGGGTGTCCAATCCCCAAGCTGACAGCTAATGGCATGCCGTGGATGTTACCAGAAGGTGAAGTCTCTGCTGTATTCAAATCCCCATGAGCATCATACCAAATGACACCTAAATTTTTATAATGCTTCGATACCCCTGCTAATGTACCAATCGCAATACTATGGTCACCCCCGAGGACTAGTGGAAAAGATCCAGACTCAACGACCTCATCAACTTTTTCTGCAAGAGCCAGATTCTTTTCTGCTACTAATTCCAGGTTTCTCAAATTAGACTTTTCATCAATTTTCACTTCGGGTCTGCCAATGGGAATATCCCCAAGATCATGTATTTCATCAAACAATTCTTTTAATCTTTCATATACTCCTGCGTACCTTATTGCACTTGGGCCCATATCCACTCCACGTCTCATTTGTCCAAGGTCCATCGGCATTCCAATAATTGATATACTCTTCATCCAGTACTCCCCCTATTAGCAGATACTTCTATTTTAAGCGCTATCATTAAAATGGTTCAACTGGACAATCTTATGTATATATATGCGGCTCCCAGCACAGGTTTCAACCAATAAAAAAACTCTTAGGAAAACCCTAAGAGTTTATGAGCCATGAAGGACTCGAACCTTCGACCCTCTGATTAAAAGTCAGATGCTCTACCGACTGAGCTAATGGCTCCTCGTATTAAGACGACTAAATCTTGATAGTACGGTAACTTATGCTTCAAAGCCCTAAAGTCTTTGTCGCAGATTTTAAAAGCTTGCCATTCGAGAAGCAAGGGCTAAGGAGCTGCAATCTTTTAAAATCCTCTACCAACTGAGCTAATGGCTCAAATTAATTGGCTGGGCTAGCAGGATTCGAACCTACGAATGACGGAGTCAAAGTCCGTTGCCTTACCACTTGGCTATAGCCCAACTAGAAAATGTAAATTTTGAGCAAAATAAAAGGGACTAATTTTAGTTTGTCCCATTTTTACTGTTTTATGTATGGTGGAGGGGGACGGATTCGAACCGCCGAACCCGAAGGAGCGGATTTACAGTCCGCCGCGTTTAGCCACTTCGCTACCCCTCCGTATATAGTTAAGCACTTTTATTAATGAAATCTGGTGCCGGCCAGAGGACTTGAACCCCCAACCTACTGATTACAAGTCAGTTGCTCTACCAATTGAGCTAGGCCGGCATATATTATTTTCACTCTATGAAAAAATCATGGTGGAGGATGACGGGATCGAACCGCCGACCCCCTGCTTGTAAGGCAGGTGCTCTCCCAGCTGAGCTAATCCTCCGTTGCACAGGATGTGCGAGTGCATGCGTTGCAACAGGACGTTGCGCTTCTAGCATACCTTCATTTGAATGGTGACCCGTACGGGATTCGAACCCGTGTTACCGCCGTGAAAGGGCGGTGTCTTAACCGCTTGACCAACGGGCCATATAAATAAGAGAGCTTCCAACCGGGCTCGAACCGGTGACCTCTTCCTTACCATGGAAGTGCTCTACCTGCTGAGCTATGGAAGCATATCATTAAGCTCATTACAAATTATAATAATATGGCTCCGCAGGTAGGATTCGAACCTACGACCGTTCGGTTAACAGCCGAATGCTCTACCACTGAGCTACTGCGGAATATTTATTATTACTTCTTAAAATCTTTATAGCTTAAATACTGTGTTTCAAAGTCCTGCAGTCTTTGTCACAGATTTTAAAAGCATGCCATTCGATGATGATTTGCTTCGTAGCTGCATTCTTTTAAAATCCTCTACCACTGAGCTACTGCGGAAAAAAATATATTTGCCCGGCAACGTCCTACTCTCACAAGGGGACAGCCCCTAACTACCATCGGCGCTGAGAAGCTTAACTTCCGTGTTCGGTATGGGAACGGGTGTGACCTTCTCGCCATCGCCACCGGACTATTAACAACAAATATTATTATAATGATTTTTGATATTTTTTCAAGCAATAATTTAAAAATTTATTCCTTCAAAACTAGATAACTTGACAAGCATCATTTAAATTGTCCAGCTGCGGCTCCTAACTCTTCGGTCGTTTCAATCCGTCCATGCAAATCCAAAAGCAGGATTTGCCCGGCCGGCTCTCCAACGCCTCTCAGAGTTGAACAGTCGCCTTCGCTTTTCTTATTGGTTAAGTCCTCGATCGATTAGTATCAGTCAGCTCCACATGTCACCACGCTTCCACCTCTGACCTATCAACCTGATCATCTTTCAGGGATCTTACTAGCTTGCGCTATGGGAAATCTCATCTTGAGGGGGGCTTCATGCTTAGATGCTTTCAGCACTTATCCCTTCCGCACATAGCTACCCAGCGATGCTCTTGGCAGAACAACTGGTACACCAGCGGTGCGTCCATCCCGGTCCTCTCGTACTAAGGACAGCTCCTCTCAAATTTCCTACGCCCACGACGGATAGGGACCGAACTGTCTCACGACGTTCTGAACCCAGCTCGCGTACCGCTTTAATGGGCGAACAGCCCAACCCTTGGGACCGACTACAGCCCCAGGATGCGATGAGCCGACATCGAGGTGCCAAACCTCCCCGTCGATGTGGACTCTTGGGGGAGATAAGCCTGTTATCCCCGGGGTAGCTTTTATCCGTTGAGCGATGGCCCTTCCATGCGGAACCACCGGATCACTAAGCCCGACTTTCGTCCCTGCTCGACTTGTAGGTCTCGCAGTCAAGCTCCCTTGTGCCTTTACACTCTACGAATGATTTCCAACCATTCTGAGGGAACCTTTGGGCGCCTCCGTTACTCTTTAGGAGGCGACCGCCCCAGTCAAACTGCCCACCTGACACTGTCTCCCACCCCGATCAGGGGTGCGGGTTAGAATTTCAATACAGCCAGAGTAGTATCCCACCGACGCCTCCACCGAAGCTAGCGCTCCGGTTTCCACGGCTCCTACCTATCCTGTACAAGCTGTACCAAAATTCAATATCAGGCTACAGTAAAGCTCCACGGGGTCTTTCCGTCCTGTCGCGGGTAACCTGCATCTTCACAGGTACTATAATTTCACCGAGTCTCTCGTTGAGACAGTGCCCAGATCGTTACGCCTTTCGTGCGGGTCGGAACTTACCCGACAAGGAATTTCGCTACCTTAGGACCGTTATAGTTACGGCCGCCGTTTACTGGGGCTTCAATTCAAAGCTTCGCTTGCGCTAACCTCTCCTCTTAACCTTCCAGCACCGGGCAGGCGTCAGCCCCTATACTTCGCCTTGCGGCTTCGCAGAGACCTGTGTTTTTGCTAAACAGTCGCCTGGGCCTATTCACTGCGGCTCTTCAGGGCTATGCACCCTAAAAAGCACCCCTTCTCCCGAAGTTACGGGGTCATTTTGCCGAGTTCCTTAACGAGAGTTCTCTCGCTCACCTTAGGATTCTCTCCTCGCCTACCTGTGTCGGTTTGCGGTACGGGCACCTACTACCTCGCTAGAAGCTTTTCTTGGCAGTGTGGAATCAGGAACTTCGGTACTATATTTCCCTCGCCATCACAGCTCAGCTTACACGAGAAACGGATTTGCCAATTTCTCTGCCTAACTGCTTGGACGCGCATATCCAACAGCGCGCTTACCCTATCCTCCTGCGTCCCTCCATCGCTCAAACGGTAATGAGGTGGTACAGGAATATCAACCTGTTGTCCATCGCCTACGCCTTTCGGCCTCGGCTTAGGTCCCGACTAACCCTGAGAGGACGAGCCTTCCTCAGGAAACCTTAGGCATTCGGTGGATGGGATTCTCACCCATCTTTCGCTACTCATACCGGCATTCTCACTTCTAAGCGCTCCACCAGTCCTTACGGTCTAGCTTCAACGCCCTTAGAACGCTCTCCTACCGCGGACACGTAAGTGTCCACCCACAGCTTCGGTGATACGTTTAGCCCCGGTACATTTTCGGCGCGGAGTCACTCGACCAGTGAGCTATTACGCACTCTTTAAATGGTGGCTGCTTCTAAGCCAACATCCTGGTTGTCTAAGCAACTCCACATCCTTTTCCACTTAACGTATACTTTGGGACCTTAGCTGGTGGTCTGGGCTGTTTCCCTTTTGACTACGGATCTTATCACTCGCAGTCTGACTCCCACGCATAAGTACTTGGCATTCGGAGTTTGTCTGAATTCGGTAACCCGATGAGGGCCCCTAGTCCAAACAGTGCTCTACCTCCAAGACTCTTGATCGTGAGGCTAGCCCTAAAGCTATTTCGGAGAGAACCAGCTATCTCCAAGTTCGATTGGAATTTCTCCGCTACCCACACCTCATCCCCGCACTTTTCAACGTGCGTGGGTTCGGGCCTCCATCCAGTGTTACCTGGACTTCACCCTGGACATGGGTAGATCACCTGGTTTCGGGTCTACGACCACATACTCATTCGCCCTATTCAGACTCGCTTTCGCTGCGGCTCCGTCTATTCAACTTAACCTCGCATGTAATCGTAACTCGCCGGTTCATTCTACAAAAGGCACGCCATCACCCAT
>NZ_LT707408.1:5287-74285 GCF_900156875.1 Robertmurraya dakarensis | reverse complement strand
TGCCTGGCGACGTCCTACTCTCACAAGGGGACAGCCCCTAACTACCATCGGCGCTGAGAAGCTTAACTTCCGTGTTCGGTATGGGAACGGGTGTGACCTTCTCGCCATCGTCACCAGACTATTTGGTTTGAGGTTTGTTCCCTCAAAACTAGATAACTTGACAAGCATCTTTTAAATTGGTTAAGTCCTCGATCGATTAGTATCAGTCAGCTCCACATGTCACCACGCTTCCACCTCTGACCTATCAACCTGATCATCTTTCAGGGATCTTACTAGCTTGCGCTATGGGAAATCTCATCTTGAGGGGGGCTTCATGCTTAGATGCTTTCAGCACTTATCCCTTCCGCACATAGCTACCCAGCGATGCTCTTGGCAGAACAACTGGTACACCAGCGGTGCGTCCATCCCGGTCCTCTCGTACTAAGGACAGCTCCTCTCAAATTTCCTACGCCCACGACGGATAGGGACCGAACTGTCTCACGACGTTCTGAACCCAGCTCGCGTACCGCTTTAATGGGCGAACAGCCCAACCCTTGGGACCGACTACAGCCCCAGGATGCGATGAGCCGACATCGAGGTGCCAAACCTCCCCGTCGATGTGGACTCTTGGGGGAGATAAGCCTGTTATCCCCGGGGTAGCTTTTATCCGTTGAGCGATGGCCCTTCCATGCGGAACCACCGGATCACTAAGCCCGACTTTCGTCCCTGCTCGACTTGTAGGTCTCGCAGTCAAGCTCCCTTGTGCCTTTACACTCTACGAATGATTTCCAACCATTCTGAGGGAACCTTTGGGCGCCTCCGTTACTCTTTAGGAGGCGACCGCCCCAGTCAAACTGCCCACCTGACACTGTCTCCCACCCCGATCAGGGGTGCGGGTTAGAATTTCAATACAGCCAGAGTAGTATCCCACCGACGCCTCCACCGAAGCTAGCGCTCCGGTTTCCACGGCTCCTACCTATCCTGTACAAG
The DNA here is from genome assembly GCF_900156875.1 of Robertmurraya dakarensis. Classification (GTDB taxonomy): domain Bacteria; phylum Bacillota; class Bacilli; order Bacillales; family Cytobacillaceae; genus Robertmurraya; species Robertmurraya dakarensis. Next base: position 73,316 of record NZ_LT707408.1, on the reverse strand, counting down.
CTGTACCAAAATTCAATATCAGGCTACAGTAAAGCTCCACGGGGTCTTTCCGTCCTGTCGCGGGTAACCTGCATCTTCACAGGTACTATAATTTCACCGAGTCTCTCGTTGAGACAGTGCCCAGATCGTTACGCCTTTCGTGCGGGTCGGAACTTACCCGACAAGGAATTTCGCTACCTTAGGACCGTTATAGTTACGGCCGCCGTTTACTGGGGCTTCAATTCAAAGCTTCGCTTGCGCTAACCTCTCCTCTTAACCTTCCAGCACCGGGCAGGCGTCAGCCCCTATACTTCGCCTTGCGGCTTCGCAGAGACCTGTGTTTTTGCTAAACAGTCGCCTGGGCCTATTCACTGCGGCTCTTCAGGGCTATGCACCCTAAAAAGCACCCCTTCTCCCGAAGTTACGGGGTCATTTTGCCGAGTTCCTTAACGAGAGTTCTCTCGCTCACCTTAGGATTCTCTCCTCGCCTACCTGTGTCGGTTTGCGGTACGGGCACCTACTACCTCGCTAGAAGCTTTTCTTGGCAGTGTGGAATCAGGAACTTCGGTACTATATTTCCCTCGCCATCACAGCTCAGCTTACACGAGAAACGGATTTGCCAATTTCTCTGCCTAACTGCTTGGACGCGCATATCCAACAGCGCGCTTACCCTATCCTCCTGCGTCCCTCCATCGCTCAAACGGTAATGAGGTGGTACAGGAATATCAACCTGTTGTCCATCGCCTACGCCTTTCGGCCTCGGCTTAGGTCCCGACTAACCCTGAGAGGACGAGCCTTCCTCAGGAAACCTTAGGCATTCGGTGGATGGGATTCTCACCCATCTTTCGCTACTCATACCGGCATTCTCACTTCTAAGCGCTCCACCAGTCCTTACGGTCTAGCTTCAACGCCCTTAGAACGCTCTCCTACCGCGGACACGTAAGTGTCCACCCACAGCTTCGGTGATACGTTTAGCCCCGGTACATTTTCGGCGCGGAGTCACTCGACCAGTGAGCTATTACGCACTCTTTAAATGGTGGCTGCTTCTAAGCCAACATCCTGGTTGTCTAAGCAACTCCACATCCTTTTCCACTTAACGTATACTTTGGGACCTTAGCTGGTGGTCTGGGCTGTTTCCCTTTTGACTACGGATCTTATCACTCGCAGTCTGACTCCCACGCATAAGTACTTGGCATTCGGAGTTTGTCTGAATTCGGTAACCCGATGAGGGCCCCTAGTCCAAACAGTGCTCTACCTCCAAGACTCTTGATCGTGAGGCTAGCCCTAAAGCTATTTCGGAGAGAACCAGCTATCTCCAAGTTCGATTGGAATTTCTCCGCTACCCACACCTCATCCCCGCACTTTTCAACGTGCGTGGGTTCGGGCCTCCATCCAGTGTTACCTGGACTTCACCCTGGACATGGGTAGATCACCTGGTTTCGGGTCTACGACCACATACTCATTCGCCCTATTCAGACTCGCTTTCGCTGCGGCTCCGTCTATTCAACTTAACCTCGCATGTAATCGTAACTCGCCGGTTCATTCTACAAAAGGCACGCCATCACCCATAAAAGGGCTTTGACTACTTGTAGGCACACGGTTTCAGGTTCTCTTTCACTCCCCTTCCGGGGTGCTTTTCACCTTTCCCTCACGGTACTGGTTCACTATCGGTCACTAGGGAGTATTTAGCCTTGGGAGATGGTCCTCCCAGCTTCCGACGGGATTTCTCGTGTCCCGCCGTACTCAGGATCCACTCAAGAGAGAATGAAGTTTCAACTACAGGGTTTTTACCTTCTCTGACCAGCCTTTCCAGGCTTGTTCGTTTACCTCATTCTTTTGTAACTCCGTATAGAGTGTCCTACAACCCCAAGAGGCAAGCCTCTTGGTTTGGGCTAATCCCGTTTCGCTCGCCGCTACTCAGGGAATCGCGTTTGCTTTCTCTTCCTCCGGGTACTTAGATGTTTCAGTTCCCCGGGTCTGCCTTCATTACCCTATGTATTCAGGTAAAGATTCCATCCGATTAAAGATGGAGGGTTTCCCCATTCGGAAATCTCTGGATCAAAGCTTACTTACAGCTCCCCAAAGCATATCGGAGTTAGTCCCGTCCTTCATCGGCTCCTAGTGCCAAGGCATCCACCGTGCGCCCTTATTAACTTAACCATCAGTTAATGTTAAAAAAGAACTTACTTGTTTAAAAATGATGTCTTGTCAAATTTGTTATCTAGTTTTCAAGGAACAAGGCCACGAATGTCAATCACATCATGATTGACTTCCTGACTATTCTTCATGCAGCCTTGCGACGAGCTGAGGAAACACTTCCTCGAACCACTGCGGCGCAGGAGCAAAGAAATTCAAAACAAAGAAAGTCATAAAAGAAAGCCCTTCAATGTTTGAATATGCAAGATAAAACTTGAGAGATAATTCTCTCAAAACTAAACAAAGTCAGAAAACGTCTACGTAATTGGTTTTGTGTCTAGCTTCGGCTCCTAGCTTTTCGGCCGTTTCAATCCGTCCACACAAATCCAAAACCGGGATTTGCATGACCGGCTCTCCAACGTCTCTCAAAGCTGGACAGTCGCCTCCGCTTTTCTTTTCATCCTTAGAAAGGAGGTGATCCAGCCGCACCTTCCGATACGGCTACCTTGTTACGACTTCACCCCAATCATCTGTCCCACCTTAGGCGGCTGGCTCCAAAAGGTTACCCCACCGACTTCGGGTGTTACAAACTCTCGTGGTGTGACGGGCGGTGTGTACAAGGCCCGGGAACGTATTCACCGCGGCATGCTGATCCGCGATTACTAGCGATTCCGGCTTCATGCAGGCGAGTTGCAGCCTGCAATCCGAACTGAGAATGGTTTTATGGGATTGGCTAAACCTCGCGGTCTCGCAGCCCTTTGTACCATCCATTGTAGCACGTGTGTAGCCCAGGTCATAAGGGGCATGATGATTTGACGTCATCCCCACCTTCCTCCGGTTTGTCACCGGCAGTCACCTTAGAGTGCCCAACTGAATGCTGGCAACTAAGATCAAGGGTTGCGCTCGTTGCGGGACTTAACCCAACATCTCACGACACGAGCTGACGACAACCATGCACCACCTGTCACTCTGTCCCCCGAAGGGGAACGTCCTATCTCTAGGAGTGTCAGAGGATGTCAAGACCTGGTAAGGTTCTTCGCGTTGCTTCGAATTAAACCACATGCTCCACCGCTTGTGCGGGCCCCCGTCAATTCCTTTGAGTTTCAGCCTTGCGGCCGTACTCCCCAGGCGGAGTGCTTAATGCGTTTGCTGCAGCACTAAAGGGCGGAAACCCTCTAACACTTAGCACTCATCGTTTACGGCGTGGACTACCAGGGTATCTAATCCTGTTTGCTCCCCACGCTTTCGCGCCTCAGCGTCAGTTACAGACCAAAGAGTCGCCTTCGCCACTGGTGTTCCTCCACATCTCTACGCATTTCACCGCTACACGTGGAATTCCACTCTTCTCTTCTGCACTCAAGTCTCCCAGTTTCCAATGACCCTCCCCGGTTGAGCCGGGGGCTTTCACATCAGACTTAAGAGACCGCCTGCGCGCGCTTTACGCCCAATAATTCCGGACAACGCTTGCCACCTACGTATTACCGCGGCTGCTGGCACGTAGTTAGCCGTGGCTTTCTGGTTAGGTACCGTCAAGGTACCGGCAGTTACTCCGATACTTGTTCTTCCCTAACAACAGAGTTTTACGATCCGAAAACCTTCATCACTCACGCGGCGTTGCTCCGTCAGACTTTCGTCCATTGCGGAAGATTCCCTACTGCTGCCTCCCGTAGGAGTCTGGGCCGTGTCTCAGTCCCAGTGTGGCCGATCACCCTCTCAGGTCGGCTACGCATCGTCGCCTTGGTGAGCCGTTACCTCACCAACTAGCTAATGCGCCGCGGGCCCATCTGTAAGTGATAGCGTAAACCATCTTTCAGTTTCTCCTCATGAGAGGAGAAACATTATCCGGTATTAGCTCCGGTTTCCCGAAGTTATCCCAGTCTTACAGGCAGGTTGCCCACGTGTTACTCACCCGTCCGCCGCTAACTTTTAAAAGCAAGCTTTTAAAAGTCCGCTCGACTTGCATGTATTAGGCACGCCGCCAGCGTTCGTCCTGAGCCAGGATCAAACTCTCCAAAAAAGAGTAAGATTAGCTCTTAAATAAATCTAAAATTAAAACGTTGACGTTTCTGCTTTGTTTAGTTTTCAAAGAACTATTTTTTCGATCTCCGCCGAAGCGACGACAAAATTAATTGTAACATCTAACTTCGTAGAAGTCAACTTCTTTTTTTAAAATCTTTTTTTATTTAAGATAAAAAAGATTGTAGCTCGCTTTTTAGCGACAAGAATTAATATAACATTTTGTTTCGTAGAAGTCAACTTCTTTTTTTAAAAAAACTTCAGTGTCATAACTGTACAGTATTGATAACTCAAATCAACACCTTGTAGATCAAGTTAAAAAGAGCATCAAAACTTTTGATCATAAATCACTAATGGGGTAGAAGCCTTTATATAGTTACTAAAATAATAAAGAAGAAAAAAAAGAAGAAAACAACGTTGGTTTTCGTCAAGCACGAACACAATGTTTAATCTATGAGTTAAATAAGTGCTCTAACGCGCCTTAGAGGATTCGAACCTCTGACACACGGCTTAGAAGGCCGTTGCTCTATCCAGCTGAGCTAAAGGCGCTTTTTTCTACTGGCGGAGAAGGAGGGATTTGAACCCTCGCGCCGGTTGCCCGACCTACACCCTTAGCAGGGGCGCCTCTTCAGCCACTTGAGTACTTCCCCATATAAAAAAATGGCTCCGCAGGTAGGATTCGAACCTACGACCGTTCGGTTAACAGCCGAATGCTCTACCACTGAGCTACTGCGGAGTAATACTATTTTACGTATGGTGGGCCTAAATGGACTCGAACCATCGACCTCACGCTTATCAGGCGTGCGCTCTAACCAGCTGAGCTATAGGCCCATTATATTTGGAGCGGGTGATGGGAATCGAACCCACGACAACAGCTTGGAAGGCTGTGGTTTTACCATTAAACTACACCCGCAAATAGGAGTCGACAATACCGGTGGTCGGGGTCGAACCGACACTCCAGAAGGAACACGATTTTGAGTCGTGCGCGTCTGCCAATTCCGCCACACCGGCAGTTCTAAATTAATGGAGGCAGCAACCGGATTTGAACCGGTGATAAAGGTTTTGCAGACCTCTGCCTTACCACTTGGCTATGCTGCCATTAAAATTGGCTGGGCTAGCAGGATTCGAACCTACGAATGACGGAGTCAAAGTCCGTTGCCTTACCACTTGGCTATAGCCCAAAATAATATAAATGGGGCGATTGATGGGAATCGAACCCACGAGTGTCGGAGCCACAATCCGATGCGTTAACCACTTCGCCACAACCGCCATATTTATTGGCAGGGATAGTAGGAATTGAACCCACACTGGAGGTTTTGGAGACCTCTGTTCTACCTTTAAACTATATCCCTATATAGCGTAATGGTGGAGGGGGACGGATTCGAACCGCCGAACCCTAAGGAGCGGATTTACAGTCCGCCGCGTTTAGCCACTTCGCTACCCCTCCAAAAAGGTGGCTCAGGACGGAATCGAACCGCCGACACAAGGATTTTCAGTCCTTTGCTCTACCGACTGAGCTACTGAGCCACACGAAAAGAAAAAATCTATATTAACAGTAGATACCTACTGGAATAAGATGGCGGTCCGGACGGGACTCGAACCCGCGACCTCCTGCGTGACAGGCAGGCATTCTAACCAACTGAACTACCGGACCAAATTGCGGGGACAGGATTTGAACCTGCGACCTTCGGGTTATGAGCCCGACGAGCTACCAGACTGCTCCACCCCGCGATAATTTTATTAAGGTTTTATGGCGGAGGAAGAGGGATTCGAACCCCCGCGCGGTTTAACCCGCCTGTCGGTTTTCAAGACCGATCCCTTCAGCCAGACTTGGGTATTCCTCCATATATATAAATGGACCCTGTAGGACTCGAACCTACGACCGGACGGTTATGAGCCGTCTGCTCTAACCAGCTGAGCTAAGGGTCCATTAATTTTATAGCGGCGGAGGGGATCGAACCCCCGACCTTACGGGTATGAACCGTACGCTCTAGCCAGCTGAGCTACACCGCCATAATGGCATAGAAAATGGAGCCTAGCGGGATCGAACCGCTGACCTCCTGCGTGCAAGGCAGGCGCTCTCCCAGCTGAGCTAAGGCCCCATAATAGAATTATTTGAACTGGTCGGGAAGACAGGATTCGAACCTGCGACCCCTTGGTCCCAAACCAAGTGCTCTACCAAGCTGAGCTACTTCCCGTAATGCTTAAATGGCGCGCCCGACAGGAGTCGAACCCATAACCTTCTGATCCGTAGTCAGACGCTCTATCCAATTGAGCTACGGGCGCGTATAAGAGTAAGTTATTTCACTTTGTAAAAAATATGGTGCCGAGGACCGGAATCGAACCGGTACGGTAGTCACCTACCGCAGGATTTTAAGTCCTGTGCGTCTGCCAGTTCCGCCACCCCGGCAGATAGTTCTGGAGCGGAAGACGGGATTCGAACCCGCGACCCCCACCTTGGCAAGGTGGTGTTCTACCACTGAACTACTTCCGCAGGGTATTTATATTTACTAATGCGGGTGAAGGGAGTCGAACCCCCACGCCTTGCGGCGCTAGATCCTAAGTCTAGTGCGTCTGCCAATTCCGCCACACCCGCAAATAAAAATGGTGAGCCATGAAGGACTCGAACCTTCGACCCTCTGATTAAAAGTCAGATGCTCTACCGACTGAGCTAATGGCTCACGAAAATGGTGCCGGCCAGAGGACTTGAACCCCCAACCTACTGATTACAAGTCAGTTGCTCTACCAATTGAGCTAGGCCGGCATATTTTTATGGTGGAGGATGACGGGATCGAACCGCCGACCCCCTGCTTGTAAGGCAGGTGCTCTCCCAGCTGAGCTAATCCTCCGTTTATGGTGACCCGTACGGGATTCGAACCCGTGTTACCGCCGTGAAAGGGCGGTGTCTTAACCGCTTGACCAACGGGCCAAAGAAAATTTTACCTTTAAAGTAAGACAAAATAATAGCCCCAAAATAGGGGCCTTGCCTGGCGACGTCCTACTCTCACAAGGGGACAGCCCCTAACTACCATCGGCGCTGAGAAGCTTAACTTCCGTGTTCGGTATGGGAACGGGTGTGACCTTCTCGCCATCGTCACCAGACTATTTGGTTTGAGGTTTGTTCCCTCAAAACTAGATAACTTGACAAGCATCTTTTAAATTGGTTAAGTCCTCGATCGATTAGTATCAGTCAGCTCCACATGTCACCACGCTTCCACCTCTGACCTATCAACCTGATCATCTTTCAGGGATCTTACTAGCTTGCGCTATGGGAAATCTCATCTTGAGGGGGGCTTCATGCTTAGATGCTTTCAGCACTTATCCCTTCCGCACATAGCTACCCAGCGATGCTCTTGGCAGAACAACTGGTACACCAGCGGTGCGTCCATCCCGGTCCTCTCGTACTAAGGACAGCTCCTCTCAAATTTCCTACGCCCACGACGGATAGGGACCGAACTGTCTCACGACGTTCTGAACCCAGCTCGCGTACCGCTTTAATGGGCGAACAGCCCAACCCTTGGGACCGACTACAGCCCCAGGATGCGATGAGCCGACATCGAGGTGCCAAACCTCCCCGTCGATGTGGACTCTTGGGGGAGATAAGCCTGTTATCCCCGGGGTAGCTTTTATCCGTTGAGCGATGGCCCTTCCATGCGGAACCACCGGATCACTAAGCCCGACTTTCGTCCCTGCTCGACTTGTAGGTCTCGCAGTCAAGCTCCCTTGTGCCTTTACACTCTACGAATGATTTCCAACCATTCTGAGGGAACCTTTGGGCGCCTCCGTTACTCTTTAGGAGGCGACCGCCCCAGTCAAACTGCCCACCTGACACTGTCTCCCACCCCGATCAGGGGTGCGGGTTAGAATTTCAATACAGCNCTCATGAGAGGAGAAGCATTATCCGGTATTAGCTCCGGTTTCCCGAAGTTATCCCAGTCTTACAGGCAGGTTGCCCACGTGTTACTCACCCGTCCGCCGCTAACTTCAAAGCTAAGCTTTTAAAAGTCCGCTCGACTTGCATGTATTAGGCACGCCGCCAGCGTTCGTCCTGAGCCAGGATCAAACTCTCCAAAAAAGAGTAAGATTAGCTCTTAAATAAATCTAAAATAAAAGATTTGTATAGCCGGCTCTCCAACGCCTCTCAGAGTTGAACAGTCGCCTCCACTATCTATTGTTGACGTTTCTGCTTTGTTTAGTTTTCAAAGAACAATCTTGTAATCGCTTCATAAGCGACTTTTATAATATATCATATGTAATTATTGTAAGTCAACAAAACTTTAAAACTTTTTTGGAATTTGTTTCTTATTATTAGAAGCTAGCAAAAATAAACCATGCTAACTTTTAGAAGCACTCTTATTCTTTGTCTTACGCATATATCCTAAACATTCTTTTGGACTTGCTACCCTTTTAAATAATCCAAACAGTATACGATATCTTTCTTCCATCGCTCTTTTTACAACGTGGTCAATTCTTTCGTCTTCTAAATCAAATAGAATTTCATCCATCTCTCTTTTAAGTAAATACTGCACTTCTTTTACCTCTTTTTCGTTAATAAGCATTCCTAGCATCTCAAATACACTCCTCTATTTTTTGGTTATAGTAGTGTTTTCCAATTTTGTTTTTTTTATGTCTCTCTTCTACTCATATTTTTTTAAAATTAGCATACCTATGAGACAAGGAGTGTATGGGACGAGGTGATGAGAGTGAACTTTTTTTATGTATTAAACGGAAAAAGGATTAAACAATTATTATTAATTTTATTTGCTGCATTTTTCACAGCATGGTTTTTTTATTTAGAAAATTATATCCACATTCCTACATTTTCAGAAAAAGATGGACCAAAGGCTGTGTACAAAGGTGAGAAGGATGTAGCCCTAACATTCAATATTGGCTGGGGGGATGAGAAAGCAGAGCCCATCCTAGATGTGTTAAAAGAGAAGAATATTCCAACTGCAACATTTTTTCTTTCAGGTGCCTGGGCAGAACGACATCCAACTATTGTCGAGAGAATCGTCAAGGAAGGATATGAAATCGGAATTCTAGGATATAATTATGAAGATTATACCGAACTTGAGGAATCTGAAATTAAGAAAGACCTCTCGAGAGCACAAGAGGCCTTTAAAAAGCTTAATATAAAAAATATAAAGCTAGTTCGCGCACCTACTGGTCACTTTGATCAGAAGACTTTAAAAGTTGCAACACAGTATGGTCTAACAGTCGTCCATTGGAGTATTGACTCAAAAGATTGGACCAATCCTGGTGTTGAGGTAATCCTAGAAAACGTGTCAAAAGCTAAGAAAGGGGATATTATCCTCCTTCACGCTTCAGATTCAGCAAAACAAACAGCATCTGCACTCCCTGCTATAATTGATAATCTTAATAAAAAAGGCTTAAAATTAGTTTCTGTATCCGAAATGATTGCTAACGCAGAATCAAAGACAGATGAAATAAAATAATCAAGATTAAGATATCGAGGCAGCACAAAACTAACTATGCTGCCTCTTTACTTTTGTAATAGCAATACAAAAGACGAACCCATAAGGAGTTCGCCTTCAACTCAAGATGTCTGCTTTTAAACCGGCCCAATTATCTTATTTAGCTGGTTTTTTTTCTTGGGCTGATTTTTCATTTAAAACATGAAGAATCAATAATTGATAAGCATTACAAACTAAGAGAGGGAAAACCATTAAGTATAACCAGCTTTCCTCGTTCACTCTCAGTACCGGCATCCATTCTATCACCGTTACGACTATCATAAAGAATAATGCAGGAATAAATGCATCTTTATTGGTTTGTTTCATTTTGAAAAATGCTATGACTAAGCCAACAACTAGGATAAAGACTGCATCGCCCAGATAAGCAGCCAATTCTCCTCCAAAACTTGTGTGACGGAAGTATACTAAATCAAATAAAACAAATAAGATTAAAATAATTTGTACGGCGTTCCAGAGCTTGACCGATTTAAATATCCCTAGTCCAAACCGATGTACTGTTAAATATGCAAAGAAGCCCATTTGACTGATAACACTAAAAATAAGTCCTACTCCAAATAACCAAAATATGGTTGATAAAATATCAATTAAATTAAAATCTGTAAAATACGGTTGAAATTCATTCCATCTTACAATAAAACCTATAATAGCAGTTGAAATTCCTCCTACCAGTAAGGTAGAAAAAAACAATTTTACCACATAACGGCTTTTCACATCTGTTATCCTCCAAGTTTGATCATTAAATCCTCTTTAGATTGTAACAAACTAGAGATTAAAAAATCTAGGCATTCGTTTCAAACGCATAAAAATTGTCGAATTTCTTCATCCTAATAGTAAGGATAGTGAATTCCTTTTAAATCAATAATCAAATTCGGAATCATATTTGAAAGGAGCTATTACCATGCAGAAAAAAATTGTTCTGCTCCTCCTCCCATTTTTCATTATGGCCACAGTAGCTGGTTGTGCTCAAACTGACACCGGTGCTGCACAAATGGATTATGAAGAGACAAAAAAAATGGTTGTTGATATTTTGAAGACGGATGATGGAAAGAAAGCTCTTCAGGAAGTTATGAAAGATGATGGCATGAAACAAGAGCTTGTTATGGATCAAGCTATTGTCTCTCAAACAATAGAGACTACTCTTACTTCTGATAAAGGAACTGAGTTTTGGAAAAAGTCTTTCGAAGATCCTAAGTTTGCAGAAAGTGTCGCTAAGAGCATGAAAGCCGAACACGAGGCCCTTCTAAAATCTTTAATGAAGGATCCTGAATATAAAGCGATGATGATAGAAGTACTGAAGGACCCGGAGATTACAAAGGAAGTCACCACCTTATTAAAAAGCAAAGAATACAGAGAACATTTACAGAAAGTCATGACAGAGACATTCGAAAGTCCTCTCTACAAAGCAAAGATACAAGATATTCTTTTAAAAGCAGCTGCTGAGCAATCTGAAGGTGAGGAGAAAAAAGAAAAAGAAGAAGAAGCAGGTTCAGCATAGGAGTACTTTACAGACAATAAAGGACCTCTTCCAAACGGAAGAGGTCCTATTTATTTATCTTAGCCTAATTTCTCAACTACTTTTTCAGCTATACTTTGATAGATCTTACCGATTTTATGATCTTCTTGATAAATAGATGGTGCAAAATCCTTATCGTCCCAATCAGGTTGTCCAAGCGGCAGCTGACCTAACACTTCAGTTTGAAGTTCTTCGGCTAGTTTATCTCCTCCGCCTTGACCGAAAACAAGTTCTTTCTCACCTGTTACCTTACTTTCAAAATAAGCCATGTTTTCAATGACGCCCAATATCTCATGATCTGTCTTTAATGCCATCGCACCAGCTCGAGCCGCAACAAAAGCTGCAGTTGGATGTGGTGTTGTCACAATCACTTCTTTACATGCTGGGAGCATGCTATGAACATCAAGTGCTACATCACCTGTACCTGGAGGTAAGTCTAATAGTAAATAATCAACTTCTCCCCATTCTACTTCACTGAAGAAGCTGTTAAGCATTTTCCCAAGCATAGGACCACGCCAGATAATAGGAGCATTATCTTCAACAAAGAATCCCATTGAGATGACTTTTACTCCGTAGCGTTCTACCGGAATAATCTTTTCTCCTCTAACCACAGGTCGTTTTGTAATTCCCATCATATCAGGAACACTAAAGCCGTAAATATCTGCATCAATTAATCCAACTTTTTTCCCGAGCCGCGCTAGAGATACAGCTAAATTAACCGAAACAGTTGATTTTCCTACTCCACCCTTACCGCTTGCGATCGCAATGAACGTCGTTTTACTGTTAGGGGATAGTAGATTATCTGAATCATCCTCCTGCTGAGCAGTCTGATGCTGTGCCAGAACCTCACTTGGAAGTTCAGAAAATCTGATCCCAACTGTCGCTGCACCAGCTTCCTTCAGCGCATTTACTATTTCCTGTTGTAATTGCAGCTGCTCTGCGGTACCAGTTTTAGCAATGGCTACCTTTACACTCACATGATTTTTCTCTTCTTTTATTTTAATTTCCTCAATTGCATTCAATTCTTCTAACGTTTTATGTAAAAATGGTTCCTTCAATCCGTTTAGAATTTCAACAACTTTAGCTTCTGTAATCATGAATGTCACTCCTTTTGTATTCGTTTCCAACAACAGTATAACATATATCACATCTTTTACTGTTATTTCAATCACACCGCCATATGGAAAAAAATAAAAAGAAGGCGCAAACAGTGTACACCTTCTTTACTCTTCAATAACCAATTCTTTTTCATTAGAATAATAACGAAGAATCCCTTTATAAATAGAAGCAGCTACTTTTTCTTGATATTCTTCTTTTTTCAAATTTTGTTTTTCGGCTGGATTTGATAAGAACCCTACCTCCACTAATGCACCTGGCTTTTTTGCATATTTTAAAATATAAACATGATTAATTGGTTTTGCTTTTCTTGTAGTATTCTCCAAGTTAATAATAAGCTCATCTTGTATAAATTTCGCCGCCCGGGCATTCTCCTTCAACTGAGGCGCATAGAACGTTTGTGCTCCGCTCCACCTTGGAGAAGGAATCGCATTAAGATGAATGCTGACAAAAAAATCAGCCTCTGACTCATTAATTAATTTAAGACGTTTCTGAAGGTCTTCCGTCTTCCTTCTGCTTAACCCCCGTGTTCCTTCGCTAGCTAGGTCTTTATCTTCCTCTCTTGTCATCATGACGAGAGCACCTTGCTGCTGTAGATAATCACGCAGGATCAATGACACATTTAAAGCTATATCTTTTTCTAATGCATCCTGGTCACCGGCACCTCCATCAGGACCACCATGCCCAGGGTCTAAAAGGATAATCTCTCCAGATAAAGGCAGACTCCACGAGTTCATGGAATCTTTATCCTCGAAGTCATACTGCAGGATAAAAAATAACAGAGTAAGACCTACAATAAAGGCAGCTATTTTTATCTTCTTGTTCATTTGTCCTAATCAATCCTTCCCGGCTCGTCCTCAATTCAATATATGGGACAAAAAGGATGAATAGAACAGGTATTAAACTAAAATGATTGCTCCTTAAAAGTGTTAAGGCGACCGTTTAGTGAAGTCTTAGTTTATGTCTCCTTTCACCTTTTCGGAAACCTTCCATCCACCAGCTTTCAACGTATTGTTCGCATAAGTAATAGAGGGATTCACTATAGACACCTTCCATTCCCTTCCCCCAATAGAGCATGAAGTTATATAGTGTATCAATCAAGTGTTTTTCTTCTTTTATACACCTTCTTTTGACATCTTCAACAGATTCACCATAATAACCAAACTTACTAAAATGTGCCCCCAATAAATAGGCCTCTATCGCAACATCATAACAAGCTTCCTCTATACCTGAATGCATAATTAAGCTGGATGTTAAATCGGAACTCCCAAAGTATAGTTTCACCTTTTCTTTTAAGGCTTTTATGGAAATTTCCCTCAGTACCGATTTTTCATACTTAAGCTGTTTTTCTCTCCTTTTATCAACAAAGGTTGTAATCACTTTCACTAGATTGCTCACCCCTTTTGAATAGTTTCTATCTAGTCACATACAGTAATTCTGGCAATTGGTGACAAATACAGAAACCTGAGTATGAAGAGAAGGTATGTCACTTCCTTGAACTGCTTTAAAGCGCAAAAAAGCCCCCAACCAAATTGGTTGAGAGCTTTGATAAGCGATAATTAACGCTTTGAGAACTGAGGTGCACGACGAGCGCCTTTAAGACCGTATTTTTTACGTTCTTTCATGCGAGCATCACGAGTTAATAATCCAGCGCGCTTAAGTGTTGGACGGTATTCTGGGTCAGCTTGAAGTAACGCACGAGCGATACCATGACGGATAGCACCAGCTTGACCAGTGTAACCTCCACCTTTAACGTTAACAAGAACGTCGTAGCTGCCTAGAGTTTCAGTAGCATTTAGAGGTTGTTTAACAACTTCACGTAATGCTTCGAATGGAATGTAATCTTCGATTTGACGATCGTTTACTGTAATTTTACCGCTGCCTGGAACTAAACGAACTCGTGCAACGGAGCTCTTACGACGACCAGTACCAATATATTGAACCTGTGCCATATATAAAATCCTCCCTTAATTACCCACGAAGTTCGTAAACTTCAGGTTGTTGTGCTTGATGTGGATGCTCTGATCCAGCATATACATGTAACTTTTTAAACATTTGACGTCCCAAAGAGTTCTTTGGAAGCATACCTTTAATAGCAAGTTCTAACATTTGCTCAGGGTATTTTGTACGCATTTCATAAGCAGTTCTTGTTTTTAATCCGCCTGGGTGCATTGAATGACGGTAGTAGATTTTATCATTTAACTTATTACCAGTTAACTCGATTTTTGAAGCATTAATAATAATCACATGATCACCAGTGTCAACATGTGGTGTGAAAGTTGGTTTATGTTTTCCACGTAGAATTGAAGCTACTTCAGAAGTAAGACGACCTAATGTCTTGCCTGCAGCATCAACTACGTACCATTTACGTTCGATGTTGTTAGCGTTAGCCATAAACGTTGTACGCATGAGTTTCCCTCCTAAGATTCCTGTTCAATTTTGAATTCGTATATTCTTTATCACAATAAGTTCCGGGGCTTATCGTGGGATTAAAATTACATACCATATTATGATAAAGCACTGATAATCATATGTCAAGAAAATGTTACACCAGGTTTAGTTGTCATAGAAAAAATTTTTAGTTATAAAAAACTTGCCATAAATACAGGCCTTGAGGTGGTGCAGTCTTACCTGCTAATGTACGGTCTTTTCCTTCAAGGATTTCTTTTACCTTTTCATGATGTATATCTCCAGAACCAACCTGCAGCAATGTACCTACTAAAATTCTGACCATATTATATAAGAATCCATTACCAATAAACCGGAAGACGAGCATATCATCCTCTTGGTAAATATCAATTGTTTTAATTTCTCGAACTCGATTGATCACTTCTGTCTTTGCTGAGCAAAAGCTGGTGAAGTCATGAGTTCCTAAGAAAGCTTTACTAGCTTCGTTTATAGCAGACATTTCTAGGTCGTATGTGTATCGATAAGCATAAAAACGTTTAAAAGGATCTCTTACTTTCGATAAATGAACAAAGTAGCGATATTCCTTTCCGACTGCACTATATCTTGCGTGAAACTCAGGATCTGCTTTTTCTACAGATAAAATAGAGACGTCATCTGGCAAGAGGGAATTTAGCGCTATTTGCCACTTCTCTAACGGGATCGTTAAGGGAGAATCAAAATGGATAACTTGACCCCTGGCATGTACCCCGGCATCTGTCCTTCCCGATGCTGTTACTTTCACTTCAATGCCTTTGTGAAGCTTTTGCAGCGCCTTTTCCATTTCACCTTGAACAGTTCTTTTCTTCGGTTGTATTTGATAACCGTTAAATTGTGATCCATCATAGGAAATGGTACATTTTATCCTGTGCATTACCCTCACCTTACATTCTGAAAACAGCCAGCAGCAGAGTAACAAGCGCTAATAAAATCAGCATGCCTGTATCAAGCAGGCTCCATTGCAGAAGTCTGTATTTGGTTCGTCCCTCTCCACCTCTATATCCTCTTGCTTCCATCGCAACAGCGAGCTCCTCAGCTCTTTTAAACGAACTGATAAATAACGGGATAAGGAGTGGAATAATCGAATTTATACGTTCCTTTATCGTACCGCCTGAAAAATCTACACCTCTAGCTGTTTGAGCTTTCATAATTTTGTCAGTTTCGTCCATCAGCGTCGGGATAAACCGCAATGAAATGGACATCATCAAAGCAAGCTCATGAACTGGAAATTTAAATTTTTTCAATGGACCAAGCAATTCCTCAAGTCCATCTGTAATTTCAATTGGAGTAGTAGTCAACGTAAGCAAAGAAGTCATTAATATCAGCAAGAAGAATCGCATCGAAATAAAGATACCCTGCCGTAGACCACCTTCATAGACTGTAAACCAGCCCCATTGAAATAGGATGTCCCCTTCTTTCGTTAAAAAAAGATGAAGAATCATCGTGAATAGAATAAGCCAAAAAACAATTTTCAGACCGCCCATAATATATCTAAAGGGAACTTTTGAGGCAAATACCATTAAGAAAGTATAAACAGCTAAAATGCCATAGGTAATCGCATTATTCGCGAGAAAAACAATACATACAAATAGAAAAACAATCATTAACTTCGCCCTGGGATCCATACGGTGTAAGGGAGACTCTACTGGTATATATCTACCGATAATCATTTTTTCCATCATGTGAGTTCACCAACCTTTTTAAAAAGCCGGTGTATCTCTTCTGTTAACTCTTCTAATGTGACACAAGTCTTTGAGAATTTCACATGGAAGGTATCCTCGAGCTTGTTCTGAAATCTGACCACTTCCGGTACATCTAAGCCTAGTTCCATTAGTCCAACAGGTGATTGGAAAATTTCACGCGGGCTGCCTTTTTTGAATACCTTCCCTTGATGCATGACCACAATTTGATCCGCATAAAGCGCTGCATCCTCCATACTATGTGTAACTAGAATAGTCGATAGGTTTCTATCTTTATGCAAACGGTAAAACATATCCATAATTTCTTTACGGCCACGTGGATCCAAACCAGCCGTAGGCTCATCTAATACAATCACATCTGGTTCCATCGCCAATACCCCTGCAATCGCTACACGTCTCATTTGACCTCCGGATAAATCAAAAGGTGATTTGGCAAGAATCTCTTCGGATAGACCAACTTGAAGGATTGCCTCTCTAGCTCTCCTCTTTGCCTCAGATTCAGACACACCAAAATTCATTGGTCCAAAACAGATATCCTTTTCAACTGTTTCTTCAAAAAGCTGATGCTCAGGAAACTGAAAGACAATACCTACCTTTTTACGAATACTTTTTAAGTTCTTTTGTTTTTTTGCATTTGTTACTTCTTGATCTCCAATTATCACTTTTCCTTTAGTGGGCTTAAGAATTGCATTCAAATGCTGAAGAATCGTTGATTTTCCAGAACCTGTATGACCAATAATCGCTAGATATGTTCCAGAAGGAATATCAATCGAAACATCTTCTAAAGCTAAGTGTTCAAAAGGAGAGTTTACCTGATACCTGTACTCTACTTGTTGGAGTGAGATGTCCATAATTGTGCCACCAACTCTTCTTCTGTTAAGTAATGTTTATTAATGGGTATTCCTTTGCTTTTTAACAACTTACTCATTTTAACAGGGAAAGGAATATCAAGTCCTAACTCCACAAGTTCTTCATCCATTTGAAAGATTTCTTCAGGAGTACCTTCGCGGTATAATTGCCCTTTATTCATCACAATGATCCGATCAGCCTTTGCTGCTTCTTCGAGATCATGTGTAATAGAGACAACGGTCATTTGATTGCTTTCTTTTAATTCTCTAATGGTTTGCAAGACTTCTTCACGGCCCCGCGGATCAAGCATGGAAGTAGCTTCATCTAGCAGAATAATTTTCGGCCTTAGTGCCAGAACACCGGCAATCGCAACCCTTTGCTTTTGACCGCCTGATAAATGGTGTGGCTCTTGATCGAGAAACTTGTCCATTTTAACTTTTTCAAGGGACGTCTTCACTCGCTGAACCATTTCTTCTCTAGGCACACCGTTATTTTCTAAACCAAAAGCCACATCATCTTGAACCGTAGACCCGACAAACTGATTATCAGGATTCTGAAAAACCATACCTATTTGTTTTCTTGTATCCCAGACAGTTTCCTCAGTCAATTCAATCCCACATATTTGAATACTACCTTCTGAAGGAGTTTGCAGGCCGTTCAAAAGTTTTGCCATCGTGGACTTCCCTGACCCATTATGACCAACAATTGCGAGCCATTCCCCATCATTAATATGAAGCGAAACATTATTCAAAGCAAAATCAGACTGACCATCATACTTAAAGGACACATTCTCAATCCTAACAACAGCATCCGTCATAAAGGCCCTCCTCCCCTATATAAAAGGTACCAGGTACCATCAAAAGACACAATCCACTCCAGGCGGACAGGTGAGGATTGCTGATAGTACAAAGAAAACTCGCCATTTGGCGAGCCTTTCTATATGAAGACATTATTTAAATATTTACGATATAAAGATAAAAAATATATAATACCCATATTAATAAATGAGAATGTCTTCCTACTTGGCTCAACATTAAATGAACTGTGAATTATTAAGAAAGCCTGCACCTCTTAAAAAGAGGTGCATGAGCTAAACGAGACATGTTCACCTTATAACCCTTCCAAAATAACAAATACCAGTAAAGGATATCTAAAATATAAGTGTCCATAATATATGAATACAACATGCTCATCATAACACTCAGAAATGGCTTAGAAAACTAATAGTGGAATTGATACTACAGAAAAAGGGCATAGAACAAGTTTCTGTTCAAACTGTCCAAGCCCTTGTTGTCTGTTAGAAAAATTAAACTAACTCGATAATTACCATTGGAGCACCATCACCGCGACGTGGTCCAAGTTTCATGATACGAGTATATCCACCTTGACGCTCTTGATAACGAGTAGCGATATCAGAGAATAGTTTTTGTACAGCATCTTGGTTTTCTTCAGCATTAGCAACCTCATTACGAATATAAGCAGCAGCTTGACGACGAGCATGAAGATCTCCACGCTTACCAAGAGTAATCATTTTTTCTACAACTGAACGAAGTTCTTTCGCACGAGCTTCAGTTGTTTCAATACGCTCATTGATGATTAAGTCTGTAGCTAAGTCACGTAACATTGCTTTACGCTGAGCACTAGTGCGTCCTAACTTTCTGTATCCCATGAAAGTTTCCCTCCTTTGTTGAAGTCATCTTTGTCGCTTGGGGTTATCTCACATCAAGTTGACGATTACCTCAATCATCCTTGCGTAAGCCTAATCCAAGTTCCTCTAGTTTATGTTTTACTTCTTCAAGAGATTTCCGTCCTAAATTACGAACCTTCATCATATCTTCTTCAGTCTTGTTAGCAAGTTCCTGAACAGTATTAATTCCAGCACGCTTTAAGCAGTTATATGAACGAACAGATAAATCTAGTTCTTCAATCGTCATCTCTAAGACTTTTTCTTTTTGATCTTCTTCTTTTTCAACCATGATTTCTGCATTTTGTGCTTCATCTGTTAGACCAACAAAGATGTTCAAGTGCTCTGTGAATATCTTAGCTCCAAGCGCAATTGCATCCTGCGGGCCAGTACTTCCATCAGTCCAAACATCCAAAGTCAGCTTATCATAGTTTGTCAATTGACCAACACGTGTACTTTCAACTTGATAAGACACACGTGAAACTGGAGTATAGATAGAATCGATTGGAATGACACCGATCGGTTGATCTTCTCTTTTGTTTTGATCAGCAGGCGTATATCCTCGGCCGCGTTTAGCCGTAAGACGCATACGCAGATTACCATTCGCACCAAGTGTCGCAATGTGTAGATCTGGGTTTAGAATCTCCACATCACTATCATGAGTAATGTCAGCAGCAGTTACAACACCTTCACCTTGAATATCAATTTCTAAAGTTTTCTCTTCATCTGAGTAGATTTTTAGAGCTAACTTCTTAATATTAAGAATTATAGATGTTACGTCCTCAACGACACCTTCAATCGTTTGAAATTCATGAAGAACACCATCAGCTTGAATCGATGTGACAGCAGCACCTGGGAGAGACGATAGTAGGATACGACGTAAGGAGTTACCCAAAGTAGTACCATATCCACGTTCAAGTGGCTCTACGACGAACTTCCCGTACTTGGCATCATCGCTGATCTCAACCGTTTCGATTTTTGGTTTTTCTATTTCGATCATCAAATACACCCTCCTTCAAAACGTCGAAACCCCGGTTAAAACCTTTAACCGAAATTCCCCCTGTATACGTTCCCGATTGTGCACAACAACTGGTTTATTTCATTCTGTATTTATCTAGAAAAATTTGTTACATATCCCATTATAGACAGGGATACAAATTCTATACAGAAAAATTACACACGGCGACGTTTTGGTGGACGGCATCCGTTATGAGGAACAGGAGTTACGTCTCTGATAGCTGTAACTTCTAGACCTGCAGCTTGAAGAGCACGAATTGCTGCTTCACGGCCGGCACCAGGACCTTTAACAGTTACTTCAAGAGTTTTCATACCGTGTTCCATAGAAGATTTAGCTGCAGTTTCAGCTGCCATTTGCGCTGCAAAAGGAGTAGATTTACGAGAACCTTTAAATCCTAGAGCACCAGCACTTGACCATGAAAGAGCATTTCCATGAACGTCAGTAATAGTTACAATTGTGTTATTAAAAGTAGAACGAATGTGTGCAACACCTTGTTCAATATTCTTTTTAACACGACGTTTGCGTGTATTAGTTTTACGAGCCATTTAAAGTACCTCCTTTACAGATTATTTCTTCTTGTTAGCTACAGTTTTACGTGGGCCTTTACGCGTACGAGCATTGTTCTTCGTATTTTGACCACGAACAGGTAAACCACGACGATGACGAAGACCACGATAGCTTCCGATCTCCATTAAACGCTTGATGTTTAGTGATACTTCACGGCGAAGGTCACCTTCAACCTTTAATTTATCAATGATATCACGGATTTTGTTTAATTCATCTTCTGTTAAATCACGAACGCGAGTATCCTCAGAAACTCCAGCCTCAGCTAGTACCTTTTGAGCAGTACTTTTACCAATTCCATAAATGTATGTTAATGAGATAACTACACGCTTCTCACGTGGAACGTCTACACCAGCAATACGTGCCATTATATGCGCACCTCCTTAATATTAACCTTGTTTTTGTTTATGTTTAGGGTTTTCACATATAACCATAACTTTTCCGCGTCTACGGATAACTTTACATTTCTCGCAGATCGGTTTTACAGATGGTCTTACTTTCATTATCCTAACCTCCTTGGTAGTACGGAGTGCAATAGATTTATTTAAAACGGTAAGTAATTCTTCCGCGTGTTAAATCATATGGGGAAAGCTCAACAGTTACTTTATCTCCTGGCAGAATACGAATGAAGTGCATGCGGATCTTACCAGAAACATGAGCTAACACTGTATGACCATTTTCCAATTCTACCTTAAACATTGCATTTGGCAAAGTTTCAAGTACTGTACCTTCAATTTCAATTACATCATCTTTCGCCATCGAACTAGTCTCCCTTCTTTTAAAAAATATACGAACTTCCATAATGCAGTCTTTAGCTTTCCATTAGTAACATGACCGGATAGAATAAAATTCTATGAACTTTAGGTGAAAATAATTAGTAAGTTGGAGACGGAGAAATTATTTCTTTCTCAATCGTTCGTCAAACGCCCGACATGTTGTTTATTATGTTAACAAGCCATTCATCTGTCAACCTTACAATTATAGCATACAGACTTGTATCTCGTCCCCCGTAATTAAAACTAATTGCATTAATTTTGGACGCGAGTCAAAGTAAACCAATGGAACCACCTACATATTACGCTTGCGTTAAAATCTCGTAACCTGTTTCAGTGATAGCAATTGTATGTTCAAAGTGAGCACACCTGCTTCCGTCAATCGTTACAACAGTCCAATTATCGGCTAATGTTTTAACGTAACGGCTCCCTGCATTCACCATCGGTTCAATACATAGTACCATTCCCGGCTTTAAGCGTGGACCTTTATTAGGAGGACCAAAATGAGGGATTTGAGGATCCTCATGTAAGTCTTGCCCTATTCCATGTCCAACATACTCACGTACAATAGAAAAAGCGTTAGATTCTACATACGTTTGGATCGCATGGGAGATGTTCGAAAGACGTTCCCCTGGCTTAGCTTCATTAAGACCTTTATATAGTGATTCTTCCGTTATTTCTAAAAGATGAATCGTTTCTTTATCCACTGTGCCAACAGGATATGTCCATGCAGAATCACCGTGGTACCCATTATACTTAGCACCAATATCGATGCTGATAATGTCGCCCTCGTTTAAAACACGTTCCCCAGGAATGCCGTGAACGAGTTCATCGTTCACAGATGCGCAAATACTGCCAGAAAACCCATTGTACCCTTTGAAAGAAGGAATTGCACCATGATCACGAATAAAATTATCAGCAATTTTATCCAAGTCTTTTGTTTTAATTCCAGGTACAATATGTTTCTTCAATTCCTGATGTGTTAACGCAACGATACGGCCAGCTTCACGCATGATTTCGATCTCTCTTGGAGTCTTGCATATAATCATTAAGTCAAGCTCCCAAGAAGTTGGTCAACATCGACAAATACTTTGTCAATATCTTGCTGCCCATTTATATTCTTTAAATATCCTTTAGTTTCGTAAAAGTCTAAGAGTGGTTTTGATTGTTCAATATTAACTTGCAGACGATTATTAACTGTTTCAGCATTATCATCAGCTCGTTGATAAAGTTCTCCACCACAGCGATCACAAGTGCCTTCCTTAGATGGAGGGTTGAACACTAAGTGGTAAGTTGCACCACAGCTTTTACAAATACGACGTCCAGTTAAACGTTCCATTAAGATTTCTTGATCTACATCAATATTAATGACATAATCTATCTTCTTGTTTAGTTCAGTAAGAATATCTTCAAGTGCTTCTGCTTGTGGTACCGTTCTAGGGAATCCATCAAGTAGAAAACCTTTTTGACAATCTTCTTTACTTAAACGTTCACGAACAATTCCGATTGTTACTTCATCTGGAACAAGAGCACCTTGATCCATAAAAGATTTTGCTTTTAAACCAAGCTCCGTGCCTTCTTTCATAGCTGCACGAAACATGTCACCTGTTGAAATATGAGGAATGCCGTATTTTTCTACGATTTTCTCAGCTTGTGTTCCTTTACCGGCACCCGGAAGACCCATTAATACTAAATTCACACGAATTCCTCCTCAGTCCCTAATACGGTTTTGGGAACTTTTGTTGTCCCCAATACCGAATTATTTGATAAATCCTTTATAATGACGTTTAACAAGCTGTGCTTCAAGCTGTTTCATCGTCTCAAGCGCAACACCGACAACGATGAGCAAGCTTGTTCCGCCGATTTGAGCAGACTGTGGTAAACCAGCAAAGTTTATAAAAAACACCGGTAAAATAGCAATGACTGCTAAGAAAATCGAACCGACAAAAGTTAAACGATATAAGACACGAGTAAGATATGACTGCGTATCTTTTCCAGGACGAATACCCGGAATATATCCACCTTGTTTCTTCAAGTTTTCAGTGACTTGCTCAGGATTCACTTGGATAAAGGCATAGAAATACGTAAATGCGATGATTAACGCACTATATATCACCATACCAATCGGTTGTGTATAATCAAATACCCTTTGTATCCACAACGTTACATCATTTTGTTCAAAGAACTGTGCAATCGTCGTTGGTGTTACAATAAATGAAATCGCAAAGATTACTGGAATAACACCTGCAGCATTTACCTTTAAAGGTAGATGAGTAGATTGACCTGTAGGCATTCTTCCTGCTACCATACGCTTCGCATATTGAATAGGAATCTTACGTAATGCCTGATTGACAAATATAACACCAACCACAACAGCAACGATAGCGATAAGGATCAACAATACTGTAACAATTCGTAAAAATAATTGCTCACCCGCATCTTCAAATTGCTGAACGTAAATTTGATTTACGGTTGATGGGATACCAGCGACAATCCCAGCAAAGATGATAATAGAAATCCCATTACCTACACCCTTTGAAGTGATTTGTTCACCAAGCCACATCAAAAAAGCAGTACCAGCAGTTAACACAGTTGCGATTAGTAAATAGGATGCAATTCCGGGATTATCAATCAGCATACCACCTGCAAGATTGTTAAACCCGTATGACATTCCTAATGCCTGGATAAACCCAAGCACTATTGTAAAATAACGAGTAAACTGAGCTAACTTACGACGTCCGACATCTCCTTGCTTTGACCATTCCGTAAATTTTGGTACAACATCCATTTGCAGTAACTGAATAATAATGGACGCTGTAATATACGGCATTATCCCCATAGCCAAGATTGAGAAATTAAGAAGCGCACCGCCGCCGAATGTATTCAGGACCCCAAAGACATTCACTTGATCTTGTGCTTTAAGGACATCTGCATTTACGCCCGGAACAGGAATAAATGTACCGATACGAAATACAATCAACATTAAAAGGGTGAATATGATTTTTTGTCTTATATCACCCACACGCATAAAATTGGAGAATGTCTGAAACATTAAATCACCTCAGTTTTACCGCCGGCAGCTTCAATTGCTTCCTTTGCAGCAGAGGAGAATTTATGAGCTTTCACAGAAAGCTTTTTCTCAACTTTGCCTTTAGCAAGAATCTTAATTCCTGCTTTTTCGTTACTTACAACTCCTGTTTCAATTAATAATTCAGGAGTTACTTCAGTTCCGTCTTCGAAACGATTTAGGACGTCAAGATTCACGATAGCGAATTCTTTACGGTTAATGTTTGTGAAACCACGTTTAGGTAAACGACGATATAAAGGTGTTTGACCACCCTCGAATCCAGGGCGTACACCGCCGCCAGAACGAGCATTTTGACCTTTATGACCTTTACCAGCAGTTTTACCTTGCCCAGAACCGATACCACGACCTAGACGTTTACGTTCTTTACGAGAACCCTCTGCAGGTTTTAATTCATGAAGTTTCATGTTGGCACCTCCTTATTTTGAAGAAGAATGAAATTATATTTCTTTAACCGTTACTAAGTGAGCAACTTTGTTGATCATACCGCGGATAGCAGCATTATCATCTTTTTGTACAGTTTGGTTCGTTTTACGTAGACCAAGTGCTTTAACTGTATCTTTTTGATCTTGTGGGCGACCAATCACACTGCGAGTGAGGGTAATTTCTAATTTATTAGCCATTTGATTTCCCTCCTTATCCTAACAGTTCTTCTACTGATTTTCCACGTAATTTCGCTACGTCTTCAGCACGTTTTAATTGTTTTAGTCCATCGATAGTAGCACGGACCATATTAATTGGTGTGTTTGTTCCTAATGATTTAGAAAGGATATCACCTACACCAGCTAATTCTAGTACCGCACGAACAGGACCACCAGCGATTACTCCTGTACCTTCAGCAGCAGGTTTTAGAAGAATCTCACCCGCACCAAAGTGTCCGATAACTTGGTGAGGAAGTGTTGTTCCTACCATAGGTACTTCGATTAAGTTTTTCTTAGCATCTTCAATAGCTTTGCGGATTGCATCTGGTACTTCTTGTGCTTTACCAGTTCCGAAACCAACGTGACCGTTTTTGTCTCCAACCACTACAAGTGCAGTGAAACGGAAACGACGACCACCTTTAACAACCTTCGCAACACGATTGACTGTAACTACACGCTCTTCAAGTTCAAGTTTGTTTGGATCGATACGACGCATTCTTTTGTCCCTCCTTTATCTATTAAAATTCTAAGCCGTTCTCACGTGCCGCATCTGCTAATGCTTTAACACGTCCGTGATATAAATATCCTCCACGGTCAAACACTACAGATTTAATACCCTTTTCAACTGCACGTTTAGCAACTAGTTCACCGACCATTACTGCTGCATCTACGTTAGAAGTAGAGTCAAGACTTACTTCTTTATCTTTAGTTGAAGCACTCGCTAGAGTTACTCCATTTACATCGTCGATTAATTGTGCATAAATGTGTTTGTTTGAACGGAACACATTTAAACGAGGACGAGCTGCAGTACCACTAAGTTTAGAACGCACACGTGCGTGTCTTTTCTTACGTGTAGCATTTTTATCAGCCTTCGTAATCATTTAGGTCACTCCTTTCGTTTACCTATGAGGCATTACTTACCTGTTTTACCTTCTTTACGGCGTACATATTCACCTTCGTAGCGAATTCCTTTACCTTTATAAGGCTCTGGAGGACGTACATCGCGGATATTAGCAGCTAATGCACCAACACGTTCCTTGTCAATACCTTTTACTGATACCTTTGTGTTAGAAGCAACTTCAACTTCTACACCTTCTTCAGGTTCGATTTCAACAGGGTGAGAATAACCAACGTTTAAGACTAGTTTTTTACCTTGCTTAGCAGCACGGTAACCTACACCGATCAATTCTAGATTCTTCTCAAAACCTTTAGAAACACCTTCAACCATGTTTGCAAGTAAAGCACGAGTAGTTCCGTGTACTGTACGATGTTCTTTTGAATCAGAAGGACGAGTAACGTTCATTACGTTATCTTCAACCTTAATTTCCATATCAGGATTGAATGTACGAGTCAATTCACCTTTAGGACCTTTTACTGTAACAGTATTTCCATTCATAGTAATGGTAACACCAGTTGGGATTTCAATTGGTTTTTTACCTACACGAGACATTTATTGCACCTCCATTCTTTAAAAAACTCGATTACCAAACGTATGCTAAAACTTCTCCGCCGACTTGTTTAGCGCGAGCTTCTTTGTCTGTAAGAACGCCTTGAGAAGTAGATACTAAAGCGATTCCTAAGCCGTTTAATACGCGTGGAACTTCATCAGCTTTTGCATAAACACGAAGACCAGGCTTACTGATACGCTTTAGACCAGTAATAACACGATCGTTGTTATGACCGTACTTTAAGAAAATACGGATGATACCTTGTTTGTTATCTTCGATATATTCAACATCACGCACGAAACCTTCACGCTTTAAAATTTCAGCGATTTCTTTCTTGATATTAGAAGCAGGAACCTCTAATTTTTCGTGACGAACCATGTTCGCATTACGGATGCGAGTGAGCAAATCTGCAATTGGATCTGTCATGACCATTGTTTTTACCTCCTTCCCAATAATGGGTTTTACCAGCTAGCTTTTTTCACACCAGGAATTTGTCCTTTATATGCTAATTCACGGAAACAAATACGGCAAAGCTTAAATTTACGGTATACAGAATGTGGACGTCCACAACGTTCGCAACGTGTATATTCTTGAACCTTAAATTTAGGCGTGCGCTTTTGCTTCGCAATCATTGACTTTTTAGCCACATTTTCGCCTCCCTTATTTTAGCGATTACTTTTGGAATGGCATTCCAAATTGAGTTAAAAGTTCACGAGCTTCTTCATCAGTATTAGCTGTAGTTACGATAACAATATCCATACCACGAACTTTGCTTACTTTATCGTAATCAATTTCAGGGAAGATTAACTGTTCTTTTACACCTAAAGTGTAGTTTCCACGTCCGTCAAATGACTTTTTAGAGATACCACGGAAGTCACGTACACGCGGTAAAGAAACAGAAACCAATTTATCGAAGAATTCGTACATACGCTCTCCACGAAGAGTAACCTTCGCACCGATTGGCATACCTTCACGCAGACGGAAACCAGCGATAGATTTCTTCGCACGAGTAACCACTGGCTTTTGACCAGTAATTAACGCTAGCTCTTCAACAGCATTGTCAAGTGCTTTTGCGT
This sequence comes from Robertmurraya dakarensis, assembly GCF_900156875.1. Lineage (GTDB taxonomy): Bacteria > Bacillota > Bacilli > Bacillales > Cytobacillaceae > Robertmurraya > Robertmurraya dakarensis. Next base: position 45,778 of record NZ_LT707408.1, on the reverse strand, counting down.
TTTGTACTGCATCACCAATACCCATATTGATAACGATCTTTTCAAGCTTTGGTACTTGCATTACTGATTTATAGTTAAACTTGCTCATTAGAGCAGGAGTAATTTCTTTTGAATACTTTTCTTTTAGGCGGTTCATTCATTGTACCTCCCTTCTTCTTTTGACTATTTATCTAGAACTTCACCGGATTTTTTTGCAATACGTACTTTCTTGCCATCTTCCACTTTGTAGCCTACACGTGTTGGCTCACCAGATTTAGGATCGATAGGCATTACATTTGACACATGAATAGGTGCCTCCTGGCTGATGATTCCTCCATTTGGATTCATCTGGGATGGCTTAGAGTGTTTTTTCACGACGTTTACGCCTTCTACTAGCACGCGGTCTTTCTTAGGGAAAGCAGCTAGAATTACACCCGTTTTGCCTTTATCCTTACCAGAGATGACCATTACTTTATCACCTTTTTTTACATGCATCTGATCGCACCTCCTTAAAGGCAAATTGATTTGATATTATAGTACTTCTGGAGCTAATGATACGATTTTCATGAAGTTGTTTTCACGTAATTCACGTGCAACAGGTCCGAAAATACGAGTTCCGCGTGGGCTTTTGTCATCACGGATAATTACACATGCGTTTTCATCGAAACGAATGTATGAACCGTCACTACGGCGAGCACCACTCTTAGTACGAACGATAACTGCCTTAACAACGTCTCCTTTTTTAACAACGCCTCCTGGTGTTGCTTGTTTCACAGTACAAACGATAACATCACCAATATTAGCAGTCTTGCGGCCAGAACCACCAAGAACTTTAATAGTCAATACTTCACGAGCACCTGAGTTGTCAGCAACTTTTAAACGTGTTTCTTGTTGAATCATGTGTGTAACCTCCCTTCGGGATAAACCTTATTCCGAACAATTAGATAATAACTGCTTTCTCAACAACTTCTACTAGACGGAAGCGTTTTGTCGCAGATAAAGGACGAGTTTCCATAATACGAACTACATCGCCAATGTTAGCTTGGTTTTGCTCATCATGAGCTTTGTACTTTTTAGAGTACTTAACGCGTTTACCATATAAAGGATGCTTTTTGTATGTTTCGACAAGTACAGTAACAGTCTTATCCATTTTGTCAGAAACAACACGTCCTGTGTAAACTTTGCGTTGATTGCGTTCACTCATCGTGTGACCCTCCTCTCAGGTTATCGATTATTAACGCCGATCTCTCTTTCACGAATAACAGTTTTCATGCGAGCAATCGCTTTGCGTACTTCACGAATGCGAGCTGTGTTTTCAAGTTGTCCAGTCGCCAATTGAAAGCGAAGGTTGAAAAGCTCTTCTTTTAATGATTTAACTTTTTGTTCTATTTCGGCAGTGGTTAGGTCACGAATTTCATTAGCTTTCATTTGATTCACCACCAATTTCTTCTCGTTTTACAAACTTACACTTAACAGGAAGTTTGTGTGCTGCAAGACGTAATGCTTCACGAGCGATCTCTTCAGATACACCAGCGATTTCAAACATTACTTTACCTGGTTTAACAACTGCAACCCATCCTTCTGGAGCACCTTTACCGGAACCCATGCGGACTTCAAGAGGCTTAGCTGTGTATGGCTTATGCGGGAAAATTTTAATCCAAACTTTACCGCCACGTTTCATATAACGAGTCATTGCAATACGTGCAGCTTCGATTTGACGGTTTGTAATCCATGATGCTTCTGTTGCTTGTAGACCGAATTCACCAAATGTTACTTCAGTTCCGCCTTTCGCTTGACCGCGCATTTTCCCACGGTGTTGACGACGATATTTAACGCGTTTTGGCACTAACATATTATTTGCCTCCTTCCTCAGTTTTCTTCTTAGTTGGAAGGACTTCCCCTTTATAGATCCATACTTTTACGCCTAGCTTACCGTAAGTAGTATCTGCTTCTGCAGTTGCATAATCGATGTCTGCACGAAGAGTATGAAGTGGAACAGTACCTTCACTGTAAGATTCAGAACGAGCGATATCCGCACCACCAAGACGTCCAGATACCATTGTTTTGATACCTTTAGCACCAGCGCGCATAGCACGTTGAATTACTTGTTTTTGAGCACGACGGAAAGATACGCGGTTTTCTAATTGACGAGCAATGTTTTCCGCAACTAATTTCGCATCGATATCAGCTTTTTTGATTTCAAGAATATTGATGTGTACACGTTTGCCTGTTAGTGAGTTAAGAGCTTTACGAAGCGCTTCAACCTCAGTACCACCTTTACCAATAACCATTCCTGGCTTCGCTGTGTGGATTGTGATGTTTAAACGGTTCGCTGCACGTTCGATTTCTACTTTAGAAACAGAAGCATCGCTTAAACGCTTTGTGATATACTCACGAACTCTTAGGTCTTCGTGTAAAAGATCAGCATAGTCTTTACCTGCGTACCACTTAGACTCCCAATCACGGATGACTCCGATACGCAAACCGACTGGATTTACTTTTTGACCCACTGATTATCCCTCCTTCTTTTCTGATAGTACGATAGTAATATGGCTAGTACGCTTATTAATTGCACTCGCACGACCCATTGCACGAGGACGGAAACGTTTTAAAGTTGGTCCTTCGTCAACGAATGCTTGAGCTACTACTAAATTATTTACATCCATCTCGTAGTTATGCTCTGCGTTTGCTAATGCAGAATTTAACAATTTTTCAACGACTGGAGAAGCTGCTTTTGGAGTATGTTTCAAAATCGCAACCGCTTCACCAACTTGCTTTCCTCGAATTAGATCCACAACTAAACGAACTTTACGAGGAGCAATACGAACTGTTCTTGCAACAGCTTTTGCTTGCATTAGAATGCCCTCCTCTCATTAACGTCTTGTTTTCTTATCATCACTTGCGTGACCTTTGTAAGCACGTGTTGGAGCGAATTCTCCAAGTTTGTGACCAACCATGTCTTCAGTGATATATACAGGAACATGTTTACGACCATCATAAACAGCAATTGTGTGTCCGATAAATTGTGGGAAGATCGTAGAACGGCGTGACCAAGTTTTAACAACCTGTTTGCCTTCAGTTTCATTAAGCTTTTCGATCTTTGTCATTAAATGATCATCAACAAAAGGTCCTTTTTTCAAGCTGCGACCCATGTGTGAACCTCCCTTCGTGATTGCCCTACGGCTCTCTCACTGAACCGTAGCTCAATCTCGTTATTTTTTACGACTACGTACGATAAATTTATCTGATTTCTTGTTTTTCTTACGTGTCTTAGCACCAAGTGTAGGTTTACCCCATGGAGACATTGGTGATTTACGTCCGATTGGTGCACGTCCTTCACCACCACCGTGTGGGTGATCGTTAGGGTTCATAACAGATCCACGTACAGTTGGACGCTTACCTAACCAGCGAGAACGACCAGCTTTACCAATATTGATAAGCTCATGTTGTTCATTACCAACTTGACCTACAGTTGCGCGACACTCAGCAAGAATCATACGAACTTCACCAGAGTTCAAACGAACTAGAACGTATTTACCTTCTTTACCAAGAACTTGTGCAGATGTACCAGCAGAACGTACTAACTGTCCACCGCGACCTGGTTTTAATTCAATGTTGTGGATAACTGTACCAACAGGAATGTTTACAAGTGGTAATGCATTCCCTACTTTGATATCAGCAGTTGGCCCAGACATTACTTCCATACCAACTACTAAGTTCTTAGGAGCTAGGATGTAACGCTTTTCACCATCCACATAGTTAATTAATGCGATGTTCGCAGAACGATTCGGATCATATTCGATCGTAGCAACGCGTCCTGGAATGCCGTCTTTGTTACGTTTAAAATCGATAATACGATATTGACGTTTATGACCGCCAGCTTGATGACGAACTGTAATCTTACCTTGGTTGTTACGGCCTGCTTGTTTCTTTAAAGGAGCAAGCAATGACTTTTCTGGTTTATCTGTAGTGATTTCAGCAAAATCAGATGAAGTCATACCGCGACGACCATTAGAGGTTGGTTTATACTTCTTAATCGCCATTTATTTTCCCTCCTCTTCTATTTTCAAATTAAGCTTCGAAATATTCGATTTCTTTGCTATCAGCTGTTAATTTAACAATCGCTTTACGACGTTTGCTAGTATATCCACCAAAACGTCCCATACGCTTAAATTTACCCTTGTAGTTTTGAACATTTACTTTCTCAACTTTAACACCGAAGATTTCTTCTACAGCGTCTTTAACTTGAGTTTTATTTGCTCTAACATCAACTTCAAAAGTATATTTCTTTTCAGCCATTAGATCAGTAGTACGTTCAGTGATAACGGGGCGCTTAATGATATCGCGTGCATCCATTATGCAAGCACCTCCTCTACTTTTTCAACCGCTGCTTTTGTAATGATTAGTTTATCATGACCTAAAACATCTAGAACGTTAATTCCGTTTGCAGTCACTACTGTTACTCCAGGGATGTTACGTGCAGATAATGCTACGTTTTCATCTAGATCAGCTGTTACAATAAGTGCCTTAGAATCAACTGAAAGTCCTTTTAAAAGACCTTTGAAATCTTTTGTTTTTGGTGCATCAAAAGCAAGGTTTTCTAATACTAGGATATTTTCTTCTGCTACCTTAGATGATAAAGCAGATTTAATCGCTAGACGACGAACCTTCTTAGGTAATTTATAGCTATAGCTGCGTGGTACTGGTCCGAATACTGTTCCACCTCCGCGCCATTGTGGTGAACGGATAGAACCTTGACGAGCACGACCAGTTCCTTTTTGACGCCATGGCTTACGACCACCGCCCGCTACTTCAGAACGAATTTTTGTTTTATGAGTTCCCTGACGCAAAGATGCTCTTTGCATAACAACAGCTTCGAAAAGAACATGGCTGTTAGGCTCAATACCAAAGATTGAATCGTTAAGTTCGATTTCACCAACTTTAGATCCAGCTTGGTTAAACATTGCTACTTTAGGCATTCTTATTTCCTCCTTTCCGAATAAAAGTATTACGCTTTAACCGCACTTTTAATTTTGATTAGAGCTTTTCTAGCTCCTGGAACATTACCTTTAATTAATAGTAGATTGCGTTCTGTATCTACTTTTACAATTTCAAGGTTTTGAACAGTGATTTGCTCTCCGCCCATGCGTCCAGGTAGTAATTTACCTTTGAATACGCGGTTTGGAGCAACAGGACCCATTGAACCTGGGCGACGGTGGTAACGAGAACCGTGTGCCATTGGTCCGCGGGATTGTCCGTGGCGCTTGATTGCACCTTGGAATCCTTTACCTTTTGAAATTCCTGTTACATCAACTGTATCGCCTTCGGCGAAAATATCTACTTTGACTTCCTGACCAACTTCTAACTCACCTAATCCTTCTCCGCGGAATTCACGAACGAAGCGCTTAGGAGCAGTATTCGCTTTTGCAGTATGGCCTTTTTCAGGTTTGTTAGATAGCTTTTCACGCTTATCTTCAAATCCAAGCTGCACAGATACATAACCATCTGTTTCAACTGATTTCTTTTGAAGAACTACGTTCGGAACTGCTTCGATAACAGTAACCGGGATAAGGTCACCATTTTCAGCAAATACTTGAGTCATACCGATTTTTCTTCCTAAGATTCCTTTGGTCATTATAGTCACACCTCCTGTAAGTTTTCATATTTATTCATTAAAGTTTAATTTCAATATCTACACCAGATGGTAAATCTAAACGCATTAATGAATCAACAGTTTGTGGTGTTGGATTCACGATGTCGATTAGACGCTTATGAGTACGCATCTCAAATTGCTCACGAGAATCTTTGTACTTATGAACCGCACGAAGGATTGTGTAAATTGACTTTTCAGTTGGCAGCGGAATCGGACCTGATACAGCTGCACCTGAACGTTTTGCAGTTTCAACAATCTTCTCAGCAGATTGATCGAGAATTCTGTGATCATATGCTTTTAAACGGATACGAATTTTTTGTTTTGCCATTATTTTCCCTCCTTTTCGCCTATTTTAAAATAGACATTCTCCGTGAAAATTTCCCACACACTCGCCATGGCAAAGCGGCCGGGTGTGTCAGCAACCTTCCACATCATCGCAGTCAAAGACCAACATTGTCTATTATACATAAAACACAAATCAAATGCAACATTTAATTTAAAATGTTTTATGTCCTGAACACTTTTACTATTATATAGGCTGCGCGTCATGTTTTCAAGTCTAACTTAAAAAGTCTAACTATTTATATATTAGAAAGAGTTTTCATTTGATTTCTAAGTAAAGAGATTATCTGTTCTTCATTTATATATCCCCAAATGGAAGATACAAAGTTCAATAACACTTTTAAATACAAAGCAACAATTTATAAAAGAATATTTTAAACAAAAAAGCAGATGGATCGTCATCCATCTGCTTTCTCTTATTTAAAATTATTCTTGGATTGTAGCAACAACGCCAGCGCCTACAGTACGTCCACCCTCACGGATTGAGAATTTAGTTCCTTCTTCGATAGCGATTGGAGCGATAAGTTCCACTGTCATTTCAATATTATCTCCAGGCATAACCATTTCTACACCTTCAGGAAGATTACAGATACCAGTTACATCAGTTGTACGGAAGTAGAACTGAGGACGGTAGTTTGAGAAGAATGGAGTATGACGTCCACCTTCTTCTTTAGATAGAACATAAACTTCAGCCTTGAACTTTGTGTGTGGAGTGATTGAACCTGGCTTTGCAAGTACTTGTCCACGTTGGATATCTTCACGAGCAACACCACGAAGAAGTGCACCAATGTTATCACCAGCTTCAGCATAGTCAAGAAGCTTACGGAACATTTCAACACCTGTTACAGTAGTAGATTTTGGCTCTTCAGCAAGACCGATGATATCAACTACGTCACCAACTTTAACTTGTCCACGTTCAACACGGCCAGTTGCAACTGTTCCACGGCCAGTGATTGAGAATACATCCTCAACAGGCATCATGAATGGCTTATCAGTATCACGTTCTGGAGATGGGATATACTCATCAACAGCAGCCATTAGTTCAATGATTTTTTCTTCCCATTCAGCTTCGCCTTCTAATGCTTTAAGAGCTGAACCTTTAACTACAGGAATATCGTCACCTGGGAAATCATATTCTGATAATAGGTCACGTACTTCCATTTCAACTAATTCTAGTAGTTCTTCGTCATCAACCATATCACACTTGTTCATGAATACTACTAGGTAAGGAACACCTACCTGACGAGATAATAGGATGTGCTCACGAGTTTGTGGCATTGGGCCGTCAGCAGCAGATACTACAAGGATACCGCCGTCCATTTGAGCAGCACCAGTAATCATGTTCTTAACATAGTCAGCATGTCCTGGGCAGTCAACGTGTGCATAGTGACGGTTTGCTGTTTCATATTCAACGTGAGAAGTGTTGATTGTGATTCCACGCTCTTTTTCTTCTGGAGCGTTATCGATCATATCATAACCGCGAGCTTCACCGCCACCTGCTTTTGCAAGTACAGTTGTGATAGCAGCTGTTAAAGTAGTTTTACCATGGTCAACGTGTCCGATTGTTCCGATATTTACGTGTGGTTTTGAACGGTCAAATTTAGCTTTTGCCATTAGGAAAAATCCTCCTTCAATAAATAAATATTAAGTATTTTTTAAGCTGGAGAAAGGGGCGACCCTTCTCACAGCAACTTGCCTAAATTAAGTTATACTTTATATGCAGGTGAAAATCAATTATTCACCTTTATTTTTCTTGATGATTTCTTCTGAAATTGATTTTGGTACTTCTTCGTAATGATCAAAGTGCATAGAGAATACACCACGACCTTGTGTTGATGAACGTAGAGTGGTTGCATATCCGAACATTTCAGATAGTGGTACCATTGCACGTACAACCTGTGCGTTACCACGTGCATCCATACCTTCTACACGACCACGACGAGAAGTAATGTTACCCATGATATCTCCCATGTATTCTTCTGGAATGATAACTTCCACTCTCATAACAGGTTCAAGAATTACTGGGTTACATTTTGAAGCTGCGTTTTTAAGAGCCATAGACGCAGCAATCTTAAACGCCATTTCAGATGAGTCAACATCATGGTAAGAACCATCATATAGTCTTGCCTTAATATCAACGATAGGATATCCAGCAAGTACTCCTCTTTCAAGAGCATCTTCAAGACCAGCTTGTACTGCAGGAATGTATTCACGAGGAACAACCCCACCGACAATTCCGTTTTCGAACTCAAAGCCTTTTCCTTCTTCGTTTGGTGAGAATTCAATCCAAACGTGTCCGTACTGTCCGCGTCCACCAGATTGACGTGCAAACTTACCTTCTACTTGCGCAGAATTACGGAATGTTTCACGGTATGCAACCTGAGGAGCACCAACGTTAGCTTCAACTTTAAATTCACGCTTCATACGGTCTACTAAAATATCTAAGTGGAGTTCACCCATTCCAGCGATGATAACTTGACCTGTTTCTTGGTCAGTATGCGCACGGAAAGTTGGATCTTCCTCTTGTAATTTTTGTAGAGCAGTAGTCATCTTATCTTGGTCAGCTTTTGATTTAGGTTCAATTGATAACTGGATAACTGGCTCTGGGAATTCCATAGACTCTAGGATAACAAGATTTTTCTCTTCACATAGAGTATCACCAGTTGTTGTATCTTTCAAACCAACAGCAGCTGCGATATCACCTGAGTGTACTACTGAAATCTCTTCACGGCTGTTAGCGTGCATTTGCAGGATACGTCCTACACGTTCACGCTTGCCTTTTGTTGAGTTTTGTACATATGAACCTGAGCTCAATGTACCAGAGTACACACGGAAGAATGTTAACTTACCAACATAAGGGTCTGTCATAACTTTGAACGCTAACGCTGCGAATGGTTCTTCATCACTTGCATGACGTTCAACAACCTCTTCACTATCAGGAATAGTACCTTTAATTGCTGGTACATCTAATGGAGATGGTAGGTAGTCAATGACTGCATCCAGCATTTTTTGAACACCTTTGTTCTTAAATGCAGAACCGCAGATTACTGGGTATAACTCAACGTTAACAGTCCCTTTACGAATAGCCGCTTTAATTTCATCTACAGTGATTTCTTCCCCACCAAGATACTTCTCCATTAAAGCTTCATCAAGTTCAGATAACGCCTCGATTAATTTTTCACGATATTCTTCAGCTTGATCCATATATTCTTCAGGAATTTCACGATCTTCCATGTCTGTTCCAAGGTCATTGCCGTAGAAAGTAGCTTTCATTTCAACAAGGTCAATAATTCCTTCGAACTGATCTTCTGCACCAATTGGTAACTGGATTGCTACCGCATTAGCTTGAAGACGATCATGTAGAGTTCCTAATGAATAAAGGAAATCTGCACCTAGTTTATCCATCTTGTTTACAAAAACAACACGTGGTACACCGTAAGTTGTAGCTTGACGCCAAACTGTTTCAGTTTGCGGTTCAACACCTGATTGAGCATCAAGTACAGCTACAGCACCATCCAATACACGTAGTGAACGTTCAACTTCAACTGTGAAGTCTACGTGTCCTGGTGTATCGATGATATTAACACGGTGACCTTTCCATTGTGCTGTTGTTGCAGCAGATGTGATTGTGATTCCACGTTCTTGTTCTTGCTCCATCCAGTCCATTTGAGATGCACCTTCATGAGTTTCACCAATCTTATGAATACGACCAGTGTAATAGAGAACGCGTTCTGTTGTTGTTGTTTTACCAGCGTCAATGTGTGCCATGATGCCGATATTGCGAGTATTTTCTAAGGAGAACTCTCTAGCCATTCAGTTTTTCTCCTTCCTAATGTAAGAGTATTTTTTATTTTAAGGAGTATCTTACCAACGGTAATGAGCAAATGCTTTATTTGCTTCTGCCATTTTATGTGTATCTTCACGCTTCTTAACTGATGCACCAGTGTTGTTTGCTGCATCAAGGATTTCGTTAGCTAAACGCTCTTCCATTGTCTTTTCTCCGCGAAGGCGTGAGTAATTAACTAACCAACGCAGTCCAAGTGTTGTACGACGATCAGGGCGTACCTCAACTGGTACTTGGTAGTTAGAACCCCCTACACGACGTGCTTTTACTTCAAGTACAGGCATGATGTTTTTTAGTGCTGCATCGAACACTTCCATTGGTTCTTTACCCGTACGTTCACGAATAATATCAAATGCTGAGTATAGAATAGCTTGCGATTTTCCTCTTTTACCATCAACCATCATCTTGTTGATTAAACGAGTGATTAGCTTTGAGTTGTACATTGGATCAGGTAATACATCTCTTTTTGCTACAGGTCCTTTACGTGGCATTTTTTTTCCTCCTTTCAAAAGGTAATTATTTTCTAGTTAATTATTTTTTTGCTGCTTTAGGTTTCTTAGTACCGTACTTAGAACGACCTTGCATACGGTTGTTTACGCCAGCTGTATCTAACGCACCACGGACGATGTGATAACGTACCCCTGGTAAGTCTTTTACACGACCTCCACGGATTAATACAACGCTGTGCTCTTGTAGGTTGTGACCGATACCAGGGATATATGCAGTTACCTCAATTCCGTTTGTTAAACGAACACGTGCATATTTACGTAACGCTGAGTTCGGCTTCTTCGGAGTCATTGTACCAACACGAGTACAAACACCGCGTTTTTGTGGTGAAGATAAATTAGTTTGTGCTTTCTTGAAGCTGTTATAACCTTTGTTTAGCGCAGGTGATTTTGACTTTTCCTCTTTTGATTTACGAGGCTTGCGCACTAATTGATTAATAGTAGGCATTTATGTTTCCTCCCTTCGTTTTTGTTTAAGCCCACACATCCAGGTGGTTCATTTTGAAGCAAAAAACAAAGTCATTGTAGTATATGTGCTACAAGGACAGTTTTTAAATGGTTATTGCCACGGTTGAAGCTGAAACATCAATGCCGCATGCTTTTCCAAGCATCTTCATCGAGTCTACATATATAATTGGGATTTTCAACTCTTCAGCAGCACTTATAACTTTAGCTGTCAAATATCGATCAGCATCAGACGCTATAAGCACTTCCTTAGCTATCCCATTTTTTATCGCCTTAACCGTCTGCTTTGTTCCTATCGTGATGTTTTTCGCCTGAGCTACTTTTTCATAAGACATGAATACATCCTCCAAAGTATCAGGTAATAGGAGCACCTTTGCTATATTAGCATCTTAGAAAAGTAATGTCAACACTAGAAATTATTTTTTTACAAAACTAATTTTGCAGTCTCACAAATAATTCTTTAAAATGCGGCACATGTCTTGTAACATGCACCGCACCAGTTAACGATTACTCTACAATTACTGTGTCTTCTGGTTCTTCCGCAGTAATGACTGGTTCTGCTTTGCGATAGCGCTGCATACCTGTTCCTGCAGGAACCAACTTACCTATAATAACATTTTCTTTTAATCCTAGCAACTCATCACGTTTACCTTTTATAGCAGCATCTGTAAGAACTCTTGTTGTTTCTTGGAATGACGCTGCTGATAGGAATGGATCCGTTTCAAGAGATGCCTTTGTAATACCAAGCAATACCGGACGTCCAGTTGCTGGTAATTTTCCTTCTAACAAGGCTCTTTCGTTTGCATCAGTGAATTGGTGGATATCAAGCAGTGATCCTGGCAGAACATCCGTTTCCCCAGCGTCGATGACACGGATTTTACGAAGCATTTGTCGTACCATAACTTCAACGTGCTTATCTCCAATTTCAACCCCTTGCATACGATAAACCTTTTGTACTTCTTTAAGTAAATACTCTTGTACTGCATTTACATCTTTTACTTTTATTAATTCCTTCGGATCAATTGAACCTTCTGTTAGCTCTTGCCCGCGTTCTACTCTATCATTCACAGCTACTTTCAAACGCGCTGTGTATGGAGCAGTATAAGTACGGGATTCAAGTTCACCTTGTACGATGATTTCGTGTTGTCTGTCTCGACCTTCATTAATGCCGACGACAACCCCTTCTAACTCAGAGATTACAGCTTGCCCCTTAGGATTACGTGCTTCAAAAATTTCTTGGATACGAGGTAAACCTTGTGTAATATCGTCTCCGGCAACCCCACCAGTATGGAATGTACGCATTGTTAACTGAGTACCAGGTTCTCCAATGGATTGTGCAGCGATGATTCCAACTGCTTCACCCACTTCAACTTCCTGGCCAGTTGCTAAGTTACGGCCATAACACTTCTTACATACACCATGACGTGTGTTACACGTAAACGCAGAACGAATCCAAACTTCTTCAATATTCGCTTCTATTACTTCAACAGCTAAGTCTTCAGTAATCAATCCGTTTTCAGGAACAATCACTTCGTTCGTTTCTGGATGTTTGATCGCTTTTCTTGCATATCGGCCAATTAATCGTTCTTCCAATGGTTCAATAACTTCAGTACCATCCTTAAGAGCACTTATTAACAAGCCACGATCAGTACCACAGTCATCATCACGAACAATTACATCCTGAGCAACGTCAACAAGACGGCGAGTCAGATAACCTGAGTCAGCTGTTTTTAGTGCTGTATCTGCTAGACCTTTACGAGCACCGTGTGTTGAAATAAAGTATTCTAACACCGTTAATCCTTCACGGAAACTCGAAATGATCGGTAATTCAATGATACGTCCAGCCGGGTTGGCCATCAATCCACGCATACCAGCTAACTGTGTAAAGTTAGATGCGTTACCACGAGCTCCAGAATCACTCATCATGAAGATTGGGTTTGTTTTATCTAAAGACTTCATTAGTTTAGCTTGGATATTATCCTTCGCTGCACTCCAGATCGAAATGACGCGGTCATAACGTTCGTCTTCAGTAATCAAACCACGTCTGAACTGCTTCATCACGTTATCGACTTTGCTTTGGGCTTCATCAATAATTTCCTGCTTTTCCTTTAATACCACGATGTCAGCAACACCAACGGTAATACCAGCTTTTGTTGAGTGTCTGAATCCTAGGTTTTTCATACGGTCAAGCATTTTTGATGTTTCAGTAATTTTGAACTTCTTGAATACTTCAGCAATAATATTTCCAAGTATTTTCTTCTTAAACGGATCAACAAGCGGCATCCCTTTAATGATTTCTCTAACATCCGCGCCTTTTTCAACAAAATACTTACTAGGAGTTTCTTCTTCTAGGTTTCCTTTTGTCGGTTCGTTAATATACGGGAAAGACTCTGGTAAGATCTCATTAAAGATAAGTTTACCAACAGTTGTGATCAGCATCATATTGTTCTGTTCTTCAGTGAATGTTTGATTTTTTAATGAACCAGCATGCACAGCAACACGAGTATGCAAATGCACATAACCATTTTGGTATGCGAGCAATGCTTCATTCGTATCCTTAAAGATCATTCCTTCTCCTACGGCACCTTCACGTTCTAATGTTAGATAATAGTTTCCTAAAACCATATCCTGTGAAGGAGTTACTACTGGTTTCCCGTCTTTAGGATTAAGAATGTTCTGTGCAGCCAGCATCAATAGTCTAGCTTCTGCTTGAGCTTCTGCTGAAAGCGGTACGTGAACTGCCATCTGGTCTCCATCAAAGTCCGCATTGTATGCAGTACATACAAGTGGGTGCAGACGGATAGCACGACCTTCTACAAGAGTTGGTTCAAATGCTTGAATACCTAATCTATGCAATGTAGGGGCACGGTTTAACAGAACTGGGTGCTCCTTAATAACTTCTTCTAAAACATCCCAGACTTCTGGCTGCAATCTTTCAATTTTACGTTTTGCAGATTTAATATTATGAGCTAAGCCCTTTTCAACAAGTTCCTTCATGACAAATGGCTTAAATAACTCAATTGCCATTTCTTTTGGTAATCCACATTGATACATCTTCAAGTTCGGTCCAACTACGATAACTGAACGTCCAGAGTAATCAACACGCTTACCAAGCAAGTTTTGACGGAAGCGGCCTTGCTTCCCTTTTAGCATATGAGAAAGGGATTTTAATGGACGGTTACCCGGTCCTGTTACTGGACGGCCACGACGGCCATTATCAATTAGTGCGTCTACTGCTTCTTGAAGCATGCGCTTTTCATTCTGAACAATGATGCTTGGAGCGCCTAGATCTAGTAAACGTTTTAAGCGATTGTTTCTATTAATAACACGACGGTACAGGTCGTTTAGGTCAGACGTCGCAAAACGGCCTCCGTCTAATTGAACCATCGGACGCAGTTCAGGAGGAATTACAGGAAGTACATCTAGAATCATCCAAGAAGGCTCATTCCCAGAATTACGGAATGCCTCTAATACTTCCAGCCTTTTAATTGCTCTAGTACGACGTTGTCCTTGAGCTGTCTTTAACTCTTCTTTTAAAATATCAACTTCTTTGTCGAGGTCGATATCGGAGAGAAGCTTTTTGATTGATTCAGCACCCATCGATGCTTGAAATTTATTACCGAACTTATCACGGTATGCGCGATATTCTTTTTCGGATAAAAGCTGCTTCTTTTCAAGCGTAGTATCTCCAGGCTCTGTTACTACATAGGATGCAAAATAAATTACTTCTTCGAGCGCACGCGGAGACATATCAAGAATTAATCCCATTCTGCTTGGGATTCCTTTAAAATACCAAATATGAGAAACAGGAGCGGCTAGTTCAATATGCCCCATTCTTTCACGGCGTACCTTTGCTCTTGTAACTTCAACCCCACAACGGTCACATACAACACCTTTATAACGTACTCGTTTGTATTTTCCGCAGTGACATTCCCAGTCTTTTTGTGGTCCAAAGATACGTTCACAAAATAAACCGTCTTTTTCTGGCTTTAATGTACGATAGTTAATCGTTTCGGGTTTCTTTACTTCTCCAAAAGACCATGAACGAATCTTATCGGGCGAAGCAAGACCTATTTTCATATACTCAAAATTATTGACATCCAGCAAGGGGCCTACCTCCCTTTTGATCTACAGGTTTTACCCTTATTGCTAATCTAAAATTCAGCAAGTTATCCTCTCAAGCTAAGCTGTACGCTTCTTCCTGAGAGGATACATGAATATTACAATTTGTGTATTAATTATTCTTTAGATCCAACTGTTTCTGACTCAGCTTCTTGTGTTTCAGGAGCAACTGTTAGTGATTCAGCCTGTTGGACTTCGTCCTCATCTTCTAAATCACGCATTTCAATTTCCTTTTCGTCTCCGGAAAGGATTTTAACATCCATCCCTAAGCTTTGAAGTTCTTTCATTAATACCCTGAACGATTCCGGCACACCAGGTTCTGGAACATTTTCACCTTTCACAATCGCTTCATATGTTTTAACACGGCCAACAACGTCATCCGATTTAACCGTTAGAATTTCTTGAAGCGTATATGCTGCACCGTATGCTTCAAGTGCCCATACTTCCATTTCTCCAAAACGCTGACCGCCAAACTGAGCTTTACCGCCAAGTGGCTGCTGTGTAACTAGAGAGTATGGTCCAGTAGAACGTGCATGAAGCTTATCGTCAACCATGTGAGCAAGCTTGATCATGTACATAACACCGACAGAGACACGATTATCAAACGGTTCCCCAGTGCGGCCGTCATATAATACAGTTTTCGCATCACGAGCCATTCCAGCTTCTTCAATCGTTGACCAAACATCATCCTCCGTTGCACCATCGAATACCGGTGAAGCAACATGAATTCCAAGCTGTCTTGCAGCCATTCCTAAATGAAGCTCCAACACCTGCCCGATGTTCATACGAGAAGGAACCCCTAATGGGTTTAACATGATATCAACTGGCGTTCCGTCTGGCAGATAAGGCATATCCTCTTCTGGTAAAATTCTAGAGATAACCCCTTTGTTACCATGGCGCCCCGCCATCTTATCGCCTTCATGTATCTTACGCTTCTGTACAATGTACACACGAACAAGCTGATTTACACCTGGAGGCAGTTCATCTCCGTCTTCACGATTGAAGACTTTTACATCATGGACAATTCCACCGCCGCCATGCGGTACACGTAGAGAAGTATCACGAACTTCGCGTGCTTTTTCTCCAAAGATTGCATGAAGCAAACGTTCTTCTGCGGTAAGTTCCGTTACACCCTTAGGTGTCACTTTACCAACAAGCAGATCACCATCTTTTACTTCTGCACCAATACGGATAATTCCACGTTCGTCAAGATTTCTAAGCGCATCTTCCCCGACATTAGGAATATCTCGTGTAATTTCTTCAGGTCCTAATTTCGTATCACGAGATTCTGATTCATATTCTTCAATATGAATAGACGTGTATACATCATCTTTTACCAGTCTTTCACTCATGATGATGGCATCTTCATAGTTATAACCATCCCAAGTCATAAATGCTACCAGCACATTACGCCCTAGAGCTAATTCACCAAGTTCCATCGAAGGACCATCAGCAAGTATTTCACCTTTAGTCACATGATTTCCTACAGCTACTATCGGACGCTGGTTATAGCAAGTACCTTGGTTAGAACGAACAAATTTTAACAATCTATATTTATCTAGGTCACCTTTAACTTCTTGGCCATCGACGTTTGTTATGCGGCGAACCCAGATTTCACGAGCTTCAACATGTTCCACAATTCCTTCATGTTTGCAGATAACAGCGGCTCCAGAGTCTTTCCCTGAAACATACTCCATACCTGTACCAACTCTTGGTGCCTCCGGCTGCATAAGAGGAACAGCTTGACGTTGCATGTTCGCACCCATCAGCGCACGGTTTGAGTCATCATTCTCTAAGAATGGGATACATGCTGTCGCTGCCGATACAACCTGCTTAGGTGATACATCCATATAGTCGATACGATCACGGTGCATAACAGTGTTTTCTCCGCGGAAACGAGAAACGATATCTTCATCAATAAATGAACCATCTTCATCTAAGCGGGCATTCGCTTGGGCTACTACATAATTATCTTCTTCATCTGCTGTTAAGTAATCAATATGATTTGTCACTTTACCCGTTTCAGGGTCAACACGACGATATGGTGTTTCGATAAATCCAAATCGATTTACTTTCGCAAATGATGACAGGGAGTTAATCAAACCAATGTTCGGTCCCTCAGGTGTCTCAATTGGGCACATACGTCCATAGTGGGAATAGTGAACGTCACGCACTTCGAAACCTGCACGTTCACGAGTTAAACCACCCGGTCCAAGTGCAGATAAACGTCGCTTGTGAGTTAATTCTGCCAATGGGTTCGTCTGATCCATGAACTGAGAAAGCTGAGAGCTTCCAAAGAACTCTTTAATAGAGGCAATAACCGGTCGAATATTAATCAGCTGCTGTGGTGTAATCGTATTCGTATCTTGAATAGACATTCTCTCACGAACAACACGTTCCATTCTTGATAAACCAATTCTGAATTGGTTTTGGAGCAATTCACCTACAGAACGCAGACGACGGTTACCTAAGTGGTCGATATCATCGGTATCTCCCACGCCATGCAACAAGTTAAAGAAATAGCTGATAGAAGCAATGATATCTGCTGGAGAAATGTTCTTAACTGCTTCTTCCACATAAGCATTTCCAATAACATTGATGACTTTTTCTCCATCTTCATTTGGAGCATAAATTTTAATGGATTGTGTCAGAACCTCTTCCTCAACAACCCCTCCAACCGGACTAAATTTCTTGAACCCAATATCCTTCTCTAAGTTAGGAATAATACGGTCTAACGTCCGACGGTCAAGTAAAACACCTTTTTCCGCAATGATTTCACCAGTTTCTGGATCAACCAGCGTTTCAGCAAGACGCTGATTAAAAAGTCTATTTTTAATATGAAGCTTCTTATTTATTTTATAGCGGCCTACATTAGCTAAATCATAGCGTTTTGGATCAAAGAAACGAGATACCAATAAGCTTTTAGCATTATCTACTGTAGGTGGTTCTCCTGGGCGAAGACGTTCATAAATCTCCAGTAATGCTTTATCTGTACCCTCTGTGTTGTCTTTTTCTAAAGTGTTACGAAGATACTCGTTATCACCGACTAGATCTAGAATTTCTTGGTCTGAACCGAATCCAAGGGCACGCAAAAGAACCGTAACAGGCAGTTTCCTTGTACGATCGATTCTAACGTACACAACATCCTTAGCGTCGGTTTCATACTCCAGCCAAGCCCCGCGATTCGGGATAACTGTTGCAGTAAAGCCTCTCTTTCCATTTTTATCAAGCTTACCGCTATAATACACACTAGGTGAACGGACAAGCTGAGAGACAATAACGCGTTCTGCGCCGTTAATGACGAATGTACCAGTTTCTGTCATAAGCGGGAAGTCACCCATAAAGACATCCTGATCTTTTACTTCGCCTGTTTCTTTGTTAACAAGACGCACTTTGACACGTAATGGTGCAGAATATGTAACATCTCGTTCTTTTGATTCCTCAACGGAATACTTTGGATCGCCAAGACTGTAATCAATAAATTCAAGCGACAAATTACCAGTGAAGTCCTCAATCGGTGAAATATCCTGGAACATCTCACGTAAACCCTCATCAAGAAACCATTGATAAGAAGAGGTTTGGATTTCAATTAAATTTGGTAATTCCAATACTTCACTGATTCGTGCGTAACTTCTACGTTGGCGGTGTCGTCCATACTGAACTAGTTGACCTGTCAACTGATTCACCCCTCAAATCAAGCGTTATAGTGCATCTATTATCAGAAAAGCGGAAACGCACCTTCGACAACCCCGAAAGGCACAGCTCAAGCCGGCTTTTTACTATCCATAACCATTTAGACGGTTTGATTTGTGTTCTAAAAGAGCTATACGAGGCGCCGGAGCTAAACAACCACTTGCTCCAAACCACCTTTCTCATAAGACAAAAAGAAAAAGGGTTTTTAATCTCAAAAACCACATCTTCATAATACGAACTATTATTTTGTTAGTTTTCCCTTGCTATTCCAACTTTATACAGTAAACACAAAAAATAGTAAGAGAACCATAAAATATTATGTTGGCATTTTATAATATTAACATAGCGAAAATGTCAAGTCAAATATTTTTTCGCGCGTAAAATAAAATAGCCTTTTTTCTTTTCAACGATTTCAACATCTCCAAAAAGCTCAGTCATCTTATCGATTGCAGATGGAGCTCCTTGTTTCTTTTGAATAACAACCCAAAGCTCACCACCATTACACAAGTGATCAAAGCTCTGCACAAAAATATCATGCACTACTTTTTTCCCTGCACGAATCGGGGGATTAGTAAGAATAGCTGCAAATTGACTATGCTTTACATTTAATAAACGATCACTTTCGTATATTGAGACATTTGAAATACCATTTAATTGTGCATTTTCCTTTGCTAGACCAAGCGCACGATCATTGACATCTACCATATGTACGTTCCTGTTGGATTCCTTTGCAATAGATAACCCAATAGGACCGTACCCGCAGCCTACATCCAAAATATCTCCATCAACAGAAGGGTACTCGAACATTTCAATCAATAATCTTGACCCAAAGTCCACTTCGCTTTTTGAAAAAACTCCTTGATCAGTCTTAAATTTGAACCTATTATTCCTTAGTGTATATTCCCAATAAATCGGGTTGCTTTCCACCTTAGGTTCACGAGAGTAATAATGATCACCCATAGAGTCACCTCTTTCTACTATCCCGAACGAATTATAAATGATATTTTTTGAAAAAGCAAAAAAAGCCCGCTTTGCAGCGGACTTTTTTTTAATTCATTATTACTTAACTTCAACGTTAGCTCCAACTTCTTCAAGTTTAGCTTTGATTTCTTCAGCTTCTTCTTTAGAAACGCCTTCTTTAAGTGGCTTCGGAGCGTTATCAACAACTTCTTTAGCTTCTTTAAGTCCAAGGCCAGTGATTTCACGTACAACCTTGATAACTTTGATTTTTTGATCTCCTGCAGAAGCAAGAACAACATCAAATTCAGTTTTTTCTTCAGCAGCGCCACCAGCAGCAGCTCCACCCATAACAGCTACAGGAGCTGCAGCAGTTACACCAAATTCTTCTTCGATTGCTTTTACTAAGTCATTTAATTCTAAAACAGTCATATTTTTAACTGCTTCAATGATTTGTTCTTTAGTCATGATAAAATTTCCTCCTTGGAATGTTTTGTTTTATTTTAATAGAACGAGATTAATTTCAACTTATGCGCCTTGTTCTTCTTTTTGATCTGCCACAGCTTTTGCAGCAAGAGCAAGATTGCGAATAGGAGCTTGAAGTACGCTGAGTAACATTGAAAGTAAACCTTCGCGTGATGGTAGATCTGCAAGTGCTTTGATCTCCTCAACAGATACAATGTTTCCTTCAATAACACCTGCTTTAATTTCAAGAGCTTCATTCTTTTTAGAGAACTCATTTAAAATTTTAGCAGGAGCAACAACATCTTCCGTACTGAACGCAATTGCGTTTGGACCAGTTAGTGCGTCATTCAAACCTGCAAGTTCAGCAGCTTCAGATGCACGGCGTGTTAAAGAGTTTTTGTAAACTTTGAATTCAACTCCAGCTTCACGAAGTTGTTTACGAAGTTCAGTTACTTCCGCAACGTTAAGACCGCGGTAATCAACAACAATTGTTGATACGCTGTTTTTTAGTTTGTCAGCAATTTCTTCGACGACTTGTTTCTTTAGTTCGATAGCGTTGCCCATTTTTACACCTCCTGTGAATTTGCTACATTCATACCGTTCATATAAAAACCTCCACATCAACCAGACATGGAGGAGATATACAATAGTCGTAAAAAACGAACAATCATGTTTTTCTATCGTATTACCTCGGTAGGAAATTAAGCCGTTAAGCACCTACTGTCTGCGGTACAAATGTTATTTATTTTTAACAACAAAATCTATTATATAAAGTTAGATTCTGTTTGTCAATCACATCAATTTGGTAAAATATTACTTCGCTACAGATGAAGGATCTACTTTTACACCAGGTCCCATAGTAGTAGTTACAGTAACATTCTTCATGTAAGTTCCTTTTGCAGCAGCTGGCTTAGCTTTCATCATTGTATCGAAAATAGTGTTGAAGTTTTCAACAAGCTTTTCGTTATCAAATGATGTTTTACCAATTGGAACATGAACGTTTCCAGCTTTATCTACACGGTACTCAACTTTACCTGCTTTAATTTCGTTAACTGCTTTTGTTACATCAAATGTAACTGTACCAGTTTTAGGGTTTGGCATTAAACCTTTAGGTCCTAATACACGGCCAAGTTTACCAACTTCACCCATCATGTCTGGTGTAGCAACGATTACATCAAATTCAAACCAGCCTTGGTTGATTTTGTTGATGTATTCAGCATCTCCAACATAATCTGCTCCAGCCGCTTCAGCTTCTTTCATCTTTTCGCCTTTAGCGAAAACAAGAACGCGTTGCGTTTTACCAGTACCATTTGGAAGTACTACTGCTCCACGGATTTGTTGGTCAGCTTTCTTAGGGTCTACTCCTAGACGGAAAGCAGCTTCTACAGTTGCATCAAATTTAGCTGTGTTTGTTTGCTTAGCTAATTCGATTGCTTCAACAACTGGGTAAGCTTTTGTACGATCTACAAGCTTTGCAGCTTCTATATATTTCTTACCTTTTTTCGGCATTATAATTTCCTCCTAAATATTGTGGTTTTAGCGGAATAACCTCCCACTCAATGTTAGACGCAATAAAGGTTGCGAGTGAAACCAAATTCAACGTCGCAACCCCTAGAACCCTAACCTTTTAGCATGGATTAGTCTTCGATCGTGATACCCATGCTGCGTGCAGTACCTTCAACCATGCGCATAGCTGCTTCGACGCTAGCTGCATTTAAATCAGGCATTTTTGACTCAGCAATCTCGCGTACTTTATCACGCTTAACTGTTGCTACTTTATTACGGTTTGGTTCACCAGAACCTGACTCAATTCCAGCTGCTTTCTTTAGAAGAACGGCAGCAGGTGGAGTTTTCGTAATAAATGTAAATGAACGGTCTTCAAAAACCGTAATTTCAACAGGTATGATTAAACCAGCTTGTTCAGCCGTACGAGCGTTGAACTCTTTACAGAATCCCATGATATTAACACCTGCTTGACCTAGTGCTGGTCCTACTGGTGGCGCTGGATTAGCTTTAGCTGCAGGGATTTGCAATTTAACAACCTTAATTACTTTTTTAGCCACGAGACACACCTCCTTAAAGTCCGTGATGTGGTAATAGGGATAAACCCTCCCACTCATCTAATAAGTCTTTCATTTTAGAAAGACCTTGGCAATCTTGTCTTATCTAAGACATACTGACCTTTGAAATATTATCACTTTTCGATCTTGATTTCAAGTTTTTTTAAAAATAAATGGAATTGTTAAATTTATGAACTGCTAACTTACAGAATATATTTCTTCAAGACCATTTAATGCTTGTCCATTGTTGGACAATTCATTACAACTTATCAATTTGTGTAAAATCAAGCTCAACCGGTGTATCACGTCCAAACATGTTCACAAGCACCTTCAACTTTGCTTTATCCTTATCAATCTCTTCGATTGAACCAGTAAAGTTAGCAAATGGGCCTTCTTTAACACGTACAGTCTCACCAAGTTCAAAGTCAATGTCGATACGCTTTTCGTCAACACCCAGACTTTTTAGGATTGTAGCAATTTCTTCCGGTAATAATGGTGTTGGTTTTGATCCAGATCCTGCTGAACCTACAAACCCAGTCACCCCTGGCGTATTTCGAACTACATACCATGAATCATCAGTCATGACTAACTCTACTAATACGTAGCCAGGAAACACCTTTCGTTTTACTACCTTCTTTTTACCATCTTTTACTTCTGTTTCTTCTTCTTCAGGTACGATCACTCGGAAAATCTTATCATTCATTCCCATTGTTTCTACACGTTTCTCTAAGTTGGTCTTTACTTTATTTTCGTAACCTGAGTAAGTATGAACAACATACCAGTTCTTTTCCATCTAACAGGACAAACGTCCTTCCCTCCCCATCATCATTAAATAGGCTTTTCACAGACAAATTCTATCGAACGGTTATCGCTGGAATAATCCTTTATCCTTGTTAACGGCGTTTAAACCAAGAAGAGCCTAAAAAATTATAGTTTCTTGCATGTTTAATTTTTTTGCAAATTAAAAAACCCGTTTCCGGGCTTTACTGTTGTTCCTGTGTTTATTTCCATTATACCATTACTACACAGGTGTTATTCAAGGAATTAAACGAATCAATTCAGAAATGCCTAAATCAATGACAGCAAAGAAAAGCGAAAAGAAGATAACTGTTATAAGTACGGTTACTGTATAGTTCGTTAACTCTTTTCGTTTTGGCCAGCTAACCTTACGCATTTCACGGCCGACTTCTTTAAAAAAATTTACGATGCGTTGCATGAGTGAGACCTCCAACTTTCTTGCAGATGCTAAGGTTTATCTAAGATGAAACAGATTATTTCGTTTCACGATGAATGGTATGACTATTACAGTTATTACAAAACTTCTTTAATTCTAAACGCTCAGATTCCTTTTTCGAAGTGGTAGAATAATTTCTTGAACCACATTCTGAGCAGGCAAGAGCAACCTTTTTTATCATTATTGCCACCCACTATGTCCTATCATATTTTGTCCTTAAAACTTTATCATGGACAAATGTCTGTGTCAATGTTAGGTAAAAGGTAACTCTTACAATAAGACCGTTTTCATTAATATCAAAAAGAGTAAGGTTAATTACAGTGTCAACTCTCTAATTTCTAAGTATCTCTCAAGTTTCCGCTTTACTCTTTGCAAGGCATTGTCGATTGATTTAACATGACGATTTAATTCTTCTGAAATTTCCTGATAAGATTGTCCATCCAAATATAACGCAAGAACCTTTCGTTCTAAATCACTTAACAGCTCAGCCATTTTAACTTCAATGTGATCAAATTGCTCTTGGTTAATAATAAGCTCTTCCGGGTCCATTACTTTCGCACCCGAAATAACGTCCATTAATGTTCGATCGGACTCTTCATCATAGATGGGCTTGTCCAATGATACATACGAATTCAACGGAATATGCTTTTGCCTTGTAGCTGTTTTAATAGCCGTAATAATCTGTCTGGTGATACAGAGCTCTGCAAACGCTTTAAAAGAAGTTAACTTGTCCTCTCTAAAATCACGAATAGCCTTATAAAGGCCGATCATCCCTTCTTGTACGATGTCCTCTTTATCAGCACCGATTAGAAAGTATGATCTTGCCTTTGCTCGAACAAAATTTCGATACTTGTGAATTAAGTAATCTAATGCATCACCCGTACCATTATGAACCAATTCCACTATCTCTTCATCTTCAAGCTTCATAAAATCTAAATGATTTTCGTTGTTCTTTGTCTTGTAGTCAGCACTCACTGGGATCCCTCCGACCGCACAACGCTAGTTAGAAATATTATACAGTAGGGTATTTTAAGGCGTCAACCGTTCATTGCTCTCCTCTGCGCCATTTTTCAAAAATTTCTGCAACTTCCCTGCTAATTGGGATCTTAGAATTGGGAGCTTCAGCTTGAATATTTTTGACCTTTTTTTCAATACGTTTTTCAACTGACTCCATTTCTATTAGTAGTTCACGCGCCGATTTCCTTAGTGCTCCTTGACCAAAGATCTGCCATTGCTCCGTATAATCAGAGGTCGCAACATGAATTTGTGTTTTTCGGTTATTTAATGCAATGGCAAGTTTTTCAATTCTTTCATCTGCACTTTCATTTGTTTTTGTGAAAATAACCTGAACTTTATGATCTTTAAACGTTTTTTCCGTTCCTTTCACAAAATGCGCATCAAAAACAACGATTACTTTATAACCTGAGTAAGCTTGGTATTCTGCCATCTTTTCAATCAAACGGTCTCTAGCGGCTGATAAATCTTTATTTTTCAAGGCCCGAAGTTCAGGCCATGCCCCAATGATGTTGTAGCCATCCACTATCAGTATATCCATTACTAATCACTCAAGCGGGTAACGTTTTCGAAAAACTTCGTACATCAGAAGAGATGCTGCTACCGATGCATTTAAAGAGGTGACATGTCCTTTCATTGGCAAAGAAATAAGAAAATCACATTTATCACGAATCAAGCGGCCCATTCCTTTTCCTTCACTGCCAATAACAAGTCCCAGCGGCAGAGTGCCATCAAAAGAACGGAAGTCTTCCTTTCCTTTCGCATCTGTTCCAGCAATCCACACTCCTCTATCCTTTAATTCATCGATGGTTCTTGCCATATTTGTAACACGAACAACTGGAATGTATTCAATCGCACCGGTAGATGCCTTTGCAACCGTGGCTGTTAAACCTACTGCTCTGCGCTTAGGGATAATGATTCCGTGCGCACCTACAGCATCAGCCGTCCTCATAATAGATCCTAAATTATGCGGGTCTTCAATTTCATCTAAAAGAATAAAGAAAGGGGCTTCATTCTTTTTCTCTGCAGATGCAAATAAATCATCTATTTCAGCATATTGATAAGCGGCTACTTGCGCTATTACACCTTGATGATTCCCCTCCACCATCTGGTCAATTTTTTTCTTTGGCACAAACTGAACGAGAACATTATGTTCTTTTGCAAGACCAATTACTTGCTGCATTTGTCCTTTTTGAGAACCTTCCGCTATTAAAATTTTGTTTACATCTCTTTCTGATTTCAACGCTTCGATTACAGGGTTTTTTCCAATAATATAATCCTGGTTCACAGTTACTCTCCTCCTTTCTTTTCGTTTATCAACTCGAAGGCAGCGACAATCAGTTCTTCCAACCGGTCTGCCTGATTCAACAAGTACAAATAACCTATTAACGCTTCAAAAGCAGTACCATACCTGTATGTTTGAACATCTGTATTTTTCGGAATAGAACCTGATTTCGCATTGCGCCCTCGCATAACAACAGCCACTTCCTCATCTGATAATAACTGTCTATCGAGAAAATGATGGATGATTTCAGCTTGTGCTTTAGCTGATACATAACCTGTGGCCTCTTTATGCAGCTGATGCGGTCTCACCTTCCCGCTTTGAAGCAAGTGACGCCGAACATAAATTTCAAATACAGCGTCACCCATGTATGCGAGAGCTAGGCTATTGAGTTGTTTTACATCAAGTTTATTATCGTATTCAAGCATTCGTTCAGCCTCTTTTCCAGCGTGTCCCTTGAGCGGTATCTTCTAAGATGATGTTCATATCCTTTAGTTGATCTCGGATTTTATCCGCCAATTGGAAATCTCTATCTTTTCTTGCTTGAATTCTTTTTTGAATTAAGGCCTCAATCTCCTCGTCCAGCAATTCTTCCTTTTCAAGCGTTAAACCTAAAACATTAAATAAGGCCTCAAACTCTTTCATAAACTCTTCAATGACAGAAACTGAAGTGTTCTTTTCAAGAAGATAATGATTTGCCAGCTTAGAAAGCTCAAACAGAACGGAGATCCCATTTGCTGTATTGAAGTCATCATCCATTTCTTTAATAAACTGATCATGTAATTTTTTTATTTGGTCAATCCATTTTTGATTATCATCTGTTAGTTCTGTACTTGCTTCTTTTCGGTGTTTTAAATTTTGATAGGAAGTCTTTATTCGATCTAATGCAGACTTCGTATTTTCAAGCAGCTCTTGCGTATAGTTAATTGGATTACGATAGTGAACAGACAACATAAAGAATCGTAATACTTGTGGGTCATGGACCTTGATAATGTCATGAACAAGAACAAAGTTCCCTAATGACTTTGACATTTTTTCATTGTCAATATTAATATACCCATTATGCATCCAATAACGACTGAAGCTTTTTCCCGTTAATGCTTCCGATTGAGCAATCTCATTTTCATGATGCGGAAAAGCTAAATCCTGCCCCCCTGCATGAATATCAATTGTATCCCCGAGGTATTTTCGCGCCATCGCGGAGCATTCAATATGCCATCCAGGTCGACCTTGCCCCCAAGGACTATCCCAAGAAATCTCTCCTGGCTTTGCCGCTTTCCATAAAGCAAAATCGAGCGAATCCTGCTTTTTCTCACCTACTGCAATCCTTGCTCCGACACGCAGTTCATCTATCGATTGATGAGATAGCTTACCATATTCCTGGAACTTGCGAGTATGGTAATAAACATCCCCTTCAGATTCATAGGCATACCCTTTTTGGATTAACGTATTGATAAAGTCAATAATAATATCCATGTTTTCCGTTACTCTAGGGTGTACATCCGCTTTTTTACAGCCTAACGCGTCAACATCCTCAAAGTATGCTTGAATAAATCGGTCCGCAATATCAGGTACTTCCTCGCCAAGTTCTTTCGCAGCACGAATTAGTTTGTCATCGACATCAGTGAAATTGGAGATATAATTCACATCATATCCACGAAATTCCAGGTATCTTCTCACTGTATCAAATACGATGGCAGGCCGAGCATTTCCTATATGAATATAATTATAAACAGTAGGCCCGCAAACATACATCTTGACCTTTCCTTCTTCGAGCGGAATAAAGTCCTCCTTTTTCCTCGTTAATGTATTATAAATTTTAATTGCCATGTTTTAATCCCCTTTCTTGCTGAAGTTCCTCAATTTTTTTCTTCAGTTCATGTATGGTATCTTCCATTTTTTTAAACCGATCCCCTGTTGGATCTGGCAGGTTGGCGTGGTTTAAGTCTTTCTTGCCAACCCTGACTCCATCCTGAATCACCACTCTGCCAGGAATACCAACGACCGTTGAATTAGGCGGTACATCTTTAAGTACAACTGATCCCCCGCCAATTTTTGAATTTTCGCCAACGGTAAGGGACCCAAGTACCTTTGCACCAGTCGCTATCAATACATTGTTTTTAATAGTAGGATGCCGCTTTCCTTTTTCTTTTCCAGTACCGCCAAGCGTCACTCCTTGAAAAATGGTAACATTATCGCCAATCTCACAGGTCTCACCAATGACAATACCCATTCCATGGTCAATAAATAATCTTCTTCCTATTTTTGCTCCCGGATGTATTTCAATCCCTGTAAAAAATCTGCTGATTTGTGAGATAACACGAGCAATAAAGTAAAATTTCCGCTTATATAAACCATGTGCTAGCCGATGAGCCCATATCGCATGTAAACCAGCATAGGTTAAGATAACCTCCAAGTAGGTTCTGGCTGCTGGGTCTTGTTCGAAAACAACCTCTACGTCTTCCTTAAGTGTTTTAAACATAAGGAACGTCCCCCTCCTAACAGTTTGTAAGATGTTTCTCCTACTTTCTTAACCCTTTTATTTTTAAATTAATTAGGCCTTTTTAAAAAAGTAAAAAAGCGTCTCTGTCATAACGACAGAGACGCTTTCATGCGCGCGGTTCCACTCTGTTTAGGCTGATAAGTCAGCCTCAACTCAATCCTGTTAACGGAAGGAATCCGCCCAAATCTACTAAAGCTAACAGCATCTTTTTCGAAAAGGGACTCAGAGGTGCATTTCAAAAAGCAAGGGGCTTGAACCACTTTCAGCCGATGATGGTCCTCTCTTTAAAGCATTACTTTTCTACTTTTCCTCATCTACATTTTCATCTATTCTGGTACTTTTACTATATTACATTTTTTCTAAAATGTTAACTAATAATACTGCTTAAACGACTCTTTACCTTTTCTTTTCCTAACAGAGCAATAGCCTTTGGAAGGTCTGGTCCATGCATTTGACCCGTAGTGGCCACACGAATTGGCATAAACAGCTTTTTGCCCTTTTGTCCCGTTTGCTTTTGAACCGCCTTAATTGAAGCTTTGATCCCTTCTGCAGTGAACTCTTCCATGTTGTCTACCTCATTCAGAAAAGCAGTTAGTACTTGAGGTACATCTTCATCGCTAATGACCGCCTTTGCCTCTTCATCCATTTCCATCTCATCCTTGAAGAACAATCCTGATAAGTCGACGATTTCTGCACCAAAACTCATTTGCTCTTGATATAAAGCGATTAAATCCTCTGCCCACTTCAATTCTTCCCCTGTCATATTTTCGCTGACACGTCCCGCTTTAATAAGATGCGGCAAGGAGATCTCCACTAACTTTTCGATATCAAGCTTTTTAATATATTGATTATTCATCCAAGCCAGCTTCTGTTTATCAAATAATGCTGGTGATTTTGAAAGTCGGTCAGCATCAAAGATATTAATTAGCTCTTCTTTAGAGAAAATTTCTTCTTCACCTGATGGAGACCATCCCAGTAAAGCAATAAAGTTAAACAAAGCTTCAGGCAAATAACCAAGTTCTTCATATTGTTCAATAAACTGAATAATGGATTCATCACGCTTGCTAAGCTTTTTACGACTTTCATTAACAATTAACGTCATATGTCCAAATACAGGAGCTTCCCAGCCTAGCGCTTCATAGATCATTAATTGCTTAGGTGTGTTTGAAATATGGTCATCTCCACGGAGAACATGGGAAATCTTCATAAGATAGTCATCAACAGCAACAGCAAAATTATAGGTTGGTGTTCCATCCTTTTTCACAATAACGAAATCTCCGCCAACACCATCAGACTCAAACGAAACATGCCCTTTAACCATATCATCAAAAGCATAGACTTTCCCTTCAGGAACACGGAAGCGAATGCTTGGCTGTCTTCCTTCTTTTTCATATTGAGCCTTATCTTCCTCTGATAAGTTGCAGCACTTCCCTGAGTAGCCGGCAATTTCATTTGTATCTGTTTGAAGGTTTCGTTCAGCCTCAAGCTCTTCTTCTGTACAATAGCATTTATAGGCAAGTCCTTTTTCAAGCAGTTCGTTATAATATTTTTGATAAAGATGATTTCGCTCCGACTGACGGTAAGGTCCAAAGCCCCCATCCTTATCCACACTTTCATCCCAATCCATTCCAAGCCAATTTAAGAACTTCAGCTGGCTTTCTTCTCCACCTTGGATATTCCGCTTTTTATCAGTGTCTTCAATGCGAATAATAAATTTGCCGCCTTTATTTCTGGCAAAAAGATAGTTAAACAATGCTGTTCTAGCATTTCCAATATGTAAATGTCCTGTCGGGCTTGGCGCATAACGGACACGAATATCATTTGACATAATGATCCTCCTAAACGTTTTTCGAAGTTATTCTATCATTCCAAAACTTCAATATAAAGTAAAACTGACTCTTATATAATAACCAAATTAGATTTCAGTATTTTTCTGCAGAAGCACCACAGCTTGTGCCGCAATTCCTTCTCCGCGGCCCGTGAAGCCTAACTGTTCCGTTGTCGTTGCCTTCACATTAATCTCTTCCTGGCTGCATTCTAAAAGCTGAGCTACTCTTTCTTTAATTTGGTCAATATATGGAGCCATTTTTGGCTTTTGGGCGATTATGGTACAATCTGCATTCGCGAGCTTATAACCTTTATCTTTCACCATTTGCCAAACATGCTCAAGAAGCTTCCCTGAATCTGCATCTTTAAAAGCAGGGTCAGTATCAGGAAAATGCCTGCCAATATCTCCTTCCCCAATCGCTCCTAAACATGCATCTGCAATTGTATGTAGAAGTACATCTGCATCAGAGTGTCCTAGCAATCCCTTTTCATATGGAATTTCAATTCCGCCAATTATTAATGGTCTTCCCTCTGTTAATTGATGAACATCGAAGCCTTGTCCAATTCGATACATTCTTTACTCACCTTTCAAGGAAATATTTCTCAAGCTAATTTCCGCCGGAAAGCGGGATAACACCAATTTGTTTTTATTTCTGCTTTTTCATAATCGCTTCAGCAAAGTATAGGTCTTCTGAAGTAGTCAGCTTAATATTATCATAACTTCCCTGTACAATCTTTACAGGCTTATTGATTTTTTCAACTAAACTTGCATCATCCGTGCCGGTATAACCGTTTTCCTCTGCCCATTGATGTGCCTCTAACAGCAAAGGAACACGAAAAGCTTGTGGGGTTTGGATCGCCCACAAGCTAGACCGTTCAACCGTTTCAATCACTTCATTGTTTTCCACTCGTTTAATCGTGTCTTTAACAGGAACAGCTACAACCGCTGCACCATGTATATTTGCTTCATCAACTAGTGCGTGAATTGTGTCTATGTCAATAAAAGGTCTTGCTCCATCATGAACTAAAATAACTTCACTTGATTGGACCGCTTTCAACCCATTATATACACTATTTTGACGTTCCTTTCCACCATAAACGATAGCTGTAACCTTATGAATTTGATAATTAGATATGAGATCTTTAAATGTTTCTTCATCGTTAGGAGATATAACTAGAATAATTCCATCGCATTTCTCATCATTTTCAAAAACCATTAAAGTATGAACAAAAATTGGAATATCGTTAAGTGTAAGGAGAAGTTTATTCTTCCCTGCTCCCATTCTTTTTCCTTGCCCTGCGGCTGGAATGATGACCTGGTAAGCCATGTGAAAACCCCTATCTATCTACAAAGCTTTTTCTAATAATTTTGGTTTTGCAAATATCATTCTGCCTGCAGATGTCTGCAGAACACTAGTTACAAGCACATCAATATGCTTGCCAATATAATCGCGGCCGCCTTCTACAACAATCATTGTACCATCATCTAGATAGGCAATACCTTGATTCTGTTCTTTACCGTCTTTTATAACTTGTACACTCATTTCTTCTCCTGGAAGTACCACTGGTTTGACGGCATTAGCAAGGTCGTTGATATTTAGCACAGCAACCTTTTGTAATTCACAAACCTTATTCAGATTAAAATCATTGGTTACGACGGCACCACTAGTCAGTTTTGCTAATTTAACTAATTTACTGTCCACTTCTTGAATTTCCTCGAAGTCACCTTCATAAATTTCAACATTGATGGCCAGCTCTTTTTGGATGCGATTTAAAATATCCAGCCCTCTTCGCCCTCTGTTTCTTTTTAATACATCTGACGAATCGGCAATATGCTGCAATTCTTCTAATACAAATTGAGGGATGACAATCGTTCCTTCTAGGAAACCAGTTTGGCAAATATCTGCAATTCTCCCATCAATTATAACACTTGTATCCAGGATTTTTAGAGTGTGCTGCTTTTCAGGCACTTCTTGTTCTTCATCTCCGCCTTTTTTCTTCGGTCTTGTAAACAATGACATGATTTCATTCCGTTTTTTTAGACCTACTTGAAAACCTAAATAGCCAAAAAGAAGTGTAACAAGGATTGGTGCTACTGTATTAATAATCGGAACTTCAATCGAATTAAGTGCATATCCAAGAATAAAAGCAACCACTAATCCAAATAGTAAACCAACACTTCCGAAAAGAATGTCCATAATCGGGGCCTTTACAAGTGTTTCTTCAAACCATTTTACAAAATTAACAACATGATCAACCGCCCAAAAAGAAATAAGATAAAAAATAATAGCTCCTAAAATGGCGGTTACATATGGATTATTGATCATTGGAATGTCATTAAAATTCAATAGAATTAATAGCTCCGGGATTAAAAAAATACCAAGCGTACCACCTGTAATAAGGAAGCAGGCTTGAACGATTCGTTTTAACATTCCTTCACCTCCTTTTATACATTATAAACAAAATCAGCATTTTGAAACCTAATATTACAGAGAATTTTATTAATGTTATCATGCTGAAATATCGTTGTTATAAATTAATCTCCCTCAACAAAAATAGTTAGGGACGTCTCTTATAGGTTAGCACCGAAGCCATATATAGTCAAATAATTAAACATATCATTCTACCATACTCGAATAGGTATAATCAACGTTTTTTTATAAGCGCCGATCAGCAAAAAGCTGTTCTTTAATCAATTTCAGCCCTTCTTTTATCTTTCTTGCTCTCACCTCACCAATACCTTCTACATCATCTAGTTCAGCCACTGATGCAGCAATCACATGACGCAGTTCCTTAAATTGTTCTACCAAATTCTCAATAATAATTGGCGGTAAACGTGTAATTTTATTCAACATTCTATATCCTCTAGGACACTTAAATTCATCAAGATGTACGTATCCATTATAACCGAGCAGCCTGAGAACGGCAGTATCCTCGAGCATCTCACCATGTGACATTTCCTGAAGCTTACTAATAATTAAATTAGGATCCAAATCCTTTGTCACAGCATAGTCCTTTATAATGAGAGCCGCTTCTCTTTCCATATCTGTAAGAAGTTCTTTCATTTGCAGACGAATTAGTCTGCCTTCCGTACCTAGTTCACTAAGGTAGGTAAGAAGTTCATTCTTAATTCTTAACACCATTTCAAAGCGCCGGATAACCTTTATAATATCATTATAAGTAACCATTTCCTCAAACTCTAAAATACCCAAATTCGCCATACTTTGTTCAAAAACCGCTTTATACTTTTCAAGCGTTTGTATTGCTTGGTTTGCCTTTGTGAGAATAACTGCTATATCTCTTAGTGCGTAGCGGAAGTTGCCTTGATAAAGGGTAATGACATTCCTCCTTTGAGAGATAGCTATTACCAGTGTTTTCGTCTGCTTAGCTACACGTTCAGCTGTGCGATGCCGCATACCTGTTTCGGTTGAGGGGATACTAGGATCCGGTGCAAGCTGAGCATTTGCTATTAAAATTTTGTTACCCTCTTCATTTAAGATTATGGCACCATCCATTTTTGCCAACTCGTATAAATAACTAGGGGTAAAGGGGCAATGAATTTGAAAACCGCCATCCACAATGCTTTTCACACTCTCTGTAGAGCCAAATACAATCAGCCCCCCTGTATTTGCACGGAGAACATTGTCAATGCCCTCTCGAATGGGTGTTCCCGGAGCAATCAATTGAAGTATTTCTTTCATTGTTGTCTCGTTTAGCTTTCTGCTTTCCACCCTTCAGCCCCCTTATTTATTATTTGATTATAGTATGTAAATTTATTACATATATATGATTAGCACTTCAGAAAAATAAATAATTATCCTCTCAATAGAAGCATATGGTTATCAACAAGAATTATGCGCAACAACAATTATACTTATAAAAAAACTGGACTCTTTATGAATCCAGTTTTGCACTATTTTAAAATGGGGACGAATTGAAAACATGATTGATAACATCGGATAATGTATTGCAAGTAACAACTTGAATATCCTTAAATGCTCCTGGATGGCGCAGTGCATTCCTAGCTATATACACCTTCTTATAACCCATCCGTTCTAGTTCTCTTATTCTAGCCTCTAAAGTTGGAACCTTTTTTAACTCTCCGGTTAAGCCAATGTCAGCTATAAACACCACATCGTTAGGTATCCCTTGATGTTTATAGGAAGAGACGATACTCATTAAAACAGCCAGGTTGCTTGACTGTTCTTTTAGCCGTATCCCCCCAGTCGTCTTAATCACGACATTTTGCGTTAACATCTGCAAGCCAGCTCTTTCCTCAAGGATCGCTGTTAACGTACTAAGCTGATCCTTCCTCATGCACTCTCCTATCCTTGATGGATACGGAGTATATGTTGGCGTTACTAAACTTTCAACCTCCACAATAATCGGCCTTGTTCCTTCTTTAATCACCGTCAATGCACTGCCGCTTACAACTTCATTGCGCTGTGTAATAAAGAACTCAGAAGGATTATCAATGGCTCTTAATCCATGCTCTTCCATTGCAAAGAAGCCCATCTCTCCTGTACTCCCATAGCGATTCTTACTAGCTGAAAGCTGCTTTAGTTCCTCCCCATGTTCGCCATCTAGTATCAACACGGTATCAACTAAATGTTCAAGTGCCCTTAAGCCAGCAAGTTCATTATCCTTTGTCATTTGCCCAACCATCATGACTGCCCTAGGACGGTCCGAACTCTTAGCCACTTTCAGCATTGCGTTCGCACACTCCATTGTTTGTGTAGGACTGCCCGGCCTTGACGGGAACTCGTCCAAAACAAATGTTTGAATACTATCAATAATAATAATGTCAGGATCTATGTCCTCTATAATTCCAAGAACGTGATTCATACTAGTATCTGAATGAATCCATATGTTTTCATGAATATCTTCCAAAATTCGTTCAGCTCTATTTTTGATTTGACTCTCGCTTTCTTCTCCTGAGGCGTATAACACCTTATAGCCCTTTGACGCCAGATCCTGACTCACTTGAAGAAGCAAAGTTGACTTACCTGCACCTGGTACAGCAGTAATAATAGAGAGGGAATCCTTAACAATCCCACCACCCATCACTCGATTAAATTCAGAGATTGAAGTAATCATACGATCGCTTTTTGAAGAATTAGTATCAATCAGGCGCTTGACCGCAACGGAGCTTTTAGTAACCTGGGGCTTCGTTTGCATCGAACTGCCGCCTTTTGTTTCTTCCTTTAACGTCCCCATCTCTCCGCAACTATTACAAAAACCCTGCCATTTAGGGTGCTGATGATCACAACTCGAACAAACATAAACTGTTTTTACCTTTTTCACTTTACTCCTCATCCTCATCCCAAGTTATTATGGATCTATTTTAACTTAACAATAATACAAAACCTTTTAAAATACACGTATCTAAACATATATACGCAGCGGTAATATCATCCTTTTAATCGGAAGGATAATAAAAATGAGGTATACGCAGCAAAATACGTATACCTCTTGTTATCTCTTGAATTATTTATTTAATTGCGGTTGATTAGTATTTACAGTAAATTCACCATCCGCTACATCAATGATGATACGCTGGCCAGTTAAGACTGTTCCTTTTAATAGCTCCTCTGATAAACGGTCTTCAATATGTTTCTGAATGGCTCTTCTTAATGGACGTGCACCATACTCAGGATCATATCCCTCATCTGCAATTTTTTCTTTGGCTGCATCTGTTAATTCTAACGTAATATCTTGTTCTGTCAAACGCTTAATAAGCTGTTCTGACAATAGCGTTACAATTTCCTTCAGATGCTTCTTCTCAAGTGCATGGAATACAATAATTTCATCAATACGGTTCAGGAATTCTGGACGGAAAGCTCGTTTTAGTTCCTCCATTACCTTTCCTTTCATATCTTTGTAATCCTGTTCACCATCCTGAAGATTAAAGCCAACGTATTTATTACGTTTTAATGACTCCGCCCCAACGTTCGATGTCATAATTAACACCGTATTACGAAAATCTACTGTTCTTCCTTTTGAATCCGTTAGACGCCCGTCTTCTAAAACTTGAAGAAGAATATTAAAGACATCTGGATGGGCCTTTTCAATCTCATCGAGCAGGATAACAGAATAAGGCTTTCTGCGTACCTTCTCCGTTAATTGTCCGCCTTCCTCATAACCTACATACCCTGGAGGTGACCCAACTAATCGAGAAGTTGAATGCTTTTCCATGTACTCTGACATATCAACGCGAATCATCGCATCTTCATCACCAAACATTGCTTCAGCTAATGCACGGCCAAGCTCTGTTTTCCCTACCCCTGTTGGGCCAAGGAAAATGAATGAACCAATTGGTCTTTTCGGATCCTTTAAACCGGCACGGGCACGGCGTACAGCCTTTGAAATGGCATTTACGGCCTCTTCCTGACCTATGACACGTGAATGGAGAATCTTCTCTAAGTTAAGTAATTTATCTGTTTCAGTTTGGGCAAGCCTTGATACTGGAATCCCCGTCCAGCTGGATACAACGCTGGCAATATCCTCTACGGTAACTTCTGAATTCTCTGTACCTTGTTTTTCTTTCCATGTCTTCTTCGTTTCTTCCAGCTGTTCACGCAGACGCTGTTCAGAATCTCTTAATGAAGCAGCCTTTTCAAATTCCTGACTTTGAACTGCAGCATCTTTTTCTTTCCTAACTTCTTCAAGCTTCACTTCAAGCTCTTTTAAGTTAGGAGGCGTAGTATACGAACGAAGACGAACCTTTGAACCTGCTTCATCAATTAAGTCAATCGCTTTATCCGGAAGGAAACGGTCGGAAATATATCGATCGGATAGTTTGACAGCTGCTTCAATAGCTTCATCCGTAATCGAAACACGGTGATGCGCTTCATATCGATCTCTTAAACCTTTTAGGATTTGAACAGATTCTTCAGAAGTTGGTTCATCAACTGTAATCGGCTGGAATCGACGTTCAAGCGCTGCATCCTTCTCAATATACTTTCTATATTCGTCTAGGGTTGTTGCTCCAATACATTGAAGTTCTCCACGAGCTAATGATGGCTTTAGGATGTTAGAAGCATCAATTGCCCCTTCTGCGCCCCCTGCACCAATTAATGTATGAAGCTCATCAATAAAGAGAATAATGTTTCCCGCTTGACGAATCTCATCCATAACCTTTTTAAGACGGTCCTCAAATTCA
The DNA here is from genome assembly GCF_900156875.1 of Robertmurraya dakarensis. Classification (GTDB taxonomy): domain Bacteria; phylum Bacillota; class Bacilli; order Bacillales; family Cytobacillaceae; genus Robertmurraya; species Robertmurraya dakarensis. Next base: position 8,670 of record NZ_LT707408.1, on the reverse strand, counting down.
CCACGATATTTTGTACCCGCAACAACCGTACCCATATCCAATGTCATAACACGTTTATCACGAAGGATTTCTGGCACTTCATTATTGACGATCTGTTGAGCAAGCCCTTCAGCAATCGCTGTTTTACCAACTCCAGGCTCCCCAATCAGAACCGGGTTATTTTTCGTTCTTCTGCTTAATACTTCAATCACACGCTGAATTTCCTTAGCTCTGCCTATTACAGGGTCCAAGCTTCCCTCACGTGCAATTGCTGTTAAATCTCTTGCTAAACTATCAAGAGTTGGTGTATTTGCACTTGCAGCCGAACCTCCCTGATGTCCACTTGACTCACTGCTGCCTAGCAGTTGCAATACTTGCTGGCGCGCTTTATTTAGGCTCACACCTAAATTATTTAGAACTCTAGCAGCTACTCCTTCGCCTTCACGAATCAGTCCAAGTAGGATATGTTCAGTACCGACATAGGAATGACCTAGTTTTCTCGCTTCATCCATAGATAATTCAATTACCTTTTTGGCTCTGGGTGTATAATGGGGAACTTGAGAAACATCCTGGCCTCTCCCAATCAAGTTCTCAACTTCTTGCTGAATTTTTTCAGACCCTAATCCTAATGCATAAAGAGCCTTTGCAGCAATTCCTTCCCCTTCACGAACAAGTCCTAATAAAATATGCTCTGTTCCAATATTATTATGTCCTAGTCGATTCGCTTCCTCTTGTGCTAATGCCAGTACCTTTTGAGCTCTTTCTGTAAATCGTCCAAACATCATGGTTTTTTTCCTCCCAACTAAGATTAATTTTCCAAGTTCAATCTCTCTCTAATTAACGAAGCACGTCTAATATCTCGTTCATTTGGTCTTAGTGGACCACCTGCATACTGCTGTAAAAAACCTGGTTGTGTAAGGATCATTAACTCATTTAATATATTTTTAGAGATATTTTTGATATATCCCATATCTATACCAAGCCGTACATCAGAAAGGCAGCTTGCGGCTTCTTTCGTTTCAATGATACGGCTGTTAGCCAAAACTCCATAGGACCTAAATACTCTATCTTCTAATTGTATGTTAGAAGTTTTCGCTAATGCTTCTCTAGCTGATCTTTCTTCAGAGATCAACTGTGAAACAACGCTTTTTAAATCCTCTACAATATCATCTTCTGACTTACCAAGTGTAACTTGATTAGAAATTTGAAAAATATTTCCGAGGGCTTCACTTCCTTCTCCATATATACCGCGTACAACTAATCCGAGATGATTTATGGCTGGAATTATTCTATTCAATTGATGTGTTAAAATAAGCCCAGGCAAGTGCATCATGACCGATGCCCTCATTCCAGTCCCAACATTAGTTGGACAACTTGTCAAGTAGCCTATTTCCTCATCAAAAGCATAGTCTAAATTTTGTTCGATCGCATCATCAATTTGATTCGCTAATTTTAATGCCTCTGTGATTTGCAGTCCAGGGTATAAGCACTGAATTCTAATGTGATCTTCCTCATTGACCATGATGCTAGCCTCTTCATTTTCGGAAAGCAGACAGGCACCGAGAGTAGAATGTTCCGCTAAAAACGGACTGATTAAATGCTTTTCAACAAGGACCCTTTTTTGAAGAGGCTGAAGCTCATCCATCACTAAAAGTTCCAGCTTTCCAAGTTCAGAATTAGATAGGCTTTGTACACTTTGATCAACTGCCTGAATCACTTCACTTGCTTCTTCACTTGTAAAAACTGTAGGGAATTTAAAATTCCGGATATTTCGAGCTAGTCGAATCCGTGAACTTAAAACAATATCAGAATCAGGCCCTTCAGCGCTCATCCAAGAGCTAACTGCCTGATTTAAAAAGCGTTCCAGTGACATTTACATCCCTCCCTCGCTGCGTTGGTCATTCAATTGTTTCTCAAGTGACCGAATTCTGTCACGGATTTCTGCTGCTTGTTCGAATTCTTCAAGGGAGATGTATTCTTTCATTTTTTGCTTTAAATCCTCGATATTTTTACGAATATGGATCGTTCCGCCAATTCGTTCCGGAATCTTGCCATTATGAGATAAGTTACCAAAATGAACTTTTCTTAAAATAGGTTTAATTTGTTCCTTAAAGGTTTCATAACAGTTAGCGCATCCAAACTTACCAATCTGGGTAAACTCCTGATAAGTCATACTGCATTCCTGACATTGCAAGATCTCCTTTTGATAGAAAGGACTCTTTTGCGCTGGTTGAAAGGAATGATCCATATTTAACAACCCTGATAGTAAATTTGATAACGAGAAACCTGAACCTCCATTGGCCATAAAGGTTTCTCCTTTTTCCTGTGCACACTTTTCACACAAATGAAAAACCGTTTTTTCACCGTTATTTATTTTTGTGAAATGTAATGTTGCTGGTCTTTCCTGACACTCTTGACATATCACTTCAATCACCTCTAAAGCTCTTACTCTTATTTATATTTTAAAGTGGTGAGCATAGCCTTCAGCATTCTTGCACGTAGTTCATCACGATAAGGAAGATCAATGTATAGAACAGATCTATCCATTACGCTTAACATAATTTTAGCTTCTCTTTTAGAGATGACTTCTTCCTCCACAAGTCGAAGTATTACGTTTTCAGCGCTGTTTTGTGAGACTCGATTCTCGATTAAAGAGAGCAGTTGGTCAATAAGATGTGCATGATCATAGGATTTTACCTTCATGATGCGGATATATCCCCCACCACCCCTTTTACTTTCTACTGCATATCCTTTTTCGATGGTAAAACGGGTATTTATTACATAGTTTATTTGGGAGGGAACGCATTGAAATTTGTCCGCAATCTCACTTCTCTTGATTTCAACAATCTCTTTTTCACTTAATTCTAATACCTGTTTCAAGTATTGTTCGATGATATCGGAGATGTTTCTCACTAAACCCCCTCCTATCTGACTTTGACTATATTTGACTTTAATTATACATGAAAAATATACCCATTTGCAATGAACAACACTTTAATAATTTCCCCAAATTTCCACATTCTCAAACGTTATTGTCGAAACGAATGAGCTTAAAAAGGTATTCTCTAAAAAGATGTTGAATTCCTTTGTCTTCATTTACAAATTCATAGAAATTTAAATTATTGAATATAGGAATGGATTGATACAGGGTTCAAAGGTGTATTACAGAGGCAATTCACTGGCTATTTAGGGTTATCAGGAAATTAACAGCGAATAACAAAAAAGAGCATCCAAATGGATACTCTTTAATATTGCCTGGCGACGTCCTACTCTCACAAGGGGACAGCCCCTAACTACCATCGGCGCTGAGAAGCTTAACTTCCGTGTTCGGTATGGGAACGGGTGTGACCTTCTCGCCATCGTCACCAAGCCTGCTGCATTGAATTACTTCCCTGTTGGCTTGC
>NZ_LT707408.1:0-834 GCF_900156875.1 Robertmurraya dakarensis | reverse complement strand
ATTTATTACATAGTTTATTTGGGAGGGAACGCATTGAAATTTGTCCGCAATCTCACTTCTCTTGATTTCAACAATCTCTTTTTCACTTAATTCTAATACCTGTTTCAAGTATTGTTCGATGATATCGGAGATGTTTCTCACTAAACCCCCTCCTATCTGACTTTGACTATATTTGACTTTAATTATACATGAAAAATATACCCATTTGCAATGAACAACACTTTAATAATTTCCCCAAATTTCCACATTCTCAAACGTTATTGTCGAAACGAATGAGCTTAAAAAGGTATTCTCTAAAAAGATGTTGAATTCCTTTGTCTTCATTTACAAATTCATAGAAATTTAAATTATTGAATATAGGAATGGATTGATACAGGGTTCAAAGGTGTATTACAGAGGCAATTCACTGGCTATTTAGGGTTATCAGGAAATTAACAGCGAATAACAAAAAAGAGCATCCAAATGGATACTCTTTAATATTGCCTGGCGACGTCCTACTCTCACAAGGGGACAGCCCCTAACTACCATCGGCGCTGAGAAGCTTAACTTCCGTGTTCGGTATGGGAACGGGTGTGACCTTCTCGCCATCGTCACCAAGCCTGCTGCATTGAATTACTTCCCTGTTGGCTTGCGACGAGTAAAAGAAAACTTCCTCGAACCAGCTATGCCGCAGGAGCAGACTTACTATATATAGAATGAGTTATTCATTCCCTCAAAACTAGATAACTTGACAAGCATCTTTCAAATAGGTTAAGTCCTCGATCGATTAGTATCAGTCAGCTCCACATGTCACCACGCTTCCACCTCTGACCTATCAACCTGATCATCTTTCAG
>NZ_LT707407.1 GCF_900156875.1 Robertmurraya dakarensis | reverse complement strand
CCTTATTATGGTTGTTTTACAAATAATTTGTTTTATATTGTTTTAATTGTTTTAATTGTTTTCAGTCTTAAAAAAAGCAGTAATAGCAAGCGTTTGAGGCTCCTAACTATAACATTTTTGGGTCTAACTATAACATTTTTGGGCTTAACTATAACATTTTTGGGTCTAACTATAACATTTTTGGGTGCTTAACTATAACATTTTTGGGTCTAACTATAACATTTTTGGGCTTAACTATAACATTTTTGGGTCTAACTATAACGTTTTTTTATTTTGTTATAATTAAAAAAAGCTAAACATAACAAAAAAAACTTTCGTTATAGTTAGGGGTTTGTCATAATTGTTTTTGGAGAAAGGAGTAGTCTAGTGTTAGATATGGAAATGACTGAAACAAATTTAAATAATCTTGTTACAAAATCAAACAAGCTTATCGAAGCAAATTATAAGCTTGGAGTTGTTGAGCAGAAGATTATTCTTTACTTAGCTAGTAATATTCAACCTAATGATTCTGACTTTAAAACCTATACCTTGCCAATTAAAGAATTTACTAATTTATTAGGTCTTAAAGGTCACCCCAAATATAAAGAATTAAGACAAATTACAAAGGAATTAATGCAAAAGGTATTTGAAATCAGGATTAATAAAAAAGTGGTTCAAGTTTCTTGGTTAAGTTTTGTAGCCTATAATGAAACTGAAGGAACTATAGATCTGAGATTTGATCCTTTTTTAAGACCTTATTTACTTCAATTAAAAAAGGAATTTACTAGTTATAAGCTAGAGAACGTTGTGAAATTAAAGAGTTCTTATTCGATTCGAATTTACGAGCTTTTAAAACAGTACGAAAAATTTCATGAAAGAACTTTTCTCCTTCAAGATTTAAAAAGCATGCTTGGAGCTGAAGGAATTTACCCTGCATACGGAAATTTTAAGCAGCGTGTATTATTACCAGCTCAAAAAGAATTGAATAAAAAAACTGATATTTCATTTGAAATTGAGGAGATAAAGGTAGGTAGAAGGGTAAGAAAGGTTTGTTTTCGGATAACTTCAAGAAAGAAGAATACGGATAAACCACTAACCTATATTGAAGAGAATTTTAGAGAGGGTTCCACAAAGACTAATTCTTTTTCAATTTATGCAAAAAAACTAGCCTTGAACATGGGATTTCAGTTGACCGATGAAATATTGGCTAAGTGGGAAAAGTATGGAGGGGATAGGATAATTACTCTTTTAGAGAAAATACAAGGGCGACATGATATAGATAATCCTATCGGATACATAACTTCGATTTTAAAATATAATGTTAAGAATACTGAGTTAGAATCCTCGACTAAAGAGCAGCCTATATTAGAACATTTAATCTCAACCTTTCGTAAATCAAAAGAGAAATTGCCATATTGGTTTATACAAGAAAAAGCGATTGAAGAGATTCAACAGCAGTTTCAGATGAATTTCCAAGAGGCTCAAGTTCAATTTGAGAAAATAAAGGTTCCGTTGTGTGAATATCTAAATATCAAGGATTCAAGAGTGGAAAGACTAAATGAAGATGATGAGAAAAAGAAAAAAGAACTAGAAGAGAGATTAAAGAAATATAAAGTAGATGATAATATTTTTGGAGCTTAAATAAAAAAAGGAATGAACAATATTGTTCATTCCTTTTTTTATACTATATAAACATTAGTTACCCTTGACAACGCAACCTACTGTATCACGTTTTTGATAAAAGCGTCGTTAATAATTTCATCTAATTTAGATCGATGTAACTGAGACTTTACATATCTTTTTGTGACGTTAATGTCTTTATGCCCAGCAAGTCTTGAAACAATCCCTAAATCCACATGGGAATCGACAAGTGTTTGACAAAAGGTATGGCGCAATTTATTTGGATTAACATCATACTTTTTAAGCATATATTGAACAGCCCTCTCTGTGATAGGACTTCCTAATTTCGTAATAAATAAAGCCTCTTCTTGATGCGATTGAAGATAATTTTCTAAATGAACACGAGCGTCATAAGAAAGAGGAATAGTTCGTGTCTCGTCGTTCCTAGGAATTGTTAATTCATTTTTTGAAAAATTAATATGAGAACGAGTTAATCTACATAATTCAGAAACACGAATCCCTGTGTGTAATAGAGTATAAACTATAGCAATATCTCTAAGATTTCCATCTTCTTTGACTTGATGGAGCAGCACCGTATATTCTTCACAAGATAGTGTTTCAATATCTTCTTTTTTTTCAACGGGTCTGAGTTTGATACCAAAAATCAGCTCAGGCTTTTTTAAGAATTTAGCAAATGTACGAATTGCTCCCATTGTTTTATCAATGGTTACCGTGCTTTTCTGTTGCCGTTCTAAAAACATGATATAATCTTGAATATCATTCTTATTTAAATCAGATATATCACATTGGTTCTCTTGAAGCCACTCTTGAAATTTTTCAAGTTCACGTTTATACGTTGTAATAGTACTAGGAGATTTCTGTTGTTCTTTTAGCCATTGGCAAAAGTTAAGAATCAGCGGAGTAGCTTCAGTAGAATTTTTTTTCAATTTAAAATCCTCCTAATTCTTCATTTACTACTTTTAGTATATCTTATATACAACATAGAAGTAAACTTCTGCGAATAAAATCAACAAAAAAAGCATCCATAATGGATGCTTTTTTTGCCTGGCGACGTCCTACTCTCACAAGGGGACAGCCCCTAACTACCATCGGCGCTGAGAAGCTTAACTTCCGTGTTCGGTATGGGAACGGGTGTGACCTTCTCGCCATCGTCACCAGACTATTTGG
>NZ_LT707406.1 GCF_900156875.1 Robertmurraya dakarensis | reverse complement strand
TCAAGGGCTTTATATAATTCACTTTTGATCCTCTCATATCTTTGTTTTGCCTGCTCTGGATCTAACTTCCTGAGCTTTTGAATCTCATTAATCGATTCCTCATCTACAAACCAAAATGGCGGTTTTTCTTTTGATTTTCTCCAATAGGATGACAAATAGAATAATAGATCTTCATTTTCGTCTAGTCCTGCACCTTGATTATTTGTTGCTGCAGTAGACTGAGATAGCGCGTAATCTAAAGTGATTGCTTTGTATGTAAACCCACCAATCGAAGTGACCGTGTTTGTTCTTTGCTCGCAATAAGCTACATTTCTCTCAATTTGCTTAACATCTACATTTTGAAGGAGGTAATTGATCTTATCCTGGTGCACTTCCAACTGTTTCAGGCGATATCGAAGTTCCTTTTCTGGTGAATCTATATCGCCCTTGCCCTGATCTAATAAAACAGCATCTACAGGTTTATGCTTGTTTTCTATGTGAAATAGTATTTCAACCACTTTTCGCCCTTTTTTGATCTCCTCGAATGAAAAACTAATATCGGTTTTTTCAGATATTTCATTTTGAGCTACTTTAATCACCTTGTCTTTAAAGTGGCCATATTGTTTATATTTGGTCTGTTCAATTCCTAGAATAGATTTTAAATCCTGAATTGAAAATTTTCTTTTTTTCAGCTTCTCGTACTGTTTCAACAGCTCATAAAAGCGAATAGAATAGACGGAGTTTAGGCGGACGACATTCTCTAGCTGGTAGCTTGTGAATTTTTCCTTTAATTCTAAAAAGAAATCTTTCAAAGAGGGATGAAATTGCAAAATAATATATCCTTCTTTATCTTCATACTCTGAGGTGATTACCCAGTTTAAATTTCTTTCTTTGCCATCTTTTCGAATGGTTAATACCTTTTTTTGAAGGCCTAGTACGGTTTCTTTTAGATAAGAATAAAAACCCGTTCCTGTTTTATTTCCAATGATTTCGATAAAGTCCTTTGCTCGAAAGCGATAAGATTTCAGGATGTCATCATGCACTTGTACTTTCGAAGCCAATACTAAAAGAATCCTTTGTTCCTGGAGGGTTAGTTTATAGGTACTCTCAATAAGTTCATTTGATTTAGTCACCCAGTTTTTCAAATCAATGCTTTCTAGTTCATCCTGCTTCATGATTATTGGCCGATCCATCATACCCTCTCCTATCGCAAACGATTCTATCACTAATCTATCATAGGGGTGATAGTCATTTAAATAAGAAATTCTTAAAGATGGTAAAAATTCTAATAATCGTGGAAATCTGCGCAAAATTGGTGATAGTTAGACGCAAAAAAAGTGATAGTTAATTAAACTGCAAAAAAGGATCTTGGTAGAATATTTTCAATTGTTCTATATTGCAAACTATTTCCTCCATAATTTGACAGGTTATGAGAAACATTTACAAATGTTTCCCATATCACCTAACAAAAAAGGACGCAAAATTAGTGATACTTATAACGCAAAAAAGGTGATAGTTGACGCAAAATTAGTGATGGTCGCGCAAAATCGGTGATATTTAGCGCAAAAAAAGTGATATTTAAACGCAAAATTAGTGATAGTTCACGCAAGATAAGTGATACTTAACGCAAAAAAGGTGATAGTTCGCGCAAAATTAGTGATAGATAACCCCTTTGAACCCTTGGTATATCTGTGTTTTTTAACTCGGAAAACATATAAAACATGTTAAAACATATTAAAACAATATGTAAAACAACAAAACATGCTGTTGTGGTATTTATAATTTTAAAAATAATTAGTATTGAAAATTCTTTTTAAAAGAAAAAGCACCTCAATGAGATGCTGGTTACTGTATGGCACTTATATATAAATCTAAAGAATCCTCTACCTCACGTTCAACTAGTGCGATGAAATCTTGATAATCATCAGTTGTATGGGCCTTATCAAGAGATTCATAATAGGCTAAACGATTCTCGACTTTAATGATGACGGGGGGAAAACCATCTTTCATCAATTCCAGGTTTAAAAGAAGTCTGGACGTTCGACCATTTCCATCTACAAATGGGTGAATACCAACAAAGATGGCGTGTAACATGGCACCCCTCGTCACAGGATGGAGTGTGATCCCTTTTTGATGATACCACTTCAGCATCTGTTCCATTTGCTCCTGTATCAAATAATGCGCTGGAGGAGTATGCTTTGCACCTGCAATAAAAACCTGTTCCGTACGATAGACTCCTGCATGTTGATCATCAATCCCTTTTAAAACCAAACGATGCAAATTTTTTATTTGCCACTCTGATAAAGATTCTTTCTTTTGGACCAATTCTTCTACATAAGAAATGGCATCACGGTGGTTGATTACTTCTAAATGTTCGCGCATTGTTTTTCCACCAACGGTAATTCCCTCTAGAACGACCTTCGTTTCGTTCATTGTCAGGGTATTTCCTTCAATTGCGTTGGTATTATAGGTCCATTCAAGCAACAACTTTTCACGTAAGCTCTTTAGTGTATACATTGGTAACGGACGAGCAGCATCTAATTTAGCCTTCTTCTCATTAATGACTTCAAATATGATGGTTCACCTCACTTTAACTAACCAGCTGTTTATTATAATATTTTACACGATAACATAAAAATTCTACACGTTATTATTTTTTCCAAGCTTGTATTATTTTAAGCTATGTAATTATGATTTTTGCTATTTATTCGGTATTTATCCATGCCTCAGTGAGATATTTTTACTCTATATTATTAAGATATTTAATATGCCTTTCTACAAAAACCCCCTTGAAACAGGTACATTACTTGTTCCAAGGGGGAATTTTTATCTATTCTTTACAACTGGTAAACTAATATGGGATGAATATTTAGGGCTAAGATGAACGGTGTTGTTAGCAATGACAAAATCATCCTCGGAATCTACACCGAATGGGTTTCCGGTGTTAGGATTTCGATCAAATCTCGGGAAATTGCTGCTTGAAACGGATACTCTTATTCTATGTCCTTCTTTAAAGACATGACTAGTATCGTTTAAGTTCACCTCAATTTTATAGACTTCTCCATCTTTCATAAATACCTCTTTGTCTAGTCCATCACGAAATCTCATTCTTAGGATACCATCGTTTAATAATGTAGAGGTTCCATCAGGTGCGACATCGGTTAGTTTTACGGCAAAGTCAGTGTCTTTTGCGTCAGAGGACACATACAAAGTGGCGGTTATTTTTCCTGTAATTTCAACTTCCTCTTCTAAAACATCAGATGTGTACGTTAATGAGTTTTCCTCTGCAGGTCGTTGATCCATCGGCCCAACTCCATATGAATCATAAAGATTTTGACCGCCGATTGTGATATTTGGTTTTGCTGGATCATAAGCATACTCGTGCGCTTCTTTAGTCCGAGATACTTTTTTTGATAATCCTCCATCGTTTAGGGAATCAGCGCTCCCACTTTTTTCTTCGTTAAAATACCACTTCTGCTTCGTTGAGCTTTGAACAGGCCACTTTGTGGCGGTTTTCCATTCATTGTCGCCCATTGTGTAGTATTTGATAGGCTCTTCATCCATAATTCCATTATCGATTCCTTTTAGCCAATAATCGAACCAACGCTCCATCTCGCCTTTTAAATCGATCTCGTCCCCTTCAAAAAGAGGGCTATTTCCAATATCACGATGCTGCCATGGCCCCATTAGGAGTTTTTGATTTCCTTTTGCTCCTTTTCCACCTTTGTGTTGTAGGCCCAAGTAGTTTTTCATGGTACCTTCTGCATAAATGTCATACCAGCCGCCGACGTGATATGTTGGTACAGTCATATCAGAAAAATGCAGGCTAATATCACGGTAATTGAAGTGACCATCCTTCGTATCGTGTAAGAATATATCGTTAAACGTTGATACTTGATCTAAATAAGGGAAAGACTTAATTGGTGTATGCCAATACATATTAGGAAATTCTTTCGCAACGTCTTCAATTTCTTGATAAGTCTCTTCGTCAATTTCTCCTTGGTCGAGTAGATTTTTAGAATAAGAGACGTTCACTCCTGTTAACCAACGTGTAATTAATTCATGACGATATGCTCCACCTTGAAATAAGGTTTCTTCGTAATATTGTGATGACGTAATTTCCACGTACATGGCTTCTAGACCTGGAGGATTTTGTGTAGCCAGAATAGTCGCAGTCGCCCCTCTAGCAGAAGCTCCAAAAAGTCCTATCTTTCCGTTGCTCCAAGGTTGTTTATGTAGCCAGAGCATCGTATCATAACCATCTTTAGCATCATCGATATAAGGTTGATAGATCCCTTCGGAGTTAAATAATCCCCTAACATCTTGGACAACCACAACGTAGCCTTTCTTTGCAAATCTTTCCCCAACTTCTCGGTAATCTCCTCCAGACGGGTTATTGAAAGCCCCACTGTTATAAGGTGTTCTCGCTAATAAAATTGGATACTGTCGATTATCATTTGGACGATACACTCTAGTAGCGAGTTTTACTTCATCCTCCATTTCAACATAATGGTCTTCGATAATAATGTCTGTCTCCTCATTCGTTGCAGCTGTAAATGATGTAGGAATGAGTGTCAAAGTCATGATGAGAGATAAAATGAGTACAAATAAACTGTTCTTTTTCAAGCCCAAAAAGCAACCCCCCTAAAAAGTTTTTTATCTACTACGCAGAACTGCGGAGTATTTAAAAGTGTGACATAGTATTTAATAGGGTTTAGTCTATTAAAATACAAATAGAATATTTTAAATATTCAAAAATACACCGACATTATATAGTGCTTTTTAGTTCGTTACAAAACGTTTATGGTCAATTACAGAAATTTAACTATTTTGAACCAATCATTTTATGTGTATTTAGTATGATGGGTTTCTCTGCACAGTACTAAAGACCTCTATTTTGCTGTTTTTCTAAATTGAATAATCATTTTATTAAAATATATTTTTTAAAGAGTACTAGCTATAATTTCAGGATATTGTTTGTTAAGCAAGTCTGGTCGAAATTCAAAATCATTGATAGTTTATCGGGGGTTGGGGTACCTTTATAGAAGAAGCGTAAGTTGAATTAGCTTATTTGGATAACAAAAAAACCTTACAGCATTCCCAAACTAGAATGGTAAGGTTTTTCATTAGACTTGCCCTAATTTTATATATTGGTAGCTTTCTTTAATTGTGTGATCTTCATAACATCCAATTTTATAATAATCAAATAAATGGGTTACATATTTTGTTAACTCGAACTGTTCCTGTTGGATAAAATCAGTTAATGATTGCGTTCTCTGCTCCATACCTTAATCCTCCTCGTGTTCTCCCTTGTTGTTATCATTCTTTCCAAGCTTGTACAATTTTAAACTATTTATTTATTATTTTTTTCTATTTTTCTATTTGGTATTTGCCCCGCCTACGCAAGATACCGTGACAGCCACGCGTGCCATCCGCCTAAGTTCATTATATTTGAAAACGCTTACAATTTAAAGAAAAAACGTTCATCATATTTCGACACGTTGACGCGTTATCATCGTAAAGGAAATGAATGGCATGCTTATCTCGAAAGACTACCCTGACGACCTCAGAATTGCTTGTATGCGTGAGGGAGAACGTTGGAGACCTATACTACCTATCCGGTAGACTCAGAGTTTATCAGAGGCTGTTCTAAGGTCATGTATCACTTTATTTATCCTTCAGGTCTATATGTCAATTTTGATGCCGTACGATCGCTGTATGAGGCGTTTAATAAGGCCGCCTTAGGTGAATATGTATATTTGGATAGTTACCCCGATTGTTGGCGTCACTCCGAAATCCGATGCTCCTGTAAACGCTCTGGTCGAAAGGATGCAGTATGGAATTGCTGCTCAGGGATGTAATATTGATACGGAGGTTTTATGGTATTGGCATGAATTCTCTATTTTATTAAAATCAATGGTAACAACATTGTTATTTATGACATATATGTTGTTGTTATCAATAACAATGCTTTATATTGGTTTGGAAAACAACACTAAATCTTAAGATGTCCCTATAAATCCAGCCTCAACACCACTTCATCCATCTGTTCTTGCGTAATCCCAATGTAACGCAGTGTTTCCGCCTGGCTGGAATGGTTTAGCAGCTTTTGGATCATGGCGAGGTCGATTCCTTGTTGATAGGCAAAATAGCCGAAGGTTTTTCGCAGCGAATGAGTTCCGATTCGGTCGGTTATCCCGATGCTCTTACCCCTACAGCAAAGGAGCTATGATCACAAGAAACAGGATGAAAGATTAGTAGTGATTATTTATGATAAAAACTAGACCAGGATGTACCTGGTCCGGATCGCAAAGGAGAAAAAATGATGATCTGTGAATTTACTTGCTTGTTTAATTAAAAAAGTCAGGTTGCTGATTTACAATTCTTTCCCATAAAGGAGTGAAGCAACGTTTTGCCTCGTCAGGTGATCCAACTTGAGCTGCAGTATGCATCGCATGTTCCTCAGAAATTAAGACGGGTTTCCCTGCGGATTCTGCGATTATCTGCACCTGGCAGGACCGTTCCATATTAACAAACCACCAAACAGCTTCTTCTATAGAACCACCCACAGTAAGTAAACCATGATTTTGTAGAATACATGCTTTATGTTGTCCAAGAGCTTTTGCTATTCTCTGCCCTTCATCCAGCTGGTGAACAACTCCCGTATAGTCACTATATAAGCCATGATCTTTATAAAAGGCACAAGCTTCTTGATTAATTGGGTCCAGATATCTTCCGAGAGTGGACCAGGCTTTCCCATATACAGAGTGCGCATGGGCAGCTGCAACAACATCTGGGCGTGCCTTATGAAGTTGGGAATGAATCGTAAAACCAGCTTTGTTTACTTCCCTATGACCTTCGACCACTTCTCCTTCATGATTGACCATTACAAGATCAGACACTTTGATTTGACTAAAATGCATATTGTATGGATTAACCCAAAAACAATCCTCTCGAATAGGGTCTTTTACCGTGATGTGTCCGGCATTCCCTTCATCAAAACCAAATAGGGAGAAAAGACGAAACGAACCTGCTAATTTTTCTTTACGGGATTGGCGCTCTTGTTCAAGCGTTTGGATCTCATCTACTGTTTTCACTATTAAACACTCCTTCAATTAAAATAATGGGAATCTCCATGAAAAACGATTAAATCGCTTGGCGTTTTGCTTTTATTCTATTAATCAAGCTTAATTCGGAAAGTAACATTTCTTGATTTCTTAAGAGACGGTGAGCTTCTTCGATAGTGATTGGTTGAAAAACGATTTGCTCCCCGGGTTTTTTTTGAGCGATATAGGGCATATCAGCTGAAATAATAACCCCCATTTTTGTATAACCTCCAGATGTTCCACAATCAGCCATATGAATAATAGGCTGGCCACTTCCCGGAACCTGAATCGTACCAGCTGAAATAAAATCTGAAATGATATCCGGACCATTGATATGTTGCAAATGAGGTCCTTGAAGGCGATAGCCCATTCGATCAGAATCATTGGTCAATGTATAGGGTTCGTTCAAAAATGCTTCGAATGATTTTGGTGTGAATTCTTCATGATGTGGTCCAAGAATAAACCGAACAGAACGAGATGACTTAAAATCCGGAATATCATTGGGACGTAGTCTTCTTCCATTTAAACTATTAACATGGAAGACTGACTCCCCTACTTGAAGATCATCGCCAGATTTAAGACCTCTGCCCTCAATGCCCCCGTAATTACCACGAACATAGGTAGATCGGCTCCCCATAACTTTAGGAGTATCAATTCCTCCGGCAAAGGCAATATAGGCACGGCATCCATCTACACATGGACCAAAGGTTAATGTATCTCCTTTTTCTACACGAATCGCTTTCCACATTGGGATGGATTGGTTATTAATAGAAGGATTTAAATTACCACCTGTTATGGCGATCACCCCTTCTCTTTGAAACAAGAGATGCGGTCCAATAAGCGTGGCTTCCAATGCAGCTGCGCTTTCTCTATTTCCAACAAGAATATTGGCCAGTTGTAATGATAATTTATCCATGGCTCCGGATGTAGATACTCCAAAAGTACGATATTCAGGACGGCCTAAATCTTGAACAGTCGTTAATAATCCTGGTTTCATTACTTTTACGAATTCCATTTCAAATCCCACTCTCTTTGCTGTTCTTGCCCCCACAATTCGGCTTCTTCTTTACTAATCGCAACATATTGAATAAAATCTCCAGCTTGAAGCATACTTGGCGGTTCTGCATAAGGGTTAAACATTTCCATTGGTGTCCAGCCAACTAAATGCCACCCAGAAGGGGCATCCATCGTAAATATCCCCGTTAAGTTATTGACTATTTGGATCGTCCCTTTTCTAACCCTAATGCGGGGATTGGTCCGCCTAGGAAGGGATAATCTAGGATCAATATCCCCACCATATGGATAGCCAGCGATGAAGCCAATCATATATACGTAATACGGTTTGGATTGGAGAATGGATAGGACTTCATCTACACTCACCCCCGCATGATTGGCGATTTCTTCTAAATCAGGACCGTACTCTCCTCCAAATGCGACTGGGACATAAAGAGTTTTACTATTTAAAGGAACCTGTTTAGAAATATTTCCTTCTATTTGTTTGAGTTCCTCCAATAATTCAACATACCCTATAACCATAGGATCATAGCAAACTGTAAGGTTATTAAAGGCTGGAATCAACTGGATGACCCCTGGTATCTGACTTTCTTCGATTAAACGTGAGAGAGTTTGAACCTTCTTATTCGTTTCAATCGAGATGTTCTTTTCAAACTGGATCACCACAGCCTGGTCACCCATTGTAGTAAAGGTAGGAGAAATATTTATAGTTTGAGACTCCACGACCGTTCACCCTTTCTTTGTGGAGGAGTCAAGATGAAAATTTACTGATGCCACTGACCAACAGGAGCAATTTTAATTCCCTTTTCTTCAATTCTCTTTTTTATATAGTGCACAATTTCGAGTGCCCCTTGCGTATCACCATGAACACATACACTGTCTGCTTGAATGTCAATAAATTCTCCATCAAGGGTTTTTGCTTTCCCATCTAAAATCATTCTTAATACATTTTCGGCAGCTTCTTTTGGATCTTTGATAACAGCGCCAGGTATTTTTCTAGAAACAAGCGTGGCATCCTTGTTATAAGCGCGATCCGCAAAAACTTCTAACACATAGGATAAACCTTTTTCTTCTGCTGCCTTATGAATCTCAGTTCCTGGTAAGACATAAAGTTTGGCTTCTGGAATCACCAATTGAACAGAGTCCACAATCGCATCAGCAATCATTCGATTAACAAATGACATGTTCCCCATACTGCCGTGAGCCTTTACATGTTGAATGCGAACCTTGTGTTTCTTACAAAAGGCGTCCAATGCCCCGATTTGATAGATGATATAATTCATTAAATCTTCTCGGGATACATCTATATCTCTCCTACCAAACCCTAAACGATCTGGAAATCCGACATGGACACCAATTCCTACATTATTTTCTTTAGCCATAGCCACGGTTTGATCCATAATGTTTGGGTCACCCGCGTGAAATCCGCATGCAATGTTTGCTGAAGAAACCAATTTAATGATTTCTTCATCCATTCCTAATTTATAAGGACCAAAGCCTTCGCCCATATCGCAGTTCAAATCAATTTTTAGCCCCATTATATTTGACCTCCAAAAGTGAATGTGTAAATTCATGAATAGAAAAATTTTTTATAGATTCACTGACTTACCATCGGTGTTATTTGCTTCCTCAGCCGTCACATCTTCATTGGTATACCATATGAATTTGCCAGTGAATCCATAAAACAATGCAATCGCAATCCCAATAAAGTTAAGCCATAAAAATGGAAGGTACGACATAGTAGCTACGCCTAGTACAGTCGCCATATAAATCCCATTATCTGACCATCCGACCATCGGTCCGGTCAAGATCCCCCCACTCTCCATATTTCTAGATAAAACACGTCGGTCTATATTTAACTTTTCATAATTTTTTTCAGTCATCTTAGCACCTGTAATTAAAGAAACGTATCCAGCACTTCCAAAGACATTACCCAAAAAGGCTGAAAAGATGGTGGCGGCAGTTAGACTTCCTGAACCGGTAATAAATTTTGCTAGCCTATCTCTAAGGGTATCCAAGACTCCCACATAATCCATTAACCCCCCAAACCCTAAGGCTAAGATCATGATGCTAATAACGCCCAACATCGATTCAATGCCTCCACGATTAAATAACGTATCAACAAAGGGAATTCCGGATTCGATACTAAACCCACTGTACAAAGTACCTATTGCCTGAATCACATCCATTCCTTGAAAGAGGGATGCCCAAAGGACCCCGAGGATAGAGCCGAATGCGAGAGTAGGAATCGTAGGGATCTTTTTAGCTAGCATGAAAATAACTGTTAACATTGGAATTAGCATGTACCAACCAATATTAAAATTAGCATTCAGTGCGTTGATATTTTCTTGTACAATGTTCATATCACTTCCGTTGCGGTTATAGAAAAAACCGGTTATCAAAAAGAGGACCCCGGAAATGATAAGAGCTGGCAGGCTGATTAATAGCATAGATCGGACGTGAGCAATGATTTCTACTCTTGCTAGAGAAGCTGTTAAGACCGTTGAATCGGAAAGAGGTGACAGTTTATCCCCAAAATATGCTCCCGATATGACCGCACCAGCAACGAGTGGCAAAGGCAATCCAAAGCTCTCACCAATCCCCATCATGGCGATACCAGCTGTTCCAGCTGTTCCCCAGGAAGTCCCTGTCGCAACTGAGGTAATCGCACAAATTAAGAGTGTAGCTAAAAGAAATATACTAGGGTGAATAATCTGTAATCCATACGTTATAAGGGTTGGAACAATTCCTCCTGCAATCCATGAACCAATTAAAGCCCCTACAAAAATAATGACGAGAATGGCTTCTAATCCAGTGTGGATTCCAGTCGCTATCGATGATTGTAAATTATTGTACGAATGTCCTAAACGTAATCCGAGAATTATGATTAAAAACCATGATGCCAATAGGGACAATTGAATAGGAAGACTAAAGACAGCGAGAGTAAAGTACATGATGACTAGAAACAATACAAGTACAGTGGAAATTTCCGATAATTTAGGTTGTCGAATTTGATTAACCTCCATTTTACATCTCCTATCTTTATATATTTCCTTACAAGAGTAAGGTTTTTATACAATTCTCGAATTCTAAATGATATGTTAATCAAACATTAATGGGCGCGCGACTTTGTTGTAAGTTCCCCCATCAACCATTAATGAGTGACCACTAATATAACTTGATTCATCTGAGATGAGGAATAAACAAGCATTCGCAATGTCCTCTCCCGTTGCTATTCTACCAAGGGGCTGATACGCTAACGACTGACTTAGGGCTTCCTCTGGATCTGGTAAACTTTTAAAGGATTCATATAACATGGGAGTATCCACTGTACTTGGACATACGGCATTCACACGAATATTAAGAGGGCCACAATCTAAAGCCATTTGTCTTGTCAAGGCTGTCATACCACCCTTCGATGCAGCGTAGGCAGCAAATCTAGTAATCGTTCGATAGGCATGCCAAGAAGCCATATTCACAATCGCGCCCCCTCCACGTTTTTCCATTGCTGAAATGGCATACTTGGAGCAAAGAAACGTACCTGTTAAGTTAACATTTAAGACTTTCATCCACTCTTCTAATGACGTGTCCTTTGCAGATTTCCGAAGGGTCGCGGCTGCATTATTGACGAGTGCGTCCAGCCCTCCGAAATGGGATTCAGTCGCTTGAATCAAGTCTTTCACATCTTGTTCATTGCTTACGTCTGTCTTAACAAAAATGGCATCGATATCTTGTTCTTGTAAAGCATCTACAGTTTTCACTCCGATTTCTTCGTTAATATCTGCGATTACAATTTTTGAACCATGTTCACCGAGTTTTTTTGCTGTAGCTTCACCAATCCCTTGGCTTCCACCTGTAATGATCGTTACTTTTCCTTTTAATCTCATCTTAACTCCTCCATTTTTTGATTAATAAACAGCAGTTTCCAAAACGAGTTTATTGGTAGCAAACCTCTCAACCGATAACGGTGACAAATCAATAGTTTCGAATTTTCCTAGACGAATTAATTCGGAAAGTCCTTTTCCTGCGGCTGGAGCATGTTGGAATCCATGTCCACTAAACCCCGAAATAATATAATATCCTTTCATTAAAGGATGGCCGCCAATTATGGCATTATGATCGACAGGATTATAATCATACAGCCCCGCCCAACCGCGTTCTAGCTTTAATTGTTCAAAGTTCGAACACCTCTCGGCTAGAACTGGCCAAATTTCCTCCTCAAAAAAGGATTTTTCTAGTTTGAAATCATATCCGAATGGAACGTCTTTCGCCCATCCAACTACAATTTTTGAGCCCTCTCCACGAAAGTGAAGCCCTGTAGGGTCAAACGTAAAAGGAATCGTATTTTGAAATTTTTTCGTTGTATCTATACTAAATAATTGACGTCGAAGGGGTTTTACAGGAATCTCAATACCGATTTTTTTGCTTAGTTCTCCAGACCAAGCACCTGCCGCGTTCACAACTATCGGTGCACGATAGGATTCCCCGTTTTTCGTTTTAATTCCTGTAACCTTCTGCTGTTCAGTTAGGATCGTGTCAATTTCTTCATAGACAAAGGACACACCCATTCTTTTTATTTTTTTTATATACCCTTGTAAGACTGAATAAGGATCTGCATTTCCTGCATCTGGATCGAAAACAGAACCAGCTAAATCTTCCACATTAAGCTCAGGAAAGAAGAATTTCGTTTCGTTTTGATTCATGAGATCAGCCCGTACTCCAAGAGCTTCTTGTATTTTTAAAATTTCTTTAAAAATTGGAAGTGCGGTAGCATTTAATAAATACAAATAACCGTGTTGATGGAAGTCAATATGGCAGAGGTCCCCATCAATGGCCATCTCATTCTCGAAGTTTTTATATACTTGGTAGCTATATTGGCTCATTTTGATATTAATTTCTGTGCTAAAGGTTTGCCGAATTCCTCCCTCACTTCGAGGTGTAGAAGAATATTCATAAGTTGGGTCCTTTTCAAATATAGCGATGCTCCCGGTATAACCATCTTTCAGTAAGTTATAGGCAAGGCTACCAGCCATTATCCCACCGCCAACAATAATTAAATCGTATTGATTTCTCACATATCTATCCCCCTTCTTATGTTTGTACGATATTAATTTCTTAGTAATTTCTATTTCATATTTTTCATAATTCAAAAGGTTAATATGAACGCCCGGGCTATTTTGTTAACAGTATGAATTTTTTGTATATTAAATATATTCCATTTGTAAACTTTATTTCAACGCCAATAATGTACAAAAAAATCAAATATTTTCACAATGTCTATAGTGTAAATTGCACAAAAATGTATAATTAATATAAAAATATTAAGTTATTCATCAACAAAGAAAGCGCTTTTATGTGGATTTTGATTTTTACTGTTAGATATTCTAACCAAATCCGCGACTATGATTAGAAAAGGTGGTAGTAAATGATATTAAAGCAAATTGCACAAAAGGTCTCTGATGATACATCAAGAATCATCGGTTATCAAGTAAGTATTTCGGATGAAAATGGATATTTAATTGGTGTTAATGACCGCAGCCGAATTGGCTTATTTGATGAATTATTTTCTATAGTGATAAAAGAAAGAAAGTTAATGTATTGGGGTGAAGAAGATGCCGTCGAATTGCCGAACATATATCCAGGAGTAGCCGCACCCATTATCGTAAATGGGGAAGTCTTAGGTGCTATTGGTATAATTGGAAAAGTTGAGGAGGATTCTGAAACCGAAAACTATATTCACCTTCTTAAAAACCATATAGAAATGGTGTGTTATGAAGAAATACGGAAAGAAGTGAAAGCATTCGAAGCAAGTTCTTTAGACACATTAATTCATTATATTTTGCATTTTGATAAGAGTAAACACGACATGAATCATGTTATAAGATACGGTAATATGCTAGGATTTGATTTAAACCTAAATCGAATTTGCTTCATTATTGAAATAAAAACATTGTCCTTAGATCATGATGGAAATATGCAACAACCAACATTACAGCAGTTTCAGTACGAAATCCTAGAACTGATTGGTAATCTATTTAAAGATAATCAAGAAGATTTAATAGGAGTTTTAGATTTTGAGCATTATTGCATTTTAAAGACCGTGCCTACTACTAAAATTGATGAATCATATTTTGAAATGATAAAAACAAAATCAGAAAGACTGAACAAGCATTTAGAAAGTAAATATAAGCTATCTGCTCTAGTAGCAATTGGGGATCTTCATACAGGGATAAATGGAATAATTGAATCTTACCAAGAGGCACTTAAAACACTTGTAGCTGGAAAAAGGATGAACAGTGAACATAATATTTATAACTATAATAGCCTCACTGTGATGTTAGAAATTTTATTAAGTGAAATACCTTCAGGTGCTGTTAACAAAGTAAATAAAAAACTACGTTCATTTATAGAACATGAAAGCTTTAAAACACTTTCGCATACGTTCTTAATGTACTGTAAATACAATATGAATTTAAGCGAAACGGCCCGTAAGTTATTTATCCATCGTAATTCATTGATTTATAGGCTAGAAAAAATTAAGAAATTAACGGGTTTAGACATAGCTAAATTCGAAGATTGTTTACTGCTTTATATTACAATTAAAAATTTATCAAATGAAAATATTAATGCTTTAGATCAAGTTAAATCCTAAAAATTCTACCTAAAAGAACTTATTCAAATAAAGTCCGCGGTTTCGGAGTCTGCGCCGTATACGGTAACAGGGAGGGGCTTCCTCACCCCACAACGATTTTACTTACAAGGGTTACGACTTTCAAATTACTTGCTGTAGGTCGTAACTCTTTTTGAATCAAAAATGACGCACTCTATTAAACCTGTACTTTAAACTGATATTAACACCAGCTGAATATACATAATAATATATATGATGTTATATACATTAACAATGATTATAATATATAAATTACCTTATAGTACTATACAGTTTTATGGAGAAGATGGAACGGATACTACGCGAAAAAACTTCTACTCTTGAGCAATGGTTTTTTTGAAGAATCTTTCAGAGTGACAAATCTAGGAATAACAAATACTAAAACCTTCTATCTATAACATTTTTGGGTTTAACAACTCCTTCAAAATAAAAAGACCTTACAGCATCCTTAGAAAGAATGGTGAGGTCCTTATGATAGTTGTACTATACTCGTTTTTCTACGCCTTTTTGCTATTGTATTCTCTTCATTAATGCGAGTTTTATAATGATCAAACAAAGGAGTAATGTATGGTCTCAATTCAACGCGCTCTTTTTGGATAAAACCCATTAAGATATATTTTTCCTTGAAAGTTTCTCTTATTGTGTCCCTACTTGTACTATTCTAAACAATTAATCTATTATTTTTATAATTTTTCTATGTAAATATGGTATTTTCCCAACTGCGCGATAATACCAAGATGACTACGCGCGCATCTCGCTATATTAAGACTAAATGAAAACGTTGAAATATTAAGTTAGACGGTTTATTTTGATAGATTATGGGGTGTTTTAACAAAGTGATATATAAAATTTATTTTCTATCTCGCTATAAATCCAGCCTCAACACCACTTCATCCATCTGTTCCTGCGTAATCCCAATGTAACGCAGTGTTTCTGCCTGGCTGGAATGGTTCAGCAGCTTTTGAATCATGGCGAGGTCGATTCCTTGTTGATAGGCAAAATAGCCGAAGGTTTTTCGCAGCGAATGGGTTCCAATACGATCGGTTATCCCGATACTCCTAGCCGCATCATTCAAGATCTCATAAGCGTGCTGACGGCTGATCGCCCTTCCGCCTTTTTGACTGCGGAATAACGCCTCACGAGGCTGCGCAGAGGTCCGTTCGATTTCGATATAACGGGCAATAAGGCGGCGTGTCTTCTGGTTAAGGGCGACGGTGCGCTTCTTATTGGTTTTCTTTTCGCGCAGCTCTATCCTATCTGTTATCCCTTTTGGCGTCATCACATCTGCCACCTTTAGTCCTAAGAGATCACTGATCCGAAGACCAGTATTGATGCCTAGAACAAAGAGAAGTTCATTTCGAAGGGAGGATGCACGCAACATCTTCTTCATGGCCTCTATTTTTTCTTTATCTTTAATCGGTTGGACCGTTTGCATGATCTGACGCCTCCTGCGTTTCAATATGAATATGTAAGATTTCGCCTTAAAAGTGAGGTTGATAACAAGTGCTGACACACCTTCAGGCTCAAGACTTTGAATAGCAGCGTAAATCTGACACAACTGGCTTTTGTAAGATTTACATATATCTTAAAAAAACTCCACCGCAACGGCAGAGTGATTACCTTTCTTTTACATGAATGAGCCAGCCATACATGTCTCTTAGCCTCTGTGCCTGTTCCTCTGCGTGCTCCTTAGTCGCAAAAGTGCCGGTAACAAGATAGTACCTATTCTCATCCTTATCTCTTAATCTAGCTGCTTTCGCTAGCCCCACCGCATGCGCCTGTGCGACCTGCTCCAGGAAAGTTTCTGATTTTAAAAGTTTTGCCTCATCAGGATTTGAAATAAACATTGTCTCCGTTAAGAGAGCTGGCATCACGGTCTCGCGTAGGACGGCTAAATCTTGTTGTTTCACACCGCGATCGGGAATGCCAAAGTTGTTCATCACCTTCATAACTTCCGAATGAACCAGTTGCTGAAGCACAGCAGTTTCCCCTGTAGTTCCAGGGTAGCGAAAGGTTTCGAAGCCTTCCGAATCGGCGTTGAGGCTGTTAATATGAAACGAGCAAAAGAGATCGGCTTTGGCTAAATTGGCCATGTGTACACGCTCAGAGAGGCTAAGAAAGACGTCTCGGTTCCGCGTGTACATGACGTCGCAATCATAATGGGTCCGCAAGTACACCCCGGTTTTTAAGGCTAACTTCAACGTAATCTCTTTTTCTAGTAATCCATTTCCAATCGCGCCTGGATCCTTGCCTCCGTGGCCGGCATCAATGGCGATGAGCATAGGACTCCCCTCCCCTTCCTTTATCCTTTTAATGATATGGTCAGATCATTAATGGATTGTGACAGCTGATCGATTTTTGTTTCCATCCGATTTAGGAGGTAAAAGGTCACTAACATCGGAAATCCAACTTCGCTGATCAAAGAAACCCAATCCATCATTCTCCCTCCCTTCCATGAGTAAATGAAAACGGAAGGCTCACGCACCTTCCGTCCTAGATTACGGCAATTGAATTTCTTGAGTCGTACGGTCGATGACCCTAGCGCTATTCGCAGCAACAATTCTGCCTTTAGCCGTTGTAAATACACTCGCTAACGCAATTTGATCCATCGCGGCCTTAATTTCAGCCGCACTAAGAGGCTCTTTCGGATTCTTAACCGAAACCTTTGCGATTCCGAACTCTGCATCAAAGATCAACTCCAATGTTTTCGCCATTGCTTGCATCCTCCTTTCGTTTATTTCAAAGTCATTTCATCATTAAAAATTCACTAAATCATTTGTATCAACTGTCGTAAACCCGTAAGCCACGCCATGATACAAGCTTGAAAGTGCTTGTGCAGCATTAAAAAGATTCTCCGTTGTTGCGTCTTTATCAATGTTTGAATACGCATAACGTTTGATAATCGGCTTTCCATCTTCCGGATTTACTCCTTCTTCGAAAGTAAGCACAAGTGATTTTTTTAATAGTTCTTCCATTGCCATGGTCATCCCCTCCTTTCATACCTTCACTATATCGATTGCGAATTTTTCCATCAAAAGGGCTTTAAATCTGAAAACAGGTTATAAACAGGGGATTTTTAATAGTACAAGATCATAAATCTAGCAAAATTATATTTTTCAGCTTAAAACAATAGAAAAGCTAGATTTAATACAAATAAACTTGAGAGAGATTGTGAAGATATTCACTTGGTTTGCTTGAATTAACGGGGGGGTGCAAAAGTTGCCTTTGTTGTGATAAAGATAATGGGATTTTATGGTAGAGTGAATAAGGAGGAACTTGTACATGAAAATTTTCATATTAATTTTGCTTATCATTTCGTTATTTTTTGATTGGAAAAAATTTAGAAAAAATGTTAAAGATGCAAATGGAGAGGAAGAAATAAGACAGGAATTTGTCCCGTTTCTATTGTCTATTATCCTATTTGTTATCTTTCTTATTTCACTTGTTTTTTAAATGGCCATTAAATGAATAAAGGACGAGAAAGTTTCGCATTGAAACGGATCGTCCTTTATGATGCTTTTATGCTTGTTTCTATCCTGCCGAAAACACCCAGCTCTTCCGATAAGGTTCGTGAATTTCTCCGTAACAGAGCTCGAGATATCTTGCATTTTTTAACTGTTCCTTGCAAAATTTCTCCGTATGCAGCGCCTTCATTTCATGTTTCGATAAGTAAACAGTGGTCTCATTTTTTGTTTCAGGATCGAAACCCTGGACTTCTTTCGCAATAACCCAGCCGACTGGGGTTTGATGGCCGATTGGCTTCCGAACGTGAAAAGGGATCAGAATCGTTCCATACGATAACACAACCGGAACGAGCTGTTTCTTCCCCACTAATTTGCCAAATCGATCTCGATTGGCAGCCAAACTGGTTCCGAAATAATAAAGTAATTTATTCAGAAACGACTCGCACCTCATTTCAAGAAGTTCGCTTGAGCCATCTTTGAACAATACCTGAACAGAATCTCCTACATTTTCTTGATAAACTGGTACAAATGCTTGTCCTGAGGATAAGAATGTTTCAATCTGCTTCCATTCCATCCAATCACCATCCCGTCATCTCGGTTTGCGTTAACGTATCAACTACAAAATAGCTCTTATAAGGCAAATTGACGAATTTCCTATCAATCTAAAAACTTAGAAAAACAAGCTTGTTTTGACCCAAAAACAGATCTAAAACTAATCTTTTGGGTGGTTTTCCAATAATTATGTAAAAAAGAAATTTCAGAGAAAAAAGAGTTTAAAGGTAAAAGTATGTACTTTTTAATTATAAATAATCTTTAAATTATTTTATACAATTTAGGAAAAGTTCATAAATTTTTCTTATCTATATTTGATAAAAAAACCCCATCCATCTAATGAACACTTTAGGATCATTATTAAAGAAAATCGCTATTTTAAAAGGATTTTCCACTGTCTAAATAGAATTAATGATAATAGCATCTTTGTTGATAACAAAGATTTAAAAACATATGTTAATATATATGTTGTTATATACCTTTAAGACAATGATAACTTATACATAATGGTTAACATCAATTTTAATGATGAAAGAGGTGTTCGTCGTGACAGCAAAAATTGTGACTTTTGGGATCAGTAAAGGAGGCTGCTCGAAGTCTACCAGCAGTGGCATCACTTCCTATCTGCTTAGCAAAGAGGAAAAGGTGCTGGCGATTGATATGGACGGTCAGGGAAACTTGACGAGTTTTTTAACAGGAGAATATGACATCTGCAATGTGTTTGAGGAGAAAACGGTCCTGGAGGCCATTTTGAATGGGGACGCGCGTCCTTATATTATCAAAATCAAAGAGAATCTAGATTTATTACCTGCTAATGACTTTCTCGCAACGCTGCCTAGAAGAATGTTTGAAAAAGGGTTGAAATTAGATGCGCTTCAGAAGGCTCTGAAACCGGTGATGGAGGATTATGACTGGATCATTATCGATACACCGCCAGCTTTGAGTGAGCAGACGGTCATGCCTTTAAGCACGCATTCGGAAGCCGGCAGCTATGCGGTGGTAATGTTTGATGGCTCGATGTTTGCTTACTATGCGATTCCGAAGTTTTTAGAAATTGTCGCTGGTGCCAGAGAACGTTACAATCCGACGTTAAACGTAGCAGGAATCCTGTTCTCGTTAATTGACTCGAGAGCCAAGGAAAATGAGATTATGGAAGAATCCATTGAAGAAGATTATCCGGACTTGAAATTCAGTACGATTATCCGAAGAAAAGCATCAACTAGACGATTAGCCATCTCTGGATTTGATGGCAACCCCGAGTTAAAAACAGCACTAGAACACTACATCCCATTCGTAAAGGAGTTAAAAGAACGTGTCCGATAAAAATAAAATCAAAGAAAGACTTAAGAAACCAAGTGCCACACAAGCCTTTTTTAATTCATATGATCAAGATATTGTTAACAACAATGAAACAAACAAAGATGAAGTTGAAGATAACAACGAAAACGTTAATGAGACTGAAAATATAGTTGATGTTGAAGTTAACCACAACAATGACAATAACCAAGATGATGTAACATATGTCATTGATGACAACGTTGTTAATGTTGGTGATGATGACGATTACCTTCGCAGTCTGGCGGTTGGAAAAAAGGCAACGCGAAAGAAGAACAAAAAGGTATTCACTTCTTTCTACATGGAACCTGATTTAGCCAGAGAAGTCGACAAGATTGCATCAAGAGGTGCAAAAGGAGATAAATCCAAGCTGATCAACACAGCGATCAGAAAGTTATTGGAAGAGTATGGGGTTATTGAGAGAAATAATTGATGTCTAATTTAGTATGTATATCTTGAAAATAAAAACATTTATATAGATAACAATAAAATTAAAACATATGTCATTAATAACAATGTTGTTGGTAATGACATATGTTTTTTTGTGTGGAAAACTTCCTTCGCTTCTCTAGAAAAGTGCGAGCAGACTAACAGATTGTAACGTGAATCTAGAATCATAGGTGTCCAAGCAAAAGGGACAAGTTGCTCATATAATTTACTAAAGGATGCCGGAGGTGAGTAAATGGGAACAAGGGTTAATTCTTGTCAAGTAGTTACTGTTACTAATGTTTATAGTAATGCATATAGACCTTGTGATGGACAAGAAGTTATTCTGTACGATTTGGACTCTGATTTAGTAAGTGCTGGTGGAGTGATTACTTTTCATGGTGGTGGTGCTGAGTGTACACCAACATTCGATGTGTATGATCAAGATGGAAATGTAACTACGATCACACTAGAAAATAATACAACTGTTGCTCGTTCTTTTTCTTCAATAAGAACAGTAATCGGAAGATGTCCCTTCAATCCTTCGGGGGGAACCAACTGTCAAATGAATATACAAGGTACACTTTTCTTTTGTATTTGCTGCCAGTAAATACAAAAGAAACAAGGGGACGGTTTGTTGTTGCTTTTTGAGAAGGCTCAGGCCGTCTTCTCGTTTTCTAATGATAAAATTGCGATAACTTATATAAGAAATTGGCCAAATATAATATTAACGCAATGGAGTATTAAGAAAGGATAAATCTATGGAAAGAGCAGTCGAATTGGCGTTGAGCAATGTAAATGGTGATGGACAACCTTTTGGTGCGGTTTTTGTGGAAGATGACTGTGTTGTGGCTGCAGCAGTAGACGATGCGGATCGAGGAAAAGAAATCATAACAAAATCATGACAACCATCCCTGTTCTGTTACTTGGTGTAAGGTATTTAACCTTATATGTTAATATATATGTCGATGTATATATTAATTACAATTTTATTATATAAGTTAGGTAATACATCAAAGTGTATAATAACATATTCATCATTGTTGTTTATGTTTTGATTGTTATTGTCTTAAGATTTAAGAGCATGAACCCGCAGTGAGTGAATTCCTCCTAACTATCTAGTATTGGTCAGTGGGCTAACTTTTTTAAAAAAATAGCACCTGCTATTCTTCGCAGATGCTTCTTCTAAAGGGGGAATACATTATCATCTTTCCCAATATAGGACTTTGCTATACAAGAATTTTTATATTTTTTGAGATTGCTTGAGAAAAGCATGCGGTAGTATGGTGGGGAGTGACTGAGCTTTTACTTTAGTGGATCATTGAGTGATTATAGTCCGTGTTTTTCAATTTTAAAACGGAAGATTACTGTCATCCACTACAGGACGTATTTCTTTAACCGTTTTGGTGATATCATTGGTGCCGTTATAAGTTGCTTTTTCGAGGATTGTCTTTCTATGACCTGTCTCATTTTTAATCTTCTCTAACAAACGATAAGCCTCAATGGCAGCTGTGAATGAAGGATCGGCACAAAATGATTGACTATTTACTTCAAAAGAGCCTTGAGATATCATGCGTTGTCCTTCTATGTTTAGATGTACTTCTATGCTGATTTTCATCATTCTTCTCAGTCCTCTATGGTACATATATTTTTTACTCGTAAGTAGTAAAACTCATCACGACCACGTCATTTTAGCTATTTGTTTAGTATACTCTGCTCCCTGAATTTCTACTAATTCCATTGTAACTCAAGGGTACCTTTGAACAGCCTTCCTTCTAATTTTAGTAATCACAAAGCTAATAGGTTTTTATTCAACACAGCCTTCCGATTTTTCAAGTAAGTGTTGTCTTAATATTTATTAAATATATTGTTGTTGTATATGTTGATATATATGTCATTTTTATTAATATGGTATAAATCGACTTATATTGTGCTGTAAGAATTAATATTATTTTTAATATATATAATTTTTCTGGCATATCTACTGCAGGTTCCCTTTTAACGCTTAGGGACATTTCGTAAAGCATCTTTTCACGTCCTCACAGACGATAGCCTCCTGCTGCTACGTTCGGTGTAATATCACAAGATACTGAACCTATTCAAAGAAGTTAGGTCTATATAAAGATGATAATGATGTTAACATATATGTTATAATCAACAACATTTATAACGATAAATAATATGAATATCCATATGAATTTTACTATCATAAACCATGATGAGAGAACAAACGTAACGTTCATAATATCTTAAGATTTTATAGTATTTGAATTCCCTATAATGAAAGTAGGGAGGGGACTATGATGAAATTAATTTTTTTGTTTATTTTAGCTATTCATGGCCTTATTCATTTACTTGGTTTTTAAAGCCATTCGAATTGGCGAGTATTGATACATTAAGATGCTAAATTTGGAACGATCCCGAACATGATTGTTCTCATATTTGCAATCTATTCTTTTGCGGCTTGGAACTTTAATGTTCAGATAGAAAAGGAAATGGATAGTCTCCTTTCGCAGGCAAAAGTAACTGAGAACCAACTAATCAATCAGCAAAAGCTCGTTTATTTACCACCGCCAGTACAACGATGGTTAAATCGTGTTGGGATCGTCGGAAAGGAACCCATCGAAGTAGCGTACATCCAACAAAAAGGGAAATGAAATTAAAGCCTAATCAAAAAACATGGTATACAGCCGAAGTAGAACAATATGTGACGACTAATCAACCCGGATTCCTTTGGAAAGTAAAGATGAAAATGTCTCCTTTTATGCATGTAGTTGGCAGGGATAAATTTCAGGATGGCAAAGCAGCGATGACGATGAAAATGGGTTCTCTGCTTTCTGTTGTGAATACAGCTGATCATGAGAAGATAAACCAATCTAGTCTGTCACGATACTTAATGGAAATCATATGGGTTCCCTCAACTGCACTTAGTCCTTATATAACGTGGAAGGAAATTGACCAAAATTCAGCCGAAGCGACTATGACCTATAAAGGGGTTTCGGTTTCTGCCGTTTTTTATTTTGATGATTCCGGTGATTTTTTAAAAGTCAGTGCCTGAAGATACAATGATAGTGGTGAATTAACAGAATGTATTGGCGAAGCCCAGGAGTACGGTGTCTTTGATGGAATCAAAATCCCCACGAAAGTAAATATTACTTGGGTATTGGATGAAGGATTATTTACATGGTATAAGCTTGAAGTGTTGGATGTTAAATATAACTAAACTTTTTTCGGACTAAGAAACAGGGATGGATCTTTTACTCAGAACCATCATTGTGCTTTTTTATGCTGTTACGGAGAACTACATATTATAAAAAATATATATGTTAATATATATGTCATTTTATAATATGTTTATTTTATTGTCATATAGGTTAATGTTGTTATTGATATGTTAATAGTTGCACAGTGTGTTTTATATAAGTCTAAAAAATATTAAGAAACAGCCCGCAGCAAGTCATTTGGATGCGGCGATCATCGCAAGGAAAAGCACTTGCAATCATCGCCGCACCATGAACTCCCTCCCAAGAGCAGTCGGGAGATCATTTCAAAATCACTTGCTGCTCAGTGCTAGAATCAGAGATGCTCTATAAAAATAGTTAAGCTGTGTAATCACTTTGACCATGTTTGCGAATTAACAAGCTCAGCCTTATGAAGCTTCGCGAATCAGCTGCCTGTATCTTCTCGATATTAGCTACGTGATGTGGGCAATTCTTTACTTCTAAAAAAATAGCACCTGCTTTTCAGCAGATGCATCTTCTAAAGGGGGAATACATTAGTATCTTTCCCAGTATAAAACTTTCTTATACAAAATTTTTCGTATTTTTTTAGAAAAATAGTTTAGCACATACTTCAGTTTGATTTCCTTGATTCCTCATTTAATTCTGCTAGAAACTTATCAACTATCTTTTTGTCTATCTGATTCATAGCGTCCATAAGCTATTAATATATTAAAGAGAATGAACACAGATAGAAGGAAAATTAACAGTTCCGTCGATACTGGGGGTATTACGTTAAAAAAATATAACCTTTTAGGAGTGATGATTGTATGACAATTTGGATAGATATCGATATACCAACGAAACATTTTGGAATTCATCTCAAAAATAATTCTCGTAATCCCCGGTACAAAGGGGTTAACCAGCTTTTAAGGGATGGGGGATGGTTAGAAATAACTTCAAAAGAAGAGGCACTAGAATTACATAAGCAGGAGTATCCAACCTTTACGTTGGTAGATCGAACTTAAGGGCACAAGTAATTAATAGGGCTGTAATTAATGGTATCTAGGAAGAGCATGATTAGTGTATGAATATGAGAAAGCAAGTCATCAGCCATTGAAATCGCTGATGGCTTTTATTTTGGTCGGATAATTATCGAATCTTTTCAAACATCAATAAGTCTTCTACAAGCAGCCGTCCGCGTCTCCTCCGACAACGACCTCCTGCAGTTGCATCCGGCGCGGTCTCCGAAGCCACGGCCTCTATTCGAGGAAGTATTCGTGCAAGCTAACTCATGGTGCAGCCATGCCGAGGCAGATTCATGGAGGAAAGCTTCGCATCGCTGCACCGAAGACTTGCGAGGGCCTATTCAAAGTTGGCCAGGCTTCCTTTCCATTCTAGTAATCTGCTGATAACGAGGTGCCGCAGGATACCGCCCCCCTCCTCTCCCTTCCCCCTCAAACTCCCCCTAACCCTCTCCACCCCCCGTGTTCCAGTGCGGCTTCACGTTCCGACAAGCTTCACTACCGCACAGGAACAAATGCGGAAGGATTATGGTTGAAGGGGACTGGAGAGGAGAGGGGCTTGGCTTCTTTGTGATGCCTTTCGAGGATGAAATTCATGGAGCAGGCATCACAAACAGTCGGAAACACTCCGTACATTTCCGACTGGCCATATCCCGGCTAGCGTTGTAATCTGTGACTTTCGGATTAATGGGTGATGCCTGGCATAATGCAGAGTCAATGAAGAGAAAGAAGCAATCAATCCTTCTATCGAAGCATTGATTGCTTTTATTTATATTTGAAGGCAATTTCAAGCAGCATCGCAAAGCAGCTGTCCGCGTCTTCTCCGACAACGGCCTCCTGCAGTTGCATCCAGCGCGGTCTACGAAGCCACGGACTCTATTCAAAGAAGTTCTCTTATAATCTTTTAAAGAAAACTACCTTTCTGAATCAAGTTCCTGCACACTGACGCTTCCGTTTCCTTTTGGTTCGGGGCCCCAGGTCTCATGTGATGGGTCAACGCTGCCGGAATTCACTACTCACTCGTACCTCGTTCAAACAACTTGCGTCTTCCGGCGACCAGCCTATCACATGGCCCACCCAAAGCAAAAGACTACGGGTCGTCAGTGAATGAAAATGGATATCTAAGCCTCCGAATTAGGGAATTCTTAAATCATAACAGTTTTTAAAATCCATACGTATGTTGCAAGTGAGGAGGGATTTGTTCAGGAAACGATGTTAAAGTTTGCCGAAAAAATCCACGTTTAGAACGTCGGGTAAATTGTGAAGGGATTGTATTTTGTTCGGATGATTGTTACGAAGAATATGATGACTCACCAAATGATCATGATCATCCATATATCGATGATTATGATGCATTGCGATTTGAATATGTTCAGTCGATGAAAAGTTACGAAGAAGACCCTTATAAATCGGTGTTATTCGGAAGTCCCAGAAAGGAATAGTTATTAAAAAGTATTGAATCTATGATGGACGAGTTCGATGATTATTATAGATTAGGAGGCAATGATGGCATTTTTTCGAAAGAGTTATAACACTAATTACTTGCTTTGGAAGGATTATATGATGTGATTACGAATTGGCAGCCAAACGAGAAAGAACTGAGAAAACATAGAAAAGCGCTGATTCAATAATCAAAAGGGGGAGGGCGTTTCTATTGTAAGAGTGTCCAGCTCAGATACGAGGGTGAATGTGATAGGGATCCGCAGTATTGTGGAAAGGGGAGTGAGTACTATGATAATGGAGACATATGGTATGAGGGGACATTTAAAGGTAAATAGGGGATCGAATATTTGGAGGATGAAAGTAAGAAAGTACATGTTGAATTGCGGCCGATTTAATGACAAATTAACTTAAATCCCTTGTCCCACAAGGGATTCAAAAGTTGGTGAATTTTTTTACTGCACGGGTAAGACAAGCCGTTCATAATTTCTTTTATCTGTTGAAAATCATTATCAATATATATTAGACAGAATCTATGAACATTTGGATTATGATAGTTCGGTTAATGAGCAAAGCAGCGTCAATCATTCTACTGTAGATCGAGCAAGAGATGAAAGATATATAGTTTCAAGCATGGATTATCAGTTCTATCTGGTACGAAATATTGTGACGAATCCAAAAAGTTTTACTGAAAATGAAGCTAATATGTATCAAGCCGAAATTAAAGACTCCAAAGGGAACATTCATGGCCTTGCACGACTTAATATGGCAGGAGATTTTGAATTGGCAATGACAGACGATGAACAGGAATATTGGAACAAGTTAAGGTCTATCTTCAATGCAATGGATGAAATGACTGCTGATATATTTGACATCATCTGCTTTCTTTATTTATTTGTTCCATAAGATCAAGATATCGAAACGTTCCCGTATTCCTTCTAAAACGTACAATTTTAAAAGGGATATCCCAAAAGTAGAGCAACTGAATTCAAAAATAAAACACAAATTTATTATTCAGTATTTTAAAAAAATATTGACATTTAATCGTCTAGTAGTTTATAAATGAAATATATTAATAGGAATGACGTTCCTATAATAGGAATTCTAATCGATTAACTTATTGGGGGGGGGGTTACTGTAAGGGCGTAGCTTTAAAAATTTGTGGAAGGAAACCAAAAAAATATTTTTAGGAGGAAATGTTATGACAGAAAATACATTGCGCTTTGAAACTGATGGTAATATCGAATGGATAATCTTTAATCGACCAGAGAAGTTAAACTGCCTTACAAGGGAAAATTTATTACAAATTGGTCAGCATTTAAGAAAAATTTCAAAAGATGAAAGTGTAAGGGTTGTCATTTTTACTGGAAGTGGGGAAAAGGCTTTTTCCGCAGGAATGCATGTCAATGAGTTCAATCAATTAACTCCTCAAAATGCCTATGAATTAATTTCTGAGTTAAAAATGGTATGCGAATTAATTCGTACTACTCCACAACCTGTAATTATGGCTGTTAATGGATATTGTATTGGAGGGGCAATGGAAATGTGTATGGCTGCAGATATACGAATAGCAACAAAAAATGCCATGTTTTCTATGCCAGAAATTAACTTAGGAATCCCCTCTGTTTTAGATTCTGTTCTGTTACAACAACATGTTGGACTAAGTTTGGCAAAAGAAATGCTATTGATTGGAGAATCAGTTAGCGTGGAAAAAATGAATCAATTTGGATTTTTAAATGATGTAGTTGAGCAGTCAGAACTGAAAGATAAAGCGAAGGAATATGCTAATAAATTAATTGATAAGCCGTTTTTCACGATCAAGCAACAAAAAGAGTTGTTTGAAACATGGCAAAACTCACATTTAGATTACGGAATTCAGGATAGTGTAAATAAATTTGCTCTAGCATTTACTACAAATGTTCCACAGAAAAGATTAGATGAATTTCTTTCAAAAAAATAAATCATAACTAAATTAATGGAGTGAAATATATGACTTTGCCTTTGGAAGGCGTGAAGGTTTTAGAATTAGCAAGAACATTAGCTGGTCCAATTTCAGGTCAAATGTTAGGAGATTTAGGAGCTGAAGTAATTAAAGTTGAACAACCTGAAATAGGTGATGAATCAAGACACTTTAAACCACCAGTATGGGAAGGAGAAAGTTGTTATTTCCTAAGTTCAAACAGAAATAAGAAGAGTATAACTTTAAATCTTAAAACTGAACAAGGAAAACAAATCATATATGAAATTGTAAAAGAGAGTGATATTTTAATAGAAAATTTCCGAACAGGTGCTACTGAGAAATTGGGTCTGGATTATGAAACATTAAAGAAAATAAATTCAAGGTTAATATACTTATCCGTATCAGGTTTTGGACGCACAGGTCCGGAAAAGTACCGTTCTGGATATGATTTGTTATTACAGGGTTATTCTGGATTAATGAGTACTACTGGCGAACCAGGTGTTCCATATAAAGTCGGTCCTTCTATTGCTGATATGTCTACTGGAATTCTCGGTGCTTTAGGAGTATTAGCTGCCTTATTAGCTCGGGAGAAGACAGGTGAAGGACAGTTTGTAGACTGCAGTTTGTTAGATAGTCAAATTATGGTGCTAAACTATTTAGCAACAGGGTTCTACGCAACAGGAAACTCTCCTAAGCCTATGGGGCAAGCTCATAATTCTCTTGTTCCATATCAAATTTTTAAAGCAAGTGATAAAAATATTATCTTAGCTGTTGGAAATGATAGATTATGGGTGAAAGCTTGTAAAGCAATGGGCTGGGAAGATTTATTGGAAATTGAGGAATATAGAACAAATCAACTACGTGTGGCTAATCGTGAAAAACTTATTCCTATCTTAAGTGATCGGCTAAGTAAAATATCAGGTGATGAAATTTGTGCAAAGCTTGATGAAGTAGGAGTTCCCTGCGGTCCTATTAATTCTGTAGGTGAAGCTGTTACTTCTCCACAAGCCCTAGCTAGAAATATGATGGTAGATATTAATCATCCTACAATAAAAGATTTAAAGACTCCTGCTTTTCCTATCAAACTCTCTGCAACCCCAGCAACTGTTCGTTGTCATCCACCTATATTAGGGGAGCACACAGAAGAAGTTTTATCTTTATTAGGATATAGAAAAGAAGATATTGATGCGATGCGTCAAGAAGGTGTCTTATAGGAAGGGGTGGCCAGTATAAAAAGGATCATTCTTCTATTAAATAATTTATTCAATGGATTGTCTATGATTGGTCTAGTATTAATGATGATATTAATTACAGCAGATGCAATGGCACGATATATACTTCATCAATCATTACCTGCGGTATATAGCATTACAGAATCCTATTTAATGGTAGTGGTTGTTTTCCTTGGTATGGCATATACGCATTATAAGGACGACCATATTCGATTTGAATTAATAGTAAGTAAGGTACCTTTTGGAGTACAAAAAGTTCTGAATATAATCTCTCATTTATTTGCTCTTGTTTTTTTTACTGCTATAGGTTACGAGGGATTATTACTAACACTAGATGCCTGGATTACTAAGGCCTCAACTGGAGGTATAGTTTCTGTCCCGATGTTTCTATCTTATATATGGGTGCCGTTAGGATCGTTCATGCTGATACTAATCTGCGGTTTGAAAATCTTTGAATCTTTCAATATAGAGGTTCCAAAGGACAAAAATCTTAAAGCTTAATAATATGAGGAGATTTAAATAATGATATTTCACTAACCAATATAGTGATTTGAATTGTGAAAAGCATCTTATTAAATTTTGAAAGGAGGGCTAATATATGGAGATTGCTATAGCATTTTTGATATTAGTATTCTTTATGGCTGCTGGCATGCCAGTTGGGTTCGCTTTAGGGATCGCTGGTGGTATCGGTATTTGGTTAAGCATGGGATTTAACACTATGTTAGGAATTTTTCAGACAGCGCCCATTGAAAATGCCGCTAGTTTTACCTTAACAACAGTGCCGATGTTTATATTAATGGCAGAGTTTATGAATAATGGTCAAATGACGCAAAAATTATTTTCAGCAGCTGTTAGATGGTTCGGCCACTATAAAGGTGGGATGGCTATTTCAACGGTAATGGCAGCTGCTGGCTTAGCTGCAGTTTCAGGTTCTTCTACTGCTTCAGCTGCAGGGATGAGTTCATCTGTAGTCCCTGAAATGAGGAAGTATGGTTATGACGATAAAATTTCTGTAGGGGTTGTTAGCGTTGCAGGTACACTAGCATTTATTATTCCTCCAAGTACTGTCTTAATCATATACGGGATATTAACTGAGTCTAGTATCGCAGAATTATTTGTCGCTGGGGTGATTCCGGGATTAATTACAGTCGTAGGCTATTGTGCAGCGATTTATCTTTGGGTTAGAAAAAGAGAAGATATAGCACCAAGCTTAGAACGTTTTTCAATGAAAGAAAGAGTGTCATCACTTAAGGGAATTTGGTCGGTAATCTTGTTATCACTTGTTGTTATTATTACTATTTATAGTGGAATTGTAACACCAACTGAAGCAGGTGCTTTTGGTTCATTCTGTGCATTAATCATAATGCTACTTCAAAGAAAACTTAGTTTCAATGGAATAAAAATGGCGTTAACCTCTACTGCTCAAACTACCGCGAAAATTTTCATTATCATTATTGGCGCAATGATATTCGGTTACTTTTTAACCATTACAGGCTCAGTACAGGATTTAATTAATATGATACAATCCCTAGATGTGAATAGGTGGGTTATTTTGGCCATTATCATTATTGCCTATCTGCTTTTAGGATGTATCATGGATCAGATGGCGATATTGTTCCTAACAATTCCATTAACTTTTCCTTTGATCGTTGCTCTAGGATTTAATCCTATATGGTATGGAATTGTGATTGCAAAAACGATAGAAATTGGCTTAGCTACTCCTCCATTGGGTTTGAATGTATTTGTCGCTGCAAGTGCTGCCAAAGTACCACTTGGTACAGCATTTAAAGGAGCTGCACGTTTAATTGTAGCTGACTTTGTTATTCTAGTAATCTTGATCGCATTTCCAGTCTTAGTCACTTGGTTACCCGGATTAATGTAATATTTAATTACTTCAATAATATTGGGAGGAATATGGATGAATAAATTTAAAAGAAGTGCAGTTTGTGTTTTTGCGATCTTTATAATTTTCTTTATAACTGCGTGTGGAAATGATGAAACACAAGTCGAATCTACAACTGACAAGGAAGGTAATGTTAAAGAGGGAGAAACTATTACATTAAAAGTAGCTGATTCATTTCCCACTACACACGTTATTTCTAAAGAGGGAATTGTAATTTGGATGGATGAAGTTGAAAAGTTGACAGATGGAAAAGTAACATTTGAACATTTTCCATCAGAACAGCTAGGTAAGGCAGATAGTATGCTTGATGTTGTAAAAAATAATGTTGCTGATATCGCTTCTAATGTCCCTTCCTATTTAGGGGATCGCTTGCTATTATCTACTGTACCTGAATTACCAGGTACATTTAAAACTACCTATCAAGGAAGTCAAGCTTATAATGAATTGTTGCTAAACAACGAAGAGTTAAAACGATTACACTCAGATAATGGAGTGAGACCAATCTGGGGGGCATTATTGGGACCTTACCAAGTTAGCACCACAAACAAAAAAATTCAAACCGTTGAGGATTTTAAAGGTCTGAAAATCAGAGCATCAGGTAATACCCAAGAACTGATTTATCAATCGTTGAAAGCCTCTCCAATATCCATGCCAGCACCGGATCAGTATGTAGCACTTCAAAGAGGAACTATCAGTGCAACTAGTTACATGGTGCCTAACTGGGAGGCTTACAGTCTACAAGAGGAACTTAAATATTCAACAACAAATGGCGCTTTTGGAACAACAGCATTTTCTTTTGTAATTAACGAAAGAGTTTGGGAATCATTACCACAGGATGTTCAGAACGCAATGATTGATGCTGGTAAAACAACAATGGAGCATTTTTCTAGGTATTTGGATGGAGAGTTTGATGAGAGTGTAGAAAAGTTTAAAATCCAAGGTATAGATATGTATGAAATATCTAATGAGGAATTAGAATCTATCTATAGCATCATCCAAAAACCTACTTTTGATGATTGGTTAAAAAAAGCGAGTAAAAATGGGTATGATTCTCAATCAGTTTTAGATGATTATCTTAATCTTGTTGAACAGAGCCCATTAGAATAAGTGATATAGATTAATGTCTTTTATAAATTTGAAAAAATCTTCTCTAATGATATATTTAAAAAGAGTGATTAAGTAAATGAAAATATAATTACTTTGCAAGTCAAAGACTCTGTATAAGACTGTCAAGTATATTTGGCGGTCTTATTTTCCCTAAATAATATCCATTTACAATGCCGTGGATTAAGAATAGTAAACTACGTAAGGCATATTTCTATGTAAAAATCATGAATCAAGTGGATATTTTCAGCGTGGATAAATATGGATAAATTTTGTCTAATGGCGGGAAGGAAAGGAGAGATAAGGTAAATGGAACTTGAAGTTGAACAAAAAAATCCAGATGTACTTTCAACAGTAGAACGAGCACTACGTGTATTATCAATTTTTAATGAACAAAGAAATGAATATTCACTCCATGAAATTTCCGTTAAATTAGGTATTCCGAAAACAATGGCGTTTAGAACACTACTTACCTTAGAAACAATGGGTTATGTTAAAAAAAATGAAAAAGATAAAACCTACTCACTTGGTTACGAGGTCTTTCGTTTAGGAAAATTGGTTGAAAAAGATTTCTCATTAACTAAAATTGTTCAGCCAATCCTACAAGAATTAAATCATGTGACTGAAGAAACGGTGTGTCTAGTTATTCCAGATAAAAAACTTCATCGAGCAGTACAAATTTTAAGTATAGAAACAAAACATCCAATTAAACATAATTCAAACATGGTGACTGTTGGCTTTCTTCACTGTGGGGCTGCAAGGAAAACTATATTAGCTCATATGGAAGAAGAATTCATTG
This sequence comes from Robertmurraya dakarensis, assembly GCF_900156875.1. Lineage (GTDB taxonomy): Bacteria > Bacillota > Bacilli > Bacillales > Cytobacillaceae > Robertmurraya > Robertmurraya dakarensis. Next base: position 47,309 of record NZ_LT707406.1, on the reverse strand, counting down.
ACCAGGTTATTCAAGAAACAGGGTTACCGAAAATCTCGGATAATACCATAACAGATCCAATAGAGTTAAGAAAAGAATTAGTAAATATAAAGGAAAAAGGCTACGCAATTAGCAAAGGGGAAGCCCTTAAGGATGTATTTTCTGCTGCTGCACCTATTTTTAATTATACAGGAGAAATAGTAGGTAGTATTGGGGTTTATTTACCAATGTATCGTTTAAATGACAATAACAATAACGAAGCGAAATTTATAGAGTTAATTAAACGATATAGTTCAAAAATCTCAGATGAACTACTCTTATATAAGTCTTAATAAAATAGTTCTTTTTACAGTTGTTGCAATCATGTTCTTTCGGAGCAATCCTTCAGGGGTTGCTCTTTTTGTATTAATACTAAGTAGTTTTATATTTGGGACGATTCTTGAACGATTTGTCCCTATATCATCAAGTTGGGGTACTGCCGACAAAACGCAGATATTATACGCTAAGACATTTTTTGGATATAAAAACCCTGATTTTTCTACGCTAAGCAGAAGGATCAGGGTTTAATATTTTTCTTCGTATTCTTTTGGTTTCACAGTTTCCAAATAATGTAATGTTAAACTAACGCACCCGTTAGTGCAATATCATAAAACAATTACTTTTTGAAATTTGCCTTCATTAATGAAGCAATCTGTTGCTCATCTGTATTCGCTATTTTTTCTAGTTGATTAATAACTAGCTCTTGTCGCTGAAAAGAATGATTTTGACTTAACTTAGCTTTTCCTTCTATCTTGCTGATTTTTATTTTGAAACCTTGAACTCCTTTGTTCATACCAGAAAGTAAGTCAGCTTCTACATCTTGTAATCTATATGAACTGTCAGTAGCTTCATATTTCAAAACCATTTGATGTAAAGAGTCCATTAACTCATTTTCATCCTGTAGAAGTTCGACTTCTCCATAAACATGAACTGTAACATAATTCCATGTTGGCACTGCTTGATTCGTTTCATACCAAGATGGGGAGATATAACAATGAGGACCATGAAAAATAGCAAGAACCGTTTGATTTTGTATATCTTTCCATTGAGGGTTTGAGCGAGCAAAGTGTCCATATAAGTAGGCATTCTCCTTGTTCAACATTAAAGGTAAATGAGTTGCAAATGGTATTCCATCGTGCCCCGAAATAAGCGTCGCAAAACTATGTTCTTTTATGATATCGTAAGCTGTTGCTTCGTCCTTTACTTTAAAATCTGAAGGAACATACATAATAATCCACCTTTCAAAAAGTTATAGGAGTGTTTTGGTCATTATTAAATCCGTTTGTTCTTCATCACCCATATAAAAAGAATGAGTTCCAGTTTGGACAAATCCCATTTTCTTATAAAACGCAATCGCATTTTCATTTTTTTCCCAAACGCCTAACCAGATTTTTTGTTTATTATGTTCCACCGCAATTTCAATAGCTTTATTGAACAGGTATTTACCAAGCCCATGTTTTTGAAAGTTGCTCTTTATATAAATCCTCTCTATTTCAAGTGAGTCCTCACCCATTTCTTCAGATTGAGCATCATTGGTATTAACCTTTAAATACCCTGCAACTTCATTGTTTAAATAAACAAAAAAGAATTCCGAAGACTTATTGAATAACTCCCTTTCCAACTGTTTAGAATTAAATGCTCTTTCCAGATAGGCTTTCATATTTTCAGGTGAATTCTGCTCTTTAAATGTATCGTTGAATGTTTCAATACTTAATTCTTGAAGTAACGGTAAATCTTCACGGTTACATTTTTTTATTTTTACATCCATTTTAATATCTCGCTCCTTTTAATAATCAATAATTTCTCTTATTTCCCTTTTTAACAAATTCCCAGTCTTTTTCTATATTTTTTCTTACTCTTTGCAGGAGATTGAATATGGTTTCTGTTTCTTTTTCTGAAAAACCCTCTAAAGCAATATTGTTCGAATGATCATTTTCTCTTTTTATAAAAGGAAAAACATTTTTCCCTTTCTCTGTTGGAAAGAGTCTTTTTATCTTTTTGTTATTTTCATCTTCTTTCTTTTCAATAAAGCCATTCACTTCAAGTTTCTTTACAGCACGAGCTGCTGTGGTTCGATCTACTTTAATCAACTCAGCTAACTTTTCTTGAATGATTCCTGGATTTTCACATATTCGCACCACATACAAATACTGTCCTTTTGTAAGCTCATATTCTTTAAATTCTATATTACTTATAGAATCTAATGCCCTTGCTATCATTCCAATTTCTCGAAGAATTTCTTTCATGATTATCCCTCCTTTTGTTTTTTTGTTGCAAATACAACAAAAATAACATATATTGATTTTAAATCTAATTTGTTGTAAATGCAACAAAAATACACACAAAAAAAGAGGTAGAATAAATTGAAATATGTTTTTTATGTAATAGGAATTCTAATATTAACCCTTGGTATTTCACTCACTATACTATCAGATATTGGAACTACACCTTTCGACGCACTTTTAGTAGGACTGTCCATAAAAATCGGGCTAACTGTGGGAAGTTGGGAGATAATACTAGCTTTAATATTAATATGTTGTAATTCATTTTTAAAAAGAAATAGACCTGAAATTCTTGGGTTGTTAACGGCATTTATAACTGGCATTGGTCTTGATATGTGGCTCTTTTTATTGCACTTTTTCATAACTCCTGATCTATGGTACAGCAAACTTATTTGTTTTGGGATTGGCTTAATTCTTGTCGGATTAGGAACTGCAACTTATTTACACACAAATTTCGCACCTATTCCAGTAGACCGATTAACATTAGTAATACAAGAATTATCTAGAACAAGTGTATTTTTCTCGAGAACAATCATTTATCTCGTATTCTTGATAATGGCACTGATTTTTAATGGTCCAATTGGCATTGGCACTATATTAACTGTTTGTCTAGGGGGAGGAATACTCAATTACTTTATGCCACTTATTAAAAAAGTAATAGATCCTGTATTAAGACACTCTAGTACAACACGAAATTTTGATAACGATAAGAACCATTTTATATAGGATGGTTTTTATTTTTCTTCTTCAACTCTAGGGGTGCTTATCTTCAACAAGAAAAGGCGAATACCCTTGTTGAGCATTCCTGCCCTTTAATTAAATAAGACCGCCAAGTGGCGATCTCCGTTGTTGCGTTAAAGCCCCCTTTAGTGGAATAATTCTCCTTCCATTATTTAGTCATAGCAATGACAATTCAACTTGTTCTAAAATTTATTAAAGGACTTTATTAACAGCAGTTCAATATAATATATAGGAGCTTTAAAATGGAGGGGTTTCTTTATTCTTATACTTTTCTATCCATCACTACAATGCTTTGGTTCCTATTGTTATTAAAGATATTTAAAGAACAATATTCTCTTAAAGACATTTTAAAAAGCATATGTGTTTATATTATTGGTAGCCTCACGCTATCTGCAATTCTTACATATTTCGGATTGCCGACTGACCCGTTTACAGACACAAAACTCAAAATTTTAATTACTGTAAGCTCCATTAGTGTCGCCCTTATTAGTATGTATTTCATAATCCGAAGTTTATTTAATAAAACTAAATCATTACTTTTTTCCATTCTATTTTTAATCTCGATACCGATACTAATTATTATCCACATTATTTTATTATTGATAGTAGGCTAAATCATTGTGATTTAGCCTATTTTTAACCTTCCTATTCCTTCACTATCCTGCTTCGTTAGTGTAAGTACACCTTTTCACAATCTCCTATATATCTTAACATAAATATCCATTTCCTCTATATAAAAAAATACCAAAAACGACCGTTTTTGGTTGTAGAAAAGAGATTATCTAAAAATATTCAAAAACTACTTAAAACACATAACCAAAAATATAACCAAAATCAAATTACTAATATATCTATTTAAATACCCTTTTTGGTATAGTAAATGTATTAAGTAAGGGGGGATTTGTGTTGAAATTTGGATATGCACGGGTAAGTACGCAAGATCAGTCATTGTCATTACAACTGGATGCTTTGAACCATTATGAAGTGGAACAGATTTTTGAAGAAAAAGAATCAGGTAAGAGGAAAAACCGTCCTCAATTGGACGAGCTACTTAAAGTTCTGCGTAAGGGCGACACAGTAGTTGTCTACAAATTAGATCGTATCAGTCGAAGTACCAAACATTTAATTGAACTCATGGAGCAGTTTGAAGCTAAGGGAATTCATTTCGTGTCTATTCAAGATAAAATTGACACAACAACAGCTATGGGGCGATTCTTTTTCAGAATGTTAGCCAGCATAGCCGAATTAGAACGGGACATCATTAGTGAACGAACTAAAGATGGACTGGTAGCTGCTAGAGCTAGGGGAAGAAATGGAGGTAGACCGAAGGTTGAACCTAAAAAAATCATGCTTGCCATGAAGATGTATGAAAGTAAAGACTACTCCTTATCTCAAATTAAAGAAGCCACAGGAATAGGAGCAACAACGTTATATCGTTACTTAGGAACGAAAGAAAAATCTGGCAAGGAGGTATAACATGAGAGGGAAAGAACTGTTAACCTCCGATCAGCGAAATATGTTTGTGTCTATTCCCGATGATATGAATGAGCATGACATAGAAATGCACTATACTTTTACCTCAGAAGATCTTGGATTTATTAATAAGCACCGAAGAGACCATAATCGCTTAGGGGTTGCTTTACAGCTCGCTGTCCTTCGGTATCCGGGTTGGACTTTATTTCAGATTAAAGACATTCCCAGCCCAATACTCGATTATATTGCAAAACAAATTGATGTCTCCCCTCAAGAATATACCCAGTATGCAAAACGGGTAGCAACTCGAAATGAACATCTAGAGGAACTTCGGCAACATTATGGCTACCAAAACTTATCCTTTGGGGCATATCGAATAATTGCACAATTTACTCTTAAACTCGCTCTTGAGAACGGAAATACAGACTACTTGATTCGCTCAACAATTGAAGAATTGCGAAGACAAAAAGTAATTTTGCCAGCACTGACAACAATAGAAAGGATTGTATGGGAAGCTCGTCAACGGGCAGAAGAACGAATTTTTAAATCTATCATCTCTACATTAAGTGAATCTCAAAAACAAAAGTTAGATCACTTACTTGATGTAAGTTCCACCAATTCAAAGACACCCCTTGCTTGGTTGCGAGAAGTTCCCGGTCAATCTTCTCCAGATGCCTTCTTAAAGGTTATAAAACGTCTTCAAGTCATACGAACTTTGCAACTTAATGTGGATATTAAAGAAATTCATCCAAATAGGGTCTTACAGCTAGCACGATTGGGTTCCAAATATGAACCCCGTTCATTCCGTAGATTTAAAGAGAATAAGAAATTTGCGCTTTTAGTTTTACACCTCCTACAACTTAGCCAAAACCTTACTGATCATGCCTTTGAGATACATGATCGGCAAATTAGCCTATTGTTATCAAAAGGACGTAAAGCTCAAGAAGAGATTCAGAGGTTAAATGGTAAATCAGTTAATGAAAAGGTTATTCACTTTGCAGATTTGGGAACAGCATTGATTCAAGCAAAAGAACAAGGGAAGGACCCATTTGAAGCCTTAGAAGCTATTATGCCTTGGGAGGACTTCGTAAACTCAATAGAAGAGGCGAAGCAATTATCACGCCCAATGGATTACGATTACTTAGACTTACTAAAATTTCGCTTTAACTACTTACGTAAATATACTCCAACATTGTTAGAAGCCCTAGAATTCACTTCTACAAAATCAGGAGAGCCATTGCTTCAAGCTATTGAGACCATTAAAGAGATGAACAAAAATAATAAACGAAAAATTCCAGAAGGAGCTCCTTTGGACTTTATCTCGAATCGCTGGCAAAAGCACGTTTATGATGATGATGGTAATATAAATCGCCAATATTATGAGATGTCTGTTCTTACCGAGTTAAGAAATCTTGTACGCTCAGGTAACGTTTCTATTAAAGGAAGTCGTCAGCATCAAGATTTTGATAATTATTTAGTGACAAAAGAAGCATGGGAGCAAAACAAGCACCTTAATGGACTTACCGCACCACCTTCTGTTGATGAATACTTAAAATTGAAAATAGATGCATTACATAATCGGCTTGAATGGATTAAAGCGAATATCACAGAATTAGATGGGGTTAATTTTGAAGACGGACGGCTGCATCTCCATCGTTTGGAGAAAAACGTTCCAGAAACAGCACGAGAATATAGTTTATCTCTATATCAACTGATACCTCGTGTGAAGTTGACAGATTTGCTTATGGAAGTAGCAAGTTGGACGGGATTCGAAAAGCAGTTCCTCCATGCTTCTACGCTGAATCCACCGAAAGAAGAAGAAAAGCCTGCGATCATGGCAGCGATTATGGCTATGGGAACAAACATCGGTCTTACTAAGATGGCAGAAGCGACACAAGGGGTTTCTTACCGGCAAATGTCCACAGCCTCACAATGGCGTTTATATGAAGATGCTATGAATAAAGCACAAGCCGTTATGGTGAATTTTCAACACCAGTTAAACTTGTCGTCGTACTGGGGCGATGGTACAACTTCTTCTTCAGATGGAATGCGTGTTCAAGTAGGAGTTTCATCCTTACACGCTGATGCAAATCCACATTACGGCACAGGGAAAGGAACAACCATTTATCGGTTTGTTAGTGACCAATTTTCTAGCTTCTATACGAAAGTGATTAATACAAACGCAAGAGACGCTGTTCATGTTATAGATGGTTTATTGCATCATGAAACCGACTTGCATATTGAAGAACATTATACAGATACGGCTGGTTATACGGATCAAGTATTCGGATTAACTAATTTGTTAGGATTTCGATTTGCCCCAAGACTACGAGACCTTGCAGATTCAAAACTTTATTCATTTGAAAAACCAGACCAATATCCAGAAATGGAGAAGTTGCTTCGTGGAAGAATTAACACCAAGATCATTCAGGAAAATTATGATGATGTATTAAGGTTGGCACATTCCATTCGTAAAGGAACGGTCTCTGCTTCTCTCATTATGGGGAAATTAGGTTCTTATTCTCGTCAAAATAGCCTTGCGACAACTTTAAGAGAGATGGGTCGCATAGATAAAACCTTGTTTATATTAGATTATATTTCTAGCGAAACATTGCGTCGGCGAATTCAACGTGGATTAAATAAAGGAGAAGCTATGAATGCATTGGCACGAGCTATTTTCTTTGGGAAACATGGGGAACTTAGAGAAAGAGCATTACAAGATCAATTACAGCGTGCCAGCGCCTTAAACTTAATTATTAATGCTATTAGTATTTGGAATACCGTGTATCTATCACAAGCAATTGAACATTTTAAAAATACAGGAAAGTATCAAGAGGAATTGCTCCCACACATATCACCATTAGGATGGGAACATATAAACTTTCTAGGAGAATATTCATTTATACCTGAGATTTTGAACTCAATACATTCCCTACGTCCACTTAGGGTTTTCATATCCAAAAAATGTCTTAGCGTATAATATCCGCGTTTTGTCGGCAGTACCCCAAGTTGTCATGATCCCAAAATAAAGAAGACTCTAGGGGAACAATCAGTAAAAAAGCTTCATAATACTTTTTTGAAATTATAGATTTAGTCTATATTTATATATAAATTTCAAAAATAATCATCGTAATATTAGTGATACAATTTAATTAAAATATTTTTAATTTTACAAAAATGATTAGAGGAGTTGGGTCTTTTGGTAAATAATTTAATTTCCGAAGAGTGGGTAAGGGTCAATACGGTAAATGAAATTGCGACAGTCATAATAAATAGAGAAAACAAACTTAATGCATTAAATTCCGAATTAGTAACAGCTTTAATAGGGAAGTTAAAAGAGTTGGAAGAAGATGAATCGGTAAGAGGGATCATTCTCACGGGAGTGGGAAGAAGTTTTATTGTCGGAGCAGATATTAGTGAGATGAAAGAGTTAAATACTGCATCTGCAATTAATTTTATTACAAGACTACACCAATTGATTAATACCATCAGGCAACTAAAGAAACCTGTTATTGCGGCAGTTAATGGCTATTGTTTTGGTGCGGGGCTAGAATTAGCTGTTGCCTGTGATCTTTTAATTGCTTCAGAGGAAGCAAGTTTTGGAATGCAGGAAGTTCAAATAGGAATTCCCTCAGTGATAGAGGCGGCCTTGCTTCCATTTATCATTGGTGTTGCCAAAACTCGGGAGTTATTATTAACGGGTGAAGTTATCAACAGTAAGGTTGCATCAGAAATAGGCCTCGTGAATCATATCGTGAGTCATGAAACATTGATGGAAAGGACAGAAGAATATGCTCAAAAAATTACAAAGAATGCACCTCATGCGGTTATGTTACAAAAACAGTTAATTAATCGTTGGCTCGAAAATGCAGGAGTAGACCAATCGATTAAAAATGGAATTGATTCTTTTGGAATCGCTTTTTCTTATCCTGAAGCATCTCAAGAGTTAAAGAACGCTTTAGGTGGGGGAGAGAAGTGAGTATTTAGAAAGCTTCCAGTAACTTTGAATTATTAAAAATATAATGAAGGACGATATATTTGTGATCGTCCTTCATTTTTTGTTCTATTAAATAAAAAAAACCAATGTGCCAAATAGTGCACATTAGTATATAAGTTAAGTTAAAACATCGATATGGGAATATATTTCTTTCAATTTTAATTTCAATATTTTCCCTATTTTGTTTTTAGGTAACTCATTAAGAAATACAATTCGGCGAGGAGTTTTGTATTTGGCAAGATGTGTTTGACAGTAGCTGATTAAATCATCTTCACTAAGGGTAGATGACGTTTTTTTGATAACACATGCGATCACTTCTTCGCCCATTCGTTCTGAAGGTACACCGATGACAGCTGCTTCGAATACTTCCTCGTGTTTTAACAGTAGTTCCTCTAGATCACGAGGGTAAATATTAAACCCGCCCCGAATAATCAATTCCTTTTTTCGACCTACAATATAAAGATAGCCATCTTCATCCACTTTTGCCATATCCCCTGTGAAAAGCCATCCATCTTTAATCGCTTCCTTTGTTGCCTCTTCATTCTTATAATAACCAGGTGTAATATTGTCACCTTTCACAATCAGTTCCCCTATTTGTCCTGTCGGTAGCTCTACACCGTTTTGATCCACGATTTTGATTTGCAATCCTGGGAGTGGGAGCCCTACTGACCCTTCTTTGATGGGGATGTCCTTACGCTGCCTGGAAACACTCGGTGAAGCCTCGGACAGTCCATAGGCATCATATATTTCCGCCTGGAATTTCTTGCGAACCTCCTCTCGAAGACTCGCTGGTAAAGAAGTTGAACCAGATTCAATCGCTTCGAGACTAGACAGATCATAGTGAGAAGCAAATGGACTCGAAACCATTTCATGTATCATGGCAGGTACTAATGAACAGGATTTGATCTGGTATTTTTCAATAGCTTCAAAAATTTTCACTACATCAAACTTTTGGAAAATAACAACCGCATTTCCGAGGTGAAAAAGGGCATTCATGGCACTAAATCCATAAACATGCGCAAGAGGTAGAACTCCTAACATCGTCCCACGCTTTCCATCCGTAAAACTTGTTCGTGCAATTACATTTGCAGATAGGTTACGATGTGTTAACATTACTCCCTTTGGTCTCCCGGTTGTCCCTGATGTATATAAAATAACAGCTAAATCCGTTTCATGAATGTCACAGTAGATCTCCTGAATCCGATTTTCAGATATTTGTAGTTTTCCTTTTTGCCAATCCGTAACCTCCATATTTGTATGAGGAATTTCACTTGGCAGTTGATCCATACAGATTACTTTTAGCTCACCAGAAAGGCGTGCAGAAGCAGAATGAATTTTCGAGAATACATCAGAAGTAGTGATGACTGCTTTTGCTTCTGAGTGTTCTAGGATAAAAGTAAATTCATTTTCGTTTAGGAGATGCATAACAGGTATAACAATTGCCCCTAAACGTAAGATTGCCTGATAGCTATAAATTACTTCAGGGCAATTGGACATAGAAACAAGTACGCAATCACCTTTTTTAATTCCCATAGAGTGCAGAAAGAATGCCAATTCTCTTGCTGCTTTATCAACTTCCATATTTGTAATTTCCCGATCTTGATAATAAATACAAGGGTATTCCCCATATTTAGCTATATTATTAGGTATAAGGTCTGTAACTAACATCATACATCTCCCATAATATTATAAGTTTTATGTTAAAGGCAGGTTTACCATTATAAATTCATTAGCTATCAACTCGTTATTTTTTCTTTATCCTCTTTAAGCAATTCTTCTAAAATAAACTGTGTTAGATTAGTAGGGTCGGCCACATGATATAGTTGAAATAATGCTGTTTTATACCAGAAATGGATTCCTTCTTCCCAAGTGAACCCCATCCCGCCATGTAGCTGAATCGCATCTTCGCATATTTTCTTGTACATCTCTGCTGTAAATAGTCGACTTCCAGCGATATCAATGTAATTGTAAGAGTCTTGATCATGCATAAAGGCAACGTATATATTAAAGCTGCGGGCTTTTTCAAGCATCATATACATATCAGCTAGCATATGTTTGTTAGCTTGAAACGACCCAACCGAAACCCCAAACTGCTTCCTTTCCTTTACGTAATGAACCGTTTGATTTAGAACTTTATTGGCTCCTCCTACCATCTCGCCATTTAAACAAATGAAATACGTCATCAATTGATGAAATAATCGTTGACTGTGGTCACTCTCTCTTTTTTCTACAAAATCATCATTTAAATGAACGAGTACACGGTCGAGTACAACCTTTCCTTGCGGTTTAGACAAATCAACGGATTCTTGGGGTACGATGGTAATTCCTTCCCGATCAGTATTGATTAAGCAAACAGATATTTTTCCATTAGAGTCTTCTATTGGAAGTAATAGTAATTTTGAGTGTTGTGCAAATAGGATGTGGTCCAATTCTCCATTTATGAGAAGACAGCCATTTTCCTCTTCCATTATTTTAATACTCGGCCAAATTAAGTTAAATCGATTGTTTTGTTTTTCAATTCGAGGTAAAACAGCAGTAATAAGTTGTTCTCCTGAAACGACATTGTTCAATAGTTCTGTCTGCGTAGTTGTTAATGTAGATTGACTTAGAAAAGGGACAATATATCCGCCGACTAATGAATAAGGGCCTGGGAAAAGCGTTTCACCAACTGATTCACATAGATACATGAAATCAAGTGCAGTCATATTCTCAATAAGTTGCATATCCCCTTTTGCTAAGACACTTAACCATCCATTTTGGGCTACTTTTTTCCATAGCTCCTTAGAAAAACCTTTGTTTTCCTCAATGGTTTGATGAAAAGTTTCGTTCGATAGTTCCTTATTTAATAATGAATGAAAGGACTGTTTCATCATCTGTTGTTCTTCTGTAAATCGATATTCCAATCTATTTCCCTCCTATCGAACTAGGCAAATCTAATGATTTGGCGATAATATTTCTCTGAATTTGACTAGTTCCTGCATAAATGGTTTCACCTCGGGAAGATAAAAACTTATTCATCCAATATTGATGGACATCTTTGGTTACAGCTTCCTCCCCTAAGATATCCATCGCCAGATTAAGTAGTTTCTGATGACTTTCACTCCATGCTAATTTTCCTATCGCTGGAAGCGCGCCCGTGGGTTCATTTTGATTTAATAGAGCAATATTTCGAAGTGATAGACTTTTCAATATTTCACTTGATAGATAACTTTCTACTAATCTATGATTCAATAAAGAGTTTTCTAGGGTTTTCTCACTCTTTTGATTCTTCACTAATGACAGTAGTTGTTTAAATTCAAACCTCATTCGTAATGTTCTTTGAGCCATGTGAATACCGCGTTCATGAGCAAGTGCATAATTAGCCATTTCCCACCCGGCATTTAATTCTCCAACCAGATCTTCTTTTGGTACGACAGCATCTTCCAAAAACACTTCCGCAAAGTCTGAGTTATCGGCTATATCTCGAATAGGCCGAACAGTGACCCCTGGTTGATCGAGATCTAAGATCATTAGACTGATCCCCTTATGTTTTGGAGCATTAGGATCTGTCCGGACTAAGATATAACACTTATTTGCATATGGACCATACGAAGTCCATATCTTTTGCCCATTAAGAATGTAGTGATCACCTTTATCCTCTGCTCTGGTTTGAAGGCTTCCTAGGTCTGAACCAGAATTCGGCTCTGAGAAGCCTTGACACCAAATATCTTCGTGATTTAGCATTCGAGGCAAATAATATTTCTTTTGGTCCTCCGTACCATATTTAATTAAAGTCGTCCCAAAAATACTAATTCCATTTCCATTCAACACTTCAGGAGCATTAACATTTACTAACTCCTCTATGTAGACAAGCTGCTGTTCAAGTGTTAGTCCTAGTCCACCATATTCTTTCGGCCATGAAGGGGCACACCATCCATTTTTTGCAAGTATGATGCCCCATTCTTTTCGTCTTTTAATTAACTCTTCTCCAGTTACATCGTGATACCATTCTTGCGGGAAATTGGCTTGTAGCCACGTAAGAAAAGATTGCCGAAAAGTCTCAGCCTCTTTTGAATAATGAAAATTCATCTTCTCTCTCCTTAATGTTTTAATATAATCCTCTTATGATTCTTCTTTACTTAAATCTTTTATAATGGCAAATGTTCCTACAGCCTTTGCAATCGTATTGCCATTCTCGTTCAAAACTTTCGCTTCAACATGTTGAATCCTTTGACCTGGATTAATGATGTTTGCACTTGCATATAGAGTCCCATCCGTAACAGGTGCAAGAAATTGGGTCGTTAACGAAGCTGTTGCTATGAGTACTTCCTTTGCGGAGCAAATCGTTACGCCCATGATGGCGTCTAAAATGGTAGTAATAGCCCCCCCATGTAACACGTTTCTTGTATTCATAAGTTCCCTTATTACAGGAATTTGAATCACCACATCACCTGGTTCTAACCGATAAAATGAAATGCCCATATGCTTCCAAAAAGGGGAGCTTTCAAAATCATCCCTAAGGGCTTGAAGGTAATCATTTGTCATGTTTTCTTTCATGTAACTTCCTCCACATATGAAATTGTATCTACAGTATTTCCAATCTCCCTCGGTTAGGGAGATTGGACTGCATTTCGTTAGATCTAACTATTAAGTTAATGTTTTAACTATAGGGGCTTCATTAGCAGTTTAATCCTGAAATTTCTTTACTTCTGCCTGAAGTATTTCTACTGCTTTTTCAAATGCTTCACTATTTTGTTCTTCGATCCATTGATCATTAAATTCTTGGGCGACTTTTATCCACTCTTCCTTTTCTACTGATGATAACTCATGCAAAGTAATCCCATCAGAAGACCAGCTATCCATTGCCTTTTGATTTTCATCTAATATATGCTTTGCGTGTGCTTCAGTCACTTCTGTACCCGCCTGGTTTATGGCTTCTTTCACGTTTTCAGGAAGCTGCTGCCATTTTTTTTCACTAATAACTAATCCCACGGCCCCTGAACCATAGCTAGCACCATTCGTTCCATATCCTATCAGTTCATTTAATTTAAAATCTTGTATAGATGTCGGAGCTGCGTACAGGGTATTAATGACTCCCTTATCAAAAGCTTCATACATTTCTGGAGTAGTAACAGTGACAGGGGTTGCTCCAAGAAATTCTAATAGTTTCGTTTGTACCCCTCCGGGAGCTCTAACTTGCATGCCCTCTAAATCTTTCGGAAGCTTTATTTGTTTATCCTTTGTATAAAAGTCATATGTAGGGGTCACATAGGTTGCGATCGGTCTTACCCCATTACTTAGGAAATCTTCATCTAATATAGGACTTTGCTGGCTAATGGTATGAAAGGCCATTGTCCCCTCATAAGTATCCTCGAACAATCCAGGCATTCCCATTAGGTTACTTGAAATTGGCATTTGACTAGGATAATAGGGACTCGCATAATATGCTATATCCGTTGCTCCATCCTTGGCTAAATTAAGCAAATCAGCAGCTTTCCCTAATTGCTCTGCCGGATAGTAATCAAACTCTACTTGACCTTCTGTTAATTCCGTAACCCTTTCCATAAATGGTTCAATCAGTACACTAGGAATTGAATGGGTTGGGGGATGTGCTGCAGCTAGTTTAAGAGTTATTATTTCCTTTCCCGAGGCATCTACCTCATTAGTATTCTCATCACTTGTGTTTGAGGTTGAACTACATCCAGAAAAGATTAGAGCAAAAGTAACTAAAAAGCTTATCAACAGAACACTCTTTTTTTTCACCAAAATTATCACTCCTCCGTCCATATTTTTTAAAAGCGCTTTCAATAATGTAACTTTATCATAGATTAATTATTTAAAATTTTTAAAATATTTATAAAAATATAGATAAACCTTATAATTAATAAATAAGTGCAATTGTTCTTCGAGAGAATGGAGAAAAGGATAATATATTGAGAGAAATTAAAAAATGGTCTTATATCACAAATGGGGCTATTAGTGGTATCAAACACATAACAGGATAATGAATTATATAGAAAAAAGATGATGACTCGGGGGTAACATGATGGATTTAAAACAGATAGAAGTTTTTAATAAAGTTTGCGAAAGTAAAAGCTTTTCGGAGGCAGCCAAAGAATTATATGTTACACAACCCACCGTTAGTTCTCATATAAAGTCATTGGAGGATAAGTTAGAGGTACAATTATTTCGAAGAAAAGATAAATCACAAGGTACTTTAACTGATGCAGGAAGGCTATTGTATTCTTATACTAGTCAAATTTTTTCCTTAATAAAGGAGGCAGAATCAACGATAAGTAACTATAAAGAAGGTTTAAATGGAAATTTGTCTATCGCTACATCCTATACAGTATTAAACTCTTTTTTACCTAACCTATTAAAAAAGTATAAAGAAAAATTTCTTTCAGTAGAGTTAATCTTACATTCTGGGGTTACTGATAATGTAATTAAGATGGTTTCTAATCGAGAGGTTCAGTTTGGTTTCATTCGAAATGCTACTCCTTCTTTAATTGATCCTACATTTGTTACAGAATGCATATCATCTGATCAGTCCATCTTTATTTGTGCACCGAATCATAAGTTGGCCAGACTCAAAGAAGTACGGACAAAAGATATCAATCAAGTACCCATCATTAGGATTGGAAAAGGGACAGGTTACTGGAACCAGGTCAGCAGAATGTTTCAAAGTAATAATGTTCAGCCAAAGGTGACAATGGAATTAAATGATATATTTGCAGTGAAGAAAATGACAGAACTTGGCTTAGGAATATCGTTCGTGCCACAAATGGCTGTACAGGAAGATTTAAATAAAGGAAATCTATTTAAACTCAACATAACAGACTTGCCTCCAGTAAAAAGATATTCACTGTTAATTTATCGAAAAGATCTTATATTAACAGGGCCTAACCAAAGTTTTATCGAATTAGTAAACAAATATAAATCGTTTCTAGCATGATATCTCCAGGGCACTACAACTATTGTAAGGCCTTCTTTATTTTCATTGCATCAATCTTCTATTTGTTTTAAATCTATGAAATATCTCCCTCTTACACTTTTAACATAAAAATCTATATTTAGATTATAGATTTTATCAATAATTTTATAAAAATTCATAAAATTAACAATAATTAGTCTATGTTAGAATTTAATTAACGAGAAAGCTCTTTGATTTATGTAAAGCCTTATCCAAGATAGAGGCATGGGCTAATTATCTCCGGAGATGGAGTTCCTAGTCTTTAAGGAAACAATTCATATGACAGAAGTCTGCTAATCGTATGTAGGAAGGAGGAAAAAGCTATGCAGCAATTATTAAATCGACCGTGGTATAAGTTCTATACATCGACTCAGAAAGATCTTCAAGTACCAGTAGTTTCTTTGTATAGCATTTTTGAAGATACAGTCAAACGATATGGTGAACGGACAGCAATCATCCACGAACATAGGAAAATAACCTACAGTGAAGTTAAAGATAGAGTAGATCGTGTAGCAGCTGCCTGGACGGAATTAGGTGCTCAAAAAGGGGAACGTATTGGATTAATGCTAACAAACCATCCTGACTATATCACTTCATATTATGCAGCCCAAGCACTTGGTTTGATTGTTGTTCAAATTAATCCCATGTATACACCTCGAGAGCTCTTGCAAATTGTCAAGGACTCTCAAATTGCATATCTGGTAGCAGAACGGAGTGCTTTAAAAACAGTAGATCAAATAGGTGATTCCTATGGATTTAAACATATATTTGTTTCACAATTAGGAATTGGTGAGCAAAATAGTATTTTGAAAAACCTAGATGACCTGAATGTCTATAAAAATCACTTGAAAGAGCCTACCCATATCTCCCCTCAAGAAGATATTGCAGTCATTCAGTATACAGGTGGAACTACAGGGAAAATGAAAGGTGTAATGCTAACTCATTACAATCTAATTGCAAATGTCATACAAAGCAAATCTTTATATGGTGACCAGATGGTACATGGAAAGGAAATATTTTTAACAGTTACGCCCCTATACCATGTGCTTGGGATGACCAATGCAATGAATTTAGGAATATACATTGGAGGAACTTTGCTACTAGTTAAAAAATTTGAGACCGAACAGGTACTGGAACTGATTAGAGAATATCAGCCCACTTTCTTTCCAGGTGTACCGAAAATGTATAATGCATTTGTAAATCATCCTAATGTCGAAAATTATGGTCTCGATTGCATTAAGTTTTGTACGTCTGGATCTGCACCACTTCCTTCCGAAATAATCAAACGTTTCGAACAGTTAACAGGATCGTACATTGCAGAAGGCTTTGGTCTTTCTGAAGCATCACCATTAACACACCGCAACCCTACCAATATCAAGAAAAAATTAGGGAGTATCGGTATTCCGGTTCCTGGAACAGATTCTATCGTGGTTGATAACCATAACAAGGAACTGCCTGTAGGTTCCGTTGGGGAATTATTAATCAAAGGACCTCAGGTTATGAAGGGATATTGGAATAATGAAACTGAAACCAACCAATCCTTAAAAGATGGTTGGCTACACACAGGTGATTTAGCAAAAATGGATGAAGAAGGCTACTTTTACATTGTTGGAAGGCAAAAAGAAATGATTATTGTTGGGGGATTCAACATATATCCTCAAGAAATTGAAAATGTTCTTTATGAGCATCCTGATGTAAAAGAAGTGGCTGTAGTGGGGATTCCAAATCAAGAGCATGAAGAAATAGTAAAAGCCTACATTGTTCCAAAAGAGGGTTGTCAAATTAACTTGGAGAGATTAAAAGAATATTGTTATCTTAAAATTACACGTTATAAAGTTCCAAAGGTTTTCGAAATTAGAGATTCATTGCCCCGTAACACGGTAGGAAAGCTATTAAAAAGAGTGCTGGTTCAAGAGGAACTAGAAAAAAGAGCCACCAATACAACGCATTCATAACAGAAAATTTTAATTTCTGATGGCTTGATATATGTGGAGGATGAAAAATGATCGATTATAGAGTACCGAATGAGGTAAAGGAAGTCATTGCTAGTTTGGATCGATTCATTGAGGTGGAAGTGGCTCCTTTGGAAAAGGAGTTTGCTAAAGCAATCGAAGATGAACGCTTCTTATATGACGAAAACGGCTATTATACAAAGGAAATTCAAGACGCTTTACGTCAAGTAAGAGTGAAATCAGCTCAAGCAGGATTTTTCACGATGTTTGGGACGCCTGAGCTAGGTGGAATGGGGGATCAATTTGGGCCAGTCGCTGCAGCATTGATTCATGAAGAGTTGATGAAAAAATACGGATTTAACTTATTCATACAGGAAATCTTTCCTCCCGGATTATTTACTGGTGGATTATCCCCTGTTTTATTAGGTCTAACACCTAAACTGAGAGAAGAAATTTTGCCAAAGGTAAGGAGTGGAGAATCACTTCTATGTTTCGGGTTAAGTGAACCTGATGCTGGCTCTGATGTTTGGAGTATGAAAACAAGAGCAATAAAAGATGGGGAGCATTGGATCATTAATGGAACGAAACAATGGATTACAAATTCACCTTATGCTGATTATGCCATTGTATTTGCTATTACAGAACCTGAATTGGTAGCAAAAAGAAAAGGTGGAATCACGGCTTTTCTTGTTCCATTTGACCAGAAAACATGTATAAATACCTCTGTAATCCCCTATTTGGGGAGTGTAGGGAGCAACATCGGTATTATTTCACTAGAAGATGCTCGCGTACACGAAGCAAATATAATTGGGAAATTAAACGATGGGTTTGGAGCAGCTTTGCATGGTGTGGATATTGGAAGAGTTGTACAGGCTGCCTATTGTGTAGGAATTGCCCAATGGGCGTTAGATCGCGCGATTGAATACGCTAAACAGCGTAAAACATTTGGGGTTACAATAGATAATCATCAGGCGATTCAAATGTTGCTGGCTGAATGTGCTATGGATATCTATGCAGGACGTAATATGATGATACATTGTGCATGGAAAATGGAAAATCAAAAGGATATCCCTTTAAAAGAAATCTCTATTATCAAGGCTTTTAATACAGAAATGGCATTTCGAGTTGTAGACCGTTGTATGCAGATAATGGGAGGTATGGGTCTAACCAATGAAATGAAGCTAGAAAAGGCCTGGCGTTGGGCACGTGCAAGAAGGGTTCCTGACGGGACTGCGGAAATTCAGCGTCGTACGATTGCGAGAAGGCTGTTAAAAGGAGACCTTAATTTCAATTGATAATGGTAATATTACTTAACACTATTCACACTATTAATAGTACATAGGCCTGTTTTGTTGCCTCTCCTTTTATCAGGAACAAAGCTTATAAATAATTTTTAAGGTAGGCGTATGACAAGTATAAGAAAATGAGTGCTTAAACTGGCGCTCTTTTTTTTGTTTATATATTGTGAAGATTTTTTCGTGGCCTTAAAGAGAGGTTGGAACTCAGCTGCCCCAGTATTTTACGACAACGACCTCCTGCAGGCGCTTTCTCCGCAGCTATTAACTCTATTCAAAGAAGTATTATCTAAGTATATCATTATAGTCTTATCCCTCTGAATATTTTTCCTGCGCCCTGACGCTTCCGTTTCCTTTTGGTTCGGGGCCCCAGGGCTCATGTGATGGATCAACGCTGCCGGAATTCACTACTCACTCGTACCTCGTTCAAACAACTTGCGTCTTCCGGCGACCAGCCTATCACATGGCCCACCCAAACCAAAAGACTACGGGTCGTCAGTGAATAGGGATTATTTTGAAACTCAACCTTAGAGGTAGAGAGGTTTGCTGAGGAAGTAAATCTTTTAACTATTAATCTATAAAAACAAGGATAAATTACCTACAAAATATAATATTTAATTAATTACGTTTTTGGAGGTTTATTTATGACAAGCAGTAATGAGTTCTTTGAACGGCTAAAAGATATAACCAGTACTGTTATTCCTTATGAAGTAAAGTTAATGACCAATTATGAAGGATGGGAAGATTCAATTGAAATGAGGGGCAAGAATTTAAAAGTATCCATTATTAATACGGAATCCCCCAAAGAAAGGAATCTTAAGATTTCTGATGAAAGAGGATTAACGATTACGATTCCGTTTGAGGGTGTAGAGATTATTAACCAATTTCATAATGAAAGTGGTGTGTATATTGAGATTTATTTTTTTGTATATGAGGGATTTGCCCGGCTAAATAGGTAGAGAAATATCTATACAAAATACTAACAAGGAGATGGAATATAACCAGTTGATTAAAGCAGCAAAAAGCTGTGTGCTTTGTGAAGCAATGAAGCATTCTGAAGCTGTCCTAAGCTATGAGAATGGCAATCTTGAATCAGATATTATGTTTGTTGCGGAAGCTCCTGGTCCGAAGGGTGCAGATGTAACAGGAATACCATTGCACGGGGATGCTACGGGGAATAATTTTGAGAAACTATTGGCCGCAACGAATTGGGATCGTTCAGATGTTTTTGTAACCAATGCCGTTCTATGCTGTCCTACCAATGAACAAGGGAACGTGAGAAAACCAACAAAACAAGAAGTACATAACTGCCATACTTATTTAGCGAAAATCATTGATCTGGTAAACCCTAAGGTTGTGGTTCCATTAGGCAAAAAAGCATTGGAAGCGTTAAACGAAATTGAATCGCACGAATTAATTTTAAAGAAGGATGTAGCAACTTATCGTAAATGGAATAATCGTTACATCTATCCACTTTATCATCCAAGTCCTCAAGTAATGAACATGGGCACAAGAACATTCCAGCAGCAACGAACAGATTTTAAACAATTGAAACATAATTATCGGGCCAGAATATTAAAAGGGCTTGAACCTCTTAACTTCTCTAATAATGAAGAGTAAAGAAGCGTTTTTCTGGCTGAGTTCTCTTATAAGTATGGAAATCGACAGGATCTGTTAAATAATTTCCTTTTTCCATAGAATTTTGATTACAATAGAATATATAGGAAATTAGACATGATGAGGAGAGAAATCATCTTGGGAAAGTTAACGTTACAAGAACTAGAGTCACATTTATGGAAGTCAGCCGATATTTTACGTGGATCGGTTGATTCGAGTGATTATAAAAATTATATATTTGGGTTGCTATTTTTAAAGCGATTAAGTGATACGTTTGAGGAACAAAAAAAGAACCTCATTAAAGAGCATGGGGAAGAGATCGGGTTGCTGCTTGCTGACGATCCGGACCAGTATCAATTCTTTGTTCCAAAGGCTGCTCAGTGGGAAGAGATTCGTAAACATTCAGAGGATATTGGAACGGCCATTAATGTCGCTTTTGAAGCGCTTGAGAATGAAAATGCCACTCTTGAAGGGGTCTTAACACCAATTGACTTTAACCGTAAGGAAGTCCTTACAGACAGCGTGTTACAACGGTTGCTGCAGCATTTTTCTCTACTCAACTTAACCAATG
Source organism: Robertmurraya dakarensis (assembly GCF_900156875.1). GTDB lineage: Bacteria > Bacillota > Bacilli > Bacillales > Cytobacillaceae > Robertmurraya > Robertmurraya dakarensis. The sequence continues at coordinate 26,411 of NZ_LT707406.1, read as the reverse complement.
AAAATCTATCTGAACCAGATATGTTAGGACGAGCATACGAGTATTTAATTAAGATGTTTGCCGACGATGCTGGTAAAAAGGGCGGGGAATTCTACACACCGACAAAAGTTGTTGAACTACTCGTTAAACTCATCAAGCCAGAAGAAGGTATGCGGGTATATGACCCAACATGTGGATCGGGCGGGATGTTGATTCAGTCTGTAGACTATGTGAAAGAACATGGAGGAAATCCACAATCTCTATCTCTATTTGGTCAAGAAAAGAATCTTGGTACTTGGTCGATTGCGAAAATGAATCTCCTTCTTCACGGATTGCCAGATCATCGCATTGAAAAGGGCGATACGATTCGGCAGCCAAAATTGATTGAAGACGGAGAAATTATGCTATTTGATCGCGTTATCGCCAATCCTCCATTTTCTTTGAAGGAATGGGGACGGGAGGAAGCAGAGGCTGATCCGTATGGCAGATTCCAATATGGTATTCCTCCGAAGAACGCCGGAGATTACGCATTTGTTCAACATATGGTGGCGTCCCTCAAATCCAGTGGGATGGCTGGTGTTGTCATGCCACATGGCGTCTTATTCCGAGGTGGGGCAGAAGGGAAAATTCGTCAAGGATTATTGGAAGCTGACTTTTTGGAAGCCGTGATTGGTCTTCCATCTAACCTTTTTTATGGCACAGGCATTCCGGCGTGTATTTTGATCTTTAATCGAAATAAGCCTGAAGAACGAAAAGGAAATGTGCTGTTTATCGCTGCAGAAGATGAGTATCAAGAAGGAAAGAATCAAAATACCCTACGAGGCCAAGATATTCAAAAAATCGTATCGGCCTTTGATGCATATGAGGATATCGAGAAATACGCGCGAGTTGTCCCGTTAACTGAAATTAAAGAGAACGATTATAACTTGAATATCACTCGCTATGTAGATAAATCAGAAGAAGAAGAGCAAGTGGATTTAGCAGCTGTTTTACAGGATATTCAAGAACTTGAAAATAACCAAGCGAATATAAAAGCGAAGTTAAACTGCTATTTTAGAGAACTTGGGATTGGTGAAGTGTGATGGGAACGGAAACTAAGCAAATTCATGAAGGGTATAAGATGACGGAGCTTGGGGAGATTCCAAATGAGTGGGAAGTTAATTTAATAGGAAATATTGTTAATGTAACAAAACTTGCTGGATTTGAGTTCACTGAGTACATGAAGTACACGGATGATGGTGAGATTATTGCTCTTAGAGCGTTAAATCTTAAAAATGGTAAACTTAAATTAGATGACATAAAAAAAATTTGTAGGGATATTTCTACTAAGTTACCACGCTCACAATTAAGATCTGGAGATTTATTATTTTCCTATGTCGGAACAATTGGCGAAATGGCAATCATTGAAGAAAATGATAAGTATCACTTGGCTCCAAATGTTGCAAAATTGACTTGTAAATTAAATGATATTACACCGAAATATTTATTATATTATCTACTTTCTTACTATGGGAAGAAAGAAATTAATAAGTATCTAACCACTACATCACAACCGGCACTTTCCATGAGTAACATTAGGGCATTAAAAGTGATTGTTCCACCTCTTGACGAACAGCAAAAAATAGCCGAAATACTTTCTACTGTTGATGAGCAAATTGAGAACACCGAAAAATTAATTAAATCAACGAAAGAACTCAAAAAAGGCTTGATGCAGCAATTGCTAACTAAAGGTATTGGTCATAAAGAGTTTAAGGATACTGAGATTGGAAGAATCCCTATAGAATGGGAAGTAACAACAGTTGGATCTTTAGCAAGTTTTATTGGAAGTGGTATAACCCCGAAGGGTGGAAGAAGTGTCTATCAAAACGAGGGTGTATTATTTATCCGTAGTCAAAATGTTCATTTTCTAGGAATTAGGCTAGAAGATATTGCTTATATTTCTGATGAAATTGATGGAAAAATGAAAAGAACAAGAGTATTTGAAAATGATGTTTTGTTAAATATTACCGGTGCATCTATTGGTAGATGTACCGTCGTACCTTTTGGATTTCCTAGAGCAAATGTGAATCAGCATGTCTGCATCATTAGAGCAAAAAAGGAATTGTATCCTTATTTTTTAAATTCTTATTTATCGTCACCATTGGGTCAACAACAAATATTTAAACAACAACTTGGTCAAACTCGTGAAGGATTAAATTTTCAACAAATACGAGAATTTAAGATAGTAGTCCCTTCCATAATTGAACAACAAAAAATCGCCGAAATCCTATCATCAGTCGACGACGAAATTGAAAGCTATGAACAACAAAAAGCAAAATACACAGAACTCAAAAAAGGTTTAATGCAACAATTATTAACAGGAAGAATCCGGGTGACGGTGTAAGCTGTCCCCTTTTCCTTAGGGGGTGAGTGGGAATGAAACCGTTGGAATATACAGAGGTAGAATTACCCTTCATCGAGCAATTACAAGCATACGGGTATACCTACATAGAAGGATCTAAGTTAGATACCGAGAGAAAAGGTCGAGGCAGCATTATTATAGAAGGGCGTTTGGCCAAGGTCATCAAACGGTTAAATGAATGGATTAGCGATGCGAATGTTGAGAAAGTGGTCAAGCAGTTAGTGGCATTTCATGCAGAAGATCTATGGGATGCCAATCGGACGCTATATGACTGGCTTTTTGGGCAGGGGATCTCTGTGCTTCAAGACGTTGGGGCAGGGAAGAAAAATCAAACGGTGCGGTTATTCGACTTTGATCATATCGACCATAACGATTTTTTAGTAGTGAATCAGATTTCATATACGAATGCCAATGGAACCATTCGTCCGGACATTGTTTTGTATATTAATGGATTGCCTCTTGTGTTGATTGAGTGTAAAAGTCCTCGCTTAAAATGGGATCAACAGCTGCCAGAAGGGGTCCGTCAATTTGATCGGTATCAAGAAACGCATGAAAAATTGTTCTGGTACAACCAGATGCTGATTGTTACAAGTAGAGATCGTGCACGGGTGGGAACGATTTTTGCCAGACCGCAGCACTACGGTCTTTGGAAAGATCCTTACCCCTTAACCGTTGAAGATGTGGGAAGTGACCGACCGCAAAATATTTTGGTGGCAGGCATGTTGCGCAAAGAAGCTGTCATGGATTTAATGCGAAATTTCATCGTCTACGATGGAAAAGTGAAAAAGCTGGCACGCTATCAGCAGTACCGGGCTGTGAATAAAGCGATTGAGCGCATCATTCAGGAGGACAAGCCTTCTCGTCGCGGTGGGGTGGTCTGGCATACACAAGGGTCAGGAAAGTCGTTAACAATGGTGTATCTTTCGATGAAGCTGCGACGTGTGGACGAACTGGAGAATCCAATGCTGGTGATTGTAACGGATCGTCAGGATTTGGATGATCAAATCACTAAAACCTTTCAACAGTGCGGGTTTCCGAATCCAACCCAAGCCACTTCAGTCGCCGATTTAAAAAGGCAATTAGGAAAAGGTCCTGGCGCAACAATCATGACCTTAATTCAAAAATTTCAGGGTGCTGAGGACGAGGAAGGAACTCAAAGCTTTCCAGTTATATCCGAAGCTGAAAATATCATTGTGATGACGGATGAATCTCACCGTTCCCAATATAAAGGGTTAGCAATGAATATGAGAAAAGCCCTGCCAAATGCGACCTTTATCGGTTTTACAGGAACACCGATTGATAAAAAGACGAGATCCACCACGGGGAAATTTGGCTCCTATATTGATAAATATACGATTGAACAAGCTGTAGAGGACGGCGCAACAGTTCAGATTTTCTATGAGTCCCGGCTGCCGAATGTCCAGGTTAAGGGGGATTCATTAGATGAAATCTTCAATCGTGTCTTTTTTGAGTATGATGAGGACACCCGTGAGAAAATTAAGCAAAAATACGTCAATGAAGAGCTGATCTTAACGGCTCCTGAGCGTATGCAGGAAATCGCCCTTGATATTGTCCGCCATTTTGAGACTCATATTCTCGTAAATGGCTATAAAGCACAAGTCGTGGCTGTCTCAAGAGCCGCAGCTGTGAAATATAAGAAGTTAATTGATCAATACGCAGCCGGTCAATTTGAAACAGCCGTGATCTTTTCTGCTCGGCATAATGATAAAAAAGAGCTTCGTGAGTTCCATATCACGAAAGAAGAAGAAAAAATTCTCATTGAACGTTTCAAAAAGCCCTTTTCAGACGATAAACTAGCGATGCTGATTGTTTGTGATAAATTGCTGACGGGGTTTGATGCGCCGATTGAGCAGGTGATGTACCTCGATAAACCATTACGGGAACATAATTTATTACAAGCAATTGCCAGGACGAATCGTCGTTATGATGACAATAAGACGTATGGTCTGATTGTCGATTATTTTGGCGTTTCTCGCTTTTTGGATCAAGCACTTGAGATATTCAGTTCCAATGATGTGAAGGGTGCGCTTCATTCCATTGATGAAGAATTGCCTCGATTAGAGCAACGGCATCGTTCTGCGATGAGGTTCTTTGACGGTTTAAAAAAAGACCAAGTAGAAGAGTGTATCTTACGCCTGGCAGATGAAGATGTCCGCGCTGATTTTGAAATTGCTTTTAAGCGTTTCGCAGAAAGCATGGATCGGGTGATGCCAAGTCCGAAGGCAGAGCCGTTTGTAGCAGATCTCAAGCACTTAGGAATGATTCGTCAGAGGGCGAAATCGCAGTTTTCCATTGACGATGGCATGGACATTTCTGAATGCGGAGAAAAAGTTCGTCATCTGATCTATACCCGGTTGCAATCGGAAGGCATCGAAGTGAGGGAACCTGTTTCGATTTTATATGGTTCTTTTAAAGAGGAAGTAGAGAAAAATGTAATGCCTGAAACAAAGGCAGCTCAAATCGAGCATGCGATCAAACGAGAAATTTCTGTGAGGATGGAAGAGGATGAGGTCTTTTACACTACATTGAAGGAAAAAGTAGAGGATCTTTTATCTCGATTTAAAGACCGCCAAATGGATATCTATGAGTTATTGGATAAGCTGTATTCAGCTCGAGAAGAGCTAGTGACGAAAGTCGAAGGGCAAACACAAACGGGCTTAAAACCAGAAGAAGAGCCCTATTTTAATAAGCTGCTGGAAATGTTTGAAGGCCAAAGAGAGATCGATGTGTTAAAAGAAATGGCCGTTGAGATTCATCATTTTATTGAGGAACACGTCACTCCGATTCCTGATTGGAAGCATAAAAATGACTTTAAACGTAAGCTTAATGCGGACTTAAAAGTGAGGTTGCTGAAGAAAAAGATGTCTCTCGGAGATGCCTCGATGTTAGTTGGTTATTTTATGGCCCTAGCAGAGGTTCAATATGGATGAAAAATAGCGAGTAACCGATGTTAAGTGTAGATGTGGGAACGGGTGTTTGATATAATAAAAAGGACTAGAATGTTTCTAGTCCTTTTCGGGGTATGGATGCTACGCACCACTAATTTAATGGCGTAGTGAGTAGAACCACCAAATAATAAATAACGTGTCGCTATTTATTAGGCGCAACAAGTTATGTATTACTATACCCATTTATTTATTTCTTAATCTAATTATGCCTGAATTTGACTAATTTGTAAAGAGGTCCTACTATGCAGCAACCTTTCACTAATCATTCTATAAAGGTGTTTTTTGATGAAAGTGGTAAGAATCAAGAACGCCCTCACTTAATGGCTGGAATCCTTATACCCACACAATATTATAACACCCCAGCTATTCAACAATTAAATGAAATTATTCGGAATTCTAAACTACACTGGACAGATTACAATGGAGATAGTCAAAAGCGTAAGAAAATATGGAAGATATTACGCACTATTTTACAAAATGAACATCTTCTTAAGATGAATGTTATCTCCTACGATCAGTCTAAGATTGAATTAAACTCAAAGAAATTAAAACATACATATCCAGATATTGCTGATCAGACCATTTTCATGAAGTTCCCAGAAAGAATTATTTACGGATTATTAAGAGGTTATGGCTCACATGTTCATTTAGATACACAAATTTTTATTGAAGATGACACAACCTATCACAATAGTAACTATGATTTAAGAAATCAGTTATTTCATCAATTGAATATACAGTCCATATACCGTGATGAACGGTTTACGATTACAGAAGTCGATTATCTACCTAAAAAAACCGAAGTAGGAATTGAAATTACTGATATTTTACTTGGTATAGTAAGGACTATTATTCGAAACGACGAACCAACAACACGATCTGTACGAGAAAAAAATAAATTTATCATTTCGCTATTAGAAGCTGAACCAAATTTTTATCAATTTTTAAAGAGTATTAAATATTTTGAGTGGGGGAATGCCCACGAATTGTTGGAAGTTGGCTTTGAAGGCTACCTTAATATCTTTATGAACTCAAATATCATATTAGAAAAATAAGTAAACATATGCAGACCCCTATTTGGGTCTCACACATTTTGGAAATGGAGAAAGTCATTGATATCTTTATCTGTTAAAATCACTGAATATATCTTCTTTGCTCGTTTGTTTGCAGCTTCCTTTGGTTTTTGTGAGCAACGCTAGCTACTAGTCATAAGCAAATTTCTTTGCAGACTCAGGCAGTCTTTTTACCATTTCAACTAAATCTTCATTACTTATAGCCATATTGAATTCCCTCCTTTAGCATTGTTTTCTTTGAACCAAACTAAGTTTTTCATTATACCAACCCATAATGTTACAAGGTATGACATCTTATTTTTTAGATAAGTAGAGTAAGAATTTTAAGATGAAAAAAGAACTGGAGAGAACCCAAATGCCCAGATTAAAACGTATTTCAGTTTCGAGTAAAAGACAAATTAGCATTCCGAAAGAGTATTATGACTATTTAAATCTAAAGGATGAAGTAACCTTAGAATTACACAAAAATTACCTAGTCTTAAGGCCAATGCGTGAAAGCTTTGAAGACTTTTCGGAGGAGATTCTGGCTGACCTTATTGCTGAGGGGTACAGTGGAGAAGAATTGATGACCGAATTCAGACAGCGTAAAGGACAAATAGGGAATGCAGTAGAATCGTTAATATCTGAAACTTTAACCAAGGGTAAGAAAACTACTGTTGATGATCTTTTCGGGGAAGTGTGACTAATATATAAAAAATAGCGAGAATCCAAATCGGCTTCTCGCTATTTTTATACGTTTAAGGTGCCACCGTTAAGTCTAAGCCATTCTTTTCTTTGTTCATAGTCAGGCAGCAGCATTCTTAACGTCTCCCAATATTCTTTGGAATGGTTCATATGCTTTAAATGAACTAATTCATGAGCCAGTACATAGTCAATCATAGAGGTAGGAGCTAAGAAAATACGCCAGTTCAATAGGATGTTACCAGATGGCGTACAACTGCCCCAACGCTGCCCCTGGTCTTTTATGATAATGGTATTGGGTTCTTTTTGAAGTTTGAGAGTAAATCGTTTGATGCGATCCTGGGCATACTGGTTCCCGCGTTGTTTAATCCAGTCCACGTATAAAGGGAGGAGAAGATCCCGATGTTCCTCTTCAGAAATCCCCTTTGGAAGTTCTGCCACAAAACGCCCCTGATAAAAGCGAAAAATGGCTTCATCGCTATCCTTTTTCATCACTTTCAAACGATAATGTCGTCCTAAGTAAGGAAGTTTTTCTCCAGATAAAAAGGAACGTTCCGTAAAGGTCTTATTCATTTCCTCAAAATCAGAAAGTTGTTTGATGATCCAAACAGCTTTATTATGTAAAATCATTTCGACTTTTTCCCTATCAACATGAGAAGGAGATATGACGGCTACGCCATGCTGATCAACTGAAATAGATAACGTTTTGCGACGATGACTAGTAGAGAGAGTGTACGGTATCGTTTGGTTTCCAAATTGGAAAGAATACATCGATCATCTTCCTTTCTGAGGATTATTATAGCAGGTGATTTTGAGATTTAACAAACGCCTAATGACCTGTAAATTTGTATATTGAGGAAGTTGATCTCACATTAAATAATAAACATCCTCCTCCCCTATGAAAATGAGGAAGTAGGAGTGAAATGAAAAATTAGATTTTATCCAGAGGCAATTTACAATTTAATAGTAAAAGCTAAAAATGGCATAACTTATTTTCATAGCTATATTCTATTCTTGTTTATTCTTCAAATACTGAATAGATTTAGCTACTGCATTTGTAGAAAAGATCTGGTACAAGTTATAAATAAAACTTTTAACTTCAATTAAGGAGTGTACTATTATTACTATGTATAATGAGAGTAATCCACTTGCTATTCTTTCATTCACCTCCTGATCAAAATTAGGAAGTTGCCAGCTAACTGGTATGTTTGTAAAGATTACAAATAATATAAAGTTCATTATGATAATTGCTAAAAATTGTATGGATATTAAAAAGAAGAATAAATTATATACCTGAAACATACTTCTTTCTTCAAGGGTATTAGTCAATAACGTGTACAGCGATTCACCAGTACTTATTGCTTGAAATATTGAATAACCCGTAATTATTAGTGCAAATATAGGTATTATTATTACATTCACAGCGTTTATTAACATTAATAGCTTATCAATAATATTTCCATTCAAGAAAATTATTTCTGACTGCCACATCATCAAAAACCAAATAATTAATAGTAAAATTAATCTTTTGTATGAAAAACGTGATGTTTGAAGGCTACTTTTAAGAACTTGAATCGAGGTTTCGTCATCAAGAATTTTCTTAGCATTTTCTTCTAAGGTCTTTTTATCATTACGCATAAATACCTCCTATTTATTGCTAAATACACTCATTAGACTACTGAAAAACTTCTGATATATTTTAGTATTTTCCGAACTTGTTTCAGTAAATTCTTCTCTATTTGTAACTTTACCAGCGATACTGTTTATATTTTCATCCAATGATTCTTCCTCATCTAATGAAACATCCATCGATTCTGTAAAAGAGTCATCTCTAAGTGTTTTCTTATTGCCATTTCCATCAATAACATATAAAGTTGGTTTTACTAATCCTTTAGTTTCTTTTAGAAGATTTGCCACTTCTTTATGGTTTTCTGGAGTATTAATTTGTGTAAACCCTGTATTACTTCCAACCTCAATTAAAGTATCCCTTAAAGCGTTAAACATCTTATTATGAGAAATATCACCGTTTAAAGGATAAAACCGTAAGGTTAGTTTATTAATCTTTCTTATATCTTTTAGTGCCTTATCTATTTCACCTTCAAATGGTATCGGAACCACATTCAAGTTAGGTTTTGGAAGCTTATCCTCGGGTTTTTCTATTTTATTATTTTGATCCTTTATGTACTGGTATAAAACATTCCGAGCCGTAGCAGAAAAACTCCTAATATCAGGGCTACCCTTTTGGTTCTTTACTAGAGTCATCCGATGATTTTTTAAAGAAATTAAAAAATATGAGTATGGGTCCGATAAGATTTTTTCATTAGTTCTTTTAAGACCTTCTCCTTCTTTATAGCGTGATTTTATCTCTAATTGGGTCCGCTTAACTAGTAGTCCTGCAAGCATAAATTCACCCTGAGACATAATTAAATGCACTTTCTCAAAGAGATATTGATTACCAGCATCTTTTCTAACTAAATCTTTCTGAAATGCGGGTAGTATAATATCTAGAAAGTGTTCTAGCATGGGTTTGTTGTCTTTACCAAAGGTACAATTGAAATTAGCAATATATAGTTTTTTAGTTTCCATTAAGTTTATTCCCCTATCTATAGTATGTATATATTTATATACTAACATAAAGAAAATTGAGAAAAATCAAGTGATTTATATAAAACACCTCGTTTTTTTGTTTGTTCCCCCTTTTTCTTTTAGAAAGAAATTATATAGTTATTTACGATTAAAATAATGATATACTTTTTTGTAAAATTGGTTTTTCGCCAAGTTCACGCGAAACCACTTTATTTAGCAGTTCCCCCCTATAGATAAAACAATAATGACTGAGTTCATAAACTCATCACATAATATACATTATATACGTTCATAACCCTTTTTCTCATGTTATACTCATCATATAATGTAATAATTACATATCATTCAGATACCAGGTACAGGTCGTTTAACTCAGCATATAAGTGAAAGAGGTGACAGAGTGCTAGCAAATTATTTTAATTACTTAGAAGACAAAGGGAAATCAAAAAATACCATCATTTCATACAGGAATGATTTAAACAGCTTTTTCCAAGAGGCGAATATCCAGCCAAATGACTTTGTCACGGCAGCTGACATCCGGAAGTGGGTCCAATCGATGTTAAATCCAACTGATCTAAAACCACTAGCTACTTCCACGATTAATCGAAGGCTCAATGCGTTGCGCAGCTTTTACAATTGGGCGACCAAGAAACAAATCCTGCAGCATAATCCGATGCAGGATATTCAAGACTTGAAGTCGGCTGATGACGATTCGGAAAAGATCATGTGGCTCACTGAAGATGAGTTTGAAGAATTTCTCTATATAATAAGGAAGAAACCCGTCATAAGCAGAGGAGTAAACCCTGAAGAAAAGTACCGACGGGACCGGGCGATTATCTATTTACTCACCTATGCTGGCCTTCGTGTTGATGAGCTTTCCAACTTGAAATTAACAGACCTTGATTTAGAGTTGAAACGAATTCGCGTTGTTGGAAAAGGGATGAAGGTGCGGACAGTACCGATTTCGAATACACTGCTGGCTGAAATCAACGATTGGCTGGCGTTCCGTGCAGATATGGCGAAGAAGAAGCCGCTTGTCGAGGACTCACCTTATGTCTTTTACAGTCAACGCTCTCCCAAATTTACGGTGCGTGGCATTCAAACGATGGTTGAAGGCTACAGTTTGCCAAAGAAAAAGCTAACTCCGCATATGTTTCGCCATACGTTTTGCAAATGGATGTTAAAAGCAACGAATAATGATATTGAAAAGGTTCGAAGATTAGCCGGCCATAGCAATATTGCTACCACGAGCAGATATTTGAAGGATTCTTATAGTGACTTGGCGGATGCGGTGGATGCACTGCCGAGGTTTTAAGCCGAGAAAATGTTAAAGGATGTTATTAAAGGGAGTACAAACTCCCTTTATCTTAATTTATCTTTGATAAAAGCTCTCTCCAATTTAACGGAAAGCCAATATGTGAGAATTCAATAGGATCTTCATATTCATGAACTAGTGCTTCTAAATCTGTCATAAAGCGTTGACTCTCAGTCCTTGTTAATAATCTCTTCATAATATAAATTGCTGCAAAAATAAATTCGTTATCAAACTGCTTGAACTCTTCTTTAAATAAGCGTGGTTTAAATGTTAGTTTCTTATTATATAATCGGCCATAATGAGCACATACATTCCGAACATTTGATAATGTCTGAAGCCAACTTTCAAGGTAATAATAAGGGACATTGTAATAAGCTTTAGCGATATGTTTTTTTACATCCTCATTTAGATTCCGAAAGAGTTTGGAGATGAAACCAAATGATGTAACTTCAATTGCTGCCCAAACTGGAATAATCCCTTCATACTTCCTGAAATGATGTTCAATAAATAGCTCACCTTTGCGACTTTTCTTGATCAAATTATCAAGTTCTTCCATGGATTCTCTGTGGAATTTTTCGCTATTAAAATTCTCTTTATCTTGATAACCTAGTGGACCAAATTTATGAGCAATTTCATAAGAGATATGAGTCCTGAATGCGATCTCGATGGTTTCTAATACACCTAAGAGCAGCAACCTTAGTTTTCTATCAAACTCATATAAAGAAAGCATTTTATTAAAAGATGAATCACTCATATATTCATCATGATTTAGTGGGTCTTTTAAAGTCAATCCATAAGCAGTCAGTCGATAATAATTAATTCTCTGCAGTGTTTTCTCTGCATATTCTGAATCTTCTACGTGCAGTTTTCTGCTTATATATATTTCTACTTGTTCTTTGTATGTTTTAGGTGGTTTTACATTGGAATGGTCTTTTTCAGGATCCATATAACTTTTCTCCCTAAAATAAAATGACCCACCTTGGTCCGCATTGTTAAGAGGCGTGGTGGGTTCTGTTACTTTTATAATATATCCTTTAAAAGTTTTTGTCAAAAGGGACGCCATTAGCGACTGAGTCAAGTTTTTGTGTTAGCTTTTCTTTCAGAAAAAAGTTCTTTATGGCAAGTGAATACACATATGGAATGATTATAACCTCCACATAAATAATCATGTAGAAGGTTAGCAGCATAATGGAAGATAGAGTATATCTGGATTTTATAGCGTTGATAATATTGTGTATCTCGCTATAATCATTATAACTAGGGATGTGAAATGAGATGAAAGAGCCCCAAAGAAACGTTACAAATATCAGCAGTAGTAAAAGAACAATATTACTTCCTGAATTATTAAAACAAGCAGAATTAGCTCAAGGAGAAGACATAGATGCTGAATTCACAGGCATTCTTACCGAAGTAATCAAAGAGCATGACCACGCATTTAAAGGGTTAGTCGATAGATAATTTTACGCCTCGTAACTGGAGTTAATATAAAATACAGGGGTTCATTCTCAAACTGACGAATTACTTATAAAGTTATTCTTTTTAGAACAATGGTGTATACATGGCATTTCAAATCCCTAATTGTACGAAAAACGCATGGGGTAATGGCAGACAATGAGATATGGCTGCGATTCAAAGGAGAAACCTTGAAACACCGGTATGTCACGTTGCATAAATACCTTTATTATTCTGATCAAGCGTTATAACAATAAGGGGTAGTGATTAGAAATCGTATTTCCTAGCGCTGCCCCTATATCACGTAAATCCTTTTTAAGTATTTTTTCGGCTGCATTTCTTGGCAGCTTTCACAAATGTACCAACCCCAACGTTAATCAAAAACCCTTAGTGCAGATACTGCGGCTTCGCCCTTATCTGGCGGTGCAACACTATTGGCTAAGGTAATACCAGCTGATACCATCACCAAACATCGATAACGCCGGGATCTTACTTAATGCCAGTACCAAGGCTATCGCAATGAATCCTGGGAGAGAGTATAACATCATTCCACTAATTTTGATTCTCTTCCAAGATGAACTAGGTGTTTTTTCGTATTATCAGATGCAGTTACTTTTCCATCTAATATGCCCCCAAATACTAAATGGATAAAGAAAGGGTTTCTAGAGCTTGTTTGCATAACTCCTCCCCTAATTATGATTTCGATACTTTTTCAACCTTTCTTCTAATTCTGCTTTCTTAGCTTCATAATTCGCCTGAGCCTCCATCCTTTCTTTTACGTGCTGCGGCTCCTCATTATGAGAAGATGGATACGTTGCATTCAATCCGACATGATAGGTTTCCTTGTGTTCACTAATCATTTCGGGTTTTACATGTTTATCATCATGATAGAACCATTTAGGAATCATTTCTTCCCTAATTGGTTTCGCAACAAGAGGCTGCCTATTAGTAACTTGTTCTGATTCATTAAGCAAAGCTCGCTGCAGACAGCTTCTAAAATTCGTTTTATATTGATCAATGACGCGGTCTAAGACGATTAAAAAGACATTGTCATTCATAATCAATTGCATATCATAAACATCCCATATGCATTGAATGTCAATCCGTCTTTTTTCAATTCGAGCTTGATGTTTACTAATAAAGTTTTGCACCTTTGATAGATGGAGCTTATCAGAGTTTATTTTAGAGTTTTTTAAAGAGTTTTCTAAAGAGCTTTTAAAGAGTTTGTGATGAATATCTTCACCCCTAAATCCTTGTGGTTCTAAGGCTTGTAGCACCTCATTCGTTCCGACAATGGCTTCTTCTACCAGAACAATTTCCTCCTCAAGGAACTTTCTGCAAGGCTGCAATACATAATAAGCGTTTGCATTTATATTTCCTCTTTTCGTATGATGGATCTTTAAAATCTCTTTCTCTTTTAAAAATTTAATCGCGCGTTCGACGGTTTTAATCGAAATATGAAGCAGATCAGCGATTTTTTCTTGTTTGATCCAACATACTCCTGGTACCTTGCAGCTATATTTCTTTAAAAGATGAAACACTTTATCGAAACACTCTGTTAAAACATGCTTGATATGTACGTAATGAAAGTTCATGTGTTTATTCAATTCTTTTATATCAGAAAAACTTTGCAGCTTATAAGCTGTTTTCGGAACGTAAGTCATTAACATAACCCCTTTATGTTTAATGTTGAATCGTAGAAAAACAAAGTTTTGATACTAACGATAAGCAAAGCTGAATAGATTATGATTTCGTAAAACTTAAGTTGCTATTACCAATAAAGCGCTATCAAATCTCCTCTCCCACCTATGATCGAACTCTTAGAAATCCACTAACTCTAGAAGCTCTTGTCTTATAATTCATAATACCTATAAACCATTCATTCCAAAGAATAAAAACTAATAAAATAGATATATAAATATAATAAAACAGAGACCCGATTACTAAAATTCGACAATATTTACATACTTCCTTTTAAAAAATTTGAACAGGTTGTGAACAATTATATTTTCAATGATGAACCGTATTTTTAGGGTTTTTTCCGAGGATTTTAGTGAGGCTTAATTGCATGGTAATACAGGTTTTCTAACTAATATATTATATAAAACATTAATAATATTGTTATATTAGTTTATATTAAAAACAATGTCATTAATGACATATATGTTAATGATATATTTAATATATAATACTATTCACAAACGATTCCTTCACCATCAGGATCTCCCCCCCCCCCCGTTACTATAACAAGTGGTAAATATAGAAGATGATACGAGTAGTTTTCCATAGTAAAAAACGAGTAAGGGGACACTGCTTATATTTTGCCATCAAAAAAGCAATAAGCTCATTGATACAAGGGCTTATTGCTTCCTCTAAATGGTTATTAAGAAATTGCAAATCGTTTTAACGTCTCTTTTTGATCTTTTTGAATTTGTTCAATTAACTGCTCAACACTTGGAAATGAAACTTCGTCCCTTATATAAAACAAAATATCTACAACTAGCTTTTCTCCGTAAATATCTTTAGCAAAATCAAAGATATGCACTTCATAATGATAGGATGTTTCTCCCTTATGAAAGGTAGGTCTTACTCCTACACTCATCATTCCGATGTATTCTTTATGGTCATATTGCACTTTGACTCCGTACACTCCTCGTTCAAGCTGAGTATCTGCGTTCGAAAGGTCCAAGTTTGCGGTTGGAAAGCCAATTGTTCTGCCAATTTGATTTCCTTTCATTACTCTGCCCGAAACAGAGCCAATAACTATGTTATTTGCGTGAACAGTGGAAGAACTCATGGTTTTACCTCCCCATTGATAGAAACGTGCTTTTATCATTTAACTCGAGTTGTACCCCAAAGCGAAAATATAGAGATTCATGAAAGAAACGCCTTAACAGAACCAATGTTAAGGCGTCTTTTTAGCAAATCTAAAATTGGTAGTGTCATAGTATCTGCTTATTAATTAGGCCAGTTCTTTGGAATGGACCCGATATTCCGGTTGAAGAAGAGCAGTGGCTCTTTCTCTTGAACATTTAGATCAATCACTTCGCCTAATAGGATAAAATGATCGCCTGCATCAATTTGTTGCACTTTTTTACATTCAAGCGTACCTAAGGAATCTTTAATAATAGGTAATTGATTTTTAGAGACTTCCCATTTCACTTTCGAAAAGCGATCTGCTTCTTTACCTGCAAATGCCCAGCACGCATCATCTTGATCAGTAGCTAATGTGTGAACGGCGAATTTCTCTGCCTCTAAGAATTGGTTTAACGAAGACACCTTCTTATCGATTGACCAGAGGACTAAAAGTGGTTCTAGTGATACAGAGGCAAAAGAATTAACAGTAAGTCCAGCTGGGTTTCCTTGATCATCCATTGTCGTGACAATCGTTACTCCGGTTGGATATTGACTCATGATTTGTTTAAAAACAGTAGATTTAGATGTGATTTCAGCCAAAAGACATCCTCCTTTTTTTAAAAATTTTGTTCACCTATTTAACCATGTACATCTTTTTTTGAACATTGCTTTCCCAATAATCATTCAGTCTCTCTGACAGCCCACCATTTCCGAATTTAACTCTCTTTTCATTGAGACTAGCACTCTCTATAACGATCGTAAGAAAGTCTACTATTGTCTTTCTCCGCATGATCAAATTATCCATACCCTTTTCGTAAAACCATACATCGATTGTGTTATAGACACCTTTATTAATACCGTACATTCCCTGAATAAATCCTGAAAATAAACGATCAGGCAGGTTTATATTTTGTTCTAATGAAATAAACCTTTGACTTTGCATATCAAAAAATAAACCCCCTTAACATTATGACAATTTCAAGAAAAGGCCAGTTCATTTTTTCCTAATCATAATCGTTTTCGAATTGGTATATTCTTTTATTCCATCAAGTGAGCTCTCAACACCCATTCCTGATTCTTTATGTCCGCCAAATGGTGCATCCGGAGATAGTACTTGTGCCTCATTAATCCATACAGTACCTGTATCAAGCCTTTCAGCAATTGATTTTGCCAATTCAAGATCTTTTCCCCAAACGGAGCCGCCAAGTCCATAATTGGTATGATTGGCGCGTTCAATAACCTCTTCATAGCTACTGTATTTTAGAACCGGCAGCACTGGACCGAACGCTTCATCTACCACCACACGCGAATCCTCTGGTGGATTATCAACAATGGTAACCGGAATAAAATAGCCTGGTTTGTCTTCGATCTCTCCTCCAAGAACAATCTTTACCCCCGATTGTTTGGTAACTTGTATTAACTCTTTTACCTTTTCAAACTGCATTTTATTTTGAATCGGCCCAAGATCATTTTCTGGATTTAAGCCATTCCCAATCTTTATCGTTTTCGAAAATCTCACAAGCTCTGTTAAAAATTCATCATAAATTTTTTCATGCACATAGAGCCGTTTCGTTGCTACGCAAACTTGAGCTGTATTGCGAAACGCTGCCCAGAAAATCGTCTCTACGATTTCTTTCGGGTTAGCATCTTCCATAACGATGGCCGCATCATTTCCACCTAGTTCAAGGGTGACACGCTTCAAATGTAAGGAGGCACTTTGCATCACCTTTTTACCGGTTGCCGTTGACCCTGTAAAGCTGATTTTATGAATATCAGGATGTGATGTCATCCACTGTCCTAATTCGTTTTCACCTGTTACCACATTCAGAACACCTGGAAGGAAAATATCTTTTGTAATTTCACCAATCCTTAGCAGCGTCAGGGGTGTAAATGGAGATGGTTTTGCCACAACGGTGTTTCCTGCTATGAGCGCAGAAGTAATTTTTCGAATAGCAATGGAGACTGGAAAGTTCCATGGAATAATTAAACCTGCCACTCCAAGTGGAGTATAGGTTCTTTCGATGTAGTGATCTTCTTTTTCTTCAACGATCTCTCGTGGCAGCCTTTTCTTTGAAAGAGCTTTACAAGTCGCAACTGCCCCATCTATTTCTACTAACGCCAGTTTGAGAGGTCTTCCCATTTCCAATGTAAAAAGCTTTGCCAATTCTTCTCGATGCTGATGTAGGGCCTCAGCAAACGCTACTAACTTTTCTTCTCTTTCATTCACTGAAAGCATTGACCACTTTCGGTAAGCTCTATTTGCAGAAGTAACCGCATGATCTAAATCAGCCTTTGTGGCGATTGGTACTTGTGCAATGACCTCTTCATCGGCGGGATTGATTACTGGCGATTTATCCTCTGTTGAAACAAGCTTTCCATTAATCGTCATCCTAAAATCCTTTGTAATGGTACTCATATCATCCCTCCGTTATAAACAAAATTTGTTTAAAATCTTTGGTGTTTGATAATTTTCCAACCTATTACGTAAAATCTACTCCACCATCAATCAGAACAGACTGTCCCGTCATATAATCAGAATCAGAAGAAGCCAAGTAAGAAACGAATTTCGCGACATCAGCAGGCTCTGATGGTCTTCCAAGGGTAATTCCTTCTGAGAACTGCTTGAAGGCCTCTCCGATTTCAAGACCCATATACTCAGCCATTCTTGCATCTACTAAATCCCACATCTTCGTACCAACAATACCAGGGCAATACGCATTGACATTAATATTAAATTGAGCAAGCTCCTGCGCAGCCGTTTGTGTTATTCCTCGCACAGCAAACTTCGTTGCACAATAAGCCCCTAGCAAGCTGTATCCTTTATGTCCAGCAATGCTGCAGGCACTAATGATTTTTCCACGCCCATCCTGCTTTTTCATTTGCTCTGCAGCAGCTTGAATACCGTAAATCACACCAAACACATTAACTCTAAAAATGGACTCTAAATCTTGTTCTGTTACCTCAAGCAATGGGGCGACCTGAGCAATACCGGCATTGTTCACGAAAACATCGACACGTCCATATTTCTCTACTGTTTGCTGTACTAAAGAAAACTGATCATCTCTGTTACTAACATTCCCTTGGACAGCAAAACTTTCATGTCCCTGATCTCTTAGTTCTTGAGCAGTTGATTCGGCTAATTCCTTATTCAAGTCATTTATCACCAATGCAAATCCATCATTCGCTAATCTTTCTGCAATTCCTTTGCCAATCCCTTGTCCAGAACCCGTTACAACAGCTACTTTACGATTTTCCATCACAATTCCTCCTCTTTGTTTTGGAACTTCTTACAGATTACTAGGTTAAAAAATAGCCTCTAAGTCTATTTATATCGTTTTACAGGATCAATTATCCCCACTTAGTTTCACAAGGATTTTCGCTTGTGATTTATCGTTTATAAGCGCTTCAAAGCCTTTTTCAATAATATCCTCGAGCTCGATGTGATCCGTAATGACCTTTTTCGCTTCTAACTGGCCGTTTGCGATTAAATCAATGGTTTGCTGGAAGGTTGATGGTTCATAAGCTAACGTAGCCATCACTTTTACTCCACCATTGGTAAGATCCATTGGATTCCAGCTGATGTTTCCTGAGAAAATTGAGACAATCATCACCAATCCTCTAATCTTCGTGGCTTCAATCGCTTGTTTGAAAGTGCTCTCAACACCAGCCACTTCAAAAGCAATATCGACCCCATTAGGGCATATTCTTTTAATTTCCTCTACCGGATTTACTTTTGAAGAATTAATGATATGAGTTGCTCCCAATTGTGAAGCCTTATCAAGTCTAGTTTCAGAGATATCTAACGCAATAATATTCGTTGCACCGGCTGCCTTGGCGGCCATAATCGTTAATAATCCAATCGGGCCAGATCCAAAAACTGCAACGGTATCTCCAATGGTTAACTCAGCTTCTTTTACAGCTTGTACTGCCACCGCAGCTGGTTCCATTAATGCGCCTTCCTCTAATGACAAAGAGTCTGGCAATTTATAAGCATGTTTTTCCGGTACAATGGCATAGTCTGCAAAGCCACCATCTAAGTGCAAGCCAAGGCAGCTAAATCCATCGAACACGTCTTCTTTGGAATCTTTCAATCCCTTTGTAATGATTGGATAAACAGCTATGCGATCTCCTACCTTAACATCTTTCACACTGGAACCAATCTCTTCAACAACACCAGAAAACTCATGACCTAAAATGAGAGGAGCCTGCCCTCCTGTGATCGGATCAGGATCTTCTACAGGAATAAAAATCGGTCCATGGTCATATTCATGCAGATCACTTCCGCAAATCCCTGCCCATGCTACTTTTACTTTTAACTCATGATCTTGCAGCTCTTTTATCTCACGATTTTCAACTCTAACATCCTTTTTACCGTACCAAACTACAGCTCTCATCGTTATACCCTCCTGGTAAGTAGTCTCGTAATTTCGTAATATCCTCTATTTCAGTATGAATCCCCCTTATTAAGGGGGATCATTTTGATTTTTGGTATGTGTTTCTTAATAAACTTTTTGACGATTATGCTTCATTCTTGGCAGTACTTCTTCTTTCAATAGTCTCATCGATTTTTTCCATACATCTGGATGTTCTGAGTAATCAAAGCCGGTTACAAGTAATGTTCCAAAGCCGCCAAGCTGGTCATAGACAGCATCTAACTTCTTCGCTACTGTATCTGGAGATCCGACGATCCAAGCATTCTTTGCTAGATACTCGACGTTTACATCTTCATCAGGGACGTCAGAACGGTGTTTAAAGTTAGAAAGCATATTAAAGCTGTCAAACAACGGAAGAGTATATTCTTTATAAGACCTTCCCATCGCAGAGCCTAATGACCATTCATATGCCTCTTCATCCGTATCAGCAACAAATACATCCTTATTGACTCTCCATTGCTCACGGTTAGGAGCTTTTCCAGTAGATGCTGCTCCTTCCTCGTAGGCTGTCCAATGAGTGAGAATGGTTTCATTATTTAATCCAAAACTCATTGGAAGCATTCCCATTGTACCGGCAATTTTTAACGTTCCTGAATTTGGAGTAAGGCCTCCGATCGCAACAGGTGGATGAGGCTGCTGATAAGGGTATAGATGCGGACCAGTAAGTGAACCCTTCGCTTCTTTTGTTACATGCCAGTAGTTTCCTTTGTAATCAAATGGTTCTTTTTCTGTCCATAATTTTAAAATGATTTCCAATGCCTCTTGAGTCATGATTCGGTTCTCGCCATTGGCTCCATCTACATTAAATAGTGTGTAATCACTTGGTAATCCCCCAGAACCTATCCCGAACATGATTCTTCCCTGTGACATATGATCAAGGAAGGCGACACGGTGTGCTAATTCAGCTGGATGGTGATAAGGTAGGACGTGTGCACCGGCTGCTAGTTTAATTTGTTTTGTTTGTTTAATCGCTTGAGCTAGTAGTAAATCTGGTGCAGGAACCGGCTCCCATTCTGACGTAAAGTGTTCTCCAATCCACGCTTCACTCCACCCAATTTCATCTGCATACCGAATCATTTCTAAATCCCATTCAGCTGCATCATATGGACTTCTTTCTGGTGGATGTATCGGCATCATAAAAATTCCTAGTTTCATAGTTTAATTCCCCCTTGGATAATGATTGAATAAAATCTTATGACCTATATAATGCAAGTAGTGTGCCAAACCATTTAATCCAAAAGAAAATACTATAAACAACAGGAATTTTTTATTTTCAACACTAAAAAGAGGAGTTTTATTTCAATTTCTCGAATGTCTCATTTTGAGACAATTGTCTTGTTCTGATATACTTGTCTCATTTTTGTACTTTTTATTGAAAAAACAGAATTTTTAAATTATTATTAACAACATGGAAATAAAACTAACTCGTCTCTCTCACATTATTAAAGCGCTTACAAAAAAACTCTAAAATGAGGAGGATAGCTGATGAAATCTATGAAATTTAATCCTCAATCTAAAGACCCTTTAGAATTACGACGGTCTTGGGAGCTTTTTATGGAGAAAGATATTATCTCTTCCAACATCCCCCCCATCATTGCGCAATCCTGGAAATCACACAAACAAAAGAACACAAATCCGTTTCGACCCAAAGTAGAAATCGATCTTCATACATATGATCAGTATATGAACAGTAATGAGTTTTTTATTGAGTACGCGACCGACTTTGTTAAAAGTATTAATAGTTATTTAGACAGAACATCCATTCAATTATTTAATGCAGATGCTCTTCTATTAAAAATCTACGGAGATCAGCGCATTATCGAGCGTTTATCGGAAATCAATAATGCGCCTGGCGGCATCCATAATGAACAAACCGGAACAAACGGGGTTAATCTTTCGATCCAAACGAAGAAAACGGCTTTTGTAGCTGGTGCTGAACATTTTTGTAGTATGTTCCATGATGTAAGCTGCATCGCCATGCCGATTTTTAATCGAAACACGAATGAAGTGCAGTGGTCGATTGATATAACAGGGCCATTTGAAATGGTCACACCACAGTCATTTGCTTTACTAGACTCGATGCGGGAAGCGATTCAAAACAAATTAGACCACTTTCACTTGCAGCAAAATTATACGTTATTGGACCATTTTCAAAATCGCTTTCTTCATGGAAGCGAGGCAGCCCTTATCATTAATACTGATAAGGTAGTTGTTCATTGCTCTGAAAAGGCTGCACATTTATTAGGATACTCCGGAAAAAAGGAGAATAGAATTTCAACCTCAGCATTAGGAATTGATAACCTAGATTTCTATTTAAATATGACTGAGGATGAAGCGGATTTTTACAGTACATTACGGAATGATTATGAGGTGCGGATTATAATCAATCGTATTTTTCACAACAGTGTATTTCAAGGATGGATGATGAGATTGCTGCCAACGCCATTAAAGGCTGCTCAGGATCCTAAAATACAAAGAACAACCACATTTGATGAATTAATCGGCCGTAGCAAATCGTTTCAATCAGCTGTCGATACGGCTAAGAGAGTAGCATCTAGTGATGCCACTTTGCTCATTCTCGGCGAAACTGGTACGGGGAAGGAAATGTTTGCAAAGGCGATACATGAGGCCAGCAACCGGTCGAACATGCCCTTTGTTTCTGTCAACTGTGGAGCGATCCCAAAAGAGTTGATTGGCAGCGAATTATTCGGATACGAGGCTGGTGCCTTTTCAGGAGCAAAAAAAGGCGGACAAAAAGGAAAATTCGAACTAGCAGACGGAGGAACGATTTTTCTTGATGAAGTTGGAGAGTTATCCCTCGAGCATCAAGTTTATTTATTACGAGTATTGCAAGAAAAAGAGATTTGCCGATTGGGCGCTCAGAAGCCTATTCCGATCAATGTTCGGGTCATCGCTGCTACCAATGTCGATTTAAAAGAGGCGATAAAAAATAAAACATTCCGTGAAGATCTTTATTTTCGCTTAAATATATTAAGTTTGAATCTGCCTTCCTTACGGGAAAGAGGTAAAGATGATGTTATCCGCCTAGTCAGGTATTTTGCCGTTACATATAACCGAAAAGAAGGAAAAAATGTAACCTTTACAAAAGAAGCACTGAATTTGATGGCAAGTTATCCATGGAAAGGGAATGTTAGAGAGCTTGAAAATAGTGTATATCGATTAGTCGTGTTAGCGAATCAAGGGAATATTACTCCCGAAGATGTCCGGTTGATCCTAGGTGATCAAGTAAAGGAAAAAGAAGAAGAAAGGGAAATAGCAGTAACGGGACCAGCCGCACCATTGTCTATTAGCGAAATGGAACGAAACGCTATCTTACAAGCTCTTCGTCACCATCATGGACATTTATCCAATGTGGCGAAAGCATTAAATATTTCGAGGGCTACGTTATATCGAAAGATCGATAAATATCAAATAAATGTAAATAAGGTGATTAATTAATTGTTTCAAACTGAGACATGTTCTGAAAGAAAAAGCAAACAGAGGATTTTCCCTTGTTTGCTTTTTCTACTTTATAATCTTATGGCTTTCATAACATCAAACAGAACCATCTTATTTATACTTACTCAACCGTTCCTCAAGCTCTTTCCTCTTTTTAGCACTTTCATCCGGAGTCTCTACATTTCTATGCGGCGCTTGGATATCTAACGCTTTATATAGCTCTCCCTTGATTTGGAGGTATTTCTCCTGAGCGTGTTCACTGTCCACGTTGAGCTGCTTCTGAATTTCTTCGATCGACTTCTCATCGACAAACCAATACGGAAGCTGTTCATTCGATTTTCTCCAGTACCCCGACAAATGGAATAGGATCGTCTTATCCTCAGGATCGTCAGAATGGACAGGAGAAGGCAGTTCGACTTCAGACAAGGCATAGTCTGTCGTAATCGCTTTATACGTGTAACCGCCAATAGACTTAACCCTGCCCGCATTATTTTCACAATACTCTACATTTCTCTTAATCTGGTCTAACGGATAATGGTCAAAGAGATATTGAACTTTACTGGCACCCACTTTTAACTGCTTCAGTCGGTGTCGCAGCTCTTCTTTTTCAAAGTCTTGGCCAAAATCAAGCTGCCCGGGCTTGTCCTCTTCTTTCTCGATTACCGCCTGATTTGACGCGGCATTACCCACTTTCCCTTTAATCTGAAACACGATACCGACCACTTTCCGGCCTTGTTTCACCTCTTCAAAAGTAAACTGGATATCCGTTTTCTCAGCGACTTCCTCCTGTGCGACCGTTAACACTCTCTTTTTAAAATGACCGTACTGCTTATATTTCGTTTTTTCAATCCCTAACTTCTCTCGCAATTCTTCTAGAGGAAAATTCCTTTTCTTGATAGACTCATATTGTTTCAGCAGTTCATAAATGCGGATCGAGTATACAGAATTGAGCTGGATGACATTTTCGAGCTGATAGGTAGTGAATCTTTCTTTCAGCTGTAGAAAAAATTCCTTGAGGTCCGGATTTAGTTTTAAAATAATGGTCCCTTCTGTTTCCTCATAAATGGATGTGACCAGCCAGTTAGCCACATACGTGCGATTGCCTTTTTTATATTCAATGGTTTTGCTTTGCAAGCCTTTAATGACTTCTTTTATGTATGTATACATGCTCGTTTGATTTCCGGCACCAATTCGATCGATTAAGTCCCGGACGCGAAATTTATATTGTTTAAAATCCTCGTCGCTAGGTTGAACCTTACTCGCTGTGATCAGCAAAATTCGTTGTTCTTGCAGGGATAACTTATATCTTGACTCAATAATCGTATTGGATTTTGTTATCCAATCCTTCATATCGATTTCATAAATCTCAGAACTTATCAATTCGTCTACTCTTTTGGCCATCACAGAATCCCCTTTAGATTAAACGTTCACCTTACTATCACTAAATTTACTTTATGTGATGGTTAATTTCAACCACAAATTTGACGTGAAATTTGTGATACATAACTAACTTAGCTTTCTTACTAACGTGAAATTTGTGATGTTTAAAAAATAGGATCCGATTTTTTCGTTATAATTCGATCATTTTCGAAGAAATCCTCCCATTTTTATGGAAATCTTTTAGGTTACCTTTCTGATAAAATTCCATTCAAGAAAGAAGCGTGAAATTTGTGATCGTCACGTTATTTTTGTGATACTTCACGTGAAATTTGTGATGTTTAACGTTATAAATGTGATAGTTAGACGTGAAATTTGTGATACTTAGCGTTATATTTGTGATGGTAAACGTGAAATTTGTGATACTTCACGTTAAAAAAGTGATAGTTAACGTGAAATTTGTGATAGTTAATACCAAAAAACCCTTATGTATCAAGGGTTCGAAAGGTCCCTAAAACAATAAAACAATTAAAACAATGTTAAAACAATAAAACATGTATAAAACAACAAAACAAGATGGTGTTGTTTCTTAGAATAATTAATTTAATTTTTCAGAAATCATAAAATAAAAATTAGTCCTTTGCATATTTTGTGGTCATATACTTTAGTCCTTGTTGTGTTAAAGCTGAAAGCTAAAAACTATTTTGCATTTTCTGCAATCTTTTTTAGTTCTTTTGCACGAGACTTTTATAAAGTCTGTCATATACTTTTCTAAAAACAATTTGTCGGTAATCATACCAATTGGACCAAAAGGTGACTTATACTCAAACGTATCAATCATTAGAGTTCCACCTTTTTCTTCTAGAAATTGATGTATATGAGTAAAAGAACTAAAAGCCCCTTTTACCATAATATCAACAAACACAGTAGGCTTTTCCATATAAGTTACTTTTGCCGTCAGCCTTTGTTTAATACCAAAGTGAGTAGCTTCCCATGTAACAGTATCGCCCTCCTCTAATAACCCCTGTGTAACCCCACCCACAGCTTTTTCCTTGGTTTTAGCAGTAGTTTTAGTATGTATATCTACGTTTCTCGCAAGGTCAAAGCATACAATCACTGGTGCTTGTATAAATTGCTTATGCTTAATAATAGGCATTTGCATTCTCCTTTGAAAGAACGTTTTTTATGTCCCTTCTTCACCTCTTCTACTCCGTTAGTAAACTAGAAACTGCCCTATTGGAC
Source organism: Robertmurraya dakarensis (assembly GCF_900156875.1). GTDB lineage: Bacteria > Bacillota > Bacilli > Bacillales > Cytobacillaceae > Robertmurraya > Robertmurraya dakarensis. The sequence continues at coordinate 588 of NZ_LT707406.1, read as the reverse complement.
AATCGCACCTGTCTATTTAAGATGACTGATTATTTTTTCCTTTCCATCCTCTGGCAATAACACAAGAAAAACCAAAACAGCCCAATCCTATAATTTTAATAATGATATGACCAGTAATTCCCATTTGGTCGATAGTTAATGATATTAAAAAACCTCCAATTACACAAAATAGAATAACGAAAAACAATCTCGATTGATTCGAACCTCCCCATAGTCCTAATCTATGAATTAAATATCCTGCCCCTTTAATACAGTAAACATAAAAATTCAAACATGAATAAAAATTAGTATTTATACAAGGTCATCCCTCATAAAAAAACCTCCTTCTACGTTTTTAAGATATAACGTCACAAGGAGGTTTTCGCGAAAATAATTATTAATTATATTTACTCAACCGTTCGAATAACTCTCTCTTTTTAATGTCGGATTCTTCAAGCGTTAATTGTTCAGGTTCTTTCAGTTCAAGGGCTTTATATAATTCACTTTTGATCCTCTCATATCTTTGTTTTGCCTGCTCTGGATCTAACTTCCTGAGCTTTTGAATCTCATTAATCGATTCCTCATCTACAAACCAAAATGGCGGTTTTT
>NZ_LT707405.1 GCF_900156875.1 Robertmurraya dakarensis | reverse complement strand
GTGTGTGAAAAATAATCTATTTTCTTATTAACTCTAAAAACAAAAAAGAAGGTGCAATGGATAGCATCTTCTTTTTTGTTTTTATCTATTTTCTGTTAAATACTTTTCTAGAGCTTCTTCAATTAAATTATAGATATTCTTTTCTTGAATTAATGCTTGCATCTTTAGTTCCTTATGTAAGTCTATTCGTAAATCAAAAGATACTCTTTTTCTTTCTGTCTTTTTACTCTGTTCCCCATCCTGATCATTGAAGCTAGTATCTTTAATTACTTCGGATAATGCTTGCGTAGGAGAGATTACCTTTTGTTTTCGTTTCATGTTTTTAATATCATTAATTTTTGACACGATGCATCAACTCCTCATAGAAGTTTCTGTATTGTTGTAGTACTTGTCTTAATTCTCCGTTTTCAGTAAATCCATATAGAGCTACTCTTCCAATAGATGCTTTTCGAGTAATAATAGTTTTAAATACTTCATTCGGATAATCTTCTTCTATGAGATCATTAAAGGCTTTAGAATCGTTACGTCTTTTATCACTCAATGTCCGCAAAATCCCAAGAACTTTTGTATTATGTTTTCCATATTCTTTTGCACTTTCAATGGAATCCATGAAATTTGGAAGCGCGGAATAACACCAATTTGAACTTTCAAATAATACAACAACGTAATTACTTGCACAAAGTGCATTGGTTGTTTGTTCACTTAATGCAGGAGGTGTGTCGATAACAATAAAATCATATTGACTGCGAACTAGACTCAAGGTTTGATCCAAAACTAAACTTGGATTCCCTTTAAAGGGAAGTGACTCTCCTTCATAAGTTTTTCCAGTATAGATCCAACGAGGTAACGTCGCTAAAAAATTTGTAGCAGGGAGTAAATCAAGATTTTCGGTGACAGGAACAATATATCGTTTAACATCGTTATACTGCATTGCTTCCAGTACTGACCTTCCTATAAATTCATTTGAAGGTTGTTCAGACAATAGTTCAGTTAGATTACCTTGGGAATCCATATCAACTACTAATACTCTATATCCATTTTCTTTTAGTAAATATGCAAAGATACCGGAAGTAGTACTTTTACCACATCCGCCTTTTCTGGATGCCAAAAGTGATTACTTTGCAAGACATCCATATCACCCCCTTAAAACCTTTCTTCCAACGTTCTTTTCTTTATTTCGATGGTAAGATAAATAACTCCTTCTTAAAATTTAAGAAAAAGCAAAGGAATACATTGAGAGAGGTCTTTATTTCAGTTAAAAAGATTTTTAAAGTTATTCTTGACTCTCCTAAAGTCATTATAGTAATATATATTTCTGCGCTAAGAAATAACTTAATGATTTGTTTATAGTGAAAAGTAGAAAGGTTAAAAAGAAGTTGACTTCTACGAAACAAAATGTTATATTAATTCTTGTCGCTAAAAAGCGAGCTACAATCTTTTTTATCTTAAATAAAAAAAGATTTTAAAAAAAGAAGTTGACTTCTACGAAGTTAG
>NZ_LT707404.1 GCF_900156875.1 Robertmurraya dakarensis | reverse complement strand
GCGAGTTACGATTACATGCGAGGTTAAGTTGAATAGACGGAGCCGCAGCGAAAGCGAGTCTGAATAGGGCGAATGAGTATGTGGTCGTAGACCCGAAACCAGGTGATCTACCCATGTCCAGGGTGAAGTCCAGGTAACACTGGATGGAGGCCCGAACCCACGCACGTTGAAAAGTGCGGGGATGAGGTGTGGGTAGCGGAGAAATTCCAATCGAACTTGGAGATAGCTGGTTCTCTCCGAAATAGCTTTAGGGCTAGCCTCACGATCAAGAGTCTTGGAGGTAGAGCACTGTTTGGACTAGGGGCCCTCATCGGGTTACCGAATTCAGACAAACTCCGAATGCCAAGTACTTATGCGTGGGAGTCAGACTGCGAGTGATAAGATCCGTAGTCAAAAGGGAAACAGCCCAGACCACCAGCTAAGGTCCCAAAGTATACGTTAAGTGGAAAAGGATGTGGAGTTGCTTAGACAACCAGGATGTTGGCTTAGAAGCAGCCACCATTTAAAGAGTGCGTAATAGCTCACTGGTCGAGTGACTCCGCGCCGAAAATGTACCGGGGCTAAACGTATCACCGAAGCTGTGGGTGGACACTTACGTGTCCGCGGTAGGAGAGCGTTCTAAGGGCGTTGAAGCTAGACCGTAAGGACTGGTGGAGCGCTTAGAAGTGAGAATGCCGGTATGAGTAGCGAAAGATGGGTGAGAATCCCATCCACCGAATGCCTAAGGTTTCCTGAGGAAGGCTCGTCCTCTCAGGGTTAGTCGGGACCTAAGCCGAGGCCGAAAGGCGTAGGCGATGGACAACAGGTTGATATTCCTGTACCACCTCATTACCGTTTGAGCGATGGAGGGACGCAGGAGGATAGGGTAAGCGCGCTGTTGGATATGCGCGTCCAAGCAGTTAGGCAGAGAAATTGGCAAATCCGTTTCTC
>NZ_LT707403.1 GCF_900156875.1 Robertmurraya dakarensis | reverse complement strand
GTTCTACCACTGAACTACTTCCGCAGGGTATTTATATTTACTAATGCGGGTGAAGGGAGTCGAACCCCCACGCCTTGCGGCGCTAGATCCTAAGTCTAGTGCGTCTGCCAATTCCGCCACACCCGCATAATGATAGAAAGTTTTGCATTTACAAAAACTTTGGTGAGCCATGAAGGACTCGAACCTTCGACCCTCTGATTAAAAGTCAGATGCTCTACCGACTGAGCTAATGGCTCACGAATAATGGTGCCGGCCAGAGGACTTGAACCCCCAACCTACTGATTACAAGTCAGTTGCTCTACCAATTGAGCTAGGCCGGCTTAATATAGTTATAATTAACATGCGGGATTAAACGTTGCAAAACGTCATCCTGATCTCAGAATGATTATTCAAGCAGCAGCTCGATCAGTATGCTGAAGCTTAAGCAGGATGCTTATTCGGTCGTGCTCTACCAATTGAGCTAGGCCGGCATGAATTATTTTCACTTCGTGAAAAAATCATGGTGGAGGATGACGGGATCGAACCGCCGACCCCCTGCTTGTAAGGCAGGTGCTCTCCCAGCTGAGCTAATCCTCCATATTGTAAGTGACTGTCAATATCCTAATCCTCATAAGAACATAGTCTCTAAAAACGACTTTTTCATTTTAGCAAATGCGTTGTAAGAAGTCAAATATATTTTAAAATACAAATTATTCTATTACAACAACAGATAATAATATATCACTATCATTTGCCACATGCAAGATCTTTTTCAATTAATTTTTGAACAATATTTAAACAATAAAAAAGCAGGAGATCATTTCGTGTTGATCTCCTGCTTAAGTAATTGATATAGAATTAACGATGACGCATTAATGGGAATAATAATACATCTCGGATAGATGGAGAGTTTGTTAATAACATAACTAGACGATCAATTCCAATCCCTAATCCGCCAGTCGGTGGCATTCCATATTCTAACGCCTCGATAAAGTCATCATCCATCATATGTGCTTCATCGTTTCCTTCTTCACGTTCTTTTAACTGCGCTTCAAAACGTTCGCGCTGATCAATAGGATCATTTAACTCAGTGAAGGCATTAGCATGTTCTCGCGCTACAATGAATAATTCAAAACGATCTGTAAAGCGTGGATCATCTTCATTCTTTTTAGCAAGCGGTGAAATTTCAACAGGGTGTCCGTATATGAACGTAGGCTGGATTAACTTCTCTTCAACTTTTTGTTCGAAGAATTCATTAACAATATGGCCATATAGCATATTGTCTTTAATTTCAACACCATGCTCCTTAGCCAATTGTTGAGCTTCTTCCTTGCTCATTTCTTTCCAGAAGTCTACTCCTGTATATTCCTTAATGGCATCAACCATATGAAGTCTCTTCCATTCAGGCTTTAAATTCACTTCGTATTCACCGTACTGAACAGTCGTTGTACCTAAAACCTCTTGAGCAATATGAGCAATTAAGTTTTCAGTTAAACTCATAATATCTCGATAATCAGCATAGGCTTCATATAATTCGATCATTGTAAACTCAGGGTTATGTCTAGTAGAAACTCCTTCGTTACGGAAGACACGTCCAATTTCATAGACCTTTTCAAGGCCGCCTACAATCAAACGCTTCAAATGCAGCTCGATAGCGATCCTCATATAAAGCTGCATATCTAATGCATTGTGATGTGTAATGAATGGACGAGCAGAAGCTCCCCCTGCAATTGCATGCATCATTGGAGTTTCAACTTCAAGGTAACCATTGTCATCTAGATAACGTCTCATCGCTTGGATAATACGGCTTCTAGTGATAAAAGTTTTCTTACTATCTTGGCTGGTAATTAAATCAAGATAACGTTGACGATAACGTTGTTCAACATCCTTTAAGCCATGGAACTTTTCAGGCAGGGGACGAAGGGCTTTTGATAGAAATACAAATTCTTGAACCTTAACAGATAACTCGCCAACTTTTGTTTTAAATAAAGTTCCAGTGACACCGATGATATCACCTAAATCAGCGCTATCAAATATGTCATATTGCTCATCGCCTACAGCGTCTTTACGGATATAGATTTGTATTTGCCCAGTAAGATCTTGAATATGCGCGAACCCCGCTTTTCCTTTGCCGCGCTTAGTCATAATACGTCCAGCAAGAGTAACAGAAACTTCTTTTCCGTCAACCTCTTCCTTTTCCATATCGCCATATTGTTCTACTAGATTCTCAGCAAAGTCCGTACGCTCAAAACGTTTTCCAAAAGGATCTAATCCTTTTTCGCGCATTTGCTGCATTTTATCCCGTCTAACTCTCAACTGATCATTTAATTCTTCATGACTCACTTTCATCAACTCCATTAATTTCAATCTTCTATATGTAAAGTGATTTCCTTACCTATTAAAGCACATACTATATTATTTTACACAAATCAGCGTAAACAGACATCATAAAATTGTTTTAAATACAATAAAACTGCCAATATAGACTGGCAGTTTCTTTTATAATATTAAAGAAAGATGCATAAGAAGTCAAATTCACCCAACCTGAACTTGATTTCTTTCCTTCTCCTCTATATCAAGAACTAGACCATTTAATAATGTTACAAGGTCTTCTCTTGTATCACATTCATTGATTGCATTTCGTACTTTAGCATTTCCTTTAATCCCTTTTAGATACCAAGCAGCATGTTTTCTCATTTCTCGAACCGCAATAAATTCATCCTTAAGCGCAATTAAACGATCTAAGTGAAGGATACACACATCAATCTTTTCCCGTACAGATGGCTCCTCCATTAATTCGCCCGTTTCTAAAAACTTAACAGTACGGTAAATCATCCATGGATTACCTAAAGCCGCACGCCCAATCATGACACCATCGCAGCCCGTTTCATCTAACATGCGTTTTGCATCTTCAGGCGTTTGGACATCACCATTTCCGATTAGAGGAATATTAATAGATTGCTTTACTTCGCGAATAATTTCCCAGTTCGCAGTCCCTTCGTACATTTGGACACGTGTTCTACCGTGAAGAGAAACAGCCTTCCCGCCTGCTCGTTCAACCGCTTGCGCATTCTTAACAGCAAAAATATGTTCATCATCCCAACCCATTCGCATCTTAACGGTAACTGGCTTTTCAACAGCATCCACTACTGCGGCCACCATCTCATAGATCCTGTTTGGATCCAACAACCATTTTGCACCAGCATCACATTTTGTGATTTTAGGGACTGGGCATCCCATATTTATATCAATGATATCAGCGTTCGTATTTTGATCTACAAATTTAGCTGCTTCCACAAGAGTTTCTTTTTCCCCACCAAAAATTTGAAGGCTAAGCGGCTTTTCTTGTTCATCAATATACAGCATGTTCATCGTCTTTTCATTTTTAAAGACGATTCCCTTGTCACTCACCATTTCAGCGCAAACTAAGCCCGCACCAAACTCTTTTACCGTTAATCGAAATGCTGAGTTACATACTCCCGCCATCGGAGCCAATACAACGGGATTCTTCATTTCAATATCGCCGATCTTTAACATCTTTAAGCCTCCATATAAAAAGTGTTCTATGTTAATCTTGTTCTGAAGAAGGTTCTAAATCATTAATACTTATACTAAGCTCTTTAGCAACCTGTTCAATCAATTCATTAGAAGGCAAACGATTTCCACGTTCAACCTCTCCTAAAATAGACACAGAAACTCCTAGCCTTTGGGCTAAGCTTTCCTGTGTATAACCTTTTAATTTGCGAAAAGCGCGAATACGTCTTCCCCATTTTTCTGCTTCCATATTCGAACCCCTTTTCGATCTGGTATAGCATCTAGGTAGGACTGTAACAACCAGCCTGTCCCTGGCATCTTAATTCCAGGATTTATCTCTAACAGCGGAATAAGTACAAACAAACGTTCGCGCATCCGTGGATGTGGAACAAAAAGTTTCTCTGATTCAATATTTTCTTGATTATATAGTAAAATGTCAAGGTCTATAATTCGTGGACCCCATTTAATTTCCCTTTTTCTCCCAAGTGAATTCTCAATATTATTGCACACATCTAATAGTTTTAAAGGTGTTAATGTAGTTTTTATCCCAATTACCATGTTTAAAAATGGATCTTGATCAGTATAACCTACAGGATCTGTTTCGTACACAGATGAAATATCTTCTAGTTTTATACCCGGATCTTCCTTTAGTAAAGTAATCGCATTCGTTAAGTTCTGATACCTGTCTCCTATATTTGTGCCTAGTGATATATATGCTCTATTCTTCAAATCGGTCTACTCCTTGTTATTTCAACAGCAACAGATTCGTAATGTCCCGGAATAGGCGGATCAGGTTTTATGACCTTTACCGTGCATGACTGGACCAATTGGTAAGTAGAGAGAACCACTTCTGTAATCTTCTCTGCCAGTGCTTCAACCAGCTTGAATGGTTTACCTTCAACAATATCTTTGCATGTCGTGTAAAGCTCTCCATAGTTAACAGAAAACTCAAGCTGATCACTTTTTCCGGCCTTTTTTAAATCGATTTCGACTGATAAATCAACAATAAAGCGCTGACCTAAACGAGTTTCCTCTGGAAAAACTCCATGATATCCGTAAAACTCCATTTTATTTAGATAAATCTTATCCATTTATTTGATCCTTTCCGATTAAAGCATCCATCATTTTCGCCATTCTGCTGATTTCCTTAACATCGTGGACACGAACAATCTGACAGCCTTTTTGAATCCCAAAACAAACCGTAGCGCCTGTCCCTTCCATCCGTTCGTTAACAGGCAATTTCAAGACTCCCCCAATCAGCGACTTTTTTGATGTACCGAGGAGCACAGGATAGCCTATTGAAACCAGCTTATCCAGGTTTCTCATCATTTCAAGATTTTCGGAGAGATCCTTCGCAAAACCAATACCGGGATCTAGAATAATTTTCTCATCCTTCACCCCTGCATTTTTTACGATTTGGATAGACTCATAAAGGTCATTCAAAACATCCCGGTAAAAAACCTGATAATCCTGATTGTCGCGATTATGCATCAGGATTATTGGTGCATCAAATTCTGCTGCTACCTTCGCCATATCTGGATCTGCTTTAGCTCCCCAAATATCATTGATAATATGAGCACCAGCTTCTAATGACTTTCTCATTACTTCGGCACTATACGTATCTACCGATAATGGAACCTTCACTTCTTTTGAGAGTGCTTCAATTACAGGGATAACTCGTTCTATCTCTTCCTCAACAGATACCTTTTCATAACCTGGACGTGTAGACTCACCGCCAATATCAATGATATCAGCTCCATCCTCGACCATCCTTTTTGCATGTTGTACCGCTTTTTCAATTGAGTTATGTTTTCCTCCATCTGAAAATGAATCAGGAGTAACATTCAAAATTCCCATTATAAGTGTTTTTTTATTAAATTCTAATTTATATGGTCCTGCTTCAATAACATCGTTTTGCGTTTTAATCACCATTGTACTTCCTCCAATTTGCCAGTTTTATACTAGTTATTAACTAGTCTGTCTCCTTGTTATAGAAAAATCCTCAAAAGACTTGCATGAAATCAATAAAAAGAAGCAATAGCCCTTTGACCATTGCTTCTAATTATAAACTTTTTATAGTTTGAAAACATTAATTTCAGTCAAATTGATATAACGCTGTACTTAAGTAACGTTCTCCGTTGTCAGGAAGGATAGCGAGAACTTTCTTACCTTTTCCAAGTTCTTTTGCAACCTTAAGAGCTGCTGCAATCGCCGCACCTGATGATATTCCGCAAAGAACTCCTTCTTCATTTCCAGATTTACGAGCCGTTTCAAACGCTTCATCATTTGAAATTTTAATTACTCCATCATAAACCTCTGTATCAAGAACAGAAGGAACAAAACCTGCTCCAATTCCTTGAATTTTATGAGGACCTGGGTTACCTCCAGATAATACTGGGGAATCAGTTGGCTCTACCGCATAGATCTTAATATTTTGGTATTTTTCCTTTAACACTTGACCAGCACCAGTAATGGTTCCACCTGTACCAATTCCAGATACAAATGCATCTAGGCTGTCACCCATTTGTTCGACAATTTCTTTACCAGTTGTTCTGCTATGAACTTCTGGATTAGCTGGGTTTTCAAATTGCTGAGGCATGAAGTATCCATTTTCTTTCACAAGTTCTTCTGCCTTTGCAATTGCACCTTTCATTCCATCTGCTCCTGGAGTTAAGACAAGCTCAGCACCATAAGCGCGAAGTAGGTTACGACGTTCTAAACTCATTGTATCCGGCATAACTAAAACAGCCTTATATCCTTTTGCAGCTGCAACCATCGCTAGTCCAATTCCAGTATTCCCACTAGTTGGTTCAACAATAGTAGAGCCTGCTTTTAATAGCCCTTTTTCCTCAGCCGCTTCGATCATCGCTAGCGCAATACGATCTTTCACACTGCTTCCTGGGTTAAAGTATTCTAACTTAACATACACATCTGCACTATTTTCGTCTGCAAGGCGATTTAATTTTACAATTGGAGTCTGTCCTATTAGCTCAGTAATTGAATTTGCTATACGTGCCATACCTTCCACCTCTTAATCCGAGTATTTTTATTGGTTTAATTAAAATTTACCAGTACTATGTAATGATGTCAATCTTTTTGTTTAATAAATTCACAAATTACTGTTAAATTCACAAATTCGTAATAATTATCTTTTAAAAAAACACGAGCCATGATAGCTCGTGTCTTGCTTATTCTTCCCCATAATACCATTCAACATTTATTTCATTCCAAAAAACTTCTGCAGCAGTAGTGCCTTCCATTTGTTCTAAAGCCATTTGTCTGCGGATATCTCCTTTTACTTCTTTAAAGGAGTAATCCTTTCCTTTTATTGTTTCATGAAGCAAAACAATGACAAAGCCTTCTCCTGTTTGAAATGGCTTACTCCATTCCCCTTGTTTCATCTTCTGAATAACTTGGAAATAGTTAGATGGTATAAAACTATCACCTTCACGTATATAACCCAAATCTCCACCTTGTGCTGCACTAAATTCATCGATTGATCTTTCCATTGCCAATGTAGAAAAAGAGGAGCCAGACTTAAGTTCCTTAAAAGTCTGTTCTGCATCATCTTTTGTTTTTACGACGATATGAGAAATATGATATGAGGTAGGGATGGAAAAGAGACTGCGATTTTGTTCGTAATAACGCTCCAGTTCTCCATCAGAAATAACGACATCCTTTGTCATGATTTCTTCAAGCATTAAACTATACTCAATCTGCTTTTTCCATTCCTCTTCGTTTGATGTTTGATCATCTGCTGTTCCATACATGGTTTTTACTAAATGGAGTTCTCGTTCTATAGCTGTTTCGGGTACCTTTATGCTATATTTTTCCGCCATTGCATTTATAACCTTCTGGTTAATTAAGTCCTCTAAAACATCTTTCCCGAACCGCTTTTCTATTTCACTCAACCAGTTAGCTCTAGTAATTTCCTCATTGCCAACTGTTGCAACAACCTCATTACTTCCAAGCCCTATTCCTTGCTTTGTTAAGAAAAAAGCAACTGTCAGGCAATTTACCAAGATTAATCCGGATATGATGACCCAAAGCTGCTTTTTCTCCAACCCTTTCTCCCCCTAAATTATTCTTTATCTATTTAAACATCTTGCAAATAAGATAAAATAATTATTTTGCTTCCTCGATAAGGGTTCTTAGCTCTTCTCCGCTAAACTGATATTTTTCATTACAAAAATGACATTGTGCCTCAGCTTTACCATCTGTTTCAATCATATCTTGTATCTCTTCTTTACCTAAACTTACAATAGCATTTGAAAATCGATCTTTTGAACATGTACAACGAAAAGAAACTGGCACAGTCTCAAGGATTTTAACATTTCCTTCTCCTAGTACTTCCTCTAAAATCTCTTCAGGTGTTAATCCCTTCTCAATCAACTTTGAGATTGGAGGTATTCTTTTAAGATGATTTTCAATATCCGTAATGGTTTCTTCCTCAGCACCTGGCATTAATTGAATAATGAAACCACCAGCTGCAAGTATTGTGTTGTCTGGATTAACTAAGACACCAACCCCAACTGACGACGGAACCTGTTCAGACGTAACAAAATAATAGGTGAAGTCTTCACCAAGCTCACCAGAAACAATTGGAACTTGTCCAGTAAAAAAGTCTCTTAAACCTGTATCTTTCACTACTGATATAAAGCCTTCTGTTCCAACTGCACGGCGAACGTCCAGCTTTCCGTGTTCATTAAGATCAAAATGGGTTTGTGGGTTTGTGACATATCCCCTTACCTCACCCTTAGCATTTGTATCAACTAATATGACACCAAGAGGTCCGCCGCCTTCAACCTTAATAGTGAGTTTATCGTCTCCTTTGAGCATAGACCCCATCATAATTCCCGCTGACATCGTTCTGCCCAATGCTGCTGAAGCTGTTGGCCAAGTATAATGACGTTTCTGTGCTTCAGCCACTGTTTCCGTGCTTCTAACAGCATAAGCACGCACTTGACCGTCGTAAGCTAGAGCTTTTACTAGATAATCCTTCATTCTTTAACTCCTTTCAAGCTGCAAATCATGATTGTTTTATTTTTTTAGGTTTTCCATATTTCGTTTATAAATAAGCTGAAGTCCCTTTAAAGTTAAAAAAGGATCAACAATATCAATTACATGTGATTCTTCAGCTATTAACGGAGCGAGTCCTCCCGTGGCAATAACCATTGGTTTTTCCTTGCTTTGAGTCTTCATTCTTTGCACAATTCCTTCTACTTGACCGACATAACCGTATAAAATACCTGCCTGCATCGCAGAAACTGTATTTTTACCAACTACCCCTTCAGGACGTGCAATTTCAATGCGCGGAAGCTTTGAAGCACGCGTATACAGAGCTTCTGTCGAAATATTAATACCTGGTGCAATCGCCCCACCCATATATTGTTTGTGCTCATTGATGTAGCAATAGGTTGTTGCCGTACCAAAATCCACAATGATAAGCGGGCTTCCATACTCATGTAGTGCTGCAACTGCATTAACGATTCTGTCGGCACCAACTTCTCTTGGATTTTCATACTTAATGTCTAAGCCCGTTTTCATGCCAGGTCCAACGACCAAAGGCTTAATGTCAAAATAGCGATTACACATTCTCTCAAGCGCAAACATAATTGGAGGCACAACAGATGAAATAATGATTCCATCAATGGAAGTAAACTCAAGGCCTACATGACTAAATAAACTCTTAATCATCATGCCGTATTCATCCTCCGTTTTATTACGGCTTGTTTCAATTCTCCAATAGTGCTTTAACTCATCCTGATCATATACACCTAAAACCATATTAGTATTTCCCACATCAAAAACAAAAATCAACAGTCTCACCACTTTATATTAATTTTTAAAGTATTTTCATAATATGCAAACATCATACCATATATAGATCCCGCTTGTGTATAAATCTATCAGCCATTTTTAAAAGCAAAAGAGTGCCTGTAACAGGCACTCTAATTAAAATTAAGATTTTTTCTTATCCTCGTTATCTGATGAAGCATTATCAGCGGAATCTGCTTTAGAATCACTCTCTTCCTTAGAGTCCTCTGCATCATCCTTTTTAATGCTGATGTTTACTTTAACATCCTCATTATTGTCCGACTTCTCGATGCTGACTGGAGTGGAAGTTCGATCAGGGAGTTTACCATGCTCAACTAAATGTTTAATTTGCTGCGCATCTAATGTTTCCACTTCAAGCAATGTATTTGCAATAATATCGAGTTTATCGCGATTTTCAGTCAAAGTCTTTTTCGCTTTCTCGTAGCACTCTTTAATGATACGTTGAATTTCAAGGTCAATTTCATACGCAATCGCATCTGAGTAATTTTGTTCATTGTTAATGTCACGGCCTAAGAATACTTGACCACCTTGTGATTGACCAAATTGAAGCGGTCCGAGCTTATCACTCATACCAAATTCAGTAACCATACGGCGAGCAATTCCTGTTGCACGTTGGAAGTCATTATGTGCTCCTGTACTTACTTCACCGAAGACAATTTCTTCCGCCACACGTCCGCCGAGTAATCCAACAATTTTATCAAGAAGCTCTGGTTTTGTCATGAAATAACGATCTTCCTTTGGAAGCATAACGGCATATCCGCCGGCTTGACCACGTGGCACGATTGTTACTTTATGCACCATTTCCGCATCTTCAAGGACGACACCAATAACGGTATGACCAGCTTCATGGAAAGCAACAATTCTTCTTTCTTTTTGAGAAATAACTCTGCTTTTCTTAGCTGGTCCGGCAATGACTCGGTCCGTTGCTTCATCAATATCTTCCATATCGACTTTTTTCTTATTTGAACGAGCCGCCACCAGAGCAGCTTCGTTTAATAAGTTTTCTAAATCTGCACCTGAGAATCCAGGAGTACGTGCCGCAATCGCTTTTAAATCTACACTATCAGCCAAAGGCTTATTTCGCGCATGAACCTTTAGAACTGCTTCACGACCATTTACATCTGGACGGTCAACCGTGATTTGACGATCAAAACGGCCTGGACGTAAAAGCGCTGGATCAAGAATGTCTGGGCGGTTTGTCGCTGCAATGATAATGATTCCTTCATTAGCTCCGAAACCATCCATTTCTACAAGCAATTGGTTTAGGGTTTGTTCACGTTCATCGTGACCTCCGCCAAGTCCAGCTCCACGCTGGCGTCCAACCGCATCAATTTCATCAATAAAGATAATACAAGGTGCATTTTTCTTTGCATTTTCAAAAAGATCACGTACACGGGAAGCCCCTACACCGACAAACATCTCAACAAAGTCTGAACCACTAATAGAGAAGAACGGTACGCCAGCTTCACCAGCAACAGCTCTCGCAAGCAATGTTTTACCAGTCCCTGGAGGTCCTACAAGCAAGACACCTTTTGGAATTCTAGCCCCAAGTTCGGAAAACTTACGCGGATCCTTTAGGAATTCTACCACTTCAACAAGCTCTTGTTTCTCTTCATCTGCCCCCGCAACATCCTTGAAGCGGACTTTCTTCTTTTCATCATTGTAAAGCTTCGCTTTACTTTTACCGAAATTCATTACACGGCTTCCGCCGCCTTGAGCTTGGTTTAAAAGGAAGAAGAATAAAATAAAGATTATGACAAACGGAATAATGGAAGTAAAGAATGTTACCCAACCGCTTGTTTCTTTAGCAGGCATGACTCTTACCTTTGATGCCGCTGCTGCCTCGTCTACCTTTTGCAGCAATTGCTCGCTATTCCAAACATATGTTATGAAGACCTTGCCTTCCTCATAGTTCGCGAGTCTGCCTCGTACTTCATAAACACCTCTTTCAGGCTGTATGGATAGCTCCTCGACCTCACCAGCTTCTAGGTGTGTAACAAATTGATCATACGACATTTCTTCTGTTGGCTCATTACTGCCGTTGAAAAAGCTTACAACACCAATAATGACTAAGAAGATTAATAAATAAAATATGGTATTACGAAAAATCCGATTCATCCCTTACCTCCTCCCACGGTAAAACAAACTATAGTAAATAGTATCATAGTAAATTATGTCAGTACAAGAATTTACCCTCTAAATACCGCTATTATCCGATTATTTAGGACATAATGTTTTCCAGTGTTTTAATTTATTCTTTACTCTTCTTTATTAGTGTATACTTCAGGCTTTAACACTCCGATATAAGGAAGGTTACGGTACTTTTCTGCATAATCCAAACCATATCCTACTACAAATTCATCTGGAACAATGAAGCCTACATAATCCGCCTTAATATCAGCCTTTCTTCCAGTTGGTTTATCAAGAAGCGTGACAATCTTAATTGACTTTGCTTTACGATAACGGAAAAGTTCAACTAAATAACTTAAAGTTAAGCCGCTATCAATAATATCCTCAATAATTAATATGTTCCTTCCTTCAACTGAAGTATCTAAATCCTTAATAATCTTCACTTCACCAGAAGAAACTGTAGAATTCCCATAACTAGAGACGTCCATAAAATCCATTTCGAGATATGTATCGATCCTCTTAAGAAGATCCCCCATAAATGGCATAGCCCCTTTTAGAACCCCAATGACTAATGGAAACTTGTCATCATACTCTTCTGTTAAATGTGCTCCTAATTCCTTGATTTTCGTTTGTAATTCTTCTTCTGTTATTAGAACCTTTTCAATATCATTTTTCATGTTTTGTTGTTCCCCCTAGAAGATCTTTGCAAGAATATGTTAAAAGAATTTTTCTTAGTTTACCCGTTTTTTCCGCAGTTTTAACACTAGCTTTTCGAAGTCCTGGTATCCAAATGATCTGACCAAAGCTATCAGTTACAATAGGCCAGCTATTCCGCTTATGTATTGGTACTTTCTGGTCAATAAAAAGATCCTTTACTTTTTTAGATCCTTTCATACCCTTTATTTGAAGACGGTCACCATTTTCCCTTGTTCTAACCTTTATAGGTAATTGACTTTCATCAATTGAAAAAGCAAAGGAAAAACGATCGTTGTCCTCTATATCATGATGTGTATATTCCATTTTAATTCTGTCACCGCCCGGCAATACTACTTCACCAGGTTCGTTTATTTCCAAGAAATAAGAGCTGACTTCAGATACAGAATAAAATTGGAAATGACACTCTTGATAAGTACGTACAACTTGTAAATCTTCTGGAAAATCCAATGTACCTGATGGATGAGGACTGTTTAATAAAGAGAAAACCTGGTCAATATGTAATGCGGATAGTGATGCAGGACGTACTTTATAAAGATAGTTTAATATTAGTTGAATCCCTCTTCTTTGTAAAGAAATTGGCATCAGTAGAAATGCCTCTACGTCAATAGTAATCTTATCCTTTGTCCTCTTCTTCATTACCATATTCATTTTATCTGCCGTTAATTCCTGCAGAAAAATTTCATCACTCTCTAAATCCTCACTGAAACGCTGAAAATGTTCATGAACCTTTGGATTTTCTTTTTTTAAAAAAGGCAGTACTCTCTTTCTAAAACGATTTCTACTGTAAATTTCCTCTTCATTACTCGGATCCCGTCTTGGGTCTAAATGATGATGGAAGCAGTATGTTTCAATCTCTTCTCTGTTAAGACAAAGAAACGGTCTAAACAATTCTCCTTCTTGAATTGTTCTTGAAAAAGGGATCCCAGCTCTAGCTTTCCCTGTTCCCCCTCTTGTTAATCTCATTAATATCGTTTCAATTTGATCATCGCCATGATGACCTAATGCCAATAAAGGAAACCGATATTTCTTAAGAATTTTATGAAAGAAGGAATACCGGCATTCCCTTGCAGCAGATTCTGGACTTAAGCCGGTTTGTTCAATAAACTTAGGGACATCTATCTGAGTCCATTCAATCGGGATATTTCTATTTTTGCAAAAATCCTTCACAAACTGCGCTTCCTGTTCGGATTCTGCACCTCTGAACATATGGTCGACGTGACATGCAACAATCTTTAAGTTCCAATTCTTCTGCCTGCTCCAAAGAAAATGAAGTAAAGCTAGTGAATCAGGACCTCCAGATACCCCGACCACGATCCCTTTATCTCTAAGATTGAAATTTTTCCTGCGCAGAAAGGCTTCTACCTTTGTTTCTAACATCAAAAACTCTTCCTTTAAAATTGCTAATTAATATTTTCCCACTACATACTATAACAAAAGCGATTGAAACAAGGAAATAGAATCAGCAAGTTAATAGTATAAATACGACCGAAAAGTCTTAAAGTTTCATAAATCTTTCGGATATTAGTAAACCTGTCCAAATATATATATCATATATAAGAATGAAATAATGGAGACGATAAGGATCGTTTCAATCCATCCGCTTATCCTGTAATGGCTACTATGCACTTTCCGTTTCTTACTCGTATGATTAGATCTAACTGTACCAGACGTACTTTTCTGTCTGCTGCCTACGCTAGGTTTGGACGGGGTACTCATTTTATCTATTATTGCTAATCTCATTTCCCTTGCACTTTGATACTTTCCCTGCAAAGCACTCATGATAATATCTTCGAATTCTAGAAGCAGCTTGCTTTGTTTAATATAACCTTTGAGCTCACTTATCCCGCCCGAATTCTTATTAAACCTTTTTGGATACTCAGTATTAATGATGATCATTGCCACTGCAAACAAGTCATAACTCGGCTCAGCCTTACGAGATCCTAACCCCCAATAGCCCCGATCATAAAACTCTGTAAATTCCTTAATAGCCCGGCCTTGTAACGTTGTCCCGCCAACATCTATGCAGCGGATTCTAGGCGGCGGCCCCATGACGATTAAGTTCTCCGGCTTTAAATCACCGAATACCCAGCCTTTGTCGTGAAGAACAGCCAAATCATTTAATAATTGTAAAACGAGCACTGTAACCCACGTTTTCCCCTTTTGCTGGATAAATGTCAAAAAATCAGGCCCTTTAATATATTCCATTACATAAAAGGAAACCTTGCCGCCTCGATGTTCCCAATCATCTACATCAACCAAAGAAGGCCCGAGGGTTGACCCTTGGACCTTTGCAAAAGCTTTGAGAACATTGACCTCAGATGTAACAGACATACTATTATCACTCATTTTGAGTGCTACATCTTTAGTTCCGGTTTGTGCTAGATACACAACTCCATTCGCACCGAATCCGATTTCTTTTATAATACGATAGCGATTTTGATGCCATTTTCCTTCAATAACCGTCCCAGGATTTACTTTACATAGACTCTTCATAGTATTCTTCATCATCACGGGAAAGCAGACTCCTTAGCGATCGTTTTTTCTTAAAATGAGAAAGAGCTTCGCGTATGGCAGGACCTGTTGGTGTAATACCTCCTGTAGTAAGCTTCGGGAAAATGCTGGTTAATGATTCAAGCTGCGGTGTCCAATCTAATAATTTTTCGACATCCTTCTTTTTCCCGGGAAATACAAACACTGAAAAGCGATTATCACCAGAACGTGCGTTCAAACTTAAAGATAGATCCAGCAGGGCTTCCTTTACAGTTGGAAGCTTATGTTTCATGCTTGCACTTGTATCAACAAGAATCAGTACCTCTAGCTGTACCGTTTCGCCTAGTTCGTCTACTACTTCCATGACCTCTCCTCTTTTTTCCGGAGGAAGATCCTCTACCGTCTTTGTTCCTCCTAGGATTTGCTGCAATTCTTTATTAACAACACCTTGAAGAGTTTGAGTCATAGCTTTTTTCGTAACCATCTGAACAGTTTGTGAAAGTGCTTGAGCATATACAACCTGGCTTATACCCCCGCCAGCCATGGAAATTTCCTCAATTTCCCTCATTCCGTTTTCATCAATTACATCCTGTTCCATTACGCCGATAACATTTACTGAAATCCCTTGTTCTTTAGCCAAAGCCGCCATTGCTACAGGGTCATCCCCCTGATTTGAGCACCCATCAGTAATAAGTAATATTTGCTTTAGTGTTCCCGGATTCATAAGCTCTCCTCCTGTCTTTAGTTGTTACCATTTTCGACAGGAACAAGAGCAAATATACATTGATAAACTTCTTATCGTATGCAATTAGTTTAAAATTAATCACTTTCATACTGATTTATTTTTTCATTACGAAAGCTTTTTATAAACTGGAATAGAGGCCCATTTAGGAGTATTATGTTTTATTTTTGAAACAACGACTGTCATATCGTCTGCTATTGTTCCCGAACGTGATCGTATTACCTCTTCCATTATTAAATCCGCGACCTCTTGCGGATCATCTGTTACAAGCTCGCTGATTTTCCGCTTCATCCACAGATCATAGTTTTCAACATGCTTTGGACCCTCAAACACACCATCACTCATCATAATGAGCAGGTCCCCTGGTTTTAATTGGTCACTAACCACATCTACTTCAAAGTCTTCTAGAATGCCAATCGGAAGGTTACTCGCCTGTATTTTAATAACCTTCCCTCCTCTTTTTATAAAACTTGGAGTAGAACCTATCTTCAGGAATTTTACCTGAGCATTCTGTAAGTCTATCATCGCTAAATCAAGAGTAGAGAAGACTTCATCATTTGTACGCAAAGATAAAATAGAGTTAACGGATTTAATGGCAATTTTTTCTTCGATGCCCGTCTGTAAGATCTTTTGAAGCAGCTTTAGCGTTTCCGTACTTTCGATATGAGCTCTCTCTCCGTTGCCCATTCCATCACTGATCGCAACTGCATGCTTACCTCCCACTAAATTGATTGCTGAATAGCTATCCCCCGAAACTAATCCTCCGTCCTTCGCCGCATGTGCAACACCAGTCTCAATGGTAAAGGCTTTAGCCGACCTGAACGTCACGTGACACATACCATTCGGATAGTCTAACCCTTCCTCGGTATTTACAATGATCGTCTCATCTAAAATGTCCGAAAGCATCGGGGCAATAATTTTTTCACACTCCCCATGACCATCAATATATGGAAGCGTAATATCAATATCTACATTCCCTTGCTCAAGACTATAGATTTCAACATGTTCAATTTGCACTCCAAAGTCCTGAAGTGCTTCCAGAATCAACTCCTCCTGCCGCTGATGATTGTCTCGTTCTCTTTGAATTTCCTTGGCAAAGTCCCCCATTACCGTAGAAACGCCCAATAATTGATCCGCCACTAATTTTCGGCTTTCCTGAACTTGCTTCTTCAGTTTCTGATTAGCTTGGTAATAGGAAAGCTCCTGATGAATCGTATTCATCACTTTTTTAGACTTTGTACAATGCCGGTCCCACTCTCTCACAATTTTTGGCGGAACCGAACCATCATTTTGATCCATTTCCGTCATAATATCTTTCATATATTCATAAGTTGTATTAAAGTTCCTTGTCCAACAATGTTCCTTCTTAAAACACATTTGACATGTCTTTTCCGTTACATTGCTGAGGAAATAATCTAGTTCCCGTGAATGATCATCCTCTTCAACTGTTTCACCAAACGAGGAAAAGCTTTTGGACAGGGCTTGAAAGACAGATGAGAACTGTTCTACTCTCTGGGCCGTAACATCACGCATCTTTCGCATATATTGCTGCTGTTCCGCTGTATATTCCGAGGTTCCTGGTATATATTTAGCCAGTTTAGAGATAAGTGATTGAGGTGTCAGCATGAATAACAAGACCGCTGCGGCTGATTCTAAAAGAGTCTTTTCTAAGTTACCGGCTCCTTCTCCATACATCCCCATTAAAAGAGTGGCAATAAATAAGCCAATGGCGACACCCGCTTTTCTTCCTTCTTTTAACAAACCGCCCAGAAGGCCAGAAAAGGCTAAAAGACTCATATGATATAGACTAGAAACATTCGCTAAGCTGAAAATAAGCCCTGTTACAACACCGACAGTGGACCCGACTGCAGCACCCGCAATAAAAGCAAACACGATAACCAAATACCGTGACATAATGTACTCAATTGATAAATCATAGAATGTCCATCCAATTGTTCCTGTCATTATGGAAGATAGTAAGATAATTAAACAAACAATCTCTTCTGTTTTAAGAATTTGTTTTCGTTTATTCACCATCACCAAAGGGATACTTTGTAGGAAAATAAGCGTCAAAATAAATCCTAAACTCGCTTCGACCCCAGCCATCATGCCATCATAAAGTGTAATTTGCCCATTCAAGATAAATCCTTTTCCTAAGTTACTCATTAACACTGTAGTAAAAACAAAGAAAGGCAATGCTTTTACTTCATTTTTAAGCAGGCTTTTAAATATTCGAAAGGCGATGAGGAAAATACATGTGATCGCAAAGGCATATGCTGCATCGATAATCGACAGTGTTGCAGCTCCTGCCACTAATCCAACTAGCGCAATAGGTGCTCTGTCCCTCTTAATGAGATACACCGCTGCAAAGAATGGAAGGCTAAAAGGAGTAAGCGTTGACAAAATAAGTGCTCGTCCTAATAAAAAGCCGATAATAAACAAAATATATCCCTTTTTAAGAAAAATAGTTTCAAGTTTTGATTGAAACTTAAATAAGCTTCTTGAAAGATCAAATTTTGGTTTGTTTAAGTTCACTCCACTAATTGGTTCGGCTAGCGTCCGTTCTAACTTACCCATATAAACCTACACTCCCCGTTTTGTTATAGTTGTTAACTATTATAAGGAGCAATTGTTCAAAAGTTTGTCAAAATTGCAGACAAGCCCTTTATTTTCGTTCGACTCATTTCCTCTTAATACACAAAAAGGAAACAAAAAACATGGATATAAGCTTTAAGCATATCCGTGTTTTTTGTTTCCTTTTCCCTTGAAAAGAGGGTTTACACTGTTAATATAGCGTTATCGCAAAGACGACAACTTTTTCAATATTCAACCAAAATGTCAGAAAAGTGAGGTATATTAAAAGAAATAAAAAAGCAAGTCTCTTGCATGACTTGCTTACTATTTGGAAAAAGTGCTTACGATCTATATTTAATTTCAGCAGCAAGTTAGCCTCTTCTAGCGCCTCTTCCGCCACGTTTTGACTCTGTGTTACGTTTTAAAGAAGATAGGCGATCTTCACTATCCTTTAGGAAACGTGCCATTTTTGATTCAAATGTTTCTTTAGTTGCTCCACGATTATCGTTTGCTCTTCCATGACGATTGCGTCCTCCTGGACCCTTTGAATCGCCACTTCTAAAGTTTCTTTCAGGTCTGCTTGGTCGTTCCGGTCTATCTACAGCCTTTTTAATTGAAAGACCAATCTTCCCATCTTTTTCAACATTGATGACCTTTACTTCAACTTGGTCACCTACTTTTAGATGGTCGTTAATATCCTTGACATAATTGTCCGCTACTTCACTAATATGAACCAGACCTGTCGAGCCATCTGATAATTCTACAAAAGCCCCAAAATTAGTAATGCCTGTTACTTTACCTTGTAACTTGCTGCCTACTTCGATTGACATAAAAAAAATTTTCCTCCTTAAGAATTTAAAAGATCATACTTATACATATTATACAGAAAAGCGAAAATGAGTGTCAATATGGCAAGCTATTGGGAAGTATTTCCACTATCTTCCTGTGGTATGGTGAAAATAATTTCATCCTCATCGGATAAGAAATAGTCCTTCCTAGCCAGCTTTGCTATATACTCATCGTCATTAAGTTTTACAATCTCTTCTTTTAAGAGCATCTCCGTTCGTTTAAGATCTTTCAACTCCCGGTCCAACTCTGCCTTTTCTGCGTTAATTGTATCAAGAGTTGCGGACTGCGAGATGAGTGTTGTAATCATAAAATACGAAATAACCACAGCAAAAATTAAGAAAACTGTTAATCTGCGAAATAACAGCTTTTTCTTTCGCGAGGCACTTATTTCATGCATTTCTTGTTGCTGGGTATAAGTAGATTGTATTTTTGTAACGTTGCGTTTCTTGATGGCACCCAAATCGCTTTCCCTCCTACTACTCTCTATTTTTCCATTTAGAAATTGTGTTATTAATCAATTTCTTGATTTTACGTAAATATCCTGCCATTTTATTATATAACTTCTCGACGATTTTTTTAATCTTTTTCGGCAATAAGTACCATATTAATTGTCCAATCCACTTAAATGGTGTCCACAGGACTTTTAAAATAAATAAGAGGAATTTACAAAGAAATTTGGAAAGCCCAAAGATCCCTTTTCCTAGTAGAACTACCAAGGATATTAACGTTATGATAAGAGAATAAATAGGACGGTAGATCAAAAGATTAAAAGTCTTAAGCATAAACTGATAAATAGAGATTATCATATTGACGACAATCTCTAATAACCTTAAATAGCTCCTTTTTAACAAGCTTTGATATGCTGCAAAACCGCATAGAAGCGCAATAAAGATATAAAATCGCAACTCACCTTTATTTACTAGAAAAAGAACATAAAAAATAATTAGGCCCTGCAATAGCCAAAATAAGACATCATTGAAAAAGACAATCCAGGATTTTCTTTTTGAGCGCTGCAAAAAACGATTGTAGGTGTCTAAAGCTGCACCAAAACAGCTTCCCATGCCGATCATTGCCAGCATGGTCAGAAATTGTGTCGAAAGTGTCATCGGAACAACTTGCTAAAGAAGCCTTTAGCCTTCTCCCCGTGTTGTTCATCTAGATAAACAAGGTCAAACACCTTCCCTTTTATAGAGACGATTCCTTTATCGACATCTAAATTTTTCATTTGAAGGTTTTGACCCCTAATCGCTAGAAACCCCATAACAGTTTCAAGCAAAAATTCCTCGTTATCAAAACTTTCCACCTGTTTTACCCCAGTAATATCTAAAAGCTTTCTCCCTCGCATTATAACATCATGTTCCTGGACGGGCCCTTTTGTTGCATTACTATCATAAAATTGACTCATTACTTCATCCCTCACAATCACAATATCTTTGTACAAGTGTATGAGGATGTGAAATATATTAGAACAAGCCTTTTAAAAAGGCAGAAGCTCTTGCTTTAGAATAGTAAACATGCCAGTTCGATTACAAACCTGACTCTCCAACCTTCTCTTCTTTTATAACTGAATACATTTCTGCCGCTTCTTCTTTTCGTGTTGTTTCCTGCAGTTGTTCTATTTTCACTGTCACTACCTTTTGTCCGAAGCGAATCGATAACTCATCGCCAGCCTTTACAGTTGAACTAGCCTTAGCAACTTGTCCGTTGATGGTAATCCTGCCTTGATCACTTACCTCTTTTGCAAGAGTCCGTCTTTTTATCAATCTCGATACTTTTAAAAATTTATCTAATCGCATATTATTCTCTCCTTCTATAAATGAAGAGCTGTAATGTTGAAATGTTACAGCCCCTTTTCCTTTGCTTCATCCCAAAATTGATCTAGTTCCGTGAGTGTAAAGTTCTCAAAACCTTTTCCGCTGTCTCTTACCTGATCTTCGACATACGAAAAACGTCGGAAGAATTTTTGATTGGTACCAAACAATGCTTCCTCTGGGTTAAACTTATAAAATCTTGCTACATTCACTAATGCAAAAAGTACGTCCCCGAATTCTTTGACTAAATTGTCATTTTCTTTATCGCCTTTGTTCATTTCTTCTTCGAATTCTTGCAGCTCTTCTTTCACTTTGTCCCAGGCTTCCTCAACTTTTTCCCAATCAAAACCAACTTTCGCTGCAGCTTTTTGGATTTCATAAGCTCTCATTAAGTTAGGTAAATGCACACCGCCTACCCCTTTTAGGATTGATACTTGCTCGATTTCTCCTTTTTCCTGTTTCTTAATTTCTTCCCAGTTCATCACAACATCCTCTGCAGTCTCAGCATGAATATTACCAAAAACATGCGGATGTCTTCTTACCATTTTTTCACTAATAGACTGAATGACTTCTTCAATTG
Source organism: Robertmurraya dakarensis (assembly GCF_900156875.1). GTDB lineage: Bacteria > Bacillota > Bacilli > Bacillales > Cytobacillaceae > Robertmurraya > Robertmurraya dakarensis. The sequence continues at coordinate 31,458 of NZ_LT707403.1, read as the reverse complement.
AAAAATAACCATCATCTTCACCTATTTGTGCGTGAAGCATCACCTGCAGAAGAACATCTCCTAATTCTTCAATAATATGATCATAGTCTTCTTCATCAATTGCTTCAATGACTTCATAAGCCTCTTCTATTAAATACTTTTTGAGTGATTCATGCGTCTGTTTTTTATCCCATGGACAGCCATTTGGTCCTCTTAATGTTGCAATAATTTCTTTTAGCTTAGAAAACTCGCCATAAAGAAGCTTCTCATCTGATACAGGAGGAACATAGACAGATGTTAAATTATTAACACTCACTTCTCGATCTAAATCCACCAATGGAATCTTCTTAATACTCTCTTCCTTACTTCCTGCTGCCGTTACAATATGAATGGGATAATTATGTGGAAGTTTCTCCAATAATGTAAGCTTCACCTCAGAGGCAATAAATGTATCATATACCTGCCCAATGATTAGGTGCTGCTTTATTTGGATATCATCTTTATTCAAACTTGTAGCATCTAACAACTGAAAACCTTCAATCGGATCTATTTTTAGGGCTTGAAAAAGCGGGTCAATAAAACTTTGGCCCCCGCCAATCTCAATATGTATGAGTTTTTCAGGTCCTCTTTCCAATAGCAGCTGTACCGTTCTCTCTGCGACTAGAGGATGGCCGGGTACGGCATAAACAATTGATTTTTCTTCGGCAAGTTTCAATAAAGTGGATGATATTTCGTCGTATACTTCTTCAAAGGTATCATATTTTTCATAAATTGAATCAAATGAAGTAAAGGTCAAACCTAAATTTTCTAGCTCCGTCACAACAGGATGCTCTTTTGTTCTTAAATAAACTTCGTTTGAATTTTGCAGTAAACGAAAAATACCATAGGGCAGCTGGTCTAGATCTCCCGCCCCGAGGCCAATAATGTGAATGGTGTGATTCAAGTTTCCTCAACTCCTATTCTTTTTCGGAAATAATTTCATGATTTTGCTGCCAAATGGCAATAAGGTTAATTCCTCAACACTGAACAGTTTCCACCTAATGACAATAAGCAAATAAATGAGCCCTCCGATAAAGACTGAAGCCAATGCCTGGATCGCTGCAATTAATCGGTCTGGACCAAAGCTATAGGTGACGTCTGTCATCATTAATAATCCATATAGAACGATGTACATCGTTATTGCTGCTGATGCAGCTTTAAGTAAAAACCCTATTGAAATTAAGGGCCTTTTTATTGTTATATATAACTTAAATAAAAGGATTACGGCAACAATGAGAAGCGCTATATTAGATGAAGCCGCTGCTCCCCAAGTACCGAGTTCAGGGACAAAAAGTATATTGAGAAAGTATTTGCATATAAATCCTATTAGCATGATAATTGCCGGAAATATCGTTAGTCCCAAACCTTGAAGGATAGATACGATCGTAATGATTACAGAACTCAATAGCACCATCGCACTTAAAACTGAAAGCACTTCTGAGCCCTCGCTATTTTTAAAAAGCATGATATTAGTCGGTTTCATAATAGCCATTAAACCTACTGTTGCTCCTAAACCAATGGTAATACTGACTTTTAACGAAAGTTGGATCTTTTCATATAAAGAGTCGAAATTGTTTTTGACCTTTTCACTTGCAATCAATGGAACTAAAGATAAGGCCATTGAGGTTGCGACTACTGACCCTAACTGAATCAAGGGCTGCCCCCGGTCATAGACCCCTTTCAGTTCTTTAGCATCTTCTCCATTTATTCCCGATGTTATGAGCAGCGAGTATAAATTAAAGGCGTCTGCAAGCTGCATAAATAATAAAAGCATGCTGCTAATACAAATAGCAAATCCTTCAATAAACAAGGTTTTTATAATAACTTTTATATCTCTATAATGAATTAGTTCGCTAAGTTCAAAATATGGTTTTTGTAATCTCTTACGCCTTACCCAAATAAATGTGATTAAAATGACTGCTGCAACAAACCCGCCTGTTACAGAACCAAAGGCTGCTCCTGCCCCGACTATGTATAGATTAAACTGTTCATTCATGAGGATGACTGCTGCTGCCAATATCGTTGTTACTCGAAAGAATTGTTCTCCCACCTGAGAATAAGCAGTCGGAAGCATATTTCCTTCTCCTTGAAAACATCCCCTAATGACTGCTATAACCGGTACAATTAAAAAGACAATCGAAATCACTTTAATAAGGATGGCTAGATGAGGATCCTTCATCACATTTGCAATCCACTCTGCACCAAAGTAAAGGACCATAAATCCAACTAATCCAAATAAATAAAGAAAAAGGAACGAAACAAATATTAACCGCTTCACTCCAGCCAAATCATGTTTATTTAGCCTTTCAGAATATAGCTTTGAAATAACCACTGGAAACCCATATGTAGAAAATACTAACGCCAACCCATAAATAGGGTATACCTGCTGATATATATAAAACCCTATATCGCCCACAATATTTTGAAAAGGTACTCGGTAAACAGCACTTAGAATTTTAATGAAAAGGGCTGCCACCGTTAAGGTTAAAGCTCCTTGAATAAACTTATTAGATTTTTCTGCGGGCTTCACTAGCCCCTCTCCTTCCATAAAAGAATGACAATGAATGTATTATAACAAGAAAAACTCACTCAGTCTTTCCACAGTAGGAAATAAAGGAAGAACCCCCAGCGTATTCCTGGATTGTAAAGTCATTAAAAAAAGCAGCTTTTCCGCTGCCTTTTGATGAAACTATATTTATTAAAATTTACGATTCCATTTGTCGAGCTAAGAAACCTGCTGCTGTTTCAACAGCCTTTTGTTCAACTTCTCCAAGTGTTCCTTCTTTTGAAAAGATAATGACAGCTCCAATTGGATCACCATTTGCAATGATAGGCCCAACTGTGTAAGCTGATATTGATTCTTCAATGCCTTCTACTATCGCCATCTCGCCTTTTTGGTTCATTAAGACAGAGCTGCGTTCTTCCATCGTTTTTTCAACAAGTTCACTAATATTTTTATTTAAATAATCTTTTTTCGAACCTCCTGCTACTGCAATAAACGCATCTCTATCACATATTAAAACAGGATTTCCTAAACTATCGTATAACGCTTCTGCATACTCTTTGGCAAAGTCACTTAATTCACTAATTGGTGAATATTTTTTTAAAATTACTTCTCCGTCGCGATCCACAAAAATTTCTAACGGGTCACCCTCACGAATGCGAAGAGTTCTCCTAATTTCTTTTGGAATAACGACACGACCTAAATCATCGATTCGACGAACAATACCAGTTGCTTTCATTCAACGTTGCCTCACTTTCATCAGATGATTTTTTCCATTGGCACTGATTTCAAAGGTTGTAAAATCTTTGCCATGTTTGAACTTAGTATCTTTCATATGGAAAGTTCTATTCATATTCAGATATTTTTTCTCATACACGAAAAATGTTCCAAATGGGTAAATTCTTTACACTTTTTATACCTTTTACATTCCCTTGTCTAAGCAGAAATAAACCACTTTGGAATTCCTTAACAGTACTATTTGAAAAAAATCATCATTAGAAAGTTTTTGGCGAATAAAGTGACAGCTCTCAGATAACCGTCAAGGGAATTTTCCCCCTTCACGACACTGTCTTCTGTTCATCCTTTTTTGCTTCTTGGAGACCTTGAATCATGGTGTAAGCAGCCTGCAGCCATTTAGGAGTCTCTACTCCTTTAATGTGCAGCACGACTTTTAGACTCTTTCCTTCCATCCCTAATCCAACCATTCTCTTGAATTGGCTGCTGATTTCAAAAATCTTCTGTCCGTTTATATTTTCACTTTCTTTTTCGGATAAAAGAATCGTCACTTCATTTTTCACTTGCTTAATAGACTCCACTCCTGCTGCAATTGCCTGCGCCTTCATTTCAGCAATTTGGAATAGGTAAGAAACTTCCTCAGGGTATTCCCCAAAACGGTCGAGCATTTCTTCTTGTAGTTCTTCAACTTCTTCCAAAGAGGTAACCCCTCTGAATCGTTTATACATTTCAATTTTTTGATTACCATCTGAAATATATGTGTCAGGGATATAAGCATCCACTTCTAGATCAATTTCAACAGCTGGTTTTTTCGCTTCTTTCTCAAATTCACCTTTTCGTTCTTCAATCGCTTCTTTTAACATTTGTGAATAGAGATCAAAACCGACTGAATCAATGAACCCATGCTGCTGGGCCCCAAGAATATTACCAGCGCCTCGAATGGATAAATCCCGCATTGCAATCTTAAATCCGGAACCTAACTCCGTAAACTCTTTAATGGCCTGCAGCCTCTTCTCGGCAACTTCTGTCAGAACCTTGTCTTTTCTATACGTAAAGTAAGCATACGCTACCCGGTTGGAGCGGCCAACCCTGCCGCGGAGCTGATAGAGCTGTGATAATCCCATCTTGTCAGCATCATAGACGATTAATGTATTTACATTTGGAATATCTACGCCTGTTTCAATAATGGTCGTACTGACAAGAACATCGTATTCACCTGCTAAAAATCCAATCATGACAGATTCCAGCTCATTTTCAGTCATCTTCCCATGAGCATATGTTACTCTCGCGTCCGGAACGAGCATTGAGATTTCCTCTGCCTTACGTTCGATATCTTCAACACGATTATAGAGAAAGTACACTTGACCATCTCTTGCCAGTTCTCTCTCAATTGCTTCACGTACAAGCCCGCCATTATACTCCATGACATAGGTCTGTACAGGAAAACGATTCTCAGGTGGCGTTTCAATTACCGATAAATCCCGAACTCCAAGCATCGACATATGCAGCGTTCTTGGAATTGGTGTTGCAGTTAACGTAAGCACATCAACATTTGTCTTTAGACGTTTAATTTTCTCTTTATGTGTTACACCAAAGCGTTGTTCTTCATCAATGATGAGTAATCCTAAATCGCGATAAGTAATATCTTTCGATAATAATCGATGGGTACCTACGACAATGTCAACTGTTCCATTTTTTAACCCATTAATGGTTTCCGTCTGCTGCTTCTTCGTTCGGAACCTGCTTAATAGACCTATATTAATAGGATAGTCCTGAAATCTATCCCTTAATGTTTCATAATGCTGCTGAGCGAGGATTGTCGTCGGAACGAGAAATGCTACCTGTTTTCCATCGGCGATCGATTTGAAAGCTGCACGAATAGCCACTTCTGTCTTTCCATAACCAACGTCTCCACAAAGCAAGCGATCCATCGGACGTTCTCTTTCCATATCTTTCTTTATTTCCTGGATAGATCGAAGCTGGTCTTCCGTTTCTTCATAAGGGAAGGCCGTTTCAAATTCGCGCTGCATATCTCCATCAGGAGAGAAAGCATACCCTTTTGAAGCTTCCCGTTCTGCATAGAGCTTTATTAAATCATCTGCAATATCCTCAACAGAAGATTGAACTTTCTTCTTAACCTTTTTCCAATCACTGCCGCCCAGCTTATATACCTTAGGTTCTTTCCCTTCGGAAGCAACATACTTCTGGACAAGGTCAATTTGCTCCACTGGAACATAAAGTTTATCACTTCCCTGATAGCGGATATGGAGATAATCTTTATGTACTCCGTTTATTTCCAGCGTCTCAATTCCTAGATATTTACCAATCCCATGATTGACGTGAACAACATAATCGCCCACCTTAAGTTCTGAATAACTTTTGATGCGTTCTGCATTCGAAAGCTTCTGACGTCGAGGTGTTCTTTTTGGTTTTTTATTGAAAATTTCTTCTTCCGTTACGACGGCTACTTTCTGGATTGGCAATTCGAATCCTGTTTGCAGACCTCCTTGCATAATCTGCACTTTTCCTGGCAGCAAATGCCTGTCCGCTGCTATCGTTGTTGACTTAATATCATAGTCTTCAAGTACTCTTTCCAGTTTACCTACTCTTTCTTTATCAGCCCCTAGAAAAAGCACTGCAAAGTTTCCCTTTAACCAGCGTTCGATCTCCGATTTTAGGACATGCATTTGCCCATGGAAATTCTGCATTTGCTTACAAGACATATTAATAATATTTTGCGGATTTGTATTAGGAACATGTCTTAAAAATAATGACATATAGACAACAGGATGTGCCGACTTCTGTGTAGCCTGCTGAAGCTGATTCGAAATTGTTACATCATGAATGATTTTCCCTTCACCTAATAGACTTGTATACCATTCTGCTTCTTCCTTCTCTAAGGAATCGTTCATCTCCTGAACCCTGCTAATTTCATCAATGAAGATTAAGCCGTTACTTGGTAAATAGTCTACTAGACTATTAGTTTCATCATAGGCAAAGGATAAATATTTAAATAATTGCTCCGGCTTTTGTTTGTTTTTTAATTGTTCCAATTCATAGCTTATATTTTGTGTCAGCAGTGACTTTGCATTATTATCCTTGATTTTCTTTAAACTGCTTGCTAATCCGGCTTCGAGCTTTTGATATACTTTTTCAAAATGTTCATCATGAAAAGGTGTTTCCGTAGCTGGACCAATTAATATGCTTTGTAATTTTTGACGTGAACGTTGATCTTCTAACGAGAAAGACCGAATCGATTCTATTTCTGTATCAAATAATTCTATTCTAATTGGGTCGTCTTCAGTTAATGGATAGATATCAATAATACCGCCTCTTACACTAAACTCTCCTGGAGAGGACACCATTTCGGATCGGACATATCCCATTTCAACGAATTTCAGAAGGTTCTTTTCAACATCGATCTCTTCCCCAACTTTTAAGGTGAATTGTTGTTCCTTCCATAACTCTTTTGGCGGAACAATCTTTCTTAACCCTGAGATCGGTGTGATCACTATACCCGTCTTTTTTCTACTCCAATGATTTAAAGTATCAATTCTTTGGGCTCTAAGCTCAGGACTGGCTATACTCATTTCAGCTGCAATTAACTCATTTGCAGGATATAAGAAAACATCGCTTGCATCGATTAATTGACTGAGATCATCATAAAGCTTTTGCGCCTGTAAAAGATTATGAGTTACAACTAGAATAGGTCTTTTCACTTCATCATAGACAGAAGATAAAAATACAGTCCTAGCCGATCCCGACAAGCCTGCAACTAATTGTTCTTTAATCCCCTCATCAAACCCAGAAATGACAGAACGCGTATCATCCTGGTCGATAAGAAGTTGCTTCAACCCAAACATAAAATCCCCCCTTCAAACGAAATGCGGAAGTGCCTCGTTTAGCCCCGACAAGCATAAGACGAGCCGGCATGAAGGTTGCTCTTTAACCTTCTTGACGGATCGGCTGTAGACCCTAGAGGGGCTAGGCACTGTAGCTAGACAATCTAAACTGCGATAGCTAGACAAATAGAATTTCCAAAACTTAAACAGAAAAATGCTTTGGAAAACATCCAAAGCGTGTTGCTAATGAATTAAATAGTCATTTTGATAATAGTCTGGATTACGTTCAAGGGATTCATGACAATCTTCACAAATTGCTTTTATGTGAATATCTCCCGATGTGTCATAAGAGACCATGTCTAATCTTTCTTGATCTGTGAGCTTATGTAAGCCTAGCTTTTCGGAATGCAGTGACATATTATCAAGTTTACCCATTTGAACGCCACAATGGCGGCAATGATACTGTATTGCCATGAGAGTTCCTCCCCTTTTTAAACAGTTCGCTATATCTTTAGATTAACCGTTAAAAAGGTACTTTATTCATTTTCATTAGCTTATGTTTCGAATTTCTATTTCATGTAAATCATTGATTATACTGATTCATCACCTGTAAGAACGGATGTTCCAACGACTGTTCACAAGCTTCTGAACATCGCGTAATTACATCCTTTAAGGTTTCCTGTTCTTCTGATGTGAACCTTCCTAACACATAGTTCGTTATGCTCTCCCCATTGGTCGGTCTATTAATGCCAACTCTGATTCTATTAAATTCTTGGCTGCCTGCATGGGCAATAATTGACTTTATCCCATTATGACCTCCGGCACTCCCTTTTTGTCTCAATCTAATTCTTCCCACAGGAAGGTCGAGGTCATCATAGATAACAATCAAATCCTCTAGATCGATATCATAATAATCCATAACAGCACGGACACTTTCGCCCGATAAATTCATATAGGTAAGAGGCTTCAATAAAATAATTTTTTTACCGTGAACATGACCCATTCCATATAAACCTTTATGTTTTGCTTGATCTAATGGAATGCCCAATTTCTCGGATAAATCATCAATGACTTCAAAACCAATATTATGTCTTGTCTTTTCATACTGTTTACCAGGGTTTCCTAACCCCACAATCAACTTCATAGTTTCCACCTCTTACTGAAAAGGGGGCTGACTTTCATGTAAAGTCAGTCCCTTCAATACATATATTATATCACGACTCATCTGCTGCTTCTGTCTCTCTGCCTTCTTCATTCTCAGGAATACCCTCTGCTTGCTCTTCACCTGTATCAATTTCCTCTTCCTGTTTAGGAGGAAGAATGGAGCAGATGGTTTCGTCATCTTCATGGTTAATAGAGAAGTTACGGTTCATTCTAATATCAGCAATCGTAATCGTTTCCCCAACTTGGAGACTGCTTACATCCACATCAATACTTTGCGGAATGTTTGCTGGTGTCGCAGAAATAGAGACCTCGTAAAGCGGCTGCTGCATCACACCGCCGTCTTTTACTCCTGCTGCATCCCCAACTAAGGTAATGCGTACATTCGCTTCAATCTCTTTCGACATATCCACAGCTAAAAGATCTGCATGGAGAATTTCATTCTTAATCGGATCCGATTGATAGTCGTTCAACATAACATTCACTTTAGACCCATTTAAATTTAATGAAAATACACCATTTCTTCCAACCTCGCGCATCGTCTTAATAAAGTCAGGTCCATTCAAATAAACTGATTTGTTTTCCATTTTTGATCCATAGACAACGGCAGGGATATTCCCTTCATTCCTAATCCTTGTTAATTCTGAATTTCTAAATTCCGTTCTTTCTTTTGCTTCTAAAACACTGCTCAAATTGATAATCCCCTTCCTATTTTGCTTTGGCTATTTTTTAAAGTCTTCTTTATTAAAAAATGCCCAAAATAGGATAAGATTAAACATGCTTCAATTTTGTAAAATAGTAAATATCATGCATGCTCGAAAGGCTTGCTTTGTCAGCAAGCCTATTCTCTCTATTATCAATCAAATAATGTACTAACAGATTGATCCTCATGAACACGGATGATCGCCTCACCAATAAGGGCTGCAACAGACAGCTGTTTAATCTTGCCTGTTAATTTCTCTTCCGGAAGTCTAATGGAGTTTGTTACAACTAACTCTTTAATTTTAGAGTTTTCAATTCTGTCGATAGCTGGTCCAGATAGGACTGGATGTGTACAGCAAGCATACACTTCGGCAGCACCATTTTCTACTAATGCATTCGCTGCAAGTGTAATCGTTCCAGCAGTATCGATGATATCATCAATTAAAATAGCAACTTTACCTTCAATATTCCCTACGATATTCATGACTTCTGCTACATTCGGTCTAGGTCTTCGCTTATCAATAATCGCAATCGGTGCTTTTAACCGTTCAGACATTTTTCGAGCACGTGTCACGCCGCCGTGGTCAGGTGAAACAATGACAATATCGCCAATAAGATCCTTTTTAGCAAAATAATCTGATAGGATCGGTACACCCATTAAATGATCTGTTGGGATGTCAAAGAATCCTTGAATTTGCGGAGCGTGTAAATCAAGTGTAATAACACGAGTTGCTCCTGCAGTTTCCAGCAGGTTTGCTGCAAGTTTAGCTGTAATTGGTTCACGAGCGCGTGCTTTACGATCCTGACGAGCATAACCATAATAAGGCATGACAATATTAATGGTTTTTGCAGATGCGCGTTTTAAAGCATCGATCATGATTAATAGTTCCATTAAGTGTTCATTAACTGGTGAGCTTGTAGACTGAATAACAAATACATCACAGCCGCGGATGCTTTCCTCAATGTTAATCTGTACTTCTCCGTCACTAAAGCGCTGTACAGAACATTTTCCTAATTCAATTCCAATTACTTTTGCAATTTCGCTAGCTAATTCAGGGTTTGAGTTTAATGTAAACACCTTTAAATTAGGATCTAAATACTGGTTTGACATGATGGACCTCCAATGGCTTAATTCTTTTGATTTAGTTTATCAGCATAATTTTCCTTATTTACTTGACGGGCACGTGCTATTGTTAAAGCATTTCCCGGTACATCTTCTGTTACAGTTGAGCCTGCTGCAACATAGGCACCTTTACCAATGGTCACAGGAGCTACTAAATTCGAGTTGCATCCGATAAAGACATGATCTTCAATCTTTGTTAGGAATTTATTTTTCCCATCATAGTTGACAGTTATTGAACCACAGCCAATATTTACATCACTGCCTACTTCTGCATCGCCAATATAGCTTAAGTGTGATGCCTTACTGCCTTTTCCAAAGGAAGCTTTCTTAATCTCGACAAAGTTGCCGATTTTAACTTCATCATCAATTTGTGATTGAGGTCGAATATGTGCAAACGGACCTATATTCACCCCAGCACCAATTACACTGTCATGTGCAACTGATTGGCGAATAACAGTTCCTTCTCCTATCTGACAGTCCTTAATTTCCGTGTTAGGACCGATGATACAATCAGAAGCAATGGTCGTTTGACCGTTAAGAATCGTTCCTGGATGGATGATTGTATCACTCCCAATTTTAACATCGGTACCAATATAGGTATTTTCCGGATCAATAATGCCTACTCCGTTTCGCATATGCAAGGTGTTGATTCTCTTCCTTAGAATCTTTTCAGCTTGCGATAATGCTACCCGGTCATTGACTCCCAATGTTTCTTCGAAGTCATCTGTTTGATAAGCTGTTACTATTTCACCAGCATTTTTTAATATTTCGATTACATCCGGCAAATAGTATTCTCCCTGTACATTTTCATTTGATACATTGTTCAATGCCTCAAATAGCGCTTGATTATCAAAGCAATATGTACCGGTATTTATTTCTTTTACCTTTCGTTCTTCATCAGAGGCATCCTTGTGTTCGACAATTTTCTCTACAAACCCATGGTCATTTCTAATGATACGTCCATATCCAGTTGGATCTTCCGTATAGGCCGTCAACACCGTTGCCTTCGCCTTTGTTTCTTCATGGTGGCTAAAAAGTCTCTCCATCGTTTCAGACTTTATGAGCGGAGTATCACCGCATACAACTAGCGTGACGCCCTCTTTCCCTTCAAGCAGGTCCTTCGCTTGCATAACGGCATGCGCAGTCCCCAGCTGCTCTTCCTGAAGACAGTAGCTGCTCTGTTCTCCTAATTGAGATTTTACTTGATCTGCTCCATGTCCAATAATGGTGACAATTTCGTTTATATGAAGGTTTGAAACTTGGTCTGCGACATGTTGTACCATCGGCTTCCCACATACTGGATGTAACACTTTATATAGCTTAGACTTCATTCTAGTCCCTTGACCTGCGGCTAAAATGACCGCATAACGTTTAGACATCGACAGTCCTCCATTTATACCTTTTTATCCATTAAGAATATATCCTAAATATATAACTATTTCAAGGTATGATAGTAAAGTACATAATTTTTTTGAAAGGGAAATCTATTAAATACAAAAATTTTTATAAAATGAGGTTTAGACAGGGTTATATCGGGGTAATGAACAAGGAAAGCAAAAAAATTCCATAAAAAAAGAGCCTTACTTAAGAAGTAGGCCCTTGTTGCTTTATTTCCTATGAAGCTCCAGCTTCTTCAAATTCAACTTCTAATTCACCTAAACGGTGGTATTCAGCCAAAACAGCTTCTTGGATTTTACCGCGTGTTCCTGAATTAATCGGATGCGCGATATCACGAAATTCACCATCTGGAGTTCGCTTACTTGGCATAGCAACGAATAATCCATTGTTTCCATCAATTACTCGAATATCGTGTACAACAAACTCATTATCTAGTGTGATTGAAGCGATTGCTCTCATTCGCCCATCAGTATTCACACGGCGTAGTCTAACGTCAGTTACTTCCATTCTGTTCACCACCTTTTCGCATGTATGATAGATATAGAAAATCTAGTTATAATAATAATAATTCAACAGAATTCTCAATAATCCTTCTTTTTAAAAAATATTTTTTTAAAAATATGTTTAAAGTTGGAAAATTACCTCAAATTTGGTTATTTTACTAGTGCAATTACTTCTATTTCTACTAATGCATCCTTCGGCAGACGGGCAACTTCTACACATGAACGAGCTGGTTTGTGACTAGAAAAGTATTCACCATACACTTCATTAATCGCTCCGAAATCATCCATATTTTTAATAAACACTGTTGCCTTTACGACAGTTTCCAAAGAGGCTCCAGCTTCCTTCAACACCGCTTGTAAATTTTTAAAAACCTGATGTGTCTGAGCCTGAACATCTCCTGTAACCATTTCACCAGCAGCAGTTAACGGAATTTGTCCTGAACTAAAAAACATATTATTTACAATGATTCCTTGTGAATATGGGCCGATTGCCGCCGGTGCTTCATTTGTTTGTACAGTTTTCATAATTTATGCCTCCTCATTTACTCTTGCTTTATTTCTTTATATCTAGAGGGAATTCCTCTTATTTTTAAAAAGATAATGAGCTAGTATTTAGAAAAATAGTTTCCTTCACTTACACTGATTCTTTTTTCTTTCACATCCACGTCCGATAGTTTAATAAGAGATAGATATTCATCTACTAAACGTTCTTCTGTTTTTTCAGCCTCCACTAAGACAGCAATTCCAGCAACAGACGCATTAAACTCCTCTAATAGACTAACCATTCCATTCACTGTTCCGCCTGCCTTCATGAAGTCATCTACAATGAGCACCTTTGATCCTTCTTCTATACTTCTTTTAGATAGCAGCATCGTCTGAATTCTTTTCGTAGAGCCAGAAACGTAATTTATACTAACCGTAGAGCCTTCTGTTACTTTACTGTCCCTGCGAACAATGACAACAGGCACATTAAGCTGACTTGCAACAGCGTACGCCAAAGGAATCCCTTTTGTCGCCACCGTCATCACCACATCAATTTTTGTATCAGCATATGCTGATGCCAATAATCTCCCAGCCTTTTGCACAATTGCCGGATCGCCAAGAATGTCAGTTAAATATAAGTATCCGCCTGGTAAAAGACGGTCTGGTGTTGCAATTAACTCGCACAGTTCTTCGACAAATGGCCTTGCCTCTTCTTTGGGTACCTTTACAAAAAACTTCACGCCACCTGCAGCGCCAGGTACTGTTTGCAGCGTTCCGATTCCTCTCTGTTCGAACGTTTCTTTAATAATCCCTAAATCTTCACTTATGGATGATTTAGCAGAACCGTACCTTTCAGAGAAAAATGTCAACGATACAAGCTGGCGCGGGTGATCAAGCAAATAATTCGTCATATCTATTAATCGTTCACTGCGACGAAACTTCATAAAACTAAACCCTCCCACTAATCCGAATATTTTAACGATAATATATCATTAATATACGGATTTAATCAAGGGAATGCTGTTCACCTAACACACGGACTGCAAATACTTGGTCACAGAACCCTCTTAAACCATTGTATATTCTGTGCATCCTGGAATCATGGTGAACAAGGGCAAATACAGTTGGACCGCTTCCACTCATTAAAACAGCATCTGCACCAAAGCGCTGCAGCTGATCCTTAATCTGTGCAACCTCTGGATATAATTTCAATGTAACATCCTCAAGAACATTTCCGACATTCCTGCAAACCCCAGGGAAATCTGCATTTTCTATTGCTTGAATCATTCCTCTTGTATTCGGATGCTGGATGTTTTCAAGATTTAGCCGTCTGTATACATCCGCTGTTGAAACACCGATTAAAGGTTTTGCTAAAACAACCCAGCAGCTTGGCGGGGGTGGCAGTTTCTTTATTTTTTCGCCTCTTCCTGTAGCCAGTGCTGTACCTCCATATACACAGAAGGATACATCAGAGCCTATCTCTGCCCCGAGCTCGGCTAGTTCATCTAAAGTAAGCCCTAACCCCCAAAGGCGGTTTAAGCCTCTTAAAACAGCCGCTGCATCACTGCTTCCACCTGCTAGACCTGCAGCAACTGGAATATTTTTTTCAATTTCAATTCTTACGCCCTGCTTTATTTGATACCGATCCTTGAGGAGTTTTGCTGCTTGATATGCTAAGTTCCTTTGGTCATCGGGTACAAACCGGTTTTGAGAGCTAATTCTGATATCATCATTCGGCAGTAATGATAATTCAACTCGGTCTGCAAGATCAATTGTTGTCATAATCATTTCAACCTCATGATAACCATCTTGCCGTTTATGTAAAACATCTAATGATAAATTTATTTTTGCCGGCGCCTTCACTAAGACCTTCAAAATTCCACCTACTTTAATTACGGATATTCATCTCCACTTTTTGTCCTATTTTACCACAAAAGAACATTTGTAAGACGTACCGATAATATCATTATTTCATTATCAACTTTTTTTTAGAAATAATAAAGGGCCGAAGCATTAGCCCGGCCCTTTTGTGGTGAGTTTTTTGGATTTCCATTGATAAAGAAAGTTATAGCGGCGAAAAACAAAATCTACTTCTTGTTCATGAGCTGCTGCTGCGCTAACTCAACCGCACGTTTCACCATGTTCCCAGCATCTTTTGCTTTGATTCCGCCCCAGCCTTCCTTTTGAACAACATCATAAAACCCTAATTCTTTCGCAAGCTCTTCCTTAAAACCTTCAGACATAACCCCTCTACGTCTGCCCAAAAAGAACAGCTCCTTTCATCACCACATATACTTATTATTAGACTAATCAAGTGAATCATGAGAGCCTTATTTACCCTGTAAATGCGAATCTTAGAAAAGCAATTATTTTTTTATTTTTATTGCATAAACCACACATGTCTTTCCCACAATAAATGAACAAGTAAACACAATAAAAAGACAAAAATAAAAGCAGCAAACAATTTGTTTACTGCCGGTTCACTTGTTAAGCAATCAGCTTAACGCCATTTGTCCTGTTGTATCTTCATAGAAAGTAATTTGAACAGTCTCTGTTAAAACATCTGCATAGCTGTACGATACGCGTTCAAATGCATTCTCATCTTGGTCTAATTCAATAACAAATACTGATGGGTAAGTTTCTGCTAAAACTCCAGACCGCTCAATTGTTTTTCTGCGCCCACCGTTGGCCTTCAGTAAAAGCCTTTTTCCTAAATTTGAATCAAGAGCTTTTTTAATATCAATTAAAGTTTTTGCCATTCGGTCCACCTCACTCAGTTAAGAATATCACATCTAAAAAATAAAGTCAAGCAAAAATATAAATTATAACAGTGTTTAAAAATGATTGTCAATATTTTTTGTCCCACATTTTTTTCTAATTTTCTACAATTATATACTTTCCTATTTAAAGGAGATTATGTATCTTTTCTCATAAATAAATAAACTCGCCTCTGGGCGAGTTTGATAATAGATGATCCTATTTTTAAATCGCAAAAGTAAGATCAGTTTTTGTCGAAAAGTTTTTTCTTGTTTTAGGCATATTTATCGTGTGATGCTGATATTTTTAGTCCTCGATATTGGTATTAAAAGGCATACCGGTTCTTAATATCCCTCTTGTTTCGATACCGCCCAGCCCTTTTTCACCTGTTAATGTATTACGTAAAACATCCCAAACATTAATTCTCTCCATAAAAGGGGTAAAACATATTTTTGCAACAATATAGACTGGATCTAACGCATGGATATTCACCCTGGATGGTGAACTGGCGAAATTTGCACCGGCGTGGATAAGCGATTCAAAATGGGACTGGCAGGCACCAGCAAAGATGACCAGCTGGTCTAAGTGAGGTATTCTCTTCCTCGCTTCCTTCACAGTTTGAACAAAATGTTTTGAATGTCTATATGCATTGAGATCACTCATAGCTCCTTTTGACTTTGAATAGGCATCATGGCCTGTTATGACTAATATATCCGGGCGGTATTCTTCTAGAAGAGGACCAATTTTATTTTGCATTTCTTTTTCACTGCAATGTACCCCTGTAACGGGAACACCAATTCTTTCGTAAAGGGTGAGGCATTTTTTTAAATACAATGGATCGCCATCCATGTGCAGCACACGTCCGGGCATTTGAAAATAATTAATTTCCTTTTTATATCCATTGGTGGACTCATATTCCCGTCTTTGGGTGAGCAGGTCAACTTCCTGCTGAAATAAACGGTATGACTGTTCTTCAAGAGAGCGAAAAACCTTCGATTTCCTCGTTCTTTCATACTGATCAATTATCATTAAATCTTCATAAGGAGCATCTGCGATTAACCGATAATCCTCACCATAAAGAACGGCCATTTTTCGCCCATTTTGTTCTTTTATATCTATCACACGAAATAAAATATCACAATTATATGAGATTCTTCCAACAATATTCATGAGGTTAATCGTCACTGCAAGTCACTCCAATTGGCTCAACTCCGAGCCCAGCCTTTGCTTTAAAATATGCAAAAGACCAAAAAAAGGTGCTCACTATACAGCAATGGTACCAGGTACCGCGAAAAGACATATTCCACCCGGTATGGACAGTTTAGATGAAAACGGGAAACAATAAAAAAGGCCCCCTTAGGAGCCTTTAATGAAAGCTTGGATATAGTTTGTCACTCAGCATGCCAAATTCTTCAATAGACAGCGTTTCTCCGCGTCTGGTAGGGTCAATTCCCGAATCGTTTAATGCGGTGATTATTTGCTCCTTCTTCTCTTTCCCCTCCGGCAGCTGGCTCGTTAAGTTGTTCAAGATGGTTTTCCGTCTCTGAGCAAAGCTGGACTTGGTTACTGTAAAGAAAAAGTCTTCACTTATGACTTTTACTGCAGGTTCGTCTCTAAGCGTCAAACGGATCACAGCAGAGTCTACATTAGGCTGCGGGACAAATACGGTTTTCGGAACAATCATGACCGTTTCAGCAGTGGTATAGTATTGTACAGCTATAGAAAGAGATCCATAGTCCTTCGTTCCGGGGCTGGCAGAGATTCGATCAGCTACCTCTTTTTGCAGCATACAGACAATCCCTCTTATCGGCAGCTTTTCTTCTAACAGCTTCATAATAATAGGAGTTGTCACATAATAAGGTAAATTAGCAACAACCATAATATCCTCGAACCCGCTAAATTCATCTTGTATCATAGTAGATACATCTGCCTTTAAGACATCTTCATGAATGATCTTCTTGTTGTCATAAGGCGCGAGGGTTTCCTCTAAGATTGGTAAAAGCCGCTGATCAATTTCATAAGCAACGACCTTTCCGCTTCTTCGTGCCAACTGTTCAGTGAGCGCTCCAATACCGGGACCAATTTCAATTGCTCCAGAACGATCGGTAAGTTCCGCTTGATCTACAATATTTTTAAGGATATTTGTATCAATTAAAAAATTTTGCCCTAAACTCTTTTTAAAAGAAAAACCATACTTTTCTAATATCGCCTTTGTTCTTACGGGTGTCGCAATATCCTTATGCATCTTTATCCTCCTGTAAAATAACTCTGACAGCATCTGCAAAAGCCTCTTTACTAATATGGAACATCATTAAGCGCTTATGTAGCTGTTTGCCATTCGTATAGCCAATTCTCAATAACTTCCCCAGCTTTTCCCTTCTCTCCCTCGATCCGGGTCCACCGACTAAACCTGCAAGCACTAAGTCTTCCTGAGTTATCTCTTCAACGACCTCTTCCTGCATAGTATGAGCATCTCTCAAAGCCTGTCGTATAATTTCTGGGGAGGCATGCTCAACCCCCACTCCTTTTCCATACTTATGTAAGGCATCTTCCTTTGGAATAAATGCATGCTTGCAGCGCGGCACTCTGTCAGCAATTGTTTGACGAATCTTTTGACCAGGGAAATCTGGGTCGGTAAAAATAATCACACCCCTTATTTCTTGGGCAAGTTTTATTTTTTCAATCGTTTCCTCATTTATTGCTGAACCATTCGTCTCAATCGTATCAGCATCCACTGCCCGCTTAATCGCCGTCGTGTCATCCTTGCCTTCAACGACAATAATTTCTTTGATCTTCATATATCCTCCATATGTACATGTACAAAAAAAGTTTTAAAAAACAAAAAAATTGAAAAAAACTTGAAACCTTTTTGTAATATATCCGTCTATATTATTGAGTTAAGTGATATACATCTAATAAGCATTTTATAGAAAAATCACTTAAAACACAAAAAAAGCAGAGGAAAACCCCTGCTTATTCTAAAATCTTAATTTTAACCGTTCTTCTTCCCCATCGATAGGCTTCTGATTTCGTAGCAAAGAAGACATCGATTTTATTTCCTTTAATAGCGGAACCCGTATCTGCAGCTACAGCATAGCCGTAACCTTCAACATATACTTTTGTTCCTAAAGGAATTACACGAGGGTCGACAGCAATTACTTTTGCATTAGGATTTGCATGTAAATTAAGGCCCGTAGCTGTTCGGCCGGAACATCCATTACAATTAGCCGTATAAGCCGTAGAAGTAACATTGAACTCTTTGCTTACATTCCCGCTTGCAGTCCCGCGAGAAACTGTTTGCGTAATCGCCTTTGTTCCAACGGCAACAACCTTATCCTTTTTCTCCTGTAAAGTCGTTTCATTTAGAAGCTTTCTAGAAACTTCTTTGCCATTTTCCAGTACAACTTCGTATTCTTTTTTTACACGGCCTTCCTGACCGCTGCTTACGACTTTCTCAGTTCCTTTTGCAAGCGAGCTATCTTTTTTAGTAACAACGGCAAAATTAATTGGTTCTTCCACTACATCGGTGACTTTTTCAACTCTAATAACGTTTACCACGGTATCTTCCTTGACTGTTTCATCCAGTTTTGGTTCAACACGGTCCAAATCTCTTAATGCGATTCCTTGTTGTAATAAAAAGTCAGCGACCGTAGTCGAAGTTGACCATGCCTCTTTCTCCTGTCCGCCATCAACCAGCTTCAAAGAAAAGGCCTTATCTATTTGTATAGTTAAATCATCTTTTACTGCAGTATTGATTTCGGGTTGAACTTTATCATATTCATTTAAAGAAATCTTTTGTTCTTTTAAAAACTCTTCAACCGTTTCAGCTGTAGTCCAGACTTGTTTCTTTTCGCTTCCTTCTACCATTTGAACCTGTTTTGCGGGCTCCCATACAACTTCTAAGTTGTCTTTTACCTCTGTGTTTGCTGCTGGAAACACGTAGTCTTCTGAGTGAAGAGATATCTCTAGATCCTCTAGCAGATCTTCAATGGTTGCTGCATGTGTTTTAACCATTTTTTCCTGACCATCCAGCGTGACTGCTACTGTCACTTTCGTTGTTTCATAGATCACAAAGCCAAAAGCTGCTGCAAAAACTATGAAACTAGCGAGAATGATGGTCAATCTCTTTTTACTCAAAGACTTGGAAAACAGGCTTTTCATGTTTTCGATTACGATGAAAAACGCCTCCTTCTCCCTTGGAGTGATTATATAGACTTACCTTTAGGCTGTCAACCCTTTTTCCTTTCTCCCGAACATATTCACTATTATGCAAAAAGTTCTCAAAAAAAGAAAGAGAGAGTTATCGACAACGTTATCCTATGAGTAGAAGGAGACATGTAGAACTTTTAAGAATAGGAAATCATTTGGACAAGCTTAGTCCTTATTCGACACTATTCCTTGTCATTTTATGCCGAAAATTTTTTTTGCATTTTCAGTAGTTGCTTTTGCAACTTCTTCATATGATAGACCTTTTAAATCAGCAATCTGCTGGGCCACAAGTTTTACGTAACTTGGTTCATTGCGCTTCCCTCTGTATGGGTGCGGAGCTAAGTACGGACAGTCTGTTTCAATTAAAAGCTTTTCCAATGGAACCGCTTCTGCCACTTCTTTTGGCTTCCTGGCATTTTTAAAAGTAACAGGTCCCCCCAAGGAAATATAAAAATTCATCTCAACACATTCCATTGCCACTTCCACACTGCCGCTAAAACAGTGCATAATTCCACCCACAGTATGCGCTTCCTCCTCTCTTAATATCGCAACGATATCAGAGGTTGCTTCTCTATTATGGATAATGATAGGCAGGTTTACCTTTTTCGCTAGTTGAATTTGTTTCCTGAATACTTCCTTTTGGACTTCTTTAGGGGATTTATCCCAATAATAATCCAAACCCATTTCCCCTATCGCTACAACTTTCGGGTGTTGAGAGAGTTCTTCAATCCAAGCTAAATCTTCATCAGTCATATCAATAGCATCAACAGGATGCCAGCCAACACTAGCATAAAGAAAGTCATATTTTTCAACTAACTCCATTGCTTTTGTGATAGTGGGACGGTCAAATCCGACAACAACCATATTGCTTACCCCTGTTTCTCTTGCTCGATCGATAACCTCTTGCAAATCATCTTGAAACTGATCTGCATTTAAATGGACGTGAGTGTCGAATAACATCAGAAAGTCTCCTTTTTCAGAAAATTATATTTTTATTTCATATGTATCAGTTATATAACAATATTTAAATCACTCAAATGACTCGTTAAACCCTTTGCTTTTCTAATAAAATAATCACTTTAACCACCATAAACTTTTAACATTATTTCAGTATAAACAATTCTTACGATTAACCTTTATCCATTAGTGGAATTTATTATATTTTGCATATTTTTTCAAAATAAAAACATAGAAATGTTACCGGTAAATTGTTACACGTGAAACATTTCTATGTTTAATTTTAGATAAACCAACTGTAACAATTGAATTCTTTACTGCATGTTAGCTAGCGCTAATACCGCCGTAAAAACACAATTCACTTACTTTACTCTTGCTCCAACTGGAAGACTCTCAGCAATTGTTGCCAGTGACAAGCTTCCATCCTTTGATCCAGCAAGAATCATTCCTTCAGAAAGCTCTCCTCTTAACTTGACAGGCTTTAAGTTAGTTACACAAATGACTTTACGTCCAACCAACTCTTCAGGTTTGTAGAATTGAGCAATACCAGAAACAACTTGACGTTTCTCATAACCAAGATCTAACTGAAGCTTTAATAGCTTGTCTGCCTTTTTAACAGGTTCAGCTGCTATTACTTGTGCAACACGAAGATCTACTTTCATGAAATCGTCAATCGTAATTTCCTCGCTGTCAGGCTTTTCTTCCTTCTTTTCCTCGGCTGGTGGTGCAGCTGGACCCTGCATTTTCTCTTTAATAAAAGCAACTTCTTCTTCGAGATCTAGGCGTGGAAAAATAGGATCGCCCTTTTGAACCTTTTTGCCTTCGCCAATAACTCCAAAACGCTCTAAACTATCCCAAGAAGTAAGGAATTCGTCATTCACATTTAATTGGTTGAATATTTCATTAGGAGTACGAGTAAGGAACGGTTTTAACAAAATTGCCACTCTTCTTAATGTCTCTGCAAGATGAACCATAACATTTGCTAATATATCCTGTTTTTCTTCGTCCTTTGCTAATACCCAAGGCTGTGTTTCATCTATATATTTATTTGTTCTGCTGATTAGCTGCCATAGCGAGGTCAGCGCAACAGAGAATTCCATATTTTCCATTGCTTCTTCGTATTTTTTGACCGTTTCTTCATTCATTTGCAGAAGCTGCTGATCAAATTCACTAGGTGAACCATTATAAGCAGGAATGATTCCTTCAAAATATCGGTTAACCATCGCAATTGTACGATTTAAAAGGTTTCCTAAATCATTTGCTAAATCAAAATTAATTCTTTCGACAAACCCTTCTGGAGTAAATACTCCATCAGATCCAAATGGAACTTCTCTCAATAAATAATAACGAAGAGCATCTAGGCCGTAACGGTCAATCAATGTAACAGGATCGACTACATTTCCTTTTGATTTAGACATTTTTCCATCTTTCATTAATAACCAGCCGTGAGCAAATACCTTCTTCGGAAGAGGAAGATCTAATGCCATTA
This sequence comes from Robertmurraya dakarensis, assembly GCF_900156875.1. Classification (GTDB taxonomy): domain Bacteria; phylum Bacillota; class Bacilli; order Bacillales; family Cytobacillaceae; genus Robertmurraya; species Robertmurraya dakarensis. The sequence goes on along the minus strand of NZ_LT707403.1, from coordinate 9,578 downwards.
ACATAATTGGCCAATAGATGGTATGAAAACGAACGATTTCTTTCCCTACTAAATGTACATCTGCAGGCCAGTAATTTAAATACTTCGAATCGTCATCCGTCCCATATCCTAGTGCCGTAATATAGTTGGATAAAGCATCAATCCATACATATATAACATGTTTTGGATTGCCAGGGACTCCAATCCCCCAATCAAAGGTTGTCCGAGACACGGCTAAATCCTCAAGACCTGGTTTAATGAAGTTATTAATCATTTCATTTTTACGTGATTCCGGCTGGATAAAGCCTGGGTTTTCTTCGTAATATTGAAGCAGCCTGTCCGCATATTTACTTACTTTAAAGAAGTAGGACTCTTCCTTTACCTTCTCCACCGGACGGCCGCAGTCAGGACAATTTCCTTCGTTTAATTGTCTTTCCGTAAAGAATGACTCACAAGGAGTACAATACATCCCTTCATATTGATCAAGATAAATATCACCTTGTTCTAGTAACTGTGCAAAGATTTTTTCTACCACTCGTTTGTGACGATCTTGAGTTGTACGGATAAAATCGTCATAAGAGATATCAAGTTTTTTCCAAAGATCTTGAATTCCCGCTACAATCTCATCCACATATTCCTGTGGTGTAACCCCTTTTTCCTCTGCCTTTTGTTGTATTTTCTGCCCATGTTCATCTGTTCCTGTTAAATACATAACATCGTAGCCACGCAGTCGTTTATAACGAGCCATTGCATCTCCTGCAACAGTCGTATAAGCATGACCTATATGTAGATTTCCACTTGGATAATAGATAGGGGTAGTTAGATAAAATGTCTTTAACTTTTCCTCCATCAATACTCCCTCCTTTTAGGGATAATTTGTTTATGTACGGTAAAATTGGCCGCACGAATGGAACGAATGATTTTACAATAAAAAATTCACTGGATACACTCGTCATCATTACCTATTCTATCATCAAAATATACCTAAAATTAAGGATTTGTGCAACAAAATCAATGAATCTACGGTTCAGGTTTCCATTTTCTAGAATGTGGGTATGTACCATAATAAAGGCTTGTCTATTCCCTCTTATTTATTTAAGGTGCTGATCGAGACATTGTAGAATTTTGTCGAATAATGAGCAAAAAAGACGAGAAAAGAGGTTGATATACTGAAATTTCAATAATATTACTTAGATTGAATTACTGCTTATTTTGGAACAAATTTCATCAAAAAGGTTGTCAAATAGCTAAATAACCGTATACCAAAATTTGCTAAAGTTGACAATTTAAAAATTATTGACGTTTATGGGAATAACTGTTATTATTGTGATAACAAAGATTTTGTCGAATAATGACGATATTAAATAGAGAGAGAAAAATATTTTAGGAGATTGAGAGGAGATTTTAAAAATGAAATCTACAGGTATTGTTCGTAAAGTTGATGAGCTTGGCCGAGTGGTAATTCCGATTGAATTACGACGTACATTAGGAATCGCAGAGAAGGATGCACTAGAAATTTATGTGGATGATGAACGTATTATTTTAAAGAAGTACAAGCCTAATATGACTTGCCAAGTAACAGGCGAGGTTTCTGATGAAAATATTGCTTTAGCAGATGGAAAGTTAATCTTAAGCCGTGAAGGTGCAGAGAAACTTCTAAAAGAAATTCAAGATGCATTTCTAACAGTTAACGCATAATAAAGCACACAAAAAGCTTCTCAAACATGAGAAGCCTTTTTTTTGTACACTTATTAACTTTGTTCCAAAAGAAGCAGCTCTTGATTAGTCTACATGAAAGGCTTGATACACATCTCTCTTCTGCATCTTCCTGTCCACTGCTGTCTGTTTAATAGCATCCTTAGAGGATAACCCTTTACTTTCCATATAGTGGTTTACATGTTCCTTAATCGACAAAGACTCCCACCATGAAATCTCATTATCACTAACATTATCACTGCTTCCTTCAATGATAATACAGAACTCTCCTCTTACTTCTTCTGTTGAAGCCCATTTTAAAAGTTCACTGACACTTCCTCTAATAAACTCTTCATATTTCTTCGTTAACTCCCTGCATAGAGTTGCTTGTCTATTTCCTAAGATTTCTTCAACAAGCTGCAGCGTTTCTTTCAATCGGTGCGGTGATTCATAAAGAATAATAGTAGCCGTCTGTTTCGACAGTTCCTCCAGTTCCCTTTTCTTCTCTTTCTTCTGTCTTTGAAGAAACCCATAAAAATAAAAGGGCTGTGTTGGAAGCCCTGAAGCTATTAAAGCTGTTAAGGCAGCATTCGCCCCAGGTAAAGGGACGACCGTTAACTTATCTGCAATTGCTGCAACTACCAGCTCATAGCCTGGATCTGAAATTGTCGGCATTCCCGCATCACTTACAAGAGCGATCTTTGCGCCATCCTTTAGCTTTTGTACCAGCTTTTCCCCGCTGCTCTCTTTGTTATGCTCGTGATAACTAACAACAGGAGTATCGATCTCAAAATAATTACAGAGCTTCTTAGTGTTTCGCGTATCTTCAGCGGCTATATAATCCGCTTCCTTTAAAAGCCGGATGCTTCTAAAGCTCATATCTTCCAAATTGCCAATTGGGGTAGGTACAAGATAGAGAATCCCTTTACTTTCTTCATTTTCAAAGCTTTTTTGCTGCCACATAAATACCACCTGTTTCTTTTATTAAAAACGCTTCTTTTTTCCTGCGAGGCCACTGCTTAAATTCATATTCTGCTTTTAGTGCATCACTCTTATTATTAAAAATCTTTGAGTACAAAAGAGAAACTGGACCCCTGCCTTTCGTATACTTGGCTCCTTTTCCTTCATTATGCTGTTTTATTCTTCTTTCTATATTATTGGTATATCCAGCATAAAAACTCCCATCCCTGCATGACAAAACATAAAAATAATGTTCATCATGCTTTTCCATACAAAATTTCCTTTACTTCAGGAGTGTACTCATTATCATGATCATATACAAATAAGGGCGGGAGAATCTTTAAGTCTGGACTTCCATCTTTAATAGCTTCCACTAACAAAGTATTGGCTTCTTTTCCTTGCTTTGGATAGACCAATTGTATTCTCTTTGGCTCAAGGCGGTAGCTTCGCATCAAGGAAACGATATCAAGCAAACGGCCAGGCCGGTGAACAAAAGCTGCTTTACCTCCCTGCTTCACTAATTCGCTGGCAGCACGAATGGCATCCTCAAGTGTACATAAAATTTCATGACGTGCAATTGCTAGATGTTCGTTCCCATTTATTTCATCCTTAGATGGTGTTGGGAAATATGGTGGATTACAGGTCACCACATCAAATTTTTCTTTCCCTAGAAATTTTGGCATCTCCTTAATATCACCATGAATCATCTTCAGCCTATCCTGCAACCCATTATATTCAATGCTTCGGGTAGCCATATCGTAGAGACGTTCTTGGATTTCTACTCCCGTGATTCTCCCCTTCGTTCTAGTACTCAAAAACAAAGGAATCACTCCATTCCCACTACAAAGATCAATAAGATTCCCTTTTTGAATAGGAACGTAGACAAATTTCGCAAGCAGTACTGCATCTAGTGAAAAAGCAAAAACCGACGGACTCTGAATAATTCTCATATTTTCCGCCAATAAGTAGTCCAATCGCTCATCGCCGTTTAAATTAACCATCCTACCCGATCCTTCCATTCTATTTATAAGTAGAAAAACAGCCTTCCATCTTAAAGGAAGGCCGAGTTTTATTTTTTATTAAGAAACGATAAGCAAAAAAGACAATCTCCTTCTTTGCGAGGGCTTCCAAAATGCAGGTTACAAATATGGAAACCTTCCTGATAGAGCCGGGCTAAATTATCATACCCTTCGCCAATATCCACCGATGTTTCTGATGTTTTCTTTGCTTTATCCTTATGATCTTTCTTCTTTTTAATCGGATCAACTTCCGTGGTTCGTTCTAGACGACGTCTTAAATGATCATTTTCCAGCTTCAAAGAATTATTTTCCTCGAGTATTTCTGCTAAATGCTGCTTTAACTCACCCAGCTGTTGATACAAATGTCCTATTTGAACTTCCATATTACTTACTGAATCAAAAATTTCTTTCTTATTCACGCTTCCACCTCATTAAATGTGGATTATTCTACATAGCGCCTTCCTTTAGTAACTCATCTAGCGTATATTCGAGGATTCTCTCTTGATCAGCAATCTCTACTTGAAGGATTCGTTCTAAAATGTTCAATCCAACAACTTTTCCGACTCCATCTGGAGTGCCAATCATTTCACCTAGATCAGGAAGCTGTTCTTTTGCACTTTCATATTCATCATTTTCATATTTTAAACAGCACATTAGACGACCACATAATCCAGAGATTTTTGTTGGATTCAGAGAAAGGTTTTGATCTTTTGCCATTTTTATAGAAACTGGTTCAAAGTCTCCTAGGAAACTCGAACAGCATAACATGCGCCCGCAAGGTCCAATTCCCCCAAGCATCTTCGCTTCATCACGAACACCAATCTGACGCAATTCAATTCTCGTTCTAAAAATGGCAGCCAAGTCCTTGACGAGCTCTCTAAAATCAACTCTTCCATCGGCTGTAAAATAAAAAATAACTTTATTACGATCAAAGGTGTATTCGACATCAACAAGCTTCATTTCCAGCTGATGTGTCCCAACCTTTTCTATACAAATATCATAAGCTTCTTTAGCAGATTGCTTATTTTCTTCAACAATAAGACGATCCTTTTGATCTGCAATTCGCAGGACTTTCTTTAAAGGCAAGACAACATCATTTTCTCCAACCTTTTTAGGTCCAATAACTACCTTGCCGTATTCAACACCTCTTACGGTTTCTACGATGACGAAGTCGTCCTTTTGAATCAAAAGCTCGCCTGGATCAAAATAATATATTTTACCCGCCTTTTTAAAGCGTACACCTACTACATCATACAAATGAAGATCCCTCCTGCAACTTTAACACAAGCTGCTCCATCAGCAGCTGTGGATTCATATTTGCATGCAGCTTTCTTTTAGCATCTAATATGGCTGTCATTTGATCAGCAAGACGCCTTCCAGACGATTGGAGAGCAAACTGCTCTAACCGATCTATTTCACTTAGAAAGACAACCTGATTATTCTTTCCAAGCTGTATATATAATAAATCCTTAAAAATAAGAAGTAGTAAGTCTAAACCACGATCCACCTGATCTTTTTCTTTAAAATGCGAAAACCAATTCTCTTGTAAAGCAACAAGCGCTTGAAGAGAATCCTTCTGCAGCATTTCATATAATTTTACCACTATTTTTTGACCTTGTGCAAACCATTCATCATTATTTAGGTTTAACCCTTCATCCAAATTATTGGTTAATTGGGCAATTAATGGGGCTTTTCTTTGATCAACACCATGTTCTATCAACTTTTCTATAAGATTATCTGATGATAATGGTCTAAATTGTATTGCCTGACATCGAGAAAGGATGGTTGGAAGAATTTTTTGAGCTTGTTCTGTCAGTAAGATTGCAACAGTTTGGGAGCTTGGCTCTTCTAAAAATTTCAATAAGCTATTGGCAGCATTAACGGTCATCCGATCAGCGTGTACTATCATATACACCTTTTGCTTTGATTCAACAGCCGTTTTGGAGAATTCCTCCTGCAGCATGCGAATCTGATCTTTTTTTATCGATAACCCATCAGGTTCAATCAAGTGTATATCAGGGTGATTACCGCTGTTAATTCTTCTACAGTTATGGCATTGCTCACATGGAATATAACCTTCAGTTGGATCGCTGCAAAAGATACTTTTAGCTAATAGTACGCTAATTTCCTTTTTTCCAGTGCCGCGCATGCCTTCAAATAAATAAGCGTGGGCTAACCGATCTTTTTGAATACTATTCTTTAGCATTTTTAAAACCGTTGGCTGGATCTCTTCAAGCTGCCCCCACGTTTTCATATATAATCACTCACTAACTTAGAAATTAATAATCTTGTCCAAAGATCTTTGCTTAAAACCGTTTCTATCAACGGTTTAGAAATTATGGAACTCTTCAATAGGCAGTACAAATACAGTTGCTCCACCCACTTCTACCTCTACTGGATATGGAATATAGGAATCTGCGTTCCCTCCCATAGGCGAAACAGGTGCAATCAATTGATCTCTTGATTGACAATTTTCCTTAATCACTTGCAATGCTTTATTGACACGAATATCCTCTGTCCCTATCATAAAAGTGGTATTTCCTGATTTCAAGAAGCCACCAGTAGTTGCCAGCTTTGTTGCACGAAAATTATGATCAACAAGTGCCTTAGACAGGCGATTACTATCTTGGTCCTGCACAACAGCAATAATAAGTTTCATTCCATCATCCCCTTCTTTACATTATTACTATTATGTTCATTATAACAGGTATTTGTTATCACTTCAGAATCAATTATAATTTAGAATACGTCATGATTGCTTTTTATAGAAGCAGGAATAAAAAATACCTTAAAGAGAACTTTAAGGCATTCTTTCTAATTGCTACTTAGCAGCTCATTTACTTTTAGATAAGCTTCATTAAAAACATCCTCGATAGAATAAGCTGCATCAATTTTAACGATTCTTTCAGGGAACTTTTCTAATAATAGATGATAACCTTCTCTCACCTTATGATGAAACTGAATGCCCTCTAAATCAAGACGGTTTACTTCCCTGCCCTTATTGGAATTAATCCTTTCCAGCCCCAAGACTGGATCAATATCAAAAAATAAGGTAAGCTTTGGCATCATTCCCTCAATGGCAAACGAATTAATACTGTATACTTCCTCAATGCCGAGACCCCTTGCATATCCTTGATACGCCAATGAGCTGTCAATAAAGCGGTCACATAAAATAATATAACCTTGTTCTAATGCCGGTTTTACCTTCTCAACAAGATGCTGCCTTCTTGCAGCAGCGTACAACAATGCTTCTGTACGTGAGTCCATTGCAGTATTTTCTTTATCCAGAATTACTTTTCTTATTTGTTCCGCTATTTCAATGCCTCCAGGCTCCCTTGTTTGTATGACCTTCCTGCCATCTGCTTGGAGCTGCTCTGTCAGCATATTCAAGATCGTTGTTTTACCGGCCCCTTCTGGACCTTCTACTGTTATAAAATACCCGCTGTTCATGTACTTCCTCCATATCACTTAAAAACATTGATTTTTCTATTTATTAGCTCCGAACTGCCCTGAAACCGCCCTCCTGTTTCCAATAATAAAAGGATACTTTCGACAATTTCCTTCGTAATTTCTTCCCCTGGTATTAATATTGGAATCCCTGGTGGATAAGGAATAATACTTTCTGCACAAATATAGCCTTCGCTTTGTTCAATTGGAACGGTGCCAATAGACTTTTGCTGAATCTGATCCAGGTAAAGGGTCGAGAATGTATTTTTTTTAAAATAGTTAGGAATATGACGGTTTCCCATTTCCACCGCCGAGTTTTTTGTGCCCAGCGCTTTTCTAATCCGTTGTACTGCTTCATCAAAAGGGTAGAAAGCATCCTTTTTTAATAATGGAAGGATGAGTAGTAGATTGTAGGGATCAGCTAACTCCGTATAAACACCTGCCGTTTCAAATAGTTCCTGCAGCTCAAATCCAGAAAGCCCTGTTGTTGACTGGATTGTTATCTTTAGTGGATCACCAAAACTACCAGGATAAGTTAGCACGGTAATTCCATTAATCTCGTTTAATTTCCCTTTGAATGAACTTATCATACTTTCTAGATATCTTTGATCCTCAAGTTTGTAAGTTGCTATGTAATGACGTGCAAGATCCAGTGAGGCCATAATTGGATAGGATGGGCTGCTTGATTGAAGGATCCGTAAATAATGGTTAATTTGTTTTGTAGAAACTAAAGTGCTATTTATATGTAAAAATGAACCCATTGTCATGGCAGGCAAAGTTTTATGTGCAGATTGAACAACCACGTCAGCTCCTGCTTTTATCGCAGAATCAGGATAATAATCTCCACCTATAAAATGAGCTCCATGCGCCTCATCAATTAGCACAGGAATATTTCGTTCATGAGCAAACTCAATTATCGGAGTTAGTTCATAGACCATGCCATAATAAGTAGGATAAGTTAATACAATGGCTTTACAGTGTGGAAACGCTTCGTAAGCTTCCTTTACCGTTTTAACTGTAACTCCCCCTGCTACTCCCCATTGCTGATGATACTCTGGTTCTAATAACACAGGCGTAGCTTTTGTTAATTGCAGCCCATTCAAAATGGATTTATGGCAATTTCGCTGAGTAAAAACAATGTCACCTTCCTGAATGACTCCCATTATCATCGCTAAATTCCCAACCGTCGATCCATTAACCAAGAAGTAGCTTTTCTGCACGCCATAAGCTGCTGCCAAAAGATTCTCTGCCTCTAAAATAGCCCCCTCCGGAGAATGTAAATCATCTAAATGAGTTAATTCTGTTGCATCAATCGAAAGGACATCCCTGTAGAAGGGTTCAGATTTTCTATCCCAATGTATATACCCATTTTTGTGCCCTGGCACATGAAAAGAAATCGGCTGTTGTTCACTATGCTTCTTTAATACATCAAATAAAGGAGTTTGATATTGTTCCATATTATCACCATTTTCTAAGATACCCATTTATTTTATCAAATAGGCTTTATTGTAACATCTCTTTCACTGAGATTTATTGGTTTTTTTCTGTAAGACATACAAGGAAAGCGATACTGAAACATAAGATAACATTGATCTTTCCTTTTTAATAGGAAAATAGTGAACAGGAGAATATTCTAAATATTGTATAAAATAGAAGGATATCGGGCAGAATAGCAGTGTGGAGGTGGGGATTTTGAGTTCGCAATTAGCAAAGGATCAGCTTGGGGAAATGTGTGTCGTCTGCGGGCAATCGAAGTTTAAGGGCATACATCTGTACACTTCTTTTATCTGCACAGAATGCGAAAAAAGCATTATTTCTACAGATACAAGTGATCCACAATATAAATATTATATAAAACAATTAAAAAAAATAAATACACCTGAAATTTACTCTTAAAAGGCCTGTTGACAGGTCTTTTTGTTTTTTCTAAGGAAGTTACGGTGTTTTTCTGGACGATAGATGGGGATTTCAAGGGTACTTACCGATATCCTCAAAAAAGTGGCCGATATAATTAAAATCTGACCGATATATCGAAAAAGTAGCCGATATAATTAAATTTTGACCGATATATCCTTTTTCTGACCGATATATTTTTGTGAAGCAGACAATTTATCGAGGAAAGGTACCTTTTTCGGTAAGAACAAGTTCTAAGATAAGTTAAGTCATATATGAATTACCTCTTTTAAAGAGATATCCGTAACTTCTTGGGCTTTATCCGTAAGAATTTGTATATATCCGTAACTTTGCCCGGTTTATCCGTAAGAATCTGATTATAACCGTAACTTACCCGATATATCCGCAACCCCATTTTTAAGCACAAAAAAAAGCATCCAAAATAGATGCCTTTTTTATTGCCTGGCGACGTCCTACTCTCACAAGGGGACAGCCCCTAACTACCATCGGCGCTGAGAAGCTTAACTTCCGTGTTCGGTATGGGAACGGGTGTGACCTTCTCGCCATCGTCACCAGACTATTTGG
>NZ_LT707402.1 GCF_900156875.1 Robertmurraya dakarensis | reverse complement strand
GAAGGTTATGGGTTCGACTCCTGTCGGGCGCGCCATTTAAGCATTACGGGAAGTAGCTCAGCTTGGTAGAGCACTTGGTTTGGGACCAAGGGGTCGCAGGTTCGAATCCTGTCTTCCCGACCAGTTCAAATAATTCTATTATGGGGCCTTAGCTCAGCTGGGAGAGCGCCTGCCTTGCACGCAGGAGGTCAGCGGTTCGATCCCGCTAGGCTCCATTTTCTATGCCATTATGGCGGTGTAGCTCAGCTGGCTAGAGCGTACGGTTCATACCCGTAAGGTCGGGGGTTCGATCCCCTCCGCCGCTATAAAATTAATGGACCCTTAGCTCAGCTGGTTAGAGCAGACGGCTCATAACCGTCCGGTCGTAGGTTCGAGTCCTACAGGGTCCATTTATATATATGGAGGAATACCCAAGTCTGGCTGAAGGGATCGGTCTTGAAAACCGACAGGCGGGTTAAACCGCGCGGGGGTTCGAATCCCTCTTCCTCCGCCATAAAACCTTAATAAAATTATCGCGGGGTGGAGCAGTCTGGTAGCTCGTCGGGCTCATAACCCGAAGGTCGCAGGTTCAAATCCTGTCCCCGCAATTTGGTCCGGTAGTTCAGTTGGTTAGAATGCCTGCCTGTCACGCAGGAGGTCGCGGGTTCGAGTCCCGTCCGGACCGCCATCTTATTCCAGTAGGTATCTACTGTTAATATAGATTTTTTCTTTTCGTGTGGCTCAGTAGCTCAGTCGGTAGAGCAAAGGACTGAAAATCCTTGTGTCGGCGGTTCGATTCCGTCCTGAGCCACCTTTTTGGAGGGGTAGCGAAGTGGCTAAACGCGGCGGACTGTAAATCCGCTCCTTAGGGTTCGGCGGTTCGAATCCGTCCCCCTCCACCATTACGCTATATAGGGATATAGTTTAAAGGTAGAACAGAGGTCTCCAAAACCTCCAGTGTGGGTTCAATTCCTACTATCCCTGCCAATAAATATGGCGGTTGTGGCGAAGTGGTTAACGCATCGGATTGTGGCTCCGACACTCGTGGGTTCGATTCCCATCAATCGCCCCATTTATATTATTTTGGGCTATAGCCAAGTGGTAAGGCAACGGACTTTGACTCCGTCATTCGTAGGTTCGAATCCTGCTAGCCCAGCCAATTTTAATGGCAGCATAGCCAAGTGGTAAGGCAGAGGTCTGCAAAACCTTTATCACCGGTTCAAATCCGGTTGCTGCCTCCATTAATTTAGAACTGCCGGTGTGGCGGAATTGGCAGACGCGCACGACTCAAAATCGTGTTCCTTCTGGAGTGTCGGTTCGACCCCGACCACCGGTATTGTCGACTCCTATTTGCGGG
>NZ_LT707401.1 GCF_900156875.1 Robertmurraya dakarensis | reverse complement strand
GGAGGGCACTGAAAATCCTTCGGATTTTTCGGAGGGATTATAGAAGTGGATCAAAAAACGACCCAGAATTTTATTTTCTGAGTCGTTTTTTGTGTGGATTGGGGTCTATATCCCCTTATTATTGATTCATTAGCTTCAATATTCTTTTTAGATTTACTGTAAATATAGACATTGCACCTTGTAATTCCATGCCTAATAGACCCGAGGATTTTGCAACATTGTACCCGTGCCTGTGTTTTAATTCACTATTTTTAGCCTCTATTTTATATCGTTCTTTAGATTTTTCTTTAAAATACTCACTTTCCTGAAATTTTGCCTGTTCTGTATGCTCGTTTGATTTGATACTTACAGAATAAGTCTTACTTTTAGCCCCTTCTTTATAACATCCTTCTTTAAACGGACAATGTTTACATTTTTCTATATCAAAATAGTACGTAGTTACTTGGTTTCTACCTTCCCCTTTTTTTCCTTGTTTCGCTTTCCTTATAGCCATATGCCCTGCTTTACAGACATACATTCCAGCATCTTTATTAAATTCAAATTCATCCTCTTTTGGACGAAATCCTTGTGTGACAGAAGGGTTTAGTTTAGCTACTAATTTTATTTCATTTTTATTGGCATATTCTATATTTCCCTTTTCAGAATATGCTGCATCACCAATTACAGTTTCAACTTCCATTCCAGCTTCGATACTTTTTTCAATTAGCGCTTCTAATTGCTTTCCGTCATTCTTTTCGCCAGTGGTTATTGTTGCCGCTGTGATAATTCTCTCTTCACTCATGGCAAGGTGTGTTTTGTATCCAAAAAATGCGGAATCCGCACTTTTATGTCCAACTTTTGCGTCTTTATCTTCTGATATCTGTAATTGTTCAACATCATCGGCAACGGTTTCTTCCAGAAGATTTAACTGTTCTTTTACTTTTGGATATTGAACAAGAACTTCTTCCTTTTTAATCACATCAATGAGATCTTGGCAATATTTGATTTCATCCTCTAGTACATCCGTTGTCGTTTTGGATGGAAACTTACTCTTCATATTTTCATCTATTTGATATATCGTTTTTCTCAGTTTTTTGGAACGGTCCATAAGGACCTCTTTAGGAGTTTTTTGGTTATACCGAGCTTTTGTATGGGTGGCATCAACAATAATAGAATTACTTTTGATGACTTCCTTTTCAATAGCTATTTCTACAGTCTTATTGATAAGCAGATCTAAAAGATTAATATCTTTTAACCGTAATTTTCTAAACTTTGTTAAAGAGCTAGGATCAATTACTTGCTCCTCTGGTGCCATGTTGAGAAAGTATTTAAAAGACATGTCATACTTAGAACGTTCTACTATATCAACATCAGATAGGTCATGGACGGTCTTCAAAAATAAATATTTGAACATACGAATAGGGTCAATGGCATTTCGCCCGTTATCCAAGCAATAGTTATCTTTCAATTCTTCATAAACAAAAGAGAAGTCAATTAGTTCATTAATTTTTCGTAACATATTGTCTGCAGGAACGATTAAGTTATAGAGTTCCATATATGGACTTAATGCCATTGATTGTTGTTTTTGAATCATTGAAACCACCCGCTTAAAATTGTTAACCTAATTATAAAACAAAAAGGGAAGGATTCCTCAAAATAATTGAGAAATCCTTCCCTTTTTTCCTTTAAGGGGCTTTTTCAGTGCCCTC
>NZ_LT707400.1 GCF_900156875.1 Robertmurraya dakarensis | reverse complement strand
GCCCTTGTAATTGAGGGTTTACCACAGGCACTTTTCCTTCTAAGGATGCATGAGGCCGTAGAAAATTAAAATAGGCCACAAACAAAGTGACAAAGGATACAGATCCTTTTTCCGAACCAAATCCATGAGTCGAGCGATAGTTGCCTTTAAATGTTCGATTGAGCCTCTCTATAATCTGTTTTAAAGGTCTGTATTCCGTTGAGACTGGGTCTTCATTTGTAAGCCCAATCACTTGCTTCACATCAAAAGAAATATCATGCTGAGCGAAAAAGTGTTGTGCTAAAAGATAGATTGGGTTTCCATCCACTACAAAAGTAAGGTCTTTTGGAATCTCTTTCATCTTTACTAACACTTCATCTATCGCACGAATGGCTGACGCTGTATCTCGATTGGCAGACACCGGGTAAGATAGGATGATCTTTTTCACTGCGTCAAAAAAGAAAAACAAATAATGCCAGCGTCCATTCACTCGAATATAAGTTTCATCACCACAAAATTGATCTGAAAGATCATACGGATAGTGATCGACGTAAGGCTTAAGCAAGAGCGCAACACTATTTTCGTAGTTCAATATCGTCTGATGAGAAATCATAACTCCGTGAACATCCTGCATAATCGCGGCTGTTTTACGGGCCGAAAGGCCATAGTTTACATGATAGGTCAATATAAGTCCTAAGGTATGTGGGGATGCATAAATCCTAGATAAATCCACTCTCGGCAACTCTGGTGAATCTTTGGATAAAGGTTGAAATTCAATATGAAACTGACGAAAAATGTATCTCAGTTTAAATGCCTGAGGGTCCTTTCTAAACCTTTTCTTCTCTTTTGAAGACATTGCGTTTATTTTCTTTTGATAGTAAGAACAATCATTGTTTTTACATTTGTACACATCAAAGTCTTTACGTTCCTTGATTTTTTCTAGAGTCTTCGAACAATGAGGGCACTTCAAAATGGCCTCTTTGGAATAACGGCTTTTATCATTGAAAAGACAGGAACAGACTTTGCATAGATACTGTCCTTTATCTCCATTATTGGCATAAAGGTAATCTGATGGAGCACCACACTTTGGACAGTTCATAGATTTAGGGACTGAAATTTTTG
>NZ_LT707399.1 GCF_900156875.1 Robertmurraya dakarensis | reverse complement strand
GAGCCCGAAACGATCGCTGAAATGAGCCTCGAGGAACTCGTCGAGTTCCTGCAAGATAAAGGAAAAAACCGATTTGAAAAGCCAGAGGAAATCGCAAAATACCTTCAAAAGTTGGCTAGATCATCTTACCGGCTGAATAAGGCTATGCAGGACCCCGTAAATATTTCGATGTCTGTTACTTTAAGTACCATTCAACATATCGAGTCACAGGTAAAGCGTCTGGATAAAGAAATTGCCAAGTTAATGAAAGGCATACCGCAAACCCTAACGTCTGTAAAAGGAATTGGAGACGTTTATGCGGCAGGGTTGATAGCTGAAATTAGCGATATAAAGCGATTTAAAGATCATCATGCCTTAGCGAAATATGCAGGTTTGGTATGGAACCAGAACCAATCAGGCGAATTCGAATCCCAGGAAACGGCTAGAATGAGGACAGGTAATAAATACCTGCGTTACTACCTTATTCAAGCTGCCGATAAGATCCGAAAGTACGACTCTGAATATAAAGCTTTTTACACAAAGAAGTACGATGAAGTTCCAAAACATAAACACAAACGCGCTCTCGTCTTAACCGCAAGAAAACTGGTACGATTGGTGTTTTCGCTACTACGCACCAATCAGTTGTACACACCACCCGAAAGGAGAGATTAAAACTTCTCATTCACACCCTTTCAAACACCCAGCTTCACACTTGAAAGTATTGGTAAAAAATTGAAAATAGTGTGAGGTTTATTAGGTATACTCTTTTTTAAACACTTTTCAATGAAAGACAATATTAATTTCCAATTCATTGAATTTTAGTGCTTGACATATTACCACTGGGCTT